>NZ_QXHD01000010.1 GCF_011009555.1 Adonisia turfae CCMR0081 | reverse complement strand
ATGGGTGCGGCTCTTTTTAAGTAAAGCAATTAAGATGCCAACAATCTTTCAGGATCTTGAAACTTGCTGACATGATTGCGTTTGAATTCCTGCAGTTTGTGAAACTCCCAATACTCATCGAAATCATCACTGGCCCTGAGCGCTCTAATTCTGAGGACGGCCTCAGCTCGGTCAAGTCGCCAACGAGCCCCAGTAATGGCCATGCGGTCATTAACCAAATGTCGGCAAGCCCCTTCAATCACGCCTGAGGCAATCGGATAGCCCTGCTCTAAATACTGGTCATAGTGCAGAAAGGGGCGATACTTCAACAAATAGTCGGCACATTTATCTGCGTTCTCTCTCTTCTTTTTGGATAAATTTTGCAGGGTGGCACTACGTCGAATCCCTGCTGCTACGTCACTGGCTTGGCCGTTGAGGATCCGTAAGGCTCGCTCCTGTACCCACCGTTCTGCCTCCTCACTGCCGGAGGCATGAAAGCAAAAAGCGGCTTTCCAAACATATTCCAACACATGAATGAAATCGATCACAATCGTTACCGCCACAGAGTGTTGTTTGGCGGTGGCTTTAATCGTATTCAACTGATGGAGTTCACCATCGACCAGCACGACCCAAGTTCTTTGATGCTCAGGGTCTCTACTAATGGCCTCATCAAAGGCACTGGCAATCATGCTCTTGGCATCTTGCCTAACACTAGCCCACACCCGTTTGTCACTGATAGACGGTCGCTTGGGCGGCTCTCTCTGGTCACCAATAATATCGTCAGGTTGACGGGAATAGGGGGGCACATGATAGACGGAGGCCACCATCGCCATCCGCTTGCGATTGCGTTTTTGACCGGGACTTAAGCGAGTCTGATGCGATTGTGCCGATTGTTGTGCTGCTTTAGCCGTCGCCTCTCTGAGATCATCGGGATGCATGACGATGCCTTTGCTATCGGTGGTGAGTACCAATAAATCATCCGCAGCCGCAGTCTCGGTCCCACTGCGTTGGGTATAGAAGTCCTCAAAGTCCTGAGCCACTGACACCGTCACCTCTTCGCATTGACGCTTGCCAACCTGTCCACCCGTGGTTTTGGCAATGGTTTGACTGGTTTCGGAAAACGATACTTTCGAGGCCTCTTCGGCCACACGCCGTCGCAACTCATCAGAATACTTATCAGGGGCCAAATTGAGCTTCCCGTCGCTCGGATAGAGGGCACTCACATTAGGCGTTTGCGTGCTGTAGCCCACACGGGGGACGACCACTCCACCGAACAGAGTTTCGAGTTGGCGCTGGGTCCGTTTGCGACGATGCGGTCGCTTTTCTCCATCGGTCCCATAGACTTCGCTTTGATAGCTCTCTTGTTGGTAGCGTAAGTCTAGATGTCCTTGCAATAATCGTCTGAGCAGTTCGGTGCCATGCTCATTGATATAGCGTTCTATCTCGCCATGTTCCCAGTCTTGAGCATCCTCTGAACTCAACGTCTTGATAAGCTCCTGATACTGCTCGTAGGCCTGTTCAAAGGTCTTTTGTTCTATGGTAGAAGACATGACTGATGAGAATGTTCGTAGAACAAACCAGGTTATAACCTATCTCTCAAAAAATGGATAAGTCTATACTCTGACTTCCTAATACATACCAGAACCTACTGGAGTCCATATTCTTCATGACAAAATTTTACTTTGAAAGAGCCGCACCC
>NZ_QXHD01000009.1 GCF_011009555.1 Adonisia turfae CCMR0081 | reverse complement strand
CTGATTCCACCTCAGTTTGTGTGAGGGGATGTAATCAACGGTCTCCGTCCATTGAGAGAAGAGGCAATTAACAAATTACGCATCCAGTCGTCATGATATCGGAAGCCATTGAGTTTCTCAAAGGGACACAAACAGCCTCCATTTTGCTGCTGAGTTTTACGACAGAATGGATGAAAGTTCCACAGCATCGCCATGGAGCGAACGGATAACTCAGCAGCCTCCCAAGCCCCATGAAAATCTTGCATGGCATAGAGTGCCCGGTCGAGATAGTTCATGGGGCGATCCACCTGATTACTGGTGCGATAGGCATTAGGAAAGTCGAAGGCTCTCTGGAAAAATAGAGATTTTTCTCTGAGTCGTTGTAACCGGTCATGGATGGCGTCGGGAAGCTCCACCGATTGTGTCCATTCGAGAAAACGACGCAATCGCTGAGCAAATTGACGTTTGCTGGTGGCGTGATAGATATGCCAAAGCTTGTCGGTTAAGCAGGTGCGTAACTCAGGCTTAGAGCGACACCAATCACGCACTTTAATCACCTCATGTAGAAAGCATAGAATCCAGGTGATGCCAGGAAATAGGGTTTCCCAGGCTCGACGAGTCGCGTCCCATCCATCGGTGGTGACTGTCTCAGGTCGATAGTCAGGGGCATGCTCGCTCATCTCTTGCTCAAAGTCCCCATACGCCGCTTGCAAGTCCTCGTATCCAGCCGTTGGGCTCAGACCACTGCCCACAATACACCCCTTAGCCGCTGTCACCACCCAATAGATACGCTCTCCTTGATGGCTACCATGCTTTTCATCGGCCACTAGATGGGGGGGAGCGACTCTTCTGTTTTCAACGTTGTTCCGACAATGGATGCTCGGCCAAGAGATTGACACAACCGATACCAATGCATCTCCGAGCGGCCCAATACGTAAGCAATCCCATCATAAGAGAGGCCATGCTTTCTCAAATACATTGCTTTGCCTGCTAGCTCAGACGTTTCACTCATATAAGGCGTGACGAAATCGGGACGCAGTTGATAGGCTGTTTTTTGTTTGGGAAGATATATACGACGTGTTTTCAGGTGCTGACGAGCTGAGGTCACCCACCCATGAAACCGATATCCCTCCTCAATTCCCTTGGGGAACAGCTCCGGATAGCTGGCTATTTGCTCGTTCAGGTACTCTCGGTAGGCCTCACGGTCCTCAACCAACTGGTCATAATCAATGCTATCGGCGATGGGCAGGCAGATCGTTTTATCCCCTGCTGTCCCTCGTTGCTTGCGTTTGGCCATCATACTTGGCCTCCAAACTCGATGACCTTATGATATCCAAACAAACTTAGTTGGAACTAG
>NZ_QXHD01000008.1 GCF_011009555.1 Adonisia turfae CCMR0081 | reverse complement strand
GGGCACCTCGATTAATTCAAAAATAGAGTCTCAATATGAGATCATGGTTACGGATTAGGGTTGACAGGGAGACTTCTGATGGGACAACAAGGATTTTGGGATTTTGAGATCCGTCATCAAAAGCTGGAATCAAAAAAAGACCTGTTGACCTGCCTGGACGAGCTGATTCCGTGGGATGAGTTTCGACCGCTGTTAGAAAGCGTGTATGTCAAATCCCGTAAGCGTAAAGCAGGTCGTCGCCCGATAGATGTCATCCTCATGTTTAAGTTGTTAATCCTGCAACAGCTCTACAACATTGGTGACGATGAGCTGGAATACCAAGTGAATGACCGGTTGTCATTTATGCGATTTCTACATCTGGGCCTGGAAGATGCGGTGCCAGACGCGAAAACGGTGTGGTCATTTCGGGAGCGCTTACGCCAGGCCGAGTTAGTGGAAGGACTATTTGAGCAGTTTGGGGCCTATCTGAAGGCAACGGGCTACCAAGCCCAATGTGGTCAAATCGTCGATGCCACCTTAGTGCCAGTGCCTAAACAACGGAATAGTCGAGACGATAATGCCGAGGTCAAAGCAGGCAAGGTGCCTGAGGATTGGCAGGACAAGCCTCATAAGCTATCCCAAAAGGATGTGGAGGCTCGTTGGACCAAAAAGAATGGCACGTCTCATTACGGGTATAAAAACCATATCAATCGGGATGCGGGGCATGGGTTTATTCGTCGGTATACGGTCACCGATGCCTCGGTTCATGATTCTCAGGTATTGGGTCAACTGCTAGATGCGGACAATTCTGATGATGAGATTTGGGCCGATAGCGCCTATCTCTCGATAGCGATTGTCACCGTGTTAGAGATGATGGGTTTTGAGAGCCATATTAACGAACGAGCCTATCGCAATCGCCCCCTAACAGAGGTGCAGATAGCGGACAATCGTGAGCGTTCAAAAACCCGGGCCAAGGTTGAACATGTATTTGGGTCGATGGTCAATGAGATGGGGGGCAAAGTTGTTCGCACCATTGGGTTAGCCAGGGCCAAAACCATGCTCGGCCTCAAAAACTTGACCTACAATCTCAAGCGGTATGTCTTCTGGCAAAAACAAGACATGGCTGAAGTATTTGCCTAAAGGATGGGATATTCAGCTCTAAAACGGACACAATGCATGGGGGGTGTTTATTTCATATTCTGATTTCCAGAAACAAGGCTGGATAACAGTCTTATTTGAGACTCGATTCCTCAAAAAATCAATAAATAGAGGTGCCC
>NZ_QXHD01000007.1 GCF_011009555.1 Adonisia turfae CCMR0081 | reverse complement strand
GTAAGCGTCCGTCATATTAGTCTTTTAAGCAGCAGGCAATAGTCTGTCAGCAGATGTAGTTGACACCGACAATTCGCGTTGAGGGAGCAACGAAGGAACCGTTTGCCCTTTTCGTTTGGCTAACAAGGTTTGAGTGAGGAAATCAAGAAGATGTCTGCCCTGAGCGTTGAGGGAGGTCGTCACGGTCAGTAACCTGGCGACAAACTCGCTGCCGGATTGGGATTGAGACCCAAAACTGGTGCGACGCCAAATCACAGCAGGTCGTAAGGCGCGCTCAGCCGCATTATTGGTCGGCTCGACATCGGTTGTAACCACAAATGTCCAGAGGGCCGATTCAACCTTGAGTAATCGTCGACAGGTCCTAACGGTTTTGGCTAACGGTGTGGTCTCATCAGGTTCAATCGGTAACGATGCGGCCTCTTCAAGCTCTGTTTTGAATCCATCTCGTAAATACCTGACCTGAGCGATAAACTGCTCGCGCGACAAGGTCCCATCTCTGACCCGATGCCACCAGCGAAACAACCGTCTCTGACGACGTAGCAGGGCATCGCCAATCTCATAGGAGGCCCCCGTCCGCTCAGCCATGGCGGTCAAATCACGCTTGAGATGAGCCCAGCACGGTTGCCATTGCTCCAGTGCAATCCAGGTATAGGCACTACACCGGTCAGAGGTCACAATTCCTGGGTAAGACTCACCCAGCATGGTTTTGGCACTCGCCTGAGAGCGACTCAAAACAACCTCAAAAAAGCTGACCAACGGCGTCACTAACACCCATAACCACCCTTTACGATTCTCGGGGTTCTTGCCGTCTCGATTGCCTTGGGGAAAACTTGTCTCATCACTATGCACTCTGGACTGAGACTGGACATACGCTTTAGCCTCAGCCACGGGCTCTGCAAGGGCCACACTGAGTTCATCCCGCAAACGACCGACACTCCCACGCGACAGCCGCACGCCAAACACCGTGTCCATGAAACGACATACCTGACGATAGCTTTGTCGGTAGGGGCCACTCAACAGGGCCACCAGGGCACTCACTCGCTCTCCATATCCTGACGCTGAAACACCCGGCGGTAAAAGCGCTCGTGTCATCTCTCCACACACATCACAACTGAGTTGATGCAAACGATATTCAATCACTACCGGCTCGATAGGCGGCAACTCTATCTCTTGATGACGATGGGGATAATGATCATGACCACTCAACCGGGCACCGCACTGCTGACACACCGATGGTTTGACCTCCAACACCTGGTCACAGAACTCACTGGGCTTGAGCTTGCGGACTTGACGGGGAGACTTTGCCGAGCGTCCCCCTCTCCGACTCTTTTGGCGCTTCTTTTTACCGTTAACCACCTGACCGAAGCCATCTGTTGAGGGTGGTTTCGATGAATTTTTCGAGGTCTGATTCAGACGCTCTTCTAGATCGATAAGCCGCTCATTCAGCTTAGCCAACTGGGCACTCTGCTCAATTAAGCGCTCATTCTGTTGAGCTAATCGCCCCTCCAACACCCTCACCAACGCTTGGATGCTGGGTGGCGTTGCCTCCCAGTCCGCTTTTGGAACCTTAATGCCTGCAATTGCGATGTCTTCGCTCATATTCACAACTTAGCGAAGATTGATGCACTGACGCCCTAAATTTTCTTTAACTTCCTGGGACGGTTACC
>NZ_QXHD01000006.1 GCF_011009555.1 Adonisia turfae CCMR0081 | reverse complement strand
CCAGGTGTCTCCTCTATGAGGGTTTCGTCACCGATTATTAGAGTTTCGCCCATTCATCTAGGAAGGCTGAGTGAAAAATCTGCATTACGCCTTGTATCTTTTTTAGGGCACCCGACGTGGACGCGAACGTATATGCCCCTAACTTCATTTCCGGCATACTGCCACTCGTTTGCCCTACATTCTTCACATTCTTCCCATCGTAATGCAAGTCGCTCTTCAGATCGGGGTATGATTTTCCTAGCCATGGATCGCAAATACAATACGAAGCCACCGTTCCCTTGTCGGTGTTATATCCGTTGTTGGATACAATTACGTAGGCGTGATCAAAGTTGGTTCCATGGTACCACCCGACAGTCAAGGCACTGGCTGCTTTGTATAACTTCTGATATTTCCCATTTTTGGGAAGTGTTGTAAGCAGCAGATAGGCCAATAGTGATGTTTCGCCACAATTAGCTGTAGCATGGCTGGCAGCCCTGACAGCCAAATTCTCATAACTCTGCTTGTTGCTCATCCCGACTACGCCTGCCTCCTCCTGCCAGGTAGGATGATGCTTTCCTGCTTTCCATAATGTTGCGAATGTCTTGAACGAATTATAAACATCAGTATGTTGTTGAATATTCAAAGCTGATTTCTGAGGAGCGGTCAGCGAACTTCCCCAATTCGTGGGTTTCTTATCACTATTGGTGATTAATTGATATACCGCATCCACCCTTGCTTTACCAAGAAAATCAACCATGGTTCCCAGCCAAGAGCCACGAGTTTTCTTTATGTTGTCAATATCATTTAAACGTAGATCAAGATCTATCCCAATTTGCCGAATACTGTCATCATAACTGCTTAAGTTGCTGCTGCCTGTGATGAATGTGCGCACGGCTAAAGCTGCGGCTGTGCAAATTTTCGTCATATCTTGCTTGGTCGTCATAATTCTCCTTCTTTTAGTTTGTTCGCCTCATTTTTTTGCGTAGAGTCTAGAAACCACGGTTTCTGAATGATCGCTGAAACGCGATACCTGACGGATAAGCTCACCAGGCGACAGTCGAAGTTGGGATCTCGGGGAGTGATTAATTAGATGCTCCGGTACAGTGATTTGTGATGCTACGGTCACTCAACTAACCACAACTGAGCTACTTTGCTGTCGTCCAACTGTGCTCTCCACACTTAGGACAATCCTCAAGGTTGATTTATGATTTTTTTGAGTTGAAGTTTTTGAATGAGACTCTAACTGCGGACTCTGCCAGGAGTGAAACAGGGCTACAGAAATGAAGAAATATCCACTACTCAACGTTCTGTGATCTAGCGCATACTGAAACTAACGTTCTGTCCTAATTCCCATACTTGACACCTATTAATTTCCTAGATTCTTCAACTTTCTCCGAACTCTACCTCTAGTTCCACGGCAACTCAGTAGCTCATAATCCTGGGCATAGACATTGCAGCCCAATACCAGCAATCTGAGAGAGGCCGATGAGCTCAGCACCTTAAGCACTCGGGTACATCCCAATGCATTCTCTTGAACCACAAACCCAAT
>NZ_QXHD01000005.1 GCF_011009555.1 Adonisia turfae CCMR0081 | reverse complement strand
GCAAAAAGCGCGTCTTGCATAGAACAAGACGCGCTTTGTAGATTAGGACCCTGGCACCGAGCTATTTTCACAAGGGGCAACCCCCTCACTATCTTCACCGCAGGTGCGTTTCACAACCGAGTTCGGGATGGGTCGGAGTGGGACCACACCGCCATTGGCACCAGGAAAGCTATTGAGCTTACTGTTAATCTCTCAGTAGAGCCCTGAAAGACTGCATAGATTAGTATTAGTTCGAATAAGAGTTCATCCATGAGAACCCTTGACTGATAGGACAAGCCCTCGGTCTGTTAGTATTCCTCAGCTTCATACATTGCTGCACTTCCACTTAGAACCTATCAACGGGTCGTCTTCCCGTGACCTTACTGGATTAACTCCATGAGAGCACTCATCTTGAGGTGGGCTTCCCACTTAGATGCTTTCAGCGGTTATCCGCTCCGCACTTGGCTACCCTGCGTTTACCGTTGGCACGATAACAGGTACACCAGAGGTGCGTTCTTCCCGGTCCTCTCGTACTAAGGAAGACTCCTCTCAATGCTCTTACGCCTGCACCGGATATGGACCGAACTGTCTCACGACGTTCTGAACCCAGCTCGCGTGCCGCTTTAATGGGCGAACAGCCCAACCCTTGGGACGTACTACCGCCCCAGGTTGCGACGAGCCGACATCGAGGTGCCAAACCTCCCCGTCGATGTGAACTCTTGGGGGAGATCAGCCTGTTATCCCTAGAGTAACTTTTATCCGTTGAGCGACGGCCCTTCCACTCGGTACCGTCGGATCACTAAGGCCGTGTTTCCACCCTGCTCGAGTTGTCACTCTCGCAGTCAAGCTCCCTTATGCCTTTACACTCAAAGGCTGATTTCCAACCAGCCGGAGGGAACCTTTGCGCGCCTCCGTTACCTTTTAGGAGGCGACCGCCCCAGTCAAACTGCCCACCTGATACTGTCCACTAACCGGGTCACGGTCAATGTTAGAATCCTAGCCTTGATAGAGTGGTATCTCACCAGCGACTCACTAACACCCACAAGCATTAGTTCTATGTCTCCCACCTATCCTGCGCAATCAAAGCCCGAACCCAATACCAAGCTACAGTAAAGCTTCATAGGGTCTTTCTGTCCAGGTGCAGGTAGTCCGTATCTTCACAGACAATCCTATTTCGCCGAGCCTCTCTCCGAGACAGCATCCAGATCGTTACGCCTTTCGTGCGGGTCGGAACTTACCCGACAAGGAATTTCGCTACCTTAGGACCGTTATAGTTACGGCCGCCGTTCACCGGGGCTTCGGTCGCTAGCTTCATCCGAAGACTGACCAGCTTCCTTAACCTTCCGGCACTGGGCAGGCGTCAGCTCCTATACTTCCTCTTTCGAGTTTGCAGAAACCTGTGTTTTTGGTAAACAGTCGCCTGGATCTCTTCACTGCGACCCCCGTTAAGGGGTACCCCTTCTCCCGAAGTTACGGGGCCATTTTGCCGAGTTCCTTAGAGAGAGTTATCTCGCGCCCCTTAGTATACTCAACCCACCCACCTGTGTCGGTTTACAGTACGGGTCTGTTCGCTTCATTACATCCACAGCTTTTCTAGGCACTATCGTTCACTACGCAGCTTCCGTAGAAACTTCCCAATCCATTTAGGGTGTAGCTAGTTGTCATGCGTCCCTGCAATGCTCCACAAACAAAGTTCAGGAATATTAACCTGATATCCATCGACTACGCCTTTCGGCCTCGCCTTAGGTCCCGACTAACCCTCCGCGGACGAGCCTTCCGGAGGAAGCCTTAGGTTTTCGGGGTAGATGATTCTCACATCTATTTTCGCTACTCAAGCCGACATTCTCACTTCTGCTTCGTCCACACCTGCTCTCGCTAATGCTTCTCACTACTACAGAACGCTCCTCTACCACTTGATAAATCAAGTCCACAGCTTCGGTACATCTCTTAGCCCCGTTCATTTTCGGCGCAAGAACGCTTGACCAGTGAGCTATTACGCACTCTTTTAAGGATGGCTGCTTCTAGGCAAACCTCCTGGTTGTCTCAGCATTCTCACCTCCTTTATCACTTAGAGATGATTTGGGGACCTTAGCTGATGGTCTGGGCTGTTTCCCTCTCGACGATGAAGCTTATCCCCCACCGTCTCACTGGCAATGTATTCACTGGGTATTCTGAGTTTGTCTCGATTTGGTACCGCTCTCGCAGCCCGCACCGAAACAGTGCTTTACCCCCCAGCTATAATCACTACCGCTGCGCCTAAACACATTTCGAGGAGATCCAGCTAGCTCCGGGTTCGATTGGCATTTCACCCCTAACCACACCTCATCCGCTCCTTTTTCAACAGAAGTCGGTTCGGTCCTCCACTTAGTGTTACCTAAGCTTCAACCTGGACATGGTTAGATCACCCGGGTTCGGGTCTATAAACACTGACTATCGCCCTTATCAGACTCGGTTTCCCTTTGGCTCCGTCATTCTCGACTTAACCTGCCAGTGCTTATAAGTCGCCGGCTCATTCTTCAACAGGCACGCTATCACACGTTTAATCGTGCTCTAACTGCTTGTAAGCTCATGGTTTCATGTTCTATTTCACTCCCCTCCCGGGGTTCTTTTCACCGTTCCCTCGCGGTACTATTCGCTATCGGTCACACAGGAGTATTTAGCCTTACGAGGTGGTCCTCGCTGATTCAATCGGGATTCCACGTGCCCCAACCTACTCGGGATTCAGCTAGTATCCTTCAAATTTCGACTACAGGACTCTCACCTTCTTTGGTTCACCTCTCAAGTGATTCGTCTATCCTCCAGATTCCATATCGCTGTCCCACGACCCCAACTCTGATAAGAATTGGTTTAGGCTCTTCCCGCTTCGCTCGCCGCTACTAAGGGAATCGAGTTTTCTTTCTCTTCCTACAGCTACTAAGATGTTTCAATTCGCTGCGTTCGCTCGTACCCACCTATAGATTCAGTGGGCCGTACGTAGGGTTGCCCCATTCGGAAACCCACGGATCAATGCATGCTTCCTGCTCCCCGTGGCATATCGCCGGTAACCGCGTCCTTCTTCGCCTCTGTGTGCCTAGGTATCCACCATGAGCCCTTTGTAGCTTGACCTCTCAGTCTCTTTACTAAAGGTTCTCTGTGTCGAACTACCTATTCGACTAATCTATGCAGTTGTCAAGGTTCTCGCTAGACCTAAATCCAGCAGCCTATTCCCCTAGCCCATCTCTTAACAGACCTAAACAGGGTGCTGAAGTTATTCCTATCTCTGCCAATCTGGCAATATTTGGTGGAGGTAAGCGGACTCGAACCGCTGACATCCTGCTTGCAAAGCAGGCGCTCTACCAACTGAGCTATACCCCCATCAGTGGGCCATCCTGGACTCGAACCAGGGACCTCACCCTTATCAGGGGTGCGCTCTAACCACCTGAGCTAATAGCCCCAGCCTATACAACCTAAACAATAGTTTGAAATTCCCTCAATCCTGTCACGACCTAGAGTGACCAATATCGCTCCTAATAAAAATTCGTTCGGAGTCGATTCGGTAGGTCTCCCTTAAAGGAGGTGATCCAGCCACACCTTCCGGTACGGCTACCTTGTTACGACTTCACCCCAGTCATCAGCCCTGCCTTCGGCGCCCCCCTCCGAAAACGGTTAGGGTAACGACTTCGGGCATGGCCAACTTCCATGGTGTGACGGGCGGTGTGTACAAGGCCCGGGAACGTATTCACCGCAGTATGCTGACCTGCGATTACTAGCGATTCCTCCTTCATGCAGGCGAGTTGCAGCCTGCAATCTGAACTGAGCAACGGTTTATGGGATTAGCTCACTATCGCTAGTTGGCTGCCCTTTGTCCGTTGCATTGTAGTACGTGTGTAGCCCAGAACGTAAGGGGCATGATGACTTGACGTCGTCCACACCTTCCTCCGAGTTGTCCCCGGCAGTCTCTCCAGAGTGCCCAACTGAATGATGGCAACTAAAGACGTGGGTTGCGCTCGTTGCGGGACTTAACCCAACATCTCACGACACGAGCTGACGACAGCCATGCACCACCTGTCTCCTCGCTCCCGAAGGCACTACCCAATTTCTTAGGTATTCGAGGGATGTCAAGTCCTGGTAAGGTTCTTCGCGTTGCATCGAATTAAACCACATACTCCACCGCTTGTGCGGGCCCCCGTCAATTCCTTTGAGTTTCACACTTGCGTGCGTACTCCCCAGGCGGGATACTTAACGCGTTTGCTTCGGTACTGCACGGGTCGATACGCACAACACCTAGTATCCATCGTTTACAGCTAGGACTACAGGGGTATCTAATCCCTTTCGCTCCCCTAGCTTTCGTCCATCAGCGTCAGTCTTGGCCCAGTAGAGCGCCTTCGCCACTGGTGTTCTTCCTAATATCTACGCATTTCACCGCTACACTAGGAATTCCCTCTACCCCTACCATACTCTAGTTAATCAGTTTCAGTTGCTCTCCCACAGTTGAGCTGCAGTCTTTAACAACTGACTTAATTGACCGCCTACGGACGCTTTACGCCCAATAATTCCGGATAACGCTTGCATCCTCCGTCTTACCGCGGCTGCTGGCACGGAGTTAGCCGATGCTGATTCCTCTGGTACCGTCAGATCTTCTTCCCAGAGAAAAGAGGTTTACAATCCACAGACATTCCTCCCTCACGCGGCGTTGCTCCGTCAGGCTTGCGCCCATTGCGGAAAATTCCCCACTGCTGCCTCCCGTAGGAGTCTGGGCCGTGTCTCAGTCCCAGTGTGGCTGATCTTCCTCTCAGAACAGCTACTGATCGTCGCCTTGGTAAGCTCTTACCCCACCAACTAGCTAATCAGACGCGAGTTCATCCTCAGGCACATTAAGCTTTCAGCTCTCGCCATATGGGGTATTAGCTTCCGTTTCCAAAAGTTGTCCCCCGCCTAAGGGCAGATCCTCACGCGTTACTCACCCGTCCGCCACTCACCCCGAAAGGTTCGTTCGACTTGCATGTGTTAAGCACGCCGCCAGCGTTCATCCTGAGCCAGGATCAAACTCTCCATGGTAATCTCATTGCTCTCTAAAGAAGCAACAAGACTCATTCATCAAGTGTTGACCTGACACTCAGTGTTATCTAAGTATCCGGTCGTTTGACATCGGCCTCAACCTCGTGATAAGGTCTAACCAATTTCAAACTAAAGAAATTAAACAGGATTTTGTTAGAATCTCAAACTATTGATTTGTCTAGGTTCTAACTCGATTCGGTTACGGTGTTCGCCGCTCCCGTCTCAAGCGCTTTACTAATATAGCGAGCTATTCGTCACTGGTCAACTCCTTTCTTGAAGTTTTTTCGG
>NZ_QXHD01000004.1:7676164-7693661 GCF_011009555.1 Adonisia turfae CCMR0081 | reverse complement strand
TTACTGGCTAATACTGGAGTACGGCAGACATCATCATCCAACCCATGAAAGTTTTAGTTGCCAGCCACAGCTACATTGTTGACCTAAACTGCGAGAAACTGCGGGAATTAGCCCACATGGGCCATGAGGTCACGGTAGTGGTACCAAAACGTTGGAATCCGGGAGGAGTACAAAATCGCATTGTTGAACCTGAACCGCGTCAAGAAGGCTCATTTCGCATAGTCCCCATCGCCAACTTTAGCCAGAACAATCAAGGTCTGCTGAGTTTTGGCTGGGGCATTGTTGACCTCCTGAAAACATTTAAGCCTGACATTATTCAAGTGGAGCAGGGGTCCAAATCTTTGGGCTATGCAGAATTGATCACATTAAATCGTCTCCTGGGGGGTAACGCCAAAACTCTCTTTTTCACCTGGTGGAATCTGCCCTATGAGGTGAAATTTCCCCTCTCTCTGCTAGAGGGCTATAACCTGCGGCACACCGATGGCCTGGTGGTGGGCAACCAGGACGGAGCCAATATCTTAAAAGACCATGGCTACCATGGTCCGGTGCGGGTAATGCCGCAGTTGGGGGTGGATGAAGGACTGTTTTGTCCGAAAGAACAGCCACAGCTACGACAAACGTTAGCGATTCCTGACCATGACTTTATCGTCGGATTTGTCGGTCGCTTTGTGCCTGAAAAGGGCCTTGTTACCCTATTCAAAGCATTAGAGACCCTAGTTAATGTATCCTGGACCCTGGTGTTGCTGGGGCGTGGTCCCCTAAAGGAAGCGTTACAGAATCAAGCACAAGCCCTTGGCATTGCTGAGCGCATCCGTTGGATTGAAAGCGTCCCCCACGATCAGGTACCCGACTATATAAACCTGATGGATACGCTGGTGCTACCTTCAGAAACTACCTATGAGTTCAAAACCCTGACCTCCGTGGGGTGGAAAGAGCAGTTTGGCCATGTATTAATCGAAGCCATGGCCTGTCAGGTGCCGGTGATCGGCTCTGATTCTGGAGAAATCCCCTATGTCATTGATGACAGTGGCTTAGTTTTTCCAGAAGGTGACCCCATGGCCTTGGCCGATCGACTAAGTCAGCTGATGCAACACCCTGAACAGCAGCAGGCCCTTGGGAAAAAGGGCTACGACAGAGCCATGAAACACTATACAAATAAGGCCCTAGCAACAGAGTTACTGGCATTTTATGAAGCGCTACTAACAGCTTAGTAACGCCTTTTCAGACATGATCAATGTGCCTCCACTCCTTACTCACCATTTCCCCAACATCATCGTCAAGTTGCCACTTTAAGAAGCTTCATAATATATATTCCCAGCAAATCTTGTTGATGTTCCGATTAAAAGCAGGGTGAAGTTATCTAAACTAAGCCTATTCAACGAAATATATTGATGACAACCAGTGGTCATAACATCAGAACGTGTCAGTAATTCCTTAATCTGTCGGCTTACAGTTTTGGGCGGTGTTGCCTTTGTGATCTCCTCCTGTACTGGCGGCAGTGGCGGTGGCAGCTCAGCTACCCCCGTCTCCATCTCCGAACCTGATCAACTGGTTCTAGAAGTTCAACCCATTCAAGTGTGTGATGACGATGGTATCGTTTGCGCCCAGGTTGAGCTGTTTGAAGCCATTGCCGATAAAATTTGGGGTCAGGCCGGTATAGATATTGCGTTTCTGCCATTAAATCAGCTGAACGACAGCACCTATCTGACCACAGATGAAGATGAATTTATCGATCTGTCCTTCTCTGGCGATGCTGGGGATTTTGGGCGGCATCCCGACTCAACACGAACCGATGGCCCCATCAACCTTTGGTTTGTAGATGTGATCGAAACAACTACGGGTTTGGTGCAATTTGGTAATGCCTGGATCGGGTTAAACGGTGTGTTGGTCAGCGATGACATTTTGGACTTCAACAATGGGGCCGGACGCATTGATGTGATTGCCCACGAATTAGGCCACAATCTGGGGTTGAGGCATTCCACCTTTGGCGCAGGGGAGGCTGATAATGTGATGAGTAGTGGCGCTGTACGTACCGTCCCTGAATCGATTGACGATATTTTTCCAGACGGCGATAGGTTATCACGCTTAACCCCAGAGCAAATCGAACGGGCTCGGGAAAGCGACTTTTTGACTGAAGCAGAGCCGGATGAAAACAGTCTACCGATTACGGAAGCAGATGCCATCCCTCTGATAGTGGCAGATGCGCTATCGGCGGATGAAGGTAGTCTGCCAATACCGGAAGTATCTGCCATGCCTATGGCATTGGCAGATAGTCCAATTGCAACCATGGCTGGGAAACCGAGCCTGGCTCCTCAGCTATTAGCCTCCACCCAGGCTGTGGCAGCCGTTCCCGAACACTCACCGTCACCGTTGACCTGGCTATTGTTATTGCCTTTGGGTCATCGAGTTTATAGTCGAGTCAGTCGAAGCAAACGTTAGTCTTTTCTAAATCTATGGCCAGGGCATTAAACATTTTGCAAATTGTGCCTTCCATTTCGTTGGTATACGGCGGCCCCAGCCAGATGGTGCGGGGATTAAGTAGTGCCTTGGCCCGACAGGATGCCAATGTGACTGTATTGACAACAGATTCCAATGGCGATGAAGGCCAGGCTCCTTTAGATGTGCCTCTGAATCAACCTGTCGAGACAGACGGCTATCGCACCGTTTACTTTCGGTGCGCACCGTTTCGGCGCTATAAGTTTTCTCTACCGCTACTGCAGTGGTTAAACCGCCATGGGGCCGAGTATGACATTGCCCATATCCATGCCCTATTTTCTCCGGTGACCAGTGCGGCGGCCACTGTGGCACGATGGCAACAACTGCCCTACATTTTGCGGCCCTTGGGCACCCTTGATCCGGCAGATTTAGCCAAGAAAAAACAGTTTAAGCAGCTCTATGCAGCGGTGTTGGAGCGACCTAATATTCAAGGCGCAGCGGCGCTCCATTTCACCAGTCAACAGGAGGCTACTGTATCAGAACGCTTTGGGGTAACAACGCGAGATATTGTACTGCCCTTAGGAGTGACCACCCCCAAGGCAGTCAGTGCGGATGCTGGAGATATTCGACAGCGTTATGACATTGCAGAGGGTGTGCCCATCGTCTTGTTTATGTCGCGAATTGATCCTAAAAAAGGGCTGGATTTATTACTGCCTGCCCTAGAATCGCTGCGTCAGTCAGGTAGTCAGTTTCACTTTATGCTCTGTGGTGGTAACCCCCAAGACCAGGGCTATGTAGAGACCATCAGTCAGCGGATAACTCATTCCGTACTCAATGATTGCACTACGATTACAGGGTTTGTCTCTGGTGAACTGAAGACCCAAATTTTGCAAGCGGCGGATTTGTTTGTTCTACCGTCCTACTATGAAAACTTTGGCATTGCCGTGGCGGAGGCCATGGTGGCAGGCAAACCAGTGGTAATTTCAGACCAGGTCCACATTTGGCAAGACATTAAAAACAGTCAAAGTGGCTGGGTTATGAACTGCGATCAGACTGCTCTGACCCAAACTCTACATGATGCTCTTGCTGATTCTGGAGAACTCCGTCGGCGAGGAGACAATGGCCGTGTGTTTGCCCGGGAGAATTATGGGTGGGATGCGATCGCATCCCGTATGCTCACTATATACAATCAGCTTCTGAAGATAAACTGAATAGTTAAAGTGAACCCGTATCTTTTATTTTGTAGAGATATTAATGGTTTGGATAATGTTTTGTGAGTCTGGCACGGACCTGGACATGCTCAGGTGGCCGAGCGCAGTGAAGTTCAGCTGTAAGCCTAAGACATTTGAGGCATAGGTGGGAATGCCAGCGTGAAATTGAAATTGCCTAAGGTGATGACGGGTTGAAATTTGATTGGTTTGATAGTTGGCTTGGATGTCCGTGGTGTTGTAACGCTTGATTAAGCTGTCGTGGTTGGTAAGTAAACCGCCGATGACCAGGGAAGCTCGCTTTTCGAGATCACTTGGAGTTTTGTCGTAAAGTTCAATTACAAAGTCTTGCTGGAATTCTTGGGTAATGGTTAATGGAGCTGGAGGGTCAGGCTGTGTTGAAGAATGAGATAGTTGCTGTAGGGGGTGATTAACCTGGAGTTTGTTGGGGTAAAGAATAAGGTGAGGTAAGGTGATCTTGGTTGGGTCAATAATCGGAATTAAACCCCAATGATCATCATCGTTAGGAATCTCGTTTTTTAGATCGAGTTGCAGGTTGTCGGTGATGACCTGTAGGAGATGGTAAATCACAGGAATAACCTTAAGTAGTTTCTACTGTGGAGGGGATTACTATATCTACATTGGTGGCGGAAAGTGAGTGGCCGTTGTTGTCGGTTGCAGAATCATTGGGTTGGGTTTCATCTGCCTTGGCAAGTTCTTCTTCAATGACTTGAATGGCACCACTGATGCGTAATAGGGTTTCGCGAACGTTATTCTGTTTTGCTTCTAGATCAGCAAGAACTTTTTGGCCTGACTCAAGTTCGGTTTTGAGTTGTTGGAGACGTTGTTGAAGTTGTTGTTTCATAGCAATCTCTTATGTTAAAGATGTTATTTCAAAAAAGAGCGACATTAACTATCCTGTGGATAGGAAATTATAAGTGACTTTAGGAAAGGTTGGATATCTGACGTTTAAGGGATTCAATTTGTGCATCATAATATTGCTTCATTTCTTGGATAGCTGAAATTGCTAGAACACTAAAAGAGGAATATGCAATGCCTTTAATTTTCTGGTTGTTACAGTTTACAGAGCTTACAAACTCAGGAAATATCTCCTCAATGTCTTGGGCGATAAAACCAATATCCTGATTATTGGAATTTCGCCACCTAAAGTGAACAGGCTTTAATTGAATAACCTTGTCCAAGATACCTTTTAGCCCAGTAATATCTTTCTTCAGAGCGAGATCAGAATTATGATGCCAATGCCCATTCGGATCCATCCACTGGCCTTGGCTATTTTTATGATAAAAGTGGATATTTCCTTGCCCTTCATAGGCAATTCTAAAGTAGCGATCACTACCATGTTCATCTAATCGAATGCCTGAACTATTACCAGTCTGCTTAATGTGGAGTTTGGCTGCAGGGGTGGATGTGCCCATGCCAATATCGCCAGTACCTTGAGCAATGAACAATGCAGTTTTCCCTGTCGCGTCACTACTATGCCTTAAGACGTTTAAACCAAGACTTCTGGGCCGTTCGTCATTTTCAATCGTAAATCCGAAATTGTCATTGTAAACTTTGAGTTTAATGCCAGCCCTAAAGCGATTTCCCCCCGCCGTGCTGATTTTCATATAGTTATCCGCTGCACTGGTGAAGTCGCTAATTTGTAGTTTTTCAGAAAGGCTTGTTGTGGCAATGCCGACATCACCCTGGACTACAAGATTACCGGTCCCCCCCCATTCTTTACCAATCGTGACCCCATTTTTGTTCAGTAGGTATAGGATCTCTTCTCCAGATATATGCAATCGTCCTGGGCATGTAATGGTTCCTTTATCACTAACTGTTAAGGTGCCATTACTTTTGAGAGACAGAATAGTTTTATGACTGTTAAATTTGTTGTCAGTTAACTTAATATCTAACTGGGTCCGAGAAGCTGTACCTGCATTTTCGTATCGTCCAAGGGCCAGAGAGACTTTATTGCCATAGGCTTGGCCATTTACACCTTCCCTAACGAGATGTAAAATATCGCGGATACCGTTGGGATTATTGCCACCATTGTGGTTCGGGTCAAAGATGGTTAAGGCGGCCTCACCAAACGTACTAAAGCCACCGTCATGCGCTATTTTTTGATTGATGGTTAGTTTTGATAGGGGCGCTGCATTGCCAATGCCGATATTGCCTGCCGTTGTTCCAGAGTCACCGAGGATGGTTAGGCGGCCCCCAACGATGCCTGGAGCATCAAAATGAATAGTCCCTGGAGCGACGCTTAAAACGGTATCATCCTGATAATCATGGCCGCCTCCTAAGCGAGATGTGCCACTGACATCCAGGCCTTTACCTGTCGTGTCTTTGGTGGCAATCTTGGCACTGCCATTGATTTCAAGGGTTATATTGCCAGTGACTGCTAGCTTTGTATCGGCATTTTGAGGATCCGCAACAATATTGACGCTATTAGCCAGTGTTAGCGCCCCTCTAATGGTGAGTGGTCCTTCCAGGGTGTCGGCTCCCTGACGATTAACTTTGGCTGATTCTAGCCGCACTACTTCTTCCATCGCGGCATTCCAATCGGCAGCTTTTATCAGACCACCAGGTTTCTGTTCTTCAGGAGCAAAGGGGCCGGTCATAAAAGGGAACCTCCAAACATCTAAAACCTTATAAAATCAAGATGAGATACTAAAAAATGATTTCCCAAACCAGGGTGAGTTTAAAGTCTTTAGTTTTACTAATATTTGGAAAAACAACTCGGTTATACATAATGCCTGTATTGGGGTCTTCGGCGTTAAATAGACCGGCTTCTCTGAGTTCGTAGGGTTTGCCTCCATTGTCAGACGGGTTGGGCTCTTCGAAGTCGAGATCAGCACTGAGGATAATGCGACGGCTTTTTTGCTCTTTTTCTCCAGATTCCGTTGGTACAACCATTTGAATATCGGTTAAATCTTTGGCTAAATTGAGTCCTTTTAGTTCTTTACGAAACACTTCTTTGGCCAGTCCTGTATCCGTGTCTGGCTTGACTGGTTCACTGCCTGTGCCAACAGCAATGTAGCGAATAGGGTCAATGGCTTGTTGGGCAAACAGTTTGGCAACTAAATCACGACCAGAGTAGACAATCGCATTGTTGGTGGCAGTGGTATCGATCTGCTGCCCGTTGGCATCGTATCGATGGATGGTTAAACGGCCTCTCATGTCCAGTGCGTCAGCAATTTTCATAGTGAACCTGTCCTATGTGAACCTCGGTAAATAGAAACCTAAGCAAAGCGATTCCCGGAATTAAACTCGGTATAGTCAAAGACACCCGAGAGATGAAGCTGATCGGTTAAGTCATGGTGAATCCCGTCGGGATAGGGTTGGAGTTGACTGCCGATGTCGAAGTTGGCTTCTTTGATTTGGTGCTGTTCTGTAAATGGCGATCGCACCACCGTCAGCCAGTCGATAAGAGCATGGTATTCTGTAAAACGCTTGCTATAAGCAATCACAGATAGCACCCCTGCTGCTTTCACCTGATCAATAATGGCAGGAATCTGGCGACGAGGATGGTCTTCTAACTCACCAAATTTATCGGTAAAACCAGGAATATCCCACGGCACCTTTACCTGAAATGATCCTGGAGTTTTGTGGACCATCTCAATGGTAATGTCTATGCCGTAGTTTCTCATCTGTTGCCAGGTCAAGGGTATGGGAGCCCCAATGGAATCATCAAATCGAGATAGGTTAAACAGGGTTTCATCGAATCTGCCTTCGGGTTCACCAACCCTTACCTTGGCTTCGATACGCCAAGTAGAACGTCCCGGCAGCGCAACTGGAAAAGGATCATAGGCTAAAATCTCCTGTCCTTTGAAAAGCAAACGACCATCATTCAAAATCTGTAGTTCATTATCTTGACCCACATTGAGAGTGCCCGGATAGTCAAATGAAGCCTGGGTTTCTACATTGATGAAACGCAGTTGAGTCAGGGGATTTAATTCGATTGAATGATCCTCATGATCACGCTCACGTAAGTCTGTAACATTGAGACGCAACGTGGGTCTAGTAGGTATAACATTGGGGTTTTCTATCGAGAATTCTAGGGATAACGGTAAATCATCTGTAACGTTGACTCCGACGGGAATGGATACAAAAGGATGGATCTCAACGTGACTTTGAATCAGTTTAGGTAAATATTCTTCGATTTGGATCTGGGCCTTTGCTGCTTGAGACGATAGATCGTTACCAAAGATACCTAAGTTGGCTGCCACAATGTCTCGAATACCGGCTTTTGTCGCTGCGCCCTGCCGCAAGACTTTGATTAAGGCTTTGAGGCGATCCCGATAGGGGGCATAGCTTTTTTCAATCTCATTGGGGAACGCGGTTTCGATCAGCGCTCGATTAAGAATTTCTAAGGGCAGCCCATGGGTGGGAGCCTGCTGTAGCAGTTGTTGGATAGCAGGTGTCAAAATCGCGGTGGGGAACTGTTCCTGATTTTTGCGATATAAGCCCGTGTCTTTTAGGCAGAGGTTGAGGCCATCGGCCAAGGCCTTGCGGACGACCCTGGTTTGGGAGATGGTTCGCTTTTTAGGATCTGTCGCAATAAATATATTCAACGCCTGTTGCGTTGCACGGGGAAGACAACGCCACAGGTATTGGGCAAAGGCAGTGTGGCCAGTGTGGTCAGGGTGGAGTTTTTGGGAAAATTCAGGCAGTTGTTTGATGGCACCGGGATAAAATTGGGGATTTACCTGAATCAGCTGCGGTGTACCGCCCAGACGTTCTAAATAGAGCGAGAGGATGTGATCTAAATCGCCCAGTAGGTGACTGCTAAACCCTTCGGAGCCCTGGTTGTCTGCGGTATCGACAAAGTGCGATCGCATCACCCGCAACAGATCCGTATCGGCCTGTTCCAAAATCTCGCCAAACACCGTCAACACATCTGGCAACAGCCCTTCGGTTCCGTCCGCCTGGTAAAAGGAAGGGAAACGACTGAGAAGACTGAGGGTTTTTCCGGTGGGGGGCATGGGGATGACTTATGGATTAGACAGCGGCCAGTCGATGGTGATGGTAATGGCCTCAGCCGTTAAGGGCTGGAGAACGGCACGTTCGGTGAGACGAATCAGGATGTCACCGCCGGGTGGGAATAGGCCCAGGATGGCGAGGGTATAGTTGGAGCCTTGTAGTAGGGCTTTGGTTTGTTCGGCTAACTCAGCGGCATCTGGCGCATCTGGTGCGGTCTGAATATCGGCGCGATCAAGGCTATTAATGTGGGTGCCGATGGCGTTGAATATGTCTGTTTTAAATGAGTCATAGGCAAGAGATTGGGCTGGTTCAAATTTAGTGAGCTGAGGGACAAAATCGGGTAAGTGAGTTTTGAGGGTTTGCTGAATGGCGGTCTCTAGGACGGCTTGATTGTCGAAGGGGGTGCCCGTGATGTTGAAGTGCAGGGTGAGATTCGTAATACTGATGGGAATGGTTTGGATGTCGGTTGCGATCGCAAACTCCGCTGCCAATCGGGGTCGCTCAAACCGATCGACCCGAATCTCATCACCATCTAAACGATCGGCCTGCAGCGTTCGAGCGCCCCCCGTAGACCGCCACACCTGCACATCATCCTGTCGCCAGTTCACCCCCAGCACACCCTTCACGTCGCTAGCCAGGTTGGCCAATTGGCCCATGTCCACATTTTGTTCGGGTTGGAGTCCGGCCAGATAAGCGCTCAGCTGTTGTTCCACTTCAGCCTGGATTGCCCGCTTGTCTGCGACCGTTGCCTTGGGGGTAACCGTTAGCTTCAGGGCACCGGAGATGTCTAGATCATGTTCATAGATAAAGGCAAGACCCAGCTCAGCTTGTTCGACTAAACTGACCGGGATGGCGTTGCTGGTGTTGTTATCGGCCATATCGGCCCAAAATTGAGGAACCAGCTCAACAGTGGCTCCAAAATTTTGGTCGGGGGCCACCGCCTCAAGCTGCTGGATCAACCGCTGTCGCTGGATCGCCTGGGCCGGTCGCAATCGATTAAAAAAGGTTTGCAGAACATCCTCAATGGTGCTATGCAGCTCATCGGTGAGCCCCGTTGCCTGGATATAAACCTGTACTACCAGCGGTTTAATTTCCGTGGCCACCCGCAGGTGGCGGGGTTCAAACTTTTCATGGATGTCGGCCTCTAGTCGCTTGGTGGCGGCATCATGGGTTTGTGCCGGGGCCGCTGCCAGGGTTGTGGTCAGGGTAAAATCCACCAGGTCATTGACAGCTGCTGGGGACAACAACGTCTGGGTGAGTTGCGACATCAACAGCGGTTGCCCCATGCCTTGTTGATGCAAATGCTCGGTTAGATCGACCTGGAGCTGTTGCTCCAGGGTCTGGCGTTCTTCAGTTGACCACCGTCGCCCTGGGGTAAGTTCAACGAGAAATACCCCGTCTAGTTGAATCGCCTGGGCAGGCTTGGGCAAGACATAGATACCAGCGGCGCGGGAGCGGTCGATGGCGGTTTCTAGGGCCTGTACCTGAACTCTCGAATCATGGCAGCGGCGATCTCTGGTTTAGTCTGATAACGGTCTGTAGGTTTGAGTCGCTCTTTGGGTTTATACACCTCAAAGGCAAGTGGAAACGTAATATCATCCAACAGCCCATAAGCACTTACAGCGACAATTCCATTGTCGACCTTGCCCAAATTACCGATGTATTGTCGTTTTACATAATCGGTAGAGGTGCCTTTTTTACGGTCGCCCGTTTCATCGATAATCAGTGTGACTTTTCTGCCAGCGATAACTTTGAGAATGAGCATTAATCTTCGCTGGCAGAAGGTTTGGCTAGACCAAGGAGACTCACATATAAATTGTTGTAATGACTGTGAATTAGGCAAACCAACAACTTTAGCGATAGCCGGTAAAGATTTTCGTTTAACCTCTGAAATCAGACCCACATGTAAATGTTTGAAGGCTTCAAAACTTCTGACTTCAGCAAACAGGTCTCGATAGGACTCGCAGTAGTCATCAATAAATTTAACGGTAGGTTGGGCAGCTCGGGGCGTCACCATGAGTACGGTTTGACCACCTTGGGTCGATAGTTACCCCTATTTTATACTGCCAGAGTCATTAAAGAGCGTTATGGTTGGGCCAAAATAAAATGGTGTGGTCGTCCCCGCTCGACAGGCATACTCCCACTCAGCTTCACTGGGCAAACGATAGTCCCGACCTGTTTTTTTAGATAAGCGCTTACAAAACTCCACCGCATCATCCCAATTCACTTGCTCAACGGGACGATTATCACCTTTGATTTTGGATGGATCAGATTTTAGAGCATGCTCAATCTTAGGCAAAGCAGCAACAGTTCGCCATTGAGCCTGGGTTACCGGATACTTGCCCAGGAAGAACGACTGTAGCGCAACCTGATGCTGTGGACTCTCAACATTAACACCAAGTAAGGACTTCTCCCATTCTCCATACCAATCTCGACCAGCTTCAGAGTTAGGAGACCCCATCGTAAATTTCCCACCGGGAACCCGAACTAAGTCTAAGTTAATCAGTTCTTCTCGACGAAATTCAGCTCTTTTCTGTTCTCGCTGAGTTACGTTACCTTTAGTGTCAACTGTCACCACTTCAAACTTAAAGCCGGATACTTGTTTTGATGGCGTTTGACGAGATACTTGAGTCGCAGTCTGGACGGTTGAGTCAGCTACCGAATCAGCAATACTCCGGCTACCAGCAGTCGTCGGTGAAGCTTTAGGCCCCGTCGACGCTAGCTGCACACGACTCACCGCAATCCGCTGCAATGCCTCAATCGCATCTTGATCGACCCTAGATGCTGCCAGCACTCGAATCCAAAGCTGCTGAGC
Source organism: Adonisia turfae CCMR0081 (assembly GCF_011009555.1). GTDB lineage: Bacteria > Cyanobacteriota > Cyanobacteriia > Phormidesmidales > Phormidesmidaceae > Leptothoe > Leptothoe turfae. Next base: position 7,682,219 of record NZ_QXHD01000004.1, on the reverse strand, counting down.
AAAGTTAAACTCCCGTTTAGTTTCTGCCCGAAAAGCAGCATTCTTCAGCGCTTGCACATCCTCTAACCGGGCGCGCTGGGGCAGCAAAATAAGACAGTTTTTAGATAATGGCTCAACAGCGGTATAGGGCGTTTGCACAGGCTTGCCATAGCGCTTACTAAACTCAGGCACCTGATGACGCAAATATTGATCTAGCCGCTGAACCGTCGCGCAGCTATTTGCCCCCTGCAACTGAAACCCCTCTAACAAAGCATGGGTAAAAACGCCATGGCCCAAATCATCAATTTCATAGGACGACTCCCGAGGACTGCAGGAATAAATCGTTACCATGCCCTGTTGTGCATCAGTGCCCACACCTACTGGCGCACGACGTCCCTGACTCCGACAGGCATCTAACAACAACACAGTATTATCCGCACCAGAGTTACGCAGATAGGCCGTAATGTCACTAATGCGCAGAGCCGTTTCTTCCACATTGCCAGGATCCACATCAATGGGCATCAAATAATCATGGCCCTCATGCAATTCACCATGACCCGCAAAGAAAAACCAAAAGTTGTCGCCTACACTTAAAAAAGACTTTTGAAACCGCTCACGAAAGAAACGCTTCAGGTTGGCATAGGTGGGCAATGACCGTATTGCCCCTTTAGGCGTCTCAATGGCAGGGGAATTATCTGAAAAGTAAAAAACCCGCTCAAAGTCGCCCTCTTTTAGAAAAAAATCGTGTACCGAAACCGCATCCTGCACCGCATAGTTTAGCGGTTTCAGATTGTAGTAATCGTTGATGCCGATACAGATAGCCCAGTTTTTGCTCATAGCACAGCGATTTTCAAGGAGCGCATCTAGTTTAAACCAGAAAAATACGCTGGATCAGGATCTATGCCATCAGTTCCATGGGCAAGATCGTCCATGGAACTGATGGCATAGTGTAGACACACATTCCTCAAACTAAACCCCAATGAAGGCACACTATCGCCATCGCCTACGTTACTATCTGGTAGGTTCACCAACCGATACCCAGCAAGCCATTGATCGCCTACATCTATTGGGCTACCTCGAACGCATCATCTGGAGTCAACCCATTCAACTCTCCGAAGCAGGCGTTATCATCCGGCCTGATCCGGGTGACGTCTTACGATATACCCAGCGAGAATTCATAAACCAAACCACAAGTTTTTGATACCCAAACCACCCTTATTTGGATTTCATTTAACCCTTACCAACCTGCATATCCATTAACAATCCGCTGACATAATAATGCACATCTAACTCAGACCACTGCAACACAGAGCCCATATTTACCGCAACAACATCATGAAGCTGTTCACCCGTCGCATCCTTCAGCTCAGCAAAAAGCTCTAAGGAAAACTCAACATGACGCCCGTCCCGTAAAACAGCCTTGTAAACCCGGTGTTCCTCATCAAACTCGATAGATTTCACCAACGGTTCATCCGTAGTAAACGCCCACAACTCAAGGGGAGTCAAACGACTTTTCTCAATCGTTATGAAATCGCTTCCAGGTATCCCAACAGTCATCTAGATTATCCTCAACGAGCTTAATAGCCAGTTTGCGCCACTTAGCAGCAACGAGTTCAGAATAAGCATCCTCCTTAATTTTAGATGCACATCCTTCTTTGCCCAGTTCTATCTTGAGCGTCCATTCACCACCTTTGCGAACATGGGCATGAGCGGGGTTGTGATCATTTGAATAAATCAGTAAATCCATTCCGCGTAACCGGGCAATGGTGACCATTTACGTTTACTTGATCGAGACATCAGCATTGAGTAAATATCGCACATTGCCAGATGTATACCGTAAACAGTCGATTTCTTACACCAAAACCCTGTAGAAAAGTCAGTACCCCCTTCGGCTTCGCTTAAGAGGGCACTGACGGGTAGCGTTCCAGACTAGATGCTTCAACACCAATACACAATTTTCCTGCTTTGTATCGGCAACTCTTGAACGTAGATAAATTGGCGTGGGATATATTAATTTGCTCGACCGCCTAAATTGTCATATTTTTGGACCAACAACCATGACTCCCAATCAAGCAGCCGTCACCACTGCCATTACCGTTCTCCTATCCACCACGCCAGAAAACCGCCTAGGCCAGCTATTAAAAGTTTGCTTGGCCGCCAAAATAGATGGCAACGCCCATAGCAAAGCCCAGGAGTTATTTCACGATACCGGTAACCTGGCCCATTGGGTGCAAGACGTAATTGGCAATGACGGACAATACACCCCGGACGAATGGCAGGCCCTAGGGGAAATGGATCTGCTGGAGAATGTTGAAAAATTTGTTGAAGGATTATTGACTGAAGTGGAAGCACTGTAGCCATGAAGATATTGGCTGCGGCTAGCCATAATGAAGCTAAACTTTAAGCCAAAGTTGCGCTCAAGGGTGTTTTCTATGCCTCTCTTTTCATTCTCAGGCAAACGTCCCGATAATCTAGGTGTTAAGCAGGGCAAGCTCTTGGCCTGTCCCGGCACTCCTAACTGCGTCAGCAGTCAAACTGATGCTAGCGATCAGGAGCACTTTATTGAACCGATTGCCACTGATAAAGCACCTGGGGATGCGATCGCAAAACTCAAAACCATCATCGAAGGGATGGAACGCTCCCAAATCAACGAAGCTACTGACAATTATCTCTACGCTGAATTTGCCAGTAAGCTCATGGGCTTTGTCGATGACATGGAATTTTATGTCGATTCTGGTCTGATCCATGTTCGGTCAGCCGCCCGATTAGGCAAGTCAGATCTAGGTGTCAACCGCAAACGAGCCGAAACCATCCGAGAAAAATTTCAAGCAGATAGCTAAGGGGATCAGGATCTATACCTGTAGAGGTGTTCCATGGAACACCTCTACAGGTATAGATCCTGGAATTCTCATTCTCCTAGGTGCAACAATCTGCAGATGTCTCATAAGACATCTGCAGATTGCCACCTTTTGCCCAGGGCTGGCACAAGACCAGCCCCTACCAAATTGATCATCTTAAACTAGGTGCTTTGAGACCAAACTTGGCAGCACCCAAGCTTCTCACATCAAGACTGATTGCGCTCATATTGAGACTTGCATTAATCCATTTAGTCTCAAAACAAGACCAAATGGATCAACTCGCCACAGCCGACTTCCATAACTCAAAATGCAATCCTCAAAACTCAGCACTGATTAGGTAGCAATTGCATTTTCAGTCCCTTAAAGAAACACAAACCGTCTATTCGCTGACTATCATCGACGTACCGGCTTCAGACGTAGAGTACAAACTTGTACAAATTCCTGCTGATCCAAGTGTTGAAGATGTAACTTCGGTAAATAGGGTATTCTGCAGCGATTGATTAAATTTATGACCGGAGCAATTAAAGCCATACAAATTGGACTGGTCTCGTTATTATTAGTGCTCTGCTGCTGCACGGGTACAGCTTATGCCCGTAGGGGCTGTTTTGGTGCTGGCACTCCGATCTTGACTCCAGATGACTATAAACCCATAGAACAACTCACTATCACCGACCAGCTTGTGGGCCTAGATGTGTCTAATGGTCAGACTGAAATAGAAACCATTGGCGAGATTCAAATAGCACAAACGTCTGATTATTACCTGATTAATGATGCTACTCAGGTGACCGGCTCCCATCCTTTTTATGTGCAAAACACTCAAGGCTTAGAGCTTGTCCAGGTTCACAATCTCAAAATTGGCGACCATCTTATTGGAGAGAACAATGCTTCAGTTGAGATTTCTAGCATCCAACATATTCAGGCTCCCCTCAAAATCTACAACCTGGTGGAGATTACGCCATCCCATAATTTCTATGCGGACGGTATTTTAGTTCACAACAAAGGTGGCGGTGGCGGTGTTGCTGGCAGTGGCGGTGCTTATGGAAAAGCCAACGGAGCAGTCGGTCTTGATGACAAAAACCTACCGAGGTTGATACTATCTCTATTCCTCCTAATAGCCGGTCTGATACCTTTTGCCTTCCTGAGAGAGATTTATAATTCAATTCGCTTCAGAAATAAGACGTTCACTGATGATGCTGAACTGATTGAATTTACGAAAAGCATCAATGAAAAATTCAAAAATATTTATTCTGTTCGATATACCGAAGATAATGAGCCTTGGATAAAAATACGTCCTTCTCAGGAGGTAGCAGAGACAACATATCAAGACTTTATTGATAAGGCTGAGCTGATAGATTTAGTCTCTCAAGTGTTTGTCCAGTATCAACAAGATTGGACTAAGAAAAAGTTTGATGAAATGGCTGACTATGTAGACCAGCCATTCTACGACATGCAAAGGACAATCTTTCAGGATGCATTTGGCAATAATTTCGATATTGTCTATCAGCCAACGTTACAAACGGTGGTGCCTTTAAGCCGTAGCCAGCAAGAAGATAGCTATATTTTTAAGCTTCAAATCAACGCTGAGCTGATCAATTTTGCCCTATCATCTCAAGGCTATGTCCTAAGTGGAGCAGCCTATTCCAGATCATTTACTGAATATTGGAAGATTAAGATAGACTCGGCTAAACAATGCTCTTTGATAGATATTGAGAAGCTTTATGATTTCTCACAAGTGAATGATTAAAATTGAGTCTCTGTTAATCCCTTGCAATTACACGCTATGCATTTTTCCAGGCTGTTACGCACTATGACCCTCGGACTGCTTAGCCTTGTGGGGGGACTCATTTTGGTAGGATTCGCAGCCTGGATACATTATCGAATCAATGGCCCCTATAACCCAGGTGAGATAGCGCTTGAAGATTGGTCCCTGGCACTCGCCATATATACTGTCCCGCTGCAGTTAGGGGCAGCGATAGAGGCCATAATCATTGGTCTCTGCACCCGGTTTCGGTGGATCAAGGTTAATCACGGTCGACTCGCAGTTGGAGCATTTAGCCTGATTTCGCTTTACTTCGCAATTAGCGCAATTTGGGTAGGCATGACAAGCCGCTATAGCAATCTGTTCGGGGTTTTACTGTACGAGTTCATCATCACCCTACCCCTGTGGTTGGCTTGGGGTTTATTATTTTTGCTACCCCACCGTCAACAGCGGCGAAAAAATAGTTAACCCCCCTGGCACACAGGTAAACTCAATCGGATTTGCCTCCCATAACTCCCCGTCAACAACCAGCTTCTGCGGTGGATTTGTGGTTACCGTCAGCCGCTTGGTGCGCAGACAAATCACATCTTCCCGCTCAACTTGGGATTTAACCAGGGCAGAAGTAAACAACGTGGCCATTACATTGACCCCTTGTAATCGCGTTTGGGGCAGAGGAATCGTCACTTCCAGCAGCCCATCATCGGGAATCACCTCGCCAAACCCTTGGGCTGCCACAGAGGTGGCCGGGGCGGCATTGGCCACTGTCACGGCCACCGTATCAAATTCAATGGTCTCTCCATCAATTTCAATTTTTGCCTTAAATAGCTCTTGGGAAAAAAACTGCTGTGCACCAGATAGAACGTAGGCCAGGGTTCCTAGCTGATTTTTTAATTCTCGGTTGGCGTTGTCTACCATCTCCGCCTCAAATCCCAAACCTGCCAGCAAAATCATTGGGATATCGTTGCAGTAGGCGGCATCTACCACCCGTGTATTCCCGGCTGCAATGGCTTCACACGCTTGCTTCATGTCAGTGGGAATCCCCATGGCTACCGAAAACGCATTGGCGGTCCCTCGCGGAATCACCCCCAGGGGAATACCGGTGTCTATGGTCACACCTGCGATCGCAGATACTGTCCCATCGCCCCCGGAGGCAATGATAAATCCGGTATCATCCTCGGTTTGGTTGGCTTGGATGGCTGCGATCGCAGCTTTTGCCTGGTCAATGGGATCCACATCCGGCTGCGTAAAAATCGTATGCAAATTAACCTGGGGTGCCAAAATCTGGCGAATTAAGGCCAAATCTCGATCTGGGTTGCCCTGTCCAGCCACTGGGTTAAAAATCAAATAGGCATCTCGCCGCTTTGCAACCGCTTGAATCGCCAGCTCAGCCGTTGCCATATTGGTGGCCAGCACAACGTTGTGTAAGGTACACACCCGCAGCAACGCCCGAATATCCGGC
>NZ_QXHD01000004.1:7667262-7676064 GCF_011009555.1 Adonisia turfae CCMR0081 | reverse complement strand
GCTAACCAGGTGCTCATTCGGAATCGGTTTGCTGGTGTGAATGCCGGGTTTGATACATTGCTGTGCCGGGGAGAGGTGCCCTATGTAAGTTTGCAGCCCCCTTTTGACCTGGGGGTGGAGGCGGTGGGTGAGGTGGTCGCCATGGGGTCTGGGGTGAACCAGTTTACCGTCGGCGATGCTGTGGCAACAACTGTCAGAGGAGGGGGGTACCGGGAATATCAGGTAATTGATGCCGAGTTGACGATTAAAATACCTGAGGCTATTCCCGAGATTCTGACGCTGATGCCCACAGGTATCTCGGCCCTGGTGGGTTTAGAGCGGGTGGGAGAAATGGGGAGTGGGGAGATCATTTTGATTACGGCGGCGGCGGGGGGGATTGGCCATATTGCAGTACAGCTGGCTAAATTAGCGGGCAATCATGTGATTGGGACTTGCGGGTCAGCGGCTAAAGGGCAATTGTTGAGGGACTTGGGGTGCGATCGCATCATCAACTACCATCAAGAATCTGTCAGTGATGTCCTGGCCAGAGAATACCCCAATGGCATCGACCTGGTGTTTGACTGCGTTGGTAAACACATGTTTGACGCTGGCGTAGACCATTTAGCCGTGCGGGGACGGTTTGTAATTGTGGGATTTATCTCCGAATATGGCAAATCGTTAGAGATAGTTTCCCAACCCCGCATTTATGAAAAACTCTTTTGGAAAGCAGCTTCCGTGCGAGGTTTTTTATTGCCCCAGTATCGTGAGGCCGTACCGGAGGCTTGCGATCGACTTCTGGCTCTATTTGAACAAGGCAAACTCAAAGTAGCCATTGATCCTACTGATTTCCATGGAATTGAAGCCATTCCCAAGGCTGTCAATTATCTCCTCAGCGGTCAAAACTGCGGTAAAGTTGTTGTCAGGCTTTAGGAATGTGTGGAAAAATGTACCCTTTTAGAGGCCTAGTGACATCTGGTTCCCCTTCGTAAGGGGAACCGTCAGGGAGGGGTTTTCGACACTGGCGCTATCAGTCGAAACCCCTCCACCTACGGCACCTCCCCTTCTAAAGGGGAGGACATCCTAAAACATAATGTCAAACGAATATGTCAAACGAATATTCTCTTTATTTGCCTGACCCTTAAACAATGTCCCAAACCCCATCCCACTCCATTCAAGGTATCTATGAAGTCTGTATCGGCGTCAGAGATGCCCAACCATTAATTCAGTATTGGCAACAGTTTGGCTATACCGTTGGAGAAACCGGTAAACTATCCGCCGCTGATGCTGAGCGACTTTATGGAGTAGCATCATCCGTGCAGTCCATACGGTTACATCACCAGACGGCAGACCATGGATTGATTCGGTTAATGGTGTGGGACAGTCCCATCAATGAAGGATTAAGCATGGCCCCTATGAAGGCACAGGGCAATCGTTGGGCCACCAGTTTAACCCTGGATGTGACTAATCTGTGGAACCATGCGGCAGAAGCAGAAGCCAATGGTTTACCTATTCGCTATGGGCCACCCCAGTGGACGGTGATTTACCCCACAGCCCAGGGACGACCGTTTTTAGATCCGTTGGTGGGTGTGAGGGAAATGCTGTTATTGCAACCCCTGACACGACAGGTGATGTTTGAGCGGTTTAACTATACGGTGCCGGACTATGGTCGGCCCCAATTAGGGTCTGCATTTCAGGCGAGTCAAGTGACCCACATGGGGCTAGTGGTACAGGACGACAGCCAGGAAACTCTGCAATTTTATGATCAGGTATTGGGATTGCTGCGGGTGCAGGATGCCCTGGAGAGCACCTATGAAACAGCGCGGGGTGGGCGACAGATTTTTGATCTGCAACCAGGGGAACGGTTTTGGGTAACCGCCTTTGATGATCCACGTTCATCAAAGACCGATTGGCAAGCAGCGAGATCGGGCCGGTTATATATTGTGCGATTTCCTGAGGATTTGGAGTTGCCGGATTTTTCAGAACAGTCCCGACCAGGGGTATTGGGACTGTCGTTGTATACCTATCGGGTAAAGGGTCTGGAGGAGTACCGAGTTCGGATTCACTCTAGTTCAGCTACACACGTTACTGATATTGTCACCAATGAGTTTGGGAAACAAAGCTTTTCATTTATAGCTCCAGACGGTTATTTCTGGACTTTAATCGAACAGTAAAACTGTACTTAGGGGGTAGGTCGAAGGAGAAAGTGCAGTCCCCTTAAGCACCCTCCACATCCGTCAACGGAAACTCCTTCCCCGCCAAATACTCTTCAAAATGCCGCTTAAAATATCGCCACGAAGTAACATTATCACCCTCTATCCGTGCCTCAGGCGCATGCCGATAGGCCGGAATCCGCGTCTTAATCTGCTCCTGCAAAAGCTCTGGTAACTCTTCAAACCCCGTTAACTTACGCCCACTAGCGCTATAAATCAGCTGACCCGCCCGGCCCCCCATTTTCATCCAGGGCACCCATGGTCCCAACCGATCCCACCCCAAAATTACGTTGGCAATAGACGTCGACTCAGGATTTCTCAATTCCCGTGTGGGCACCGTTAACTTAAACAACTCCACCGCCTGATAAAGCGACTGAGGGCTATACTCCACAAAACGCTCATCATCCCCTAATGGATTTGGATAAGACGTAAACAAATCAAATGCAAATGTCGTAAAATCTCCATCCACTTTCGCCCCATACTGCCCTTCAAATGGCTGCCGACCCTGCACCGGACTATTAGCCACATGCATCACCGGCACAGTCTCCCCTGTCCAAGGATTTTTCCAGCTATGCAAAATCTCATCGGTTTCTGGATCTAGATAATAGGTCAACTCCCGTGAAACAAAACTCCAGCTTTCCTCCTTATCCGGGTTGTCTAGACAACGACTCACGTTCATACCAACAATGTTGAACAGATGGATCTTCGGTTCACCCGGCGAGAAGGCATAGACTTTTCCGCTCCAGGTGAGAAACGCTTGCTCCCCTGTTGTTGTGTTGCGGACTTTAACCCAGTCGCGGGCTTCGAACATTTCTTTAGTAGTCATAAATTTAGGGTTACGGCAAGGACGATTATAGGTATTTTGGATCGATTTTCGCAAAAATCTCGCTCCTTTACCTTCTAACTCCCCAATGCTTTATCCCACTCCAGCTGATGGGCCAACCCATACTTAACAAAGTCAGCCTCGCTCGCTTTATCACTTTGACCAAATACTCCCAAACTATAAAGATTAGCCTGCATCCGCTGGGCCACCTGGATTTGTTCAAACTCAATCACCTCTTCCCTGGGTTTATCAGGCTTAAAAAAGTCCACCACCAGCACCGTTCTGTCATAATCCGTATGATTGTGGGGGCAGTGGGGATAGCTATGGTCTAACACCATAAACTCTCCTTCGTGCCAGTGGAGTTTGTCATGACAGATTTTCATTGCCACATCGCCCTTGGGTACAATCAATCCCAGATATCCCCGATACATGTGGGGATTATCGTTGGTGTGGAGCCGAATATCTAAACCAGGATGAAACGTGCCGAAGTAAACGTTTCTAAGAATATTGGCGTTTGTCTGATTAACTTGGGTGACAACTTGAGTCAATTTTGGAAAATAGGTTTCTCTTAACGCCTGGACTTTGCTTGCAGCATTGGTGGTAGTACAATCCGGGTAACCAATCTGATACGTGCGAATATAGTCGTCAATCAGCTGTCCCTGAAATAGAATACCGAAGGCACTATACTTTTTTGCCCCCTTCGTTCGAATGGTTTTGCTTTGGGGTCCCATCATCTGGGCCGCAATGGATTGCTCAGCAGCCGAGCTTTGGGCCATAAAGTTAGAAAACTCCTCTCTAATAGCTTGCCAGTCTGCTTGCAAACCATGCAGAAATGGAAACTGTTGGGGGTCTTGATGATAGTCGTTAAAATCTTTTTTAAGTGCTTGCATATCCCTCTTACATATCCTTGTATGTTGTTACTTGTTAAGAAAATAGAAGATTAATATCTTGGTGGTCTTGCTGTCATTAAAAATTAGTTCACCTATCTAAGATTAATCATGGGTACTAACTTAAGCTGAAACTCCTGTTCTGGTCAGGAGTCAGAAGTCAGGAATCAGACGTCAGAAGCCAGAAATCAGTGAGGAGCTATTCTGACTCCCTGCATTTTTAATTCTATCCTGAGAAAAACATTTCGCTTTGAGTTGATACCCTTAATCATAACGAATTGATGGATTCAGATTTTGATTCAGATCGAGGGGCGCTGTGACTGAGATATCAGGGCTAGATACATTAATCAAGCATGTGAGAGTGGTGCGTCCAAATCAGTCATCAGTAGAACTACTGGATTTGGGCATCAAAGATGGGAAATTCACCCAAATTTCTCCAGAGATTAGTCCTGAACAGGCAAAGGAAGTCATTGATGGCCAACACTGGCTAGGATTTCCTGGCTGTGTGGATGCCCATATGCATATCGGCATTTATCAACCCCTGGAACAGGATGCTGTCGAGGAAAGTAAGGCAGCGGCCATGGGAGGTGTGACCACCAGTCTCAACTATATGCGCACAGGGCAGTATTATCTGAACAAGGGGGGTCCCTACCGGTCATTTTTTCCAGAGGTCCTGGCACGGTCAGAGGGTAACTTTTTTGTGGATTATGGTTATCATCTGGCCCCCATTAGTCCCCATCACATTGATGAAATGTCGTGGCTGTTGGACCAGGGGGTGACATCATTTAAGATTTTTATGTTTTATGGTGGCTATGGTCTCCATGGGCTTTCCGATCAGCAAAGTCTGTTTTTGATGATCAATAAGGAAGATCGCTACGACTTTGCCCATTTTGAATTTATTATGCGGGGGTTGACCCGTTTGCGGCAAGCGCATCCTGAAGTACAGGATAGCCTGAGTTTAAGTCTTCATTGCGAAGTAGCCGAGATTTTAAATGCTTACACTAAACTGGTACAACAAGATACTAGTCTCTCTGGCTTGAAGGCCTACAGTGCTGCCCGTCCACCCCACTCTGAGGGACTGGCCATTTGTATCGCGTCCTATCTGGCCCATGAGACAGACTGTGTCAACATTAATTTGCTACATCTGAGTTCCCAGAAAGCCTTGGCAGCCGCGTTAATGATGCAGAGCACTTTTCCCCACATTAATTTTCGACGGGAGGTGACCGTGGGCCATCTGTTGTTGGATGTGGATGCACCAGCAGGTAAGTGGGCCAAGGTAAATCCCCCGATCCGGTCTCGACAGGATGTGGAATTTCTCTGGAACGCGGTATTAGCGGGTCAGGTGGACTGGGTTGTCAGCGACCATGCCTGCTGTTCTGCGGAGAAAAAAGCCAGTCTTAAGGACCCGGAGAATATTTGGCTGGCTAAATCAGGCTTTGGTGGCACTGAATATTTACTCTCAGGGGTGTTTAGCGAAGGTAGTAAGCGGGGGCTGCCTTATCATCGGATGGCGGAGCTGCTGAGTTGGAATCCAGCACAGCGATATGGACTGTTTTGTAAGGGAGATATTGCGGTTGGTTATGATGCGGATCTGGTGTTGTTAAACCCAGATGAGACATTTGTTGTCCAGGCGGATGAATCCCCATCGCAACAGGGATATACCCCCTTCGAAGGGGTGGAGTTAACCGGACGGGTAAAACAAACGTTTTTACGGGGGCAGTTAATTTATGATCGCGGTCAGGTGATGGGAACACCCCAGGGTAAGTATTTGAAACGTCCCCTGGCACTCTCGTAAATTAGTCTCTTTTAGAATTCGGAGGTTTACTGATGCAGGCTGTAATAACGAAGTTCGATACTTCATCCCCTCCTGGAAAGGGCAACGGGATGGGTTTCGATCAGTAGCGCTAACGGTTAACTCACCCCGGCTGATCAGCATCCCTACCCAGAGGGGATGTAATTGGAAATCTTTTAGGATTAAGAATTCATTCTTTATGGCATCCCCATCTACTTCAAATACATTTACAGCCTTAGCTATGCAGCTAAAGTCTGAAGCCGTTAACCGGGTAAGGACCTCGTCCGAGGCACGGGCAATTATGGAAGACGCGATCGCAAAACTGGGTCCTCAAATCGCTGCGGCCCGTGCCTTTATCGGTGCTGACTGTCGTCTGGTAGTACTGCCAGAATACTGGCTCACCGGCTTCCCCATGGGAGAATCGATTATCGAATGGGGCACCAAGGCCTGTCTCACCATGGATGATCCCATGTATGGAACATTGGGAGCGATTGCCCAAAAACAGGGGATTTTTCTGGCAGGCAATGCCTACGAATTAGATCCTAATTTCCCCGATCTCTACTTTCAGAATTGTTTTGTGCTAGATCCCTCAGGGGACATGGTATTGCGATATCGCCGCATTAATTCTATGTATGCCCCCACCCCCCATGATGTGTGGGACAAATACCTCGATATCTACGGCATTGAAGGGATTTTTCCGGTGGCCAAAACCGCCATTGGTAATCTGGCTGCCGTTGCCTCCGATGAGATTCTTTTTCCTGAGGTGGCCCGTTGTTTAATGCTGCGGGGGGCTGAAATTCTGCTCCATCCCACCTCTGAAGTGTACGGCAATGCGCGGGCTCCCAAGGAAGCGGCCAAAGTCTCTCGAGCGGTGGAAAATATGATGTATGTGGTCTCGGCCAATACCGCTGGCATTGCCAATACGCCCATTTTAGAAGCCTCGGTGGATGGGGGATCGAAGATTATCGACTACCGGGGATTAGTGTTAGCGGAAACTGGATCCGGAGAAAGTATGGCCGCCTATGGCGACATTGATCTAGAGGCCCTGCGTCGGTACCGGCAACGCCCCAGCATCAAGAACCTGCTGTCCCGGCAGCGCCTGGATGCCTATACTACACTCTATAGTCAGTCTTCCATTTACCCGGCCAATTCCATGGCAGCCGGTGGGGTGGAGCGCAGTCACTTTATCGCCACCCAAAAAACAGCCCTTGAACGATTAACGCAGTTGGGGGTTATTTGACATGGTCACCTTTGACACAGTCACCATCGCCGTACGCAATCCCCGCACGGGCCAACTAGATTATGAGATGACTCCCCCCACGTCTGAACAGTTGACCACCACCTGTGGACATCTACGCCAGGGCCAGCAAGATTGGCACACCAAAGGAGTGAACCATCGGATTGAGGCTTTGCAGGCATGGAAACAAGCATTGCTGGACCGCAAAGACGCCTTAATTCAGGCAATTGTGGCAGATACGGGCCGACTCTCGGAATCTATATTGGAAGTGGACTCATTTCTCTCAGGGCTGGACCGCTGGTGTGGGCTGGCCCCGAACTTGATCGCACCCACTCCAACTAAAACAGCGGCGATTCCCTTTATCCAACTGCGTCCCCAGTTAGTGCCCTACAGCCTGGTGGGAGTGATCAGCCCCTGGAATTTCCCCCTGTTACTAGCCACCATTGATACGGTGCCGGCACTGTTGGCGGGCTGTGCTGTAGTTGTTAAACCCAGTGAGATTGCCCCCCGCTTTATTCGGGTGATGATGGCTGCGATCGCAGCCGTTCCCGCCCTCCAATCTGTCCTCACCTTGATCGAAGGCGCAGGGGAAACCGGCGCAGCCTTGATCGAGCAGGTGGATTTAGTGTGCTTTACCGGCAGTGTCGCTACTGGCAAAATCGTGGCCATGGCCGCTGCCAAACGCATGATCCCCGCCTTTTTAGAACTGGGTGGCAAAGACCCCGCCATTGTTTTAGCCTCCGCCGATGTGGACCAGGCTGCCACCGCATTACTGTGGGGATCGGTGGTGAATGCCGGACAGTCCTGTTTGTCCATTGAGCGAATTTATGTGGATAGAGGGATTTGCGATCGCTTCGTTGAAACCCTGGTCCAAAAAGCGAAACAGCTTAACCTGGCTTATCCCAAACCCAACAGCGGTCAAATCGGCCCCATCATTGCCGCCAGACAGGCCGATCTGATCGCAGATCATTTACAAGATGCCCGCCACAAAGGAGCCATTGTCCACTGTGGCGGTACCGTTGAAAACCTGGAGGGTGGTCTATGGTGTCGCCCCACCGTGCTCACCCAGGTCAATCACACCATGAAAATTATGACAGAAGAAACCTTTGGCCCAATTATGCCCATCATGCCGTTTGACACCGTAGATGAAGCCATCCAGCTGGCTAATGATACCGTTTACGGCCTCAGCGCTGCCGTATTTGCCGGTTCAGCAGATGAGGCCCAGGTCGTTGGCCAACAGATCCAGGCCGGGGCCATCAGCATCAACGACGCCGGATTAACCGCCCTGGTCCACGAAGGCGAGAAAAATGCCTTCAAGTTATCGGGACTGGGGGGATCTCGCATGGGACCCGCCTCGATTCAGCGATTTATGCGCAAACAGGTCTTTTTAGTTAAAACCAGCTCGATTCACGATCCCTGGTGGTTTTAAAGAAAATTATGAAAGCATGTCGTATTCATCATTATCAGGGTCCCACATCTGTTCAAGTTGATCAGATAGATGTGCCAGAGCCTGGTCCTGATCAAGTTAGAATCCGAGTGCGGGCAGCAGGATTGAACAACTCTGACCTGCAAACCACCCATGGCATCTATCGGGGGTATGGGCATCAAGGATTACCTCACATTTTGGGACAGGAGGCTGCCGGAGAAATTGAGGCTATCGGGTCTGGTGTCACTGAATTTACCCCTGGAATGCGGGTCTTCGGCCATGTCAGTGGAGCCTTTGCCGAGACTGCCCTGGGACCCGCTGCCGAATTCCTCCCCCTGCCGCAGACTATCCCGTTTGAGGTGGCTGCCAGTCTCCCCATTGCCTATCTCACAGCCATAATGGCCCTGGTTTGCAAAGCAAATCTGCAGGCAGGTGAGTGGGTCTTAAT
>NZ_QXHD01000004.1:7651879-7667162 GCF_011009555.1 Adonisia turfae CCMR0081 | reverse complement strand
TTAGTCCATGGGAACGCTTTTGCGCATGGATCACCAGCACTGAAAATCGATTATATGTTGGCTGGTTCGGGACCCTTTTGATTCCCACAGCCCTGGTCGCTACGGTTGTTTTTGTCCTGGCCATGGTGGCGGCACCCCCCGTGGATATGGATGGGATTCGAGAGCCCATTAGCGGCTCCTTGCTCTACGGCAACAATATGATTACCGCCACCGTGGTGCCCTCCTCCAATGCCATTGGCCTCCACTTTTATCCCATCTGGGAAGCCGCCAGTCTAGATGAGTGGCTTTACAACGGTGGCCCATACCAGATGATTATCTTTCACTTTCTCATTGCTGCCTATGCCTATATGGGCCGTCAGTGGGAACTGAGCTATCGCTTAGGCATGAGACCCTGGATTGCCGTGGCCTATTCGGCTCCAGTGGCAGCGGCTACTTCTGTGTTACTGATTTACCCCATCGGCCAAGGCAGTTTTTCAGATGGCTTGATGCTCGGCATCTCGGGCACCTTCAACTTTATGATTGTGTTTACAGCCGAGCACAACATTCTCATGCATCCCTTCCATATGCTGGGGGTCATCGGTGTCTTCGGGGGGGCCTTGTTCTCGGCCATGCATGGCTCCTTGGTCACCTCGTCGTTAGTGCGGGAAACCACCGAACTTGAATCCCAAAATGCTGGCTATCGCTTTGGTCAAGAGGAAGAAACCTATAACCTGGTCGCCGCCCATGGCTACTTTGGACGCTTGATCTTTCAATATGCCTCGTTTAATAACAGTCGCTCGTTGCACTTTCTACTGGCCGCCTGGCCAGTGGTCGGCATTTGGTTCGCCTCCCTGGGCATCTGCTCCATGGCCTTTAATCTCAATGGGTTCAACTTTAACCAGTCCATTCTAGACAGTGAAGGGCGCGTGGTGAATACCTGGGCCGATGTGCTGAATCGCGCCAATTTAGGCATTGAAGTCATCCATGAGCGTAATGCCCACAACTTTCCCCTGGATTTGGCGTCTGGTTCCTCGGTAGGCACTGCCCGTCAGTGTTAAGTTCTCTACATAGTTTCCAAGGGTGTAGCTAACGGATGATTTTACAGTGTCAATACCCTGGCCAAAATATTCAACAACTTTGTCAAAGCTGCTGTTAACAACATAGGTGTCATTGCCATACCCACCGTACATGGAATCGTTGCCGTACCCACCATCCAGGTAGTCATGGCCTCCATAGGCATAGATAGTGTCGTTGCCACTATAGCCGTACAGTGCATTATTGTAGTTGTTGCCTCTCAACACGTTGCTGTAGCTGTTGCCAGTTCCTCGGTAGGCACTGCCCGTCAATGTTAGGTTCTCTACGTAGTTTCCAAGGGTGTAGCTAACGGATGATTTTACAGTGTCAATACCCTGGCCAAAATATTCAACAACTTTATCAAGGGTACTGTTAACAACATAGGTGTCATTGCCATACCCGCCGTACATGGAATCGTTGCCGTGCCCACCATCCAGGTAGTCATGGCCTCCATAGGCATAGATAGTGTCGTTGCCACTATAGCCGTACAGTGCATTGTTGTAGTTGTTGCCTCTCAACACGTTGCTGTAGCTGTTGCCAGTTCCTCGGTAGGCACTGCCCGTCAATGTTAGGTTCTCTACATAGTTTCCAAGGGTGTAGCTAACGGATGATTTTACAGTGTCAATACCCTGGCCAAAATATTCAACAACTTTGTCAAAGCTGCTGTTAACAACATAGGTGTCATTGCCATACCCACCGTACATGGAATCGTTGCCGTACCCACCATCCAGGTAGTCATGGCCTCCATAGGCATAGATAGTGTCGTTGCCACTATAGCCGTACAGTGCATTATTGTAGTTGTTGCCTCTCAACACGTTGCCGTAGCTGTTTCCGTTTCCTCGGTAGGCACTGCCCGTCAGTGTTAAGTTCTCTACATAGTTTCCAAGGGTGTAGCTAACGGATGATTTTACAGTGTCAATACCCTGGCCAAAATACTCAACAACTTTGTCAAAGCTGCTGTTAACAACATAGGTGTCATTGCCATACCCGCCGTACATGGAATCGTTGCCGTACCCGCCATCTAGGTAGTCGTTGCCATACCCACCATTGAGGTAATCGTTTCCAGCATAGCCGTACATAGTGTCATTACCATTGAACCCATAGATGTTGTCATTAAAAATAGTTCCATAAAGACTGGAGCGGAAAATGAAGGGAAAACCATTAAAAGTGCCGTTGTCATTGTAGTTAGTGCCGTAGATATTAGCCATGTTTTCCTCAAAATGAATGAATGGAATTAGATGCTTTACTCACACGACCCAGGGAACCTGAAGAGATTAAAGAGAAAATTCTTTTACTGTATCAAATATCTCTTCTTGTCTTTGGGGTGGCTCTCAACTGAACCATCTAAAGAATAGGGTGAGAAAAACTTTCAATCACCGGGTTTTCCTATAAGCTTCAACGACAAATCATGAGAGGCTCCTTGACGAAAAGTGCAAGAGTCCTTTCCAGTTTTAAAATAAGCGAATTTCTTCCTAGATCTTCAAAGTAAAAACGTCTGGAACGTGTATCGCCCAGACGTCAATTTCGAATATTAAATTGGTTGAATTAACAGTCGTTTACCTACTCTGACCAGTCAACAATCGTTTCCCAATCATCGATCCCCACAGCTGAACAGATTCCAATAAAGCTATCTACACAAATACGATTTTTACGCCAGAATCGTTTCAGTGTAGATTCACTGATAAAGGCTAAGTGGTACCAAACCTTAGAATTTTTGGCCCAGCCTTTTCGTTTACGTGCTTGATCAATTGTACGTAACCCGTCTTGCGAAGCTCTGACTCTGGCTGAACTCCTATGGATGCGGAACTGTTTCACGTCTTGTTAGATGTATTTCAAAACAACAGCCTATGGGTTCTATGACAACTGAACCATCTAAAGACTAGGTGATGAAATAGGGGGCGTCATCGGGGTTTCCTATAAGCCTGAATGACAAAATCTGAGAAGTCACCTTGCAGAAATCTGCAAGGCTACCCTTCAACTGTTCTATAAGCTGTTTCTGACTAGGTTTTGTTATTATCCCAACGCTGATGCTTGTCGAGTTTATTCAGACTATCTTCGGATAGGGTAACTGGCAGCGGTCCTTTGGGGAGATGGATATCTCGCTGGGGAAATGGAATTTCGATGCCGACTTTGCGGAAAGCGGTTGCGATCGCAAAATTTAAATCACTTTTCACCTGGGGATATAGCTGGGGTTTGCGAATCCATACCAGCAGCTCAAAATTAAAGGAACTTTCGCCAAAGTCATTCAAGAATACTTCAGGGGCAGGGGCCGCCATCACCTGGGAATGTTGCCGTCCTACCTCCAGTAAAATTGCCTTAACGGTCTCTGGGTTGCTGTTGTAGGAAACCCCCACCGGAATATGAATGCGCGATAGGGGATTACGGTGACTCCAGTTGATCACATCCTGCTCTAAAAATCGTGAGTTAGGCACAATAATCGACACCTGATCAAGGGTGCGAATATCCGTACTGCGGGGGCCAATGCGATCCACCCGACCCATTTTCCCCTCCAGTTCAATAAAATCGCCCACCTGGATCGGGCGCTCAAAAACCAGCACTAAACCACTGCTAATGTCTTTGGCAATATTTTGCAGGCCTAAACCAAGTCCCACACCCAGGGCACTGGCAAGCAACGTCAGAGAGCTGAGATCGATGCCCCACAGCTGTAATACTGCAATGATGCCGACAAATAAGATGAAGTAACGGATCAAGATAGCAATGGCCGCCTGCATGCCCAGGCTGAGACCTGAAGCTTGTAAAAGTCGCGATCGCAACACATTTGTTGCAATTTTAGCCACCAGGACTAAAATTCCCAGCCACCCAAACAAAGCCAGAATATCGGCAATGGAGAGGCTCGTTTCTCCTAACGGCAGTGCTTGATCAATAAAAAACTCCGCCAGTCCATCCTGTATACGATGGGTCCAAGCCCTGGTGAATCGAAACTGCCTGACCACGAAGAGTACTGCCGATAGCCAGAGAGCCACCCGCAACACCAACAGTAATAGTTGAAGACTAAAGCGTGCCAGTGAAAACTCAGTGCGACCAATGCCAGTTGTCCCCGGTAGCGGTTGAGCAACACTTATGGGAAAGAGGGGCAATACATAACGACGACAGAGATACCCCAGGAAATAATGCAGTCCTGCGGCTCCTAACAAGACAGCAAGGGATGTGAGCGTAGCCCGCAGCAAATAATCCCCACTGCGTTCCAACCGTGCTTGCTTCAACCCTTCCTCAATATTCTCAGCCCAAATTCGAGCCTGGCGATCCAGGGTATCTTCTTTAACATTCACAGGTGGGTTCATGGCCCGCAGGTCATTGGCCGTCACCGATAACAACCGACGGCCTGTCCTCGCCGATGAACCGTTGTAGATAATGGGCGTATATCTAGAAATATCTACCCTAACCGACAGAGGTTCACTGGATTTCATAAGCTCTGCCAGTTCCCAGTTGATGCCCTGGGCTCTTCGGGTTTCTGTCAGTTCTTTAGTTTCTGCCACTTGGAATAGACGTTGACCATCCACCACAATCCACTCGGTGGAAATCTCCTCTTCCTGGACAGTACTTTCCTGGTTTTTAATCCCCTGGGCAAAGGACTCAGGCGAAGCAAAGATAGTAAAGCCTAAGGCCACACTCAGCAGAATGCCAATCACAAATCTGCTCGTGAGTCGCCAGTACTGCTGACGTTTTCTAACGTGCTGATCAAAAAATTGACTTAACACTGTCCGCTATCCCATCGATCTGGGCCTATCCTACAGTGTTTTAAAGAGACCTGGCTGGCCAGGCACTGGTTCAATGTCTACCGCAGTTCACTCCGGCGATATTTCTGAGCCAAGATCGGCATTAAGGATAGCAATGCCAATAAGCTTAAACAAATAACAACGGGCCACCAGTCACCATTGCGCAGAGCATCAACCCCTGTAACCCCTAACCAGGTATAGGCCATGGTGCCAGGGATAATGCCAATCAAAGTACCCAGGGCATAGGGCGTCACTGCAATATTGGTTAAACCGAAGAGGAAGTTCACCACGTTAAAGGGGGAAATGGGGGCAAACCTGACCGCCAGCACACAGGGTAAGGCCTGATGTTCCATGGTTTTGTCTAACCGTAAAAATATCCCCTTAAACCGAGGGTGTCGACAAAACCGTCGCTCAAACCAACCATGGAACAGATATCGCGCTAGCCAGAAGGCCATCAATGCGCCTGCGGTTGCCCCCAGGATGGACCACAGTGTGCCCCAAAGTAAGCCAAATAGGGCCCCCCCTATAACCACCAGCACTGTTCCAGGAATCCCCACGGCAGCGGCTATGGTATGGGCACCAATAAAAACAGCAACTCTCCAATTACCTGAGTTTTCGATGAGCTCGGTCAGTGCCTGATGGTCCAATAGGATATGTACTAATCGCCAACCCCAAAGGGCCACTGTAGCCACAATCAACAGACCCCAGATATGTTTTTTTCGGACCATGGCGATACGAGTGTCATTGTGAGTATGATACCAAGTTCCCTCGCTCCTCCCAGAATAAGCGGAGGATGCGTCGAGGGAAATTCAGGGTGCAGAGTGATGAATGTTACTGAGCTCCTGAGTGTTTCTGAGTAATCCGTAAGACTCAGCGTCTAAGACTCAGCGTCTAAGACTCGGCTTCAATAGGTTGATTAGTCTCAGGAAGAGATTCTTGTAGAGACTTGCGAGCAACCTTAGTCACAATAAAGACAACAGCAAATGTGGCCACCAAACCCACAAGTAAAAACGCCCATTCTGCAGGACTTCTCTCTTGTCCAGTGGCAGCACTACCGACGACACCACCGAGGTAGACATATAGAATAGTGCCTGGCAAAATGCCCACCGTGCCCAACACATAGTCAGTTAAAGACACATTGGTCAGTCCCAGAGCATAGTTCAACAAGTTAAATGGAAAGGCTGGAGAAAGACGTACCAAAAAGATGATTTTGCGGCCTTCTTTCTCAATGGCGTCATAGATGGCCTTAAAGATGCGATTACCCGATACCTTATTGGATACCCAGTCACGGGCCAGATAGCGCCCAATTAGAAATGCTGCCGTAGCGCCCAGCATTGCACCGATAAACACAAGAATGGTGCCTTTGACAATGCCAAATACGGCCCCTGCGCCCAAAGTCACCACCGATGCAGGTAAGAACGATACGGTGATAACGATATACATAAGGATAAAGACAATGGGGGCCACCGGTCCCAAGCCTTCAACCCAGTTGAGAGCGTTTTGAAGCGTGCCCTGGATACCACCGCTGGCGTCCTGAGCCATAGCTGGAGCCGCTGCCAGCAACACCATCCCGATAAAAGCAAATGACATAAATTTAGTCAGTACTTTAGCCAGTTTCGACTGATTACTTGGCAAAGGGCCAAGCATGTTTTTTGAGCCTGTCATTAGAAATACTCCTGTGTAAGTTTATCTTGAAAAGACGGTGTTCCCTATCCCCTCTGGAAAGTCTAGGCCCAGACTTTCCAGAGAGCTTGGTCTCTAAACTAGAGAACCTCCACAGCTAGACCCACTGCCGGCGGTACAACCAAAACAGTAGGGACGGGTTTGCACCTGTTCGACCACGTCTAATGTGCCACGCTCAAGCAAGGACTTGATGGTGACGGGTTGCCCTTGGGCATCCAGGGCTGGCACCCCCTCCATTTGGTGAAAATCACAGTCATAGACCTGACCTAAGTAATCCACCGATAGCTCACTGCGGCACATTAGATGGGCTACCGTGCCAGCATTATGATGCTGGGCTAAAAACGTCAGATAGGGATCATGGAGCTGACGATGTTTCAGATGAAATTTAGTACGGCCAATCGGTAGATTGGTGATGGTGAATAAGCTATTGAACTGAATATCAAAATGTTCGCTGAGGTAAGCCTTATAATCCTTTTCTAATCCGGTCTGTCCCGGCGTTAGGGAAAAGTTTTCAGAGGTGGGCACGGGCGGATTGTAGACTAAATCAATCACCAGATTTGGATCGTTGCCATATCCCTGTTGATTCAATAGCTGTAGTGCCTGAATCGAGTCATGGTAGACGCCCTGTCCCCGCATTTTGTCCACATTATCTTCTAGATAGCAGGGCAGTGACGCCACTACTCGCAATTGGTTTTTGGCAAAATAATCAGGTAGATCTTCGTAGCCAGGTTCAAAAAAGATTGTCAGGTTTGAACGGACAATCACTTCTTTCCCTTGGGCACGGGCAGCTTCCACGATGGGACGGAACCCATAGTTCATCTCCGGCGCACCACCGGTTAAATCTACGGTCTGGATTTGTGGAAACTGATGAATCATTTCCACTAGCTGATTGCACACGTCAGGGGATAATTCCTCAGTGCGATGGGGGCCAGCCTCCACATGGCAGTGACTACAGCTGAGGTTGCACTTGCGGCCTAAATTGATTTGTAAAACGCTGATGGGCGTTTTGGTCAATGGTTGACCTAAAGCAGCCTCGAAACTGGGCAATGTCTGTGGAGCAGGAATTGACTGGACCATATCTAAATAAACGGGTAGTTGACGGCTTGCAGCCAGGAAGCTTGACTTCCACGACTGTCATTGAACGATACCTTGCTGAATTTTCCCTGAAAACAAAACACTAAATTGCTTAATGCCCTACAATCTCGCTCAGTCAATGACTTTAATAGGGATAGATGGATTGATCATGGGGGCTTATATTCGGATTTATTAATCCAAGTTTTAAGCATGCCAAGGCCAGGCCACTAGCTAATATAGACAGCTATCAAAAAACTGCTAACTGAAGCAAAAATTTTTTGATAGTAGAAAAGACCAAGGCATCACTAGTGAGATGGAAGCTCATATCAGGAAACCAGTGTAAAGCGCTTATCCGTAAACATTGAGAGGGGGCGCAACCAGTACTTATCGCTATTGTCTTGGGTGCTTTTGTAGCAAACATGTGGCTCACTTAATTCAGGAAATGCCCAGTGCTTATTACCAGTATGCTTTGTAGTAGAGTTTTCTGTTGCGGGAAGAATGTCATGATAGCTCCCTGACTCTGTATGAATCGCTGTGAAGTAAGCGGGTGAAGCATGAAACCCTTGCCCAGCTTCAACGATGACAACCACCTCATATTCATGCCACTTGCCCGCTGCTGGATTATGTTTGTAGTGGCGATAGATTTGACCAGGGGACGGGTTCAGCACCTTCTGATTATCAATGAAATCATCTCCTGTTAACGGCTTCTCTGGCAGCCTGTTTTCATGTCCACACCACGGGCACCACAGCATAGCCTGACTACCCCAAGGGAAATCGCCAATAGCCCACCATTTCTGGCAGCGATCGCAACTGAAGTGATAGAGATGTTCTATGGATACTTTCATGGCATACCTCGACAACAGCCCCAATAATCGCAGCTATCGCACTGCCTAGCCATACTACATCAGTCAATTTCTATATCATCCTGCGCCAGCATCCGTCTCACTCATCTTCTCTGACTCCGAGAGCAAGAACAACGATTCTGGATCATCTAGCTCTGTTGCAACGCTTCTCTTTTTGCTAGGTTCCATCTTTCACTCAAGTCTCCATCGATTACTGAGTTGTCATTCGCCAGCTAGGGGAGTCATCGCCGTTGTTCTACGTCGGATAGGGTGTCAAGAAAATAAATTTTCATTAACGCTCAGGTATAACGAACTGACTGGGGGTTGGCATATAAGAATATCTATACCTATAAAAAGAACAATATAACCGATTAATTTATGCAGGAAACCCCTGGAATATTTCCAGCCAAAGTCCATATCCTAAATCCCAGAAGACTTCCCTTAAGAGTAGTGCCAGTCAAAGTTAGGCCTTACAGAAGAATGTATTTTGAAGACTCAAATCTGATAGTTCGTTTCAGCGAACCATGGGCGTAGTATCCATGATTTTTATGGGTTATTCTTGTCTAGAAAACAGTGATTTAAGTAACATTTTTTTAGCGGCAAAGGTCCGCCCTAAACATCTTCTCAATAGTTGCTAAAAAAATTGTTAAATCGCATCCAGGTCACATAGAAACCAAGGTATCAGTTAAGCTGTTATATCTAGTGATGTGAGTGAGAAACAATAGAGCCGCGCCTCGTAACAACTTCCTATTTTTTGAGCCCTCTACCCATAAGGTTTTGTTGACAAGGATTGTTGCACTCAAGCCTCAGTAATAAAGATCAAAATCTATAGGACGCCACCAATCTAATGGGTTGATCAGTGGATGCATTTTGTTTATGGTCTACACTGTCAAAGACAATTGTATTGCGTGTAATATTTGCCAGCCGCAGTGCCCCCATGGAGCAATTAAGTCTACAGATGACGGCGAAAGCTATTGGATTGATCCCACCCGCTGCGATGGTTGCCCAGATGTAGACATTCCACGCTGTGTAGAAGCCTGTGACGTTGATGCACTGGCTCCACTGCGCCCCAAAAAAGGGCGCTACAAAAGTAGCTTATTGCCACCAGCAATTCCTGACATCTTTCTCAATGGCAAAACCACACCGTTTGCTTCTTCCATGGTGATTTGGGAGGCCTGCAACATTTTAGCGCAGCGCCAGCATCTGTCGTGGCAAACTGATGCGGATGGCCAACTCTGCTATCGCCGTCCAGTGCACCGCGATCGAGGAGAAATGCGATTTCGACTGACCATAAACCCCGAAAGTCATTCTCCTGTTCCCATGTCTGAGTATGAGGCAACAGCTGCCATCACTCAATTCGATATTCGTGCCACCTGTCTCCATTTAATTTTTGCTGCCTATGCGGTCACGGTTGATTGTCCCTGGGAAACTTCCTTCGTATTGAACAACCAACACATTGAGCAATATTTGGGGCTTGATAAGCGTAAAGATCTGACCAAATTGGATAAGCTTACTCTAATCAAACAGTTGGTGTATCAAGCTTGTCAACTGCTCGTCGCAGTCGACTGGCCTCGCCAGGGCAAAGTCCATGCCTTCTCCCTGGATGAACACCCCATATGGCATCTGCTTGACACCGAATATTATTTTGAAGCAGATGCCCAGGGAGATCGCCATCTGATTGGTCTGAGTTTTACTGTGCGAGCCGGTATTTGGGCTAAACACTTTCTCAATAAGCGAGACTATCGTAACCAAACGGCTTTTTACCAGTACGGCAACTTACCCAAATCTTTGCTTACAGAAGTCCTCAGTAATTGGCAACAGCATGAAGGAGCCGTCCGTTTGCTTCTATGGCTATTGTTTAAGTTGCGGCTGGGGAGTGATCATCGGCTGACCGTTCGCACCCTGCTGCGCATTGCCTATGGCACAGATCGATTAGTGGCAGCAACCACTGTACGGGGTGCCCATAAGCGTCTGCTTAAAACCTTTGAAAGCGATCTGGAAGCCATTTACTATTATGGGCTCACCCCCCTGTTTGATCCAGAGACTTATTCTTTTGATATTCAGCCGTTATGGGCCAAAGCGGTTGACATTCCTGATGATGTTGACGATGCTCTTGAGTTTTGGGTGAATGATGCTAACCAGATCCGGAGCTTAACGGACACGGCTCCCCGAGATAAGTGGCAGCGGCTGATCAATGCACGACTTGCAGGGTTTGAGCTATCAGAAGACTGGCAACAAACAGTACATCGCCGTGCCCCTAAACGTCGTCGCAGGAGCCTTCATGATCTGTACGGCACGTACAGTGGACGTTGCAGGTACGCCTAGAGCAGCATAAGTCTCTTTTAGACCGTTCAAGCAACGATCATCTAGAACGGATGCATCACCAGCTAGTAGGGCGTAAGTTACATAGCGAAGAACGATCTCGCCGTCACGTAGGCAGGCAGCCATACGACGGTTGGGGTAGCAGTTACCACCCGCTTGGATGAGACCCTGGTTCTCACAGATCATGCCAGCAATAGCATCAGATACCATGCAGCTTGCGTTGGATGCAATTGCGTTTACAGCATCCAGACGACGGTTGCCGCTTGCAACAAATGCCTTAAGGGCAGATAGATCACCGACAGGTGCAGTGCTGGCATCAGCGGATACTACCGCTCTAGAAAAAGCGTCAAGCATTGAGCTCTCCTTACTTCAAAAACACATTGGGCAAATTCTTCGGGCAACCGCCACAGCAGTTCGGTGTGCCACGAACTAACCATATGCAACAGACCTTACCTAAGTCCTTAATATCAACAACAAAGCAATATTCCGTTACATATGCCTCATTTAATTCATATTAGATGGCAGCAACTAATGACAAACGACAGCTCAGCCGTAAAAATATAGCTATATAGATGAACTATTTTTTTGAAAAACTGAAAGGACCCTCATCATGACTAGCTCGACTGATACTGCCACCCCCCAAGTTACCGTTGAAGAAATCACTGAACTCATCACTGAGTTTGAGAAGTATCGTGAGCGTTTAACCAACGAAACTTTGGATGCTGCTAAAAAAGCAAAAATGTCCAAGAAAGAGACCATGGCCAAGTTAGAGCCCGAGCTTGCCAAAATTGATGCGGCCCTGGCTCAACTCAATGCACAGCTAGCAGCCCTCACCCCTGACACTACAGCCGAATAGTCTTCAAATTTCTGAGGTCCAGCCTAGCCAGCCATAACTGCAGGTCTTGACCTCAGTAAAACGTCACAGGCAAAGTCATGTTGGATGATCAAAATCCGTTGCGTAGTCAGCTAGAAGATGAGCTCAACAGCTCAGAATGGCTACAAAAGTTCAAGGCTATCAACCAATTACTGCACACCTTAAAAGCTGATATTGCTGATATTTCCGCCTGTGACCTTAAATGGGATACAGGTAGCAATGGGTTAATTATTCACTGTCCTTCGATGGAGATTGAAGAACGACTCAAAGCACAGCGATCCAAAATTATTGCCATAGCAAGCTATGCGGACCGTATTACCTTGGTACAGGCCGACCAAGAACCCCTTATTTTAAAGGGTTAAAGTTGTGCTTGGAACTGTCAAAAGCTTTTGACAGTTCCAAGCACCCTTCACTCGTTTGCGAAATCACAGCAGCATTACTCTTTAGGACGAGAGAAATTTTGTACCATTTCCATACGTGATAAAGCGCTGATGGCTGTTTCCTTCACATAGCCATCCACCGAGTCATCGTCGGCCAGGTTGGCCAGCACCTCTGAAGCCTGATCTCCACCGACAGAGGCTAACGCATTCACAATAGAAACCGATAGAGCAAGATTATCGGTAGTTTGCAGGCTCTCTAGCAAGATATCCAGAGCTGCATTACCAATCTCCCCCAGGGCCATAGCCGAGGCGATATGAACCACTGGATTCGGATCATTGAGAGATTGTTTTAGACCCTGTAGCCCTAACTCTGGAAATGGCTCATCAGGATAGTTTAAGGCTACTTGTGCTAGAGCTTTAGCACAGCTACCCCGCACAGTGACATTTTCACTATTAGCCAGGGCCTCAACAATAGCAGGTACGGCATCTAAGCCAACAGCTCCTAACGTTTTGACAGCCGCCCGGCGGTAAGTAGTGTCTTCGGCATCCAAGGCACTCATCAGGCGGGGAATCGTAGTCTCATCACGATTGTCGATAATATCCACCATGGCGCGATTGCGCATATTGGGATTCGGGTGCTTAAGCTGTTCAAAAAAAGCGTCCATGGGTTGGTAACAAGAATTTTTAACTAAAGAAGAATAGATTGTAGACGTACCCTTCGACTCCGCTCAGGGCACACTGGCAAAAAATCCGTTGCCTGAGTGAAGTCGAAGTCAACAGATTTTCTGCACCAGCTTAAGCCTGCGCCATTTGAATCGAACGATGAGCCTTGGCTCTTACAGCCCAATCATTTGCTTCTAATAACAGTTTATGCTGACTGTAATCGCCTAATTGTTCTAAGGCCATTAAAGAAGCATATTGAAGCATCCAAATTTTACTGTGGGCACTGGTTTGTAATGGGGTAATCGCTCGCTGATCGCCCAGTTCTCCCAAAGATAGAGCAGCTCCGGCTCGAGATTTCATAAATTGGGGAGATGTATTGTTCAAAGCCTCAAGCAGTAAATCGTAAGCCGGTTGATGCTTAAGCCAGCCCATGAGCTTCATCACATGGTAGTGAGCACCATAGTCGTTATGGGCCTCATCCTCATAGGTGGCAAACAGAGCCGCTGGCGCAGTGTCAAGCTGCTGATCAATAAAGGTTTGAATCGCCAAATAAGTGCGGCCAAAGTCAGTGTGGTACAGCTCCCGAATAAGAAAGTCTAGGGCAGGGGGCTGATCATATTCGTGCACTAGCTCCAAATCTTGGGGATGATCTCGCAAAATCTGCTCAATCACGGGTAACGCATCATCAATGCCCACCTCGCCAGAGGCCATACCGCTCTCTGCTAATGTGCGAACAGCCCTTAAGCGAAACATTAGAGAAATAGGACAGCGCGCAATCGCCGGAATCGCTGCGTAATACTGAGAATTAATCAGATCTTCGAGGCAGGCCCGGCGAGCATTAATGTTATCGCTTTGGAGAAATGAGATGACTCGATCAATTTGGCTAAAATCTCGGGCAAAACGGCAGACGGCTGAGATCGCAGCACTAGCCGTCGGCTCATCTCCATGATCCATAAAGGGCCGCACCCGATCCACCGCTGCATCATAGTCCAACTTCACCAACGTATGAATAATCACTCGATAGGTCTGATCTGGTTTTGCCAGCAGTTGAGTAATCTCTTCTAAAATCTCTGCATCTTCTGTTCCAATTTCACCAATCGCCCAGACAGCAGACTCTACGGTATAGCGATCTGGGTCAGACAAACAGGTACGAATAGCATTCAACCCTAGCGTCGCCTTCAACTTACCCAAAGACTCAACCGATTTACGTCGAGTAATCCGATTATCCAGCGAGTCGTGGGTAACATTCACCGCTCGAATAAGCGCGTCAATCGATGCCTCTGATGGATAATTTGCCAATTGAGACGCCGCAACATAGCGCTCACTCTCATCAGCGGCCTGTTCAGGAGGCGTATCCAGAAGAGCAATCGATTGTTCTTCTGTTAAACCGAAAATATTGGCAAAACGCTTATCCATAGGACGGTTGAGCGACAAAAATCGTGAACATTCCCTTCGACTCCGCTCAGGGAAAGATGGCCAGGAAAACGAAGCATTGTGCAATCGTTTTATAAATCTCGTTGGCTGAGCACAGTCGAAGCCAACAAACGACAACAAACCTGGAGACTCCAAAGAATCTCCAGGTTTTGACTACCTAAATGCAGTCAAGCTCTTAATCGTAGTCAGATGACTAGGAAAGAGTCCTTTAGGAACGGGTCCCTTAGGAACGGGTCCCTTAAGAAAGGGAGTTGATTACGTAGTCAACCAGAGCGTTGTACTCAGTTAGAGCCTGAGCAGACATGTCACGAGGAGCGCAACCACGGTTACGGGCAAAGCTTAGAGCAGCTACGTAAGGTGCAGTGGGTAGGTTTAGCGCACGGTATACTTCACGCTGACCTGCAATACCCCACTCATCAAGAGGACCAGTACCACCCACTACTAGGCTGTAGCTGATCAGACGCATGTAGTGCTTAATGTCACGCATGCACTTAGCTTTGAACGTATCAGTGGAGTTTGCTTCACCCGCATTGTTCAAGTAGGGATACTTGGAGATGCATGCATCGTAAGCTTCTTTAGCTACGTTATCCAAGTTGCCTGCTAGCTTCTCAGCAGCTTCTAAACGTGCGGCTGCACGCTGAAGACTACCTTGTACAGACTCTAGGTCGGAAGTGGAAGGAAAACGACCAGCTGCATCAGCTGCAGCGATCACAGTGGTAACAACAGATTTCATTTCGTAATTTTCTCCAGTAGTTAAATTGATCGTGAACAATCAGAACAATCTCGCTTAGTCGTCAAGCAATGACTAACCTAGAGCAGAGATAACGCGATCAAAGTAGCTGCCAGCTTCTGCAACCAAAGAAGCGCAACGATCGTCAGTTACAGTAGAGCCCATCTTACGTAGACGTGCACCAGCGCGTGCTTCGCTAGGCTCATCCTTAATGTGAGCAGTGGCCTGGGCCTTCATGATCTGTACGGCACGTACAGTGGACGTTGCAGGTACGCCTAGAGCAGCATAAGTCTCTTTTAGACCGTTCAAGCAACGATCATCTAGAACGGATGCATCACCAGCTAGTAGCGCGTAAGTTACATAGCGCAATACGATCTCGCCGTCACGTAGGCAGGCAGCCATGCGACGGTTGGGGTAGCAGTTACCACCCGCTTGGATGAGACCCTGGTTCTCACAGATCATGCCAGCAATAGCATCAGATACCATGCAGC
>NZ_QXHD01000004.1:7651152-7651869 GCF_011009555.1 Adonisia turfae CCMR0081 | reverse complement strand
CTGAACCCCTGGCCAATCGAAATATTCGAGCGTTAGTGGCAGGACTGTCGGATTCTGTCGGAGAGTTTCCCCCCTTGCCCAACGTGGATGCTGAGATTGAAGCCATTCAGGCTCAAGTGCCCAGTGAAGTATTGCTGAATCAATCCTTTGTTGAGCCAAATTTTGCCAGCAAATTGACCACGGGTAGAGGTTCGGTGGTGCATTTGGCCACCCACGGTGAGTTTAGTTCAGAACTAGAAGACACCTTTGTTTTAGCCTGGGATGGCCCCTTAAATGCCAATCAGTTAAGTGCGCTGTTGCAATCGGGGGAAATTAGCCGAGACGAAACCATTGAGCTGTTGATCCTGAGCGCTTGTGAAACCGCCACAGGGGACGATCGTGCCGCCCTGGGGTTGGCGGGGGTAGCGATTCGCTCAGGGGCAAGAAGTACCCTGGCCACCCTATGGCTCGTAGATGACCGTGGGACGTCGGAGTTAATGGGTAGTCTGTATGGTGAATTAACCTCCACCAATCTTTCCAAAGCTGAAATTCTTCAGAGAGCACAGCTTAAATTGTTAAATAACGAAGACTATCAGCATCCATATTTTTGGGCCCCCTTTGTGCTCATCGGCAACTGGTTGTAGGCTCATGTATAAGCTCTATTCACCTGCTTACGTCCTGTTCTTACGTCCTGTATAGAGACTGGCATCATGGGCTCCGCTCCTTCCCTTAAGCGTC
>NZ_QXHD01000004.1:7649744-7651142 GCF_011009555.1 Adonisia turfae CCMR0081 | reverse complement strand
GCTATAGGAGAAAACTTGTGTTCTATCTCGTTTGTTACGACATCGTTCTAGATCGTCGTCGAAATAAGGTGGCCCATATTCTAGAGGGCTATGGTCTGCGGGTTCAGAAGTCAGTGTTTGAGTGTGTGCTGACGCCGGATCAGCGAGACATGTTGAACAAGAAACTGGCGAAGTATATCAACGATACGGAGGATCAGGTGCGGTTTTATCCGATGTCGCCGCGCTATCGCAAGAAGGTGACGGTGATGGGGTTTCAGCCGGAAAGGGAGGTGGATGATGTGGCGTTTATTGTCTAGGTGAAGAGAGGGATAGGGGAGCAGGGGATAGGGGGTGAGTAGGGGCTGGTCTTGTGCCTGCCCATTTCGAAGGAGTCAGAAAACACAATATTCAATGTAGGAGACAACGATCATGGGTCAGGAAATGTTGGCGGCGTATCAGGAGTTGACGGTGTATCAGATTGCGTTTGAGGCGTCGATGAAGTTGTTTTGGTTATTGCCCAAGGAGTCAATGGAAGAGTGGAATAGTCCTTGTCAAAAGCTTGTAGAGTCGTCTCAGATGGTGTGCGCCAGTCTGGCGGAAGCGTGGGGTAAGCGACGGTATCACGAGGCGTTTATTGCCAAGCTGAGTGAGGCGGAGACTAAGGCGGCGGCGGTGCAGACCTGGCTGGCGTTTGCGGTGGAGTGTGGGTATGTGAAGGCGGATGAGGGTTTGGCTCATAGTGACTGTTATGGGGGGATTTTGGCTGGAATTGGAGAGTTGATTGAGAATGCGGAGGCGTGGTTGGTGGAGGAGATTCCGGTGTAGGAAGAGAGAAGAGGGTGAGGGGGTGCAGGGGGGAGGTAGGGGCTGGTCTTGTGCCTGCCCATTTCGAAGGAGAGGGGGAGCAAGGGAGCAGGGGTGAGTCAGGGTGAGGGCTGAGCGGAGTCAAAGCCCGGTGCTAAGAGACAAGAATAACGTAATGGAGGAGAAGATCATGGGATCAGACTTTATTCGCACATATCAGGAATTGCAGGTTTATCGGTTGGCGTTTCGGGGAGCAATGCGATTGTATCGGCTGGCACAGGAGTTTCCGCCGGAGGAGGATGAGATGCTGACGCGGCAGATTGTGACGGCGTCGCGGTCGGTGTGTGCCAATGTGGCTGAGGCGTGGGGTAAACGGCGATATCGGAAGGCGTTTATGGCAAAGCTGAATGATGCAGAGTCGGAGGCGGCTGAGGTGCAGACCTGGATTGCGTTTGCGGTGGGGTGTGATTATCTCTCGGCGGAAGTGGGGCAGGACTTATTAGGGCAGTATCGGACGATTTGTGAGGCCTTGGGTCGGTTAGTGGAGAATGCAGCGGCGTGGACGAGGGAGGGGTGAAGGAAAGATAGAGGACGGAGGGCGGAAGAGAGAAGAGG
>NZ_QXHD01000004.1:7639497-7649644 GCF_011009555.1 Adonisia turfae CCMR0081 | reverse complement strand
TGGATGCGACCACGAATGAGCTGATGGCAGATGAGGCGGTTAAGGCACAGATCCACACCCTGATGACGGAGGTGATCACAGCTGCCAATGCCTGGGTTGACCATCTTTCTAAGCAAACTGCTTCGACTCGCCATATTCCTATAAATTGGGCCGCTGACATGCTGAATGCCACTACAAAAATGAAGCCCTATCGTACCAGCATGAAAATTGATTTTGATGAAGGGCGACCATTGGAGGTGGAGGCGATTTTAGGTAACCCGGTGAGGGCCGCGGCAGAGGTAGGGGTCAAAGTACCGGAGATGGAAAAGCTTTATAAGCAAGTGCGGGCGCTTTCAAATTGAGGCACCCTTTACATAGGTTTACACTAGTAGATAACTGGTAACTTATTCCGAAATCATCACTGTTCCATCCCATGCCCACCGTCATCAAACGCGTATCTCAAGAGCTGTTTGACAGCGTTTCCCAGGAGGCATCAGCGCTGCCTCGTTTACGGAAAAACCACAACTTGCATCAGCTACCGGACTCTGTCCAACGGTTTATCAATGTGTTACAGCCTGGCACCTATGTGCGTCCACACCGACATCTACGGGCTAAAGATAGCAATGGGTTTGAGCTATTTCTGGTGCTTCAGGGTGAGATTGGTTTTTTAATACTGAATGAGCAGGGGCAGGTGATTCAGATTGAGCGCCTATGTGCCCAGGGACCAACCTATGGTTTAGAGCTGGCGGAAGGACAGTACCACTCGCTGATCGCCCTGGCTCCAAATACGGTGATGTTTGAGATTAAGGAAGGGCCTTACGTACCAGCAGCAGATAAGGATTTTATGCAGCAGTTTCCGGCAGAGGGAACCGTTGCGGCACAGCAGCAGGTACAGGCATGGGCTGAGTTGTTTTCGGGTTAGGCCTGTACTGATGGCCCTAGGGTGACCTTGATCCTAGAAAAGATGATTTGCCGATAATGGAAAGCACAACCTTGAATCAACTGCTAACACATATGGACCATGGTTTTGATATCGGGGTGACGCTGTTGGAGCGTACCTTGTTTTTTGGACTGTGGGGTGTGCCGCTGATTGTGCTGTGGTTGATGGCAGGGTCGGTGTATCTGACGCTGCGCATGGGGTTTATTAATGTGCGGGGGCTGCGCCATAGCCTGGCGGTACTGCGGGGTGACTATGATGACCCGCATGAGGTTGGGGAGGTGAATCACTTTCAAGCGTTGGCGACGGCGATGTCGGCAACGGTGGGGTTGGGGAATATTGCTGGAGTTGCGATCGCAATCCAACTGGGAGGCCCCGGTGCAGTCCTTTGGATGACCGTAGCAGGACTACTGGGCATGACCACCAAATTTACCGAATGCACCCTGGCCCAAGAATATCGCGTTATCCAAGATGGCCAGGCATTGGGGGGCCCCATGTATTACCTCAGCCAGGGCCTGGCCGAGCGCGGGCTCAAACCCATGGGACAGTTGCTGGCAGCTACCTTCGCCATTCTTTGCATGGTTGGGGCCATCGGCGGTGGCAATATGTTTCAGGCCAACCAGTCGGGGATGGCAGTCGCTGCCCTGGGGAAGCACCTGCAGTGGAGCTGGCTAAGTGAGCCTAGCGTTTACGGTATCGCTCTCGCCCTGGCCGTTGCTACCGTGATTATTGGCGGCATCCAACGCATTGCCCAAGTAGCCTCAGCCATTGTGCCAACCATGGTAGGGCTTTACCTAACTGCCGCCCTCTGGATCGTGTGCCATCACCTGGGAGATATCCCCAACGCCATGGGTCAAATTTGGCATTCGGCCTGGCATCCAGTTGCCATTGAAGGGGGCATCGTCGGCGTCATGGTACAGGGTCTACAGCGAGGTGTTTTCTCCAATGGTGCAGGTACGGGTGCTGCAGCCATTGCCCACGCCACCACTAAGAATCCTGAACCCGTCCGCGAAGGTATCGTCGCCCTGATAGAACCACTGATCGACACAGTTATTATCTGCAATCTAACCGCCTTAGTCTGCTTGCTAACAGGTGTTTATCAACCTGGCAGCATCGTCAACGGCATTGAGCTCACAACGACTGCCTTTGCCACCGAAGTGCCGATGATGACCTGGGGGCTGGCCATAATTGTTTGCCTATTTAGCTTTTCCACAATTATTTCCTGCTTTTATTATGGCGAAGCCTGTTGGCGCTACTTGTTCGGAGAGCAAGGTCTATTGACCTATAAGCTACTCTATATTTTGGGTAGCTTTTGCGGCACCATCATTGGCCTAGATACTGTGATTCGCTTTAGTGACATCATGGTCTTTGCCCTCGGTATTCCCAATATGCTGGGTCTCCTGCTGCTATCCAACCAGGTAGCCCGTAGCCTAGACAAATACTGGCATACTGAACATTCCTTTCAGTCACCACCCACCACTGACCACTCATCCTCTTCTAATCCCTAACCATCTTGCCCCAATCTACAGCCCTACTTTTTACAAATAGGTGTAACCTATAGGCACTTTTGGTCAGTAGTAAATCTATAGGGCTGTAGTCGGGTAATGGGTAGTGATGTTCTAATTTTGACAGTCTATTTTTTGGTAGTGATTTATGTGCTCTACCAAATGGCACTCTCTGTAGAAAATACCCTGGAAAACAAATTAAAGGTTGACTTAAACCGTGGAGCGTTACTTGCTCAGGTTAACCAACAGCTGCAACAACTCCCCGATACACAGCAAATTACGGCGGAAATCGAAGAGCTGGAGCTTAAAGGATATAAATTACCTCCCCAACTGGCACTAACGGTCACCTCTCAAAATAATGCTCAGCAAAAGCGCAAAGTGACCGTCAATGTTGGCCCCATGGGTCGCATGCCTCTGGCCATGTCACTGATGGATCTCAATGTCACTATCCGCAACACAACGAGTGATGCCCAGGTATTTATTGATTGGGACAGAAGCACGGTCAGCTCAGGAACTACACGACGAACACAGCGCGTTGTACGTGCAGGCATCCCCATTAGTGGCGACTTATCTCGATCTCAAGTATTAAGCGTAATTAACCCTGGTGAATCTTTTGTTACCAGAGTCACAGGAGAGAATTGTCTAGGCCTGGATCCAGAGACCCGCAACCTAAGACCGGGCAGACCTTTGATTGAGATGATTGAAGTAGCGGATCTGATAACAGATTTGATTGAGACCCCTGAGGACATCCAGGATCTTCCACCGATGATGGCCTATAGCCTAGGATTGATGATTGGCATCCGCCAGATCACTCACGATCAGACAAACCACACTGCTTATCTGTTGCTGCCGTTTAATTTTCAAGCTGTCTTACTTCCCGATGAAATTGCCTTTCCGCCCCTACGTTGGTTACTTAATCGCCCCCGCCCTGAAAGTGCACGAGACGCCTTAACTACATTACTTTTAGGGCGACCAAAGCTATAAGCCACCCACGATACATTTTTCAAATAAAGAAGCCTCTAGCACTTATTACTAGAGGCTTTGCTATGGGTACGACTGGCAGAATAGCCCCTGATGCTCTCATCCTCCAGGTCTATGACGTAGCCAGTGATTAAAATATTCTGATTTTGGTGGCATTGAGCTAAATTGCTGAGCTTACTGACACTAAGTTACCCATTCTCAACTATCGTCAGGATTAATCCTTTCTCGGCCAATCCGTAATGCTTCATCTAAGAGACGTTCACTCAACTGTATGCAAATGGTTGCGTAAGAGCTCTTAAAGATCTTAAAAAACTCATCCACCACCTGGTCTACAACCTCAGGTGGCAAGTTTTCAGCCTGGATAATTTCTTGAATTCTAGGATCCTCTGGTTCATGCTCAACCATGCGTCCGGCATATTGGATATTCTGTCAATTATTAGTTTGGCTTATTTATCTGACCTAGTCTAGCCTTGTTATATGGTTAAAGCGTATTGATTATGCAGTTGGCTTGCTGAGAAAAGCCACAGTTCATAGAAAAAAGCTGGCCAAACTCCTCATGTAAGACCAACCTGAGAGCTAGCATACGTCCCTAACATCAAGCATTACCGGAAAACCCCAGCCAGATTTGGAAGATATCTTTGCACCTGATTGCCGCTTGTGGTCAGCCAGTTGTAATTGATTTCCTTAGGAGTCTGATTCGCCATGGGTATTCGTCATATAGGCCATGTGGTAGCCCTAATCCTGCCGCTGTGGATTGCCTGCAGTCTAGCCAAAGCTGAAGCCCCCGCCCCGGCCACACCAGCTACCTCCACACCAGCCGAGCTACAACAGGTACCACCCAATGGGCTAGAAAGTCTTGATGAGCAAGGCTTCAGATATTTTCAAACCATGGGACCCTTAGAATATGCAACACGTTTAGGTAGTATCCCAGACACACCGACTTGGCGTGTAAGAGTGCGCTTGTATCCGGTTTGGCAAAATTCTGAGTTTCTTTATCACGTAAAGCTCGATCACTACAATCTATCGCCAGCACTTTATCAAGCTTTAGTAGATAGCCATGGGGTAGAGAATGTGGACCCTAGCTTAAACAGCACGACGCCACACCTAGCCATTGGATTGGAATTTTTACCTGTGATGAATATGGCCGCTGACTGGCTACCAGCCGCTACACAAATTGAGCAATCAGCGCTTGATAGGGCTACAACCTGTGGATTAGGACTAGACTGCGCAGCCATAGAAGAGCCCAACAACAGTACTTGGGCAATTGAAACAACTATGGATATGGATATTGCTCCTTGGGATAGTGATAATGAGCCGCTTTACATGCTGGTCAGAGCATTAGCCAAACAAGCAGGTTGGTTGCAAGGGGGCTGGATATTACCCAACGAAATCCCTGAAGGCATTAGTGCTGAACGCCCCTGGGTGGAAGTATTGGTAACCAATTATGCAGGCAATGGCGGTGGCTACCTAGCAACCTGGATTGAGCATGTTGCCGATGACAGCATCCGTTCTATTGTTCATCAGATCTATTACGATGCTGCCTGGATGGATGTAAGTGGTAGCGCCAGCACTGGCTATGTGTGTAGCCGAGGGAGTGATGCAGGTGCAATTAGAGCGGTCTGTCCATAAAAAGACGATTCACCTAGTGACCACCGGACACCCACCATCTACTCAAGTAGCACAGTACAGACACCTATTTTCATGGACATATGTAACAAAAATCTTAAGTCTAAAAGCGACAGCGGCTAACCAGTACTTTAAAGGCACGCAACATTCCTGAAAGTACGCCTGACAAGCATTTTAAACAATTACCTGTCTTTGGTTTAGATGATTAAGCAGCTTCATAACACCCTTAACCTTGGGCCTCAATGAACTTTCACATATTTTTACTTCTCAGAATATAAAATAATCCGCAAATCTTAAGATATTATTAAATCAGTGTTTTTTTGAACTCCCCAATCATGCCAGGTTTTATTAGTCATCTGGCAGTTTTTTAAGTAACTCAGTTGAGAGTTTTCGAAAATTCATTTGTATATCGATTGAGAGTCCTGTAGACGATCTTGTTTTTCGGCACAAGTGATCTTGCAAGCTGCTCAGAATCGAGCCATTCGCTAGAACACCGGAATCGATCCAAAAGAATGCCTCGAATATCTCTCTGATCTATTAACTCAGTAGAGGAATCTTTCTGCGATGCTAACTAATAACCCAGCTACCTTTAAAGACTTACCCACTTCCCCTGCAATTCTAGAACAGGGTAGGGTATCTGTCTTTATCGATGCTGCCCATGTTTTTTATGCAGCGTCAACGCTGGGCATTGAGATTGATTACAGCAAATTGATATCACAGCTTGTTCCCAACGGTCAGCTATTACGGGCTTATTTTTACACTGGCGTAGATCCCAACAACATTAAACAGCAAGGGTTTCTGCTGTGGATGAAGCGCAATGGCTATCGTGTAATTACTAAAGAGATTTCAACAAAAGAGAATTCTGATGCCTCCCAGCGCTCTATTGACTTTTGCGTTGAAATAGCAACGGACATGATCACACAGTCGGCTTTTTGCGACACCGTTGTGCTAGTCAGTGGAGATGGTCGCTTTACTCGCTTACTTAACCACTTTGCCCATTCAAGCACCCGCACAGAGCTGGTTAGCCTGCAGTCCATTACGAGCGAACGCCTGCTTAGTGAAACGGATAGTGCCACTGATTTTGCAAGTTTTAAGGATGCGATCGCAAAGCGGCATGCTAACTACAAACGTGCCAGATTTAGTGCGGCCTAAACATCAGACCCCAACCATAGTTGCATTCCATCAGATTGAAACGCTTATTAAACAATACGAGTTTCCTTATCTCTAAGGAAACTCGTATATCTCTTTAACCTTTAGCAGTTTTATACTTTATAAAAATGATTTCATTTAATAGTGAGCATCTCCGTCTGATTTGGAGCATGGTGGAAACTTATAGCTATATACTAGAAGGCTTAAGTGACGAGGCTATCTGCCTATGGTTATTGAAAAAAATAAAAGATAACATTCATCTGAGCCACGATGAAACTAATGAGATCAGAGCGTACATTCGCAGCCGCAGCCACTTAATTCGTGAAGTTGCTAACAATCAACCCCTTTCTGACAATGTCAGAACAAAACAGTTCTCAAATACCCATGGCAGCAAACCCATAGAGCTTCCATACAATAAAGCAATATAGGGCCGTAGGTAGTACAACAAGACTTGCCAAAAATATAACAGTCGCTTTTACCGGCCAATGACGCTGAGAAACCATTGCCTTTGAATTCTAAATCAACAGTAGAGACATACACTTTCAATAAGCAAAGCAGTTAACCGTCTCAGGCACTTACTTAACCTATTGAAAACAAACTGCAAATAGCTGATTAAGGAAAAATGCTAGCTCAAGTCGCTTCAAATCCGACATTGAGAACCTTAAAAACTCTGACTAAGCGCTAGGACCAAACACATTTATCAGAGGTGTGTACATATTTATAACTAATATCCCTCAGACTGTTAAGAGAAGCTGAAGTTCTCTTAATAGTCTGTAATACTTGTAGCAGTAGGAAAATGTATTAAGTTGTTCCGTGTAGCTCTCCCTTCGTTGCCCCCTCCAGAATGAGACAGTTTGATCCGCCACACGGTCCAGGTAGGCTCCAGCAAGACCATGAATCATTTCCTGTCCATCGCATTGGTTTGACTCAGCCCCATGGCGTGTTGATGGCACTAGCGGCATCAGACTTCACCATTACACAGCTCAGCTGTAATACCACTGACTATCTAGGTATGGAGCCCCAAACATTGCTAGGACAGTCATTCCTGGATTTGTTAGAGTCCCCGGTATCAACGCAAGCGGAACTGCTACACCGCTTAGCAAACGCTACGGAGCGTCCCAGCTATATACCCATTGCTATTTCCACATCAGATGACACCAAATACTTTGATGGTCTGGTGCATCGAATGAATGAAATCATCATTCTAGAACTAGAACCAACCCGTCTATATACGGCCCAGGGTCTGGCGGTTTTACAAAGCAACGCTCAACAGGCTATTGCTCGCTTACGCGGTGTCAACGACTTAATTGATTTTCTCCAGGCAGCTGCCACTGAAATACAGACATTGACTGGCTATGACCGAGTCATGGTCTATCAGTTTGATGAAGAACAGGCTGGTGCAGTGGTTGCCGAAGTAAAGCCCGCTGAGGCCGTATCTTACTTAGATCTGCACTATCCCGCCACAGATATCCCGACCTCAGTGCGACAGCTTTATCAAAAGAGCACGGTGCGATTTATCCCCAATCTAACCGCCCCCCCCGTTGAACTCATTTCTACAGAGCTTGAGTCGGGTAAGGCACCATTAGATTTAAGTTATTCCATCCTCAGAGGTGTTGACCCCTGCTGCATTGAATATCATCAAAACATGGCCGTCACTGGATTACTGGTGATTGCCTTAGTCAGTAACAATCAGCTGTGGGGTCTGATTTCATGCCACCATCCCACAGAGAAGTTCCTTCCTTGTACCGTTAGAGCGGTCTGCGAGATATTAGGGCAGTTTATTGCCGCTGAACTAACCAGCAAAGTTAACCAAAATGAACTCCACTATCTCAACACCCTCAAGGCAATCCAGGCTGACTTTATCTCATCCATTGCCAGCGCAACAGACTTTA
Organism: Adonisia turfae CCMR0081; assembly: GCF_011009555.1. Taxonomy (GTDB): domain Bacteria; phylum Cyanobacteriota; class Cyanobacteriia; order Phormidesmidales; family Phormidesmidaceae; genus Leptothoe; species Leptothoe turfae. The sequence goes on along the minus strand of NZ_QXHD01000004.1, from coordinate 7,641,575 downwards.
AACAGGCACTGATTCATCCAGAACCAAGGCTATTAGAAGTCCTCCAGGCTCAAGGCGTCGCAGTTTGTCTCGGTGAAGATATTACGCTAATTGGTCATACCCCTGCCACGGAAGATGTGCAGGCCTTAATTAACTGGTCTATAGAAACCAAAACCACAGAAATTTTTCACACCAACTGTCTGTCTGAGGAATATCCAGCCGCCATCAATTTTAAGGACATCGCCAGTGGTCTAGTTATTCTCAAAATATCTCAACTCCGGCGTTATCTCATTCTCTGGTTTCGGCCTGAAGTTCTACAAACGGTTAATTGGGCAGGAAATCCACAAGAGTCTATCCATGAAACCGAAGATGGCAGTATTTTTCTCTGCCCTCGCACGTCATTTCAACAATGGCAAGAGACTGTACAAGCCACAGCCCTGCCCTGGAAAGCAGCAGAAATAGACAACGCCCTAGCCTTAAAAAATGCCATCGTTGGCATTGTGCTGAATAAGGCTGATGAACTGGCACAAATCAATCTTGAATTGGAGCGTAGCAATCGGGAACTCGATTCGTTTGCCTATGCAGCTTCCCACGATCTCAAAGAGCCCTTGAGAGGGATTAGCAATTTTTCAAATATCCTTTTAAGACGCCATAGTCAGGCTTTAGGTGACTCTGGTGTCAAGCGACTAGAAACTTTGGTCAAGCTAGCAGAGCGCATGGATGGGTTGATTGATGCTTTGCTTAAATTTTCACGACTAGGGCAAGCTGAATTGAACTCTCAACCCATCGATCTGAATAAGCTTTTACCAACAGTTATCGATATTTTGCAAGCTGGTCGTGAAGGTAGCGGACCGCTACTCCAGATTCAGATTCCACGACCTTTACCTACAGTCAGGGCTGACCCCGTATTAATTTTGGAAGTTTTTAGCAACCTCCTTAGCAATGCTCTTAAATACACTGATAAGCCCCAGCCCATGATTGAAATTGGCTATTTAGTTGAGCATGAGCAGCAGCTTGACAGTCAAGACAAAATCACCATCGCGCCCAATACATGTGTACTTTACGTTAAAGATGATGGCATTGGCATTCAGGAACGCCATTTTCAAAACATATTTCGGCTATTCAAGCGCCTCCATGAACGTGATAGTTACGGTGGTGGAACAGGGGTGGGATTAACGATTGCGAAGAAAATCATCGAACGCCATGGTGGGCACATTTGGGTGGCATCTAACTATGGTCAAGGGACTACCTTTTACTTCGTGCTAAACTGTGAAGAAAAATAATAAACTCTAACGAAAAATTAAACCTTTCTTAAGTTTATGCCCGACAATAGCACAACGCCTCTATTAGTCATTGAGGATAGCGATGAAGACTTTGAAGTCCTACAGATCTTCATGGAAGATCTGGCTGTTGCCAATCCTATCTATCGCTGCACCACCGGGGATAAAGCTCTAGATTTTTTGTATCGAAACCTGGATCAAGAAGCCCCTGAAAATACAGCACGTCCCTCCATGATTTTGCTGGATCTAAATCTTCCTGGAACCGACGGTAGAGAAGTATTAGAACGGCTAAAGCAAGATGATCAGTTTCGTGAAATTCCGATCGTTATTTTTACAACCAATTCTGATCCAAGGGATATTAAATTTTGCTATAGAAAGGGAGCAAATGGGTATCTAATAAAACCGGTTGGGACAGAAAAATTTGAGAAAGCAATTCAAGCCTTTGTAAACTATTGGTTGCATACAAATACTCCCCCTGATTGGGTTGAATTAACTGGGATAAATTAGGGATATATCAAGCTTAAAAATCAAAGTCAGACAAATGGGTATAGCGGACTGAAAGTCAGATTGCGCATGGATTCACTGCCTTACAAGGTAGGCAATCTTCTAGATGATCAAAGTCTGCACATTTACATTTTGATTAGGGCACTTGCAAACCTTTCTAAAGCAGATTTTAGATCAGCCCCGGACACGTTATTAACTTTTGTATACTGTCTTTTATATTTTATTAACAATTAAAATATGGTGGCACGCTGTTATTTGAGATGCCCCATTATGTTATATGCCTGTAGCTCACACTTTACTCATCGTTGATGATTG
>NZ_QXHD01000004.1:7624809-7639397 GCF_011009555.1 Adonisia turfae CCMR0081 | reverse complement strand
GGCTAGCGCCGAATCGGACCGGGGAACGGTGCGGGACGGAGATGATGCCACACTGCTCAACTGGGCGTTAACCCTGGGGCTGCGCAATCTGGGTGGAAAAGGCCATTTTGGTGGACTATTGGTGGGGCAACCGCCTCGAGTGTTAAGCAATGACAGCGGCCCTGATGAAGCAGATGCCACCTGGCAAGTTGAGGCGTTTTATCGCTATCGCGTTAATCAAAATGTTGCTTTAATTCCAGGGTTTGTTGTCTTGGTGAATCCTGAAAATAATCGTGCCAATGACACCATTTGGTTAGGGAGTCTGCGTACCGTATTTGAGTTTTAGTCAGCCTATGCTCTCATTTGATGTCTCTAAAGCACCGACCCGATTGCGGTCAATTCTCTGGGCCCTGGGCACGCTGACGCTGCTGCTGAGTCTATCGATTTCGCCCATACAGACAATGAGAAACATACATGGATGCCCCACTAAAGAACAGTTAAGGTAAAAGCCAGCGGGTATAAACAATAGGCTAAATGCGCTGTCTTTGCTGAGTAATTACCGTTTCAAAACTTGTTGTCAGTTACCCCTAAATAACCACAACCAGAGTTCCCGCCATTAGAGACAACTATTTCCAGAAGAAACAATGGGTATAACAAGTAAGATCTTGACTTCAGAAACGCGTGCCCTCATTGATGCCAACCTTGTTGAAGCCTATCGGGAGTTTGGGCGTTGGCAGCATTCAAGTCAGCTGGTTGAAAAAAATGGGGTACTGCTGGTAGCCGGGACAACATCCTTCCCCCTACTCATGAACTATGTTGTCCGGTTTGATTCTCAGATTGCCGCTTCAACGGTCATAGACGAAGCGAAACGATTCTTCAACGCACTTGAGCGCGGTTTTTCGATTGTGAGCCGTGGGCAAGCCGACCGCGATCTTGAGGCAGCAGCGGCGGATGCTGGTATGGAGCCGGTTGTCGCTGTCCCCTGGATGGTGTTAGATCACCAAGTTGCCGAACCCCAGCTTCCACCCAACGTGGAAATCAAACGAGTTACGGATGAGCAAGGCATTCTCGATGCCCAACAGATCAATGCCGACGCGTTTGAATCATTAGACTTTCCCAGAACGGAGACCGAAGCCATTTTTGGGGTTCCGGCCCGACTGCTGTCTCCAAATTTGAGGGTGTATGTGGCGTATTTGGATGGGGAGCCCGTCTCGACTGCGATGCTCCTGCTAACCCCACAAATCGCGGGGGTTTATTGGGTGGGTACTAAACCCTCTGCCCGAGGACATGGCCTGGCAGAGGCCTGCTGCCGATTGGCTAGCAACGCTGGTTTTTCAGCAGGGGCAAAATGGGCTGTACTTCAGGCCAGCCCAATGGGGGAACCGGTTTATCAGCGGATTGGATATCGAACCATGAATGATCAGTTCAAATGTTATCTAGCTGCCGCATAAGCTAAATCTGACTCAAAACCTTGAGTTTTCCTAATCTGACTCAAAACCTTGAGTTTTCCTATGTGGAACGTACCGGCCTACTTTGTTAAATTCGAACGTGTCTGCATCTGTTGAACACGACCGTTACTCTGCCAAATTCCATGACTACATCTGTTGCTGACCATTATGCCAACCACCTTGCCCCAATATACTCATGGATGGTCGGCGACTTTGAAGCTGCGTGCAAGCAAGCCGATAACTTCTACGCCGACCTTGGCCTCGCCGATGGTGATGGACAAATTGTGGCTGATCTCGGCTGCGGCCATGGTGTCCATGCCGTCCCCCTTGCTCGCCGTGGATACCATGTTTTTGCGTTCGACACGTCGGCCCAATTACTGAGTGAGCTTAAAGCAGTAGTCAATGATTTACCAATTAAGACTATCGCTGCCGATCTCACTAGGTTCACCGACCACCTTGAAACCGAAAGGGTGTCCCTCGTTGTCTGCATGGGGGACACTCTGCCCCATCTTCCCTCTATCGATACCGTTAATGTATTGATTCGTGATGTCGCTCTCAAGCTGGTGCCAGATGGATTACTGATTTTCTCATTTCGTGATTACTCAACCCATGAATTAACTGGCACAGACCGGTTTATTCCTGTTCGAGCTGACAACCATCGAATTCACACATGCTTTCTTGAGTATCGTCCTGATAGTGTTATTGTCCATGATATTGTTCACTCACTTATTGATTCGTCATGGCAAACGTCCGTCAGCGCCTATCCAAAACTACGCTTGCGTCCTGATAGCGTGATCGCAACCGCTGAATCGCATGGATTCTCACTCATCCACAGAACTGCAATTCGCGGCATGGTTTATTTAGCTTTCAAACTCTCGGCAAACGCGATCGCGGGATAACTGTGCGATACACGTTTTCAAATTCGTGGGTTTGGCAAACGTGCTTCAGAGTTGGTAATTGAATACGTAAAAACACGTCTACAAGCAAAGGTCTTATTGACAAGCTGTGTTCCTGGTGAAGGAAGCCCCGAAGGGTTTTATAAAAAGATGGGCTTCACACCCACAGGTGAGATGGATGAGGATGGAGAAGTGATTATGCAATATGAATTATGAAAAGCTTTTTCAACAGTGCGATCTCACTGTAACAATCGCACTACATCTCCATAATGGAGATGCGTATCAAAAAAATGGGCGTTGCTGATCCTCGGGATGATTACATCTAAAAAATTCTGGTGTATAACATTTCTAACAGATCGATGCATCCCTTAAATCAGAAACGGCGAAAAATGAGGTCATAATTCTGATGAGCCAGGATTTTGAAACGGTTCCATTTCCCTACCTTGAGACAAAGCAGCTAAAGCTGCGACAAGCTACCCAGAAAGATGCTGAAGCTATATTTTCAGTATTTTCTAACCCAAAAGTGACTCAATTTCATGATCTTGATACATTTACTCATCTCGATGAAGCAATGAGGGTGATTGAGCGACGGGCAAAAGGATTTGAAAGTGGACGTGGGATACGTTGGGGTATCGCTCTTAAACAAGATAATCGCCTGATTGGTTCTTGTGGGTTTAGTTGGGATAGAGAAGCGAATGCTGCTGAACTTGGCTATGAACTGGCCAGTCCATTTTGGCGACAAGGCATTATGGGTGAAGCATTACGTGCCATTCTGTCCTATGGGTTTGAGGTTAAAAAAGTGCAGTTCGTTGTGGCTGAAATCATGCTAGAAAATCTGGCATCTAGAAAGCTGCTAGAGAAATTAGATTTTGAGAGCAGAGGAGTATTTAAGGCGCGTGTTTTCTGGAAAGGGAAGCACCACGATTTAGAGCCGTTTATGTTGACAAGGCAAACGTTCGTAACCGTATAACTTGACGGAGTACACCTTGGTTATGAATTATGAAATTGCTCAAGCGGCCCTGACCTATTACGACCTACCCAAAGTTCAATTATCGTTTTTAGAACAAAGTCAAAACACTACGTTTCGGGTTGAAACACCAGCAAAAGAGATGTATTTGCTTCGGCTTCATATTGGTGTTGAGGCTGCTGGAAAGAGTTTGTATGAGTCTTGGAAAAAGCCATCAATCATTGAGTCTGAACTATTATGGCTGAATGCGATCGCACAGGATACCGAGTTAACAGTGCCCCAACCAGTACAAAACCGTTTGGGTGACTGGGTAACTAACATTGTCGGAACACAACAAGGTGTGTCAATACCTTGTTCGTTATTGCAGTGGGTAGACGGTGAACATCTCGGTAGTGAGCCTACAGCACAGCAAATTTGGCAGTTGGATGCGCTGTAGGCACAACTGCACCAACATTCAAGCATTTGGTCATTACCATCTGGATTTTCTCGTCCTACTCACAATGTGGAGAAGCTAAAGTCCGCAACATCTCAACTTGGTGTGCTAGTGCAGAACGGAACAATTTCATCAGACGATTATCAAGTCTTCCAAAGGGCTGCGATACAAGTTCAAGAACTTATGCCTAGCCTGCAGCAGACAAGCGATACATGGGGAATAATTCATGCTGACTTACACTGTAATAGTTAAGACTTTATCTGACACATCCTGTAAACTCACACTGAATCAGGAGTGTCACAATGAATACCCAAGACAAGATCGTAAAGAACCGCTTAGGCATCTTAAATCTAGCCAAAACCCTCGGCAACGTCTCCAAGGCATGCAAAGTGATGGGCGTATCGCGAGATTCGTTCTATCGCTATAAAGAACTCTACGAGACCGGTGGAGAAGCGGCTCTACGCGACATTGACCGTAAAAAGCCCTGCGTCAAGAACCGAGTCGACCCAGAGGTAGAAGCCGCCGTCGTTGCGTTTGCCACAGACCAACCAGCCTACGGCCAGGTGCGTGTCTCGAATGAACTGAAGAAACACGGCCTCTTTGTCTCTCCAGGCGGTGTTCGCTCAATCTGGTTACGTCATGACCTTCAAACGTTTAAGCTGCGGCTCAAAGCACTGGAAGCGAAAGCAGCTCAAGACAACCTGATCCTCACCGAAGCTCAGGTAAAAGCTCTCGAAAAGGCGAAGGAACAAAAGGAAGCTCATGGAGAAATAGAAACTCATCATCCGGGGTATCTAGGCTCTCAAGACACCTTCTATGTGGGTCACATCAAAGGCATCGGACGGATTTATCAGCAAACCTTCATTGATACCTACACTCGGGTGGCTCAGGTGAAGCTGTATGACCGTAAGAATGCGCTGGTGGCCGCTGATACGCTCAATGACCGAGTGATCCCATTCTATGAGGAACAGAGTATTCCATTACTGAGGATTTTGACGGACCGAGGGACCGAATATTGTGGCAATGTAGAACACCATGAATATCAACTCTACCTGGCCATTGAAGACATTGACCATACGCGAACGAAAGCCAGATCACCCCAAACCAATGGCATTTGTGAACGCTTTCATCGCACGATTTTAGAGGAGTTTTATCAAATTGCGTTTCGTAAAAAAGTCTATCAAAGCCTTGAAGACCTACAAAACGATGTGGATGAATGGATAGAGTATTACAATTGGGAACGACCCCATTCAGGTCGATATTGTTACGGCAAGACACCCATACAAACCTTTCTCGATAGTGCGCATTTAGCAAACGAAAAACAATTAGATCAATACGGAGAAAAGAGTGTTAAAAATCAAACACAACCTGACACATCTCTAAGTGTCAGATAACTCCCTTCTGTCAGATGAAGTTTGATCTATTACAAGTTAGAGAAAGTTATTTTTCTTCCTCCTGAGAATCGTCCTTATTGACTTTTTCCCAAATAGTTTCATGTTGTCGCTGACTGATCGCTGCATGGTATGTGGCGGCATGAATGGAAATAGAGTGGCCCATCCAACGGGCGGCGATGCTATCAGGGACTCCCATGACCGCTGAACGAATGGCCCAGGCGTGTCGTAATGCATAAGGTTTATGAGGAATCTTTTTGCGTAAATTAGAACTCATGCGTTGACCAAGCTGTTGATTATCTCGCCCTTCGTAGCGAATGTTGGGCATAATCACATTGGCTAGATTGAATCGTTCTCGCCATCGGTCAGGCAAAGGCCACACATCGCGTTGTCCAGTTTTGCTATCTTCAGCTATAGATATTTTCCCAGTCTTGGTTGCCACACCTACAGGATCTATGATGGCAAAAATTTCATGGGGCCTGAGCCCATAAGTGGCCATCATGCCATATGCCCATTCCCAGGTAGTCCCTTTAAGCGACTCCCAAATAGTCTCAATCTTTTCATCAGTAGGTAAGTCGTCCGGTTTAACAGGCTTGGCGGTGTATCCTTTCCCCAAATCTTTTAAATCTACGGGCACTTTAGCAAACTTACATAGCGCAGTGAAAACCATTACATCGTTTTTCCGCGCCCAAGTTCCGGGTTCATTTCTTTGTTGGATGTGGGCCCTTAACATTTCCTCAGTGAGAGGCTTGTTAGGGAGAGATTCTAACGGATACAGATAATTTGCACGGAATGACGAAGCTTTGATACTTGGCTTCTTGTACTCAGCAAACTTCTTAGCTAGTACCTGCGCTGATTGAATAGAATCAACCTCTTCACCTGTCCAGTGAGACCAATCCCATTGCTGGAGACTCAGGTCGGATTCGGCCCGCTTTGCTCGGGCTAGTGCAACTTTAACCCCATCCGCATTAGCATAGATTTTCAATGGGATACGCTGCTGTTCATTGCCTCGCCCCTTCCCTGGTTTCTTAGGTAATGTGCCACGCAGACTGAGCTTTTGACCTCTGCGCTCAATTCGTAAGATGTCTAGCTTAGAATTCGCAGCTTTGATCAGCTTGTCTACGTCCGGCATCGCTAGTCCAACCTTAGTCCAATGCCTTATGATACACCCGTAATCCATTGCCCACAGGAAGTTTCAGAAATAAAGCACTCGATTCGTAATCGAGCGGTCGCGGGTTCAAATCCCGCCGTTGGCTTTTAGGCAGCGCAAGCGATACAGATTTTCTGGCAAGGGGTTCAGCGATCGCAATCCGAAAATAACCAAAAATACGTTGGACATTTTTGGGCACTTCTTAGCACTTTTAGACCCTAGATTGAGATAAAAACGGTTGGTATCGGAACATCCGTTTGAGGGCGTGTATATGGACTTTAACTTACGCTCTCTCAGCTCTGTCTTGATTTTGGGGGTCACTACAACTTGCAAGAAGTGTGATTTTATAGGGTTTGGATGAGCTCAGTGAGTTTGGCTAATAATCTCTGGGGAAACATGGGGTGATTGGCAAAAAAGTGATCACCAGGAACGGCCTCGAATGTAAATATGTTCGTGTGTTGTTGCCAAGCGGCCACATCAGTATGATTTGCTATCTCATCTTGTTCTCCCCAAAAACACGTAATTGGGCAAGCAAGCTGAGCCTTTGGTTGGTATTGATAGGTTTCAAGGAGCGAAAAATCTGCCTTCAACATAGGAAGCATCAATTCCATCAGTTCTGGATTTTTCAAAACGCTCTCAGGTGTGCCATTGTACCCTTGTAGTTCAAGAATAAAATCAGCACTAGGCAAGTCATGAATTGGCTCTCTATCAGGCGGTAAGTGAGGAGCGCGGGCTGCAGCTGCCCAAAGATGACGCGGAGTAAGCTGAACTGTCTGTTGTGACCATCGAGAAAACTCAAATGCAATCCGTGCCCCCAGGCTATGGCCAAAACAGGCAAACGGAACATCTAAAAAAGGCACTAATTCAGGGCCAAGAATTTGCAACAGTGAAATAATATCGGTGTAGGGAGTTTCAAACAAGCGTTTTCCGCGTCCAGGTAGTTCAACGGCACACACCTCAACTGCTGACGGTAACAACTCAGGCCAGTCATAAAACACCCTGGCTGAGCCGCCTGCATGGGGAAAGCATAGCAACCTTAATTTAGGAGACGGTTTTGGCTGGGGACAAACGATCCATTTACCCATAGTGCAAAAAATATCGTAATTGTATGCAAAGTTTATAATTTAGCCTGATAAGGCACGACGGTCTACTTTTCCATTGGCTGTTAACGGTAACGCGTCCAAAAATTTGAAGTACGATGGCACCATATATGTAGGCAATTTCTGATTTAGAAAATTACGTAGCTCTTCAATAGTAAGAGAGTGTCCCTGGCGGAGGATGACATGAGCTGTTAGTGACTGTTGATTTTGTTTTGTGGTAGTGACGGTCACTAAGGCATTTTTGACAGCCGGGTGCTTTGCTAGTGTGGATTCAATTTCTCCAGCTTCAATGCGATAACCCCTCAATTTAATTTGAAAATCAGCTCTACCCAGAAACTCAATATTTCCATCTGGTAAATAGCGGCCTAAATCACCAGTTCGATAAATCCGCTCACCAGTTCGGGGATGTGCAATAAAATTAGCTGCTGTTTTTTCAGGGTTGCACCAGTACCCCTTGGCTAACTGCACACCCGCACAATACATTTGCCCTGGCACCCACACGGGGCAATCTTCCAGATTATTATTCAAAATATAATATTTTGAATTGGCCATAGGCTTTCCATAGGGAATACTTTTCCAATTGGGATCAATATCCTGGATAAGATAACCAATATTCCAAATTGTGGTTTCAGTAGGGCCGCCAATACTCAGAATATTTAAATCTGGAGATAATGCTTTTAATCGACTGGCAAGAGAAACTGGCAGCCAGTCTCCACCTAAGATAGCTAGACGCAAACTCTGTGGCAATTTTTCAGATTTAATGTCGAGATAATTGACCAACATTTCCATCATGGCAGGTACTGAATTCCACAGGGTTACCCGTTCTTTGGTGAGTAAATCCAGCCAATGTCGAGCAAATTTAGCAGCAGCAGCGTCTGGCATCACAATTGTTCCGCCAGCTGATAACGGACCGAAGATATCATAAACCGATAGATCATGATTGAGGGCGGTGAGCGCTAATATCCGATCTTTAGAACTGACTTGAAATCGTTGGTTAGTATGGATGACTACATTGACCACATTTCGATGGGTAATCATGACACCTTTAGGTAAGCCTGTAGACCCAGACGTGTAGATAACATAGGCAAGATCATCAGGGCCTGGGAGAGATAGCAACTGATGCTCAGTGTTTGGGAACAAATGGATTAGATCAACTGCAAATCGTTGAATGGTTGCTGGCCAAACTACCTTTTCTTCTAACCATGATTGCGTTAATGCAATATTGACACCACTATTTTCCAGCAGATATTGAAATCGTTCCGAAGGTAAGTCAGGATCAATGGGTACGTAAGCAGCGCCAGCAGCTAAAATACCAAGTACTCCAACAATCTGTTCCCAGCCTTTCTCCATAACGATGGCTACGGTATGATCAGAGCAGATACCTAACAATTGATTTAAATAATGACCAACTTGATTGGCACGACGGTATAGAAGGTCGTAAGTAATTGATTGCTTTGAAGTGATAATGGCAATCTGTTGAGGGTTTTGTTTAGCCTGATGCACAAACAAACTATAGAGTGTCTCTTCAGGTAGCGGAGCGGTCGTTAGGTTGGCGGTAACTCTCTGGCTAAGTTGAGCTGCAGGAATCATTGAGCGATTAGTTTCCTGCCACGCAGCTTCCTCATGGGCTAATCGTTGCAGAAATGAACGGCTTTGGTGCGTGAATATTCTGTCAGACAGATCAGTCCTTTAGGAGGTCGATCTTAGCCTTCAACAGGGTAGCTGTCCGGCATCCCCGCAACCAGTTGGAGTGGGTAGAACCCTGCGATCGCAACCCCCTAGACTGGATTAATGCTGTCCATGATCCGGCCTATGTCCTGACCCTGCAACGCATTGCTGAACGGGGTGGCGGGCGATTGGATGCCGATACTCCGGTGTCAACCGCCAGCTACCAAACCGCCCTACTGGCTGTATCTGCTTGGTTAGACGGGGTGGACTATGTTACGGACAACCATGGTACCTCTGGGTTTGTCCTCGCCCGTCCCCCGGGTCACCATGCTGAATATGGTCAGGGTATGGGGTTTTGTCTGCTCAGCAATGTTGCGATCGCGGCCCGCTACGCCCTAGAAAAACCTGGCATTGAGCGAGTTGCCATTCTTGACTGGGATGTGCACCATGGCAATGGCACCCAGCAGCTAATCAGCAATCAACGTCAGATCGTTTACTGCTCCTTACATCAAATGCCCGCCTACCCCGGCACTGGTCAAGCAGGGGAAACAGGGATGCACAGCAATGTGCTCAACATTCCCATGGCCTCAGGTAGTACCGTCGAGGATTATAAACACCGGTTTGAACAGCAAGTAGTCCCATTTTTGCAACAGTTTCAGCCAGATTTATTACTCGTCAGTGCGGGATACGATGCCAACGCCTCTGATCCCCTGGCAGGCATCGATTTAATGCCCGCAGACTATGGCTTTTTGGCAGCAGCCTGTCACAAAGTAGCCCCCCGAGTCCTATTTGGACTGGAGGGGGGCTACGATTATCAGGCCCTGAGCCAATCAGTGATTGCCACCATTGAAGCAGTCCTATAGACGAGAAATCTCAGGGCCAGCTAAACGCCCTAGAAGAGCATGCTTCAACGAAAACGTGAGGAGAGAGACAGGGGTTTGCCTGCCTTCTCCTCTTATCCAGCTAGGCAGTTACCTGGGTAGCTTCCATAGCCTCTAAATAGCCAATGACAATGCTTACATTGTCTGGATCGGCCCAAAGAATGAGGCGCGGCATATAGGAACTACTCAGATATTCATGCTTAGGTAACACCCTTAGAGAGAAGCCCTGAAGACCACTTTGGGTGTATGCAACATTGAGGTTATACAAGCTGCTGCCATCGGCATCTTGACCGCGATAAACCATCTCTGTTGCTTGGCCACCTTGCAACTCACCATCAATGTCGATCCCCCCTTGGTAAAACTCCACCGAAACATCCGAGGCCTTCAATTGCCCCAAATAAACGCGAGCATTTACCTGTAGCGGTTCATTCACCTGCAAACCAACATCATGGGATAGATAGATTTCGGCGATAGAAATCTGTTGCCAGTGCTGGTACAAGTCTGACTGCCACTGGGCTAGAGCCTTAGCTGGAGCATAGCTCTCGGCGACCAACTGCCGCCCTCGATCCGACGCTGCAAAATATCCTTGGTTGGCATAGTCCTGTAGCATGCGGGCCGTATTGAAGGTCGGGGTATTCAACCGGATAGCATTCTTCATCTTCGCCACCCACCCACGGGGAATGCCATGGCTATTCCGATCGTAGAAGAGAGGGACAACGGCGGTCTCTAACAGCTCATAGAGGTCATTGGCCTCCACTTCATCCTGATAGTCTTGATCATCGTAGTCTTCACCAGAACCGATGGGCCAGCCTGTGCGTACATAATCCGCCTCATCCCACCATCCATCTAACACACTCAGGTTGGGAAGACCATTCATTGCCGCTTTCATCCCACTGGTTCCCGATGCTTCCCGAGGACGACGGGGGTTATTCAACCAGACATCACAGCCTGATACCATCCAGCGGGCGACGTGAATGTCATAGTTAGGAACAAACACAATGGAGCGATCTAAGCCTTCATCACGGGTAAAGTGAATAATGTTGCGAATCAGCTCTTTGCCTGGAATATCCTTAGGGTGAGCTTTACCGGCAATCACAAACTGCACCCGCCGCCCCAAGGTGTTAGAAACAATCTTCCGCAGACGTTCAACATCTCTCAAAAAGAGTGTGGCGCGCTTGTAGGTGGCAAATCGGCGAGCAAAACCAATGGTAAGAGTACCCGGGTCTAACACTTCTTGGGCCCGTTCCATTTCTAAATGAGAACCGCCTCGCTCCTTCACCGCTTTGTGTAGCCGGTCTCTAACAGACACAACCAGGTGAGAACGACAACTTTCGTGGTTGCGCCAGATCTCTTCATCGGGAATGGCAGCCACTTTATCCCATAACGGATCATCCACACCGACGCTATCCCAGTTCGGTCCTAAGTAACGGTCATAAAGCTCCTGGGTAGATTTAGCCACACAGCTGCGGGTATGGACGCCATTGGTGATGGACGTAATCGGCACTTCATCCACTGGCAGATTGGGCCATAGACCACCAAACATCTTACGGGATACAGCACCGTGGAGCTTGCTCACACCGTTGACAAATGAGGCCATCTTAATGGCCAACACCGCCATACTGAACGGAGCATCATGATCGACGTCATCCTCTCGTCCCAGCCCCAAGAAATGCTCATGGGACAGACCAAAGCGCGCGGCATAATGACCTAAGTAATGGAATATTTTTTCTGGGGGGAAGAGGTCAATGCCTGCCGGGACAGGGGTGTGGGTAGTAAATAGCTGAGTTGCCTGGGCCATCTGCTGCGCTTCACTAAAGCTGAGTTCCTGGGCATCCATCAGCATACGAATGCGCTCTAAAGCCAAAAAGGCTGAATGACCTTCATTGAGGTGATAGGCCGATGGCTTTAACCCCAAGGCCTGGAGCATACGGACACCGCCAATACCCAGCATCATCTCCTGCTGGATTCGCATATCAATGTCGCCACCGTACAAGCGATCGCAAATGTCCTGATCGTGGGGGGCATTCGGCTCAATGTTGGTATCCAACAGATACAGAGGCACACGCCCTACGGTCACCCGCCAGATACGTGCATAGACTTTACGCCCCGGATAATCTACAGAAATGCGCAATTCATTCCCCTCACTGTCCCGCTCCAGAGCCAGGGGCATGTTGTAAAAATCGTTGATAGGATAGCGTTCCTGCTGCCAGCCATCAGCATTGAGATACTGGGCAAAGTAGCCTTCCTGATAGAGCAAACCAACGCCAACTAAGGGCAGCCCTAAATCGCTAGCCGTCTTTAAGTGATCACCCGCTAGAACGCCCAAACCTCCCGAATACACCGGCAGACACGTCGTCAAACCAAACTCCATAGAGAAGTAGGCGTAACACTCGTTATCTACAGGATTTACCCGATTTACGTCGTACCATGACTGGGCATTCAAATAGTGCTCTAAACGCTCGACAGCATGGTTCATTTGGGCAATAAATCCACCATCCTCAGCAACGGCATGGAGCCGATCCTGACTAATGGTGCTGAGCATTAAGATGGGGTTGTAGCGACTAGATGCCCAAAGGTCGGGATCCAGACGTTTAAACAGGTCAATCGTCCCCACATCCCAATCCCAATGGATATTTTCAGCAAGCTGACGCAAAGGAGCTAACGAAGCGGGTAGTGTGGGTGTAACGTTAAAGGTACGAATCGGGCGCATAGATTGATTTTTGATGCGAGTGCTTCAAGTCCACGAACATTCTGGCCCTGAAATTTAGTTTGGCACCAAACCCTTAACACTGTTTTCGCTCCCCAGCTTGGCTTGTCTGCGGACAAACCAGCTAGGATCAAGGCATCGCCCGAAAGCTAAAATTTTTCTTCATTTCAACAAAGCCCGTATATTTTGATTGCGTTCAATTGCCTTTTATTGAATTTTATGTTTCGACGCAACGTTAATGATAGAAATCGATCATGGTCAACGCAACCACTCATATTGCAATCGATTTGCAATCGATACCGGCACCAATTCTATAAGCTTATTACACGCTTCAAGGAGCCGTTAGTTCCCTTGTGCCCTCCATACAACAGAACAACACCTTAGTCATCGACATTGGTGGTGGCAGCACCAAAATTGTTTATGGAGCCAACAATACCATTGAGTATCAACAAACTTTCCCTACAGGTACAGTGGTTACCAAAGAAAAGTTTCAGCTGACGAAAAAGATTTCTACATCAGAAGTAGTCGCCCTACAAAAGAAAGTAAAACACTTGATAACAAAAGGCTTCCAATACTAAGAACCAATAACCAAGAACTAAAATCATTGCATCGCACCTTTCAGTCGGCAGCCGACGCCTCCTCGATCTTGGAGACTTTTTTGGGCGACTTCTTGAGGGCTAAAGAACACTTTTTCTACAACCTGCCAGTCTCTTACCATCAACATTTCGAACAATGCCTCCTGCTCGTTGGGTCCGCCATTGGTAATGTAGTAACAACAGCCATCCGCCCCCTCCACAAACTCTCCATTGAAGAAGTTATAGAGCATGGCCTTCTCTAGATTCTCTCGTCGTACCTCCATCCCTGCTTCTAATAGGTCTTGGGCTGCATCTTCTTCTAAACTGCATTGCAGTTTCAGCTTCGTTGCCATGGTTTTTGTTGTCATACAAGGCACCATTTCTGCCATCTCAATGGCATCTTGAAGCGCTTGGCTGTTGTCATTGACAATGACAACTCCCTTACCAATAAACAGCATGCCCATATCTAAATGGAATTGTCCGGGCTGCTCCACACAGACCAGCTGATCAATACTGGCTAGTCCAAAATCCTCACAGATCACATGGCGCACCTCATGATCATTGAGCTGATAGAGATGGGCTGTGGTTGCGATCGCATCTTTGCCAACCAAAATCACGGGTTTGCCAGTGGCATCCTCCCCCGTAATCATATTTCCCCCTTCTATATAGGCTCGAATGTGACCGACAGTTTGTCCCCTTATCTGGGCAACCAGCTCTCGTTCCACCGCCATTTTGAATTCATTCACCCTGATTCCCAAGGGAATCCACAAGTGGTCATCCTGTAGCACTTCCTCCACAATATCTGGAGTCAGTTTTCCTTGCCACCGTTGTCGTCGCCCTGCGGTCATCGCCTTTGCCAGAAGATCATCATCAAACTGTCTCAGCACGGCAACACAACCATTTGCCAGATATTCCACACTATCCTCAGCCCACTTTGATACAGGCTTTAGGTTCTCGGTAATTGTATAGTTAAGTGCCTTATAGCAATCTTTTGCAAATTCCTGCTGAATCTCTTCTCGACAGCCACTGTCCGTCAAGATTTCCAGGTATATCCCCAGCTCATTGGCTATTTTCGCAAAGAATCTCAAATATTCTCTTTCAGTTTCGGCAGATACCTCGGTTTGGCCTCGCGTAAAGTTCATATGCAAAACCGTTGTCCGACCACCTGGCGTTTTCTTTTGGGGTAAGGCACCCCCAGTATCCACACTCGGCAGCTCTATCCTGTGATCCCATGGCGTCTCTATGTTTCTGTTCTGCACATTCATGCTGCTAGCCTCACAAAAGCTGATTGAAGGAATACCCAATCAGACCACCCAATACATTATGAGACGTCCTGCAAACAGATGTGAAGCGCCAGCGCTGGGAGTTGCCATTGAGTTGTAACAATTCCTCA
>NZ_QXHD01000004.1:7622028-7624799 GCF_011009555.1 Adonisia turfae CCMR0081 | reverse complement strand
GAGCAGTTTTGTGCCCTGGAACTCTTTGACTTTCCCAAAATGCATATGTATGGAACATTCTCACCAATCAAATAGGAACGCTATAGTAGAAACAGCGTTGCGATGTCCCAAAGCATGCCGGTAAACTGACGCTGTGTTGGTGTAGTTATCTGTTTAGGTATAATTTTCTCAAAAGCGGAACGTTTGACAAAATCCCAAATGGGAGAATTAATGTGGTCTAGACAATAGTCTCTTAAGTAAATCCTTTTGTTTTCTATCAGTTGAGCTGTTTCTGAATCTGCCCTGTGTATTGTTTTATTTCGGGGGCGTATCTTTCTCACTAATCTGTAGTCTAGAGAATTTCTAATGATTTCATACCAACAATTTACAGTTGATTGTTGAATCTTCCATGTAGTCTCAAAAGGGATGTTACATAATTCGGGTGAGAGACTCAGGATTCGATAATGTAGAGGTTCTGTATATCGCTGTTTTGCTGGAATTGAGTAAGCGGCTTTTATAAAAGGCCGAGTACAGAGGGGAGCAAAGGAGATATGACCTGGGTGCAACGAGCAATTACTGCCGGCCCAGCGTCTAACGCGTTCATATGTATACAAAACGCAGGGGATATCGACTAATTTAAAGCCTTCTTCTAGTGATGTTTCGATAAAACACTTTAAATATTTAGCAGCAGTTTGTACTATTTCATCCTGTAGCAAATCGTGTCGCCGCCAAGTAAGCTTGGCATCGTTTAGATACCTGTAAACATAGTCAAAATTCTTTTGATGAAGGAAAAATTTTGCATTACTGTAATACGCTCTAGCAATCTCGCCACCGCCACCATTTAAGACAACTCCTAGCTGATTGTCCACTGCCTGGTCATTGGGGCGAAATTGTCTGATGGAAATTAAGCCATCTCTCTTGGTAATCCACCTTTGAGCACTTTCGAGCCAACTTTGAAGATTTTGCTCCTTTTTTTCCTGTATTACAGTCCATTTTAATTTGAACTGTTTAGCAATTTTGCTGGCGATTTCTACATCAATTGCCTCTGACGTAACTAGAGAAAAGAATTCTGCATCTATATTATTTTTAATAAGCAAAGAAGCCAGGAGTCGAGAATCACGACCTGCGGTTAAAGGGCAGTATACAGAAGCGCCAAAAGAATACGTTAGCGCTTTCATCATTTGCTCTAGATCGTGGGTAAGGCTTTGTATTTGTTGCTGTGATGTTAGGTGTGTTTGAGGTAGTTGGGAAAGCCGAGCACGCTGAAAATATTTGTGTTTTTGGGGTTCTATGTGACCTTTTTGCCATTGCCAATGTTGACCAGGAGGCAATACTTGAATGCCTTCTCTCAACGTGCGGTCACTAGACGCCCAGCCCCAGGTTAAATAAAGGCTGATCCCTAGTGAATCAAATTTACTGACTTGACCGATACGTTTTAGCAAGTAAACACTATTACTAATAAACCACTGATTTCCCTGTTTCAAGTAATAGACCTGATACATCCCTAAGGGATCATTGATAATCTCTAATGAACTTTCTAGGTTTTTGTGAATACGGGCAATGACAAACTGTCCTTCCAAAATATCTTTCAAGCTATGCCAGTGTTGGTTAAGTTCCTCAAGGTTGTAGACATTAAAATCACCCCTTGGATTGATCATACATCCGTCAAATAAAAGAATTTCCTGCTCAGTCTCCTTGACATAAACTTTTGGTTCAATCAGATGTCTAGATGTATGAATATTGGCTGTAAAAAGATAGTTATTCTGCTTAAATGACCAAAGGGTATTCGGATCAAGTTCAGGGAAGAATTCTTTTAGCTGTAGTAGCTCTGACAGTATTTTTGGTATTTGGTAATCTTGACAGTTTAATCCGATTAAGAAAATATTCATTGCTGGTGTCTGAATTAATAAGTTGGGTTTAAAAAATCAATAGATAGAGTCTTTAAGAGGATATTGAATGCTATGGAATTAACATCATTTACTGTTTGTTTGATGAACTAGCTAAAAAAGAGAAAAACTTAGCTTATGCGAGCAAAATTAGCTCTAAACGGCCACCAACTTAGGCCCAGAAACCTTGATTAGCCTAAGTTGGCGAAACAAGCTTGAACTCAGACTCCTTTCCTGAGGAAGATATTCTGCTTAAGTGGTATCCGTTAAATGATTCTATGCTTGCATATTGCGAGTAAGGCTCAACTGGTTACTGATGAAAATTAGATGATTTATTGATAATTCCTAATATATAGTTATCTTTTGGCTAGACAGTATATATCCTTATCGTCGCTACTAATTATAAGCCTCTAACAATTTTGTAGTGTCTCATCCTCCACATGGGCACCACTCGCCACAAACTTCTTTGCTGATCGAAATTTGTCTGTCTCCCGCAGTTGCTGACTCATAAATCGGCAAATCTCCAACAAAATGTGAGGGCGCTGCGTCGTTAAACTAATAAACCGCTGTTTCTCCAACTTCAGCAACATGCAATCATCTTTCGCAATTGC
This sequence comes from Adonisia turfae CCMR0081, assembly GCF_011009555.1. GTDB lineage: Bacteria > Cyanobacteriota > Cyanobacteriia > Phormidesmidales > Phormidesmidaceae > Leptothoe > Leptothoe turfae. The sequence continues at coordinate 7,622,323 of NZ_QXHD01000004.1, read as the reverse complement.
CCCATTCCAACGGGGTGCATCGTCAAACAAGGCAATCTCACCAAAATAATTACCTGTCATCAGCTGCTTAATCTCTTTTTGTTCATCATCTACAGTCTTCACAATCTGCACTGTTCCCGACGCGATGATATACAGATGAGACCCCCAGCTACCCTCTTCAAAGATAGTTGTACTTGCCATAAACTGCTGAGGCACAAGAGCTTCATCAATTAGTAATAGCTCATCTAAAGAGAGATTTTGAAACAGGGCGACATCTTTGAGGATAATCAGACGATTCATAAGTGTGTCGGGTGTA
>NZ_QXHD01000004.1:7621228-7622018 GCF_011009555.1 Adonisia turfae CCMR0081 | reverse complement strand
TTCTTCCTCTGTCGCCCGCCATAGTCCTAGATGACGTTCAGGAATCCTTACGGGCTTAGAGCGAGGAATCCCCCCTACAATAGGCACCCGCACAGTCTGGCTGACCGCCGAACAAATGCGATCCAGGTGGGACGCACTGCCAATTTGGTTACAAATCACCCCCGCCACCGCCAGGTCTGGATCAAAGTTGCCATAGCCTGAAATCAGGGCTGCTGCACTGCGGGCCAAAGAACGGGCATTGATCACAAGAATTACCGGTGCCCCCAGCCACTTGGCCATTTCCGCCGTACTCCCCGATTCAGACTCCGCGCCGTAGCCATCAAACAGCCCCATCACCCCTTCAACAATGGCCAGATCAGCTCCCTGGCAAGCCTGATCAAAGATCTGACGATTCTGAGCCTGATTTAGCATCCAGCCATCCAGATTATGGGACACCCGCCCCGTTGCCCGCTGATGGTGGCTGGGGTCAATAAAATCGGGTCCTACCTTAAAAGGCTGTACCTGCAGACCCTGATGGGTAAACGCCCGCATGAGACCAATGGCGATAGACGTCTTACCCACACCACTGTGGGTTCCAGCAATAACAAGGGTGGGAATCGGCATGCTGTGAAAACTATGTTGAAACGCTAAAGGACCTTTAGTTACATAACATTTCTCGTAACATGCCACTGCCCTATGGAGCATTTGATCCTGGAAGACGGCGAGAGTTTATAGTTTTCCGAAAAATCAAAGTGTGCATAGGGCAAATCGGCATGGGGGAATTCCATGTTTCGTCGGCTGCCGACAAATG
>NZ_QXHD01000004.1:7539489-7621218 GCF_011009555.1 Adonisia turfae CCMR0081 | reverse complement strand
GGGTGGGTTTAGTCCTGCTCTTTAAGCAGAACGGTATAGACCTTGCTAGAGTTAGATGCCCAAACTGCTTTAGAATGTAACCAAAGAATTTAAGCTATGCCGTCTCTAATTATTAGAGACATACGCAGGAGGATAATTAGGCACTATGGGCGGAGAAATTTTTTCGGTTGCGGTCACAATGTCTGTCATTGTCATGGTGGGGCTTGGTGTTGGGTTTCTAATGCTGAAGCTTCAAGGTGCTGAAGAGTAATCGTTTGGATTTTCACAGCTTGATTGGTGCTTTTTGTGAGTGCTGATTTTAATCTTTGATGGATTCAGATTAAGGCTCATTCAAATTGCCTAGTTTATTAAAAAAGCAGCGAAACTAGCCATTTGGTGAAGCTCCGCTGCTTTTTTAACTCAAACCTAGGTTTTCGAACGAAGCGGCGTCTGTTAAGCTGAGTAAAGCGTTAAGTTTTGTGTAGAGTCCTCCATGAGCATATTGGTGGTTGGTGCAACGGGCACGCTGGGTCGTCAGATTGTTCGCAATGCCTTAGATGAAGGGTTTGACGTTAAGTGCCTGGTGCGTAACTTCCAGAAAGCCGCATTTCTTCGAGAATGGGGAGCCCAGTTGGTCCAAGCGAATCTCTGTGGCCCTAAGTCATTGCCACCATGTTTTGACGACGTGACTGCTGTGATTGATGCAGCAACGTCCCGCCCTCAGGATTCTGCCTACGATGTGGACTGGGACGGCAAAGTTAACTTAATCAAGGCCGCTGTGGATGCCAAGGTAGAGCGGTATGTATTCATTTCGATTCTTAATTGTGAGAAATACCCCCATGTCCCTTTAATGGACATTAAGCACTGTACGGAAAAGTTCTTAGAAGAATCGGGGATAAATTACACAATTCTGAGACCCTGTGGTTTCTTGCAGGGCCTCGTAGGGCAATATGCGATTCCGCTTTTAGAAAAGCAGGCCATTTGGGTCATGGGCGAAGCAGCTCCCATCGCTTATATGAATACCCAAGATATTGCTCGGTTTGCTGTACGGTCATTGCAGCTACCTGAGACTGGTAAGCGTTCCTTTCCCCTGGCTGGCACTCGAGCTTGGGGAGCCTATGAGCTAGTAAGACTCTGTGAACGTCTTTCTGGTGAAGATGCGAAGGTCTCAACCATGTCGTTGGGCCTATTGCGTGGTGTCCGCAGCTTTGCAAACTTTTTCCAATGGGGATGGCAGTTTGCTGATCGTTTAGCATTTGCTGAGGTCAGTGCCGGCAGTGAGCCCTTAGATGCTGAGATGGATGAAGTTTATAGCACGTTTGGCTTGGATAAGTCGGAAACGACCACTGTGGAAGAGTACATGGGTGAATACTTTAACCGCATTCTTAAAAAGCTCAAGGAAATGGACTTTGAAAGCAGCCGGGAAAGCAAAAAAAAGCTGCCTTTCTAATACCAGTTCTTAGCAGCGCTACACAATGGGGTAGTGTGCCGTTTCGATGGGTAGGAAAACCATCCAAGTGACACCCTGGTTGGTTCGTTCTCGTACTGTGAGCTTAGCGCCTAAGGCTGTGAAGAGGGCCTTGGTGGTTTGTAAATTGAGACTGAGTCCCCCTGTATCAGGTTGAAACATCAGTAGTTTTCCAAGCGACTTCAGGGTGGGACGGTTTTTATCGCAGATCGAGCTAACCTCAGCCTGAAATTCAAGTTTGAGCTGATCACCGGCAGCCATAACGTGCAGCTGAATTTGGCCTTTGGGAGCCACTGTATGGGTAAAAAGTTCTACCAAGCCCGTGAGCACTTGCTGCAGCAAGATGGGATCACTGGCTACCATGGGTAAGTCTTTGGGGAGTTTGACTTCAAGGGACAGGTTACGGCGAGTGGCGGCTTGTTCCCATTGAGGAATGGCGGATTGGATAATTTCACTGAGCGCAGTGGCTGTTAAAGATGAACGGTGGCTTTTGTGGGTTGCTGCTTCTAACTCGACAGCTTTGAAGATGAGATTAAAGCGGTCAATTTGCTGGGTGCAGGCATTGTCGATTTGCTGTAGTCGCTGCTTCGCTTTTTCGACTAGATCTTTGCGGCGGATTAGGGAACGGGTCAAGGTGCGAATTGTCGTCAATGGTGTCCGAATTTCATGGGCCATGGCCTGGAGCAATTCGGTATCCAATCCGTGGGATTCATGGCTGTTGCCAGGTTCACCTGGCACCGCAACAATGCGTTCGATCACTGGGTTAGGTTTGGGGACTGGTAGGGAAGACAGCATCCAGCGGCTAAACTGGCTGACAATTCGGTAATCTGGCTCTGTGGGGACAAATTTTTCAACCAGTGGATTCAGGAAGGCTAGCTGTTTTGGTGTGGTCAAGTAGATGCGCGATCGCAATAATCGCCAGACCTGATTAATAACCTCAGGAGTAAATGAAAACTGAAACCGTAGGTCATTATCAGCATCACGGCCCAGCACCAGTACGACGCTAAAACGCTCGGTCAGCAACAAACAAAACCGCTCGCCGGCTAGAGGGTCTCCGTCAATTAACGGCAAAATACGAGCAGCGGCTGTATTAACGGGCGGTGTATCATCAGCTGGCATTAATTGAGAAAATGCTTGGGATAGCTGATCTAACGGTGGGGGAATAAACACCCAATTGGACAACTGCACCGTAAGCTTTGGTGCATCTAGAACCGGGAATGGCCCACTTAAGAGGATGCCTGCTGGTGTTTGTCGATTACTTTGGCGTGGTTTTGCCGATTTTTTAGATTTAGTGCTTTTTTCAGCACCGTGGGGTAGCGTCTCTTTTAAAAGATGTCCGAGGGATGTAATTGCTCCCTGCCACTCCATTTCAGCCCGCTCTGCTTGATTCTGGTGGTCAGTCTCCCTGGCACTGTCTGAGTTGAGACCTTCCCAAGCCATTGGCTCAGCCCCTAATTCTCCCAAGGCCACCAGACTACTAATTGTGGGTAAAAACTTCTCCACCATGGGCCTCTAGATGCATATAGTTGTCGTACCACACATCAGCCGACGATAGCTGATATGGACAACACGTCTGACAACATGTCTATTTAGAGACTACTGGCAAGATTCCCCCTATGACTATGGGGTAGAACCGAACGTCCATAGGGGGTTTGGAACAATACTATTTGTTAAGCTGATGCTCAAACTACTGGTTATTATTAGCCGAACCAGGTTGAGGGTATTAAGGTGTCCGGTGTGGATGAAATGGGACGCGTGAGTAATTTTTGAATGCCCTGGTACACCAGCTGACGAATTTGGCGATGTTGCTCCGCAGAGTAGCAGTTACGCGGTAGTTCTAAGGAACATTCTTCAGCAATAGTCATATAACGAGCGGGCAAACGACTCAGCACAAACGTGGCTAGCCGGTCGCGAGCATCAGAACTCGTAAAGGTATCTCGATAGGATGCTGAAGAGCCAGTTGCTAAAACATCATCGATAATTTCGTTGACGACGGGTAGCGCGATGTTAATGAGAGTGTTGGCCATCGTGAGGATCTCCGATTCTGGATTGTGGGTAGGTTGCCAAGGGCATGGCTATGGAGTTTATGTAATAGTCAAAACTCTGTCATTTCAACCGTGATTTCCACTATGTAAGTCTGTTGAGAAACCATACCCAAAAGTGGCTTGAATAAGATGATATGAGACTTGTCTCTGACTTCAATTCAAAGGCGGGGATCGCTGTTAAATCTTTGATCCCCGCCTTTAGCTAATGTTATTTTTTCCCACCATGAATCAAGGGTGCGTCATCTTTAATAAAGACTAAATATTTGTCTGGAAAATAAACTTGAAGACACTGATAAATAAACTATAGTTAACAGCTGTTGCAATGTTTTTTTACCTTGCGATCATTTTGTTTCAATTCGGGCGAATCATGTTGTGACGATGCAGTTGTTGATTTGTTCTGGTTATCATTCCGCCGATTTAACCTATGACTTCCTGCAATCTTTGTTGAGGGTAATTACGCCAGAGCGGTTATGGGTGATGCCAATTTGGGCGGCCCCCGGAACGTTGCCCTGGCTGCTCAATTCACCACAAGCGCCGCGCCGCGATCGCTTGTTACAGGTGATTGCATTTAGTGCTGGGGTGGTTGCCGCTTACCCAATGTTAATGACCTGGACAAAGATGGGGGGAAGCAGTCGATTAATTGCAATCGATGGATGGGGCATGCCGCTCCTGGGGGACCTGGAAATTTATCGTATGAGTCATGACCATTGGACCCATCGCACTACATACTTTCCTGCAGCGATTGAGAGTCAGGGCTACTTCTATTCAGATCCGGCGGTTGAGCACCTAACACTCTGGCAGTCACCTGATTCCACTACGGGAATGGGGGCTATAAATGCACGGAGTCAGCCGATGACCGCGCTTGAGTTCATCTGTTCTGTTTTGTCCTTGGATTAAGGTGAACTTGATTTTGTTATCAGGTGTTGACGTAATTTTGTCCTGAGATGAATTAACTTACGAATGATTGGGGAACCTTGAATCCATGCTATTTAGGGCGGCAGATGGTGATGCCGTGCTCCTCTATTTACTATCTCAGAACCTGCTCAGAGCCCGATTGTTTGTTTGCTTGAGTCTTCTGACCTGAGGCTAGAAAATCGTTTTTCTATGAAATTTGTCTAACTCCTTGGAATTGGGATTGTAAAATAGACAACCATCAGCAATTATGCCTAGATAGCATTCCCGTAGCTGACGCACTTCTGACTGCCCTTCGAAAATTATGACTTCAACGTCTGTTAAGCCTTCCATTAAAGCAAAACCCGTCATTCAGCGAGCGACCGGTGCCTTTGCTCTAATCGATAGCCTGGTGCGCCATGGCGTGCGTCACGTGTTTGGCTATCCCGGTGGGGCAATTCTGCCGGTTTATGACGAACTTTATAAAGCAGAAGAGAGAGGTGATATTCAGCATATTCTGGTGCGTCATGAACAGGCTGCATCCCATGCGGCGGATGGGTATGCTCGGGCGACAGGACAGGTGGGTGTGTGTATTGCCACTTCGGGACCTGGGGCGACCAACCTGGTCACAGGAATTGCAACGGCCCAGATGGATTCGGTGCCAATGGTTGCTATCACTGGGCAGGTAACTCGCAAAGCAATCGGTAGTGATGCGTTTCAGGAAACCGATATTTTTGGTATCACGCTGCCCATCGTTAAGCACTCCTATGTGGTCCGCGATCCGCGACAGATGGCAAATATCGTGGCTGAGGCGTTTTACATTGCTCAGTCTGGTCGTCCTGGTCCAGTGCTGATCGATGTGCCTAAGGATGTTGGCTTAGAAGAATTTGACTATGCTCCAGTGGCACCACGCTCCATTGCAATTCCAGGGTATAAGCCCACGACACGAGGGAATCCCCGGCAGATTGTTAATGCGATCGCACTGCTGCGCAGCGCTCAAAAGCCTTTGCTCTACGTCGGTGGTGGGGCTGTTATTTCCGGGGCCCATGCAGAAATTGCTCAGCTAGCCGAACATTTTCAGATTCCTGTTACCACCACGCTGATGGGTAAGGGGGCTTTTGATGAGCGACATCCTCTATCTGTTGGCATGCTAGGGATGCATGGTACAGCCTATGCCAACTTTGCCGTGAGTGAGTGCGACCTTTTGCTGGCCATTGGTGCCCGCTTTGATGACCGAGTAGCGAGCAACCTGGAGCAGTTTGCACAGCACGCTAAAGTCGTTCATGTCGATATTGACCCCGCTGAGGTCGGTAAGTGTCGTGTGCCTGATGTGCCGATTGTGGGCGATGTCAGAAATGTTTTGACTGAGTTGTTGGCTCGTCTGGACAAACCCGCCAACCCAGACCAAACAGGTGCTTGGCGTGCCCGCATTGATGAATGGAAAACGGATTATCCCCTCAAAGTTCCTACGTATAGCGATCAGCTTGCTCCACAGCACGTGATTGCTCAAGTGGGTCGTTATGCCCCTGATGCCTACTACACCACTGATGTCGGTCAGCATCAGATGTGGGCAGCTCAGTTTCTTCAGAATGGTCCGCGTAAATGGATCTCTAGTGCGGGTCTGGGCACCATGGGTTACGGTATGCCAGCAGCATTGGGTGTGCAAATCGGTGTAGGGGATGAGCAGGTCATTTGCATTAGTGGTGATGCCAGCTTCCAGATGAATTTGCAAGAGCTAGCGACCCTGGCTCAATACAATATCAAGGTTAAAACCGTCATTATTAACAACGGCTGGCAAGGGATGGTACGTCAGTGGCAACAGGGCTTCTATGGTGAGCGCTATGCCTCTTCCAATATGGAAGTGGGTATGCCTGACTTTGAGAAGTTGGCCGCCGCCTTTGGTGTAAAAGGGATTGTTGTGCAATCGCCTGATCAACTTGATCAGGCCATCGTTGATATGCTTGCCCATGACGGTCCAGTACTCTTGGACGTGTGGGTCCGCCGTGATGAGAACTGTTATCCTATGGTTCCACCTGGCAAGAACAACTCTCAGATGATTGGTTTAGCCGAGCCTGCAACTAAGCGCCCAGTAGAATTTGTTCATTGTCATAGTTGTGGCAGTGACAACAAAGTGAGTCATCGATTCTGTTCTGAGTGTGGCACTAAGCTGTAATAGATTGCTCGCCTAAGTCACGATCTGCTCATCTAGAAGGTGAATGCGTCGTGATTGGGGTTGCTCTATGGATACTTTTGGTTCCCTATAGCGACCCTAGGCGAGTTCCATTATAAAAATGCGTGAGAATATCACGGTATTGCTGACCCCGTTCAGCCATGCCTCGGGCTCCCCACTGGCTCATGCCAATGCCGTGACCAAACCCATTGCCCGCCACTGAAATGCTGGTGGGACTGACGGCCAGATCAAACTTAGTGCTACGTAGACCCAACTTTTGACGGAATGTATTGCCCGTAATGGTTAATGCGCCAGCATCACCAATGATGCTCATGCGATTGGCCCGACCTTGGGGGCTGCGACTCAGGACTTCCACAGCCTGGATGATGCCAGGGTAGCCGATGCGTGCGCCAACTTCTTCCAACGAAAACTGTGCTCGCCAGCTGTAAACAGGCGCATTTTGATCAAAGTCAGGCACCCCCTTCAGATAAGGCACAGCTTGAGACCATACATGTTCTGAATTTTCGGTGTGGCCGCCGGATGACGAATGAAACACGGCTTCAATCACTTTGCCGCCATGGGTAAGTACCTTGCCATGGGTGGCATCTACGGCAGACTGGGTAGAGGCTGCTTCACCGTCTAATCCTTTATACACTTGGGACGCTTGAGTGCTTTTTAGATCATAGGATTGACCGTTAGCTTTGCTCTTGTGATACATGGCATAGGAGCGAGCCGCCACGGCTTGCGATCGCAATGCTTCCTGGGGCCAGCTCGCAGGCATTTCACTACCAACAACGCTGTAGAGATAATCGTCGATATCGACATAATTAATTGCCGTTACCCCACCATTACTGGGTATTAGCTTAACTCTACCTCTATACCAACGGTCGCCAATCCAGACCACTCCATCGTTGGAGGGCTCTAACCAAAAGGTGTTGGCTTGACCAAAGTCGCTATAGCCATCAGTAAGTTCCAATCGTCCACCGTTTGTATCGACGCTGATGGACTGTAACTCAGGTAGCTGAAGAATTGCCTGTCCTCGGTTGTCGCGAATAACACCTGTTGTAGACGCGCCAATCTGGACTTGATTAGCACTGTTGCGGATAGCAATTCTCAGCTCGGTAGCATGGGCAGGAATAACCCAGAGGAACCACAGGAGGGCACCCCACCAGCTATGACGGCCAAGGGCTAAAAAAAGTTTAAGAGGCCAAGAAGAGGTATTAAGCATGGCAGATAGTCAGGAATTGAGGCAGATATCAGTAGACCAGTTCTAAGGGTGCCCGGTAATACGCAGTATTTAAAACCTAAGCAGATGCTGGGTGACAAATCATAACCATAAAAGGTAGTCTGCCAACCCCAATGTCTAAGAAAAACCTACACAATGACCGCTTAAAGGCTGTAAACAGCGCTATTTTGGCGGCAGTTCGGTGTTCTCAGAATAATCTCTACAGGGATGTGTGCCAGTTGGCATATGACAGTTTGCCGATGGGCATTAGCCATGAATAATACCAGTTTGAGGAACATCTATCTGGGGCTACTTTTGCGAAGTTATAGTAGCTTTGCAGACTCATAAAGTCGTCTCACCATGTTGAGAATTTTCTCACCATAGTTTGGATCAGCAGCCCAACGACCGCTGAGCTGACCCACGAGTACGGCACTGCCCCGACTGACAAATTTGAAACGGGGATCTACCTGTTCCTGCACCAGGGGTTCTTTACTGCCATAGGCTTTGAGGTGTTGAATGTGAGCCCTCACACCAATACGTGCACTGGGGAAGGATGCCCCTGCTGCATCCCCTCCCAGGCCGCCAATTCCTGCAAAATTATTTTGCGAGGCTTTCACATTCCCGCCAAATCGTAGAAAAGAGGTTTCTACACACATCTGACAGAAGGCGATGTCATAATTCACACCCTCAATTATTCCTTCTTGACGATAAATTTTATGCAAATCCGGGAAGTCTCGAAGTGCTTGTTCGTTATTGTTCTTCAAGAACATCATCAGGCTGATTTCAGAGGCGTTGCCGTGGCCCATGATTTGATCAATGAGGCCTGGGCAGATGGTAAGGGCCGACTGAGACTTGAGTTGCACGGTACGGCTAGCAGCATCCCAGCCGATGGAGATGCTAAAGTCTCTTAAATCAACGGCTTTGACGTACACCACATTGCCATACCGTACTTTGCGGATGTCATCATTACTGGCCAGATTAAGCCCAAGTCGGTCTGCGACATCAATCGGCACATAGGAGTTACCGCTGACTAAGACGCCTTTCTCGTCATACTGACCGCCATTAATGGTGATATTGATGATGGGAAACTGGGGCGCAGGTGTGGGTGCTGTCGGCTGGGTGCCACTAATCTCACGACTCCAGGCTGCCAGACCATCCGCTAAGCCAATGGCAATTTCGCGGCGGCGACTGAGGATAATGCCGCGATCTCGATCATTGGTTATGTAGCCCAGTTCTAGTAAAAGGGATGGCGGTTCTACCTGTCGACAAAAGGCCAAGCGACCCATACCAGCCTCGGTGTCTGGTCTAACGCCTGGACCTCCTGGGCCAGTTAACGTCGGTACCCGGCGCAGCATGGCTACCAACACAACCCGGGCATTTTCCGCTCGAGCTTTGTTGCCTGCAATGTAATAAGCAGTTGCTCCCCGGACGTTCTTATTTTGAAAGGCTCCCACATGTATTTCTAACGCAACATCACCGGGACGGTTGCGGGCATTTATCCAGCGGATGCTTTCTTGTAGGCTGAGGTCGTCGGGGACGGAAAGGACTGCGAGCCCACGTGCTCGCAACTCCGGGATAATTAGATCCCGAATGCGGATCATTTCCTGGGCTTCCGTAATACCCTCGACTTTTGCTCCAGAATCGCGGACTCCATTTTCAAATCCACCGTGGCCTGCTGAGATAAAAATTTGTGCCATGTGACCCTGTAAAGCGTTCTATCCAGGCATATTGCCAATTGTCCCCGCAAGGATACATCAATTTCTCAATCTTGGGGAATGAAATGGAGGATGTGTACGTACCTATCTTTGACGCGCAACTTTGGCCTCAGCAGGTGATTGAGCGTCAAGGGTGTGGAATTTCGGATGACATAGCATGCTTGGCGCGAGTTAATCCCTGGTGGGATAAGTATTTTGGATAAGTATTTTTGAAAAGACGACTATCAAGATAGTCACTGGTATCAGGTTCAGGAGTTAGCAAAAGCTCAACAAGCATCTGTATGGAAAATTTTGCAAGAGAGTTCTTTTCGTGAGTTGGCTATTAGTAAACCTAGAGGAAATAGCTAGCACAAAAATAAAAACGACTAGCCTACTAATTCTGATCGAAAGAAAAGGAAATAGCGTGTTTTTACCGTTGACAGATGTTGTTCTTAGGTCTGAACATTGGGGGTGAAACGATTGAGCCGTGAGATTTGTCCGAAGTTTAGTACAGAGAGCAATAATTAACATCCTCTGCTAATCTCTTGAAGTATGTCTTCGAAACATTAAGCAATATGGCAAATATAAAAACACTTGCATGGGTGATTTATGGTGTGAATAGATAGCGGTATATAAAAGTAAGATCTTGTTAGATTTCAGGGATTTCTGATGCAAGATTGAGAGGGGTGTGTGATTTAAGTGAGTGGGTCTTGAAGTGGTTCAGATCTCCCCCCTTTGCCAGTGAGTTAATGCCTTGATGCTCCCTTAGACAATGGTGGAGGCTTGTATTAGCCATGGAAACATACGTTAGCATAGCTCAGGTGGAAGCGCCTGTAATTACGAACGAGATTGAGCAGGATAGTCTTGCCCCCTATTTTGGTGTGAGTGTATTAGTTTATGTCTTGCTACTGTTTATGTTTGCTCCAAGACGTAATCGATTAAATCGGCGTAAGTCTTCTTTGTAGTCCTTGCTTGTGGCGTTAGAGTGGGTATTCACCTTGAAATGCTCTCTAACGCCAGTCTCCTACTAATAGATAGGGAGCCCAATAAGAGGGTCTTATATTCTGTCTAATTAGGTTTACCTGTGCCTGCTGTAGAGCTTTTGCCTTAGAAATACCTGGGTTAACTAACTGTTCGTAAAAATCCTTAATTAACTCAGCTGTAGAGAAATCATTAATACTCCATAGAGAGGCCACAGTGCTGCGAGCGCCTGATTGTACTGCAAGGCCTGCAATACCCAATATCTCCCGACTATCACCTGTAGCTGTTTCGCATGCACTAAGAACCAGTAACTCAAGTGGTGTTTGGTTGCGAGTTCTAAGCAAACGGTCAAAGTCATTAAGGTCCATCTTTTCTACTTCAATAGCCTGACCTTTCTGCTCTACTCTGTTTTCTGTGGGTTGCTCTGATGCTGCCACCAATAAATAAGTGTCGTCTCGGGTAAAGCCAAATACGCCATGGGTGGCGAAATGAATAATATTGTGAGTAGATGAGCGCATTTTGGTTTGTACACTGCTCTTCTTGAATTCTAAGTTGAGCAGGTTTTCTGTCTCGCCCATGATGTTTTGAATGGCTTCTAGTTCATCTTCTACAAAGGCCAGTGCGTGGAAATACATTGCAGACTCGGGCGCATTGGAGTTTGGGGTGATGCTTTGCTCTGGGGCTATGGGTAATGAACTTGCAGAAGATAGGCCCCCTGTGAAAATACTGAAAGATTGTGCGGGAGGGGCTTGGGGAATGGCTAAATCACCAAAGGTGACTGCGATCGCATATTTCTCAATCAAAAATTGTTTTGTTTGTTGATCATACAACGCTGCCATGGGCACATTACGAAATGCTCCATCTAGAACAAAGACTAGGGTGTCTATGGATTCTAGCCAGCCTTGTTCTTCAGCCGGGCGAATTAACCAATCATAAATTTCGTTAGCCAGCCGTTGCCCAGGTTGAGAAAGCACATAATTGTATGTTCTCTCAAGCTCATGGCGAAACTGTTCTAGTTTTGCTTTTACCTTAGAAGACCGCTGCTCAGGACTGTCAGTATTTTGTGTCTGCGATAAACCAGTCTGGCTGACTTTCGGAGAATATCTTTGGATGGTCTGGTCTGGAGCCTTGTCTGGTAATTGAAGGAGAACTTCAATGCGGTCTCCTCCAGGTTCATCTGGCAAAATAATTGGGTAAATAATTGCTGTGGTTTTATCTGCATTTGCCACATCCTGAATAGTCGTGCGTTGAATATTGTCATCAGGTGCAATGAGTCCGCAGGCCAGGAAGCTTTCTAACTCGGCTACGCGCAAATCATCAATGACGGTTTGTGCTCGGAGCAGTTGAGCTGTATTGTCTGAAATCGCGATCTCTTCTTTGGGTAGAAGGAGGCTGATATATTCTCGATATAGAGGTTCGATGCGATCTCGAAAATAAAATTGTATGTCTGGCCCTACATACAATAAATCGTTACGCACTGCCTGCACCTTTTGAAAAGCTACATCATAGTGAGATAGTACTCGTTCTCGCGTAAACTCTAGCTTGTTCTCAATGCGTCCTAACTGCCATTCCCATTGATAAATAAGACTGGGCTGATGGTGTCCTTGCTTCAGGGCAGCCTCAGTTAGTTTTTGCGCATCTACATACTGTTCTTCTATTTCATAAAGATGGCCTAGATATCCCAGCGCATAAGATACGGCCACTGGATCTCTGATGGCTTCAGCCTGTTGCTTTGCTTTCCAAAGCAAAGAATAGATCTGTTGTTGAGGAATAGTTATCTCTGCAAGGCAGGCGTTTGTGCATTTATCCATTAGTAAGCGTGCCAGCCTCATATGAATAAAAGCAGATGTGCGACCTGAGGGTAGAGCGTCAAGTTTTGGTAGTAACGATGTTTGTACAGAGTTTGCCCTTGACCACCCCTTACGATGCAAAGAAATATCAAACTGATTTAACAGGGCTTGAGTTTGAACCAGTAAAGGAGCTTGAACAGAAATCGCTGCATAGGAATCTAATGCCTGTTGATATAAGATGTCAGCCTTTGCCTGATCTGTCTTATTTCGAGTACGGCGAGCAAAGGTTTCCTGTTGTTGCGCCCTGACATGTAGAGTATTGCCAACACTCAATTGAGTGGCTGCTAATTCTTTATCTACAGCAAATTCCTCAGCTAGCTGTAGGCTCTTATCTAGTGAAGCCTGAGATGCTTTAAATTCTCCCAGCAAACGCTGATGATCTCCTACAGTTCGAGTAAGAGCTACTTTTAGTGAGATATTGTCTTGTGCCTCTATAAGTGCCTCTACTTGTGACAAACGACTACGAGACTCTAGTAGAAAGCCTAGCCTGCGTAAGGCATGGGTTTGGTTCAGTAAACTTTTGACTACACCTTCGGAATAGTTAGCTTGCGTATAAATATCAGCTGTCTGTTCCCAGATTTCCAATGCTTTTTGTGTATGTCCCTGAGTTAAGTACAGGCTACCTTGAGTATTTAAGGCTTGACCATAGAGTCTTAATCCTTCAGTCGTTAGAGGGTTTATATTCTGAAGTATTTCAAGACTTTTGCCTATAGCACTTTCCGCCTCTGACCATTGACCTAGTTGACGATAGGCGAGGGCTAAATTGTTGAGAGCCAATACCTGATTCAGTCCATCACGCTGGATGGAAAAGCGCTTCTCTGCTTCTAACCACAGATTGGCAGCCTGGGTAAATTGTTCGGCTCTATAATGTTCTCTACCTTGCTGTAAAAGTTGTTGAGCACTGGTTAAATAGAACGGTGATTGCCCATGCTGACTCAGGGAGATATCATCTGATGTAGTGATTGCTATGGCAGAGCTCAATAGGCTGACTGGTGTTTGTAGTCCTAGAAGGGCTGTCAACCCAGCGGTAACCATTATTAATCTTAAAAAGCGGGACCTCAGTAACCCTCGTTTGAAGACGTTTACTTTCATGGCTGTTACCCCTTGCTGTTAGTTAATTCAACTCATCAGGCCTATCGTAAAGATGAGCAGGAAATAGAGGGTAGCCAGCTACCCTCAGCCACTAAAAAGACATCGCCTGATTCTGTTACAACGGCTTCTTGTGCATCTGCTAGTGATACAGGTTCCGGACGAGGAAAGCTGGTAATTATTGGAGCCGATGCCTGTGGTTGACCAGTTTCTGGTCCTAGATCGTCTTGTATGAGGTCCTCGCTAGCAATATCCATCGGACTCAAGGGTTGACCACCCCGCCCCGTGATAATAAAGTCGCCTACTTGACTATCTGCAATGTTGTTGTTGGCAAGATTGCAGCCTTGGGCAATTTGATTGCTGGGGTCTACCACATCAATGGGCAGTTCTGATAAGCCTTGGTTCGGATCAACCGCTAAATTATTAATGCTGACCTCACCGTCACCGCCCCTTTCAGACTGGGCGCTGATATCATTGAGACCATTGCCGCGAAGGTCATTACTAAAGGTCTGAACTTCTCGAAAGCCAAGGATACGCTCAGTGGTAATGTCAATGTTGCCACCTGTGCCAGTATTGGTGTCGGCCAAAATATCATTATCTTCATCAGGAACCGTGAGCACCAAGTTAGCATCGATATCAATATCTCCACCGTTGCCGTTTGCACTGGCCCCAGCCTGAATCAAGCTACCCTGGCGTAAAAGGAGAACATCTACATTCTCAACGATGATACTGCCTGCATCTCCAGAGCCATCACTGCCGGTTACAAGGCTGGTATTTCTCAAGATTGCAAGATCTGCATCCCGAAGGATGATGTTGCCGCCTTGACCATTGCTGTTACGTGTTGTAGAAGCGGAAAATTGTGGGCCATCTGTAATGGTTGCAATGATAATGTCACCACTGTTCAGTGGTCTAAGCGTAATGTTGCCAGCCTTGGCCAAACCATTGGTACTGACAGATATTTCTGTCTCGTTACCAGAAAGATTAATGACATCGGCTGCAATATCAAAATCACCACCATCTCCATTCTCTTCTAGACTGTTAGTTGCAGCGGTTAATTGTGCTCCGTTCTGAAGGTTCAATAGAGGTGTGCGAATGCGGATACTTCCTGCACGCCCAATACCGTCAGTATTGGTATTTATAAGGGCATTATCTAAAGTTACACTCTCATTACCTCGAATAATGATGCTGCCTCCATTACCGCTGCTGTTGAGTGTTGTAGAGGCTGAAATTTGTGGCTCATTATTGATGCTAGAGACACTAATACTACCACCACTATTGAATGGTTCTAAGCTAATGCTGCCAGCATTGGCTGGACCATTTGTACTTACAGTGATTTCAGTATCAGCATCGGCAAGGGTAATTGTTTCGGCATTGACTCTAATACTTCCGCCAATACCATTTCTCTCTGGGCTATTAGTTGCAGCCGTGATTTGTGCTCCGTTCTGAAGGTTCAATAGAGGTGTGCGAATGCGAATACCCCCTGCAGTTCCTCCACCATCCGTATTCGTATTGATTCTACTATTGGTCTCTAGGGTGATGCTGCTGGCACTTTCAAGCAAGACGTTACCGCCGCTACCACTACTACCAGTATTGGTATTACTCAAAATCTGACTATTATCAAGTTGAATATTGCCTGTCCTAGAGATGATGCTGACATTCCCAGCATCTGCAGACCGGTTCGCATCACTTAACAATTGAACATTATTGAGATTGAGATCCCCATTACTTATTATGAAAACCTCGCCAGACTGATCAAAATCACTGAGCTCTAAGGAAATACGTTGACCATCATTTACAACAGGATTGATAACTTCAAGCTGACCACTAGTGACTAGGTTGAGATTACTTATAGTCAGGTCATTGTTCCCTCCTTGGATTGTGACGTTGCCTGATGCATCACCACTGGAGACAGTTGACACCTGTACATCTAAGATCCTAGATGCTTGTAGGGTAACATTCCCGCCTGCTCCAGTATCTTCGTTGATCTCTGAAGCGGCCACTGTACTTATTCGATTATCGTTATTAAAAATAGTGCCTTCTACAGTGCGAACAGAAATATCACCGCCTCTGCCAACATCTCCATTACGTGAAACTGAGCCTGAGAACAAAGTGTTATTGTTAGTGATATCACCAACTTCTGAGAAAATCGAGATATTACCACCGTTCCCCACGGTACCAGTCTGTTCTGAAAAAACTGGGTTAGATGAAGGTGCATAGAAGGTCGATGATGAATCTATGCGGTTAGTGGAAATATCACCGAAATTGGAAGATAGAAAAATATCTCCACCATTACCTGAACCACCATTTTCTAAAGAAGACGCAGAAGATGAGAAAGAACTCAAACGACCATTTGCTGAGATATTGCCAAATCTTGAGATGAAAGAAATATCTCCACCATTGCCCGATTTGCCTCCAGCTTGTCGCACAAATGAGAACGACCTAATAAATGTTTCTGTTGATATATTTCCACGAACTGAAGAAAGGTTAATATTCCCGCCATTGCCAGCATTGCCAGCACGTGATATCGAAAATGCTGCTAATGGATTATTGTTGATAATATCTCCTGTCTCTGAGGAGATAGATATGTCTCCCCCATTGCCAGAGTCGCTTGAAAACGACTCCGAGAATGTTACTAAATTGTTGAATGTGGCGATGTCTCCAAACCTCGACGAGATCGAGATATTGCCGCCATTGTCTGATCTGCCGCCATCATTGCGTGCGGTTGAATTTGTATCTATGCGTCCACGAGTTGTGATATTACCTGTGATGGAAGAGATAGAGATATCACCGCCCCTACTGGGTCTGCCAGCTGATGCTTCCGAAAACGCATTCAATCGTTCATTGATTGTCAGGTCGCCAGATATGGAAGAAATAGAAATATTTCCAGCATTTCCAGCATTTCCAATTGTGTTCCTTTGGCTAAGGGAGAAAGCATTGATTCTGTCGTTGGTTGTGATGTTACCAGTTCTTGAAGAGATCGAGATATTGCCGCCATTGCTAGCATTCCCATCTCCACGCCGTGCCTGCGAGAATGAGGCTATCCTGCCATCAATTAAGATATTTCCAGATAATGAGGAGATCAAAATAGGTCCACCATTGCCAGCATTGCCTGTATCTGAACGCGAAAACGAACGCAAATTTTCACCAGTTGTGATATCACCATCTGCTTCTAGGATGATGGGTCCTCCATCTCCCCCATCTATGACAGATGTTGTATCTATAATGTTGACTGCAATACTGCCGGGAGGTTGATTAGCTACAGGTCCTGCGTTAAAAGAGGTGCCTCCAGATTCCTGTGGTATATTAGGCCGTCCAACTGTTTCGACTCCGGCCCGTAAGATTGCAGCTGAACTGCTGGCTAATAAGTCTTCATCAGAACCGGAGCCATCTGGCGTCAACGTAGTATCGGGACCCGTGATGCGAATATTGCCTGCTTGAATGCTTCCTGTGGCTTCAACTTTGAGGGCGGCTCCTTCATAATTGCCGAAAACCACATCTCCGTTGGCAAAGATAATCGGATCATATAAGCTAATAAAATTACCAGGTGTACCGGTCAGGGTTAAAAACTGTAAGCCACCACCACTCTCAAAGTGAGCATCAGCTGAAATCTCTCCATCACTAATCAGGCGTAAATCTCCGCCACTCAAAAAAGGTGTCTGCTCCAAATGCTGAAGTGTCCAAATATCAATGCTTTCATTTCCCTGGATAATGAGGTCATTGCCTGAGCGGGCAATAAAAGCGTCAGTTTCTGTATCCCTAATGGTCACTGCATCTTGTGCCTGTAGAGTCAGATTGTTGCCTGCGCTTAACTGTCCTTCCAAATACAGCTGATTCCCTAACAGTGTAAGATCGCCTCCGGTTTCCAGGTTCCCAGTGTTGTTAATATCTCCTTGAGGTAAGCCACTAAATTGGACGCCTAGTGGCACACTCATCGTTAATAGTGAAGTACCTTGTGGACTGGCAGCACTGAATACACTACCATCTGTAAATTCGATGCTCCCTGCTGTGCTGGCTGTGAACGCACCGCGAATATCTAATTGAGCATTGGGTCCAAAGGTAATGCCATTGGGGTTTAAAAAATATAAATTGGCAGGGCCGTCAATGCCTAATAGCCCATCAATCTCAGAGGGATTACTGCCAGTAACCCGACTGAGAATCATCTCAATGCCATCCGGATTTATAAAATAAACCTGCTGCCCTGGATTGATATTGAATTCTTCAAAGCTATGAAATAAACTTTCTCCCCGGATAGCTCCACCGTTAATGCGCTCAGTACTATTCTCCTTAATTATAGATGAGGACTCAAGCCCCAATGTGTTATCAGGAATAATCTGAGCGACTAGCATGTTTCCTCTGAGAGACTCTGTTGCTTTATCCTCAGAATATCCAGCGGCTAGATGGTTCTGGGAATTACCAGATGAGGCTGCATAAACAACCGTTGCTAGCTGACTAATGGCAAGTATGGAACTAAATAGGAGAAAATGGGGGGATGGGCGATAAGTCATAGGGTAATGACGTTAAATTGTGCTGATACTATCAACTATGTGAGCTTTTAGATGCTGGCTCAATCTTTTTTATAGATTGCTGTTCTCTTCTAATTCATTGCTAAAAGAACGAATACTGAAGCGTAAAATATAGGCCATTTTCTTGCAGAGAATCGCGATCATCTTCTTCAGAAATGAGGGGAATGCCCCAGTCCAGGCGGCCTATCAGATCTTGCTGACGGAATAGCAGGCCAATGCCTACACTGGCTAATGGATCAGGATTATTACCTTCACGATTCCAGCCATAGCCCGCCTCCAAAAATGGTGTAACTTGCAGTAGCCTATCATTGGTGCGATCGCGCCAGATTGGCAATCGTACCTCCGCAGATGCCAACAACCCATTATCTGTAGACAAAAGATTTTGACGATAGCCTCGCACAGTAGACTGTCCCCCAAGACTCAACTGCTCCAAACTTAATAGCGGATCAGTCGTCAACTGAGCACTGCCCTTCAGTAGCAATAACGTGTCGGGTGCAAGAATCCGCAGCCACTGGGCTTGACCTTGCCACGAAAAGAAACGACTATCTGGTATATCTCCGTCATTGACGGTGGCATCTAGCATGTCGAGGCCGAGATTAAACTGCGATCGCAATGCTAAAACCTCTGCTGTACTACGCTGGGTCCACGCTTGAAAAAAACGCAAGGCAGAGACTCTGGTACGTCCTTCATTGTCAGCTCCCAATGACAGTGGTATGGGGCCAATATCATCAATGCCTAAAGATGTTTGAGCGCGTTGATGAGAGGCTGTGAGTCCAATGGCAAACTCTTGAGCTGGAGTGAACTTTAGGGGATATTTGAGGGTAAGCTCAAAAAAATTAGAATCTGAGTCAATATCTAAAACATCAAAAGGCTTCTCAATGACATCATTATCAGAAGTATCAACCGCTAATCTCAGCGTGCTGCCGTGGGGACTAACGGGTAATGTGTAATCAACATTAATTCCATTACTACCACTAGTTGTCGTGTACCCAATACTTAGGCGATCGCCTAAACCGAGTAAATTCGCTTCGGTCGCTTGCAGTTGATTACGCACGGTGCCAACACTGGGAGAGCGATTATTATCCAGGGTGTAGGTGATCCCAAAGCTATCTGCTTCAACCACAGACACCACAAGACGATTTTGGCCTGCTTGCGGACTGGCTTGTAAGTCCGCAGAGATTGTGGTTATTAGCGGATCAAGCTGTAGGAGCTGTAATCTTTTGACTAATGTGTTTACGTTTAAGGGCGCTGTAGCTCCGAGCGCAATGCGACTACTTATATACCCTGGGTGCAGCCGCCGATTGCCTGTGACCAAAATCTCGGACAGGCTACCCTCAATAATCTCCATCAGAACGATCCCATCCACAATTTGTTGTGGTGGAACGATGGCACCGGAGGTAGCATATCCTTCATCTATGTATAGCTGAGTTACGGCTGCACGGGCGGCAGTCACATCTGCAAATGTTTGTGATTCTCCCGTAAATTCATGGGTCACCCCTTGTAAGGTTTCATCATCAAAAGCTGTGTTATTGACAAATTCGAAACGTTTAATCAAAAACATGCCACTATCTCTTGGGACAGGAGACTGATTGGGTTGATCTTGAGGTTGATCTAAGAGTTCATCCGCAGACGGTAAATCTTGAGCAGGCAGCAGCTCAGGTTGAGGAGTAAGGGGTGGCGGTAACGTGTCTTGGGGTCTGGGCAGCTCTACAGGAGTTGTCTGTGCTTGTGCGTGTTCTATATGATGTGGGCTAAGAAAATGCAGAACGCTGATTGCACTCATCAGCCCAACTGCTAAGAGCAGACCATTTTGAGAGACTGATTGTCTATTCTGTAAGCAGCCCGATGGATGTGAGTTCATTTCCTGTTCTTTTTAGGGATAAGCTTACCTTGGGGGGTATTTATTAGAAAAATTCTTGACCTGCTATCCATAAGCTCAAAATATCTACCGCTATTAGAGAAATACGAACATCTAAATATTTTTATGCAGGAAATTAAATGATAAAATTCTGCAAGAGAAAAATATTAAAAAGTTTTTTTTATAGGATTTAGCAAATTAGCTTGTAGGATTTGATTAGCAAGATGTTCTGCAAGATTAGTCAGTTAAGACATCACAAATCCCTGGGTTCTGTCTATACATCCAATAACGCTTGCTGATGCTGACAGTTGTATTGAGAAAAGTTATGACTACCTTTTAATGTCTGCAACTGTTCTTGCAAGTAGGTTGAGACTTGCTTTGCACGGAGTCTGATAGCTGGTTGAGGGGTTTGACCCCTTTATCAGCAATAACCACTAGCCGATAGATTGAGGCTAGTGGTTGAACTAACTATTTTTAGCAATCGCTGAAAGGAGGGCGAACGAGGGGACTCGAACCCCCGAATGGTGGAACCACAAGCCGTTTGTACTGGCACGAAAACTCAAGGGTTGTAGCTGTAGCCGTTGATGTAACGGTGATTACCGCTTCTAGTTTTCATGTACTATCATGCAGGATAGTACAAAAAGTTAGCCTAAATTTAGGCTAGTGGTTAGGCTAGAACCCTGAATGACTAAAAAATCACCGGCTGATTTACTGCAGGAGGCGAATCAGCGTTTGAAGGCTGGCAAAGTCCCTGTCCGTATCGTCACACAACCTAATACAGATCGATTGTACTTACGGGCGACATTGCCGCCTAAGCCAAAGTCTGCAAAGCAGCATGCTTATCAGCAGAGGATTTCATTGGGTGTTTACTGTAATCCAGCAGGGATTAAGCGTGCTGAAGCAGAAGCACAACGGCTGAACCATGAGCTGATGCTTGATCAGTTTGATTGGTCAAATTGGCAAAGGCGGAATCAAGTTTTACAGGCACAGACGGTTAAGGAGTGTTTAGTTGCTTTTGAAACGGACTATTTTACGCGCCGCGAACGTAACGATAAGAGCGACACCACCTGGAAAAAGGATTACGTCGTACCGTTCAAGCGTCTACCGGCAGAAGTGGAGTTAACGGCTGATCTCCTACTAAAAACCGCTGAAAGTTATCCGCCAGATACTAGAGCCAGAAAACGGGCTTGTGATGCGTATAGTGCGCTAGCGCGATTTGCTGCAATCGAGGTAGATCTGAAACCGTTACGCGGCAAATATCGACCAACTGCGGTGAGTCGGGAAGATGTACCCAGTGATGAGCTGATTTTGGCGTGGTGCGATCGCATCCCTGAATTAAAATGGCTTAATTTTTATCGGCTCGTGGCCTGTTATGGCCTGCGTAATCATGAAGCCTTTCACGTTGATTTGGCAAAACTTAAAACTGAACCCATTGCCACCGTTACGGGCGGTAAAACTGGCTATCGTGCTGTAGCTTTGCCTTGCCCGCTGGGGTGGTGGGAAGAGTGGTTTCAAGGAAAAGAGATTGCTTTGCCAGAGGTAGCGGCAAAATCGAATAGCCACTATGGCAATGTTAGTAGCCAGTACTTCCGACGATTAGATTTACCATTCAGAATCTATGACCTGCGCCATGCTCATGCAGGTCGAATGGCACTCAAAGGAATTGATCCTGCGATCGCAGCCAGATCTCAAGGTCATAGCCTAAAGGTTCACTCAGAAATCTACTTGAATTTTTTGGGGGCTGAGCAATTGCGAGGTCTGTTGGAAGATTTAAGGTGATTGCCCTGTATAGGACTCACTCCTAACTTGGTTAGAGTTTATGAACTACATCACGATGATTTGAGTAGAATCATGGGTTGTCGAATTTTGTATTTCTGCACTTTTAGGGCAAGAGGTTGTCCAGGTTGGGCAAGGCTATGAAAGCCTTGTCTTTCAGGTGCTGGAGGACTGGACAACCTATGATTAACCCTTGATAAACCTTGCTTCAATTCCTGAATCGCAGGTCCCTGAGCCAAATCTCAAAGTTAATGATGTGTTCATGGAGCAAAAGTGATATGTGACTTCCTTGTATCTTGGGCACAAACGTCAAATTGCTATCCATTGAACCAGCTTGAGCGATTTAGTGTCTGGAGCTGATTAGGAATGATTATTCATAAACGCGCTCTTTTCTTTTGAGCACGTGATGGATTAAAGGCTAGGACAAGCTATATGGTGGTCTATCACTCGATGCTTAGTGGATGATCATTTTGATACAGAGGCATCAATTTTGTACAGGTAGCTCACTGTGCTTAAGCATCTTATAGATATAAGACTATAACTTCGAAATTGTCCTGTTTGTCAGCTGTAGGAATTGAAAGGAGTAAGGCAGACATATTGCGAGTAATATCGCTATGGCCTTCTCAAAATCAAATGACTATCTATTTAATAGCCTCGATGATTTCCTTAAAGATGTAGAGCAGTATCTAGAGGAAAGTGAAAAGTACCTGAACACTACAGCACAATTTTTGTCAAACTTATTGCAACCAGCTAGTACTTTGGCTGAAACTGCTGATTCCGTGAGCAAAGCAAAGGAAGAAATTCGAAAGTTACGTCAGAAATTACCCAATGAGGTTAATAGACAAGAGGACATAGCCATTTCTGAGGCTATGAGAAAGTATATGAGAGGTGAACTTTAGTAAGCCGCTATAGTTGTTAGTTGAATTTGTTCAATAAGATATTCGAAATGACGTTCAATTTGTGCAATCGCTCCGATTGAGACTTTGTCTTGAATTGCTACAGCTCTTACACGCTGCTTAGCTATCAAAAAAGCTTCTTCATAGACCTTCGGGTCAAGAACCCATTGGCTAGAAAAATTTTCCAAAATCTTATTGATAGCGTTTGGACGTCCAAATTTTATAGATATCGCAATAGATTCAAAATGTAAGTTAAGCTGCATTCTAAATTGCTCTTTCAATGAATTAGAAAGATCTGAAGAGCTAGATGTTGAAATATATTTTTCAAGTGTAATTAAGCTTATATCTCTAGAAAAAGATTTGCTATCTACAATATGCCGCATGTAGTTAAAAGCTTGTTTTCTGTATTCAAATCTATTTCTCAATTCATTTATTTTTCCTTGAATATAAGATTGTCTTTCTAGAGTTTTCCTGAGAATTTTTGATCCTCCATGTGAAGGAATAATATCAGAAATTGGTTGCACGACTGAACGGCTAGCATTTAGTAGTACAACCTCGCCTCTGAGAAATGTCTCAGATAAGATATCTCTAGATTCCTCAGGATTAGTACGAAAGCTTACTTTTGTTTTTAACACAGTAACTACAACGCCCCACACCAAAGTAATTACTGCAGAATATTGAAGAGTTTTTGAAAACCCCTTTGGAGCTGAGGAAATATTGGAGCAAAAGAATAGGGCTAGACTTAAGAGGCATGCATAAGAAATCTTGATAATTGCGTCATTAAGGATGTCTGTAGCCTCTTCATTGTTTTGATCCGATGAATTATTCTCAATAACAGCTAAAATTATTGCTATACAGAAAGCTATGAAAAACAAATTGACATTTGACAACTCAATTGAGAGAACATCAATTTCTGGTAATTGGTTAACAATCCATCCACTTGCTAAAAAAAGCGCCGCTCTAATAATTATCTCTGAAGTTTTATTCATGATAATTTGAGGTCATTGTAGACACAATCTTTTGTGAATTTAGATAATCTTTAAAGTCCTAAAAAATAGGGGATTTCTCTGTCAATGCTTTTTAGAAAGATTCTGAATAACATTTTTTAGCAGTTCAATATGTAATATTTTAATTTTTCTATCAAGGAAGAAGAGGTTTGAATTTATCCTGCCAATAAAGTAAAGATAAGCTATATCAGCTGTATACTGATCGTGCCTAAAGAGTAATGATTGGTTCGTTCCAGCGCTCTGTGAGCTTTATCGATTGGGATTTGAGTTTAACTACTTTTGACGCCAACTCGGTACAGGTATTTTATTGCTAAATAATAACTAAATTAATTGTGAGCATTTTATTTATACTACAAATGTTCATGTATTTTTGTTGTTTTTTGTAGGCAATTGGTTTGGTTGCCAAAAGTGAACAGTTATTGACAATAAAGCCACAGTAACCAAGAAGCTTAGTTTCACGACTCTTAGTCAGAGCATTATTTAAGGCATATACGAACCCTTGGCCTCTTTGGGTAAGGTAAATGAAATCTAGACTATGTGGGTGTTTGATTATCCTGAGCTTTAATTTCTTGGACCGCCGTCTCTAGCTCCATCTCTAACTGCTCAATCGTCGGCAGATTACTTTTGAGGGCTTCAGGGAGTTCATCACTCAAACGGTATGTGGAAACGCCGATCGGTTTTTGCAGATCTTGGAGCGCAAACTCTACCGTCGTCGTTCGCTTACTGCGGCACAAAATGATGCCTATGGTTTGATTGTCACCTTCTGTCCGTAGATGGTAGTCAACGGCTGAGACATAGAAATTCATTTTTCCCGAAAACTCTGGTTCGAACTCCCTCATCTTCAAGTCGATAACGATGTAACAGTGCAGGCGCGTATGGTAGAACAGCAAATCCAGCCTATATTCTTTGTCGTCAACAACCACTGGATATTGACTGCCCACAAAAGCAAAGCCCAGGCCTAATTCCAGTAGAAAATCTCGAATGTGTCCCAGTAGGCCACGTTCTAAATCACGTTCTAGAGCATCTTGGCCAAGGGTAAGAAAGTCAAAATTGTAGGGGTCTTTGATAACTTCCTGGGCCAACTCCGATTGCGGTTTAGGTAAGGTTTGCTCAAAATTTGTGATCGCAGTCCCTTGCCGCTGATACAAACGTGTATCGATTTGGATGGCTAGGATGTTGCGACTCCAGCCATTTTCGATAGTTTTCTGGATATACCAAAGTCGTTCATTCGGGTCTTTGAGCTTATCGAGAATGATGCAGTTATGCTTCCAGGGAATTTGTGCACCAGACTGGTGCACAAATTGCTGATCTGGCCATGCTTCAGCAAAGGCCCGCATGTATTTGAGATTGCGTGATGAAAACCCTTTGATATCAGGGAAAGAATGCTTAAGGTCTTTCGATAGCCGGTCAATGACTTTGCTGCCCCATCGTTCCTGCCGCTGGCGCATCAGGATATCGTTGCCAATCCGCCAATACAACAGGATCAGTTCCTGATTAACGGCCAGCGATGCTCTAACTTGTGCTGTGCGAATGCGCTCCTTCAAATCGGCTAAGAAGCTTTCATAGGCATCTACTGGAAATAGAGGAGGTTGCGAAGGCATGAGGCAGATTTTTGATGCTCACAGATTGGTGAATTCTAGCAAGATAGAACACCAGTACCAAAGTAATCATCACAGCCCAAAGTTCTATTTGTGCAGCAAGTCATAGCACAAACTAATAGCCCCGCTACTAGCGGGGCATCCATACAAAACCTGTCCACTTCTTGAAACCAAGAAATGGATACTTTACTCAATTACATATGCACAGGAGGTCAGATCCTCCTGTGCTTTATTGTCTGGCGCTACAGTGCGCGAAGGGCGTCAAGCAAGCTTGCATCAATTTCAACCACTGCTTCACCATCACCCAAGGCAACATCTTGCTTGTCAGTGACGTTGAGCTGGTTTCCTTGCAGGAACAGACGACCTTGTCCGTCCTTATACAGCGTGGGGCAGGTAGCGCTGCCACAGGGTTTGGCGATAATTTCTAGTTTTTCAGGCATGGGGACTCCTTCACCTTGGGGCAAGGCGTAGATAAAACGACTGAAGGGGGGACGTCATTACTATAGGGGGCTTATTACTAATCCGTCAATAAGTAGGGTAATTGTTGACGGATTTGAGCACTTCACGCATTTCCCCCCCCCTGAGCCGCTACAGTAACAACGCTAAAGCTTTGCCACAAAGCGATTTTGAGCACTGGGGGGATACTGGTGCTTGTTGGATATATCTGGACGTCAGCGGCTGATGATCAGGGCGAATATGAGCATCAGTACCAAGCGCTGTTAGGCGCTGGTGTTGTCGCTGAGCACATTTATCAGGATGTAGGCTGTGTCTATCGCGGGCCACGTCCACAGCTGGAGCGTTGTTTGCAGGCTTTGAAGGCCGCTGACATCCTTGTTACTCCGTATCTTGATAGCCTGGCCCATGGTCGCAGTAACCTGTTAGCGGTTTTGCAAGACCTTGCCGCGCGGCAGGTTGGTCTTAGAGTTCTGACCGGTAAAGCCGCCATTATTGACACGGCGCAGCTGCGCCTCTCCCTTGTTACTGCTGTCATTGAAGCGTTAGTTGAGTTTGAGGATCGCACTGTCCGTGCCGCTAGAGAGCAGGGTATTGCGGCGGCGCGGGCGCGGGGACAGGCGTTTGGCCCGAAACGTAAAATGACCGCCGGTATTATCCGCCAAGCTATGGCTTACATGGCGAATTCAGATATGAGTGTCACCAAAATTGCTGAGACGCTTGGTGTGACGCGCAGTTCGCTATATACCTATCTCAATGGGGATGGTTCTCCCAAGTCGTCTGCGCTGCAACTGTTAGCAGCAGAAGAGGGTTCTACTGATTCTGATGACGAAGCCGCCGCTGCTGACATCAGCTCCTCTTCAACAAACCGGCGGAATGATACGGAGTAGCCGGTTTTTGCAAGTTGCCAGTGGGTCTGCACAGTTGGCAAGGCCAGGATCTCGCCAGCATTTTGCTTAAAGCCCTCTAAATAAGACGCGTCAATGGTTCCATTGGTGAAGTTTAAGTAGTGCACAAAGGCTTGATTGATAAAGAAGGAGGAGATGATCTGGATTTCCCACGTATCAATGTCCAGGTCATTGGCGTCAGCGAATTTTTTTAGGATGTCATGCTGTTGCAGAAGGCCCAGAAATAGGTCTCGATGCCCCATCACGATGGCTTGATGATTGAGGCTGTAGTTGCTTTTGATTTGTAGCGCAATGGTTCGGCGGGTTGAGAGCCACAGTAGGATGTTGGCCACAGTGATGATCAGTGTCAGCGCCACCATCAGTAATGCAGAGAGCTGGCTAATATCTAAATCCGAAAGCATTTTGCCTCTCAAGTTTTGGCGAGAGGCTAAGCAAATTGAGATGAAGTGCAAAGCATTATTTATGTCGGTGGTTTGCAGAACATATTTGGGATGCCTCAGATAATCGGATTATTTTAGCCAAGACCATAAATCAGTTGATCGCGGTGAGAGTTGAGTTGTTGTAAGTAAGCCTGAATGTAAGGTGCGATCTCAATTTACTCCTGAACATTGATGTCGTTAGAAAACAGGTCCATTTGCTGACCTGGCTGTGGCAGAGTTATATCGGCCTGACGGCGAGGTCGTGGCTGTTTGCTCTCCGCTGATGTAACATCGGCAAAAGTATCCATATCGAATAAGGACGGTTGCTCTGCTTGCTTATCAGTTCTAGTCTGGGGCTCTTTAAACATTGCCGGGGCTGATTTGTCGGCATTCTCTTGATCTGTAAATGTTGTCTCCTCAGCAAAGAAAGCCTCGGGATTGATAAACAATTCCCTTAATTGCTCCAATCGATGCCAGGATTGTTGCTCTTTCAGCCACTGGTCAAAATACCGCAGCTGTGGGGTTGGGCGAGATTCCCACATTTCGTTGCTGAGGGTATTGCCATGACGAACAACGGCTTGCAGGTCCAGTGCTGACAGCTGGATATAGGTCATATTGAATGCATCCCGACTGACATCAATGCAATCGAACTGAACGCAGGAACGTGGATCTAACCCTTGCTCCTTCAGTTCTTCGGCACAAGCAATAACCATAGCTCCACCACCACATGCCGGTTCACTGACAGTAATCAGACCTTTTTCCTCATAGATAGTCTGGGCATCATGTAGCGTCATCTTGGCTATAGCTCGGCAGAGGTCATAAGGCGTGAAGAACTGGCCGCCTGAGCTGGTATTCAATAGTTCTTGTTCGGATGCGATCGCACCCAGAAAATCCCCGGCCTCTTGGCTGTGAGCCATGAGCGTCAAACTAAACATCTTGGTGAGGGCTGCGACCTCGTCACGGCTATATCTTTTGATCCGGTCGAGGTAGGTGGCCTCTAGCGCTTCAAATGTCTCGTCCTTTGGGAAATCGCCGCTATGATAAGGAAGCTGATGCAGGGTAATGGCAGCAATTTCTAACCAATCACTAAACACATTTCCCTTGCTGTGACTCTGGCTGATGCTGTTTAAGGTCTTAACAAACTCCTTACCGAGCGACGAAATCGACGACATGGATAAAATCCTTTCTTCTGAGCCGCAACCAGCCGACCGGCCAATTAAACCGGTGATCAATACGGTGCTGGCAGCTGCGACCATAATTGATGACACGCAGACAGGTTCTGCGGCCATGGTGCGCGATGCCGCACAGCACTTACCACAGCCACAGATTCCGACACCAGCCCATAGGGAAGAAAACCCCGAATAGATGGGCAGGTTCAGGTCCCGTCCTGAACCCTTGCCCCTCGGCGAGAGTGGGGGAAGCAAGGCCATAGAAAAATTGCCCGGCTGGCGCGGGCAGCGCAGCAACACGGGCCGGGGCTATTTTTCTTGGGTGCGCGAGGGGGCAATGCCCCCTGAGAAAGCTAAAATGAATCTGGCAGGGAGTGATCTCAACTTTTCATCGCCTCTAACAGCGCAGGCCATTGCCTCATGACAACTCTTCAGTAGCTAGTTTTGAGAGGATATCCAATCAGTTGGAATCAGTGCATTTCCATTTCGCCATCGCTCTATTACAGACGTCTGATACCAATCCTCTGTTATGTCAGCGTGTTCAGTGATAATGACTTGTAAGTTAGGAGAGAGTTCTTCCACAATATTTCGTATTAGCTCAAATAGCTGAATAACAGCCAAACGGTCTGCATTATCAAGATTTGTCAAAGAACCATCACTATCTTGTTCCGGTGGGAAATAAACTTGTGAAGGTTGATCCAAAAATAGAAAACGTGGAACTGGTTTAGACATGCGTACAAACCACTTGTGGAGAGCAAGGTGTGCTATCAGATGACAGCCTAACCAATTAGCCCCACTTCCCATGCGGTCCATCCTTATTGGACCTGTATTTGCATCTGCTACTATTTGTAAATGTCGAAGGTCTAGACGAAATGGATTGCCCTGATGCTCAAGGTCAAGATGCTCAGCCCATTGGGTTAAGTCCCTTGAGAGAACGGATAAAATGGAGTCTAATCTTTCCTGAAAATTTTCAGCACTAAGATCTGACTCCAATTGTTCAACTTCTTGCTGAAGTGTAGATATCTCGGCTCGCAACTCGGAATCATTGGCAATTTCTGGAAGAGTTTCAAGAAACAGGCTGATACGACCGATAACATAGGCCCTACGAGAAGATGCATCTCGTAATTCCATTAGTCTTTCATCTGCACGTTGCAGAGCCTCAAGAGCAGTTCGGTTATCTTGTAAAAGGTTCTTAGTTGTGTTTACCCTTTGCTCTTGTTCAATTATTAGTGCTTCTAATCCTGGTGTATGCCTGGTAACACGCTCCAACTGTTCTGAAGCTCGCTGTATTTCTGCCTCTAGGATTTCAGAAGAAGGAATGATATTATTTGTAGGCTGATCACATAATGGGCAGCATGGTTCTTCTGAGGAAGAGAAAAGCTGTAGACTCCTCATTCGAGAAACCTGTTCAGTTGACTCGTGTGCAAAAAGACTTTCGTCAGTGAGTAGTGCTCGCATAGCATCTAAATCACCTTGCTGTAGAGCAAGTTGTTGCTTTAGCTCAGCACGTTCCTCATTCAACCTTAATAATTCTGCCTGATCAGTACTCTCTTCATAACGAGTAAGCTGCTCTTCTGGCGAAGCATTTACTGCTGTATGTAGTACCTCAATAGCATCCTCCCAGGAGTCAGGAACAATATCCAGTGTGATAAGCCCAGTATCCCTTGCCTCTGAAAGCAGAGCTGCTGCATCACTGAGCCCTCCGATGGCTACAGCCTCACGTCGAGCCAATATCCTTTCCTTTTCTCGTAAGAGGCGACGCAATTCCTTGAGTGTTGCCTTGCCTGTAACATAGTCATCATCTACTACGCCTAGGAAATATGGCAAAGTATCCTTAATAGCTTGAGCCGTAAAATTGTCGCTTTGTCCATGAAACAAAAAACCAGGCTGGCTAATTTCATTCTGAGGTTGGAACACAAACGCGAGAGCATGACGTAGTGTCGTAGTAAGTGGGGGGCGAGTTTGCCCTTCGGCAGGCTCATGGACATTAAGCTCAATACCGACCACACTTCTAAGACGCTCGATAATCGTGCCAATATTAGTTGTCACTGACAGCACATCTGCTGTCGGAATAGCTACTGTTGAACCCACAGCATAATAAGCATCTGAGGTGGTTGTCCTACCAAGATCAGGTGCACGCCGTGCAATAAAATGTTCCGCTAAACCATCTGTGAGACGCAATCCATACCAGCTAACATTATTCCGGATAACTCCTTCAGGCACGGCACACGATGAGCTACCGAGACAGTAATCAACCACATTGATCAACGCTGATTTACCAGTTTTCGAGTCACCGGTAATGATATTTACTACTCCAGGCCGAAGTGATAATAGGCGTCGCTCTCCTTGCCTTGAGTAAAGGACAATATCTAAGATTTGGATACTCAAGGTTCGACTCCCCAAAGTGCCATGACAGTCGTGTAATTACCAGAAGAGGCAAACCACTTCCCTACGAATTTTGCTTTCTTCATGCAAACCTTGACCTCTTCTGACGATTCCCTTAAAAAACGATTCATTGCACTAGGTTTTGCTGCATTTAGGATGCGTAGAGGGGTTACTTCAAGTAACCGGCCATCTGCGCCAAATAGTATACTCTGTTTGACAAGTGGCACTAGAGATGCAGCTCGCTCTGCGAAGCGAATCTGTACTTGTGGGTTCTGTGTAAGCCATGCAGCTAAAGAAGTTCTTGATGTATTTGGTAAGCTTTCCCTTGTGGGTTTATGTAAAATCACGGGCAGCGCAACAAACGATAACGCATAGGGGATGCCTTGATCATCGACACTACTGTATCCACTAGCACAAGACCACAGAAGCGTAGCCAAAAACGCCGGATTAAGCAGTCGAGCTTGCTCAATTGGCCTTTCTGACCATGAAGATGTAGATATGCTCATGAAACTTCCTGTGGCTCAAGAATCTGCTGTAGTCGTTGCATAAACTCGGGATGCCATCCAACCTGAAGACTATCAGCTAAAATATGAAATGAGCCTCGTGTCATGCTTGGATGCTGAACTTGGGGACGAATTGGAAAGCAGCTATCTTCAACCCAGGCATATACTTTCTGAGCTGCTGCTCGTTTTGCGTCCTCAGCGGCAGTTGTGCCTAGTTCATCAGAAACACGATCAAACTGAAGTTCCCATTCCTCTTTCAAAAGCCTCTCATAACGATCAAGCTCACCAATAAGAAGTAGATCTTCTCTGACCCAACGAGAACGTTGCGTAAAGGCACGGTAATAGTCTCGAATAGCTGCCAGGATGCGTCTGTTTCCAACGCCTACGAGTTTTACCTGTTGAACAAAAATTGCCCTCTCATAATCAGCAGCCTCAATTTCCGCCTCAAGAATGTCTGTATCTACAGGCAAAGAATCAGGCTTAAATTGCTCGCGAAGATCATCAATTTCGCTCTCAATCTCGTCACTAAGAATTGGAAGTGTATCAGGATCCATTAATTGTTTAATTGCCCGCCGATACCACCAACCGTCCAATCTTGACAAAAACGAGTCAAGATATTCCCGACGAACTGCCATACGAGCTTCGTCACGAAGAGCATCGTCAACATCGATAATATTGGGGGCATTTGGGCATATAATAATAGAGCTTATTAGCGACTCCTGATCGTTTGGTGAGAGATTTCGAAAGAGTTGGTAAGCAAGCTGATTTTCTCTGCTATTTGATGTTCTTACCGTTTCACGTAGACGGTAAAGAGCTTCAGTTTCATCTCGTTGCTCAAGCGTAAGATAGCTTGCTGAAGACCTCATTCCAACATTGCTTGTCGTAATCAAATACAATTGAGCATCTTCGGAGATACTGCCATTCGCCCGCCCTTCCATCCAAACACGAAAACTCTTCCACAGGTCGACGCTTGCATTAGTTAGATTGGCTGAACGTTCACAATGATGCTTTGTTTGTAATAAGTCAGGTGCGAAGCCATCACGCTCAAAGACAACATCATCAAGCGTTTCAAGATAAATCGAAAATGGATCGTCACGGATGAGACGCTGAAGGGAGGATAGTAGTGCTAAACGAACCTGATACAGATACCCAAGTGCTGAGTCAGCAGCAGAGAAGTCTGTCTGATTTGACGAGTTTCCTGTCATGAACGCCTCCCTGCTTGACTAAAGTACCTACATGCACACTAAGGTATTAGTATGGCTCAGTAGGTATTTTATTTATTACGTGTGCAACATAGCTTATTTTAAAGCCATTCGACATTGAGTTACAGGGATAAGCGTTCTCAATCTTAGGCTAAGAATCTAAGACTCAGAAGTACTATATACAGTGGACTAAGGGTCTTTAGAGTGGCTTTTCACACTACAGATAGGTGTCACCTGCTACAGATAGGTGTCACCTGCTTAGTAAGACCTCTCATAGCAATCTCAATACCCAATCTGGCAGAATTCGTCATCACTATAATTGCATGTCACGATGTGTTCTCAAGTGCCATTTATTTTAATTACAGAAACGGTTGGAGTGAGAGATTGACTTTTGCAAAACTTAGGAGTTTCGCAGCACCTCAATAGGTGACAGAAAATCAAGGAATGTCTTGTTGTGAAAGTTGTTTGTATTAATGCTTTCAAAAACCGAACACAGCTTATACAGTGTAGTGGCTTAATTTTGTAAGTTAAATATCACAGGTTTTGTAAGGGAAAGATGGATTGATCGGCACAAAATCAAGATTCTTATCTGTCCTCGGCTCCCTATTTTGATCATTCGAGACATCTTGCACTTGCACAAGTTGTACCGGGGTACTTGCTACCCCAGCATCATTGAAGCTAAAGCTTCCTGAAACACCTTCTACAGATATCCCTTCACTGAGTTTAGACTGAATCGAAGAGCGACTAGGAGGGTTAGTTGCTTGCATTGCTTTGACAATTGCCTTCAATGCGTTATAGGACATAGCCGTTGCATAATTGACATCACCTTTCCAAAAGGAACGTGCGTTACAGGCAAAGTCAGATCCCACATCATCAAAATGCCAAGAAATGGCTAAAACCATATCCAGCGAGGCTTCTATACCTAAAACTTCTGGAGTATATAAATTCGCCATGTCTCCGATAATAGGTATGTCAAGAGAGCTATCTTGATCGATATATTTGATTAGATCAATTGCATGCTTGATAGTTTGAATTGATGGAAATAAGACTAGAGCTTTATCCTCATTACTAATTTTTTGTAAAATATCTTTTCCATTAGGTGTGAGTTTATTATCTCGGAACAATGACTCGAAAGAAACAGAACTCTGAACTGAACCAACTCCTTCGCTTTCAAATTCAGTAACAAACGCTCCTTGAAGCTCTTGGCTATAGTCATTTATTGGATCGTAGATAATAAATGATTCTGTGTATCCCTCATCTATTAAATACTCTGACAGAGCTGCTGCTCCACTTTGGCTAGTAGGATTCATCCGAAAAGTGTAGGGGTAATCCGCCAATTTCTTTGTGATACTGATGGGTGTAATCAGCACCAACTGATCATCATATATTTGAGATGCTGCCAAACTAACATTACTGGTCCAATGGCCTACGACAGCTAACACTTGATCGAGTTGACGCAAGCCTTGGCTCATTGCTCGTGCAATGCCTTCACTATCAGCATCATCGACAATAATCAACTTCAGTCCTTTACCATGAATATTGCAAGTATCATTAACTTCACGCTGAACTTGTGCGAATCCGCGCAGCATAGCTGCAGCTTTGCCAGGATCATCTCCGCTAATAGGTACTGGAACGGCCACCTGGTAGTTTTGGCCTCCACATTGTCCATTGTTGATTTCTAGATTTGCATCACGAATAACTTTTTCAGTCTTTCTGTTAGATTCGTTGTTGCCTAGGAAAATATATTCTCCGGGTTTGTAAGCTATTTTGCTCCATAAATCTTCTGGGAATGTGCTCTCAATTTTCGCAATTGTAAGTGGTTTAATTCCATCATCAGGTGTTGGATTCACAATTTTTGCCAGTAGTCCAACCCCGCTAATAGCAAGCGTAATATATGCAATTTTTTTCCTGTTATTAGATAGATTTGACCAAAAATTTTTAATTTTCTCTGCTATGGGAAAAGTAGGGTTTTCTTCTACATCATCCTCAGGTCGAATAGGATCATCTTTGTCAGATTGATTTTCAATAGACTCTATCTCAAACTCTTGGAGTAATCTAAGTTCTACATCTCTTGCATCTTCGGCCTTGATCCCTAACTTTTGTTGTCGAACTTTTAGACTTTTTCTTGTCTCCTTACTAAATGGATATTCTTCCTGAATAAAATTACGTAGGGTCTTTTCATATTTACTGATCTTTTTCTTTAATTCCTCAATAGGCTCAAAAACATGGTTTCTTATTGTCTGAGCTTCCTCATCAGTTAAGCCTAATTCTGCTTGGAGTTCATTTAAGGTGTCCATTTCAGCAGGACCTAACTTTTTTACTTGCAATAGAAGTTCCTCGACTTCTAATTTATACCGAGCTTTGTTAGCCTCTTTTTGCTGAGCTAGCTCTCGACGCTGCTCATGTAGAGCATTAATTACTTTTTCAATACCCTCGACAATATTTTTATACGCCTCCTGTCGGTTTTCCCATTTAGTTACTGGTAGTGCATCCTTTGGGAAGGCCTGTAGTTTAGCAAATGGAGCCCTCGTCCAATTGACTGGCCTCAGGATGATAGGAATGACTTTTACCTCCTTTCTTTTATGCCTCTCCATCGCTTGAGTAAGTTCAACTCCATAGCAGTAGTCAGATGCAAGGAAAGAAGCGCTAACCAATAGTAAGATAATGTCTGCTTTTTTTAGGTTTTCATGTATGCTTTCAGACCATTCGTCACCTGCACCTATGTTTTGGTCATGCCAAGTGTTTATAATGCCCTGCTTCTGTAATATAGCCAGATGAGTTTCCAGCTCATTACATAGGGACTGGTCCCTGTGTGAATAAGAGATAAACAGCTCAATCTTATCGCTCATGCTAGATGTATAAAGAACTACAGAAACTTCAGCTAGTAATAGAGAGACAAGTTTTCAGGCTATGCATGTATACGTTTAAATTAACCCTTTTATGCAAAATATTGTTAGTAATTTCCAGGTTTTCAGGTAATCAGAACTCCTTATTCCACCCTTTAATAGGGGTATTAAATTGTAACAACCTTGCTTTAGTTACAAATGCTAGAGGATCTTTATTTGGTCCCATATTGTACCGACGTGCCTCTTAGGCCAAATCAAACAAATTTCTTATTGCAAAATGTTTATGCGTACCCTGAGCTATTCAAATGAAGCATCGTAGGGTATCTCAGCATCACCCTCCTCACCGATGCGAGTTGTTTTATTCTCTATTTCGATTCGAATTCGCTTTCCTACACCTAGAAGATGGCCTAAGCTAGGAAAAGAAGAAGGAAAGGATTCGTAAGTGGCAGCAGCCCACTTCCCAACCAAAGACGTTAGACCAATTCCAGGAATCACATTACCAGCGACTTCTATCATTGTTTCTTTAGCAACACTTCCCCAACGAGACTCACCACCTGGAATAATCGCCCGAAGAAACCATTCCCAATTCACTAGGCTGCGACCGTGCTCTAAGTAGATTCTACGCAGCCCAGAGGTATAAAGAGAGAGCTTATCGAGCAAAATTTGGGCCGTATCCTCACTAGGACTACGCTGCCAAGCCGCAAGAGCAGCGAAATAGTCGGTCCCAACTGCAGAATCACGAATTTCAAAGATCCGGTTTGGATCGACTGTAAGAAGAGCACTGACACTCGGAAGTTGAAAGCCTTCCTGAAATATAGCAGTTGATGATTGTTTACCTTCAAGCTCAGCTAGGAGCCGCGCGAATTCAACATCCAGCGGATCCAATGAGGCAAGAGTTGGATGAAGGGAGAACATTCGGCTATGGTTATAGTGGTAGCAGTAATTGACCCACTTAACCATACGGCGAGCGGTCTCGGTCAATCGATTATCTTTTAGGTTTTGCCAAACTGTTCTGACATCTTGAACAGGGCCGGAATCAGTCCCCAGATATCGAGCGACTGAATTATGCAGATCATTTCTCCTAAACCCACCAAGCGAATCTTGATTAGTCTCACCGACTACGACAGTTCGGAATTCTTCAGTTGTTTCCCAGAACTTCTCCAGTCGTAATGCTCCAGATGGAATATCGCTTGCCAGCAACACACGTTCTACAGTAGCTTTGTATCCCACACTGAAAGGTTGGGTAGGCCACACTAAGTACTGCAAACTCTTTCCATAGATAGCCTCTTCCAATTCGGCAGCAATTTTCTCAGCCCGATTGTGGATACCCTGGATGCTATTACGTTGAATATCTTTCAGATTCACGCAGAAGCTACCTTGTGTATCTTGTCGAAAAGCCGGAATAAAGGCCCCGTTACGAACACAAGTTTTAATAAAGCTGCATCCGCAAGGATCGGAATCGATCAAATCGGCAAATAAGGTACTTATATATAGATAGATGTCAGGAACTACCAGGTCACCATGGAAGAGTACACTGTATACAAGACTGCGGCGAAAAGCATCACGGTCAAGGAATGCCTCCATCTGCCGATCACATGCTCCAAAATAGACTTTTGGCCTCGGATTTGTTGCTCTTATCTTTAAATTACTATTCTCCATTTTTTGCACCGCACCTTTAACCCAGTAACTTTTAGACAAGCGTTTACAGAGCATCATGTAGAGAGATGTTGGCGTTGTATATTACCCGCTTGGGTACCTTTTCTGATTTCCATACATCAGTCCGCTGCATTGATAGGCTGCTTTAGCTCTATTCGTGGGTTAAAACTCTGAGCAAGGCATAAGTATCCTTATTGTCATAAATCCCTTACTTTTTAGTTATTCACTAGCTTCTACAGGCAGAATAGGCCTACGAAATTATAGTGCATATGAACTATTTTGATAAAGAGTCACAGTGCTCATATTTGAGTCATTGGGTGAATGAGGATTGAATATCTCATAAAGAGGAATTATGGGATATTACCACCGCAGCAGAACAGAAAGTAAGTGAATGGTTACTCAGGTAATAACAGTGCCAGTCGCAACAGAAAGCAAACGTTCACTTATCTCTGGTGTGACCATCCCGAATCTTATTGCCAATTCTGGTGAGCAAGCTTGTCATAAATTTGTCGAGTATTTTATTGGTCAAATTCGCAATCCCAATACCCGTGAGGCCTATGGCCGAGCGGTACAACAATTTCTATCCTGGTGTGAACAGCAGGGTGTGCAGCGGCTGGAAGACGTTACTTATTTATATGTCTCGGCCTATGTCGAGCAGCATCCCTCATCGCCGCAAACGGTCCTGCAACACCTGGCTGCTATCCGGCAGCTGTTTGCCTGGCTGGTGCAGCAGCGGGTGCTGGATCAGAATCCAGCGGAGCATGTCAAAGGCCCGAAATACCGGGCCAAGGTTGGCAAAACGCCGGTCCTTGATGCCGATGACATGCGGCAGTTGCTGGTCAGCTTTGATTGTTCACATCTGACAGGGCTGCGCGATCGCGCCCTGATTGCCCTCATGACCTTTACTTTTGCCCGCATCGGGGCAGTGCTGGCCATGAACGTCGAGGACTGCTTCTTAAAAGGAGCCCGGCGCTGGATTCGGCTACAGGAAAAGGGCGGTAAGTATTTGGAAATGCCGCTCCATCACACAGCGGATGACTACCTTCATGCTTACATTGCAGCGGCGGATCAACAGTCCGATCTGACCTGGGGTAAGGGAACGGCGGTTTTCCGCAGCCAGCAGCGGGGCCGAGTTGGCGTGCTGAGCGATCGCCGTCTTCACCGTCGTGAGGCCCTCGCCATGGTGAAACGGCGGGCGCAGGATGCGGGGATTGCCACCGAGATCTGCAACCATACGTTCCGAGGCACCGGTATCACCAATTACCTGGAGCGGGGCGGCAGTCGCGATATTGCCCAGGAACTGGCCGGTCACGAAGATGTTCGGACAACCGCGCTCTACGATCGACGGGCGAGTAAAGTCAGCCTTGATGAAATTGAGAGGATTCGATTTTAGAGACTTTGTAGTCAATATTCACTTATGACTAGGTCAATGGGTTACCAGATATTCACCATGCTACTGTTTCTATAATTTGAGATCGGTTGTTTCATAAACTCAAATTCCCTAATATGGCTATGCCATATGTCTTTTTATTAACCTCTCCAAGATACGCGCATACTACTGGCTTATTTGCCATAAAAAGGCGTGTATACGCACTGAAGCATAGGAGTACTTCCGATGTCGGCGCATTTCATCGCTTTTTGGAACCTGGAAAACCTATTTGCTCCAGAAAACCATCCTGGACGCGAGCCCTGGCTGGCAAGGCGGGTGGAAAAGGATCTGACTGGCTGGACTGTTGATTTATTCAACAAGAAAATTGACCAATTAGTGTCCATTATCCGGCAGATGAATGACGTTCAAGGTCCTGATATCCTGGGCGTTTGTGAAGTAGAAAATGCTTTTGTATTGGAGAAATTAATCGAGCGTTTGAGCGAACAACTCAATAACCGTACTTATTCTGTTGTTCATGTTGATGCCACCCGCGATCGTCGAGGCATTGATACAGCTTTTATATACGATAGTGCTCGCTACACAATTAACCCGGATACAATCTTTTCTCATTTTGTGATGCGGCGTACCGGAACTCGCGATATTACACAGGTTACGTTTACGACTGAGCCGGGGAATGAGCTGATTGCTCTTTGCAATCACTGGCCGTCTCGAAGTGGCGGTGCTTTCGAAAGTCGGGGATTCCGCATGACTGCCGGTGAAACTCTTGCCTACTGGCATGAACGAATTCTCGAAGAGAAAGGGAGCAACATTCCCATCATTGCCTTGGGCGATTTCAACGACGATCCATTCGATGAATCGCTGCAAGTTCATGCGAGAGCAACACGAGAACGTGGTGATGTTGAACGGGCGCGGACAGCTCGTTTTTATAATCTGGCCTGGCGTTATTTACAGCAACAGGCGGAAGACCGAAACGGCAAATTAAGGTTGCTAGACGGAACACTGTATTTTAGAGGCAACGGTAACGTATTTGATCAAATCCTTGTTTCTAAAGGTCTTCTTCTGAATAATGGTCCGCTTCGAGTGCAGGAAGAAACGGCTAAAGTTGAATTATTTTCAGAAATGATTGATCATCGCGTAGGTCAAGGGCCGATTCGGTTTGGACTTCCCAGAGGAGATGCTGAAGAGAATATCAATGCCAATGGCTTTAGTGATCACTTTCCAGTATCAGTAGTGGTACGAGAGAATTAAATAGCCTGTAAAAGACCATCCGGGGTATTTAGCCTATCATCTAAAATTCTACTTGAGACCCTTGTATTGCACGGGTTATAACATTTTTATTCATTTGCTCATACTCCATGCGATCTCGCCTTAATCGCCCTCATGGCTTTTACCTTTGCCCGCATCTGCGCGGTGCTGGCCATGAACGTTGAGGATTGCTTCTTAAAGGGATCCCGGCGCTGGATCCGGCTCTAGGAAAAGGGTGGCAAGTATCTGGAAGTGCCGCTGCATCATACGGCAGATGATTATCTTCATGCCTATATTACCGCTGCCGAGCAGCAGTCCGATCTGACCTGAGGTAAAGGAACGGCGGTTTTTCGTAGCCGGCAGTGGGGCCGGGTTGGCGTGCTGAGCAATCGCCGTCTTCATCGCCGTGAGGCCTTGGCTATGGTTAAACGTCGCGCCCAGGATGCGGGGATTTCTACCGAGATCTGTAACCATATCTTTAGAGGCACCGGCATCACCAACTACCTGGAGCGGGGTGGCAGTCGGGATATTGCTCCAGGTAGTTGGTCACGAAGATGTCAGGGCGACCGCGCTTTACGATCGGCAGGCCAGTAAAGTGAGCCTTGATGAAATTGAGTGGATTCGGTTGTGAATGCGTTAATCGTTGATGATCAGCTGGGCAATCGGTTCCATATTAAAATTTTCTGTGCAGAGCACTTAGCTTGACAAGCTAAGGCTATCCTTGAGGCAAAAGCTTCCAGTTTCGGGATAAACAAAGTGCTCAATACTACATTTTGTAGAGACCTACGCCTGCTGCTTGGACTGATACCAGTAACACTACCTTTATCAGCACTACTAAATGCTGACATGGCCTTTGCCCAAGCAATGTCAGAAGAAATGCAACAACAGTGCTCACAGTTAGTATCTGAAGCAGTCAACTCCCTCGAAGAAGGGCGAGATGTTCAGGTTGCCGACGTTGTGATTACTGATATCAGCAAAGGATATGCCAATTATCCAGCAGATGCTCCGATCGGTGTTGTCTTTAGGATGAACGGTCAGGCTGCAGCAGATGTAATGAACTCGCATCAGTTTATGACCACCATCAGCACACAGCTCATCACAGAGTGTCAGCCTGTCAGTCTAGTGGATTTTCAAGTGAATTACACAGACTGGTCATCAAAATATGGGTTGGTCAGTGGCAGTGTGACGCGCTTTGAATGTGTAGAACCTGGGGTTGGTATTAATCTGCAATGGGGACAAGAGTTTTGTTTGTGATCAAGCACTTTTAATTTTGTCAGATGGCTCTTAGCAATCCTAAAGTTTTTGCGTCAACCTCCTTAATATTATGCTTTATCTATCACGCTACATTTCCTGTATTAGCTGTTCAGACACGAGTGCCTTCTACACGCAAAGGAGTACAAGGAATTGAGCAATACCCAGCAACAACTATTGCTCAGAGTTTAAACAATTCCATAGTCGCTCAATGTAATCAGCTAAAGCATAGGA
This sequence comes from Adonisia turfae CCMR0081, assembly GCF_011009555.1. Classification (GTDB taxonomy): domain Bacteria; phylum Cyanobacteriota; class Cyanobacteriia; order Phormidesmidales; family Phormidesmidaceae; genus Leptothoe; species Leptothoe turfae. The sequence goes on along the minus strand of NZ_QXHD01000004.1, from coordinate 7,580,507 downwards.
TAAATCAAGGACAAGCAATAGTAGATAGCTTCTTCTATGAGATCGATGCTCTCATAGAAGAAGTCTCTTCTGCTCAAACTCTAGAGGATATAAAAACTAATGCAGGTCGTTATACTAATGCTACAAGTATAGCGTCTAATAATTTAGACGATTTTATTCAAACCATTCAAAGAATAGAAATCAGTAATCCGCAACTGAACAATCTGCAGAGTTACTATTCCAAGATTCTTCAAGCCACTAGCATGAACCTCGAAAATGCTGGGAGCAATATGCAGTTGATAGCCGATGTTGAATCCATAGAAGAACTTAGATCGATATATCCTGTATTTTCAGAAAGCTTGAGTCCAATTGGTGTTGATTTCTCAGCTCTTGAGGTATCAGAAGCCCAAGCTCTAGCATCCATTAATGAAATTTGCCTCGCAAATTCACCAGAAGATGTTGATATTTCAGATTTCATTGCGTCATTCCCTAACTCAAGAGGATTCATTACTGCAAATCGTTTACTGGGTACAGATACTTCTCAGAATACCGGCTTAATAGATGGTGCGGCTATGTCGGGCTCTGTGGAACAACAACCTGAGCCAGATCAAAATGAGTCAATCATTGGGCAAGCTGAGGGGCGTGATGATTTTCAAAGAGTGCAAATGGGAGCACAAGAAGTGTTTCTATTTGAGATATTTGACGAAAATCGCGGTGAAGTTATTAAGCAAAAGATTCACTTTGGTACAATCTACTCTAGTGTGCTAAGTGATGTTCTTTATCCACGGGTCATAGTTGCTGACTATAACTATAATGGTGGACCTATCACCGATCGTCCTTCTGTACAACCAGATGTAGTCAAACACTATGCAAACTTTTTCAGCTCAGATGGTACTTGCCCAGATACGGCTACAGTAAGATTAGAGTGGAACCAAGCGGGATGGCATAACAGGTACTACGAATCATGGACAGTTCGCTGTACCGTTCCTCCGGAAGAGGCTATCGCTAATATTCTGAGTTTAACGTATGGCTCTCCAACATTAGATTGTGAACAGTTTGGAGCAGATAATAATGACATTTATTCCAGCCAATATTGGGTTAGACAAGCGTGCTTAGCTTTTGAAGCAGAGAACCTTGATCAAGGTGCCCTAGCGTTAACCATTGCTTATCAGGAAGCTGTTAAGGAAGATCAACTTCAAGTTAATCACAATAGTTTTGCAGCAGCCTCAAACAAGATAAATAATGAATTACCCATAGCTCAAGCAGAGCCTGAACAATCTCATGTGGAGCAGGTTTCTCGTCAAGCGGCTAGCTTGTTGGTTGGGTTTATTCCTGGTGTTGGTACAGCTACTGATTGGGTTAATGCCATTACTGGTGTTGATCAGATTACAGGGGAAGAGCTGGAATGGTGGGAAAGTGTATTATCTCTTGTTCCTTATGGTCGTCGCGTCGGTCAATTAACACAGGCTGCTATCAATAAAATTGATGATGTTGCCTCTGGTGTTGGTCGGCGATTAGATGAATTTGCTCGTGATGAGTCGGGATCAATCACAATTGGTCGTGGTGGTTGGACAAATGCAGCAGCAAGAAAACGTGCTCAAGAACTGGGTTTTGAACAGGTCGAGCCTGGTAGTCTTCCAAGATTATTGCAAAATGGTACACAAGGTGCGCCTGTTTTTCAGGGACGCTTGCCAGAGACGAATCAAAGAGTGTATATTTCACCTGATATTGCAGGTCATGGTAGGGCTCGTGACCCCGAGCCCTTATGGAAAGTTTTTAATCAGCGTGGTGAGCGCATAGGCACGTACACCAATGACTTGCAAGAGAGGCGCAGGAACTAATGCAAGAAAGCAAATTTTGGTTGGACTTCATTGCAAATGATGAGTTTCAATATGATTTTGCTGTCATCGAAGGATATGATAACAAAGTCCTTTTACCTCAGCCCGATCATCCAATAGATCCGACTATCGGTGCTCGCATAGTCATTGGCGACTACATTCGAGATTTTTGGTGTAGTACTCGCTTATGGCAACGAGGCGACTACTATCAACATTGGGAGGAGAGTCTAAACCGATTGATTTTTGAGGGCAAAGAAAATACAGCCCTTTTAACTAGTCTATGTCCTTACACAGGTAAGGATACATGGGAAGATGTTGATTTTTGGGTATTAGTACGTAATGAGGAAATAGTGAAATGCGGAAAATACAATACCACTCAATTAAGTTACTATATGACTTACAGCAAGCCATTAGAAGCAAATGGTCTATACGAAATGGTTGCTCATGATAGCATGTACCATTGTAATGAACATGCGTTTGCTACTAGTGTGAAGGCTGTCTCTCTCTACTTGAGTGCATTAAGGAATAAACTTTAAACTATTATTATTGTCATCAGGTTACTTCCGCTCAAGCAAACACTTTTACCCATTGGTTTGAGGGTAGCACTTAGTTTGGTGGAACAACACAATAGCTTGGAGTTGTAGCTCTATCTCTACAAATTGAATAATTTTCAAGAGAGATGCCACTGACGGTTTCTCCTGCTACGACACGAACAGGAATAGGATTGCTGTTGGGCTCCCAGTTTGCATGATAGAAAAAAGCATCATACATTACATTAGTGTCAGCATCGCGGAAAGTGTCCTTTTCGTAACTAAATACATAATATTCACCAGGGCTAACAGACAACTGAAAACTCGTTTGATCAAGCTCTGTACTTATGCAGTTTAAGAGATAGTAGTTACTTGTCGATTGAGCACATACCCTTAAGGCTGGCACATAATCAGATGGGTAGGTTAGCCTACCTTCAATAACTCCCTCACCTGCTGATGAAGAGCTTTGGCTGGTAGGTTGTCCACTAGCAACTGCTGAGTCAGAAGTCATGGTTAATACATATCTGCCTTGTCCGGATGGTTGATGGGTATTCGCCACAATAACGTATTCGCCATTTTCCGGGAGAGTCACAGTGAGCCCGGAGTTAGTTATGCCATTACGAACATCATCATTTTCGCTGATTGTGTTCCCTACAGTATCAATTAACAATAAATGAGTGTCAAAATCAGAGCTCTCTAACGTAATTGTGACTTGCTGTCCTGCATTCCCATTAAACCGATAAATATCATATGGGCTGTTGTCAGTGAGACGATTATCACTGGATTTCAATCTTCCCTGTTCACGCAAAATGGTAGTACCTTGAGCCAGACCTTTTTCAGAAGTGCTGAAAATTGAGCTCAACGCTAAGAAGCCAACTGTGAGAAATGCATAAAAAAACGCATGATTCTGTTGGGGGATAAACAGATAAAAATATGAGGGAATAAAGATTCTGCGGCTCTTACCCGAGGTGGCTAGTTGAGCTATTTGGTTCAGGGTTGTAGGCCATTCAACATCCAACAAAGCATGAGGGCCGTATCACTTAAGCAAAAGTGTAGTATTGATTAACAAAAATTTTCAATCCCACTCTCTGCCCTCTGAACTGTCACACTCAGGTATTAACGCTGAAGCCTTTGAATAACAGTAGCTTCAAGTCATATAGTTCGTTTGAACCACTGAAAGCCAATTCTCAATAAGATCCCATTTTTGAGATCTATTCCTGATTATTGACTCTAAAAGCCTGATTGCTTCGTTTAAATATCGAATGTGCCAGTTGGGAGTGCGGAATATCAGTTCAATAAAAGTATTCTACTGAACTTCGAAGGACGGAAGAAACCTCTAACAACAGAATAACCGGCTTCTTGTGCTCCACTATGCGTCGTCGCCTGTATCTACTAATTATTGGGCTTAGTAGTTTTTTCTTCGTCTTTAGCGGAAATTTTCTGCGAAGAGTGCTAGCAATCGCACTTTGTGGGGCGCTTGGATTAAATTCCACAGCTTATATTAGATATTTACCTGAATAAAGAGCTAAAGCCAAAAAGATCCTGGAATCTCAACAGCTTTTTGTAGCATGTCTTTTACTATGTATATGCACCATAAAGCAAAATGGCGTATGTGGCATTACCAAATAATCAAATGGTTTCCAGATGATCTTTTTGAGTTTTCAGGTACATATACAAAGAAAGAGCTGGAAGATTTCGCATACGATGACTGCTGTCGATTTCTCTGGGCACCTGGTGGGCTAGTTATTCAAAATATCACCTTGGCTATTTGCGTACTTTTTAATAGAGAAGAAACTATGTCCTATCTCATATGGATATGGAGTTTCATTCGTTCTTTTATGGAGCCAATGATTGGCATTTTTCTGGCAAAAATAGTTGCGGGTTTCCTTACATACCTTATTGCATTGCCACTAAGTCTTATTGGAGTATTGCTTATTGTTTTGGGCACTGCTATATCTATCTTATTAGGGGCATAAGGTGAATTTTGATAAGCTGGAATCAACCCAATGCTTGTACTAATTTACTTGTACAGTTTGATTGTATTATTTATAGAATCATAATTTTTGTAACCTACCCAGTCTTCTTTTGAGTGACAAGATTGTGCAAACCTAAAACCCCTCTAAAGCATGCCAGAATCTCTTGACAAGTTGACTTAGCTTAGATGATTCTTTTGGGGTTGAAGGCTGCCCCTGTAAAATTTGTAGATTTTCTCGAACGGTTTTAGTAGACGGATGCTTTGGTCCTAAAAGCCTCTTAGTAAGTGTTAGCGTTTCTCGTAAAAGAGGTTCTGCCTCACTATACCGGCCTTGATCATGATACAGCATCGCCAAATTGTTAAGACTGGTGACTATATCGGGATGGGAATTACCGAATAACTGTTTACGCATTGTCAGAGCCTCTTGATAAAGAGGCTCTGACTCGCTGTAGCGACCTTGATCATGGTACAACGAGGCCAAATTGTTGAGACTATCTGCTACATCCAAATGTGGTTCACCTAATAGCTGTTGACGCATCAATAGCGCTTCTCGATAGAAAGACTCGGCCTGGCTGTAGTGCTCTTGGTCGTGGTGGAGAAAAGCCAGATTATTGAGGCTAGTGGCTATATCAGGATGCTTCTCACCTAACACCTGCTTGAACATCGTCAGGGCCTCTTGATAGAGAGGTTCTGCTTCACTATAACGACCCTGAATTTTATACACAAAGGCCAAATTGTTGAGACTACTGGCTATATCGGGATGTGTATCGCTCAATAGTTGTTGGTGCATGGCCAGGGCTTCTCGCAGAAGAGATTCCGCTTCACTGTAGCGCTCTTGACTTTGGTAAAGCCCTGCCAGATTGTTAAGGCTGCTAGCTATGTCAGGATGCTCATTACCCAATAGCTGTTGACGCATCGCTAGGGCCTGTTGATAAAGGGACTCTGCCTCATTATAGCGCTCTTGATTTTGGTAAACCTCTGCTAAGTTGTCGAGGCTTATGGCTACAGCAGGATGTTCGCTGCCAAATCGCTGCTTATCTATTGCTAGCACTTCTTGGTAGAGGGACTCTGCTTCGCTGTAACGCCCTTCCTTCGAATAAAGCAAAGCCAGATTGTTGAGACTGCTGGCTACATCGGGATGCTTCTCGTCTAACAACTGCTTACGCATTTTTAAAGCCTCTTGATAGAGATGCTTTGCTTCGCTGTAATGTCCTTGACTAGAATAGAGCCCTGCTAAGTTGTTGAGGCTTGTGGCTACATCGGGATGTTCATTGCCAAACAAGTATTGGCTTATGGCTAGTGCCTCTTGATAATAAGTTTTGGCCTTGTCGTAACGACCTTGATCTTCGTAAAGCGTTGCCAGATTATTAAAACTTATAGCTACATCAGGATGCTTCTCGCCCAGTAGCTGTCGACTCATTACCAACGCCTTTTGATAATGCAATTCGGCCTCGCTATATTGACCTTGGCTATGGTAAAGTGACGCCAAGTTGTTGAGACCTATGGCCACAGAAGGATGTGCGCCTCCTAACCGCTGTTGAGCTGTTGTCAGTGCCTCTTGATAGAGAGGTTCAGCCTCATCATAACGGCCTTGCTTTGAATAGAGTGCTGCAAGATCATTAAGACTATTGGCAATATCAGGATGCTCTTCACCTAACCACTGTTTCTCTATCGTAAGCGCCTTTTGGTAGAGAGATTCAGCCTTATCATAACGACCTTGCTCGTCGTAAAGTGTTGCCAAATTATTGAAAATCTTGGCTATATTTGGATGGTCGTCATCCAGTACCCCTTGATAAATCTCTATCGCTTCTCGATAAAGGGGCTCTGCTTCACCATAACGCCCTTGCTTTGAGTAGAGCAGAGCCAGATTTTGAAGGGTGGTAGCTATCCCAGGGTGTCCATCCCTCAGCAGTTGAAACATCACTAAACTCTCTTGATAGAGAGGCTCTGCTTTACTGTAGTGGCCTTGATCTTCGTAAAGCCCTGCTAGATTATTGAGACTCTTGGCAATATCGAGATGCTCATTACCCAACGACTCTTTACGCAATTCTAAAGCCTCTAGAGTCAAGGGTTCTGCTTCACTATAGTTTCCCAGCTTGCGGTGAAGGACCGCCAGATCATTCAGACCGTCAGCGACATCAAGATGTTTCTCCCCTAAACGGGCACGCGCATTGTCCAGACACTGTTGTTGCCATGGTAAGGCTTGCTCATACAAACCCTGGCCTTCATAAAAATGCCTCAACCCCTTGTAAGGTAACGTAATATCTTTATCGGGTAACCATTGTATCCATTCAGTTGCTGCTTCAAGGTGGGGGATGTCTGGACGTGCTGCCTCAACTAATGCAAGTGTTGGGCTTTCTGGGATACTTTCAGCAAGTGACAGCATCCGCTTGGCAAATGCTTGCTTTAGGTAGTCAGATGGACGCTGAGGTGATTTTTGTATATCTTGATTTTCTGATGATCGGACAACCTGTTCTTGAAATTCCATAGTGGCGATTGTTTCAACGGTGTAACGATATGCGGACGACGAACTACCCAGGGATGCCCAGCAGTCGTAAAATCTGGGATGTTGAACCTGTTATCTGTTGCTCTGGCGGAATAACGAATTCGTCAGAATCTCGCTTTTCTGCGAAAAACTCCCGGATCAAGGGATGAAACTCAAAGAGCTGCCCAACTTTTTTAAGCAAGCTGAACCGTATGAGTTTACGCCGCGCGGTTATTAGCGCCTCGTAGGTTTTATCATTGCCCTCATCGGGTCTCACAATTAATTCCCAGCGGATCGGCGCTTCAGCAAACAAACTGAGATAGGCTCCAAGAAAGCGTGCATCGATATCCAGACGCTCCCATGTCAAGTCAAATGCAGCTTCAACACCATATTTAGCTGTCATTGTTGGGTCTGGATTGTTGAGGGCTGGGTGTTGTAAAACCCGCTTGCGACGTTTCTCCAACTCTGCCAAAAGAGTAGCAATCGAACAGCCCTCTTCACGCAGGTAGTATCCAACGAGTTCTAACCCCAGAGGCAAATATTCCAGCCATTTGCACAATTCAGCAGCAACCTCTGACTCGGGTTCAATCCGCTCTGGACCAATTAGCGATCGCAGCAAATCCAGAGCTGCTTTAGGAGAAAGGAGATCCAGCGGAACTTGTTGGATTGATGCACCCAAGTGTTGCAATCGAGTGGTTATCAAAAACTGAAACCTTGATTCAAACACAGATGGTAAATGGGGGGCTACGCTTTCATAGCTTGCAACATCATCTAGAACGACAAGCACTCTTCCTTCCGGTGGTTGCCAGTTGCGCCAGCACCAGCGCACCTTTTGCTCCTGATTTAAACTGTCTGGTACCGTCAACCCAAGCTCTGGAGCAAAAACCAGGAGTTGTGTCGCTAGATCCTTATCTCGCAGTTGCAGCCAGTAAACACCACCTGGATAGCTCCCCTTCCGGTAATGTTTTCGGGCATATTGCAGGGCTAGTTCCGTTTTACCAACTCCACCCATGCCAGAAATCGCTGTAACTGTAGGGCAGTCACCCTGATCGAGGCATTGCTCCAGGCACTGCAGGTCATTGCCTCGACCTACAAATTTGACAATTCCACTGCGGGGAATGTTCTCATATGGTTTTTCTGCAGTAGCGCTTTCTTGAGCAGCATCTGATTGTGGGGAGTCTTGCTGTGCCTTTTCAGTCACCTCCAACCACTCATACCAGCACTCCTCAGACCAATCTGCCCAGACATATTCACAAATATAACGGGCCTTTTGATACGAAATCGGTTCTGAACCAGTAAACAGCCGATATACTGTACTGTCACTCATGGTGAATTTTTTTTCAGCTTTCTCGTATTTCTTTACAATTTTCTCAGCCAGATCTTCGTAGCTCACTTTACTCTGGTGAATCTGACGCCAGTACTCAGCTGATTGAGGATTCTCAGGCTTTTCAGGGTCTGCCCCTTCCGGTTCCAAAAAGGCGACGCGAAGTTTGACAGGTGTTCTGGTACCGGGCTGGTGAGGCTGCTGGGACACGGCTACTCTGCATAGACGCTTCGTCCAGTGTAGAACAGCCTGTAGATTTGGCGCTAAACGGATTTATTGCCGGTTCCAAGCATTGTGCGCGGCGTCTCAAGCCTAGCCTTTAAACCAATCGGCTCTTTTCTCCAGCCAGCCGATATAGGCTGGTGGCAAGTCACATTTCAGGTGCTCACTCTGGCTTTCAAGCCACGCCATTTGCTCTTCCCGCAAATCAAAATAACCGGGAGGCAGGTCACAACGTAAATATCCCTTGCAATGCTGCTGCCGTTGCACCCCAATGGTAACACCTGGAATGTCAGCCAGCAGCTCTGGTTGATACCCGGCCACGGCTTGCGCCAAGTCCCTGACTTTTTTCTTCATCAGTTGCTCGGTGCCGTATTCGGCAATGGCATACACCAGACCGACAGCTTGCCGGTGAAACTGCTCCTTGGATAGCTGCGGACAATCCCTGAAACGATGATCTTGCGGCTGCAACACAATGCCCTTACGATTTAGCGTTGTTTGCAGTTTGGATGGCCATTTCATATCTCTAACAGGGAGCCTATGATGCAACAATTTGGCGTCAGGATCATCACAGTCCTCCAAGGTCCGGCACAAAAGACCATTCATTAATGCGAGTGATCCCCTTAGCTCTGATGCTAACTTCCTATCGGAAAATGATTTCCTGACAGCTCTGGCCGGGCCATCGCCCCGGCGGTAGTGCTCTGCAAGTTTTTCTCCTGTTTCGGACTGGAAACCCTCATCGGGCTGATAGTCAAAAAAACGCAGCATCTCCTCAGGAATCGCCCTGACATCCGGCGTGGGTTTGGCGTCATCGCTCACGCGAGCCTCATCGTTGTTATTCTCTCAAGGCTCTATTATTCATAAAAATTTATAAAAACCCAGTAAAAATGTCGTGATAAGGGTTGTGGCCCCCGCTTGTTATTTCATGAAATGCTCATGAAATGAGACGTAAAATGCCTGCTGGCAAAGGGTTTAGCATTTTTATGAGCCGGATTCATCAATTTGATGAACGCGGAGCTTACTACAGCGGACTGGCCCTTGGCTCTGGCAAAAACCTCTTAAAGGGCTGGTTCGCATTTTTTGGAGATAGATAACTATGACATCCCCTTTAACCAATAATTCTGAGCCAATAGCTCGGCAACAATCGCCACCACTCCCTTCCTCTGACCCAGTTTTTACCGTACTAGATCGATATTTCCGTGCACTGCATGACGAACTACAGTGGCAAGCTGACCCGGCTAATGAATGGCGAGATTGGAATGATGAAAGCAAGGCACAGCTATGCAGATGGCTAATTGAAGACCACACCCTAACGCTGAAACAGCGAGTCAAGCTCTACCTCTGGCAATTATTGGGTGGTTTTCCAGCGAGAATGCCCATGCCTGACCATATTGCTAGAGTCAGGATTAAGGCTCTCTCTGAGGGCACTGTCAAACTGGTGCTGCAAGGTTCTTGTGCTGCGGTGACAACTTTTACGCACTGGCTCCACTGCCTGGGAGATATTGACTACGGTGATATGTGTCCACCGCAGTCAATATCTAATAGCCAAGAAGTCATCAGCCTTGCCAGAAAGCGCATTCCCCAGGCTGCGATCAGTCCAGAAGATAAATCCAGTACCGCGAAGTACAAAGCCATTGTGGCCATGATCGCCCTGGATTTTGCGTTCTCACTGGATGAAGTCTTCATCGATGTTGACTTCACCAACTACGCTACCGAGATCACTCACATCGAATCACTAGTGCCTCGGCAGCGCCTGCAAATGGCGCATAGGCTCCTTAGTCAACTGCTCGATGTAACGCCAGGTTAATCGGTTCACATCTGCGTTTTACCCGGCCCAGGGCAATATCGCCCTGGGTCACCTTTGTCGTTGTTAATTTTTCTATTCTCATGACACGTTTTTACATCTCTCCTGATCGCAGGAGGGGGTGGCTGAGCCGTGGCCAGTTGTATTTAACCGGTCTCAGCTTGCTCACCCTGCTTGGCTGTAGCACCAGCCCGGAGGCGGCTATTTCTCCCCCTGCTGTTCTCTCTCGACCAGGTCAGCCTATTACAGCCGTCGCTAAGGCTTTGGCCACTCAGCCCACTACCACCCCGGTGCTCATCGGCCTCGCCCTCGATTACTCAGGCAGTATTCATGACAATCACCTTCCATTGGTCGAGATTAATAACCTCGACCCCCTGTTTCAGCTGCTGACGGAAAGGGGTGGTGAACTTGCGATCGCGCTGGTCTGCGAAGACACCAGCGCGTCCCTACTGCGGATGCGGGTAGAAACGCAACCCCGCATCACGGCTGACCAATTTGTTAATCCCCCGGAACCCATTCCCCTTGATGAAAATATCAATCCCATTCAGCGGCCACAGGCACTGCGTGACTATGCAGAGGCCTCAGCCCGACATGAAGAGCTTCAAGCTGAAGATTTGCAGCGCCTTAAGGCCCATAACACTGCTCTTGCGGCGCATCGGCAGGCAGCGACGAACACCGTCAAAGCCTTCCGCGAAAAAGTTGGCCCCGTACTGAGCCAGCCTGCCAATTGCCAGACCACCAATCTCAACGGCAATCTGGCCCGTCTTGATCTGTTCCTGAGTGAGGACAGCAGCAGCTGGCCTACCTCGCCCCGTCGGGTGCTGATCGCGGTGACCGATGGTCTCGACACGACCGGCAAGGCCCCTGCCCCCCTCAATAGCAACCCCGAGATTGCTCTCGTTAATGGCAGCGGGAGCCAGGGCGTGCTCAAAAACCTACCTCACAAGCCGTTTGAGAACTTCTCGGCGGCCCTGACCTACCTGATCCACAGTCAAAATCAACACCACTAAGGAGACCATAACCCATGGCAAACATCCCGTTTGAGCCGGATGATCTCTATGACGATCGTCGCAAAGGCCGTGAACAACAAAAGATAGCCTCGCTCTTAGAAGAGCTGAAAATACTGTTTTTCACCATTGAAGAGGTTGGGTCCAAAGCCCACAAATACTATCAGCTCGGCCTGCGGATTAAAAAAGAATACGGTGACTTTGAACAGGACAACCCGGAGCAAACCGGTAAGTCATCCGAGCAGGACGTGATAGCGCTGAACTATCTGCAACTCCTGATCGTTGCCTACCTGCTTAATATTTTTGTCCTGTTTCAGGCAGCCTCTTACCTGGTCAGTCTGCTGGTTGGCAGCAACAGCGTCTTACAGGGTATCGGTATTCTCCTGATCCCCATTGCGCTCATTGGCCTCCAGATTTACACCGGCATCGATCTCTACCTCGCCGAGGATAAGGGCGGTCGGAGCCTGATGACCAAACGCTGGGGCGCGAAGCTAATTGTCCTGGTCTCCCCACTGCTGATCCTCGGCACCTTTATCGGCGAGACCTGGGGCGGGCTGCCAATGCTGCATCAAGTGCTGTTACTGATCGCCCGGCTGGTGCTGGCGACCTACACCGATATGCAGATTGTTGACAATGGCAAACAGGGCTTTGAAGCCCAGCGCTTCCTGTTATTCGGCCTGCGGTCGTTACATCTCAAACGACAGTACAAGGAAGCAACGCGCATTGTTGAAACCTCGGCGTTCGAGGCGGTGCAAAACCACCAGACCTACCAACAAAAGTGTACCGAGTTCCGGCACAAATTCCCTGAGGAACCGCTGACCATGCCCCAGTTTAGCGCCATTACCCGCTGGGTCCTGGAACGCTGGCAGGGCATTTCGTTCACCGAAAACCCCTAACCCCTAAATTGACGCCCTATGGCCCTGGTTAGACGACTCCGTCGGGGCTGTGGGGCTTTTGTTGTCTTTTATCTCTTGAATTATGTCTCTCCACCAATCCGGGCTCTCCCTGGATCTACTCCCCGTAACTATCTCGGGTCTCCTTGGCTACACCGCCTTTCGGCTCATTGTCGGCTGGTTCCTTACCGGCTGGCGCTTTCTATTTTGGCTGTTCAGCTTCATCGACACGCTTGAGTGGTGTCATGACCAGCTGGTGCCGTGGGAGGAGCGCTTTGGCCTGGTTGCCACCCTCACCAATTGGCAGGCGTGGCTGCTCGCCCCAGATCCACTCACTGTTAGCTGCGGCCTCGTCTCTCTTCTCATTATTGTCCCCTTTGTTGTTACGTTATGAGGACCCTCTCATGCCAATTAATCGCATTAAATTTGGTCCCTTCTGGTGGCAGGACCTACTGTGGAAGGCATTGCTCGTTATTGCAACCCTACTGTGGGGTGCCCTCCAGGGCTTTACCCTGGACTTTGCCGATCCCTGGCGAGGGGTTGATATGGCGGTGTTTGTAGTGCTGTCCTACTACTTCATTCAGCACAGCATCACTCTCTACATCGAAATCATTGAGGAGCGTGGTTGGTATCGCCCTATTTACTACGTCGGGATCTATATCGCTTATCTTGCTTTGATGTACGGTCTCGCCCGTATCCACATTGCCCTGGCACTGATTCCAGCCCTGCCAGGGTGTGTCATTCCCCCCTATGCCTGCCGCATTATCCGTCGCCGTTTCCGCCTGTTCAAAGGCAATGCCTATCGTAACGTCAAGCCCTATGGCTTTGTAAGGCGGTACTACCGTCAGCTCATGCGTAAATCCAAGTGATATAAGGAGTTTACACAATGCAACAACAACCATTTATTGATGACATAGATAATTTACAGCATGTCTCTGATAAGCTGTTCTCTCTCTATCGGCCTCCTGTAAATCGGAAAGTACGGAGGGCTCTTGCTTCAGAACTACGACTACGTGGCAAAGGTATCTACTGGGGCGGGATTACAATGCCATTGTCTCTGGGCCAGTTTAACTATCTTTTAGTCGGCTCCGTAGGCTCGGGGAAAACAATAAATCTGAGGCTTTTCATGCAGTCGATCCTGCCTCACATTGGTCAGGGATATGGACTCAAAGCGGTCATATCTGATCCCAAGAGAGAGATTATCCCGATTATCCGTGGCATCAATCCTACCTGTCCGCTGTATATCCTAAATCCATTTGATAAACGGCATTATGCCTGGGCCATTGCCAGAGATATCTATGAGCGTGCTCATGCCGAGTCCTTGGCTTATTCATTCGCCCCCGATGCCAATGCCATGGTTAATCAAAACGACTTTTGGCGTAAAGCCTTTATTTTCATTGTGCTTGGGGTGGTGATGTACTTTATCAATAATGCCAAGGATGATGCAGGCAACCCCACCTGGACCCTGCGTGATATTATTCTGGCTCCAAGATCACTGAAACAGCTCTATGCGATTCTGGATAGTGACCCGGAAACTAAGCAATTCCTGGAGCCGCTTTCCGGGGGGCGCATGACCCAGAGTATTTTGACGACAATTTTGGTGTACCTAAATCAGTTTGCTGTTATTGCGGCATTGTGGGAACAATCGGAGCGTCATATTAGTCTCCGTGAGTTTGACCAACCAGGGCATGAAGGCATTTTAATCTTGGGTCGCGATGTGGAGAACATGGCGGTGATGGCATCACTCAATCAGTTGATTTTGACCCGACTCGGGCAAATTCAGCTGATGCGACCGGAGGATCCTTCGTACAGCAGGCTCTCAGATGTCTTTTGGATTCTGGACGAATTTCACACACTGTCAGCACTTCCAGAATTTGAAGAGGTGGCGACAACTGGACGATCTAAAGGAATTAGCCTGGTGATCGCGTTCCAGTCAATTTCCTCACTCATTCGCATCTATGGCTATGAGGCGACTAATGCCATTATCAGTCAGTTTCGTCATCGCGGCATTCTTAGTCTCAATGACACCTACACAGCTGAGTATTTTGCCAACCTGATTGGGTCTGGTGACCGTTTTAGTCAGGTCTATCATAGCGGCAATCTGATAGAGACTGAAGGTTTAGAGACAGTACCCATTGTCTCGGCGAGCGACCTCTCTAGTATGGAGCTGCCAAACAAGGCAACTGGTCAGGGGCTAACTGGCTTTTATCGGGCTGATTACTACAATTACTGGTACACAATGCCGTCGTCGTACATCAGCAAGCATCTGATACCCAAAGACAAGCTAACTCCTGACTATCAGAGGATTGATAGCAGCTATCAGCACCTGCAACCTTGGGATTACGACGATATTCGACGGCTTAAACTTGACCGGGTTCTGTCTCCGGATGAATTTGCAGTTTGCCGTGAAGAACAAGACCATCAAGCAAAACTCTTGGGTGATGCATCCATGGGTGGGGAGAGTATCAGCGCCATTCTCAAAAAGCTGGATGTTGATTATCGGCCAAAGGCAATACAAGACGACCTGATTGAAGAGAACACCGAACTTGATCAAGGTCATAGCGGCGATATCTAGCCCTGTTTAGGGTCCTCCTGAGAGGGCTTCTTAGATCTTCTCAGGGGGACTTTACTCCTTATTGTTTACCCTGTCGCCAAGCGACAGCATGAATCATGTCAAAACTTGCAGCAACCCTATCCCTAAGACAGCTTATTTTTGTTGGTGGCGAAAAAGGGGGGGTCGGCAAAAGCATGTTTGCAAAAACACTTTGTGCCAACCTGATTGACCGCTCAGAACCTTATGTTTTGGTGGAATGTGATCGCTCAAACCCCGATCTTCTTCGCACTTACGGACACCTCAATCCGGATGGCCATAAACATGTTGCAGTGTTTTCTGAGGGCCAGAAATACGAAGACTCCGCTAATAACTTGTTTAACCTTGCCACTGAACATCGGGTGGTTGCTAATCTACCGGCACAGGTGTTTAACGCTTTGAGGCAGTGGCTAGTTTACAACTCAATTTTTGAGTTAGCAGCAGAATCTAAGGTCAAGATATATCATTTCCATATCTCTGATTCAGGCTACGATTCTCTCGCGCTGTTTTCAAAATATGTCAAAGAATTTGGTAATCAGCTCAATCATGTGTTTGTCAAAAATTTGGGTCTAACCGATGACTGGGCTCCTTTCCATGAGGATGATGAACTCCAGGCACTGATTAGTCAGTATCAGATTCCGGTAATTAGCCTGCCGAAGTTTATTGGTAACAAGGATCGCAATCTGATTGACAAACTCAGCCTGACCTTTGGCGAAGCACGAGAGTATGACCAGTTCGGGGCGATTTCAAGGCAACGTGTTAAAACCTTTCTCAGCAAAGCTTATGCGGAATTTGACCGGCTGGACTTTCTGCAACCGACCCCGCAGATAGAGGACTGCGTGGTGCCGTTTGTACGACCTTCTAGAGGCGGGGAGGATGCAATATGAGCTACTCTTTCCAATCCACCTCTTCTGTGAGTAGTGATCCTAGAATGCGTCTGTTGGACCATGCCCTTGACGGAGAATCAGCCGAGGTTAAAGCCAGAGTGCTTAATGTTCTGATTCGCTATCAGATCGACGTAGAGAATGAATTTATTCTTCTGTTCATAGCTATGGGACAACTGTTGGCGATAACAGAGGATGCCCCTACTGAGTGGCAAAACTTGTTCAAATCATTCGCCGGAGAACTGGAACTATGGAGTCAGAATTTTTTACGGACCATTCACGAAATCAATCACCAGGCCAAGTCCATCGAACAGCTGACGATTACACTCAACAACTCGAACTCGATCTTCAAGGAATTGCTAACCATACTGCTGCAACTGAGCGAAACTTACAAACGCTCGCAGCAGGACATGAACAGCTTATCGGACAAGTTAGACACTTTGAAAACCAGCTTGACCTCCAGATTAGAGAAGATCGAGTGCAGCAACGTAGCCTTGAACGTCCAGCTGCAAACCTGGTTCGAGAGCAATCAACAGAACAACGCTTTGAGCTGGAGCGTTAGCCTTGCTCTCATGCTAGGACTGGTTCTCGGCCTTGGGGGCAGTTTTCTGCTGTGGCGGGACACAAAGTCGCCTTCGGCCATAGCGCCAGTTGTCCTGCCAATGCCATTCAGTCATCAGTCAGTCTGATACACCGGTTGATTTTAGTAACAGCACTGGGGACTTTGCGCTTCCCAGTGTCTTCCCAACTATTCAGCACATTTTTATCGTTTCATCTGCCCGCTATGGGCGATAACCATCATGGAAGATAACAACTCCCTTCAAACTCGTGATTCAAAGACAACCTACGACCAGTCGGCCCGTCCGCCTGCCAAACAGCCTGATTTCGACCTTCCTGCACGCCAGCCATCAAGGGTACCTAGTCGTGGAGGTCGATCGCTACAGAAGCTCAGCAGCACCACATTTCTGGTAGAGGCAGGCGTTTTACTCCATGACTATTTAACCGATGAAGATCGTGAGAATGCGACACAACTCACAGCTCAAGAGCAAGAAACTCGTACTCCCTACTATCAACAAAAACAAGAAGCAGCAGAATCGCGGATTCGAAATGCTGACTACGATGGAAGAGAACGGCCCTCTGACAGAAAAATTGAGGCCAGAGTCAATGCTCGCAGGGAATCTATTATTCGAGAAGAGACAGCAGCCCTGATCTCCAAGGCTGCCGATGAATCAGAAAACCATGCGCTATGGGTTAAAAATATTCAGCTGGCACAAGTTGTAGCTAAGCAGGTAGAGAACGATAAGTTTGTCGTAGAAGTGGCAGGTGATCGTTATCTGTATGAAATGGGTCGTCGCACGGCTGGCAAAGATTTACGATCCATGGACCCACTTTATCATCCAGAAGAAATGCTCCGCATTGAGCAAGATACCATACGCTCGATGTATGTGCTTGGGTTTGAACCATCAGAAATTCGCGAATCGATGAAAGACCTTAGCCCTCAGGCAAGAATATTGTCTGAGGGGAGCTGGTTTAGCCGCAACGATCAACAATTCTATGTGGATGAAATCACCCAGGACTTTGATAATTTTCACATCAGGCAAAGCCTGAATGAGGACCGCGCAAAATTGGAGCAATGGCGCATTGATCACTATGTGCCACTTAATGACCGTCGCACCCCGCAAGAATATTTGTTAGCAGAAGCCCGTCAAACAGCATCCCTTGCTGAGAAGCTCCCTGAAGCAGAACTAAATTCGCAGCGGGAGTTTCAACGGCTTCTTATCAAGGAAATTGACAACAATAACCTCGATATCTTGCGTGAGGACTTTACTATCCGAGATGAATATACCTTATCTAGAAGTATTGGTCGAACAATGTATGCAGCTGGATTCAATGAACGAGAAGTTACCGATGCTGCTACTGACAAGTTTCCGCCCATTGCCGCATGGAACGAGGGTAACAAACAACAGTGGGCTGACAGCCTCGCCGAAGACCTCACCTCGGAAAGAACGCAAACTTGGCGACAGATGGTTGACTCCTACAGAGCGCAATATAACATTCCGAGTTCGATCCGGCGAATGGATCGCCTGGATGCTTACGTCGATACCCAGCGTCAGCGGCTTGCTGCTCCGGAACATGACGATCACTCTTCTCAAAGTACCGAACCTATTCTAGATGAAGGGTTATACGATGATTATTAACTAAATTTGTTGACAATTTTCATAGGGTTGCTATCCTACAACCCTATGAATTTAAAGGAAAAACCAACCGAACACCCGTTACCGATTTCAGTCATACTCAAGAATCTCGAAAAAACGCAATCTATTCTTCCTCCAACCAAGCAGCAGTATGAGGAAGAATGTGCTGAACGAAGACACCGTTTTGAGCTTTATGTTGAACGGCCACGACAACTGCTTAGGATGAGCTATGGTGAGTTGAACGCTGCTCTGTTCAACTTGTTTCGACATCCAGACCTTTCTTCACAAAAGCAGCCTTATCAAAATATTCTGCCGGAAGAGTGGCTAGAATTTAAAGCAGGGATTAAAGAGTTCCCTTACACCGATGAGGTGAGAACCCTTAAAACTTACTGCGACCAAGGTCGGCTCATACTTGAACCATATCCAACTATTGGACACTCATGGGACCAACTATCACAGGCCACACCGGTTAAAGCATTCCCAGCCCTTGACTCTTCAACAGAACATGGCTGGATACTCTTGTATATCAAAGCATTGATGCGAAAGCTTCAAAAAGTAAGCTCAAGAATCATTGATCGCAGGCAGCGGCGGCGGTCACGAAAAGCCACTTTACAGGCTCTCAAAGCCAGATTTCCTCACCTCGACATCGACTAGATTTTCCTTTCTCAGCCCTTCAGTCAAAATAGGTGCCTCCCCAGTCCCATTCTTCCGGAGCCATCCGTCGCGGTTCTTTCACAGCGGAGGCAGTGGTCAGGGTCAAGGCTGGAGCGCAGCGGAAAGCGGCAGCGGGCATTGACCCTGGTTGCTGTTGGAGCTAGAACCGCAGCGGACGGAGGAGCTGCGAAGAGGTGGGACTTAGCCCCTATTCTTTTGGTGGATTCAGAGCAATATCTCTTTTTGCTTGACTTTAGGAGCCATTGGCGTACAGTCTCTAGATGCTAGAGGTTGTAGAAATTCAGACGTTCATTCGTCAGGCAGACAAGATTTTCACGGATGAAGAGCTGGATAATCTGCGAGTCTATCTCGCCTACAATCCTGATGCTGGTGTGGTCATCAAGGGCACACGGGGCATCCGAAAACTACGCTGGCAAGCATCAAATCGCGGTAAGCGAGGTGGGGCAAGAGTCATCTACTTTTACTACAATGACGCGACACCGGTATATCTGTTATCAGCCTATGCCAAAAAAGTGCGCGAAGATATTACAGCTGATGAGAAAAAAGTGCTGCAACAACTTGTTGATGGGATAAGGAAGGATTAAATATCATGTCTGAACTCGGTCAAGACCTTATTAAAGCCTTGCAAGAGGTGCAGATGCATCGCAAGAAACAAGCCGGAACAGTGCGAGTCACCAGTTTTCCCAAGCTAGACACTGACGTTAAAACCCTTCGCCATGATCTCGGCATGTCGCAAACACAGTTTGCTGCTAACTTCGGCATCGGTATTGCAACTTTGAAGAACTGGGAACAAGGTAAGCGAGAACCACACGGACCAGCGAAAACCCTACTTCGAATTATTGCTAAAGAACCACAAGCTGTGCTGCGAGCACTGGCTGACACTTTACCTGTAAGTCACTCAGCTAGCTAAAAAACATTCATCATGCCGCATTCAGCAAGTCTTTGAATGCCTTGCCTGCCTTGAACTTTGGCGTTTTTCGCTCCGGAATTTGCAACGTCTCGCCGGTTCTGGGGTTGCGTCCTTCCCGTGCTTCGCTATGCACAGCGGTGAAGGTGCCGAAGCCGATCAACTGAACATCACCGTCGGTTTTTACCGCATCCATGATGGTGCTGATGGTGGCATCCAGTGCTTCACTGGCCTGTTTTTTGGTGAGATCGGCCTGTTCTGCAATGCGGGAGATCAGGTCACTGCGGTTCATGGGCTGCCTTTTTGTTGATTGGATATCCCACAACCACTTGCAAAGTCCGCCGCCGCCGTCAAGGAATGACTTCAGATGTCATCGCATAAACAGTTGCGAGACCGTCGCGACCCGCTGCCAAAAGTCGTTGACCGCCGCCGTCACCACTCCGCCAAAGATAACTGTGCTGAAGGTAAAGAGACCGACAAATAGCGTCTCCTGCCAGCTGCGGGTTTTGAACAGATTCATGCTGTAGGTTGTTTTCCTGGGCCAGAACAATGGCACCCCGGATGGTGTCAGACTATCGCCGAGAATGTGGGAGAGATAACCGATAGTCAACGGCGTGATCAGCCAGCCCAAATGACTATAGACCGGGACCGTGGCGACAGTCACCAGGACACCAATCAGCGCCACTACGGCCAGCAGGCTATGGGTCACCCCGCGATGACCGACCACGGCGGAGAGCGGCAGGCTAATCAGCTTAAGTCGCCTGCCGAGAGCACTTCCCGGATGATCCAGGTCCGGCAGCATTCCGCCGACAGCAGCGGTCATGGTGCCCTGCGCTTCGATGGGAAGCTCGGCTCCGATCGCAACCAACCACCAACAGCTCATGGCAAAAGGAATGTGGTTACGGGCCATCATGCTTTGTTGTCGTCCTGCTCGACCAGACTCAGACTACTACTGGGGCGATGACAGAAGGGCTCAGAGATTGTTGTCATATCTTTTTTCGCTCCGAGAGCACATTACAACCACAAATAGTGATGCTCTCTACTGCTTTTCACTACTCCATTTTTCATTTTGCCCAGTAACCAATCATCCAACAAGGGGCTTTGACACTTATCGGATGTGGCTTGGCTGAAGCGTTTGCGCTTCTTGTTAGCTCGCTGCCTGGCGCTCTTGTGTCTCGTAGCTTATTGTTGTTCTGACCTCAAAGGAGGTTCAAATGTCCAGCACACCAAGAAAGCCGGATTTACGGCTGTATCTCGTTGTTAAAAACTCCGCTGATCAACCCAGGGGAACCTGGATTCCCATGGGAGCGGCCTGGCAAAACAGTGATGGCAAGGGCTTTAGCCTCTCCATCGACTTTTTGCCAATTAGAATGCCCGGCAAAATCTATGATTTCGTCTTGCGAGCGCCACTTGATGATCAATCAGATGAGGTTCCAACCGCATCTATCCCGGAAGAACCTGATTTCTAACCCGGTAACGATGACGTGATGTTTGATTTATGATGACGCTGACCCACTGGTCGATAAGGCTAGTGGGTTTCGTTTTTCTCAAGATCATCTTTCTAACCCTTCCCCTTGTTCACGCTCACGCTTAACCTCCTGGCCCCGCTGCTCTGTTGCCAGCCCCAGCTTGTCGAGCCGTTGCTCATGAACAAGCCCTCGCTCCTTCTTATCGCGATCCATCGCCTCACGAAGCTCCTTGACAGCCGTGGCCTGCAACGTCGGACGGATCACCTGCTCCAGATATACCGACTGATGTTCAGCAGACGGCAATGAGGTCGCAACCGGACTTTCCTCGGTTACCGCTTTATGGATTTGATTCCAGCTAAAGCCCGCCCCCCTGAGGCGGATCGCAATATCCTGATCGATCCTGGGTGTGAGCACCGCATCTTTACCATGTGCTTCAGCCTGACGCGACAACTCTTTGAGATATTCCCGCTTCGCTTCACCGTAGTAGCCACTCCGCACTTGCCAATACTCACTGTGCTCGTGTTCGGGATGAGCGCGAAACCAGTTCGCCCGACGGATCTGTTTGCTGGCATTTTTTGAATGCTGCGCAATCTGCTCTAACGCAGTTGTCATATCGGCATCGAGATCACCAATTTTATGCTCCAGTGGATCGACTTTCTGTGCCTCGGTATCGATCTGAATATGCTGACTCGCCGGATCGATTTTTTGACTGTAGGGGGGCTTGTAGTCCTTACCCAGTTCATAGCGCACCGCCTGGGTAAAGAACTGACCATAGTGGTCTGGTTTGGACTGAACCGGTTTTGATTTTTTGTCATCCAAGCGCTCCGGCGATCGCTTCTGCTGAGAAGCCGCCGGAGCGCTACCTCGTTCCCGGTCCTTGTACTCCTGCCATTGATGAATGAGCGTTCGCTCATCATCCAGGCGTTGCTGCTTGCCCTCGCGATCGGGCTGGGTATTATCCTGCTCAACCGCGCGCTCATCGACCTTGGCCAAGGCGCGCTGACGATTGGCGGCATTGATGGCGCGGTAAGTGTCGCCCTGCTCGGTGCGAATACCTCGCGCTTCCATTTGAATGACATGCGGCCCAAGATGAATCTGTGGTTCGCGATCGATGCCCTGCTCTTCCAGGCTGCGATGGTCAACGCGGGCCTGGTGGCCACCCCGTTCCAGTTCGCGGTTAATATGGCTCGCCCATTGCTCCCGCCACTGACTCACCAGCTTGCGATCATTCCAGCTGCGGTTCTTCTTTCCGAAGCCGTCAGCGTTAATCTCGCGCATGGTCAGCAACACATGGGCATGGGGATTGTGTGAATCAAAATCGTGGTAAGCAACATCGGCGATCATACCCCGGTTAACAAAGTGAGTTTGGACATACTCACGAACTAGATTTTGTTTCTCGTCGTGTGCGAGTTCCACCGGTAACGCTAGCACCATTTCCCGCGCTAATTGCGCGCTGTTTCGGCGGGTGCTGGCGTCCTCTTTTTGCTCAATAGCAATCCATAAATCAGCGCGATTGTTCACCCACTCCGGTGCATTGTCGGGGGCGAAAATCTCGCTGCCATAAACGCCGCGTTTGCGCGTGTAGTCATACGTCTCACCGATGGTCGGGTCGTAGATTTTTTCGCCCGCGCGGTACGCCGCTTTTGCTGTGATGGTGCTCGCAGATTTTGCACGGGAGTGCACCTTAAAATCGAGATAATAGAGCGCCATAAGTTCGCAAAAGAGAGCGGACGGTTTTGGGGGGACCAGGGGGCAAGCCCCCGGCGCAACACATTGCTTGCAATGTATAGTTGCGCCATTGGTTCCTGAATTCGGGGCTAGATGCCAGCGTTTCCGGTGACGCGCCCACGGAACCCACGGGAGAGTGTTGCCGCAAGTCAACAACACAGAGCAGGCGCGTTCGCCCACCTTCTTGGTGGGCAATTCCAGAATTTTTGCCTACACTATGGTACATGCTTACTAGAGGGGTTGTGGGCGCATGGTGACCAAAGAAGAGCAGCTACAAAAACAACGCGACAAACATTTAGAGCAAGCCGAGCAAGCGAAGAAGAAAGCCCGGCAAATCGACCTGCTGCTGGCCAAGGAAAAGCGTCGCAAAGAGAATCGCCGCAAGTACATTGCTGGTGGCTATTTGCTGCGGGCATTGCTCGAAAATGAAACACCATGTCAAACTTACGAACAGCTACTGGAAATTCTCAATATCACGCTGACCACAGATCGTGATCGCGTGGTATTTGAATTGCCAGTACTGTCCCCAGAAGAGAAGAAACAACGCAAGAAGGCCTCTGCTACATCGGCTAAACCTATTACCGCTCAATCAGGGAGACAAAAACCAAAAGCAAGTGAACCCTCATCGCAAAAACGGACTTCCCTGCCCGCCTCGCTGGTGGCCGAGACCATTGCCCCCGTTACAGACGCCAGTATTGCTGTCTCTGAGGGTACAGTTCCCTCCTCTCCGGTGAACAGGAAACACCACCCAGGACTATCTGAAGCGGCCAACACTATCGTGCCGACAGAGGGCCAGTTACCAGAATCAAAACCACCCTTGCCGGAAACCCAGGCCGATGAATTACTGGCAGAGTTCGACGCCTGAGGCGACTGTTGCAGTGCGGCACCACAGCTTGTTCTTCCCCAGCAATAAAAATAGTTTTTACTTGAATTTTATTTAATTAATCCATAACCCTATTCCTTGACTTCATCCCGATCACAGGAGGGGCAAATCATGCAGAGTACGAACAGTGGCACCACCACCCAGGGCGCACCGGAGTGGGCCAAACAATACCGGCCAAAACGGCTCAAACGACCGAAAGATGGCCGAGTGTTTCAGGTGCCGAGGAAGAAAGCGGCAATGCGAGATGCCCGGATTATTCTGAATCGGCTGCGGCGGGAGAGCAGAGAGTTAGATCCTCCTTCGCAAACCGACTTTGTGCTCAGCGCGCTGCGGGTGATTTGCCCGTTTGTGTTTGAGGAATTATTACTGCACTCGCTCGATGACGCTGGCTTCACCGTTCAGCGCAGTTGTTACACCCATGACGGCGGTATTGACGGCAGCTTTTGGGACCAGGATGGTGACAAGTTTCTGTTGCAAGCCAAGCGCTATTCACAGGAGATTGATCCGGACCATATCCTTGATTTTGCCGGGGTAGTGCTGCGTGATGATGAAGCGACTGGCGGGTTATTTATTCACACTGGCATTACCTGTGAGACGTCAGCCTATTACAACCAGGAGCTGCCCCATACCGAAATTCTCAGTGACTGCGGCCTCAGGGAACTGGTCATCCAGTAATAGCACACAATGACAAACATATAACAGTTATTGTCTCGTTAAGGAAATTCAGGCATACTGCCAACTATGGCTGAAGTCACCAATGAACTGATGTACGAATTGCTGAAACGCATTCATGCCGATATGGCAAATCACGGTCATATGCTAAAGGAATTGCGTGACCGGGTTGCATCGCTAGAGACAATGCGGACAGATTTGGTCCGCATAGAGCATCGCATCGACAACCTCACCGATCGCTTCGAGCACATTGAAAAACGCTTTGATCTAGTAGAAGCGTAAAACAGGGCTAATTGTAACAAGACTCACGCTCCGTGTTCCGGCTTTAACATGGCGATGATCCTAATCGCCTGGTCAACAGACAAATACCTAAGCTCAAGTCTGACTTCGTCGCTTTTCCAAAGCTGGGCTTTACCGTTATCGAAGTAGATGGTTTTGCTGTAGCGAACGTCAGGGCAAAGACGACCACCTGGCGCAACCTTTAGAATAGCTTGGGCAATATATTCCTCCATTTCAGCCTGTTTAATTTGCTCGTTGTGGCGTTTGAAGGCCTTGTCATAGGCCGTGAGATAATGCGGAATCAGACGGCGTTGAATATCGGCGGCGATGTCCTTAGCTGGGCGGGCAATGCTGAGGGCGTCACCATAATCGCTTTGCTGGTCTTTGATTTCGCCGTCAAAGTCTTTCAAGACGGCATAGGCGGCATTGACCAGTTTCATTATCTCTTCCCCAGCGGGGTTCACGTCAGGATGGTATTTCTTGGTTGCGGCATGATAAGCAGTTTTTATGTCGTCTGGGGTAATTGTTCCGGTTAATCCTAGAATCTTCGCGGCATCATAGATGTTCATGATGTCGGTTCCTTTCTGTCAGTATTCAGTTGTCGTGATTTGGTTGAGAGAAAGGAGGGGCGTTACTCCGCCTCCGCCGTGTCCAGCTTCTTTCTCAAGCGGGCGTCCTTGATGGTCCGCACGGTGATGGTCGCGTTGTTGAAGAAGCGTTTTTCACCTTCAAGCAGCGTCTCGGTCTGCTGGTAGGCAATCTTGCCGAGAATCTTGACCCGCTCGCCTTTTTTGAAGCTTTTGGCGTACCGAGCGGCTTCCCTATAAGCGAAACAGGTGTGCCAGACAGTATCCTGGTCCTGCCACTCATCACTGCCCTCGGGCTTGTAGCTGTCGGTGGTAGCAAGAGAGAGGCGGACAAAGGGTTTGCCGTTCTTGTCTTTGAATACATCCGGGGCTTGACCCAGGTTGCCGGTGAGGATGACAGTGTTGTTGTTTGCCATGATGGTTTCTCCTTGTTGGCGGTTGAAAATCATGGCTTTGCCCAGCGCCGGGGCAGGTTCGGGCGACCAGCAAAACTGCGGAGGGTCCACAGCGTGGAAACCGTCGTTTTGCTTGGCGGCCTGGTTCTGATTCCCGGCCTAAAAGCCGGAGTGATTTTCAGCTATGCCAACCAAGGCGGAGAACCCTGGTAAACCCATGACAAACCGCCTGTAGCGCTGGCAGCGACAGGTCAGGGCCGATGACAACAATATTAAGAACGACAATAACTATGTCCCCTGCCCTTCCTGGTAGCATGGTGCTATAAGGTGCTCAGATCAGTTTTGAGTGAGGATAAGGAGACTTTTGTACCCAAGATACGAATATGGATTAAAGACGCTGTATGACGCTTATAGCAGCAAATAGGCGTATCAAGGGACAAGGGATGAGGCTTGATCGCATCGCACAGCCAGAGAGTAAGTGGGTGTTAAGTGTTATCGCTTTAGGAGGCTCGGCTATCCACTGATAGCGGCTCCAGCAACGTCTTGTCGGTTAAAGAACGCTGGAGCTAGGCGAAGTATTCAGAGGATATTCCTCGCCCACCAGAGACGAAACTGTTGTGCGGAAGATGGCAGCACAGACGGCAATCTCATACGCCGTGAAGTCCTCGACCCGGATAATGCGCCGCTGAAACTCCTGCGGCGACAGAGTCAGGGCAGCTGCTAAAGTTTCGCTTGGGACTTGCAAAATCCGCTGAAAACCCTCGATTTGTTGGCAGAGGTTTTCAGTAAATCGAGCTTTATCCGGCAGCCTTGGTACGGCTGGTCGAGAATCGGGCATAGAAATATCCTGCGTATGGGTGGCCGGGGTGATGGTCACGCTGTCAAGAGAGCAGCACCAAGGAGACGCACGTCCAAAAACGTACGCCCCTCGGCACCCCGGCCATAAGCAGGGATGGATACGTCACCACCATAGAGGGGATTTGGCAGTAACGCACTCTTGAACAGGGGAATGACCATTTTCCCCAGGTCAACGGCGGTTGACCGAGGGTGGAGTGTAGGAAACTCACCAGTGACCGTCAAGGTTGTGCGACGAAAAAACTTTCGATTATCGAAAAAATATGACTGATCGTCTTGATAGTGCTACTGGTCATGAGCAGGGCAAACATCAGCGGCAGACGCATCAGGGAGATGCGCAGGAACTCTAATCTGAAACTTGTTGAGCTGTCAGCGGCACTGGAAATAGACTACGGCATCAAACTCAGTGAAGCCGACTTGTCGAAGATTGAGCACAATCAACGCGGCGTCAAAGATTATGAACTCCATGCCTTTGCGCAATTGTTCGAGGTGCCAATGGATTTTCTGGTCAGCCAGCACCCAAACCAGACGGAAGAGTAGCTTTACAAGCAAACCTGAATAGCCCTTAATCGCCCTCAGATGAGTTTTAACGCACTGTTAAGGTTTTGAATGACCCAAGGTGGCACAAAATATTCAATGGCCCTTTTGGCGGCTTTATTTTGGCTTATCGGGTGCGAAAGTAGTGCCGAGCATTCGGTTGATCAAACTGTCGGCACCGCCACAGTTATCGACGGCGACTCTCTCACCATCAGTCAGACTGAAATCAGATTGTGGGGCATTGATGCTGTAGAGCTGCATCAAACGTGCCTGAAAGGAATATACTCTGGCGCTGTGGCCAAGATGCCAGACAGGCCCTTGAGGATGAAACCAAGGGTACTCAGCTAAGTTGCGATCACAAGGATACAGACCGCTATGACCGAACCTTAGCTGAATGCTTTGCTGGGGAAATCAACCTCAATGCCTGGATGGTTTGTTATGGCTGGGCACTGGCCTATCGGCGCTACACGAGGCAATACATCAAGGACGAAAAGACAGCTAAAGCTGAGCAGCGCGGTATATGGCAGTCGAAGTTTACTGAGCCTTGGAAATGGCGGCGGCAATAGTTCAAAACCAGCTATCAGTCAGTTTTTGGAGGTTAACGATTTGACTGTCCGATAGAAGCGACTTAATCTTCTCGTCGGTACATCACGGACAAAACAAATACGTCAACATGCCCGAGTCAGCGACACGCCAACTTAGCTTATTTGCTGAAGACAGGGCTAATCTTCCACTTAAAGACGATCGAGTTTTAATGGAGCATCCTTTTTTCTCGCTTGAGAAAAAACCGCAGATGAAACCCATTTTTTACCAACATGATGACGTAGAAATTATAGTGGAGCCTGGACCTCGCGGAGTTGCAACCATCTGGGATAAAGAAGTTTTAATCTACATAGCCAGTATTTTGAATGAGCGGATTGAACGTGGTGAAATACCATCACACAAAATTCGATTTGTGGCTGCAGACTTCTTAAAAAGGACCAAACGCAGCACCGGCAAGCGAGGTTATGAATTGCTCCTTAATGCCCTGGACCGGTTGCGTAATACCAGCATTAGAACAACTATTGCCTCAGGAGACGAAAAAGAGCGGCGAGGTTTTGGATGGATTGAATCATGGCGCACTATCGACCGTACTCTTCCGAATGGTAAAACCGTCATGGTTGCTGTTGAGGTCACTCTTAGTGACTGGGTCTTCCGTGCAATTACACGCGACCGAAGGGTTTTAACCATTCATGATGAATACTTTACGATGAGTAAGGGGCTCGCTCGTCGTTTCTATGAACTGGCTCGAAAGCACTGTGGTAGGCAGAAAAGTTGGTCTATTAGCTTGCCACGGCTCAAGGATAAATGTGGCTCCAACCGCGAGATCAGACGATTTAAGGCGGATGTTGTCAGCCTAATTCGGGAAAATTGCCTTCCTGAATACACGATGGAAATTAATGTAGCGAGAGATCCAGCAAGGAGCCGCATTACTTTCCGCCCCAAAAAACTGATAAACAAGACATCTGCCTCACAGCGGCCAAAACTAAAGGGTAGCTTTGAACTCTCAGTTCATACCCTGATTGACGCAAAGGAGAGCTATCCAAATTACGATATTCAGCATATTGAGCAAGAATGGCGGGCTTGGGCTCAGAAAAAACACAAAGACGCACCTCTAAATCCGGATAAAGCCTTTCTTGCTTTTTGTACCAGATACGTTGCTAATCACCCTATCTGATGGAAACGGTACTTCGCGGACATTATTGGCGTTCCACCAAACAAAACTCATATCTTTCTATCCAAATCAGTCTCAGCAAGCATCATGAGAGCCAAAGTTATCCACATTTTTGTGGATAACTCGCCCCTATTTCCTATTTTCAACGGTACTTCGCGGATAAAACGTCGGTACTTCACGGACTTTTCAACGGTACTTCGCGGACATTTTCAACGGTACTTCGCGGACAAAATGTCGGTACTTCACGGACTTTTCAACGGTACTTCGCGGACAAAACGTCGGTACTTCGCGGACAAAAATGCACTTTAATGCCTTATATTCTGGGCCTTTCAGCAAACTGTAACGTATTAACAGTTTATTAACGTTCTAACTATTGTTTTATAACTGTTTAATTAACACTCTTTAACGGGATTTCCTGTGGATATGTGGACAATCGCTGACGCGAATGCTATCGCTTTGCCAACATATCCACAGACAACAATCATTGTGTTTTGAAAGAAAGTCACTGCTGATAGTGTGATTTCCTACAAAACCTGCTATCACAGGGAAACGTGAATAACTCCTTGCAATAAAATACTTGATTAACAGAAGCTGGTTTAGGTGATTATTACAGTTGCAGGCTACAAGGGTGGGATTGGAAAAACGACAACGGCAGTCCATTTGGCAGCATTTTTCCAATCCAAGGCTTCTACCCTTTTCATTGATGCTGATGAAAACCGCTCAGCTCTGAGCTGGGCAAAGCACAACAAATTATCTTTCGAGGTGACAACTGATAACTTTGCACCAAAGCTGATTATGGCGAGGCGACCAGAACATATTGTGATTGATACAAAGGCTAGGCCGTCACCAGAGGACTTAGAGGAAATTTCACAAAACTGTGACCTCCTGATTCTGCCGTCAACAACACGCCCCATGGACTTAGAGGTGTTGGTCCAAACTGTGCAGGCTATCAAGAAAATGGAAACCCCTTTCAGAGTGTTGTTAACGATGGTGCCACCGAATGCGACCAAGATTGTAGCAGAGCTGAAAGAATTATTAGCTAATTCAAATATCCCAATGTTTAGCACTGCTATTCAAAAATATGCATTTGTTGAGCAATTACCGCTTGAAGGTACTTTGGCAAGTGAAGCAAAAGATGGTAACGCCCAAAAAATCTGGTATCAATACACACGGGTAGGACAGGAAATTCTAGCATGAGCCGAAAATCAAAGCTAAGTGCGGTCTTTGAAGCGGTTAATGACGAGCCAGCCCAGGCCGTTCAAACAAATGTATCCTCCGAGGATGCAGCAGCATTCATCCAAGTCCAACCAATTAAACTCTCACGGATTTATGTAAATCAAACTCAATTCCGGAAATACTTTGACCCTGATGAGCAGGCAAAGCTAAGAAATTCTATCGAGCAAAATGGTTTTCAAGGCTCTATTCTACTAAGACCTTTACCAGAGAGCCTCAGAGCCGAAGCTGATCCCAACTGTGACTTTGAGCTTATTTATGGTGAGTCGCGTTACCGTGCCGTCAAAGACTTAGGGTATGACACCATACCCGCTGAAGTTAAAGAGCTAACCGATTATCAGGCTCGGCGGATTCGTCTTGATGAAAATCTCGTACGTAATGACCTAAACCCGCTGGAGGAAGTGGAAGGGGTTTTGGAAATCGCAGCAGATGAACTTGGGATCTCGACTAGGAAGGTTATCTCACTGCTTGATGAAGTTGTAAATAATGCACAACGTAAAAAAGAAATGAAGAGCGATATCGCTCTTCAGGCTGAAAAATTAGAGGCTGTTCTTGAATACTATAAAAAAGGGAGTCTTACCGGATTCCGTGGCAAATTTAGAAAGCTGCAACGCTTACCAGAAGATATTAAAACAGCTGTTCGTGAACAGTTAAGCTGGAGCAAGGCAGTAGAAATAGCGCCTGTTAAGGATGCAGAGATTCGAGGAAAACTACTACGGTGGGCAATTGAAGATAATCCATCTGTGGCAGAGATTCGTAAAGAGCGAAGAGAGTTGTTGCAAGCTACTGCCCCCGAAGCGGAGACGGATAGTAATGATAATTCATTAAAACTTCGTTTCTACAGAGGACTAACCAAAATTAGTAAGTCTGAAGAGTGGGCCAACCCCGAAAGCACAGAAAGACTTGAGCGGTTGATTCAAGAAATTGAGGATATTTTCCAAACTAAAATTTCTTGATTTATTGAGCTTTAGCAAGATTTGCACCACCAAGATACGTGTTACCAAATAAAAAAGGAGGCCGAAGCCTCCCAATAAATCCTGAGTAAAACAACGATTAATGCTCACTGGGGAGCAAGAGCACAGGCATGTCTCTCCCTTCCATATTGCTCCATTCCACATACAGTGTCATGGATTGCAAAGGAAAGTCAGTCACAGAAATTTCCTTGTTAAAGATGGTCGTTGTATTACCATCATTAGCTGTGAGCGTACCTGCGCTATCAGCAACTTTCAGCTCCCAAACCTGAAATGGTTCTTGCCGAATCGATTCCAGTTGCTGCGCGATGAAGATATCACCCAATAGCCAATAGCATTCAGCATTCTCTGCCAGGTATTGCACACCATCTGTGTAGTAGCCCAAAACGGCAACTCCGAGACGGTAACGATACCAGGTTGTTGTTCCCGTAAAATATGCAAGGTTCGCTTGCAATTCTTGTGGATTAAGCAAGACACAACAGTCTCCTACGACAAAACGCAGGACTCATAGCAACCTGGAAGGTAGAGAGCTATAAGCTGGCGCACACTTTAGGCTGGCCAGGCTAGAATCTTACGCTAGAGCGTCTGTGCTTTCATTTGTTCCAGAGCCTCACCGCAAACTGTGAATGCCAGTTCACAAATACTGTTGAATTTCTTTTGATAGTCAGGATTGAGTGGATGGGTCTCGGTGTATTCACAAAGCGCAGTAACTGTGAACAGCAGAAAGGGTAAGCGGGGGTCGTCCACAATAAAATCCGTTTCATACAGTGCATCGATCCAGTCATGAATCATCTCGGGGCTGGCTTTTTCGGCCAGTAGCTGCAGTGGATTATTATCAAAAACCCTAGGTAGATTACTCATGGGGCTCCTGTTCCAAGGCATATGTCTGTAGGTGGAACTGCAGGATGAGCGCTGTTTTTGCCTGCACCGTCATCAGGATTTGTCTGACCCGATGATCGCAGCTCCCCTCTGGTCATTCAGTCAATCTTTCCTGTAAGCGTTCGTAGCGTTGTTGATTTTGTTTCAGCAACTCGACACTTCTTCCCGTGCGTAAGTCCGTTCGTCGTCATCATCGCTGTTGCTCCTGTGTTAAGAGGCGCTTATCTGGATGCTTTCTAAAAAAAGCTGCTGCTCCCGCTTCCGGCGTTGGACCAATCCTGGTGCAATCTCCGGGTCGACCTGACCATGGGGTACCCAGTAAACCCAGTCTTCAAATGCAGCGGCAGCCGCCTGCAAATTGCCATTATTCAGGTGACGAAGCAACTCAGAAGTTGCCAGGCCGCCAGTGTTGTACTCAAAGCTAATGAGCGCCGTTCGTTGTGTTTCTGCTAGGGGGACGGTGACGAGGTCACTTACACGCTGACTGGCAACAGCCAGATGTGCCTGTAATCGTTTGTCAGCTTCAGTTGGGGTGATCTGTTCACCAGGCCGTGAAGGGGTGCCGTAGCCAATAGACCAGCGTTTGAGGCCATTGGCATCAGTGCCATCGGGGTAAGCCTCCAGCTGCAGACCTTCCAGCTGCTTGACCAGCTCGATCGCTGTGTCTGACAAAGGACTGAGGTGACTATTTGCCAGCTGATTCCCCTGCTTCCAAAACCTAAAGGCTTTATCTAGAATCGGTTTAGTGGCTGTGCGGTCGGTGCGATCGCCAGTCACTGGGTCAATCACCGCATGAACATGATCACCGGTACTGTTGCCGGTACTGCCTTGCAGGCCCAGCGCTTGGCCCAATTGCACGGTACTATCCTGGGCCACCTGATAACGATGCAGATGGGCCATAAACCATCGATTGCCATCACTGCATTTCAGCCACAGATAGTTACCGGCCCGCTTGGTCTGACCAATCTCCTCAATGATGCCAGGGCAGGGACTGGGAATGGCCACGCGAGTACTATCAGTTTTTGGATCAATGAGCGTAAAGTCCCATGCTCCTGGTGGACTGTTGTCGTATAAATAAGGCGTTGCGATCGCAAGCGGGTCAAAAGAGGCCACGCTCGGCATATAAACACCGTCACGAGGGTGTTGGTGCTTTTCTGGGAGTTCAGTACCCTCCAGCAGCCAACCCATGCCTGGCAGGCTGGAAATCGCGTTTATCTGCGCTCCTAATTCTGTCACAGCCCAATTGAAGGCGGCATAACCACCAACACTGAGAAGCAGCAGAAACACCACCAAAAACTGCACCAGGGCTTCGATGAGACTGCGCTGTTGTTCGGCCCGTTGCTCCAGTCGAGCAACACGGCGGCGCTGGAGGTCATTTTGTTCTCTCAAGGCATCGGTCAGGGCCGATAAGGCCAGGGTGGCGGCAATCCCTTCGCGGGTTTTGAGACTAGGGAGATGATGCTCCGCCACATAACCCGTAACAGGGTGCTGTCGTGTTTTCCGTTTGGCTCGTTTCGCGAGATTTTGGGCAATGCGCCATTTCCAGTTAAGGGGCGGTGTCGAGTCGCTCATGGGCGTTCTCCCAGCGTTGATTTGCATCCTCCAGCAGAGCCTGGGTTTTCTGCGGGAACAGAATCTTACTGCACAGCATGATAATCATCAGCATCATGAGGCAGGTCAGCCCATCGACCAGAGTTTTCATGGCGCGCTATCCTCATCGCGATCGGCAGGCAGCGGGGTGGTGAAGGCGCGATAGACACGCGCCGCTAGGGTCATACTGTCGTCAACAATGGGGCCGACTTTCAGATTGCCTTCCTCAATGGACTGGAAGAAGAGCGTCATCAGACCAAAGGCGAGCAATACGGCACCGCCTGATTTCAGCAGGTTCCACATGGGGGTAATCTCCAAACAATAAATAGCCGTAACGGGTGTCAGGTCTCAGCAGCAGCAATCGAGGCAGTAAAGTCACCATTCACCAGGCTGTCCCAGTGTTTCGCCAGCGCCTGCCAGCGCGGGTCAGAGGTCTTGCGCTGTAGCTTGGATTCATCAAGCAGTTCGGCCAGCTCCTCCTGATAGGGCAGAGCCGGGTCAGCGAGTTCGGTGCGGGTTTTAATCTCACCGGCTTCAATCGCCTGAATGATGTGCGGGCAGGCCTGCCACACCTTGAGCAGCCAATCGAGTCCTGGTTCGATTACCTCGGTAATCTCATGGCCGGTAAAGTGCGGAATCAGTTTCCAGTCAATCCGCTCTGGGGTGACATACACCGCTGGATGCAGAGTGGGGTTGTTGATGGCGGTAATCTCATCCACCTGAGCGACCACCTCAAGGAAAGTCCGCTTTTGAGTCTCTTCAAGGCCGAGAACGGTCTGTAGCCGCTTGGATTTGGCCAGCTTGGGGAAGATCAACCAGGGGAAGCTTGAGAGATATTCCAGCGGCATCCCAGTCTCTTGCGCGCCAATGCGCTGCACCCCGGTCACCAACATGACGTTTCGCTTGCCTGCCCGGTTATAGGCGACCTTCAACTCTCTCAGGAACTCAGCATAGTAAGCATCGTCTTCCGGCATCCCAGGGAAAGATTTGAGATTGTTAAACTCATCCAACACAATCAACAGGGGCGTTGTCTGTTTGGTGGTGGCGAGACGGTTTTTGAGCGTGGTGCGGATGGTATTGAGGCCAGCAAGATTGTCAAAAATATGGGTACCCAGCACCAGGTGCTCGGGCCAGGGTGAACCATTGGCGTCAGCCTGGTTGAAATGATATTCCGGATCAAACACCATCACCTGACCTTCGGGATTGAGCAGGGTGAACCGCTCCACCAGTTTTTGAATGACACGGGTTTTACCTTCGCCCGGCAGACCGCCAATCACCAGTGGCTGAAACCGTTTGGCTGCCGGATCTAACGTCACCAGCGCATTAAAGAATTGCGGATCTTCGCTGAGCCGGGTGTAGCTGTCCTGGAGTTGTTTCAGCAGGGGCACCTGAGCGGCGACCGCTGAGACGACGCGGCGGGCATTGTGATCAACGGTATCGGGGTTAAACAGTTCGGTCAGAGCCTCCATCACCTCATTGCTATAAGCTCCGACCGCCGCATCAGGGCGGACACCTTTACGAGCAGCCGTCATCACCCCAAAGGTGGTGAGCGTGGCTCCGGCGACATAGGCAGGGATACTCCGCAAAAGTATTCCGCCTAAGACCCCCAGCAGCATGAGACTGCCTGCTGTCAGCGCCCGGCTTTGCTGGTCAGCATTGTAGGTTGAAGTCATAGGTCTTAACGCCTCCAGATAGGCTGGTCTTGGACGGTGAATCAGCGGCTGGTTGTTGCTGTAAATGGCTTGCCAAAGCGACCGCTTGCCGCTCGGCTGCCAAGGTGGTGAGCTGAGCAAAGTGGTCTGGATTGCCCTGAAAAGTACCGGTCTTGGCGGCAAGAGTCGCCAGCTCACCAATAACGGCCTGGTCGCGGCCTGCTAGAAAACGGGCGACATCGCCCTGGGTCTGCCCAGCCCGCAGGAGATAGTGGGCACGGGCATCTATGTAGGTGAGATATTGCTGCAGAGCCGCCATACAAACAGACTCTGGGGCTGGCTCCGCCTCAGCGGTGAGGACTGTTGGACTGCCGACGGGGATATCAGTGGGCGGTGCTGTCTTCTCAGCTGCTGACGCATTGTTCTGGGCGGTTGCAGCCTGAAGAACAGCAGTCGTTTCCTTGGCACTGCCTGCTGGCAACAGCGTATTGAGCAACATCCCCATGCCGCCAATAGCGAACAGGGCACAGATGAAGATGCCGATGGGCTTAGCGGGTTTCATGCTCTTCTTCCTCCAGGCTGGCAATCTGTTGATAACGTTCCAGCACGGCTTGCCAGGCTAGGAACTCTGGTTCGTCAGCTTTATCCTGAGTCAACAGCCGGGCCAGCTCTTCCTTGGCAAGTTGGATCGCCAATTCTGTTCTGGTTGGGATTCTGGGGAGTGTTGGGCCTGGCACCAACAAGGTCACCGCCATGTAGGCGATAAAGGCGGTAACGGAGCCAAAGAACATCAGTAAATGGTAAGCTCCAGCGCCCCAGTGCAATACGCCAGTCATCAGCAGGGAGTAGATATTAAATCCAATAAAAGCCGAAATTGCTGGTAGCCAAAAGCGGAGTCCAAGCCTCTTAAAGCGGGCAAAAAACAACCAAATTCCACCAGCAATTACAGCGGTATTCACCCATATACCAAGAGGACTCGCATCGCTATTTTGGGGTGTTGAAATACCCACTAAAAGAGAGGGCAAAAGGCCAAATGAGAACAGGCTGGACGGCAAGCGCACGGCTGGTGCTAGCGGGCTTTTCCCCTGCGCTTCAGCAGGGTTTGTATGCGCTTGCTGGCCCTCAAACCCTGAGCGCGTGGTAAGCGCAGCGGGTTTAGGGGAAGGAGGGGAAGGAGTTGAGAGAATATCTTCTGACATGGCATAACCTCAAGTCGTCAAAAGCAAGAAATAACAAAATCAAAACCGTATTTTTGTGACCTGTACTTGTTGAGTCAAAATAGCTGTTAGAACGGCCACCCACTAGACAATAAAGAGAGAAAAGAGCGAAGCTTTCACTAATCCTAAAAAGCACTAGAAGCTCTGATATTTATGAGGCTGAGCGCAGTGGCGAGACCCCATGATCAAGCAGATTGACCAGGCTCGAAATGGTGGTATCTGAATCGAAATCTTGTTCTGTGGTATCTGTTTCGGTGACTGTTGTTGGCGCAGCGGTAATCTCGTCAGTTGAGACTCTGCCACCAGTAATGGTGAGGCCAGCACGCTTGTGGTCGAGAAGCAGGGTGTTAATCGCTGTACTGAAGTCCACATCCCAGTCCTGCATCTTTTGCCGGATATAGGGAATCAGCTCAGTACTGATGCTGGCACGTCGATTATCGGGAACGTGGTACGGCATAGGGTGGTCATTGGCCTCCACTCACCTGGTCTAACGTCGCTTTTGCCAGTAGTAACAAACCCTGGACATGGGCGCGTGCGCCGTTTTTGAGAGTATGAATCCCTTTTTGTTGCAGCACGGTTTCGATCACTGGCAGCTGGCTGCCGCCGCCAATAGCGATAACGGCATTGGCACTGGCAATCCACGGTGCTGCCAGGGACAGGGCAGGGGCCAAAACACTCTCGACCCAGGGGGACAGCTCCTGAATATAGAGGTTATGAAAGCTCCAGCCGGTGGTGCCGTAGATAAAGGTCTGCTGTTCAATGGCCTCGCGAATTAGCACAATATCACCAACACGCTTCAATGTACGACGGGTTTCTGGATGTTCAGCAATGGCGGAGAGCAGTTTTTCAACGCCGCTATCCCTTACCTGACGCTGCATCAAGCGCCCTCCTTCACCAAACAGGGAGACAATGGTGGTGCCAAAGCCGAGATCGAGCACCACCATTTGCCGGGTGGCGGCAAGGCGTCCACCATTGGCAGCGATGACGCCATAGCTCTCTTCAAACACTCGGCTGACACGAATCGTGACAGTACTGGGCGGGGAATCGGCAAACGCGACGGTATGTTGACCGGCAAGAGCCTCGGCCAGACGGCCACCCATGGTCTGGGCATCCTGAATCGAGGTCACCAGCTGCAGATCCCAGGAGGGTTGATAGGGCAGGGTTGCAAGACAGCCGAGCAGCAATTGCAGGCCGTATTTGATTTTGCCGTCGGGATGATCTGTCACCCGAAAATGCTCTTTGGGGCGGTATTGGTAGGCCGGAAACCCAGTCAGCCAGCGACTGCGACAGAGATCGGCGCGTGGACCACTGATGTAGCTGACACAGCCACCGTTTTGACTGCGAGGCAGGTCATGTAGTTGCTGATGGATGGGCGTAATTAAGGCAGGGGTTGTGATCGCGTGCTTTGGCAGTTCCAGCTTGGAAAAACCAAAACCACCATCGAACGCAGCGGGGAAGGGGGCGGTAATTGACAACGCCTGACCAGCGCGGTCAGACCGTGTCAGCGGTTGACGAAGGGATACCATGGCGGTCTCCTGATAAAAATGAGCGGAAAGGATTGCTGTTACTAAGATGGAAGCGCTGGAGCGGGCAAAGGCGCTATCCGATGCCGAATGACGTAAACTGACGATCTGTGTCAAAGCGTTATGCGCTCTGGCATGCTTTGCCATCATTTGTCATCACATGCACTGTTGTAACACATCAGTGCCAAATGGATCAAGGTGACATCAAAGTGATGACAAGTTACACCTGGTGATAGAGGCTCCTATGGCGGACAAGGCTGCAAAAAAACGCGACCGAATAACCCTTGACATCTCTGGCATGCGTGAGCGCATAGAAGTGGCACGCTCAGATCCGTCATGGAATCGTCTTAGTCTGAATAAAAAAATCCAGGTGCTCCTGGAAGAACGGCTCAATCAACTTGAGGCTGAGCAGTCAGAGGCCGATTGAAGTCAAACGTCTGCTTAGAATCTGTAGTGTTTACAAATCTTTGTTTAGGGCAATAAGGGTAGATCGCTTGTTCTCCCTTGCGAGCGAGCGCCTTGGAGAGATCAGAGTGCCAGGCGCGATCGGGGAGCAGTTGTTAATCTTTGCCAATTGTCTGTATAGTTAGAGCCAAGCTCTGTGTCATTGCACGCCACTTCATCTCGGATCCACTGGAACGGGTTTCAGGTCCTTGATGATGCGCCTTACTTGGCTAGTGGTGATGCGCTTCCGGTTTTTTTGCCATAACCAGTCCATCTAGATGATTCTGGCCAGATGATTCTGGATGTCATTCTTCACGCCATGGTTTCGATCATGGTGCCGATAGATCTGCATCCAGAATCACTCTTGGCTGGAAGGACTGGACACCCATAGCAAGAATCCCCAGCTGCTGGAACAGCTGAGGATTCGGACAGCACAATTGAGATCGTGCGTGATGCAGTAAAAGCCGACTCCGCAAAAGTCTGCTTTCAAATTGAGTTGCCTCTATTTAAACACAGTCTCCTGCCAAACGACAAGGGAGGGCCACAGGGGCATTTGCGCTCAAATTGGCACGCATTTTTTTCGCTAAATCTCATCTGTGCTCGCTGTGAGCCATGCAGATCAAGAGCCATAGACAAGAGAATGCGTGATGGTTGATGCAGAGTCGCGGTCAGGCCAGGGGGCCACCGCCCAGCCCCAGAAGAACGACCGCTCCCACTTCAAAATTAGTGACTATCTGGACTGCCTGCAGCCTGATGGTGGCAGTGAAACCAGGACCGAACGGTCATTTTTCTGTCCGGTTTGTCAGAGTAAAAATTTCAAGGTCGATCTAAAGACCAATAAATACAGCGGTTTTAACTGCAAGTGTACGCAGAGTGAAGCCAGTAAACGCAAGCTGCGGGCACTGCTTAGGGAACTTCGACGTGACCAAAAGCCGGTCCGTCCAAGGCAGCAGCGGTCGTGGATCTATCAGGATGCTGAAGGACGTCCGTTGATAAGGGTTAACCGGCAGGATTATGGCAATGGCAAACGTAAGATCTGGCAGGACCCTATACAAAAGGGAGCCTGCACGGACCTCAGAAAATTGGCCCGGCCCTATCGCTATCAGGAATGCCTGGAAGCCATTGAGCGTGGAGAACCTATATTTTGGGTCGAGGGTGAACCCTGTGTCGATGCCTTGCACAGCATTGGCATCACTGCCACCACGACCATTCAGGGCTCCAATTCTTACAACTCAGAGCAATATCGCGGGCTATTTCCTGTAGAGTCCCTGGTGATTTGCCCTGATCGTGACCTGCAAGGCCTTAAGTATGCAGGCGCAATCGCTGCTGATTACGAGGGGGCTAAGTGGTGCTATGCGAAACCAGATTCCAGACTGTGGCAACGTCTTTCAGCCAGCGGTGGCTGGGATATAGCCGATTGGATCGAGGAAGGGGCAACGGCGGAAATAATTCTGGCGGCAGTGGAAGAACGGCGGACCTTTGCCGCTGTGACACCGGAGGCCACAAAACAGGCTGATGACTCATCAACCACAACCAAACCCAATGCCTTCAAACGCCAGTATCACTACATTGAGCAGCGCTACCTCAGCCGTTTACGCTTTAACGAATTCACCAAGGACATCGAACTGGATAAGAAGCCGCTTGATCTTGGCGATTTTAGGGTTAGGCTGGCTGTTGACAACAATCTTGATGTGCGGCTCGACAATCTTGGCCTTATCCTCAAGTCTCTTGCCGAAAAAAATCCTTTTCATCCGGTTAAAGACTATTTGAGTCAGTGTGTTGAACAGCATACCGATACGCAAATTCTTCAAGAATTCGCCCAGCGCTATTTTGGCTGCCCTGAGCCTATCTATAATATTTTCTTAAAACGCACGTTGATTGCGGCGGTTGCCCGAATCTTTGAGCCTGGCTGCAAAGTGGACACGGCGCTTATCTTGCAGGGGAAGCAGGGATACCGAAAATCAACGTTCTTTAAGCTGCTCGCTGGCGAGGACTACTTCGATGATTCGCTTGGAGCCATTGATAAGGATGAAAAACTGAAGCTTCATCAGACATGGTTTGCGGAGTGGGCTGAGTTGGAGAGCGTATTCAAGCGCAAGGATATTTCCCTTACCAAGGCTTTTCTCAGCAGCAGCGTTGATGTCATCCGACCGCCTTACGGCAAACAACCGCAGCGGATGAAGCGGCAAGCGATTATTGTCGGCACCACCAACCAGGATGAATTTTTAAGTGACAGCACTGGGAATCGTCGGTTCTGGGTTATTCCGGTAAAGCAGCCGATTGATGTGGCGCAGCTACGCCAGGAGCGCGATCTCATCTGGGGTGCTGCCGTGGCGCTCTACCAGGCTGGTGAGCAATGGTGGTTAACGGCAGCAGAAGAGCAGCAAGCACAAGAGTTAGCCAAAGATTATCTGACGACGGATCCATGGCAATCGCGAATTGAAACCTACTTGATTGAGGCACGGCTAACTAAGGTTAATGTCACTGAAGTTCTCAATAATTGCTTTGAAATTGACCCCAGCCAGCAGACTAAGAGCCATCAAATGCGAGTGGCCGAGTGCCTCAAGCGGCTTAGCTGGGAATCGGCCCAGAAAAAGCATCATGGTAAACGACAGCGGGTTTGGGTTAAGCCTGACGGGCTAGCGGTACCAGAAGAATCGCTTTGCCCAACCTCTCCGCCTAATACAACCTCTGCCCAACCGGCAGAGCACAAGCTTGATCTACCTCCAAATGTAGATAGGGCAGCAGTTTATGGGGACAGTGCCCAACCTGCCCAACCTCAAACGCCATCTTTTGTGTCGCATAACGGCCATGGCAAGTTTATCGCCGAGCAACTGGAATAACGGCCATGGCAAGTTTATCGCCGAGCAACTGGAATAACGGCTTTTTAAGGAATTCAGTGGACGGATAGCACACAGGCACAACATTGTAGGCACAGGCAATGGCGGACGTTAACCAGGCAACTGTTTTACAAATTCTGCACAGCGCGATCATGGCGCAGCAGGAACTGAATCA
The DNA here is from genome assembly GCF_011009555.1 of Adonisia turfae CCMR0081. Classification (GTDB taxonomy): domain Bacteria; phylum Cyanobacteriota; class Cyanobacteriia; order Phormidesmidales; family Phormidesmidaceae; genus Leptothoe; species Leptothoe turfae. The sequence continues at coordinate 7,539,559 of NZ_QXHD01000004.1, read as the reverse complement.
GGCCATTTTGCAGCAATTGACTGAACTCAATGCTGAAAAAATAGAAAATCAATGGGTGAGTCTTGAAGAG
>NZ_QXHD01000004.1:7465117-7539479 GCF_011009555.1 Adonisia turfae CCMR0081 | reverse complement strand
CACAATCCAATAGGTGAGGCGGTTATACCAGCGGCCCAGGGGCCAATCTGGGAAACCCATGGCAGGGGATTGAGCCGTAGGCACAAACTGGGGAAACGGTAGGGCAATCACTAAGGGAATTTTCTGTTTGTCGGCAATGGCTTCAGCCATAAATGCGGCTTTAGATGCCAAAATCAACAGATCCGGTGCAACCGATTGGGTGGTTTGCCAGACATCCTGTAGGGTCTGGCGGTACATTGACTTCACCTGGGAAAACAGTTTGATGTTGGTGCGAATAGTCCCCCACAGATTGTTGGTATTTTCCATCGCATCTCGACCTGCATCTGAGTCCATCAGCTGCATCAGCTGATTATTCATATGGCCGTAATTAAGTCCCTGTTCAGTAATAAAGGCTTGAAACAGAGCACTGGTGCAAACAGTGACGTCGTGCCCAGCGGCCTTTAATCCTTGGCCCAGCGCAACGTAGGGTTGCACATCACCGCGAGAGCCCAGGGTAACGATTAAGACTTTCATGATGTATTGACTCCCCTAGGAGATTCTAATGTGCCTGCACTGTTCTATTTCCAATAGTAGGCCATGGGCTTAGATATGTGTGTCACGGCGATCCCTATGGGCTTGGTTGTGGGGACGGAGACGCATTAGAGACGAGTTAGAGACGCCTGTTTGGTTACCTTTGGGGTAGTTGAAACACATAGAACGTTTTCAACCGCCACAGTTTAACTCCACAACCACACATTAGGGAGGCCTCGAAAAATGTTGCAAGTATTACGCCCCTATCATCTTGCTTTTGAACGGCTTGCGATCGCATTTCTCTTAACCTTTATCGTGGCCGATTTATACCCCCATCCATCCCTGGCACCAGGGTTAATTATGTCAGCTGTGTCATATTTGCAATCCGATGCGACTGAGTTAGTGGAGCATGACACCACGACTTTGAATCAATAACCTAGCAGCTGCTTGCTGCTAAAACGATGACAGCACAAGGATTAGACGCTCTGGAGACGGTCTAGAGACGCCGACTTAATTAAGGTAAGACCATGGTAATAGGACAAAATAACCATGAGTAAAGCACAGGCTAACCTCTCTCTAGTTGGAAAAATACCGGCCCTGGTGCCAGATAGATTAGACGAAATGAAAGAGTTGTTTGCCGATGATTTTGTCTGGCACTACATCAATCCTCAGCTGCCACAGCTTCACGGTGACTATCAACGTTTTGACGGCTTGCAAGGATTTTTTAGAAAATTAGGTGAGCTGACTAACAACACCTTTAGTGTGCGGATTCACCAAGCCTATGCTGTGGGTGACGAGTTTGTCGTGGCCCATGCCTGCCCGAGTATGACCCTCGACGGTAGCTCTTTTGAGACCGATGCTGTTGTGGTTTGGAGAATAGTTGATCAACGCCTCAAGGAGGCTTGGGATATTCCTAGCCTGCATTCGCTGCGATCTCAATCATCATAACAGTCTCCTCAAAAGCAAAATACCATCTAATTTTATTTGGATAAATCACCATGAAGCAGGTTCTATATCGCAACTTTGGCAATCCTGCAGACGTGCTGGAAGTAAAAGAAAGTGATGCATCTGTGCTGACCGCAGGGCAGGCACGGATTAAGGTACTCAGAGCTCCCATTAATCCATCCGATGTCGCTCAAATCGCAGGGCAGTATGGAGTGAAGCCCGATCTCCCAGCAGTCGCCGGTCTTGAAGGTCTAGGCAGAGTGGTTGAAGTCAATGGCAACGGCGTTGATGAAGGGCAGCTGGTACTGTTGCCTTCGGTGGGTACCTGGACTACAGAGATGGTCGGTGCCATTGATCAGCTTGTGCCTTTACCAGAGGCCGATCTAGATCAGCTGTCTATGCTCCGGGTGAACCCAGCCACCGCATATTTGTTGCTGACCGAGTTTGTGGAACTCAAACCAGGGGACTGGGTGATACTATCTGCCGCCAATTCAGCGGTGGGCAGCTATATTTTGCAGTTAGCCAAGGCGCGAGGGATTAATCTCGTATGTGTTGTGCGCCGCGAGAGTGCGGTGGCAGCCCTGAAGCAAGCGGGCGCAGATATCGTTTTAGTCGATGGAGTAGATCTGGCCAAACAGGTGCGTAAAGCAACGGGTACCGAGATGACGTTAGCCCTGGACGCTGTGGCGGGCGACACGTTTGGTCGACTGGCAGAAACACTTAAGGAAGCTGGAACCATCGTTCTCTACGGTGGTATGTCCAATCAACCAGCCTCGGTCGAGGTTGCCCCAATTCTTTTCCGTGATGTGCGCGTGCGAGGATTCTGGTTATTGCCCTGGTTACTGAAAACCAGTAAAAAAGAACAAACCAGAGTTTATGGTGAATTGACCATGGCTGTAGCTGCAGGCATACTACATGCACCAGTTGAAAAACATTTCTTGCTAGATGAGATTACAGAGGCCATCACCTACACCATGGCCGGAGAACGCAAGGGTAAAGTTCTGTTGGCTCCCAATGGCCTGTAAATTAATACCCTTGTCCAAGGTTAGAACACCTGATTTTATCTGGCCTTAAATTCATCCCCGACCACCAGAAACTCACATCGATCCAGAACACCATAATCGATCCTGCCGTATCCCCTTTTAACTCCCAATCAACACCATTCTACGCTTCCTAAACAGCCTCTATCGATGGAACTTCAACGTTTGACTCGCTTGAGCGATCTCATTTTTGCTGTAGCCATGACCTTGATGGCACTTACATTTGATCCGCCCCCTGTCAGCGGCATAACATCGCAAGAAATTACCGCATTTTTACAGGCCCAGCTGCCATCATTTGGGGCCTATGTCCTAACGTTCTTGGTGATCGCATTTTACTGGACGTCCCATCTCCATCAGTTTAAGTATTATCAGAAAACAGATCCGATTCATATGTCGCTGGTTCTGTTATCCTTGCTGTTTGTTGTTTTCTTGCCCTATGCCAATGACCTGCTGACGTTTTATGACGATGTTTTTGCTGTTCAAGTTTTTTACAGTCTTGCAGCTGGAGGTGTAGGTATCTTTAGCACGGTTACCTGGATCTACGCTACGTACAACCGACGGCTAGTCGCTCCCAACTTGTCCGATAAAATAATTCGAGAAATTCGACAGGGCAGCTATACTGAACCCACAATTTTACTGTTAGCGATTGGGGGAGCATGGCTACATCCTCTCGGTTGGACCGTGACATTGGTGGTTGGTTTTCCATTGATTTTCCTGAGTCAGTCATTGTTACAGGAGCCAGAGCATAAACTACAGTCAGACGGAGAAAATACATGATGCAGGATGTATTAGTGATTGGTTCAGGGCCTGCCGGATTAGCGATCGCAGCCGCCTTAGGCACTCAAAATCTCAAGGTGCATGGCCTAGCGCCGACAGGCCCATCTATCCCCTGGTCCACTACCTTTCCCGGTCAGCGTCCCCTGAGCGGAGTCGAAGGGGACGCTGACAAAGCTAGCAAGTAGATGGTCTCAATAGGAATCATTGATGGGTCTGGGATACGGGCAACAGCGCGACGACAGCTGCGGAGATGAACATCTTCTTGCAGATTGCTAGGATAAACGATAGAATAAAAATTCGTGGTCGTTGTTGCCGTTTTACGAAAACAACGGTGCTTAAAAGGAGCGTTCTTACCACAATCGCTCATCTGGAATCACAATGATGGGGTTATCAAAATCATGGCTGCCGATATTCATCGACATGATAATGCTACTTCAATAGTCTCTTCAAACCCAGTACGCATTGTCTCTCGACACTGGGAAAGAACGATCAAGCAAAAAAAGCTGCTGTCACTACGCTAAAGTAGCCTTTGCTGTCCCTTATCTGCAGGGATGTGAATTTTTTTCCTGACCTTAACTAGAGGTTTTAATCTCTAGTGAGTATCTATAGCCATGTCCCTTATTTGCAGGGATGTGGACTTTTCTCCTAGCCTTAGCTAGAGATTCTTGTCTCTAGTTAGTACCTATAGCCATGGGCACGTCCACTTCAGCTTGAAGTGGACGGTATTTGTTCAGGTTTCAAATTCATTGGTGCTAGGCAACCCTATGCCGAAGTCAGCCCTTCGATGATCGTGATTATGGAATCCGCATCTGAATCGATCAGGCAGGCGTTTTAATACCCTTCAACAACTCTCTATTAGTCCGTCATGTCATTGATTATCTCGATGTCCGTCTTTGGTATAGCTACCTATATCGCCAACACTGCCAAAGAAGAAATGATTGGAGTTTTTGCAGCTATCTTGGCATTGCTCAGCCTTCTTTTGAGCATTGTTTTAGCTCCCTGGTTTATACAGGTGATCATCTTACTTTCTGTCTGGTCTTGGCAGTTTTCTCTTCGCGATCGCAGTAACTATTCCGAAAATTAAATTGCAGCAAGATATTTGAACACCATCATTCCCCAGTACTCTTTTGTGTTATGACCTCACCATACGATTTTCAGGTACTTATTTCTGGTTGCGCTGTTGTTGAGCTGATTTTTCCACCCTAGTGCAGCGTCAAACCTAAAAATTGGGATCAATAGCGTCTGGAACCTTTGAATTGTAAGGCTTCTAGAAGTTCTGTATGCCAAAATTTAGGCTTGACGGACTACTAGTCTTATCTGTTTTTTGGTAACTATCCCACTGATACTGTTGGCTAACTCCGTTGGAGACGCTACGCGAAGGACTTCGCTCAGCCAACAGTATCAGTCAATGTCCCCTGTTCTCTCAGGGGACGCTTAGGAATAAGGATTTAATTAGATCCTATTTTTTGCCGTACAAGGTTTTCTATGGAACGCCTCTGTAGACAACATTTTGGGATCTTATAAAATCCTGACCCCTTACTTGTTTGATTGCCGTATCTGTCATTAAGCGACCACAAGAGGAAAATTTCATGACTGCTCGATTTCGTAAAAAGAAACGAATTAAGCCTATTCTGCAGCTGGCACCCGGTGAAGCAAAGCGTGAGCTAGAAAAGCAGCTTGTCATTGATGTGCAAAACCCAAAATTCGCAACCCACATGATTCCAGATGCGAAAAGATTAAATTTAGATATCTCAATTAGAGACATTCCCAAAGACCAGCCGATTCTAATCACCTGCCTCAACGGCCAGCGAAGTAGTATGGCAGCCCGGCAGTTGATTAACCGTGGCTACCTCAACATTTGCGTTTTGAAAGGTGGACTTGCGGCATGGCAAAGTGCAGGCCATACCCTATGGCGAACTAAGGCCCCCATCTAATTTCTCCATCGTTTATTGCCTACGCTCTATCGCGAGATAACTCGAACTTATGCTCGACCAAGTTTTCAATTCTCCCTTTAACATCGGCATCGAAACGCTGCTTCAGTTAATTGTTCTAGTTGCTATGGAAGCGGTGCTCACTGCCGACAATGCGATCGCTCTAGCCGGACTGGCCCAAACACTCCAGCAACCAGAGCTTGAACGACGCGCCTTGAATATTGGATTGGGGCTGGCCTATGTCTTCCGAATGTTGTTGGTTGTGGGTACTGCCTGGGTGCTACAGTTCTGGCAATTTGAACTGGCCGGGGCCCTTTACCTGCTGTGGTTAGCTGGGCGCTATTTTACAACGAAACCACCAGACAGCAGCCAGTTGGTGCAAGCGAGCTCCCATTGGCAAATTATTCCACTGATGGTGTTAACCGATCTGGCCTTTTCCTTAGATAGTGTGACGACTGCGCTCGCCATCTCTCAAGAACTCTGGTTGATTATGCTAGGCGGCACGATTGGGGTTGTTTTGCTGCGTTTTCTCGCTGGGTTGTTCATTCAGTGGCTGCAGGAGTTTGTTTATCTGGAAGATGCAGGCTATTGGGCGGTTGCCTTAGTGGGAATGCGTCTGCTGCTGCGGGTGGTCAATCCTGAATGGGTGCCGCCTGAGTGGGCGATGATCAGTTTAATTGCGGTATTGTTTATCTGGGGATTCTCGCGACGTACCTCAGAGATTCCTGTGGAATCGCAATCATCGAGCGTGGATAAAATGAGCTATGAATTGGTTGAATAAACTGCCGTGCTGGAGATGGTTTGGGCCGTAGGCTTTTTGCAACTAGTCGTCGATGGTTAGCTGGCGCTGAGAGTATTCGATTTCTTTCATCCTCAGCTCATATTTTTTTGACGGCCATACTACTGTCGTTGGACAAACAACCGTAACACTGGGACTGGTCACCGCGATGACAACCGTGTTTTTGCCCATGAAAGTCTCATTGGGTTTGTTGCTTGATCTGGCAGTGGGCGTCATGACGCTGTTCTCTTTTAGTGAATTTGTAAGCATTGCAATTACCGAGGTGTTGGCAGTGCTGAAAAGTATTTGGCTGGGCGTACGAGTGCTTTGCTGGACTTATTGTTGAACAAATTTTAGCCAATGCGATCGCTCATTGGGGACATTTCTGGACTAAATCCATCCTGGATTTAGTCTCTTTGTTGTTTTGTTCTAAAATTTCAGGTGTTTTGGGTCGAATTCTGGCGTCACCTGTCGCTAGCTCTGTCACGAAGCTAGTGGTTTTGTCTTTTATGGTCGACAACTTGTGTTTATTGATTGTTGTAAGAGGGTGGGAGTGTTTGCGAACTTTCCTCTTTCGACAGAATTTATTCAAAAATACTTCGAAGAGGATTGTTGAATTCTGTTGCATAGGTTATAGTAATTATGTCAGTCGAAAAACAACAACTTCTTGCAAAGGAATGCAAAGCTTTCTTTTAGAAGTTTTTAGTTTCCTGGGATTTTGTTGTTTTGGCTGTCTTTTTACTTAATTACCCAAGATTAATAATGACTACTACTTTGCAAAAGCGCCAGAGTGTGTCGCTTTGGGAACGGTTTTGTCAGTGGGTTACTAGCACCGAAAATCGCCTCTACGTAGGTTGGTTCGGCGTGTTGATGATTCCGACGCTGCTCACTGCTACTGCTTGTTTCATCCTTGCCTTCATTGCGGCTCCCCCTGTAGATATGGACGGCATCCGCGAGCCGGTTGCTGGTTCATTGTTGTATGGCAACAACATGATCTCTGCGAGTGTTGTTCCGTCTTCCAACGCGATTGGCCTCCACTTTTACCCTATTTGGGAAGCTGCCTCTCTTGATGAATGGCTTTACAATGGCGGCCCTTACCAACTGATTATCTTCCACTTTCTTATCGGTGTATATTCTTACATGGGTCGCGAGTGGGAACTCTCCTACCGACTAGGGATGCGTCCTTGGATCTGTGTTGCTTACTCTGCGCCTGTCGCCGCCGCAACTGCAATCTTTTTAATCTATGCAATTGGCCAAGGTTCATTCTCTGACGCAATGCCTTTGGGTATCTCCGGTACGTTCAACTTCATGTTGGTGTTCCAGGCAGAGCACAACATCTTGATGCACCCCTTCCATATGTTGGGTGTGGCGGGTGTCTTCGGGGGGTCTTTGTTCTCCGCAATGCACGGTTCTCTGGTAACGTCTTCCTTGGTTCGTGAGACCACTGAGACTGAGTCCCAGAACTATGGATACAAGTTTGGTCAAGAGGAAGAGACTTACAATATCGTTGCCGCCCACGGTTACTTCGGTCGTTTGATCTTCCAGTATGCTTCCTTCAACAACAGTCGTTCCTTGCACTTCTTCTTGGGTGCATGGCCTGTGATCGGTATTTGGTTTACCGCTCTGGGTATCTCTACGATGGCGTTCAACCTCAACGGTTTCAACTTCAACCAGTCCATCCTTGACTCTCAGGGGCACGTGATTAGTTCTTGGGCAGACGTCTTGACCCGCGCCAACTTGGGTATAGAAGTGATGCACGAGCGTAACGCTCACAACTTCCCGCTTGACTTGGCCTCTGGTGAAGAAGTTCCTATTGCACTTAGCGCACCTTTAATTGCTTCGTAATCGGCATTTGATAATGACATCGCCATGAGCTTTAGCTAGCTCGCAAAAGCCCCCCGTACGCCGTCTTTTGATGGCAGTGCGGGGGGCTTGCTTTATATGAAAGTCTAGACGCATATTATCTTATTCTGAAATGCCTGAATAACAAGGATTAGACGTTCTATAGACGGCCTGAGACGCTTTGGAGACGCCCATCTAACTATTGTGGAACTAGCCAAACAGATGACGCCCCATCATCTGTAGCTTATCGTTGACATCACACCAGTTCCATGAATGATGAAAACCCTAAGTCTCAATCTCCATCGTCTTCTCAGAGTCTGGAACGCGTTCAAGAAGTTCAGCCGCCTGACGTAGAACAGCCGCAGGATGAAAACGTTCCACCTGCTAAACCTTCTGCATGGACACTAAAAAAGCCCCTGTGGCCAGTGATTACTTTGGCCATGTTGGTGTTAGCTGGCTTTACAGGTTGGAAAGTGTATCAAGGGTGGCAACAACCATCGTCCATTGAAACGGTTGAAACCAGCCCAGCTCGGTTGCCGGTGCGAGTCACCCGTGCCCAACAAGGTCTTGCCCAAGCTTGGGTCTTTGATGAAGGTATTTCTCTGCCAGTTCAGCTCAGGGTCTTGAACTTCTATGCCAACGGCGACATTACCTATGTGGCAAAAAATAATGGCATTGCCCTTAAGGAAGGGGACTTTGTTTCCCGTGGTCAGCTGTTAGCCACGATAGATGACCGCCGACAGACGTCCAGTATGGTGACATCGGAGGCTGATATTCAGGTAGCCATTAACCAGCGCGATCAGTCACAAGCTTCGGTCCTGCAAGCTCAAGCCGAGCTGGCTAAGGCTGAATCTGACTTAGCGTTGGCCCAAACTGAATACCAGCGTTATCAATCGTTATTTGCACAAGGGGCAGTATCGGCCAGCTCACGGGATGTGTATCGAAATCGTGTGGATCAGGCCCAGGCTGCCTTCAAAATTGCTCAGCAAACGATTGCATCTGCTGAAGATAATGTGCGTGTGGCCGAGTCCTCTATTCAATCCGCCCAGGCTCGCCGTAATCAAACTGCAGTGGATCTCGAAGATACTCAGCTAGTTTCTCCCATTGATGGTGTGATTGCCTATATCAATATTCAAGAAGGAGAGTATTGGAACTCCCAATACCTCAATGTGAGTGGTGCTCAAGAGTTAATTGAAACGGCTCCCATTGTTGTTGTCGATCCATCTACTTACGAAGTGGAACTAGAACTTCAGGCTGATGATGCCAATGCTGTGCGCTCTGGTCAGCGAGCCTATGTAGTTTTAGAAGAAGATGTGAGTGCTGCCCAAGCTAGCGGAGTCAGTCAGCAAGACTTGCTGGCAATTGCTAAACAGCGGGGCAGTGAAGGGCGTGTCTTTGCCATTAGCCCATCCCAGACGCCAGGCAGTCGCGGTACTAAGATTGTTATTCGAGATTTCCAGCAGGTGCGTAATCTCAAAGTGGGTGCTCGGGCCTACGTTTGGATTGAAACAGAGGCCAATTCAGATGCAACCGTTCTGCCCTTAGGGTCTGTGCTTGCTCGGGGACAAGACTTTTTTGCATTTGTTGTTAGCGAGGATGGCACCGTGCAGAGACGACGGGTCACCGTAGGTGTGGAGGGTCTAGCTGGGACAGAAGTGTTGTCTGGTGTGGAGCCTGGCGAACTGGTGGTGACTGACGGCCAAAACCGTTTGGTGAATGGCACCCCGGTTGAAATTATTAATCAGGAGGACATACAGTGAATCCTCAAGAGTTGTCGAACATCCCATCAGATAGCGTGACCAGTGTTGCATCCGATCATAGAGGTGAGAAGCCATCAGTCCCTGCCTGGATGACGTTCTTTTTTACCCGCCAGATTTTTGCCATTCTGCTCTGCTTTATGTTGATGATGGGCGGTTTGATGGGGTATTTCTCCATGGTAAAGGAGGGAGACCCTGATATTAAGATTGCCCGTGCGCTGATCACCACAGTTTGGCCGGGTACCGATGCAGAAACTATCGAAAATCAGGTTACCGATAAAATTGAAGAAGAGATTAAAAGTCTCCAGGGGTTGGATGATTTCACCAGTGCCACCTTTAATTCCTTCTCGATTATTAATGTTGCCTTTAAGGCCGAATCCCCTGTGGCTGAGTCGATTCAGCAACTACGCGGTAAGCTGGATGATTCTGAGCCTGAACTGCCGTTAGAGGCTACTGGGCGAGAAAAGCCAGAATTTGAACAGCTTTCACAGCAAGATGCACCCGTTCTCTCTCTAGCCTTAACCGGAGAGAATCTGGATATTACCATTCTCAGCCAGGTTGCTGAAGACTTACAAGAACGGCTGGAGTCGGTTAAAAATGTGCGCGAGGTCGATCTGTCAGGGCGACGTGAAGATGTTATCCATGTGCAGATGCTACCCAGTCGTTTAACAACTTTAGGGATTTCTGCCACCCAGGTAGGCAGTGCCATTGAAGGGAGCAATATTGACACCTCCTGGGACTTAGTACGGGATGACAAAATTGGGGCTCAAGTCAGGCTATATGGTCGCTTTCGCACGTTGGAGGATTTGAGCAGTCTGCCGGTTGCTCGGCTGAATGATAATCGTGTGGTGCGCTTAGCTGAGGTGGCTGACGTTTATCAGGGTCTAGAGCGAGAGACCAATCGAGCCGATGTGAGCTGGCAAGGGGCTGAATTTTCACCCACCATCGTGCTGGATGTGGTGAAAGTGGCCGGTAGTGATACGACCCAAGTGGTTAATGGTGCCCTAGCGGCCATGGAATCTGCCCGTGAAGACCCTGAGCTATGGCCCCATGGCATGGACTATCGCGTTCTCAATAGCGATGCGGACAAAATTCAAACTGAACTTAACGACCTCGGTAGCAACGTTTTTCAGGCGTCACTCTGTGTCTTTGCCATTCTCTTTGTGGCCCTCACCTGGCGCGAGGCGCTGATTGCTGGATTAGCCATTCCCCTGACGTTTGCAGGGGCGATTTTCTTTCTGTGGATGATGGGGTATACCCTCAACACCATGGTGATGATTGGCATGATCCTGGCGTTGGGGCTGCTGGTGGATGTGTTTATCCTGATGCTGGAGGGCATGCACAATGGTCTATATATTGAGGGGCTAACCTTTTCCCAAGCGGCGATTAAAACCGTGAAGACCTATGCGGCTCCTGCGTTTTCAGGCCAGCTGACGACCATTTTAGCCATGGCTCCGTTGATGGCGATCGCAGGTACCATGGGTAAGTTTGTGCGCCTGATTCCCATTAGTGCCATTACCTGTTTGGTGCTGAGCTATGTAATTGCTTTACTAGTTGTTGTGCCCCTCTCTAAATTCTTGCTAGATAATGTGCAGGGTAAGGGCGATGCTAAAACCTTTGTGGACCGCCTGACTGAAGAAGTCTCTAAAAAGTTTACCCAATGGAGCTTAAAGGTAACGGTGCCCAATCGGCGGGTGGCCCGTCTATGGACAGCTAGCACAATTGCTTTGTTTGTGCTAGCTATGGTGTTGTTCACGGGGCTACCATCTGCCCTATTTCCAGATGCGGAGGCCCGTAAGCTCAGCATTAATGTGGAATTACCCCCAGCTACCACGCTGACCCGCTCCCAAGAGGTGGCTGATCGCATGGGTGAATTTGTTCGTAACTATAGTGACCCTAACGGAGAAAAAGTCTTTGAAAGTGTGGTGAAACTGGTGGGTCAGCGCAGTAATTTAGTCGCATCTAGTGAAATCAAACCCACCAATGCCGACTACTTTGTTGGTTTATCGACAATGTTCGTCGAGCGGCCTCAGCGAGACCGTGACTCCTTTGAGTATGCTCGCGATCTCAGGCGAGAGATCAACAACACCATCCTACGGGATTATCCAGGAGCCATCTTAGCGGTTCAATATGAGCGTACCGGGGGCGGTGAAGACCCTATCCAAGTAGAACTCTATGGTAAAGATCTGCAAACCCTGCGGGAGATTTCTGGTCAGGTGCAGCAGGCCTTGCGAGAGATTCCCGGCACGATGGATGTGCGGGATGACCTTGGTAACTTACGGGAAGATTACAAGTTTGTGCCTAAACGAGAGGCCTTAGATTTCTATGGCATTAGTCAAGAAGATTTGGGGATCCAGGGGCGCTATCTGATGATTGACAATGAGGTGGGTGACTTTTCTGTGGGCAGTGGCGAAGAAGATCTGGAAATTCGTTTGAGTACTCGATGGCCCTCTCAAAATGGCGAAGTGGGTGGACCGGCTCGGCTAGATGAATTTGCCACCATGCGGTTTATCACCCCTGAAGGTGAGGCGCTGCCTGCCAATGCTTTATTGGAACCGGTCCAGGGGGCTGTTCCCCTTTCCATCACCCATCGCGATACCCAGCGCAGCGTCACGGTGTTGGCTAAAGTGATTCCTGGCCAGGGCTACTATGACAGTCAGATCTTGGCTGAACTTGTACCCTATCTGGAGGCCATGCAGTACGATTCCACCGATCCCAAGAATCCTGACCGCTGGCCTCGGGGCTACACCTATAAGTTTGGTGGTGACGCCGATACCAGTAGTGAAACCTTTGGTTCGGCAGGGCAGATGTTAGTGGTGGCCATCTTTCTGGTGTTTGCGGTGCTGGTGCTCCAGTTTGGTTCCTACACCCAGCCAGTGATTATTATCCTCACCATTCCCTTTGCCTTGATTGGGACAATCTTTGGCTATGTTGTGCTGAATCTACCGTTTTCGTTCCCAACGGCCATTGGTATTATTTCTCTCACAGGCATTGTGGTAAATAATGCAATTGTCATGGTGGACACCATGAATGAGCGCCGCAGAGAAGGCTGGGATGTACGCCATGCGGCTGCTCTGGGGGCTAGCGATCGATTACGCCCCATTGTGACAACGTCGATCACAACTGTGATTGGTTTGATTCCGCTGGCGCTGAGTGATGCGAAATGGTTCCCGTTGTGTATGGCGATCATTTTTGGATTAATGTCGGCGACGTTGATTGCTCTGTTGGTTGTGCCGGGGCTTTACTTGCAGTTGACTCCCAGGACCCCGACAGAGTCTGGTGCGTAAGACATTCTATGGGTGACATTGTGCCTTAGAATTTCCTCTCCTTGAGAAGATCGTGCCGGTGAACTCAGTGTTTAGAAATATTGGTAATGATGTGAATGTTGTCCAGGTTCTCAAATTCCCCAAGATTCTTTTTTGAACTATGATTCTTTCTTCATTTTCTGTTGTCACGAGTTCTGTGCTTACTCCGCTGCTAGCTTCAGCTGTTGGAGTTGAAAGCGAGTTCTATGCTAAAGCGTTAGCCGCAGCAGTTGCATTTGTGACCGTTGTCGTTTTTCTGTTTGCTCAGCTTTTTGGCGAACTTGCTATTCGCTTGAGTTTGCCTGCAGTTCTAGGTGAACTGATTGCTGGTTTTATTCTGGGTGTTTCAGGTATTCATTGTATTGTTTTGGGTAATGGAGGGGAAGTCGCTGATTGGACCGTGGCCGCTGTTCAGCTAATTTCTGGTAGTGACACTACGACAATTCAAGAAGTTTTTGCGGGTCCGATAAGGATTTTACTGAATCAATATGCCGAGCTTGGTGTGGGGGTTTTGCTCTTTAAGATTGGTCTGGAAGCTGATCTCGAAGAGTTAATCAAGGTGGGTCCCCAGGCGGCATCAGTCGCTGTGGCAGGGGTGATTCTCCCGTTTGTAGCCGGGTTTGTGGGTCTGACTTCGATCTTTCATCTATCCGCGATCGCATCAATTTTTGCGGCGGCAGCACTAACGGCTACCAGTATCGGCATTACCTCTCGAATCATGCAAGATATGGGAGTATTGAACACCAAGGAAGGGCAAATTATTCTCGGTGCTGCCGTTTTAGACGATATTCTTGGCATTGCTATTTTAGCCGTGGCCATCGGTATTGCCGAGCATGGAACAGTGGAGATTTCTAGCGTCATTGGCACCATTGTCAGCGCTACACTTTTTGTAATATCAGCCATTGTCTTGAATAAGGTTTTTGGTCCCCGCTACATCAACTTTCTGAGCAGATTCAGTAATCCGTATAGTGTGCTGATCGGTTCCATTATCTTTCTATCGTTGATGGGCACGATTGCGAATGTGATTGGCTTGGAAGAAATCCTTGGCTGTTTTGCAGCCGGTATAATTCTTGGCAATACAAAAGCAACGGCAGCTTTAGAGAAGGCCTGTGAGCCTTTAGTTGCTCTATTTGCAACGGTATTCTTTGTGTCCATTGGGGCCAAAACTGACTTGAGTGTCCTGAACTTGGCGAATCCTGAGAGTCGAACTGGTTTAGTGATAGCAGCATTCCTAATTGTGATTGCCATTTTGGGCAAACTAGCCGCTGGATATTTTGTCTTTTCTAAAGAGAATGTGAATCGGCTAGCCATTGGTACTGGCATGGTGCCACGGGGAGAAGTGGGTTTAGTATTTGCAGGTCTGGGGGCCACCACAGGGACATTAACCGGTTCCTTGAATGTTGCCATTGTGTTGATGGTGATTGCCACCACCTTTGTGGCTCCTCCGATGCTGCGATGGGTATTTGCTAGTAACCAGACTGTAACTAATCAGGAGCAACAGCCTGTTGCGAAATAAATCTGAAATTCGGCTTGGTGACATCTGTGATCCCAAGACAGGTGCAAGCCCCTACTATCCAATAAACTGATCCAATAAACTGAGACAACTATCATGGGTTTTACAACAGGTTATCTCAAGGTGATTCGACGGTTAGTGCAAGCTACGGCTTTAGGTATCCTTTCTGGGATAATGAGCCCCTTACCCGTTCGCTCAGCGGATGAACTTTACTTTGACTACGGTGTTTTAGGGCGACAGATTTCGATCTCATCCCTAGAAGCATTTGCCACAGAAGGCACCATAGACGATGAACTAACCCCTTATTTGGATAGGGTTTCACCGGAAAATCGTCAGGCGTTTCAGCGGACTTTGAGTACTCCCTTAGTGGCTTTAAATGACGGTATTCCTGAACAAATAGCCGATCCGTTTGTGCTGTCTCAGTGGCTGTATTCTCCCATCGGAGAACTTGTTTTAGCGAACGCTGGGCAGCTGATTAAAACTGAGGGACGTCACAATGGTCAGCGGGCGATTCGAGCGGCGATGGTGTTGGCGGCGGCTGATCCGGCGGGTCTATCGCTGATTAATATCCTCCGGTTCTACCCGACGAATGGTATCAGGCTGGATTTGCCACAAATTTTGGCGCTATCTGAGGCTATTGAGACCAATATTGAAACTACTGACAGCTTAGTGCAGGCGACCATTCAACAGTCTGTTGCTGTTGCTGCCACTGAGCCGATGTTGGACTATCAGGCGCTACCCATGCTGGCAGATGTGCCTCGGTTTGATGTGGTGAAACAATCGCTGATGTTGGAGGATCGCGATCGCAACCGCACTTATCCCACCGATCTCTATCTCCCCACTGACCTCAGTGCCGTTCTCGGACCCATCCCAGTGATGGTGTTGTCCCATGGCTACGGAGAGACCCGCACCAATCCAGATGCGGTAGCCGCTGCTCGCAGCTTAGCCGCCAACGGATTTGTGGTCGCTGTGCCCGAGCACATTGGCAGTAACGCAGCCTATCAGGATGATTTGGCCCTGGGACTAAACCGTGAATCTTTTGATGTCATGGAGTTTATCAATCGCCCTTTGGATATTCGGTTTCTCCTTGACACTCTAGAAGAGAAAAACAAAACTGATTTTCAGGGACGGCTACAGCTTGAACGCGTAGGTCTGGTCGGGTATTCGTTTGGAGGGTACACCGTATTAGCAGCCGCTGGGGCAACCGTTGATGTGGACCTCCTGGAGCAACAGTGTGATCTAGACGCCGATTTTGTGCCTGACAATGTCAATATTGCCCTGCTAATTCAATGTCGATTGCTAGAGCTGCAATCTGCTCCCCAGGTGTTGCAACACCTGCTCGATGGTAGCCTGGCCGATGAGCGCATTGGCTCGGTGTTTGCCCTGTCTCCCTTAAGCAATCTGTTTGGAGACAAGGGCATGAGAAATATTCAGATTCCGGTAGTCATTGTGGGTGGAGCCTATGATATTGCCACTCCCATTGTGCAAGAGCAGCTAGCTGCTTTCCAGGGGCTTACCACCTCTGAAAAATATTTTTACCTGGCTGAAAATCTATCCCACACCTCTGCCCTGACGCGGGCGATCCTGGACCTGGCGTATCCCAGAAGTGGCATTGTAGAACGCTTTAACGCCAGTGAACAATGGCTGTTTAATCTGATGGTGACGCTGTTGATTGCCCATGGTCAGGTCTCTTTAATGGGGGATGAAACCTATAATCCCTACCTCACTGCCGCCTATGTGGAGACCGTGAGCGTAGACCCCACCAGGCTGCATCTGCTCAGGTCGTTACCCCCCTGTTTGTCTGGGCGTCGGTGTGCTGAAAATTAACGTTAGCGCATTAAATCCATGACTGGCAGGGGTTCGACGCTTTAGGGACGCTTTAGGGACACTGGTTTGATTACAGTTAAACCAGTGAAAAACGACAAATTCTAACGTTCATTTCGAACCGTAACTAAGGAACCTGAATCATGAAAACGTCTGGTGTTGTACAACCGCAGCCATCATCTGATGTTATCCAACTACAGCAATCACAAGTTTTAGATGCTGGTATGGTGGCCGCTAAGGCATTTGCAGACGATCCAGTCTTTACGTATATAATCTCTGACGATCGAGAATTTCGGCTGCAGTCTTTGACGTGGTTGATGCGCAAACTGGTTGTGTATTCTACTCAGTACAATCATGTTTATACAACCCAGGATTTAGAAGGAATTGCCGCCGGGCTACCACCGGGAGAACTCTCTAGTAATCCGCTTGAGTTATTGAAAATGATCTGGGAGCTCCAGCTGTATGCCTTACCCACAAAGTTTCGCTGGAATCGCTTGGGAAGATGTCTAACGTTGTTATCGGCTGTTGAGCAGGCCCATCAACAAGATATGGGCGATTGCCCCCATTGGTATTTGGGCTTGATGGTAGTGCATCCCACCTGTCAGGGACGAGGCGTGGGCCGTCGGTTACTACAGCCGATTTTGCAACAGGCAAGCCATGAAGGGGTAGCCTGCTATTTGGTGACGTTTACGGAACAAGCCGTACGCTTTTATCAGAAACATGGATTTGAAATTGTACAGATCCAGAAAACAGCCCCCGATGCGCCACCCTTCTGGACACTCAAGCGCAACCCATAGCGTACAAAAGTTAAGACGATACTAGAAGTGGGCGGAGCCTCATTTCTAACTGTGTATAGTTGGCAATGGGTCCGCCTTGGCAGCATCTACAACTCAATCCTTTAATTGTCTGCTGTGCCATGTCTTTTGCCAAGCTACTACGAACTATCATTCTTGGGCTAATTAGTTTGTTGGGGTTGCTGATCGTGATCGGTGTGGCAGCCTGGTGGCAGGATTGGTGGTACGGAACACTCAATCCAGATCAGGTAAGGCCAATTGAGAACTGGGTATTGGGATTAGTCATGGGCATGGTTTATATCCAGATAGCTCTAGCGGTAGAAACCTTGCTCATCAGTCTTGTAACCCGGTTTCGATGGATGAAATTTCAGCGAGGCAGACTCTTAGTCGGACTATTTAGCCTGATTATGCTGTCATTCGCGTTACCCCTATTGAAAGAAATCACTTTAGTTAGACCTGGTGATAGTGTGTCATTTTTACAGTATTTGTTATACCTGATGCTGCCTGTGATACCTGCTTGGTGTTTATTGTGGTTTCGACGTGCCTAGGGATTGGTTGTTGCGACCTTAAAAGAGCCTATCCTACCTCTAGTCCCAAATGTGTTAGAAGACCTGGGATTGGTGACTGATTAAGGCTGTATAGCTGTATAACAGCACCTGATTATCTTGATTTTTCTGACACCGCTGATATCTATAAATACGGCATAGAGAAGTTAAGATACCCTGACATTTATAAAGATGCATCTTTATTCCTGAAATCTCTGAAATCACCTCTGTTATTGATGATTGTGACGCTAGCCACAGACATACAGTCTTGTTATTGTATATCTCTTCTTTCGAAAGGTGAGGGTAATAAAAGAAAATATTCTGCTTTGATGAGAAAGATGAGAGAAAGGTGATTGAATCTATTTAGAAAACCTTAAATTCTGTTGGAGATAAGGCAATGTTATTGCATGGGTTCATTGAGATTAGTTTATTTGCTTGATTGAGTGCAGTCGTTTTGCTGATCCGTGTTTACACTTGGTGTGTTGCTATGGTTCAGAGTGAGTAAAATGATATCTTGTTGGTCGTTGTTCATTAATCTCAGACAAGTTTGAATCTTTGCTAACGATTTGTTTTGTTTTCAGTAAGTAGACCAGAGCTGATGTACTTACTTGTTATTTGGCTGGTGTATGGCTTAATGAACTGAAATTATGGTTTCAAGATCTCCTTAGATGCTCTGTTCAAGATTTTGCTCCAGCTAGACTTGAATATTACTAAGTTTTTTAAGTTTTCTGTTTCGCTTCAAGTAATAAAAAATACCATTTTTGTTAAGATATTTAGTCCTTAGGGTGTCCATCTTTTAGCCCAGAGTGTTTCTTATGCCACAAACTCTCGTTCGTTATTCTAAAGTAGTTGAGATCGTTGGCGACATCATGCGGGTGCAAGTGCCTGAGAGTGCTTACCTGAAAGATACTGGGCCGCGCTATGGCGACTTAGCTGTGGTGGAAGGCGATGATGAGGATAGCCTATCTCTGGCTCAGGTTATTAACATTAAGCATGATACGGTTGCTCTTCAAGTGTTTGGTGGCACGAAAGGTGTGGCGACAAATTCGTCTGTTCGCTTTTTAGGGCATCCCATGGAGGTTACCTATTCTGACAACATTCTAGGGCGGGTATTTCGCGGTACCGGGGAGTCCATTGATGGCAGACCCGATCTATCACAGGATTCTAAAGTCCCCATTGGTGGACCGTCCGTTAATCCCATGCGGCGGGTGTTGGCATCTAAGATGATCCGCACCGATGTGCCGATGATTGATGTGTTTAATTGCCTGGTCGAGAGTCAGAAGATACCCATTTTCTCTGTCGCTGGCGAGCCGTTTAACCCTTTCCTAGCTCGCATTGGCATTCAGGCTGATGCAGACATTGTGGTCTTTGGCGGACTCGGTCTCATTTTTGATGATTACCACTTTTTTCGCACCACCTTTGAAGATGCCGGTGTTTTCTCTCGCACTGTGATGTTTGTTAACCTGGCATCTGATCCCATTGTGGAACGTACCCTGATTCCCGACATGGCCCTGGCGGTAGCGGAACGTTTTGCTGTGGAACAAGGGAAGCGGGTGTTGGTATTGCTGACAGACATGACCGCCTATGCCGATGCCCTTAAAGAGATCGGTATTGCCATGGATCAGGTACCGTCAAATCGGGGCTATATGGGTGATCTATACTCCCAGCTGGCTCGTCGCTATGAGAAAGCCTGTGATTATGCCCAGGGGGGATCAGTGACTATTCTTAGCGTGACCACAATGCCTGGGGATGATGTCACCCATCCAGTGCCAGACAATACGGGGTACATCACCGAGGGGCAATTCTATCTCCATGATGGGGTGATTGATCCTTTTGGTTCGTTGTCACGACTTAAGCAGCATGTTATTGGTAAGGCGACTCGCGAAGACCATAGTCAGATTATGAATACGATGGTTCGCTTTTACTCCAATGCCAAAGATGCTGAACAGAAGCAGGCGATGGCATTTGAACTGTCTGATTTTGATCATAAGCTCTTGAAATTTGGTGAGCTATTCAAACAGCGCTTCATGGACATTAATGTCTCTATTTCCCTTGAGCAGGCGCTTGACCTGGGGTGGAAAACGTTAGCCGAGTGCTTTGAACCTCAAGAATTGTTGATGAAACAGGCGCTGATTGACAAGTACTTTCCAAAAGAGATGCAGTAATAGGAGGCGACCATGGCAAGGTTGGCATTAAATAAGGCGTCTCTTACCAAACTTCAACGACAACTCAAAACCTATAAAGACGTCTTGCCATCTCTCGACCTGAAACGCCGTCAGTTACTGGCTGAGCAGGCCAGAGCTAGACGCAGGCTCATGGATGTTCGCCAGCAGCTGGGAGAGTTAGATCCTCTGATTGCCAGCGAGCTGTTGATGCTATCAACTCAGGAGGTAGATCTGACCGATATTGTTAAGGTCGTTGGGGTGCAGATAGTGGAAGAAAATGTTGTGGGAACCCGTCTGCCTAAGTTGGAGAAGGTTGATATAGAAGTGCGCCAGTATGCTTTCTTGGGCAGACCTCACTGGGTCGAGCGTGTGGTGGACGCCCTCACAACAGCGGTGGAATTACGCCTGCAATTACAGGTGGCTGAGCAACGGCAAGTGTTGCTAAATCAGGCTGCTCGCAAGATTACCCAGCGAGTCAACCTGTTTGATAAGGTGCTGATCCCAAGAGCCCAGGCAAATATTAAAAAAATCCAGATTTATTTGTCGGATGCCGCACGGGCCGCTGTGGTGAACTCAAAGATTGCCAAGCGGAAGAAGGGAGTGGCTGCATGAGTATTGTTCCCTTAAACAAAGTCACCCTTTGCGGGGTAAGTTACGATCAAGAGAAGGTACTTGAGGGCCTACAGCGTTTGGGATGCCTCCACTTGATCCCACTCCAGCCCCCTGCTCAAGAATCAGAGGCAGAGCTATTTGTGCGGGATGAAGATGCCCATGAAGCGCTGCTATATCTGATGGATGTACGGCGTAGGCGACATCAGGTGTTGAAGCATGTGGATTTTGACTTTGATCACGTGTTAGCAGCGGCTTTGGCCAATAAACAAAACCGTCGGGAGGCCGAGGACAGGCGATATTTTTTAGTGAATCGCATCCGAGATTTAGAGCCCTGGGGTGATTTTACCTTACCCGATCTCGGCCAGCTGGGTGGTTACCGACTCTGGTTTTATCGGGTGCCCTACGCGAAGATGAAATCTCTCCAGGATTTGGAGTGGCCTTGGCAACAGGTCTCTGCGGATCATCGATTTACCTATGTTGTAGTCATTTCTAAACAGGAGCCTCCCGCTAACGCCCTGCCC
The DNA here is from genome assembly GCF_011009555.1 of Adonisia turfae CCMR0081. Classification (GTDB taxonomy): domain Bacteria; phylum Cyanobacteriota; class Cyanobacteriia; order Phormidesmidales; family Phormidesmidaceae; genus Leptothoe; species Leptothoe turfae. The sequence continues at coordinate 7,518,620 of NZ_QXHD01000004.1, read as the reverse complement.
GTTGCTCGCACGTACACCGGGGCAGTGCCGCTAACGGATTTAAAGCATGAGTTACAACGGGTTGAGATCCAGTTAGAAGACTTGGATGCTGAACATGAGGCCCTAAGTCGCTGGATACATTTATTCTCTAAGAATCTGGCGCGGGCTGACGATCGGGCAGCGATTCAGTATGCGAGTACCCAAACCCGTAAGGAAGTTGGCATCTTTATGGTCCAGGGTTGGATGCCTGCCCGAGAGTTAGAGCAATTGGAAGCGTTTGCTGAACAACAGGAACTGGCACTCCTGGTTGAACCGGCCCGTCCTGACGATGCCCCACCCACCCTGATGGATAATCCGCCGGAGCTGAGTAGTGGGCAAGATTTGGTCAGCTTTTACCAAACCCCCGGCTATCGTACCTGGGACCCGTCGATTGCGGTTTTCTTCTCGTTTGCCGTCTTTTTTGCGATGATTCTCTCGGATGCTGGCTATGCCCTGGTGCTTGCAGTCATTGTGGCTTGTTACTGGCCGTCCATGGGGAGCAGTGCAGGCGGTCGACATTTCCGGATCCTATCGGTAATGGGATTGATAGCGGCCATCATCTATGGTGTTTTGGTCGGTAGCTACTTCGGTGCCGGACCTGAACAGATCCCGCGCATTGGATCATGGCTCACCCGTTTTCAGGTGCTAAATATCAACAATTACGATGCCATGATGCAGCTTGCGATCGCAATTGGCTGTTTGCATATTACGTTCGCGAACATCATCGCCGCCCTTGGTGCCGGTGGATTTGCCGGAAAGGCGAAACCACTGGGTTGGATTGTTGTTATTGCTGGCGGATTAACCTTGTCACTAGGGCTGGGAGAAGCCGTCGGGCACCATCTAGGCATTGGCTTACTACTGGGCGGTTTCTTAGTGATTTTCTTAGGCGGATTTCTCGGCAGTCGCCAAAAAAATCTGCCCTTACGGTTGGTGGCTGGCCTGGGTTCGTTATCCCAGATCTCCAAACTGTTTGGGGATATTATGAGCTATCTACGATTATTCGCGCTAGGATTAGCCAGTGCCTCATTGGCCTTAACCTTCAACCAGCTAGCCCACCAGGTGTATCAGTCAGTGCCAGGATTAGGGTTGTTGCTCAGCATTTTGATTCTGTTACTGGGCCATGGCATTAATTTAGCCTTGGGGATCATTAGCGGGTTTGTCCATGGTTTGCGGTTGAATTTTATTGAGTTTTTTAATTGGGGTATCACTGATGAAGGATATCCCTTTCAGGCATTTGCAAAAAAGGAGAGTAATCCGTGAATGAATTTATCATTCTCCTGGGGTGGATAGGCATATACGCTCCTGTGTCATTGGGGGCAATTGGCAGCGCCCTTGGCTGTAAGATCGCTGGACAAGCGGCCATTGGGGCAATGCTTGAGGTTAAAGGTGGATATGGTCGCTTTGTTGGTTTATCAGCTTTGCCCTCTTCCATGTCGATTTATGGCATTGTGGTTCTGTTTTCCCTAAACCGTCTTGTGACCGTGGATAATGCTGCCGGGTTATTTAGTATTGGTGTGGGATCCGGTCTGGCGTTTCTGCTATCGGCGATCTATCAAGGTCAAGCCTGTGCCTCTGCGATCGCAGGAGCAAAAGCCAAACCTGAAATCTTTGGGCTTTCCCTGGCACCTGCCGCCATTATTGAAGGTTTCGCCGTGTTTGCCTTTGTCTTCGCTCTGGTAGCGGCAGGTGGTCTGCCATAGGCAGATGGTCTGCCATAGGTAAAAAAGGGGGAAAATGTAACCGTGCGAAACAATAAATCTCACCGATCAGATATACCCGCCGCCCATGGGGTTGATGCCCTAGTTGCACGACTGCGAGATGAAGGCGTCGCCAGTGGTCGGGCTCAAGGGGAACAGATTGTAAAAGATGCCCAATTACGAGCCGAGTTAATTATTGAGCAAGCCCATGAAAAAGCGAGTGAGGTTCTGACTAAGGCCAGACAAGAGGCAGACAGTTTGGAAAAAGCGGGTCATCAAGCGCTAGAAGTTGCCGCCCGTGATGCCATGCTCTCTCTCAAAATGGAGTTGAGCCAGCGATTTGCCGGGGAGGTGCGTCGCTTAGTCGGTGTCGAAGCTCAGAAACCAGAACTCTTACAGCGACTTATTCTAGAAATAGCAGGCCGAGCTCAAGACGAGATTGACGATGCGCAATCAGTGGAGATCTTGTTGCCTCGTAATGTGGCAGGGTTTGAGGAACTCAGTCGTAACCCTGAGGAATTGGAACAGGGGATATTAACCCATTTTATCCGTCTGATTAGTCAAGAAGCACTGCAAGAAGGCATCACCTTTGGTGTGGCTAACGATAATCACGGGGGCCTGAGGATCCGACTGGTGGATCAGGAAGTTGTGCTAGATGTTAGCGATCGCGCCATTGCCGATGTACTTCTTCAGTATCTTCAACCCCGTTTCCGCGCACTTCTAGAAGGCATTGTCAAATAGGTATAACAATGTTTAAGGCCAACCAGTACGTCACCCTGATGGCAAGCCTGCCCTATCTTGGCGAACTTTTTGAAGCCCAGCAGACGCCGTTGTCGCGATTTAAACTGGAAGCTCGTCTGAAGATGCTGAGTGAGGAAGATGCTGTACGCCTGCAGCAAATACAGTCCTTAATTCGTTGGCACCATGTGCCCATATCGCGAACAGATGCGGAAATTGTAGCAGCAGCAGAGCAATTCTTTCAGCAGGTCAAAAATCCGCTCCTGCGAGAAGTCGTCGCGTTTCGCTTAGAGCTACACACGATTGTCGCCGCCCTACGCCGTCGTCAGCGAGGCGAGAAAACCGCACCGGTGGGAGAACCCTGGGGGTATGGGCGCTGGGTTAAACACATTGAACGTCATTGGACAGAACCCGCCTTTCGACTACAGGGGAATTTCCCCTGGCTGTTAGAAGCCCAACAGTTGTTGCATGCCGATGAATCAGTGGCGTTAGAACGGGTGTTATTTAGCTACGTTTGGCAGCGATTAGGTCAGTTAGGAGCAGAGCACTACTTCGATTTTGAAGCAGTGGTAATTTATGTAATGCGTTGGGACTTGATTGATCGATGGGTTCGATACGATGGCCCGTTGGCCGTAGAGCGGTTCAAGAACCTGGTGGACGCTGGGGTGGGCGAATTTGATCAGCTGTTTGTATGAGGAGAGTCCGATGTCTGAAATGTACAAGCCAGCTAGGGTTGTTGCTGTTCAAGAAGATATTGTCACCATTAAAATGGCCCCGACGGACGGGCGTCCCTTGACCAAGAATGAAGTGGTCTACATTTCCCCCCAGCGGCAGAATGACGGTCGGACTGAGAGACTCAAGGCTGAAGTGCTGCGGGTACGGGGATATGAAGCCGATGCCCAGGTCTTTGAAAGTACGCGGGGGGTGGGAATTGGCGATCCTGTGGAGCAAACGGGCCAGTTACTCTCTGTCAGCTTGGGGCCGGGGTTACTCGGTCAAGTATATGACGGTCTACAAAACCCGCTAGATCTGTTGGCAGTATCCTACGGTACGTTTCTACCTCGGGGTGTCGATGTCAAGGCCCTGGATGAGCGGAAGAAATGGTCATTTGTGCCGACAGTACATTTGGGTGCTCAACTCAAGGCTGGAGATACTCTCGGTACGGTTCAGGAAGGTCGATTTCGCCATAAAATTATGGTCCCTTTCGATCAACCGGGTGAGGTGGAGCTGATCTGGATCCAACAGGGGAGTTTCACCGTGAACACGCCGATCGCTCGCATCCGGGAGGCCAGTGGTCGAGAGCATACCCTGGATATGACTCAACAATGGCCTGTACGGCGATCGGTGCCACAACGGCTGCTGACACAGCGATTCTCAGAGCGACTTTACCCTGACGAGCCGCTGATGACAACCCAGCGGATTATTGATACCTTTTTCCCGATTGCCCGTGGGGGCACTGCCTGTATCCCAGGGCCTTTTGGGGCTGGCAAAACCGTATTGCAGCACACCCTGTCTCGATATGCCGCCGTTGATATTGTTCTGGTTGTTGCTTGTGGTGAGCGAGCGGGTGAAGTGGTAGAAACCATCACTGAATTTCCAGAACTGAAAGATCCAAAGACAGGGGCCTCACTGATGGAGCGTACCATCATTATTTGCAATACGTCTTCCATGCCAGTGGCCTCCCGCGAGGCGTCCATCTATACCGGTATCACCTTAGGTGAGTACTATCGTCAAATGGGCTATGACGTTCTCCTCCTGGCGGATTCCACCTCTCGCTGGGCTCAGGCCATGCGAGAAACCTCAGGGCGGATGGAGGAAATTCCTGGGGAGGAAGCGTTTCCAGCTTATTTAGACTCTTCAATTAAAGGAGTATACGAGCGCTCTGGAGTGATTCGCACCAATGATGGCAGTGTGGGCAGTCTCACCATGGTAGGCACTGTTTCTCCGGCCGGAGGAAACTTTGAAGAACCGGTCACCCAATCCACCATGAGCACCGTTAAAACCTTCTTAGGTCTGAGCTATGATCGGGCATACAAGCGTTTTTATCCAGCTATCGATCCGTTAATTTCGTGGTCGCGCTACCTGACCCAACTCACACCATGGTTAAAAAAGGAGATTGCCTCTGACTGGGTTGACCAGGTCCAGGCCATGAACAGTCTCTTGAAACAAGGGGATAGTATTTATCAGATGATGCAAGTCACGGGTGAGGATGGGGTGACCCTGGATGACTATGTGACGTATCAAAAATCCCTATTTGTGGACATGGTCTATCTACAACAGGATGCCTTTGATGCCGTTGATTCCAGCACACCCCTAGCCCGTCAGAAAGAGAGCTTTAACCTGGTCAATGACCTGGTGACTAGATGTTATAAGTTTGACAATAAATCGTCAGCCCGAGATTATTTTACTCACCTGATCGGTCTGTATAAGAACCTCAACTATTCTCGAAAAAAATCTTCTGAGTATACGGACTACTTGAAGCAAATTTATGGTCTAGCGGATGCCGTTACCCTCAGTGAGCTATCACAATTAGAGTGATCTACTAGAGTGATCTACTGAGGTAGTCTGGCCCCGTATTGCAGGCTACCCTGACCATCCAGTTCAACTGGGTTAGCCTGTCCTCATTCGAGGACAGGCTAAGGACGCCTTCTTTCTCACTAACCCGGCGAGACGACGACATCCTTTAGGGGGCTAAGTACGTTTCTGAGCCAGCAGAGTAGCAAAGATAGATTCAATAGGGTTGCCGTTGCTATCTTTGCGATGAAATTTGCCCACTTGTTCTTGATACTCACAAATATGCCAGTGCTTGTAATAGTCACGCAGTTCCTGGGGCACCAAGGTAGTCGGAAATTTGAGGGGACAGGGAAACTCCGACGATGAAACTGGGGCAATAATAAAGTTATAGCCCTGGGGCTTCGTTTGAGCCTGCATGTTCTCAATCACATGGGATAGAGTTTTATACCTCAAAAACTGAAAAACAACCGTGGAAATAATCAAATCGTAGTAGTCATCAAGCGCCGCTGATTCAATGTTGTGCACCCGGGCTTGAAATCTATCCCCAACCTTTTCCGTTTGAATAATCTCCCGAAGATGCTGAATAGCACTGGTATTTTTATCCAATGCTGTCACCTGATGCCCCTTAGCGTATAAATAGGTAGAATTGCGACCTTTCCCGCAACCTAAATCTAAGACGTTCATCGCCTGACAGTCTGCCAAAGGTCCTTGAATGAGCGCCTGGATATCTCGGTGAGGCGCTGCAAAATGATATTTCTTTTGAAAGTAGTCTTCGGAGCGACAGTAAAACTCAACAAAACACTGTAGGGGTCCTAGAGGCTTGACCCGATGCCAGGCTCCTGGTGATACAAAGAAGTCTGTGTGCTGTGGGGTGATGATGTCGGTAGACAGGATCTCTCCAGCCTCATTTAGGGCCTCATACTGCAATTGGCCTGCTAATACTGTGATTTTTCCCCAGGTGCCTGGCTTTGTATTGTGCTGAGTTTGAAACGATTCTGGTAACGTTGTTTCTGCCCAGATAGGTAGGGTTTTGTATTTAACCAGTGGGTCTATAGTTGCTGTTGTCATAGGTTATGTCTGCGGTTATATCTGCAGTCCTTCACTGCTCTCTATACTCACCATTTAACTAAGGCTTCGACGGTGATGTTTCAAACCCAGCTTCAGCCGAACCATTTACGTCAAAACCTACTTATTTTCATAGTGTTAATTCGGTGGAAATTTCCCAAGGGGGCAACACCCTAGCCTTTTTTCATATTCTCTGGAGTCCCTGCTTGCACCATCTTCATCTGCTCTCCACAACAGATTTCTGAGTGGGGCATACTGTCCGAAGGACAGGGGCATGGCTTTTCATAAACCAACTGGGCTCCACACTTATCACAGGCATAACGATCACCGACTTGGCGTGACATATTCTAGTCTCCTTAGATACACGTATTTAGCCTGACTAAGAACAACATTAAAAGAAAAATCTTTTTGTGCCTTTAGACAGTTGCCTCTGTACCTGATATAGCTTATGTTCCGATGATAGGTCGATAGACCTAGATATGCAAGTCGTTCTGCGGCTGATTGGGGCCTATAAATTAGGGGTATGAACTGGGGGGATCATCGGTAGATAGAGGCACAGGCGTTGTTCCAAGTCACCCAATATAGCTATGGATGCAAATCTTTAAATTTAGTTATAACTACCTAAATTTAGGTAGCACTGTTGTCTTGTATAAAAGTCTGATCATGCAGGCTGTAGCTAAACTGTGTTACTCGGTAACTGCTTAAAAGAGAGTTGTCAAAAGACAACCTGTCAGACAACAAATAATTACTACATAAATCTAAATTAAATCTCCACTTGTGAGAAATGACTTGTTTTAAGCGCTTACACTGAGCAGAATTCGTGGGTAGGGGCATTCCGGCTGCTGCAATTTACAGACGATTGCATTTTTTACCAATAGAAATTCTCATTGAGTCGTTCACTGTTGAGCTTGGCAATCTTCGTATCGTGTTTCAGTTTTAGTCAGCCCATGTTATCTAATCAACCTGATGTCAATGCGTTGACTCGGCTGCGGTCGATACTATTGGGCCTGGGGACACTGATACTGGTGTTGGGGGGCTGGCAATGGGGCTCGCAGCAGTACAGTCGCGTGATCTTGCCTGCCCCGATTGAGGTGGCCGTTGTTTTGCGATCGCTTCTCTTAGAAAGACGACTGTGGGCTGCGATCGCAGCCACTAGTCTGCATGTCCTGGTCGGATTTATCCTGGCCTTGGTCATTGGCGGTCTGTTGGGACTGGCCGCGGGTCGTCAGTCCTGGGTTCGTCCAGCACTCACCCCTGTTGCCATTGCCCTGCTAGGTACACCCCCCATCGCCTGGTTAATGTTGACAATGGTGTGGTTTGGTCTGGGCCACGCCAACTCAATTTTTACCGTGGCAATTACGGTGGGACCCATGGTGTTTGCTGGAGTAGTCAATGCAGTGATGACCCTTGACCCCAACCTAGTAGACGTCGCCCAGGTGTATCAGCTGTCCGGTACATCGCGATTTCAGTCACTCTATTGGCCCCATTTGGTGTCACGGCTATTACCGTTACTCGTGACCGGATTAGGCCTCGCCTGGCGCGTGTCGATCATGTCTGAGGTGTTGGCCACGCCCACCGGCATTGGCGCTGAACTCAATACCGCCCGCGCCAATCTAGATACAGCGGAAGTGATGGCCTGGATCGTGATTACCATTGGCTTGGTTCTGGCCTCCGACACACTGCTGCGACGACTGCAACAACAGCTTCTACCCTGGCAACAACCGGCTAAACCCCTGGGATGGTGACAATGATGCAACTACTGGACAACATCTATCGCTCTTATAGATCCCGGCTAATCTTGGAGGCTATTCATCTGAGCGCTGGGCCTGGGGAAATTGTGGGGATTATGGGGCCTTCTGGCTGTGGTAAAACCACACTCCTTAATGTGTTAGCAGGCTTGCTGTTGCCAACAACAGGGACCGTTGGCAGCATATCCATGGCGACCGCCTATGTCTTTCAAGAACCCCGGCTTTTTCCCTGGTATACAGTCATCGAGAATATTGCCCTGGGGTTAAAAGCTAAAGGCATCAGTCGACAACAGCAGCTGCAACAGGCCCAACAGTTGGCAAAAACTGTCGGGTTGTCGGAGGCTATGTTCCTGTACCCACCTCAGCTCAGTGGCGGCATGAAACAGCGGGTAAATTTGGCCAGGGCATTTGCCATCAACCCCCAACTGCTCTTGCTAGATGAGCCATTTAGTTCCCTCGATATTGGCACACGTCAGCAGCTACAACAACTGGTGGTGACTTGGGTACAACAACATCGGGCAATGGCTATTTTAGTGACCCACGACCTGGCGGAAGCGGTGACAATGGGCGATCGTCTCCTGGTGCTTTCCCGATGTCCGGCCCACATTGTCTATAACTGGCACAATGAGCGCCCACCCCATCAGCGGGATCCGGCTTACATCTACCAAACCCTTTCAGCGCTACAAACTCTGCCTGAAATTGCCGCCAGTTTTAATCTCAAAACCGTTAATCTCTCAACCCTCAGGAATGTTATCCCATGACTTACAACCGCCGTCAGTTTTTCCAGTTAATGACAGCTAGCCTCGGCCTGTCAATTGCCGCTGGCTGTGGACGACCCACCACCAACGGCGGACTGTCATCCCTAGGCATCGGTGGATCGCCAATTTTGTTGACAATTCCCCTGGCCTACTTAGTTGAGCATAGTCGCTTGCGGGATGCGATCGCAGACATTGATTTTTTTGCTATACGCAACCATGACCAAATGAAGGCATTACTAGCTTCGGGGCAGGGACAGATCACTGCCAATCCCACCTTGCTCGCAGCAGGTCTCTATCAACAAGACATACCGATTAAACTACTGAACGTAATGGTATGGGGTAACATTTATGTGCTATCGGCTGATGGAGGACTTAGCCAGTGGGAAGACCTGCGCGGTAAATCAGTGCTGATTCCATTTAAGGGGGGAATGCCAGAAATGATCTTCCGCTTTCTCTCTATCCAATCAGGATTAGAGCCGGACCAGGACATCACCATTCAGTCCACCCAGGACTTTCAGAGTACTGCTCAGCTGTTATTGACAGGTGCAGCCGATGTGGGAGTATTCTCTGAGCCCCATGCCAGTAATGTTGTTGCCAAGGCCCAACAGCAAGATTTAGAACTCTTCTACAATTTAGACTTTAAAGAAACCTGGAGTCAGGTAACAGGACAATCGGCCCGTTTTCCTCAAGCAGGAATATCTGCCCTCAGCAACTTTGTGGATAACAATCCTGATGTGGTGACATTGATACAAACAGAATTGCGTGATTCCCTTGATTGGATTCAACAAAATCCCACTGATGCTGCAGAGCTGGGAGCTAAATACATGGACACCCCCGCTTCTGTAATCGCACAATCCCTCAAAACCAATCAGTTTGAATATGTACCTGCGATGGAAGCCCGCCCCGAGCTAGAGGTATTTTATCAGGCACTCATGCAGGTCAATCCTAAGTTGCTCAAAGGTCAGCTTCCGGATGTAGAGTTTTATGCAGAGAGCTAACTTCAATGATAAAGATTCAGACAGATGTTGATTGTAAAATGTACCTCACTTCATAGTGTTTCACATAAAAATCATTTTAATTGTGCCATTAACATTTACTTGACATGTATCAATAAAAAGGATGACAGCTTATTGATACGGATCATGCATTGATTTTGAGCAAAAGTCGGATAGAGAGACTATTTTTTATACCTATTACTACTTAATAAACATCTTTTCAAACTTTATTTTTTTTTATAAAGGTTCTATAAAGCCTCCGGGATACTATATATTTAGCTGTCAAAAGCTTTAAAGTGATAGCGTAATCCTTGCCTTATTGTTTTTTAGGGCATTATTGTCGTCTGCTGAGTACGTGTATCCTCCCGAAAACCTGGGGGCTTTATACATTGGAACCGCTCAAAGCGGCAATGGAGATGAGAGACAACTATCTCGATCTCTTTGTATCTTAGGGCTTATATTCTGTGAGTTTTGAGATGTTTTAACTTTAAGACTGATTGAACTATTAAACTGGATAACTCTCCTGGCTCTGCTGGGGGGATATGTTAATTAAATTAGAGACTACTTTGAAGCAAGGAGAAATCTGGATATCAAAGCCTACCTTATAGTAATAAATGCATCTAAAGTGACCATAAACTCGTTTGATTTTAAGCGGATGAGATAATTAAACAAGGCTTCAAGGACTTTTAAAGCAGCCTCTTACATAGCTTTTCTGAAGGATAAAGCGTCTACAAAGTCATTTTGATAGTTTACAGAGCGTGCTTTAGGATGATATTTGATTTTCAAGACTTTCCATCGGGAAGCAACATTGATTGTGACATTTGCATTGTAGGGGCAGGAGCAGCTGGTATTGCACTGGCCTTAGAGCTGGCTAAAACTTCATTAGATATTGTCCTTTTAGAAAGCGGTGGACGCTTTTCTGAATCAGACACTCAGGCCCTATATGACAGTGAAATTATTGGCCTAACCCACCTGGGTATTCATCAGGGACGCCACCGTATTCTAGGTGGTTCAACTGTACGTTGGAGTGGGCAAAGTTTACCGCTAGAACCAATTGATTTTGAGAGAAGAGACTGGGTGCCCTTTAGCGGTTGGCCCCTCAGTCGTCAAGAGCTTGATCCATTTTACCGGCAAGCAGAAGCGGTCATGCACCTTGGTAACTACGAATATGGTCAAGATGCCTGGCAACGATTAGGACTCAATCCTCCTAAGTTTGAACCTGACAAAATTGGGACCCTGGTTTCTAAATATACGTACAAGAGTAATTTTTTTGAGACTTATCGCCAAAAGTTACAACAGTCACCTGGCCTTCGGGTGTTACAGCATGCCAATGCGGTGCAACTGGTGACTAATCCCATCGGTACAAAAATAGAAGAAGTACAGATTCGGACATTGACAGGTAAGACTGGAACTGTCCGGGCGGCAACAACCATTGTTTGTTGTGGAGGGATTGAGAGTGCACGGTTACTCTTAGTTTCTAATCAGGTTTGTCCGACAGGGTTGGGCAACCAACATGATCTAGTTGGACGCTTTTTCCAGGACCATGTAGACTGTTATTCAGCAGAGATTGTCACTAAAAAGCCGCGTCAGTTACAGAGATTATATAGTTGGCATCGTCGACGAGATGCTTATTACTATCCTAAAATCCCCTTAGCAGAAGCTGTTCAAAGAGAAAAACAAGTTTTAAATGTAATAGGTGATTTATTTTTTCAACCTTCACAGGATGATGGCTTGCGTGTTCTGCTGGGTCTATTAGGTAAGGAACCCAGCCTGGAGACTGCTCGAAGGAGTCAGCTAAAATCACTGCTACGAGATTTGCCGTACCTTGCTTTCAATGCATATCAATACGGTGTTTTACGACACAATCCAGTTTATACCCGGAGTCGTATTTTATTGCGGTGCCATAGCGAACAATCACCTGACCCAACCAGTCGTATTACGCTCAGTGCTGAGAAAGATGCCTTAGGCATTCCTAAGGCACAATTAGATTGGCAGTTGACAGATAATTGTCGAGAGAGCATTTATGAGTTTACAAAAACTGTGGCTGGTGAGTTTCTCCGTTTGGGTTTAGGAGAAGTCAAAGTTTTTGATTGGGTAAGTAAGGCAGAGGAGCAATGGACTGAGAATATTTGGGACACATATCACCATATGGGAACAACGCGGATGGCTGATAATCCGACGATGGGGGTGGTTGATCGAAACTGTCAGGTGCACGGAGTTGAAGGGCTGTATGTCGTGAGCAGTTCGGTATTTCCCACATCTGGATCATCGAATCCGACTCTGACGATCTTGGCATTGGCTATACGATTGGCAGATCGGTTGAAGAGCTTACAATCCAGATGATAGAGTCCCACTGAGTTGTAATTATCTGAGCCTCTTGAGCCTCTTGAGACTTATATTTTTGGTCATATACTTTGCTTAAACCTTTGGCTACCCCACGATAAAGCTTGAATAAATCCCGATACCAACCTGCATCAAATCCACCTATATATACTTAGATGAAAATACTTAGATGACAATTAACTAGGGTGGTTCATTTATGAGATTGATTTGAAATGTTTCAGCCCCAAAAATTAAACCAAACTTCTATTTTTTCCAAATTAAAAAACAGCCCAAAGAACCTTCACAGCATCCTGACAATTATCGGTCTCTTGATTGGACTCTGGTATCTCCCTGCATGGTTCTTGGGTTTCCTGGATAAAGGTCTGCAAAGCACCTATGGCTTCACCCTTGCTGCTTTCTTTGTGTGTTTTGGACTTTACCATCTATGGAGACAAAGGAAACAGATTACTCAGCTTAAAGCCACTCATACAGAACGTCGTCTCGGGCATTTTTTAATTCTGGGTGGTGTTCTTTTATTTCCAATTTGTCGATTTGCCCTATGGTCCCAAGCTATCCTTTGGGCCTCCATCCTCATTGGAATTGCCCTTTCTAACTGGGGCTGGCAGTTCTATCGGCAGCAGCCAATTATCGTATTGTCCTTTCTGGTCACGGTTTACCCCCGACCGGCAGCGGCAGCTCGTAGCCTTTGGGAAGCCTTCACCCCTTACGAATATTTAGAGCGAGTCATGGCTCATGCAGGAGCTTGGGCTTTGCGATTGTTTAATTGGCCTGCGACCGCCTCAGAATCGTTTGTCAACGTTCCCCAAGGCTCAGTGGATGTGTATTGGGATTGCAACGGCTTTGACATGGCCCTGACCGTCATCGCCGCTAGCCTAGTTATCGGTCTGCTTAGGAAACAAAGCCGCTTACAAATTCTCAGCTTTATGGGGGTTGGCATCGTGACTGCCCTGCTATTCAATATCCCTAGGGTTATGCTCATGACCATCGCCCTGGTTCACTGGGGAGACCGCTGGCTCAACTTCTGGCAAGGTCCCCTGGGCAGTCAACTCTTTTCTGGTTGTGTCCTTGCGGCCTATTACCTGATCGTCACTAACATCACCCCTAAAACTGTCTAAGTCTTCACTAAGTGATTCGGCTGTTCTAGCACTGGATAATAAGTAACGGCAAGGCGATTGCCCACAAATCAAATCTCAGTCAAGCAATATGTCTCATTTATGTGCACACGACTTGAAATCGCTCACAAACTAGCAGCATTTCAGGAGTTGGCTGCTTCCCAAGCTTAGATAATACTCGCGAGAAATACTTCCAATGTTCCTGTCGCCAGGATTCTAACGATCGATCACCTTCACCTTCTGCAAAGGCAAATTGTTCATTGACCTGATTAAATGAGCGAATTTCTACGTCTGTTGTTGCAATAATGCACAATGGATTGTCATTACCATCAAGCACAATTGTTTTTAACCCTACTTTTGGAATTTCACTTCCCTCCGCTTCCCATTCCCATAAAGCTGAACAGGTTGCAGTTTTAACCCCAGCTAGAATCAAGTTCCCAAGTTCATTTGCTAGGGCAGGATTATCACCAAATTGTTCTGCCTCATAATTTTCATTACTGCATAGAGAATTTGGATATAACGCTAAATATGCCTGCCAATAACGATCTAGTTGCGCCCTATTCATAACAAATGTGTCCGTCACAAATGTGTTCGTCAGCTATTCTAATGCCCTTTATCTATAAGATTACAGTTAGAGTTCAGGGATCTCTTGCACTATTAACTGAGTCATTGGATAGGTTTCTGTATCTTTTTGAGTATCTACCAATGGTAGCGCTAGAGCTTCATCATGAGTTGGCAAAGGACCTGGGGAACGTGGCTGGCGCATCGGAGATAAGCCAGAATTGTCATCGTCGTCCCCATGGGATGACGATAAATCAACGAGTTGTTGCTGGAGAGGTTTAGCACCTAGCAACCTAGCTAAAAACAACATACCAGCAGGAAGCGATACTAAACTAACCAACAAGATCTGAAAAACTTTTAAAGGAATTTTCCAGGAAATTGTGGCACCTTTACTCACTATTCTCCCAAAGTCACTCTGGGGAATAGTGGTCATTCCAGATGATAATTGAACTATCAAGCAACCATCTCCACCGCCAATAATGGAATCACTTGCAAATTGAGAAGCACCCGTTATCTCCATTGGCAGCCATACAATTGGAGAGGGAACAACTATAATCGTCTCAGCAGCATCTTCAAGCATAGGATTAATCGCTTTGACATACCCAATCTTGCTGGCTGATTGCTCAGATATTACTAAAGATCCTATCCAACTTTTTTTATCATCGAGATGACTCACCATCTTTCTAGATTGAAACTATAGCTTGGTGCACACAGAAAACAGCATTGGCGATGACAAGCGATATAGGGTTGGTTAGGGCAAAGAAAGGGCTCAAATCCCCTTAATATCCATCGCCCCAGGAAGCAGCAGGCGTTGAAGCTGCTGCTTCGTTAATGCTAGGTGCAGCTTCTCTTGCCTCAACAAATCTGTTGGTAGAAATGGATTCCACATTTGCCGGTAAGACGACATCAGATTTATAGAAACAAGCAAATTGCCCATTAACTAGATTAGAAAGCCTGCTAAAGTCAGCATTTGCTACTTCTATTCTCCGCTCTCCATCAGCAAAGATCGCACCGTGAAAACAACCTAAATAGGCAAATTTTTCACCACCCAAGCAATAGAACCGCGCACCCACTAAGTAGGCATGGCTAAAGTCCGTTGCCTCAGACGTCACTGTAGAACTAAAATCGACACCAGATAAATTGGCTCCTGTAAGGATAGCGTTTGACAAGTCAGCACCGTTGAAACTGGACTTGGTTAAATTCGCGCCAGTAAATTTACAGTCCTTTAAATTCGCTGCTGTAAAGTTAGCACCTTCTAAATTGCAACCGGTAAAGTCAGTCCCTGTTAAGTCGGCTTGCTTAAAGTTGGCTCGACTCAAATTTGCCCCTTTACCAACAGCGGTTGGTTGATATTCCGTTATCGGTTGCTTAATGGGGATAACAGTCTGAAATTTATATCCTCGTCCTTCTACTAGAACAAAACGGCTGTTATTGATGACCGTTGGGTGGTTATCATCCAGGGCATCAGCGTTTAGGCCAGGATAGTGGCCAATAAATGTGGATGCACTTACCTGGGCTCCAGACAGTAAAACACCCATATGCTCACTATCGGTCGCAAACGATGTATTCATTGGATCTCTATCCAGATGACCACCAACGATCAGGTTTTGAGTTAATGAAGCGCTTATCAGGCTGATATTCTCAGTTCCTTCGATAACAATAACCTTTTTGGTTCCATAGTTGGCCTGTGGCTGCGAATGAACTGCATTGACAGGATTTAGCTTGAGAGTTTCAGGGTTTTCCATTTGATTTGCTGGCGGTAGCTACAGCTATGTAGAGGCTAACGCGTAGGTCAGCCCGCTAAGCGGATTCCGTATCCCCGGATTTTAGCTAGCAAATTTGCGTAGTAACACCCATATTCACAGAACTTATATCTGATACGGATATGGTTTGAATTGAAATAGTCGAAACTATAGGCGTAGAGCGATATCTATTCATCAAGTGTCACATTGAAATCAGGTCGTACCCTTGGAAGCTGCCAGTAAAGTCCCAGGGGCTCGATATTTCTGCCATCGGGTACTAGTCACTCAACGCTGAACAGCTAGTTATATAGTGAGCGTATTTTCAAAAGGAAACGGCAATGTCACTTTTTGGAGCAATCGAGGCGGGCGGTACCAAGTTTGTCTGTGCAGTGGGAACGAGTCCTGACGATCTGCGAGCAGAGATGCGGATTCCAACGACAACTCCAGCAGAGACTATTGCTCAAGTGATCGATTTTTTTCGTCAACAAATATCACAACTTGGACCGTTAACAGCAATTGGAATTGGCGCGTTTGGTCCGGTTGATATCCATACTGATTCACCTACATTTGGCTGGTTTCTCGATACCCCCAAGCTAGGCTGGCAACAGATCGAGTTGGCCGGGGTTCTAACGCGTGAGTTGTCAACCCCGATTGGGTTTGACACAGATGTTAATGCGGCGGCGTTAGGTGAGTACCATTGGGGCAATGGTCAAGGATTTGAGACTTTTTTGTATTTAACCGTAGGGACAGGCATTGGCGGTGGCGCAGTCGTCAATGGTCAACTGGTGCACGGGTTGCTGCATCCTGAAATGGGTCATATTCGGATTCCCCACGATCTATCTGCCGATCCGTTTCCGGGAGCTTGCCCGTTTCACCAAGATTGTTTAGAAGGATTGGCCTCTGGACTTGCCATTGAAAAACGTTGGCAACAGAAGGCGGCATCGCTTCCGATTGACCACCCAGCCTGGGCACTAGAAGCCCACTATTTGGCGGTGGGCTTGGTTAACTTTATGCTCATGTTCTCACCGGAGCGGATCATCCTGGGTGGAGGTGTGATGGAGCAAATGCAGCTGTTTCCGCTGATCCGTTTGCAAGTGCGTCAACAGATGAGTGCCTATCTCAAAGTGCCAAGGATTATGAATGACATTGATGCCTACATCGTTCCGCCAAAGCTCGGTGGCAAAGCGGGTATCGTGGGTGCATTTGTCCTTGCCCAGCAGGCGGCCAAAGTATCCAGCTAGCGTGTCGATGATACTTTGTACACCAGCAGGCGAATCTTTCTTATGAGCACTAATGATTGGATGTGAGGGGTGTCCTTCTAGGCTACTGTGTATACACATCTAGAAGATAATGTCCCAAAAGGTAGACATAGCCTTGAATTGGCCCTCATCCTAAATCCTTCTCCCTGGGGGCGAAGGACTTTGAGACTAGACCCCCCTTCTCCCTCAGGGAGTAAGGGGTTGGGGGATGAGGGCTCGAAATCTAGAGCCATCTCTCCGACTTATGTATACACGGTAGGTCCTTCTAGGAGGCCCTGTCCCAAACAACAAAGTGGTTACAATTTTGTAAAATCCCAAAGAAGCTAGTTTTCTTGTTCTCTTTGAAGCAGACCATCTTGCACATGAATAATACGATGGGTTTGTGCGGCGATATCGGGTTCATGGGTCACAATGATGACGGTAATTCCCTGGCTGTTGAGTTCGCTAAGGAGCGTCATTACTTCGTAAGACGTTTGGGTATCGAGTGCACCCGTGGGTTCGTCAGCCAGGACCAATGCTGGTCGATTGACGAGGGCGCGTGCGATCGCAACCCGCTGCTGTTGTCCCCCAGAGAGTTGGCTGGGTCGATTACCCATGCGATCGCCCAATCCCACTCGAACTAACGCTAATTCTGCTTGTTTTCGCCGCTGACGACGACTCACCCCTGCATAAACCATCGGCAGCATGACATTTTCTAATGCGGTTGAGCGAGACAGCAGATTAAACTGCTGGAATACAAAGCCAATGCGCTGATTGCGAATATAGGCCAGACCTTCGTTGCTTAGCGTGGTCAAGTTTTGTCCTTCTAGAACATAGTGGCCAGCAGACGGACGATCCAGACAGCCGATAATATTCATCAGGGTAGATTTCCCGGAACCTGAGGCTCCCATAATCGAGACATAATCACCTTCTTCAATGGTCAGATCAATCCCCTTGAGTACGGGGACATTCACTTCACCCAACTGATAGGTTTTGCGGATGTCTTCCATCCAAATCATGGCGGCCATAGTGGTCACTATTTTACTAAGAGAACAAAATTTTAAGCTCTACTATTGGACGTACAGATGTTCCATGGAACGTCTCTCCAGCATTACTTTTTGGACCTGATAAAATTCTTTTCTAATCACTTCTTAAGGCAATAATCGGGTCTAATTTCGCAGCACTGCGGGCGGGAATCACACCGGCTACGATCCCGATCATAAAAGAAAGACCCACCCCTAAAACAATCGCCCAGAGAGAAATTACAAAGGGAAAGTCAAATAGTGTGGCGGCGATCCAGGCAATCGCTACCCCCAGCCCCACGCCTAAGCCTCCACCGACAGCCGAAATTGAGATTGCCTCTGTCAAAAACTGACTCAAAATCGCCTGATTTGTCGCCCCGACTGCTTTACGAATGCCGATCTCTCGGGTGCGCTCTACCACCGATACCAGCATAATATTAGCAATGCCGATGCCGCCTACGACCAGGGAAATAGCTGCGATCGCAACCACCATAATCGTAAACAAACCCACCGTGCTGGTCAGTGTCTCCACCAAATCAGCAGCACTCACAATCCGAAAATCATCTTCATCCCCCCTGGCGGGATAAATGTTATGACGCACTCGCAACAAGTTTGTAATCTGGAAATCAGCCGCTTCTAACTGGTCTTGCTCAGTCACTTTGATCGAAATACCCTGAACGGCAATCCCGCTCAGGGCGTTGTTGCCAACCAACCGAGCGGACATATTGGTAAGCGGCACATAGATCTGTTCGTCAGGATTCTCTCGACCCTGGGCCCCCTTCTCATTGGCAATCCCAATCACGCTATACCGCTGTCCTTGAATGCGAATGTTTTTGCCAATAGCAGTACCGCTATCAAATAATTCATCCTCCACCGTTGGCCCCAATATCGCCACTGGCTGAGCGGCTGTCAGTTCATCTAGGGTGAAAAAACGTCCCGACTGCAGTGTAATGTTATTCACCTCTGCATAATTTGTATCCGTGCCCAAGACGGTTGTAGACATATTATTTTGGGCATAAACCACTTGAGTCGTTTGCTGCAGATAGGCCGTCACCGTTCCAGCAGATAACACCTGGGACTCAATCGCCTGGGCATCGCTCCAGGTGAGCGTGGTGGCACTGCCACTACCCTGGCTGACGTTGCCGGTATTTGCAGCCCCGGCCCGCACCTGCAAAAGATCTGCGCCCAGCCCCTGTAAATTTGCTTCTGTAGCAGACTGCACCCCTTGCCCTACGGAGGTGACCGCAATTACGGCGGTGATGCCGATGATGACACCTAACATGGTTAAGGCCGTGCGCAATTTGTTGCTCCAGAGAGCTGCGATCGCTATTGCCAAGATTTCCGCCATAGAAATTGATGGCAGGTAGGTTAAACGTGCTTGAATCTTAACCACCAGGACCTCCTCTCGGCGTAACGCTAGGGCCATCACCAGAGCCTCCCCCCGGTATCAAAGGTGGACCGCCCCGATTTTGTCGATTTTCAGGTAATCCCTGAGCCGCACTCAACACAATTTTTTCATTCCCCGAAAGTCCTGCAATCACCTCCGTTTGCTCATCGACTGTTAATCCAGTTTCAATCGGCTGAAATCGAGGCACCCCCTCTGCTGTCAGCACCAGCACACCTTCTCCCTGCTCTTCTCTCACAACGGCAACGGTTGGCACCACCATTACATCAGTCAATTCACCGGCTTGAAATTCAATATCTACATTCATTCCAGGCTGTAGCTGTGACTGCGCTGCTTCGGAAAGATTGACCCGCACCTCAAAACTGGTCACATTAGAACTGACCGTTGCCTGCTCTGCGACTTGGACTACAGTCCCTTCAAACCGTCGATCTGGGTAGGCATCGGCTTGAATCTGAGCCAGTTGCCCGGTTTGAATCTGAGCAATATCAGTCTCTGCTACATTAGCAACAACCTGATAATTAAAGGCTAAAGAGAGAATCGATGACGACGATGATGACGATGTTTCGCTGGCGGCAGTTGATGGAGAAACAAAATCTCCTGGGTCAGCATAACGGGCAGTGACAATCCCGCTAAAAGGAGCCCGAATCACCGTATCTTCAATCTGAGTCTTGATCGTGGACAAAGCGCCTTCTGCTTGTATCACGGCTGCTTCCGCCTGCGCGATCTCTTCTTGACGACTGCCTATCTGACTGAGATTCAGCGCCTGCTGCGCACTTCTTACCTCGGCCTGAGCCGTGTCGCGAGCCGTTCGGTAGCTCGTTGTTTCTTGCGCAGAGATTGCTCCCTGGGTGTAAAGGGACTCATAGCGGCGTAGCTCTTCTTTCGCCTGATTTAAGTTGGCTTCGGCACTGGTCAGGGTAGCCTCGGCCTGGGCAATCTCTTGGGGACGGTTACCAGCGACGAGCATAGCCAAATTCGCTTGGGCCGAGGCGAGCTGTCCCTGGGCCTGCATCAGTTGCCCCTGGAGATCAGAATCATCCATATAGGCTAAAACTTGGCCTATTTCTACCGCGTCACCCTCAGCAACAGTCACTTGTTCCAGACGTTCTGAGGTTTTAGGGCTGACATTGGTCAGTTGCTCAGGCTCAACAGTTCCGTTGGCCACCACTGTAATTGGGAGCGTCGCGGTTTCAACGGTCACTGTCTGCGTTTGCGTCTGTTCCTGCTGCTTTGGTACCAGCACAAACTGTCGATAGAGCAGATAACTACCCCCTGTGAGCAAGCTGAATATGAGGAGGCCTGCGGCACTTTGGGCGAGGCGATGTTTCGCTGGATGCTTGAAAGTGGTTTCTACCTGAGGGAGAGAAATACACTCAGAGGATTGGGGCAATTGCAAACTCATGGGAGTAGCTCTGATTTATACCCCTACGTTATTAGGCCTAAGTCTATTTGCAATCTATCAAAGGTCACCATTGAACCATGTCGATGGTCACGTGATCTATCCAACTAAATGACCGTAAACTCCACCACCATATCGTTAAAGTCCCGATCACCCAGACCGCTCAAGTCTTCAAAGCCAAAGGTGTTATCTCCTAGTAGTCTGGCATGGTCATTACTGCTTTCATTCGCCCCAGCATGGCTAAAGTAAACGTCGTTTGTTGTTGGATAACCGCCACCCGCCACTAAGAAGATTCCTAAGAACCCACCAGCGGTAATCTCTACAGAGAACATACTTGCCTGGCCATTCTCACTGGTAAGTTCCACGTCCAAACGATTAGCTAAAGCCGCTTCTTTATATCCAGCCTCTCCCGGTCGCAGAATATTGCTGGTTAACGTGTCGCGAATACCGCCATCAATTAAGTCAGTAGCATAAAAACCCACCATATTATCCATCGCTGCTTCACGATAGATCGAAAAGTCAACGTTGACTAACCCTGTTTGGCCAGTGAGATCAATGGCAGCGGCATCATTGACTAACAGATTTGTTGTTGCGGTTTGGGTGAATGTTTCCACCGTGAATTGGGTGCCTTCACCAAAATCGAGAGAAACTTCCGTAGCGGTGATTGTTGTTGCTGTTGCCAGATGGGTTGTACCATTGACCACTAACTGAAACTCTAACAACTGTCCCTCGTTCACTCGGTTCGCATCAATACTAAAGGCAGGCATGTAGGCTTCAGGCAATTGGCCACCTTCCAGCAGAAAAAAGCTGCTTATTTGGGTACGGTTGGTACCCTCTACATCAAAGATCCGAATCTCACCCACCTCAGAGATATTCACCTTGTCCACATGCAGGCGTATAGTATTGTCACTGCCCAGTCCAGTAATTTCTAAACCTGATACCGGCGTCAACAGCGGAGGATTATTGGGTGTTGTTGTGTCATTAGTTAGAGTGTACGTCTCATCGGTCTCAGGCTCAGTGGTAGGCAATGCATTGCCAATGGGGTCGGTAATATCTTGACTAGCCGAGAGATCTAGCCCAACAGTACCGTTAAAGTTGGCAAGATTCCCACCAGAAACAGTAATGTCATAGGCTGTGGCGCTAATAGCCGTAATACCTGTGACTGTCGCTGTAGAGCCACCCGTAACATTAAAGTCAGCAGCCGTAATATTTTGAATGCTCTCACTAAAGGTGACACGAAACACCAGACTATCTGCATTAGTTACTGGCGTAGCTGGCGTTTGGCGTACAATGCTCAGCAAATTTGGAGCCAGGTCTCGATCAAACGCTGTCAAGGCAGAATCAGCCGCACTCACCACAAAGACTTGCTGATTGTCAGGACTAACAGCAACGCCAATAGCGCCTGCTAATTCATCAGCACCATTCACACCATCTTGATCCTGAATCACTTGATTGACCGTTAAGCGGCCATTGGTGTCACGGTCAAAAATTGTTATGGCATTGTCACCATAACTAGTGACAAATACCTGCCGTCCATCGGGGCTGATGGTAACACCCGTAAACCCGCTAACACCAGGAATACCAGTTCCCTGGGTGCCACCAAATAATTCAGCACCATTGTCACCATCAGTGACCACTTGCGCAAAGCTCAGGGTGCCGTCGGCATTGCGATCAAAGACAGTGATGGCGGCGTCCACAGCACTGGTAACATACACCTGATTACCATCAGGGCTGACGACTACACCTGAGGCCCCAAATAGCTGTTCGGCACCGTTTTGACCATCCTTAATCGCTTGGCGAAAGGTCAAATTACCAGACGCATCTCGATTAAAAACAGTAATGGCAGCATCATCTCGACTGGTAACAAAAACCTGACTGCCGTCTGGACTAATGGCCACACCTGACGCTCCAAACAGTTCAGCCGCTCCCCCAATACCGTCGGCAATGGCTTGGCGAAACGTCAGATTACCAGTCTCGTCGCGGTCAAATACGGTAATGGCAGAGTCCACTAAGCTGACCACAAAGACTTGGCTACCATCCGGGCTAACCGCTACATCGATGGCCCCTTCCAAGGTATTGATATTGTCACGACCATCCTTCAACAGTTGCTGCTCCGTGAGATTGCCATCACCATCACGGCTAAACACCATTAAGGAATGGTCTCCAGTGCTGGCAACAAAGACTTGACTGCCATCGGGACTTACCGTTACCCCAAAAGCGCCAAACAGTTCCTCCACCTCAAAGCTATCTCGGATAACCTGGCTAAAGTTCAGATTGCCAAACGCGTCCAGATTAAATACGGTCAGTGAAGCATCAACTGCACTGGTGACAAACACCTGGGTACCATCGGGGCTGACGGTTACTCCAGATGTACCAAAGAGTCTATTCAGGTTTGGATCGCCATCGCCAATGTCACCATCTTTAATATCTTGCTGAAATGTGAGCACCAGGGTAGCTGCATAGGTGTCAAACACCTGTTGCTGGAAGGTTTGTGCAGCAACAGGCGGCCATTGCCCATTGCCCACTGTCTTGGCTGAGGCAGTGACAACAGCGCCCGTTAATGCAGCCAGTTTGCTGACAAACTCCATACCAGCGTCGCCTGCAGCCACCTGACACGCTAATAGGGTTAGCCGTGAAGCATCCGCATTTCTAAACCAGCCTTGGAGATATCGAGCATACTGGCCCAGATTGCTTAGCTCCAGTTTGTCTGCACCCAGCTGTAGCTCGCCGGGAGCACCGTGGGCCACCAGGGTGAGCGCTGCCGTTGGCCGCTGACATATCAGCTCACTGATCTGCTCAATGCCATCACGGTCTGGGTCAAGTACGTGGGCGCTAACACCGGGTCGCAGACCAGTTAGCAACAGTGACAGGTCATCCACACGACTGTCAAAAATGACAATCGATGTCTCATCCATGGGGACCTGCTGCCCCATGGGCTGACGGTTATCAGACTTGGCGTTAGGCAGAGAGGAGGTCATAGGGGCTTTTTTACAAACTGAAGGCGATAAATTTAAGGAGAAATATAGGTTTAGGCTGGGTTCACTGGGGCACCTAAAAGAACGATGTTTTCCTTATCAAGATGTCCAGTGATCACAACAGTCGTCAGCATCCTGAATCATGTGCTAAGCAAACCAACATTAAAGATTCATGGGCCTTTACGAGCCCCACAAAATTTCGTTCTGAGCGAGACCAAAGGCCTGGATCTTGTGCTGAATACAGGTAAAAATTCGTTCAATATGCCAATCGGCTGATTTTCCTGATGTATCAGGCTATTTGCTATATGATGTAGCCTGATCAACGGGACTCGTTCACCATGTTCTTAGATAGCGCTTTGCCTGTGCACAGTGTTTTGGCCACTGCTGCTACCGCTGTAGACCTGGTAACTGAAAATGAAGCCATCGAAGAGAATCTACGCCAGTTTTTACTGGTGCTCTCAGTATCTTTAGGGGTGGCTACACTGTCGCGGGTAGTCAGTTGGCTGCGGAATATTCCCTACACCCTACTGCTGTTGCTGGTCGGTTTAGGGTTGGCGGTCCTTAATGTGCGCCTGGTTAACCTGTCCCCTGAGCTAATTTTATTTATTTTCCTGCCGCCACTCCTGTTTGAAGCGGCCTGGAATATTAAATGGGAAAACCTCAAGCGCGACTGGGTACCCATTGTGCTCTATGCCGTTATTGGTGTGGTCATCTGCATCGGCGCACTACTTTGGGGATTGATCAACTTCGCAGGGGCCTCGTTGGCAACGGCGTTACTGGTAGGAGCAAGCTTATCGGCAACAGATCCGGTTTCGGTGGTTGCTTTATTTAGAGAGTTAGGGGTTAATAAACGACTCACCACACTGATGGAGGGAGAAAGTCTCTTTAATGATGGTGTGGCTGTTGTTGCCTTCAATCTTGTGTTGGGTATTGCCCTGGGTATAGAGCAATTTGATCTATCCGTTACGATTGCTCAGTTTTTGGTATTCACCGGTATTGCCGTGAGTACCGGAGCCTTAATTGGGTTTGGCATTTCGTTTTTAACTCAACGTTTTGACCTGCCTTTGGTCGAGCAGTCGTTAACCCTGGTATCGGCCTATGGTACCTACATCATTGCTGAGGAATTGGGGGGGTCTGGCGTCATTGCAGTAGTGACCACCGCATTGATTTTAGGCAATTTTGGCTCACGTATCGGCATGAACCCCCGCACCCGATTGGTCGTTTCAGAATTTTGGGAGTTTTTGGCATTTTTCGTTAATTCAATCGTATTTTTACTGATCGGTGATCAGGTCCAGTTCAGCAGTCTGGGCAATTACTTAGACTCGATTTTGATTGCGATCGCATGCATGCTCTTAGCTCGTTTAATCAGCGTGTTTGGTCTGAGCTTTTTTAGCAATATGGTTACCCCCGACAACACAGACATTAGTTGGCAGGATCAAACAGTCCTCTGGTGGGGCGGGTTACGGGGCTCCGTATCAGTAGCATTGGCCCTGAGTGTACCCACCATACTCGTCGAGCGAGAAGAGATTATCTCGATTGTTTTTGGGGTCATGCTATTCACGCTGTTGGTGCAGGGGTTAACAACAAAGCCTCTGTTAGAAGCCCTTAACCTGTTAGGAGATCAGCCCCTACGGCAAGAGTATATGCAAGGGGTGGCCCGACGAGTAGCCCTAAACCGAGTCATTAGCCGCATCAAAGAACTGATGGAACGACAAGAAGTTGATAACGAATTTGGCCGTTATCAATTAGCCCTAGTGGAAGGGCAAGTAAAAAAACTGCAAGAAGAAATGAAAAAGATGCAAACAAAGCATCCTGAATTACAGACATTTGCAGCGGAACAAGTAAAGGAGGAGCTATTGGCCATTGAATCAGATACCTATGCAGAGTTAATTCGGGCTGGGCAACTTAAGGATGAATTAGCACCATTACTCCAAGATGTTTTGACCGAATAGAATGATAGGCATTACTGAATTGTGGCAGGAGTTCAAACGACAAATGGCGTAGATTCGTTCCAGGGAATGGATGCTATACATTTCTAGGAACCATTTACCTACGGTGCCATCTGTAATTATGTATACTGCCCCCCAATAATTAAATTGAGTAAAGCAATAAATTTATAGTGAAACGGATCATGAGTCGTGAACTTTGTATATGGTTCTGGTGAATAGAATCGTGAAAATTATTGGCTAGGGATTTGCGCCATACCCGTGCTTTAAACAGATACCGCCTAGACTTGAAACATCTAGTCACTTCGGTAATCCCTGCTCCAGAAGGGCATTATTCAATATCCAGCCAGTTTATCCAGATATAGGAGTTTTTATGAAAGCGTTTGTAACTGGCAGTACCGGTCTGCTTGGGAGCAACCTGACAAAATTATTATTGAGCCAGGGGTTTGAGGTTATTGCGTTAACACGCGAGCTAACTAAGGCCAGTAAGGTCCTGGATGAGCACCCTAGTCTGAAGGTGATCCAAGGAGATATGCAGGCAGTTGATGAATTTTCCCATTACCTACAGGGATGTGATGTCGTCTTCCATACAGCCTCATATTTTCGAGAATCCTTCGATTATGGCGATCATTGGAAGCAGCTCAAAGCCATTAATGTAGATGCAACCATCAAACTGCTTGAGGCGGCTGATAAAGCAGGCGTCTCCAAGGTGATATATGTCAGCAGTGCCTGCGGCTGTGTCGGCATTATTCGGGGTGGCGCTCCCAGTAATGAATCAACACCATTCCAGGAGTTTAACCATAAGAACCCTTATTTTAAGAGTAAGCTACTGGCTGAAGAAGCCATTTCTAACTTTTTGAAGACCCATGATTTGCCGGTTGTGCTGATTTTGCCCGCTGGCATGATGGGGCCGTACGATGCCGCACCGACAGAAATGGGGCGCTTTATCCTTAATTACTTGAAAGGTAAGGCTTCACTGATTCCCAGTGGTGGCTTTCCCATTGTGGATGCCCGTGATGTAGCCATGTCCATGCTGTCGGCTGTCTACTCAGGACAACCCAATGAACGCTATTTGGTGACCGGGGGATATTACTCGGTCAATGAAATTATGAGCAACCTATCTGAAATCAGTGGACAGCCTGTACCGCAGAAAAAACTACCTCGGTTTGCCGTCCGTATCTGGGCATTTATAGAAAACCTCCTGGGACGCCTTAAAGGCCAAAAGCCCTTTATTCCAGGGGATATGATCAGAATAATGCTGTCGAGACAGTGGTTTGATGCTAGCAAAGCTGCTAAAGGTCTAAAGACGTCCTATCGCCCATTTAAAGAAACCATCAACGACACGGTTCAGTGGTATCAACAAAATGGGTACCTGCGTGACGTATAAAAAGCCTTGTTCCTCACATTGATACCACGTAAGTTCACAAGGCCCTCATATAGTTGACCAGGGACATTCCGGTAAAATCCCGGAGTGCGCCGAAGATTGTCATGGTGTGAGATGGCCTAGCTGGAGGCGTGAACTATGGCACATACCAAAACTTGTGCAGCCCTCATCATCGGTAGTCTGTTGATGGGGGAGAGCCATGTTTGGGCTCAGTCTATTGTGCCTAATGGAGCTGGTACAGCTGTTACCAATGTAGACGGTGAGTACCAAATCACCGGAGGAACTGCCTCTAACGATGGAGAGAACCTATTTCATAGCTTTGAGCAATTTGGGTTAACCGCCGCAGAAGCCGCCAACTTTATTACCCAACCCAATGTCGTGAATATCATTGGGGGAATTAACGGGGGGAATGCATCTGTTATCAACGGTCAGCTAGCAATTACTGGTAGTACGGCCAATCTCTTTTTGCTAAATCCTGCGGGGGTTATTTTTGGCGAAAATGCTACGCTGGCGCTCCCCAGTGATTTAAGCATCTCAACCGCTGATGGTTTAGCTTTTGCTGACGCTACCTTTGATGTCTTGGGTACCCCTGACTATGCCAGCTTAGTGGGCGGTCCTGTGGGTCTGGTATTTCGGTTTAGTACCCCTGGCTCTGTGATTAACGCAGCGGATCTCAACCTGGGGGAAAACGGCACGCTCACCTTGGCAGGTGGCACCGTCATCTCCACGGGCACTGTGTCGGCTGGAGAGGTTGCGATCGCATCTGTCCCTGGAGCACAGCTGATTCGCCTCAATCCAGATGGGTCCATCCTTAGCTATGACATTGCCCCCAGCGACGATGGCTTATTCTCACCCCTCACCCTGCCCGAGCTATTAACGGGCGCTGGTGATGTCGCCAATAGTTTAGAACTAGACACCGATGGCAACGTTCGCCTGGTGAGTTCTCCTGATCTGGCCATTTCTAATACATCAGGCAATACACTGGGGACAACGATTGTTAACGGCACTGTTAATGCCGACGATATTACCGTACTAGGCGACACCATCGGCATCGTCAACAGTCTTCTCAATGTCAGCGGACCCGATGGTGGTGGGGCTATTCGCATTGGCGGCAGCTATAAAGGACGGGGACCATTGCCCAATGCCCAGATCACCTACGTTAGTGCCGACTCCGTCTTGGATGCCAGCGCCACCGTCAATGGCGATGGTGGTGAAATTATTATCTGGAGCGATCAGACAACCAATGCCCTGGGGCAGTTTTTAGCGTTGGGGGGGCCTAATGGGGGGAATGGCGGCCTGATTGAAACTAGCGGTCGTCAAGGGTTGACCCTGGGTAACTATACCCCCGATGTATCAGCACCCGCAGGGCAAGCGGGACTTTGGCTGATTGACCCCTTCAATGTGGAGATTGGAGATTTTCCCACCACCGAATTTAGTGAAGGTGAGGCCTTTAGTCCGTTATCTTCCCCAGCCCGATTAAACGTCAACCTGCTAGTTAATGCTCTGAGAAATGGCGACGTCACCGTAACAACCGGCACTGAAGGAAACGAAGCAGGCAATATTACGCTGCTCAGTGATTTATTGTTTGACAACTTTTCCAATGAAAGTGGACAGACCAACGCCCTCAACCTAGAAGCGGCTGGCAGCATTTTTATCAACGCTAGTATTGCGCCCTTATCCTTTGGTGCTCCCATTGATGTTAATTTGCTAGCAGACACTGACAATACCGGCAATGGTCAAGTTGTGGTCAGTAGTCCTAATGCGGCAGCCGGGCTCTTTACCGAAATCAACACGGCGGGGGGCGACCTTGTTATCGAGGCCAACAGCACAAACCTGGCTGGAGCAGATTCATCGGCTATTACTTTAGATAGCAATACTAGCATTTCAACCGTTGATCTGTTTTCTGAAGTAGTCTTCTCAGGTGGGTCAGTGACCCTTGAAGGCATCTCTGGTACTGACAATGGCGTGCAATTAAGAGACAACTCATCTATTCGAACCGGTGACGGTGTCTTCATCACAGGTGAGAGTGCCAGTGATGTCGGCGTGTTAATAGATGGTGATCTGAATGTTCTTAATGGGTCTTTAGAGATTACGGGGAACAGTACAGACAACGCTGTTGGTATCTCCATCTCAACGCTTCTCGACGTCAACGATCGGCTGACCCTACTGAGTGACAACGATATTCAAGTTGATGCTTTGATCGCCAACAACAATGTCACCGTTACAACACCTGAATTGTTTAGGGCATCAGGTATCTTTTTTGACGAAGGTGGAGAAGGCGAAGGAGAAACGATTGAGAGTAGCGTTCGGAGTCGTGCAGGCCAAGTTACAATCACCCATGGCGGCAACGGGGTTACCCCCTTTGTCATTGGTAATGCTGAGGTGAATGGTACAGCTGGAGCCATCGTTGCCAGAGATAGTGAGCTACAGCCAACTCAGTCATTTTTAGAAGATGTACAAGTAGGAGCCATTGCCATTTTAACGGGAGAGGCTCCAGTCGAGCCGCCGCCGGACCCGGACCCCGATCCGGACCCGGACCCCGATCCAGACCCAGAAACTGAGGAACCTGACCGGGACAATTTCCCGGAAGTCGATGCCTGTACCGTGGACTGCAAGACTGACCGTCCTGGCCCCGATGTATTTAAGGAAGATGATCCAGGGACCTTAATTGCTGTGGATCCCCAGCTGCTGTCTGGGGTACAGCAAGCGATTTTGCGCAATGAGAACAACTATACCGACGAATTTCGAGAGTATCTCAACTTAGAAACAGACGAATTGACCGTGCCCAATCTGCCCCAGGTGCAGATGGAGCTATCCCTCATTGCCGAGAAAACGGGCAAACCTCCAGCCATTATCTATATTTCTTTTGTCCCAGCGGACTCGACGGGTAATTATTCTGACGTATTGCCAAAGGCAGATCAGGAAATCCAGTCTACTGATGTGCTAGAGCTGGTGGTCATCACCCCCGATGGCCCACCCATTTTAAGAACGCTGCCAGTCCCACAGGAAGAAGTCCAGAAAACCGCTGACCGCTTCCGCAATCATGTTGTCAACCCTGGTCGGGTACGGACACGCACCTATCTTAGCTCAGCTCAACAGCTCCATAGGTGGATAATTGAGCCCCTGGAAGAGGCATTAACCCGCCGGGGGATTACCAATCTAGCCTTTGTGATGCCGCCGGGGTTGCGATCGCTGCCCGTATCCGCCCTCCATGATGGGGAACAGTTTCTGATCGAACGCTATAGTGTGGGTCTGATGCCCAGCGTTAGCCTCACCGATCTACGCTATGTAGATGTACGCAAAGCCGAAGTCTTAGCCATGGGAGCTGCCAAATTTGCCGATCAGCCTGAACTGCCGGCAGTCCCCATTGAGCTCAGCACCATTGCCGAACAACTGTGGCCCGGTGATTTTGTTATTAATGAAACCTTTACCCCCGATTCATTGGTAGCCAATCGAGCCCGTAAACCTTACGGTATCGTGCACTTAGCCACCCATGGTGAGTTCAAAACAGGCAGTCTCGACAATTCCTACATCCAATTTTGGGATCAGCGACTCACCCTGGATCAGGTACGCTCCCTGGGCCTAAACAACCCGGCTGTAGAGCTGATGGTCCTGAGCGCCTGCCGCACCGCCCTGGGCAATGAAGAAGCTGAACTAGGTTTTGCTGGTCTAGCCGTACAAGCTGGTGTGAAAACAGCCATCGCCAGTCTTTGGAAAGTGGACGATGTCGGCACCGCAGGGCTAATGACCCAGTTTTATACCAGCCTACAAACCGAGCCTATCAAGGCCGAAGCCCTACGCCAGGCACAGTTAGCCATGCTCAACGGCGACATTACCGTAGAAAACGGTGAGCTAAGTTGGTCAGGCGGGACCCTGTCGTTGCCAGATGACATCGCCAGCATCGACAGTCGCCTCTTTTCTCACCCCTATTTTTGGGCCTCTTTCACCACCATTGGCAGTCCCTGGTAAGAAATGCCTTGATTAACAATGCTTTTCAAGCTTCGAAAAATCCATGGCTTAAATGTGGCTTCAATAATGGGATCCCCACCCCCCGATCGCGCGCCTCGCTGAACTGGTCGAGGGCTACTGTATTTGTTTCATTATCAATATTCTGCATTCCCATCTGTCACAAAGCAAAGCCACCCCTGAAGCATTGAGCACCAGAGGTGGCTTTACCAATATTCATTCACCTACGAGACACCCAATACAATAGGGTCCCGATCGCGTCATTCTTGCAAAAGATTCGACTGGGCAATGATTGACGGTTATTGCTGAGTCTTGCGCTTAAGGGAGTTGCCGCCAAGCATAGAGATTCCTACTAAGGCAAAGAGAGAGACCGTGGGCTCTGGTACATCAGCTGATTCAGATGGGCCAATCTCAATCAAATCAATGGTAGCATCGATTTCTTCAGGACCGGCAATCGCTAGCTCAATGGCACCCACATTGGTGAAATCAGCATTGCCAACAAAGTCAGAAAAGAGGAATCCTGCGGTTAAGGGAGAGGAGCTGGAAACAGGTGTGTCAAACAGCTGGGCAAGGCTTGAGGTATTGTTATTGGTGTCATAGACTGTAAACGCAAGCTCTAAGCCAGCAAGATCAGCGGAGAGAATATCTAGAAAAATCCCGTCTAGGCCCATACCCCCACTTTGGGTAATGTCAATCCCACCTAAGCCTGTTGAATCAACTGTAGTCGGATTGTCATTACCATCCCAAACAATTAACCCAGCTCCAAGAGTGCCTACATTATTACTAAAACTGAGTGCACCATTATCTACTCTTAAGCGGGTTTCCAGAAAATTGTCTGCATTTCCTAATGCTTCTAGATCCCGAAATTCACCTAAAATACTGCTACTAGGACCAGTCTGACTGCTAGAGGGTATAAACCCAGAAATATCTAGAAGTCCAACATCTTGTGTGACTGAAAAGTCATCTAGTATGATTGTTCCTGCCTGAGCATTACCTGTTCCGACTAGTATTGCAATGATTGGGCAGCCCAGAAGCAGCCTAAAGCTGTTACGCATATTATAAAATCTCCAAGTGCCTAACGACTGAAACATAAATAAAGACGCCATTAACTCAAGGGATGACATAGATGTGGGAGCGTATCTATAGTCATCCCTACCTTACGTGGGGATATTTTGATTGCCGATATTTATACCCATCGTAGTGTGATCTTCTAACTGTAGACATCAGGAGATTCACGATTTCTCTAGAGGGTTGTGTGGTTTAATCTTCACCAAAAATTGACATTGGCGGTTTGCTGGCCATTTTAGGAAGCATACACATCATCCCTTAGCTGCCAAAGACGCCTTCAAATCCCTGACCAACTGCTCTAAGCTTTTCTGATATGCATCATGGTCCTTCAAGGTGAAATTCAATTGATTGTGGAGTTGGGAGATCGCAAAGCTCCCTCAACCCACCGCCTTACCCACTACACCTAAGTGCTTATCCGGTAGCAGTTCAGTGAGATCGTACCCCACCATCCCAACCCACCACCAGCCTTTGTCGCTCGCCTCTACCACCCTGAAAATTCTGATCTAGCAGTGTAAGCATTTTCCTGGATAGATTCTTGGTGATGTGCGCTGCTGGTTCAGCAATCCATTGAGTGTCATCAATGTCCATGGAGCTGATCCATTCGCGACCGTGTCTGTTAGCTTTGGTGCCTTTGGCAAAACCATGTAAATAGGTAGTGAAGCATCACTGAAGTATCGATTTTGATTAAGCTTTGTACAGTGCAAGCTGTATGCACGGTTCTGAGGGGAGGAGGGGTAGGCTATAGATAAAACCTATCGCTTTACCCGACAGACTATATTTTGATGATTGCGTTATTACTTTGGAAGTGATTGATGAGATATTCAGTCAGTCTTTGATTAGAAGCCACACAATACATTTTGAGAAATTTGATTGGTTTAATATGAGAAATCAGTTGTTTGAGCCAGTTAGTGTCGATAAACAAACGATCTATTGGGAAGCATATTCTGGATTTGCCTTAGGAGTTCAAAAGGGCTTTGGTGCGTGAATAAGGTAGCTGCGGAGCCATAGAAGCCGGTAAAGTGCAGTTACCACACAAACACGGTACCGATGAAACGCCCCTACAAACTCCGCAACTGGTCTGAGTATAACGCCGCCTTGGTGAAGCGAGGAAGTCTGACCTTATGGCTGAGTGATGAGGTGATTGCCGGGTGGAAAACCACTCAAAAGACAGAGAAACCTGGAGCCTCCAAGGAGTACAGTGACTTAGCCATTCAAACGTTATTGACCTTCAAAGTGATTTATGGGCTGGCCTTACGTCAAACAATTGGCTTTGCGGGGTCTATCTTCGAGCTGATGGGAGTATCGGTCGAGTTACCGGTGCATACAACCCTGTCGCGTCGCCAAAAGACGCTAACGATTGACGTACCGACTAAGCCTGCATCCGGTGGTCGTCATGTGGTGGTCGATAGTACGGGTATTAAAGTGTATGGAGAAGGGGAATGGAAAACCCGTCAGCACGGGGTGAGTAAACGTCGTACCTGGCTCAAACTACATTTGGGGGTCGATGAGCACACCGGAGAGATTCTGGCTGCCGTCGTCACCTCAAATTCAATGAGTGATGGCGAGGTGTTGCCAGATCTATTGGACCAAATTCCAGACGATATTGACCAAGTGAGTGCCGATGGGGCCTACGACCGCACCTATTGCTACGATGCCATTGATGAGCGCGAAGCAACCGCAGCCATTCCTCCCCGGAAGGATGCCAAAATTTGGTTCCATGGCAATCGCAAGGGGGACCCTCATCCGCGCGACGAAAACCTACGAGCTATTCGCAAAAAGGGACGGTCTACCTGGAAAGAAGAGATTAACTATCATCGACGGTCTTTGAGTGAAACCATGATGTATCGACTCAAAACCATTTTCACAGGTGACGTGTCTGCACGATG
This sequence comes from Adonisia turfae CCMR0081, assembly GCF_011009555.1. Lineage (GTDB taxonomy): Bacteria > Cyanobacteriota > Cyanobacteriia > Phormidesmidales > Phormidesmidaceae > Leptothoe > Leptothoe turfae. The sequence goes on along the minus strand of NZ_QXHD01000004.1, from coordinate 7,485,040 downwards.
TATTGAGAATCAAACGACAGAATTACTGTTGGAATGTTCAATTATCAACCAGTTCACTCACTTGGGGATGCCGGACAGCTACCCTGTTGAAGGCTAAGATCGACCTCCTAAAGGACTGATCTGTCTGACAGAATATTCACGCACCAAAGCCCCTGAGTCTCAAACAAATCTTTTGGCTGCATTAGAAACAGAACAAATCACTAGTGAGATTGAGTTCTTTAACTATATCGACCAAGCAACTCTGTTGAATATGGATGAATACCCTGCCCATCCTCAGCTGTATTTGCCGCGAGTCTATGAGGATGTTGCCCAAATGCTGAACGGGGTAGATATCCTAGAGAACGATTTCGGTACCTTTCAAGTAGTAGACGCAGTTGAAGGAGCCAGCTACTTTAGTGTGTCTGGCCCTTTTATTGCCCATGGGACTTTGGTTTCAGTGGACGGCGAAGACATTAAAGAGGAACTAGATGACGTGGTACCGTTGTGGGCCGACGATTGCCGATTTCACTGCGAGCTAGCGATCTCAGTTAAGTTTATCAATCGTACCTATCAACAGGCTGGTGTGTATGCTCTGCTCGAAGAGATAAAAGGTGACTATGATATCTACTTTGAAGAATTGTCTGCCTTCTTTAATCAGGTTTTACGTGATCAAAACTCTCCCTATCGCCTCTATACGATTGGTCCATCATTCGACCCAAGGGTATTTACAGATGTAAGAACGCTTGAGTCTAATGACAATCGGCTAGGATTTATTGCTCTCACCGAAGACCAAAAAGCGAATTTCTTTGACAGAAACCACATTGCCTTTAGCGACAGTAGTTTATACAGTGAGCAACCTGGTTTACGTAGTGAAGTCGTTGGCAAAATAGTAGACTCGCTAGAAACAACTGGTGTTCTAAGCCATTTGAATGATGAACAAATCGCGCTTGGTAAAGGCCGTCTGGCTCAAAACTATGTTACGCACAGTGGTCAAATTCTCAGTGTGTTTGATGATGTGATTTACAACATTTTTAGTCTGTCGGGTGAAGGTGATGGGCTATATCAAGAACTAACGCTAGCCTTAGCAGACATCTCACGCGGAGCGTTTCAGCCTTCTAATTTTGAGCTTGTCTATGATGAGGTGTCTCAAACTGAACGGTATTCATTTGATGTGAATGGTAATCGCTATAGCAAATCCTTCCAGGCAGATAATGAATGGGCGTCAATTTCGGACATCGTTTTATTTGTCGCAACGACTACTGCTAGGGAAAATTTAGAGGGAAGGTTCTATCAGTTGAAAGACCAATACGATACCCTCTCTGGATATATATTTTTATCAGATGCCCAGTACGAGGCCCTAAATGACTTCGGGGTCTTTGATATACAATCTATTGACTAGGCAGTTGGTGTTGATTTACTCTGCAAACGCAGTTGCTCTGGCCTAAGCTATATCTGATGAGATTTAGGCTAGACTTATGACATTTTGGGCTGGATGGTTAACGGTATTTATTATGGGTTTGGTGGCTGTTATCACCCCTGGACCCGATTTTGCGCTGACATTGCGGAGTAGCTTAGCCTATTCGCGGCGAGCTGGCGTGTATACGGCAGTGGGTATTGGTTTGGGGAATACTATTCACGCCACATACTGTTTGGTTGGCATTGGCGCGCTGATTTCCCAATCCATTTTGTTATTCAATGGGCTCAAGCTGCTGGGGGCTGGGTATCTAATTTACCTGGGCATCAAATCTCTACAGGCCAAACCTGTCAGAACCGAATCTCTACAAGATAATCGACGGATTGTCAGTGCATTTGCTGCTTTTCGATTGGGGTTGTTTGGCAATTTACTAAACCCCAAAGCTACACTGTTTTTCTTAGCCCTATTCACTCAAATTGTGCAGCCAGAAACACCATTCGCAGCCCAGGCTCTTTATGGTGGCACCGTGGCATTACAATCCCTTGTTTGGTTCTCTTTACTAGCATTATTAATTTCTCAGCGATGGGTAAAACAGCTGTTAATGGATGTATCTCACTGGTTAGAGCGGGTAACGGGAGCGTTATTAATTTTGTTAGGGCTACGGCTGGCGGTGACTAAGCTTAGCGACTAACGAGTTTGAAACACGCTCAGGCTGAATGTGTAGACATAGCCTGTCAGAAATAGCACCAAGAAAGGAAGTGAGAAGTAGTGGTGGTTGGTGAATGCGATCGCAATCGTCAGCACCAAATACACCATCATCGCCAGCTCTAAATAGGGCACCCAATTTTTAGCCGCTCGATACTTCTTGTCGATCCAGCTTTCCTTTTTGCCAATTACACCATGTTTGGGTGTGCGGATAAAATCCCTATTGTTACGCAATAGACCATCACACACAGCCAGGGATTGATTGATGCTAAGGCCAATGCCTACGCCCATTAGTAAAAACAGGTTCCGTAATATATCCCAGGAAAACACTGTTTTCCTGGGCTGTTGTAAGGAGATTAAATAAAAGCTGACTAAGCTAATGCAGGTTACTAAAGACAGTGGTACGTAGAAGAATATGGCATACTGCCAACGGTAAGGCATAACATAGAGCTGATATGGCAAAGAGAGTAGAAGCATCAGCAACATCAACAGATAGTTGAAGTTGTTGGTCAAATGAAAGAAGGCCTCCCATTTAATATGGGCCGGGAAGTCAGCCCGTAAAAGAGACGGCAATAGCAGCTTTGCCACCTGGCTAGATCCCTTAGCCCAGCGAAACTGCTGGGATTTAAATGAATTCATCTCCATGGGTAACTCTGCAGGTACCCTGATATCTGGTAAGTAGATACACCGCCACCCTTGCATTTGAGCTCGATAAGACAGATCTAAATCTTCGGTAACCGTAGAATGTTGCCAACCGCCTGCATCTTTAATGGCATTGATCCGCCAAATGCCAGCGGTGCCATTAAAGTTAAAAAAACAGCCTGTGCGGCTGCGAGAGGTTTGCTCGGCTACAAAGTGTCCGTCTAACATCAGCGCCTGTAATTCCGTTAGCTGAGAATAGCCACGGTTTAGATGCCCCCAGCGAGCCTGCACCATGCCCACCTGGGGGGCTGAAAAATAGTGCACCATTTTGAGCAATGTGTCTGGTGGTGGAACAAAGTCAGCGTCAAAAATGGCGACAAGTTCCCCCTTTGCCAGGTTTAAACCATGGGCTAGGGCTCCTGCTTTAAAGCCTTGCCGCTGCTGGCGATGGATATGATGAATATCCAGATTCTGTTGTCTGAGCTGCTCTACCTGTTGCTGACAGACCTCTTGAGTTTCATCCGTTGAGTCGTCAAGCACCTGGATTTCTAATTTGTCGATCGGATAGTTCAGCTCACCAACAGCTTTTAGTAGTCGCTCCACCACATACATTTCATTAAAGATGGGCAGTTGGACGGTGACTTTTGGTAGCGTGGCGTCGGTGTAATACTGCTGCGGCTGCGATGCTTGATGTCGATAATGGTAGAACCGCCAGATAATTAGTAGCCTGTGGAAGCTATAAAGGGCAATGATGCATAGGATTAAGTCATAGGCATTGGTGACAATGTCAGACAGGCTCATGTATTTAATACTGATGTTGTTAGGCGGGCTAAGCTGCCAGCAGAGGCATTATAGTCAACGAAATTATGAATAGGCTGGGAAAAAGCTTAGCGGTTGCTGATTTAAGGCAATAAATCTATCTAAAAATTCTCCGATTGCGCAAAAAATCCATTAGGGCCTGGCAAAGCTGAGAACTGTCAGACGCATAATGGATGGGATGGGTAAATCAACCAATATTTGGATGCCTCTATGGATATTGTATTTGGCTTGTTAGCTGCATTTGCATTGCTGTTGATCAGTGCACTACAGGGAATAGCGCTAATGTGGCCATTGGCGGGTGCGATCGCACTATTCATCCTTATCCACCTACGTCGCGGCTATGGGCTGCTGATACTCCTACGTTTCTGTTGGCAAGGAGCTAGACAGTCCTGGCCTGTGTTTAGCATTTTGCTACTCATTGGTGCCCTCATGAGTAGTTGGCTCGCTGGGGGTACCGTACCAGCCCTTGTTTACTACGGTACCCAGCTGATTGCCCCCCACTACTTTGTACTGTCGGCCTTTATCTTGACCGCATTAGTATCCACCTTACTTGGCACCTCCTTTGGGGCTGCTGGCACCATTGGTTTAGCCTTGATGATCATGGCCCGCAGCAGCGGTATGCCCCAGCTTAATTTGGTGGCTGGGGCCATTATTGCCGGAGCTTATGTGGGCGATCGGTGTTCTCCGCTTTCTTCCAGTGCCCATTTGATCGCAACAGTTACTGACACACGCATTTACCAGAATCTGAAACAAATGCTGTTAACGTCTCTGCTGCCCCTATCACTAACGTTACTGACCTATGGCATATTTTCCTGGTTCTATCCATTAGAAATCTCTCAACAGTCCGACATTAGTCGACAAATTGCAGCTACGTTTGATCTCCATGGTGTAACACTTGTTCCGGCGTTACTGGTGTTGGCACTGGCAGCGATACGCGTGAATGTAAAACTTACGATCAGTCTAGGTTGGGGCGTGGCCGTTATCTTAGCGATCGGTCTGCAACACTATTCTCTTACAGATATTCTCCGCTTTACCCTATGGGGTTTTCGACTGGAATCTAGTTCCGAACTAGATTCTATTTTGTTGGGCGGCGGTTTATGGCCCATGCTAAAAGTTTGTGCTGTTGTTTTATTGTCAACCGCCCTATCAGGACTCTTGAGCAATACCCACAGCCTGGACCGTGTAGGACGTTGGTTACGCATAGCGCAACAACAGCGTACTCTCTTTGCGGGCACAACCTTAATTAGCCTGCTTTCAGGAGCCTTTGGCTGCACCCAAACCATTACTATTTTACTTACCCATCAGCTGGTATCGCGTCAATATAAACAACAGGGCCATAACGCCCAGCAAGTAGCCATTGACCTAGAGAACACAGCCGTTGTGCTGGCACCCATGATTCCCTGGAACATTGCGGGGTTAGTCCCCGCCACATTACTGATGGCTGGTCCGGGCTTCATTCCATTTGCGGTGTATCTCTACCTCGTTCCCCTCTGTAACTGGCTCTGGCCTGCTCGCCTAGAGTCTGTACCTGTGCTAGCTACCGTTCAAAAATAAGTCCTGGCCTTAATCGCATCCTCCCTGTTAGTTTGCAAAACGCCGGAGGCACTATTAATAATAGGGCAGCTTGATTTATCACTCAGTTTGTTGCCGACCTCTGTCGTTCGTATTCATTTCCAACCCATGCGCTTTAACCTCTCCAGGTGTATTCGTTTGCAGGCAGTGCCTTTAGTTTTACTGAGCTTGGGAATAGCTTGCGGTGCGCCTGTGCTTGATTCCACAGATGTGGAGATTACGGATACCCAACCAACACAAAATGCTGCTCCTGTAACCGGAGACCCCGTATACTTTGGAGTATTAGCCATTGACAGTGCGGTCTCTGTAAACGAGCGCTACGGTCCCCTGCTCAATTATCTATCAACTGAGATTGGTCGACCTGTTGAGCTAGTTATCTTATCTCAAGAAAGTCAGTTCACTAAGGTTGCAGAAGAAGCATTAGATTTCACGACGAATAATCCCTTGGCTGCCGTACAGATTCAGCGACTTTATGACACTGAGTTCTTGGTGACCCACACTCGCCCTAAAACCGGTGCTCAGTTTAGCGGCCTGATTGTCGTCAATGCTAATAGTGATATGACGTCTATCCAAGACCTGAAAGGCCGAAAAGCAGCCTGTGTTAATTTTCAAACAGCAGCAGCAGGATGTACCTTTCAGATTTATCACCTGTTGCAAAACGGCTTTGACCCTTACAAAGATTTCAGTAGTTTTGTCGAAAATAAATCTCAAGATAACATTGTCTTGGCATTACTGAATAACACCATCGATGTAGGGTTTATTCGTACAGGACAGCTTGAGAAAATGGTTAAAAAAGGCCTACTAACTAGCCAAGATGAAGTCCGCATTATTGACGTGGTAGAGGATGATTTCTTTTATTCCCACACCACAGACCTGTATCCTGAATGGCCTATTGCTAAATTACCAGATACCGACCCTCAACTCGTTGAACAGGTGCAGTCAGCACTCATAAGTATACCGAGCGATCATCCCGCCCTAGAATCTCTACGAGTAGAAGGATTTGTGCCAGCTGTCGACTATAGCCGTCTCGATAACTTGATTGAAACCCTACAGCTAAAAAGCTGGGATGCAAATTAAGGAAGAATACCTTTGTTAAGAGACCTGCTGTCTGAAATTTTAAGATCCCTATGGACTGGTTTTAGAGCTGCAAGCCATGAAAAATCTTCGAAAGTTTTTGGTGCTTAAATTTCAGAATAGTGTGGCATTGCGCTATTTGACAATTGCTAGCTCGTTTGTGTTAGCAGTGCAATTGGTGTTTAGTCTATTACAAATCTCTCGTAACCAAACACAGCAGATGACTAATCTGCGTACTCAAGTTGAAAGCAGAGCTGACTTTTTGCGTGGTGTTGCTCCAGAAGCAGTTTTTGACCTTGACTTTCTATACTTGGAAACAATGATGCAACAGGCAACTGAAGACAGTGACATTGTTTACAGTGTAATAATTAGTCATGATGGGGAGTTATTGACCCAGTATCTCAATCGTGAACAACCTTTAATCAAACTTGTTGCTTCAGAGTCTGAGACTCAGTCTGATGATTTATTAGGGTTGTTGGTAAAGGTTGATCAATTACCCTATGTGCATCAGGTGCAATTACCGATTGAGTCTTTTGGTAAGCCCTTGGGGCAGCTTCGATTAGGGTACTCCACCCAACGAGTGCGCTCAGAAAGTGTTAAAGCTGCCTTAGAAAGTATTATAAGGGCCTTATTAGTAAGTTTCTTACTAGCGCTGCTGACGATTGCCCTATTTAATCGTCAGGTCTATAAGCCTTTGACATCATTGAGGAAATTTGCCCAAGGGTTTGAAGAGGGAAACCTTGATCAACGAATTGAAATTGGCTGTCCAGATGAGATTGGCCAAGTGGGCAATGCCCTGAATCGAATGGCGGATCAGCTACAGGAAAATTGGGTGAAGTTGGCTGAAGCTTTAGATCAGTCAATTGCAGCTAATAGAGCAAAAAGTGAGTTTTTGGCCAGTATGAGTCATGAGTTGAGAACACCACTAAATGCTATTTTAGGCTTTAGTGAGCTGATGGCTCGAGAGAAAGATGTAACCCCTAATCAAAAACGAACACTAGACACTATTAACCGCAGTGGCGAACATTTACTTTCGCTGATTAATGATGTTCTGGAAATGGCAAAAATTGAAGCAGGACAGACTTTAATTGAGCCGGTGGCGTTTGATTTGCATCACTTTTTGCAGACGCTCCACGACATGCTCAGTATACGAGCTAAAGCCCAAAATTTACATTTTGTCTTTGATTATCCATCTGATCTTCCTCGGTACGTTAAAGCGGATGAGCGCAAGTTACGTCAGGTGTTACTAAATTTGTTGAGTAATGCCGTCAAATTCACTAAAGAAGGGAGCGTGAAACTTCAAGTTAAGACTTTGCCAGATTCCTCACAGGCTCAATCTTATCGATTTAAGTTTGCAGTTGAAGACACTGGACTTGGTATTTCGGAGGAAAATTTGACCGTAATCTTTGAGCCATTTGAGCAGACAGAAGTAGGTCGCAATAGTCAACAAGGCACTGGCTTAGGTTTAGCCATTAGTCGCCGTTATGTGCGCCTTATGGGAGGGGATCTAACCGTATCAAGCCAGTTAGGGCAAGGGTCAACGTTTCAATTTTCGGTGCCAATGCAAATGGTAGAAGCCATTGATGTTAAGGTAGCATCCGCAGAAGTAAAGCATGTTGTCGGGCTAGCACCAGATCAAGACACCTGCCGTCTTTTAATTGTGGAAGACGTTGAGGAAAATCAGCAATTGTTAACCAGAGTGCTAGAACTGGTCGGTTTTGAAGTGCAGGTCGCTACCAATGGCATGGAAGGAGTTGAATGTTGGAAAGAGTGGCAGCCTCACTTGATTTGGATGGATATGCGAATGCCTGTGATGGATGGTCTTGAGGCCACCCGCCATATTCGAGACCTTGAAAAAAATCAACCATCAGGGAAAAAACATTCAACAATTATTATTGCATTGACAGCATTTGCCTTTGAGGACCATCGCACAATGGCTCTAGAGGCTGGTTGTGATGACTATGTGCGAAAGCCTTTTCGCGAACAAAACCTGTTCGAAAAGCTTGAGCAGCATTTAGGTGTTCGTTATCTCTACGAAGGGGATGAGCCTGATAAATCAGAGGAATCTGTGAACGTTAATTCTACAAGTGTTGCAGTTAATGAGCCCATTGATAAACAAATAGCTGCAATGCCCCGAGATTGGTTGATAAAACTGCATGAAGCTTCTATACAACTTGATCGTGAAGCTGTGTCCCAGTTATTGCAGCAGGTTGTGGATGACCACGGTGCATTAGTAAATGAGTTACAAACCTGGGTGAATAGTTTCAGATTTGACAAGATTACTGATTATACAGCTGACATTTTAGAAGTTCACCATGGTTGATCAATTGTCGTGTTAAATGAATTGATTTCTTACAGCAAAATAGATAGATATGGCTACTAACATCCTGTTGGTTGATGATACTCCTCAAAATTTAGAGTTGTTGTTTGAGGTTCTACTCCAACAGGAGTACAAGGTACGATGTGCCATTAGTGGTCCCTTAGCCCTTAAGACAATCGAGGCGGCACCTCCTGATCTCATTTTGTTGGATATCAATATGCCAGATATGGACGGCTACACCGTCTGCCGACAGCTACAGTGTGATGAAAGGTTTCGAGAGATTCCAGTTATTTTTATCAGTGCTCTAGGTGAAACCTTAGATAAGGTAAAGGCCTTTGAAGTAGGGGGTGTGGATTATGTAACAAAGCCCTTTCAGATTGAAGAAGTACTAGCCCGTGTTAAAAATCATCTTGCTCTCACATCAGCTCGCGCTGAAATCAAGTCCCTCAATGAAAATCTCGAGCAACGTGTAATAGAGCGTACGAATCAGCTACAAGAAAACTTGGTACAGCTTGCTATCGCCAGGGATGAGGCCCTGGCTGCAGAAAAAGCCAAGAGTGAGTTTTTGGCTACATTAAGCCATGAAATTCGTACACCGATGAATGGCATTATCGGTATGACTGAGTTACTACTTGATACCAATTTAGATTCTGAACAACGTAATTTCGCTGAAACAGTTCAAAACTGTAGTAGTTCGCTACTCACACTCATTAACGATATTCTTGATTTCTCTAAAATTGAGTCGAACAAGCTTGATGTAGAGCATGCACCTTTCAATCTGCGCACCTGTGTGGAAGAATCTCTAGAACTATTGGCTCCCAAAGCTGTAAAGAAAAATTTAGAGCTCTGTTGTGTCGTTGATTTAGATGTGCCAAATACCCTAGTGGGTGATGTCACTCGATTACGGCAGATTTTAGTTAATCTGGTGGGTAATGCTGTCAAATTTACCCATGAGGGTGAGGTTGTTGTTAAAGTACACACTACGCCATCTGAATCTGATCCTCAATCAGCTAATGACGAATTTCTAACTATTCATTTTTTAGTGCAAGATACTGGTATTGGTATCCCTGCAAATAAAGTGGATCGTCTCTTTAAATCCTTTAGCCAAGTAGACTCGTCTACAACTCGTAAATATGGCGGTACTGGTCTTGGACTGGCGATTAGTAAAAAACTGTGTGAATTGATGGGGGGAGCGATGTCCGTAACCAGTGTTGTGGGTGAGGGCTCATGTTTTTCGTTTTCGATTTCTGTTCAAGTATTCTCTGAACAAGATACGCCTCAAGCACCACAGCCAAATAATCAGCTATTGGGAAAGCGGGTACTCATTGTGGATGATAATGCTACTAATCGGGATATTTTAACCTTACAAACTAAGTCCTGGGGGATAGTTCCAATCGCTGCACAGTCTGGCTATGAAGCATTAGGTATTTTAAGTTGTCAGTCTGATTTTGATGCCATTATCCTCGATATGCAAATGCCTAATATGGATGGTTTAACCGTGGCCAATAATATTCGTTTACAGGGAGACTATGGGCAAACCATCCCATTAATTATGTTGACGTCTATTGGCCGACCAGAGCTTCCAGAAAACAGGGTTAAGGCCATTAACTTTGCTGCTTTTCTCAATAAGCCAATTCGGCAATCTCGCTTGTACGATGTGCTTACCCAAGTGCTGATTGGCAAGGTACAACCTAAAGAAGACTTTAAACCAACTAAAACAACATTATTAGAGCCTACCTTTGGGCAAACTCATCCTTTAAAGATTTTAGTTGCAGAAGATAATCTGGTAAATCAACAGCTAGCCAAACAATACTTAAATAAGTTAGGTTACCAACCTGATATAGTTAGCGATGGTTGTAAAGTACTTGAGGCAATGCAACAACATCCCTATGATGTCATCTTTATGGATGTGCAGATGCCCACTATGGATGGATTAGTTACTACAGCAAAAATTCGTGAGCAATGGCCGTTGATTCGACGGCCACAGATTATTGCCTTAACAGCTAATGCCATGCAAGGTGATCGAGAACGATTTCTAGCCGCTGGCATGGATGGCTATATTAGTAAACCGATTCACTTACAAGAACTGATAGAAACCTTAAAAAGGGTGACTGAAAAGCTGTAAACATCAAGATTTGATTGATTGCTCCTCTTTTTGTAATGTTTAAAGCTAAATATGACCGGTAATATTCTGTTGATTGATGATGTTCTTCAAAATGTTGAACTATTGTTCGAGCTTTTACTTAGCCAAGGGTACACGGTTCGCTGTGCTATTAGTGGAGCATTGGCCCTGAAATCTATTGAAGCTGCCCCTCCTGATCTTATTTTGCTGGATATTAATATGCCAGATATGGACGGCTATACCATCTGTCGTCAACTGAAAAGTTGTCAAAATACTCAAGAGATTCCGGTTATCTTTGTCAGCGCTATGGGAGAGACCCTCGATAAGGTAAAAGCATTTGAATCTGGCGGTGTTGACTATGTCACAAAACCATTCCAACTTGAGGAAGTATTAGCCCGCATCTCTACCCATTTAACGCTTAAACAGACCCAGGCTGAGATAAACATGCTCAATGAACAACTTGAGCAGCGGGTTATGGAACGCACTCTGCAACTCCAGGAAGAGATGGCCGAACGTCAGCGAGTGCAAGAAAAGCTGATTTATCAAACCACCCACGATCGGCTTACGGATTGCTTCAATTTACCTGGATTCGTCAAAGTTTTAGAACAGGCGATGGAACAAACCCATTTTTTATCGGAAACCTATGCTGTTTTGAGCTTAACGTGTGAACGCTTTCAACGTATTACCAATGCATTTGGCCACTTGGTAGGGGACGATCTACTGTTACAGGTGGCACATCGTCTTAACCATTGTTTTTCTGATCAGGCAGTAATCGCTAGAATTGGGAGTGATCGATTTGTGGTGTTGCTACAGGGCCTTGCGGCTAACCAAGAGATTGCTCAGAAAACTTGTTTAGCCATGGCTAAACAAGCTCAGGGAGAGTTATCAAAGGTGTTTATTATTGAGCACCATCAGATCTTTTTGCAAACAAAATGGGGGATAACCCTAGGACAACCCCAGTATTCTAGAGCGGATCACATTCTGCGAGATGCTAGCATTGCCTGTTCTCAGGCTTATTCTCTAGGTTTAACTTTGCCAGGGAGGACGGAGGGGAATATAGCAGCGTATTGTGTGTTTAATGCCCACATGCACGATCAGGCATTGGAAAAGGTGCAGTTGGAGAGTAATCTCAGACAGGCTATTGACCGCCAGGAGTTTATTGTTCATTATCAACCCATTGTCTCTCTTGCTACTGGAGAAATCCGAGGCATGGAGGCGCTTGTTCGTTGGCAACATCCTGAACAGGGATTTATTCCACCGAGCCAGTTTATCCCAGCAGCTGAGTCATCTGGATTAATTGTTCCTTTAGGCGCAATTGTGATGCGTCAGGCTTGCGAACAGTTCCGTCAGTGGCAACAGCAGTATCCGTCTTTAGAGCAACTAAAGGTAAGCGTCAACCTTTCGGTACGCCAGTTCGCTCAACCAGATCTGGTAGAACGCATTCAACAGATGTTAGCAGACACAGATCTGCAACCTGAGAACTTACAACTTGAGATTACCGAAAGCGCCATTATGGAGAGTAGTAAATCAGCTGCATCTATTCTGGAAAGATTGCGATCGCAAAACATCCAACTGGCCATCGATGACTTTGGTACAGGCTATTCCTCTTTGAGTTATCTCACTCAGTTTCCCGTCGATACCCTTAAAATCGACCGAGCTTTTGTGAATCAGCTGGGCCAAGATCCCAAACATGTCGGTATCTTCCAAGCGATTGTCACCCTGGCAAATACCCTAGGAATGGATATTGTTGCCGAAGGCATTGAAACAGATCTACAGCTACAGCAGTTGAGAACATTTGGCTGCCAATTAGGCCAGGGTTATCTCTTCTCTAAGCCGGTCGACAGTACAACCATGGCTAAGCTATTCACTCAGCCTGTTTGGTCCCATCATTGGCTAACGGATAATATTAAGAATGATAAAGGTAGGGTAGCCACCCTCCACTAGTTCAGTCGACATTGCTGATCCTTAGGATGACTTTAGGTATGAAACACCGGTAAATAGCCATAGCTCTAGATCGGTACATCTCCTAAATCAGCAATTGTGTGCAATCGAATCAGCGATATATTTTCTCATTGGGACGTTTAAAGCCTGCATTTGTTGGCCGATCATAGACGCCGAGTCTTGTCAAAAATCGACGGAAGCTAACATATACTAGCCATGCGCCGATGAGTGCGGGCAAAATGAAAGCCGCCATCGTGACCTTATCGAAATACTGACCTTCTAGAATTCTGGCTTGCCATACAATCACTATCCTGGCTGGGCCTGTTTCTGTAGATACCCAGTGCGTAATGAAGGCCATGCAAAGGCCCAAAAATCCAAGGGGGACAAGGCAGCCAAGGTTCTGTAACCAGTCTTTCAAGATTGGATGCATGGTTCTAAAGGGATACAGACCGGGGGAAGTCTGCATCAGTGACGAAGAAACTTATACCTATAGAATTCCCATGCAATTTACCAAATCCAGAATTTTTGATTAAACCTGCTCACATCTTATGGAGTTCATAACAATGCAACATGTCTATTGTGGCTACCTGACAGTCAGTTAAAACCCACCTATACGGTCATTCCAGCCATGGCTCGCAGCATTACCAATGCATATCTACACCATTAAGGAGCCCATGGATGAACTTATGGACAGAGTAGTCACCTGTCGGTAGATAACTTCAAAAAATTACAGCATACAAAGTTCTTTCTGATACAAAATTGATCGATCAGTTCTAGAAAAGAGACAGCGTTTAGGGTGAACCTATCTGTCTTTTAACTAAGCGCTGTTGACTGCCAGTGGGTAAAAATGTGAGTCCCTTGCACCCGTAACTCACAATCATCCAGATCAAAGATCAGCGGCTCATACTTAGGATTGGCAGCCTCTAAAACAACCACTGACTCTTTTTGAAAAAAATGTTTTAGGGTAGCACCTTGGCCTTCCACATAAACTGCAACAATCTCACCAGGCCCAGGTTGGTAATCATCAGCTACAGGTCGAATGCCGACATAGGCTCCATCAGGAATACCGGCACCCACCATACTATCTCCTGAAATTTTCAGGACATAATCGTTGGGCTTACGTCCGTTGTACTCAATGTTGAGATACCCATGGTCTTCTGTAGCAGGCTCGTGGCAATAACCGGCTGCAATTTCACCGCGAATGGGTATTCCTTCTAACTCTGATAGTTCAGTGGGAGGAATGTCGTAGGCTTCGAAGTTAACGACCTTAATACCCCGTGATGTACGTTTGCGACGAGTAATATATTGGTTTCGCTCTAACCATTTCAGACTGTTTTGAATGCTGCCATGGGAGCGAGCTGTACCGGTGGTAATTTCTCTCACCGTAGGGCTGTTCTGATGTTTGCGCCAGTACGCTTCGATGAAGCTGAGTACAGTTCCGTGGGGTTTGCGGACAGCCATGGGTCAACATCGTATAGGACAAATGTATTGTAGTTCAATTGTCCTATCAGTGACTAGGGGGTTTGAAAAAAATCAAAAATAGACACTACTGCGCCTGACCGTAAGTTAGAAGAGGTGCTCAATGCTTTGAGGTATTCTATCCGCTGATTTATCGGTTTTCTTCTATGCAGTTGACTGTTGTCGTGCTTAGTATTCACACCGACATCGACTTTCGATGCTGACGGAAAATATTTAGCAGCCTGCAATACGCCAGCTTAAATCAGATTGTTGCTGCATCATATAAGCTGCATCATATAAAGAGTCCACACCAGAATTCATTGGCTAGAGACTCATTGCTACTAACCTGCTACTAACTATGTTACAGAACCTATGCCTGCTATAGAAGTGAAAAACCTAACCAAGGTCTATCCAGTGGCCATTAAGCAACCTGGCCTAGCTGGAACATTACGTCACTTTTTCCAGCGTCAATATCGTCAGGTCAAGGCTGTCAATAATGTATCGTTCTCCATAGAACCAGGGGAAGTGGTTGGTTTTTTGGGACCCAATGGAGCCGGTAAAACCACAACGTTAAAAATGCTGACCGGATTAATTTATCCATCGTCTGGCCAGGTAAGCGTGGCTGGGCAGATCCCCTTTCAGCGTCAGCGTTCTTTTTTGGAGCACATCACTCTGGTCATGGGACAAAAGCAGCAACTAATTTGGGATTTACCGACCCTAGATTCACTGCGGATTAATGGGGCGATCTATGGGCTATCCCACCAAGAGCTACGCGATCGCATCCATGAACTGTCTAAGATGCTTGACCTGACCGATAAACTTACACAGCCTGTCCGTAAGTTATCTTTGGGAGAACGGATGAAGGCTGAAATGTTAGCAGCTCTGTTACATCATCCTCAGGTGTTGTTTTTAGATGAGCCCACATTGGGACTGGATGTCAATGCCCAAATGGCGGTGCGAAATTTTTTGCAGGCTTATAACCGGCGTTACCAGGCAACCATTGTTCTAACGAGTCATTATATGGCTGATATTACGGCGCTTTGCGATCGCGTCTTACTCATCTATCAAGGACAACTCATTTATGATGGGTCTTTGAACAGTCTGATTGAGCAGTTTGCCCCCTATCGTGAAGTGACTGCTGAGCTTGCCCAAGAAATTCCCGCTGCCTCTTTAGAACCCTATGGTGAAATTCAGTCTATCGATGGTTGCAAAGTTGTTCTTTTAGTGCGTAGAGAAGACCTGACCAAAACCGTATCCCAAGTGTTAGCCCAATTGCCAGTCCATGATTTAACCGTTACCGATCCCCCCATAGAAGATGTCATCGGGCGAGTATTTGATATTGGGCTTGAGATTGTTCGCAACTAAAAACATGACCGTCAAAACTCTCCCCCTTACCTGAAGATTAGCCACCCTCACCGATAAAGGGAGTTCCCCCCTTACCTGAAGATTAGCCACCTTCACCAATAAAAGGAGTTCCCCAAAATTTCCAATTTTCCTTATTAAATGGCGAGCGCCACTTATATATGAGAGCTGATTCAATCGCCTGGCGAGGGCGGCGTTCAACAGGAGCATGACGCCAAAACGCTATACCTAACTGACTGTCAAGACCATGATGATAATGCGCATGGCGATAGTTCATTAAATAGCGTTTACAATCATGTTCCCCTTTCCAACGCTGATTTGATTTGACGGTTTCGCCCACATACAACAGCAACTCACTTTTGTAATCAATGACAAAATAGAGGGCTGCCACCCCCACATCACTAAACTGCCAGCGCCAAAATTCCGTATTTTGCTGAGGTAAAGTAAACGGATCGATATCCTCGCCAGGATCACGAGCTGCTTCGAACAAACAAGCTTGCTCCATTATGGGTGTCGCTTGTACGGACGTCTGAAATGTAGCAACTTTACATTTCCAAGCAACGAGCTCGCTATGGCTCAAGGTAGTTTGAGACTGTAAGTTTTGGAATCGAGACTGACTAACGGCCCGCTGAACCTCGTCATTCAGTAGGGAGGGTTGGTTACGATTGCCCATGGAATTACTCCAAGCTCGACGCTATATATGGCGTAATCATGCCTCTAGAAAGCAATCATACCTCTGTATCTAGCATCAAGAATACCTGCTTTACAAGAACATTGCAGAGATGGCAGTAGATTTAATCTGGAAAGTTAACGATTCACCATGTATTGATAGGTATCGACATCGGCCTATTAACGTTCTGAGTAATGACACGTCCTCCACTGTGATGCAAAAGTAACTCCCATTGTGAAGAAAACTACCGAATCTAAGGGCAAGTTTATATTGATTTTGTAGACACTACCTTTTATCAAGTCGGGTTTTGTTGTTACTACTTAAAATTGGATAGAGCAGAGGGTGGCTACCGAGTAAATGCCGAATTGCGTGAGTAATCACTCGATGTTTATTCGTTAGGCTAAACAAGGCGAACAGTATATAGATAACCCGTCTGATGGAACTTTTGGGCAATCTAGGGTTGCCGATTGTTCTACTAGTCTGTTGTAAATATTGCTATTAGATTATGGTCGATAGTGTTAAGACATCCTCTCCTATGTCAGCGTTGGTCCAATCGGAGTTTCAAACTATTCAGCTGCCCATCAGTATGGCAGTAGCTGAAGCAACAGCATTTAAGCAGCAGTGTCAGACGCTTTTTGCCGAGCAGCCTGATTTATCTGAGTTGGTACTGGATTTTTCGGCAACCCGATTTATTGACAGTAGTGGCATTGGCGCTTTGGTGATTTGCCATCGCCTATGTGCGGCTAAAGGTGCCAGGTTGCGATTGGTCGATGTACCCGCCCAGGTCATGATGGTGCTGTCATTAACTGAACTAGATAAGGTATTTGACATTACCCTTGCTGCTGAGGAAGATTCCAATCCTGAAGATCAGGTTTTACCTGAAACTCATCCTTCAGTAAATTCCAAAGCAAAACGCACGCTAGACATCGTAGGAGCCTTTGTAGGATTATTCTTGACTGCTCTGGTTTGTGTACCAGTTGCAATCATTATTAAGCTGGATGATGGAGGTCCTATTTTCTTTGCTCAGACCCGCTGCTCTTGGCTAGGTAAGCGGTTTAAGATTTGGAAATTCCGCTCGATGGTAACGGATGCCGAATCTCGTAAGAGCGAGGTCTCTAACCAGGTGGAAGGCCCACTATTTAAGAATGAAAACGATCCCCGAATCACTAAGATTGGGCGTTTCCTTCGCAAAACCAGCTTAGATGAGTTTCCTCAATTTTGGAATGTGCTCAAGGGGGATATGAGCCTTGTGGGTACAAGACCCCCCACACCTGATGAGATTGAGCAATATGAAGTTGGCCAGTGGCAACGTCTAAATGTCAAGCCAGGAATGACTGGAGAATGGCAGGTTAACGGTCGCTCTAGCATCACTAAGTTTGAGGATGTGATTAAGTTAGACCTGCGCTATCAGGAAAACTGGAGCTTCTTCTATGACATTAAGCTAATTGTCAAAACGGTTCTGGTTTTGTTTAGCAAAAAATCTGGAGCTCACTAAAGCTTTTAAGATTAACACCTAGATAAAAATGAAAAGAAGGGTGTGAACCTGGGTTCACACCCTTCTCTGTTGAATTGAAAATTTTTAAAGGCTCAAATTAGCCAATTTCTACCTGGCTAGTGTCAACGGCAGTGGCACCATCAACGTCTTTAGCAACAGCAATCATTTTGTCGAGGATAGCCTGGCTGGGAACTTTGCCCTTGAGCACTACTTTGCTGCTGAGCTGCGCTACCCATAGAGTTTCGACATCATCCAGCTGAGAATCTTCATCAAAGGCCAGGGTGACCCGCTTAGCTAGACCACTTTCATCAAATTCACCTGTGAGGCCAATTTTGCACAGTGGAATTTCGTTCTCTGCTGCGGGTGAAGATGAAGGTGCGTTATTGGCAGCAGCGGCAGTGGGAGCAGCAGCAGTCTTTTTAGGGGTGGAAGCTTTTTTGGCACCAGGGCGACGACCAGCGGTAATACTAGCGCCTGCAGGCTTGTCCTGCTTAAAGATACGTTTTAGAAAACCCATGAAAATTTCCTACGTGAATACCACAAGTGAGTAGAACAAATGCCTCACATTGATCAGGGTACCGGTCGACTTCTGATCCCATCGACATTTTCAGAAACAAATAACCTTAATGACGTCTAATCGCGTATTTTTCTGCGCCGGATGGCAGATTTTCTAGGGTATGCAATTTCTACAGTACGTAATCGTCACGATGAACATTGAAGGAACTTGCTAAGGAACTTGCTATAGTCTGAACACGGTTGCATAGATGTTTTCGCCGAAGCGAACCATGGTACGAGACGGGCTGAAAACGGTAACGAATCGCTATTTTGGTGGGCGACGAGTATCCCCCATGGCGCTAAAGCACATGCGCGATAGCCTCATGGATGATTCAGAGCTAAATCGTGACTATGTGGTCATGACAATTGGTGCCTGTATCATTGCGACGCTGGGTCTCCTTTCAAATAGTGCGGCGGTAATCATAGGGGCAATGCTGGTGGCACCGCTGATGTTACCGATTCGGGGCATGGCCTTTGGTTTTTTGGAAGGTGATATTGAGCTGATTACGGAAGGTGCCAAGGCGCTGGGAGTGGGTACGATACTTGCGATCGCACTCTCCACGGCTCTAGGCTTCATGCTAGGTCTCTCGGAATATGGGTCGGAAGTGTGGGCGCGATCAGAACCAACGCTACTGGATCTGGGCATTGCAATTACGGCGGGTGGCATTAGCGGATTTGCCAAGGTGCAGCCAAAGATATCGAGTACGTTGGCGGGAACTGCGATCGCAGTGGCCTTAATGCCGCCAGTCTGTGTGATTGGGTTAGGGTTGGCCCAGGGAAAAATGGCCCTGAGTCAGGGTGCGACCTTACTGTATGTGACCAATTTGATCGGTATTACCCTGGCCTGTATGTTGGCCTTTTGGCTAACGGGGTATGCACCGTTTCAAAAAGCGCGTAAGTCGTTGCGATATGTGTTAATCATCACAGGGGCATTAGTGATTCCACTGGCCCTGAGTTTGGTGGAGCTAGTGCGCCAGAACCGAGCCGAAGATAGTGTTCGCGATGCATTGGTGAATGGCACAGTCACGTTTCAACGGTTAGAGCTGATTGACCTTGATATTGATTGGTTGCCCAGCCCACCGGAGGTGCGGTTGACGGTGTATAGCGTAGAGCCGGTAACGCCTACCCAGGTGGGATTACTTGAGCAATATGTAACCGATCGCATGAACCGACCGTTTCGATTAATTTTTGAGGTCAGCGAGGTGCAAGAAGTCACTAAGGAAGAAGTGCAGCCTGCCAGCGGTGAGCCAGATGGCGAAGAGTAATATCGTAAGACATCTTTAGCCGAAAGTGAAGCGAAATCCATTGCAGAGTTTCGTTTAGGTATTCCCTTTGTGATGGATCTGGTGGCGGCGATGTGTGCAAAGGGGAAGCCCATCACTAAAATTGGGGCTCCGGTGCCGAGAAAAGATGGAGAAACTAGCGAGCGAGATCGGGTGATTAAAGAGACTTGTGAACGGTTTCTAAAACATTGTTTGGATACCCCGAAGACCCTTGCCAGATAAGCAGCTTACCTTTGTCCTGGCAATGTTGCGGCGGTCGCAGATGGATTTGTTGGGGGCGATGGTGAATGTGCAAACGGGTCTGGAAGAACGGTTAAAAGCACTACAGGGGAGATATACCTTTTGACCTCGATCCGTCCTATGCCACGGCGCACAACAATCTGGCCAATACGTACAGAAATGATTACCCTCCTCCGCAATGCTATCGCCCAGCCATCCACCCAATAATCTAAAAAATTGAGAAACTACTGAAAACCAAGAACCAACAACCCCAACCTATTGGCAAGCTAAAA
>NZ_QXHD01000004.1:7445232-7465107 GCF_011009555.1 Adonisia turfae CCMR0081 | reverse complement strand
TGTGCCCACACATCCCAGGTCCAGCCAAGATATAGATTACGCACTGCTTCTAGTAGGGCATAGCTGGCTAGAAACATGCCGGTGGTGTCCCAGCGGCCTACGCGCTTGAGTACCATGCCTCCAGCACCCATAAAAATTAGGCCGTACCAAATCTCATCCCCCCATTGTCCTGGTGATACCCAAGCGTCATTGGTGAGCGTCAGAGCCGCAATAATGCCAAGATTGGCAGGATTGAAAAAATGTTTGTCGTTAACCTTAAAAAGGAATTTGCTGGCAATGGCAATGCTGGCGGCTAGAGCCATAGTGGCTATGTGGTCTGTCCTTAGCAGTAGGCTGAGACCTAATGCGGTAATCAGTGGACTACGCCAGTTGAATTCAGCTGGAGATATTGTTTGCAGCTGGTTTGATGATGAATTGTGAGACATTAGCCAAGAAAATAACCCCTGGCTCCCCAGCGCTGTGATGATTGCTGTAGCGACGATGGCTGGCTGTAGTGACCAATCGCGCATGGCAACACCTAAAATTAGAAATAAGGCTAAACACAAGATCTGATAATCCCGTGCATCTTTGAAAATGCTCAGCTGAGCTTGAATGGTGGGGATAACCATAGGCCGATTTCCATACAGGCAACTATGGCCGCTAGTATGGCTGATGCTGAGCCCGGATGTCCTCTGAGTTACAAAAAACGAAACGAATTGAATCGCTGAATGACTCACTATGTCTTAGATTCAGAAAGACTACTGTATAGCTGGCTTATTTTTGGCTTAATTCTTGCTCTCTGTCACTCTGGACTAAGGCGTCTGCATGAAAATAATGTGGTTGGTTGTGACGTTCTGTTATAGATATTCAGTTCTGTTAGATAATTGTTTCCATCCCCGCAAGGGGAATTTTAATTCTGCTGGGAATTAATTGTTGAACCTTTTGGTTGACTAGCGATTCATTGACTATTCGCAACAGCACTAACAACAGCGACGAGAGCACTCATCCAACTACATCAGCCCTAACCACGAATCACAGTAACTTGTCTCCCCTGAGGTGTATCCGTCACCATAGAGTTGGTTCTATCTGCAATGGCAGTCAGTCCCTGCCGTCGATCAAAAATCACTAACCAGCCCTGGTTTAACCCCAGACCCGCCAGGTAATCATCCAATTGCACCAGTCCCTGATCCATGGGGTCTGGTCGTCCCTCTCGCCAGACCTTCAGCTCCATCGCCAGGGTCACATCGCCATATCGTAAACACAAATCCATCCGACGGCTGCCAATGGCATATTCCCGCTGTAGGGTGCCGCCGCCATTCACTACCCGATGCAGAAACGCCATCATCACCAGGTGAGGTGCAATCTCATGGTACGGAGAACTCTTAAGTAACGGCTCACCATGTTGTTTCCAAAAACTGAGAAACGCATCCAACAGTGCTGCTGGATCTAAGCGCCCGTCGATGGTCAGCCAGCCAGGGCTAATCACCGGCAAACTATCTTGAGGTCCACCCGCCAATGCCCTTGGTAACACTTCGCGATAAATGGGATTAGCAGGCATCAAGCCACCTGCTGGGTTACGGTTGACTAGACCAAGGTCGATCAAAAACTGTCGATCATCCTGGGAAACAATCCCCAGTTCTTCCCCGGCCAACATCGGTTCGATTACAGCCCGTACTCGGTCTTCACGCAAAATGCTTACCAAACTATCCAGGTGAGTATCCTGCCGTCGAATTAATATATCTTTAGCCGCTTCTATATGGCCTAGGGTAATCGGTTCAGCCGGATTGGTGACCAGTTCTTCTACGGTTTCTTTGGCAATGGCATTTACCAACCACGGCTGGCCCTGGGTGAGATGAAATACATGTGCGATCGCATCCGACTCAAACACCTGGCCCGTTTCTGCCGTGTGCTGGCCATAGAGTTGAGCCACTTCCGTAGCCGAAAAATTTCTCAGCGTTAACGACTTAACTTTGATATTAAACGGACTGGCTGTATGCAGTCGGGTATTGCCCCCAGAAGCAACTTTATAGTCACGGATATCCCGCACACCAATCAGTGCAATTGACTGGGGAAACCCCAGGGGCCGACGGGGATAGCCATCCCGCAGCTGCCGTAACAGTGAGATTAAAGCTTCATCTTGCAGCGCATCCACCTCATCAATAAATAACACAATGGGGCGCGACGATTTTTTAGCCCACTGACTTAGGGCTTGACCAATACTTGCCCCGTCTTCCCAGACCGGTGGATGCAGCGCTGGCGGTAGCCAAAATGTAGCCGACTCTTGCCATGCGCGTAAAATAGCCGTTTCAGCCTGTAGGGGAGATTGAGCATAGGGGGCTCCCACCTCAGCCGAAACCATCACAGCCGTGTAGCGATCGCTAGCGGTAAGTTGCTGAGCTAAGGCCAGCATAGCGGTAGTTTTACCCGTTTGCCGGGGGGCATGGATCACGAAATACCCCTCTTGGTCAATGACGCGCTCTAGATTGGGCAGTCGCTCGGTTGGTGGCAGTGTGTAATGCTTATCTGGCTTGCAGGGACCAGCTATGTTAAACCAACGCGCCATGGGGAAAACGGTTACAAACGCCGTTATTTTAGCCTGTTGAGCGTTAGATGAGTTTGATTGCTGAAAATGATGAGGTGATATCTCGTTGTCCAGCCTCTTACAACCGTGTTTAGCTTACGTCACTGTGGCAGTCGATCCGCCATAGGGAAAACAGGCTGGAGCTACAGTCCATACTTAATCCCCAACTGGAAATAGCCATTTCCAGTCTTTGGCACTGATTCCGTGCGAGAAGTGAGGGGATGAGCCTGAATGCAACAACTCGGACCTTGAGGCGTCTGCATGAAAATAATGTACCTCTTTGAGATATGTTTGAGGTTTGCTGTCCCCCTTACGGTTGACTTTCGAGGGTCAACGTTAATCTTTAGGCACTAATCGTATATCCGATAGGCTTAAAGAAAAGGGAGCCTCGGTTTCAAAGCCTAACGCTGTCAGCCTAGCCATATCTGCGCCAGCGTCTACCAGGCTACGTAAACTAATTTCTGTCTGGGTCCATTCTCCCAAAGACTCGGTCATAAATAGCTGAGTCATATCCAAATTAGCGCGACAGTTCTCGCCGCACTCTGCAAATAGTGTGACCGGTGCTTCTGGTAGGGCATCTACCCGATACTGTAGGACCAATGTCATACCATCGTAGTGGGATGCAGCGCTGTAGTCAGTGGCAGGTCCAGTGAGTACTATTGCAGCCTTTTCTTGCCCGTTCCAAATAAACTGTTTTGCATCTTCCTGCGCTACCCGATCAATTGAACGGATGGTGAGCACATTATTTAGCTGAGTGTGTGCATCCACGACTGTACTGGCGGTATCGCCTACAATACCTTGCAGACTCCAGGGTGCCATGGGTCTACCCAATGCAAAAAGAGCATTACTGGTGGTCTGTTCGCTGCCATCTAAACCTGAGAATTCAGGTAGTTGCGGTAGATTGCCATTGTCTTGATAGGTTAACCCATACCCATAGGGAAACAATGGATCGTAATTATCATCACCCCGATTTACTTTGGTCTGAATCGCTGTGCGAGGCCATGAGAAAGAGAGTTTGCCTGTAAAGTCAAAATTGATGTCACCATTGGGTTTGCGAATTAACACATCGGCTATGCCCGCTCCCTCCGTGCCCGGTAACCAGGCAGCGACAAATGCCTGGGCAGCATTAATCTCAGGGGTGACCCATAGGGGCCTGCCTGAGAGAAAAACAGCAACTGTGGGAATACTTGCTGTTTGGAATGTTTCAAGTAATTGAAATTCCTGATCGGAGGCAAAATTTAAGTTGTCTAAATCTCCCTTAAACTCAACATAGGGATTTTCTCCAAAGACCACGATGGCCACATCGGGTGTTTGATCATAGCTGCCATCTGAGCTGAGGATGGCGGTTCCACCACCGGCTTCAACTGTGTTGCGAATACCTTCCCAGATTGAAGTGCCGTTGGGGAAGTGAGCATTGGTGTTGCCAGTGCCTTCCCATGATAGGGTCCAACCACCGGTCTGCTTGCCGATGGCATCAGCCCCGTCTCCCGTGACTAATACTGTTTGATTGGTCTGTAAGGGTAAAAGATTATCTTGGTTTTTAAGTAGAACAAGAGACTCACGTACGGCCTGTCGTGCTACAGCCTGGTGATTGGGATGCCCCAACAGCGAATAATGACCAGCAAGGGGACGCTCTGAGGGTTTAGGTTTTTCAAACAAACCAAGACGAAATTTTACCCGAAGAATACGGCGTACTGCATCTTCCAGGCGCTCACGAGAAATTTCTCCAGACTTGACTTGTGCCACCGTATTCTGGAGTAGCTGACGCCAGCTGTCTGGAGCCATAAACATATCAATGCCTGCATTAAACGCAGCGGGGCAACTTTTGGTGGAACAGCCTGGAATTTGAGCATGGCCGTTCCAATCGCCCACAATAAAACCGTTAAAGCCCATGCGCTGCTTGAGCACATCGGTTAACAAGGGTCCATGACCGTGCATGTGCCGACCATGCCAGGCTGAGAATGATGCCATGATAGTTTGTACTCCGGCTTCGAGCGCTGGTGGATAGCCGGCACCGTGATAGTCTCGCAGGTTAGCTTCACTGTCGATGTTGTCGCCCTGGTCTTTTCCGTTATGGGTGCCGCCGTCGCCAATAAAATGTTTAGCTGTGGCCAGAATGTGTTGGTTGCTGAGAAAATCATCGGTGCCCAGTGCTCCTTGGAGGCCTTTGACAATTGTTGTGGCATATTGGGCAACAATCTCAGGTTCTTCGGAATAGCTTTCGTAAGTGCGTCCCCAGCGGTTATCACGGGCAACTGCTAGGGTGGGGGCAAAGGTCCAGTCCATGCCAGTAACAATTACTTCCCGTGCTGTTATCTCGCCAATTTGTTGGATCAGATCTAGATTGCGAGTGGCCCCTAATCCAATATTATGGGGAAAGACAGTGGCTCCAACAATATTGTTGTGGCCATGGATGGCATCTGTGCCCCACAGTATGGGAATAGCCTGACCGCCGTTGCTGGTATCCATGGAGGCTGCATAAAATTCATCAGCGAGGGCTAACCAATCTTCAACTGGGGCTCGAACATTTTCACCAGGAGCTGAGTTTCCACCGTTGAGAACTGAGCCTAGACGATATCGACGTACATCCTCTGGGGTGACATGATCAATATCTGCTTGAATGATTTGGCCCACCATTTCTTCAAGGGTCATTGATGCCATTAATTCATCAATGCGGGCTTCAATCTCAGGTTCTATGGGTGCGCCGCCATGGGTGGTTGGCCAATTTTCTGGAGTAATTTGAGGGGAGGCGCTGCTGTCTATCGATGGCGTCCCATTTCCCTTAGCTGCTGTTCTCAAGTATGCAATCAGTGCACTGCTGAGTGTGAATACAAACAATAGGCCAATAAGGGTGACTTTCATATTGATCATAAGAGTTTAAGAGATGGGCCGCCATGGAAGATCGTAAAATGAATTCTTCTCTGTGTCGGTGTTAAGTACGTTTACTAGGTCTTAGCTTTATGGGCGGCTGTTTAAATCATCAAAACCTTTAGATACTCTCAGGATGGGCTCATTTTGGTTATTTAGCATGGCTGCAACTTTTATAGCTCCAACCATGACTTTAATACCCCGTACAGCAGCCTTTGTAACGGCTGGTCTGATGGCCACATCTATACCGCTTGTGACGACTGCGGCCTGTGCTCAAACACCAAAGCGGCTGGAGTTGATGACATTGGCTCGTCTAGAGCAAATCCTACAGTCGGAGGTTGATAACGTTGAGGGAGAAAATGGTCAGTGGCAATTTAGGGTTAGCGATCGCACCGTCATTATCCTGGCCGATGCCAATAATGATCGCATGCGGGTATTTAGCCCAGTAATGCCGGTGGAAGAATTGACGGCTCAGCAAGTTCAGGCGATGCTGGCGGCTAATTTCCATACGGCCCTAGATGCCCGTTATGCCGTTACCGATGGCGCTGTGGTTGCTGTATATTTACATCCCTTGAGTACTCTGCAAGGAGACAACTTTCGTTCCGCCCTGCGTCAGGTGGTGAGCTTGGCTGAGACCTTTGGCACGTCTTACTCCAGTAATGAGCTGAATTTTGGTCTGCGCCAGCGCCAGCGCCGTAGCAATGTGGAAGAAATTTAGGCGGCTTAGCCTTTGACGCAGATGACTTGTTTGAGGGTGGCGACGACTTCTACCAGATCCCGCTGGTTAGCCATGACTTCATCAATGGGTTTATAAGCTGCGGGAATTTCGTCGATGACGCCTTTGTCTTTACGGCATTCTACGCCGGCGGTCTGTTCGATCAGGTCGTCCAGGGTATAGGTATCCTTTGCTTTGCTGCGGGACATGACGCGACCGGCTCCATGGCTACAGGAGCAATAGCTATCGTGGTTCCCTTTACCCTTGACGATGTATGACTTGGTGCCCATGGAGCCAGGAATAATGCCATAGTCGGTGGTGCGTGCCCGAACGGCTCCTTTGCGGGTGACGTACACATCTTTGCCAAAGTGTTCTTCTTTTTCGGCATAGTTGTGGTGGCAGTTTACGGCCAATAATGGCTTGAAGGGTTTGCCGCCGCCGAGATGTTTTTCGATGATGTGCTTAAAGCGAGCCATCATTTCTTCTCGGTTTTGCAGGGCGTAGGCCTGTGCCCACTGTAGGTCATTCCAATAGCTACGAAACTCTTCAGTACCGGCGACAAAATAGGAGAGATCGAGGTCTGGTAGCTTCTGGTTGGCGAGCTTTTGTAAGTTTTTGGCAGTACTGATGTGGTTTTTGGCCAGCATGTTGCCGATATTACGGGAGCCGGAATGGAGCATAAGCCAGACGGTGTCTTCGGTATCGATGCACACTTCGATAAAGTGGTTGCCACCACCAAGGGAGCCCATTTGACTCAGGGCTTTCTTTTCTAGATGCTGCACGCCCTTATGTAGGTCTTTAAAGTGACGCCAGCCTTGCCAGTTGTAAACGGATTTGCCAACTTTCTTGTTGCTTTCGAAGCCAGTGGGGATGGTGGCTTCGATTTCTTTACGGATTTTTCTGAGTTTGCCGTCTAGCTTTTTGCTTTTGTAAGGAGTCTGAAGAGCGCACATGCCACAGCCGATATCGACGCCGACGGCAGCGGGGACTAGGGCGTCTTCGGTGGCGACGACGGAGCCGACGAGGGCTCCTTTGCCGAGATGAACGTCGGGCATCAGGGCGACATGTTTGTAGACAAAGGGCAGTGAGGCGACGTTTTTGGCCATTTGGATCTCTTTGGAGCCGAGATCGTGGTTGGCCCAAGAGAGGACGGGTTTGTTGGTTTTGAAGGGGACGGATTGGTAGGGCATGGTGCGATCTTATTCGTGATCTGGGAGGAATGGTGAAGATGTGGGCTGGTTATAGCTTTTGTTGACTGGTTTATAGCGGAGTGGGTTGCTCAGGGCTTTCCCCCCTGAAACCCCCCGATCTGGGGAAGTTGAGTTCCCCAGGCCCCTCGCATAAGAGGTTTACAGGGGAATAGCTGAAGGTAGTTGCACTGGTTGCCGGTGAGGTGGTTACGCTGCTCCGCGTTCGCTCCACACCGTAAAAAAGAGGGGATCGAAACTTCTTAAATCGGAGGGGGTGTTTACCCCATATCTCTAGTGCGCAAAGTGAATATCTTCGTAGGGGTGCGGCCTTGTGCCCACCCGGCAGTATTGATGGCTGTTATGCAGAATTTTGTGTTAGCTCTTTTCAGGCCAAGCAATAATCTCATCAAGTGTCATTGAATCTAGTGGTTGGAACTTGGTGTCGGGGTATTTGCGTTGGAGTCGTCGTAAGGCTTTGGCTTGCTGGGCGGCAAAGGTTTCTTGTTGTTGGAATCGATAGCGAATGGAGCCGCTGACAATATCATCTAGGCTATCTTGGAATGCTTCGATTTCATCACGCCAGTGTTCAGCTGCTTGATCATCAGGAAAAGCTTGTAATTTAAGGATATGGATGATGATTTGACGGGTTAGGGAGGCAGTTTTGTTAAATTGCTCCCGACCCATATCGCTAATTTCCTCAATTAAGTTTGCTAAGTCTAGATTCCTGAAGTCCTGAGATCGCAATGCCTCGGCTTGATACTCACACCAAGCCATAAAATCAGTGTCGTACAGATTTTCTCGTGGCGCTGAGGCCGCTGAGGCATGCTCTGTTGTAGGTGCTTGATTAGTGGGACTCGACATGGCTATCTCTGGGAGATGGTCTCATTGGCTTGGTGACACTTCTACTACTTGTATACTTCGTTCATCCAGCTTTGGACAAAATCGCGACGTTCAACATCGGTCCAGTTGAGCCAGGTTTCTTGGGTAACTTGACTGGTGACGGCATCGACTAACGGCCAGAAGGCTTCGTCTAGTTCGTGCTTAAAGCGCTTGGGTTGGGCATACATAAATTTAGACTTTTTGGGTGTCATCCTGGCTAAGAATTTAGTGCGCAGGTAATAGGGACTCTTTAATTTCAGGGCGAAGCTGCCGTCGCTGGCGAGGCGGATCATAAAGCCTTCGTGTTCAACGTGGTGGGATTTGGAAATGGCGTCGCCAAAGCTACAGAGAAACCAGGTGGGGCGTGGTGTTTGCAGCGTGGTTGCGATCGCATCCAACTCTTTTTCACCCATAAATCCATGGCCTAAAATTCCACCCCCAATCAAGTGAAGGCCATAATCGTCTGGTCCATACTGAATAATATGGGGGTCTTCTGGATGAATCGCCTCCCATAGCAAGGTGGTGTGCCGATTAGCCTTGAGCCAGGCTAAAACGCGACCATAGAGGCCATCTTTGTAAAGCAGTGACTTGGCGTATTCTACATACTCTCCCTGAAACGATCCAGAACAGGTCACAACAACCTGATGGGGATCGTAGGGATGCAAAAATGTGGTGACTAAAAAGCCATTGAGTTTTTCGACGGCAATCACGTCGGTTTCATGGGGTAGAGTGGTGTCCCGTTCTAGATAGTTAAATGTGCGTGGAAAGGGTTGACTGACGGGATTGCCATCCAGCCCGACCACTATGCCACGGGCCAGTTTTAGCTCGGGATAGTCGTCCCAGGCTGAGGGGGTGAAAAAGGCTTTGGAGCTGTACTTATATAGGGTGAGCCAACCTTCATTGACTCGCTTGACTAGCTTTTTCGGCACAAGTGCCTCCATCTGTTTGGCAAAGCTGGGTGGGCATTTGCTGTAGTCAAACTCGCAGGGGACGTCTAGTTGTTCTTGCTCGGGTAAACGCATAGCGGCTAAGGGGCCACCAAATCCGGCTCCTTTTTCTAAGGAGTAGGTGCGTTCACCTGCTGAGGTGAGGGGAATGTGACCGCGAACGACGGTTAAATGACTGGTCTTGCGAAAAACACCATCGGTGTCGTGAGTTTCGCCTAGACGGCAGCGGCCATACACTCGATCGTGGGCGGGTTGTAACACCGGATCAAACCATTCAATATCACCGTGGCACAGCACATAATCGCGGTATCGATAGAACGAGGGTAGGGATTGGATAAACTCTCGGATCCGAGCCTGGTAATCTTGGTCACACTGCATGGCTTTGTGCAGCGTTCCCCGCGTAGATTTGCTTTTGATGGTATCGCCGCGTAATCCTCGGGCCAGGTTGTTGTCGTGGTTACCCCGCACACAATAGTGGCCCTGACTCACTGCCTGCATAACAATATCCAGGACTTCTAAGGACTGAGGTCCACGGTCTACCAAATCTCCTAAAAAACAAAGTTTGCGCCCTTCAGGATGGATTAGATTCTCGTCATAACCCAGCTTGTGGAGCATGGTCTGGAGGGTGTTGGCCAATCCGTGGATATCACCAATGGCATCTAGCTTGATAGTGTCTGGAATTGTAGGGATTTCCACTGACAATGTGATGTCGCCTTCGGTCAGGATGAAGGGCCATTGGGAGTTGGTTTGGATGCGATCGCAAAACTTAGCCACCACCTGCTCTGGCACCCTACAGCGTCGTTGCTTATTCTGCTGCTGTACCCGCTCCAACGGTGGATTAAAAATCACCACCTGCACAGGCACGCCCAGTTCTTCGGCAATTGTGGCCAGGGGTTTACGTTCTTTATCACTAATCAATGTGGCGTCCACAATGGTGGTTAGCCCCGCCTTTAGCCGCGCTCGAACGACGCTTTCCAGGGTGGAAAAAATCAGTCGGTCGTCGGTGGCTAAGGGTCGGTCGGCCACCTGCCCATCAACCAGTGTTTTAGCGGTGCCAAAAAAAGTTTGCCGCAGCGCGTCACTGGATAGGATTAATGCCGATGGCAGGTGCTGACATGCTGTGGACTTGCCTGCTCCAGGGGCTCCTGACAGTAACACTAGACTACCAATTTGAATTGAAACCAGGTTTTTAGAATTATCCATAGTAGTTCTATTCAAGCAATCCCGATGGCATTTCGGCAGATGATACCCAAAAAAAACAAGAAAAAACCAGGAACATAAAGCATTCCTGGTTGAGGTGTTTCCCTTATTGATTTGTATGCTGATGCACCCTGGAATAACTAGCGAGGGCGACGATTGCCGCGATTGGTTAGTATTTCCTGCAATTGCGCCTTTTGCTCATCGGTCAACACAGCATCGGCTGCGACTCGGGATTCTTCACGAATGACCTGCAGCTCTGCTCGTTGGTCTTCACTAAGATCGAAGCTGCGCATCGCCTGTCCCCGCTCGCGACCGGTTTTACCCTCCAGTGCTGCCAGTTGCTCCTCCGTCAGAATTGCTTCCACTCGGGTGCGAGCATCTTCCTTAATGGCATCAAGTTCAGCCCGCTGCTCAGCGGTGAGATTCAGTTCTTCTGCAAACTCTTCACGGCGGTTTTTACGACCCTCTATGCGGTTAGCTCGCATGGCCTGGAGCTGAGCCTGTTGCTCATCTGTAAAAACCTCATCAGCAGATGCTCGGGATTCTTCACGAATGGCCTGGAGCTGGGTCCGTTGCTCTTCACTGAGATTGATACTGCGCATGGCCTGTCTGCGATCGCGACCCGTTTGCCCGTCCAGTTCCGCCACCTGGTCCTCAGTCAAGATAGCTTCAATCTGAGTGCGGGCGTTATCTTTAATGGCGTTTAGTTCAGCCTGCTGTTCAGACGTAAGATTCAGCCCTTCTGCCATATTTGGGGAGAACGCATTGGCGTTACTGGCTTTGAGAATAGCTGGGCTAGCTATTAAAGCGGTCAACATCAGGGCCCCGCCACAGCATTGTTTGATGGTTGGAAATTTCATAGGTTTTGTTTGCTTGTTGATGGCCTCATCTTAGCCAAGGGAGATCTTTGATGGCTGCTAGCGAGAGTCATCCGTAAGGAAGGACCGAAGTCATGGGAGAAGTGATGACTTTAGTCACTGGTCCAATAAAGTACCTGTATAAGCTTGAAATTTTGGGTAGGGTTGGGAAAGGGGTAGGGATGTAAGGTAAGCAATAACCACCATCCCGGTGTGTATCCTGAAAGGATTTTTGTCTATGAACCGAGCCATCCAGTTTCAGAATCATCCGTTTCGATTTTTACTCTATCTAGAGTGGGGCTTGCTGGCGGTGTCGATCATGGGGATCCTGACAGCACCACCGCTGCGGGATATGGCTCGTCGTAGCTTACCGAATGTGCCTGTGCGTATGTTTACGCAGTGGCCATTGGTCACGGTGGGTTGTCTGTTGTTATTTGGCTTTTTGGGGCTCTATTTGCCCACCAGAGGCTTTTGGCTACGATTTGGCCATATTGCCCTGCAAGTGGCATTGATTTTAGTAACATCAGGGCTGATGCTGCGAGGAGCTAGGCTTTTCCCGTTTGTTTATTTGGTTCTGGTCATTCGTAGTTGCTTAATGGTGGGGGTCATGGGTCGGATTGCCGTGACGGCCCTCTCGTTTTTGTTATTTATGACCACACTTAGCCTGAGATTCAGAGGATTTGATGGGCAAATCCCTCGGCATATTCGACAACACTTAATTGGTAGTCTCCAAATGAACCTGATTGTGTTCTTTGGACTTTCTCTCGTATTTACATTGTTGTTGGTGAATGCATTGCTCAATGAGAGAACGATTCAAACCCGTTTACAGAAGGCGAATAAAGAGTTAAAGCGCTCTGCATCACAGGTGAAACAGCTAGCAACCGTTCAAGAACGTAGCCGAATTGCTCGTGAGATTCATGATTCGTTAGGTCATTCGTTAACGGCTCTTAATATTCAGTTAGAAGGGGCTCTGAAACTCTCTCAACGAGATCCTCAAAAATCAAAAACTCTTTTAACTGAGGCAAAACGGCTGGGCTCTGTTGCTTTGCAGGATGTCCGCCAGTCTGTGGCAACATTGCGGGATGATGGCCAGTTAAAAGAGTCTCTGCATACAAAGTTAAATGTACTGATTGACACCCTACGCACCAGTGCTGGCATTATCCCTAATATCAATATTCAGCTATTGCAGCCATTGCCTGAAGCAACCAGTATGGCCCTTTATCGCATTGCCCAAGAGGGCATTACTAACATTGTGAAACATGCTGAAGCAACGGCAGTAGAATTCACACTGATCACTGATGAGTCTGGTACGAGACTTTTATTGCGCGACAATGGTCGTGGTTTTGACCTTAGTCAAACATCGACAGGCTTTGGCTTACAGGGGATGCGAGAGCGAGCCCAGGCCATGGGTGGTCGACTTACATTCAATAGTCGACCGGGGGAGGGGTGCGAAATACGTTTAGTTATTCCGAGCTAGGGGCACCCCTTGTGGTTGCCCTAAACGATAGATACTTATAGCAATACAACAATGACGCAACAAGATTATCAACCTCATGCCATTCCTGTGATGCTGGTGGACGATCAGCAGATTATTCGCCAAGGGTTAAAGACTTTATTAGATTTAGAAGACGACATTGTGATTGTTGGCGATGCCGATAATGGTGAAACAGCATTAACCGTGCTGGAGCAGATGGAGTCAACGGCTCAGCTGCCGGTAGTGGTGCTGATGGATATGCGCATGCCGGTGATGGATGGGGTGGCGGCAACGGATGCGATCGCATCCCGCTATCCATCAATTCAGGTTCTAGTGCTTACCACCTTTGACGATGACGACCTAATTGCCCAGGCCATGGCCGTCGGTGCCAGGGGTTATTTGCTTAAAGATACCCCGTCTGAAGAACTCGCCCAGGCCATTCGTACCGTGGCTAAGGGCTACAGTCAGTTTGGTCCCGGCATTTTAGAAAAAATATTAGCCGGACAGCAGGACCCTCCAGTAGATGTGCCTGAAGGATTTGATGAGCTGACGCCTCGCGAAAAAGATGTGCTGCGCCTGATTGGCACCGGGGCCAATAATCGGGAAATTGCCGAAGCGTTATTTTTGTCAGAAGGGACGGTGAAAAACCATGTGACTAGGCTTTTAGGGCGTTTGGGCGTTCGCGATCGCACCCAGGCCGCCCTGCTTGCCGCCAAACTATCCTCCAAATTATCGTAGGGGCGTTCCATAGAACGCCCCTACAACATCCATTCCATCCCAATACCTAGTCGACTATCCGTCGCCCCCGGCGCAAACTGCCACTCCACATCCGTTGCCAGCCGTAATCGCTCCGTCAGGCCATAGCCAAACTCCAACTGAGTAATCATCACCGAATCATTTTCCGTAGGACTCACCCAGGTCTGGGTATAGGCAAAATCAGCACCGCCCCCCCGCGATGGCACCACCTTTACCTGAAACCCTACCTGCACACCACTTTCGCTATAGTCCACCGCCTCCACATGGCGATAGCCCAAAATGGGAGCCACATTCACATAGCCACCTAAGGGCAATACGTAATAACGCAGGTGTGCCCCGTAGGCTTCTCGGTCCATATCCCCACCATCAAAATTAGCTACATAATCAGCATTTACCGTCAGCGGTAAATCCCCGACAAAGACATCTTCGACCCCGATGGATAAACCACGCTCATCTTGGCTAGATGGAAATAGCGCGTAGCTTAGCTGTAGCCTTGAGGGAAAGCTGGGCTGATTGCGGATATTGCTAAGCACATCCGGAGTTCCCTGCAACCACTCCTGTAGGACGGGGCTACTATCCACTGTGCCTGGTTCAAGTTCAAACTCAGACTCTATTTGTTCATTAATCGTGGGTTCTGCTAGAGCAACTGGAATAGAAATAAAGCATCCAATAATGACTGGGGCAACTAGTCGGCTGATTCGAGTATAGATATCAGCCATGGTTTATCCAGCCCAAGTTGGTGAGTGCTTGCATCGGCATAATGACTGTGACTGTAAATCTGGTAACGAGTACTGTCGCAAAAGATGTCTGTGCGCTTGTAATCTAGTTCTACAAGAATCCCATGGGATCTACCGGATTACCATTACGACGCACTTCAAAGTGTAAATGTGGCCCAGTTGAAAGACCAGTGGAACCTATTGCTGCTATAGATTGCCCTTTTACCACCGCTTGGCCCTCACGAACATTTAATCGACTGGCATGGGCATAGAGGGTGGTCAGCCCACCACCGTGATCAATAATCACCGAATTACCATAGCCACCGTACCAACCCGAAAAAATGACCTTGCCTGAGTCAGCGGCGGTAATGCGGGTGCCATAGGGCGCACCGAAGTCCACACCAGCATGAAAGCGACGATATCCCAGCACAGGGTGTATTCGTGAGCCAAAACGACTGGTGATAACGCCTGAGGTGGGAATGCTCATCTGGCCTGTGCCCAGTACGCTGCCATTGGCTGCGGCAATGCGCTGGCGAATTAAATTAGCCAAACTTTCAGAATCTCGCGCTAACTGAGCCTGAGCCGCTTCTAGCGCACTGCGATTATCCTTAAGCCTGGTGATCAGCTGAGTTTGCTGATCTGCTTGAGCCTCGTATTGATCCCGTCGGGCGAGCAGCTGTTGACGTAATAGGGCAATAGAATTCTTCTGAGCTTCCACCCCTTGCTGCTGCCGGACGATAAAATCAGCTTTTTCTTGAAGTTCCGCCATAAAATCGCGGTCTGCCTGGTAAATCTTACCAAGCCGATAGCGTCGCTCTAAAAACTCGTTTAGGTTTTCACTTTTAAGCAATACAGCCCAGCCTTCGGCATCCTTCTGTCTTTGCATAAACTGCAATCGCTGTACCGCGCCGATTCTGACCGTTTCATATTCGTTCTGGGCCATGGTCAGCGTATTTTCTAGACGCTTTAGCCGCTCTTGGGCTTGGGTGATTTGAAACTCCGTTTCTTCAATTTTGAGATCAGTAATGGTAATACTGTCCTGTAGGCCTTCTAGCTGTTGAGCTGCTTCGTTTTCTAGATTCCTTAGCCGGTTTTGTTCTCTTTCTAAATCTTGCTGCTGTTGTTCATTTTTTTTCTGTTGCTGTTGTAACTGTTCCAATGGCGCACTGTTTTGAGTTTGCCCCAGAGCTATGGGCACTAAAAACGACACGCCAATTATCACACTGGCAAAGAGGGATAAAAACCGCTGTGTTCGTTTTGCAGTCATTGGTTTTGTCAGGAACTCGCTTGATCACCAGCTGAACACACGCAGCACATGATAGCCCGACTTGGTGATTTAAAAAACGAAATTCATCTATAACGATTTTCAGTTTAAGGGTACTGTCCATCTGATCACAGTAATGGATTCTGCTGTACGAACTTAGGTGTTTTCTCAAAAAGGCCACACCAGCTGGAGGCCCCCTTAGCCCCTAATTCTGGGGAAAAAGATTCAAAGCCCCCAGAATTGCGGGTTTGGGGGCCTTGATGACTGGTAGTTTCTTTCCTAGAAATGTCCTTAAACTTCAAGGGGCGCGATACAATCAGCTAACTCATTGCGGGGGCTATTGACCAATGTGCTGACTGGATAAGCCTCCATGTCGTTGGCATTGTAGGGTTGCATTAATCCCTGTACTTGGGCTGGTGTTCCCGTTAGCCAACGGTCATAGTCTGCGTTAGGAATAATCACTGGCATCCGATTATGGATAGGCTCCATCAGTTCATTCGGTGTCGTGGTGAGAATTGTGCAGGTTTCCAGGTAGCTGCCATCGCCGCTTTCCCATTGCTCCCACAGGCCAGCAAAAGCAAATATAGGCCGTTCTCTCAGGTGAATATAAAAAGGCTGCTTCTTTTTATTGCTAGCCGTGCGCTGCCATTCGTAAAAACCATCGGCTGGAATCAGACAGCGCCGACGTTTGAAGGCTGCGCGAAATGAGGGCTTCTCGGCGGCGGTTTCAGATCTAGCATTGATCAGCCGATAGCCGATTTTGTAATCTTTAGCCCATGAAGGAACCAGACCCCATTGGAAGATGCGATAGTCAGGACCGGCAATGATCGCTGAGACAGGTTGAGATGGAGCGATGTTATAGCGCGGTGGTGGTTCCGGCTCTGTAGTGAGTTGAAAGGCCTCAGCTAAGTCTGCGCCGGAGTGGGTTTGGGTGTAGCGACCACACATGGGGAGTAATGTGAACTGAGACAATTGTACTAAAAAATTTTGAGAGGGAGGATAAGGCGATGGAAATGCTGTATCGCATTGCGCCAGCGGCTGATGTGCAGATGGCCGCGGCGCAGGGATGGTTTGAGTCAGCTGATTTAGCAGAGGAAGGCTTTATTCACTGTTCGTTTTTGCACCAGGTCATGGGGGTGAGCCGTCGGCACTATGCAGGGCAGCAGGGGCTGGTGTTGTTTAGTATTGACCCGGCAGCGATGGATTGTGAGATTCGTGTGGAGAATACGTCGGGTGGAACGGAGTTGTATCCCCACATTTATGGGCAAGTGCCCTGGGCGGCGGTGAAGCAGGTTTATAAGGATACCTATGATCAGGCGGGGGTGTTTCAGTTGCCGGTGGCGCTAAAATAAGCTTCCTGAAGCTTTCTGCATAAATCCCCGGTTTCCATTAGGCCCAGGCCAATTCTAGAAACCGAGGATCTGTCGGGGTATGGCGGAATAGTTATGGCGCGGCCATTACACGGCCATTCCACTTAAGATGCCTGACTGACCTTCCAACGCTAGGAAGGAGATGGATTCGGGGGTGTGGTTGAGCTCACTATTGAGGGACTTCTCTTCGTAGACACCGACACCAAAGCTCTGACGGGTGATATCGTCAATTCGGATGTTGGCGGTGTCTGCACCGTAGAATGACCCCAGTTTAGCGATCAGTGAAGGTGCCGTATCAAACCCTGCCTTGAAGTTGACCTGAGAACGATTGTGATCGTAGCTGCGGCTGGTGGTTCCCCCGTGTAATAGTGTGTCACCATCATTTGCTGTGCCCTGCTCAATGGCCAGCCAGCCTAAGGTTTCAGTGGCATGTCCTCCCTGATTTAAGGCTTCTTCTTCTTGCATTGCCAGTTGGAAACCCTGGGAAGATTGTTGTTTGACACGGGTGGTCACCCAATCGCCACCGTTGTTGGTTTGTACCTGGGACAAGATTGTGGGAGTTTTGTCGAAGCCCTGTAGCTTCCTGGTATCAAAGCCTTGGGAGGTCAAACGGTTGGAGTTGTAAGTGCCAGCTGAGATGCGAGTGCCATCGTTAAGGGTCCAATCGCCAGCCTCCATGACGAGATAGGAGAGGGACTCATTTTTATGGATGCCGTCGCTGTAGTTGGGTTCCTGGAGCCTGATTTGGAAGGATTGTTTGCCCACATTGCGGAGGCGTATAGCGACCGGGTCTGAATCATTGACTGTGGGGTCAGAAACAAGGACAACTGGGTTTTTGTAGGTGTCATCCAGGGAAACTGTTTTCCATCTATGGTTGAGCGTGAGATTGCCGTATTCGCCAATAGATTCTATTCGGGCTTTGGGAGACGTCGAAAAGGTGCCTTCAAATGCACTAATATTGGCGCGATTATTTTGTTGTATGCCACGTTGATTGCCTGCGATCGCACCGGCTCGACTACCTCCATCAATGGCGGGGCTACCGGAGCGCAGCGGATGGATTAGGGCACCGTTGCGTTGTTTCAAGGGGGCTAGCTTGGGATCTGCAACCAGGCTGTTTTTTAGCACCCGCATGGACTTGCGATCGCTAGAAAATTCAACATTGCCGCCCCCATCAATGGCCTGAAAACCCACTTGATTCTGACGTTTATCTTTGTCAGCCGTATTAAAGGCAATGATGGAGTTCTTTAAGGTTACTGCATGGTTTCTGGCATACCAAAGGGCTCCATTGGCCCGACCTGCCGAGTTATAAGCAATGGTTGAATTGGTGATGTTGACCGGTGTGGAGCGATTATTCAGGAACATGGCTCCGCCAGCATCCTTAAACACTCGATTGCCTGAGAAAGTGCTATTGACGATATTGGCGGGTAAATTGGACTCCAGCCATAGGGCACCTCCTTGTTGGGTGGCGGTGTTGTTGGCCAAGGTTACATTCTCCAGGTTCAGACCTATTTTGGCCCAGATAGCTCCCCCTTTGGCATCCCCTTTGGCATTGAAAGTCACTTTGTTATCGATGATGACGGTGTCTTTGATGATGGCTTTATCTTTGCCATAGCCCCAGAGGAAGAGTGCACCGCCCATCCCTTGTGCTTGATTGCCTTCAAAGCGACTGCCTCGGATGACAATGGTGCCTTTATTGCCAGGACCGGAATACCCGATGGAACTAACCCCATCTGTGAAAATTGCTCCACCGCCACCTCTGTTGACAGCAACGTTATTGCGAAAGACAGAGTTTTCAACCCGAAAGGCAACGGTGGAGCGACCGTAAATGGCTCCACCATTAAAGCCGCGATTATTTGCGAAGGTGCTTCCTTTGACGATTAAGTGAGCCCGCGATTCGTCATGGGAAATGGCCCCAGCACTAAAACCTGCATACTTGTTGGTGAGGGTGCCATCATTGCCTGTAAAGCGACTGTTGATGATGTTTGCCTTGGCAAGATGCCCAACACGAATGCCACCACCTAAGGCTGAGGTATTGTTTCTGAGGGCCACATTGAATAGGTTCAGGGTACTTTCGTGGCGTGTGAGGATGCCGCCACCGCCACCTTTGGTTTTGCCATTGGCGATGGTCAGGTTCTTAAAAGTGGCTTTCTGATTTCGTTCCACTAGGAACACACGGCTAGAGTTATTGCCGCTGATGGTTAAGCCAGGTGCCTTTTTGCCATCAATTGTGACTGATTTATCGAGTGAGAGTTGTCCACTGGTCAAACTAATGGTTTTCTGTGAGAGTTTTTTGGCGAACTGGATAGTATCGCCTTTTTTGGCTTTTGCGATCGCGCTTCTAAGTGATCCTGCTCCTCGGTCTGCTGTAGAGGTGACAGTGATGGTAGCCATAGCGAGTTTAATAATGGTTGCAGGTAATGTGGGCGCAGGGAAATTCCGACAGATCCAGGCGCTGTCGGAAGCACAACAATAATGTCGGTAATGTTGGTTAGAGCTGTCTGATTTAATGCACCGCCTGAAACGCGGTAACAATTAATACCCCGAAATCCAGATTATGGGTTGCGACCATATAGACCACCTACCTCTGAGTAGGGTATGGCCCGGATAATGGTTTGATTGAGGGTAAAGTCTTTACCGTTCAATATCTTTTCGTGTCGCTAAAGAATGTATAGGGAACTAGATTTTCGGTAAGATGCATTGTCAAAGAAAGGCTTGTGCGGGCTCTACCCTCTTTGACTCCTTTGTAGTTTTCCCAGAATTTAATTTATTAAAACTTCTTGGGTGAGCGCTTGTCAAATCTATAAACAGATTCAACCCCGTGAACCCCAACGATACCAAGCGATACCAAAGATATCCAAAATCGTAGGTTGCGGTTGAGCCACCAGAATAAACGTTTTATGCCGGAATCTCAATCTTGCGAAACCCAACGAAGCCAACGATATCCGAAATCGTAGGTTGCGGTTGAGCCACCAGAATAAACGCTTTATACCGGAATCTCAATCTTGCGAAACCCGACGAAGCCAACGATATCCGAAATCGTAGGTTGCGGTTGAGCTGCCAAAATAAACACTTTATGTCA
>NZ_QXHD01000004.1:7424683-7445222 GCF_011009555.1 Adonisia turfae CCMR0081 | reverse complement strand
AGCACTAACCATAAATAACGCAGCTTACCCATAGGCTTAGCCCCCAGATAGGGTTGATGTCGTACCGCACGGCACCCATTAGATATCCTCGACAGAATCATTCCTTAACTTGGTAACGCCCTTACAATCAATAGGAGCTGAAGGGAATCAAAGTAAACTGACAAATCTTGGCGGCGCGGGGAGTCAGGAACCAGGAATCAGAAGTCAGCGAAGGGCTGGATTTTGACTCCTGAATTCTGACATCCGGCTTAACCAGAATTTTTCGGTTTAAATGAGTCCTTACTGATAGCAGCTTACAGAACTTTTAGACCCAGTCCCCATGCAATTATTTCGCGTATTACTTCCCCTGTTAGTTGCCGTTTGCTTAGTGTTCACCAGTGCCCCTGCGGTGGCTGCACCTATAGCTGTTTTACCTGGCTTGCAGGGTGTATTTACGGGCACACCGCCGACTAACATTGGCATTCATGATGCTCAACTGATTGCCTGCCCTACGTCGCCTAACTGTGTTAGCAGCAGTGCCAGCGATGATGAGCACTATATTGCACCGATTGAGTATACGGCTGACAAAGACGCTGTTCGCGATCAGCTGGTGGCCATTATTAACAATCAGCCCCGCACTGAGATTATCGAACAGACTGATGACTATATTTTGGTGGAGTTTACCAGCCGTCTGATGGGGTTTGTGGATGATGCTGAGTTTTACTTTCTGCAAGATGGTAATAGCATTGCGATGCGCTCTGCGGCACGGTTAGGAGAGTCAGATCTAGGTGTGAACCGTCGACGTTTGGAGCAGTTTCGTTTAGCGCTGCAGAGTTTAGGGGCTTAGTATCAGAGCTATTGCTGTCAGGAAAGCTGGCCTTCTGAGTAAAGCCCTGACAGCAATTATTTATCCCTGAAATTTCCCCCTCATCACTATCAAAACACCGTGACCTCAACCATCTACCAAATTCGACCCATGACTCGCGGTGAGCTCGACCTCGCCGTTGACTGGGCTGCGGCAGAAGGCTGGAATCCAGGCCTGCACGATGCCGATTGCTTTTATAATGCCGACCCCACAGGGTTTCTGATGGGATTTCTAGATGGAGCACCCATCGCTTCAATTTCAGCCGTTAAATATGGTGAATCCTTTGGGTTTATTGGCTTTTATATTGTGAAGCCCGAATTTCGGGGGCAAGGGTATGGGCTAGCCATTTGGCATAGTGCACTTGCATATTTAAAGGGACGAAATGTCGGTCTAGACGGCGTAGTTGCTCAGCAAGATAACTACGTTAAGTCTGGGTTTAGCCTGGCGTATCGGAATATTCGCTACGCAGGTGTGGGTAATGGTCAAGCGGATGATTCGGGCTGTGTGCCGCTGGCAAATCTGTCGGTAGAAACCGTGATTGAATATGATGGACGATTTTTTCCTGAGGTGCGATCGCACTTTACCCCATGCTGGATCGCGCAACCCAACAGCCACGCCGTTGCCATGGTGCAAGGACAAACCCTAAAAGGCTATGGCGTTCTGCGCCTCTGTCACAGCGGATACAAAATTGGCCCCTTATTTGCCGACACAGCAAACGTTGCCGATGGCATTTTTCAGGCCCTAATAGCCAAAGTGCCAGCAGGGGACTCATTTTACTTAGATGTACCGGAAGTCAATGGTGCAGCAGTCGCACTAGCCAAGCGATACAACATGCACTACGTATTTGAAACCGCACGGATGTATACCCAGACAACTCCAGAATTGCCGCTTAGCGGAATTTTTGGGGTGACTACATTTGAGTTGGGGTAGTGCTACGGCCCTGGAACGCTACAATATTAGAAATATTAAGTGTTCGTTACATTGGGATGGGAGTTGGTTATGGGGCGCAAGCAGGCCATCGTCATTGGAGCTGGAATTGGTGGACTTACCATGGGTATCCGCCTCCAAAGCTTAGGATTTGATACCACTATTGTGGAAATGCTGGATGCCCCTGGTGGTCGCGCTTACGTGCGTAAAGCAGATGGTTTCACCTTTGATATGGGTCCCACAGTCATCACAGTGCCCCACTTTATTGAAGAATTGTTCTCTCTGGAGCGTGATCAAGCAGCCCTAACCCAGGACGACTTCCCGGCAGAAATTGTCGATGAAAGCAAGCGTATCAAGTCCGGCATTTCCGGTG
Organism: Adonisia turfae CCMR0081; assembly: GCF_011009555.1. GTDB lineage: Bacteria > Cyanobacteriota > Cyanobacteriia > Phormidesmidales > Phormidesmidaceae > Leptothoe > Leptothoe turfae. The sequence continues at coordinate 7,443,078 of NZ_QXHD01000004.1, read as the reverse complement.
GCCCCAACACCAGTCGCTACGTCAAGATTGTTCCTGTACTCCCCTTCTACCGCATCTACTTTGATGATGGCACATTCTTTGACTACGACAGTGACCCTGAGAACACTCGCCGACAAATTCTAGAGCTGGGTGAACCCGGCGACTTTGAAGGGTACCAACGTTTCCACGCTGCAGCTAAAGCTGTTTTTGACCGGGGTTTTTTGGAATTGGGCTATACCCATTTTGGCAGCGTCGGCTCCATGCTCCGGGTAGTGCCTGAACTGCTGAAACTAGACGCTGTACGGACTCTATTTAGCTTTACTAGCAAGTACTTTAAGAGTGACAAACTGCGCCAGGTCTTCAGCTTTGAACCGTTGCTGGTGGGCGGCAATCCCCTTTCAGTACCTGGCATCTACGCCATGATCCACTTTGTTGAAAGCACCTGGGGCATTCACTTTGCCATGGGGGGTACCGGTGCTTTGGTCAGTGGCTTTGTCAACAAGTTTGAGGATCTGGGTGGCAAGATTGTTTACAACACCAAGGTCAACAAAATTAATGTCACAAAAGAGAACGGCAAGAAAGTAGTCAAAGGCATTACCTTAGCTGATGGCACCGTCATGACAGCTGATGCTGTTGTTTCCAATGCCGATTGGGCCACCACCTACGGCAAGATGATTGAGCCCAAGTATCGCTTCTGGAATAGCGACCTACGGGTAAAAGTGACTCAACAGTCCATGTCGGCATTTGTACTGTACCTGGGCTTTAAGGCCGATGGCAATGAGAACACCAAACTGCGACACCACAGCATTATCTTAGGCCCTCGCTACGAAGAACTGTTAAAAGATATCTTTGGTCGCAAGGTTATGCCCAAAGACTATTCTCAATACGTTCACTTACCGACGTTGACAGATCCGTCTCTAGCCCCCGAAGGACACCATGCAGCCTACATTCTTGTACCTGTTCCTAATAATGCCTCTGGCATCAACTGGGATGAGATGGGTGAAAAACTAAAAGACAATGTGTTGACGTTCATGGATGAACGAGGATATTTGCCTAACATCAAGGAGCGCCTAGTCCATTGCAGCTACATCACACCTGACTACTTTGAGACTACGCTACAGGCCCACATTGGTAATGCCTTTGGCCCTGAGCCCACATTGATACAGTCGGCATTCTTTAGACCCCATAACCGCAGTGAGGACATTGCTAACCTATATATGGTCGGTGCAGGCACACAGCCTGGTGCAGGTACACCCAGTGTGATGATGTCTGCAAAGATGACAGCCCGCTTAGTAGCAGAGGACTTTGCCATTGCCCCTGAGATTGTAGGGGGTATTGCTGAAGGGAAAGAGGCTTCTCTCGTTTAGGCGGTTGTTCACACAAACGAACGGCTTGTTTTTCCCCGATATGACAATTTTTGATCAGTGTTAACGGTTTAACCGATCACAACTTATCAGCTGAGGCCAGTTTGCTGTAATAGCGGCTGGCCTTTAATTTTAAGCATGATTATGTCTGTCATTTAGGATATGCGATCGCAAAGGTAAAGAAAAACTAAGAGTCTTTACCTACTTTTCAAAAACCAAGCCACTATCTTGGGTAAGCGAACATAATTAACGCTTTGATGGTGATTGGTCCATTAATCATCATTCAAGTCCTACAAGTGATAGGTATGAGGAGTTTATGTGTTGAGGTGACTTAGGCAAGCCTAGGCCATCTTGTTGATCGTTATACCAAGGAGTTCCCATGACACTTTTTCCCGCAATTATAGTGTTCGCTACAGTTTTTCTGCTCTTTTCCAAAGACGTCCTTGGCAAAAAAGAAGAGCCCAGGAAAAAGCTAAAAACTAATGCGTCTGAGACTAGTATGTCTGATGTATTGCTCAGATATAAGCTACTGAATGAACTGGGAGAAAAGCCCTAGCGACATCAACTTGTCCACAACTGCAATGTCAACTGGGCACCAAAATAGTGATGAGAGCCAGTTTATCTTCATAGAAACTGGCTCTCATTCTTGTTTTTTAAGTGCCATTAAACTTTAACCATCACAACGGCATCGTCCTATTAAGGCCTTTATCAGTTGCTTTTCAAGCATAGTCTTGAACAGACTCAACGATACAAACGACTGCCAACTACCAGCATTGCTCTGACTGTTTGTACTACACCTGACATAAAGGCCCCCTATGGGTCATGTATGAGATTTATCCGAAATCCATACTTAAGGGATTGTTGTTTAAGCGACAGCAGTCAAGGTGTCTGTCTATGTCTACACAACTCATCCCACAAAGCCCGATTTTACTCCGAGCCTATTGCGATGAAGATTGGTCAGTTGTATGTGACATCCATGATCGCGCTCGGCCCCATGAGCTAAAAGGTTCTTGCGATGCCAATAGCTTTTTGCCCCTGGCAGAGGACCCAGAAGATATCGACAATTTTCATCGCTCAGAAAAATTTGTTGCCTGCATTCAAGGCCAAGTCGTTGGTTTTGTCGGCATTGACGAAAATTTAGTTTCCTGGCTATATGTAGACCCAGATTACTTCGGCATTGGCATTGGCAGAGAACTTCTACAGCTAGGGTTAGAGCTCGCTGGCTCCCAAACCTGGACAGTCGTTTTGAGTGGCAATACCCGTGCCCGTAGGCTCTACGCCAGCGAAGGCTTTCAGGTAGTCCACACATTTGAAGGTAGCAATGCAGGCTATCCATGCACCTGCCTGGAGCTATCCTTCAAGCCTAATCACATAAAATTACCCCAAGAACAAACGCAGTTTTATGCAGCCTAACTAGGTCAAGCTAAGCAAATAGTCAAATCATCATGAACACAGTCACAATTGTGTTGTTTGCGATCGCAGGCATCACCCTATGTTCTAATGTGTGGGCATATTGGCTCAACTCCAGGTATCACACGTCTGACTATATGGGTGCATCAATTAATTTCCATGCCGGAAATTTTATGGTGGGCTTATTTATCGGTATAGGGATTGCCCTGCACATCAGCTGGCCATGGTGGTTAGGCATTATCGGCCTATTAGCCTGCTGGACTGGCAGCACTCCGCTTATGTGGCTTATCCACTTAGCCCTGGCTCCATTTCGTCGACCTCATCCCAGAACAACAGAGCTAAGACAAAGACAAGTAAATCGTTAACATGCTTAACAAGACCTCGTATCTTGACCGTTGCTGATCCAGGAAATAACTTGACCTGACAGAATCTTCCTACATTGGCATTGATCAGATTAACGCTGCCCGAGGATCAGCAACACTATATTTTTTGACCCATAAGACTATGCTTAGATCCGCCATGAATATTCGAATTGCCCAGCGGCAAGATATTGAAACGCTGTTTGAAATCAGAACCAGCGTTATTGAAAATCATCAATCCCGTGAAGACATCGCTGAACTAGGTATTACTCCAGCATCGATCGCAGAAATGCTTGAAACCGACTGCTGCGCCTGGATTGCTGAACTAGATGGTGAGGATATTGGTTTCTCCATTGCCAATCAAACAGAAAAAAATATTTTTGGCATGTTTGTACGCCCCAGCTTTGAAGGTCGGGGTGCCGGTCGTCAGCTGATGCAAGCTGCTGAAGATTGGTTATGGTCCAGCAACATTAATGAGATTTCGCTAGTCACTGGAAATAATCCCAACTTGAGGGCTTATGGCTTTTATCTTCACCTGGGTTGGACACCCATCGCAGTCGAACAATATGGAGACTTTGCAGGCGAGATGAAATTTATCAAACGTCGTTAAGAGTAAGGGTTACGTATACCGAATGATACTGTTGTTTCAGATTTATAAGCATGCACTAATGCAACGACTATTTTAAGGGCACCTCGATTAATTCAAAAATAGAGTCTCAATATGAGATCATGGTTACGGATTAGGGTTGACAGGGAGACTTCTGATGGGACAACAAGGATTTTGGGATTTTGAGATCCGTCATCAAAAGCTGGAATCAAAAAAAGACCTGTTGACCTGCCTGGACGAGCTGATTCCGTGGGATGAGTTTCGACCGCTGTTAGAAAGCGTGTATGTCAAATCCCGTAAGCGTAAAGCAGGTCGTCGCCCGATAGATGTCATCCTCATGTTTAAGTTGTTAATCCTGCAACAGCTCTACAACATTGGTGACGATGAGCTGGAATACCAAGTGAATGACCGGTTGTCATTTATGCGATTTCTACATCTGGGCCTGGAAGATGCGGTGCCAGACGCGAAAACGGTGTGGTCATTTCGGGAGCGCTTACGCCAGGCCGAGTTAGTGGAAGGACTATTTGAGCAGTTTGGGGCCTATCTGAAGGCAACGGGCTACCAAGCCCAATGTGGTCAAATCGTCGATGCCACCTTAGTGCCAGTGCCTAAACAACGGAATAGTCGAGACGATAATGCCGAGGTCAAAGCAGGCAAGGTGCCTGAGGATTGGCAGGACAAGCCTCATAAGCTATCCCAAAAGGATGTGGAGGCTCGTTGGACCAAAAAGAATGGCACGTCTCATTACGGGTATAAAAACCATATCAATCGGGATGCGGGGCATGGGTTTATTCGTCGGTATACGGTCACCGATGCCTCGGTTCATGATTCTCAGGTATTGGGTCAACTGCTAGATGCGGACAATTCTGATGATGAGATTTGGGCCGATAGCGCCTATCTCTCGATAGCGATTGTCACCGTGTTAGAGATGATGGGTTTTGAGAGCCATATTAACGAACGAGCCTATCGCAATCGCCCCCTAACAGAGGTGCAGATAGCGGACAATCGTGAGCGTTCAAAAACCCGGGCCAAGGTTGAACATGTATTTGGGTCGATGGTCAATGAGATGGGGGGCAAAGTTGTTCGCACCATTGGGTTAGCCAGGGCCAAAACCATGCTCGGCCTCAAAAACTTGACCTACAATCTCAAGCGGTATGTCTTCTGGCAAAAACAAGACATGGCTGAAGTATTTGCCTAAAGGATGGGATATTCAGCTCTAAAACGGACACAATGCATGGGGGGTGTTTATTTCATATTCTGATTTCCAGAAACAAGGCTGGATAACAGTCTTATTTGAGACTCGATTCCTCAAAAAATCAATAAATAGAGGTGCCCCAAATAGAGCTGCCCCTGACTATGGCCAGTACGATCACTGAGCAGAATATTACTGGGTTTCAGGTCACGGTGAATAATTGGCGGCATTTGACTATGGAGGTATTGCAAAATAGTCAATAGCCGCTGGGCAATGTCGATGACATCTGCCTCACTAAAACTCCGTCCTGTTTGCAGGTGCTCTTGTAGTGATTGTCCATGGACGTAGCTTTGCACTAGCGCATATCCCTTGGCGGATGGCAAATCTATCTCAAAATAGTCTAGATATCCAGGGATACCAGCATGATTAAGCGATTTGAGAACTTCCCCTTCTCGCTCAAACAAACGTAAATTAGCCCATTCAAAATCGTTACCGAATGTAATGACTTTAATGACGACAGGACATTGCGCTTGGGTATCATCAGCCAGTAACGTTCTACGTCCAACAGCTTTACCCAGCTCTTTGCGAATTTCATAGCGATTATTCAAGCACTTTCCTAGCCAAGCTGGTGGAGATGCCTCTGCCATCCTCTTTATCTCTAACTAACTAATTGAGTAAGTCTTCTAAGCGAAATCTAGCAATTTTTCCGATTTCCAAAATCGCCTGCTGTTTTTCTCTGACCGTCGTATGGTTCAAACGTTTGGCAAATGCAATTAATATCGCCGCCTTGGTCTGACCTTTGACTGCCATGATAAAGGGAAAGCCAAATTTTGTTTGGTAGGTGGCATTCAATTGCTGAAACCGTCCATATTCAGCTGGGCTCAGGCGGTCAAGTCCCACACTGGTTTGTTCTTGCACAGAGGCAGGGGCCATTTGCACCCGACTGCCTAAGTCAGGATGGGCTCTAATCAGCGTTAACTGATCGGCTTCAGGCATCTGTTCCACCAGAGTTACCATGGCCTGGTGGAGACTAGCCAAATCCAGAAACGGACGATGATGCCAGGTCTGGGCTGCAATGCTGGGTGTGTCCTCAAACACGCTGCCAAAAACTTGAACAAACGCCAGCTGAGTCATGTGGTTAATCTCAATGATGCTATATCCCATCGCTAACTGCCTCGATAGGTGCTGTAGGACCAAGGAGAGCAGAGTAGCGGGACATGGTAGTGGGCTGTGGCATCGGCAATCCCAAACCGAATTGGTACGTTGTCCAGAAAAAGAGGGTCTGGTAGCTCTCCGGATTGTTGTTTGAAGTAGTCACCAACCGCAAATCGTAGTTCGTAGACGCCAATAGTGAATTCATTGTCCATTAGCAAAGGGGCATCGGTGCGACCATCGGCATTGGTGGTTACCGTTTTGAGCAGGTGCTCTGCTTTGAGTAGACCTTCTACCCACCAGAGTTCGATGGTCAGGCCTACAGCAGGGCAGCCTTGGGCTGTATCGAGAACATGGGTTGTAAGTTTGCCTGCCATGGTGATTTGCAGTCTAGTGAAACGGTCTAGTGAAATGGTCTAGTGAAACGGGCCTTTTTGGATGATTTTTGCGATCGCACCCATAATCCTACCGCCATCTTCCTGGGCCAACTCCTCGTACCACTGCTCAGTCTTTGCCGCGACGTTGCCATGAATCATATCCGCCCGCTCCCGCGCTTTAAGGATAATCTCAGCTGTCCGATCTTTCCTCTCAGTTTCATAGCGTTTCAGAGCATCTACCACACTAATATTGGTCGTTACCAAGTGGGTTGTTAAAGCCCAAGCATCTTCGATCGCCTGACAGCCCCCTTGCCCCAGGTCAGGGGACGTACTGTGGGCCGCATCTCCCAATAACGCCACACGCCCTTTTACCAGCTGTGGCAGCGGATCCACATCATGAATGGGAATGCGATTGGTCTTTTCTGGATTCAAATGCTGGATTAATGTTTGAACGGGTGCCGCCCAACCGTCGAAGTGATCGTTTAATTCCGCTCGCATATCAGCTTGGGGTTGAGCATCTTTGGGTAAGGGCACATCCAAGAAAAAGTAAAACCGATTATCACCCACAGGCATCATGGAGGCCCGCTGACCGTTACCCACATAAATCACCCAGCTATGGCTCGGAGCCAGCTCAGGGGCGATAGGTATCAGACCGTTCCAATTGACATAGCCTGCATAGCGCCGCTCTATGGTTTTCCCCACCACATAGTTGCGAAGAACAGAATGGGTGCCATCGGCGGCAACGACAAGATCGCCCGTTGCCCGTCGTCCATCCGCAAAAATAGCTGTAGCGTCTGTATCCGATTGTTCTATGCCGACACATTGAGAATTAAGCTGAACATTCTCTACACCAAAGGCTGATAACAACATCTGTTGCAAGTCTGTGCGGGCAACAGGATAGGGGCACTGACCAATCGCTTCTACCAGCGGTGTCAGGCTAAAATTGGTCAGAGTCTGTCCAGCTTGGGTGAAATACGCCATGCGCTGCATAGAACCACCGATATGGGCAATTTCAGCCCCTAAACCCAGTCGATTTAGCACTTTAATGCCATTGGACCAAAGGGAAATGCCTGCTCCTGCCGGTCGTAGTTGCCGAACGCGGTCATAGATCTCCACGTCGTAGCCTACCTGGCGCAGTGAGATCCCAGCCGTCAATCCCCCCATGCCTGCACCAACAACAATCACCTTTAGATTGTTCATGCTGAACTATCCTTATCGCTACGCACAACTTGAAATTTAACCTCCATGGTATAGTTTACGCGCAGCGAACATATACACCCCAAAATCATCCATAAATAATAGTCAATCTAGGAGATTTTCTAATGCAGAAGGAACAGCTTTTGACTCAAACAATGGCGTTTCTCTTATGTACAACCCCGGAAACTACACTAGGTAAACTATTGGGATTATGTTTAGCATCCAAAGTGGATGCTAAACACTCAGGCAAAAGCCCGTTAGAGTTTGCTGAAGAGCTACTACAATATCCTGAAACAATCTCCACCTGGATTTCAGATGTCGTTGATAGCGATGATCGCTACAGTGTAGAAGAAATGGTTGCACTTTCAGAAATAAATCTAAAGGATCCCGAAAAATTCATGAAGGAGTTGTTGAACGAGATGACAACCTTAGATACCCAGGGGTTATAGACTTTAGAGCCGATGGGGTAGCCTATTCGACAAGGGCAGATCCAGAGTAAACTATCGTTAACTCCACATTAAAGATGCCAAGAAGGATGCAAAGACATCCCTCTCCCATCCCACCTCGTTACCCCATCTGTTTGACTCTATTTCTCCGAAATAACATTGATGGTGACGCTAGCAAAACTGTCACGAATACAGACCAAATTTATGCTGTTATTGTTAAAGAATATTGTCACTTAAATCCACTGCTAACACTCTGGAAAATCAGCATAGTCAACGCTCATGCAACTGTGGGGATGTGTACTGAAAACCGAATAATTATTGCTTGTTAAGATCCTAGTCAATTACCGAAAGGCTGTGTCAAGATCGATACGAGATACACAAAAAGCTGCTTAAAACAGCTGGGTTCTGAGAAAAATCCAACACATTGAGTGTGTCAATTTCAATGACCCCCAGTTTCTCCGAAGGCTGAATTGTTTAGACCTATTAAGGAGATTGCTTATGTTAGTGCGAAATGCGTTATTGGCTCTAGCTTTACCCATTTTTGTGGCGTTTCCAGGCCATGCAGCATCCGAAGAAGATCTGCAACGTTTGGTCATGACGGGTATCTGCCCTGACTGCGATCTCTCAGGGGCTGATTTGCAGTCCTCCCACCTAATTGGAGCAGATCTGCGAGGGGCTAATTTACAGGGGGTCAATTTGTCAGACAGCAATCTTGAAGGAGCTGACCTAACTGGGGCAAATCTGAAGGGCGCAAACCTGAGTAACGCCTTTCTAACCAATGCTGTTTTTGAGTCAGCAACGTTAGATGGCGCGAACCTATCTGGCTCAGCCCTCTACTTTACCGATGTCACTAATGCATCGCTGGAGAACATTGATATTGCGGATGCCGAAGTGGTGGGCACCCCCATCAGCATTGGTGGCCCCTATGAAGATTATGAAGAAGACGTTATGGGCAAGTAGCGCTGGCGTTGCGCGTACTAAGCAGCAGGGCAAGTCGCCCTGCTATTTTTTAGCCTAAACCGGCATGATTGAGCGCTGACAAGCCGGGCATACAGCGTGAATCAGAAGTTGACAATCCAGCAAGTGATAGCCTGATTTATCAGCCATTTTGGCTCCAGCTTTGAGTACGGAGTCATTTTTAAACTCAATAGTTTTATTACACCGCACACAGATCAGGTGATGGTGGTGATGGGGAGAGGGCTGGTTGATTTCGTAGCGCTTCTGCCCTTCCGCTAGCTCTAGTTCGCGTAAAATGCCCATGCGGGACATAAGCTTAAGGTTGCGATAAATAGTGGAAAGGCTAATGGGCTCACCCTCATCTTTGAGTAGCTCACACAGCTCCTCTGCGCTAAGGTGTTGCCCCTTATCAATATTTTGGAATGTATTTAGAATAGTTTCCCGCTGTGGAGTCATGCGCCATCCCCGTTCGTGAAGCTCAGCTTTCATTGCTGCGGGAGTGTAGGAGACCATAATCGTTCCTCTGGAGGATGTCATTAATAAGAGCTTAATGAGAATATAGCGAACTCTCAAGTTATTTGCAATAGTTTTACTCTATTGCAAATAATATCTAAAAGTTTATAAAAGAATAATTGAGGCTGTAATGGCCTCCGGATGGCGATAATACTTGCTAACTCGTTGAATATCAGTGGGTTAGTAGCGAAACTTCCGTCAACTTATGTTTACCTCTGCGCAAGGAATTTTTTGAGCTACAAACCGTCCAAGGATGTTCTTAATTATCAAGTAGGTCAGTTTTCCCCTAATATGATTATTTAGGAACTTTTCGCATTAACTGCTGGCTATGTCCTACAAACCTGTTTTCTTATGCATGGCACTCATGTCATTTGCGATCGCAAGCTGTGGTAATCAGGCGCAAGAGACGTCTGGGTCTGATACCCCTTCATCTGAGGCTGCGGCTGCCGTCGTCAATGTCTACTCCGCGCGTCATTATGAAGTGGATGATGAGTTGTTTGACAGCTTTACCGAGCAGACAGGGATTGAGGTCAATGTGGTCGAAGGTAAGTCGGATGAGCTAATTGAGCGGATTACGGTAGAGGGTGATGCCAGCCCGGCTGATGTATTTATCACCGTAGATGCAGGGCGACTATGGCGCGCTGAGCAGGCAGGGATTTTTCAGCCAATATCCTCCGCTGTATTAGATGAAAAAGTCCCTGAGAATTTACGCCATCCCGATGGACTGTGGTACGGCCTCACAAAACGGGCGCGGGTCCTAATCTACAACGTGGATACAGTAGATGCAGCTGAGCTGTCAACCTATGAGGCGTTAGCGGAGCCTGCATGGAATGGACGGGTGTGTGTGCGCAGTTCTAGCAATATTTACAATCAGTCCCTGGTGGGATCATTAATTGAAACCATTGGCCCAGAGGAAACGGAGGCTTGGGCCCAGGGCTTGGTGAATAATTTTGCCCGGGACCCCGATGGTGGAGATGTTAATCAGATCAAGGCGGTGGCAGCGGGCCAATGTGATGTGGCTATTGCTAATCATTATTATTGGGCACGACTGGCTAAGTCCGATGAGCCTGAGAGCCAGGATGTGATCGCGAAGACCGCTGTCTTTTTCCCAAATCAAGACGATCGGGGCACCCATGTGAATATTAGCGGCGTAGGTGTCGTGACAGGGGCTGAAAATAAGGAGAATGCGATCGCATTCCTGGAGTTTCTTGTGGGTTCTGAAGCACAGGAAGTCTTTGCCAGCAGCAATAATGAATATCCAGTTGTCGAAGGGATCACCATGGACCCTATTGTGGCAGAACTGGGCGAGTTCAAGGTAGATGAAGTCAATGTCTCTGCCTATGGTCGTAACAACCCCGAAGTTGTCAAAATAGTTGACCGAGCTGGTTGGCAGTAGGCCTCGGCTTAGTGAGTCAACATGGGATGACGGGCGGTGAGTCATGGGATATCAATGCCTTGCATGGGATGTTCACCGCCTTATCACGTTAGATCAGGGATGAAATCCCGTTAAACTGCCTGGCTAGATTTGGCCTATATCTCAACGCTGCTGCACAATGCTGTTTCAAATTCCTGATGTGCTCTCTGGGGATGAGTTAACCCAGCTCCACACAGCCTTAGCCAAGGCTGAATTTGTGGATGGCAAAGTCACAGCTGGCTGGTATGCCAAACAAGTAAAACACAACCAACAGCTCAAGCCTGGTGTCGGGCAACCACTAGAAGCAACGGTTAAGGCAGCCTTAACCCGTCATCCTTTATTTCAAGTCGCGGTTCGGCCCAAACATGTTCACAGTTTGCGATTTAGTCGCTACAGCCCTGGTATGTCCTATGGTACCCATGCAGACAATGCCATGATGGGGGGGTACCGTTCAGATGTGTCCTTTACGCTGTTTCTGAGTGACCCCACTGATTACGCAGGGGGAGAATTAGTCATAGAAGGAGCTGACGACGAGCAGCACTATAAGCTGTCAGCGGGCCATGCAATTGTCTATCCTTCGTCCACACTGCACCGGGTAAATGAGGTGACCCAGGGGCAGCGTTTGGTGGTGGTGGGTTGGGTACAAAGCCTGGTACGCGCCCCTGATGAGCGTGAGCTCCTGTTTGATATTGATACGGTGCGGCGATCAATTTTTGCCCAACATGGAAAGACAGCAGAGTTTGATCTGCTATCTAAAAGCGTGTCAAACCTGCTCAGACGTTGGGCAGAGTAATTTACCTGCTTACCAGGACTTTCCGCACATAGCTTCTGATTGCCGAGTAATATCCCAAAAGCCCTTCAGGTATAAATTGATAATATTTGAGCCAGCGTTCGTTGATCCGATTGCCCTGTTTACTGGTGGCTTTGGTAATTTCAACTCCTGCCTCAGGCAGTTCAATTTCAGAAAATTCAATGACCTGATGCAGGATGCCATCAAAATCTTCGACTAAACTCTCGTAGACCACTTCCAAAAAGGGCAAATCATTGCGTTGAAAAAACGACCGCCATTTCTGATTGCGTCCTGCAAGACCTTGTTTGTAGCGATAGATATTGAGGGGTTTAAAGAAGAGTTTGTGCGTTTTATTAGCGCGTTCCTTGTCGGTACCTTCGCTTCGCACAACATACACCCCTGTTTGCTTACCAATTTCCATAGAAATGGCCTGCTTAATGAGGTTCTGACGGCGAATAAAAATAAATCTAGGGTTTGGGAAAAGTGTAGAAAGGATTTCAATATCTGACCCTGTCTGCAAGGCTGGATCTGTGCGGACAATTTTGATCAAATTGATCATATGGTCCCAATGTAACTTGACGCCAAATACCTGGTTTGGCGTTTTTCCCTGAGCATACACGTTGGCTAAGTGTGGATATAACGTACTGACATGCGAATGCACACCATTTGCAGTCAATACATCGGGCCTAAAAAATTCCCTGGGCTTACCTGCATAGCCAGTATCTCCCAGAGAAAGCCCCAGAAGAGTACTCCCAGATCTACCTGTAGAACATATAACGATACTTTTAGTTGGCAATAACTCTGGCGCTATGGAATCCTTAAACGACATGGGAACCAGCCATCAGTGTTCCTACCAATAGTCAAGAGCTCCCAAGTAACATGATGTACTCTTCAACTCTTACCTAAATGACCAAATGTCTTGATAGCAAATCTATGGTTTGCTACCAAGCTCGGTCTCCAAAGAGTACTATCAAAGCAATTAATAGGCATCCTGTAGCTCGTAGAAGTCTGGGGAAATGTAGTCTTTGCGCATGGGCCAACCCACCCAGTCCTCAGGCATAAGCAATCGCTTTAGATTGGGATGTCCCTCATAGATAATGCCGTACATGTCATAGCTTTCACGCTCTTGCCAGTCAGCCGCTTTCCAGATCCAATAAACCGAAGGAATCTTGGGATTATCCCGTGGAACGTAGACCTTAATGCGTACTTCCTCAGGGGCATCAGCATTATCACTAACCTTCAGAAGGTGGTAAAAACTAACTAAAGGTTTACCAGGGCCGGCATCGTAAGCGCCCTGACACTGAAGATAGTTAAAGCCATAGGCATAGAGTGCCGTGCAAAAGGGAATCAAAAAGGCAGACTCAACTTTAAGCAATTCCACACCTAAATGATCACGCTCCATGATTTCATGGGCAAACCCCTGTTGCGTTAGCCAGCTTGATACAGGACCAGCTTCAGCCAGCACACCTGCGGCTTCAGCGGCAGGCTTAATTTCTTCATCAGCCATTAGTCTGCTTCTCCTCACCTAATTTTTCCGACTCAGCAACGTTCATAGGCATGCCCATGGACTGCATTAGCTCCTTAGAGGGAGCCTCACGACTGTCAGAACGAAGATATTTGCCAGTAAGAATGGGTTCAACCGCTTCCATCTTGTGAGAACGGGTATAGTAGCGATGGGTCTGCTCTAGGATGCCCCGCTCACGCATGGACTCATTTGCCACTTTCTTACGCAATTTGACTACGGCATCAAAAATGGCTTCAGGTCGAGGTGGGCAACCAGGGATATAAACATCCACGGGAATCAGCTTGTCCACACCGCGCACGGCTGAGGGAGAATCAACACTGAACATACCCCCAGTAATAGTGCATGCACCCATGGCGATCACGTACTTTGGCTCAGGCATTTGCTCATAGAGCCGCACCAACGCCGGAGCCATTTTCATGGTGACAGTACCAGCGGTGATCAGCAGATCTGCCTGACGCGGGCTGGAACGAGGGGCCAAGCCAAAGCGGTCAAAGTCAAATCGAGAACCTAAAAGGGCGGCAAACTCAATAAAACAGCAGGCTGTGCCATAGAGCAACGGAAATAAGCTGGACAAACGTGTCCAGTTATAAATGTCATCCACAGTGGTGAGAATGACATTTTCCGATAAATCCTGAGTCACAGTTGGCGGGGCTGCCGGATTCATAACCCGCTCATTGTCACTGATTAAGGAACTCTCTGCGGGAGACTTTATGACCATTCCAATGCTCCTTTACGCCACGCGTAAACCAGACCAATAAGTAAGATAGCGATAAAAATCAGAGCTTCCACAAATGCCAATACACCTAGCTTGTGGAAGGCGACTGCCCAGGGATATAGAAAAACGGTTTCTACATCAAAAATGACAAAGACCAGGGCAAACATGTAGTAACGAATGTTGAACTGAATCCAGGCCCCACCGATGGGTTCCATACCTGATTCATAGGTGGTGCGTCGAGCCGCACCCGTACCTCTGGCTCCGAGAAGCTTAGCTGCCCCCAGGGCCAAGACTGGCACCAGGCTGCAAATAATTAAAAAGAGTAGGAAGTATTCGTATCCAGTTAGTACAAACACGCGCGCTTTATGATTTTCTCGTAGAGGGCTAACTGCCCCCAATAAGCTTACTTCTATTCTAGACAGCTGTGTAGGTTAATCCCATCGTGATAAAGAGATCCGACGATAAAAAAATCGAGACATTTATATAGGACGTTTCTATAGATAGGTGCATGATGATGGCCCTGATACCTATATATGTCAGGAGACGCAACTCAGTGTGTAATAATTGTTTACATGACGCTATCGGACCCCCCCATGAGTACTGAGCCTGATGCTAATCCAATAGTGGATGCGCCCGAGACTGATGTGCCTGAGACTGAAGAACCGTCTGCACCACTGACACCTTACGAGTTAGACCGCTACGAATGTCGTCCTTGTGGCTATGTTTATGAGCCTGTGAAGGGGGATGGTAAAGCGGATATTCCGCCTGGAGTGCCCTTTGATGAACTGCCTATCAAGTGGCGCTGTCCGGTGTGCGGTGCCCGCCCCAAGATGTTTGCCAATATTGGCCCTGCAGGTAAACCGTCAGGATTTAGTGAAAATCTGGGATATGGATTGGGGGTAAACACGCTGACACCTGGGCAGAAAAATATTTTGATTTTCGGAGCTTTGGCCGTAGCGTTCATGTTCTTTATGAGTTTGTACGGCCTTAAATAAGCTTTGAAAAACAGGCTTGTTCAGCCAGGGCGCTGAGTCTGATTTTCATCCCTGAATTTGTTTATTTGTCTTGATTTCGTAGAAATGCAAACGGTTTTAACAGACTTTTTCAATGAGCGATTGGCCATCGGGCTGAAGCGACTAATGCTGGTTGCGATCGCAGTTCTTAGCGTCGGCTGTACCAAGTTCTTCCTGCCAGCTTTGGAAGGTAATCCCTGGCAAACGATTGCCCTGGAAACCGACGCCACATTCTCCGATGTCGCGTTTACCGCAGATGCTAGCCATGGTTGGCTGGTGGGTAGTCGGACTTCTTTGTTTGAAACGAATGACGGTGGCGAGACCTGGGGACAAAGAACACTGGACCTGGGCGATCAGCGCTACACATTTACCTCTGTTAGCTTTGTCGGTGATGAAGGCTGGGTCTCAGGTTTGCCCAGCGTGTTGTTGCATACAACCGATGGCGGTCAGTCCTGGGCCAACGTGCCATTGAGCAATCAGCTTCCTGGTAGCCCGTTGATGGTGACGGCCCTAGCCAAAGGAGCTGTGGAACTGGCGACGGATGTAGGTGCTATCTATCGTA
Organism: Adonisia turfae CCMR0081; assembly: GCF_011009555.1. Classification (GTDB taxonomy): domain Bacteria; phylum Cyanobacteriota; class Cyanobacteriia; order Phormidesmidales; family Phormidesmidaceae; genus Leptothoe; species Leptothoe turfae. The sequence continues at coordinate 7,427,506 of NZ_QXHD01000004.1, read as the reverse complement.
CTGAAGATAGCGGCCGTCACTGGTCTGCCCTCGTCCAAGCCGCAGTGGGTGTGGTTCGTAACATGGCTCGTAGTGAAGACGGACGTTACGTAGCCGTTTCGTCTCGAGGCAATTTCTATTCCACGTGGGAACCTGGCCAGGATAGCTGGCAGCCCCATAATCGTGAGAACTCTAAGCGCCTACAAAATATGGGCTTTACCAGTGACGGCGATCTTTGGTTGATTGCTCGAGGTGGCCAAATGCAATTTAGCCAGACCGACGAAGATCCGGATGCTGTTAAATACGAAAGCTGGAGCGAGCCTTTGCGACCTGAGATCGGTACTAGCTGGGGGTTCTTAGATGTTGGTTATCGTACCGATAATGAGCTATGGGTAAGTGGTGGTAGCGGTACCCTACTGATGAGTCCTGACGGCGGCGAAACCTGGCTTAAAGATGAGCCCGCTGGCGATGTTCCTTCCAATCTTTATAGGGTTAAGTTCTTTAATCAGGATCAGGGCTTTATTTTGGGACAGCGTGGTTATCTACTGCGATATTCCCCAGAAGCTATGGCTTAGGACGTTTTGCTCGTTATGGGAGAAACATCAAGAGCGCGGAAACGTGAAGGAATCCTTAATCGTTGCTTGATAGGGATATGCCCTGTTCTCTATGATGTTACTAAACACTTTCCATCCATAGAACTTTGGTTTTCAGATAGTGAAAACTTTGTGTTCTAGTTTGGATATTAGTCACGCCTATTCGCTGTTAAGAGGAGATTGTGCAATGGCAGGTAATACTGGAGAACGGCCTTTTTCAGACATCATTACAAGTATTCGCTACTGGATTATCCACAGCATCACCATCCCTGCACTATTTATTGCAGGCTGGTTGTTTGTATCCACTGGCCTTGCCTATGACGTTTTTGGCACCCCTCGTCCTAACGAGTACTTCCCCAACAATCAGGTTCAAGTACCGATTCTTGAGAACCGCTACGATGCGGATAATCAAATTACCCAGTTTGGTAATTAGTCCCCTTTGTTGATTGTCAATTGAGATTGGAATCCCCTTATGACCAGCAGTAATCCTAACGAGCCCATCGTTTACCCAATTTTTACGGTACGTTGGCTTTCCGTTCATGCCCTTGGCATTCCCTCGGTCTTCTTCCTGGGTGCCATTGCTGCAATGCAATTTATTCAGCGATAGGAGATCACCGTGGATAGAATCCCGAATCCAAATAAACAGCCCGTTGAGTTAAACCGGACATCATTGTTCCTTGGTTTGCTTCTAGTCTTTGTGTTGGGCCTGTTGTTTTCCAGCTATTTCTTTAACTAAAAGGTAACGGGTGTAGGTGGCCAATACTATGGCTGTCTACGCTCATTTTTCATGAGAGTAGGCGATAACTAGGAGATAAATGCATGTTTAAGGATGGCCGAATTCCCCTTTGGATTGTGGCAACTGTTGCTGGCACTGGTGTGCTAGTGGTTGTTGGTTTGTTTTTCTATGGTGCCTATGCTGGCGTGGGTTCAGGTGTATAACCAACCTACTAGCGCTCACTAATGTTGTGAACTAATGTGCACAAAGCTATAAAAAATAGGCGTTGAAAAACCCCTCAGGCTATTCAGCCTGAGGGGTTTTTCTCATTCAATACTTTTGGTGGTCTTACCACAGATTACATGTGATTAGAAAGTTCCACAGATAGATCGACAACCTATGCCGATGTTTCTTCCTGCTCTACATAGAGGAACATCGCGATCATAAATGCAAATGCATGAATAGCAACGATGGGGACCATAACCTGAGGCAAAAGGGATGTATCCATATATCGAGTCTCCTATCTCTCAATAGTGAGCAAATGCTCTAAAGAATTAATCATTGTCACATCCAGAAGATTAGGGCTTTCCCAAGAGAAAACTCCACATTCTGACTGTACGGTGGGTCTAGGACCTAGCCCTTAATTTACTGCGATTTGATGCGGTATATGTCAATTGTTTAGAAAGTTTGCATGGAATGTGTACACATTTTTAGGGGTGTTCCATGGAACGCCCCTAAAAAATTCCATCAAATATCCCAACCATCAAATATGGATAGGGAGTCGTCCGGTGGCATAACTCGTCGATTTTGCACGACTTTGCGACTTTCTTGCAAAGTCGCCATGTCAATTGAGATGGCAGCCACCTGTAGCTCTAAACAACCATGGGGAATCTGCACCCGCATAAGGGTTTCCAATTCATTGGAGTCGTTGGGGATAAACTGCATCAGCAAACGCGGCGAATCAATCATTGTTCGCGTTTGTAAATCGTTCATCCACACTTTGACATAGGGCTGATAATCGCCAGCCGGTACACGCACTTTGATGGCCATCCATTCGCCAGCTATTAATTCTTGATCTGGTACGTCCAAAATGGGCGGAAATACTTGGATCGGATCATCTACCTCTTGAGCCGCCTTTCTTTGCTCAGGCCATGGAGAACGCTTCGGGGGGTCATACGCCACAAACTCATTTGTCTGTGTCTGTTGATTGCCCTTGTCCTCTAATGGTTGTTGCGCTTCAGAGGGGTGTAGCGCCTGCTTGACCTCCAGGGATTGACGATAACCCTCTTGAGTTAGCAAGTTAAGCTTTTTCCAGAACCGTTCCCGTAATTGCAGCTTTTGAAAAGCCTGATCAATGCTGTCAGTGGCTGGCTCCCACTGCGGCTCTTTGGACTCTTTGGAAGCAGAGTCTGGCTCAGGCAGACGGGTTGGGCGATTAACCACCACTGCTGCTGGAGCAACATCCTGCTTAAGAGCGGCATTGGCTACTTCCAGGTCTAAGTCATCGTCTTCAATGCTACTGAGCCCAAATACTCG
>NZ_QXHD01000004.1:7382929-7424673 GCF_011009555.1 Adonisia turfae CCMR0081 | reverse complement strand
GACCCGAGTAGGGATGAAATGGATGGGTAATGGTGACACATCCCAAATCCAGGTTGAGATGATGTGCAGTTCGATCTAATCGTGCCAACTATGACAGATAGGGCAATGCAAGCTTTATACTTGCTAGCTCTGGAGCCAATTGCAGAGACGACAGGAGACGTTAATTCCTATGGTTTTCGTAAAGGGCGGTCAGCTGCGGATGCCATTGAACAGTGCTTCATCGCATTGCGTCTCAAAACATCCGCACAGTGGATTCTAGAGGCTGATATCAAGTCATGCTTTGACCGAATCAGCCATGATTGGTTGTTGACTCATATCCCAATGGACCGAGTTATTCTCGCCAAATGGCTGAAGGCTGGATTTATCGACAAAGGCGTCTTTTCTCCGACTAAGGCAGGGACACCACAAGGCGGAATTTGTTCACCTGTGCTGGCAAATCTCGCCCTAGATGGGTTGGAAGCGGCCCTTAAGGCCAAGTTTCCTAAGCCCAGACGTGGTCCTTCGCCGCTGGTTAACTTTGTACGATATGCCGATGATTTCATTATCACAGGCAGGACGAAAGAGCTGCTAGAAGACGAGGTAAAACCGTTTGTCATGGCCTTTCTGAAAGCGCGTGGTCTGGAACTCTCCAAGGAGAAAACCAAGATTACGCATATCGACAAAGGATTTGACTTTCTCGGACAAACGATACGCAAGTATCGGGGGAAGTTGTTGATTAAGCCCTCTAAAAAGAGCCTAAAACGCTTTCTCGCCAATATTCGGAAAGTCATCAAGTCGAATAAACAAGCGAAGGCGGGTGAATTGATTGCCTATCTCAATCCACGGATTCGAGGTTGGGTTAACTATCATCGCCACGTTGTGAGTTCAAAGACGTTTTCAACGGTTGATTGTCAAATCTTTCAGGCATTGTGGCGCTGGGCTCGCCGCCGACATCTACGCAAATCCGCTAAGTGGATCCGCAAGAAATACTTCGGAACCCACAAAGGGAGAACGTGGACATTTCAAGGTGAGTTCACTAAACAAGGTGAGAGACGCATGGCCCGCTTGTTTTATGCAGCGGATGTGCGCATCCAGCGTCATACCAAGGTAAGAGGAAAAGCCAATCCCTATGATCCAGCCTGGGAAACCTATTTTGAACATCGAGTCGATGTTCAAATGAAAACCTCCCTCAAGGGTCGTCAGCAATTGCTTTTCCTTTGGAAGCAGCAGCAGGGGATTTGCCCAAACTGTGGCCAAAAGATTACCCAGGAAACAGGTTGGCATAGCCACCATGTGATCTGGAGGGTTCATGGCGGCAGTGATAAAGCGGACAACCGGATACTGCTTCACCCTAACTGCCACCGGCAAGTTCATCACCAAGAGACTAAGGAGAGAAGCCGCGTCCTGACGAAGGGCGTTACTCAGGCTTGAGCCGTATGACGCGAAAGTTTCACGTACGGTTCTTAGGGGAGGGTGGCGTAGCAATACGCCATCTTTACCCGACTTCGTTTCCTGTGAAAGAGTCTTTCGTCCGGACCTGGAAGGTAAGCCAGTAGCGGTATTATCCAACAATGATGGCTGTGTTGTTGCCCGCTCTGCCGAAGCCAAGAAACTGGTGCCCATGCAGGCAACATTGTACTCCATTCGTCACCTGGTACAACAAAAACGCCTTCATGTTTTCTCTTCTAACCCGGTCCTCTACAAAGACATGTCTCGCCGGGTCATTGAAACCCTACAACAATTTAGCCCCGAAGTAGAACAATACTCCATTGACGAAGCCTTTCTTGGCCTGAGCGGCTTTACCCACCTGGATCTCACCGACTATGGCCACACCATTCGCCGTACCGTCAAGCAATGGACCAATATCCCCGTATCCGTCGGCATCGCCCCCACCAAAACCCTGGCCAAGATCGCGGCCCATGTAGCGAAGCGATCTCAAGCCACAAACGGCGTCCTTAACCTGGAAACCATAGACGACGTCGACGGATTGCTAGCCACTATCGATGTAGGCGAAGTCTGGGGCATTGGCCGTCGCAACAAGGCAAAGCTGCTCCAGGCGGGCATCAAAACCGCACTCCAGCTAAAGCAGGCGCGGGATAGCTGGATCAAAAAACGGTTTGGCATTTTTGGCCTGCGGACAGTACTGGAACTGCGGGGCACCCCGTGCTTTGCCATGGAACCCGTTGCCCCTCCCAAGAAAATGCGCATCGTATCGCGGTCCTTTGGCCACCTGGTCACTGAACTTTCTGATTTGAAAGAAGCGATAGCGAAGCGCTGACTTGTCAGTTCGCAACCTACACCACCCGCTGTGCCGAAAAACTCCGCCAGGATAATCTTCTGACCGGTTGTTTTACCGTTATCATGCGCACCAGCTATTACCAGAAAGAAAACCAATATTCAGCCGCGCGGACAGTACAGCTAGACCCACCCACCCATGACACTGGCCGATTGATTCAGATTGCCATGCAGCTGGCAGAAATGGCCTATGAACCTGGCTATGACTATCTCAAAGCAAAAGTGATTGCCACAGAATTGGTGCAGGCCGATGAAGTACAAGGTAGCCTGCTAGGTGGGCCAGTCCATGATGAGAAGCGAGCTCGGCTGATGGCAACGCTGGACCAGATTAACAGTAAGCTATCGGCTGATGCGGTCAAGTATGGCGCAATGGGACTGGCACCCACCTGGGGAATGCGGTCAGAGCATTTCTCCCAACGCTACACCACCCATTGGGATGAACTGCCCCTGGTGACCATTGAGTAATGCTTTCTATTTCCACAAAAAAGCCCCTACCTGATTGGCAGAGGCTTGGAGTGTGTGTAGGAGAGTCTGATGAGAAAAAGGGTGCCCTGAAAGTAATGAAGCTTCACAGATTAACGGAGTCTGCACCGGGCACCCAAGCTTGGGTACCGCAACAGCTCAGCAATCTGTTAGCGGACGACGGACTTAGTACGAGCATCTAGTGCATCTAGGCGAGCTTCCTGGATGTTGTCGATAGCTTTTGTCCGAGCATCCAACGCTTCCAAACGAGCAGCTTGAATATCCTCAACGGCTTTGGTTTGGTTGTTGAGGTGCTCAAGACGTAGCTTGTGAACGCTGTTCTTAGTGCGAGAATCAAGAGCGTTTAGGCGCTCAGCTTGGATATTTTCAACAGCTTTAGTGCGAGCATCCAGAGCATCTAGCCGAGCAGCTTGAATGTTATCAATAGCCTTGGTGCGGGCATCGAGAGCATCCAGACGAGCCGCTTGGATATCTCCGATGGCCTTAGTCTGGTTGTTGAGGTGCTCCAGGCGTAGCTTGTGGACGGAATTCTTAGTGCGACGGTCGAGGGCTTCGAGGCGAGCTTCTTGAATATTGAAGTTAGCGGGCTCAACAGCGGAGGCAACGGGTGCGATCGCAGCAGATGCAACGAGAACAGTTAAAGCAGAAAGAAGTGTGCGTTTCATGGTTAAAGCTCCTTTAGGAATCAGTGAATGAACTTCATTGACTTAAGAATGCCGGGGGTACCTGAACGCTATCTGACCGATACCTGAAGGTGGCTTAAGGGGTTTCTGAAATTGGCTGAGTAAATCCAGTGACAGATGTCACAAGGGGGTCAAATCTATCAGTCGCGCGTGGGATCGCGTAAACGGTGACTCGTCAGTTTGTTAGCCAACAGCATCCTGCGGGGCATCGTCTCCCACGGCAACAGCTTTCCCATCACGCCAGATCACCGCATAATGACCCAGCCGTCGTTTCTTCTCTAATGTCTTAGCCGCTACTTGTTTTAGCGTTTCCAGTATTTTAAGCGTATCGTCTGAAACTGTTGTCATAGTCCTGCTCCCTGTCTTAGTACATCAAATAATTCACCATTGATAATGGTGCGCTCACTGCTCTTCTGCACGAAGACCAGTTCCGGTACTTCTCCATTATTGGGGTGGTGCAGTTAGCTAGGCGAATCACCTCACGGTGACCCGCCCGCCTTCAGCACCCCTTATTCATGAAACATCGAGTCTGATCAGTGATGCCTCCAAATTCGGTGAGCAGGTTACGCAAACTACGGGGAAACCGCCGCGCAATATCTGTGAGAGAAATATCATGGCCACCGTGGGCCACCCGCTCAGCTACCCGCATACGAGACATGGCCACATTGGGTAGGGCCAGGTAAATCAACTCCACCCGCCATCCATCTGAGCGCAGCTGCTGGATCAGCTTCAGATAGGTGCGCCCTGCCAGTGTAGTTTCAAAGGCAAAGTCCTGCCGAGCCGCTACCCGTGCCTTGATTTCAGATAGAAAGATACGACTGGCTGCTAGCAGCTGAGACTCAGGGGCCAGGGGTGCTAAGCCTGCGGCTATCAAGTCAGCATTGATAAACTGCTGACAGTTAGCTACCTGGGGTAAATACTCCAGGGCAAAGGTGGTTTTGCCAGCTCCATTGGGGCCAGCAATGATCCAACAGGTAGGCTGTGTGGTCATGGGTTACCCTCCTGTTCGCCAGCGTTTTTCATCTGCTTTATGGCCTCTCGCATCAATATGGGGTCCCCGGTCGTTAACCATTGTCGTAGCACAGAGCGATGATGGTGCTGCTGTTCTGAGTGGAGTTGTGCCTCTATGTCGATAGCCTGGGCCGCTTTTTCGACATTGTGGTAAGTTTGGCGCGATCTTAACTCCTGTTTCACCCGCTCAATGGTCTCATCAACACTCTCCTTCGCACAGTTTTGTTGAGCGACTGTAGGATCATCGCTCAGATTAGGTTCTATATCTGCGGCTGGCTCTGTATTTTGGGTCTCGGTTGAGGATACTTCGACTGTATCTTCTGTAATCCCTTGCTCTGTATGGCTTTGCTCTGTATTACAGTTATCAGCTACTAATAAGTTTTTGTAACTTGAATTATTTGCGCCCCCCATGGCGCGAATAATTCCCTCTTTCCCTTTTTCCGACTCGATGTCGGGTTCTCTATGGATATGGTCTGGATGCCATAGGTCTTTATTTTTGTAGAGGGTGGCTAGGCTGGTCTTGCACAGTTTTACCAATAGCTTGGTTCTGGCTGTGGTGGAGCTGGGAAATTTACCTTGCTCTAATAGTTCAGCAATGGCATCTGTAATTTTTTCTCTGGCAGCTTTTGCTTTTTGTTCGTGCCAGGTGACTTCGATGGGGGCGGCTTTGGCCTTTTTCTTGATCCCGTAGTGGAAATAGTGACTATTCTCTACGCAGCGAGCCCATTCGCTGGCCCGTTTTCTAATTTCGTGCTGATGGTGACAGTGTTCTCTATAGCCAGGTAAATTAATAGCGACTTTTACGATCTCGTCGATCAGGTCTTCTCCTTCTAGGGGGGGCTTTCGTCCATCGATATGGCCAAAGATATAGGCTCGCATGGTAATGCGGCCCAACAGAGGATTTGTTTTTGGAATAATTTCCTGGCCTTCCCAGAGAAAAGGGGGATGGTCTTCTGTTCTTTTCCAGCCGGGTTCGATGGCGGCATTTAAGTCATTGAGAAATTTCTCGGCTGAGGTGGAAACTGGGTACTGCCGCCGCTGATATTGTTTAAGGAGGTGTTCTTTGGTGGCTTCACAGACGGTATTGGCTCTAGCTGCACTTTGCCACTGGGCAATAAACTTATCCTGGGTTGTCCAGGTAGGCTGAAAGGTATCGTCTAATAGGTAAAACCCGCGCTGTAATGGTAAGCGGTGGGCATTGTAAAGCGATGGCGTTTCTTTGCCGCGATAGGGTTTGGGATTGGGAAAAATTTCGAGATGGCCAGGGGATGGCTTAAATCCTTTACTTTCTAAAAGGACAGATAGCACCAGACCCACCTGCCAGGATTTGATGGCCTCGGACTGCCATGGGAAATAGAGATGAAGGCCCCCTGATGTGGAACTTTGGCCGATTAATGAGCGCACTAGGCCCAAAGGCTCCAGAGCTTCACAAATTTGTTGGATAGCAAAGGGTTCGCGGCTGGGGTGCCACGCAGAGCCATGGTCAATATCGAGCATGGCGTACTGGGTGGTTTGTCCGAACCGGACACCATATAAATAGGCCCCTTGCTCTACCAGTTCGGCATTGAGGGGAAACCGTTTTTCGGTATACCACTCGGGCCGTTCATCAGGGGCGGGATGTTTGGCATAGATAAAATCCCACCCTCGAAAAGGTAGGCCCACAATCGGTGGACTTGTGAGTGTTAGTTCTGTTTGCATTTTCCCGGCAACACATCAGCGTTGCGGGATGTAGTCATGCAAGTTTTTTGAAGTCCGAATTTCCGACCTAGTCAAATCCAGCAGTTCTCAGGGACAAAGGCAGCCGCTCTGATCCCCGAGCGTTACGAAGTGTAAAAATCAGACATAAAACACCTGTGACAAGCACTTTTTATAGTCAAACACTTGTCGAAACCTCGTACTGGAGGTAGTATATGCATGACGCAATTGACAACCCTTCTGCACCGCCGACCAAGCAAGCATTTAGGAAGTCCATCCCGCGTTTAATTTGTAAGCAGGGGCTCTGGTTGTTTCCCGCAACGAGAGCTTTTGTTTTATCTATAGGCAATACTCCAAAATCTGTGCATGTCCTTTAACTGGCAATCTTGTCAGTTAAGTCAGGCGTGAGTAGCGTAGGCGAGGCAATCAATAAGGGAATCTCGCCCTTACCAATCTTTTCGACAAAGGCACTTCTTGACAAATTGAAGAACCCAGCGAGCTTATCCAGCCCGGCCACTGCTGAAGGGGTCAATGTCATGGTGGTGCGTTGACGATTCTCTTTTATGGCTGTTGTGGCTATTGCCGTCGCCTGCGTTGTCATAGGTCTGAAAGATACATACACATATGATCACCGTGAACAATAGCACAGTACATACGATTTGATCCGGCGAAATCCGCAAAGATTGATCAGTTCAGGCGTTTTTGGGGTGAAAAGGTATGCATAGTTAGTGCGATCGCACTCGTTAAAACCCTTATAAGAGATGCACTCGGCCAGATCAGATGGTGTAAAAAATACTTAATCCCATTAAGTATTAAAAAATATTAGTATATTTGTGCTATTTTTCAGGCTGTATGTCTCTAGGGCCTATGGAAAAAGGATTTCAAGTTTGTACTTTCTGGAAAGAGATATGTTTCGATTTGTTGCGATTGCTTGTGGGGCGCGCGTTAGGGTGGTTTTCCCGTAGCATTTCTTAGAGAGTCTATAGAGTTCACCTGCGGTGTCATTTTAATGATGGCCACTATTGAGTGGTTGAGATCGCAAGCATGGAGTGGATAACTTAATAGGGCATGCTTTCTGCGTCAAAGGGCATCCTCTTTTTTGGGTGATACCTTTGACTCAATGGAGGCCGTTTTCTTAGCTATTGGGAAGAAGCTTTATAAGGCGTGCGTTAGTTTCAGGCATAACGTAAAGTACTACGGCTGATTGACTGACAAAAGTTTAGTCAGGATTGAACTGAGTGGTAAAGACCTGAAATTAAAACTGAAAGGACCGTTTTTCATGCTGCCAGCGAGAGGCCATCGCCGGGTCAGGGTCGGTGTTAGATGAGAATAAAATACGATTCACTAGCTGCCAGCCATCGAGTAGGGCAGCATGAATCCAATCCAGACCAATGCGAAAATAGCTGTTGCCACGAAACCAATGAGTATCGACCCATCGCCGCTTGCCTGACTCAACGACAGCATTGAGAGGATTGCGACCAACGATGACATGGACTGGCCCATACCACTGTCGTTTGTGTAGTTTAACCGTGTGGAAACAGCGTACGTCACCAGCAGCCAGATGAACTGAGGTGGGTTGTATCCAGCCTCCGGTAGAGCGCCATAACCACGTGTTGCTCTTGAGTCGAATGCGATAGTGCCAGCCCAATTGGCCCAGTGCTTGCATTGCATCAGTATGAATAAACCCTCGGTCCGCCAGCAGAACAACCTTCACGGCCTTCGGCAGGTATCGAGCCGCATGAATTAGCATCTCGTGATACTCGCTGAAGGCAACGGTTGCACTCGAATGCCTGAGCACACGCCAAGACAACGGGAGGGCGCGTCCTCGGTGAACCACGGCTAACCGAATCAAACAATACTCATCCCAAAACTGGGTAGTGTCCAAGCTCACATACAGACACTCGTCGTCCCAATTCGCCAACGCAGCTTGAATGATGGGCTTGTACAGCCGATGTACCTTGATGCGGGGATTCCCGAGCCAGCGACGAATACGACGTTGACGACTCTGCGCGTACTGCCCTCGGCAGGGGATATACTTGGCCCACTTCGTTCGGTTCACTTCACCGGTATGAATCAGCGCGACAACCATCCATAGGCAGGTCGTTAAATGAGTCAGATGTACCCAGTTTGCGCCTTGACCTAGCCAGGCTTTCAAGGCATCGTAGAGACGGGAGTTTTTTTCACAGCGTTTCTATAATTTGAGTGGTATCTAATTCTAGAGTGCTGGGCTCCCACTTCCTTTTTTATTTTCTACAATCCATAACTGACAGTCACTTTAACACTAGAGATAGTATCTTTTGTCAGTCAATCAGCCTCAATAGTTTGTATGTCCTTTTAATAGGATGCCCTCAAATGACCAAATTTTCACAGCAAGTATGGGATTTTTGGAAAAGGCAATGTAGGGTAGTACTCATGAACCTAGTTCAATTGATCTGCTCTTTTACTTCTATGAACTCTCTTCGCTAGCTGTAACCCTTGCTCATTGAGTGTTTTTCTAAAGTAGTGTCAAGTCGAAAATTATTTGAATTCGATGTTGACAATGGTGATTATTCTGGAATAATCAAGCATGGTTATTTCAGAATAATCACATCTCAATCCAAAACGGTCTTCCAGTGCCTTGGAAAATCCGTCGTTGAATTTGGAATCAGTTTGTCTGTTGAAACTTTTATTACCCAGCACAGCAGCAGACAGAACCATTGCAAAAATCAGCAGCTTGTTGCTCAGAAGAATTGTTTATTGCAGTTGGGATTGCCTTGCTCCCAGTATTTATAGATTTTTGTCGAAGTCTCAGAAGCTAACAGAACTTAGTCGTTTGTTGTCAGTGTTTACGGTTAGGACTCTAGCGATGTCCTATGACTCTTAACTACAGGTACTCCTTAAAACCATGACAGTCATCTCATTTACTAATCAAAAAGGTGGTTGCTCCAAATCCACCACATCCGTCCACTTTGCCTATTGGTTACGTCAAAAAGGCCACACTGTCTGTTTAGTCGATTCAGACGCTCAGCGATCCAGCTCCATCTGGATTGAATGTCTTGAGGATGCCGATATCGATGTTGTCGTCCTACAATCCGCTGACGAAGTGATTGATCAGCTGCCCGATATCGCCAGTGAATATGACTTCACCATTGTTGATGGACCAGCCGGTTTGTCTGAAGTAACACGAGCTATTCTGTTTAGAACAGATGTGTCCGTGATCCCCTGTCAGCCCACTGGGGTGGATCTGCGCAGTGCAGCAGATGCCGTCAAGCTGGTCAAACAAGCCCAGTCCGTTCGTAATGGCCCTCCAAATGCTGCACTTTTTCTCGCTCGGGCGGTCAAAGGAACCCGACTAAAAGATGAGGCGATGGCCTTGTTATCAAAATCAAATATCCCGATCCTTAAGACAGTTATCCACCAAAAACAGTGTGTAGCTGATACCTTTGGTCAGCAGGGGACCGTATGGAACTTGTCCGGCAGGGCTGCCACTGAATCTGCCAGAGAATTTGATCGACTGTTTAAAGAGCTGCTAATGGAGGTTGTGTAAGTTATGACCCGTAAAGGCCGCCAAACCCTGGATAGTACATTAGCCAATGAGTTTGTATTTGGATCAGCTGAGCGTCCATCGCAAACCGAGCCCTCCCATGAGATCGCTCAACTCAAGGCAGAACTAAATCGCATCCAAGCCCAGCCAAAAGAAACCTCTGCTCTATTGCCAGTCGATAAAATCTTGCCGCTGCGGTTACCCGATGGCATGAAGCAGCCACGGAAATATTTTGATCCCAATGCGATGGAGCGTCTAAAAGCGTCCATCGGTAAACACGGTGTCTGCGAACCAATTTTGACCCGACCTGCCAGTGATGGTCGTTTAGAAATTGTCTCTGGAGAGCGTCGCTGGCGGAGTGCCTGTGCTTTGAACCATACCGAAATTCCTGGTGTGGTTAAAGAAATGACCGATGAAGAAGCACTGGAAATTGCCCTTATCGCTCATCTGCTCAGTGAGAATATTACCGCTGTAGAAGAAACCGATAGCTTGATTGGGCTAATCAGTTTACGCACTGAATTAGCAGGTGATGGGGTGCCTTCTTTACTAACAAAAGTGCGCAATGCCCAGGCCAGAAAAAATGATTATTCCGGAATAATCAGCGTCGATACCCTCAAGGATGTGGAAGCAATCCTGGGGGAATTTGGCATTTCCCTGGCAAGCTTTGTGTCCAATCGTCTGCCTCTGCTCGATTTACCTGAGTTCATCATGGATAACGTGCGTGCAGGAAAGCTGGATCCTTCTAAGGCGTTATTAGTTGCCCGTACCCAATCAGATTTACAGCATCAGCTAGTGGATGAAGTTCTGCAAGATTCTTTGACAAAAGAGCAGCTGCGGAAACGAATTGCTGAATTAAAGACCCAGGGTAAGACAGCTGATACAGACAAAAATGGGGCCAGTGAGCAACCTACATTTGATACTGTTCAAAAGCTCTATTCCAAAGTGAGTAAGAAATTATCGGGCAAGGACAGGCAAGTAACTCGAAAAATGCAGGTGCGCATTAATCGGATTGATGAAGCGCTACGAGAGTTACTTGCTGAACTGGATTAGTTTACGCCTGTGGATATTGTCGGATGAGATTGCTATTCCGACGCTGATCCAAACAGACCTGACTTCGATGCCTGTAACGTGTCATAGAAACTTTCTTTTGCTTTTAATTCCAGGGCTCGTTTAGTGTAGCGCCCAAACACTCCCATGGACTTAATCCGCATTAGCCTGCGCACAAATTCAGGATTCATGCCTTCCAGAATCAGTTGAGTCCCAAATGTATGGCGCAGCTGGTGAGGATGAATCTGTGTATCCAGTTCCGCTAACTCAGCCAAATCCTTGATGCAGTTGTACACACCCTTATAGCCCATCCGCTGACCGCGATTCCGATTGGAAAGACTAATAAATAAAGGCGCATCAGCACTCGTATCAAATCCCTCACTTAGAGACCATCCCAGGTAGCTATCCAATGCCCCGCAGGCCTGATCCGATAACGGCACAACGCCATCACTTCCCCACTTAGCCCCTTGAACGGTGATCGACTGATTGCTATAGTCACCCACATTACGAGCCGCCACTTCATTCGCCCGCAGCCCATGCTTTAACAATTCAAAAATTGCCCGATCTCGATTGTACCGTTCACCCCGAAACGGCAGTACCTCTTCCAAAGTTTGGATGATGGATACCTCCAAATCCTTCACCTGGCTCGGCGCATCCGTCACTTTCTCAAGGCTCAAGGCAGGGTTGTACTGAATGAGTCGTTTGGCTGTAAGCCACTTAAAGAAACTCTGAATCGATGCCAATGCCTGGTTGATACTAGCCGGGGATAATGTTTCGTCTAATGAATTGGCCTTAGGCGTCGTTTTTAGATGAGTCTTGTAGCGAGTTAACTCCTGCTCCGTGACATCTGGCCATCCCTTTCCGGCTAACCATCGCTGAAATTGACGCAGTTGCCGAGTGTAGGTTTTCTTTGTACTAGGCCTTAACTCCCGATCTTCAAGAAACCGATCCACCCAATCCGGCTCACGAGTTACCTGAGGGGCTACAGGCTCTTTAGGCCTGCCATCCTGGAACTCAATAAATGTGGGTTTTGGATCGGATTTAGCCATTGGCAACTGCAATACTGGTACAAGAGTATCAAAAATATTCCTAGTGGTCCTGTGGCTGAACAGAGTTTTAGGAACGTGGATTTTGTAGGATCGAGAATGCTTCTTCTAATGCCTTGGCCGCCATCATCAACTGTGTCCGAGTTTTGACCAACTGATTGCGCCGCTCAATTCCCGCCCGTGCTTCCCGATGACGTGGATCGTCCGTTTTACCCAAATGGATGTGCCGCACTAATCTTTGCTGTGCCTGGGGATGAAACCTTTCCCTGTGGGCCGCCAGTTTGTTGTACCAATAGGTACCGTAAGGCCGCTTAACCGCATAGGCATGCACTTCCGTTCCCTCAGGAGCAATATACTGTTTGCTGTCCGGTTCTAACTGAGCGAATTGGGTTTCCAACTCAGCCATGGCTTCTTGGAGTGTCTCCATCAGTGACACAATCCCCAGCGAATCCAGGTCTTGAGGGTTGCCCCGCTGTCGTAACATTAGTGTGGCCGCCGAGTTAGCCGACATCTGTACAGAATGCTGTGCCTGTGCTTCATCACCCACTTGAAGATTAACTGTTCCAACGTTTTCGTCAGCTTTAGCCAGTTCTGAACAAGCCACTAAATTAGGACACTGAGCCGCCAATAGCCCCGGTGTTTGAGTAATTGCTTCACAGGAAAAACTAAACGGACAATACTTTCGACTCATTAGTATATTCTAGCTGTCTAATAAAACTATTTAGCTAGAACTAAGTTTGAAATATAGGTGCCCATGGTGAGCGCTTCAAGCAATGAATCGTTACCGATATTGTTGGTTACATTACTCTTCTGGTTATAAAAAAGATTGCTGCTGTTGATGGTTCACTTATAAATACCAGGATTAATTCGATCCCCACCTTCGATTAGTGCCGGTTCAGACGGAGTCACTACAAAATTCTCTAGATTGTCTTTCAGAATATCGATTTCTCGCTCGCTGAGTCCTGGCATATTGAGAACATCTTCTACCGTGTTGAAAGGTGCGTTTGCAATAATCTTTCGAGCCAGGGTGGGGTACAGTCCTTATCTTTTTCTTTAGTGTGGATAACAGATATATATTTGAGTTGAAACCGCAATAATGCTAAAAACACATTATGAGAATCTTATGAAAGTAAATGCTCCAACCCTAGTTAGGTTCTTCATTCACACAGTGACCCGCGTTGTTGAGCTTTGCCATCTGCTTAGTGGACAAGGTCAGGTCTAACGCCCCCAGGTTTTCTTTCAGGTGTTCGCCCCGACCACCTGAAAAAACAGGTAACAGGGGTGGTTGGCGATGCATCATCCAGGCCAACACAACTTGATTGGCGGTAGCGTTAAGTTCTTGGGCGACTTCCCGTAATGCAGCTATCCGGGCTTCTGTATCTGGTCCAGCATAAGCAGCTGAGATGGGGCGATCAGCTCGGACATAGGCTCCCCGTAGGAGTGGTGTGTAGGGCAGCATGGTTTTTCCCCGGGCGTCACCATAGCTCATTAAGTTTTGGTTGATGAGGCGCTGATCACCAAAATCTGCGCCAGGAGTTGGGCGTAGGTAGGTAAATCGCTGTTCGATACAGGTAAACCCGTTCCACTCTTGAGCTGTTGCGATCGCATCTGCATCTGCTAAACGCCAAGCATAATAATTACTCGCCCCGACAAACCTGACCTTACCGGCTTTTACCAATGAGTGAAACGCCTCTAGCGTCTCCTCTAGGGGCGTGCTTGGATCATCCTTGTGGGCATAGTAGAGATCTAAATGATCAATACCTAACCGCTTCAGACTGTTGTCGCATTCAGAAATAATAGTTGATGCAGCTAGACCATCAGGCACTTCCCCATAACCAAAACCAACTTTACTGGCAATGAAGAGATCATCTCGGTGGCCCCGTTCCCGAAGCCACCGGCCAACTACAACTTCGCTTTCGCCACCCTTGCCGTTGGCACTCCATTGATTGTAGCTGTTGCCTGTGTCAATGAACATGCCTCCAGCTTCCAAATAAATGTCCAGCAGCTGAGCTGATTGTTCATACGTGTTCAGGGTTCCAAACCGCAGTGTTCCTAGGCATAAACAGCTGACGTCAATCCCTGTTTGACTTAACTGAATTTTTTTCATGGTTATCTTCAAGAGTATAGATTAATAATTGTGTAAGAAAAGACAAAGATACTGCCTTGTTCGACTTTGCCGTTCTGCTGCTGGCACAAAGGGTTTAGCGATCTAAAAACATAATCTCCCTAGACCACCGACCTCTTCTAATGGAGAGGATAAGAATCTCATCTGGTGGTCAAATCATATGAATTAGATCTATCTAGGATTAGCTGATCTCTAAGGCTTACTTTAGGTTAAATAACTAATATGAGGATTTTATGGAGAATTTAGATTTAGTGAACCCAAACGCCCTCAGGTATTTTGGTGAGTGATAAAAAAATGACGGGCTAAACACTTATCAATTGGCCCGTCATTTATCGCTTATTAAGTTGTCCAAGGTTTCCTCCTCCCGAACCATTCTTTGGATTTACAGAGTTTGTAGCTTGTCTTGCACCTCACATAGCCGCATTTGCCATATTTCTAGATACTTGATGCTGGATAGGTGTTATGGTCCTGGTTAGGAGTGTTTCGGTGAGTTCGACATTCGTTTTCCTTTGATGAATACTGCGTTCAGATGCCCCAATGTATTGATGGTGTTCAGCCCCCATTAGGATTTATTGCCCCTGCCTACAGCGCCTGGTTGCTGAAGGTAGTTCATAGAATTTTGCCAATACTGTTGCGTGTGCGTCTGTCACCCTGGTTACCGGCAGGTATCACCCAGATTCAGGTGACCAACGGTAGAGTGCTAGCGGAGTTCTACCAACAGTTTCAACAAGGGAACCTACGCTTTCTAATGGCCTTTCGTCATGTAGAAGTGGATGATCCGCTCTGTGGCTTGTATCTACTATCCAGGGCCGTTCCTAAGGCTGCTCGGCAACAGCGTATTCAGTTACGAACGCCACTCCATACCCATTTTCTCTATGAACGGGGAATGCCACTTTGGGCAGGAACCTGGCTCGGTTGGGCGCTCTCTCATCTGGGTGGGATTCCCATTCGCCGCGGACGACAACCCGACTGGTCAGGGCTACGACAGGCGCGACAGATGTTGAGTCAGGGCCTTTGGCCCATGACGGTGGCTCCGGAGGGGGCCACCAATGGTCACAGTGAACGAGTGGGCCCTTTGGAGATGGGAACTGCTCAGTTAGCATTCTGGTGTGCTGAAGATTTGGCCAAAGCAGGTCGCAGTGAATCGGTTTATATCATCCCTATCAATATCCAGTATCGGTATGTGAAACCTGCCTGGTCACGTTTGGGGCGATTGTTAGCTCGATTAGAAAGGGATAGCGGATTACCTGCCGATGTCAGTCATAGCGCAGTATCTGAGAAGATTATTTATCAACGCATCATGCGCCTTGGAGATCATCTGCTGAGTAAGATGGCAACGTTTTACAGTCGTTTTTATCACCAAAAACAGCTCTCTTTTCAGTTTGATGCTGATGCCCAATCTGCTTGCTTAACACGACTGCAAGCACTGCTGCAGGCTGCTCTGCAGGTGGGTGAGCAATACTTTGGCATTTCGGCCCATGGCAATCTGGCGGAACGCTGTCGCCGTTTAGAGGAAGCGGGTTGGACCTATATTTATCGAGATGATTTGCCGGATCGCAGCACCCTATCGCCTTTAGATCGAGGTTTAGCAGACTGGGTAGCTCAAGAAGCCAGTTTGCGAATGCTCCATATGCGCCTGGTGGAAACCTTTGTGGCGGTTACCGAGACCTACCTGAAGGAAAAACCGTCCTTTGAACGCTGTGCAGAGACCACCTTCCTGATGTTTGATATGCTGGCCCGTCTGCGAGGTGATAAACACCCCTGTCGGCCCCGGTTAGCTGCTCGTCGGGCCACACTCACCATCGGTGAGCCGATTTCGGTGACAGAGCGCTGGCCTATGTATCAAACCAACCGCAGGGCTGGAAGACAGGCGGTGATGGACCTGACCCAAGAGTTGCAACAGGCGTTGGAGCAAATGATCACTTAATCTAAGGTTTGATTCCTATCTTCACAAGCTCCTTAAAGGAATTGCGTATGCTCAATTAGAGTCGTTTTGGAGACACGTTATTTCGACGCCAAGTTTAAGTTAATAACAATAATTCTGGCTGAAAAATCATCACTAGCCCAAAGAATAACATAAACAATCCGCCCACTAATTTAAGACGGCGGCCCTGGCTTTCACTCAATCGAGTGGACTCAAAGGAATAGATGAAATTTGCCAGGATGAGCCCCAAAGGCACTATATAGAGGACGGCATACAGGAAAGTCCATGTGGTTTGGCATAGGAAAGTACCGTCTACACTTTGAATATTGCAATAGTTTACCAAGGTTGTCATGTAGACCACAGGTAAGATGGCTGTACAACCCAGTTCAACGGTATTCACAAAAATGGCCAGAATGACTGTACTGCCCAGCGCTGCGAGGAACTTGAGTCGATTTGTCTGGGGCTCGTTTAGGGCACGAACAATGCGGCTGGCCTTTTGGGTAATGGTGCGCTGTTCGTCGGCTGATAGAGAGAGGGAAACACCTTGCTTAAACCAAAAGTAGTCTTTGATGTTGATTAATCCGGCGATCGCAACTCCAATTCCTAACACGAGTAAGAACCATTGACCATAGTGCTCTAGTAACAATGCCCCCATGCCAATCATCACCATGATGAACAGGAAATACATTGCTGCTGATGTAATAATAAACGTGCCCCCAATCAGAAGCATATCTCTTCGTCGTTTAGTGTGGGTGAGCAACGACAACAAAATGATTAAGACGGTAAAGGCACAAGGGTTAAACCCATCAGCCAGGGCAATGGTTGAGACAAATAGTGGAAAGGGTAACTGTTGAGCAAAGGTCTTGATGATTGTATCTGGTGTGAGGCTTATTAGCAGAAACAGACTGAGTAGGCAGATGGCCCCTAAGCCACCCCACCAATAGCGTCGAGCCTGGGGGGATTGAAGACGACTTCTTAATAATGGGAAACTGATTAGATATATGCCCGGTAACCCCAGGACTAACCAGGGAAACTGCCAGGAGTTTGTGGCGGTGTCTAATTGTAACGTGTTTGTGGCGGTGCCTAACTGCAACGTGTGGCCGACAGCAGTTGCGATCGCATCTAAAATCTGGTTATGGTAGCCGATATATCCCTCATAGGCTGGTACATATTCTAGTGAGCCATCACTCTCGCTATAGCCAACAAAACTCATTTCGCCAACAAATGTGCGAGGCACGGCTCCAGACCGGATGTTATATCGTTCCCTAAAATCTTGCCACGTTTGAGGTTCTTCGCTCACTTCAATCAGATGTACCTTCACATCTGGATTGTAGGTATCAATATCCTCCATCAGTGGTTTCTGACGCAGACAATGGGGACAGGTTGTACTGTGGAAGAAGTACACATCGACAACATCACTCGCGACTGTTTTAACAGGCACTAATAGGATTAAAACGACGGTTAATATTGTTGCTAGAAACTGGATCCGCCATTGATATATAGACTGAAATGGAGCTTTCATAAGCAAAGAGATTACAAGATGTATCTCAGGAGTAAACTATACAACTGTTCAACGATAGAATTATATTAGTTATGATAGCGCCTGGTTCCTCAGGTGTAACCACGTCAGTTTAGTGACATAGAACTCTACAAAATTACTGAGACAGTCTATGGGTAAATTGCTTGTTGCTACTATCAATGGAGCCGTTGCTCGTTTCTTCACTTCAGAACCAGCAACCTTGCCTATGTATGATCCGGACGTTCTAACGTTAGTTGAACATAAAAGTATGGTGAGTTTCGAGGGAGAACTACCCGGCAAGGCTCTATGGTCAAATATTCAGTCAGGACGTAACCGTGGCGCGAGCGGTCAGTCCCACAGATATGATGACCATCGCCAGAGTCATAAAATTGAATTTGAACGGCGATTTGCTAAATCTATTGCGAAAACCGTACTAGATCTAGTTGAGTCTAAACACGTTCGACAACTTATTATCATTGCGGCACCCCAAATTCTAGGGCTGATGAGAGAAGTTTGCACGCCTCTATTACCCAAGCCATTAAAAATGAATGAATTGGCTCGAGATCTGTGTCATCTCAAGCCCCATGAGCTGCATGATTACCTGGCGAAGACAGGACAGTTACCAGCCCGGATTAGATTGTGAAAGATTGCTGGGAGTTTCTGACGCTGTAAGTGCTTTCCATGTCCCCAGTATTGGGGGGTTGGGGGCCTGGATAACTGGTAGCTTCTTTACCAGAAATGTCCTTAGAAGACAGCGAGCTGTCGTAGAGGCAGATGCAGCAATTCTGCTTAAGGGATAAGGATTTTATAAGATCCAAAAATTAATGCTGGAGAGACGTTGCATGCAACGTCTGTACATCCAATAGTGGAGCCTAATTAATTGTGGTTCCTAAGCTGGTTATCCACCAACCCAAACCTGAAGACTATGGGGGTATAGCACAGGCTTCATAAGATTCTCAAATTCTTTATCTAACATCAAAGTGGGATGAGGGTATCCCACTTTCTAACAATTTCAGGGGGACACTATGAAACTCAAGTATCGCGGCGTTAGCTATGACTATAAGGCTCCTAAGGTCGCAATTGCCGACAGTGAAGAAGTCGGCAAATATCGAGGTGTTACGTTCCACTTCCACAAATTGGTTAAAGCACTGTCTTCACCAGTTTTTGACCTGAAGTATCGTGGAGTTTCATATCATACTGGTGGTTCAGATGCCTAATTTGGCTTTGAAGCTCTAATGCCGAAATGTTGGCTAAGCAAAGGTACCTTTGCTTCTCAACACTAGAAGAAGGCTCAGGAAACTGATAATTTCTTTTTAGAAACTATCTGAGGCAATTCACTCTCAGAGTAGATATAGGGGGCTGGCTGTTTAAACCGGTTGTTTTTTCTGTTTTTTCTTACCTTGCTCCCTATCTACTGGCATTGAATTTTAATGTCGACTCCTTGGGAGGTCTTTGGTTCATGACTACACCATCCCGAAAGTTTTCTCTTAGACTTTACTGTGCTAACTCCCGGCGACGCTGTGGTCGTCTCACAAAGACATAGATCAGTGCACCAACAAAATTCAAGAATAGGATAATAATAGTCCAAACAATTTTAGTGTTGCCCTCACTTGCTTCTTAAGTAGCACAGTCAATCAATACCCATAGCAAAAATAGAGCAGCAACAACTTTGAGGAAATCATAGAGAAACTCCCTAGAACGGGGCATGAAAATTGCTTAGCGATGCTTAGTGGGGTACTCATAATTTCCTCATATCCATTTTCTAAGTTCAAGATAGAGCAGGTTTTAACTGCCGTAAAAGTCAAATCCTCTCGCCCCTTTAATGAGGAGATCTGTTCATGCATTTGCCAGGTTCACGGCTGAATCTCAACCAATTAGTTGCTCGGTTTAAGCCCCATTCCACTACCTCTGACGTATCGAAAAGTAAACATAAAAACAGGCTGCGTGTCTTGCTTCCGTTAGGTCTTTTGGTGGTGGGTGCGGGTCTCTCCGTGACCTACTTCTTATCACGTTCCCCCACAGATACGCTGCAGTTGAGTGGCCGCATTGAGGGCTACGAGACAGACGTGGGTGCAAAAGTATCAGGACGAGTGGAGTTTGTAGCTGTCAGAGAAGGCGACCAGGTCAATGATGGTCAAGTGATTGTTCGGCTTGATGATGAAGAAGTGCAGGCTCAATTAGACGAGGCTAAAGCACAGCTGGCCTCGGCCCAACAGCGAGAACGACAGGCGCGATTGCAGATTGAGGTGCTGCAAAGCCAAATTCGGCGAGCCCAGGTGAGTCTGGAACAATCCCAGGGGGATACAGTGGGTCAGGTCAGCCAGGCTGAGGCTAATCTTGCTACGGCTCAGGCGCAGCGAGCAGAAGCAGAAGCGCAACTGATTGCGGCTACATCAGACTTGGATCTGGCCAGGGTGGAACGCGATCGCTACATCAAGCTTGCCCAAGTCGGTGCCGCGACCCAGGAGCGTGCGGACCAGGCCCAAACGACGTTTGAAACTACCCAAGCCCGGTTGGGTGTACGTGAAGCCGCCATTGTCGCCGCTCAGAGACAGGTTGATGCCGCAGCAGGGGGATTGACCCAGGCCCAAACCACCCGGCTCAATCCAGATCTTCGTACAGCTGAGTTAGACGTTTTGCAAAAACAACTGATTCAGGTACAATCCCAGGCGGTTGCCGCACAGGATAATGTGACCAGGGCTGAAGCCGTTCAGCGAGAAATTGAAGCTCGCATGGGTTATCTCACCATTGCTAGTCCCCTCGCTGGAGTTGTTACCGCTCGCAGCGCTGAACCGGGAGAAGTGGTGACGACCGGCAGTACGCTGCTTTCTTTAATTGATCTAGACACTGTTTATCTGCGTGGTTTTATTCCTGAAGGAGAGATTGGCAAAGTACGAGTAGGACAAGCGGCCAGCGTCTTTCTAGATTCAGCACCCGAGAATCCCCTCAGTGCCCGAGTTATTGCCATTGATACCCAGGCTTCCTTTACGCCTGAAAATATCTACTTCCGAGAAGACCGGGTGCAACAGGTGTTTGGTGTCAGACTCAGCATTGATAATCCTGATGGATTTGCCAAGCCTGGCATGCCTGCCGATGGTGAAATTTATTTCGAATGATGATGCTGATTTTGTCTTAATCATGGGTGAACAAATCAAACCATGCATTCAACAACTCGTCAGATTGAGCAGCCAGAGACCGCACTCGAAACCCCTGCTATCCAGGTAGATGAACTCTATAAGCGTTACGGCAAACTAACCGCTGTAAACGAGGTGACGTTTACGGTGCGGCGGGGCGAAATCTTTGGCCTCATTGGTCCTGATGGTGCTGGCAAGACCACCCTGTTCCAAATCTTGGCAGGTGTGATGGAGGCAACCTCGGGAAATGTGATCATTCTGGAGCGTGCGCCTCGGGATGCTCGCTTGCAAACGGGCTATCTCACCCAACACTTTTCGCTCTATCTGGATCTCAGCCTGGATGAGAATCTGCGGTATGTAGCTGGTCTCCATGAAGTGCCGCCCCAGCGGTTTGAACAGCGGCGCAACCAATATCTCAGGCTGATGAATCTGGAGCCGTTCTCAGATCGTTTGGCTGGTCAACTGTCTGGTGGCATGAAACAGAAGTTGGCCCTGTGCTGTGCCCTGATTGCTCAACCTCAGATATTACTTCTGGATGAGCCGACAACGGGTGTGGATCCTGTCTCCAGGCGTGAGTTTTGGGATGTGCTGGCCACCCTCTCCCACCAGGGCGTCACCATTGTGGTGGCCACACCCTACATGGATGAAGCTGAGCGCTGCCATCGCGTTGCCCTGATGTACGATGGCCAGATTCAGCAAATGGGAACACCGGCTCAACTACGGGATAATCTGGGGCTCCAGCGCTTGGAGGTGCGTGCTAGTAATCTCAAAATTGCTGAACAGGGTTTGCTGGCTCAACCGTCTACTCCGATTGTGGATGTACAAACCTTTGGCGACCGCCTGGATGTACTGGTTGACGATGCAGAGACTGGTGAAACCCAGGTTCGTGCTCTCCTGGGGCAACATCAGCTCACAATCAACACGATTCGTCCCGCAGCGCCTACTTTGGAAAATGTCTTTGTCAACCAGCTGCGCCAACAGGGGTCGGACCCTGCTTTTGTGCCATTGCCTCGGCTGCGGCCATTGCCAGCCCACAGCAGCGATGATATTGCCATTGGTGCCCGTGACCTCAGTAAGACATTTGGCAATTTTCAGGCGGTTAAAGCGGTTAACCTGGACATCCGCTATGGTGAAATTTATGGATTGTTGGGGGCTAATGGTGCTGGCAAAACCACCACCATTAAGATGCTGTGTGGGTTGTTGGGCATTACCCAAGGTGAAGTCACACTAGCCGGTCAAACCCGCAATTTGCGTAGCAGTGCTCTACGTCAGCGGATGGGCTACATGAGCCAGAAATTCACTCTCTATGATGACTTATCTATTCAACAGAATTTGGAATTTTACTGTGGGGTTTATGGTGTTCCCCGTCGTCAGCGCTCTGCCAAAATCAATTGGGTTTTAGACATTTGTGGATTGACGGGCAAAGCAGACCTGATTACGGGGCAACTGCCAGGTGGGTGGAAACAGCGGGTGGCCTTTGGGGCCTCAGTTATGCACGAACCTGAAATTTTGTTTTTAGACGAGCCCACATCCGGTGTGGATCCCTTGGCTCGCCGTCAGTTCTGGCGATTAATTGAAGACTTAACCCATCAGGGTACAGCCGTGCTGGTAACCACACACTATCTAGAAGAAGCTGAACATTGCAATCGCATGGCATTTATGGCAGCTGGGGAGATTGTTGCCCATGGGTCCCCGAGTCAAATTAAGGCCAGCCAGCCGGGACAGCTATTTGAAGTGCAGATTCCCCAGCCTCAGGTTATCGCCGACTTACTCAAACAGTATTTTGAGGATTGGCGAGTCTCCCTATTTGGCGATCGTCTCCACATTGTTCTGGATCAGCCGGATATAGACGTGCCTCGTCTCCGCTCATTGCTGAGCACAGCAGAATTCGACATTCAATCTATCCAGGCTGTGCCATTCTCCCTGGAAGATGCCTTTATTGGCATTATCCAGCGAGCCCAGGGGGGACAGCCATGAAGCGCATCTGGTCTCAGTGCATCAAAGAATTGGCTCAATTTCGTCGCGATCGCTTGACGTTTGCCCTGGCCTTTATCCTGCCGTTGGGGATGCTACTGATTTTTGGCTATGCCATCCGACTGGAGACAAAAAATATTCCCCTGGCGATTCAGGACTTTAACATGACTCCCCTCAGTCGTAGCTATGTAGAACGACTCTTTGCCACTAATCAGTTTCAGCCTGTCCCAGGGTCGGGAGAGCCCATTGAGATCATTGATCAAGGACGCGCTAAAGCGGCAGTGATTATTCCACCAGATTTTTCCCGTCGCATCAAAGACCAGAAATCCAGCCCTATCCAGGTGCTGGTGGACGGTACCGATGTGAACAATGCCCGCGTGATTCGCAACAGCATACGGGCAACGACTAACTTCTTTGTGCAGGATCAAGGACTTCAATCTAGAACAGTTAAGGTGGTTGCCCGCATTCGCCTCTGGTTCAATCCGGGTCGCAAGGAATCTCTCTTCATCGTGCCGGGGCTTTATGCCGTTATCTTGGCCATCTTTCCGGCCTTGCTGGCAACTCTCGCCATGGTGCGTGAGAAGGAACAAGGCACGATTGTGCAGGTTTATGCCTCTAACTTAAGTGCAACTGAACTGCTGCTGGGTAAAGGGCTAGCCTACTTCATTGTGGCCATGGGTGAAGCCCTTTGCATCATGGGTTTGGGCTCGCTTCTGTTTAGGATTGGGTTGGCCGGTAATCCTCTACCATTGATGCTAGGGACCTGCTTATTTGCGACGGTCAGTGTTCTTTATGGTCTTTTGATCGGCGTCCGCTCTAGTAATCGCATTGCGGCGGTGCAGGGGGTGGCATTTACTGGTTTTCTAGCCTCTTTTTTGTTTTCGGGCTTTATCTACCCGTTGAGTAATATTCCGTTTCCCATTTCACTCATTTCTAACATTGTGCCAGCTCGCTATTACATTGATGTGACTCGCGATGCCTTTGTCAGGGGGACCGGGTGGGGAGGCGTTTGGGTTGCCCTGGTGGCCATTGCGCTGCTGGCATTGTTATTTTTTGCAGCCGCCTGGCGTGGTCTGCGTCGGATGCAGTTACCGGACTGATTGATGTTTAAGTTGTTCCAAAGTTTACTTAACAGTCGCTTCTGGGCCTTAGCCATAAAGGAGATTCAGCAGATCTTGCGAGATAAGAAGCTACTGTTTATGTTAGTTTTTCCACCGACGGTGCAACTGTTGCTCTATGGCTTGATCTTAAACCCAGATGTGCAATATTTGAAATTAGGAATTGTGGATCAGGTTAATGTTGGGGCCAGCCGTGAACTGGTGGCCGCCTTGACCGAGAATGATGTGTTTGTTGTTGATCGCTATAGCGCCAGTCAACAGAGCCTGGGGAAACAGGTGCGATGGGGAGACATCACCTTGGGGGTAGTCTTTCCGCCTGACTTTAATCGCAATTTGTCCCAGGATAAATCGGCTGAGATTCAGGTGATGGTGGATGGTGTGGACGCCAATACGGCGGGAATTGCCAGTGGCTACTTTACCCAGATTGTCCAGCAATATAATCGTCAATTGAATGATATTGAAATCCCCAGTGTTGTTGAACCACAGATTACCTTCCTGTACAATCCTGGACTCATCAGTAGCTGGTTTTTTGTACCTGCCATGATGGGCGTCGTCCTGACGTTAATTGGATCCATCGTCTCCTCGTCTGCCCTGATTCGGGAAAAAGATACGGGCACCCTGGAGCAGCTCTTGATGACTCCAGCGTCAGCCGGGGAGATTTTGCTGGCAAAAGTGGTGCCGTTATTCGTGCTGTTGTTGGGGGATGCACTGTTGGCGCTAAGTGTTGCCAATATCATTTTTAACGTGCCGTTGCGGGGCAGCTTGTTGCTCTTTTTAGTGATGTCGGGGTTGTATGTCTTTGTCGGGATTGGCATTGGTATGATGCTGGCCACACTCTGTCGCAATCAACAGCAGGTAATATTGACCTCGTTTTTTATCAATATGCCGTTGATCCAACTGTCGGGTGCGATCGCACCCATCGAAAGCATGCCTGCGGTTTTCCGTTATTTGTCATTGCTGAATCCCCTGCGTCACTATGTAGCAATTTTACGGGCTGTATTGTTGCGGGGTGTAGGTTTGGAGGTGATCTGGCCCCATGCGATCGCTCTATTGGTATTTGCAGCGGTTTTAGTTACCATTAGCACCAATCAATTTCGACATCAGGTGAGCTAGCCGCCTTAAGGCTCCCGCGCTTAAATAATTCCCCCGTTACCCCATCACCCATCCACCCATCGACTCATCCACATTGGATAGTGGACAGACTTACGCCACAGAATACTAGGGCAATATCTCCAGGGTCAGCAAGAGTTTTAGAAAATTCTAATCTAAACGATAGACATATGCTGTATCCGTTTCTAAAAAAAGCTTGTGTGGTTTTTCCATGGCTTCATTTTCAACAACCTTATCAGCTTAAATCTCATACAGCCATCCAGAGTAAAATGTGAGGCCAATAGCTGTCGCGAGGGCTAGTAGCCAAAGTACAAAAACGATGGACGATAGCTTGCTTAAGGCAACGTTATTATCATCTGCCGCTTGGTGGCTTAAAACAAAGGGCGACATAAAGATATGATCTAAATTGTCTACATATTGCCTCTTTTCAGGATTTTGCCCAATACATCCCTTGTAGATGGAATCATCTACAAGACAAGCAATATTTGCAACTCGCTGCATCAACCGGAAATCAAAGCGCGTTCCAGGAAAACCAACTTTTTTTTGATATATTTCCAAGTTGGGTTGCATGAGCACAGAAGCAAACTGGGTCATAATAGCAATTACAAGCACACCCTGAATTAAGTATCTTTTCAATTGCCTGGATGATAAAAGCAGTTGTACAAGCAGAGCCAACAGGGGTATTAACAACAAATGAACAGAGGTAACATGAAATCTGGCACCCCAGGCTGTACCCCCCGTCCACACCAGTTTACTGGTCAGCAATATATGTAACGCTAGATTTAGCAGCCCAGTTAATAGGTACAGCTGGACATAGGGAGAAATCTTTTTCCAGATGACAATGGTCAGTATCAGACAGGGTAAAAATAGTGGATCGTATATAAAAATACTTCTCGCTGGCGAGAACAATGTATCCAGAATGCCGATCCAAGGTGGATTGACAAAGGGATAATTTGCAGGAAGTTTCGGTAAGCCAGACCACATGGGATCTGTTCCAAGCTGCTTTAAGATTTCACTGTTTGACGTTGCCCATACACTGCCATATCTCAGATAATCAACAAAGCGGCCTAGCAGAGTAAATGGAACCAGCCCTAAGATCCAAACCGCTGAAAATCTAAACAGGTTGGATAGGTATCGCTTTTGATAGAGAACGCAGCCACTTAAAAACAAAAAGACCGTCAAAGCGTGGAAAATGCTGGTTGTGCGAATGAGCATGGCGAGCCCCAAGCATAAGCCACTTAAAAATACATAGGAGAGTTTATTAAAACGTACACCCGCTAGGGCAGATGCATATCCAATGGTCACAAACAACAGGATCTGATTATTTTGCTGGGGAATTTGAGCATAGTGAAGCACCGTCGAACTTAGTAACCAGCCAATGCTCGACAAAGCTGCTACATGCTGCTTAAACTGAAATAACCTGAGTAGCCAAAAGCAAGCGATAATAGCCGCTACATTCAAAGGTATAAACACTAAAAATTGAACGGCTAAATTTCGAAATACAGTTTCTCCAATGGAGGGGAATAAACGTCCTAACTGTGTCCCGACCCAGTCACCAGGCAACATCAGCAGAGACTGCCCAACATCATAGGCAATATACCGTTTGTTATCTCTGCCTTGAACGCCAAATCGGATGTCTCCCCGTCGTTTAGGCTGCGTTTCGGAAGACACAAGCACTTCTTCCTGTCCTTTCCACCAGGAATGGGTCATTTGCAGCCTTAACGTAGTATCTAGGCCAATGTATGTGCCGGGATTTATGACAGCAAGCCATAAAAATGTAATTAAAATAAGCTTGGTGAGTAACTTCATGTCAGACAATAACCTGTAGCGTTTTTGGCCTATTCAGATATTGGACAGAGGCGGGCAATCCTATCTTTAAAGTGCTGCCATTTTATACAAACAACAGTTCTTACTCATTGAGGGTGAATATCAGTATCTTTGTGCACTCAATTAGGGATACAAGACTGGCTCCAGGGTTGGCTCTCTTCGGTAGTTTGTATTTCACCCTGAGAAACAGTTCTTTCCTTTGTAAAAGATACTTCAAAGTGTTTGAGGCGCTGATTGTTTGAGTTTTTATGGTTCCAGCTGTGGCAAACATACTTTCCATAGTAGGGATAGAGTTGTTGGCCTAGGGCACGGTTGAGATTAATAAAATAGGTGCGCCACTGCAGATTTTTGTAGATTGCCTGTCGTTGAGCCAGGGTGGGTTTATCTGCAGATATAGGCTGATGGGGCTGCAGTAAGTTCACGGTATGACCATCTGCCAAAGTGCCTACTACAGAATACCAGCCATCATCACGGGGAGGACCGGGTGAAAAGATACTCCAGGACTGATCTAGTCGCGTTGCTTGCATTGGAATGTGCAGCCGATTGGCGGTACGGCTATTGGTCACACGCCTGAGAGCACGAATTGCTGGATGGGGATTATCAACAAAGGCATGGTGATGGGTAATGCTGCGGAAGTTCCAGATAGAGGTAAGGATTAGCAGGATTGCCGCCAGGCTGTTGCCAAACCACGAAGCACTGACAGAAAAAGCCTTAAATTTGAAGGGACGTGTGACTAAACCAGCCCTACGGCGGTTGTTGGCGATCGCATCATAAAACCGAGTACCCACTTTCATCATGGGTGACCAACGCAGCACCGGGGCTAAAAACCAGAAGACAGGCGATACGCTACACACATAGGCGATCGCTTCAAACTTATAGTGATACTTGCCTTGCCAATCAACGACTACCCAAGAATTATGGCGCTCCATGGCCGCAAAGATATCAGGATCGCTCTGCGTAGTACGGAGAGGAGTATCTGGCAAGAGTAAAAACGTGCGGATCAGGTGCACGACTTTTTTACAGAAGCCACAGTCGGCGTCATAGTAAATCACCAGGCCATGGTGCTCCCGACCATAACAGCGCTTGGCCCACCGTTCCCAGGTAGAGGTGGGAATAAACACAAGCCAGGTAACAATACTCAGAGCTGGAAAAATGCCGAGGTTAAGGGTAAGACCAAAGCCCAGGTGCAGCAAAATAAAGGTGACGATGGCGATATTGCGAAACAGAGCGGTACGGATAGGCACAAATATAAACAGCGGACCGATCCACTCCAACACCAGGGTAAAAAAGGTCAATATGGGGAGCAAAGCACCCAGATTTAAGAGCCATGCTCCTAGGGGGGTGACATATTGGTCAAAGCTTAAGGCATAATAGACTGCACTGCCTTCAGGCCACCAGGTGGAACTGGTTGTTTTGAAGAAGGCGGAGAACATATATATGTAACACTGCTGAACCATAAGAGCGACGCTAGCAGCCCCAAAGAAATGTTTTGGTAGGCTTTGGGCAGCGGTATTGAGAGCACTGTCAATGGAATACTTGGCCCCCAGTGGGAGAAACATCGCCCAAAACATGATCGCCCGCAGAACATCATCAGCCGCGAAGATCAGGGCTGGATTGCGATTATGGAGAGAGACAATCAGTGCCCAGGAGGCAATGGTCGCTAAACGCGTTTTGTACCCCACCAACAGAGCCAGGGCCAAGATCACCGCCACCAGAAATATTAGGGCCTGTACCCAGGCTTGACCACTGATCAGGTGAAGCGACCAGTACCCATCGGGTAAGATTTCGGCGGCGGCCTGCCTGGGTAACACTCCCGCATCGGTATAGTGGGCAACTAAATCACCTAGACGAGTCAACAGAGCCGCCAGGATGACTAAAGCCAGACCAATGCGTAACAATGCCAAAGACCTTAAATCTAGGCCATAGCGCTTTTCTAGAAATCCGGGGCGGGGAACAGTGTCGGCCATGGAACTACAGGGGCAAGGAGGACAAAGAGACTGTTTAAGGAGTAAGCGAGTTTTGAGGTGGATTCATAGGTTCAATTTTGTTGGCTTTATTAGCCAGACCTATTGGTTAGGAATCAGAATTATTTAATGTCCAGCTTTGTGCCCTCATCCTAAATCCTTCTCCCCCAGGGAGAAGAAGGACTTTAAACCTGGCTTCCTCTCTCAAGGCTGCCATGTACACACAAGTATTGGAAACTAGCGTTTGCGGTTGCCTCACCCCCTCTAACTCCCCCTTGGTAAGGGGGAGAACTGGAGTTTCCCCCCTTACCAAGGGGGGATTAAGGGGGGTAATGCAGGATTCTGAACTCTCTGCCGAGATGTGTGTATACCGTAGCTCTCCCCCTTGGGAGAGGGCTGGGGTGAGGGCTATCTGAACATCAGCAAAGTTGAAACTGTTTGATTCCCATTCCTTAGCTAGTAGCGGTTGCAGTTGTTGGGCTAGGGTTTGAGATCGCAATCTCCGTGCCTCAGGCATCAGGTGATAATGGGTATCGGCAAACAGATTAGGATCGGACTGAATGTTCAATGTTTCAGAGTCATACACCACAGGAGCAATGTCTGATAATGCTGCTGCTGTGGCCTCAACATTTTTCTGTGTTTCTAAATCGTCGGCATCAGCATAGACCCA
The DNA here is from genome assembly GCF_011009555.1 of Adonisia turfae CCMR0081. Taxonomy (GTDB): domain Bacteria; phylum Cyanobacteriota; class Cyanobacteriia; order Phormidesmidales; family Phormidesmidaceae; genus Leptothoe; species Leptothoe turfae. The sequence goes on along the minus strand of NZ_QXHD01000004.1, from coordinate 7,395,546 downwards.
GGGTAGTGCTAGCAACAAAGTAGCTCCTTGGGACTCCACCTCCTGACGAAACTCAGCAATACGGTCAAGGGCATAGGGTGTGGCAGGTTGTTTGATTTTCATCTGCCACCATTCCCCAGTGCGTGCCTTGGTGATGGTTGGATCTCCTTGGTCGGTGAGGGGATCATCGTAGTAACCCGTCACTCGCCCCAATGTGGCCAAATCTATAGAAGACTTCACCACTGCCCGCAGTGAAGGCACCCCCAACATCAGCACATTTTGTGCCAACTGTTTTGGTGGAATATTGCCGGTTAACGGCTGCCCCGTTGCCAGGGCAAAGGCTCCAGAGCGTTCACCTAGACCATTTTCATGGTTTAACAACAGATATTCCGGGATTAACAGAACAGTGTCACCCGGTTCTACCTGGGGTAAAACACTGGGCAAGATCAGGTTCAACCCCACTGGACCATCAATGCCCATATTGATCACCGGTAGCCCCAGATCTGCCTCCAGCACCTCAGCATTGATCGTGTAGTGGGCTCCTGACCCCCCGGTGACAATTAACTTAGGAGATTCAAGAGTTTGCACCAGGGCGATTTTGCGCTGATACATAGACCGCAGCCAGCTGGTTTCACCACCGCCGTAAACGTTATACAGGCTGCCAGCACCCCAAGCTAAACTTGCGATCGCAGCCCAGCGTAACAACTTGAGTGACTCTTGCATCTGACTGATCCCCCCCTGTATAGCCGCTAGGCTCTAAAACTCAAAATAAATAAATTCAGATGGAATATTGGCAGCAAAGAGAATCGTTAGCACTAATAAGGCTTTAGAAACCCAGGGCACCAAAAAAAGCTCATATTCTAAAGACCGTTCTTGCCAAACTGCAATATGCTCTACCAGTAAAAAACCTGCAGCTAACAACAAAATCAGCCCCAGCGCCATGGCTTCATTCAGGCTGAACTGACTAAATGCGCTGCCGAGATTCGCTAACGAATACGCCCAGGGTGTGATCAATGTGGTCAACTTAGTGACGAGCCGAGCCGTATTCAACTCCATAAAGAACAAACAGCCCAGCACCACTGAGCCAAAGGTTAATGCCCACGACATAATTTGAGGTCGTTTGACATACTTGTTAACAACTCTCTGAAAGGGTCGACCAGCATAGCGCAGGAGCAAGAGGAGAGCACCGTGATAAGCGCCCCAGAGAATAAAGTTCCAAGATGCCCCGTGCCAGAATCCCGAGAGGGTGAACGTCGCAAACAGAAAAGCAGGAGCCCAGGCTTTTCGAGACCCCATGAGCGGTAAAAACACATAGTCACGAAACCAGGTACTTAGGGAAACATGCCAGCGTCGCCAAAACTCGTTGATGCTCTGAGAGGTATAGGGGGCTAGAAAATTTACAGTTAGACGCACCCCCAACACCCGGGCAATGCCCACGGCCATAAAGCTGTAGCCGGCAAAATCAAAATAAATTCGCAGCGTGAACAAAAAGGCATAAAACCAAACCAGCCAAGCATTCCCCGCCTCTTGCAGATCAATGTAGGGTGCAATGTTATCGGCGAGGACAAATTTCATAAACAAGCCCAGGGATAACCACCGCAGCCCCCAGTCCCAGTTATCGGCTGTGAACTTAAATCTAAAACTAGAAATTTGCGGTAATAGGGCCGATCGTCGCTCAATTGGACCCGCCACAATTTGAGGGAAAAAGGCAACAAAGTTCACATAGTCCATGAACTCAATCGGCTTTTTACGGCGGGCCTTGAGGGAATCCACCACAAACGCCACCATCTGAAAGGTGTAAAACGAAACCCCAGGCGGAATTCCGCCAAAGACCGGCAGTGGAAATTGCGATCGCCAATTGCCCGGAACCACAACCGCCAATCCTAAAATATCCTCAACAAAAAAGGTTAAATACTTAAAATAGACCAGTACACCTATGTCAAAGACAATCAGCAACGTGGCAATGAGTCGTTCCTGTTGGGGTGGGCGGGTGATCATCCATCGTACCATCCAATAGTTAAACAGGATTTGGATCAGAAAGACAACAAAACTGGTGGCACTGGCATTAAAAAACAGCAGTAGCGACAGGACCGCAATCCCCACCGTGTCAAAAACGCCACGCCAAAGGTTAAAAACCTGTCCAATCAAGCGCACCGTAAAAAACGGGACACAGAACAGCAGCAAAATCCACCAAAAGGAAAACTCAGAGAAATTCAAAACGGTGTCTCCTTAGTAGCATTTGCCCTACAGATCCTTGGGATCTATCGAGACCTCAAATTCATTGACTAAGTAGGTAGAGGCTTTGGCAATGGTGGGATAATCCCAAAACAATGTAGACGGTAGCTCCAGGTCAAGCCAGTCCTCTAAATCGGCAACTAGGGTCACAGCATCGATGGAATCTAATCCATAGCGAGTCAGAGGTTGGGTGACGTCTACCGTCGTTGGCTCTAAGGAAAGCACATCAGCTAGCTGTTGAACCAGCCAGGTCTGAATAGCTTCAATCGGAGAGATAACCGTTGGGTTTTGAGTAGTAGAAGATGTCATAGGTTTCAGTTAATGTAAGGTCAACGGTCTTAACGAGAGTAAACTAAACGGCAACAGCTTTAACTAGTTTGAACATGAGAAACCCTTTCAGAACTAAACCTGCAAAATGGGAGCAGGGGATTTGATCGGAGCAGAAGCGTTAACAGAACTTGTCCTAGGTGCCAATTGGAATGGCACAATTGACAACATTTTGTCAGCCCCATGGAGCCGTAACAGTTCCTCCGCTACGGTTTCGTAGTAAGCCAACGGTATGGCTGGCTGCTCAGGGGTGAGCTGGGCTAACAATCGATCTGCGCACAGCACCAGCCATTTCCCTTGAGCAAAGAAATCTCCCAGCTGGCTGCGATTGTGCAGCCACATGTGCAGGCAAGTCGTTGCAGCATGAATATAACAGTATCGCTTGGCCTCTTCAAAGGCTTCAAAGGACTGATCGTGACCATGTTCAAAAGCACCATCAACAATGGCTTCATCCTGTTCATCCAAGACTTGCAGAAATTGTTGGTACTGCTGCTTGAGACAGTCCAGGACATTTTCATCTATATCTAGGGGGTTGCCGAGGGCCTCCAGGGTAGCCAGGGCGGATTCTAATCCCTGGGGCACATCATCGGTGCCCCGAGCGATCAGATCGAGCTGGCTGGGATCGAAGGTAGGGAGCTCTGTCGTTAGATTAAAGCTGTTGCGTAAACGTGCTTGGAGAGCGACTAAATCCTTGGGTTTACGCCGACTGCGAGCTTTGGCTAGCTGCCGTCGCTGTAGGATCAAGGCATGGAGATTAACGACTGAGCTGCCATCAAACACACTGATTATGGAACTATCGCGCAACATTTTTTGGAAAACACCATAGTCGTGCTCATCGCGCATATAGAACCTTGCACCCAGGACAACTGAAATATCCTGTTGCATTTTTTCTAGGGTGACGGGCACAAAATACTTGTCCACCGCCGACCAGACGCTAAACTGCCGGGGAGCAACGTGAAATCCTCGCGCCGCCGCAATATTGACACAGTCACAGGCCAGGATATCAAGGAATCCATTAACCAACACACGGCGGGGGTGAGGCATATCCCAGACGGTCTTGCCGTAGAGCTGACGATTCAGGGCAAAATTGAGGGTGGTGCGCAGACAAGTATCAGCAGAACCCTGGGAAAATGCTGCACACAAGGCCCGAGTAATCTGAAATCCTTTTAGGGCTAGCTCTAATCCTTGCCCCTCTTTTCCTAAAAGCATTTCATCAGGGACAAAACAGTCTTCAAAATAAATACCGCTCATGTCGGCTCCACGAATACCGTGGGTTTTGATTTTAGGGTTGTTGCCAAAGCTGGTGGGATCAAGTGCCCGTTTGTCTAGCATAAACAGGGACAGCCCTCGATTACCGCCTGCTTTGTCAGTACGGGCCAGCACAAAAGTGATTTCCGATCGAGTTGCCCGGTTAATGGGCCATTTCTCACCCGTGAGGCGATAGCCGCCAGGCACTTTTTCTCCCACTAAACTGCCACCGACTAGATCACTGCCGTGCTCCCGTTCAGAATAGGCCAGGCACATGGTGCCGTAATCATCTTGCATAAACCGAGCCAGCTGTTGTTTTTGTGTTTCCGTACCTGCCATCCAGGTGAGGAAAGACCAAAACATGGTGGTAAATGCGATCGCAGTATTCAGATCGCGACGAGAAAGCACCCGCACAAATGCAACAAATTCCTCAAAAGAGGTAAATTTGCCACCGCAGTCAGTGGGAATGTAATAGTGTTGTAGTCCCCAGTCATAGAGCCCCTTAATTTCAGCCTCAGGGAAGACCTCTTGTTCATCAAGGGTGGCCATGTGCTGAAAAGAGAGAGGGTTTTCTGGAGTAAAAGGGTTGCCTAGGGAGCGCTCCAGGGCTTCCGCCACCCAGTATTGCTTAAGAGATTTCATAGAACTGTCACTAGGATTGAGAACTTAGTCTAGGCAATAAGGCCTGATCGTCATAAAACAGGACAACTAGATTCTGTAGCACCCACAACCATCAAGAAGAAGCCATCTGTACCTGGTTTTCCAGGGTTTCAACATCATTTTTAAAGCTTCTCATCCTGGCCGTTAGCTGAGGATTTTCACTCCAGTCGGCAATGACCTCTAGGGTACCGACTAAAAAGTGATCGCGGCAGGCCCGCCGTTGGATTTTGCCACTGGACGTCTTCAGAACATTGCCGGATTTGACGAGTGCGATCGCACTCACCTGTAATTCATGGGCTTCGGCAATAGCCTGCCGAATATCTGTCAAAATGTCGTCCGCTGCCAGGGTTAACTGATGCTGGCGCTCCACTTCTTGCACCACTACCAGCTTTTCTTCTCCTTCATCAATGATGGAAAAGGCTGCGCCATAGTTCTGACGAAGAGCCGGATGTAGCTGCTGCACCGTCCACTCAATATCTTGAGGATAATGGTTGGCACCGCGAATAATAATCAGATCCTTAATACGTCCGGTGATATAAAGCTCCCCCGCTCGTATAAAGCCTAAATCTCCTGTGCGCAGGTAGGGGCCAACTTGGGGCGTATCCTTGAGTCTTGCTCCAAATGTTTCTGCGGTGGCATCAACCCGTTGCCAATAGCCGCCAGCAACACCCGAATCAGCCACCCAGATCTCTCCCACCTCGTCATGAGCACATCGAGTTAACGTATCTGGGTTAGCAATGACAACCTCAGTCTCGCAGACTAATTGACCGCAACTCACAATATCTCGCTGGAGAGCATCTTCCTGGACAGGAGCGACAACCCCCTGCTCCAAAGCAGTGGCATTCAGCGACAAAATCACCGGCTCTGTCCCCACCCGTTTACTAGAGACCAGGAGAGTAGCCTCTGCTAAACCGTAGGCTGGGGCAAATGTTGTCCATCGAAAACCATGGGGGGCATAGGCATCCAAAAACTCACCCATGACGCGAGGGTTAATGGGTTCTGCCGCATTACCTGCTGCTTTCCAACAGCTCAGATCTAACCCCTCTCGCTTGGCGGGCTTCACCCGACGGACACACTGGTCATAGGCAAAATTAGGGGCCTGGCTGTGGGTAGCCCGATATTTAGAAATGGCTTCCAGCCAACGCTGAGGTCGCTTTACAAACGCCAGGGGCGACATCACATAGCAAGGCACCCCAGTATACAGTGGTTGGATTAATCCTTCCACCAAGCCATAGTCATGGAAATAGGGCATCCAGGTAACTGTTGCCCCATCGGGCGTATACCCACAGGCCCGTTGCAAATAGGCAGAATGATGCATTAAGTTTTTGTGGCTCAGCATGACCCCTTTAGGCACCGATGTCGAGCCTGAGGTGTACTGTAGATAAGCCAACGCCTGTTGATCTACCTGGGGATCTTGCCATTGCTCCGCCAAATGTAAATCTACCTGCTCGGTGTTGAACCAGGTCATCTGTTCAAACTGAGGAGATACTACATCCTGATTATTCTTCAGAAGATCGATGATGCGTTGAGTACTCAACACTAAACTAGCATCAGCATCCTTCACAATCTCCAGTAGACGAGGCAGTGCTCGCTTCATACGCCCAGCGTCTGGAGGAGGAACGGGAATAGCAATCACCCCAGCATATAGACAGCCACAGAAAGCGGCAACGACCTCAACTCCCTGGGGATAGAGCAACAATGCTCGCTCTCCTTTAGCCTGTTGGAGACAGGCGGCAATTGCCCGAGCCTGTTGATCAAGTTGTTGATAGGTGTAGCAAGCGGCTTCAGTCTTACCATCTTCAAGAAACTGATAGGCCAGCTGATCAGGTTGCCTATCAGCTCGATAGCGTAACAGATCAATCAGGGTCGTGAGCTTTGGGGATACAGAGAGCTGAAACATGGCAATGTAGCAGAGCTCCAAATAAGAATTTGATCACAAATGATACTTAGGGAGATCGCACTTAAAAAGCTGGAAAAGCTATCAACAAAAAGATAGCGGTGCGAAGTTTAGAATCGACTATGCAGATTAGGGGCAACCTGAATGTTCTGCACCTAGAGCCTGAGTGACTGAAGGCAAGAATGTAAGACCTTATACCGTTGGTTGCTGCGAGAAAATACTGGTGTCATAATCGCACGAACCTTAGGGAAAGAGACCAGAGGCCTGAAAGCTCTTCACAGAAAAAACATACAGTTTTTTCTAATATAAAGTTCTTTATTGTCTAAGTGTATCCACTGAAGTAAACCATTGTAGTGAGTGAGTAGTACGCTACAAAAAGAGCATAACTCTAAAATATTTAGGATCTTAAATTCAATGAGGACATAGCTTTCAGCATTTATCCAGCAACCTCAAAAAGATGGGAAACCCCCATAAAGCCTGGTGGCTTTCTCAAAGTTTTGAGATCATGACATCGTACACAGGGTACTTTCCAAATGTCCCTAACGAAGAGAATTTAAGCTGTAACGACATTTTCTTTGAGAGAATTACTAAATTTTCAGCGGGTTCTTCAGGGGTAGGACAAGGGCGATGGGGGTAGCAGATATATAAAAATTGGCTATATCCCTGTTCATACAGACCATCTGCCAACTGTCGAACGTCGGATGTTGATTCAGTCAGAAAAAAAGTTTTTTCAGGGGTTGCTACCCAAAGTTGCTGAGCGACAAACTGATGGGACATAGCAATGTAAGGGCTGGAATGCTCAGTAATAGCAGTAATCGCCGGTGCGATCGGCCCATAGTTGCGACTGAGAGAAACAGAGGCCGTGGCGCGATCGCCATAGTTGGCGACGGTACCGTTGTAAACGTTGAGATAAGCACCTGCTAAAAATACGATAGTTAGGCTACTAATTGTTAAATAATATCGCCAGCCCCTCAAGCAAGTGAGCACTTGATTGAGATAGGTGCCGCCAATCAGGGTAAGTAGTGGCACCAGGATTAGGTAGAAACGAGCGCCCCACTGTTTGCCACCAGCCCCAGGCGGAATAATCAGAGGAACAACCAGAGTAAATAGTAGAAGAATTAACCATATTGTGATGATCTGATAACGAAAGTATCGAGGCTTGCTAAATCTGGTTAAAACGGCAATCGTCAGTACCCATAGGGTAAATGGGAAGTATTTGATTAACGCATTGAGCAACTGTTGATAATTAGCCATGGCTTGGGACAGTTGCTGACGAATGGAAGATTCTTCGACCACCTGAAGGGCATGAATACCTAGAAAATGGCCATAAATCGTTTGATTAAGCCCAAAAAAGACCAACATACTCAACAAAAGGCCACTTATAAACAAGCGGCCTTTACCCTGGAGTATTGGTAGCCAAGACAACATTTTTGGACTCACCCATTGCCAAAGTGTAAGTCCCACTACAATGGCGGCCAAACATATAAATTCAGAGCGAAACCAAATGGAAAGACCGATCAGGCTACCGGATAAAAATACCTGAATATTGGAGGTTATAGCACCCTTTGGCCCTAGCAGTATGGTGATTCCCCAAAAGGCTAAACTTACGGCTAGGGTATGCTCCCAGTACATGGCTCCATACAAGGTTAAGGGAGAGGCAAAAATGAGGATACTGAGTGCGATCGCAACCACATCTGCTCTCCACTTTAGTTGTTGTCCAATCTGAAAGAACCTTAGCCAGATTAGCCATAGGGCTAGTAAAGGAACAACATACAGCCCCCAGTAGCCTAGAACACTGTAAAAAATAGATGTCAGTGCTGGAAAGGGAAAAGGAAAGGTAATGAAATAATTATCAAATCGTTCATAGACATAGGGAGGCGTGAAGGGATACAGCCCTTGTTTCCATAATTCAACAACCCAGCCTGGGGCCGATAAGCGTAAATCAAAATGCCAATTTCCTGCAGCCAGTTGTTGAGACAGCAAGGCTTTAAGGCCACCATCACCACTAAAAAATACACCCCCTTGGGTATATTTTTGCAGACTGAGGGTAAATAGAATGCCGACCAAGATAATAAGCCATGGGAACTTAACATCCAGGGATATCTTCGATCTAGAGGGATACATAACGGCAGTTCCTCGATGACTGTCGTGATTTAGGGTATTAATTCTTATTTACGAATATCTGGCCATGGGAAACCTGTTCAGGTTTGAGCTGAAATCTGAGACCGGTAACTATAGCTAACGCTGCAAAACCTTGATGCAACGGCCATGTAGTATACAAGGTAAAGCTACAAAAATGCTGCAATCAAAAAGTCCCAAAGACCGAGATATTCTAGTTGAAAGCCAATGATTTTTTAACATTACCACTGATTTCAAGATCTGGTGCGATCTCATCGATTAAAAATATGCCTGCTTTGTCAGTGCTTGTCGTTTTTCGAGACACTCATCCTGTTGCCACTTAAAACACGTAATTAAGTGTTTGAGATTCCACCATTTCTGACTGGGAAATTCATAGGTTAAGGTTTATTAACCTGTAGTCTGGCCACTTCAGAGATGGCCAGACTACTGATAGTGTCATAGTTGAGGACGCGAACTCCACCAGAAGCAATTGTCCCCATGGCCAGTGCCTTATACAGAGACGCTATCAACTCTACAGAAAGACTTTGTAGATTGAAAAGTTCAACAGTCTTGTTGTTATGGTAGTGATGATCGGTATGACCCATGGGCAGGAGTCTCTAGAAACCTTTCCATTCCCTGATGACAACTTGATAAAGCCCTGTGCTGTAGTTGGCTGTCAGTAGTAAAATGCTGGCTATGGCATATCTTCTCTCGGCAACCAAACTCAAGTCCTATGCCCAGTGTCCCAGGGCCTATTATTTTCGCTATGAGTACGGTTTGAAACAGCCGTCGATGTTTGGCGCGGCGGTTTTGGGTAAGGCCTTGCATGGTGCCCTGGCGCAGCTATACCAGGATTGGCATTATCAGGAGCCGTTACCGTCAGAGGGGTGGCTACGGTATTGCTGGGAGCATCAGATTAGTGCGTTGACGGCGGCCCAGGTGGAAGCGGGGTGGCAGATTCTGTGGCGGTATTTTGAGACTGAGATTGTGCCGTTGGGGGTGATGCAGCGTCCCTTGGCAACGGAGGGCAGAATTCAGGGGTTGACCCAAGTGAATGGTTTGGAGTTTAAGCTGACGGGGCGTTATGACCGATTGGATAGTTTAGACGATGGGTTGGAGCTGATTGATTATAAGTCGGCGAAGAACCCGAGGGTACCTGAGGCTGATACGGTGGATTTGCAGTTGGGTTTGTATAGTTTGGCGTTAGAGCAGCGTTATGGCAAGTTGTTGCGGCGGCTGAGTTTGTTGTTTTTGCGGACGGGGGAGCGAGTGACCTATGGGGTGACCGATGAGCATCGGCGTCAGGTGGAAGCGGTGATTGGTGATCTGGCGTTGCGGTTGTTGGATGAGGAAGATTGGCAGCCTAGATGTGGGGAGCAGTGTGGGCAGTGTGCCTATGCGAGGTATTGTTCGGCGGTGGAGGCTGAACCGGAACCGTTGCCGGAGGTGCGGCAGAAGATACGGCGGTTGCAGTTGTGTTTGGGTATTTGACTATTGTCTTGGTGGACTGTTTACGGGGGTAAGGATGTATTGCTGTGTTTCCTTTGCTAAAAAGATACCAATTTTCTCCCTTACCCCCTTTCTTCTTCCTCCCCTGCGTTAGTTTCCAAAATTACCTGCTCATACAGTAACTCAATTGGACACTCAAACCCAACACTCTCTAGGGTGATGATATCCTCAGCCTGGTATGTGGTATATAGCCATAGTCGCCCTTCTCCTCGCCGATAAATTTCCACCTCAATCTGGGTGGAGCTGATCAGGACATATTCTTCTAAACTGGGCAAACTGCGATATTCTCTGAACTTTTCGCTGCGATCTAAGGTTTCTGTGCCGGGCGACAGGACCTCGATAACAAGTTTTGGGTACCGCAGGGCATCCAATGCGGTTTTGTCGCGTTCGTCGCAGCTGATGGCTAAATCTGGATAGCGATAAATCTGTGGGGTGATGTTGACTTTTGCATCGGCCATGTTGATGCGGCAACCTTGTTCGCGAGTATAGGGTCGTAGTTTGGTAAGCAGGTTGATGGCGATGTCGTTGTGGGGTAAGGAGCCCCCGGCCATTGCATAGACGCTGCCGTTGACAAATTCGTAGCGCAGTTCCTGCTGGGGTTCCCAGTCCAGGTAGGCGGCGGTGGTCATTTTTTGGGGCGGGGGTACGGCAATCATAATTTTTGGGGTGGCTGGCTGATTATATTATGGCGTAGTTAGGGAGTGCGATCTCGACGTCTAAAATTATTACATCGGCATCTGAACGTTGGACATTAGCATAGTCGATTACAAAATATCACTTGACGAAAACCACGATTTTTAACTAAGAAAAATTCGCGAGGTTCCTGTGGAGTATCAGGTAGGTAATTGCCAAGACGAGTTTGACTGACAATGCGTTCAGGTCACATACTTCTCACCAGATCCTGAAATTCCATATCTACTCATTCTTTGATTCGTTTATCAAGTTCATCTCTTACCATCTGACCTGCAACTTTCTTAGCATCTTCAAGGTTATTTTTGAAGAACCAGGGGAGTAAAGCACCAATAATGCCAAGAAATCCTAGAAATGCACTGTTCATCTTGAGTATAAACTCAAGTTGTGTGGCAAGAACTAACGCCGTCTGTGCCAAGCTTCAGCTAGATTGGCACAGACCGAACGAGGTGATTTAAGGATTTGATCAGTCAATAAAGCTCGTTCTTCCGGTGAAAAATCCTGCACAGATTGAAGCACTGTCAAAGGAAATTTCATAAAGCGTGAGTTCACGATGGCTAGTGATAAAACTGTTGGATATTAGACTCTCTCCAGATGGGGGTTAAACAATAAATGCGTCGTCGTCAATTTCTCGTTTTTCAATGTCGTCTCTGTTCCCAGAGTCATTACTCACCTCCCGAGACTGACATTGCGATAGCGAATGGATCGTTCGGATGGCTTTCCAAAAACAACAAGGGGTTGTTTTATCTAAGAGTATGCCTGCTCTACTGTTGTCTAAATTATGGGCTGATAAAATAGGGCAGGGAAAAACTCTAAAATACCTTCATTGGTAGCTTAAAAAAACGACAAAAATGCAACATTAACTTTGCGCTCAGTAGTTAAGTAAGGTAAGCTTAAGTAGAGCAGATTTAAACTGTTTAACCACGTTTTCTCTTACTTATCTAAGCTAAAAAACTTTTTCCACATAGCAATCAATCGTATTGGTATAGCGAAACTTGGATTAACTGTTCTGCCCTATCCTATTCAATCTCATGCACTCATCAATTTCATAGGAAAAGTCCTATTATGAGTCTAAATAAGAAACGTCCGCACGAGGTAATCCCTGGTTACTTAGATTCGGTTAGTAACCAGGTCGCGACCATCACCAATCCGTGCACGGATATGCCGCTAAAGATTCCCCATTTTTCTGTCATGAGGCAGGCAGCAGAGAATCTTGATAAGACAAGTTATCCGGCAGATATCGCATCCGTCATTACGTCCTTCCTTCAGCGAGGGTCATGTTTCGACATGCAAGCTATTCCATCTGGTTACCAGATGGAATTTCCGGCAGATCATCATATTCACCCAGACATTGGAGGCATGGAGTTTTATATTTTAGCGGCCAATCTGGATACGACAGATCCCGACGGTCGCCCTCAAAAGATCGGCATAGCGATGTGGATGCAAAAGAATCGCATGGTCGGTCTGAGCGCACAAAAGAGTGCGGGTTGGTCTGATGGGGATACGTTGGTGGGGTCGGTGATGGCCACTGCAGTGTTAGCTCCGCCGAAAAAGAAAAAGAAAATGCCGTTTTTGGCAAGTACCTATGCGAAAAGTTCAGTAAAGGGTGGCCCAGAACAGAGTTCTAGAGCTGGGGAAGACCTGGTCTTCGAATGTGAGAAGAGTCTGGAGGGAAGAAAAGTCCGTCGTAGTCGTCTTTTAGAATGGCCGATTGTCGGTGGAAAACTGGAGTACAGCAAGACAGGTGAGCCATTTATTTTTTCTGTTGGCCCTGATTCTTTTAGTGGCACTGAGAATGTTCTACCTTTGCAGGCCCAGGTCAACGATGGAGAGAATTTAACGTTTGACCTGATGGTAGATTGTCTTGAAGAACTTCAACCGGAGACCGCATTTTTCTTGCAGGGACCCGCTGGCCCGACGGGCTTCCAGGTCAACTGGCCGCAATTGAAGATTT
>NZ_QXHD01000004.1:7359424-7382919 GCF_011009555.1 Adonisia turfae CCMR0081 | reverse complement strand
CCCGGCATCTGTGCCATTGTTCAGGGCAGCAAACGGGCCTACTTAAATGGCACAACCCATGTCTATGATGAGCATCAATACTTGTGCTGTACAATGCCCCTGCCTATAGAAGGGGAAATAATTGAGGCTTCACCGGAAAAACCACTGCTCGGATTCTCCTTGAACTTTGACACCCATGTGATCATCGAGACCGTCATAGAGATGGCAGCCATGGAAAATGCTAGCGACTCTACTGCCGAGGTTATGCCAGGGTTGACAGTGGCAAAGTGGGATGATGGTTTTACAGAAGCACTGGGACGGCTGTTGGAATTGATAGATGATTCGGTTGCCCTGCACATGCTCAGCAACGGCAGGATGAAAGAACTAATATTTGCTGTTCTTCGAGGTGAAGCTGGTTCCTCAGTGCGTCAAGCCTATGGGGGAATGCAGAAGATATCACGGGCACTGACTTTTCTAAGAGCTAATCTTCATGAGGCGATTTCAATTGACGATTTGGCTCAACAGGCTGGCATGAGCCGCGCAGTATTTCACCGTAAGTTTAAGGAAGTTACGACTTATTCCCCCATTCAGTTCATTAAACTTCATCGTCTCAACGATGCGTCCAGCCTTATTGCCAGTGGTACTACAGTCGGTGAGGCAGCACATCGGGTAGGCTATTCTAGCCAGTCACAGTTCAGTCGAGATTTCCGGCGGTACTTTGGCCAATCACCTCGTCAGTGGGGACACACGACAGGTTCAATAAACAGAGATATTCCACCTACTAAAACAATGTCGAGGGAAGAAAACACCTCTTGAAAAAAGAGCAAGGAGTCCATATGGTCGTCAGTTTTTATGAAGTCAGACGATCATAGCCTCCCAGCCAACAAAGCCAGATCACGACAGGGATCCAATGGATCAATATAGGGGGCCATGCAGAGCCCGTTGTCTCGTACGCCAGAGTACAAGCAAGCCCCAAGAGGGTGGCCTGAATTAGAAAACCTGGCATGAAAAAAGTAGGATCACCAGCTTTATACAACGTTAAAGCATTTAGGGGATGGTAGACCAGGAACAGCAACAGGCTAATGCCTGCATACAGCCACCAGCTTGTTAAAGAGACAGTTTCACTGGGATGAGGTATAAGTACAATCCGAAAACCAATTTCTTCGATAAAGGCTGGGGCCAAAAAAGCTTGAACACTAATCTGCAACCAATGGTCGACTGGTGAGTTCCCACGAAAGAAATGAGAAGCACTGCCAATACCCAGGGCTAATAGCCCATAAACCAGGAATATACCTGTAGCTATAATCCAATCTTGTAATGTCGGAAAAGTAGTTAGGGCGGTAATGGTGCGCTCCCAAAAAACATTAGGTATATTGCTGGGTTCAAAGATTATGAAGTAAACCATTTGCAATTAACCTTCACCTTCTCACCGAATACATATTTCTTTACCCCAATTTAAAATAGATCATCTCATAGATACTGTTCCTTGTGCGATTCGACAAAGTTCGCGCTGAGGTTCAGCCCTGAGATATCTGAGGCTATCAGCCAGGTTTTCGGATCATAACGTCTCACAATATGCGACAAGCTGATCAAGTCCTTCATCCCAACTACTGCTGTGTTGATCACGAGAAGCTTCAAAGACTGCGGCTTCTGCTTGAGTTGGACTGACCGGCTCCCAAATTAACTGTGGATTTACTGCTTCATACTTCGTGAGTAGCCACATTTCGTGACCATTGGGAGCGGTCATTTTATGTAGAAATGCCCCCCTGGGTGTGATGTCAGCAGAGACGTACTCGCAGGTGAATGCTTTTTTGGAAAACATCCAGTTTCTCAAATGTTTCGGCTGTGTCCATGCTTCAAATACCAGCTGTCTTGGCGCACTTAACTCTCGGGTTACAATTGGTTGGGATTTCGTATGTATCAGTTGCTCTGCATTCTGTTGCTACACCGTCTCAACTGCTAACTCTATGTCGGGGCTCTTAGCAATCAGCTCAACCCGATTGCCAAAGGGATCTCGAAATTCAAATCGCCCATAGCCCGGTATGGGCATTCCATCGAAAACGACCAGGCCATAATGCTCGATCGTCTGACGCCAGTGAGATAGGTTCGTAACCTCATAGGCTAAATGGGCCTTGGTACGACTTCGATCTATCCCGTCTTCAATGCCTACATGAATAGCGTGATCACCCACACTTAGCCAGAACCCTCCACGAGCTTGAAGGGTCTTGGGTTTTGGGATTTCTTGGAGCTTTAGTACATGGCAATAGAAGTCTCTGGCAACATCTTCTTGCCGTGATGGAACCGTGATCTGAACATGGTGTAAGCCAATAATCATTTATTTGATAATTTCTTCGGCATTGCTGATCCTTGGGATGATTTCATCTATAAAGTGTGGGCATGGGGCATGTTTGACAGATTGATGCATCCTTTAAATCAGCGATAGCATTTCTTCTGTGTCGGTGTCATACAGCAAGATACCTTCGGTCGTTTCATCAAGCTGTCCTATTAGTAATCCATCTTGATTCCAGATAGCTGATTGACCAACACTTTCAAAGTCATCACTGGGTCCCAAACAGTTGGCCATGAGCACAGGCATTGAATACTGCTTGGCAATAATTGGATAGTGTTTGAATGCTTTGGCAATTCCACGGGCCGGTTTAGCGACACTGGCAATATAGACTGTGGCTCCACTCTCAACGGCTTTCGCAACATGTTCTGGCTGTAGCGATTCGTAGCAAATGGCAGGGGCTATATTTTCTTTCTCAATTGTTAAAACAACCTGTTGCTGGCCATGGACAAAATAAGGCAACTCGTCTGAATGTAAGAGTTGTTTTGAGTAGGTTTGTCGGAGTTGATGGGGCTGAAAAATACCCATGCTGATTAAGATGCCAGCATCGTGCTTAGTTGGCATGCCAACCCCGATAGTGATGTTAGAGTTGTCACTAATGTGTTGAAAGTCATCAAACCTTGCATCATTCTGATTTGTTGCCAGGTCTTTGGCAAGTGTGGGTTCATACCCTGTTATAGAAAGCTCGGGAAAGAAAATTGCATCTGCCTGTTGTGCAACGGCTAAGGCAATAAACTTTTTGTGAATAGCAATATTTTTATCGACGTCCCCTTTGATGGGTCTTATTTGTGCTGTACAGATTTTCATCTTCCCAAATCTCGGCTTTACACTTGGCGATTTGCACTTTTTGTAACCCTATATTGGTCAAAACCCTCCCACGTTTGCGAGTGATGCGCTGTTGTGGCATGCCTAAAACGTCTCAAACGATAGGTTGGCCGGTGACTCTGTTAATTGTCGTGTTTCGGAGGACTGCTCCAGGCTAATAGCCGTCGTTGGTGTATGAGCATCAACGACTTCGAACTGAAGGTTATCCATCCAGACTTGACCATCTCCTGCCAGCAGTAGACCAAACGCAATGTTGTTACTTTCGACCGGTACATCTAGAACAATGTCATAGGGTTGCCACTCTGTCGTGCCTTGAATCGATCGATTTTCCATATTGTCAAAGCTCAAGACTTGACCAGAGGCGCTGTCAACCCGCATCCACAACCCGGCCCAATCTTCAACGGCCTTAGCCTTGACATATCCCGTTAGGCGCAATCGCTGTCCCTGGTACGCACGGGCATCAAAGACTTGCATCAATGTGCCAAAGCCCTCTGACCCATTATGTTTGCCTTGCACGGTACCACTGGCAGTGCCATCGTAAGTAGTACGGCGATCTGCCCCCATTTCATAATCATCGGGATGACTACCAGCCTCAAACCATCCGTCCAAAGGTTTCACAGTTTTAGACCGACTCCAACTTAAAAGTGGTCTTCTCTTGAACACTGATGAGCCGATGCCAACTACGGGGGCTGCAAATAGGTAGCTGCCTGTAGTTGCTGTTCCAAGGATGCCGAACAGCCATAACAGTCTAAATTGCAGTTTAGATGGATAAAACATGGGGGCAAAAAGTGAAGCTTTAAGCCTAGTGTGGCCTCTAGATTAAAAAATGACCATGAATGATTAAGGTTTTAAACATTGACTTAAGGTAAATTTTGATTTTTGATACCTGAGCTTTGAATTATGGATGTAGCTCACAATTTACAATTAGCTGATGTTGGGGCGGCTGGTTAGTGAAGGGATACTTCTATTTAAGCGGGTAATAGGGTGGTCGTGGTGGGGCAGTGGAGATTTGCGATCGCACGCTTCTTGACAATCTAGAGACATAGTATTATAAGGTGACCGTTCTAATAGATACTGACAAAAGTAGTCCCTTATTAGGTACCTGAAATAGTGTAGAGATTGGCCCGTCCTTGCTTACCTATCAGCTTAATGAGACTCGCTTTTCGTAGAAAATAAGCTATTTTCTGCGCCAACTCTCTTCTAATATCTCTTGCTTCCGCCAGATCTTTCGTAGTAAATGACTCTAGCCCTTCCGGCAGAAATACTAGCCAATCTGCTGGTCCTTCAAATCGCCTCTGGCCTACGACGTCTAATAACCGACGTTCTTCAGTGCGCCATCCTCGCTTGCGCCATCTTCGCTTTCCCTCAAATCGTCTCACTTCTTCTTCCTGGATCATCAAGACTTCTAGTGAGAAATTAGGGCTCGAAACCAACTGGGGAAGACTCACCATTTCTCGGAATAGATCCTCCACCCGTCCTCTTTTCGGTGACTTGCGGCGACTGCCATAACTCCCCTTAGCCTCGTCCAACTTAACAATCCATTTTTCTTGAGCTATGGGATAGATCAGCCGTATCCGATGGGAACGTGCCAGATTGATCAGTTTCGACTTGACAGCTGAGAAATTGCCGGTCTGGATTTCCAGCAATAGATCATCTCGAACAATGTCAATTACAAACCCATCAACCGCCACTTCAAATCGATCACCTGGCTGTGCGTACCAAGTCTTCAGCGATGCATGGAGCGGCTTTTCATTAAGTAATCCAATACTTGACATGTCGCTCCAGTTCCTCAGCCATCGGTTTATTGGTTAATAATGTACCACCCTGGATTTAGCTACATGTTCAACGTTAAGCCTCCCTCTGTAGAGCTTTGATCTACAGCCGTCGCTAGAGCAGGAACATTCGCCATGAACTGATTTCATCATTAAGCATTGTCCCTGGACATTGTTATATAACCCAGAATACTTTCAAAATCTTTGAACCATCGCCGGATATTGACGTAGGCTGATAAGTCAAATCCACCTTCATCGGCGACATGGGTATAGGCATATAGGCTAATGTCTGCAATTGTTACCTGATCGCCTAGAAAGAATTTATGGTGAGCCAGGTGTTGGTCCATAACCGCAAGGGCCCGATGCCCACCGATCTGTTTGGCATGATATTCTGCTTCTCGGTCTTTAGGTAATCCTAAATACTTATTGATATACCTGGCTGTTGCAATGTAGGGCTCATGGCTATACTGTTCAAAAAACTGCCACTGTAGCACCTTTGCCCTTGCATAGTTCTCTTGGGGAAGCCATGGGGTATCTACAGCCAAATAATTCAGAATTGCGTTAGATTCCCAAAGATACTTGCCATCACCTAGTCGAATGACGGGGATTCTGGCATTGGGATTCATCTGCTTAAATTCTGCCGTGTGGGTCTCACTGGCAAGAATATCAATAGGGACCCATTCATGCTCGACTTTAAGAAACTGCATTAACAATTTTACTTTGTAACAATTGCCCGACAACATGTCTCCAAAGACTTTATACATGGCATTCCCTAGTTAGATTTGACAAGAAGTTATTATGTGTTTTTTAGTAGCCAAATATTTTTTTTCGCAGCACATTTACCTTTTAACCCACCAACAATATCTGTGCTGACCAGGAGATTTAAATCATAACTATCTCCATAATGTTGATTGACTTCCTCGTTACTAACTGAAAAAGGAGGACCTGCCATCAGAGTTTGATCGTATTCATAGCTAATGAGCAGCTGCGGTGCTTTTGTAGTAACCTCCATTAAGTGTGCTGAATATTGATTGCGCATGTCTTCGGGCAAGGCTACTAAAGCGGCTCTATCATAAACTGCATCGATTGGACCAAGTATCTGGCTAGACACATCGAAGATATTGCCAACAAAAATATCGATATTCTTGGCGCTATAGTGCTTGACCTCCTCAGCGTCTGATATGGTTGGCTCTAACTCAAGTTCCATAAATAATTGCTCAACGGCCATTTCAACCAACTCAGCACCAGCAACACGATAGCCATTAGAGAGCAGCCAAGCAATATCACGGGTTTTACCGCATAATGGTACAAATACACGACTGTCTTTCATTAAAGAAAGCGTTTGGAAATAGTTGACCAGTACAGGGTTAGCGTCACTTCTGTGAAAAGTAATATTATTGTTTTCCCATCTCTGCAACCAAAAACTTGTATCCATACTTACTCCTTTGTCCTTCTCAAGAATCATAAAAGTCTACTCTTGCAGGCTACAATTGTTTTTCACTAAGTTTTTAGCTAGATTCATTCGTTATTTCAGTACCCAGTTATAGGAATGTTCAGCACTGGGATAGTCTCCTTCTCGAACTTCTTCAGCAAAACACTTTGCTGCTGCCGTGATATGTCTATGAAGCTGCGCGTATTGCTTAACAAATCTGGGCGATTGTCCCTCGT
This sequence comes from Adonisia turfae CCMR0081, assembly GCF_011009555.1. Classification (GTDB taxonomy): domain Bacteria; phylum Cyanobacteriota; class Cyanobacteriia; order Phormidesmidales; family Phormidesmidaceae; genus Leptothoe; species Leptothoe turfae. Next base: position 7,376,328 of record NZ_QXHD01000004.1, on the reverse strand, counting down.
GTAAACCCAACATTTCAGTTGAGACAAGCACCTGACCATCACAATCAGGCCCTGCTCCAATGCCAATTGTGGGAATCTTGAGTGCAGCTGTAATGTCATGGGCAGCCACACTGGGAATTGCCTCCAAGAGGAGGGCAAATATTCCAGCATCCTCGAGTGCCAACGCATCTTGAATCAATATTTCAACGGCAGCGGTCGTTCTGGCTTGCACCTTATTGCCACTTAATTGATGATAAGACTGTGGAGTAAGGCCCAAGTGGCCCATTACTGGAATACCATTTTGAGTTAAGCGTTGAATTAGTTGATCATGTCGACCTTCTAGCTTCACTGCTTGAACGCCAGCTTCCTTGATAAGTCTGCCTGCATTTTGGACACCCTCTTCCAAGGTTGTGTATGAGCCGAATGGGAGATCGCCAATGACAAGTGCATGATGCACCGCACGAGCAACAATTTCACAGTGATAAACCATTGCATCCATGGTCACTGGGAGAGTGGTGTCATGGCCTTGAACAAAAATGCCAAGGGTGTCTCCGACAAGAATTAGTGGGATGCCAGTCTCATCAAAAATAGTCGCGGTCAAGTAGTCGTAGGCCGTTAGCATTGTGAACCGCTCCCCCCGAGATTTATAGGAAGACAAATCTTGAATAGTGATACGACTCATCTCTTTAAAGCCCACTATACGGAAATTAATTGGCTGCTAGATATGACGATTTTTAGAAGGTAAATGCTTATTCTACAACGCTGGTTTGAATAAATCCATAATCACCAGAGGTAAAGCGAATATGAATCCATGGCTCCCCGGTGTCTGCCAGAATAAACTGCTGCAGCACAATGACTCTAGCAGGGGGCTCAAACGTTAATGTCTCTCCATAGCCTGGAGAAATCCATACGGTCGCAGGTTGTACGAGTTCCGCCAGTTGATAAATTGTATGAATATCTTCGAGCTCGCCCTGAAAAAATTGTCGAAGTTTGTAGGCCTCCTGACAATCTGCGTTTATTGCTGGATCGATGATGGCTGCACATCCTTCAGCTGTGGGCGTAAATAGGCCTTGAGCTTGGGCACGTTCAGTTTTAGGCGTTAGCGCTAACAGAGCTGTAAGAGTACCCAGTAATAGGGTTTTCATAAGGAGAAATGCGATAGATCTACTCCTTATACTATCGGGAGATACACTGATTTCACCTTTCTAAAAAGGTATATCTACAGTGCAAAGCCCTCTATACTTTGCAGTGTTAGAGTTCTACAACTCAAAACTAAGAGTTCAAAACTAAGAACTCAAAACTGAGAACTGATATTATTCCTTAAAAGTTTTTGGCTTGATGGGTCTTTGGATCAAACTTAAATCTATCCTTGCTGTGGGTTTCACCATAGAGGTTAAAGGTGACCAGAGGAGTACTCCCAACGGCCTCTACGCAGTGAATTGCACCAGGAGAAAAGCTGATAACATCCCCAGGACGAAAGATTTTTTCTCCCACTGGAGTCAGTTTATCTTTGAATGCTTGAGTCGGAGTATGTTGCCAGAATGTATTTTTCTCTTCCCCCTTTAATAAGGTCACAACGCCCCATGTGCCATGATTATGAATGGGAGAAACCATTCCAGGGGGGTAGGTGTTAGTTTGAACCGTTAGGGGATATCCAATTTCATTATAGAGCGTCTGGATTGCAACATCACTTAAGGTACTAAGTTTGGGGTGTTGGGTCTGTAACCAATAGGAGTTGAGGGCCAACTTACGGACTAGATGTCGAATAGCAGGCAGACAGTCATACTCATTGAGCGATTTTTTGAGAACGTCTTCTACCTGGGTTAGAAAACGATGAAAGTGGTAGGGCGTTTCCAGTAAGTCCCATTGCCGAGGGGTGGTACAGGCTTGCACCTGACCATCGTCAGCAACCATCCAATCTTGTCCCTGTGTTGCTCGTCCCTGGATCACACGTTCACCTCAGACGGATGCAGGCAAGCCTGGTGTTCATGGTGCAAGCCTGCGGCTAAGTCCCCCATCCAATAAGCTGTTACAGCCTGATCTGGATTTGTCTCAGTGGTGGTTAGCAACTCTGTATTTCGCTGTTGTAGCCGACGCCGAACGCCTTCACCAGCGGAAGCAGCTATGGCAATGTCAACAAAATGCAGTGGGTGACGTTCACCGTCTCCTCGCACATGCCATTCATGCAGGCAACCTATATCGGTTAAGTTCAGTGTCCAGGCTAAGCGTGCATTGACTTCATCAGCAACAACATAAACTATCCACTGCAATGCCCTTCCTGCATGGGGTGCAATGGTTCCATCATGCGCGACAGCGACAGCGACCAATTTTTCTGTCATCTGCTTAAAGCCTCCAAATAAGCACAATATCTTAGGCCCTGGGCCTATACCAAAATGCTTGGGGCCCATTTACTCGTCAGGTCAAGATATGGGAATTATAGAAGATGGCAATTGTTAAGTTGTTGGTTCTTGTTAAGCCTGTACTCAAAGGCTGGAAGTAGCTACCAGTCGTGATTTTCAAAATAGTTTGGGCTGATGGACGAGTATTTTTTGGGCAACCAAATCATACTGTCCACCCAAGCTAGGCTTTGCTTTGGGCGTTATTCCATGGGCTTATTAGTCGGCAGTGCCAAGGTTGATAGTTTCAAATTGCTTGACCTAATTTAGCAATATGCTGATTGAAGTCAGCTTGTGGATTAGCCGCTCGCTCCTCCATAAAGGTGTCAAGGTCAAGTAACTCTCCCAGGGAAATTCCTGACCGTATCTGGGCTGCTAGAGACTCCTCACGTTGGTACGACTGCTCCGCCCACTTCAAGAGTTCTGGTAGATCTAAACTCCCAATGAAAATGACCCCATCAGCATCCCCAAAGGCCCAATCTCCTGATTTGACGGTAGTATCGCCGAGGGTGAGTTCTAAACCGATGTCGCCTATCCCTTTCAAATTTTGGGGAAGTTTCAAGGGACCCATGGGATACACACCTCTACAGAAGATCGGCACCCCAATCTCAATCAGTTCAGTGGTATCGCGAACCAGTCCATCAACAATGATACCTGCAATACCCTTGCGGCTAGCTTCGGTGGCGATCAGATCGCCAATCAAGGCCACATCATTTGAGTGGTTTGTGATGACGATAACATCACCAGTGCTTGCCTGATGGATCCCAGTCAGGATGGTGACCAGATCATTATTGGCCTGGATGGTAACCATTGGACCTGCTAATTTCATGGCCCGGTCAATGGGCGTGAGACCGCTTGGAGCTGCGTCGAGTGAGATACCTGCCCGAAAGGCAGCATCGGCCAAAAGGGCACAGCTATACTGATTTTGGAAAATTGTAGGGAAGTCAGTCATTGTGCACTCCTTTAGGCTGAATCATCGAACTAGGTTAGCTACCCAAGGAATAGATTATAGACAAAGGTCATTTGAACTGAAATTTGTAATCTGATTGAGGCCAACTAACGGTGGTGTTCAGCCGCGTTCAGTATTTTTGTCTCAATACCCGATTGAGTTTTAAATAACAACTGGGTCGGACGCGAGGCCATAATCTTTTGTCCCACCAAAATGGTGGTAAAGATAATGGCGATCCCACAGAGTTGAATAGGTGTCAGTGTCTGATGTAGCCAGAAAAACCCAAGTAGTGTGGCCATGACCGGACTCAGGAGACCTAAGTAGGACACCGCAGGTGCAGAGAGCTTACCAATACCGCGAAACCAGAGTAAGTATGCCAACCCAGTACCGACCAACCCCAGATACAAAAGACCTTGTAAATTGGTTTTGGTCAATGGGGTAAACGGACCTTCTATAACCAGGGCAATCGGCAGCAATAGTGCACCACCTACCGTGAGTTGCCATGCGGTAAATACGAGCAGAGAAACAGGCGGTCGCCAGCGTTTTACTAACACCGTACCCAGCCCCATGGTGGCGGCCCCAGCCAGGGCGGCGAGAATACCTAAGGTGTCAAGCTGAGCCGTTGGGTCCAGGACCAAAAGGCCAATGCCAAAGAAGCCTGCGATCGCAACTAAAATCGACCCTTTAGCAGGCCTTTGCTGTAAAATCACCCATGACAACAAGATAACCAGTAAGGGTTGAATTGCGCCAGCTGTGGCAGCTACACCACCGGGCAGGCGATAGGCCGCTATAAACAACAAGGCCTGGAACATACCAATATTCAAACCACCAAGCACAAGAATTCGCCACCACCAAATACCGTGGGGTAATTTTCTGAGGGTAATGGTCAGCAATAGACCAATGGGGAGCGATCGCAACGCCGCTATCAGCAGGGGATGACCAGGGGGCAAAAATTCTGTTGCGACAATATACGTTGTCCCCCAGGAAATAGGGGCCAATGCCGTTATCGCGATGTCGATTAGTTTAGACGTAGGATATTTCATCGTTGTCTGCTCACAGTTGTTTCATGAAGTAGGAAGTTCCGTAAATTCGAGGACATTCAAGTCCGGATCACGGATAAAGATTGACGTTTTACCATCACCAAACGTGACAGGTCCACCTGTAATTTTGATGTTGATTGACTCAAAAAAAGCTTTGGCATCCTCGACCGATCCCACCTCAATGGCATAGTGGGTATAGCCGGGATATCGCACGTCCACATCCATGAGAATATTGCGCCTGTCGTGATCATTATCACCATGGGCAATCAGGTTAATCTCTATGCCACTTGGATGCTTCACGACAAAAACCTGTTCTTTATAATCTTCTCGAATCCCTTGGAATCCAAGAGTTTTATAAAACTGCATCGATTTCTCGACATTCATCACCCGAATACCAACGTGATCTAATTTCTTAATCTGCATAGGTTGCTCCGTAAGACTGGCGGACGTAATAAGACGTGACAACCAAAGACATCTTTCAAAAAGGAAAAAAACCTTTGCTTGAAAATATCTTAATATCAAGATACTTTACATAAAGCTAGACGTCAAGTGTCTTGATATCGAGATATACTGGAACCATGACTCAAGACAACATCGATAAAATTCTGACCCAGTGGCAACGCGAGGCCCCTAGCCTGGATATTTCATCTCTGGCCGTGGTTGGGCGTATTATGCAGCTAGCCCAATTACTAGAGAAGCATCGAGAAACCGTACTGGCCGACTTTGGCCTCACAGTGTGGTCCTTTGATATGCTGGCAACTCTGCGGCGTCAGGGTCCCCCTTACCAACTCAAGCCAACTGCCCTGTATAAGTGGTTAATGCTGTCTTCGGGGGCCATGACCAATCGCATTGATCGGCTAGAAAAAGATGGCATGGTGACCCGTCTACGCGATCCTGATGATCGTCGCAGCGTCATTGTGCAACTCTCTGAGGCTGGTATAGAGAAGATCGATGCCGCAATGCCCGTATTGTTCGAACGGGAAAATCAGTTTTTAGCAGACTTAAGCCAGACCGAAACAGCAAACTTTATCACGCTACTACGGCAGTTTCTAGCGACGGTACATCAGCAAGTGTTGTAGCTAATTCTGGGTACTTTTACTTTTACTAGCTTGAATGTAATCCCTTTTTGAAGTGAGTAATGGCCCATGTCACACCAACACCATTTGGAATTTTCCCATGGGACTCAGTCATTATAAACATCTTTATTTATGCTAACTTCCCCCTATTAGCCAAAGGTGGTTCAGGGCCGTAAGATTCACAGCGATCGCTCCTACATATACGTACTTTCCGTATATTCCACAGCATTTTGGAGGATTGAGATGAGCAACCTTTAACCCAATTTAGCTTTTAACCAACAAGCGTGCGTGTACGTTCTATTATCACTACAACGGGTCAACTAATCCGTATTCCCACGCTTGACTCCTCTTGATTTCCTAACCTCTTCAACATTTTCTGAAACCTGTCTCTAGTTTCTCTGCGACTCATCAAATCATGCTTTTGGCATAGATTACAGTTGCGTCGTAAGTGTCGACAATGACCATCATAATTGCCCCATAAGCCATTTAGCTGGCTATTTTTAGACGTATCTGCACAAGACTATTTCTGATGCACTTTTATCAAATTGCTTTATCAGAATTTGTCAAAGACTGGCATTTTGCGGGGATTTTATTGATGCAAACTTTGTTTCTAATGTCTCATATTTCTGTGTTTTTTCAGCTTCTGAAAGCATTCTCTATAAGCGTTAATAGTCTTAATCAGACGTTGTCCCGTTGCTTTCATTATCAAGGAGTTCAGAATGCTTAATCAATCTAAGGGATATCTTGTTGCTGCTTTTAGTTCACTAGGACTTTTGGCTGCCATGACACAGCCAGCCTCCGCTAACACTTTCCGAGGTATTGAATTTCCCTTAGGTGAATCTTCTTTTGCAGATGAAGTGGTTGACTATAACAAAGTCTACGCCAATGGTCTAACCAAAGAAGACGCCTATGGCAAGAATTGGAAGGCATCAGCCCAGGCATTTGATAATCCCACATCTGTTTTAGGGGTCGCTAATTCCTCATGGAAAGGAAATAAGATGCCCATTGCTCAGCGAGATGACTTTTCTCTAGGTAAGGGTGGTTCGATTACCGTCAAATTTACAGACAACGTCTTAGTGGGTAGCGACGATGATAAAGATGATTTATGGATTTTTGAAGCAGGTGGTCTCGTTGAGGGAATGTTTGTTGAAGTTAGTAAAGATGGCAATACCTGGTTGTCCCTAGGTGAAATTGGTGGGACTCAGCATGCCGGTATCGACCTTGATGCCTTTGGATTTACCTCTAACGATGCATTCTCCTATGTAAAAGTCACAGACAATGGCAAAAATCGTTATAACCAGGGGTGGGCTGGTGTCGATGTTGACGCGATTGGAGCGATCTCTTCTAAAGATGTACCTGAACCGGCTTCACTGCTTGGTCTGTTAACAGTAGGTAGTTTTATAATGACTTCTGTACTCAAGCGTCGCTAAAAGTATCGATGACCCTTTTTGTATAGCTGCGATCGGATGGATTAGCTGTCGTTGTATAGCTACATAGAACCGATCGCTACTATACCTAAAATGTTAATTCCGCATTGCTGCAATTCACGCATTAATTGTTGAAACAGTCTTTGTTTGACTGATCTAATCCTAACGACCAGTATTAAGCCCTCCAACTGACTAGAAATTAGTCGTGCCGCCGCCGAACTTTGTATAGGTGGGGTATCAATCACCAGCGCATCATGCTGTGTTTGAAGTTTTTCTAAAAGCGGTTGGAGAGAGTTGGCTGAAAATAAGTCTATAGGATTTTTGATAGGTCTCCCCGCGAGCAACAGGGAGAGATGATCAGTGAGTTCAATCGTTGATGCTGGAGAAATCATGTCAGCGTTGACCAGCAGATCGGCTAACTTACTTCCGTCATGGTCTAATGGCCCAGTCTGAACAGAATCACGTGGATTAGCATCTATCAAGAGCACACGCTGGCTTGATCGAGAGAAGGCTAGCGCCAGGTGCTGTGTAACCGACAACGTTGAGGAGGTGTTATCGGCAGAACTAATTGCTAAGGTGCTGAGGTGCCTGTCAGGGTACAGTAGTTTAAGATTGGTTTCTAATAACCTAAAAGAATCTAGCAGGTCATGTGAACTGTGAAACTTAGCAGATGAATAGAGTTCTTCTTGTGATTTAAATGAATCAAGGGGATATCTTATGCTTAACAGAACAGGTATATCTACGTCGTTTTCAAGCTCTTCAACTGAACGATACGTTTCGTCAAACTGATCGGCTATTAGCACTGTTCCTGAGCCAATAAGGATGCCTGCAAATAATCCTAAAGCAAGTGTGCGAGGTACTGATGATACGGGCTGATCAGGTTCTTCTACATCAGAGATGATCTCCCATGGCGGCACTTTCTTCGCAAGCTCAAGTTGTAAATCCTCTCTGGCAGAAAGTAATCGATTTAAACTATCTGTTGAAATCTGTAGATCACGTTGTAGGTCTGTATATTGGTTATCTAAATAGGCTAACATCTGGATATCTTTGTTAATCCCTTGTGTAACCCGCGTTAATTCTTCCTTCTGCTGTGTCAGTGCTGTTAGGTCGTTTTCAGCTTGCAACAATTCAAGGACATTATCTAGCTGAACAATATCGCCTGGATATTTAATGTCCTCATCGAGGCTAGAAAGAGCAGCGAGTCCTAGCCGTGCTTGCTCTTGGTCCTCGGACTTTAAACTATTTAGCAGCAGCAAATATAGAGACACTCCATTGGCTGCTGCTAGATTCTCATCAACCTGTAAGCGCTCGGTTAGTTCATTTAACAGCGCTTCTGAAGAACGGATGGAAAGATCGACGGTCCGCATTTCACTCGTTGACTCGCCAAGCTGTTGGCTCAGTTGCTGACTGAGTTGTTGTGGCTCGTAAAAGTTGTGGCTTTGCCGAAAATCCTCTAATTTTTCCTGTAACTGTTCAACTCGCGCTTGCACAATTGGGAGTTGTTCTTCTACCAAGGCAGTTGCCTGATCGATGCTACGCAGACTAGTTTTTCTCGCATAGAGTATGTAAGCCTCTGCCAGGGCCTCTAGGACCTGCTCAACTTTTTCAGAACTCGTCGCTTGAAAACTAACCTCCATAATTTCACTACGGGGTAGATGTTTTATCGTAAGTTGCTTCTGTAATGTTCTATATTCTTCGCCAGGAAAATTTTGCTGAATTTTGGGTAGGGCCGGTGCAATCACCTCATAGCTTTCAAGTAGCTCAATAATTGTTTGAAAATCACGAAACTCCGGTGGTACGTAGGGTCGTTGCCCTCCCTCAGACAGTGACTTAGTGGGTACTGCGAGAAAATCTGGATTGAGTAAAAGCGTTAAGGTTTCTCGATAGAGAGAAGGCTGGATGACACTTTTGAAGCAAGCCAACAAAAAAATAAGCCCCGACATCCCTAAAAAGAGCGGTAGTCTGTATAGAATAAGGCGTGGTAGATAACGCAGGGCTGCAATAACAGTGCCTGAGTGAGAAGTACGAGTCAAGGTTATTACTGAGGACAACTAACGCGATAAACAGTAGTATCCTTACTATTCGCTCGCTGGGGTGAGAGGCTTTATTATATTTGAATTTTGCTATTTGCAGTAGTTGTTATCAATTAAAGTTAAGATTTCCCCAGACAGTCAGACTTGATTACTTCCCATAAGGGATATGTCTGGTTTTCGCCAACCAACTCGAATGCGTATTTCTATCATTACAGCAGTTAAAAATCGAACAGCAACTATCCGCCACACGATTGAATCAGTTATCGGACAAGATTATCCTGATATTCAATATATTGTGATCGATGGTGGCTCCGTTGATGGAACCGTTGATATCATAGACAACTATCGCAATAAGATTGATTATTTTACGTCTGAGCCCGATGGCGGTGTATATGATGCCCTGAACAAGGGACTCAAAATTGCCCAAGGGGATATTGTTGGCTTTCTACATTCAGATGATTTTTACCATCATCACCGGGTTGTACGCTTAGCCGTTGATGCGATCGCACATCACCAGGCCGATATTGTCTTTGGAGACATTGTATTTATTGATCCCTGCCGGCTAAATCATATTCTTCGAATCTATCGCTCCCATCGATTTCACCCCGACTTATTTGCCCAGGGTTGGATGCCTGCCCATCCAAGCTGTTTTATTAAACGTGAGGTGTATGAACACTATGGCCTTTTTAAGACATGCTATAAGTTGGCATCAGATTTTGAATTATTGCTCCGGTTTATCAAGATCAACCAAGTGAAATATTGCTATTTGCCAGAGATCTTAGTCTGCATGAGACCAGGGGGATTAAGTAATCGTAGCTTGGCCAATCGCTGGACAAATAATCAAGAAATTCTGCAAATTTGTAGAGAACAGAATATTCCAACGAATTTGCTGAGGCTGTTGGCACGTTATCCCGCTAAGCTCTGCGAAAAGCTCACTTGGCTGCCCGCTTATCAAGGGATGCGCAAGCGTAAGTCCGTTATTTCCATATAGTTTTCTGTTTTATTCAATTTGTTCCGTATGACTCCATGGCTATGGGAAGTAAATCAGTGGAATTTCCGAGAAAGGTGATTTTTATCGAACTCAATGAAGTCCCTTTCAAGATAATTGATAATTTTATTCGGCAGAATCCTACTTCAGATCTAGCGCTGGCGCTACCGAAGTTTCACCAGTATCTAACCCACATTGATGACAAGGTTTTGAGTCCGTGGATTTCCTGGCCAACCCTCCATCGAGGCGTCCCGGCCCACAGGCACGGTATTTCTAACTTGGGAGAAAATCTCACTCTATTAGATCAGCAATTTCCCCCAATTTGGCAAATATTATCCCGACATGGTGTGAAAACGGGGGTGCTTGGTTCGCTACATTCCTCTCCTTTACCCCAAGAGCCAGACAGCTATGCCTTTTATCTGCCAGATAGCTTTGCCCTTAGCCCCGATTGTATACCGGCCCACCTATCCAGCTTTCAGGCGCTAAATTTATCCCTGGCAAGTCATTCTGCACGCAATGTGTCTGGTATGGTGCCAGTGAGGCAATCCCTTGAATTGTTAACGAATGTTGGACGTTTGGGGATTTTGCCATCCACATTAGTAGCGCTTGTCAGACAACTGGGGTTAGAGCGTCTGAAACCTTATCGGAAAAATCGTCGCCGCACCTATCAAGCTGTTCTGCACTTTGATTTATTTTTTAAGCAGCTCAAAGAGATTCGCCCTGACTTTGCCACCTGCTTTACCAATCATGTCGCCTCCGCCATGCATCGCTACTGGGCGGCAGCATTTCCAGAGGACTACCAGAATTTTGGGTTTTCATCGGCATGGGTGGCACGATACCGGGATGAAATTGATTTTGCCTTGGGCCAGTTTTCTCGCTTCCTGGGCCGGTTGATCCACTTTGTTCAGCAAAACCCTAGTTATATACTGTGGATTGCTTCCTCCATGGGGCAATCGGCAACGACGGCAAACCCGATTTTGCGACAGCTGTATCTGACTCAGCCCGCAAAACTGATGGGCACCCTCGGTGTGCCTGATCACGCCTGGAAACCCCAAAAGGCAATGCTGCCGATTACCAGCATTTGGGTAAATACCCCCTGGAGAGAATCTGTCCGTAAGGCGCTCAACTCTCTAACCATTGAGGGTGTTCGTGTGACCGTAGAAGAAAAGGCAGACGGGTTCTTTTCTGTCCATCTAGACAATAAGAACCTGGTGACATCTAAAACAACTCAGGCCGTCATTCAAGGACAAGCCTACGGGCTACTGGACTTAGGCCTAGAAAATGTCACCATTGAGGACCAAAGCGGAGCCAGCGCTTATCATATTCCTGAAGGATTGTTGCTCATTTATGATCCACTGACCCAGGCGGTAAACCATCGTCGCAGCTGTGTTTCTGTTCTTGAAATTGCCCCTACATTGCTAGAGCTATTTAACATTTCAGTTCCAGACTATATGCTGCCGCCGTCTGAACGAGGCCGCCTAGCATCCGATCTTGTTACTAAGGCAAATCAGCTAGCAAATCAACCCGCTACTGTGGCGGTATCCTAACCCATTAGTTTGAGGGGGTTTGAGGTTGTGTTAATGGAACAGACGCGACTGTCTGGAGTCTGTGAGTCTTCAGACAGTCGTAGACCGACCTGGTTACCACTACTGGGCTGGCTGCCACTGGCGTTAGCGATTAACAGCATTTTTTGGCAAGGACCCATCGCCTATTGGGGACGGTGGCTAGGTCTGCTTGTTTGGATTGGTTATGGATTTTTAACCCTTGTTACCAGTCGGCAATGGCGGCTGAGAGAGTTTGATGGTCTGGCCATATGGGTGTTTTTACTGATTGTTATTAGCACTTTTTGGGCAGGAGAGCATTTGAGCAGTAACCATAGTCTTACCGCTGTAGATTTTCGCCAAACAGCTCTCATCAAAGCTTGCTCGCTTTTCTTAGGCTACCTGACCCTGACCTGGGGACTGGAGAGCCTATTGATTTCCCTTCAAACCGTTGTCCAGGTGATCAACAAATTTGTCATTGCCGTAACATTACTGTTGGCAGTCGGTTTGTTGGGTAATCTAATGGGGGCTATTCCCTGGATTGCAGGAGCCGGGGCAGGGCTGTTTGTTAACCCCAATACAACCACGGCGCTGGCGCTGGTGACGCTGCCCCTGGCGATTTGGTTTTATGTTCAACATCCAGGACTGATGGGCGTTTGGCCGAGTTTGACCCTGGTTACGGCCCTGGTGCTGGCTCAGGCGCGCTCAACAGTTATGGTGTGTGGACTGTTGGTGTTTTTCTACTTAGTCTGCTGGCCAGGGCTACGACGGTTACGGCTGGCTAATTTACTGTTCCCGTTGGGATTGATGCTACTGGGCCTGGTGCTCTTTTTGAGCATCGACTTTTGGGGGACTAACCTGGCCGATAGTTTGGTTCATGGGCTGCGCCCCAACTTTGATAATGCGCAGCGACCGGGACTGAGCAGCTATCGGCTAAATTTGTTGTGGCCAGTATTCATCCAGGGGATTGCAGCATCGCCTGGGACGTTCTTGATTGGCCATGGCTGGGGTAGCGAAGAGGCGTTGATGCTATTTCAGGCAGACCAATCCCGTTTTTTTGCCGCCTTGAATCTCATTAGTGCCCACAGTGCCTATTTGGGACTTACGTACCAGATTGGCCTAGTGGGCGGGGTGTCGGTATTTGGGCCGCTGTGGGCAATGGTGCTGCGGCAGATGCTAACACCTCTACCCGAGATCATAACCCCATACTTTCAGCTCAAGGTTTCACTGGTGGGTGTTGTCCTCGCTGCCTTGGGTGTGTGTGTGTTTGAGTCTGGCTTTTATAACCTGGGGGCGATTTACATGCTACCAAGCTGGATAGCGATCTATCTGGTGACGCGCTTGGATCAACTGCCTGGGCAATCAGAGGAGAGGAGTCCTATATGAAAGTACTACATGTAATTCCATCACTCAGTCCAGCTTTGGGGGGACCCACGGTGGTGGCGCTAAGGCTGGTCAGTCATTTACGAGCCTGCGGTGTTGACGCTGAAATCGTCACGACCAATGACAACGGTGGGCAGGTATTAGACGTGCCTCTGGGTGAGCGGATACTTTACCAGCAGGTGCCTGTGTGGTTTTTACCACGTTTTAGTTTGCCGATGAAAGAATTTCTATTTTCTGTGGCGCTCACCCGTTGGCTTTGGCAGCATGCGGCAGATTACGATCTGTTGGATCTGCACTATTTGTTTTCCTATGCACCCACCTGTGCTGGCATGCTGGCTCGCTGGCAACAGATTCCATATACCGTGAGAACACAAGGACAGTTAGCCCCTTGGGCGCTGCGGCAGAGTCAGTCAAAAAAACAGCTATACAGCTGGCTGATTGAACGGCGACATTTGAACAGGGCGGCGGCAGTTCACTGCACAGCATCACTGGAGGTTGAGGATGTGCGGCGCTATGGTATTACCGCGCCGACAAAGGTGTTACCCTTGGGGGTGAGGAGTTTGGCGACTAATCCCAACGCCCGTGGGGAACTGCGGCAGCGCTATCGTATTCCTCTCAATAGGCCGATTATCCTATTTTTATCGCGTCTGCACTATGTTAAACAGCCAGATGTGCTGCTGCGCGTAATACACCAATTAACTCAGCGAGGGTGTTCGGCTCATTTGCTAATGGCTGGAACCGGTGATGCAGCCTATGTCCATAAGTTGAGGGGGCTGATTATGGCTTTGGGACTAGAAGACACCGTAACCCTAACTGGGTTTGTTACGGGCACGGATAAACAGCTGCTATTACAGGGGGCAGATATGTTTGCCCTGCCTTCTCAGACAGAGAATTTTAGTATGGCGATCGCAGAAGCTATGGCAGCAGGATTACCTGTTGTGATTACGCCAGAGGTGCAAATCGCGCCGGATATTCTATCTGCCGGGGCGGGGGTCGTCGCCAAGGGTACCTGTGATGACTTTACAGCGGCCATAGCAGGGTTGTTGGCCGACCCGGACCGACGGCACCAGATGGGAGAACGGGGACAACATTGGGCCAAGCAACATTACGACTGGTCCGTGATTGCGGGACAGCTAACCCAGGTTTATTCCGGGATTTTACGACAGCAGTCGCAGGAGACGGGGATGAGCGCACCGGTGGTGGTCCAATGAGACCTGTCTAAGGATGAAACGAGAGAAGATTTGGTACCATACCTATTCTTCTGGGCGGCTGCTATGGCTGAGCCACCTGGGGCTGCCGTTTTATGTTGGCCTGGTGGGGCTGGGGGTGACGCTGCTGTTGGCGGTATGGAATTACAAAATGCAGCTGCTGCGTCCTGGCATTGTGCGCTGGCTGGGGCTAGTGGCCCTCTGGATGGTGGGACAGACATTGTTGGCCCATGACCCGGTCAAGGCTGGGTTTGGGTTGGTGCATTATTTGCCCTACTTTGGGCTATTTGCAGTGCTGCTGGTCCTGGAGTTTTCTGTGGCGGACTGGCGGGGGCTGGCTTGGGGACTGTTACTAGCGTCAATTCCTGTGAATGTGGTGGGCTTGGTGGAGTACATCCTCAAAGCACCGGGAGTGGAGGCCATTTTGGCTGACCAGACACTGGTGAATTGGATGTATCAGGGAGAGCATTATCACCGGGCGGCCTCTATTTTTTCGAACCCTAATGTGTATGCCAATTATCTTGTGGTCTTGTTGGGGCTGGGGTTGGGATTAGTGGGGCAGTGGCCGCAGCGCTGGCGACAGCTCACGCTGGTAATCGCACTGGGGTTAGTGGGCATTGGCATTGTGTGTTCGGGATCGCGTAATGGGTGGTTGATGGCCTTAAGTCAGCTGATGCTGATGCTGTGGCTGGGCAAACTGCGGGGCCGGCTACACTGGCTGGGGAAGATAGGCGTGCTGGCGCTGGTGGGAAGTGGGATTTTGGGTGGCATCGGCACCTACGAGCTGACACTGGCAGATATAAACCAAAGCTTGCAGCATGATTCTCGATTGAATACTTGGTGGGTGGCCTGGCAGTTGGTGCAAGCTAAGCCCTGGCTGGGTTGGGGGTTGGGCAGCTTTGCACAGCTATATCCGACGCTGAACCCGCTGAAGGACTATTTGCAGATGTCCCACGCCCACAATATTGGGCTAATGCTGCTGGCAGAGGGAGGACTGGTACTGACCCTGGCGCTGGCGTTGCCGGTGGGATATGTGTGCTATCGGGGGGTGAGATCGCTGCTATTGCCTTTGTTTAAGGGCAGAGCCAGGGCAACACTGCTGGGCTATGGGCTAGCCCTGTGGGGGCTGCTGGGCTTTTCGCTGTTTGACCTACCGTTTTACGATGCACGGATTAATGCTCTGCACTGGATGGTGTTGGCGGGGGTGTATGGGCTGACGGGTAAAGACGAGGCATCAACATCTGGATAAGCTTATGCAACAGGCGCAGTGGCCGAGCGAGATAGGACAGTCCCCAGTGGGAGAAATGCGGGGAAAGCCATGTGCGATCGCGGGAATTGGGAGTCAGGGCATAGCCAACAACATGGGTCAGCAGGCGCAGGTCGGTCCAGCTGGGTCGGTGGGGGTGCTGACACAGTAGCAGAGCACGGAGGCAGGCTTGCTTGCTGCTGCTGATAGGGTTGGATTGCAAAAGGCTGAAGATGCCCTGGTGGGGGTCGCGCTCAGTGAAGAGTGTGGCAGCGACCTGATCAATATGGCGGTTAGCGATAGGGTCGCTATAGCTGGCGTGCTCCTCCTGTAGCGGTAAGGGCAAGGTGAGGGGAATAAAACGGTGGGTCAACTGTAGGGCGCAGTGCACCAGACGGAGGTTATTACCGGCCAGGGTGAGCACCTGTTCTGGATCAAGTTTGGGCATCAGATCGGCCAGGTCACAAAATTGCGACAGACGCAGACGGTCAAAGTAACTGTCTTTAACAATTTGGACGCAAAGGATAAGAAAATGGTCTTCTGGACTGAGGGTAGGTAGGGTAGTTCCCAGGTAGGGCAGGGGACGACAGCGCTGGTGTAGGGCAGCAAGATCGAGCCGGTAGGAAAAGCAGGGCGGGGCGATTTGCCAGTGTAGGTCGATGCTGAATTGGCCGTTGGGGGCAGTGAAGTCGCTGCCCCAGGGAGTTCTGTCCCGCAGGCAGTAGCCCTGGGCCAGGAGAAGAGACTGGGCGGCCTCGGCATCTGTCCCATCGACCAGCAGGTCGAGGTCACAGTAGGTGCGGCGGGAGAGGTCACCGTGGAGGGTGAGGGCCAGGGTGGGGCCTTTGCAGGGGAGGACGGGGAGATTGGCCTGGTGAAAAGTGGAAAGGAGATGGGTGAGGGTTCTAGCAAGCTGCCAGTTGTAAACCGTGAGGGATTGGGCGGTTTGTTGTAGAGGGCATTGGAGGGAAGGAGGCAGGGTATGGTAGAGCCGAAGCAAGACGCCGTGGCGCTGTGATAGATGAAATAGGGCAGGCCATTGAGGTGACTCTAGTGCGGCACTAGTCACTGTTTGGTTGAGATAGGATAGCAGGTGGGTAATTTGTGGAGAGTGCACGGGTAAGGGTTGCGTAAAGGGGTGACACTAGCAAGGCTTTGGTAACCAAATAAGACTTAAGACAGACCAAGACCAGGACCCATAACACCATCAAAGGCTACAGGAGTGAACATAACGGCAGTGTTCTCCTTGCGGAGCTGTGGCAACAGTCAACGGTTGTTCACTAAACGGTTTAGCTTCAGTAGAAACCTGTAGCCAGTAGGCCAGCCCCAACAGTCTCTCTTTTGCCTCCATAGCCTCAGTTCCTGCCGAATCTGCTGCCCGAAGGATCTTCAACAGTTGCTCGCGATTCACATAAGCCTCTAATCCCGGCGCGGTTCTCACCAACTCTTCTATCCACACCGGCAACATCGCCTGCATCACCGTGGCATAGTCCTTTGGCGCTTCAAACACCATTTTCTTACGGGTGCGAATGGCCTCGGGCAGCTTGCCATACATCATTTCTCGCAACAGCCGTTTATCCACCAGCCAGGGAATCGGTGGAATCGCCATCAGAAACTCCACCAATCGCAGGTCAAAGA
>NZ_QXHD01000004.1:7320006-7359414 GCF_011009555.1 Adonisia turfae CCMR0081 | reverse complement strand
TACCAAAGCTATAGACTGTGCCCAAAGGTCTGCTTGGAACCCTATACTCATTTCCGGGGACCCACTCAGTTCCATCAGGGCCATACATCCGAGTCCAGCTATTTTCAGGATTCTGAATGTCGTCGTACGAAACACTCCTAACACCGTTTTTATCTGTTCTGTCCGTATAACAATAGTAAGTGAGCTGCATAAGAGGTAGAACGTCTGTTCCCTATAAATTCATCATTATTAGCCCAGATACTGACTGTATTTGTCTTTCTGTTAGGTAGATACATGATCAGGGTGTATTGCTTCATTGAATGTCTCCAGTGAGATTGTTACTTGTATGGCACCCCAGATATGACAAAGCCAGACTTTTGGAACTAGCAACTTTTGTGTTGCACAATGCATCAGCCAGTCGATAAATTACTGACCAGAAAGGTTTTCTGTTGAACGAATAGTTTTCTCCTCAAAGCGCTCTTTAGGTACAGAAACCGTTATGTAGGTATGAAGATGTTCGATATCGACATACCATGCTTGTTTTCGCTTAACCCAACGTTCTTGGATCAATTTGATAGGGGCACCTTTGTCAAAGATTGAAAACTTCTCGGTAGCTACATAGTCCATCCGTTTTAACCAATCACATTGGAACAAATACAGTTTTTATCGATAGAGCACCCTAGATATTACAAAGCCGTCACACTTCAGGGAATGACAGCTTACTGGGAAAGACCTTGACTTAACATTACCTAACTTGTAATAGATCAAACTTCATCTGACAGAGGGAGGTTATCTGACACTTAGAGATGTATCAGGTTGTGTTTGATTTTTTACACTCTTTTCTCCGTATTGATCTAATTGTTTTTCGTTTGCTAAATGCGCACTATCGAGAAAGGTTTGTATTGGTGTCTTGCCGTAGCAATATCGACCTGAATGGGGGCGTTCCCAATTGTAATACTCTATCCATTCATCCACATTATTTTGTAGTTCCTCAAGACCTTGATTAGGGCAAACGCATACTCGGAATGGGAATATCAAGGGGCATCCTCCTGAGCTCATGCCCTATGCCTGCCCCAGTTGAGAATTCAGTTACCCTGCTTGAGCATTGCAGAGCCCTTGAAGATCCCCGAGTTGAGTACCTGGTGGAGCATCGTCTGCTCGATATTATTGGCCTCACGATTTGTGCGGTGATTTGTGGGATGGATAGATAGTATTAGTGGATTGATTGTTGAGTAGTTGAGTAGTTTTCCATTTTTTCTGAATAGATAGGTGGCAGGATTAAGCCATTTTTAAGCCCATCGAAGATCTGGTATAGGCGAAAGCTAAAGAGCACAGCAACTGCAGCGATCGCAACCGACTGCCCAATCCATAGCCCCCGACTACCCAGCTCTAGCTGAAACCCTAGACCATAGCTCACCGATAGACCCACACCCCAAAAGCCCAGCACATTTAGCGCCATCGGTACTCGGGTATCTTGCAGCCCCTGTAGTGCACCGTACACAGCCTTTTGCAAACCATCCAACACCATCGTGATCGCCGCAATCGTCAGCAACGGCATTGCCAACGTCACAATGCCTGCATTCTCAGGGCTATTCACATCTAAATAGATGCTAATCAGCTGTTTGGGGAACAACAAAAATGCTAACGACCCAACGGTCATCGAAACCGTCGTCAGCCCCAGACTTACCCAGGTAGCCTGTTGCATACCTGCTAAATCTCGCTTGCCAAACCACTGCCCTATGCGAACTGTGGTGGCAAAAGAAATCCCTAGTGGCACCATAAATACCACCACAATGGTTTGCAGCACCACCTGATGAGCTGCCAGTGCATCGGTTCCCAAGCGACCCATTAACAACATAATGGTTAGAAAGAATCCTGACTCCAAGCCAGAAAAAATGCCAATAGGCACACCCACCCAAACTAGCTTTTTGAGTACTCGCAGTTTAGGCCAGTGTAAGGTATGGAGAATCTGATACTGTCGAACAGCAGGATGCAGACGCACATACAGTGCAAGAGCAATAAACATTCCCCACCAGGTGAGCATGGTGGCTAAGGCTAGACCTGACAATCCCATGGCGGGCAAGCCTAATTTTCCAAACCCCAATATATAGTTGGCAACAATGTTGAACAGGGTACCCACTACAATAGTGACCATAATAGGCTTAGCGTGGGACAAGGCAGACACTGTTGAGCGTAGAGCCGTAAACCCTGCCATGGGCAAAAAGCTCCACAGGATAATCTTGAGATAAGTGTCGGCCAGTTCAACAACAACTGGGTCTTGACCACTGCGAAGCATCCAAACACCCAAATGACCAGTGAACGCCATGGCTGGTATGGCCACCAGTAATGCCAACCATAGACCCTGACGAGATACCTGTTGAATTCTGCCTCTCTGTTCAGCCCCAAAGGCTTGGGCTACCAAAGGACTAACCCCCATCACCACACCGGTGAAGGCGGTCATAACCACAATGTAGATAATGGCGGCCAATCCCCCGGCTGCTAAGACATCTGGCCCCATGCGACCCATCATGATGGTGTCGGCAAAACCAGTAGCGGATTGTGCCACCTGGGCGCTGATTAGGGGAACGGCTAAGTTGAAAAACTCCTTTATTTCAGAACGCAGAGCATTCTGACGAATTGTTATGGGGAAGGTCATGGTAAAAAGCGTTTCAATAAAACCACTGTAAAGACTTCAGGCGGCTATCAATATCTATGGCTTGCAACGGTTCCATCAAAGCCATAGAACTCAGAGGTTAAATCGCCGCAGAATAGGCCTCATCTACTTTGAGGGTGGTACCTGAAATAAACTTGGCATCGTCTGAGAGCAAAAAGGCAACGGCTTTGGCCAGCTCTTGGTAGGTGGCAGGTCGGCCCCACATCAGGTCGTCTGGCACATTCCAGCCTTCTAGTTCGGCCATATCATCGGCCACAAAGAAGGGGGCAATGGAGTTGATGCGAATGCGATCGCACCGATACCGTTTGGCATACAGCTTGGTAAAGCCTTCCATCGCGGTCCGCAGGGTACCGCTAAAGGGGGTTCCCAATGATGGTTCGTGGGAGTCACAGGCAGAAATCGTCACCATGGCCCCACCCCCCTGCCGTCGCATGGGCTCTGTCACCAATCGAGCCAGACGAACAACGCTGAGAAATAACATTTCAAAATGATCAAGCCACATTTGATCTGAAATCTCCAGCAAATCAGGCCGAGGCGGATCACCAAAGCTCATAACTACCCCATCAATACGCCCCCACTGGTCCAATGTGCTTTTTACAAGGGTTTCCAAATCAGCTGCACTCGACAGAGAACCCTGGACCCCAATGCCCTGCAGAGATTCTGCCAGATCTAAAACAGACGCTGAACGGGCCAACAGAGAAACGTTGTACCCCTGGGCTGCCAACTCTTTGGCACAACCGGCACCAATGCCCCGGCTAGCCGCCGTCACAATTACGACTTTGTCCCCCATTGTTGTCAACCTCACTAACTGTTTTTGGCCTAACACAGCATTATTTCCACCTTAATCTGTGCTTTTCTAGAAGAGAAGTCCATAGGCAGGCATATCACCTGTGCCCACGGGGAATAAATGCTAAGTGTTTTTAACCAGCTGCCGGAGCTAATCGCCTTTGTTGAAAGTGTTGATGTGGGAAGCTTTAGTGCCGCTGCGCGTTCGTTAGGCACGACCCCTTCCGCCATTAGTAAGCGGGTGGCCAAGCTAGAAGATCGGTTAGGTATACGACTATTGCAGCGCACTACCCGATCACTAAGTCTGACCGCCGAGGGAACGACTTACTACGATCGGGTAGCACGACTGCTACAGGAACTGGAGGATGCTAACGACAGCGTTATCTCGGGCGGTCGTCCCCGAGGCAAACTAACGGTTAGTGCATCCCTCGATTTTGGGCAACGGTTTTTAATGCAGCGACTGCCTATCTTCTTGAAAGAATATCCAGAAATTCAGGTGAATTTGCAATTAACTGAGCGACTGGTGGATTTAGTGGCTGAGGGCATTGATGTGGCGATTCGACTGGGGGACCTGGAAGACTCTAGCCTCATCCGCAGACACCTGGGCTATGCGCAGTTTATTTTATGTGCGTCCCCCGGCTATTTACAAAAGTATGGCAACCCCGCCACACCAAAGGACCTGGTGCAACATAACTGCATGCGCTATCTCTTTAACGGGCAACCCCTTCCCTGGGAATTTCTCATTGATGGTGTTTGGCAAATAATTCCCGTCCGGAGTTCCTTTAATTCTGACAGTGGTGAATCTCTGAAAAATGCAGCATTAAGCGACCTTGGCATTGTCCGTATGCTGAGTTTCCATGTAAAAGAAGAGTTAAAAACCGGACAGTTAGTGTCGCTCTTTTTTGAACAGCTGCCACCGGGATTAGCAACCCAGGCTGTTTTCACCCACCGTCGTAATTTATCTCCTCGGGTGCAGGTATTTCTTGAGTTTTTGAGCACTCACTGTACTGTTTCTTAAAATCATTCACTGTGTTTTTAGGGCGATCGCACAGGTCGATACATAAAAATGAAGCACAGTGTGAATTACACGTGTAGTTCTTATCGGTAAAAGTGATTTATGATTTGAGACAATGACCTGAAGAAAAACTGGCTCCATGGGTCTGACAATCGCCAGATGGCGTTATGACAATCAGACGAGGATGGCTAAGAAATCTGTCTAGAGCTTATTCATACGTAAAGCGGTAACCTGTTCCCCTAATGGTCTCGATCAAATGACGACCCAGCTTTTTCCTTAGATAGCCCACATAGACATCAACAATATTGGAGCCCGGATCGTAGGTATAGCCCCAAACGTCATCCAGTAGTTTTTCTCGGCTCATAATTTGCCCTGGATTACGTACAAATGCTTCAGCCAGCAAAAATTCTCTACTAGAAAGCTGAACAGCATTCCCATTAACTCGCACTTCTCGGGTGCGTAAATTTAACTCTATCCCCTTAAAGCTCAGAAAAGTCAGGGGGCTACTGGGGCGACTTTGAGCAACATGCACATTATGTAGACGGGCTCGAACACGGGCGAGCAATTCCGCAAACTGGAATGGTTTGGTGATGTAATCATCTGCACCATGATTAAAACTGGTGACTTTATGATTGATGCCGTGATGAGAAGAAAGCACAATCACCGAGAGTGGTATTCCCTGTCTTCGTATCTCATCGAGCACAGTAATGCCATGCTTCATGGGCAGTTCCAGATCAAGAATCATGAGATCAAACGGTCTATTTAAGACGGCTTCGATCGCATCTTCGCCATTATGAACAACAGCTGTTTCATAGCCATTGGCCTGCAACCCCTTTTCCAAAAAGTGGGTAACTCCAGGAGCATCGTCCGCAACTAAAACACGTTTCATCATGATTACAACTAAAATTCAAAACTTGAGGCAAGTAGTCTAAAGCCTTAGAGATCACTTGATCAATCATGTCTAAATATTCTATCTCAAAATTTCATTGTACTAAACGGTTTAGTAAGGCGTACATCATCCACAGTCTTTTCCAATATCTGAGCCCGTCCATAGGCTTCATGGGTTAGGGTCTCTTGCTCTTGCCATAAGGTTTCGATCTGTTCTTTTTGAGCCTGGACTTCTTGGGTCAGGGCTTGGGCATCCTCCGGCGTCATCGGATGTTGACAACAGAAACATTTAGAGCTAAGTTTATGTTGTCGATGTCAACATTGATGTTATAGCCTTATTTTGGGGGTCGATTATGGATGGCCTTAATGGGCAAAGTTTATTCAACGCTGCGTCGATACTCTGATCATTCTCTTCATTTTGCGATCGCAATCATCACCAATTTGACCGTTGGAGGTCACCATGAAAACTACACGCAAAAACTACGACCTAATCTTGATTGGCTCTGGTATTGGTGCGTTAACCGTGGCTAGTTTAATGGCCCAGCTACGCAATAAGCGTGTGCTGATTCTAGAGCGCCATTTTGTCCCAGGTGGTTTTACCCACACGTTCCAGCGTAAAGGGTTTAGTTGGGATCCAGGTCTGCACTATGTTGGGCAAATGGAAGCAGGCTCTGAAGTTCGTAATTTGTTTGACCTGATTACGAACCAACAGGTGCAGTGGCAAAAGATGCCAGAGCCCTTTGAAAAATTTGTCTATCCCGAGTTCAGTTTCGACCTCTATGGTGACCCTAAGCAGTTTCAAGCTGATCTCACCAAGCGATTTCCAAAAGAATCCCAGGCAATTCGTCAGTACTTTAAGGATATTCCTAAAGCAGCTGCAGCATTGTTTCTCGATGCGGCCAAACACAACAGTGCTTTTCTGTTCAAAGTAGTCGGTGAAGTGGCAAAACTCTGGCATGGAACTAGTCTCAATCTGACAACTCAAGACTATCTAGATCAACACTTTCAAGATCCCCAACTGAAAGCATTGCTCGCCTCTCAATGGTTAGACTATGGTCTGTCACCAGCAGACAGTCCCTTTGCCCTCCATGCCACGATTGTTAACCACTATCTCAACGGAGGCTATTATCCTGTAGGCGGATCTGGCACCATTGCTAACAGCGTACAGCAGGTAGTTGAAGCTAAGGGTGGCAACGTATTGGTGAGCCGAGAAGTTACCGAAATTTTGCTTGACGGTGACAAGGCTGCTGGGGTGCGGGTGCGTAATTTGAAAGCAAAAGAAGAGACATTTGAAGACTATTATGCACCTACAGTCGTATCTAATGCTGGTGCCTATAACACCTACTTCAAGTTCATTCCAGACAACTATCCCATTCCATTTCGAGAATCTCTGCAACAATTTGTGGAAGCGCATCCACCAGCCACAAATGTGTCTGTATACATCGGTTTCAAAGATGATCCACGGCGGTTAGGTTTCAAGGGCGAAAACCATTGGATTTACGATACTTTTGACCATGGGGCTGTGGAACAACAAAAGGGGAGCTGGATTCATACGGGTCAGCCGCTTCAGGTATATCTGTCGTTTCCATCGCTGAAAAATTCCCATGCCAAAAAACACACAGCCGAATTGATCGCCTCTGCCGATTACGCTAGCTTTGCCGCCTGGCGCGATCAGCCTTGGTTACATCGAGATAACAATTACAATGCCCTCAAGCAACGTATCCAGAACGTTTTGCTAGACATGGTTGAACAACATTATCCAGGGTTCTCAGATCTCGTGGACTACTGCGAAGTATCCACACCTCTCACTAATGAACATTTCACAGATCATCCCCAAGGTGGAATATACGGATTACCCATGCACGCAGAACGATTTGCAGCCAAAAACCGAGGCTGGACCAAGATCAAAACACCGGTGCCAGGGCTATATATGACCGGCAGTGATGTTTGTATGATGGGTATTGCTGGCTCAATGATGGGAGCAGTTTTGACGACCAGTCACTTGCCTGATGGGATATCTATGGCTCAGGTATTTGCAAAGGCGGCCAAGGCCCAGGGGCATAAAGAGAATGGCCTTACAGAAACATCACACACAATGCGTTTAGGAACGTAGATCAAAAGTTCTACGATTCATAGTTCTGCAGGCTGGCAATTTAGATAATCCCCCTAATTATTCACGTTGTCCAAACCCTGTTAATGGATAAACCATATCCCAAAACAGCTCTTGCTCTCCCGCCTGCTGCAGAATGATTTGAGACCCCGTTGTCACCTTGCCAACAGCCTTACACGTTAACCCATGGGGCTGAAACAGTTTCTTGACCTGGGCAAGACGCTCAGGTAGCACAGTAAAAAGAAAACCAAAGCTAGGAAAACTCGTGAGCCATTTCTCCCAGGCAACGTTCGGTGGGTGCGGTACCAAATCCAGGTTCAAGGTAGCCCCCACCCCTGACGATTCAGCCAGCATTAGCAGGGTACCCACCAGACCGCCCATGCTGATATCCTTACCTGCGGTGCACAACTCAGCGCTCGCCAGCTCAGGGAGTAAGGCTATCTGTTGTCGCAGCATCGCAGGCTCAGCCGTTGTTGCAGCATTCCAAAACGGATAGGTCTCGTAGTAACTGCCCGCCATGTTTACCACCATGACCACATCATCGCCGGGTTGTGCATCAAAACTGGTGATTAGCCGCTGTGCGCGCCCCAATATGGCAACGGCAAGACCATCGTAGGGGCTATGGCAGTTGGTATGCCCGCCAACAATAGGCACATTATACGCACGGGCAGCCGCCTGCATTCCCTTCCACAAAGGAGTGCAGGCGGTGACAGATTGACTCCAAAGTGTATCCACTACGGCGATGGGTGTCCCTCCCATGGATGCAACATCCGAAATGTTGACCATAATGGCACACCAGCCCGCAAACCAAGGGTCTTGGGTGACTAGCTGGGGCCACAGACCTTCGGCAGCCAGCAGCAGATAACCATCGCCATCGGGGATGGCCGCACAGTCATCGCCTAAGCGAAGAGGTTCTCCGGCAGCCGTTTGCACATATTGCCCAATGGCTGTGGCAGCTGTTTGGATATCCCGTTTGTTGAGGATACTGACAGATTCCTGGAGGGAGTTAACCAGGGTAGATAGGCTGGGTTGATCGGGTTTAGGTGTAGTGGGTTGCATGGCCTTCATCCCCCGCCCCCTTCTCCCCAGGGAGAAGGCGGGTTAGGGATACTTAGGCATTTTCCCGAAAAAGCTATATCAACTGGAAGCCCGCCTTTTGTGGGTGGAAGTATCTGTGTTATCCCCATTAGGCATACTGGGGTTTCCCAAATTCTGGGGGGAACAAGCGTCAAGTCTAACACTCTACAACTCCCCCTTAAGCCACCTGCGCAAGAGGTAATTCTGGACGAGGCTGATCCGTAGCAGGATAATATTCCAAATCAGCTTCCATCAGATGGTGGGGGTGTCCCAGGATTTCAATTTCCTCCAGGCTATGCCAATGGAGGCGGGTGAAGAAACGCACGTTTTGCAGTTGAACGGTGGCGAGGAAGCGATCGCACCCCCAAGTATTCGCTGTTGTTACTGCCTTTTGAATCAATCCTTTACCAATGCGACCCACCCGCCGAAAGTCTGGATGCACACCTAAACGCCCACCATACCAAAGCCGAGGTTTCTCCTCATAGATACGCACCACACCGACAACCTGGTCAGGCTGGTCGGGCGTGTGGGCAATGGCCACAATGGGGTACGACGTATTGTCAATGGAATCGCGATCATGCCCCTGGAATAGACCTTGCTCTTCACAGAAAATCTGTTGCCGCAGGTTGAAATAGTTGGCAATATCTGGTTTAGAAAGGGCAAGTTGAAAACTATACGTACGTTTTTTCATGGCTTTGAAAAATTTGTATGAACATAATTCCAATGGTGAAATTATTTCTGAGAACCTCCTCCCCTGACGCTACGCTTTAGCGCATGCCCTTTGGGCTTTAGGGTAGGTGACGTAGGCGACGGGATCTCGACCGATAACGCCAGTTGTTGATACCCCCCTCCCTACTGGTTCTCCTTATTAAGGGGAATCAGGTACCGCCAAGCCTCTGACGTCGGTAGACCATTATTGGCCCATAAATTCTTTAACTCTCAAACAAAGACAACGCCGAACAAGCCCCACATTTAGCGCAGCCCGCCTTCATCTCACTGGATAACAGATTCGCCTGCTTCAGCATTCGCCCAATGCCCTGATACAGGTCATACATAAACTCACTGCTGGGAGGCTTATGGTCAGCCAATGGCGTGCCCCCAATGGGAACAAAGGGAACAACAAAGGGATAAACACCGATATCTATCAGCCGTTCGCTGACCTCCAGTAATGTCTCTTGGCTATCCCCCAGTCCAGCCAACAAATAGGTGCTGACCTGACCGCGACCAAAGACTTTGGTGGCTGCTTCAAACGCTTTGAAATAATAGGAAAGAGGTACTTTGGCTTTACCCGGCATAATCTTAGCGCGCACCTCGGGGTCTGCCGCTTCTAGGTGCATGCCTAAACTGTCGATGCCTGCTGCACGCATGCGATCAAACCAGATAAAATCATTGGGGGGCTCACACTGGGCTTGAATGGGAAGATTTACACGGGCACGAATCGCCTGGGCACATTCGGTTAGATAGGCCGCACCGCGATCGGTTGTGTTAGGGGTGCCTGTGGTCATAATCATGTTCTCCACTCCGTCCAAACGGACAGCGGCTTCAGCGACCTCAGCCAGTTGCGCGGGTGTTTTTTGAGCAATGGTGCGATCGGCGGCTAACGATTCACCAATGGCGCAAAACTGACAGGCTGTTTTCCGATTCTCATAGCGGATGCAGGTTTGGAGAACTGTTGTAGCCAGAACATTGCGACTGTGGAGCAGAGCAATCTTCCAATAGGGAATGCCGTCAACAGTTTGTAGATCATAAAACCGAGGCTGTTCTGGAAAATCTAACTCGGTGATCACCTGATCATCCTTAGTGAGAACAGACTTACCAGACTCACAATCCACACCATAGGGTGACTGGGCTGCACCATCCGTATACACCGGAACCATAAAGGTGGTTTCACCAATGGTGACTGCCTTATGGTCGGATGGACCCGCTCCTCCTTTACGGCCCGATGCACCAACGGTATCGGTAACCAAGTTGAGGCCCTTGGTCTGAAGCTCGGTAATCACCTGCTGTGAATTCATGGTGGAAGAAGTAAAAGGAGAATCTAAAGGATTGATAAATGGGGAAAAGGGAATGAGGAGAACTATGTGAAGAAGGGTGGCTTCCCGAGGGTACTCTTCTATTCAGGTGTTTCCTCTAGTGCGGGCAAAGAATCTGGCTCACCGGGGAGAAGTTCTTGAGTCATACTCCCTGGGGATACAACAGAATACGGAGTTTTATTAACGGTTAGCTGTAATAAATCAGGACGGGCGTAGTGGCCGACTGAGTCCATCATGCGCTTACGTTTGGTGATTAGGGAAAAGTCTAGATCTGCGATCGCAATCCCCTCTCCTTCCCGAATCGGTTCACACAACGGCACCCCTTCCGGACTAATAATGGTGGTATAGCAGCCACCCCGCAAAACTTTCTCCAACGCTTCACTGGGAGCAATCTCACTCACTTGATCAGGCGTTAACCACCCCGTAGCATTGACCACAAAACAGGCAGACTCCAGCGCATGGTGGCGAAGCGTTACCTCAGTCTGGTTTGCAAAAACCTCTCCTACCATGGAGCCAGGAAACTGAGCACAGTGAATCTGTTCATGGTTGGCCATTAAACTATATCGGGCCAGCGGGTTGTAATGTTCCCAACAAGCCAGGGCCCCGACCCGACCAACCGCCGTATCGCACACCTGTAAACCAGACCCATCCCCCTGCCCCCAAACCATGCGTTCATGGTAAGTAGGCGTGATTTTGCGTCGTTTAAGCAGACAGGTACCATCTGCATCAAAAATTAACTGAGTGTTGTAAAGAGACCCCTTATCCCGCTCATTTACCCCCAGCACAATGACCATCTCATGGTTACGAGCGGCACGGCTCACCGCCTCAGTGACCGGCCCAGGCACCTCAACAGCCTCTTCGTAAAGCTTCATATGCTCTTTGCCCATCAGCACGGGGGGCAGCACAAATGAAAAGTATGGATAGTAGGGGACAAACGTTTCCGGAAAGACAATTAGATTAGCCCCCTCACGGGCAGCGTCATCAATGGCCTTCAAGACTTTTCCCAATGTACCTTCACAGCTATGCAATACAGGTGAAATCTGTACCGCAGCTGCTCTTACGGCTCGAGAATAGTCCATAGATACTTTCTCCCCCACAGGATTTTCAACATCATTTTAGAGTGTTAGACAGTAGGTAATAGGTGTTAGACAAAACTGACACCCAATACCTACTACATAGTACCCGATAGCAGAAACTTGGCAGTTATTTCATCCGCCCATCGACTCATCCCCATTTGATAGTGGGCCAACTTACGCCACAGAGTACTAGTGCCTTTTTACATGGTCCAAGTATCGAGAACAAACGCCCCATCCTTACGGTGCATCAAGATAATGTCCAAGACATCCAAAGGATTAATGGGCGTAATGCCAGGGATTAAAGAAGGCTCACCATGGCCATATAGCGCCTGCAAGGCAAATCGGCAGGCATAGACTTTACCACCCTCTTCCATGACCTTCACCAGTTGATTATTCATGGCCAGGTGCCCAGGAAAAGCCTCATCTCCAATCTTGGGAAAACCGCGCTGCACCCCTAACGTAACACCAGGACCATAAAGCAGAACCGATGTTTCAAAGCCCTTACGGATCAGACGAGTTGCCTGCAATAAGTTAACTAAACCAATAGACCCTTCGAAGGCAACTGTGTGAAATGCGACCAGTGCTTTCTCTCCAGGTTCTGCTTGAACATCAGGAAATACCTTCTCTTCATAGTCAACAAAAAAATCACCGGCCTTATGAGCTGGAGTAGTTACTTCAGGCATCTGACGCTGCTCCCAATATGAATTTGTCAGCAGCTTAAAAGGTCTCAGTCACCATTCTCGTATCTGTTGTTACAAAGTCAGTAAGCCTGACAAATGAGACAGCTAAATCAATTTATTTCCATGAGAGATATTTCCAAAGGACAGTCTCCTGTTCAAAAGTGCAGGTCAAAGGATGTCGGTGT
The DNA here is from genome assembly GCF_011009555.1 of Adonisia turfae CCMR0081. Lineage (GTDB taxonomy): Bacteria > Cyanobacteriota > Cyanobacteriia > Phormidesmidales > Phormidesmidaceae > Leptothoe > Leptothoe turfae. The sequence goes on along the minus strand of NZ_QXHD01000004.1, from coordinate 7,346,911 downwards.
GAATTTTATGCGTCTTTAGACAGGGGATTTATCGTTAACGCCTGACCATAAGCCGAGATTTCAGGTTTTAGTATCTGTTGCTACAGGGGATTCCAGTGCTGATTTTTATGGTTGAACTGTAACCCATTGTCTTCAGGGACTGAATTTATGCGGGCACTCACTAGTTCACATTTTCCCGTTGCTATTGTTGGTGGAGGCCAAGCTGGTCTGTCTATTAGTTATTGTCTGAAGCAACACGGCATTGACCATATTATTTTTGAGAAGAACAGAATCGCTCACTCCTGGCGCTCGAAGCGATGGGATACATTTTGCCTAGTAACACCTAACTGGCAGTGTCTGTTACCTGGCTATCCATACCCTGGCAATGACCCGAATGGCTTTATGCAACGGGACGAAATTGTTCAATATATTGAAGATTATGCTAAATCTTTCAAGCCCCTGATTAAAGAGGGTGTCACTGTTTCGAAAATCAGTAAGCCGGAAAACGTATTTGAGATAGAGACCTCTATCGGTCACTACATTGCAGACCAAGTTGTGGTTGCCACGGGCGGTTATCACACGCCTAAAATGCCTAGGATGGCTGAGCGGCTGCCGTCGAGTGTGACCCAATTACATTCTTCTGAGTATAAGAATTCTGAGACTTTACCAGAGGGAGCTGTGTTAGTCGTCGGTACAGGCCAGTCAGGCTGCCAAATCGCAGAAGATTTACACCTGTCTGGCAGACAGGTGCATCTATGTGTTGGCGGTGCACCCCGTTCACCTCGAAGATATCGAGGTAAGGATGTGGTGGACTGGCTAGATCAGATGGGTTATTACGACATGTCCATTGACGAGCATCCCCAGAAAGAGTCTGTCCGCACCAAAACAAACCATTATGTAACAGGGCGAGGCGGCGGACGTGAGATTGATCTACGACAATTTGCCCTAGAAGGCATGAAACTCCACGGCAAACTCAAGCATATCCAAGGTGATTCCTTAGAATTTCAGGATGATCTCGGCCACAATCTCGATCAAGCAGATGCTGTGGCTGAAAGTATTAAGCAGACTATTGACAGCTATATCGAAAAGCATCGGCTTGATGCGCCCATTGATCCTCCTTATCAAGCCGTTTGGCAACCTCAAACGAGTCTTTTATCTTTGGATTTGGTAACAGCAAAAATCTCCACAGTTATTTGGTCTACTGGGTATCATACGAATTTTAGCTGGGTAGATATTCCTGTATTTGATGGCAAAGGGTACCCGGGTCATGAGCGTGGAGTTACGACTATCCAAGGTCTCTATTTCTTAGGATTGCCCTGGTTATACACCTGGGGGTCGGGGCGCTTTTCGGGCATTGCTCGTGATGCAACCTATTTGGCAGATTGCATCGCGTTGAAGAATAGAGTGTTACCCCGACATTTGAACAGCAATATCAATGAAGTTGCATTAGGTTCATAAATTAATCAGACATTCTTTGTGGATAGTGACGATGCCCATGAACATGATAAATCGGTGGTTGCGATCGCATTCCATCCCACCACCCGACTACTGGCCTCAACGGCCCAAGATGGTCAACTCTGCCTATGGAAAAGTGCAACCTCCTTACAACAACCCCTAAAACGACGACTCTGCTCAGCCAACGACGACTCCGCTCAGCCAAAAACGGCCCCTGAGCGGCCCCTTCGGCCCCGCTCAGGGGCCGCTTACCATTGATTACTCAGAAAATAGTTTTGACCGCTTACAATATGGGGGTAAGGATAGCTCGGCTCGCCTGTAATGACTGCCATCAATCTCAATTTAGAACCGTTAGTCGAGGAGCTGAGCCATGAGCAGTTCTACAGACTATGCATGGCAAACAGAGATGTTGTCATGGAGCGGAGTTCGACAGGAAAGTTAATTATTATGTCCCCAGTCGGTGGTGAAAGTGGTCGGCAGGAAGCTAACTATATTATCGATTTGGGTATTTGGAATCGTCAAACGGGTTTAGGAGAAGTATTCAGTTCCTCCACAGTGTTTAACCTACCCAATGGGGGTGATCGGTCTCCAGATGCAGCCTGGATTACGTTAGAGCGATGGAATGCGTTGACGCCAGAGCAGCAAACAAAATTTCCTCCCATTTGTCCTGACTTTGTGATTGAACTGCGGTCTGAAACTGACCGGTTGAAACCACTTCAGAAAAAAATGCAAGAGTATCTTGATAGTGGTTTGCGCCTTGGTTGGTTGATTAATCCCCAAGGAAAAACTGTTGAGATTTATCGACCAGGGCAAGCCGTTGAGATCATAAAGTGTCCGACTACGATCTCAGGAGAAGATGTTCTACCTGGGTTCGTTTTAGAGGTTAAGGGTTCCTGATTTCTGAAATTGTGGATTCCTGGGCATAGTTTACTGGGTTAGGAGCTGTTCGACTTCAGTTGCTTTTGAGGATATGTCCAGCTCTTGATAAAGAGATAGGCTAGCAGTTAAAAACTCTTTGGCTTTGATATCTGCGTTGGGTTCTTGTTGATGTGCCCAAGCTAGGTACATCTCACCCAGCAGTTTATTGGTTTCTGCTAAATTAACCAAGCTATCTACCGGGCTATCATCTCGGCGAACATAAAAATCTTTCAAATCCTCGCTTACAAGCGGTTCGTCAGGCTTAAATAACCGATAAATAGGCCGCCAGAAACTAATGCCACAATTTCCTGGGCTTGGATGTAGACAAGTAAATGGTTAACCACCCTTAGGTTTTATACACATTCATCCACCCAAGTCATGTAGCTAAACTATATGACCATAATTTTGCTAGTTGCAAACAGTGTCCAATTGCCCAAAAATCATAAGGCTAAAAGATATACTAAGTAGGCTTGTCACCCTGAAGCTCATCTTCCAAAGCTACAATGGCTAACCTGAAACGGACCCGTGAGGACATTTTGAAATCAATTGTCAGCACAGTTCATCGTCAGGGACTGACAGCGACAGGGTTAAGTAAACTGTTTGAAGTTAGCGGCGCATCATCGGGTAGTTTCTATAACTATTTTCAGTCAAAACATGAGCTGGGTCATGCCCTGATTGACTTTGAATGGTCTCAGCTCCAGGCCGATGTATTAGAACCTGCTATCTCCCATAGTGAGGATCCGATCAAGCAAGTCTTCTGGATTTTAGATCGACTAGAAGAAAAGCAAATGAAAGCGCCCAAATGCGGTGGCTGTTTACTCGGTAATTTGATTGTTGACCTGGTGGAGCAGGATCCCTCATTTCGCGACCATCTAATGCAGGTATTTAGCAAATGGGAAGGGGCCATAGCCCAAACGTTGCGTCAGGCTAAACCTCAACTCAGGGATGATATTAATCCAGAGCACCTGGCTGAACAAATCATCACGGCCATTGAAGGGGCAATGTTGATGAGCAAGTTACATCGAAATCAGGCCCGGCTCAAGCGAGGCTTTAATATCGCACGGCAGGCATTAAAAAATGCACTGTAGAATTTGATAGGTAATAATCACGTACCCTTTGGTGCAAATCCCTGTTCCGCCAAGCCTCTACATATTTTTCTCTAATGGAGAGCTAGCGATGGGAGAATTTTTACACTTTAGGAAATAAAATCAATTAACTGCCAAATTAGTTGGATGTACAGACGTTCTATGGAACGTCTCTTCCACAGTTACGTTTGGAATTTATTGATGGCTTGCTCCTTAGACATTTATCGCCTAAATAATTGCTTCTCTCTGAAACCTATGACCGAAACCATCAAGCTTGCTGTCAATGGCACTCTGATGCGGGGACTTGAACTTAACCCCAACCTTCTCAACGTCAACGCCACCTTTGAACGCGACGCTCAAACAGAACCCGCTTATCGCATCTGGTCCATAGATGACAAATATCCAGCCATGATCAAGGTCAGCTCAGGGGGCGTTGCTGTAGCTGTTGAAGTATGGCAGGTGCCCCTGGCAGGTTTGGGTGTTATCCTTTCCCAGGAACCGCCGGGGCTGGCCATTGGGAAGGTGAAGCTCCACGATGGCGAAGAGGTGTTAGGCGTGATTGGAGAACCGTTGACGGTGGCAGGGAAAAAGGAAATTACAGAATTCGGTGGCTGGCGGGCTTATCAGGACGCTAACTGAGTCTTATTTGAGCATGTGTTTATGCTGAATTTGATGCTAGTCCTACTCAAGGAGTATTTGAGACTAAATTCTCGTATGTGAAAGATTAGAACTCAGATATTCAGGATTTAAATGCTTATCGCTGGAGGACAGACTGAAGCCTGAGCTATAGCTAGCTAATATGTAGGAATTTATCAGTTTTTTGTAGACCAGCAACAAGTGTGCTACTATGCTTAGCTTGCTTAAGCAAATTATTGGTTGAAGTGTGAATGGTTGATAGCATATCTACAGTTGACTTATTCTGCGGTGCTGGAGGTTTGACTTATGGATTTGAACAGGCAGGTCTTCCAGTAGAGGTTGGCTATGATATCGATCCCATATGCCAATTTCCTTATGAGCGAAATACAAGGGCTCGATTTGTTCTTAAAGATGTAGAGCAGGTTAGCGGTAAAGACCTAACAGAGTCTTTGTATAACAGCAGCATTAGAGTTTTAGCTGGATGTGCACCATGCCAACCTTTTTCAACTTATTCGAGACGCTACACCAACAAAGGTACAAAATGGAAACTGTTGCGAGACTTTAGTCGCCTCATTCGAGAATGTGAACCAGAAATAGTCTCAATGGAAAATGTACTCCAGCTAAAACATCATTCAGTGTTCAAAGAGTTTGTTGAACATCTTCAAGAATCAAACTACTTTTGCACTATTTATGAAGTGAGTTGTCAAGACTATGGTGTGCCACAAACTCGAAAAAGATTAGTGTTGCTAGCATCAAAGCTTGGAGAAATTAACCTGATGGAGCCCACCCATAGTCCAGAGACATATGAAACAGTTGGCAAAACTATTGCACATCTTGAGCCTCTTGTTGCAGGGCAATCATCTCAAATAGATCGACTACATCGTAGTAGCAATTTATCCGAGCTCAATCTACGACGTATCCGCGCTTCAAAACCTGGTGGTACTTGGCGGGATTGGAGTGAAGATCTAGTAGCAAAGTGTCATACCAAAAGTAGTGGCAGGACCTATCCAGGAGTATATGGTCGTATGGAATGGGATCAGCCTAGTCCGACAATTACGACACAGTGTTTCGGGTTTGGTAATGGTCGATTTGGACATCCGGAACAAGATCGGGCTATATCTCTTAGAGAGGCAGCTTTACTACAGACATTCCCGGCTAATTATGAGTTTGTAGAGCCTGATGAACCTATCATATTTGAACGTGTAGGGAAAATGATTGGTAACGCTGTACCTGTTAAACTAGGCGAAGCTATTGCACAAAGCATACTAATGCATGTTAATGCTTAATACATATCTTTAAATCCCCCCAGAGCCTGATATATCTAAATATTCTTGACTAGAAAGATACTGCTCAATATTGACTAGTATTTGCTTTAAATATCTAATAGCTTTATTCTTGATATCCAAAAGTTCATCTGCTGTTTTATCTCTTCCTACTTCTGTAAACGATTTGAATCCGTGAGCGAGGTCATTTCTATTCGTTTTTACAGTCAGCAAATCACTGCCATTTCCAGTTCTTGAATAATCAGTCTGATGTGAAAATCCATATTCACTTGCAGTCTTTCTTATTTTCGAGGCATCAAGATTACCTGAGAAGAGATCACTTTTATCAAAGCCAGCAGCAATAATATCAACAGCTATTATATTTATGCTGGAAAACATTCTGTCAGGATTACGTTTCTTTAGATTTTTAAGAACAATTTTCTTAAGTTCAGGTCTGATTTGATCATAGGAGATGCCTCTAGCACTCAGCTCATCAAAGATTGCCTCTATTGCATTTCTCATGGTTGCTTCTATCAAGTTGTATAGAAGTAGAAAAGCACTAGCTTTCAAGGTTTTCAGTAACTCACTATCAACTTCCCTAATTTTGGGATTATCATCCTTATCATTCATACTGAGTTTGGTTGTAGCTTGCTCTAAGCTCTTGAGAAAAATGAAATATTTACTTACTTCCTTAGAGCGTTCGTTGAAGTCTTGAAATACTAGACTAGTCATAGATTTCCAAGGAGGTGGTCACGAACGTATTCAATACGACGTTCTACCTTAGGTCTAGAATTACTTGCATCGGAGGTTGTGTATTCCCTAAACTTTGGTGAGTCGAACCAATCCATTGAGGCTGGCTCTAAATGAGGGTTCTCTCTTAAAGCAAGTGCAGTACCTACAGCAATAGCTTCAAATCTAATACGAGGAGTAGTCTTATGTTTCTTACCTTTACTAAATCCATTTGGGAAGTACTTTTCTACAAAAATCAGCATGGCTTCAAATTCTGTTTTCATACTTGATTTTGGAAATTTATCATTATTATTACTTTCTAAATATTCATTAAGAAATTTATTTACATGGCGCTTAAATTTTTTGTAGTTATTTAAGTAAGCAAAAAATCTCAACACAAATTCTTGTGGCTCACGTCTATCAACTAAAGCCTGTGAAAATGGACACAACTTACGAAATCTAGGATTCCCTGATAATTCCTCAATAAACTCTAAGAATGGACCACGCTGTATTCCTATACGCTTCTCCATCTCATTTAAGGCGACACTGCCCGTATTTATTCGCTCAAACATATCTCTTCGGATAGCTTCATCTGCTTTTTCTGTTAACTGAATCATTCGAAGAGTAGTTCTTTTAAAGCGTCTTTGACGGGGAAGAGGTAAATCGCTAAATCTGAAGTTATTCAATTTTTTGAGTTTTTCGAGATTGTCTAGTTTTAAATCGTTTTTTAAAAACCTAGCTAAAGTCCTTATTCGCTGAGTGCCATCTATAATTTCTAAACGACCTTCATTTCCTTCATCTTCTTCATCTGGAATATCTGCAACGAAAATATATGGGATAGGTAAACCTAAAAGTACCGACTCAATAAATTTTGACTGTCGTTTATCATCCCAAGCCATCTCTCTTTGGTAGTCTGGGATAAACAATTCATTAGTATCATCTTCGTGCCCATCAAGATATTTTTGTACTAAAATCTCAACAGGATATTCCTTGGTGTCGTAGTCTACAGGCCTTCGCTTCTCACGTATTTCTGCCTCTGCGGCTTCCTTGTATTCATCAGTAATATCCGTAGGCTGCTGTGAGTTTACTGCTCTATGCATTTGACTCTCCAAGGTTGGCAGAGGGTAATCGCTATGCCTGAAAGTTTCAGACTATTACTTTGCAAGTATGATTCTAGCTGCTAAGTGATGTACTGAGTCAGTATAAAGCATATGCACTTTGCTGCCTTTAAGGGTGGGACTAGAAATAGCTGGGATGTAGCTAACTGGCTAATATGGTGCTGTAGCCAGAGTTCTGCTCAAAAGGAATTGGCACAATAAGTTATTTGTAGTTAGACAGCTCAAACGCTAATCAGCATGACAAGACTTTACACTCAGCATAGACGCCCCAACTGTCACTAAACCAATCTCAAAAATCTGTTGTTGCTGTAATTTTCTCTGCGATATCCACCAAGTACATAACACTATCAATGCTTTACTAAGTAGGTAGTTCCAATTAGCTATTAGATATCGAGGCCCCCTTCCGTCCTCCAATTCTGGACGTTCGGCGAGCACTCAGCTTTCGGCCCGAGCTCAAGTCGAGGGGGCGAGTCGGGGAGACCAAAGTCAAACCCTACAGAATTGGAGGTTGGGGGCAACCTCACAAAAGTTAAACAGCTTGCTTGTATTTTATAAAAGATTGGACTGACCTACTTAATCATGCCCAATACCAGAGTCTTTCAACAGAAATATAATGACCGGATAGATAAACAAAGTTGTAATCTCAAATATAGTTCTTCTCAAAAGAGGCAGATACCCCTCACCGGCATGCTACTGCATTAGTTTTTTAAAGTTTCCCCATTTCATCCCTCTCTATAGGAGAAACACTAGCTTAGGGGACTGCACAAAAATAAAGACTCAGTTTGGGGCTATAGATGGGGGGATGAGTGATGGGGTGATTAGTTAAGCGCAACAGACCACTAATCCACTATTCATTTTCACCGATCAACCGAGGTTTTGTATCCACCCTAATACCTCGACTAGCACGATTGGTCAGAGTCCGCTGCCAGTTTGCAGCCAGCAGTGGCAGTTCAGCCAGTTCAGCCACCTGGTCACGGCTAGTAGTACGATGATGCATCGTTTCATTCGCCCGCATCACCGTCCATTGAGGATAGGGACGATTGATTAAAACAAGCGGCTGCTTAGGAGTAACATACCCCTCTTGTAACACTCGAAAATACCAACCCGTTTTACCTGTGCGTTGCACCTGCAGGGCAAGATCTTTAATGCGCCATCGCCGTGACAGTTTCCAACAGGGTTGACGAGGTTGAGAGACCTGCACAATAGCGTCTCCTACCCCATAGGTATCACCAATACAAACCGATGATTCCGTTTGGCCAACCACTGTAAAATTCTCTCCGAATGCCCCATAGGGCAATGCTGGATTCATCAGCTGTTGTCGCCAATCAGGATAATGCTCAGCCGCATAGGCCAAAACGGCTTTTTCAGGCCCACCATGGTGACGTAAGTCAGCCTGTCTGTCTCCCTCTAAATTGGTTTTACCCAACCAAATAGACGCCTCAACCGGCTCTTTAAAGAAGCCAGTTGACCAGGGTCGATCCATGGGGTCAGATGCATTTTTAACCCCTAACTTTTTAACCAAACCTACCTGTATTGACGTTAGGTAGGGCGTCTCTACTAAGCTCATAGGCCTTGTGGTGGCTATATTATTTGACGGCGGCACTAATGGTGTCAAATGATGGCATCAAATGAGAAGATCTTCATAAAATGCACCAAATGCTCTATGAGGGTGACGAATTTGAATCTCTAGTACCCACAACTTAGATGACGGACAAAAGGAAATATCCGCGAGACCGCCTTTATAGTAAACATCATGGGGAAAGTCTCCCAGGCGATGACCACTTAAATCCATATTTAACACCCAACCCATCTGATGGGCAGTATCTTGTGCAAATTTATAGAGGCTATCCCCCCCCAGGGCATCTATTTTCCACTTGTCTGATACCGCTTGAAAAATGTGTTTTACATCGTCAGCACAGCGCCGTAGTATCAGATTTTCCCCTGTGACAAAGGTATCCCCTGCGGCCCCTTCATAGTTTCCCCAAACTGGACCCACATCAATGAAGTAAATATCATTTTCTCCCAGGCGAATGCCAGATACTGAGTCTGCCCCAATTGTTTTGATGGTGTTGGGGCCAAACCGTACACAGGGTTGATGCCAGTTTTGGCGAGCACCCATATCCTGCAGGGTTGCGATCGCGATCTCGTTGGCTTCTTCTTCCAGCATACCAACCTGAATTTGCCGAGAAATCCGTCTGACTGCCTCAAACGAACGGTCACGGCTTGCAAAAAATAGATCCTCAGAAAAATTAGCTTGGGTTCTTTCGAGTACCTGTTGTTCTAAGGTGTGCATAAAATGACGGTCCCTTGAAACGTAGTTATATGAGCCCTTAAGTCCTTCAGGCCTATAGGCTTACAAGCTATTGCTGAATGACACATTACATCCTATAAAAAGATTGGACTCATGTAATGGACCAATTCAAATAAAAAATAGTGTACCAATTATGTTACACCTCCAGCTTGATCGGCAGCGCTCCCATCATCCCTATTACCTGCAAATTATGGAGCAAATTCGTGGAGCTATTCTTGCGGGTCATGTATCCAGGGGGTTTCAATTGCCCCCCAGTCGACAACTTGCCATAGAACTCGGCATTGCTCGACGGACCGTTGTTCTGGCCTATGAAGAGCTATGCGCCCAGGGATATTGTGAGAGCCAGGTGGGCAAAGGTACCAGCGTTGCTGATGTCGCGTTGCTGCATGTAGCTCCCCTGGAACACAGAACAACCACTGGATTACCCCAATGGCTCGTGGGGAAAACCCCTAGGTCAGCTGTCCCTGAGGGTGAGTGGCAACCTACCCTTAACGACAAGAGCATCTCCCCACAGCAATCCTTGATTTGCTTCACACCCAGCCTGGCTCAAACAAATTTACTACCCCTGAAAGCCATGCAAAAGGCATTTCAAACGGTGATGCAAACGGCGTCCATCCATTTACAAGGGTACGAAAAAAATAACGGTCATCCCGAACTATTAGACGCTATTTGTCACCATGTTTTATCAAACCGAGGTATAACGACCTCTCCCAATCAGATTCTTATTACCAATGGGTCGTTACACTCTTCATATCTACTCGCTGAATTGTTTACCCCCCATGGTGGTGGCCTCAGTTATGGTGTTCCAGGATATCTGCCGATCTCTCGAAATTTTATAAAAAAAGGAATTCAAGGCATTCCTTGTGCTGTCGATACAGACGGAATTTGTCTCACTGAGGCGGCCCATTTAGCCCGATTTCACTACGTGATGCCGGAGCATCATTTTCCTACCGGTGTAACATTATCACCTGAACGCAGAGGACTCCTGTTACAACTTGCGAGTCAACAAGATGCATTAATTATTGAAGATGATTATGACAGTGAATTTTATTTTAACCGCCATCCATTACCAGCATTAAAAGCGGCTGAATACAATGAGCGGGTTATCTATTTAGGGACATTCTCCAAAACGTTATTTAATGGTTTGCGGGTCGGATACATCATCGCTCACCCGGAAATAATTCAGCAACTGATGGATTTACGTTGGCAAATGGATGGGGGAACCAGTCTAATTCTACAGCTTTGGTTAGCTGAATTACTCAAGTCTGGCACCATTGATCATCATTTACGTCGTATGCGCGTACATCATCGTAAAAAGCGCGATCTAATTGCTCAATATTTACACCGAGATTTTCCTCACTGGCAATGGCAACCACCCACTGGCGGCTTACAATTTTGGATTAAATTACCACCGGAACAATCTGCCCTCAAGGTGGTTCAACAATGTCGCGCTCTAGGCGTAAACGTTTTTTCCGGTCATCATTATTACTCATCTGAGTGTAAACAGGAAAGAGACCATTTAATTCTCGGATTTGGAACAGTGACTGAACAGCAAATTCACCAGGCCTTTAGTCAACTAAAGAATCTCCCCTGAAGCCAGACCCCACATCTGCTGCAAGCTCTGAAGCCTGTAATATGATCGCTTCGGCTGATTCGCTACTGAAAAGACTGATCAGCAGAGACGGATGCGTAGACCGGATGCATTAACGGGTGGGATTGCAGGGCAGCCAGGCCGCTCCCCGCCGCATAGATAAACTGTCGTCTTTGCATAGATGTGGGGTTTGTGGGGGTGAATCGGCTGGGGCGTTGGGTCCAGAATACAGAATTTCCTTCCCTAGGACAGCCCCATAGCCATGTCACTAATCAGCATAACGGGACTTTAAACTCAGCATAGACACACCAGTGGTCACCAACCCAATCCCCACAATCTGTTGTTGCTGCAACGCCTCTTGCAATATCCACCAGGCAAATAATGCCGTTAACGCAGGTGCGCTGGCGCTCAGTAATGCCGTTAAAGAGGCCCCAATCAGACCAATACCAGAGTTACTTAGAACATAGGCAATCAGTGTAAGGGTGGCTGAAAATACGGTCATCGCCAGAACGGGTGGCCAGGCATCTGGGGGTATCGTTATTTGCTGATTGACCAATAGAGTCAGACTGGCCAGCGTTGCCACGATAACAAAGGTATACAACGAAAACGGAATCGGATGTAACCCTGGATATTCAGGGTTTGCTTTGAGGGAGAATTCAGCAACAATACCATAGAGGCCAAAGCTAACCCCAGCACCAATCGCACAGATAATGCCCAATATAGGATTGGATACCCATTCAGATGGCGGTGTCAGGGTGGTGAGTACGACCCCCGTAGAAATGACCACCATTAGCCAAAGCTGATAGGGGCGTGGAGATTGTTTGAACAATTGCCACGCCAATAAAATAGTGATGGCTGGATAGATAAAAAAGATTGCGATCGCAACTCCAGCCACAATCTGACTCAGCGCTGTATACAACAGCGTTAAACCAAAAAACAAACAGACTCCACTCGCTGTCACAGATCCCCACAGTTTGGGCATAGTTGGCAGTGTTTGCAAAACCTTAAACGTGCTGGGATATAACCAGGGGGTAAGTGCGGTTAATAGCAATGCCATGATTACCATACGCAAAGCCAGCAACAGGACAACATGACTCAGTTGCGGAGTAACAAATCCACCAAAAGGAATCTGACCAAACAGCTGGCTTGGTGTAAAAAACAGCCGTAATACTACATTTTGAACCGAGAGACCCAGGGCGCTTAGCAATACTAAGCCAATCCCCATAAGTTTACTAGAACGAAGTGGCGTCATTGAAGAGATGCAGGATAATGACAGGCCACCTGATGATAGTCGTTAATGGGCTCCAGCGTGGGTGCTGTTTGCTGACAGCCATCATCCCCCTGCGGACAACGACCATACAATCGACAAATGTGGGGTGATGGGTTGATGGGACTGCGCGGCTCCCCCGTCAAGGGAATCCGATGGGGATTTGCCTCAAATGCAGGAATAGCGGAAATCAGTGCCTGGGTATAAGGATGTCTGGGCCGATTAAAAATCTCATCCGTTGGCCCCGTTTCCACCAGCTTGCCCAGGTACATGACCAGGATGCGATCGCACAGCAGCCTCACCACATTCAAATCATGGGAAATAAACAAATAGCTCATAGTCATCTGTTCACGCAGCTCTGCCAACAGATGCAAAATCACCGCCTGCACCGACACATCCAACGCCGATGTCGGCTCATCCAAAATCAGGAGTGTGGGATTTAATGCAATCGCCCGCGCAATCCCCACCCGCGCCTTTTGCCCCCCTGATAGCTGATGGGGAAACCGACTTAACAACTCTGGCGGCAATCCCACCTGCTGCGCTAACTCCGTCGCCCGTTGTTGTAGTCGCTGCCGATCCTGCCTTGACCCCAACCGCCGAATCGGTTCTGTAACTGTATCAAACGCCGTAAACCGAGGATTCAAACTATCACTCGGATCCTGAAACACCATCTGCAATTTAGCCCGCTGAGCACTGTGCGCAAACTCTCCCACCGACACCTGACCAATATCCACCCCATTAAACACAATCGACCCAGCCGTCGGCTCTAACAGTCGCGCAATCAACCGCATCAACGTAGACTTACCACAACCAGATTCACCCACCAAACCCACACTTTCCCCCGGCAAAATCGTCAGATCCAAACCATCCACCGCATGGAGATATTGCGCCTGTTTGCTTCCAGACATCCAACGAGGTGTCTTAGTAGCAACAGGAAAATGTTTTGTAAGGTTAGTGACTTGTAGCATTTTCTCTCTCCAACGGATACCAACACCCCACCCAATGTTCCTCCCCAACCTGCTGATAAACCAGCCCTTCTTTTTGACATTTCTCAGTCGCCCGATCACACCGACTAATAAACCGACACGGCGGCAAATCCTCCCGACGCAAATCCGGCAAACTCCCCAAAATCGGAATCAAATCATCAAATCCTTTATGGGGCTCCGGCGTCGCCGCAATCAGCTTCGCCGTATAGGGATGACGCGGCTGAGTAAACAACAGATGGGTGGGCGCACTTTCCACAATGTGACCAGCATGCATAACGATGATGCGATCGCAATATTCCGACGCCAGTGCCAGATCATGGGTAATCACCACCGTCGCCATCCGTTGTTCCGTTGCCAGCTCCTTCAACAAATTCATTACCGTCGCCTGGGTCGTCACATCTAACCCCGTGGTTGGCTCATCCGCGATCAGCAATTGGGGGGAACAAGCTAGAGCTAATGCAATCATAATCCGCTGACACAGACCACCCGATAGCTCGTAAGGGTACGCATCATACCGCTGCTGAGGATCAGGAATTTTCACACTGATCAACAATTCCAGGGCACGCTTTTCCAGTTGATTGCGCGGTAAATCTGCATGACAGCGCAGCACATCCACCAGCTGTTTACCCACCTTACGAATAGGGTTCAGCGCCACCCGAGGATTCTGAAAAATCATCGACAGATCCTTACCCCGCAGATATCGCAGTTTCTTTTCAGGCATCTTCAGGAGGTTATAGTGCTCTGTATCCTGGCTCCAGAGCACATCTCCATTGGTGACATGGCCTGCCCGGTCGAGGATGCCTAAGATGGCCAGGGCTAGGACGGATTTACCTGAACCACTTTCACCGACGATGCCGACGGTTTCTCCTTTGTTGATGTGGAAGCTGATGTTTTGTAGGGCTTTAACGGTGCCAGTGCGAGTGCGGAATTCGACTGACAGGTCGCGTACTGACAGCAGGGAGGTTTGAATAGATGTAGTAGTAGGTGGGGAGATCATGAGTTAGTTTTCATCGATTCCACTGCTGGCTAAAAGTTAAAGGTTTGGTATGTTCTACCCTGAGAAGGGCCGCCAAACAACAAGACGATAACCCAATTAATCGACCCTGCCGTAACCCCTATTTAACGCAATTGAGGACAACCCAATAGGCTGGGTTCTAGGGCGGCCTCCCGGCCCTAGCCATGGGGGTTTGGGGAACTCGGAGGGACCCCAAGTAACCGGTTTTGGTTCCCTCCGATCCACCTCTCGATTCACTCTGAATAAAGTCATCATCCTTACAGATTTTCTCTGGTGAATACGAAACAACTCTGCCTTACGAAGGGGAGGTGCCGAAGGCGGAGGGGTCTCGACCGTTGGCGCAAGTTTTCCAGACCCCTCCCTGACGGTTCCCCTTGGTAAGGGGAACCAGTTTTTGCCAAGCCTCTGGGAGATTTTGAACTTGATTCCCATGGTTTAAGTCCTCATTCTTGGGTCAATCAAATCTCGCAAACCATCTCCTAGCAAGTTAAAACAAAACACCGCTAGCATTAGCACCGCCCCTGGGAAAATGGCTAGCCACCATTCGCCAGAAATAATATAGGTGGCTCCTTCAGCGACCATAATCCCCCACTCGGGGGTGGGTGGTCTGACACCGAGACCAATAAACGACAATCCGGCTGCATTCAAGATAGCCCAGCCCATATTTAATGAAATATGCACCATCATCACGGGCAACACATTGGGAAACAGGTGAGCGGCCATAATGCGTAGATGACCGTTGCCTGCTAGCCTTGCGGCTTCTACATACCCCGCATCCCGACGGACTAAAATCTCGGCTCGTACTACGCGGGTGTAAAGGGGAAGATTGATCACCGCCGTGGCATAGATAATATTCTCTACAGTATTACCGAGGGCGGCGACGAGACCCATGGCCAGGATAAATAGGGGGAATGCCATGAGGGTGTCAATGACGCGGCTGATGATGAGATCGCACCAGCCCCCAAAATACCCGGAACAAGTCCCTAAAATACTGCCCAGTGCAAAGGACAGTGCCACCGCTACCACCGCAATGCCCAGGTCCAATCGGGTCGCCACCAGCACCCGGCTTAGCACATCCCGACCCAGGTCATCGGTGCCAAACCAATGGTTGGCTGTGGGGGGAGATAGGGCAACAGCTGCATTGCTAGCGACGGGATCGTAGGGTGCGATCGCATTGCCAAACAGGGCAAACAGTACGAACACAAAGAACAATAAAAATGCCCCAAATGTGACTACATTCTCGCCGATAATATAGCGAGCCTGGGCCAGTGAAGATTTGGAAACTGTTTGAGATCGGGTCATGGCTCCACTCCCGCCCGAGGATCAATCACGGTGTACAGCAAATCAATTAACAAATTCAGCACCACATAAAGCAACGCCATCGTCAGCACAAATCCTTGCACCGCCGCATAGTCCGAAGCAATCAGGGCAGACACCGCATAGGAACCAATTCCCGGCCAGGCAAAGACTTTTTCCACCAACACATTAGCCCCAAGCAAAAAAGAAAACACCACTCCCAATGTGGTCACCACCGGCAACATGGCATTGCGAAAAGCATAGCCAAACAGAATCGTATGGGGCGCTAATCCACTAGCTCGGGCCGTGCGAATAAAATCACTGGACAAGACACTCAGCATTGATGCCCGTGTCACCCTTGCTAAAGGAGCCAGAGCAAACAGGCCTAAGGTGACTGCAGGCAATATTAGCTGGCCAAATGCCGCTTGAAACGTTTTCCATTCCCCAGCCAACAAACTATCCACCAAAAACAATCCTGTCACCTGCTCCGGCGATGAGTAGAGAATGGCCAGCCTTCCTAGGGGAGCTGGTGCCACACCCAAACGAAAATAAAATACATAGATTAGCAATAACCCTGTAAAAAAGGTGGGCAATGACACACCTGTTGTTGCCAAAACTCTGACACCATGGTCAATCCAAGACCCTGGACGAGTAGCCGCCAGAATACCCAACGGTAAGGCCAAAGCTAAGGAAAAGACCAGCCCTGCCAAGGTCAGTTCAAGTGAAGCAGGCAATCGTGTGAATAAATCAGAGACAACGGTTTGCCCTGTGGTCAGAGAATTACCCAAATCTCCTTGCAGGATTTCGCCAACATAAATAATGAACTGTTCAGGCAGACTACGATTCAGCCCCAAAGTTTCTCGAATCTGATCAATAGCTTCTTGGGTCGCAGCAGGTCCAGCGAAATAAGCAGCCGGGTCTCCAGGGAGCGCGCGGGTAAGCACAAACGTGACGACAATGACACCAAGGATGCTAGGAATTGCGGCAATAATGCGACGGATGACAACAGAGAATGTAGAGGGACGAGACATAAGCTTTAGGAAGGGCGTAACCCTGTTACAGAGGCTTAACGATAACTGGTTCTCCTTCGTAAGGGGAACCGTCAGGGAGGGGTCTTCGAGATGCGGCACAAGTTATCGAAAACCCTCCGCCTACGGCATCTCCCCTTCGTAAGAGGAGGACACCCCTAAGCCTTCTTCAACTGCCGATAATCCAACTGTCTGTGGAACCAATACTGATACCCACTCACCCCAGGCTGCATCGCCACCGACAAATACGGCTGCGCCACCACGATCCGGGGCATCTCCTCAAACGCAATCTTCAGGAACCCTTTGACACTTTTCTCATACTCCGGATCTCCTGGTTCTGTGGCCAACGCCTTATCCACCAGCTTGTCTAACTCCGGATTCTGATAAGAACTACCATTAAACGTCGCATTCTGCCCGTGGTACGAATAGAAGAAGAAATAATCAGGATAGTTGAGCCAACCACCAAAGTTGTTAACAATCATCGGGCGATTCTTCTCCACCAGCACAGCCCGAAAGTTGGAGCCAGGAACTTTTTCCAAAGTAGCGTTAATGCCAATCTCAGCCAGGGACTCTTTTACTAATACACACAAGGGTTCAGCCCATTCTTGAGTACCCAAATTAAAAGCCAGTGTTGTATCAAACCCATCCGGGTAACCAGACTCAGCCATCAGTGCTTTTGCCTTCGCCATATCAGTGCTGTAGGGATACGGCTGCGGCCAGTCAATACTCTTCGGCTCAAAACTCTCCCCTCCATACATTTTGACACACTCACCATAGAGGGCCGTGTCTACAATGGCATCGTAGGGCATAGCATAGGCCACCGCCTGTCGTACTTTGACATCGCTAAAGGGGTTAGGAGTACCGTCTAGCTCCGGCTGAGAGTTCAGGTCAATGGTGTAGAGACAGTTTTCAATGGGGGTGGAAACAACCGTGTGCTTACCCATGGCTTTGAGTTCGCTAATGTCTTTTTCAGATACTTCATAGTTAATATCCACATCACCCTTTTCTAGCAAGGCACGACGATTACCTGACTCAGGCACATTCAGCCAAATAATCTTCTCAATAGCAGGGGCAGGACCAGATTTCCAGTCATCATTGCGCACCAATACGACTCGCTCTTCGGGGGCAAAGGTATCTAGCTTATAGGCACCACTACCAGCTGAATTGGCGTTGGTCCACTCCAGTCCCCAAGGGTCTGCTTCACTAGCATTAGGTTCAATTAGAGTAGAGTTCATGATGGCAGGGATGGGTACCGCCATGTCCATAAGAGTAAGCTTATCCTTTCTGAGGAAGTTAACTTGGAAGGTATGGTCATCCACAACGACAAACTGGTCAGGACTTTCCAGGGCTCCTGCTTTCATCTGGAATGAGGGGAAGCCACCGACGGACACAGCCCGGTCGTAGGACCATTTCACATCCTTGGCGGTGACGGGGGTGCCATCGTGGAAAATAGCGTCTTTGCGCAGATTAAAGGTGACGGATAGCTCATCGTCAGCGACGGTCCAGGATTCGGCTAGCTCGGGTTCGATGACGGTATAGTCATAGGAGAGGGAACCATCGTCTAAAGTTTTGGTGCCAAAGGTGACGAGGCGATCGTAGAGGCACCAGGAGATACCGTAGGCGGGGCGGTTGGTGCCCACTTGGTGGAGGTCCAGACCATTGGGAAAGCCACCACCTTGGACGACAGTGAGTACGGCAGGTTCAGCACCTTTGCCAGGATCGGCAGTGGTTGCACCTTCGGTTGACTCAGCGGCAGGTTTGGATGATGAAGCACAGGCATTAATAAGGGCTGCTAGGGATACGCCTCCGGTAAATGCTGTACCGCGCTTTAGTAGGTCTCGTCGCCGCATTGCCTGACTCCTTCGCTGACAAAGATGTTTAACTGGCAGCAGGTTAGGCCAGACAGACGAAGTTTTTCAGGAAAAATTCGGGAAGAAATCGGGAAGATTGAAGTATGGTCTACTTCTAGTTCCCGTACCATTTTTAAGCTTATGCCTGATACAACAAAAAATTATCCTCAAGCATGGTCCCGCTACGTAGCTCAAACTAGTGAACCAGGAAATATCCTCCCTGTAGAATTAGCTGATAATTTTGGACAACTAGCTAGATGGTCTGCACGATTTAGACTAGCAAAAAGCTTTAAAGCCTTAGACTTGGGTGACGGTTATGCTAACGCTGATACACCCCAACTGTATTCAGCCATTACAAGAATCTTTTTCGTTTATTCCACATTTGAAACATATTGCCGAATTATTGGCCTGAATCCAAGCAAAGAATCTCAATTACAGTCCCTCCAAAATTCTCAATCTCAATATAAAGTAATTAAGCGTATTCGTGAATTAGATCCGAACAATGCTTTACCTGAGTTTCTTTTTCAACATTTGACTGGAAACAACCTTAAGCAAATGATGTCTGACTTTCAAAATGGTCAAACAGTGAATGTTAGCTTTTTAGCTAGATGTATACGCCATGTTTTTGCCCATGGCATTCTAGCTGCTAACTCTACACAATTATCACCCAAACGATTCAATCAAATATCTCAAGTCATTTCAGATTTTCTCTTAAATTGTATGGATCAGGACTTTGACAACCGCACACCGCAAACAACATGAATGTTCTTTCAGAAAAACACTGGACCAGAATTCAGGAAACCATATTCTTACTGGCTATACCAGGTATGCAGAACTCTATCAAAGAAGGTTTAGCCACACCTATTGAAGAATGTGCAGAGGAACTAAATTGGTGAGTTAGAAACTTGTGAAGATATAATTGATCTTACATTATCCATCACCAGGTTGAATTGATGACAACCGCAGCTGTATCAAGATACGTTACGCGTAATCCAGACATATTAGGAGGGGAACCCATCATCATGGGCACTCGCGTTTCAGTGCGAGCGCTTGTTGGTCAATGGCGATTGGGCACTCCTGCAGAAGAAATACCCACACAGTTCCCTCAGCTGACGCTGGCACAAGTTTTTGATGCCCTCAGCTTTTATCTGGACAATCAAGTAGAAATCAACGAATACATTGAACGAAATCGTATTCCAGAAGAACTCATTCATCCTGCTGTCCGCAAAGCACTGGAAGCAGAATGAAAATATTTGCATCGCTCTACACAGATGAAGATATTGCCAATCTAGTGGCTACACTCTTGCGAAGCAGAGGTTTAGACGTCTTAACAACTGTCGAAGCAGAAGTGACAGGATACTCTGATGCAGAACAATTAGCCTTTGCCACATCTTTAGAACGTTGCATTCTGACCCATAATCGAGTTGATTTTGAAAGACTACATCTAGAATACGTTCAATCAGAAAGAGAACATTCAGGTATCATTGTGACTCCACAGAACAATGCTTATGAAGTTGCCAAGCGAGCTGGCATTATCCTAAATGCTTTGACTGCTGATGAAATTTACAATCAGTTGTTATATGCCTAGTTATTATACCTGTGGGTGATGAGACATTTTTCATAAGATTATATTGAACACTCATTTCTGGTTTGTTCAGTCTGATTTCGGCAAATTCTTCCACACCTGGCTATTAGCTTATAAGGTTTTCAGCAATTGGCGTGGGCGAGCAAATTGAACATCTTCGTAGCGATCGCGATGATGGACAAACATATAGTGCTCATACTCATACCAATGACGCTCTCCTTTTTCCTGATTACAATCCCGACAAATCACCCAGAAATTCCTAAAATCAAGTGAAAGCCAGGGATACTGAGCCCGAGGCAGTTTATGGTCAATAGTACGACCACCCCGATCAGCGAACCTTTCATTACAAACAGGGCATGTCCATTCCGAGTTCTCTCTCACCCATTTTTTGCTTTCAGCAGTCGTTCCACACTCGCTATTTCCGTTGATATATCGCCAACGATCAAACTTTCGATAGTCTTCAAAGTCTTGTGTAGTCAATCGGTTGTAACGCTTTTTACCAACTTTATCAGCCAGAGCAAATAGTTCTTCTAACGTTTTTTGATTGTCGGTCATAACAGATCACTCCCAATCTAGAGAGAATTTAAAAAACTATCGGCGTTTGCGCTTGGACCTTGATTTAGCTTTTGTTCTTGACTGGCTATAGTCAATAAACTCAGTCTCCAGCTCTGGCAACTGTCGATCCACCTCGTCAGCGATTTCGTTGGTCTCTGCAGCTAACTTGCGATTGAAATCAGCAATTTCCTCTGGAGTTTGATACTTATTACCAATCCGATCTGCTTTGAGGAATAGCTCTTCGAGCGTATCCTCGCTGGGATCTGGCTGCAGCAGCAGGTCGTTAATTTTTTGATATAGGGCAATGACATTATCCCACCCAACATTTTTGTATCCCTGCGTTTTTAGCAAGGCTTGATCTTTCTTGGGTAGCTTGCTACGCCGATCTGAATTTGAACGCTGCACTTCACGGTACCCCATACCGCTGAAGAGGCGCTTCCGGCTTTTTTTATGTTTCTTGGTAGCCATGGCGATACCCTCTACCCCAAGGTCCATCTAAACAGGCGAATCAATGCCTTACGAATTTCACTATCCTCATACTGCAGTAACATTTTAGTATCTCGGGCTAGACGCAAGCGGATGTGGTCAACGATATTTTTAAGTTCTTTATTGTCCTTTTTGAGTTGAGCATTCGCCTCAAAAAGCTCATCGTTTTGTGTTGTTAGCGTTTGAACTTTAGAGTTGAGGTGTAACTTTTCCGCCGTTAAACGCTTAACGTCTGCCTCAAGGGCAGCCGTTTCCTTTGTAATGATTTGTTTACGCTCAGACAGATTGGCCTTCGCCTTCTCCACCATTGCAATTTGCACTTCCAACTCCTGATATTCCGACTGGATTTTTTTTAGCTTCTTTTCTGCGTTGCTGCGAAGTTGACCATAGTACCGGTTATTTTTGCCAAGCTCTGAATTCTTTGAGGCGTAGGAATCCACAAGCTTAACGGCACTGGGCTGGCTTTGCAAAGTTGCCAACAACTGCTCACAATCCTCAGTATCGAGGGGCTGACTAATATTTTTGTTAATGCCGTATCGGTTTTGGAGAATGGCCTGAAGCTCTTTCTTTGAGGGCATTTTTCTATATTCTACGAAAACTGGAATATCCGTACCCATAACAGATGTTAACTTAAATTAGATGCATATATCCCCGAACTACATCCGTATAGTTTGGCAATTATTGGTGACTAAAGCGATGTGGCCTTCTCTACTTAGTAAGCTAGGTTGCCATCAGCATGACCGGACTATTAACGATGCATCTTTCAGACAAGATGTCGGGTAATACTACATCAGTAGCCACACTTTCATCATTGGTGAGCCAAGGAATTATCACACACATAAACGAAAACTATACTAAGGGCACTAAGAACTGATTACACCTGTGTGGATTAAATCGATGACAGCGGCACCTACATCAAGATACGTTACCCGAAATCCAGATATCCTAAACGGTGAGCCAACCATCGTAGGCACCCGCGTTTCAATCAGCGCCATTGTCGGTCAATGGCGCTTAGGAACCTATGCCGAAGACATTCCCACACAGTTTCCTCAACTTACGCTGGCACAAGTCTTTGACGCCCTTAGCTTCTACTTAGACAACCAGGTAGAAATCAACAAATATATTGAGCGTAATCATATTCCAGAAGAACTCATCCATCCTGCTGTTCATGAAATATTTGAACATGAATAGCTTCGATGGCTTCATCCATAAAGCTGTGATAGCCTACCAGCTAACCAACGGAGCCTACCATGGAAATATTTGCTGCCATTTTTAGTATTGCCATAGCCCTGACCATCGGAGCCATGAGCCCTGGTCCTAGCTTCGTGATGGTCGCTCGCACCGCATTAGCCGTTTCCCGCAAAGATGGCCTAACAGCGGCGCTAGGCATGGGTGTTGGCGGCGTCCTGTTTGCCACCATTGCCCTACTCGGTCTCCTCACTCTCCTCACCGCCGTACCCGTTCTCTACATTTCCCTAAAAGTCCTAGGAGGAGTCTACCTGATTTATCTCGGCTATAAAATCTGGCAAGACTCTGCCCAGCCGGTCACCTTGAATCCTACCGAGCAACAGACTCAGCAAAATCCAGTCTGGTATTCATTTTTCCTGGGCCTCACCACTCAAATCAGCAATCCCAAAACCGCTGTTGTTTATACCAGTGTTTTTGCCTCTTTACTACCCAGCAATGTGCCCGCCTTCGCAGTCATTGCCCTGCCAATTGTCGTCTTTATCATCGAAGCTGGCTGGTATTCCCTAGTCGCCTTAACACTCTCTGCTACCACCCCTCGCAGCCGCTATCTCGCCTCCAAAAAATGGCTGGACCGCACCGCTGGCACCATACTGTCCTTGCTAGGTGCTAAACTCATCTTCGAAGCGAATAACCCATAGGTAAGGCATGTGCGTCTCCGTCATCCAACATTACCTATTGTTCTCACCCTTCTTTTAGGCACTGGCCTATCTATCCTGGCCACCCTTGCTGTTGCTCGCTGGGAACATGCCAACTATCGCCTCCAGTTCCAACACCAAACCGATGGCCTCACCACTGCCCTCCAGCGTAGCATCAACCGCTACACCGATTTACTCCTGGCCCTGGGAGACTTCTACACCGTCTCAGAACAAACTGTCTCCCGTGCCGAGTTCAACCGCTTTGTCCAACGGGCACTCAAAACTTACCCCGGCATCCAGGCTCTGGAATGGGCTCCTGTTATCTCCGAACAAGATCGCAACACCTTCGAGACTACTATCCAGACCGAAGGCTATGCCTCCTTTCAAATTACCGAACGAGAAAGTCGCGGTGGCCTCACCCGTGCCGCATCCCGTCCTTATTATATTCCTGTCACCTATTTGCAACCCTTAGCAGGCAATGAACTTGCCTTCGGTTATGATCTTATCTCTGACCCCACTCGCCGCACCGCCCTTGAAACCGCCCGAGATACTGGGCAAATTGCAGCCTCCGGTCGAATTCGGTTAGTGCAAGAAAACAAAAATCAGTTTGGTTTTCTAGTCTTCTTGCCCCTATACAATAACTCCACAATTCCCCCATCCCAGACAGCTCGTCGCAATCAGCTCAACGGTTATCTACTAGGAGTTTTTCGGGTTTCAGATGTAATCGAAGAGTCCCTGGAAACCCTCAATTACAACATTGACTTTATCCTAAGAGATCAGAGTGCAGCAGCTTCTGAACAGTTATTAGGTAGCTATGATGCCGCTACTCAAACAGTGACAACGGAGATAGATCAGCATGTGGCTAACAGAACGCCATGTCCCTCATCCACTGACTGCACCCACACCCTTACTACCGGAGGACGTCAGTGGGCCATCACCTTTACTCCTGCTGCCAGTTATCCAGCCCTAGCACCCTGGGGTGCCTTGTCTACGCTAATTATCGGTTTGTTGCTCACGACAATAGTTGCTCGCTATCTCTTCCAAGCCCAAACAGAACTCTCTAGGGCCCGAGAACTGAGCGAAGCTAAAATTCGTCTTTTTTCCATGGCTTCCCATGAGCTACGCACACCCCTCAGTACCATTTTGCTCTCAGCCCAGGCGTTAGAAGCCGATACCCAAGCCAACAATCATCAGCATATCTATGGACGTATTCGAGCCACAGCTAAGCGGATGAATCAGCTACTGAATGATCTGTTGACCCTATCGCGGGCAGAGTCTGGCAAACTAAAATTTGACCCCGAAATTATCAACCCAGAAAAGTACTGTCAACAGTTAATAGAAGAGGTTCGGTTTAGCTTTGAAACATCTCCAGTCATTAGTTTTACAATATCCGGTGATTGCCAAAAAGCTTATATTGACCGGCAGCTACTGCGAGCAATTTTGACTAATTTACTCTCCAATGCCATAAAATATTCTGGACCTGAACCCCAGGTAACTTTAGAATTATCTTGTCACCATCATGAGATTATTTTCCAGGTGCAAGATCAGGGTATTGGTATCCCCAAAGCAGACCAGGCCAGACTTTACGAAGCCTTCTATCGAGGGACCAATGTGGGCAATATTGCCGGTACCGGTCTGGGATTATCAGTCGTCAATGCCTGTTTACAGCTTCACCAAGGTACCCTCGCCTGCAAGAGTCAGCTAGGCCAGGGAACAACTTTTAAGGTGACTTTACCACGCATTGATTAACGCCCCGAGGCACACAAATTCCCATGTAGGGTAATATAGGGGCTGGCCTTGCACCTGCCCTGAGATAGCTACACAATCATGCTAGAGGTAGGTATATTATTTTCCCTGTAACCGATACCCTACACCATGTACAGTTTCAATTAATGTTTTAGGTGCGCCAGCCACTTTGAGTTTATTGCGCAAACTTTTAATGTGGGCTTTAACAGTCTCTTCATCGGGTGGACTCTTCATGGACCAAAGAGATTCTAGAATGAAAGAACGGCTTAGCACTCGTCGACCATTGCGCAGCAGCAGTTCTAAAATTGAAAATTCTTTTGGGGTCAGGCGTAGGGCGTGTTTGTTGTAGTTGACCTCATAGGTGCTTGGGTCTAAGCTCAACTTTTCCCAAACGAGAACCATAGGAGACTGTGCACTGCCCCGACGTAACAAAGCCCGGATCTGGGCCAAAAGCTCAGATAAGTCAAAGGGCTTAACCATATAGGCATCTGCCCCAGAATCCAAACCCCGAACCTTATCCTGACTGGTATCCCGCGCCGTCAGCATCAGCACTGGCAGCTCATAGCCATGACTACGCAACCGCTGACATAGTCGAATCCCGTCTAGGTAAGGCAAGGTCACATCCATCAGCGTCAGGTCATAGTCCATCAGTTGCACCTGACTCCAGCCTGATTCCCCATCCTTAACAGCGTCCACCACGTAGCGCTGGGCCTCTAACACCTCTGTCAAAGACTCTGCAAGTTGACTATCATCCTCAACCAACAGAAGACGCATTGCTACCTATACCAACTGTCAATACTTCCTATCTAAAGATGACTAGATCATTACTCCTATGCTGTGTAATTGACTACACCTACTACTGACGATTTGTTACCGCTACATTACAAAACACTTAACTTGCAACAAAGTACACAGTTCTCTACGTAGGTCTCGTCTAAATTAACACCATAGATCTGCATGGCGAGGATAGGGTGATGGGTGGATGAGGAAGTACGCCCAGATTTAGTGCGCGAGGCCCGTCAGCACTAGTCCGTAGAAAACAATATTTACCTGTTTGGTCATCGAGGCTATGTAGCTGTCAAAGGGGGTGCTCAAGACTGTCCCTATATCTATCAGGCAAGATATGGTGACCGGTAATTATCGGCTGCCTTGGGAAGACGACGTGGTGTATACCGATGGTACTTCATGTGGATTTGACGCTCCAACCCGTGAGTATAAGGGAGAGGAGTGATCTTCTAGTGTTTTGAGCAATGGTTAGTAGCTTTTCTATATTTTCTAAACTGTTCGATTTTGACTGGTTGTATTCAACCTGAGCCTTGGTAGGGTGTGGTTATTGGACAACCATAACGTCACCACAAAAATTCCAGCTACTAAGCCCAAGCTGATCAGGGCAGTAATTATAAAAATTTTATTTTCTCTCATGACATGTTCGCTATAGGTGCGATGAAGCTAAGGTGAGATGCCCAAAAAGCTTCGAGAATTTCTGATAGTTAAGTAGCTCAAAGCCACTGCAATCGTAGATGCATTAGATATGGACGTAGACCTGAACGCTTGGTTCCCTAAATCAAAAATTAAAATTTGGTTCGTTGCGAACATTTTGATCAGAGATAGAAATGGTATGCCTGCTTTGGAGTGAGTGTAATACCCATGGGCCATTCCGTAACCTCAGCCCCCTATTCCTATCCTTACAATGGCGATCTGCGTCCCGACAATACCGCTGATCATCATTGATATGCAAACGGACTTTTGTCGCATTTTGGTACGTGGTGAAGCAGGCTGGGAAATCATCCCTAAGCTAGCTCCTCTACCAGGGGAAACTGTGATCGATAACCTGGTAAAGGGGCATTTTTTGCGACTGATCTAGACTTGTTGTTGCGTCGTAATATATAAAAAATCTTCTAAGCCAAAGCTTATCTAAGAACTCTTTTTACTCAGGCGAGATTCAGCTTAGCCCTGTTTACTAAAAACCGTCAAGCCGGTCATCGCTGGCAGTTCAAGTCCTTCTGACTATTTTTTCTCAGTAAACAACATGAAACTTACTTACTTTGCAGCCCTGGCTGTTTCTTCTATGCTGACTGTTAGCACAGCGATCGTTACCAACAGTTTTCAACCAGCATATGCAGC
>NZ_QXHD01000004.1:7293887-7319996 GCF_011009555.1 Adonisia turfae CCMR0081 | reverse complement strand
TGTGGTCGCCGCAGCGTTTCTACGGGGGGACGGGTGGGGCGGGGTGAGCCGTGGGTGATGACTACGGTGATTTTCGACCTGGAGGTCGTGGAGGAGGGCAAAACCGATGTCGTCTAAGGGGGGGATTGCGGGTTTTAGCACACTGCGAATCTGCTCAAGATGCCAACCATGGTGACTCAAAATAGAAGCGGCTTCTTCCACACCTCGGTTCATTACCAGCAGAGTTGGCCTCTGGTGAATATTGATTTTTGTAACGTTAATTTCGGTTGACCGGCTCAATTTAGGTGGGGGACCAAATTTACGCTGTAGCTTTTCTAACGTGGTTGCTTGCTCCTGAATTCTCTGAAAATTTTCCACACTGATACAACCATTTTTGAGAACGCCGTTGATTTCAACTAGCATCCATCCTGCTCTACATAATGAGTGGGCCGCCCGTACATTTAAGTCTTGTCTAGACAAGTCATAGCGGTAAAAATCTTCCATGGGAGCAAGTTCGACTGAAGATAGAAGATATCCACACCGTGGATCACGCTACAGTCCGACGAGGTTACTGGATAAAGGTATCAATGATTTTCACGTCATCTAACGACCTTAAGAATTAATCAAGGGTGTTGGCTGTTAAGGGCAGGACGTATGGAACCCAGGGAAAGGTTGCACTATACCCAATAGCGACAGAGCCGACTTTTAATTGGGGCGTTCCATAGAAGCTGTCTATGGAATTGAAGGATAAAAACATCTTGCAGGTAGAAATAAGCCTTTGTAAGATTTGGTCATCACGTTATTCGTGGGCTAGCGATTTTAGAATCATGAATCAGCCAGTTTCAGAGATGAGAGATTGCACTATACCAATGGAGATGTTCACCATGGGGCTGAAATTTTTATAGATAGAGGCTTAGAGGTGCCTGCTGTTACAACAGAAAAAATGATTGCAGTTGATCCCATGGCTGTTGAAGAAACGGATTCTCATCTGTTGTCAATGATGAAAAATGCAGGTTGAAACCTTCCTCCATAGGCGATTTCATGTCTGAAAGAACAATGGCGACAGACCCAGATTGTTGTTTTAGTGGGTAGGGGTGGAAATGGTGATGATGGCATTTGTGCCGCCAGGCATTTAGCTAGTCGGGGAAGCCATGGGACATAATGTCTCTCCATTTGAGGAGCCTTGTTGTATTTGCCTGATGGCTAGCAATTCATGTGTCTAAAAGTAAATTTAGGTAAGTAATGTCATGCCAGTGCTGCCCTTTGTATCACTATTGTCAAAAGAACGCTCATTTTTTAGAGTTAGAGACCTATTATGACTGGACCAGGGTTTGCGTTAGCGGTTGGCCTAGCATTTATTCATGCGTTTGTTTCTAAATTAAATATTTTTTCCTTCATTCCTGAATTTCGCTGGATGTCCTTTGCGGGCGGAGTATCTATTGGCTATGTCTTTTTGGAGGTTTTTCCCGAGTTAAGTCATGCTCAAGAGACGATAACGCACTCTAATATTCCATGGGTTGCGTATGTGGAAAATCATGTTTACATACTGGCGCTGTTGGGCTTGTTGGTGTTTTATGGGTTAGATATTTTGGCGCTTAAATCTCGCCTGCATAACAAAACTAAGAACAACCAGGACAGCACCCAGAATCCTGTTTTCTGGATTCACATTGCGGCGTTTGCGATTCTCAATATGGTTGTTGGTTACTTACTGCAAGAGCTGGCTAACCACACACTGCTGCAATGTCTATTATTTTTTGCCGCCATCGCCCTGCACTTTTATATTATTGACCATGGCTTACGGGAGCATCATCAGGCTCCTTATGACAAATATGGTCGTTGGCTGCTGACGGCAGCCATTATGGTAGGTGCGATCGCAGGCCGCTCCCTCCACCTCAGTGAAGCCGGAATTCTAGCTGTTTGGTCCTTCCTGGCTGGCAGCATCATTCTCAACATTTTGAAACGAGAGCTACCCGACGAAAAACAAAGCTGTTTCTTTTCCTTTGCCACGGGGACAGCGCTTTACACAACTTTATTGTTGCTTGTTTAGGGAGTTCTCATAAACACTTGCAATAATCTCCCTGCTCGCAGATTTTAGGAGAACGACCATGCCTGATGTCACAACACAGTGGTATCGCGTTCTAGATCTAGATGAGTTACCTGAAGGCCGAGTTAAGACCGTTGTAGCTGGTCATAAAAGCCTGGCCCTCACCCACTACCAGGGCCAATATGGTGCTTTAGACAACCGCTGTCCTCACCAGGGTGGTCCATTGGGTGAAGGCTCCATTGAGAATGGTCTGTTGCGTTGTCCCTGGCATGGCTGGGACTATTGCCCGTTAACGGGGGCACCACCTGGCGCTTTGGAAGTGGATGATGCCTTAGAAACCTTTCCCGTAGATGTGCGTTCAGATGGTGTGTATGTGGGGTTAGACATTGAACAGCCCCACATTCGTACCGTTAGCGATGTGATGGTAGAAACCATGGTGAACTGGGGCGTGACCCATGTGTTTGGCATGGTGGGTCATTCTAATTTGGGTCTGGCAGATGCCATGCGTCGCCAAGAAACTCAGGGAAATCTCAGTTATATCGGTATTCGCCATGAAGGGGCAGCGGCGTTTGCAGCTTCGGCCTATGCCAAACTAACGGGCAAACCTGCCGCCTGTTTAACCATTGCGGGTCCTGGTGCAACAAATTTACTGACGGGTATGTGGGATGCCAAGGTTGATCGTGCGCCCGTATTAGCCCTAACCGGGCAGGTCAATACCCAAGTGTTGGGCACTGGCAATTTTCAGGAATGTGATCTATCAGCGGCTTTTAGTGGCGTTGCGGCCTGGAGTCATACAGTTCTAAGCAATAGCAGACACGCTGAGCTGATGACCCTGGCCATTAAGCATGCTCTGCTCAAGCGAGATGTCTCCCATCTGATTTTCCCTGATGAGATTCAGGTGCAGACAGCGGTCGATGTGCCTGCCTCAGATCCCATTGGTCGGATGACTCCGTTACACATTGCGCCACCACCGGAGTCGTTGCAAAAGGCCATGGATACATTGCAAAAATCTCGTCGACCGGTGATTATTGTTGGCCACGGTGCCCGTTTTAATATGGCTGCGGTCATTGAGTTAGCAGAAACGTTAGGGGCTCCAATTCTGACCACGTTCAAAGGCAAAGGATTAATTTCCGATCACCATCCTTTAGGTTGTGGTGTTTTGGGACGTAGTGGAACCCCCATTGCCAGCTGGTTTATGAATGAAGCGGATGTTCTGCTTGTCTTGGGAGCCTCGTTCTCAAATCATACGGGTATCTATCCTGGTAAGCCGATTATTCAGGTGGATTTTGACCCGTTGGCCCTGGGTAAGTTCCATGCGGTAGAGGTGCCTGTGTGGGGTGAAATTAGTGTTGTTGTGGCGCAGTTGCAGGCGGCGTTGGCCGGAAACGTGGCCACGGAGGATCAGCGATCGCAAATTGCAGACCGCTGGGCCATCTGGCGAGCCGAAAAAGCCCGCCGCGAAGCCGACGACCGTGGACAAGGAGTTGATTCTGCCAGTGTTTTTGCTGCCATGACCCGCCATGTGCCCGCCAATGCCGTCATTGCCGTGGATGTGGGCAACAACACCTATTCCTTTGGCCGTTATTTTGAATGTCAGGCCCAGTCCGTCTTGATGTCTGGCTATCTCGGCTCGATTGGGTTTGCCTTCCCGGCAGCCATGGGGGCTTGGGCAGCCGCAGGTCAGGAGCGACCGATTGTGTCAGTCTCTGGCGATGGTGGTTTAGGTCAATATCTCGCTGAGTTCACCACCGCTGTGAAATATGGCATGAACATTACTCACATTTTGCTCAACAATTCTCAGCTTGGCAAAATCTCTAAAGAACAGCGTGCTGGAGAGTGGGATGTGTGGCAAACGTCACTCCATAATCCTGATTTTTCAAAATATGCCGAAAACTGTGGTGGTTTGGGTATTCGGGTCACTCAAAAGGAGGAACTGGATGAGGCAATTACTCGCGCCCTTGCCTATCAGGGACCCGCCCTGGTGGAGATTATTGCAGATCCAGAGTTGATTTAGGCGCTTGCGCTTAAAGATATCACCCCATTCCCCCATCACTCATCCATCCACCCATCCACAACACCAAGCCCACTCTAGTTGACTCAAAACTTTAAACCATGACAGAACAACTTTCTAAAATTACCCAGCATCAATGTGAAAATGCACCTGCAAAGTATGATGACCTGAAGGCCTTATTCCTCAATTGCACCCTCAATCGTACGCCAGTGCTTTCCCACACTCGCGGAGTGATCAACATTGCCAAAGAGATTTTTGAAGCCAATGGTGTGCAAACCAAAGTGATTCGTCCCGTTGATTACGAGATTCCGGCGGGTTTAGGCTTAGATATGTCTGAAACCCCCGAATGGGATAAAGATGACTGGCCTCAGTTGCAAAAACAGATCGATGAGACTGATATTTTGGTGTTGTGTACTTCAGTGTGGCTAGGAGAAAAAAGCTCTGTGTGTAACCGTGTTTTGGAACGGATGTATGGCTACACTCACCTGCTGAATGAGAAAGGCCAGTACCGTGACTATGGCAAAGTAGGGGCCACATTGATCACAGGCAATGAGGATGGTGTAAAACACTGTGCGATGAATATTCTGTTCTCACTGTCTCACATTGGCTATACAATTCCTCCCCAGGCTGATGCTGGTTGGCTCGGTGAAGTGGGGCCTGGACCGTCGTATTTAGATCCAGGTTCCGGCGGCCCCAATAACGATTTTACGAATCGGAACACCACGTTTTTGGCCTGGAACTGTATGCACCTGGCACGCATGCTTAAGGATCATGGCGGGATTCCAGGCCATGGCAATCAGCCTGATGCTTGGGATGCTGGATGTAAGACGGACTTTAAGAACCCCGAGCACAAGGTGTAGGTTGGGTTGTCATACGCCGAAACCCTTGCCTCTGAACCAATTTTTTATGAACCCAACAATGCCAGCACCCATTGTTCTCGTTTTTTGTGGGCGTTGGGTGATCGGTAATGTTGGGTTCATAAGGGTTTTGAATAGTCTGAGAGCTTTTGGTGTGGGGTAACCCAACCTACGTTAATACCCTGTATGTTTCTGAAACTCTGCTCATCAATGGACACTTCACGGTCAATCTTTGTAAGATTTGATGCAAGGGACATCATGGGCATTTGCCGTTTGGGTATCAGGAACTATGACAGATGCTAGATCTCCAGAGCAGCCTGGAGAAACCTTGCTCACGGCGGTGGAGCCGTTGAGCGCTAATCCTCGCTCATTAAGGTATCGTGCGATCTCAATCTGGTTGTTGGGCTTTGCTGCCTTAGCGGGGGCAACTACCTGGGGCTATATGCGTTATCGGGCTCCTAGCTCAGAGCCGATTGCCGTGCCCCTGCATACGGTGGAACGCTCGACGGTGGAGCTAACGGTCACCTCTGGTGGCACCCTGGCTTTGGGAGGGCAGCAGACGCTGAAATCGCCGCAAAATGAAGCGACCGTTGAGCAGGTGCTGGTGGAGGTGCGCACCCTGGTGGAAACTGGTCAGCCGTTGCTGATTTTGCGCGATCGCAGCAACGAGCGAGAGGTGCGATCGCAACAGGTCGAAATCCAAAAAATCCAGCTGGACCTGAATCGTAATCAAGAAAAAGTAGCCGAAGTCGAGCAGCGAGTCACTGCTGCGATAGAGCAATACCAAGAGTCTCAGGAGTTAGCAGCTCAAGGATTTATTTCAGAAGATGAGGTGCGCGAAGATGAAAACGCCTTAGATCGAGTCCGTTCCGAACTCAAAGATGCCCAACTGACTGTCATTAAGTCTGAGTTAGACCTCAAGACAGCTGCTGAAACCCTGGATTTGCTAGAACAGCAGTTTAATGATCGAGTGATTACGTCACCGATTGATGGGGTTGTGCTTGAAGTGCAAGTGAGTGCAGGTGAAGCCATTGCCACTGATAAGAGTCTGCTGACTCTGGGGGACCCCGCTCAAGAGATTGTTAACCTACAGCTGTCCACCTTGGATGCCGCCAAAGTTAGCCTTAATCAACCTGCTAGAATTCGTGCCATTGGCCCGGATGCGCAAGACTTTGACGGACGGGTGGTGGCTTTAGCACCCCAGGCCCTATCGGCGAGTAACGGTGGTAGTTCTCAAGAAGGGCAAGCCAGGGTGACCGCCAAAGTAAAACTAGACAGTGCCAGTCAGGCATTGATTCCTGGCAGTTTTGTCAGTGTTGACATCATTACGGAGCAACAAAAAGATGTGCTGGTGGTTCCCCCTGAAGCGATCCAGCGCGATCAGGGCGAGCCATTTGTTTGGATTAGAAATCAGCGGGGTAATGCGGCCCAACAACCCATTGAACTGGGGCTACAGGGGCTAGATTTAGTGGCGGTAACAGAGGGGTTGAGCGTAGGCGATCAGATTGCCCTGGTCCCCCCTACCATGACCGTTACGCCTGGCATGCCCCTCTGTGAGTCTCCTGCACTCCCTATCCCTGAAGAATTTAACCAATAATTGTCATGGGACTTCCCTTACCAGATCTACTGTTTATGACCTGGCGCTCCCTGACCAATCAGTGGCTGCGCTCTGGTCTGACGACATTTGGCGTGTTTATGGGGGTAGGTGCGGTCAGTGCCACCCTCAACATTCAAACCATTACCCGTGAAAAAATTGATCTTAAACTAGCCCAGCGTGATCGACCATTTGTTAGTCCCTGGGTCTATGCCAGGAATGGCCCCCAACCTGAGTTGGATGAAGCCTTTCAAAAGGCGCTTACCAACTCAATTACTGAAATTCGCTCCGTTAGCTCTATTAGCAACGTTTACAACATTAACAATGTTCAATACGAAGCCAATGAAGCCGAAGTGGATGCCCGCAGTGTTTCCCTTAACTATTTAGATACCACAGGGCGACAGATGTTGCAGGGACGGTTTTTTGATCCAGGAGATGTGGAACAGTATCGCCCTGTGGCCATCATCGACGAACAGTTGGCAGTGGGCCTATTTCAGGAGAAATCACCTTTAAATAAGGCTGTTTATGCCAATGGTAATCGCTTTATCGTGATTGGTGTGATGGAGTCCAAATCTAACTCTGAATGGGGCACAGGGGGGGAGTTGTGGATGACTGAGACCTTTGCAACTGTTTTGTCTGGGGGATATCGTTGGGATTCATTGCAAATTAGCTCCCACTCCTTGACTCAAATTGGCGACCTTAGCGAAGCGGTCGAAGCTTTTTTGCAACAGAGTTTTCCCCAGGCCGAGGTTCATGTTTGGAGTAATGCGGATGATTTGTTAGAAGACTTAGAAGTGCAAAAAATTGCCTCAGCTGCCCTCACTGCGGTGGGTCTAATTGCCCTGGTCATTGGCGGCGTGGGCATTGCCAATATTACAGTTGCTGCCGTGCTAGAGCGGACCAAAGAAATTGGTATTCGTCGAGCCATTGGTGCATCTAAGTTAGAGGTGATGAGTCAGTTCATTTTAGAGGCGGTGATATTAAGCCTGCTGGGGGGGGCGGTAGCTGTTGCCACGGTCCACGGTCTGACTCAAGCGGCCACAACGATTGTCATAGAGGCTCCCTATCGATTCTCATCTCGTAATGCTGCCTTATCCATGGGGGCAGCGGTGGTCGTTGGTGTGGGCGCTAGCTTTATCCCGGCTTTGCGCGCTACCCAAGTTGATATTGTTAAAGCCCTGCGGAGTGACTGATGCGATTTCAAAATCAGCTACATATCTTTTTAATGGCCAGTGCTTTGGCAACATCAATGCTTCAGCCAGCAGTTGCGCAACCGGTTACGCAACTGCCTGAGCTACCGCCCACACCAAATTCCCAGTCTGAACGGGAATCTGACTCATCTCCGAGTATTGAGCCGAGTACTGAGTCTCCCTCGGCCCCATTATTAGCCCCCTCTGAGACGCAGAATAACCCTGCCCAGACTTTGGCATTAACCCAGTCAGACGTTGTTACGCTGTTACTGCAAAACAATCGTGAACTGAGAAATGCTGCCTTAGAGCGGATTGCCCAACAACAAGATCTACGAGAAGCGGAGAGTATCTTTACCCCAGATTTAACTCCAACCTTAAGCCTGGGCCTGAGCGATCGTACGGCTGATACAACCGAAATTACCCGTGAAGCTCGTCTGGGGGGAGAGCTGCTGACCCCCTTGGGAACGACGCTGGAGGTAACGGTTGATTTGATTGAGGATCAAGAGGTGGATGTAACGGTGACTCAGCCGCTGTTGCGGGGGGCTGGGCGAGCGGTTAACACATCCTCTGTAAAAATTGCCCGTTTACAAGAAACTAGTAATCAGCTTAATCTGCAACAGCGACTAATTACGGATATTACTGGCGGCATCAACACTTACCATGCGTTAATTCGCGCCCAAGCCAGTCTACAGATTCAACAGCTATCTTTTGAGACTCAGCAACAACAGCGCCGTTCAATCGAGGCATTGGTAGAAGCAGGACGGAGAGCCCGATTTGAGTTAGTGGAAATTGATGCCAACCTGGCAGCTACTGAAACTAATGTTTTAGAAGCTGAAAATGCGCTACAACAGGCGAAATCGGATCTCTTAAATCTGCTAGATTTGGACGACTCGCTGGAAATTACAATTCCAGAAGAAGCTTTGGCCACATTGAGCACGGTTGCTGAAGACTCTGAGGTTCCGTCCTTAGAGGAGCTGGTGGAGATTGCTTACGGGAATCGACCAGACTATCGCCAGGCTCAGCTAGATTTAGAAATTGCTGAGATCAATGGTGTGGTAGCTACTGACAATCGCCGCTGGAATTTAGATTTACGCGCCAATGCCAGCACAAGAGAATTTTCGGAAGCATCAACAGAGTTAGTATTGACGCGACTGTTAGAAGATGAATCAACGGAAACCGCTTTGCTGCGTAACCGGGTATCGCAACAACAGTTACAAAATGATCTGGATCGACTTGAGTCTGATATTCAACTTGATGTTGCAGACCAGCTACGAGATGTAGAATCTGCCCGCAATCGCATTGAGGTAACACGTCTAGCTCGGGAGCTGGCTGAGCAGCGTTTAGAAAATGCCCGTGCCCGAGCACGCCGGGGTCGCACTCGGGACATTTTTGAAGTATTGGAGCTGCAAAATGATCTGGTCGAGGCGCAAAACAGTGAGGTCACTGCTGCCATTGACTTTGCAGATGCGATCGCATCCCTCAATCAATCCCTTGGCACCACCCTTGATGTCTGGTCTGTGCAAGTTGAGGAGAGTCAGTTGCTAATGGTGCCAGAGAGCTTAGAGTCTGATGAAGATGAATAGGGAGATGTCTAGGTTGCGATCGCGTCTAAACTGAGCTGCTTAGAACAGCATACGCAAACCCATAACAGTCACAGCACTCAGAATCATCAGGATTGCCAACACCATATCCTGACTGCGTTGCTGCTCAGAAGCATCCATCTTGGCAGAATACACAGCGACTTTAACGTGGTCTTGATGATAATTACGCATCTTGATTTTCCTTGAGTCGTTAGGAACTGGTTGCCCTAATTGCATGGCGGGCAATACCGATTATTAGAAACCCTGAAATGAGCCAATGATATGGAAAGCCCTAAAGCTGCATCAGACTAATATTTCAGGAAATGTTTCTAAATATTAGTATTACATAAACAAATGTAAACAAATGTAATAAAGGCCGTCCTTTGACCCATCCTCGGCCTTGAAACAAAAGCAATGGACTGGATGCTTAAAACTATTAAGAGAATGTTACGTTTTGATTTTCAATAATTTGCAGTAGTAGATTCTCTGGTTGGCCCATAGGCCATGCGACCCATAGCCAGTAATCACACTCTACGATTTTGCCCCGTGGTTTGGCTTAGTGCCACCACCCTTATTAGAGGAGGAGTGAGCGTCCGCTGGTCGGATGTCGGTTGCTTTAAGCCCAAGAGCCTTCGTCAAAGTCCGGATGGTGCAGTAAAGGTAACTACCTGCCAAGATGCAGCTTATGGTGCTAGTCATGCTTCGTTAATGGCACATCAATGGAGTTTCCCTATGGAATTTCTCAGTACATCTTAGGCAAGCCTTTTGGGCGGCTGGCTATGTGCTGACGTTAAGACTTGTAGCTCTGGAATAACTCAGATAAGAAAAATAAATGCAATAGTTTGTAACGTTATTGTTACATTGCGTTACTATTGTTTACAAGGGTTGCAAAGCGTTACTGCTAATCAGCATTGTCCAATCTCTTCGGGTAATGCTTTTCAGACCCTTCTCACACACTTAGTTTCGAGGAGCCCATCATGTTTGCACCTATCGTAATTCTGCTTCGTAATCAATTTGGCAAGCGTGAATTTAATCAAATGCGCGGAAAGGTCATTGCCCTACATTCGAAAGTGATTACAACGGTTTGTAATTGGTTCGGTATTGATCGCACAGAGCGTCAGAATCTGATTCGTGTAGCACGTGACAATGGTAAGAGACTTGGATTTTTGGCGTAAGAACTTGAATTTCATAGCATTCAGCCTGTTTCCTGACTAGTGGCTGACTGCATATATTATCTTTCCTCTCTCCAGAGATACAATACAGTCTGGCCTCTATCGTTTATGGTAGAGGCTTTTCACCGTTAGAGAGTTTAACTGTTTGGTACACCATAGCTAACAGCCCCTGACAGTGATGCCAGGGGCTGTTTTTGTCCTCAGAAGGTGACTTCTGAGCAGTCTTTTTGAGAAAAGTATGCTGTTCTAGAAAAAAGATGCTAAGACTTTTTATTAGATTGTTTGCGAATGATGATGATGTCACCATCCTGATATTCAAAATCTTTTGAACCCTTTTTCTTAGAGGATTTGCCAGCGCCAGCACCTTGAGCCATGAGGAACAGTAATACGAATGGCAATGAAATGAAGAGAATCGGGGACATTACGTTATCTCCTAAAAAACATTGGCAGACATGAGACAGTAATCTGAAGCATCAGGGTAATGGCACCCTGAGCAGGCGCATATCATGGGTTCAATTACTCTAGAGAAAAAATGAAGGTGTTGATTTTCACTCCCTGTGATACCTGATGTAGTACGCAGTCAAAAGTGATGATTACTTAGCAGACAGTTGTTTGATTGGCCTAGATATTTAATCAAAAATACGGAAAATTTATGACTGAGTCCGTATTGCTTACAAAAGCATTGTATGTTTCCGCACCTATCCTTGCGTTACCCTTATGGGTACTTTTCCGTTAAAGATACGTAACATTTACCTTTTGGTTTGTGTGTTCTCTATCCATAACCGTGATTTTTTTATGCAGGCTGAACATATTCGACGGAATGAAACCATCTTTCGTTTAATTAGAGATGCCAGACTCTATGAAATTGGTAACCATGCCTGGGTTCATGGAAAGTGGTTGCAGAAGAAAGCAGTTTTTCTCATCTAGTTGATAAAGCAAACTTTTAATAAGTTTGAGATGGCTCATACAGTATATGCATATTCGCATAGTTACATTCAAAGCTATCCAGATTAACTTAATCTATGTAATATTTACAGATATGCTTGCTATGAGCATGTCGTAGTGAGTCTTCTTTGTCTACAGATGTGTATTACATTAACAAAGCTTTTTGCATTCTTGTATCTAGGGGGAATTACTTTCTTTTTTTGGGGAAGTTTGGAGGCTTATGCGAAGGCAAGAAATACTCAAAGTTATTAGAGAAGCTGTTAGACAGAATGCAGAGTTCTTAGATTTACGCTCCAGTAAATTAGTTGAATTGCCATCTGAAATAGGGCAGCTTACTAATCTAAAAAAACTTGTTTTAAGAGGTAATCAATTAAGTGAATTGCCACCTGAAATAGGTCACTTAATTAATTTGGAAATCTTAGACTTGCGTTCTAATAGACTACTTGAACTGCCATCTGAAATAGGTCAGCTTACTAATCTAAAAAAACTTGCTGCTAGTCAGAATCAATTGATTGAACTGCCATCCGAAATAGGTCAACTGCAAAACTTAGAATTGCTGGATTTGCGTTCTAATAAATTGGTTGACTTGCCACCTGAAATAGGTCAGCTTACTAGTCTTACTATTCTTGCTCTTAATAAAAATCAGTTCCTCGAACTTGAGCAGATTGATGATCTCCGAGATTTAGCTTATCTTTTTAGCTACCCAAAGGAGTTGCCGCCTGAGATAAAGCAATGTATCAATAATCCTCAGGAAGCAGCTCAAAAAATTCCTCGATATTATCGTCAGATCCTAGAACAAGAAACCGATCGTTTATATGAAGCTAAACTCTTAATTGTTGGAGAGGGAGGTGCTGGTAAAACAAGTTTGGCAAGAAAGATTGATAATGAAAGCTATGTTCTAGATTCTACAGAGCAATCAACTAAAGGGATTGATATTATTCAATGGCAATTTCCATTAGGAAATGACAGAGATTTTCGGGTTAATATTTGGGACTTTGGTGGACAAGAAATCTATCATGCTACCCATCAGTTTTTCTTGACAAAGCGCTCTCTATATATATTAGTGGCTGATAGCCGTAAAGAGGATACAGACTTCTTCTATTGGTTAAATGTAGTGGGTCTGTTGAGTAAGTCCAGCCCTATTATGATTGTGAAGAATGAGAAGCAAGATCGACAGCGAGAAATTGATGAGCGACAACTTCGTGGAGAGTTTACAAATTTAGGTAAAGTTCTAGCTACCAATCTGGCTAATAATCGTGGATTAACAGAAATTAAACGAGCTATACAGCAAAATATTGCAACCTTGCCCCATGTAGGAGTGGAGCTTCCTAAGACCTGGGTGAAAGTTCGTAAAGCTCTAGAAGATACTCCTCGTAATCATATTACTTTGGAAGAGTATCTAAAGCTTTGTAAGCGAAATGGTTTTACTCGCCAAGAAGATGCGTTACAGCTGAGTGAGTATCTTCATGATTTGGGTGTTTGTCTACATTTTCAGGACGATGATCTTCTTCGGAAAACGGTCATACTCAAGCCTACCTGGGGTACCGATGCAGTTTATAAGGTGCTAGATAACCCTAAAGTTATCGCTAATCTCGGGAAATTTGATCGAGGCGATCTCGCTTCAATTTGGTATGAGAAGAAGTATTCCTTGATGAGGCGTGAACTGCTTCGATTAATGGAGAATTTCAAACTTTGTTATGAAATTCCTGGGAGCCATCATCAATATATTGCACCTCAGCTTCTCAGTCTTAATAAACCTCAATATCGTTGGGATGAAGTCGAAAATATTCTCCTACGCTACACTTATGAGTTTATGCCTAAAGGCATTCTTACTCGATTTATTGTGGAAATGCATCGTTGGATTGAAAATCAAACCCATGTTTGGAAAACAGGAGTTGTATTAGATAAAGACGGCGCTAAAGCTGAAGTTATCGAGCTTTATCATCGTAAAGAAATACGTATTCGAGTTTCAGGCAGACGAAGACGCGATCTTCTAACTACTGTTCGTCATGAGTTGGATAAAATTCATAGTAGATATGAGCGTTTGAAAAGTAAAACTTTGGTTCCTTGTAGTTGTGAGACCTGTAGGGAGAAGAAGGAACCTTTCTTTTATCCTTTTGATAAACTTCAAGAGCGTATTAGTAACGGAAAGAATACTATTGAATGTGGGGATCCTCCTTATCTGGATGTTTCTATTTTTTCTCTCATTGACGATGTCAATATTGTTCGTCGGTCTTCCCCTAGAGATGTTCATTCTGAACAGTCTATGACAAGAGACCAGATTTTCGTTAGCTATAGCCATTTAGATCAAGCTTGGTTAGGCCAATTTCAAACTCTTATCAAGCCTTTAATTCGAAGTAGGATGATTACTGTTTGGGATGACACTCATATCCAAGCTGGCTCTGACTGGCGGCAGGATATCAATTGTGCTTTGGCTTCCGCCAAAGTCGCCGTGCTTTTGGTTAGTCCCAGTTTTCTAGCTTCTGATTTTATTGCTGATAACGAACTACCTCCTCTATTAGATGCTGCTGAGCACCATGGTCTTACAATTATCTGGATTCCTATTAGCCATAGCCTTTATTCGGAAACCAAAATTGAAAAATATCAGGCAGCTCACTCTCCAAACTATCCTCTGGATAGCCTAAATTCAGCAGAGCAAAATCAGGCTTGGGTTAGTATCTGTAAAAAGATTAAAGCTGCTTATTTTGCTTAGACTTAGAGGTGGCATAAGGGTTTAGACCAGTTATTTCGAGAATACATATTCTGAGTAAATCTGTGCTTTAGAGCAATTTTTTGAAGAGGGATGTTTTCAAGGGTATAAAAGCTTTTATGACTCTGGCCATGAAATAGGGGTGATAATAGAGGGGTAAAAGAAACCTCAGTATGAATGCAAAATTCGGACGGTCGTCATCTATCAATAGAGACTCAAAATTACCTTCGTCAGCGAGCTATCCAACTTCGAGAGGATGGGAAATGGGTTAAAGATATCAGCCTACCTCGGAGTCAATCCGAACACGGTAACCAAATGGTATCGGCAGTATAAGCAGGTGGGAAAGGTCGCGCTATGTCAGCGTGACCGCGGTCGTCAATTGTGCTCAGGACGGACGCTGAGTCAGTTAGTGGAAACGAAAGTACAAGCCCAAGCCGCGATTCGTGACGAGTATTCAGACGATTACGACATCGACAGTGCCCTGTGATGCTGCGTGCGGTGCAAGAGCACTGTCGAGCAGTGGGTCAGGTTAGGATGCCGATTCGGACGGTGGGGCATTATCTCAAGCGTTGGGGCTATAGTCCTCAGCTTCTGCTCAAACGAGCCTATGAACAGGACCCGAAAGCGGTGGTCGAGCACTAGCGTCAAATAGTCTATCCCTCCATTCAAAAATGGGCGAAAGACGAACGTGCTGTGATTCATCTTCCCAATGAATCACAGCACGTTCGAATGACCATGGTGGATGAGGCTATGCGCCGATTGGTCACACCCCGAGATTCGATTAAGTCAAAACCAACGAGGCCGCGTTAACTACGTGGCCACCGTCACTAACCAAGGAACTGTGCGGTTTATGGTCCATACCAGCAAGTTCACCGGTTCTGTCTACATTGAGTTTCTTGAACGACTGTTACGCACCTCAGAGCGGAAATTGTTTTTAATCGCAGATTGTCTCCAGTGCATCGGAGAAAGCTCTTTAAGCAATGGCTTGCAGAACATTCCGACAGGAGTGAACTGTTCTTTCTACCGACATATTCTTCCGAGTTAAATCCGGTTGAATATCTCAACAATGATGTCAAGCAACAGGTGCATGATCAAGCCCCTACTCGTGATGTTTATCATCTTAAACGTAGAGTGATCTCAAGTTTACGAAAACTCCAAAAGTTACCCGTTCGTGTGAGTAACTATTTTCGGCCCCTATTTGATTGCCGAGTTAATAACAGACCTGAAAGACTTGAATCTAGATATCTACGCACTAACTGAAGACATTTGTGCTCCTGTGGGATCAAAGTTGCTAGGAAATTGTGTGGTTCCTGCTATATAATCTGCATCTTTGAGATTAGCCTTGTCTAATCTGGCTTCCCTAAGATCGGTGCCTATCAGCATAGCACCGCGTAAGTCGGCATTGTGCAAATCGACCTTGCTGAGGGTGGCATAGCTAAGGTCAACACCGCGCAGATTGGCTTGACTGAGGTCAACGTTGCTCAAGTCGCTGTAGCTAAGATCCGAACCCTTAAGGTCCACCTGGCTAAGATTCACATTAGCCAGAGATAGACCTGAGAACGCTCTTTGGCCGCGACTGTAGTTTTGAAGTAAGGCAGTAGCTTGAGACATAATGCACACCTATTTAGCTGCAAAGACTGGAGTATGAGGGCTCTGAAGTGTTAGCTGAGCATCGGGCTGCTGGCAAGCGGCCATTGTTTTGACATGCTCCATTTCATCGTCACGGATGGCGACGAACACATCGTAAAGATTTTTAATTTGGGGACGGCGCTCTGTAGGGGGATGAGAAGTTTGGAACTCATCGAACATGTAGAGATCCCCATCACGATAGTAGCTGATGGCTACTTGAGGAGCGGGTTCTTGCTTGAGAGTAGCTTCATTCGACTGTAGGAACTTGTCATAGCTAGCATAGGCATGCTCTTCGACTAATTCCATGAAGTGATAAGCCGCACGCGGATTAATGGCGTAGATGGCAACAATAATCCAGTAATAGAGCAGGGCTACATGGCGAGCCAGAAAACGATCAACCCATTGTTGGCTGCCACCCAGCTCTTCCATGATGAGCAAATGATGCAGCTCATTCCAAGATTCAGCAAAGTGGACTTTTAGCCAGTCGACTTTCCGCCACCAGCCTAAGGTTTCATAAAGATGCAGGACAGATAGGTAGGAAAAATAGGGAACACGGGCAACGGTTTCTAAAACGTAAAAGCGTGGGTAGGGTCGATTTTTGTAGACTGTGTTGATAACAAAAACAAGAATGCCTACTAGAGCTTTAATCATGAGGTGTTCTCCAAGAGGTTAGAGAAAGAACTTTGTTGTTGGTACCTGATTGGTTGAGGTGAGGTGCATCAGTTGCCGTGAATTAGGCAGGCTGCAAACTTACTGCTGTCTCAAACAATCTAGCGATTTCTAGGATTAATGGTGGTGT
The DNA here is from genome assembly GCF_011009555.1 of Adonisia turfae CCMR0081. Lineage (GTDB taxonomy): Bacteria > Cyanobacteriota > Cyanobacteriia > Phormidesmidales > Phormidesmidaceae > Leptothoe > Leptothoe turfae. Next base: position 7,303,486 of record NZ_QXHD01000004.1, on the reverse strand, counting down.
TTCTTGATATCTAGTAATAGACAACATATGTGTTGTTAAATATGTTGTTAAACGTGTTATGAGGTTGTTAAACATGTTGTTAAGTTGTTAAACATGTTGTTAAAATACTGAAGTAGTTTGCAATCTAGTTGCCTTGTTTTTGAAGGGGGAGAGAATTTGTCTGTTGAATGTTGCTGGTGTGATGCCTGCTGACAGGTGTTTTATGCAGTCCGAATTGTTGGGATGGATGCTGCTTCCCTAAAAACCCTCCTGGGGTTGCTTGGTATGAGTCCTCTCCATCAGATGGGTGTACAGCCGGGGAGCCGTTTGAGTCAATCAGTGCTACTTGACTACTGAAGCTACATGCGCTCTATCCCTTTCACCAACATCTTGAATGTGATGCTTGCCGTAGACTTCGTTACGGATAATTTACATTTTCCAACCAAAATGAATTCTGCGTGCCATTACATCGAAAAATATTGAGAAACATAGACGGTTTTGGCCTGGCTGCGTCTGCAACCTATAGCCTTCAAAGAACCGCATATAGAAACGCTAGTTAAGACGACCTATGGCACAATCCCCTAACTCACAGCCTGCTATCGAATCAATTTTGCACGAGCAGCGACTGTTTGAGCCGCCCGCTGAGTTTGCGGCAGCGGCAACTGTTTCTGGCGCTGATCAGTATCAAGCTCTCTACGATAAGGCGGCTGCTGATCCTGCTGCATTCTGGGCTGAACTCGCTGAGCAGGAACTGAATTGGTTCCAGAAATGGGATACCGTTCTTGACTGGCAGCCCCCCTTTGCCAAGTGGTTTGTCGGTGGCAAAATCAATATTTCCTATAACTGTCTAGATCGACATCTCGATACCCATCGCCGGGATAAGCCAGCCATTGTATGGGAAGGGGAACCTGGCGATTCTCGTACCCTCACCTATGCTGAGCTCCACGTTGAAGTGTGCCAAATGGCTAATGTGCTCAAAGGCATGGGTGTAGCCAAGGGGGACCGGGTGGGCATTTATATGCCAATGATTCCTGAGGCAGCTGTGGCAATGCTAGCCTGTGCCCGTATTGGTGCTGCTCACACCGTTGTCTTTGGTGGCTTTAGTTCTGAAGCCCTACGGGATCGTCTCAATGATGCTGAGGCCAAGGTCGTCATTACTGCTGACGGTGGTTTCCGCAAAGATAAGGCAATGCCGCTGAAGCCTGCTGTAGACGCAGCTTTAGCAGAGAACGCTGTGCCCACCGTAACCAACGTGCTGGTGGTGCAGCGCACAAAGCAGGCTGTGGATTGGACTGACGGCCGCGATGTGTGGTGGCACGATGTGAAGCCCGGTGCTGCCACTGAGTGTGTTGCCGAGCCGATGGACAGTGAGGATCTGTTGTTTATTCTCTACACCAGTGGTACCACGGGTAAGCCGAAGGGGGTGGTGCACACGACGGGGGGCTACAACCTTTACACCCACATGACCTTTAAGTGGGCCTTTGACATTAAGGAGGATGATGTCTACTGGTGTACGGCTGATGTGGGCTGGATTACAGGCCACAGCTACATTGTGTACGGTCCTCTGTCCAACGGTGCCACCAGTGTGATGTATGAAGGTGCACCCCGTGCGTCTAATCCAGGTTGTTTCTGGGATGTGGTGCAGAAGTATAAAGTGACTATTTTCTACACAGCTCCCACGGCTATTCGTGCCTTTCTGAAGATGGGGGACCAACACCCCAATGCTCGTGACCTATCTTCTCTACGGATTCTTGGGACTGTGGGTGAGCCCATCAACCCAGAAGCGTGGATGTGGTACCACAGGGTCATTGGCGGCGAGAAGTGCCCAATTATTGATACCTGGTGGCAGACTGAGACCGGTGGCTTTATGATTACGCCGTTGCCTGGCGCGATCGCAACCAAGCCCGGTTCAGCCACCAAGCCGTTCCCCGGTATTTTGGCCGATATTGTTGATGCCGAAGGCAACCCTGTTGGTGCCAACGCAGGGGGATACTTAGTGGTCAAGCATCCCTGGCCTAGCATGATGCGTACGGTTTACGGAGATGATGCCCGCTTCCGCCGCACCTACTGGGAGCACATTCCCCCCAAGGATGGTAAATATGTCTATTTTGCTGGTGACGGTGCCCGTAAGGATGAAGATGGTTATTTCTGGATCATGGGTCGTACCGATGATGTACTCAATGTGTCGGGGCACCGCCTGGGCACCATGGAAATTGAGTCGGCGCTAGTCTCTCACCCCGCTGTGGCAGAAGCCGCTGTGGTGGGTCGCAGGGATGAGATCAAAGGTGAAGATGTCTTTGCCTTTGTGATTTTGGAAGGCACACACAGTGCCAGTGATGAGTTGAAGGCTGAGCTGAAGCAGCATGTGGTGAAGGAGATCGGTGCGATCGCAAGACCCGGCGAAATTCGATTTGCAGACGGGTTACCCAAGACCCGCTCCGGTAAAATCATCCGTCGCTTCCTGCGTAACCTGGCCAGTGGCGAAGATCTAGTCGGTGATGCCACCACCATGGAAGACCAAGGCGTCCTAGAGAAGCTGCGGACTGGAGCATAAACCAAGCGCTGAATGGGTGTTTTTCATCCTTCACTATAGATAAACAAGATAAACAGGCAGTGGATCTAGGCTGAATGTCGCTCCACTGCCTGTTTACTATGACTCTAAAGCTGTGCATCTGAAGCCGTGCATCTAAAGCCGTGAGGCCATGCCAATTATTTACTCTCGTTCCATCAGTCGCGGATCAAAATCGCTGCTATCCATCGCTTCTGCGGGTCCGCCAATGTCTTCTATGGCCTGGGTCCAAGCCTCTAATCGGGCTGCTTGACTCAGGGCGATGTGATACGGCAAGGGACGAAAGGACTTCAACCTGTCGGCTGTTCTCTGTACCTTGGGGCGTTGATCCAGCACTGGGCGAGCAGGCTGTGGTTTGGGACGATCCATAAATGCTGATGTACGTAAGAATGATTCCATTCTAAAGGGGCTTTTCTGTGGTGTAGTGTGGTTAACCACCTTAAAAACCGTACTTTAGGCGATGTCAGCCGTTTAATTGTAGCGATGACTGTAATTAAAATTGAGTAAAACATCTTCGTAATCTAGTTCCAAAAATCGGTCTAAAGGCATGTAAAGCCAGCGTAACGAAGAATCTGGATCTCCTTTAGTCATGCGGAAACCGAGGGTGAGGGCAAAGTCTTCTGACAGGGGGTGAATGGCAATGGTGTAAATGTCACTCAGATTGGGAAAATCATCGCGAATTTTGCGTAAGGTGATTTGAGAGTCTTTAATAAATTCACAGGCCGTCTCATAGGTCCACACATCTATCTCAATTTGCCAGCTACGCACAAACACTGTGTAGCAATCAGGATCGCCTTTGGTTGCCACTGTGATGGGATCGTCTTCTCTCATATCCAGCCGACTCAGGTGTAAGCTGCGACTAGGAGAGAGATCAAACTTCTCTTCTGAATCGGGATGGGCCGGTAAGAATGCAGCGAACCCTACCGGTTCTTTGGTAGACATCCGTCGTAAGACCCGCAGGCCATCAGGATATTGCCGAGACCATTGGCGTATGCCTTTCTTGATATTGTGCAACATTGATTCAGGTCTTTCAGGATCATAGCTATAGACCTGTTCTAGAATATTGGCAACAAGGGTGGCATCATTGCGAGGATCAAAAGCATCCGGATAGAATGTGTCATCTGCTTTCTCCTCCGGTAGCTCAAAACTTTGAGGAATATTTAAGCTCAGTCGTGTAGCAACACCGTCGGATTCGCCCCGTCTCAGAAGATTTTTAGAAGCGAGCTTGTCTAACATTTGTCCAGCAGCTCGCGGTGTTCCCTGGTTTTGGGTATAAAACAAATCTGCTGCATCACTGTGGGAGCAGTAAAAACTACTAATCTGACGGTTGAGGGTGCTTATGGGCGCATAGTCCATGCCCCGTTGTTGCAGATAGCCGTAGCCCCACAGCCGCACAAAATAGGTTGCTTGCCTCAAGGTTATTTTTAAACCTGGCTGATGCACGATGTGTTCGATGTATTGGGTTTGTATATCAAGGGGGAACCAATCCTCAACATTGTTTGGTTTTAGCTCCTGATCCATGGTGATGCCGCTCCTATAAGCCATGAATGTCCTACGGGGCATGGGATGTTGTAACCTTGCTTCACCCCTGCTTCACCCTGCTTGATGCTAGCTCATGCTCCTCTGGGGTGCCACCCTATTCTTGATCAAAAAACATGTCCTTAACCATGACTTCTGCAGGGTTAAGGCGGCGGCATCTCCCTCGTAGGCGCTGTTCCGCCACATTGCGTAGGTTAGGAGTGTGATCAGGCGAAGCAAGAAAATCTGATTTCTGCCCCAAGGAATTCTAGGTTTGACGACGGCTGATCACGTCCCCCAACTTTTAAGCAGACCTATGCTATATACCGTGACCGACCTCCCCTTACCCCTTGGTGAGGTATCTGAGCCCATGGCCCATGGCTCAATTGAAAAAACTCTTAGCTCTGATAAGCTTGACCTGATTTTTGAACTGCTGCTAGGCCAGGTTTTCCCGTTTCGCGGTTTTATTCTGTTTGATGCAACTGGCAAGCTACTGCGGAGCACAACAAAGGCAGATGAATTTTGTGTCCTGCTGCACAAAAGTGTACCGGGCCAAGCGTTTGGTATGCCTCAGCCTTCAACATTGCCCGACCAGGTGCTGGCGCTCCGTGACTTTCTGATGGAGAGCTGTGTAGATTTTCCAGACCATACGCTGCAGTTGTATGACACTGTATGTCTGCCGGGGGGCATTCGTCTCCATCTCAATGCGGAATGGATTGATCTGGCAGATCAGCCAACGAAATGCATTTTGGTGACCATTGATGATCTGACCAAGATTGCCCATGATCGAGCGGTGTGTGATGCCTATCGCCATGGTTTGACCAGCCGTGAAGCTGAGGTCTGGGAGCTTTATCTGCAAGGGCTTTCCTACCGTCGAATCTGCAAGGAATTGATGATTACCCTGAACACGGTTAAAAAGCACATGAAGAGCATTTTCTGCAAATGCAGCATTGAATGTCGCTGTCGACACCTGGTATAGCGGTGTGCCTAATTTTACACGTAGCTGGAAAGTTACATAATGGCTGGAGATACTTAGAAACCGTCATTATGTAATTTACGAAAACATATATATTCCACGTGCTAAGTGATATAAAACACACTGTCAAGCAGCCATGATCACTCAGATTAGTCTGTAAGTGTTTAAGCTAAAGGTGTTTCCTTAACTTAGAACAAGTGCAGCACATGTTTAGCTGCCAGAGAACAACACACTCATGCGCTCCACTTTTCCAGTGATTAAACCTGCCAATAGCCACCCCCCGGACGTTGTGGAAATTTTGTCTTCAATGTGCCACGTGGCTCAACCTGAGGCTCCTCAGCCCATTGCTCGATGGATTTTGGAAGAAGGTCAGCTATTGGGCGTGCTTGTGGCATCGTTTCCTTCTCCATGGGTACGGGATACGTCGGCTTGTGGTGGATCGGCTTAGTGGTTTTGCTTTGTGGATGATTAAGGTGCCGTCTGGTTGTTGGGGGCTGCTTTGGTTATTGGTTATTAGGTAGTGGTGGTGTTGTCACGCTGTAGTTTTCTACGTGGCAGCGACGACTTCATGCAACTGTTGGGCATCTAAATTTTGATGCAAAATCTGACCATCTCGAAACCAAATTATTCGACGGGTGTTACGAGCTACTTCTACTTCATGAGTAACCATGACTACGGTCATGCCGCTGGCATTGAGTTGCTCAAAAATGTGCAAAATTTCTTCAGTGGTTTGAGTATCCAGGGCACCGGTTGGTTCATCGGCTAATAGTAGGACTGGCTGATTGACAATGGCGCGTGCGATCGCAACCCGTTGCTGTTGTCCCCCCGATAACTGCCGTGGTTGATTCTGTAATCGGTCACCCAGACCCACTTTAACCAGGGCTTCTTCTGCTCGCCGTTGTCGTTCACCATAGGCAACTCCGCCATAGACCATGGGCAGCATGACGTTATCTAGCGCTGTTAATTGGGGTAGCAAATGAAACTGTTGAAAGACAAACCCAATTTTGCGATTTCGGATATGGGCGAGTTCGTCGTCACTCAGCTGATCGACTTCTACTTTGTCCAGATGGTATTGGCCAGTGGTGGGGCGATCCAGGCAGCCGATGATATTCATCAGCGTGGATTTACCGGAGCCAGATGCTCCCATGATTGAGCAGTAATCGCCTGGGTCGATGGCAAAGCTGACACCTGCTAGGGCATGAACCTGGACATCTCCCATGTTGTAGGTTTTGGTAATATTTGAAACTTGAATGAGAGCCATGATCGACGTTAACTTCTCAGTGCAACAATGGGGTCTAACCGCGCTGCCTGCCTGGCAGGGACAACGCCAAAAATGAGGCCAATAGTCCCCGAAACCCCAGTGGCAAGCAGAATTGAATTCACTGTAATTCCTGGTTTCAGTGGGCTAAAAGTTGCTACCATCACAGCTCCACTTGTCCCTAAACCAATACCAATCACCCCTCCCGCAACCGATAGAATAATCGCCTCAATCAAAAACTGAGTGAGAATTACCCGCTGGGTTGCTCCGATCGCCTTGCGTAGACCAATCTCATGGGTGCGTTCGGTTACAGATACCAGCATGATGTTCATCACACCGATGCCGCCGACTAAAAGAGAGATGCTGGCGATCGCCGCCAGCATTAAGCTCAATCCTGCGGTGATTTTGGCCACCATGTCCTGGAATGACTTATTGGCCCATACTGAAAAGTTCTTTTTACCGTGGCGACGGGTGAGAATATTACTAATCTGAAAAGCTGCAGCCCTGATGCTTTCTGAATCTTGTGCTGAGATTTCGAGAAAATCGATGGGGATGCCATTGGGGGATTGGCGACCAGAGAGCTGATAGGCCATGGTGGTGATGGGCACGTAGGCTGTTTCGTCGTAATTGACGCCAAACAGTGTGCCTTTGCTAGTCATCACTCCCATCACCTGAAAGTTGAAGTCCCCGACCTGCACCATTTTGCCTAGGGCAGAGGCTTCACCAAAGAGACGCTTTTCTAACGCAGAGCCCAAGACAATGACGGGGGCATGTTGCTCTAGATCAGTGAAGGTTAAAAAACGTCCTTTAGCCAGTGTGAGACTGCGCACGTAGCCAATACCTGGGGTGGTGCCGATGACGCTACCACTGCGGGATCGAGAGCCATAGGTAAACTGCAGCTGGGCATTGATTTGAGGTGCTATTTCTAAGACAGCAGGGGCTTGGGATGCGATCGCATCCACATCTGCCAGGGTGATTTCTGCGGCGTCATCGTTGGGGCCTAAATCTTCGTCACTGGCAAAAATAGTCAGCTGGTTAGGGCCAAAGGATTCTAGCTGATCTTGAGTAAACTGTTTGGCTCCTTCGCCTAAGGCCACCATGGTAATAACAGAAGCATTGCCGATGATAATGCCTAACATCGTGAGCAAACTTCTGAGTCGATTGGCGTTCAAATTTTTGGCCGCCATTTGAATATTTTCGATGAATTGCATAGCTAGAAAGGATTATCAACGCCGTCAATTCTTTGGTCTGCGGGAGGTTCAATTAAAATCTCGTCTCCGGGGGCCAGACCTTCCATGACTTGCACCTGCGTTCCGGCTGTTGGCCCCAGTTGCACTGGTTTTAATGTGGGACCGTCCTCTTGTTGGGCATAAACCCCCGTTGTGCCATCGGTCTCAGTGACGACGGCTGCTAAGGGAATGACCAGTGCATCACTAATGGGTTGGCCGATAAATATTAGCCGTACATTCATGCCAGATTTCAGCTGCTCCTGGCCGCTTTTAAGCAGGACCTTGACCTGGAAAACAGTGACCTGGTTATCGCGAATTGCCCGAGGGGCAATGAGTTTGACTTCTCCTGAAAAGACTTCATTGGGATAAGCACTGCTGCGAACTTCTACGGTTTGCCCCACGGCTAGTTTGGCAATGCTCGCTTCCGGGACTTTAGCCTCAATTTCTAAACCGCTGGAGAGTTCAGCAATCGAAGTGGATGCTGCACCATCCGTTGACGAAGCTGCTGTGGCAGGCGATACAAAGTCACCAGCCTCGGCAAAGCGACGGGTAATGATGCCATCAAAAGGAGCCCGAACAACTGTTTCATCTAGCCTTACTTGAACTGCGGTGAGCTGAGCTTGGGCTTGAGCAACAGCGGCTTCTGCCTGGGCAATCTCTTCTGGTCGGGTGCCATTTTGCAATCTCATGAGCACTGCCTGTGCTTCCTGTAGTTGTTGTTCCTCCGCTACTAAGTTAGCGCTCGCCTCTTCTGCAGTGGTTTGGTAACTGTCAAGTTCGTCGGCTGAAATTGCCCCTTGCTTTGCCAAGCCATCAAAACGGGCTAGCTGTTGTTGGGCTTGCTGCAATCGTGTCTGAGCTGCTTTAATCGATGCCTCTGTCATCGCAACACGGGCACGGGCTTCGGCAATCTCCTCTGAACGTGGCCCTGCCTTTTGTTGCTCTAGGGTTGCTTGGGTCTCGGCGAGCACCGCTCGATATTGTTCAACCTCAGCCTGACTGCGGCGGCTGGTCATACGAGCAATGACGTGACCCTGGGTAATAAAATCACCTTCTTGAATAAAAAGTTCCGCGATTTTACCTGAATCCTCAGGACTTAGATTAATAACACGCTCGGCTTGTACGACACCACTGGCCTGGATTTGTGAGTTTAAATCCTGTTTTTTAACGAATACAGTTTGTTGTTCTGCAATTGGGGGCTGGCGTTGTTGGATGTAGGTAAATGCGATCGCACCCACCAGACCCACAGCCACTATCCCCACTGACCACGGTGGAATTGGTTTTAAGCGAGTTAATGTTTGCGCTTTCATAGTTGGGTTAGCATGTCACTCATGGTTGCATCCTAGAAAATCTCTGGGCTATATGCCATCGGCCCAGGCACCTGAACCACTAGTGCTGAGGATCGATTTCTCTCTAGGACTTTAGGACTATTGGACAGGCTATAGATTAGGGTCAGAAGATCCTAGTGCTTTCTTGAAAGAGCGGTTTAGCATGGGTAGTGAAGACAGATATTGTCCCTGCCCATTCACCTATCTGCCTAGACTCGTGAAACATTGGCCTAAGTCCCAAGCCCATCCTTTTCGGGTGCTACACATCATTGAGTGGATTTTGCTGGGTATTGCCGTATCAGAGCTGCCGTGGGAAAGTCTGCCCTATTTGTCTGATCTTATGGGCAGCTCACTGGCGGAGACGGAGCCCATACCGTTTGCCTGGCTCTGGAGTCTAATGTGCCTGTTGTTGCTGGGGCTGCTGGGGCGGCGTTTACCCATAGGGTCAGCCGTCAGCAAGTGGGGATATACGGCTGTCCAAATTGGACTGATTTTAGTGGCAACGTCCTTGGCCAATTGGCAATCTCCGTTTTTGATGCCTTACCTTGTGGTTATGATTCGTGGGTACTTGATTTTTAGCCATCGGGAGCGCTGGGTGCTGGCAGCGCTAACATTTGGTATTACGATCTCATCTCTGGCTATTCCCCTGCTAGATATTCCAAGACTACAGTCGGCCTTTAATGAACCTCTGCCGTTGACGACTGACAAGGTTAGAACCATCAGTATGGTGATCGGCCTCTAC
>NZ_QXHD01000004.1:7244882-7293877 GCF_011009555.1 Adonisia turfae CCMR0081 | reverse complement strand
CGCTGGTCCCATTGGCTGTGAACTCGGTCAATCCTTTGCCCGTTTGGGAGCTGAGGTCACTATCATTGCCAGCCGCGATCAGATTATGCCTAAGGAAGAACCTGAGGCAGCGGCTGTTGTCCAAAAGCAGCTTGAGACCGAAGGCATTCGCATTCTTACCAAAAGCCGAGCCAAGAAAGTAGAGGTGATTGACGGCAAAAAGCATCTCTATGTCGGCGACCAAGTCATTGTTGTGGACGAGATCTTGCTCTCCACAGGTCGCATCCCCAATGTAGAATCCTTAGGTCTGGAGGCAGCCGGTGTAGAAGTCGGTAAAGCCGGTATTAAGGTCAATGAAAAACTTCAGACCAGCGTCAAGCACATTTATGGTGCTGGCGACGTTATTGGTGGATACCAATTTACCCACGTCGCTGGTTATGAAGCCGCTGTTGTGATCCAGAATGCGCTATTCCTAGCCACTAAAAAAGCCGATTATCGGGTTATCCCCTGGGCGACATTTACAGAACCGGAACTTGCCCGCGTTGGTTTAACAGAAGCGCAGGCAAAGGAACGATACGGGGATGACGTAGCTGTACTAAAGCACGAGTTTAAGGATGTCGATCGCGCTTTAGCTGAGGCCGCAGGCCATGGATTTGCCAAATTTATTACCCGTCAAAACGGTGAAATTCTAGGGGCTCACATCGTCGGTCCCCATGCCGGTGAGCTCATCCATGAAGTGGTTTTGGCTATGAGCTACAAAATGAAAATTGGAGCCCTTAAGAGCATCATTCACATCTACCCCACACTGTCAGAAATCAATGCTAAGACGGCTTTGCAACTGACTAAGCAAAGCTATGCCCAAAACGATCGGTTACAGAATATACTGCGTGGGTTCTTCAGCTGGCGACGTTCCCTTGCTTAAGAGATCATTAAGTATCCAACCCTACTAATCACAGATACGCTCTATCAAAATCCTATGGGACGTGTGATCAAAATCATCCTCACGGTAATTTCACACAGGTAAAGTTAAATGCATGTTCCCTGTTATCAGCGCATCTACTGAATTTTACGAGGGTTACCCCCATGCCTTTCCTACCATTATTCATCGTCATTGGTATCTTTTTAGCAGGAAGTAAAATTCTCCAACAGCCTAATCAACGGCTTGAAAAACGATCAACCAAGCGCACATCCTATGGAGATTTTGAAGATCAGTCACTAAGCTTAGCCTTGATCGACTACATTTCTCGGGAGGCTAACGGCAGAAATAATGATGACGACTACAAGGGCAAATCTGGCTCTAAGTCTAGAAAGCACAAAACCCAGGTGAAATCTAAACGATAGTTCCTCATAAATACTGAGATTTCACCTATACAAAACCGTCTTAGAAAAAGTATCTAGGACGGTTTTTGTGTGTCTAGATGACTCAACTCTGATGTATAGCTTGGCGCACATCGTTTACAACATCAGCTCTTGCTGAAAACTATAGATAACATTGTTGTGTAAGTTGATGAGTTTATATGTCTGTTATTGCGTCATTATTTATTTCCGACAAATGGCGAAACATTATTAGTTGATTTCTTCTAAAAACAGTTACTTTAATCTTCACTTTAAAATTAAATAAAAGACTTAGGGTTTGAAAGGCAACGTATTTCGGGGGTTTTAGTGCCTGTTAGCTAGAGCGTAAATAGCTCTACTTTTGTCTAAATAGGTAAATTTATTTTCGCATAATACACATAATCAGGTAAGTACAACCACGGTTTTGGTTCAGGTAGCCCATGGCTTAGAAAAGTTAAAGAGAGGCATGTTGAGGGAATTAAGGAGATAGCCTCATCCATAGAACGTAAAACTAATTTTGCTTCGCTCTGTGCTTTTTAGTTCATAAAGAACTAGACGGTATGTCTTCTCTGAGTCCTGTTTATTCTATGGGTGCTATTTAAATTGAGAACTTTGTCAAAAATAACAACACGTATAAACCGCAGGACATCGAATTTACTATTTCACATGAAACTCACAAATAACACAATTACCCCAGTTTCTTTACCTGCCTCTAAATGGTTAGTGCGCTTGACAGCGATAGGAGTAGCAACATTGTTAGGGCTTCAATGTTGTTCTCCTAGTATAGTTCAGGCTTCTGAGGAAGAAGAAGTTCGCCAAGGTTTGCCAGGCAGACGCATCAGTGGTGCCTCTCGTCTGCCAACATCTGCCTGTGCCCAAAATACGGCACCTCTGGTGGCCATTGTGCCAGAGACTAATTTAGGGGCAACGGCCTTAGCGGAACCAACACTTTGGCTTAGTGTGCCAGAGGTCAAAAGTACCAAACAGTTAGAGTTTTATCTGTTTAATGCCCAGGATGAGATTATTTATCAAACGAACTTAACGGTTGAACCTACCGCTGATCTTGTTGGTTTAGATTTAGGTGTCATGGGTGGAGCGCCCAAATTAGAAATCAATCAGCGATATCGTTGGGCAGCTTCCATCGTTTGTAACCCTAACAACCGCTCAGAGAATATTTCAGTGGAGGGTTGGGTTGATCGGGTTGAGGGTTCTAGCTTAGACGCCAACAAACTTTGGTATGACCATCTGGGAGTATTGCTGGAACAGATGCAACGTCATCCACACAATCAAGATGTATGGAGTCAATGGCATACGCTAATGGCTTCAGCTAGGCTAGAACAAATTGTTCCTCTGTCGGTGAGTGCCAGCTCTGTGGAAATTATGCTGCCAACAACGGAGGCGATAAACTAACGGTTGCTCAAGAGCAAGCCATCAAGAAATTCCAAACGTAAATGTTGAAGAGATGTTCCATGGAACGTCTGCACATCCAAAATTTGGACGTTAATTGATTTTATTTCCAGTGCCACAGCTTGAGACTCTGCAGTAGAACCGACGGTGGGAACTGTACTGATCAGAAATCGTCACCTGAGGAGTGTTAATCGTCATGGGTAAGCTTCAAATATTATGGCGTAGTTATGGTCAAAAGATATGTGCTGCTGGGATCGCTAACACAGCTCTTTGGCAAGGGATCCCATGGGCTAATGCCCAGGTAATCTCAGCTCAAGACTCTATACAAACTCAAGTTGTTCAACAGAACAATCAATTTGAGATTTCTGGAGGAACAACAGCGGATAATGCCAGACTATTGTTCCATAGCTTTGAGCAATTTGACTTAGAGCAAAATCATCAGGCTGAATTTCAGGTGACATCTTGCGTAGAAGCTGTTTTTAGCCGCATCACCAATGGCATGCCCTCGCAGATCAATGGACTAATAGACGTTATTGGGGGTCCAACTAGTTTGTATTTGATCAATCCGGCAGGTGTGTTATTCGGTACTGACGCATCTATCAATTTGGCAGGTGATTTTACCGTCTTAACAGCTGAACGTCTAGATTTTGAGCGGGGACATTTTGGACTAACGGGTCTTTCCAGTGATGTACAGGGTAACGTTTTACAGTTACAGTTCAATCCTGACAGTCCTGGTAACATTACGAATTTAGGTGATCTGACGGTTGGTGCCGATAATTCTTTATCCTTAATTGGTCATAGTGTTGTTAATCAGGGAACCATAAGAGGTGGAGCAATTAACATCGCTGCGGTTGGCACCCATGAGATTGTTGGTTTGGCTGGTGGATTGCAGTTTGCGGCGGCGGCTCAACCCAGGGCATCGTTACCCCTGTGGCTTACATCCACAGGAGTTGACCATGCTACGGCCATTGAAGTCAATCAGGATGGAACCCTAAGCTTGACTGGGGGACAGTTGCTCGATGTTCCTGTTGGAACAGCGCTAGTGGGGGGGCTGCTAACAACTCAGCAAACAACCAATCTAGGCTTAAACCGTATTCAGATTGTTGGTGACCATGTGGCGACTGTAGGAGCGACATTGCGCACCACTGACGGTGGTCAAGTTTTGATTGGTGGTGACTATCAGGGCAGGGGCTTGTTGCCGACGGCTCAGTCAACTTTTATCGATGCTGCTTCTACAATTATTGCTGATGGTGAGGCGGGTGGACAAGTGGTCATCTGGTCAGATGGACTCACCCAATTTAGGGGGGCGATTAGGGCTCGGGGAAATACCGCTGGAGGGATAGTCGAGGTATCTGCCAAGGAGCAGCTGTATTTTGGTGGACAAGTAGATTTGCGATCGCAAGGTGCCCCAGGCACCTTACTGCTCGACCCGGAAAATATTGAAATTCGGGCGGGGAGCGATCCAGGAAGTATGGACACGGGTGAGCCTCAAATATTGTATGAAAACACCCTAGAGTCTTCTATCATCGGCAATATTAATTTGTTGCTACAAGCAGACAACAACATTACCATTGAACCCTTAAGCGATGGCGAGTTAACCTTTGGCCAAGGAACTGGCAGTATCAGCTTTTTAGCGGATGCAGATGGCGATGGTCAGGGCAGTTTTACCATGGCTCCAGGCGATCGTCTGAGCACTTCAGGGCAAGCCATTGCCATTACAGCTGCTGACATTACGGTCGGAACATTAAATACTAGTGCATTTTCCGCCATCGATAACTCGGAGAATGCGGGAAATATTCAGCTTACATCAACTCGCGGGAGTATTGTGGGTGGCGATCTCATTAGCACAGCGCGTGGCACCCTTAATAATAGTGGCAATGGTGGTGAGATAGCTTTATCGGCACCTGGTGCGATCAGCGTTGGCAATATTACAACGGCCACCACGGCCCTCAGCAATAGCGGTGGCGGTGGTGATATTACCCTTATTAGTCGCAGAAGCAACATTGTGACAGGTTCTCTGAATACTGGCACCTCTGGCAACAATAACTCAGGAGCAGGAGGAGAGGTTTCTATCGATGCATTTGCCAACATTAACACCGCTGATGTGACAACATCTGTTCAAGCCACTGTTAACAACGCTGGTGATGCTGGTAATATCTCTCTTATTAATCGTTCTGGTAATATTACGACTGCTGCACTCAATACCAATACAGAGGCGGCTAGCAGTAATACAGGCAATAGTGGTTCCATTAGGTTGAATGCCAGTAAAGGAGACATTACGAGTCAGCAAATTACGTCTATCACGGTTAGCCCTGATTCAGCTCAAACCCAGGGTGGCGATATTGGCCTAAGGGCTGATGGCATGATTGTAGTGGACTCTATTAACGCCACAGGAGAGGGGCAAGGTGGCAATATTAACGTGACTACGCAACAGTCATTTCGAGCTATTGATACGATTGCTGACACCAATGCCAGCCTATTGACAACAAATGGTGGAACCATTCGTTTAACCTACAATAGTGATCCTGCTATCTCGTTCTCCCTGGGTGATGGTGGGATAAATGGAACAGCAGGTGAGATTACGACCGGTTTAGATACCTTGACGGCTCCTCAGACTGTTGAAGAAGTTAGTTTAGAGACCATTGAACTCAATAACTTATTTGAGTCTTTCCCTTCAGGTTCACAATCTGACTCCCCAGAACCTTTGTCGCCAGTTGCAGACCTTTCCAATCTTTCCACTGTGCTTGGACTTGAGAGTATCGACAGTCTAAACAATAACGCATTAGCCAATGGTGCTAGGGAAAAGCAAGAAGGCTCTGTTAGCGATAGCGAGTTGATTTGGGCTCAAATAGAGAGGTCGTTCTCAGCTGAGTTCGCTAGAGCCCTCAATCTACCGATGCCTGCCTCACCCTCCTTACAGAGACTCCAGCAAACTCTGAGGCAGGTGAGTGAAGCTCAGGCCATTACACCGGCTCTGATGTACATTCGTCTCAAAGACACCCATGTCGAGTTAGTCCTTGTCACTGGTGAGGGGGCACCCGTGTATCGTCCGGTTGAGGCTACTGCCGCAGACGTGAAAGCTGTTGTAGAAACGTTTCATCAGACAATTACAAATCCAGTGTTGCGCCCTGCTCAGTATTTGCCTGCCGCGCAACAGCTGTATGATTGGTTAGTGCGACCAATATTAGACGAGTTGGAAGTCGCTGATATCGACCATATTGGTTTCGTTCTAGATACTGGGCTACGCTCTTTGCCGATGGCCGCTCTCCACGATGGGCAACGCTTTTTGATCGAGAATTACAGTATTGGCCTACTGCCCAGTGCTGGGTTGACCCCCCTAGAGCCCTCCATAGACTTGTTAACGGAGCCTGGTGCATTACAGGCTACCCTGGCTATGGGGGTTGCTAACTTTGAAGCCCATGCCGATCTGGCGGCGGTTCCGTTTGAGCTTTCACTGGCTAGTCAACGCCAGGATGATGAGCAATATTTGGATCATGAGGCCACCCTGGATGTGCTACGGCAGCGTTTAGAACAGGGAAACTTTAAGACTGTTCATTTAGCTACCCATGCAGTGTTTCAGCCTGGCAGTTTAGAGGCATCCTATGTGCAGCTTTGGGATCAAACTGTGAACCTGGAACAGCTGCAGACATTACCGCTTGATGCGGTTGACTTCTTGATTTTAAGTGCTTGTGCCACAGCAGTGGGCGATGCTGCTGCCGAATTTGGATTTGCAGGATTAGCGGTTAATGTAGGTGTTCAAACAGCGTTGGCCAGTCTTTGGTCCATTGATGATGAGAGCACCCTGGGCCTGATGGCGGAATTTTATCGTGCCCTTGAACAGCCTTTAACCCGCAGTGCCGCCCTTCGTCAGGCCCAGTTGGCGATGTTGCACGGCCAGGTTGGTATTGAAGATGGCACCGTATATGGCAGTGATGGTCAGCTAATTGGGCATCTGTCTGGGTTAGGCACCAGCGGCAGTTGGGATTTTAGCCATCCAGCCTATTGGTCTGGTTTTACGATGATTGGGAATCCTTGGTAAATCTACCGCCTAATTCATCATATCCAGTTGACTGCCTAATCCTAAGGGGGCCCATTGCGCTTTGGTAGCTTTTACGGTCGTAGTCGTCTACGTTCTGTGCAGCTGTGGCTGTGGCGATGGCTGCAGCGCTATGGCTATGTATTAATTGCTCTGGGAGTAGCTCTTGCTGTTATTGGTATTCGTCAACTTGGGGGACTAGAAGAGTTAGAACTTAAACTATTTGACAGTCGTGTCCGTCATGCTGTGACCAATGTTGATCTGCCCGATGTGGTGGTCGTAGGCATTAATGAGATGGATATCAAGCGCTACAACCACTGGCCTTTAAGTGATCAAACGATAGCTGAGCTGCTAATACAATTACAGACCTATGAACCTGTAGCCATTGGCCTGGATATCTATCGGGACATTGACCATCCTCCTGGTCGTGAACAGTTAGATCAACAACTGGCGGTGGAGAATGTCTATGGCGTATATGATGTAGGGTTGGATCCCACCCGCAGCACCCCACCGCCGCAAGGGATGGATCTAGAACGTACGGGATTTGCAGATTTTGTGGCTGATAGTGACGGGGTGATTCGCCGCAACTTTATGTTTGCCTCCATTAAGCCTGATGAATTCTATGCTTTGGGTTTAAAGTTAAGCCTGCATGTGCTGAAAAACCGCTATGGCCCCGATATTCTAAAAAAAAATTTAGCAGGCCTCACCATTGCTGGTCGGTTTTTCCCTACTTTGGCCCAAAATACGGGCGGTTATCAGAATGAAGACATGGCTGGCTACCAGGTCATGTTTCAGTACCAGACCACCGACAGATCAATTCGCCAAGTCTCTCTGACGGATGTTTTTAATAACGAGGTTGATCCCAATTGGTTCAAAAATAAGGTGGTCTTGATAGGTACCGTAGCCCCTAGTATTAAAGACACTGTTTTCACCTCCCTCAATACCCAAGCAGGATCGGTTGCAACAACACCGGGGGTGATTTTACATGCCCATGCGGTGCGTCAAATTTTGTCAGTTGTTGAGGGAGACTATTCTCTGATTTGGGGATGGACCCAATGGCAGGAAATGCTGTGGATAGGCTTTTGGTGTCTGATGGGAAGTGTTTTAGTTTGGCATATTCAGCGGTTTGTGCTGTTGACCCTAACTAGTGCGATCGCACTGGCTTCCCTGGTAATTACCGGCTGGGGGATGTTTCTTTACCAGGGTTGGATTCCCATTGTGCCACCTGCTTTGGGCTTTGCCACCGTGGTGAGCAGTACCATCGCCTATCAAGTTTTTTATCGCACCTTTTACGATCCGCTGACCAGTTTGCCCAATCGAGTCTCTAGCCTCAAGCGCCTACAGTCCTGTCTAAATCAGCGTAATGCATCGCAGCCTATGGTGGCCCTGCTGTTACTTGATCTGGATTTATTCAAATCAGTGAATGAAACGTTGGGCGTGCAAGTGGCCGATCGGCTACTGCAAATTGTTGCCGAACGCATCGTTTATCTGATGCCCCATGCATCGGCTGCCAGGGTAAGTGGCAATCAGTTTGCCCTAATTTTGCCGTCAGTGGCCCATCGTCAAGAGGCGATCTCCACCACGGCTGCTCTGCAAAAACAGCTGATGCACTCTATTCACATTGGTGGGCAGTTAGTCAGCACCACCATCAGTATTGGGATCGCGCTCCATCATAAAGGGCTGGGATATCGAGCCCATGCACTGTTGCAAGATGCTCACCGGGCTCTGGGTAAAGCCAAAAAATCAGGTCGCGATCGCTATGAAGTATTCAACGAAACCATGCGCACCCACTCGGTCTCTCAGTTTCAACTGGAGATGGAGTTGCGCCACGCTGGAGATGATGAACAGTTCCAGCTTTACTATCAACCGATTATCGAGGTAGCCTCGGGTAAAATAGCGGGCTTTGAAGCCCTGATTCGTTGGTTGCACCCTGAGCGTGGCACCGTGCCCCCCAATGACTTTATTAGCATTGCTGAGGACACTGGCATGATTCTAACTATGGGGGATTGGATTTTAGATGAAGCCTGTTATCAAATTCGCCAATGGCAACAGCAATTTCCCATGCCTCAACCCCTATTTATTGGTGTCAATCTTTCTAGTCGACAGTTTGTTCAACAAGATTTGGCGACGACGATTGCCACTATTACACAGCGGCATCAAATTGACCCCCGTGGCCTCAAACTAGAACTCACAGAAAGTGTGGCCATGGAAGATGTAGAAGCCGCTATTCAGCAGCTGAAACGATTGAAGGAGAAAGGCTTACACATCAGTCTCGACGACTTTGGTACGGGGTATTCATCCCTGAGCTATCTCCATCGTCTGCCGATTGATTCTCTAAAAATTGATAAATCCTTTGTTGACCGCATGGAAAACATTAGTGAACATGCAGATATTGTTGGCACCATTGTGTCCTTAGGGCATCGTCTGAATTTGGATATTATTGCCGAAGGTGTAGAAACCATGGCACAAGCCTGTCTGCTAAAGCAACTGCGTTGTCAATATGTGCAGGGGTATTTTTTTGCAAAACCTTTGCCTAGAGACCAAGCTGCGCAGCTGTTGAGGCAGAATAAGCGTTGGAAGATT
The DNA here is from genome assembly GCF_011009555.1 of Adonisia turfae CCMR0081. Taxonomy (GTDB): domain Bacteria; phylum Cyanobacteriota; class Cyanobacteriia; order Phormidesmidales; family Phormidesmidaceae; genus Leptothoe; species Leptothoe turfae. The sequence goes on along the minus strand of NZ_QXHD01000004.1, from coordinate 7,284,537 downwards.
GAAGATTAGTGGGGCGTAGGGAGTTATGACAATCTCTTTAATCGATCGCATGTTATGTCCTCAAATTTTGGACCCAACTACCATCATAGTTCTCTTTCAAAAGAATATATGATTATGATGGTGTCTGATTGTTTCAGTTCAGTCAATTTAGTTATAAACTTATCTAGCTAAGTTATGTGGACGGTCTACTATTGGTTCTCACCTCTCTAATTCCCAGTTGGGTCTTAAGCCTTTATCGGTACATGAGGGGTATGGCAAGTATTTGTTTCTTTTGAAGATGGCTGTTTTTAAGTAGCTTATATTGAGGCTGTAGGTGCATGAAATCTCTTGGTCGCCATATTTTAGTGGAATTCCATGGTTGCTCATCTGAAGTGCTGAATGATGTGCCATGCATAGAATCAAGCATGGTCGGTGCAGCCAAAGAGTCGGGAGCTACGATCATTAGCTCGGTATTTCATCATTTCTCTCCCTTTGGAGTGTCAGGTGTAGTCGTTATTCAAGAAAGTCATTTGGCAATTCACACCTGGCCAGAGTACCGCTATGCAGCTGTAGACTTATTTACCTGTGGTGATTCGGTTAATCCATGGACATCCTATAAAATTCTCAAAAAAGCATTTCAAGCTGAACATGGCTCAGCGGTGGAAATTAACCGGGGTCAACTGGATTTATTAGAGAAAGCGAGTATGGAACTGGGAGAGCTGAGGGATGAGGCCGCACAACAGATGGTAGTTCCGAAGTATAGTCGCAGCGTTTGGTTTACCGATCGCAATGAAAACATGGCCCTCTCGATTCGCCATAAAGGAGACTGTCTGTTTCGAGAAAAATCCCCTTACCAGACGGTAGAGGTGTTTGACACCTTTGAGTATGGTAAGTTGTTGGCCGTTGATAAAATGGTTATGTGTAGCGAAAAAGATGAGAAGGGCTACCATGAGATGATTATCCACGTGCCGATGGTGATGCAGCCAGAGGTGAAGGACGTTCTGGTGGTGGGCGGTGGTGATGGGGGCAGCATCCGTGAAATTTTGCGCTACGACCTTGTTGAAAGGGTGACCATGGTAGAAATTGATGATGCTGTTGTCAGGGCCTCTAAGGAATTTTTACCCAGCTTGTCGTCGGCCTTTGATCATCCCAAGCTCAATTTAATTATTGATGACGGCATTGAGTATGTGAAGCAGGCTCCAGATGCCTGCTTTGATATGATTGTTGTGGACTCTTCTGATCCTGTGGGTCCGGCTGAAGGGCTATTTTCCAAATCGTTTTATCAAGATGTTTATCGCTGTTTACGACCAGGCGGGGTGATGACGGCCCAGAGTGAGTCGCCCCATTTTAACCAAAAGGCATTTGTTGAACTCAACCACTGTTTGAAGGATATTTTTAATGTCGACAGTGTCTTTTGTTATTTAGCGTTTATTCCCACCTATCCTACGGGCATGTGGAGCTTCACTTACTGCACTAAGGGGGGCAAACATCCTGTTGCAGATTTTGATCGGGAACGAGCCCAGTTAATTTCTAAAGAGTTTGGTCTGCAATATTACAACAGCGACATTCATGGGGCGGCGTTTTGCTTGCCCACCTTTATTCGTACCATGCTTGATAGTTAACTAGTTTGCGCTTTCTGCTAAGCGAGCGGAGCTGAAGCTAAAATTTTTTGACAGTAGTCTCTTTTAGCTGCGCTCAAGGAACGCTCACCTTGAAGGATAGTATGGGTAAACAGTCTCAATCTGAAAAGAAGTCATTTGATTCAGAGGAACGTATTTCTAACAAAATTGCCAGCTTTGATCCGGGCGGGGTAGGTGCTGTCAATGGTAATTTGTTTGGGTTTCCCCATGATTATGCCCATGCCAGTACGGTGGTGATTGGCGTGCCTTGGGATGTGACGACGTCGTACCAGGATGGCACATGTCGGGGGCCAGAGGCTATTCTACGGGCATCGCCCCAGCTTGATTTTTATGATTTTGATAATCCTGAAGCATGGCGACAGGGTATTTATATGCTGCCGATTCCACAGTGGTTGCTGGCGGAGAATCGGCGGTTAAGACCGGATGCGATCGCAATCATCCGCAATGCTGAGCAGGGCATAACCCCTGACGATAATCTAGATCTAGCGGCTGCCCTAGAGCGCATTAACCAAGGCTGCCGCGCCATGAGTCGCTGGGTCAGCCATCAAACCCAAGTGGCCCTACAGCAGCAGAAAAAGATCGTCGTTATTGGTGGCGATCACAGTGTGCCGTTAGGGGCTTTGGAAGCTCTGTCTCAGGAATATCTCAGTTTTGGTATTTTGCATCTAGATGCCCACGGTGATTTGCGCCATGCCTACGAGGGATTTCAAGAATCCCACGCATCGATTATGTTTAACGCGATGCAGCTGCCGCAGATTTCAAAGCTAGTGCAGGTAGGCATTCGGGATATTTCCCATGGTGAAATGTCCATGATTCAAGACTCTAATGACCGGATTGTGACCTATCTAGATACACAGCTAAAGCAGGCAAATTATGCTGGGAAAAGCTGGCTGGAGCAGTGTCAGGACATTGTGCGCCATTTGCCTGAGCATGTGTATATCAGCTGCGATGTAGATGGTCTCGATCCGAAGCTATGTCCCCATACGGGTACACCGGTCCCTGGCGGACTAAACCTTGAAGAGGCTTATTGTCTATGGCGTGAGGTGGTTCGCAGTGGGCGGCATATTATTGGCTGCGACATTTGCGAGACCGGTAACCATGAGTGGGATGGCAATGTGAGTGCGCGGATACTATATAAGCTATTTAGTCTTATGAATATGGGTGAGGGTGGCTCTGAGTTGTGAGTGCTTAGTTTTGAATTAATAGCCTTTGCCTAGGATATGCCTCTAAAAACAACTAGCTAATAACCAATAACCGAGCACTCAAAACTCAAAATTAAAAACTCAGAACTCTACAACCCTCCAAGTTAAGAAGTATTGCCTTCTCAACGCTTTCTAATGATTTGTTTAGATGCTTGTTCAGGTGCTGTTTTTATTCTGCCAAGCAATTAAAACTAGCTTTAGGTGGTTCGTTCAAAGGGGTAACTTGAATGGCGCGTCGGGTTAATTCGCCAACGGTTCTGCAAATGGAAGCGGTGGAATGTGGTGCCGCCGCCCTCAGTATGGTTTTGGGTTACTACGGTCGGTATGTGCCCTTGGCGGAGTTGCGCCATGCCTGCGGTGTTTCACGGGATGGGGTGACGGCAGCCAATGTACTTAAGGCCGCACGCACCTATGGCCTGGAGGCGAAGGGATTTAAGAAAAGTCTGGATAGCTTAGAACAGCTAAAACCACCGTTTATTGTATTCTGGCATTTCAACCACTTTTTGGTGGTGGATGGGTTTGAGGCTAGCCATGTGCGTCTCAACGACCCAGCGACTGGACCGCGCCGGGTCACACGTCAAGAATTTGATGAGGGATATACGGGAATTGCACTAACGTTTGCGCCAACGGATACCTTTGAAAAGGGTGGTCGCAAACCCAACGTAATCGGCTCCCTGGTAAGGCGACTGGCCGGATCTACGGGAGCCTTACTCTATTGCACATTGGCAGGTTTTTTGTTGGTGTTGCCAAGGCTGGCACTGCCTGCGTTTAGCCGCATTTATATTGACAACATTCTGTTGGCTAAGCGTTTGGACTGGTTACCCTATGTGCTTTTGGGCATCGCCTTAATAGTGCTGGTGCAGGGCCTATTGACCATGCTGCAATTGCGCTTTTTGCGAGCGCTCAGGATCAAGCTGGCGGTGGGTATGGCCAGTCGATTTGTGTGGCATGTACTACAGCTACCGGTGGGGTTCTATGCCCAGCGGTTTGCGGGGGAAATTAGCGGTCGCATTAGTCTAAATGACAGTGTGGCCGCAGTGCTGTCAGGGAGACTGACGACGACAATTATTAGCTCGGTGATGATCGTGTTTTATGCGATCGCAATGCTCCAATACGATGTCCCCCTAACCATCATCGTCATCTCTTTTGCCATCATTAACGTCGGCGTTCTACAGTGGGTATCTCGGCAACGTAAGGATGCCAACCTGCGACTGGTGCAAGAATACGGTAAGGCATCAGGAATTGCCGTCGCTGGATTACAGGGCATGGAGACCCTCAAGGCAGGTGGTCTAGAGTCTGACTTTTTTGCTCGCTGGGCGGGGTATCACACCAAAGCGGTCAATGCTCAGCAGAACCTGGGATTGGCTAACCGTGTCATTGGCCTGTTGCCATCGCTACTGTCCACCCTGGCTGCACTGTCGCTGCTCATCATTGGCGGCTGGCGCATCATCCACGGCAGTCTCACCATCGGTATGTTGGTAGCATTCCAGCTGTTAATGCAAAGCTTCCAGGGGCCGGTGAATGCCCTAGTGCAGTTTGCCGGGACATTACAAACCCTACAGGGCAATCTTGACCGTTTGGATGACGTGTTGGAAAACGAGACAGATGTCGCTTTTTGCCAGCACTGCAAGCACAATGTCTCTGAAGAAGAGGAGGCTGCCAATAATCACCGTCTTTCTGGAGCCGTGGAGATTCGTAATCTTTCCTTTGGTTACAGCCCGCTGGATCCTCCTCTGATTGAAGACTTTAACCTCACCATTAAACCAGGGCAGCGGATCGCACTCGTGGGTGGCAGCGGCTCGGGTAAATCTACATTGGCGCGAGTGATTGCGGGACTGTATCAGCCGAGAAGTGGTGACGTTTGTTTTGATGGCCGCCCCCGACAAGAGATTTCCCAAGCCACACTAACAAACTCCATTGCCATGGTAGAACAGGATATTCTGTTGTTTGCCGGTAGCGTACGAGATAATCTAACGCTTTGGGATGATACCGTTTCGGATGACGATTTGAAGCAGGCTTGTCGAGACGCGGCGATTGAAGAAGCAATTTTGGCGATGCCCTATGGGTATGATGCCAAGTTGTTGGAAGGGGGCCAAAACCTCAGTGGTGGTCAGCGGCAGCGACTGGAGATTGCGCGGGCATTGGTTAATAACCCGTCGATTTTGATTATGGATGAAGCGACGAGTGCGCTAGATACGGAGACTGAGAAGATGATTGATCAGAATCTACGGCGGCGTGGGTGTACGTGTATTATTGTGGCGCATCGGTTAAGTACGATTCGAGATGCGGATGAGATTATTGTGTTGGATCGAGGGAAAGTTGTGCAAAGGGGAAATCATGGAGAACTTTGGCAAGAGGCTGGCCATTATGGAGACTTGATTCGCAGTTCAGGGACGGCATTGGCGGTTGCCTAGAGAGTTTTGAGTTTAACTGTTTTATCGACGACTTGATCCCATGGTTCTCGCAGATTCACAAAGCACGTCTAATACCTCTGGCATTTATTCCATCAACAGTAATGATGTCTTTCCTCTACTATCTTCCGGACTGTGGCGAGTTAAATCTGGTCGCTTAGGCATATTTGCCGTGGGTTGGAAGAATGGTGAACCTGTAGGCGAACGCCGCTATCTGTGGACTGTAGATGTAGGGGATTTGATCATCGAGACTGAGGCTAGATCCTGCGATCTGGCTTTAGTGGCGGTGGCGTTTGAGGCAAGTGAGATAGAACCTATTGCCAAAGAAGCAGATGCTAATGGGGATGGGGGTATTTGTGGCCATGTGACCATACCGTTGCTCAGGCAGGTTGAGCGATGGGTGGGTGGACTGACTCAGGTCAAGGGATTTCCTGGCAGATCGATTGCAGAGTCTTCTGAAATTGTTGGAACCGTGAGCCTTGAGCCTGCCGAGGGCTATAGTCCAAAGGCCGCGATGATGTGGGTGAGACCTACGACCCATCAGGCATATTGGCTAGATGTGGAGCGGTTTGTGCTTGGGCCTTCGTCTCCTTTGTTTCCGATTTCGCGGACAACTTGGTTGCAGGCTCCAGATCAGTCAGTGGAGTTAGAGATTGTTTCTGCTGATCAGCTTTGCTCTAAGAGTTCCTATAAGGAATTTATGCAGGGGTTAAATCTGTTTCACCAGTATGCGCTAGAAGTCATTGAAGAAGGGTGGCAGACAGATCGACAACGCGGGGAACAACAGTTTACGGCTCGCCAACAACTAAACCAGGAAGTGACACAAACGGCACTGCAGGGTTTGGTTTCTGTCTTGCAGCCAAGTTCAGGGGATTATTTGCTGGCAGACACGCCGCTGCTAAGGGTGGCAGGGGCCGTGGGCCATGCCTTGGGAGTGAAGATTGAACCTCCGGCAGAGTCTGAACAGGCACAACAGGTTAAGGAGCCGTTGGAGGCCATTGCCAGGGCATCTCAGCTACGAATGCGACAGGTATTGTTGCGGGGGCGCTGGTGGCGGCAGGATGTTGGCCCATTGGTCGCTTACACACAAGATGAGCGTCGTCCAGTGGCATTGATTCCGGTGCGTCAGACTCACTATGAGCTACTGGAATCGAATGGTCAGCGCATACCCGTGACTGAAGCGGTTGCGAGGACAGTGGAGCCGGTGGCGTTTATGTTTTATCGGCCTTTGCCTGAGGGCCATCTGACGGCCTGGAATTTACTGAAGTTTGCGTTTCAGGGGCGTCAACGAGACCTGACAGTGATGGGGCTGGCGGGAGTCGTAGTGACTCTGTTGGGAATGGTGCTGCCGCAGATGACGGCGGTGCTGGTGGATGATGCGATTCCCTTTGGTAGTGCAGGATTGCTGTTGCAAATTGGTTTGGCGCTGGTGGCTGTGGCCATTGGGCGAGCAAGCTTTCAGCTGGTGCAGGCGATTACCACCATGCGACTGGAGACGGGGTCTGATGTGGCATTGCAGGCAGCAGTGTGGGATCGGTTGCTAAAGCTCCAGACGTCGTTTTTTAGGGACTATGCCACAGGAGATTTACTGTCGCGGGTGTCAAGTATTACGTCGATTCGTCGGTTACTCAGTGGTTCGGCATTGGATGCAATTTTGTCAGGGACGTTTGCGTTGCTGAATTTGGGATTGTTGTTTTATTACAGTGGTAAATTGGCTGCGCTGGCACTGGTAGTAGCGCTGTTGATTATGGTCGTCACCGTCACTTCTGGCGCATTTTTGCTAAAGAAACAACGGCCTATGCTGGAGATTCGAGGAGAACTGTATGGTCTCATGGTGCAGCTGATCAATGGAGTCTCAAAACTACGGATTGCTGGGGCGGAGTCGCGGGCGTTTGCTCAGTGGGGCAATAAGTATCGTCGACTGTTGGAGATAGAGCTCAGCACCCAGCAGTTGGAAGACTCGGTCAATGTGTTTAATACGGTGATTCCCACCGTGACAACTATTGCCCTGTTTTGGTTGGCAAGTACGCTGGTAGGGCCATTTGAACTATCGACGGGGCGATTCCTGGCATTTAATGCAGCCTTTGCGATCTTTATCGGCGGTATCACTAATCTGAGTTTGACGATGATCGATGTGATGGATGTGATCCCGTTGTGGATGCGATCGCAACCTATCCTCGCGGCATCTCCTGAAGTTACTACTGAAAAAACCGATCCGGGGCAGCTATCGGGAGCATTTTGTGTAGATCGTGTTACCTTCCGCTATCGGGAAGATGGCCCGTTGATTTTAGACAATGTGACAGTAGAGGCTAAGCCTGGAGAGTTTATTGCGCTGGTGGGACCATCTGGTTCTGGTAAGTCTACTGTTCTGCGGCTGCTACTAGGGTTTGAACATCCCCATTCAGGCACTGTTTACTATGACGGTCGGGATATGTGCGGTTTAAATTTAACTGCCATCCGTCGACAGCTGGGTGTGGTGTTGCAGAATGGTCACATCAGCGCTGGGTCCATTTTTGAAAATATCTCAGGTGGAGCACTGATTACCCAAGATGATGCCTGGCGAGCGGCTGAGATGGCTGGGTTTGCTGAGGATATCCGCAATTTTCCAATGCAGCTACACACAGTAGTCAGTGAGGGAGGCGGCAACCTTTCTGGAGGACAGCGACAGCGATTGATTATTGCGAGAGCGTTGGCCCTTAACCCAAAACTGTTACTGTTGGACGAGGCTACCAGTGCTTTAGATAATAGAACCCAGGCAATTGTGAGTGAAAGTCTAGACCAGCTGAACGTTACCCGTGTTGTTGTCGCCCACCGTCTGAGCACCATTCGAAATGCCGACCGCATTTATGTGATTAAAGCTGGTCGTGTAGTTCAGGTAGGCAACTTTGATGAGTTAGCAAAACAACCAGGCGTTTTTGCAGAGCTCATAAAACGACAGCTAGCTTAAGCTCCATGAATTCTATCTTAGGATGCATTGCGTTATTGCTAACCCATTCTAGTGGACTGGACTAGGGTGCCCTATAGAATTTGCAGAGAACGATTGTGATCGCTGCCAATTCACAGCCTATCAATCAATCTAAGCTTGTGAGTGTAACGGTAGCAGCACTGCCTCACATTCAGGAAGTGGACTATTTTGAGCAAGTTACGATTGATTTTGGAGTGCGATCGCTTTCTGACCACAAGTCCTCAGCCTCGAAAAGGCGTGCCTCAATGTAAGCAGCTACATATTTTGCTAAAGATTTGGTGATTGATACCAGTGGCTATAGTTCTCAAGCACCCAAATGGTTGAAAGCGATCGGCTATGATGCCCCAGAAGAGACAGTAGTCACAACGTCAATGGGCTATGCCAGCCGCCTCTATGAAATCCCTGCTAATTTTCAAGCAGACTGGAGAGGGGTATACATTCAAGCAGCTCCTCCCGAGCGAACGTCCATGGGAGTACTTTATCCAATTGAAAATAACCATTGGATTGTCGGTGTCTGTGCGACGGCTCCGCATCGACCTTCTAAAAATGAAGCTGAATTTCTAGAGTCCTTGCGAAATTTGCCAAGTCCACACATTTACAATGCCGTGAAGGATGCAAGGCCTGCAACTGAAATCGGAATTTATCATCCACCAGGCAATCGATTACGCTACTATGAACGGAACGTCTTAGCTGCTAGCTACAAGGATTTATTGCCTTGGGAGATTCTGTCTGCTCATTTACACCGATCTATGGACAGGGGATAACGGTAGCCGCATTAGGAGCCATATTGTTGCGGCAATGTTTGCAAGAAACTGCTTTAACAGAACTACCTAGTCGTTTTCAAAAAGAACTTGCCAAGGTCAATGCAACCCCTGGATCGCAGCGACCAGTCAAGACGCGAAATATCCCAGTGTGAAAGGCCTAACACAACCTCCAATTCTGCCAGAACAAGCGATCGGCTGGTATACGGATCAACTTATTCAGCTAACAACGAAAGAACCTCAAGTGACCTTGGTATTATTTAATGTTTTTCATATGGTTCAGCCATCTGGTACATTATTTCAGCCATCAATGCTATTTCGAGTCATTCAACAACTGCTAACTTGCCCATTGTGGTTTTCGACATGAGGTAAAGCCATGGATATAGAGTCGTATCTTAGACGCATTGGATACTGCGGGCCACGTGAACCTACAACAGAGACGCTGAAACAACTTCATCGGGCGCACATGCTTGCTGTTCCATTTGAAAATCTGGATATTCTTCTAGGTCGCCCGATTACCCTTTCCCTCGCGTCGTTCTACGACAAGATTGTTCAGCATCGGCGAGGTGGTTTCTGTTACGAGCTGAATGGACTCTTTGGATGGCTACTTGAGCAGCTTGGTTTTACGGTAGTACTCTTGTCAGCACAAGTGTTTAATGGCGATCAACCAGGGCCTGAGTTTGACCATCTAGTTCTATTGGTTGAGATGGAGGAACGTCTAATTGCAGATGTGGGATTTGGAGATTCATTTCTAGAACCGCTACGGCTCGATGCTGGAGCAGAGGATGTGCAATATGGTTGTTCATATCGCTTGATAGAATCAGGGACTGATAGGCTCCTCCAGCGTCGACGAGAGTCTACTTGGGAGTCACAATATGTTTTTTCATTGACTCCCCATCAGCTTGCTGAATTCAGCACCATGTGCGAGCATCAACAGACTTCTCTAGAGTCAGCTTTCAAACAAAAATCACTCTGCTCACTGGCAACGCGAGATGGACGTATCACGCTTTCAAATAATCGTTTGATCGTAACTGCTGGAGGGCAGCGTCAGGAACAGATGGTGGCAGATGAGAAGGCGTATCGAAATCTTCTGAAATCTAAGTTCGGGATAGAATTTAAAAAAGGAGTATGCGTTGATATTCTTATAGGTCTAGATGTATTGCCTAACTAGCCTTACAGCTGATAAATAAGTTGTTTTTCAGTTTCTTTAAAAGATACCCCCCGCACCGCTAAAGGTAACCTTAGGTTCTCAGTTTCTCTCGTCTAAAAACTCTTCTATTCTGGTATGTACCTCATTAAAGTTGCGATAGTCTGATAAGTCAACCTCCTCTTCTTTAATTGTTCTCATCAGTCGTTCAGCATCGCCATTCTCATAGGCTTTGCCCACACCCGCCATACTAATGGCTATCTCGTTCTCCTCCAATAGCTGAACATACGCATTGGCCGCATATTGCACCCCTTGGTCTGAATGATGGATCTCTGGAATATATTGATTCAGTCCTTTCTCCAAGGCTGTTATCGTTAACTGTTTCTCCATCGTTCTATCCAAGTGCCAGCCTCGAATACTGCGGGTAAACACATCCATTAACACCGCTAAATAAACAAACTCATCCTTCAATCGAATATACATTATGTCGCCCACCCACACCTGCCCTGGACGCTCTACTGCCAACCCTTTGACTAGATTAGGATACCGCTTATAGCCATGCCCACTATTCGTTGTTCGTTTCCGACGTATGCGCCGCTTGGCCAGTAGTCCTAATTCTCTCATTAATCGGCTGATACGTTTATGATTAACTGTCCATCCCTCTCGCTGCAATTGTTTCGTAATCCGGCGATAACCATAGGTGGGATACCGTCCCGCTACATCAATGATCGCTTTTTTCAGTTCCTCCTCTTGCTGTTGTTTATCTGATTCTGTCCGATAGTAATAGCGGCTTCGGCTGTAGCTAATCACATCACAGATTACCTGGATCGGATACTCGGCTTTTAACTGCTCAATCATCGTTCGTTTCCGCTCAGATTCCATACGTCTGAAGCTTTTTTGCTACCGCTAATTCCATCGTTAGCCGACCTACCATGCGTTCTAGTTCCGCGATTAGCTCGACTGATTCATGCCCACCTCCTTTGCCTCCAAACGCTAAATGCGCCTGGTTTAGAAATTCATTGCGCCAACGATTGATCACGGATGTATGAACTTTATGGGCTCGACTCACTTCGCTCACACTCCGCTGGCCACTGACGATCTCCAGCACCACGTTTGCCTTAAATTCGCTACTGTAGTTTCTGGGTTTGCTGGCCATATTCATTCCCCTTATTGGACTCTAGCTTACGCTCTCTCAGTCCTGTCCTAATTTTGGGGGTCACTATAGTCCTGCTTTCGCCTCCCATCTGTACTAAGGCTGATGTTGCTGTGTGGGAACCACAATGTACGTTAATACGTCAGGTAATTCTGTGTAAAGCAAATAGTTGACATTCCCCTCTGGTGACCAATCGGCCAGAGGGGTTTTCTTTCCCGAACTCTGTCCCAAACGCCCCCCAGGCGCATACACTTCTCACTATGATGGAGCAACAGCATGGTTAGACTGCTACTGGGCTTGGTTCAGATATTTTAATATAACCAGTTTACGCACCGCCAACGCACGCTTATACAACTGTTCGGCCAGGGTTGTGTCGCCACTAAAGATGCTATGAGTATCTTGGAGAAACTTTGCTTTAGGCGTATTGGCAATTTGCAAAGAAGAGTGAAACCCTTCTTGTAGTAACTTTATAGCGACGTCTTCTTGACCATTGGGAACAATTCTTAGCAAGCGTTGGTAGGCTTTAAGCTGAAAAATCACACTTTCTTTATTGTCCTCTAAGCCTTTCCAATTATAGCTATCGAGGGTCGAATTTTTGAGTAAATTTGCGGTTCGAAAATCAACTTTCCTATTTCGTTTCAGAAAGGACTTCAAATCTTTGATGTTATTTGTTGCCTGCAAGCTTTGGATATTATTTGTTGACGCGGCATCCTCTGCTATGTCCGTCACACTGATAGTGACTGTTTGAGTATCCGTTAACCCATCCGAATCAGTCACCGTTACTTCAACGTCATAGTTATTATCACCATTGGTATCCCCAGGCGCTTCAAAATTAGGTGCATTGTTGAAGGTGACTACACCGTTATCAGCATTAATGGAGAACAATGCTGCATCAGCACCCCCTGAAATGCTATAGGTTAAACCAGAGCCTTCAGAATCACTATCATCTGATGTTTCTACGTTAATTGCGCCAATCTGATTCTCTGGAACACTTGCTGTAAAAGTGCTGGTAATAGTTGGAGCACTGATAAAATCAGCCTTAGTTAGCTGTGTAGGGTGAACTCTTATCAAAGTGGCCAATTTCTCACCATCATTTGGATCACCAGCCTTGTTAATAAAGATATCTGTATTGTTAGCACCTTGAGAAAGGATATCCAAATCATCAAAGGTAAGGCCACCCTCTAGCTGAATCTTATCCTGTCCATTTTGAAAGTCTATCAGGGTATCAGACCCGCTACCGGGAGCTAGCACAACAATATCGTTACCTGCTCCACCCACCAGTATATCGTTACCTAATCCCCCCACCAGTAAGTCATTGCCAGCACCACCCTCTAATCGATCTTGACCTTTCCCACCATACAGCCAGTCATTACCGGCACCGCCCTTTAGTAGATCTTGACCTTTCCCACCATACAGCCAGTCATTGCCAGTACCACCCTCTAGCAAGTCCGCTCCGGCCATTCCTTTAAGACGATCGTTACCACTCAGACCCAAAAGCTGATTGCTTGAATTAGTTCCGTTTAAGACATTATTACCCTCATCTCCAATGCGGACACCGCTATCGATAATTTGATTAAAAAATTCACCAAACATTCCTTCAATCTCCTAAAGCAATTACAAGATAAGTGACAATCTTTTCCCTATGTCGCTGGCCTTACTATGGCGAATCTCAAGGGTAGGAAAAAGACCGAAATATTCAGGTTTATTCAGGTAAATATTCAGGTTTATTCAGGTCTGATGAGACTATGTGATCCACTACTCAACGTTCTGTGATCTAGCGCATGCTGAAACTAACAATCCATCCTAATTCCCATGCCTGACACCTATTAATTTTCCAGATTCTTCAACTTTCTCCGAACCCTGCCTCTAGTTTCTCGGTAACTCATCAGCTCGTAACCCTGGGCATAAATATTGCAGCCAAGCACAACCACTTTAGAGCGGCTTGAATCGGTCAGAATCTTAAGTGGAGTGAGCGGGTACCGGACTTGATTAAGGGAGATGCAGTCACCTAACCAAAACAAAACCCTGACCGAAGCCAGGGTTGGAAGGGTAAGGTGTATCTCGATCTTTTGATGCTCATCAACCATAATCTCTGATTTGGCTGAATGAGTGTCAAAGCCCCGAGTTATAGTACGTACGATGTTTGGTTGGGTTGTCAGTCGTGCCCGCGCTCACTGTTCCGTCCGAATAGAAATAGTAAACATGGTCATTTGAACCAGCGATACCGACACCAATCAAACTCTTATTCTCTGGTTGGTTAGACTCATAATAATTTCGGTGAAGCACGGGATTGTCTGTAGTACCTGAGCTTACGGTTCCATCCGACCACCAATAGTAAACATGGTCGTTAGACCCTGCAATGGCAACCGCTATCAGATCTTTATCCTCATCCTCTGGAAGGTTACCTGGATAGTAGTCTCGATACCTAGTTGCGTTATTGGTCGTTCCCGAACTTACCGTGCCGTCGACATACCAGTAATAAACATGATCATTTGATCCAGCAATGCCGACTGCGATAACAGATTTTTGAGGCGGGTAGTTGGCACTATAGGTCTGTCGGTGATGCTCTGGATCGTCAGTGGTACCAGAACTCACCTGACCGCCAGTGTAGAAGTAGTAGGTGTGGTCATTAGACCCGGCAATACCAATACCAACCACGTTACCTGTATCAGCGACTGATAATTTTGGAAAGGCTGCGGTCGCAATGAGTGTGGCAGCAGCAAATAATATTTGTTTGTATTTCATGATCTCAATTCTCCATTTCTATGAGGCTTTAATTTGAGGCGTAATGATATTCATTGTGGTCATTACGCCTTTATTGTCATGGGTCATCGACCGACTTCAAGACTGAGAATGCATGACTTTTTACTGATTTTGCATGACTTTCCTGAGAACATAGAAATGCTCAGCATCTTAGCCAAAGCCTCCAGGATGGCAAAGGGGAGCGGCAGGGGTTGGGGGGGAGATTAGTAAGCCATACCCCATGATGACGCCCGCTAATGGCAAAAAAACGGGGACATAAACTCAAAGCCTGATGCTGCCGTTCTGCTGTGATCGCTGAAAGCCCTGAAAAATCCATAGCCCCGTTGTGTCTAGTGCAACTAATCCACGGTATAGAGCCTTAGGTGATTCAGTAGAAAGTTTCCACCTAATCACCCAAATCAGCATGTTAGGCTGACAGCTGTCCAGCTAATTATCTTATCGGGGTGTTAGACTGAAATATTTCTACCTAATCTACTAAATCAGGGGATTAGGCAGAAAGTTTCCTCCCAATAATGAGTTAGTCGTCACGGATGTTTTGTCCGCGATTTCCAGCGGTTTTGTGGCTCGTTTTCGGCAATCCAACGCGCTGATGGCGTGGGTGTTGCGGCGGGGTAGAATTGCCGCATGAGTGAAAAGGCTTGCCCCGAGATCGCATCCAGAACCGTTGTCCAAAGCGAGCGGCCAGGATGTGTAGGGGAGGTGCCGCCTCAAGCGCCACTGAGCTAGGCGTTATGCTGCAAAGAGATAACCTTAATGCCATTCGACATTGATAAAATATTTGTTGATTGCTGCTCCAAAATTGAACAGTTTACCTAGGGGCATTCTGATGAAGCGTTTTATGCTTTTGCCATTGACACCTCAATGTTATGTTTCAATTCGATTGAGCAATTTACACAAACTCTTAAGGAGTATCAATCTCGTTGGACCCGTAAAACACGACCGCTCAAGTCCCTCGCCGAGATGACTGAAGAAGATTGGGTTCATGACAAATTTGCATTAACCCTTGCTGAAAAATATAGCGGCTTAGCCAGAAGCGATGAGAAAAAGATCTTAGAATTTATCAATAAACGCCGTATCCGTGAACGAGCTATTAGCTATCAAAAATATTGATATGAATGTCAGGTATACAACTTCAGTTGAAAATACAAACTGGAAGGACATGTCCAATATATTCAAAGCTGTCGGATGGGGTGAAAGGCTTTCGGCACAAGTTAGACTCTCATTCGAAAGAAGCTCCTTTAAACGCTTTGCTTATATTAGTGATGAATTGGTTGGTGTAGGTAGAACAGTTGATGATGGATATTACTATGGATGGATAGTTGATTTGGCTGTGTTGCCGGAATATCAAAGGAATGGGATTGGCTCTAAAATCCTTAGTGAGCTTGAAAACGACCTCAAGCCTTTTCTTACTACAATGTTGACAGCCGTACCAGGGAAAAACAGCTTTTATGAAAAACTAGGTTGGCATAAACAGTGCTCAGCCTATATATGGCCTCGATCAGAAGAGCAAATACGCTCATTCACCATCAATGGCTAACAAGCACTTGCAACGGAACGGAAATATGCACTATTGATATAATGAAACATTATTGTCGTTCGCTCAAGCCCAAGCCGTTACACTAGTAATTGAGGTTAAATTTTGATTTCACATATTACGCTTGGTACTGGAAATATCGAAAAGGCAGTTTTGTTTTATGAAACATTGCTAGGTTTGTTTGGTGGAAAACTAATCCATCAATCAGAAAAAGTTGTCTTTTTCAGCTTTCCGGATAGCGATACCAAATTAGCTATAAGCATACCGTTTGACGGTATGCCAGCTACTCATGGTAATGGAACTATGGTTGCGTTTAAATTGCTAAGTATAGAGAAGGTCAAAGAAGTTTATTCCAAGGCTGTCGAATTAGGCGCTTCATGTGAAGGTGTTCCAGGAGAAAGGAACGAGGGGGCATTCTTTGGTGCGTACTTTAGAGACTTTGACGGAAATAAAATCGCTGTATTCTACCGGTATGAGTAATTGCACAACGCCATCAATGGTAATTCCACATAACAACAAACTGTAAGGTGTGGTTCTTGCTGCAACTTCTAATACCTCTCTAATAAATTTTAGGGGCCACACCATGCTTATAAACTCCCTGAAGCAAGCGCTCTCAGCCTAAAATATTTGCGATGCGAACACAGGTAAAGGCCCTTACCTTGCCGCCTAACCCTGTGCAGGAGCGGACGGAACTATTTACATCCAGGTATCGAAAAACTACTGGCCGTCGCTCAGCCATACGTTAGGCGCACATGCCAGACCATATAATCCGCCGGGCGATCGTCAACGATGCTTCCACATTAAGCGATCTCGATCACATTGCCCGTGGCAGTTCCAATCGAAGGGACTTTATCCGAAACACGGTGGAAAGTGATTGCGCTTGGGTGGTCGAAATTTCCGGTGAGATTATTGGCTACGGAGTCATCTCCCATGGGTTCTTTGGCCGCTCATTCATTGATCTCATCTACCTTGCAGAACCCCATCGCTCATCCGGGCACGGACCTAAATTGGTGGCGTTTCTCGAAAGACAATCGCAATCGAGCGATCTATTCACCTCGACCAACGAATCCAACTCGCACATTCAACATGTCCTTGAGAAACTGGGTTACGAACGGTCAGGAGTCATCCATAATCTTGATCCCGACGATCCGGAGATCGTGTATGTCAAACGTTCGGTGCGCGCCTAACCACTCGTTGGAGCTTCAACTCCTATAATCGGTTTAATGTGTGGATAAAACAATAGGCTAAACGAGACTAAAGATACTGAATTCTTGAGGTGATGGTGAATGGACGTTCTCACACATTTCGTCGAAAATTTTGAAGCGACTATCGGATTATTTGCCTATTCGCTGAAGGTTTGTTTTGAAGCTATTTCCATTGGTACCATCCTATTTGGGCTAATTACGAGTGGGCGACTTGCGTTCTTACTCTTACGACGTCCCAACACCTATCACTACACCCGAGTCCGTGCCCGCTTTGGGCGAGCCCTGGCTCTGGCTTTAGAATTTCAATTAGCCGCCGATATTTTAGCGACAGCGGTATTCCCATCCTTTGAGTCCTTGGGCCAATTAGCAATCCTTGCAGTGATCCGAACGGGCCTCAACTTCTTCCTCACCCGAGAACTGGAAGAATTACACCGGTTGGAAGAAGCTGTGCTAGTGAGATCTTCAGCTGATAACTTAAGTACAAGTTCTGAGAAGTTAAGTACAAGTTAAGTGAGGACAGGGCATCAGGATAAAACACCTTTATTGGGTAAACCTCTTGCAGCATTTGTCTTACCTGCTAAGGGAACCACCGAGGCTTACCTTTATCGGTCGCATGAAGGCAAACCGCGCAGGAACCTACACGCCTAACCCCGTGCCTATCTGGAAGCGGTTGGAGACGGAGATGGCTTAGAGCACCCTGCACCTGGGCACCCTAACTCAAGATAGACATAGCACCTTGCAACACCCCCTGACGCTCATTGCTTCGGGGGTTATTTGTTGGGGTATTTTTTTGAAAAAAATCCCTCGGCTGGTAATAGCTGAGGGACATGAACAGTGAATTTAGAGTCTGGTGAGCACCCTTTTGTCCTGAGGAATATGTAGCATAGACCTCCGAGTGTCTTTAAAAGTTGCGAAGGAATACTCAATGCTATCTATTGAGGGGGTTAGCCGAAAGTCTCATTTAGTAAAAGGCTCCCGATAGCAAGCCATCCCAGGGAAGTTTTTAGTGTAGTTTCCCTACATACAACACATGAAACTTACCCCGGTTATCGCTTCGTTTGCATTGTTTTCTGCTGCTCCCTCGGCATTGGCTATACCTGTGTGCTACATGGATATGTATGGTGTACGCACGGACCTGAGTTATATGTGCAACGAGCGAGACGTCGCGGCCCAGGCGAGAGAGGAACAAGCGATTGCCGTGCTCAATCAGCAGAGGCTATCAAACTTATATACCTATGGCGTTAGGGCTGTCGGTAATAACATAGAAGGGACGCTAAGAAATTCTGGAACCTCGCCCATTAGCAACATTACGCTCACTATTCGTGCTCAGCAAGAAGGACGGTCTGAAGAGTTCAGGGAAGTAACTATCGATCAGGTTGGCGGGCGAACTGAGGCTGATTTTGTGGCTACCTTTAACCATTCACCCCAAAGTTGGTCGATTGAAAGCATTGAGATTCAGTAAATTAATCGCCTATTAAATGTCAAGTACTTTGGGCTCTTCCGAGCTTTTGGTGACTAAAATTGGCCTAAATCACCGTTCAGTTATCATCTGAACTCCTTGCATTTCCGTTAGAGATGCTGCCACATCCCTTTCAGGTCAAAGGCATAGTTGCTTGGCAGCGCAAATGGTCAAGGCAGTTATTGCCTTGGAAGTCCACCTTGCAGAGGTTGTTACCGAAACTGTTGTTATCTGATCAATGCCCTCTTGCTAGTTTAGTAGAGAGGTATTTTCATGCAGCCAAAATAAATCGTTTTGCCAGTAGGTCGAACCCTGCTCTGCCATACATTTGCCGCTTCAACATTTTCAGTCGATTGTTTAATCCTTCGACCGGTCCATTACTCACCTCCAACGTGAGACCAGCCTTGACGGCGGCATGATTATAGAAATACATTTGAACGCTATGCTGTTGGATTATGGGGAGTCGATAATGCTATAAACTGGCGTAGCGCTATGGCATATGATGATGCAGCTATTTTTTATGAAGCTCTTGAAAAATCTTCTTGTGTGCCAACTATGGAAAATACTGCTTTTTGTCGCACCCAAGTTCAAGAGCAGCTAGCGACACAAGTCGCATTAGATTACGGAGCAACTGGTAGGTTGAGATTTGATTCAGGTAACCGAGTTGTTTCTGAATCCAAAGAAGAGCGTAGTAATGGTGATGGGATATTGGTGGAATTACGTGAAGGAAGCTTTGAGCGCATTGTTGAATAGCACTAGACTATCCAACAATTACATGTAATTCTATTCTTCATACAAGTTTAAAGTTGTTACAGAAGATAGAAAACTACGATATAGCCTATTTAATAAGCTTTGAAACTTGAGTTGCTAGCTTCAAGGGGATGGCCTGGAACTTTGAGATAATATTGATTAATTTGAAGCAATTTCATCCAATATTATCCTCAAAAAAATTAGCGTTTTGTGAGAGCTGGTTGCTTAATATTTACCGCCTCCACATTAGCTTCTAGATTTTCAACAATCTGTTGTCCTAGGGGGGTTGCTTGCAAATAGGTCAACGCAGGCTGAATGTAGGAATAAACTTGAGTGCGATAAAACTTAGGAAAACCCAATTTCAGATCCTCAGGAGTCCGATAGCCCAGCTCTTGGTTCTTCCCTAATTCCTCGAACTCATAGAAAAGCGCCACTGTCTTTTGTAAATAACCCGGATCGCTAAGCTGACCAATCAGGTCCGCCGCACGGGTCAGACCAGGATAGTGCCCCGTAACCTGATAGACTGGCTCATCTGGTACCGGAAATCGGGTAAAGCCAATGTTGCGCTTAATTGCCTGGAGGTCTAAAACTTCATAGTGGCTGAAATTCTCTTGCACGAATAGCTTACCTCGTTCAATGTGGTAAGGAGCCAAACTAGCATCTGTTGACCCTGGAGGTAGGGTAACCCAGGTTGTTTCTGGCACTAAACCAGAGGTCTGAACCCGCGATCGAACATAACGGCGTTGTGCAATATCATCCTGCTGGCAGACACCGCTGACATAGCCAATATCATGGCAGAGCAACGACACCATAAAATTCAGCCAGTCCTCACAAGTGACATTACCCTCAAGCTGATGCTTGCCGTGCAAGATTTCCTGCCCTACTAGACAGACAAGGATCGTGTGTTCAACATTGTGGTACAATGCTGTGCTAGCACTAAGCCTATCCAATACCTGAGCAGCAAACGTGCTTAATAAATGACCATAGTCCAATTGAAACGCTTGTTCAGGCTTTGCAGATAGGTAGCCCAAAGGTTTCCCCAGCATCTGGATATACTTCTCGTGCAGCTGATTTACACAAGCTTGCTTCATTGAGGTGGAGGGGTATAGCACTTTTAATGTCCGTGGAACTTGATTGCAGGTTAAAGAGCTTGCGTTTAAGGAACTATGAGCTATGGGTAAATTATATGTTTCATTTAACCTACCCTTTTCAGTCTTAATGTCAATCTTACTTGGTTTGATGAATATATTTGCTCTTTGCATTAGCGTTTCTTTTGATAAACGATAATAATTTCGTCATCCTGACCGCCGAATAGGTCGATTACCTTTTCGATAGATAGCTAAGATGGTTTGGGGTTGGCCGTGCTGGCATTGACCCTTTTGAAAAGCAGTAATAGCCGGAGAAAAACAGAGAAATATCAAAGAACAGGTGCCATTGATGTTCTCCTTCCAGGTGCGGCTGCTTGACACTGTAATGGGGCACTATGCTTGCATTGGGCTATTTAATACTGGCGCTGCACAGGCGTTTGCTTAAGTCTATAGTTTGGCTCGAATCATGGGCCAAGGCTACAGGGGAGTAACCCCGTGGCTAGTCCAGTATTTTTGTGCTATCTGACTATCCCCGTCACCCTTAGTATCTGACGTTAAGCTCTGGAGTGTAACCAGAAAAGCTCACAATCTGGGGAAAAATTTGCTAAGTATAGGATAGCTGCTCAAACGCTCGCTTTATCTAAACCTCATAAAACCTCAGCAAAGCCCTCCAAACCTCCACATTAGCTTTGTCAGAAAATAAACAGCGGGGTAACTTAGGACTGTGCATCCCCTGCCTCGACTACCTACCATGATTCGTCACTCCCATGCTCAGCAGCGATTTTGCTATGGATGCAGATGCAGCCTTGGAATTTGTTGATCGATTAGTCTATGCCAAGACAGAAAAACGACTTAATGACCTAGAACGTCAGGTTTTTCTGGGTTCGTGGCATGGAAAAACCTATGAGGAAATTTATCCGTTTAAGGCAGAATACATTGAGAAGTCTGTCGGCTATCGACTTTGGCATAAACTCTCCGATGTTTTAGGGGAAAAGATTACTAAAAAACGCCTGAAAGGATGTGTTGAACGGGCAATTAAACAACAGAAACAGATTGCCATTATTTATCGACAACAAACGCCAGATGCTCAGATCGCTGAGATTTTAAGCCGGGCGGTTCAACCAGTAGGCCATTCTTTTTCAGCTAATTTAGATACGGTATCCAGTACAGGCGGTAGCTGGGCTAGCCAGCTGGAGGCAAAGCTGATCTGCTGCAGCCACTTTATTTTGGTGTTGTCATCTCAAATGGCGATGAGTGAGATGGTCATTGAGATTTTGCAACGCATTTGGGACCATCATGTTAGTTACTACAGCCATAAACCGTGGTTGTTAGTGCTGCATGTATGTACAGAGTCACCATTTCCTTTAAATCATGACCTGCGTAATTATCTAGCGCAGGCTCGACAGTATAGCTGGGTGAAGCCCAACGATGAGCAACGACTGGTTCGAGATCTCGTACAAATTATTCAGGTTGGCAAACCGCCCATAGTGGGTACTGCTAAGGTTAGCTCTACAGAAAAAACAATTGAAAGTCCATCATTATGTTCTGCTGATGTAGAGCGGTCTGAATCCTCTCTGCCTGCCCCACGGCCTGTTGCAGATCCAGAGCTACCCAGGGGGCAAGTACGCCTGGCTTCTGCCTTTTACATTGAACGCAATCCTCAAGACGTGCTGTGTTATGAAGAAATTTTCAAACCAGGGGCTCTGATTCGCATTAAGGCCCCACGCCAGATGGGTAAGACATCTCTGATGGCTCGGATTTTGTCTAAAGCGCGCGAGCAGGGATATCAAACGATTCCCCTTAGCTTTCAGCATGCGGACCAGGAGATTTTCAATAGCCTTGATAAGGTGCTGCGCTGGCTATGTGTGCGTGTGGCTCGCAAACTAAATCTTCCGCCTCGGCTAGAGGATTTTTGGACGGATACCTATGGCAGTAAGGATAACTGTACGGCTTATTTTGAGGACTATCTGCTGCCTGAAATTACCACACCTCTGGTGTTGGGGATGGATGAGGTTGATCGGGTGTTTCATTATGCCAATATTGTAGATGACTTTTTTGGACTATTGCGGGCCTGGTATGAAGAAGCGGGTTATGGCATGGCAGGCAGCAGTCTTTGGGAAAAATTACGGTTAGTGGTGGTGCACTCGACGGAGGGCTATATTCCTCTGGATATTAACCAGTCGCCGTTTAACGTCGGTCTGCCCATTGAACTGCAGGATTTTAATCTAGACCAGGTGACCGATCTGGCCTGTCGTCACGGATTGAATTGGACAGCTGAGCAGCTTGAACAGCTGATGACGTTGATTGGTGGTCATCCATATCTTGTGAGATTTGCGTTTTATCACATTGCTCAAAAGCGCCTCACCTGGAAGCAGCTTCTAGAAAGTGCGCCAACAGAATCTGGCATTTATGGTGACCATCTGCGCCGCCATTTGTGGGTTTTACATCGTAATTCTGTTCTGGCTAATTCATTTAGCCAGGTGCTGGTTCGACATGAACCCGTTTGTCTGGAATCGGAATGTGCTTTCAAGCTTCACAGTCTTGGATTAGTAAAACTGGAAGGCAATGGCGTTGTTCCTCGCTTTGAATTGTATCGTCAGTACTTTAGTGGCCGTTTGAAGGTGATTGTCTAAAGGGGATTATCTAGAGGGAATGGTCTGAAGCTGTGATCAAAGAGATGACAGGCTTGTGTGTAAATGAGGGGGTGATATAGGTATGAAATATAAGGTTGGAGGACATTTACCTCTGGATGCTCCAAGCTATATCGTGCGGGAAGCAGATGAGGCGCTTTATCAAGCATTGAAAGCGGGCGAGCTGTGTTATGTGTTTAACTCTCGCCAAATGGGGAAGACCAGTCTGCGGGTGCGTACACTTTATCGTTTGCAACAGGTTGGTGTTGCCTGTGTGGCCATTGATCTGAACAAGATTGGTAGTCGAGATATTACGGCTCAACAGTGGTATGCCGGTATTATGCGGCGTTTAGTGACCAGTTTTGACCTGCCTGTCAATCTGCGTCAGTGGTTAAAAGAGTATGACTATCTATCACCGGTAAAGATACTCAACGAGTTTATAGAACAGATATTGTTAGATAATGTTACCCAGCCAATTGTTATCTTTATTGATGAGATTGACAGCATGCGGCGCTTGCCGTTTGAGACCGATGATTTTTTTGCCTGTATTCGTTCTTGTCTCGATTCGGGGCAGCTAACGTTTGCGCTGTTGGGGGTCACGACACCCTCTGATTTGATTACAGATAAGTATTGCACCCCCTTTAATGTGGGACGGGCTATTGATCTGCATGGGTTTACGTTTCAAGAAGCCCGCACCCTGGCCAAAGGATTGGTTAATGCTGAACGTCCAGAGGTGGTGCTGAAATGTATTTTGAACTGGACGGGGGGACAGCCGTTATTGACTCAGAAGCTATGTCAGGTCATTACGGCTGAGAATGAGCCGATTACGGCAGGGCAAGAACGGCGCTATGTGGAAGTTTTGGTGGAAGCTCGCGTTTTAGATAACTGGGAAGTTCAGGATGAGCCACCCCATTTAAAGACAATTCGCGATCGCTTGCTAAATATTGAGAAACGAACGGGACCGTTATTACAGCTGTATGAGCGGATTCTCAAAGATCGGTATGTCTCTGCCGATGACAGTGGTGAACAGTTAGAGCTACAGCTAGCAGGACTGGTGGTAAAACGGGGCGAACAACTGCGTGTTTACAATCGGATTTATGCCACGGTCTTTAATAACCAATGGGTGCAACGGGTTTTGTCTAACGTTTACGAGGAGTTTATGAAAACTGTTTCTAAACAAGAGCAAAAACTTTTGTCCATGCTCAATGTCATGGAGGGTAAGGGGTTTGACTATATCCTTAATGAGATTTTGAGTGATATTACCTTGAAAATGAGTGTGTTGTTGAGTGCCGACCGCACGACAATATTCTTCATTGATCCAGAGAAAAATGAGCTGTGGTCCATTGAAGCCAATAGCGGTGATATCAAATACCCTACAATTAAGATTTTGACCAATGAGGCGAGTGCAGGCCAGCTGACAGAATTTCAACAGTTTATTCAAGCTACTCAAGGGTCTGCTCGTGAAGCCGAGAACTATATTACGTATAATGATTTATTTTTTTCTTTGCCTCAATCTCAAGGGCATTTGATCGCGTTTGTTCATTTAGTGAATAAGCTCAAACTCTCCCATAATCCAACCGCCCCCTTAGAAGAACGCGTTGATTTGGTGGGCTTTAACCAAGAAGATCAGGTGCAATTAAGGGACTATGCTGAACCGATTCAGCGGATTTTAGAACAGTGTCATTACTGTTATCGTCTTACCCAGCGCATACAGACATCTGAGGCCCTGACGGAAGCGACAACATCCGTGTCCCAGAGTAGTCTCAATCCTGATGAAATTATTGGGCGGGTGATTGATGCAGCCAAGCGATTGATGAATGCTGATCGGGTGACTCTGTGGTTGGTTGACCCTGAAAGTCAAGAACTTTGGTCGAATATTCCCTTTGAAAATGGTGAGGTCAAAGAAATCCGCATTCCCATTGGTCAGGGCTATGCAGGAATGGTGGCGCAAACGGGAGAACCTTTAAATATTAGCTTTGACCTATATGACCATCCTCAGTCTGAGCGGGCTAAGTTGACGGATCGGCGGACGGGCTATCGTACCTGTAGTTTGCTGTGTATGCCGGTGTGTGATCGCAACGGCCAGCTCCTCGGCGTCACCCAACTGATCAATAAACGCCGCCAGGGTGATTTCCCTCCTTACGATCCCAGTACCTGGCCTGAGCCCCCCGCCTGTTTTCAGGCCAGTTTTGACATTACTAGCCAACAACATATGGAGGTCTTTAATACCCAGGTGGGTATTGCCCTGCAAAATGTTCAGTATTTTAACGAACTTGAACGTCAGTCGGCCTATCCTCGTAATGTTGTCAGCAGAACCCTGGAATTGTTAAATCAGGTCATGGACAAACAGGGTTTCGATGAGATTTTAGACACCACCCTGCGTTCTATTACCCTTAAATTGGGCCAGTCGTTGGGAGCCGATCGGACGACCATTTTTCTGTTTGACTCCGACCGTCAGGAATTTTGGTCCATTGTGGCAGAAACCGATAGCGAAGCCAATGATTTGGAAATTCGGGTGCCTCTCAACCAGGGCATTGTAGGAGAGGTTGCAGCCCACCATCGAATGATTAATATCCCCTACGACTTTTATGGCGACCCACGTTCAGCGTTTGCCCAAGAGCAAGAGCTAAAAATAGGCTATCGAACGTACACGTTGTTATCTTTACCCTTGATCAATCATCGGGGTGAGTTGATTGCCGTGGTGCAGCTCTTGAACAAATTGTTGCCCTATTTGAACCCAGATTTACCCTTAGAAGAGCGCATTGATCGTCAGGGGTTTACTGCCGAAGATATTGAAACTGTTAATGCTAGCTCCGCTGCTATTCAGATTATTTTAGAGAGC
This sequence comes from Adonisia turfae CCMR0081, assembly GCF_011009555.1. GTDB lineage: Bacteria > Cyanobacteriota > Cyanobacteriia > Phormidesmidales > Phormidesmidaceae > Leptothoe > Leptothoe turfae. The sequence continues at coordinate 7,259,008 of NZ_QXHD01000004.1, read as the reverse complement.
TTCTTTTCGTACCATAAGACATCGCGGGGGCAGCGGGTGGCGGCCACGTTGATGGGGGCGGTACGTTCCTGCGATTTTAATACAGCTGAACCAGAGGAGATATTGGGACGAATTATTGATGCGGCTAAAGAACTAATGAGTGCAGATCGGGGCACCTTGTGGTTGTTGGATTGCGATCGCAATGAACTCTGGAGCCGCATCCAGTTTGATAATGGTCAGGTGGAAGAAATTCGACTCCAGATCGGTGAAGGATTTGCAGGAGAAGTGGCTAAAAGCCGTGACCCCTTAAACATTCCCTTTGACCTGTACGACCATCCGGCCTCTGAACGAGCAAGGAATACTGACGCTAGCAGCGGCTATCGCACCTGTAGTCTACTTTGTATGCCGATTCTTAATCAAGACGGTGAGTTGATTGGTGTGACCCAGCTGATTAATAAACAGAAAGCAGGGCACTATCCTGAGTTGCCGCTGGTGTACGACCAACCCGTGCCAGAATTGTATCGAACTAGTTTTGATGATAGCGATCAAAAGTGTCTCTATATCTTTAATAATCAGGTGGGAATGATCATTCAGAACGCAGAGCTATTGGCTGCCGTACGACAACAGGAGCAGATTCTGAGAGAGAATTTGTCCAAGCAGTGACGCCTCCGTGCCTTTGACAAAGCTCTATAAAACTGACTATTGGCTCTTGCAAGCGTCTTATATTACACAAGGCAGACATTGACGCGGAAGAAATAACTCAATATTTCAATATGTTTCGAAATAATTCCAATATGTCTTAACGTAATGTTTTGAGATTCCTGGCAATTTCTTCCATAGGGCTAAAGACCCACCCTAACACTTAGGACTTTCGCCTCATGCTTTATTGCCTAAAGCTTGTTTAGATTTAGACTATTACTGTTGACCATAAGACTTATATACTGTCTGTTTTGCTGACTACAAGAATAATCTCACAATATATTCATAAAAACTGTTTTGAACTGTTGGAATAGTTACTGTATGGTGACACCATTATCTTCATGTTAACTTCAAATAAAGTTTATGTGAGCTTTAAAACCAGTTTTCATACCTTTCCGTACTATCCATAGAAAATCTTTGATTTGTTGGACTATCGGAATAACGGTCTATATCTATGATGTTTTGAGAACAGTAAATCTAATGTATAGTTCTTGGGGAAGCACTAAGCGGGACTTGTGTGGAGATTCCAGACATTAACTGGTCTCTGATTAGTTGAGGTTTGGGAATTAGTTAGGTTTAAGACAGAATTCAGTGTTTTTTCATATTCACGAGATATTTTAAGGAGAGGTCATTTTGACCTAGCAAGAGTCATGCTTGGTAAGCTGATGCGATCTACCGCAGCCAGAGTTTTACTGGCTACTTTGGCCTGTTTGTTGTGTGTTGTTAGCTCATCTTTATTGCCGAGTGCGTCAGCACATAATTTAGGGCAAAGCTATGTCTACTTTCAAATTAGGGAAGATGCTGTCTCGACACGGGTAGAAATGCCCGTTAAAGAATTAGATGAGGTACTTGAGCTGGGGCTTGCTAGTAAAAAGAAGGTTCGTAGAGGAGATATTGAACCTCATATAGAGCAGATTAGAGCCTATGTAGATGAATATCTAACCCTTGACTGTTCTCCTCTGGCATGTAATCTTACATTCCAAGAGTATGGATTCTTGAACACCACATTTGCCCAGTTTCTGACGCTTGAGTATACCTTAGAGGGTTTTCAGACTACGCCTGAGGCTATTGATGTTACCTACGATGTGATTCTAGAGCAATTACCGCAGCATACAAATATGTTGCTGGTGGAAGAAAACTGGATGACTGGAACCTTCCAAAATGAGTCTACGCCGCTAATGATATTTAGACAACCGGGGCAGACTCAGACGTTAGATCTAACATCCGGTAGTCTGTGGCAGGGCTTTTCGGCGGTCGTTCATCTTGGGGTAATACATATCGTAGAAGGTATTGACCATGTTCTCTTTTTAGTTGCTTTATTGCTGCCATCGGTGTTGAGGCGACGAGACGATTCAATGTGGCAGCCAGTGGGCAAGTTTTCAACTGCGTTTGTGTACATTATCAAGATTGCTACGGCCTTTACGATTGCCCACAGTATTACGCTCTGCCTGGCTACATTACAGATTGTACAGGTGCCTTCTCGCATAGTGGAGTCTATTATTGCGGCGTCCATTGGTCTAGCTGCGGTGGATATTTTTTATCCCATCTTTCGGGGACGCTCATGGTTAATCATTTTTCTCTTTGGGTTATTCCATGGATTTGGATTTGCCGATGTGCTGGCAGAATTAGGGGTGACCAGTCAAAACGCGGCCCTATCCTTGTTTGGATTTAACCTGGGTGTGGAAATTGGGCAATTGATGATTATTGCTGTAGTCTTTCCAGTGCTCTATTTGTTGCGAAACCAACAATTTTATCCCAGTTTTGTCATGAAAACAGGAGCTTCGATGCTGGGGGTAATGTCACTCTATTGGTTTATAGAACGGGCGTTTGATGTCAATATTCGAGTTTTACCAGTGCTACAGGGTCTGTTTTAGGGTGGCTAGTGGGGTGAAGCATCATTTTTTAAGATGGTAAGTTGGCAAACAGGTTTTCCATGGTTTCTTTGGCGCAATCTAGCATGGTTGATAACGTCGTTGTGGTTTCTAAGTCACCGTTACAAACGCTGATACTCACGGTAGAGGATACCCGACGAATTGTTGAGTATGTGGGTTTAGATGCCCTGATGGATGAGACGATTACTCGCCTCACCCAGGCATTTGAATACTTCGATCCTGCAAAAACTGTGGTGCCCGTGCGTACTGGGTTCAGCTATGAGCAACCCCATGTGGGTTTAGTGGAATGGATGCCGCTATTCGAAAAGCATCGTCAGATTGTGGTCAAAGCGGTGGGATATCATCCCCAGAATCCGAGCTTGCATAACCTACCGACGGTCCTTTCCACGGTTTCTGCCTATGATCCGGCGTCGGGGCATTTGTCTGCGGTGATCGATGGTACATTTCTGACGGCGTTGAGGACAGGAGCGGCATCTGCGATCGCAACCCAACTCCTAGCCTCATCCAACAGTCAAGTCCTTGGCCTAATTGGTGCTGGAGCCCAAGCCGTTACACAACTTCATGGTCTCTCTCGCTGCTTTGATCTTAAGAAGGTGCTCATTTTCGATAGCGATCCAGCCGTGAGTCAATCATTTGCTGAGCGTGTGGCATGTTTGGGGTTAAACCCTTTAGAGATTTGCCAGGCAGACGTTGCTGATATTGTTGCCGCAGCTGATATCCTCTGCACAGCAACGTCCGTGGATGTGAATGATGGACCGGTCTTTCCCGATCAAAATCTGAAACCCTGGCTGCACGTTAACGCAGTGGGGGCTGATTTTCCTGGTAAGTTTGAGGTACCCTTAAGTCTTTTAGAGCGCAGTTTTGTGTGTCCTGATTTTCGAGATCAGGCCATTCGCGAAGGCGAATGTCAACAGTTTAAGAACCTGAAGCAGATTGGAGCTGAGCTATCTAACGTAGTCAAGCATCCAGCCCAGTATCGTCACCATCAGCAACAGACCACGGTTTTTGATTCCACCGGATTTGCCCTTGAGGATCAGGTGGCCATGAATATGCTGCTGGACTATGCAACTGAGCTGCAGGTCGGTACCTTAGTTGAGCTAGAAAGCGCCACCGCTGAGGTCAAAAATCCCTACAGTTTTGTCCTGTAATCTACCCACATCTCGCCCCCAAGATTTGTCATGGATTTTTCCTGGTCAGACGAACAACTCGCTTTTAAGAATCGTGTCATTCAGTTTGCGCAAAAGAACCTCAATGGTGACATGGTTGAGCGCGACTACCATGGCAAATTTTCCTGGGAGAACTGGAAAAAATGTGCTGAGTTTGGTATTCAAGGCATGTGTATGCCGGAAGACTATAGCGGATCGCCCGCCCTGGACATTATGACAGCGGTGCTGGCGATGGAAGCCCTCGGCTATGGCTGTGAAGATAATGGCCTTACCCTGGGTCTGAATGCCCAGATGTGGACGGTGCAGATTCTTTTGCAGCAGTTTGGGACTGATGACCAAAAGCAACGATATTTGCCACGACTATGTCGAGGTGAATGGATCGGTGTGCATGCCTTATCTGAACCCAATGCTGGGTCAGATGTTTATAGTCTAAAAACCCATGCCCAAAAGTGTGACGGGGGCTATATGCTCAACGGCAGTAAAAAGTTTGTCACCTGTGCTCCTATCTGTGATTTGGCCCTGGTATTTGCCACCATTGATCCGAGTCTAGGCAAGTGGGGGGTGACGGCTTTTCTGGTGGAGCGGACAGCGGCGGGTTTCTCCACGGGGCCAGTCAAGGAGAAAATGGGTCTACGCACAGTGCCCTTTGGAGAGATTTTCTTTGAAGACTGTTTTGTTCCCGAAGAAGATCGTTTGGGGCCGGAAGGAGCCGGGTTTAGTTTCTCCCATAGTTCGCTGGAGTATGACCGTTGTTTTAACCTGGCCAGCGAACTAGGCACCATGGAGCGTCAGTTAGAGAAGACGGTTGAGTATGCCAAAGCGAGGGAGCAGTATGGTCAACCCATTGGTAAGTTTCAGTCCGTGTCGAATCGAGTGGCTGATATGAAGTTACGCCTCGAGACGGCGCGGCTGTTGCTGTATAAGGTGGCTTGGTTAAAAGAACGCGGGCAACCGGCCATGCTTGAGGCGGCATTGCTCAAACTGTATCTGAGCGAGTGTTTTGTGGCCTCAGGGTTAGATGCGGTGCGGATCCATGGCGGTAATGGTTATCTCACGGAGTATGGGGTGGAACGAGATTTACGGGACGCCATTGGCGGGGTGATTTATGCGGGCACCTCGGATATTCAGCGCAACATTATTGCGCGCTCATTGGGATTGTAGGAGGTGGATATGATTTATTTGTTGTCTCAAATTTTAGATCACTCTGCCGAGCAGTTTCCTGAACGCGAAGCATTTCGTTGTGATGGTGAGAGTCTTACCTATGGCGAACTGTTGCGGCGTGCAAATGGGTTGGCCCATAAGTTGGTTGATCTGGGGGTAAAGCGGGGAGACCGGGTAGGGATTTACTTGAATAAGAGTTTGGAGAGTGCGATCGCAATATATGGCATTTGGAAAGCCGGTGCTGCCTATGTGCCGCTTGATCCGAGTGCACCTGTTGCCCGTACAGCCTACGCCATTAACCATTGCGGTATTCGTCACCTGATTACCCAGAAATCAAAGCGGGTGCGGATGCCGGATTTGTTAGATACGCTGGTGGGAGAGGCCCATGGTGTGGGCATGCATGGGAGCAGAGCCCATGGAATTAGGGCACGCAGCGGTGCACCCCTACAGTACATCATTGGTTTGCCAGAAACATTTGCCCTGGAACAGGCTGTGGACCATTGTGACTGGTCAGATATTCTACCCAGCGATATCTCGCCGTCGGTGCTCACCATGGAGCAAGACCTGGCCTACATCATGTATACCTCGGGGTCTACGGGCACTCCTAAAGGAATTATGCATACCCATTGCAGTGGTCTAAACTATGCGCGGATGGCGGCCTATACCTATGGTTTGACCCACGAAGATCGTCTGGGTAATCACTCGCCGCTTCATTTCGACATGTCCACCCTGGACTACTTCTCAGGGCCGTTGGTAGGGGCGACAACGGTGATTATCCCTGAAGCCTATATGAAAATGCCTGCCAGTCTTTCGCAGTTGGCCCAGGATGAAGCGTTAACCATTTGGTACTCGGTACCGTTTGCGTTAATCCAGCTACTGTTGCGGGGTGTGCTAGAAGAGAGAGATTTAAGCTCACTGCGCTGGGTGTTGTTTGGTGGAGAGCCCTACCCGGCGAAATATATGTATGGGTTGATGGAACGTTTGCCCCAGGCACGTTTTAGTAATGTGTATGGACCAGCAGAAATCAACCAGTGTAGCTATTACCATGTCCCTCCTTTGTCTGAGGGCCAGGCGATGCCTGATGAGGTGGCTCCCATTGGACAAATCTGGGCTAATGCAGAGGAAATTGTGGTGGATGATATGGACAATCCAGTTATGTCAGGCGATGTGGGTGAACTGCTGGTGCGAACGCCGACCATGATGATGGGTTACTGGCAGCGACCTGACTTAAATAAGAGTGCTTTTTACCGGACTGAAATTGCTCATCAGACGGCTGTATTTTACCGCACAGGGGACTTAGTGCAGCAGCTACCGGACGGTAACTATCAATTTGTTGGCAGGAAAGATCGTCAGATTAAAACTCGGGGCTATCGCATTGAACTGGATGAGGTGGAAGCGGTTTTGGTGGGACACCCTGATGTGGAAGAAGCGGCGGCCTATGCGGTGTCGGCTGAGGCCGGTAGCTATCAAGTGGAAGCGGTGGTGATTCTGAAGGCCGAGGCTACCTTGAGTGATGGTGAACTGCTTAATTATGTGGGGGAACGATTGCCGGGGTATGCGGTGCCGAGGAGGATTGCGATCGCGACCGCATTCCCTAGAACGGGCACTGGCAAAATTGATCGACGGGCGTTGCAACAACAGGCGGAGAGGAGAGTTATTAGTTATTAGTTATTGGTTCTTAGTTCTTAGTTATAGAAATAAGGTGATTTCTCTTGGCGGGCAAACTTTAACTCAAAATTCAAGACTCACAGTGATGGATAACCAAGAAATTCTTAAACAATATATTAGTCAGACCCTGCTTAACGGTCGGATGCAGGTTGAGGCAGACGATGATCTCCTCGGTGAAGAGATTATTGACTCCATGGGAGTGATGCAGCTGGTGGCTTTTGTGGAAGATAAGTTTGGCTGTGATGTGCCCCAGTCGGACATCATCATCACTAACTTTAGGACCATCAAGGCCATTGATGCCTACCTTGCTAAGCGGAGCCTGTAATCATGACCGTTGTTGCAATGCCACTTCAATCCACTGCCGCCCAGTCTAATCTGACAACGGCCCAGCATCTGCTGTGGCTGGGGCAAAAGCTGGCACCAGAATCACCGCTTTACAACATGGCGTTTTTGTTTACGCTATCCGGTGAGATTGAGCCTGCTCATTTTCAGGCGGCATTCCAAGCATTGGTGGAACGCAGCGATGCTCTACGGATGGTGATTGAGGAAGTGGACGGTGTGCCGCAGCAGCGGGTATTGTCTCAACTGGATTATGAAGTGCCGGTGTTTGATTTCAGCGATCAAGGGAATCCCCAAGTAAAGGCATGTACCTGGGCAGAGAATCGTAGTCAGACACTGTTCAATTTATCCGAGAGACTTTTTGAAACAGCTCTAATACGTCTCAGTTCTAACTGTTATGCCTGGTATATCAGTCAGCACCATGTGATTACGGATATTCAGTCAGTTCAACTGATTTACCAAACAGTAGGAGACTTCTATCATCGTTCGATAGCGGGCAATTTGTCAGAGGCCCCAGCATTACCAGCATATAGTGATGTATCGTTGCCATCACCCTCGTCTCGCGCCATTGACTACTGGCAACAACAGCAGGCGAACTCAGTAGATCTTTACCATCGATCAGCAAGCCAGGTATCCCCTCGCACCCGCCGTGTTTCATGGGAACTAGGCCCAGAAAGAACGGCTGCATTGAAACAGCTGGCGATGAACTCGGATGCACGGGCGTTAACGCCCCAGCTGTCTCTGTTTAACCTGGTGGCTGGTATTCTGCTGGCCTATCTCCATCGGATTAGCGGCAGCAATCAAGTAGCATTTGCCACCCCTGCCCATGGTCGCACTACCGCACTGTTGAAAGAGACTATCGGCGTATTTATCGAACTGTTTCCTTTACAAGCTGACATTGAACCAGGGGAAACCTTTGCATCGCTGTTGCGGAAAGTGAGTCATGCTAGCGGTGGTATGCTGCGCTATGCCCAGCCTGGTGTTAGCCAGTTTGCCCCCAGTCGTGATGTCAATGTGGTACTGAATTTTATCCACGCTAGGCTGTCGGATTTTGATGGTCGTCCAGTGTCTTCAGAATGGATTCATCCAGGGGCTGGCGATCCACGACATCATTTACGGCTACAGGTGCATGATTTTGATGATCGGGGCAGTCTGCAGCTACATTTCGACTTTAATTGTGACTTGTTTGAGCCAGAACTACAGGAACGGGCCACAGGCCATTTTCTGGCATTGGTGGATGCGGTGTTGGCTGATCTTAACCAACCCATTGCTGAGGTGGAGATTGTTAATGGGTCGGAAAAGACTCACCTTGTAGATCTGGGGAAGTGCGATCGCATTGACGTTACTCAAACCGTAGTGCAACAGTTTGAAAAACAGGTGGAGAGAACCCCAGATGCTGTTGCAATCTCTTGTAACGATGAAACTTTGACCTATAGTCAGCTGAATGCCCGAGCCAATCAGCTGGCCCACTATCTTCGACAGCAGGGTGTGATGCCCGAGATGCCCGTTGGCATCTGTCTGCGCCGTTCTGTTGAGATGCTGGTGTCTATCTGGGGAGTGCTTAAAGCCGGAGGAGCCTATGTGCCCATTGATCCCAGCCACCCCAATGAGCGCATTGCCCATATTCTGAGAGACACCCAGGTACGTTGGGTGCTGACCCAGTCTGAGTTTACGGTGCACCTGAACAGTCATGCCGTGAATATCCAGTTGGACACATTAGATTTAACGTCGCAGCCAAACAACAATTTAAATAATCCGTCTGGCATTAATCAGCTTGCTTATCTGCTCTACACGTCAGGGTCTACAGGCAAGCCTAAGGGCGTAGAAGTTGAACATCGTGGATTAGCCAACTACGTTAACTGGGCGATTCAACAGTATGTGAGAGGGAGAACCCTGGCGTTTCCCCTGTTCTCTCCTTTTACATTTGATCTAACGGTTACTTCTATCTATGTGCCTCTGCTCTCAGGTGGACAGGTGGTGATTTATCCTGAAGGGGATGAAGCTATTGATCTTTCGCTGCAGCAGATCTTCCAAGAGAATGTAGTAGATGTGATTAAACTAACCCCTTCTCACCTGTCCTTGGTGCAGGGCATGGCCATTGGCTCTCGGTTGAAGACGCTGATTTTAGGTGGGGAGGATCTGAAAACATCTTTGGCAGATGCCATTGCCAATGCTAGTGACCATCCCCTTGAGATTTACAACGAGTACGGTCCAACAGAAGCTACGGTTGGCTGTATGATTCATCAATTTGAAATGGAGCCTGATGCACCCACATCTGTTTCCATTGGGAAACCAGCGGCAGGGTCGGAAATTTATCTTTTGGATGATCATTTAAACCTGGTGCCCCAGGGAGCCGTATGTGAAATCTTTATCGGTGGCCCTGGTCTGGCGCGGGGGTATCTCAATCGATCTGAATTAACGGCGGAACGGTTTGTTGCTCGCGGTGATCAAAGACTGTATCGCACGGGCGATTTGGGTCGCTGGCAGGAGAATGGGCAGCTAACGTACCTTGGGCGCGGTGACCGTCAGGTAAAGATTCACGGTACCCGCATTGAGCTAGGGGAAATCGAAGCGGCCCTGATGGACCATCCTGAAGTAAGTGCTAGTGCCGTTAGCTTAGTTCAGTCGGCTGGTCCTGTGCAGGCTGGTCCTGTGACTTACTGCACTCGCTGTGGCATTGCCTCCAACTATCCTGGCATTACCTTTGATCACGAGGGTGTTTGTGATATTTGTCAAACCTATGAGACCTATCGCGATCGCACCGAGCAATACTTCAAGTCGATTGACGAATTCAAGTCTCGTCTAGAGAGAGCCCGTCAGCGCAAACAGGGTGAGTACGACTGTCTGATGCTGCTCAGCGGTGGTAAGGACAGCACCTATGCCCTGGCTCAGCTGGTGACCATGGGCTTCAAGGTGTTTGCCTTTACCCTCGATAACGGCTACATTTCTGAGCAAGCAAAAGACAATATTCGACGTGTTGTTAAGACTCTGGGTGTGAAGCATCAATTTGGCACCACACCGGCGATGAACGACATTTTTGTCGATAGCCTGAATCGCCACTGTAACGTGTGTAACGGCTGCTTTAAGACTATTTATACCCTGAGTATGCAGCTGGCTTACGAGCGGGGGATTCCCTGCATTGTGACGGGTCTCTCACGGGGACAGTTTTTTGAAACCCGTCTGACAGAAGAATGGTTTACGGAGCTGTTTGGCCAGTCTGAGTTTGATGTAGACCAGATTGACGAGACCATTCTGGCCGCTCGCAAAGCCTACCATCGCACTGACGATGCCGTATCACAGCTGATGGATGTGAAGGTATTTCAAACCGATGACATTTTTGAGACGGTGGAGATTATTGACTTCTACCGTTATTGCGATGTAGAGCTAGCAGAGATGCTCTCTTTCTTAAAGGACCAGGTACCCTGGATTCGTCCGTCAGACACAGGGCGTTCTACCAACTGTCTGATCAACAATGTGGGCATTCATCTGCATACTAAGAAGCGTGGCTATCATAACTACGCTCTGCCCTACAGCTGGGATGTGCGTATGGGGCACAAAACGCCAGAAGCGGCCATCGACGAACTCAATGATGAGATTGACGTGGCCGAAGTGGAGAGAATTCTTCAGGAGATTGGCTACGAAGACGCGCAAATAAACAAAGCCCAGCTGGCGGCCTATTATGTGGGGCAGACCTCGACAGCAGACTTGAGACGCTTTTTAGCCCAGCGATTGCCCAGCAATTTGGTGCCCGCCTATTTTATTCAGCTGGAGCAGATGCCCTTGACCGTGCATGGCAAGGTGAGCTTTGCAGCTCTGCCGGATCCAAAAGCCAGTCGTCCCGAGCTACGGGCAGAATTTGTTGCCCCTGCTACGGCTGAGGAGAAGACATTAGCCAAGCTATGGCAGCAGGTGCTGAAGGTGGATCGCATTGGCATCCACGACAACTTTTATGAGCTGGGCGGCGATTCGATTATGGCCATTCAAATTGCTGCCCGGATGTCAGAAGCTGGTTTTAGCTTATCTCCCAACCAGATTTTTCAGCATCCCACCCTGGCAAAGCTGTCTGCTGTAGTGGCCCCTGAGCATGAGCATCTGACCCCAGAAGATTTGACAGGGTTGATACCTCTCACTCCCATCCAGCAGGCATTTTTTGAACAACAATCACCAGAGCCAGAACAGTTTACCCAGACAGTGGTGCTAAATGTGGCTGAAATACTAGACCTGTCAGTTTTGAAGGCAGCCCTGACAGCCGTGGTAAATCATCACGATAGTTTACGGCTGACCTATACTCAAACCGATGCAGGCTGGGAGCAACGTTATGGTGAACCTGTTTCTGATGTGGCCACTATCGAAGTAGATGTCTCGGCGCAGCCCCATCCTCAAGAAATCATTACTAAAACCATTGCCAAACTTCAGACCCAGCTTGACTTAACCAAAGGAGATCTTGTTCGAGCGGTTCTCTTTGATCTAGGTGACCGCCAGCAGCTAGGGCTGGTCATACATCACCTGGCAGTAGATGCTCTATCTTGGCTAACGCTAATTCAGGATTTAGAAACAGCCTACCAGCAACTCAGTCAGGGTGAGGAACTTTCGCTTCCGCTCAAGACTAGCTCCTTTAAAGCATGGGCACATGGGCTTAAAGAGATCGCATTACCTCAATCAGAAATTGACTATTGGCTCTCTCCGCCTGACTCCGTTGCTCAGTTAAGTGGTACTACTCAGTCCGAAGCTACTGCTCGCACTGTTTCTCGACAGCTCAGTGATGACCTGACCCAAACGTTTCTGCAAACATCTCGTGCGCGTCCTCAAGAACTGTTGTTAGCGGCTTTGACCTTAGCCGTTAAACAACACACTGAGCAACCTACGGTTCAAGTTGCTTTGGAAGGTCATGGACGAGAAGAATCCATAATTCCCAATATTCGCTTGGTGCGCACCGTTGGCTGGTTTACATCGCTCTTTCCGGTAACACTAACAGCTCAATCTGAACCTGGTGAGACATTGAGATCTATTAAAGCAACCCTAGAACAGGTTCCTCAAAATGGTATTGGGTACGGTATTTTGCGCTATCTCAGAGGAAATGAAGCTGTTACTAACCAGCCCCAGCCTGAAATCTTATTTAACTATCTCGGGACTTTAGAGCAGCTGCTACCGCCCAACTCTATGTTCCGATTTTCTCAGCCATTACAGGTATCTCGAAGTCCGAGACAGATGCGATCGCACCCCCTCGACATCAGCGCCTTTATTAGAGAAGGCCAGCTCCATATTGATTGGTGCTACAGCGGTCTAGGCGACTCTGCAGCCCAGGCACTCGCTGATGGTGTAATGCAGCATCTCCAAACACTTCTGGAGGGACCAGGCAACAAGGTAACAGCTGCAGACTTTCCCCTGGCAAAGCTTAACAGCAAAAAGCTCGATAAGCTTTCAGCTTTGTTAAATAAGGCCGATCGTGCAGGAGGTCAGGGTTAATGGAAAATGTTGCCGATATCTATACGCTCTCGCCGGTACAGCTAGGTATGTTGTTTCACACCCTGGCCGATACCCAGGCTGGTGTTTATGTGAATCAATACACCTGTAAGCTGAGCGGTGATCTCCAGATAGAACTCCTACAGCAGGCGTGGCAACAGACGGTGGCACGGCATCCGGTTTTACGCACGGCATTTCTGTGGGACGGGTTGGATGAGCCACTACAGGTGGTTCGTGAGCAGGTAGATGTACCCTGGCGGTTATTGGACTGGCGTGGGGTAACGGATGTTGAGCAGATGGCTAAGTTGGAGGAGTTTTTGGAGTGCGATCGCACCCAAGGCTTTCACCTAGACCAGGCTCCACTGCTACGCCTCACCCTAATTCACCTACGCGACAACGTCCATCAGTTTGTTTGGAGTTCTCACCACCTGCTATTTGATGGCTGGTCACTGCCCCTCATTTGGCAGGACATGTTGACCTACTACGGCGCGTTGCTTCAGGGAACCGTACCCCAGCTACAGCCCACACGCCCCTACCGCGACTACATTGCCTGGCAGCAAGAACAGGATCCCAGTAAGGCTGAATCTTTCTGGCGAAAACAGCTTCAGGGTTTTGTTGAGCCCACACCGCTGCCTGCTGCTTGTTCTGCTGGCACATCTCAACACTACCAGCAACAGACACAATCCCTATCACCGTCTTTAACCACAGCCCTTAAAAATCTGGCGCGACAGCATCGGTTAACGTTGAATACCCTGGTTCAGGGAGCATGGGCATTACTGTTAAACCACTACAGCGGTGAGGACCAAGTGACCTACGGTTCGGTGGTATCGGGTCGTCCGGCTGCTCTGAGCGGTGTGGAAACCATGGTGGGATTGTTTATTAATACCCTACCTGTGCGGATAAGCATTGAGCCTGACCAAACTCTCATCGATTGGCTACGGTTGCGACAGCAACAGCTTTTCGACCTGCGACAGTACGAAACCACAGCCCTTACCGATATCCAACGCTGGAGTGATGTGCCCCAGGGCAGTCCCCTGTTTGAAAGCATTGTGGTGTTTGAAAACTATCCAGCGGCAGCAGTTACAGAACTGGGGTTTGATACCAGCGACGTGCGCTATTTGGAGCAGAGCAATTATCCGCTGGCGCTGCTGGTGGTTCCTGGTGAGTCATTGGAGTTGTTGCTGTTGTTTGATTCGGGCAGGTTTGAGGAAGGTGTAGTCGCACACCTACACACCCATTTAGAACTGTTGCTGACTGCCTTTATCGAACAGCCTCAAAGCAAACTCGCTGATCTGCCCCGTCTCACACCAGCAGAACAGCAGCAGCTAACCACCTGGGAGACGATCGACTATCTCCGTAACTTAACTATTCACCAACTGATTGAAGCCCAGGTACAGCAAACACCAGACGCTCTAGCAGTTGTGTTTAAAGAGCAAACACTCACCTATGGCGAACTTAATCAACAGGCCGATCAACTGGCCAATCTGTTTCGCTCAAAAGGCGTTACCCCTGGTGATCGAATTGCCCTATGCCTAAAGCCGTCTCTAGACAGAATCATTAGTATTCTAGCCGTGCTCAAAGCAGGCGCAGCCTACGTACCCCTTGATCCAGCATATCCGGCTGAACGGCTGAAATACTGCCTAGAAGACACCAACCCAAAATTCTTGCTGACGCAGCGCTCAGTTATCCTGCCGCATACCTCTGTTTCTGTTCTTTATTTGGATGGGAATGGGAAGGTGCAAGGGCAGGCACAGGGGCA
>NZ_QXHD01000004.1:7221733-7244872 GCF_011009555.1 Adonisia turfae CCMR0081 | reverse complement strand
CCGATGCAGCAACAGCGTTGCAGGGGGCGTCGGATATTTTGGCAGAGGGCGTTGCAGAGCAATCGGATCTGCGGGCCTATGTGCGGCAGACGCTGCTAAAAACGGGGGTATTTAGCTCGAAAATTAAGCCGGACTATCCCGAGGGCAGCACTAAGTATGAGATGTATCGCAAGTATGAATGTGCGATCGCAAAGCTTGCTCCCCACAATTTGCTAGCCCTGCTGCGGGGTGACAAAGAAGGCATCCTTAAGGTTAATCTCACCGGTGATGAAGACCAAATTCTTGACCATTTAGAGACTAGCCAGATCCGCACTAAGCAGGCCAAGGTGCGACAGTTTTATCAAACTCTGATTAAAGATGCCTTCTCTCGGTTGATGAAAAACTCTCTCACCAATGAGGTGATTGCAGAGAAAAAAACCTGGGCCGATGGCGAATCGATTGATACGTTTGCGGTGAATATCAAAAACCTGTTGTTGGCAGCCCCAGCAGGGATGAAGCCAACGTTGGGAGTGGACCCTGGCTTTCGCACCGGCTGTAAGGTGGCAGCGATTGATGGAACTGGGAAGTTTCTGGAGTATAAGGCGATCTTTCCCCATACGGGTAAACAGGAGAGTGCGGCAAAGATTCTCTCAGAGATGATCTCTCGTCACAATATTCAGCTGATTGCCATTGGCAATGGTACTGCTAGCCGAGAGACCGATGCATTTGTTGCGGAGGTGATTAAAGGTGTAGATCCAAAGCCGATTAAGGTGATGGTGAATGAGTCGGGGGCATCAATTTATTCAGCCAGTGAGGTTGCGATCGCAGAGTTCCCCGATCTCGATATCACCGTGCGCGGTGCCATCAGCATTGCTCGACGACTGCAGGACCCGCTGGCGGAACTGGTAAAAATTGAGCCCAAGTCCATTGGTGTCGGGCAGTATCAGCATGATGTGGACCAAAAACAGCTCAAGCAAAAGCTAGATGCCACAGTGGAAAGCTGTGTGAACTATGTGGGTGTGGATTTGAATATTGCTTCCCGCGAATTACTCACCTATGTATCGGGGGTTAGTTCGGCCATTGCCAATAATATTGTTGCCTATCGCAATGAAAATGGGGCGTTTAACAATCGGCGACAGTTGTTAAAGGTGGCAAAGTTAGGGCCGAAGGCCTATGAGCAGTGTGCGGGCTTTTTACGCATTCGGGATGGAAAGAATCCGTTGGATAACACGGCAGTGCACCCAGAGAGTTATGACATTGCTACAACAATTTTGAAGGATAAAGGAGTGGATGGGAAAAAGGGTTTGAGTGATTTGAACCTGGAGAATCTGGAGCTGCAACGGTATGTGACGGATGCAGTTGGTTTGCCCACATTGCGGGACATTGTGGAAGAGTTGGAGAAGCCAGGGCGGGACCCGCGAGCGGAGTTTACCTATGCGAGCTTCCAGGAGGGAGTAAATGAGATTTCAGACCTGAAGGAAGGCATGGTATTGGAAGGGGTGATTACCAACGTGGCAAACTTCGGAGCGTTTGTGGATATTGGCGTGCATCAGGATGGGCTGGTGCATATTTCGCAGTTGGTGAATCGATTTGTTAAGGACCCGAAAGAGGTTGTACAAGTGGGTCAGGTGGTGAAGGTGAAGGTAATGGAGATTAATAAGGAGTTAAAGCGGATTGGGTTGAGTATGAAAGCGGTGGATGGTGGCGCTGGGAAGGCTGCACCGAGACCGAGCAAGAAGCAGGCGGTGGAGAAAGCTGCGCCGAAGTCGGCTAGCTTGGCGGATTTGCAGGCGAAGTTTAGTCGGCCAAAACGACGGAAGTAAGCATTATCTGATGGGGCTCTTCTGTCTATTACGATATCCAATTTGCCAGACAGTGTCTGGCAAATTGAGTTGATCCCATTACACTGAGCTATTGATGATTTCTTTGGTATTTGGCTATTTCAATAGTTGCCGAAGAGCCTGCCATTCTGGCAACCAAGTCCATGAAGTTTCAGCCCGCTCTAACTGAACAACAATTCGTTCTGTAAAGGTTTGGATGGATGTTTGGGGATTAGGAAGCCAGTTATCTAAACTTGGCTTCATAGCGCAAAACAAATCTTTGCCAGAGAAATAAATCAGAAAATAATTGTACCGATGTCCAGATGGAGTGAATTCAGGTAATAGATCATCAAATTTCTGTAGAACATTGTCCGAGGTAATCAGCCGATCTCCTTTACTCATGGTGACAATTTCTGTGATTTTGTCGCGACATGACTGCTGATCTAGGCTATTGGGAAATGTGTCAGCAGTGGGAAAACTACTGACATTCTACCCCAACGGTTCCTAAACCCAAAACAGGAAAGAGCTGTTCTCGCTACAGTATAGAATCGCAACCGCTCAACCGCCTGCATCAAAGCTTGATGGTAGTCTTCTAGGCTAAACCATCCCTTGGATAGCCAGGTTTGTTCAACGACGGTAGGATCGAGTAGATAGTTTTCGATTTCTTTGCGTTCCCATGTCCATCCCACTTGAATACTATTTTCAAATAGGGCAATAGGCTGCTGGGTAACGGTACTAGAAGCACAATCAAAATCTCTCCTCACAGTAAAGCTGTGTTACAGACAAAGGGCACCTCCAGTGAGGCGATGTAATTCATGGGGACTAGCAATGGCACTAGCAGCTTCAGAATGGGTGGTGATAATAAACTGACAGCTAGGCTCTAATCTCACAAGCTGTTTCATTAGATGCTGAGCTACTGGAGGATGCAGATTCAGATCTATTTCATCAATAAGAACGATAGAGTGAGCAATTTGTTGTCTAACAAATTCATAAAGAATTGGGAAAATAGACTGTTCTCCCGCTGACATTTCAGCAATATCGTAGTGATGTTGTTGTTCATCTTCTAGGAGAAAGTAGGCAGTTTCTTCAGTAGGTGAGTCTAGTTTTGGTAGACTTTCAACACCGTAAAATTTTCGTCCAGGAAAGACTCGTTGGTACAGGGTTTCAAGCTGACAAAGGGATGACTGCTGCGCAAGTCGTCTGGCTGGTTAGCGTACCAGCGGTGAGCGATATCGCGAGTAGCCTGTCTTTCGGCAGGGGTAAAGGTGACAGTGAGTTCTATTTTGGGTGCGCCGTTGCGCCAGTAGCGCCCAGGAAGAAAGCCGCTCCAGTTGAAGTCGGCAATGTCAGTAATACGTCGGGTGGCCAGGGCCAGGGGTAGGGCAATGGCCTGCAATAGAGTGGTTTTGCCGGTGCCATTATCGCCAAGGATTAATTAGCGATCGCTAATTTCGTCCAGGACCTGATTTTCAAAGGATAGATCCAGGGTCTCGAATCGCTTAAAGTTACGGATGGAAATCGATTTGACTTTCATGGGCGATTGACCGCACAGGGGATACCAGCAGGTGCTCCTAGTTTAGGTGAATCTAGTATAGAATGTGGCCAGCCTTGGGGCATTGATGGCCATGGGGTGCATCAGATTGGAAAGAAAGGTCTATTCAAATCATGACTATATTTTTTGTTTGGGGCGGGACTATTATCCCATCCTTTTTTTCTTATCTATCGAGGGTCCCACAACACTTGGATACGCCCGTTTACTTGAGATAATACCGATTTTAGTGCCGCTTCCATCAAGCAACTTATCTTCTCTCGTTAACTTAAACGAGTTCATAGTAAAATTGTTCTAATTATTAAACTGCTGCGCTCCAACTCTGTGGCTAGCTATTCTGGATGGTTACGAACAGCAGAGTAGCAGAGTTCAAAGATGATAGAAATTAAAGGTAGCCCGATTCCTATCTTGAGGATAAGCGCTAGTAACTGACTCTGCTGTATCGCGTTCTCCTTGAGATAGACGATAGAAGATATAGTAAGGAATGCTATCGACCAGAGTAATCCAACAAGAACTGTTGAACGAATTTTCTCTTGTAGCAATGCGTCTCGTCTTTCTGAACGAAAAATGATAGTTGCAGCATGAACGCACATACCGCTTAAAAAGCCAACTGCTAAAGAGATAAAGAAGTACATGTACATGTCTTCGAAAAGTGAATTTCTTCCTTACAAGTCCTTGCTTGGAAGCCCCTGCAAAAAGAGGTTAGGGAAGACAATACTGATTATGCTTGAAGTTATTCCAGAAAATATAGCTAGTAAGGAAATTCGTACATATGAAACATCATTAAACAGGTAAATAGGGAAATCAGTTAATCTAACTAACAACCAAACCATCCCAGCAAAAATTACTATTAAAGCCAATGCTCTACTGAAGTATATTCCTATGAGCCTAGATACTGTTGGAAGGGGATCACTACCTTTACGAAAGACTCCTATCAAAACAACCGACATAAAGGAAGCAGTCCAAAACGAGAACCCAGCGAAGGCTGCTAGATAGATGACTTCACTCAAAGAACGCATATGGCTTGAATTCCAATTGCTGTCAAATTTAATTTGAATTATTAAGCCATAGACATGGCAACTTCAATTCAAAACTAAAGGGCCCAACATAAAAAAGATTACAGAGAGCCTTGAACATGCAACGGTTACTGCACAACTAGGTTCGACCACATTACAGATTAGGCCAAGGTAACACTCAAACAATGGCGATGGGCTTCATTGACCATTGAATGGTCATTAACAGACAATTAACAATTGTTGAACTCTTCTTACACAGAGGGCTTGAATATCTCACCCCTTAGCAAAACAGTGCCGAACATAATTGACAGAAACTATCATAACGATTCATAAGCTTAATACATGAGAAAGAACAATTTTGCTAGCATTGCCTCAAGCTTTGTCAGTATATTTCCCTAACAGCAGTGTTATCCTTGACACAAATCCCGCAACGATTGCCAATTTAGTGGTTCCCAATTTATATCGCGTAATCTGCTCGATTCGCAAAAACAACATGGCACGGCTGTTCTAGCACAATCTCGCAGGACACCTCCTTATGAATAGTCTCCGGGGGAAAATCGCCTTCAAATGGAGCGAACTCCTATTGGGTGTATTCGCAATTTCCATATGGTTATGGATTAGCCATGATGGCCGACTGCACTGGGATGAACCAGGCTATCTCTACACAGCCGCCTACATACCCTGGCAACAGATTCTCTACGAAGGCTTTGAACCCAGCGGTATATCAGGCTTTAACGTTTCTCGCCTTGGCCACATAGCAATCATTAAAGGAGTTGCCGCATTTAATGGGCCAGGTCTGGATTTTGTTAACTCGGTCATAGTAGTCTATTTGCTAATGCTTGTCGCCCTGGCTGTAACCGGATATCTAACCCTGCGGTTACTCATGCCCGGTGCCAAAGGATTAGGTCAAGCAACACTTCTCTCCCTCTTTGCACCAATGACGGTGTTTCTCGCCTTTAAGACCTGCCCTGACATACCCGCTCTTTTATTTGCTGCCCTTTCCTGTCTCTTTCTACTAATGTCACTTGAACATCAAACGTGGTTCAGGTGGCTAATACTCTCCGCTATTTTCCTTGCACTCACTGGGTTAACCAAACACGTCCATGCATGGATATATATTTCATTCGCCGCAACTATTCTGCTCTTTGGCCAATATAAATGCTCATTACGGAACGCCATCTTGCGCATCGTCGCCATTGGCATTGGCTCCTTAATCCTCTTTGGCCTAACGCTACTTGTATTAAAAATTCCCCTTAGCCAATTTTTAGAATTTATGGCAGTGGCCAATCAGCAAACTAAGCCACTGGTCGCTAAGCTTTTTCAGCTATCGCTCACCTATGGTTTATTTTTACTAGCGTTACCCCTAGCGTTGCTCAACCCTAACCGACGCTGGAAATGGTTTATGGTCGTCTGGCTGGGTCTGGCAACAGTACCATTCCTTGTAATTCTTTCACGATTGGAAACCCGATATCTGACCCTCAGCGTTATCCCTTTGGCTGGCCTGGTGTGGTTAGCCCTCGATACTCTAAAGATATGGGCCAATCGTATGCGTAAACCCAGTTATCGAGCCCTTTGGGCGGCTGGCATGGTCAGTATTATTGCTAGCGCAGCCCTGATCCAACCCCTAACCGAGCACGAAGTCAGGACCGATCAGTTCGCAACAGCCATCGACAAGATTCAGCTTGACGCAGGTGACCAGCCATTTTCTGTTCTAGTCCCTTGGGAATATGCAGATTTTCATTACCTGCGTGTTGCCTACCCAGAGTTAAGTGTCTTTAGTGTCTATGAAAACAATAACCTGACCCCAGATGAGTTGATTGTTTGGCAACAATTTCAGGATAAATACTACGATGACCGAGTATTGCGCACGCTGGATGGAGTTAATGCTCTACCGGGGTTAAAATACTACATTGGATTTGAGTCAACATTTTCAATTGAAAATCTCAGACAGATGCTAGAGTCTTTACCTCTGGGAAGTTTCAACGAAAAAATATCAGCAAAGATCCAATCGATATCACCCTTGAGACAGCTTGAGAAAAGTTGGATGTGGAATCATTCTGCTGTCAATATTCAAGCATTTAGTAGGGTGGGCCACTATCAAATTTTTAGAGTGAGCCTATTGCCACAGTCAGACTCGGCTTAACTGCCTGCACAAAACTAAAGACCCAGGTTGGGGATGTAGATGGGGGGATGAGTGATGGGGTAATGGGGTGATTATTTAGTGCAAGCGCTTTAACTGCCTGTGCTGGGGTGGTAGATTACTCTCGCAGTCGTTTTTCACTGGCTAAGCCGCAATTGATTTCTCTCTATCTTGGTCCTGTTTCAGGCTCCCATTTTTCGTGCTGCTAGTCTAAGAGCACTACAGTTTCTATTGACCCATCAGAGGACTATTACTATCGGCTTGGGTGCGATCGCAATTGCCGGTTTCTGCCAACAGGGTCTACAGAAATCGGCTTAGGGTCTGGCACAAATACTACGTACATAACCCAGAACTATATAGAACTATAAGTCCTGTGAGTGTGTTCGTCTATTGCCATGACTACCCCAAATAATCCATTTCCTGGGCTACAGCTATTTTTATCGAAATTTGGCACCAATATTGCGATGTCTAGTGGCATCGCAGCAGCACTGATCTGGAGTAAGAAAGTATCCAATTTAGACATCAGCGAGGTTTTCTTTTTTTCCTTCACATCAGCAGTTTTTCTAGAAATTCTCAAAAACCTCTTTCAACGTTTCACAAAAAGACTAGAAACAAAGCTAGGAGAAAAAGTAGACTCTCTGGCAGATTACCTTTTTGACGGAGTCAGCTTATTGATTCAACTGTTACGCTATCAGGCTCCGCTAAGGTTTATAGATCGCTATCAAAAGTTTGTACAAACCCTTTATGGTGATTTTGAACTCCCCGGATCTAAGGCCAATCTTGCCTTTAACTGTGAGCTAGAAGAAGTCTATATCTCTTTTAACTTCTCCTATGACGATTACCACAAAACCCCCATACGCCCAACCGATGAATATGGTCTATCTGCCATTTGGCAATCGTTGACCAGCAGAGGGGGCACTCGAAAATATCAACCCATTATGATTACGGGTAATCCTGGTGCTGGTAAAACCACCCTGCTTAAGTACCTGCTATTGGCCAGTTCAGGCGTAAAACGCACTAAGGCCACCCGTAAGTTTAGGCGATTAATTCCCGTTTTTTTACCCCTTAGAGAAATCACTTCAACTATTTTGAGTGATCCATCTCAAAATTTGGCAACATTGGTCGAAACCCAGGAATCCATTCAAACATTAAACCCTGCGTTGGGATGGTTTCATCGCCAGTTAAAGCGAGGGCGTTGCCTGGTAATGCTCGATGGCATGGATGAAATTGGTAATGAACAAGACCAAGCAAAAATAGGACACTGGATTTCTCAACAGATTCGATTATATCCAGATTCAGCGTTTATCGTAACATCTCGTCCTTTTACAGATCGCAAAGAGATCATCAAAGGAATTACAACATTTCTCGAAATTCGCTCGATCAACTTCAAACAGGCAGAGAGGTTTATTCTTTCATGGTATGAGCATCACGAAGAGATGAAAAGCCAGGGCGCTAAAAACAAAAGAGATAGAGCAGCCACTGTCGTCAAAGCTCATCGTAAAGCCAATGAGTTGATTGTTCGAATCAAGCGAAATCCCTACCTTTTTCAGCTGACGAGTACGCCATTATTACTCATTATGATCATCACCATCTATGAGAATGGGTACGAACTGCCTAAATCACGAGGAGCACTGTATAAAGAGATTTGTAAAGTGATGATCGAGCGTCGCACTGTTTCTGAAGGACAGCAAAAGGCCATTCAACTAACGGCTGATCAAACGCTTTTAGTGCTTCAGGGTTTAGCCTTTGAGCTAGTAATGAAAGAACGACTACTGTTCTCGCTTGAGGATCAGACTATTCAAAACCTTGTACGCAAAAGCTTAAATGAGTGTCCAGGGGGTGAAAAAATTAGTGTTGAAACCTTCATTTCCTACGTCGTCAACGATGTTGGTCTACTGACCTTAAGTGATAAAGTCGGCTTCTATGAATTTAATCACCGCTGTATTCAAGAATATTTAGCCGCTTCGATGATTAAAAATAAACGGTGTGAGCATCTTTTGATTGCGCGTATTTTACATGCATGGTGGTCAGAAACCATTCGTTTATATGCAGCCCAAAGCAACGCAACTCGCATTATTGAAGAGGCTCACAAATTAGCCACATCAGGCACCAAGAGTGTAGTGGCTTTCAAACTTGTCTATGATTGTTTAGCCGAAGCTATGCAGGTTGACTTGCCGTTGCGGACACGGTTAGAGAATGCCCTAGATACCCATTTAAATTCTGATGATCCAATATTGCGCACTAAAGCCGCAGAGGTAAAAATAGTTCAGCGGTTTGATCGGTTGGTGCCCGTTGCCCGTAACCTGGAGATTGATCAAACACATGTCATGGCTTGTGAATATCAATTGTTTATTGATGAACAGCGCAGATCAACAGGTGCTGCTCATCAACCAGACTATTGGTTAAAGCCTGTTTTTACGGCTGATATGGCATTGCAGCCAATTATGGGTATTCGGCCTCAGGATGCGACTACATTTTGCACCTGGCTGACGCAAAAATATGGCCACGGCAATTTTGCGTTTAGACTACCAAAAATCACTGAAGAAGTAAGTTTTTTTCAGGAGAGACTAATCCAGCAACAGTCATCTGGCGGCTGGTGTACTCAAGATGACATCTGTCAACTAGCAAATATTAATCTAAACCAAAGTAAAGCCTGGAGACATGCCATTAACCAACAGCTATCCCATCAGATTTACTGGGCACAACAACTTAAAACACAAGTCTCCAGAACCATAGATGTCTGTCTAAAATATCAGCAGATGGATGGCAAGGCTTTTTTCAATCTCACAGAGTTGCTGCCCCATAACAGGTTTAGCTCTCACCACACTACCAGACTCGGGCTTGATGTAACCACTGTTGATAACCTGATAATGGCCTTAAAGCTTGTCACCAGCATCTATCAGAAAATCCAAAGAGCACGCACCGAAGCCAAAGGTTATGGGATCTCTCAACAGAGGAAAGCTATTCTGGAGTTAGCCAGTTGGACCGATCAGAGTCCTATTTTGAGGCACTATCAATTAGGGAATACCTTTCGTCAGTTTGAGAAAAGACTTGGTTTGCACGATTATCCTATTCGGGACTTAGCATTTAAAGTTGTCAAAACTGTTTTAGCAATACTTATTGAGTTTTTGACGTTGACTGAGCATCATATAGTGGCACGTATCCGTGACCTAAAAACAGCTTGGACATTATGTGAGGAGGGCATATCTATAGAGCTACAGGACATGTCTAAATGCACAGCCATTGGTCAAATACTGCTTGCTGATCTCAAAAAAGGGTGTACGGGTACAAAGCAGATGCCTAAGCTACTGAAGCAATTAAGTGGCAATGAGATAGGGCTTATACATCTCATGTATCCTAAGTGGATTACTCACGTTGAAAACGACTTTGAACAAAGCTTTTCACGACAGTTTGCCTCCCAACGAAATGTCATGAATACGTGTGCCCATTTGCTGATGGCATCATCTATGTGGTATTCCTTGACAAAAGCTCATCCCCTGGGTAAAAACACTCAAATTATTAAACAACTAACCCAGAACAAAAAACTATCTGACATGAGCTACCTAAATAAACGTAACCAGGCACTTAAAGCATATGTGTTAGCCATGCTTTTAGAACAACAAATTCAGGGAAGACTATCTCCTTGGGGCAGCATTCGCATCGTAAGAGAGCGAATTTTAGACTAAAAGGTTATCACTGGGAGAGCTCTAAAATTTTTACTAGACACCCCACTGTCTTACTCAGGGCGTACATTCGTGCGCCCTTTAAGCTCTGGATTAGTCATCACTATCCTACATAAATGCATGACGATAACGCCAGAATTAGCGATGCCGTACCATCCACTAAACCTTAATCTATAATGACACTTAGTCTCTATGTGTGTTAGACCTGAAAAATTGCACAGCTTATCTATGTTTAAACTTCAAATACAGAAGCCATGAACATTAAAAGTCCTTTCTCTAGAACTTGCCTGACAGCAATGCTGCCATTGGCTGTTTTTTTCAGCTTAGTACAACCAAGCCAGGCTGAAGATAAGACCTTCCTATGGGAAATTGAATCCCCTAACAACACGGTGTATCTGCTTGGTGCCATCCATCTTTTAAGAGAGACGGATTATCCCTTGGCTCAGCCTATTGAAGCTGCATTTGAAGATGCCGAAACCGTTGTTTTTGAAGTTAACATTGGTGCATCCGAAAGCCCAGAAACTCTACAAACCTTTTTGGCAGCAGCAGCACCCGATAGCCCAGATGAAGTCATCTATAACGCCCTCGATGACGAGACCTATCGACTAGCACAAGAAACAGCTACCGCCATAGGCCTGCCCTTCGCTGGATTTAACAACTTTGAACCTTGGGCTTTCTTCATCAACCTATCGGTTTTCAAACTCTTACAGCTAGGCTTTGAGCCAGCCTATGGCGTAGATACCTATTTCTTCAATGAAGCGAGCCTAGCCAATAAAAATGTCTTAGCCTTGGAAACCATTGAAGAACAATTTGGGTTCTTAGACGATATGCCTCCGTCTATCCAGGCAGACCTCGTTAAGCAAACCATTTTAGAATTAGATGCCTTAGAAACCGTAATGGGTTCAATGATTTCAGCCTGGAAATCAGGTGATGCCCCTACATTTGAAAGTTTGATACTAGAGGGCTTTGCCGGTTTTCCTGAGGCCTATGATGCTCTGCTGGTACAGCGTAATCAGAACTGGATGCCGGACATTGAATCTTATATTAATCAACCCGAAGACTACTTGGTGGTGGTTGGTGCTGCCCATTTAGTCGGTGACGATAGTGTAGTTCAACTGCTACAAGATAAGGGGTACACCGTCCAACAAACTGGCAACAACTAATAAATATGCCTTAAGTCTGCTGCCAAATCTTAACCGTTGTATCAGCACTGCTGCTTACAATCACTTTGCCATCTAAGCTACAGGCAACGGAGCAGACAGCGGCTTGATGCCCTGTTAGAGTATCAATATTTTGTCCAGTGCTTGCATTCCAAAGCTTAATTGTTTGATCGTAGCTACCACTTACAACAATCTGATTACCTGTACTAAAGACTAAGGAACTTACAGCAGCAGTATGACCTTTGAGTTCAAACAGTTTTTTCTGGCACTGACGATTCCACATCACAATTTTGTCGCCGCTACCGACTGCCAAAAGAGAACTCTGGCGGCTTAAAGCTACAGCTCGATTAGGTTGGCTATCAATGGAGAAAGAACGAATTAATTTGCCAGTTTTAGTGTGTCGTATATGCAGCTGATTACTGTTTCCTCCATAAACCATGGCTTTGCCATCCCACCCCATGGCTAAAGCTAAGATTTCTTCTGGATAGTCCTTAAGGGCATAAATTTCTTTGCCAGACTTTAAGGACCACAGACGCACCGTTGCATCTTGACTCGTACTGACTAAAAACTGGTTATTGGGGCTAAATGCTAGGGCCGTAACCGTAGCTGAATGTCCCGAGATTAAATTACCAAACGAGCGCAGTAATTCCCCTGTGCGCATATCCCAAAGTTTGATGGTGGTATCGGCACTACCACTAGCGATCAATTTACCATCCCAACTAACCGCAACACAGTGAACTGCTTGACTATGGCCACTGAGGGTTCTCAGTAAACTGCCGGTCTTGACGCTCCACAACCGTAGGGTTTTATCGTGGCTGCCCGTGACTAGTTTTTTTCCGTCTCTTGCGATCGCAACAGCAGAAACATCCCCCGTATGGCGCGACAACGTATGAATACACTGCCATCTAGACAAAGATCTAGACGTTGAATGAGAGGACTTTCTCGGTGAGGACTTTCTCGATGAGGACTTTCTCGGTGAGGACTTTCTCGATGAGGACGATGGCCTTGATGCTGGTTCCTTAGCTTGTTGCTCCAAGTCGCGCAGGCGTCTAAAATCTGCATTAGCCTTATCGTCATAGCCTCGACGAAAGTAGGCCTGGCTGCGATACCGATAGGCTTCTATATGGTTAGGATTAAGATGAATGACCGTAGTGAAATGTTCAATCGCAGCTCCATATCTTCGCGATTTGAACTGAAGCACCCCCCGTTGAAATGTACGTTCAACATCAGGTCGGCCATTCACATCAGGGTTTGAGGATGGGGCTGACGACATTTGCTGTTTGAGCGTAGCCACCTTTTCAAAATCGGCTTTAGCTTGCAGGCCTAAACCGAGCTGTTCTAAGGTAAACGCCCTAGCCTGATACGCTTGTAAATAGTTTGGCCTTTTGCGAATAGCTTGGTTAAAACTCTCAACCGCTTGTTTACGTTTACCCGCTCGAAGCAACCCAATCCCCTCTTGATAATGCTCCTCAGCGCTGGGAGGACGTACTGAGATTTTAGTACTTACATTTTTTAATGTATCCCCATAGGGAGCATGAATAAGCTTGTGGTAGGCTTCTTTGATTAACTCAAATTTCTCCCGTGCCTCTGGCAGTTGATCTGGCTTTTTAGAAAATTTATCTGGATGCCACTGCTGGGCTAAACGGCGATAAGCTCGTTTAATATCTTCTTTTGTGCTGCCTGGCTCTAAATTGAGCACGTCATAATAATAATTAAAGCTTGTCATGAGCTTAAAAGTGCCTAATTATTTTATTCGCTAGATGATTCCGCTCAATAATAGAGAGAAGACTAGGTCATTTAACAACAGTTATTCCCGAGATGATCATTCGGGCATTGCTGATCTTCAGCATGAATCTACCTATTAACTGTAGGCTATCAACCCGTTTAACAGATAGATTTATTCTCTAAATCAACAACGACTGAATCCGAGCTACCCAGGGACATGGAATCTAAAGACAACGATAATATAGTAAGTTTGGAGTCATGCTAGCAAATCTTAGACTTATCTGGGACAACCATCACCTAATTTTGGCAAGCCTCACACCCTTTTGACAGAGCTTTATAGGATATCCTCACATGAAAAAAGCCCTGACGGTTGCCAGGGCAAATGCTCAATGCACATCTGCTGAGTACTTACCAGGCTTTGTAGCGAGCGCCGCGATAAGTCAAATAACCGTAATGACAGCCTCTAATCATTAACAATAACTGAACCAGCAATCTCTTCTACCGCAGGTAGTCCATTGCTAAACGCACCACGTGCCCCTGTTGCCAATGATCGAATATATTGCCCATCAGCTGGTACATAGACACACTGCATCACAGTCATCCCGTCCATCTCAGCCTCCAGCAAGTAACCATAACCACCTGCAAAATCCACAGACTCTTGCTTGACAATATTGACTAATGAGAAGCCTCTAGTACCGCGTAAGAGATGCTCCGATATATCTGTGGTATTTTGCCCATACAGAACATTTTGACCTCTTTCAATCATTACTAGTGGCCTCATCCCAGATGGGCCAGTGGCCTCAAACTATGGTGACGATGCACCAGCCAAATAGCTGCATTTAAGTCTCCTCGTAACTGTGCCACATCCTGACGGTTCTCTTACATTTCCTCTAGGCCCCTTTTATACAGAAAGTTTTGCCTAAAGTCTAGCGCTTAAAAACGGTATTTGATGAAGAGAGACTACTCAGGGGCACCATGTTATCAGCCAGTGTCTGATTGGGTTTACAGCCATATTTCTTTAACATAGCCAGAACACGTTTCTCTCTGATGGGTTTATGCAAAAATCCATACGCACCAACAAATTTGGAGCGCAACCGATCAATAATGCCATTATTATTGGTTACGATGACAATTGGCGTCTTCTTGAAACCCGTAATACGCCGAATCTGAGAACATAGCTCATAGCCATTGGCCATGGGCATAACTAAGTCCAGAAAAATAATCTGGGGCTTTAACTCCAATAATTGCGGCAAAGCTTGTAGAGGATCAGAAATATTAACGTAGCTGTAGCCCGCATTCTGTAGAATCTCAGACATCACCTGACTATCAGTCGGATTGTCATCCACATAAACAACTGGTGTAGAAGATAAGGATTTCTCCAGACTCATCTTCTTTTGTACAGAATCAACTGTTTGAGGTTGCAACGGAATAGGCTGCACCGTACTTGCCTTTCCCTGAGGAGAATCTGAAGAAGATAACAGAATTTCAATTCTTTGTAAAAGGTGCTTGAGGGAAAGAGGCTTCCGATCATAGGCATCAAAGCCGGCTTGAATGAGCAGTTGCCCATCTACTGATCGCTCTGCTATGACAATAACCGGAATCAGCCACGTAGCTCTAGATTGCTTCAGATTTTTAATTAACTGCCACCCATCTACCACGGGTGCATCTAGGTCTACCATCACCAAATCTGGAGCTTCGGTCAGCGCCAACAGGAGACCGTCATCGCCTCGATTGGTTGAAACTACGTCATATCCATATATATTAAGCCCTTGTTCAAGTGTCTGATAGTCTGACTCACCATCACTTATAAGTATTATTTTGACCATGAAAACAAATTATTTTTTTTCAGGTAAAAGCCCAACGAAAGGCTTTACATTCTATATAAAGATGGCAATAACTCTATTTGCTCTCAACAAGACATATTTTTGATCTATCAAAAGAATGATCAACCAAATAGAGTCAGGGTCTGCCTTACGAGAATCAGCCTAGCAACATCTCCAAGCAGTGTAAATCAATTTACAACAGACCGTTTAGCTGAAGAAATATATCCCAAATACTCTTGCGGTAGAGCCCAGATGAGTACTGCCAATGTCCCCAAGGGGACCACAACTATCAATTAACTCATAAGAACAATCAAATTTAAACCATATGATCAAAATATTAATAATAGGAGAATAGGAGACTTTTATTCAGTAGATGAACCTTAGCTAAGGGTTCAAGTTTGACTAAGTCCTTTCCGGAAAAATTGGCTTAAGTCTATCTTTTCTATAAGCATAAGAATATAAGTTTTGAAAATAACATTACGGCCATTGATACTAAAGATTCATGTTGTACACGTTTGAACTCGCATAAAAACTTTGATAAGCTCTGGTTTAGCCAAATAAAACCCACAAATCGAGCCAAACACTTATTCTATGCATAGATAAAAAATATAGTTTTTTAGAGTGAAAATAGTCGTCATTTAAGACTAAATAACCTATGGTTTGGCTAGTTATTAGCAACTATGTGACACTAACCAATCCACAATGCAAACTGTAAAAAGAACCAAAATAAGGAAATCAGGTATAGACGAGTTTATGGACAAGCCTTTGAGCCCTGCCGAGTACTGCGCTAAGTGGGTTCCTGAGATGCATAATATTAAGCCCACTGAATATGGATACAAGGGACTTTGTATTAAAGAGCTGCATCGCATTACTGGCTATTCTGAAAAGACGATCAAGAATTGGGGTTCTAACTTTGAACGAGCACCTCAAGTCGCGAGTCGACTTTGCACAATGGCAAATATTTTGAATCAAACATGCTTAGATTGGTCATACTTTGCAGATAATTAATATTTTATTTAAATGGCGTTTAAATAAAATATCTGGTCACCAGTAGCGACCAGATTCTTTGTATTTCTCATGAGAAATCAGTTGATTATTTGCTGTTTTTCATGAGAAATTTCTCACAAAGAAGAAGGCGTAGGAAATTATTTTAATACATAAGAAACGTTGGTGACTTTTGATTTTCTATTAGAATAAATTATTATAACTTTTCAGGCTATACAACTAAGGTATAGTCTGAAGATCAGCTAGCATCCTTAAGCAACTTAGCCACGGTCAGACATGATGGGCACATCTATCGTGATTTATGATGTCTAGCATTGTTGCTCCTCAAAAGACTGAAATCTGAACCATCATAATTTAGGGGATCCTATAGTTCGATTTGTCTCCTTAACCAGCACTGGCGGATACCTTAATTTCAATCCAGCAAATCAGCTCGCTCCATATTGCAAGACAATAGATAGCACGTCTTGAATTTATAAAGGCTGATCTGAGTCTCCTAATAAATAAACAAATATGGAGAAATACTGCAAAATATGGAGCAAAGCTTAAGCAGATATGAAGCAACGAATAATTTTTGATTTTTGCTCGTTATCTTTGAGCGTATCAGGTTATACAGCCTGAAACTGTGTTGGCTGGGTGTTGTACCGCTATGTCCCATTATCAGACCTTGAAGGAGAGCGACGTCAAAGGTTTGAGCAACACGCAACCTATAGACTAGGGCGGTGGTGAGTTTTTGTCGCTTCCTCACCTTTATTGTTTCCGAAGAGGGCTTCAACTCCCTAACAGAGCGGTCGTAGGAAACAAACGTTCTAAGTCACTCCTCTCCACTTTGATAGGAGTGACTCGTCTTTGCATTGAAAATCATCGGGCATTGTGGTGCCTTGGCTGGCTGCCTCACCGGGACGTCCACTTTGCTTTGCGTGTGGACCAATAAAGTTCACTACAGACGCCACGGGGTTCCAAACGTTGACGTTCAAAGTGACCGCCCAGATGGTTAGCTAGCTTAGTTGCTTGCTGAGTGCCTCGACCAATCCGTCGATAATTTTGATTAGGATCTTGACTCACCCCGTTATCTACAACGCGAATTATATTTTTAGAGTCTTCTTGACGACAAATTACCACTAAGCGAGAACAACTTCTGGCATATTTACCCACGTTGCAGAGGGCTTCTTCTAAAAAGCGGCCAATCTCTCGCTTGCGATCATCACTTAAGCCTTGTTCTAACATCGGCTCGAAAGTTCTAATGTGGACTTTAATGCCTTCAAAGTGAGGGAATTCATTGCGCTGTAACGTATGTTCATAGACCTCATAGAGCATTTCATGCAGCGGCTGATTTAATCGAATAATGCGGTTACCATCTAGCTGTAAACAACAGCTCTCCTCAACCAGAAACTCTTGCTGCATGGCTTCATAGATACCCCGCAATTCTTGATTGAGGGATCGTAAGTCACGATGTAGGTCAGAAGAGAAATTTGGGTCTTCGGATACACGCGACAAGATAGTCGACAATTTTTGCAGTGGCCCGTTGTGAATTTGGTCAAATGTGCGCTCTATAAGCTGCTGACGATCTTCTAGACGTAGCGTCAGCTCATATTGTCTTCTATAGGAGGGATATAGGGCGACACCATTTAAGAAGAAGGCAACGGCAGCGGGAATGAGCGGAATCCACCAGCCGATGTATAACAATCCATAGCTGATAAATGTTAGGCCTAAGACCAGGATGACAAGGCTGACAAAGTAATAGGTGGCTTTAATTTTGAAACGGGCTAAGACAATGCCCAACATACCCCAGCCGACAATCCAAGTATATTCGACCCAGTCGGGCCACCCCCTTAATAAAGGGCGATCATCTAAAACAGCATTGATAATTTGACTAATGGCATGGGCCTGTAATTCTACACCGGTTACCAAACCAGGGTTAAAGCCATCAATAGCAGCGGTATTGACGATATCTTTGACACTTTGGGCGGTGACTCCAATTAAAACAAGGCGATCTTTAAGCAGGGTTGGAGAGAACTCCCCAGTTTGAATATCTTGATAGGTAATGATGTCAAATGGGGTGGAGCCGCTGCGAAAATTGATGAGTATCTGCTCACCCCCTGCATCTGTTTGAACATATCCTCCTGTGTTGGGTTCAAAGGGTACTAGCTCCACAGACCCAAACCGCATAGCGCTAGGGTTACGAAGGCCATTTTCGAGCATTAGCCCTGCTTGAACCAGGTAAGCTTCAGCCAGGCGGATGGTGAAGGAAAAACGATAGTTATTGTGCTCATCTGTTGCCCCTAAGAGACTACGACGAACAAAACCATCATCGTCTAACAGAGTGTCAACAAAACCGATGCGAGATTCTGGAGCATCGGTAGGGGGAGGAATACTGGGCGGTAAAATTTTGTTGATAACAACTAAGTTGTCCAGGTCTTGGATCGTTTTAATAAAATCCTTGTGACCGGGTTCTATGGGGATGTCGCGCAATATGTCCAAACCCATGACGGTGGGTTGATACTGATTCACGTCTGTTAGTAAATCGGACAATACTCCACTGGGCAGTGGGTATTCGCCAATGGCTTGAATATCTTCTTCAGTGATGGCAACTACTGTAATGCGCTGATCGGTGATTTCTGCGGGTCGCGATCGCAACCCAGCATCCAACGCCTGCCACTCAAAGGGTTGAAAAATACCCAGGAGTCGAGCCGCCACCACAGCACCAACAATGGGAATCCCAGGTAAAATGCCCCGGACACCATCAAGCAGCCACCGTTTGAAGACGCGTGTGCCCATTTAATCCAACAGACCCTCCTGACGCGCCCGAATTTCTGTTTGAATGCGCATATTTTTTCCCTCATCTGGATATACCCCCAGGGCATCCTGCACTCTGGTCCAATAGTGTCGTACGGTGCGCTCAGATATGCACATCTTTTCTGCAATTGTTTTATCTTGCAACCCCTCTTGAAACGCCAACCGTAATACCTCTAACCATTCCGGTTTCACTTCTAGTTTGACCCGCATCTCGCGCGGCGTGTAGACCAAACCTTGCAGCGACCAGTCCACCTTGGTCAACATCTCTCGCATGGGGGCACTTTTATCAGAAATGGTGAACCCACCCTGGTGCATTTCAATGGCAGGCTTGAGCCGTACTAAAGAACGTACATGAGCACTTTGCACAACAAAATTAAGCTGTGGGTAGTCCGTCATCAGATCGCGCAGCAGCTGAATGCCAACCTCTGTTTGAGCAGGCGCATTTGCCTGGGGAGGAATAGAAAGATCCATAATCGCCAGATCAGGCTGATCTTGGGCAATGATATCCTTTGCAGATTGAGCATCTTGGCCAGTTAGAAATTTGGTGTCTGGATATTGCGTTTGCAACAGATTGAGGGTGCCTGCCAGGACAGCCTCATGATCATCCACAATCACAATTAACTTAGGGGGCAGCTCTGATGTAGTTGGCATAGTCTAGTAATTGCTCCGATCAAGGTTGATTAGGGACTGGGATAAAGACCCGCAAAACTCACAACTCACCTCGACATCACTCCATATCATCCGACAACGCCCCGGCATAAAGAGTTGAAATATTTGTTGATTTTTATTCAATTCCCATTGAAGCGATGTGGAGTTCATAGTGTCTGGAGTCAGGTTATCTAAACTGAGCTGCAACTTTTCCCTATCCTTTATTTCTAGCAGGCCTAGGGGTATACTCGCTGGTTGTTCAGCGGACTGAAACACTAGTAAACATGTTGCGCCCATACCCCAGCACCCTACGCTGTTGCTCGGCCTGTTGCTGAGGCCATGGCAAAGGTTGCTCCAAACCCAGTTGAACCACCCTATGGTGACTTATCCACCGTTGCATTAAATTAAGACAATCAGTGACAGCTGGTCAATGCTCAGGAGTTGCGATCGCATCTTCTAGAATGGCCAAATCATTCAGCAACGCTCTGCGCATGGCAACCACATCGGGCTGTTCACCCTGGCCCAAAATTGAGATGGCATCATACCAATAACCAGCCATAGCATAGGTTTCAGCTTTTTCCGAGGCGTTGGCCGTCGTAGAAATAGTGCTGACTGACATGGGAACAAACTCAATTTCAGCTTCGTAAACCAGCGCCGAAGACGGGCGATTGGGGTTACACTGCAATACCAACTGCCATAGATACCGTGTTCCAGATTGCAGTTCCACTGGCGGCTGGTACTGGTTGATGCCCGGTTCATAGGACAGCATTTGTAAATGCTCTAGTTCATAGGAGCCCGATGCATCGATCGTGTAGAAGCTAAACTCCACGGGAACAGGCTCATCGTCTGGTAAAAACCAAGTCAGTTGGGGTTGAGTGTTAGCTGTAATCCCAACAAAGCCCTTAGGGGCAAAAATACTCGGCGCAGATTCGCCGCTAAAGCAACCGCCACGTCGGGTGCCGGTGGGTGTGCTGGGGGACTGCGGCGCAGAGGGGTTAACCGGCTGAAAATAACGGGGGGCGGTTGATATGGTGACACCCTCAGGCGCTGAGCCGTCTGATCTGGTGGGCTGATAATCAGCATATGCGATCGCACTCAGG
Source organism: Adonisia turfae CCMR0081 (assembly GCF_011009555.1). Lineage (GTDB taxonomy): Bacteria > Cyanobacteriota > Cyanobacteriia > Phormidesmidales > Phormidesmidaceae > Leptothoe > Leptothoe turfae. The sequence continues at coordinate 7,224,431 of NZ_QXHD01000004.1, read as the reverse complement.
TTGCTAGCCACCCAGACAATGCCTAAAACTTTTATCAAGGAATGATTTTTCATTTTGATTCCACGATAGACACCACCATTCACAACTCTCGAACTCTGCCCCAGTTTTCTTAAATATATAGGACGTTTTCCAGCAGCAGCTAGTTTTCCTTTCACGGATATCTTTTATCCAACGACCCTACGCCATATAAACAGTCATCGTTACCAGTTTGAAGTATGCTTTTGTCGAAAATTTGCCAATGCAATTGCTGATTCAGAGGATTCACCGGTCTAGAGCGATTGCTATTGAACGGTGTCTTACAACTAAAGCTATCCCAAGGATCAGCAATGCCCTGTCAATTCTCAGCATCTCGCAGCTTAATTCAGACCGCTGCCTAGCAACGCCGTCGTCTTCCGCTTACCTTAGTCAACATTCAGTAGTCAGTATTTTCCGCAATGCTCAGCCAGATTCAAGCCATTACCCAAAAAATCACCCCCCGCCTGATCGAAATTCGTCGTCACATCCACGCCCATCCAGAACTGAGTGGTCAAGAATACCAAACGGCTGCCTATGTGGCGGGGGTGATGTCATCCTACGGATTTCATGTGCAAGAAATGATTGGCAAAACCGGTGTTGTTGCCAATCTAGAAGGCACTGGACAAATTTCTGACATCCTGGCCATACGTACGGACATGGATGCTTTGCCCATTCCCGAGCAGGTGGATTTGCCCTTTGTTTCTAAAAATCGGGGCATTATGCACGCCTGTGGCCATGATGTGCACACCACCGTAGGATTAGGTACCGCCATGGTGCTGGCAGAACTGACTGAACAGCAGCCCTTTGCTGGGACCACGCGATTTTTATTTCAGCCCGCTGAGGAGACGGTGCAGGGGGCGAAGTGGATGATTGCCGATGATGTCCTAGCAGATGTGGCGGCGATCTTTGGGGTACATGTGTTTCCCAGTATCAAGGCCGGTAAAGTTGGACTGCGACGCGGCGTCTTAACAGCAGCAGCGGATGATCTAGAGATTGTCATCATTGGCGAGTCGGGCCATGGCGCTCGCCCCCATGAGGCCATTGATGCCATTTGGGTGGCCTCCCAGGTGATGACCACCCTACAGCAGTCCATCAGCCGGCGACTAAACCCGCTACATCCTGCTGTCATTACCATTGGCAAAATTTCTGGGGGCAAAGCGGCCAACGTCATCGCTGACCGCGTCGTCATGCAGGGAACGGTGCGATCGCTTCAGCCTGACATCTATGCCAAACTCCCCATCTGGATCGAAGAAATTGTCGCAGGGGTCTGTGCCATGCATGGCGCTAAGTACGAACTTAACTATCAGCGGCGAGTGGCCTCGGTGATCAACACCGACCACTTAGTGGCCATCGTTGCCAATGCCGCCCAAACTGCCCTGGGCGATAGTCACATCGAATGGCTAGCTGAACCCTCCATGGGCTCTGAAGATTTTGCCCTCTACACCGAACGGGTACCTGGCAACATGTTCCGCTTAGGCGTCGGATTTGAGGGACGACACAATCATCCGCTGCATCACCCTAAGTTTGAAGTGAATGAGGAGGCGATCGCAACTGGTGTGCTGACGATGGCAACCAGCGTTTATGAGTATTGGCAACAGGTTGAGGGGAAGGGGGGGTAGGTATTGGTTATTGGTTACGGGCTCTTAGTTCAAGGCCTTTAATGGGGAGCACCCATTTAACAACAATCAACCAATACCTAAGAACCAATACCTAAGAACCAATACCCCCTATTGCCCCAATATTGCCTGTACCTGCTGTAGCGATCGCAATGCACCTTGCACCAAACCCTGTTGCTGATCTGACCTCACATTAGCGTCATCTGATAAGCCCAGTAGCTTAGTTTCAATATCAAATAGTAGGTTGGTGATCTGGTCTGCGTTGTTCGCAGGCTGGGGCGTTGTCCTCAGATTCTGGGCTGAGGGGGAGCCCTCCCCAATTTGGTGCAAGGTACGCTGAAGGCTCTCGATGATGCCGTACATCTCAATGGGATCAAATACTCTCAGCAGACTGGTTTGGGTGACAATGCCCAAACCACTGCCCCAATTCCAGGACACCACCAGACGGCGCACATGGCGTGTTTGCATTGCTTGGTGAGCTGTCCACAAAGAATCCGTAGGCTCTAACAAAAATAGCGGTGTGCTCATCACATCCTGAGCCGTTAATCGCTGTAGATTTAGCTCCAGGGCCTGAAATTGCACAATATCGCGCTCTGTGACAATGCCCATGGGCGTAAAGGCCTGGAGCTCACGGCGGTCGGTATCATGACTATCCACTTCGACAATCACAATGCAGCTGACTCGGTGCTCTGCCATCTGCTGAGCCAGCTGCATCACCGGCGTATTGGGCGACGAATGGATCACATTGGTGGACATCACATCCGCAACCCGCCGCATCTTGAGCAAATTTGCCGGACGCAGTACCCGCCGAATACTATCGGGGGTGACAATACCCACGGGTTTATTGTGCTCATCAACGATGGGCAAATGCCGAATCCGATAGCGACGGAATAAAAATAGGACCGCAAAAATATCTTGAAACGCCGACTGTTGTAGGGTCTTGACCGGCGATGTCATGACATCAGCAACGGTGAGCGCGCTTAAATCCACACCATCGGCAGTCAGTCTGACAATATCGCGCTCGGTAAAAATGCCAATGGTCTGATCATTATCTACGATCAAAACAC
>NZ_QXHD01000004.1:7133301-7221723 GCF_011009555.1 Adonisia turfae CCMR0081 | reverse complement strand
AAACAAACCCGTTCTTAACATTTGCTCATCTGTTCTAGGGGATGACGGTCTCCTGCTACACCTCTAAACATACAAGGGGACGGAAACTTTAACTGGCTTTCTGCACATTCTGCATGTAAGAACCAAAGTTCAGATTCCATTACCCCGAAAGGGGACGGAAACATCATCATCATCATCAATACCATCACGAATATTCATTGTGTTCAGATTCCATTACCCCGAAAGGGGACGGAAACTTGGCCAGCTCGATATCGCGAGCGCAAACACTAGGTTCAGATTCCATTACCCCTTTGAACATACAAGGGGACAGAAACCGGTCCTGTTCAATTTGTTAGGGGATTAATTCAGAGGTTGCCAATTCCATTACCCCGAAAGCGAACAAAAACTTTACTGCTGAAAAAGACTAAGTAAATAGTCGATAACTGGACCACGCTTGTACGTTATTTTGCTCAATCACATGACATACATACGTTTCATGCAATATCGAGTAATTTAGCTCATTGGCTAAGGCAAACTGGTATCCAGTATTCCAGTTGGAAAGGTCACCATCAATGATGTTGGAACCGACTAACTGGTTGTCAACGAACAGCTGAGCCAGACCATTGGCATCACGGGAGTAGACAACATGGCTGCGGTCCGTCTCGACGGGTGAGCCACTGGAGGTGACAGTTTTTCTGGTGCCATTGTTGCCAGTGGTGGTGGTGCGTAGACGTGTCTGGTAGTTAGCTCTTTCCTGACCCAGGGTAAAGTTGCGGTTGCCGCTATTGGCAGAGAGCGTAGCAATCCTGGCAGGTCCCCAGTGGGTGAGGTTATCGGGCGTAATCCAGGCCTCAATGGTAAGCTCTTGAGTTTGGGTAATCCCATTGGTGAGTTTAGTGGCAGCTTGATTGAAGGCAATCAGGTTGGGGGCATTAACATCCAGGACACCATCACCCCAGCTGACACCAGTCAGTGAGTCGATTTGTAGATTTAAGGGATTACCTATACCAGAGACATCAAAGACGGTATTGCCACTGCCTTCATCAAAGGTGTAAAGACTTAAGAGTCCTTCCTCAATGCGACCGTTGTTAGTGCCGGGTTCAGTGATAGAGACATTGACGGTAGCCATTGATGTACCGCCATTGCCGTCACTGATTTCATAGGTAAAGGAATCAGTTCCTACAAAATCAGCATTGGGAGTATAGAGAATCTGGTTGTTGCTAACCGATGTGCTGCCATTAGTTCCTTGACTAGCCGATATGACCGTTAGGTTATCATCATCGATATCCGTGTCATTGTTAAGCGCCTGAACTTGAACGGCAGTATTCTGCTCTGTGTTTGCAGTATCATCACTGGCCGCTGGCGCATCGTTGACACCAGTTACTGTGATACTCACTGTGGCTGTATCAGAACCGCCATTACCATCGGAAACCGTGTAGCTAAAGCTTTCAGTCCCGTTGAAGTTGGCATTAGGCGTATAACGTACCTGATTGCCGATAATGGTCGTGGTACCGTTGTTGCCGGGGAGTACAGAATCCAGGCTCAAGCTATCGTTATCTGGATCTATATCATTTGATAGTACCTCCAGGATGAGCTGTGAGTCTTCTTCAACTGTGCCAATGTCATCTGTTGCTGTAGGCAGATTCCCGGCAATGACGGTGACATCGACAGTAGCTGTGTCCGTGCCACCTTGGCCGTCGTTGATTTCATAGGTAAATGAATCGGTGCCTACAAACCCTGCATCAGGGGTGTAGGTAATGAAATCATCGCTGCTATCAGCTGGTGTACCATTATTGTTGATCTCCACACTGCCATTGCTGGAGTTAGCGGCAGACAAGGTAAATTCAGTTTCTGAGGCAGTATTATCATTGGCCAAAACCTGAATATCGACTGGTGTATCTAGGGATGTAGTAACAGAATCATCAGTTGCCTTAAATTGGCTCTCTGCTTCAACAATTTGGAGCACTTGATTCGGATTAACGTTGTTCAACACTTGCTCAATACCGCTAGGCCACTTAATCCGAATTTCACTGATGGTGTCTTTATCACCTAAACCAAAATGAATACGTTTGTCATCTTGCGTTCTGTGGTGTTGTCCTGCAGCCTGTTGCCTCATTTGAGTAACACCACCGGCTGTTACGTAACCTGTTGCTCCAATACCATCACGATTGGATATGGTTCCTTCTAAATCGATCAAGATCCAGTTATTATTATTGCCGGTATTTTCCAATAGGCGATAGGTGGGATCGTTGGCATAGGTGGTTTCCAGTAAATCTAAAAAGCCATCGTTGTTGTAGTCTGCAACCGCAGCAGAGCGGTAATTAGTCATCCCTGAAAAACCCAACAAATCAGGCTCCGACCGAAACCTGATTTGTTGGGTTATCGAAAAAGAAACGGACTAACTTTCGTAGATTAAACCCACACGCTGTCAACAAGGCATTGATCCGGTCCCCTGATTTGCCGTGGAGGTAATTTCGTTTGAGCGCATGATCATGCTTGGCATGGCCAATGACCGGCTCAATCGCACTGCGACGTTTCACCAACCGTTTAAGAACGCCTGTAAACTTACGGGTGCCTGCGACCCATACCTCTAGTGTCGATGGATGATAGGTTGATCCACGAAAGCCTTTATCGACCGCTGCTTGCTGAGGAGACTGTCCGGTCAATCGGTGGACTTGTTCAATCGCGGGTTTTAACGTCACACCATCATAGGGATTGCCATGAATCGCATCAGCGGTCACAATCCAATTCGTTTTGCTCGTCGTCACTAGGACCACCTTGCAGCCAAATTCATAGCGTTTATGGGCTTTACCTTTGACGATGCACTCGACTTCAGGCGCATGCACACTGTACAGCTTAGGCGAGTCTTTTTTCGTCTGACGATAAATCTGTTGGGCTCTCATCATCAAGGTGTTGAGGGGTGTCGATAGCGCAGAGACTTTACGGTTAATATCTCGAATCACCCGTCCCAAATAGGTGCGCAATTTTCGTGTTTGTTGCTTGGCCCGTCGATAGTGTCGGGCCGCTCCATAGCGACTCTGTTGAAATAACGCTTTTTTACCCACACGCGCATAGCTTTGACGTAATTGGATACCCGCTTTACGAGCCTCCTTGACTAACGCTCGACGCGCTTTGTCATACAATCGAGCATCCGTTGGAAAGGCAATCGCTTTTTCTTGCACCGTCGTGTCTACATTGACCCGCTTAATTTCGCTTGGCTTGAGCGCCCGTTGTTCTAAGGCGACTTGTAACACTTCTTTGAGGAGCTTTTCTACCCCATCCGGTCCTACCTGCTTGCGCCATTTCACGAGACTGGTTGGATGACACGGCAAGACATGTTGAAACGTCTCTTCTAGCAATACTGGCTACGCCAATCGTTGATATTAACAAAGCACGGAAGTGATATCGGGGCGAAAAATCGAAACTATGTCGAGCTGGTTAATGTCAACACAGCTGAAAACTTATAAATTAACTGGGGTGGTAGGATTCGAACCTACGAATGACGGGACCAAAACCCGCTGCCTTACCGCTTGGCCACACCCCAATAAGGAGATATGAGCTAGACCTATCAGTGCAAAGTCAACATTGATTGCCAGCCAATGTATATTAACAGCTTTTAGCATTGTAGTGTCAATAACTATATGGATTTTTTTTCGAAGGCTGTGTTCATCATGTTGAGAACCGCAGCCTCCTGATGACGCTGAGCGCAGAACCTTAGGATGTTGACAAAGATCGTCCGCGCCAAGTCCATCCCCAGCCAGTTTCAGTTTTTATGATTGAGGTAAGCGCGATCGCAACCACAATACCACCACTGAGCCACCCTAACCACCAGTAGCGAAACGGCTGGTTAAATACTCGCTGAGCGGCCCAGCGCATATACACCTGCATAGCAACACTGAAGACGCCTAACCCAGTCACCACCCACCAGCCAACGTCACCACCAAACAAGGAATTCCATAATCCAGTTACTAAACCCAGCCAGGGCATCACAAAAATCAGGCTCAGGGCAAAGGCAGAATAGAGAGTAGCGCCTAGGTTACGCCCACCTCCTTCATAGAAATTTTTAGTCCAGCCTTCCCATAGCGCCGCAAAGGAACGATACATGCGCACTTTAATCAGGTCAGTACTCAGCAGATACCGTAGCTTCAACCCACTGCCCTTAACCAGCTTCGCTAGCTCCACATCTTCCACAGTTTCAGTTGCCACTGCTCGATGCCCCCCAATCCGATCATAGGCACTACGACGAAACAACATAAATGGCCCAGCGGCAAAAGCAGTTGACGTATCTTTAGGATCATTCACCGCTTCAAAATTAAAACCAACGGCGATACAGCTCATCATTACTGGCTGCACCAACCATTCAGCTAAACACCCACAGATAATGCCCGGACCACAACTTAATAGGTCGGCATCATGTTTTTGGCAATCGGTTAGGGCTGTGGCGATCGCATCAGGCTCAAGGCGTACATCCGCATCGATAAATAGCACATAGTCGCCAACAGCTTTTTCCACAGCATTGGCACAGGCCCAAGTTTTGCCACGCCAGGAAATATCAGTCGGTCGGGGTGGCACGGTAAATACTTGCACCCGATCATCTGTCAGGGCGACTGCCGCAGCTAAATCTGCTGTATTATCTGTTGATTCATCGTCGGCCACAATCACCTGTAAATCTGCAGGATGAGGCAGATGACTGGCTAAAGCGGCGTCCAAACACTCTGTAATATTTACGCTTTCGTTATATGCCGGAATAATTAAAGAAACGGCTGGCAATGAATTGGGGCTTGTCTGCAGTAACGGCAATCGGGGAGCGGTAGCCAAGGATGCCTGTAAGCGGCGATGAAAAATTGCGATCGCAACCGTCGCTACTGCCAATGCTAAACTCCACAGACCACTCCCTATCCATTGTCCGCTGATCATCAACTCATTACTCCCAAACGCTCGCCCTCTAAATGTAACGTACTGTAAAGCAATGTCTGATTCTAGACTGGGATAACGCTTCGGTCCTTCTATGTTTCTCCAATCCTTACACTTAAAGCAGTTTCGTAATTACAGTGACCAAGCTGTTAAATTTTTGGCACCCAAAACGATCCTACTGGGAGAAAATGCCCAGGGTAAGTCTAATTTGCTAGAAGCAGTAGAACTCTTAGCGACGTTGAAATCCCATCGCACAAGTCGCGATCGCGATCTCATACAAAACGACACCAACAGCGCCCAAATCCAAGCTAGCCTAAAACGGGAATTAGGCATATCTTCTTTACAGCTAACCTTACGCAGAGGCAGTCGTCGCACAGCAGTGATCAATGGCGAAACATTACGCCGCCAGCAAGACTTTCTCGGCAACCTCAACGCCGTACAGTTTTCCTGCTTAGATTTGGAACTCGTGCGAGGAGGCCCCGTCACCCGCCGGACATGGACTGACAGCTTACTCACGCAACTAGAACCAGTTTATCTCCATATTCTGCAGCAATATAGCCAGGTACTAAAGCAGCGTAATGCCTTTATCAAACAACAAACCGCAGATCCAGGGCAAACACCTCCCTTAGACCCCACTCAGCTTGCACTCTGGGATGCCCAACTTGCCACATTAGGCACTCGGGTGATCCGACGACGAGCTCGTATGCTACAGCGATTGATTCCCATTGCCCAGTCTTGGCATCAAGCCATTAGTGGGAGTACCGAACAACTCGAAATTTTCTATAGTCCTAATGTAGATGTGGACACCGACGATGCTGGACAAATTCAGCAGGCATTCCTAGAAAAATTACAGTCTCGCGCCATGGCCGAATACTACCAGCGCACCACATTAGTCGGTCCCCACCGAGACGACATCAACTTTCTGATTAATGATACACCAGCGCGGCAATATGGTTCGCAAGGCCAACAACGCACGCTGGTTCTGGCTTTAAAGCTTTCTGAGTTGCAGCTAATAGAAGAAATAGTAGGAGAACCACCGTTATTACTTCTAGATGATGTATTAGCTGAGTTAGATTTAAATCGACAAAATCAACTGCTGGAAACCATTGAAGATCGATTTCAAACCCTCATCACTACTACTCATCTAGGATCATTTGATACTCAGTGGCTCAAATTATCTCAAATAATGCAAGTCAAGAACGGCTGTCTAGAAATCTCATAGTAGGCAACAACACAGTCACATTACTCTTCACAGAAAGAGTACTACAAAGTCATAGACAATCTCTCAGCAAGATCTCTCCTCTAAACAATAAATACATACTCATTTCATCAAAAGAGTTATTAGCAGTGCTCGAACAACTTAAGCGCCTAAAAACACTAATTCAGCAACACTTCCATCTGAGCTAAAAATTTTAACTTTCAGCTCAGACAAGAAGAGTTAACTATACTTTTTGATAAGAAGAGTTAGCTTGAGCGGCCTGTAGAACTTCGATCTGACTTGTAATATGTTGCAAACCTGTCAGCAAATGATTTAGCTGTAGTGACTCCTCGGAGGCATCAGATTCTTCCGTATTACTAGTATTTCCCTGAAAAGAGCTGAGGGTTTCAGAAGGAGGGCTATCAGTGGTTTGAGGCACAGCAGCATTAGATTCGGAAGACATTGATTGAGGCTGCTTCCCATATGCTACATCAAATTGCTGTGCAGGTTCTGTCTGCAACTTTTCAAAGCTAACATCGTCATGTAAAAACGCATCTAGCCCTATCTTATTCAGCTGCTTTTCTGAGAATCTTAACTTTTCAAGCGCCGCTTTTTTCTCATCCATTTCCTGTTGGAGCTGATTGATTGTCGCCTGCGTCTTATCTAATTTCTTAGAAGCTTGACGCCAACCGCCTAAAGTTAATACAGTAAAACCAGCACCTAAACTTACAAATGTCACACCACTCAAGTAGGGCAGCGCTAATTCTTGAAAATCACTAGAGAAAAATGACTTATCCTGAAGTTTTACTTCAATAGAGTCAGATCGGATAGCTGCAATAGGGAGTGTTGCAACTGCGAATACAGCCCCCGCTAAAAGACTAGAAGATAAAAGAGTACTAAATTTCATAACTACCAATCGTTCCTAATAGACCACAATTTAATCGAACGGCTCACGTGCAAGGGTTGCACCAAGGATCAAAACAGTTCCGCAACACATAGAACTACTTATTAGCAAAAGAGAGTTTTGTGATCTAAACGTCTCTACGCGGCTAAGGTTAATAGGAATTAATCCTTCAAGGTTGCAAGTATTCTCTATGATCTGGCTTTAGAAAGCTAAGATGCATAATGAGCTTTCGAAGACAACTTCTAAGTTTATAGCAGATGTCCATTGTTGACCCTGATCCTAATTACGTAATAAAAGATGGAGTACAGCAATGCAATCTTAGGGATCTGTTGAAGTCTGTAGCTGATTTGCAAAGTCTTATTTACGTAATTAATAATGACTATCACACCTTGCTTTCTATTTGGTAGTTTCACCCTAAAACAGGCTTATTCGCCGTAGAGGAAAGTATCCTCTAATCTCTACTTACCTGTCAGTATAGTTAGTTCACGGCTGCAATTGGTTAATTTAACTGTAAAGTGTGGCAGCCCATTATAAAATAATCTCAAATATGCTTTCCTGTTGGGAAACCATATGTGCTTAAACAACTATGCAGCCTCGAATTAGGCATAGTAGCTATACATATCGTTGCTCAAACACGTTGAATACCCCTTCACTGCTCGCTGCCCACCATCACTCACACCACCAGAGTGTTATTCATCTCCAGTGGAGATTGCTACTGTCCCATACTTACTGTCCCATACTTTAAGTGTTTGAGCCACTCGATACGTCTGTCAATAAAGACATTGCGTATTTTTCATTAACTCTTCGCCCATAGGCTCATCCTTGAAACACCCAGTGCTAGTGTGGCTGTGGCAGATCTTGACAATTTGATGGCTACTCCTGACCTCATCTTGGCTCTGGTTGAGTAGCTCTATCATTCACGTCTGTATATCGAGTTTGAGCGGATTATTTTTAGGCAATATATATATAGTAATCATCTAGTCATTTAGATTCTCTAGAGAGGGGCAGAATTATTTCATAGTAGTAATTCCAGCCTCTTTTTATGTAGCCGACTCTTGACCTTTAAATCAAGCACTTTTCCGGAGAATAAGAACGCTATCAGTATTCCTAATTGGGATGTATCAAGTAAATCTTCAACAAAATTTCTCAAGAAAAATACGGACTTTAGAACAGGTCAATATCTTCATCATAGGCAAGATGCAATTTACTTGTCTAATGCTATCTTGAAATACCTGAGGAATCTACGATTGAAGCGTTTAAGCCTGCTTCGAGTAAGGAGATGAACTAAATTAGGCGAACAATGACATTGGTTAGTTAACTTTAAAGATTAGACAAACAGTATATTGACATTCTATTTAGGTGTATCGTATTGAACCAAGGTCACCACACAATTCGGTGGGTAAACAGCTAATTAAGTAGAAGCATCTTCTTTCTCCTTGTTGCAGTACTCAGTAAATTGCTAGACCAGACTTTAATCTCAGTATTCAGTTATTTATTTTCTGCATTTTATAGATTAACTGTCCTGAATGCTTCGCTATTGATAGATCCTTTTGACATCAGAGGTCCTTAGTTTTCCGACTTCAAATCAAACGGCTAAAGAATCGGCGCTTAAAGCAGCTACCTGTTTAGACGCGGACCATCGATCGTATTTGTTTTTTCAGATTTAGATTAGCGTATTTTTTAAAGAATATGGTTCAATCAACGCCTACACAAAATAGCAACGGTCCTACCTGGCTTAAAATCGGATTTCATATAACATCTGTAGGTTTAGCGTTGGGGCAAGTTGCCCCAAACGTTCTCTTTACAGCCCCTGCAACAGCTAGTCCAGCATCAAAAGAGAATAAGGATAATGAATGGGTCAATTTCACACCCGTAGAAACCAATGATTTTTCTGATCTTAACGATCTACAAATTCTTGCTAAATATTCTGCATTACCAGTTCCTGAAACCAGGCTACAACCAAGCTTTTCTAACTCAGTCTTGCCAGAGCCACCTGTTCGGCAACAATTAGTATCTTGCACTCAAAATTGCAGTAATGCTGATTTATTTGTCTTACAACAGCCCAATACTGTTCCGCCTCGACAAATATTGCCCACGATAACGCCTTTCACTTCATCACAGCAACAAACGAACGAGGCATTTTTTAATTCTGATCAAACCTATTTGCAAAGTCTTATCTCAGGTACCGAAGGTACTTCTCAAACCGCGTCTTCAAGAGCTAATGACTTCTCTCAACTTCCGTCTGGTCAACCGTTTTCTGAGGAAAGGTTAGCCTTTGAAACACCAGCTTCCCCATCAAGAAGCAACTCTGGGTTAATCGATAATCCATTTGCTCCTGACTTCAGTTTCCAAGGTACATCTATTGTCGGCAATGAGGAGTTTTCTGGGCGCGCGCGCATTAATGCAACGTATCCAATCAGTCAAAATCTACTGATAGGAGGGTCTGTCGAAGCAGTTAATGGCACTGCCTTTGTAGATTCTTCAGATGAGGGGGCCAGGCTTAATGAACTTTATCTAGCGGCTTCTTTACCATCTTCTCCAAATTTAAGGTTGATAGCAGGACAGCTCGATTTCTCTTCCTATTTTGATCGTAATAGTTTCGCTAAAGATGGTGCGACTCAGTTCTTTAACGGGGCTTTTCAGACCAGCCCTGCTATCGGATCATCGCTGGGTAACTCTAATCTAGGGGCACTCATCAATTGGAGTGTTAACGATAACTTAGATCTCCGCGCCGCAGCGTTTTCCTCAGACCGAGATTTGAGTGACTTTAATTTTGATAGCTACGCTGGTGAAGTCGCCTATCGCTCTGGCAATGTAATTGTCCGAGGTACCTATGTTTCTGGTCGTGATGGAGGAGCAGATACAGGATTCCAAAACAGTTTTCTAATTGATAGAGGTAATGGACAGACTGGTATTTTGCCAGGTGATCGTGAAGTTTCCTATGGCATCAATGGCGAAGTCTATTTTCCAGAGGCAAATTTAGGATTATTTGGACGATACGGTATTTATGAAAACCAGACTCTCGATCTGAGCGGCGAGACCTTTAGTCTTGGTGTAACTTTATTTGACTTGCTTTCAGACAATGATCGATTAGGCGTAGCCTACGGTCAAACAGTCTCCAACGATTCCCTTCGAGAGATAGAAGGCTCAGTATCACCAGAGGTTTTTGAAGTTTTCTATGACTTTGAACCCGTTGACGAGTTTAGAGTGGGTGCTAGTATTCAGCAAACCAACGGTTTTTCGGACACAGTCTTTCAGTTTCGGCTAGGGTACGATTTTGGCTGGTAGATCTGTTGGCCTTGAGCAAAGAGTAATAGCGGACAGTACAAAGTTTCTTTGATCACATTAGAGTACTGAAAATCATAGGATAGAGAGCTTTTATCAAAGTTCTGCCAGAAGAATGAGATATCGACACCATCTTAAAACTGTTTTTATTTGTGCAATATTATTATCTAGCACATATCTTGGAAATTCGACTCCAGTATGGGCTCAACCAACGACGCCTACTCTTGAAGCGAAATCATCCCAACAGGGATTCTCTCTACTAGAGCAGGGTTTAGTAGATCAGGCAATTAGAGAGTTTCGAAGAGCATTAAAACGCACGCCACGGTCTCTTGAGGCTAACTTAGGTTTAGCAATGTCCTATGAACGGGCTGGAAGAGATGCTGATGCCTTTCGCACCTACCAAAAAATCGTGGATATTAGCCCAAATAATGTAGATGCACTCAGAGCGATTGGGAAACTAGGAGGATATCGCCCAGAGTGGCAATCTCAAGGAATAGAGGCTCTCTCAACGCTACTACAGAATAGTCCTCAAGATCAAAGTGCGTTAACTCAACGGGCTTTGCTTTATACCTATCAAGGTCGGTTTAGTGAAGCTACAGAAGATTATGCCCGCGTACTACGCGGCAGCCCTTCTCCTGAAACAGTTTTAAGTGCCGCTGAAGCCTATACCTACAGCGGCAACTACAACCAAGGATTAGAGCTGTTCAGACACTATCAAAATAGTGGACGATCCATTCAAGGGAGTGCGACCATTGCCTATTCTCTTGCAGAAAGAGAAATTGGTAATCCAGGCCGGTCAATCGAAATTTTAGAAAGTGCACTACGACAAAGCCGTGGTGAAAATAACATAACATTGCAACAGCGAGGTGCACTAGCAGCAAGTTATGCAGCTAATGGCCAATTTGAACAGGCCGAAACTGCTATCGCTCCTGTGATAGGTCGTCAAGATTCTCGACTAACATTAGCCCGAGCATACAATGAACTTTGGCGTTACAGTCAGAACCCGGCTTATGCTAATGAAGCCGCTGCCCACTATCAAGAAATATTAGCTCAACCCTCACAGTACGTAACTATCGGAGTGGCTAGAGAGGTTGCTTATGCCCTCAGTGGTTTACCTGGTCAGCAGTCTTTGGCCTTACAAGTCTATCGTCAACTTACTTCCCAGCAACCAGATGATATTGGGTTGAAATTTCAAAGGGGAGTTCTAGAGAAACAACTGGGTTTTGCATCGATTGCAGACCTACAAAATATTTTGCGAGGACTTCAGTCATCATCCGTTGATATGGGCACACAGAGAAATATCGCCCGAGGTTTAATCCGGTTAGATCCCCCTGAAGCTTCATTATTGCCGTTATACCAAGCCCTTATTGAGAGTGGTCTACAAGAACCTCTCTTGTATTATCGAATTGTCCAAGTCTATCTTGAGAACCAAAACTATCAAGCTGCTCGAGCTGCACTAGCCACCTATGCTGACAGCGCATTAGGGATCAATCGGCAAAGTAGTGGCCTGCTCTTATTAGCTGATATTGAACGCCGCGAAGGAGATTTCGCAGCCAGTAGCAATATTTATGATGCTATATTACGCAGTCGACCGACGGATCAGTCCATTACAGCAGCAGCTCTGACTGGATATGCTGAGATCCTTAGGGTTCAAGAGCGTAATGAAGAAGCTCTGGTCCTTTACGATCAGCTGCTTGCACAAAGCCCACAACCTACAACCTCTCAAATTTTACGACGGACTCGTTTAGCTCTCTTGGCAAAGAGAATATCAGAAGCTGAAGCTAAGGAGCTGCTAATGCGCTCGTTTCAAGGAAATTTTGCGGTAGAACGCTCCGACTTTTTTGCACAAGGTGATTTAGCTGTTGACTTAGAGCAATTTGAGTTAGCCGAAGAAGCGTATACCACCCTGCTAAGAGCGTATCCCAATGACACCAGTGGCCTCATGGCATTGGCAGGCTTGTATTATACACAACAGCGCTTAAATGAAGCATCCCAAATATATGAAGATATCTTGGCAGACGATCCTAACAATCAATCAGCTCAATCAGCGCTTGTAAGTTTAACTCAGGGATATCTATATCGACGAGGGTTTCAACCATTTTGGGAACGATATTAAATTAGCTTTTGTTCCGGTGCTATGAGTAACTACTACTCCACATTCAATACCTTGATCCAATCTAGCTTTCGGGCAACTGTTTCAATCGGAATAACAACTCTTTTTGGCTGTTCATTACAATCGACAGGCCCAAGTAGCGAGCTTGGACAACTTAATAACTCACAGTCACAGGTTTCTAATCTCAATAGCCAAAAAGATTCATCCCCATTTACTGCCCAAGGAATCACATCCCAGGATGTTATCACCCAAAGCTGGGAAACGTATCGCCAAAGATTTATTCAGACCGATGGCCGAGTAATCGATCGCGAAGATAAAGATCGTTCAACCTCTGAGGGGCAGGCCTATGCCATGCTCAGAGCCGTGCTTGTGAATGATCCAGAAACATTCTCCCAAACGTTGCAATGGGCAGAAGAAAATCTTCGTCGTCACACAGCCGAGGGTATTCCACAAGATCATCTCTGGTCGTGGAGATGGGGACAATATGATGACGGGACATGGGGCACCATCGATAAAAACTTCGCGAGCGATGCCGATATTGATGCTATTACTGCACTGATTTTGGCTGGCCGTCGGTGGAATCGGCTCGACTATCTTGAATTAGCTCAGCTCAAATTAGCAGACCTTTGGGAGTATTCAACACTGGTGACTACCGCTGTTGATGACAAGTCTGGGTCAATGCGTTACTTGTTGCCTGGTCCTGTCGATGCATTTAAGCCTCAACCTAACCAGGTTTACCTTAATCCTAGCTACATGGCTCCCTATGCCTTTCGGCTATTTGCCCAAGTTGATCCTAGGCGAGACTGGATGTCTTTAGTGGAAAGTAGCTATGGGGTTTTAGAAGCATCCTCTGAACTGGCAGCTAGTCAACTGCCTGGTGATTGGGTGCTACTGAACATGCAAAGTGGACAGTTTGAATTGAGCGATGCAGCTATACTACCGTCGGTTTATAGTTTTGATGCCTATCGAGTCTGGTGGCGTGTCAGGCTTGATGCTCTCTGGTTTGATGAACCCAGGGCTAACGCCTATCTCCAAAGTCACTTAACGTTTCTAATAGAGCTTTGGCAGTCGCAGCGCTTTATTCCTGCTCGTATTGCTACATCGGGTACACCTACCGTGAGTTATGAATCAACAGCTCAATACGCGATGCTTTATTTTGGCCTCCAGGGCATTGAAGATAGTATCGCAGAACAAATTTTAGAAGAAAAGTTAGAGCCTAGCTATCAGAATGGTTTTTGGGATAACAACACAGCTTATTATGTTCAAAATTTAGGCTGGTTTGCCTTCTATCCGTTTGAAAGCTTGGATAAGCAATGGCTGACACAAGAAAATAATTTGTCGCAAGCCCCTGCGAGCCAACAAATCACCAGCGGTTCTCTCTAAGTTTCCATTATATGTTTATTTAATTCTGAGCAATATGTCTTTCCCTCAACCTTATAGTTCTCTTAAAAAAGCAACGCTAAAAAGGACTCTGTCCCTGCGACAACAATTATTTCGACGATTATTCCGATCTGGAGTAAGTTTATTTTGTCTACTAGGCCTTGGAATTACGTTACTACTGCCTATGGTAGCAAGTGCTCAGACACCAACAAACAGTTCTCAATCAACGGTAATAAAAACTTTTCCACTACCTAGTAGCAAAATTGAAGAGGAAAATGCAGGAGCAAGTGCTTCCAATGATGCAACAATCCAGGAAGCATCTAGCACAACCGCTGGTTCAACACTAAATGAAGATGGTGAGGGCCTAACCCCCACTTATGAATATCGCTTGCCATTTAATCGAGATGCCAGTGTTGGCAACCGTATTCGCCTAGAAGGCGTTTATTCTGACGCGAGTATGTACTTCAGCCGACCTAGAAACTGGGATTTGACTGATGTTAAGGTGCAGATTAAGCTGCGGCACTCACCTTCTTTAATACCTGAGAAATCAAATCTTGTAGTTCGCATGAATGACACAAGCATTGGCAGTGTTCCACTGGATCGCTCAGCAGCAGAAGTCGCTCAATTTTTGTTTGACATACCTGCAAATTTGATTCAAGACGAGAATTTTCTCAACATGGAAGTTGAGCACAATACGTCTGAAACCTGCACTAATCCCAACGATCCGGCTCTTTGGACAGAGATTTTGCCAGACTCAGAGTTCTTGTTTAAGTTTAAGACTAAGAACTTTATGGCTGATTTTAATCAGTACCCCTATCCGTTCTTTGATGATTTGAGCCTGGATGACACTAAACTGGCTTATCTACGCCCCAAAACCTACAGTGAAAAATGGTTGACAACCGCCGCACGTTATCAAGCATCAATCGGGCGTCTTGCCGAATACCGACCGTTGACCGCTAGATTGGTCAATTCAGCAGATGACCTAGACTGGAATGAGCGTCTGGTCGTTATCGGTACACCTGCTGAACAATCTATTTTGACTTCTCTGGACTTGCCTTTTAGTCTATCGGCAAATAAGCTCCTGGATGGAGATGGCAACCCACTCAAAGGAGAGGTCGGTATCTTAGCTCAAACAGCGGATCCTGATACAGGTAACCCTATTCTGGTAGCTACAGGTAACAGTGAGGAAGGCGTTCAGCTTGCTATACAATTCTTGGTTCAGTCCCAGGAACAAACAATTGGAGCAGGGCAAGCCTTACTAGTCGAGAGTTTAGCTGAGACTACCTCGCCTGATGAGCACAATTGGCCTGGTTATCTCCCCCAGGAGAAAGAGTTTGTACTCAGCGCTCTCCAGGACGAGCATGGCAACCTGTTTGAGGATACAACGGTTCGAGGGACAAATGCTCCACCGGTTCGAATTGACTTCCGGGCATTACCCGACAGCCAATTTAGCCGCGGTAGCAACCTTAAGCTTCACTACAGCCATACATCCCAGATTAATCCACGTACGTCTTCCATCGAGGTTATCCTGGACGATGTGACAATTGGTTCTAAGCCACTGTCTACAAAAAATCATAGTAATCAGACGTATCAGATTGATTTGCCCCCTCACCTGATGAAGCCTGATTCTGAGCTACGGGTGCAATTTACGATGAATCCTCAAGATTCAACCGTATGTGGCATGGCTGCTCAAAAACAGCTCTGGGGAACATTGCACAATGATACGAGCTTCCAACTCTCTCGTTATATCGTTGCTCAATTACCCGATTTAGAACTGTTTCGCGTCGGCTATCCATTCACGGCCCCGCAGGATCTCTCAAAAACTGCGATCGCACTTCCCGATAACCCTTCCCAAGCTGAGATAGAAACCTTGCTCGCCTTAAGTGGCCGACTAGGCAAACTATCAAAGGCCGAGAGCATTGAACTCAATGTTTATAAAAACAGCTCAATCCCTGGCGCAGACAGAAGTAAGTTTCACTGGGTTGGCATCGGTTTGCGGGAACAATTCCCATTTTCAGAAGCATTTAATGCCAATGGATTCAGACTATTTGCCCAGTTCAGACGTCAGTGGAAAGACAACCAGATTCAGAGTATTCAAGACAATGAAGGCGTAATCAAAGCAGTCCTGTCACCCTGGAGTAATGAGCACATTCTTCTAGCCTTAAGTGCTCAGACAGAGGCTGGACTGAGAGAGGTACAAGATGCCCTGGATCTTGAACCTTTGTTCCTGGCACTCAATGGAGACACCACCCTGATTGGACGCAAGGTGCCAAATCCTTCTCCCTATGACCGGAAGGACTACAACATGCGTTTTCTAGACGAATCTGCTAAGCGACAAATTGTTGATGCAGGTGTGATTCAGCGCAGTTCACTCTTTTTGGAGAATCACTGGTGGACATTACCCATTGGCATTATCATCATGGCCCTGCCACTCTACAGCATTTCACAGCTTTATCTCAACCGTCTCTCTGATCCTGAATAACCCTAATGTCTCCCGCTAAAACTAATTCTTATCAGCCTTCCCTCATTCAGGGGTTGCTACAGCTGCCCCATGTGTTTGAAAAAGTTCTCTCCCCTTTTGGTAAATGGCCACTGCTCGGACTGATTACGATGTGTCTGGTGGCATCCATACCACTGATCACGACTCCGCTTGAAGTTTGGCAACAAGGTATCGTCGCTATTTTTTTAACCCTATTGGGTTGGGCAATCGTATGGCTTGAAAACCAGCGACCGCAAAAGCAAGCCAGTGAAGCATTACACCTTTTCATGGCTTGGATCAGCATTGTGGTGACGCTACGGTATCTGTACTACCGTATTAACTACACCCTCAATCTGGACGGTTGGGTGAACGGGTTCTTTAGCCTACTGCTGTTTGTTGCTGAGCTGTATGCGATTGGTACTCTGATACTGTCTTATTTTCAGACATTAAGGATTCGCGATCGCACCCCCATCGATATCAGTACCATTCCACAACAACAGTGGCTAAAGGTTGATGTCTACATTCCCACCTATAACGAAGATGTCAACATTGTTCGTAAAACAGCTCTGGCTGCTCTGGCGCTAGATTATCCAAAAGATAAGAAGACCATCTATATTCTTGATGATGGTCGTAAGTATCCAGAACGGCGTAAACAGCTCTCTAGAATGTGTAAGGAACTGGGCTGTACTTTACTCACGCGTCCCAATAACAACCATGCCAAAGCAGGTAACATTAACACGGCTCTAAAACGTACCCATGGCGATTTGGTCCTCATTCTTGATTGCGACCATATTCCCGCCAAACCCCTTCTCAAAAATACAGTCGGCTTCTTTTCAGATCCCAAAGTAGCTTTAGTTCAAACACCTCACTGGTTTTATAATCCCGATCCATTTGAGCGCAATTTGCTGACTCGGGGTCGGGTACCCGTAGCCAATGAGTTGTTCTATAAGGTGATTCAAAAAGGGAACGATTTTTGGAACGCCGCTTTCTTTTGCGGGTCAGCTGCCGTTGTACGTAAAAAACCCCTATTGGAAGTGGGTGGCATCGCTGTTGAGACCGTTACCGAAGATTGCCATACCTCATTAAGGCTCCACTCCAAAAAATACAAATCAATCTATTACGACAAGATTATGGTGGCCGGGCTTGCCCCTGAAACCTTTGCTTCTTACGTAGGGCAACAGGTTCGCTGGGCAAGGGGCATGGCTCAAATTCTTCGTATTGAAAACCCATTATTTAACCCCAAACTCAAGTTATCATTTGCACAAAGACTGTGCTATTTTTCAGCAACAAGCCACTTCTTTTTTGGGTTCCCACGTCTTTTATATGCCCTTGCTCCTGTCCTCTATTTGCTGTTGGGGATTAACCTAATTCGCGGGATAGGTCTTGAAACCTTAGCTTACGCATTACCCCATATTGTATTGGCCATGTATGCCAACTACATCACCCAAAAGCAAGTACGTTTCTCTTTTTGGAACGAAATCTTTGAATATGCCCTAGCATTTCAAAACGGTATCGTTACCTTGATGGCTTTGATCAACCCAAAGCTTGGCAGTTTTAACGTAACAGATAAGGGTGTATCGGTAACTAAGCGAGTCTTTGACTGGAACTCTTCCCGCGCCACCTTAGTGATGGTAGCGCTCCTGGTCACCTCTTTACTCGCTGTCCCCTTCTGGTTAGCGATCAATCCAAACGTTACTGAAGCCGTTCTCATTAATGCAGGGTGGTGTGTTTTTAACCTCATCCTGTTAGTGGCCTCATTACTGGTTGCCTATGAACAACCGCAAGTACGAGACGCGCATCGTCTGAATCGTGAACTAGATATTGCCATTCACAACCATGGCCAATACCAAGACTTAGTGGGTAAAACCATTAACATTAGTGAAACAGGTGCACTACTCTCCTTGAGCAATTGGCCAAACCTGCCCGATCGCCTAACCTTGCAGATTTGGGGAGATTCAGATTCGACCGTGTGTATTGACGCTAAGGTGCATCGAGTCAAGGTTGTTAAAGATAACGAAGTCACCGTGGCTGTGGAATTTGTTGACATGACCCAGGAACAGTGGGAAATGCTGATACTGGTTATCTATGCCGATGTCAATGAATGGTACTCCCAAAGCAGACCTCACCCCGATAATCTTTTAAAGTCGGTGCAGTTTGTATTTACCGCCCTTTCCAGAGCATTTAGAGAACCTAAAGCAGCCAAAGCAACTGTTGTTCAAAAACAGGTCAATATTCCTACCGAAGTCTACTGGGAAGGACATTTTTACCCAGCCATCATTACCGCAGCAAGTTCTCGCCATCTCAAACTAGAGATGCCAGATACAATTCTCCACGGTAGCGACTACATTCAGCAGAATCAGCCACCTGTTGGCTTATTAATCAGAAGCGGAAATAATAATCATGCCCCCATGAAGCTGCTAGCTCAGCTGATCTCAGTTGAAGCTTCTGCATCGGGTTCAGCCGCCTGGGAAGATGAGAAAGTGACTGTTGAACTGTCTTTTCCGACAACGCTTGATAAGGTGCAACGCAAGAAGATTGATTATCTATTGAAATCCTCCAGCGTTACACCAGAGATGTCGCCCAAATATAGCTAAAGCAACAGCATCATTCTTGTCAGTTCGACCCGTGTCTGTAGCCAACTGACACTGAATAACCCTCTCTCTCTAAGACAGGATTTTAACTGCCTTAGAGAGTTTTTTCAGGGCTTCATCCACATCAGCGGCGCTCACAATCAACGGTGGAACAAATCTAACGACATTAGGGCCAGCGGGCACCAGCAACAAGCCTTCATTCATGGCAGCTTTCACAATGTCCAAAGATGTCAGGGGTGCATCACCGTTTAGAACCAGACCATTGATTAACCCCCAGCCGCGAGCTTGTTCAAATAACTCAGGATAAGCATCCACCAACTTAAGCAGACCCTGCCGTAACTGCTGTCCCCTGGCGCTAGCATTCGCCATTAGGTTCTCTGACTCCAGGGTCTGACACACCGCCAGGGCTACACCACAGACAAAGGGATTTCCTCCATAGGTGCTAGCATGTTCGCCCGGTCCCAGCACATCACAGCTAGATTTGCACATCATTGCACCAATAGGCACACCGCCACCTAACCCTTTAGCTACGGTAATAACATCGGGCTCAATCCCCAGGTTCTCATATCCCCATACTTTTCCAGTACGGCCCACGCCCACCTGCACTTCATCCAAGATCAACAGGATTTTATGCTGGTCGCACAGTTGTCGTACCCGTTGGAAATATTCAACATTACCAGGATTGACACCACCTTCTCCTTGTAAGGCTTCAAGCAGAATGGCAGCCACACGAGGTCCGCTAGCATTAAGGGATGCGATCGCACCCTCCAACGCATCGCCATCATTAAACGGGACATAGTGGAACCCAGGCACAAGTGGCGAAAAGCTCTTCTGATACTTAGGCTGTCCAGTCGCCGTAATCGTGGCTAGGGTACGCCCATGGAAGCTAGCCTTGGCGGTAATAACCACGGGCTCATCAATGCCCAGCTCAGTGTGGCCATACTTACGGGCCAGCTTGATCGCCCCTTCATTGGCCTCAGCACCTGAGTTACAGAAAAATACTCGATCAGCACAGGAATGTTCCGTCAGCCACTGGGCTAATGCGCCTTGTTCTGGAATGTAATAGAGATTCGACACATGGTGTAGTTTCTGGATTTGTTGGGTCACTGCCTCCACCATGATTGGATGGGCATGGCCTAATGTGCAGGTGGCAATGCCCGCCACAAAGTCTAAATACTCATGACCTTGGTCATCCCATACACGACAGCCTGCACCTCGGGTCAATGCCAATGGAAACCGACCATAGGTGGTCATCACATGACTATCAAACACCTCTGGCCGAAAACCTTTTCCAGCTTTTGTACCAGCACCAAAGACTTTGAGAGGATTCTTAACAAGCTGTTTTAGACTAACCACGGACTGACCTCTTCTGTAAGTTTTGAATTTTGAATTTTGTAGAGCTTTGCTCTTCTCAGCTTGCTGAGTATTTTGAGTTGAGCTGTAAAATTCACAACCCAAAACTCAAAACTTAGACTTCAAAACTCTCCAATGTCTTAGGTGATTGTAAAAAATTGCAGCAGCTTTTACCGCTAAATCATTTGATAGATAGTATCAAACTGGACAATATTTTCGATTACCGTCCAGACCGTCGTAACTCTTGCAGTCTCGTCTGTAAACCATCCACATCCACCGTTTGTCCACCGTAACGCCAGCAAATGTAGCGATCAATTATCTGGCGAACTAAGCTACCCTGGCGAAAATCTGGGCGCTGTTGTAATCCTGCTGCATATTCTAAGGGAGTTTGGCTGGCGCGTTTGCCATAGCCCTGCTGAGCCAGAATCCACAACATTTGTTGATAAATTTGCTCCATGGGGGCTAGACGACTGAGTTTAAGCCGACGCTGCCACCGTCGCCAGCCTTGAACCATCAACCATCCCAAGAAACTTAACCCCGTGAAACCCACCAGATACCAGAGGGCGCTCAGTAAACCTCTGCCACTAAAACGTGATAAGAACCGTAGGACTGTGCCAATCACAAACATCAGCACCTGAAACCCACGTCGAATAAATTGGGCAACAGGAGCTGGTAAAACGCCCACTAATATGCGCCATAGCTGCCGCAGGACACTAAAGGGATTCGCACCACTATCATCAGGCGAAAAAAGCAGGCCATCAGGAATCGGATTGAAGTAAAACCAGCCGTGCTCAGGGAAATATACCTCAGTTAGAGCATAGGCATCGGTGTTGCGAACAATGTAAAACCCAGTGAAGGGGTTAAACTGGCCTGTGCCAAACCCGGTGGCTAAACGGGCTGGAATACCAATAGACCGTAGCATTACCGTCAGCACTGTGGAAAATTGATCGCGGGTGCCCCCGGTGTACTTAAACAGAAAAGCACTGACCAGATCTTCATCTTCTTCGAAATAGGGCAGCTCCGTTTGCAGGGTGTAGTTATCCCGCAGAATCTGGGCTAAAAATGTCGCTTTTTCATAGGGAGTATTCAAGGGCTCCTCTGATGTGGCTAGCCAACGCTCGGTTTCTGTACGAATGCGATCGCGAATATCATCAGGCACCTGCAAATAGTGCTGCCGAATCGAGCCATTGTACTCCGTAGAACTTTGATTGAGGCGCTGAATATCCCGTACCGGAACCCTGGAAACAATCGTATACGTCAGACCTTCAGGCAGCAACCCAGAGGGTCGCAGGGCTCCTTCAGGATCCATGGCTAGTTCATCAGCTGGAAAGTACACTGAATGGGGAGCATAGAGAACAGGCACCAAGTTCTGAAAGTCCTGCACCATGGTGTAGGTCTGAACAACCTCTTCATTGCGGCCAATGGGCTGCGGAGTAATCGGTAAAAACCGATAGGACAGCGGAGAGCGTCTGAGTTCGGCTAACTCATCGCCACGAGATGCTTCCCAACCCTGGCCAGTGTAATTATCAAAGGCCATAACACGCCAAAAACCTGCCCGTTGCGATCTCACCCGCATCACCACCTGCGGTTCCAACTCACCCCTCAGGTTTTGATTAATCCGTCGGTTAAACCCATAGTAAAAATCAGGATTAATACGGCCCGGCCCATCCTCAGGGCTAACACCAGAGCCCTCTTGCTCCTCGTCTGCATTGCCAGTATTGTTATTGCCTCGCCTCACATAGCCTGGATTAAATATTTCCCTACTATCGACTTCGCCAGTCACATCAATGCTGCCACTCACTGGAAAGGTTTGAAGTTGATACCCTGGGAATCGCGGCATCGCGATAAAAATCAAAAGTCCCAACGTTACAACGACAGCAATAATGCTTCCGAACTGCCGCAAGGATATCCCCACGGACATCTGCCGCCAGTTTAATAGACCTAATCGAGAACGATAGTCTAAAACCAGCACCGGTAGCGACAGTAAAAGAAATAACAGCAAAAACGGACCAAATAAAAGCGTTTGACTGATCGTAGCGGCCACACCCACCAGAATCAGACCAATCATCATTGAGTAGCCCAAATCCTTGCGCCGTGGCAAATCAAAGCTATGGAGCACCTGTAAATGGATCAACAATTCAGCCAGCACAATCCGAGTATCGCCAGGGATGCTCACCATCCGCCCTAAAAAAAACGCCAGGGCCAACAACATGCCCACGGCGATCAGAAACTTAGCAGCAATATTTCGACGGCGACGACTCCGCCAGCTCCAGTAAGCGCCCGCAGCACTGAGCGGAATCGCCAGCAGATTCCATACAGACGTATCCGTTACCCCCGAAGCAGCCACACTGAGACTACCGATCCCCACTGTCACCAAACATTGCACCAAAACCCGCAAAGCAATCGAGTCTTCAGGTACAGATGGCGGCAGGGCCGATAGCCGCTGCCGCCATGATGAACTCAAATCTTGAGATGAATTATTAGGGGTAGAAATCGGAGAAACCATACCAGGCAAAAACGCGCAAACACATCATCAGTCGGCGTATTCTTATCCTAGCGGGCTCAGCTTGCAGATGCCTCTAAAACCATGACTGAAAATCGCAAAGGACGCTGGCAATCATTATCCAAGGACACTTCCAAGGAGTAAGAACCACCAACGACCGGAGCTGTTTTTGCCAGCGTCAGCATACCTGCTTCAGGGCGAGATGACTGGCTATCTGCATCAGCTCCAATAAGTTGAATACTGCCACCCATAGGCATGGTTACATTGATAATCAAAACCGCACCTGTATAGTTCACATCCAAGTGAACCACACCCTGGGGAGTCACCCAATCACGGCTAGCTGTAGGATCTGTAGCCGACACAGTTAATGCCAGTGCGGACATAATTTCTATCGATGCCAACATGGTCAAAGCGATTTGCTGCTCAGCAGTGGCTTGTTCATAGCCACCAGCCATGTTTTCAACCTCTTTCAAGGTGGCTTCTTTCAGGGTAGGGTCTCGATAAGCCGGCGTCAGCACAATATTGGCAATTGGCTCCAGGGCTTCCAAAGAATCTGGAAACATGGACTCGACAATTTTGATGAGCTTAATGCCTTCTTTTTGAGTAGACTGAGCCATATTCTGACAGCGGTCTAATAGCTGTTGCAAAACAGCCTCAGGCAACTTGCTCGATATGCTAAACCGCAGTGGGTTTTCAAGCCACAGTCGGCTAATAGATTGAGCATAGGCAGGCATGGGTATCTCAGTCGGATACTCACGCACTTCTGCTTCCCAAGGAAACAGTGGGGGCCGATTGGCAAATTCCGTTTGGAATCGGTGTTTTAAAAGTGTGTGGAAACGATCTTGCACAGTGGTTTTATCTCCGAAGTTAAACGACTGACCCGTTTCAAATAAAAAGTCAAATGATACAGCGTCAGATCCGACTTCAGATGCACAAACTGCTGATGGGTTGGATCCTGTCGATGGGGTAGGCTCACCCCCTGACATAGGGGACGCCGAGCGGTCAAAAGTTAAAAACTCTAGCAATAAGCGCTTCAAATTTTCTGACTCACTATTCATGGCTAAATACCCCTGATCCGGATGATAAAACCGAGAGTGTAAAAAATTTAGCTCGGTTGTCTACACAAAAAAAGTCGATCGTCAACTAACGGAGTCAACTAACTGATAGATTACGTAATTCCCAGGCTTGTTCAAGCAGTTTAGACCAATGTTTCCTAATTTGAGTCAAGCTCAAACCCAACGCTTGCGATATATCCGCATCAGAAAGCCCTTGCTGTTTGAGCTGTAGTAATTTTGTCTGGCTCTGGTCCATTTTTTCTTGTAGGTGATCCCACTGTTGAGGTGTTAATCCCAAATTTTTTTCTAACTCAATACCGAGCCATTCATGGACCAATTCCCAATGATGCGTCAGCGCAAACCGCAGCAAATGATACTTGAAGCGCTGCTGCAGGTAATCGCGCTCACGGGATGTGAGGCCTAGCAAATCTTCAATTTCACTGGCAGGCAGATCCATAAGCCGCAAACTAAAGTAGTCGGCACAATCCTCTTGCTTTTTATCTTTCAGGTAAACCATCAACTCGTCGACAACTCGCTCCCGCAGATTATCCTCTGGCTGGGTGTCAGACTGCAGCAAAATTTCTTCCCGTAGGCGCTGAACGGGTGCATTCTTCCAGCTTTGGTCATTGTCATTAGCAGCTTCAGTGGCCTGCTCAATATCGACCGCTGTTTCTGGGGGCTGCTGCTTGGAAAAGGTTTGGGCTCGCAAAATAATGAGCTGTTGACTCCGTCCTCGCCTCAAAGGGATACGGCGCTTACCGTAGCGCTCAGTAAAGGCCATATATTCAGCTAGCTCCAGAGCCGTG
Source organism: Adonisia turfae CCMR0081 (assembly GCF_011009555.1). Taxonomy (GTDB): domain Bacteria; phylum Cyanobacteriota; class Cyanobacteriia; order Phormidesmidales; family Phormidesmidaceae; genus Leptothoe; species Leptothoe turfae. Next base: position 7,197,163 of record NZ_QXHD01000004.1, on the reverse strand, counting down.
CGGGGCTGAAAGTTTGCCTCCATCTGATTTTCCCGACGAAAAGCATTGATTGCCTCGCTGTAGAAATTTTGTAGAAAATCTTCAATTAGGGAAAGTCGCGCCTGATAGCTAGTTTGAGCGTAGGGAACTGATATATAGCGATAGATAATGGCACTGAGAGTACTATGCAGCTCGATGCGCCCCCGTTCAGAGCTAAGTTTGTAATAGCGAATGCACTGGTCAACTCGATGATTAGCGAGGTTAAATGCCCAACTTTTTACATCTCCAGAATTTTGAATACGTTGGCTTTCTGTACAAATACGAAGCGATTCACTACAGATGCGCTCGGCGACAGCCTGGCAACTTTTTTCGGAGGTTCTGGTCGCTTGCTTGAGCAACTTCAAAACTTCTGTATTAAGTGCTTCTACGAGCGTTGTAGACGTTTCCTCAAGCATTAGCAGCGTGGTCATTAGAGCTAGAGCGTCCCAGGCATTCCCTCACCTGAGCATAGACAGTATTCCGCACGTTCTAACAAAAGTCAGTAATTTTCACGAAACTATCAAAAAAGTCAGATGGATATCGAAAAACAAATTCAAACTTTGATTGATGAAGCTCCGGATCAGACAACTGGTCAGGCAATTTCGTTGGTAGCACCCCTGTTAAAGGAAATCGCGGGTCAACTGCCAAGACAACTATATTACGTCGTCCAGTCTTTAGGACAGGGCTGGGTCATGACTACACTGCGTGGTCGGCAAGATCCCAAAACAACGAAAACGGTCGTCTATGCATACCCATCCCTAGAAGCGGCAGCAGCCAGCGCAGCTGATAATCCTCAGATGATGGCACTGCCTCATCCCAGCACCCACCTACTGTTTCAGCTGTTATCGCTAAAGCAGCTAGACAGCATTATTTTTATGCAGGTAAAGGGAAAAGGTCAGGGCATTGAGGTGCCGCGAACCATGCTGGAGCAGGTGATGCGGGCACAATTGCAGCAACTGAAGGAAAAAGGGGAACCGCCAGCGGATATTGCGTAAGAGCAAGCTATAAATAAAAAAGTCCACAAGTAAATATGGACGAGACGTTCCATGGAACGTTTGTACATCCAAAATTTGGGCGTTAATTGATTTTATTTTCTTAGGGAATTTTTAGTTTTTAGTTGAGTTTCTTCCTGCAAAGTCCTTCTCCCTGGTGGGAGGGATTTAGGGTGAGGGCTACTCACAAGCCTCCCGCGTCACCTTATGACGATAGTCAAACATGTCCTGCAAACGCTGTAGGACAAACCAGCCAATCAGGGGTTCACTGGCCCACTCTACCGGCAAGGTGAAGACAATATCGTCGGTTAACCGCGTTTGCTCACCTTCGGATTCAAACCGATGGCGATGGGTCCAGGCATCCAGTGGGCCGCTTTCTTGGATATCTGTAAATAACCGATTGGGTTCATATTCATCGGTGTGGCGGGCGATCCAGGTGATAGGAACAGGCCCTAGCCACAGACGAAACTCGCTGATGGCTCCAGGGCCAAGGCCACCTTCACGGCGAACGGCTTCGACAGGTTGCCAGGGTGGTGTCAGAAGGGTAAGGATGTCAGGCCGTTCGTGAAAACGCCAAACGGTCGCAGTTGAGGCCGCAATCAGGCTGGTGTATTGAAAGGTAGTCATAACGTTAGGAGGCGTCCTTTTGGGGTACCTAAACTCAGCTATATATGAAGATGAGAAGGAAATTATCTATGTCTTGAGGTGTTAAGACTTCTAAACTTTATGGGTAGTGCGATCGCAATCTTCCTGGGCATCACACCTATTATCTGTGGTCTTTGGCCCAAAATCCCACAGCCAAAACCATCACTCACATAAGCCCTCTTTTGAAGAATTGACGCTTCAGAGTGCACACCTTGTCACCCCAATAATAGTTCAAATGAACTATTATTGGATATGGGCGCGATAATTATTGCGCTATTGTCAGGTCAGCACTGAAATCGTATTCCCATATTTCGCAGGAGCTAGCCTTTAGGCAAGCCATAGGCAACGTGTGGGTAATCTAAGACGTCATTAGAGCAGGTGCATTACTGACATTTCCAATTCAAGAAGTTTTGCGGTCTTCTCACGTTTTCAACTATGACTGATTCACCCACGTTCAATGGAACTCAGCATACGGTACCCGGTTGGAACCTGACCGAACGGTTAGCAGGTTATGGCGGATATGAAGGGAAACACACCACTCGTTTTGCCAATAGAACAGTCCAAGAATTTCAGCACGATCAGTCCTTGGCAAATCCCCAAAATACAGCCTATGCTTTGCGTTGTGACTATGACGACGACGAATCACTAGTTGAGGTATTGCAGCAACTCGTAAACAGACCTGAAGCTACTGATATTGAGGCCTTGGTCCTAGGCCTTTGGCAAGGGGATGGGGACGTATGCACGGAGGAATCATCAACAGCTAAGTTGGTCAGTACATTAGCAGAAATCAATGATCGTTTACCAAATCTGAAAGCTCTGTTTATTGGCGATATTACCTATGAGGAATGTGAAATTTCCTGGCTACAGCAAAGCGATATGTCTCCTCTTTTGCTGGCCTATCCTCAGTTAGAAATTTTGCAGGTGCGGGGTGGAACAGGACTGACGTTTACAACACCAGCTAAGCACGACTATCTGAAGGCCTTAATCCTTGAAACGGGTGGCCTCAGTCGCGATACAGTTTATCAAATTTATAATTGGAAGCTGCCTGCTCTGGAGCATTTGGAATTTTGGTTTGGCAGTGACAACTATGGTGGTGATTGCTGGGAACAAGATCTAGAACCTGTTTTGGATAATCTGTGTTTTTCCAATCTGGCTTACCTGGGACTGCGCAATAGCAAATTTACCAATGAACTTATAGAACGATTGGTAAAGTCTGCCCTGCTGCCAAGGTTACGGGTGTTAGATCTGTCTCTGGGGACGCTCTCAGATGCGGGAGCCACTGAGTTGTTGGCGAGCCCTGCTATTCGTGATTTAGAAATCTTAAATGTGTCGGAAAGTTATCTCTCGGATGCGCTAATCGAGCAGTTGACGACGTTAGGGATGCAGATCATTGCTGATGGACAGCGGCAAGAAGAGGAAGACGAAGACCCTGAATTTCGTCGATATTGTGTGGTGTCTGAATAGGAATTCCACTGGCTGTAGAGACGTTGTATGCAACGTCTCTACAGCTAAAAATGGAACCTAATTTATTTGATTCCTCCATAGATGACTAATAGTCAACTTGATATGATCAATTTTGTTCTCATCGCTAATCCTCAAAGCCGTAGAGTGGATCTCTTTCAACAGGCGCTTAGGGGGTGTGGTCTATCTATGGCTCAATTAGTCTCCTATGAGGAGCTACTTGCTGAAAAAGATTCTCTAACTGATTGGGATGGATCTAACGCTTGGTTTCGGTTTGAGGCTCCGGAACGAAACTTTGTTGTTGATCGCGGTTTTGTTGCCACTGGCGCTGTAGTAGATGATTCGGGCGATCATCAGCGGATCAGCGCTACAGCAGCCTATCAATTGCCTGAAGATAAAGGCAGAATTCTCTACCCGCGCCAATGGTATTTGGGTTGGCGACATTGTCTTCAATCTTGGGCGCAACCGTTGCAAGGGCAGGTGATGAATCATCCAGATAACATTGTCAGCATGTTTGATAAGATTCGGTGTCAGCGGATCTTAGAAAATGCCGATATTCCAATTCCATGCTCGTTGGTGCGCAAAGAGCCGATCCAGAACTATGATCAGCTTAAGGAACGGATGGCACAGCAGGGCTGTCGGCGTGTTTTTATTAAACTTGCCCATGGTTCATCGGCATCAGGTGTTGTTGCCTATGACTATCGTGGTGAGAACGAACGGGCGATCACAACTGTGGAGCGTACCATGGAGCAAGGTAAACTGCGATTTTATAATTCTCGCAAGGTTTATCAATATCGCAATCTCCAACACATTGCCGAGATTATTAACTTCCTTGCTAAAGAGACTATTCAAGTTGAAGCGTGGATGCCTAAGGCCAGGATAGATGGCAGAGAGTTTGACCTGCGGGTGGTGGTGATTGGGGGAGAGGCTAAACATGTGGTGGTGCGTGTGGGGAAAAGCCCCATGACCAATTTGCATTTGGGTAGCGATCGCAAATCCATCACCGATCTCCCCTCAGCCCTTACCGCCGATAACTGGGCCACCATGATGCACACCTGCGAACAGGCCGCTGCCTGCTTTCCCAAAAGCCTTTACTGTGGCATTGACCTACTCATTGCCCCCAATTTCAAGGACCATTATGTCTTAGAAGTTAATGCCTTTGGTGATTTACTCAGGGGCATCACCTGGCAAGGTCAAGACACCTACACCACAGAAATAAAAACCTTACTCCAGCAGCACCAAGGGTTACCCTATGTCCACGCATCATCTACCCACCAGACTGAACGTTAATCAGCTGGTCGGCACCCATGACATTCTGCTACTCACTTTCGATACCCTCCGCTACGATGTGGCCCAACGGTTATTTGAACAAGGCCGCTTACCCAACTTAGCCCAATTAATTCCCCAAGGCTGGGAGGCTCGGCACTCTCCCGGTAGCTTTACCTATGCCGCTCATCAAGCATTCTTTGCCGGATTTCTACCCACTCCCATCACACCGGGAAAGCACCCCCGCCCCTTTGCCTTAAATTTTGCAGGCAGTACCACCATCACCCCAGAAACTTGTGTACTAGATGCCCCTAGTCTGCCGGAAGGGTTAGCGGCCAAAGGTTATCGCACCATTTGTATCGGTGGGGTAGGCTTTTTTAATCAACTAAATCCCCTTAGCTGTGTACTCCCCAATCTGTTTCAGGAACGGTATTGGTCACCGGAATTAGGAGTGACAAATCCGCAGTCTACGGAATGTCAGGTGAAGTTGGCTTGCGATCGCATTCAAGTCATTCCCAAACAACAACGTATTTTCCTGTTCATTAACCTATCAGCCCTGCATCAGCCCAACTATTTCTACTTACCCGGAGCCCAAGCAGACTCCATAGAAAGCCACGGCGCTGCATTAGAGTATGTTGATCAGGCCCTGGTTTCCCTCTGGCAAGGTCTGAGATGTCGCGCCCCCACCTATGCCATTCTCTGTTCAGACCATGGCACCACCTATGGTGAAGATGGTTACACTGGTCACCGTTGTGCCCATCCAGTTGTGTGGACAGTTCCCTATGCAGACGTAGTCATAAAGTAGTCATAAAACCGTATCGTTAGTTTTCAATTCTTTCCTGGATTTCTCCTATGACAGTCCCTGTTCCCTTATTAACTCAATCACCCTATCAACATTATGTTTATTCCTATCCTCACAAGACCAGTTATCGACCTTTACCAGTAAAATCTGTTCACGATGTATGGTCTAAGGAAGACCAGAACTCACTGTTTTTGTATATTCACATTCCCTTTTGTGAGATGCGATGTGGCTTTTGTAATCTCTTCACCACGGTGACCCAGGATAATGATTTTATCAACAATTACATCAAGGCCGTTCAACGACAGGCCCATCGTGTTCAGGAGAGTATTGATAATCCAACATTTGCCCGGTTTGCCCTCGGCGGTGGCACCCCCACCCAACTCCCCACTAAAGCCCTGGCACAGATTTTAGAGATTGCAGCAACCACGATGGGAGCACCCCTGCAAACAATTCCCGTATCTGTTGAAGTCTCTCCTGACACCGCCACCCCAGAAAAATTAGATCTGTTGTTTGATTATGGCACCGATCGCATTAGCATCGGTGTGCAAAGCTTTATCGATAGCGAAGTGCTAGCCACCCAACGTCGTCAAACCGCTGAAGTCGTTCAAGATGTGCTGTGTCGTATTCGCGAAATTGAGTTTCCCACCTTGAATATCGACTTGATCTATGGATTGCCCGGACAAACCATAGACAGCTGGCTGCAGTCTATCCACACTGCGCTACAGTTTCAACCGGAAGAGTTATATCTGTATCCGTTGTATGTGCGACCCTTAACGGGATTAGGAATGACTAATCAGGCCTGGGATGATCATCGATTAGACTGTTATCGCGCTGGGCGAGATTTATTATTAGACCAGGGCTACGAACAGGTCTCAATGCGGATGTTTCGGAAAATTGATATGAATTCACGTTCCGGTCCCGTTTACTGCTGTCAGGTCGATGGCATGATAGGCCTGGGCTGCGGAGCCCGATCCTACACTCAAGCACTTCATTATTCCTATGACTATGCTGTCAATGCCAAAGAAATCAAACATATCCTAGCTCGCTACATTGACAGTACTGATCAAGATTTTGACATCGTTAACTATGGCTTTGAGTTAAATCGAGAAGAACAACAGCGGCGATTTATTTTACTGTCTTTACTGTCTCCAGAGGGGTTAGATATGGGGGGGTATTGCGATCGCTTTCACACGGACGCATTAACCGATTTTCCAAAGCTACAGCATTTCCTAACTCTGAAACTTCTGCAACAACACCATCACCACCTGCACCTTACTGAACTAGGTCTAGAACGCTCAGATGCCATTGGCCCCAGCCTATTTTCAGACAATGTCAACACCCTAATGAACACCTATAAAATCAAATAATAACCATTCAATCAATCCAACATGGATCTCAGCATTCTTTATCGAGGCCCTCTAATCAGCTGTAATTACGGCTGTCATTACTGTCCCTTTGCCAAACGTCAACAAACGGCTACCGAACTCGATGTGGACCGCCAGGCCTTAAAACGATTTGTCCAATGGATTACAGAACACACTGAACACAACTTTGGCATCCTCTTTACTCCATGGGGCGAAGCATTAATTCATAAATGGTATCAAGAGAATCTCAGTCATCTATCCCACCTACCCAATGTACAAAAAGTCGCCATCCAAACCAATTTATCTTGCCATCTTGACTGGATAAGTCAGGCAGAGCCAAACACTCTAGCCCTCTGGGCCACCTTTCATCCAGAATGGTCCAATGAAAAACACTTTCTACAAAAGTGTCACACTCTTATTAACCAAAACATCCAATTTAGTGTTGGTGTCGTGGGTTGTCCAAAATTCATCCCCGCCATTCGATCTCTTCGCAAAGCGTTGCCTACCAACGTCTATCTATGGATCAACGCCGTCAAAGCTGAGCTACCTCAACTTACCCCAGAAGACCGCGTCTTTTTCCAAACCATTGATCCACTTTACGAATTAAACACCCATTATTATCCCAGTCTTGGTAAAGCATGCCGCACCGGGAAATCGGTCTTCTCTGTGGATGGAGAAGGAACTATGCGCCGATGCCATTTTATTAAAGCCCCCATCGGCAATATTTATCATCCCAACTTTGAAGAGGCTCTACGGGAACGCGTCTGTACCAATGACACATGCCACTGTCATATTGGTTACGTACACATGAACGATTTAGGTCTGGATCATGTGTTTGGCAATCGTATCCTGGAAAGGATTCCCCAACGATTTAAATAGCCGTAAAACCTTTATTAGCTAAAACCTTTCTTCATTCAGATAGAGTTTAGATTTTTCAGTGTTTTTTGGAAAACTCATGTATTCAATCTCATACTGTATCTAGGTTTCCAGATGCTGACTGATCGTTTTTGGGATTAACATGTTCAACATTCACCCTATGTGAGTTCAGTCCATGTTTCTCTAAATATCTCCATATCTCCTAAAACAAGAAATACCTCTGGGCCATGGGCAGCTCTTCAGCTGGCTCACAAGTGAGCAATTGCCCGTCAGCTCGCACTTCATAGGTCTCAGGATCCACTTCCATCTTGGGCTGATAGTCATTTAGCTTCATGTCAGCCTTACTGAGATTACGACAGCCGCTCACTGCCACAGCCGTTGTCTGTAACCCAATTTGGCCAGCAATATCTGCCTCAGCAGCGACCTTAGAAATAAATGTTAGGGATGTGCTACCAATAGCACCGCCAAAGCTACCAAACATAGGTCGCATATGGATGGGCTGCGGTGTGGGAATACTGGCATTGGGGTCACCCATCTGCGCCCAGGCAATAGCCCCACCCTTAATCACAATCTCGGGTTTCACGCCAAAGAATGCGGGCTTCCACAGACAAATATCTGCCAGCTTGCCCGCTTCTAGAGAACCTACCTCATGGGCAATACCATGGGTAATCGCAGGATTGATCGTGTACTTAGCCACGTAGCGCCTAGCACGATGGTTATCGTTACGGTCAGAATCTTCTGCCAGGGACCCCCGCTGCACTTTCATCTTGTGAGCCGTCTGCCAGGTACGAATGATCACTTCACCTACACGCCCCATGGCCTGGGAGTCCGACGCAATCATGCTAAAGGCACCGAGGTCATGCAGAATATCCTCAGCCGCAATGGTCTCTCGGCGAATACGAGACTCGGCAAAGGCCACATCCTCAGGAATACTGGGGCTCAGATGATGACACACCATCAGCATATCTAGGTGTTCATCCAGCGTATTGCGCGTATAGGGGCGCGTGGGGTTTGTGGATGACGGCAGCACATTGGCTTCGCCACACACTTTAATAATGTCTGGTGCATGTCCGCCCCCCGCCCCTTCAGTGTGATAGGTGTGAATCACGCGATTCTTAAAGGCAGCAATGGTGTTCTCTACAAACCCAGCCTCGTTAAGGGTGTCAGTGTGGATCGCCACCTGCACATCAAAGTCATCGGCCACAGCCAGGCAAGTGTCAATGGCACCTGGTGTTGTGCCCCAGTCTTCATGGAGCTTCAGACCCATCGCACCAGCTTGTACTTGTTCCACCAAACCTTGAGGCTGAGCACTATTACCTTTACCCAGAAACCCCAGATTCATGGGAAATGCATCCGCCGCTTGCAACATGCGATACATGTTCCAAGCTCCAGGGGTACAGGTAGTGGCATTTGTCCCGGTCGCTGGTCCAGTACCACCACCGATCATCGTGGTCACACCGCTGGCAATGGCCGTCTCTATCTGCTGGGGGCAAATAAAGTGAATATGGGAGTCGATGCCCCCAGCGGTAACAATCATGCCCTCACCAGCCACCGCTTCGGTAGAGGGGCCAATAATAATGTCTACATTGTCCTGAATATAAGGGTTTCCTGCCTTTCCAATCTTGGCAATGCGACCGTCTTTAATCCCAATATCGGCTTTAACAATTCCCCACCAGTCCAAAATCAGCGCGTTGGTGATTACCATGTCCACCGCGCCATCAGCCCGCGTAATTGGCGATTGGCCCATGCCATCGCGGATTACTTTACCACCACCAAATTTGACCTCATCGCCATAGGTGGTAAAGTCCCGTTCTACCTCGATCACCAGTGCCGTATCTGCTAAACGAACCCGATCTCCTACGGTGGGGCCATAGGTTTCAGCATAGGCGCGGCGATCCATGCGGTAGCTCATCGGAGTCTCCTGGAGTTAAAGGAAAAAAACAAAGCCACTGGATAGCTTACGCTAGCTACGGAGCTCCGACGAGTATATGACGAACATTTTTAACCTTCTACCCCGCACATTCGTCCCGGCTCGGCAACAGTAACACTTCCCCATCGTTGTTTTGCCACTGTAGCCAGCCTTCTTGCTCACTAGCACCCGCTAGGGGCTCACAGCCATTGGCGGGGCGAGTAACACGGACACGAATCCAGTTGTCTTTGACTTCCAAGGGTTCGATCAGGCTGCTAGGACTAACCAGGCTCAGGACGTTGCGACCTCGTTCGGGTTGCGATCGCAACACTTGAGCATCATTTCTATTTCTCAAAGCTACGATATCAGCTTCAGCCAATCGATCTGCCCAGGAATAAAACGAGAGTTCCATGCCGCGATCATCCAATTGTTCACGGTGAATCCACGCACTGCCACCATTGGTATATTGCAGTTGCAACCAGCCATCTTCACGGGCTTCTAGCACAGGGAATGCAAGCAGTAGCGGGTCTACACTAACCATCGTAAAGCTGGCATCACGACCAATGGCAAACGCCTGTTGCCCATTGGGAATCAGCCAACCTTGCCAAATCCAGCCCCAATGATCGCCACCGGGCTCGCTGTAAAGCGGCAGTTCCACCTCCGACAACCAATCCGCCTGCACACCGGCACGACGACGTGGGGATAGGTAGCCTACACCGAGAGGCAAGTCTGTCTCTGCAAGGTCTACAATCCCTTCTAAGTTAGGCGTAATGGCCGCTGGTAACCCTACAGCTTCATCAGATGTTTGCCCCAATACTGGCACATTACCCAAGAGCAATGCCCCTTGTAGGCAAGCAATTGCAGCAAAATGGTGTAGTCGTAACATAGTCAACGTCAGTTAATCTCAGAACACATTTAACAGGTGTGGTCGCCCGGTTGGACCAGATACCGCCAGAGACAGAACACATCGGCATTCACATCACATCCAAACTAATCGTTCCCTCTACGAAGCAATGACAGCTCTGGATGTGGACAAATTTGCAGCTCTATCCAGGAGACATTTTCCTGATTCAAGGAGTTAATCCCCATATCAGACATAATCAACGTTTTGTTGTGTTGTCACTGAACAAAGTGCTGATTTTTTAGCAGTCCTACACGCTACCTTCTATCCGTTGGTTAAATCCATAGACTCTACGCTCTCCTGCCAACGCAACCAATGTTACAGAGCGCTCATCTCCCGGTTCAAACCTGACTGCTGTCCCCGCCGGAATATCTAGACGCATTCCCTTGGTCTGATCTCGATCAAATTGCAACGCATTATTCACTTCATAGAAATGAAAATGCGAACCAACTTGAATGGGGCGATCCCCGCTGTTAGCCACAGTTAACGTGACAGTTGGGCGACCGGCATTAAGTTCAATGTCACCTGCTGCGGGCAACAGTTCCCCAGGAACAACGGTAGAACTACCAGACATTATCGTAATCCTCCAAGCTGACTAATTAAATCTTGCTGCATTTGATCAAGTTGCTTTTTCACCGTTTCTAGAGCAGCTTCCAGCTCTCGATCCAGGGCTCCAGGCTTTTTACTTAAGTCGGTTAATCCCATATAGTGGGCAACTTTCATGGCTAGTTCTATCGGTACCTTAAAGTCTGGCAATACGCCACTACCCTCCCAATTTCTACCCGTTATTGGGCTAAGCACCTGCCCTGTGGGCAAGAACATCCAAAAATGGTCATGTAACCGCTGACCAGCTCCTGGATTAGCTTTTCCAGCCGTTGTTTCGCCAATTAACGTAATCCGATCAAGCTGTTTCAGTGTATAGGCAAATTCCTCAGCTGCTGTCGCCGTTTCTGGCCCAGTCAAAACATAGACAGATCGGTCCAGGTAACGCGGACCCCCTACATAGGCCGATGTCCAACTTTGTTGAGTGCGTTGTTCCGAAGGCCAATGCACATCGCTCAGGTGAACGGCTGGATAAGCGGGTAAAAGGTAGCTACACAGCAGTGCTACCATTCCCGGCGAACCACCCCGGTTATAACGTAGGTCAATGATTAAGCCGTCTGTATTCGCCACAAAGGCCATAGCCGCCGCTAAGGTTTCCCCAGCAAATTCGGGTGGTTCAAACCCATAGAGCTGCAAAAATCCTAAATTGCCTGACAGTCGTTCCACCTGATTGATATCAAAGTTACGACGCTGGCTTTGTTGCTTCTGATAGGCCAGCTCTTCAGCCGTCGGTGGTGTATCAGCATTTAAGTCTGGCAGCGGTGCAGGACTAAAATACACCTGAATACTCTGATCCTCAGTCAGGGTTTGCAGCTGATTGGTTAGGGTTTCTGCAAACTGATATCCGCTAACAATGTCACTGTAGCCGCCATCGCTCAGCCGTTGTCGAATATCTGCCTGAGCTTTTGCCGCCGCTTCTGGAAACGCATAGCGGTCTAAGGCCTCAGCAATCGCCTCCAACACATGGGTACGACTTTCCTGATCCAGGTCTATATCCTGAAAACTGCCACCAGAACTTATAAAACCATCAGAACCATCGGACTCAACCATAAAAACGCCTAAACAATCGAATTTTGAATGTACAGACGTTGCATGCAACGTCTTCTACTGAATTGGATTATGTACGGTAACCAGCTTAGTACCATCTGGGAACGTCGCTTCCACCTGAACTTCGTGAATCATTTCCGCCACGCCATCCATGACATCATTAAGGTTCAGTAACGTTGTGCCGTAGGTCATCAAGTCAGCCACTGTCCGGCCATCGCGCGCGCCTTCTAAAATTGCGGCAGAAATATAGGCCACGGATTCTGGGTGGTTAAGCTTTAGCCCTCGCTCTTTACGACGCTCAGCCACCAAAGCAGCCGTAAAAATCAGCAGCTTATCTTTTTCTTGAGGAGTGAGTTGCATAGGATGCGACGGAGACTAACCACAACAGAGATATTAAACCAGGATCTGCTGCGGTCAACTTAGAGCTAAACGTTATCTAAATAATAGGTCAGGTGGGCTGTGCCCACCTGACAATACAAAAGCAGATTAAACTCCCCAAACCCTTGGTATATAGCTTTTCTGGTCCAGCACTTTGGCTCGAAAATATTGCCAGATATCAATAAAATACTGTCGAGCGATTTGACTAGAGGAGCCTCGGTAACGGGCCACCAGTCCCTGTTCTAATTGGGTAACACCGGCGTCACACCCCGTTAGGCTCTTTAAATTAAGGCGAGTTCTGATGGCACTGAGATGTTCTGGAGTAATGGACTTACCCAATAACAAAAACGTACCGACGACTGGATATCCAGCTAATCCATTCCGACTACCCAGGACCTCAGACCCCCCTAAAAGCTGCTGCTGGTCGATCCATAGGGGAGCACCCTGCTGCCAGATTTCGGTTTGCGATCGCCACTGTCCAGTCGTCAGCGTCTCTCCCCTGGCACTGCGCCCAAACCGAGTAATATCCCAGCTCAGCCATACCCCACCAGGCTCTAAATCTACTTTCAGGGATTGCTGAAACCGTCCCCCATCAAACAAAATCAGCTCCTGAGGCAGCCATTCCACATAGGCATCACTGGCAACCGTGAGCTGAATCGTCTGCTGTGCCCAATCCCCCTGACTGCGATATACCTTATGGGCTGCCGCTGTGGTCACTAAGACCTGAGTATCAGCCTCAGCCGTGATCACCATATCCAGCTGATCGCCCCCCACCATTCCCCCTGCCGTATGGACAATCACACTTTGACAATTTCCTGGGGCCGCCACCGGGTAAAAAGGTCGCTGAATACGTAATGGAGATGTGCTGAAACTCTTGGCAGGAAAAGTTCTGCCATTTATATTGGCGAAGCGAAGATCCAGACTACCTCGCCAACAAGGCTCTGCTGTTGCTTGCTCTGATTGAACTGTATTTGTTGTTCTCATTAGTTTTTACTGTTCAATGGTGGACCCAACGCATTCTCCCCATGTCGGGCATCTAACAGGTAGGGGCATTGCATGCAATGCCCCTACCTGTTTATTTCTGTTGGCAAAAGCGCTCAACACATCGTACAAATATTTCCACACCTGTTCCTAAAACTGTTTCATCAAAGTCAAACCGGGGGTGATGATGGGGATATGCCAGATTTAAATCAGGATTTGCCGATCCTAAAAAGAAATAACAACCGGGTTTCTCTTGCAAGAAAAATGACATATCCTCACCGCCCATGGTCTGGCATTCTGGCACCACACCAGCAGGCGTTTCAATCACTGAGCTGGCAACAGATTTAACCAACTCGGCAATGGTTGCATCATTAATGACCGGCGGATACAGGCGAGTATAGTCAAACTGGTAGCTGGCACCATGGGCCTGACACACTCCAGCAATGATGGCTTCCATGCGCTCTGGCAACACGTCTCGATACTCTGGGTTAAAGTAGCGCACAGTACCGCTGAGACGTGCACTATTAGCAATCACGTTTACCGCTGTGCCAGCCTGAAATTCTCCGACGGTCACAACAGCAGACTCAATGGGGCTAATGTTACGGGCCACAATGGTTTGTAATGCGGTCACCACCTGTGCCCCAACCACAATAGAATCAACGGTCTGATGTGGCAAAGCCCCATGCCCTCCACGCCCTTGAATCGTGCAGTGAAAATATTCGGTAGCGGCCATCAGTGGGCCACTGCGCACACCCACTGTTCCCAAAGGTAAATTATTCCAAATGTGTAGGCCAATAATAGCGTCAACCTCAGGCTGGCTGAGCACTCCAGCTTCAATCATGGGTTTGGCACCGCCAGGCCCTTCTTCTGCAGGTTGAAAAATCATTTTAACTGTTCCGGCAAAGGTATCGCGATGCAGCGCTAGATAATGGGCTGTCCCCAAAGCAATGGTGACATGACCATCATGGCCGCAGGCATGCATTTTGCCGTTATGGAGTGAGCGATAAGGCACCTGGTTCAGCTCTTGTATGGGCAGAGCATCCATATCAGCTCGAATCGCCAACACCGGACCAGGGCGAGAGCCTTGGATAGTAGCGACAATACCGGTTTTAGCAATGCCAGTTTGGTGTTCAATGCCCCACCGAGTCAGCTGCTGAGTAATAAAGTCAGCCGTTATGGTCTCTTCAAAACCTAGCTCTGGGCGCTGATGTAGATGACGCCGCCACTCCACCAAGTGCGATTGCAGAGTTTGAATGTTGCCCCGCACCTGAGGCGGAACTTTAGAAATTCGCGTATTGGCAGGCAGCGTTGAAACCATAGGACCTTAGCAGACACAAGTTATAAGCTCAGTATATAAATTCTGGCGTAGCTAGGTCTTCTGAAGCCTTATACAAACCATATCTGGTTCCAACACTGCCTTGCAATACGATTAAGCCACCCAAAATGGCTGGGGCATGATGGCTTCAAGGCTCAGCCCACGCGCAGCTGCACTCAGCTGCGCCAAGTCTGTTGGATCGTCAAAATGGGGCAATACCCCCAGCACTGGAATACGGGTCAGGTCACTAATCATTTCTGGTGGGGTGAGTTGCTCCACTTTATCTTCGGCTTCGGGTGTCGTGCAATTCAGGACAATGCCTTGAAGCTGCAGCCGGTGTTGACGGGCGAGGGCTACGTTGGCGACGGTAGCTGCGATCGCACCCAATTTCACCGGCACCACCAACACCACTGGCAACCGCCAATCTGCGGCCAGATCCGCCACGAGCAGCTCATTAGTTACCGGAGATCCCAAACCGCCTAAACCTTCCACCAGCACCCAATCACATTCTTTATCTAGAACCATATAACGTTGCCATGCCGGGGCTAAATCTACCGTCGTATTCTCTAGGGCGGCTGCAATCGGCGGTGCCAATGGAGCCCCATAAAACACAGGGTTTAACTCATCAAGCGATTGCTCCAGATTAAATATTTGCTGGAATAATTCACGATCACCTTCACCGGCTTGGACTGGTTTTAACACCCCCAGGCGACGCGACGCACAATACTGTTGCCAGTAGGCTATCAGCGCACAGGTTAAAACCGTCTTGCCACACTCCGTATCCGTCGCTGCAATTAATAATCCACTCACTATTCACACAATGGTAGGTCGTACCCACCCCACGATTTTTCTTCAATATAAAGGCAATATCTACCCTAAGGACTCTGGGTTCCTTGGCCAACAATTTGAACATCCAAGGTAAAGTTCGCCTCACTGCTAGCTCGCACATCTACAGCATAATCACCTCCCAAAGGTAAAACACTGTTCCAATACAACACCCCTTCAGCCTCAGCAATCGCTTCTCCCCCCGGAAAAGTCACATCGAAGGTTACAGGACCACTGGCTTGAGTAATTTTCACGGTAATGACCTGTCCCTGGTTGGCATTCACCATGTAGCGCTGCACTCTACCGGGTCCGACTGAATTGGCTAACAGTGTCCCCGTCTGCCCTTCGGGAAATTGAACTCGCTGGGTAGATACCTGTTCTTGCACGTCTGCTTCGCCACCCTCTTCTTCATCAGGCCGCTGATCGCTAGAGCCATCGTCCGTAGCATCCCCTCCCTCAGACGGATCAGTCGATGATGATTCATCACCAGGTGTGTCATCAATTGTCTCCCCATCATCAGCCAGACCTTCCAGAGCAACACCTAACTCATAGGTTCCCTGTTCCCTACCGCGAGTCGTCTGAATCTGTACTGTATAAAGACCATCCTCTGGTAAGTCTCCCTCCCAATCCAATACTTGGCGAGCACCGCGTAATGCCTTTCCTTCGGCATTTAATACCGAAAACACCACACCCTCACCTTCTATCGTTGCCCGCAGGGTCTGACCCACCTCAGCCTCTATTTGATAGTTAACGGTTTCGCCTTCTTTTATTCCTCCTTCAACAGTTTTCGGATCGCCAACAGCTAGAGCGAGTGAAGTTGTATAGTCAGCTGGCCCATCTTCAATCGGTGGATCTAACGGCTCAGGGGTAGGCGCATCAGGCTGACTAGGCTGATCGTCTAGATCTTCTGGGAACGGCAAAGGTTGAACCCCACCATCTGACACCTCGGGTGGAGAAGGCTTTAATACATAATTAACAACAGCCCAACCACCAAAGCCCGCCAAAATGATTGCACCTATAAATAGGACAATTAAGACCAATGGATTATCCATGGTCTCCCGACGTTGTGTAGACGTTACCACCCGCGTCTTAGGGGCACGAGACGCGGGTACTGACTGAGTTGGAACCCCTGTAGTCGCCATGGGGCTGCCCACTGCAACCGTACGCATCTCAGAAATTGGCGACTGCTGCTGCCCTCTGGCCGCAGGACTTTGAGGAGATCTAGGCGCAGCCCCCCCCCCTTGCAATGCCTGCACCATATCGCTGACAGATTGATAGCGATCGCCAGGCCGATAACTCAACGCTTTATCCAACACAGTAGCTAACTGATCGCTGACTTGAGTAAACGACCGCCATTTCCAACCTAGAGTCGTATCGTCAAATAGCTCATGGGGTTCTCTACCCGTCAGTAGCACTAAAACAGTTACAGCCAGCGCATATAAGTCACTACTGGGATAAGCTCGCCCTGACTGTAGCTGTTCGCTAGGGGCATATCCCGCTTTCCCTACCGTTGTCGCTTGCACAGCCGTTGTCCCCGTCTGTAAGCGAGTGACGACTTCTTTAACAACACCAAAATCAATCAGTACAGGCTTTTGGTCACTGCGTCGCAGAATAATATTGTCAGGGCTAATATCTCGATGAATAATGCCTTTGGCATGAATATGAGCCAAAACCGGTAGCAACTGTCCGAGAAAAGCCCGGATCTCTGTTTCCGAAAATGCCTGTCCCGGCCGCTGTTGCAAAATTTCCCGATAGGTCAGGCCTTCAATATGCTCCTGAACCAAAAATAAGCGCTGATCCTGCTCAAAACTTGCACGAAACTCAGGAATCTGAGGATGACTAATCTGATATAAAATTTCGGCTTCCCGCTGGAATAACTGAGCCGCCTTGCTCGAAAAGCGATCGCCCCCTGCTGGAGGCATGAACTCCTTAATTACGCATTCCTCCTCAAAGCGTCCCTGATCTTTGGTTAGATAGGTTCGCCCAAAGCCCCCCTGACCAAGCAACCGGACAATACGGTATCGATTTTGCAAAAGAGTGCCGACGGCTAGGGCAGGTTGCATAGTAAACGTCCCAAAGTGTTGACATCAAACGATTAACCCCTGGGGTCTGAGGCTCCAGACAGGCTATACCACTCTACCCCAATGCTCTATCAATGCTCCATCGCTTCAGACTCTATCAAATTGATTAGCTAATGACTAACCAATGGCATCGGTTTTACACCACATTACCCCGGCCATTCGCAGTCCTGTACAAGCCACCCATAGAAGCTGTTACTAACGCTTTCAGCTTACATAGATTATGTATCCATACAACAGCGTCTTTAGCGTATTCATCATCAGCATGTCGAGTACCCTATCTTCATTAATCAATGGATAGTGTTATCGATTTAAAGAGTTGATTAAAGATTCAGTGTAAAACATCCAAATTACTTGTTTTATAGGGCTTTAACGTTCAATAACATAACGTTTCGGGAACGATGTAGTCATCAAGATCCCACCCTTTTAGTAGTATTGCAATGCACTACGGCGTTACCCCAGCTGCAACAAATAGTCAGCCAAATCAACAACCCATTGGTCATCGCCCCGTATGTTCACTGGATGGAACGTCCCCCGTGGCACGAGAGCAAATACGTCTAAGTATCATTGAACAACTTAGACTGGATACATCCAAGCCAATTCCTATTTTTGAAGAAGCAGCCCAAAGCGTTTCTCGTTTGCTAGCAGCCCCGATCTGTTTAATTAGTGTGTTTGACAGACAAAACCAACTATTCAAAGCCACCATGGGGTTATCTAGCTTAGGGTTAATGAATCAGCTAGCTGCTACCCGTGAACTGCCAAAGATAGAATCCTTTGGCATCCAGGTAGTAGATAGTGGTCAGTCATTGATGCTATCGGATGTCGCTCAACATCCAGCATTTAGAACAAGTCTTTTGGTACAGAGATATGGTGTCCAAGCATACTTAGGGGTGCCCCTCATGACGTCTGAAAGGTGCTGCATTGGCACATTGGAGGTCATGGATATCATGCCACATCAATATACTCAACAAGATTTAGCGATCCTAGAACTCAATGCACGATGGGCAATGAGTGAATATGAGAAACAATGCTGGCTAAAAGATGGAAAGATTCAACAACCTACAGAAAACAACGACTATTTAACATCCTCAGATAAGCAACGCCAAAGTCGCATCAACACCCTGCGCACAAATTTGATATCCCAGCTTACTCAGGATCTACGCACCCCACTAACGGCCATCACCGGCATGGCTAGCATGTTAAGCCGAGAAATTTATGGGCCACTGACTCAGAAACAACAGGAATATGCAAACATTGTCTTGCACAGCAGTCAAAATCTACTCTCGTTAACCAACGAGATTATGGAATTAGGAGCACTCAACAATTCCCCCTGGGAGTTACTACTCGCTCCCGTAGATATTGAAATGCTAGCTCAGCAAAGCCTCCAGCCCATTGAGACAAGATCTAAGCAGCAAGAAATCAATTTTAATCTAACAGTAGAGCCAGGATCGCGCATCTGGGTGCTTGACAAACGCATTATTAAACAATTGCTCTATCACCTCATCCTCAGCATTGCTAAAGCCTCCACCAGCGGTAGCACCGTACGTCTCCACATCTCTCGCAAAGACGAGCGTCTAACTCTGGCGATATGGGTCTCTAATCCATGGCTAGGAGACGACTTGCCTCAATCAGTCTTAAGCTGGGGGCAACAAAACAAACTTTTGTCCTCAACAAAACCGTTAGACACCACCTATGGATTTGAGATCGTAGAGAACCTGTCTCCATTGGACACAAATGATCTCACAGAAGGCTCTACACCCACTGATTTACGACAAGAACTAGGTCTACTGCTGAGTCAACAGCTAACCGATATCCATGGCGGTGAAATCATGATTCAAGGTTCATCTAATCATGGTTATCGATATATCGTGAGTTTCCCCCCCTTTGAGGTTGAATAGAGAAAAACGACAATATCACCAAACGACAAAAAGGCAAACCTGTTAAACAGGTTTGCCTTTTTGTCGTTTGGTGCCAAGTAAATATCCTGACAAAAGATACCTCCTCATAAAGAAACAAGGAAAAACACCTACGTAGGATCTCAAAGATATTTGCTATTGCTTTTAAAGATAATTTAAACCCACAAAAAAGTCATATTCCTATCTGTAAAACTACGTTATTTTAGCTGTCAAAATAAGTGATGTGACTTAGCTACAAATTTTACAGAAAAGGGTATCCAATATATGTGGGGGGGGTAATTACAAATAAAGAGAGCGATAGATCTTCATTTTTTTACCAAGAAAAACAAGGCTACAAAACTCTTTTTATTTGATACAAATTGGACGGATTCTTCCTGAAAGCTCTCTAATAATCCAAATCAATTATTAGCAGAAAGCTTAGGGAATTTTAGACAATTAGGCAAAAAACTCTCTTATGTATACTTGAGTTTTATTCTCCTGAGTCTAGAACTACTGAATTGCCCCTCATAGTGAGTAGTTCCAGTCTTAATTATCTGTCGCTGCCCCCTAATAAGCCCTTTGATTTCAAGAAAGTGGTTCTCTAACCTGCTCAATTTATTCATTGGTTCTCAGAAATAATGACAAAGAATAGACAGTCTAAGAAACTGAGCTGGCAGCTTTGCAAGCCAGTTATTGCATCCGCACTTGCCATGGGCGGTGTGTTTAACCTAGTGGGTATTGTGTTGGCAGAAGGGACTGCCGCTGGCACACAAATTAGTAACACTGCCACTGCCACCTATCGTGATCCCGATGGCACACCGCAAACCTCTACGTCTAACACAGTAACGGTTGAAGTCGCTGAGATTGCCGGTATCACGGTTGTTAACACGGCTGCGCAAGAAGTTACTCCAGATGCAGATCCACCGGGGCCTGGTGAACAATTAGAGTATATTTTTGAAATTACTAACGTAGGTAACGACGAAACTGACATTAGTTTACCTGCGGTAGCAGGTTTCACTGGTCCCGTAGACAGTGTGGTTAGCATTGTTGCCGACCTCAACAAGGACGGAAATTTCGACCCTGCAACAGAAACGATTAGCAATCGGACAGATATTGAAGATGTCCAACCGGGTGAGTCCTTTGATGTCCAAGTAATTGTTCAGGTTTCCACCAGTGCCCAAGATGATGATATTGTTACCGTGACCTATGGTGACACCCCTGGTAACGGTCAAAACCAACCCTACGATTCCTCTGGTGGTAGCGTCTTCACCGATGATAACGATGCAACTGATGCTGCGAATTCGACTAATACTCCAGGTGTACACCTTGATCCATTAGACAGCAATGATCCTGGTCAAACCGGTTCTGAAGCAGGGCCTGATGCTCCGGCTAACGGTGAACGTGAAGCTAGTGCTACGGGTGAGATTACCATTGGTGAAGATCCTCTACAACAACCTTTAGTTGAGATTAAGAAGTCTATCGGCACCCATACCGTTAATGGAGCTAGCCCAACGGACGACACCATTACCTACAACCTGGAAGTTGATGTTTTAGATCAGGCGTCTATGCCGACAGGTAGTAATGCGATCGCAGCAGATCTACAGCCCATCAGCATTAATGGATTGCCAGATAAGCATGTGTTAGTGTCCGATGCCATTCCAGTTGGCACATCACTACAAAGCGCAACCGCACCTGGTGGCTGGACCGTTGTTTATTCCACCAGTAACCTCTCCGATCCACTCACCGACACAGCCCTTGAGGCGACTTGGACCATTGCTGATCCAGGGGCAGCGGCAACAACACGTGTCGGTTTCATCGGACCTGCTAACACAGCGATCGCAATCACCGATCCTGCAGTAACTGGGTTCACAATCACAGTTGTGGCTGACGGCGTTGACCCCACCGCCACACCTTTGACCGTTGCTAACATTGCCCAGGTTGTCGGTTCTGGTGCAGTAGATGATCCATTAACACCAGAAGATGAGTCCCTCAGCTTCCCCGTACTGGATGAATCTGGTGATGACACCCCCAGTAACTACGATCCTGATACGGATACCTTCAGTGACTTTAATCCTGAAGTGATTGATGACCCCAGCACACCTCTACCAGAGGGCTTCACACCAGACGATGGCCACATTGGCGATCCTTCTGATCTCCTAGAGAAAGGCGTAGACCCCGGTAGTGACACCCCCACCGTTCCCGGTGATGACAACACCGGAGATAACACCGACGGTGATGGTGAAGCTATCATTGTCACCCTGGTATCAGAACCTGAGCCCGATATCCTGAATGGTCCTGACGGTGCCCCTGATGCAGTGGGTCCCACTGGCACCAACGATGACTTTACCAATAAGTCTGCACCCTATTCTGATGGTGATCCACCGGTTGTGTCCTTTACCAATACGGTAGCCAATAACGATACTGACCCCGATCCGGCAGTCAACACCACTGAAGATGGTTGGGTCCGTTTAGAGCCCATTGCACCTCAGGATCCATCCGACTTACCCGATGAGACGACAGCCACAATTATCGCTCCTGATGGTACTCGGGTTGAATACGAGTACGATGAGCCCACTGGCACCTGGTCTAAGAGCAATCCAGCCGACCCAGATATAATTGTTCCCCTACGGGCCGATGATGGTTTTCCCGGTGGTGACGACGAATTTGACTACGGTGTTGAGGTAGATCTACCCAACGATCCCACGAATATCGACGAGCTCGATAGCTTCCCCGTACCCATTGAAGCCACCTTTGTCGGCGTTTCTGAGGTCACCGATCCGAGTGATCCAGCTAGCATTGATACCGGTTTAGATGCATCAACCACCACCAACGTCACCATCGACCGTGTTTACACAGGCTTCCTGGAGCTAGTAAAGACTGCTCAGGTGGTTCAGGGAGATGGTCCCGCAGTCTCGGGTAATCCTGCCCCTGGTAACCATATCCGCTATCGGGTGACTTACCGTAATATCTCTGAAACTGAGATTGCACCCATGCAGGGCAACGTACTATTGACAGCCTCTGACCTGACTATCCTTGAGGATGGCACTGAGTTGGGTTGTTCCGGTGCAGTTGCAGACGCCAATAACTGGGCCTTTGACAATGACATAAATGGCGACCTGGATACTCGTCATGTTCCCAGCTCCGTGGATTTAACTAATCTAGACGATGGCTCCACAGGCAGTGTCGTGTTCTACAGTGGTGGTCCAGTGTGCGATGGCGGCGGCACGACTGGCAATCCAGCATTTAACCCAGACACGGCTACACCAACGACTGAAATCTCAGGGACGTCTTACAACACAGACAGCACTAAATATGCCTTTGACATTGAGGGTGATATTGAGCCCTTAGAGACTGGCTACGTTGAGTTTGAACGTCGTATTAACTAAGTCTGATGCATTCCCTGGAGCAAGGGAATGATCTGATAGAGTTTGTCCCTTGCTCCAAGGTCAAACCTTGAACCTTGCAAAATCTTTGAAGTTAAACGAGAGTAATTATGATGCAGCGTCTTTTTGCAAAGAAGCGTTTGTTCTTGGGCTTAAGTGCCCTTGCCTTGGTGGGAACAGTCCCATTTGCAATGAATCAGCCAGTGTTGGCACAATTGCAAGATGTTACCGATGCTATTGTCCAGGCTGTTCTGCGTCCTGAGGTCAAACTGACCCTCAGTGCCGCAAAGCAGGTTGTGGAACTTAATTCTAATGGCCAAGAGACAATTTCTTGGGAAGCCCTTGAAGGTAAAGTCACTGTGCAGCCGAATGATGTTCTACGCTATACCGTAGATGGCTCTAACTCCGGTGATGTAGAAGCCAAAGGATTGTCCATTACTCAGCCTATTCCTGCTCAGACCGTTTATGAGCTGAGTTCTGCTGAAGTTGATGGCAATGCTGAGATTATCTATAGCATTGATGGTGGTGAGAGCTTTGTGGCTGAGCCCATGGTC
Source organism: Adonisia turfae CCMR0081 (assembly GCF_011009555.1). Lineage (GTDB taxonomy): Bacteria > Cyanobacteriota > Cyanobacteriia > Phormidesmidales > Phormidesmidaceae > Leptothoe > Leptothoe turfae. The sequence goes on along the minus strand of NZ_QXHD01000004.1, from coordinate 7,173,870 downwards.
GAAGTTACATTGCCCGATGGTACGGTTGAAGAACAGCCTGCCCCTGCTGATATGTATACTCATGTGCAGTGGAACTTTAGCGATGATCTCGCTTCTGCCCAGGCCGTTAAAGCATTCTATAACGTGAAGGTTCAGTAACCCCAAACTTGAGGAGGAGAGTTGAGAACTCTCCTCCTACAAAATCTTTCATTCCAGAACGATTCTTCTACATCGAGCAATACTCTCATTATTACAGGAGAATCAATTAGGGATTCTATTGCTACCCATATCTCTCTGAAGAACTTATTAACAGTTTTACCTTTGACGATTAACCCCTGAGGTCAAAGGAATCTCTGCCATTCAGTTACTCTCAGAAGATAGACTGCACATCTTAGACATTGAGCAAGGTATTCTTCCTAGCAGGATAGGTGAGTACTTGGTTTCTGATACCAAATCCAAATTCAGTAAACCCAGTTAAAAATGGACAATTTCGTAGAGGTCATTCCTTGTGATTGCTCTGCGAGATCGGGGACAAGTAACCAGGATTTTGTAAATTCCTTAAACCCGATTCAAGATAGACCATTTTTTATGGGCTGTGCCTTGTGTAGTTCAGCTGAGCCCTTCGACTTGAGCCCAGGTCGAAAGCTCACGTCATGGCACAGTCTGGGATATCGGGGTCTAACAGCCAAGATTTCTATGACATGTTCAGCCAGCTAGTCCTTTCCTAAAAGTGTCTGACAAGATTGCAAACATGCATGAAGGGCATAAGCCCTTAAAAATTGTCGTGCTTACTCTATAAATCTTGTTGCGATCGCATCAGTGCTCCCTGGCAAATTTGCACCAAGTAACAACTGCAATTAACGCTAGTTCTTTAAATATTCATCAGGTTTGAGGCTAAAAATGAAGTTATCCCAACCACCTAAACCCAAACCAGGTGCTTGGCGCAACTGGATGCATCGAATGATAGCTGTCTTATTGGCAGGCAGCTTTGGTCAGGCACCATTTATTGCGATCGCAAGAGCTGCTGAAATCAATAACCGAGCTGCTTTTAGTTATAGAGATGCTGAGCGCAACATCTCTCTTGGTGGCACATCTGCAGAGATTGTTGTTGAAACTGCAAGTTTGATCGATCCACTGGGGCAAATTTTAGGCTGCAACGGAGAATTGCTGCCCAACTATGACGGCTTCTCCGTTGCTCTATATGAGCCCGATGCTAGTGGTTTAGAGTTAGGTCCCATTGTTCCACTCACGGGTACAGAGGTTCCCGACATTGAAGACAATGGAATTCCGGGTGGTAAAGCTCCCAACATAGAGAACAGCAATCCGTTTTTCTTAACCAATGCCGATGCCGGACAATATAACTTCTTATTTGATCCACAGACCCCCTTACAAAGTCCGATCAATACAGGGTTAACCCAAACCAGTACGGATGCTGTATACATTTTAGTGGTCAATCCACCAGCAGATTCTGTTTTCCCTCAGCGTCGCATCAAGTTAGAACTTGTTACCAGCACCGGTGGTGTTAACAACTCGATTATTCGCTATGTAGCGACCGCCTTAGATGGTATTCCCATCGGGACTAGTGGCGGCAGCCAAGTTAGCGAAACTGTTGTGGAAATCTTTAATGCTGAGACCCAAGGGTTAAACTTATTCTCCCTGGCCCTTGGCATGGTGATGTGTGATCCCAACCAAGTTAGCATTACAAAAACAGCTGATCGAGCAGCAGCACAACCAGGCGATACCGTTGTTTATCGATTAGAATTGCGCAATCTAACCGATATTGAGCTCGAATCTATTACCGTTGAGGATATTCTTCCCCAAGGATTTCAACTCATTCCGGAGTCCGTTACAGGCGTACTTAACGAACAAACTGTTGCTCTGGATGCTCAAGCCTCGGGTTCTGAAATCATCTTTACAACCACCACACCTTTACCAGTGGATGCAAGCATGAGCGTTCTCTACGCTGTTCGCGTTACCCCCGATGCGTTGCGTGGTGATGGCGAAAACTCCGCATCCGTCTCCGCTGAACGTAGTGACAATCAATTCTTTGTGCAAGATGGTCCCAGCATTCATCGCCTCGTCATTGACCCAGGTATTCTCACAGATTGTGCCACATTAATTGGTCGCGTCTTTGTTGATAAAAACTTTGATGGTGAACAGCAGCCAGGTGAGGCCGGTATCCCCAATGCCGTAGTCTTCTTAGATGATGGCAACCGGATTGTTACCGACGCCGATGGTTTGTACTCCGTAGAGTGTATGTTACCAGGTACTCGCAGTGGAGTTCTAGACTTAACAAGTTTACCCGGTTATACCCTGGCCCCCAACCTTTACTTTAACGAACGCAACAGCCAGTCTCGGATGGTGAATATTGCTCCCGGTGGCATGGTTCGCATGAACTTTGGCGTCACGCCCACGTTCCAGGAGGAAGCTAAATAATGTCATTAACTCGCCACCCTAAAGTTTATTATTGGAGCGTTTTAGCTAGCTCAGTTGCCTTATCAGCAGTATCCGTTGATAGTTGGGCCTATGCCTCCCAGGATATACCTGAGCCTGTTTCACCTAATTCATCTTATGAAGCTATTCCTAGCAGTTTTACGGCTATCTCTCTCCATGGAGATATACCAAACACAGCAGGTTCTGAAACATTTTTAGAGCCAAAGTTCTCATCCTTCAAAACAGGTCCTGATCTGCTCGGACTATCTCTTCGCAGTACAGCTACAGAAAGCGGTGACACAGCCACATTAGTCTTTCCATCATTAACCTCGGGCATTCCTCAGTTTTCTAACTTATCCTCCCCTGAGATCTCGCCTACAGTGCTGGCTGATAACCAGGGGTCAGATGACCAGGAATCAGACGAGCAATCAGCAGAGTCACCAACGCAGTCGGTGATAGAGGCCCAAAGCATAAACATTGAATCTCCTCCATCCCTAACCCCAATTAGACCACAATTTTCAACCTCACCTTCCGTTGAAGCGAAACCATCTTTTACGGAGACACCTGAGACCATTGAACCTGAGCTATTTTCTCCAACGCCCCCTGAAACAAATGTGACTGTATCAGAACAATCGGCGGATATAGAAGATCTGCTTGGACCTAGCCCAGATCTATCCCAAGCTGTTTCTAGCGATCAGATTGAAATCTTAAATCCAACGGTGGGCAGCGTTGTAGATGTCCCTGCAATCACAGTTATTGTTCGCTTTCCAGCCACGGCTGATATTCAGTTACAGGTAAATGCTCAGACAGTTAGCAACGATCTCATTGGTCGGACAGAGTCTAACCCCACTACAGGTCTAGTCACCCAGACCTGGTATGGTGTTGCCCTGGCAGAGGGTAACAATACGATCACAGTAGTGCATCCTAGTGATGGGAGCATATTACAGTCGACTGATGTAGAGGTCAGAGGTGCTCCGGTAGAGATGACGCTTCGCTCTCGGGAGTCTCAGATTCCAGCCGATGGGCGATCGACGGCTACACTACAAGGTCGCTTAATTGACAGCCATGGCAATGTCTCTCACTGGGATGCAATTGTTACTCTTGAATCGACTGATGGTGAATTTGTCGGTGTAGACCATGCCCCGGATCAGCCAGGGTTCCAGGTAGAAGCCAAAGGTGGACGCTTTTCAGCAGAGTTACAATCATCGCTGGAATCCCATATGGTCCAACTACAAGCCACCACCAATGGTCTGGAAGCCTTTAACCAGGTGCAGTTTATCACTCCCCAACGCCCCAGTATTGCCACCGGTATTGTTGACCTGAGATGGGGGGCACGGGGTACTAACTTCCACAGCAGTCTGCGAGATTTCTTGCCCCCAGATGGAGATAACGACTACAGCCTCGATCTAGACGCTTCTCTCTTTACCATGGGGAACCTGGGTGAATGGTTGTTGACGGGGGCCTTTAATAGCGATCGACCTTTGAATGAAGATTGTCGTGGAGAAACAGCTCTTTTCCGTCAAAGTTCAGGCAGCTGTAGTAATCTTTACCCTGTCTACGGTGATGACTCCACACTGGATGTTACCACCCCTTCCACCGACAATTTGTACCTGCGTTTAGAACGAACATCACCGGTCGAAGGTGCAACTGCTGACTACATTATGTGGGGGGACTACAACACCGAAGAGTTTGCTAACTCATCCCAGCTATTTACCTCTACCTCCCGACAGCTCCATGGTTTTAAGCTGAACTATAACCTGGGTGATCTGGCCATTACCGGTCTGTATGGCGACAATGTTGAAGGATTCCAACGCGATACGATTGCTCCAGATGGCACCAGTGGTCTTTATTTCCTCTCACGGCGGCTAGTCATTTCCGGTAGTGAACAAGTCTATATCGAAACCGAAGAACTCGATCGACCTGGTACCATTGTCGATCGAGAGCGGCTCTATCGCAACACAGATTATGATATCGACTATGATCGCGGCACTCTGTTATTTGACGATCCAGTCACCCAAACGGCAATTGGTGAATTTGGTACAGTGTTGTTACGCCGCATTGTGGTCACCTATCAGTTTGAAGGGGACGACACAGATACTAATATTCTGGCTGGGCGACTACAGTACAATTTTGATCGTACACTCAATCAAGAATCCTGGTTCGGCGCATCCTATCTGCGAGAAAACCAGGGAAATCGAGACTTTACCTTATTTGGTGCCGATGCCCAGTTCTCCCTGGGAGAAAGCAGTCGTCTGGTGGCGGAGATTGCCCATTCAGAAAGTGATTTTGACCTGTCTGGTCCCATTAGTGGTTCTGCCTATCGCGTCGAGTTAGATGGCACAGTGGGTGACTGGTTAAATGGTCGGGCCTATTGGCGTTCTACTGATTCAGGCTTTACCAACGCTGCCACCACTAGCTTTGTGCCCGGACAAACCCGATACGGTGCCCAAGCTAATTTCAAAGTCAGCAGAAATACGACGATTCGTGCCCAGTTTGACCATGAAGATAACGATGGGGTAGCACCGCGGCCATTAATCAATCTCGAAGATTTGTTAGAACCAGGCCAAGACCCGGTACCCGGCAGACGGGTGGATAACTCACTCACCACTTATTCATTAGGTCTGGCACAGCGGCTAGGTAATAGCAATCTGGAGTTTGATTGGATTCATCGCGATCGCACCGACCGCACTAACCCCGATCGCTTAAGCGCTAGTTCCGATCAACTGCGTACCCGACTAACCACCCATTTAACCGATAAGTTAACACTGCGTGCCCAAAATGAGCTGAATCTCTCCTCCGATAGCGATCCGCTTTACCCAAGTCGCACCTATTTTGGTCTCGATTGGGAAGTGATGCCTGGCATTAATTTGGGATTGGGACAAATCTTTTATGGTGACAATGGCTTTAGCGATCGCGACTCCTACACCATTGTTGATCTCTCTGGAGAACATGCCTTGGGCCAAGACACCACACTGCGAGGACGCTTTAGCAGCATCGATGGACAACACCTGGGTGGAGCTGTCGGAATTGAGCATGGCTTTAATCTAGCCCCTGGATTACGGCTTGATTTAGGCTACGAACGCACGTTTAATAGCATCTTCGGTGGTACAGCCGCAGGGTCTCAATTTAGTCAGCCCTTTGCTGTAGGTACAGGTGGCTCATCCCTCGGCACCATCAATGCTAATACCTATAGTGTTGGACTATCCTATACAGACAACCCAGACCTACAAGCCAGCGCCCGCTTTGAGCACCGTGACTCTTCCCAGGGCACCAATACCGTTCTCAATGCCTCAGCGATAGGACGATTAACACCAGCCGTCAGCGCTCTGTTCAATTATCAACTGAATAGAGCTGCAAACCAGCGCATCAGCAACATTGGCACCACCAGCAACCTGAAACTGGGTTTAGCATATCGTGACCCTAACGACGACCGATTTAATGCCTTACTCCGTTACGAGCATCGCATCAACCCCAACACGTTACCCACTAACGCTCTATTTGGTCGCAGCATTGATACCTCTGAACATTTATTCTCAGCAGAAGCCCTCTATACCCCCAACTGGCGTTGGGAACTCTACGGCAAATATGCCTTCCGCACAACCCAGACCCGAATTAATCTACCAGCAGATGTGGGCGGTGACTTTGTTTCTAACAACAACTTACACTTAGCTCAGATGAGGGCGACGTATCGGTTAGGGTACAGCTGGGATATTAGTGGTGAAGCCCGATGGTTTGGTGGTCTTGGAGACTACAGTGAGATTGGCTATGCCCTCGAAGCAGGTTATTATCCCACACCTGATATGCGCATCTATGGAGGCTACAGTGGTGGCGGTGCCTACGATGACGACTTTGGTGTAAATCGCACAGCCAGTGGTTTTTATATAGGTGTGTCAGCCAAGATTAATAGCCTATTCGATGGCTTTGGCTTGCAAGACATTGCCCCAGAACAACAACAGGAATCTGCCTTGGAATCTGAGGAACCGATTATCTTCTTTGAAGATACCACCGACATCATCTTTCCAGGTGAACAGGCAGTAGAGGAAGCATCTTTCGAGGCCCCTGAATCCATGGAGGAGCCAACGGAGGAAGACGTATCTGAGGCTTCACCTGATAATAGCGAAACAGACAATAGCGAAACAGATGCAGGGCAGCTCTCTATTGATGGGCAAGCGCTATGAAACTGAGTGCTGTAATTCCTCAATACGCAGGCCAATATCTTCTTCCCTCCTGGGAGGGAATTAAATGGAACAACCTAATCAATACTTAGGCCTAAATCATCTTCTATTTTCTCTTCTTTAATGCTTCGGATGCCAGAGCCATGACCTATCAAAAATCTATTCGTACCTTAGCCACTGCTTTTCTGTTAACAACAGTGACAGCAACTACTGCCGTTGCTGAAACCTCAGTCGCGTTTGATTTTCCTATAGTACAGGCTACGGTTAATAGCTCTCAGGATGGGCCAATTACTCCCGATGAGCAGCTGACATTACGAGAAGCGATCGCAATTACCAACGGCACCCTCAACTTAGCCGATCTCAGTGCCGCAGAACAGCAACAAGTAACCCCGAGTTCTGGTAATTCACTCATTGCTTTTGATCTACCTGTAGGCAACACAACTATTGAATTACAGTCACTTTTACCAGTTTTAGCTCAGCCTGGCCTTGTCATTGATGGCACCACTCAGCCTGGTTACGATGCCACCAAATCAACCACAGCAGAAATTTTAGTAGCAATCCCAGTGGTGGAAATTACTTCTGCGGATAACGCTGAAGTCTTTCGGGGCTTAACTATCGTTGCTGACAATATAACCATTCGAGGGCTAAGTTTATATGGATTTACATCACAGCATAGGGCCACTGAATCTACTCCACCGGCAGATATTTTTATTGCCCACGAACTACCACCACCGGATATTAGCCAGCAACATATTCCGGCTAGCAACTTCTCCTTTTACGATGAGAATCATCCGCCCCAGGGTATTGTCATTGAGCAAAACTGGATTGGTATTCCTACGGATAATACGGTACCTGAACAACCCTCTGCCTTTGGGGTATCCGTATTTAACAGTCAGGGGGTGAAACTGCGCCATAATCGTATTTCCTACCACGATGGCAGTGGAGTGATTACAGGGGCTCGGGCTGAGAACTTAGAAGTTGTTGAAAACCTGATTGTCAACAATGGTTTAGCGGGTATGCCCGATGCCATTCGCCTAGAAGGTCACATTGATAATAGTCTCATTAGTGGCAACTTGATGTGTGGCAATGACGGTAGTGGTATATTCCTGTTTAAACCCCAGGGTGCCGTAGAGATTAGCAACAACGACATTCGCTTTAATGGTCAACGCCTGAGAAGGGCGGCTATTTACCTGATGGGTAATGATCACCGGGTGGTGGATAATCAAATCGCGAACCAAAAAGGACCTGGTGTGGTGGTTACTGCCTTCAGCCAAGGGGGCACTACCCACAGCCAGCGTAATGTGATCGAGAACAATCGTTTTGAAAATCTGGAAGGTTTGAGTATTGACCTCAATACCCGTCGTAATCGAGGTGTGCAAGACTTTCAGCGGGGAGATGGCCCCAACCCACTACGAGATTCCAATCAGCGGCGGCGAGATACGGGTAATAGTGCTATCAATCCTCCCCAGTTTGATAGTCCTGAGTTCTTTGTCATTGATGGTCAGGTGGTGATCCAGGGTAAAGCCGATATTGGTTCCACGGTACAGCTCTATCTCACCCGAGGTAATACAGGCGAATATGGTCCTCTGACAACACCATTGGCGACGTTCAGTGTAGATGAGGCGGGAACATTTAGCTATCCCTCAGCGGACCTACAACCTGGCGATGTGATCAGCGGTATTTCCACTGATCCTAACTACGGTACCTCTGAGCCTGCCCTCAACACCACAGTCGTTGCCCTAGGCGAAACCAATCCAACTCGCCCCAACCGTATGGGATCAGTGGCTGCGAAGAGTGTTGAATGCACGATTGCACCAGCTCCTCCGGCACCACCTGCCCCCCCCGCACCTGAACCCGAAATCATCCGCCTCCAAGTTCCTCGCAATGTTCACTATGGTCTTGACGAAGACTCCATCAACCCGAATAGCGCGGTAATTTTAGACCAAATTGCTGAGGTAATGCAGCAATACCCATCGATAGTTGTTGATTTGCACGGGCATACTGATTCTCGGGCAAGCGTGGCCTATAACCAGGACCTGGCTCGACGTCGGGCAAATAATGCACGACGATATCTGATGCAAAAAGGAATTGCCCCTGAACGGATGACGATTCGGTCCTTTGGAGAGACTGAACTTTTAGTGGAGGAAATTGACCGGGTGAACTATGCACGCAATCGCCGGGTGGAGTTTGTGTTCAGCGATGTCCGAGGTGTGGAAATTACCTTTGTGGATCAAGAGAATGATCTGCAAATAGAGCAGTAGTTCGCCTAAAGGCAGCATTGTACTTAGGCTACTGGCTGTGAACAACTCAAGCATTAATTATTTACTGGTCCTAACAACTCTGAACTTGTTATTCCAGGATGACGCTATGCGTCTAGGATATACCGAGGAGATTTTTAGCTAATGTCACATTCTGTTCTTAAATATTTATCCCCAAGCACTTCGGTTAAATTAACCGCTAGTTTATTTCTCCTCATGGTCGGTATTCCTACCAAGGCCCTTGCTAATCCCTCGTATCCTAATTTTGACCAGCGCTACAATACTGAACTATCTGGCAATATTGAAGCGATTGGTAATGCGTCAGTGATTTGCGATCGCAACAACGCCTCCTGTGCAGATGGTCTTGCCAACGGCACAAGAGGCAATAATAATGGCGGCTTAGCCATGCAGATGCTGGATATCGATAGTAATGGCTCCACCTTTAACTCCAGTGCAGCAGAATTAAATATTCCTGCCGGGGCAAATGTGCAGTTTGCAGCTCTTTATTGGGGGGGCAGTCTGGAAGGATTTGGCACAACTCCAGCTCCTAACCTGACTGGATTTAACCAAGTGTCACTGCAAATTCCGGGCAGCGGTACCTATCAAACAATTACTGCTGACGATCAAAACGACCGTACTGACTTTGGTTCCTGGCATACCTACGGAGCTTTCGCAGACATTACAACTCTAGTTCAAGGGGCAGGTAATGGCACCTATACTGTCGCAAACGTTCAATCTAATACGGGTGCAGGATTTACCTATCCCAATGCAGGTTGGTCGATTGTAGTGGTCTATGAAGATTCGACTCAACCAATTCGTAATATCTCTATCTTCGATGGCCACGATGTGGTTCGTAACAGTCTTAAAACATTTAACTTAACTGGTATCCGAACTCCACCTACTCCAGGGTTTGATGTTTTTATGGGGGCCATTGCTAACGATGGAGAAGTGGACCAACCAGATGATTTCCTGCATATCAACAATAACAATATTACGGATAGCCTGAACCCAGCCAATAACTTCTTCAATGGCACAATTTCTAAATTTGGTAACCATGTGACTAGCCGAACCCCCAATGCCCCCTACAACATGGTCATTGATATTGACTATTTAGATCTGACTATCTGGAACCAAACGAATAACGTAATCCCTACCAATGCCACAAGTATTGACCTGACCTTAGAAAGTCAAGGAGATGGTATCTGGCCTCTCGCCTATTTCTTTGCTGTAGAGGTGTTTGAGCCCAATTTGGTCACCCAGTTTGAGAAAACAACTCCCTCAACAACCTACACCACAGGCGATACGATGCCTTACACCATTTCGGTAACCAACACGGGGAATGACAATTCTACAAATACGGTGATTACGGACGCGATCCCGACGGGAACTACTTTTGTGCCGGGGTCTTTGAAAATTAATGGTGTAACAAAAACTGATGGTTCCGGGGATGACGAAGCGGAATTTGATGGCAGTAATGTGATCTTTCGTGTGGGGACGGGGGCTAATGCATCCCAGGGGGGGCAGGTCAATATTAATGACTCGGTGACAATGACCTTTGATGTGACAGTGACAGCGACAGCAGGGGAATTGGTCTGTAACCAGGCGAGCATTGATTATACCGGAGCGACCAGTGGAAATACGGGTTCGGGGGTATCGGATGATCCGAATACGTCAGCGGTGGATGATTGTACTGAGATTACGACGACAGCAGTATCAACTAATCCAGATGTTGTTCTGGTTAAACGCATCACTGCCATTAATGGGCTCACCACCAATCCTAATGACAGTCATGACCTCACCCAGATTGTTAATGATGGTGTTGCTAACTCTGCCGATGACGAAAGCAATTGGCCAGCGGGTTATCTAGTGGGTGAATTGGATGCAGGCCTAGTAAAGCCCGGTGATGAGATTGAATACACCGTCTATTTCCTCAATGCGGGAGATAGTGCAGCGGAAGACGTGAGAATCTGTGACTGGATTCAGCCGAATCAGAGTTTTGTAACTGGCCAGTATGGCGGCAACGATATTGAGCTAGTGATTGGCGGCACCACCTACAATCTCACTGACGATAGTGATACGGCCACCGACCGGGGAGAGGTGACCACGGTGGACAGTCTGCCTGCGACACCCACCTGTAATCTCTCTTCGTTTAGTACTACCGCTAGCGATGAAGTAGTCGTGGTGGATATTACGGGAACAACGGGTGATCCGACCGGGTTGATCACATTCCCGAATACCACTGGACAAGGGACTCCCACCAATGCCTATGGGTATTTCCGGTTTACCACCAAGGTAGATGAATAGGAGATCCTGGTGATGTTAACGATGGCTTATCGCAACAGATTTAAGGGTACCTCCATGCGTTTACCGCAGAGGGACTATAGACGAGCAGGTGGTTATTTTTTGACCCTATGCACCAAAAAACGGGAGTGTTTTTTCGGTGATGTAGTGGATGGTGTTATGGAATTTTCAGCTATTGGTCATATGGCAAAACGGTGTTGGCAAGAGATTCCTGACCATTGTGAGAATGTGCGAATTGATGAATACGTAGTGATGCCCAATCACCTCCACGGAATTTTGATAATTGAACGTCGTTTGGATAATCCTCTTGTAGAGACCTTCCATGGAAGGTCTCTACAAGAGGGGTCGTCGTTGTCCCAGAAGATGTCCGCGATTTCCCCAAAACGAGGTTCCTTAGGTGCCATCGTACGGTCCTATAAATCTTCGGTAACGCGATGGTGTCGCCAAAATGGGTATTCTCGGTTTGCATGGCAATCTCGGTTCTACGAACACATCATTCGTGCCGACAGATCAATTGATTATATTCGGCGATATATCGTCAAAAATCCGAGCAATTGGGGACGCGATCGCAATCATCCCCGCAAATTATTGCCCCCAATAAAATCTCCCTCAATAACGTAATCCGCCCCAACGATCCCTTTGTAGAGACCTTCCATGGAAGGTCTCTACAAAGGGATCGAGGACGATTATCCGTATTACAAAAAATTCCAATTTTCAGTATTACACAAAATTTGGTTATTGAAAATGTCTAACCGTCGCCTTTCACCCAATCAATCAAAACCAAACCGCCGTCAGTTAACCAATCGGGCACGGACTATTATCGCCGCCATATTGTTGTCGGGAGGCGTATTGTCACCGGGGATGATGGCCTGGGCCAATAGTCCTGCCCCAGGGACCATTATTCGGAACCAGGCGACAGGTAGTTTTGTTGATCCGAGTGATAGTAGCACCCAGACCATTATCTCCAATGAAGTACAGGTGGAAGTGGCTGAGGTAGCAGGTATCACTGTGGTCAGCAATGGTTATAACGAACCCACTGACGGCACCGTCAATGAAGGCGATACGGTATATGTAGACTTTGTAATCACCAATGTGGGTAACGATCCTACCCAGTTTGTACTTCCGGGCTCTGCTTCAGTGACCAATGGCACCCAAGCAGGAGATATTCAAATTATTGAGTACGATGCCGATGGGATAGGGGCAGGGGCTGCGGTTGATCTGACGGGCAACAATATTACGGTGCCCGGTGGGGGTGAGACCACTGGTAATTTGTTAAGTGGTGTGGCCAGTGCCAACAATGGCTCTATTCCAGCAGGGGCCAGCATTACAGTACGGGTACCGGTAACGGCAGGGACCGCAGGCAATGATTTAACGGTCACCCTGGGGGATACAGCGGCGACAGATGGTCAGAATGAGGCCTATGTGGCAGGGTCAAATGATGTCTACACCCAGGATAATTCGGGCACGGATAATGGGGACACAACAGGTGCACCGATTAATGGAGAAAGAGAAGCTGAGGATAGTTTAACGGTCGAGATCACAGCCGCACTTGATCCCAATGTGCTTTTGGTGAAAAGGATTACCGCCCTTAATGGGGGAACCACTACCACCGAAGGTGATGACATAGCTCAATACCTGGATGAAGCCAGTAACCCCTATGATGACAACGACATTACGGTTGCAGATCCGGTCAATCCTGGAGATCCACCAAAAGATACAGATCAGTGGCCGGATATCACAAACAATCTACTAGGCGGTATCAATGGCGGTAACGTCATGCCCAACGACGAAATCGAATACACCATCTACTTCCTCTCTTCCGGAGACACCACCGCAGAAAACGTTCTCTTCTGCGACTATATTCCCACATTTACCACCTTTATCCCCAACGCCTACACTGGCAACAACCCCCAAGCCACCGGCGGCATCGGCGGAGCCGACCTCAGCATCGAACTCTTCCGCAATGGCACCACCGACTACCACACCGGAGCCAACGACGGCGATAGTGCTACTTACTTTGCCCCCGGCGTTGACCCCGCCAACAGCTTTCCCGACATCGACTGCGACGGCGACGGCAATGGTAGCAATGCCAACCCCAACGGTGCCGTTGTTGTTAACCTGGGTGATTTACCTGACGCTACCACCAACGCCACCGGAGCCTACGGCCATGTGAAATTTAGAGCCCGAGTGAAGTAACCCCACCATGATGAATATTTTCTTACATGCCCCATAGGTAAATTGTTCTTTCCTGGTACAATTCAACCCGTTCAAAAATCTTATCGTCCCAGCTCACCTGAGAATCGCGATTAAAACAAATCAAATGGGCTTCTGCTGCTCCAGATTTATCCGCATAGTCAGCCGTTTGCGCTAAACCATTAGCCACAGTGGCCTCCAAAGACCGGTATAAAATCTTAAGCTCCAACACCACTCGCTGCACTGGCCCGAGAAACCCCTGCTCCTGAGCCAAGGGCCATTCAATTAACAAATCGGTACGTTTACGTCCCAGACCATATTCTCTTGTCAGTCTGCCACCCCCATTAAGAATACGTTGTAAAAACGCTTGCAACAGGAGTTGAGGACCGGCCTCTTTATAATCAAATCGTTCGATCCAGACTTCACTATTCTCCCGAAAAAACTGTTGGAATGCTCTCAGTAGCTTAGGCATATCCAGTCGTTTATCACTCTGGATATACCAATTGGGTTCCTGTTGAATCGTATATTGACTAGTCCAAATTAATTCCCTAGGGATAATCTCCTGATAGATAGGGTTAGCAATCTGCCAGGTAGGTCGACGATGAATCAATCCTAAATCTTCAATATATTGGGTATCATCCGTAGGAAACTCATCCACCTGCACTTCTCCAGCCAGTATCTGGGCAATTACCCGATGGACTCGGGGCTCTTTGAGTTTATCAGTGAGCTGGTCCAGGTGGGTGTCACGCCGTTGAATCAGACTTTCTCGGGCAGTTTTCATAAGTTCCAGGGTGATGGGTTGGGTGCGCTTTTTACCGTCCCCTTTAAAGCAAACCTGATAAGCCAGGGCATTTACCAACCAGGGTTGCCCCTGGGTCTGCTGCCATATGTAAGTTAGTGCTTCTGGCGTAAACACCTGCTTCGTCAGATCCGTGTGCTGCTGGAGCAATGCCTGCACCTCAGACTCAATAAAATGACCTAATCGCAGGGATTCTGCCTTAATATTAAATGCACTGCCCCCGGTAATAATGTCCTGTCCTGTGGTTTGAATGCGATAGTCCCGCACATCCCGTACCCCACAGAGAATAATTGATAGAGGAAAATTCTGAGGTCGTTGGGTATAGCCTGCTCGCAACTGACGCAACAGGGCAACCAGCGTATCCCCCACCAGTGCATCCACTTCATCCAAAAATAGAACAATGGGTTGGTCCGTTTGAGTAGCCCATTGGGATAATAGGCTACGCAGCATATCATCGGCTGGTGCCGATTGCTTGAGCATTGCCTGTCGCCAGTCATGCAATCGAGCATCTTGCTGATAAAGCTGAGCCATTGATGCCAGGGTATAGACAACGGTGTCAATGCCACGAAAAACATCATTTCTAGCGGTTTGGGCCGTCTCAATATTGGCATAAACCGCCTGGTAGCGCCCCTCAGCATTGAGATACTCCATCAGGGCCAGCAAACAGGAGGTTTTCCCTGTCTGCCGGGGTGCATGCAGCACAAAATATTTTCCCTGGGCAATCAGCTGGAGAATGTCATCCATAGCCCAACGGGTCAACGGATCGATCAGATAGTGCCAATCAGCCCGCACCGGACCCGCCGTATTAAAGAATCGATCTGTGAATACCGGTGCCATAACCTGCCAAAGGAAACGTCCGCTCCTCTATCATGAAGCAACTTGAAGCGGATTACGCCATCGACAGCCAGAGGATCTCGCAAAATCAGTATCTATTGTACAACCTTCCAGACAATGCCCTATCGCTAAAGCCGCTAAATGGGCATCTGGAAACAGGTTGGCATTTATATGGGCATCTTGCAGCAAGCCCCTTAAAACAGTGGAATATTGATCGGTGGATAACGGAATCCAGATATTAGGTAGAGCCAACCCTTCTTCCACCTGAGCCCAGGCATCATCAATTCCTAAAGACAGGGATATCAACTTTCTCATCACATGAGAAAACTATGGGTG
Source organism: Adonisia turfae CCMR0081 (assembly GCF_011009555.1). Taxonomy (GTDB): domain Bacteria; phylum Cyanobacteriota; class Cyanobacteriia; order Phormidesmidales; family Phormidesmidaceae; genus Leptothoe; species Leptothoe turfae. The sequence goes on along the minus strand of NZ_QXHD01000004.1, from coordinate 7,158,562 downwards.
GGCACCTTAATGAGAGCACTGGGATAACCAGGCACATTTTGTCAGGGTTGCGCACAAATGAAATGTCAGTTACTCAGTTGGGGCCTCAAACATGCCCTAATTGTCATAATATTGTTATCTCATGGAGCATTGATTGATCGTTCAGCTCGGGCAGATGCTCCAGCACCTGGCACTGCGCTTAAAAACCAAGCCACAGGGAGCTTTATTAACCCAGTTAACAACTCACAAGAGACACGGACAAGTTCATCTGTCATGGTGACCACCGACTCAGACGGCTGCACCATCGGTAGCGGTACATCTGACCCTAGCATTATCCCTTATATCAGCGGTGAGGTCAGACGCAATGTCATTGCCACCCGCGATTTAGTAGACATCTTGGACGATGATTGGCGAACTGCGGTTGGTCAACCAACCGATCCTGCGTTAGAAAACTGGTTTGGAACCGCTAGTGTTCCTCAGGGTAGCGTTAACAATTTTAGCTATCACGATCCTGTCATCGACAATATAGTCAATGTCTCTGTTGAGTTGGTACAGATTCCCATAGGGGAGACTGCATGTGCTGGAGAGCCTACGATTGCAGGCTCAAGTCCTACCCTCAGCAGTAGTAGTTCTTTGCAAGGTTCAGCACCCCGTCCGACCAGCCTTTATGAAAGTAATGACCAACCCCGATTTTGGAATGAGACTCACGCCGGCGCTTTGAGTGATCTCAAACGCAATACCGTTCTCCTATCATTTGACCAACCAGTTAGCTCGTTTGGCTTCTGGGTAGGAGACTTAGAAACTCGCACTGATGGCAACGGAACACCAGCAATTTTAAGGCTTCTGGATGCCTCGAATAACCGCATTGGCAACGATATTGAAATTGCGCCAAATTCTCTCTATGACAGTAACGAACCCGACCCAGAACTGGTTGTTCAAAGCCTGTGTGGCGGCACAGCCAATAACGAACCAGGCTGTGGCAACCAATCAACTCGCTGGATTGGCTTTGTTGATAATGGTGAGATCGAACGTATACAAAAAGTCATGCTCATTGTCGGCGATGATGACAGTACAGCAGGCAACAACAATGCCGATAGCGAACACCTTAGTTTTATCGGTGCTAATGTTGTCAGACCGCCTGAAGTACTCGTCGTCAAACGGATTACGGCTATCAATGGCAACCGCACGGTTAACTTAAACGACAACACGCCTCTCAACACTGAAGTCAATGACAATATCGCTAATTCCGCTGATGATAACAGGAACTGGCCTACAGATTATCTGATTGGTGAGATTAATGCAGGCTTAGTAAAGCCCGGCGATGAGATTGAATATACAATATATTTTATCAATACTGGGGGCAGGGAGGCTATGGATGTAAGGCTCTGCGACTGGATACAGCCTAACCAGAATTTTGTTACTGGTCTGTATGGAGCTTCTGCGCCCAACCTATATGATGGAAAAGACATTGCGCTTGATATTGGTGGTAGCACCTACCAGTTAACCGCTACGAACGATGTAACTGATAGGGCAGAATTAACAACTGTAGGTAGCTTGTCTACAAATCCTACTTGTAATCTATCTGACGACACTGCTCTCAACGATAATGTATTGGTGTTGGATGTTACTGGAACAATCGGTGAACCCACTGGGTTAACTACATTGCCTGGTATATCTGGACAAGATTTGCCTAGCAACGCTTTTGGTTTCTTTCGATTTACGACCCAAGTAGTTGAATAGCCGAGCCAGTAGAATTAACGTTTTTTTATCTAACGCTTGATTGCACATTATTTGTCAACAGCAAAAGCTCTTAATACAAAGTTCCGGCATAATACAAGTTCGTAACCTTGACAAAAAATACGCATGGTTACTGAGAGAATCAAAGTTTTTTTGTGTACCCTAGCGTTATTAGATGAGATCACTTTAAAGCCACACGAATTGGAATAGTTACAACAACTTTTCTGGGTAAAACATCTCAATTCGTGTGAAGTTATTCCATTGGCAGATGGACTTTGATTATTCTCCATAGGAGAAGAGTTAGCTTACTGCATATGCCGTTCCTGATCAGGTCAGTCATCTACCATGCAAATTCCATTCCTATCTCTAAATTCCTTGGGGATTCATCATCATTTCGCAAAGAAAGAAAACAGTTGTCCTAACTCTAGAAAAGGCCACTATTTTTTGTCTTCTCGTAATTACTTGTTAGCCACATTGGGGCTTGCAAGTATGATGGGTGGAATATTTGCAACGACAGCAACAGCAGAGGTGACAACATTTGGAGTAAGTGTTAGAAGTGATGGTACTGCAAACTTCTCGGGACCTGATCCAACCTACCCTGGCTTTAGTAATGCGGGGAATGATGCTAATGATGAGAATGGGATTGTGCGGACCTATGATACTGTCACCTATCGGGTTAACTATGCCACCGATACTCAGCCCAATGGCAGTACGACGATCACAGTCACCATTGGCGATGATTATCATTTGTGGGAAGAGAACCAAAGTTCATGTCTTGGGAGTGTGTCGGTTAGTAGCGATCGCAAAACCCTCACATGTACCGAACCCCTACCCACCTCAACCACCGGCTTCTTTGACTTTACAGCCGCTGTTTTAGGCACAGCTCCCCATGGTGCAGATCTGGAAGTAAACGCTAATCTCACCTCTAGTGCCGGTAATCTCTCAGCAGGCCCTACCCAGGTGAAAGTTTCAGCCACACCACAAATGGACCTGGCGAAGGATGACTCCGGCGCTCCTCGTCGAGTCGGTACATTAACCGAGGGGCCTGGAGGCGAAGAAGGGGTGCTTTATGTCTGGCCCCTGTCAATTATTGCTCCAAAAGGGAGCGAGGTCTTGGGTGATGACGATCCGAGTACCCCAGGCAATCAAATGATTATCACTGATGTGGTGAGTGGCATTTCCCCCAATGCCCGTTTATATACTTGGGGTGGACGATCGGGCTGTGCCCCCAATACCAAAGACAACAGTATTGCCGGATCTTGGATCAGAGAACTCCCATTGGGCTCCCTAAGTATTGCCGGGGCAGGACAAGAGACAAATGCTGTCACAGATTCTGGTACCTGGAGCTGTAGTCAAAGCGGTGCAGGCAACGACATTACTATCACCATTACCGATGCCGACTTGTCTGGTCAACATCGTCCTACCCTAAATGCCAATGGAGGTACCCTCAATGTTCATGACACTCATCTAGTCGCCGGAGTTGTAGAGATTTGGATACCTACGAGTGATTTTCCAGCCGGGGGAAATCAGCTCACAGTTACAAACTATTATGACTTTCTCGATACCCCAAGTGTTACCAATCAGTCCAATATAGAACCGGACCAAGGAGGGAATGTCACCGTTCCCATCAGTAACAGTGATGATGTAAACAATGATCGAACATTTGCGTTGCAGCAGCCCCAGTCAGGGCGTAGCCAGGACAAATATTATCGTACTCCCTACAGCGGTGGTAATTTCAATAACAACAGCGTGTTGTATCCTATGACAGACATTGAATCCGGCGATGGTGTCGTGCTCCCAGGTGAGAGCGTTGGTAGTTATTTCACTATTAGGAACACGGGTGTTGGCGATTTAACCAATGTTATGCTGTGCGACAAGTTTGATAACCGTACCCAAATTTTGGCCCCTAATCCCACCAGTGGTCAATATGTGGAATTCCGCACGGGAGGTCAACGGCTGACAGAGTCAGATGTGATTATTGAGTATGGTGTAGGAGGCGACACTGCAACAGATAGCTATTATGGGGGTGAAACAGCGGCGATTGGAGACGTGACTCGGTTTGAGGCTCAGCGCAACGCCACCTGCAATGATGGTGATGCCACCTGGTATAGCGAAGCTAACCTGGCCAGCAATCCTGGTTTGATTCCTCAAGTCACCCGAGTACGGATTCGGCCTAGCGGAGTGGATGGTGTTCTGCCAGAAGGCTTCCGTATAGACGCTGTGCTTCACCTGCAGGTTCTTAATATTGATCCAGTGACGGGGATACAAATCCCCGATCCGACAATTCTTGCTAATTTTGTTACCTCTCGGGTAGATGAACTCAAGAGTGGCAATTGGGATGTCGGGTCTTATAACCCCGTTGACCATAGCGGAAATGATGACGGTGATCGCCTGCAGCTCACCCGTGCGATCGTCCGAATTGATAAAAGCACCGATGATCCAACTAATGGAACGGAAGCAGATGACTCCGTTAATACCGTTAAGGCAACTGAGAATATTACCTTTGCCCTAGAGACCACCCTCACAGCATTAACCAGCGATGTCTCTGAGGCTGAGATTGTGGTGACCGATACCTTGCCCACAGAACTCAGCTACGTTACCGGATCTGCCAATATTACCCCTGACAGCGTGATCGCGAATGGAGATGGAACTACGACTCTGAGCTGGAGCTTAGGCGATTACTCTCCCAATGTGCCGATTCCGACGATCACCTTCGAAGCTAAGGCGGGGTTTGATATTGTCGGTGGCACCAGTATTGCCAACCAAGCATCTGTTGCTGCTCTAGATGATACTGGTTCGGACCTTGACTCCTCTCCTTTAGAATCGCGTACCGATATCCGTTCGGTTACTATCGTCAACAATGCAGCATTTACCATTTTCAAAGAGGCGGTCACACCAGAAATAGAGCCAGGAGAAGATATTGTTTATGATCTGTATCTGGCCAATCTCAGTGAAGATATTGATGTAACAGCAGGCTCTGAATTCATCGATATCCTTCCCTATGAGGGCGATGGCTCTATTCGAGATGCGTTTGATGGTGTGGGTACCCCGCCCACAGATTATACAGCCACGCCTATCTTTAAAACTATTCAGGATGTAGATAATGCGGGTTTTACCTTCCAATTCACCAACGATAGTCCCAACAATATCAGTGATAACCCAGCGACTCAAAATGGCAGTACAGTCTGGTGTACTCCTGCTGATATTACTAGTGGAGCAGGAGGTTGTCCTGCGGCCGATTATTCTGATGTCACGGCAGTTTTGATCACAGCACCCGCTATGAATGCCGGGGATCCGACGCGGCGGCTGCGACTAACGATGTCATCTACGGGTAGTCTCGGCGGTGACATTTATACCAATAATTTCAAGGGAACTCCTGACCATCCTAGTTTAGGCTTTATTCCATCTGTCGATGCTACGGTGAGAACTCGTGCTAGCACATTTTCTGGTCCCACCTTTGCCTGCGACACCTCCGCCTATTCCATCATCAACAGTCCATCCGAATTCGGTATCTTTGACCCAACCACCCTGAGCTTTAACTCAATTAATACCGCTACGTCCCCAAACTTTGATCCTCCCATCGAAGTCAATGGTTTAGCCTATAACATTTTGGATAACTACCTCTATGGTGTTGTCATCAATACTCTAGGTGAGTCCAGTTTCCAACCGCGCGAGATTGTGCGCATCAGCGCCGATGGCACCCTTGAAGGGTTAGGTCGAGCCACCTTAGTGAGCGATCCGTCTACCGAACTGAATACCCCCGCCTGGTTTAGTGGCACCATGGATGGCCGTGGTAATTACTACAACATGGTAGATGGCAACACACTGCGAGTTGTTGCGATTGGTGACACTCCTACCGATGGTAGCCTCACCTACCAAACTTTTGCTATTACAGGGCTACCCAATGATCCCGATGACCTTAATTTCAATCCTGTTGATGGTCAGTTATACGGCATCACCCAGGGAAATCTCTATCGTATTCCACCAACAGGAGGAGCTGCAACCGTTGTTACAACGACAGGTGACCCCGTACCCTTTAATTCAGGAGGGTCTTGGGCCACCAGCAGCGGCATCAGCTACTTTTATCGCAATGTGGCTGGTGGTGATAATGCCCTCTTTGCCGTTGATTTGACCCGGTCGCCCGCTGTTGTCCACCGGGTGGGACCAGTGTTTACCAATGATAAATTTGATGCCACTTCCTGTACTCCACCCGCCCTCACCAAAAATGTTGAACCTGAAATTGCATTTCCCGGTGATACGGTCACCTATACCTACGTGTTATACAACGGGTATGGTAGCGACATTTTTATTGATTTTGAGGATGTCCTCACGGACCCCAACATTACCTTTGATACCAACAGTCTGAGTGTTGCATCCCCTGGTGGTGGCACCGTCACCACATTTAATGACACTGCACTGAGCATCAGCAGCATTAACATCCCTAACGGTGTGGATAACATTACCAACAGTGTCACTTTCACAGTAAATGCTGTTGTTGATAACAATGCTCCAGTGGGCAACATTGATAACCAGGCATCCCTCTCCTTCGGTGCACAAACCTTCCCTAGCGACGACCCGGACTCACCCCCCATTGATGATCCGACCACGTTTACGGTCGTGTCGAGTAACGCTGATGTAGTATTGGTGAAACGGATTACGGCCATCAATGGCGATCGCACCAAAAATCCTAACGACAATACCACCCTCAATGGGATAGTCAACGATAATGTTACAAATTCGGCTGATGACATGAGTAACTGGCCAAATGGTTATCTGCTAGGTGAACTTGATGCAGGATTGGTCAACCCTGGTGACGAGATTGAATACACAGTGTATTTCCTCAACGCAGGTGGCACTACAGCCGAAACCGTGAGAATCTGTGACTGGATTCAGCCGAATCAGAGTTTTGTTACTGGACTTTATGGTGGCAACGACATTGAGCTAGTTATCGGCAGCACCACCTACAATCTCACTGATGATAGCGATGCCACAACTGTTGATCGAGGCGAGGTGACCACAGTGGGCAATCTACCTGCGGTACCGACATGTAATCTCTCTGGGTTTAGCACATCCGCCACCGATGAAGTGGTGGTGGTCGATATCACTGGCACAACCGGTAATCCAACCGGATTGGCCACATTACCTAACACCACCGGGCAAGGGACACCCACCAATGCCTATGGCTATTTTCGGTTTACCACCAAGGTGGATGAATAAGCAATCCGATTTTTACCAATGACATCGTTGTAGGGACATTCCGTGGAGTGCCCCTACAACACAAATCAGTATTGTCCTGACATTGCAGAGTTGCTACAATAACAAGCCATATTCTCAAGGAGTTTCACCGAAGTCAAACTAGCAACTATACAGGCATCATAGGGTCTGAAAGGAAGAATAGCTATCTATGTCTTTGTTGCCACCATATCTAGCAAACCTTAGCCAGACACCTGCAAAGCAGGCAGTTCCCTCTTTGATTATATACAGCGGCATTTTGGTCTGTGGGGCACCTGTGTTAGCCAACAGCAACGACAAGCCAATGATTCTGATTGAGAGTCAGGCAGTGGGAAGTTTCATAGAAAACGTTGATAATGATGTGCAGCAGATTGAATCTAATATAGTTGATGGTGTGGAGTTAGAAGATGTTGCAACAAACAACTCAACGTCTTCAGAGCGTACTAACTTAAACCATAATCAGACAAGAGATACATCAAGAGAAACTGTTCAATAGATATAGCGGTTTCCAGTTGAGATGAATACATTTTGTGATGTAAGTAAGTACTGACAAGTATAAGATCATGGCTTTGGAGCTTGATGGGTCATACTAGTAAAATCACGTATTTAGTACTATCTTAAATTCAAGTTTATAGACAAAAATAAAGAATAGGCTGATTAGATTCATATGAAGGACTTTGAGCCCCAAAATGCTTAAATATCAAAGCATTTTGATTAAATCTCTTCTGTCTTTTTCAGTATTTTATGTCAAGTATTTTAGTAAAATTCCCGAGAGATTATCGCTGATCTTTAAGGCAAGCTAAGAAAACCAAGGCAAGTATTTTTTTATACAGTGTTTTCATCATTACTTGAGCGTCTCGTCGCTCTAAATCCTCACAGGGTCAGAGTTCGAAAACAGCTGGCAGAAAAGTCTTTGCCGCTGGTTAGTTTGATTCAGCAGCGGTTGTTGGGTGCACCCTCGAAAAAAATACACAATGGGAAAATGGTCGCGGCCCATTCTTTGGCACTGGCAACGAGTATTGCGACCACGTTAATGACAGCCTTACCTGCTCAAGCAAATAATCTGCCTGTAGAGGCATGGCCGGATAGTTCACCTCAGGCTCCTCTCTCTTTGAGCTGTCACGATATGGCATTTGGCGACTTTGTGCCTGACCGTGAGCCATTTGGCATGACTGGAGGAAGTAATGCCAGGCCTAAGTATTCTGTAGATACGGTATGGACAGCAACGGCCCCTAATGGAACTACGGCCACGATGCGTACTGTTGCCATTAACAACAACAGTGGTAAGTTTATAGCCACTGGCAATGATCCAGATGTATTTTTTATTGAGTTTACCGATCCAAGAACAGGGATTAGCACTCCCAGGCTGACGGAGCGTGAAGGCGACCCTGGTGATAGCTGGGTTCTGGAAGTTGAATACAATCGTCCCATTGGTAATGCTCGTGTCCTGGCGGGGGATGTTGACAGTCAGTACGTTAACAGTAATGTCCGGTTTCGAGACATCCTTGAGGTTGAAAGTTTTTTGGGTGGGACATCCATTAGCTCTACCAATACCTATGTTGGGTCTATCCTGGTGGAGAGTCTCTCAGGTAATAAACACACATTCACAGATGATTCATCATCAACGGATAATCCGAATGCCTCTAATACCGAGGGATTAGGTCCCAACCCCTCAGAAAATGACCCTAGTAATCGAATTGTCGTTGATTATCAAAATACGTTTATTGATACTACCCAAATTACCTATGCAGTGGGTGCATCCTTAGATGGGGGAGCTACTCAATCTATTTTTATGACTTCTGGTATGGCAGCGGGCTGCCACATTAGTGGTAATGCCTTTGAGGACACGAGTCAAGATGATTTGCTGAGCAGTGGTGAGCGCGGACTAGATGAGGTAACTGTCACACTTTATAAGGATGACGGCGATAATATTCTAGAAACCAATGGTGACGACTTACTGATTGAGGTTAAGGAGACGCAAAATGGCGGAGAGTATTCATTTACTAACCTGGCGGAGAATACAAACTACTGGGTAGATATTGATGAAACCGATGGAGATCTGAAAGGATTGCTCTATGGTGGGGGTGATGCGGAGGCGTCTCAAATAAATCCGCGCCAAGTAACCCTTTTGACAACAGATATTTTGAATATTAATTTTCCATTTGACCCGGCGGGCAATGCTCAAATGGCTTTAGTTAAAAGAATTACGGCTATCAACCGAGGACAGGCTGATGAACAGGTATTTGACGACACCTATGTAGATGTGGGTAGCTCCGATGATGACGATAATGCAGCCGAGTGGCCAGCTAACTATCTGAGTGGAGTTGTAGGTGGTATCAGCGTGCAGCCAGGGGATGAGATTGAGTACACGATCTATTTTCTCTCTAACGGTAGTACTGTAGCGCAGGATTTTCGACTGTGCGATCGCATCCCCGACTATCTCACCTTTGCCAACGATGCATTTAATCCTGACACTGGCATCATGTTAGGGCTGGCTAATGGGAATCAGGTTTTCACTAACACTGAAGATCTGGATATAGGGGCCTATATTGCCAGCAATAGCGCTTCTTTAAACTATTGTCGTTACGATTTGACCCTGGGCAGTCAGACCCAGGACAATGGTTTCATTATTGTCAATGTGGGAGATGTACCGCCTGCTTCGAGTGCTCCAACCGGTGCCTATGGCTTTGTCCGATTTAGAGCTACGGTTAATTAGCGCGCTGCCACTGGCGAATCACCTCTTCAACTACAGAACGATCTGGGGGAGTACTCACCCGTCCAGTTGGATCTGTTGTTGCTCCAGGAATATTTTTACTCCAAGGACTGTTGGGAACAGAATTAATATCAACTTTGGCATTCATTGGACGAAAGCCATGCTGCACAAATACGGCCTGCTGCCCGGGCTCCATCAAAAAGTCAATAAATGCGCGAGCAGCGTTAGCTTCACCACCGTTTACATCACGTCGCACAATGACAGCGGTGGAAATAGTCTCGATGGTCGGATCTAGGTAAAGGATTTGATAGGGCTGGCCTTGGGTTGCGCTGGACTGTTCCCAACGGTGGAGGGCAATACTCTCATATACGGTGGCAATGTCGGCATCGTTGGGACCGCGAGTAATAAACTCTTGCAATAAAATGTCCGTAGACCTGGGTGGCTGATAAACAGAGCGTTTTACCAACCCAAACAAGGTCTGTACATTGTCTTTGCTAAAGTCACCCGTATTGAGGCTGTTGCTATTAGCCTCAGATTGTGACCATAAACTCATCGTCAGCTGACCACTGTTAGAGCGGGTAGGATCAGTCGTTACAAAGTCAAAACTGCCCCAAGCGGCATTGCCACCAATTTTGTCCCAATTACCACCCGTCATGGCGTCTTCCACACGCTGCCACTGAAACTCACCGCCAGGGAATAGTGCCTGGGCTCGTTCTGGCCAGGAGACTGCTACAAGCATGGTTTTTGCAATGGGTTGGGGCGTTTCATAAAAGGGCTCATCACCGTACTGTGCCTTCCAACGTTGGCTTAGTTCGTCCAATAGTTGACCATTGGCCGGAATTAGCACTGTGGGTTCAAAGTCATTGTTATCATCAATATATTTGTTGACAATATCTTGGGAACCTTGGAATTCAAGATTGATTTGAATCGAAGGATTCTGTTGTTCGAAACGAGTTTCGAGAAGTTTAAGAGGTTCCTGAAGTTCGCTGCCGCTAACAATGGTAATGGATTGGTTAACACCGGGGAGAGGGGCGTAGGCGAGACCGGCAGAGGCAACGATGATGGCAAGGGAGGTAACGGGTTTGGTAACCATGGTGGAGAAAAATGGGGAATGGGGCCAATTGTGTAGGGTCGTTCCATGGAACGACCCTACACAATTGGAATGGATGAAAAATTAGGCAATTAAGACATCGACATTTTCTTGGAAGCCCTTGAATTCATCGCTAAGCTCTCGCAATTCATCGGCAGCTACCGAACTGGTGAGATCAGCGGTGCGGAGTTTGTTCTGAAGTTGTTGCAACACACCCCCTGATTCGGCAATTAGGGTAGACAGGTTGGCTAGCTGGGCCTGGCGAGCGTCTTCACCATGCTGGGCAAGGGAAATATTGCGCTTAAGGCTGTTGGCAAGTTTGCCCCATTGTTCTTGGGCAATACCTTTGCTGTTGCGAACTTTAGCTTCGGCTTGCTTTAACTGACGTTGGAGTTCATCTACTGAGAGAAGGGCATCGTTACCTTCCAGACGCAGGGCCAGCTGAGCGATCTTGTTAGGAAGCTCTTGGGTGCGATCGCACGCATATTGCACCACACCTAACAACTCAATCTGGTCGCTATCAGTCAGTAACCGAGTCGCCTCCTCATTTAACTCATCGGCCCGAGCCCCCAGAGCAAGAGCCTGCTGCCGCACCTGTTGAAACTCCCGATTAATAGATTTGTTGGCCAACTCAACCTTGTCAGGTTCGCGGGACTGCAGAACAGCTGCACCAGCCGTCGCAATAATGGCCGCACCAGGTATTGCCACAACGGCAGGCAAACGTCCCAAACGCACACCACCTATCAGAAAAATGCCTCCCGCCAGCACCGCCAACGGATACTGTAATGGATTGGCTAGCTTCATCAGCGCTCCTAAAACTCTACCTGCAGATCGGCCATCAACTGGGCAATGGTCGCCGGATCACCCTTACGATAGTAACCTCCATTCAACTGAGCAATCTGCTCTAGAGCCTGGGGATTAAACTCTCCTTCCTTGCCATAGCCCACTGTAAAGAAAGCAATGCGCTGGTCCGATGAAAATCCACTGCGCGCTAGTTCTTGTTCAAGTTGGTCCAGACTAATGCCCGATTCTGAATCTTCACCATCGGTCAAAATCAGTACTGCATTGATGGCATTTTGCCTCAGGTTAGCCGATAGCCAATTGCGCGCTGCCAATGCCGAATCGTAAAGTCGGGTGCCGCCATCGGCCCTTAACCCAGCAATAAATTGTAGTCCTCGCGATTTACCCTCGGGTGTACCATCCGCCAGCACTGGCTGACGAATATCACTATCAAAGTCAATCAAAGCCACCTGGTCTTTAGGACCCAAGGCATCGACATAGGTCTTCAATGTGTTTTGCACCGACGGCAGCTTGTTACCCTCCATGGAGCCAGAGGTGTCCACTACTATCACTACTAAAGAAGACTTCTTAGCCACCTGACTCCAGGTGGTCAACATGGCTTCAGCTACCTCTGGTGCAGGGGGGCGGTACGAATCGTAGCTAGCCTGGGGGTCCACACCAAAATTGGGACTAAACTTAGGCCCCAGAGCGACTCCGGGTACGCCTGGTCGCAATCCCAATTTTGTAGCGATTTGCTGCGCTGGCGGAGATTGCAGATACTCTAAAATCTGGTCAGCCGCTTCCTTTTCTTGGTCGCTGACCCAGGGCGCATTGGGCACAATGCCCCGCATATTGGAGGTGAAGGTGGATTTGGGATACACCGCTTCATAGCGGGTACCCCCGGGGGGCAAATCAGTATTAGCTGCAATCACCGATGACTCATATACCGAGCCAATGGAGGCCCAGAAGGGGCCATTTTCCACCATAGACTGGGCCAGTGTAGAGGTGGACTTACCATAGCGGGTGATCTTGCTCTGAATTTCTTGGACTTTTGTTTGGTGCTGCTGCACGTCTGCCACTGTTAACTCTTCAGGGCGTTTGCCGGACACTGAAGAGAACTGTGACACCAGGGTTTGTAATCCAGAATTAGACCGGGTAGGTGCGGTATGCACATAGTAGATAGGCTGTTCGGGACTGCTGGCATCTAAATCTTTGTGGGTTTTCGCAGTTACTAGCTGGGCAAACAGATCATCAACGTTGCGTAGACCGGGGGCCAGGTCCGATGGCACCATGAACACCATGGGGCTATTGGCCAACAGTGGTGCATCGGTAATCGCTGGGATATAGTTTTGGCCAGGATAAAGCTGATCCATACGATAGATTAGCTGGTTCTGATAAATTTCGCCATCTACAGACAAAATTGTCGGGAAGTCTGGAGCCTCAGCGGTGAGAGTACCTTGCTGAAATTTCTGTGCTAGGTCGACCGTCCGTTCTACAACATCGCCGCTACCTGCTGCCTCACAGGTCATATGAAATGCGTCACCATTCTCCAGCTGCGGCTTTGTTTGGTTAAACTGAACCGCTGCTTCATCACAAAAATGGTGTAGTGCACTACCCACCAGTAGCTTTACTTCAAACCCACGACTACCGCTGGAACTCGTGCCATTATTATTACAACTAGCCAACAACAAGGCACTAACTAAGGAATTAGAAATAACGCGAACAAAGGTTTTCAATCGGTTCTCCATAGCTGCCAATGTGACATTATCAATAGCTACATAACAATTGATATGAAATTCGGATTTATCCTGCCCATTCCCTAGGTGTGAACAACCGAACCGTAAAATGCGCTCACAGGTATTTAACGATCTTCACAATCAGTTTGAATATCTACGTCTAAGGTCTCTTCGTCAATTGTGATGTAAAGAATATTGGGTCGACAACATACCTGACAATCCTCAACATATTGCTGGGTGAGACCGCTGCTGATATCGATAAAGGTGGTGTTGGGTTCGCCGCAGTAGGCGCAATAGTATTCGGCAGTGGTTTGCATATGTCGTAGGGGAATAGGGACCAATTTTGTAGAGATGTTCCATGGAACATCTCTACAAAATTTTGGGATGAAAACGAACCTAATTACGTTGAGGTTGTTTGCGGCTCCGTTCTAGTTGCAGACGAATACGATGATGGGCCTTGCGGGTTAAGGGATAACGATATACACAATAAACACCACCGCAAATTAAAAGACTCGGTAAGGCGCTGGCTAATAATCGGATAATCAGTAGATGAGCGTTCGGTCCAATTTGACTGGCCCAATCCAGCATCCAGCCGGAGAGAAAGATGGCGATCGCCACACCCACTTTCTGCAAAAACACCATCAGGCTAATAAACATGCCTTCTTGACGTTCACCGGTACGCAGTTCTTCGTCATCAATGACATCGGGCAACATGGCGAAAGGCACTAGATAAAATGTGGATAGCCCTGCCCCAATCACCACGCCGATGACGTACATGAGACCTATCTGCCCCGGTTGCACCAGACCTAATATACATACACCGATGAGCGCTAAAGGTGCCCCAGCGTAGTAAACCATCTGCTTGCTCGTGCGCTTGGTCACCCACAGCCAAAATGGCATTAGCACCACGGAACTACCCTGAACCGCAATGGCCATCTGGGTAAAATGCTGCTCTCCCAGGTTCATCCAATCCGTCACGAAAAAAGGCAGCATCGCCGCTGTTACCTGCACTCCGACCCAAGAACACAGGTATAGCCCCATCACCCAGCGAAATGCCCGATTGGCAAAGACCCGACGCAGCTGGCGGCCCATGGGGTGGGGCGATAATTCAGGCTGTTTGCGCATCACCGGACGGTATTGACCGTAGGTGCCAACGACACACACAGCAATGGCTATCACAATAAAGATGCCGCTGGCCGCACCCAGAATCATGTACTGGCGTCGGGTGTTTTCCACCAGGGCAAAGATAATCTGGGCCAGCACTAGCCCCACCACCGAGCCGATAATATTGGCTGCTGAACGCACCGACATAATGCTGGTGCGTTCGTCATAGTCGGGGGTAAGTTCGGTTGCGATCGCCACCATTGGCAAAATAATTACCGAAAACGCCGCATAGCCCCCCACGGCCATCAGCACATAGTAAATAAATAGGCTGGTCTCTGACTCCAGGGGAGGCACCAACCAGAGCATGAAGGTGAAAAAGCCCAGGGGCAAAGCGCCCAGCACCAGCCAGGGGTAGCGACGTCCCCAACGAGACTGGGTGCGATCGCTTAGCCAGCCAATAACCGGATCATTAACGGCATCCCACACCCGCCCAATGAGCAGCACTGTCCCAGCCAGTGTGGGAGACAGACCCACCACCTCTGTGAGAAAAAACAGTAGATAAAAAATTGCCAGGCCAATGGGAACAGCCGTTCCTAATTCACCAACACCGTAGGCAAATTTTGTACGGAAAGACAAGCGGGTAGACATAACTCAGACAGTGACGCTCGGTATTTCACAATACCGAACAGCGCCATAGCCTGAATAGTACTAAACAGTTCTAAAACAGCCAGTTCTAAAACAGCCAGTTGATCGATGCCGCAACTTCTGCATCTGTATCGTTAGATTTGAAAATCAGATTGCCTTCTACATTCAGAATGAGGCGCTCACTGACAGCCATATCAACCCCCCCCGTAATCATGGGGTCAAGGTCACTGTCATCAAAGTTATAGGCAAAGCCGCCGCCGCCAAAGACCAAAAATTGCTCATCTAACGCCAGATCAAAGGAGACGGGTAAACGACCTTCAAAGTCCTCACCGATCAAAATAGCAGGGCGTACTGATAAACTCCCCTGCTCAAACGGAATCACCTCCAACTTGGAATCAAGTACGGCTGCTGTATCATCGTTAAGCCCCGTTCGTACACCTACCCCTACATAGTTCTCAATCTCACTTTCGCCAGAGGGTAAGGCCAGGGTGGGTGTTGCGATCGCCAATACTCCCACCAACGCCCCTGTCAAAGGCTTCACACAAGCGGCAAAATTCATAGTCTTAATTAATAAAGTTATATATACAATGAATAGCCTCAATCCATTGGAATACAGGCTATTCGACAATTTACAGCAACACCTTGTGATCACTTAGAGACTGCAGATGTATTTGAGACCTTCTTTATAAAAGCCGGTCCAAAATATTTTTTGCGATAAGTACCGATCCCAAAAAGAACCTGCTTAAATGGTGATCAAAATATTTTGTGTTGTAATGAGTTTTCGCCAGCCTGCTAGCGAGTAACACTATTCTTTAGAATTCTTTTTGATCAAAGTTATTTATACCGACAGGAGCGCATCATGACCGTTGAAACCTTAAATCACATGATGACCTACGTCATTGAAGGATGGGCGATTATGAGCGCTACCTATTTGAGCGTAGGATTTACGGTGTCTTTTTTGACACGGGCCCAGAATGGACTGAAGGCCAAGGAAGCGGCAGCGGCCAAAGCTAAGGCTGAAGAGGTTAGCAATGCTAAGCGGGTGGCTGAAGTGACCGCTGTGGCTGAGAAATATTCTAAGAATGCAGATAAGCAACAGGTTAAGAGTAGTGTGGCGATACCTGGCAATTAAGGCAGCAGAGCGATGTCTAGAAAATAGCGCCAACGGTTAACCTACCCCAGAGCCCCTCCCAGTAGGGGAGAGTGCTCGGTTAGTGGCCTCGGGTTAGGTAATCACTGTGGGTTTGTCAAACCCCGTCAGCTCTTTAATCTTGGCGACTTCATCAGCTAGCTGAATCAGAGGTGCGAGGGCTTTTTGGGTATCGATGTCGTGATTAGCGGCATCGGGCTCGTAGTTTTCGACATAAAGTCGTAGGGTGGCTCCTTTGGTGCCGGTGCCGGAGAGGCGGAACACAATGCGGGAACCGTCGGTGAAGCCGATGCGGATGCCTTGCTTTTGACTCACACTGTTATCGATGGGGTCGGTGTAGCTGAAATCGTCGGCATAGTCGACGGTGTAGCTGCCCAATTGCTGGCCCTTCATGGTGGAGAGCTTGGCTCTTAAGCCATCCATCAGCTGATTGGCTACAGCCGTTTCCACCCCTTCAAAGTCATGGCGGCTGTAGTAGTTACGACCATAGGTCGCCCAGTGCTCTTTGACGATTGCTTCAACAGACTGGCCTTTCACTGCCAGAATATTGAGCCAGAACAGCACGGCCCAGAGGCCATCCTTCTCACGAACGTGGTTAGAGCCGGTGCCAAAACTTTCTTCACCACACAGGGTGGCTTTGTCAGCATCTAGCAAGTTGCCAAAGAACTTCCAACCGGTTGGGGTTTCGTAGCAGTCGATGCCCAGTTTTTCAGCCACACGGTCCACGGCCTGGCTCGTGGGCATAGAGCGGGCCACACCTGCAATGCCGTCACGATAGCCGGGAACCAAAGTGGCATTAGCCGCTAGCACCGCCAGGCTGTCACTGGGGGTAACGAAGAAGTTGCTACCGACGATCATGTTGCGATCGCCATCGCCATCAGAGGCCGCACCAAAGCTAGGGGCATTGCTACCAAACATGACCTCTACCAGGTCATGGGCATAGACCAGGTTGGGGTCAGGGTGCCCACCGCCAAAGTCTTCTAGAGGCTCACCGTTTTGCACGGTGCCTTGAGGAGCGCCCAGTAGACCTTCAAAAATGGCCTTGGCATAGGGGCCAGTTACTGCATGCAACGAATCCATGCACATGTTGAAATTGCCGGAGGTAAGCAGCTGACGGATTTGCTCAAAGTCAAATAGAGTTTCCATCAATGCGGCATAGTCATTGACCGCATCAAGCACTTCAACGGTCATATTGCCCAGGGAAGTAGTGCCCACCCGATCCAGATTCACATCTTCAGCATCGAGAATCTCGTACTTATCGATGACCTTGCTGCGCTCAAAGATGGCACTGGTTACTTTTTCTGGAGCGGGGCCACCATTACCGATGTTGTACTTAATGCCAAAGTCACCATCGGGGCCACCAGGGTTATGGCTAGCAGAAAGGATAATGCCACCAAAGGCTCCATACTTGCGAATAATGCAGGAAACTGCCGGTGTGGAGAAAATACCACCCTGCCCCACAAGGGCTTTACCAAAGCCGCTAGCAGCGGCCATTTTTAGAATAATTTGGATCGCTTGGCGATTGTAGAAGCGACCGTCTCCACCCACAACCAGCGTTTGGCCCTGGTAGCCCTCCAAGCTATCAAAGATAGATTGAACAAAGTTCTCTAGATAATTAGGCTTTTGAAAAACAGCGACCTGTTTACGTAAACCGGATGTGCCCGGCTTTTGATCTGAAAAAGGCGTTGTCGAAACCGTTTGGATGGTCATGATACTCCTTATCTCTGCGTCGGCGAGCCGATTCATCCTTAACCTTACAGGATGCTGCGGCTGCGATGTGTTCGACGGACTGCAGTGGCATGCGTTCCACCGATCGATGGGTTGCGGGCATACCCTTTTGGAAAACCATAACTACACGAGGGAAACCATAAAGGGATACCCGTAAAAATACGGCCAGAATAGTTAGCAGCAGACCTGTTAAACCCACTGGCGCTTAAGCTGCCGCAAAAATGTAAGCCAATACTGAGCTGGCTTACCGTAAAACGTAAAGACATCACCATAGGCCAGATTTGCATTTCTATGGTGGAGGTGATGGCGCTCAGGCGTGGTAATGCATAGCCAACGGCAGATGGTTTTAATCCAGTTAGGCGTGCAATAGTCTGGGTTGAACTGGTGCCGCCAGATCACGTGCAGCTCAGCCAGTAACAGCCCAATCACGGTCCCCACGGGAGACAATAGCCAAAGCAATGGCACCCACATTAGGTAGGGCAACGCGCCCAAAAATCCTGGCAGTAGGGCCTGGGGGCAATGTTTGCGGAAGGCGTAACTCACAAAACTACGGTTGGGGCTATGATGCACGATGCTGTGGTAACGGCCAAACACATGCTCCGGCACGTGGTAAATAAACGTAGCGACAAAGTCCCCTAGCAGTAGTAATAGCAGGGAAATTCCCAATATTCTCAATAGTTCCATTGCTGATTGCCTCACAACTCCCCGGCAACCTAGCAGAGTGAATTTAAAGTTTATTTAACGTTTGATTTAGAAATAATTTACATTTCAAGACCAGTGTGCATTATCCTATCGAGTGGATTGCACGCTGCTAAAGAGTGCGATCGCAAAACATGTCAAAATCAGCAACCAGATAATAATGCCCGGCAGAAATGACAGGAGGCCCGTACCACGCAATATCCAGACAATGGCTGTCATCGCGATGGTGGCCAGCAACAGTTGAGTAATTGGACGCAGACGAAAACGATTAGCCATCGGTTCGGAGTAGGTACATGTATCGAGGGAACAACAAGGTTTACTAAGGTTTTACGCAAAAATGTGTTTGCTTGACACTTGTCTCATATCGCCTGGTTAATAATGGGCAACGAATCGGTACAAACTTGCAATCTACATTAAGCTAATGGATGCTTTGGGGCGTCTCAGTTATTCGGCAGATTTATTAAGCATATATAAAGTTTTTCCTTATTGAATCCTATGGTTTCGACGACACAACAAACAGCTTTGCTGCGCGGCGATATCTTAATTGCGACCGATACTAACCACAAAGGTAAAGGTGCCGCTGTTACTGCTCAAATGTATGTGCCGTTAGTGCGATCGCAACTTTGGGAGCAACTCACTGACTACAGTCGCTGGGTTCATTACTTTCCCGACATTACCCACAGCCGCGAGTTAGAAGCGTCCGTAAAACACCACGTCAGACAACAGTCCCAGCGCATTACTCGCAAACTCTACCAGGCAGCCCGCAAAGCCTTTATCCTTTTCACCGCTCAGGTAGAAATTTACCTTCACGTCGTTGAGCATCTGCATCAGAGCATTCAGTTTCGGCTAGAACGCGGCACTTTTGCAGACTTTGCCGCCGACCTTGTACTAGAAGATTTTGGTGAAGGTACGCTACTGACCTACTCGGTCAAAGCCACACCCATGATTCCAGCACCTAAGTTTTTGCTAGAGCAGGCCATGCGCATTGACTTACCCGGCAATATGAAAACCATGCGTCGGGTGCTGTGCCAGCCCTAAATGGGTAGCAGACAGTAATTTTTCTGAGCTAATTACAGGCTCATCTAAAAAGTAAGGGTCCTAGGAAAATGCATTCCTAGGACCCTACTTCTTACTAATTTAATGCCAATAGAATGCCAATAGGCTATTCAAAGACTTCTAAGCACCTAATTCCTTTCAACAAATAATCTGCCTGCGGCTAGAGCGGCACTGCTAGTGGCGTATATGTGCCCATCACTCAAGACATCCAATTCACGGTTGATTACCCAGCAGCGATATCCATCGTCTTGCTGGCTCACTTCAATGATCCACCCCACCCGTGCAGATACCTGCACCACCTGGGTCACATCCATTAGGTGTTCCTCACGCTTTGTACCTTAGGTTAGCAAACCGTCAAACGATATCAGCATTAGCGTTGCAAAAGAGAACCATTGAGCTCTAAGTCTTGTAGAATCGCCCCTTCTTACTCAATTGAATATCTTTCAAGTCTGGGTTGTTTCCCTTAGAGTTTTCTAGTTTATGATGTGCATGCACTCAGAATCCAAAGTCCCAGCAGCCTCTTCAATGTCTACTCAAATTATCACCCTCACTGAAAATCTCTATGACTATCTACTGTCTGTAGGCGTTCGAGACAGTGAGATTCTCCAGCAGTTAAGAGAAGAGAATGCTCAGCACCCTAGAGCAGTGATGCAAATTGCCCCAGAACAGGGTCAGTTTATGGGGTTATTGGTACAGCTATTAGGGGTGAAAAAAGCGCTAGAAATAGGCGTTTTTACTGGCTATAGTTCGCTAGTTGTGGCCATGGCACTGCCCGACGATGGTCAGCTTATTGCCTGCGACATTAGTGATGAGTATACAGGCATGGCTCGCAAGTATTGGCAAAAAGCTGGAGTTGACCACAAGATAGACCTACGCATCGCTCCGGCACTCGAAACCCTTGACCACCTCATTGCCGAAGGTCATAGTAACAGTTTTGACTTTGCATTTATCGACGCAGATAAGAGCAACTACAACAACTATTATGAGAAGGCTCTACAGCTCGTACGGTCAGGCGGCTTAATCGCTGTAGACAACGTTTTGTGGTCAGGGCGAGTCGCCAATCCATTCACAGAACAGGATAATCGCACAAAGCGCATTCATGCCCTGAATCAGAAAATTCACTCGGATGAGCGTGTTTCCATGAGTTTATTGCCAATTGCAGATGGGCTGATGCTCGCCATGAAACGCTGATAGACCCATTGCTCATCTCCATAAGGTTTCTGAAATCTCTAGGGATACAGACTTTTCAGCTATCTTCTCCACTAGACGGCACCAGTATCGATTGGGTCAAATGACTAAAAACGGCCTGAATGTTTTGTTTGGCCTGATGAAATTCAGGGATATCCCAATCGGGAATACGAGACTGTTCAAGTTGTTCTAAATTGAGATAGGTGTGATATCGAAGCTCAATCTGCAACGATTGCACACCTGGCATTGCACCATAGTGGCGAGTGATATATCCGCCATTAAACACATGGTTTTGTGCGACCTGATAGGCCTGTGATACAAATGCTGCTTCAACAGCTGACATCAGCTTGTCAGAACAGGTTTTGCCATTACCATTGCCCAGGCAAACCTGATCCACAATCGGTCCTGCAAAGCTGTGTAAATCTAACAAATATGCATAGCCAAATTGGTCAACTATTTGTTGTAGAAGATATTCCAGCTTTTGATGGTAAGGGCGATAAACGTGATCAATTCGATCTTGAACCTGATGGCTTGATGGTAAGTGACGATACAGGGACTGCTTGTAAGCAGTCTGTCGTGGTACTGTCGCTTGCCAAAAGCCTCCTATAAAAGGTGCTTTAGCAACTCGATTCAGATCCACAACATAGCGACTGTAGTTGGCTGCCAACACCGTAATACCCAGTTTGGGTAAATTGTCATAGAGCTTGTCCAAATGCCAGTCTTGGTGGGGCAGAAAATCCTGATACTGAGGGTTTAGCTTGGTGATAACCTCTTCCGGAATCACCAAGCCACTATGGGGAATACTGGCCACAATCGGACATAGCCTGGTCGTAGGATGATGAACCCGAAAGGGAGTAGCCTCAAACAAGTGTGGATACCTCTGTCAGCAATTCATTGATTGTACTGAATAATGGGCGTTCACTGGGAACCGCGTCCATACAACGCTGCTGCAAATCCCGAAGAGCTTGAAATATCTTTATTTCCATCTCATCATTCTCGGAAATATGACGTGCTAGCAAATCCTCTAAGAGACAACCATAGGCCCTAGATTCAAGCTGCTGGAAAGATTGCCCGACCTCTGTATCTGTCGGGGCGTAAAAAGACGCTGCGCCAAAATCTCCGAGAATACTCTTCCCATGAGTATTGACTAGAATGTTATGGGCATAGAGATCGCCATGCATAATACCGTGGCTATGGAGGTGTGCAACGACAGAGGAGATGCCCCTGGCAATTTGGAGAATAACAGGGAGTCTAAATGTAATACCATCGGCATACGTATCTCGAGTGCAGGTTTCTAAACTGGGAGGGTTACCTAAGTTACCGTACTCAGCGGTAATAAAGGAGAATACTAAACCCGCCTTGCCATCAATGGGGTGGCTTAGTTTACCGAATACTTTGACTAAATTAGGATGGGAACCCGCTGCGATACAGGCCTGCATTTCATCTAGAGGCAAACCGTCGCTAGTAATGTCACCTTTGAACAGCTTAACTGCCACATCTTGAGCTGGAGTCGATGCTGTTTCAGGCGTCCACAGGCCTTTATAGATAACCCCAGAGGCCCCTTGGCCCAAGACTTCACCCAGCTGTAGTTCTGCTGGATCAATGGTGGCTAGGGTATTATTTTGTTGAACTTCTGTAGCCTGACTACATGGGTTGCCGGCATAGGCCAACCAGGTTAACCGGGGTAAATCAAAAAGCCAGCTAGGCAAAGTTTGTAGCTGATTAGCTGCGAGTCGCATGAGTTCTAAGCTTTGACACTTGGCCAGCTCATCCGGCAACGAGCGTAACTGATTACCTGCCAGCATACACTTTTGTAGTTTACTGAGCTTACCAATGCTCTTGGGCAATGATGTTAGCTGATTGTTAGTCAGAATTAACCAGCGAAGGTTGGGTGACAGGGCCGTTTCACTAATCGTTTTCATCTTGTTGCCCTTAAAACTCACCATAGAGAGATTTGGGCAGGCGGCTAAGATCTCTGGAAATTCTTCAAACTGATTGTTATTGAAAAAGGCAATTCTCAGCTTTTTTAACTTAGAGAATTCAGGTGGCAGCGTCCTGAGGTGATTATTGGATAGATCTAGAATTTCCAATGAATCGGCTTGTTCTAAAATTTCTAGGGGGAATTCGGTTAAATCTTGGGAGATCTTTAAACGGGGCTCTTCTGCGGAGTAATTTAAGGTTAAGGCTGTCATGTAAGTGTTTATTTTAATAAATCGTTTGAGTAGCGGGCATCGCTCAAATGAAGCATAGCTTTGAGCATGAGGCAGCCAAGCTACCCTGCAAACCCAGTGCAGTGAAAGGGTTTATGGGTAAGAAATCAAATTGTGGCAGCGTCTAGGGCTGTTTATACTTGCCACTCCAATGCATGTAGCCGAAATACATCAGCACTCCCAGTTGTATCGGCACCAGAACCAAATAGTTTTTTAGAAAAGGGTTGATTTCCATATGGGCAAAGATTTGACAGTAGGTCAATCCTGCGATGGCCAATCCTGCTTTAAGAGGTAGTGTACGATTACGCATAGTAATTATTGAGCTGCTTTAATTTAGATTAGAGAACTTAGAAAAGACTGCTGCATGTTTGTAGCTAGTGCCCCTGACATCCAGAGTTGGTATAACCGGAAACCGTGATATCCAAACATTAGTATAAGCCCGGTACTCCATAGACTGCGATGTCGCCACCAGCGGCTCCATAGGCGCTTAGTCCAAAGCTCAATACTGACCTGAACTAAGGCCACTGCCCAGAGTATGACAACCAAAGGAGCCAGGAGATGGTAATGAATAGCCGCTGACCACTGACGGTTTGCGATCGCAAACACCGCTCGCGTCATCCCCCAAGTAGGACAGGGGATGCCCACCAATGCATTTAGCGGACATCCCCACAGCGTTATTTCATATCCAAATGAAGTCAACACCACGATCAAGAGCGGTGTACATAACGCTCCTAATAGACCGAGGCGCAAATAAATTGACGATTTTGCAAGTACCATGACTCTACGTTAGAACCATGGCTTTTTATTAGTGATATAAGTGCTGACAAATTCTTCATCCGACTTAGTCAGATACAGAATACCTTCAACTAGACCAATCACACCCACTACAGCAGAACCCACACCACAGGTCACAGTGCCACCAATCAGGCAAACCAGCAGCATGATAATGCCTTCGTTGGTATACCCCAGATAAAATTTGTGTATGCCAAAAGCACCCAGCAAAATCCCTAAAATACCGGCTACAACTTTCTTGTCAGCCCCTTCAACGCCACCAGAATTTGTCATATCGATTCAATTCCTCTTTAAGTGCATTTCCATCATGCTGGTCGTTATGACGACCTCTCTTCAAAATTGCCCGATTTTCGGCATAGAAAAACCTTGTTATAAAGATTTAATCAATATGAACTGATAAAAATCCGGATGAACTAGCGGGAAAAACAGCATACTGCACTATTACTGCCCATAATCACCGTTTATCAGAGACAGAAATCAGTACACCTAATTTTCTCATGTGTAATTAATCACGTTCGTTTAGGGCTCCCAACTTAGCTTTTTGTTCCTTATAACGTTCTTTAAAAACAGCCTGTTGTTTTTTGTGATCGACAATAGGCGCAGCGTAATCAGTCCCCTCTAAATCTAGGGGTGAGAGTTTACCACTCACCAGTGCGCCCGTATCCACATGGCGAATCTCAGGCAGCCACTGGCGAATATAGTCTGCATCCGCATCAAATTTCTTAGCTTGGCTAGCCGGGTTGAAAATTCTTAACGGCTTAGGATCCATGCCGCTAGAGGCACTCCACTGCCAGCCACCATTGTTGGCACTGAGATCACCATCCACCAGCTTTTGCATGAAATATTTCTCACCCCAGCGCCAGTCGACAATTAAGTCTTTGGTGAGAAAGCTGGCCACAATCATGCGACAACGATTGTGCATCCATCCGGTCTCATTTAACTGACGCATGGCAGCATCCACAATGGGATAGCCTGTACGTCCCTCACACCAAGCTGCAAATTTCTCTTCATCATTGTCCCAAGGAAAATCTTTCCAGGCATCACGGTAGGGACCATGTGCTAACTCTGGGAAGAAAAACATTACATGCTGGTAAAACTCTCGCCAGGCGAGTTCCTTCATCCAGGTTTGCACATTGGTACGACCCTCATCACTGTTACAGGCATCGTAGGCTGTCATTGCCGTCTGCCACACCTCACGCATACCCACTGCACCAAACTTAAGGGCCGCACTCAGCAATGAAGTACCTGTCACCGCGGGGAAATTGCGTTGCTCATCGTAGGCTTCAATGGCTTTATGACCAAAGAACTCTAGCTGGGCACGGGCGGCCCGCTCGCCGGGTTCTAGGGGTAATGGGGCATCCCACGTAAAGCCCAACGCTTTAGCCGAGGGCAGTGCGATCGCATCTACCAACCCACGTTCCG
>NZ_QXHD01000004.1:7124868-7133291 GCF_011009555.1 Adonisia turfae CCMR0081 | reverse complement strand
AACGATACGGGGGGAACATGCTCTGATGAATACAATTTCTCAGATCATACCGATCTACCCTCAAGAATCAAGACGGATGACTATATATTTAGTCGATCTCGCGTGGATGGATTTGAAATTCAACCACCCACCCTAATCGATAAAAAAGCTGAATCAATTTATCGATTGTGAATCGAGTAAAGTGACCATTAAATAGATGTGATACTTCAGGTTGCTGAATAGCCAGCAATGTTGCGAGTTCTCGCTGCTTCAACCTTTTTTTGATTAGAATTTGACGTAACTGATGCCCTAACTCTGCACGAGGATCTAAGGCAACGTTGTTATGTCCTTCTCGTGCCAACCTAGACCTATCTTCCGGAATGGAGCCATCATTCTCATCTCTCATCGTGATCTCTTATCCAATGCCTGAACAACCTAATGTTTGCTGGAAGACTCGCAATCAGACTCAAAGCGGCTTATGCTCAGCCAAGATTAATCTGACTATTATTGAATCTAGTCTTATTTAAGAATAATTCCAGTCTAAGAATAAAACAATAAGTATGATTGCTTATTGTTTTATGTGTAGGTTTGCAGTTCTGAGCTGCTTTCTACAATCAATTGTGAGGCTTTAGCTCTGCTGCTAGGTGCAATGTGACCCACGCCTCTGGCTGCTGGGAGATTATCTGCTGGGAAGCAGATGGTGTTTGCAGCAGATAATGGCCAACTTACGGAGCGATTCATTAGTACTAATGAATCGTGTTATCCTAAAGTCACTGCCGTCGCTAGCGTGCATATGGTTGCTACGATCGCCATTCATAAAATTTGCTTAGAACCGGGGAGTCGGATCATAATTCCCGACATTAGCTGGCATAAATTTGAATCAATTTTGCAGGAGCTGGGTGAGTCTCGCAATAGCCGTATTGCTTATAGTCAGAATACGTTAGAAATTATGGTTCCTTTGCCTGATCATGAGCGTAGCAAGATTTTAATATCTGACATTGTTAAAATTTTGTTGCGTCGTCAAAGTTGTGATTGGGAATCTCTTGGTTCAACAACATTTCGAGGTAAGCTTAAAACTGCAGGTGTAGAACCGGATGACTGTTTTTATATTGCAAACTACGAAGCTGTTATTGGCAAAAGTCGTCTTAATTTAGCGGTTGACCCACCTCCAGATCTGGCAATTGAGTCAGATTATACGTCTAAGACTAGATTGGATGCCTACATAGCTGTGAAAGTTCCTGAGCTTTGGATTTATGATCGGGGACTCAAAATTTATGTGATAGACGGTGAGGATTATCTTGTTGTTGAGAATAGCCCTACATTTCCTGGATTACCTATCAAGGTGATGGTTGATCGGGTGATTCAGCAGGCACAGCAGGTAGGCAGCAGTCGAGCATTACGAGCTTTTGAAGAAACTCTTTAGGGGTTGTCTAAAACTGAGTGGTCGAGAAAATTTTCTGACTGGTTTAGCAGTTAAGGACAGCTTGGATAGTGCCATAG
Organism: Adonisia turfae CCMR0081; assembly: GCF_011009555.1. Classification (GTDB taxonomy): domain Bacteria; phylum Cyanobacteriota; class Cyanobacteriia; order Phormidesmidales; family Phormidesmidaceae; genus Leptothoe; species Leptothoe turfae. The sequence continues at coordinate 7,131,812 of NZ_QXHD01000004.1, read as the reverse complement.
TAAATGCTGGATAACTCTCAAAAGTGCTGGGTAAGAGCCTACCTACTTTCCTGGAGTTATACAGCAAAATTTCGGTATAAGTTCTGTAAATAGGGATGTTATTACGCAAATCTGCTGGATAAAATGCGGAAGCATGGATCTTATCCAGCAAGTCTGAGTTGAATTACAAGTTATACGGGCTTAATACTTGGTGATGTAGTACTACAGGCTTACTTCGCTTACTTCTCTCTTTTTATGTTTTCAAAATATTGAAAGCTTAGAAGTCGTTTTTATTTACTGAAACAGCTGATGGAAATTGCAAAGCTTCTTCTCGAATATATCAAAGTTCTTGCATGGCCATCCGTCATTCTGACAATTGTCTTGATGTTTCGTAAACAAATCGAAAGCCTTATTAAACGATTAGAAAAAGCTGATTTGCCTGGAGGTGTATCAATAAGCCTGCGTGCCGAGATCCTCGAAGCGAAAAAATTGTCTGAGCAAGTAATTGCGGAACCACTATCCCCACAGGCAAAAGGAGTACAAAATTTACCTCTAACAGAAGCTAATTTAAGGATGATAAAGTTAGGGTTGCAGCCTTCGCCAAGTGGCCTTAACGTCAACTATTATCGTGATCTTGTCGAGGATGATCCAAACCTTGCGCTTGCCGGATTACGTTTGGAAGTTGATGTATTGGCTAAAAATCTTGCTACAGGCTTTGGCATTGATGTTACCCCAAAAGATTCGGGAGGACGCTTGATCAAGAAATTGCACGACGCTGGTTCAATAACCTTGCAACAAGCACAATTGATCCAAAAGATATTAAAGTTAGCTAATGCTGGCATTGACGGAACATCTGTTAGCTATCGTGAAGCCAGTCAGATTATTAACATTGCTGGTGTTCTAGTTAACCAGTATATTGCATGGTTAAGTTGGGGATTTGACGATGGGTGGCAGCCAAGACAGAAAAGATAGTTAAGCAACCTCCATAACGCTACGCAGAAACCCATAGATCTCAAGTTCTATGACTTTGCTGATGTTCGGATAGCCCTCACCCCAACTCTCTCTCCCTGGGAGAGAGAGTCAGATTCAAAGTCTTTCTCCCCTCGGGAGAAGAATTTAGGATGAGGGCAAAAAGCTGGGCATTAATAAATTCTGATTCCTTAAGCAGGAATTCTGTTTCGCTCCATATCAGTCGATAATGGACCACGTTAAGACGCGCCGTGGAGGTCAGCTATCCAACCCTCCAAATGTCCCTCTGGGTTGATGCCAGTGCCGACAATGGTTAAACCATCATCAGAAATTCCAGTCGCTGCGCCCAATTTCCAACCCGTTAAATCAAGGCCAAATTCATCTGTAAAGACAGCCTGTAAGCTACGCATCCCATTGACGGCATCCCAAATAAACGCCCCCGCATCGATCGCAGACTTAGCAAAGTTACCACCGATCACGATCGCTCCATCCGCAGAAACCTTAACGAACCCAGGCCACTCACCCAGGCTGACCATCCCCTCTGCTTGAGTCCATCGAAAAATTTCCGTCTCAAAAGCGGTTGCTCTTTTACCCACCACCACTGAGCCGTCATCAGAGACATCAGTGGCCAGACTAAGTGCTTGATCTGTTGGATCGCTCAGCAGAGACATCCCGCCCGTTTGTGTCCAGCGAAAGGCTCGATTTTCAGACACTCCAAGCGGATTATGGCCATTAGGATTGATAAAGCCGACAATAACCGATCCATCTGCAGAAACGGCAACTGCTCGGCTCGTGAAACTGCCACGAATTGGCAAATCAACTGGAGAACCCAGTACCCTCATCCCCTCAGCTTGAGTCCAACGAAAGGCTTCATGATAGTTCGCTTCGCTACTCCCCTTGCCGACAATGACAGAACCATCCGCTGAGATGGCATCAGCCCGACTCCTGAAACTACCGTCAGGCAGGTCGCCGAGGCCAACAAAACCTTCTGCCTGCGTCCAGCGAAAGGCTTCGTTATCGCTATGGCCAGCAATCACAGAACCATCAGCCGAGATATCGCTTGCAACAGTTCCATAGGGATTACCCGGTAACTGCCCCAGGCCAACCATGCCCTCTGCCCGTGTCCAGCGAAAGGCTTCAGGCAAAGATGCACGATTGAGTTCAGTGCTGCTGTGACTAGCACCCACAATTACAGAGCCATCAGCCGAAATTGCCAATGCATAACTTTTAAACCAACCACCCGGTAAGTCACCAATGCCCACAAATGAGGCGATTGGGACAGCATTTGAGAGTGATGTACTGATGACAATTGCTGCTATTACTGCCATCACTGCACTGATAAAGACCCAGTATTGCTGCCTCATGGTTATGCTCCCAAAGCTGAATAGGTATGAAGAGTATTGGCCTTCACCGGATATCTTAATAAAGCGGTTGTCATGGTCGAGATTGACAAGACATGTTCACCAAGCAACGGTAGGGCCAAAATTCAAATATCAAATGCTGGACAGAGTGCTCCAAACAGAATTTCTGTTCTATCGGCCAAAGGGCGTAAAACGTCAATGTTATCAATGGGATTGCGACACAGATAGGCGAATTCTAAGTTAGTCAACGATTGCAGTGGACTCACATCAGTGACTTGGTTGTTGCTCATGGTGAGTTCCTTTAAGTTGCTCAGGGCGCTTAAGGGGGTAATGTCGGTAATTTGATTGTTGGCAATTTGTAAGGTTTCTAGCTGAGTGAGTGAGCGCACTGCACTAATGTCAGTAACCTGACTATCGCTAATGGCTAAACGGGAAAGCTGAGTCAGTGAACTGAGGGGGCTAATATCAGTAACCTGCTCAGTGCCGATCAGCTCAAGGATAGTGAGATTTGTTAACGTCTGTAGAGGTGCGAGATCGGCAACAGGGGTGTACCACAGTCTGATGGCCCTCAAATTAGTTAAGGACTGTAGCGGACTCAAATCTGATATTTTGTTGTACGACAGGTCAAGGCTGGTGAGATGCGTTAGCGATCGCAACGGCTCAAGGTTTGAAATTGCACTAGTCGTAGGACTTGCCGGGCTGCCATTGAACCCTTGGTTGCCCGGTAAACTCAAGTGAGTTCGGGTTAAGAGACGTTCGTTCGCTTGATTGCAGTCAGACGTTTCGGTCAACATCAACAGCCTATCGACCGTCATGCGAGCTGATTCTTCAAGGTTATCTCGATTGGCACACCAATCTAAAAAGCTGCTGAACGTATGCGTTTCAACTGATTGTTCTACCGTTTCAGTTTGCCCTACCGTTTCGGTTGCTTGATTGAAGATTAGCGGCAGACTGAATGCGAAAACTAGCATCAATTTTCTAGAGATAGGTTTGATGCTTGATGTTGAACATTTGAAGAGAGTTTGAACAGTTGTCAGTCTTAGCATCTTTATTTTAACCGGATACAGGTTTCAAAGGATTGCCTTGATATCAATCAAATTGTCTGATTTATGGATCTGAGTTTGAGAGCATATCCTTAGCTATACGCGTAACGCTCTCTCTTGAAATCTAAATACAGCGACAGCTAAAAGCTATGTACTATTACAAGCTAGATGACTTGCATAGTCAGCCTTCTGGCGATAATCAGTGCATCATTAATCTAGCCAGTGCTGGAAAACTGATTTAGTTAGAGCGGGAATAACAATAAGCACTCAATTACCCATAGACTAATGAATAGACTGTATGAAAGAGATAAATAATGTCGGCTTTTATATGAAGAAATGGTCAAGCATATCAGTAATAACTCGTAGTGAAAATATACCTGCGCGGCATGCCGAGAGAGCAATGCTGGATATTTTCCTCGGAACACAATAGGCCATGGGCCCAAGGCCCTTCACTCCAGCACTTAAGCCCATAGCCTATTTCTACTTAAGCTACCCAATCAAAGTAGCAAGCAAATACAACCGATCATTTGATCGAAACCCAAATCTCGAAGCCACCTAGCCCTGTTTCGGAGTTAAATGTCTCGTCATATTTCTCTAACATCGGTCCTGCTGCGGCTTCATACCCAGATTGCAGTAGGCCATCACTCCAAATGGCAGAAATTACCGACCGAATCTCTGAGATATGGCCATCGTGGCTAAACACGGCATACTTTTGGGCTGGTAAATTCAACTGCACCAACCCAAACGGTAAGCCATTATCTGTTTGCACTTCGACACCGCACAGGTAATCAAACACCCCGTCATCGTCGTAGTTGTAGCACACACCATAGGCAGCGCTGCCCAATTTTTTAGGCATGCTGTCGAGATACGGGACAAATCGTTGCCATTGATTTGGAATCCCAGCTGCCGATTCGCAATCGTACCGTTCTACAATGCCAAACAAGCGTTTGTTGGCCAGAGTCTCGACTTGTGGCGTACTGAGTTTAGGGAGTGGTGTTGTAGTCATAGCAATTGGCTCCATCAGTGATAAGTTGTTCAGGTTCCCTTGCGATCGCACCACCTCAGGTGTGAGATGAAACTCTTCCTTAAAGGCACGTGAGAAGGCTTCGTGGGAACTGTAGCCGTGGTCAAGGGCAACTGAGAGAATATCCGGCGCTCCCCCAGCCAACACCTTGGCCGCTTCTGTCAAACGACGACGACGAACGTATTTCATCAGCGACATTCCCATAACTTCTGAGAATGCGCGGGTGAGATGGAACTTGGATACGTGGCTAGCTCTGGCCACATCCTCCAGGCCTACGGAATTACGGAAGTGGCTTTCAATGTACCAAAGTCCCTTGTGTACTACGTTCATCTAAACTCCATTGGCGTCTTTTCTAATCCTAGTCACGTCTATAAGCTCACGCTTGATAGTTTTTGCGCTCCCTAGGATTTTTGCTATGGGGATGGTCCAAATTAGCTAATGACGAAATCTGTGTTTCTGTATGTTTAGCTAGTCTTTAACTGTTGCATCAGACGATCAAGGTTTATACCAAATTTCTCTCTCAACACACGGGCTGCCAAACCGGCTAAATGGCCCGCTAATTCCACTTCTTCAGTTTCTTCTAGCATGCCAACGAGCAAATGTTCTGGGGCAACATAAGTCTGTCCAAGCACATTGACGGTCTCTCGGGCTAGTTCTAACACCCGTTTCACCCTCGGGGCAAACGGTAGCGACGGGGGGGTAGGAATGTCGACCGGTGGTTCAGGACGGGCTCCCAGTAAGGCCACAATATGGCGTTGGGCATCATCAAACGTGACGGCGGCAGCGGATAAGGCGTTTGCGGCTGGGCTGGTCCCTTCAGCCAACAATCCCAACAACATGGCCTCTGTGCCAAAGACACCCAGGTTTAGCTGACGGGCAATTTCTTGTCCTAACGTAATGACAATAATCGCTTCAGGGGTATAGTTTTTTGCCGATATGTGCAGCTCAATATCTTCAGCTAAAGAAGAGAAGGCAATGGCTTTGAGAATATAGTCAAACGTTGCCTCATCCATCGTGCCCCAATTGGCGGCGGCGGCACCTTCTTGCTGGTATATTTTCGCAAACGACTCATAAATTTGTTCATCACCACAAATTAGGGATTTCATAATGCCTTGCCAATAGTCGGCCAAGGCTTTTACCTTGATGCCTTTGAGGCCACTACCTTGGGTCATTTCAGAACGGGCTAAGCTCAGCATTTCTTGCCACTCTGTTTGATGCTCCTGAAAACGGTCGGCGAGCACAGCTTGCTGCTGGGGAGTAAAATATTGTTCAGACATTGAAATGGTCTCCATTGCTTCCATCAGGTTTTCAACCGCAACAGATTTCGTGGTTTTAAGATCAGTTGCGATCGCACTCAACCGCTGCACTAATGTCCGCGACAGCGCCATCTGCTCCCGCAGGCGCGCCAGATGCAGATCAATCACCTGAGGTAAGGCATAATCAGGACTATCTAGACAGTCACGGATTTCTGACAATGTAAAGCCCAGCTGCCTGAGTGATACAATCTGCTGAAGCCGGATGATATCCCGCTCACTGTAGAGGCGATGTCCTGCCTTGGTGCGCTGAGACGGTGACAGCAACCCTACCTGGTCGTAATAGTGTAACGTCCGGATCGAGAGTCCAGTTTGCTTGGCAAGTTCACCAATTTTCATTTGGCTCGTCATCTCAGCTCCTTAGGGCTGCGGTTGATGTCTGCATGCTAAAACCTGACATCGCGTCAGGTGCAAGGGGGTAAGGTATGTTGGCATTGTGCATAGAACTGCATTGACCCATAAAAAACGAGGCAGTCATGAGCAAAGACGATCCTGTTATTTTTCATAAAGATGATGATCCGGAGTTACTACAAGCATCACAACAGGCTAGGGAAACGTTTCGATATTTCTGGAATCAAGTAGCTCTGGACTTCAACAGAATTATTCCTGCCCTGGAGTTGGCTTGTGTTAAGGCTCCATTTTCTGATGATGCCGCTAACCCACAGGCACCGGTCGAGCATATGTGGATTGATCAAATCAACTTTGACGGCATTGATATCTATGGCATTTTGCTCAACACACCTAGCCACCTCACGTCCTGGGTCGAAGGTGATGAGGTCCGGTGCCCGCTGACCGATCTTAGTGATTGGCTCTGTGTGTTAGAAGGCAAGGTCTATGGGGGCCACACTGTACAGGTAACCAGGGGGCGGATGGAGGCGGTAGAACGTCAAGAATATGATCAGGCCTGGGGGTTGGACTTTCCAGAGCCAGATACGGTGTTTATCCCTGAGCGGAATGACGAATTTGAGGGGACGATCGCCAACCTAATAGCAGAGGAAATTGCGAAGAATCCAGATGTTGTCAGGGCAATATTTGACACTGGTCAGACATTGCTACACTTAGAATCACTCCATGGTCGTATAGAATCCGTCAAGGTCCTGTTAAAACAGGGAGCCAGTCAGACCACCTGTTGCAATCGGGGCTGGACACCACTTGACTATGCGCGCTCCCTAGGATGGTCGAATATCATTCAGTTGTTAGAAACAACCACTGAAAGGTAAAAATTATTGGCTTATTGTTCAAAATGCTAGATGGA
>NZ_QXHD01000004.1:7112235-7124858 GCF_011009555.1 Adonisia turfae CCMR0081 | reverse complement strand
TTGAGCAGTTTTGTGCCCTGGAACTCTTTGACTTTCCCAAAATGCATATGTATGGAACATTCTCACCAATCAAATAGGAACGCTATAAGGACCTAAAAGGCTGGAAAAGTCAATGTAATTACTGTGGTTTTATGAGAGACTCCCTGATTACTTGGATAAAGTCGTGCTTAGTGGCGACTGCTATAATGTCTGAGAAATATGTATAGGAGAATAGATTGAGCACTACTCAGTCTGAGTAAAATGCAGGTTCCTTGCTTTGACGCAACACTAAAGAAACCCCTTTGATGAAACTTTCTGGTCTAAACCCCAATACTGTTAACCGAGTCATCGAAATGGCCTGGGAGGACCGCACTCCCTTTGAAGCTATTGAGCTGCAATATGGCCTTAAGGAAAAACAGGTCATTACGCTGATGCGGCGAGAAATGAAGCATTCCAGTTTCAAGATGTGGCGAAAACGGGTTACTGGGCGCAAAACAAAACATTTGAAGCGGCGAAGCTTTGACAGTGGACGCTTCCGTTCGCAAAATCAAAAGGGTTCATAAATAGTATCACTAACCGGGAAATCCAGCTCCAGCTATGGGAATGTTGTTATCTCAGTTGTTGCTTCTTTATATTTCCTAATTTTCCAAGTCAGTAGGTTAGGAAAGTTATGAATCAGAATCTGGTCTCTCTTTGTCAGTCTTGACGTTTGATCGGCGGCGGCGACAGCGATCTGAGCAATATTTTACGTCTTCCCAACAGGCGGCCCATTTTTTGCGCCAACTGAAAGGGCGATTGCAAACAGGGCAAACTTTAGTGGGAAGATTCGATTTAGAGCGCTGACGTGCCATATGTTCCAGGGAGTGTGTTAGCTAGTGAATGCAGAATTGTAACGTCGCTCATTTGACTTTATGGACTTAAAGAAGTCAACAACTGGGCGCGGGTAATCTATACCTAATTGACATTGATACCTTTTCTGCTCCTCCATAGTGAGTTTTTCTGGCTGATGAACTTTATCTCCAGGAATTTGCATAAGCTCTGGCAGCCAATGTCTGATGTAGTCGCCAGTGGGATCGTACATACTGGATTGCTTGAGCATATTGAAGTATCGGAAGCCTCTCGCATCATTGCCAACACCTGCAGCGTAGTTCCAATTTCCCCAATTGCTACAGACATCGTAGTCAATTAATTGAGATTCGAACCATTCTGCTCCCATCTGCCAGTTAATGCCCAAATTTTTTGTGAGGAAGCTGGCAACGTTTTGTCTGCCTCGATTAGACATAAACCCGGTAACCGCTAGTTCTCGCATGTTTGCATCAACTAATGGAAAGCCTGTCTTGCCCGCTTGCCAACGTTGGAATCTTGGCCAGTCTTCTTGCCAAGCGATCATTAATCGTTGCAATCCAGTGCGGTAAAAAATGCGATCGCCATGTTTTGCACAGATAAAACGGAAAAAATCTCGCCATAATAGTTCAAATATCAACCAATAGGTGGAGTCGTTACGAACGCGTTCACTTTCGTAGGCTTGGACTTGTTCATAGATCCAACGAGGTGAAAGGCAGCCTAAGGCCAGCCATGGCGAAAGTTTGGAAGAGTAATCAGCTCCCAACATACCATTTCGAGTTTGCTTATAGTCCTTGAGACAATCCTTAGCCCAGAAGTAATCATGTAATCTTGATTGTCCTGCGTTCTCTCCACCCTTAAACATGAGAACAGCTCGATCATCAAGTAGTGGAGCACTAAGCCCTAACGTCTCTAGTGAAGGGAGTTGCCCCACGTCAACTTCAGCTAGTTTTGGTAGCTGGACAGGTGTAGGAAACACGTTCCTAACCACCACAGCTTTCTCAACTTGCTTACGGAATTTAGAGAACAGTTCTGGCAGTTGATCAATCCCAAAAGGTAGATCGTCAGGATAGTATAACGTTGCCCCCCAGAATGTTTTCAATGGGATTCCCAGCATAAGCAGTGCATCTTGGAGAGCTTTTTCAACAGCAACTTCCTCAGCAGTCACTTCATGATGGCAAAAAACTGCTTTGATGTTGAACTGCCGGGCAAGTTGTGGAATCACGTCCTCGGGTAAGCCATATCGAACAATTAAGTTACTGCCCAACTGTTTTAGCGAATGGCGCAAGTCAGCTACGCTTTCAAGCAAGAACTGCCCCCGAAAAGCTCCCGTTTTGGGGAAACCAAAAGAAGTCGTGGAAAAATGGCGTGGATCAAAGCAATAGACTGGAATAACCTGAGCATCTTGCTGAAGTGCGCGAAATATTGGCTCATGGTCATGCAGGCGTAAATCATTGCGGTACCAAACTAAATTGATCATCCGTAAGTACAATATCTGACCTTCAAAAAAACTTACTTAACTCTGTGTTCAGTCACATGGGTTGCACTCACCCATTCACCTTTTTCGTTGTAATTACGAATCAAGCGTTGACGTTCGTTGTCCGTCACGAGCCAGCCTAACTCAACAAAAAACGACTGCCGGAGTTTGAGGTGTAGAGGGGTATTACTAGATGTGCCATCAGGGAGTAATAAAATCTTTCGTGGGGTAGGACTCTCTTCAAATTGCAGGATATTACCTGTTATTTGAGCAGTTGATGTAATGGCTTGATTGCCAAACGATAGGGTTTGTTGCAAACGTCCACCATTGATTTCTTGCACGTCCAAGTGAGTTGTATAGGTCGCAGATGGCTGCCAATCAGAGTAAACCGTCAAAGCGGTCCCTTGCCACTGCCCCACCAACTGTTTAATGGTCAGGGGAGAGCGTTCAGCAGCATTTGTGCCTGTGCGAAATTCTCGAATCAGGGTAAGACTGCTCAACTCTCCTTGACGATCGTAGAGTTGGACAAAACGCAATCGACGGTTTTGAGTCACAAAACCGTATTCTGCTCCAAATTCACTAAAGGGTGCCAGTTGCAGTGACCCTTTAGTGAAGGCTCCCGTTTCGAAGAAAACCACTTGTTTTCCTAGGGAGCGATACTCCTGTGAGTAGTCTGAAACAGGAGGTTCACCGTAGCCACCAGAACCAAATCGACGAACCCTGAACTTTACTAACTGATTATCTTCGACCCCTTCCAGGTTAAGAATCGAAGGAGTCGAGTCTAAGATCTCTCCCTCCAGTGAAACTGAGGTAAACGAACCTTGCCATTCCCCTAAATTTTTTAAGAAATTTTCCCAGTTGGTCTCCATCATGAATCTGAATGGCCTCTAAAAGCCCGCGAAACTTCTGTTTAGCTACAGAAATGCTTTGCTATCTCTACAAAATTGCCTAAAAACAAGCAATATGTTCAGGCATTTGTGGACAAATCACTTCCCTTAAGACCTATCTAGATACGTCTCTCTCCATAGCTTGTGTATAAACTGCTAGAGCATTCGCAAAATGAATGTCACAGTAGTTATTTTTCTAGACTTTTGTAAACATTGTAAGGGTTTAGTAGGATGTGAAACAATATCTACTTCCCTCTTGGGGCGTAGGCTCAAAGCAGTTTTGTGATCTGAGTCTTTGGAGATTCTATGGTTGTAGGAGTTTGGGTATTAGGCGATCAACTTTGGGCTGGGCAGTCAGCGCTACTCCGCTGTGCTGATCGTAAAGCACAGACACCTGTTATTGCGATCGCATCCTCCGAGTTTGCTCGTTCTCGCCCGTATCATCGACAGAAGTTGATCCTAGTCTGGTCTGCCATGCGTCACTTTATGACCGAGCTGGAGCAGGCGGGGTGGCCTGTAACCTACGAAATAGCTGACAACTTTGAAATGTCCTTGAGGCAGTGGGGAAAGGCCAATCAGGTGACCGAACTGTTGATCATGACTCCGAATGACCGTCCCTTTGCCAGCCAAATCCAAGCTTTAGACTTACCCTTCAAACTGACATTTGTTCCAAATAATCATTTCCTCTGGACGGAAGCGGAATTTAAAGCGTGGGCAACGGGTCGAAAAACCTTACTAATGGAAACGTTCTACCGAGAAGGGCGACGACGTTTCCAGGTTCTCATGGCGGGCAAGACTCCAGTTGGGGGACAGTGGAATTATGACAAAGCCAACCGCAAACCACCCAAAGGGGATCTCAATCCGCCAGACCCTCTTTGGTTCGAACCAGATGCAGTGACTAAGACCGTCATTGAGCATGTCAGGAGCCAAAATTTCTCCTCCTATGGAGATTTGGAACCATTTCGATGGGCAGTCACTCGTCAGCAAGCCTTACAGGTATTGGAGAACTTTATTGAGCAGCGCTTAGCAACCTTTGGCCCCTATCAGGATGCCATGGTGACAGGGCAGGATACCCTGTGGCACGCTTTACTATCTCCCTATTTAAACCTGGGCTTGATTCAACCGATGGAGGTGATTCAGGCAGTAGAGCAAGCTCACTACGAACGTGCGCTGCCTCTCAACAGTGTGGAAGGACTTATTCGCCAAATTCTTGGATGGCGAGAGTATATGCATGGGCTGTATGGCTATGTAGCCGATGACGTTATCGAGTACTCCAATCGTAATTGGTTTAACCACACTCGACCACTACCAGAGTTTTTCTGGACTGGTGAAACCGAGATGAATTGTCTGCATCAAACTCTCTCCCAAGTGCAGCGCACCGGCTATGCCCACCATATCCAAAGGCTTATGATATTGAGCAATTTTGCCCTGATTACAGGGCTGTCTCCTCAAGCTGTAGAAAGCTGGTTTCACGCTGCGTTTATTGATGCCTATGATTGGGTCATGCAAACCAATGTCCTAGGGATGGGATTATTTGCTGATGGCGGACTCTTGGCCTCTAAACCCTATGCGGCCTCGGCCAATTATATTAATCGGATGAGTAATTACTGCAAATCATGCCGGTACAATGCCAAGGCCCGTATCGGTGAAGATGCCTGTCCGTTCAACTTTTTCTATTGGGATTTTCTGGATCGACATCGAGATAAACTCCAATCCCAAGGCCGTATGAGCTTTATCTTGAAGAACTTAGACAAGATGGCTGCAGAGGATTTAGCTCAAATTCACCAACAGGCAACAGATTGGCATAAGTCTTACACCGATGAGTAGCTCTACAGTAAGTAACGTGAGACGGCTTGTAAACCGGTCACCTAAAGAATAGTCTTGGAAAAGCTCTGCAGTGGTTCAGCAAGAAAAAACACTCATTTCTAACTAGAATATTAGCCAGGAGAGGGTTCCGCCTGCTGCAACCCCAAAGAGTACTATCTCCTTTACTGGCAAAAACGACATAGCTGACCTTTGATGCTGCGATCGGTGCTGCAAGGCAACATAAAAATTTGGCATCCCCAGCAAGAAGAACATAATCGCCAGAGCACTGCTGGCCTGAGGCACCTGCTGTTGCTCCAATCTGAACGGTTGTGTTGTCATGGTTATCTGCTAAAAATATCGACGGTTTGGCTCTATAAAAAAATCCAAATATAAAACCAATGGGTTAGCCAATACCCCAAGCTTCTTTAAGGATCTGACTGAAAGATGCATTCTGAAAAAGCATTAATTCTTTCAATTTCACAAGTAATATCTGAGCATCTTCATGGGAGAGCCGCTCAACTTGCTGTTCAAAGGCCTTCAGTTCAAATTGTTGCTCTAAGGAAAGTTGTTCACGGACGTTCATAGCAACCTCAACAGTGATCGTTGACCTTTACAATCGACAACTTAACACTACGTTACAAACCTTGCAAGCGTAAATACTTTATGATAAGCAATTATGCCTATGTATCCATCGTCAGTGGTTTAGTGTTGGGTTAAGGAGCTGGATAGAAGCTGCAGCCGTTATATCAGAGTCGTTTAGTGAGACCAGTGGTGCAGTCATTTTAGGTTTGCAAAATCGTATTAACAAGCATATTTACTTATGGTGTATTCATTAAGTCCATCCTAAAAGGTCAATTTAATTAAAATATAAATTAACACTCTCTTTATATTGCGTTACATTGTAGATACCGCTCCTAATTACAGCATCTTTAGCTGTTTAACGTTATGCCCACTCCTTCATTTCTCTTTTCAATTCCAGGGCCTCTCAAGGCTCAGTCCACTGTCTTTGACCTCAAAGATCGTCTTGATTGGGGCGAACCTGCTCTGACTATCATTGATGTCAGAAGTAGAGATGCTTTCAACTCAAGTCACATTACCGGGGCAATTCTAATGCCCATGGATGAATTGGTGGTAAATGCCTCTGCATCTCTTGAGTATGAACGTGACATCTACATCTATGGAAGTTCTGATGTGCAGACTGCTAAAGCGGCTTCTAAACTCCGTGAAGTTGGGTTCCACAATGTTTCTGAGCTTACCGGTGGCTTAGCAGCATGGAAAGCAGCTAGAGGTGCAATCGAAGGTGCTCTGGTAGCTGCCTAGCACTTGACCTCTTTCAGCCAAGTTCTCCTATTTTCTAAAAAACAAGCTCCTCACCATAGCCACATGGTTTGGTGGGAGCTTATTTCTTCGCGGATTGCTTTCATGAAACAGGCTTTACAAAGTAGCTCAATTGCTCTGAGTCAAAGTTATATTCATCTGTTTGACCCATGTTCTTTGACTTACTGTTGCACATATCCCGCAGTTTGTTGATAACAACAGGAACTCAAGTAAACATTCGTCACGCAGAAAGAATTCCGTCCACGAGAGCGATGCTAGTGATTAGCAACCACCGTAGTTTTCTAGACTTAACGCTAGTGATGAACGTTGCAGACAGCTTGGGAATAGAGCTCAAGTTGGTCAACGTTTTTTTGAGGAGTATACACGGCGCTCGACTGAACTGTTAGTCACAAACAACGTTACACAGCTCTCTAAGTGATAACCATGTTAACAACACCTTTTTCGGTTCTTCCTACAGAACTTTCTGTAGGGTAATTTGAACTCGTCTAAAACTTCTTTTCTTTCTGTATTGCTGCAATGGCAGCGTCAGCACTCCTTTCTCTTCAATGCAAGAGTGCAAGTAGCTGAGAAATGCCGGCCTGCTTTATTGGTCTCGGCCTTGGTTGTAAGCATTGCAACCAATCATTATTTCCGAATCTTCAATGCTTGGTATGGCGCATATGCCCTGCAAAGTCGAATAAGTAAAAGTCTAAAATCGTCGGAGTCACTCCAATGGATAAAAACGAGAAAAACTATTTAGTTGCTGTACTACCAGAACGGATACAAGCTGAGAAGGCATATTTAGCTCTACAGAAAGCCAACTTGCCTATAGAACAACTGGACATCTTAGGAAGGGGCTACAAAACTGCAGACGAGTTTGGCTTGATAAATCCCAATGATGAGGCGAAAAAGCAGATTGATTTGCTTGCAAACTGGATCATCCTGTTTGGATTCGCAGCAGGTTATTTCTTCAACTTGCTAACTGGTATTGAAATCATTAGCTGGTTTGGCAATGTGGGCAATCACATTTTAGGTGGACTCTTTGGTGCAGCAGCAGGGGCTTTTGGTGCTTTTGCTACAGGTACTTTGTCTGGTTGGACCGTCAGCAGCAAGGATGCGATCGCTTATCGAAACCGATTAAATTCGGGTAAGTATCTCATTATTGCCCAGGGAACATCTGCTTTCATTCAAGAGGCAACCCAGTTACTCCGCAAGTACGGTCCTGAAAACTTGCAAGGGTATGTTGAGACCAGTCGAGTGTAATTCCTTTGATTGCTCAAAAAGAGTACAAAAAATCTAAGAATGGGATCATGATCGCATGGTCCCTGATATTCTCATCACTTCCCTCCAAATATTGCATCTGCCCAAGTATCAGCTTTGGGAGCAGTTTCTGAAAGTATAACCTTAGCCACATCTGGGAAATACTGTTGCATACAACTATCGCAAACGCCATGGGTAAACTCGACATCTGAATAGTGTTCGATAAACTTCGCAACAGTTAACCAAGAGCCCTGGTCATTGCGAATACCTTTACAGTAGGAACAAATTGAAATACGCCCTTCTATCAGCTCGATTCAGCAGGGGTATCCAGAACTTGATACTGTCTAATTAAAACACTGTCAGCCCCTTCTTATATTTTGACTTAGCATTTCCAGGGTGTAGTAAAGACAGGTGAAACCGCCGTGAGCCTCTCAATCAGCATCATTGATGTATTCCATGTTTCACTCCAGGGGCTCAGCTTGCTATACTGTCTAACTATAAATATGAACTTTTATAAAGCACTTTTTCAAATGGATAGTGTTTTGATAGCTTAACCTTTCTCATTAGAGCGGCAAAGTTGTTACATCTACCGCTGATTCATTGCTCTCAGATACTTTGGCGGGTTCAAGATTATTTCACCAGTGTGTATGTAGTCTTGCGTATGGATAACAAGTTATTTTGCATTATTTCTGTGGCCACAGCAGATTTTTAGATGGCTAGCACTTTGATTTGAGGTTTATCGGGTATGAATTTATTAATGCGCGTGGAAAAGTGGTGCCTTTGGGGCCACGTTCTCTCGATGGTATTTGGTTTAGCAGGGTTACTTTGGGTAATGCCTCATCCAGAGATTTTGGAATATTTACCAGCGGGTTCCACTCTTTACAGCTGGAGTTTAGCAGGTGGTGGAGTGGCCTATATCCTAATGGGAGTAGTCACTACCTCTCTTTATTGTTATCGGACTATTGGGCTTAAGGCACTGCTCGCTTTTTTGATACCCGCTATTAGTGTGTCTTTGTCTTGTGAATTATTGGGTACCAGTACTGGTTTGCCATTTGGCGACTACAGCTACCTCAATGGTTTGGGCTATAAGATTGCTGGGTTAGTTCCGTTTACTATTCCTCTGTCTTGGTTTTATTTAGGCATTTCCTGCTATTTACTGGCGCGAGGTGGCCTCCTGACGAAAGGCCAGTCTGGTCTGTGGCAACTACCAGCCTTAACGACAGGGGCGTTATTGCTCATGTCTTGGGATTTCGTGTTGGACCCAGCCATGAGCCAAACAGCGATGCCATTTTGGTATTGGCATACACCAGGAGAGTTTTTCGGTATGCCATATCAGAATTTTGCCGGTTGGTTTTTCACTGGGTTGATCTTCATGTCTATCGCGGCCACTTTCTGGCGAGAAAATGGGCATGTTAATAGGCTGACTCGTTCCGAGCTATCTATACCCTTGATTATCTACATGGCCAACTTTAGCTTTGCCATGTTGATGAGCTTAGCAGGCGGCATTTATACTCCTGTGTTTCTAGGACTGATTTTGGGTTTGTTACCAGCCTTCATGTGTTGGTTGACTGCCCCCATCGATAGCGACTTAGTCATGGTGCAAATACGGTTACGACCAACCGTTGAAATGCATACGGCTGGGGTATCTGAATCGTGATAAATGTGGCTACTTTGATGCAGGAGGTAGATGGGCTCAGTGCTATCTCACTTATCCTGCTGGCGGTTCAGCTACCAGCCGTGATGGTATTGTTATCACGGCTGTTCAAAGGCCCTACCCGTCGTCGTCCACTCCAACCTCGGTCAGCAGCACCAGACCAATCAGGTGCTGTGAGTGTGGTGGTACCAACGCTTAACGAAGCTAAACGGATTACTCCCTGTCTACAGGGCCTAAGGCATCAAACTGATGAAGTGCGTGAAATTTTGGTGGTGGACAGTCACTCAACAGATGGAACTCGTGATTTAGTTAAAGCTGCCCAGGCAGAGGACTTCCGATTTTGTTTATTGACCGATGATCCCTTACCCCCCAATTGGGTAGGACGTCCGTGGGCTCTCCACTATGGCTATACCCACAGCTCTCCCCATAGCAAATGGGTATTAGGTATTGATGCTGATACCCAACCCCAACCTGGTTTGGTAGCAGCATTGATATCAGCAGCTGAGGAGGAAGGTTATGATCTAGTCTCTCTATCTCCTCGATTTATTCTGAAGACCCCTGGTGAGATATGGTTACAGCCTGCACTGTTGATGACTTTGGTGTACCGCTTTGGTCCTACAGGTGCTAATAATAATTGTTCAGAACGAGTCATGGCCAATGGCCAATGCTTTCTTTGTCGGCGAGAACTGCTAGATCAGCTGGGAGGTTACACCATTGCAAGAACATCTTTTTGTGATGACGTTACCCTTGCCCGATACGCTGCTCACGTTGGGGCAAAAGTAGGCTTTTGGGATGGAGCTTTGTTGTTAAAAGTTCGCATGTATGAGGGGATGGAGGAAACCTGGAAAGAATGGGGACGCTCTCTTGATCTCAAGGATGCATCTTCGCAAAGTCAGGTTTGGAGCGATTTGTGGTTTTTGACCAGTGTGCAGGCGTTGCCATGGCTAAGCCTACCTATCCTACTGTTAGGCGCTACTAATCCCAGCCTATCGCTAAGGCTAACTATCGGATTAAATGGCGGTCTGATTGCAATTCGATTTGCCTTACAGTTTGCAATTTCGGTTTCCTACGATTTGACTCAGGCCCAAGGAAAGTGGTTATTTTGGCTATCGCCTTTGGCCGATCCACTGGCAGTTTTACGCATTATGTTATCCTCACTTCGCACACCTAAAAGCTGGCGTGGACGGAAGTATGATCTAAATAACGTGCCGTTAGCTTAATTGAATTTCAGTCTTTTACTATAACACCACTGGTGGTTCTGTTTTCAAAGTGAGTAGAGGACCATCGCTCGTGCATGTGTCAAACATTACATCAGCATACTAGATCCCGAAGAGCCGTTTGGTGGGAGCTTGTTTCTTTATAAATTATCTTCTGGGCAACAATTCTTATTTTGAAGGAAAAACAATCACCTTCCAGCTAACGGTGCAAATAACCTGTGCAAATGGAGCGCAGCGAAATTGGCATCCGCGTTCATTAGCTTGTTATGTACTCTCCACTTTCCTCGCAACCACTGCCATATCAACAGAATTTGTGGAAAAAGCCGAGCCTGCGACATCAGAGTAACACTCTACGACCTCAAATCCATTCTCTTCAAACTCTTCACGTAATGAATCCTGGCTGAAATATTGCAGCCAGTTATAGACAACACGGATTCTCTTCTCTTCAACTATAGTGTATTTATCAAGTGTTACTTTTTCCTGGTCATATTTGAATGTGTTCAGGAATCCATAATAATTTTCAGAAGACCAAAAATGATCGAGTTGGTTATATTCGTATGTTACAACCTCATCCCTATTATTGAACGCATTTAATGAATGAACGTCCAATAGGACTGATCCACCAAGCTTTAGAAAATTGTGAAACTTGGCAAGTATTGTTTTTCTCTGCGATGGGCTTAACGCACAATAGTCACAAAAAATCATCGTAATGAGATCAAATCGTTTCTCAGTCTCAAACGCCAAGTAGTTTTGTTGACAGTATGTAATATTCAATCCTCTTTGGTCAGCGATCTTTTTTGCATACCGAATAGACCTTTCGGAAAAGTCGATCCCGGTAACATCAGCATTATTTTCAGCAAACAGAGTGGTGTACAACCCTGGCCCACACCCAAAATCAGCAATACTTGTATTTGAATGGATGCCAAAATGAGACACTATCCACTTTACAGATCGGGCTATAAAATCTTTATTTCGGGATGAGAGGTCAACAGCCTCATTCAAATGATATTCAAGCATTTTCTTTGATGTATACTCATCAGTCCATAAATCTTCTGCCGTATAGAACTGAAAAGGCATAGGGCGCGAGTTTATTTCTTCTAATTTATTAAACATAGATGTCTTCTTTATTATTTTCCACATAACGATGAAGATAAGCGGCGGCAGATAACTGTGCAACACCACCAAGATTTCTCAACCGTCCGCTTCATCAACTTGTTAGCTGGCGGCTAGAGATAGCAACCCATCCTTGAAACCCTATAATTTGGCTTGTCCAATCATTCAAGTCAACAATCCGGTATTAAATCAGTTACAACTAGAGAAAATCCAATTACGGAGTATTGAAATGATAGGAGCACTAACATTAACAGCGGCACAGGCAATCGCCGAAATCGCTCTGGATAAATTTGTCGAGGGGGGATCCGGAGAATTGGGTAAAAACTTAACCACAGCTCTTACCCAGAAGGTCATGCAGCTTGGTACCGTCGTCTGGAATAAGATCCACGGCATTAGACCAGCAGTGGCAGCACTGGAGGGAGCCACCCAGGACAAGCCAGAAGAAGCGCAAAAGCTAAAGAAATATTTGTTCAAGCTATGGGAGGATGATCAGTCGGAGTTTGCTCAAGCGGTGAAAAAGCTGGCGGATGAACTGCATTTTGAGTTGACCCAAATTGAAGACAACAGCTCAATGACCCAAATTAACCGAGAAAATGCTAGAGGCTGGCAGATAAAGGTAACCGGGGGCACGGATACGCAAATCGGAGAGATTCACAATCATGGCTGATAAGTTGATTGAGCAACTGTGCCAGCGATTGGGAGAAAAGCTGCAAACCTCTCCAAACAGTGGATTGAATGACCTGATTAGTTATTTGCAAGAGTTGATTGAGGCCGATGCCAGCCTGAAAAGGGCACTGACGGATAAGGCGGTGCAAATCAATCAAGGAGATGCGACAGGCTATCAGGTGTTGGTCGAGGGAGGTCAAGCTTACATTGGTACCCACTTGCAGGTCACAGATCCTAGCTTAGTGGAATCTGCCCTAGATAGGATTCTGGCAGCTTATCTTTCTAGACCTGTAGGTATTCCCAGCAATCTGCCTTTGAGTGGGGTGGTGAAGTTTGTAGGACGAGAGGAGCCCTTAGCCCAAGTGCATGAGAAGTTACAAGCTGCCTCGATGGTTGCCGTCACC
>NZ_QXHD01000004.1:7038575-7112225 GCF_011009555.1 Adonisia turfae CCMR0081 | reverse complement strand
CCAACCATGTCTCATTCGCATCCTCATACACCTAACCCGTCCCGCTCCTGGCAAGTCCTCAGCAGTCTCGTGATGGGAGCTGGCATAGCAACTGCCGGTAGCTTCTTGGCCTGGTCACCAGAGTCACCGCTGCGGCAAGAAAATCAAGTTGCCGTTGCCCAGACAGCTCCTGCAACGCCAGCCATTGCCCCAACGGCAAACCCTAACTTTATTACCGATGTTGTCACTGACGTCGGCCCTGCCGTCGTGCGTATCGATGCATCACGCACCGTCAGTCAACGGATTCCAGATGTTTTTAATGATCCTACATTTCGTCAATTCTTTGGGGGACGTTTGCCTCAGGGAAGTCAAGAACGCACCGAACGCGGTCTGGGATCAGGCTTTATCATCAGTGATGACGGCAAAATTATTACCAATGCCCATGTGGTCGATGGCGCGGATACAGTGACCGTCACCTTGAAAGATGGTCGCATTTTGGATGGTCGAGTGCTGGGTAGTGA
Organism: Adonisia turfae CCMR0081; assembly: GCF_011009555.1. Lineage (GTDB taxonomy): Bacteria > Cyanobacteriota > Cyanobacteriia > Phormidesmidales > Phormidesmidaceae > Leptothoe > Leptothoe turfae. The sequence continues at coordinate 7,111,725 of NZ_QXHD01000004.1, read as the reverse complement.
CCCTGTAACCGACATTGCAGTGATTAAGGTCGATGAGCGCAATCTGCCTACTGTCCCCCTGGGTAACTCAGATCAGCTGCAACCAGGGGAATGGTCCATTGCTATTGGCAACCCCCTGGGCCTGGATAACACGGTCACAGTGGGCATTGTCAGCGCTGTCGGTCGTTCTAGCAATCAGGTGGGTGTACCTGATAAACGGGTGGAGTTTATCCAGACCGACACAGCGATTAATCCAGGAAATTCCGGTGGTCCTTTGCTAAACCAACAAGGCGAAGTCATCGGTGTGAATACAGCTATCATCAACGGTGCCCAGGGATTAGGGTTTGCCATCCCCATCAACATGGTGGAACGGATTGCGACGGAACTCGCTGACACTGGCGAGGTCCAGCATCCATTTTTGGGCATTCAGATGATTACCCTGAGTCCAGATGTGAAAGAGGATATTAATGCTAATCCCAATAGTGGCCTAACCGTAGAAGAAGACACCGGTATCTTGATTGCTCGGGTACTGTCAGATTCCCCCGCAGCCAGCAGTGGTTTAAGGGCTGGAGATGTGATTACGGCGATTGACGGGCAGGCTGTAGACGAATCGGCAGAGGTACAACGGATCGTCAGCAATGGCAAGGTAGGTCAGCAACTCACCCTTGAAGTGAAAAGGAATGGCGCGGTTAGAACAATTAATGTCAAGCCCGAGAACCTACCTCAATAAGATAAATGCAGGATGAGAGGGCTCTATCGGATGCTGTGTAACGAGAGAGAATCTGCTGCCAGGAGGTACCAGCACTAAGTTTTACTGTAGGGGTAGTATGGCAAACGGCTGCATGTATGCATGCAGCCGTTTGTTGCGTACATAGCTGTTGCCATTTAAGCTTTCAGCAACAACTGATGTTTTGAATTATGTGCGCCAAGCTATATTTTATTTTTGGCAGTTGCGATCGCTCTTATCTACCAGGGTACTGAGCTACCAACCTACGCCTCTAATCTTACCCAGTAAGCTCTCAACCACTTGCAATTGCATGCTCCCCTAGCTGGACTAGCATGCACGTCACTACGTAAACTGACTGGGGTAGCACAAGATAATAACCCCAGAATTAACGCTTCATAATGTCAGGGGATCAGTACGCCACATCAAAGTTTTTTGTATCTGTAACTTGCAATACGTTTTAACACGTTGTACAACTTTAGATGTTAAGCAAAACGCACTAATTAATATCCAGTTATCCAGATTGACCAGTTAGAACCAAGGTATGAAGTGAAGATTTAGCCTTGGCAGGTTAGGAAACGCCTCAGTTCTTGAAGTTACAGTCCTCATTATTACTAACATTTTCAATTCACAGTCTGACTTCGAAGAGAGACTTTAGTTTGGTCTGCCACCATCCGTCCTAGCCTACAGCTAGTATTTTTAATCATGTCTATCTTGTTTGATGCTTCCTTAGTTGCATTACATAGTCAGCACTCCATTCAAAGCCAAGACTTATGGGAAATTTGTGCTTGCGCCCATGATGAAGGCGTAGACGATAATTTCTCAACTTATAGTTTTGACGATTTCCTCGGACTCGCCATCCATCTCTTTATCACAACTCAAGCACAGCACGTTCGCCAACAAATTGCTTTAAAGTTGCACAAATTTGGTAGCGCCATTGTCTCGCCTCTCATTAAAACGTTGCATCAAATGCAAACACAGGAAGAAATTCAGCTCTTAGTTCAACAAAGTCTAGACAGACTAGCACCTCATGCTCTAATAATTGGCTTAAGCCAATTATTAGAGCATGAGGTTGACAATACCTTCAGAACTACTGCAATGCAAAGACTCATGGACTTGATCCATGCTGGCGATCAGACTGTTCTTTTAGTCTTGCCCAAATTGGTGTCTACAAAAACATGGCGTTTAGTTAAGTTGCAGCAGCTCCAAGAAATACCCTATCCCATATTCAACAAAGGATATCAAAACCAGGTTTTCTCTCCTCAAATTAGTGACCCCATCATTCAAAACCAACAGTCTTGTTCTACAGAAAAGAAAAACGATAGTGACAATAAGTTTAATTTATGTAGAGTAAAATAGTAGACTTTTGTTACTGCCAAGCCTGAAACGAGACGCAAGGAATTACTGTATCACTAGTTTTGTTTTAGGCTGCAAAGCTTAAGACTCAATAAAACTGTGTCTTAAACAACACATTTTTTGCGTGTTATTTGATCTGATTAAATTAGTAGCAACCCTAGAGAGCTTTCATTTTGGAAGCTTTGTGAATTCCTATGAGCGATTCTCTCAAAACTCAATCTGCCGAGATCACCACACCCCTTTCAGAAAATCGCACAGGTATCACAGTTGAAGTATTGAAAAAGGCTTTTCTGGACAGCCTCTTTTTTGTCCAGGGAAAACCCGTTGCCTTAGCAACTCAGCATGACTATTACATGGCTCTGGTACATCTCGTGCGCGATCGCATGCTCTATCGGTGGAATAGCACGGCAGAAAGCTATACCCAGGATCGGGCTCGTACGGTTTGCTATTTTTCGGCTGAGTTTTTGATGGGTCCCCACTTGGGCAATAACCTGATCAACATGGGGATTTACAATCAAGTTAAGCAAGCCATAGAGGAGCTGGGGTTAGATTTTGACGCATTATTGGCCCAAGAAGAGGAACCAGGCCTAGGTAACGGTGGCCTAGGACGACTGGCGGCCTGCTACTTGGATTCTCTAGCCTCTCTGGAAATACCTTCGTTAGGCTATGGCATTCGGTATGAGTTTGGCATTTTTCACCAAGAGATTCGTAATGGGTGGCAGGTAGAGCGCACTGACAAATGGTTACGCTACGGCAACCCTTGGGAAGTGGCCCGCCCAGAATGGGCCATGGAAGTGAAATTTGGAGGGCATACTGAAGCCCATGTGGATAACAAAGGCCAGTATCGGGTTCATTGGACGCCAGACCGCGAGGTTTTAGGAATTCCCTACGATACCCCCATTCTGGGTTACCAGGTAAATACCGCAAATACGCTACGGCTGTGGAAAGCGGAAGCAATTGAGTCCTTTGATTTCGCTGTATTCAACGAGGGTAATTATTACGGTGCCGTTGAAGCAAAAGTGTCTTCGGAAAATCTTACCAAGGTGCTCTACCCTAACGATGAAACCTTGGCTGGTAAACAGCTACGGTTAGAGCAGCAGTATTTCTTCGTCTCCTGCTCTTTACAGGATATGTTTCGTATTTTAAAGGGACAAAATATTCCTGTTGAGAAGTTTCCTGAGAAATTTGCGATTCAGCTGAACGATACACACCCTGCGATCGCATCTGTAGAACTCATGCGTCTACTGGTGGATGAGTACCACATGGATTGGAACTTAGCCTGGGAAACCACCCAAAAGACCCTGGCCTATACCAATCACACCTTAATGCCTGAGGCCCTAGAAAAATGGTCAGTCAGCCTCTTTGGCAAGCTGCTACCGCGTCACCTGGAAATTATCTATGAAATCAACGCCAGATTTCTAGAACTTGTCCGCATACGATTTCCTAAAGATACAGCTCGCCAAGCTCGGATGTCCCTAATCGATGAAAGTGGCGAACGCTATATCCGCATGGCAAACTTAGCCTGTGTCAGTAGCCATACCATCAATGGTGTGGCAAAACTCCACAGCGAATTGTTAAAGCAGACCGTCCTCAAAGACTTCTACGATCTATTTCCAGAAAAGTTTTGCAACATGACCAATGGGGTTACCCCCCGTCGCTGGATTGCTCTGAGTAACACCCGTTTAACTCAGATGATTAACCAGCATATTGGCGATAACTGGCTCAAAAACCTGGGTGAGCTACAGCAGTTAGAATCTTTAGCCCATGATGCTGCATTTCAAGAAGACTGGCGCAAGATTAAACAATCTGCCAAGCGAGATTTATCCAGTCGTATTCATGATCAATTTGGCATTCTGGTAGATCCCACCTCCCTATTTGACGTCCAAGTGAAGCGTATCCATGAGTATAAGCGTCAGCATTTAAATGTGTTGCACATCATTACTCTGTATAGTCAGCTCAAACAAAATCCCAACTTAGAAGTTACACCGCGCACATTTATCTTTGGAGGTAAAGCAGCTCCGGGATATCACATGGCTAAGCTGATCATCAAACTGATTAACTCAGTGGGGAATATGATCAACAAAGATCCTGATCTGCATAATCAATTACGGGTGGTTTTCTTACCCAATTACAATGTCACCAACAGCCAGAGAATTTATCCAGCCTCTGACTTATCAGAACAAATTTCCACCGCTGGATTTGAAGCGTCTGGCACTGGCAATATGAAGTTTGCCATGAACGGAGCTCTCACTATTGGGACATTGGATGGTGCTAATGTTGAAATTCGGCAAGCAGTAGGAGAAGACCATTTCTTTCTCTTTGGTTTAACGGCTACTCAGGTCACTGAGCTGAAAGCTAAAGGCTACAATCCTCGGGATTATTATGAAGCTAATCCTTATTTACAGGATGCTATCGACCTGATTGCTTCGGGCCATTTTTCCCAGGGAGATACTGAACTGTTTAGACCCATCCTAGATAAATTGCTGACCGAAGATCCTTTCATGCTGATGGCTGACTATCAGTCTTATGTTGATTGGCAACAGGTTGTTGGTCAGACCTATCGTGACATAGAAGATTGGACCTATATGTCCATTGTAAATTCTATTCGCATGGGTAATTTCTCTTCAGATCGCTCTATCCAGGAGTATTGTCAAAATATCTGGAAGGTTGCTCCATCGCCTATTAATTTTGATAACTATACTAAGTCAGGGCATGGCGGCGGCGGAGAACTGGCTTGTAAGTTAAGGAGCGATCCAGCATAAGCAGACGGTGTTGAAGGCCCCCTTTTGATTAAAGAGTCAACCCTACAGAATTACGGGGGGTTGGGGGCCTGGATAACGGGTAACTTCTTTACCAGAAATGTCCCAAGAATCCTTTAAGGAGCTAACCGTTTAACCTGCCAGCTAGAGGGGTCTTCTGTAAGCGAGTATGCAAAGCGATCATGCAATCGATTGGGTCTGCCCTGCCAAAATTCAAATCGACTGGGAACAACACGGTAACCACCCCATGCTGAAGGTAGGGGAACCTCTTGGTTCTGAAACTTGCGTTTCATCTCATCCAGCTTTAGTTCTAGAACCTGACGAGACGAGATAACTGAACTTTGTTGTGAACACCAGGCACCTATTTGGCTACCCCGTGGGCGTGTGGCAAAGTATTTAAAGGATTCACCTGTGGAAACCTTGACAGCATGACCTGATATGCGCACCTGCCGTTCTAGGGCAATCCAGAAAAATAAGAGGGACACGTGAGGATTTTCATCTATGTGATGTGCTTTTTGACTTTCATAGTTAGTAAAAAACACAAACCCCTGGCGATCAAAATATTTGAGCAGCACCATCCGTTGTGACGGTTCACCAGCCGCCGATACTGTTGCAAGACTCATGGCATTAGGCTCTGGTACATCGCTCTCACAAGCTTGCTGAAACCACTTTTCAAATTGATTAAAGGGATCTAAGTTGAGGTTTTCTCGTCTGAGCCCTTCTCGAATATATTCTTGTCTTAATTCACTAACATCCATGCTGCTTTATGGTTTCTTCCCAAGTATCCAAATCATAAAAGGACTTGTCATGGATTGAAAGTCTCCATAGAAATAATCTCCATATAGCGCTAACACTTTAAACCCGGCATCGCTGAGCATGCTCTCAAATGTCTCCTTTTCAAGCACACTAAACTGAATATCTATAAATCTTTTAGACTGAAGAATACCATACTGATTATAGGTTTCAATAAACTGGAGACCATGGACAACTTTATTCTCAGGATCATAGGTCTCCATAGCCCAAAGCATTAGTGAGCCTGCTCCATTGGGCAGGGGTGGACGGGCTTTTAACTTCAATCTACCATCGACTGTCTTCAACCTAATTTTGGGGTTATGCAGTGAACAGATAAACTGCCCATTTGAGGATAGATGCTTATGGATGCAAGCAAGTGTTCGCTGTTGAGCAATTGGAGAAATGATCTCTGCAAACGATTGAAACGGCAACAAAATACGGTCAAATTGTTTACCTAGATCAAGGTCACAAACATCACCAGTGTGCAGCGTCGCAGAGAAGCCTCGTTGAACAAGCTTTTGCTCTAGAACGGCCAGCATTTCAGGGGACTTATCGACACAGGTAAGCCTCAGTCCTGCCTCAATCAGTGGCAGGGAAATCCGTCCTGTACCACACATGAGCTCCAAAACTTCTGACGATACACCTTTAACTTGGTCAAGCAAAAAAGGAATATCTAGGGTCGTTTGAACATAATTATCGTAAATATCTGCGACATCGGCATACTTAATGGGTTGAGTCATCGATCCAGTACTCCATTTGAACTCAGTGACGATTGCTAAGCCATCATAGTTTGCGTCTGCTGAAGATCGCAGCACACTCACATATCATCAGTGGAACACACGTCTAGACGAATAGAAAAGGTTGCTTATACCACCTCTTTGAACGCACGGCTAAATAAATATAGCTGTCTGCCCGTCTTATTACCTGCGGTTAGCACCAGGGATTCGTTACACTCGTTAACATGGTGTTAGCCAACACACGGATAAAAAGAGTAGGCAGCTGAGTTACCACACACGCATGCTATTTAACTTTGTCTTTACAGTAGTGGCTGAAAAATTTTATGTGTCTGTTTTTGTTAACAAAAGTTAAAATATCGATGTATCCTAGCAAAACAAATCTGATGTGTCGGGCTGCGTTTTGGGATACGAAGCCATTGTTTAAACCTGCCTAGACCGAGATTTGGGAACCTAAGGAATAGCCCATGATCATTTGGCATACAAGACTTCAGCACAGTGTTAAATTGACTGCCGGGTTCGGGTTGGCTATGTTGCTATCCAGCTGTGGTTTCTTTGCCCCCAGCGAAGCCCAGGCAGGTCGTCCAGGTGGCCCTGGTGAAGAAGATAGGCTCGTAGCCGTAGAAACCGCCCGCGCCCAAAGCAGCACCCTCATAGAAGCACTGGAATATACGGGCACTACTCAACCACAGCAACAGATTGCTCTAAGAGCCCAAACCGCAGGTGAGGTGATTGCACTTACTGTAGACGTGGGTGATCTGGTACTGTCAGGCGAGGTTTTAGGGGAAATAGATGGTGGGCTCCTCACCGCTCGGGTGAATGAAGCCCAAGCAGAACTTTCAGTCAGACAGTCAGAAATTGCCCAAGACCAGGTATCCATCGCTGATGCTGAGGCAATTGTTGTCCAGGCCAAAGCGACCAGGGACCAGGCAAAAATTGATGCCGATCGGCTGCGACAGTTGGCCAACCAAGGGGCCGTTTCCCAACAGGCGGCTGAGGCGGCTGAGCTAGCCTTGATTAATGCAGAGCAGGCTGTTAACTCCGCTGAGGCTCAGGTGCAGACCAGACAGAATGCGATCGCAGCTGCCGCCGGTCGGGTCGATGCCCAGCAAGCCGTCGTTGCCGAAGCCAAAGAGCAACTTAGATGGGTAGAGTTAACAGCTCAAACCCCTGCCACTGTTCTCACTCGACTGGTGGATCCCGGTGACTATGTGCAACCCGGAACAACACTCTTAGAACTCGGCGACCTCAGCACCTTAAAAGTTACCATCCAAGTTTCTGAATTAGACCTCGGGCAACTCACCATTGGACAACCTACCCAGATTCGTCTTGATGCCTTTCCAAATCTAGACACTATCATCGGGCGCATTTCCCGCATTTCCCCAGTGGCTGATGCCACATCCCGCCTGGTGACAGTAGAAGTGACCATGCCAAACCCAGATAGTCGTATTGGGAGCGGTCTATTGGCACGGGTAAAATTTACACCACCGGATGGAACGCGAATTGTTGTGCCTGTGAGTGCTTTAGAGAGTGGAACAGAAGAAAACACAATCTTTGTGATTGAAAAAGACAATGAACAGACTACGGTGGTTGCCCGGTCAGTGGAAGTGGGCCAGACCGAACAAGGGCGAGTAGAAATTCTCTCTGGGCTGGAGGCAAGTGAGCCGTTTGTGGTGCAGAGTGATAAGCCTTTGAAAAATGGGCAAGCAGTCAGGTTAAGCATTTTGTCTGAGGGTGTGGGAGAGTAAATAATGAGCCTCAGCAAACTTGCCATTCGTCGTCACATTGCTACGTTGATGCTCTCCGTAGCCATCATCATCTTAGGTCTATTCTTCACCACTCAACTACCAGTAGACCTGCTACCGTCCATTACCTATCCACGCATCGGAGTGCGAGCTGATTCACCCGGAGTGTCTCCCGACGTAGCAGTGGATGAAATCACCCGACCTCTAGAGCAAGCACTCGCCGCTACGGAAGGTGTAGTGCAGATCGTTTCGAAGACACGAGAAGGACGGGTCAGTGTTGACCTATATTTTGAACCGGGTGGCGACATTGACCAGGCATTAAACGACGCTACGGCAACGCTGAACCGTGCTCGGAACCGTTTGCCAGATAACATTGATCAGCCACGGTTGTTTAAGTTTGACCCGTCTCAGTTGCCGGTCTATGAAATGGCCCTCACTTCAGAGAAATTGCAGGGTATGGATCTGCGGGTGTTTGCTGACGAGGAATTAGCGCGGGAGTTATCTACTGTACCGGGTGTGGCGAGTGTCGATGTATCGGGCGGTGTACAGGAAGAAGTTCAGGTCAATCTGGATCCATCTCGGATACAGGCACTGGGCTTAGGAATTAGCGATGTCCTGGATGCTCTTGAAGAGCGTAATCAGGATACATCTGGAGGTCGCATAAAAGGACCCAACAGCGAGCCTCTAACACGGGTTTCTGGTAAATTCCGTGATGCAGAAGAGATTCGGAATTTGCTGTTTGAGGTGGGTGATCAGCAGGTGTATCTGCGAGACTTTGCTGATGTGATAGATGGCACCGAAGAGCAGCGGCTTTTTGTGAACCTGAACGGTCAGCCAGCTGTGAAAGTGAGTGTTCAGAAACAGCCAACAGCAAACACAATTGCTGTAGTAAAGGGAGTTAAGCAGCAGTTAGAGCAGTTTGAAGCCTCTGGTCTGGTGCCCAACGACCTGATCATCAACGTCACCCTGGATGAATCTGTCTTTATTCAAAACTCGATTCGAAACGTAGCAACGGCGGGTTTAACGGGTACTGTTCTGGCTGCCATTGCTGTCTTAATGTTTCTGGGCTCTTTGCGACAGACATTTATTATTGTATTAGCGATTCCCTTAGCCACCCTGGTGACGCTGTTGTTATCAGGACTATTTGGGCTATCACTCAATGTCTTTAGCTTGGGAGGATTAGCCCTGGGCGTTGGCATTGTTGTAGACAACGCCATTGTAATGTTAGAAAACATTGCTAAGGGTGTAGCTCGTAGTCCGCGCCTTGCCATTCGTCAGGCAGAAACCAGCAGTCAAGAATTAGAATCAGCACTGGTGGCTTCCACAACAACAAATCTAGTAGCAGTGTTGCCATTTTTGCTAATGGGCGGATTTATCTCACTGTTGTTTAGCGAGCTAGTCGTTACCATCAGCCTGGCGGTAGCGGCTTCGCTGTTAGTGGCGTTAACGGTGGTACCTGCCCTGGCCGCACGGTTGCTAACAATCAAAGCCTCCAGCAAAGTCGGTACTTTCTGGCCCATACGCTGGTTTGGTCGGCGTCTGCAAGGCTTGACATTGAGCTATGCCAGAACCTTGAGCTGGGTACTACAGCAGAGAATAGCCGTAATAGCTGCAATTATTCTTCTTTTTGGTGGTGGCAGCTGGTTTATGATGCGCCAGATTCCCCAGGAGATTTTGCCCAGCATTAGTAATGGTCAAGCCAGGGTGTGGGTGCAGCTGCCACCTGGAACCACCCTAGAGGAAAACCGTCAGGTGATGGCAGCTCTGGACAACATTCTCATAGAACAGCCGGAATCTGACTATGTGTTTAGTACGTCCGGTGGTTTTCTGTTTGGTAGCACGAGTATCGACAATGCTCTGCGGGGTTCAAGTACGCTCACGCTAAAGCCTGGAACCAATGTGGAAGCGTTTACTGACCGCATGAACCAGGAGTTAGGTCAGTTAAATTTAGTGAAAACGCGTTTACGGGTTTCGCCTGGTTCTGTGCGGGGCTTGATTTTAAGTAACTCTCCTGTTCGCAGCGATGTGGACATTGTTTTGCAGAGTAGTGATACAGAACTGTTGGAACAAGCAGGACAGCAAGTGCTTGATGCGCTGGGTGAGCAAGCTACACTGGCTAGTTATTTACCCGATGCTGATCCGCCTCAGCCGGAAATCCAGATTAGACCTGACTGGGAGCGGGCGGCTGATGTAGGTCTCTCGGCTGAGGAGATTGGTCGTACTGTTGAGACGATTCTCTCGGGAGTGGTGCCCACACAACTGCAGCGCGGTGATCGGCTGATTGATGTACGGGTACAAACACCGGATAGTCTGGTACAGAATCCAGCTCAGCTCAGTCAGCTGCCGCTGTTGAGTAGTAATCAGCAAGTACGCCTGAGTGATGTGGCCAGTATTGAAAAGGGTCAGTCGCTGGGTGAAATTCAGCGGATTAACCAGCGACAGGTGTTTATTATCGAAGGTCGTTTAGCAGAAGAGGCTAGCCTGGGTGAGGCCCTGGATGAGGTGGACCGGGTAATGGAAACAGTAACGCTACCGCAGGGAGTCACTCGTCTACCTAGCTTTAGTGCCCAGAGTAATGAGGCCATTCAAAATGGGCTAGGGCTGCTGGGGGGTCTGGCAGTCTTCTTGGTGTTTACTGTGATGGCAGTGCAGTACAATTCACTGATTGATCCGTTAGTGATCATGTTGACGGTGCCCTTGGCCTTAGCGGGCGGAATTCTGGGGCTGTATATGACTGAGACAGCCATTGGCGCAACGGTGGTTGTGGGGGCGGTGCTACTGGTGGGCATTGTGGTGAACAATGCAATTATTTTAGTGGAGCTGGCGAATCAGATTTATGTGACAGAGGAATGTAGTCGCATGGTGGCTATGCTTAAAGCGGCTCCGCAGCGGTTGCGACCGATTTTGATGACGACGGTGACGACGGCGTTGGGTATGTTACCGTTGGCATTGGGCCTAGGTGAGGGGTCGGAGTTTTTGCAACCGTTAGGTGTGGTAATTTTTTGGGGATTGTCGTTGGCAACGGTGTTGACGTTATTTGTAATTCCTTGTTTTTATACGTTGTTGCATGGGTCTGGCTTCGGCTCTGCTCACCCAGCACAAGCTACTGCCCAGCCTCTGGCTGAGCACACTCCACCCAGGCTACGCCTGTAGGAGATATTTGTAGAGGCAGAAGGTCTTGTACCTATCCTGGGTAACCAACGCTACCCACTCGATCTCGCACAGCAAAAATTCTGGTTAATGGCCTTAGATGTTGCGGGGTGGGCACAAGGCACCACCCCTACGAGATTATCTCACTGCATAAATAAGGGAGAATCTAGCTAACCGATTTTTGCTTCAACGAAGATAACACCAGCAGCTAAAGGTTTAGGCTCACAGGTTAGATCATCACGTTTTTCTTGAATATTTTTAAGCTTAACTTCCAGCTCTCGCTTAACCTTTTTAAGTTGTCCCTCTGTTGCTGGAATAATTTGGGTTTTACCCGCCTGACGAAAACGTTCTAAACGAGATTCTAATTCACGCTGTTTACGTTCAGCAAAGGCACGCGCACTCTTTTCTTGAATATTGCAACGATTCTCGTTATCAATATAGAAATCTTCAAGTGCCTGGTTAAATGCTGTATCAATATGTGCATCACAGGTCAACAAACATGCAAGCACACCGTCAATATCCTCAATGAAATTTTGTGCATTGGGCTTTATCTGCCCTTGTTTCATTAGCGTAGAAAGTATGGCCTCAGAGTCTTGATCGGATAGGACATGGCCATCGTCTATACGAATAATTTTGTAAGCGATTTGACTTTCTGTTTTAATGCCTGAAAATGTCCAGCGGTGCACTGAATAGGCATACAGTCCGGATGATAAATCGGTCTCGTCTACCTGTGTTTTAATGGCAGATACTGGATGTAGAGTTTGCTCCGACGTAGTATATCGCTCGCGAATCCATAGAATCAGAGGATGGGTGGGGTCTAAAAGCTCATTGCGCTTACCCATACTGCCTGAAATTTTAGGGTCAAAAAAGCAGCTCACGGGTCTACCTGACTTATGTAGCTGTGTCGGCGTAGCGCAGCGATTTTTACCTATAAAAAATTGTAGATCAATCTTGGCCTGCTCGGATAATGTAATGTTATAAAGCTTAGGTTCATTGGGTTTTGGCTCAATGAGCGTACCAGGGTAGTAACGAGAAAAACAATCTTCTACAAAGGCTAGCAGTTCGTCGGGTTGAAGCCATCGTCCCTGATCTCGACTCTGATTGATAGAGTCCAAAATGTGATCTGCAAAAGCTAACATATTGACAGCTTCGGTCTCTAACTCATTTTGCAGAAGCCGTTTGTTAATAAGTGCCTTACTTGTTAGGACCGCTTGTTCTTCTTTCTCTTCAGGGGTTAAATCGGCAGAGAAAAGATCAACTAATAGTTTCTCGGTAGCCTGACCTAAAATGCTTTCAAGATCACCAATGCTCTCTCTGAATATCTGAATACGATCATAAAGTCGTTCGAGGATTCTTTCCTCAATAGTATCGACCAGGCTAAAATTAATAATTGAAATGCGTTCTGCTGGTTGACCTAATCGATCTAAGCGTCCAATGCGCTGCTCTACCCGCATCGGGTTCCATGGCAGATCGTAGTTGATCAGAAAACGGCAATGCTGAAGATCAATGCCCTCGCTGCCCACCTCAGAAGATAACAGAACCGAAGGGCCATTATCTTGGCGAAACTGTTCGACGGCTGTCCATTTATCGTCTCCCATGTCTCCCATGATTAGGCAGTTAGAAATGTTAGCAGCCTCTAAACGGCGCTGTAAGTACTTTAATGTCCCTCGAAAGTAGGCAAAAATAACAAATTTTTCGTTAGAGTTTTTCTTGAGTTCTTTTTCGAGAAAGCCTTGCAGCTCTGAATACTTGCTATCACAAGACTCTAACTCTCGAATGTTGACTTTCTTCAGGGCTGAAGGTGTGGCAACAGATAATGGACTGGTACTCCTTTGCTCCGGTATTTTGCCAAAATCTTCCCACAGGGCTTCGTCAACCAGAGCACTCAGAGAAGCATCATTCTGCCAAGCTTCCAGCGCAGCTACCATGCAACTGGCCATTTGACGCTGCTTTGAGATTAGCTGAAAGAGTGGTGCCCCTTTTTTGCCCTTACTCTGTTCACGAATATATTCACTAACGCGATCATAGACCTCTTGTTCTAAGGATGAAAACCTGACCTCAAGTGTCTGTGGATCACGCTTAACCCGATTGCTTAAGACATCGCGTTTACGGCTACGGGTAATATACTGTCCTAGTAAAGAAACTTTTTCAAGTTTGTAGCCAAGTTCAATCCGTTCGCTTTCATCAACTTGGTTCAGACTTGATAAACTCTGCTGGATTTGCTCAAGTAAAGGATTATCCGCAAAGTAACCAGAGGTGGAGGCCCGCTGTAAAGCTTCGCGAGCTTTGGCAGGCTCTGGCGGGCTAGCCCACAAATGGCGCAATGCATGAACAACGGGTTCGTTTGCCTCCAGCATATTGTTAAAAATATCAGCATTAAAAAAATCGTCAGGGCTGATGATGCGCAGTATCTGATACAGATTAGAGCTATCGGTTTGAATCGGTGTGGCCGTAAGCAGAATGAGGTGTTTGGTGGCATCACGAATCAGCTGCCCTACTTGATTACTCGCCGTTGTTGCATTACGCAGGTAGTGGGCTTCATCAATGATGGCAAGATCAAACAGGCTCAGGGACTCACTGCTGGGGTTAGCATCTAACAGACGCGCTAGCTCATCACGGGCATTGGCAGCCTTAATACCTTCCCAGTTGCGCCCTGGACGTAATCCTTCAAGACTTGCGATACAGACAAACGCTTGCGGTTTCTGGTGCTCAAGACATAGCCTCACTCGACGCAACAACTCTTTTGCATCAACAATATCCGCGAAAATATTAAACCGCTGTCGCAGGTCATCTTGCCATTTTTGGCGTAACATCGCCGGGCACACAATCAACAAGCGCCTGGCATCTTCTCGGGTCTGGAGTTCTTTCCAGATGTACATGGCTTCAATGGTTTTACCAAGGCCCACTTCATCTGCAATCAAAAGACGCCCTACCGGAGAGTTAAGGAACTTAAGAACCGGCTTAAACTGATGGGGATAGAAATCTGTCTGGCTAGCCTCCATACTGTAAAACACGTTTGTCAGCTGACCTTTCACTTTCTCAAAGGTGAGAATCCGTCGCAGATCATCTGGCCCGCCAAATCGCCCCTGCCGCATTAAGCCTTCAATGCTTTCATCATCACAGCAGAGTTCAAGGAGGTTTTTTGGGCGGTATATCTTTTCGGCAGGGCCAAATTCGACTTCTACCAGGATACGATTGCCCAATCGTCTGATACGCCCAGTTGTTTGCCCCCGTTTACCAGGATTGGATTTTAGTCGGACGTCTTGTCCTGGGACTTCCGGATTCCAGTTATTCGTTGATGACATGGACTTTTTTATCAGCGTTTACATCAAATCTCGCGTATCTTCATAACGTTCTGTATGAGTATATTCTGGTCTTATCGGTGCTTCATCTTTTTCCACCTGACTGGGTAAGCGCATAAAGTCAGGATCTTCGTAAGCAAGCATACATAAGCCATAGGCGACAGTAAATCGGCCAAATTCTTTCGGCGCAAGACCATTGGTAACTAGGTTCTCGGGTGCAGGAATCTCTTTTAGTTGATAGGACGGAATCTCACTATTTTTATGGTTGAAATCACCGTGAGTAGACTCGATTGTTTTCTGGAAAAATGGAATATTACTCCCACCGCCACCAACTAAAACTCTCAATTTAGTTCCAATTTCGTCCTTGGCAAGGGCACGTCGTAAGATGTGATGTTTTTTGTTTCCATCGAACACAACACTAGCAACAAGTTCCTGCACTCTCTTCCTGCTTTTGCTATCTTGGATTTTCTGCTGAAATTCTAGATCATTAGGTCTTGATAGACTTTGGCGAACATATTCAAATGATCTGTCAAGTTCGTCTGCGGCTTGTTTAGTCAGCGCACTTACTCCAAGGGGTTTAACCTCCGTTTCGTAAATATCTAGACGCCGCATTCCTTCATCGCGCCAAAATCGGAATGCAGACCCATCAAGCGTCCCATCACCAATATCAAACAGAGTGTAAAAACCATCCTGAGCAGCCTGTGAGCTAAGGAAAGACCATGCTGCTGCTGTAATCTCTGGAGTAGTGATGCAAGCTAACGCCTCTTGAGCAACATTAGCATTCATCCACCCCTTGAAATGGGTTATCAGCTGTTGAAGTTTTTGTAGTGTAAGTCTTCTAGATCCTAAAGGACTATAAGTCAAGAGCCAAGCTAAGGAAAGAACTTTATGAAAGCGCTCAAGGGTTGGTGAGTCGCAATATGCTGCTGGGACACCAATATTTACACTCCAGTGAATCGTTTGATTTTTGAAAAGATCGGGGCGATTTACTTGAATCCAAGCTTGTGCTCTGGTGATAACCTGACTGAGATAATATGCACAGATGCTTTCAACCACAACAGGTTCATGTAACTCAGGGACTTGCTCAAGACGCCAAGAATCAGTTGCAGGCATATCTAGGTCTGCCAGACGCATTTTGATAAAGTTTACTGAGCGCTTAATCGAATGAGTGTTATTTTCCCATTCGGCTATGTTGAGCCCTGTAAGCAAAGTATCATCACTCAAAATAGCCAGATTAGTAGGAATTAAGGCTTGCTCCAGAGTCACCTCTTCTTCTGTAGGTGAGGCAAATGTAACGATTTCAGCCTGATCACTGCCAACATCCCAAAAGCAGACTTTGGTAAAGCCTGTACCAAAATCAATACCTAAAACAATTTCGCGATCGCACTCATCCTCAGTAGGTAGATTTGGAACAATATTGTGTGGAAAATCTGGTTGAGTAGCAGAGAGACTAGCTTCAAGCCGAGATCTAAACTCATCGACATCTAGCTTGAGCCTATTGAGTTCATCCTGTAACTGAGTAATATTGTTGCTTAGGCTCTGAGTTGTTGCCTCCAGATTAGCCTGCTGCTCACGGATAACTTGCTCGCGGGTCTCGGCTAGGGTACTCGCAACTTGGTCAAGCACTCTCTCAGAACGAACTATGAGGTCAGTGACTGATACTTGTAATTGCCGAAAACGCTCAGTAACTTGATCGAGGCTAGTTTGGCTACTGGTCCCTTGGTAAACGAGTTGCTCCCGCAATGAGTTGATCTCGCTGGAAAGTGATTGACTCTGCTGGGTAGCTTGCTCAGATAGAGACTGACGCTCGCTCTGTGTCGATGCAATTGTTTCTGTGACCAATACTTGTAGTTGCCGTAACTCTTCAGCAACTTGGCCGATACTTGTTTGGCTGATATCACTCTGTTGAGCTAGGTGCTTCCGTAGCGATTGGGTATCGTTAGACAGGTCTTGAATTCGCTCAGCCAAGCGCTCAACTTGCGACTGGCTATCGTGTTGAGCTGAGGAGATGGCCTCTGGAACCGATAGCTGTAGCTGCCGCAACTCCTCTACGACTTGGTCAACGCTAGTTTGACTGGTGGTGCTTTGTTGAGCGAGGTGCTCTTGCAATGAGCTAATCTCGCTGGAGAGCGATTGAATCTGTTGGGTAGCTTGCTCAGATAGGGCTTGACTATCGGTCTGAACAGAGGAAGTTACATCGACAATTGAGAGATCTAATTTTTTTAGTCGTCGCTGAATTTGCTGTAGTTGCTGATCAGTCTCTTTTTGGGTTTGGCTGAAGCGTTGCTCTAAACGTTTTTCTTGCTGGCGACGGCTGATTAAATTCAGGCTAACGCTAAAGGCTAGAGGAACCGCTGTATAGGCGACTTGCTGAGTTGATATGGTTGCGATCGCACCAACGACAGTAGCAGCAACACTAGCATATTCAGTTAGACGTAGAAATTTATAGCTATTCACAGGCATTATGCTCTAGCTGAAAAATTAGTTGTATTCGTTCACTTTGATATAGGAATGTTCAGAGGCTGAAAGCTTGCCATAGGAGTTCCTGACGAATACTGAATACTACGTGCATTACCAACGTTTAATGCAGGGGCAAGAAGTCAACTCAGAGAATCAACTACGCAATTTAATATTATTCATGATTGCAAACAAACCTACGTCCCCGACCCCTACAAATCCATTGTTCTTGCCAGAACCGCCCCAGACAACAAGTTCCCGATCACACACCTCAAATTTTGACCGCAATAGCCACATTGTTCTGGCCCCCCAGCCCAATAATCAACTCCACGGCACATTGATCTTTGGTGCAGAAAACAATCCCCTCACAGGGTTCACCACCAAAGAGGACATTATGATGACCTCCCTAACGGGGCACTCACTTGCGGGGATGTCTAGATTAACAATTCACTATTAGTTCTGCACTTTTCCATCAGGCATAGTTGTCCCACTGAGTTTAGCGCCAGCTAAGTTCGCACTACTCAGTTCAGCCTTAAACAAAATCGCGTCAGTCAGATTCGCCTCACCTAAATTAGTGCGTCCCAAATAAGCATTAGTCAAGTCAGCCTGGGTCAGGTCAGCACCACTTAGATTAGCTCGACTCAGGTCAGAACGCAGCAACCGGGCATCAACCATAACAATCTGGAAAAGTTGAGCACCACAAAGCTTAGTATCAGTAAGATTCACACCCTTTAGATCAGCACCAGTGAAATCGCAGCCAGATAGATTTGCCCGCTGGGCACGGGTGCGGGTCAAATTGGCATAGCGCAAATTAGCACCTTCTAACTGAGCATCTGCCAATGATGCACCCTTAAGGTTGGCACCGTTCAAGTTGGCATTGCGCAGATCAGCATCTTTGAGAAACGCCTCACTCAGGTTGGCACCACTCAGATCGACATTGGCCAGATCCGCCCCTTTAAGGTTAGCCCCGCGCAGATCCACCTGACGCAAATGGGCCCCCCGCAAAATTGTTTGCTCACTGCGCAGTTCTTGCCGCAGATTCGCCCCCCGTAAACAAGCCCCAGTTAAATTAGCGCCGCTCAGGTCAGCATTACGGAGATCAGCGTCGGCTAAATTCACATCAAATAGATCGGCCAGGGTGAGATCAGCCCCCCGCAGGTCGGCCCCCTGTAAACTCGCGCCATGCAAATTAGCATCACTCAGGTTGGTATAAATCAGATTCGCCTGATTCAGATTGACGCCGCTCAGGTTGGCATGGCTAAGGTTCGCCTGCTGCATATTCACCCGGCTCAAATAGGCAAACATCAGATCCGTACGTTCTAGATCAGCTTTCGAAAAGTTCGCGCCGATCAAATCCACTTTTGGCATCTGTAAATTCGCTAGGCACAGACCACTAAAGTCCTTTTGGCCACTGTTATAACAGGCTAATAGTTCAGCAGCATTATCCATAGGATGCAGGCCTCATTGAGGTAACAGCAGACACAGCAGCTCTAGCACTATCGACAGGGATTACCACTTCGTCTGGTTCAGCGTAATAGGGTTTAATAGCATTCAAAATAGCAGTGACAACTGGCTCATTGTCATCGGTGTCTTCTAAACAGTGAACAATAATAGATAATTTACTTTCCAAGTCTTGGAATGAAGAACAATAGTTGAAAACTTCTCGTAAAAAGTCTTCTAAGGTTTTACTACGTAGCAATGACCACTCTTGTGAACTTCCGGTAAAGGGACTGTAAAGGGTGGAATGCAGCAAGATTTTAGCCCGTAGCGGGTTGCAATATTTGATGATATCGAGCCTGAGCTCAAACAAATCGGCCCGGTCTTTCACCTGGGCCACCTCCATAGAAGGTCCTTCTAAAGACTTCGCTGAATAGGCGACGGTATTTTCAGGATGAATACCAACCGGCAGATCCCCAAAACAGGTTTCTGGACTATCGGTGTCGTTGGCAGTGGAGAACCCCGGTGTTGACATCGGGATCAGCTCAGTTTGAGCACTATAAAGGGGATGAAAGGCCTTAAAAATAATATTTACAATTTTGGTGTATTTAGTTTTGCGATTTAGATGGTGCAATAAATGACGTAACCGATATTTAAGATCGTTGGGTGTTGGTGTCAGCTGATACAGCTGCTGTATCAAAATCGCCGTATCCGCTTGCTCAATTTTACGGATATCCGTTTCCCAAACTTTATGGCACAGACAATATAAAACTTTTTTTATCCGGATAATCTGGGAATCTCGCTCTAGCTCATCCGCCACCTGTTGATAGCGATCCTTAGATTCCTCTACACTTTCTTCTGCCGCATCCTCAGCTTCTTCTGGCTCCCCACCAGGAAGTAAACTGGCCGCCCGTTCTATATATAACGGCGTAATGGCCTGCAAAATTACCTCAGCCACATCAGAGTAGACCTCTTTATGGTTGAGGGTAGCCACAATGCGGTAAAGACTCGCACGGCAATGCTCCACTGACGGATTGCGCTGCACCAATGCGTCAATCAGATGCTGCAATGAAAACTGATCCAGAACGGTAGTGTCGTTTTCCCATAGGTTTTGACAGGTACCAAAAATCAGTTTTTTGATCCGCAGATGGTCGGGATGGTCACCTAGACTTTGTAAAGCCTGATCAATTGGGCTCTCAAAGGCATAACCTTCAAACCCTTCAGCAAAAAATGGTCGGGTCATCTCCGCATCAGACACCTCCAGCTCAATGACTGGCCGTAGCTGATAAGCAGGGACTGATTCTTGAATATTTTTAAGATTTAGCGGGCCAAGAAATGTGGCATCTAAATCTAGGCGACTTTTGACGACATCATAGACCACCTGAGAAACACAGATTTCACCAGGGGCCGCAAAGCTTTCTAAACGAGCCGCAATGTTGACGCCATTCCCCATAACGTCGGAATTGTTTATGTACACATCGCCTAGATGAATGCCAATGCGATGGTCAAAGCTATCCCGCTTGCTATCACCGCGCAGTTTTTTTTGAATATTCAGTGCACAAGCCACGGCCTGAGCTGCGCTAAAAAAGCACATCAATAGACCATCGCCAGTTGATTTAAGCACCTGGCCCTTAAACACATTGCACAGTCCGGCAATCTGCTTAAGATCTCGATTAATAATCGCCAGTGCCCGTTCTTCATCAGAGGACATCTGGGCACTAAACCCAACAGCGTCTGTTACCACAATTGCGGCAAGGACACGCTGCTGGGTTTGAAGCGATGGCTGCGCTCCTTCCATAGAAAACCTGACTGACAAGACTACCTGATATTAAGATTACCCTGGTCCTATAGGGACTTCCGCACATCATGAAGTAATGAATACGGAATTTGCGGAAGAATTTATCGGGCCTTTTTATATCGTCGTATTAAAATACGTAATTACCGATAGACCCTCACCCCACCTAATCTCATAGCAAGATAAACTTCATTCCCCACCATTGATGGGACAATCTTGCGACCGGATCCTAGATGCCATACTTCATTCTCTCCTATGATAGCGATTCTGTCATGTGATGGTGGTTACGAAATGACCAAACCACTCATTATTGCAAGTCATACAGGGGGCAAAACCCTATGTAATTTTCGATACTTTCTAAAATGAGAACAATAACACTGAAGAAGATCGTTTTGATTGTTCCCATTTTAGTTTCTGAATTTGAATTCTTTTGACTGCTTTAGACCAAAGAGAGTTCTTTGATACGTTTAAGAAATTATCGGGATAAAAAAGATGAGATATCTGCTTGAGTATTCTAAAATCTGCGAAATATGAATGGTTATTAAAGATTAATGACTATTGGGAGAAATTAATGGTCCAATGCTGGTGAGTCTAGTGCCCAAAAGGTAATTATGCCCAAACTCAACCATTTGGCAATGCATTTACTAGCTGGCGCAGCTACCGTCTGGTGCACTGTAGCCATTACACCAGTTGCAACCTATGGAATAGAACTGCCTCAACCCACATTTGCTGACTTGTGCGAAGCATTTCAAGGGGGGGCAGGCGAGTGGAGTAGCGCCCTATACAGCCGCCCGTATTCCTGGCAAACGGTGGAAGCTTTGATGTCGGCATTGGGCATTAGCAACTGTAATGTAGCCGCACAGCAGCTGGCTGCGATGGAGGTTTTACGGGGGGCACAGATACAGAGGAACTACTTGCCAGACAACGGTTTGATGGTAGATTTTCCGACGGGTGTGGATTTGCATATAATTGAGATCGCAACCCCCAATCTCACTGCTCTCAACCTGAGCGGGCACGTCATTGGCGACTTAGCCCCCATTGCTCAGCTCACTCAGCTGCAAACCCTACGTCTTGCCAACACTCAGCTACAGGACATTACTGCCCTCACCGCCCTAGGGCAACTCACCACCCTAGATATTAGCTACAACCAAATCGACAATATCGCACCTGTGGCTGAGATCCCCACCATTCGCTCCCTCAATGTTGGTTACAATCCCTTTACAGATATTAGTCCCATCGGTGAAATTCTCACCCCCGCCGTAGAAGGAGAATGGCAGCTGCTCGACCTCAGCGGCATTGATATTGACGATCAAACCTGTCCCGACAATCTGGGTGACATCTGTGGATGAAGCGAGGCAAAAGAAACTCGCTGTTTTGTTATTAATCTGTTTAGATAACAGCAATCCAGGGAACAAAAGAGAGAGAAAATTGCTCATCACAACGAACATTTTGTAAGGGTTAGCACAAGGCACAGCCCCTACTACACAGCTAAATTGTCTTGCACAGCTGTGCGTAACTGTTCTGTGAGCCGCGCCACGGTTCCTGCCTTATCAGCTCGAAACTCCTTGACGTAATCTTTTAGATTAATCGGTTCACCGACTCGGAAAACAGCCTGGCGATGAGCCTTAGGCTGAATATGTTCAACTTGATACACCTCTCGTTCTAAACGCATCAATGTGTCTAGAAACCTCTCCGGAGTAGGCTTAGCCGCAACATAACCATCATAAATGGCATCAAAATTCAGCAATCTTACCGTCGTCCAATAGAGGGCATCCCCTTCAGCAACCGTTTTCGGTTCTTCTGCCTCTAATAATGCCTGGATCCGATAAACTCGTTCTCGAATCGGTGCTCCATTGGATTCTAGATCCAGCTGCTGTTCACACTGACTGATGACATGATTCCGCAAACGGCTGATCCGTTGATTCCAGTCTTGATCCGGTTCCCTAGTTAAGCCAAATTCTGTTTCTATACGTGTGATGATCAAGGATGCGATCGCAAGTAACCGCTGATAAAAATCCTGGGGATCTTCAGATACTAAACCGAGTTCGTCCTCCAGACCCTGTAATGTCTCCTGGATAACTGACGTCATCGGCTGAGTATAGCGATACTTCAGCGAAATCGGCACAACATACAAATCCGCATCGGGGGTCTTCTTCATCAGCTGCGCGATTACCTGCATCGGCATTTGGATTGCCCCCGACCGAAACGGCATCACCGTATCATTTTGATAAGAGCAGCCACCTTCTGGAAAAATCACCACCTGCGCCCCAGGTTCCCTTAACAGACTCAGCGTCTGAGCAATGCTAGCCCTATCCCCCAATCCCCGACGAATAGAGTAACAGCCCATCCATTGTAAAAATGGTCCCTGCAGCCCTTTGAACGACTCCCGAGCCACAATATAGTGCCACAGTTGGCCTACCCGTGCCGCCAGGCTAAATAGCACCATACCGTCTTCCATAGTGGGATGGTTACACACATAAACCACCCGTGCGCCATCCAATGCCCGCAGTTTAGCTACATCGTCATCGGACACCACTAATCCGCATCGGTACAACCGCTGTAGCACCAGATATGACACACTCTGCACCAACCGAATCAGTAACGGTTTAGGTTTAGGTGGAAAGAATAACGCAGTCTCAGCAACCATAAAGCAAACGGTGAATAGACCCAACAGTCATATATGGTTATGCCTTGCCTCAGGGTTAAATGGCAACAGTTGCCGTTTAAACACAGCGGCCTCAAACTGAAAATTTCGGATGAGACAACTGAGTACTGAATAGTGAACTAGTCATGAGTAGTTCACCTGATATGACTACCAGAAAACTCACTTCTGACAAACTATCCATATACACCCTTATCAATAGTTAAATCTTGACGCCGTATCTAACCGCCTAAGTACAACACCTTAGCCTTACAAAATTTTGCCAAAGATTTAAAGCAGGCAAAAAGCATCTCCCCATAACTCATTCAGGGTGTTAGCGATAACGTTACATACTGTAGCTTGGAACAAATTATGTTGGACCATTAGTCATCAAGGTTTATTACAGTGTCCTTCTAGATCAAACAAATTTATACCGCAAACGGCCCTATGAAAATGGTCAAGGTTAGCTCACTGCTGCTGTATTTGGGGATCCCTCTTGTAGGTGCTTCAGTAGCGCTCAATTTTTTCCTATACGGACAACTCACAAAATACTACGTTGAACTCAATCAAGTTCGTTTAGATCCGCTGGGCCTTAGCTACTATAAACCAAACTCTAACTTGAATGACAAGGGAGACAATAAACGAGTCATTATTTTCGGAGACTCTAGAGCTGCTGATTGGCCTACCCCTCAAATTAAGGGATATGAATTTGTCAACCGTGGTGTTGGCGGCCAAACCTCTGCACAAACAAGTCAACGATTCGATTTTCATTTAGGAGATTTAGAACCAGACATTGTTGTCATTCAAGTAGGCATAAATGATCTCAAAGCCATTCCACTGATGCCCGATGAACGCAATGTCATCATCGATCTTTGCCGCGCTAACATTCGACAAATAACAGAAGATGCTAAGGCATTGGGAGCCACGGTCATCATATCCACTATTCTTCCAGTGGGAGAAGTGCCGCTTGTACGCAAACCCGTTTGGTCAGATGACATAGCCCAGGCCATTTATGAGGTCAACGGATATATTGACTCCTTGCAAAGTGATAAAGTACTGGTGTTTGATGGGTTTTCAGCCATTGCCGATGAAAAAGGCATGATTCCCAAAGATTTCGGCAAAGATGAGTTGCACCTCAATGCCCAGGGATATACTGTCTTAAATGAGGCATTTTCTGAGTTTTTTGACACTGCAACATTTCCCAATAACACAGAGATTGCGGAAGCAGACAACATTTAAGAATATCCTTGGTGTTGGTAACAGCCCCGCCGTGGCAGGGCTGTTTTGTTGAGATGGGGAGCTACCCTGGTGTCATAACCTTGATTTAAAATCTTCAGCCTAGGAGATTTTAGTTAAAAGCTATATCCAACACCAGCGATGAAGTCAACATCATCGTCACCATCCTGGAATGGAGACCACACAACAGAGCCATTAACCAACCATTTGTCATTAACACGATAGTCTGCTCCACCGGTCACAGCAGCTTCAATGGAGCTATCATCACCTAGCTCACCATTGATACCAGCACCTAGGAAGGGATTAAGGCGACCAGCGGGATCAAGAGAATTGAAATCATAGGTGATGGGCAGTACATAGGCCACATCTTCGCCATCATCAAAGTCAAAGTCAGTGCTGACAGCGGGACGGACAGAAAGATTATCAGAAAGAGAGAGTTTACCGTTAACAACAAATCCTTCGTCACCGCCACCAATCCCGACATAGTTATAGTCAGGTGCTTCTTGAGCAAATGCGGTGAGGGAAGCTGCAGCAAGAACAGCAGCCGTTAGCCCCAGCGTGCAAAGAATACGATTGAACATCATGGTTGAATTCCTCGAAACGTTTTATGGCAGACGGGCTAGTTTTCCATGGGTATTTAGTACCAGAGATTACTGAACCTCGCTTGCATGGTCTTGTTGTATCGTTTAGTCCCTAGGAACGCGTAAAAACAGAGGACACTTTTTCTGGGTGGACTATAATTTTAACGCTATAACCACTGAAAAATCATTCATTAGAACTGTGACAGTTAGGGATATGACCGTGGTGGCAACGCAACGGCTTACCATAGATAATGTTTGTGATAATGTTTGTTTCCGAGTGTGTTATTCATGGTGATTTGTCTTCGGTATAGCCTTGCCCTTGCCGCCCTATGGCTGACTATGCTAGTCGGCCCATTTGTACATCCAGTTTATGCAGCAGACCTCTCCCCTGCACCCGAATCTGCTGCCGCTTATATTATTTCTCCCAGCAATGGTGATACGGTCGCAGCACCCTTCACCGTGCGGTTTGGCCTGTCGGGCATGGGAATTGCCCCTGCCGGGATAGATCGTCCCAATACAGGTCATCATCATTTACTCGTCGATGTCGATGAGCTACCTCCTCTAACAGAGCCATTGCAAGGTTCTGAACAAGTTCTCCATTATGGTGCCGGTCAAACCGAAACTCAGCTGACCCTAGAACCGGGCAAACACACTTTACAGTTGGTACTGGGCAACTATAGCCATATTCCCCACGAAAAACCCGTTATCTCAGAGAAAATCACAGTCACTGTTGAATAACTAGTGCTTAGCCCATAGCGTCAGCGGTTCCCCCCCCCTCCCAATCCAAACACCTATGCAATCCTTACCCACGGACCAGCTACTCACCATTGACCGCCAACATGTATGGCATCCCTACGCCGCCATGCCCAATCCGTTACCCATTTTTCCGGTCAAGTCGGCACAGGGCGTTTACATCGAGCTAGAGGGAGGGCTGACCCTGGTGGATGGCATGTCCTCCTGGTGGACCTGCATTCATGGGTATAACCATCCCCGGCTTAACCAGGCCGCTCGCGATCAAATTGATCGCATGTCCCACGTGATGTTTGGCGGTCTTACCCACCAACCGGCGGTGCAACTGGCTCAGCGATTAGTGGAACTCACGCCAGAACCACTCCAGCAGGTGTTCTTCTGCGACTCTGGTTCAGTGTCTGTGGAAGTGGCCATGAAGATGGCGATTCAGTATTGGTATAACCTGGGCAAGCCTGAGAAGCATCGCTTTCTAACGGTGCGCGGCGGTTACCATGGCGATACCTTTGATGCTATGTCGGTGTGTGACCCCGTCAACGGCATGCACCATCTATTTAGCAAGGTTCTTCGACAACAGTATTTTGCCGATATTCCCCAGATTCCGTTCTGGGGACTGTGGGATGACAGCGATATTATTAGTTTTGAACAACTTTTGGCGGAAAACCATGGACAGATCGCCGCAGCCATCTTTGAACCTGTGGTGCAGGGGGCTGGGGGCATGCGGTTTTACAGTCCCGACTATGTGCGTCGTGCCAGAGAGCTCTGTGACCAGTATGGTGTGCTGTTAATTCTGGATGAAATCGCCACAGGCTTTGGGCGTACAGGGCAGCTCTTTGCCTGCGAACATGCAAAGATTTTCCCTGACATTTTGTGTATCGGCAAGGCCATGTCCGGTGGGTTTATGTCGCTGGCGGCAACGCTCACCACACCCCACATTAGTCAGGTGTTTAGCCAGGGCGAAGCAGGGGTGTTTATGCATGGTCCTACGTTTATGGCCAATCCTTTGGCCTGTGCCGTCGCCTTAGAGAATCTTGCCATTTTAGACAGCTACGATTGGCAAGCCAAAATCCAGACAATCGAGGCACAGCTGAAGCAAGAGCTAGCCCCCTGCCGGGCATCATCCTTAGTCAAAGACGTGCGGGTGTTAGGAGCCATTGGCGTTGTCGAATTGCATGAACCGGTGGATATGGCTGTAATTCAGCCACAGGTAGTAGAGCACGGTGTATGGCTACGCCCCTTTGGTAAACTTATATACACGATGCCGCCTTATATCATTGAGCCTGCCGAGTTGAGTTGCATCACCCAGGCAATAGTTGAACTGACTCGTTAATGTTGTGGTGAGCAGTCGCATTTACTACGGCTAAAATTCATAGTCACAATTCCTATCCAGGATAGGCTTGTCATCATGATGCGCTTTACTTCAATCAGTCTGCTGACTGTTAGTTTGCTCAGCCTGCTTATAGGATGTAGCCCTCGAGAAACGATTAGATCAGGTGCGATCGCACCTGAAGCATCCACACCTCAAACCATCTCAGAGTCCATCTCGAAGACGTTTGAGCTGGATCCAGGTCGCTATTGCTACTTATTAAACAACGGCATGCTCGCGACGTATTTGCGTTTAACCCTCGACAACCATCAGATTAGCGGCGATGTGCGCTCATCGGTTCAAACCGAAGCAGCAAACGGTTCAACAACCTATGCCCAAGTGTTTTCAGGTTCACTAATCGCAGACACATCCATAGTCGACGTTACCACCTGGATTGACAAAGACGTCAAAGACACCCGTGATACCTGGATATTAACCAGCAATACACTGCAAACCAAAGACAACGTCCTCAATCTAACGGACTGTGAACTGGTTGATCCGGCCTTCCAAGATCACAATGGTCTTGAAGCCAAGGACCTGCTGGCCGGAGCGAATAATGCCAGAACCGAACGGATTGAGTTCGACCCTGGCCAACGCTATGTCATTGCTAGCAATAGGGTAGTGCGAGGGGACCGGGATATTTATCTGGTCAACGCTAACGGTGGTCAGCAGATGAGTATCAGCCTCCAGGCCACAGAAAATAACGCTGCTTTTGATATCATTTCCCCCAGCGGTTACATCCTGGCATTTAGCGCCAATAATGAGACGGTTTTCTTACCTCACACCGGCGATTACCAAGTAGTTGTCGGCGGCATCTCTAGCGATGCTTCCTATAATCTGACCCTCAGTCTTCAGTAGATGTTGTGAACTATGTGCGCCAAGCTATATAAAGCAGGAACGGCTTTTAATTAAGTTTTGCAACAACCTGGTCGTAAAGTCTAACTAACCACCGATAGGTCATTGCGGTTGCTTGCGGGCACCGAATTGACCTTGTTTGTTTGGAAATCTGCCCATGGGTGGTCTGTTACGGAACCTGGCATGCGCCACAATCATTGTCCCCAATTGTCTGATGGCAGATGCCGTTGCCCAACCACTGACTATAAGAATGGATTGGCCATGTCAGGAACTTTCAGTAGAGCGTTCGTTTCAGCCAGATCCCCCCGGTGTGCCCCAAAGACGACTCAGCGGTGGGACACGATAGTAGCCGTTGGCGAAGAAGACTATCCCGGCGAATTGCGGAGCAGCACCGCATGCAGACTATGACAATGGTAATACGCCAGAAATTTGTCCCGCACTAATGGATATCAGCACGCAGGCCATCTGTTCTAATTCGATTCTTTCAAGGGTGCGCATAAAGTCGGTGGGGCACTTTTGGAATAAGTAGCCAACTGCGATCAGACGACAGTTAAAAGTCATCTGAGGATTAACTAGCAGAGCTTTAGCAGTATCGGTAGCCTTACTGATTAAAACCAGCAGTTTTTGACAGTAGGCATGCCAAAATGCAACCCGAAATGCAGGTTGTTGTCGGTACTTATTGACCTGTCTAGGATCAATCATCAGAGCATCGCTTACTTCTGTGAGGGTCATACCAAACAGCAACAGATGAATAATCTCGCTCTGTAAAACAGGTACATGGGGGGGGCCTTGGTAGTCAACAGTTGCGAAAAAACAGCCTAACCACCATTTTATAAGCCATAGACGATACTTTGAAGAGATCTGAGCATCAGTAGTCAGATTTTGCAATATGGTTAGCAATCTCCCAACAAAATCCAGCATTTTCTTGAGAAAGGCTCGCCAAAAGGCTGTGCGAAAGGTTGACTGCCGTTGGTAAAGGTTGACCTGACCCCGATCAAGCTGCATCACTTTGGTAATTCTCGATGGAGACATACCAGATAACAACATTTCAATAATTTTGGCTTGGACAGGTTCCACGTTCTTGAAAGCCTTTAGCTTACAAGTCCTTGTTTTCAGAGCCTTTTTCCTGAGGGCATCTATGATATGAGCCGGATGTTTGTCATAACCGTTAAGTTCTATGTTTTGCCCCGTCGTGGTCAAACTATTCAACAAGGACGTATTGTCTATCCGATATTTGGGCCCCTGCTGACTATTGGCCATCGTGGTCAACACGCCCATTAGGGTGGCTTTATCCCGACGCTCCATGTTGATACTATGACGGGCCATGCTAAAAGGATATCCTTGCGATCGCAATCGCCGCTTATACTGTGCATCCAGTGTATGCATTTCAACCATGTACTGCTCTTTTGCCCGACTTTCAATCACAGCAGCATCGGTATCAGGAGCCATGGCTAAACGAACAACAAAAGCACCACCTTGCTTTTTTTCAATCGATTGGATACAGAGATTAGCATCAACATATTCTTGGCAAAGCGTTTGGAAAGCCTGGGAAAACGCTTGCCAGTCAATACGCCCCTGAAAAACAAGATCAATCACACGTGTAGTTTGCTGAAAGCCCCTAGCAAACTCACCAGGCTTGAAATTTCTTGTCTTGGGATGTCGCTCTTTTGGCACATCTTTGAGATAGATATGATCACAAATAACCCCTTCCAAGATCGTCGCACCATTGGAAGTCCAGTCTTGTATACAGGCACCGGTAAGCATTGCCTTGGCAAATACAGTACCCAACACTTGCGTCTGCATCAAAGCAGCACCACTCAAATTGGCACTGCTCAAATTGGCACTGCTCAAGTTAGCCCTACATAGATTCGCACTACTCAGATTCGCACCACTTAGACTCGCACCACTTAGATCCACGTCAGGTAAATGCGCCTTGGTTAGATTGGCCCCTCGCAGATCGGTTCTGGCTAGGTTAACACCCCGTAACCTGGCTTTACGTAGTTTTGCACCGCTTAAGTCAGCCTCCGATAGATGAGCCTGAGTCAGATCAGCTTTATACAAATTAGCACCGCTTAACTCCGCTTTATCTAGCTGCACTCTATGGAGCTTGGCACCGCTGAAATTCACTCCACTCAATTGAGCCGCCAATAAGGTTGCACCACTTAGATCAGGCACTATTTCAGGATTATTTAATCTCCACTGATTCCATCGCTGTACACCCTGATGTAGCCGTTCTAAATGCTGTAGATTAGCCACAACGACACCCTCAATCAATCACCTAATGCTACCCAAGCTGTGATTCAGCATTATCTAGGAGTTATTGAAAGTATAGCGAGCCCCAAGGACAAGAGATCTACGACCCATAGCCAATCATCATGCCTTGCAATCAAGGATGTCATTCATACAGATGTCGATTTTTACAGACATCTCTGGCCGTAACACAGCGCTAAAGTCAAATTCTAAGGAGAACTATTCAAGACCTAACAACCTTCTCTCTGCCACAAATATAGGTCCTGAATAGTTGATCGAGTCAGTCTTCTCTCAAACGTTCCAGATACGAGAATGATAGCTATTTCAGCACCGTATCTAAGATCTCTCTAGCTGGCTGAGCTTTTTCCAGGGCAGTTTGGTAGTCACTGTAGATGCGCACCAATTTAGAAAGGCCACTGACACCTGTCTTTAACTGATCTAATTCATCTCCCGACAGCAATTCTCCATCCAGCATCCGCACAATTAAAGGTTTGATATCGCCCACTTCTTGGCGCGACTTCTGTAGCTTATCCACTGTGGTCATTAACGTTTTGAGGGCGCTGAAGATCGTGTCCAAGTTTCCAGTATCTACAGCGGGTGCAGCTTCAGGAGCTGCTGCTTTAGCAGAATCTGCTGCTTTAGCAGAATCTGCTGCTTTAGCGGGAGTTGCTGCTTTGGTTGGGGCAGTATCCACGGCTTCAGAAGCAGCAGTGGACGTTTTACTCGCATCGCGTGGTGCCATGGGTCTCTCAGGTAAGAACAGCACCTAGTTTAGGTGCTTTCCGCCGATATGGATACGGATGTTATGAGATACGATCACTAAAACTTACTTAAGGTTCCATTGACAAGGCTAAATTGGCCGTCCTAGGTACATAGACGAGCTTTATCAGCCGATACATTGGCCTGTTTAATCTGCCGATAGCCTAAGCTGTCGTTAGCGCAGTTTTGCTCAAATTCATAAAAGAGAGCGGGTATTTTTTGAAGATAGTTGCGATCGCTAAACGACCCAATTAAATCCGCCATCCGACCTAAATCTGCCAAACCTGAAATATCCGAGATCGAGCATGCTTGCATAAAAAGACTTTCCAAACAAGCAACAACGTGACGTATATATAATCCTTCAAACGTCCGATGTTTAAACTAGGCACAGGGATTCAGCATGCTCAGAAAGCATCATTTTCATGCGTTCCAAGGATACGTTGGGGGATATCAATGAAATATCATCAATGCCCCCAACGTACTAACCATGAGTTAAGACCGTTGTGCACTGAGAATGAACTAATTATGAGAGATCTGTCATTTATCCCCCCAGGAGACCCCAGTCTGATTCACCTAAACCTCTGCACGGGGAGCATAGTCACGAATCAGCTCTATCGAGCGCTCTAGGGCAATAATGCGCTCGGTAACCTGATGGGTTGGAGGCAGCTTCTGCAAAATTTCTAACCGTTCAAGCCTGTGGGCAACTTGGCCATGGGCACCTACCAAAAATACCTCTCGCCGTTTAGCCAAGGAATCTTTAATCATGGTTTCAATCGCCAGCAAAGCCGTTACTCCTAATCTAGGGACAGTGCTCAAATCTAGAATCAGGATTTCATAATTTTCTACGATAGCCATGCGCCGAGCGATGGATTTGGCCGCGCCAAAACTCATGGGACCGCTGAGATGGAACATGAGTACTCGTCCCTTAGCAGCTTCTAGCAGGGAGCGTTCTTCAGGGGTGAGCCAGTTTTCATTATCCCCATGGGTCACTGCCCGCATATCCTGTACCTGAATATCGGTAATTGCTTGAATGGTCAGCAGATTGGCTAAAAATACCCCAACGGCCACAGCCGTAATCAGGTCCACAAAAACCGTGAGTCCCATGACCAGATACATCAAGCTTGCCCCCTTTGTAGACAGGCGATGGGCTCGCTTCAAAAAGCCCCAGTCAATGATGTCAATCCCGACTTTGATCAAAATTCCTGCCAATACAGCATGGGGAATTGGTTCAGTCAAAGAACCAGCCTTAAGCACGATTGCCGCTAGCACAAGGGCATGAATCATGCCCGAAAGATTAGTTTTACCCCCCGTCTGCACATTGATCACGGTACGCATAGTAGCTCCAGCTCCGGGTAAACCACCGAACAAGCCAGCCACACAATTACCAATACCTTGACCAATTAGCTCACGGTCAGAATCATGTTGGGTGCGTGTAATACTATCGGCTACCAAGGAGGTGAGCAGTGAATCTAACGCTCCCAGTACAGCCAGCATAATGCTGTACCCCAGCATGTCCTTCATAGCCCCCCAAGAGAAGTAGGGCATATGCAGGCTAGGCAAGCCCGAAGGAATATCACCAATGCGAGGAATACCGCTATTGGGGAAGAATCTCACTGATAGATAGGTGCAAAGCACCAGGGCAATCAGAGGCGCTGGCAAGATGCGATTAAGCTTTGGCGGGGCAGCAAACACAATCGCTAGAGTCAGCAACCCCAGCCCGGCAGCAACAGGATTGATAGTACTAAAAACAGTTGGATACAGCAGAATTGAATCAACAACACCCCCTTGCCCGACAGCCCCAAACAGAGGGCCAATTTGAATCAGGATAATAATCACCCCCACCCCTGACATAAACCCAGAGATAACGGTGTAGGGCATGAAAGTAATGTATTTTCCTAATCTCAAAAGCCCCATCAAAATTTGAAACAGACCACCCAACATAACCACCGTAAAGGCCATGGCGAGACCGGCCTCTGGGTACTTAGC
Source organism: Adonisia turfae CCMR0081 (assembly GCF_011009555.1). Classification (GTDB taxonomy): domain Bacteria; phylum Cyanobacteriota; class Cyanobacteriia; order Phormidesmidales; family Phormidesmidaceae; genus Leptothoe; species Leptothoe turfae. The sequence continues at coordinate 7,079,074 of NZ_QXHD01000004.1, read as the reverse complement.
CGTCAGTGCCGCAAAGGTAGATGCCATGACTACCGTCATTGGGCCTGTAGGCCCCGAGACCTGGGAAGGAGTACCCCCAAACAGAGCAGCTAAAAAGCCAACAAACATGGCTCCATATAGCCCAGCAATGGGTCCTGCTCCAGAAGCAACACCAAAGGCCAGAGCTAAAGGTAAGGCAACAACCGCTGCCGTGACACCACCAAATAAGTCTCCCCGCAGATTCTTGAAATTGAGACTTGGCAGTAGAACAGATGGAGACAATGCCATGATCGATATCTAACTCCAAACGTTTTGAATTAAATGAAAGTAAATAGAAATGCCGGTATTGAAGGGGAAAAATCACTGGCAACTAGCTTCACTAACAAACTACCCACCAACAAAAAGGCCAAACCATTCGGGCAAGACTCCTGAAACATTCTCCCCAATCAAGTGTGTCTTGCAAACTCTTATCCTTGAGTCGATTGACAAACACTCTCACCGATAAAAGACCCATAATCATTGCTGGTGATGACATCAACGCTAAAGTAGCTACCAGATAATTGCCAACGTCAACATTTACTGGAGAGAGAAACGAACTAGCGGTTACAAACGTTACCGCACAGAGAAAGCTATCGATTGCTGCAATCGCTGAAGCATTGTAGAGATCAAGCTTTAGCCGTAAAATAAAGAAAGAATAAACAGAGACGACAGCAACCACCACCACAGTTGACCTTAAGGCTATAGCAACCTCAGAACTCAAACCGCTTTCGTAGAATCCGTCCCCCCCATTAAAGCTGATGGCAAATAATAAATACACAAAGAACAGCGTGGAGATCGACTGAGGGATCTCTAAGTCTGACTTGAGAAACACAGCTGTCAGGCCAATAACGAAAAACAAGACAGGTGAGTTTAAAACATTCGAAAGAATCAAGCTAGAGTCCATAGCTCACTTTAGTAAAGTGCGGCGACCGATAGCAGCTGTGTGTCAAGTAAATTCAAACCTATCATCGAATGTGAAGCAGAGTATTGAAGAATACTTTTAGGTAATTATTTACGAATATTTATTGAGTTATACGTAGCCAATGGGGTTTAAATACTCCATGATTACTTCCACAAGTTGTTGCGCCGCCAAGCTTATTCAGCCTGCGTATTCCATAGCTCTGTAGTTTGTCGTAGACTTACAAAGTCTCCATTTCCTAAAATTAGGTGATCTAACAGAGGAATCCCTAAAATATTTGCTCCTTCCAGCAACTGGCGGGTCAACGCTAAGTCAGCATCGCTGGGCTCAAGAATACCGGAGGGATGATTATGGGCGACAATCACACGGGTAGCCCCTTGTTTAATGACTTCACGAAAAATCTCTCTTGGGTGGGCTAGGGTTTCAGTGGCAGTACCGAGAGAAATAATTTTGGTGCCCAGGAGTCGATGTTTAACATCGAGCAGTGCGATCGCAAATCTCTCTTGCGATTGCCACATTAAATCTTGACTGAGGGCAGCAGCAGCTACGGCGGGATCATCCACTATTGTGCGATCAGCAGGACGATTTTGCAAAACTCGCTTTCCCAGTTCTAATGCGGCTAAGATGGCAGCAGCTTTCGCCTCTCCGACACCGGATATGGTCATCAGCTCCTGCGGTGTAACAGTTCGTAAAGCATCCAGGGCTGTGGCACTATCCTGGGCAAGTTCATTGAGAATACATTGACCGAGATTCACAGCTGATAGCTTATGACCACGGCTAACCCCTGTGCCCAGCAAAATCGCCAGCAGTTCAGCCAACGTTAAATTTTTAGCACCATAGGCCATCAATCGCTCGCGGGGACGTTGCTCCGTCGGCATATCTTTAACCCGCAGATTGTAGCGTTTGTGAATCTGTTCTTGGCTGCGATCGCAGGTAAGTGTCATAGATAGAGGTGCAATGGCATAATAATCACCGCACTGTTTTCTAAGGCAGCGCGGCATCATGATTTAGTGAGCCCATCAGCCCGCCTAAGAGCGACCTTATCACCACGAAATCATAGCGAAGCCTACATTTACTCAGACGCTATGCTAAACCTCACCCCGTCACCCACCAACCTTAAAAAAGTCCGCCAGCAGTTAGCGCAATTTAGCTGTTTGGCAGTTCCCCCCCAGCTGTCTAAAGCGCAGAAGCGTGATCTCATTAATGCTCTGCTATGGTTTAGCGATTTAGCTGACTACGAAACCCTGGGTGTATGTACCGATACCCTGGCCGAAGGCAAAGCAGCAACCGAAGCCTATGTCGGTCGCCTCAGCCGTCCCATCAATTTAGACTTGCCTGAACGAGACGGTGCTATTTACCTGAAGTTCAATACCCTCAAAGGCGCTTGGTATCTAGATGACTATGGGGGGCCAAATCGCGGCGTTTTGGTCTCCTTCCACGCTAGTGAGCCCGAGTATGACCTGGTTAATGGCACCTATGGACCTTTTCCATTGGACTTATTTGATGAATGATCGTTAGTCGATGCACAAGGGAGCGGTTAACAATCAACCAGCCTCCAGTGGGGGCGTACCGACGTACGCCCTTCAAGATGTCAGCACATATCCACCATGCACTCGATTGGATGCACAGCAGCAGTGCATCCTTACAAAGCGAGACCTACGTAGTTACCAACCCATGCTCTAGGGCAAATCGGACTAGCTCTGTACGGCTATTAGTACCGGTCTTACCAAATAAACGACTGACGTACTTTTCGACGTTGCGGACTGTGGTGCCCAGACGACTCGCAATCTCCTTATTCATGAGGCCTTCTGCCACCAGGTTTAATACATCCTGTTCGCGGGGCGTCAGATCAATACGAATCGGCGATGTTTTTTGAGGGATCGTTCCTCGCTGTGTGAGCAGAGCCTTAATTTCCTCAATTTGGCGGGCCATAGCAGCGATATCAGGCACGGTTCCAGCTTCTGGCGTACGTGCGGCCTGGCGTTCGATCAGATTACTGACCATGGCCACCAGCTCTTCTGGATCAAACGGTTTGGATAGGTAGGCATCACAGCCAGCGTTGTAGCCCTGGATGCGATCGCTAGTCATCCCACGGGCTGTCAGAAAAATTACCGGTAGCGATTTGTAGCGAGGATCTTCACGCACCTGCTTAAGAAATGCATAGCCATCCACCTCAGGCATCATAATGTCTGAGATCAGCACATCCGGGGGTTCCTGCTGCAATAGCTCTAGTCCTTCAGTGGCATTGCTGGCCGTGCGCACCTGAAAGTCACTGTCTTCTAAATAGGCTTGAACCGCCTCACGCAAGCCGGGCTCATCATCTACCAACAGGACTCGTTTAGCTGCCTCTGCCATGGCTTTTCCTTTGATGCTACAGTTCCTAAGCTTAATCGGAATTGGGCACTCTCATCATATGTAGTCCCCAACTCTGGGAAATACTATCTTCCCACTTCACTGTTGACCATCGTTTGTGCAAAGTTCGTCAAAATTCCATTCGTTTCGCTCAGGGTCACGACACCTGGATAGCCCCACAAAACCAGGATGCGATCGCTGTCATTTAAGAAGAACTGATATCAAGTCCTGACATTTATCAGTAAATTACCAATGGCAACATTGGGGCATAAGACTCCTTGTAGACCTGTATTCAGAACTCACACAGCAGTCTGTGCAAGGTTAAAAAATATACATATTTGCCCGTAGACAACTGCTGCAATTGATACCATTTGGGTCCTTTCACGATAGGATGATTAAGAATCATCTAAACTCCGACCGGAATACCGGGGTTTATGAGATTCTTAGCGCAACTAGCCTAATCACATGGCTTTAATGCAAGCGTTGTTGATGTAAGGAAATATCAGGAAATTCGGTTATGGCTCTTCAACTAGGGGATCAGGTCCCAGATTTTACCCAGAAATCTTCCGCTGGGGATATCAATTTCTATGAATGGGCTGGCGACAGCTGGGTCGTTCTTTTCTCTCACCCTGCTGACTACACTCCCGTTTGCACCACTGAACTAGGTACTGTAGCCAAGTATCGAGCTGAGTTTGACAAGCGCAACGTTAAAACTATCGCCCTCAGCGTTGACGGTGTAGAATCTCACCAGGGTTGGATTGGTGACATCAACACAACCCAGAGTACTAGCGTTGACTATCCCATCTTGGCTGACGAAGACAAGAAAGTGTCTGAGCTATATGGGATGATTCACCCCAACTCCAGCACTGGTAACACCTTGACTGTACGCTCCGTATTTGTCATTGATCCCAACAAGAAGCTACGTCTCACCATTACTTACCCAGCTAGCACTGGCCGTAACTTTGATGAGATTCTACGGGTCATTGACTCCCTACAGTTGACTGACTACCACAAGGTTGCCACCCCTGCTAACTGGCAAGATGGTGGCGACTGTGTCGTTGTACCTTCAATCTCTACTGAAGATGCGAAGCAGCAGTTTCCCAAGGGGGTTACAGAACTCAAGCCTTATTTGCGTATGACTCCCCAGCCTAACAAGTAGGCAATAACATCCACTCTGCTGGAACCATCAAGGATGCTCCACTGGGGCATCCTTTTTTCGTGCCATAGTACAGGAACATTGCTTCACGGGAATTGCAATTGTAAATGTTGTCCCTGTGGCATCGCTGGACTCACAGGTTAACTGGCCATGGTGCCGTTCATGAATGATCTGATAACTAATGGACAGCCCCATACCCGTCCCCTTGCCCACCGGCTTAGTCGTGAAAAAAGGATCAAACAGCCGTGCCTGAATATGAGGTGGAATGCCTGGTCCACCGTTATGAATAGCAACAATTGCCTGCTGCTGCTCTAACCGAGTCGAAATCTTAATTTCCAGGGGTGTAGCATTGTGGTCAATGGTCTCCTCTAACGCATCAATAGCATTGGTCAAGAGATTCATAAAAACTTGATTGAGCTGTCCTGCGTAACATTCAATGGCAGGTAGATCACCATACTGTTTTTGAACAACGATGCCAGAACGTTGGTTATTAGCCTTAAATCGATGCTCTAAAATCATCAACGTGCTGTTAATGCCATCATGGAGATTAACAGTTTTCATTTCCGCCTCGTCCATGCGCGAAAATGTGCGTAGTGACGATACAATTGCTCGAATGCGCTCAGCCCCCACTTGCATAGAGGCTAATACTTTAGGTAGATCAGCAGAGAGAAAATCAAAATCGATCTCATCTAGCATAGCTTGCACACTAGCCGTAGGCTGGGTATGCTCAGACCGATAGGCATCAATCAGATCCATGAGTTCCTCTGTGTAGGATTGGGCATGGCGAATATTGCCATAGATGAAATTAACGGGGTTATTAATTTCATGGGCAACTCCAGCCATTAGTTGCCCTAAGCTGGACATTTTTTCATTCTGCACCAGCTGTAGCTGGGTTTGCTGTAATTCTTGTAAGGCATCTGCCAAAGCCTCAGGACCAACGGCGGCAGACTGCTCATAACATTGGGTCACATCCTGGCATTCGGTCAAAATTAACCGATTGCCTGGCAGCAATGAAATCAAAGATTTGCGAACGAAAATTGTGCTGGCGCGCCGTGAGTATCGCGTTGTGAATTCAATACAGTCTCCGTGGCGAATGACCTGGGCATCTGCCTGGGCAAAGTCTGCGATTTGGGCCAGGGGCAAGAGCTCTCGATCGGTCTGAGGAAGCTGGGTCCTCACCTCTCTGATCGGATCGTGCTCCCACAGGCGATAGCTGGCATCATTGGCATAGAGCCATTTTCCCTTAAGGGTTTTAAGGTGAATCGCTGTGCTCAAATGGTTGAATAGCGTTGTCCATAACTGATGGCTATTCGCCAGGGTTTCAAAGGTTGCGCTGCCTTGAACCATCAACTTTTCCTACTTCATACCCACGGGTTTAGATTGCCCGGATTGTCGATGACCAAAACTCAAAATTGGGCAATGCCCCCTTTGTTTTAGATGTGGTTGAGGGTAAATGTCTTTACGATGTAAAGCGGCCAGGTAATTGTTATGGAGAGAGATAGGAGTGCTATCGCGTCGCCTTTTTTTGCAAGCTGGGCTCGGACTAATTCCCTGGCGCAGGACACAGCCATTGACCATGCAGCTCGACTGGCGACTCAATGCTCAATTTGCTGGACTCTGTGTAGCAGAAGCCCATGGAGAGTATCGCCGCCAGGGACTGGCCGTCACCCTAAAGCCGGCACCGCCCAATCTGGATGTGGTGAAAACAGTGGCTTCACAGCCCCATACCCTTGGCTGTGCTGAGGAGTCGCTGATTTTAGCAGCCCAGGCTCAGGGAGTGGATGTGGTTGCGATCGCAACCATGCTCCAAGCATCTCCGTTAGCCCTCATGAGTCTGCCCCAAAAAGGCCTCAGCCAGCTCCAACAGCTACCCGGCAAACGCGTTGGCGTCCATAGCGACGGGCGCAAAGCCTTAGAACAGGTTCTATCCCAAAATCATATCCCTTCAGACCCAATCGATATTGTCACCATTCCCTATCGCAATAAGCATCAGCGTCTAATCAATGGCGAATTCGATGCTGTCCAATGCTATGCCCTGGATGAACCCCTAGATTTTGCCCGTCGTCTGGGCCAATCACCAACAGTGTTGACCTTCCATGACTACGGGTTCGATGCTTACAGCCAAGTAATTTTTGCCCCTACCCAGTTAGTCGCCAAGCACCCCCAAACCATAAAACGCTTTTTGACCGCCACGTTTGCAGGCTGGCACTGGGCCATCAATCATCCCGAACAAACCGCCCGTCTGTTGGTAGAGCAATACGTTGAACCAAACTACCAAGATCTTGATTATCAAACCCAATCCCTCAAGATTATTGCCAACTATGTACAAAACAGTAACCAGACTATCGGCACCCTCAATGCAACACGGTGGCAGCACTCTGCTCAGCAACTTGCCCAGGCCGGTTTAATTGATACACTGCCACCGTTAACCACCTCCATTGACCTTAGCCTTTGGCCATAAGGCGTTACGTTTCTTTTTATTCTTTTCCACCGTTAACCACGTCCCATTCCCCATTAGGATAAAAAGACTGATTATTACCAACGTTTACTGCACGAAGGCTCCTATGGATATCAAGCAAGGTTTTGTTGGCACCGTTGGCAACACCCCGCTGATTCGGCTCAATAGCTTCTCCGACGAAACTGGCTGTGAAATCTTAGGTAAAGCTGAATTTCTTAACCCCGGTGGCTCGGTGAAAGATCGAGCGGCTCTCTTCATTATTGAAGACGCCGAAAAGAAAGGATTACTCAAACCCGGTGGCACCGTTGTTGAAGGAACGGCTGGCAATACCGGTATTGGCCTAACACACATCTGTAATGCCAAGGGCTACAGGTGCGTTATCATCATTCCCGAAACACAATCTAAAGAGAAAATTGATCTGCTCCGCACCTTAGGTGCAGAAGTACGCACGGTTCCAGCTGTTCCGTATCGCGACCCCAACAACTACGTTAAAGTATCGGGCCGTCTAGCCGAAGAAATGGACAATGCTATTTGGGCAAATCAGTTTGAAAATTTGGCCAACCGACAGGCTCATTATGAAACCACTGGCCCCGAAATCTGGCAGCAGACCGATGGCACAATTAACGCCTGGGTTGCGGCAACCGGTACCGGCGGTACCTATGCCGGTACCGCGATGTTTCTTAAAGAAAAAAATCCTGACATTAAGTGTGTAGTAGCCGACCCCATGGGCAGCGGTCTATACAGCTACGTCAAAACAGGTGAAATCCAGGCTGAAGGCAACTCTATTACCGAAGGCATCGGCAACGGTCGTGTTACCGGCAACATGGCTGGAGCCCCTGCCGATGATGCCATTCAAATTGATGACCCTGAAGCGTTGCGCGTGGTTTATCAGCTTCTGTATAAAGATGGTCTCTACATGGGTGGATCCGTAGGTATCAATGTAGGCGCAGCAGTTGCCCTGGCTAAGCAAATAGGCCCCGGACACACCATTGTCACCGTACTGTGTGATAGTGGCTCTCGCTATCAGTCAAAAATATTTAACCGAGCATGGCTAGAGACTAAAGGCCTTTGGTCCGATCAGTTACTGTCACCCTATTAGGGCAGGCTCCAATAGGGTATGAACTATGAGCACAAAGATTATGGGCACAAAGATATAAATGGCTGGCTCAGCTAGTCAGAGTAACAACCTAATGGGGGCGACACCACGATGGTGTCACCCCCATTTATGTAACTGTGTGGACTAATACCTAACGGAAATTGTCAGGATTGAAACTGCGACCTGCCTGATTGAGATACTCACCAGTACCACCATCTGTAGGGTCTAGATAAGGCTTCAGATAAATACCGTGATGCTGCGTGGAGGAACGACCTCCAAAAATCTCATCCACCGCTCCCAAAATCTCACTATCCAAAGCCCCGACTCCGAACAAATCAGTCTCGGGCAATCTTGCACCACCTACAAAGGTATTGACTGCGTTAGTACCTGTTCCGGCATCCGCTAGGGTAATGTTAGAAAAGACAGCATCCCGTGTTGCTACTGGGTCTTGACCGGGGGGTACAGTAAAGACGATGCGGCAAGATTCTAATGATTCTTCAGTAGTCGCACACACCGTGTTGTAACCATTTTCAACATCTGTACGTAGCTCGACAAGACCGTCAGGACGATACTCCTCTAGTCGGGCACTAATAGTCTCACAACGACGTTCAGGAGTCCAGCCACCACCCATCTCTGCGGGCACAGCCCAAGGATATGCTTGACCAGGCTCACTCTTGGGACGATACATGACTGTGTACTCACCATCTTGAATCTCACAGGTAAACCGAGAGCTAACAGGTTCAGGAGCCTCTTCACCGTCATTGGCTAAAACCAAACCACCCCCCAGAGTAGGCCCCAATGTCACACTTAAGGCAAGTACGCTGACCTTAGTGATCGATAGGATATGGGAGAAGGGGAGAATTTTCAAACCTGAAATCTGAGGCATTGTCATCCAGCCCATGATTCGCTCCTTATTACCGTAAACTTAGCCGATGTCTCCTCACTGAGACTAACGTAGCGTAATGAGGAGGGTATCGAGTGAGGGCCAGTGCGTAAATTGGCTACGTAGTTTGTAGTAAACAGGTTGAGGTTAATAGTTCTTAGTTTTGAATGATGAATTATGAGAGTTGGCGTCCTTTATTTGGCCCTAACTTGCCGTAAAGCAAGTGACTTAGGAAGCAAAAATTAATTAATTTCCAAATTTTGGATGTACAGACGTTCCATGGAACGTCTCTTCAGCATTTACTTTTGGAATTTATTTATGGCTTGCTCCTTAGAACTCAAAACCCATACTTCACAATCTATTTACCGTGGCAATGTTTAAACTTCTTACCGCTCCCACACCAACAGGGTTGATTACGTTTTGGTAGTATCGGCGGCAGCATCTCACCATCTAGATAAAACCAGCGACCCTTTTCTTTGGTAAACCTGGAACGTTCATGCAGTTGGCCCCACTCTGGCTGGCTGTGAACGGCCATAAATTCCACTTGGCCAACGGTGTCATTAGCACGGCCTTTGCGGGTGCTGACCACGGTCAGGGATTGCCAAACCGTAGTCTTAATACTTTTAAGCAGGTTAATGCGATCGTCAAACGTCCGCTTGGTTGGATGATGGGTAGCGAGTAGATAATCCACATTACCCTCGCAATAGGCTGTATATCGCGATCGCATTAAAGCCTCTGCCGTAGGTGCTACATCGCCCCCTATCAAATAGGGCTCACAGCACCTGGCATAGGCAGATCCACTTCCACAAGGGCAAAGATTTAAAAGCATTGACGGCAAGATTGAAGCATATAGCCGCCAGACTACCAGACATAGGGTTGAACAAGGCTAACCCCATACACAAACAGGTGTAGTCCTACCAAGAATTTTTGCCACAAAACCGCTACTCTAGTCTATTTCCAAGCTATCGACACTTAATGGCACTAATTCATGATCCGTTGTAAACGCCATCCACATCTCCTCTTCAGGCTCAATGGTGACTCCAGTTAGGGCACAGCGCTCACGACGTTGCGCTTCGGCAGCCATAATGGCACGAATTTGCTGACGCTGTATCTGAAAGCCAGGATCATCGGAATGTTGACGCACATAATCCCACAGCACCTCGCGTACCAGTGACTGATACCCACGACTGCCTGCCAGGGTTTTGAGCTTATCAATCAGCTCCCGCTCGAAACGGATGCTAGTGACTTGCATATCAGTAGTGGGCAGCTTGGTATTCAGGCTCATTAATCGTTTTTAGGAATTATATAAAATGGACACTTACATACTACAGTTGTAGTACAAAAAGTTCGAAACCGTAAGTCTGAGTTTACATCCCCTATGGAATTTTTTTCTGTACTGGTTTAAGGCAAACGCCATAATATCCCAATGTACTTCTACTACAGTAGCGTTCAGCTCCATGCCTCTAGCCACTACTAGGACAGGTTACAAACTGGTTGTTCGATTGCTTTAATCTTAAAGAACATTTGCAGAATTGACTCATTTTAATAGGCCATTTCACGTATCGCTCTCGAATTTTGACAGATGTGACAAATCGTACATATCAAGAGCTTTTTCTCTGGGTAAAGGCCAATCAAAAAGATTGTTCTCAATAACCATCAAAGCTAATTAAATCAAAGCAAACCGTTCTTAAAAAGATCAGCTAGAATTGCGAAATCAGCAACATACTGCCTGTGTATAATATGTGTCACATATCTAGGCAATCTTTAGGAAATTGCCCATGAATATTTGCAACGGTGCAAGCATCAATAACCACAGGTAATTTAGGTCCCCCCAACCTAATCCGCCCAAAATTCTAAAGACATTTGACATTTTGCTGCCTGAAAGCATTAGCCAGGTGAGCAGATGCCCCCCCCATAGATTATTTCCACAATGTGCAGAAATACTTACTGTCACGCCTAAGCCAACTGAGTAAGCTAGATATACAGGATGATCGTCCTAAGCTCATAGTTAAGATACCCCTAAATCCATGTTTAGCGATGTAATTCAAATAAGAAACCAAACCTTTAATAAGGGGATCTAATAAAGTTCAATCGTTATCGATCTATAACCATAACGAAACAGTAGCATTTTGATAGCTGCATTTTGAACGCGTTGGTCAACCTCAACGTAACTATTGATTAATTTAATTTGTTCATTAGCTGACAGGGATCGCCATGACTACTAATCGGCAAGGACCTTACCTCGTTGGGGATAATAAAAAGCAGTCCTATTCTGGGCGTTTACATCAGCGTCTAGATGAGGCGATGCAAGAAGGCACTGAAGTTCAGGTTCGCCTTCCTTGGGGGGGGTTAAGTGGTGTTCCTGTATACCTGGACGATACCTGTGTTGAAATCGTTTATGTTCACGTATACGAGCCTGATGAAGACGATGAGCCCGACGACGAAGTCTCTCGCCGAACCGTTTGGCTAGTGCGTCTGGAAGAGATCAGTGCCGTCTCATTTGTCAGTGAAAGCTGGTCGAAAGAACGTTTGGAAAAGTTATTCATTCCAGACAAGAAGGAAGATGCCTCCTCAGCTCAAGATGTAAGTACTGAAGAATCAACCGACTCAATCGACTAAATTATTACCATTGCTTATCCTCGGGAGGATTTGATCTGCAAGATATGAGGGCTAAGGTAATTTTGCTAGATCAACTCATCCCTAAATCAGCAATGATATTTAATTCTTGTCACATGAAAACAATTAGTGGGTAAGCCAGTGGCTGATCACTCACTAATTGTTTTTTATTCAGAACACAAATTTCTTGATAACCCAATCCTTTGCGCGTCTAATTGCTTCACTTCGGCTATAGGCCTTGGGTACAGCTACCGCACTGCCTGTAGCATAGTCAACCCAGGCTGTATAAATCGTTGCTCCCAGATAGGTGCCACGGGTAATTTGGATCGTCACACCGCGATAGGGAAAGGAAAAAACAGGATTGATATAGTCGGGGTCAGCAATATGCATAATATGGCAAAGTGACCGTGGCACTCGTTTTTTATAACCCAATTCAGCCCTCTCTATGGCCATCGAAATTGTCCGTTGCGAACTTTCGGCCTACGATTCTGCCATTCGTACCATCCGCGAAACCGTATTTGTAGCTGAGCAAGGTGTACCTGTAGAACTTGAGATGGATGACCGTGACCCCATTGCCAAGCATGTACTGGCCTTGGTTGACGGCTGCCCTGCAGGCACAGCCCGCCTAGACATCCGTCATGATGGAAAAATTGGTCGCCTAGCCGTATTACCTAGCTTTCGACGTCGAGGACTGGGACGGCGAATCATGGAAGAAATCGAATCTATTGGTCGCGACCATCAGCTATCTCAACTATGGTGCCATGCACAGAAAATGGCAGTCCCGTTTTATCAATCCCTGGGCTATGACATTACGAGCCCTGAGTTTTTAGAAGCTGGCATTGTTCATTGCAAAATGAGCAAAACTTTCCCCACCTAGGCATAAAGGTCAGCTACATAATCACCATAGCCGTTATAAATCAACGTATCCTGCTTTTCCCAATCCCATGCTTCGCCTGCACCCACCAAGCGTTCTCGTTTCTGTGACCAGCGGGGATGAGGGACGTCAGGCTCAACATTAGCCTCAAATTTGTATTCGTTGGGAGAAATTGTATTCCAATAGGTGGCTGGTTGCTCTGCTAGGAACTCGATTTTGACAATGGATTTAGCGCCTTTAAAGCCATACTTCCAGGGCACCACCATACGAATCGGAGCACCGTGCTGTTTGGGCATGGTGCGACCGTAGATACCCACAGCAAAGAAGGCTAGGTCATTGGCCATTTCCTCAATGCGTAACCCCTCGTGATAAGGCCAAGGTAAGTTTGAGAACGATATTGAGGGACCTTCGGTAATGTTCTCGTCATAGAACGATTCAAAGCGCACAAATTTGGCATCTGATGTCGGTTCTACATCTTCTAAAACTTTACGCATGGGAAACCCTAACCAGGGAACCACCATGGCCCACGCTTCAACACAGCGAAATCGATAGATGCGTTCTTCTAGAGGAAACCTATTATAGAGATCGTCTAGATCATAGGTTTTAGGGTTTTTGACTAACCCTGAAACCTCCAGTTTCCAGGGATCTGTGGGCAGTCTTTGGGCATTCGACCAGATATTCTTAGTAAGGCCAAATTCATAAAAGTTGTTGTAACGACTGGCAAATAATTGGTTAGTCACCGAACGCCCAGCATCTGCAAATACCGAATTCGTTGTGAAATTACTGAGGGGGTCACCAAACGTGCTGGCTAGTTCCTCGGTCCCTTGTGCAGTTAAAGGGCGACCGGTACAGCTCGTAGCCGCAATCCCCAGCCCCACACCAGCCAAGTTCTTTAGAAAGCGACGACGGTTTAGGTAAGCAGCTTTTGACGTTGCGAATTTTTCAGGCAATTGCCAGTTGGGACGAATGTGGATAAAGCTCATGACTTCGGCGAACAGAGAACGTGACAAATGCAGCTGCTGATAGATTAACGTATGCACCTGAGGCCTAAATGAGCAGAAACTGAATGACAGCAGTAGGCGAACCGCACTGTGGCACAATAAAACCTAGTCGTTAAATAACCCTGCATTTAAGAAGCCCTGTGAGTACTGCTACCTCTACCCGGCGCGCCGTTTTTCCCTTTACTGCGGTAATCGGCCAAGAAGATATGAAACTGGCCCTGATCTTGAATGTCATTGACCCTAAGATCGGCGGGGTGATGATCATGGGTGATCGCGGTACTGGCAAGTCCACGACAATCCGTGCCTTGGCAGACCTGCTGCCTGAGATCAGTGTGGTAGAGAACGATCCGTTTAACCGTGAGCCTCAAGATCCTGAGGTTAAGCGTGAGTACGAAGGTCAGTCTATTCCAAAAGGAACCATGAAAGTACCCATGGTGGACCTTCCCCTGGGTGCAACTGAAGACCGTGTATGCGGCACTATTGACATTGAAAAAGCACTATCTGAGGGTGTTAAAGCTTTTGAACCTGGTCTGCTGGCTAAAGCTAATCGCGGCTTACTATATGTAGATGAGGTCAATTTATTAGATGACCACCTGGTAGACGTACTGCTAGACTCTGCTGCATCAGGACGTAACACCGTAGAACGTGAGGGTATTTCCATTCGTCACCCCGCCCAGTTTGTATTGATTGGCTCGGGTAATCCTGAGGAAGGTGAACTTCGCCCTCAGCTGCTGGACCGATTTGGCATGCACGCTGAAATTCGTACCGTGAAGGACCCCGTCCAGCGCGTTCAGATTGTGGAACAGCGCTCTGAATTCGACCAAGACCCCGACGCATTTTTGGCTAAGTACGATGCTGAGCAGAAGGCTTTGCAGGACAAAATCGTTAGTGCACAACAACGACTCAAGGATGTCACCATTGACAAAGAGTATAAATTGCAAGTGTCTCAAGTATGCTCTGAGCTAGATGTGGATGGCCTGCGAGGCGATATTGTATCTAACCGGGCAGCGAAGGCGCTTGCCGCTTACGAAGGCCGCACTGAAGTAACCCTTGACGATATCCAAACAGTGATTGCCCTTTGCCTGCGCCATCGTCTGCGCAAAGATCCGCTGGAGTCCATCGACTCGGGATACAAGGTGGAGAAAACCTTTGGTAATGTCTTTGGCGTTACTATCCCTGATCCGTCTACCAATGGTCGTACTCCCGTAGGTGCTCGATAAATGCGCAAACGAATCCTAGGACTGGACCCTGGTTTAGCCATTTTAGGATTCGGCATTCTTGAATATGATCCAGCAACCACCCGAGATCTGAAACCAGATCTCGCGGTGGTCGATTTTGGTATTATCGAAACTCCAGCAGGGACCGAGGTCGGTTCACGGTTGTGTACGATTTACGAAGATCTCAACAGTTTGATTGAGACTTATCATCCCGATTCTGTTTCCATTGAAAAATTGTTTTTTTATCGCATGGGCAACACAATTTTGGTAGCCCAGGCGAGAGGTGTTGTCATGTTGGTGTTAGCCCAGCATAAATTACCTTTTGTGGAGTTTACCCCAGCCCAAATTAAGCAGTCTCTTACAGGTTATGGCAACGCTGATAAACAAGATGTACAGGAAGCTGTCAAGCGAGAATTAAAACTTGAGAAGATTCCCCGTCCAGATGATGCTGCTGATGCATTGGCCGTTGCAATGACGGGTTGGTTTAATTTAGGTTGAAGCAACAATATTCCAAAATATTGGGGATGTTAAATATTAGGGGATATTTAAGACAGTGGGGCATCCACCAAGGAATGCCCCGGCAAAATTTGGGTATTATGAGGATGAGCGTATTTTCTCTGACCAAATACGGGTGGGTAGACCCCAAACGTAGATAAAGCCTTCGGCGGCTTTGTGATCAAACTGGTCATCTGCGCCGTAGGTGGCTAGTTCCTCTGTGTAGAGAGCGTTAGTGGATTTACGTCCCACGATGGTGGCATTGCCTTTGAAGAGTTTTAGACGAACGGTGCCAGAAACTTGCTCTTGGGTTTTGTCGATAAAGGCATCAAGAGCTGCCTTAAGGGGACTGAACCAGAGACCATTGTAGACAAGCTCGCTGTAGGTTTGTTCAATGCCACGCTTATATTGAGTGACATCGGCCAGCAGGGTGAGACTTTCAAGATCGCGGTGGGCAGCAAGTAGGGTAATCAGAGCCGGGGTTTCGTAGATTTCGCGAGATTTGATACCCACCAGCCGGTTTTCGAGCAGATCAAGACGACCAATGCCGTGATTGCCTGCAATATCGTTGAGCTGGCTAATCAGATCCACCGGGCTCAGGCTGTTGTCGTTGATGCCGACAGGAATCCCTTTTTCAAAGTTAATTTCAATGTACTCGGGTTCGGCGGGGGTATCGGCAATGGCCTTAGTCAGGGTATACACTTCTTCCGGGGGTTCGGCCCACGGATCTTCGAGGATACCGGCTTCAATGCTGCGGCCTAGCAGGTTGCGATCAATGCTGTAAGGGGAAGACTTTTTGACTGGGAAGGTGAGGCCAAACTTCTCTCCGTAGGCGATGGCTTCTTCACGACTCATGCCCCATTCGCGGGCAGGAGCCAGAACTTTGAGGTTGGGATTGAGGGCCGCGATCGCAACATCAAACCGTACCTGGTCATTACCTTTACCTGTACACCCATGGGCCACTGCATCCGCCCCATATTTTTCCGCAGCAGCTACCAGTTCCTTGGCAATGAGTGGTCGGGCCAGGGACGTTGACAGCGGATAGCGATCCTCATAGAGGGCATTGGCTTTAATTGCCGGAAACGCATAGTCCGTCACAAATGTTTCGGTCACATTGGCCACTAGCGACTCCTTCACGCCTGCGGCCTGTGCCTTTTTCTGAATTGGGCCGAGTTCTTCACCCTGACCTAGATCCGCCGCCAGAGTAATGACCTCTTTGACGCCAAATTCATTTTTCAAGTAGGGAATGCACACAGTCGTGTCCACACCGCCAGAATAGGCTAGTACAACCCGTTCAGCCCGACCCATAGTTTTAACCTAGAAATAAAATCACAGCCATTTATTATTGCAGTTTAAGAAGGCTCAAGGTATCTAGATTCTTGATATTTGCGATTAAATCGTGACACGCCAATTATTACGGACAAGAGTGAGAAGGCCAACAAACTTGCCTGAGATAGTCTGACCAGACCGTTATCATAGAGGGCAATGCCCCTAATCATGTATCCATGTATTTCAGTGTTGTTATTCCCGCATACAACCGCAGACCCATTCTAGAAAAATGCCTGCGGGCCATGGAACACCAGATAGTTCGCCCCAATACACAAATCAAAGGGTATGAAATCGTGGTGGTGGATGATGGCTCCACTGATGGCACCGTTGAGTGGTTACGGTCTGAACAATTTCCCCATGTCAAACTCTACGAGCAAAACCACAGGGGCGCTGCCGTTGCCCGTAACCTGGGAGTAGAGAAGGCCATCGGCGATACCATCATTTTTATCGATAGCGATTTAGTGGTGCTCGATGGCTTTTTACAGCACCATGCCGATGCCCTAACCAAGCATTACACTAGTCAGGGCAATGACCGCGTATTTACCTATGGGCGAGTGGTGAATACCTGCAATTTTGACGAACCTACGTCAGAACCCTTTAAGGTGACGGACTATTCCCAAGCCTTTTTTGCAACAGGGAATGTTGCGATCGCAAAACATTGGCTCACTGAAGCAGGATTATTTGATACCCAGTTCACCCAATATGGCTGGGAAGACTTAGAACTGGGCGTACGCCTCAAAAACTTAGGGCTAAAGCTAGTCAAATGCCCGGAAGCCGTAGGGTATCACTGGCATCCACCCTTCAGCCTGGACGATTTACCCCGACTCATTGATGTAGAAATCCAGCGGGCACGCATGGGCGTCGTGTTTTATCAAAAACACCCCACCCTGGACGTGCGTATGATGATTCAAATGACCTGGTTACATCGGTTGCTATGGGGCCTGCTTTCCCTGGGTGGTCTGCTGAACGAACGCACACTCAAACCTTTATTGCAGTGGCTGATTGACCAAGGACGTCCTCAGCTTTCCCTAGAAGTCGCCCGCATTTTTCTGAACTGGTATAACGTCAACGCTGTCTATGCGGCCTATCGAGAGCAGCCATAGCGCGCAGGCGTACCCCTATGGGTGAGGCTATACTAACTTAAATTTATCTATTATTTAGATAGGCATCGTATATAAAGCCTACTTAAGCTTAACCTAGGTTCCGTAGACGCACGGTGAAACTGACACAAGCTACGTATTCATACGCTACCAGGAAAGCTATACACGTCGTACACTTTGACAACTCAATTTTTTGGCTTGATTTTATAATCCTTTTGAGGATTCTGTACCCACAGATACACCAGTCTTCATCCGTAGTAGCTAGGTTGATATGAAAATCAAAATATTAAAAAACGTATAGCGACCATCTCTAACTGCTCTTATTATGAATTCTGACAACGTTCAACTATTTCGTATGCTAATTGAAGCCGGGGCTCAACCGGGGGAGGATTTCTCCTATGACCTCAGTCAAGGAACTTGTCACATTAACGAGCGCGGCTTTATTTTGCTGCAAACTGCATTTCCCGATATTAACTGGCATGAAATCTCTAACGTCATTGAACGGGATTTAGATAGTCCTGTGCAAAGACTGAATCAACATCTCGGCGTTGATTTTCTAGCAACCGTCCTACAAAAACTGCAAAAGCGGCTAGAACAACTCCCCACGAACGAAGCCGCTTGGTATATGCATCAAGTTCTCGGTGGAATAGAACAGCGCACCGGAATTGCCCTCTACCAAATCATCCAACGGGATCTTCCACCAGCAATATGTCAGCAGTTGGATCAGCTACTCAAGCTTACCCCCCTCACTCCCTGCAATCTGTGGATAGAAGATCTGGTCATTGCTGCAGGGGGTGCCGCCCAAGACATTGATTATGAGGGAGGCGACGTTTTACTAAGTGAGGCTGGTGTTGAGCTGCTTACACAAGTGTGGACAGGGGAATTAGAAGTTCAAGATGATCTGGCTGCTTAGTAGCAGACTTGATGGATATTTCCAACGACTGCTCTCAAACCTTCTGAAAAAACTATGTCCATTGCGGGTAGTCGGCATCCACTATAACCATTGCGCCCGTAATATCTACAGAAGCATCACATGCCAGATATAGAGTTGCTCGGGCGATGGCTCGGGCAGCATCTTTATCGCGTTTAGCCATGTGAAATACCCTATGGGCAAGGGCAGTCTGATAACTCGATAGGGTCGCTCCACTGACGGCTACATGGGGCCAAATTAAATTAACTCGCACTCCTGACTGAGTAGTGCCGTCGGCAATGTCACGGGTCATTGCCATCATCCAACCCCGGCTTATTCCCTCTACAACGTGCATTCCTTTATGGGGATAGGGCACAATGTTGATAATTGACCCCGTGGCCGAACGCTGCAAAAACGGCAAAGCATACTGGCTGAACAGAAAGGCTCCTTGCAAACTTAGGCCAACGATATGCTCCCATGATTCTGTAGTGAGATCTAGAACAGAGGCTTCATTCCCTAAGAGGCTAAAACTAGCGTTATTACACAAAATATCAATACGACCAAATGTAGCGATCGCATCTTTAATGACGGTTTCCACATCATTGGACACAGCCACATCCACTAGAAAAAATCTCGCCTTAGCGCCTTGTTGTTCTAAACGATGAACCAGTTTGTCACCATGGGCTTTATTGATGCCACAAAGAACTAATCTAGCCCCATGACGTGCCAACAAGCTGGCCATTCGACGCCCTACTCGACAGTCTCCTGATGTAATGAGAGCAACGCGGTTTTTCAGCAACATTATTAACCCCGTGTCCTGGCCAGTTAAAAAGATTCTATGCTTTGAAATCTTAAGGCATTATAGGGTGGTTAATTTGTAAGAAAAGAGAACTTAAAATGTAACAAAGAGATTCTTTGTAAAAAAGAAAAAAGAGATTTTCTAGCAACAGTTCCTATGTCAGTACATGAGGCTGTCAGTACATGAGGCCTGAAACAATTGAGGTTGCTCAATATGGCCGATAGTTATCCCACTAGGGGGACTACCCAGCAATAAAGTCCCAGGCTAGGGCTGTGGATGGGAAATGGGTGGTTACTTAGCTGCAAGCGCCTAAGCAACGCTGGGCCTCTAAAAAGCGCAGCCTTTTGGTAGAGGTTCAACAGTCTCTAAGCTGGGTAAAGAATCCTCAACGGGTTGAAAGCCAGACTCCACGCTACCGCCCAGCGCCTGACCACCATAATGACTCTGTAGCCCCCCCATATGCCCTCGAATGACGACCCTTTGATCGGGCTCAATGGCAACAGGTCCACCACTGCGGGTAAACGGCTGCTCATTGACATGACTGTGGGCCAAAATACGTCGATAAATGAGATCGCCTGATTGAGCATCAACCACTTCCCACCAATCAGAATACTGCTCACACCCGGTATCAGCACTGCTAATGGTTACGGCAAATGTGTAGTTGCCTGCTTCACCAGTAACGGCGACTGCGTCTATATCAGCCACAGGGAGACCGCTAGCATCGGTAGGGTTTGTCGAAAGAGGTTCAACCACAGGTTCAGCCACTGTCTCAGGTACAGGAGTCGGTGCAGAGTCTAGCCTACTGGGATCTGGAGATCCCGTACAGGCCAACATCGGCAAAAGTAAAAGTAAATATAAAACTCTATGCATGGGCTTGAGCGTATGAATTGAGGCAGTAACTGTACTTAAACCGCTGCTGCCACAGGTAACTGGGTCAAGATGTCTACCCCTTCTTTAGTCACCACAACTGTGTGTTCAAACTGAGCGGTTAGAGCTCGATCTTTGGTAATGGCAGTCCAGCCATCAGCCAATAATTCAACGTCATAGGTACCCACATTAATCATGGGTTCAATGGTAAATACCATACCGGTTGCCAACTTTTTCCCTTTGCCAGCTGTACCGTAGTGAGGGATTTGAGGTTCTGTATGAAAAATGCGGTGGACGCCGTGCCCGACAAAGTCACGCACCACAGAAAACCCTTCTGCTTCCGCGTAGGTCTGAATGGCAGCCCCGATATCACCAATGCGGGCACCGGGTTTAACGGCTTTGATCCCACGGTACATACTTTCTTGGGTGACCTCCACTAATCGGCGCGCTTGGGGTGAGACATCGCCCACTAAGAAGGTACGGGAGGTATCGCCATGGTAACCGTTCAAAATGGGGGTGACGTCAATGTTGATAATGTCACCGTCTTGCAAAATTTGCTTGGCATTAGGAATACCATGACAAACGACTTCGTTGACGCTGGTACAGATAGACTTGGGAAATGGCTCAACGCCCTCGCCACCAGGGTATCCCAGGGGAGCACTCTTGGCATTATGAGCCTGGGTCCAACGCTCAGCCTCGTCATTAAGTTCCAGGGTGCTAACACCGGGTTTAACCATTGGCTCAAGGTGATCCAATAGACGCGCAGCTAGCTGGCAAGCCTTACGCATCTGTTCAATTTCCCGTTTTGATAGCCGAATGATTCCTTTGAAAGCAGCGTCCACAATAGTTTCGTTCAATGGTTGTCTATCGAATGGGCGTCACCCCACTTACCTCACTCTAGCGCTATTGCCATCCTCTAGCCGCTAGATAATGAAAAATTGATTAAAAATTAGGAGTCATACCTATAGAGAATCAAGGGTTGGGAATTCAGATTTATATTTCAAGGGATGTGATACAAAGGGACGACGTTAAAGCATTGGTAAAGAAGAATGCACTTCTGGGCAATCTGCATTGTCTGTTTATACGTAGGGATCGAACTGTTTAACTGGGTAACCGGGCTACATTGGCTGGCGGATTTTGCACTGCCGATGTCGGTGTTAGCAGGGATAGGGCTTGCGATCGCAAGCAACACCGCCCCCAAACTTATCCAATCGGCTTCAACGACGCTCGCTGCTGACACCAGCAACTCAACGCCACTCGATGCCGCAGAAGCCGCACAACCCACCACAGCAACGGCCCCTCCAGCTCAACCCCGTACCCAAGCCGCTCCATCCATCTCGTTTACGATCAATAAAAATATCCGCCCCTAAGAATTACGATCTATACGCTTTCCTTAGGCTCTTGTAACCGCCCAATGGTGTCAGTCACTGCCTGACGGGGCATCAGACGATTGGTAAACACCAATAGACGGTTGAAAATACCATGAACAGCCACCACCTGGTTACGCCCTAAGGCATCATAGCCAAACTGAGCCACATCTGTAGCATTGGGTAGCTTTAGCTGCTTAAAGAACTCTATATCGCCCAGATTGGCCCGAGCTTGAAAGTCAGTACCACGGGTCGGGCCAGGACACAGCACCATGGCCGTCACCCCTGTCCCCTTGACTTCATGGGCTAAGGCCTCAGTAAACGACATGACATAGGACTTACTGGCGTAGTAGGCGGCCATATAGGGACCAGGCTGAAATGCAGCCGTTGATGCCACATTGAGAATTTTGCCGTAGCCCCGCTCCAACATCGGCGGCAAAAACAGCCGTGTCAAATGGGTCAAGGTGACCATATTAAGCTGCAATAGGGCACTGTGTTTAGCCCAATTACAGTCGGCAAAGGGACCATAATCGGCAAAGCCTGCGTTGTTGATTAGAACATCTACTGTCAGACCTTGCTGCTGGACTTGCTCAAATAGCTTCGGTGGGGATTCGGGTTGGCTCAGATCAAAACTGATCACATGGGCCTGCACATTATTGGACTGCGTAAGCTCAGCTTGAATTTGCTGTAGTTTATCGGTGCTGCGAGCCACCAAAATCAGATCGTAGTCGTTCGTGGCAAAAACCTTAGCCAGTTCGTATCCAATTCCACCAGATGCGCCCGTAATTAATGCTGTTTTTGCCATAGGTTTTAGCTCTATTTCTTCTCCACCATAGCCCTAAGATACGGCCAACCGATCCAACTATTAGGGTTCTCTTCACCCCATTCTATTTGGGCAGCAATATCTCTTCGGCAAGCCCTAATTTCGGGTAGGGTTCTCTCCCCTGGGTACAGTCAAAGCATTACGGCATCATAGTGACTGTAAGGCAAGCGAAGAGGTTCAACAGACAGACAACAGTCTCTCTTCTGCTACGACACAACACAATCGAGAACTGAGGAAACAACACATGATCGTACGCTACTGGCAACCTTTTCAAGAAATCGAAACCATCAAACAACAGCTCGATAACATTTTTGAGGATCTCACCCCCACAACAACAGATTGGATTCCCGCCGTTGATCTCGTTGATGCTGGTGATGATTATGTCCTAGAGGTGGTTCTACCGGGCATCAAGGCTGACGATATTAATATCGAAGCCAGCCGCAAGCACATTGCTATTTCAGGTGAGCGTACGGCTACTGAGGTTGGCGATGATCAGCAGATCCTCCGTCGCGAGCGTCGCTATGGTAGCTTCCAGCGTGTAGTCAATCTACCTGTAGCAGTTGATCATGAGCAAGTGAAAGCTGACTACAGCAATGGCATTTTGACAATACATGTCCCTAAAGCTGCCGAAGTTCGTAACCAGGTAGTTAAGGTAAATGTTGCTGACACAGCTGCTGAATAACGTCTTCTAGTTGTATACAGGCGTGTTTAGTTGGGAATACCTAATCACGCCTGACCCATTCTCTATGACTCTTCTCTAACTCTCCTAGTTTGGCTATGCGGCAGGTAATACCTGCCGCTTTTTTTATTGCGATGTTGGTTGCTGGGCAAACATTTTGGCAGGGCACCCACCAGGGGAGCCCCTACGGGGTTATAGATTGGGAACTAAAGGTTACGCGTTAAGGGCTGTTGGCGTTTAAGCTGAGTATTGCGTATTAGTAAATCCTTTGAGCAAAATCGACGGCTATGAGCAGTCCAGATCTGACCAATAGCTATACGGCTTCTGACACCGCTATTCCTAAACTTGGCCTATTCACGATGCTACGGCTGGGCATTTTCAATATGGGGCTTGGCATTATGTCATTGCTCACACTGGGGGTGCTGAATCGCGTCATGATTACTGAGCTGAGTATGCCTCCCTTGATTGCGGCGGGTGCGATCGCAGTCCATCAATTTATGGCCCCAGCCCGTGTATGGATCGGTCAGATGTCCGACTCTAAGCCACTTTTTGGCTACCATCGCAGCGGTTACATATGGTTGGGCATTGTTTCCATGGCGGTGATGGCCTTTGGCGCTGTCCAAATTGTTTGGCAAATTGGTAGTCGCATTGAAACTGCAGGCTGGACTATTGATGTCTATCCTTGGGTTGGCCTACTAGCCTTGATCTTTGCCCTTTATGGTTTGGCCTTAGCCTCCACGTCTACCCCCTTCACAGCCTTATTGGTGGATGTGTCGGATGAAAAAACCCAGTCTAAGCTAGTGGGAATCGGCTGGGGTATGTTGATGGTGGGCATCGTCTCAGGCGTAATCATCACCAACATTGTCCTCAGATTTTTAGGTGATGCCCCCACACTTGATGCACTACGGAGCCCGATTAATCGGTTGTTTATCATTGCGCCTGCCATTGTCTGTGGGATTGCGATTATTAGTACCTTTGGCATTGAGAAAAAATATTCACGCTTGAAAGAACGCACACGTCAGCGAGACGATCAGATTACGTTTGGAGCGGCTTTAAAGGTGTTAACCGCCAGCCGTCAGACTGGGTTGTTCTTTGTATTTTTGCTCGTACTCAGTCTCAGTCTGTTTATGCAGGATGCCGTCTTGGAGCCCTACGGCGGGCAGATTTTTGGTATGTCAATTGCCGAAACTACCCAGCTCAATGCTTACTTTGGCATGGGTACTCTGTTTGGCATTGTCGCAACTGGCTTTTGGTTGGCTCCTCGACTGGGTAAAAAGCGCACCATTAAATTTGGCTGTTGGTGGGCTGCCTTTTGCTTAATTCTGTTAATTGTCTTTGGTACCACGGGGAATCCTCAACAGCTGATGTTAGGTGTGGGTTTATTTGGCTTGGCTTCTGGGGTTTTAACGACAGGTTCAATCTTGCTGATGTTGGACTTAACCGTAACAGAAGTAGCTGGTACCTTTATTGGTGCTTGGGGGTTAGCCCAGGCCATTGCCCGAGGCACGGCTACAGTGCTAGGTGGCAGCTTACTTTCCTTAGGCAAACGTATTGTTGAAACTATTGCGGGTGGCCCAGTGCCTGAATCGCAGCTGCTGCCTGCCTATGGTTTGGTTTTTGGTACGCAGGCAGTTGGTATGTTAGTTGCGGTAGCCATTGTCAGTCGTGTGAACATTCGCGAGTTTCAGACCACTGCAAAGAGTGCGATCGCAACCGCCCTAGAAAGTGATATGGACTAACCCCATGACCCCAGACTGGCAGCACATTCTCACCATCGCTGAAACTGCAACCACCGTTGTCGGTGCGCAGTTACTCAAAGATTTTGGTAAGGCTACAGCAGAAGAAAAAGCCGACGGCAGTCTGGTAACCCAATCAGACAAGTGGGCTGATGGTGAACTGCGGCGACGGTTACAAAAAGAGTTACCAGAGCATGGTGTACTGAGCGAAGAGGGCACCCATATTTTTCCTGAACAGGACTTTTGCTGGATTATTGACCCCATCGATGGCACCACAAACTTCACCCGTGGTGTGCCTCTGTGGGGAATTTCCTTAGGCCTGTTATACAAAGGCACACCAGTTTTTGGCCATGTGTACATTCCAACGCTGGATCAGCGGTTCCATGGGTTCTTTATGGGCACCTCCGGTCTGGAGGGACCCAGTGGTGCTTTTCTCGATGGCGAACCTATTCATACATCGTCAGACAATGTTGCAGGTAGTCAATTCTTCAGCCTCTGTGCCCGCAGCCTCAAAATATTACAAAACCCCTTCCCCTGCAAAATTCGCATGCTGGGCGTAGCCACCTATAACTTACTGACCGTAGCCGCAGGCATTAGCTTAGGGGCAGTAGAAGCCACACCCAAAATTTGGGATATCGCCGCTGTCTGGGCCATCACTCAAGCGGCTGGCGCAGCCTGGACTCCCTTAGAGGACATAGATATTTTTCCTTTAAAGATTGGTCAAAACTATGGCAATCGTCCATTTCCTACATTACTAAGCGCCCGACAAGAGCTAACAGAACTCTTTAAACCATTAGTAAATGTGATCCGACAGTAAGTTTTAAGGCGAGACTTTTGAAAGAGTTATTGCAGCTCACCTGCCATAGTCAAGCCATTTTGATTCTTTTATGATTTATTCGATGATATTCAATCTAATTTGGAGTAGTTGGTACTACTAGTCCATGCCCCTCTATGGAAATCAATCCTGAAGCACTCGATCCACCATCTCGCTACAAATTGCTGATTGGGACAGTGGTGCCCCGACCTATTGCTTTTGTTTCCAGCATCTCAACCACCGGAAAAACAAATTTAGCGCCCTTTTCCTATTTCAATGCAGTGGGACATAACCCTCTGGCATTAGCCTTTAGCGTTGCCCCAAAGTCAGACGGTTCGGCAAAAGACACGTTGCGCAATGTACGTCCTGTCTCTGAAGGTGGTGTGGGTGAGTATGTAATCAACTTGGCAGTAGCGCCGTACATTCGTCAGGTGGCTGAGGCATCAGAACCGCTACCCTATGGTGATTCTGAGTTTGACCATATTGACCTGACAACAGTTCCTAGCCAGGTGGTGAAAGCGCCAAGGGTTGCAGAATCTCCTGTTGCATTTGAATGTCGCACTATGCAAATTGTGCCGATTGGGACGTTTAATTTAGTCATTGGCCAGGTAGTCCATTGGTTTGTACGTGATGACTTGATAGATGAGAACCATCACGTTGATACTCAAAAGTTGGCTCCCATTGGGCGCATGGCTGGGAATAATTATTGCTATACAGAACGACAATTCACTATTCCAAATGGTTTAGCCAATTAATTTTCTCTCCTGACATAAGGCTAAACAGCTTCATAATGCATCAAAGAGTTATCTAAACCTCCAATATTTGAGCTATTGTGCAATATGAATAAACTCTTGAATTATTTTCTCACTATTCAGGGCTTTTTCTATGTAAGGCTTCTTAAATGTCACACTCTATCGTAAAGCAAGCTATTCCTATTGAATTACTTGAGCAGATTCGTAGTAATGAAAAGCTACAAATATTGATTAAGGAGATATGGAGCTATGGAAGTGGCATGTTTTTATGGTTCAATGCACTTCCCACGTCCGATCCTGACTATTTCCGAGAACCAACAATAGATGTATTTATTCAAGACTATGAAGAGGACTACGAAGCATTCAACGGTAGCGAAGACAAGCGTCTATTTCCTTTTACACCTGGAAAAGATTTAAACACATACTGTGATCTTCTAGAACAACTTTTGGAACAATTTAAAGCAGAGGATCCACTTCTCGCACAGAGAAAGATTTACTTTGGCACACGAATTGACAGACTAGTTCATTCATGCCTTTTGAAGGTCTTGGAAATAAAATTTCCTTTAAATACTCAACTAGCTGACTTGGCTATTTGGGGAGGTGAGCACATAAATTCAAGTAATCTACGTTATCTCACCTCAGGACAAGTGAAGGAAATTGCACAGATCCTTTGCAAAATCAGAGTAGATGAACTACTTCATCACTTTGATACTTCGGTATATGCTCCAGAGGACTGGCTTGAAGACTGTCGTAAAGCTAGTCAAGAATTCAAAAGATGTTTCGCAGAAGCAGCTGAGAAAGAGCAGGTTATCCTCGCTACAATAATCTGAATTAAAAATTTACTCATGCCTGAGGGGAATGAGCGCTAAATTTTGACGACTATTCAAGTCTTAGAAGGATTGACCTAATTCTGATCCCCCAGGTACGACCCACATACCAAGTGACCATCAAAAAGTGTCAACGCTCATGTCATCTTGAAAGATGCAATAAGATAAAAGCATTGGCATTTTAATTAGCCAAACCTGTTTGCTATGGCATTTATTAATCCTAAGACGGACTTTGCCTTCAAAAAAATCTTTGGTTCTGAAGAACACAAGGACATCCTCATGAGTTTCCTAAACGGGATGGTTTACGAAGGCAACGATATAGTTCAGGATCTAACCATTCTTAACCCCTACCAGGCACCTCGGATTCGTGGCGTTAAAGACACTTATCTGGACGTGAAAGCCCAACTCCACGATGGCAGCACCGTCATTATTGAGATGCAGGTATTAAATCTAGAAGGATTTGAAAAACGTATTCTTTACAATGCCGCTAAAGCCTACTCCATCCAACTGAATAAGGGTCATGACTATGCATTGCTCAATCCGGTAATTGCCTTGACAATTACCGACTTTGTCATGTTTCCAGAATTTGAGGGCTGGCTCTCCCGTTTTATCCTCAAGGAAAAAAACTTTTTATTCGACTATCCCATTCACGATCTGGAACTGGTCTTCGGGGAATTGCCCAAGTTCGACCGTGCCTTAGACGAATTGCACAGTCTTACCGATCAATGGGCCTATTTTCTCAACCATGCCCGTGAGCTAGAGACCATCCCAGAGTCCCTGCGGGTGGTGACTGCCATCAAAGAGGCATTTAATGTAGCAAATCAAGCCAACCTTACTCGTGAGGAGTTGGATGATTTAGAACACCAAGAAATGTTTATTCAGGATCAGCGTGGCGCCATTGTTAAAGCCTCTAAACAGGCTCTAGAGCAGGGTCTCCAACAGGGAATGGAACGGGGACAGCAACAAACACAATTGGATATTGCTCGAAGGCTGCTACCAATGTTGGACGATGATGCTATTAGCCAAACAACAGGTTTGTTAATCGAGGAAATTCAGCAGTTACGGCAAGAATAAGGGCAAAGAAGCAGTTCACGCTTAATCTTGTCGCTAATACTGCCCCAAACAAACCTAAACTATCTCTAGTCAATAGTACCTGTTTCTAGAGCAGTTTCCAGATTTTTGCGAAGCAGAGACAACTGTTCCTGAAGAGCCTCCAGATTGCTCGAAGTAAGACCTGTAGCGTTAATAATGCAGCCAGGGATCTCGAGCACATCTTGCTTGAGGGTTTTTCCTACCTGGGTCAGATAAATGAGCACCTTGCGTTCATCCTTCGGATCCCGCTGTCGGGTGACGTAACCCATTTTTTCCAACCGCTTTAGCAAGGGCGTTAGCGTATTCGATGCCAAAAACAACCTTTCTCCCAATTCTCTAACAGCTTGTCCATCTTTTTCCCATAACACCACCATCACAATGTACTGAGGATAGGTAAGCCCAATCTTATCGAGCAATGGCTTATAGGCACGATTCATAGCGTGGTTGGCAGCATAGAGTGCAAAGCACAGGAAATCGTCAAACTGAAGAAATTCACTAGGGTGGGAAATCGAGTCAACCATGACTTCTTATCACAAAGAGCATAAATAGACGGCCTTACCAGGGGCACCAGCTATCTTCCAATCATAGCAACACGCGAATTAATCGCGCACGATTGACTTTTCAAGAACACTTGCTATCATTAAATCGTGCGCGATTAATTCGCACACGATTTATTTTGTGTTAAAGCTTTACATTCTGAAAACTAGAGGCAATTACCATGGAAGAAATTACATTGGTTCCGAGTAATTCTTTGATTACTGATACGCCTGAGGAGGGACGGCAGTTAGCTGTTAAAATGGCGCGGCTCATTATTAAAATGACGCAGCCAGATGCAGCCGAGAGAGATAAATTGCGAAATGTCTATGCGTCGGATGCCATGATGCTAATCGCTGTGGGGCAGACCGTTGCGACTGAGTTTGCAACTGTTGCTGCGGCTAACAATTATTGGCAGAAATCTTAGCAAATATAAATAGCCTGCTCTGAAGATGCCTATGTGTAGAGCAGGCTGTTTGTAAGTATTGAGGCTGGAAGCCTACTTTTGATTATGGTCTAGCAATTTATAGCCTGTTGTGTTGTGGGGATGTCCGCTAAGCGACACTGAGGGCCGATTGTAAGACAGATTCAAACAGGGCTAATCCATCGGTTCCACCGAGTCTAGTATCTGCCGCTCGCTCTGGATGGGGCATCATGCCAAGCACGTTACCGGTTTTGTTACAAATACCAGCAATGTTGTTGAGGGATCCGTTGGGGTTATTGTTGTTGTCAACAGTGCCATCTGAGCTACTGTAGCGGAAAACAACTTGTTGATTATCTTCTAGAGACTTTAGGGTATCTGTATCAGCATAATAACAACCTTCACCATGGGCGATGGGAATCGTCACGACCTGCCCCTGGGTGTAGTTGCTGGTCCAAGTCAGAGCAGTGCGCTCTACTTTTAGAGGAGTGCGATCGCAAATAAACCGCATATCTCGATTCCGCATTAGGGCACCGGGCAACAGTCCCACCTCAGTCAAAATCTGGAAGCCGTTACAAATGCCCAAAACCAAACCGCCTTTATTGGCAAAGTCCACAGCAGACCGCATCGCCGGAGAAAACTGGGCGACAGCACCACACCGCAGATAGTCACCATAGCTAAAGCCACCGGGGATCACCACCACATCTATATCACCTAAATCGCTATCTTCATGCCAGATGCGATGGGTGGGACGCTTAAGAATATCGCGGGTGACGTAAACAACGTCGCGATCACAATTAGAACCGGGAAATGTAATGACACCAAATTTCATGGGACCAAAAATAGGTGGGGAATGGGTTGGGGAATGGGCTGGGGGCCTAAATGTTGAATGGTGGGCAGTGTTCACCCTACGGAGTATCGAATATTAGGCGGTCGCCATCGTCTGTAATTCAATCCGATAATTCTCAATCACCGGATTTGCCAAAAGCTGATCACACATGCGATCCAATTGCTCGTTCGCAGCCTCTTCACTATCCGCCGTCAGCGAAACCTCTATATATTTCCCAATGCGGACCTGCGTCACATTGTCATATCCCATGTGCTCTAATCCAGAGCGCACCGCCGTACCCGCCGGGTCCAGCACCGAAGGACGAAGAGTCACATACACTTGAGCCTGATAAGTCTGCGCCACAATGTCAATCCAGAAGTAGACAAATTTAATACTATCGCACCCCTGGTATCACGTCGCCAGCAGGTCTACCCTAAGCACGGTACTACGATCTAAGCTAATAGAACACATTCCTTAAATCCCATGGCTATTCGTCGGACCCGTAACCAGGAGCGCATCCTGGAAGCACTACAAAATCAGGAGCAAGCCATATCTGCTCAGGATCTGCATGGTGTGATGCGACAAGATGGTAGCCGCATTGGTCTGGCCACCGTTTATCGAGCCCTCGAAGCATTGAAACTAGATGGCACGGTTCAAGTACGGACATTATCTAATGGGGAATCGCTCTACAGTCTGACCCATGAAGATCGTCACCACCTGACCTGCCTCCGCTGTGGTGCATCGCTACCCATCGAAGAGTGTCCAGTCCATGAGCTGGAGAAGCACCTCAACGATTCCCATCATTTCCGCATTTTTTACCACACATTAGAGTTCTTCGGACTCTGCGCTAAATGCCAAGCGGCCTCAGGTTAAGGGGTTCCAGCTAAACTTGGGATCACTAGCTTGCCCATATTGCCCATCTTTTTACTCCCGATCAGTTTGGGGCAGCCTCTAGGCTACTGCTGCTGTAAATCTCCCACAATGGATTTCATGCCTTCTAATGTGGCAGGAATCGCGCGGGGGTCCATAAACATGACTTTACTGCTATCGCTAGCGCCAATTTTGCTACCGACATCTAGATAGCCCTGGGCCAGCAAAAACTGTAGCGCTTCGCGGGCGGCGGGATCGCTTTTTAGTTTTTGAGTTAGCACTTGCACAGCTTCTGCCGTGGCCTGAGCCCGCAGAACACTTTCTTGCCGGTCGGCCTGAGCCTTAAGCACAATGCTCTTTTGCGCTGCTTCTGCTTCCAGAATTGCTGCTTTTTTGCGCGCTTCAGCGGCTAAAACTTCTGCTTCCGCTTGGCCTTGAGCTGCGTTCACCGCTGACTCACGCTCACCTTCCGATGTCAGTACAGCGGCACGTTTGCGGCGTTCGGCAGCCATCTGTAGTTCCATGGAATCTTGCACAGCCTTAGACGGCACAATATCTCGTAGTTCTACACGAGTTACCTTGACGCCCCAGGGATCAGTGGAAATATCCAGCTCCCGCAGCAAGGTCTCATTAATGTCGGCACGGGCAGTAAATGTTTCGTCTAGCTCTAGTTGGCCCATTTCTGCCCGAATTTGGGTAAGCACCAGGTTGACCATGGCCGCTTGTAGATTTTCAACTTTGTAGTAGGCCTTTTCTAAATCGACAATCCGCCAATAAACAACGGCATCTACGCTAATAGAAACGTTGTCGCGGGTAATGCATTGCTGAGGGGGGACATCGAGCACTTTTTCGCGAATGGTTTGCTTATAAACCATCTTGTCGATAAAGGGCACGGTGAAATTTAAGCCAGGCTGGAGCTTTTTGCCGTTATATCGGCCCAGGCTTTCTACTAGGGCTTCATCTCCTTGATTAACAATACGGACTGAGCCAGCGGCCATGGAACCGCCAAGAGCCAACATAATCAGAAGTACAAGTTGTTCCATGATGTGTGTCTTTCTAAAAAATATTTTGGGATATTTTTGTAGGGGCGTCGCAGGCAATGCCCCCTACAACCGTCTCTACAAGAGGGCGCTTTCGGGCATGACAATTAGCGTATTCCCCTGACGACCAACGACAATGACGGTTTGATTGGTCGCGATCGCAACATCTTGATCACTACAGCATGCAGGCCATGAATTCCCCTCATATATCACGCGTCCACTTTGACCTGCTGGGATCGATGTAATCGTTCTTGCTTCTGTTGAATCCATGAGCGCAGGGGGTTGTCGCCGTGGAGAAAACCGTCGCAGTGCCCAGAACAGCAGCATTGAAAGCACCATCCACAGTGCCACCTGCCAGCTAAATGCAATGGGCAGCAGCATCACTAGCACCCCCACGGCAATGGCACTCACCCCTAAAGCAGATTCTAAAAATGCCGTTGGAATCATTAATTCCATAACACAGAGTGCTACGCCAAGCAGAATCCAAAAAATCGCCAAGCTCATTGGTATTTCACGTTTTAGCTATCTCAAGGGTAATCCAGCCAGATCCAGATCGGCAGAGATGTTAAAGAACTCCTCATTGTTAAAGAATTCCTCATTTGAGCGCTTTGCGACTACCATTAACCTAATCTTTTTCCCTTTGTAGTTCTAAACCGCGTCCAGGTTGAAGCCTATGGTTTCTTTAGGTAAAAATTCCAATTCTGGACATGGCAAATGTTTATATCGGCAAAATCGCTGGCTGACATGACTCAAATGGACGTCTACCCATTTAAAAAATACGTTCTAGCCCTGGGACCTGGGCGTGATGTGCCACCTGGCCAAAGCGTAAATGAACGCTATTGGGTGCTTAGTCCAGGTATATGGCATGATACCCAAGCTCCAGAGCCTCCAGACCATCCAGAAACTGTTTCAGCGGCGGCTTTACCCTACCTGCGAGCCTATCCTCACCAGTTGCACTTACCAACGGTTTATGGAGAATGCAAGCTGATTGATGGCCCTGTATTACTGCTCGATAATGCCCCGATTGATCGTCATGGCAGGCTGATGCCCACCCTAGGTACAGCCTGGGCTGGAACCACACCATTTCGCCAAGTTTATTGGTGCTGGCAGCTATTTAATCTGTGGCCCCACTTATTTGGCATGAATATGGCGGCTAGCTTGACAGCCCCTGAAGCTATCCATGTTGATGGCTGGCGCATACGGTTAAGTAATTTGATTCCGGGGCAACCACCTCTTCAAAATCTGGCGAATTTGATTGCGGCGCTGCTGTCTAAGTCAGTACCGGCAGTTGCCAATAATCTCCGACCCGTTTTAGAGCAGTGCGATGGGTCTCAGCCAAATTTTGATCGCATCCTTGAGCAACTTAATCGAGTTCTACTGAGCCAGGCAATGGATATGTCGCTAGCGACTCAGGTAGCGGGTAGCACCAGCAGTGGCCAACTGCCCCACAATGAAGATGCCTGCTACCCTAGCAAGGTGGAACTAGAGCGGTCTAGCCCTGCTGATTTGCCTAGCTTGCCTCGGATTGCCGTGGTCTGCGATGGAGTCGGTGGTCATGCGGGTGGCGAAATTGCTAGCCAAACCGTGGTGCGATCGCTCCAGCTACAGTTCAGGGGGCTGCTGACAGAAATTGCTGAACAAGAAGAACCTCTGCCTCCCTATGTGGTGATGGGCCAGATTGAAGCCGCCATTAGGGTTGCCAATAACTTGGTCGCTAGCCAAAACGATAGCCAAGGGCGAACCGAACGGCAGCGCATGGGCACCACCCTGGTAGCCGCCCTGATGATTCCCCAACGCATTCCCACACCGCAGGGCTACGAAGAAGTGAACGAGCTCTATATTGCCCACGTGGGTGATAGTCGCGCCTATTGGATCACCCCCGAAGCCTGTCATTTACTTACGGTAGATGACGATGTGGCAGGACGTGAAATCACATCCGGCAAAAGCTACCCCGCTGCTGCCTATGCCCACACTGATGCCGGTGCTCTCACCCAAGCTCTAGGCACCCGCGAGGCCGATAGCCTCAAACCCCATGTGGAACGTTTTATCTTGGATGAAACCGGTGTTTTGTTACTGTGCTCCGATGGCCTCAGCGACAATCATCGCGTAGAAACATCATGGGCTAACTATATCGGCCTGATTGTGAAAAATATTGTGCCGTTACCCACTGCCGTAGAGTCTTGGGTGGAATTAGCCAATCAAAAGAATGGGCATGACAATGTTGCCGTTGTGCTCATGAGTTGCACCATGACAGGTGATACGGTCATTATTGACGACCCGATCACACCTCCATCCATAACAACCCAACAGGACATAAGCTATCCCACAGAGCTGACTGCGGCGTCTAAAGCCCTACTGTATGGGGAGAGTGAGGAGCCCACAGAAATGGAGACACCGACTGAAGAGAAACCGCGAAGATCCTTACAAGCTCTGGTTTTGAGCATTTTGCTCTTGATTGCTGTCAGTGTAGCTGGTGTAGCCGGAGTTTTAGTTTGGCAAAATCTACGCCCTGCTGCCATCCCGGATGACCCCCAACAGGAACCCATCACGGCACCCGATTCTTAATCCGATGCTTAGCAACCTACCCAAGGATAGAGCTAAGACTACCCGACTTTAACAACTACTGAGTTGTTAAAGCTACATGGAGGGTGCTATCTTATGAGAAAATAATTCTCAACTTAATGAACAGTGTGGTTCGCAATGCGATCACACGTTTTTTCTTTTTTGGGATTATTGCATGTCTATGAAAGCTGGCGATCGCGTACGGGTTTCCACTCCTGTTGTTCTGTTTCACCATCCTCAACACCGAAATCAACCTCACAATGCTGAGGGCATGGAAGGAGTCA
The DNA here is from genome assembly GCF_011009555.1 of Adonisia turfae CCMR0081. GTDB lineage: Bacteria > Cyanobacteriota > Cyanobacteriia > Phormidesmidales > Phormidesmidaceae > Leptothoe > Leptothoe turfae. The sequence continues at coordinate 7,044,354 of NZ_QXHD01000004.1, read as the reverse complement.
TCAAAGAAGTCTTAACTGACTGGAAAGGACGCCCCATTAGCCCTAACTTTCCAGTCGTGGTTGAATTTGCCATTGAAGGTGCCAAAAGACCGTTCAAAGCTCACCTGTCATCAGCAGAATTAGAAGTACTCTAGCATCTCCCTCAACAGTTACCGCTTAGGCTAGCTGAGCCGTTGGCTAACACTTTAATGGTATGTCAGCATCCTACTCTCTAGCCAAACCATCCTCTCTTAACTCCAACAGTCTCCTCAGGTACGACTACGACAAAACCAACTAAAGAAAGGGATATCGTTTTTCATTGCAGCGAGCTCTGTACGATGTTTTTCAGCCGTGTCGTAGTACCACTGGCAATAGGCTTCAAAGTCATCACGGTATCTAACCTCCTGACGAAACTCGTAGGCAATTTGTTGTAGTTGAATCGATTCACCAACATTCGTTGCGGGAGGTTCTAAAGAACGTTTGAACATACTCGAGCTAGTCAGAAAGTTAAGGTGGAGGTCAACGTTTAACCTTGCATAGTCTGAAAATCATGTGGGGAAACAGGTGCTACTCACCTCACTATAACCAGCCCCTCAGACGATAGATGCCGAGTCCTATATATTCCTTAAGAGCTCTTGTAAAAAAGTGAAGGGCTTCGGTGTCGGGCAAGACATTGAGAAATGTCCCTGGGGAAATTCCTCGCATCTGATCCAGAGATTCCTGAGCAACCCAATAGTCAGTAGGAGCTGGCGTCACATCAAACCCCTGCTTCTCAAAAATTGCGACAGACCTGGGCATATGGATAGCTGAAGTCACTAGTAAAATGTTGGTGATCTTTTTCTGGCGCAGGATTTTCGCTGTTTCTACGGCATTTTGGTACGTATTTAAGGATACATTCTCTAGCACAATACTGCGTTCAGGCACGCCCATTGTTTTCGCGATCGCAGCCATATCCTGAGCTTCTGAACCACCCTCATTACCTTGCCAAGAGACACGACCACCGCTAAACAAAATCGAGGGAGCCACCCCCTCTTTATAGAGCTTGACACCATACAAAATACGGTCACCTGCTTCTAAAACTTCGACCCAAGGACGAGGTGGGGACTGAGCGCGGGTACTCCCACCTAGAACTACAATCACTTCAGCGGCGGGTACAGGGTCTAAGGGCAAGTATTGCCATTCTAGGGTTTTGACAAAGGTGACCGCAATTAAAGGATTACTGCTGCAAAAAAGGATGAGTAAGGCGGTTGCGATCGCAAATAAAGACCGGCGAGGAAACTTCCATAGCGAAACTAGAGCTATCAATAGGAGCAAACAGCTCAATCCCAACGGATAAATCAGTAAAGGAAGGAACTTCGATAAAAAGAAAAACATAGTAGTAGTCCATCAAGGGTCAATTGTTGAGTAGATGGAATCACCGAATTAAAAAATGTAATAGCCATCATGCTACCCACCGTCTATCAACTTTTTTAAACTTGATGGATATTAGCGCTGCCGCCGCCGCAAATGACGCCGCTCACCGCGCCAGCGCAATTTAGGTAACTGCAACATGGGAGACAAGGTCTGCCCATCTGCTTTAGGCATAGGCTCTCCTCCTGGTGCATACCACCAGGCAGACACTAAGCCACCTGCAAAACCACCCACAGCCCCGAACAAAATACTGACCGTTACTGGATACCCTAACAACACAAAGACCAATAGAAAGACCAGCCAAATCCGCAACGCAGCTGGCACAATCAAATCGGTCATGTCATTAATAATTTTTTTTCCTTGAGGCGTTTTCATATCCGTCGTAAAACAGGGCTGAATAGTTAACGCCTATACTATACTGGCTGCCATTAAAAAGCCCGGTTTCTTTAAAACCCCCGACTTCTTAGAGAAATCAGAGGTTTTAATAGCTGTGCTAAAAATTAAGCTTATTGAGCCAAGAAACTAATGTGATAAATCTCACTTTTCCAAGGATGATTTTGCACTTCTTGCAAAACGACTTTGCCGTTCCAAGGCATATCAGTCACATTCAGGCTCAACTCCACTTTCTGCCCCTTAGCATTACGTATCAGCGCTTCAACTTCACGGGTATTTGCCTTGAGGGATACCGAGTTAGTGCCATCGTGGCCATAAAGTACAGCCGGCATCACACCTGCGCGACGTAAAGCCCCAGGTTTTTCATTATCTGCACGCTTACTACAGTCGAGAGTCAGTTCCATTATAATTATCCGATCGATGAAAAAAGAAATTGTTGTCCGTCCAACTTTTTAGGCAGCCAGTCAGCCTACAATCGAGTTTGCACTGGCCTCAAACCTTTGCGATACGGCATCTGCCCAGTAACACCGTAATTTAGAGCTTTATCATCCTAGCGTTTGGGGGCCAATGATCATAATCTAAGCCACCTTAAATGCGCCACCGTTCTCATAGAGCAGGGCACGCTTTGGACCATGGATTGGATCTTCCACAATAATTGTCTGATCGCGGCTAGCACCCAACGACACAATGGCAATGGGAACTTCCATCAGCTTGGCCAAAAACTCTAGATAATCAAGAGCCTGTGAAGGCAGGTCCTCTAGTTTACGACAGTTCGCTGTGGATTGTTTCCAACCTGGCATCACCTCATAAACCGGCTTACACCGAGCAAACTGACTAGCACTACCCGGCAAATCATGGCAGCGTTCACCATCTAACTCATAGGCAACGCAAACCTTAATTTCATCCAGCTCATCTAAAACATCCAGCTTGGTAATGGCCAAACAGTCTAAGCCATTAATCCGGACAGCATAACGACCAATCACAGCGTCAAACCAGCCGCAGCGACGCTGTCGACCCGTCGTCGTACCAAACTCGGCCCCACGCATACAAAGAGCATTGCCCATTTCATCCAATAGCTCAGTGGGGAAGGGTCCTTCACCTACACGAGTTGTATACGCCTTGGCAACACCAATCACGCGATCAATAGCAGTTGGGCCAATACCGGAACCAATACATGCACCACCGGCAACTGGGTTGGATGATGTCACATAGGGATAAGTACCGTGGTCGAGATCTAGAAGAGTTCCCTGAGCCCCTTCAAACAGTACATTTTTACGCTTTGTCAATGCATCGTATATGTGCAAAGAGCTATCAACCACATGGGGGCGTAATCGCTCAGCGTAAACCTCATACTCCTGGAATACTTCCTCTGCATCGAGAGGTGGAAGATTATAGAGCTTTTCTAGAACAATATTTTTGTAGCTAATTGTCCAATCTAACTGATCGCGAAAAGCTGACAAATCCATTAGATCGCAAATGCGAATCCCTGTGCGCTCTGACTTGTCCGCGTAGGTGGGACCGATACCACGCTTTGTAGTGCCGATCTTCTTACTCCCTCGACGTTCCTCAGAAGCCTGATCAATCAGCCGATGATAAGGCATGGTCACATGGGCAGTTTCAGAAATAAAGAGATTTTTACTGGAAACTCCCAGGCCATCTAACTTATCAAGTTCAGCTATCAACTCCTTAGGGTCGATAACTGTACCACTACCGATCAAACACTCCGTATCACGGTACAAGATGCCTGATGGGATCAAGTGCAGCTTAAAGGTCTGATCTTTTACAACAACAGTGTGTCCTGCATTGACACCACCTTGATAACGGACAACCACATCTGCTGATTTACTAAGCAAATCAGTGATTTTTCCTTTACCTTCATCGCCCCACTGGGCACCAATTACAATAACGTTTGCCAAGGGAATCTCGCGCGTTAGAGTTCAAACAAATCACAATTATGATGAGGCAAGGTAGCTAGTGTCAACAAATGCAACATAAACCTTGGTCGTAGTAAAAAAATAAATTCCGCTAACTTGCGCGCTACTTTCTCAAACCCCAAAGGTTAACTAAAGTTTAAGCTCATCAGGGTTTTGAAGTTTTTTTTAGGCAAAAAATTAAATCCTGAGGTAAAACTTAATTTAATAGGCATTTCACACTTTTTTAATTTTTGTTTCAACGTTGTAATTTTTGATCCCCGCGTAATTTTGAAAGGGTCGTGGGGTTGTCGTTGCTCTCGCGACATTAAGCAATTAATTTTTTTCACCAATCCACCCAATACATTGAGACATCATGAGTCTTTATGCAGAACTCCATCGCCATCTGGGGGGCTCTGTCGTACCCAGAATCCTGTGGCGCTACTTTCAGAGAAACCGTCCTGATTTAGCTGAGCGGTTTCAAAATTATGCCGAGTTTGAGCAATTCTACATTCAACCCAAGGACTCTCTAGAAGAGTATTTGGAGCTACATACCCTCGTAGAAAGTGTTCAAACTCGCGAAGCACTGCCTTACTTTATCTATCGTCTAATTCGAGGAGCCTACATCTTCGAAAACCTGGCTTATCTTGAATTGCGCTATACGCCGTTTTATCGCACACCCCACAGCATGAGCGAGCGGGAGCGCATGGACATGATGGCGGAGATCGTTGAGATCGTTGGTCGTGCCAGTGAACAAACCGAGTATCCAGTCGTGACTCGGCAAATTCTATGTATGCACTCCCGTTTGCCCTACGAAATTAATCGAGCCACCGTTGATCTGGCAGCACAGTACCCAGACTATGTCTGTGCCATTGACATTGCGGGTGGAGATGCAGCCTATCGAGAAAAGCTGGATGAGATTGTGCAGCTATATCGCTATGCTCAATCGTTGGGGATCAAGACAACGGGACACCTCTATGAAACGTCCAATGGCTGCTATCCAGAGCTGTTGCCCTATCTGATGAGGATTGGCCATGGTATTCAGATCCCGCTACATTATCCAGAACTGCTCAAGGATGTAGCTGCGCGGGGACAATGCTTAGAAGTCTGTCCGACGACCTACTGGCAAACGGGTACCCTCGATGAAATTAGTCAGCTGAAAGAGGTCTTTAGCCGCTGCTTTGACGCAGGTGTGGATATTGCAATTTGTACGGACAACGCTGGGTTGCACAATGTGCGACTGCCCTTTGAGTATGAAAACCTGCTAACTCAGGACGTCATTGGTTTCGATGGCCTGCGAGCATGTCAAGAAGCTGCGTTTCGTCATGCTTTTGCCTGGCCCCACCAAAAGCAGCCAGCGTCTATGCTATCGGATATGATGCAAGGCCGTGCAGCCGTCCGATAGCGGTTTTACGGAAAGGGAGATTTGGCCTTGAATTTTGAGTTTTAAGTATTGAATTTTGAGTTGATGTCCTGGGCTTGCCAGAAAAATCTCAAAAGGATCAAACTTAAAACTCAAAATTCAAAATTCAAAACTACCTAACAATCCTAGATAATAGGTAGGCTTTGTTGAAACCTACGAAAAATCACCCTCTTTCTATATCCATGCGTACCTTATACTGCGGTCAGCTGCGGGCCGAGCATATCGATAAGACTGTTACCCTGTATGGCTGGGTGGATCGCCGCCGTGACCATGGTGGTGTGATTTTTCTAGATTTGCGCGATCGCGATGGTGTTGTGCAAATTGTCAGCGATCCCGAACGTACCCCGGCCTCCTATCCAGCGGCTGATCAGGTACGTAATGAGTATGTCGTGAAAATTGAAGGCCGGGTTAGCCAGCGTCCACCCGAGTCATTGAACCCTAACTTGCCAACGGGGCAGGTAGAAATTTACGCCGATAGCATTGAACTCCTCAGCGCCGTGCGTAAGCAACTGCCGTTTCAAATTTCAACGGCGGAAGAGGAAAATGTGCGTGAGGAACTGCGGTTAAAGTACCGCTATTTAGATTTGCGACGAGAGCGCATGAGTCGTAATATCCGCTTGCGTCATGAGGTCATGAAAGCGATTCGTCGTTTTCTTGAAGACCA
>NZ_QXHD01000004.1:6977878-7038565 GCF_011009555.1 Adonisia turfae CCMR0081 | reverse complement strand
GCGCGGGCAATCCACAGCAGTGTTCTACGCAGTACCGATCTTCGCGATCGCGGTGTCCGCCAGGCCCGCTTCTATGTGTTGCGCAATACCTCCATGCCTGCGGTACTGGTGGAAACTGGGTTTGTTACCGGCAGTGAGGATGCAGCTCGTTTTCAAAGTACTGCCGCCCGCGAACAGATTGCCGATGCGATCGCCCAGGGGATTATTGATTACTTACGCTGATATTGCCAGTGCCAGGGTAGTGAGGGCAGTTTAAAATGTGGGGTCATGGGTGTGATCTACACATTCTTCTCGGGTCCAGACTCCTCCATTTTTTTCGCAGGTATTTTGCCCTTTGCGGAAGGGTAAAACCGTTGGGTGAACTGACGCTTTCTCGATGGGCAGAGTGGCCTTGGTGTAGGCGGCAATTTGATAGTCATAGCGAAATTTCATTAAGCCGACCATACTACCCATACCGATCATGCTAGCCATCAGGCAGAGTGCCGGTGCCAGCAAGCTTTGATTGAGCCGTTTTTTACTCCGCTTGCGACCGGCTGTGAGCGATAGACAAAAAGGCCCCAATGCCGTTCTAAAAATCGTTTTTTGTTGCCGTTCTCGCAGTACGCTTTGGATCGCTACCATTTGTTGTGGCGTAATGCTGTGACGATGCTCTGCCGGAATTCGATGGAGAATCTTAAGGGCTAAATCACAGGGTACTTGTCCAGGCAGACTAGGGTTTTGCTGGGAGGTTGGCATGGGTGATATTACAAAAAGTATGCAGTACTTATGTGCTGTCTGTACATATTTATACATAAGTTTTCTCCGTGGTCTCCTCACTAAAACTACCGAAGTTTCCATGAGGTTTATGTGAACCCTGCATATGTTCTGCTAGTGGCCTGATATCTACATCTGAAACACCACAAAAGTCCAAGGTCACGGGGTTAGGTGTAACAAAATGCACGATGCACCGTCCTACTCCACTGTGTGAGCTTGATGCCCTATGAGCTGAACCGATTGAGAGCCATAGCGTAAGTCATGCTGGCGATTTAACCAGGTTTGTTGCACCCACGACAGCTTGCCAATGATAGGTAAAATCTGTTGAGCAATGGCTAACTTCCAAGGAGAAGATCGCACCACTTTGAGGCCATTGGCTTCGCGAAGCTGTAAGGTTTGCGATCGCACCACTTCTGGCAATCGTTCTTGCTGAATTGTTGCCAAGGCTTCATCTACTTTTTCATCACTTTTGTGGAGAGCTGGCACCAGATGGTTCGTCGCCACAATGGCATCCCGCAGCGCTAAATTAATCCCTTGAGCTCGCACTGGAGACATGGGATGGGCCGCATCTCCCAATAGCAAAGCCCCCGGCACCCACCACTGTGGACATTTGCCCACCACCACGTTCAGTCTTACCGGTTCGCTGACAGAATCGCGGTGGGCGAGTACATGCTCAGCCAACCAATCGGGAGCAGAGGCAGCGGCCAGACTGAGCCAATCTGCATCCCCTAATTGTTGCAATCCCCCCTTGGGCAAAATTAACCCGTACTGTAGTTGACCGTCCCAGGAGGTGTAACAACTGGCCGGATGCTGCTGAGATTTCGCCATCAAATAAAACTGGCAGGTGTGTTGCAATCGCTCCGGGGGCGGTAGCTTAAACCACAGGACGTCGTACTGATCAGGCTGTAGGTCAATGGTTAATCCAGCTTTACGGCGCACCAATGAACCGCGACCGTCACAGCCAATGACTAAATCAGCTCTAATGTCTGAGGACGTATTATTTGTTTTAATCCGCACCCCAACAACGCGATTCTCTTCCCACAGTAAATCCTGTACCTGGCAGCCCGCTTTAAACTCAAAGCCCTCATGCCCAGCAGCTTCATCCACAATGCCCTGTAATAAAGCAGGTTGAGAAACAATACTCAGGGACTGTTCTCCTAAGTCAGGCTCAGGAATCACAAAAACCTCGTTACCACCCAGATGAATATGCCAAGACTCAAGCCGACGATGGGGCACCTTAGTGAGCATTGTTGTGAGCCCCATCTGTTTCAGTGCGTCCATGCCTACAGGCATCAACCCTTCACCTCGAAAAACTCGTTCGAAGGTGGTATCTTTTTCCAACAATGTGACATGAATGCCATTGCGAACCAGCAACAGCGCTAAACTGGTACCCGCTGGCCCTGCACCAACAATAATGACGCGTTTAGTCATAACTTTGATATCAGTTTGGTTGTGGTACTGCGCTTATAAAATCGAACTTTATTCGGGTAACCAGTCGGAAGACACAAGTTGCTCAAGTAGATAGGGGCATTTTTCTGGAAATGAAGTTAATGCCTTGTTAGTTTCCTGGGCTGCATCTCGGCGTGCTCGTCGGTAATACTTCTGACGCCATTCAGCATTATTGACAAACTGCTGCAAACTCGGTGCGTCTTCTAGGCAATCTTGGATGCTATCCCGACAATTGGTGATTGTTATTTGCCAGCTGGCCGTGCGGCGTTCAGGTTGATACTGCCATTTCAGCAGATGCATCATGAGTACCCTAAGATAGCTACCCAGTTCCCGTTGTTCACTACGCCCCAAATCTTCCAGTTCCTCTATTAGATTTTCAATATCTAAGTCTGACCAACGACCATGACGCAAAGAGTCAATCTGTTCTTGGGTCCATTGCAGAAAATCTTGACTATGGAGTGTTGATTTGCCCATGGCGTTTTACCCAAAAACGTTCGAGTTCTGATCTCTTATTTTATGGGTAGTCATTAATGATTTGCAGTCAGTGTCTTGGGTTCTACATCTGTAGAAAATGCCTGTACCTCGGCTCTAACAGCCCGAAACATGCCAAAACGACACAGGCCCGCTCCAAAAGCCAAACGCATTAACAAGATAGTGGGCACCTCGCGTAGGGATTTAATCAGCCCTGAAAACCCAAAGCGGATAAGACCTTGGGGACGAACAATACCTTGCCAAACTGAAGCCAACCAGGAGGGCAAGGTTTCCTGGGTCCAATCTGCGGTTACAACAGTGTCTTGCACCATGCCGGTTGCTTCTAAGTTTTCGGCAAAGCCTTCAATGCTGGCAAAAGCAGGATGAGACCACTGGTCTAGTAACTGTCGCATCACTGGTTTTTCCCAGACATTTAACGGCACCTGACGATCGTCTCGCTGATTCCAGTCTGCCAAGACTAAAATACCACCGGGTTTTAGTACCCGCATCAATTCTCGGGCAAACATCGCTTTATCGGGCATATGGGGGCCTGCTTCCACTGACCACACCACATCAAAGCTGGCATCTGGAAACGATAGCGCCATGGCATCATCAATTTTGAACTGGGCAGTGACGCCTGCGGGTGTCAGCTGCTGAGCTCGCATCACCTGTTGAGGGCTAATCGTGACACCCGTAACATCAAACTGATATTCCTTGGCCAAAATCCGACTACTGCCACCGATACCGCAGCCCACATCCAACAATGTAGTCCCAGGGGCTAGTCGATCCAAACCTCCCCAGGCCACCATTTCATGCACAAAATCTGCCTTGGCCTTTAGAAAATCCTTAGATCGCGCTGGTGAACCGTAATGCCCCAGATGAATATGCTCACCCCAGTAAAACTCTAAGATGCCGTCTTCAGTCCACTGGTCATAGGAGTTTGCTACAGAATCTGAGGACTGATAACGCCGGGCAGTCAAAAGATAGGCAACCACACCAAGCACTGATAGGGCCAACAGCAGCTTGATTAAAAACAGTAGATTCATGGGTGAAAGCGGAGATGTAAATAGCTGTAGTTAGGTTTGATTTTGCGATTCCAGACAATCAATCAAACCTTAGAAACGATACATTCCTTTACATCTTACTCCGTAGAGTTCTCCTGTGCTGCGTTGGACCGTAGAATCACAATCGCCTACCACTGTTGATTTTCCCGAGTATCCTTAACGGCAGCCATAAAGAAAATAACGGTAATGGGGATGCTTAAGGCCAACACGATACTGGTTGGAACCACACCCAAGTCAGGTTCACCATAGGCAAGCTCAAATACAGACCCGACGCCGGCAATGGCAGTGATACATGTGCCGGCTAGAAACAAACCACTTTTAGGGGTCACAGTTTTCTCCTGATAATGAAAAATGAGGCTTTAAAGGATATTGCTCTTAGTGGCGTTGTATGAAACGCCTCTACATATTCCTAGGCAACCTTCCTAACATCATTAGCAGAAAATCCGCCCTTCTGAAGTTCCTGGGCTAAGGCAATGGCATTATCAACCCGGTCAACAAACATGACTCCGTTGAGGTGATCCATCTCGTGTTGAATCACACGAGCTAAGAGATCATCAGCTTTAATCTTTTGAGGACGACCGTTTTCGTCTTTGTAACTCACTTCAATGGCCGCTGGACGAATGACATCTAGAAAAACGCCGGGAATGCTGAGACAGCCTTCCTGACCACAGGCCATTTCCTTGCTGTTGCGAGTGATCTTAGGGTTGATCAATATTAGCGGTTTGTTAGCGGCCTCTTCAGGGTCCGTATCAACCACTAAAATCTGCTTATGAATGCCAACTTGAGGGGCGGCTAGACCAATGCCATCTTCGCTATACATGGTCTGTAGCATCTGGTGGGCTAAATCACGAATGCCGTCATCTACTTTAGCAACGCGTTTGGTTGCTTTTCTGAGCACCCGATCTCCCAAATAGTGCAGCTCAAGAGGCGGATTTTTTAACTTTTCTTTGCTGACTGAAATACCCACGATTAAATTGATTAGGCTGATGGATCTAACCCTATCCTAGCAAGTAGGACTTCACCTCGTGTATGTGTACGGGGCTATGAACGCAAAAGCCTTTGAGATAATGGTTTAATCAGGCTGTTTGTGTCTTTGCATTGTGTTCCCAAAATCGTTATTAACTGTGATTAACTGCGCTCTCAGCGTGTAAGCCAGCATGGGGAAGTTTTTTACTAAAGCAAGCTATTTGTTGCGGGAAACCTTTTTGGGCCTGCAGCGCGGTGGTTGGATGAACTGGGCCGCGGTGAGCACCATTATGGTGTTGTTATTCCTGTTTGGGATTAGTTTGCAGGCAACCTGGCAAGTGGAAAGCTTACTCAATCAATTTGGTAGCCAGCTAGAAATAGCAGTTTATTTGGAAAGCGGTGTTACTGCGGATAGTTTGAGCCCTCGCGTTAGCAGCTTAGCCGAGGTGGCTGAGGTCGTAACGGTTACTAAGGAAGAGGCCTGGACGCAGCTGAGTCAGGAACTCGGAATTACTGATATCTCCGGCGCAACTGAACAGCTGAAAGGTAATCCGCTGGTTGATGAAATCAAGGTGAAGGTACGGTCATCTGAGGCGGTACCTGCTGTGGCCGCTCAGTTAGAAAGTCTGGCTGGGGTGGATGAAGTGCTGTATATCACGGAAGCTGTGCAGCGGCTGACGGAACTGAACCAGGGATTGCAGTATGTCAGTCTCGGTGTGTTGGCAATTTTAAGCTTGACTGCGATCGCAGTTATCACCACCACAATTCGCTTAATTGTCATGGCCCGACGGCGAGAAATCGAAGTAATGCAGCTGGTGGGAGCCACGTCCGTATGGATCTATATGCCCTTCATTTTGCAGGGTATTACTTTTGGTCTGATGGGGGCGTTTATTGCCTGGGCACTCTTGGTCGGTACCCATCAGTCACTACAGCGACTGTCAGCCCAGCAACCTGAATTCCTACAATTTTTAGCTGTTGGACTACAGTTTACGCCGAAACAGTTGCTGCTATTGCCAGCATCCCTCTTTGCCCTAGGTAGCTTGGTGGGATTGCTGGGCAGTTTAGTGGCTGTGCGCAAGTTTGCTGTGCGCGCCTAGTCGGCGGTGCATATTTCCATAAAAAAACTCCTAGCCCATACAGACCAGGAGATGTAAACGTTTCGAGTGAAAGCTGTTATCGAATCTGAAGTCTAGTAAGCCAGACCCATACTCCGAGTAGTCTCAGCACCCAGGTATACACGAATGCTCAAGAAGTCAGTTGGGCAGGCAGTTTCACAGCGCTTGCAGCCAACACAATCTTCAGTGCGAGGGGAAGAGGCGATTTGACCAGCTTTGCAGCCATCCCAGGGCACCATTTCAAGTACATCTGTTGGGCAAGCCCGAACACACTGAGTGCAACCAATGCAGGTATCGTAAATCTTGACCGAATGAGACATCGAAGGAATGCTCCAAATATTATTAAATGGTTTCAGCTATATAGCAGTTTGGCTATGACCTTGAATGCAAACAATCGCCTAAAAAGCGTTCAAAAAGATAGATAAATCACAATTCAGCGACGTTTGTTTACATTAGTCCAAACTAGCCAGAAGAGTTCTCCAATCAAGTTTCAGTCTATCAGTGCCATTTTTAGCGAACGGGGCAACATGTCAAAAGTTTATGGATTGTAATATTGTTAGGCTTCTGTCTTTGCCAGCCATAGGTTACCTAAAATGCGACCACTGTATGCCCATGTAGGGCGCACGCTTTCCTATAAGATGAAAAAATGCCTAAATCTGGACGGACGGTTTGCCATTGTGGCAAGGTCCGGTCTGGGGCTAGGGTATGTTCTTTGCTGCCGCTGAAAAGGAAATTTGGAGATTATGGCTGACGACATTTTAGGAAAGGTTCAGAAGATTGTATCTGAGCAGCTAGGTGTAGATGTAGCTGAGGTCAAGCCTGAGGCCAGTTTCGCCAACGATCTAGGTGCTGATTCCTTAGACACCGTGGAGCTTGTAATGGCTCTCGAAGAAGAGTTTGATATTGAGATCCCAGATGAGGCTGCTGAGGGCATTGGCACAGTTCAGGCCGCTGTCGACTTCATTCAAGAAAAGTCGCCTGCATGAGCGCCCCTGTCTGTTTGAAAATCTGTTTTTTAATGCCTTGGGACCGTCCCCCTTGTGTCGATGACCATGACAAGTACTGAAAAAAAACGCGTTGTGATTACAGGGATGGGGGCTATTACTCCCATCGGTAATACTCTAGAGGCCTATTGGCAAGGATTGCTGGCTGGCAAAAGCGGCATTGGGCCGATCACATTATTTGATGCATCGAAGCACAAATGCCGCATTGCAGGTGAGGTTAAAGGGTTTGATCCACTAGAGTATCTGGATGCTAAGGATGCTAAGCGGACTGATCGATTTGCCCAGTTTGCGATCTCAGCTAGCAAGCAGGCCTTAGCCAATGCCGATCTCACCATTACTGATCTCAACGCCGAGCAAGTGGGTGTCATGATTGGGACTGGGGTGGGCGGCCTCAAGGTTATGGAAGAACAACAGGCTGTTTACCTAAATAAAGGGCCCAATCGTTGCAGTCCGTTTATGGTGCCTATGATGATTGCCAACATGGCAGCAGGCTTAACAGCTATTCATACCGGTGCAAAAGGCCCCAATTCTTGTGCTGTGACTGCCTGTGCAGCTGGCTCTAATGCCATTGGCGATGCGTTTCGTATTGTCCAAAATGGCTATGCCCAAGCCATGATCTGCGGCGGCACTGAAGCTGCCATTACGCCCTTGTCGTTTGCTGGGTTTGCCTCAGCTCGGGCGTTATCTACACGCAACGACGATCCGGATCATGCTAGTCGCCCGTTTGACAAAGGTCGTGATGGTTTTGTGATGGGTGAGGGGGCTGGCATTTTAATTTTAGAGGAGCTAGACCATGCCCTCAGTCGAGGTGCTCGCATTTATGCTGAAATGGTGGGCTACGGCATGACCTGTGATGCCTACCACATGACTGCGCCAGTCCCCGGTGGTGCTGGTGCTGCCCGTTCTATGGAACTAGCCCTGAAGGATGCAGAAATTTCTCCTTCAGACGTAAGCTACGTTAACGCCCATGGGACAAGTACTCCTGCTAACGATCCCACTGAAACGGCAGCTATTAAGACTGCGTTGGGCGATCATGCAAAACAAATACTGGTGAGTTCTACGAAATCAATGACCGGGCATTTGTTAGGGGGGTCTGGCGGTATTGAGGGTGTGGCAGCTTGTATGGCTGTGGCCAACGACCACGTTCCTCCCACCATTAATCTGCAAGATCCAGATGATGAGTGTGATTTAGACTACGTGCCCAATCAGAGCCGTGCCCATACGGTAGATGTGGCGATGTCTAATTCATTTGGCTTTGGCGGTCACAACGTTACTCTGGTTTTTCGCAAGTATCGTAGCTAGTGCTACAGCTTGGTAGGTATAATGACCTAACAGGAAACATTAATTAAAACGAAAGGTTTGCTTATTTCATATAAGCTGCCACTCGTATCTGAGCATATTTAACTTAACCAATGGATATGCTCAATATTACGGTATAGGCTTAGGCCAGTGGCTCTCCTTGGACCAGGTTGAGGTAGTTAGCTCGTATGCTTAGTCAGCTGCAGCGAGCTTCTGTCACAATCAGCGTTTCAGGTGAGCGGCTAAGTGTCTGCTCCAGCCTGTTGTCTGTGAAAATGTTTTTGCCCCGTGGTTATGTGCTCAGGGGTGAAGGCTTGAGCTATTGCGTTCAGCTTTCTTCCGCTGTGGTGCACAGCTGCGTAGATTACGTACCTATCCGTTTTTAGCACATGCTTTGGCGTGTTGGGGTTACCCATCTGAGAGCTCCGAATCTCTATCACCATCAGCAAAGGTGCGTTCGTCTGCTTTGTTCACACCTGGACTGTACCGTCGTTAACTACTTGGAAGACTATGGCTGTCGCAACCCAATCTCTTGAAACGCAGTGTATAAATGCCATTCGGTTCTTGGCCATTGATGCCGTTGAAAAGGCAAAATCTGGTCATCCTGGTTTGCCCATGGGAGCTGCGCCAATGGCGTTTGTTCTTTGGGATCAGTTTATGCGCTTTAATCCCAAAAACCCCCAGTGGTTCAACCGCGATCGCTTCGTGCTGTCTGCAGGACATGGTTGCATGCTGCAGTATGCTCTGTTGCATCTCACAGGTTACGACAGTGTCAAGATTGAGGACATTAAGAATTTCCGGCAGTGGGGCGCAACCACTCCTGGGCACCCTGAGAATTTTGAGACCCCCGGTGTTGAAGTTACCACGGGGCCTCTAGGGCAAGGTATTTGTAATGGCGTGGGTCTGGCCATGGCGGAGGCTCACCTGGCAGCTCGCTTTAACAAGCCTGACTCCACATTGGTTGACCATTATACCTATGTAATTTTGGGCGATGGCTGCAACATGGAGGGTGTCTCCGGTGAAGCCTGCTCTTTAGCCGGTCACCTAGGTTTGGGTAAACTCATCGCTTTTTATGACGACAATCATATTTCCATTGATGGTTCTACCGATATCGCTTTCACTGAAGATGTGAGCAAGCGTTTCGAGGCCTACGGCTGGCACGTATTGCATGTGGAAGATGGCAATACTGATTTAGAAGCCATTGCCAAAGCGATTGAAGAAGCCAAGAAGGTAACTGACAAGCCCACCATGATCAAGGTGACTACCACCATTGGTTATGGTTCTCCTAACAAGGCTGATACATCTGGAGTCCATGGTGCTGCTTTGGGTGGTGACGAGATTGCGCTAACTCGTGAAAACTTGGGTTGGGACCACGCTCCTTTTGAGATTCCTGAGGATGTGTTAGGCCGTTTTCGTCAGGCAGTTGAGAAAGGCGCTAGTGCAGAAGCTGAGTGGAATCAGACATTGGCAACTTACCGTACTAAGTACGCTACAGAAGCTGCTGAGTTTGAGCGCATGCTCAAGGGTGAACTACCTGCAAACTGGGCTGATGCACTGCCTACTTACGCCCCCGGTGATAAGGCTATTGCCACCCGTAAGACCTCTGAAGCGACATTGAATGCGTTAGCACCTGCTGTGCCTGAGCTAGTGGGGGGGTCTGCTGACCTGGCTAAGTCCAACAATACCCTGATGAAGATCTCCGGTGATTTTCAGAAGGGAGCCTATGAAAACCGCAACCTACGTTTCGGTGTACGTGAGCATGGTATGGGCGCTATCTGTAATGGTATTGCGCTGCACAACTCGGGTCTGATTCCCTACTGTGCAACATTCCTGGTATTTGCTGATTACATGCGCGCGGCTATCCGTTTATCGGCTTTAGCTGAAGCGGGTGTTCTGTATGTGATGACCCACGATTCCATCGCATTGGGTGAAGATGGTCCCACCCACCAGCCAGTGGAAACGGTTGCTTCCCTGCGGGCAATTCCTAACCTTTATGTGATTCGTCCTGCGGATGGTAATGAGACATCCGGTGCTTACAAGGTTGCGATCGCTAGTCGTAAGACTCCCACACTGATGGCCTTCTCTCGTCAGAATCTACCTCAGCTGGAAGGTAGTTCCATCGATGGTGTAGCCAAGGGTGCCTATGTCCTTTCCGATGACGAGGGTGCTGACCTACTGCTAATCGGAACCGGTAGTGAAGTTTCCCTCTGTTTAGAGGCCGCTAAGCAACTACGTTCCGAAGGCAAGAAAGTCCGCGTTGTTTCCATGCCCTGCTGGGAACTTTTTGAAGCTCAAGATGCAGCCTATAAGGAGTCCGTTCTACCCAAGGCAATCACCAAGCGCCTGGTTGTAGAAGCTGGTATCGAAATGGGTTGGGGTAAGTACTACGGTGCTGAAGGTGACATGATCAGTGTTGATCGCTTTGGTGCATCTGCTCCCGGCGGACGCATTATGCAAGAGTTTGGCTACACGGTTGAGAATGTCATTGCTCGTGCCAAGGCTCTTTAATCTGTAGAAGATTTCCTGGGGGCATCCTGTCCTGGGTGCTGCATCCTGGACAGACTGACTCACCCAGGAACCTCAAAGGGCGCTTAACTGACTCCTTTAAACAAGAAATGCCTTAGAAACCAAGGTTTCTAAGGCATTTCTTGTTTAGTCTAAGAAATATAGCTTGGCGCACATAGTTCACAATATGAGTGTAAGTGAGCGCTGACAGCTATAAAAAATAGCCCCTATTCTGTAGCTGCATCGGCAGGGGCTTCAGGAGAACCTAGTTCAGATGGAATGGTCTCAGCTGCGGGAGCTGGGGCTGTTTCTTCAATGGGAAGACTGTCTACGGAGGGAGATAGTTCAGATACCGTACTACCTAGCCAGCCAGCACTCAAAATCACCGTAATTCCCATAAACAAGATTGTCAGGAGCCAGGTAGCACGATTTAGAGCCGTTTCAGCACTCTTAGTACTCGTAAACATCTGAGCTTGTCCCCCTAAAGCTCCAAGGCCATCACCTTTGGGGCTGTGAAACAGCACCAAAATGATCAATCCAATGGCAGACACTAGCCATACCACCTGTAAAACCGATAATACCATTTCAATTTTCTAGCCTGACTGTTCCGTAAATTCATATTTGTTGAGTTTAAGAATACACTCTTAAACCCCAGCATCAAACCATGGTACCGCAGGTAATGGCACCATGACGAACCATCTAATCCACCCCAAAAGTTCAGGTTGATGATAGATTGTATCTGGAAATGCAGTTAACGAGATACTTTGACCGGTGTACGGTTACGCTTCACATCCACACGAGCCGGTTCAAGCATAGACTTACCTGTCATTTCCTCAGGTTGGGTTAGTTGCAGAATTTCCAAGATAGTTGGTGCAACATCCGCCAGGCAACCATTTTCTCGCAACTCTACTTCGCAACCGCGACCTGGAATCTTCAAACGCTCACCTTCGACCAAAATAAACGGAACTGGATTAGTTGTGTGGGCTGTCCAAGGTCTGCCCTCGTCATCCCACATATATTCAGCATTACCATGGTCGGCAATGATAATAGTTGTTCCTCCAGCTTGACCTACGGCATCGAGCAATCGACCTAGCTGTACATCAACTGACTCAAGGGCCTGAATAGTGGCTTCCATATTGCCAGTATGGCCAACCATATCTGGGTTAGCGTAGTTGATCACAACCAGACCATACTTATTTTTGTTGATCGCTGTGATTGCTGTATCAGTAACGGCCTTCGCTGACATGGCTGGAGCCTTGTCATAGGTTGCGACCTGGGGACTGGCGACTAGCTCACGGTCTTCTCCCTCAAAGGGATCTTCACGACCCCCATTAAAGAAGTAAGTGACATGGGCATATTTCTCAGTTTCAGCGGTGCGGAACTGCTTGATCCCATGGTTAGCAACCACTTCCCCCAGAATATTGCTCAGGTTTTGAGGCTCAAAAGCAATCTGCACAGGCAATGACCCATCATACTGAGTCATGGTGACAAAGTGGAGCGGGGCAATTAGCTGTCTTTCAAACCCTTCAAACTTAGGAGCGACAAACGCTTGAGTTAGCTGACGTGCCCGATCTGGACGGAAGTTAAAGAACACAACACCATCATTGGCTGCCAAAGTTCCAGATGATAAACGGACTGGTTCGATAAACTCATCAGTGATGCCTTCAGTGTAAGAAGCCTGGATTGCTTCTAGGGCTGTAAGTCCATTGCCAGCGCCTGAACTTGTCATCACTCTGTATACCTTTTCCACACGATCCCACCGATGGTCGCGATCCATCGCGTAATACCGTCCGCTTAAGGTAACAATCCGACCGATCCCGCTCTGTTCCAGATGGTCTTGCAATTTGCCAATAGCGTATTGCCCTGCAGTAGGCTGGGTATCACGACCATCGGTAATTGCATGAATGCAGATCTCCTGGATATCTTGTGCCTTTGCCATATCCACTAGGCCTAGCAAGTGGTCCAGATGTGAATGTACACCTCCCTCAGAACAAAGACCGATTAAATGAAGCTTGCCGCCGTTATAACGGACTTTTTGGCATACATCCAGAAGAGCCTGATTTTCTTGAATTGAGCCATCGTCGACGGCATCAGAAATGCGCACAAGCTCCTGAGGCACAATGCGACCTGCACCGATGTTTAAATGCCCCACTTCAGAGTTGCCCATTTGGCCATCAGGTAACCCCACCTGTTTACCTGATGTTTGAATTAAGGTATGTGGATAGGCGGTCCAAAGACTATCGATAACAGGGGTCCTTGCATTGCGAATTGCATTGCCATTGTCCTCATCGCGATGTCCCCATCCATCCAGGATGACGAGAACCATTGGAGAAACAGACTCCTGCGCCATACTTACAATTCCTTCTTCTGACTGTGAACGACTGTGCCTTTTGCCTAGCGAGATCATATCACTCGCCCTTTCTCAAATATTAAGGTTTTCTTAACATTTCTTTCTCGTACAAAAGTATAGCTTGTTAGGCGGCTAGCAAAAACCTACTGTCAGTGCAAGACCTAACTGCTCTGGCGTATATTCTGAGACTGCTTAACTACATTTTGGTATCAACAGCTTCCTAATATTTTAGCTATTGATCAGAGTATTATCGCTTGCTAAAAATTATCCAGAATATAGAGCATCTAGCTATATTTTTTTCTCTGTTTACCCCCAGTTTGTCAATGAGTTGAATTACTCATTGGAACAACCACGTTGTCAATAGATTTTTCTATTTGAACAGCTTTACTCTGTGTTTTCTTAGCACCCCAAAATTAATGCTATTGAAAATAACTGTGGGCAAGGATGCCTATATACTTCCAAGTCTATGGTGTGCTCTTGAGTAACTGTCAGAACTATATAAAAGTTTTGGGAGCATGACAGAAGTACATCTGAAACCTTATATTAATGTCCGTAAGGAAGGATGCAGTGTCAATGGTTATCCCTTTTTCTTGGCAGCGGCCTTGGCCTTTTGCTTATCCTTTTGTTTCTGCCGTTTAGCGGCTGCTTTAGCTGATCTTTCGGCTTCTATTTTTTCTAATCTAGCCCGTTCCTTCTCCTGGGCTATTTTCTCAAGATAGTAGCTATAGTCACCGCGATACAGCCGTAATTCACCTTCTCGGATTTCTACAATCTTATTGGCTACCTGGGAAATGAAAAAGCGGTCGTGGGAAACGATGAGAACGGTTCCCTCATATTCTTTTAACGCCGACTCTAGCATTTCTTTAGCTGGGATATCCAGGTGGTTCGTGGGCTCATCCAAAACTAAAAGGTTAGCTGGGGCAAGTAGCATTTTGGCCAAGGCTAAACGAGCTTTCTCACCACCACTGAGAGCGGTTACAGGTTTGTTTACCATGTCGCCGCTAAATAGAAAGCGACCTAGGAGGGTGCGTACTTCTTCATTTTTCCAGGTGGGCACCTCATCATGAATAGTGGCCATGACCGTTTTATTAAGGTCCAAGGCCTCTGCCTGATTTTGCTCAAAGTAACTAGGAATGACATTGTGCTCCCCTAGGGTGGCATCGCCTTCTACAGGCTCTTCTAGACCCATGATTAGGCGCAGAAGCGTCGATTTGCCAGCGCCATTGGGGCCCACAAAAGCGATGCGATCGCCCCGCTCAATCAGCAATTCTGCCCCTAAAAATAAAATGTTATCACCGTAAGTATGGGTGAGGTCGCTGATTTGAACGACTTCACGACCGCTACGAGGGGCGGGGGGAAACTTAAATTGCAAAGTTCTAACGTCGGAAATGGGAGCTTCGATCAGCTCTATTTTTTCCAACTGTTTCTCACGACTCTTGGCCTGGGTGCTGCGAGTCGCACTGGCACGGAAGCGATCGACAAAGGTTTGCTGTTTAGCAATTTCTTTTTGCTGACGATCATAGGTGGCCTGTTGAGCAAGCTTACTTTCCGCTTTTTGAGCCAGATAAGCGCTGTAATTACCCAAATAGGTAGTGGAGACGCCTCGCTCAGTTTCTACAATCTGAGTACAGAGGCGGTCGAGGAATTCACGATCATGGGAAATGATCACCATCGGTGTCGTTAAGCCTTTGAGATAGCCCTCAAGCCATTCGATGGTTTCTAGATCCAGATGGTTAGTAGGTTCGTCCAGCAGTAATAAATCTGGAGCTTTGAGCATCACCTTGCCCAGACCCATGCGCATTTGCCAACCGCCACTGAAGGAGCTAACTAGTCGCTCTCCATCATCATTTTGAAATCCCATTTCGGGCAGAATCTTCTCAATTTTGGATTCCAAACCGTAGCCGTCAAGAGCTTCAAACTTCCGTTGTTCGCGGTCTAGGGCCTTAATCAACTTTTCTAGTGCATCTGGGTCGGCACTTTCCATATGTATAGGAATTTCTGCCAGCTTTTGTTGAACTGTGTTGGCTTCTTCAAAGACTGTCCAAAATTCTTCACGTACGGTGCGGCGGGGATCAACTTCAAATTCTTGATTGAGATAGCCGATGTGTAGTTCATTGGGGCGAATGACATTGCCGCTGGTGGGTTCAACTTCCCCCATGATGATTTTGAGCTGAGTGGATTTGCCAGCCCCGTTAACCCCCACTAGACCAATGCGATTACCTGGTTTGACCTCCCAGGTAACGTCTCGCAATACTTCTCCGGTAGGATAAACCTTTGTAATGTTTTCGAGACGCAGCATAGGTTAATGAGTGAGATTACCAACGTTGAACGCGTTTATAAACTTTAACAAAAATCAACGTACAGTTTGTTTACTGTAGGTTAAAGCCTTGGTTTAATTTGGCGATCAACAGTAGCTAAAACATTGCTAATTAGGGTAGGAGAGGGGCATCCGCAATATTCTCTAGCCCGATAGATTCTAGTAGGATTTGCCAGCTGGCAATGGCCTGACGGTCGTTGGGTTGCTCCTGTAGATGGTCCGTTAGAGCACGGGTGGCATCAAACCACAGGCTGTTTTCAGCTGCGATCGCAGCTCGACTAATTCCGTCACTATTTTCGAGGGCTGCCGCCAAAGTAGGATCAGGCTCCAATCGTTCTACAAACCCCTCCGCCATCATCACGGCAATTGTCTCATCGGAGCAGTAAATCTCTACGCTCCAGTAATAATAATTCTCTGCTTTGAGGGGGGCCAGACCAATATTACGAGGAAGCTCTAGAGTGGCAATGCCTGCTGTGGGGGCGGGGACAAAAGCCGTCTGGTAAATCGGCTGAAAGATGCCCTCTTCTTCACTAACAACTTCGTAGAGGTTAAATTCGACATGGCTAGCGTTGTTGCTAGGCATATACCATTGGAATGCTGGATAATTATCCGTGGTGTAGCCCAGATCATCGTCTGGAAAGATGGATGTCAGCTGAGGGGCTTGTGGATCACTAATGCAGCTAGCACCAGCGGGGGAACGGGTGCCTCCTGAAACGCGTACATTGGGAATACCACGAGGTTTGGGGATATAGCCAGGAAATACTTCGGCACTCGTGGCCATTACAGATAGCCCCAACGTCACTGGAGCTAATGCTGAGACAAGGCTAAGAATTTTCATGGAAACCTGAGATGCTTGATACTAGACTGAGGTGTTCAGGCGACTAGAGTTTTGAGGGCTATTGTTCAAAGATATAGACGTCATCGCTAAACACTTATGGACTTTGATACTAAGCAGACTGTAAGGCAATTTGTATTGGGCATAGGCGCTTTAGGGATCGTCCTAGCCCCTGGCTCAACCGAGGTTGCCGCTGAGACGTTGGCTAATCACCAAGAGGTTGAGTTTGCTGCCGGTAATGCCGTTAACGTTAAGCAGGAACCGTCGGCCCCCAGTGAGTTTGCTCGTTATGAATCTGCTAAGTTCAGTGTGGATTACCCCAGGGAATGGCAAATAGCCTCCCAAGAAGATAATGGTGTGGCAATTGTCAGTATTGCCGATGGCGTCAATATGCCTATTCGCACCGATATTGTAATGCTCCGGGAAGATCCGCAGACTGCTGTGCCCCAAAAACTAGATCAAATCGTGGCTGACGCAGTAGCTGTGCAGCGCTACTCCCTGGTTGCTATCGATGGACAGTCGGGGTTTCGGATTTGGTACGAGCCAGAAGCTGGGCAACAAGCACTAATCACATTTGTGGGTTATGGTAACGAGCAAACAGTTGTCCTCTCCAGTCAGTATTCCCAGGTTGAGGATGCTGAAGTCCTGGTTACTCAAATTCATGATTCATTTGTGAATCATTCAATTGCCCGCGCGGCTAAGCCTGAGCAGTGATATAAACATCGTGGGCCTAGTGTCGTCGGGTGTAGTAAGAAACTTCTAAGTCAGCACACCAGCCAGCATTCGTGTTTTCGTATAGAAATACGGCATCTACACGAAAATAGCGGCCATCGTGAAAGATGCAGTCACCCACACGGGGAATGATGGGATACACCGCAAACCATAAATAGTCGCGGCTGGGCATATTGGTATTGGTGGGCATTGGGATTTTGGCCAATACCTGAACTTTGTAGCCATTCCCTGTGTAGCTTGCAGAAGGTGTTGGTGTAGAAGGCGGGCTAGTGTTTTTTTTGGCAGGGCTAGATCGAGTTTTTGTCGTTTTTGCTGTGGCCTTCGGTTTAGATAACGATTTTGATACTTTTTTTGCTGTTGGTTTAGCTGAGTTTTGAGGTGGGGCAACGGCTGGCGACTTGCTGAGTTTCTCTGGCGTAGCGAGGGAAAGATCCGTTGGCGATTTGTGTTGAGACTGGGGAGATACGTCAGGATCAGCGGGTGGTTTTTTTCTGCCCTTTTGCATAAAGGGATTGCCGATAAAGGGATTACCTTGCGAATCACCCATAGCTACTCCTGGACTTTGTTGTGGATAACCTAGCATAGGTTGTCGAATTCCATCGAGAAACCCAAGTTTTCCCATCGGTTATGGAAAAGCGGTGCAAAATATAGTCCAAGGGCAAAATCAGTCTTTTTAGGCATTCACATACGCTTCAGCATGCTTTATTCATCAGGTTCGCGTTCAGTCAATCTTACGTATTTAATTCTAGAAGCGTTGCGGATGTCTCCCGCCTCCATTCCTTACTACGTCAGTCAGTTTCTGGCAGAGAGCTTTCCTGAAAAGGAGATTTTAGAGGGGGATAGCTACTATTTTGATCTTCGTAAATATGCTGAAGAAGGACTGTGTACGACCCAGGTAATTAGCACGGTTGATTTGCCACCAGGCTATGCGGCAAGTGCCCGCGAAGCAGTTGTGCATAACCATGTAATGACCCTCTGGGATGCCAAGAACCAGAAACTGCGCTATGAGCAAAAGAATTTTTGTTTTGAGGTCCAGTGGCAGGAGCACATATTGATGGTTTTACAGCTGTCCTGGCCTCAGGGGTATTTTGACGATTGCCGTTATTACTGGATTTTGTCAGATACCCAGGTTGTTGCCGATAACTTTTTTGCTGATGTTTGTAAATGGAACTCCCAAGTAAGGGAAGAAGTTTTGGTGTTTGAGGGGGGCTTTTGGCAAAAAAATCGTGATTTATACGCGTCGATTAAAAGTGCCACGCTCGAAAATCTAGTCCTGGCTGGCACCCTCAAAGAAGATATTTACAAAGATGCTCAACGCTTCTTTGAATCGCAGGCTATGTATGCCGAGTACAACGTGCCTTGGAAGCGTGGCCTTTTGTTTATTGGCCCGCCAGGCAATGGGAAAACCCACATGGTCAAGGCGTTAGTCAATTCTTTGGGATATCCCTGTTTATATATCAAGAGCTTTAAGACCCGTCAGAGTAGTGATACTGATAACATGCGCTTGGCCTTTAATCGGGTTAGGGAGGCTGCCCCTTGCATTGTAGTGATTGAAGATTTGGATGCTCTAGTAGACGATGAGAATCGATCGTTTTTCCTGAATGAGTTGGATGGTTTCGCCCTCAACGATGGAGTGTTGATGATTGCCTCTACCAACCACCCAGAACGGTTAGATATCGCAATTTTGGAGCGTCCTAGTCGGTTTGATCGCAAGTATCATTTTGAAGCACCTGGAATGGACGACCGCGTGGCTTATTTGCAGCTTTGGAATCAGAAGTTGAAGTCAGAAATGCAGTTATCGCTGGATGAAATTGATGCGATCGCAACTACCTCTGAGAATTTTTCCTATGCTTATCTCAAAGAGTTGCTGCTGTCAGCCAGTATGGTTTGGGTTCAACAACGCACACCGGGCACCATGGCCAGTATCATGGTTGAGCAGCTTAAAAAACTTAAGACGCAAATGCAGAGCCAATCTTCCGAGTCTAAGGGCCAGGATGAGCACCCAACATCCGATATGAATGGGGCGGCATCGGATAAAGTAACCTCTGACTCTGCAACTGCTGAGACTTGAACCACCCCATTAAACTAGTACTCTGTGGCGTAAGTTTGCCCACTATAAATGTGGACGGGGGGATGCAATAGCTCCCAAAATTCTGCCATCGGGTACTAGGCTGAATTTTGTAAATGATTGACCAGGGCTCGTAGACCCAGGTAATAGCTATTTATGCCAAAGCCGCAGATTTGACCAATGGCAATGGGGGCAATGTAAGAATGGTGACGAAATGCCTCACGCTTATGAATATTGCTGAGGTGGACCTCAACCGTTGGAATATTTACAGCGGCAATGGCATCACGGATGGCAACACTTGTGTGAGTGTAGGCTCCAGGGTTTATCAATAATCCTTGATGCTTTTCACTAGTAGCCTGTACTGCATCCACCAAATCACCTTCGTGATTAGACTGATAGGTGCTAACCTGCACACCCAAAGACTCAGCCAGAGATACTAAGGCCTGATTGATATCATCCAGGGTATCGTGACCGTATATTTCAGGCTCACGTTTGCCCAACATGTTCAAATTAGGGCCATGAACTACGAAGATACTATCCAATGAGTCACCTAAAGCTACACATGGAATAGTATCAAAGACTAACCAGCGAAGCGACAGAGGTTAATCCTAGGACAATACTTGAAAGCCCATTTATAAATGATGCTGGGGCTTAACGACGGCGGCGATCGTTAACTGGAATAGGGATTGCTTCTGGCTCCGGTTGTGCTGAAGGGCCAAGCAAAGAGTCTAAAACCCGATTTACCCAGTTCTTCAACTTTTCCAGAATTTTGCCAATATCCATGAGCCAGGCTGCTCCTAATCTCATCTGGTGCGGTCTCATTTAACAAGACCATTATAAATTCCACAAATAGCAAATCAACTTGAAGTAAACTTCAGTGAAGTTACTTGTGGAAGTATTCACCATAATAACGAATTAGCAGAAATGATCAAGGTGTTGTCATCCCGATGTCGGTACTTACACTGTCTGAGGATTACTGAGTAAGGTACGTCGGAGTATATCTAGCGCGGTGTTACGACTCATTAAACGAATCCACTCGCGGCTTTTACGATGGCCAAACCGGCATTCAATATGCCACGTAGTTGTCTGGTTTGCCACACCAATAAATACTAAACCAACAGGTTTCTGCGGACTGCCGCCACCAGGACCGGCAATGCCTGTAATACTGATGCCCCAATCGGTTTGCAGCCGTGCACGGACACCACCTGCCATTTGTTCAGCAACTGGAGCACTGACAGCCCCATGGGTTACTAAATCCTGAGGCGAAACTCCCAGTAGCCGCTCTTTAACGGTGTTGTCATAGGAGATAATTCCCCCCATAAAATATTGGGAACTGCCTGGAACGGCGGTAACCATGGCACCCAGCCCACCCCCGGTACAGGATTCGGCTACAGCTAGAGTGGCAGCTTGTTCTATGAGCAACCGCCCGACAGCATTGCCCAAGGTCTCATCGTCTTCTCCAAAGCAGTCGACACCACCAATGGCTTTGAGTTGTTTGGCGACAGGGTCGATGAGCTGTTCAGCAGCGTTTAAAGAGTCTGCCTTAGCTGAAATTCGCAGCTTAATCACGCCGTCGCTGGCGTAGGGGGCAACTGTTGGGTTTTCTAGCTGAAGAAAATCATTGACTTTGGCGGCCAGACCTGACTCACTGGTGCCCCAAAATTTGAGGGTGCGGCTATGAATGATGCCATTGCTCCACCCTTGATCTTGTAGATAAGGAACAGCAGTGGTTTGCCACATGGAGTACAGTTCTCGCGGTACTCCTGGAAACGTCATGATGTGCAGTCCGGGGCGAGGTTGCCAGAGAATACCGGGGGCTGTGCCTTGAGTATTCGGTAGTATATCTGCACCTTCGGGAAGCCAGGCTTGCTTACGATTGTTATCAGTCATAACGCGATCGCGCTGAGCAAATTTAGCTTTAATATCAGCCAGAACCTCGACGTTTTCCACTAGCGGTACCCCAAAGAAGTCTGCAATCGTTGCAGTTGTAATGTCGTCAGGGGTGGGGCCAAGGCCACCGGTAAAAATAATCAACCGTGACCGTTCACAGGCAATGGCGATTGCTCTTGCTAAGCGCAGTGGGTTATCACCCACAACGGTTTGATAGTGATGGGAAATACCCAAATGGGCCAGCTGCTTGGCCAGGTATTGGGCATTACTGTTGAGAATATCGCCTAAAAGTAGCTCAGTTCCCACACATATGATTTCTGCACTGCCGGTGATCATGGTTGGCCAAGATAGGTCGTTAATAAAGGAAAGCGGAGAAAGTGCCCTGTGTTGGTTGATGGTAAAGCATTTCTTGCAAATTTGATCTGATACTTGGAAGGTGCGTGCGCTTTGCAATTGGGATGAAAACATGGCCACTGGAAAATTGATGCAATGGCCAAGCTGGCTGATGGGGCTGGTAATAGGCTCTTGGATTTTACGAATACTTATTGCATGGCTGTTGCCGCCAGGGTTTGATGAAGCTTACTACTTCTTGTACACCCAGCATTGGGATTGGAGTTATTTTGACCATCCGGTCATGGTGGCGTTGACGACGGCACTGGGTCCCTGGTTAACGGGGTATATTTCACCCTTGACGATCCGACTGGGGGCATTGATTCTATATGGCCTCAGTACGGGGTTGCTCTATTTAAGCGGGCGGCAGTTGTTTGGGGAGAAAGTTGGGATGGGGGCAGTTGCGATCGCCTCCCTATGCCCGTTATTTATATTCAGCTTTGGTCTGCTAGCAGCCCCAGATAACGCCTTGATCTTTTGGTGGTCAGTGACGATGTATGTGGCTGTCTTGGAATTTTTCCCAGTGAAGGGACCCTATCAACCCACTGCCAAAATTGCTTTGATTGGTCTGTTGCTAGGGCTGGTCTGTCTGAGCAAATATCACGGCTTTGTTTTAGGGCTGAGTTTGGTGGGGTTTTGTTTAACCAGCACGCGTCATCGTCAAGCACTTGTGTCCGTATGGACCTTGGCCGCCCTAGGGCTTTTTAGCCTGGCTTTACTGCCGCTGGTGTACTGGAACCTTCACCATGATTGGCTCTCCTTTGGATTTCACTTATCTACCCGGTTTGACGGTGATGCCACGGGGCCTCAGTTTAATTTGCTGAATATGGTGGGGGTGTGGCTGGTGGGTATTGCCTACCTGTTTCCTGCCTTGGGGTTTCCACTGTGGTGGGCCATTGGTCGTCACCTCTGGCATGTACCCAACGGTGATTTGCGCCATCGATTTATTCTATGGCTAGGGTTGCCCATTGCGGCTGGGTTTACCTTGCTCGGCGGTTTTACCCGGATTTATCCGGCTTGGCCTGCTCCAGGACTGTGGAGTTTGAGTTTATTGCTGGCGGTGACCATGGCCGGCTGGTCATTCCAAACAGTAAGACGATGGTTGGTCAGCAGTGCCCTGGTGATAGCCACATTGTTAGTGTTTGCCCTGGGCCATGTCGCGCTGGGGACCCTACAGCGCCCCGGTGGCGTGGTTGAGGTGGTGGCACCAGAAACCGATCCAACCACCACCATGATTGACGTGGTACAGCTACGGCGACGGTTGCAAGAGGGGCGTGTGGGAGATGCGATCGCAGCCGCGAATTTTCTAGTGACGAATGAGTTCTGGCTCAGTGGATATGTAGACATGGCCATTAGCCCTCTCACGTCATCTCCCGTAATGGCATTTACTCAAGATCCACGGGGTCATGCAGTCTGGTTTCAGCCAAAAGATTGGTTGGGATATTCAGGGCTGTTTCTGAGTATTGCCGATGATGATCAATCTGAGATCCGAGCTACCTACGCCCCCTACTTTGAGCGGTTCGATTTGTTAGCAAGCGTAGACACTCAACGGGCAAGATCGACAACGGAGACGTTCTATCTATACGACGTTGGTCAACTCATAAAGCCCTACGATTATCCATATTGACGGTCGATAGATATAAGAGAGGGCATGTATAAGGCCCCTGCCCTACGAATTTATTGTTTGTTGGCAGTGGCCATTGCCGATTCGTTACCGGTTCATCTCGCATGACGTTTAGCCCGCCAACCTGTGTAGCCTAATAATGCTGTTGAACCAAGCGCATAGGCCCTGCCACTGGGCATATCAGAGAAGGCCAACGCTAGACTACCCACCCATAGGGTCAAAGAGTAAATAAATAACACTGTAAAGCGATGGGATAATCCAGCATTTAAAAGCCGATGATGGAGATGTCTTTTATCTGCAACAAACGGGGACAGCCCTCGGCGCAGACGAGCCAGGATGACCGCCGACATATCCAAGATGGGTACGGCCAATATCAGTAAATAGGGCAAAAATACCGCAGCTGTTGTTACACCTTTGACCAGACCAATGACCCCTACCCCTGCCAGGGTAAAGCCCATGTAATAGGCCCCGCCATCCCCCATAAAAATTTGGGCAGGATTGAAATTGTACTTGAGAAAACTCAAGGCTCCACCGGCAAGAGCGGCGGCAATAAGGGCTGCAGCAGGCTGCTCCATAAACAGAGCTACCAGCATCATGACAATCGCGGCAATTCCGGAAACCCCAGCTGCCAAGCCATCTAACCCATCAATCCAATTAATTGCATTAGCCATCCCCACCAGCCATACAACCGTTATGGGTAAACTCACCCAGCCAGCTAGTTGAACAATGCCCAACCCTGGAATAGACACAAACTCAATATCCACCCCTACATGCCAGGTAATAGCCGCGACAACAGCCTGCATTAACAAACGACTAATGGCAGAAAGCCCAAATAGATCATCCAACAACCCGATTAAGAAGAATGCCAAGCCTCCCAAGGTAACACCCCAGATTTCAGCCTCAGGTTCATTAACCAGCTGTTGACCTTGGGCATCAACAAAGCCACCAATATTCCAAACAACCAATAGAGCCACGACGGAGCCCAAAAAAATTGATACGCCCCCCAACCTAACCATGGGGACTTTATGTACTTTACGGCCACCAGGCATATCAACTCGGCCACTGTGTAACCCAATTCTTTTGACAATCGGTGTAGCGACAAGAACCACAACAGCCGACAGCGTAAAAGCTAACAGGGGATATATCTGAAAGGGCATGGGTGACAGAGTAAGGGGGAAGACAACACAAGCTCTTATATGAACTCAACGCACAGGGTTGGCAGCACACACAATAGTCACCGTCACCCTAGCAGGTTTTCTAGATCTTTCAAGCCGGTAATTATATGGTTCAAATAACGATTATGGATTTGTCAAAGGAATTGGCGAGATATAGGGATTTTTATAAATCTTTGATACGTCAGGTACTCATGACGTATCAAAGATTCTTTGTAGGAATTCCATGGAAGATAGAGCAATTGTGAAGCTATCTAGCCATGAAGAGATTACCTAGGCCAAAATAGCCTCTGTTGGGTGGAGATGAGGATAAAGAGGAAATCGATTACAGAGAGCTGCAACACGATTTCGACAGTCAGTTTCAACATCACTATCCTCAGGGGAGAGTAGCCGATCAGCAATAATGTTGGCAATCTCCTTGAACTCTTCACTGCCTAGCCCGCGAGTGGTCATAGCTGGTGACCCTAAACGCAGACCACTGGTCACAAAGGGAGACTCTGGATCAAAGGGAACCGTATTTTTATTGGCTGTAATGTTGACCATGCTGACTAGAGCGTCAGCCTGTTTTCCAGTCATACCAATGGAACGCAAATCAACCAATACCAGGTGATTATCGGTGCCATCTGAAACCACCTTAAACCCTCGTGTCTGTAGCTGCGCTGCAAGGGCTTTGGCATTGGTAATTACCTGGGCGCAATAGGTCTTAAATTCGGGTTTAAGCGCCTCTCCAAAAGCGACTGCCTTAGCGGCTACGACATGCTCTAAGGGCCCCCCTTGGCTACCAGGAAACACGGCTTTATCAAACTTTTTACCCAAATCAGGGTCATTGGTCATGATCAGACCACCACGGGGACCTCGCAATGTTTTATGTGTGGTGGTGGTCACTACATGACAGTGGGGAATGGGATTGGGATGATGACCTGTCGCAACTAGCCCTGCAATATGAGCGATATCGGCCATGAAGTAAGCACCTACCTCATCAGCAATGGTTCGGAACTTATCAAAATGAATAGTTCGGGAATAAGCAGAATAGCCACAAATAATTATTTTAGGTCGATGCTCAAGGGCTAGCTTCCGAATTTCATCGTAGTCAAGTTGCTCAGTTTCCTTGTTAACGCCGTACTGGACAACATTGAACCATTTGCCCGATACATTCACCGGAGAGCCGTGAGTTAAGTGACCACCATGGGAAAGATCCATACCCAGGATGGTATCGCCGGGTTGTAGTAAGGCTAGAAAAACTGCAAAGTTAGCCTGAGCACCCGAATGGGGTTGAACGTTAGCGTGGGCCGCTCCAAACAGCTGTTTGACTCGATCAATTGCCAGAGCCTCAGCCTGATCGACAAATTCACACCCGCCGTAATATCGCTTATTAGGTAACCCCTCTGCGTATTTATTTGTCAGAACAGAACCTTGGGCAGCCATGACAGCAGGGGATGTAAAGTTCTCGCTGGCAATTAGCTCTAAGTGTTCCTGTTGACGCTGACGTTCGTTCTCGATGATGGCGGCAATATCTGGGTCAGTTTGTCTCAAAAATTCAAAATTAGTGGTCATGGGGATGGATACTTTAAGTTGGATAAGTCTGGTTGGCTGAAGAGTTAGGACAGGAATTTAATTCTTCGTGGTTTTACCAGCAAACTATAGTACCGTGCTGCAAAGGGTGGTTACCAGCTAGAGCCATCGCCTCTAGCTGTTTCAATTTCTGGTTAATTGAAACCTCACTAAGGTTAATGTTACGTTTTTGTATCAGAATGTAACGCTTGAAAATCTATAATGGATAAAATCCACGAAAACTTGTGATTAATCCTGTGCTTGGGCATTTACAAATGTTCAAGGATAGTAAGGTGAATTTGCATTTGTCATTAGCTGGCAAACATTCATCTCTTGTTTTTTGACTCCCTACTAGCTCTTGACGCTTTTTTGCTTAAGAAGGACACCCATGCTGCTGCAACCCACTACTAATGTCTCGCCTGCGTCCAAGTTGGCTTCTGTAGATGAGTCCTACGAACGCTGTCGGCAAATTACAGCTAAGTACTCAAAGACATTTTATATGGGTACGATGCTGATGTCGGAAGTCAAACGCCGTGCCATTTGGGCGATTTATGTATGGTGTAGGCGTACAGATGAGTTGGTTGATGGCCCTTCTGCTCAGTTCACGACTGAAGACACCCTTAATGATTGGGAGAAGCAACTAGAGTCTGTCTTTTCAGGTCATCCTCAGGATGACTACGATGTCGCTATGGTGGACGCTCTAGAGCATTTCTCCTTAGATATCCAGCCTTTCCGTGACATGATTTCGGGGCAACGGATGGATTTAGAATGCTCTCGATACGAGACCTTTGAAGATCTAAAGCTATATTGCTATCGGGTTGCAGGTACGGTGGGTTTAATGTCCACCGTAGTGATGGGTGTGGACCCTGAATACAACACAGCACCCTGGGCTAAGGCATTACCTTGTCCTACGGAAGAAGCTATTGCCTTGGGCATTGCTAATCAGCTCACTAATATCTTGCGTGATGTGGGAGAAGATGCCCGTCGTGGTCGTATTTACTTACCCCTCGAAGACCTTGAGCTATTCAAATATAGTGAAGACGATTTAATGAATGGGGTGATTGATGAGCGTTGGTGCGCACTGATGCGCTTTCAGATTCAACGGGCATTAAAGTTTTATCGTCAGGCAGAAAGCGGTATCAGTGTTCTAAGCCCTGATGCTCGCTGGCCTGTATGGTCTGCTCTGATGCTTTATCGCAAGATTCTGGATGTAATTGCTGAGAATCAATACGATGTCTTTAACAGACGTGCATTTGTCCCTACAGTACGTAAGCTGCTCTGCTTGCCACCTGCATTGCTTCGTGCTCGGGTGCTTTAAGCTAGCGTTGAATCCTCTAAAGGTTATAAACTTTCAGCATTAAAAAAAGCCAGGGGATGCATCCCCTGGCTTTTTCCTAAAGTCAAGTAGTGGAGGGCGCTTCTATGAAGCAGTTGTTTGGGCAGCTAGCATTTCCTTGAGCTTTTCCAAATCGGAAGCCCATCGAGGATCGGGCTGTGTGCTTTCAGGAGCTGGGGAGGAATAGGTAGCAGGCTTACGTCCACCGCCGTTACGCTTACCGCCCTTTCGATTATTGTTTCCGCTACTAGCATTAGCGCCCTCATTTTCTTTGGTACGGGGCATTGCTTTCTCAACCTTTAGAGTGATGTCTTGCAAAGCCTGGCCATTGTACTTGGTAACAAGGGTGTCTGCGATCTCATCAGTTTTAACAGTTACGAACCCAAAGCCGCGGCACTTGCCAGTCTTTCGGTCAGCAATCAATTTTACTGAAACGATATTATCCACGTCTTCTGAGAAGACAGCTTCAAACTCCTCGCGTTCTAGATCGCGGGGTAGGTTGCCAATATATAAGCGCACTGACATGGGATACCTCTTAAAAAAATCTAAAAAACAACTGCGGCGGATAGGCAAACAAAAAATTAGCCAACTAGCCCTACCAGAGCTTGGAAATCTCTAGAAAATAGCTTGTAACTGTGGCTTGAAATGATTAACAGGTGACGAACCGCAGCAAAAAAACTGGCCATTTTAAGCGAGCAACTACGTTGATGAGCTAACAACCCTACTTAGGGGTCTGCAAAAATCACTTTAAAACTCTGGTAACAGTCAACTAAAACGACTACTCATCACTATCGTTACCAGAGAATTCTCATTATATTCAATGAGAACTATGACGTATCTCTACACCATCAAGGTATCACGCTGTCCGATGCCTAGCCAAGCTATTCAGTGGTTTTTTTGGTGAAGCTCCCTAAAGATAGCGTAGAGTATGCCATCAAGTGTATTGGTCTGTTTTGTCCCTTCCGTGGGTAAAACCATTGAGGGCATTTACTCGAAGGGAAAGACAATTGATATAAGTAAATGATTTATCGTTAAACCATTTTTTCAAAACAACAGCATCTGTGTAATAAAAAAACCAGCCACTTTAGTAGGGCTGGTTTGCTGTGTTGAGAGTAGGAGAACCCGATGCCCAACGACAAATTGCTAAATAAACAATCTGAAACGAAATTAGGCAATCAGTACTCATTTACAATATTTAACATTTTCTGGTAATGGGTGCAACGTGTCGGTATGGTCAGCCGCCTTTGAAGATGAGCCAAAGGCCGTACGCCAAAGGGCAGAGGCTGCTAATGGTAGCCCATATGGGATGTTGAGCAATCTTGATTTGGTTTTGATCGTTTTGGAGGCGGTCAATATCAATCCAGAGGTGATGTCCTCGGCGAAACCATCCGGTTACCTGTAATGACTGTTGGAGCCAAGGGGTGAGGCTTTTGATATTGCCCAAGGGGCCAAAGTGGTTGGTGTAATGCAGTTTAATGCAGTTTTGGGGTGTGCGTAGTCGCCATTCTTGACCTAGCCAGTTTGCTAAGGCTGGGCGGCCTGTCAGAGTACCTTTGATAGTTACAGGTCGATGACTGAGGGGAATCAGCGTAGGATCTTTTTGCCAGCTTGTTAGGTGTGCTTCACTTTTTGGCTGAGTGTTGCTGATTTCTGGAAAAAAGGGATTGATCCTTAGTAACTGGCCAGTTGCGGCACAGATCAGAGGGATACCAATGAGAATGCTGCGATCTTTATAAAGCCAATCCAGTAGAGGGAAATCGAGGCTTGTCGCGATCGCACCAATGAGCCACATTACACCTGCTACACCCAACCCCACGATTAATCCAGACCATCCGCCCCCCTGGGATAGGAGTTCTTGCCAATCATGGGCAGAGAGAATGCGCGCTCTATTTTTGAGGGTCAGATGGGCAAAGTTGAGACTCGGTTTGAGTCGCCAATGCCGTCCATAAGCCCCTAGGGTATAGAGTCTATCTCCTAGGGGTGGGTGGGCTTGATTGATGGATAGCCAGTGCCGCAATGGATTAAACGCTCCCCAAGCATACTGCTGCACCGATGTCCCCGTTTCTTCCAATCCAACTGGCAGCATTAAGTCCAAACTTTCCAATAAAGGAGGCGTGTAGCCTTGCTGGGCGATAGCCTCTGCGTTGGCTTGTGACAATTTGGCCAGTGCCCGTACAAGGCCATTGGGATTGCCCGTAAGTTCGGTGGCGATGCGATCGCGATAGGGTGTGCGAATACGCGCTAAGCTACACCCGATCTTAGCCAGTAGCCAAAACATACAATAACTAAGAGTGGCGAGTGTACCAGCAGTCCACTGGATGAGGATTGGGCGATGCTCGCCGTGCCGTGCCAAGAACCAATAGACACGATGGCATCCTTGTAATAACAGCCCTAGTCCGGAAAACAAGATCCAGTCAAGTTTGGGCCAGTGGCTGATTTCATACATGATGATTGCGGCCAACTCATCGGGCTGTAGGCGATCGAGTAGCCCCTGGCTGACCACCAGTTGACCAACGCGAGGCTGCCAGCCATAGGAAAAAATAACGGCTAGTTCACTGTCTATTAGCTGAATTGTGGGAAATTTCCAGCGTCGATTTGTGCAGAGACGTCGTAATAACTGAGCAGCTTCCGGGCTGTAGTTTTGTAATTGTTGATGGGTGATTTGTTCAGAAGGGCGTAAAAGCAATGCCCATAACCAGGGCGCTGCCAACGTCAATAGTCCCAATCCAATCAGGACTGTCCAGGTCTGGTTACCCCAAAAAAATGGGGCTGGTCTAATATTGATCGGTAAGATCCGATCGAGAAACTGTAAGTAGCCGCGAATAAAGATCAGGCTAGTTTTTAGCGACCAACGAATTACCAAAAAAAGAATTGGGATTGTTGTTATTTGAGCAAACCAAAGTTTCCCTTTACTGACTTTACCTAGAGATTTCAGGGCTCTGAGGCGAGTGCCTTGGGGCCAACTGTCAGTGCCATGTGGTGGAGGTGCAGAAGCTAGAGGGTGGGGGGGAGAGTCTTGTTGTTTTTGGTGAGGGGATTGTTGCTGTTTAGGGGGCTGTGGCTTTGGCCGTTGTGTGGACGTGCTAGTTTGCTGTGGTGTGGATGCAGCAGTTGGCGTACTTTTCGGCACTTGATTGACGCCTGTGTCAATGGTGCTCAAATCTTGTTTAGTGTTGAGCGTTTCATAATGGAACAAAGACGATCTGCCTACAGTTTGGTGAGTGAGGTCGTTGGTGGACTGAGGCTGTACGTTTAATGTCTGGTTAGAAAGTCCACGACTGTCAGCAATGGTTTGCTCACTGTGCGTTAGCGATTGGCTAGGGACGTCTTCAGCCAATGTTGGTTGGATGTCTGGTGAGGAAATACTGTCTTTTGAGGGGGGTGTTTGATTGACGGTCGGTGTCTGGTCGTTAAAAGGGATAAAGCCGCTGCTCTCAGGGACAAACCCTCTACTCTGGGGTGCTTCAGGTGTGCTATTGGGTCTCTTTAGTGATGGTTGGTCAGTCTCTAAATGTTTTAATTTATCGTGGGCCCATTGACGAATAGCCTGACTATGGCTGTTTAGTAGAGATTTGCATAGGGTTTGGGCCTGGATATTCGCTCCTTGGGCTTCATAGGTGCGAATAAGACCCATTTGAGCTTTGAGTCGATGGTTTGTGCTGACCCCATCCGCTTGACTGAGCTGTGTAAACGTTGCGATCGCACGCTCATAATCTTTTTGCTTGAGTGCAGCTAGCCCGGTTTTAATCAAATAGTCCGGTGATCGATCTAAACCCATGCAGATATCCTCTGATGTTATTGACGGCAGTGCAGGGGACACAAGTTTGACGCAATCTTAACCCGAATGGCCAGGAGATGCTTTCGTCGGTGGGTTTAATATCTGTTCAACCAGTGTGTAGAGAGTCTCTTCATTTACACCAGTAAGCTGTTGTTCTTTGAGATCGATCAAACCTGCGGCAAGGGGCTGTGCTCGTTTTTTATAGACATTGTGAGCTGTTAGCAGATCGGTGAAAATCTCTCGTTCAATTTGATGACGGTCAGCATCGTCCGGCAATGGCGTGCCGTACTCAACGTTTTCAACTTCATACCTAAGTAGAAAAATTAATGCGCTACAGTGTTCTTGCAATAAGCTTTGCAATTTTCTGGTATCAAGTTCTAAGCGCTCAAAACCGATCTGCCCTTCAATCCGCAGTTCCACAATGGGCTGGTCCGCAGGGATGAGGCGTTTTTGCTCCATGGCCCGGTCAATGACCTTAAGGGCTAGCCCTTCAATATCCTCTAGCGCTTCTTGCCCCCGTAATTTTAAGGACAGACGAATAATCGGACGCTGTCGATATTCAGTTTGTAGCTGAGCATCCACTTGGCCATTATTGATTTCCACTAGAAGAGCGCCGCGCTCCAGACCCCCCTCCTCAATATTGTTGGCTTCAAGGGAGCCAGGATTAAAAACCCAGTTATCGACGGTGTAGTGCTTATGGATATGCCCTAGACCGACGTAGTGCACACCAGCTTTTTTAAGAGGCAATAAATCGCCATAGCGTAACGCTCCAGAGTAACGAGCAATTTGCCCTTCTAAACCGTGATGAAAGAGTAAAACAGTTGAGCCGGGGCCTACAGGCAATGTTTCTATAGCCTGTGCAATTTGTTCGATGGCCTTAGGGGCAGCAGCACCATACCAGTTAGAGCCGAGTACTCGCACACCACAGTCAAGATCAATATAGCCACCCCGTTTTGTTGCCTCATTCCAAGGGGTGTACATCGCTTCATCTTGACTGGGCTCTAGCAGTGTGAGTAATCCCCAGTCTGATAAATAGCGTAGCCAACTGGTCTTAGTGCCATAGGGACAGTTGTCATGATTGCCTTCAATGGCAATTGCTGGAATACCCGCACTCTGCAACTGCTGGAGACAGAGCTGAGCCTGATTCAAAATAGCCGGTTGAATCATTCGATGTTCAAACAGATCACCGGCAATGACTACAAAGTCTACACGTGTCTGGATAGCATAACGCTCCAACACATCCCACAGCGTATGGAAAAAATCGGTGGTGCGTACCTTGCTGTTGTAACGATCAAATCCCAGATGTACATCGGCAATGTGCAGAAATTTCGCCATGGTAAAGGGAATGAATGTGAGTGATTAATTTTAGTTTTGAGCTGGAGGTTGTCAAATAAAACTAATGACTACTTACCCAGAGCATGGGGGCATCATCCCGGAGGCTATCTTAAACAGGCGTATCAGTTTCAGCCGCCAGCTGTTCTAATTTAGCCTGTTGGTCTTGGGTGATGCAGGACTGCACCATGATTTCAATGTCTCCTTCTAACGCGGGGGATAGGCTAAAGTTTTGTCCCAGACGGTGGTCCGTGACTCGGTTATCCTTATAGTTATAGGTGCGAATTTTCTCTGAGCGTGAGCCGGTCCCTACCTGAGAGCGTCGCATATCAGTGACTTCTGCTTGTTGCTCTTGGAGCATCATTTCGTAAAGCTTAGCCCGCAAAATTTGCATAGCGCGCTCTCGGTTTTGTAGCTGCGATCGCTCTTCCGTACAGAAAATTCGAATACCTGTAGGTTTATGGAATAAGTCTACGGCTGTTTCTACCTTGTTGACATTCTGACCACCTGCACCACCAGAACGTGCTGTGGTCAGTTCAATATCTTTGGAATCAATTTTAACTTCCACATCGTCCACTTCTGGCATCACTGCCACGGTTGCTGTCGATGTGTGCACTCGACCGCTAGTTTCTGTGGCAGGCACCCGTTGCACGCGATGGACGCCTGCTTCAAACTTGAGTTTGCTGTAAACTTGGTCGCCTGTAATTTCTAGAATGGCTTCTTTGCAGCCACCCATATCAGCGACCGACTGACTAACTGTCTGTACCTTCCAACCCTGCCCCTCAGAATAGCGGGAGTACATCCGCAACAAATCCCCTGCCCAAATGCCAGCCTCATCGCCACCAGCACCTGCTCGGATCTCCAACATAATATTTTTATCGTCATTGGGATCGCGTGGTAACAGAAGAATTTTGAGGCGGTTTTCTAGGTCACCAATGGTTGCCTGAAGTTCCTTGACTTCCATGGCTGCCATTTCTCGAAGTTCCTCGTCCCCTGCGGACTCTTTCAGAACTTCTTGAGCGCCCTCGCAGTCTGACTGAGCTTTTTTCCAGTCGTTATAGGTGGTGATAGTTTCCTCTAATGACGCCCGCGCCTTGGCAATTTTTTGGAACTCAGTCGGATCTTTTGCCACATCCGGGTCGGCAAGGCGGCGGGTGAGTTCTTCAAAAGTTTGGTCAACCGACTTTAATTTGTCGAGTAGATATTGCTCAGCCATGGGATTTGCTCAATGATTTCAGCGGATTCGGGCTAGAAGAAATGTCAAATAAAAAATATCCGAAGGATACAATAATCCTTCGGATTCAAGATGACGTTATGAGCAGCTAGCCTTCTGAGCTATCAGCTGTTTTGGCCTTATCGTCGGCCATGCCGTACTTACGTAAGAAGCGCTCTACACGACCCTCAGTGTCAATGATTTTCTGCGTTCCTGTGTAAAAGGGATGGTTGCCAGACCATACATCAACGTGAAGCTCGGGCTTAGTAGAGCCCACAGTCATAATTAACTTGCCGTCGCAGTAAACCTTAGCGTCAGGATACCACTCGGGATGAATATCAGCTTTTGGCATTGTTCTAATCCGGTAGTGAGATGATCTAAAAAATAGATAGAATCCAAACTTAACGCTTGGAGAACTGGGAGGCTTTACGGGCTTTCTTCAAACCGTACTTCTTACGCTCCTTACAACGGGGATCACGGGTTAGATAACCTTCAATCTTTAAAGGACCACGGTTTGCAGGGTCTAGTTCACACAGAGCTCGAGCTACACCGAGCTTGATGGCATCAGCTTGACCAGTCAATCCACCACCACGAACATTAACTAAAATATCGTAGTCACCTTCCAGGCCTAGAGTCTCTAGCGGAGCTTTGGTTGCTGACAAGTAGGCAGAGTTGTTCTGAAGATGATCTTCACCGGGTTTACCGTTGACAAAAAGCTTGCCTTCTCCTGGAACTAAGCGTACGCGGGCGACAGATGCCTTGCGACGGCCAGTACCCCAATAAACAACGCGATCGGACTGTCCTTCTGACATGGAATTATGCTCTCCTGTAAATACTGCTAAATACTATGAGGTCGACTCCTAAAGGCTGATTGTTTCAGGCTGTTGAGCAGCGTGGGGATGCTCAGGACCTGCATAGACTTTCAGATTGGTAAACAGCTTACGTCCGAGAGCATTCTTAGGCAGCATTCCTTTAACAGCCTTTTCAATAATGCGCTCAGGAATCCGGTTCTGTAGTTGGTCAAATGTTTCAACCTTCATTCCACCAGGACGACCAGAGTGACGGCGGTAGAGTTTTTGCTGACGCTTGTTACCGGTAACGTTAACCTTCTCAGCATTAATTACGATAACAAAGTCACCCGTATCCATATTGGGGGTGAAGGTGGGTTTATTTTTACCACGCAAGATATTGGCAATTTCTGTTGCTAGACGACCAAGGCGCTTGTCAGCCGCATCGACAACGTACCACTTCTTGTCAATTTCTTGGACAGGGGGAATGTAGGTCTTAAACATGCTTAGGCTCTGATATCAACGAACTGGATGAAAGGCTGCTTCTTTTTCTAAGAGTGTTGAGTAACATCTCAACGATTGCCCACAGCAATCTAAACAGCCAAATTCTTGGTGGTGGAATGCAGCGTTAGCTGTGGTTGAGTATCAAACCAAGCATCCGGTGCAAAGGGGAAATGTTGGTAACCGACTCGCAACAGACAAAGTCCTCGAGCCGGTGCGGCATGCTTAACCAAGTCACGACGCCCTGACTGCCATAGTTCAGTAAAAGCAGCAGGGGTTAAGCGGCGGCGTCCCACACTCACTAGCAAGCCCATCACCAGGCGCACCATGCCGTACAGAAAACCGGCAGCTTGCAGCTCAACCTGAACAAACGGTCCACAGCGGGAACATTCAGCCGCCTGCAACTCAACCCACGAATGGGCACGACTAGATCCCGCGCGATGAAACGCAGTTAGCTCATGATAACCCACCATGGGGGTTAATGCCGACTGCATTAGCTGATCGTCCAGCGGCTCATGGTAAAAATGCCATGCGTAGGGACGAACAAAGAGATTGGGATAGGCATCGGTGTAGATGGTGTATCGATACCGTCGCCATTTGGCCGAATATTGGGCATGCCAATCATCGGGAACCTGAGCCGCAGCGCGAATCACGATGTCTTCACTTAATCGATGATTAAGTATAGATGCCCAACGGTAGGCTGGGATGATTTTAGGAGCATCAAAGTGGGCTACTTGGGCTGCCGCATGTACCCCCGTATCAGTACGCCCTGCGCCATGAATGGTGACGTGATAACCCAGTAATGACGCGATCGCTGCCTCAATCTCCGCTTGTACCGTACGTTTTTCCGGCTGACGTTGCCATCCATAAAAATGGGTGCCCTGATATTGAATAACAATGGCTACCCGTTGGGTACCTTGGTTGGCTTTAGGGACAGCTTCGAGCTGCTTAGCGGGCGTACGATTAGCCATCAATGGGAACTAGGTGAGCTCAATAATGGCCATCACTGAATTGTCACCTCGGCGGCTAATTGTGCGCACGATGCGAGTATAGCCACCCTGACGCTCAGCATATCGAGAGGGGGCTTGTTCAAACAAAGAATGAACAAGGTCTTTGTCGTACATGTACCCCATGGCTCGACGGCGAGCCGCCAGGGAACCTTCCTTGGCTAGGGTGATCATACGCTCGGCTTCGGAACGGACGGCTTTGGCTCGAGTGAGTGTGGTTTTGATCCGACCGTGACGAATGAGTTCAGTAGTTAGCGATCGCAACAAAGCACGACGCTGATCTGCAGGTTTGCCCAGATGGGGCGTACGACAACGATGGCGCATAGGGTCTCCTCTGTTAGCAAATAGACAAGAAAAAACCGAAGCCTTGGGCTTCGGAGAGATTGGCCTGAAAACACTCAAGGCCAAGGCGTTAGGCCTAAGATTGTTTAGCCGGTTTTTCGATAGGTAGGGTAATTCCCAATCGATGTTGTAGTGAATCAATCACCTCTTCCGCTGACTTCTGACCAAAGTTCTTAATCTCAAGGAGATCTTCTTGGCTGTAGTCCAGCAAATCAGACACAGAATTAATCTGCGCTCGCTTCAAACAGTTATAGGCACGTACAGACAGCTGTAATTCTTCAATTGGAATCTGATAAGTGGTGTCTTCCTCTTTGACGTCTTCATCCCGCTTGGGCTCAAGGGTAACATCCTTGAGTGGGTTAAACAGGTCTATCAGAATATCCGCTGCCTGGCTCATTGCCTGCTGAGGCGTCAGACTACCATTCGTACTAACTTCCATCAGTAAGCGATCTTTAGGCTGATCGGCACCAACGATTGTCTCTTCAACTGAAT
Source organism: Adonisia turfae CCMR0081 (assembly GCF_011009555.1). Classification (GTDB taxonomy): domain Bacteria; phylum Cyanobacteriota; class Cyanobacteriia; order Phormidesmidales; family Phormidesmidaceae; genus Leptothoe; species Leptothoe turfae. The sequence goes on along the minus strand of NZ_QXHD01000004.1, from coordinate 7,002,221 downwards.
AATTGACCTTTCTTACTGGCATAAAGACAGCGTCAATTTGCATGAAGTCTAGGGCTGTTGCTTCATCGCGATTGTTGCTGACAGCACGGTAACCATGACCATTTTCTACCCGAAACTCCATTTCAAGTGTGTGACCCTGCGCAACTGAGGCCACGTAATGATCTGGGTTAATAAGCTCAACTTCAGCAGGCAACTCAAAATGCGCTGCCGTTACAGTTGCAGGACCTTGTACAGCTAGGCGGCCAATCTGAGGTTGGTTTGTGTAGGTCTTAACAACAACTTCCTTGAGGTTCAGAATGATATCAAGCACATCCTCACGTACTCCTGGAATTGTTGCAAACTCATGATTTGCCCCTGCCATGCGCACCGCTGTGATAGCAGCACCCTCAATATTTGAGAGTAAAACCCGTCTGAGTGCGTTACCAACTGTGATCCCTTGACTACGCTCAAGAGGTTCGAGTACAAAACGACTAAATTGGCTCTGATCGTCTTCGACGATTGATTCTACACATTCAATTTTAAACTGTCCCACTACAGTGACCTCCCTTAGATAGCTATTGCCTGGTGGCTAACTTTTTAGCTGATAGGTTAAAAAAAATTAGACGCGGCGGCGCTTGGGTGGGCGGCAGCCGTTGTGGGGAATAGGCGTCACATCACGAATTAAAGTGATTTCTAACCCAGCCCCTTGAAGAGCACGAATGGCCGTTTCACGACCAGCACCAGGGCCACTAACCATGACTTCAACCTGACGCATTCCTTGGTCCATAGCTCGACGGGCAGCACTGTCGGCTGCTGTTTGAGCTGCAAAGGGAGTTCCTTTCTTGGCACCTTTAAAGCCGCTGGAACCAGCTGATGCCCATGAAACTGCATCACCTTTGGTATCTGTAATAGTCACAATGGTGTTGTTAAATGTTGATTGAATGTGGACAACACCGTTGGGGACATTCTTCCGGGGTTTGCGTCCACCCGCGCGCTTGACGCCTTTAGCCATAGTTCCTGTATTCCGAAAACGTTAACTCTTTAAAAACCTGTGTAGTCGCCGACTAGTGACCCACCTGATTGCCAATTCCTTGCCAAAATGCCTTTCCTGTTGTAGCACGCATGTCTAAATCGGCAACCCTTGGAATGTAAAGATCACCTACAGATTGCGTCGTCAGGTTTTATTTCTTACCAGGCTTCTTCTTGCCAGCAATAGCCAAGCGCTTACCACGACGTGTGCGCGCATTAGTGCGAGTCCGCTGACCACGCACGGGCAGTCCTGACCGATGGCGACGTCCTCTGTAGCAGCCAATATCCATTAGCCGCTTGATGTTCATACTTTCCCAACGTCTCAAATCACCTTCGATTTGATAGTCGTTTTCAACCACTTCCCGTAGTTTTGCTACATCGCTATCGGCCAAATCCTTAACGCGAATATCGGCGTTGACCCCAGTTTTTTCCAGGATCTCTTTGGACCGACTCAGGCCGATACCGTAGATGTAAGTTAAACCAATCTCAATGCGCTTATCCCTTGGTAGGTCAACGCCTGCAATACGTGCCACCGTGCTTTCTCCCTAGTTTGCTGCCGTGCGGTTACGTTGGCACTGACATGTCAGTTGGCAACCGCTCAGTTGAATGTGAAATAAATCGTTAAACTCGTTACAGTGGCTAACCCTGGCGTTGCTTATGCTTGGGGTTAGAACAAATAACCATCACTCGACCGCGCCGACGGATCACCCGGCACTTGTCGCACATCTTCTTGACGGATGCCCGTACTTTCATGCTGAAAATGTAAAAAACTTGCCTACAGAAGTGTGATTCTAGCAAATAGCTTAACAAGCGGTCAATTAATTTTTGTTATGGACAGTTGATGTGTCTTGAGCTCGCTTGCTACTCGATATAGCCATTAGTAGATGTAAATTGCCATGGGAATACCCAAAAAAGCCTCGCCGGATTCCGGCGAGGCTTTTTTGGGTATTTGTGACTGTTAATTATTAGCTAAGCCGATTCTCGACGCAGTGCAGCTTCGACTTGCTTAAACTCTTGTTCTAACCGAGCCTTCAGCTTTGCGGGAATAGGGCGATTGGGATAGGAACTATAGTGGCCTGCCAGCGCATTCACTGCTGTTTGCATGGTGGCAAAGGAACTTAGGCTAGCTGCATTTGCAGATCGACGATAGCGAGCTGAGAATGCATTGATCTGTTGTCTGGCTTGGGAGCGAACCTCAGGGAGGTTTGGAGCATCTGCGGGTAGCTCAATGGCGGTTCTGAGGGTTTCTACAACTGCCATGGTGTCTTGGCGATAGTTACCGCTGAGTCCGTCAGCTCCCATGCCGTCACCACCGCAGCCAGTGAGACCTAGGATGGCCACTAGGGTAAATGCAAACAAACGAGACAAAATACGTTTCATAAACTTATTCCCAATTACAGATGGCTCCAATTGTGTGCCTGGCCATTGGGCCTGTGGTGATTATCTTATCTGAATGGGGTACTCAGGAGAACGTTTAGGTGTATGGCACCCATAGGTATGGCGATATTTAGGCGGGAAAAATACGTAGCCGACGGTTGGGTTCATCCCCAAAACTCAAGGACTTAAGTCGATAGTGCTCGGCTAATTCGTGTTGCATTTTTCGGATTTTTGCGGAGCGGGGTAATAATTCGACGGGTTGTCCTTTAGGAATCACAATTTGCTCAACTGCTAGCCTTGCTTCTTCAAGGGCTTCGAGTTCATCATCTTCGCCTTGGCGAGTAAAGAGAGAAAGATCAATAGCTGCTGATTGATCTCTAGGGTCAATATCTAGAAGACGTTGCAGGGCCCGTGTGATCTGTGGAATGGTATTGGATTTGACGGTGTAAATAGGAAGTTGACGCGATTTTGCAATGGTTTTGAGTTTAGAGTGGTTTCGCACATGCGATCGCAATGCCAACACTGCTTGAGCCACCCCAAGCTCCTTGGTAATTGATACCGGAAGTTTCAGCGTATCAATGACATGATGTAGCTGTTCACGGCTAATGCCATAGGGATAAATCGGCACCAAATCTTCCCCATTAGGCCCCACGGGTGTGGATAGTTCCAAACTACTTGTATCCAGTTGCCGATCCAACAAGGCTTGAAACTCATCAGTAGCATTAGGTACGGGCAGTGGCGTCGGTGCCTTGGTGCCATGCTGGCGAGCTCGTTGTGCAACGGGTTCCATTTGGCCAGCCTCGCGCCAACCTCGCTGAGTCCGTCGAGTGGTGCGCCTTTGACTAACAATATCCGGTAGTTCATGGGTAATGGAGACTTTGCCGTTTTCTCCCACCGTCCGAACCTGGGTTTCCGACATGCGCCCGCGCAATAGATGATCAACCGTAGCTGCTACATCCTCATGGACAACCCACCGTTGTCGCTCCAGCATTTCAATGGCCATGTCAAATGTGGGTGGAGCTTTGCGTTCCAAAACACTTTTTTGGCTACCCCGACGACGAGCTTCATCATCTCCTAGGGTGACCGTTTGAATACCGCCAATGAGGTCAGCCAGAGTTGGATTTTTGATCAGGTTTTCTAGTTGGTTACCATGGGCGGTACCCACTAGCTGTACCCCTCTTTCTGCAATAGTTCGGGCTGCTAGTGCTTCGAGCTCAGTACCGATTTCATCAATGATAATGACTTCGGGGGTATGGTTTTCAACGGCCTCGATCATGACTTGGTGCTGTTGTTCCGGTCGAGCTACTTGCATACGGCGGGCTCGACCGATGGCAGGGTGAGGTATGTCTCCATCACCAGCAATTTCGTTGGACGTGTCTATAATGACGACGCGTTTATCAAGGTCATCTGCTAAGACGCGAGCAATTTCGCGTAGAGCAGTAGTTTTGCCCACACCTGGTCTGCCCAGCAGTAAAATTGACTGGCCTGCTTCAACCAGGTCACGAATCATTTCGACCGTACCAAAAACAGCTCGACCCACTCGACAGGTCAGGCCAATAATGGTTCCAGCTCGGTTCCGCATAGCACTAATGCGGTGTAGCGTTTTCTCAATTCCAGCGCGATTATCACCCCCAAACGTCCCAACCCGTTCAATACAGTGCTGTAAATCTTCCTTGGAAATAACCTGCTCTGAAAGATAGTCTGCCTTGCCTGGAAATCTAGCTTCGGGTCGTCTACCTAAATCTAGGATGACCTCAATTAGCTGAGAACGCTGAGGGTGATTACTCAGGGGAGCCCGCAGGCCTTCAGGCAGGATACTTAAAAGCTGATCCAGGTCGTCATGAATTGGAGCACTGCTTTTAGAAAGTGCAGCAGTCGATTCAGGCGTAGATTGATATTCGTCTGAACGAGCCATAGATTCGGGAAACTAAAAAGGAATATTTAAAAATAGGTAGAATCGAGCCAGGTTTTCAGCCATAGGAGTCAAACTGGCTTGCCTGACTACAGCTACCTCCTATGGGGGAACCGTCGCAGCTGAGCTTGGTTTTGGATAGTTCTCTTGTTTTAAGAAGTGTGAAATACTGGTGGCGTTCCGGATATCAGGCTTAATCTGACTTACCAAGCCAAGCGCTAAGTTAACCTGCTGCCATAGCTGCTCTGGCTCATCTTCGAGATGGCCATCTCCCAGGTTCAATAATCGACGGGCGTAGCTACCATAGGCAATCCCGTGAATCCCTATGGTGTTGGAGTTAGTCTCTCCAAGAGACTGTAGGCGAGGCTTGAGCAAATTTAGCGATCGCAACTTAGCCACCGTATAGTCGTTGGTTCCGCCTGCTAGTTGAACATAGCCAGGTAAACGAGCGTTTAAGACCTTTTCAGCTAGCCGAACCGTCGCAAGGGTTGTTCCCCTACCAATATCGCCGCTCATGGGTCGTCCGTCCGTCTGCCACAGCAATTGATTGGGCTTAGGATCCATTAACTGATAGAGCTCAGTTAGATAGTCAACAATGGTGATGCCGTAAGCCTCGCTGTCGGGGCAACTGACGGCCACCAACTTCAGCTGCGGAATATAAGAAGCAATTTGCTGCCATAGGCGCTGAAATTCAATCTGTCGACCAATTTGAGTGTGGATTTCAATTGCATCGATGAAGGGAATCAGTGTGGGTACGAGCTCACCTGCGGCTACAGTAAATGCGTTCTCTTTCAGCAAACCATAGGGACAGACCGGCAAACAACGGCCACAGCCATAACAGCGTTCAGCAATTACCCCCAACCCTGACAGCCCAGGTTTGTCTGAAAGTAACGAGATCGCATCAGCTGGGCATACTCGCTCGCAAGGACGGGGGCAATTGACAGGGCATTTTCGGCCATCAAACCACGCTTTGCGGAAGTGAGGATCTTGACCATCATTAAAACTCACCATCAACCACGGACGTCTGCCAGAGCCAGTTGGTGTCACAAACTGTGATGCAGTTATTCCATCAGTGGCAGCCTGTACCACTGCCAGATCAGCTGCTACATCAACGCAATCTGCCCCTGCAAGGCTATACACCAGGGACAAATTACGGACTTTTGAGACATCTTGATAACTAGCGCCACAAATAAGCTTGAACCATTGTCCAAGTCTCAGGGAATCTAGCGGATTTAGGGGAATAGTCACCCACCTATACTATCGCTTAGCAAAATACTCTGCAGTCAAATTAGAACAAATGTTCTTTTTGGGCCAGTTTCTGGTTGGCCAATGGTCGACCTATGCAGATTTAACAGCGTCCTTAAGCGGAAACCACTTAAATGAGCGGTCACCACCTAGTTCAACAACCACTTTGATGCGGGAGTCGGATTCACATAGGGTTGTTAAGAATGCCAATTCTTGGCTAGATAAAATATGTCCCTCAATTAACCAGAGCAAAATACCCTTCATGCCTTTAGCCATACGCTCTAGGCGATAATCCAACACGGCTGGCACAAAATAGCGATCTCCGACAGCGGCTTGCCCCATACTTTTCTTACCTAAATGGGGAGGGCGGACACCGTGTACATCACCTAAGTAAGCTGATAAATCCCCCAGCCCACGGGCCGTCATGTGTAAACTTTCATAACCTGATGCCCGCATGCGTCGCTGATAGCGGCCTTCGAAGCCACCCTCCAACGGTACCTGCACTGCCAGTGCACCGTTGCTCTCTAAATCCCGAACAAATCGATTGCCGAATACAAGTAATCCCATAACTTATGCAAACAGTGCCTAAATGGTGGTTGCTCTACTACATATATTAAGCCGGTTAAACGTCACCTTTGATAAAAACACGGCAGGTTCTTTGCATTCAAAGCTTTATCAAATTAGGATTTCAAATTTAATTTGATAAAATAATGGACAAGTATCTCAAATGTCTGTATTATTATAAACCGCTGCCAAGCTAGATACTAAGTGGTGCTGCTGCTTAAGTCTAAGGCGCAACTTTAACGGCTCAAAGGGTTGTGTCTCAATACATCAAAGGTATTGAGGTTGTTTGTATACCCTGGCTAATGTTCAAAATATTCAATCAAATACGGTTGAATTTCTGGAGAGCGGGTAAGTGCTCTTTGCATTTGTCTGTCTTTCCGGGTAATTGCCCCCGCTGTGAAAAAACAAGGGGCTCAAAGTGCTGGCTGTGAATCACCACAGTTTAGCTGAAATGTTTAGGGAGATTGATTGTGTCTGTCGGTATTCTCGGGACAAAACTGGGAATGACTCAGGTGTTTGATGACGCTGGTAACGCAGTACCGGTAACTGTCATTCAAGCAGGCCCCTGTGTCGTTACTCAGGTTAAAACGCAGCAAACCGATGGCTACTGCGCCGTGCAGATTGGCTATCAGGAAGTAGCGGAGAAGGCATTGACTAAGCCTGAATTAGGTCATCTCAAAAAGGCAGGAGCTCCTAGTCTGCGTCATCTGCGTGAGTATCGTGTTGATGACAGCTCGTCATTTGAGTTGGGTCAAACTGTTGCAGCGGATATTTTTGAAGCTGGTCAACTAGTAGATATCTCTGGTAAGAGCATTGGTAAAGGGTTTGCAGGTAACCAAAAGCGTCACAACTTTAGTCGTGGTCCAATGAGTCACGGCTCCAAGAATCATCGCCTACCTGGTTCTATCGGACCTGGTACAACACCTGGCCGAGTCTACCCTGGTAAGAAAATGGCCGGTCAATTAGGTAATGTGCAAGTTACTGTGCGCAAGCTTGCGGTCGTAAGGGTAGATAGTGAGCGTAGTGTTCTGCTGGTTAAAGGTGCTGTTCCTGGTAAGCCAGGCGCACTATTGAACATCGCCCCTGCAAATATTGTCGGCAAGAAATAAGGGGGCTAAGAACTTATCATGGTTGATTGCGTAATAAAAGACTGGCAAGGGGCTGATGCAGGTACTGCCACCCTTGATCTAAGCGTTGCCAAGGAAGATAACGCTGCTCATATAGTGCATCGCGCCATTGTGCGTCAGATGCATAATTCTCGCCAAGGCACGTTGTCTTCAAAGACGCGTTCCGAGGTGCGTGGAGGTGGCCGTAAGCCGTGGCGTCAAAAAGGTACCGGTCGAGCTCGTGCTGGTTCTAACCGTTCTCCATTGTGGCGTGGAGGTGGGGTTATCTTTGGTCCCAAACCTCGTGACTTCGATGTCAAGATGAATCGCAAGGAGCGTCGTTTAGCCCTGCGTACAGCATTCCAAAGTCGAGTGGATGACATGGTCGTTGTTGAAAACTTTGCTGATCAACTCTCAGCTCCTAAGACGAAAGAAGTGCTTTCAGCTCTGGAACGTTGGGGAGTTGATGTTGAGCAGAAAGTTTTGATGATCACAGCTGAGAAAAATGAAGTAGTCTATCGCTCTGTGCGTAATGTGGCCAACATCAAATTGATTTTGGCTACTAATCTCAATGCTTACGACATCGTTCTAGCTGACAAGCTAGTGGTGACAGCAACAGCTCTCGAGAAAATTCAGGAGGTGTACAGTGCCTAAGGCAATTGACCCCCGAGATCTGCCCGACATTGTTCGGAAGCCAATTATTAGTGAAAAAGCGACCCTCAATCTGGAAAATAATCAATACACCTTTGAGGTTGCTCCAAAAGCTACAAAAACTGAAATTAAGGCAGCGATTGAAGCATTGTTTGATGTCAAAGTGACTGGCATTAGTACTATGAATCCGCCTCGTAAGAAGAAGCGCCTTGGCCGTTTTATAGGCTATAAGCCTACCTATAAGCGAGCAGTTGTGACTCTCGCTGAGGGTGATAGCATTCCTCTTTTCCCAGATGTCTAGTACCGGCTTTAGCACTACTCAATTAGTTTGTAGATAAAAACATGGGAATTCGTACTTATCGGCCTCTGACTCCAGGTACTCGTGAGCGCAGTGTTTCTGACTTTTCAGAAATCACTCGGAGTAAGCCGGAAAAGAAATTAACGCGCTCTATTCATCGTGCCAAGGGAAGAAACAACCGTGGTGTGATTACTTGCCGTCATCGTGGTGGTGGTCACAAGCGTCTCTATCGCGTGATTGATTTTAAGCGCGATAAGCGAGAGATAACGGCTGAGGTTCTTTCGGTTGAATATGATCCCAACAGAAATGCGCGCATCTCTCTGGTTCAGTATGAAGATGGCGAGAAGCGCTACATTTTGCATCCCGTGGGATTAAAAGTGGGGGCTACTATTGTCGCTGGGACTGATGCTCCCCTTGAGGTGGGTAATGCTTTGCCACTATATAAGATGCCTCTTGGCACGTCGGTTCATAATGTTGAACTGTATCCAGGACGTGGTGGTCAAATTGTTCGTGCAGCTGGTGCTTCTGCTCAAGTAATGGCTAAGGAAGGGGGATATGTCACCCTCAAGTTGCCTTCGAGTGAAGTCCGTATGGTTCGTCGTGAATGTTACGCCACAATCGGTCAAGTAGGTAACGTAGAGTCTCGTAACGTAACTTTAGGTAAGGCTGGTCGTAAGCGTTGGTTGGGGCGTCGACCAGAGGTTCGAGGCAGTGTTATGAACCCTGTGGATCACCCCCATGGTGGTGGTGAAGGTCGTGCTCCCATTGGGCGTAGCGGTCCTGTGACTCCCTGGGGTAAACCAGCACTTGGCTATAAGACCCGCGATAAGAAGAAGGCTAGTACCTCGCTAATTGTTCGTCGTCGTCGTCGTTCCTCTAAGCGTGGCCGCGGTGGTCGAGACGCATAAATGTTTATCCATTCGTTTGGATTCTATTGCTCATCCAAATTTTGTTGTTCAACCGATTGTTGTTAGGCTGGCGAAACTATGGCTCGCTCTCTCAAGAAAGGTCCTTTTGTGGCGGATCACCTGCTCAAAAAGATTGAAAAGCTCAATGCTAAAGGGGACAAGCAGGTGATTAAAACCTGGTCTCGTGCCTCTACTATTATCCCTCAAATGATTGGGCATACCATTGCTGTTCATAATGGTCGTCAGCATGTCCCGGTGTATGTCAGCGAACAAATGGTCGGGCATAAGTTGGGTGAATTTGCCCCCACGCGTACATTTCGTGGGCATGTCAAGAGTGATAAGAAAGCGAGACGATAGGGAGGTTAGCCATGGTTGATATTGACAGTAGTAATCAAGTTAAATCTGTTGCTCGCTATATTCGAATGTCGCCTCATAAGGTGCGTCGGGTACTTGATCAGATTCGCGGCCTCTCCTACCGAGAAGCTCTAATCATTCTTGAATTTATGCCCTACAGGGCTTGTGAACCAATTCTTAAAGTTCTCCGCTCTGCTGTAGCCAATGCTGAGCATAACAATGGCATGGACCCCGTTGATCTTTACATTAGCGAAGCGTTTGCTGATCAGGGGCCTGTCCTTAAGCGTTATCGACCTCGGGCCCAGGGGCGTGCTTATCAAATTCGTAAGCCAACCTGTCACATAACAATTGCAGTGGCCCCTGGCTCTGCTAGTTAAGGTCTAGTATTTTTTCGCTGTTAGCTCTGTATAAGGAAGGATTTGTGGGACAAAAAATTCACCCAATTGGCTTTCGTCTTGGCATTACTAAAGAGCACGCTTCTTGTTGGTATGCCGACTCAAAGCAGTACCCTAGTCAATTGCAAGAGGATCATGTAATTCGTCAGTTTATTGAGAAAACCCTCAATAACGCTGGTATCTCTGATATCAAGATTGCTCGTAAAGCCGATCAAATTGATTTAGAGGTGCACACAGCTCGACCTGGTGTTGTTGTTGGTCGTGGTGGCACAGGTATTGAGTCTCTGCGGGCTGGTTTACAAAAACAACTCAAAGATAATACCCGTCAAATTCGTATCAATGTAATCGAGGTTGCTCGAGTTGATGCTGAAGCTGCTCTGATTGCTGAATACATTACTCAGCAGCTTGAACGACGTGTATCGTTTCGCCGAGTGGTAAGACAGACAATTCAACGTGCTCAACGTGCTGGTGTTGAAGGGATCAAAATTCAGGTTAGTGGTCGTTTGAATGGGGCTGAAATCGCTCGTACTGAATGGACACGTGAAGGGCGTGTGCCCCTGCATACGTTGCGCGCGAACATTGACTACGCCTACAAAACTGCTCAGACTACTTACGGAATTCTAGGCATTAAGGTCTGGGTTTTCAAAGGTGAAATTATTCCAGGTCAGGAAGATGTTCCTCAACCTGCTAATAATCAGCCACGTCGTCGTCAGCCACGTCGTCGTCAACAGTTCGAGGACCGTTCTAACGAGTCCTAATTATTTCTCTTTAACTGTTTAGCCTGTTTAAGCATCATGCTGAGTCCTAGAAGAACAAAATTTCGTAAACAGCATCGCGGTCGTATGCGCGGTATGGCCCATCGTGGCAGCACAATTAACTTTGGTGAATATGCTCTCCAAGCCACTGAGTGCTCTTGGATGACTTCTCGCCAAATTGAGGCTGCTCGTCGTGCGATGACTCGTTATGTGAAGCGTGGCGGGAAAATTTGGATTCGTGTTTTCCCAGATAAGCCTGTGACGATGCGTCCGGCTGAGACCCGTATGGGATCTGGTAAGGGTAACCCTGAATTTTGGGTTGCTGTGATCAAGCCCGGTCGAATTGTTTTTGAAATTACTGGTGTGCCTGAGGAAATTGCCCGTGAGGCGATGCGTTTAGCATCCTTTAAGCTGCCATTCAAAACAAAATTCATCGCTCGTGAAGGATTGGAGGGATAATTTATGGCGCTTTCTAAGGCTAAAGAGTTGAGGAAACTCAGTGAAGATGAGCTGTCTACTGAAATTGCTAATGTTAAGCGTGAACTGTTTGATTTGCGCTTCCAGCTAGCCACCCGTCAGATGGAGACAGGATTTCATCAGTTTAAGCATGCTCGTCGTAAATTGGCTCAGCTAATGACTATCGAGCGTGAACGGCAACTGAGTGTTGGTGCGACGACTAGCGAAAATGCGGCAGTGAGTAGCGAGCAGTAGGAGTTGAAAAAGCTATGGCAGCTAGAGAACTAACGGGGCGAGTGGTGAGCGACAAAATGGATAAGACAGTTGTTGTGGCTGTTGAAAATCGTGTCCCCCACCCCAAATATCAGAAAATCGTCGTCCGTACTAAAAAGTACAAGGCCCATGACGATGCTAATGAGTGTAAGGATGGCGATATTGTTCGTATTCGCGAAAGTCGCCCTCTTAGCCGAACCAAGTGCTGGGTCGTTGCCGATATTGTAGGCCGTTCTGAAAAAGTGTAGGGGAGCCAACTAATGATTCAGCAGGAAACATATCTGAATGTGGCAGACAACAGCGGCGCACGAAAGCTAATGTGCATTCGTGTTCTCGGCGGTAATCGTCGCTATGCGAGCGTGGGTGATGTCATTATCGCCGTTGTTAAGGACGCGCTACCAAACATGGGTGTAAAGAAATCTGACGTTGTCCGTGCTGTTGTTGTACGTACCAAGAAAAATCTTCGTCGCAACAGTGGTATGAGCATTCGTTTTGATGATAATGCCGCTGTTCTCATTAATAATGACAACAATCCAAAAGGTACTCGAGTTTTTGGGCCTGTTGCTCGTGAGTTGCGTGACAGAAACTTTACCAAAATTGTTTCACTAGCACCGGAGGTACTGTAGTGGCTAGCAAACAAGCTGTGCGTCACAAGATGCACGTTAAGAAAGGCGACACTGTGCAGGTTATCACCGGTAAGGATAAAGGCAAAGTAGGCGAAATTACTGCTGTTTTGCCTAAGAAGAGCCTGATAATTGTTGAAGGTGTCAACATTCGTACTAAGCATGTTAAGCCTCGTCAAGAGGGGGAGTCGGGACAGATTGTTACATCTGAGTTTCCGATTCATAGTTCAAACGTGATGCTTTATTCCAAAAAGGAAAAAGTTGTTAGTCGTGTTGGCTATACGTTTACCGATGATGGTCGTAAAGTCCGCATCTTGAAAAAGACAGGCGAGATCATTGATTAGCTCACTATTTGTCCCTGACCAAGCCCAGGGAAAGGAACGAGAGAATGGCTGAACAGCTGAAAAATTTTTACAATACAAAGGTTGTTCCTAAGTTAATGGAGCAATTTGAGTACAAAAATGTACACCAGGTACCCAAGGTACTCAAAGTAACTGTCAACCGTGGTTTAGGAGAAGCCTCACAGAATGCTAAAGCATTGGAAGCATCTGTGAGCGAGGTGGGTGTAATTACTGGTCAACGGCCTGTGATCACTCGTGCTAAGAAGGCGATTGCTGGATTTAAAATTCGTCAAGGTATGCCAGTCGGGGTTATGGTTACCCTTCGTTCTGAGCGTATGTATGCGTTTCTAAATCGCTTAATCAATTTGGTTCTACCCCGTATTCGCGATTTTCGAGGGGTTAGTCCTAAGAGTTTTGATGGTCGGGGAAACTACACCTTGGGTCTGCGTGAGCAGTTGATTTTTCCTGAGGTCGATTACGACAGTGTTGATCAGGTTCGCGGCATGGATATTACGATTGTTACCACTGCCAAGACTGACGAGGAAGGGCGTGCTCTTCTCAAAGAGCTGGGAATGCCGTTCCGGGATAACTAAGGTTTATACGAGAGAGAAATATGGCGTCTAACGATACGATTTCAGACATGCTGACGCGCATTCGAAATGCAAATCTCGCGCGGCATAGGACTGTCCAAATCCCATCTACCAAAGTTACCCGTAATATTGCCAAAGTGCTTCAGGAAGAGGGCTTTATTGGTGATACCTCGGACGCAACTGAAGGTGTGGCACGCATGATGACGGTGAGTCTAAAGTACAAGGGTAAGATGCAGCAACCTATTATTCGTAATCTGACTCGTGTCAGTAAGCCGGGTTTGCGAGTTTATTCAAGCTGCAAAGATTTACCGCGAGTGTTGGGGGGTATCGGCATTGCCATCGTTTCTACCTCAAGTGGCATCATGACTGACAGAGATGCTCGTCATAAGGGTATCGGTGGAGAAGTGCTCTGTTACGTCTGGTAATGTTTTGCCTTGCTTGTATTAATTAGTTGTTTTCGCGGCTATTGCTGGCGGTTAGGGAAAAATTAAAATGTCTCGGATTGGTAAAAAACCGGTACCTGTACCTTCAGGTGTTACCGTGTCTATCAATGCTCAATCAGTAGTTGTCAAAGGTCCAAAGGGAGAGCTGTCTCGCATTTTACCTGGGGAAGTCAATATTACCCAGGAAGGTGAGCAAGTAATTGTGACCCGTCAAGATGAGTCGCGTGCTGCGCGAGCATGTCATGGGCTGTCACGTACTTTGATTGCCAATATGGTAGAGGGTGTTTCTAAGGGCTTTGAGAAGCGTCTTGAGATTAAAGGCGTTGGTTATCGTGCTGCTGTCAAGGGTAAGACCTTGAATATGAACTTGGGCTATAGCCATCCGGTCGAATTCGAACCACCAAAAGGCATTGAGTTCAAGGTAGAAAACAACACGAATATAATTGTGTCTGGTATTGATAAGGAACTAGTAGGAACCGTCGCTGCTAAGATTCGTGATGCCCGACCGCCTGAGCCCTATAAGGGTAAAGGTGTACGCTATCTCGGTGAGATGGTGAGACGTAAAGCTGGTAAAGCAGGGAAGTAATTGAGTTATGAAAGCTACGCGTAAACAATCTACCCGTCGTCGTCACGCGCGCATTCGTCGCCGAGTCAAGGGTACTGCTGAGCGCCCTCGGTTAGCGGTTTACCGCTCTAATAATCACATCTATGCCCAGGTAATTGATGATTATAAGCATCACACCCTGGCTGCAGCATCTACATTAGAGGCTGACCTTAAAGGAGATACTGGCGCTACTAAGGATGCCTCAGCTAAGGTCGGTAAGTTGATTGCTGAACGTTCCTTAGCTAAGGGAGTTAAGCACGTTGTTTTTGACCGTGGTGGTAAGCTTTATCACGGTCGTGTGGCAGCTCTGGCAGATGCTGCTCGTGAGGCTGGTCTGGATTTCTAGGACTTCTTAAAGGGTTAAATCATGGCAAAGGAACGTCGCAAGAGCAATAAAGGTAAAGAAAAAGAGTCAGAGTGGCAGGAGCGAGTTGTTCAAATCCGCCGTGTCACTAAGGTGGTTAAGGGCGGTAAAAAGCTAAGTTTTCGCGCCATCGTAGTAATTGGCAATGAGAAAGGCCAAGTTGGTGTTGGTGTTGGTAAAGCCAGCGACGTAATCGGTGCTGTTAAGAAGGGTGTAGCTGATGGGAAGAAAAACTTAGTGGATGTGCCTTTGAATAAGGCCTATTCGCTGCCTCATCCTGCTACTGGTGAAGCGGGTGGTGCTCGTGTCTTCATGCGCCCAGCTGCTCCTGGTACTGGTGTAATTGCTGGTGGTGCCGTTCGTACTGTGCTTGAGCTTGCAGGTGTGCGGAACGTTTTAGCTAAACAGTTAGGCTCTGGTAATCAATTAAATAATGCTCGAGCTGCTGCTGATGCGTTGGCCTCATTGAGAACTTTCTCTGAGGTTGCTAAGGAGCGGGATATCCCCCTTGAGAAGCTCTACGCTTAGATCTGAGATAATTAAAAATTGTTGAGATTTAGAACAATGAGATTAGAGGATATTCAGCCAAAAGCTGGTTCAAGACGCCGTCGTCGTCGCGTAGGGCGTGGCATTTCAGCCGGACAGGGGGCTACTTGTGGTTTTGGAATGCGAGGGCAAAAATCTCGTTCGGGTCGCCCTACGCGCCCTGGTTTTGAGGGTGGGCAGCTACCGCTATATCGCCGAATTCCAAAGCTTAAGCATTTTCCCATTGTGAATCAAAAGGTATTCACAGTGCTAAATGTTTCGCGCTTGGCTGAGCTTTCTGCAGGTTCAGAGGTGACTATAGAATCTCTGATGGAAGCTGGAATCATTACATCTAACGATGGACCACTGAAAATTTTGGGCAATGGTCAGCTTGATGTTGCCTTAACGGTTAAAGCTGCAGCATTTACCCAAAGTGCGAAAGCTAAGATTGAGGCAGCTGGTGGTACCTGTGAAATCGTGGCGTAAGCCTCTAGAATAAGCATATAACTCAGTTAGCTGTGTCTTGGTTTCCGTCCTAGGCGCAGCTTATGTTTAATTAGAATCTAAAACAGAATCTAAAGATTATGGTTGTCAGTCGAGGGAAGACACCAAGCGCTCAGGAAACGTTTTTGCAAATGGCTCAAGCAGCCGGTTTGCGTGGGCGTTTGCTGGTGACTTTGGGATTGTTGGTGTTGGTACGCTTGGGAATGTATATCCCTGTGCCAGGGATTGATCGTGTCGCTTTCTCACAGCAGGTTGATGCTGGAGGCCTGCTTGGTTTCCTTGATATTTTTGTGGGTGGTGGTTTATCCCTGTTGGGTATTTTTGCCTTAGGCATTTTGCCCTACATTAACGCCTCTATCATTATGCAGTTGCTGACAGCCGCTATTCCTCAATTGGAGGATTTACAGAAAAATGAAGGTGAGGCTGGACGACGCAAGATTTCCCAAATCACTCGCTATGTTGCGATGGGGTGGGCGGTACTGCAGAGTACATTGCTGGCTAGCTTTTTGCTAAGTCCTTTTGCGAATGAGCCTGGCATCCTATTCATTGTTGAAACGGCAGTTGCTTTAACTGCTGGCTCAATGTTTGTGATGTGGGTAGGGGAGTTAATTACCGAGCGTGGTGTTGGTAATGGGGCTTCTTTACTGATTTTTCTGAACATTGTTTCATCACTACCTCGCTTACTTGATAGTGCTGTCACCGTAGCTCAGTCGCCAACATCCTCTCGTCAGGAAGTAGCAGGTATCATAGTTGTCAGCCTTGTATATTTGGCTATGGTTGTGGGGATTGTGTTTGTCCAAGAGGGCATGCGTCGAATTCCCATTGTTTCCGCACGACGACAGGTAGGTCGAAAACTCTATCTGGAAAAGAGCAACTACCTGCCTCTGCGTCTAAACCAAGGTGGAGTGATGCCTATCATTTTTGCGTCGGCTATTTTGGTTCTACCTTTACAGGCGGCTCCTTATATTGCCAGCACGCTATCTAATCCTGGGATCTCAGACTTTGTAAATCGATTTTTGAGCCCGGGTTCTCCACCTTACAACCTGATGTATCTGGTTATGATTCTGTTCTTCAGCTACTTCTATGCATCACTGGTTGTGGATCCTGAAGATATGTCGCGGAATTTGAAGAAAATGGGGGCAAGCATCCCAGGTATTCGGCCCGGTAAGGCTACTAGTGACTTTATTGGGAAAGTCTTAAATCGTCTAACTTTCCTTGGTGCCTTGTTCTTAGGGGTCGTTGCGGTGGTTCCCAGTATGGTAGAAAGTGGTTTGCGCGTAACCGTATTTCAAGGCTTAGGTGCTACTTCTCTGCTGATCTTGGTAGGTGTGGCTATTGATACAGCCAAGCAGATTCAGACCTATGTGATTTCTCAACGTTACGAGGGTATGGTGAAAAAATAGTGATCAGAGTAATTTTTTTAGGTCCTCCTGGTGCTGGTAAGGGGACTCAGGCCGCCGTTTTATCTAAAGATTTTGATGTGCCTCACATCTCGACTGGAGATATTCTTCGAGCAGCGGTGGCTGCCAAGAGTGAGCTTGGTCAAAAAGCGGAATCCTATATGAATGCTGGGGAGTTGGTACCTGATGAGCTGATTTTGGATCTTATTCGTGAGCGTTTAGGTCAGAAAGATGCCAGTAAGGGTTGGATTTTGGATGGCTTTCCCCGTAATGTTAGCCAGGCTAACTTTCTAGACAAGCTGCTTGCAGAGATTCAGCAGCCTTGTGAATGTGTGCTGAATCTGGAGGTACCGGATAATGTGCTGATATCTCGCTTATTGTCGCGCGGTCGTAAGGACGATAACGAAGATGTTATTCGTAACCGATTAGAGGTTTATCGTAAGCAAACGGAACCCCTGATTGAATTCTTTAGAAGTCGCCAGCAACTAGTGTCGGTCAATGGGCATCAGGCAATGGGGTCTGTAGAAGCTGATTTGAAACAGGTTTTACAAGCATAGGTTAACTGTCTATGTATATGTTATTAGTAGACATCTATTGGCGGACCATTTCATAGCAATTTGGGTATCGTTTGTTAATCTTATAACGGTGGTTCCATTGTCTAGAACAAGGGACAATCGTGAGAGATTTAAATTGCACTAGCGATGTCAGCAGTTATTCTAACGTGTTCAAGTAGCTGCTATTGGAGCGGGTGGACGGTGAAGTCTGTCCGCTTCGTGTTTGATTATTGATTGAATTGAGGATTAGCTAATTGTCTAAGCAAGATTTAATTGAAATGGAAGGGACTGTTACCGAATCTCTTCCCAACGCTATGTTTCGAGTGGATTTAGATAATGGGTTTAATGTATTAGCCCATATTTCTGGCAAAATTCGTCGTAATTACATCAAGATTTTGCCAGGTGATCGGGTCAAGGTTGAACTAACTCCCTACGATTTGACTAAGGGCCGCATTACCTATCGTTTGAGGAAAAAGTAGTTTGTTCTAAATGCTTAGTTTTGAGTTTTGGGTTGTTGGGTCTACGCTCAATAGAGTTAGGTATTTAGAATAACGTCGAGGATTGGAGATGGGCTAAAGCGGACAACATCTGTACAAGGTAGTCCGGTCGTTTCTGATAAGTTTGAAATTGCATTTCTAGCTTCATCTTCACTGACTCCAAAGGTATTCAAAGCAATACCTGTCATTTTTGGTGCTCTGTAGGTTCCACCTGCATGAGCCACAGTTTCATAGAGTTTAATCACCTCTTGAATAGGGGGGATGATAAAGTCTGGAAAGTGTTGAATGCGTTCTAGATTAATTTTGTGTACCAAGACAAGATGGGTTGGCTGAGTGCCCCGTAGTAAGGGTAATGTGGCGGTCGAGGCTGGATTGAGCAAAGAGCCTTGACCTTCTACATAGAGCACATCATTTTGGGCGCTATGGTCGAGGACAGCTTGTTCTACTGCCCCGGCTGCAAAGTCTACGCGCACAGCATCGAGGGCTATGCCTGGAGCCCCAAGCATTAGAGCTGTTTGGCCAGTGGCAATTAGCTGTGATCGCAAGCCTTTTGCCTGCGTGGCGCGGTTCAGTTCAATACATGTAGACATTTTGCCAACCGCCATGTCAGTGCCAACTGCCAATACACGGCGGCAATGGTTTAAGTCGCGTGCTTTGCCTGAGCCAACGGACAGCCCAGGGGTTTCCTGGCGCATGTCCCAAATCCACTGGTCGGGGTAGCGGGTTCGGTCAAGATACTTAGTCAACGTCGGATCATCGTTGAAGTAGGTGTGGAGACCGTTCATCACATTCAGGCCTGCTGCGATCGCAACCCTCACATCTTCCAGCCATGGTTCTGGTAAACGACCTCCAGATGGAGCAAGTCCAATAGCCAGTACATCGGGCTGATAGTGCAAAGCGGCTGCCATCGTGGCCACGATGGGTACATCTCGATTGATGCCGGTAAGTTCTTGAATCGATTGATCCGCACAGGTTTCATCCACAACAACGGCAATGGGATTCTGGCTATAGCGCAGCAGGGCAAGCCCGGTTTTACCCTTGGCTCCAGTAATGCCGTTGTGAAGCAGGATCGCAATGCGATGGTGAGGTTGGAGATGCATAGTAGGGAGACACGTGGGTAAGAAAAGATTTGAGTTCTAAATTATGAGGTTTATTACTCACGGATTTTCGTGCCGTGTAAAACGTTTTAACCGGAATCACTTAAAACTCAGCACTTAACACTCAAAACTTAAGCTCCTCCTAAGAGGGGATAGCCGATGAGACCCACCGCAGCACCGCCTAGAATGAGTTTCCATGCGGTAACTTTGAAACGGATAATGGCGATTAGTGATGCGATCGCAACCACCCCAGCCAAGATCGATAGCGCCCAAGTTTCTCGCCCAAATGCCGTTTGCCCTAAAGGGATGGCCGCTGCCATAATTGCACCGACTACAGCTGGTTTAATACCCTTTAGAAATGCCTGGACCCAAGTATTTTGTCGTAACCGAACCAAAACAGGAGCTGCCAGCATAATAAATAGAAACGATGGCGTAAAAATGCCTATGGCAGAAATCAGTGCTCCAAAAAAACCAGCCATTTTATATCCCACAAATGCCGCTGTGAGGACGACAGGGCCAGGACTAAGCTGTCCGATAGCAACGCCATTGATAAAGTCAGCAGTAGATAGCCAACCTAAACGTTCCACCACCTCGAACTCCAACAGCGGGATAATGACTAATCCACCGCCAAAAATAAGTGTTCCTACCTGTAGGAAAAACGTAAATAAAGGCCAGCCATATTCTGATATGCGTTCAGTTCCCCAAAAACTAGGCTGCAATGTTGCCAATAATCCTAAGGGGGCGACGCTATTGAACCGGAGACTTTTAGAGCCATATAATCCAATCCCTAATAGTCCTGCCAGCAAGAATAAAACCAGGGTGCTGAGATTGCTGAATGTGCTTGCCAAAAAAGCCATAGCAGCAATTGTTATCCCTATCCAGTTCTGAATAGATTTGCGGCCTAACTTATAACAAAAGCCCAGAATGATGGCGATCATGACAGGCGATAGCCCAAAAAATAGAGCGATTAGCTGGGGTAGCTGTTGAAACTGAAAGTAAACCCAGCTTAGAGTTACCACAATCAAGAAGGCTGGTGTAATAAATGCCAGACCTGCTACCAAAGCCCCCAACCAACCAGCATAAACATAGCCGGTGTAAATACCCATCTGAGTCGAGGCTGGGCCTGGAAGCATTTCACATAACGCCAGACCATCGCTAAACTCATCAGCATCAAGCCAGCCGCGTTGCTCAACTGCCTCATCGTTAATCATGGCAATGTGAGCCTGGGGACCTCCAAAGCCAATAGCACCTAACTTTAGAAACAATTCAGACAATTCTTTAAGTCGATTTATCTGACTATTCATAGAAAAAGTCCACTCTAATAGGTTTCTTTGATAGAATAGACTCTATCGAAGGATACGTGACGATTGATTACCGCTAGCTGCAACGAGGACTCAGACCGTGATTCATGCGACGCTCCATCAGCTCAAGGTATTTGAAGCAACTGCGCGCCACGGTAGTTTTACCCGTGCAGCCGAAGAACTTTATTTAACCCAGCCAACAGTATCAATACAAGTCAAGCAGCTTACAAAAGCTGTAGGATTGCCATTATTTGAACAAATTGGTAAGCGGTTATACCTGACCCAGGCTGGTAAAAAGCTACTAGAAACCTGTCAAGAAATTTTTCAAGGGCTATCTCAGTTTGAAATGTCCATTGCCGATCTTAAAGGCATGAAACAGGGGCGCTTGAGTATAGCTGTCATTACAACTGCCAAATATTTCGTTCCACGCCTGTTAGGACCATTTTGCAAGCGCTATCCTGGCATTGACATTTCGCTCAAGGTGACAAATCACCAAAATATTCAGGAGCGTATGATCAATAATCGGGATGATTTGTTTATTTTCAGCCAACTGCCCAGCCAGCCTGATCTCAAAACTTATCCCTTTTTGGATAACCCGCTGGTGGTAATTGCGCCTACAGATCATCCACTGGCTGGCAAAGCAAATATACCGATTGAGGCCTTAAATAACGAGCCCTTCATTATGCGTGAGCCAGGTTCAGGTACTCGCGAAGCGGTACAAAAGCTATTTGCCGCTAATAATGTGGATGTAAAAGTCCGTCTTGAACTGGGTAGTAATGAAGCCATTAAGCAAGGGATTGCTGGTGGTCTAGGTGTTTCGGTCCTATCCCAACACACCATTATTTCTGAAGGCACGAGTGGTGAATTTGCCATTCTTGATGTTGAAGGTTTTCCCATTCCTCGCCAGTGGTATGTTGGTCATTTAGCCGGTAAGCAGCTTTCTGTAGTAGCTGAAAGCTTCTTGACATACTTGCTAGAGGAAAGTCCTGCTATGGCTAAAAAGTTTTTACCAGGTCTGGGGCAACCAATGCCGAACCAGGAAGCCGTAGTGGTTGGCTGAGACTTTATCAAGCCAATATAAAGTTCACATTTGACAACTGGTTCAAAGTCGAAACCTGATAGTTTATGACATCTCTTGGGATGCCAAATACTGCTACTCAGGCAGCTATCGTACAAGGCATTTCCCCTAGAGCTGTAACCTGCAAAAGTTTATTGTTTTTTGCAGGTTAGTCAATACCATATCCCATGGCTAAGATGACAAGGCCTGTTTCGTCTTGTCAGTAGCCTCTGCCACTTCTCGTTCTTTATCTAAGCGACGCTTTCGGGCATAGAGCTGAATAGTTGCCAAAAACGAAATAGTTAAAGCCACAATCAACCATGTGGTGGCGCTAGTGGGAAACTGGTTCTTAAAGATGACCAGCATGACAATGATCACCAGTAATAAAGTGGGTCCCTCATTAAAGAGCCGCAACGTTTTACTGTTCCACATACATTCGCCATTTTCTAACTGCTTAATTAAGCGACCACAGTAAAAGTGATAGATCAATAGCAATCCTACAAAGCCAAGTTTGGCGTGCATCCACCCCTGATGAAGATATTCAGGCATAACTGTGAGTAAGCCTATGGCCATGGCCACAGTTAACACCATGGCTGGTGTAGTGATGATGTTATACAGCCGCTTTTCCATAATGCTGTATTGCTTTTTCAAAATACTCTGAGCGGGTTCAATCTCCATGTCAGCCTCGACATGATAGATGAATAAACGTGCCAGATAGAAAAGACCTGCAAACCAGGCCACGACACCAAAAATATGAAATGCTTTGAACCAGTAGTAAGCCATGAATTTGCACAGTGGGGCTAAAACTTGAAGCCACTATTTTTCTCTAGCGACTATTCTCCCGTAAATGTCATGGTTTTGACTGCTGCGATCTGGCTTTGTAACGGCCTTGTAATGATTAGAGAATGGTGAGTGGTGAGTAGTGAATGGTAGGGTGGGCATTGCCCATCGGGCGATCATTCACCAGCAGACACACCATGCAAGTTGATTGGCAATCTGTCAAAACCTATGAGGATATTTTTTATCACAAGGCCAATGGCATTGCGAAGATCACCATTAATCGTCCCCACAAACGCAATGCCTTTCGCCCCAAAACAGTATTTGAACTCTACGAAGCTTTTTGTGATGCGCGAGAAGACACCTCCATCGGTGTTGTTCTGTTGACCGGAGCGGGTCCCCACACCGATGGCAAGTATGCCTTTTGTGCAGGTGGTGACCAGAGCGTGCGTGGTAAAGCAGGCTATGTAGGGGCTGATGGCATTCCTCGATTGAATGTGCTAGACCTGCAGCGGCTGATTCGATCCATGCCCAAGGTAGTCATTGCCCTGGTGGCAGGCTATGCCATTGGCGGTGGCCATGTATTGCATTTGATTTGTGACCTGACCATTGCTGCGGATAATGCCATATTCGGTCAGACTGGCCCTAAGGTGGGGAGTTTTGATGGGGGCTTTGGGGCTAGCTATCTGGCCCGCATTGTCGGTCAGAAAAAAGCGCGCGAGATCTGGTTTCTCTGTCGTCAGTACGATGCCCAACAGGCACTGAATATGGGACTAGTAAACTATGTTGTCCCCGTGGAACAGCTAGAAGCAGAAGGCATTCAGTGGGCACAGGAAGTTCTTCAAAAAAGCCCTACTGCCATTCGCTGTCTTAAGTCCGCATTTAATGCCGACTGCGATGGTCAAGCTGGTCTGCAAGAATTAGCGGGTAATGCTACGTTGCTGTATTACTTGACAGAAGAAGGTGCTGAAGGAAAACAGGCTTTTCTGGAAAAACGTCCGCCTGATTTTAGCCAATATCCCTGGCTGCCTTAGTTATAGGCTATTGAGCAATAACTATTGAGCAATAACTATTGAGCAATAACTATTGAGCAATCGAACAACCTACTATGGATTTTGAGCAGAAACCTTTAGTGTTGATTGAAACTCTTTTATGGAACTGTTCGACAGCCAAAACAGTGATGTTGCTGTCTTAGGTAATGTTGTAATTCGTCGTCCTCGAAATATTGAAGCGGTCGCAGGAGTTCGTCAAGAAGTGTCTGTTTTACCACGACTTCGTAACCTGCTTGTTCTGCCAGTTCCCGTTATGCAAATCGTAGAGGTTGGAGATGAAATTGTGACCCTTCATTCTCGACTTCCAGGTGAACCGCTATGGTCAGTGCAAAATCTTAGCAACTTAACCCAAGAGCATCTAGCAACTCAGCTTGGTAGTTTCTTGAAGTCTCTACATGAGATCGAGTCAGTTGTCTTGGGTGATATTGATTTACCCTGCATCGATCAAAGATGGTGGACGAATTTTCTCGATAAAGCAGAGCGATTTGTTTTTCCTAAGGTAACTTCTACGACTGCCAAAGTTTTGCGTTCTCAAATTCAATCCCATATCGAGCAACTGCCGAACCTGCCTTGTGTGCTGCGACACGGTGACTTTGGTTCGAGTAATATTCTGTGGGACGGTGAAAAGAATATCACGGGTGTTATTGACTTCGGTTCATTAGGGTGGGGTGATCCTGGTTGGGACATAGCAGGGCTGTTTGCCAGTTATGGCAGTCTGTTTGTTGAGCAGCTTGCCTTAACTTATCCGGTAGTTGGATCATTACTGGAGCGATCGCCTTTTTATCATCAGATGTTTGCTTTGATGGATGCAGTTTTCGGTGTTGAACACGCAGATGACGAAACTCTGAACGATGGATTGGATACACTGAAGCGAATCGCTTAACCTAGCGATATAACCGCAGTCGAAGGCGATTAAAGATGCTCGGTCGAATAACAAGGCTATTAATCGCCGCTGGACTCAATCGGTATGTTGCTGATTCCACTCGCGTATCTGAATCATCACGATGCTCAGTTCAGAAACCGTTCAAGAAATTGCCGCTTTGGTTCGCTCAGGGTTCTACCGCAAGAACCGCCTGATGGATATCTTCTGCGAGGAGATGTACGCGCCTGGAGACCTTGAGCCAGACGAAGTGTCGGCGGCAATTGACGTTGAATTCGAAACATGGGAAGCGGAAAAACAAACATGGCCCGAGGTGACTGATTGTGATCGCCTCGATTCAGCTTTTGCCGCAATCAACGAACGCGGGATTATCGCATTACAAAATGCGGGCTACACGCAAAGCGATGGCTATGAAGACTTTCTTGATGCTTA
>NZ_QXHD01000004.1:6904584-6977868 GCF_011009555.1 Adonisia turfae CCMR0081 | reverse complement strand
TCAATCACAACTAAAAGAGGTACTCCTGCGGTGTTGACCTGTTCTAATAACTGGCTAGTAGTGCCCTGGGTGTCAACTAATACATAGCCTGCATACTGGGATAAATCCGGTTTTTTTTTGCTGGGCCAGCGTTTAGCGGGAAGGTTAGTTAGTTTAACTAAAGCAATATTTTCTTGATGGCTAAGGGTACCTGAATAAAAAATATCGCAATCGACATCGTAAGTAGCTGCAATCAATTGATATGCCCAGGCTGAAGACAGGGCATCGGGATCTGGAAAATCTTGAATTAAAACCAGCTGTCGGCTACCAGCATGGGTAATGAGCAAATGGCGTAATGACGCTGCGGGGCCATCGCTGAAATCCACGTTTGGCCTATAACTCGTGTGATTAGAAGATTTAAGCAATGCGTCTTGGGAGGCCATTCACAGAAAGAATTAGGTTGAAATCAGAGGAGAGCAGTGGGGGAATGTTCGGTCAATTAACCGGTAAGGCCAATGACATATTTACGCCATTCCTGATGGGCATCTCCACGCGTGTGGCGAGCAATTTCAAAGTAAAGGCTGCTGTGGGGCTTACGCGGTGTAATCCGCAGAGGCATTCTAGCCTCTTTTGGAGTTCGATTACCTTTTTTGACGTTGCAACGTACACATGCTGATACCATGTTTTCCCATACTTCTTTTCCACCGCGAGAACGAGGGATCACATGGTCTAGCGTCAGGCCATCACCTGCATAGCCACAGTATTGGCAGGTATGATTATCGCGATAAAGCAGATTCCGACGAGTTAAGGGGATTTCTTTGTAGGGAATGCGAACGTAGTGACGCAGTCGAATAACTGTGGGTAGAGGAAAATTCGCGTATATTGAGCGACCATTATGTTCCACAGTTTCGGCCTTGCCCTTAATAATCAGCACAATGGCACGTCGCCAACTTGTGATGTTCAAGGGCTCATAAGAGGCATTTAAGACTAGAACCTTGCTCATTGAGGTTCATATAAAACTTGTGATTTGATACTAACACAGGTCGCTTGAATGCCTTGGTTCTTGCGATACTGTGGCCGTGGTGTGCTTTTTCAGTAAAGGAGATGCAACATGCTGAGGTGGGAAGATACCCCAAGTGTTGCAGCCATGCGATGTTCGCGGGCTTGGGTGGAGATTAATTTGGAGGCAATCCACCATAATGTGCGCCAGTTTCGTTCATTATTACGGCCCACAACTGATCTAATGGCTGTAGTGAAAGCTGATGCCTATGGTCATGGTGCAATTGCAGTGGCTCGGACTGCTTTGGCGGCAGGGGCGACATGGTTAGGTGTAGCAACCGTGCCTGAAGGCATTGAACTACGGCAAGCGGGTTTAACCGCACCTATTTTGGTGATGGGTGCCTTGCATGATGCTGAGGAGGTAAGGGCGCTAGCTCGCTGGCAGTTGCAACCTACAATCGTCACACCTAAACAGGCGCTTGTGTTTGCGACAGCGTTAAGCGATGCTTGTTTGCCCTTGCCAGTACATATCAAATTAGATACGGGGATGTCGCGGCTTGGGTTTGATTGGCAGCGGGCATTGGAGTTTGTGGAGTTTGTTAGTGGGCTGCCTGCGTTACAGATAACAAGTATGTATTCCCATTTTGCAACAGCTGATGAACCGGATCCGACGGAAATGCGACGTCAGCATGAGCGTTTTGAGCGTGCGATCGCAACCCTTGAAATGCATAATCAACTCCCTGCACGCCTGCATTTAGCGAATACAGCAGCTACCCTCACCGATGCCGATGCCTTGCAGTACGATATGGTGCGCGTGGGTTTGGGGCTATATGGTTTGGCACCAGCACCGCATTTACAGTCGTTGCTTAACTTGCAACCAGCCTTAGAAGTTAAAGCGCGTATTACCCATATCAAGAAAATTTCTGCTGGTGCTGGCGTTAGCTATGGGCATCGTTTTGTGGCTAAACGCCCAATGACCATTGCCGTTGTAGGTATTGGTTATGCTGATGGTATTCCTCGTCAATTATCCAACCAGCTGACTGTGTTGATTGATGATCAGCCTGTTTGCCAGGTGGGTGCTATCACGATGGATCAACTGATGTTAGATGTGTCAGATATCCATGGTCTGACGGAAGGCGACATCGTCACATTGCTTGGAAATTCTACCTCCCACCAAATCACTGCAGATGATTGGGCCAATCGTATTGGGACGATTTCTTGGGAGATTCTATGTAGCTTTAAACATCGGTTGCCAAGAATTATGACAAGAAATCGCACTAGAAGGCTTTACCCCGCTGAAGATAGCTTGTTATAATGCAGCTCTGACCTTGGAGAGGTGGCTGAGTGGTTGAAAGCGGCTCCCTGCTAAGGAGTTATAGGGCGTAAGCTCTATCGAGGGTTCGAATCCCTCCCTCTCCGTTTTAATCTGGTAACTTCAACCTGATGGCTCGCGTTGTGGACAGCCCACAGTAAACGCTCTGAGCTTGCGTTTGGATGAGCAAATGAAAATAAGTGCTGAAATGTGAGACGTCCTGAGCGATCTACTACAAATTGTGCCGGTAAAGGTGCCCCCAACGCCTGGCCCGTACCATATTGGCGAAAAATACTGCAGCTAGAATCCACTAAAAGTGGCATCTCCAGCCCCAGATCCCTGTGCACGATTTTACTTTGACGCATGTCAGTGCTAGTGATCATGAGCACTTCCGCACCTAGCTGGTCAAACTTTTTGTAGGTTTCGACCATCGACATAATGTGTGGATAGCAGAAGGGACAGTACTGTTTTTCGGTAAAGATACGTGTAAACGCCAGAACGACCACTGATTTTTGGCGATAGCTAGAAAGTTTAATAGACGCTCTTTGCCCCACCATGGGTAGATCAAAATCAGGCAGAGTCTGGCCTACTCGAAACTTGCTAAATGCAGGTAGCGGTAAAAAATTCCTAAAAAAACGCTGACTAATGACCCCTCGAAAATCCGTGGAGGTCAGTTTGAAAGCTGCAGTCATTGATACCTAAAAGGTGAGATGAAAACGGTTAGCTGTCGGTTGGACGATGCACCTAAATCGAAGCAAAAAACTCTTTGGACTTCACAGGATCAGGCGTCATCGTTTTTTCGCCTGGCGTCCATCCTGCTGGACACACTTCATCAGGGTGTGATTGTACATGCTGAATTGCTTGTAAGACTCGCAATGTTTCATCGACGCTACGGCCAAAGGAAAGGTTATTGATGGTAGAGTGCTGCACAATTCCATCCTTATCAATGATGAACAAACCGCGCAGGGCAACACCAGCTTCGGGCTCTAGTACATTGTAAGCAGCGCTAAGCTCTTTCTTGATATCGGAGACCAGGGGATAGGACAAATCTCCCAAGCCACCCGCTTTACGCTCTGTCTGAATCCAAGCCAAATGAGAAAACTCACTATCCACTGAGGCCCCTAATACTTCTGTATTGAGAGCCGTGAATTCATCGTAACGGTCACTAAAAGCTGTAATCTCAGTAGGGCAAACAAAGGTGAAATCTAGTGGATAGAAAAAGAGTACAACGTACTGACCACGGTAGTCAGAGAGTTTAATCGTCTTAAACTCTTGATCAACTACGGCTGTTGCAGTGAAATCAGGAGCAGGCTGACCAACACGCAGGCATCCTTCCACCGGGGTACTCATCCGTTTGTCTCCAACAAAAATCTAGTTAACTAACATACCAGCAATACGGGCCTATTGCTCAGCTACCGGAGACTACTCAAAGCGCAGAGCAGAATGTAAACAACATTAAATTCCCCGAAAACCAGCGCATCGGTTTGGACTACTTGGTAGGGACTCCCTAACAAAGAGCGTATCAAGTGAGCGTAGCCTCTTTAGACTACCGCGATATATCAAATAAGAAAATAAAAATGGCTCAGACGTGATTTGAACACGTGACCAAGGGCTTATGAGTCCCCTGCTCTACCACTGAGCTACTGAGCCAGTTCAAGTTGCTTTACACACAGCAACTAATTAAATCTATCACGAAATGTCAAGAAACTACGTAGAGAATTGCAGCACTTACTAGTCTTTTTCCCAAGCAGGATAAGCAAGGTTTGTCAGCTCTACGTGTCGTTGTAAAAAGATAAGCCTTGTCTTACCATCAGTAAGACAAGGCTTGCTCAAAATCTTAACGCTAGCTAATTCGTCTTAACGGTTGGGCAGCATTGCCATCGGATTCACAGTGCCACGGTCTGGTAGATGAACCTCGAAATGCAAGTGAGGACCAGTGCTATAACCCGTACTTCCCATGTCGGCAATGTGCTGACCCTGAGCCACCCGCTGGCCTTGTCTAACCGTAATGCGGCTGTTGTGGGCATAACGAGTCAAGCTGCCGTCGGCATGACGAACGTCAACTAAGTTGCCATAACCGCCAGAATTCCAACCCGCTCTTTCAACAACACCATCAGCAGCAGAAACAATTGGAGTGCCAACAGGACCGGCAATATCAATGCCACGATGCATACGGCCCCAGCGCCAACCATAGCCGGATGTCAGGATGCCACGAGCTGGCCAAATGTAGCCGTTGAAGTAATCAGGTGTTTCTGGGAGATACTCATCTGCCGACGGCAGTATAGGCATTTCAGGGGAAACAACTTGACCTGTGGCAGGGCTAGAAGGAGAGACGTAAACGCTTGGATCAAGAGGGGCAGCTGCTAATAATTCAGAATTTTGAGTGGAACTGATATCAGAAGTTGCTCTAGCTTCCAAACGATTCCCAGGAAACTGTGGGTTGACTACAACATCATCAGCTGCCGGCAACGATTGCTTTAAGGCAATTTCATTATCGGACTCTAACGATGTGCTCAGCTCTGGGGCCAACTCTTGCGCTGAATTCACGTCAGCCAGGAGGTCAGCGGTATATGGATCTTCAACAGTGACGGATTCAATTGTGTCTTCAATCTCTTCACTAACAAGGTGGGGCTGGGATATAACAGAACCACCTTGACCACCACGTAAGCGCTGTAGGGTTGAAGACCCATTAATACGATTCTCAACCGTTGACTGTAGGCGACCTAGATGGGTGCCATCAAAATCGCTTAGGGAAGAGGATGCCGTTAATTCAGGAGAAGATTGTGTAATGGAAGAAGCTGCTTCAGAGATGATCAACTCATTGGCAACCTCTTCAGGAACATCTAGAGTATCTCCTGCCACAATGAAGTCAGGATCTTCTAAGCTATTTGTTGCAACTAGACTCTCAGACGTTATGCCCAATGAGAGTGCAATATCCTCAACGGTGTCACCAGGACGAACTTCATAACTGTTGAATGCCGTATCGGTGGCTTCTTCAAAATTTAAAAGTTTTGCTGCATCGCCTGGGGATGACTGTAATTCAATTGCCGAGCTGTCGATCATTGTAGATTGATCGCTAGATACCTGACTATTAGATGCCAACTGCTTGAGATCAGCTTGAAACCCATCAGAATGGGACACTATGCCAGCTGAGCGTAGAGAGACATCACCAGTTAACTCTTCGGAGGCAACAACGGCTGGCTCATCAACCTCGTTTACCAGCTCAGACTGTGTGGAACTTCTATCAACACTTGAAATACCTGCTACCAAACGCTCTAGATTAGGTGCTTGAGCTTGGTCACCCGAATTTTTCTGGGCCCCTGGTAGTAGAGAAACTAGGGTCGGCTGAACTGATTCCTCATTGGGAACCTTAATCACTTGACCTACCTGAAGTGTTGTGTCAGGGGATATGCGGTTTGCCAGCTTGATATCCTGAACTTCAACATGGTGCTCTTGGGCAATCTGCCAAAGGCTATCTCCTTGTTGAACCGTGTGATATACAGCATGACCATTCATTACAGGTTGCTCCGAATGGCCGTGGAGCATAGATGGCAACTGGGGTGATTCGCTTGAATTTGCTGACGTTGCGATCGCAAAAGATCCAACCGCTGCAGTTGCTTCACTATCAGCGAATAAAACTCCAGATGCACCAAATGAGAGTGCAAGTCCCAGCATAGCGGCAGACTTTGATCTGCCAGCGTTTCCAGACGGAGCTTGCTCAGAAACAGTATCCATGTCGGAGAAACATGAATGACTTACTTCAGACTTGGGCTCCTGAAAATTTGCTCGTTTCAAGGAATAACCTCCTAAATGACCGGCGTTCAACTGTTCGAAACCAACTTGTCCCTATGCAGTTGCCCGATAGTAGGCCGTTGACTACAAGTTGAATCAGGTAGATGAGGCACGTGCACAGAGCAAAAATGCCCATAGCAAGTGAGCACCTTTCGTACCCAACTTAGGCAAGTTTACACGACTTAATCAAAAGATCAATCCTGTACCAAACAAGTTCCATCGTATTCTCCAAAATCAACATGAAATTGAATTTGCGATGGATTTTTATCTCAATAAGGCGTTAGGACTGCTTTCCGGAATTCTGCGAATCCTTTTGTAGAAAAGCGTTTAAGCGATTCTAGTGATATCACCTTAGAAAGTATTGACGGCACAAAGTGTGCCTAAGAGACTTGCCCGCGATTTGTTAGGTATAAATGCTCCCAATAGTCTTATTTTCTAGGATTCCCAGTTCTTTCGGGAACTTGATCTGGATTGGACCTTTGTGATGACTGTAGCGCTATAGAAAATTTTTATCGCAGGAATGGTTGATTTGTATCTGAAATGACTGTCTTGAAGCAGGTCAATACAGGAGAAGAAGTTGTTTGACACTCCACTCTGAGCCTTGCCGCACCTTGCTCATATGAGATTGCAGCTCTTAGACCTGGCAGTAAATTCCCTATGACTTGGCAGTTATTCTCCCTGAAATGAGCTCTATATATCTATGAACCCATAGATATATAGTCTGATTGGCTATGACAACTAGATGTGCAATCTCTCTATAATATTTCTGTACCTAAGCAGTGGGAGACGATAAGTAATTAAGCTGTCGTAAGGCCTCGAAAAGCCCAATGGCAGCACTTACTGAAAGATTAAGACTACGGACGCTATCGTGCAGCATGGGGATTTTGGCAGTTTGCTCACAGGTCTCTAGCAGTGATCGAGGGAGTCCTTCACTCTCGCTACCAAATAATAGCCAATCGTCTTCTTGATACTTAATCTCTATGTAGCTATATGTGCTTTTGGTCGTAAAACCAATGAGACGGCCACCTATTTGCTGTTGATATTGCCCAAAACTATTTAGATCTGGATGCACTTGCAAATTAACGTGAGGCCAGTAATCTAAGCCCGCTCGCTTGAGATATCGATCACTGAGTTCAAATCCCAGGGGTTCTACTAAATGTAGTTCAGTGGCCGTTGCGGCACATGTGCGGGCAATATTACCTGTATTTGGTGGAATTTCTGGGTTAACAAGGACAATTTTGGGCATTGACATAACTCTATGTGGTGCAATTGATTATTTTTCCTGGGCTTTTTTATACCCAGATGCCTATTTTGCATCGCCTTTATATAGGAGTTACTAATCAATCGATCTCACTTCTTGGACGTAGGCATTTTTTTATGTCCTGACCTATGAAAAATCTAATGTTGCTAGCGCTCCATAGCATTGACTAATCGATTGGCTATTAAGCTATAACTCTAGGTTTTTATAGAACCAGGTAGATGATTATGGGGGATTGGGGCCTAAACTGGCTGACATAAATCGCTTTGTAACGCTTGCTCCTGACGTTCCATAATTTGAATGGTTTGGGCCATTACTTGAGCAACATCCAGACCAGTGTCTACTTGTTTGAGCCAATTCTGCGCCTGGTTGCCTTCCCTTAGGATTTGTTTGATAGGTGTCAGAAAACAAGCAATACCTTGAGCTTTCGCAATGGGTAGGACTTCGTTATAAATCTGTGTGATCCAATCAGTGGTATTAATGGGCTGGCCATCGTACCAATGTTGTAACTCTGCATCTAGACTGGCTTTTGCCACAGCTTTTTCATTGGCTTCAGTAATTGAGAGCAAATCGTCATGACGATTGTGACTAGGCAGTTGGCTAGAGACGAGGGGATCCAAATTTGGATCTTGCTGTAGTTGGAGAATACGTGATTCTAGGAGAGCTGTGATTGCCAATAAGTGAATTGGGTCAGTTACCAGGTCTGAAATTCTAACTTCGAGGCGATTGAGTTTATAGGGACGGCAGTCTCCATTGGGGCGTACAGAGTTCCAAAGGTGACGAACGTTTTTCATGGTGCCTAGTTTGAGCTGTTCTTCTGTCCATTTAATGAAGTGCGCATGGCTCTCAAAGAGAGGGACATGACTAGGCGTCTGGGGAAATACATGCCAGCGACTAGAGTGATAGCCGGTCACTTGGTTGTCGAGGAAAGGGGACGATGCACTCAAGGCAAGAATTAAAGGGGCTTCAACCCGAATGAGCCGACAAGCTCGCATTAATACTTCAGGATCGCTAATACCCAGATTGATATGGATACTGGCAGTAACTACATTGGTTCCGTAGGTTTGCTCAATGTAGGCATGGTAAGGATTTTTCGGATCAGAACGAGAGAAAATCTGGCTATTGCCAGTAGCTAAGGTGCTCCCAGGAAGAATGGTATAGCTGGGGTCAAGAGTTTTGAGAAACTCCCTCAACCGTCGCCGGGGCGTAACGAGTTCACAGAGTAACTGATCATAGTGCTGCAATGGAGGGGTCGTGTATTCAACGTTACGACTATCTGGCTCGCGAACAAATCCGCTCAGGGATTTAACAATTTTGTCTGACAGACCGATGATTGTGCCATCGGTGTGGCCAGTATACATTTCGACTTCAAACCCTTTTGACAGCAGCACGATGTTACTCCGATGTAGGCAGATTGCAGTTGTCGCAATAATTGCACCTGTCCATCTTAAAGGCTGAAGAGTTGACTGGAGCGGATGCTTTGTAATGGGCTTTGTTGGTTAGAGCTGATTTGATGTGGGGAATGTGGCCCTAATCGATGTGTCCTATGTCCTATACATAGTGACAACAAAATTGAGCATCATATATACGGAGAGTACATGGGAAGGAAAAGTCCATAGATATGCAGAGGGGAAGTCGAATAGATAGCTATTTATCTAGATGGCACTATCTATTATCTATATAAATAACCTGTAGGTTTTTCGGTGCGGATGTAATTGATGCTGTAGTTGAGAACATAGGGTTTTGCTTGGATAGCAGGTGGATACTTGCTCTTTGGCTGGGTATTCTACCAAGGACAGTCTTTGTTGTAGCCCAAGCATCTATATATATATGAGATCCATCTATATATATAGATGAGATATATGGGTTAATGCAGCGGTTGAATGTTTGAGCTTTCGGAGCCACTCTTCAAAGAAGGTTTTTCTTTTGTAGATGTAATTATCAAGGATAGATAGGTTAAGCTACTAGGAATACATACCTAGTTACACATCTGCTGTTTTACGGGTTTGGTTTACTGTGAATCGGGATATTTTAG
Source organism: Adonisia turfae CCMR0081 (assembly GCF_011009555.1). Classification (GTDB taxonomy): domain Bacteria; phylum Cyanobacteriota; class Cyanobacteriia; order Phormidesmidales; family Phormidesmidaceae; genus Leptothoe; species Leptothoe turfae. The sequence continues at coordinate 6,968,493 of NZ_QXHD01000004.1, read as the reverse complement.
CGTTTACTTCTGATGCAGCGATGGATGACGATTCTGTGATTCGTCTTAGTGATGATGCCTGCCAGCGAGTAAGTGTCAAAACTGAAAAGTTTGCCCCTCGACAGCGCAAAATTGTGGCATCCGTCGCGATTCCACGCTCACTTGAGCAGGTATGGAAAATTTTGACCGATTATGAAAAGCTTTCAGATTTTGTCCCTAATTTGACTAGTAGCCGCTTATTACCGCGATCTGATGGTGGTATCCGGTTAGAGCAAATTGGGGCTCAATGTTTTCTCAACTTCAAGTTTTGTGCGCGTGTCATTTTGGATATGACGGAGCATTTCCCCCGAGAAATAGGATTTTCGATGGTGGAAGGTGACTTTAAGAAGTTCATCGGTAAGTGGACCTTGCAACCTGCCCTTTTAGGGGAGCAGACTGCGACTATTTTGTCCTATGAACTAATGGTTCAGCCACCTTTGGCGATGCCTGTTCAGTTGATTGAGCATCATATTTGCCATAATCTAACGCAAAATCTGATGGCAATTTGCGATCGCACCACAGAGCAATTTGCCTAACAGCGTAGCTTTTAAGAGCGCCTAAACGCCCACTGCCTCAGGGGAGCTAGTGGGCCGCTTATTTTGTTTTTAGAGATCAAGCGTTGGTAACCGTTCCCTTTGTTCCTCTGTCATTAGACAATTCCAATCTGGGATTCTAGACTTTGCCTCTACTTGAGCCGCTTGGTATTGCTCTGCTGTTGGGGCATTTAACCAACCTGATTTGGCATAGTAAAGCTTGGCAAGAAATTCTCTCAAGATATGTCGACGCCACATCGAAGACTTAACCTTGACCGGATAAGGTACCACTTCAAAGCCAAAGCTACGATAAACCATCGTTGCCCGTGCAATGTGCAGATCGTCCGTCACGAGTAATATCTTTGGTTTATCCGCTGAGATCTCGATGGGCGGCATCAGCATCTCAGTATAAAATGCATTTTCCCACGTACTGCGGGAGCAGGCTTCACCACTAATACTAGCGGTGGGTATTCCCATATCCTTCGCTAAATCTATGATTACTGGAGCATCCGTGACGCCGCTGACAAAAAACAACGGAGCCCGTTCTTCTTGCCATAGTTGCACAGCTGCAGTTGTTCTATATTCAGAATATTGTGGCCCTCGACCGAGTACAACAATGGCATCGGCTGACTCACCAGTGTCTGGGCGAGCAATTATAGTTTGTAGGGTTTTATTGATCCACCAAGGAGATAATCCAAGGGTCGCTAAAACGGCCACTATCCACAATATGAATTTGTTGTTGGCTGGGGAATGAAAAACGTTCTGACAAGTTTGACAATGGTAAGTATGGCGACGTTTAAACTTAGCTTTGTGCTTTTGAATTGAGGGACTTGTGCAATTGGGGCAATCCATGTGGGGAGGGGAGCTATGGTATGACCCTTATCCTAATAATTAATAATTTGTTGCATATGTAAACAAAACAAAGAAAAAGGATGCGCCAATAAAGTTTTTGGCACATCCTTTTTTTTTTATACCCCCAGGGGAATTCGAATCCCCGTCGCCTCCGTGAAAGGGAGGTGTCCTAGGCCTCTAGACGATGGGGGCGTGTTGCCCTTGCGTGACCGCGTTGGCCTTTATAAATATACAAATCTGAGGGAATAAATGTCAAACGTCTATTGGGATTTTTTTTATGCTGCTCTATTTCGCCTGTAATGTCTTTCTTTAAGAGGGGGTTACGCTAATTTACGGGAATTACGTAAACGGATAAGCTGGCGTCGCATTTCTGGAGAGGCCTCTAAGGCTTTTATTTGATGAATATCTATTTGAGATTCCAAAGATTCCAAATAGTCATCATCACCATAGGTGTAGGCATCCACTAAAGCTTCTATCAGTGCACTACTATCACGTTCGTCGATAGCAAGCTGATCTTCAATAATGCGAAACTTTAGCCGGACCTCACACTCGTATATATTGACGCTGTTGTTTTGGGCAGGTAGGTCAAAGGACATTCCCATCAGTTCAGTTGAGGTGTGTGGTTAAAATACAAAATCTAGACAAGGTTCATATGATGTCTTGTTATCAAGTTTGTCTGATGTGCTAATAGCCAATGTTGTCTTCAATGGTAGATATTTAAATGAATCCCAGTTTTCTACATTTACTAACGGCTTTCGGTTGTTGGTGTTTGGAGTTTATTAAAAAAATAAAAAATAGTTAAGCGCATTGATTTTGACCGACTTATAAAAATCAATCTTGTCTAGGGATATAGATTACTTCTAGGGCTGAAAAGCTTTTTTTGAAAGCCCTCTGACGGTTGTCTTGAATTTTTATATTGAGTTCTATTGATTTCTAATCTATGTGTTTTAAATGGATTTTGATGGTTGTTTGATTGTTTTTTTTGTTTGTGATTTTTAAGGGATATATCAATATGTCTGATTTCAATCAAACATTGTTCAATTTACCTGAAAAACGATGGTTGCCTTTTCCCTGAGCGTCAGCTCCCATCTGCCTCTAACAGATCGTGGGAACCTATATACGCTTAGTAATAATGTGATTCAGGATGTATAGATTTGCCGATATGCTAGCGACCTCGGACAGCGTAAGATAGTATCGTTTGTCAGTGCGGCATAATTTTGCCGATGCGCTTTTGAATCAGCCTGCCCCACCTAATTCAAGTATGGAGCCTTTGACACGTACTCAAGTGCTAGTTGCGATCGCGGCAACAGCCCTTGTACTGTTTGTCATTGCTCGCTTTTGGCTCTTGTTTGATTCAGTAGAACAGTTACCCAGTCAGTTGGGTATTTATCCGATTGGGCTAGGGGTGCTTTTGGGGATGGGTATCACCCTGGTTAGCGCCATACTCTATTGGGCGTGGCCGAGGTATCGACATAGTGCCGAAGTTTACTTGGAGTACATTCTAAAACCTCTGGCTTTGCCAGATGTACTCTGGTTAGGCTTACTGCCTGGTATTAGTGAAGAACTGCTGTTTCGGGGAGTGATGTTACCGGCCTTTGGCGCAAATTTAGCAGCCTTAGCACTGTCGAGTCTTTGTTTTGGGTTACTACATATGAGCGATTTGCGGCAGTGGCCGTATATGTTGTGGGCCACTTGCGTCGGTGGAATATTAGGCTACAGTGCTATAGCGAGCCAAAACCTATTAGTGCCAGTAATTGCCCATGTATTCACTAACATGGTGTCTAGTTTAGTTTGGAAGCTCAAAGCTTCTGATTTAGCTACCCATTAAAAAGTTTTGGATTTTGGTGTCTACCTCAAACCCGCAGCCATTGAAGTCGGTTGGTTTACCTGATATTGACCAAATACTGGGATTGGCCGTGTTCGATGCTACTGGACTACCTCGCGATTATTTCATTACGCCGCAGCACGAAGATACTGAATGGATTCAGCTAGTCTTTCAATCTTTGGGGCTACAGCAGTTGATAGCATCAACTATGGGGTTGTCGATGTTTAGTCATGCCATGATTCGTACTAAGGTTGGCAATATCGTTCTGATTTGTTGCGATCGCAGTTATATTGCCGTCTTAATTAAGCGTGCTTTGCCTCAAGAACGTCCACAGATCGAAGAAGCCTGGGTGGATTGGATTCAAGACTTTGAGGCTAATGTTGTGCGCACACACCCTAACTTCAGAGCGGTTTAATGTCTCACATAGGTTAAACGCCCGTCTTTAATTTGGACCACCGGATGGTTTGATGAGCGTACTAGCTGTTCATCATGGGTGGTAACAATCACCGTAATGCCAATAGAGTTGAGCTTTTCTAAAATTTTAATCACTTGGCGGGAATTATCTCCATCCAAGTTGCCAGTGGGTTCGTCGGCCAGTAGCAAAGGGGGGGTGCTGACCACTGCACGGGCAATGCTAACCCGTTGTTGCTCTCCTCCAGAGAGCTGATCTGGAAAGCAGCTAGCTTTATGTTGCAGGCCAACCATTCGTAGGGTGGGCCGTAAACGGCGATTGATTTCCCTACGGCTATAGCCCTGTGCCCAAAGTACAAAGGATACATTCTCTGCAACGGTGCGGCGAGGAATGAGCTTATAGTCCTGAAAGACAATACCGATGCGCCGACGCAACATGGCCAGCCGGTTTCCTCGCAGTTTAGCCAGGTTTTTGTCATCCACCAGAATCTTGCCTGATGTGGCCCGCTCTTGGCCATAGAGCAATTTGAGTAAGGTGGATTTGCCAGCCCCCGAAGGCCCAGTCACAAATAGAAAATCGCCCCGTTTGATCTGGAGGTTAATATTCCGTAGCGCTTGACTGCCGTTATCGTAGACTTTGTTAACGCCAGTCAAGGTGACCAGGGGGGGATGGGCACTGTCAGTTTTAGTCTGCTGTGGTTGCTGAGTTCCTTGCAATGTTGCCGATGTCGCCTGAAAGGCTGCATTACGCCTAGATTGTGCATCCGGACGACGACGGCGAGGGTATTGTGTCTTGGGCGGAGTCACGGCGGATGTCATAGGGGCTTTGCGTTGAATGGGGACAGAGCTTACTCGCAATGCATGGGCAGTACTTTTGTCTCTGTACAAGGATATAGGTAATGGGACAAATGTCCAGTCCCTTGACAACTTTTATTGGATTGTTTCGGTGAATTGTTAAGGGGCATTCTATAGAGCGCCCCTTAACAATTAATTTTGGCAATGATCTTGGGCATCACACTCGTCGATCTAAGTCATAGCCTATAGAACGGAATACAAACTTAGGTAAGGCCAGCATTCTCCGCCAACGCCAGGGTTCTTGATAGAGTCGGTAAAGCCACTCAAGATTGTTGTTGCACATCCAACGAGGAGCTCGTCGCTTCTTACCTGCCCAGATGTCAAAGCTGCCACCAACACCGACCCAAATTGCGTTGGGGCAGAGCTGACGGTGGTTTGCAATCCATATTTCTTGGCGGGGGACCCCCAAGCCTACAAAGATCACACTGGGCTGTAATTCCTGAAGTTGATGCTGAAATCCTAACTGCTCTGTTTCCGATAGATAGCCATGCTGCGCGATCTCAATATTCAAGTCAGGGAACAGTCGTTGCCAATGTTCAGCCGCTGCTGTGGCCATGCCAGGCGAACCGCCATAAAAGACGACAGTTTCTGTAGCGTGGAGTTTTTTCAATACGTCCACAGCAAATTCGATGCCGGGGTAACGTTTTAGAGGATGGCGTTGAACCCACTGAAAATACAGCTTAACGCCTGCTCCATCAGGAATTACCAGCGTGGCATTTTGAATGATTTGCTGTAAATCAGCATTGGCCTCTGCCTGAATACACATTTCTGCATTCAGGGTAACGACATGGCCACCACCACCTGAACGCAGGTGCTCCATGAGCCAGCCTACATAATCGGTACTTTGATGTACCGGTAAGCCCATAACAGATAGCTGTTTGAGTGGGCCAATAACAGGCGCGGGAGTGGATACCATGGACTCAAAACGAGGAAACGATTCGATGGAATAATGCCACGCATACCGTATATCGGTTTGCCTAAAAATGGCAAGAGTTATCCTGCTATCTCCCCTAGAAATCTTCTTCTTCGTATTCGATGACTTTTTTCTTTTGAGGAATGTTTAAAGGTTGGGCTTGATATGGCTCCTCTTCCGGGATGGCCTGTTCCATGGGAGGACGGGAGGGTTGTTCAAGCTCCAGCCGTTGAGGTGGTGCCGCTTCACGACGAGGGGCGGGAGCTTCTTGTTTGAGCCCTGAGGGCAATTGATTGCTGGCAGATGTGGGCATGATATAGCCATCATCCTCTCGTTCCCAGGGGGCTGAGCCTAAGCCAAGACGTTCTAGGAGCCCGACGCTGATCTGTTTCAGTTTTTCCTCTGAACCTTCAAAAACAATAATGCGGTCTGGCCCAGTGCTCACAATCTCTTCAACAGGTAGCTCGTAAGAACTAATCACCTGGTCTGGAATCTGGGGTAATCCCATGGACGCAATCACAAGGGATAGCAGTTTGCCACTGACCACATCAAATTTGAAGCCACGGACACGGCCCAGACCTTCACCTGACTCAGTGATGACTTCGCTTTTGACCAGATTGGTATAGTTGGCCACACTAATGTCATCCTCGATGACTGAATCATCATCAACTAAGATGACATCGCCAATTTGACGAATGCTGCTCAGCAACATGATCTGTTCTGGCCCAGACACCACTTTAGATAGGATGTTATCCCGTAGTCCCAAAGCAACCACTTCGCCACCTTCACCTCGACCTCGGTCTATATCTACCCACAGTTGACTCACTACCCCCAGACGACGGCCTGTAGAACGGGTAATCACTTGGGTGCCAATCATGTCGGAACGCAGCCGACTTTGCTCAAAACTCATCGTTTGGGGTCTACTGTGTGGTGTCTATAGGGTCTGCTTAACCAGCGTGCATGTTTCTTAATTGACAGAAGCGTGCTTCATCACATTACACCCTATGCATCGATTTTTTGACAGTGTGTGAAACCGTATTGGATTTGTAGAGGCGTCCCATGGAACGCCTCTACAAATCTATTTACCCTCCGGCGGAGGCCCGCTGCAGGTTAATCCCCAGTACCTGCGTGTAGGCTCCTCTAGCTTGAGTTACGCCGATGGTGCGTTCGGCAGACTCGATCATGGGGCGTCGAAGACTAACGACCATAAATTGTGCCTGTTGTGCCTGGTGACGAATCATTTTGGAAAGGCGTTCGACGTTGGCACCGTCTAGGAACATGTCCACCTCGTCAAAGGCATAGAAGGGGGAGGGACGATAGCGTTGTAGGGCGAAGATAAAACTGAGGGCAGTGAGGGATTTTTCTCCACCCGACATGGACGCGAGCCGACGAACGGGCTTGCCCTTGGGGTGGGCAACTAGATTTAATCCACCATTAAAGGGATCTTGGGGATCGTCGAGCTGCAGATAGCCATCTCCATCAGAGAGTTGCGCGAAAATGGCTTGGAAGTTTTTGTTGACCGCTTCAAATGCTTCTTGGAATGCGTGACGACGCAGAGTGGTGAAGTTTTCAATACGCAGTAATAACTCTGTACGCTCTTCTTCCAGGGTGGTGAGCTTATTGGTTAGTTCTTCCAAACGTTCTTGAGTGCGTTCATATTCCTCAAGGGCTAGCATATTGACTGGCTCCATAGCCTCAAGGCGACGCTGCAGGGACTTGAGCTGTTTTTGCAACGTTTCTAACGTCAGGTCTTCAGGAATCTCAGGCAGCGGGCTTGGGAGTTCAGCCTGTTTGGTTTCGATGGCTATCTGTAGCTCGTTGAGCTGCTGCTGTCGCTCTTGCTGAGTTTCGCTGAGTTTTTGTTGCTGCCACTCTAGCTGCTGTAGCTGGTTGCGTTGTTCCCGTAGTTGATGTTCTTTGCGATCGCGTTCCGCCTTCTCACCTGCCAAAGTCTTATCTAGCTCGGCCAGGGCTGCTTGGGTAGCAATAATCTCTTGCTTCAGCTCTGCTTGCTGCTTATTAATCTCTGTCTGTTGATTAATTTGACCCTGTTGCTGTTGACGGCCTTGTGCAAGGCTTTGCTGGTTGGTTTGAATTTTCTCCTGTAAGCGTTGGCGTTGAGCCTCTAGTTCGTTCTGTCGCTGCTGGGCGATTTGTAATAGCTGTTGACGCTCTGTCAGTTCGGCTTCTAAGGCTCGCACTTTACCCTGGGCCTGTTGCCATTCGCTATGGGTTTGGGATTCCTCTAAAGCCGTCAGTTCTTGGCGCTTTTGTATCAGTTGTCCTTCCTGTTCAGGAAGAGCGGTTTCCAACTGCTGCAAACGCTGCTGGGCAGCGGCATATTCAGATTGATATTGCTGTCGCTGCTGCTGTGCTTTTTCTAGACGTTGCTGTAGTTGCTGTTGCTGTTGCTGGGTTTGGGTGTTTTGTAATTGCTGTTCGCGGTAGCTTTGGCGGGTTTCGATCAATGTCTGAGATTGGGCTTTGACCGTGGCATCGGCCTGGGCAAGGGCGCGATCGCAACTCACTAAAATCCGCTCAATTTCGTGCAGCCGTTCTCGTAAGGCTTTCGCTTCTTCAGACTCTCCAGCTTCAACCGTGCCAAAATGTAGTCGACCCTGACGCCGCAGGCTACCGCCGGTCATCGCGCCGCTGCTTTCTAACACTTCACCATCCAGGGTGACCATGCGAAACTTTCCGAGATGGCGGCGCGCATCGTCGAGACGCTCAAAAACAGTGGTGTTGCCAAAGACAAAGGCAAACACTTCTCGGTACATGTCATCGCATTCAATCAGGTCGACAGCGTAGTCGATAAAGCCATCGGGGCGTTCCCATCGCCCTAACCTTTGCCCCCGAGGTGCGCGGATAGAGTTCAGCGGTAAGAAGGTGGCTCGACCAGCGCGCTTGCGTTTAAGAATGTCGATGCCTCGGGCGGCAACGCCGTCATGTTCAACGACCAAATAACCCAATCTTGCTCCAGCGGCAATTTCTAGCGCGGTTTGATATTTAGGATCTACACGCCCCAATTGGGCCACTAGACCGCAAATACCGGTCAGACCGCTGTTAATCAAAACTTCCGTAGCCTGGGTCCCACGGGTTTCTTGGAGTGCCTGCTCCTGGGCTTCCAGCTTGTCTAACTCTCGCTGCTGTTCTCGTTGTTCCCGTAGTAATCGGTCACGGGTTTCGCGGTGGGTCTTAAGCTCCTGTTCAGCTGTTGCTACAGCCTGCGCTAGGGTCTGAATTTTCGTTTCTGTGTTGGAGAGCTCAGGGTCTGCGGTTTGAGGGGTAGCGCTGAGCTCAGCTTCCAGGTTCTGAATTGCAGTGGTTTGAGCCGTGATCTGGCTCTGCAGTTGATTTAGGCGTTCCTGTAGTCGTACCTGTTCAGCGCGCTGAGGTTCCAGTGCTTTGAGCAGCGCTTCTACTTCGCGACGTAGGTTTGTTTGAGATTCGACCCAGGCTTGGGAGGCAGTTGCGATCGCACTCGTAGCTTCTCGGCTTTCCTCCACCGCCTGAGCTGCCCGATCGCGCTCAGCTTGAAGCTGCACTATCTCATTAGTGGTGAGAATATTCAGCTGCTGACCCAGGGACTCTAACTCTTGACTGCGCTGTTGTAACTCAACCTGGGTGGCTTGAAGTTTAGCGGCTAGCTCCCGTGTCGATTGGCTGAGGCTCTGCTTCTGACGTTCAAGCTGCCGCGACTCCGCCTCTTGCGTAGCAAGTTTAGACTGCAGCGCTAAATGCTCATCTTCGCCCAGAGCTTTGACTTTGGTATTAAGTACATCTAGTTCAGCGGCGGTGGTTTCAATTAACTTGACCAGCGTGAGGCGCTGTTCAGCCAATTTAGTAGCCTTTTCCTTGCCTTGGCTAATCTGGCGCTCTAAATTATCAGCTTGTTCCTGTTGTTGACGCCACCCTAAAACCGCTTGCCACTGGGTCTTTTCCTGGAGTGTCGCTTTGAGTTGCTTATACTTTTCAGCCTTTTTACGATCTTGATCAAGCCGTTCTAGTTGGTCGATTAATTCTCGCTCCACAATGCGAAAGCGTTCTTCACGTTCCCGCACCATATCAAGCTTGAGCTTTGCCTGGTCAATTTTCCGATCAAATGATGCCACCCCTGCCAGTTCATCGATAATTTCTCGACGCTCGCGCCCCTTCATCGAGATGATGCTGGTAACGTCCCCCTGTAGGACTACGTTGTAGCCTTCAGGATAGATGCGAAATCGTTGTAACTGTTCATGCAACTCAGTCAGGGTGCAGGGCTGGCCATCAATAAAATAATTTGATGTGTAAGTGCCTTGGGCTGTGACCCGCAGGCGACGAGTCACGCTCCATTCTCGCGGTAACGGAACCACATTATCAGGGGCACTAGCATTACTGGCCTGCCCATTGGCTTCGGCACCATTCTGATGAGCTGGAGTTGTGGTTGACACTACCGATAAGCTTGGATCTGTCGAGCCCCCATTATCGGTAGCGTTGATGTCTGGTTCTAAATTTGTTTCAGGACCTTCTGTATCGTTAGGCTCTTGAGCTTCCTGCTCTGGATTTGTGGCCTCTACCGAATTCGCTGCTGTATCTGAGTTGTCATGGATGCCACTTTCTTCCTCTTCCATCTGCCGATCTTGAGGATTACTGTCGTCATCACTTAAAAGTTCTGGCGGGATATCGCTGATGTCAAACGTGACTGTGACGCTGGCTTCTGATGTGGAGCGTCGACTGGCATGACTTTGGTTAACCAGATCTGGCAAGCGCTCAGCTCGCATACCCTTAGAACTGGCTAACCCTAAGCAGAATAGAAGTGCATCAAGGATGTTCGACTTTCCCGAACCATTGGGTCCAGAAATAACGGTAAAACCCGGTAACAGAGGGACCTGAGTCGTACCTCCAAAAGATTTAAAGTGGGAGAGTTCAACTCGCTTTACATGCACAAAGCAAACGCACTCGAACTAGTGCATACAAGTGTACTTAGACCATAACATTTGCGTTCCATGTACAGCCAGTGCAATGGGGGGATCAACAACTGCTGTAAAGAACGATGGCTCTCCAAACAGCAAGACTTGGTGGGGCAATCCAAGAAGCTAAAATAATCTAGCCAGGAATGTGTAAAGCGGATTATTTATTTAGCCAGACTATAGTTTGCCAGATTTTGTTGAAATCGCAAGATAACCTTATCCAATTTCCAGCATTCGTGTCTACGATGCAGGCTACCTTAGGATAGTTCTAAAATGACTACGGGAAGACAAAGACCTTTATTTGCCTAGGGCGTATCCAAATGGGACCCTGATGGTTGAGCTGGTGGAAGTTGCAGTTCTACATATGTGTACTTTGAATTCCAGTGTTTCCTTTTTCCTCTGGTTTGCTCTGTGTCCTCCACTGTTTTTTCTAAACTATCTCAGCCGGTTATTTTAGGATTTGACCCAGGCCGCGCTAAGTGTGGTCTAGCCATTGTTGGGGTAGATCGCTCATTGTGCTACCACGAGGTGGTTCCGGCTGAGGATGTGATTGAGCATATTGAATCCCTACGTCAGACCTATCCTATCTCGCTGATTGTGATGGGGGACCAGACTGGGGCCAAAATCTGGAAACAGGAATTATCGCAGCGACTACGAGAAAGTCCCAATATCATTTTGGTGGATGAGCGTTATAGCAGTCTGGAAGCTCGCGATCGCTATTGGGAAATGTTTCCCCCTAAAGGTCTGAATCGGATATTGCCCCAGAGTATGCGCAGTATTCCTCGCCCCATTGATGATATCGTCGCGATTTTATTAATTGAGCGGTACCTCAACAAGCTGACTGAAGTCGAGCTGTGATTTGGGCAGATGTTTTATATTTCGCTATCCAAGCAATTTAATATCTCTAAAAGTTCAACGCCGAACTTTGAAACATCAGCCAGGAAATGCCGAACTTTGAAACATCAGCCAGGATAGGAAAAAGTTACTAATGAAAATAGCCAGTAGGGCGGTCACCACTGCTGTCGTGGTTGATTGCCCTACACCCTTGGCTCCCCCTGTTGTGGTTAAGCCCCAGCTCGAACCAATGATTGCTATGAGGCCGCCAAATACGAGGGCTTTGATGATTGCAGCGACTAAATCCCTGACCTCTAGAAACAGCCTTGCTGAGTCTAGAAAGACAGTTTGGGAAATATTGAACATTGTGCTTGTGATCAGCAAACCCCCCGTCATACCTGTAATGAATGACAGGATTGTTAGCAGAGGCAGCATCAACGCACAGGCAACAACTCGGGGCAATACCAGGTAGTCAACCGGGTCTGTCTTCAGGAGCTGCAATGCATCAATCTGCTCGGTCACTTGCATAGTGCCAATTTCAGCTGCGAATGCAGAACCAACCCGACCAGCAATGATCACGGCAGTTAACACTGGGGCTAGCTCCCTTGCCAGCGTCAACGCTAGCACTCCACCAACGGCTGTGCTAGCTCCAAAGTTAATAAATTCACGGGTGACTTGAATTGTGAACACCATACCGACGAAGCTGGCAGTCACCAAAGTGATCAGCAAAGACTCTGGTCCCACGGCAGCCATTTGCTCAATGGTGTTACGCCGATGTAAAGGGCGAGTTGCGAGGTGAACAATGACTTGACCACCCAGTAGAATGGCAGCCATCAAACGCTGACCCCATTTGGCAAGGCTCGACGTAGGAAATGCAGCAGACAAAGGGGATGACTCCTTAGATGCGGGGCAGCAATGAATATTTGAGCATGAGGCTTAATTATTTTAATGGGTTAAGCAGTGGGTTAAGGCAAGACTCTAAATGCTCCGTAGTTTTATGAAAATTTAAGATTCCTCAAGTTGACGCCCATATTCAATGATTGCTCGTATTGTTGGGGTGGTTGTTCCTTATGCCCATGCAGCCAAAAAATGGCAGGAGGTAGAGATGGGCTTGCAGTTATTTAGTTCTTTAGTGCTGACATTGGTCATCTGCTTTTTGCTGCCTGCAGCTGGCATGGGAGTAGCGTTAGGTGCTTTGACCTTGGGCGTTTGGTCGCCGTTATCGACCATTAGTGCTGTAGGTAAAGATTATATGGTGGATTTTTTAATCACCTTTGGTGCAGGCAATATGGTTCAAGGTTTTGTAATTATTTGCTTAACCATCAGTATTGTGGGTGGCTTATTCGATATGTTTACGTTTTACAAATATCTCTATTTGAAATAGAGAGTTTGCCGGAGCGTGTGAATATATCAGCCAGCTTGACTATTTAACAGGACGATATTTACTCTCACGGCATTAGGGCGAATATTAGTGATTTCACTGAATCATCAATATATTGTTGGCACAACATAAAGAAAAGTATCTATGCTGGTAACGGTATTTTGCGCTGAGGTGCTATGGGCGTAATTCCGTTGGCTAAGCCAAAGGTGACGTTTCTATGGACAGTCGCTCTGGCTGTTTTGTTATGGGTGGGACTGGGTGAACCGGCTTGGGCTCAGGTCTCGGTGATATCTGGCCAAGAGCAACTCGCGGTTGAGGCCGAGCCAGAAAGCTCTATTCAGCCTTATCTTGATCGCGTGGCTAATGACGTTAGCGAGTTTACGCTTGATAACGGCATGAAGTTTATCGTGTTGGAGCGTCATCAGGCTCCAGTGGTGTCGATGATGCTCTATGCCAAGGTGGGGGCGGTTAATGAGGAAGATGGTCATACCGGTGTTGCCCATTATCTGGAGCACTTAGCGTTCAAAGGCACAACTCAAATTGGTACCAAGGACTACTCGGCAGAAGCACCGCTGCTACAGGAGATGGATGTGGTCTTTGATCAGCTGATGGCGGCTGAGAAATCAGGTGATGAAGAAAAAACGGCGACGTTGCGATCGCAGTTCGATACCCTTCAATCTCAGGCTGCAGAATACGTTGAACAAAATAAGTTTGGCCAAATTATCGAGCAGTCTGGTGGTCGTGGTCTGAATGCCACCACCTCTGCCGATGCCACCCGTTACTTCTATAGCCTGCCCTCAAATAAGTTAGAGCTGTGGATGTCTTTGGAATCAGAACGCTTCATTGATCCTGTATTCCGTGAATTTTACAAAGAAAAAGAAGTCATCCTGGAAGAGCGCCGCATGCGGGTGGACAACTCCCCCATCGGCCAAATCGTTGAAAAGTTCTTAGAAGTGGCGTTTGACCAGCATCCGTACCGTCGTCCGGTCATTGGCTATAAGGAAGACCTGCGCTTAGCCACTCGCGAAGATATCGCCAAGTTTTTTGATGCTTATTATGGACCGAGCAATTTGATTGCTGCTGTGGTGGGGGATGTTGACCCTGATAATGTCAAGGCTCTAGCCACCGCCTATTTTGGTCGCACTCAATCCCGTAGCCTCCCTCCCGAAGTCGGCATACAGGAACCACCTCAGACAGAGCCTAAATCCTTTGAACTGAAGCTACCCAGTCAACCCTGGTATTTAGAAGGCTTCCATCGTCCTGGTATTAATCATTCTGACCATGTGGTTTATGCCATGATTGAGAGCATTTTGGTAGGGGGGCGCACCTCACGCATGTATCAAGACATGGTGGTGCAATCCCAAGTAGCTCTGAATATTGGCAGCGCCAATGGATTCCCTGGTGATCGCTACGACAATATTCTCTTGCTCTATGGCCTGACGGCTCCTGGTCATACCGTTGATGATATGGCTGAGCGGATGGATGTTTTGCTTACTCAAATAAAGCAAGAACCCGTGACCCCTGAGGAATTAGACCGGGTGAAAACTCAAGCTAGAGCTTCTCTGTTGCGCAATCTGGATTCCAATGCCGGTATGGCGAGCCTGTTGACTGAATACGAAGCTAAAACCAATGACTGGCGTAATGTATTTGAAGAATTAAAAGCCATTGAAGCGGTTACAGCTGAAGATGTGCAGCGTGTAGCTCAAGCAACCTTTGTGCCGAGTAATCGCACCGTTGGTAAACTGCTATCGACGGAGCCATAGCAGCCGGAATATAGAAGCCAGAAGATAGGAACGAGAACAAATTCTTCTCTACCTATCTTTTCTTTTACTTTCTTCTAGTCTTTAGCTAAGCATCTTCACAACGGTTCTCTCTTGCCAACTGCCCATTCTCCTTAAACCCTATGTTCTGGTTTTCTAAGCGTCGTCTGACCACAAGCTTCTTTCTGGCCATGGCTACTCTTGGCTTGGTTCTCACCCTGGGGTGGAGCAAGCCCGCCAATGCTGTGACGGCGCACCACTACACTGATCTAGAATTTGAACCCCTCAGCGAAATTCAAATTCCTGAGTTTGAACGCTATGAACTGCCTAATGGCCTGGTTGTGTACCTCATGGAGAAACATGACCTCCCTTTAGTAAGCGGTTCAGCAACGTTTAGGGCTGGGGAATTTATGGAGCCTGAGGGCAAAACCGGCCTAGCCAGCATTATGGGAGAATCCATGCGGGTAGGGGGAACAGTTAACTATACTCCTGATCAACTCAATCAATTTTTAGAACAGCGGGCGGCATCGGTTGAGAGTAGTCTGAGTGCGACTACGGGGAGTGCTAGCTTTAGCGCTCTGAGTGAGGATCTAGCCGACGTATTTGCAATTTTTTCAGAGGTGATCCAGCAGCCAGCCTTTGCCCCAGAAAAAATTGACCTAATTAAAAGTCAGTACCGTGGCAGCATTGCTCGCCGTAATGATGACCCAGATGATGTCACTACCCGTGAGTTTCGCAAATTAATTTACGGTGATGAAAGTCCCTTTGCTCGAATGGTGGAGTACAGCGACATTGAGAATATTTCACGGGATGACGTTATTGACTTTTATCAAACAGCTATTCAGCCTAGCGGCACAATTTTAGGTATCAGCGGCGATTTTGATGCTACTCAGATGAAGGTGCTGATTGAAGAGTTCTTTGCTGACTGGTCACCCTCAGCTAGGGCAAAGGCTAATGTGCAAGTGCCTCAGGTAGAGCAGCAAACCAATGGTCTATATGTGGTAGATCAGCCCCAGCTCACCCAGAGTTATATTCACATTGGTCATTTGGGGGGTCGTTTAGATAGCCCTGACCATGCCCCGATGGTCATTCTCAACGAAGTGCTAAACGGCTTTGGTGGTCGCCTATTTAATGATATTCGCTCGCGTCAGGGTCTGGCCTACGTGGTTTATGCCTTCTGGAGTCCTCGCTATGACTACCCTGGCTTATTTATTGGCGGTGGTCAAACTCGGTCTGAGACGACGGTACCTTTTATTGAAACCATGTATAGGGAAATTCAGCGGGTACGTCAGGAGCCGATTAAGGCTGAGGAATTGCAATATGCCAAAGATGCAGTGCTCAATAGCTTTGTGTTTAACTTTGCAACTCCGGAGCAAACGCTGTCGCGGCTGATTCGCTATGAGTACTACGGCTATCCATCCGATTTTGTCTTTGAGTTTCAAAAGGCAGTAGAGTCGACAACAATTGAGCAGGTGCTAGAAGCGGCTCAACGTAATTTGAAGCCCAGTGATTTGGTGACCATCGTGGTGGGCAATATTGATGCCATTGACCCTTCTTTAGGGACCTTAGCAGAGGAGGTCAAAATTACTCCGATCGATATTTCTATCCCGGAGTCATCGGTATAGAAGGACTCTTTATTGCCCATGCTTCATTGCTCATATAGAGAATGTCTGAGGAGTACTAGCCCACTAACAGATCTTCTTCGGGGTAGTGTATTGTGCTGGGTCTGGGATCCCCCAAAAGAGCAGACATGAGTAATAAAATGCCTACTCGGCCAATGTACATGGTGACAATGATGACCAACTGGCCGAGGGTGGATAGCTGAGCTGTAATGCCTGTGGATAGCCCTACGGTGGCAAAAGCGGACACTGTTTCAAATAGCAGGTCGATAAATTCGATGCCTGGGTCTGTTAGCGACAGCAGAATGGTCACCATGACCACCGTCATGCCTGATGCAACAACAACACCAACGGCTTTAAGCACCCGCTTATCAGGGATTTCCCGCTGATAGGCCAGGACTTCATCTTCACCTTTGAGGACGGTGCGGGTGCAGTTGAGCAAAATGCGTATTGTGGTGGTCTTGATGCCGCCGCCAGTACTGCCGGGACTAGCGCCGATGAACATAAGTGCGATCGCAATAAACAACGAACTAGTCTCCATGGCCCCAATATCAATGGAGTTAAACCCAGCGGTTCGCATAATTACTGATTGGAAGCCCGCCTCCAGCAATTTCATATTCAAAGGCTCGCCACGCAGAGTAGCAGGATTGCTAAACTCCACAGCAAAAAAGGCCAGGGTGCCAAGAATTAAAAGGACTATGGAGGTGCTAGTGACCACCTTGAAGTGGAGTGAAAAAACCTGGTGCTGACGTTTGCGGCGGATGCGATCGCGTACCCAAATAAACATCTCCATAATCACCTGGTAACCAATACCGCCAATAATCACCAAGCCAGCAATCACCCCATTAATCCAAGGAGACCGAGCATATTGCACCAGACTGTCAGAAAATAGGCTAAACCCCGCATTATTAAAGGCGCTGATGCTATGAAAGATAGATAGCCACAGACTTTGTCCTGCACCATAATCATTGGCAAAGCGAGGCAGTAGTGAAAAGGCCCCGCTCAGCTCAAAAATCATGGTCATGGCGATAATTGATTTGATCAGGGATGCCGCAGATGATAATTCAGTCGTGTCCAACGATTGTTGAATGGCCAGCCGATCTTTGAGACCTAAACGTCGCCCCAATAACAGCAGTAGCAACGTGGTTGCCGTCATGTATCCCAGACCACCCAGCTGTATCAGCAGTAAAATGATGCCTTGGCCGAGAGGTGAAAAATAGGAGCCCGTATCCACCACAATCAGGCCTGTGACACACACCGCTGATGTCGCCGTGAACAGGGCCACGATAGGGTCATTCCATTCACCATTGGCTGTTGCAAAGGGCAGCATTAGTAACAGTGTGCCAACGGTGATCACCGTCAAAAAGCCGACACATACAGTCCTTGAAACGGTCATTGGTGGTTTACTCGCATAGTCCTAATTTAGGATGGTCCCTGCTGATTGTGGAGCAATCGGTGTATTGGCCCAATCTGCCAATACCTAAATTACATATCGGTCAATTTTATGATGCTGTCTTCTTTCAATGGAGATGATTTTGCAATATTCCCTTGGAAAATAAGCAAGAAGGAGGCAATTCTCCATGAGAACAACCCCCTTCCATAGGCCTGTATTGATCAAGTGACCGCAGTTATCGGTCAACGTTGAATTTAGTTAGTGCAATCTACCAGGCGCACAACAGCAGTGGCTGCATAGTTGCGAAGGGCATCAGTATTAGGTGCAAACGCTGTGCCACTCTCATTTACAGGGCTGGCAATGCCACAATAGGCTGAGAGGTTAGAAATCACACTATCAGCCCAGTGACCTTCAGTATCAGAGAACGCAAAGGCCTGTTGTGTGGGCGTTAAAGCAGTTCCCTGACCAAGGGTGCGCTTGCGATACTCAGCCGCTCTACGCAGCACAGCCATCATCTCGGCCCGAGTTACTTCATCGCTGGGCCTGAAGGTACCTTCAGGGTCGCCGCTGACAATGCCACTTTGGCTAGCAAATTGGATTTTTGCAGCACTCCAGCGATCTTGAGGAACGTCGGAGAAGGGAGAGCTAGTAACCTGACTGGGCAGGGCAATAGAGATATTGTCCTGGGCATCCAGTGCTTCAATCACCATGGAGACGAGCTGTTCACGGGTCAGGGCATTACGAGGACGGAAGGTGCCATCCTGGAAGCCGGCAATGAAGCCGATTTCTACTGCACGATTAATCTGTGATGCGTAGACATCGTTCGTGACATCGCGAAAAGCGACTTCTGTCGGTGTGTCAGGATCAGGCGTAGTAGGTGTCCCAGGGTCGGTCACTACGGGGCCACCCCCTTCTACTAGCGACGCTAGGCTGGCATCGTTAGTCAGATACAAGTGTCCTAGTTGACGCCCTTCAAGGGTGCGACGGGTGAGACGCCAGCCAGGATTGAGAAAGACTTTGGTAAACCCATTTTCTGCTTGGCCAAAGGTACGACCAAGGTTGATGGGATCTGCATTGCGATAAGGATTAGTGGGGAAACTGCTAGGTCTACCAACCAAAATATACTCGCCATCTGCTTCCCTGATCTCCAGGTTAAAACGGCTGCCAGCCTCGCCATCACTAGTGCGAATGGAGTAACCATTACTGTCGGTGCTACGTCCACAGATGCCACTGAAGTCAAAGTTAAGCAATAGTGGTTCGATTTGAGTGGGTTGTGAGCCAGACTCACTCCAACACTGACGCTCATCGGTTCTCTGTTCGATGATCATGAATTGGGGGCGACCCAGCAGACCACCGCCAGGAGCGGCCACGAGTACAAAGTCTTCTTGATCAACTTCAACATTGCCAAAAGACTGGGCATCTACGCGGGTAGTCGCTCCAAGAATAGTTAGGGTCGCTGCGGTGGCAGCAGCGATAGCTAAGCGTAGTGGATTCATTGTTGATTTCTTGAAAGTATGAAGCAGGACCTGATTTGAATGTTGCCCGATGGGCATAAAGACGTGACGTTACGGTAATTTTTCTTGATGGAAGCTTTAATTTAAAAACTTCAGATGTTAACCCGATATTTTTAACCCTAAGGACTAACCCAGCACTCAAAGCCGTGATTTTGGCTTTTTTAGGGTTACCCTTAGGCTTTCAGGAACGTAATAAAGACCGTTTCCTTCGTGTCGAAGCCGCACGGCGAACCATATGCTTCTACATGGGTAAGTGCCATTACGGAAACTAGACCACAAACTTGCCTTTGTTATGTTGAATTTGACACGATAGAACTGCTGTGTAAGGAGCTCCTCAAGAATGCAACCGATGGTTCTAGGAATAACCCAGTGGCTATGGCATTGCAGACTTCATCCGGTCGCTTTAGCGGGCGTCACACTATTGACCATGATGTTTGTTCAGAGTCCAATCGCCCAAGCCTTGGATGAAAATGATCTCAAACGCTTGCTTGAAACGAATGAATGCCCTGGTTGCAACTTAGAACAGGCTGATTTAAGACGCTTAGATCTGACAGGTGCCAATCTGGAAGGTGCCAACTTGAGAGACGCTAATTTGTTCTATGCAGTTTTAGATGGCGCTAATCTCAAAGGGGCCGATCTGAGCCAGAGTAACTTGGCGTATGTCAGAGCCCTGACTATCCTAACAGAGGCCACCGATAGTGAAGGCAACTTCCTCGAATTTCCAGCCCAATTTGTAGGTGCTGACCTGGAGGGGGCTCTACTAAACTATGCTGACTTTTCTGGTGCTGAAATGATGGAAGCTAATTTTTTAGATGCTTACATCAATAAGACTCAATTCGTAGGAGCTCAACTACAGCATTCCAACTTTGTGGGGGTTATCCACGATGTTGATCTGACAGGGGCCAATCTCTGTGGTGCGACCTACTGGGGAGGCATTGACTATAGACGTGCTTGTAATGTGCCCGTACCTGATTTGGTAGAGTAGGCGAGGCCTTTTGATTAAATGGACAAGGAGATTTTGAGTTTTGAATTTCCAAGTTTTGAGTTGTAGACCATCGCCAATGATGTCTTTACTGAACTGTAGCTCACTCAAAATTAAGAACTCAAAACTCAAAATTTCTAAACCTGGCTAGTCTTGCTTCACTTTTTTGAGCATTTCTACGAGA
This sequence comes from Adonisia turfae CCMR0081, assembly GCF_011009555.1. Taxonomy (GTDB): domain Bacteria; phylum Cyanobacteriota; class Cyanobacteriia; order Phormidesmidales; family Phormidesmidaceae; genus Leptothoe; species Leptothoe turfae. The sequence continues at coordinate 6,948,470 of NZ_QXHD01000004.1, read as the reverse complement.
ACATGGTGGGCGTCCTTGGCATCGGCTAAGGGACGCTCAAAGCTAACACGTACGGGCGTGTTTTGGCCGTTTACCGTGGCATCTAGATCCATGCCAGTGGTGTCAATGGCTGTCATGGTGGCCGCTGTTGCAGCGGTGGCATCGCCAAACTTTTGGGCGTAGATTAGCACTGCATCGGCGTGATCATCATTCATGTGCTTACAGATGCGATCGCTGACAGTTGACGTAATTGCTTCAGCCATAGAATTTTCCTGAAAAATTTCCTACACTACTGTTCTAAATCATAGGCGGGTCTTCAACATGATTGTTTTGTAATAACAATTCATGGCATTGTTAGAGACGTTATAGAACTTGTTTCTTTGCGCTCAGGCAGTTGATAGTATCCTCATCTCCCCCGCCCGGCAGCGAGCATCCTTGGCCAACGGGGCATATTTTTCAGAGCCCTGGGGCCCATCTCACCTATCGTGTTATCGGTCCCTGTTGCCGATTATTTGACCGTGAACAATTGCCTTGGCCTTGTTGTCGTCTACAGTGGCGTGGCAAAGAGCCGAGTTGGCGACGCATTGGTCGACGCTTCATTGTGGATCTAGCGACTAGGCGTCATCCATCCTACTGTGTTGAGATTGTGGGCCAAGGATATCGTGCCCAACCCATTGTGGTGACTCTCTACATGAGTCTTTTATCTAGGGAGATGCAGAACTGGTGGCACACCAAGCGGCGCTATTTAGAATCAGGAACCACCGATGCTGGCTCGTTAGAGAAGGCCAATTCATCTAAAGAGATGATACCTATGCAAGTCAGGAGTGCTCAACCCGCTCCATAAATCTTGCGATAGGATTGTTAATGTCTCTCCTAGCAATTCATATTGACGGACGGTTATGAGTATTGAGGTTCATTTCTTGCCCGATAACGTCACCGTTTCGGCCAATCCAGGAGAACCTATTTTACAAGTTGCAGAACGTGCTGGAGTTACCATACCCACTGGATGCTTGATGGGCTCATGTCATGCCTGTGAAGTTGATGTGGAAGGTCAAGAAGAACCGATTTGTGCCTGTATCTCTGCTGTTCCAGCGACCCAGTCTCCCTATGTTATTAATCTCTATGTAGATCCCACCTGGTAAGTAGCCACCACTTGGTGATCCCTCATCCACCAGGTGGCAGCTAGTAATCAAGACTTATGGGTGACAGACAGCTACTCTGTTAGTGCTTTTGGCGCTCACTCTAAGAGTACAGCTTCATAAGGAATGACGCCGACCTTGTCGCTGCCCAAACATTGGGCAGCTGCCTTAGATAAATCCAAGGAACGTTTACCAATGTAAGGTCCTCGATCGTTAATGCGCACAACCACTGTCCGATTATTGTTCAAATTACGGACTTGCAGAATGGTATTGAACGGTAAGGATTTGTGGGCTGCGGTCAAAGTATTTTGATCAAAGGTCTCTCCATTGGCCGTTAAGCGACCATGGAAATAGGGGCCATACCAAGATGCAATGCCATTGAGCTCTTGTTCAGAAGGCTTTAATCCCTTAAACATTAACTGAATTGTGCCAGCGTCTAACGGGGCTGCACCCATTTTCTGACGCAGGTGGTCGCTCCAAGCAATGGCTGCCCATTCGTTGCTTAATGCCAAGGCACTATCTACAGAAACATCGTCCCTATTCTCCTGGGTTAGTATCTTCAGCAAGATGTCACTGCTTAAACGAATGGCGGGTTGAGGGCTACCTAAAACAGGTGCTATTTCATGAGGATTGATGGGCTCATCGACCAGCATTGCTTGCAGGCTCTGGGCCACCTGCTCAGTGTCGTTTGTGCTGTTGACTGCGCCAATGACATTCCCTCGCAGTAAAACCTGTAACGTCGCAGTGCCCTGAGGGGCGGCGTAAGGAATATCAACACACTGCTGCAATTCCTGTCTAGGCATCACTGGGGTTGGACTTTCCGGTTCTGCAACCACTGGATTAGTAGTGGTGCTAGTGGATGAATTCTGGCTAGCTTGCGTTTTGCCAAACTCAGGAGTTTGCGCTGCTATGGAAGGAATATCTGATGATGAGGTTGTACTGGCAGCCTCAATTTGTGATAAAGGATTGCTGAGGGAGCTAGTTGCAAATGCTTGCTCAAGAGATTCAGCCCCATAGGCTAAATTTAGAGGCTCCAACAGTTGAAAGGACCTATCAGGCAGTAGGGTTTTAATTTGGTCGGAGTCGGTCGGTAATGCTTCAGCGAAGACGTGTGACTGTTGGCGAACTTGCTGAGGTAATAATACAGCTAGGGTTTCGAGCAAACCCGAAGAAATGGTTGGTTTCTGTAGGGTGATTTGATTAGTTCGGCTTACACCATTAGTAAGCGCGGGCGCTGAAGATACGGTTACTTCAAGAACCGGTACATCAAACATAAAAGAGCTTACAGATGAACACTTTACTAAAGAACCAGCTCCCAGACCTGGTGTGAAACCGTAATTTCAACATAGACGGTAGCTGGTGCCAGAAAAAATTAGGAAATAACTCTACCCTCTGGCCAGGTATTGTATCTAAAATTACAGTCCGTTCAGTATACAGTCTGTTCTTAGTATTAATACTTTCTGTCATCGACTCATTAATAACTGAAAAGGCAATATCAGGAAAAATGAACGGGTGAAGAACTAGGTCTGTTGGGAATTGCCATGAAATTAGATACCAATATTTTGCTTAAAAAAATAAGTAAAATTAATCTTTGCTGTCAATAAAATAGCTCATATTCATGAAAATCGGCTTGACAGGTAGAAATGGCAACTGAGGATAGGTATGGGGAATGATGGGGTTAGAGAACGATTAATTGCTCACCTTAAAGAGCTAATTCGTCAGCGAGATCCCTACATTGCCACGCAAGGTTATCACTATGCGCGGCACTACCTCCGCACCCAGTTAAGCCTATGTGGGGCTATCACTGTCATGGGTTTCAGGGTACAAGGTAAGGAGCATTTTAACTTCTGTCTTGACTTGCCGGGGTACCAACCGTCACGGGCACCTGTGGTTATTGGTGCCCACTACGACACAGTGCCTGGCTGCCCCGGTGCTGATGATAATGCCACTGGACTGGCTGTTTTATTGGAACTAGCGCGCCGATTCTCTTGCCGGCCGCCACGGCGACCTGTGCGTTTAGTGGCGTTTGATTTAGAAGAATATGGCTTGTTGGGTAGTAAAGCCTATGTAAAAGAACTGAATGGGCTGCCCATTCATCTCATGCTGTCTTTGGAGATGCTTGGATATTGTGTCAAACAGTCGGTATCTGACCAGCCAAGCCAGGCTTACCCTTTAGAATCTTTGAAGTACATCTACCCCAAGACAGGAGACTTTATTGCTCTCATCGGTAATTGGCAGGCGCTGCCTCAGTTGTGGCGATTGAATCGGTCTTTCAATGTAGCGGGCGTTGACTGCGCTTGGTTGCCCATGATGAATCGAGGATTGCCTTTGCCTATGACCCGTCGCAGTGATCATGCTCCCTTTTGGGATGCTGGTTATAACGCCATCATGGTGACGGATACAGCTGATTTACGTAATCCTCACTACCACGCTGCAACAGACACCTTTGAAACGTTGGATCTAGAGTTTTTGACCCAGGTTTGTCTGGGGTTGGGGCAATGCATTGCTCAACTGTAATGATTGAATGTGATGATTGGACATCTATAGCAGTCTGAGCTGCTGATTTTGTAGCTCATCAATGGCTACAGCCTCTGTGTCCACAGCCTCCAGATCTACTGAATCTGGGTGATGTTTATCATCATTGAGTAATGTTTGGGCCGCTAGCAGCATGTCGTCGGCCAACTCAGTCAAGTCGTCACGATTGGCTAAATAGGTTTGCAGAGCGCCCAGGGGGTCACGGGTGTTGTCCGATGTGAGCTCGGGTAGACGAGGGCGGGTGAGTTGGCTAACGAGCTCGGGATGAATGGTGTAGGAATGGGTATGGGACAACGCCTGATGTAGGGCAGTATGGTCAATTTGATCAATTTGAGCCGGGTTTAATTTATAGGCTAAACGTACAACGGCGTCGGCAATGTCAGTGTTGGCTAGCTTGTCTTCCAGATGTTGTTGGGGGGTGTCTGTTTTGGAAAGATCAATATTTAAGGTTTTAAAGGCACGTACGGGCAAAGGGCAGAACTCGATCGACGTTTGCCCAGGATGTATGTCTGCTAGTACGAATCCTTTGTCTTCTTTTTCTTCGCTAAAGTCTACCCGTTCAATGCTGCCTGGGTAGACTACCAAAGGTTCTTGGCAAAGGATTTGATGCTTGTGCACGTGACCGAGGGCGACATAGTCAAAACAGGGACGAGCTAGCAGTGCCATGGGCACGGTAAAGCCTTTACCAACAGCTAAAAACTTTTCAGCACCATAGCGAGCGGTATCCGTCATCAGGTGTGCTAACAGAATGCTGGGAATGTTGGGAGCTAGCTGACGAATCTCTCCTTCTAAGGCAACTCGTAAACGGTCAAGCATGAGCTCATTGACATCACCTAGGGATAATCCTTCGGTTTCGGGACGGGTGAGTAGGGTGGAATGGGTAAGCCAGGGCAGGGTGACCACCTGAATAGGCCCTGCCTGGGTCTCAATGCGGTGAGTGGTTAAACTGTCGCCGACAATAATGTCAGGGACTCCCAAAGTGCGATAAATGCAGAGACTGGCACCGCCCATTCCTTGGGAATGCTGGTCGTGGTTGCCGACTAACAACACAGTCGGAATATGGGCATGGACTAATCGCTGAAACTGTTGTGCAAAGGCTTGCTGCACTATAGGGGGTGGTGTGGCATCTGGAAAAGCATCGCCGCCGAACAGGACTAGATCGACGGGGTCACTGAGAGCTCGATCAATGCAGCGACTGAGGGTGGTAACAAAATCTTCTAAACGGGTATTTAGTCCAGTTTCGGGGTTAATGTGCCCATGGCTAAAGCCACTACCCATATGGATATCTGAGAGATGGAGAACCTTAACCATGGGGGGTGTGACTAAGACGTGCGATCGCTATCAGTATCTTTGTCCTAGTTCAGAACGTCAAGGGTTACAGCTATAGTTCTGCCTGAGTTGTGTGATAGCTGTCTATATCAGCAAATAACTTATCGATGTGTTCGTTGGTGGTAAACGGGTTGAGTAAAACTGCCTTGAGCCATCGCTGGCCTCGATATACTGGCAAAGATAAGCAGGTATTGCCTTGTTTTAAAAGCCACTGTTGCAGCGAGTGATTCCACTGGTCTTGCTTTTCGATGGGCACGGTGTTGGGTTCTGAGCGAAAACAGATCAGGTTCATTTGCGGCTCGCTGGCCAGAGTCAGAAAGGGGCGTTCTTTCACAGCTGAGGTAAAGGTTTGGGTTAATGCATAGTTGTGGTCAATGATGGCACTGTAGCCGTTTCGACCAATGTGCTGCAGTGATAGCCAAAGCTTAAGAATGTCAGGATGGCGTGTTCCTTGCACCGTCAGTTCTCCTAGATTTGGCCAGTCGTTGTGATCGTTCATGTAAGGGGCTAATACTCGAAAATACTCCTGGAGCTGATCGAATTGACGAAACATGACGATAGCGCAGGTTTTCGCCACATACAGCCACTTTTGTGGGTTAAAGGTGACTGAGTTGGCCTGTTCGATGCCTGCTAGCTGAGATTGATGACGATCTGAAAACATCAGCGCTCCGCCATAGGCTGCATCCACATGAAACCAAAGCTGGTGCAGATTGGCGATATGGGCCATTTCTGCAATGGGGTCGATGCTGCCTGTGACGGTTGTGCCAGCGGTGGCAACAATGGCAAAGGGCTGCTGACCATTGGCCTTGGCTTGGATGAGCTTAGTTTTTAGATCGGTGATGTCAATTTGAGAATTCTGATGGGTGGCTACAGGAATTGCCGCCTTAGTGCCTAAACCCATGACCATGGCTGCCTTTTTAAACGAAGTGTGGGCGACTTCTGAGACGAAGAAAACGGGCTGTTTTACTTGCGTAATGCCATGGTCGAGAGCATTGAAGGCTGCATTCCGTGCCACGATGAGAGCCTGTAGATTAGCAAGACTGCCGCCGCTCACCAAAACACCGTTGGCTTGAGGACCCAGACCAAACAACTGGGCCACTTGCTTTAAAACAAGAATTTCTAACCGGGAGAAAACGGGCGACATTTCCACACTCAACATATTGTTGTTGAGGGCAGCCACCAGCAGATCGGCAATCACTGACATGGTGGATGGAATGGAGTCCATGTGGCTGATGTAGCCTGGATGGGCGGCATTCATGGAGTGGTGGAGGTGAGTTTGGACTTCTATCAAGAGCTGTTGAACATCCACGGACGCCTTGGCTAATTTGGCCCAGCCATAATCCTCTGTAAGCAAAGGCTCAGGCAACGGAGAACGCTCCGTTGCCTGAGCCATGGTTTCAACCAGTAGATCGACTACTTGATGTAAGAGAGTTGCGATCGCATCCCGATTTTTTCCATCAGGACGAATAAATGCCGTTGTCGGCAAGGCCGAAAAATCCACCGTATCAGTTGTTTATTGAAGGTGCTTTACCAGGGTAATCAATAAACCCACCGAACACGCGGTTTACCTGGTCGCATCCCTAGATGGACAAATCCTTTTTTGGCACCGTAGCCAATACTGTGGGGATATTGTTGGTCACACCAAGCCTCCACCTCATAGACGCTAACGTTTTTGATGTAGAAATCCACCGCACCCGTATCTGGCGCATCGTATAGGTGCTCAGACCGTCGAGCACCACCCACTTTGGCATTAATGCTGGGAGGACGATAACCTGAGGTGATCACCAGTGGATTACCCCCAAAGTAGTCACGGCATTTCTCAAGGAACACCGCGATCTCATAGGCTGTCTTGCACTGAAAACCATGCCGAAAGCGTCGTGATTCCTCATAAAGTGCAAATTCTCCATAGGTTATATGGGGAGTAATTAGCGTGTCAAAGGACATCTCTGGGGTCAGTCCCGCACCGACGGGCTGCTTTCCAGCGACATCGCGAACAATACGATCTAACCGTTCTTCTGGTTTGCGATCGCCTGCTTCACCCGCTTCATCATGATCATCGTCCCAGTTGGGTGCCGCTGAGGTCACCTTTTTGCAGAACAAAGCCGCCTCTGCTAAACGACGGCGACGCAGACCTTCTTCGACCGATGTGCCCGGATTTCTGTACTTCACAAATTGGGCTTCTATCCAGCGATGATCATTCCACTGCTCGGGAGAATCACAGACGCGTGTAATGGATTCAAAATTATAGCCGCGATAAAAACCAGAACCCAGGTTATAGGCAAAGCTATAAAGCGCCCCACGCTGGTTGATATTCATACGGTTCCATGTGGGAATTTTCTCTAAGGCTTTGCGGCAGGACTTATCCACATGGTCGATGAGATATTCTTCTGCTTGATCCTTGTTAATAATGTCACCTTGCTTGACGGGAACACCGTCAGGATAGCGAGTAGTGCCATAGCCAATAGTAGGCAGTGCCCAGCCCTTGAGCGGATCGGCATAGGCTTGAGCCCGACCATCCGATAGCGCCTTAGCGTAGCCCTCAAACTCCTTGATTAACTCAATGCCAGCTCGAGGAAGTTTGCCCAGCAAGGAGTCCGATGGACGTTCAGGGTTAGGAACCTGAGGCGGCTTAGGTTTACCAATAGTTTGACCACTGACAGGCACCGCAATAACACCCAGCTGGTCGATCCATCGTCCACTTTGGCCATAAAAGCCAACAACCTGGTGGTTTGCGGGAACCTCTAAATCAATAACCGTATTGGGTTGTTTACCAAAGAGGATGTTGCGCCCTTGGTTGGTAATAAACTCTATAGAACCGACATAACGGCTGCCTGTCAGTCTAACGTTAGTAATATATTCGTTGGCATTCAGAACGAAGGATTGAAGCGTTGATCCGTCTCCGCCACGGGCAGGGTGCTCATAATGTTCCCAAATCATTTGGACTTGGTCGACATACCGACCGACCCGTACTCTAACTTCGACGGGGTTTGCCTGCTGGGCAAAAATCTGATCACTGCCTGCGGGAGGCCAATTGATATCTGAGAAAGCTTTGCCACCACCGCCACCTGCGGATGAGCTCCGCCAGAGTTTTCCGACTAAAGTACTTGAGGTTTCCATAAGTGTATGCCTGTTCTACGTAGATGTTAGCCCGTGGATTTTTGGATGTGTCTGGGCTGAAATATCAGTTAGCTATGGCTTTTACAACACTACATGGCTGAAAAATTTCGGAATACATAAAGATTTGTCCACATGGGGGCGATCTATGAAACAACCCTATATGGACAGACTATGAGTCTATCTATTGCTAGTTAATGAATAGTTCTATGTATGAATGCCGCATTCAGTTTTGATACTGCCGCGCCAACGACCGGCACGCTCATCTTCGCCAGCGTGCACCTTAGTGGTTAATGGCTGATCGCCAATGCTGGTGTAACCCTGATCATGTAGCGGATTGTATAAAATGCCATGGGCAAAGGTGTATCGCCACAAATCTTTGTGTGTCCAGTGGGCCAGGGGATTAATCTTGATGCGTCCAGCCTGATCACGCTCCAAAAAGGGCATGTTTTTCCGTGTGGCTGACTGATCGCGACGACGGCCAGTAATCCAGGCTTGGACAGAAAGCTCATCGAAGGCCCGTTCCATGGGTTTTACCTTGGTTAAGTCGTGAAATCGATTAACATCTTTTTCCCACAGACGATCGCCATAGAGGGCAATAAACTCCTCACGGTTGGCGGCTGTTTTATAGGTATGGAGCTTGAGGTTATAAAGGGACCGTGCTTGCTCGGCAGTTGTTAGGGTTTCTGGGAAAAGATGGAGTGTATCGAGAAAAATAACGGGAATCTCTGCCTTGAGCTCGTGATAAAGCATGTGGGTCACCGCCAGCATGCTAAAGGACGTCATCTGAACCAGATTAGGAACCGTGGCGATAGCCCATGCCAAAATTTCTTGAGGACTCGCTGATTCAAATCGACGATTGAGTTCAGCTAAATCTAACTGACTGGGGTCAAACGTAATTCGTTCAACCGATTGCAAGTGCGTCAACGATTGCGCTTCTATGCAAGAAACCATTGCTGTAGATGGGGTTTCAACCCGTAAACAACCACTTGAAATATCCTATCGCAATAATCCCTCATAACCCACCGGGGAAATGTAGATTAATCCGATCAAATTAGGAGCGTTAACCGTAACGATCGAATCTTGCCCACATACCGTAGGAGAATAAAGGGTATGAAGAAGCTTATTTTTTACACAAAACCCGGTTGCCATCTCTGCGAAGGTTTAGAGGAAAAACTGGCTGAGTTGGATCATTTGCCGATCGATGTGGAGTCCCGCGACATCACTCAGAATCCTGCTTGGTTTACGGAGTACCAGTATGAAATCCCGGTGCTGTGCCGTGTCATTAGTCATCCTGAAACGCCTGAATTAGACCAGGAACAGCCGTTGCCACGCCTATCGCCAAGAGCACCTGTGCGGCAATTAGAGAAAATGCTACAGACATATTTGGGTCCCTTTGATGCAGAATAGCGGCATTTAGGTTTAGAGAAGAGGTCTGTATGACGCTACGTGAGTTACTGGCACAATTGCCCCCTGAGTTATTGCCTACTATTGATCATCCAGCCTTGGATCAAACTGTGACTGGGGTCTGCACTAACTCAACAAATTGCCAACCGGGCAATTTATTTATTGGTATGCCGGGGACTCGCGTGGATGGTGGGGAGTTCTGGCCGGGTGCTTTGGAAAAGGGCGCGATCGCAGCAATCATCTCACCTAACGCCTTGCAAACGCAGCCTGCTACAAACCCGTCAAATTTACTCATTCCCGTTCAAGATATACCAAAGGCCTGCGGTGAGATCGCCGCTGCGTTTTATAACTATCCTGGTAAGACTCTCAAGCTGGTGGGAGTCACTGGCACCAACGGCAAAACCACCACCACCCATGTGATTGAGCACTTTCTCAATAGTGCTGATATGCCCACTGGGTTGCTTGGCACCCTCTATACCCGCTGGCCCGGTCACCAAGAAACGGCTGTCCATACTACGCCGTTCCCCGTTGATTTACAGCGAGAGTTGGCCAACGTGGTTGGGGCAGGTTGTCAACACGCCATTATGGAAGTCAGCTCCCATGCACTGGCTCAAAAGCGAGTATGGGGGTGCCCCTTTGACGTGTCAGTGTTTACCAACCTCACCCAGGATCACCTCGACTATCACAAAAACTTAGACGACTATTTTGAAGCCAAGGCTCTCTTGTTTAGCCCTGACTATTTAAAAGGTCGTGCCATCATTAATAGTCGAGATCCCTATGGCCAGAAACTGATTGACCGGCTTAGTGCTGACCAAGTTTGGACCTATAACATCGACGATACAGCGGCTGACCTCCATACGACAGATCTGCACTACAGTGCAGCAGGTGTGAGTGGCAATCTCTTTACGCCAGTGGGTTCAGCCCCATTTACGTCTCCCTTGGTGGGTCGGTTTAACCTTGAGAATCTGCTGGCAGCAGCCGGTGCTGTACTTCATCTCGGGGGGGCTGTAGAGTCTCTGGTTAATGCTCTGGCCACATTTAGCGGTGTGCCTGGTCGGATGGAGCGAGTGCAGGCTGACCCCAGTCAAGATATCAGCGTGATTGTGGACTATGCTCATACTCCCGATAGTTTGGAGAATGCTTTGCGGGCGGCCCGTCCGTTTATTTCAGGTCAGATGATTTGTGTATTTGGCTGTGGGGGTGATCGAGATCGCACCAAACGCCCTCAAATGGGACGAATTGCCTATGGGCTAGCTGACCGTGTTGTTGTCACCTCCGATAATCCCCGTACTGAAGATCCCCAGCAGATTCTGTCTGATGTGGTAGCTGGGATTGAGGCTGATTTAGGCGAGGATGAAGTGATTTGCGATCGCGCTACCGCTATTCAACGAGCTATTCTCTCTGCTCAGCCGGGGGATGGGGTATTAATTGCAGGTAAGGGGCATGAAAATTATCAAATTTTGGGTAACGAAAAAAATCATTTTGATGATCGCGAGCAGTCTCAACGAGCCCTCAAAATGCGTCTGACGTCTTAGTTAGAGATTTATTAGTTACGGTAGTAAAACTCCGTGCTAGTACGGAAAGTTAAGTGGAAATACCCATTTATCTAACATTCTCCTTAACTACCCTAGGAGCATAGATCATGATCTAATACGCCTGGGGCACTTTAGAGCCATTATGGACGCTTCTACGCTAAAGCCATCTCCATTAACTACGTCCTTTGTGGCATCGACAACACCCCCATGCACTTCAGAGGTTGACTCCCAGTTTCTTAAAACTGCTGCCCAAGAACTCAATAATCCAATTACAACCATTAAAACAGCGCTCACACTGCTTAATTCATCGAGCCTAAGACCAAAACAGCGTGAGCGTTATCTACATATGATTGGCCAAGCTTGCGATCGGCAAAGTCATCTGATTAATAGCGTGTTTAGGTTGCTAGAACTGCAGCTTACACCTCAGTCGATGGTGCTCGATAATGTGCAACTGTGGGATTTAGTTCCTGGCGTGGTCAGTACCTATCAACCTTTGGCCACAGAGTACAATATTTCATTGGCTTACACGGTATCGAGTCATTTGCCGTCTGTATTGGCGATTGAGTCCCATCTCAAACAGGTGCTGGTGAGTTTGCTAAGTAACAGCATTCGATTCACGGACACGGGGGGACGAATTTGGGTGACCGCTCAGCAGCGTCAGGATGGCAAAATTGCTTTGGTTGTTCAAGATAGTGGGTGTGGTATTCCGCCTTCAATGCTGTCCCAGGTGTTTGATTCGTTTTATCGCAACACATCTGAAGGTAGTGGTCTGGGGCTTACGCTGGTCCAACAGTTATTAACCCACTGTGGGGCTTCAATTTCTGTCAGCAGCACGCCTGGCAAAGGAACCGCATTTACAATTTTGCTAGCAGTTGCTCCTGATTAGTCCGATGAATACTCTAGACGCCTGAAACGCTAGCGTGTGATGAGGCTATGGATATTCGTAGAGAGCTCGTGTCTATTCGGATTCATCTGGCAGCAAGGTTTCGATCAATAGCTGAGCCTGCTGTTGTTTTTCTTGTAAAAAACTGTCGCATTTTTTCAATTCGGTGACGGCCTTCTCAAACTGCTCAAAAATATCAGCCAGGGGTAGATCGCCCGTTTCTAAATCAGTAATGATGGCCTCAACCTGTTCAACAGAGGCTTCGTAATTCCAATTGTTATCAGATTTTTTGGTTCTAGGCATAGTGAGTTAGTGGTAGCACTGACGGGATGATGAAATTCTGGTGGCCCTCATTTAATCGCATGACTTGCAAAGTTATGAGGATGAACAATCTCAAGATTTTGCTTCCTCAGTAACGCTGAGAACTTCTGCTTCGATTTGCCCCTGGCCAAGCTGGACAGAAATATGGTCGCCAGGGGAAAGGCTACTTGCTTGGTTAACCACACCTCCAGCTGTTGCTCGGACGAGTGCATAACCCCGTCGCAAAACAGCTGCTGGATCTAGAGTGACGAGTTTTTCGTTGAGGAGCTGGTGTTGATGCTGTGCTGTTTGCAATCGCTGAGTTAGTGCTTTAATCAGTCGTTGGGTGCGCCAATCTTGGGCTTGCTGTGCTTGGGCTAACTGGCTTTGGGGCTGTAGTTGCTGTAGTCGTAGATAGAGCTGTTGTAGATCTTGCTTATGTTGAAAAAGCCGTGTGCCAGTGGCTTGAGCTAGTCGCTGGAGTTGCTGCCCTTGGGTGTAGCGTAAATCCCTCAGTGCTGGCACAATTTGTTCCGCAGCCGCTGTCGGTGTGTGGGCGTAAACGTCAGCGACTAAATCGGCCAGGGACTCATCCCGCTCATGGCCAATGCCCGTAATGACTGGGATTGGGCAGGTTGCGATCGCACGCACCACTCTCTCATCATCAAAACACACCAAATCCTCGACGGCACCCCCGCCCCGCCCAAGGAGTAAGACATCAGCTCGCCCATCAATGCCAACACGCTCAATGGCTTGAGCAATAGACCTAGGGGCCTGTTCCCCTTGCACCATGGCCGGTGACAACAGCACGTTTAAGCCAGGATGTCTCTGGTTCAAGGTTTCCTGAATATCACCCCAAGCTGCAGCCTGTGGGGAGGTGACCACGGCAATACAGGTTGGTAAAGCGGGTAGCGGTCGTTTACGCGCCTCATCAAACAAACCTTCCCTGGCTAGGCGATTGCGCAGTTGACGATAGCGCAATGCCTGAAGACCAGCACCAGCAGGCAATACCTGCCAGGTCGTTAACTGATAACTACCGCGTTTGGGATAAACCTTGAGCTGCCCCAGCACCACGACTTGTTCACCCACCGTGGGTATAACGTTGAGTTTGGGCAACTGACTACGCCAAACCACAGCGTTGAGTGTGGCCGACCCGTCAGTTTCTTGCAATGAGAAAAAACACCCACTCCCATGGTTTCGAGCACTAGAAACTTCGCCAATGACCCAAACATTGCGCAGGTTTTCATCCCCCTCCAGCAGCAGCTGAATATACTCGGTGACACCAGCCACACTAATCGCTTTAAAGTCCAACGCTTCCGTTGCCATCGATATTGCTAAACCTCCACAGCCCCCGATCTTAGTCTCTATGAAATGAGCACAAAACCTTTACCCTACTCCCTAGATTATTTGAGCAAATAAACGGTAATTTAATAGTACATTTGTATGTTTTTGAGGTACAATCACAAAGTTGGGCATGATGTCCTTACAAAGACCCATTGATTAGCCCGATCCAGCATGATTGGCGCACAGTCTGGGAGCTTATAATTGCTGAACTTGGCCAAATTTATCCCACCCCTTAGGCAGCATGGCAAAAACATCCACCGAAAGTAACGAGCGCAAAAAAGCGTTAGATATGGTGCTCAATCAAATTGAGCGCAACTTTGGTAAAGGTACCATCATGCGCCTTGGGGATGCGCAGCGTATGAAAGTGGAGACTATCCCCACTGGAGCCATGACGTTGGATCTGGCCTTAGGTGGCGGATTGCCTAAAGGCCGAATTATTGAGATTTATGGGCCAGAGAGTTCAGGTAAAACTACGCTGGCCCTACATGCGATCGCGGAGGCTCAAAAACAAGGCGGTGTAGCAGCTTTTGTAGATGCTGAACATGCTCTTGATCCCGTTTATGCTGGTGCTCTTGGCGTCAATATCGATGACCTCTTGGTTTCCCAGCCTGATACCGGAGAAGCTGCTTTAGAAATTGTGGATCAGCTGGTGCGGTCCTCAGCGATTGACTTAGTGGTGATCGACTCTGTGGCTGCCCTAGTCCCCCGTGCTGAAATCGAAGGGGAAATGGGCGATGCCCACGTAGGTTTGCAGGCGCGATTGATGAGCCAGGCCCTACGTAAAATCACCGGGAATATTGGTAAGTCTGGCTGCACTGTTATTTTCCTCAATCAGCTACGTCTCAAGATTGGTGTGACCTACGGTAATCCTGAAACTACCACTGGAGGCAATGCCCTTAAGTTTTATGCATCTGTGCGGCTAGACATTCGCCGTATTCAAACACTGAAAAAAGGTAATGATCAATTTGGCATTCGCGCTAAAGTCAAAGTCGCCAAGAATAAAATTGCTCCTCCTTTCAAAATCGGTGAATTTGACATCATTTTTGGTGAAGGCATCTCCACACTAGGTTGTATTGTCGATCTTGCAGAAGAAAATAACATTCTGATCCGCAAGGGAGCTTGGTATAGCTATCAGGGAGAAAATATCAGTCAGGGTCGTGACAATGCCATTCGCTATTTATCCGATAATCCAGAGGTTGCGACTGATATTGAGCAAAAGCTACGTCAGACGCTACAGATTGGTGATGATTCAGGAGCACCAGTTGACGTTGTTGATGAGTCAGCAGCCCCCGAACCTGCAAAAACCACTGCTAAAAAGGGTAAGTCGTAGTGAGCCTATCCTCCTTGAGCCATTGATTTTGGGAAAGCCTTAATGTAAGGTTCTGCCTCCCTCTGAGCTATCTACTTCTGGTTCAAGGGTTGATGGATTGTCGCCTTGATTGGTGTGGGTACCACTTTGGCTCGCATGGGGGGCACCTTGACTGGCGGGGCCACAGATGCCACAGATAAAGAAATAGAACAGTGAGCTGCCAATGCGGATGCGATCGCCATCACGCAGTGTATATACGCGCTTTAGTTTTTCGCCATTAACGTAGGTTCCATTAGTGCTTTCTAGATCAGAAATGATAAAGCCTTGATCTGGACTGTACTGCAAGGCAGCGTGGCATCGAGATAGACGCTTATCTAGCACCGCAAGATCTGATTGACGAGGATCTCGACCAATAGTCCATAAACCGTCTTTGGAATAGAGACTTTTGGATTTGCCACTTGCCAGATTGCTGATTATATAGACTTGCTGATCGCAAATCATGCCTTGAATATAGCTAGGAATCTGCGATGCATTATTCGCATCAATCGCAAGCATGTCATCCAATAGCTTGCGATCACCTTCATATAACTTAGAGAACGCTTGAAATAGACCTAGCTTAGACTCAGCCTCTGCTTCATCTTCAGCTGAGAACATCATGCGATATTCAGCTAGGTGGTTTGGATAAGCCATAAAAGTTCAAATAGAACGTTTAGTTTGAGCCCGATTAATAATGAAGTGACGATATGGATTCAAAAAATGGATCTCCAACTCCAGTATTCTTTAGAACCTGAGGAATATGGGGAGCACCAACGTATTTCTATGAAACTTTGAACTTGACTGGAATAATTATGAAAAGTTGATTAATCGTCCGGATAAAATGAGCTGAACTTGAATAGCGGTTTTTACTTTTACCGTATAGTTTATTCTCAAAACTATTATTAGTTTGAGCCCTGTCTTTGCAACAGCTTTAAAGGATAGTGATCTTGGCAGTAAACCCTAACTTAAAAACTCTATGAGCTCACGATTAACGCTATTGGGTGCCTCTTGCTGGATCCAATGACCACAGTCAGGGATAGACCGCCTAATACATTTTTCTATTGATAATGCATCAGAAAAAATACCTGTAGCGGGTACAAGATTGTCATCTTCTCCCCACATTAAAAGTGTGGGCGATGCAATTGCAAGTGTAGAGAGTCTTGAGGGAGTGAACCAATCATTTAGCCAATCATTCAAGCTAAAACAGTGACGCACATGTTGTAAAACAGCTGGAATGACACCAGGCTTTTGTAACGCAGCCTGATATAGATCAGTATTAGCTTGAGTAAACGCGCTTTTCCTAACGGCTTGTTGTTGAAAGAGATACTTCAGTAGAGAAGGCAAATTCTCTTTGATTAACCACTGAGGCAAACCAGGAGTTTGTAGCGCTAATAGGTGCCAATTTCGCTGTAGGTGCTCCCAGCTATTAGCAAGTCCATGACTCAGGGCAGATTGCCAGCGTTGAGGAGTGCTGAGTACAGCTAATCTGTCTACGCTTTTAGGAAACCGATGTGCAAGATTCCAAGCGATGGCTCCGCCCCAATCATGCCCAACAATATGGGCCTTGTTATAGCCTAATGAGTGGATCAACGCATGAATATCAGAGCTGAGCGTATCCAAGTCATAGCCAAGTCTTGGCTTATCAGAGTCGTTATAGCCCCTCAAATCAGGTACAACTACCTTAAAATGTCGAGATAAGTAGGGTAATTGATGCCGCCAAGAATACCAAAACTCAAATAAGCCGTGGAGCAAAATTAAGAGCTTGCCACTGCCTTGAGTTACGTAATGGAGCTGCACCGAATTCGCTTTGACGTATTTATGTTCCCAACTCAACGGTGCGACTCCAAATCAATTGACTGAATTGACAGCATCCAATTAACTAGGTGCCGCCTTATATTTTGTATCACAAGCAATTAAAGCTTGTGTTTTTTAGCTGGCCACTTAGGCAGAACGATAAGCAACCTGGTACTCAACGGGCTGAATCCGGTACTTCACCAGATTAGCGAGCTCTTGCAGCTGATTAATTGCTTCAGCGCCCTCTAGTTTCATTAATTCGCGATCATCACGCATTTCTGTCCACGTAATACCGTAATCTGAAACCAAAAAACGAATCAGATGGTCATTGCCGAGGCTGACCATGAATGATGCACTATTGAGCTGATCACCGCATGTATAACAGGACGCTAAATAGCCTTGATTCTCAAGGACAATTGCTAGCGCTTTTAGGTTTAGGACCAAATCTTTTACGAATTGGCGGTGCTGCTCTGCAAGTCGAACAAACATTTACGTTCTCCTTCCCACCGGTCACATTGTAAGGTTGAATCTTAATTTTTGCTTAATGTTTTTTATAAACTATCTAATTGGTTCTCCTTAACTTTCAGTTTTGGTAGAACTAATTCAGGGCAAAAATGATTGATTGTACGTACATAATTGTCTGAACTTTGAACATGAGCTTAAGTTGCTGTCAGGAAAGAGCTTTCCGGTTAACTCAGTAGATGAGCTAGAGGCTCATACTAACTGTATTTCGCTATGTTCCTTGTATCAATTTGCCCAGACTAGAACCTTATGTAGCCTTTGTATTAAAAGATGGTGTTGTATTAAAAAGGCTCGTGAGAATAAGTAAATTAAAGATAACTGTTGCTAACGGTTAAAAATGCCAAATACTAACTTTATGGTATTTGGTCATCAAACTATGACATTAGCCACACCATAGCTACCATAGGTCTATCTGTCCAGAAATGAGGTCTTCTTTGTAACGGTTTTGCTAAAAATATGAATGTTTTCATTGTCAATCTGGTAGCAATCTCATTCAGCTAAGGCCCACCAGCCAAAAGCTGGGCCGATAAATCTAACAGTGAGCCAGAGAAGAATCATGAGAATAATTCCTGCCCATGCCCCACGAGTACTCCAGGTTACGAAGGCTTGGGATTGCTTTTTTGTAATGGGCAGCCATGGAAAAATGCGTTCGGCTTTCCCGTAATCTTCACCGAGTTTTGACTGCCGACGCTTTGCTTCGCCCATGTTGCCCTATTAAATCTGCAAATTTTATTATTCGATTATAGCGCTTGGTTTACCGGTGCTAACCAGCTTGGGTCTAGGTAAGTGCTTTGGGCAATTGGGTTCAAGGTTTTGAGAATGGTGCGCCCATAACTACGATGATTGACTCGATTGTCTAGCAGGGCTACTTTGCCCTGTTGTGCACTGATGGGTGCGATCGCAAGCTGCAGAGTTTGTAGTGCTGAGGGTAATAGAAACAGTCGGAACCAATCCTGGCGCAGACGTTTGTAGTAGGCCACTTGACCCGCAACTAACGGATTTTCAAGGGAGGGGATGGGTAGTGTGGTGATAATCAGTAACCCAGGGGGCAAGCACCGTAGCCGATGGTCCTGCCAAAATTCCCAACCTGTTACCAGGATGCCGTTAGACGGCCCGTCGGTTTTTTCAACCTGGACGCGAGAGCCATATTCCGCTGCTAAAATTGAGCCAATTTGAGCTTTGAGGGGATTATCACCTACCAAAATAACCGTGGGTTGAGTGCGGGTTTCTGGCAGCTGCAGCAGGTTGCGAATCTCCTGCAAAATAGCACTGGGGAACTGATTGCTATTAGGCATGGGCAGGCGGTCAGGAGCATAGAGCTGAATCCCATCCCGCTGTCGATCTGGGGTGAATTTTAGGCAAGTGAGATCCTCTAACCCCAGCCGTTGTCGATAATTTTCAGCACGGTTTTCTTCATCTACAGCAGCACCGATTAAAATGACGGGCTGTCGTTCCCAAAGCGGTTGCATGATATCTGCCAGGTGCACTGGCGCACAATGCAAGGCTAACTGGCCCGAACCACGATTCAGCTGTAGCCATGTCATGCTGTCTTCTTGGGTTAATTGCTGGCGAAATTTCTGCCATGTAGGTGGCAATGCCTCTAAACCTAAAGGGGTTTCGGTCAGCTGATTGTATAGCTCTTCAAGCAGCGCATGTTCCTCCGCGTCGGCGAGATAACAGCTATAGGGGTTCGCTGGATGTTGAAAGGCGAGGTGGGTTAGTTTGACCCGCAGATCTCGAATAGGTGTTTGCTGAGAGGGGTAGGCCAGCCCTAGCTGATGCCAGTCGCCATCGTCGAGGCGGCAAGTTAGCTCATGACGTACCCAGTTCACTAGCGGATCAATCCCATCGATCAAGGTGAGGATATTTTTTGGGAAAGCGGGTGCTGCTGTCGTTGATGAATTGGATTTTTCTAAGGCACTTAGTTGGCCGGACAGCCAGGCACTCGGCGTTGTAATTAAAATGCCTTGAAACGTTTCACCAGGCCAACGTTCACCTACCTGGATGGATTTAACGGTAGGGAGCGTTTGCAGCAATGTGGGAATCTCATCTTGGACTAGTTGCTGCTGGATTGCTTGGGGGACAACCAAGACAATTGGTCCAGGCCACACTAAGGCTGGCATCAGATAACTCAGGCGATAACGGCCTCGATACGCCGCAGTGCTACCGATTTGCAGAAGAGCACTGCGACCTAATCTGAGGGCTCTAGCTACTAACCGTGCCATCGTTAAATGGTGGGGCCATTGAATGTGCCCCTGCTGGCGTAAAAACTCTCGGAGTAGCTGATGAACTTCTGCCTCAATCACCTTTGCTGCAACTCTCGCTATGCCTCGATAATTCAGCTAAATCCTTAAAAAATGACTCAGTTGTGTGTCTCATTGTGACATACTCCCTTGGGGCGTTTGGTTTATCGCCGACCAGCTCATAGCCTCTGGACAGATGTCCCTTTGAATTATTGACATAATTTTTGATCTTCCACCATGTCACTGACCTCTATCTCAGCGCAAACTTCACAGCCAGATTTAATCATTGGGATTGTTGGCTTAGGGCTGATTGGTGGTTGTTTAGCCATTGATTGTAAACGTCTGGGCTATACCGTTTATGGAGTGGCTCGGCGACCAGCAACTACAGCGGCAGCGGTTGAGCAAGGCATGGTGGATCAAGCAGGATGCGACCTGGCCCTGATGGCTAAGGCTGACCTTGTTTTTGTTTGTACGCCTATGGCCCTAATCGTGCCAACCGTGCATCAACTGGTGGAGCATTTGCCAGAATCAACAATTGTGACTGATGTTGGGTCTGTGAAGGGGGAGGTTGTAGCTGCAGCGACTACAGCATGGCCTAATTTTGTTGGGGGGCATCCCATGGCAGGTAAGGCGGAGTCAGGATTAGCTGCAGCTGAAGCGGGATTATTTCGCGATCGCCCCTATGTGGTGACGCCAATTGAAACCACAAAACAAGTCGCACTGGATCAGGTGGTTGCGATCGCTACCCAGCTTGGTTCCAAAATCTATACATCCACACCAGCAGCTCATGATCGTGCTGTGGCGGCCATCTCCCATTTACCCGTAATGGTCAGTTCTAGTCTGCTCCACACCTGTCTCAGTGAGTCGGATTTCCAGGTCAAAGTTCTGGCCCAGCAATTAGCCAGTAGTGGTTTTTGCGATACCAGTCGCGTCGGCGGCGGTAATCCTGAATTGGGCGCTATGATGGCCCAATTCAACCGGGCAGCTTTACTCCAATCCTTACAGCAATACCGGCATCAGTTAGATACCGTGATCAATCTCATCGACGCCGAGGAATGGGATGTGCTCAAACAAAGGCTCACTGTCGCCCAGCAAGAACGGCCGAAGTACCTCTGAAGTTATTATTTTGCCGTATAAACCACTATCCAAGATTTGCACCTAAGCCATGTGCTTTCCTTCTAGCTCGGCCATAATCACAGGTTCCTGATACAAAATTGCCGTGAAAGTAACAGTGGAACCGAGACCTTCGCCCATGCTAATAAATTGCACCTTGCCCCCCATTGCTTCGATCAGCCGTTGGGAAATTGCCAGCCCAAGACCAGTGCCACCATACTGACGGGTGCGCTCTCCATCTACCTGACTAAAGGTTTGGAACAGACGATTTTGTTTTTCTAAGGAAACACCGATCCCGGTATCCTCAACACTAATTTTGATATGTCCAGGCCAGACCCGACCTTGGAAGCGTATGCTCTGGGGTTTGACTTCAGCGCTGATGGTTACCCCTCCCTCAGGTGTAAATTTGATGGCATTGCCAATCAGATTGAGGAGGACTTGCAAGATCCGCTGGTAGTTTCCGTATAGCTTGATTTCATCTAGCGTGGCAGGCAGCTTCATATCGAAATAGAGGCCTCGCTGTTCCGCCTGAGGGCGGGTGAAATTCTCCACATCGGAGAAGAGCTCTTGCAGGCTAATGGCGGTCAAATCAATTTCCATTTTGCCTGCCTCAATTTTAGCGATGTCGAGGACATCGTTAATTAAGTTGAGGAGATGGAGGGCTGATTTATGGGCTTCTTCGATAAACTCTTCTTGCTCTTCTGGATCGTCGGCCATGCCATCCAGCACCAATCGCAGAAAGCCAATCATGCCATTCAGCGGGGTGCGCAATTCGTGGGATGTATTGGCCAGGAACTCACTTTTAAGTCGCGAGGCTTCCTCGGCATAGCGTCTTGCTTCTTCAAGCTCATCATTTTTATCGATTAGTTTTTCGTTAGCCCTTTGAAGATCGTCTGCGAGCGTACGACTTGCCTCAAAGAGTTTTGCGTGAGCAATGGCTGTTCCTACTTGGTCTGTGAGCTCATTAACCAGTTCGATTTCTAGTGGGTGCCAGGGGCGCTCTGGTGGCATTTGCAACAGTAAAACGCTGTTGGGTTCGTCTCGATAGCAGGTGGCTACAGTTAAAACGGTATATGGACCAGCGTCGTTATCTTTCCGATCAAAATCTGACAGTACGGGTTTGAGAGTGTTAATGGTGCAGCGAAAATCTGCCTTGTTAGCGAGTTCAAAAGTTTGCCCCAAACAAGGATCTAATTCGGGTTGATGAAACTCAGCAACTACATTTAAGGTCTGCATTGCCACTGAGTAGTCGCAGACGAGACAGCGATGCAGGTCTAAAAGGGTACCTAGACCATCTACGGTTTGCTGCCAAATAGTTTCGAGTTCTAGAGTTTTGCGGATATTAGACGCGATATTGGTCAGAACACCGTGGTAGTTAGAAATATTAGCTAATAGACCTGCTTGGGCATTATTGGAACAGGGATCTACCGCAATACCCATGGTGCTTACATGCTGAGGCATCTGAGCCGTATCCGCGACAGTGAGGATAGAACCTTCCCCTTTGATATATCGTTGACCGGGGGCATCGTGCCAATCGACTAGGCTTAGCTTAAAATCTAGGCCTACTGGGTGAGGGCCACAGCGGACAATGCATTGAAATGTCTGGTTTTGCCCATCGTCCAACACCTGTTTAACGCGTTGTAGGTAAGGGGCTATGGCGACAGGGCCAAAAAGCTGATCAATGGATTCGTGTAGATAGCGATCAGGTGCAGCGTGAAGGGCTTGAGGCCAATTGATAGCAACAATCCGCCCGTCGGGATCGTGAATAACTTGGAGGGAAGAATTATCAACTGTGGCGGGAACTGCCATAGGTTCAGGGTCAACTATCAATTGCGATCTCATAGTCCGTCAGAAATCTCTAGCCCTATACTTAACTGCTTACGAGTTTTCCCTGTCTGGATCAGAAACATCTAAGCTGAGATCGCTCGTCAGCAGTATGACAGACCTCAAAATTCTCTGATCACAGGGTAATGGGTGCCGCAAGTCAAAAAAACGCTTCGACTGATTCAGCACTGTTCGTTGGTAAGACGCCCCGATTAATCTTTATCTTGTCATGGGATTCATCAAATGGTCATCCCTTAATGTTTTCCCTGCAAGGATCCCATGCAAAAGCAATAAAGCTTTATTACTTGATTGCTTGAATAAGGTACTGCCTGAATCATCCAAGCAAACGCTCACCCTGAAAAAGCTTATGGATAAGCTTATGGATATTGGTGGGTAGGTTTATGGATGAACAAAGTATTGGAACAAAGCATTAAGATAAGCTAAGTGCTTCTTGCTCTCTAGTTTGAGTTTCTTCTTTCCATGACCGACGCGCCCGTCTCTCGCATCCGAAATTTTTCGATTATTGCTCACATCGATCATGGAAAATCTACCCTGGCTGATCGGTTGCTACAGGAAACCAAAACCATTAGCGAGCGGGATATGAAGGCTCAGGTCCTCGACACCATGGACCTAGAACGGGAGCGGGGCATTACCATCAAGCTCCAGGCGGCTCGTATGAACTATCAGGCTGAGGGTGGCGACGAATATGTGCTTAACCTGATTGATACGCCAGGGCACGTTGATTTTTCCTACGAGGTCTCCCGCGCTTTAGCTGCATGTGAAGGGGCGCTACTGGTGGTGGATGCCTCCCAGGGTGTGGAGGCACAGACGTTGGCCAATGTCTATCTGGCCCTGGAAAACGATCTAGAAATTATTCCCGTTCTGAATAAAGTAGATCTGCCCGGTGCAGAACCGGATCGGGTCAAGAAAGAAATTGAAGATATCATTGGTCTGGACTGTAGCAATGCTATTCTGGCGTCGGCTAAAGAGGGGCTAGGCATCACTGAGATTTTGGAATCTATTGTAGAGACCGTCCCCGAGCCTGAAGATAATACGGAGAAGCCGCTGCGGGCGCTGATTTTTGATAGCTATTACGACAGCTATCGCGGGGTGATTGTGTATTTCCGAGTGGTGGATGGAACGTTAAGTCGTCGCGATCGCATCCGTCTGATGGCCTCCGGTAAGGAATACGAAATCGATGAGCTGGGCGTACTCGCTCCCCATCAAATCGAAGTTGATGAACTCCATGCTGGTGAAGTGGGGTATATATCTGCTTCTATTAAAGCCGTGGCTGATGCCCGAGTTGGCGACACCATTACCCTAGTTAAAAAGAAAGCCGAAGAACCTTTACCGGGTTACGTAGAAGCTAACCCCATGGTATTCTGTGGACTTTTTCCCACTGACTCTGATCGCTACGAAGATCTGCGCGATGCCTTAGAAAAGTTAACTCTCAGCGATGCTGCCCTACAGTACGAGCCCGAAACCTCCAGTGCCATGGGCTTTGGTTTCCGCTGTGGTTTCTTAGGACTCTTGCACATGGAAATTGTGCAGGAGCGGCTGGAGCGGGAATATAACCTGGATTTGATTACCACAGCGCCATCGGTGGTTTATCGAGTCACGACGATCGATGGCGCGGTGCTAAATATTGACAACCCTTGCGAACTGCCGGAGCCCCAAGAGCGGGAAAAAATTGAAGAGCCCTATGTCAAAGTAGAAATTTTTACTCCTGAAGAGTTTGTCGGAACACTGATGGACCTGTGCCAGACCCGACGGGGCGACTTTAAGGATATGAAGTATCTAACAGAAGGGCGTACTACGCTGGTGTATGAAATCCCCTTAGCTGAAGTGGTGACTGACTTCTTCGACCAGATGAAATCTCGGTCTCGCGGTTACGCCAGCATGGAGTACCAACTGATTGATTATCGTGTGAATTATCTGGTGAAGCTGGATGTGATGATCAATGGCGATAAGGTTGATCCGCTGGCGGCCATTGTGCACCGTGACCAAGCGTACTATGTGGGTAAGGCGCTGGCAGAAAAGCTCAAAGAGCTAATTCCCAGACACCAGTTTAAGATCCCAATTCAGGCAGCCATTGGTAGTCGCATCATTGCCAGTGCCAGTATTCCAGCCCTGCGCAAGGATGTATTGTCTAAGTGTTACGGCGGTGACATCTCCCGTAAGAAGAAACTGTTGAAGAAACAGGCCAAAGGTAAGAAGCGCCTAAAGGCCATCGGTACGGTGGATGTGCCACAGGAAGCATTTATGGCGGTATTGAAATTGAATTAAATGGGTTTGGGTACGCTGAATCCCCCCATTGAATTAGATATTCCGTAGGGGCACGCCCTTGTGGCTGCCCTGGGTTACGTTTCGCTATCAACCGAAAACCCAAAATTCCCATGAAAATAATGGCGCTATTGGTTTTGCATGTTGGTCAATAGCGTTAGCGATCGAGGGCAACCACAAAGGATGGCCCCTACGATGGTGATTAATCAACATGCCTGTGGGATTTATGATGGCCTATGGATTTTGGATATTGGTTAATGGCGTTAGCGAGTGAGGACAGCCAAAAGGGATGGCCCCTACGTGACGTAATGGATGTGTGGATTATTTCGCGTCCATCCAATTTTTGCCAGCGTTGATTTCCACCTTTAAGGGCACCGATAATTTCACAACGGATTCCATTGTTCGGGTGATTTTTTCCTCTAGTTCCGGCCATTCATCGGGGGGAATTTCAAAAATCAATTCGTCATGGACCTGTAGTAAAAGTCTGGCCTGATATTCCTTGAGGACTTCATGCAGCTGAATCATCGCGATTTTGATAATGTCAGCACTAGAACCCTGAATTGGGGCATTGGCAGCTGCCCGTAATAGGCCTGCATCATAGCCACCCGGTTTGAGCTTATTGAGTTCAATTTCATCTGGAGATCTGCCCTTCAGTGGCCGCAAGCTATTGCTCGAAAAGTTGAAATATCTGCGGCGACCTAAGATGGTTTCCACATAACCATGGGCAATGGCCTCACGCTGCATTTGTTGCAAGTACTCAAAGACCCGCGAGTAGCGCTCGTTAAATTTATCGATAAAGGCCTTGGCCTCCGTACGGCTCACACCCATTTCGCGAGCAAAACGCACAGCACCCATGCCGTAAATAACGCCGAAGTTGATGATTTTACCCATGCGGCGTTCGTCTGAAGTGATTTCTTCTTTATCCAAGAGTAGTTGCGCGGTGAGGCTATGGACATCTTGTCCGGTGCGATAGGCATCGACCAAGACTGACTCTCCGCTGAGGTGGGTGAGAATTCTTAGTTCGATTTGGGAGTAGTCGGCAGCGGCTAGTAGCCACCCTTCTTGAGGCAAGAATGCCTGACGAATTTGGCGACTAAAGGCGGTGCGAACGGGGATATTTTGCAGGTTCGGATTCGATGAGGACAGGCGACCGGTGGCAGTGACGGCCTGGTTAAAGTCAGTGTGGACACGGCCTGTATCAGCTCGCACTAGCTTGGGTAAGGCGTCCACGTAGGTGGATTTCAGTTTGGATAATGTGCGATGGCTGACGATACAGTCCACCACTGGATGATCGCCCTGAAGTTTCTCAAGAGTAGATGCGTCTGTGGAGTAGCCAGTTTTGGTTTTACGGGTTTTCTTTTTGTTCAACCCTAGGGTTTCAAATAGCAAGACGCTGAGCTGCTTGGGAGAGCTAAGGTTAAACTCTTCGCCCGCGTAGTCGTAGGCTTTGATTTGCAACTCGTAAAGGTCGGCTTCGAGCTGCTCTGAGAAGTGTTTCAGGTAAGGTTCGTCAATGCGGATACCGGTGGCTTCCATGTCGGCAAGGACGGCTTCGAGGGGGACTTCGATGTCGCGAAATAGGGTTGCGATCGCATCCACCTGCTTTAATTCATCTTGCAAAATCGGCACTAACCGATAGGTGGTGTGCACATCCCCACCGCAGTAAGTTGCTACCTGATCAATCGCAATATCTGCAATGGTTTTACCTTTTGGTACTAAGTCGCTATAACTTTGTGCTGCCACATTCAAATAGCGCAGCGACATATCTGTCAAATTGTGACT
Organism: Adonisia turfae CCMR0081; assembly: GCF_011009555.1. Classification (GTDB taxonomy): domain Bacteria; phylum Cyanobacteriota; class Cyanobacteriia; order Phormidesmidales; family Phormidesmidaceae; genus Leptothoe; species Leptothoe turfae. The sequence continues at coordinate 6,921,999 of NZ_QXHD01000004.1, read as the reverse complement.
GCTTTCTGGATTCAGTACATAGCTGGCAAGCATGGTATCAAACACCACACCTGTTAGCTCAATCCCCTGACCTTTGAGCACCGCTCGGTCATACTTGGCATTTTGTAGAGATTTTGGATAGTCGGCACTTTCTAAAATTGGCTTGAGTGCAGCTAAGACATGTGCTAACTGTAGCTGCTCTCCTGAACCATGACCGACTGGCACATAGGCCAAATCCTCTGGTCCATCTCCCCAGCAGCAGCCAATCCCTACCAGCTCAGCATCCAGCGGCTCAATCGCCGTCGTTTCCGTATCCCAAGCCACGGGCCGAGCTTTATCTGTTTGAGTTTCTAATTCAGCCACCAGAGCCTGCAACTGTTCCGCTGTAGTAACAATCTGTGGCTTAATGTCCACCTCTTCCACATCGGTAGCGGTATCAGTTTCTTCTGCGGTGAAAAAAGATGTTTCCTCATCATCAATCGGTGTAGAGACCTTTGTTGATGTGGCTGTAACCTCGCCGCCAAATGCCTCCTGTAACTTGTTCAGACGATTAATGAAATACTGAAACTCCAGATTTTTCAGTAGAGGGATGACCTTGCCTTCGTCAAACCCTTCTAATTTGCAATCCGCTAGATCGACATCTAGTTCAACATCAGTGACGATAGTTGCGAGATATTTGGACTTGTCTGCGTCCTCTTTGCCAGTTTCCAGCTTTTTCTTGACTGCACCCTTCATGTCAGGCACTGCGTCATAGACACGTTCCAAGTTTTCGTGTTCTGTCAGCAGCTTGACGGCAGTTTTTTTACCAATGCCTCGCACTCCAGGAATATTATCCGAGGTATCGCCACAGAGGGCTTTGTAGTCGATTACCTGGTTAGGCTTAATGCCAAGTTTTTCCTCAACTTCCTTAATGCCATATTCCTTGGCCAGACCATTGGTGCGGCCAAAGGTACTGCCCAGATGCAGTACCTTAATGTGCTCGTTATCGTCGATCAGCTGAAATAGATCCTGGTCGCCGCTCAAAATTCTGACTGCATAACCTTCTTTCTCGGCTTTGGTTGCTAACGTGCCAATGACGTCATCCGCCTCAAATCCTGGGGCTGTGAGAATCGGCAGCTTAAAGCTTGTCAACAGCTGCTTGAGGTTTTCTACATCTTCGATAAAGTCTTCTGGTGTTTCTGGCCGCCCTTCTTTGTAGCTATCAGCAGCTTTGTGGCGAAAGGTGGGCTCAGCTAAGTCAAATGCGACGGCTGCATAGTCAGGTTTTTCCACCACCATCATGTCGCTCATGGACTTGAGAAAGCCAAAGCAAACGCTAGTGGGAATGCCTTTGGATGTGCGTAATCCTCCATCGCGACTTTTGGCGTGGGCGTAGTAAGACCGAAACGCCAGGGAGTGGCCGTCGATGATTAGCAGGGTGGGTCTGTCAGAACTCAAAACACTTGTCGCCAATGCAGCTTTTTAATTAAAGCGTGTCCACGGCCAGAACTGTAGTTTTTTCGGTAACGAAGCGACCGGTTTCAACTGGGACGTGGTCTATGGGGTAGTTTGGCGATAGGGGCACGCCATATCGATTGTGAATTCAGCATTTACCCTGCTCCTTATCTGGCAAGTATGTCTTGCTTCCAATGTAAAAGTTATTCATATAAGCGGTGACTATAGTCTGCTTGTGGAGCTAGAGTTGACGAGTATTGAAGTGTTCAGTTGAGAGTTATTTGATATCAAATAGTTTTGCCTTCTCCTTGGTGTGAGAGCAAGGAGGTGTTGTGGTCTCACCTAAATCCATCGGATACTCCACATCAGCATTCACCCATCAGGATTCAAAGCTAGTTAGTCTCCGGACGATCGGGCTGCCATAGAGAAGTTTGTACCTATATAGTTAGCTTTTCAGAACTATGTCGCTTTCATTAGATGCACTGTGGGTGGTTATGAGCGCTAGCCTAGTGTTTCTGATGCAAGCGGGTTTTTTATGTGTAGAGGCTGGTTCCACCCGTCGCAAAAACAACATCAACGTTGCCATTAAAAATATTGCGGATGTTGGCCTATCAATCATGATGTTTTGGGCCTTTGGCTACGGCTTGATGTTTGGCACCTCTATGTATGGCTGGTGGGGTTTTAGTGACTTTTTGCCTGAGTTTAACCAAGCGGATAGTTGGCCTCTCATTTTCTTTCTATTTCAGGCAATGTTTTGTAGCACTGCTGTCACTATCGTCTCAGGAGCAGTGGCTGAGCGCATGACATTTCGAGGGTATCTATTCAGCGCTGTACTGATATCCGGGTTGGTGTATCCAGTATTTGGTCATTGGGTCTGGGGTGGTTTAGATCAATCAGTTGCAATTGGTTGGTTAAGCAAAAAAGGCTTTGTCGATTTTGCAGGTTCTACGATTGTCCATAGTTTAGGTGGGTGGGTTGCCCTAGCTGCAGTTTTGGTCATCGGTCCGCGTCTTGGTCGCTTTTCTCGACAAAACTTTGATCAACAAGCCCCCAGTTCAGATCTGCCCTTAGCTTTTTTAGGCGCGCTACTGATGTGGTTTGGCTGGTTTGGATTTAATGGCGGCAGTACCCTTGCTTTCAATGATCAGGTCCCAAGAATTTTGGTAAATACCTTGTTAGCAGGGGCGGCGGGATTGACTGCTCCTTTGACATGGTCTCTCATGGTGCAAAAGAACCATTTGCCGTTTAAGGCCGTGATGAATGGCTCTCTTGCGGGCCTAGTATCGATTACGGCTAGTTGTCATGCTGTGTCTTTGAGCAGTGCGGTGCTGATTGGCGGCATGGGTGGATTGGTGATGTTAGGCGTTGACGCCCTCCTAGACAAACTGCGCATTGACGATGCAGTCGGGGTCATTCCTGTCCATCTTGGCCCAGGTGTTTGGGGAACATTAGCCGTTGCATTATTGGGTGATTTAGGGCGATTAGACACTGGGCTGAACCGCTGGGAGCAATTTATTGCTCAGTGCTCAGGCATTTTGGCTTGTGGACTATGGTCATTCACGGTAACGTTGCTAGTCTTATTACTGCTTAATCGGTATGCGTCGCTACGGGTATCCCTGAAGCAGGAGTACATTGGCTTAAATGTGTCAGAGCATGGTGCGCGTAATGAGTTTCAGAACTTATTTGAAACTATGCAAACCCATGCGAAAACCGGTAATTTACAGCGACGGGTGACAGTCAGTGCGTTGACAGAAATTGGTCAAATTAGCCGTTGGTATAACCAGGTGGTTGATGCGCTAGACCGATCTACCGCCAGAACAAATGCAATTATCATGACTGCAGCGGATGGCATTTTGACGGTTGATCCTGAGACCTTGATCCTTCAGAGCACGAATCCGGCTGTTGAAAAAATTTTTGGTGGCCACTGGTTACAGATGATTGGGCAATCCCTAACTACTTTGATTGAGACAGATTTGGTGCAGTCCCAAGATGCCGCTTTTCAATCCCTGCAACAGTTTTTGCAACAGGGTTGCCGTACAGGTGAGGCCTACATGGCGATTGGCATACACAATCAGGGCCGACGATTCCCCATTGAAGTTTTGGTCACTGATTCTCAATTAAGGTCCGCCAACTTTTTGACCATCATGGTGAGGGATGTCACCGAGCGTAAGGAATCAGAAGCGGCTCTGATGGCGTCCGAATTAGAGGCCCGTAGAACTGCCGGTCAACTGGAAAAAGCACTAAACGAACTGAAGCAGGCTCAGGCTCAACTATTGCAAAGTGAGAAAATGGCAGGGTTAGGGCAGTTAGTGGCTGGTATTGCCCATGAGATCAATAATCCCGTCGGTTTTATTTATGGCAACCTTGAACATGCCATAGCGTATGTGGAAGATTTGTTACTGGTGATTAGCCACTACCAATCACAGGTAATTGAACTGCCACCTGACATGCAAAAAGATGTCGAGGATGCAGATATCGCCTACATCAGGAAAGATTTTCCAAAATTAATTGGCTCCATCACAACTGGTACAGAACGCATTCGAGAAATTGTGCAGTCCTTGAGACAATTTGCCCGCTTTGGTGAATCAGATGTGAAAACTGTCGATATCCATAGGGGATTGGATAATACGTTGATGATGCTGGCACATCGTTTAAATATGACTGCTAGACGTCCCAAGATTTTGGTGGATAAGCGCTATGGTAATGTCTCTAAAATTCAATGCTATGCAGGGGCTTTGAACCAGGTCTTTTTGAGCCTATTCAATAATGCTATTGATGCTTTGGAGACGCACGGGTCAGGCACAATTACGATTACAACCGAGGAGCAGTCAGCGTGTGTTGTGATCACTATTGCTGATAATGGCACAGGTATTCCGAAGGCCTTACAGCAGCAAATTTTTGATCCCTTTTTCACGACCAAGCCTGTTGGTTATGGAACTGGGATGGGTTTAGCTATCAGTCATCAAATTGTTGTAGACCAGCATGGTGGTGAGTTGCGCTGCAATTCTGTATTGGGTCAGGGCAGTGAATTTCAGGTGGTTGTACCGAAGACACTGGCATTGCGATCGCACTCTAAAACTGCTGCAAACATGTCTACACCTTGAGCTCATAGCACCAATCATGACCCCGTTCTCCTGACCTAGATGACATGAATATTTTGTTCATCTGTAGTCGTAATCAATGGCGTAGCCCTACTGCTGAGAAGGTTTGGTCAAAACAGCCAGGTATTTATGTCCGATCAGCGGGTACTAGCCCTAGAGCCCGTAAAACAGTTTCAGCCAAGGATATCCAATGGGCAGATACGATTTTTGCCATGGAGCAAAAGCACAAAGATAGACTCAAGGCTGAATTTCCTCGATTGATGAGCCACAAGACTATCCATGTACTTGATATTCCAGATGAATATCAGTTTATGGATGCAGAGCTGGTAGAAATTTTGCAAAACTCTATTGAAAGCTATCTTGGCATCTGATAGATGCTGCACTTGATTATTGCCCATGCTTGTCGGCTAGTAGCAGTTGCTGAAATGCAATGTCCCAATAAATTTCACTGGAAAATCTACAGCCGCCGCCTTGTCTCGCGACGTGAACAAGGCGGATTCGATGCATGGAAGAGTCTTCCTGGTTAAAACCCTAGCTCTAGACCAGACGGCTGCAAAAGTCTAATCGGATTTTAAGCTTCACATCTCCACAGCGTCCTCTAATTATGAGACAATTATGAAAAGTGAAGTAATTATGAAATAAGAACTTGGGTCAATCCCACCAGTAATGGATCATGAACAATAAACAGTGGGGACATCAATTTAAGTCTCTATCATCCAGAGTGTTTTGGGCATCTAGTATTGCGGTCTTGTTGAGTTTAACCGCCTGTGGTCAGGAGTCTCCAACATCTGAGAACGCGACTGCTGACGACCAAAAAGTTGTACTGACAACGTTCACAATCTTGGCAGATATGGCCCAGAATGTAGCTGGGGATGAGCTGCGGGTGGAATCTATCACCCGTATTGGCGCAGAAATCCATGGGTATGAGCCGATACCGAGTGATTTAACCAAAGCCCAGGATGCTGATCTCATTTTTTATAACGGCATGAATCTGGAGCGCTGGCTTGAGCAGTTTTTGGGCAATGTGCAGGATGTGCCATCGGTGATTTTGACGGAAGGGATTGAACCGATTGCTATTTCGGAAGGTCCTTATGCCGATAAACCAAATCCCCATGCATGGATGTCTCCTCAAAACGCACTGATATATGTGGAAAATATTCGCCAGGCGTTTGTAGAGCTTGACCCTGAAAACGAGGCAATCTACAACGCCAATGCTGCCGCTTACAGTGAACAGCTGCAAGCTATTGATGAAAAGCTACAGGCCAATTTAGCTCAGGTGCCGGTTGACCAGCGTTATCTGGTGAGTTGTGAAGGTGCGTTTTCTTATCTAGCCCGCGACTATGGTCTACAAGAAGTCTATCTCTGGCCCATAAATGCCGAACAGCAATCTACCCCTAAGCAAATTCAAGGGGTGATTGAAGACGTTCAAGCTAACGATATTCCAACCGTTTTTTGTGAAAGCACCGTTAGTGATGAGGGGCAACGAGAGGTGGCACGGGCCACCGGGGCTAAGTTCGGTGGCAACTTATATGTTGACTCGCTGTCTACGGCTGATGGTCCTGTACCTACGTTTTTAGATCTGTTGGCATATGACGTGCAGGTGATTAGCGAAGGACTGCTATCACCATAATGTTTTGGCTATGGGCCAATAGCTTTCTCATCCCAGGAAATTTCTAGAGTGGGCATTGCCCCATCAATATGATTCACATGCAATAGGTTTTGGTGGGTATTGCCCACCCTACTCTGTCCTTTACTCCTTAGCCAACGATGCGATCAGATACTTTTGGCATCACTGTCGAGAACATTAGTGTTACCTACAGCAATGCCCACCTGGCTTTGTACAACGCTAGCTGTTATGTCTACCCTGGCACGATTACGGGCTTGATTGGTCCCAACGGTGGCGGCAAATCTACGCTGTTCAAAACCATCATGGGGTTTCTCAACCCTAATCAAGGACGAGTACACATTGACGGCCTTTCCGTAAAAATGGCGCAAAAGCGTCAGCTCATGGCCTATGTCCCCCAATCAGACGACGTGGACTGGAATTTTCCGGTGAGTGTGTCGGAGGTGGTGATGATGGGGCGTTATGGCTACATGAATATGTTGCGCATTCCTGGGCGTGAGGATCGTCGACAGGTGGCGGAGAGTTTAGACCGTGTGGGTATGGCTGATTTTCGTCAGCGGCAGATTGGCGAATTGTCGGGGGGGCAGAAAAAACGAGCATTTTTGGCGCGGGCGATGGCGCAAAATAGCCCAGTGATTTTGCTTGATGAACCGTTCACTGGGGTAGATGTGAAGACGGAAAAGCGGATTGTCAATCTACTGCTGCAATTACGTGAAGAGGGACACACGATTTTAGTGTCTACCCATGATTTGGCGTCAATTTCTACGTTTTGCGATCGCACCATTCTGCTTAACCATACTGTTCTGGCCGAAGGCACCACCGCCGATACCTTCACCGAAGAAAACCTGTCCATGACCTTTGGCGGTTTGCCATTGAGCAGTTTATCCAAGGTAAATTTATCGAGACAACGCTATGAGTAATCTATGGGCTATCAGTGGAGCAGTCTTAAGCCCCCTTTGGCAGTGGGTCAGCGAGCCACTCCAGGCTGGCTTTATGGTTAAAGCCCTGTGGGTCAGTGCCTTTGTCGGTGTCGTGTGTGCCGTCTTGTCTTGCTACATCACCCTCAATGGCTGGTCTTTAATGGGTGATGCGGTTTCCCATGCAGTAGTACCAGGTGTAGTGGTGGCCTATGCCATAGGATTACCCTTTGCCTTGGGGGCTTTTATCTTTGGGTTTGGGGCCACGGTGCTCATCGGCTATGTAAAATCCCAAACGCGACTTAAGGAAGATGCCGTCATTGGCGTGATTTTCACTGGTTTCTTTGCCTTTGGGCTGGTATTAGCCACCAGAATCCCGAGCAATGTAGACCTGTTTCATATTTTGTTTGGCAATGTGTTGGGGATTTCCCGGTCAGATATCGTGCAAACCTTAATAGCAGGTATCGTCACATTAGTGATCATTCTGCTGCGCCGTAAGGATTTGCTGCTTTTTTGTTTTGACCCTAACCATGCCAAAGCCATTGGTCTCAACACTCAGCTAATGTACTACACGCTGCTGTCGGTGCTAGCGCTGACTATTGTGACAGCCTTGCAAACAGCAGGCATTGTTTTGGTGGTTGCCCTGCTAGTGACGCCAGGAGCCACAGCCTATCTACTGACCGATAGGTTTGACCATATGCTAGCGATCTCAGTTGCTACCAGTGTGCTTTCCTGTGTTTTAGGCACCTATCTGAGCTATCACCTGGATGTTTCGACGGGGGGCAGCATTGTTGTTCTAATGACTGTTCTGTTTGGTTTAGCCATGGTGTTTGCCCCTAAGTACGGCATTTTGGGGCAACGGTTGAGGCGTCAGATGCAGGTGAGTCAAGAGCTCTAAGGGCTTATACCATTTCCTAGCCAGCCTTACCTTGCGGTTAGTGCGCCTTTGGGATAGGCGATGCGTTTGTGGTTGAACTGCTGCCACACTTGCACAAATACATTGGCGATGATGTCCATGTCTTTCCGGGTGAGGCAAGAGTCAATTAACTGTTTATCTTTCCAGCGAGCGCGAAGAATTTTGTTCACCATGGCATAGGCCTCTTCGGCGCAGGCTTCTTTGTTGAGAGATCGCAATGCCGCTTCACATGAATCTGCCAGCATGACAATGCCGGTTTCAGGAGATTGGGGAATCGGGCCATCATAGCGAAAGTCTTCTTCGCGGATCTCCATCTCAGGATTTTCCTTGGCAATTTCCTGGGCCTGATAGTAGAAGTAGCTGATCAGCATGGCTCCCTGATGCTCAGGAATAAAGGCCTGAATCGCCTTGGGGAGTCGATGTTTACGAGCCATGACTAACCCTTTTGTTACGTGCTTTTTGATAATGTCAGCGCTGACCCATGGATCGTCGATCAAATCATGTTTGTTAGGTCCTCCCATCTGGTTTTCAATGAATCCTAAAGGATCATGCATCTTGCCAATGTCGTGATAAAGCGTCCCTGCGCGGACAAGCTCAACATTGTGACCCAAGGCACGGGCAGCAGCCTCTGCCAAATTAGCCACAAACATGGTGTGTTGAAATGTGCCAGGGGCATCCGCCGCTAGACGTTTGAGGAGAGGACGATTGGGGTTGGATAATTCAGCCAGACGGATGGGGGTGACCACATCAAATACTGACTCTAGATAGGGGCTTACCCCCAGAGCAACAATACTCCAGGCGATACCGTAGACCCCAAACAGAGCTGAATCACGAATGACGGTGTACCAAAGGGAGGCGGCAACACTGTTGAACATGAGGGTCAAGACTAGGTGAATGACACCTTGGGTGAGACCGACCACACCACCTAGTAGGGCAAATTCTTCTCGCGATCGCAACCGTGGTGCAATCCATGCCCCTACCAACGCTGCGCAGGCTGCTGAAAATAGAGATAAAAAGGCGACTGAGCCCCCTACTGGTAATAGAATCACCAATAGGACAATGGTGACTGCTCCCAAAATGTAGCCATAAAAGCTACCCAGTAATAGGCCAACAGCTGGTAACCCTAAGCCAGGTATTCTCAGGGCCATTAACACAGCGACGCTGACAATGAGACACAGCACCAATAGATGATCGCGCTGCCGTAGCCCCCCTGCTTGCCAATGGTCGATCCATAGCAATAAGCCAACACCGACACTCACTAATCCACCAAAGCCAGCAAAACCTAACCAGTTAATGCGTCGCTGGGTCATATTAAAATGATCCAGCAAGACAAAATCTCCTTGGGTGATGGCCTCTCCTTTTTCGACAATCGCGTCACCCTGCTCAATAGATACAGTTACTGTTTGGACCTCATTTTCCACCTGTTCAGCCCGTAAACGCGTTTGTTCTTGATCCTCAATCAGATTAGGGCGTAAAACAGAGCTAATGATCTTGGCGGTGATTTCCTTGGCGATGGTTTCTTGGGCTAGCAGCTCATCGCGATTAAGAATAGTGGAATCTGCCAAATCTAAGGTCCCTTGGAGCTGAGTCTCGATGGCCTGCTGCCATAGTGCGATCGGTGTACCTTCATGAATACCTTGGGTCAGCATTCGATTTAAGACTAAGCGGCTGGTGGTTTGAACAGCTTGCCAACTGGGCTCACTTAAATCAAAAAGTCTGGTGTCTAATGGCTGACCACCATCACGAGTCGTCAGACTCTGTAGTTTGGGTTTAGTGGCTGCTAACTGTTGTCGATTAGCATCCACCTGACTCCGTACAGCTGCCATGGACTGGGGAGAGGTGCGGTCTCTTAGGCGTAATAGCTCGTCGAGGGCAATATGCTGATTAGTTTCTAAATTATTGAGACGTCCTTGTAGTGCGCCATTGGTTCCCTGTTGTAAGACACTGCTTGTCAGTGTGGAAATCTGAGTCAAACTCCAAATTTCCGTCCACTCCTCTGACGTGGTTTGGCGTAGATGTTGCTGGGTTCTAGTTGATAACTGAGCTGTTGAAATATAAGGGATATCACCAGCCTGCTGCCGTAACGTACTACCCTGGCTCAAGATGCCGTTGGCTTCTTCTAGAATCGCTTTTGTCTTTGCTTGATCAACCTGCAAAACAATAATAGAGCCACTGCGGGCCGCTTGGCGGTTGGCCTCAGTGGTGATCATGTCTGGCAAAGTCGCGTTGTAGGGCGCTATGAAGGTGTCGGCAGCGATAGTGCTTACAGTCAATGCCGGTTGGTTATAAAATCGCTGACCCAGTATGGCTGTCAGCAGCAACACTGTGAATACAATGGCAATTTGAGTTTGGTTGAAGGGATTGTGACGGGAAATAACGTAACGCCCCGTCGAATCATTGCCTGACTTGGTAGACTGACGGATTGATGTATTAGATCTTTGACGCAAAGACGTCGAAACTTGAGGTAACTGAGTTTTGCACCAGCCAACCGAAGTACGCAAACGTTGCCAAACTGCTTTGACCATGAATGTCACCGACTGCATGAAAGGCCTCAACAACCAAGGCTGCCATTATGAGCTACAGGTGTGAAACACCGCTGATTTAGTGGCCTAATAGCGTTAGACACCTGATAAAGGTGATGGAGGGCAATAAATTGCCCCTGGAAGTACCCTAGATGTCTCAAACAATCAACAGTCAACGCTTTGGTTTATTAGGGCTCATTAACTAGAACGTTGGCCATATTCTTATAGATTCTGTTGAGCTAATAATTACCCATACATTGTCTAAAAGAACGCATTTGAATCCTACGATTCAGTGCTGAACATGCACCCTAAACAACACTGTGCCAATCTGAGTCGGTCAGTGTTACTAACTTTAAATAAGCAGTCGCCTAAGCGTACCACTCTTTTCATCCTCAGCTTTAATGGGCAACTGTGTTGGAAGATGCTTAGCATACCCATGCAGCTATTATAGCTAGCTCTATTTTAAGAGAGGGGGCAGAGCCTATAAATCTAGGGGGAATACTTCGCAGTTGGCTGAAATATTAGCAATACCAGCCCAATGGCGATAGAGTTTGCTAGCAATTTGCTCAAGGGAATGCCTTTGCTCAGGGGGGATTGTCAGTATCCACCTAGTTGGAATAACCGACATACCGCCCCAAGCGCCAAGTAAACAGCCAATCATTGCTGGTATTGGTGTGACGATGTCTGGGTGTGCGATCGCTAAGGCCAAATTTTCTCGGTAACTTAGGGATTGTTGGATGGCTAATACCATGATCGCTGAGGGCTGAGGATCCAGCGCTTCAAGATTGAGTGTGGGTGACGGGGGATCTAAGCACTCGATGATGTGCTGGGCTTGGGGTATAAGACTGGCTGGATAGTCGGGTAGCTGTTGGCTGAGGTGCTGACTCAGCAATGGAGGTGAGTGTTGAGTGACTGGATTGTAGTGCATGAGCCATGCTAAGCAGTCACCCAATATGCCAAGAGTTGCCATAGTCTCAGTCACACTTATAGCCTCGGTGTGATGGCCTGACTCTATGATTTGCGCTAGCCAACGATGACGGGCATCGCTGTTATCGTGATGATGTAACAACCAGGGTAGCCCTAGGAGCGGATTAGCATCTGTGGGTGTTGGCTGCAATAGGTTTTGCTGTGTACCGTGCAGCCATGATTGATATAGGGGGCTCTCATGGAGAGGCAGCCACGGGCCTCGATAACCAGCCCCATAGCTATGGCCTAGATAGGCTCCCATCAGACTCCCGTGAAATTTAGCGGCGATTGATATAGTCGGCATAGTTTCTCTGGAGTAAGACTGAGCAGATTGTAATGAACCCAATAACGTTACAGGGCTTATGTCTAATACCTAGAAATATCAATTTATCTGGACGCAATCAGCATGCTGTGCCATCGTATTGTTTAACTTTGACTGGGCGTTAAACTTGATTGGTCTATGCCCATGCCACACATTATGGTGAGCTCTTCACATGAAACGTTGGGGTTTATTTACGATCTCTAATCTTTGTTTGTCAGCAGCTGTTGCGGGATTGATGTCAACAGTTGTATTGGCGGAAATAGAGGGTTCATCCCCAGAGCAAAGCGATGAATTGAATGCTGCCGGAACTGCTTCCCTCAAACAAGCAGGTTCGGTTTTAGGACCGGGCAGTACAGGTTCTGACGTCAAAAGAGTGCAGGCGATGTTAGCGCTGATGGGCTACTATTCCGGTGCTGTAGATGGTACCTATGAACAGATGACCCTGGAAGCTGTTCGTCAATTTCAAGTCGATGCGGGATTGACTGCGGATGGATTGGTCGGACCTTTAACATGGCGTCGGTTATTGCCCACACCAGAAAATTTGACAGAGCCTATCGAACCGCAGGTTTCCGCAGACGCAACTGACGAGACAACAACCGTGTCAGATGATGATAGCAACGACGATTCATTGGCTGAAGACACCATCGTTGCGACGGCAGGCAATGTGCCAATTTTGCAGCTAGATGATTCTGGAGTTGATGTTAGCCGTTTACAAAACCGTTTGGCTGACCTCAATCTTTACCAAGGGCCTATTGATGGTGTGTTTGGTTTTCTCACAGAGGAAGCAGTACAGGAGTTTCAACGTCGAGTCGGCTTAGAGGTAGATGGTGTCGTTGGGCCAGCTACCTGGTCAGAACTATTCAAGTAACAGTATTAAGTCTGCTACTTAGGTAAGCTTGCTACATCAAGTGAGTACAGCTCAGCATCTAAGGACGATATCTGTTCATCCAATACTAGGAAACCAGACGGATATTGGTCTTTCAATAAAAGCTCACTCTGGTGCATGTACACCATGTAATCGCTCATAAGAAAGTAAACACCGACCATGGCGGCGGCAGCGGAAGCCACCAAAAAACCTGCCAGCATGAGAGAGAACTCTTGGCTGACTAAAGCCCTATCCATGAGACGTAGGGCCCAAAAAACTAAACCGGTAACGATGGCTATTATGAGAAGAGTCATCGATTAAGAAGTAAGTAGGCCTTAAAGATTTACTATTATCTTTTACATATTGTAACAGAGTTATCATAAAAGCGCCTTGTCTAACGGCAATATTTTATAAGTCCGAAAGAATTGGTTGAAGTATCTGATGTATAAGGTTTTTGAGGACTCGAATCTGATCTTAGGGCCTGATGGTTACGTTTTTTTCTGCTAAATGAGTTTTAATTTCTGCGACTGTAAGCTCACCGTAATGTAGCAGGGATGCCAGTAGGGCCGCTTCTGCTTGACCGCTGGTTAGTGCTTCATGAATATGTTCACAGGTTCCAGCCCCCCCTGATGCGATCACTGGAACGCTCACTACTTCAGCGATGGTGCGGGTCAGATCTAGGTCGTATCCGGCTTTAGTGCCGTCAGCATCCATACTTGTCACCAGCAGTTCACCAGCACCTCGGGCGACAACATCTTGAGCCCATGCGATCGCATCTAGCCCAGTATTTTCTCGACCACCCCGCACAAAGACATCCCACCCTGAGTTATCAGAGCGGCGTTTGGCATCAATGGCAACCACAATGCACTGACTACCAAAGCGATCGCTGGCTGTTTGAATAAAGTCAGGATTACGAACAGCGGCAGAGTTGATGCTGACCTTATCTGCTCCAGCTCGTAAAAGGGCCTTGATGGTTTCAACCGAATTAACGCCACCCCCGACGGTCAGAGGAATAAAGACCTGCTCTGCCGTCCGATAGACGACATCAAAAATGATGTTGCGATCTTCATGGGTGGCTGTAATGTCCAGAAAGACTAGCTCGTCGGCTCCTGCTGCGTTATAGGCTTGAGCGAGCTCAACTGGATCGCCTGCATCCTTCAGCTCTACGAAATTAATGCCTTTCACAACGCGACCCGCTTTGACGTCAAGACAGGGCAAAATTCGCTTAGCCAGCATAGGTGCTTCCGTAAAGTAGACAAAAAATAAATAGAGCGCTTGCTGGCATGGCTCCAGCAACAGTTCTTCAGGATAGCTTACAAAGAGCAAGACACTGATAGACTGAGGATTAGTTTTAATTCTTAATATTTGTCAATCTTACCCAGAGAGGAGAATCTTGGAGTATGGCTTTGGATATCGGACAAAAGGTAAAAGTTGTACGCGTACGAGATCGGGTGTCTGATAACGTTGCCAAGCGTCTAGGGCAAGAGGGCACGATTACTCAGTTCAAAATGGTTGATGGTAGTGGTGTGGGCGTTGTCGTTGAGTTTTCAGATCAGTTTTCTAGCTGGTTTTTTGAAGATGAACTGAAGCAAACGACCTAAGCCGTTGTTGAGCATGTCTGTTTGACTATTACATAGGGGCACCTAGAAATAGGTGCCCCTAATTGGAGTTGTTCAGATCATCCGCTAGTTCTGTATTTATCACTGATGGCGCTAATTCTTACGTTTTTAGGCAAGGGAGGCAGTGGTCGCTCAACATCTGCGATCGCAACCGCCAAAAAACTATCGACCCAGGGTCAGCGTGTGTTGCTGGTCACTGAAGATGCTGGGCCAGGGTTTGGTCTGCTTTTAGGCCATGCTGTTACAGCTGCCCCTAAGCCAGTGTCTCCGACTTTATCGGTGGTTCAGCTGCAATTTACACAGCTCCTGGGACAAAATTGGGAGCAGTTAAAAAAGCTTGAAGCCCAATATCTAAGGGATCCCTTTTTCAAAGCCGTATATGGTCAAGAGCTGAGTTTGTTGCCAGGGATGGACCAGGCGCTTACCCTCAATGCGCTGCGGGAATACGATGCCAGCAGCGACTATGATGTCATCGTCCATGATGGTCCAGGAAATCAGGCGAGTCTACGAATGTGGGGGATGCCAGCGGGCATAGACTGGTACTTCCGACGATTCAAGCAAGTATTCCAGGAATCACAATTCTCTAAATCAGTAATGCCCTTTGTGCAGCCCATTGCTGGTGCAGTGCTTAGCGGTGGTATGTCTGGTGATTTATTTGACCAGCCCCAAGTGGCGGAAAGTACAAATCTGGTAGTTAAGGGCATTGCTGCCGTTAAAGACCCGATGCGAGTGCGAGCTTATCTGGTATCTACCGGTGAGCAGGTTGCGATCGCAACTGCTCGCTACCTTTGGGGGGCCGCTCAGCAAATAGAAATGACTGTGGGTGGAGTCTTGCTGAATCGTGCTGATACTAGTCAAGATTTTGAGCCTTTGCCGGTCCATACGTTGCCTCAGTCCAGCGACTGGAAGCCTTTGATGAATTCTTTGCCAGACTATATGGCGGCTCCTTCAGTGCCAGCCCCTGTAGAGATTGATTTATCTAGTAATACCGTCCGTCTGTTTTTACCAAGCTTTGATAAAAAACAGATTCAGCTCACTCAATATGGCCCAGAAGTCACCATTGAAGCTGGGGACCAGCGTCGGAACTTAAGCCTGCCGAAGTCTTTGAACGGTCGTTCGGTGACTGGAGCTAAGTTTCAATCTGGCTATCTCATCTTGACCTTTGGGTAAGGTTTTGATCATTTCTTTGTTAATACCACTGCTAATACCTTCGAAGCTATGGCTGACAATTCTTCTCCAGTAACGTCCAGCGCCGATGACCAGGTATCGGCAGCATCAGAAGGTTCCAAGGCTCGTCAGCTATTGGGGATGAAAGGTGCCGCCGATGGTGAAACGTCTATTTGGAAAATTCGTCTGCAGTTAATGAAGCCAATCACCTGGATTCCTCTGATTTGGGGCGTCCTTTGTGGTGCGGCCTCATCAGGGCATTTTGTCTGGAGTGTGGACCATGTGTTGGCATCCTTAGCCTGCATGTTGATGGCAGGACCTCTGCTGACAGGGTATACCCAGACCATCAATGATTATTACGATCGAGAGCTAGATGCCATTAACGAGCCTTATCGTCCTATCCCCTCTGGGGCAATTGCCCTCGGGCAGGTGCAGCTGCAAATTTGGGTGTTGTTGCTGGGGGGAATAGCAGTCGCCTACGGTTTGGACCGTTGGGCAAGTCATGATTTTCCGATTTTGACAGCGCTGGCAATAGGTGGTTCATTTGTGTCATACATCTACTCTGCTCCACCGCTTAAGCTCAAGCAGAATGGTTGGCTTGGTAACTATGCCTTAGGTGCTAGCTACATTGCTTTGCCATGGTGGGCGGGGCATGCTCTGTTTGGTCAGCTTAATCCCACTGTCGTTGTGCTGACATTGCTCTACAGCATGGCTGGTCTAGGGATTGCTGTTGTCAATGACTTTAAGAGTGTTGAGGGTGACGAGGCTCTGGGCCTTAAGTCTTTACCAGTGATGTTTGGTGTGGGGGCTGCCGCTTGGATCTGTGTCCTAATGATCGATATTTTCCAAGCCGGCATGGCCACTTACCTGATCGCTATTCACAAGAATCTCTATGCAGTGCTTTTAATCTTGATGATTATTCCGCAAATAACCTTTCAAGACATGTATTTTCTGCGGGATCCGTTGGCTAATGACGTGAAATATCAGGCAAGTGCTCAGCCATTTTTAGTAATTGGTATGCTGATTTTGGGTTTGGCGCTTGGCCACACTGATTATTTGGTGAGTTAGGTCAGATTCTGATAGCCTTTTTGGAGGTGTGTCAAGATATGTCAACCAGGTTTTGTTAGTTTCAGGTGCAAATTCTCATCGCAAAGCGAACCAACGGGTGCTAACAAGGTAACCATTTTTGAAAATGGGTTAGGTAGGGTTTCTTTAACGTGGCTAATTGGATTGGCAAAGTCAAAAATGATCGGTTTAAAACAGCTTCTGTAGGTGCTACTAAAGTTGTTAAACAGAAACGGCCTAAGCCTCTCTATAAGAGCGTTTTGTTTTGGCTGGCGCTGTTGGCAGGAGCTGGTATAGCTGGGCCAGCAGCCCGTGGCTATCGATTTTGGCAAGAAGCCGATGCCAATTTGCCCAATGTGTCCGATGCTTTGACCTTTGAGCGTACGGGTACCATCACCATTAAGGCCGATGATGGTAGTGTTCTTCAAAAAATTGGTCCGGCGACCCAGGAATATCTGGAGTTTGACGATATTCCAGATACGTTAGTCCAGGGGTTTATTGCCTCTGAAGATCGTCGGTTTTACGAGCACAATGGCATTGACTACAAGGGTATTGCTCGGGCCATTAACTCTAACCTGCGTAATCGGCAGTTGTTAGAAGGGGCCAGCACAATTACGCAGCAGGTCGCCCGGATCATATTTTTGGACCAAGACCGGAGCTTTCAGCGAAAGTTTCGAGAAGCCTTACTTGCCAATAAATTAGAGCAAGAATTAGGCAAAGAGAAAATCCTAGAGCGCTACCTAAATCTGGTGTATTTAGGGGCAGGTGCCTACGGCGTGGCCGATGCTGCCTGGATTTATTTTGGTAAGACGGTTGAAGAGCTGACGGTTTCGGAAATTGCTCTGATTGCGGGCATGGCTCCTGCTCCCAGCTTTTACTCGCCGCTGGTGGATGAAGCGGCGGCCCGTCAGCAGCGGG
>NZ_QXHD01000004.1:6896739-6904574 GCF_011009555.1 Adonisia turfae CCMR0081 | reverse complement strand
GGAGTTCTCGTTCAACAGGGTGCAACAGCCTGGCTGTTGACCTAGGAGGAGACTATGAAACGACACTCTTTAGCCACACTCCCCCTCAGAATGGGTTCGTAAATTATTGTAAAGGAGTGAATGTTCTTCCTTTCGTCCCTGTATAACCAGCAGTGTTGTTAGCACTGGAGGAAGGGATGAATCGTCTTCCGTATCCCTCAGATTTAAGCGATGATGAGTGGGACTTGGTTGAGCCATTAATTCCCGTCCATCAGGGTGTCAGTCATCCTCGAGAAGTGAACTTACGCGAGATCGTGAATGCCATTTTGTATTGGGTCGATAACGGTATCAAATGGCGTGCGATGCCCCATGATCTGCCGAACTGGTCAACTGTCTATGATTATTATCGTCGTTGGGTCAAGATAGGCTTATGGGACCAGATTAATGAACGCTTGGTAAAGCTAGTAAGACTCGCAGAGGGACGAGATGAGCAACCGAGCTTGATCAGCATTGACAGTCAATCTGTGAGGACCTCAGAGAAAAAAGGACCTGAACAAGGAATTGATGGTCATAAGTGTGTCAAGGGACGTAAGCGTCATATCGTTGTTGACATCTTAGGCATGGTGTTAAATTGTTTTGTGAGTGCCGCCAATATGGCGGATATTAAAGCAGCCGTTGCAGTGTTAGGTCCTGTATTAGAGACCTATGTGAGGCTTGAGAAAGTGTTGGCTGACCAAGCATATAAGGGAGCTTTAGGAGAGATTATAAAACACGTTCATCACTGCATTCTAGAGGTGACAAAAAAACTAGGAGAGGGGTTTATCCCGGCTCCTTATCGATGGGTCGTTGAGCGAACCCATCGGTGGGCATAAGCGCAATCCCCCGAACGGTATGGGCATCTAAATAATTCACCACTTCAACAGTGCCACTTCCACCGATAATCACCTGGGTATGTAAGGCCGGTAAGGTGCCTGGAAAATACAGATCGACTACACTGCCTCGCACAGCAATCACTCTTCCCGACACTGCTCCAGTCACGATAGACCTCATTGCTGATGAGTCTCTGAGATATCCCCATCAAAGGGTTGTACCCCTGTCTTAGGATCACCATCTTTAATGTATGAAGAAAGTTTGGGGATATTATGAGGAAATGAGACATCTGTTACTTGAATTTACCCGATCCCTCAGCTCGCAGCAGTGTAGACGTTGAAGTAACAACACTGCAGTTAATATTGGAAAAGATAGGTTCTGTTGATGTGCTCAAGGTAGACGTTGAGGGCTCGGAACATAGCATTTTATGCCCTTTGGCGACTTACTAAAATCATCGGTTAAATATTTAATTGTTGAAGCTGGCGGTTCTCCCCGAGGAGATGGTATGACCTTACTAAAATTTCTGAAACATTTGGGGTTTTCCTGTGATTTTCAGGGTGACGCTTCGCTGATGCTAATTCGAGCTAAAAACAAACACTTACTGGGCGATTAATACCCACCATATTTTAGAACGATTTCCGATCTTGTAGAGTGATCTCTTCACTGTACTCCTACATACCCTATCAATAGATGCTTGGGAACGCACCATGCCTATACATTCCTTGCAGTAAGCGGTCACAATGGGAAATGGTATGACAAAGTTTATGATAGTGCGAATTACTAGTTGTCTAAACCATCTACCCATACAGGCCCGTTATGACCATGGAAGCCTCGTCCTCTTCTAATAGCACGATTAAGCTTGAAGCCAGCTGGAAAGCGGTATTAGAAGATGTGTTTGCCACTCCCTATATGCAGGATCTAAAAAAATTCTTAAAGGCGGAAAAAGCCGCTGGCAAGGTTATTTACCCCCGTGGCGCACTGATGTTCAATGCAATGGATAGCACACCATTTGACCAAGTCAAAGTTGTGATTCTTGGACAGGACCCATATCATGGCCCCGGTCAGGCCCACGGCTTGAGCTTTTCTGTCCCGGAGGGCATTGCGCCGCCGCCTTCTCTGGTTAATATCTTTAAAGAAATTGAGCAAGATCTGGGCATTAAACCTCCTAATCACGGCTGCCTGCAAAGCTGGGCAGATCAAGGCGTGTTACTGCTTAACAGCGTCCTCACAGTGGAACAACATAAAGCCGCCTCCCATCGGGGAAAAGGCTGGGAGCAATTTACAGATGCCATTATCACTAACCTAAATCAGCAACGCGAAAATCTCGTTTTTCTGCTGTGGGGTAGCTATGCACAACAGAAAGGAAAATTTATTGATCGTGAACGGCATTTAGTGCTGACCTCACCTCACCCTTCGCCGCTCTCAGCACACCGTGGTTTCTTTGGCAATCGGCACTTTTCAAAAGCCAATGAATATTTGCAAAAAAATGGCATTGCACCTATTTCATGGTCGCTATAGTCATTTTTTACCGATTTCTAAACTTTGTACCCCCTGGGGGTAACCATGCGACCCTGATGCAAAAACGTGCGGGTATTGCCGATTAACACCACGGTGAGCATATCGATGGTGGTCACATCCACCTCTTTCAGGGTAAGACAGCGGACGGATTCTCCTGAACGGTAGAGAGAACGTGCGATCGCAACCGGAGTATCATCCGAACGATGCCGTCGCAAAATCTCTAACGCAATTTCAATGCCCCGCGTGCGAGTCTTCGAGCGCGGATTATAGAGCGCCACCACAAAATCCCCTTGGGCTGCCGCCGCTAATCTCTTTTCAATCACCTCCCACGGCACTAGCAAATCAGACAGGGAAATGGCACAAAAGTCATGCATCAGGGGAGCCCCCACCCGGGCTGCCACTGCCTGCAGTGCCGTAATTCCTGGGAAGGCTGAAACACCGGGTGTGTTGCCATCCCAGCCTCGCTGCACCAGGCATTCCATCACCAGGCCCCCCATGCCATAAATGCCGCAGTCGCCGGAGGACACCATGCCTACGGTTAATCCTTGGTGGGCCAGGGCAACGGCTCGCTCTGCCCGCTGTACTTCCTGGGTGATTTTGCTAGTCTCAACCACCTGGTTAGGATGGAATAGGGGCCGCAACAGGTCTAAATAAAGGCCATAGCCAATTACCACATCACAGTCCAACAGAGCGGCCCGGGCCGCTGCGGTGAGCTGGGCTAAAGAGCCAGGACCTGAGCCAATCAGATACAGGTGACCCGGCCGGGGATTGTATGGCTGGTCAGCGCGGGCTACGGCAATGGTGCAGGCCCCCTGCTGCTCACCTTTAAAGACTTGTTTTGTTATCACCAGTTCCTGACTATGGGCGGCCAGCAGGGCAGCGGCTTCAGCGACAGACGGTGTCCCCACCGCCTGGGTAACGACATCTGAGGGATTGGGAACCGCTGGTTCTTGTAGTTGAGCAGCGCTGAATAAGTGCAGGGGCCACTGATGCCGTTCTGCCAGGGTTTGAAAGGCGACTTCGTCTTGCTTGAGGTCAATGGAGGCGATGCCGGCGATGGATTGCCAGGCCAGGTTGCGATCGCGCAACACCTGTCTAATACTGACCTCAATTAACTCTGTCGATGTCCCTCGCTCACAGCCCAGCCCTAGCCATAATGTACGAGGATGCCAGCACACTTGAAGAGATTTCGCTGGGTTGTGCCCTTCTGAATCCTGACTAGGGGGTAGCTGATCCGAAATCCACAGTTGCGGAGAGGCTGGTAATTGAGTATTTGAAGCCGCAGTCTGCTGATCTGCAAAATAAAAAGAAGAATCGTCAGGTAACATCTGTCGCCATAGAGTCTCACCACAGGTTTGATGCACTGCGATCGCCTCTCGTTGTGCCAGCGCTGACGCCACCTTTGTCCAATCTCCCCCTCCACGCTGCCAACCATAGGGCTTACCCAACAGATCTACAGCCGGTAGCTGTTGTCCTTCAGAGGCTGACGTAATTACCGGTGCAGCTCTCAGTAGGGCCGCACATTGTCGTGTGAGCGCATCAGCTCCCCCCTGGTGTCCCCCGCTAACGCTAACCACAAACTTACCACTGTCATCAATGGCCACCACCCCCGGATCCTGGTGTTTGTTTTGGAGTAGTGGGGCAATCAGTCGCACCACTGCCCCCACGGGCAAGAAAAAGACTAGCTGTGTGGCTCGGTCCCAACAAGCTGCCACCACAGGGATTAGGGAGCCACTATAACAATGAACGACACCAAATTCTAAGTCAGTAAACCCAGCTAAAAATGGATGCTCCTGTAGGGGCAATCCCTTGTGGTTGCCCTGCGATATTTGGGGCTGACAATCAGGATGTTGTATAACACGATCAGCAGTATCCATCGAAGCTAGAGTATCTTCCCTGGTCCAAAGTTCCAGGGGCTGCAGACCATCCCACAGCTGCAGAGCTTGCTGGCAACCTGCCTCCGTGGGCGCAATCATCACGATCTTGGATTCGAGCTGTCTAGATTCAGACTTTGGAGAAGATTTAGAAGTGATAGTCATGGCGGCGCACAATCAAAATGGAAAAGTAGGGGGGGGTATGGTCAGCCAGGTCCACCAGGCTAGAATACAGTTTTTCCTCCGGTGAACCCACTTGTTCCACCAGACTGGCGTGGTCTAGAAGGTCTGCTGCGTGGAGGATTTGCCATACCTGACCAAACACCGATGCCACTTTCATCAACACCACAACTTCAGCCCACTCCAGGGCATGGGTCAGTTCGGAAACGTCATACAGGGCAGGAAGAATGGCAATTTTTTCTGCCCCCAGGGATAAGGGCATATTGAGGGCAGCCATGGCGGCTAGGGGAGAACACACACCCGGTACAGTGGTAATCTTGACGTCAGGGGCCAAACGATGCACCGACTGGGCCACATAGCTAAAGGTGCTATATAGGCTGGCATCTCCCTCGGTGATAAACACCACATCCTGGCCTTGGGCTAACAAAGGTACTAGTTTCTCTCCTGCTGTGGTCCAGGCCTGTTGTAGCTGCACCGGATCGCGCACAAAGGGCAGATCTAAGGGCAAAATCGTTTGCTCGGGCCGCAGGTGAGATTTGACAATGTTGTAGGCCATGCCGGGCTTTCCATGTCGATTCTGGGGACAGGCCACCACATCCACGGTCTGTAAAATCCGCAATCCTTTTAGGGTGAGCCATTCGTCATTTCCTGGACCAACGCTCACTCCCCACAACTTGCCCCAGGCAGAAGATTTTGTCAGTAACTCATTAGATGTCATTGCTTTCTCCTTGATCTGAGCCTGCATCGGGTTGAGGGAATGGTCGAGAGGCTTGCAACAAAATCACAGGGTTTAAAGGAACAAACCGGGTGGCGGTGGCCAGGGTGGCTGAGCGGGCAATGTTGACTTGCAATAGCTGTACAATCCAGCCCTTATTTTGTAGCTGTTGCTTGGCTAGCATACAGGTTTCGAGGGTGGCAAAGTTGGCGACAATGAAACCGTTCGGGCGGATGCGATCGCAACACACCGCCAAAATTTCCGACATTGCTTTTCCTCCCCCACCAATCATGATTCGATCCGGGTCTGGCAAAGAGTTTAGCGCCGCTGGCGCAACACCTCGGATAGGAGAAATGTGAGGCGTACCAAAGCGACGACAGTTTTTTTCGATTAAGGTCAGCCCAGCAGCCGTTTTCTCAATGGCATAGATGTGGGCATCGGGTATTAGCCGCGCAATCTCAATGGAGATGGACCCAGTACCGGCTCCTACATCCCATACCGTGATATCTGGCTGTAATCGCAGCAGGGAGAGGGACAAAGCACGGACTTCCTGCTTTGTAATCAAACCAGGCTGATCGGGAAAGGTGTGAAAGTCTTTATCGGCAATGCCGAAGAGGGGCTGAGGCAGGGCTTGTGTCAGAGGCTGTGCTTCTAGGACAACAACATTAGGGCTCGGGAACGAACTGTCTATTGCTGCTTCTATAGAAATTGATTGGATAGTCTCCTCAGTAGCTCCGAGCTGGCTACATACGGTCATGTGATACTGCGCAGGGGGGCGTATATCTTGAATAAGCCGGGCAATTTCTCCTGGCGTATGGACAAAATCGGTCAGAACTGCGAGGGGAGATTTGCCTTGTTTGAGGGCCTGCTCCAGGTGATCGGGCTGACGACCGTGGACACTGACGATGGTGGCCGACTGCCAGGGAATCCCTAGACGGTTAAAGGCCAGTTGGATAGAGCTTACCTGGGGATAGAATCGGAGATATTGCCGGTCGAATCGTTGTGTTAGGAGGCGGCCTAGACCATAGAACAGTGGATCGCCGCTGGCTAGAACTACAACGGATTGTTGTTGAAGTATGTCGGCTATTTGGTCGATCCAGGCGACAATATTGTTGCTGAGGGGCAGCTTGCGAGCTGGATGCTCGGCTACAGTTTGTAGATGGGCTTTACTACCTGCAATAATCTCAGCTTTTTTCAGACAGGCTAGAGATTCAGGGCTCAGACTTTGCAGACCGTCTAACCCTAAACCGATAACATGCAGTAAGTTTTGAGGACAAGATTGTTTCACGCTGAAGAGCTTTTAAACAAAAGAGAATTGCATGGCTTGGGATAACCTGAACAATCGACCCCACCGTAACCTCACCACACCCGTATTGTTGCTATGAGCGACTACCCTGTCGGGGAAACCCAGCTTGCCTAAGTGGGATCACTTGGATACTTCCGTAAAGGGGAGTTAGGCCCCCACGAACAGAAGGGGTTCGGGGAGGAAAGTCCTGAGCAGTCCTTATCGCAATTAGCCAACTTTACAACCAAGATATTTTGAGTAGTTGGCTAACTGCAAAACCAGCTGCTTGGGGTCCCTCCGAGTTCCCCAAACCCCCATGGGCAGGGCCGGAACGCCGCCCTACAACCCAACGTACTAGGCTATCCAAAATTGCATAGATTAAGGGGTTACGGCGGGGTCGATTGTATATATCCTGAGCTGCTGCCTGCCAAAAACGTAGCGCAGAAAAACAGAATCATGGACTTAGTGTTAATGCTCTTTTAGGGTACCTGCCAGGCTCGCTCATGGTAATCCTCCACTTCGGGATAGAGGTCGGGAATGCCGTGGTATAGGGCTTGTCCTTCAGGGTGGTCGTGGCTATGACTGTGGCCGTGCTCGTGATTGTGGCCATGGTCGTGGCTGTGCCCGTGATCATGATGGTGATGCCCATGTCCCTGGGCGCTGACTACCTGGCGAAACTTGCAGGTGTAGCAGTTCATGGAGACCTGGCCAGCTTGGGCTTCTTGTTCGCGATCGCGAATTAGCTCAAACAAAATTGGATCGGCACCAATTACTGATAGGCTCTGCACTTCTATGTCAGGGTGAGCCGCCTGCTCTTGTTCAACAATGGTCTGAATCCGCTTTGCCAGCACCCCATCAAACAGCAGGTGGGGGATCACAATAATTCGTTTAGGATTCCAGGCTCGGGCGCGCTCAAAGCCTCGTTCCATCCGAGGGTGGGTAATGCCGGTAAAGCAAACTTCCAGGTCGTGGTAGCCGCTACCTTCCCACAGCATCCGAGCCAGCTTATACACATCGCCATTGGCATCAGGGTCCGATGCGCCGCGACCGACAAATAGCAGTACGGTTTGTTCACGGGGTACGGTGCTTTCTTTATCTGCCTGTTCTAGCCGTTTTTGCCACAGGTCTAACCAGCGTAGGGATACACCAAAATGGCGACCATAGTTGAGCTTCAGTTGAGGGTGACGCTGGATAGCCCGATCTAGTTCATTGGTGACGTCAAACTTGCTGTGGCGTGCAGCAAACAGTAGCACCGGCAGTACGGTTAGCTCGTGATAGCCCTGCTCAACACAGCTATCAATGCCTGCCTGAATCAGGGGATCCGTCAGTTCCAAAAAGCAAGGAACCACGGGACGGCTAGGGTCATAGGTTTGAAACGTATGGGCAAAATCAAGAAATGCCTGACGCCCATTAG
>NZ_QXHD01000004.1:6869160-6896729 GCF_011009555.1 Adonisia turfae CCMR0081 | reverse complement strand
TGTCCCATCAGAAGTCTCCCTGTCAACCCTAATCCGTAACCATGATCTCATATTGAGACTCTATTTTTGAATTAATCGAGGTGCCCACAAGGCATAGGTGATGCAGGAGATGTTATTTTAGCTGTTCGTGAGACCGCACGAATTGAAGGTTTTGAAAATCGTCGTGGACCTTTTGGAACAGGCATTTTCAGCAGTGTCGATGATACTGGCAGAGGTCAAGGTGGTAATATTCGACTTGATGCTAACAATCTAATTCTGAATGGAGCCCAGATTGTCAGTGGAATTAGAGGAAGAGGAGATGGAGGAGATATCACTTTAAATGTTCGTGATACTCTGCGCTTAGAAAATAATGATCCTGCCACTAATGCACGTAGTGGTATTTTTAGTAACTCTATTTCTACCGCAGTAGGTAGTAGTGGTGATATACGAGTCATATCTGACAAATTAGAAATTTTTGACAGTTTGATTAGGGCTAGTAGTGAAGGGAATGGAAATGCTGGGGATATATTCATTATCGTACAAGATGATATTCAAGCTCGTAATGGATCGATAACAGCAGATTCTGCATTTAATGCAGGAGGACAAATTCAAATCTCTTCGAGCAATATTTTTCTATTTGAGAACAGTGATATCCAAACGTTTGTTAACTCTGGTGCAGATGATGGGGGAGATATTGAGATTGTTGCTGATGCGTTAGTAGCTTTTGATGATAGTGATATTCTTGCCTTTGCCGCTGATGGGAGAGGTGGCGATATCGATCTAAGTCGCACTGCATTCTTTGGTGAAGACTTGCAGTTTGCCCAGCCAGGTACAGATCCAATTACCCTAGACGGTAATGATCGAGTAGATATCAATGCCACAGGGGGGATTGCTTCAGGAACAATTTCTCTAGCAGACGTCAGTTTTATTGAAAACAGCATTACTGAGCTGCCGGATGAGCTGGTTAATCCTGAAACTCTGGTTGCCGCTAGCTGCATTGCCCAGAGTAGTGATATCGGTAGTAGTGTTGTTTTTACAGGGAACGATAGCTTACCCCAACAACCTGGCAGTGCTCAAACTACCTACAGTCTTAGCACCGTTCAGCCCATAACAGAGACGGCAACTAACAGTACTTCTATTGCTGAACCACAAAATCTTTATCGTCTTGCCGACGGTCGTTTAGTTATCAGTCGTAACTGTGCTGCAACTAACTCCCATGAATAGCTATCATTTATCTCTCATCTGTTTGTTGACAGGTCTGGTCGCACTGCCTGCTCAGGCTCAGATCATCCCAGACTCCACCCTTGGCCTAGAAAGTTCGATTGTGACACCTGATGTTGAGCTCCAAGGCGAGCTTACAGACTTGATCGAAGGTGGTGTTGCAAGAGATAGCAATCTTTTTCATAGCTTTACTGACTTCAATGTTAACGAAGGGCAAAGGGTTTACTTTGCCAATCCCGTCAATATTGAATCAATTTTGAGTCGGGTAACGGGAGCGAACGCCTCAGACATTTTTGGCACCTTAGGTGTCGATGGCAGGGCTGACTTATTTTTGATTAACCCCAATGGTATTGTCTTTGGGCCTGAGGTAAGTCTGGATATAGAAGGCTCATTTTATGCCACATCGGCAGAAGCTGTTGAGATTGGTGATGGTGTATTTAGTGCAACAAATTCTGAGCAGAGTCAACTGCTATCAGTGAGCCCTAGCACATCCTTTTGGAACTATCTAACTGAACGTTCTGGCGACATAGTTAACCGTGGCCAGATTGTAGTGAATGGAGACTTAATACTGGCGGGCAATAATCTAGACCTAGAGGCCCAAGTCGCTAGTGCTGGTAATGTGTCTCTGTTAGCAACAGATACAGTGAAGATCCGTGATTCAGAAGCCCTCCCATTTATTGGGTTTTCAGGTGATGATTTGTTGGTGCAAGGTAATCAACAAGTTGATATTGTTGCTCTTAATCATCCAGATAGTAAATTATTCTCTTATGGCGATATAGTACTTCGTTCGACGAACCCAGTTGGGGGAGATACCCACTATTGGAATGCCGGTAATTTTCGTATTGAGAGATTAGATGGCAACCCAGGAAAACTATACAGCCCAAATGATCCAATTATCATCTCTCAAGGAGATGTAAGTTTTGATGTTTATGTAGGAGCCTCATTACATATATTTGCTGGAGGAAAAGTTGAAATCCCTGGAGGGATCCAGATAATAGCTCCTGATGAAGTCTTTCGCTTTGAGGATGATGTTCCTTTATCTGATGGCTCCATAATAAACATAAGAGGTGGCGAAGAGCGTACCGTTGATATTAGAGCCGGTATAGATCAGGATTTTTTAAGGCCAGAAGGTATATTTGGTGATGGATTCTCTGTTTTTTTAAATCCTTTTCCAAACATAGGATTACCTGAAGGATTAGGAAGTAGCCCCAGTTCCTCAGATATTTTTATAGGATCCATTTTCTTTGATATCAATGAGCCCTTTTCTGATGGCACTGTTTTACTAACTAATCAGTATAAGCCTGATTCTAATTTTGTAGATGGCAATATCACAGTAACTGCCAATCCACTTTTTAATCCAATAACTGCAATACAAACCGCTTCACCGTTTGGTAGAGGTGGCTCTGTTTTTATCGACGCACAAGGCGACATTCAGGTTAATGGTCTCATTAATACATCTTCTCAAGTACTAAACGGTGACTTAATTTCAGGTGGTGCTGGGAACATTACCCTATTTGCAGAAAATGATATCATCCTCACCGCTTTTCCTTTGCTTACTCCGCAAGGACTCACCTTTCCCTCTTTACTAGCAACAGGTTCAGTTAGCGGTTCTATTGATATCGCAGCTGATGGTGATTTTATATTGGATAATGCAGAAATCTCGTTTGCTAGTAGCACCCTAAATCCTGGTGATAATCCAGGAGGAGACCTCTCTATAAGCGCGGCTAACGTATTGTTGGATAACAATGCGAAGATTACAAGCTCTAGTGTTGGAGAAATTGACTCAGGGAATATCAGTATTTTTGGACGAGACTCTATACGCTTTGCAAATTCGAGTTCAGTTTCAAGTGCTTCCGGTGCTAGCTTTGAAATACCGGTGAATAGTGAAACTTCAAGTAATGCAGGTAGTATTTTAATAGAAACAAACAGGTTAACCCTCGATTCAAGCACAATAAGTTCAGCAACATTTAACCAAGGTAATGCTGGCAATGTAACTATTCAGGCTCAGGAGGGTATTTCCCTAAACAGAATGTCTAGCATCATCAGTAATGTCGCTTCTACTGGAATTGGTAATGGAGGCGATATTCTTATTATGGCTGACTCATTAGACTTGCTTAACGGTTCACGTCTTCAATCTGGAGTTGTCGGAAAAGGAAGTTCAGGCAATATTGATATCATTTTGACCGAAGATTTAAATATTCTAGGTCAATTCGATAATTTTCCAAGTCTTGTTTCAAGCTTAGCATCTCCTGAAAGTATAGGAAATTCTGGTGATATTTCTATCAAGGCCAATAACATTCTAATAAGTACCAATGACAATCTAATAAGTACCAACGGAAATGGCATTAGCGCTAGTCTTGCAGGTATGGGGAATGCAGGTAATATCGATATCAATATAGAAGGTTTATTGGAAATTTCAGGCGTTGGTTCTGGAATATTTAATGCAGTGACTCAGAGTGGTGTAGGGAATGCAGGTAATATTGATGTAGAAGCGCAAGCAGTTGTTTTGAACGATGGAACTACGATTGCCTCTACTCATGGTGGTTCTGGACGTGGCAGAGCAGGTAACATATCGATTGATGCAGAAGATGAAATTTCAGTAGACGGAGATCTAACAGCCATTCAAAGTCTACTTGGGGTAGGTGTGGAGGGCGCTGCCGGAGATATTAGTATTAACACTGCGTCCTTGTCCATAAGTAATGGTGGAGGCATTTCTACATCTTCAACCGGATTTGGCAATGCAGGGGATATTGATATTATTGCAACAGACTCCATCACAGTGGATGGATTTAGTGAAGCAGGATTTGCTAGTGGTATTAGTAGCGATGTTATCCCATTAGGGCTTTTTGGTATAGTAGGTATTCCATTTGCTGATGTTGCGGTTGGTGACTCCGGCAATGTAACCATTTCAACAGATTTTCTCTTACTTGAAAATGGTGGAACAATTTCCAATATAGTAGCTGGGCAAGGAGATGCTGGGAACATAAATATTTCGGTGCAAGATTTGATTACACTGCGTGGAGTGGGGCCAAGGATTTCTAGCAGCATTTCAAGCCAGATTGATCCTACAGGTATAGGTGATGCAGGTAATATTGTGATAAGTGGCAATACTCTTCAAGTCTTAGATGGGGCACAAGTTAGGAGTCTATCTAATGGTGAAGGTAATGGTGGATTAATTGATATTGGCCTAACAGGTGATTTAATTCTGAGTGGAGAAGGAGTTTTCGGTTCTAGTGGGCTGGCTAGTTTGGTTAATACAGGTGCAATAGGTCAAGCTGGAGATATTCTTATAGAGGCTCAAAATCTTTCTATCAATCAGAATGCCTCGATTAGTTCCAATAATTCTGGCATAGGTGATGCAGGAGATATATTTATTACTCTTGAAGGAGTCTTACAAGCAGAAGATGCTTTTATATTAAGTTTCTCTGAGACTGCAGAAGGAGGTGCTTTATCAATAAATGCCCGGCAAATTGAACTATACAAAGATAGTGACTTTATAACAGCTACATTGGGAAATAATAATCAGGCTGGTGACATTATTATCTTAGCTAATGCTTTAATTGCACTAGACGATAGTGATATTCTTACATTTGCACCCAATGGTCGTGGTGGAAATGTGGATTTCAGTCAGACTAAATTCTTTGGTCAAAATTTTGAAGTTGCTCCATCTGGTACTGATCCTTTTGAATTGGAAGATAATAATCGTGTTGATATCAATGCTACGGGTGGCATCTCCTCAGGAACTGTCTCTCTAACTGACATAAGTTTTCTCGAAAACAGTCTTAACGATTTACCTGACAATCTTGTTAATCCTGAAGCGCTGGTAGCTGCTAGCTGTATTGCTCGTGGTAGTGATATTGCTAGTAGCTTTGCTATAACTGGTACTGATGCTCTTCCTCAACAGTCTAGTATTATCCAGTCGTCATTATATAGTCTCAGTGCAGTTCAGTCTGTTCCCAGGCTTGATCAAACTGATACTCATCTTTATGAACCACAAGATATCTATCGCCTGAACGATGGTCGTCTAGTTATGAGTCGTGAATGTAGTGATGAAAATTAACACAGCACCTAATGGCTAGCTATCACTAGGTACTGTTCATCATCTATGGTTAAATATAGGTAAACTGGTTGGAATTCGCTAAATTCAGCTGAGAAGCACTTATTCCTTGGACAATACCAATTAGATCATTAACAAAACTGATGCCTGCACCACTAATACCATCGACTCGCACATTAGAAATCGAGTAAGATACAGCGCTGCCCATCAGCTGGATCGTGTCTGCAATATCGCCAGCAAAATCGTAAACATCAAAATCTTGGAGTACCGCATAATCACTGCGACCTCGGTCATTGTAGAAAACACGACCACTCCCATTTTGACGTTCTCCTAAGACAAAGAGATCTCGATCAGTTGTACTGCCGCTAACTAAAGTATCTCGTTCACCAGTACCCTGGGAAAAATGATTAGTTCCATTTAAATAATCATTACCAGTCCCACCATTCACTAAGTCATTTCCATCACCACCTAACAACACATCGTTTCCTCCACTGCCATAGAGGCTATCATTTCCTCGCATGCCCACTAGTTGATTACTCACAGCGTTACCAATGAGATAATCAGCCCCATCACCAGTAAACACATTCTCAATGCTGTTAACATTAACTGCAATGCCATCTATAAACCCATAGCCAACTGCTAAGTTCACAAAGGTACTAGAGTCTATGGCGGCTGCATTAATGGTATCTATTCCCAAGCCTCCATTAATAGCCCGGCTATGCCCCAACCTGCCAGCATAATCAGAATACTCTTCAGTGAAGATAAATGTGTCATTGACTGAAGTCGTTTTGCCATGAAAAGTGATATCAACATCGTTAATGGTTATAGGAGATGACAGTGAACTGTCGGCATCAAATAGTTCTAATCTCCAGGTACCAGATGTATCTTCTCCACGAAATGCATGGGAATAAAAACTCCAGCGACCTGTGCCAAACCCCCCAGAAGAGAGACCGTTATTTTCACCACTATTCTGGATCAGCACACTAGATGTCCCATCAGGTGAAATTAAACGCATTGATAGATCACCAAGGTCATCCCATCGGGCAAAGCTTACGTCTACTTCGACAAATTCAATATCGATATTAGTGGCAACTGTTTGACTTAATGCAGTACCGCCAGTATTAATCGTGACGGAGGTATCTAAGAAGTCTCGAAATATGGCAATATCATTGGCGCTCGTTTGGGGGGTATTGAACCAGGTCTCAGCGAGACGTACGGCTGCTTTTGCATCGACTAAGCCAAAGCCATAATCATTGGAAAAATGTAAGCCGCCACCATTCCAATTAGTTGCTGCATTAAAGTTCCATGCATATTCTTCATCCCCACGAGTGCCTGTGCCAATGGCAGAGCCAACATGCCGAGCAGAATAGGCTAAAATCTCTTGGACATCTCGCCATCCTAACCATGGATTTGCTTCAAGCATAAGTGCTACGACGCCAGACACCATAGGAGCTGCCGCTGAAGTGCCATTAAAGTTAGGTCTATAATCACCTGGAGTCTCACCGCTTCTGCCAGTTCGATCTGTGGTTACTACTTCTCCAGGAGTGCCAAAAGCAGATACCAACACTGAAGCGCCATGGGTACTATAGTCAGAAATAAATCCATTCTGATCAACGGCTGCAACTGAAATAGTATGGGGATTGGCATTCCATGAGACAGCGTTGGTATCGTAATTGAGAGCCCGTGAGTTACCGGCTGACTTTATTAAAATTGTGCCTAGTCCATTACGTCCTGCTACGACAGCATTGTCTATGGCGGTATTGAGTGCAGCCATAGTGGCAGGGTTGAAGGGCCTATCAAAGAAGTTAAACTCGCCCCTTCCTGTTCCTAGGCTCAGATTGACAATGTCAGCCTCACGATTTCTGCCGGATGTTTGTCGTAGACCAGACGTATTATCAATGGCAAGCGCTAGTTGTCCAATAAACCGATTAGAGATTAACCCATGGGTCTGAAAACCAAACAGAGTTGAATTGTAGGCTATGCCAACACCACCGATGCCATTGTTCGCATTAGCTCCAATAATTCCTGCTACTGCAGTTCCATGGTTTTCGCCATCTACGCCAGTTGGGTCTGTATCATTATTATCAAAATCCCAATCCTTATCAATAGAGTAGTTCTGATTCCACCTCAGTTTGTGTGAGGGGATGTAATCAACGGTCTCCGTCCATTGAGAGAAGAGGCAATTAACAAATTACGCATCCAGTCGTCATGATATCGGAAGCCATTGAGTTTCTCAAAGGGACACAAACAGCCTCCATTTTGCTGCTGAGTTTTACGACAGAATGGATGAAAGTTCCACAGCATCGCCATGGAGCGAACGGATAACTCAGCAGCCTCCCAAGCCCCATGAAAATCTTGCATGGCATAGAGTGCCCGGTCGAGATAGTTCATGGGGCGATCCACCTGATTACTGGTGCGATAGGCATTAGGAAAGTCGAAGGCTCTCTGGAAAAATAGAGATTTTTCTCTGAGTCGTTGTAACCGGTCATGGATGGCGTCGGGAAGCTCCACCGATTGTGTCCATTCGAGAAAACGACGCAATCGCTGAGCAAATTGACGTTTGCTGGTGGCGTGATAGATATGCCAAAGCTTGTCGGTTAAGCAGGTGCGTAACTCAGGCTTAGAGCGACACCAATCACGCACTTTAATCACCTCATGTAGAAAGCATAGAATCCAGGTGATGCCAGGAAATAGGGTTTCCCAGGCTCGACGAGTCGCGTCCCATCCATCGGTGGTGACTGTCTCAGGTCGATAGTCAGGGGCATGCTCGCTCATCTCTTGCTCAAAGTCCCCATACGCCGCTTGCAAGTCCTCGTATCCAGCCGTTGGGCTCAGACCACTGCCCACAATACACCCCTTAGCCGCTGTCACCACCCAATAGATACGCTCTCCTTGATGGCTACCATGCTTTTCATCGGCCACTAGATGGGGGGGAGCGACTCTTCTGTTTTCAACGTTGTTCCGACAATGGATGCTCGGCCAAGAGATTGACACAACCGATACCAATGCATCTCCGAGCGGCCCAATACGTAAGCAATCCCATCATAAGAGAGGCCATGCTTTCTCAAATACATTGCTTTGCCTGCTAGCTCAGACGTTTCACTCATATAAGGCGTGACGAAATCGGGACGCAGTTGATAGGCTGTTTTTTGTTTGGGAAGATATATACGACGTGTTTTCAGGTGCTGACGAGCTGAGGTCACCCACCCATGAAACCGATATCCCTCCTCAATTCCCTTGGGGAACAGCTCCGGATAGCTGGCTATTTGCTCGTTCAGGTACTCTCGGTAGGCCTCACGGTCCTCAACCAACTGGTCATAATCAATGCTATCGGCGATGGGCAGGCAGATCGTTTTATCCCCTGCTGTCCCTCGTTGCTTGCGTTTGGCCATCATACTTGGCCTCCAAACTCGATGACCTTATGATATCCAAACAAACTTAGTTGGAACTAGAAGTAATCTTCACCATTAAACGCGACTAATTCGACCTCAACATGTTCTGATATTGTCTCTTTTAACATCTCTGATAGGGTAAGTAAGACAGCAACGCCTACGGCATTATCAAGTGCACCTGGTGTTCCTGCCTTAGTATCAAAATGGGCCGTGACAACAAATTTACTTTGACCAGCCTGACCTTTTCTAGCAATAACATTCGCACCGGTTGTCTTTTTTCGTTTACTGTTAACTCTCAAATGAATCGGTAAATTACTGTTTACAATTCTATCTCTATCATTTTTAGAAAATACAACCGATGGAATATCAAAATCACCATCTTCAAGGACAGGAAGCAGGTGTTTGTCATTTAAGCTGGTTGTCAGGATCGCTTCAGGCGCTTTCTCTTCCAGCAAGCTAATGATTCGTTGATGGTGCTCGGAATTATAAAATCTGAAATTCTTTGGCATCAATGGTTCTTGGGTCAGTTCGCCACATAAAACAGCGATTTTTCCTGACAAGTCAGCCTGCTCAAGCTGAAATATGCTGTTGACCACCTCAATACCAGCTTGAACGTTACAAGGTAACGAATAGGGTGAAGGCTCAACATCAGCTTTAGTATCTCCGATATTTAAGGTTGTTTCGTTTTTCTCCCAGTCGAGGCAGTCAAATTTCTGTAATGTGACCTTAAACTTGTTTCGAGTAAAGACCCGCTTAATGTAATCTTCTGCTCGGTGATTTGCAGCGGAGCCGGTGGGTCTTTCACCTATATTTACAGATAATTCGTCTATGTGGTGTTTAATTTGCTTGAGTAATACATTTTTGTTGTGCATAACATTCCCCTCCGTTGGTTAATGGTATGTTTGCAATGTATCTCAAGCTTGCCAAAAAGAATTGTAAAAACGCGACATCTATTGTGGTATTTGACAAGGGTGTCTAAAAAACGCTTTAGGAGATAACCCAGTAAATTCTCTAAAATCACGGATTAAATGGGATGGATCAAAATATCCGGCTTCATATGTAAGTGTCGTCAGGGATGTAGCTCTTTCGAAGTGCTTGATAGAGGTATTCAATCTGACAATACGACCAAATTTTTTGGGCGATATTCCGACATTTCTTAAAAATGTTCTTTCTAATTGTCGTTTACTAATATCTAGTTTGCTTGCTACTTCATTGACAGCAATTTGCCCATTTTCACCAGCAATGATGTTGACGGCTTCCTGAGCGAGAGAGAAATCATTGGGTATAGACAGTCTGCGAAGTAAAAAATTTTCAATTAGCAGAATACGTGCATAAACCCCATTGGCTTCAATAATACGTTCTTGCAATGCTTTTATTTCCACTGGGAGGATATTGTCTAAAGCAATACTTTGATTAGTAAATTCATTAACCGGATTTGGGAAAAAAGCTCTAAAGGCACAAGGATAAAACACAACAGCCAACATTCCCACAGAACCAGGTGCTGTCATGACATCCTTGTATTCTGTTTGTTGTCCACAAATCAAGCATTGTGGCTGGATGAGGCGTTGACTATGTTTGCTAATTTCTTTAAATGGGGTTCTGTAGTGAAATATGAGTTGCAATTCTCCAGAGGGGATGACTCTTTCCGTATAAACTGTTTGCAAGTCTGAATTTAATTCAAACTGCCAATAGAATTTAACAAGGCTCGACAAGTAGCTATTTGGTTTGTAAGTTTTATATATTAACAATACTGTCACCTGCTCTTGTTCTAACAGTGATATTGTAAGCCTTCACAAGGAGGGATAATGAAAACCTATAGCGTCACCAAAACGATCAATGCCAGTGCAGATACCATCTGGGCCATACTCACTGATAGCTCAAAATACCCTGACTGGAACGAGACCGTAGGCAAAATTGAAGGTAATATTGCCCTAGGAGAACAGCTCAAAGTCTACTCAAAAAATAATCCTGATCAGGTGTTTCCTGTTAAAGTTGTAGACTTTGAACCTGGGAAGAAAATGATTTGGCGCGGCGGCATGCCCCTAGGGCTGTTTGTCGGTGCTCGTACATTTCTCTTGTCGGGTGATAGTCATGGCCCTATGGAGTTTTATATGGAAGAAAAATTTAGCGGTTTGATGTCACCGTTAATAACTCGCTCAATTCCAGACCTGACGCCATATTTTGAGCAGTTTGCCTTAAATCTAAAAGATAAAGCAGAAAACTATAAATAATGCAGATTGCATCATCAAAGTCTTTTTGCAGGTATTAAATTTTGTGTTACGTGGGCTAACTCACGTCATAACGGTGCTTCTAACCCAGTTAGAAGCACCGCCTTTTGATCAACACTAGCTCAGCTAAACACCTATTTATTCGTGTCTACGGCTGATGGTAGTTTTTCATCAGCCCAACTCAAACCACGAACAACCCATTGCCCAACGGCAACAGTGGACAAAACCAGAGCAGTGATTTTAAGACCGAAAATAATCAATCCACTGAACGTAGTCGTCAACGTGACCAAAGCAATGGTGAGTACGGCTAAGGCTGCGGCTAGAAGCAATTGAATAGGCTGAGTATTGCGTAGCAGCTGCCAAACGGCCTGCGTTTTCTCAAGGACCAGCGGCTGATACTGAACCCATAGATTAAGAGTACTGTCCGTGGCTTGGGTAGCTAGATTACTCAGCTTGCTTTCGAGGGCAATACGAGGCTGCTCTGTGGCATCAGCGACAGAAATATCAAAACTAGCAGGGCTAGATGTAGGTTTTGCTAACGTCATAGCTCACTCCTTATGTGAGAAATGCAAATGGAAACCAGGGATGTCTAAGCGCTAATGACCGATCCCTTGGGAACTTAATGAGGCATAGGGACTAGAAAATGTAAGTACTAATGTATCACACTAGGGTACATATGAACTAATCAATTAATTACTTAATAAAGTGCCGACGCTATCTTTTATATCTGTAGTAAATTTATTGGTTGTTACATTCAGCATCCTCAAAGTCCCATAGTCATGGTGAGCAAAAAACATAATCCCAAAACATAGCTAGCCATAGGGTAGAAATGGCGACAATAAAGGACCTTTGTCCCAGGAATAAAAGATACCCAGGTTAGCTCAACCAACCATTCTTCGTAGCTTCAAACACAGCCTGAATGCGGGTGCGAACGCCTAGTTTTTCTAGCATGTTCTTGGCGTGGAACTTGACCGTTCTCTCACTGATGTAAAGCTGTTCTGCAATGTCGCGATCGCGATGACCCTGGGCTAGCAATCGCATCACCTCTTGTTCCCGCTCGGAGAGGGGCGAAGCGGCTGTAGTCACCTGGGATGAACTCAACTGTTGCGGTAACCGCAATCGCACCTGGGCCACATCAGTTCCTGTCTGGATTTGAGACTCACCGCCCAGGGTTTGTCCTGTGGCTAAAATATCCTGGAAAACCTCGATCAGAGTTGTCTCATTTAGGGGCTGCGCAGGGGTGGTCGCCACCATGGCCTCTAGGACAACAGTATCTGTATCGTAAACCAAACGACAATATTGACAAGACAACTTGACCAACCGATTTGCCATCTGGAGCAATAGCTGGGTGATCGGCAACGCCAACGGTTGTTCCGTACCCAACAGACTTAGCCGGTTGCCCCCAAGCAGAGCGGCTAACTGCTCCGATAGGTGAGCGGCATCCGGTGTTTTTAACAAGGCCTGATGGTTAACGGCACTGGCCAGGGCACCAGCCACAGACAAACTGAGGATCTGTAGGACCTCTAAAAACTCAGGTGCCATGGGACGATGACTGAAAACCGCGAGTACACCAATGGCCTGGTCACCTGCCATCAGGGGCAATCCGGCAAAGCCCTGAATATTATTAGCAATGGCCCATTCTCGGTCTTTAACCCAGTCTTCATCGGGCAGACAGTTGCTTAAAAAAGGAATGCAGTGCTGGGCAATTTTGCCAACCTTAAAGGCCCCCATGGGTACCCGAGCAAAGTCACCGTCTAAACGAGTGTAGAGACCAGATGAGGACACTAGTCGCAGAGTACGGCGATCGGGCTCCACCAGCCAAATGCGCGTAAATGCACAGCCAAATTGCTCAATCAGCCCATTGGTAACGCAGACGGCAATCTCATCGGGGGTCAACCAGCCGGTAAATTTGCCGACTAAATCTCCACACCGCTTTAGATCGAACAAAAGCCGTGAAACATCCAAGGTATGGGATGTAAGATTGGGCACTGTGGCAGATATCATACCGAATAGGGTTGAATATAGCTGAAATTGAGGGTGATGGCGGTAATATTAGCCACCGATCAAGCAAAATGTTTAAAGCAACTTCTTTTCAAGTGTAGGTGAAGCTAATGGAGGTTGGAGCCCATTATTGGCCAACTTATTAGGATG
This sequence comes from Adonisia turfae CCMR0081, assembly GCF_011009555.1. GTDB lineage: Bacteria > Cyanobacteriota > Cyanobacteriia > Phormidesmidales > Phormidesmidaceae > Leptothoe > Leptothoe turfae. The sequence continues at coordinate 6,883,701 of NZ_QXHD01000004.1, read as the reverse complement.
CGATCGCACCACCAGCTAAGCAAACAGCTGAGCAAAATCCCAGGCTATGACAGTTATCCAAAGTATCCTTTCACACCAGCCAAGATCGTTTCCATGGCCAAGGCGGCCAGTAATAGCCCTAAAATGCGAGTAACCACATTAACGCCCGTTCGTCCCAGACCTTTTTGAATCAAGTCTGCACATAGCAACGCGATAAAGGTAATGAACAGTACACTCAGCAATGCCAATGCTGTCACTGTCTGGTCTATAAAGCCAAATTTTGTATTGTCAGTCAACAACACCACTGACATAATGCCCCCTGGCCCTGCAATCAGAGGCGTTGCCAATGGAAATACAGCCAGGTCAATGGATGACGCAGGATCCGTGGAGGCTGAATGACCTCCCGAATCCTGTAGGACCATCTGGAGGCCAACAATTAATAACAGAATGCCCCCGGCTGTTCGGAAGGCTGGCAGGCTGATATCCAAAGCCGCTAACAGAGATTGGCCAACGACAAGGAACGCTAACAAAATTAACGTTGAAATGCCTACCCCAAGCAATGCAATACGTCTGCGGCTAACCTGGGGCTCCCTTTGCGTGATGGCAATAAAAATAGGTACTAGACCAATCGGGTCAATGACAACAAATAGTGTTACCGCATCCTGAAGAAAATGTTGAAGCATAGAAATCTATCGTTACTATAGACCTGTGAGATATCTACACTACTTCAGGGTTTATTAGCTGTTCGCTATGATGACTAATTGTAACCTCCAGCTATTGTGCCCCATATGTTGCTAGAGCAAAAACTACCAGGATGGCTCAAGTTTGGACTCATTTTACCCCTCATTTTTCTAGATGGTTGGCTGATAGTTCTGCTCTTTCAATATTTTCAGCCCATTACCAGCATCGTGATTCTGGCGAGCCTACTGGCCTTTTTGCTAGAGTTTCCCATCGTCTTTTTAGAAAAAAAGGGGCTGGGCAGGGGCTGGGCAATTACGTTGGTGCTGATATCGGCACTGGTTGCAGTCAGTGTCATTAGCTTGATTTTAGGTCCTCTGATTTTTCAACAGCTGGTTGAATTTGCCAATCGTCTGCCGGTTTGGCTCAACAAAATCGAAGAGCAGATTCAATTCCTTGATGATCAGAGCATCATGCAAAACTTGCCGGTGGATTTGAGCGATCTCTCGACTCAACTGATCCAACAAACATCAACGGCATTAAAGTCCTTAACCAGTCAGCTGATAAGTCTGACGGTTGAGACCATTAGCAGCACCGTCAATCTGCTGATTACGCTAATTTTGTGCATTTTGCTAGTGATTTTTGGCCCTGACCTATGGCGCGGTTTGATTAGCTGGTTGCCCATGGTGTGGCGCGATCGCATCCAGGCAGCCCTTCAACCTAGCCTCCAAAACTATTTTGCGGGTCAATCGATTATTGCGTTATTGCTAGGGGCAGTGTTATCGGTGGCATTCACACTATTACAGATTCCCTTCGGTTTGTTATTTGGCGTAGTTATCGGCCTTGCCAGTGTCATTCCCTTTGGTGGCACCATTACCATTTTATTGGTCAGTGGGCTACTTGCTTGTCAAAGCCTATGGCTAGGGCTCAAGGTGCTAGTAGCCGCTATTATTTTGGGCCAGATCAATGAGAATGTAGTGGCCCCTCGTTTAATTGGTGGGATGACGGGGGTGAATCCAGCTGTCGTGCTAATTACAGTACTAATAGGCGCAAAAGTGGCTGGATTCTTGGGATTGTTATTGGCCGTACCCACAGCTAGCTTTGTTAAGCGAATTGGGGATATGCTGCGCAGTACAGATAATCCTGACACTCAGCTGTTAAGCCACAGTGCAGTAACAAAAACTTGAGCTTGTTTTAACACCAATCAGAGTGTTGGCAAAGTCACGACTAGAAAAGCTTTTGAGGTGATATTCTCCTAGAGAGATCCCCCGGTAACATAGCCGCAGGAATTTTAATCGTTAATCAAAAAACCACTACGATAAATTCTCTAAATTAAGAGATGTTTATGGGACTGATCAAGTTAACAATTTGCATTATTCCCTGGCTCAGATGCTCGATAGTAAAGACCTGGGCCTAGTCATGAAACAGTTATTTACAGTGGGCCACAAAATACTAGACCTCTACTAAAAACACTATTTTGAGCCCGTGTATGCCTTTGTTTTCTGATTGTTTTCATCGGTTCTCAGATGAATTTATACAGTTTATTGTAATCTAGCTAAAATTAGATGGTACAGAAGCCTTATTGTCTGTAATCCGTTTCCTTTAAATAATAAAAACAAAGTGAACCCGTCACAAAGTGAGCCCGTCATAAAGCGATACTGTTTCCAGGCTAGTCATCCTCGCCAGGTGAATAATCATATCGCTAAGTATGTTCTGGGAGTAAAACACTGATGAAAGTTGAGAATCTTGCAGCTTGCCCTACTGTAGACGTAGAAGACGACCGCACCGGGCTGAGCATAGAAACGCTGCGGCGTGCCCTGGCCGATAACTTGTTTTACGTCCAGGGTAAGTATCCAGGGACCGCGACAAAAAATGATTACTACATGGCCCTGGCCTATACGGTGCGAGATCGGTTGCTACAGCGATGGCTGGCAACCCGCGAAGCCTACGACAAACAAGATGTCCGCATCGTTTGCTATCTTTCAGCAGAGTTTTTGCTTGGCCCTCACCTGGGTAACAATTTGGTCAATCTCGATATCTATGAGCCTATCCAAAGGGCGTTGACAGAGTCAGGTCTGGATCTAGATGAGTTAATTGCGCAGGAGGAAGAACCCGGTTTAGGTAACGGTGGTCTCGGACGGTTAGCCGCTTGTTATATGGAGTCCTTGGCCAGTTTGGAAATTCCTGCCATTGGCTATGGTATTCGCTATGAGTTTGGCATTTTTGACCAGGAGATCCGCGATGGCTGGCAGGTGGAAATTACCGATAAATGGCTACAGTACGGCAATCCATGGGAGATTTTACAGGCCGATATCGCTGTTGAGGTAAAATTTGGCGGACATACTGAGTTTTATGCCAACGACCAGGGGGAACAGTGCGTGCGCTGGTTGCCAAACTATACCCTCAAAGGCATTCCCTACGACACACCGATTTTGGGCTACCACGTCAACACAGCCAATACCCTGCGGTTATGGAAAGCAGAAGCCAGTGAATCGTTTGATTTTCAACGCTTCAACCAGGGGGATTACTATGGTGCGGTCGATGATAAGACGGCGGCGGAAAACCTGACCAAGGTACTTTACCCCAACGATGAACAGGTTCAGGGTAAGGAGCTGAGACTGCAGCAGCAGTATTTCTTTGTGTCCTGTTCACTGCAGGATATGATTCGTATCCACTTAGCAGAAGGCAATCGTTTAGAAACCTTCCATGAGAAGTTTGCAGCTCAGCTGAATGATACCCATCCGGCGGTGGGCGTTGCCGAACTGATGCGTTTACTGGTGGATGAACACGCCATGCCTTGGAATACCGCATGGTATGTGACCCAAAGGACCTTTGCCTATACCAACCATACGCTGTTGCCAGAAGCGTTGGAAAAATGGTCATTGTCATTGTTTGGTCGGTTGTTGCCCCGACATTTAGAAATTATCTATGAGATTAATCAACGGTTTTTAGAGCAGGTCCGACAACAATTTCCCAATGATGTAGGTAGAATAGCTGCTCTATCTTTAATTGATGAGTCGGGAGAACGCTACGTGCGGATGGCGAACCTGGCGTCAGTGGGTAGCTATGCCATTAACGGGGTGGCAGCACTGCACAGTGAGTTAGTGAAAAGCACCGTACTCAGAGAGTTTCATGAGCTATGGCCCACTAAAATCACCAACGTCACCAACGGGGTGACGCCGCGCCGTTGGATGGTGTTGAGTAATCCCCAGCTTGCTGACCTGATCACCAGCAAAATTGGCCATAGCTGGGTGCGACAGTTAGGTGAGCTGAGGCAGCTAGAAGCGTATGTCAACGATGCTGAGTTTTGTGCCGCCTGGCAACAGGTGAAGTTGGCCAATAAACAACAATTGGCCCAGCGCATTCTCAACTTGACCGGTATTGAGGTGGACCCTACGTCAATGTTTGACATTCAAGTCAAGCGCATCCACGAATATAAGCGACAACATTTGAATGTGCTACACATTATTACGCTCTACAACCGGATTAAGGAGAATCCGGCTCAAGAGATTGTTCCCCGCACCTTTATCTTTGGCGGCAAGGCGGCACCGGGCTACTTTTTGGCCAAGCTCATGATTAAGTTGATTACCTCTGTGGGCGAGGTGGTCAACAACGATGCTGATGTGGCGGGCCGTCTAAAGGTAGTGTTTTTACCTGACTACAATGTCACCAATAGTCAGCCTGTGTATCCTGCTGCCGATCTCTCAGAACAGATTTCTACGGCGGGCAAAGAGGCATCTGGAACGGGCAATATGAAGTTCTCGATGAATGGAGCTTTGACCATTGGTACGTTAGATGGGGCCAATGTGGAGATCCGTGAAGAGGTTGGCGAAGAGAATTTCTTTTTGTTTGGTCTGACGGTAGACGAGGTGATGGCGCTGAAGGCCCAAGGTTATAGACCGAATGAATATTGCGATCGCAACCCCAACCTTCAAAAAATCATTCACCAGCTTTCTTCTGGCGTATTTTCTAGAGGCGACCAAAACTTGTTTATGCCCCTAGTTGATAATCTACTGTATCAAGATCCTTATCTTCTATGTGCTGATTATCAAGCCTATGTTGATTGCCAGGACCAAGTCAGCCAGGCCTACGCTGAGACTGACCGCTGGACTCACATGTCTATCCTAAATACGGCCCGTATGGGTAAGTTCTCCTCAGATCGGTCCATTCGTGACTATGGGGAGACTATCTGGCAGGTGCAGCCGGTGCCGTTAACCCTCAAGGATTACGTGCAAGCGGATGCTGGGTTACGGGTAGACCAATCATGGGTTTAAGCATTTATTTGCTCCGCCATGGTGAAACAACCCACAGCCAGACTGGTGGCTATTGTGGTGCCCTTAACCCAGAGCTAACGCCAGCGGGGATGGAGATGGCCCAGGCATTTGCAGATGCCTATGGAGCCATGGACTGGACAGCAGTATTTACCAGTCCGATGAAGCGCACCATGGCGACGGCCAAACCGCTATGTGAGGCCCTGGGGATGACGCCGCAGCTGCGGGAGGGCCTTAAGGAGTTGCAGTATGGGGCTTGGGAAGATCGCAGCCAGGATGAGGTTAAGCAGCTATACGGCCCAGACTACAATCGCTGGATGACTGAACCGGCTTGGAATCCACCCACGGGGGGAGAGACATCTCTCCAGATTGCGAGCCGGGCGAATACTGTGATTGCGGAGATTAAGGAGACCTACGAAACGGGCAATGTACTAGTGGTGTCTCACAAGGCGACCATTCGGATTATTATTTGTAGTCTATTGGGGATTGATCTGGGGCGATATCGCGATCGCATCGAAATGCCCGTTGCCTCTATCAGCGTCATTACCTTTGGTCGCTATGGCCCCATGCTGACCCGTTTGGGCGATCGTCACCATTTGCCTGAAGCATTGCGTAATCGAGCGGGCACATGACTATTCTTGTTCATATCTGGAACACAAATAAGTGAGGTATTACTACTATGCCTGAACTCATTTTGACGCGCCACGGCCAAAGCCTTTGGAATGCAGAGAATCGATTTACAGGTTGGGTTGATGTCCCGCTAAGTGAACGGGGGCGGGCTGAAGCAACCATTGCGTCATGTAAGCTCCGTGAGCATCGCGTGGATGTCTGCTACACCAGCCTGCTGTTTCGAGCTATGGAAACAGCGGTTATTTGTTTAACCGAATGTGACGATATTTGTGGGGGTAAGACCCCCATTTTTAAGCACGATGCTAATGACCCTAATTGGCATGGTTGGGACCATTACAATGTTGATCTCAAAAAAGAGTTGCCCATCTTCCCCACCCCAGCCCTGGACGAGCGTTACTATGGGGACCTGCAAGGATTAAATAAGACGGAAACAGCAGAGAAGTTTGGCGTGGAGCAAGTCCAACGCTGGCGACGTTCTTTTGATGTACGTCCCCCTGGAGGTGAGAGTTTAGAAGATACCATGCGCCGGTCGGTCCCCTATTTTAAAACCCGTATTCTCACCCACATCAAACAAGGGGAAAACGTGCTGATTTCAGCCCATGGCAATTCATTAAGGGCTATCTTAATGTACTTAGACGATCTCTCATCAGAAGAGGTGGTCAAGTTAGAACTAGCCACAGGTGTACCGATTGTGTATGAACTGGACCGGACCGCTAAGGTCTTGGATAAAGAAATATTGGATAAATAAGGGGCCGATTATATTCTCAAATAAAGAACAAGGATAGCTAGTACCAGTGACTACAGCAATTGTCTAGGGTTCAATGCTGAATAATCTTGAATAATGTATTCAACCGTTGACTGACCAGTAAATGCAGATGCTGGCGCTGACGTTGTTAAGGCAACGGCTCTCATGCCTGCATTTTGAGCGGCTTCAATACCAATCACACTGTCTTCAAAAACAACACAATACCTTGGGGCAATATCGAGCTGTTGGGCAATGGTCAAAAAGGTTTCAGGGTGAGGTTTACCCAATGTGACATCGTCGCCACCAACACAGATAGTGAAATAGGCTGCAATATCTAAGCCATCGAGTACTAAATCGATATTGGGTTTCATTGCTGACGTTCCCAACGCCATCGTAATTTCAAGCGATTGAGCTATCTGTAAAAATTCTCTGAGTCCGGTGATAGGTTGAAGGTGGGGTTTATACAGCTCTCGATAAAGGGCTTCTTTCTGATGGGCCAGGGTCGTAACAGCAGCATCGGATAGTTCTTCACCACAAATGCGGCGAATGCATTGTTCAATGGTGCCGTGGGTTTGCTGCTGGACCTCAGCCTCCGTCATTTCCACACCCAGGCTTGACAGAAATTTTTGCCAAGCCTGCATATGAAACGCCATATTATCAACAAGGGTGCCATCCATATCAAAGATGAAGGCCATTTGTTGTCTAGGCATTAAACATTCACTCCAAGACGTTTGTTGATTTCCCCAGCATATTGCTCAGCGTTTAGCCCTACGATCAGATGCAAGACTTGGTCTTGAACTCGCATTATGGCTTCAACACCCGCTGCTTGCAGGGCTGCTTCGTTAACAGTATCAGGGGTCGTAATTTCCACACGCAATCGAGTCATGGCCACCGGATCTACTATACGAATGTTGTCTGCACCTCCCAGGGCGGCAACCATTGCTTGAGATTTTTCGGCAGCGGCGGGATCAGCTGTCACCTCAGCCATGGTAGTTGCGGCTGCCATCGACTCTTCTGGTATGGGGGCTCCTACATCATCTGCCTCAGGTCCAGCAGTTTTTAGGTATTCCACCATATCTGTTTTGAGATTTTCTGAACGGGGACCAAAAATTGCCTGGGCATTGTTGCCTATCTGTAGCACCCCCGATGCCCCCAAGGCTTTGAGGCGAGCAATATTGACTTTTCCCATGTCTTTAACACCAATACGCAGACGGGTAATACAGGCATCTAAATTCTCGATATTGCTCCGTCCACCAAACGCCAGGGTTAATTCTTTAGACATGGCGGCAGCATCCTGGGGTAGGTTGCTTGCCAGTTCTTCGTTTTCCTCTTCACGACCGGGGGTAATCAAGTTAAAACGCTTGATCACAAATCGGAAACTGAAATAATAAAGTGCAGCAAACAGGGGGCCAAAGGCGATAATTAGCCATACCTTGGTGCCTAAGGCATTAAAGAGAAAGAAGTCGATAAACCCATGGGAAAAGGTAAAGCCCATGCGTCCGCCCAGGATAACAAACAGTAAGTCAGCAAACCCCGCTAGAACAGCATGGAGCAAAAACAAAACCGGAGCGATAAAGACAAATGAAAATTCAATAGGTTCAGTAATGCCGGTGAGAAAAGAGGTCAAAGCTGCGGAAATCATGATGCCGCCAATTTCTTTGCGCCTTTTTGGCTTTGCACAGTGCCACATGGCAATGGCCGCTGCTGGGAGACCAAACATTTTGAACCAATAGGCTCCACCGAGAATACCGGCTGTGGGGTCCCCAGAGAAGAAGCGGTTGATATCGCCCGTAACGAGCTCATTGGTAATGGGATCGGTAAAGGAGCCAATCTGGAAGAAGAAGGGGACATTCCAAACGTGGTGCAGGCCAAAGGGAATTAGCAACCGCTCAATGAAGCCATAGATGGCGACGGTAATTGGAATGTTGTTCCCTTGCGCAGCGGCGTTGGCAAAACTGTTAATGGCACCACCAATCGGCGGCCAAACAAAACTCATGAGGATGCCGACGACAATGGCTGCGATCGCAGTAATAATCGGCACAAATCGTTTACCCGCAAAGAAGCCCAGGTATTGGGGCAGCTTAATCCGGAAAAATCGATTGAACATATAGGCCGCCACACAGCCCATAATCAAACCGCCAAACACCCCCGTATCTAAAGAGGGAATCCCCATAATGGGTTTGAGGACGCTGGGGTCAATGTTGGCAAACAGAATTGAGGAGACTCCCAAAGAGGCCAGGAACACCACAAAGCCGACAATGGCAGCCAGGGCAGAGACACCATCGTTGGCGGTGTAGCCAATGGCCACGGCCACGGCAAACAGGATGGGTAGATTGGCAAAAATGGCATCCCCTGAGGCTTTCATAATCTCCGCCAGGGGGGCAGGTAGCCAGCCAAATTTGGCACTTGTTAAAACACCCTCTTGAATTTTCTGAATCTCAATCAGGCGAGCGCTACCTAGACCTAGCAAAATACCGGCCACGGGTAGGACCGAAACGGGTAGCATGAGGGCCTTTCCCATTTTTTGCAGGAGGCCAAAGGCTTGGTCACGCCATTGTTGTCGTTTTGGTAGAGGGGAAGGAGCTGTTGTTGTTGTCATGGGGTTGGGAGTCTTGTTTTGGGCATCCACCAGGGAGTGCCCCTACGAATTGGTAATGGTCTTGTTTTGGGCATCCACCAGGGAGTGCCCCTATGAATTGGTAATGGTCTTGTTTTGGGCATCCACCAGGGAGTACCCCTATGAATTGGCTAATGGTCTTGTTTTGGGCATCCACCAGGGAGTGCCCCTACGAATTGGCTAATGGCACCAGACTACGTACTTCGGCGGCGGTTTCTAACCCCAATGTCCGATCTGCCAGTTTCTGACATTGGTCTAAGCTCAGAGAACGTACCAGGGCCTTAATAGTAGGAATCATCGAGACGCTGACGCTAAGTTCTTTGACGCCCAGACCAATGAGGAGAGGCACGGCTTGAGGATCGCTACCAATGCCACCACAAACGCCAACCCATTTGCCATAGCGGCCTGCACCTTTGACTGCGTGGTCGATTAGTCTCAACACCGCTGGATGTAGACCGTCTACCAAGGGAGCTAATTTTGGATGGCCTCGATCCATCGCCAGGGTGTACTGGGTGAGGTCGTTGGTACCCACGGAGAAGAAATCGACTTCCTTGGCAAACTGCTCGGCCATGACAGCGGCTGAGGGAACTTCAATCATAATGCCCACCTCAATGGGAGGCAAATTAAGGGCCTGGCGTTCTTCTTCTAACATGGCTTTGGCCATGCGTAGTTCTTCGATGCGGCCAATCATGGGAAACATCACCCGCAGTTTGCCCGCAGAAGCTGCCCTCAAAATTGCCCGCAGCTGAGTGCGCTGCAGTTCAGGTTGGTCAAACCCTAGACGAATGCCTCGTTCTCCTAGAAAGGGATTCTCTTCTGGGGCCATGGCCAGGTAGGGTAGAGGCTTGTCACCCCCAACATCAAGGGTGCGAATAATCATAGGTTTATCGGCTCCCAAGACTTCGGCAATACTGCGGTAAATGCCGGTTTGTTCATCTTCTGTTGGGGCTTGGGGTCGCCCCATAAAGATAAATTCGGTGCGCAGTAGACCTACACCTTCAGTCCCTAAAGAGACAGCTTCCTCGGCATCTTTGAGGCTACTGATGTTAGCAACAATCTCAACTTGATGCCCATCCTGGGTAATGGCCGGTGCAAACGCGTTCTCCAGATCAGCGGCCTGTTTGGCCTTGCGGTTAGCAATGCGGGTTTGGGTGTACTCAATGTCTGCAGCTGGGGCGTTTAACCGCAGGATGCCGCTTGTGCCATCTAAAATCACTGGGGTCCCATCGGCCAAGTCCAAAACCTGGGGTTCCACACCGGCAATGGCTGGAATACCCATGGATCGTGCCAAAATAGCCACATGGGAAGTGGCTCCACCCGCCAGGGTACAAAATCCGACCACACGCTCTCGATCTAGGGTAGCCATGTCAGACGGGGTGAGATCCTCAGCCAACAGAATTGTATTGTGGGGATACTTGATCTCTGTGGCCTCGATGCCTGTGAGAATCCGTAACACTCGCATCCCCACATCACGAATGTCATTGGCGCGCTCCGCCAATAACTCGTTTTTTAGCTGGGCTAGCTTATTTGCCTGGTTTGTGTAGGTTTGTTGCCAGGCAAAACTTGCACTTTTACCCTTATTGATGGCACTGGTGGCAATGTCCATTAACTCAGGATCATCCAAAATCTCTTGGTGGGCGGCAAAGATAGCCGCTTTACCCGGATTGCCCTGACCGTGGACCTTGGCGCGGATGGATTCAACTTCTAAGGCTGCTTTTGCGATCGCATCCTCCAACTTTCGTCGTTCTTTACTGGGGGATTCTCCCACCTCTTCAATCGCCAGGGTTTGTTCACGCACCCGATAGGTATTGCCTACCGCTAGCCCTGAGGAAGCCGCCACTGCCAAAATAATATTGGGGTCATCAGACTTGGGCTGGGGCGGCGGCGCTTTGAGGGCAGACTGATCGATACTAGCGGGTGCCGGGGCGGCTCCAGCTTCCCCCAGTCCGGCTTTTATTGCCTCAGTGAGTTCCGTAATTGCGGTCTTCGCATCCGCACCCCTGGCCTCCAGGGTAACCCGGTCTCCATAGGCCACCTGCATTGCCATAATTGCTACGACACTTTTTGCATTGGCGCGTTCACGACTTCGCAGCAGAGACACCTGGGACTGATATTTTTTAGTCAGGTTCACCAAAACTGCCGCCGGGCGGGCGTGCAGCCCTTGGGGATTGCTGATAACAATGGGCTCTGACGTGACGATATCTCCAGTGATTACGGCCTGCTCTTGACTGTCCTCATCCAGCACCAACTCCAGGAAAATATCTTGCCCTGCCGTTACCCGTCCTTGCTGGAAAACAAATTCTGCAATGCGCTCAGGATTGGTAACAACGATTTGAGTCAACAAACTTTTAGCATGGAGAGCGACATAATCAATATCAAACTCCAACAGAGGATACCCTGCTGTGACCCGATCACCCAGTTTTACCTGGGGAGAAAATCCTTCTCCCCGTAGTTCTACCGTATCCAATCCCACATGCATTAAAATCTCGACACCAGCCGCCGTTTTTAGGGTAACCGCATGGTTAGACGGATGAATCTGAATGATCTCACCGTCACAAGGCGCTCTGAGAATGTTAGAGATAGGGTCAATCGAGATACCATCGCCTACCATCTTTTGGGCAAAGACTGGATCAGGTACTGACTCAATGGGTCTTAAATAACCGGACAGGGGGGCGTTTAAGCGCAGAATGGTTTGAACTGGAGTGCGTGTGTCTAGGGGCATGGTATGGCTAATACTCTTTAGCATTAAAAACTGGATAGTGACCTGTTGGACGTGTTTGTTAGACGTATTTGTTGGGCGTGTTTATTGGACATACCTATTGGGTGTACCTATGGATTAATAAGCAAGCAAGATGGTCAAAAAAGCGGTGTTATTAACTATTTTTTAGTATTTGCCAATACATTCTTCAGTAGCGTTGCCCTATGGTGAAACCTGTTTTTTCCGTTATGACAGGGGTTTCAAAGAACATTTGCAGCAAACATGTCGTGTTTTAGAAGTCCCTATAAAAACCTTAAAACCATTGCTATAAAAGCCCTTAATCATACATAGACTTCTATTTATTGAAACGATAGACAAGCAAAACTATTGCACGCTACACCCTATAAGACTAGAGAAAAACATGCTTTTTCCAAAGCAAGAATCGATCTCAGTCAACAGACTGCAAGCAACTTATCCTATTTTTATACAACTCACATTCTGGCCATGGCCAGGTGTATAAAAAGTATAAATAAGTTGATGTTTTGATGTCAGAAATGACCGTTATTGCAATTAATAACGGCTTCAATTCATAACATGAGAAAACTCATATTTTTAGCATGTAATATGAGAGGATTCACAAGATTACCCTTCATTTCAATAACAAATAGTCAAATCGTAAATTCACTAGTATAGCTGTTGTTTTCTGTGGCTATATAGGGGGACAGTTAACGATTTAGCCTATGGTATAAACTTACAGATTCAGTGAGATAGATAATTAAGTCTGGCCCCACGATCGTCCTAAAAACTGAACAATTTATTGGTGAGTATCTATATGGGAGAAACAATGACAGTCGTAAGAAAATTTGGCTATGGGATAATTGTTGCAGCTACTGCCGCCGTTGCCCTCACCGATAAACCAGCGGTTGCGAAAGAGATGACAATGATTCTGTGCGAAACCAGCGGTACGGCAGTGAGGGTTTATGAGAACAATGACCAGGTGCTGATGCGCGCCTATAACCGTGAGCTCAATCAGGTTTGGCTTAATGACGCGCTAACAGATATTAATGTGGTACCCAACGGCATTGAATATGCTAATCAGCAAGGGCGATCAACCCTACGCCTGACCGTTGATACGGGTGCAGGAGACTGTGCGGTGCAAACTGAAGATCAGTCTGAAGGAGGTACTATTCATGCTGGTTCCATCATCGGTACGGTGAACTACCTGGCACGCATCGGGTTGGAACCTGGTTCTGTTGTTAAAACAATGCTAGTGGATCTCGACAGTGACGCCATTGTTGCCGAGAACATCGTTGTGACGACTGGTCAACAGGTGCCAATTCCATTTCACCTATCCTATGATCCAAACAATCTTACAGCCAGCCACCAATATGGCCTTACGGCCCAAATTCTAGTTCAAGATGAGGTGCGTTGGCAAACGGTCGGTGATGGTCTGTTAATGACCCAGGGGGTTCCCTCAGCTGTTGCCCTGACGGTTGAACCGGTTGAAGAGACTGCTTTAGATGGAGCTACGGATAAACCCGTTGAACCCGCAGAGGCCGATGGACAGTTGCCTGATGCGATCGCAACTGCCGTGACAACAGCCCTCAGCCAGGAGTTCGGAACTGCTTCACCCCAAGTCAGCCGTTACAGCCGTGAAACCTGGTCCGACGGCTGTCTAGGCCTGGGCGGTCCCGCTGAAAGCTGTCTGGCTGCATTAACTGAAGGTTGGGAAGTAGAAGTGCTTGATACGGCCACAGGCCAAAGTTATATCTACCGCACCAACAGTGATGGCACACAAGTGCGTCGAGACGATGGACGATAGTCACCCGTTGAGCGTAGTCACCCCATTGGGTGATAGTCCCCAAAAAGCGCCAGGGCACCTGTAACAGATGCCCTGGCCATGAAACTATTCCAATGTCTCAGCCTGATGGTTCTCTAGAACCGATCGCCAATATTAAAAATCACCTCGGAATCGCCTTCATCATTGATGCCAAACTCCAGACGCACTGCGCCAATGGATGTCAAAGCCCTGATACCAAGACCATAGCCAAAGCCATCACCGGGTTTGTCCCGTGCCTCTGCGGGTTCACCAATAACATCATCACCACTGCCTAAATCACTGGCATAGTCAAAAAAGAAGGTTCCTCCAACATCGACATCATCGTCGAATGCATTAAAGGAAAACATGGGAAAACGATATTCGGCGGTGGCTTGAACAAAACTCTCCCCTGTGCCAATCTCACCGGAGCTATAGCCTCGTACAGAGCTAGACCCACCCAGGCTAAATGCATCATAGGGAGGCGTATCCCCAAGGATAGTACCCCCTTGAACATTAAGCACTAACGTGCGGGGACCCTCTGTAAAACCAAAAAGATTTAAAGGCAAAAACTGAGTATAGTTTGCACTGAGGCGGGTAAATAGGATATCCGCGTCCCCGATGGGAATGGATTGGTCTGCCCCAACCAAGAGTCTAGAACCCTTGGTTGGATTTTTGGAACTATTGCGACGGTCAATTACACCCGAAAAATTGACTGTTAACAGATCATCTTGACCATCATCGCTGACGGTGAGATCGTTACCCAACTCATCTTCGGAGGCGATATCATCCGAAAACGCATCCTCTCGCACAGAAATGCGCTGATAAGAAATACCTAAAGCCGCATCAAAATCAGACGCTAGAGGACGAAAATACTCAACGCCACCACCCAAGCGATGCACCCAAGGTTCATCACCGCTGGGGGTTTCCACTTCTCTGTCGCCTCCCGTAAATTCAGGCTCCACACCCCGCTGGTTGGCGAAGTTGATGCCGTAACCTGAACCATTTTTGAGAAATTGCCTAAAATCGACATCCACACCCAAGGTGTTTTCACCACCTTCCACACCTAAAGTCAGGGCTTGATTATTGCCACCTATGTTTGTAAAC
>NZ_QXHD01000004.1:6855299-6869150 GCF_011009555.1 Adonisia turfae CCMR0081 | reverse complement strand
CATGTTGGCCCTGGCCCAAGAACTAACCGCCAGCGATCGCTACACCGCCATCATGGTCTCCACCGAAGTCGGCCAACCCTTCAGCCACAATCCAGACAAAGCCGCAACAACATCCTAGAATCCTGACGACAGGCCGCCAGAGCCTGGTTATCCCCAAACATGAAAATCTCGTATGCATAGTGCCTTTTGCATACCTAAAATATCAAAAGCCACCAGAGCCAACACTAAGAAAACCGTCGAATCCAGATTTGCTATCCTATTTCTATGTCAATCTCAATGAGTAGTCTGACGGAGAAACCCCATGCAAATCATGATCAATCTACCGCCAGATCTCGAACAAGATCTAGTCCGACAAGCAGCAGAATCAAATATTCCGCTCCAGACCTTCATTCTCCAAGGCTTACGGCAGATAACCCAAGCATCAACTGTGTCGATGCCTCAATGGCCAGACACAATCCTATCCTTTAGTGGAGTCCCCGATTTTCCTGCCTTCGAATCCTACCGAAGTGAACTGCTTCCACCTCGCGAGTCAGAGCTATTCTGATGCAATACTTACTCGATACTTGCGTTATCAGCGATTTCATAAAAGGTGAGCCCGGTACTCAAACTCGCCTAAAGCAAACAGCCCCTACCGATATAGCCGTTTCAGTGATTACCGTTATGGAATTGCGTTATGGCCTGCTAAACAATCCTCAGCGTGCCCAGAAAATAGAACCAACAATTGTTACGTTGCTCGATTCTATAACTATTCTCCCTATGGGGATTGAAGAAGCTGAAGAAGCTGCCCAAATTCGAGCACGTCTTAAAGAGCAGGGTCAACCAATTGGGGCTTACGACATATTAATTGCGGCGACTGCTCTACAGCATAGTCTTCTCATGGTCACGGCAAATCAACGGGAGTTCGATCGAGTTCCTGGGCTACAGACAGAAAACTGGCAACAGCCCTAATCGTTTGTAATCTGAACAAATTCAAGAATTCACTACGCTAACGTGTCAGTCTACATTGCTATACTGCACGTATCATTTCGTCGGGGCTTCCTTGATGCCCAAATGGTTCAACACGGCTGGCCCTTGCCAGCCTGAAATCCATTACATGTTACCGCCCACCGCACGGTTCCCAGGCATCGAGCGCATTATCGCTCAACGCGGCTACTTCGTCGTCCATGCCCCCCGCCAAACCGGTAAAACCACCGCCATGTTGGCCCTGGCCCAAGAACTAACCGCCAGCGATCGCTACACCGCCATCATGGTCTCCACCGAAGTCGGCCAACCCTTCAGCCACGATCCAGACAAAGCAGTAACTAATATCCTAGAATCCTGGCGACAGGCTGCCAGAGCCTGGTTACCCCCAGACCTACAACCACCTCCATGGCCCCAGGTAGACGGCAACCGCATCGGAGCCGCCCTGGAAGCCTGGTGTCAGGCGTCCCCCAGGCCGTTGGTGGTTTTCATCGACGAAATCGACGCCCTTATGGATGATGCCCTCATCAGTGTGTTGCGTCAGCTACGTGATGGTTATCCCCGCCGCCCTAAAAACTTCCCGCACTCCCTGGCACTAATCGGTCTTAGAGATGTACGTGATTATAAAGTCGCCTCAGGTGGTAGTAACCGTTTACAAACAGCCAGTCCCTTCAATATTAAAGTTAAATCATTAACCCTACGAAACTTCAATCAATCAGAAATCCTTCAGCTCTATCAACAGCACACAGAAGAAACCGGACAACAGTTTACGACAGACGCCATACAGGCTGCATATGAATTAACCCAGGGCCAACCCTGGCTAGTCAATGCCTTAGCCAAAGAAATTGTTGAAGAACTTGTTCCCAATCCTGAGCAAATCATTGACGTTGGCCATATCTACGCAGCCAAAGAAATTTTAATTCAACGACAAGACACCCATCTGGATAGTTTGGCTGAACGCCTGCGAGAAGATCGTGTGAGAGCGATTATCGAACCTATTCTGGCAGGGCAATCGTTACCCGTAGTTCCCAATGAAGATTTACAGTATGTGTTAGATCTCGGCCTATGTAGGCTGGCCAATGGCGGTGGCATTGTCATAGCTAATCCCATCTATCGGGAAGTGTTACCACGGGTCCTGGCCAAAGTAC
Source organism: Adonisia turfae CCMR0081 (assembly GCF_011009555.1). GTDB lineage: Bacteria > Cyanobacteriota > Cyanobacteriia > Phormidesmidales > Phormidesmidaceae > Leptothoe > Leptothoe turfae. The sequence goes on along the minus strand of NZ_QXHD01000004.1, from coordinate 6,867,042 downwards.
CCCAAGCTTCATTACCGATGATTGCTCCATCCTGGCTAAATGACCAGGGAGAGTTAATACCAAATGCCTTACTCAAAGCATTTCTCTCATTTTGGCGACAACATGGTGAACCATTGCTTAAAAGTGCTCCGTATCATGAGATTGCCCCCCACTTAGTTATGATGGCTTTCTTACATCGAGTTGTGAATGGTGGCGGCACTCTGGAACGGGAATATGCTATTGGTACTGACCGGATGGATCTGTGTTTGCGCTATGGCAAAACCATACTGGGAATCGAACTGAAAGTGTGGCGACAAGGACGAACCGATCCACTAAAAGCAGGGTTAGAACAGTTGGATCGCTATCTGGCTGGATTAGGTATGAATCAGGGTTGGCTAATTATTTTTGACCAGCGTCAGGGATTACGGCCCATCGCTGAACGAACTACAACTGAGGTAGCAGAAACCGAGAGCAAGCGTCAGGTGACGGTGATCCGAGGATAATCATGAACACATCGATCAATACTCCTGACCCCATCAAACGCATCCGTGGTGAAGGATTTGTCGATTATACAATTACCCGTCGTCTACCCAAGATTCTGTCTACTATTGAAAAACAACTAGAAGATCATAGGCAATTAGAAGCTGCCCAAAGACTGCTTCAGTCTGTTATGGAAGGCAGCCCCATTGATACAAAAATCTTCTCTTGCCCCACAGCTTACTGGGAAAACTATCTTGATCACCTAAGCAGGTTAACCTGGAACGATCTATCGTTTTTTGATTTAGAATTTCTCTTCTATCACAGATTAAACTCCATCGCGGGCTATTTTGATAATGGTGTAGATGTCTTTTGGCCCACTCGTCAAAGGGCACTAGCCGAAGCAATTCCAGCCCTTGACTCTGGTTTAGAAAAGATTTTACAGCTATCTGACACCGATTTACTAAAGACAACCATTCGTTGTTCATTGTTTGCTAATGAAGCAGACTACAGTCAACTCATCACCTCACGAAGTGATTCTAATTTATGGAATGATCGTGTGTTACTTGACGAAAGCGACGAGTTTATCTCTTGTTTAGAGCAGCATCCTGTTAAAGGAGACATTCATATAATCGCTGATAATGCTGGGCATGAGCTCTGTTGGGATCTGGTCATGGTCGATGCATTACTCAGATCATTCAACAATATTCGGGTGATCATTCATGTGAAACCATGGCCCATGTTTGTTTCCGATGCGCTCTCCATTGATGTAGAGGAAACCCTTAATCGTTTTGTTGATGAGAATCTTTCTGAAGGTATTTGCCTAATGGGACAGCGGCTTAGGTCCGCTATGGACTGTGATCGACTGCTCATCCAGGCTGAAGCAGATTGGGGTGAACCCAGACACTTCAGTGCTTTAAATGACGACCTTAGCAACACCCTGAGTAACTCAACTATTGTTATTTCAAAAGGTGATCTCAACTATCGTCGATTTGTACAAGACCGACAATGGCCAATGGATACCCCCGTTGAAATCGCCACTTACGGAGTTCCCTTCAAAGCTCTGGCGTTGAGAGTACTCAAATCTGATGCGCTAATCGGTATTGATTTATCAATTGCCGAAACAGCCGCCGCAAAATTTGATAATTGGCGCACTCGCGGTCATTTTGCTGTGATCCAATCCCTGGGTTAATGCTGCTTTTGGCAATCTCTTAAACACGTTATCTCCCAGCCTTATAACCAAGCCGCACTAACTGCTCTCCCGCAATTTGATCACACATGGCAATCTCAGCCTCAGACAGCTTCTCTTTCCAATCCCCCACTAAACCGGATCGGACATATTGCCCATCGCCCTTTTGTTGAACCCGGCTAATATCCGCCGCCTTCACAATCTCCTTAACCTGCTGTTCATGCCATGCCAGGTTAGCAAACTGAAAAATCTGCTGTAGACATCTATCTGGGTCTGCCTTCAGCGCCTCATACCGCACCGTATGTACCCGGTTACTTAAACTGGGTCGCTCCCGAATCAGTTCGCCCCACTCCACACATTGCTTCCACTGTCGAATTGCGCCAGCCGTGCCTATCTGCGCCCAGCGTTGCTGCTTCGCCAGGGCATTGTACGACACACATACATCCCGCCCATCCCGAACCACTTCAATAATCCGAGCCTCTGGGAAACGCCATAAGATCTGCTCCCCATAGCGGATGTGCATGGGTGTCTTTTCTAAGACCACTTGCCCTGGTTTGCCATGCTGCTCAAAAAACCGATCAAACATCGCTGCAATTAGCTCTTCTGCTTGTACCAACCCACGGTTAGTTTCTGGCACCTGCAAGCGAATCGCCTTAATCAGTGACCTTAAGTCTCCATAGTCCACCAGCCCATGTAACCCATGACTATCAGGCCGATTAAGAATCTGATGCTCTCGTAAAATTCCCCGCCAAATGTCCGCAGGCTGAAAACCAAACAACAGTGGTTTCAAACCATAGCGCCGTAAAATACCTTTCCAAGACTGTAACCGTTTCTTCCACTTCCACGTTGGCATCTCCACAAACGGCTCATACACCAGCCGATAAACATGGGTTTCCCTGGGTACCGCTAAAACATCTGGATGCCCTGCAATCAACGATGTCACCCACGACGTCCCAGAACGTGGACAGCCCACGATAAACAGCTTGGGATAGGGGGTTAATTGACCCATATCAACACTTTCACCGACCTCTTGTGTATGCATAACTCAATAAAAATAAGGTTAGCAAGTGGCTGGCAGACAGACTCTTCTTAACGAATGAGCCCTAAATCCCTCTGTCTAAAAGACCATGACCTTAAGGGCGGTTCTCCTTGTTCCCTTAAGAAAATGGAGCCGGAGAATGGGGCAGGCTCTGTCCTATGCTGACGTCCGTACATTCATCAGTATACATGGCTTGGGTAGATGGAACCGGATGAAGCAACTTGGCAAACTGGATGGCACATTGGGCCAGAGTACGGTTTTGATAATGGGTATAGGCATTATCTGCAATTGCCTGCAGCGTCGATGGTTGGGCAAACGCTTGTAGCGACGATGTCACTAAATAATGATGGTTGGCCACAATCTCATCTTGAGGCTTTAAACCATAGCCATTACAAATCGGCAACAGCCCATGGGAGCAATAGGCTGCATACACTGTGGATTTCGCTAGGTTTTGAGGAAATCGTCGATAGTCAAAGATTCCTGCTAAGGACTCAGCCAGTAGCTGGCTCACCTCAGCCGCTGGTAAGAAACCAGTTCTGACTACATTTACATCCAATCCTTGATCGTCCCACTCAACCGGACGACCCACATCATAAAGGGTGTCGATATTCAATGTGTGACAAATATGATTGAGTGTCTCCGTATTGTTACGGTAAACGCGGGTGCGATCGCTACTGCCAAACACCACCAACGAACGCTTACGTGCAGCAAGCGGCTTCACCTGCCCTAACTCCCCAATTGTCGAAAAGTTAGGCACACAATTTACTAGAGACTCCGTCCATCGCGCCAGTGTCTGCTGAAATGCCACATTGTTGGTCACCACCACATCAGCTACTTGAGCCAGCCCACGGGATACCCGTCGCTGCACAAAATTTGGACAGCGAATCCGCTTATAGCGCAACGTCGGTAACTCATGAAACATCACCACAATCCGCACCCCCCTTTGCTTCAGCACCTTCAGTGCATCCACTAACCACATCGGCGCATCTAGTTTTCCCCGCAGATAGGGATAATTACTGTATTGAAGAAAAATAGTTGATATATTTTCTGGCACACGGTTCAGTAGCCCTTGCACCGTATGGGTTTCGAGTCGATGTACAGGGAACTGATCTACGTGGGGTCGCAGCTTGGGGTTGGGTCTGAATACTAAAAAGTCAGACAGAATTTGGTGGTGATTATATAGCTGGTGAGCCAGCTGTAACGCATAGTCACCGACACCATCCACATCGGGGAAGATGCGAGGCACTATTTGTAGAATTCGAGTCGGTTGAGCAGTCATAAGTGTGTAAGGAGTGTGATATTAGGAATTAATGTGTGAATGAATTCGTATAGAGAAACTGTTCCTTAGGTTGTCCCCCCCACCGTGTATACACATCTCGGAAGTGAGCTCAAAATCCTGTATTACCCCCCTTAATCCCCCCTTACCAAGGGGGGAAACTCCAGTTCTCCCCCTTACCAAGGGGGAGTTAGAGGGGGTGAGGCAACCGAAAATGCTAGTTTTCAGTACTTGTGTGTACACCGTAGCCTTACGACGGGGAACCAGATATCGCCAAGCCTTTGATATAGGTATGCAATTTACCCACATCGCCCTTACTCCAACTCCGACAGATAATCTCTCACCTGCTTCACCAACAATGGTGTCGCCTGCTGATTAAACAAATTTCCAAAGAATCCCGGAATCTTTGTCACCTCCACACCATCCTTTGCGACCACCTGCCACCCCAGCTCACGGCCAAAATACCAATCTAAAATCTGGATCTCTGCTCGGAACAACCTCACTCGTCCTGCATAGGGCTGGGGCACATAGCGTTCTGCCGCTAGCTCATTAGCCTCTTGCGCTCGAGCATAGCGATATTCGTAGGGAGTTTTGGGTTGCTCGGAATTAGAAGCTTTAGTAACAGGGGAGCTATCTTCAGAATTCACTAAGTTAGAAGAATTCTGACTCGTTTCAAAGTCTCCCAATTCTCGGGGATTTAGGGAGGCTTCAGGTGGCCTCAGCTTTTGCCAAACTTTCCCTGGCAACGAGGCTAGTTTCTCCCATCCCCCATGGTAGTAATAATTCTTGCGCACCCAAAATACGCCTAATTGCAAACGGCTTTGCAACTTCATTAGCGCTGTTTCAGGTAACTCCCCTGGTCTATAAGAATCAATCAGCACAACGCTAGCAACATCCTCGCCATCGGCCTGTAACTGTTGGGCAATTTCAAAGGCGACTGCTCCTCCCAAGCAGTGTCCACCCACCAAGTACGGACCTTTTGGCTGCACCATGCGCATTTCGTTGACGCAATCTGTTGCTAATGCCTCAACGGTGGTATGGGTCACCTCACTGCCATCAAGATCAGGTCGTTGCAAAGCATAGAATGGTCGGTCAGTTCCCAATAAATAAGAGAATCTGGCCCAAGTTAGGGCATCTGCTGAGCCGCCATGGAAGAACAAGGGTGTCTGAGCACCGTTGGTTTGAATTGGTACCAGGCTGGACCATTGAGAAACTGACTGGTCTTGACTGAGCAGTGCTGCAAACTGACGCACGTTAGGAGCCTGAAACAAGGTTGCTAGCGGTAGCGCACAGTCTAACTGCTGTTGCATCTCGTTAAATATCTGCACTGCTAATAGCGAATTACCCCCCATATTAAAAAAGCTGTCTTCCACACTGAGAGAATTCACCCCTAAAACAGATTTCCAAATTTGGGTGAGCTTTAGTTCTAACGGATTGCTTGGTGCAAAGAAACTGCCTTCTAATTGATCTCGACTGAGATTAACTGCAGAGTCTTCTACAGACTTAAGAGATTGCTCTACCACTAACAGGTCCTGTGGTGGCACGATTTCACCAACAGACTGTTCCGGATGCTCAACAATGGCCAATAAAGCCTGCTCGAACTGCTTTAACAGGATAGGTAGCGCCTGCCTATAGGGTTCATCTGCCTGCAGCATTACCGTCAGTGCATCCCCCGGTTTCACAATTACGGTCAGCCCATAGGTGCTCACCAATCCGGACTGCATCTTCTCCACCTGCAAACTACGGGCTACTGCTGTCTGCATTGGGTAATTTTCAATCACCAACAAACTGTCAAACAAACGCCCCACAGTCTCACTCCAACCCTGAATTTGGTCCAGCGAGGCATAGGCATAGCGACTGGCCATCGCCTGTTGCGACTGAAGCGTTTGTAACCAATCAAGTACAGTTTGTTCAGCCGCAATCTTGACACGCACTGGCAAGACGTTGATCAGCATCCCCACAATGGATTCCACGCCATCTAAATCTGCTTGACGACCAGAGACCGTTGCACCAAATACAACATCAGAATTGCTACTGTAGCCATGGAGAAGTAAGGCCCAAATGCCTTGTATTAGGGTATTGAGGGTGAGACGGTGCGATCGCAAAACTTCCTGCATCTTTGCAGTCACCTCAGGAGAAAAAGTAATGCGTGGGAAGACGTTTTGAGTTTTGAGCTTTTCTTCTCCTTTCAAAACTGGTAAACCCATCGGTTCCCCATAGCCTTCTAATGCCTCGCGCCAAAACTCTGCTGCTGCCGCTTCATCTTGTTGTTTCAGCCAACGTACATAATTTTGATAACTGGGAACAGCTCCTAAAACTGGCGACTGCCCCGCTAGCAATGTCTCATAGGCATCAAATACCTGATTAAATACCAGCGCCCCAGACCAGCCATCCAGCATCAGGTGATGACAGCTCCACACCAGTTCATAGTCTGTGTCACTCAGGCGAACTAAGGCAAGGCGAGAGATGGGAGCTTGATTGAGGTTAAAGCTTAGCTGCCGATCCTTCACCAGAAAATCGGCCAACGCTGCCTGCTGATCTTCATGACCACGCCAGTCTAGCTGTGTCCAGGGAATAGAAGCCTGACGCGCTACCACCTGTAGCGGCTGCTTCACGCCTTCCCAATGGACCGACGTTCTCAATGCTAGATGACGATCTACGACGAAGTCCCAGGCTTGCTGCAACAGGGTGACATTCACATCGCCACGCAACGTGCAGCGCATATGGATTAATCCATCCTGGATAGAAGTCTGCAGACTATGCCACAGAAATGCTTGCTGTAGGGGAGTTAAAGGATAAATTGTTTCAATATTATTCTTATCCATCGTTATACCTCCCCAGTAAGTTGGCCAATAAAGTCGTCTAGTTCTGTCTGATTAAATTCCGCGTCAGGAAAGTCGGATGGTGTAAAACCGCCGCTGTCTGTGTCAGAGCATTGGACAATAAGAGATTTCAGAGCACTACGGTATTGATTAGCTAAGGTTTCCAAGGTATCTGATCGATGAATCTTGGTGTCATAACGCCAGTTGACCTGCAGTTGTCCGTTGGCGACCCAGGCATTGATCTCCAAGAAATAGCCACGCCTGTTTCGTGGATCCCTCAGCGTGCCAACATCAATATCCTGGATTACCTGTAAACCTGCAGATGAGAGATCTTGCTGACCTAAATAGTTAAACAAGACTTCGGAGTCAGATGCCTGAGCCAATTTCTGTCGTATCGTCTCATTTCCTAAATGGCGCAACATTCCATAGCCAATACCCCGATCAGGAATCTGCCGCAGTTGCTCCTTGACTGATTTAAGTGACTCCCTACAGTCTTTAGTATTTCTCACCTGTAGATTGACTGGATAGGTAGTCGTGAACCAGCCTAAGGTTCGCGATACGTCGATCTCAGGGGTCATCTGTTCTCGACCATGGGCTTCTACTTCCACCCGGACAGTACCTGATGTTGTGCCCACCCACTGCAACAACGTCTGCGCCAACGCAGTCAGCAATGCATCATTGATCTGGGTGTTGTAAACAGCAGGAACAGTTTGGAGTAATGTCTGGGTATCTTCTTCACTCAGGGAAACCGAAACTGTCTGCGTTGTTCCTTCTATAGATAATGTTGTGTCATCATAATCACGCGGCAATTGGATGGTAGACTCTTCCACCTGGGTTAACCAAAAGTCAGCTTTGGCTTGTTGTGTAGCCGCCCTCAGTGTTTCAGACCAGGTCTTGAACGAAGTTGTCTTCTCAGGTAGTTGTGCAGTCCCACCTAGCAGTGTCGATAAGTCACCCAGAAGAATGTGCCAGGAAACAGCATCGACTACCAGATGGTGCAAGCTAAGCAGTAACCAGTCCGGTTGGGTTGTATCGCGCATGAACAGAGCTGCCCGCATGAGGCCACCTGCGGCTAAATTCACATTTTTGTGCAGCTTAGTGCCATGGTCAGTAATCGCCTGGACTTGCTCAGATTCACTCAAGTGTGTGAGATCTATTTGAACTAGCTGTGGTGGGCTGCTGGCATCAGCGTTGATTTGTTGGTTAGGGAAGGTCAGCCTAAGAGCATCATGGTGGGTCCAGAGGGTTGCGATCGCAACCTCCACCATCTCACTATTCACCCCGTCAGGCACCTCCACCAACATTGCCTGATGCCAGTGGTGTGCAGATTCCATCTCCTGCTCAAAGAACCACTGCTGAATCGGAGTCAGGGGTACTTCTCCAGTAACCACACCCTGGGTTGCCGCCACTTCAGGGGTAATATTTACGACTGCCGCTAATTCCGCTATCGTTGGCTGTTCAAACAGCTGGTTAGGCGCTAGCCGTAGTCCAGCCTCTCGTGCCCTAGAAACAATTTGAATGCTCAGGATCGAATCTCCACCCAGTTCAAAAAAGTTGTCGTGGATGCCAACGGCATTGAGCCTCAGCAGATCTTGCCAAATTTGAGCTAGGGTTTCTTCAATGGCATTGCGCGGAGTCTCACCTGCATTAGAGGTAGCTATCTTTGGTTCAGGCAAGGCGTTAAGATCAACCTTACCATTGGCAGTACGCGGTAGGGTCTCTAAAGGAACAATGGCCGCAGGCACCATGTAATTGGGCAGTTTAGATTTGAGGAAATCCTTTAATGCAGAAGGATTTAGAGAATCTCCATTCGTTTTAGGCACCACATAGGCAACTAGCCGTTGGGGAGAATGAGACAGCTGTTGTGCTAACGCCACTCGCTGACTGGGCGAGAGCTTCATCACCCGTTGACGTAGTTCCCCATAGCTATCTTTTGTCATGATGCACCCCCTCCCCACTGGTTGCTAACAGCTAAGAAATCGCGTTCTGCCCGTTGAGAATCCAATAAAGACTCAACAACCCGAGCGGCGCGGTGGCCATAGCGATGACAGCACTCACCCATGCGCTCGGCCTGTTTTTTATAGGACTGATCACTCAGCAAGGTCTGAATATACTGGCGTATTTTCGCTGATTGATCCTGAACAATATCGCCAGCAATCCCCAGACCGTGGTAAGCCACACGAGCTGCATCCCCATCTTGATCAAAATGCTTGAGGGAATAAACCAACATCGGCACACCAAAGTACAGACACTCATTAATGCTATTAATGCCGCCATTATTGATGACACAGTCTGCATGCTGAATTATCGTTAACTGAGGTACCCAGTTAAAGGCATAAACATTAGGTGGCAAGTTTGGTAGTTTACAAGAACTCAACTTTCCCCCCAAGCCCAACACCAAATTCCATTCTGGACAAGCCGAGACGGCCTCTATCAGCTGTTGAAGAAATCGCTGATCGGTCGTTACAAAGGTGCTACAGGCACAATATATAAGAGATCTTTCACCAGACGTATGTTTCTCAAAAAGTTGTGAAAGAGCCGTTTCTGTTGCTGACTCAACCCTTGGCTCCTGACGGTTTTCTAAAACCATAGGACCAACATAATTCATAGAGGGATGAGGGTCATGGGGAAAGTCCAGTTCCAGCGCATTAAAACAGAGAATGGGTAGTGAGCAGTGGGGATACGGTACTAACCACTGATCACGTTGATTACGCCAGGGATAGCCGATCTGTCGTGCATAGCAGCGCAGTATCGAGACTCGATCAATGCCCATGCGCCGCCAGCGCTCTCGCTGGAATTCCCACCATTTTCTCCAGCTATAGCGCCACCAACTCCACTCAATGGAGATTCGCTGTCCTGACAGTCCTTTACCTGGCACAATACTAGTATGAATGGGCGGTAGATTAGGACGCTTCCAAATAGAGAGAAACTGACACAGCAATGCTACAGAAAACTGACCAGTGACAGCCGCCATGATGTGAGGATGCATCTCCATATCAATTAACAGCAAGTCTGGAGCTAGATCCCGTATAGTCTCGACAAAGTTCTGCACACCGAGGGCATCAACTGCTCGCTGCTGTCGTTCTTGGTGTGTTCGCCACTTTTGCCAGCGGCTTCTTGGCGGCTCACCTGCTTGAATTACCCAGGGATCGAGCTGCACATAAGGAATACCTTGGGCGGTAACCGACTCCCGTAGCTGAGCCGGGCTCGCATAGGTGACTCGATGTCCAGCCTGTGCCAGCTGTTTCACCAATGCAAAACTGGCATTAAGAATGCCGGTCAGTCCTCCAGTCATACAAACAATATGGGCCATTGTCACCCTCCCTCCATTGAGTTCTTCTGTGCAATCACACACAGATCCTCAATGGGCATGTTGTGGGTAAATGGAACAGCAGCCCAAGGATCAAGCAAATCCAGGCGTTTGATGTCTTTAAACTGATTAACTCTCTCTAGCTGATACTTAAGACCCTCGTAGTCATAGCTCCACCGATGGACTTGACCCGGTTCTTCGACTGGCGCATATCCAAATTGGTGAGCATGGAATGAAAAAATAAAGCTTGGCGGTGCATCTTTTGGAATTCTGCGCTGAGCATATTTCACAAAATAATCCATATGACGATAGTTTGTGAAATACCCATTGATATGGATTCGTAAGTCTGGGACTGTGATTAATAGATAGCCATCTGGCTTAAGGATGCTAGAACAGAACTTTAGAAGGTCTATCCCTTCCTCAAAGCTAAAATGTTCAAAAACATGCTGCATTCTAACTAAATCAAACTGCCCCAATTTCGCACGATCGACCTCTCCTAGCTGGCTGATATTGGCCTGATAATATCTTTCAGCACGGTCAGGAGATAGGCCATCAGCTGAGCCCAAATCCAAGCACATAAAGCCGTCTTCAAACCGGCGGCTACCCATATCTAGCCAGCGGGTTCGACCTTCCTTTAATAGCCTTTGCTTTAGGGCACTGTCGCGTCGAAGCTTGAGTTTTTTTAGCCCCCTAACAAGAGTGTATTTTAACCATGATTCCTTCATTAACATGCTAAAAGCCCTCCCCCATTGCGTTGGCTAATAATGTCTCTGTTTTCTCAAGAGGAAGAGAGGCAAGAGCAGAAACTAAACTATCGACATCCGATGGCTGGAATGTGTTGCGAGCAATAACTACGGCTTCCTGAATTGCTTGATGGTCTTGTAGAACATCCTCAATCTCTCCTAGCTCAATCCGATATCCACGAATTTTCACCTGCCGGTCACACCGTCCTAACCATTCCAGGGTGCCGTTGGAACGATATCGGGCCAAATCGCCAGTCTTATACAATCGCCCTCTGTAGAAGGGTGGGCAATGCCCACCCTTCGGCATCACAAACGACAACGCCGTCTTCTCCGGCTGATTCAAATATCCCTGCGTCACCCCATCACCACCGACATAAATTTCGCCAATGGCCCCAATGGGAACCGGATTCAAATCCTTATCCAGCAGATAAATTTGCGTGTTGGGAATCGCCTTACCAATTGCCACAGGTCCGGGCTCAATCTGCGTCGGAATGCGATACGCTGTACACCACACAGTTATTTCAGTGGGACCATATTCGTTATACAAATCCGTAGCAGGCAGTTTGGCATAGTGATTCTGAACAAGAGTACGCGGGCAGGCCTCACCTGCCACAATCACCGTGCGGAGTTTAGCTAGCTGTTGCGGATTAGCGGATTCCAACAACAAAGAATACAGCGTCGGTACACAGAGTGTATGGGTAATTCGCTGGTGAGCAATCAAATCAGCTAGCTGCTGCAAATCTTGTTCTATGCGCTCGGGCGGTAAGATCAGAGTTCCTCCCTGACAAAGGGTACAAAAGATACCGGCAACAGAACTGTCAAAGGCAATGGATGAGAGCAACAGAAATCGACCCACAGGCTCTGGGTAAACGTGGGTGCGAGCAGTCGTAGAATGTACCAAATTTTGA
>NZ_QXHD01000004.1:6851584-6855289 GCF_011009555.1 Adonisia turfae CCMR0081 | reverse complement strand
GATGGCACCACTCGACGGGTAGCACCGGCCACCTGATCAAGGCGAGGACGCTCTACATAGGCACGCCCCCCAACAACATCACTGCCATCCCTCAGGGGGCGATTATCTAACCCACTCGGGAGTGTAGTACCGGCACGGGTTGGCGCTTGCCCCAACTGATAATTGCCCAACTGATCGCTAATACGCGCCACCAGACTCTCTAGAATGACTTCCCCTTGCTGCTCCATAGCTTGCATACGTGTCAGCTGCTGAGCAATGGCGCTCTGATAGCTGCTGAGATCTTGCTGTAGCGCTCTGACACTGCGATTGAGCGTGTCATCCAAAGCATGCAGCCAGTCTTGGCTGGGATTGGGTAATTCTGATGAGTTAGTCACATAGGCATGGAGATCATCGCGGAGGTTTTGAGCGAGTACACGAGCCAGTCGTTTAGCCCAGGCATTTTGCTGAGACAACTCTCGCGTAGATAGGGCAACCTCTGACTCATTCTTAAGAGATTGATAGTCAATATAAAGCTGGTCGTACTCTACACGCAGCGCATCCAGATCGCTCATCAGGCGCTGCTTTTCCGACTGCAAATATTCAATATCTTTAGCCAGTTGATCAGCGAAGTGCCGCTGCAATGCTTGAAAGTCATCATCCAGTGATTGCAGTAGTGGGTCATTCCTGCCCTGGCTATCAGACTCACCCATGTTGCTCCCTCTTATTTATGCTTCACCGACGACAGGAACCTTTTATATGCCACCTATATATCACCCCGAGCGAAGCCATACCCTGCTTTATACCCAAGTTTCGTATTGGTGTCGACACTGTACCAGGCAACCAAAGATAACGGAACAATCGCTTTAATAAAAACGGCATCCAATCCAAAAAGCATCACAACATCTAAACTTGGGAATACAGGTCCTATTTAACACTTAGAGAATCTTAATCCTGAGCCATAACCGCAGCACATTCTAGAACTTTTGGGCATCATATTGACCGTAATAGATATGCGTAGCTTAACTAACAATCTATAAGGTCATCTTTTTTAGAATCGTTTATAAGCGCTTCTTTGCCGTGGGTTGATCCAAAACAAGTTTCATTGCAAAAGTATGGCGTATCTGTAATGCAGGACATGTAATCCAGTTTCGGAGTTGTAGGATTGATAAAATAAAGTTGCGCTATACATGCCCATGGCGTTCGGTTCAAAAGTTTAGCAAGTATTCTGAGGCAGCTGACATCAGGATGAAAAAAATCCTTATTGTTGATGATGACATTACACTACGGTCTGCGTTGACCCGCTATCTGCGAGAGCGAGGCTTTCAAGTGAGCCATGCATCCTCTGGCACGGAAGGACTAGCTTTATTTGAACAAGACCAACCCGACCTCGTTGTCTCAGATGTGATGATGCCTGAGATGGATGGCTATGAGTTCTGTACCAAGCTCAGGGAAATTCGTTCGGGTCAACTCGTTCCCTTTATTTTCCTATCGGGCCGTGGTGAATTAGATGACCGGATTCAGGGCCACTCCAAAGGTGCCGATGACTACATCGTTAAGCCTTTCCATCCTAAGGAGCTGATTGCCAAAATTGATGCTCAGCTGGAACGTTCTCGGCGCATGCATGCTGAAATTATTCGTCTGGTACAGCAGATGCCAGCGCCAGAGTCAGCTCAACCACCGCCGCCAGAACCTCTGCCGTTAACCCCTGCCGAAGAAAAGGTATTTTGGGAAGTTATTCAGGGCTTTACCAATAAACAGATCGGTGAACATTTGTTCATCAGCCCTAGGACCGTCCAAACTCACCTGAGCAATATCTTGAGCAAGCTATCGTTGGAAAATCGCTCCCAGCTAATTCGCTATGCCTTTGAAAATGGCTATCGACCCGCTTCTGACGAATCCAAATAAATAGTTATAACTAACCTGTTTTGTCTTGTGCTGCTAAGACATTGTGAGGTAGCCTGAGATTTGGCTCATTATAAAAAAACGCTTAAAACAACGCCAGAGTCTGGTGTTGTAGATGCCCCAACATGACTAATGCATCCGCTGATTCTCCAACGGTTATTCCGATGGACGATGACAAAACGGCTAAGCTTGCCGAACAACTCCGCTCTAATAACTTAAAGCGCCAGTTAAGTGCCGTCACAGAATTAATCAGTGCTGGTGACTCTGGCGTTGCCGTCCTCATGGGCTTCCTCAAAGAGGCTAGCGAACCCTCGGTCGCTACTGGTAAAACCTATCAGGTACTCAGCACTAGTGATTCCGTTGCAGCCCAAACCTTTTTAGCGGAAGCCTATCCCAATGGTGTTGTGCCAGCAATCTCTGACAAGGGGGTCGACTATCAGCCATTGCAAGCATTGTTGATTGCCCAAGAATTTGAAGAAGCGGACCGCTTAACGTTACAAAAGCTCTGTGAACTGGCTGGTCCGGCTGCTGTGCAGCGGAAGTGGGTTTATTTTACTGAGGTAGATAGCTTTCCTGTGGTTGATCTACACACCATTGATCAGCTGTGGCGCGTGTATTCAGAAGATCGGTTCGGTTTCTCTAAGCAACGAGAGCTGTGGCTCGGTCTCAACCAGGATTGGAACCGGCTTTGGGAAAAGCTAGCTTGGAAGTCTGACAATATTTGGACTCGCTATCCGGGTGAGTTTGTCTGGGATTTGTCAGCTCCCGTTGGGCATTTGCCACTTTCTAATCAGCTACGTGGGGTACGTATGATGGAGTTTCTGCTCTCTCACCCCGCTTGGAACCCATAAAGAACAATCGTCGCTGACTTCTATGGAACTCACCAACTGCTCGATATAGATCCTCTGGGGTATCGATTAGAAACGTGGGTCCCTGGGCTTCAAGGGCGGTGCGATCGCTAAATCCCCAACTCACAGCCGCCACCGCCACCCCTTGGCAATGGGCGGCTTCAATATCGCGTGTTTCATCACCCACGTAGAGGATCTCCTCAGGTGTTAGGCGATGACGACGCATGATACGGCGTAGGCTGCGGGCCTTACCCAGCAGGCCAATGTTGCCATAGACCTGACTGAACACCTGGCTTAAACCGTGACGTTCTAAAAATGGTCGAATGGTTGAAGGCGCATTGGAACTGGCAATCATAATGGTGTGACCATCCCCTTGTAGCGCCTTTAAGACATCACTCAAATGCTGGAAGATGTGAATCGAGTCAATGTCTTGATTCAGCTCGCGTCTGACCCGACGCATCAGAAACGGCACTTGAAACAGGGGCACATTGGATTGCGCTAATAGCTCAGCTGTACTCAAGGCACGCAGATATTTCAGTCGCTCCGGTGTCGTTTGCGGATAGCCATAGTGGCCTGCCAAGCGGTTAGTAATAGTAACGATCGTCTCCAATGTGTCAGCGATCGTACCGTCAAAATCAAAAATGAGAACGGTCACGCGGGTGTGGTGTAAAAAACAGTCTTGAAAGTAGTTAAGGAATAGCGGTGAAGTGGGGCGGTCCTATATCTATCTATGCCCAAACCTAGAATATGGCTAAAGAAAATGCTAAGCCAAGATAGATGGCTATAAATCTTCCATATCCAGGGTGTCCCTGAGTCAATCGTCACCAGTGTAAATGCTCTACCTATAAATACTGTAGCCTCCGGTAAGCTTTATTGTGGTAAAAATTATCCTACTGAGAGAAGCGGTGAACTGATTTAGCCTAAGCAGGCTACGGTGTATACACAAGTCCTGGATACTAGCGTTTGCGGTTGCCTC
>NZ_QXHD01000004.1:6837646-6851574 GCF_011009555.1 Adonisia turfae CCMR0081 | reverse complement strand
ACTGAATTAAATCCGCTGAGCGTTGAACTGGTGATTCCAAATTATCACCGGATTGATCATTACCTGAATTCTGAATAGTCTCAGTTTCAGAACGACGATTAGCCGATAATTGGGGGCTGTCTGTCTGACTAATTTCACTCACAACTGAGTCCGAGCCTGAGGACTGAGGTGTTTTAGCTACTCGTTGAATGGGGTCAACCTGGTTAGATATTTTCTCGAAAAGGCTACACTGGCTGGAGTTCTCCCCTTTTATGGAAGCAATGCTATTATCCCGACTAGGCATAATAGGGTCTCCCAGATTCTCAGAGGGATAAGACTCAAAGCCCTCAGAATTGGGGGGTTGGCTTCGATGTGAGGCTTCGACGGTGATCTTAGCCGAACCGCTCAACCGAACGGGGTCTGAATAATGGTTAGCTTTTTTCCTAGAAATATCCTTAGGTATGGACGGGGTTGGATGGGGATAATTGAATAATGTTTCTGACAGATTACTTACAGACGGCTGAGCAGACGGCTGACCTATATCTACTGGGCTGGAGTCATGGGAGACTTCTATTGTCTGAGATGATTCAGCTACACGTTGAATCAGTTTGGGTGCATCAGTAACAGATTTCTCAGTGCTCAGTGAATCAATTGAGTCAGCCGCTGACGCATGACTGAGAGACTCTTGCGATCCAGATAGTTGATGGTTTGAAGAGTTATCTATATCACTAAAATTAGGTGACCTTTGAATTTCAGAATGAGCAGCTATCTGATCGGTCGCTGATGGCTCTGATATAGCAAAATCCTGACTGACTGGAGTTGGTCTCTGCGCGGGTGATTGGATACCCTGATCACCGATATCAGATCCAGCTATAGCCCGTTGAATAGGATCTATTGTGGAAGATAATGTCTCAGGTGTCGCTGTGCAGTCGAATGATTGATTAGAATTATCTGATTTCAGATCTAGAGTTTCTACGTGAGTTAGCTCTGCTTGTGAACTGTTATCACCAGCATTGATTGTTTGTTTAGATAACAGATCAACCTTTCTTTGAATTATATCTGGGCTATCTGAATTCGAATGAGACGATGCTTTAGCCTGGTCTAAGGCAATCTCCTGAGTTTCAAGAAGGGCCGATAATCCATTGGGGGCTGTCGGTTGCTGATTGGACGCTAGTTGAATGTCATCATGGGCAATACTCGTTTTACCAGAGGAGGATAAATGGCCAGGTGGCTGCTGCGACTCATCAAATCGTTGAACAGGCGAGTCAGTTGCACGTGTTCCTAAAGTTGGCCCTATCTCAATATTGGGAGACGGATTTGAAGTTGTGGGTTTTGTATACTCTACCCTTGATTGAGTTCCTCCGTCCGCAGACTGTCCAATAGTTGGGTGATGCTGAGTAGCTCGCTGAATCGGAGAAGACAGTTCTCGCAGGCTCTGAATGGATTGGTGAATATCAGTTGAGCCCAGTCCCATAGGTGGCGTCTGGGCAACCGCATTTTGCTTATTATGGTTGACCGTATCTGCGGCCCTCTGTAAACTGCTGGGGGCAGTTTCTTGTGATGCCTTAGGGATAGTAGTGGATGAGTCAACTGCATTTGAATCTGAAGTTGAACCTGACTCAGCATATAGAGACAGATCTAAAGATTCTTGGGGTTTCACCCCTAACCCAGCTTGAGTTTTTACGTTGGTAGATGGCCCAGTCCTTGGATTGTCCTGGTTAGTCGACCGTTGAATTGGAGACGGTTCTCGGAGACTCTGGACGGATTGATTAATATCGGTTGAGGCTAAGCCAATGGGAGGCTGTTGAGCGGATGTTGGTGGATGTGGTTCCGGAACAGATTGAGGACTATTGGTAGGGGATACTTGGGGATGATTGGATGTAGTGTTGCGAGTATTCTCATCCGTTAACCGTTGTATGGTCTGAGCCTCAATTGTCGCGGAGACCTCACGGGTATCAGAAGGGTCGCCATCTGTTATTTTATGAGCGGCTTGAAAATTTGATGTAGATGCATGGGTTGGAGAGGCTTGGGCAGCAGGCTGATGAGGGGAGAGATAAGAGGAGGTAGGTGCGATCGCATCAGAACGACCTGCTACCTCTGGTGAGAAGTAACGCTGCAAACTGTTACGAAAAGAGGGAGTCTGCTCGACGGCACTAGGTGTATTTTCTCCCTTAACGCGCGATTTTGCATGGTGAGCTGAAGGTACTGGCGTGTCTACACTACGCGCGACTGTATTATCTGCGATGCTGGATTGCGATGCATGATCTGTTCCGTCAGAGGTATTGACAGGAAACCCATGGGGATAAAACGTTTTAAGATCTAAGATCGCTAACGATGACGTCCCCAACGAATGTCGCTGTACCCCACTACCCAGGTTACGAAATGCGCCTAAGGGAGACGTATGCCCCAGCTGTCTTGCCATCGATTACTTACTCTCAAAGTAGCCAGTATCAGAGCGTTTTGTTAGCATTGTGGCCCCACCGCCACCGCTGCCAAAGGTGACATTCAAACCTTCATACGCTAGCGTAAGTTCCTCGATGGCAACGGCACTACCCTCTGCCTGTAGAGAAGGTGCCTGCCACCCCACAGGAACAGCACCAATCAAAGTCCAACATTGTTGGGTTTGTCCCGCTTGATTGAAAATTAAGATATTGATGTTGCGGCGATACTGTTGGAGGGCGGTGCCTGACGTGCGCGGTTGAAACAGTGTATTAAGCCAGTCCCAAAAGACTTGATCGCCACTCATACCCCGCTTTAGCGTGACATCCGAAAATTCAGGTGTACCCAACAAAATTCGCTGCTGGTCATTTAGGCCTCCTTCCGCGACGGTTTCCTTTTTGACCTGCACGCCAAGTCCACCACATTCTGTAAAACAGGCTGTGATTTTGCTTTCGATCTCCACATAAAATCGATTGCTGGTGACATAGTTAGCTGCGGTAGAATTCTCAGAGCTGCTGCTTGATGTAGTGGCCATTTTATCTCCTGCAAGACCGTTCCTGTTGTAATTTCATGTCGTCACACAGGAGTTGGTGAATGCGATCGCAAAATTGTTGCATCGCTAGGGGATTATGGGCTAGCTTCTCAGCTACCTGAGCCATCATTCGTTTTACTTCCAGCGTATGATCACTCTGCACAATGGCGGGTGCCACAAACGCTGCTGGGTTAGAAATATCGCTACTGGGCGGCAAAACAGTTGTGCATTCAGCCCCAGCCATAGAATCTAAATTAGTCATAACGTATTTACCCCGTTAGGCGATTGATGTTTCTATAAAAGTTCTGTAGATAATTTAAGTCTCCGGCAAATAAGCCCTCAATGACGGTGGGACTGACCTCAGGTAAGGTGCCCAACGATAGAATAACCCGTGCCAAAATAATCACCGTGGCATAGGCTGGATTCATCTGAACCCTTGGATCAGACATGGGTTCAATCTCATCAATGGTGCGGGCCAATCGCATGGTGCCGTGTTGATGCACCTGACCAGCCGCATCCAGATAGCCCGTTGGCAGCCTGAACATAAACTCAGTTTGTATACCAGAGGAGCCATGACTGGGTGCTTCTGGTTGAAAATCTGAGGCGATGGTTTTGGGCGGCAACGGATCAATGGGTTGAATAGAGGGCTTAGTTTTGGGTGGTGCTAACCCTAAATTGTTGCTGAGTTGAATGGCTGTCATAATTCTCTTTCTCAGTTACAAACGCGTTTGAGCGATTCGACAACAATTTCTACTTCTTCAATGTTGTAGTCAGCTCCTTTAACATCTAAATCAGAGATTTTATAGCTGACGGGCCAAGCTCCAGTGAATTCAAAACGAAATTGTTCATCCCCCGCTTGATCATAGATGCAAAGAGCACCGTTGCGACGCTGGTCAATCCAATTACCCTCGCCAATGGTATCCATCCACTCCCAAAAGGCTGTGGAAATGGTCAAACCTCGTTTGATTGTGATGTTGGTATAGGAGCTGTTTCCTGGAATTTTAGATCGAACAATGTGCCCACGGCTTTTTCCCTGTTTCCCCCAAACCTGGGGGGTTACTTCACAGATTTCGATGACATCTTGCGATCGCGCAAAACCACTACATTCCATGAAGTAACCATCGGTTGAATCAACACTACCGTCCAGCCTAAGTTCCAGATAAAAACGAGCTTTAGTTAAAATCTCTGGAAATGTCATTAGTTACACTATTTGTTTCGAGTAACTTGAGTAAAGTACAACTCCAGTGTGTCTTCCGCTAAGTTGCCACCACTATCAACGGCAAGGCTGCCAATCTGTTTCTTACTGCCTGGAAATAGATCGATAAAGTTATAGCGCATGGCCTCTTTTCCATTCGGGTCATAGACCACTAGCGAACCCGTTTTGCGACTATCCATCGCCTTGGAACCACCCCCCGAATAGGTGTCTGGGTGGCAATCGTTATACCAATCTGATAACTTCTTCTGATCAGATTCGTTACCCGCTACATAGGTCAGGGTAACGGTGCTGTTGTACTTCACACCGCCAATCGTTGCCTGGGTTTGAGTTTTGGCATCTTTAGTCACACCAATGGCTGAATCTCCACCAGCCACTTCTAACTCAATCTCAGGCCCAGTACAGTTTTTGATTGACAAAGCTGTTACGCCATCAATCTCGAAATAGAATTTTGAATTGGTTAAATATTGGACCATGACTATGTTCTCTTGACTGTTCTCTTGACTGACCTAAAGGTCAAACTACATGGTGCGGTTAAACTTTTCGCAGGTAATGGTATAGGTCTCTTCGATGTAAGCATCTGCCGTTACATCGAGATCGGCACACTTATATTTAGAAGGCCATGCCTCAACAAATTGCCATTTAGCTACCTCATTGCCATCGGTATCGTAGGCAGTAATGCTACCTTCTTTTTTGTTGTCGCCCCATTTACTCTTGCCGCCATTGGAAGAAGGTAAACAGTTCTCAAACCACTCGTAGAGCTTTTTGCTGGTACTGTCACCATCGCCGCTGGCAATGCAGACACAGTCAAAGGTAAACAGTCCTTCAAAACCCGCTGAGTTTACTTGCCACAAGGTTTTACCACCCTTGGTGGTGCCAACAGCCTGCTGTCCACCCTGGACCTTAGGAGAATAGTCAGGAATATTGACACTCTTGAAAACAGACTTTTCCCCTTCACAAACTCCGGCAAGTTCCAGATAAAAACTACTTGGGGCTATTGGCTTATTGAGATCAGCCATGGGGTTATCTCCTTAAAATTCTGAAAACGTTGACCAAAACCCCTCTCTCTTTCGGAGGGGGGATGACGTAGAGGCACTCCATGGAACGCCTCTACATCCTTGATTGATATCCCTTATTGATTAGGTGCCCACTGGCTGATACGGAAGATGACAAATTCTGCCGGGCGTACAGGGCAGACACCCACTTCAACATATAAGCGGCCCAACATAATGGTGTCGTGGGTATTCAGCTCACCATCACACTTCACATAGAAGGCTTCTGCTGGAGATGTACCAAACAAGGCTCCCTCGCGCCATAGCCGTTCTAGGAAGTTACTGACCGTGCGACTCACACGAGCCCAAAGATCAGGATCGTTAGGTTCAAAGACAACCCACTGGGTGCCAATTTCAATGGACTTTTCAATGTAGCTCAACAGTCGCCGGACGCTGATGTAACGCCACTGAACATTGTCAGGTTCAACCAGGGTACGAGCACCCCAAACTTTTAAGCCACGGTTGTAGCTGGAGAAGTTACGAATGCAGTTTACACCCAAAGGATTCAGCAGTTCTTGCTCACGCATATTTGTCTCGTAAGCCAGGCCAATAACACCCCGGGGTGTTTCGTTGGCAGGTGCCTTAAACACACCGCGAGACTCGTCAGTACGACACCAGATGCCCATCATGTGACCAGATGGGGGAACCAGTTTAGGACGACCGCCGTTGCGGGGGTCAGCCACCTTGATCCAGGGATAGTAGGTGGCCCCAAACATAGAGCGACGATTGAATGTGGTCAACCACTTAGCCGCATCTGCCGGACGCTGACGACTGGGTTCTACGGGATCCATGCTTTTGCCTGGTTTTACCGGCGGTGGATCGATAATGGCCATGCGATAAGCGGGGCCGGGGAATGAATTCTCACACATGCTAAGCATCATTTCCATGACACCGTGCACCTGATCGAGATCAATCAGACCTTTCTCGTAGGCTAACAATAGGTCTGGACAAGCCACCATAGAGACTTCATCAATCTCATACAGACCTTGAATGCCAGTACGATCGTCGCGGTTGCCTTGAAGATCGCGATTAAAGCGCTCTGGCTTGCCGACATAGGGGGGAGGTGCGATCTCATAGGAGCCATTAGCCGGTCGGCGAGAAAGAGCCTGGCCAGATTGTGAGATGTTCTCAACCACAATATACTCAGAGGGCTCTAGCATCGTGACAGCATAGTCAGCAACATCGGAGGCCACCTCTGGATTCATGCTCAGGTGATCGTACTGCTCTAAGATTTCATCCCCTTGTCTGACGATGACTGTGAAGTACTCACCATTATTAATGGGGGGTTCCGCATCCTCATCGGCATCGTCAGGTAAAGGCTTAGGTCCTCCATCTAGAACACTGACAGTTAATCGACCCGCACTGGATGGAAGCGCCAAGGTGCCTTCTTCCTCAGATTCAGAGGCTTTTAGATAGAAGGAAAGAGAAGGTTTACCACTGGAGGTGATCAGTTTGGTTGCATTCTCAGATGCAGCAGGTTTAGGCGTGCCCGGTAGCTTAGTGCCAACACTTACCACCCAACAGCGACCGCCACCATTCAAAAACCAACCCTGTACAGCAAAGGGAAGGTAAGCGCCAAAATCAGTGAACCCATCGGAGCCTGGCTTGCTAAAAAATTCTAAGTATTGAGCCCAGTTGGTAACCATCATGGGCTCAAACAGTTCAGCGTCTCCTCGTACGTCTTCGGTAAAGCCGATAAATCCGGCAACACTCATGCTAACGCCCTCAATGGGGCGACTACCTCGGTCTACCTCTTCGACGTAGACCCCTGGCGCAAAGTAGTCTAAGGCCATACTAGTTATTCTCCATCCAGTTTGAGCTGTAGTATCTGTGTTTTTCCGTAGAGAGAGGACGTTCTCCTCGTCTAACAGGAAGATAAAAATATAAGTGTTGCTAATTAAGTTTTAATCTGTTATCTGCAAAGGGCAGTGATAACAGGCTAAAGCGTCTCTTAACCATATCCAAGCTAAAATCGATTGCTTCTTCTACAAAAACGAATGTTCTGGATGTGGTCAAAGTATAAATCGGCAACAACAATGTGAGTGGATTGACTCCTAGAATACTGTTTTCCCCAGAATCCCCATGCAATATCAATAAAAATCAAATTACGTATATTTAGTTCCCATTACTACGTTTGAACTATCCAAAATTACGGATGGAATAATGGTTTATCCAGATTGCCCAATGGCAGTAGACGCTAGTATTTATCAAACAATGTTGAATTCAATCGTTAACTGGGCACTTCTATAGCAGACGTTTTCATACATGGCTGAATGAGTAATCATCTTGCGATCGCAACTGTCACCGCTACACTACAGCGGTTGCTTCAGGGCGCGATTCAGCGTGATGTAGACGGAGCTCGAGTTACCACCCTAAAGCCCAACAGCATTGGCAGCAGCACCCCTGAGTCAGGCATCAACTTGTTTCTATATCAGGTCGCCCACAATAATGCTCTGCGCAATGGTGATACTGCCACATTTCGCTCTAAAAAAGGCCCCATTCGACGCCACTCCTCTCTGGATCTTTACTATATGTTGAGCGCCTATGGTAATGATACAGAATTAGAACCCCAGCGGTTGTTGGGGAGTGTAGTGCGCACTCTGAGCGATAAAACTGTGCTCACCGCCGATATGATTGACACCGCAATTGTAGACTCGGCGTTCTTAGCCAATTCAGATTTAACCACCCAGACGCAACAAATCAACATCAATCCAGTGCCCATGGATATGGATGAGCTGTCTAAAATTTGGTCAACATTTTTTCAGGCACCCTATTCATTGTCTCTGGTTTATAAAGTCATGGCTGTTGTCATTGATGGTGAAATATCGACCCAGAAAGCCCTGCCAGTGCGAGAGCGTTACTTTGGTGGGATGGTTCCATTTCCCCATCAGCCAGTAATTGAAAAAGTCATTGCCCAATCAGGCCCTCTGTCCCCCATTGATGAAAAAACTCCCCTGCGAATTTTAGGGAAGCTGTTGCAAGGACCCAATACTCAAATCAAAGTTGGTGATGCTGAGATTGTCCCAAACTCAATCACCGACAATGAAATCAACGTGTCGCTTACAGACGCCCCCCGCTTATCTTTACGGGCAGGCATTCAGTCTGCACAGGTGATTCACTATGGAGGTCAACAACAATCGCAACATTCCTCAAAAATCGTTAATCAATCTGTACTGATCAATTCCAATGCGTTACCTTTTGTTCTGCGTCCCACCGTAACATCGATAAAAGTTGTTGATATAGAAGGCGTTGACGACGATCCACGGACGGGGATTTTACAAATCTCCACCTATCTACCTGTCGGTGCTCAACAGCATGTAGTGCTTGCCCTTAATGAGTGGTCCACAGATGCCCCAGTCACCTACCTCTTTACCGCATCTCCCCGCGCAGCAGATACCGACAGTTTGACAATTTCCATTAGCGGCGTGAAACCTGGCGACTATCTTGTTCGTCTACAGGTTGATGGGGCTGATAGCCTATTAGGTGTTGATACTGATCCTAACAGCAGCACCTTTAATTGGTTTAATAGCCCCAGAGTCGTCGTCAAATAAATTGTCATGAGTGACGTTTCCGAACCCAATGCGGACCAGCCAGCCGAACCTGATTTTGAGACCTTAAAAAATAAAATGAACCTAGAACTCGAAACAATTAGTGTTAATCAGCTGCATACTCTAGCGACCCAAGCAGTTGAGAAAAAACTCATTACCGCCCACGGTTATCGTGGGGGACAGTATGAATTACTCCGCGATGGAGAATTTGTTCTGTTATCTCCGACAGAAGCCATTCAGTATTTGCAGGACTTGCTGAAAACGAATGATTAGAATTTGTTAAAGAGCAATTGCATGATTTAAATTTTATGCCCTGGGACCCCAAACAGCTGGTTTTGCTCTATGCCGACAACTCAGGAAACACAGTTATCACAATTGATAATACTGAGATCTTGCACCTGGCAAGGAAGCATTAACCCGCCTTGGACTCAAAGTCGCAAGGCTAACTGGCTCAAAACCGCTCAAGCGGTTAAAGAATCCCTAGAAGCTCTATATCTAGGGCTGCCCAGCCAATCTTGTCCCTTTAGTGGACAGCCCTCAATTAGCGTTGGGTTTTGAACCCAACGTGGGTTTGAGCTTCACTTTGCCCTTCTCGGAGAGTGGGCTCGAAACTGTGAGCAACTCTCCAACTTATGTATACACGGTAGCTTAAAGTGGGGCCTAACTCCCCCTTTAGGAGTAATTAAGTTATCTCTGTTAGGCAAATTGGGGTTTCCCCGAAAGTAGGCTCTCGTTTATCGCCAATATTCAGATTTAGTAAAGGATACGGCTAGGTCGATTAATAAGGTTATGCCTTAATCTCAAACTATTTCTTAACAGCACATTAAATACTCGTCTATCTTGCCATTGGTGAGATATTGCTAATAATTTTACTGAGCCAAACACCATGACTGTTGCATTGTCACCGTCTAAATCTATCCAAAGTTGGCACAGTGCCAATCAGCAATATCTCAGCTATTCACTCGCTCAGATCCGTCAGCGATTAGAACAAAAAAACGAAACACAAACTCCTTTAGCCCACCCCACCCCACCTGCATTAGACAACAATTACAATGGTCAACTATTTACCCTAGAACTACTAACCCATTGTCTTGGGCTCACTCACTTTGAGCAAAACATTCTCCTGCTATGCGCAGGCATGGAACTAGATGGACATTGGCCTAAACTGTGCCAAACAGCTAGCAATAGCGCCTATCCTACCTTTGGATTAGCCTTAAGCCTATTCGAGAACGTCTGCTGGGAAGCGTTAACCCCCAGTGCAACACTGCGACGATACCAGCTGATTGAGATCGGTGGCGGCAATGCGTTAGTTACGAGCCCTCTACGGATTGATGAGCGAATTTTACACTATCTGACAGGGGTGCAATATCTTGACCAACGTTTGCAAACACTGATGCATGCTGTGCATGCGCCCAGTTTGTTAGTGCCTTCCCATCAACGTCTTATTGACCAGATAGAACAGACTTGGACTCAGAGGTTGCCGGGGAGTCTCCTGTCAGTTATTCAATTGATTGGCGGTGATAGCTCTAGCTTGAGAACTGTAGCCTCTGAAGCCTGTCAGCATTTAAGCCTAGAACTACAGGAGTTGTCTGCTGAGGCGTTACCTACCGATTGGCAACAGCTGAAAACATTGCAAACATTATGCGAGCGTGAATATCGACTGAGTCGCATGGCAGTGCTTTTAAACTGTGAGGATTTAGAGACTGAAAGTGCGGAGAGACGGAGTGCGATCTCAACCTTTATTGACACTACCAATCTCCCCCTGATGATTACTGGTAGAGATCGCCGTCGGCAGCGGCAGCGCCCCCTTTTCACCCTCGAAGTAGACCACCCCACATCCTCAGAACAGCGTCAACTGTGGCAGTCTGGCCTCGGCCATCGCGGAACGACTTGGCAGACCTCTATCAACTCGCTAGTGTCTCAGTTTAATCTGAGCCCTAGTGCCATTCATACCGTTTGTCTACAGGGGCAAACAGTTAATACCCCTGAGCCCCTATGGAATCTTTGTCGTACCCAGGCTCGACCTCGCTTAGATGAATTAGCCCAGCGTATTGACGCTCGTGCCACCTGGGATAGCCTGGTATTACCCGAAAAAGAACAACAGATAATTCAAGAACTCTCTACCCACGTGGCCCAGCGCTCTCGCGTTTACGAAGACTGGGGTTTTGGTGGCAGAAGTGGCCGTGGATTAGGCATTAGTGCTCTATTTTCTGGTGCGAGCGGTACGGGTAAAACGACAGCAGCTGAAGTGATCTCACGGGATCTCAATCTTGATCTTTATCGGATTGATCTAAGTACAGTGGTGAGTAAATATATCGGTGAAACTGAGAAAAATTTGCGTCGTATTTTTGATGCCGCTGAGGGCGGGGGGGTGATTCTACTCTTTGATGAAGCCGATGCTTTATTTGGTAAACGCAGCGATGTCAGTGACTCTAAAGATCGCTATGCCAACATGGAAGTTAGTTATCTTCTACAGCGGATGGAGTCTTATCGGGGGTTGGCTATTTTAACCACCAACCTGAAGAACTCCATCGATCAGGCATTTCTCCGTCGTTTACGGTTTGTTGTTCAATTTCCTTTCCCCGACGCTAAACAGCGAGCTGAGATTTGGCGTCGTGTATTTCCTGCGGATACTCCCACTAAAGACTTAGTCTATGAGCGTTTAGCAAAACTGAGCATTGCTGGCGGTAACATCCGGAATATTGCCCTGAGTGCCGCCTTTATCGCAGCCGATGCTGATGAGCCTGTGATGATGAAACATCTACTGCAGGCAGCTAAACGCGAATATCTAAAGTTAGAGCGCCCATTAACCGATACAGAAATTAAGGGATGGATATAGGGGTACACCGCCGTGCCTTCTTCTTGACACTAGAAAAGCCTTAGAAAAGAGAGTTTCAATCCCTCTTTTCTAAGGCAATGCAGAGAAAATGATCAGCTATGCAACTATGCTAGTACCCATGGCAGAAACTTGGCAGCGATCGCATCCACCCATCCACATTTGAATTTGATAGTGGGCAAACTTACGCTACAAAATACTCGTGTGACTCAGATGCTTTAAATTCCAGGAATCTCAGAGAGTTCACACTCTAATTCTTCCACCGAGAAATTAGTCATCTCTCGCCATTCTTTCATCGTAAACGAAAAGCCCTTTTGGTTAGCCATCGCTACAAATATCTCTGGGCTAGGTGCTGCACTGAGGGAGTTGCGTAGGGACGGGTTTGTTTGAGCTTCGCGAAAAAGCTTAGCTACTTGTTCTCTAGCCATAATTTAAATACTCGCTAAAGGAATTGAATCAATTAAAATTCATTTGTGTTTACTGTTGTACCCTGAATACCTGGCTAGTGCGAATCGTTAGAATCACGGAAGTTTTCTCACGTTTAGGTGGTTAACATAACAAAAAAAGTTAACAGCAATAAACATATTGGTAAGCACTAAAGAGATTTTAGGACAGGGTTGGGGATTTCCCATGAGGTTAACGCTTCAGGGGGGACTTCAATTTAGTCATGACTATCGTAATCTTGAAGAATCAATTGTCATCATTCTCAGCACTCGTTTAGGCGAGAGAGTCTATCGCCCTGATTTTGGCTCTCGCCTCCATGAATTAGTGTTTGCTCCCCTCAATGATGACACTCTACTGCTGGCCCAGATTTATGCTCGCACAGCGATCCAAAAGTGGGAACCTCGTGTCTTGGTTGAAGCAGTTACAGCCATACCGATGCCTGATACAGCCAGTCTCAGTATCACTGTTAATTATCGAATTCGAGAAACACCTCATCGACGGAGTTTGGTATACCCCTTTTATCTCACCCCATCTGATGAGTAGCGAGCCCTATGGAATTTGACTTTCTGCCCAAACTACCTAATTCCAATTTAGACGACCGCACGTTTAAGGAGCTGGTCGAAGAGTGTCTGTTGCGTGTGCCCCGCTACTGCCCGGAATGGACTAATCATAATCCTAGTGATCCCGGCATCACCATGGTGGAGCTATTTGGCTGGCTCACTGACCAAATGATGATGCGGTTTAATCAGGTGCCGCGTCGTAACTATGTAGCTTTTTTAGAGTTGTTAGGTATTCGTTTACAGCCGCCTGCGCCTGCCCATACCGCCATTACGTTTTACCTGGCTGCAAGTTTGCCAGAGCCCTACCAAATTCCTGTGGCAGTAGAGGTGGCAACTGAGCGTACTGAAACAGAAGAGGCCATTATTTTTAGTACTGATCGGCCACTAATCATTGGTCTTCCCTTGATTAATCATCTGTTGACAGCAGATACGGCTGAGCGTATTCCTAACGTTTTACAAGATCGGCTCTCTACCCGTTGGAGTCGTAATAATAGTGGTGATTGGACCGGTTGTGAACAGACTATTTTTAATCCCACCCCTCAACCTGGTAACAGCTTTTATCTAGTGCTTGATCCAGCCCAGTCCCTTGAAGGCAATGTGATCGCCCTACACTTTACGGGTGAAACGGCAACGCCCACTGGTATTCGTCCTGAGACACCACCCCGCCAATGGCAAGCCTGGGATGGTCAAACCTGGGTGCCAGTTCTCATGCAAGAAAGCGATGACGAGACCTGTGGGTTTAGTTTTTACAATACGGGTAGCACCAGCGATATTCAGCAGGGAGAGGTGGTGCTGCACCTGCCTCAACAATTTCCAGTGACCGACTTTGCTAGCTATCGGGGCCGTTGGCTACGCTGTGTTTGTACAACTCCTGACATGGGAGTTCCCACCTATAGTAATTCTCCTCGTCTCTTGAGTGTTTCAGCTCGTTCCATTGGTGGCACCATTGATGCTAGCCAGTGCCTGCTGGTGCAGGATGAATTGCTAGGGGAAAGTGACGGGCAGCCAGGCCAAAGCTTTCAATTGCAGAGCCAGCCGGTGCTTCCCCGTAATGAAACAGAATTTTTATCGATCATTCTGCCCAGCGGTATTCAGCAAGACTGGCAAGAGGTGACTGATTTTGCTGACTCTGGTCCAGAGGATTGGCATTACACCCTCGATTCGCTGACGGGGATGGTGCAGTTTGGCCCCCTGATTCGAGAGCCTGGTCAGCTAAAAACGGCGACACACGTGCGATCGCAACAACAATTCCACGGCACCACCGTACTCACTACCCCCCCACAGCTGCTGGAACGACAGTATGGCGCCGTTCCCCCCAGAGGGTC
>NZ_QXHD01000004.1:6829971-6837636 GCF_011009555.1 Adonisia turfae CCMR0081 | reverse complement strand
ATATTCACAATAGGCGCATAGTCCATGATGGTGGCGGCTAGAGGGCCAGAAGCCATGACAGGTGGTCCTTTGGGTAAGACATTTAAGACACTGGGTGCCACCCCAAAAGGGCATTTGAGCATGGCTCCAGCAACAACTTGCATTCCCATAATTTACCTCCAGTTAATTCAACTTCAACAAACTCCCTGCCACCTTCGTCATCCCCGAACACTGAACATTTACGGTCGCCTTCCCCTTCACATCCACCATCGAGCCCTCCATTTTCGCCGTTGCATTTGCCTTTATATTCACCTGAGTTCCCGAAATATCCACCCCCGTAGAACTCACAACAATCTTACTACCACCAACCTTAAGCGTAATCTTCGTCGCTCCGGTTAGCGTGATTTCACCGCCATTAATATTAATCTTCTCACTGTTACCACTCGTGCCTGATTTCGCATTAAGGCTACCGGTGGAGATAATATCTACCTTCTTGCCATTATCATCCATCGAAATTTGATGACCATTCTTAGTCTTAAGCTCTATCTTTTTATTCTTATCGTCAAACTTGAGCTCATGCCCGTCTTTCGTTTTGAGGTCAATATATTTATCAGTGTCATTGAAGTGAAGCTGATGCTTATCCACTGTGGTTAAATACACACCTTTTTTACTATCACCCTTATCTTCTTCCACAAATTGCAAAGTATGCCCTAGGCGAGTTTTTAGAGTTCTCAAACGAACCTTACCATTGGCAATGGTTTCCTCTGTTTTCTCCGGTGGTGCATCTTTACCGTTCCACACTCCCCCTAAAATGTAGGGTCGATGTATATCCCCATGTTCAAAGGCAACTAGCACTTCGTCGTTAATCTCAGGTAGCCAGTCAACCCCCCGGCTGGGTCCTGCTCCCATAGACACCACCCGTGCCCAGTTACTCATGTGGTCTTCGGTTAGAGTGGGCAGTTTTACCCTGACTCTTCCCCACCCTTTAGGATCTTTGTTATCGGCAACAACCCCCACCATTAGGGTCTGCCCTGGCAATAGCGTATTTTTAGTTTCCAACGTTTGTAACAAGTCGCCACCACGCAGTCCTCGTACCGAAAACTCAGTCATGTAAATGCGCTCGTGGAGCACATGCCGGGTCTCGGTAATATAGTAACTGCCGCTATAGTTACCCATACCCGTGAGTTTAACCACTCGCCCTGGTCGGATTGACGGATCGCCCTCACTGCGAGCATCAGCCTGGACAAACTCTCCACCCACTTCGTCATAGAGCGCCTGAGCCATGGTTTGAGCCTCTTTAGCTTGGGAGATCGGCTGATCAACCATGATTAACGTCGGTGTTTTGGGTTTACCATCAAAGCTGCTAACAGTTTTACTACCGTCACCACTATCGGTATCAGTTAAAACCTGTTTTGCTTTACTAATGGTTTCAGAAATTACCTCTTTTCGGCTATAATCCCAACCCCGCACTTCCACACTTTTGACCTGCTCAGCACTGCTTACGCGCACACGAAAACTGTGGATATCCTGTAGCCATTCTAGGGACAGAGTGCTGTCTTTTGTCGGTTTACGAAAGTTGAGCTTGCCATCTTGAACAAATAGTTCAAACCCATGGCGAACAGCTCGTTCCCGCAAAAACTCCATATTGGTCTGGTTCTGCTGAAACACATAACCACTAGAACCACCGATATCTCCGTACCCATAGGGTCCTCCGGTGGAGTCCACTGTCCCTGTAGAAATACCAACTTCTGAGGCAACGGATTTAACAATATCAGAATCCGTTTTATTTTGAAATGAACGGTTATGACGTCCTCGATGCAAGCGATGGGAAGCATCGTAACCACGAATAATGATAGGAGCTTGGGCTTCACTGGTGAAATGGGTTTCAATCGCTGTGATTTCTCCTTTGATCACCGTGCCTTTGTTCTCTTCGTCAAATTCGTCTGACTCGGTGGTACTGGAGGTAAACCCGATTTCTATCGATTTGCCAATCTCAAATAGTTTCTCGTGTTTCCAGACTTGATAATTTTCTTCACCAGCGTAGTAATCATTCTGAATTACCAGGGTAAACATTCCTGGCAGATGTAAACTTTCCTCCACCACGATTTGTAAAAGATCCTCCATTAAATCACTGGAGGCGGCTTTGCCATCGATCTTCAGTGTAGGTGTGGCGACAAACTTGGTGGCAGCCATAAAGAAGCTTCTTACAAAGAGAACTTGATTTTAAAGAGGTAATGTCAACAGAACATGGAGGTAATTACCAGTTTCTGAAAATAAAAAACAATTGCTTTTACGTATTTTCACGTCAAGCTTCTATGACGCCCCTGCTCCCTTGCCATCTGCCTTTCTATAACAAATGGCCAGGCACAAGGCCATCTCCTACTTACTTTCATGCCCTCGTTTTTATCTAGCGGCTACTGCTACCTCGACTAGGTGTCCCTGTATTGCCTGAGCCACTGGTCTCACCAATTTCTTGCAGAGTTATATCCACTGTTGCCCTTACTGGAGTGCCATCAGGCAAAAACATAGTTAGCTTATAGGAAAGTGACTGAACAAAACAACGTAAATATTCTTGTTTTCCCCAAGTAAAGATATACATAGGAGGACGTTCTTTACTGTCTAAGAATTCAACCGCCTGTCGAAAATTTTCGATGTGTTTGTCGAGTACATTTTCGCCTGTCTCATAGGTGTCAAACATCAAACCACCAAGGGTGATGCTATAGGGGTCCGGTGAGCCAAAGCTAATTTTAGGAACACCATCATCCGTGCGGGCACCACCAGACGAATTGAGATTCATCTTACGACTAAAACTCAATTCAGTTGGATTAAACATAAACTCGATATTGCTACCACCTCCTTGGGCAATGAGTTTGGCTTTGACAAATTGGCTCATGGTTCGATCTAATGTATGGTTCGATCTAATGTTCGGACGGATAACTTTTCAAATTTGATTGAGGTTTATCTAGGGTATTTAGGTCCTCTACGCTCCTGTTCTAAAGAAAGTCGTTGTCGCAATAGGCTATAAACTTCTTGAACTAGCATCTCTAAATACTTGCTGTAGTTGTGGCTATCATCGGTTTGTGCATCGGCTGATACAGTAACCGTAGAGGAATTGTCTGGACTAGCTTGAATAACTACTGTGGGCTTGGTCGAAGATACTGGGCTTGCTACTTGGTGTTGAACAGTAACTGTAGCTGGCTTGGCAAGTTTGACAGTGGGGCTTGCTGACGTTATTTGGCTAGGTTTTGATGTTGATTTTCTAGCAGTGGGGCTAGACTGTTGAGAAGATGCTTTTTTCGTAGACTGATGACCTGACAATTTACGCTGTACAGGTGTCACTAAATTTTCTAAATTAGACCCATTGCCAGGGATATTGGTAATAGCATGTTGCTGTTGACTAGAACCATTGTTAACGTTAGAGACCTGGCGCTGAATTGTGTCAGAGTTGGTCTTTGATGGTTGCGTTGTAGATTCTGAATCTGTATTTGTAGGTTGATCAAAGGCAGGGGAGTTCTGTGGGTGACTGTTGGTCAGGTCTGCAACTAATGATTCTAGAGTAGACCACTCACCAGGAATGTCGTTGATTGTCTGGCGTTGAATTGTGGAGCTTGATGAGGGTAACTCTGAGGCAGTAGAGTTACCTTTCAGGGATGTTTGAGATGGTTTACCGTGTAACGATGGCAATGGTTCCAACACGCTTAGCGATCTGAGTACCGCTAGCGATTGTTTCTGTCTAGAAGGGGTTAAGACATCTTTATGAGTTGAAGTGATACTCGTGGATATAGATGTCGCTGACTTGTCTTTTGTCTCTGAAGAACGTTGTAACTTTGGGGAATCGAAGGCGATATTCGACGAACGTTGTCCAGTGGATTTCAAGCTTGCAAATTCTCCTCTACCAGACTCAGGCGACTGAATTTGAGTATCACCTAACTGCATCGAAGAATTGTTTGATGTCCCAAACTGAGTAATCTGCTCAGCCACAGAATCACTAATCACGTCCCGTTGGACTGTAGTTGGTTCTATGGGAGTCTGTTTGGATTCAGATAGTGTGTTGTTAGCTAGGCCATGCTTCTTATTCTCTTGCGATGGCTGTAGAACAGGTGGCTGGCCACTTATTGCAGACAAGTTGCTTCCGTTAGGATGATTGGACCGCTGACTATTTTCTAACGGTGTCTGGTTCAATGGTAATGTGGCTGATTGACTTACTTCAGACCGGTTGAAATTGGCAACTTGACGCTGTATAGGTGAATCAGGCGTTGGACTGTTTGCGCTATCAGAATGCCGCGTCGTTGGTTCTTGGATATTGGTTACATTATTAACCGACCTCGTCCGAGATGGAGAACTGTCAGTTAGCTGACCTGGCTTAGGCACGCGTTGAACCGATGGCGTTGCGTCAGAGCCTAGCGCAGCATCATGTAGTTCATTAATCTGAGTTTCTGACCAGCCCTTAAGAGATGCTGCATCCGTTTGGTTTAAGACATCGGGATCTGACGCAGTAGGCTGTGTTAGATCAGTAGTACGTTGAACTGAGCCTGTTGAGGTGACATCAGATTGTCCATGACTTGATTTCTGAATCGTCTGGCTTTCCGTTAACCTATCGGGATGATCTGTATCCGTTGAGTTTAAGGTTGATGTTGTTTGACTTGCCTCAGTTACGTGTTGAATCGAAATGGCTGACGTAGCAATAGGTTGAACGTTATTTAATTTGCTAACTTGATTCTCTTCTGATGAGTCATCAAAAGATTGAGACAGACCATAGGAAATTGATTCACTCGGCTGTGTTGAGTTAGGGACTCGTTGGATTGATTCTGTTGGCCCAGAAATGGCTTGCTCATGGTTTTGTTCTTGGATAATCTGATCTATTGATGAGCGATCAGGGGGTGCTATATTTTCTTGGCTAGGTTTATAGACATCTAATGCGGTGGGCTGACTTGACTCGGTTGCACGCTGAACAGACGTTGCTGAGTGAGAAATGGATTGAACATCCTTTAAATTCTGAGTCTGAGCTTCGCCTGATAATTTGTTGGAAGATTGGGTTAGCTTATCAGGAGAAATGGATGTGGTAGTTTGTGTGACTTCGTTAGTGCGTTGAATCGGATTGATTGAGTCAGAAATGGAGTGTACATCACTTACTTCTTGAATGATCTGCTCTGCTTTCTGAGGACAAGATATGTCCGTTTCAATTGAGCCTGGTGATGCTAAGTGAACTGACTCATATACACGTTGAACCGGCACTTCCAAACTAGATGTAGCAGCTTGAAGGTCTTTCAATACGTTGACTTGAGTTTCTTTCGAGCAATCATCAGAAGATTGGGTTAGCTCAGGAGAAACGGATGAAGTTAATTGAGGGGAAATAGTACGTTGGATTGAGGTTGGTGAACTAGAAATGGGGCGCTCATCACTCGATTCTGGAATATCCTGGGCCGCTTTCAAGCTGTCAGGAATGGCTACATCTGTTTGGTTTGACTGATGAGAACCTGATGCGGTGGCCTGGTTTAAATTAGTGGCACGTTGAACCATCTCTGTTGGGCCAGATGTTGGATCAGATGTTGGGCCAGATGTTAGGCCAGCAACGGATTGACCAGTACTCGATTTCTGAATAGTAGTCTTGACCTCAGGCGCATGATGAGGGTGAGCGATGTCTGTTGGGATCGGGGCTGATGTGATTGTTTGACGTGGTTCATCCGCACATTGAATTGATCCTGCTGAGGTGGCAACGTGTTGAACATTGCTTGATTCGTTAACCTGAATGTCTGGAAAATTGTCAGAAGACACTCTATCGGCCTCAATTGAGGTTGCTACTGTTGGCTCAACAGTAGTATGTTGAACAGGTTCAGCTGAGGTAGACGTATCTTGAGTATCACTCTTATGATTGAATTCAGTCTCTGCTGACTGCTGAGAAGACAGTTGAGAAGACAGTTGAGATAATGGCAATTGAACAGCTATAGAATTATTGCCTACATCGCTTGAACTTGGAGACCTTTGAACCTGACTATGGGAGGTATTTTGAGCTATTGTTGGAAGATCTGGTGTGACTGATGCTTGACTGACTGCAGTTCGGTCTTGAGGAGATATCTGATCAGCAACGTTCTTACTTTGTATAGGCTCTATCGTAGAACGCTGAACAGACCCCATTGACTCAGGTGGTATTGCTGGAGTCCCAAGATCTAATGCTGGACTGTTAAATGTGGGATCTTGCTGATTAGAAAGTGTCGGATCCTGCTGATTAGATAGGGACAGTTCTATCTGTGGATGTATAGATGGTGAATCCTCAATATTGTCTGGCGTGCCAGACAAATCGCTGGGCTGTCGTTGGATTGGGGCTGAGGCCGTTGGAGACAAATTCGCCTGGGGTGATATTTCAGTCTGGTCTAATGCAGTCTGGATTTCAGGGGAAGAGGTTAGCTGATTGGCGACGAATGCCGACTGATTTGCGGCTTGAATCCCATCTGGAGCAGCAGAGGACTGAAGATTTTCCTGTTGGTTGGAATCAGTTGATGGCGCTGATGTAATCTTACTAGGGTTTACAGCTTGCTGCATCGAGATAGACGGCTGCGACTCATCTTTTGATTGAATCTTGTTCTCAGTCGAAAAATCTCTTTGGGGAAGGATTTCATTTGAGTCAAAAGATTGGGATTCAGTATTAGATACCTCTGAAAAGCACTGAATAGATGAGTCCTTAAGTGGTACTTCTGGAGTGAAGGAAGCACTGGCACCTTTAGTATCAGATAGTTGAGTTGGGTTTATCTGATGTGATTCGTGAGACACTAATGGAGTTAATTCAATCGATTCAGCTGCCCGCTGACTTGACTTGACTGAATTAGAGATAGATTGAATGTCGCTTGAAAACTCATTTGTCTGAGGGTCATTGGGCAACGGTTGAGCCGCATTAGCTGAACCCAATTTGTCAGAAACTGAGTTGGATGGCGACTTGGATTCGGTTACCCGTTGAATTGATTCAGTTTGGTGGGAAAGGGATTGACTCGAGATTGAGACATCAGGCAATGAAGCCTCGGAAGGATTGTTGATAGGGGGTTGTTGAGAAACAGTTGGTTGGTTGGAAGCGCGGGAGATTAGTGTATCGGCTTGACTATAGGTAATATCAGTTGTGGTTAATTCAGAATGTAACTGTTGAACTGAAGGAGATTTATCTGGTTCGATAGTCTGTGGACTCTCTGCTATGTCTGTTGCTCGCTGGAGAGTGCTATGAATATTCGCTGTCGGTAACGTATTAGAGTGATTATTTGATTTGTGTGCGATCGCATCCCCAACCACCTGCGTTGTTTCTACTGGTCCTGAATCATTAGAGACCTTGGGTGACCCTGATAAATCAACTCTCCGTTGAACTGATTCTTCTGAGTTAGCAACAGATTGGCTATGGCTCAAATTCTGAATAGTCTCAGTTTCGGCAAGATTATTAGCCGATAGCTGAGTTGCGTCCGTTTGGCCAAATTCAATAGACTGAGTTGTATCTACTTGCGCTGATTTGTTAGACTCCCCAGTTGACTGAATTAAATCCGCTGAGCGTTGAACTGGTGATTCCAAATTATCACCGGATTGATCATTACCTGAATTCTGAATAGTCTCAGTTTCGGCAAGATTATTAGCCGATAGCTGAGTTGCGTCCGTTTGGTCAAAGGCAATAGACTGGTCTGTGTCTACTTGCGCTGATTTGTTAGACTCCCT
>NZ_QXHD01000004.1:6825020-6829961 GCF_011009555.1 Adonisia turfae CCMR0081 | reverse complement strand
TTTGACTAAATTTTGCCAGTTTCGCCAGAAAGGACCATACACCGTGTAAGGTTTACCAGCTCCAGTCAGCACATCCCCCGGTGCATGCAGCAGTTGGTCCCAAGTTTTGGTCCGCATTTCAATGCCTTTTTCCGTCAGGGCTGCTGCCACTGCGTTATCTCGCTGGCGGGAATAGGGTTCCACATCTCGATTCCAATAGACAGCCATAGCTCCCAATGTCGAAGCTGTCTGAGGGATTTGTTCTACAGGATTACCCTTGAGAATCAGCAGTTCACTCCCGACTGCTTGATAACGCTCCTGTAACTGCGCCACACAGCCAAGCATATAGGCCACCCTGGCTGGGGCTACGTCATCTGCTTCTAAGATGCCAGGATCCAGGCAAAAAACCCCGACTACTTTAGGACTCCGTTCCCGAGCAGCGGCAAGGCCTAAATTATCACTAATGCGCAGATCACGACGGTGCCAAAACAGGATCAGATCAGCCATAAACTTGGTAAAAAGGGGAGAATCCGATCAGTATAGGTGGTTTTGAGTGGGGGGTTTAATTGCACTACACCCCAAAACTTAGAACTCAGAATTCAAAACTTCTTCACAGGGACGGTATTCTACACCCATGCATCATGGCTTCCCAGGGCTTAGCTCAGTATTCTAGAAGGGCACACGTTCAGGGAGTTAAAGTTTTGATGACGTCTGGAGCCCCTATCGCCAAAAAACAGCCGAAAACCCTTGAAAAACATGGGGATGTTCGCATTGATGATTATTATTGGCTGTGCGATCGCGACTCCCCAGAAACCCTGGATTACCTCAAAGCTGAAAACATCTACACTGACGCACAAACCTCCCATAACAAGAGCTTTCAGAGAGCTTTGTATGACGAAATGCTAGGCCGCATTCAGGAAAGTGATCTGTCGGTACCCACAAAAGACGGGGATTATTACTATTACAGCCGCACTGAAGAAGGCAAAGCCTATCGCATCCTATGCCGTAAACAAGGTAGCTTAGACGCCCCCGAAGAAATTTTGCTCGATGAAAATGAGCTAGCTGAGGAGCATGAGTTTTTTGCCTTGGGAGACTATGAAACGAGTCTTGATCATCAGTTGCTAGCCTATGCTACAGACACCAATGGATCAGAGCGCTGCACCTTAGTATTCAAAGACTTGACCACTGGAAATCTTTATCCAGAAAAAATTGAAAACATTAGTGAAGTCATCTGGGCTAACGACAATCGTACTGTTTTCTACACTCGACTAGATGATGCCCATCGCCCCTACCAAGTATGGAAACATCGTTTGGGAGAAGATCCAGGTAACGACCAACTGGTTTACGAAGAAACCGACGATGCTTTTTATCTCTCAGTGGGCGGCACCCGCAGCGAAGCTTATCTATTCATCTCAATTAACAGCAAAATCACCTCCGAAATCTGGATTTTAGATGCCAACAATCCAGATGGAGAGTTTCAGATAGTTTGTCCCCGCAAACATGGCGTGGAATACTCCATTTCTCACCATCCTGGCAACAACCACACCCTCGACCGATTTTACATTGTTACCAACGAGGATGCCATTAACTCAAAGCTAATGGTGACACCAGTCAACGCACTCGGCCAAGAGAATTGGAAAACCGTCATACCCCATCGCCCTGATGTACAGCTGACAGGTATTAGTGTATTTATCGACCATCTGATCATTTACGAACGCCAGGGGGGGTTGCCCACCATTCGTATCCACAAACTCTCCACAGGAGAAGACACAGCCCTAGAGTTTCCAGAACCCACCTATTCGGTCTGGTCTGGTGCCATGCCTGAATTTGACAACAAAACTCTGCGATTTACCTACACGTCATTAATCACTCCGTCCTCAGTATTTGATTATGACATGGACACCCATGAACGAGAGCTCAAAAAAGAGATGCCGGTACTTGGAGGCTACGACCGCAGCCTATATCAAAGTGAATGGTTGATGGCGAAGGCTCCCGACGGCACCGAAGTGCCAATCTCGCTGGTGTACAAAAAAGGAACTGAGCGAAATGGCAACAGTCCCCTCTTTCTCTATGGCTACGGATCCTATGGCGCATCATCATCGGCCTATTTCTCCTCTATCCGGCTCTCCCTATTAGACCGAGGTGTCATCTATGCCATTGCCCACATTCGCGGTGGTGGTGAAATGGGTCGGCCATGGTACGAGGACGGCAAGTTTCTCCATAAGAAAAATACGTTTACGGACTTTATTGCCTGTGCTGAGTACCTGATCGATAACCAATGGACCAGCGCTGACAAACTCGCTATTTATGGTGGTAGTGCCGGTGGATTATTGATCGGTGCCGTATTAAATATGCGACCCGAGTTATTTAAAGTTGCCCTCGCAGCTGTCCCCTTTGTGGATGTTGTAACAACCATCTTAGATCCCAGCCTGCCGCTATCAGTGATGGAATGGGACGAATGGGGCAACCCTAATGAGAAAGCGTACTATGACTACATGAAGTCTTACTCGCCCTACGACAATGTCACAGCCCAGAAGTATCCTGACCTGTTGATCACGGGTGGACTTAACGACCCACGAGTCTCTTATTGGGAACCTGCCAAGTGGACAGCAAAACTGAGAGAGTTAAAAACCGATCAGAATAAGCTTCTTCTCAAAACCAATATGGATGCAGGCCACGGCGGTGCCTCCGGGCGTTATGGATGGCTCGAAGAAACCGCCTTTGAATATGCCTTTATGCTGGATAGCCTAGGGGGCACCTCGATTAATTCAAAAATAGAGTCTCAATATGAGATCATGGTTACGGATTAGGGTTGACAGGGAGACTTCTGATGGGACAACAAGGATTTTGGGATTTTGAGATCCGTCATCAAAAGCTGGAATCAAAAAAAGACCTGTTGACCTGCCTGGACGAGCTGATTCCGTGGGATGAGTTTCGACCGCTGTTAGAAAGCGTGTATGTCAAATCCCGTAAGCGTAAAGCAGGTCGTCGCCCGATAGATGTCATCCTCATGTTTAAGTTGTTAATCCTGCAACAGCTCTACAACATTGGTGACGATGAGCTGGAATACCAAGTGAATGACCGGTTGTCATTTATGCGATTTCTACATCTGGGCCTGGAAGATGCGGTGCCAGACGCGAAAACGGTGTGGTCATTTCGGGAGCGCTTACGCCAGGCCGAGTTAGTGGAAGGACTATTTGAGCAGTTTGGGGCCTATCTGAAGGCAACGGGCTACCAAGCCCAATGTGGTCAAATCGTCGATGCCACCTTAGTGCCAGTGCCTAAACAACGGAATAGTCGAGACGATAATGCCGAGGTCAAAGCAGGCAAGGTGCCTGAGGATTGGCAGGACAAGCCTCATAAGCTATCCCAAAAGGATGTGGAGGCTCGTTGGACCAAAAAGAATGGCACGTCTCATTACGGGTATAAAAACCATATCAATCGGGATGCGGGGCATGGGTTTATTCGTCGGTATACGGTCACCGATGCCTCGGTTCATGATTCTCAGGTATTGGGTCAACTGCTAGATGCGGACAATTCTGATGATGAGATTTGGGCCGATAGCGCCTATCTCTCGATAGCGATTGTCACCGTGTTAGAGATGATGGGTTTTGAGAGCCATATTAACGAACGAGCCTATCGCAATCGCCCCCTAACAGAGGTGCAGATAGCGGACAATCGTGAGCGTTCAAAAACCCGGGCCAAGGTTGAACATGTATTTGGGTCGATGGTCAATGAGATGGGGGGCAAAGTTGTTCGCACCATTGGGTTAGCCAGGGCCAAAACCATGCTCGGCCTCAAAAACTTGACCTACAATCTCAAGCGGTATGTCTTCTGGCAAAAACAAGACATGGCTGAAGTATTTGCCTAAAGGATGGGATATTCAGCTCTAAAACGGACACAATGCATGGGGGGTGTTTATTTCATATTCTGATTTCCAGAAACAAGGCTGGATAACAGTCTTATTTGAGACTCGATTCCTCAAAAAATCAATAAATAGAGGTGCCCTGGTGTTAGATGAAGCTCAATATCTGGGCATTGACCCTAAAACAGGTGAACCCACCAACAAATTCGCCGGGACGATGGACCAGTTAGCTGAGTTCTATCCCTATATTTTGGTGATGGGTGGCACGTCAAGGGGCAACGGTGAACGGGTTTGGGGTGTTCAATATACAGCGCCAGACCCTAATAATGAGATTTTCCCGGTATACGATGTAACCGCTTCTTATCAAGAAGGCGTTGCCCAAGGGTATCTGCGCGATGTCATGTTCAAAATGCCTGACGCTGAAGGCATTTGGCATAAAGTTGGAAAGCCTTCTGAATTGATGCAGGTTTCAAAAATGAAGAGAAAGTTAGGACGCTTTCTTAAAGAGGCTGAATTCTATCAACATCTCATTGATATCAGTGTCAATGAATT
Organism: Adonisia turfae CCMR0081; assembly: GCF_011009555.1. Classification (GTDB taxonomy): domain Bacteria; phylum Cyanobacteriota; class Cyanobacteriia; order Phormidesmidales; family Phormidesmidaceae; genus Leptothoe; species Leptothoe turfae. The sequence continues at coordinate 6,825,565 of NZ_QXHD01000004.1, read as the reverse complement.
AAACGATGCTAAGGCTATATGGCAGCATTTTGGAATGTTGGTTGCTGCCTATGATCAGGGACAGGCCAAGAAGATTGAAGCATACTTCAAGACCACCTATCCACACCTAAAAACGGTGGTCGCTATTTCTAGTGATGGCCCTAAAAGTATTGAAGCGCTTCAAAAGTTCAAGCGAGATGAATCAATAGATGTCCTGATCACCGTTAGGCAAGCGTTTATAGGATTTAGCTGCAATCGCCTCAATGTATTGTGCTGCCTAACGAACTATAGAGAATGGGGATTTTTGGATCAACTATTTGGCAGGGTGGCAAGGGTTAGAAAAGAGCTGCCATTTGATGTTCAGTCTGCACGGGTGATTATGCCGTGCGATCCTGAGGCTGTCGCCTATGCTGAGGCTAAAAAGAGTGAGGCGATGGCAGGGCTAAGGCTCAAGAAGATGCAAGCCTCTAAGCCTAAAGCCAACTCTGTGAAAAAGAAAGATTCTGGTTCAATGGCAGACCTTGAAGTACTCCCATCTGTGGTTAAAGGCACCGATGAATCAAAGA
>NZ_QXHD01000004.1:6822799-6825010 GCF_011009555.1 Adonisia turfae CCMR0081 | reverse complement strand
CCGTTACATCAACGGCAGAATCGACTTAAATCTTGCATACTAATCAATGAACAATGTCACAGCAAACGAATGCAATATCGTCGATTTGGACGCACAGAACTGCAAATGCCGGTGTTCTCCTGCGGCGGCATGCGGTATCAGCACTCCTGGAAAGATGTCCCGCAATGGATGATTCCAGAAAAAAATCAACAAAACCTCGATGCGACAATCCACTGTGCGATTGAGCTAGGTATCAATCATATTGAAACTGCCCGTGGCTATGGCACATCAGAAATCCAGTTAGGTAAAGTATTGCCGACGTTTGATCGCGATCGCATCATCGTTCAAACCAAAGTTACACCCCGCGAAAATCCTAAAGAATTCCTCGCCACCTTTAATAAGTCCATCAAAAACCTACAGCTAGACTATGTAGACCTGTTGGGTATCCACGGCATTAATACCTACGAACTGCTGGACTGCACACTACGTCCGGGCGGCTGCATGGAGGTTGTGCGTGAACTTCAACGCCAGGGTCGAGTGCGCTACGTCGGTTTTTCCACCCATGGCCCCACCGATGTCATTGTCGACACGGTGAATACCGGGCAGTTCGACTATATGAACCTGCACTGGTACTACATTTTTCAAAATAATTGGCCTGCCATTGAAGCGGCCCAAAAGCACGATGTGGGTGTGTTTATCATCAGTCCATCGGATAAAGGCGGCCATCTGTATGCACCACCACCCAAGCTGGTGGACCTGTGCGCACCGCTGAGCCCAATGGTGTTTAACGACCTGTTTTGTCTGAGCCATTCCCAGGTGCATACTTTAAGCCTGGGGGCTGCTAAGCCTAGCGATTTTGATGAGCACGTGAAGGTACTGCCATTGATAGATCAGGCGGATGAGGTACTACCACCGATTCTAAAAAAGCTGGAGGAGAGTGCGATCGCAGCCCTGGGCGAAACCTGGTACAAAACCTGGGATGTGGGGCTACCCAAACCAGCCGACACCCCCGGCAATCTAAATATCCCCATCATTCTCTGGCTTGGTAATCTAGTGGATGCCTTCGATATGACCGAATACGCCGCTGCCCGCTATAACCTACTGGGCGGTGCCAGCCACTGGTTTCCTGGTTCCCGTGCCGATAATGTGAACTCTTTAGACCTGCGTCGCTGTCTTCAGCACAGCCCTCACCAGGATGTTATCCCTCAGCGCTTGATGGAAATCCACACACGTCTGGCTGGAGCAAAGGTCAAGCGTCTATCAGAATCCTAGAGCTTGCGTAACCATAAATGAAATTGGTGTTGGCAACCATGGTTGCACATTATCAGCTGGAGTGGGTTGATCAAACACCTGAAACACCCAAACGTCGGGGTGTCACCCTAGCTCCAGCTAATGGTGTCAAGATGAGATTTAAAGGCAAACGATTATAGTTATCTTCTGCACTACGCTGATAAACCTGCCTGAAAAGTTTTGAGTGCCTCAACATGGTTGTCGATGAGAATACAGCGACAAAATAAATCTAAATCCATCTCTGGAACAGCTTTACTAACGCTGATTTTTTCATAGTAGGCTTCATCGTTATTATCTCGTAAATGATAAAGCTTGAGAACTCCATCTTCCCAAAACCAAACCTCAGAAATTTTAAGGCGTTTGTAAGCTTCTAGTTTGTCAATGCCACCGCTAGAGAAAACTATTTCGATAGCTAAGTCTGGACGTTGGCTACTAGGCGTCAGTTTATACGACTCATCAGCTTCTCGTTTAACATTTCTGGCTTCGTTTTCTAATGTCATAGAGCCAGTTGGCTTAAAGTCAAACCCAGCCATCAGCAAGTATAGTTCCAGTAGGGCTGCGATTCGCTTTTTGATGGTTTCATGGAGTTCTCCAGGCATTTGCTGTATCTCTAAGGTGCCATCTAGAAACGAAATTCGATACCCTGGCTGCTCAAGGAGTTGCTCAACCACTTTGAATTCACGCCAAGTCAAGCCTTTGAAAAGTAGGCGATTTTCTTCAGGGATTGGGGGAGCCGTTGTTAATGTCATTGGCGTTGCCTCAATCAAAAGTGATTTGCTTCCTATCATAGGACAGCTACTAGTGGCTATGCCACTGGTGGAAAGCCAGAACCTGAAAGGTGTTGACACATATGTTGATTTGGGTATTTCTCAACCCTCAAAGAACTTGTCGATAATTCGCTCATAAACTTGGTGTAGCTCATAAATATGGGCGATGGGAATA
>NZ_QXHD01000004.1:6817914-6822789 GCF_011009555.1 Adonisia turfae CCMR0081 | reverse complement strand
ATCCTAACCAGAGACGGATCCACACCACGCTTCACTAACTCTGCCATAGTGGCCATCATTGTACCGCCCGTCGCCAACATTGGCTCACTGATCAAGATGCGAGTATTGGGACCAATCTGATCCGGCAGCTTGTTCAGATAACAGCTAGCCTCCAGGGTTTCTTCATTGCGAACAAAGCCAAGGTGATACACCGAAGCCGTAGGCAGTGCCGATTGGACGCCTTCCATCAACGCCAACCCCGCCCTCAAAATGGGGATCACCATCAGCGGCATTTCAGGATTGATAAATGTCGCAGGGCTAGGAGCCAGCGGCGTTTCTACGGTGGCATCCACAGTGGGTAACCAATCATTACGAATTGCTTCATAGGTTAACCATCGCCCCATTTCAGTCATGGCACTGCGAAATACAGCAGACGGTGTGTTAACGTCCCGTAACACACCGAGCCAATGTTTGATTAATGGGTGAGGAGGAACGTGAATCCGCAGCTGAATTGCCATGGGAAATGCTAATAGAGACAGTAAGATGGGCTCAAATCTGCCCAATCATACGCCTTTGATAGCGAGGCGGTCTAGGGTTTAGGTGCTGGACTTTTTACCCACTCCCTAGGCCCTAAGCCCCCTATACTTATCGCCCCCGCAGCAAGTGTTTAACCGTTTCCACCATCTCAGCCGGGCGAAACGGCTTGGCAATGTAGGCGTCTGCCCCCTGCTTCATCCCCCAATAACGGTCAAATTCTTCATTTTTAGATGAACAAATAACCACTGGCACGTCCTTTGTGGGACCGTTGTTCTTGACCCAGCGGCACAGCTCATAGCCATTCATATTAGGCATAACGATATCAAGCACCACAAGATCCGGTGGCCTTGACGAAATCATGTCTTTTGCTTTCTCGCCATCTTCAGCTTCTAAAACAGTCATACCCGCTTTGATCAGGAGACCAGAGATCATCTCCCGTAGGGTTGAACTGTCATCCACAATCAAAACCGTGGTCATAATGCAGGGGATAGGTAGAGTTCCTCAAGTGTTAGTTAGCCCATATCAGAGGGCTAGATTAAACGTAACCAGCTAATAATACGAATTCAGTCGACTTCAAGCAATGACTTTTACTACGAGCGATAGTTAAACAGTTAGACGGCTCTAATTTAGAAATGTGGCCTTACTAGCTATCCCTATCGTATTAATTATTGATTATACGAAAAAGATAAGAAGCATTCGTCACGTCAGTTGCCTATTATTCATAGCTCTTCCAGCAGGCTCAGTAGAGATTTAGGCTGTAGCTTATCTTTAAACCAAACAATCTTGGCTGGTACATTGTTTATATCGATACCGGCTTTTGCTAAGTTTAGCCGTTCTGAAATAGCCAGAATCAAATTCTGACAGTCGGACTTTTGCACCTGGGCAAACTTTTTGCGCAGATACTCTGGTCGCCAGTACCCTACTATTTCCAATAAATAGACACGACCGTCGGGATGCACTAACCGAAAGTCAGGAATCATGACGCTGCCAGGGATTGGGATTAAATCAACTTCTCGTTCCAACTGCCACGGAGTTTTCCCCTTCTCCACAAGGGTCATCCAGCGGTCGGCAAAGGCGGCTTCAACCATACTATCGTAGGGTTTACCCGGCGGGTAGTGACTTACCAGGTCACATTCAGAGTCGAGGGTATAGCTTTTTGCAGACAGTGCCTTGGTATAAGTGTCTTTCCATTGCAGTGTGGCGCTGAGGTGCCAACGTGTCACATGCAAAATAGCAGGTACTAACTTGGCAATATCGAGGCCATAGCGAGTACTGGCTTTGAAAAGACTGGCTGGACCGTCGATGGTAACGGTAAACCCCTGGTCTGCTTCCCCTTCAATGTAGGCCATCAACCGAAATAGCTTTAGATACCGGAACATCAGCTTGTACTCACCGGGATCATTACGGTGCAGATTTAAGACCACATGACTGGCTCGATAAAAGATGCCCTGTACTTGGGATAGGTTATAGCGATGGAGCAATGCCTCTGGTGTAGGGGCATCAAACTGGGTAAGAATACGATTCTCCTTAAGGTCAGCGTATAATCCCTGCTGAATGTGAATGGGTTCAACATCTTTGTCGAGTTCCTGGGTCAGCTGGCTGGCCAAGTTTTCTAGATGCTGCTGTGCTGCTGTAGGGGATGGCACACTCGCAGCGGCAAGGGCAAAGACACGCTGTCTTAATGCCTGAGGCTCTAGAGGGCTGACAATCTCAAATGTGCTGAAACTGCTGCGAAGGATATGGGCTAAGCCTCGTTTGATCCGGTAGTCAGTGTCTTCACCTTCAAGTTCTTGCAGTTTTTGGTTCAGACTCCCTTGGGTATCGCCCACTGTCGCCTGGAACAGAGAAATGAGATTAGTTGCGATCGCAAGCCAATCTTTACTCAGCGGCAGCTGTTTTGCATCAATGGAGTCACCCCGAGGGCGATGGATTAGCAAGTCAGAAGGAAGCATGTTCCTAAGATAGAGGCTATATAGTTAGTTAAGAGCACAATTAATTTTGAGTTTTGAATTTTGAGTTTTGAATTTTGAGTTGTGTCCCCCTCAAGCCCTTTTTGGTCAGAGACATCTCAAACCAAGAACCAAGAACTAAGAACTAAGAACTCAAAAATTTCCTCACCCAGAGCATTACATATTCCCTTCTAACCCTTGATCCAGTCCGAAACCTTAGACCTCTTAGAATGGCCCCGTTTATGTCAGCAGTGGGCCACGTTTGCCGCTACTAAGCTGGGTGCCCTCGCCGCTCGCCACGGGCGCATTCCCGAGCACCAAAGCGAAAGTGAACAGCTCTTGGCTCAGACCCGTGAAGCCTACCGACTAGAAGAGAAATCCCCCCTTAATTTTCGGGGTGTTCAGGACATGGGTGATGCCCTTGAACGGGCGAAGCGTCAAGCCATTTTGTCTGGGGACGAGTTGTTGCACATTGCCACCACCCTAGCGGGTGCCCGTCAGTTACGCCGCACCATTGATGCCCAAGAGGAAGAGGCTTTCCCAGTGCTACAGGCCTTGGTGGGTCAGCTGCGTACCTATCCAGAATTAGAAAAAGAAATCCACCACTGCATCGACGATCGGGGTAAAGTTACCGACCGGGCCAATCCAAAACTGGCCGGCATTCGTAAAAACCTTAAAAGTACCCACGATCAGCTCCATGCCAAGCTACAGCGCATCATGCAACGGCATTCAGGGGCCTTGCAGGAAACCCTGATTACTCAGCGAGCCGGACGCTTTGTAATACCAGTGAAAGCCCCTCAGAAAGAGTCTATTCCCGGCATTGTCCATGATGTGTCTACAAGCGGTGCCACCCTATATATAGAACCCCAGGGTGTGGTGGAATTTGGCAACCGTCTACGTCAGCTAGAGCGTCAAGAGACCCGCGAAGAAGAATTGGTACGGCAGCGCCTGACTGGACAAGTGGCCGCAGTCAGCGAGGACCTGGAGCAGCTCATGGCCATCGTCACAACGTTGGATTTGGCCACTGCCCGGGCTCGCTACTCCCTCTGGTTAGAGGCTAATCCCCCTCGGTTTAGTGAAACCAATGAGCGCACGGTTCTGCGGCAGCTACGTCACCCCATATTAGTGTGGCAACAGCGCCATGAAGAAGGCCCCACGGTGGTTCCCACAGATATCACCATGCACCCCGATATTCGGGTAGTAGCCATTACAGGCCCCAATACCGGGGGTAAGACAGTCACGCTGAAAACCCTGGGGTTAGCAGCCCTGATGGCCAAGGTGGGACTATTTGTGCCTGCTCGTGAACCTGTAGAACTACCCTGGTTTGATCAGGTTTTAGCAGACATTGGTGACGAGCAATCGATTGAGCAAAGTCTGTCGACGTTTTCAGGACATATTCGCCGTATTGGTCGGATTTTGGATGCGATTGGGGCGGATGGGATAGACGATGCGGACAATACGGCAGCGGTGGGTAGTGCCCACCACACAAATTCGTTGGTGCTTTTGGATGAGGTGGGGGCGGGGACTGACCCGACAGAAGGTAGTGCGCTTGCGATCGCACTCCTGCAACACCTAGCGAACCACACTCGTCTAACCGTAGCTACGACTCACTTTGGTGAACTCAAGGCCCTCAAATATCAGGATGAGCGCTTTGAAAATGCCTCAGTGGAGTTTGATGACGTCAGCTTGTCTCCCACCTATCGGCTGCTGTGGGGTATTCCCGGTCGCTCCAATGCCCTCACCATTGCTCGACGGTTAGGGCTCAATCCCAACGTCATTGATACAGCCCAAACCTATGTGGGCGTGAGTAAACAAGATGATGTCAACCAGGTCATCGCTGGCCTTGAAGCCCAGCGTAAGCGGCAGGAGGACCAAGCTAAACAGGCTGCCGGAATCGTTGCCCAGGCCGAAGCCCTCAAAGCAGATATCGAACGCAAGGCTGCCGCTATTAAAGAGTGGGAACGCAGTCAAAAGCTAGAACAGGAAAAAGCGATTCAAGCAGCCGTGGCCGAAGCTAAAGCTGAAATTGCCACGGTTATTCGCCAGTTGCAAAAGGGAAATCCCACCGCCCAGGCCGCCCAAAGGGCAACCGAGTTAGTCGAAGACATTGCTCAGCAGCAACAGGTACCCAAGGGCAACCATCCTGCCAAAAAAGTAATCACCGACTACAAGCCTAAACTGGGTGAAAAAGTCCGTCTGATTGGTCTGGGGGGCCAAACTGCCGAAGTCGTCGGTGAACCCGATAGTGACGGTAAAGTGGCCGTGCGCTTTGGCTTGATGAAAACCATTGTCGATCTCAGTGACATTGAATCCCTCACGGGTCAAAAAACAGCGACGTCTAAACCCGCTGCCGAAAAAGCACCCGAGAAACGCCGCACAACGGTCAAAGTTGCCAAAAAGGAACCAGAGG
>NZ_QXHD01000004.1:6808762-6817904 GCF_011009555.1 Adonisia turfae CCMR0081 | reverse complement strand
ATGGAATACCCCTACACGTATATATTGTCATTTTCTCAAAAATAAGAATGCATCCACCTCGCGTGGGGTGGGCTGCCCTGCGATCGCACCCGATCGAGTTGTCGTCAACGCTGCCACCGCACTGGCATAGCGAACGACGTCATGGGCACAATCAGCATCCAGTAAACAGCTGCGACCTAAGAGACATAACTTATGTAAAAAACCGGCAACAAAGGCATCACCCGCACCAGTGGTGTCTTCAACATCCACATCAAACCCAGGCACGTGACCACTGTACCCCCCCAGATAATAGCGACAGCCAGCGGCACCAGCAGTCACCATAACACCTTCCAGATAAGGGCGTTGGGCGGCGATTGCCACCGGATCTGTCGTCTCCAATAACCACTGCGCCTCAGTATCCGATAGCTTTAGAAAGGATACGTGTTTAAGTAAATCCATCACTAGACCCATGGCCTGGGCAGGGTTTTCCCAAAACATAGGTCGCCAGTTAACGTCTAGGACGACTCGACCATTTTGCTCTTGCATCCATTCCACAGCCTGCAAAATAGATTCTCGCGTTTGGGAATAGGCCAAACCTAGGGTGCCGATCACTAAATATTTGGTGCCATGGAACAAGCGGGGATCGATGCGATCGCAAATCACATGGGCATCTGCGAAACTAGCTGGATCAGGCAATGAAAACCCAGCAAACGATCGCTCTCCCATCTCATCGGTCAGCACATAAACCTCACGGGTGGGAGCTGTCGGATGAGATTGCAAACCACGCGATCCCACCTGTAGGTCCGACAGCAACTGAGCCAGGGCCTGCCCCCAAGAGTCAACGCCTACAGCACCAATAAATTCTGCCGATGTTCCTAACTTAGCCAGACCACAGGCTACATTAGCCGGTGCCCCACCAGGTAATGACAGTTTTTTCTCCCGATCGCTTGACCAGAAACTATCAACCAGAATTTCCCCTAGACATATAACTGGACGCCCTGGATTACTCATCCCTGTCTTTGGCCCCAATACTCCATCACACGATGACTGCCTTAATGTAGCCTCTCGCCGAAAGTATAAGGTACTAGCAGACCCAGAAAATCATTTTTACCCAGTATCCCTATGCTGAACGCACTTTGAGCAGCGGGCAAATGCACCTTAGACTAATTAATATAATCGGCTCAACACGTAGCTAGACAAAGCTTCCAGTGCGCGCTTAGGTTCAGACTGAGGTAAATCAGCCAGGTTATGAACAGCCCGTTTAACATGCTGAGAGGCCAGCTCCCGTGAGCGTTCAATACCACGACTAGCCTTCACCAAGGCCATCGCCTCATCAAAGTCTCCGCTTTGAGCGAACTCTCGCTCAATTAACGTAGCCAGATAAGGCGTTTCTTCCATGGCATAAAGCACTGGGGCTGTCAGGTTACCACTCAGCAAGTCAGAACCAGCAGGCTTACCCAACACTTCCTCAGAACCGGTAAAGTCCAAAATGTCATCTACCACCTGAAATGCCAGGCCTAAGTTCCGCCCATATTGATAAAATGCCTCAGCCAGAGAGTCAGAAACCTCACTCAAAACACCCGCCGACTTACAGCTATTAGCAATGAGTGATGCTGTCTTGTAATAGCTCTTCATCAAGTAAGCATCAATGGAGAGTGTGGTGTCGAACTTATTTAACCCCTGCTGGATCTCACCTTCAGCTAAATCCATAATCACGCGGGACAGCAATTTAACAACCGTTAGATTGTCTAAATTTGCTAAGTGCCATGACGATTGAGCAAATAAGAAATCCCCTGCCAAAACCGCCACTCGATTATTGAAACTACTGTGGACAGTAGGAACACCACGTCTCAATGACGACTCATCGACGACATCATCGTGTACCAGACTGGCAGTGTGAATCATTTCAGTAATCTCAGCCAGGCGAAAATGCCGAGCTGGAATATCTGCCTCCATCACCGTAGCCCGTGAAAGTAGAAGCACAATAGCAGGTCGAATCCGTTTCCCTCCGGCCCCAAAAAGGTGCTCTGCAGCAGCGTAGAGAATAGGATGCCGAGCACCGACCAGCTGCTTTAAATTATCCGCCAATAGCCTGAGATCGGCTTCGACGGGAGCAAACAGCGATGTTGTTGAAGTCATGGGAGAAAATGCTCAGACGGCTTGATTACGAAATTTTAAGTAATCCATATTCATTCTAAGCTAACGACTCATTTGGTGTCGTAAATCCATTTAGAAAATGTAGAAACACCTTTTGCTTCAGTACTTTGCAGTTCTCAAAGCACCACACCCCATAAAGAGTTCCATCTGGCCAGCATTGATTAGATATTTTTATTTCTTTTTTTTAATTAGGTCTATGTGAATAACAAATTCTTATGTTAAGCTAAGGACTAGGAATTAGAAAATTTCATAGCAAGCTCAATAGTTGGTGTTAGTAGCTTTGTTCTAGTAGTTGGCTTCTGACTGCTAGTAGTGCTTGAGTCATCCGCCGATGTGTTGCAGTTGTCTGGGGTAGTTGATACCCATGGCAGGCAATGTCTATAAGAGTATGGCAACTGTTTGACCCAACCCATGGCTGAGTCAAACTTGTAAGGTCTCGAACAGACAGCTAGAAAATTTATCGGTGCATGTATGCCCTAGATGCGTACGGAGTGACGAGCGATACTGCAATGCGTATGGTGCTGGGTGATTCTTGTATCAAGGCTTTTTGATTATTGGGAATCTTGCATAATTTTCGAACTAGCTGCCCCGCTGTCAGTTTTTGCTGGCTGCCTGTTTGGCCTGCGAATCGTCCTTGTTGCTCCTCTCTCACTGGCTACGTCCATGACTCACCCCTTAACCCCCCTGCTGATATTGCTGCTTGCCACTAGTTACTTGTTAATGGTCTACATTCTTTTCACGGCTGTTCAACGCTTTGTCAGGCGTAGAGAGCAAATGTTGAAATGACTTACAGGTTCAAGTAATGGGTTTTTGCCATTTCATCCTTGTCCCTGATCAGGGTTTAATAATCTCTAGATAAAAAACCTTTTAATTTATGTTTATTTTTAGCAGATGGTCTGACCACGTTAGTGGTCAGACCATTGTTTTATGACACCCCTCCAGTCAGCAACGGTATAATTTTCTTCCTTCTGAGATTTATTGCTTATTGCACAGCTTCCAGATAACTTCTGCCAAGTATGTATTCCCGAAAACAACTTAGAGAGGTAGCATAGACAGAAGTTTTAAGCAGTAGGCACCCAACAATTTGAGTTCAGCCCCTGACGTTCCTGCCTCCAATATTTCAAACAGTGATATTAATCAGGCCAATGGGTCATTTCCAGCGAGCATTGTCCAATTAGACAGCGGCTTAACTGTTATTCACCAAGAAATAGCAGCGACTCCTGTCGTCGTTGTGGACGTTTGGATTCGGGCAGGTGCTCGTTGTGAACCAGACACTTGGACAGGCATGGCTCATTTTTTAGAGCACATGGTGTTTAAGGGGACTGAGCAGATCTTGCCGGGCATGTTCGATGCAGCTATTGAGAGCCGTGGTGGTTTAGCAAACGCAGCGACAAGTCATGATTATGCTCATTTTTATATGACAGTGGCTGCCAATGACTTAGCCCATGCCCTCCCTTATCTTTCAGATCTGTTACTGCATGCAGCGATCCCAGCCGACGAGTTTGTAAGAGAACGACATGTAGTCATCGAAGAGATTCATCAATCTTGGGATGACCCTGATTGGATAGGTTTTCAAACGCTGTCGGAAATGATTTACGGGAATCATCCCTACGGACGTTCAGTATTAGGGTCTCCCGAGATCTTGCAAGAGCGCTCACCTGAAGAAATGCGGCAGTTCCATCGTACTCACTACCAACCTGAGAATATGCAGGTGGTGATTACTGGTGGCGTCTCCTTAGAGCGAGTGCTAGAACTAGTGCAGACAACGTTTCGTGCATTTGCACAACGAGAATCATGTCCGACAGCAGGGCTAATGTCACCCCCACGCCTACTGACCAACCCTCGGCATACCTTAGCATTGCCTCGATTGGAACATGGGCGATTGATCATGGCCTGGCTAGCCCCTGGGATTGAGGACTTAGAATCAGCCTGTGGCTTAGACATTTTGGCGACAGTCTTGGCCGAGGGTCGGGTGTCGCGCCTGGTACGAGAGCTGCGCGAAGATCGTCAATGGGTAGATGAAATCGCAAGTAGTTTTTCGGTACAGAAGGACTGTAGTTTATTCGTTTTATCAGCCTGGCTCCCCCCCAATTATATAAAGGAAGTAGAACAGGTCATTTGCGATCGCATCGCGACCCTAGCTAACATACCGATTAGTGAGGCAGAGTTATCACGAGCCAAACGGGTATTATGCAATGACTATGCCTTTTCAATGGAAACTCCAGGACAGCTTGCTGGACTCTATGGATATTACGGCACTTTGGCTAAACCTGAACTTTCCCTGACCTACCCCAAACACATACAGGCATACTCTGCTGAACAACTTATGCCCCTGGCCCAGCAATACTTATCTCCACAGAGTTGTGGCACCCTTGCTCTAATTCCTGCCTAGCGCTACACTGCATCCTTTCCTGACAGACTTCACTACAACCTCTAACCACAACACCTGTGACTGTATCAACTGCCCCAAAGCAAAACTCCATCACGACCCATCTGGGCAACGGCCTCAAAGTTATTGCTATTGAAAATCCAGCCGCTGATATCGTCTCAGCACGTGTGTTTCTACCCGTTGGACAAGGCCATGAAACACCAAAAAATGCAGGTATTTTTAGCTTGCTCACATCCCTACTCACAAGAGGAACAACTCACCGCAGTTCCTTCGATATTGCGGAAGCTGTGGAATATGTAGGAGCCAGCTTAGGAGCCGATAGCGCTTCAGATTACAGCGTCGTCAGTGTTAAAACGGTATCCGCCGATTTTGAGGAAATCTTCAGCCTCGCCACTGAAATTCTGCAAGAGCCTAGCTTTCCTGAGAATGAAATTGAACTCGAACGGAAGCTGACGATTCAAGGTCTGCGCTCCATGCAAGAGCAGCCCTTTAGCGTAGCCTATAAGTTTTTTCGTGAAGGCATGTACGGCACCCATCCCTATGGGTTTTCTAGCATGGGAACTGAAGAAACCGTCATGGCCATTCAACGCGATGATCTTTTAGAGGCCCACCAAAAGCATTTTCGTCCCGACAACATGGTGGTGGTTATTGTTGGACGCATTGATCCTGAACGGGCTGTTGCTTTAGTCGATAAACTCATGGGCGATTGGGCTGTCCCTGAGTATCCTGCCCCTGCCCCTCAACTGCCAGGGCTCGAATCCCATGCTTATCGCATCGTCACGCCCCAAGAAACGAACCAGGCATTTGTGATTATTGGGTACCTAGCGGCCCCAGTCATGCACCCAGATTTTCCAGCCCTTAAGCTTCTGAGCACTCACCTAGGGAATGGCCTATCCAGTCGTCTATTTGTCGAACTACGGGAAAAACAGGGCTTGGCCTATGACGTTTCTGCGTTTTATCCCACACGTTTGGGCCCATCACAATTTGTCGCCTATATTGGCACTGCACCAGAAAATACATCCGTTGCACTAGACGGTCTTCAGAGTGAGCTGCGACGACTCTGCAAAGTTCCCCTCACCGAGCATGAGCTCCAGGTCGCTAAGAATAAAATGCTTGGGCAATATGCATTGGGTAAGCAGACTAATGGGCAAATTGCTCAACTGCTGGGTTGGTATGAGATTCTGGGGCTGGGCACTGAGTTTGACGACAAGTTCCAGGCTAATATCGCGGCAGTGACCATTGAAGACGCCCAAGAGGCAGCAAAGCGTTGCTTTGTAGACTCCTATATCTCGATTTTGGGGCCAGCTACAGCAGTAGAAGCGCTGAGATAAAGGACAAGGTTATAAGGTAAGGGCTCAGGGCTTGGCGGCATAGTCGCTGACATCAAATGTAATAGTTAAGACTTTATCTGACACAACCTGTAAACTCACACTGAATCAGGAGTGTCACAATGAATACCCAAGACAAGATCGTTAAGAACCGCTTAGGCCTCTTAAACCTAGCCAAAACACTCGGTAACGTATCCAAGGCGTGCAAAAGGCCGTGGCCAAGGACCTCAAACCGATTTACCAAGCGGCCACCCTGGCTGAATCAGAAGCCGTCCTTGATGCCTTCAGCGAACAATGGGATGAGGCCTACCCAGCTATCAGCCAAATCTGGATTCGCCACTGGGACAATGTCATTCCTATTTTTGACTATCCCATGGAGATTCGTCGAGTGATTTACACCACCAATGCTATTGAATCCCTCAATCGCTCCTTGCGTAAGGTGATTAAGACCCAAGCGATCTTCCCAGATGAAGCTGCTGTTTGCAGACTGATGTATCTGGTGATGAATCATATCGCGAAAAAATGGAATCGACCGATTAAAAATTGGCGAGCCGCCTTGTCACATTTTGCGATCCTGTTCCCAGAACGCTTTCCTCTCTAAACAAACCGCGTTTACACAAAATTCAGATCACTCTCGATATTTTTCCTTGGTTGTTATATCAAAAATGTTATGGCTAGTATTGTTTAAGGACCTGGGTTAAGGCTCTTAAGAGAATACTCCATCTCTGGAATAAAAGTTTATCTCAGGGGCATGGACCTAAGTATCTTTTGTTGACCAATGCCGACAATTATCACAATGCCCGCACTGCATGTTTTGAGCTTCTATCTCACAGCCAAACTGCACTAAAAGTTTCTGCCAACGACACTTCCGACTAAAGAGATATTGCTTAGTCTCCTTCACACTATCAACTGGTTTATCAGTTTTCGATGATTGCTCCACCGTCAACTGATAGTGAAACGGGTCTTGCCAAATCAACCGTCCCTGACTATGCAACAATGCTAGTGCTGTCGCTGCTTTCCCATTACGTTGCAACACCTCATCAATATGGCCAGATGCGGCTAATGACTTCCCCAACTGTTGTGCCTCTCGCTGTAGCTTCCGCGCACTCTCTGCAAAAAACTGCCAGCGCTGTTTATCCTCTGAATCTAACCATCCTGTAGGCTCACTTACCAGCGTTAGCGCATCCGCTGGTTTCCCATCTCGTCCTCCGCGACCAATCTCCTGCACATACTCACTGAGCGTACTTGGCGCATGATAATGGCAGACCCATCTAACTCGTGGATGGTTAATCCCCATGCCAAATGCACTGGTGCATACTACAAACTGACAGTTTCCCTTTATCCACTCTGCTTCAATGCGCCGACGTGCCTCACTGGCCAGCCCCGCATGATACGCTGCCACTGAAAACCCCTGGGGGTGTAACCACTGGGTTAACTCTTCAGCAGTCCGGCGAGTGCGAACATAGATCAATCCTGCTTGATCAGGATGAGACCTTACAAACTGAAACATTGCCTGTCGTCGTCCCCTTGGAGTCCAAACCACTTTCACAGCTAAATTCAGGTTTGACCGATAGGGGCTGAGTTTGACCTCTTGAGTTTGTTGTAGATGCAACACTTCGCAGATGGTCTTCTGAGCCGTTGGGTTAGCCGTTGCTGTGAATGCTGCAATGGGTATCTGGGTGCCTGCGGGTTTATGGGTCAGCAGCGCTGGTCTGACAGCACCGAGTCGTCGGTACGTGGGTCGGAAAGTGTCACCCCATTGGACCAGGCAATGGGCTTCGTCCAAAATCAAGCCGTTGATGATTACCTGGGGGTGACAGAGAATGTCCCAGACTCGTTTGCTGATTAGTGTTTCAGGCGATAGATACAACAACCGCAACCGGTTTTGCTGCACCTGTTGCAGTATGTTTCGTTTCTCAAAGTTGGCCAGGGCACTGTGGATGCGTTCTGCGGCTAAATGGCGTTGCTTTAGCTCCTGAACTTGGTCCTCCATTAGTGCAACTAATGGAGAGATGACCAGGGTTATGCCTGTTTGCAATAAAGCAGGCAATTGGAAGCAAATGGATTTACCTCCACCGGTCGGCATGACAATCAGAGCATCCTGTTTGGCCAATAGTGTGCGAATGACTTCATCTTGTGGAGGACGAAAACTGTCGTAGCCCCAAATTTCTTTGAAGCGCGCTTCTACTTGCTGCCAGGACGTTTTTGTAATCATTGATGCACCCTTGAACTGGTCTTAGAGTGCCCGTTGAAAGTGAGCCTTACGTGTTCATCCCATGCATTGCAGCCAAGATCTGTGCTGACACAAACGGTAAAATCTCCTCGTCTTGGCTGTGCTCAGCCCCTTCAGTAAACACGACTAATAGATAGGGATGTGCCCCATCTGCCTCAATGTAAGCGGCATCATGGCGTACTTTACTCGTTAGTCCTGCTTTTGACCAAACCTTTGTCTCAACGGGCACACCCGCCCCTAAAAAGCCCGTCACCTGATTTTCTGGATCCGCAGCTAGTACTTTAGGATCCAGGTCGCGCTTCATCAGGTCCATCATGGTGTGAGACCTCTCTGCATTGACTGCCACCCCGCCAATAATGCTATGCAGTAACCGAGCAGATGCTTCGGTCGTCAGCATATTGCGGTTTTCATAGCCCTCGCCCAGAAATGCTCGCTCTCGACCGTAGGGACCATCACACCAAGTTTTTTGGTTAGCGTTAATGGTTGCTAGCTCAGGCCATTGCAGACTGGTTAGATAACGGTTGATCAAGTTTCGCTGTTGCTTCCAGGTTTCAAACGGTCCAGGGGGTAGCTCTGGACCGCTTGTCGTACCCGTTAGCACATCAACGACATAGCCTGTTGCGTCGTTACTAGAGTCGATAATCATGTCCCGTAATGCTCGCTCTAGTTCCAAGCTTGTTTGGACCATGCCGCGATCTAACCACTCATGAATAGCCACCAGGTAAAACAACTTGATGACGCTGGCTGGGTAAATCCGCTCTACACCGCGATAGCTTGCCCCCTTTGGCTGTTGCTTCCAGAAGTTATCAGCACTTAGTGCGCCCCCTGTATTGACAGTGTAGGGAGGCTCGTAAGCTAGCCAGGTAACCGCGATTTGATTTTGTGCCAGGTTAGGAAAACGAGCCCAGGTTAAATCGAGGATTTGGTTGAGTTTTTTCTGGAGAGCGTCGTTGGGTTGGAAGAATTTGGAGGTCATCGGGGAGAGGCGTTGTAAGGGCTTAGCTGTGAGTTTTAAGTTGTTCGCTTTTTATCTTGCTATACCTTGTCGAGGTAATC
>NZ_QXHD01000004.1:6807140-6808752 GCF_011009555.1 Adonisia turfae CCMR0081 | reverse complement strand
CCTAAAGGCAGATATTCAACAGCTCACCCAGCAATATGGCGGCCCTGTTATTCACGTTGAGACCGTTACAGAAGCTATGGAGACCTGGAACTTTGTGTATGACGAACAAATCCCTTGTGTCATCCAGTTAGCTGGCCAGCCTGAACCGTGGGCGGCATTCCCGTTATCTCGACTGCTGAAGGCATAGCCAATTCATACGAGGTTTAGCCGGTCCTGCTTTGGTGGGACTGGCTAGCGTGCTATGTCAGAACTGAGCACCATACGAATTTATAGCCGAATCTTGGACTGTGGCCGAGAGGAAGCCCGTCTCTGGCATTTAGCTAGGGCGTTAGATCCGACTGGCAGTGGCCAGGTGTGCTTAACGGTGCATCAGGCCATGGCCTTTTTTGGTGTTGGTCAGGCCACAATCTATCGATGGCTAAAACGAGGTGAAGGTGTCTTCTGGTATCGAAACCGATCCGAGCGACGGCATCTAGAACTGCATCTGATCGGCATTCGTCGGGTAGCCAGATCTCTCAACCTCGGTGTTCATAAAAACAAACTGGGTGCGATCGCTCAGGTGCCAATTACAGCGATCGCCACTCGGTTTAATGCCAAAGCAACCGCGACTTATTTAGACGCTCTCCAAGCACAGCGACAAGCGTGGTGGGCAACGAATGCAAATACGAGTGAAGGCTTGAGGAAATTCATTATTAAGCCATGGGAGCGTGTAGCCTGTGCTGTATCGACACGGGCAAACGAAACACGGACTGGAGAGATCAAACCTCTCCAGAAGTATGCTCTCGTGGATAACCAATGGACTATCCCAGGCACCACACTAACCAGTATTCGTAAGCGGACTGATTGGAAAAGCGATCGCACCATCCAACGCAGACTATCAGCCAGTGTTCGCAAAGAGCATGGACTAGAACCCATTGACAAACTCAGAGTTGCAGAAGAGATTTCAGATCCAGATATTATGGCTGCCTTAGCTCAGTCCTGTTCTGGTTATGTGGTGAAGAATGACAGAGTGTATCGGCTGCTGTCTTTCTCAGAGTCGAAGTTCTTTGCTATCAAATACTGTATCTATGCTGAGGATATTCAGTTGTTGGGGTTGCGCAGGCTCAGAGGCAAGGTGAACAAATTTTTAGATGGCTGAACGTTGGACCGAATACTTACCTGACAGAAATGAGAAAATGTAGATGCCTATTTCCACCACACCCTAATTCTTTGGGTATATGCGGGGTACCCTGATGCTCTTAAATAAATAGTTGGCCCATATCTTGGCCAGAGCATGTACCAACTATGGCTTAGTGAAAAATCTAGATACCTGATTATTCATTGGTTCACTCACTAAAATAAGTTAGCGGGTCAGGTATTTGGCTGAGGGAAAGTAACTAAATATGCGACAAATTGCTCACGTGATTTCTCTGAGATTAGATTGATGGCATTGAAATTTATGTGATTGCACTTGGGTGCAATATCTATACTCAGGGTTACGATCCGATGAGTTGCTGAAGGACTAGAGTTCAGAGAGAATAATAAACCCCTCTGGCTGGTTGGCTGCCAGAGGGGTTTTATTATTCAGAACCTGCTTCTAGTCCCCTGCTACTCTGCGGGGTTGGATGCGTTA
>NZ_QXHD01000004.1:6804086-6807130 GCF_011009555.1 Adonisia turfae CCMR0081 | reverse complement strand
GCTCCCTCAACGCGAATTGTCGGTGTCAACTACATCTGCTGACAGACTATTGCCTGCTGCTTAAAAGACTAATATGACGGACGCTTACCCAAAAGGATGGGAAAATTTGGGTAGTGGGTCGCAGCATTCTAGCCGCTTACCAAATTTTAGAAGACGTTAAGTTGTACATAAATCAGGCTTATTGGGTATAAATCTCAAGAAAGGCCTATGCTTAGAAAGCTGATTTTTAGCGGGGATCGATGGTAGGGCGATTGCGATCGCAGCCGATCTTGCCTACGCTAAACCTGGGATTACACGCATATTTCACGATCACAAGCTGGCCAAACGGTATGAGGCCCTAGAGATGATAAGTGTAAGTATTAAGCCAAAGTACCCAACCCTATCACCTAACACCCGAACGGATATGTGAACCGACAAGTCCCTCAGGTTTGCTTAATCGTCTGCTGAGCAAACTAAATACAGTTGCTTCCCGTGGCGCAGGCATTATCAGTCACGCTCCTAAATTCATAAAATCACCTACAAATTGCCGTAGATCCTTATTGACAATTTTTCTTATTTAGGTGATGCTAAGGTCATCTGTCTGAGCATGTATGAATGCGGGAGGCATGCAAGTAATGGTGGGTCGAGAGATTGAATCGTTAGTCACGATAGTTATCACTCTTTTTCTCTGTTTAATAGTTAACGTATCCCCTGCTGTTGCCAGTGTCACTGATGCCACAGTATGGAATAATTTAGGGCAACAGCTTTTTAGCCAAAAGCGTTATCCAGATGCTTTGTTAGCGTACAATCATGCTTTATTAATTGAACCAGAGTATTCTCTTGTTTTGGCAAATCGCTGTGGTGTTCTCAGTCAACTGCAAGAATTTCATCAAGCCTTAGTATCCTGT
Organism: Adonisia turfae CCMR0081; assembly: GCF_011009555.1. GTDB lineage: Bacteria > Cyanobacteriota > Cyanobacteriia > Phormidesmidales > Phormidesmidaceae > Leptothoe > Leptothoe turfae. Next base: position 6,806,243 of record NZ_QXHD01000004.1, on the reverse strand, counting down.
GATTTAGCCCTTGAAATCAATAGTCAATGGGGCGCACAAGGCTCTGCTCTCGGTTGGGATAACCGAGGGGATGCCCTTTTCAACCTGGAAAGGTATCAAGATGCTCTACATTCATTTGAACAAGCCTTGATGCATAATCCTGGCTATCAGAACGCACGACGAAATCGTCAGATTGTATTGAGCCGACTAGAGCAAATCGGTGAAAAGCCGTAAAGATTACATATTTCTGGAGAGCATTAGTTTATGTGGGATCCTCCTGCCATAATTGACATAAATCTGTTGTTAATTCTGTCCCCAATTACTGTTGCGATCGCTTGGAGCATACTAATTTCTAAAATTCTCAATCTATAATTTTCTTCACAGTTATTAACATCCTCGAAAACAATTCTTGAAGTCACACAATCCATGACTCTGAACAATGAATCACTTTATTGATGTTGCCGTTGCTTTTTTAGGTGGCACTATTATCTCGGTCAAAGGTGGCTACCGTGTATTACAACATCCCAAGAAGGGGCATATTTTTAATCGGCTAGCTGATGCTCGTTGGTTTTTAGCTGTTCATTGGTGTGATCAATTTCCAACACCAGCGGGGATCTTAACCCATGATGGACAAGTTACCTTTCAAAATCATGCGGCTTTGGCCTATGGAGACACCGTGTTTTTACCCATAAAGTCCAGGAAAGCCATCTTCAATCACTGTTTAACGTTGACACCTGGAGAAGTCGTAACTTATACAATTGAGGACTCTTCTCAGACTGATAAACATGAGGTAGAAATCATGGGACTAGATATTGATCCCCGGTATGGAAGAGTTGCCCTAGTAAAAACAAAACAGTCAGGTTCCTCGGCATCGTTTTAGAGTCTTAGTTGAAATATAATCTACGGCACTAACCAACAGCAGACAACGTGGGCATAAACGTGAGACTAGACATGGTTTATCTCTCCTTTCTGGCACAAAGCACAACATAACCTAAGTTGCTGCCATGACGGATAAACGTTTCTCGCATAGAGAGAATGCGCTGACGGAGAACCGGACGGGTGAGCATATTCCAACCCATGGTTAGTAGAGTCGGTACGCCTTCCTCTTTAGCAATACAGAGAGGGTTAAGCAGTGCCATAGGACCACTGTTGGACTGCTCTACAGTGAGTCCTGCGGTTTGACAAACATCCATCCATCCCTGCATGGACAACGGGGCGGCATTCACCCGAATAGTGGTGGACAGGTCTCGATGAATAGCCTCAATATTAGAATCACTCGCCCGCGATTCGTGACTAAGAAATTGACCATTAGGTTTGAGGCGATCGCAAATGCCAGACAAAATTTTAACCTTACCTGCGGCAGACTGCATGGTCAAAATTGCTTCTGCTAGCACATAGTCAAACTGTTCTGTAATTTCCTCTAAATGGAAAATATCTCCCTTAATAACACTGACCTGGTCAGTTAAGCCAGCAGCAGCAATATTGGCTTGGGCACGAGCCACACTGTCAGAATTTTTCTCGATGCCCACCACACGTACTCCGTAGCACTGCGCCAAGGAAATTGCACTGTAACCAAAGCTTGCCGCCAATTCTAGAACAGTTTCACCAGGCTGAAAGTCAGCCCAGGCAAAAAGCTGTTCAGTCGCTCTATATCCTCCTGGGCGAAGAGCCTGTTTACCGGCAGTTGCTAACACTTGATGGGCTGGGGCAGTTTTCAGATCTATCTGAGCCATATTCATTAGCGCAAGACAATACCCTGAATATGCCAAAGAACTCCATCTTATTCTATGAGGTAGCTCATACACGGAGCATCCACTTAATCCAGGAAAGCTCGGCTCGACAGGGAGTTAGGACGAAGGAGTCAGGGGCTCACTACCTTTCGACAAAAAAAATTGTGGTTGAAATAAAAAATATTTCAACCACAAAATAACCGAGTGAACACCGCAATAGCCAAATTCTGAAAAAATCCAAAAGTCTCATTGAGCAGAACCCACAGAAAGCCCTTTGGCTGCCAATAGCAACTAGAATTCAACTATTCCAGGTGAAAATAATTATACAGTTAATATTGAGAATCAGTCCTATATACTTAGGCTACCGGTATCATATTCAGTTATGGGTTAACCAACAGGAAAGCCCTAGCTGCGGGAATATTCAACAACGAAATGCTGGTCTACTTTA
>NZ_QXHD01000004.1:6801328-6804076 GCF_011009555.1 Adonisia turfae CCMR0081 | reverse complement strand
CCCCAGGCATGCCTGGGCTCGTGACGACTCAGCAAAACAGTATGGAAACGGCGTGTGCCATTGCCCTGGGCAGTAACCTGGGAGACTCGGAGCAAACCATTGAAGCAGCATTGGCACAGCTTGATCGGGGTGGTATGCGGTTGAGGCGGCGATCGCAACTCTACAAAACCGCTCCAGTGGGTCCCCCCCAGCCTGACTACATCAATGCCAGTGCTGTTTTCCATACCACCCTGCGTCCTGATCAGGTGCTGCAGTTACTGCTAGTGACAGAGGCGAGCTTTGGTCGTATCCGGCGTGAGCGTTGGGGACCTCGTACGTTAGATTTGGATTTACTGTTCTATGGCGATCAGATCATAGATACGCCCAGACTGATTTTGCCGCATCCGAGAATGCATGAGCGGGCGTTTGTGTTGGTGCCCCTGTCGGAAATTGCAGCGGACTGGCGACATCCCGTCAGGCAGCGAACCGTGAAGGAATTATTGGGACAGGTTGATACGGCTGGAGTGTATCCACTGGTGGCTTAGAGACTGGGCTTTGACTACGCTCAGCTCTCATCGCATTAGTTGGCTGAGCGAAGCGCCTTTAATGGAGTTAGCCAGCGGCTCATGGTGTAACCTGATCCCGTTACCTCACTGCATCCAACACTATGTCTCTTGGTTTAGAACCGCCTCAGCTACTCAAAAAGTGTCTATTTTACGCCGGACGTAAGTTTGACTTTGAAGTCAACCGTCTCCGTCTACCCAACAAAGTGGAAGGTCAGTGGGAATGCATTCGCCATCCAGGGGGAGCGATGGCTATACCCATTACCCCTGACGGTAAGCTGGTGCTGGTCCGACAATATCGTTTTGCCGTGCAAGGAAGATTGTTAGAGTTCCCGGCAGGTACGATTGAAAGAGAGGAAGATGCATTTACAACCATTCAACGAGAGATAGAAGAAGAGACTGGTTATCGTGCCAGCGAATGGACCAATCTTGGCAAGTTTCCATTGGCCCCCGGTTACTCTGATGAATATATTTTTGCGTTTTTGGCAAGCGACCTTGAGAAGCTAGAAACAGCTCCAGCCCAGGATGAAGATGAGGATATTGAAGTTGTTTTGATGACGCCAGAAGAGTTTGAAAAAGCTGTTCTTAGTGGTGAAGGTGTGGATGCAAAATCGATTGCCGGGTACTTTATGGCAAAACCGTTTTTGAATAAATAAAACGAGAGTTTTAGAAGACATCCACTCATCTTATGTAGGCATACACTGATGTTGGCTTCTCAAAGTGCCGACAGTACATCAGCCCTTTATGGGACGACATGGAGGGCTGATTATTTGTTTTCAAGGATAATTTGGGATTTCTATGGTGCAATGAAGACAAAAAATGGTGTAGACATTGATAGTAATAAGACGATTAGCCACTGGGTTGTAGTCAATACCCAGAGTTTAGTGAATCCTGATGCGATAGAAATCATGGTGTCGAAATCGATCATGTCGGAACCGGTCATGGTGGAAATCATGACGTCTACCATGTCGAAATCTTCCACGGTAGAAATTATGATGGCGGACACTGCCATGACGGAATTCCCGGTTTCGGAAGAAAATTTCATCCCGCCGAAATTCCCCATGTCTGAAGTGGATTCGACGGATGCTGCCGTTTCGGAAGAGAATATCTCCCCGAAATCTATCAGGACGAAATCGACTGCGCCCGGATCGTCTTCTATGAAATCCTTTCTCTAAGGAGATACTAGTATCTTCTGTTTTTACCCATGGGCTTTCCCCATCTTCTAGATCTGCCAACTTATCTACGTTATTTGTAGAATCATTAATAATTTCTGTTGGTGTCTTGGGAACAGTCTCAAACTCGAAGGCAGCGGCTTTTGGCGTAAGAGCACTGAAATGAGCGCCCAAAATTAGGAGTGGTAGCCAATAAAGTTTCATGGGACCTCCAGCTTTTAAAGCTATGTAGAGGGATGGGGGCAGTGGTGGATTTAGAGGTGATGCACCCTTGGTAGATGCTTGAAATGAACCTTGATAGTTCCTAGGTTGACGCGCTCATATGAAATAAACGTGATGGCAGTCTGAAAAAAACATGAGTGATCTTGATCTAAATTATGGCTGCTTTCACTAACTTTGGTGTGCAGGGGAGTGAAGAATGCCCTAGCCAAAAACTCTAAAAACATAAAAAACTCTTTCTTCACTATCAATGAAGAAAGAGGGCAATACGATACTTTGTTTCTACTGAGAGGAAAGAGTCGGCAATGACATTCCCTGAGTTCAACTTAGAATACCTGCGATTTTCATCTAATGCGAGGTTGCCACCCCTCTTTTAGACTTCTTGGTTATATTTCACGCCACGATAGGTGAGCTGTACACGCTGATGGGGGTGATTAGGAACCTTAAATGCCTTGCGCTTAAGGGGCGCACCACGGTAGGTGCCAATCTTTTCAGTATCAGTTACTTGAATATTTTCGAAGTGCGCTTCGTAGAGAGCGCCAAGAAATGAGAGTTTCATCTCGGTTCCTCCAAATGTGTAGATGCCATGACAGAAATCTTTGGACAGCAAGAAAATCGCTAAAACTTCCCGCCAAAAACATCAAACTGTGTAATTGATTACAGTTTATATTCTATCGAGGTGCATTAAGGCTAAGTTAGTAAACCTTAAAGTGTAATTTAATATTTGCTTAATTGTGTGGCTAAGCTGTCCTTGCACTGGACCTCGTGTCCACAAACGTTCAGTGTTCCGGAGGCGCTAGCTTGGAGCTGCTAAA
>NZ_QXHD01000004.1:6771183-6801318 GCF_011009555.1 Adonisia turfae CCMR0081 | reverse complement strand
GCACCATAAAGGACTGTAGTGCCCGGAACGGTTCATCGACTGCGATGCCCAGGGGACCATCTTCTCCACATATGCCGCGCCAGAGGGTGCGATCGCAATCCAAAGCAATGACTTTATAGGGAGGGCGCTTCAGGGCATGAACTGTCCGTGCAATTATTGTTCCGAGGGCGGCAAACGCTTCAGGAGTGAAGGGAATATGGCCGATGCGATCGCGATTAGCGTCATAAAAATCGTTAACGGGATATCGCGAGAAAATGGTCCCAGACGGTATAAAGTATAGATTATTAAGCGGGCTAAGTTCTTCGACAATCGTTTGCTCAATCTGGTTATAAAGGGCTCTTGTCTCAGTTGATGTATCTGGATTAGATGGACAAAAAACAACTATATGGGGTGTTGAAGAACGCTGAACTGACTCAAAGATAGCGTTAATTAGATCCTGACTATTTCTCTTTAAAATATCCCTACAAAGAGCGTTCAGATTTTCTTCAGTCTGCTCCTCGGATGTCTGAAATTTAATCCAATCTTCAATGCGTATCAGCAATAAGTTAATACCCTGAGTGTTTTGGGCCATTAAACTCGCAGGGTTGAGCAGTTGCTGAAATACCTGATTGTAATCAGTTAGGTTAACTTCCATAGCCAAACCCAGCTGAGCAAACCAGAATTCAAGAATTTCCTTGAGAGGGTCGGCGGTAAAAGTTGCGGCTACAACCAATTGACCAATTTCATTACCGGAATTAGATGCGGTTGACTCGTGAACATTATCCTTTGTGACAGTGGGCTTCATCATAATTCTGAGTAGATAGATGTTTTAAATACTTATCTTTAAGGGACCACAGAATGGTGCATGCTTCTCTCGTGCATCCATTGCAGTAATGATCAAAAGTTAGTAACCAATCGCCAATCATGATAAATTGTGAGCGATTTATGAAGTGAGTTGGAGCTTCCACACGTCCAAACAGTCTAAACAGCTACACCGTTTTGAACTTCTTGTTGCGTATACGTTGTGTATAAACTTTTACTCCTATTAAGTAAGGTTACTATTGATTCCACAATCCCTGAAGGTATTAATACTGAGACTTCAAGTAAGCTTCATAAATTTTGTTCTGAGGGCGTGAGTGATGTTGCGTACTATCACTTCACCAGCCTTGATAAAAGAGTGCCTGTCCTACTGTCACTATATCAACATAAATTTTTGGAAGTTATTCCTGCTTTCAAGCATATTCTCGTCAAGCCAAGCTTATCTATGGCACCATAAATCATGGTGTCTTGCTTTACGAACTTTACTCAAGCTTCATAAATAGATATGCCTCGACTGTAATTACCTGATCCTGTAAAGGCTATACGCGTTATTTCCTATTAGCTGTATGTTCAATCCAATGCTGTCAGAGTCTTTCCCGAAAGTAAGCACTTGATCAAGCCAGTGCAAAATCCTTGATAGGGGATATTCTAAGTAATTGACATTATTGACTTTTTTATTTGAAACCCATAAATGGCTCTAAGCATTAAAGGCAAACTAATCCAATGGTTAATTAAGAAAAACTTTCATCTTTCAAATTTCTATGAACAATTTAAGGTTGCAAAGGCTGATACGAAGGCCAATAAAATCTTGATTTACCAGATGGGTAAAGTAGCTTCAACTAGCTTACATAAGACACTAAAAAATCGAAATCTTGATGCTTCCATCTACCATTTGCATACTTTACAGCCTGCTTCTATCCATGAGGTGAAGCAGGCGTATAAAAAACGGTTTTTAATTACTCATAGAGTTGATGAACATCTTATTCATAGTCAATACCTGAGACGATGTTTAGATCGAGGTCTTAATGACTCAAAATCAAAATGGAAAATCATAACGTTAGTCAGAGATCCTGTCGCTCGCAATATATCAAAGTTTTTTCAGGAAAATCGTTATAATTCTGAATTTAATGCTCTGCTCAATGATTTTAATGTTGAGGCTTTGATCCAAAAATATTTTCATCATTATCTTGATGAAAAACACCCATTTACTTGGTTTGATGAAGAGCTTAGTCCCGTTTTTTCTATTGACAATCCCTTAAATGACTTTTCTAAAACTGACGGATTTAAGATCTATTCATATGATCATGTTGATTTGCTGGTTCTGAAAGTAGAGCATCTTGATCACTGTGTCGAAGAAGCCTTTAGCAAATTTCTGAATATTAATAATGTAAGCCTTGTGAAGGCCAATGTTGCAGGTAAAAGAAAAGAGCAAGGCAAAATCTATAAGCAGTTTAAGCAGCACATCAACTTTCCCCCAGAATATCTGGATAGGCTTTATCGATCTCCTCAGGTTGAAAAGATTTATAGTGAAGCTGAAATTCAGGGTTTCTACCGTCAATGGCAAGTTGCTCAAAAGATTTAGTAGTGCATGTTTGAGGGCATTCTGTTGATGCCTATCAAAAGTTCTGAAATAGTTGACCTGTGCGATCGCTAGTGTTTGATGGCGGATTGGCCATAGGAAATTTGGTAAGGGCTAATTTTGCTGATTGCCAAACGTAGATGCTTAGATTAACAAGGCCAAGCAACTTGGTTCCGTCTTCTAGCATGATGGGCGTGCCAATGCCACGAATGGGTAAAAAATCCGCCGCTGCCGAAAAGACCAGTAAAGCGCCAGAAATTAGCAGTAATCGATAGGGTGTTGTCAAAATAGTGCGCCAGAAGCAGATTGCGATCGCTACTCCAACGCTACTGTAAAGCCCATACATCAAAATTTTAGGAACATCTAATAAAGAATAGAGAATAAGAGTTATCCGAAATGCATCATCTGCTAATAACAGAGATAAAAATATACCGAAACAGCTTAAATATCGACGCAGTTGCCGATGACGTAACAAATGGGCGGTAAAGAAACAGAGTGCAATGGGGAAGCACCAAACAATTTCGGAAATCTCGGTGAGAATTCCTTCATAGGGTATGGAATAGGGCTCACTAAATAGCGTAATCAGTAAGTCAATACCCGTTGATCGCCTGAGCGTTCGCCCTGCCGAGTATCCGTTAAGTATGGTTGAGACTTTGATGTAGGCTGTGAGCAGGGCAAATGGAACGATAACTGCCAGATTTAGCAGTAAGGCTGTGCGATGAGTTTGCATAGCGCGGCACAGGCGATACCAAATTTTGAGCATGATAGGTGGCAGGATGCGTTAGGTTATCCCATGTTAGCTCTACCCTCAAGCCATTGTTGCCAACGATGTTCACACCAAGTCAGAACCCGATCTAACCAGCGCAGCATCCTTTCTAAAGGATGCTCTAAGTAGCTAACGTCATTGATGTTAGCTTCAAACGCATGGGGATCTTTGCTGGATAGGCGACGGGCACTGTAGGTATGGGTTGCACCACTTGATAAGCGTTGAGCCCGTGTTTTAACAGTACCTTTCGTCGCTGAAGACGGGTAAAAAACACGAGAGCGAGGTTGAGGATTGTTTGTTTCTAGAGGGGGCAGACTCAGGGCTTTTGGACCCGGTGCCACCTGAGCCCAGGCTTTTCGAAACTCCATCGGTAAGGCGGCAATAAAGACAGCACCAATGGCCAGAATTGTTTTAGCTGATAATTGCTTGGTTTTACGGGGGACAATGGTTCTCGATTCCCGATAGGCGTTCATGACGCAGGCAATGTAGTGTTTTAGGTCTGCCTGTTGTTCAGGGGTAAAAATATCGAAGACCTCATTGCTTGGGTTCACTAGAACTATCTTTTGAGTTTCGATAGAAGATGCCAGAGTGGTGCCATTTTGAAGCAAATCCGCCCTAGCTTGTCGCCGCATTCTTGCAGATTGAGCCACAGCTAACCCTTTAGATCTGTATTGAGGTTTAGCAGACGTTACGAGGTGACTCTGTTTTCTTTGGATGTTGGTAAGAGCAGCGGAACCCCTAGTAGATAATTGGCTCCCTGGAAGTTGTTGCCTTATCCGTTGAATAACACCAGATAGAAGAGATTGTGCCTTGCTTAATAGGCTACCTGAAGGGGCGATTACTAGCTGGGATGAGTCTTCTGAGGAGAGCAGTTGTTGTGTGTGGGTCAAAATTGCAGTGAACGAATGCTCAAGGTCAGTAACATTGCCCTGAGCACGAGTGGTGGGGACAGTGGGTTGGCTGCTGCTAGTGTCAGGGGTATTATTGCTGCCCAGGGCAAAATTTGCTCGTTCTAATGCCCGCATGACGACATAGATGGGAAACACTGCGACCTGCGCACCCCAGGTGGCGGTTGACTGTAGCTGCCGCCAAGCTCGATCTTGTCGTTCTAACCCCTGCTGCCACTGCTGCAGGACGAATCTGAGTAATTTGCTTTTGTAGGGGCGAGACGACGATGGCATAGTTGTATGGCAAGTATCCTCAGATCCTTGATCAATCTTAGTTCGATCTTAGCGGAAGTATGAACGCCCCTATCTCATTTGTGACGAACCTGATTCAAGAGCTGCGGTCCTACAGTCAGCAGGATGTGCAAATGCATTGGCACGGTTTGTATGAGGATATGGGGGGCAGCCTGACAGCGGCGATGGAACAGGGGCCTCAATGGGATGTGATGCCGTTGAATGAACGTCATCACATTGCTTGGTCTCAGGGACGAGTGCTGTTCTTGTATCAACGGTTTACGGTGCCTGATACTCTGAATGGCTATCCCTTAGATGGTTTGACTCTGCGTTTAGTCACTGCTTGGTGGGCTGAAGATGCACAGCTTTATATTAATGGTGAGTTCGTCCAGGCGGGGGATTTGTTCGACTTCTTCACGCGTCTTTGTTTGAGTGAGGCGGTGATGCCGGGACAATCGTTTGAGGTGGTGCTGCGCCTGGCAAGTCCGAAGCATGATGCAGGGGCGTTGGTGCGATCGCATCTAATTTATGAGGCCTTAAATCACGCCATCAGCCCTGAACCTGGCTTTGTGGCCGATGAATTACAGGTGCTGCATTACTATTTGCAGACGTTGACGCCAGAAAACTTGCCTGCAGTGACGGATCTTATTACTCAAGAGTGGCAAGCCAGCAATGGCGATTTACATCAGCGTCTTGCCCACTTGCGCCAATGTCTGTTGCCCTATGGCGATTGGCTGAAACAGCGGCAAATTCACTGTGTTGGCCATGCCCATTTAGATTTAGCTTGGCTGTGGCCTGTGGCTGATACCTGGCAAGCGGCAGAGCGCACCTTTACCTCGGTTTTGACACTACAGCAGGAGTTTCCTGAACTGATCTATACCCACTCTAGTCCGGCCTTATTTGCTTGGTTAGAAACCAATCGCCCTCAACTGTTTCGTCAAATTCAGCAGCAGGTGGCTGCAGGGCAATGGTCTATTGATGCAGGGCTGTGGGTTGAACCTGAGCTGAATATTGTCAGTGGAGAAGCGATCGCACGACAGATCCTCTACGGTCAGCGGTATTGCCAAGAAAAGTTTGGTACCCGCAGTTTAATCGCATGGCTCCCTGATACTTTTGGTTTTTGTTCGCAGCTGCCCCAGCTACTCAAGCTAGGCGGTGTAAATATATTTGCCACCCAAAAACTCCGGTGGAATGACACCACCCAGTTTCCCCATGAGCTATTTCGTTGGCAAGCCCCCGATGGCAGTGAAATTTTAGGGTGGACGTTACCTCCTATTGGTACGGATTTTGATCCTGTCCAGATGGCAGAGTATGCCGCGCAGTGGGAACAGAAAACAAATAGCCCCCATGCATGTTGGTTACCTGGTGTCGGTGATCACGGCGGTGGCCCCACCCGTGACATGTTAGCTAAGGCGCGACGCTGGCAAGAGTCTCCATTTTTCCCCCAGGTGAGATTCTCAACCCCAGTCAACTTCTTAAAGACTGTATCCCATGCTTTACCCCACGCTGATTATCCCAGTACAGACATAGAACAAACGTTTTTTACTAGTCAAATTCTTCCTGCTTTACCCCTATGGAATGATGAGCTATATCTGGAGTTGCATCGCGGATGCTACACAGCCCACAGTGATCAAAAGCAACAGAATCGTCGCGCAGAAGATTTGTTATATCAGGCGGAGCTATGGTCAACGATAGCGCAGATAAAAGCTGCACACCCTTATCCTAAAGATAGCTTAGAGGCCGCCTGGAAAGGGTTGTTGTTTAATCAGTTCCATGATGTTTTGCCAGGCTCATCGATTCCGGAAGTCTTTCAAGATGCAAACCAAGAGTGGTCTAAGGTGGAGAGCTTAGGGCAAGAGGCATTGGTCAATGCATTAGAGACCCTATCCGGTCAATCATTACCAGAGCAAGGTCAACCATTGTTTGTGTTTAATGCCCATGGCTGGTCACGCACGGAGGTTGTGACTGCAACATTACCGTTAGGCCAGTGGCAAATTATTAATTGCGAAACCAAGCAGCCAGTGGAGTATGAGGTGCATCGAGCAAGTAACCCATTAGCTAAAAAGGCTAACGAAGAGAGTCAGGTTCTCAGCTTTTTAGCCGCTGATGTGCCAGCAGTGGGCTATCGATTATATGCGCTCGTGTCTGATGCTTCAGAGAAGAGAGACGACCAAAACTCAGATGAACTTGTTTTAGATAATGGGTATTTACAAGTTGTTGTTTCTCCAGATACTGGAGACATTGCTTCCTGTATTCATGTGGCGACGGGACGAGAGATTTTTAAGGCAGCGGCAAATCAGTTGCAGTGTTTTGAAGATAGTGGTCAGTATTGGGACGCATGGAATATTGCGCCAGACTATGCCGATCATCCCGCTGCCCCTGCAAAGCTGTTGGAGATAAAATGGATTTCTCGTAATTCTGTTCGCCAGTGCTTGCGTGTTACCCGTCAGCTCAATATATCCACGATTGTTCAAGAGTATTGTTTGGAAGCGGCGTCTCCTTTGCTAAAAGTGGAGACCTGGGTGGATTGGCAGGAGACGCAGGTGGTGCTCAAGGTTAATTTTCCGACCACTGTGGAGGCTGATCAGGCGACCTATGAGGTGCCCTTCGGTGCCATTGAGCGGCCTACAAAACCGATAACTGACCATGAAAAAGCAAAGTGGGAAGTGCCTGCTTTACGCTGGGCTGATTTGAGTGATGATACATTTGGCCTGAGCATTTTGACAGACTGTAAGCATGGGTTTGATGCCCAGCCAAGTCAGTTAAGACTGACCTTATTAAAGGCTCCGCTATGGCCTGATCCAGGTTGCGATCGCGGTCATCATCATTTCACCTATGCCATTTATCCCCATGCAGGTTCCTGGCAATCGGCCTGCACCCCCCACCATGCTCGGGCACTCAATATTCCCCTAAGGACTTACCTTCCTAAAGCAATGACATCCTCAAATCGCTCTACTCCTGTTTCGACCAGCCAGAGCTTTTTCAGCTTGGAATCCGATCACCTCATCCTGGCCGCACTTAAACCGAGCGAGTCAGATCCAGAGAGGTTTATAGCTCGATACTACGATGCCTATGGAAGATCATCTGCGAAAAATGTGTCCATGACGAATAGTTTAGGGCTCACGGTAGGAAAATCCCTTAATCTACTGGAAGAGCCTACAGAGCCATCCACTGCTCGACCTTACAAAATTGAAACTCGTTGTCTTTATTCGCAAGACGTATGATATGAAACCCTGATTGATAGCGTTCGATATTTAAGGGTATCCACAAGGGACTGCCCCTACAGGAGTCTCCATGTTTAATCGGGTTTAATAAATTCGGATTGGGTATGAGAAGCATAAAGGCCGAATTGTCAATGACGACAACTCGGCCCGTTTCTGTATATGGGTGTAGGAATAGGGGGTGGGTTACATATAATTTGTTTGTCTACACACTAATTCATCCCAGATGATGTCCATCAGCTAACACTTGAGCAAAGATCGCTTGAACTTTCTTTAAAGACGCTGGAATGTTTCTTTCAAAGGCATTAAAAGCTACTAAGTCACCTCAAAAAACGCTACATAGGTTCGCCGTAAGACTAGGTGTTTATACAGCTACAGGAGTTTTGTCGTTAGCTCTTTGATCACTATGATTGTTGTCCCTATTAGGGTCTTTTACTACATCTAAGTCAATATCGAGAACCTTCATAGTGAGTCCTGCTTTGGGCGTGCCATCTGTCTTTGATACATAGGGTGTGGGCTCTACACTCCCCGTACAAATAATGAGTGAACCTTTTTTCAAAAAAGCTAGGGTGCGCCAGGCGGGAGAGCCTTCCCAAATATTTAATCTCACGGTAAAAGACTCATTTCTATCTTTCACCCCGCGCACATAGATAGTGGCACTAGCTACCTGAGCTTGACGACCACTGCGGAGGTCGACAGTTTTAACAGCGGCGTCAGCAGCTAAGTTACCGCTAACAGTCCACTTGTTTAGGCCAGCACTAGACATGGCAAATAAACCCCTTTTGAGATGACTAGGTGTGCTATCTCAAAATGCCCACCCTGGCCAAAGGGGTTTGTATTGCTTGTGATATCGATTTCTGTTGTTAGCTTAGCGGTGACGGATTGAATCGTAGATTTTAACGTATTGTTGGCCAGGGATATGCCATGAATAGTCATAGGCCATGCCCTGGCGTTGTAGCGTTTGGAAACCTTTGCGGTCGGTGTACCAAAGATCTAACGCCCGATCTAATGCTGACTCTAGAGCATAGTTATCTGACTGGTAGAACACAAAACCATTGCGTTTTTCAGGCGGTTTACTTTCGTCATAGTCAATGTCAAAGACAGTATCCACGAGGCCACCGACACCACGGACCACCGGAACAGTGCCATATTTAAAGCTAATCAACTGAGTCAAACCACAGGGCTCAAAATTACTCGGCACCACAATCATGTCCGCACCAGCATAGATCAGGTGTGATAGTTCCTCGTTGAATCCCAGCTCCAAATGGCAGTTAGGATTATCATTTTGGTGAGCTTTTTCGTAATGGAAATGGTCATTAATACTGGCATTAGTGGCTGAGCCCAGCAGTACAAACTGAGCACCCCGGTCGAGGGCTCGGTACATGGCGTGGTGCACCAGATGTACACCCTTTTGCTCGTCCAGGCGACCAATAAAAGCGACGAGTGGTTTGTCATCATGGCTTAGCATCAGCCGTTCGCGTAGCGCTTTCTTGTTGTAAAGCTTATGGTCTAGCGTATCGGGGGTGTAGGGCTCGGGAATGTAAGTATCAACCTTAGGATTCCATAGGTTATAGTCGATGCCGTTGAGGACGCCCTTAAACTTATGCTGGTTGATATGAAGCGTTTGGCCTAAACCATAGCCAAAGTCTCCATGGTGTGCTTCCCAGGCATGGTGGGGTGAAACGGTGGTAACAGCATTGGAGTAAGTAATCCCACCCTTCATGTAGTTGAGGGCGAAGGGGTTAAAGTTATCCTGTAGCCGCTCATGATTGAAGTAGTAGGGTTCGCGATTTAGACCCGTCGCCCATAGCACCTCGGTACCAGCATTGCCTTGGTGCTTAAAGTTATGGATGGTATAACACACCCGCTGGTGCTCCATGCCATGATACTTATAGATTTCGAAAAGCATCACCGGCACTAGACCTGTTTGCCAGTCATGGCAGTGGATGATATCAGGTCGCTTATTGCTTTGCTGTAAAAACTCTAGGGCTGCCTTACTAAAGAAAGCAAAGCGCATAGGGTCATCATCGCAGCCGTAATACCGGCCACGGCGGAACCAATTGTCTTTGTCGTGGGGCTCAATAAAGAAACAGAGACGTCCATGCACCCATCCGCAGTGAACATCACAGCGAACTTCGGCACCATACCAGGGCACTTTGAGATCTTTGTAGGCATCGTGTAGACCCCAAATGTGGTCGTACCGCATGCAATCGTATTTTGGCAGAATCAGCTCTACTGTATGGCCGGATAATTCCAACTCGCGACTCAAGCCATAGACCACATCCCCTAGACCGCCGGCCTTAATCACCGGAGCGCATTCGGAGGCGATTTGTACGATATACATGTTTACCCCTCGCTGCTTATAAAAATGGATTTTTAATGTATGAGCATTTTTCTTAATAGGAACAAGTGCACTATAAGATGAGCATTTATTCCTATTAAGAGGATATTGTATAGAAACATGAAGCCTTCCGCACTGTCTATTTGATGTAGTTTGATGCGGAAACGTAATGATCTCGGTGTGAGTTAGGCTATGACTGGCTTTAGGACATTCTTGCAGTAGCACGTTGCATGAGCTGTTGATGGGAGCTACGCTCAGGTTCATCAGAGTGAGGGTGGCGTTGTGCATAGCTGCCATCAGACTGCATTTCCCAGGCTTGACGGTTATCTGCCATGAAAATGGCTAGCAGTTCCTTGAGTTCATCCACCAAGCTTGATTCTTCGATAGGAGTCACGGCTTCGACCCGTCGATCTAGATTGCGGGGCATCCAATCGGCACTGCCGATATAGACTTCTTCTTGGTGATTATTTTGAAAGTAGAAAATCCGAGAATGCTCTAAAAATCGGCCAATAATGCTGATGACGCGGATGTTTTTGCTAACCTCAGGAATGCCGGGTTTGAGACAGCAAATGCCACGAATGATGAGGTCGATCTGAACGCCTGCTTGGGAGGCTTTGTACAGCCAACGGGTCATCTCAGGATCAACTAACGAATTCATTTTGGCAATGATCTTGCCGGGACGTCCTTCTAGGCAATGGTCGATCTCACGTTGAATCAGGCCAATCATGCGATCTCGAAGTGTAACCGGTGCCACCAGTAGCTTGCGATAGGCTTTTTGGTGGCAAAAGCCAGTCAAATAGTTAAACAGATCGGACAAATCCGCACCCAGAGTTTCTTGACAGCTCATGAGTCCCAAATCAGTATAGAGCTTAGCAGTTTTGGGATTGTAATTGCCGGTGCCAATATGAACGTAACGACGTAGCTCATCGCCTTCTTCACGCACGACGAGAGCTGTTTTGGTGTGGGTTTTTAACCCTAGCACCCCATAGACAACGTGAATGCCTGATTGCTCTAAGCGTCTGGCCCATTCGATATTGTTCTCTTCATCAAATCGGGCCTTTAACTCAACCAGTACTGCTACCTGCTTACCATTTCTCGCTGCCTCAATCAGTGCGTTAACGATGGGAGAATCCCCAGATGTTCTGTACAGAGTCATTTTGATGGCCTGCACTTGAGGGTCATGGGCAGCCTGGGTGATCAGAGTTTGCACCGAGGCATCAAAGGCTTCATAAGGATGGTGAAGCATCAGATCCCCATCTCGAATAATGGAAAAAATATCCGGGTGAGTATCGGGTAGATCTAGAGCTTCTTCAACGTCTACTTCATGGATAGGTTTGAGACGCGGTGGGATAACAGCTACCCAGGGAGAATCTTTGATGTCTGGTCTGGAGATAGACAGAAAAAAAAAGAGATCCTGCAGGTTGAGTAAGCCGTCTACTTGGTAGATGTCAGTAGGGCTAATTTTGAATTCTTGAATCAGAGAGTCTTGTAGTTCCTGGGGAAATGTTGATGCTACCTCAAGACGAACGACAGATCCTTCCAGTCGACGTCTGCTAATCTCTTGCTGAATGGCTAGTAAGAGATCGTCAGCTTCTGCCTCACGTACGGGGAAGTCGGCATCTCGGGTAATCCGAAACAGATGACTACTGAGAATAGTCATGCCTGGAAACAAAGCCTCCAGGTGATGAATGATGATATCTTCCAGGGCTACACCTACCCAATGAACTGACTCACCATTAACAGTTGTGAGTTCGTCTGGCAAACTAATGAACCGAGGCAGGTTGTTCGGCACTTTGATTCTGGCAAAGCGACGTTCTTGGTTCTTGGGGTCTTCAATTTCGGCGGCAATATTGAGGCTGAGATTGGACATGCGGGGGAAGGGATGGGCAGGATCAACACCCAGAGGAGTCAAAATTGGAAAGATGCGGGAGTCAAATAATTTGGCGAGGTGAGACTTTTGTTCTTTGCTGAGTCGATCGTAGGTGAGAAGATGGATGCCTTCGTTAGCCATTTGCGATCGCATCTCACCCAAGAAATACTCATGTTGTCGTTGCACAACTGGTAATAGGTGACTATGAATACGCTCTAGCTGTTGTTGAGGTGTCAGACCATCTGCCGGAGTCTTTGTAATATTTGCTTGTGCCTGCTCCAATAGGCCAGACACCCGTACCATGAAGAATTCGTCCAGGTTGGTACTGAAAATTGCTAGAAATTTGAGGCGTTCTAGCAGAGGCGTTCTCTCATCAAAGGCCTCGTGGAGCACCCGGTCGTTAAACTGCAACCAGCTCAGCTCTCGATTGCAGTAATAATCAGGGTTACGCAGATTGGGGATCGTTTGCTTCTTTACAGAAACGGTCATTATGGGGGCTCCTCAAGGTAATCCTTGACTTAATGGGGGCTTTTCCCTTTGATACCGCAGATTTGAATAGCTGCAACGACAGGATTAAATTGCTTAACTATCTTGGCTGCTACGCAAACGATATCGGGAGATGTCAGACTATAATCTGTCGGTAAAGAAAAGGTTATGGAACGGGGCAAATAACTAAAAAATGGTTGTCTAAGACCGATTTCTGGGTGTTTTAAAAGTAGGATGGATGGGGTGTGATCACAAACAAGTCACTGCTTTAGTTCGCCTGTACTTGTTTTCGGATGCCATGCCAACCTATTCCTTAAGAAAGGTTTCTATGTAGTTGGACCCATTCTTTTCGATAGCTAACCGAAAGGTATCTGGATTCTCCAGAAAAACTCATTGGTGAGCCTAAGAATCTGCTCTATGCTAGTTTGGGTGTTCCGGAGTTTGGGTGATTTAATGGCCAAAAATGGCAGATTCTATAGCTTACAGATGGCCATTATGTGGAGAAAGAGAAGTCTCCGCCCTTGTTGTTAGTGGATAAGACAGATTTGTAGCAGTGTCTAGAAACAGCCTTAGTGGATGAGGTCACTGCGGAAATAGATTTTTGTCAATGGGTTTGTGCTCAGTCTAGCTCGTCAGGTGAGTTGAGATTTAAGTTCTGCTCAATCTATTCCTGAGCCGTAATGTTATGTTGTTGATAGAAAGTTGTTCGTTTTGCGTAGCGCTCTTGACGGTAATGCTCTCGTTCTTTTGCTGTGGCTTGAGCTACAGGAGTTTTGGAAAATCCTTCAATAACTGGGTAACTTGCGCCTAAATACATCAATACCAGTTCCTGTATGTGAGTATTGTTGACCAATTCTCGTGGCAAAGTACTAAAAGCTTGGGAGAGTTTTTGTTGCGTTTCCGGTGACCTGACTTGCTCAGGTTGAGTTAGATCGGCATCAAGAGGTATTTCAGCAGGCCATTGATAGAAGGCTTGTTCAGCAAAGGCAATCAGCCATGGAGCGAATTCAGGATGATGCCAAAGGGTGATTTGATTTTCTAGAAGTGAGTTGACTAGGTCGGTGGGCTCTAGTGGTTGTGGTGCTGATGAAGGATCGGCAGTGTAGAAGTCATCTATATTATCATCGAACCAGGCATACCAAGTAGAGCTACTGCCGTGGTCTTGAAACCTGCCAGGCTGCGTAGAGTCCTCGGAGGTGGCACTGCTAGGTGTTTGATGAGTTAAGCCAAGCGTTTTTTCTTGGGCATAGCTACGGATGAGCCATGTTAACCATGGCATGAATCCTAACTTCATGGAGCTGGCTAGGATAATGTCCCGTAATGTCGCTAATGGTTGACTCAACAATTGTTTATGCATTTTGGCAGTTTAGTACAAACATTCTTTTTGATCAAGCTTATTTACATTTTTTAGTGGTGTTAAAACACAAATCGATGTCTATTTGATGTAATAAGTGTGTCTGTAGATGAGAGGCGGTATCATGGCCGCTATGACCAAACGTGTGCAAGTAACCCTTCCAGACCGCCTAGCGGAAGCTCTAGAGCAGTGGGCCGCCTATGATGGCCGACCACTGAGCAATCTTTGTGCTTTTTTGCTGGAAAAGGCAGTGCTTGATGCCAAGCAAGCTGGTGCTGAGTGGTCTGAGTCTGATAACGCCTCTGATAAGTCACGCAAGTGATTGCCAAGCCATATAAGGGGATTGTCAGGGGTATCTATCTATGAGGAAATTATCAATCGCTGGTTTAGTTCAGCTCTAGATATTCAAGAAGAAACAGTCCTGGGATGTTGGAATCTGTAAAGATAGTCATTTCCCACTCTTTCCGATAATGGAAAAAACAAGATTTAATCTTTCCGTTGGTGGAAGGTCTTAGCGCTTTTGCTTAGCCATACTATTGGCAAGTCAGGTGAGTGTTGCCCCATCGTCAGCATGCTGTCTAATGCGCTATAATCCGTCACCGCTAAACACATTTATTTGGAATTTATCCATGCAACTCACTCACCTCGGCGCACCCTACACGCCTTCTACCCAGTCCATTGAAACTGTCGAAACCAAGGCTAAACTTTCCTTCTTGGGCCGTAGGTTCAAAATGAGAGCTCCCGTTGCTATGCCGGTCACCCCCAGATCTAACCCCCTCACGTTATAGTGTTCGCTACAACGCTTAACTATAGACTCACACAGTTTCAAAACTGCTGTGTACTCTCTCATGTAATACAGATTGTCAGTGTTCATCACGACTCCCTGGTCTCTGGTTGTTTTGCCAGGGACCACTTTCTTTTGTGGCAGCCACCATAAAACGTCCTCCAACTAAGAACTGGTATTAAAGGTTCTTGCGTAGCGGGTATTGGCATTCACTCAGGCAAGTAAGATTGTTATGTAGATCCGAGTGATGGAGTCTGGGGAATGATGGTGACCCTACGCACTTGCCTCAGCGCTTTGAAGAATTGGGGACAAACTCTAGTTCTAATGGGGCTGTTTCTAGTCTTGTCTATCTTAGTACTGTCCACGAATAGCGCTTTTGCCGCAGGAGCCCCAAGCCAACAACCGATAGATACACTACAGGTGCACCTGGGTGATAAATCAGGTGCTCTGGTCTTTGAACCTGACACGTTAACCTTTGATGCTGGTAAACGCTATAAGCTGCTGCTAGATAATCCTAGCCCCGTCAAGCATTACTTTACGGCCAAAGACTTTGCGGATGTAATCTGGACTCAAAAAGTAGAAGCAGGCCAGGTCGAAGTCAAAGGTGCTATTCATGAACTGGAGCTGAAGCCTGGAGCTGAGGCTGAATGGGTATTTATTCCTCAAAAACCAGGGATTTATGAACTCCACTGCTCAATTGCTGGTCATGCTGAGGCTGGTATGGTTGGCGAGTTGACAGTAACGGCTGGCGTTTAACTGCCCCACTATTTGAGGGCATCAGATAGTGGGGCATCATCATTCCATTGTTTTTTGCAGCAGGCTTGCCACCTGCTCTGCGCTGTCACTGACGGCTAAAGCTGCTGCTGCAACCCTCATGCAGTCCAATTCTGCTGGATTTTCCAGGAGTGCTAAGACCCACTTTTGCAACGTGTCGCCATCAAGGTCTGACTGTCGATATACCTTACTCGCTCCGACAGTGCCAAAAGCGTTGGCGTTATAAGCTTGGTGGTCGTCTGCTGCAAAGGGGTAGGGAATTAAGACAGATGGGGTATGGGTCATGGCTAGTTCCGTTAATGTGCCAGCTCCGGCCCGACTAATCACTAGGGTGGAGCGCTTAAAAAGGGCGGCTACATTTTTAAAGAATGGACGATGAATGTATTGAGGGTGGTTCAGAGTCTCGGTGTCTGGATCATTGTTGCCCGTTTGATGAATTACCCAGGCACCTTGTTCCAACCAGGCTGGGGCTGCAGCCCGTACAAGCTTATTTACAGCGACAGCGCCTTGACTGCCACCAATCACAACGATTAAGGGGACATTGTCAGGGATGGAGAAATCCTGGAGACTGGCATGACTGTCAGTCAAAAACTGCGATCGCACTGGTGTCCCCACCCAGACTGTCTGCGCTTGTTTAGGCAAATACTGGCGGGTTTCCTTAAATCCAATAGCAACTATTGAGCACAAGCGGCTCAGCCAACGAGTCACTTTTCCCGGCATGGCGTTGGACTCATGCAACACAGTGGGCAACCCCAAACTGCGGGCGGCAATGATGGCAGGTGCCGCAATGTATCCACCAGTGGTAAAGACGCCCTTAAAGTTACCTCGCTGTAGCAGTCGCCGAGTCGCCAACGTGGCTTGTGCAAACTGGACAAATAGTTTTATAGTCCCTAACCCCAGTTTGCCCTGAACGCCTCCCATGCGGACCGTATGGAGGGGGTAGCACGCCGGGACAAGTTCAGTTTCTAAACGATCGGGCACACCAAGCCATTCAATTGGCCCAGTCAGATGCTCGGCAGTTGCGATCGCAGGAAAAAGGTGGCCGCCAGTGCCACTGGCAGCAATCAAAAGCTTATTGCCTTCACCATTTCCTTGTCTGTCGTCCATAATGTGAAAGACCCTGACCATCCATCAGTAACAATGGCCTGAATAATTAGGCTTTATAACTGTTTCTAGATTGGGACTTGAGTTTAGGGGTATGTTTAGCAATAACTTAGCCAGGAGCTATTATCCGCTGAATCGGCACCAATGGGTCAGCGATTGCAATTGCACAGACTGAGCCAGTCGGCTCTAAGATAATGCCTTTTGCTTAATTTGACCAACCTCAATTGTCACAGATACTACTATCGAGGACTTTACATATGATTCACCCTTGCCACTGGTCGTTATGTTCACTGGGTGTGCTAGGGATGAGTGTATTTGGCTTGACTGCCCAAGCAGCTCCTCCAGAAACCGCACCAGCAGCTTTGACTACTGCCCTAGAGCAGATTGAATCTGCTTCTAATGAGCGAGATATAGATGGGGTGATGGAATTTTATGCCGACAGTTTTACAAATAATGACGGCTTTACCTATGCCACCCTTGAAACAACGCTACCGCAGCTATGGGAACGCTACGAGACTCTTAATTATCGGGTAGAACTGCAGTCATGGGAAGAAGTTGATGGTGGCTATGTTGCTGAGACCGTCACCTATATTGATGGCACGCAGACCATGCCTCGGCGTCTAAGCCTGGAGTCGGTCATTCACTCTCGCCAGCAGTTTACGGGAAATAAAATTACATCCCAAGAAATTTTATCTGAGCGTAACCAGCTCAGTTCTAGTGCCACATCCCCTGAGATTGTGGTGATTTTGCCGGAGCGTGTACAGCCAGGTGAAAGTTATGGATTTGATGCCATTGTTCAAGAACCCTTAGGCGAGCGTTATTTGCTAGGTGCAGCGTTAGATGAGGGGACCACACAAGAAGATTTCTTTACGCCACGACCCCTGGATCTAGAACTGTTATCGGCCGGTGGTTTATTTAAGCTCGGTGATGCTCCCACCGATGACGATAACCTATGGGTTTCGGGGCTACTGATTCGTGAAGACGGTCTGATTGTAGTTACCCGGCGTCTGCGGGTAGAGTAGTCGCGTCTGCCGTCTAATGCAGATGTAGCGGACTACCATCTGGAGCCACCGCACCCCAAACATTACTGTCCACAAAAACAGTATCGATAATCGTTGCCCCGCTCAGGTCAGCTGCTCGGAGGTCAGCTTTATGTAGCCTGGCGGTTGTCAAGTTAGCGCGCCGCAGGTTAGCTCGATGTAAATGAGCCTGGGTCAAATTAGCCTTTGTCAAGTTAACATCGCGCAAAATTGCCCATTCCAAATCGGTGCCTACTAAAGAGGCCTCACTTAAAATGCTGTAACTGAGATCAATCTCAGGCAGCTGTAAGTGGCTTAAGTCACATCCACTCAAGTCCAAGCCGTGAAATATGCGCTCACCCTGTTCGTAACGTTTGATTAAACATTGAATGTTCGATTGCATCGTGATATTCATCAAAGAAGTCTAGTAGGCTTACTCATCTACTAGTGATGACATCCGTGTATATGTGACCGGTCAGTGTAGTGGTCAATACAGTGATTGGGTCAGTGAGCTAAGGCTGGCTAAAGTGGAAAACACCTTGCTGTGAGAGAAATATAGCGGTTTTCTTAATATGCTATATCCGGGGTATGGATAGGTAAGGGGTGTGGCAGTTGCCCGTGCTGTTCGCAACATTGCTTCATGGCAGCTTGGGTGGATTGTCCCATCACCCCATCAATGGCTCCGTTATAACAACCGTGTTTGTGAAGATATTGCTGTAGAGTTTTGCATTGGGATTTTTGCAGACGCTGGGCTAAATCCTGGAACGCTTCGTTTAGCCATGCTTCATTCAGGCATGTCTGCAATTTTTGCTGCTGGTCAGTAATATCGTTTTCATCAATCCAACTCTGTAAGTGAGCCAGCATATGATCAGCTTCATCAATGAGAAAGCTAATGAGTGGATTTGTTTCGGCAGTTGCCAAAATGGTATCCAAACGATCTGCATCGTTTTTGTTGAGAGCAGGCTGCACAGACAACTGACAATAGGTGTGGATCAAATCGCGATGCAGCTGAGATTGATCGTTAATACCGAGATTGCGAGGACTGGAGTAGCTAAACATGGGATGGTCTCCATTGCAGTTATTGGGTGAGTCGCTAAGGGGTTAGTGGCTGGGGGTGTGATCATGTGACATCCAATTTCAGAGGGTTGCTCGATTCGCCGAAATCAGTACAACAAATGACAGTTTCCGGTATGTGCCTTTACCTATTTCTGAACAATTGTAGGCACAATGCGGAATGTCACGGAGGTAAGCTGTTCTTCACTATTAAGAGGAATCATCAACTCATAACAGGATCACCTGGCTCATTGGTATGCCTGACCAACCTGACTTGCCTTCTGACTTGCCTTTATTGGATGTTTTGGATCTTGCCCTTTCAGAAATTTTAGGTAGCGGCAATTCCTATGCTTATTCCACCTTGGCTACAGTACGTCGTCATCTTTTTCAGTTTCGACTGATGCACCAGTTCGAGCCCTATGAGATTTTATTTGAGGCTTATTTGCGGGGCAAGGCCCGTCAGCGCAGTGGTGAAGTTATCTACAATCCCCATGCTTGGTTAAAGCGCACCGCTTTTAATATTGTGCGTGAGAAAAGTCGTCATGCCCAGCGACAGGCATCCCAAAGCTACGATGATATTGAGTATCGCATCAGTGCGGAGCCTGAATATGTCTTGGAGTCTATCGATCTGAGTCACGAGATTGATTTGCTTTACAAAGCCCTTAGGGCACTATCCCGCGAGGATGACCATACGGCTCAACTCTTAGTGTGGCGAACGATTGAGCAGCTGTCATGGGAGCAAATCACTAGCCGTCTAGTGGAACTTGGGGACACAGATATTCCTAACCAAGCCACCCTACGCAAACGGGTATCACGGGCAAAAAAGCGTATGCGACATATTATGCACAGTTACGGCTTGCCGACAGGGTAAACGGTTGACGTTGAACTTACGGTTTGGGAATTTGTTGTAGAAGCGTTACCTGGAATGCCTCTACAACAAATAATTTTTGGCCCTTGTAAAATTCTGATATCTAAGAACTCAACAGTCCTTCTGAAAGCTTTGTTTTCACATTAAAGGTCAGAACCGTTTCATCAATTCCCTTCAGCTGTAGCGGACTAAATTTAACGATTTCTTGTTCATCGAGGTAGTCGGCGACAGCGGCAGATACGAGAATGCTTTCACCATCGGCGGCTTCCTGTAGACGTGCGGCAATGTTGACGCTGGGGCCAATGGCTGTGTAGTCAGTTCTGTGGGCGCTGCCAAACATGCCAACTACGGCAGTACCCTGATGAATACCGCAGCGAAATTTCACTGATGGAACGCCCTGTTGGCTCCAGCGTTGATTGAGGTCTTCTAGGGCCTTATACATTTGGCGAGCAGCTGCGATCGCACGCATGACCTGTTCATTAGGGCTCAAGCGTTCTGGAGCACCAAATAGGGCCAGAACCGCATCACCCATAAACTTATCCACGGTGCCACCATTGGCAAAAATGGCATGGGTCATGACCTCAAAATATTCATTGAGTAATTCGGCAACCCGCCGCGATCTCAATGTGTTCGACAACTGAGTAAATCCTACAATATCGCTGAATAACACCGTTACGAGACGGGGTTCGGGTTTGAGATTCAGTTGTAGGTCACCATGGGCTGCCTTTTTGACCAAAGAAGCCGGTAAAAATCGCTTAAGTACCGATTCGGTCAGGTACTGATTGAGTTCTGCGATCCGATGTTCATTGGCTTTAAGCGCTAAGAGATTATGCACCTCTGCCAGCAATTCGCGGTCCTTAAACGGTTTTGATATGTAAGCATCTGCACCTTGCTCAACGCCCTCTAGTCGCGTGTCGTCATCGACTTTGGCGGTGAGTAAAATAATCGGCGTACCTTGTAGAGCTGCATCCAGACGTACTTGCTGAATCAGTTCTATGCCTGAGACTTGGGGCATCATCAGGTCAGTAATAATCAGATGCGGCTGCCGTTTGCGGGCTATCTCCAATCCAGTGGCTCCGTTGTCAGCGGTGCTGATGCCATATCCCCGACGTTTCAAGATGCTAGCCACATAGCTGCGCAAGTCAGGATTGTCATCAACCACAAGGATATGAATGTTTTTGTCCAGTGCTGGTGGGTTGGCTTGGGAGAGGTCTATGGACTGAGGCTGGGCTGCCTTTGGTCTCTGAACCTCTGCTGCTGCTGTATCGACAACTTGGTTGTGGAGATCCGCTAGCTCAACTGCGGCGCGGCGTGGCTCCAGTGTGCGGAAGGTTTTGCTGACACGATCAACGGGTAAATGGTCAGCTCCCATGGGGAGTTCGATCGTAAACATAGTGCCTGCTCCATAGGTGGAGGAAACTCGCACCTGTCCACCGTGGAGCTCCACTAACTCTTTCACGAGCGCCAAGCCAAGCCCTGTACCTTCATGGGTGCGGCTAGCAGAGCCGTCAGCCTGTTGGAATCGTTCAAATATGTGGGGTAGCTGCTCTTTACGAATACCAATGCCGGTGTCTTCGATTTCAAGATAGCAGCGGTTTTCAAAGGTATTGAGGGTGATTTGAATGGAGCCTTCTGCTGGTGTGAATTTCACAGCGTTAGACAGGATGTTATAAAGCACCTTGTCAAATTTTTCGAGGTCGAGATAGACCGATGAACATGGTTGGATTTGAGTGGTGAGAGTAATGTGTTTGCGATCGCAATAAGCCTGAAATGACTCAGCCACACTTTTTATCACCTGGTCAAAGTCACAGGGATAGAACGTAGCCTGCATCTGCCCAGCATCAAGACGCTGGAGATCAAGTAATTGGTTGACGAGGCGCAGTAACCGTCGTGAATTACGCAGGGCAATAACCGACTGATCAAAGGGCAAGCCTGTGCCGTTTTCTACGGCTGATTCTAAAGGCCCAATGGTGAGGGTGAGGGGGGTGCGAAACTCGTGGGAAATGTTCTGAAAAAATGTCGTCTTTTGTTTGTCTAATGCCAGCAATTGCTCCGCCTGTTGACGAGTCGTTTGATATAACCGTGCCTGCTGCACTGCAATGGCCGCTTGATTGGCAACTGCCTGAGCCAAATTGATTTCTTCCATATGCCATTGGCGAGGCTGGCTCTGACGCAGACTGATACTGCCAATAATCTGGCCATCCGTAATTAGAGGCACTACCAGTAATGCAGTTGCCTGGGATTGGATCGATAGGTGCTCGGGAGTATGGGCTGTGGCCTTGGATAAATCATCAAAGACTACGGGAGAGCGACTGACTAAGAGCTCTTGCAAGATTGGATTTTCGCTAATTTTGGCCTGGGACTTAGGCAGGGTCAAAATTTTGGTCTGTTGGGCGTCGTAAAGCCCTACACAGTCTACGTAGTCATCGTCTTGGGTCCATAAGGAAATAGTACAGCCATCAGTTTCCAGGGCCTGCCCTAGTTTTTGCGTAATGGCCGAAAAGATTTGTTTGGGTTCCAAACTACTGTGGATGGCCTGGGTGATGGTGTTGATTAACACTTCCCGTTGGGCCAGGGCTTGTACCCGCTCGTGGGTCCATGCTTGAGCCAGAGCCAATGCCGCTTGAGCCACCAGGGTACCTAGTAACTTAAGCTTCTCTGGTTGCCAATGATTAGGCTGCTGACAGTGATGTAATGCCAGGATTGCCAGAGGTTCGCGTTTGCTCGTTAGAGGGATAAGAACAGTGGAGTAAGGCGCTAAGAGTTGATACACCTTGTGATCCGGAATGTCTGGTGCTGTGAAGATTTGCAGGCTATCCGTATCAATAGCGGTATCTGTTAGTGTTTGGTCATCTAATGGCGCAGCTGAATCTGCCTGATAGGTCCAATAGTTTTGTATTTGGTTAGGGAGGTTATACAAAGGGCGAAGTGCACAGTAGTCAGCTGCAAAGGCTGAGCCCAACATGCGAGGGATTACCTGCAACATCTCTTCGGAGGTTTCAGCACTGCGAATAGTGCGGGTAATTTCGTTTAGCAGGGTTTCTTGCTCAACGATGCGATCCAGCTCTCTTGTTCTGGCGATGAGGATATAATGAGTTTCGATCGCTTGCTGAACAACGACCCTTAAATCTTTTTCTTCCCAAGGCTTAGTAATGTATTTGAATACTTTGCCTGTATTGATGGCATCCACCAGATCTTCCACATCGGTGTAGCCGGTCAGCATGATGCGGATCGTGTTGGGATAATGCTGGGCAACTTGGAGCAGCAGGTCTGTGCCACTCATATAAGGCATGCGCTGGTCTGAGATGATCGCTGCAGTATCTGGGTTCTGGGCTAAACTCTCTAATGCGGCGTGACCACTCTCTGCCCGTAGTATCTGAAATTCTCGATGGAACGTTCGATGAAACAGGTCTAAATTGTCAGGTTCATCGTCGACGACTAAGATCTTGGGTTTTGTGGTGTGGGCTTGTCGATTGCTGGTTGGACTGGACATGCACCCTATGGTTTCTCTAATCGACTGTGGGTATTGAATAACTGCAGAAATGTAGTGCGCCCTGGGACCACGGTTCCAACCATGGATAAAATCAACAAAAAATCAACTAAGACACCCATCAATTACGATGTGGGCATTACCTGGTTGAATGGTCCTATCACCCATCCAGAGTTCCCTAGCGGGCAAGCTGCTCACCATGTCCAGACTTAACTGGGACAGAGTCCATACTCTGCCTCAAGACTATTGGCTAAGGCCTGCTTATCCCGAAGATTTATCTCAACTAGTGGAGTTACTCCTAACCAGCTTCTATCCTCAACATCGTTGTAATCGATGGTTGTACCCATTGATGCGTATGGGTATTCAAGAAGATATCAAGCGCCGTCTGAAGCACTCGTCTAATCAGTATGGCTGCCTGGTCGTCATTGATAAGTCTGCTGGGGCTGCAATTGTTGGGACGGTGGAAATCTCATTGCGATCGCAACTATGGCAACCACTACAGCCCCGTCGTCCATATATCGCCAATGTTGCTGTCGAACGGCAACATCGGCGTCGTGGCCTCGCTCAGCAAATGCTCCTAGCCTGTGAATACATTGGCAAAAACTGGGGATGTCAGCAACTTTACCTACATGTTGCTACTGATAATCCGCCAGCGATTGCCTTGTATCACAAAATTGGCTATCAGCTTCATAGTCAGCATCCATGGCAGCGAAAGCAAATGATGGTTAAAGAACTGTTTCACTAATGAGCATTTAACTACTACAAATAGCAATTTCTTAGAGAATATTAAAAACGTTGTTATGTAAGTATGTTCAAGAGTTTTAACGCACTTTGGATACAGTGTTTGTCGCCCCTCATACCGTGAAATTATCCATATCCTCCTGATAAATATTATTTTTTATGTAGTGAGTATGAGGAGGGACTGGTAACTATCAAAGACTGGATAAAACTCGTCTGATTTCCTGCACGAAAGTGATCGTGTTCGTATCAAATAAGAGTAATTAGTCTGGATTACCTTACCCCCCAGGTAGACGCTCTAAAATGATGGATGCTCAATCCAATCCACCTTCACTCTACTCATCTTCGGTCAAACGATTTGGCCGAAGAAAACATCCCCATATTTTTAATGTGCAAGCGAAACCGTCCTCGGGCAATGCTATGCATCTAGAAGATAGTACGGTAAAGTGGTGGGCTGAGCGAGCTAAGCAGCCTCTCGGTTCAAGTTCTAATGTGCCTGTGAATGAAACGCTAGCTGTTGACAGTCTGCTCAAAAAAATAAATCGTGGCGATTTACTGGTCGTCAATAGTCGTCGTCGCAACGGCCTGATTATTTTTCGAGAGTTTTATGCTGAATTTGCCGGCCCTGGTGCAGCAGTGGGTGGTGACTTTGACCAAGGCTGCCATAAGATTATTCCGCTGGGTAACCTGTCGCTGGTTGAGCCCGATGATCATGAAGAGCATCAAAAAGCTTTAAAAATCCGCCTACAGTGGATTCGTCTCACCCAGAATTTCACGGATCAGCCGCGCTCTACTGACCGGGCTCAAATGATTTTGGACCAATTCAAAACTTATTTTGATAAGAGCACTATCGACAACGTGCCTAATGAAGCCTTTGCCCTGATGGTAGGAGTTTTACCTCAAACGGTGAGGCGAGTGCGCCTAGGCATGGGCGGTTAACGGTTCACTAATAGCCTCCAAGTTTTTTCGTGTCCGCTGATTTTCCTCAGGTGTGCCCAGGCTAATCCGTAAACCCCCTCCGGTATAACGAATTAAGGTTCCTTGCTGACGCAAAGTGCCGAAGATATGCTGCAGACCTTCGGCTTGGGACATCCCCAACTGAGATCGACCCTGCTCACTTAAACGGCAATAGATAAAGTTTGCTGCACTAGGCCATAGGGTTAGTATCGGTTGCTGTTTGAGCCAGTCGACCATTGTCTGACGTTCTGCAATGGTGACCTGTACAGCGGCTAGAAGTGATGCTCGATGGACCAAAGCTGCCAATGCTGCTGCCTGGGAAAAACTGGGCAGATTGTAGGGCAATCGAACTTTTTCAAGCGCTTCTATCAGAGCTGGTTGAGCGACTGCATAGCCAACTCGATGGGCTGCCAAACGAAAAGCCTTAGAAAAGGTTCTCAACACAACCCAATTGCTACGACTGAGGCTATCGGCGACAAGGGTGTGCCCGCTGAATTCAAAATAGGCTTCGTCAATAACCACCAGAACATCGTTAGGTAACTGTCGGAGCCATGCAATTTCCTCTGTGGTTAAAGGATTGGCGGTAGGGGAGTTGGGATGCACCATGAACACGACTCGGATAGCGTGTTGCTCCATAGCAGTTTGGGCTTTCTCTAAATTGATGCAGAAGTTCTCTCGACGACCGACATCTATAACCGGAATGCCTAAGGTTTGAGCCAAGATCCCGTACATGGAAAATGTGGGGCTGGCGACCAAAATAGACCCGTTACCAAGGGCGGCTGCAATCAGTAATGACCGGATCAGTTCATCGGACCCGTTCCCTACTGAGATGTTGTTCTCCGCCACCATTACTGACTCTGCAATCGATTCTGCGACATAGTTGGCAATGGCTTGCTTTAGAGCTGTATGCCCACCATCTGGATAGCGATTGGCGGCAATAGCTTGCTGGTAAGACGCCGCTAGGGATGCTTTGACGTCATCAGGTAGATCAATTGGGCTCTCATTCGTATCGAGCTGATCATAGGGCTTTGGCATTGGGGGGTGTGGCTTATAAGCCTTGAGATTAGCCAAATCAGCACGCAAGAAAGGCAGCATGGAAAAACCTATGGATTGCAGACTTTTTATTGTGCCATTTTTGCTGATCAAAGCGATTGGTCCTCTTAATCGGCAACGGCTTACAGTGCATAAATGGTTTACAGTGCACAGAAATCCTGAATGGCGATCCAAATATCTTCCATTGCATCGGCCATACCATGGTCAGTATCTAAAGACTGTAGGGTGACCCAAGGGCGATGTTGTGCATAGAGTCGGCTGGCATCCTCAGCAATGACCTCATCTCGTTGGCCGTGAAGAATGAGAGTAGGGATCGACTTTTTAAGTTGACTATCTGGGTAGCGTTGAGCATCGGTTAAAAAGTCGTAGTGCAATTGCTGCTGGGTATCTAGACCATAGTGATATATCGATAGCCAGCCGTTCGATTTCCAGTTGTTTAGTTGTTCTGTGCCCAGTTTGGGTAACCACTGGTGCAAAAATTGAAAGGCGGGGGCCAGCAAAATGAGCCGTTCAACGCAGGTAGATTGCTGGGTGACCCATGCTGCTACGATACCCCCTAAACTTGACCCGATCAGGATGGTAGGCCCGTGCAGCTGTTGGGTAACTTGATGGATTTGGCGAGTGAGGGTGAGATGGCTAAAATCCCCCTGGTTTAGGTCCAGTAACTGGAGGTCAATATTGTGGGTTTGAAAACGCGATCGTAACCATGTTCCTTTAAAGGACTGTGGCCCCGATGCAAACCCATGAAGATAGATGTAGTCAACCACGACCCGATCGTTTCCAGTGCTATGCCATGCTTACAATATGATGTTCGATCACCCAAGATCTCGACTTAAGTCTCCATGACCCAGCAGTTTCGTATTACCCTTCTTCCCGGTGATGGCATTGGGCCTGAAATTACAGCCGTTGCAGTTGATGTCCTCCAGGCCGTTGGTGCCAAATTAGATATTCAGTTTAACTTTACCGAAGTGCCTATTGGTGGCTGTGCCATTGATGCTGCCGGTCGTCCGCTTCCAGACGAAACCCTTGATACCTGTCGGCAAAGTGATGCGGTATTGCTAGCGGCGATCGGAGGATACAAGTGGGATTCTTTGCCCCGTGCACAACGGCCAGAAACGGGTTTGCTGGGATTGCGAGCAGGGTTGCAGTTGTTTGCTAATTTACGACCAGCGGCGATTTTGCCCCAACTCATCGATGCTTCTTCCCTCAAGCATGAGGTGATAGAAGGGGTAGACATTATGGTGGTGCGCGAATTGACTGGTGGCATCTACTTTGGTCAACCCAGAGGGGTGTTTGACGCTGATGGCGATCAGCGGGGGGTCAATACCATGGCCTACGCAGGTGCCGAGATCGATCGCATTGGTCGGGTTGCATTTGAAGCTGCTCAAAAACGCCAGGGTCGCCTGTGCTCAGTAGATAAGGCGAATGTGCTGGAGGTGTCGCAGCTATGGCGCGATCGCATCACTGCTTTATCCAGTGACTACAGCGACGTGGAACTCTCCCATATGTATGTAGATAACGCGGCGATGCAACTCCTGCGCTGGCCCAAACAATTTGACACCATCGTTACCGGCAATTTATTTGGTGATATTCTCTCGGATGCGGCGGCGATGCTCACTGGCAGTATTGGCATGTTGCCGTCTGCTAGTCTGGGGGCTTCAGGACCTGGTGTGTTTGAGCCGGTGCATGGCTCAGCTCCTGATATTGCTGGGCAAGATAAGGCCAATCCCTTGGCCCAGGTGCTCAGTGCTGCCATGATGCTGCGCTACGGTTTAAGCCAACCCCAAGCCGCTGACATGATTGAAACTGCCGTAGATACCGTGCTCACTCAGGGCTATCGCACAGGCGATATTATGGCCGAAGGAATGACCGCTGTTGGCTGTAAGGCGATGGGTGATGCTCTGCTGCACGCCTTAGTTTAGCCATGATTGAAAAATCCTGGCACAATCCATAGATGATAGCTAGTATTGTTGTACTGAATAGTGGCAGGGCTGTTTCTATTAGCAGACATAGGGTATCTTCAGCAAATGAATTGCTGAATTCGTTATAAGTTCAGGTCAGTTCCATCACATACGTACTATCGAGCTAGAGGGAGTATTCAGTCGTGTCATCTTTACAGCGACCAGAGTACAGTAGCCATGGTGAGGCGGCAGTGCACCCCAGCGTGGCAGCAACCGGGCTGAGCCGTAGCCCACTGAACTTAAGGTCTCCATCGTCAATGTTAGACCCCGCACTATTGCGGGCTGCCCGTCACATTTATCGCACCTACTATGAGGTGCATCCTGAGGTGGTAGAGCGTCCCATTGGTGTGGCCATTGGCCGCACTACCCGCCGTGGCAAGCTTATCTTTGGTCCCAAGCCTGTGCTGTTGCCCCACGAGAGCTTTATCCCTTTAACTCAATTGGAGCCCGGCTTGCACTAGATGCTAGACAGCCTGGTCATCTATTTATTTGTCTTTGTTCTAGGGGCTTCCATTGGGAGTTTTCTGAACGTTGTTATCTATCGGTTGCCAGCTGGAATCTCACTCCTGTCCCCGCCCTCTCGCTGTCCCCGCTGTTTCACCCGTCTAAAGCTCTATGACAATGTGCCAGTGGTGGGCTGGTTGTGGCTGCGTGGACGCTGTCGATATTGTCGAGCGTCGATCCCGATGCGATATCCCCTGGTGGAGTTGGTGAGTGGTCTGCTGTATATCGCTCTATTTCTCAGATTTGGTTGGAACCTCGAAACGCCTATTTATTGGGGTTTAACCACCTGGCTAGTGGCGCTTACTTTAATTGACATTGATACGCTCACGCTACCTAATGCATTGACGATGTCAGGTGTGTGTCTAGGCTGGCTAGCTCAAGTACTTTTGGCGACTGGGCAAACTCCTGAGCAAACTGTGGCCTCAGCTTTGGTCGCCAGTGTTGGCGCTAGTATTTTGGGTCTGTGGTTATTTGATGGCATCAGTTTGCTCGGGGCCGTTGCGGTTGGTAAGACGGTGATGGGTGGGGGCGATGGCAAGCTGGCAGCTATGTTAGGAGCCTGGTTAGGTTGGCAGGGATTATTGCTGAGTATGCTACTGGCTTCGTTTATGGGTGCCATGAGTGGTGGGCTGGGGATAGCGTTGGGAGTACTAGATCGTCGCCAACCTATTCCCTTCGGACCATTTTTAGCCTTCGGTGCAGGAATTAGCGTATTTTTTGGGAATGCATTGATACAGGCCTATTTGGGGCTTTTTTTTGAAGGCCATTTGTAATCTATGGCAACAAGAAAATCTCTATGGACTATTCCAGGGGGGTGGGCGAGCCGGTAGGATTGGAGAACGCTATGTATCGAGAACAGGGTCTATGTCCCTCTTTGACTGGTTTGCAAACCGTAAGAAAGAAAGCCCCATTAGCCAAGATCGTCAGGAACGCGAAATTGCCGATGGTTTATGGACTAAGTGTGATCAGTGTGGGGTGCTGACTTACACCAAGGATTTGCGGGCTAACCAGATGGTTTGTCCGGAATGTGACTATCATTACCGTGTCTTTAGTGATGAGCGGATCGTACAGCTGATCGATACAGATACTTGGCAACCTCTGAATGAGCAAATTGAACCTAAGGATCCCTTGCGATTTCGCGATCGCAAAGCCTATAGTGATCGGCTGCGCGATATGCAGAGCAAGACCAATCTCAACGATGGTGTGCAAACCGGTGTTGGTAAGATCAACGGCGAAGGAATTGCCTTGGGCGTTATGGACTTTCGCTTTATGGGCGGTAGCATGGGCTCAGTTGTCGGTGAAAAGATTGCCCGTTTAATTGAGCATGCGACTGCGGCGCAGTTACCTGTAGTGATTGTCTGCGCCTCAGGCGGGGCGCGTATGCAAGAAGGCATGTTAAGCCTCATGCAGATGGCTAAAATTTCAGCTGCCTTGGAACGTCATCGTGACAGCCGTTTACTCTACATGCCAATTCTGACCCATCCCACTACAGGAGGTGTGACGGCCAGTTTTGCCATGTTGGGCGACATTATCTTGGCTGAGCCAAAAGCGACCATTGGTTTTGCAGGGCGTCGTGTGGTGGAACAGACATTGAGAGAAAAGCTACCGGACGACTTTCAAACGGCAGAATATCTCCTTAAGCATGGATTTATCGATAAAATTGTGCCGCGTACCCAGCTAAAAGACACCATTGCGCAGCTGATTCGCTTACATAAATTGCCTGTAGCGTCTGCCTCGCTGAGTCATGTATCACTCGATAGAGTTGCCAATGGTCACCTTGTGCCGATCAAACCGGTTATATAGTCAAGCTTTTAACTGTCTTGGGAATTGACCCTATCGGTGGCATGATAGGTATTAACTATTGGCTACCTGAAATAAATTTTGTCCACGTCCACACCTATAGTTTTCCATTGCAGGAGCTGTAGATTACAACTTGGACGTTATTTATCAGATAGCTGCAAATCGCGAGCTTAGCCTGATTATTGGGCTTATGGCTTTGTGCTGTGTTGCGTCTTTTACGGGCGATCCATTTCGAGGAGAATCATGTTGAAAAAGTGCATTTGGCTGGTGGTCGCGGCTGTTTTTCTTGTCGGTAACCTATTTGTAGGTGGCAACGCGATGGCGGCTGAGCTGGATGAAAATATCCGTACCATTCCCCTGAATGAGCAGGGTGACACAGTTGTGCTTTCCCTAGAGCAGGTTTCCCAGGGCCGGAGAAAGTTTAATTACGCCTGTGC
>NZ_QXHD01000004.1:6726577-6771173 GCF_011009555.1 Adonisia turfae CCMR0081 | reverse complement strand
GCTGAGCCATCGCGCTCAGGGCAATCGACCGATAAGATTCAGCTTGGATTTGTCGAGTGACCTCTAGGGCTTCGGGCCAGAGTTCTGGAAGGTGCTGAGCCATCGCACTCAGGGCACGCGACCGAGACGATTCATCTTGGATTTGTCGAGTGACTTCCAATGTCTCAGGCCAGAGTCCTGGGAAGTGCTGAGCCATCGCGCTCAGGGCAATCGACCGATAAGATTCAGCTTGGATTTGTCGCGTCATCTCCAGCGCTTCTGGCAATAGCGGTTCTGGGAGGTGCTGAGCCATCGCACGCAGGGCATGTGCCCGAGAATATTCATCATGGATGTGTCGAGTGACCTCCAATGTCTCAGGCCAGAGGTCTGGGAGGTGCTGAGCTATCTCACGCAGGGCATGTGCCCGAGAATATTCATCTTGAATTTGTCGCGTGACCTCCAGGGCTTCTGGCAAGAGTGGTTCTGGGAGGTGCTGAGCCATCGCACTCAGGGCACGCGACCGAGAATATTCATCTTGGATTTTTTGCGTGACTTCCAGCGCTTCTGACAATAGCGGTTCTGGGAGGTGCTGAGCCATCGCACTCAGGGCACGCGACCGAAAAGATTCATCGTGGATGTGTCGAGTGACCTCCAATGTCTCAGGCCAGAGTTCTGGGAGGTGCTGAGCCATCGCACTCAGGGCACGCGACCGAAAAGATTCATCATGGATTTGTCGCGTGACCTCCAATGTCTCAGGCCAGAGCGGTTCTGGGAGGTGCTGAGCCATCGCACTCAGGGCACGCGACCGAGAATATTCATCATGGATTTGTCGCGTAACCTCCAATGTCTCCGGCCAGAGGTCTGGGAAGTGCTGAGCCATCGCACTCAGGGCACGCGACCGAGAATATTCATCATGGATTTGTCGCGTGACCTCCAAGGCGTCTGGCCAGAGCGGTTCTGGGAGGTGCTGAGCCATCGCACTCAGGGCGCTCGACCGAAAAGATTCATCATGGATTTGTCGCGTGACCTCCAAGGCGTCTGACCAGAGGTCTGGGAGGTGCTGAGCCATCGCACTCAGGGCGCTCGACCGAGAATATTCATCTTGGATTTGTCGAGTGACTTCCAGCGCGTTTGGCCAGAGTTCGACCCTTCGTTTAGCGAGTTCCGTCAAAGCCCTGATTCGGTCAGAGGTATCTTGAATTTGGCGAGTAATGTCGATAGCTTCTGACAGGTATTGTGATGGTAGTAGTTTAGCTATTTGACTAATGGCAAATGCTCGATAAGAGAACCCTTGTGTTTCTTCTCGGTGCTCTCCGTAGCGGTCTTGAATCTGTTTAATCGTTTCGAGGACAGTGGGCCAAACCTCAGCAAAGTTCTCTGCTAGCTTACTGAGCACGTAGGAGCGATAGACGGCATCATTGATTTGGTCAATGGTTTTTAGCACCTCCGGTAATAGTGCTTTAGGCATATGGGGCACGATGGCAGAAATACATTCAGCTCGATGCCATGGATCCTGGGCTTGTTGGGCATAGGCTAATCCTTGAGCAGCCTGCCATACGCCTTTCTCAACTAATGCTCCTATCAGCTCAGCGGGCACATTGCTGGCCAAACTGTTGATTGATGCGCGTATCAGGGCATAGCGAAACACCAAGGTAACAGATGCACTTGGATTATCTTCATAGGCATCAATGGCTAACTGCCAAGCTCGTCCTAAGTCGTTAACAAAACCGGCAGGTTTACCAATGGCATCACAGGCTTCATACCAGCCATTACGCCCTTGATCATTATTAACTTGTAATAACCGATGAATCTCTTGGGGTTGTTTCGCCTGCTCCATGTGCCAGGTGAGGTGAGCATAAATGTAGCCATCATCCTCAAGCGTGTGCCACTGACCATTTTTCGTCTTAGCACGATAGCGATTCAGCAATTCACTGTGGGCCTCAGCTTTGGTTAAGCCTAATCCGGGTAAGTCTCCTACTTGAATAGGCTGAGGTAGACTGGTGAGTAACCGACCTGCTAGATCGTGCATCAAGTCATGCATGCGATAGGTGGGCTGGCCATTGGCCTGTTTGATCCCTTGTAAGATGAGTGCCTTAGATTTGAAGGTGCGCAAATTTGCTCGCGATTGACGAGAGGTTACTTGCCATAAGGTTTCAGCCATTTCCTGAGTCAGACTCACATCTTCAGGGACGATACCCAGCCAGGCAAACTGACGAAGTTGTTCTGTCGAGAGTTGTTTCAAGCTCAGATTGAAACAGGCCAAAAGACTATATTTACGACGCTTGGCATCATCACGGATTTCATCACGGCCATAGATATCAAGGGTCTCTAAACGTGCCACTTCATCCTGTAAATCGTCTAACAATTCAGACCAGGTCACCCCTTCTTCGATCTGAGATGCGG
This sequence comes from Adonisia turfae CCMR0081, assembly GCF_011009555.1. Classification (GTDB taxonomy): domain Bacteria; phylum Cyanobacteriota; class Cyanobacteriia; order Phormidesmidales; family Phormidesmidaceae; genus Leptothoe; species Leptothoe turfae. Next base: position 6,768,791 of record NZ_QXHD01000004.1, on the reverse strand, counting down.
CCAGTTCTAAAGCTAGCGGTAGATACCCAACCCGCTCCGCAAATGTGAGCGCTTGCTGATGCTCATCATCAGTCAAGGGGTAAGATAGCTTTTGAGTTATCAGTTTCAGTGCCTGGTCCGCTGTCATAACATCCAGATCGTACCGTTTAACGTCTGGTATTCTGGCCTCACGTGTTGTGACTAAAACACAACAACCTTTTCCACCAACGCGAAAGGGTTCCAGGTGTTCTGGATGCCAAACGTCATCGACAACGAGTAGAACATGTTTGTCGTATAACAATGTTAATAAATGCTTTGAGGCTGACTCAACAGCTGTTGGTTTGTAATCGTAATCGCCTAGTTCTTGAATCCAATTACTCAATAGTGGCAAGATATCTGGCTGCTGCCCTAGAGTAGCCCATAAAATACCATCAAAGAAACGTGCCTGGATCTCAGGATCATGCGCAAGTTTCGAGGCTAATACAGATTTACCAATACCGCCTAGCCCATAAATGGCACTTACTACCAAGGTATCGAGCTTAGCGTCCTCACACACCAGTAGCTGTTTGATAGCCGTCTGATGCTCTATACGTTCTACAAAGTGAGACGGTAGCGGGGGCACTTGACGCGGCACCCCTAGGTTTCGAGTTGATTGTCCATCTGACTTTGAAAAGCCTGTAGTAATATTAATCGTATTTCCACTGCCCGTAAAAACGGGCCCATCAGGATTATTTACCTGAGATCCCTCTCCTCCAAAGACATTCTGCCCAGGTCGGAGCTGCTCAATGCTGATAATTTGTTGGATCTCTTGTGCAAGCGTCGAAACCCGCTGAGTAAAGTTATCATCCTCAGCCATCGCAACTCCTAAATAGTTCGCGACTGTTTCGATATCACTATCACTAACATTTCCTTGATCAGCAAGGGCTAAAACAGTTTTTGCACGACCTTGAAACCTATTCCCAACAAGCTGTTTCAGTGCCTGTAGTTTTTGAGATAAATAAATATATTTATCCTCAGCTAATCGCCCACCTAATTCTTCCGCAGTATTTAACATCAGCGTAGCAATTGAAGTAGCTGTTAGTGGAGGATTTTTAGATTTAGTCGGTATGTCTAAGGAACCTGATGGCCCGAAAATGTCTAAGGTACCTGATGGCCCGAAAACAGTTTCATACAAAAAATTACTATAAGGCCTTTCACCATCAGTGATGCCTAACAGTTTTAAGCTATTTAGAGCTTGTCTATCAGCTTGAAGTCCTGAAACTAAATCTGTGAATGCTTTAAGGAGATTTGGACTACTAGTAATACCGGAATAAATATTGAGAAAATGTATATTTTCAGAAGCCTCTTTAACTATATCATCCGCAATTTCTTCGATCATTTTTTGATTTATAATCACCTTTGAGTCTGCCTGATCAGGCAATTGGCGACTGAGGAAAGACCAGGTTTTTTCAAGCATCAATTGCGTCAAATACACTGATCCATTTGTATAACTATGAATATATTTTTCTAAGCCTTCTTTTATTTCCCAATACTCACCTAAATACTTGACTAACCCAGTAATTTCAGCAATAGATAACTCCTTCATTTTAATAGGTGTGCCTACATTAAAAGGAGATGCATGTTGCTTAGAGATTAGTTGTATTGGTTCTGCTGTTCCTGAAAGGATAAACTGTAAATTATTAAAATATTTTTCATCATCCCTGGCTCTACGATTATAGATAGAACGAACTAATCCGAAGAAATTATCCTTATAAGGGAAAGGTATAAGCTTATCCACTTCGTCCAAGAAAATTACGACCCTTCTTTTTTCTACAAGAAGTATCTCCCTTAAATATGAAATCAACCCTGATTTATCTTTTTTGTATTTTCTCCCTTCCAATGAAAAAATAGACTCATCTATTCCTTCAATAATAGCGTTTAAGAAGTTTTCATATGATGAAAAGTTTGAATCATCTATAGTTGTTAAGTCAACAAAAACAACTAGAAAGTCCTGTTTTCTTAGTTTCTTAATCGTATTAGCAATTAAGCTAGATTTTCCACTTTGTCTTGGAGCTAAAATGTAAGGATAGCGAGAATTAAGAAGTATCTCCTTTAGAAGCTGACTATCAGCTTCTCTCTCAACATAAGACTCTCCGGTAAATGTTCCAGAGGCTCTGTAGGGATTGTCATACTTCATAATCCAAAATTCAGACTATAACTATCAGATGAACTAATGATTTCTATAAAATCACTCTTACTTGCTTTGTTATTAACACTTTTTTTGAATAAATTCTCACATAGATACTGAATTTGATTAGGTTGCCCCCGAGAAGACTTTGAATATATTAGTTCTTTAGACTCGTAAGCAACCTCCCACGCATCTTGAGGGAGAAAACTAATAAGCTTATCGATTTCTGAATGTGTAAAAGGTTGAATCAAAACTGTTTCCCAATGCCTCCAATATTTAGGATTCGTAGCTCCAACCTCTTGTCGTATAAAAGTATCAATTTTACTATCTAAACATACAATAATTCGAATATTTGCGTCTGGCTTTTCAGCCAACCAATGTAGATGCCTTATAAGAAGGTAAGCTGAATCTCTATTCAGAGTTCCAAATTCATCAATACAAAAAACTATAGATTTAGCTGTTAAAATCCTATATATCTCTCCCCAATTTGTTACTTTCTCATTCAATGATCTCGAGATTTCATTAAATAAGTCACGTAAAAATATTTTTTGGTCTTCAGTATTCATGCCTTGAAGATCTATGTCACAAAGCATCCAACCATCTTCACTACAAAGTCTCATTTTGTTAACCTGTCTTAATAGGCTGGTTTTTCCAATTCCATGATCACCCTGAATCGCTATAAATCTTTTCTTATCAAGTTTGTCCGATAACTTATTGTCACAATCCCTGGGAATATATACTTTTGAGTCTTTGGATAAGGCTCCTACACATTGAAAAGGAGAGGACAAAACAACAGCTTTCTCTTTCAACAACGATTTTCCAGAGGATGAGACCCATCCTGCTAATATTGGCCATGCTTCCATTAGCATTCTGGTTGGAATTACATAACCAACCTTGCGTTCAGGTTGATGTATATCAGCAGCTACTGTGATCCCAATGACAGCTTCAAGCTCTTGATCCCATACTGGAGACCCACTATATCCTGATTCAATCTGGAAGCCTTGAATTCTAATGCCTTCAACCTGTATCCATCCATTTATAAGCAAGTTCCCCAACTTTCCGCTAGCCCATGCTCCTTTTCGGTTATGTGTTTCAGGACATCCAAAAACTTTAAAGTTATGTCCACTTGTGTCTATGCTATCGACTAGGCAAACGCTTTTAGCCCCTTGTGGAATCGACTTACTCAATCTGAGCACCGCAATATCTTCGGGACCTGATCCAGAAAAGTCAGGCTTTGCTGGCTCCCAGCACACAACTGTAGCTGTTACGACCTGACCAGGTGCAACGAAGGGAAACTCTAAAAGGACAGGGCTTTTTGGAGATGTTTCTTCCAACTCGGAATAGATTATGGCTTGAGCAACTACATGTGCGCATGTTAGAACATGCCGCTCACCAACAAAGACACCAATACCGACAGCATAGTCTGGAGTTGAAGTTGCTAAAATACGAACTATTGCACCTTCCATAGCTCCACTCATGAGTTCTTGAGATTGGTCCACTTCAAGGTAACTTCAAAATTTGCATCACTTCCTGCTGCAATTACAGCTGCTACGGACATACTCAACTTCATACCAAACTTAACCTCCACTTCCTGGGGTGGATCTGGCAAGTCACGTATTTCATTAACCACAGCTACAGCCGTGGGACGAATAGCTTTTCGGACAGCAGTATTAAAAGCTTGACTTGCCCTGTAAGCAACTTGATTGGGAGACAAGGAGACACGCTGGGTTGCATTTTTGACCGGCTCCTCTACTTCCACTAATATTGAGTTACCATCCTCTAAGTCAAATTCCACCAGTTGCTTCATATTGACCAGTTAAACTCCAAGTAATACATAAATAGGTAATATGATTTTGTTATAGCAACTTTGCCGGTAACCGGCAAAGTTTTAGTTACTAAACTCAGTAAATTAACTACTACGAATTGCAAACTCAATCTTTGAACAGTATTACTCGGGAGGTATTATGTCCAAAGGTAATCCCCATCCAACTTTGACACAAGAGTTTATTGCCGCGCAGTTTAAGCCAGTGTCAGATTTGCCGCAAGAGAAATTAGCTAAACAACCACTTGCGGTTAAGGTTCCAGAATCTGTTTATTTATCGGTGATGAAGTTGCCGCAGAAGATTCGAATAGAATGGTTACGGCGTGTCATTTGTGAGGCCGCACATTCAGAATTATGAAGTAAATTTTTAGGCCCTTATTCTCTGGGCTGATCAAAGACTAAATCAGTCAGCTATTACACTTCCTAAACCCTGATTCAGCGGTTAAAGACATATGCTAAGATCCTAGTAACTAGGTTGGCTATTTGCAGACACTGCAAACATTCAAGAGATGAAATAGAGGAGTGTTTTTCGACAGGAAAACGCCCGATGCTAAGAGACAGCTACCGGGCAAATCCATGACTATTTGCTATTTGGCTCTACAGATAATCCACTCTAATCGTTCTCACTCACTAAAGTATCTATCAGTGTCAAGCCCTTTAGACTGAGCAAGAAATACTTGATTAATGCCCCTCACAGTGGCGATCTCTTTTTCTACTGAGTCAAGGCGTCTCTCTAGCTCTTTCAACAGAATATTGGTGTTGTTACTCAGTGATTTGTAATCTCGCTTGAGATGATTGATATCACGCTCCAACCCATAGCTATGACGAACTCTAGCAACAAAGAAGCCAATCACACCGGCTGCCGTTGAAAACACTGTTATTGCTAACGGTAGGTTCTCTATCAGAAATTTGTTCATGATGACTAAACGTAAAGGGCGACACAAGATCGCCCTTTTTTTCATGGGAGTTTCAAGGAATCAACTATGCCGCGTGTTCTTTGACTTTGCTGGGGTGGACAAACCCGATTGAACAAATGTTGGCCGTCCCCTTGTTGTCTATCTCAGACTTACAGGCTGGATAAACAACCGCCATCGGCGGAATGCCAGATACATCGTCTGTGAGCTTCCATCCTTCATGCGGTTGGCAGCTCTCGACTTTGCAGGCTTCCGAATAGATGACGTTCCCACTGCTAACCTCTAGAATGCCCCATTTGCGGTCACCAACTGGCCTGTCTTGCGAGTGAATCAAGACATACGGATCATAGGGCAGCTTTTCAAGCCACTGGCTAAAGTCGAGCGTCAATAGGTAGCCCGGTTTTTGCAGGGTGACCATGCCATTCACAACAGGTCTAATCATCAGCTATGCCCCCTTAAAGGGTATCGGGTACATCTTCACCGTCACCGCCACTGTCACCCGCTGGAGGTTCTGCGGGCGGTTGGGTGTCAGACTCAGTGTTCACCTGGTCTAAGGATGTTGGCAATACACAGTTCACCTGCAACCGTTGCTGAAAGGCATTAACGCCTGCTTGAACCGCATTGTAGATATCGGTCACCGCTTCACAACGAATGGCATCCGCATCCAAGCCCAGTGAGTCGAGATCAATGTTTTCAAGCTGACCTTGCAAGTCTGCAATCTGCTGCCCTTGGGTGGCTTGAGTCGTTTGGATAGTGGTCTGGTTTGTCTGCAAGTTGGTGATCTGATCACCATGCTGATTAATTTGTTGTTGCTGGCTGTTATAACTGCTTTCTAGGGCATCCAGGCGATCCTTAACCTGTTGCAGGTCATTAACGCCGTCGCCATCCTGGTCTTGCAGCGATTCAATCAGATTTTGTAACTGTTGAACCTGAGCGGTAAAGCCTTCCTGGTTAACCAGCGTATCTAGAACAGTTTGCATCGCTGCAAATTGTTCTAGAACAAATACCCGATCCTCGATCCGACCATCACAGATTGCCGTCTGTAAGGCGTCTCCCATCTGGTCGAAGAATTCAGCAATGTAAGCAGGGTTAACACAATCCCCGTCTGGTGTGGTGTACCCTGTAAAGCCCTGTGCGCCTTCACCGTTTTGAACAGTCACCATAGGTCAAAGTAGCTAAGTTTTCTTGAGAAACAAAAGTGAGCCATAGATCTCGGGCTCAACATGGGTGCGGTAGCCATACCCCCAAGCCTTAGACCGATTGCGGTCACATCGCATCTCTGCGACCAGCTGCGTTGGCTCAGTGACCGCTAGCAGCCCGTCTAGGGGGATATGCCAGCTATAATGCAAGGAATAGCTCGCACTATAGATCGGGTCTAGCGAGCCTGTTAGGGTCCGTAAACGGCATCGCATCTCCGCGTTTTCCATTCCCGTCATCCAGCCCATCACGACGTAGTGACCTGAGGGAAGCTCAATCCGTCCAGCGCTGGGGAATGGTGACAGCGTTCCAAAGTTGTTTAAGGGGTGTTCATAGTTGAACGGTCGCTCTAACCAGGTTGCCGGTGGGTAAAAGCTACCGCCGCTTTCACCCGCAGGCCGTCTGATTTGAAACGATGCAACCTGAACGCCCAGAGCAGACGTTAGACCGCTTATGGATGGATCGGGTACTCCTCGATAAGACTGGCCATCACGAGACACGTAAAAATAATCTGTGTCTCGATAGGGCAGTGGTAGCAATGGGAGTTCTGAAAACTCGTTACTACTCATGGAAAGTGTATTAGGTCTCCATTAAAGGTAAACGCTCTATCGGGTAAACCCGATCCAACTCCGAAGAACAACACCCCCCCATCAAACCTTGGAACGATAGGATTCAATTCGATGTGTTGTTGCTGTTTGGCCCATAGCTCAATGCGATAATCGGTGATCCACACATGGGGCCAAAACTCAAGATAGTGCTCTAATCCCGTGTAGGCAATAGAGATATGTTGTTGTCCAAAATAAAGTCGCTCGACGTTTTGCACAGGCTCACGAATCGGCCCACCCGTTAGCAAATTTGCCAGATACCCGGCCCGATGCCAGCCTTTTTGATTGGCAATAACGCTCGTGATCTTGACCAGCACATCAGCCGACTGATTGAGCCTAAATGCAAATCGATGCCCTTGGTGAGCAAGAAGAGATTTAATCTCTAATCGTTGATACTGGTCTGTTAGCACCTGTAGAGATAACCCAAACGCTATCCCCACAGGCTTTGTAAATGGCCAGCCTCTAACTCTCACAGCTTAGTAATAGCAGCGCTTTAGCGGTCGATAGACACGGAGGACAGCCCGGCCAAAGATTTTCTTTTTCGCCAGAGACAGCATGGCGTCTTCAGCTTTGTCAGGGTCACAGTAAAAATGAAACCGCTTGGGTTTGTCTACCTGAGCGGCATTTTTGACGGCAGTCCCAACAGCGGTACTGTAGACCAGCACCAGCTTGACAAGTACGCGCTTGGCCTCAACACCAGAGACAACAATGCCACTGCTGGTTGCGCCTGAGGTGGCTTCTGTCGCTGGAGTACCGCCAATGATTTTCTTGACGGTCTTATCCGCATAAAACCATCTCGCACCACTGATCTGATAGGTGTTTTTTCCAACCGTGAAATTGACGTTGATTCGTTCTGTTCCCATGATCTAATCCTCCTAGGGTTTACGTATTCCCTAGCTGATTAGCTTAGGTATTCAGATGCGGACAACGTGAAGGCTCCCCCCGTCCCGCTCAAGGCCGTTGGTAGGGTCATGGTGATGGACACCAAACCACTTTCAATATCCGTATCAATCTGTACGTTATTCAACGGCACATCAGCCGTAGATTGTGCTGCTTCTAATACTTGAAGCTCGCGAGCAACTTCAAGCGCTTGTCCTTCAATACTCGTTGCTGATGTCGTCATTGCAGCAGCCATAGCCAAAAATCCTCGTTAATAGACAGCGGAGTATCTCCACCCAAAAGGTTGGCTAAAACGCTTGCAAATCCATCATGTTAGAAACGCTTTTGTCCCTTCGGCATTAAACCCAAAGGGGTTAACCACGCTTGGTTAAAATGAGCCATTTACCGGCAATCTTGTAAGCACAAAGCTGCTTACATTTACATCGTCTTCTTACGGTTCTTTCGTGAATAAAAAATCTTTCTGAATAGTCAGAAACACTGATTAGCTCAAAACCTTTAGGGATTTGATTTAATCCTGTGATAGTTCTACGTTTGTTGTAAAAAATATCCACCTATACTATGGAGCGAAACTACACCCGAATCATCCATCATGACAATTCCACTCACCAGAGCACAAATACCGGATAGCGCATTCGTTAATGGGCTGGAGAGCTTAGCGGCATGGGCGAATGCCGTGCTCGAATACATGAACAATGGGGAGACCTATAACGAAGCAGAAGGTATCCGAGTAGACCGCGTGCAACAATCTCTGTTTAGAAACTATGACAAGGAGATTTACATCAGTTATCGGTCTAACCTCAGGTTGCACCCAGACTATAATACAGGCGCGTATGGAACGTTATGGGAAGCCACGAAACCCTATTATTCGGGAACCATACCCAGTGAATTCTTACAAAGTAGCTGATAATGCCTACGTATTTGTCACCAGGGAATACGGCTTCTATCCTAGGCCCTTATACAACAGGCTCACAGGGGAGCGGTATTACGTCGGGGGATCTCAGTGCTAGTCCACCCTCATCAGGGAGATTAAGGCTACAACGGTCTCCAGCCACTGCACCAAGTCCAGGCTCATTGCCGTATAAAGAGCCTGGACTCAATTTAAAGCGGCAACTCAATCTCAGACGACCATTAAACCTGAAGCCTGCGCCGACTCCTCAACAGGGGCATGGCCTGTCAAATGCATTAAATCGGAGTTTGCAACGGCATCAACACAATTTTTCTCAACGTGGCAACAGAACCTCAACCAGTGGCCCTAGAGGAACCACACAATCCGCCCAAAATATCACTAAGTTTGGGTCTCAAACTGGTAACGTTGCGAGCAATTCAGGGACAGCAACAACCGGCAGTGCTAGAACGGCACACGCGATACAAACCTGGAATGCGGCAAAACGTGCTCGTTTCAATGCGCCACAAGGCACAAACCCTCTCCATAGCACAGCAGCTAACGGAACAACGTTAAGTGCCGGTGCTGCTGTTGGTGGCGGTTCAATCTTGTTTACACCTGTTGCCAGTAATCCAGCAGGTGTTGTGGCAACGTTAGGCACAGCTGCTTTGGGCATTGGTTTATATGCTGGCAATAAACTTTATGAGGGAATGGGCTCGCCTTTTGGTCCTAGTTTAGGAGAGCACTTAAAGGCTGCACTTGGAAAGAATGATCAACAGTTAGAACCCAGTACACAAGCCTCTAAACCTATCGCTGAAGGGCTCACTCACGATCCAGAAACCTATGGGGAAGCAGGCAAAAAGTATACTGTAACGTATAGAACAAAATCTGATTATGGGCCAGATCATTCTGAGGGTCCCCAAGAAAGACCATGGAGAGAATCAAAAACGTTAACGGGTAAAACAGGACCTATCGGAACCGCTGTTTATAGGAATCCAAATTCTCAACCAGAAGGGAAACACTACTTTAAAGGAATTACCGGAGGCAATGCCCATCGTGACCATCAATTTTATGGTGGTGGTGATTTGCTAGATATGGGATTTATTACAGGAACCGGAACTAATAACCGTGATGTTTTTGTAAGCTATTTGGAAATTTTAGACGTTGTTCCTTTAGATGACAATAATAATCCTTCGGGTGCTCCTGTAGAACCTCAGGTGATCACTCCCTCGAAAAGCTGGCCTGATATCAGCGAGTTACCTGATTTTTCTGGAGACACCCAACCGCCTAGCGACATACCGGATACAGCACCACCCGATCCTTTAGGCTCCGCTGAACAACCCGAACAAACACCGAGCAATCCAGACGTCCTGAAGGGTTTAGGTGGTTTGCCACCTGTCAACCCAGTCAATCCAAAGGAAGCTAAAGAGAAAAACTCTTCTAATGACAATAGCCCTAATCTTCCGCCTGTTCCGTTTATTCTGGGTAGGGTACAACGCAAAAAGTCTAGACGTGTTACTAGAACCAGCCCTCCACCTAACGTAAATAGCAAAAAGACGACGACTCCACCGACCACGAAAAAGAATCCTCAGTCTGACTGTCAAACAACGTTACGAGTCATCAGAGAAAACATAAACAATGAGTGTTGTGAGGCTAGCGCGAATACTATCGAACAGTTGTTAGACGAGATACAAGAGATAAAGAAGAAGTTTGAGGTGTCTGGGCTCGGAAGTATTAATATGACTGGGTGTGAAAGCACCTTGCCCTATCTCTTGCCATGGTCAGGATCTGGACTACATGGGATTTATGCGGCTCTAGAGAGACTGTCTGAAGCAACAGAGCGAGTGTGGGAAAAAATCAAATGTCCACCCGAAACAAATGCAGCTGTTCCTATAGCGTGGGAAACAAAAACAGGAGAACACCCACAACTAATTATCCTTTGGAAACCATCAGAGGGAGGTCATAGTCGCTGGTCTATGCATATCCCTCATCCCAAAAAAATGATTTCACACACCTATGATTTTAACTTTCCAACGTACACAAAAGGCGCTGTTAGAGGAAGTTTAGTCTTAAACGACAACAGTAAAGTTGTTGTCAATGGTCAGTCTGAAGCCGAATGCAAAAAGGTCTTAAGCTATGCTAGAAGCCTGATAGAATCGAGTTACCTAGTGGGAGCTAGAGAAATATTCTCTAAAGGTGGATCAACAAACAAGGTGCAATCTGTTAAAGCGATTTACATAAAAAGCTTTGCTGGTCATTTGGATCAAGCGCCACTGTGGGTTAAAACTCTCTGACTATCTGCAACGCCCGCAACTAGTCAACGGAGTTATAAGGGTTTCAGCGTAGGCACTCAACTATTGAATCAGGGGTTGAGGGGTGTGACAGTTGAGCAAAATATGCCCGATTTAGTCCAGTGAGTCTGTATGTTCTTTTCAGAACCCCAAATTCCATTCGTGAAGTGAAACAGTTTTTCTCTGCAAAGAGCAAAAGCGCAAGAGATGGTAAAGGGCAAATTGTTCTACGCTTGAGGAATCCTGGGCGCTGAACATACTACACGAAAACCGATATAGCTGCTGCGGATGCCGGGCGTAAGGCTGTCACGGGAAGCGGAGCGACAATACCTCGGATCGCTGCCCCAAGAGCCACCGCGTACTACACGCCCTAAATCCTCTTCTTTGTCTCCCCAAGCACTGCCATCGGTGGGTGCCCCTTCATAGTTGCTGTGCCAATGGTCTTGACACCATTCATCGACATTGCCATGCGTATCACTTAAGCCAAACGCATTCGCAATATCAAAGTGATCTACGGGTGTTGTTTTTTCTCGGTATTCACCCTTAGCACCATCACCATAGGTATGGTTTCCGTTATAGTTAACGCCCTCGGGACTGATGGTATTCCCAAAGGCAAAGGGAGTAGACTTACCCGCTCGGCAGGCATACTCCCACTCCGCTTCAGTGGGAAGGCGATACGGGCGATCGGTATGCTGCTTTAGACGCGCACAGAACTCAATCGCGTCATACCAGGATACGGTCTCTACAGGATGGTTACCCCCCTTAAAATAAGAAGGATCAGCCGTTAGCTTACTCCCGCCTTGATCAATTGCTACTACCGCCTTCCACTGAGCCTGGGTGACCGGATAACGTGCCATAAAAAATGGTGACACAGTCACCTTATGTAGAGGACTTTCAGACTCCTCATATCCTTCCTCGTCTTCAGGCGACCCCATCATAAAGGACCCTCCAGGTATCAGCACCATATGAAGCGGCAGGGCCGCAGATACTTCTAATTTAGGTTCAATATATCCCCGACCAGTGCGAGGAGTTCGACGAAGAGTTTGGGGCATACACAGCAAAAGATTGCAGAGCCAGCTAAGTCTTCGGTTTCCCTACCAAAGTAACTGGCTCGGTTTGATTTTTGGATGCCTCAATGGGCATCGCTGGAATAGGCTCTGGACTCCTCTGGGGTACGCTCGACAGATTCCCATCTGCCAATTCTGACCGGCTCAGTTCCCAGGCGGAGCCAAGGAACCAGCGATAGAAGAGTGCTGGGCGCAGAACATACTACACGAAAACCGATATTGTTGTTGCGGTTGCCGGGCGTATTGTTGTTGCGGTAAGCGGAGCGGCAATACCTCGGATTGTTGTTCCAAGCGCCACCGCTCTGCGGCCTACCCCACTTTTTAGCATAGACGCCCTAGCTATAAAGCCTAACCCCCTGAGACAAAACGCTACATGGACTCTGGGCATTCTGAATGACATCGTTAGCACGCAAGCTTGATGCCAATGGCTGCCGAGTTGCCTATTATCCAGAAAACCTACGATCTGATCAAATGGTATGTTCCGATTCTTAATCGGCTCCCTCGGGACCATCGGTTTCAGTTGGGAAATCGCATCATAACGGGCCTCTATGATCTGCTAGAAGGTCTGGTGCTGGCAAGATACCAACGAAATAAACTGCCGCAGCTTCAGCATCTCAATAGCGAGCTTGATGTGCTGCGCTATCAAACCCGACTGCTCTTAGACTTTGATCTGCTCTCCCATAAGCGCTATCAGTACGTGGGGAAGCTGATCAATGCTATTGGCACCGACCTGGGCGGCTGGATACGACAGCAGCAGGCAAGGCCATGAAACGTCATGGTAACCTCTGGCCCCAAGTGATCGCCTTCGATAATCTGCTGATGGCATCCCGGCAAGCTCAAAAAGCCAAGCGATTCCGGCCCAATGTACTTGCATTTAATGACCGCCTGGAACAGGAACTTCTTCGCCTACATACGGAACTAAAAACCCTAACGTATCAACCAGGCAGATACCGCACCTTTAGAATTCGCGATCCCAAACCCTGCATGATTTCGGCAGCTCCCTATCGGGACCGGGTGGTCCACCATGCCCTGTGTAATGTGATCGTTCCCCTACTAGATAGAACATTGAGATGATCTACTGACACCAGTTATGCGCCGTCGAGGTCTCCCCATCGGCAACCTTACCAGTCAGTTCTTGGCTAATTTGTACCTCAGTCCTTTTGACCATTTCACCAAGCGCCAGCTCAAGCTCAAACACTATCTGCGTTACGTAGACGATTTTGCAGTCTTCTCGGATGATCGCCAAGAACTGGCTAACGCACGTCTGGCCATGGAAGACTATCTGGCCACCCTACGGCTCAAAATGCACCTGATTAAGAGTCAGCTATCTGAAACCCGCTATGGTGTTAACTTTGTTGGATTTCGCATCCTGCCAGACCGGATCCGAGTGCGTAATGATAACGTGCGTAGAGCCCGACGACGACTCAAAGCACTACAGCGGCAGTATGCTGCCGGAGACATTACGCTGAAGCCCCTAGTGCAGCGGCTGCAAAGCTGGGAAGCCCATCTGAAACATGGTGACACCTATCGGCTACGGCAAAAGGTGTTTGAGCGTCATACGTTTATTAGAGAAGATGAAATAGAAGAAGAGCTGTTTTAAGCTTTTGGCAAAGGGCTAAAGGGCAAGGTTTCCAGGCATAGCCTGGAGAAAGAGGGTAAAGGGCAAATTGGTCTACGCTTGAGGAATCCTGGGCGCGGAACATACTACTCGAAAACCGACAGGGTTGAGGCGGTAGCCGGGCGTATTTTCGGTGCGGCAAGCGGAGCGGCAATACCGCGGATTGTAGTAACAAGAGCCACCGCGTACTACACGATCTGACTGCTCTTCTCGATCTTCCCAAGCATTGCCATCAGTGGGTGCACCGTCATAATTGTCATGCCAATGGTCTTGACACCATTCATAGACATTGCCATGCATATCGCTGAGTCCAAAGGCATTGGCCCCTTCAAACTGGTCTACCGGTGTCGTCTTTTTGCGGTATTTCCCTTTGGGGCCATCGCCATAAGCGCCAGACCCATCTCCCTCTTTCCAGTCTGTCCCTCGATAGTTAGCCAGGTCTGTATTAATCGTCTGCCCAAAGTAAAACGGAGTGTTTGTCCCTGCCCGACAGGCATATTCCCATTCGGCCTCTGTGGGCAGGCGATAGTTGCGATTTGTATAGATAATCAGCCGATCGCAAAACTCCACGGCCTCATACCAGGAAACTTGCTCAACCGGGTTGCGATCGCCTTTGAACTTAGATGGATCAGCCTCTAGCTTACGGTTTACCTGAGGCATAGCGTATACTGCTTTCCACTGGGCCTGGGTTACCGGATATTGCGCCATAAAAAACTGAGAGACGGCTACCTCATGCTGCGGTCCTTCACGATCTAATCGATCAACCTCATCTTCTGGGGAGCCCATCATAAAGCGCCCTGCCGGGATTTGCATCATCCTCAGCGGTAAAATATCTTCAGCCAAGAACTCTTCGTAACCTTGGTTTTGGCTTTGACGTCTGGCAAGGGTAAAAGACATAGACGCTATAAAAAAGTCTTGTTATCTGTTGGCAAAAGGGCAAGGTTCCCAGGCTCTGCCTGGAGAACCAGAGGGTAAAGGGTTACAAAGGATTCCTGGGCGCTGGACGTACCACACGAAAACCGATATTGAAGTCGCGGTTGCCGGACGCATTAAGGTAGCGATAAGCGGAGCGGCAAGACCTCGGATAGTTGTACCAGGAGCCACCGCGCACTACACGACTTGCATTCCCTTTTCTATCTTTCCAGGCACTACCATTTGTAGGAGCATCGTCATAGTTGTCATGCCAGTGGTCTAGACACCATTCATACACATTGCCATGCATATCACTTAGACCATAGGCATTAGCAAAACCAAAGTAGTCTACTGGTGTCGTCTTATCACGCTTTCCCCCTCCTGGCCCTCCTGCGTAAGAGTTACCGCTATAGTTCGCTACTTCAGTGGTAATCATGTCACCAAAATGAAACGGTGTGGTTGTTCCAGCCCGACAAGCATATTCCCATTCAGCCTCTGTTGGCAATCGATACTCACGGTCTGCATACCTTGAGAGACGCTGACAAAATTCGACAGCGCCATACCAAGAGACACGCTCAACCGGACGGGTATCACCTTTAAAGCTAGAAGGATCGGCATCTACTAGATTATGCTCTACCTGAGGCATGGCCACCACAGCCCGCCACTGGGCCTGAGTAACCGGGTAACGGCTCATAAAGAAGGGTTTAATGCTCACCTCATGCTGAGGACCTTCTCTGTCAAAACGCCCTGGCTCATCGTCAGGAGACCCCATAATAAAGCTATTACCAGGAATCGCCACCATCTCAAGATTAATCTCCTCAGACAAAGGCTCTACATAGCGGCGAGCTGCCTGCTGCTGGCGCTCTATCTGCCACTGTTGACCACCACCAACAAGCGTAGCAACGGTAATATCAAACGTCTCCAAGGATGGCGACTCTTCAGGCGCAGGCTCCAGGGTAAGAATCGTAAACGGATAAGACTGTGTTGGTGGCGGAAATGTGGGCCGCTCGTCACCATCAACATACTCACCCTCATTAAACTCAAAGTCAGCTAACGGCGGGAACTGCTCAGGTGATATCTCATCTAATTCCGCAGACTCGTTCTCTCGAGATGTCTCGTCATAACGCTCTCTGACTTCCCGTACAAGATCGGCATATTCACGCCCACGATACTGCAACACATCAGCGGCAATGGTAGCAATGGGCTTTAACTCATCTTTGGTCGCCTGGTCAGATCGGCTTAAGCGACGACGAAGCTCGACAATAAAATCATGAAGAGATTGATTAAAATTATCTTCGATATAACGCGACAACACCACTGTAGTGTCCGTCACAGGCGCTTCCGCCAACAACGCCGAACGAATATCAGGCTCAACAAACTGATAGGTGACATGATCTGGATGACTCTCCGGTGTCACGGTTGTTTGAGGCTTTAGAATGCCGCCTAGCAACACTTCTGCCACATGGATCTGCTCAGACTGCGGCAGCAACATCTCCTGCACAATCCGAATGATTGGCAACGTAATAGCAGGCGACGCGGCCAGTAAACTGGCTAACCGTCGCGCCAGCGGCGACGCGACTCCCCTAAATGCCTGGGCACTCAGGGCCACCGTGCCTTCATTCGATGATTTTTGCTGACGGCGTTGCTCAACCGCAACAGTTGCCGCCTGGGCACGGGGGTTAAAAATCAGCCCAGGGGTAAAATGTCCCCCGTGAGCGGCCAGCATCCGGGTCCATGCCTGCAACCGTTCAGCCTCTAAGGTAACAATCGGTACCTTGATATCAGCCTGCCTATCGGCCTTAGATTTACGCTGATAGGTAACCTCTGGTAGCACCACCTCAAGGACCTGATTCACACTGCCCGCCGTCTTGCCTTGCAGGCTCACTAGCGTTGCCTGACGCAAATAGGTGCGCCGCCACAGCCACTCTGGCATCATCTGCATAATCGCCATCGGGCTACTACTGCCCCATAGCTTAAGCAGGTTGAGTAGTTCAGGGGTTTGCCATAGGGGATGAACACAATCGGTCACAATCAGCACCAGTCGGCGTCCAGACGGATCAAGTAAACTATCCGGACGGCGTAAATCCTGGGAACGAATAGGAGAAAATGGAGTAGAACGAATATAGAGTTGCTGACTTATCTCTTGTTGAGAGTCATCTTGGGCTGTCAGCCCCCACAGGCGAACATCTCGAAAAACGCCATAATGCTTAAAAAAGCGAGTAATTTCTTGGATGGTGCGCCGCCAAATTAACATGGACGCACTTTCATCCACCACGATCGCTAAATCTAACCAATTTTCGGTTCGGGGTTTGGCTACTGGCTGCCAAACCCGTTCTTCGGCAATTTTATGGACCGTTGCCGCCTCATCTAACAGAACACCTTGCCCGATAGACCGCTGCTGCATCAGTGGGCGCAAGGCTTGCGCAAAGGGTAAAGAATCGCGCAGTGCTGATTCAGTCGGTACTCTAAGCGTTTTTGTGTCTGAGCGGGTATCGTTTGTGGAGCGTTTTGTCACTAATTCACCGGTTCCGCTACTTGGAGACGGAGAGCGTTCCGGCTCATTGGCAGGGGCATCTTGTGTCGTGTCCGAGGGCCTACTTGTTGTCGTAGACGCAGGCAACGAGGTAGCTTTTGACGGGTCACGTTGTAACCGTTGGGGCTGCTCAACACCAAACCGATGTTGAATCATCGCCATCCAACAGGCATCGGCTATTTCAGTTGCCGACAGATCAATCTCATCACCTCCCAGTACCTCAACCCATCGCTCAAGCATCAGCGTCTCCAGCATTGTTGAGCGGGTTAAAGAGTAACTTTTTGAGGGTGGATTTATCTAAATCTTGGGACGCTAAGGCGGGTTGCTGGGCAAACAAGTAAATTAAATTGAGCAGCTGATCGGTCGGTAAGCTAGCAGCCTCTTCGCTGTCTTGGTCAGACACAAAGGCCCGGATAACATGGTTGAATTGTTGAACGTTAGTCTCTCCTAAATGCGCCGCTACGATGGCTTTAAGTGCCTGTTCAGATGGATTTGGCATTCGAATCCGCAAGCATCGACGATAAAAAGCAGGCGGAAAATCACGCTCACCATTGCTGGTCATGATAATGATGGGAAACTCTCGACAACGCAATTTACCCTTATAAATAGGGACCTGGAGGCCATCATCCGATTCAACAGTTTGTCTCTCGGCCCCTGCTTTAGACAGGCGCTTTAGCTCGGCTATTTCAAACTCTCCTTCCTCAAAGAGATTAAGCAGTTCATTGGGCAGATTGATATCACTTTTATCGATTTCATCAATCAACAAAACGCGGGGAGTGGCAGACGGGATAAAGGCAGTCCCGACAGGACCTAAACGAATGTATTGACCAATGTTTTTAAAGTCTGCCGCCGCTTGCTGAATATCATCCAGCTGGCCTAAATTACTTAGCTGCTCACTGAGCTGAGCATCTTGTAAACGGGCAATAGCATCATACTCATACAAACCTTCTTTGAGCGAAGAGCGAGTGGTAATCGGCCAGAGTAGCACCGGCCCTAAATTCAACTCACGGGCAAGGGCATAGGCTAAGGACGTTTTGCCAGACCCAGGCAAACCCGTAATCATCAAGGGACGGCGTAGATAGAGCGCAGCATTAACGGCCTCAATCACGCTATCGTAGGGGTTTGTATCAGCTCCTGACGAGTCCTCAGCTGGAGGGGCAGGCAGACGTAAGCGAAACCGCTCGCCGCGACGAATATCGCGTGTTTTTTGTGCGGCAATCTCCCTTAGCTGCTGCCAGTAATGCCCATCGGCTTCAGCATCCCAGGTCGATTGTTGATCAGCATCAACAAATTGACGCCAGCTAGGGGCCTCCACCGAGAGTAATTGCGCGAGCTTATCGGTCGCTGACGCATGGGTACCTTGAAAAATTTTCCAATCGGTCATGGCGCACGTGCTAGCTAGCTAGGAGAGGAGGAACGGGCAATCGATCTGGATTATCTAGCAAAAATGCCAGATGGGCACCTAAACATTGGCTTTTCTTCTCAGAGTCCGCTGACCAAGCTTGATCTCGGACGGTCTTAAGCTTGTTGGCCAGGATGGCCGGATGCTTTACACAGTCTGCTGCGAGAAAATCCGCTAGAGCACCAGATACATCTAAAGGTTGAGCTGCTTCACTATCTAGATCAACCAAATCACCACAGCGGGTCCACACGGCCAGCGGCGTATAGCTATAAAGAATGGCTTCAAACAGACCTTTTTGATCCTTGGCTGCTGCTGGCAAACCGCAACATAACTTAAAGCCTAGCTTTTGGCGCAGCACCGTTTCTAACTGACGCCAAGTTTTATAACAACTGAGGCTCTCGGGCGATTCAATATGATGGTGCAGGGTATCTGACTTTAGATAATCCTGGAGATAATCCCAGGAGTCGAAAAGATCATTCTGTAACTCTTGATCATCAACATACTGTTGAAACCGCACGATCACACCATAGTCTCTGCCCAGTGGTGTCTGTCTAGACAATGCCGAGCACATCCACTGATCGACAGGAGCCCCCATCCGCTCTAACGGTAAAAACAGTTCAATATTGAGCTGAAACTTACGATAGTTAAGCTCCTGTCTTAGCTGATGACTCAGCTGCCGCCTCGCCTCACAAACAAACTTGTCGGTGTAGCTTTCTACAGCCTGCCAGGCACATGTTACACCTAACTGGTCTGGAAACTCAGGCAGCGATAGCTCTAGCAGTGGCTTAGGCTCAGGACACGGCTGGGCACGCCCACAAATTTGATCAAAATACAGATAGCCATTGACTTTGTACACATTGGGCTGATCAGCTGAAGTCTTTTGGGAACGCACGAGCACCATCAGCGATACCTCTAACGTTCCTGTTGGCTTTGCCACTCTCATCGACACTGGCGCAGCATCAACATCAGTGGCTCGAATCCATTCAACTAAGGTCACTTTAGCGGTGGAATTATCAGGCAACTGTGTCAGCAATGATTGAACAAACAAAAGCAGGGTTGACTGACCGTGCGACCTATGAACAAATTGAATTAGAACTAAACGCAACAAACCATATAGCCGTAAAACAGGCGAAAATTCAGCGGTCTTAAAATCAATGAAGTCTGTATCTGAGGGGTTATCAGTAGCGCCCGATGGCAACGCAGCGAAGCCCGCTGTCTCAATTTGATCGCCAGAAACACCCGCATCCATTACTAAAGAGGTGAGCTTTGCAATACTTTCTATACTAAAGTCGGAGATATTATTGCGAGCCACGTCAGCCAGAACAATCCCATAATGGTCACGACAAAATTGCCGAAGCAACACATTTTTAGGGTTACAGCGGTGAGCACCTCTCACTAACCGGGGAACATCACCATTTGCTTCAACCCACTCAATCAGCCGATCTACCCGAGTTGTATGTTCTTCGGCCTCTGCAACTTCCTGCAACCGGATCTCAAACGTCAGTCGGACCATACGCTTGAGCTTATCCTTATCTGGATAAGCGTTAATTAGGGCCTGTTCCAACTGATTAAATTGCGCCCCACTCAAATCCATGTAAACAAATTGAAAGTAACGATCTTAGGCATGTCTTCAGACTTAACGTTCAGGTTTCCGGTAGTACCTTAAGGCCACTGACCACGAGATAAACAATAATCAGCAGTAAACCATACAAAAGTGATACACCGGCTAAAGGAAGCTAAGACGCACTGAGCTTTGCTATCAATATCTGTAACTTAGTATTGCCTGGATTCCCACGCTGGGCGGCTTTAATCAGCTCAGGTAAACGACTTTCAGCCTCTAACGCTTCGATCACAGCAAACATTCTTTCACTGTGGTTAGCACCCTCAGCTATCTGATTTAGATGAACATCTAGCTCAGTCCGTAGCATACGTTTAAGCCCCGGCTCTGTGGGATACGCACTCAGCAAAGCCTTATGCAGTGAATCAATTTGAGCCCCCGACCAATTTGTTACTGGGATAGCATGCTCGGCCTGGGTAGCAACATCATTAGTAATCGACGATGTTACAGGAGCCGCCGTAGACAACAGCTGCTCTGGGAAGGTTACCTCATCAGCATTGTCGTCCCCTGCCATATCAGCAAATGTCGCTCTAATGCCTTGAACCAGACGGTCGTAGCCATCTGGTTCATACAGATCTACCCATTGGTAGTCCGATAGGCTAATGCCATATTCTTCCTGGCGGAGGTCAGGTATCTGGCATTTATCTAACCGAACTGGAATCAAAAAAATCTGGCCTGGGGGGCGGTCTGCCATGTGATTGAGCGCCATTCTGAATTCGCGCTGAATGTACCCTTGCTTCTTGACTGATTGCTGTGAAAGGCAGGCGATAAAGACATGGCTATTTTTGATCGCTTTTGGAATTTCAGCCCGCCAGCTTTGCCCGGCTAGCAGGTTAACCTTATCGAACCATGGTTCAAAGCCGCTTTCTTTGAGACGATAGTACAAATCAGTGACAGCGGGCTTATCTTCACTGGCATGGGCTAGAAAGATACGAATCATCGCATGACAAGTAGCACTACAACACGATATAGATAGAAAGCGGTTATAACTTGGCGGTTGGTCATCGCTTTCTATGCCTACAGCTATTAAAACCGCTCTATCAAATACAAGCCAGAAATTGTAGCGTTTTTTTCATAGACACTGCCCCAATGCTTGACTCACTCTATCTGGCTTATTCGTATCTTTGAAGATCTTCTCTTGTAGTGAACCCGCAGAAACAACAACAGGGCAAAAGGGCAAGGTTCCCAGGCAAAGCCTGGAGAACCAGAGGGTAAAGGGCAAATGGGTCTACGTTTGAGGAATCCTGGGCGCTGAACATACTACACGAAAACCGATATAGTTGACGCGGTAGCCGGGCGTACCGTTGACGCGGTAAGCGGAGCGGCAATACCTCGGACTGTAGTTCCAAGCGCCACCGCGTACTACACGGCGAGCTTGTTCATTATCCGTAATCCAAGCACTGCCATCGGTGGGTGCCCCATCATAATTGTCATGCCAGTGATCTTGACACCAGTCATAGACATTGCCATGCATACCATAAAGACCGAAGGCGTTTGCCGAAAACCTCCCGATATCTGTTGTCTGCTGTCGATACTCACCTTTTGGCCCAGCACCATAAGAACCAGACCAACCATACTCTTTCGCATCAGTTCCCCGATAGTTAGCCAGCTCAGTTGTAATGGTTGCACCAAAATGAAAGGATGTGGCTGTTCCAGCTCGACAGGCATATTCCCATTCCGCCTCGCTGGGCAAACGGTACTCAGCTCCTGTGTGGCGCGCGAGACGCTGACAAAACTCCACCGTCTCATACCAGGACACTCGCTCAACGGGACGGCTGTCACCTTTGAATTGCGATGGATCAGGCTTTAGTTCGATATCTACATCATCCAAGAGTGATACCGCACGCCATTGACGCTGTGTGACCGGATACTTCCCCATATAAAATTCAGGGACCTGTACCTTATGCTGCGGGCCTTCACGATCGAATCGATCAGTCTCACTGTCTGGTGAGCCCATCCAGAACCGGCCCCATGGAATTTTCACCAGGTCCAGATAAACACCACTACCAAGGTCTGCCCGATAATAGGCTGCACTCTTTTGCTCACGATGATTTACCGTCCCTTTTCGGTCAACGGTGACAACTTCAAACGAGAATGTTTCGAGGGCAGGCTGAGACGCTCCAGGTTGTGCCAGCACATCAGCAAAACCCGTTTCAATTCCCTTGACCAGACGGTCATACCCATCCGATTCAAAGAAATTCACCCATTGGTAGTCAGATAGGCTAATACCATAGTCTTCCTGGCGGAGGTCAGGTATCCGGCAATCGTCCAAGCGCACAGGAATCAGGTAAATCTGCCCTGAAGGCCGATCCGCCATTTCATTGAGCGCCATTTTGAACTCACGCTGGATATAGCCTTGCTTTTGGATCGACTTCTGCGATAGGCACGCGATAAAGACATGACTATTTTTAATCGCCTTCGGAATTTCAGCTCGCCAGCTCTGGCCTGGTAGCAAGTTAACCTTATCGAGCCACGGTTCAAACCCGCTTGCCTTAAGGCGGTTGTACAAATCAGTGACAGCGGCTTTATCTTCACTGGCATGGGCCAGAAATATGCGTATCATTAGGTATGCTCGATATGCATCACAACACACTTAGAAAGCGGCTCTAACTTGGCGGTTGGGGGTCGCTTTCTGGGTATTTAGCCATTATGGCAGGCGGTAAACCAAGGGATCACTTCATCTCCCAAGGACACCACACGCGCTCTCAACCGCCCATCATTACTATCAACCGCTTTGTGAACAACAGAAATAGGGCAACTGTCACAAGCCACCTAATACAGTCCGGTTAATATTCACGAAATCAGACACTAATAAATATTCTTATTTTTCAATGCTTTCAGCTTTCTATCTCGGCCAGCTATCACCCGACCACCTGGCCTACAGCTGCGGCAGTCCCTAGTCAGCGTCAGCCTAAGTTTCACAATAAATAGCGTCCACTATGGGGACTATTGGGGCTGCAGCCCCAAGCTGACAAAGGTTTTGACTATCAGGAGTACAGATCCGGACACAGTTCAACAATTTAAGAAGGGTTAAGTAATCCTAACGTTTCCAATTGTCCCAACGTCAATTTCAGGCACTTAGATGTCTTATATCTCGATGACAGCAAATTTACCGCAAATGTCATCGAGGCAAATCCAAGGAACTTTTCAAACCCAGGAATAGACTGTCTACTAAATCCCACTGTCCAACTTCCACACCTTCACACCCAAATGTTAGAAAACCTCCTCTCTTTTCTACTTGGTTGGACTACCGTTAACCATTGCAACGCTAACTTGGCAGGTATTGAAATTCCAGCCATCGTCAACTCAGCATCCTCAAAAGAGGATGATGCATCGGGTATCTCAGTAACCCACGCTTATACCGTCAGCAAAAATGTAGTGGCCCTACGTGTCGAAGTGGGTGAACTGGTTCGGGGCAAACAGGTTGTTTACAATGCTGAACCTGGTGACACCATTAAGAAAGACGGTTGGGTATCGCGGCAGGGGACGTTTCTGGGGCAGCTGGTTCCCGATGTACCCAACATGATTCGATTGGCAGATCAATATGTGGGCCCTAAATTCAACACCAACTGTATTGACAGCCTTAACCAGTACCAAATCCTAACCAGTGATGGTAAAAAGGTTGCTCCTAGCAATGTCTATCGCAAAAGCAACATCAGGTCCATGGCAGAAACTGGGCCCTGGCGGTTTGAGTGGCCTACAACCCACACCATATTCCTAGAAATGCCGGACGAGCTAGTGGTGGGTGAAACCTATCAGCTCAAATTTGGTAAAACCGTCCTGCAAGATACTAGTTTTATCTATAAACCCGAACAAACCCGCAGTGAAGCAGTTCAAGTCTCACACCTGGGGTTCGACCCCGATGACCCGGCCAAAGTAGCCTTCTTATCTACCTGGATGGGGAACGGTGGGGGCCTTGACTATAGTACGGGCAAGGCATTTTGGCTGATTGATACAGCCACGGGTAACAGAGTTTATGAAGGTCAAACGGCCCTATCGCAATCAAAAGACTACAGGGACTCACAGGATCGCAACCATAATGACACCGATGTTTTCATTATGGACTTTAGTGACTTTTCCACACCGGGACAGTACCGTGTCTACGTGGACGGGGTAGGCACATCCTATGAGTTCGAAATTGGTGAAAATACATGGCGTGATGGATTCTATGTCTCGGCCCGGGGAATGTACCATCAACGTAGCGGCATTGCCCTCGAACAACCTTACACCGATTACCGACGACCTCGCCCTTTCCATCCAGAAGACGGCATGGTCATTTACCGCTCCACCGTGCCGCTGATGGATACTCGCATGGGTTTTAACTATTGGGATGGGATAAATTCGTTCGAAGCATTAGTGGAAACCCGCACCGAGGAAGAAGTGCCTGATGCCTGGGGTGGATGGATGGATGCCGGAGATTGGGACCGTCGTATTTCTCACCTGCATGTTAGTCGGTCATTTCTAGAACTGGTAGAACTCCATCCAGAGTTCTTCGACTCAATTAAGCTGAATCTACCTGAATCCAACAATAATTTACCGGACATTATGGATGAGGCCCTCTGGGGTTTGGATGTGTTTCGCCGTTTACAGACCGAAGCAGGCGGCATTCCAGGCGGCATTGAATCCGCTGAGCATCCAATTAAGCCCCAGGGCAGTTGGCAAGAATCCCAGATGGTCATGGTGTATGGCCCAGGCATTTGGTCTAGCTATTTCTATGCCAATGTGGCAACGCGAGCCGCCTATGTGCTGCAAAATTACGATCAGACCTTAGCTAAAACCTATCAAGATAGTGCTATTCGGGCCATGGACTGGGCTGAAGCAGAGCTATCCAAAAAGACTGAAGAACAGCATGAAATTGTGCACTCAGCCCGTAATCTAGCGGCTGCAGAGCTCTATCGACTGACTGGTGATGACCAATGGCATCAGATTTTTCTCGACACAACTGTGTTTACCAGTGCCGATGTCTCCATCTCACCCCATAGCTATCACGATCAGAGCCATTCGGCATTTGTTTATAGCCGTACCAATCAACCAACGGTCAATAAAACTATTCAAAAAAATGCAACCGATGCCATCATTCGGGCAGCTAAAACTGATATCGAAAGTATTGAGAGCACCGGTTTTAAGTGGAACGCAGATCCGAGTCGTTCGATTGGCTGGGGTTCTACGACCACACCCAAAACTCGGGCGCTTTTCCATGCCCACACCCTAACAGGGGATGAGGACTATTTACGGGCGGGCATTTTAGCAACTCAATTTGCAGCAGGGGCCAACCCTAGCAATATGATGTACACCATTGGTCTGGGTCACAGAAATCCCCAAATGCCGCTGATGTCAGATGTACGGGCATTGGGGCAGGATCCACCGCCAGGTATCACCATCTATGGCCCGATGGATGTTCAAAATCCCAATGGCCATGCAGGTCGATGGGAAGCACCGATTAGGAAATTTGCCGATGAAGTCAGTCCTTCCCCCTGGGAATGGCCCACCACCGAAGCCTATTTTGACTCGTACTATTATGTGCCAGTGACCGAGTTTACCGTGCATCAATCCATTGGCCCAACAGCCTATAGCTGGGGATACATAGCAGCCAACGATAAAAACTAAGGCTGGGTCCTAATGGCATGGGAGCATTGTCATGTTCTAGCTCCCTAAGGCCATGGCTCAACCAACGTGTCACATAAAGATCATCAACGGCAATACTTGCCAGCCGATGACGGCGAATATCAATGCCTCAGCCCAAGCTATCAAGTTCCTTAATACGGAGATAATCACTGTACAACCTCAAACAGGACCTGAGTCCATTGAGAGTTTTTATGATGAGTATCTGGCTATTCCTGGGATTTTGGAACAAATTATTCTGGATACTAGCTCTGATGCCTTTATTTTGGCCTGTTGGGGAGATCCTGGCATCGAAGCAGCCCGTGAAATTACGTCGAAGCCCGTAGTGGGAATTGCCGAGGCCAGTCTCTACATGGCCAATATGTTAGCGGCTAAATGGAGTGTTGTTACCACCCTCCACCGTGTACGAGACATGGTGGAAAAAACAATTCAAAAAACAGGGCTAACAGCTCGATGTGCATCGGTACGCACCACAAAACTATCGGTGCTCGATACGGAGCAGGATCGGACTGCCACATTAGATATTCTGATCAAAGCTAGCCAACTGGCTATTCAACAGGATGGAGCTGAAGCCATTTGCCTGGGCTGTGCTGGCATGAGTGGTTTGGAAAAACAGTTAGAAGCACGCTTAGGGGTGCCGGTAATTGACGCTGTGGCAGCAGCGGTTAAAATGGCAGAATCTTTGGTGCACTTAGGAAAAAGTACCAGCAAACACCTTACCTACCGCCTACCGGAACAGAAAGAAATTAAGGGATATAATCCTCACTTTCAGGCCCAGAGTTTTTACCCTTAGAAAATTAGAAATTAAAGAATTATTTCACCATAAACCATCAATTTTTATCCTGATATTTTGGAGATTGTACCAGTGATAAAAAGCGTCATCTTAATAGTATCTAACCCTATTAAAGGAGATACTGTAAGAGTGTAGGGATGCTAGAAATAGTGAGTTATAGCATCCAATGTGTGCCCCTGAGGTGTGACCATCATGTTTAAATCAACAACTTTCAAATCAACAGCATTCAAATTAACGGGTCTTGTTTTACCCTTAGCATTAGCTGCCGTTGCCCAAGCTGCCGATGAAATGAGCCTGGCCCTGGGCTTTACCTCTACTCAAGCAACGGGTGAAACGGTTGGTTCCTATGGTTTATCAAACATCGCTAACCGTGACAGCAATGGTGAGTTTTGTCTAGGATACGCTGACCGCACGCCAGACCATGTTTTGACGTTAGAGGAAGACTTTAGTGAGCTAACGATAGCGGTTGATAGTGGTGGCGCAGACACCACATTGCTGATTCAAGGGCCGAATAACAACACTGTGCGTTGTAACGACAGTGCCAGCCGTCAAAATCGTGACGCTATGATTCAGGATACCTTTACCAAAGGTACCTATCGCGTTTGGGTTGGCTCCTTTGAACCGGAAGGTCGCCATCGTTACGCACTCAAAGTCACCGAATAGAGCTTTTTACCAAGACGTGTTCTAGAGAGGCACGTGCTGGACAGCTATTCATTCTCTTAAACTCGTCTCTAGAAGGTCATCTAGGCTTTGATAAAGAGAGCCCGATAAACAGGTTTGCCCTGCCCTAGGGTGACTCGTTCTCGGTCAGTTTGGGCTGGCAAGGGATTGTTTGCTAACCAGGGTCCTGTGGTGCCAACGGGTGCTGGATGAGGAGGCTCAAAGGAACGCCGAAAAGAGGAATTGGCGGCAAATACCTCAACCATGTCCTCTGCCACAGCTTGCACATCAGATTGCAGCCAAATCCATGCACCGGGCAGCATATACTCAGCCAAATCTGCCACTAGCTGCGGTTGCACCACACGCCGTTTCTGGTGGCGCTTTTTAAACCACGGATCGGGAAACTGAATGCTCACTCGTTGGGGGGGTTGAGGCAAACTTGCCAATAGCGGTCGTAGGGAATTGTTGGCATTACAAAACAGCATATGTAGATTGTGCAGTCCCAGCTGGTCACGATGTTTCAGACACTGTTCTACTAAGGGGGCTCGAATCTCCAAACCAAGGAAGTTCCAATCTGGGCAAGCTTGAGCCATATCGCTGATGAAATAGCCTTTAGCGCAGCCAATATCTATATGTAATGGTTGGGCAGGCTGGGCAAAGACATCGGCCCAGCAAGGCGGGGTAACAGGGGTGGCGTAGCGAATATTGAGTGGGTTAACGTGCTGGCGCACACGGGACATAGTCGAAAACAGGCGATGATGGCACTAGGCTGAGGACACAGTTTTGAGCTTTGAGTTTTAAGGTCTAAGCCAATGGCTTAATTCAAAACTCAAGATTAAGCGCTCAAAATTAACCAAGCCTTTGTACCGTTTGCTTATCTACCCTATCAACTCCTATGTCTCTTTTGGCTCGTTTTGCAGTGGTTAGCGATCTGCACGTTGCCCTGCCCCACACCATCTGGGACTCACCTAATCGATTCCATCTTGTGGAAGTCAGCATCCCAGCCTTGGAACAGATTTTGGATCATCTGGAACAGGTGGATATTGATTTTTTGCTATTGCCTGGGGATTTGGTTCAGCATGGTGAGCGGGAAAATCATCACTGGCTGGTCCGTCGTCTGGAGCGGTTGCCGTTTCCGGTCTATGTGGTGCCTGGCAATCATGATGTGGTGAGACAGGCAGGGTGCGATCGCACCATTTCCTTAGACGAGTTTGTTGATCTTTACCAGGCCTTTGGCTATACCGATCCAACCCGTCCGTACTATCACCACACTATTTTGGATGGGCTCCATCTAATCGGATTAAATTCCAACGGCTTTGATGTAGAGGGCGAGCCCTTTTACACCGGCTGGCTCGACTCAGAACAACTAGACTGGCTAGATGAACAGCTAGATCAGCTCACCAACCAGCTCACCCTGGTGATGCTGCACCACAACGCCCTAGAACATCTGCCCCGCCAATCCCATAGCCGCATGGGACAGCGTTACATGGTCAAAAATGCGCCTGACCTCACCCAGCGTTTGCAGGCTGCTGGGGTGCCCCTAATGCTCACTGGCCACCTACATGTGCAAGATGTAGCCCAAACTGATGGACTCTATGAAATCACCACTGGCTCCCTCGTCAGCTATCCTCACCCCTACCGCATCTGTGAACTGACGACTGTAGACGATCGCCACCGGCTGGATATTACCTCTCACCGCATTGAGGCGGTACCTGAGTGGCCCACTCTACAGGCCACTTCCCATCAGTGGATGGCCGATCGCTCCTTCCCCTTCATAATGAAACTACTCACCAGTAAGCCCCTTAACTTATCTTCAGCCGAGGCAGAGCAATATGCCCCTGTCCTAGAAAATTTTTGGGCCAAAATTGCATCGGGTGATGGTCTATTTAACTACCCTGAGCTACCCCCTAAGCTGCAACGCTATTTTCAAACCTTTAGCGCCACCAACAGCTGTGGACAACCTGACTACATCGATAACAACGCAACGCTTTGGCTGTAAGTCTAAAGCAGGGGCTAAACCCATAAAGTGAAACCCCGACCGCATGTGGGCCGAGGTATTTGCCAAGTTAGTTGTGACTGATTAAATGCACCAAACATTCTTAAGCCACCTTTAAATTAGCAAGGGATTTTAGGAAAAAGCATAGTCGCTGCATCTGAAAAATCATCTAAAACGGATCGTCGACCGTAGACGTTTTTTAAAGTCAGCTTTTAGCAATAATCGCTGAAACAGCCTTGACAGCCCCGATGTCATTAAGGACAAGCCATTACTATCCTCAGGGACAGCTGTTCCATGGAACGGCTGTCCCCATTAACCGATCAATCCATGCACATCAAAGCCATTCACCACATTGCCATCATCTGTTCAGACTATGGGCAATCAAAGCACTTTTACGTTGACATTCTAGGAGCTGACATTATTTGTGAAACCTGGCGCGAACAGCGGCAATCCTACAAGCTTGATCTCACCCTGGGCAATGCCCAATTAGAACTATTTTCATTTCCAGAACCACCACCTCGACCCACACGTCCTGAAGCCTGCGGTCTACGCCATTTAGCCCTAGCCGTCGACAATCTGGACGCCAATATTGCTCACCTACAAAAACACAGCATCCCAGTAGAACCCATCCGATTAGATGCACTAACCGGCAAACGCTTCACCTTTTTCCAAGACCCTGACGGGTTGCCTTTAGAGCTTTACGAAGTTTAAGGATGCATCACATTAAGCAACACAGCGTGCTCGTCTAAGTCAAATGACTGATATTGCACTGGCGGCAAATTTCTCAGACATGTATGGGCACCCTATGCATACAGTTCAGGTTAAAAGTGTCCTTTCTGAACACCAGCCGTAACGGCATCTTTTTTTCACCACCAGCTAAGCAAACGCCTTTGTTTACGACTGTTTACAAGGTTTGGCTTGATTGGTGTGATACGAAACTTAAAATTTTGTGATCTGACGCACCGTTATGAACTATAGACGGGAGTAAAGTTAGGACATATAAGAAAACTATATTTCTAAACCGCCTGACCTTAAAAGGCTTGGCGCTATTATAGGCAGAGCCGCTTAAAGGCTAGGGCTATATCTATGACTAAGGGGCGATGACGGTTAACCGTCATCGCCCCTTAGTTGCTGGGTCGCTATTGTTCAGGCAATGTGCTTAGGCGCTGGCATTGGCATTGGATTTAAAGCGGCGCTTACGACGACGAGAAATTGCCTTGCGTTTAGCTTTTTCAATAGGGGTTTCAAAATAACGTTTCTTTTTTATATCTGAGAAGATATCAGCCCTCGATACCTGACGTTTAAAACGTCGTAATGCTGACTCAATACCTTCATTTTCACCAACAATGACCTGGGCCATCTGACCTAACACTCCTTGAGTAATCACTAGATTTAAGCGTTTTAAAATACGTGCGTCGACGGCAAGCAGCATTGTCAAAGTTATGCAGGGCTGACGCTTCAACCCTGATATACATAATCCTATGGACAGCTAGAAAGTCTTTAGGATGAGTGCAGCCCAAGGCACTGTATTCCTAATAGACAGGCAACTTGGCGCTTCTAGCCAACTGCTCTACACAACGTTCAAGATTTTATGACATCCGAAAATTTGTTCGAAGACGACGTTCCAAACAGCTTTGAATATTAATATATTTCAACCGATGCAACAAATTAAGCTTGGTAAAGCAACCGCAATAATTATGTGGGCGGTTGCTCAATCAATGCACCTTTTAGTGTTGCTAATCCTCGGTATGATTTCACCTTTCAAGGCTAGGTTGTTAGCCTGTTGGGTTGAGCCGTTCATACTCTAAATCAGCAACAGCAATTTGCGTTACTCTGCATCGTCTGCGGCCTCCTCTGAATTGTCATCTGAAGGCGATGCGTTTTCCGCTTCTGCTTCTGCCTGCAGCGCTGCGGCTTGGGCAGCATAGTCTTGCGCCTGTTGCGGCTCATTCTGAGCTTGATGCACTTCAGATAATAAGCTGAGCAGGCCAAACTCGGCTTCACGATCGCCCATGTCTTTAGCAATCACTAAAGCCTGTTCAAGATGACCTTGGGCCGCAGGATAGTTCTCCAGCTGGACATTGGCAAAGCCTAAACCAGACAGACTTAAGCTTTGGAATAGGGGCTGATTACGCTCCTGGGCAAGAACAAGTAAATCGTCAAAGGATGCGATCGCAGCTTCATACTGACCACTATCTAAATAAGTAGAACTTAGACCCAGCAGTGACTGTAGCTCTGCACCCACAGCGTTGGACTCACGACTCAGCTGCAAACGGTCCTCATACAGCTCAACTGCCTGATCCAAATCTCCCTGGTCGTAGAATGCCAGCGCCAATACGTATAGCGCCGTGAACTGCACATCTAGGACCCCTGCCTCTTCAGCCAGCGCCAATGCCTCGGTTTGAGCCTCAATCGCCTTGTCAAGGTTTTCTAAGCGATAGTGGGCCACCCCCATATTGCTCAGCGCCAGGGCCTGCGATCCTGGGCTTTGCAACTGAGTTGCTACGGTCAGCGCATCTTCAGCCGCTGTCAACGCAGTTTCATACTCTCCCAGGGCCAACAGCGAAGAACTTGCCACATTTAAAGCACTCAACAAGGCTTGGCCATTCCGTTCTGATTGCGCCAGGGGAATCACCAACTGGGCCGCCTCCAGGGCTAATACATCTTGACCAATGGTTCTGTAGCTGGTGGCCAAAATGCTCAAAGAATTCAACCGACCTGAGTCAAACTCAAGGCTGTCAGCCAGGGTGAGGGCGTCCTGGGCATAGGTAATGGCATCCGGTAAATTGCCCTGGGATTGGGTCGCGAGTGCCAGCACATTTAGGGCGACCACCCTAGATTCAGGATCATCCACCCCCTCTAACGCCGTCAGCGCCTGCTCACCGTAGTCAGAGGCAGTTGTATAGTCCCCCTGATTAACGGTCACCAGCCCTAGCATAGTTAAAGCAAAAGACTCCTGGGCCAAATTCTCATTGGCCCGGGCAGCGTCAAGCGCCTGTTCAAGGGTAGTTTTTGCCTCCGCCAGATTGCCGTCTTCATACAGGGATAACCCGGTGAGAATTAGCTGATCTACGTCATCCAAAGATTGCTGCTCTGGTGCTGCCTCTTCAGACTCTAATGCGTCTGCATTAGTCTCAACGTCGGCTTCTGAGGACACTTCTTCTGAGGTCGCATTCTCTTCTGAATCATCGGAAGTTTCAGCAGCCTCACTTTCCTCAGCCTGCGCAAGTAATCTAGACGAATCAGCCCAGGCTAGCTGGCCTGGGAACGTAAGTAGCAGAGCAACGGTACTGAACGTTAGCAAGCGAAACAGCATAGTGTGGAGCTCAATATGGCAAGAGTTTATCCACCCTAGCAGCAAATGTTAGAGACGTCGTCATAGAGTAGGCGGATTTTTAACCCAGCCATTGGAGCATGGTTTTCTTAAGCTGCCCTAAGTCTTTGTAGAACTCTTGTTTAACAAACTGACCAATGGCATCAAAGGCTGTAAATGACTGACCGGGCTGCCAGCGGACATCTTGGGCAATGGGTGTGGTGTGTGTACCTTGGAGAATCTGAATCGCAGTGAACTGGGGAAAGCGCTGGTAGAGCACATCACTGAGATCGTAGGTTTGGTCAATGGTATCTCGGCGAAACTTGATCAGCAGATTATGGCCAATGGCGTAGCGATCGCGAACCAGATTAAGGGTTTGGTTGGGGCTGGGGGTAAACTCCACATCAAAATCTGGAGCAAACTGAACGAACTGTTCTAACAACGGAATAGATTTGCGGGCGGGGTAATTATTAAAGGAAATCAGAATATTGCCTGCTCGCTCGATGTTGTACAGACTGGCAATGAGCAGATGAACTTTGCAGCCCATGCTGTGACCGACACCATATATAGGTATGTAGCGATCGCCAATGACCTGACGCCGGAGATAGATCATGGCCTGGTCAAATGTGGTCAGCACCTCGTCTGCGATCGCACCATGGTCAAAGGTATTGATAAAGGGCGTTGCCACGATGCAATAGCCCTGCTGATAAAGATTTTCCAATAGCCAACTATAGGTTAGGTGCGGCGCAGCGGCAATAAAAGCACCCCCTAAGAAATGAATAATGGCTTTTGGGCGATCGGGAACGAGAAGCCAGTTACCAGAGACTTCTTGCCAGGTCATACACATGGGAT
The DNA here is from genome assembly GCF_011009555.1 of Adonisia turfae CCMR0081. Classification (GTDB taxonomy): domain Bacteria; phylum Cyanobacteriota; class Cyanobacteriia; order Phormidesmidales; family Phormidesmidaceae; genus Leptothoe; species Leptothoe turfae. The sequence continues at coordinate 6,735,647 of NZ_QXHD01000004.1, read as the reverse complement.
CAGGAAACTGCTGTTTTATCCTAACGATCTGATGCCTAGAGCGCAGCCTCAACATTGAAACCACTCTAGATGCTTTAAAGCGGGGTATGCCGCCAATAACAACTTATTTCTATGTGTTTTGGCAAACATAATTTCCGCCTAAAAAAGGGTATTGTTGTTTCGTATTTATATTAGTTTGCAAGGCTCTTTTTAGATTGCTCAGGCATCTTTTAGAAAGCCTGCATCCTTGTTAAAATGTCCTCTGACTAACCGTTTGAGACATTCTAAAAGATCGTGTAAAGACTCTTCTCTAAAGCTATATAGTTTAGTCTTTTTCACACATTAAGTAAGTCTTAAAAGCTGGAAGTTCATGCAATGAGAATGGCTCTTTCAACGGTTGCGATCGCATCCACTCTAGTCGGTTCGACGGTTCTATCCACAGCCCCTGCCTACGCAGCCAGGTTTCAAACAAACTTCTTCGTAGATATTGTCAGCGGTGATTTTCTAGTGGGGGACACATTCTCAGGGCAGGTCACCTATGACGATAGCTTACTGAGCGGCATTGGCCTGGAGCAGGTAGCCCCAGACTTTGGGTTGATTTCCCTCACCTTTGACTATGTGGGTTCCGACCTGAGTACAGCGGTCACCTATAGCAAGGGCGATGACGATACCGACAGCGGCTTTCCCCTGGCAATATTTCAAGACGGTGAACTCGTAGGCTTAGACTATTCTGTTGCCATTGCCTCAGACCTGAGTTTTCAGTTTCGCGAAGAGCCCTTGGGCAGTGTTGATTTTGGCTTTTTTACTGACAATTTTTCCACATTTGAACTCAATACAGGCACCGTTACATTTGCCGAGCCCATGCCTGTTCCAGAACCTGCCATGGTGGCGGGCCTGGTGACGCTCGTTGGCCTGGCCCTATGTCGTCGCCCATAGCCTCAGCTATCAAAACTTGCTGCCGTTGCTGATCCTTCATAGGGCCATCTTGCCAGAGCGAGGCATCCCCTAAATCAGCGGCAACAACTTTCTAACAGTCAGCATTTACCAGGAACATCAGCATGCACCGTTCATCTATTGATCGTCCCATGTCTAATCGTTTCAATCGGCGTAGCCTATTGGCAGGCATGGGTGCATTTACCGGCCTTATCCTTGTCAATCAGCACCCCGTTCTTGCCCAGACAAGGTTTTCCAGCTATCCCTTCACCTTAGGTGTGGCCTCGGGCGATCCCCTACCAGATGGCATCGTGCTATGGACCCGTCTGGCACCGGATCCTCTCAAGGGGGGTGGCATGCCCAATAGCGATGTCACTGTCACCTGCACCATTGCTACGGATGAAGCCCTACAAAATGTGGTCCGGAGAGAGTCTACTTTAGCCCGCGCCGCTTTAGGCCACTCAGTTCACCTGGAAGTATCTGGCCTAGAACCGGATCGGGTTTATTGGTATCGCTTTGAGGCCGGTGGTGAAGAAAGCCCGGTTGGCCGCACCCGTACAGCACCTGCACCGGGAACGCCGTTAAACGACCTGCGGTTTGCGTTTGCTTCTTGCCAGGACTACGAAAATGGGTTCTACACGGCTTATCAACACATGGCCCGGGAAGACCTGGACCTGGTTATCCACCTGGGTGATTACATTTACGAAGGGGGGATTAGCGCGGACGCTGTACGTCAGCACAACAGCGGCGACGTGCTTACCCTGGAAGACTATCGAAATCGCTATGCCCTCTATCGTTTAGATCAAAATTTGCAAGCGACCCATGCCGCGTTTCCATGGGCCTTCACTTGGGATGATCACGAAGTAGACAACAACTATGCTAACCTCATCCCTGAGGATGAACAAAGTCCCAGAGACTTTGCCATACGTCGTGCTGTTGCTTACCAGGTTTACTACGAACACATGCCGATGCGGCGACAGTCTGCCTCTCGCGGTGCCTTTCTCCAGCTGTATCGACGATTGAGTTTTGGCAACCTGGTCACCTTTAACATTTTAGATACCCGTCAATATCGCACCGACCAACCCTGCGGCGATCAGTTTGGCCCTCGCTGTGCTGAGGCGTTGAGTGAGGCTGCTACCATGACAGGCCAACGTCAGGAGAACTGGTTATTCTCGGGGTTAAATCGCTCAAATGCGCGCTGGAATGTGCTGGCCCAGCAGACAATATTTTCTCAATTTAACTTTGGTAATACCCAGTTTTTACCGGGGGATTTCTTTAATCCTGACCAGTGGGATGGGTATGTGGCTCAGCGCGATCGCATTATCGAGTTTTTACAAGCTCGCAGACCGTCTAACCCCGTCGTGATCACCGGTGATATTCACTCCAGCTGGGTTTACGACATCAAAGCCGACTTTGACAATCCTGCCTCTGTCACCGTGGGTACCGAATTTGTCGGTACGTCAATTTCGTCGAGCTTTGGTGATGGTGCAGACACTAACGCGCTTGTGTCGCTGGCAGTGCCCGGTAATCCTCACACTAAGTTCTTTGATGGTCTTAATCGGGGCTATGTGCGCTGTACGATCACACCCGATCTTTGGCAGGCGGACTATCGCACAGTGGAGTCCATAGAGTCGCCTACATCAGCAGTGCAAACCCTGGCATCCTTTGTGGTTGAGGATGGGCAGCCAGGGGCTCAGTCTGCGTAGGCTTGGGATGACGTCAAGGGGCGGGTGCGATCGCACCCAATCCGGGACTCTAAAAACTACTCAAACAAATTCTTGCGAAGAAACGTTGCCCTATTTCGAATTACCATGTTACGCTTATAAGCCATTGAGGACGTATAGCTCAGTTGGTTAGAGCGCATCGTTGACATCGATGAGGTCCGCCGTTCGAGTCGGCGTACGTCCATTATCTTTCAGCTCAGCCCAGCTAAAGTATGGTATAAACGTGGCCCAAAAAGCTACCCTGAGCCATGCTTGTAGGTGGGAATTCTTCTCGTCTGACTACATCTTGGAATTAGACCAGATGGGGTCTTTATCTCCCATCCCTTGATTGCGTGCAGGTACTCTGCTTTTTCGTGCCATGCGCTTAATGTATTAACTTCATTCCTGTAATGTCTTTCCTGTTCATAGTGATACTCAACCTTTGTTGATGCGCCATTCATTCTATTGATACTCCTTTGAATACTGCTGAACGCTGAACTGATTGAGGCTTGTAGGCGTCTGCCGATGTGGGTTTCTTGGTAAGCTCCTGAAGCATGAAGCTAGCTCTTACCTTGAACATACTGACAATTCTTGATTTTTATCTAATCGAGTCTTGATTATTTATAACAAACATATGTTATAAATAAAATAGAGGGGAGGTAAAATTATGTCTACCGTTCTTCACACGTCGCTATGCCTAAAATTGTCGATCATGATCGTTACCGTAAGGAGTTGCTAAGCGGGTGTCTCGACCTCTTTGCTGCACGAGGATACGGTTCGATTACGATGCGGCAAATTGCCAAGGGTCTGGGGGTGTCTACAGGCACCTTGTACCATTACTTCCCAAGTAAGGAGAGTATTTTCATCCAGCTCGTGCAGGAGCTATGTGAGCAAGATATCTATGATTTTCTGGCGCAAGTCCCTGAATTGAATGATTTAGAGGGTCGTCTACAGGCCATCGTGGATTTTGTTTTGCAGAATACGCAGTATTACTATCAACAGCTATTACTGTGGGTGGATTTTTCCCAACAAACCCGCCCTAATCCTGACAGCGATATCCAAGCCTTGCGTGAAGTTTGGCGACGGACACGAGAGTTGCTGGCTGACTATCTGCAACTATCTAAGCCCGAATTAGTGGATTTTGTCATGGTGTTTATGGATGGATTGGTTTTGCAACATGTCTATGATCATGGCTACGATATAGCAACCACAGAGACCCCTTCATTTGAACAACAAAGTCAACTTATGATTCAGATGGTGATACACCATGAACAAAACTGTTCTTAGCATTAATTCAAGATTGTTATGGCTGATACTGTCGGCACTGGCAGCTTCTGGCGGTATTTTGTATCTTGGCTTCTCTCTCTACAGTCAACCGGTTGTAACCGAGTCTGAAATGGCGGCTATGCCAACGGAGTTGCCGGGGGTTGCAGCATTAGGTCGGTTAGAACCTACGGGAGAAATTGTTCAGGTGGCGGCTCCATTGGAGTTGGATGGAGATCGCCTAGCAGAGCTGTTTGTTGATGTGGGAGACCAGGTGAACCAGGGCGATGCGATCGCTATGCTTGATTCCTACGATCGGCTTCAGAATGCAGTGATCCAAGCTCAACAACAAATTCGACTGGCCGAGGCCAGGTTGGCCCAGGTACAGGCAGGAGCCAAGTCCGGCGAGATTTTGGCGCAGCAGGCAACGGTGACACAGCGATCGGCTGAACTGACAGGACAGCTGCGAATACAACGAGAAACTATTGCCCGCATTGAGGCCCAATACGAAGGCGATCGCGCGGCTCAAACGGCTACGATTCGTCGATTGCAGGCAGAGCTACAAACGGCGACGGCTGAACTAACTCGCTACCAATCTCTTTACGAAGCTGGGGCTATTTCTGCCTCTCTCTATGACGAAAAACAGTTAGCGGTAGATACGGCCCGCCAGGCTAAGGTGGAAGCTGAAGCCGTACTAGAGCGAACTTCAACAACAGCCCAGCGACAGTTACAAGAAGCTCGTGCTGAACTTGTTCGCTTGGAGCATACGGGGCAGGCTCAGCTGGCGGCGGCTCAATCGACCCTGGAACAGGTGGCCGAGATCCGCCCGGTAGATGTGCAACTGGCGCAGGTGGAATTAGATGCTGCCAAAGCAGCCTTATTGAGCGCTGAGCATGATTTGGCTAAGGCGACTATTCGAGCCCCAAGTGCGGGTCAAGTCTTGAAAGTTTATACCCGACCCGGAGAACAGATGAGTACGGATGGCATTGTTGCCTTGGGTCAAACTGACCAAATGTTGGTGATTGCAGAGGTGTATCAAAGCGATATTGGTCGCGTTCGCCTGGGTCAATCAGCAACAGTGCGAGGTCAAGCTTTCTCAGGTGATTTGCAGGGGGAAGTGATTGAAATTGGTCGTCAGATTAGTCGCCAAAATGTCTTCGCCCGTGAACCTGGTGAGAATCTAGATCGACGCGTCGTCGAGGTGAAGATTGCCATCAACCCTGGGGATAGTCAGCGTGTGGCCAACTTGAGCAACCTCCAGGTACAGACGGTGATTGCGGTTAGCCGTGCGGCCCAAACCCCACCAACTCCAGCTAAACCTATCGTTGATATTGGTCTTGGTAATCCTAGCTTACAGAATGTCTTGTTCACACCGTTCAGCTCTAATTTGCTTTTTTAGATAACGAACGTTCGATTTATTTTGTGACCATGTTTAAGCCTCGATTTCTCAAAAAAACGCCGTTGGCCTGGCTGCAGGTTAAGCGGGAGCGGACACGGTTGATGGTTGCGATCGCAGGTATTGCCTTTGCCGACATGCTAATTTTCATCCAAATGGGATTTGAAGGTGCGCTTTACGATGCGGCCATTCAGCCCCACCGCAACCTGCAGGCAGACTTAGTATTAACCAATCCCCAGATGCAAACATTGTTCTCGGTAAAAGATTTTCCCAGACAGCGGTTATATCAAACCCTGGCCCATGAAGATGTGGCTTCAGTCAGCGGTGTTTACATTGCCACCGGGCAGTGGAAAAATCCCGAGACCAGGCTAGAGCGAGCTATTTTAGTCTGGGGGATTGATCCAACAGAACCCTCCTTTAATTTTCCGGAGGTGAATCAGAATTTACACAAAATTCAGCCCCTCAATCAACTGTTGTTTGACCAGGCGGGGCGACCTGAGTATGGGTTTACAGCGGCTGCTTATGGGGAGACTGGTCAATTTTCCGCAGAACTAAATGGGATGCAGGTGGATGTGACAGGGGTGTTTACCAACGGTGCGTCTTTTGCCGCCGATGGGAACGTGATTGCCAGTGACTCAACATTTTTGCGGCTCTTTCCTGACCAGAATGCTGACCACATTGAGGTGGGGCTGGTGCAGCTAAAGCCTGGGGCTGATGTTGAAAAGGTACAGCATGAACTCACAGCCGCTTTGCCTGACGACGTTTTAATTGGTTCACCAGAAGATTTTGCCCAAATTGAGCGGGAGTACTGGGCCAATGGTACCGGCATTGGTTTTATCTTTGGCCTGGGCGTCGGTGTGGGCTTTATTGTCGGCATTGTGATTGTTTATCAGATTCTTTACTCCGATGTGTCTGAACACTTGCCAGAATATGCCACCCTCAAGGCCATGGGCTATACCGACAGCTACTTGCTGAGTGTCCTCATCCAAGAGTCGTTGCTGCTGGCTGTGTTGGGTTACGTGCCCAGTATTGTTCTCGCCTTTGGTCTTTATCAGCTGGCTTTTACAGCCACAATGTTGCCCATTGCCATGACCAGTCGACGAGCCGTTACCGTGCTCATTTTGACCATTGTTATGTGCTCTGTTTCAGGAGCCATTGCCATGAGAAAGCTACGTACTGCCGATCCCGCTGACATTTTTTAGTGAGTTTCCCCATCTAGACTGTTTATTCCCTTTATTGCTTGAGTCTTTTCTATGAATATCGTTGTTACAGCTTAATCACACAGAATGGTTTTTAGGGTATGCCCTACAGCCTACTTAAAACCAACACTGAAGGATATATCCTCTAATTTCCCCTACTACAGCTTCTACGTACATTCTCCTTGCGCTTAACTACTTTACGCTATCTCTACCCTGATTCTCCGGTGTGACCATGTCTCCAGTTATCGTCTCTCAACAATTGAACCATCACTTTGGTGAAGGAAATCTAAAAAAACAGGTTCTATTCAACATAGACCTAACCATTCGTGTTGGCGAAATCGTCATCCTCACTGGCCCTTCTGGTTCTGGAAAAACGACGTTACTCACCCTTATGGGGGGGCTGAGGGCAGCACAAAGCGGGAGTTTAAAGATTTTAGGGCAAGAAATTCTCGGAGTCCCTAAGCCGGTGCTGAATAAACTGCGGTGCAATATTGGCTATATTTTTCAGGCCCATAATTTGCTAAGTTTTCTCACAGCTCGACAAAATGTGCGCATGTCCCTGGAGCTACATCCTCATTTTCTCGATCAAGATCTAGACGAGGTAGCGGCTAATATGCTGACGCATGTGGGGTTAGAGGACCGGATTGATTATTACCCTGATGAACTATCGGGGGGACAGCGCCAGCGAGTTGCGATCGCACGGGCCCTAGCCAGTCACCCCAAAATTGTCCTGGCCGATGAACCCACAGCTGCCTTAGATAAACAATCAGGACGGGATGTGGTGAACATTATGCAGCGCTTAGCTAAAGAACAGGGCTGTACCATTTTGTTAGTTACCCATGACAATCGCATTCTCGACATTGCCGATCGCATTATCTACATGGAAGATGGGCGGCTCAAGCCGAACCCTCTCTTGGAACCTGTTAGTGCTTGATATTCCTATTCTGAGTCGGGGGGTATAGAGCAATTCCCAAGATAGGTGTCGTCAATACCCCCACCAGCCTGTTGATGTTCAGCGGGTCAAGCATTGGGTATAACAGCAGTTGGTATATTACCTGCGATCGCAGGTAAATTGGGTAAAAGCCGCCGCTAAACCATCGCCCGCACACACATCACAATATGACCAGTGTCAATGTTTAGGCTGTCAGCATGCTCAAAACTGTTCAAACCAACCCTCACCGAGGAACGCTGACAGGGTACCATCAAGAACATAATCACAAAGCTGGCAATCCGGTGGCCTTTACCGAGCGTTTTAAGGTTCATGGTTGATTACCATATTTGCCAAAGAAAGTAGCAATTCTGTCCACGGCCTGATCGACATATTCTTCAACATCGTACAGGTCTACATGGGAAGCTCCAGGCACTTCAAATAGCTCTTTTGGTTCGGTACATTTTTCGTAGTAGGCCACTGTCAGTGGACCGGTATCGGCCAATGCTTTTTTCCCGTAAATGCCAAGATACGGTGTGTAAAGATATTGAGCCCAGCTGGTCGCATCGGTCAGCGCATTAATATCGGCAATACTAGCCAGGCTGCGGTTTGAATAATTTGGATAGGTTTCTGCACCGGCACGCTTGGTCATGTAATAATCAAAGCCCTCGCGGGGTGCACCTTCGGGAATCTCGTCTGGTGACTTGCCTTCATATCCGAGGGTATCCATATAAACTGGCTCACCCGTTTCATACTGTTGCTGCCGTGCTTCATTAGCAGCTATGAACATGGCGATTGCCATATCTTTATCCGCTGTCGCCAGGTAGGTAGAACGGTTATCCAGCATGCCACAGACGGTCACAATGGCTTTCATCCGTTTGTCGGTCACAGCGGTCAACGCCATGTAACCACCACCAGCACAGGCGCCAATGCCATAAAATTGGTCGCGATCCACATAAGGGAGTGTCCGCAAAAAGCTAATGGCGTTGTGAATGTCTTCGATTTTGATAAAGGCATTTTCGTAGTTGCGAATGTCGCTTTCGCTATCACCATAACCAGTATGGTCAAAGGCCAGAAACAAGAAACCTTTTTCTGATAGCTTACGCCCGTAGAGTGCACCCATCTGTTCTTTTACCTGGTTAAAAGGCGGTGTAAACACAATGGTGGGATACTTTTGCAAAGCGTCAAATCCCTCCGGCGCATAGAGATTTCCTACCAGCTGGTAATTCCCGCTTTTAAAGGTGACGGTATTCTTGCCCGCTGTAATGTTGGTACTCATAGTTTTCTTCCTGTCGGTTAGTCAACCATGAGTTGCTGTGCACTCATGATTAAATTAAAAATTACGTTTCCATCCCCTTCCAATGCATAAAGCTGAAGGGTGGGGAGAGTAAATCACATGTTCGGTTGTGGCTTATAAAGACCTAGCGGAATCTATTTGCAGGTTAAGCGCTTGAAAAGCTAAAATTCAGCCCCATTCCTCTCATTTTTTTGCCTATTTATCTCAGTGAGGTTTCAAAATAGGAAAAATAGGTCATCCTAAATGCATGAACAAGCATGACATTGTCCAACTTATCGATCGATATGCAGTGACCGAGGGAGTCATCGATACCCCATTGGAAGGATTACGGCTGTTTCGCATGAGTCACTTAGTGGAACGGGTACCGGGAGT
>NZ_QXHD01000004.1:6715688-6726567 GCF_011009555.1 Adonisia turfae CCMR0081 | reverse complement strand
TTGGATGAACCAGTTCCCAGGGATAGCGGTTCCAATCCAAGAGAATCCTCCTTGAAATTCCTCTAGCCAGAGTCATTAAAGAGCGATAGGAAAATAGCTAAAACTGATTTGACCAATTTCCATTTGAATTTTAATTGGTTACTTTGAAGTTTGATCTGATCCAAAAGATTGAAAACCTCAATGGCTTTATTGAGATTCCATGCTCTAATGTAACGTACTGTGCCGGCCAGTATAAATTGATGAAAATAGTTGGCCTTGCATTTTTCTAATACTTCTGAAGACAACCATTGTTGGGATTGTACATCTTCAAAAATTTGATCTAGTCCTTTTACAACATCAGGATTAAACATATTCATAGTTAGGGCTCCATCATGGACGGTATAGTTAGCCGTTGTAATGGGAACTCGTAGCAGCCCACATGCTTGGCAAATTCGGAGCCATAATTGGATGTCAGCAATGCCTCCAATAGCTTTATCAAAATAGCCTATTTCTTGAAAGACATTTCTTCTAACGACCATGCCAGGAAAGCGAATAAACGAAGAGTCTGTCAATAGATGTTGAAGAGCTTTTTCAGGGTTGAGTTGCTCTAGTTCGCTAACAACCTGTTGTTTTTGAATGTGCTGTTTTGACGTCACGACATTAACGCCAAATAATAGGGCGGATTCGTTTGGGTGTTGCTGTAAAGTCTCAAGAATTTTGCCAGGAGCCTCTGCTTCCAAATAATCGTCGTCATGCAGTATTAATACATATTCTCCCGATGCAATTTGAATGCAATGATTCCAGTTGCCTGCCATACCGAGGCTAGGGGTGTTTTGACAATAGTGATGCTTGCCATGCCAATTAACAATCAGTTCATCTACGATCTGTTTACAAGCAGGTATGGTCGAATCATCTGAGACAATAAGTTCTACTTGATGTTGTTGTTCTATGGGTGTGGTCAGAATGGATAGAATTGCTCGCTTAAGCCATTCTGGTCGGTTATAGGCTGGGATGCATATGCTCAGTAGAGGCATGGCTATTGGCTTGGTATTGTCTAGTTATTTAGTGTTGCCTGGATATGCAATTTGATGGAAGTTTGAGTATAACTTTCTCATTACTAGACGCTTACTTGTATCAGTGCAGATAATAGATATAAATCTTGATGAGTATGGGGTTAGGCAGTTCAGAAAGTCGCTATATTTTAAGCACCCGGGTAGATAGCACTACTTACCAAGATGCTTGCGATCGCATATCCCTCTGGGTTCACACCAAACGATCCTGCTACATCATTGCGGCCAATGTCCATGTGGTCATGACTGCCTATTGGAATCAATCCTATCGTCGGGTACTCAACCATGCGGCCCTGGTCACCCCCGATGGTATGCCGTTGGTCTGGGGGCTACGCCGTTTGGGCATTGCTCGCCAGCCACGGGTGTATGGTCCCGATTTGATGCTGGCCTGGTGCGATCGCGCCACCCAAGAACAACTACCTATTTACCTCTATGGCGGCACCGATGCGATGTTGCAGTGTCTGGTGCAAAATCTACAGCAACAGTTTCCAGATCTGATAATTGCAGGCACCCACGCCCCACCTTTTCGCCCCCTGACCTCGGCGGAAGAAGCAGCCGATATTAAACACATTCATGAATCTGGAGCCGCTGTCGTGTTTGTCGGGCTAGGCTGCCCGAAGCAAGAAGAATGGATGGCACGTCAGCAAGGTAAACTAAACGCCGTGATGATGGGTGTTGGGGCCGCCTTTAGTTTTCATAGCGGCGAAGTTTCCCAGGCACCCCGGTGGATGATGGCTTGGGGGTTGGAGTGGGTCTATCGCCTTTACCAAGAGCCTCGCCGTTTATGGCGGCGATACGTACTGAACAATACGGCATTTCTACTATTATTTGGACTGCAGTTAATGAATCATGCAATGCGGTCTATCCTAAGGCCAGAGCATTCGTCAAGTTGACATTTGCTCAAAGGGCGCTAGTTTCCCAAGCTGTTTAATGAAAGAGCCGTCTTTTCTCAAGCCAAGCCGCAAGCAAAATTTTGGTATTGGTATTGGTACAGATGATATTCGTGATGCTCACAGGAGTCATCCTCTCCGGCGTTTAGATTGGAGTAACGCCAGGGTTTTGACTTTGGTTCTGAGTGATATTTTGGCTCTGGGGCTGGCATGGCAGCTAGCACGTTTTTTGAATCAATTTTATTCTCCAATTCCTGAGCCCTTGGTGTGGTGGGTATGGTTAGGACTACCCAGTTTGTTTTGGCTGTTTGCAGGGGCGACCTTACTACTATTTACTCACTTTGGTTTGTATGGCGCTACGGTCAGGGCAAGGGATTATTTGCGAGCCGCGCAGCTAGTGAGTTGTGTTTACTTTTTATCGTTGGTACTGGCTTATTTTTATGATCCAAAACTGGATGCTCCCCGGTCACTTTTTTTTAGTGCTTGGGTGAGTAGCATTGTATTGGTTATGATTAGCCGTTTATTTACGACTGGGTTACTGACACATCTTCAAGGGGCTCGATCACCCTTACGAGTATTTCTAATTACTAAGCCAAGCCGTATGCATCGCTTGTCAAAAACCTTAGAACAGCGCTCGAACTATCGCGTTGTTGGGGCTGCCATGGTGGCAACGGCCAATACAGACATAACATTTCGGCAGATTTTAGCGGCCCAACCGGATGAGGTGCTGGCTGAAGATGTTCCTGATGTGGAGCTTGCCTCAGGCCTGTATTGGCGATTGCGCAGTGCTAAGATTCCCTTGCGACTGCTACCATCGAGTCGAGAAATGCTGTATCGACGCGGAATCCCTGAAATTGTAGCTGGGTTGCCCACGTTAATGATTGAAACGTCTATTTTTCAAAGTGTTGACTATCGCCTGAAGCGTTGGTTGGATTATGGGTTAGCCGTTTTAGCTGTTTTAGTGCTGAGCCCGGTGTTTATTGGGATTGCGATCGCTATTCGCTGCACATCTCCCGGACCTGTCTTTTTTCGACAAGATCGCATGGGTTTAAAAGGCAAAATCTTTAAGGTGTGGAAATTTCGCACCATGGTGGTGGATGCGCCCCTGCACCAGGCTCAGCTAGAGCACCAAAACCAAACGGCGGATGGCATTATGTTTAAGCTCCAGCAGGATCCACGCATTACCCCCGTTGGTAAGTTTCTACGCCGCACAAGTTTGGATGAGCTGCCCCAACTGTTTAATGTGTTGCTGGGGCAGATGAGTTTAGTGGGGCCACGCCCCCTACCGCTCCGCGATGTGGCTCACTTTGAGCCTTGGCACCATATTCGTCATCAGGTATTACCTGGGATTACTGGCCTATGGCAAGTATCAGGTCGGTCTGACATTGAAACTTTTGACGATGCTGCCCGGTTAGATTTGCACTACATCGATAACTGGTCTCTCAATCTGGACTTAGAGATTATGGTAGCCACACTACGCATTGTGCTAACAGGCCTGGGTGCCTATTAAACGGTGCCTATAAACATAGTAGGGAACATAAGGGGTGCCATTAAAAGCATGCTGATCACAATATGACCATGGGCAGTACCTTAATTTTTTGCCTGCTTGTACGGTAATGGAATTATTTAAGCGATTAACCACCTATGACAGTTTGTTAGGGGTAAGCCTGTTAGGGTTTGCGACGTTTGCATGGTTGCCTGACAGCTACTTTCGCATGGTGAGTTGGCCCTGGGTATTGGTTTGGCAAGGCGCTTTTTTACTAGTGTTTGGTATTTGTATTGGGCGTTTGCGACGCTTGCAGCAACCCTTTTATCTTTTAGGATTTGGGTTTGACTGGCTGATCTTAGGTCTGTTTCTATGTCTTATTGTTAGCAGTGTGATTGCGCCTTTTCCGTTGCTAGCTCTGCAAAATAGCCTATTGGTAAGCTGCTATGTGATTTTGATCTATGGATTATATAACAGTCGATTTAGCGCTCTACAGCTATGCCAGGGTGTGGTTTGGGTAGGTGCGATCGCAGCTATTATCAGTCTGGCATTATGGCGACCCACGCCAGCAATGTGGTTATCGAGTAATTTCTATGACGCAATTCGTAACCGTTTTCCCCTAGGTCATCACAATTTTACGGGTGGTTATTTTGTGTTGCTATTGCCAACAGCAGTGGGGATAGCGTGGTTGCAATTGGGCTGGAAACGTTGGGTATATGGCCTATTGGCGGCAGTAATTACGATTGCCCTCTATGCCTCTGGATCACGGGGCGCATGGCTAGGGGGAGTGTTGCTGCTGCTCCTTACCCTGACGATGGGCATTGTTCGCAGTCGAGGTAAGACTCGTTTAGGTGTGCTGCTGCTAGCACTACTGACGATTTGTCTAGCTGTGGGGGTGCTGATGAGTAATCCACGCATTCGCTCGTTAGTCCCCATTGATATCGGCTCTGCTCCACAGGCAACAACGTTAAGGCCGGTGACTGATGGCCCTACGTCAGATCGGTTCTTTATGGCTCAAGCTGCCATTAACATCTTGCAAGATCGGCCATTAGGTTTAGGTCCGGGTAATTTAGGGCGAGTTTATGAGCGCTATCGCCCCTTAGAAGTCGGCACTGGACTCAACCAGGTGCAACAGTTACACAATTTGCCTCTGCAAATAGCAGCTGAATTGGGGGTAGGTGGCCTCGCGCTGTATGGGGGAACCGTAATTTGCCTGGTCCAATTACACCGACAGTTCAAACATCTGGCCTCCCCCCAGCATCGGCAGCTGAGCTTAATGGCGACCCTAGGTTTTTTGGGGTATGGCGTTTCTAGTTTGACTGATTATCAACTAGAAAATATTCCCATTGCCGTTACTTTGAGTGTGTTGTTGGTGTCTCTCCTTAAACTAGGGCAAGAGTTGACGTTTTCGACCTTTTCTAAGTCAACTGGGCGGGTGGGGAGCTTGCTTCTTCTGATCACGGTCGTACTGATAGTACAAGTCTGGCTGCGGGCGGATCTTGCTTTGTGGATGACGCATCAAGGCGTATCACTGACTGGTCAGGGCAACTTGAGTCAAGCTAACTCGAAATTTTACAAAGCGTCTACCCTGGCTCCATGGGACCCAATACCTGCTGCCCTAGGGGCGCAGCAACTCAGTAGCCTAGCTGAAACGGCTAGCGACGAGAATCAAAAATTGCTGCGGGAAGAAGCTATTCAGCTATATCAGCAAACATTGCGTGTTGCGCCCAATGATATTTGGTTTAATCAAAATTTAGCGGTTTTAGCATGGCAATTGGGTCATGTTGAACAAGCCCACCAGGCGATTACTAAGGTTGTGCAACTCAGTCCCAGAAGTAAAAACCACAGCTATTATTTGCTAGGGCTAACCTACCAGGCAATGGGTAACACTGAGTCTGCGATCGCAGCACTCGCGCTGGAATGTTTAATTAATCCCCAGGTACTCACCTTCCAAAGCTGGCAACAGGAGTTATCTCCCCTACGAGCAGCTGTGTTTACCCGAGTATTGCAACACTATCAAACAGTTCTATTAGCCCTAGATCCCAAGCACCCCTTGTATAGTCCTTTAGCAGCCCACATTACGACTCTGAAATGGTGGTCTAATTCCACGTTTCAGGTTCAAAATTCCGAAGATGGTCGCCTTCTCCATCAGGCCTTGTTCACCATAGAGGAAAATCCTGAACAAGCGGCTATCTTGCTAGATCGCTGTATTGTTGAAGCAACCGATGATGTATCAGGATGTCGTTTACTCAAAGCGTGGCTACAGACCAGTTATCTGCCAGATTATTTGGAGGCTGTTGCTCTCAACCCCATAGAAAAAGAGAAAGTGCGATCCCATATCCTCACTGAACGCACCCTGAAAGATTGGTTCTGGTCTACTACACAACCCGTTTTTAATAATCAACGGGTGGGTCTGGCTTTGCTGTACCGCAGTTACTATGCCAAACGTGTTTCATCTATTTTGTTGCCTGAAAACCTGCGTCAGTTTTCCATACCTGTCTCACTCAATCTCTTTTCCCTATCATGGCCTCGAGAATTTCCCCCCTTAGATCACCTGGTTGAATCTCTGCGAACTGAGGCTTTTGGATTACCCCACCCCACTCGCAATAACTTTAAGTTTTCCCACTTCCAAAACTCTGACGTTTCTTAACCCCGTTGTGCATGTCTACCTCACCACCAGAATCCCATACCCCATCTAAAATTGTCTCACTGCGGACAGAAGATGGCAGCCTGATTGGGCTACTAACAGTCAGTCTTTATATCTTATTTACCTTATTACCCAGCAGTCATTCTTTGATGGTGTCCTGGCCTTGGGTCGCTGTGTGGCAGGTGGCACTATTGTTGCCTATTGTCTGGTTGTTGTGGCAACTGTGGTTTAAGCCCATAGATCAGTTTAAGTTGGGGTCAGGGTTGGATTGGCCTGTAGCGCTGCTAGTTGTCGGGTTAGGGGTTTCTACCATCTTTGCTGAATTTCCAAACCAGGCCCGCTGGTACGCATGGGCGGCACTAGGCGGAATTGCGGCACTCTATGCGTTATCTGGTTGGCTAAAGACACCTCAACAGGCGATCCGACTGCTTAAGTTTCAGGCAGGTCTAGGGATTGCGTTTATCTTAGTCAGTCTCTATCTTTGGTTATTTCAGACTTACTTTCCAGAACTTGAAAGGTTGGCTGCGTTAGAACCCTATGGTGTTGCCCAGCAGTTTAATTTTGGTGTGACTAGCTTGCGTAACTGGTATCCCTTGGGGCATCAAAACTATGTGGCCGGGTACCTGGTTTTGATTTTGCCCTTGTTGTTTGGCTTAGCCATTCATGATCGTGGTTGGCAGCGTTGGCTATGGGGCATTGGCTGTTGTTTAGGGTTAGCAGATCTATATACAGCCAGCTCTCGGGGTGGGTTGTTGGCTCTGGTGGTGACGGTTGCGATCGCCCTAGTTATCACCCTATTTCGCAGTCAGCTACCCAAGCGATTCGTACTACCTGCTGGAGGCCTGTTGCTGTGTCTCTTAATTGCGACCACCCTGGGCAATAGCCGAGTTCGGCGACCCCTATTAGCCCTTTTACAAGGCAGAACCAACAACAGTGAGCTAGGATATCGAGCCATCACTAATGTAATTGGCTGGCGCATCGGTTTGGATCATCCCTTCACTGGAGCAGGGCCTGGCAGTGTTTTACAGCTGTTTCAAAAATATCGTCCTTACTGGGCAGGTCGTGAAGCCGAGCTACATTTTCAATTGCATAGTACTCCGGCCCAGTTATGGGCAGAGTTGGGGCTGTGGGGAGTGGCAGCTTTAGTCAGCTTGGTCGGTCTTCTAGGATGGTCAATCTGGTGTTGGGCCAGACAAAAAGATTCTGTTTCCTTTTTGTCACCCAGCTTGATCTGGAGTTTGATGGCAGGGCTATTTTCTTATGGACTCATGGGATTAACCGATTATCAACTAGATACACTACCTATTACAGGGGTGTTGGTGGTTTATCTTGTTGTTCTTGTCAGGGGCTATGGTTCGCATAAAGGTTGGATTTCTCCAGCTAGCCCTCAGAAAGTGAAACTTTCTAAAGTATTAGTTGGGCTAGGACTAGGTTGTGTTGTGGCTATGAATCTATGGTTAATACCTGTACATCGTGCCTGGTCCATAGCCAAACATGGATTTGATCAGCTCAATCGTGGTAATTTTGACCGCTTTGAACAGGCAATAACTGAATCACATCGCTTAGTTCCTTGGGAGCCCTATTATTCTTCAATGTTAGCGTGGGCTTTGGGAGACTTCAGTTTTCAAACTACCGGAGCATCTAGAGCAGCGTTAAGAACTGCATCGATCAATTGGTTTGAAACAGCTAATTCAAGTGCTCCATATCAAGAGTTTGGTCGCTCGAATTTGGGGTGGTTATTGAGTCAGACGAATCCAAGTGAATCTGTAGCAATGTTTGCTAACTCAGCTCAACTTGTACCTGCAAAACAAAGAATTTTCCTGGGATTAGGACTGGCCTTGCTACGTAACAATCAACCTGAACTAGCTGTTGATGCGCTAGTCTTAGAACTGTTGAGATTTCCGTTACAAATTACAAGTCCCATCTGGCAGCTGGGTGAATTGGGTAGAGTAAAGGAGACTGTTTTTGGCGAGTTAGCGAAACAATATACTGAATTAATTGAGTTAGCTGGGGAAGCATCATTTAGAGCTTATTTAAAGCGTCAACAGGGGGGACTTTACTGGTGGCAAGGGAACTATACAGCTGCAACCAAACGTTGGGAAGATTTCCCCACAGGTCAAATACTAATTAAGTTAGCGCAGGGCGATGGAGTTAAGGCAGAAACATTGCCGGAAAATACTGTAGGCAGGCAGGCCATATTAGCCTGGTTATTACCAGAGCAACGCCGTGAGTTAATAGAACAGCTTTTAATCAAACCGCGCAATGATTTGCCACAGTTCAATGTAAGCTTGCCTAACGAAGAAAAAATTGAACAATTTTTGAGCTCTATGGAGCAAGCAGCAAGCTTCGATGACTGGTTAAAAAATAGTAAGCTCATAGAACAGCCGCGTACTCAGCGTGTCGGCTTTGGTGCACTCAATCGCCATATAGATGGGCCTTTACCTTTAGACTATTCTCCTAGTATCGTGAATCAGCCGGCTACCATGGTGTTCTCAGGTTTTCTTGGTGCACCTTCTTTTTTTCCAGCATTAGATCATGCTTTACAAGCAAAGCGTCAAACGCTTCTCTCCCAAATTCAAATTGTTGGGTAGAGAGAAAAATCATAACAGACTCTAAGAGAGATAAATTATGATTCGTTAGGGTTGTAGCGGACTGTAACTTGACCATTTTTAGCACGTAAAATGGTACCACCTAGAGCTTCAATGTTTATTGTTGCTTTTTGCCGAATCACATCATCTGTAGCCCTAAGTAATACCTCTGACCACGCACTAATTTGAGCAGCTTTACTATTGGGATCTGTGGATAAAAAATCTACTGTCTGACGAGATAGCCTGGCAACAATGTGTGAATCTTGATCAGAAGATTGCTCGGCCCAGGTAGCAGCAGTTCGATAGGATTCCGCAGCAGCTTTGTTATTTCCAATAAATAATAACTCATCTGTACCTTTGTGTCGCCAGAGGAAATAGGAACGGTTGGGTTTGTTAGGCCCCATAGTGACTAATCCTTTTTCGAGCAGCTCTATGGTTTGCTCTGGCTGCCCTGCATAAATAGATATGCTGTTGACTAAAAATATGTAGGATGAAATGAAGTAGGGATCGTTATCAACAACATTTTCAAAGTAGTTACGACTAAGACCATATCCCTTGGTCTTACGGAGTTCGGAGTTGCCAAAATACTGTAAAAAATTTAGAAACGTCCAATCAGCGAAAAGATTCTGATAGCCAAACTTTGGTAGAAGTTTCAGGATAAGTAATGATTGGGCAGCACTACGTTCATCCCATTGGACGGTCTCTTCAACAGAACCTACACCATATTTCAACTGTTGATAATGGGAAAATTGTAAATATATACTTCCCATAGTAAGTGCCAATATAGAAAATATGGATTTAGGTAGCGATAGCTTGGGCAATCTTCTAAACATTTGTGCACTTCACAATTACAAGAACAAATAAAAGCCGCTTAGGAAAACCATCCCTAAGCGGCTTTTATTTAATGTACGCAATCAGACACTACTTACTATTAAACCTCATCAGAGCCCGCACCACATTCAGCATCTTCTACTAAACCAGCATTTACATCAAAGTCAATATCTGCAATCTGATTATCATCAGCCTTAATCTCTTCACAAAGTATAGTGGTGGATGTGGTTTCACCAGTTGTTGATTCAGTTAAAAGATAGGTAGATCCGACATATGCTTTGAGATTGACATCGCTGAAGGGCGAAGCAAAAACAGCTGCGCCAGTTCTATAGTCGTTCGGATCCGCAGTCCGATCATTAATACCAGCACCATCAACAAAACCAATTAATCCTACGTTGGCCGATCCGGCAACTATATCTGCAATATCACCAAAGGCGTAGTTGTCAGACTCTACTTTGATACCAATTCCTAAACCTGCAATGTTATCGGAAAAGAAGGTTTCTTCAAGAACGTAGGCTTGCTGACCACGGTTGATGGCACCAACGTTGGTGACGGCTTCTGTTTGGCGGGCACGGTTGGCCTGGTTAAGGAAGGAGGGTAGAGCAATAGCAGCCAGAATACCGATGATGATGATGACTACTAAGAGCTCAATCAGGGTAAACCCTTCGTTGGCCTTTTTCTTGCTGACTAGGTGCTGTAGTAGCTTTGCACGTAAAGTGGTCTTCATTATGGAATGTGTCTCCTTGAGGTTTGGGATGTAGCTTCTCGCTCACAGATTTAAAGCTACCCATGGCGTTCAGATCTCTTATCACTTTGGTTGAAAAGCTGAAAAGCCCTGAGGTAACTTGATTAGCGCTACCTTTATAACCTACCCGCCCATTGAAGTAGACCTATCAGCCAATGTACAGAATTTGCCTTAATGGTATTAAGGCGCTCTACGTAAAATTACTGGGGTGCTTGGCCAGTGAATGTTTGATTTCATGGGTCTCCAGGCCTAAAACCGTTCGATATTATCGAATTTAGCTGGCTGGGCCATGGCTGCTTCTCCGCAGGTTTTGGGTGTCGGAAAGAGCTTGGTGGGATTGGCTAACCCCCGAGTGTTAATGGCTTGCCGAACCCATTGCATGGTTTCCAGGTCAGCAGTGGCAAACATTTGGGGCATGTAGCAACGTTTATCAGCGCCAATGCCGTGCTCACCCGAAATGCTACCGCCAGCTTCGACGCAGAGCTTAAGGATTTCGCCACCTAAAGTTTCAACGGTTTCTAGCTGACCGGGTACAGCATTGTTATATAAAATTAAGGGATGTAGATTGCCGTCGCCAGCATGGAAAACATTGGCGATACGATACCCGTATTTTTGGCTCAGGGCTTCGATTTCATTGAGCACA
>NZ_QXHD01000004.1:6687337-6715678 GCF_011009555.1 Adonisia turfae CCMR0081 | reverse complement strand
GCTCTGGAGGAGCGATTAGGCATTCGGTTATTGGCCCGCTCCACTCGTAAAGTGCGCATGACAGATGCTGGATCAGAATACTATCGTCGCTGTTCTGAACTGGTGGCAGGGCTAGAAGAAGCCAACCAGGTGGTGGTGGGTGAGACGGCTGAGGTGGTGGGGCGCATTCGCGTGTCGGCAGCAGGAGCTTTTGCAGAACGCTATGTGGCCCTCGCTTTGGCAGAGTTTGCTCGACAGCACCCCCAAGTGCACATCGACATCGACTTTAATACCCGTAATATCGACCTGATTGATGAAGGGTTTGACTTTGCCATTCGCTATGGAGTGCTGCAAGATAGCAGTCTTATTGCTCGCAAACTAACCGGGCGCACCCTGGTGGCCTGTGCCAGTCCTGACTATTTACGGGCATGGGGTAAGCCCATCGAGCCAGAGGAACTGCGCGACCATGCTTGTTTAATTGCCAATACCGACCGCTGGCGATTTTCCTACCCTAATGGAGAACGGTTTATCCGGGTATCTGGGGTCTGGCGTAGCAACAATGGACCAGCGTTAGCAGCAGCAGCTGTGATGGGATTAGGCATTGCCTATTCGCCTCGGGTAAATTTGGCGGAAGCTTTAGAGGCTGGACAGGTATTGCCTATTTTGCAAGACTTCTGGGATCGGGATCGCTCTACCTGGATTGTGTATCCCAATCGTCAGCATTTACCTTTGCGGGTACGTCGGGCGATTGATTTTTTGGTGGACTACTTTCGTCAGCGTCAGGAAACACTGGCTGTGTAGTCTAACGCCTACCGTCTTCACCTCCAGGCAATCCTATAATGTGTCCTTTAGCCTATGGAAAATCAATCTAATGAGCGATCTGGTGTTTCTACCTGCCCATAAGCTGGCAAAAATGATTCGGGACGGCAAGATCTCTGCTGTAGCGTTGCTAGAAGCTCATTTAGACCAGATTAATCGATATAATCCTCGGCTGAATGCTATTTGCACTTTGGATGCGGAGGGGGCAAGAAAACAGGCGCAACAAGCAGACGATGCCCTGGCAAAAGGAGAAAATTGGGGACCTTTGCATGGTGTGCCCATGACTGTAAAAGATATTTTTGAAACTGCTGGTCTCCAGACAACGGTGGGCTATCCGCCTCTAAAAGATTATGTTCCCAAGCAGGATGCCACCGTGGTGGCTCGTCTAAGAGCAGCTGGGGCTGTAATTATGGGCAAGTCTAATTTGGCGGAACTAGCGGCAGATTTTCAAAGTACGAATTCTCTTTTCCCTCGGGTGAATAATCCCTGGAATGTTGACTATACAGCTGGAGGGAGTTCAGGCGGCAGTGCGGCGGTAGTGGCAGCCGGATTATCGCCGCTGGAGATTGGTAATGACATTGCTGGATCGGTACGTCAACCCGCTCATTTTTGTGGAGTATATGGGCTAAAGCCAACAGAGCGAAGGATTTCCACAGCAGGTCATATTCCAGAAACACCTGGAATGCCCCACTGCCTGCGGCAAATGCTGACCATAGGGTGCTTTGCCCGTTCCATAGAGGATTTAAGGTTGGGATTCTCCTTGCTAGCAGGTGCTGATCCACGACGCCCAGAGATTCCGCCAGTGCCTTTAGATGTGCCTTCTGACAAAGAACTCAGTGAGCTAAAAATTGCGTGGATTTATGAATGGCCAGAGATTCCGGTAGCCGCTGAGATTCTTGCAGCGATGCAAACGGTGGTACAGACTTTAACAGAAGCTGGAGCCCAGACAGATCAATGGTCACCAGGTGATTTTGATTTGTCTGAGATATGGACGCTGTATGGTCAAATGGCGGCCTATCTTAATAACTACGCCCAACCTAAGGATTGGTATACGATCCGACGCAGTTTAACACTGTTATATCGAACGGCAACCCAGGGCGATCGCAACCTGCGTCAATTAGGTAATTTTGCCAAGTTCTGGCCAGAGCTGTTGCGACCTAGCCTCAAGGGTTACTTTGAAACCCTGACGGAGCGCGATAACTATATTGCTAGGTTGGATGCAGCCTTAGAACCATGGGATGTCTGGCTGATGCCCGTGGCGGCGACAGCAGCCTTTACCCATCGACCTGCCTGGACTGTTGTGGAAGTCAATGGCAAACAATATCCCCACAGTATTGCCAATGGTGCCTATACGATTCCATTTAGCTTAAGTGGCCATCCGGCGGTTGTCATACCCGTGGGGCAAACATCCCAAGGACTACCGGTAGGGGTTCAATTAGTGGGAAAACGTTGGCGAGAGATGGAATTGTTAAGCATTGCCCAAATGTTAGATCAATACATTGGAGAATGTTGGCAACCACCGGGATATTAGATGCCACACCTTGTAAGGTGCCCTATCCATGCACCGAAACCAATGCGGCACAAACGAGGGGGGGCTTTATCAGTGGGTTCTGGTAAGACCCTTAGACAGCCGCAGCCTTGCAGGGCAAATTGTTTCATGTGAGCTGTATGTTATTTCCGACGTGGACAAGACCCGGAGATAAAACGCGGGCATAGAGACGACTGGTACCGGGATGGTGTTTTTGGCTAATGCGGCTGTAGCGACGATCGCTGAAGTAGCGGCTAATGTGGCGGCAGGGGGCGGCATAGTCGGTGATCAGCAGCCGAACTGTATCGCCAAGCTGAAGTTGCATATTCGGTTCAAGTTGTGCCCACGTGAGGCCAGCCACCGTGATATTTTCGCCAGTGCTGCCTGGTGCTATGGGGTGGCCTTCGTTTTGTAAGGTTTGGATGATATCGGCGGACCAGAGGCAAACGGCACGGTCTGGGCCACCGTGATATTTGAGGTTGCGTTGGCGATCGCCGGTGAGACCAGCTGGGGTGATTTGAACTTCGAAAATAGGGCGTTTGGGAGTGCCGCCGTCAGAGATGTTGATTTGGACGATTTGACCTGAGGATATTTTTTTCATAGGTATTAGGCAGTGGTCATTGGCATCTACCCCCAAAAATTAACGAAGGTTGGCGTTGAGCCGTATTTATGAAGTGCCAACTTTCGTCCCATGCCACCGAGGTCTATTTGCGTAAATTTGCGACTTTATTTTTCTTAAGAATAGAAGGCGTTTTCCCCAGGGTTTTCCGTGACTTTTCCCCAGTTCACATGGAGTTATCCACAAATTAAGACGAAGATTCAGTGCATTCAGCCCTTTTGTGGAAAATGATGAAGACCGGGGATCGCTCTCAGTTTGTAACGATAATTAACAAAAAAATGGGCTGAACCCTATTGGTGTCGTCAGCCTAAATTTCGAATTAGAACATTCCCAAAACTGACGGACATTGCGAATTCCTAGGGTCTCCTGCACAATGAAACACCACTGCACCAGGCGACCTAGTTGCGTCTTCTTTGTCCTGTGTTCCAAATGTCGTTAGCCCTCCGTGGCACGCTTGGGCAAAGAGTTTGTACTAGGCTCCAGTTTGTTGTGTCTATACATTTATTTCGTTATCTTTATGACTCCAATGACCACAGCTCCAGCCACTGTCAGCCTCATGATCGAGATTCCCGAAACGCTACATCAATCAATGCAGGATTATTTGAGCACCCATGAACTGTGGAGCCAGGAACGGGTGATGCAGGCCGCTCTGTCTCTCTTTCTCATGCAAAATGGTGTGAATCAGCCCCAGGTGAATAAACTCTACCTGAACAGTTTGTTCGGCTGTGCCGCATAGCGGTTGATCGGCTACGTGCTCTTCATCGTGAGTGTCCAATCCGCCCGTGTCCAGTCATCGGTCCTGTCGATGATCTTAGCGTCGGCATCAGCGACTCACTCAGCAGTGCAGAAATTAAGGCTTAACGGCATAAAAGGTCCCTGATCAATTGATCAGGGACCTTTTAGAGTTAATAAAAAAGAGGAGAGTAAACAGCGCGCTTACATTGGTTCAGTAGCAACCTGCTGAATAGTACGCATCAACATAGAGCGCTGACGGTTGCGCGATTGCTGACGATTGGCATGCTTAAGAAGGCGTCCTTTATTCTCAACAGAGGTTAGGGGAGTAACAGGATGTAGTGTCATGGGATTAACTTCCTCAATACAACGTGATGTGTCTAGAAATTGAGGTGCGTTCCTTCGGATGGCAGTGCATAGAAGCTCTGCTGCCTACTTCCATGACCCAACTCACTAGCAAAAGAAGTAGTGAATGGATCACGAACGTTCATTTCTGTATCTATTGTTACCGTTTTTCTAGAAAGTCGTCAAGTGTTCTGGTAAACATTTCTAACTTTAGGCGTCTAAGCTTTAGGTATTTGACCGACGGTGCTGCTCATCATTGCACTGTCAGTCAATATCAAAAAATGTGATTCTTATGGGCGTACTGGGCACTATTGCTCTATGAACAACGGCTGTAACTAATCATTGAAAGTTCTGCCGTTGCTGCTTGAGAGGATGAATCGATCTGCCAGACTTACCCTAAACTCGTAATTTTTCAGATTAAATCTTTCTGAGGATCACTTTCTGAGGATCAGTAACGCCAAAATTACTACTCATACGCACGCATATGGAGAGTATGAAACCCTTACTCACAATTTCTATCGGTGTTGGCTCTGCTTTAGTGTTCTTTGGTTCTGCTACCCAGGCACAGTACGATTCGTTTGAGCCCCCATTGGGTTTTTATGTAGATTATGTTTGTTCCAGTCAAGAGGGATTGGAAGACCTCAATGTCGAGTTGTTTACCACCCAAGGGGGATTATTTCTGACTAGTGACGAGAGAGATTTTCCTCAATTTCTGGGGGTCAGCGACGAGCTGAGTCCCTATGCTGACTACAACGAATTTGGTGAGCCATGGGCATGGGAGTATGAGTTTACTGGCAGTTCAGTAGATGAACAATTATTCTATGATATTGTTCTGTTAGATCAGTGGAACTCTGATGACAGTGAGTATTTGAGAGTAACGCAGTATCCGCCAGAGTTAGATGGAGCACCTCGGGCACCCGTTGTTCTGAATTATGTTTGTGAGGTGACAGGAGCCGGTGTAAATCCTTTCTTGTAGGCTGCTGGCATTGGATTTATTGCATCTTCAGGTATTTTATGAATGTGGGCTGCATGCGGTGGGTGTGGACCGGATGATTGCTGAGGCGAAAATTGCGAAGACGAGCCTCTATCGCTACTTTCCGTCAAAGGATGCGTTGATTCAGGCGTACTTGGAGCAACGGAATCAGCAGTTTTGGCAGTTGTTGGAGGCATTTTTAGCGAACTGTGACCCTGAGCCCATGGCTCAGCTGGTAGGCATTGTGGATTTCATTGCCCATTTGCTAGAGATGTCTGACTGTCAGGGCTGTCCGTTTTTGCTGACGGCCAGTGAGTTTGCGGATGCAGAGCATTTATCGCGGCAGGTGGTTTTAGAGCATAAGGGGAGTGTGTGCGATCGCATCACAACCCTAGCTACAGCTGCCAATCTCAACCAGCCCAAAACCCTGGCAGCCCAACTAACAATGGTCATTGACGGCGGCTTTTCCCAAGCCCGATATTTAGGAACTGAGCAGATCGGCCATACTTTTAAGAGTGCTGCCATGGCCTTAATTGCCCAGGCTGTTGCAAAGTCATGCAAGTCGACCTAAACCAGGTGCTGACTGCGCAATCGCTTTTGCTGTAACCACAGCACCACCAACAGAGTGAGCAGCACCAGCGGCCAGCTCATCTGATTAAGAAGTTCCCAGTCAAACCGATGAAATATTGGCCCTGCTAGGAATGTAGCTAGAGCGACAAAGCTAAACATAATAAAGTCGTGGATCGCCTGAACTTTTCCTTTCTCCTCAGGTGTATGGGTTTCTGTGAGTAGGGTGGTGGAACCCACGTACATAAAATTCCAACCTAGGCCCAGTAACAATAGGGCAATAGTAAAGTGCCAAAAGCTGGTACCGGATAAATTTAACCCCATACAAGCCAGATTTAGCACTGTTCCAGTCACGATAATTTGCAACGTGCCGAATCGCTTAATCAGCCAGCCCGTCACCAGCGAGGGAGCAAACATGCCAAGCACATGCCACTGAATGACAGAAGCCGTTTGCTCAAAAGAGTAGGTTGCTGCTGCCATGGCCAACGGCGTAGCCGTCATCACAAACGCCATGACACTGAAGCTGACAGTGCTTCCCAGGGTAGCTACCAAAAATTTAGGCTGTCGCATAATCTCGGCCAGCGTTCGTGTGTTCTGGGTATGGTGAGCTGATGTCATTGAAGGAATCTGCAACCCTAATAACAAAAGACTCGTGAATACATGTAGCCCCAGCAGTGCCACTAGCGCACCGATGTATAGCTCACTGTTAAACCATCCTTGTGATCCTGTGGCCAACCATGGTCCCAGAATGGCTGCAATGATACCGCCTGCTAACACCCAAGAAATTGCTTGCGATCGAAATGCGTGATCGGCCACATCAGCTGCTGCAAAACGATAGTAACCAAAAAAGCCACCGGAGATACCGAGCACCGTCATGGAGAGGGTAAACAGCCAAAAATTAGCAATGGCGAGACTATAAATACCGACACCCGTACCAACCAGACCGATAAAATTGCCCATCAGAAATCCATTGCGTCGCCCAATTCTCTGCATGAGTAGTGAAGCTGGGATCGTGGCTACCATCATTGCAACTTGGCGTATGGCCAGTGGTAGTGTGGCCAGGGCTTTGTCTGTGGCGAGGGCGTAGCCGATGAGAACAGCAACAGTGACCAAGACCGTATTAATGGTCATGGCCGTCGCCTGACACAAGGCCAGTAGAGCAACCTGGAATTTAGCGGATTTCATGGGAGTGGATTATGGTTAGGCTTCGAGCCTAGCATGGTTGTCCTTGGAGATCTATTTATGATCTGTAGTATGGCTATCTATGGGATTGATTTAGGTTAAAACCGTTCTACCCAGGGGCGTA
Source organism: Adonisia turfae CCMR0081 (assembly GCF_011009555.1). Lineage (GTDB taxonomy): Bacteria > Cyanobacteriota > Cyanobacteriia > Phormidesmidales > Phormidesmidaceae > Leptothoe > Leptothoe turfae. The sequence continues at coordinate 6,708,810 of NZ_QXHD01000004.1, read as the reverse complement.
ATTCTATTTCCCAGGTCCAGGCGCTGCGGTGTTGTTGCAGAATATGCCAGTAGCTGGTGGCATATTCATCCGGTTCCAGAAATCGATCAGGACTGTCCGCAGATTGTTGTTGCCCTGGTGGCAGGATGGCTCCATCGATAATGACGATGAGCGCTGTTTTGAAATCTGTCATGGTTTTTCCTTGGGGAATATGGGATGTTATATCAAATCCAAACGTATGGCTGCCTCTTGTGGTTACCCTGCGATATCTAGCAGCACAAACCGAAATTCCACATTACGTAGGGGCATCCCTTGTGGATGCCCTGCAATACCAAGAGCCACCAACCGAAATCTCACATTAACGGGAAGCTATCTGTCGCCGCTGTCTAAGCAGCGCATCAATTGCCATAATACTGCTTGCTCCGGTCAAGGGAACGCCAAATAAAGGAATGAGCACAATAGGGAAAGTGGCAATATTCTCCATCAGAGGCACTTGCAATACGGTGAAGGTAAGCCCAGTGCCAACGGCAAGAATAAAATCAAGCTGACCGAACAGGTGGAACGCGATGTACTTTTGGATGCTTTCTTTGCCTAAGAGGATGATAGGGACTAGGAAGCCGACGGCTAAGTCACCGTAGCCAGCGTTGATGACGAAGCGTTCTGGCAAGAGGTTTTGACTGCCGTAATAGAGAAAGGCAAAGCCTGCGACGATGCGCCATAGGTGGAAGATGACTAATTGTCGGGGAGGTAGGTTGTTGATATAGATGTTCAGTGCTGGGTTGCGGTAGTAGAGGACGACTAGGATAGTGAGGCTGAGGATGACGAGTAGGGCAATGCCGTTGGCAGGGATGTGGGTGAAGAGACCGAGATAACCGGTGATAGCGACGGTGGTGGCCCATATGGAGAGAGAGAGGAAGACTTTTTGTTGGGTATTTTTATGAGTGTAATGCATGATGATTGTCCTTTTTTGGGAGTAAGTTCTAAGAGTGTCCTCCCCTTACCGCCAGGGAGCTGTCTTAGGCGGAGGAGGGCGAGTGATGGCGTAAGTTGTCGAGCCTCCTCCCTGGCGGTTCCCCTTTGTTCGGAGAATCCTGCCTGAGGCAAGTGTTTAGCCTTGAAATAAGGTTTCTTTTTAGGAATGGTGCAGTAATGAGTCCTGCTGCTCATAAGAGCTACAAGAGTACTAATGGTGCAGACAATTTCTGAAGTTCTAAAGTGTTGCCCAGCCACCATCAACCAGGATCTCTTCGCCGAGCATGTAGGAAGAATCATCGCTGGCTAAGAACAGAACGGCTTTAGCAACCTCTTCAGGTTTACCAAAGCGACCAATAGGCGTACGTCCTAGCACTTGCGCAGGAACATCTTCAGGCAGATCCATCTTTGACCAGATAGGCGTTTCAATAGGACCAGGGGCGACTGCATTAACCCGAATCTGACGATCTAGCAGTTCTCTGCTGAGGGAACGGGCGAGAGAGCGAACAGCGGCTTTAGAGGCTCCATAGATGCCTTCACCAGGGAGGGCGGTTTGGTCGAGAATAGTGGTTGTCAGAATAATGCTGCTGCCATTGTTCATCAGGGGCTCTAGTTTTTGGACGGTGAAGAAAGCGCCTTTAAAGTTAATGGCAATTTCTTGGTCGAAGTCGGCTTCGGTAACATCGCGGAAGTTGGCACGTTTGGCGATGCCTGCATTGGCAAAGAGAATGTCGAACTGGCCAACGATTTCTTGGACTTGGGTAGCGAGAGAGTCAAGTTCATCGAGGGATTGGACATCGGCTTTGATGCCAGCGACATTGGAGCCAAGAGCAGCAACAGCTTCATCGAGGCGGGTTTGGTTGCGACCGGTGATGATCACCCGTGCGCCTTCGGCAATGAACAGCTTTGCGGTTTCAAAGCCGATGCCAGTGGTGCCGCCAGTGATAACTGCTGTTTTGTTAGTTAAACGTGCCATGGTGATACCTCCAAAGGTGAATAAGTATTGACTGATCGGTCTAGGTTTTTGCAAAAAAATACCCCTCATCCCCCAGCCCCTTCTCCCCGAGAGAGAAGGGGAGTTAGAGAACGTGGATCTTATTCAAAATAAGAAGATCTTCAGTCTTCAAAGCTCTTCTCCCCAGGGAGAGGGATTTAGTGTGAGGGGGGCTCTTCCTCTAAAAGTAGCAACGCGGATTGCACTGCGCCTTTTAGTGTGGTGTCGTCTTCCATGACTCTGCCCAGGAGGGCAATGCCCTGGGTGGTGCAAAGTAGCAGGCGAGCCAGGTCCCGTGGGTTTTTGTTGGGGCTTAGCTCTCCGGCTTTTTGGGCGCGGGTGAGGGCGTTGCTGAAGGTGTCTTCTAGCTGACACAGGTAGCCGCGCATAACTTTGGCGATGGCTTCATCGTCGGTATTGAAGTCGGCGATGTTGGTGCCGAGCATACAGCCGCAGCTACCAGGGCGACCATGCATGGTTTGCCAGTCGAGGAGTAGCTGTTTGATGTTGTTAAGGGCAGAACCCTCTGCTGACAGGCGTTTGCGGATATCTCGCAGCGTAGTATGGGCGTAGTGCTCCAGAGCTTTGAGAAACAGCGATTGCTTGTTGCCAAAGGTGTCGTACAGACTCTTTTTGCCGATACCCATTTGCTTGAGCAATTGTGAGAGGCTAGCGGCTTCGTAGCCGTGCTCCCAAAACACGTCCATGGCCTTGCTAAGGGCGATTTCGGTGTCAAATTGCTTGCTGGGTCCGCGTGTCATGGGTCTGGGTGGTTGACGACCTTGATTTAAGAATAGCGAACTTAGACTAACTGGTCAAGGTTTATTTTGGATTAAGTTTTAGAGCTTGGCTGGTGTGGGTTTGGCAGAATAGCGGGGATGGTTTCTGGAGATGGTTGGTATGACGCGGGATGAGTTGCTGGAGGTGATTGAGGAAGCGGCGAGGACTGGGGCGACGAAGTTGAATTTGTCGGGGCGGGGTTGACGGAGTTGCCGCCGGAGATTGGGCAGTTGACTCAGTTGGAAACATTGCAGTGGGGTTGGAAACTTTATGAAGGGCAATTGATTCGGACCCAATTGAGTGCGCTACCACCCGAGATTGTCCAGCTGACGAGTCTTCAAACACTAGACCTTAGCAAGAACCAGTTGAGTGCGTTATCCATGAAAATGGGCTGCCTCCCCTTTTAGATGCGGCTAAGAATGAGGGCTGAAAATCATTTGGGTACCGATTAGTTCTAGTCTCTATGAAGAGAGTGCTATAGCGGAATATCAGACTGCGCATGCTCCGGAGCGGCCTTTGAAAAGTCTTAGTGCTGCTGAGCAAGATCAGGCTTTAGTGGAGATTTGTAAGGAAATTAAGAAGGCTGCTGGTGGTTAGTAATAATCGGGAGCCCCACCCCGGAGCCCCTCCCCGGAGGGGAAGGTTGTCGAGTAGTTGCCTAAGCTCTGATAAGAACAAGCTCCCTTTCACCTAGACAACCGTCTATAACGGTTCGTCAAATACTGATTAAGCCAACGCTCTAAGTAAATCGCGAGTTTCTCCATCCAGCGTACCCGACAGCCCACTGTCAACCGCCGTAGCAACGGCAACAACAAGATTTGATGTCGCTGCTGACCTAAATGTTTAAAACGCAGCATAAAATCCCGATCAATATCCAGAGACCACTTCTTTTGGAAATGAATCAGACTTTCCGCTTCCCAAGCATCACTCCAGCGCAGCATAAAATAGAGCAGATCCGACCAACGACGGGGCATCTCAGGAACATAGGTGACCACTGATGCAGGTTCACAGTAAATTTTGCCACCTGCTTGGGCCACACTGAGACAAAAATCAAGGTGCTCCTGAGAATTCAAGAGATTTTCGTCTAAGGGACCAATGTCGCGAAAGATACTGCGCTTTACCAGCAAACAGCTTAACTCTGCATAGTCGCAGGCACGCTGATGTAGCTGGCGTTGCATCAAAGAAACAGAACGATTAACCAAATGACACTTTTTGTACAAACGACGATGCTCAAATTCGTCACCTGTTTCCACAAAAAATCTGATCTCACCCCCAGCCATCAAAATTCGCTCATGCAATGGCTTGCCAATACACATAAGTGGAGAGACGACGGTAGCATCTGTTTCCTGAGCACATTCTAAAAGCTTCTCTAACCAACCAGGAGAGACATGAATATCGTTATCGATAAAAAGAACATAGTCTGTAGTTGCATGACCTAACCCCAGATTACGAACTTGATTTGGCGAAATAAACCGCTCGGTGCGTAGTAAAGTGAAATCTTTGTCAGCAGCTGATTGAGCTAAGTAATGGCGCAGGTGCTTTGGAGAACCGATATCAATGTATATCAGCTCAAACGGTAGTTTCGTGTATTTGTAAATGCTTTCCAGTGATGGTTGGATATAGCTGAAACGTTCCCGTGGTGCTATGATAAGCGTGACTGATGGTATAGAGAGACGTGTAGCTGTAGCACGTTTAGCAAGAGCTTGTGTTTTCATGTCATAATCTTCTCAAAAAAGAGGTGGAGTTCACAAGTGTATGTCTTGAAGAGATGGTAACTGATGGGACGTCGAGCAATTGCACTCGTTTGTTGCTGAAAAAGAGATTTTATAAAACTCCTAGGCATAGAGGATTATCTCTACCTATTTAGGAGTAAAGTAAACCTTTGAATGGGCTTTTAAGCCAGTATAGGCTGCATCTGCCTAACCTAGGCAAAGTAACCGGTCTAATGGGGCATTAAATGTGGTTGAGATAGTTGCGTAGGATGACTGTGACTATCAAGCACTGACCTATGCAATTTTTTGTGAGGGACAGTCTTATGATTGGGTGAGGGAGATGTAGGGGTTAGCTTTTTTATAGGGGTGTGCCGCAGTTTGGCATGGCGATCTGCAAGTATCTGGTTCAACCACTGTTCTAGCTTTATGACAATGTTTTCTAACCAAGAGACTTTGCGGTTTCCTTGCAGCCGATGTAGCAGTGGGTATAAGAATGTTTGATGGCGACGTTGGCCCAGCTGTCTGTATCGTTGTAAAAAGTACTCGTCCATGTCCAAAGCCCACTTTTGCTGGAAATACATGAGACTTTCTACTTCCCACATATCGCTCCAGCGCAGCATAAAGTACCCTAAATCAGACCAACGATAGGAAATTTCAGGTACATGGGTGACCACTGAAGCCGGTTCACAGAACATTTGCCCATTGGCTCGACTAACGCTTAGGCAAAAGTCTATATCTTCTTGAGTGCCCAATAGTTTTTCATCTAAGCATCCTAATTGTTCAAAAATATCTCGCCTAACCAGTGTGCAGCGCAGTTCTACAAGCTCACAGGCGCGTCGGTAAAGCTGATGCTTGATGGCGGCAGCGGAGCGACTTACCAAAAAACGTTTCTCATAAAGACGCCGCCATATCTGTTCGCCCTGCACATCCATAAAAATCCTGGCCTCACCTCCTGCAAAGTGAATCCGATCATGGAGTGGTTTGCCGATGCAAGTTAAGGGACAGACAGCAGCTGCATTTGTTTCTTTTGCACAACGTAAAAGAGGCTCCAACCAGCCACTCGAAACATGAATATCATTATCGATAAAGACTACATAGTCTGTCGTTATTTGACTAAGACCAAGGTTACGTGCCTGATTTGGTGAGAGAAACTGATCGGAACGTAGGAGGGTGAATCCTCTTTTAGCTGCTTCTCTTGCTAAATATTTTTGAATATGTTTAGGGGAGCCAGCATCTACGTATATGAGCTCAAATGGTATTTTTGTGTGTTGATAGATGCTTTCCAGAGACTTTTGCGTGTAGCCAAAGCGTTCTCGTGGGGCAACCACAATGGTAACGGATGGCTGTAACGCAGTGACGGCAGGCGGTGAGAGAAGTGTAGCAGTCATGGGAACTATCCAGAATTTGGCAGTGAGGACAGTGGGATAGTGCGGTCACGATTGACCGCGGACCTGAGTCCAGATATGCTTTTTTCCTGATGGTATTGAAGCCCCCTGATTAAACTAAGGAGCTACAGACGTTAGTTCAACATTTCGGTAGTGGCACCGAACATCTCTGAGTCAAAATTATGACAGGTGCGACTAAGAATCTAATGAAGTAGACATGAGATTACTTTCATGGAGGTCCATCATCATTGACTGATATAGATCTCTGATTTAGGTGAGTACTAGCTTAGATACTGCTGCGGGGGCATTTCAGCGTTCTTTTGCTACTTACTCCAAATCATAAGGTAATTCTCATCAAGAAAAATCAGTATAAATTGGTATTTTTTGGAAATCTTGTAAAATAAGGCTTTCGCGCTTGATTTAAAATATCGTTATGAATATATAGGATTTTTCGAAGACTGTTGAGAATAAATGTGTATGTATTTTTATATGTCTACAGTGGTCGTATTTTTACTGATTGGATGTGATTAAAGTAAAGTTCCATAGAACTGTAGCTGTGTGCCTCGATAATAGCATTTCTGAGATCTAATCTGCGAGAGATAAGTTTTGAATTTAGTCATGGTTTTGATACTAGTCGATAAACTTGGAGAGACCTACTTCTAAGGGGATGGTTAAATGTTGATGGCTTGGACGATGGGGCGATGGTTTTTGGGATAGTGGATGACGCTAAGGTGACCGGGTGTTAAGGAGAGTTTTGCGCCTTCGTAGGAACGACCACCCAAGGTTTGGATGAGCAGGGTTTGGATACGGTTGGTGGGTGCGATCGCAATCCCCGTAATCAGTTTTTGCTCTGGCTCCAAAGCATCAGCTAAGATCTGTTGCCAATCCTGCAAAAAATCATCTCGGTCATCTATAAACTGAGCTGTTTGAGAATGATGCTGTAACAGCATCGGTAGCCAATACTTTCCGGTCGTATTCGACAGGCAAAAGTCCAACTTGATGGTTGCTAAACGGTGAGCGATTTGTTGACAGGCCTTATCGGTCAGTGAGTCTTCTGGTAGTAACAACAGTCGCAATCCTTCTTTGCCAGCTTTGAGTTTAGGCAGAGTCTCCTTAATCGCTGTCGTCTGATTCAGTTGAGTCAGCTGCACCCCCTGCCCCGAGAACTCCAAAATGCTGATGCCACAGTTAGACTGCTGCAAGCTATGGTGGTGCTCAGGAGATAGCCCAAACGCAGTACTAATTAAGGCATGATTAGTGCCCCCATGGCTAACGATTAAAACAGTTTTGCCTGTGTGATGATGTAAACTATGGGCCCAAAATTTTTGAGCACGCTGATAGAGATCCTTGACTGGAAAATGATAGCTATCATCAGCGGGTAGCTTAAACTCATGGGGCTGCTGTTGCCAACAGTTATAGGTCTCCCGATGGTATTGCCGGACATAGTCGTAGGTGAGACCTTCCCACACAGACAAATCAATTTCTCGGAGATAGCGACTCACGGTAATGGGTTTAGGGCGTTTATCCGCTATCGCTTTGAGAATCTCTCCTGTGGTTTGTTTTGCCCGCAGTAGGGGGCTGGTATACACAGCGTCGATGGTCATGGAGCGGAGATATGCACCCACCTGTTGGGCCGTGGTCACACCCTTGGGGGTGAGTATTGCCTCATCTGAACTGCCCTGATAGCGCCCTTGGTCATTAAAAGAACTGCGACCATGGCGAACTAAAATAATGCGACTAGGGAATGCGTCAGTTCGCATAACTCTTCTCTGCTGAATAACTACCGGATTGCAAACGATACATTTGGGCATAGCGACCCCCTAAGACCATGAGCTGATGGTGAGTCCCCCGTTCTAAAATGCAGCCTTGTTCGATGTAAAGAATTTGGTCTGCATGTTGCACAGTACTAAGGTTATGAGAAATCCAGAAACTGGTTTTACCCTGGGTGAGACGATTTAGCGCTTCGCTAACGAGGCGTTCGCTAGCGCTATCCAGGCCATTGGTGGGCTCATCCAAGATGATAATGGGGGCTCGACGAATGGCAGCTCTGGCAATGGCAATCCGCTGTCGCTGACCGCCGGAGAGAGTGGCCCCCCGCTCTCCAAGAATGGTTTCATAGCCTTCAGGTAGGTGCATAATAAAGTCATGGGCATTGGCCAGACGCGCTGCGGCCTCAATCTCTTCATTACTGGCTCCAATGGCCCCGTAGGCAATGTTGTCGCGAACGCTGGCAGCAAAAAGTACGCTGTCCTGTAGCACAATACTAATTTGCTTGCGGAGAGATGTGAGGGTGTACTCTCTGAGATCATGCCCGTCGATGTGAACGCCCCCTTCAATGGGATCATAGAACCGTAGCAACAAACTGATGAGGGTGGATTTACCCCCCCCAGACGGGCCGACAATGGCAACCTGTTCTCCAGGCTGAGCTGAAAAGGTGAGGTTGCGCAAAATTCCCTGCTCTGGATTGTAGGCAAAGGTGACATGCTTGCAGTGCACATCACCTCGAAAGACAGGAGCCGGTTTAGCTCCTTTCAGGTCACGCACTTCAGGTTCGGTCTCTAGCAAAGCAATGACTCGTTCACCAGAGGCAACAGCCTTCGCAATTTGACCCGTATATTTGGCTAGCTGTCGCATGGGCTTAAAGGCGACTTTAAGGTAAGTGATAAACACTAATAGGTCCCCTGGTGTAGCACTGCCAGTCAGCACTAGCTGTACCCCACGCCACAACACCAGAGCTTGCACAATGGCAACAAGCGTTTCCACAAGACGTTCCTGTCCTGCTCGCAGACGCTGGGTTTCTGCACTTTCCTTTAGACTTTTACGATTGTTTTTGGCAAAAGACTTCCCCAGAAAATCTTGCAGTGATAATGCTTGCACCACTTTAATAGCTCCAATGGCTTCCGCTGCAGATGCGGCCATGGCTCCTTCCCGTTTACGCTGGGTGCGTGCCACCTTGTGGATTTTTTTTGACATGGTGGTGGTGGTGAGGATAAAGAGAGGGAGGATTGCGATCGCAATTAGTGCTAATTCCCAGTTCAGCCAAAACATCACACCCACCATGCCAATTAAGGTGAGAAAATGTGTGGTCAACGGGAGCGCAGCCACCACGGTCACTTCCCGCAGACGTTCGATATCATAGGTGACGCGGGTAATCAGGTCACCACTTTTGGCACGGCTATGGAACGACAGTGAGAGCGCTTGGATATGACTATAGAGCTGTCCACGGATGTCGGTCATCACATGGGTTGCGGCTATGGCCATGCCAACGGTACTAAAGTAGGCGGCAGCCCCTCGTGCTGCTGAGATCACAATTAGGGCAGCGGCAAGGCCCGTGAGTATTAACAGTGGTGAAACTCCTCCCAGCGCTTCAATGTTGTGACTATGGATATTAAAGCCAGTAGGTAAAATGACCCGATCAAACATCAGCTTTAGGGGCCAGGGCTCCAGCAAGCGCAGACCTGTTTCTGCCAGCAGGGCAAAGAATGCGCCTGTGAGTAGGTGAGCCTGTTTACAGATGTGGGGCCAAAAGCGTTGGGCTATGCGTTTCAAACCGGGTAAGGATGACCTAAAGGATTTTTGTTTAGCCATAATGCTAGGATTGGGGAACTTCCCGTTATGGGGAATATGGATTAAATAATTTGTTCAAATTAAAGATGGCCTTGTAGGGGCGCATGGCTATGCGCCCTTCAACATATTGACCATTGGCCTGTGTTTCGAAGGGGGCACTGTGGTGCACCCCTACGGAGACAATGTTGTGTTTATCCAGGCATCTTACTCATGGTCTGTGTACCTTGCACCTGGGTATTTGTTCCATACAAGCGTTGATATCGACTGGTGAGCATGCGATTCAACTGTCTCTCTAGCTGAATAACCAGCTTTTCTAACCAAGGAATCGTTTTCCCAAACGTGAACTTTCGAACCAACGGACGCAAAAACGCATGATGTCGACGGTGTCCCAAACGCTTATACCGTTTCTTAAAATACTTGTCCTTATCCAAATTCCACTTCTTGCGGAACCGTTTGAGACTTTTCACTTCCCACTCATCGCTCCAGCGCAGCATAAAGAATGCCAGATCCGACCAGCGATAGAGAATATCAGGCACATAGGTCACGACTGACGCTGGCTCACAATAAATGCGCCCACCTGTTTGACTGACATTCAGGCAAAAGTCAATGTGCTCCCGGGTGTTGAGGAGTTTTTCATCCAATACCCCAATCTGGTCAAAAACAGATCGTTTAACCAACATGCAGTGAAACTCTGCAAACTCACAAGACCGACGGTGCAACTGCTCTTCCACATCAATGACGGCACGATTCACAAAATAATGTTTTTCATGCACCCGACGATGGGTCTTATCACCCTTCAGGTCAGTAAAGATTCTGGCTTCACCGCCGGCTAGATGGATTTTCTGGTGTAAGGGTTTGCCAATGCAGGTCAGCGGGCAAACAACAGTTGCATCCGTCTCTTGGGCACACTGCCACAGCTGCTGTAGCCAGCCATGGGACACATGAACATCATTGTCGATAAAGAGCACATAGTCAGTTTTAACATAGCTTAGCCCCAGGTTACGAGCTTGATTAGGGGACAGAAAATGTTCGGTGCGCACCAGGGTAAAGCCTTTTTCCTCCGATGCCTGGTTCAGATACTGCTGGACATATTTAGGAGAACCGCCATCTACATAAACCAGCTCAAACGGTAGGTTTGTGTATTGGTAGATGCTCTCTAAAGACTGTTGACTATAGCTAAACCGCTCTCGTGGTACAACCACAATTGTAATTTCGGGTTGAGTAATGTTAGATACGGTGGAGGTTTCTGTTGTGATCGTAGAAGTCATCATTAATCTCCTAAAGCTAAGATGCAAGAACGGTAAGAGATTGGCTCAAGACCTGGCGGTAGACCTTGGCCCAATTTCTTTGTTCAACCATGGGAGAGAGTTGCTGGCGGACGGTGGCTTGAGCCGCTTTTCCAAAGCGCTGTCGTAACTCTGGAGACTGAGCCAATATGAGGATGGCATCTTTAAGTTCAGCACTAGAGCCTGGAGTTACAACTAAGCCATTGTAAATATGATCTAAAATCTCGCCAATGGCGTCAACACTGGTGCCAACAATGGCGCGACCAGCCAGCATGGCCTCCAGCAGAGCATTGGGGCAGCCATCGTGGAGAGAAGGTATGGCATACACGTCCATATATTGTAGGTAGGTCATGCCTTCAGTCCGAGGAACCATTCCTGTAAGCACGGTGTTGTCCGCCATGCCACTTTCGCGAATAGCGGCTTCCCAGTAGGGACGTTCTCGCTCTGCAAAGTCGCCCACCAGTAACAGTGTTATCGGCATGGATTGTTTCAGATCTGCACAAGCGTCTAACAGATATTCCAACCCTTTCTTATCGCGGAATCGACCCACTGAGCCAATGACTAAGCCGGTGAGCCGATCGGCTAGGGGTGGTTTAGGTAGGTTTGAAAACTCTACAGGCTGAATTGAGTTCCAGAAGGCACTGGATTTCCCTTTAAGGGCAGGGACAAGCACCTGACCCCGTCGTTGTAAATCTCGACTGACAAAGGTGACCCAGTCTGAATTTTCTAAAATCCAGCCAATCTGACCATGTTGTTTGGGGCTAAATACGTGCTTGTGTAAGTCGCTGCCGCGCACGCTGTTGATGATGGGTATACCTTCTTCCTTGGCCAACAACGTAGTGATAAAGCCAGTTTCATTAATAAAAAAGGCGTGAAACAGGTTGAACTGGTGCTGACGGTGCAGTTGTTTCAACTGGAAATAAACTTCGCTGCGATAGTCTTGTAAAATTGGCGTATTTGAGCGACTAGCTGGAGTGAGTCGGTGCACCTGGATGCCATTTTGTTTGGTGGTGTCACAGTCTGAGCGACAATAGCCTTCGGCCTTACGCTGTTTGGAATGAAAAACAGCAACGTGAACCTCATAGCCGATATCCTGAAGCAAATTGGCAATACGAGCCACTGACTCGCCAACGCCACCAACATCGGGGGGGAATTCTAAGGTGGTAATACAAATTTTAGACTGTGTCATAGATTGTAAGAGGTTAAGAGTTAAGAGTTTTGGATGTTGAGTGTTGAGCTCCCAGCTCAACACTCAACACTCAGGGGCAAAGACTGATGCTTGTCGTAGAGGATGGGGCTGGCTCAAACCAAAATCTCTTCTTTGATCAGTGCCTTAACGCGAGCAGCCGTCATCTCCACCCCACGAAGACAGAAGTGTTGATGGCTGGGGCTGACGCTTAACGTTTTCATCACCTTAAGGGAGAAGAAAATAGGATCCAAATCGTCAGGATTAATGACGTTGACAATGCCCAGATCTTCTAAACGGCTAGACCGCAGCCGTTGTTCCTGGTCATCATTACCGGTAAACGGTAGCTGCATAGCCCGCACCCCTGTCTGCAAAATGTTGAGAGTGGTGTTGTAGCCTGCCATGCTAATGGATAAATCGGCCTTAGCCATGTAGCTGAGAAGATCGGGGGTATAACGCTGGACTGTTAGATTGGAGCGATTGGTTGCAATTGTCTGTAAACGTTTATAGACGTCATCTGGTGAAAATGGCCCTGTAAACATTTGAATGTGGTGAGGGATTTTGTTTTCTAACAACTGACTGGCTTCGGCCACACACTGTAGAAGCTCATGGCCAAAGCGCCCACCACCAACGCTAGCCAGGATCATCGGTGGATCGGATGCTGTTTTTTGGGTAAATTGTCGATCTACATCGGGAACTACGTAACCGGTATAGTGAACCTCACAGTCAAGATCGTTCACCCTAGAAAAACTGTTTTCTAGGGGTAAAAACTCTGGGTCGCCATGGATCAGCAGCTGGTCAAAATACCGATTCATCAGTTTGCATACTTTAGCTTCATGACGCTCCTGATCTTGCTTGGTGACAACAATGTCTCGGAGGCTGCAGGTGATTTTAGCGCCGTGGTCTTTAGCACGCTCTAACAGCGGAATTAACTCGGTAGAAAAACGCCGACGACCAAAGGGGAATAGTTCTACCATGACGACGGCGGGGCGGATGCGATCGCAAACCTCCAACAACCGATCACGACGATATTCCAATGTGGACTCGACATCGGTAAACCCATCAGGTACCTGTAGTTCCCGAAAATTTGCATCGGTTTTAATGGCAGGTAAATTAATCACTTCAATGCCTGCCGGTACAGGAAAGTCCTGAATGACCTCTCCACCATTGACAAAGTAAACTTTGAAATCCTTAGTCAAGCCATGGGCAATAGCCATACTGCGGATCAGGTGACCGATACCGAGAATGTGTTGACAGTAAAAAAGCAAAGTCTTCATAGCATAGTCCCTTGCAGAACAGAGTATTGACGTAGATAAATCTCGAAGATATTTTCTTCCTGGGAAGTGGTTTTAATATCGCGACTCTCCTCTCCTAAGAGGGGAGAGTATAGGGTGGCACGTTGCTCAATGCGGCACGACCTTAGGAAGCAGCTAGCTTGAGTAAATCCCCTAATACACTGGCTTGAATTTGCGGTCTCATGGGTTCCTTAATAGCCTGTAGTAACCAATCTTTAACTGCGCCCACATTGCGACTCAGGCCAAACTTATTTAACACTGTAAGACGCCCGGCTTTGCCTAAAGCTGTTCTCAGGTCTGGCTGTCGCACAAGAGCCTCCAAAGCCTGTGCTAAAGATAGGGCATCCTTTTCCGGCACCAGCACACCATTTGCATTGGATCTCACCAGCTCAGAAATACCTGAGATATTAGTCGAGACCACGGGTAATTCCATGGACATGGCCTCTAACAGAACGTTAGGAATACCATCGCGGTCGCCGTCATCGGTGACCAGGCAAGGGAGCACAAACATATCTGCCTGTTGGTAATACTCAATTAGCTGGTCCTGGGTCAGTTTGCCGACTAGGGTAATGTGCTCGTTGAGTTCTAGATCGTTAATTTGTTGTCGAATAGAATTCTCTAGGGGACCGTAGCCAACAATGACACAGCGAAAAGATAGTCCCACCTGTTTAAGTATATGGCAGGCCTTTAATAAATAGGGAAAACCCTTTTTCTCACAAAAACGACCAACACTCAAGATTAAAGGCACATCAGACGTTTGAGTTTTTGGTGCAGGAGTAAAGCGGCCTACATCTAAACCATGATAAGCCAGGTGAATAGGAGTGCGAGATGTGGAAATCTGTTCAAGATAGTGACGGTTATAGTCGGTACAGGTGAGCACAAATTCCGCTTTGGCCATGCGCCGGTTCAGGGCATCATGGTTGCTTAAGTAAATGTCTTTGGCATGGGCCGTAATGCTGTAGGAGAGTCCGGTGAATGCCTGGGCAATTTCTGCTGTGGCTGTGGGCACATTGGCAAAGTGAGCATGGAGGTGAGTAATGCCTAGTGTTTTTAGCTTCCAGGCCAAGTAGCCTCCTTGTAAAAACTCGTGGAACCGTCGTTTCTCAGGGCGACTCATATAAAACTTTAGGGCCTTTAAATAGGTGCTGCCATCCTGGTGGAATAAGTCGAGATGGGCGTCCAGAAGCTTTTTTTCTTGGGCTGGGTCAAACTCCGGCAGCAATGATGGCAGGTAGGTGATTGGTGCTTTGACGGTGGCTACACCGGGATGGGTGCATCGCTCTGGTGGTTGTCTTAAGGAGAATATGTGTAGGTTAAGGCCTTGCCTTTCTAACTCTAGAATCTCATTCAGAATAAAGGTCTCAGACAGTTTGGGGTAGGTTTTTAATAAAAAGCCAATTAAAGGGCGCATGATAGTTCTGCTAAATCACGGTTGGATGGACGGACGGCACAAGCCATGAGATCATGCATGAGTTGGGCGATGCGAGGCAGGCCATCTAGGCGAAAGCTGTTGATGGCATGGGGTTTGATGGTCAGTGCCCGATGTAAGGTTTGGGATAACTGTTGGGGGGTGAGTTGTTGGGGATGAATGGCGTATAGAAGGCCGCTATCGGCAAAGCGTTTGGCCCGCATCCACTGTTCTTGAACGGGACGAGTACGAGGTACAACAACGGCAGGTTTGCGTAAAGAGAGAATCTCGCAGGTGGTGTTGTACCCGGCCATGGCAACGATGGCGTCGGCGGCATTGAGATAGCTAATCAGGTCATCGCTAAATTCGAGGAGACGAATTTGAGGATAAGCGGCCACTTGAGTCTGTAGCTGTTGCTGTTCTTCAGTGGGCATCTCTGGACCTGAAATTATCACCGTTTTGGGGATGGGTTGAGCCGCTTTTAGTTGTTGGTCCATACTTGCCAAATAGGTTTGGATCAGTTGATGCCCATCGCCACCACCACCAGGGGTGACCACCACCAGTTTTTCCTGAGGGTGAATCTTTAACTGCTGGCGAAGGACAGTTTGGGATGTGCGGCCACAGCCACGGCTGAGATAGCCACAGAATCTAACTTTGCGCCGTAACGGTAGCGGAAAATTATACTCATCAGGTAGATTGAAAATCTCGGGTGTGCCTACAATCCATATTTGGTCATAATGTTGTTGGGTTAACTGGTAATAGTTGTTGACTTGCCATTGTTGAATGGTGGCAGCAGGAGTATCCAGGATATCTCTGAGTAGTAATACTCGTTTGGTGTTGGGGCTATGACGGTTCAGATGGTTGAGGGTTTCTTTGAGTTCATTGCGTAGGCCCAGAGGTTTTTTGTCAATGAGCAGTACATCCGGTTGAAAATGTACTACAGCGGTGAGAATTAGGTGAGATCGCAACCGCACCAATGTCTCTGGCATACTCTTAAGATATCTGGCCTCTAGCTGACCGGAGGTGTTGCGCCCCAGACAGGGCAATTTAATATAATCTAGACCTTCAGGTAGTCTCAGGGTGTGCAGGGCGGGGGAACCTGACACCACTAATATGGAAATATTAGGCAAGGTTCGTAGCAAATACTCACAGATTGTTAGCATGCGGCGAATGTTGCCTAACCCAAAGGCATCATGGGAATAGACCATCAATCTCATGTCAGGATCTCCTTAGGGTATCCGAACCTAGGCAGCAAGAACAGAATGGCGAACAGTGGGCCACAGCAACTGACCGGCACTGGGTCGACCAATCGCTTGGTAGTAGAAACCTGACTGTTGCAGCTGTTGTGGGTTAAGACAATTGCGACCATCGATCAAAATTGGGTGTTTCATACGACGGGCTAAATCGCTGTAGTCCAGGTGTTGAAACTCATTCCAGTCGGTGACTAGAACCAGGGCGTCGCAGTTATAGGCCAATGTTGTTGGTGTATCCACCAGGATGACGGGGGCAGAGATGTCTTCGATAATGGGGTCATAGGCCTTTACTTTGGCACCTAGCCGTTTCAGCTCAACAATAATGTCGAGGGCTGGCGCATCTCGCAGATCGTCTGTGTTGGGCTTAAAGGTGAGACCCAATAGACCAATGGTTTTACCCTTGAGAATTTTTAGGGTTTTTTGGAGCTGATAGACCACCTGTAGTCGCTGACGCCGATTGGTGGCAATGGTGGCATCCAATAGAGTTGTATCTACCCCGTAGTCCTGGGCGATGTGCATTAGGGCTGATACGTCTTTCGGAAAACAGGAGCCGCCCCAGCCGATCCCTGCCTGTAGAAATTTGCCACCGATGCGACTGTCGAGGCCAATGCCCTGGGCCACCTGGGTGACATCAGCACCGATGCGATCGCAAATATTAGCAATTTCATTGATAAAGCTGATTTTTGTAGCTAAAAAGGCGTTAGCGGCGTATTTAATTGTCTCAGCAGAGGCCAGATCGGTAACGACCACTGGCACCGCAGGTAAGGTGGTATCCACCGCAAACTGTCGGTGAATAATGGGTGCATACAGCTGTCGCATACGTTCAATGGCCTTGGGAGAATGTCCTCCCAAAACAATCCGATCTGGATTAAAGGTGTCATAAACGGCAGATCCTTCCCTCAGAAATTCAGGATTGCTCACAACTTCGAAATTGGCCTGAGCGTCGCGATCTTCCAACTCATCTAAAATGAGTCGACATACCCAATCACCAGAACCAACAGGCACTGTAGACTTATTGACAATGACTTTATAGTCGTTACCAATATGCTGACCAATCCCCCGTGCCACAGCTTCTACATAGCGAGTATCGCTTTCTCCTGTGGGTAACGGTGGTGTACCGACAGCGATAAAAATCACCTCGCCATGGCTCACACCAGCAGCTAAATCAGTCGTAAATGACAGCTGCTCTGAGTCCATGATATCGGTAAGCCCAGGTTCATAAATAGGCGACTGACCCGCCTGCAACATGGCAACTTTTTCAGCATTGTTATCTACGCACACGACTTCGTGACCGATGTGTGCTAGACAGGCTCCAGTTACCAGGCCAACATAGCCAGTCCCAATGACAGATACACGCATGGCATCATTCTCCAGTAGTTGCTCTTGAACCGATAAAACTACTGTCGTCAGGCTGATTAAATTCTCAATGAAGTGATCGTTAGAAAATTCTCATGAAAATTTCATTAAGTAATTCGCTCGATAGCCTGTTTAAATTGCTGGGGAGTTATCTCAGCTACCAACGGTAAAAATATGAAAATGATAAGCTGACATTAATTAAAAAACTTAGGTTTCCTGCAAACTGACTCTATGTAAGACTTCCCTATCTAAACTGAATCTTTTTAAGCATTCATCAAAGGTTTTTTAAAACGCCGCTTAATCGAGGAAAATGAACGGAATTTTATATTGAAATATCCTTCTTAGGGCTAATTTTATATCAACTGTGGTCAGTTTTTGAAATGTCACAACTTTGATGGCTTTGTTAAACAGACAACCTTACTTTTTGAGCAGTTCTGGATGATTTTCACAGAAAATACTGAAAATCACGGATGTTTTCCCTCACAATTGAACTAAGTATTATCCGTATACGTTTGTAGGATGCAGCGCTTTAAATTATTCGGTTTATTTAAGGAAGCACGGACCAGAATCTTTCTGATTTATGTGATCTTGATGCTAGTGGCTGTCTGTTTGTCTGTTCCTATTTTTAGGATATTGCTGTTTCGAGCTGTTGACGAACGTGTCAAGGAAGATCTTTTGGAAGAGGTTGAAGAATTTGATGATGTCTATGCTGAATGGGCACAGTCGACCGATCTATCTTACGAATCCCTCCAGCAGGCTCTGGATGACTACATAACGAATACACTGCCAGAAGACGATAATTTTCTCATCGCTATTTTAGAGGATAAAGTTTATCGGTCAAATCCACCGGCTCTGCCTTCTGTGATATACACAGAGTCAGAGCTGTTTGAACAATGGATTCAACTTGATGAGAGTACCCAAGGGCAGAAGGATACAGGGGATCCAGAAGCGGGTAACGCTCTCTATGTAGTAGAACCTATAACAGTTGATGGTACTTTACAGGGCCAGTTTGTGATTGTTCACCTCTCGGCAGGGGAAAGAGGTGAAGCTTTGGCCGGGATAGTTGTGTTTATGGAAGTTGCTGGCATCCTAATTCTGTTGTCACTGTGCCTGGCTTGGGTGGCAACAGGTCGACTGTTGCGACCGGTGCAAGAGTTGGCCAAGACGGCTCATAATATCAATGAAACTGACTTGAGTGGCCGTATTCAGGTCACTGGCACGGGAGAATTCGCCCAGCTAGCAAAGACATTTAACTCAATGATGGACCGCTTGCAGGCATCGTTTAGAACTCAGCGTGATTTTATCAATGATGCGGGCCATGAGTTACGCACCCCGATCACTATCATACAGGGGCATTTGGAGCTGATGGGAGATGATCCTGAAGAACAGGCTGAAACCGTTGATCTAGTCCTGGATGAATTGGATCGGATGGGACGTTTGGTCAACGACCTAATTCTGATTGTTAAGTCTGAACACCCTCAGTTTCTTCATTTAGAGACGTTAGATATGGCTAGTTTTTGTCAGGACATTTTTACTAAAGCTCAAACCTTAGCGGAGCGAGATTGGAAACTGGTTGTTAAAACCCGTGTACGTATTGTTGCTGATTCTCAACGGTTGACAGGGGCCCTGCTCAATTTACTGAACAATGCGGCTCAGCACACTCAACCAGGAGATTCCATTGAGCTTGGGTGTCGTCAAGCTGGCAATCAAGTGGAACTTTGGGTTAAAGATACAGGGGAAGGTATTCCTGAGGTAGAACAATCTCGTGTCTTTAATCGCTTTGCGCGGGTGCAATATACCCAGCGTAAGTCAGAGGGGTCAGGATTAGGGCTAGCGATTGTACAGGCAATCGTTGAAGCCCACTGTGGTGAGGTGGGGGTATCCAGTCAGCCTGGTTTAGGCTCAGTATTTACTTTGCGTTTACCCATAGATCTGTCTCAACCGATTTCTGTCTTATAGCCTCGTAAGGAACTGTGAACAAGGAAATGTGAACAATGAACCGGATTTTGATTGTTGAAGATGAGGTGCGAGTAGCTGAATTTTTGGATAAGGGGCTACAGGCCAATGGATTTATAACGACAGTAGCAACTACAGGTCTTGAAGCCGTTGCCTATGCGTTGGATGGCGAATTTGAGCTGATTGTGTTGGACTTAGGGCTGCCGGGTAAAGATGGTTTGTCAGTCCTGACCGAGTTGCGTGGCCAGGGCTGCCAGAGCCCGATTATAATTTTGACCGCCCGTGATGACATTGCCGATAAGATCACAGGCTTTGAATCGGGGGCGGATGACTATGTTACCAAACCATTTCGCTTTGAGGAACTCTTAGCTCGTGTGCGGGCGCGGTTGCGTGCAGCCAGCTCTAAACCTGAAAAGAAGTTTATCCTTAGACACCAGAATATTGTGCTAAATCTACGTACACGGTTGGTACATGTGGGTGAGAAGGCCATTGAATTATCAGCCCGCGAATTTACTTTGATAGAAACCTTTATGAGTCATCCGGGGCAAGTGCTTAGCCGTGAGCAGCTCTTGGATCGGGTATGGGGCTATGATTATTCCCCCGGTTCTAACGTGGTGGATGTCTATGTCGGTTACCTACGTAAAAAACTAGGCAGTGGCCTGATTGAAACTGTACGGGGGATGGGGTATCGCATGCCAACTTAGGTGAGCTACTACGCATCGTTGCCCTTGATTAATCGTGACTAATTGCAGTGTGGCGTCTACATGTGGTAAGCAGGCCCTTGCCTTAGCTATGTCTGGTAGGGTTGCCCTGATCTTAATCCCCTTGGTAAATATTTTTAGCAGCCTGGGGTTGTTTGGGTAATGTGAAAAACACTTTAGTCCCGCAGCCTTCCTCGCTTTCTAAATCAAGATTGCCCTCATGTAGGTCAATACAGGCTTTAGCAATCGATAACCCTAAGCCAATGCCTTGAATGTCGCTAGCGTTGCTGGCCCGGCTAAAGGACTGAAACAAATGGGGCTGATCGGCACTGGGAATGCCAATGCCAAAGTCTTTGACGGAGAGCGTAATTGTGGTGTGTTCTCCCAGTAAATGAATTTCGATGCGGCCTCCATCGGGAGAAAACTTAATGGCATTGGAGAGGAGATTGTCGATGGCTATGCGTAGCATGCCCTGGTCTCCCCAAAAACCATTGGTTTTGCCGGTTATTTGCAGAATTAACTCATGGTTTTGGCTTGTTTCTCGATGCTCTTCAACAATATCTGCAACAAACTGCAGAATATTCATGGGAGCGGCCTCAAATCGGGCTTGATCAAGCTCACACTGATGCATCATCAGCATGTTGTCCACAAGTCGGGTCATGTGTTTGGCCTTATCCTGAATCATGCTCAGAAAGCGGGTCTGCTGTGATGTATCTAAACGTTCGCTATGGCGGTCAAGGGTAGAAGCAGCCCCGAGAATAACTGCCAGAGGAGATCGGTATTCGTGGGAAACCGTAGCTAAGATTTGGGATTTAAAGTGGTTCAGTTCTTGGGCTTTTGCTAATGCTATCTGGGTTTGGGATAGGAGCTCAGATTGTTGGATTGCGATCGCAAGTTGTACCGCTAATTCATTGAGAATATTATGTTCTTCAGGTTGCCAATCCGTTGTTTTAGAATGTTGATTAGCTACTAAATATCCCCAAATCTGATTTTGAAGTGACTGTGGTGAATTGATGACAATGGGGGCACTTAGTTCTCGATAGTTAGGCCTGGGCGGACTATCAGTATTCTGGTCATTAAGCTGGGCTGGTGCATTGAAAGATGAGGGGGGGTGATCGCGTGTTCCCAACTCAGCCTTGATGGTGGGTGTCTTCTGCAAGTCACATTGATAAACTGCCACATGGTCACATTCCAACAGCTGCTGTACTTCTGCTACTGCCGTATCCAAAATTTGCTCAAGGTCTAGCGATTGCCGAATACGTAACGCGGTAGTGGCGATTAGCCGTTGCTGCTCACGGGTTTTGTGCAGAGCAACATGGAGATGAGATTGTTGAATAACGCTTCTAACCGTGCGTTGTAATATCTCTGGTTGCAGATGGTGCTTCCCTAAATAATCTTGCACACCATTCTTCATTGCTTGCACAGCCAGCTCCTCATTCCCCTGACCTGTCAGCATGATGATGGGAGAATGAATTTTGCGTTGGTGTTTTTGTAACTGACTGAGAAACTCTAACCCAGTCATATCGGGCATATAGAAATCTAGCAACACAACATCAAACTGCTGCTTTAAAGAGAGTTCTAGAGCCACCTCGGCTAAACCAGCTTCGCAAAACTCATAGGTATTATGAGGATCACAAGAAAGA
>NZ_QXHD01000004.1:6673083-6687327 GCF_011009555.1 Adonisia turfae CCMR0081 | reverse complement strand
GAAATGTATACGCTATCTACGGCGGGATTTGCTTTAAGCCGATCACTCACGTACTGGGTAACCAGCTCTGTTTTGGCCAGGGTACTGCCCGGCGGTAGATCGATGGCCAGGCTAGATAAACCCGTGTCACCGGCGGCAAACAAACTGGTGGGAATAAACCGCGACAACATCAGGCTGGCAATGAAAAAGCCAATGGCTAAGCCTACCGTTAAAATTCGATGGCGCAGTGCTCCCCGCACCAGTCGAAAGTAGGGCAGTAGCCCCTTGGGTACGTAGATATCTCCAGCTCGGTAGCCATCGGCTTGACCGGGAGACTTTTCTTGCACTGGTTTTGGTTTGAGTAAATAGGCCGCCATCATGGGGGTCATCAGACGGGCCACCAGGGTAGAAAACATGGTGGAGACGGCTACGGTGACGCCAAAGGGCTGGAAAAACTGACCGGGCACCCCACCCATAAAGGCCACGGGCAAAAATACGGCCACAATGGTGGCCGTGGTGGTCACCACCGCTAACCCCACCTCAGCCGTAGAATCCATGGCCGCCCGCATGGGACGTTTACCCATGTCGATGTGCCGTTCTACGTTTTCGATTTCTACAATGGCGTCGTCCACCAGGTTGCCGACCGCCAGGGTGAGGGCCAGCAGGGTCATGCTGTTGAGGGTATAGCCCAGGGATTGCAGAACAATAAAGGTGGGGATAATCGAAAGAGGTAGGGCGGTGGCGGTAATTAATGTGGTGCGCCAGTTGCGTAGGAAAACGCTAACAACAATAACTGCGAGTAGTGAGCCAATAATGAGGGCATCAATGGAGGCTTTATAGGAATCGCGAACGTCGGTGGCACGGGTGTAGATCAGGTCAAATTCGACGTCGTCGAGGGTTTCGGTAAGGGTTGCGATCGCATCTTGCACCCCATCTTCCACCGTTACTAACAGACTGCCATTGCTGCGAAATACAGAAAACGACACCACTGGCTGATTGTCTAAATAAGCCGATTGCCGTTTTTCACCAAAGTCATCCTCAACGGCTCCCAAGGTATTTAAAGGCACCGTGTTGCCATCGGGTAGGAGAATACCCAGATTCTGTAGACGTTCCACCGTGGGTGCACTACCCAGTGTGCGAATGCCCTGTTCCTGGCCCAAAATGTCGCTGCGACCACCGGGCAGGTTGATATTGGAATTACGGATCTGATTGTTGACCTGGGTGGCAGTGATACCGAGAGCGTCTAGCTCATTGGGATTGAGATCGACGATAATCTCGCGATCCACCCCACCAAACCGGCGTACCTGGGCTACACCTTTTACCGACAGCAACTCCGTCGCAATGGTGCGATCCACCAGGTCACTCAAATCCTCCACCGATCGTGTTCCAGAACTGACCGTATACGTCAGCATCGGTCCGCCTTCAAATTTGAGACGTCGTACCTGGGGTTCCTGAGCATCTTGAGGCAGTTCAGCCCGCACTCGGGTGACGGCATCTCGCACATCGTTGGTGGCCTGTTCCGTATCCACCCCCAGGTCAAAACTGATCACCGTGGTGGAATTACCATCGGTTACCGTCGAGCGCACATTGTCGATATTGCCAAGGCCAGAAACCGCATCCTCCACCGTTTTGGTGATCTGGGTTTCCATCTCTTCTGGACCGGCTCCCAGCTGATTCACCGACACAATGACTGCCGGAATATCAATATTCGGGTTGGCATCAATGCCTAACTGGGTAAACGACAACCAGCCTGATAAGGTCAGCACCAAAAACAACACCAGCGTCGGCACCGGTCGACGAATCGACCACTCAGAAATATTCCAATTCATGGGTTAGTCTCCGATTATTCCGCTGGGGTGGGTTGAGTTGATTGGCCTGTAAAGGGCGATGACACAACAGATACCGGATCGCCTGGTTGCAAATAGCTTGCCCCCTCCACAATCACTTGGGTACCCTGATCTAGCCCCGATAAAATTTCCAGTCGTTCCGGCTGATTGGCGGTTGCCGGGAGTCGCGCTCCAACGGTGACGGTGACCAGCTCTGCCGCTCCTGATTCATCCACCGTAAAGACCTTAAAGGTGTCGTCTGCCTGGGGCAGTATCGCCGTCGCTGGCAGCACCATGCCGGTGCGTTGACCCGTCATAAATTCGGCCTGTAGAAACATCCCTGTGCGTAATTCGCTATTGGCCGACAGACTGACATTGACCGCTGCCTGGCGAGTTTGTTGATCGATTAAAGGTTCAATAGAACGCACAGACCCCGATATCTTAATTTGGTTGTTGGTTGAGGCGGTCACCATCACCGGAGTGCCGACCTGAATATTAGACAGCTGCCGTTGAGGTAGATCCACCACTAATTCCAATAAACCGTCTTGAACCATGGTGAATAGAGCGGTGCCCGTGGATGAGGTATCCCCAACCGTGGCCTGTCGCTCAGCAATTTGACCAGCCGCCGGGGCTGTGACGACGGTTTGGCCTAACTGGGTCTCTAGGCGGCTAATCTCGGCACCGCGACTGTTTACGGTGGCTTGGGCACTTTGGACTGCGGCTTTGGCCACACCGACGGCTTCGCGAGCCGTAATGGCTTCAGTGCGGCGGCTGTTTAACTCTTGTGAACTAATGCCCCCTTGTTCGTAGAGGGTCTGGTAGCGGTTAAAGTTTTCCTGAGCTTCGGCAGCCGTTGCTTCTGCCTGGGCCTGCTCTGCCCGCTCTTGCACCACCTGTGCTTCTGCCTGGGCATAGTTGGCCTGAGCTTGAGCAATCTGAGTTTGCAGTACTGAATCATCCAGAACGGCTAACACTTGTCCTGTACTCACTTGATCGCCTGCGCGCACTCGCACATCACGAATCTGCAAGCCACTGACTTGGGGAGAAATCTGTAGTAAGTCAAATGCTTGTACGGTTCCCGTAGCTGCTAAAGACTGTTGAATATTGGCCGATTGCAGCCGTTGTGCAGTCACACTGGTAGCGCCAGATGGATCCACCGTAGTGGCTGCGGCTGGAATTTCTGCTGGCTCAGATGCTGGCCGTGATAGCAGTCTCCCTCCCACAAAGGAAACCCCAATCCCCAGCAGTAGTCCCAGTCCTAAACCCCGTATCCCCACCAGGGCAGAGCGCTGCTTGGGTGAAGCATTAATCAAAGCAGCACCATTCGCATACTGACCATTGGTAGATTCTTTGAGTTGAGGGTCGTCTTGAAAATTTCGATACGTCACAGCCTAGAAAATACCAGTACAACTAAAGGACAACCCTGTTTACAGGACCCCCTGTAAACAGGGCCCCTGTTTATCGGATGCCTGTATAAGAAATCTGACGTTGCTGAGCCTGGGAGGCTTGAATCTGAAAAATAACGATCCGGGGCAATGCAGACAGAGCTATGTATCCCCTAGATCAGCAACAGTAGAAATCTTTAACAAATGTAAACCTGTTGCCATTATGGCGTATCCTTGCATGACTTTGATCACAGCCAGTGACAGTTTTATTTGGCACCCTAACGTCAGGCATGGGGCAAAATTTCTAACTATACTGCCGCCCATGTCGGCATCAGGTATCTATCCGCGATATGCCAGTCAGTGTCATGGCGTGCTGTGTAGCTTAGTCAGTGCATATTGAAAAAATGCGCACCTGCGATCGCAGCCAGACAATCCCTGCCCACACCCTGGAGTTCTTTTGTAGAGAAGACCTCGGATATAGCAGTGGGATCAGGCTGGGAGAGGCTGTCAATATCTAATTTTAAATTTTTGTCAGTAAACCATATGCAACCTGCGCTGCGCATACATTCCGTTACAGTACCTTTGGCTATATAAGGGTAGCCCTACGGTGTGTTAGCGTTAGCTCAGCTTTAAACGCAGTGCCCTTATTTCCTCCCATAAAAGCAGCCCTTACCATGTTCAATGTCACCGAGATTCTAATCGCTGATTTTGTTGAAAAACTACGTCTTGGCTATCGACGCACCTACGGTGGGCTGCACCATGACTACGAAGAAATTATTGCTTGGGCTGGCAGCATGGCCCTTGAAAATATTGCCAATAGCGATGCCCTGTACCACAATGTCGAGCATACTATTTTAGTCACACTGGTGGGTCAAGAAATCCTCAGGGGTAAACATACTCGCGAAGGAGGTGTCACCGCTGAAGATTGGCTGCACTTCATCATTTCCCTGGTTTGCCATGACATTGGCTATGTCAAAGGTGTCTGTCGTGACGACCTTGACCATGAACACCTGTATGCCACGGGCCATGGCGATATGATTAAACTTACTCCCGGTGCCACTGATGCGGCGTTGACACCCTATCACGTTGACCGTGGCAAGCTATTTGTCGCAGAACGTTTTGGTAACAATGAGCGGATTGATGCTAAACGGATTCAACATAGTATTGAACTCACTCGCTTTCCAGTACCTAAAGAAGAGGACCATCAAGACACAATTAACTATCCAGGGTTAATTCGAGCAGCAGATTTAATTGGTCAGCTGAGTGATCCCCGTTACCTCAAAAAGATCAGTGCCCTATTCTATGAGTTTGCCGAAACGGGTCAAAATAAGGAGTTGAAATATGAAACTCCCCACGATCTGCGCCGTAACTATCCTAAGTTTTACTGGGGAGTTGTTCACCCTTATATCCATGACAGTCTACGCTATCTAGCTCTAACTCAAGAGGGTAAGCAAATTATTGCTAACCTTTACTCCAACGTCTTCATCGTTGAATATGAGCAGGATTTGCTACCCCTGTGATGGCTGTCTCGTGCACCACCTGTCATAGAGTGAGCAAGGTGTTGTACGCAATCGGAGCATAGGGAATAGATGGAGTCCCAACAGCTGCCACTGATTGGGTGGCGTGAGTGGGTGAGGCTACCTGAATTTGGGATCACCAGTGTTAAGGCAAAAGTAGACACAGGGGCTCGTTCCTCGTCGATCCATGCCATCAACATTGAACAGTTTGATGCCGGTGGCATCCAAAAAGTGCGATTCCAAATTGCTCCGGTTCAGCATGATGATCGGCAGCTGGTGCAAGCCGAGGCAAAACTCCTTTGCCAACGGACGGTAACGGATTCCGGTGGCCACACAGAAAAACGCCCTGTGGTGCTCACCGCTGTATCTCTTGGCGGTGCCACCTGGCCCATTGAGCTTACCCTTGCCAATCGAGATGTGATGGGATTTCGTATGTTGCTGGGGCGTCAGGCCATTCGCGATCGCTTCTTAGTCCACCCTGGTCATTCGTTTTTGCAGAGCAGTCGGAGGCTGTCAAAGAGTGAAGAGTCAATATAGGAGGAGGTATGCAGTAGGAATTTTGAATTTTCAGTGATCGCTGTTTTGCTGGTATGAACCTGGCCAGGGGCGTGTACTCAACACTCAGACCTCAGACCTCAGCATTCAAAACTAAGAACTTTTCCCCATTCTCCATCGCCAATTGCCCTCTCCAACCTCACTCTATGGAATCATAGGTTAACTAGGTTTTTCGGTGCCTTTACTCAGTTTGCGCTTCCTATGAAAATCGGTGTGCTGTCCCGTGATGCGTCCTTGTACTCCACCCGCCGGCTATTGGAAGCAGGCAACAAACGTGGTCACCTGATGAAAATCATCGATCATATGCGTTGCTACATAGAAATAACAGCTGATAGTCCTCGGTTAATTTATCAAGGCAGCCCCCTGACCGATATTGATGCGGTGATTCCACGTATTGGTGCTAGCTACACGTTCTATGGCACCGCTGTTGTGCGCCAGTTTGAGATGATGGGGGTGCTCAGTGCCAACGGCTCTGATGCCATTGCGCGCTCCCGTGACAAACTACGCTGTTTGCAATTGCTTTCTAAGGAAGGGGTGGGATTACCGGTCACCGGATTTGCCCATTCCACTAAAGATACAGAGGGAGTCATTGAGCTGGTGGGGGGAGCCCCGCTCGTGATTAAACTGCTGGAGGGTACCCAGGGAATCGGTGTTGTTTTAGCAGAAACATACCAGGCGGCAAAGTCTGTAATTGAGGCGTTTCGCGGTTTGGATGCCAATATTTTGGTCCAAGAATATATCAAGGAAGCCAAAGGCCAGGACCTGCGATGCTTTGTTATCAATAATCAAGTCGTGGCATCCATGAAACGCCAGGGAGCGCCCGGTGAATTTCGCTCTAATATTCATCGGGGTGGCAGCGTACGCCGTGTCAAACTCAGCAACCAAGAGCGAGATACTGCCGTTAGGGCTGCCATGGCCATGGGGCTTAAAGTGGCGGGTGTGGACCTGTTGCGGTCTAGCCAAGGACCTGTTGTCATTGAGGTTAACTCTTCCCCCGGACTAGAGGGCATTGAGCGGGCAACAGATATCGATATTGCCAGCAAAATTATTCAGTATCTAGAACAACAATGGCGAATCAAGCGCAAAGCTCAGGAGGAGAAAAGGAAATAGCGGATGAAGAGCTTTAAGTTGTGAATTTTAAGTTTTGAGCTGCTGACCTTCAATCCGTTGCGACCAGTATAGGTAATTCAGTCACTCAAAACCAAGTAGTTAAAATTTCCCCTAACCGGCTCAGGGCAAGTTATTGACTGCCCATTGCCCGTGCCCCACGGCCTATTCTCCCTGCCACTCCCCTTCCATCTAGTTCGATTAAGATTTACCATCAGATACGAAACAATTCGCAACACTGAAGGGACAAGAGTCATGCCCAAGGCAACTTGGAATGGGGCTGTGCTAGCCGAGAGTGACAACTGTGAGGTGGTTGATGGGAATCAATATTTCCCACCTGAGACCTTGAATATGGACTATTTTAAGCCGAGCACTAAGACTACAACCTGTGGTTGGAAAGGGGTGGCGAACTATTACACCCTTGACGTGGATGGCCAACAAAACAAAGATGCTGCTTGGTACTACGCAGACCCTAAGGAAGCGGCTAACAATATCAAAGGTTATGTTGCTTTCTGGCGCGGTGTCACTGTAGAGGTTTAATTCTGTGGGGGATGTTGTTATCAGCTTTGAAGCAGGCTGGCTGCTCCAAGGCTTATGGTGCTTATTGTCTTTATTGCTCGTAGAGATGGTGCGAGATACCTACCATGTGGTAGGCCATTTTTGGCAACCATTTATTCAACTCCATAATTGGCATCACAAGGTTTATCGTAAGGACTATTCTGTTGTGAGCGATGAGCTGTACCGTAAGGCTCAGCTTTATAACGATGTGCCTGAGGCGCTGGTGATGATGGCGGTGATGGCGTTGTTGGCGCTTTTCACTCCCATATGGGGATTTTGGTTAGGATTTTTCTATGGTGCTGTTTTTTTGATCGCAGCGCTGTTGAGATCGCAAGGGTTTCTTCGTAGCACGGACCTGACCCACAAGCCAGGTCCGTTCAATGCGCCACCTCGGGTATGGTTTGTTAACCGTGCGTATCACTGGCGGCATCACTTTGATGAAACTACTGCCTACTATTCAGGCTATTTCACCCTATCGGACAAGCTTATGGGTACGGCACTGTCTCTCAAGGGCAAAACTGTCGCTGTGACTGGGGCCTCTGGCACCCTGGGACGTGCCCTGATTAAACGTCTGGCTGCCCAGGGGGCAAAGCCCATTGCCATCAGCCGAGCGGCGGATGCTGTTATTGAAGGGGCTGTTAAGGTCATTCCCTGGCGTTCAGGCCATGAGAACGAACTTAAGGAGGCCTTAAGCCGAGTGAATATCCTGGTAATTAACCATGGGGTCAATGTGCACGGTGAGCGGTCGACAGATGCGATCGCCAAGTCCCTTGACGTGAACGCGCTCTCTGCCTGGCGATTGATGGAGGTATTTTTAGAAACTGTGGACAATCGCTTAGGTCCTGCCACGAAAGAGCTGTGGATCAATACCTCTGAAGCTGAGGTAAATCCTGCTTTCAGCCCGCTATACGAAACATCAAAACGTCTGCTAGGAGATCTAATCACCCTGCGCCGTCAAGATTCACCCTGTGTGATTCGTAAACTTGTGCTGGGGCCATTTAAGAGCCAGTTAAACCCCGTGGGTGTGATGTCGGCTGACTGGGTTGCAGGCGCAATTGTTGCTTTAGCTAAGCGAGATATTCGGAACATTATCGTCACGATCAACCCGATTACCTATGTCATGTTTCCGATTAAGGAAATAATGCAGTCGCTCTACTTTAAGCTGTTCTCTAAGGGGGAGAATATTCGGTAATTGGAAGGGGTGGAGGTTAGATTCTGAGGTTATTGGTTATTGGTTATTGGCTACTGGTTGATGGCTATTGGTGACTCCGCAGACACAATGCCATGTCGACAGCTAACTAATAACCAATAACCAGTAACACTCCCCTACTCCTTTCCCTTCGTAACCTGTTTAAGCTTCTGTTTAAGCAATAACTTAAAAAACGGTAAATCATCTAGTAAATAGCGTTTCCACAAGCGTTTAGGCTCAGACATTAGTCGATATAGCCACTCAATGCCTAAACTGCTCCACAATTGCGGTGCTCTGGGTTTGTTGCCTGCTTCAAAATCTAAGGCGGCCCCGACCGCCATAAAGATTTTTACCTTGGGCATATGGCTACGATATTTTGCGATCCATAGTTCTTGTTTAGGCGCGCCCACCCCCACAGCTAAAACCGTAGCTTCTGAGGCGTTAATAATGTCAATGATTGACTGGCATTCAGCCTCATCTTTTTCAAAACCGAAAGAAGGTGAGTGGGCTGCAATCACCATGTCTCGTCCAAACCTGGCATTAATATTCACTTGGGCTTGTTTGGCAACACCTTTGGCACCTCCCAGGAAGAAAATTGTGATGCCTGGGTTGTTGCGGTGATAATCGCAAAACAAAGGGAGTAAGTCAGACCCTGATATCTTTTCCTTTAAGGGTTTGCCCAACAACTTAGATGCATACATCAAAATTTGACTATCGCATACCTTGTAATCTGCTTGGCGATAGGCTTCCTGAAATTCAGCATCGTCCTGGAGCTTCATCAGATGATCCACATTCGGTGTGAAAATCACGCCTCTTGTGAGCTCTGCTAAAAACTGACGCTGAGAGATATTATCAATTTCCACCCCTAAAATTTCGACCCGCTCGCGCAGTCGTGCACGCTGCCGCTCAAGCATTCCAGCCGCTGTGGAAGTTAAAACAGCGACGCGAAACAGACGCTTATAATCAGAGGGCGTAGGCCTCTGTAGAACCTGCTGACTCATGGGAACTTAGGGAAGTGCACTGACTAGAATGTTCCCCAGTCGCCGGTAAATGTCACCTGGCAGTTTCCTAGTTAAAATAATTGGATGTTTGATGCAAATTAGGCGTCACCGTCATTCATTAATGCCCGAGGTACCTGTTTAGGCGCATCGGTTGCTTGGGTAATAGGGAGATTGAAATTAGCCTGAAGGACCTTGTGACCCAGGGTATTATTCATATGAGGATTAGACGTTTGGCACTATGCAGCGTTTGCACGCTAAGTATTGACTTATGTAAAATCCTCAAGGGCTAGGTAATCTGACCCGCCACTGGAATGCTCATCCTAAGAGCATTTTACCCTGAGAACTATGGCCTCGGTAAACACCCAAGAGAGCGTGACAATGCCCAGCGTAACCGATACAGCTTTTTACGATACCACTATTGCCTTCCGTCGTTTTGATGAGTGGCTACTTGGTAATTTTGGCGAAAAGATGACAGTGGGTGAGCGACTTCAGGTGGCCGCATCATTGACAATGTCCGCTCAAATCAGTGCTTTGACAGAAAGTGTGTCAGAGATGGATTTATCAAAAATTGAAAAATCCCTCAAAGAAATTGGAGTAAATATAAAACCCTAATAATTTTGCTATCTATTAATACGATTAAACTGGGCCACATTGATAGACAAAATTAATTTTTAAATGTCATTTGTTTAGGCATTTTTCTTTATTTTGTTACCTTTAATACGAAATGCTGGTCGATGCCCGTTCAGCAAAAAGGCCCCGGCATATTCCAGGGCCTTATTTAAGGCTATCGACGCTTGGAACTTAATAGCTTGGGCTATTACCGACGAACGGCTTTGAACGGTACATAGGCCTTTTCAGCGTGATAGAGATGGCAATGGTCAATGATGCTGCGCATAAATTTCCAGGTGAACTTTTCCTCACGAATATGCACCCGGTCTCCCCAAGCATCCTTCAAGCTTTGGTGAGCCATACGCAGGTTATAGGCTGGGATACCTGTAGAAATATGGTGGGGCACATGGACGCTGATATCGTGGCATAACAATTCGATCCATTTAGGGTAGTCGCAGTGAACCGTACCGGCCAATTGAGATTCCACTTCATTCCAGGTTTCCTCAGGATAAAACTGGATATCAGGCGCTGTATGGTGTACCAGCGTAAAGGTGCTCATCCAGAAGTGATAGCCTATCCAGGGCATCAACCAGAACTTGACCCAACCCCAAACACCTAAGGTGGCAATCATTGTGGGGAAAACAATAGCTGCAAATATAACAACGACCGCAATGGATACTTGAGCCTTACGCTTATCCCGCTCAGCAAAGTTATTTAGATTAAAGTGAATGCCGGCCCAGTGAATAATGGAAGCCAGCCACCAAAGACGTCCACGCATTAGCCAGTAAGCCGTCTGCATGAACTTGCTCTCTGATGTATAGGTATCGATAGTCCAGGGATGCCAAGCGTTATCGACATCTTGCTTATTGGTATGGCGATGGTGATGGTCGTGGAGTAGTCGCCAGGGGTGGAAGGGATAGATTAGGGGAGCAAAGGAGATGTAACCAACGATGTCATTAACCCAACGACGTTTGGCAAAGGACCGATGACCGCAGTCATGCCCGATGACAAACCAACCCGTTAGAGCTGTACCTGCAAAGAACCAGGCAAAAGGGAGCAAAAACCAAGGTGATAGGGCGATCGCAATATACCCTAAAATCGTCATTACAACGCTTAGACCCACCTGTTGCCATGCCTTGCGAGAATTTTTCTTAAAGCACTCCTTCGGTATGGTGTTGATCACATCTCTCAGCGTTACATTAGCCAACGGCCCATCAGAAAGCCGATCGGTTGATAACCTATCAAGTGTTGCGGTCATAAAATTTTCCACGCTCTGAATTGACAATCGTCGTTGCAAACTACCGCCCAGGTGGTGCTGGGACGTTTTTGGTTAGCAGTCCTCAGCAGCCATTTACAACGCCACTAAAAAGCACACTACAACCGGAAACGGCTGCCATGCGCCGGACCAACCCCCCTGCAACGGGGAGGGCAGCTCTGCTTAATATTTGTTAGAGCTGCTTAACAAATTGTTTTGATTCTACTATGGCGTGGTTGCGTTCTCAGATGAATTGAAAGGTGTCAATGGAGTTCCTTTGAGCATTGAATATAAATGCCTCATTGTTTAATTCGGTATGCCACAAATCAATAAATATGTAGTAAGTAATGCCTATCTTGGTCATCCCTAACTTAGGGGGTGATTGCATCAGGTGACCACAGTCAAACCCCTAGGACTTGAAAAAAGCACAGATGACTTGGGTCGCAATATCATCGGCTACGGGCTGACCATCACGGCGGATATATTCATGGGTATGGCAGTTATACCGACCCATGGGACGACGGGTATCGTCTACCTGCACCACAGCTCGGTACTCCCAGTAATATTTAGCACTCCGGGTGATTTTTAGAACACAAACCTGGTGATTATCCACCGTTCGGCATAAGGGTGCTGCCTGGATAGCTGGAACTAGCAACAAATTGAATAACAATACTAGGCCCAGTAATTCTCCTGCCAAACACAACTTTTTTAACATGGTTAACATTAGGTCAGCACAACTTACCGATGGCGGATTTAACGCACCAATGGATGTTTAGGACCATCATAGGAGACCTGCAACAACAAATCAGCATTAGTATGCTGACCTTGGTCAATGGAGAGCTGAGCTAACTCTGCGAGAACTGCCCGCCAACCATAGGAAAGAATCATCTGTTGCAGAGCATGGGTGAGGTTGTTATCCATAAAATTTAGAGATTTTCTTTAAAATCCTTTAAGACTTTTTGATGATAGGGCTCTCAAAATCACAAATGCATCCGTAGGGTTAAGGATACGTCCAGGTGCGATTTTATAAGTGAACATTCCTGTGTATTGCGGAGAATGGGCCATGGCTTACTTGATAGGATGAGTACTTTCACGTAAAGCAAAAGCGATGGTGTTAGCCAGACAATATTTGGGTTCTGTATTGATCGGTGGTTTAGTTGCGATCGCAGCCTGCGGTGAACCCGTCACAACCAACTTTGCCACCACCAACTATAGTGCTAATGCCACCGTTACCTATACCTGGCAAGTACGCTACAACCGCGCCGACGGTCGCGATCGCCCCAACGACACCCGGCTCGAAAAGTTCGCCTCCACTTCCTTAGAAAACCAAAATGGTGTCCGACCTGGCCTGGCCGTTACCGGTCCAGATAACGAAGGTCTCTGGTGGCCCGAACTTCCCCCCAAACCTACCGTGGATGATGTTGAAGCTCGCCAGGGCGAAAACGAGCAGCCCGAATCACCTGAGCTGATCAAATCCGTTGACTATACATTGACGGTGGATCAACCCGGACAGCAGAAAACTCTACCCACTAGCTATAAGGTCTACCGTCAAGCCGTTAAAGCCCATGCGGATCAGAGACCGCTGGAGGTGATTTTGGGGCCGCAGGATGGGTCGGTGATTAATGTGAATGTGCAATAGGTATGTGCTGCAACGTTACAGTGCCCCTACGAATCAAAAAATTGCGGATGTACGAACTGGTATCCTGCCGCCTTAATCTTTGCATTCGAAACCTTTGCATTGTACGCTCTTGCACTAGGCTGCGATGGATCCCAGTGCACTGGGGCTAAATTGTAGCGATCGCACACCTCATTAATCAATTCCTTAACCGTTGGAATCTCATCCTGCACTACGTTATAGATGCCTGAGAGGGCGCGCGATCGCACAAACTCAATCGCCCCCACAATGTCATCCCGATGAATCCAATTTGCCCACTCACCGCCCGTGCCCGGTCGCGTCTGACCCGCCGCCCGACTATAAATTCTCTCCAACGTCCGGCCCGGTCCATAGATTCCTCCCAGCCGTAACACACATACTTTTACCCCCCCTAAGCCCAGCAATGTCTGTTCCGTCTCCGCAATCACCTCACCATTAGCTGTTGCAGGCTTTACGGTCGTCGCTTCAGTGACCGTTGCCCCCTGATGCTGACCGTACACAGAGTACGTACTTGTATATATAAGATGCTGCACCTGCGTATTCGGCAGCACCTCCGCCAGGGTCTTTGCCGTTCCCAGGTACGTCTCTTTGTAGTTCGCCCCGCGCTTTGACCCCACGCATACCAGCACCACCTGCTGATCCACTAAACAATCCTGCACCGCCTCTGGCTCCGTTCCCCTGAACACCCGTACGCGATCCGCCACAGTTTGTAACTCTTCGACACGCTCTGGGCTGGTCGTCGTCACCGTTACCCTCAGGCCCTGCTGCTGCCACAGTCGAGCCACCTCCTTACCCACATAGCCACAGCCAATAATCGTTGCATTTATGACCATACAACCGCTCCCATCCACACTAGATCCGTTACATTAGAATACTGATTCAGCGCATCACCCGGCCGCCATTCCCCTAACCCACTGCCACAATGACCACACCAGCCGATTTCCTCAGTCAGCTCAACGCTGCTCAACGTCAGGCCGTCGAACATTTCTGTGGACCCTTGCTTGTGGTCGCCGGGGCCGGTTCTGGCAAAACCCGTGCCCTCACCTACCGCATTGCCAACCTGATCCTCAACCACCGTGTGGACCCCGAAAATATCCTGGCGGTGACCTTTACCAATAAGGCCGCCAAGGAAATGAAAGAGCGCATCGAAAAGCTGTTTGCCGAGCAGGAAGCTCTTGGTCGCCACGGTCAGCCCCTACACCTGCTGCCCGATTACGAGCAAACCCAGCTGCGCTCCTACGTCTACAAAACTTTTATTAAAGACCTGTGGATCGGCACCTTCCACGCCCTCTGTTCCCGTATCTTGCGCTTTGATATCGAAAAATACCAAAGCCGTGCCGGTCATCGCTGGACCAAAGCGTTTACAATTTTTGACGAATCCGATGCCCAGAGCCTGGTCAAAAATATCGTCGTCAGTACCCTCAACCTGGACGACCGCAAGTTTAATCCCCGCTCTGTCCGATACGCCGTCAGCAATGCCAAAAACCAGGGTCTCGATCCTGACGAGTACGAGAAGGAGAACCCCAACTTTAAAGGGCGCGTCATCGCTGATGTGTATCGCCATTACCAAAAGGGACTGGCCCAAAACAACGCCCTCGACTTTGATGAT
>NZ_QXHD01000004.1:6621820-6673073 GCF_011009555.1 Adonisia turfae CCMR0081 | reverse complement strand
CCCCTCTAACTCCCCCTTGGTAAGGGGGAGGACCGGAGTTTCTCCCCTTACTAAGGCTACGGTGCATACACAAGGATTGGATACTAGCATTTGCGGTTGTCTAACCCCCTCTAACTCCCCCTTGGTAAGGGGGAGGACCGGAGTTTCTCCCCTTACTAAGGCTACGGTGCATACACAAGGATTGGATACTAGCGTTTGCGGTTGTCTAACCCCCTCTAACTCCCCCTTAGTAAGGGGGAGGACCGGAGTTTCCCCCCTTACTAAGGCTACGGTGTATACACAAGGATTGGATACTAGCGTTTGCGGTTGTCTAACCCCCTCTAACTCCCCCTTGGTAAGGGGGAGGACCGGAGTTTCCCCCCTTACCAAGGGGGGATTAAGGGGGGTCATGCAGAATGTTGAACTCCCTGCCGAGCTGTGTATACACGGTAGCCTCCTCAAGAACAACACAAACCAACAAACAGCCCAAACCTCCTCAGCCAGCTCCCTCCTACAAACAGGCATCCGGCAATATGAATCAGAGCAATTCGCCGCCGCCATCACCAGCTGGAGCCAGGCCTTACAAAACGACCAAACCACCTCAGACACGCTTACCCAGGCCCTACTGCTTAGCAATCTCTCCCTGGCCCACCAACATCTGGGGCAATGGCCCCAAGCCACCGAAACAATTGCCCAAAGTCTCAGCCTACTAGAAACCCCAAGCGATTCAGCCGCCTATTCAGAAACCCTGGCCAAGGCCCTAAACACCCAGGGCCGCCTGTATTGGGGCCAGGGCAATATGGAAGCCGCCCTACTGAGCTGGCGTGAGGCGACAACGGCTTATCGGCAGGCAGACCATAAGCGAGGTGTTTTACTGAGTCTGATCAACCAGGCAAAAGCCCTGCAAACCTTAGGCTTGCACGTGCAATCTAAAACCATTTTGAATGAGGAAATCTCTCAAATTTTGCAAAATGGAGCGCTGGACCCCATATTAACGGCCACAGGATTCTGGCATTTGGGTAATGCCCAACGACAGTTTGGCGAACTAACGGCATCCCAGGAAAACCTGCAACAGAGCCTGGCCATCGCCAAGACAGCTAACCGACCCAGGCTCAAGTCCTCAGTGTTACTGGATCTGGGCAATACTGAACGCGCCCTCAGTGATAGTGCCAGCGCCATTGGCAAAAAAGATGAGGCGTTGGTACATCAAACGGCAGCGCTTGCCGCCTATGAAGAAGTTGCTAGCACTGGAACCGCATCACTCAATCAGGTGCAGGCCAATCTTAACCGGCTCAGTTTTTTAATAGACCTTGAAGAATGGTCCGCTGCCCAAGCCCTATGGCCAGATCTGCTATCCACCATTCCCCAGCTACCGCCCAGCCGCACTGCTATTTATGCCCAACTCAACTTTGCCAAGAGTTTAGCCACCTTGATGCAGGTCAGCGAGGCACAGCCCAAGAACCTTCAGATCAGCCAAACAGGCACTCCCAGCTGGCAAGATATTGACGCAATTTTGGTCACTGCCATCCAACAGGCCCAGGCCCTGGATGACACCATTGCAGAATCCTATGGCATTGGCCAGCGGGGTGAGCTATACGAAATGCTCCAGCAATGGCCTCAAGCTCAAGCGCTGACCCAAAAAGCCCTGTGGCTCACCAATGAGACGCAATTTCTAGATGGCCGCTATCGTTGGGAATGGCAACAGGGGCGTTTGTTAAGGAAACAAGGCAAACAGGATGAAGCTGTTAAGGCCTATGATGCTGCCGTCAAAACCTTAGAACAGGTCCGTAAAAATCTGCTCTTTATCGATGCCGAGGTGCAATTTTCGTTTCGGGATAATGTTGAGCCTGTTTATCGTGAGTTTGTGGAGTTATTGCTGAGCCATGGCGATCAGGCCAGCTTAAGTGACGAAACATTGAACCTTGCCATCCAACAGATTGATAGCCTACAGCTGAGTGAGCTGGAAAACTTTCTGCGCTGTGACTTAGCCAGCACCACCACCATCAGCCAGTTTGAGACGGATACCGATGCTGCGATTCTGTATCCGATTATTTTGCCAGATCGGATTGCGGTGATTCTACAGCTTCAGGGGCAGAAGATTTTTGCTGATTTTGAGATCCCCCAGAAAACGGCTGAAACCAAGTTAGAACAGCTGCGGCGGGATCTCAGTAATGCACCCAACCGCACCCCTGAAGTTAGAAAGGCTGCTAAAGAAATCTATAAGTGGGTGTTTCCAGAAACGATTGAGGCAGCGCTACAGGACTCTGACATAAAAACCCTGGTCTTTGTGTTGGATGGTACTTTGCGAAATATTCCCATGGCGGTTTTAAATGATGGGGAGCAATATCTGGTGCAGAAGTATGCGATCGCAATCGCCCCTGAGCTGGAACTGTTCACCCCCAGACCCCTGACCAAAGAACTCAGGGTATTTACAGGGGGTGTGGGCATCCCCCAGGAAATCGAAAACCGACAGTTTCCTGCCATTGAAAAGCTCGATGCTGAGTTAGACAAAATCAGTGAGCTGTTTGGCCCCCAGCCCCCCCTAACCAATGAAAACTTTCAGCAAGAAGCACTACAGCAACAGCTGAGTACGGGCGGTTTCTCAGGCATTCACATCAAAACCCATGGTGTCTTTAGCTCCGATCCAGAAGAAACCTTTATCGTGGCCCACCAAAAACTAATCCGTGGTCAAGAACTTGGGGATCTGATCCAATCGGCCAGTGTGCAGGGCGAAACCCCCATCGAGCTGCTGGTACTAAGCGCATGCTCCACCGCCACCGGCGATAATCGAGCCATCCTGGGCCTGGCTGGCATTGCCGTACAGGCGGGGGCACGCAGCACCGTTTCCACCCTATGGGAAGCGCAGGACATCCCCAACACAGCCTTGATGATCCGGTTCTATGAGGAACTAAAACAGCCAGGCACTAGCCGAGCAAAAGCATTACAAAATGCTCAGCTGGCCCTGATTGCACAGGGGTATCGTGCCCCCCACCTTTGGGCCACCTATGTATTGGTGGGCAATTGGCGTTAACAAAATCAAATGATCCCACAACTGCCTAGGGCAAGGTGTGCACAAGGCAACACCCCCACAAGGGTTAGGCAGTTTCAAAGCAATTTATTCAATCCCCTTGCAATTAACCATCTGTCAACTAACCATCTGTCAACGTTACTGGACCGACCACCGGGTATTGAGTAAACTCGCCCAAGTCAACGGACTCTAGCAAGTCAGCCCAGGTACGTCTAATATCCCCATCATTGGGAGACGCTGTTTGCAGCTGTGATGCAACCTGGTCAACCCTGTCGTACCAGATATCAGACGATGGGGCATTGCCCTGCACGGGTGATGCCGCCGCCACCGGCTGTACCCAGCCATCAATATTTAGGTCGCTTACAGCCTCGTCACTGGCAATACAGGATACATTCAAATACCAGTGATAATACTGACCTTCTTCCAGGCTATTGGCGATATCAGCTGGCAACGTGATACTGACAAACCCTGGCTGGGTAGGCAGTTCAAATGAGGTTTCATACACCCGATCATCTTCAGATTCAGTCAAGATGGAAAACTCTCCACTCTCCACCTCATCCACGGTATAGGGCATGTAAAACCAAAAGGTTGTGGGATATCCCGCCAGGGTTTTGCCATGGACATTGGCCGGGGTAATCGCCGTTAATTTCTGGTTTTTTTGAGGACACACCGCCGGACCACCGCTGAGGCTACCGCCGGGTTGGCGATTACCCGATGGTGGTGGTGTTGATGGGGCATCGGGTAGCTCAGCTTTCCGGCCACGACCATTGTCAATCGGATTGGGAATAGCTGAAGCAATGGGCATGAAACCCAGGGGGCTCAAAAGTGCTACCCATGCAAAACTGACGAGGGCTAAACGGTTTTGCGATCGCATTTATCAACTCCTCTATATCTAGAACGTTTTCAGGTCCAACGATTCGACAGTGATTTAGTAGTCCGTAGTTTAATGGTCTGTCAAGCTGAAAATTTCAGGCAAAGCTGGTAAAGAATCTAAAGGGATGAAGAGCCACACTTCACCCCATCGCCCTGGAGGCAATAGCCTAAAAGGCATTGCTTCGCTAAGGCTGACGCAGCACTCTTTATCAGGACCCAACCCGTATTGTTAACTTTGACACTGCACTCGTAATAACGCGCAGATAACCATGCTTATACGCTAACAAAACTCCAGCAGTTCCACCTAATGCAAATAATGCGGGTACCAGGGGTACCCATCCCCCCTGCACTAAAAGCAAGAGACAAACCTGACGCAGGCCCACACTGGCCCCGCCCACAACCAGTAACACCATCACTGGGCGGCGAATACACCACACCAACACACCGCCCACAACGGCCCATCCCCAAATCCAGAGCATGTCCCCCCACTGCCACTGACCGACTTGGGGCAATACCCAAATTAAGGGGCGCTCATCCAAGACAGCCGCGAGCAGCTGACTTACCCCGTGGGCATGAACCCAGACCCCTGGCAATGTGCCAAAAGGTGTTTCACGAATATCATTAGCAATGGGATCGGTCACCCCTATGAGCACAATGCGATCGCGAATCAAATTATCATTAAATCGTCCTTCCAGCAGGTCCGTAAAACTAATGCGGTGCGCAGGCTTAGGCTTAAATCGGTAGTTCAACAAAATTTGACTACTTTGACCATCCAACTGCTGATAACCACCCGTCCGTACAGCCAACCGATTAAACACAACAGGGCCTAAGTGCCAATTCTGCTGTGTATTCGCATTCAGAGGTTGCACCCCCTCTTTTCTTAAAAAACGTAGGGCCAGATTGAGACTCAAACTATAGGGTGTGGAACAAGCCGACGAAACAGGACCTAAGTGGGGGTCGTAAGACAATAAGTGACGACGTACAACCGGACGGTTACGCTGATAGTCATCATCAATTTCGAGATCGCTAAAACCCACTTGATGTTCAGCTTGATAACGAGAGAATTCAGGAGGATGCCCCAAAATCTCTCGATCATTCTGATCAAAAGAACACACTGTGATCAGATCAGGCGATTTTTCAAACTGCTCAAGCAGCTCCTCTCGACCAGGTTCATTCACCTGATAGCGATGCATATCAATGCCCACGGCCCGAGGCTGGCGTTGCTGTAGTTGGTCCAATGCCGCAGCTAACACGCCATCTCTAATGGGATAGCCATATTTATCAGTATCATCTTGATCAATTTCTATCACCAGCAGACGCTGATCAACAGCAGGCTGCTCCCAGTTCACGGGCCGAGACCGGATTAAATGGTCATAGGCAGATAGCTCTAACGGCTGCAAAAGCCCTAAGGCCCTGACACCGACAAGCGGTAGGGTAACAGCTAAGCTGGTGACCAACAGATGACGCCAGTTAATATCCAATAATGTCTTAGACTTAACTGGCTGGGGCTTTGGTTCTCGTTGTTCGGGCAATAACGACTGTGATTGAGGTGGCGCTGCTCCTTTAGTCCAAACAATCGGCGCTTCCGTTGGGTTCTGAAAAATCACAGGTAACCAGCTGGCACCGGGATATTTTCCCTCTAACCCCTGTAGTTTCTCTCGGGCATATCTAGCGGCAGTGTAGAACGCCTCTCCATGGGAAAAGGTCTGTAAAAAGTTCTCTAAAAACGCATGGGCCACCGGATCAACCACCGGCTCTCGCATCACAATCAGCTGAGGAATATTTAGATCAGCTAACGCCCGCGCTAAACCTAAACCATCACAGGAGTTGAAAATAGCTAGTTTGAGACCACGGCTAATAGATGCACTCAGAGCATTCCGCAATTCATCAATAGAGAGCTTTTCATCCGAATTTAGAAACAGCTGCTCCTTAAATTTGCCCTTCTCATCAACGGCATGGCTCGTGCTGTGGCCAGCAAAAAAGAAAATATCCCAGCCCTTGTCATCCCATAACTGTCGGTCTAATTCAGCTCGGTTAGGGTTCGACAAAAAAATAGTGTCAGCATCAACATCTTCAAGCATCAGGCGATCGACTTGAGTGTCGATCCCCTCACTATGCCCTAAAACCACCAAAACTCTCATCCGACGACTGATGGCCGTGGTGGTCTGGCTGGCAACCTCATACTCTGGAGAACTCAGAGCCACCTCTGCTTTGGTGTAATCCTTAAAAAATCGCCAGAGATGCCAGGGTAATTTCTGAATTAGAGGATCGTCCGTTTCGATAATGACCCTAACATTCTCTTTAGGATCAAGTTTCACCCGTAATTGCTGATCGATCTTACGAAAGCCAGGAGAATTTAGCCACTGATTGATTTCCCCCTCTAAACGCTCACTCAACTCTAGCAAGTCGACCCTGGAAACATTAGTAATGGGTTCTGGTTCAAATTCAATCAGATCTTTTGCCGATAGCCGCGAGCGAAAGCGGTTATTCAAGGCTTCATACAGACGACGCCATTGCTCGTAAAGCTCAGGGAGATTTTTAGCCGCAGGCAGACTACCACGACCACGGTATTGTACAGGCAGCTCACTATCTGGAAATAAGAGCTGGGCATTAACGCTGTTAATGCCTGTTTGACAATTCCCTGGACCTAAATTTAAGACAACCAGTGGATTCATAGAAGCATCTCAGAGAATCTATTAAGCCGAAAAGGTTTCGCTAAAGGTGTCATCACTAAGGTCAATTTGAAGACGGAACTGAGTACCCGGCTGACACCTGAAATACGGTAACTGCATGTAGTCTTCTTGAGTACGGGCTTGAACAGACTGCAATATCTCATCATCTTTGGAATAAATAGAGAGAATGAGATCAGTCGGCACATGATTATTCTCAACGGCTGGATGTACCTGTACCCGCACACCCATACGCCCATCGGACTCTGAATTTAACACCATCAGTAATGCTACCGTCTGGGGTTCTACTTCAGCATTTAATGTAACGAATTTAATTCTTGGTGCACAAAATCCTTTAGACTCTCTGGCCCGTCGCATGTTGTATGCAAAGGCAGGATGCTGCAAGCCCCAAAATGAGTCAAGGGGTTGCCAGTCTTCACCAAATAGGTTGTGCAACCACTGGCTCAGGTTTGTCGTGGCCTTAACCAACTTTGCTTGCTGGTTTTCCATGCGTCGCTGATATAGCTGCTGACGCCAGTCTTCACCCTGGATTAGCGACGCCCAGTGGGTAAACGGGAGCATGAGTCTAGGAAATACTGTATTGGGTTGGCTTAACTGTTGCATGGCTTGAATTACCTGAGCGGGAGATAAGGGCTGTAACGGCGGTATCACCGCCCGAGTGTCAGCATCTGGACAAAATTGACAGATATTCCAGAAGGCATTGAGATCGCGTTTTAGGTCCTGGCTTGACACACAATAGGTGCGATCGCACCCATCGTAATCAGCCACTTTTTTAATGTGCTGGTGGGTTGTATAGCCCCACACCCTGAGCCAGTGGTTTTCTAAATCAATTTGGACTGCTAAATAATAATCGGCGGCCCAATCTGGAATATCTACCCATTCTTGAGGAATGTCTAATCCGCCTGTATCCAATGTCTCTGAAGGGAGTAGCACCAGCCGTTTAGCCCCCATGGTCAGACAGCTACCGCTCACCATTTCCCAAATATTCGGCAAGCTATCTACATTGGGCCAGATGGATGTCTCTCGGGCATATTCTTGCTGAAACCAGGGTAAAAACACCCGCAGGCAAAGCTGATTTAGATAGAATTCCTCACGACGACCAGGCGTGACTAAGGTCTCCCTGGCTTGCCAACATTGG
The DNA here is from genome assembly GCF_011009555.1 of Adonisia turfae CCMR0081. Taxonomy (GTDB): domain Bacteria; phylum Cyanobacteriota; class Cyanobacteriia; order Phormidesmidales; family Phormidesmidaceae; genus Leptothoe; species Leptothoe turfae. The sequence goes on along the minus strand of NZ_QXHD01000004.1, from coordinate 6,665,365 downwards.
GTTTGGATATTGGGTGGGATTTCTAGCCACCATTCAGTAGGCTGGGCAAATGTGAGGCTCATGCGCGCAACTCCATCGCTGGCAACGGTTGGTTATTAATCTAGTAATCTAAGACTGATTGCGGTGGTGAACCGTCAGCCATTCTTCCAGGGCAACACTCATGTTGGTGATTAGGTCTGGCGAAGGCGAAATATGCATGGTTTTGGCCCAGGCTATCAAGGCCCGCAGTAAGTTTTCGCGGGTACGGGTCAAACGCCTGGACACTGTGTATTGTTTAATATCTAGCTGCTGGGCAATTTGTACTTGGGTCAAGCCGTCACCATAGTACAGATGCAGCATCGCCTGGTTATCTGGGGTCAATTTACCGATAGCGGCGATCAGGACTGTGTTGATGTGAGCCTGCTGCATCTGGCGCTGCTGACCATCTTCTAGCTCAATAATGGCGTTAATAAGTGATGATTGCAGTGAGTCAGAAAGCTCATCCTGGAGTTCACCCACCTCTCGGTTAGGGCTGGGGACATTTAATGATTGGACAGTCGGGTACATGTATTCCCGCACCCAGGCAGCACATTGGGCCAACCGTTGCTCCAGGTCTGCTGGTGTCAGGACAGCTCCGGGTTCAGATAGCTGCATGAGCCGTTCGGCGTTGTAAAGGTTTGCGATCGCAATCCACTGCTCCCGATCCGGTGCTCGCAATTTACGATTATGGGCTTTGGCAGCACCATAGAGGGTTTTATAGCAAACCCAGGCCAACCGATACTGGGCAATCGCCGTAGGTGATAATCCGGCATGGCGCAATGCCTCTACCATGCGCTGTTTACTCACCCGCCGCAAAAGCGTCCACACGGTACAAATATCCGCTTCTTGACGCTGGCGTAGCGTATCCCTAATCAAAGAAGCATAGACAATTCTGGCATACCCCTTTAAGCTGGCACCGCGTCGGGGATCATACCCTGCTAAAACTTTCGCTAGATCTATATTGGCCAGCTGAAAACAGTCAGACAATCGATACGAGGTGCGGCTGAGCATGCGCATTGACCGCTGAGCAGACCAGTACCAGGCTTCCTGCAAATAGGCCGCTAGATGCCCAAGCGCAATATCGTCTGGCTGCTTTTTCCAACGTGAATGCCAATAAAGTGACCAAAAATCTTCTGAAGGCTCCGTATTGGCCAACTGATCTTGGTGCTGCTCAAAATTTCTCCGCAATCTAGGATCTACTACCCAACGATTAAAGCGATCTGACCGAAATTCAATAAAGGTTGAAAAGATTTCGATGAGGCTCTGTCGAGAATGCATATCAAAAATAAAGGAGCCTTAAGCACGCTTACATGAGGGTCGAGCAACATCCGGCAAAATCACAATTGATAGTTTTCACCTTTACCATTCTATGATTGACAACCTCCAAAACTGTATATATCGCACTTTCCTTATAGGAGCCTGAATGGTTAAGGCAAATTTCTCCAAAAACGATAGGCAACCTCTATTGATTGGATTGATTTTATCAAAGGTTACTTGAATTGTTGACGCGGTCGAAACTTGATAGCTCACGGGGACTCTATGGCGTACGTTTGTCCATTATCAAATGTGGATGGGTCGATGGGAGGATGGGTGGAGAGTGGATGGGGGATGCCATAGGCTGCTAAATTTCTGCCATCGGGGTACTAGTTCAAAAGCTCGGCATTCAAGTCTCGTAAAATCGTCGAGCCCCCTGAACGCTGAGGATTAAAGATTGCCTGCAAAGATTGCTCCAGGGTTTCTGCCATGGCAATACGATTTTGATACGCCACAATCACACGGGCCAAAATTGGTAACCGGTTTTGTTCAGCTTCTAGATATAACGGCTCTACATACAGCAATGATTCTTCGATGGGAATGACCAGCAAATTGCCTTGATTGGCCCGTGAGCCTTGGGTATTCCATAGGGAGATCCGCTGAGAGATTTCTGGATCTTGATTGATCCGGGCTTCGATTTGCTCAGGGCCGTACACCAGTTCCTGCTTAGGAAAGCGGTAGAGCAACATCCGACCATACTGATTGCCGTCGGAACGCGATGCGAGCCACGCGATCAGGTTGTTCCGCTGCGATGGGGTAAATGGCCGGAGCAGAACAAATTCTTCTTCCGCTTCCTTGGGCAGTTTCATAATCAAATAGTAGGGTTCTACCACCTGAGATTCATTGGCATAGATTTCATTCGGGGCTCGCCATGTATCTTCGCGGTTATAAAAAATACGTGGGTTGGTCATGTGATAGACCAACAGCTGATTTGACTGCACCAGGGAATAGTCTTCGGGATAGCGAATGTGGGCGACCAACGCCGGAGGCATTGATTCTAAAGGTTGAAGCATTTTGGGAAACAATTCAGCCCAGGTTTGAATAATGGGGTCAGTGGCATCAGCAACGTAAAACGAGACTGAGCCATTAAAGGCATCCACCACCACCTTGATGGAGTTTCGAATATAGTTAAACGGTTGGCCACCGGGGTCTGAATAGGGATAGCGATCGCTCGTGGTATAGGCATCGATGATCCAATAGAGATAGCTACCCTCGGGATCGATCGGATTAGAGGTATCAGAGGCGGCCTGGGCATTGGCATCGGCCACCACCAGGTAGGGATCGCCATCAAATTGCAGAAACGGTGCAATTTCTTTGACACGCTCTTGAATATTGCGCCGAAACAACAGTTTTGTATCGGCGGTAAAATCGTTGGTAAACAACATTTGCCAGTCGCTGAGATGCTTGGAATACAGCAATCGCTGCCACCAAGCCCCCAGCGAGATGCCACCGGTACCAGCATAGGTGGTATAAACATTGTCATTTTCCCCTGGGTAGTCCAGTTCGGGCACCCGAGTACCAGTCATGACATAGTTGTTAGTTAATTCGCCAAAGTAAATTCGTGGCTGCCCAATGGGGATGCTGCGGGCAACATCTTCATTACTGGGCACATGGGCAATGTCTTTAATAAAGTAATCTGGCAGACCGCCAATGGCTGCCGTATTCACCGGGCTCATGGTGAAGCCATAGCCATGGGTATAGCTGAGGTGTCTGTTCACCCAAGTTTGAGCCGTATCTTCTAATTGCTCATAATTGAGTTCACGGGCAGAGATCAGCACCTGACGACGTTCGGTGGTGCCGTCACTCTTGGTCAGGGTATAGCGATCTACATCAGCATCGAAAAATTCATAGTACAAGCGAATCTGTTGCAACTGCCGGTTACTTTCAAGCAGGGGGCGCGTATCCCAAACTCGGATATTGCGCACCGTCAGATCGTTATTGTTTAGCTTTTCGACTGTGAGATTATTTTGAGGATTAAAACTCTCTTCTTGAATATCGGTAAGGTTAAACGCATCACGGGTAAACGCAATGGAGCGCTCAATATAAGGCCGCTCTCGCTGAAATTCATTGGGCTGCACCACCAAGCGTTGCACTAACCAGGGAGCCAGGGTTTCACCCAGTAGAGCAACCGTTAAATACGTCGCAATCAGAATTGCAAAGGAGGGGACTCTCAACCTGGATCGATGTTTGGCAAACCCAAAGAGATATCTACTAAATGCTATGACCACCAAACTCAGGGTAATGATGCTCAGGGCTGTCTGTACTGGCAAATCCACCATGACATCGGTGTAGCTAGCGCCGTAGGTCACCCCCTGGCGAGAGTAAAGCAGCTCATACCGATTCAGCCAATGGTTAATGCTGGTGGTTAACAGCAGTAGACCTGTCAAGATATACAGGTGCCGCTGTTGTCGGGCAGAGAAACCTAGAAATCGTCCCTGACTGAGACGTTTGCCTGCTAACAAGTAAATCAGGGCAACCGCCACTAACGTAAATAAAAACAGGCCAGACAGCCAGAATTCTGCCAGCTCTAGCACAGGCAGGCGAAAAATGTAAAAGCTAATGTCGTTATTGAACAGGGGATCAGATTGTTCAAAGCTGGTGGGATTGAGGGCTGGCAGTACCCGTGACCACTTAGAGGACAGGACCAAACTAAAGCTAAGGCTGAGGAGCAAAGTTGCGATCGCACTGCCCACCCCTGGATAAATCATCACCCCCAACATAATGACCATCAGCGGCCCCAACTGCCAGGGTTGAGCCATAAGCTGCTGTATAATCCGCCAGCCAGTATCCACATTCAGCCACAGGGGCAAAGTGGGCAGGGGGTCAGCCGCAATGGAATGCCAGCGGGTCAGGGCTAGCTGTCCGTGATACAGCAAAGAAACTGAAAGCAGCAGTGCCAACCCCATGGCCAGGGGCAGTAGCCGCCCTAAACCAATGCCTCTGCGTCGATTTTCAGCACTGGGAACAATGCAATAGTCATCAAAACTCAGCTGCCGGGCTCGCCAAAGATTTAGACCGGCAAATAACAAGCTGCCTAAAAACGTCATTGTGCCCAACACCACCTGGGTGCGTAGCCTCAGCCAAAAAACATCCAGATAGTTAACTGAGCGAAACCACAGACCTTCTGCCGCAAAATAGGTGAGGATATCAACGCTGAGGAAAAGTGCGATCGCAATCAGTCCCCATGTCCAAGAGGCTCTCGCAGATTGTCGTGGGGTAGCCCCTTGCAGAGGCCGGTCTTGCAGAGTCGCCATAGTGCATTAGATAGATCGAAGCAGTTAGATCGAAGCGGTCTTACTTTATCTTAGACAAGATCTTCGACCAGGCCTCCCAAACCGCCAGTCTCTATCGAGACCGCCTAGATCACCTGGCCTAGATCACCTGAAATGTAGTGCCCATAAACCAGATGTACAACATGATAAATAACCACCCTTCCCAAATGGTGATCTTGTTGTCTTGAACAATAAAAAACATCAACAATGAGGCCGCCAATAACGTTGGCACACTATGGGTAAGAATCGCATCTGATACCGGCAGTGGCCGAATTAACCCAGGAATACCCACGACTACAAAAATGTTGAAAATGTTGGACCCAATCACATTACCCACCGCTAACTCTGCCTTACCCTTAAGGGCGGCATTAATGGTTACCATCAGCTCAGGCAATGATGTTCCCAGGGCAACAGCACTAATGGCAATAATATCTCTGCCAATATTGAGACGATCAGAGATTTGAATCAACGAGTCAATCGTATAGTTGGCCCCTAGAAATATAAAAATTCCGCTGAGCACCAGGATCAGCACCTCCCTCATTAACTGAGCTGTCGTAAAGGCCGGGGCAGATGGATCCACAGCCTCCTGGTTAGAATCATCAGTGGCTTCATCACTACTCTTGAGAATGTAAAACAGATAGACAATGTAGCCAATGACAAGAATCAGCGCTTCTCCACGGGTAAACGTCTGATCTGATGAGGCCATCAAGGAGAACAGAAATGCTGACCCCACAAACAACGGCAGATCGACGCTGATCAGGTTATACATGACCCGCAAGATTTTAGTACTCATGATGGCCGCCGTACCAACCACCAAGCAAATATTGGCAATGTTAGAACCAATGACGTTACTCGCCACGACTTCCGCTGCCCCTTGAAAGATGCCAAACAATGAGGACAATAATTCCGGTAGCGACGTCCCCATGGAGACAATGGTTACGCCCACAATAAAGGGGGGTAACCCCATGGCAAGACCTAGTTTTTCAGCAGCATCAGTAAAAAAATCAGAGGCTTTAACCAACGTGGCCAGGCCAAGCACAAAGATCAACAGCAGTAGCGGTAAAGAATCCATAGAAACCCGGAAGTAGGTTAGAAAATAAATGTAACCACATCCAGAACCCTATGATCATTGCCACCAAAGCAACGTTTAGAACTGGATGTAGTTTGGCCTGCTGTTCGAATACGACTTCACATTTATGCTTGCCGCTAGTCAGCGTCAGAAACTTGACGAATCTAACGATACTTTGTTCTACGAACACCCCCGTTTTGTAACCCATGTGGACGAACGGTTTATTGAGCAGCTGACTGAGTTATATCAGGAACGACTCACCCCGAACAGCTGCATTCTAGACATGATGAGCAGTTGGGTATCACATCTGCCATCGGATATGCAATTTGCGCAGGTAGAAGGCCACGGTATGAATGCCGAGGAACTGGCCAAAAATCCCAGACTCGATCATTACTTTGTCCAGGATTTAAACGACAATCAGACGCTGCCTTTTAAGGATTGCACCTTTGACGCCGTACTCAACACCGTATCCGTGCAGTATCTGCAACAGCCTGAAACTGTTTTCGCTGAAATCTATCGCGTCCTCAAGCCCGGTGGCATCGCCATTGTCAGCTTTTCTAATCGGATGTTTTACCAAAAAGCGATCTCAGCCTGGCGCGACAGCAGCGATGCTCACCACATTGCCCTCGTCAAAAGCTACTTCGCGTCAGTCAAAGGCTTTAGTCAACCTGAAGTCATTGCCAACCAGGGTCCCCCCATCAATCCCATTCTGCAAATGATGGGCATGGCCAGTAGCGATCCGTTTTATGCCTTGATCGCCGAACGAATGGAGGTTTTGGTCAAGTAGGTCAGGTAGGGCGGGCAGGGCCCACCGTCCAGCATTGCCCGTTCAAGCACCAATTATCCCCGTTGCTTACCACCATAGGCCTTCCAAGCCAAATCAATCAGCCCATTCACAATGGCCACAGCGACGACGGTGCTGCCCTTACGGCCACTAATACAGATGCTTGGCATTAAGCTGTCTTTTAACCGAGATTTAGTCACCTCTGCTTCCAAAAACCCCGCAGGTGTAGCGATCACCAAAGCAGGCCGAATCACATCGGTTTCAATCAGCTGTACCAGACTATCCAGGGCTGGTTGAGAATGGCCAATCACAAAAATTGCCTCTGGATAACGCTTTGCCAGGGTTTCAATGCCCCAGGCGGCCCGAGACTGATCTTTTTGAGGTCGCGTAATGGCATCCATAGCGGAGTACACCGGGTTGGAAAAGGTACTTTGCAGCCTGGGGGTAATGCCAGCCTGAGCCATGGGACCATCGACAACGACTGTAGTACGCGCTGCCAACGCAGCAGCTCCAGATGGGAGGGCCTGATCAGAAAATTGAATTAAATCCTTATATTCATAGTCTGCTGTAGCGTAAATCACTCGACGCACTATCTCATATTCGGCTGGAGCAAATGTATGCTGACCAATTTCCTGATCGATTATGCGTAAGCTCCTTGCATCCGTGACGTGCCATTCCATAAGTGCTGCCTGCGTTCGCCGCTAGTTTCAATAGACTAGCATCGTCAGCTGTTTTTCTGGTATCAAGGCAACTTAATACGTCACATGAATATTTTTTTGACAGCTGAATTCGGACGTGAAGCCAAAATCATGGTGCAAGGCATAAGTACAAATGCTTATTCCCAACCTCTGATGAGCTAAGGCTTTAGGCTCTTTAATAGGGGATGCTTAGACCATTTTTGTATGCCACACATTGCGCGCAGGGAGCTTGAATCAACCGTTTGGAGTGGCCTAGACAGTAAGAAAGGTGCCCCCTCGGTCTGATATTCTGAAGCTATTAAAGGCGCTCATATAGTCTTAATGCCACTGGTGGTTCTAGGAACGATTCTGGAGGATGGGCTATCAGTGCCCGCCACAGATGCGCCGACAATCAGCAGTGCCGCCTTAATAACAGCAGGCAGTTTGGAGGAAATACGCAGTGGAAAGTACCCTCGGATTAGAAATTATTGAAGTTGTCGAGCAGGCTGCGATCGCATCTGCTCGCTGGATGGGTAAGGGTGAAAAGGATATCGCTGACGAGGTGGCTGTAGAAGCCATGCGTGAGCGCATGAACAAGATTCACATGCGCGGCAAGATCGTGATTGGTGAAGGTGAGCGTGATGATGCTCCCATGCTTTACATCGGCGAGGAAGTGGGTGTTTGTACCCAGCCCAATGCTGACGAGGTTTGCAACCCTGACGAGCTAATCGAAATCGACATTGCCGTTGACCCTTGCGAAGGTACTAACCTTTGTGCCTATGGTCAGCCCGGTTCCATGGCTGTATTGGCTATTTCTGAGAAGGGCGGTCTGTTTGCAGCACCTGACTTCTACATGAACAAGCTAGCTGCCCCCCCAGCTGCTAAGGGCAAGGTAGACATCACCAAGTCTGCCACTGAGAACCTGAAGATTTTGTCTGAGTGCCTGGACCGCGCCATCGACGAGCTTGTCGTTGTGGTGATGAAGCGTTCACGCCACGACGACCTGATTAAGGAAATCCGTGATGCGGGTGCCCGCGTTCGCCTCATTAGCGACGGTGACGTCTCTGCTGCTATCTCCTGTGGTTTCTCCGGTACTAACACCCATGCTCTGATGGGTATTGGCGCAGCTCCTGAGGGTGTCATTTCCGCTGCTGCCATGCGCTGCTTGGGCGGTCACTTCCAGGGTCAGCTAATCTACGATCCTGCCATTGTTAAGACCGGCCTCATCGGTGAGAGCAAGGAAGCTAACCTGGCTCGACTGAATGAAATGGGTATCACTGATCCCGATAAGATTTACAGCGCTGAAGAGCTCGCCTGCGGTGAGACTGTCCTATTTGCTGGCTGTGGTATTACGCCTGGTCTATTGATGAATGGCGTTCGCTTCTTCAAGGGCGGTGCTCGGACTCAGACCCTGGTAATTTCCAACCAGTCCAAGACTGCTCGCTTTGTGGACACCATCCACATGGCTGAAAACCCCAGCTACGTTTCCCTGAAGTAGTTTTAGGCCTTAAGTCACCCATGGGTAAGGTGCGTTACCACGCACCTTACATATTTTAAAAACACTCTAGCTGTTGACAAATGGCTAGGGTGTTCTTATGTCTATGTGTCATTTGGTAACGGTTAGCACCAAATGATGGACTTTTGTTGAGAAACCTTGAGTTGGGGGTCCGTTTTTCTCTAGTTTCAATAGGTAGCGCATTTAGCACGGTATCGCTAAAGCGCTTATTTCATGACTGTTGAAGACATTTACTTTTACTGCGATCGTCCGGCACGTCGGGCATTTAATAAAGGATCTTTTTTGGAGGAAGAATGAATATTGCCGTTATTGGCCTTAGCCATAAGACTGCACCAGTCGAGGTTCGGGAAAAGCTCAGTATTCCCACACCTAAGGTTGAAGGTGCGATCGCAAGACTCACCAGCTATCCTCACGTCAAAGAAGTTTCCATCCTCAGCACCTGTAATCGTCTAGAACTCCACATAGTCTTAAGCAACACTGAAAACGGCATTCGCGAAGTCACTCAGTTTCTAGCCGAATATGGTGATTTATCCATCGAAGACCTGCGTCCCCACCTCTTCATCTTGGTTCAGCAAGATGCCATCATGCATCTGCTACGCGTCTCCTCCGGTCTAGATAGCTTGGTACTGGGTGAAGGCCAGATTTTAGCTCAGGTGAAACACGCCCTAGCAGAAAGCCAGAAGTACAAGGGCGTAGGTCGCATTTTAAGCCGCCTGTTTAAAGATGCCATTAAAACTGGTAAGCGCGTACGTACCGAGACCAGCATTGGTACAGGGGCAGTTTCTGTCAGTTCTGCTGCTGCTGAACTTGCTCAGATGAAGGTGCCTGACTTTACCAATTGCCATATCACCATCATCGGCGCAGGCAAAATGGGTCGCCTGTTAGTGAAACACCTAGTCTCTAAGCGAGCTGTAAACATCACCTTGCTTAACCGCAGCATCAAGCGAGCCGATGATCTAGCCGCTGAATACAGCCATGTGAACATCAAGACCGGCACCATGGACATCATGGAAGCCGCTGTCACCAAAGCTGATGTCGTCTTTACCTGCACATCCTCAGAAGAGCCTGTGCTGCATCATGACAACGTTAAGCCTTGCTTGGCCGGTCGTCCTTTAAGCCTTTTTGACATCTCTGTTCCCCGTAATGTTCATAAGAACGTAGAGGAACTCGATGCAGTGAAGGCTTACACCGTTGATGACCTCAAGGAAGTCGTGGCCAAGAACCAGGAAAGCCGTCGCAAGATGGCCCAGGAAGCTGAAGGTATTCTGGAGCAGGAGTTAGCACAATTCATCAAGTGGTTTGGTTCCCTGGATACTGTCTCCACCATCAGCAGTCTACGCACTAAGGTAGAAGCTATCCGCGAGCAAGAGCTAGAAAAAGCCCTATCTCGTCTGGGTGCAGACTTCTCTGACAAGCACCGCAGTGTAGTTGAGGCCCTATCCCGTGGCATTGTCAACAAGATTCTGCATGACCCCATGACCCAACTACGGGCGCAGGAAGATGCTGAGTCCCGCAAGCAAGCCATGGAAACGCTGCAAGTATTGTTTAACCTGGAAGCGAAAAGGGCGAAGGCGAAGCGTTAAAAAACCCAAATACCCATTAATACGGGCATTACATCACAATGTAGGGGCGTTCCATGGAACGCCCCTACATTATTTTTTACCAATTGCTATGGTGCTCGTATCGCTACGTCGTCTGATTCCTTTATTAATTGCAATCTTCTGTCTGGGCTGCACCCAGGCTGATATCAGCACCGTCAATAGCATTTACAGCTACAAACAGCCCAGCAGTGACGGCATCGGCAAAGTCTACATGGGCCGCGAAATCTCCCAGGTAATGGGTCACCAGGGAGCCTATTGGTTAGAGCGTCCTAGCCGCGAAACAGAGGAACGACCTGATATGGCCGTGGATGCCCTGGGTCTGAGTCCAACGGATACAGTGGCCGATATCGGTGCAGGCACCGGCTATATAAGCTTTCGCATGGCTCGAAAAGTGCCTGATGGACAGATCTTGGCAGTAGACCTACAGCCAGAGATGATTCAGCGGTTAGAAGCAGCTGGCGATGAACAGGGCCTTACTAATGTGCAAACAATTCAGGCAGAAGAAGATAATCCTCATTTGCCATCTGAGCAGGTGGATTTGGTACTCATGGTGGATGCATACCATGAGTTTGCATCCCCTCGGGAGGTGATGACAGCGGTGGTAGCCGGGTTGAGGCCTGGCGGTCGTGTAGTGCTAGCAGAATATCGGGCAGAGAATCCGTTAATTATGATCAAGCGCCTACACAAGATGAGTGAAAAACAAGCCAAAAAAGAAATGGCTGCTGTGGGACTCACCTGGATAAAAACAGATGAACGGCTGCCTCAGCAACATTTGTTATTTTTTGAGAAAGCGTCATAGGAAAGTTGTTGTCGACTCTACTCAAACAACTCTACTTATGAAAGCCGAGAAGAGTCAGTCATGAAGCGTCTCTCTTGCGGAACAAATGTTGCAGAACCAACGTGTCTTCGATAGTTTCAACACACAAGCGCTTCAGTACAGAAATTGCATGCCTAATTCTCTCGTCCAGGCTGATGGTTCTACCCAGCGAGACAATTAATTGACATGCCCGTTGACTCGTTAATCATTCATTTCCAGCATCTAGAAAAAGCTAGCGGCAGCAACTTGCGCATTGTGACCTTAGCCAAAACGGGAGATGATGAAGTAGCTAAACTTCATCTGAATGTTGCAGACACACAGCTGTTTTGCGAGTTTCAGTCCCACTCGGTTTAGGTCAAACTCGCCCTATTTTCATCCAAAAGCAACCTATGCCAATCACGAATCGTATCAAGTTCAATAATGTTAGAGGCGATGTTTTAGGCGGTCTGACAGCTGCAGTCGTTGCTCTACCCTTGGCATTAGCACTGGGTATTGCCTCTGGTGCTGGGGCATCTGCAGGGTTATGGGGGGCCATTTTGGTCGGCTTTTTTGCTGCCTTATTTGGTGGTACCCCCAGCCTGATTTCTGAGCCAACGGGGCCAATGACGGTGATTATTACTGCGGTCATTGCTGAAACCACAGCCAGCGATCCTGAAAATGGCTTAGCCATGGCGTTTACCGTGGTCATGCTGGCGGGAGTGTTTCAGATTGGCTTTGGGCTGCTGAAGCTAGGGCGATACATTACGATGCTGCCTTACAACGTCATTTCAGGATTTATGACTGGCATTGGCGTGATTTTAATCTTTATGCAAACTGCGCCCTTTCTCGGTCAAGAAGCCCCCAAAGGTGGGGTCATTGGCGTGATTAACAATTTGCCTAGTCTAATCGCCAATTTAAATCCCTGGGAAACAGCCTTAGGCATTCTGACCTTAGTGATCTTGTTTTTCTATCCCAACAATCTCAAGAAAGTAGTACCCCCTCAACTGGTGGCTTTGGTCATCGGAACGCTAGTATCATTGACGCTTTTGCGGGATATCGATATTCGCACCATTGCCACAATTGGAGAAATCACGCCAGGTTTACCAACCTTGCAACTGCCGACGTTTACCCCTGGTAATTTAAGGCTCATATTTGTGAATGCCATGATCCTAGGCATGGTCGGCTCCATTGACTGTCTATTAACCTGTTTGGTTTCGGATAGTTTGACCCGGTCTCAGCACAAGTCCAATAAAGAATTGATTGGTCAGGGAATTGCTAACATCATTACCGGTCTTTGTGGCGGCATTGCAGGTTCAGGAGCTACGACGGCTACGGTCGTGAATATTCAAGGCGGAGGCCGTACAGCATTATCTGGCCTTAGCCGTGCCCTAATTCTATTTGTGGTCGTACTGTGGGCGGCTCCCTTGACATCAGGAATTCCATTAGCAGTGTTGGCCGGCATTGTCTTAAAGGTGGGCATCGATATCATCGACTGGGGTTTTCTTAAGCGAGTTCATCGGATTTCCTGGAAGGCAGCTGGAATTGTTTATAGCGTCGTGGCACTGACGGTCTTTGTTGATTTGATGGTAGCAGTCGGCGTAGGTGTGTTTATTGCCAATATTCTGACCATTGCCCGTCTAGATGAAATGCAATCTGAATCGGTAAAAGCGATTACGGATGCAGATGACCAAATTGTGATGACACCGGAAGAACAGCAGGTGTTAGATTCAGCCAATGGTCGGGTGCTACTGTTCCATCTCAGTGGACCGATGATTTTTGGCGTAGCCAAGGCTATTTCCCGAGAGCATGATGCTATTGACTCCTATGATGTACTCATTGTTGACCTCGGAGAAGTTCCGGTTTTAGGCGTCACTTCTTCTTTAGCCATCGAAAACGCCATTCAAGAAGCCACCGAAGAGGGTCGAGAGGTACTTGTCGTAGGGGCAACGGGTAAAGTTAAACGTCGGTTAGAAACGCTGGGAATCAACAAACTTATTCCCAATGATCATTGGATGGATGATCGCCTACAAGCTCTAACTGCAGGTTTATCGTTCGTAAAGCAGCAGCAGCAGCAGCAAGCAATTGCATAATTCTGCCACTGAAGTTCATCTTGAGTCTAATTTTGTCTTCCTGCTTTTAGCTAGTTATCGCGACATAACAACCTCGCTGCACCGGAACACCTTTTCTGCTTCAGATTCCTCTGCTACTGTGGTTGCTATGGTGGGCATTTTGGGCGCTTTTGCTTGCGCCCAACCAATACACAGGTTCAAGCATATTTGTTCCAGACTGTGATACCGTTGGCGAGCTTTTCACCGCACTCAGCATGTGGATAATTTGGTTAACAACAGCTTTGATACTGGGATTTAGTATGTGTATCAGGTTTTGGCATAGAGCCAAGATATTATGGGCTATCAACACTGTTGCCGTGATCATTTCAATGGTCAGCATCATGAGGTACATGAATTTGGTGGCATACAGTGAACAGCTTCAGCAATACTGTAAGTAAACCTTTTAGATGATTGTAGGCAGTTCGAACCTCATGTTTGATGCGTTTTAACTATTGCCAAAGATTGTGATCAGCGACTATGATGTAGATACAGTGTATCTACATCTAAAAGATTAGATTGTGATAGTTTAAACGCCCTAGATGCAAGGAGCTCCTATGGTTGCAATGGTTGCTAAGTGGGGTAATAGCTTAGCTCTTCGGATTCCCCAATACATTGTCAAAGAAATTCAGATAACTGAAGGTACTGAAGTCGAGCTTATGGTGCTTGATGGTAACTTGGTAGTCAAACCCAAACCTCGTAGGCGTTATTCCTTGGAGGAATTAGTCGCTGGTATTACACCAGAAAATTTGCATTCTGAGGTGGAAAGTGGTGTGGCTGTGGGGAATGAAGCTTGGTAAATCCAACAGAACGCTATACCCCAGGGCGAGGAGATATTGTTTATCTAGACTTTGATCCAACTAAAGGGCATGAACAGCGAGGACATCGACCTGCTCTGGTGGTTTCGCCTCGTAGTTACAACGTTAAAAGCTCCTTAGCACTGTTTATGCCTGTTACTAGACAGCAGAAAGGGTATCCCTTCGAAGTTCTTTTACCACCTGGGCTACAGGTTCAAGGGGTGGTACTTGCTGATCAAATCAAGTGTCTGGATTGGAAAGCTCGTAAAGTTCAATTCGTTGAAACTGTACCAGAAGAACTGATTGAGGAGGTTCAACCTTTGCTTGCACCTCTAATCTTCTAGAGGGTTAAATCTCCACCTGTATTTATCAGCAGCCCAACACTGCGTTGCAACGGCGGAGCGTAAGCAGTTGATAAGAGGCTAAAGTTACTACCGCCGTTGAGCTCCAAAGTTCCTCCGCAGTAATAGTACAAATGCTTGGTGCTATGTGATAAAGTCTCGGAAGCCACGGAAGAACAATCGCGCAGGGTGCAAGATCTAACCAAACATCAGCACGCAGGATAAATTGCTGTCAGCCACCTAATCAACTATCGAGGCCGTTCGTAATATCGCCTAGCCTTGCTTCGAGCTCCACAAGTTCGCATCGAACACCAGCGCTTAGTCCGACTCTTGGTCGTATCGTAATAAGCCCAACCACATGTAGGCAGCGCACAGCATTTGAACCGCGCCCAAGTGCCGTCAATCATACTGTTGTAGATGATTGCAACTAGCTGACCAATCACACGCTCGCTCGCTGAGTCAGTTTCGGGAACAGGAACTGGGCCATCTTCCTCAAACTTCATTCCGAAAGAAATTTGAAATACGCCACCAGTAAGGAGTTCGGGAGAGACTTGCTTTAACACGCAGCGCCGTACCAAGTCTCGGAGTGCAAGAATTCGAATATGAAGCCGTGAACGTGTCAAGTGAGTTTCGGCATCGCTATGAAAAACCGACTGAGGGATCGCCATCATGGCCTATTCAATAGATGAGTATGTTCCGGGCACGATTTACATTGTGGAGTATGGCATCCGTTTCGGCGGAATGGATCTCTTCAGCCGTATGACCATAGTGAGGCTAAACGATGGCAAACTGTGGCTACATAGCCCGTGCAAATTGGATGCACTCCTCAAATCAGAAATTGATCAACTCGGCGAAGTCGCTTACATTATTGCCCCCGGCAACTTTCACCACCTCCATGTCTCCGACCTCCAAGCCGATTACCCCAACGCTGAAACCTTTCTCTGCCCAGGTCTGGAAAAGAAGCGCGCTGATCTCAGTTTTGACTGGATCTTGGGAAACCGACCCGATCCGCGTTGGGCGTTAGATTTCGAGCAGGTCGTTATCCAAGGCACACGTATTATGAACGAAGTCGCCTTTCTCCACAAACCAACCCGAACACTCATTCTTGTGGATCTATTGGAGAACATTGGCGATAATTATACGCATGAAGCAGGTCTTCTATTGAAATTCTGGTGGAAAGTCGTATTCCACATGTGGAACACCCCTAAACCCGCGCCTGAATATCAGCTGGGATGGGGTAACAAAGAGATCGTGAGAAAAGGGCTAGAAAAAATTCTCTCATGGGAATTTGAACGTATCATTATTGCACACGGGAACTTGATCGAAATGGATGCAAAGGCAGTAGCAGCAAAGGCATGGCAGAATGTGTTGAAAGCCTAGCGCAGGGGATTGTCTGTGGGCAGGGTAAGCTTAATCCAACAACGCTTTCTTGCCTACTTGTCCAGATCACAGCCATTCTTCCCGAAGAGACTTACCTCGAAGGCAAGTTCGGCAGTAAGTATCTCGACTACAATGCTAGTCAAACATCCAGGCTGCTTGCGGGGTAACCCAACGAATCCTCAAATCATCAAACTATTTTGGTTGTTGTCCTTGGCAGGCGGAGTAGCCGCATCGTTGATGGTCCTATCTTCTAGATGACTACCCCAGCTGCCTTAGCGGGCGTTGGTTACAAGCAAATGAATTTAAGAGGGTTTCGTTACTTAGACTCCATGGACAGCTAGATATCATCAGCCTCAAAGCTGGCAACGTACTGACCATATCCCTCCGTTTCTAGATCAACCAATGGAATAAAGCGTAACGCCGCCGAATTAATACAGTAACGCCGCCCCGTTGGTGCTGGCCCATCCTCAAAAACATGCCCCAGATGGGAATCAGCCTGGCGACTGCGCACCTCAGTCCGGACCATGAAAAATGACCGATCTTTTCGCTCAACAACATTGACAGATTCAAGCGGTTGAAAAAATGAGGGCCAGCCTGTCCCCGATGCAAACTTATCTAGAGACGAGAAAAGCGGTTCTCCAGATACCACATCAACGTAGATACCTGGCTTTTTGTTGTTCCAGTAATCGTTTCTAAAGGGCGGTTCGGTGTCATCTTGCTGGGTAACGGCATACTGTTGCTCTGTCAGCATGGCCTTCAACGCATCGACATCCGGCTTCTGAAACCCAGCCTTGGCCTCGGTTATAACAGGCTCTATTGTTAGAGCAGCCACCTCAGCATGGATTGGAGCAAAGAGAGTTAATACCACTAGCAGCACACAGCTCAGAATAATCCTGTAAAGTCGTTTCATCAGCCCCTTAATCACAGCGTCAATAGCAAAAAGTCAATGGTTCTTAAAACCGACGACACATCGTAATACGATTCTCACAACCGGAGAATATGGTGTCGTCCAACCAAGTTCTTATCTAGCATAACAATCAACGCAGTTTCTGACAGCAGTTGTCGTTTCTCAAATCAACTGGAACTAGCGTGACATAGAATTTTTACATGAATGTCTGCACCCAATCACGTACTGACCGAATTATTCGAAAGTACATCTATTCTACAAGGTCAACCAGTATGGCCTATCAATACTGACTAGGCAACTATCCCATTAGTTCGTGCGGTAGTGCAGCAGTCCTCTTTACTGGTTAGACCGCTCAATAAACCCTTGTCGCAACTGCCGCGCTGATTTTCCCAGCCTAAAGCTGGCAAACCCTAACGGTATCGGTAACAGCAAAAACATCACTCGCGCCTGCTGCCCTTCCCGACGAATCTCCTCTCCAGTCCCCATCAGCACCTGTAACCGATTACCTAGGGGATCAATCAGTCGATTACCGTCAACCGTTGTCTCCAAACTTGCAACGACTACTACCGACTGTCCATAGGGCAATGTCTCTCGTTCAAAATCCTTAAACACACTATCCACCTCCCCCCACTGTTCTAAAGGTAATGGATAAACCTCATCACCATATTCAATCGCAACAGGACGGCTAACTCTAGAAGACTCTCCCTCTCGAACCGTACGAGGAGAGAATCCAAAAGAATCATCTTCCATCGGCAACACAGCCAGGTCAAAGGCTAAGGGAATACGATGATCGCCATCGGACAACAAGACAGACGCTGCTGTCTCTTCCCACTCAAACAGCGTTTCTCGCCGCACAAGTGCCTCGGGGTCTGTCGTATCAGAGTCCGTGTCAGCTCTGGCCACCAGATTCACCCGACCGCGAATCACTTTCTGGGCCTCATCATCTGGCATCACCAAAGGGTCATCCGTCACCAGATAGCCCTCTAGTTGGATCAGCTCGATGCGATCGCCCCCATAGGCAACGGCATCCTCAACTGACATTGCCTCAATCTCAGCCAGTTTCCGCGACGTTTGTAGCGTCAGTCCAGATATCCCACCAATGGCCATCAATGCGGCCATGCCCCCCAAAGCAATGGTCGCGAAATTACGCAACTGGTATTGCTCATACTCACGCCGCGTTACGTTACGGGGGATATCCTGAAACCATTGATAGCGAATCCGTTTTCGGCTCATGGGTCTAGCTAGCACTCTACACTCACTAAGTGTTGATCATAGACTGAACATTGCTCAGCTTATTGACTCTGTATGAATGGTCTAAAACACCCCTAAACTGAGCAAACTATATCCTTTGCGATCGCTCACAAAATATAAGCTTAACTACTGGCATTATTTCATCTCAGTTCAGCATTAGCTCATCTCTAACCCTATGGAATTTAGTACACTCTTGCCTAAGCTGTCACCGATCCTAACTTCCTGTAATGAGTGAAATTCCGGCTCACCAACCCAACTTTGCCAACCCCAAAATCATGCTGGTGGCCTCCCGTGCCCTGGCTGCATCGCGTCCATCCCTGATTGCCTTTTTAGTAGCCCAGGCAGCTGTCTTGAGCGGCGGCATTGCTGATGCAATATCCTTCTGTAATGTGCTGTTTGTGGGCAACTTTTGTGCCTCACTGGTGGTAGGCTTCTGGTTTGGCTTTGGCAATATTCTCAACGACTTCAAAGCGCTCAAGCCGATGGTCATGGCGGGACTCATCCTGAATGGATGTTTAGCCACACTACTATCTGGATTGATTTTTACCGGATTGCAATACACCACGGTCACGAATGCTGTCTTACTAGGGCGATTGGGACCTGTTTTATTTGCCTTAGTCGGTGCTATGTTACTGGGTAAAAAGATTCGCAACCTCGAATGGTTGGGGTTTTCTCTCATTGTAGTTGGCGTCATCACCATTGCCCTGAAAACTAGCAATTTCCAAGTTAATCAAGGTGATCTATATATTCTGCTTTCGACAGTGGTATTTGCAGCCACCTCCTTGGTCAATCGTTTGATGATTGCCAAAACCGCCACATTACCCGTTGTTGTATTTTCACGCAACTTTATATCGTCAATTCTCTTTTTCTTTATCGCTATACGCCTCTTTGGTCCAGATCACTTTGGAGATGCCTTTAGTGGTCAGCTGTGGATTCTCATGGCAATCTATTCATTGATTGTAATTGTATTTGCCCAGTTTCTTTGGTATGCATCCGTTAACAACTTAGATTCTCGCACCATCGGACGTTTAACGGTACTGTCTCCTATTTTTGGTGTCACCTATGCATTCTTATTAAATGGAGAACGTCCCTCCTCCATTCAGGTTGTAACATTAGCAATTGTGATTGTTGGGGTGTTAATCGCCAGCCTCGGAGGACAGAGTAAAAAGCCAAAAACAACGATGGATATGGTAATGGAGGAACCTAAAAACGCTGCATCTGCACCATAATCCATATTTCTAGTACTCTACTGTGGGGTATACTACGGTCAAATCACCATTTTTCCAGTGCTCATCGGCATTGGCTTTACGCATGTCTGCATCAGCCTCCCACTGGGGCTTTGTGTTACCTAGCTTGCCATTATAGAAAAGGTATAGTCGACCATCTTCTACCGAATAGACATGGGGATTAATGGGAAATGTTTTACCTTCGGACACAGCAACTGCACAAAAGCCACCATATTGAGGAACATACTGTTGAGGAGATCCTTCAAAGATTAATTTATTGCCCTCACTGCTGAAGTAATAGATTGCACCTTCATAGGTGACAGCAATGTTGGCATCGCCTTCAACAGGCTGATTAGAAAAATATGCAACTGGATCATATCCTTGTAATGCAACCCCTGCTTCGTTAAGATTTTGCAGATGTGCCATGGTAGCCTCAAATTAATAACAACTTGCGTTTCATTCACTTCAGGAACTATCATCAAGCGGTTTCCAAAACTCAACAAGGCGTTTTTTCTGATTGAACCGATAGACGGTATCTATAGTTATGGATCTCTACCAGATTCGGTATTTCTTAACCATTGCAGACGTTCAGAGCTTTACTAAAGCTTCAGAGCTGTTATATGTATCCCAACCCTCTCTCTCTGCGGGCATCAAAAAACTAGAACAAGAATTAGATGTCATCTTATTTGAACGAGGTGGGCGGCGCACTTTATTAACACCTGCAGGTCAGCGATTTCAGGAAAGTGCTAAATCTATTCTGGCGGCCTATCAAGCTGCACGTCAGGATTTACAACAACTAAAAGAGCAGCCTACATTACGCATTGGCACGCTACATACATTACGCAGCCATCATATTGCCAAACTTATTGGCGCATTTCGGCAGCAATATCCCAATGTAACGGTGGTTGTTTTAAACGGCTATTTGCAAGATATAAAAGATTGGCTAGAGCAGGGAAAAATTGACGTAGCCATCACCTGGTTACAGGAACAAGATAGCGATGAAAATTCTCAATTGTTATTTCATCAACCCCTCACCTTAGCGGTCCCTAGTGATCATGCCTTAGCTAAAGCTACAAGTGCTTGCCTTAGAGATTTAGATGGACAGCCCTACATTGAGCGCATTAATTGTGAATTTTGGCGAGCTTATGACACATTGTTTGCAGACGCGGGTATCCAGCCAAACATTGTCTATTCTTCCAACAATGAAGAATGGGTCATCTCCCTGATTCAGGTAGGCATGGGCATGAGCATCATGCCTGTTTGGGCAGATCTGACCGCCATCACCTATGTATCTATGACTGACTTAAGCTTGAGTCGCACCATCGGGTTACGCTGGCGCAAACTACAAATGGTCGAACCCGTTGCATGGTTCTGTAACTTTGTGATGGAATATGATTTGGACATAGACGTCTCCCTCGATCATCTAACTATTGATCGAACCACTTAGGGAAAACACCATCAGTGCACCATCTGCGAAGGCCAGGATCAAAAGAACGTTAGCAGGATGCATGTTAACAAGAACAATATAAACCTGATCGCTATCTAAGCAAGCCTAAATTAGAGTGAGCTGATTCTCAACTAAAAATTACAATTTTTAAGGCATTGTCCAGCAAAACTGCTGATTTTCGAAATTTTTCAGGGTTTGATCATAGCCCTTAAAGGCTATCTTCATCTTGATACGGTTCTTTAGCTAAAGACCTTTCAAGTATCTATGAAACTTCTGAGTATTTGCGACCCCACACAATATGGCAGTCCTCCGCTGGATGTCCCCACCTTTTACCAAAAGCTTTCTCTCGATCCCAAGTTAGATTTTTACCACATTCCCACACCCCAGGTGTTTACCAGCCAGTTTCCGCAAGTGCAAACAGCCCCATCAGTCGGAGACTTACCCTATAAAGCATTTTTAAAGCTAGGCGAGCACGCTCAACACTGGCTTAGCTTACACGACATTGATGTGGTCTTTTGCCGTACCCTCAAGCCCTTTCCCATAGGGTATTTAGATGCCTTAGTCACCTGGGAAAAGGTGGTGCGTTTTGTCAATCGACCATCGGGCAAAAAAGAACAGATGAAATCTGAGTTTTTACTGAGAATTGCTCGGGACTATATCCCTGAAACCATAGTTACAGCCAACTGGACCACAGCGCTGGCATTTTTTGAGCAGTTTCAAGTCATCGTTGCTAAACAGGCCAACAGCTGTGGCGGGCGGGGTGTTTTCAAAATCTGGTATGGGGATGGGACTTTTCATGTTGACAATATTGTGACCGGGAAACAATCATGGTCGACATTTGCGGCTGTCATGGCGCAGCTACAGACTAATCAAACTGAACCGCTGCAATTCTGTCGATATCTATCGCGCACCAACGCTGGAGATAAACGTGTGGTGGTGGTAGACGGCGAAATTTATGGCAGCTATTTACGCCGTTCTCAAAGTGGTCACTGGGTCAATAATGTCAGCAGCGATGGGGGGTGTACCCTGGCGGATATTACAACTGATGAGGTGGATGCCATCCACCGTACTGTCGGCAAGTATCAGGCACTAGGGTTGCATACCCTGGGCTATGACTTTTTGTTGGATGACGACGGTACCTGGCGTATTAGTGAAATCAATGCCGGTAATATTGGTGGTTTTGCCCGTTTGGAACTATTAACCGGGCAACCAGTGATGGATCGTTTAATTAGCTGGATGCTGGACTATGCCAAACGCACTGATGCGCAGATTGACTCATCAACAATGGTTGGAGTAGCGTAATGTCTAAAATCATTCAGGCTGACACAGTGGTTTTGAATATTCGTTCAGCACAACCTCAAGATTATGCTGCGATCGCATCTATCTACAATGAAGCCATTGTCCATGGCGGTATCACCATGGATGGTCAACCTCAGACAGTACAGGATATTCAGGCAATCGTCCAAAAAATGCACCCCCGTGAAGCCTTGATTGTGGCTGATGCAGGGTCCAGCGTTATCGGTTGGAGCATTATCAAACGCTATAGCGATCGCATCGGCTACCAATTCTGTTGCGAAACCTCTACTTATCTAAGTTTTTCAGCCACCGGCAAAGGATATGGTAGCGAGTTACAAAAGGCCCTCATGGCGAAGGTTAAAGACTATGGCTATCACCACATTGTGGCTAAAATTTTAGCGGCTAATCAAGGCAGCATTCGTTTTCATCAACGCTACGGATTTGACATCGTTGGTATTCAAAAAGAGATTGGCTTTATGAATGACACCTGGCATGACGTTGTTATCATGCAGTGCATTTTATCCAGCTCTTAGGAGTCACTCAGGTTCCATCAGGAATTTCTATAGTTACTTTTTAGAGTTCTCTCATTCTTGAATAATTTCGACTCGATAACATGCCCTTAGTTGAGGCACTGAGGGCATTCGCCCACGGTCGAATAATAACATTCGTCAGGTTTGCATTCTGTTGTTAGACCTAATTGAGGTTTTTGAAATGATTCAAGCTGCTTTTCCAGCGTCAACGGATATATCCATTGCCACCTACCCCATTAATCTGCAAAAACTGATTTATAGTCTTCAAGAAACACCTGATTTCACCCCTGAAGACATTCAAACCATGGTCGTAAAGGCTGACATTTCAGCCCAAGACTTGATGCCGTGGGCTGATTTTAATCATCCTGTCACCGATAGCTATGGTCGTCAGCTCGTCTTTGACGGTGGGCATTTTGAAATCATGGTGATGTCCTGGATGCCTGGTGATTTTAGTGCTATCCACGATCATGGAGCCACCCAATGGGGCGCGGTGCAATGCTTTGGGGCCGCAGAACATTTCATCTACACCTTTACGCAAGGAGTCTTATACACCTTACAACCGGCTCACTATAGCCCTGGCATGGTTCACCTAGTGGACCATAGTCTAATTCACCACATGGGCAACCCTGGTCGTGAGCCGTTTCTCAGTTTGCATGTTTATGGCTGTCAAGACGCTCAGGGGCCAATTACGGGGAACGCTCGTATTTTTGATTTATTTGAGGGCAGTCTTCAGTACACCGATGGTGGCGTTTTCCATGGCTTGCCAGAAGACCAAATTAATCAGAAACGGTATGGCTTAGAAGCTGATCGAGAAACTACCCTACGGCACCATCGTTTGATGTGTGATCGCATCCAACGCATTCTTCAAACACGTCACAATCCTGGCTTAAGTCAAAGGCTGACTCGCTTACAACAACAGATTCAACAACTCAGTTTATAGTAGTTCGTTAGGATTTAATTCAACACTCACTGATCCAACCATCTTGTGGCTTCTCACAGCAGTAGAGACATTATCTTTCACTCAAACTGAGGCATTTTCTTTAAACCCCCATGATTATCAGGAGCCATCTATGTTTATACTTCAAGCTGAACAAGTTGATTTTTGTACCCTGAATAGTCGTATTGGCAACCAAATTGTTCAGATACCGGGCCTAGAATATCAGCGCAAGCTCTATATCAAAGGTGAAACCTACGAACAGCAAGATCGGTTAACCGCTATTCAAAAAGCTCGACAAAAGGTTTTAGAACTTAAAGGCCAACCGATGATTCTTGTCGAAGAGTACGATACCATCACCCTCTGGTATCACGATAAGACTGTGGAAAAGGTGAGTCCCCTGCTTACTCTAGATTTACAAGAGTTAGTTGCGGCAATGAGAAACGTTGGCGGCATCCATATTAAAGAACGTCAGTTTCATCTCAAGAGCTATCCGCAATGTTTTGTCGGCAGTGAAGCTGTAGATTGGCTAGTAGCTCATCTAAAGATTTCTCGACCAGATGCCGTCACGGTTGGCCAACGTTTAATCAATGAAAACTGGATCCATCATGTTCTAGATGAACAAGCTTTCCAGGATGGTTACTTCTTCTATCGCTTTCGTTGGGATGAACGATAAGCCATAGGTCAGTTAGTACCTCAGACTTTATTGCGACCTTGCAACATTTTGATACAGATCACAGCTGAATGCTTATACTTTGGCTAGATAGGTATTGACTACTGAATATCTTGTCATGTGTGTGTTGCCCTCACATCCTTGACATAAACACTCGTGAAAACAGTATTTTGAGCTCTTAATGAGTTCCTTATCTGATCTCACATCCCACTGTTTTACATACATTAATAATCTTCTGACACCTGAAAACCTTTAATACATAGATTTTCTCAAGAGGATTTGAATATATCAATTTAAGTGCGGAATATGGGCTAAATAAAGTGTATTTAAAGATCTGGAAGCCTGTTCTCAGGAGACCTTTCAGATCTCCATACTTTCATCAATCAATGGGTGTTTGCAGAAAACAACTCATTTTTTGAGGGGGACTATAATGACTGCAAGCTATAAAAATCAAAATCTGCAAGAAAAAAAGCAGCAATATCAGTATAACTATACCCATATCCCACCTGTGGCCATGGTAGACAAACTGTCAGAAGAGGAGGAGTTTGCTCCTAGATGGCGGTTGTTAGTGGCCAAGGTTGGTTTTGAACTACTCGTTAACACCATTATTGCTAATCGTGGAGATCAGGGTAAATCTGGAGCAGCCGATGATGTCAAAATGTTTCTGATAGAAACGGTTAAGGAAACATTGGTAGATTATAAAGGTTTTTCTCGCTTAAAGATTCTCTGGCAAGGGGCAAAATATACCCCTAGACTCTTATTCGGCAGATTATCTATCAATGTAGAAGAGATTGAAGATCTGATTACAGACATTATCAAAAGTGTCAGCGCTGATTTCCTCCGAGATTTTGCAGCTAACGTACAGCAAAAATTAATACTGGACTCTCCTAAAGGTAAAGGGGATGACATCAAAGATTTTCAGGAGCTATTCCAAACCATTGATCTACCTGCTATCGCTTATACCTATGAGGAGGATGAGGTATTTGCATCCATGCGGGTAGCTGGGCCTAATCCGGTCATGCTACAGCGACTGACAGAACCTGAGGCACGGCTGCCGATCACAGAGACTCAATATCAAGCCGTCATGGGAGCAGCGGATTCTCTGACAGAGGCCTATGCCGAGGGACGTGTATACCTGACGGATTACGCCATTCTAGAGGGGGCAATCAATGGCTCATTTCCCGCCGATCAGAAATATCTTTACGCCCCCCTAGCTTTATTTGCTGTACCGAAAGCCGATGTGGGCGATCGTCGTCTGCGTCCGGTGGCCATTCAATGTGGGCAAAACCCTAATGATTTTCCCATCCATACACCCAACTCCAATCCCTATGCATGGCTCTGCGCTAAGACCATTGTGCAGGTTGCCGACGCGAACTTCCATGAGGCGGTTACCCATCTGGCGCGGACTCATTTGTTCATTGGGCCATTTGCGATCGCCACCCACCGCCAGCTACCCGACAATCATCCCCTCAGTCTCCTCCTGCGCCCCCACTTCCAAGGCATGCTGGCCATCAACAACGAAGCCCAGGCCAAGCTGATTGCTGCCGGTGGTGGCGTTAACAAAATTCTCTCAGCAACCATCGACGCGTCCCGAGTATTTGCCGTCCTGGGGGTACAAACCTATGGCTTCAATGCCGCCATGTTCCCCAAGCAGCTCCAACAGCGCGGTGTAGACGACACAAACAGCCTACCCATCTACCCCTACCGTGATGACGGCATCTTAATTTGGGACGCCATCCACCATTGGGTAGAGGACTATCTCAAGCTGTACTATGCCGATGACGCTGCTGTACAGCAAGACGCTAATTTGCAAGCCTGGGCACAGGAACTCATTGCTTATGATGGCGGTCGCGTCATAGAGTTTGGTGAAACTGAGGGACAACTGCAAACGCTGCTGCAAACCCTGACGTATCTCATTGATGCCATTACTCTAATTATTTTTACCGCCAGTGCTCAACACGCTGCTGTGAATTTTCCCCAAAAGGACATCATGAGCTTCACCCCAGCAATGCCGACCGCTGGCTATGATGAGTTACTAAATCTGGGAGAACAGACCACAAAAGAAGATTACCTGAGTTTGTTACCGCCTTTAAACCAAGCCCAAGAACAGCTCAAGCTATTGCACTTGCTTGGCTCCGTGCATTTTACAGAGTTAGGCCAGTACGAAAAGGGACATTTTCAAGACACTCAAGTACAAGCCCCCTTGCAACGTTTCCAGAATCGATTAGAAGAAATCACAGATGTGATCTACCAGCGAAATCGCAATCGTCCCGCCTACGAATATCTATTACCCAAGAATATTCCCCAAAGCATCAATATCTAGATACACCCGTTGTATTCTCTCTCTGGCACATGCCCAATTTCTCAGCGCACTGATCGTCGAACATCAGCTAGATACCCCCTACCTAATGCAATTATCATGGACATCAATGCACTAACTCAAAAAGTTCTTAAAACCCACGATAACCAAATCAAGCTCTCTAAAAAGCTAGAAAAATTCGGATATAACAGCCCCCGTGGAAAGTTGCTACGTTTAATGGCCTATTACAAAGAGGGGTTCACCATCTTAAAAGCATGGCGAGATTTTCTATACATTCGTAAAAATCACATCGGTAACACATTTTTTGCCGTCGATCATGCCATCATGCATGCTGATCATGCCCAGGTAAAGAAGCTAATGCAGATTGAGCCGCAGGTGCGCAGCAATGACCTGGGCATCATTAGAATTCTTGCTCCTAGCTACATGCTGAATCACCCGCTGAGCTTGGGGACAAATGGCAAAGAACATACTGGGATTCGAGCCATCTTTCAACAAGCTTTACCTGATCCCTTTGAACATGGGGATGACATAGGCCAATATATTGACAGCCTTCTATCAGAAGCATCCAGCCAGGGGACCTTGCATATTGGCAATGATCTCCCCCGGTTTATGGTCAAAATCTTGCACCATCTAGTATTTCAAATATCTCTTTCTCAAGAAGAAGTCACAGCCTCCCGTAGCTATATAAAAGGCTTACCACTAGCATCTCTACCCAACTTTATGAGTCGCTATCTGCTGGCCTTTAAGACGGGTCCCATTATTAAACATCGCAAACATCTAATTCAGCGATATCAAACATCTCCCAAATGGGCGACCTATGTAGAAATAGGGCAGCAGTACCAGCTAAATTCAGAGCAAATTGCCAATGGCCTGTTTGATATGATTCACATTGCCGGTACAGCCGGTACAAGTGCTTTATTAGGATCTGTAATTGGTATTTTATGTGTCAATAATTCTCTGCGCGAGGATGTCATTAAAGAAATAAATACCCTATGGCAGGGAACAGAACCAATCCCAGGGGATATGCTGCGCCAGGCCACCCTTCTCCATAAGGTTATTTTAGAAACAGCTCGGCTATATCCCCCCGTACGCTTTGTCAGCCAACTGGCAACAGAGGCAGGGGAGGTCAAAGTCGGCAGTCAGAAATGTCCTTTCCAAAAGGGTACGCGACTGCTTGGCTCCATCTTCACCGCTAATCGGGACGCCAATAGATATAAAAAACCAGATAGCTTTTCCACCCAACGAGATTTTTCTGACCTTTTATCGTGGAATGGTGATGACCATGAACGCGTTTGCCCAGGTAAATCCCTATCCATTGAGCTGATCAAAGTTTTCTGCATCTACCTTTTGAAGCGCTATCAGTGGGAACAGTTTACAGAAGTGCAATGGGATTTTGAAAAAGTGACTGCCGTTACTCCTAATGATTTGGAATTGCAGGGGTTTAAGGCTAAGGCATAAAGAGTCATGTGCCTCGATGTTGAAGATCGCATGGCAATGCATCCCCCTACGGAGACATTTGGCCGAGAGATCATAGGCATTTGTAAATTCTCTGTTCTCCAACAGCAGACAATAACAACTTCTAGTCACTGAACAGTCATCGCAACATTCGCCATAGGACTAACAAGCATGAAAAGTACCGTAGTTACTCAAAAGTTTGAGGATATTGCCACTTGGATGACAGCCACACACCCCACAAATCTCCCAACTGTGTTGAAAGGCATCTTTTATATGGATGGCAACCCCCTACCGGATGACTGCATTACCATGTATAACCTGGAGTGGGATGAGAAAATGAATTGCCTCACGTTACCTGTAACCGGGCCAACTCAATGGACCTTTCATCACACATTTTTAGGATGGCTGTTGTTACGGGCAGCTCAAATTTCTAGATTTCGGTACAAAATTCAATTTCAGGATAATGACTTGAAATTGGCTCAAATTACGCCTATCACCTTTGGTATTCCTGTACCAAAGGTGATTATTAATGCAACCCTGCGCCAGGATGAAAATGCTCAACATGGCGATGTGTGGCAACGTAAAAATCTCTGGTTTGGCGGTTTACCCAGAGCTGGCGAATATATTCTACGCCGGGTCGTTGATGAAAACGGCCAATACACACCTGCTTTTCAAGAGATGCTTAGCAAAGTTGATGCTGAATGTTTAGTGCTCGTCCAAGACTCGAAAGCTCACGATGTGTAGAGCTAAGATATGGCTAGCCTAGCAGTGTATTGCAATGAAAGCTCAAAGATCGATTCGTTTGGGGCGCTATCTGAATCTAGAAGAATTTTGCACATGCACACAGACCTATCGACGATGGTCAGATTCAATTGAACCATTTCCTAAAAATCTGGAAGAAACTATTCCAGCTGTACAGGCACTATGTAATTACATTATTGACCCTGTCATAGACCAGTATGGACAGACACAATTTGAGCTGACCTATGGATTTTGTTCGTCAGATTTAAAGCGATTTTTGGCCCAAAAAGATCCGTTGACAGGCCTAAAGAATGGCAAATCTACCCCCAGTGTGGATCAACACATGGCCTGTGAGAAAAATCGTCATGGTCGTTATTATTGCGATCGCTTAGGGGCTGCCTGTGATTTTAGAATTGTGGACCTAGACAGTAATGCCCTGGTGGAGTGGATCTTAGGCCAGGCCTTACCCTTTGACTCGCTTTACTACTACGGACCAAATCGTCCCATCCACATTAGCTATGGGCCACAGCATAAGCGACAGATTTGGGCATTTACCGAACAAGGGACACCGACTAAGCAGGGTGCACAGCATTGGCAGAGGCAGGTGAAGGGATGAAGAGTGACTCTTTCCTTTCTACTCTTTACTCTTCACTTTCTGCCGAGCACGAACCTGAGACTTGCGTAACTTAAGGGTATAGGGATCAGCATCTTTACGCCATACTAATCGGTATCCTTGCAACTGAGCGCACTGTTCATCAAGACGTTGATTCCACTCATTGAAAGTGATGTAGCTAGAGCCGTCTAATAATCCCCAATCCTGTTCTTGGCGGCTGAGTTTAGCAAATTTGTCGTAGTTAGAATAGTCAGCTGATAAAAGCTGTTCTTTTTGGAGGAGAATAGGCGGATTGTCCTGTGGATCAAAGTCTCGGTAACGCACTTGTAAATCTTGTAAGCCAACTTTCATGCTGGTGTGCAAAATGGGATGTGGTACATTATCAAAATCTGGGAAAAACAGATAGGTAATTTGTGGTTTGGTGTAATTAAGTTTGATGACTGTGACTTCTGTCGGACGGCCTAGAGTTCTTGATACGCAACCTTCATATAGTCTCAGCAGTGGATCAAGCTTCTCTAAAGCTGACAGATGTACCCAGAGGGAATTGGCCATCTGTTTACCAATTGTGCTTTGTTGGCAGTGGTTGGCTAGTAGTTCCAGGTTACCTAGACTCAGCAACATCAGATCTGCTGCTGTGCAGGCCTGGCGATAGCTGCCGAAGAGTGATTTGATATCGTTTTTTACAAGTGGGCTTAAATCGCGTAGTTTGGGACGTTTATCAAAGTGACTGAGGGCCAGATATACCAAGAGATCTTGGCGACGTTTGGATGCGATCTCATCCCACTCCCCCGTATCCGTCACCTTAACTACCAAATTAAACGCCCGCTTCACCGAACCAAACTCACGGGTCAATGGTTCTAGCTGTTCGGGTGACAGTTCATCAGCAGTTGGCACTCGGCCTCGCTCAGTCACAAAATCCATCAGCGGTTGGAGCAGTGCCTTGTATTCCTCAAAGCGTTTAACACTGAGACGAACCCTAGGCGTTGTTGCCCGAGAACGAAATCGCGATGCGCGAAACGCTTCGGCCTGGGCTGGATCACGAAAGATTAAGTAGATACCTAAAGCAGCAGGAATCGCATCCACGCCCAAAACCTGATCAATGTAGGCTTTTAACTCCTCTTGCTCGTAATACTTTTGAAATGTATTACGGTGGGTAATAATCCCGTCTTCGTAAGCCACCAGACCTCGGCGGCTGTCGGCTACTAGCACCTGAGCAGCTACGATCATGACCTGCTGGGTAAGCTGCCAAGCTTGAAGCAAAGCATCTCGCCGCTCTGTCAGGTCTTCGATCACATTGATGACATAGCCCAGATTAACGATATCAGCTGTTTGTTGCGGAGTATCCGGCTGATAAAACGGATCCCAGCCCATGGACTGAAATCCTTTCTGACCGATGCGACTGACATCCCCCCCATGGCCACAGCCGTAGTCAAAAAAACTTGTCTGTGAGGTAAATAAACCGGCTTCCAGGGCTAAGCGAATCGGCTTAGAAAGTGCCTTACGGACGATAGCAGCTTTATGGCGCTCAATTTTTGGTTTTGAGATCGCTTGTTTAGGCGTAAGCGGACACGCTAAGGCATGGTCATGAATGATCAGTTTGTGCTGCTGTAGCCGAGTCTGCCATCCCTGCTGTGTGCCAATTACCCGCGAGTTATCCAACAGACCAAATGCTTCCTGTTGTCGTGTCAGTTCGACAAAGTCTTGATAGCGTGGATAATCAGGAGCAACAAAGGTTTCTTTGCGATGTAAGACGGGTGGATTAAGCGTTTGGCTATAGTCACGATAGAGCAACTGCCCAGTGGCGAGACTAACTTGAACACTGGCATGGAGGGCAGGATGGGCTACCTGATCAAAGTCAGGGTAGTAAAGGTAAGACAGCTTAGGCTGCTCGAAATGAAATTTAACTAGGGTCAGAGGAATATCGTCTCGCAGATAGGGGCGAGCCTTAGCCTCGTATTGCTGTAATGCTTTATCCAGATGACGTAAGGTGGAAATGTGTACATAAAAGGCCCCTGGCAAGCATTTTCCTAAAGTACTGTGCTGGCATTGCTGCACCAGATTAGGTGGCGCAGAAACCAACCGCTCAGACGTCATCGCTGGGAAAGATGCCATGGTCCTACAAACTCAATACATATGTTCTAAAACTGAGATAAACTAAACATTCCTGTGTGAACTAATTCTTTAATGCACTCTAGATATAGCGTTTAATAGATAAACTAGCGCTAATCCTAGGAGCCTGATGCGAAATCTCAGTCTATTTGAAACTGAACGACTGTCATTGGAGCGCAGCATTGAGCTGACCATCGACTCCCTGGCCGCCTATGGAGCTTTATACAAGCATTGGGCCATTGCGTTTAGCGGTGGTAAGGATTCTTCAGCAACTGTAACGCTAGTTGCTCATTTGTTAGAAATAGGTAGAATTCCACAGCCCGAGAGCGTCACGATTTTGTACGCTGATACTCGTCAAGAGTTACCCCCTTTGCACAATGCGGCAATGAACCTGCTGGATAAGCTGCGTTCTCAAGGGTTCGATACTCGTGTAGTGCTGCCTGAGCTGGACCATCGCTACTTTGTTTACATGCTCGGGCGTGGTGTACCGCCACCGAGTAATACGTTCCGTTGGTGTACGCCTAAGCTCAAGGTGATGAGCATGGAGCGGGAACTGGAGACGCTGCGGCAGGAAAGGGGTGAAAAGTTTTTGATGCTGACGGGTGTGCGCATTGGGGAGAGCGCGGCGCGAGACCAGCGGATTGCCATGAGCTGCACGAAGGATGGCGGTGAATGCGGTCAGGGGTGGTTTCAGCATTCATCGGCCAATGCGGTGGCAGATACACTGGCTCCTTTGCTGCACTGGCGTGTGTGTCATATTTGGGACTGGCTGGTGCAGGCGGATGTGGATCTGGGTTATCCGACGTTTGCGATCGCGGAAGTATACGGCCACGATCCTCAAGATGAGCTAGGTGAGACGGAGCCGATGAATGCTCGAACGGGATGTATTGGATGCCCGCTGGTACAGAAGGACTCTGCTTTAGACCGTGTGGTAGCAAATCCTAAGTGGGCATATTTGGCTCCGTTACAGCAACTAAGACCTTTGTATTGGCGAATTAAGCAACCCCAGTATCGGCTAAGAAAACATGGTGAACTGCGTAAAGATGGCACCCTAGCGAAAAAACAAGGGCGTCAAGTTATCCAAGCGAAAAATCTCTATACATTTAATGCTAAAAGCCCGAGGCAAATTGTACGCTCGGCAATTGAGCGGCGGTGTGATAGTGAAGGGAAAAAGCGGACGGTATCACCTGCATGGTTTACTAAACTTCCTGATAAGCGATATGCGCTAAAACAAGAGGTAAGTTAGGCTCATTTCTATGACGGATCCAGATATTCGATGGAAGCAGCGATTTGCAAACTATGAACGAGCCTTGGCTCAGCTTACGAAGTTTATTGATAAGGGTGAATTGAATGAACTGGAAGAGCAAGGGTTAATCCAGGCGTTTGAATATACCCATGAGCTAGCCTGGAATGTCTTGAAAGATTATTTACAGTATCAAGGAAATCAAAACATCTATGGTTCTCGCGATGCCACCCGTCTTGCCTTTAATGTGGGTCTAATTGAAGATGGTGGTAGCTGGATGGATATGATTAAAGAGCGAAATCGTACTAGCCATACTTACAATCAGACAACGGCTCAAGCGATCGCAGCCAATATAAAAGGTCGATTCTTTGATTTGTTTGTAAAACTGCAAGTCAAGATGCAGGCTCTACAGACTGAGGAACTACAGAATGGAGAGTAAAAACCTAAAATTTGGCCTTGAATCGAAGACTATTGAGGATATTTCAAGTATTTTTCAGCAATATACTGAAATTGAACGGGTTATTTTGTACGGTTCACGAGCTAAAGGTACCTATCGAGCCGGTTCAGATATTGATTTAACTCTCGTAGGTAAGCAAATTTCTCACGAGCAGTTGTTATCCATTGAACATCAGTTAGATGATTTATTGTTGCCGTATCTATTTGACCTGTCGATTTTTAGCCATATTGAAGATCCAGATGTGATTGATCACATTAATCGAGTCGGGCTTATTTTCTATGAGAAAAAGTCATCGACTGATGAGCAGAAGAAGGTTTCTGAAAGACTATAGCGTTTCATTCAATCTCTACAACGTTGTTAGCTCGATAAAATCTTCAAGTTTTTTGATGTTGGGATCACCAGCAAGATAGCCGATTCCTCGATGTAGGTGTAACCTTAGTGGCTGAGCAAGGGTTTCATCATCGGTATCTATACCGTCATCGTGACAACGCTGCTTAAGGGCAATTAGTAACAAATCAGCAATAGGACCACCAAATACTTGCCATGTCATTTCTACGTTACTGTCCGCAGGAATAGGCACAGGTGATGGTGGGGACTTTTCAGCCAATGATCGACAAAGTGCCCAGCGACAAAGAACATTCCAGTTTTGGATCTTGGTAACTCGCTTGAGTTTAATCAGCTGATCTTTTGCGGGCTGTGAGAGTTTGATTCGGTCACTGGGGGCTTGCATGTCTACCAAAAATATCCTAGTTTCACTGTGGTCTGTCGTTTCTTGGGATGATAATCAAGCAGGTACTCACGGGCAATAGAGGACTGAGATCGCAACACCCCCACCTCTTCTTCTCGAATCTCAGTATCCGTAGACAGCAACAACACCTGATGGCTGGCCTGGGGAAAGTAGCGTTCAACCAGGTGTTGACGATGTTCCGAATCTAGCCGTCCCAGGGGAGTATCAATAGCAACAGGAAGCTGTCGCCCTGAAGCATTGGCCAGCCCCCACAGCAGGGCAATGGCTAAGAGCTGTTGCTCTCCAGCAGATAGCCGATGTTTAGGGAGCTGCTGAACCATACAGAAACACATCGGTAAGACGCTGCTGATAATGCTGCTCAAGGACTTTTTTGCATTGCTGTATCACGTCCTCAACTTGCGAGGGCAAAGGGCTAACGTTTTCTGCCATGTTGTTCTGATTCATGAAGCTGACAGTACCTCAAATTTGTAAACTGTGGTGTGTGGACTAAATGACATAGGGGCACTGTATCGGCATAGCAGCGTTTAGTCATAAACCTTTATGGGGTAATCAGGTTTGGGACATCTGCCTCAACATAAATAACGGTAATGTTCATGGTATTGGCCAGCCAGTCGATTGAGAACGAACAAATACTATGCTCGAATGACGGTAATTAATCTCTGTCCGTTTGACTGTATGGTCTTCGTGGCTAGGCGTTCTGCCATAGGAAGTGCCTGGGTTCGGCGATCAAAAATAACTAGCCAGCCATGGTTCTGATCTAATCGGTCTAGATAGCTGTCTAACTGTTCTAGACCTGCCTCCAGCGGATCTGCCCTTTTGTCTCGCCATACTTTTAGCTCAATGCCCAAGGTGACATTGCCATAGTGTAGGCAAAGATCCATGCGATCGCTACCAATGGCATACTCTCGTTCCAACGTGCCACCCCCGTTGACCACCCGGTGCAAAAATGCCATCAATACTAAATGGGGGGCGATTTCGTGATAAGCCGCACTATTGAGCAATGGCTCACCATGCTGTCGCCAGAAGGCTAAAAATGCATCCAACAGCGCTTTAGTATCCAGCTCGCCCGTAGCCGTTAGCCATGTGGGAGCGATCATGGGCAAGCTGTCCTGGGAGCCTTGCACTAAAAAGCGCACCAGTACTTCCCGATAAATTGGGTTTGTGACCACTAATCCACCGGCTTGAGAACGCTTGAGCAAACCCAGATCCACCAAATATTGACGATCATCATTGGACGTGACCGGTAGTGGTAAACCCGCTAGCATGGGTTCGATGATGGCTTTGATCCGTTTTTCTTGTAAGCGCTCGGCCAGGCTATCCAGGTGGGTGTCCTGACGCTTGATGAGAATCTCTTTGGCTTGCTGCACCAGGTCTGGCGTAATGGTAATGGCGGAGTCTGGTGCTAACACTTCTACTAGCTGACGGGCCAGGGCGTTGACTAACCAGGGTTGGCCATCGGTTAGCTCAAACACTAAATTTGTGGCAGCGGTTGAAAAGACCTGACCTGTTTCATCCGTATGCTGTTGATACAGCTCTGCTACTTCAGCCGCTGTAAAATTTCGCATCGTGATGGATTCGGCTTTGATGTTGAACGGGCTCGATGTGGTCAGTCGGTTGCTGCCGCCAGATGCTACTTTGTAGTCTCGCACATCCCGTAAACCAATCAGTGCCACAGACTGGGGGAACCCGTGGGGACGGCTACGAAACCCGTTACGCAACTGCCGTAAAACTGATATCAGTGCAGCATCTTGTAGGGTGTCTATTTCATCAATAAAGAGCACCAACGGCCTTGGAATAGCTTGACTCCAGGCATTTAGGGCTGCTTCAATCCGTTGACCAGCCGTTGACTCTGGCCAGGGGGGTGGCTGGCAATCTGCAGGTAAGTACATGTTGGCATTGCCACGCCAGCTGTTTAGTAGGGCTAACTCCATGGCCCCTGGATCATCTGAGAAGGGAGCCCCTAGCTCGGCGGAGACGACCAGTGCGGCATATTGCCCTGAGTCGGTCAGTTGTTTGGCCAGGGCAAGCATGGCTGTGGTTTTGCCGATTTGGCGCGGGGCGTGGAGGACAAAGTAGTTTTCCTGGTCTATTAGGCGCTTTAATCCAGGCATTGACCAGCGAGCTGTGGTCAATGTGTAGTGCTTTGTTTGGACACAAGGGCCTGTTGTGTTAAACCAGCGAGCCATAAGGGAGTTAGCGAAAAGCTTTCAATAGTTTACTAACGGGGTAGGTATTTCACTAGCGGTACTTCATCCACTACCCTTCATCCCCACTCCATACCACTGCTCCAGGCATTGCATGCAATGCCCCTACTGTCACTCTCCATCTCTTCACTTTTCATTACCTATCCATCGAATAGGCACAGTCCAATTGGACTTACTCAAGATATCACAGTCCAATTGGACTGTATACGAAACGCTATGACCTTTGTAAGGATCAAAGGCATGGGCAGAGCAGGTAAAGTACTAAAAACGGTGATGGAGAACCACGGCATTAGCCAGGGACGATTGGCGGCCGTGATGGGTATCGGTGCATCCAATATTTATCGCTGGGCCAATGAGGTGCGTGACCCTAGCTCTGAAACGGTGGTTAGTCTAATTAAGGCTCTCAAACAGATTCAGCCAGAAGCCGCTGATGAATTTAAAGCGCTTTATTTCAAAGACCTCTAAGGTCTTTGAGTTGTTTCAGCTGGCAATTCCCCAGTACTCACGATGCCACTCTATGGCTGATAAACGGGGCTCATACTCAGTTTCAACAGGTAGAAGAATCTGTTCACCATGAAAATCCTTTATCTGTCTTGTGTACTCAGAGGGTTCCTCATATAAACGATCCCTGGCAACAATAATTCGATAATTATCATCAATGCCAAACCAGCCATGATCAAATGCCCAGTGATGATTTTTACAAAGGGAGATACCATTATCAAAACGATCATCCCGAAATTCTGCAAAGGGCAAAATATGGGAGCCATCGACAATATTGTGATTATTATCGCTAACAATTCTGAGGTGACAGAAAGCACACTGCTGATTATATAAGGATGTAACAATGCGTCTAAACGCGGCATTGCGGACAAAGATGCGTTGTTGATCTTTCAGATCTTCTACGGTATACGTCGCTCCACCACTGTCAAACAGTTTGAGCTGGGTTTGTTCAAATTCATCGTAGGACAATAATTCCTCAACTGTCTCTGCTTGATGGTTAAACCAACTGTTGATAAGTACATCAGTCAGCTCTCGCCTAGTTTCACTGGCTGTTAAAAGAGAGAACAAAGCGTCATCAACGTAGGCATATTTCACAACATTCCTCAGAGCATTTAATCCTCTGATTTTAGTCTTAGAGGCTACGGTGTTCAATTGCTGAAAGCAATAATATTGGCTTATGGGGCGCTACACCACGCTGACGGTTATAATTGACTCGAAGTTTAGAAAACTTCTTAGCGTAGTAAAGAAGATCTGAAGACATCAGCTTAAAACCGTTTTCAGAATAGGCCCTACATTGTCCTGGGTATAGAAACGGGCATATTTTTCCAACAACTTAGATTCTGTATCATCTAGTTTGTCAATCGCTGCAATATCAAAAATATTGTCTATCTGTCCAGGAAACCATTTGCTGACTAATACCCGTAATAAATTTTCCCTGGGAATAGGCTGTTGAAGCAGTTCAAATAAATCTTCATCTAAGTAAGCATATTTAATCACTCGCTTTACTTCAGCAAAGGTTTTAAGTTTCACCTTAGAAGAGAGCACTGACTCAAATTGACGATTAGGCCATAGGTGCCAGAACTTACCGCTTTTCATAAAGAAGAATGGCTTTGAAATATCAGGGTTATGGGTGTTTGAACCTAGATACAACCAGTATTTGAGGAAAGTGTGAATCAGCTGAGGTTGTAGGAATATTTTGTTTTCCTGAATCTGGTGTTTTTGAATATGTTCAATAACAGACAATAATAGAATTGGCTTATGAGGCGCGATACCATGAGCACGGTCTACCCGGATTTTCTGAAATTTTTTGCCATAAAAGTCTAGTAATTCTAATGTTTCGAGGGTATTACCCATAACGCTTTCAAGGTTCTTCAAGTCACGCTATCCTCAAAACATCATATCCACATTTTGAATGCTCCACATCCTCCGCCGATAGTTGAGGCGACGCAATCAACCGCATTTTTCCCTCAGCCCGAATAAACGTCGCCAGCCCACATGCTACCGCCGCCATCGACGTACTCGAAAAAAAGCCCACCGCTCGGTCATACCGCACCGACTGACTCAGGCAAGGCACATAAAAATCACAGATTAGATCGTTGCGATCGCTCCGATAATCCTCATGAATAGCTACATCTTGTAACGTCACATCTGTGCTCAACTCCTAATCCTTTTCTTCAACCCACATCAATTTCAACCGTTCCTCAAATCCACCACGTTCCAGCCTCTTCTGTTTTTGGGCCTCTCGCACCTCTTGCCAACTAATACCCAAAACAACAATCAATGTATCCATCACTTCCGCCACATCAGCAAGTTCTTCTGTCAACTCAGCTATAGACTCAGCTCCCTGAACTTCCCTAGTTTCTTCCAGAAGTTTCTGTTTCAAAGCTCTTTTATACTTATCTTCAGAAAGTCGCAGTGTCAAAAACTTTTTACCTGCCGCCTCAATGAGGTCCGGCACCTTATCCCGTACAAGCTTGTTATAGTCTTTTCTCACTCAGACTACCTCTACCATCAAAATACTCATCAGCTAACAATCTAAAAGCTGATTAGAAGCAAGGAATCAACTATGCTTCTAATCAGCTCTATTATCTATTGATGGAATGGCTAATGACTTTAGCCGTATTGTATTTTCGCAATCACCGACTGAGCCCTCCGACAGTTGTCAGACTTTAGATATCTAGATCCGCCATGTTCAGCTTTGGACCATAGGTCTCAATAAACTCACGGCGAGGTGCTACACGATCACCCATGAGCACCGTAAAGATCCGCTCGGCCTCCGCTGCATCTTCGATCTCCACCTTCTTCAGCGTGCGACTCTCCGGGTTCATGGTGGTATCCCACAGCTGAGTAGGCATCATTTCACCCAGACCCTTAAATCGCTGCACATTGTATTTTGCATTAGCAGGCAATGCGCTAATACCTCGCTGGAGTTCTTGCTCGCTATAACAGTAGGTATGACTGCGGCCCCGCTCTAACTTATATAAGGGTGGGCAAGCAATGTATACAAAGCCTTGATCGATCAACGCTCGCTGATAGCGATAGAAGAACGTCAGCAGCAGTGTGCGAATGTGAGCGCCATCCACGTCTGCATCTGTCATTAGACAAATGCGATGGTAGCGTAGCTGGGATGCATCAAATTCTTCGCCCTTGATACCTAATCCCAAAGCCGTAATCAATGACTGGACTTCGTTGTTTTTATAAATCTTCGAGTCATCGGTTTTCTCAATGTTGAGAATCTTGCCTCGCAGCGGCAGAATGGCTTGAAAACGACGATCACGCCCCTGCTTGGCACTACCTCCCGCAGAGTCACCCTCTACGATAAAGATTTCTGATTCAGCGGGGTCACGGGAGCTACAGTCTGCCAACTTACCCGGCAGTGTGGAAGACTCTAAAACTGACTTACGTCTGACCAGATCTCGGGCACGACGGGCAGCTTCCGCTGCATTAAAGGATTGAATGGCTTTTTCTAAGATAGAATCCACCACATTGGGATTGAAGTCTAGATACTCGCTCAGGGTTTCCCCAATCAGCGAATCAACAATACCGCGCACCTCGGTATTACCCAGCTTAGTTTTAGTCTGGCCTTCAAATTCGGGTTCTGGCACCTTAACGGAAATAACCGCCGTTAGGCCTTCGCGAATGTTCTCACCAGCAAGGTTGGACTCATTATCCTTACGCTTATTACGCTTGCGAGCAAAATTGTTCATGGTGCGTGTGAGCACCGCTTTGAGTCCCTCTAAATGTGTACCACCATCAACAGTGCGAATATTATTTGCAAAGCCCATCAAGTTATCAGAGTAGGCATCGACAGACCATTGCAGAGCGGCTTCTACTTGGACACCGTTTTTCTCGCCAGTCACGTAAATAATGTCTGGGTGAATAGGCTGCTTCTCTTTATTGATATATTCAACGTATTCACGGATACCGCCTTCATAGAAGTAGCGGTTTACTTTAGGTTCATCTGCCTTGAGCAGTTCTAAGCGATGATCCGTGAACGTAATATCCACACCCGCATTGAGGTACGCTAACTCTCGCAAACGACCGGCCAGGGTGCTGTAATCAAACTCAACGGTCTCCGTAAAAATCAGCTGGTCGGGCTTAAAGCTGACCGATGTACCCGTCTGACTACCAGCACCGCTTTTTACTGATAATTCTCCTTGGGCTTCACCACGCTCGTAGCGTTGAAGATGCTCTTTTTGATTACGCCAGACAGTAACTTCCACCCATTCTGACAAAGCGTTAACCACTGAAACACCCACACCATGGAGACCACCAGATACTTTATAGCCACCACCGCCAAACTTACCGCCAGCGTGGAGGACCGTCATGACGGTTTCCAGGGCAGACTTACCGGTACGGGCATGGACATCCGTGGGAATACCGCGTCCGTCGTCAGTAACGGTGACAGAACCGTCGGCATTAAGGTCGATGGTAATCGTTTTGCAATAACCCGCAAGCGCTTCGTCTACGGAGTTGTCAACAACCTCGTAAACTAGGTGATGCAAACCACGCGGCCCCGTACTACCAATGTACATACCCGGTCGCTTGCGCACAGGTTCCAGGCCTTCAAGCACCTGAATCTGATCAGCACCATAATCGGTTGTCATGCGTTCCTATCTCCTAAGACGGTCGTAAAGCCGCAATAGCATTAGAAATGAAATTGTGCCCCCGAATTCTAGCACAACGGTGTTAAAAGCGATTCTGAATGGATTTTAGAAAGCGTATTTATTAGGGATGGATCAAAAAAATTTACACGTAAAATATACGGACAATTTTCATTGACTAAAATCAGTTTAAAATTTAGTGCTTATGTACCATCCCTTATTATAGTCGTTGGCCCAACGGCATCGGGGAAATCTGGCCTAGCGTTGCAGATAGCTCAGCGGTTAAATGGGGTGATTTTGGGAGCAGATTCACGTCAGGTATACCGTGAGTTTGATATTGGTACGGCAAAGCCATCCTTAGCAGAACAGCAGCAGGTACCTCACTATCTAATTGATATATGTGAGCCGACTGAAACTTTAACAGTTGCTGATTATCAAGCCAAGGCCCAGGAATTAATTCAGCAGATACACGTACGGCAAGAGCAGGTGCCCTTGTTGGTAGGTGGGACAGGGTTGTATGTGAATGCGATCGCAAAAGGTTTAATTATTCCTCGTGTTGCACCTCAACCAAACCTGCGTCAGCAACTGACTGAGTTAGGTCAACCCCAGTGTTATGCCTTTTTACACCAAGTAGACCCGGCAGCGACTCAGCGGATTCACCCCAATGATGCCGTTCGCACCCTGCGTGCATTAGAGGTTTATTATGCGACTGGACATACTATTTCGGCCCAACAAGGCGAAAATCCGCCGAACTATCCCCTTATATATGTGGGCTTGGACTGTGGTGAGGACCTACGTCAGCGCATTGCCCAACGCACCCACCATATGATAGATGCTGGTTTGGTAGACGAGGTGCACACCTTGATCAATCGTTACGGTGCGGATTTGCCATTATTAAACACGCTAGGGTATGCGGAGATTAAACAACATTTAGCTGGGGATGTAAGTTTAGCGGAAGCGGCTGCTTTGGTGATTCGTCATACGCAGCAGTTTGCTAAGCGGCAACGGACTTGGTTTAGGAAGGAAAAGGCGATTGAGTGGTTTGATGCTAATGCACCTGATTTGATTGATAGGGTTTGGGATTATGTGTCTGATCGGCTTGTTGGGTTGGATGCAAAACCGGTTATGGGGGGACCTTCTTTCCTTAGCCCCTAAAAATGGACAATCTTGTAGGGGCATTCCCTTGTGGATGCCCTGCGATAACAGGCGCTATCAGTCAGGATTTCGTACAGCCTCGTAGTCTGAACGCATTGATTGAAGGGGTAGCTGTAAGTCTTCATTTATGTAGCTTCTCGGCTGGAACCAAAACCGGTTGCGTGGGGTCCCTCCGTATTCACGTTCGGCTGAGCTCACGTCGAAGCCCACACCCCCTGGGCAGGGCGGGACGTCGCCCTACAACCCTCGTACCAGAGAGTTTTGTCAAATAGCAGGCGTTATCTCAGGGCATGTATAAAACATGCCCCTACTGCCTCAACCCATGGCTCTTACCAATCACCCAATGCCGCCGAAAATACCTCGACAAACTCGACTCCTCCAACGTCAAACAAATCGGCCTCCCATGGGGGCAGGTCCTTGGATTCTTAGTCCGCTGCCAATCATCCAACAACGTTTGCATTGTCTCTAACGTCAACGGCGTCCCATTGCGAATTGCCGTACGACAAGCCGTTGCTACCATCGCCTCATCAACATCTCCACCTAAACTCAACTCCAGCAGAGCATCTGCGCAATCGTCTCGCTCCGCCAACGGTACCGGTACCGAACGCACAGCCCAAAGATTTTCACCAAATAGGTCTACCTCTAAACTCAACCGCCTCAATTGCTCAACCTGACGGGCACTAAGCTGACTCAAAATAATCGCTGGCTCGATCTCAACCGTTTGCCAACGCGATTTAATTTGTTCGTAAATAACCCGCTCATGGGCAATGTGCTGCTCCACTAAACACAGGCCACCACTGTGCTCAGCCACTATATAGGTCTCCTGAACCTGGGCAACAGCCTTAAGCTGACTCGGCAGATTATGATTACTAGGACCATAACTACCAGCGACCTCAGCCGCCTTAAACAGCTGCTTAGTACGCTGAGTTTGAGCACTGTCCGTCAAATTAGACAGCCGCAACGTCTTCTCAACCGCAAGGGCAATGCGATCGCACCACACGTCCGTATCTTGCAAATAAATCTCCGACTTAGCCGGATTACGATTCCAGTCAATTTGCTCAGCCGGTACCCGCAAATGCAAAAAACACACGGGATAGCGATCGCGGGGTAACGTACGGCGAAAGTTATAGATCAACGACTGTACTAAAACAGGAGCCGTCACCGTTCGTCCATTAATCGCCACCCGTACCCAGTCCGGACGTCCTCGATGACAGCGATCCGGCAATCCCACCAACAGGTTCAACTGCCCATGCGCACACCCCAAATCATCAGCCGTCAAACTTACGTTCGCTAAATCATGGACCGTCACATCCCGCAGAATCTGAGGCAAAATAGTTTTCGCCGTAGACCCCGGCCACAGGGTAAACCAGTCGCGGTCAGTGTGGGCCACCTGCCAGGTAACTTGGGGATGACACAGGGCTAACTGCTGCACAGTTTGTTGCACCTGGCGTAGCTGTTGGGCCACAGACGGCAACACCTGTCGACGATTGGGCAATCGTGTAAAAAGAGCATCAGCGGTGACAACAGTGCCAGGCGCGATCGCAACTTCCTCAATATCTGTCACCGTTCCTTCTACACCATAATTCACACGCCAACCCACAGCCCCAGCCACCCGACTACGAATTTCTAAGTCCGATAGCTGCGCCAAACTATGCAGCGCCTCACCCCGAAACCCCAGACTCTGAATTTGACTCAGATCATCACAGGTGCGAATCTTGCTCGTGCTATGGGCCGTGGCCGCTTGTTCTAAGTCAGCACGGGAGATACCCATGCCGTTATCCGTCACCCGGACCCGCCACACCTCTGGCCACAAATGAATCACAATCCTGGTAGCCCCAGCATCCAGCGCATTTTCCGACAGCTCCCGCACAACAGCCGCCAGGGAATCAATCACTTCCCCAGCAGCAATCAGGCTGATCACATCCTGAGATAAACGTTGGATAGGTGAGACGGTGGTAATGG
>NZ_QXHD01000004.1:6569096-6621810 GCF_011009555.1 Adonisia turfae CCMR0081 | reverse complement strand
AAGCCTTCAACGAGAATTGAACTCGTGACCTCTCCCTTACCAAGGGAGTGCTCTACCGCTGAGCTATGAAGGCAAAAAGACTATGTGGTGGGCCGTGTTGGATTCGAACCAACGTAGGCGTAGCCAGCGGATTTACAGTCCGCCCCCATTAACCACTCGGGCAACGACCCACTACCACATACACCGGCAATTAGACCGGCAATGCCAGGAGGCGGACTTGAACCGCCGACACGA
The DNA here is from genome assembly GCF_011009555.1 of Adonisia turfae CCMR0081. Lineage (GTDB taxonomy): Bacteria > Cyanobacteriota > Cyanobacteriia > Phormidesmidales > Phormidesmidaceae > Leptothoe > Leptothoe turfae. The sequence continues at coordinate 6,621,576 of NZ_QXHD01000004.1, read as the reverse complement.
GGATTTTCAGTCCACTGCTCTACCAACTGAGCTATCCCGGCAACATGAGGCATTTCTGCCTTTGCTTGCGCGCCTAAACAAGTTAGCAAAAGAGTGGAACCCTTAGCAAGCTAAAACTTAGGATATTTTTTGTTCTAGCTGCTATGTCACCTCATCAGATGCTCTGAAGAGCCTAAAGCCAAAGGGTTAAAGGGCTCTGAAACCCTCTGGTTTAATGGATTATTCTTCAATCTCACGTAGACGGGCAAGTTTTAAGGAAAATGCTCCTGCACCCTGGCCAGCATAGGACCTGACCCTTACAGTGTACTGACCAGATTTAGAAATGCGTGCAAACAGCAATGAGTTAGTCGAACCATCTGGACCGTCGTCGTTTTCACTGACAGTGGTACCGTCATCTCCTATAAGGCTAACCAGTGTATCGAACTCTTCCGAAATAACATCGATAGTGATCTGGTCACCTTCAAACAGCTCAACGCTGTAATCCCTAGCAAACCCACCTACTCCAGTAGGGATATCGTTTTCAGAAAGCGTATCGCTAATTTCACGTCCTCCCGCTATTTCGATGGGGTTATAAATTTGAGCCACAGCGCCAGCAGCATTCATCATCCCAAACGTGACCAATGTGGTAGGAATAAGCAAAGCACGGCGTAAAATTTTCCTAGATTGCTTCATGATTGCAAAAGAGACGGATTATTGAATTGGTGACATTATGCCCCAAGTGATGATTTCATTGTGTTGCCAAGCCAGCTTGTAACGTTCATTAGCCAGCTTGATTACTGAAGCTAACGCTCCGTCAATTTTCCACACAAAATCTCAGTTTTTTATTGAGTTATGCTGCCCTTCGCGCTAATGAATATAGTCATCTTTATGGCTTGCAAGTAAGGTTACTCCTATGCCCCTTTCTGACGGCTCCCCACCGCTAGTAGACCGTAATTCTCATCAGACACTGCAACGGCTACGTGGCCTGAGTCATGTTTTAGATAATGCGATCGCAATCCCAGGTATAGGCTATCGAGTAGGTCTGGACCCTCTTATCGGTCTTCTGCCCGGTGGTGGAGATTTAATGGCAGGGCTGATCTCTATTTATGTCGTCATAGAAGCCGCTCGCCTAGGGGTCCCTGCAGCGACCCTAGGTCGCATGGGCTTAAACATCCTGACGGAGGTTCTCATGGGCACAGTGCCCATGATTGGAGATTTCTTTGACGTGGTCTGGAAAGCCAATGCGCGCAATGTCGATCTGCTAGAACGGCATATTCGAAATCCCATTCCTAGCCGCAAAACAGATAAGCTATTCGCAATTATATTGATTGCAGGACTATTGACCCTTGTATTAGGAGCAGCCACCTTGTCACTATTGTTTGTGCGCTGGGTCCTACAGCTGTAACATAATAAGCCTGTCAAATAGGCCTGCGGGATAGAGAAATTCAATGGTTGGAGCAGCCGATTTTGTGGCCGACATCACTAAAGGTGGTACAGACCAAGATGTAACGCTCGACTTTAAAATTCCCGACCCTAGCGACACTAGTATTCCTGATCAGGATTTCAGTTACCAAATCGATATCGCTTGGCAAGTTTGCGATCGCTTTGATTTGCAGACTGATATTTGGCGTGGTCGAATTCTTAGAGCCGTTCGCGATCGTGAAAAACAGGGGGGCGATGGTCGTGGCACCGGATTTTTAAATTGGCTAAAAGATCGAGAAATTAGCAAGAGCCAAGCTTATGCCCTAATTGAGCTGGGTAATAGTGCCGACGAACTACTTAAAGAAGGCTTACTAAATGAACAGTCTGTCAACCAATTTAGCAAGCGAGCCTTTGTGGAAACGGCCCAAGCTGCGCCAGAAGTGCAACAAATGGTCACCGAAGCCGCTCGTCGTGGAGAGCAAATTACTCGCAAAGAAGTCAAACAGCTAGCCGATGAATGGACAGCAATGACCTCCGATTTAATTCCTGAAACAGTCCGTGAAAAAGCAGCAAACAACACCATCCCGACTCGATATCTCACCCCCTTGGTCAAGGAGATGGAAAAACTGCCCCCGAGCCATCAAGAAACGCTACGCACCGAAGCTGCCCAAAATCCAGACGTAGATACTCTCAAGCAAATTACATCTGAAGCCCGCTATTTATCTAAGTACATTGCTGCAGCTAGTCAGGTACAGACCATTGATCCAGATGTTGTGAATTTAGAACAAGCACTGGAAGAAGCATTACGAGTAGGCTGTTTAAACTCCACGGCAGATTTGGTCAACCAAGCCACTCAGCTAGAACAGGCAGCCGCCAAACTCTACACCGCGTGGCGACGCATCAATAAGCTAGCGGAGCGTGTTTATGTCGATAGTGGCGAAAGTACACCTAATTTGCGCGCCCTCCTGAGTGGACTAACTCCCCTAACCAATGAAATTATTGAAATCCAATTGGGTAGCGCTAATAGCCCTTCAACGAAAGCCATACGGCTAAAGGTACTGGAAGACATCGAGTAGGCACAACATACCAACAGATGTACTATGACCGATGGTCCAACGATTGAAACACTAGCTGATGAGCCATTTCCCAAATCATATGTCAGCTTTCTAACCAGACAGGTCCATCACTTGAAGCAATATCAATCTAATAGATAAAAATTCTAAATAGATTATCCTGGAACACTTGCAAACAAAAAGAGTTGAGACACTTTGGGCCTATCGGCAAACATATCTACTCTCCTGATAGGGTGTAAAGTGTGAAAACAGGTGTCAATATTTAAGTTAACCACAGCCACTGTGCTATGCCATAGCTTAGATATGGACAGCGAGTGGTTATTGTAAGCAGGAATTGGACAGATATGCCGCAGCTTGAGGCCAGCCTAGCGCTCGACTTCCAAAGTGAAGCGTATAAAGATGCGTATAGTCGCATTAACGCAATCGTAATCGAAGGGGAATGGGAAGCTAACGATAACTACCAGACGTTAGCTGAACACCTCAGTGATCATAAAGATGAGTTGATTAAGCTCGCTCGCATGGAAAAACGTCACATGAAAGGCTTTCAAGCTTGTGGCAAGAATTTAAATGTGACCCCTGACATGAAGTTTGCAAAAGAGTTCTTTGCTAAGCTTCATGATAACTTTAAGCAGGCCCAGGACGAAGGCAAAATCGTAACTTGTTTGTTAATTCAGTCTTTAATTATTGAGACCTTTGCCATCTCAGCGTACAACATCTATATTCCAGTTGCAGACGACTTTGCTCGAAAGATCACCGAAGGTGTAGTCAAAGATGAATACATGCACCTCAACTTTGGTGAAGAGTGGCTTAAAGCTAATTTTGACTCCGCGAAGGAGGAGTTAGAGGAGGCCAATCGTCAAAACCTGCCTTTGGTTTGGCAAATGCTAAATCAAGTGGCTGATGACGCTGCTATACTAGGCATGGAAAAAGATGCCCTAGTTGAAGACTTCATGATTACCTATGGTGAAGCCTTAGGTAATATTGGTTTCAGTAGTCGTGACGTCATGCGGCTTTCTGCTCAAGGTCTAGCGACAGCATAATGTTGTATTAGAAGCATAATGTTGTATTAGATATTGAAAGAGGCTGATCATGCGATCAGCCTCTTTTTGGTGTGGATAGTGATTAGGTTGCAGCGAACAGCAAGACTGTAACGTTTTGTTGTAGTCTGATTTTCTAAGATTATTTTTTTAATAGAAGCGTCCCACATGTTTGGCTTAATTGGACACCTGACCAACTTAGAACACGCCCAATCGGTTGCCCGAGATTTGGGATATCCAGAATATGGCAGCCAGGGCTTGGATTTTTGGTGTAGTGCGCCTCCATTTGTAGTTGAGGACATTAAGGTCACCAGTGCCACTGGTCAAGTTATTGAAGGACGCTACGTAGAGTCCTGCTTTCTACCAGAAATGCTGGCAACGCGACGAATTAAGGCAGCGACTCGAAAGATCTTGAATGCGATGGCCCACGCCCAGAAGCAAGGCATTAATATCACTGCCTTGGGTGGGTTTTCTTCAATCATTTTTGAAAATTTCAAGCTAGAGCAGATCCGGCGCATTCGTAACTTAGAGCTTGACTTTCGGCGTTTTACCACTGGGAATACGCACACCGCTTACATCATTTGTAAGCAGGTGGAGCAGGCAGCTCCGAAATACAACATCGATTTGTCAAATGCAACCGTTGCTGTATGTGGAGCCACGGGAGACATTGGCAGTGCTGTATGCCGCTGGCTTAGCGAAAAGACAGGGGTTAAAGATTTATTACTCATCGCTCGTAATCGAGAGCGTCTAGACAATCTTAAGGACGAGATTGGTATGGGTAAAATTATGAGCCTAGAGGATGCCCTACCCCAAGCAGACGTAGTGGTTTGGGTGGCTAGTATGCCCAAGGGCGTCGACATCGACCCAAACACATTAAAGCAGCCCTGTTTGATGGTAGATGGCGGTTATCCAAAGAATATTGACAGCCATTTTAGCAATCCTGAAGTCCATGTTCTCAAGGGCGGTATTGTTGAACATAGCCTAGACATTGATTGGCGAATTATGCACATCGTCGCCATGGATGTACCGGCTCGACAGTTGTTTGCTTGCTTTGCTGAATCCATGTTGTTGGAATTTGAAAAGTGGCACACTAACTTCTCTTGGGGGAGAAATCAAATTACGCTTGAGAAAATGGAGCAAATTGGTTCAGCCTCTATCAAACATGGGTTTCGCCCCTTGCTAACAACTTAAATCCCCCTGTTATTTACAGTTCATGCCAGTTGGCTATGACAATAAGTAAATTTTAGGGGACAGTTTACGATAGGGTGGAATCACTGCTGGAGGTACCTAAAACTGTTATGGCGACAACAGAACGAAGGCCTATTTTGCTTGACTTTGAAAAGCCTTTAGCTGAACTAGAGTCTCGCATATTACAAATAAGGGCCTTGGCTGAAGACAATGATGTCGACGTTTCAGCACAAATTCAACAACTAGAATCCCGTGCCCAGCAACTACGCCAGGAGATTTTTACTAGCCTGACGCCAGCTCAGCGTATTCAGGTAGCACGTCATCCTCGTAGACCCAGCACCTTAGACTATATTCAAGCAATTTCGGACGAATGGATTGAGCTGCATGGTGACCGTCGCTCTGGAAAAGATGATCTTGCTTTAGTAGGCGGTATCGCTCGTTTTCATGGTCACTCAGTTGTCATGTTAGGCCACCAAAAAGGCCGAGATACAAAGGATAATGTTGCCCGCAATTTTGGCATGGCATCTCCTGGAGGCTACCGCAAAGCGATGCGACTCATGGAACATGCAAATCGTTTTAAGATGCCGATTTTCACCTTTATCGATACGCCAGGAGCATGGGCTGGTTTAGAAGCTGAGCAACTAGGTCAAGGCGAAGCCATTGCCTACAATCTTCGCGAAATGTTTCGTCTAGATAGTCCTATTATTTGCACTGTCATTGGAGAAGGTGGTTCTGGCGGGGCATTGGGCATCGGTGTTGGCGACCGTCTCATTATGTTTGAGCATTCTGTTTACACCGTTGCTAGTCCTGAAGCCTGTGCCGCTATTTTGTGGAAGGATGCATCTAGGGCATCACAAGCAGCCGAAGCTCTCAAAATTACAGCTTGGGACTTGAAAAACCTAGGTATTTTGGACCATCTACTACCTGAACCGATTGGTGGTGCTCATGCTAATCCTATCAAGGCAGCTGAAGGATTAGAAACAGCTCTGCTAGAGAATCTTGAAGCGTTACTGGAAATCTCACCAGAGCAACGTCGACAGGAACGCTATCGTAAGTTTCGGCAGATTGGCGTATTTTCTGAAGCTGCATAATCGTTGCCCACAACGTAATTGCGCTAGCGTTGCTTGAAGCAAAGGCTATCCCATAGGCATCTCAGGTGCGGCAAGCCTAACGGCAATACGCCCTAGATTATAGTCCAAGTCTTTTATGCAGGTACTCACCTCTGATGAAATCAAAGATTAATGAGAGCCTGATAAGTTGTTGTTATGTGGATACAACCCTCATAAAGACTATTTTTTACTCCTTTCAATAAAATCTCATAGTCTGAAAACACCACATTGTTCGCAACATTTGTTAACATTAATCTTAAGTGATTTTTCATTGACGCCTACGCATCCTTGACGCCCCTTGATGAATACTGTCCCAAACCGTCGCGCATTGATTACAGGTGCTAGTACTGGTATCGGTCGTGCTACTGCGCTGGCCTTTGCTAAGGCTAACTTTGATGTAGCATTAGTCAGTCGTTCAACAGATAAGCTAAAGGCCTTAGAAGACGAGATTGGTGAGACCGCAACCGTTAAGGCCCAAAGCTTTCCCTTAGATTTGAGCATAGTTGCTCAAATCAAGGAACAAGTAACGCATATATTAGAGGCCTTTGGCCCGGTTGATGTGCTAGTTAACAATGCCGGGATGGGTTACACGGGAGAACTCAACCAAATGCCTTTAGATGACTGGTGTCGCGTCCTTGATCTAAATGTCACTAGCGTCTTTCAATGCATTCAGGCTGTACTTCCGGGAATGCGCGATCGCAAAAGCGGCATGATTATTAATGTGGCCTCAATTGCCGCACGCCAAGCTTTCCCAGAATGGGGTGCCTATGGCATTAGCAAAGCAGCCGTTGTAGCACTATCTAAAGCTATTTCTGTAGAAGAAAGAAATCATGGCATTCGGGTAGTGACCATTTTGCCTGGAGCGGTCAATACGCCTCTTTGGGATACCGACACTGTGCAAGCCGACTTCGACCGCTCCGGTATGTTGACTCCCGAGTTAGTTGCAAACGCTATTCTACAAACTGCGCTCCTACCTCCTGGGGCTGTGGTCGAAGAGCTGACCATCATGCCAAGTGGAGGAGCCCTGTGATTCTCTAACCAATATTTCAAAGTAGGCAAGCTAACTTGATCACATTTCGCTTGCCTACACGAATATCCTTTTGCTCACTATCTAGAACTCAAGTTACCCACACCATGGTTATTTCTACTAACGGTTCCACCACAGGCTCTACAACGAATGGTCTGATTAACGGGCAATCATTGGAATCCAGCATCCGCCCTGATCGTGCTAAAACCAAAGGACACGATGCATTACTGCACGAGCCTTCCACTGACAACACAAAGCTAATGGAAGCCGTGCATACAATGCTGGCCGAGCTCGGTGAAGATCCCGAGCGTGAGGGCTTATTGAAAACCCCCAAACGGGTAGCCGAAGCGATGCGTTTTCTTACCCAAGGCTATACTCAATCCTTAGAAACCCTCATCAATAACGCCATTTTTGACGAGGGTCACAATGAAATGGTTTTGGTGCGAGATATTAACTTCTTTAGCCTGTGCGAGCACCATATGCTGCCCTTTATGGGTCGGGCCCATGTAGCTTACATCCCTAATCAAAAGGTAGTTGGTTTAAGTAAATTAGCCCGTATCGTTGAGATGTATTCTCGCCGTCTACAGGTGCAGGAACGCCTCACACGTCAGGTAGCTGAAGCCATCAGCGAAATCTTAGAACCACAGGGTGTGGCTATTGTAATGGAAGCAAGTCATATGTGTATGGCTATGCGTGGGGTGCAAAAGCCCGGTTCCTGGACAGTGACAAGCGCTATGCTTGGTGTCTTCCAAGATGACCAGAAAACACGCGAAGAGTTCTTAAGCCTCATTCGCCATCAGCCAGCTTTCTCTAACTACTAGAAAGAAATCTGAAAAAATAACTTGCTAAGACTTCCCCTAGGAAAAGCAACGATACAGTGGGATGGATCTTTTCGGAAGGAACTCACATCTACCGAGAATGTTCTATTTTATCGATATGCTGACTAACAGCAGCTTGTCATGCTCACACCCTCGATTGTGATTTATTAGGAGTAAGCGGAGCCCATGAGTACCCTGAACGTTGAAACTGCTGGTGAAACCATCAGCGCTGGCACTGAAAGCTTTCAAGCTAGCCATGTGGATGTGATTGAAACTGTCATTGCCAGCCTGGACCAGGGGGGCAATGCCATGGTTAGTCGTGATGATGAGGGCTATCTTTGGAAATTTACCTATGGCAGTGTGACTGTTTATGTCCAACTTACGGGCACTGGAGACGAAGATACTCTAACTGTATGGTCTCCCCTTTTGAAGTTACCTGTAACCAACCAAAATGATCTGATGCAGGAGCTATTGGCAAAGAACTGTGGTGAAACCTTTGAGGCCTGCTTCGGAATTTCTAACCAAGAAGTCCTTGTCTTAGCGAGTCGGATTCTTGCCGATATTAATCCCGGTGAAATCTCTCGACTGATGACGATTGTCGCCACAATCGCCGACGAAACGGATGATGTTCTGAAGGAGAAATATCCTTCTGCCAGTTAAAATCATGACAGCAACATGGCGGCTCATTGACCCCATAGAGACCTCTGGCATCACTCAAATGGCTATTGATGAGTGGTTATTGGAGCAGCATCGTTTGGCGTATGGGCTGCCTTGTTTAAGGTTTTACACATGGAAGCCTGCTGCGATTTCTCTGGGTTATCATCAGCGTGATTATCCAGACCACTGGCACACACTTAAGTGGAACGGCCAAGCCCTTGACATCGTAAGACGACCAAGCGGTGGGAGAGCCGTCCTACACCAGGGAGATCTAACCTATAGCCTGGTGCTTTCTGGCTATGGCGGGCGGCGACGGGATATCTATGCTCAACTCTGTCAGTTTCTAATTGAGGGCTGGAAACAATTAGGAATTTCGCTATCCTTAGGCTCTAACAAACGTGGCTATCAGAAAACTCACAATTGCTTTGGTAGCAATACTGTAGCTGATTTGGTTATGGATAATGGTTATAAACTTATTGGCAGTGCTCAGCTTTATCGTAATAGCTGTATCTTGCAACATGGCTCCATAAGACTTATGCCCAACCCAGATTTAGTTCAAGCTGTGTTCGGTAGTCCTGTGACTCCGCCACCTAACCTAGTCAACATTCACCGCATTGATGTTGCTGGAGCACTCACGGTCGCCGCTGAGAACATTTTCGATATCCAGTTCAAAAAAAAGCCGCTCTCACCACAAGAGCAAGAACAGGCCTTCGTTTGGGCTCAAGCCAAATATCATGCACCGTGATTAGCTACATCCAATAGATTCCGGCTGAAGTAAGCTGAAGTAAGACGAACATCACTCGCAAACTGTAATAGTTTCAGCTTGCCTTACAAGCGTTCGATCAATATTTGCAAACTGTGATAATTTCAGCTTGCCTTGTAAGCGTTCGGTCAATCTTACAAAGAAACTAGTCGCTACTACGGTACCCAAAGGTGCAACGGTCGGGAGCCAGTAATTGTGATGAAAGGCCACAGTCACTGCACTACCCCAGGTCACAACAATTATTAGATTTGCTAAAAGGTGGACTCGATAACGCCGATAAAATAATTGGTAACCCAGTCCTGGGCCAAGCAAAACCAGTAGCACCATGACAGGTACGACAAAGGGCTTTAAGTGATTTTGAGCCAACAAGTTATTAGCTGCAACAACATGCTGATAAACGCCTGCCGCTGGTGGATTTTGATTGTAGGGCGTCGTCATGGTGTCCAGACCCACTCCTGTGAATCCGACAAAAACAATTTTGTCTGAAAAGCTATCGACAGGAATAGTCCCATTGAGGACATCAGCAAACGAATATCGAGGGGCATTTTGGGTACCCCCGAGCCAGTTTAACCAAAGGCTCTGATGAGAGGCTGCAAGCCCATGGGCTTGACTTGGACTATAATGCTGCACAGCTGCAACGCTCAATGCTGGTGTTCCGTTGGCTTTTGGATAATAGGTACGGGTAATGCCATCGGTATCAGCAATATGATGGATATGGCCTGTTGCGATCGCACCCTCCATCACATCGGCATTGGGACCAATGACTCCCCGTTGCTTATCCCATGCAGTAGCCACTACCACATTGCCATGGTGCTCCATAGCCAGGGCCAGCTCTGCATCGTCTTCCGCAGACTCAGCAAACAAAATATCGAAAGCCACAACACTAGCATCGGCAGGAGCCAGAGTTTCTAACAGGTCAGCATAATAATGCCTGGGCCAAGGAAATTGACCAATGGTGGCCAAACTTGCCTCATCAATTTCAATAACCGCTACCCGTTCATCCCACGGTTGCTCACCTCTCACTTGAAATAAGAAGCGATAGACACTGTGCTCTAAAGGTTGAAAAATCCCAACATGGGCAGCGAATAGCGTTAATCCTGACGCTAAAACTCCAGGCAACAGTCGCCACCCAAATCGATATAGCCAATGCTTCATAAAACCTGTGATCAGGGCATGACTGTTATCACTCCACACCCCAATGCCTTACCATTTCAACTATGACAATACGTTAGCTGCCATTGGACCTAGCCACCAATGGACAAATCACTGAAGTTGTTTAGGTCCAGACACCATTAGTCTAGATGCCTAATCTCCATACAGTGGCCCAATTGAGACAGCAATAGATAGTTGTTTTGAGATGGTACAAATCGCTGAAAACGACTCTATTCAGGCTTAAGGAAGAATGCTGAGGCTGCTAACTCAGTATTTCTAGGCGTTAACGTTTTTAACAATTCCCTATTCAGCATTTCTAGCAATTGCAGCCAACTGTAACCCAGATGGATACGCACCTTCCTCTTTAATGCGATCAATAATGGCTTCTGAAATTGGGAAATTCAGGCGTTTGGCCAGTGCCCGCACGACATCTCCTCGGTCAATAGTACCGGCAACAGCATCGGCTGGGGACAACACGGTAATGCGTCGTAGCTCGTTTTCTTCCAAGTCTGTAATCACCTTAGAAAGAGGCGTTTCTTCCCGGACATGGGGCACATCTAACAGAGGATGAGCCATCTCTGCCAAGGTCATTGTTTCCCAGCGACTGCGTTCAATCTGACGCAAATCATCCAGAGATACCATGCCTCGATAACGCCCATTAGACGCGGCAAAATACACAATCGGCTTTTTTTCTTCATTGAGCAACTGATGATCGGCAAACGCCCGTAAAGTCAGATTGGCATCAATTACCTTAAATTCACGCACGCTTGCGTCCCTGGCCTTAAGACTAGTAATGGCATCTTGCAAATCACTAACTCGGTTATAGGCCCCTGCATTACGCACCGCAAACCACCCCAAAAGGGCAAACCAGAGGAATCCTATCTGTCGAGTTGCCAGGGAACCGTAAATACCAATTGTGATGGCCATCCAGCCCAATAACTGACCGACCCGAGCGGCCCAGCGTACTCCTTGTGCGCGGCTACCCGTGATTTTCCAAACAAGGGCCTTGAGCACTTGACCACCGTCAAGGGGCAAACCTGGAATCAAGTTGAAGAGTGTCAAGACGAGATTAATTTGGGCAATCGTCCCTACTGATTGAGATATCACAGTCTGCTCTGGCAGGATGAAAACCATGAGGCTCAACAGCAAGAATAGGAAAAAACTGACCAACGGACCTGCGATCGCAACTTGAAATGCCTGACCCGGTGTTTTTGACTCCTTATCAATCGAGGCAATACCACCGAACAAAAATAGGGTGATCGAATTGACTTGAATACCCTGTCGCCGTGCTACCAAACTATGACCAAGCTCATGGAGGAGCACAGAACCGAACAAAAGCAGTGCCATCCCTAACCCCACTACCGCTGCTACCGGAAACGAAAAACCATCATTCAGTAAATCGCCTCCGTAGGCAAATGTCATTAGTAGGAGAATAAAAAACCAAGAATTATCAACGAATAGGGGGATGCCGAAAATTGCGCCAACGCGCCAACCGGATTGCATAGTGATATACCTTTGATATGCCTAGAGATCCTAGGAACAGGGTTATTAAATTGTCTTTATAGACTACACGCTGGTGAAATTCCAAGAACTGCCTTCATTTTAATAATGGGGCTTACCAATAGCGTTACTGGATATCCGAATCTTTTTGAATCATTATTATCTATGCGCATTAAAATCTGTGGCCTAACTCAAACGGACCAGGCCGTTGCGATCTCAAATATGGGAGTCTCGGTCCTGGGCTTTATTTGCGTCAAAATATCCCCGCGCTACGTGTCATCTGACACCATTCGCACCATTGTCCAAGCTCTGCCTAACATTGACCGTTTTGGCGTTTTTGCTAATGCGACCCTAGACGTCATTCGGCAAACTGTAGAAACAGGGCAACTAAGCGGCGTGCAGCTCCACGGTCAAGAATCCCCGCAGGATTGTCAACAAATGCGGCAGATGCTCCCTGGCGTAGAGCTAATCAAAGCATTGCGAATTCGTAATCCAGAGGATCTACTACAGGTGAAAGAGTATGCCCCCCACGTCGACACATTTTTGTTAGATGCCTATCACCCACAACAGCTAGGCGGCACTGGGCACACCCTAGATTGGCCAACCTTGCGCACTTTTCAGCCTGAAAAACCTTGGTTTTTAGCTGGTGGACTAACCCCCGACAATGTCACCACAGCTCTGTCACTGCTCACACCCGATGGCATTGACCTCTCAAGTGGTGTAGAGAACTCACCTGGAGACAAAAATCTTGCCAAAGTAGAACAATTAGTCAAAGCCGTTAGAGCCGTCTCTGTCTAAAGCAGCCCCGAGAATTTGTAACAAAACATCTCTGACCCTAAATCTTGATTACAGAATGTACGCTTCACTTTATGCAGGCTAGAGCGTGGTGATAGCTTGATCTCAGTCGTTCAGTTTTTCTCTAGCTGCGCCCTATGTACAACGCCCAGAAAGATTGGTTAGGTGCATTTATGATTGCCGCTCTCGGTGCAGGCATCATTACCTCATTTGCCGTGAGCCAAGGTCAAAATCCCTTTGTCGGGCTCGGCATTACAGCCTTTGCTTCCACTGTCGCTGTACTTATTGATCATCTCTGCTAGCGAGAAAATGTGATTTCCTGTTTCAGCGATTGCTCCTGTCCAGCCAGCCGCTATAGCGGCTGGCTTTTTTATTTTTTATTGTAGATAGGATGACGGCAGAATATCAGGCAAACTGAACTTGCATAACCAAATCATCAAAGTCCATATCACCGCCACCCGGTAAATCTTCAAAGCCAAAGGCGTTGTTACCTAAGAGCCTTACATGATCTGCCCCATCGCTATTACCGGCGATGTGCGTAAAGTAGATAGCTGGATCATTATTCACATCGCTATCTAGTAAGTCAGCAACAGTGCCATCCACAACTAAAAAGGTAGATAAAAGCTGCCCACCGAGAATTTCACTGGTATAGCGTGTGGCCTCGCCATTGGTGCCGGTTAACTCTAAGTTAACCCTTTGAGCTAAGGCCGCTGCACCATAGCCCTCATCGCCAGGGCTGAGTAATATCCCCAGAGCATCACGGACTTGACCTTGTTCATTTTCCACAACAAACAGACCGACCACATTATCTAATGCGGCTTCCCGGTAAATATCAATGGTGGCTGTTAACGTCCCTGTTTGCGATCTCAAATCAATGAGTTCAGAGTCACTACTCAGACCTTGCAGACCTGCACCAATGGGCAAAGTCTCCTCCACAGCTATGGCATTAATCACTATTTGATCAAAGGTTCCGCTTTGCCCCTGGCGAAACCCTGCCTGAATAGAACCATCACTCAAGGCCTGTAATTCGACCACATCTGTCTGGCCATCGAGCCCTGTGATGTTAATCGTGCCGCCCGTGCCACGGCGCAAACTATCTAAGCTACCGTCATCGATAATGGCAAATTGCAGAATGCTACCAGCCGTTATGGTAAGCGTTTTTTGGGGTTCAAAATCTGCAATATCTCCTGCTTCTAGAGTAGAAAAAACGACTTGCGCCGCATCTAGCACAGCCTCTAAGTAGCCAGCATCACTGGCGGTCAAACCATTGACTGCACCACTGGTATCTGTGGCAAACACAATGATCTCCCTGACCTGCTCAGATGCATTTTGACTAATGGAAATTTCAACAGATACATCGCCAGTGCCACCGACAAGCAGTCGCGCATCTTGGGGAGTCAAACTACTAGAACTACCAGGACCACCCGAAGACGTATCATTATCTTGATTTGTGACAGCTACCGCCGTTGGCACCAAAGCACTATAGCGAGTATCTGTACTAGTCACATTGGTATTGATGATATAAGCAACATCGCCATCATCATCGGTGTCATCAACGCCAGTAATGGTGACTGTTTGAGGTTGGTCCCAATTAGCTGTAGAAAACGTAATGTTAGGGATAACCGTCCCTTCAGTAGGATCATTACTCGTGAAAGTTAAGCTGACCACATCACTCGGTTGACTGGTCAGGACTGCTGTAAAGGTGGCGGTTGCGCCTGCCTCTGTCGTCACAAGACCTGTGGTTGGCGTAATTGTAATACCGACAGGCGCAACTGAACCTTCTACAGCGCCAATATCGACCGTAGTGCCGACTGATCGAGCAAACGGAACACCTCGCTGGTCAACGGAAATAACCTCTGCAACATTGCCATCATCATCTAGGTCAAACGCATCGGCAGGAACAGTACCGGCAGTACCGGCATCAATGACTGGACTACCCACTAATGGAGCATGGGTTTGAGTAAAGCCACCGTTGGCTTGTAAGGTGTCCAACTGTGGATCAAGGGGAGTGACAGCACTACCTACCTGATCACCATTACTACCGTTAGTCAAGCCAGGCGTGGAATCGCCATTGCCAATCAGGTTATTACCAGCCGTTGTAGTGGAACCAGCACCAATAAAGAAGTTGATGTCAACGATGTCATCATTATCAACATTGGCCGCAATAATACTGTTAGTGACTGTTACAACACCAAAATTTGCGACGCCACCACCCGTATCATTCGGCTGTGCACTAACATTTTGAGATTCATTATTAGTAATAGTGCTATTGGCAATAGTAGCCGTTGCACGACCGATCACGATCCCTGGCGCTACCACATTAACGGTATTTGAAAGACCACCACCGCTTTCGGAAGCAATATTACCGCTGAGGGTACTATTCGTTAAATCTAGAATGCCGTCGTTACGAACGCCACCACCATTACGTGCCGTGTTGCCACTGAAAGTGCTGTTAATAATCGTGACGGATGCACCAGAGGCATTTAAAAGGCCACCACCACCGCTCGTGGTCGTAGTGCCAATGGACGTATTGTTGATGACACTACTATTGATAATGACTAACTCACCATTATTGCGAATCCCACCACCATCATCTGCAGCCTGGTTATCGCGAATAATTGTGTTCTGTAGTCTTAGCTTGCCACCCCCTTGATTGTAGACACCCCCACCATCGTCAACGGCATCTCCTCCTTGAATAATGACACCGTCAATTAGCGCCTCATTCGCAGTGCTCTGGGCGGTGACAACCGTATTATTGTCGCCATTACCATCAATAATCGTTTGATTAGCCTGCCAATCCCGTTGGTTACGGGTGGCTTCAGTACCATCAAAACCACCATAAAGTTGAACGGCTTGATTGACGGTAAAGGTATCCGTGGGGTTACTCCCGGGACTGTAGGTCCCTTGAGCTAACCAAATCTCGTCTCCAGCATTAGCGCTTGCCAAGGCTGTCTGCAAACTAGTGGCTGTTCCCCAAGTATCACCATTGTTGGTATTAGGCGCATTCGCTTGAACGTAAAAAATAGCCATAGTTTGCGATCGCAGTTAACTAGATTTAATTAATCGGACTGGCAATTTCAGGCAAGGGTTCCACTTAATGAAACTCTTAGGTCTTTACCTGGAAAGGGTTATACGCGTTTGTAACGCTTTCAATCAGCACCCAACCCCCAAAACATCCGTCTTAGGGTACCAACATCTATCAAGAAAATATCTATTCGGAAAAAAGCCGGTGATGTAAAAACATCACCGGCTCAAAAACGTGCTGTATGGAGAAACGCCTCTCGCAGACAGAGACTAGCTCAAGGCTTCTAGATAATCGCGAATACGATTGCGTCGCTTAGGCTGACGCAATTTTTGCAGTGCCTTAGATTCAATTTGGCGAACACGCTCGCGAGATAGTTCCAAGGTGCGACCAATCTCAGCTAAGGAGTAAGGCACACCATCGCCCAAACCAAATCTTAGACGAATGACTTCTTGCTCACGTGTGGTCAAGTCAGCCAGAAGCTGATGTAAATCACGACGCAGAGCATCACGAACCGCCAGCTCTTCAGGAGATAAGGCATCAGTCTCTAGAAGGTCGCCCAGTTCTGTATCCCGCTCTTTACCCACTTTGGTCTCTAGGGAAATAGACCGGGGCACCTTGAGGAGCACCTCACGCACTTGAGGTGCGGTCATCTTGAGCTCGCGAGCGATATCTTCCACAGTGGCTGTGCGCCCTTTGGTTTGGGAGATTTTACGCTGAGCTTTTTTGATTTTATTGAGCTTTTCAGTGATGTGGACGGGCAGACGAATTGTGCGGCTTTGGGTTGCGATCGCACGGGTAATACCCTGGCGGATCCACCAGTAAGCATAGGTACTAAAGCGATATCCCTTAGTAGGATCAAACTTTTCAACCGCACGCTCCAGGCCAAGAGTACCTTCCTGAATCAGGTCTAGCAGCTCCAGACCTCGGTTTTGATACTTTTTCGCTACCGACACAACCAGGCGCAAGTTTGCCTTGATCATGTGCTCTTTAGCACGAGTACCTTCGCTACAGGCTTCGTCCAACTCTTGGACAGACATACCCACAAGCTCAGCCCA
The DNA here is from genome assembly GCF_011009555.1 of Adonisia turfae CCMR0081. Lineage (GTDB taxonomy): Bacteria > Cyanobacteriota > Cyanobacteriia > Phormidesmidales > Phormidesmidaceae > Leptothoe > Leptothoe turfae. The sequence goes on along the minus strand of NZ_QXHD01000004.1, from coordinate 6,604,976 downwards.
CTGACGCTTGCCTGCCTGCAGTGTTGGCTTTAGCTCGGCAGCCTCAATGCCACATTCTTTAGACAAACGCTCCAGGGAGGGGCGATGGCCTAACTGAGCTGCCATGCGATCTCGAGTTTCTAACAGTAAGACATATGTTGTTAGAATGCCCTCTTGCTCAGCAGCAGCCTGATTGCGCTGTTCCAAAAGGCTCATATAACTCTGGACTAGCTGAGCTTCAGCAACCTCTTCATCTCTTTCAAGTAGACGGACACGCCCAATTTCTTGCAAGTAAAGACGAACCAAATCAGTTGTACGGCGTCCAGGGGCAACCGCTAACTTATCAACGTCTAAATTTTCTACAGCGCTATCCTCATCCTTTGACAACAGCATTTTAATATCAGTATCGCTAGGCTCTTCCTTAGCAGGATCAGCAGTAGTGAGAGCAACAGAGCTGGGGGCTGCTAAATCAGCATCTGTAGTGGTTTGATAAGACGTTGCATCCATAACCATGGGCGGTGTAGCTTTAAGAACAGTCAAGGCCGTCTAGCCCTCGTAGATGTAGTGTGCCCGAGCCAATTAAGCGGGGAACAATCTGCAAAATTGGGAATTTTCTCCAAGCACAAATGTATACCTGATGAGCTAGACTGACGCACCCACATTTAGCGTAGAGTGACGCAGTTAAACCCCAAGTGACTCACATCAAGGTGACCTTAGGATCTACATCACTCAGTCAATCTATTCCCGATAAACAGCATTTAAGATGACGCCGAGGGCTATATCTAACTAAATATCAACCACTGCTGATCACCTCGATCAGGATTAGTCCAGGTTTTTCAGTGGCACAATTTTATGGAAAATTTCCTGATAGATTCAGACATTAGGACGACTTACGGCCTTAATCTTCGGGGCATTTAAGAACGCTCTCTGCCCGCCAGCAACAAAGCGAAGGGCCGTAAACATCACAAAAATTTCATTTGTATGAGCCGCTTGATTACGCTTGCTTTATGCACAGCCAGTTAGACTAGCTGACCATTCATGGATCAGCTTTCGTCAATTACAGCTTTACGGTCCAGCAGCAGCAACTCACGTAATTGATCCGTATCCAGCTCAGTCAACCATTGCTCACCAGCACCAACGACTTGCTCTGCCAGAGCCTTTTTATTGTCAATCATGTCGTTGATGCGCTCCTCTAAAGTGCCGCTACACACAAATTTATGGACCTGCACATTGCGGGTTTGACCAATACGAAACGCCCGGTCAGTCGCCTGGTTTTCCACTGCTGGGTTCCACCAGCGGTCAAAGTGAAATACATGATTGGCACGAGTAAGGTTCAGACCAACACCACCGGCTTTTAGAGAAAGAATAAACAACTTGGGGCCATTGGGATCTTGCTGAAATCGATCCACCATTGCTTCACGAGACGGCTGAGAAGTTCCACCGTACAGGAATAAAGCCTCTTCCCCTAAGTAATCTTTTAGATGAGCCTGCAACAAAGTACCCCACTCAGCAAACTGGGTGAAGATGAGGGCACGATCGCCTTCTGAAATCACCTCTTCCAACATTTCATTCAGACGCTGGAGCTTAGCAGAACGACGCTGTTTACCCAGAGATGCTTGTTTAAGATACTGGGCTGGATGGTTGCAGATTTGCTTTAGTTTGACTAGCAATCCCAGAATCATGCCCCGCCGCTTCACTCCATCAGCTTCATCAATATCAGCCAAGGCTTCATCTACAGCTTTTTGATAAAGCCTTGCTTGTTCAGCAGACAGGCCACAGAAAACGGTCATTTCCTGTTTTTCGGGCAGGTCTTGAATAATGCTGCGGTCGGTCTTGAGTCGTCTCAGAATAAACGGCTGCACCAATCCCCTAAGAGTCCGTAGCGAATCAGTATCCCCATAACGTTCAATCGGTGTGGCAAAACGCCGCTGAAAAAAGTTTTTGGGTCCCAGATAGTTCGGATTCAAGAAATCCATGATGGACCATAGCTCCGTGAGACGATTTTCTACCGGAGTACCGGTCAGGGCAATGCGAAAATCACTTTCCAACTCTCGTACAGCCTTAGACTGCTTCGCATCAGAGTTTTTAATATTTTGGGCCTCATCAAGGACTAGCCCCTGCCATTCCACCCGCTTTAGCTCTTTGAGATCCCGATATACCAGGGTGTAACTAGTAATAATCAGGTTTGTTTTCTGAACTCGTTTAGCAAATGTGGCCCCTTTAGGTCGCTTATCACCGTGGTAAACCAATGTGGTCAGCTCTGGACCAAACCGATGCACTTCTCGCTGCCAATTACTCAGTACTGATGTCGGGCATACCAACAGAATCGGTTTATTGAGAACGTCTTCTTGCTTGAGACTAAGGAGAAAGGCAATGAGCTGAACGGTTTTACCCAAACCCATATCATCAGCCAAACAAGCGCCCAGACCCCACTGCTCTAAAAATGACAACCAAGATACACCTCTTGCTTGATAAGGACGCAGCTTACCCTCAAATCCATCAGGTTCCTGCATTTCTTCAAGACTTTGGTTGCCGGTGGTCAGGGTCGTAATCAACTCATCCAACTTGCCCGATGCTTCGAAGGCTACCACCGGCAACTTATCGATGAGCTGACCATCACCACTACTAATCCGCAATACTTCTTCGACGGAAAGCTTATTTTTTGTTTGGCGACTGGTGAAGAAGGATTGAGCGGCTTTAACATCCTGAGGACGGAGTTCTACCCATTGACCATTAACTTCTACCAGAGGCGTCTGCTGGGCAATTAGCTGCTCAAATTCACTTTGGCTAACATTCTGGCCACCAATGGACAGTTGCCACTCAAAGTTGAGCAGACTTTGAAGCCCTAGGCGCTGCTGTTTACGGGAAGGTGCCATCGCCTTAACACTTAAACCCAAACGACTAGCACTCGCCTTTGTCGGGTCCACCAGATTATCGGGCAAGGTCACTCCAAATCCATTGTCTTGCAGGCGATTGGCCGTTGCTTTAATAAATTCGAACGCTTGAATCGGATCAAGGGTACAGACACTCGGGCTCGGCTCACCCAGGGTTTGCTTAATAGGTTCACATAGACGAGCGGCTCGTCCCAGACCAGCTAATAGTTTCTCTTGAGGAGATTCCACCGCACGTCCACGATAATCTAACTGATCAACGGGGTGCCGCCAGATTGTCTGGGCATCCAGGCAAAAGCTCTCATCATCCGAGGCTTCTAGACCATAGTGCAATGCCCAATTGAGTTCACCGCTGGGCGGAGGCATCAGACGAAAGCCCACATGTAATGAATCTAGATCATCAGCCGCCACATTTTGCAGAGGCGCTGTCCAGGTATTCAGCGCTTCATTGAGACGCACCAGTCCAACCGGAGTAGAGTCAAAGCGCTTTTTCTTTTCTTGAGTTAAAGCTCCTACCCATTCCCGTAGCGGCAAATCTTTGCTGAGGGGAGCCGTAGCAGGTAAAGGTTGCATTTGCGCCAGTTCGCGCACCTTAGCTGATACTACATTACCGAGAAAGTCTTGCAGTAGCGGCAAGGGTGACTCGGGGGAACCCATGGCAATCGGCATATCTGGTGGGTCCGCAATGGCCGCTTTGGATTTCTTAGCAGTGGTTTTAGTTTTTTTAGCCGCAGTCGTTTTACGTGTCTGTGGATTGAGTGCTTGATATAGTCGACAGACAAGGGGCATGCGATCGGCAAACTGACGCAGTCGAGCTTGGTCAGTAGCACTGTTGAGTAGTAGCTGCCAAGTTGCGATCGCGCCACTACCATCCGCACTCACCATTGGTACAAATTTGCCCCGTGCCATCAGGTCAAGACTCCAGCGAATCATGTGAGACCAATAGCGCAAATCACCACCAATGAGACTCGCTTCAGCTCCCAAAGGCAACCCAACCAAAAGTTGCAACGCCGCCACAGTAGGCAGCATGATTCCAGACACACGCCACGGATAAAGCAACACCTCAGACTCCTGAGATTGCCCACAGAGCTGAGGACAAAGTTGAGCATCTTCCATAACCGTTGGCACTGATAGCACTTGCTCGCGCCAACGCGACTGAAACCGCTCTGCCAACACGCTTAAATCCCAATGATTTACCGTCGCCAGAAAAGCTTGAAATTCATCAGCACTTAAACAGTAAGGATGAGTCGCAATACTCCAACCATTGTCAGTAGGTTCTAGCCTACGCCATGTCTCCGCCCACACAAAAAAACGCTGCTGTGTCGGGAGCCAACTTCCATGAAGAATCGCCATAATCAATGCTGCCTTCAGTACCGTCCAACATCCAGATAAAAAGGATTCAGAGTATATAGTTCGAGGATAGAATCATATCCAGCTACATCTCATATTTTTCATAGGCCGCCACAATCCTCTGCACCATTGGATGGCGCACAACATCGGCCTTTGTTAATTCGGAAAACGCAATACCACTGACACCCTTGAGCACTTTCATAGCAACAGACAAACCTGATTGCCGCTCACGCACCAAATCTGTTTGGGTAATATCACCAGTAACCACCATCCGCGACTTAAAACCCAAACGCGTTAGCACCATTTTCATCTGAGCTGGTGTCGTATTCTGAGCCTCATCTAAGATCACAAACGCATTACTCAATGTGCGCCCGCGCATATAAGCCAGGGGAGCAACTTCAATAATGCCCCGCTCCATCAAACTCGGAATGCGCTCCGGGTCAATCAACTCATGCAACGCATCATAAAGAGGACGCAAATAGGGATCCACCTTCTGCTGCAAGTCACCTGGCAAAAAACCTAAACTCTCCCCAGCTTCAACCGCAGGCCTAGTCAAAATCAGGCGCTCGAACTGCTGCTCAAGAATTGCCTGCACAGCAACCATAGCGGCCAAAAATGTCTTCCCTGTACCGGCTGGCCCAGTACAAAAAATTAGGTCATTGGTGCGCAGGGAACTGACATACTTACGTTGACGGAAAGTTTTTGCTCGAATCGTTTCTCCGCGACGAGTCCGGGCAATTACATCCCCATGCAGCTGCCCAAGATCATCCTCTCGATGAGTATCCAACGCATGCACCGCAGTCATCACATCAGCCACCGAGACCTCCTGTCCCTGAGACCAAATAGATTGCAACGATGTCACTAAACGCTTAGAACGTTCAACTTGACTTGGCGTCCCTGATATCAACAAAGTGGTGCCACGCATAACTAGCTTGGCTCCTGTTTGCTGAGATAGTCGTTTTACAGCGTCTTCCCGATATCCAGCCATAGCCATCGCTTGCTCGGCTGAATCAAACTCAAACTCGAAGGCACCTTCCATAAAACAGACAAACTGTGCCGCCCTAGATACCTAGCTCAAGCACCCAGCACCTGGACTTTGTACATTAATTAACTATCGACGTTCGTAAACACAACTCAAACCCCGACCAAGCCTAGACATTTCAGCTAAGCATCGTCTTGACTTTGACTGCGCCTGGGTGGTCTACCAGCCCCTGGTCGACCACCACCACCGCCACGGCGCGGGCGACCACCACCTCGACTACCTCTTGGACGAGCCCGATCATGACCACCACTCGAATCTTGAGATGATTCGCCGTAGATATCTAAATGCACTGAACAATTGTGCAATGCACCGGTCGCTTTCAAAACCTTACGAATTGCTTGAATGTTACGACCACCACGTCCAAAAACTCGACCTTTGTCTTCACTGTCAAAAGCAACTCGAATCCAAAGACGTTGACCGCCTGACAATGATTCAAAGTCCAATCTCAACGCATCAGGAGACTCTAGAAAGGGAGTTACTAAAAATCGCACTAAGGCTTCAAAATCAGGCACATCGTCACCCTCTAACATCCAGTAGCAAGCATAGGAGTACACACATCAAGAAATTGATTTCAGCAGGAAGCTTAACAATAAGCTCTCATACTAAGCATCAAGTTCTAGAACCACGGACATTAAAACTAAGCCTTAAGCTGCTCGTACACGTTAGCCTTTTCAAGAATACGTTGCACAGTTTTTGTGGGCTGCGCGCCTTCTTTCAAACGTTTAAGAATAGCAGGAACTTCTAAACGGGTCTCATCAGTTCGAGGATTGTAAAAACCTAGCTCCTCTAGAGGGCGACCATCACGGCGATCTCGGCTATTCATAGCCACAATCCGATAGCTCACCTCACGCTTTTTGCCGTAACGCTTCAGTCGCAATTTGATCATAATTTTGTTGAAACTGTTCTGTCCGAAAATTTACACAAAGCCTAGCTGAGCGCAGCACATCTATTCAAAAGTGCTTGAGTGCGAGGTCTTTCATGGCTTTATCAAAGGGCCCAAAAACAGGCGCACTCACCCAGAGCAACTAATTCTATCACCACAAAGCCAGCATCGCACTGACAAAGTGTCAACAAGCTCTGCTAACACTCAAAATAATCTTAGCTAACCTTGCTTGTGAAGAATTGAATTCGTAGAGCTATGTTGTGTCAGTGTGAAAACTTCGAGTTCACAGACGACAACCCCCAGCCAAAAACACGCTGACTAATCTTCATGATCGTCAAATGGATCAGCAAGCTGCTTAGACGGTGGTCCAAATGCTGTGTATATGGCAAGTCCCGTAAAGGCGATGACGATAGCGCCAACTGAAATAATAAGAACTGTTGCAGAATCCATAGGATCTTTTAAGACGTAGAGGATGTAAAATCTATGATATTACAGAATATGAAGTGACCTTAAGGTACTTACGCCCATGGCACAGCAAACTCGGTTGGGAAACCTACTCAAACCTTTGAACTCTGAATACGGTAAAGTTACCCCCGGCTGGGGTACTACTCCTTTAATGGGAGTATTTATGGCGCTTTTCCTTGTCTTCTTATTGATCATTCTGCAGCTTTACAACAGTTCAATTCAAATTCAGGGAGTTGATGTTGATTGGCGTGGTTTGAGCTTCTAAATCAGTTTCATCAGTGCGCTTTCTCTCATAAAAATTTTGGGGAAGCGCATAAAAGCGCATAAAAACTGTTTGAGGGGGGTGGGTTTCTTAACCTGTCCCCTTTGCTAGTAGTGTGTCAGTAGTTCATCGATCAGCGCCATGACTATCAGGTTAGCGGTGATTTTAGGTGATGTAATAGTCTGGAGCAGTCAACATCAGCGAGAGGTTTATCAGCAATGAATATTTTTGGCATTGGTTTGCCAGAGATGGCTCTGATTATGATGGTGGCCCTATTAGTTTTCGGCCCCAAAAAGCTTCCTGAGATTGGTCGTAGCCTCGGAAAAGCCCTTAAAGGGTTTCAAGATGCTTCCAAAGAATTTGAAGACGAGTTCAAAAAAGAAGCTGCCCGCATAGAAAAAACAGTAGCTGAACCGATGAAAGCAACTTTAGAAAAATCAGAACCTAAGGCATTAAAGCCAGAGCCTGAATCTTCCGACGAAAATCAGGTCAATGATGCTACTGCGAGCAACATCACCACCGATGGGCCAGCTTAGTTGTATTTGTTCTGGGTGCAGGGTAATAGTCAAAAATAATTATTTCACCTAGTCCACGTCTTGCCTTCAGCCTACTAACGCGAAGCGTAAGTAACCGAAAGTTTTAAGTAATAGGATGGTAACGACAAACGCCGCAGCTCCACCAACACCGAAACTATTAGTGGGGCTAGGTAACCCAGGGCAAAAATATGACCGCACTCGCCATAATATTGGCTTTGAAGTGATAGATAACCTGGCTAAGAGTTGGTCCATAAAGCTTACCGAAAACAAACGCTTCCAGGGACACTTTGGAGAAACTCGTTCCAGCTCTGGCGAACGATTGATTTTACTCAAACCCACCACATACATGAACCGTTCTGGACAATCGGTACGGGCTGTTTTTGATTGGTACAAACTACTGCCAAGTGAAGTGCTGGTGATTTACGACGATATGGATTTGCCCATTGGCAGATTACGCTTACGCCTTTCGGGCTCGGCAGGCGGTCATAATGGCATGAAATCAATTATTTCCCACCTAGGCACTCAGGATTTTCCTAGACTTCGATTGGGTATTAGTCGGACCAACACTTCAGACAAACAAGCTAATAGAGCCGTCGTTAGTCATGTACTAGGTAAATTTGCTCCGGATGAACGTAAGGTTATCGATGCAGCTATTACGCTTGCTAATGACGCAGTAGAGTTTAGTTTACGCAAAGGGATTGAGCGTGCCATGAGTCTTTACAATGGGCGAGAAGCTGCCGTGTAGCACGATTAAACACACATCTGTCTGATCATGAACATTAGGTATTAAGGTCCTGTAGCTGTAGTAGCCGTGACCAAGGTAAAAAATAAGCAAGTAACCCCAAAGGTATTAGCTGTTTTAAATGGTAAGGGTGGAGTAGGTAAAACAACTACTGCTGTTAATCTAGCTGCGATTTTTGCAGAAGATCGGCGAGTTTTGCTGATCGATAGTGACCTCCAGCGTTCTGCTACCTGGTGGCTAGAGCGAGTACACCAAGTATTTGACTTCTCCCACGCACCTGATGTCAAGATGCTGGAAAAGCTGAAGTCCCTTGATGAATATGAACTGATTGTAGTTGATACTCCTCCAGCGCTACACTCTAAATCCTTAGGTGCTGTGTTAACGGTGGCAGACTATTTACTACTGCCTACACCACCGGCACCGATGGATGTGACAGCCTTAATTACAACTGTCAAAACTATTGTTCAACCATCTGGGGTCTTTCATCGGGTATTGCTGACAAAGGTTGATTCCCGTAGTTTAAAAGAAGCGCAAGAGGCTCAAGCCATGCTGGAGAAGTTGGATATTTCGGCTTTTCAAACATACATACGGACGTACAAAGCCCATGAGCGGGCTGCCATGGAAGGTTGCGCTATTAGTCAATGGAAGGGGCCTAATGCTCAAGAAGCTCAGGCCGACTATTACCGAGTTGCTGCTGAAGTCCTAAGAGACTGGAAAAGATTATGACTAAAAAACGCATTGCCGACTTACTAAAAGAAGAAGTCGAGAAATCCAACGATGCTGAACAAACTCCAGCACCCACTCCCACTCAGGATAGTCAGTCCTCTAAAGCAGGTAACGGAGGAACTGCCGAAACGGCCTCTGGTACAAGTCGGACTAGAAAACGGACCAATAAAACATCAACAGCTTCAAAACAGACGACTGCGAAAAAGGCCACGACCAAACAGACCACGACCGAAGCCACCAACACAGCTGATCTGAAAAAGCAAATCGCCGACTTAAAAACTTCTCTCAAACAAGCTCAGGAACAAATCTCTGGGCTACAAGACGATATCAAGACTCACCAAACTCGTATATTCGAACTTAAGGATGAGTTAGAAACCTCACAAAAAGTTGCAGCAGATAAATCGGAAGAACTAACAAAAGTTACTGAAGAGCTGGAAACGGCCAAAGAAACAATCCGAAAAATTACGGCTCAACAAGAGGAAGCGGCTCAACAAGAGGATACTCCGACGAAAATCATTCACGGTGCCGATTTAGCGGTCAACCGTCATACTTTGAGTTTGAGAAATCGCCCCAGTAGTTACAAAGCAATTCCAGAATATGCCATCCAGCGTGGCGAACATAATAGTATGCTCTCCGACGATGACATTGGTTGGGTTGATTAGGGCTATTAAAATCCACTGAATAAATTCTCGTGGCGTTTCTTTACAGTTGAATAACAGGTTGATAAATCGTCAACCACGTCCCCTACTCTGAGGAGGAATTGTGCAGAGGTATGGTTTATGGACGTGAGAGCAGCTGTTGCTCATCAGGCTGGACAACCCCTAACGATAGAAACACTAACCTTAGATGGCCCTAGGTCAGGTGAGGTGCTGGTTGAGATTAAGGCTACTGGTGTTTGTCATACCGATGCTTATACTCTTTCAGGCAAAGATCCTGAAGGTTTATTCCCAGCTATTTTGGGGCATGAAGGTGCTGGCGTGGTTGTGGAAGTGGGAGAGGGTGTAAAAAGCCTGAAACCTGGCGATCATGTCATCCCTTTATATGTCCCCGAGTGTCGTACCTGTGAGTACTGTTTAAGCGGCAAAACCAACCTTTGTCAGGCCATCCGTAGCACTCAAGGTCGTGGATTAATGCCCGATGGCACTAGTCGCTTTCATTTGAGCAAGGAGCCTATTTATCACTACATGGGTACCTCAACCTTTGCTAACTACACGGTTGTCCCTGAAATTGCCCTGGCTAAAATTCGAGAAGATGCACCCTTCGATAAGGTGTGTTATGTCGGTTGTGGGGTGACTACAGGCATCGGCGCTGTGATTAATACAGCTAAGGTGGAGCCTGGATCAAATGTGATTGTCTTTGGATTAGGAGGGATTGGATTAAATGTAATCCAAGGCTGTCGCTTGGTTGGGGCAGACATGATTATAGGTGTAGATCTTAACCCTGGGAAAAAAGCTCTAGCAGAAAAGTTTGGCATGACCCACTTTGTGAACCCCAAGGAAGTTGAGGGGGATCTGGTGCCCTACTTAGTGGACTTGACCAAAGGTGGGGCCGACTACACCTTTGAGTGTATTGGCAATGTTAATGTGATGCGTCAGGCATTGGAGTGCTGCCATAAAGGCTGGGGTGAAAGCATCATCATCGGTGTCGCTGCATCAGGGCAAGAAATTTCGACGCGTCCATTTCAACTGGTTACAGGTCGAGTTTGGAAAGGTACAGCTTTTGGGGGGGCAAAAGGTCGCACCGATGTGCCTAAAATTGTGGACTGGTATATGAATGGCAAGATCAATATTGATGATCTGATCACCCACACTTTTCCATTAGAGAAGATCAATGACGCCTTTGATGTGATGCATGAAGGCACATCAATTCGTAGTGTTGTGACGTTTGACTAGCATTATTGCAAGCGTCCTTGAAGGAGCTTTCGAGCCCCTATAAAGCCCATCATCGTTAAACCAATGGTGACTGAGGGTTCAGGGAGCTGGGGTGGTTCCTCAGATGAGAGATCGTCCCACTGTAGCCCTGAGATCGCACCACTCACGTCGCTGTAGCGAAACTGGACTCGCTGCAATTCAGTTTCTTCGAAATCAAACTGGAACATAGAGTTGTCGTCACGCTTATTGCCCACCTGAGTGATGGTGACGTCAACATACTCATCTAAACCATTTTTGTAGGCATGGGTGAGGGATTTGCCTTGACTTTTGGAGTGGTCTGGATCGCTATAGGTATTGGCAAACCGCTTAATTAGATTGTCAACATTAATATTGAGAATCGTATTATTGTCAGCATCTTTACCAATCACACGAACCTGAGTTCCGGACTTCGTCCCAAAGTTATCGTCGATATCAAGGAGTGAAAACTGTTTAAATCCAACTGTTTGGTCAAAATCAAACCAGATGTGGCCACCTTTAGCTTCATCATCAGGTGTATGTAAGTTATAACTACCGTTGTTGTATTCCTGAATGATCAGGGCATTGCCTTGATTTGAAGTACCCCAGGTCGCGCCAGTGCGTAGATCGTTATCGGCACCTGATTGACTTGTGTCATAGAGCAACAGAGGGGCGTTGTTATGGCCGGTTTTATAGTTTTTGCCAATGATGCTTAGCCCCCAGTCGGCCCATTGATTATGAACTTGAGTACCGCCACTTAGGGCATTACCGGACGCATCGGCCTCAAAGTCGAGGACTCGTACCTCTGCCTGAGCAGGCAAAATTGTAGAAGCAATGGATAGCACAACAGTGGTTGCGATCGCAGCTAAAGATTTGACATTAGCCATTACAGATAAAGGTATCAAATACTACGTTCACATTAATAACTTCACGGAGATTTGAGTCACCTCAGTAATGCTGAGATCTTTTTTAGAGCTTTAAATTTAGATAACACCTACGGGTTTATACGTAGCCCCATTCAAGCAAAAAACCAAAAATAGCAAACATAGGTTCCGTATATATACGGAACCTATGTTAAGTCCAGGTTGATTTTGGTAAGTTTAGCGGGAGAGCGTTATCAAATTTGATTGGTCACAAACGTGTTGCACTGCTCGATATCCCCCGTTGCCAAACCTTGCTTAAACCAGCGTACACGTTGTGCAGAACTACCGTGGGTAAAGGACTCAGGCACTACAAAGCCTTGGGACTGCTGCTGCAAACGATCGTCTCCAATTTGACTAGCCGCATTCAGCGCTTCTTCAATATCACCGCTCTCTAAAATATCGCGGGCTCGATCAGCACGGTTGGCCCATACCCCCGCGAAGCAATCGGCCTGAAGCTCTAAACGGACTGATAGTTGGTTAGCTTCAGCTTTATTGGCACGGCTTTGCAGTTGTCGTACCTGACTAGAAATGCCCAGAACATTCTGCACATGATGCCCAACTTCATGGGCTATCACATAAGCCTGGGCAAAATCACCAGGGGCCTGGTGACGGCTCTTCAAATCGTTGTAAAAGCTTAGATCGATGTAGACCTGCTGATCAGCCGGACAGTAAAATGGCCCCATAGCTGCTTGACCTAAACCACAGGCAGACTGAGTAGATCCAGAATAGAGAACCAACGTAGGCTCCGGATAATCTTGACCAATCTGTTCTTGGAAAATTTGATTCCACGTATCTTCAGTATCAGCTAGGACCACGGATGTGAAATCCGCTAACTGATCTTCAGCGAGAGAGGTTGAAGATTGTTGCGTTGGAGCTTGGGTTTGAGCAACTTGATCTAAAACAGGGCCTGGATCGCCAGTCACAAGGGTCACGACGGCAGCCAACACCAGAGCCCCTAAACCACCACCACCGACAACCAGAGAACTTGTAGCACCACGACGATCATCGATATTGCTACTGCGCCGCCCCGTCTTTTTCATGGCTGCCCCTTAGATAAGTTGTCAAAGATTTGATATTCAGAACTTAAAGCACACAGTTGGTACTTACACGGAATATAGCATCGCTATTTGCACCGACCAATCAAACCAAGGGATCTCTTAGCATTCAGCTAAAGTAGCTATTTTTCTTGATCTGCTCGTTTTTCAAGTGCAGCTATATAACGGTCGATACGGTGATCTTGCAAACTGCCTGAGATAATGCGCCAGCTGAACATAACGTTGAATCTGATCCGTTCATCGACATGGCGATAGCGCTGCCAGCGGCGGGGTAACCCACTGACAACATCATTACCATTGACAAAACGCCAGGTATTGGGAACCCGGCGATTATAGGATTCAGCAAATGCTTTATTACCCACACGCGGAGCCCCAAAGGTATAGACTTCTACCGATATATCAGGGGAAAAGTTGTATTGCAAATCTACAGCACACAACTTAGCTAAAGCGCCTCCCAAACTATGGCCAGTTACCAACCAGCGAGTCATCTCACTTTGATGTACAACGGACTGGATTTCAGACCTGGCGGCAAGATAGGCCTTAGTAAATCCTGAATGCATTTTCACTCCAGACTGGGAGGTGCCATAGACAGCAGGATAGTCCAGTTGTTTGTTATCTATGACGGCCCCCGTCACGGCAGACCAGCGGGCAAAATCCAAATTGGTAAGCCAGTCGCGATCAGCATCGCTACCACGGAAAATAACGTATCCGCATTGGGTCTCGGGATCTTCTAGTAAGGCAACCTGTGTATCAGTACGCTCGATATCAAACAACGTTGGCATCAGATTAGGGCGCATACTAAATCGGAGCCGTTCGTTGAAATCTCTGTAGACTTCATTCGATAGATGGGCGCATCGTAATGCGACTTTGTAATCTAGTTCCATAAATAAAGTCCTACCCCATAGCAAAACCCTCTTGGGTCAGTGTGCCGTATAGTCCAATTATCTATACGCGTCATTGATAAAAATTAAGCCTTCACGATAAATAGTGAAGGCTAAGGGGTTAACGTCTCCCCTCCAGTTGGAACTGACTTCAAGAAAAGGGGGCTAGATTCCAGGTCATCTTACTAAAACAGTATTGATCTGCTACGCACTTACCAAGGGAGCTGCTTTAGCCTTGAAGTCAGCCGCATTCAGGGCTAATACGGCTTCGTCTGGATCTTTGACACGGAACTGAGCTCCAAGACGCACCACCTGGCGATGTCCTTGGTGGGTGATCATAGCGACAACGGGAATTTTAGCTGCGCTTTTATCTTCCCCTTGCTGGTTTTGAATGACATTACGGAGGCGATTTTGCTGCACGATGTCTCCGGCAATCGATGGAGGCAGCTCAACCGTCACTAAGCGCACATCTTCAATGGGTTCAGCATCATCAACAATCATCTGCACCTGATCGTCACGTCGATCGACCTTACCCCAAATCATTAATCGCGCATCGGCCTTAATATGCATGCCAATGCGGGCATAGGTCCGCGGGAAAACGACAGCTTCAGCTTGACCACTTAAATCTTCGATCTGAAGAATTGCCATACTGTCACCTTTTTTAGTGGTGATGGGCTTCATGGCACTAATCATTACGATGGCGCTAAGGGTCAGCTTTTCGGGCTGTTCACCCAGCTCGGCTAAGCTGATGGGAGCCAAAATACGAGCTGGGCGCTGCACTGACTTGAGCGGATGATCGGAAATATAAAAGCCGAGCAGCTCTTTTTCTAAGCGCAGGCGTTCTTGGGGATCGTAATCCTCCATGGGAGGAGCTTTGGGGGCGGCTTCGTAGGCACCGGCATGATTGGTCTTGTCATTGGGTGTTGCGGCTGTCTCGCCTCCACCTAACATCATGTCAAAGATATTGCCCTGGCCAATTTCGCGATCTTTGGCGCGGGACTGAGCCCAATCAACGACAAATTCTAAGTCAGCATTGAGCTGACGACGGTTGCTGTTGAGGCTATCTAATGCACCAGAGTGTACCAGGGCTTCTAAGGCACGGCGGTTGACGGCGCGGAGATCGATGCGATCGCACAATTCCGGTAATGACCTAAACGGTCCATCCTCTTCACGACTCTGAATCAGCGTCTCAATCGCACCCAAGCCAACATTTCGCACTGCCGACAGCCCAAACAAAATGCAGTTATTTTCCGGCGTAAAATCCACGCCAGAACGATTCACATCCGGCGGCAGCACCTCAATGCCCATGCTGACGCAATTAGCAATGTGCATCTGCACCTTATCCTGATCACCACTAATGGCCGTCAGCAGTGCTGCCATATATTCGACCGGATAATTGGCCTTCAGGTATGCCGTCTGATAGGTGACATAGCCATAGGCCATGGAATGACTTTTATTAAAGCAATACTGGGCAAAGTTCACCATTTGGTCCCAAAGGTTTTCCACCGTCTTTTTAGGCACACCATTGGCCACCGACCCTTCAATGAACTTGCCCCGGTGCATATCCATTGCCGATTGCTTTTTCTTACCCATAGCTCGGCGCAGCAGATCTGCTTCCCCAAGGGAATAGCCCGCCATATCCTGGGCAATTTTCATGATCTGCTCCTGGAAGATCATGATGCCGTAGGTCTCTTCTAAAATCGGCTGGATCAGCTCATGGGGATAATCGATCTGCTCACGACCGTGTTTGCGGTTGATAAACTTCGGAATTAAGCCTGCATCGAGCGGACCCGGTCGATATAGAGCGAGGACTGAAGAGATATCATCCAACCCGTCAGGTTTAAGATCGCGCACAATCTGGCGCATGCCCGAGGACTCAAGCTGGAATACACCCCCTAACTCACCGCGACTCAATAGCTTGTAAGTTTCTGGGTCGTTGTAAGCGACCTTATCCATATCGAGGGTTTCACCACGGGTCTGCTCCACATAGTCCACCGCTTTTTGGATCATGGTGAGGTTGCGCAGACCCAAAAAGTCCATCTTTAGTAGACCAACTGCTTCTACATCTTCCATGTAGTACTGGGTGATGACGGCACCATCGTTATTACGCTGTAGCGGCACCAGTTCATCCAGCGGCTTAGCAGAAATCACCACACCCGCCGCATGCATACCAAAGGTTTTGTTAGTACCTTCAATGGTAATGGCCATATCAAGCCAGCGGCGATAGGTAACGGCTGTTCCCGGCACCAAGTCACCACTTTCGTACTTTTCCTGAAACGCTTTCTCGGGCGTTTTATCAGGGTCGATCATCACCTTGAGCTTGGTGGGTTTACCCCGAGCCACTGGGATCATCTTGGCCATTTTGTCGGACTCGCCGTAGGGAATATCCAACACACGGGCCACATCTTTAAGCACCGCCTTGGAGGTCATGCGGTTAAAGGTGATGATCTGAGCAACATGGTCCTTGCCATACTTTTCCGTCACGTATTCAATCACCTTCTCCCGTTTTTCAATGCAGAAGTCGGTGTCCACATCAGGCATGGATTTACGTTCAGGGTTTAAGAATCGCTCGAACAGTAGACCATGGTGAACCGGATCAATATTGGTAATGCCCATGCAATAGGCCACCAGGGAACCTGCCGCCGAACCTCGCCCTGGTCCCACAGGAATCTTGGTATCACGGGCGAACTTAATGTAGTCCCACACCACCAAGAAATAGGTAGCAAAACCCATTTGGTGCATCATCTGGATTTCGTATTCCAGGCGTGCTTGATACTCTGGCGGCGCTTCGTCGTAGGAAGTAATGTTTAACCGTTCAAGCAAACCATCGCGGGAAACCTTGGCCATATAGGTTTCGCCAGTATGTCCCTCGGGCACTGGAAAGTTCGGAATCTGAGGATTACCGAGAATGTCATATTCTTCGATTTTTTCGGCGACTTCAACCGTATTGGCTACGGCTTCGTCGATGACATCCTGGGGTAGATGATCACGGAAAAGACGACGCATTTCATCAGCGGATTTTAGGTACTCGGTGCCGCTGTAGCGCAGTCGTTTGTCTTCGGTGACGAGCTTGCCGGTTTGGATGCAGAGCAGTGCGTCGTGGGCTTCGACATCGACACAGGAAATAAAGTGGGAATCGTTAGTGGCAATAATTTTGATATCTAGCTCGCGGGCAATACGGATGATTTCCACATTTACAATGCGGTCTTCGGGCGAGCCGTGGTCTTGGATTTCTAGATAGTAGTCTTCGCCAAAAAGGTCCTTGTACCACTTGGCAACGCGGTAGGCGACATCCAGGCGATTTTGCATAATGGCCTGGGGGACTTCACCACCGAGGCAGGCGCTGGTGACGATCAGACCTTCGTGATATTGCTCCAGCAGGTCTTTATTGATGCAGGGACGGGAAAAGATACCGCGACCTTGGACACCGTCCAGGTGGGACTTGGTGGTGAGTTTCACCAGGTTTTTATAGCCCTGGGTGTTTTTGGCAAGGATGACCTGGTGGTAGCGGGGGCGCTTTTCTTGCTTAGTGATGTCGCCATTAATCAGGTACATCTCGTTGCCGATGATGGGCTTAATACCTGCTTTTTTACAGGTTTTTAGCAGTTCGATAGCCCCGTACATGACACCGTGATCGGTGAGGGCAATGGCGGGCATCCCCATTTCGACAGCTTTGGCCGCCAGTGGTTCTAGCTGGCTGGCTCCGTCGAGCAAGCTGTAATCACTGTGGATGTGCAGACCGACAAAGGACATAGCGCTCGCCTGTATTTAGTACAATTATACTATATAGACCTTGTGGCTTGAAGCGTTTGGGTTAGCCACTAGCTATAGAGTCTGGATTCTAAGATTAGCCGATTTATAGCGCTACATCTAGTTAATTTAACAAAGGATTTCTAGGTGATGATTGCCCCTACAGGGTTATCTATTTTGAATTAGGTTACTGAATTTGGATTTGGATAGATTTTGGATAGATTAAGGAAAAAGTTCTTGAACCATAAGCAACAGGATGCCTATTGACCATGTTTGCTTTGCTGCTGAATCAACTTAGCTACTAGGCCAGTCCAGCCCGTTTGATGGTTGGCACCGATACCGGCTCCATTATCGCCATGAAAATATTCATGGAAAAGAATATAGTTCTGCCAGTGGGGGTCTTGCTGAAACGGAGATGAGTCACTGCCGTAAACAGGGCGATTGCCTTGCTCATCTGGTAGGAAGATACATGTCAATCGTTGGGAAAGTTCTGCTGCCACCTCCCATAGATTCATCCAATGACCTGACCCCGTAGGACATTCAATTTTGAAATCATCACCTAAGTAGTGGTGGAATTTTTGGAGAGACTCAATTAACAGATAGTTTACTGGGAACCAGATTGGGCCACGCCAGTTGGAATTACCACCAAACAACCCACTACTGGATTCTGCTGGTTCGTAATTTACGCAAAACTCTTCACCATTGGCATTGAAACAATAGGGATTCTCAGCGTGATAGCGAGATAGGGCACGGATGCCATAGGGGCTGAGAAATTCGTTTTCATCTAGCAGCTTGTTTAGGATGCAGCGTAGCTTATCGGTGGGTTCCACCTCACCCAGGGTGGCGTAGCAAAGGGCCAGCATGCGGCGAGCACCCACACCTTCTGTTTCCATACAGGCCACATTCTTCTTCAGATCGGTACGATTTTCGATAAACCACTCTAGCCGTTCTTTAAAGCCAGGTACTTGCTCTAACAAATCAGGTTCTAGTGTCATCACAGCAAAAAGCGGAATTAGACCCACCATAGAGCGGACCTTGAGCCGCTGACGATCGCCGTTGGGAAACTGCAGCACATCGTAGAAAAAGCCATCTTCAGCATCCCATAACTGAGAGCGGTCCTGGCCGATGTGGTTCATGGCATCGGCAATGTAGAGAAAATGCTCGAAAAACTTGGTGGCCATGTCTTCATAGACTGGGTTTTCCTTGGCTAGCTCTAGGGCAATGGTGAGCATATTCAAGCAGTACATGGCCATCCAGCTGGTGCCATCGGACTGTTCTAAATGTCCGCCGGTGGGCAGGGCAGAGCTACGGTCAAAAACACCGATATTATCTAGGCCAAGGAAACCCCCTTCAAAAACGTTGCTGCCTTTGGCGTCTTTGCGGTTTACCCACCAGGTGAAGTTGAGTAGGAGTTTTTGGAAGATGCGTTCTAGGAAAGTGCGATCGCACTTTCCAGTCACCTTCTGCTCAATCTTATAAACTCGCCACGTCGCCCAGGCATGAACCGGCGGGTTCACATCCCCAAATGCCCACTCATAGGCTGGAATCTGACCATTGGGGTGCATGTACCACTCCCGCGTCATGATATCTAACTGGTACTTGGCAAACTCCGGATCCACCATGGCAATGGGAATACAGTGGAACGCCAAATCCCAGGCCGCAAACCAGGGATATTCCCACTTGTCGGGCATCGAGATAATATCCTCAGCATTCAGGTGAGTCCACTGATTATTGCGCTGCCGATTTTCTGGCGGTGTCGGTGTTGTCGGATCGCCCTTGAGCCAACGGTTCACATCAAAACCAAAATATTGTTTGCTCCATAGCAGGCCAGCAAAAGCCTGACGCTGAACGGCTTTTTCCTCATATTTCATCGGGAAAGGAGAGACTTTTCGATAGAAGTCATCCGCATCTTGTTGTCGAGTGGTCAGGGTAGTTACAAAAGACTCTCCAAAGGGATTTGAAAGTTGAGACTGATCGCTCAACCGTAAACAAATCACCTGACTCTCTCCAGGAGGAATCGTTAATGTGTAATGAGCCGCTGCCTTCGTTCCTGTCAGCCCAGGATTAACCGCCCCTGTCTCACCTTGAACCACATAGCGATGAAAGGCATCTTTAACGTAGGGAATTGGATTGGCAGATCCAAAAACTGCTTGGTAGTTGGTCTCATTTTCCGTAAAAAGAATAGGAGAATTCTGCACCAACCCCTTGCTTTGACAGTAGAGCCAACGAACCCCCAAGTCATTATGGAAAGCCTCCAGAGTACTGAAGCCTGATTGAGTATCTGCCAGTTTGAGACTTGGTTTTTCTGCGTTTTCTTCCCAGCTCCAGGTGTTGCGAAACCAGAGGGTGGGCAACACTGTTAATGTTGTGGCTTCTGGGCCTCGATTTGCAACAGTAATTTGAATGAGAATATCTTCGGGCGCTGCCTTAGCGTATTCGATAAAGACATCGAAGTAGCGATTTTCATCAAAGACGCCTGTGTCCAGGAGTTCATATTCTAGGGAGTTGCGATCGCGCCACTGATTTTCCTTCACCAGCTCACCGTAAGGATAGGCTGCCTGCGGATACTTATAGAGTGCCTTCATATAAGAATGTGTCGGCGTACTATCCAAATAGAAGTAATACTCCTTCACATCTTCACCATGGTTGCCCTGACTACCCGTCAGCCCAAATAATCGCTCTTTGAGAACTGGATCCTCCCCATTCCAAAGTGCCAGGGCAAAACAAAGGCTTTGTTTTGCATCAGAAATCCCCAGCAAACCATCCTCACCCCACCGATAAGTCCGTTTATGGGACTGGTCATGGGAGAAATAATCCCAAGCTTCCCCCGTTGCGCTATAGTCCTCGCGAACGGTGCCCCACTGACGTTCGCTGAGGTAAGGTCCCCAGATTTTCCAGGTGTCTGGATTGGTGTGCAGGCGATCGTATTCGGCGGTCATGGCGGGTTTAGGGGCAATGGACAGCGGTAGCCGTTGCATCAGCAACTACCATAATGATGTCCCAATGCCAGAGGTCATTAGGTAGCGAATTTGCTGGATAGGGACGTCTTGTTGAGGGAGATAAATGAGTTCCTGACCAAACGTCCCAAGAAATGTAAAGCAACATTGCTGCCGCTATAGATAAATCACTGGAGGGTCACTATATGATTACTTATGCGGATCTAGCGACTACTTATCGCGCGGTTCCTCCTAAAGATTCTCGGCCTCAGAAGCGATCAAGCCTGGTTGCCCATTGGACCAGAGTCAATGGCAAGTTAGTCTGCCAGTGGGTACCCATCCAATCTCAAGAAGAATAGTTATCAAACCGTAAGGGTATCCCTTGTGGATGACCATGGGATGCCTCATTCCCCCTGAGAACTCGGAAGAACTTACAACAGCATTTACCCTATTCGTACTTCCTGCGATTTAAGTATTGCGATCCCATGGAGATGGTTCGCACATTCGCTGACGGCGGCAAAAATTGACAGGAACGCTGTATTGCCTGATAAAGGATGTCTTCGTAGATCTCACTTTCCACGACGTATGCCCCAAAACGGGCTAGATGGGGGTTCATCATTTGAGCATCGAAAAGTAGAAAGTTTTGCGATCGCAGCCACTCCACAAGCTTCACCATCGCCACCTTCGAACCGTCGGGAACCGTAAAAAACATCGACTCGCCGATAAAAGCTCCCCCTAGCACAATGCCCAAAATAGCGCCTGCCAGCTGATCCCCCTGCCAGGCTTCAAAGCTATGGGCATGGCCTGCCCGGTGCAGCATGCGATAAATTGCCTTCAATTCATCTGAGATCCAGGTAGTCTCACGATTGGCACAGCCTTCAACCACGCCATCAAAATCCCGATTAAACGCAATTTCAAACCGATTTTGATTGAGTACCCGACGTAGCGATTTTGGGTAACGAAATCGCTCATCCAATGGAATCAGTGCTCGTTTACGGCTGGAATACCAATTGAGCGTTTGGTAATCGCTATCTGCCATTAAAAAATAACCCTGGGCATAACACTGCAAAATATGGGGAATCGAGTAAGCCATAGCAGCTGTGACAGGGGGACTATCCCGTTACATTCTTCAAACCCTTCTCCTACCGTAGCCTAAAAAAACTTACCCTAAAAGAATCTAGAACCGAAAAAATACAGGTATCGCCGCAGCATCTGCTATGACTGAACCAATTCAATCCGTCACGTTACCATCTCCTCAAGATCCACAGCAAGAAGGCGAATGGCTCAGAGCATCGCTGCAAAACTGGTTAGATACAGAGTTTTTGCCAGAAGCGGTCAATCAGGACATTGCCCAACGTGCATCTCAGGTCTTCGTACGCCAGCGGATGGAAGGGGAAAATGAGCTGATTCCCTTGGTGATGGCCATTTTAACTGAATTGCAGTCCTTCGATTTTTCCAAAAGCTTCTACAGCGAGTTTTCTGTCGCCAATGCTGTCGGCGACTTATTGCTAGAAAGCCTGGGCATCGATCGTTGCTGCGGAGCTTAGGGGATGCTCTGGTTAGCCCTTGCCAGCGGCACCGCCCTTTGTGAAGCCCTCAAAGATGCCACGGGGAAACAGGCGCTGAAATCGTTAGATGAATATTCGGTTTTATTAGGCTTTACCAGCGCTGGAGCCTTATTGATGGCCATGTTGATGCTGGCAACCGAAGGTCCACCGACTCTGGGACCTGATTTTGGGTTAGCAATTCTGGTGGGGGGCAGCTTAAATATTTTGGCCTTCACTCTCTATACACGCGCCATTAAAATTGCGGACCTATCGCTGACGGTGCCATTGGTCACCTTAACGCCATTGTTTTTGCTGGTCACATCCCCCATCATCGTTGGCGAATGGCCCACTGGCTTAGACGTGATGGGTGTGCTGTTTCTCATTGTGGGTTCCTACATACTGAACCTGAAGCCTAGTGAGGGCTTGACGTTGGCCCCCTTACGGGCACTCATGACCAATCCAGGTAGCCGCATGATGATGGGTGTGGCGTTTTTATGGAGCATCACGTCCAATTTTGATAAGGTTGGCACCCTAAATTCATCCTCCCTTTTTTGGGGCATGTCGCTGTTTGGGACAATTGCGATGGGTATGATGCCCTTTGTTGTGCAGCGGGCCTGGCAAAAGGGGGCAGGTTTGGTGATTGGGGAATTGCGATCGCAAGCCCTATTCGTTGTGCTCGCAGGTGTCTTCAACGCTATCGGCGTTAGCCTCCAGTTCATCGCCCTCACCCTGGCCCCAGTAGCACAGGTAATCGCAGTCAAGCGCATGAGTGCCTTAATTTCAGTTGGCTTTGGCTACGCCCTATTTGGCGAAACAGGCCTGAAAGAGCGCCTATTAGGAGCAGCCATTATGGTCAGTGGCGTTGCCATCATGGCAATGGACTAAACCATGGGTTCCATCTTTACGCAAACTCTGAGTATCAACACTCGATGAATTCAATGTTGCGATAGAATAGCTTTTATAAATTTAAGTGTCTGTGCTGGAGATCCCCGATGCTGACTCTAAAGATCGTTGTATATCTGACTGTTGCATTTTTTGTAGGTCTATTCGTCTTTGGCTTCCTCAATGGCGACCCCTCTCGGAATCCTGGCCGCCAAGATATGGAATAATTCCTGCTAAGCGCTAGTTTCGAAAGAGTTCCAATGAATTTTGATTAGGCTCCTTGGCTAGTCCAGCTAAGGAGTTTTTAATGCAAGTCAGTTTTCACCCTGAGGGACTGTTTCAACGCTTGTGTTCATGAGGGTTAGTATTACGCTAACCATTGGCCGTTTTTAACAATTTCCATGGCCCTAATCGATTTACCTCCTGAACCTTCCCAAAATCAGCTATCAACAGTCTCAATCAGCACAGTTTCACCCAAAACTAAGCACAACAGCGGGGCTCAACACCTACTCACCCATCACCACCCCACGCCTTGGCAATCGACCGATGGCCTTCTAGAGCCTTCTTTTTCCCCTAGAAGCCTGATTCCTGTCGGACAACTGTCAGAGCCCAATGCGGATGATTTCTCTAAGCCCAATCTGGCCCAATTACCTTCCCTACCGCCTCAAACGGAAGTGGCACCAGCTGCAAGTGACGAAGCAGCTGGGGATACCGTCAATGAAGTAGTCGATTTAGAGGACGCCGAGGCAGTCGATTTAGAAGACACCGAAGCAATCGATTTAGAAGACGCCGAAGCAGTCGATTTAGAGAATCCTAATCCCAACGCTTTCGAGGAGCGAGAGATTGAGGGAGTAGCGGACGATAGCTTAGTCCCTCAGCCAGCAGCAGCGGAGGGCTCTGATGAGGGCTCTGATGAGGGCAACGAGACTGAAACATCGGAATCAGCAGAACCTCCTTCTACCACAGCACCTACTGAAGCATTAGATCCCTCAAAATTAGAAATTACAGCCGACACCCAAATCTTTGACTCTGATAGGCAAGTGGTGATTGCCCGAGGCAACGTCGTGTTCAAGCTCAACGATGCCTTTTTATTAGCCGATGAGATGTGGATCAACTTAGTTAATCGCTATGTCCTGGCAGAAGGCAACGTAATTTTGACTCGTGGCGAGCAAGAAGTTCGAGGTGAACGAGCTGAATATAGCCTTCTGCAGGAAGCAGGCACCATTTTTGAAACACGGGGTGAACTTTTTTTACCAGAACTCGAAGACGACTTTGCAGCCCCAACGGAGAGACCTGTCACTAGCCGGACAGTATTCGACCCCCTCAACCCAGACGAGGACGTCACTGCCGTCCGAAGAGTCGGGGGGGTTGAGTTGAGTTCTCGGCTTCAAGGCAGTAACCCCGGATCCTTACCAGACGCAGAAGGCGGCATCAGACGCATCCGCTTTGAAGCCGCACGAGTCACCTTTGATGCTGAAGCTTGGGTAGCAGAGGAGGTGCGATTAACAAACGATCCTTTTTCTCCACCGGAGCTCGAATTTCGCACTGACCGACTGACGTTAGTGACACTCTCACCAACCGCCGATTTGCTCACGACAGAAAACCCTCGCTTGGTTTTTGATCAAGGGTTTTCCCTACCCCTATTAAAGTCCAGATATATTCTGAATCGTGGAGAACGCGAGCAGAATCAAATCAACCCTTTTTTGATCAGTATTGGTAGCGACTCTGAGGATCGTGGTGGCGTTTTTTTAGAAAGCGAAGTCCCTATTGTCGAGAATGAATCCACATCCTTTAGCATTACTCCCCAGTACTTTTTAGAACGCGCTACAAATCAAGGCCTGGCTAATTCAGATGTATTTGGTGTGGAAGCTGACTTTGACACGCGTCTAAGCCCAAGCTCCAACCTTTCTGCACGAGTCAGATTGACCAGCTTAGATTTAAGAGAAGCTGAAGATAACCTCCGCGGCAGTATTCGTAATCGCTACCTTATCGGCGATCATCTACTGTCCGCAGAATATAGCTATCGCGATCGCCTTTTTAATGGCAGTCTAGGCTTTCAAAATGTCCGCTCCAGTCTCGGTGCAGTCCTGCTGTCTCCACCCATTAATTTAGATAAGCGTGGCCTTATCCTGACCTACCAAGCTGGCGCACAGTTAGTCACCTCTAGAACCGATCGTATCGATCTTCTGGGTAGGCCACGGGGTGGCGAAGATCTGATCACATTAGGCCGGATGCAAGCCAGCGCACGCTTGCGCAAAGGATTTAACCTCTGGCGCGGCACCCCCCTGCCTGCTACCCCCACAGAAGGCTTACGTTACACCCCAGCCCCAGTGGTCCCTTTTCTAAACCTCAACGTTAACTTGCTGGGAGTGGCGTCTTACTATACGAGTGGCGACTTTCAAGAGGAACTCTCTGCAGATGTACGTTTAGACGGGCAGATTGGACATCTGTCTAAAAATTTTTTTGACTACACTCGCTTCAACCTGGGCTATTCCCAAGACATCCTTTCAAGCGATAACTCTCCTTTTTTGTTTGATCGAAATGTAGATCGACGCGTGGTTAGTTTTGGTGTGCTCCAGCAGATTTTTGGGCCTATTTTGCTAGGCTTTCAAACATCAATAAACATTAATACTGGGGAAACCGTTAACACCGACTTTATTTTCGAATACACTCGCCGCACCTACGGTTTGGTTTTTCGCTACAGCCCAACTAGAGAAACAGGTTCCATTGGATTCAGACTTAGTGATTTCAACTGGCTTGGCAGTGGCAGCCCCTTTGATGAGCCCAATATTCGCCAGGTAGATAGTGGTGTGGTAGAAGAACGTTAGGCCTTTACTTAATCAGCGTTCACCACATCGTAGGAATACGGGAATCAAACAAAGTTTAAGGACTGCATCAAGGACTGATGTCCAAGGGTAAAGTTAAGACTTATATGGGTTCAATAAACCTATAAATATTATTTCCCAAGCGTATTAGGAAATTGTTACTTCAACAATGAATCAAATAATACGTTGGGCTAGAGGTATTAACCATGATGGCATCTGATCTAGAGCGAGAAGCACAACAGGCCATTACTCTGCTCAAGTCCTTTAGCCTGGAGTTGGCTCAATATAGTCCTGAAAGCCAAGTCTTGTATTGGCTTAACCACTATCGTGCTAACTGGATTCGAGATGCCATTATCGAGGCAGTATATCAAGGGCGCTACAAAGTTATTTCGGTTCAGCATATCCTTAGCCTATGGCAACGGCGTGGACAGCCTATTCGTCACTTTACGTCTGGCTTTGGGCAAGTCATTGCTGACCATCTTGGGACTCCGCTACATTTGACCACAGCACCACAGCCTGAGATCACATGCCCCAGTCACACGATGAACGAGCTGGGTCAGCGCAAGACTATGTCCTCATCAGGGTTTACAGAAACCGTCTCAACCGCCAAAGGCATCCACAGTAGATCATCTGATGTGGACTACGGCCATTACCCTGGGTTATCCATCGAAGCATTTCCAGTGCAGCCCGAGGATACGCTGGTTGAAGTTTATCAAGCTGATCCATCGCATCAGCCTCATCAAACGATGGCATCCAAAGCAGAAGCTAGGCCCAAGGCATCTCCCCATAAGACTGAGGCGGCCTATTCAGACTATATTCCTATGGTTAGGTCAGCTCCGATCCAACCGTTTCGACCAACACTTCAACTTAAGCGTATTTCTAGGGTTTGATATCACCCAGACGAATTTCTGAACAAAATGAAGCCATCGTTTGCCCCTGGTCGCCACTGAGAACATTGGTGCGCATCCGTAATTTGTCAGTGATAAACCACCAACGCTCTTCAGCTCGCAAACCATCAGCTGCCGTAACAATCGTTAGAACTTCATTCTCAAACCGATACTGACTGACTTGAGATCGGGCTTTACCCTCAGGTTTGCTGATTAACTTACCGTTATCGTCATCGGTTGCGATCGCAGCCAACAACGTTACCAGGGTTCGCGTTTGGCCATCTACGGTACTCTTCTGGGCAATCCGTAACCCGCCTACGGCATCCGTGGCAGAACAGCTCGCTTCATTACAGAGCTGAATCACAGCATCCGTACCAGCGTCCATGTAGGTAACTTCTAAATCTGATTTACCCGCCTTTGAGTTTCCTGCCTTCAGGTAGTGTGTAGTGCGCTGCGAAAACCACCGTCCTTCTTGCTTTTTAAAAAAGTTCACATTCTGCATGAATAGGTCTGACTGGAGTGACATACATAGCCACAATTCGTTATCTGCCTTTAAGTTTACGCTGTGACGGTCGTGTCAAATTCATCAGTTCACTGGCTAAACCCTAGGCAAGCCAAACATCTCCAGTCATTGAGGGCAATTCACGATGATAAGCTTACAAATGCGAATTAAAAACTCTTTTAGTCTGTGGTGAAATTTCAATGACCCAACCCGATCAAACGCCCTACCTTTTAAGAGCCGCCAAGGGCGAAATCTTGGATCGACCACCGGTCTGGATGATGCGTCAGGCAGGTCGGTACATGAAGATATATCGCGATTTACGAGAGAAGTATCCCTCTTTTCGTGAGCGTTCTGAGAACCCAGAACTTGCTATTGAGATTTCACTACAGCCCTGGCGGGCATTTCGCCCCGATGGCGTCATCATGTTTTCAGACATTTTGACCCCATTGCCAGGCATGGGCATCCCCTTCGATATCGTAGAGAGCAAAGGCCCCATCATTGAGCCTGCAATCCGCACTCAAGCTCAAATCGATGCCCTGCGCCCGTTGAATCCTGAAGAGGATTTACCCTTTATTCGACAGATTTTGACTACCCTCAGACAAGAAGTAGGCAATGCATCAACAGTGCTTGGGTTTGTGGGGTCTCCTTGGACGTTGGCGGCGTATGCAGTGGAAGGCAAGAGCTCTAAGAACTACTCTGTGATTAAAGGCATGGCCTTCTCGGAGCCCAAGATGCTGCATCAGCTGCTGAGCCACCTGGCAGATGGCATTGCCAAGTATGTACGCTATCAAATTGACTGCGGTGCTCAGGTTGTCCAGCTATTCGACTCTTGGGCCGGGCAGCTAAGTCCTGAAGACTATCGTACTTTTGCTCTGCCTTATCAACAGCAGGTCGTACGCCAGGTTAAAGAAGCTCATCCTGATACCCCTCTCATCCTTTACATCAGCGGCAGTGCTGGCGTACTGGAACTGATGGGCGAGTCTGGTGTAGATATCATCAGCGTCGACTGGACAGTTGATATGGCCGATGCCCGTCGTCGTCTCGGTCCTAACATGAAGGTACAGGGTAATGTTGACCCTGGCGTTTTGTTTGGATCGAAGGATTTCATTCGCGATCGCATCCTCGATACCGTACGCAAAGCCGGTCGTGGTGGGCACATCTTGAATTTGGGCCATGGCATTCTTCCTGGCACTCCAGAAGAAAATGCAGCTCACTTCTTCGAAACCGCCAAGCAGCTTGAAGATTTGCTAGCAGTTCCTGCTTAAAACGCAAAGCCACCGCCACAGCTACAGCCCATAGCTGATTGATGGGCTGTAGCTGCAATCATGCACTCAACCAGGCGTCACACCAGCTGTTATAACTGCTACGCAAGGTAATACTATGGATACTTAAATATCGCGCCTGCTTAAACCGTGAGTCAACTGGCACAATCCCTTCAATCGTCACCGCAGAGAATTTTTATCACTGGTGCCAGTGGGTGTATAGGCCATTATGTCCTTGAGAACTTGCTTGAGCATAGTCATCATGAGCTTTTTCTACTATTGCGTCATCCAGATAAGCTCCAACTAGATATTTCTCAGCAGCCGAGGGTTCACATATTACAGGGCGATATTCGTGAAATTGATCAGTTTGCCAA
This sequence comes from Adonisia turfae CCMR0081, assembly GCF_011009555.1. Taxonomy (GTDB): domain Bacteria; phylum Cyanobacteriota; class Cyanobacteriia; order Phormidesmidales; family Phormidesmidaceae; genus Leptothoe; species Leptothoe turfae. Next base: position 6,576,390 of record NZ_QXHD01000004.1, on the reverse strand, counting down.
CCTACTTGGCACCATAGACACTGCAATCCTCATCGCCACATCCTGGGGAGGCGCACCTGCAATCTACGACATCAATGTCACAGCTAATTTGAAGTTGATGGAACTGTTAGATCCTGATCGGATTAAACAGGTGCTCTACTTTTCAACCGCGAGTATTTTAGACCGTCAAAATCAGCCCCTCAAAGAAGCCGGCAACGTCTCCTTTGACTATATTCGCAGTAAATATCAGTGTCATCAAAAGTTAAAAGACCTAGCCATATATCCCAAAATCACTACCCTATTTCCCACACTCGTTTTTGGGGGTGATACCAACAAACCTTACTCGCATATTTCCAGTGGACTAACCGAAGTCACTAAGTGGATCGATTTAATTCGCTTTTTTAGTGCTGAGGGTACGTTACATTTTATCCATGCTCAAGACGTTGCCACGATGGTTACCTATCTAATTGCCCATCCGCCTACGCAAGACGACTGTAGGGAGTTGGTATTAGGCAACTCTGCCCTTGCCGTGGATGAGGCTGTAACCGCAGTCAGCCATTATTTAGGTCGATCCATTTACTTCCGTATCCCTCTATCCCAGAGACTCATCGACTTTTTTATCAAACTATTTAAGGTGCGTCTGGAAGATTGGGACCACTTTTGTTTAAAGTATCGTCATTTTACTTATCAAAATCCTCTGACCCCTTCTAGTCTTGGCCTAGACAACTACTGCACAACTGTTGCCGATCTTTTTCAAGCAACGGGTATTGCATCAAAGCAAAGAAAAACACGCTAAACTGTGTAACGCAGTAAAGTCATGTAGCAGTAATGCTACTTGGATCAGTTAATAACTGGTTATTTACTGCCCCAGTTCAAAAATGATTGTGTTAAGAAGTGGGACCTCAAGGCCCACTTTTTATTTTGTTTAATTTACTACGTGTCCATGGCTCACCCTGTTATTCCACAGGTACTTGAAATAGCTGCCCCCATTGCCACTGACTTGGGATTAGAGGTAGTGGGCGCGGTTTTTCAAACCAACCATAACCCACCGGTTTTACGGGTTGACGTCCGTAACCTCACCCAGGACGACACTAGCCTAAACGACTGTGAAAAAATGAGTATCGCCTTAGGTGAAGCATTAGAAACCTCTAATACACTACCTGATGCGTATGTTCTAGAAGTTTCCAGTCCTGGCGTTTCTGATCAGCTGCAAACTGACCGCGATTTTATCGTTTTCAAGGGGTTTGCCATTGAAATCACTCTCCATACACCTCACAAAGGCAAAAAAGTATGGATAGGTACACTACTAGAACGAACGGAAAGCAAACTAGCTATTAGTCAACGAGGTCGTCGCGTTGCCATACCCAATGAGTTAGTAGAAGCAGTACAACTGAGCAATCAAGTTGAAGCATAGCCGCTCATTGCACCACTTCATCGCTACAAAACGCCTATCACCTCAGCGTAACGCGCCAGGATATCAGGGCTAAACCAGCATCATTCTTACTTTTATTCACATCTATTCGCATCGAAGTCTAGTTATTTAAGGAGGAGAAAGCCCATGTCAATGGTCAGTCTGCCCAGCCTACAAGAAATGATTGAAGGCATCAGTCGAGAGCGTAACTTACCTCGTTCCGCTGTAGAACAGGCCCTCAGAGAAGCTTTACTCAAAGGTTATGAGCGCTATCGTCGTACTCGCCGCATGGATAGCGCTCAATTTGATGAAGACTATTTTGACAACTTTGCTGTGGAGTTAGATCCAGAGGAAGAAGGCTTTAGGGTCTTATCGAGCAAAACAATTGTCGAGGCTGTTGAAAACCCTGACCATCAAATTTCTTTAGCAGAAGTAGTCGAAGTTGCCCCCGAGGCTCAGATAGGAGACGAGGTGGTGCTTGATGTTACGCCAGAGCAACGCGACTTTGGCCGCATGGCCGCGATTCAGACCAAACAAGTGCTGGCTCAAAAACTACGTGATCAGCAGCGGCGGTTAATCCAGGAAGAATTTCAGGACTTGGAAGGTACCATCCTCCAAGCACGCGTACTGCGATTTGAGCGTCAGTCCGTGATTATGGCCGTTAGCAGCGGCGTTGGCCAACCAGACGTAGAAGCAGAGTTACTCAAACGGGATCAATTACCCAATGATAACTATCGAGCCAATGCCACATTCCGTGTAGCACTGAAAAAAGTCTCAGAAGGATCTCACCGTGGGCCACAATTACTAGTGTCCCGTGCAGATGCCAGCCTTGTTGTTGAGCTATTTTCCAATGAGGTACCTGAAATTGAGGACGAAGTAGTCCGCATCGTTGCCGTGGCCCGTGAGGCTAATCCCCCATCTCGTTCAGTAGGCCCTAGAACCAAAATTGCTGTTGATACCCTAGAACGGGATGTTGATCCCGTAGGTGCCTGCATTGGTGCTCGTGGTTCTCGCATTCAGGTTGTTGTCAATGAACTGCGAGGTGAAAAGATAGACGTTATTCGCTGGTCCCCAGACCCAGCCACCTATATTGCCAACGCCCTCAGCCCTGCACGGGTTGACGAGGTGCGATTGATGAATCCAGAAGATCGTCAAGCCCATGTGTTGGTCCCTGAAGATCAGCTTAGTTTAGCCATTGGGAAAGAAGGTCAAAATGTAAGGCTAGCAGCACGTTTAACCGGATGGAAAATTGACATCAAGGACTCAGCTAAGTACGACTATGAGGCCGAAGATGAGAAGGTACGGGCTCAACTGGAAGCTAAACGTAAGCAAGAGGAAGAAGCAGCGGCGGCCTTAGCGGCACAAATGGAAGCCATTAAAGCAGCAAATCTAGCAGCGGCGGCCGCTCAACAAGCTGCCGCAGAAGCAGCGGCTGTAGAAGAGCCTGAAGTCCTTGAGAATGAGGGACCTGCCTATGAGGGGGAAAATGAGGGACCCGCTTATGAGGAGGAATAAGTTAGTTTGATGCGACCGAATTATCGACGCTGTGTGAGCTGCCGTAAGGCAGCCCATCGAGATCAATTCCTGAGGGTCGTTCGCACTTATCCAACAGGCACAATCCAGCTGAACTATGGCATGGGACGTTCCGCCTATTTATGTCCTCAGATAGATTGCTTAAACTCAGCACACAAGAAAAATCGGCTTGGTCGTTCCCTTAAGGCACCTGTGCCAGAGGAAATTTATCAACACTTGCACCAACTCATTAAGCAAAAACTGGCATCACCCCGATAACAGATTCAAGCTTGATCATTAACAGCTTCTGAAATGTCCACAAAGGCTTACATGCAAATGACCTAAGTAGTTCAGTTAAAGCTTTTGAGCTTTTGCCTGGCTGCGAATACTTTTTAGGGCTGATGCTAAGGTAGAATTTAAGACCTGTGCTAATTTTTGGTCGGGAATTCCTGATACTGTCAGAATATTATTGAGCGGGGATGGGGATACATCCATTTTCATCAGTACCCACAATGGCCACATTAGTGCTAAGAGTCGATAGAATAAGATATTGCCCATAGTGCCCAAGGGTAAAATGTCATGTCGTTTCGATAAGGGCAGTAAGTCTATGTGACACCTTTCTTTGAAAATTTGCGAGGAATATTTGGATGAACAATGGCAAAGTCAGGATATATGAGTTATCTCGGGAGTTGGATTTAGACAATAAAGATATTCTGGCCATCTGTGAACGTTTGAGCATAGCAGTAAAGAGCCATAGCAGCACTATTACTGAATCGGATGCGGAACGGATTCGTGCAGCTGCATCAGGAGCGCCAAAGCGCTCATTACAAAAGCCGCCTCCGAAACCAAAGCAAAAACCGAACCTGACCAAGCCTAAAGCCCCAAATCGTCCCGTTCGAAAACAGCAAATTTTAGAAGTTAGGCGTCATCAGTCATCAGAACCTAACTCTCCTGAGAAAAAAGTATCTCCTCCTCAGGCTCCCAAAGATGCTTCTCCAGCCAAGTCGCCATCCTCGGATGACTTACGACAGCCACCAAATCGCCCTGGACGACCAAACAAGCCATCTGTGCGTCCTCCTCAGAAGCCAGTACCTCGTCCTACTGGGAATACAAATGGTGCCAGTTCTTCTGGGGCTACGTCCAGTGAGCCATCCGACCAGGCTGTACCGGTATCCAAACCACAGATTGTTCAACCTAAGCTAGTCTCTCCTCCATCTCGTACCCAAGCACCACGTCCTAAAGTAGCGAGGCGAAGTGATGATCCAGATGCCAAGATCCCGGTGACTGAGGTCGGTAGATCGGTCGAGGCTCAGGATAAGCCAGCTGCACTTAAGGCGAAACCAAGCTTAAAACCAAAACCAGTTATTGAGGTCCGCCGACCAAAACCGTCTAGTCCAACGGCTGATGAGACAGGTGCTACAGATACAGATACAGACGATACCAGCAGTGGTGGCCCCGTTTTAGTTGGCGCACCTCGACGTCCTGACGTACGCCGACCTTCAGCTCCAGCACGTCCACCCAAACGAGGGAAGCCTCGTGGTGAGAGTGAAGAAGAGGAAATGCGGCAGCGCGCTAGCAAGAACGCAACGAAGAAGCGACGTGCTCAACGTTTAGATGATGATGATGACATTGAAGAACTAGAGGCAGGTCTGTCTGGTGATTCTTCAGCAACGCCAATCAGTATTTCGTTGATGCGGCCACCTAAGCCTAAGTCTCATCAGAGTCAGGCCAAGCCAGCTGCTGTGAAAAGCCGTTCTATGCCAACTCGGGGTGGTTCATCACGCAATAATCGGCGCGATCGCAAAGTCGAAGTCGTCGAAGACAAGCCCGAACTAATAATTCTAACCAACGGTCTGACCGTACACGAATTAGCTCAAGAGATTAAAGAACCTGAAACTGAAGTTATTAAGTTCTTGTTCTTTAAAGGCATCGCTACTAATATCAATCAAACCTTGGACATTCCCACGGCCAGGATGGTAGCTGAAGCCTTTGATATCCAGGTAGAAACTGCTGAAGCCGAGTCTGAAGCAAAGAAAACCACCGAAATGATTGATGAGGGCGACCTCGAAAATCTGAAGCAGCGTCCACCAGTGGTCACCATCATGGGTCACGTTGACCATGGTAAAACCTCGCTTCTGGATGCTATCCGTGAAGCTAAAGTTGCCAGTGGGGAAGCCGGGGGTATCACCCAGCACATTGGTGCCTACCACGTTGATGTCGAACATGAGGGCGACAATCGCCAGGTTGTCTTCCTAGATACCCCTGGCCACGAAGCATTTACAGCAATGCGTGCTCGAGGTACTCGTGTTACTGACATTGCAGTGTTAGTGGTTGCGGCAGATGATGGTGTGCGTCCTCAGACGATTGAGGCAATTAGCCACGCCAAAGCAGCTCAGGTACCCATTGTTACTGCTATAAACAAGGTTGATAAAGAAACAGCTAACCCTGATCGCGTCAAGCAAGAACTTATGGAGCAAGGTCTGGTTCCTGAGGAATGGGGTGGCGATAGCATCATGGTGCCTGTGAGTGCCATAACTGGTGAGAACCTTGATCTGTTGCTAGAAATGCTATTGCTACAGGCTGAAGTTGAGGATCTACACGCTAATCCTGACAGATTAGCAAAGGGAACCGTTATTGAGGCCAACCTGGATAAAGCACGAGGCCCTGTGGCTACCTTACTTGTACAAAATGGCACTCTGAAGATTGGCGATTCAATGGTCGTCGGCTCTGTCTTCGGTAAGGTGAGGGCAATGTTAGACGATCGCTTAAACCGTGTTGAGGCAGCTTCACCATCCTTTGCCGTTGAGGTTCTAGGTCTCAATGACGTACCTCAAGCAGGTGATGAGTTTGAAGTCTTCAAGTCTGAAAAAGAAGCTCGTGCTATAGCTGATAGCCGAGCAATCGATCAGCGTCAGTCTAGGTTGCAGCAAGCGATGGCATCTCGACGGGTAACCCTCAATACCCTGTCTGCCCAAGCTCAGGAAGGCGAACTGAAGGAACTCAACATCTTGCTGAAAGCAGACGTTCAAGGTTCTGTTGAAGCAATTCTGGCATCTCTACAACAGCTGCCCCAGGACGAAGTTCAAATTCGTGTGCTGATGGCTGCTCCAGGGGAGATTAGTGAAACTGATGTTGACCTAGCTGCTGCCAGTGGCGCAGTCATCATTGGCTTCAACACCACTCTAGCGCCGGGAGCACAGCAAGCTTCTGACCGTCTAGGTGTTGATATTCGAGACTACGACATTATCTATAAGCTCCTAGAAGATATTGAAGGCGCTATGGAAGGTCTGCTTGAGCCTGAACTGGTGGCAGAAGATCTGGGTGAAGTCGAAGTCCGTGCTGTCTTCCCAGTACGTAAAGGGGCTGTTGCAGGCTGCTATGTTCTATCCGGTAAGGTAACTCGAAATTGTAAGATTCGAGTCATGCGTAATGGCACTCAGGTATATGAAGGTAATCTAGATTCACTCAAGCGTATGCGGGATGACGTGAAAGAAGTTGCCTCTGGCTTTGAGTGTGGTATCGGTGTTGATAAGTTCAGTAACTGGCAAGAAGGAGATCGCATTGAGGCCTTCAAGATGGTCACGAAGCGACGGACCCTAGCCGGGCGTTCTCAATAGGACTTATCGTCAGCAATCCGCTGTATAAAGCTAGTCGATACAAGAAAAACCGGTGATATTACCAGATTGCCTCCATTTCTTGTATCGACTAGCAACAAGTCGATACAAACCGTGATTATAGGCACAACACGTCCATTGGTCCTGCGTTATCGTATGAGTAGAAGATGCTGAAATATCCTATCAAATCAGCTTACACAGGAAACCTATGGCTAGTATATCCTCCACTCTATTTAGCTCTGAAGATACGAATGTATGGTTAAGCTTGCAGCGAGCTATATGTAGTAGTACCGGGTTCCAGAGATGGAAGTCCGAACTACCAGCTGACACCTTGGATAAAACTCCACTAGAGCAATTGGTAAGACGATATCTGCGAGAGACCTTAGAAACTCTTGCTTATTAAGCTAAAGACAAAAGCTTAGTGAATTTACAGAGCGTCTCTTGATGTATTTTCAATCTAAACGCTTTGACCAGCACTGATTAAACATTAGCCATAAAGGGAGGTTTAGTAACCTCCCTTTTTTAGTAACAAGCATATCTACTTATCGAACATCGATGAATGCATATCTCCAAATGAGAAGCGACGCCAACAGCACTTTGCTTTGACCATAGCTGTCTGTTTCCAGCTAACGTTTCAGCAATCACTTATAGCCTAATGAAATAGGCTTGCCAAGTTGTCAGTCTCAAACAAAACAAGAATTGCGTATCTATCCCCTTAAAAAATCAAAGGCCCCCATCCGAAGATAGAGGCCCTTTTGACTAGACTAGGTTACAAAAC
>NZ_QXHD01000004.1:6550199-6569086 GCF_011009555.1 Adonisia turfae CCMR0081 | reverse complement strand
ATCTAGCACCATTACCCTCTACGAATTTGATCCAAAAGGCCGCCTGGTGCATACTCACCGCCGCAATATTCCAGGGTTCGCGTTTCTGCACGACTTCGCCATCACCCCGAACTACTGCATCTTCTTTCAAAACCCGGTGAGCTTTAATCCCATACCTTACCTGGCAGGCATCAAAGGAGCTGCTGAATGTATTCAGTTCAATGAGAAACAACCCACACGAGCCATTGTTATTCCCCGCGATGGCATCAGCCCCATTCAAACAGTTGATCTGCAACCCTGCTTTGTTTTCCATCATGCCAATGCGTTCGAGGCTGATGGCAAGCTCTACTTAGATTCCGTTTGCTATCAAGAATTTCCCGATCTTAAAGGTGCAGAAAACTACTTAGAAGCTGATTTTAGTCGAATTCCTGAAGGACAGCTATGGCGTTTTGAATTAGACCTGACCACAGAGACTAGCCAAGCGGACTGTTTAATTGAGCGCGGTTGCGAGTTTCCTGACCTAAACCCCAACAACGTGGGTCGTCCCTACCGCTATTTATACATTGGTGTTGCCCATCAGCCCCAAGGTAATGCCCCTCTCCAGGCTGTACTTAAACGGGATTTAGCCACTGGCAAAGAAGAGATTTGGAGTTTTGCCCCCCGCGGCTTTGCCGGTGAACCGATCTTTGTGCCGCGTCCCAATAGCACAGTTGAAGATGATGGCTGGATTTTAAGTCAGTTTTACAATGCCGAACGCGGTTGCTCAGAGCTAGCAATTTTAGATGCTCAACATGTGACACAAGGTCCGGTAGCCACACTGAAGCTCCCCCATCATGTGCCCTACGGATTGCATGGTAATTTCACGCAGGATTTTGTGATACCTGCGTAGAACACAACGGTTTTTACCAATACCCAGGCTTCTCACCGTCTCCCTTAATCAGGGATCGTGCCGATTTGTGGCACCAGAAAGTTGAAGCCTGGCAACAGACGGGCACTATGCGTAGTGTAACCAAGTGACAAATAACACCCGTACCGACGATGAATTCTAACCCAACATCAGGTAACAAAACCTTGAACTACCGCTTGCGCACCAATCAACAAGGCATCTGTCTTGATGTCTGGGAAGATAGCCATGCGTTTACTCCAGGCCAAGCATCTTATCGCTTTTTTGTAACCTATCAGCTCAAATCCGCCGACGATGCCCAGGCCATCCTAGATCGCTACTTGATCGCCAATGACATGTACCACGCCGTACCCTCTAACGATGCAGTAACTCCCATTCATTTAAGAACCCTTGCGGGGTCGCAATCTTGATGCGATTAAGACACATCTTCAGATAGCTGCTGTAGCTCTCGCTGTTCTTCTTCTAAATAATAATCCCCGACATCAGCTCCATTGATAGGAATCGCTTCGTAACGCAGCAAGCCCTCCACATATACTTGCTTACCGACAGCGGGTGGCTCTTGTTGAGTCAAGATCCACACCTGCCCGGTGCCATCATCAATCTGATATAGCCAGCCATTCAAAATCGTTAGATGTTGCTTTACCGAGCCTTGGAGAGGAACCGACCGCTCAACACGCTGGGGTTGACGCAGGGAATCAATCGTAACCGTTGATTGAGGCAGAGAGATAACGGGCACTTGGCCACCCGATGGGGATTGACAAGCGGAACAGATCGCCATGAAGCTGATTCCGAGGCTGAATATAATCAGTCTGTAATTTAAAAAACGCATTGCAAAAGGAGTCTGTCAGGGTTCACGTCTGTCAGGGTCCAATCAAAGCATTCGAGCATCAGTCAATTTAGGAAAGGCTGTGCAACGAATGCATATTGGTTTTGTTTATCAGTTATCAAGCAGGCCATGTTGACTTGAAACGCTCGCATTTGGGTCAAGGAGTAGCCTTTGGTACTCTGGATAGAGCCAATGTGGCTAGTATCCCCTAATTGACTAGCTGCATCGGTAAAGTCGCCGATAAAGTTAGTAAAAATTTCATGGCCCAGCGGTTAGATGGCAAAGCACTTGCCAACAAAATTCAATCCCAGCTCGCAGCCGACATTAATCATGACAGTGAGCATAGGGACAGACCACCTGGCTTAGCCGTACTAATGGTAGGTGACCATCCCGCCAGTGCCGCTTACGTCAGAAATAAAGAACGGGCCTGCGAACGGCTAGGAATTGCATCTTTTGGCTCCCATTTACCTGCTGACACGTCTCAAGCGACGGTCGCTGAAATAATTGACCAGCTGAATCAAGATGACCGAGTAGATGGCATTTTAGTTCAGCTACCTCTACCTGACCATATAGATGCTGTAGCACTGCTTAATCGCATCGATCCGGCTAAGGATGCTGATGGATTGCATCCTGAAAATATGGGGCGGCTGATACGTGGAGAATCTGGCCTGCGCAGCTGCACTCCCGCTGGCGTCATGGCTGTCCTGAAGGAGTACAACATTGAACCAGCCGGGAAAAAGGCTGTTGTATTAGGGCGTAGCATCTTAGTCGGTAAACCGATGGCCCTTATGTTGCTAGAGGCGAATGCCACGGTCACGATTGCCCACTCTCGAACACAAGATTTAGCTGAACTATGCCGTCAGGCAGATATTTTAGTTGCGGCTGTGGGCCGCCCCAATATGATCGGTGCTGATTGGGTCAAACCAGGAGCCACTGTGATTGATGTGGGAATTAATCGTATTCAGGATGCCGAGTCAGGCAAATCTCGACTGGTTGGAGATGTTGATTTTGCCAGTGTGGAGCCCCTAGCTGGAGCAATTACCCCTGTACCCGGTGGAATTGGCCCCATGACAGTGACCATGTTGTTGCACAATACAGTATTAAGCTACCGTAAACGATTTAATGGTTAATTAATAGTTAGCCTTTTCGTTTTTAACGCCACGCGATCGCATTTGCCATTGCTGTGGTGTTGACTGCTCCATAAATTCGTTTTCCATAACCATGATGCCCACCGATGTCAATGTTGATTTTGACCTCAACTCCTACCTGGCCACTAAGGGGGCTGATGTTGAGGCTGCTCTCGATCAGTCATTAGCGGTGGTCTATCCCGAAGTCATTTATGAGTCAATGCGCTACTCAGTGATGGCCGGGGGTAAGCGGTTACGGCCAATTCTCTGTTTGGCAACCTGCGAATTGGTGGGAGGGACGAGCGCCCAAGCCATGCCCACAGCATGTGCGCTAGAAATGGTCCACACCATGTCGCTAATCCACGATGATCTACCGGCCATGGACAATGACGACTATCGTCGGGGTCAACTGACCAACCACAAAGTTTATGGTGACGATGTGGCAATTTTGGCAGGTGATGCCCTCCTAGCCTATGCCTTTGAATTCATTGCTGACCGCACTGAGGATGTTCCGGCAACAGCAGTGTTAGACGTTATCCGCCGACTAGGGCACGCCGTAGGGGCTGCTGGTCTTGTGGGCGGCCAAATTGTTGATTTGGCTTCCGAAGGCAAACCCGACACATCAATTGAAACCCTCAACTTTATCCACATACATAAAACTGCAGCATTGCTTGAGGTTTCTGTGGTCTCAGGGGCGGTCCTCGCAGGAGCTGACAATGACACCATTGAGCGTCTTTCTCGCTATGCTCAGAATATTGGTCTAGCGTTTCAAATTGTGGATGATGTCCTAGATGTTACCTCGACCCAAGAAGAACTGGGCAAATCGATTGGCAAAGATATTCAGGCTCAAAAGGCAACCTATCCAAGCATTTGGGGACTAGATGAATCAAGAAAGAAGGCTGACGACCTGATCCAGGCAGCTAAAGAAGAGCTGGAACCGTTTGGCCCCCTGAAACGACCTCTGGTTGCGATCGCAGACTTTATCACTGCGCGCACTCACTAATATCTCGTTGAATTATTGAATTGAATATACTTATATGGAAACCTTTATCGAGATTCTCCAGAACCACGTTCTTGTCGTATCCCTAGTTGCTTGCTTAAGCGCCCAGTTACTCAAGCTTATCATTGAGGCTATTACCCACCATCGCTTGAACTTTCGTGTTCTGGTCGAAACAGGCGGCATGCCCAGCTCTCACTCAGCTTTAGTCACTGCGCTCACCTGCGGCATCGGCCAGACCATCGGCTGGTCCAGTCCAGCATTTGCTGTGACTGCCGTATTTGCCGTCATTGTTATGTATGACGCTGCTGGAGTTCGCCAGGCTGCTGGCAAACAAGCACGGGTCCTCAACCAAATTGTAGATGAGTTCTTTAACGATCATGAATTTCAAGAAGATCGGCTCAAAGAACTCCTAGGCCATACGCCTTTACAAGTAATTGCCGGTGCGGCCTTAGGTGTCTTTATTTGGCTATTAGCAGTACCGACCTATTAGGGTTGGTAGCTTATCAAAAAGCGACTCGGCTTGCCTATGGGCGACTGTTAGGAATTACTGAATTGTATCGGTCAGTCGGATGACCTTTTCTCCATTCACTAAGAAGGACGTTAGGCCGCTATCAACTAGCTGTTGTAATCTTGCTGCCGCCGCCGATGAATCGGTTGTATGCAGCACTAACAGATAGGGCTGCTGGAGATAAACTGCTAAGCCCACGCTTCCTTGTTGGGCTAAATTACGTCCAATCTCAGGATTTTGCTGATAGTCCACCAGGACGGCCACCCCCTCACCCAACAATGTTGGCTGATACTGAGCTTGCAGGTCTGCAACAGGCGTAGCAGCTACAACAGGCCCTGTCACTGGCTCCTGCTCAGCAGTAGTAGAGGATGTTGCTGAGTCATCAACCACTGGCTCTTGCGTTGCAGTGGATGACTCAACAACAACAGTCTCAAGTTCTTCAATATCGTTGAGGTACAGTGCCCAAGAATTAGCTACCTCCAGGGACGTGAAACCACCAGCACGAATGACGGTATCGTCCAAATAGTTACACACCAGAGTGGGCTTATCGACCGGGAGGACGGAGATAGTGCGATCGCGAGTCTCCGCATCAGAACCACGCACAAGCAATAAATATTCTCCACTTGCAGGGGGTGGACAGTCAGGATAACTCTGAGCTATCCCTTGCACACCACTGCTAAGGAGAATAAGCATGGCTCCACTTAACCACCGATACCCCATAGCTAAACCTCCTAGCTAACTCAACCGCACTCGTACCCCAAAGCTGTTGTTCGGATAGAAAATACCCCAGAGTTATAGCGTGAATATGATTTGTATGCCAATTATGCAGCAGCAGCTAAGGAAGCAAGCGGATCGTTAACGGAGGTCAACGGAGTCTCAAACTCCCCAGTGGCAATATACTCAAGTCGCAACTTCAGCCAGGTAATAAACACCTTATCAGTGGAAACTATGGCTGCTGAAGGTTGTGGGCAACTTACCTTAACAGCCTCTAGTTCAGATGCCTCCAGAAAAGCAGGCTGCTTAATTAACCAAAAATCAATCTCTTTTTCTTGTTCTTGATAATAACGTCGCCGTTCCTTAAGAACTTCTTCCAGGGGCTCTTCTTCCAGTAAAAAGCGCTGGCTGGCTACGGCGTAATAGTATGTTGTCATCTGTCTTATAAAACCACCAAAAGTAATGACCCCGTAAGGTCAGATTTCAAATCCAATAGACAGGATTCTAACAGGGAATGCAGAACCACTGTTATTTTCTGTAATTAAACCTTGTACGCAGCCAACCTATACAAGCCTGACTTGTTTATAACGTTAGAAACTAGAACATACTTATGTCTGTTCCAATATCAGCGTAGCCAACCACCTCGTATCGTTAGCCTTTGAAGATCCGACTTATCTCTAGAAATCGATCCGTGCTGTAGCGACTTCTCGAGGAGTATCCTGTTCATCTTCTTCAAGGAAATAACGCTCATCATCATCTTGATAATCGTCATCGTCAATTTCGTCTTGAAGAGTGACATTAGCGCCATTAATTAAGACGCCCAACAAGCGGATATCTTCGTTGAGATCTAGCTCCTCAAGTGCTGTATTCAAAACAGCTCTTTCTGTTACACCAGGCCGCGCCACCAATATCATGCCGTCGGTTTGCTCTTCTAGCAATAAAGCATCATCAACACGACTCAAAGACGGCGTATCTAAGATAACCATGTCAAACCGCTCACGCGCATCGTCTAGGAAACGACGCATCTCGCTTGATTCAAGAATGGCAGCAGCTTGACGCTGAGGACCAGGACTAGGCGACACATACAAGTTTTCGACAAATGGCACCATACGCACATTGTCGCCAATACTGCCACCGTAATAGCGTAGCGGTTCCATCAAAACTTGATCATCATTCACTAATCCTAAATATTGAGCCTTAGAGCCGGAACGCAAATCAGCTTCCACTAGAAGGGTACGACGCCCCGCTTGAGCAGCTGCAATTGCCAGATTATAGGCCGTAATACTCTTACCTTCATTACTAATCGTGCTGGTCACTAACACCACACGAGGACCAATTACACTATCTTCAAAGCCTGTCAAACGCAACTTGCTCAAACAGCGTTCATAGCTACTGTGATACTGAGAATCGGACTGCACCAAAATGGGTGCCGCTTTAGCTGGGCGTGTACGAATAACTGGGACAGCCCCTAATATTGGCATATCCTGATCGCGCAGCAGTTTTTCCAAATCTTCGGGCGTACGGATAGTGCCGTCTAGCATATCCAATAGGAAGATGATTCCACCACCTGAAACAAGCCCCAGCAAGCCTCCTATCAGGAGAATGGTAGCAGGGTTTGGCTTTTCAGGTTCGTTAATAACAGCGGTAGGAGGACTCGCCACAGTTAAACTACTAACCGTTTCAGCCTCCGCAGCTTCCGCATCGACAATTCGAGCTTGGATCTGATCATAAAGTGCCTTTTTCAGGCCCACCTGATAGGCCAAACGCTCACGCTCCAACTGCTTATTAGGTAAACTGGAATACTGCTGGCGCAAGTCTCGAGCCGATAGGGCCAAAACTTGACTCTGACTGATCAGAGTATCCCGTTCCGTTTGCAAATTGACCAACTGGTTGGCCAAACCAGCTCGGGCAGGGTCTAAATTACTATTGATGTTAACAATGCCAGAAGGCAAAGCAGCCGTTTGACCATCACCAGACAGAACATCGTTTACCCGACGACTGAGCTGTGATTGCAATGCACTATAGTTCCGTAGAGATTCCACAACTATAGGATGATCTTCACGATAATCTGACGCTTGCAATATATTTAACTCATTTTCAGCCTGATAGATTTGCGCTCGCAAATTAGCAATTAGCGGGTCAGCACTTAAAGCTGAAGACACATAGGCTTCATCAGCAGTCAGTCCCAACCGTTGTTCTAGACTACGAATTTGAGTATCAATACCAGCCAGGGTGATTTCATTCTGCCGAATTTGCTGTTGGCTACCTGAAATTTGCCCCAACAAACTGCCATCTAATGCAGCTTGAATGGCTGGTCCTTCCTGACGGTCATATTGCTCTAAAGTTTGTTCCGCTTGCCTGAGGGCGGTTTCAATGGGTGGTAGGCGCTCGTTCAAAGCATCAATAATAGCTTGCAGACGGGCTTTATTACGGACACGACTTAGCTCAACCATGCCCTGGAAGAGTGTGTTTAGCACAACCGTTGCCGTCTCTTCGTCAGCATGAATAAAGCTAACATCTGCCCGAAGGCCAGTCTCACCCTTTTTGCCACCACTGACTGTCACCGTCGTATTTCTACGAATCTCCCCTGGTGTCAGATCGATACCTCTTGTCCCCAGCTGTCTAGACACCTCTTTCAGCAAGACCTCAGATAGCAGCTGATCTTTACTAATGATGCCCCTCCCAAGCTGGTCAATAGTGTCTGCCGTATTAGTAAGTGAAACCAAGGGAGCATTATCAACCAGTGTTCCCTCGGCATAGTACTCAACTGGCGGGGGCGGCTGTAGAGCTACAACCCCCGAAGCACCAACAATTGACAGTAAACAGGTCAGTCCAGCCCACTTATATCGCTGAACAGCTAATAGATACCGCTTAAAAATAGGAGATACCATGGGCACTCATCGGATAAAGAGAACTAAGGGAAGGCAATGGCCTGAATCATTTGCTCAGGTGACAGTCAGTAATTTTTCAGAAATCTAGGCTACTAATCCAGACAGTTAAGGCAATCATAGCTCAATCACCAAATGGATACCTCTTTGCTAGGGCATGCTGTGAATACGGACAACGACTAATCAAAAGATGTCGCGATCAAAAATGCCATCGAAAAAGAGTACAAAGCTGAGAATATCTTGAAAAGGTTGCGTAATCGTATCTATGGCAAAGGTAATTCGGTTAATAAAGTTCCTACCAACCACAATCACATCGTTATCCCTGAGTGGGGGATTCTGTGTGGGATCTCCATGGATGGCCTCTTTGGCGTTTAACTTGGTGACAACAGCTTCACCTTGCTCTGGATCAAAGCGAATTAGAGCCACTGAACTGAGGTTAGCTTGATTCAGAGGGATACCAATACCATTCCCCCCCCTGGCAGCATTGCCCACCAAGGCATCAACAAATGTACTGCCGTTCGGCAAACGTTGTCCGCCGACAGAGCCTCTAGGGTAGTTAATCACTCGCACCAGGATCTCAGGCTGAGCTAGGGTAGAACGGGTAACAAAGTTGACGTCATAGTCTTGGGTTTGCGCCGGATCAAGACGAGAAATAATAACGATATCTCCATTCTCTAAGCGCTCCTCGGGAAAAGGTAAACCATCTCGAACGGGCGTGTAAAGATCTACTGTCTTTTCAATGACGCTGTTATCAGGCAAACGTCGCTGAATACGTATCTCGCGCAAATCGGCTGTACTACGAGCACCACCAGCAGCCAAGAGGGCGGCAGTCACCCGTGGAGCTTCCAAGGGGTAGAGTCCTGGGCGTTCAATTTCTCCTAACATGATGACTTCTACCCCACGCTGGGCAGTCAACGTTAAGGTAACATCAGGGACCCGATAGTTTCTTGGATCATTGGCTCGCAGAGCTTGATAGTTGGGAACAATACGGCGGTTAAGTTCGACCTCTGAGACCTGATATGGTACCCCCTGAAGAGCATTCGCCAAACCGACAGAACGCACTTCGGAAAGCACTACATATTGGTTGTAGACGGCACGAATTCTATTTTCAGCTTCATTGAGAGTGAGGCCTTCCAAAGACACAGCGCCCTCAATGGGTAAAATCACGTTGCCTTGCTGATCAAGGGTTGCTTGAAATGACAGATCAGGAAACCGTTGAACACTAACAAAAATACCGTCTCCAGGCCCTAAGCGATACTGATCAAAGTTACGCTCAACCGATCCTGGAGTCGAACCTGTTCGAATGCGAGGATCTAAGTCTTCTAAGGTTGGGCGGCTCTCTAAGACTTCCACCGACGGGAGTTCGGGTCCTACAGCTTCATCAGCCAGGGAAGATTCATCAATATCCTCCTCAGGTGTATCCATAGGGACAGCATCCTCTGTTGAGGTGTCTGATGGAAGAGGAGCTAACTGCGCTACGCTTGGATTCTGCCAAAGATTCCAAATAACGGTACTGAGCAACAGTTGCCCAGCTAGCAGGCTGAACTTCTTATCCCAGGGGCTATGGGAAACATTGGCATTTTTGATAAGAACCATACCAACTCAAAATTAACAAAACGTATTTGAAATAAAGCTAGTTCACGAAAACCATAAGTTTTTCAATGTAGCTACTTTAGCTCATCTGCTGTACCGTCATAGGCTGATGCATTCCCGTGTTTGCGGACATGAAATGAGAGGCTACACTGCGGTCAACACAGCCTCTTCTAAAGCTGTTTGCACTAATTGACTCAAACTTTCTAAGTCAGAATAGAAGAGTGAGACGTCCCCAAGGGGAGGCATCGGTACCAGTAGACTTACTGCAACCCACGGCAGACGTTCGCCTCGAGTCCACTGATATTTTTGATCTCTCCAAAACCAATGATGGGGAGCAGGATGACCACCTTTGGGTAGTGCATACCATTGAGCTACTGCAAAGGTTTGGTTGGATGTCCAAGCTCGAAACGTATCTATGCTTAGCTTTCCTATACGTAAGCGACGAGGGTTAGAAGTTTGCCATTTTTGAGCCCCCTTTAAATCAATCCATTCAACTTGAGGCTGGTCCTCTGCCCGCCCCTGGGGTTTTAGGAAGAGTACCATTTGTTCTGAGGTGGCATTATCGCTATGGGTCAATTGCTGTACTGACCACTGAGAACCACCCATGGTGATTTTCTGTTGGAAATCTTGAGACCATCCCTTTAAGGTCAGTCCCGTTTCTTTCAGCTCTCGAATATCGCGAATTTGGGCAACACCGGGAGGTGAGTGCCAAGGCCACTGACCTAAATACCGAGGAATGGCAACGGCGGCAATAATGGCGGCTAGTAACGCTACGACTAGCCACCTTAGCCAAGGTCTAGATTTAGAGTTTTCAGACAATAAGGACAAAGCCATTGGTTACGAACATCCCGAGAAAAGCTTTGTGAACACTTGGAACATCGAGCTAAAAATCGACGGGAGGCATCTGCTGAGCAGGTTGACTGCCATCTGTATGGACATTTTCGAGTGCCACAGTTTTCATGGATACACTTTCTGGCACATGGCTTTGGATAGCATTCACTATTAAAACCAGAGAGCCTAACATAATCGCAGAATACACATCGCCGCCCCAGCTGTCATGGAGCCAGTGAAAAGCCTCTGACATACTGTTGCCATGAAAGAAAGTCAGAATTGTATTACGGAGGATATTACCGATGACACTTACTGAAATGATGCCCACAAAAAAAACTCCTGTGCGCAACCTTGAGCAATTTAGACCGGTCCAATAGGTAAGAACCAGACCCATGTACAGGCTGGTGAACAGCATCTTTAAGCCTGCACAGTGAGGGGCAACCTCTACCAGTTGCTGATTCATGCTGAGATAAATGTTATTGACTTCCACCTCATAACCAAGACCGTGCAAAATAGTTCCGGCCACGGTGGCAATAAATCGTTGTAGCGGCAAGATATGAGGCTCAATTAGATAGGGCAGCTGTGTCGGGGTAGAAAAAATAATCAGTACCAGGGGGAACAGCATCAGTTTTAAACCTGACGGGCCTTTGAGACACAAAAGCAAGCCTGTCAGTATCAGGGGCAACGATATATTCACCGCATCTATCACCCCGCTGGTATAAAACACCAGGGCTATGGCCAGACACAGCAGACCTGCCCAGTGGCAAACATCACCCAACTTTTTCCAGTCTTGGCGTTTATCCCAAACGAGTTTACAAGCCAAGGGAATGCCTAAGATGCCGTGACTAAAGTATTCATGCTGAATACTAATATTCTTGTTAATCCAACCATCCCATACCCAGTGATAGAGCAAGGGTCCATAAAGAATCACTAAACAGCTAATCACTATAAGCTCAAGTGCCCATCGCGACGCTTTGGATTGAGAAATACTAATCATAGTTGGGTATATCCGCTGCTCTTATGGGTTTAAATCAAGACTGGACAAGCTTGGACACCCCCGGCAATGGTCTCCACCACATACTGTAGTTGGTCGTTACTCATGCCGGGATACATGGGTAGTGATAAAATCTCCTGACTCAGCTGTTCAGCAACGGGAAAGTCACCAGCGCGATAACCCAGGTTATGAAACGCAGGCTGTAGGTGACAAGGCACTGGGTAGTGAATGCCAGATTGAATTTCACAGGTAGCCAATTCCTGCTGTAAACGGGTGCGGTCAATTGAGCAGTCTTGGGTTAGGCGGATAACATAGAGGTGATAGACATGACCACTGCCGCTCTGATTCAGCATAGGGACTAAGCCATAGTTAGCCAGGGGTTTTAGGGCATCGTCATAAAGTTTTGCGAGACGGTTGCGATCGCAATTCCATGACGCCAAATACGCTAGCTTTATCTGTAGTATTGCTGCCTGTAGCGTATCGAGACGGCTGTTAGTCCCACCAGGATCCGTGTGATAGTACTTACGGGTAGACCCATAATTACGCAACGATCTGACCGTTTGAGCAACGAGGTCATTTTGCGTCGTGACCATGCCGCCATCTCCCATAGCTCCCAAGTTTTTACTGGGATAGAAGCTAAAGGCAGCTGCTAAGCCAACACTACCGGCCTTCTTTCCTTCACGTTCTGCGCCGTGCGCCTGGGCAGCATCTTCAAAAATAATCACGTCGTACGTCTCAGCCAGGGAGCGCAAAGCTTGAGGAGAGACCATCTGGCCATAAAGATGAACCGGAATAATCGCTCGAGTTCTTCGAGTTATCGCCTGTTCTGCGGCAGCCAAATCCATCAACCCAGTCTCTAAATCGCAGTCTACAAAGACAGGAATGGCTCCAACCTGAAGTACGCCAATTAAGGTGGCTACAAATGTATTAACCGGCAGAATCACCTGGTCCCCAGGTCCTACACCGCAGGCCTGGAGCCCCAGGGTCAAAGCATCGGTACCTGACCCCACCCCCACACCATGACAAGCATTACAGGCAGTGGCAAATGCCTGCTCAAATTGAACGACTGACTCGCCTAGAATATAGTCACCCCGAGCCACCACAGCCGCTATCGCCGCCATTAGCTCCGAGTGCAATGGGTCGTGCTGTTGGCATAAATCAACAAAGGGAACAAAGCGTGAACTAGCCATGATGTGAACTTTCTACTGCAATATTGGCACTTGCTCCCACAGTTGTTAGTAACAGATGTCGGGTAGAGTAGCTGCCATTTATAAAATGTTCCCTATTAAAACCCAGTGACACCTGTGGAAACAGCAGGTTAATCACACCGCACCTGCATACACAGCTTTCATAGAAGAACTATAGGAGTCGTACGGGTCTGGTATATGTAAGCTTGGCGCAGACTCTCCTTTGGAGATATGCATCCAGCAGTTTGCTATATTTGTGCCCCTATTCACCAGTTTCTCTTGTTAATTTGAGAATTGGGCATATTGACATCGTAAAGTCTCTATGAAGCTTGTTAAATCCCTTTGTCCCTGCTTCAGAATTGACGATGGTCGTTTCTAACCTTATGGTGGGCGGAACCTGTAGTAGCAGAGTGCTGCCCCAGTTTCTCTTCCCTCTCATATTATGGATATTAAAACAGCTCAACATGTGGTGATGACCCAAGCGGATTTGACCGTATCTGATGCATTTTTGGCACGGCTACAGCAGTATAAACCGCCAGTCCCCGGACAAGTGACGTCGTTACTACTAGCTTTAAAGTCAATTACAGAAAACCTAAAAGCTGCTGAGCAGTTAGATCGACCATTAGTCTATGCTTTACATCAACTCGCTTATGAAGGTCGCCAGTTCTATGAGCAAGGAAAACGCGCCAAAGTAGAGTGGCCACCGCTATTGAATGCTGATATTGAGCGTATTGCGATCGCAACCGCGCAAATCTTTAAAGGGAAGACATGAGCTTGTATACAGCAAGCTTATCTACATCAAGACGGTTAGCGTTACCCCTTAGTTGCTATCCCCCTATAGAAATAGCCAATCAGCTTCGGCAAATCCCTGGAATAAAACTCTTCACACTCCATTTGGTCAAAAACAGCCTTAACGAGGGTAGCCATAGGTTGGTCTAGACGACAGCCATCGGCAATACGTCGCTGGAGCGGTGTAATCCGACGCTGCCAGGTACCCACACCACGTTCTGGACTTAGACCATGTTCAATAAAGAAAAATTTTCCTCCTGGCCGGAGTACTCTGTACACCTCCGTCAAGGCCTTTTCAACATTGGGAATGCTGCACAGAGTCCAAGTACACACCACCGCATCAAAGCTTTCAGTGGCCATGGGTAACGCCTCAGCACTGGCTGTTTTTAAGGTGATATCTACGGTTGAGTCTTGAATCCGTGGGTTTGCGATCGCAGCCATCCCTTCGTTAGGATCAATGGCAGTTAACGCTGTCACCTCATCACTGTAATAAGACACATTCAACCCTGTGCCAAAGCCAATTTCCAGCACCTGGCCCTTCACAGACTGTAGTAGGGATTGACGATAGTCATTTAACTCTTGTCCTGACATTGTCAGATCTAGTAAGCGCGGAAAAACTATACGTGAATAAAGGCCCATACTTTAACTCCAAAAATTTTTAGGACATCCCCCTAAAACATCAATATCGCCTGTTCAGGCTAAATAGTAGTATCTTGTTGACTCTACCAATTTCACCAAAGATGCTATGGACTCACTGAAGGGACGGAATCTGCTTAGCATGGCAGATTTAACCAGTACAGAACTACACGGACTACTCGCCTTGGCAGCCCAACTAAAAGATGGCACCAAACGGCCCAAATGCCTGAACAAGGTACTGGGCTTGGTATTTTCCAAAGCATCCACGCGTACCCGTGTGAGTTTTTCAGTGGCCATGTATCAACTGGGCGGTCAAGTTCTGGATCTCAATGCCGGCGTCACCCAGATAGGGCGTGGAGAACCCACCGCAGACACTGCACGCGTTCTCGATCGCTATCTGGATATAGTCGCCATTCGTACCTTTGCACAATCTGAAATAGAAGAATTTGCTGAATACGCCTCCATCCCAGTGATCAATGCCCTGACTGATCTGGAACATCCATGCCAGATTTTGGCAGATCTGCTCACCCTCAAAGAAGCGTTCGGCACCCTAGAGAACTTAACCATGTCCTACCTGGGAGACGGAAATAATGTCGCCCATTCTTTAATGCTAGGTTGCGCCCTGGCAGGCGTGCATATTCGCGTCGCAACACCAGATGGCTACGCCCCTAATCCAACCGTTGTGAAGCAAGCAATAGAACTTAGTCAGGGACGTAGTGAGGTGATTATTACCACTGATCCTAAAGCTGCTGTAGAAGCAAGCCATGCACTTTACACAGATGTGTGGGCCAGCATGGGCGAAGAAGCAGAAGCAGAGTCTAGAATTCCTAAGTTTCAGCCCTATCAAATCAACCAGGCCATGCTTGATTTGGCTAACGAGCAGGCCATAGTCCTCCACTGTCTACCAGCTCATCGCGGTGAAGAAATTACCCACGATGTCATGGAAAGCTCCCAATCTCGTATTTGGGACCAAGCTGAAAATCGACTCCATGCTCAAAAGGCTCTACTAGCAGCTATTTTGAGCGCAGCTTAAAGCAGACATAAGCTGTCAAACAAACTAGAATTGACATCCCCAGGATTCCAGAGAGAGGATTACCATGGATGCCCGTCACCCATTCAGGTACCTGCCCTGAGGGAAGAACTAAATCCCCCACATCTACAATGTAGTAGCCCCATATGAGGCCTCCATGAAACCCCATTGGCAACCCTAAACTGGCAAAAGAGCGCTTCCGAAAATATAGATAGCGCCCACATCCCAAAATAAGTCCCAAGAGAAGCAATCCTAAAAACTGGGGGGACGTTCTCAAAATGTCAGGTAATGGCTTAATGAAATGGGCGATAGCAAAAATCAAACTGCTCCAAACAATTGCCTGAGACCTGGGCAAATTTTGTTGAAGCTCAGTTTGCAACCAGCCACGGAATAACAGTTCCTCTGCAAAACCAAAAGCCAGACCTACGGCTAAGCCTTCTACAGCAATCCTCGTTAGAGGTTGAGGATGAAAGTTGGCCCAACCACACAATACTTCTATCCCAAATAGGAGACATACCAAGGCAAAACCAAATGCAACAGCAAACGCTAAATCGCAAAAGAAGCGCTGACAGCAGACTAACCCATATGTTTGAAAAGGCTTAGGCCAAGCATGACCCCAACGCCCCCAAAACCAAGCATGGCCGAGGAAACAACCATATAGAGCAATCAACGCTAGCGCATTCATTACATCAGACTGCCCGGTCAAACCTCCTATGCTGTAAAAAGTTAATGCGAAGGGGGTCCATAGAATGACCAATGTCACCAAGAAAGCGATGATCCGCCAAGCTAACGGAGCATGCATTAAGCGTCGATATAGCTGAATCTGCTTGACCATTGTGGTTAAGCAGCCATGGTTGGAGTAAAAAATCTGATCATAATCAAGCTATTGAGTCTTACTCATCAGGCTCAATAGTACTTGTAAGCCCCTTAGAACGCAGCATTTCACTATAAAACTCAGCGTGTTCTAACTCACAAACAATCACCAAACCAACGCCCGCATTATGGGCCTGCATCATAATATCGACTGCCTGCGGCACTGAAAGACTGGGCACAGTCTTAACCAAAGATTCCACTACATACTCCATAGAGTTGAAATCATCGTTGTGCAGTAAAACCCTATAGCGAGGAGCATGCTGCCGCTTATTTGACGTAACTGTCTTCTCAATTGTCCCAGTAGACACCATGACCTTATCCAATCGTTAATCAAGCAAATTTCTTTATGACAGACGGCTACCTCGGAGTGCCACTCCTAATCAAGCCACACACACTGTTTTTAATTTTAACCAGAACTTATCTAAAAACTCAGGCATAAACCTCTAAACAAAGCTTTGGATAAGGCATTGCACGTCCTTGAAAATTACCACAAGCTTTAAAAGCAACAAAGAAATAATCTAAGTAAATGTTTCTCAACACGCTTAATGGTAGTTTATTAGCTAATTTAACAAAATTTGAATTTTTTCATCTCCTAGAGCCATATAAATGGTCTCTTATCCATTTCTTCCCCTACAGGGTGATGGTTTGAGAATTTAGCTCACCTTGTATCGACCCATCTATAACGTTTTTATTGAAACTCCTTTTTCAACATGGTTAGCATAAACCCTGGGCAAATCGTTTACCTGGAATGTTTAGATCAGCGTCTCTATGCTGAGGCAATTCAATTGGCTGGTTCGGTACGCTTGTGGTGCCGCCCCTTAATGCTGGTATGCAATCTTCCCTATGGGTCTCGGCAACAGCAAATGATGATCGCAGAAGCCGCTGCCAAGCCCGAAACTTGTAACTTAGACCTCTACGATCTAAAAACAGCTCCTGACCTTGTCTGGCCGATGGATAGGTTCAAGCTAGCATTCGATACAGACTTTTTTGCTTTGCTTTTCTATCTACGGATCGCAGACAATAATGACTCTGAAGATCTGGCGAAGCAGCATTTTCAACACTTTCTGCACACATGTTGGAACCCTGGGAGCTCAAATAATGATGCTTCTCAGTCATCTACGAAGCTGCTCTCAATACGATAAAAAATAAGATTCAGTTTAATCAGTTTTGAATGGGTGCAACATTAGGGCAGTATCCATATCACTGATATCTTTGGTGCCAACTATCGAACAGTTGGCACTAACTTGATACGGCCTTCATCCATTTCACTCATCAGAAGTTCGAGGGCTTCATAGTCAACTTCTGATATGTAACCCAGGCGTGAAAGCTCGGAGTTGATTTGTTCTTCAATATCTGGAGTTAGCTGCTTTGTATAAAGAGCTTTCTCAACCAGGTGGCGAATAGCAAACGAGTGCATGATGACTTATAGCAGGCTTTGCATCAGTATTTACATTCCAAGGACCATTTTCCATCTGGAACATGGTTGTCACTACTTGGGGGTATCTCAAGTGAAACTTCTGGAGTTAGTTAACTCAGTGATCCACATCACCCAACATGCCAACCCAAGGGCATTACCCTCATGACGTAGCTGTTGCTACCGTTTGATGGAGCAACTTTCTGGAAACTTCAAAGAGATGGGCTAGACATTAAGATTCCACAAATAGGTGGTAGGCATCTGGGCAAGCTTAGATTTGCCAAGTTAGCTTCAACAACATATGGAAAGGTCGTAGTCAGACAATTAATTTAATCTAATCAAACTGATAGGAGACAGAATATGAATAGCGTTGAAACATCAGTTCAGGTTGTGCGACCTATGGGCGCTTTAACATCTGCCAACGCTGACGCATTTAAAGAGGAAATGCTAACTGCTATCACATCTGAAAGTGCTAGCGAGGTAGCGATCGATATGGCAGCAGTAGACAGTGTAGATAATTCTGGATTAGTCGCACTGTTGGCCGGATGTGACACAGCTAAGCGTCACCGGAAGCGGTTGAGCCTATGTGATGTTGCTCCTCGCGTACGTATCGTGTTTGAGCTAGCTCAAGTTGATCGTGCTGTTTTAATGATAGACAGTCAAGATTTACTGGCTGCTTAGATTGATTAACTGCAATTATTCTTGTTCCCTTCGGTCTTGATACATAGCTGATTGATAATGCAGGACCGCACAAATTTATAAATATCGCTGGCGAGGCGACGGTCAACATGTTAACCGTCGCCTCGCTATTATGAATTGGCTGTGCTTCTAGTTAGCGCTCTACCCACCAAGGCACAACATTCGCAGCACTTAAGAATCAGTTATAGTTTAGGTCTGAGTTGCTTTTTCCATTGCCGTGGCTATTGCTGTAGACCAACTGATTACTCCAGATATTGCTCGTCCTGCCCGTTATTTAGGTAATGAGTTAGGAGCAGTTAATAAACCATGGGAAACAGCTACAATCCGATGGGTTTTAACGTATCCAGAAGTCTATGAGGTAGGGGCCTCAAATCTGGGCCATATCATTCTCTACAGCATTATCAATCAGCAGCCTCGACAGCTCTGCGATCGCGCCTATCTTCCTGGTTCAGACTTGGTACAAAAGCTGACAGAAACCGACACATCTCTGTTTGCTGTTGAGTCCCGTCGACCACTGACCGATTTTGATATTTTGGGCTTTAGCCTCAGTTATGAACTGGGTGCCACCAATATTTTGGAAATGTTGACCCTGGCAGGGATTCCTCTTACTTGGCAAGAGCGCAATAGCGATGGTCTCTGGAACGAATCTAGCTGGCCCATGATTTTTGCAGGTGGCCAAACCGCCACGTCTAACCCCGAACCCTACGCCGATTTTTTTGACTTTATCGCCTTGGGAGATGGCGAAGAGCTATTGCCAGAAATTGGTTTAGTCCTTGAAGAAGGCAAAGCAGCAGGAATGACTCGACAAGAGATCTTGCTAGATCTGGCCCAGGTGCCAGGAGTCTATGTGCCCCAGTTTTACGACATGGCCGATGATGGCTCAGTACATCCCAAT
>NZ_QXHD01000004.1:6540720-6550189 GCF_011009555.1 Adonisia turfae CCMR0081 | reverse complement strand
CGAAGCAACGCCCCAGACCCTTTACTCAAGATGAATATGGCCGCATCCTCGACGAGTTTAAAGCTAACCATGCCCATTACTTGGACTTTGTTAAATTCCTGATGGGGGTTGGTTGTCGGACGGGTGAAGCTGCCGGTTTGAGGTGGAAGCACCTATCGGAAAATTGCGATCGCGTCTGGATTGGTGAGTCGTGGGGACGTGGTGAGCGGAAGCCGACTAAGACCAATCGGAGTAGAGCATTTAAACTATCGCCCGACCTGGTCGCTATGTTTCGAGCCAGGCGATCAGCCACGGTCCGCGACGATGATTTAGTGTTTACCAGTCCCAAGGGTAACCCCATTGATGACCACAATTTTAGGAAGCGACATTGGACACCGGCGCTGGCCGCTGCCAATGTGCCCTACCGCAAGCCGTACAATACGAGACACAGTTTTATCTCTCAGGCAATCGACCAAGGCTGGTCTATCAGTGAAATAGCCACCATCACCGGCAACAGTGAGGAGACTATTTTGAGGCACTATACGGGAAGTGTGAGAGGTGAAGCAGAGCTTAAGTCTGTTTGGAATGGTTAGCCAGTACTCCAGCCATAGCATTGTGACAGTTGCAGGGATCGATCGCGACCTGGTCGAGCAGCTTGGGCCAGGTGCAGCTGCCGACCGCCAAACGCTGAAAGCGTTGAAAAATATAGATTCTTCTGGAGCTAATGATGTGCTAGAAATTGTGAAGCTAACTTACCAACCTTGTGACAATTAAAGTGGGACTTCGTCATAGTCGACTGACTCTGCTCCTGAGTAGAACCTTGAAAGCTCCGCTCCACAGTTTGGACACCACCATTGAATTGCTGTGCCACTACACTCTGGACATTTCTCGCTTTCATCAGGAGAAAAGTTTATTGGGTCTTCTTCATAGAGAGAGACGTACCCGCCATCGCATCCTATGTAATCACAATTGCGCCAATGAGTTGGATGATGGCCGCACTCTGGGCACTCTCTATCGTCTATCTCGTAGTCATCCATAATCTGGCAAAATCTCTAAAATGTTTTTTAAGGGTGGTCTCATTCGTCAATGGGATGGAATAACCACAACATTCACGATAAACACCACTACTTTAGTTTCAAGCCTGATTATCTTCATTGTTCAATATTTAAATGTCTGCTTAGCTCCGCAATGAACCTCCATTCAAGCTATTCACAAAATCTTCTAACTCAACACAAAGATTAACAATGGGCATCATCTTCTTAACACCCTGTTTGATCAACATTCTAAAAACCAAAGCATTCACTTCAGCTATGACGTAGCCAAGGTCTGTAGAAGCTGTTGCATTTTCAAGCAGGCTATCAATTCTAGGCTCAATCTGCCTAAGTTCTTGCTCTATTTGATTGAGCCGTCTCAATATTTCATCATTCATAAGTCATTGCTTGAATATCCACATGGCATAACAACTACAGATAAGTAGGAGATATCCACAGAATGCTCATGTTGACTGACGCCCTAACACAATTGTTGAACTAATAAACAAAATCAGTATTATTGTCGTTTATGTTGCCCAAACTCTTCATCATCAACCACTTCAATACATCGGTGAAGTTCACCATCTGGAATTATCAACATGACTAGCCAAGGAGGAGAGGAACATTATTCAACCCTAGATCAGCCTATCAGCAAGCAGCTCTAAGGCATGTCTATTTTGCATGCTATGAGTGTAAACGCTGGCAATATAGACAAACAATAATGGCAAGGATTATCTCCTTCTACCCAATGGTTGTTATCTGTGGATCTACCCATAGCCATTTTTAAGTTGCAAGGGGCACAACTATTCAAATTTCCATCTCGGCTGATTTTTTAGCTACATCAACTTCAAATAATCCAGAGTCCCCACTATCTAACTTGACAAGGAGATCTACATAAGGATTTCCAATTTTGTTGAGATAGAAATTTGCCCCATACACCTCAAGCGCATCATATTCACTGTTGTCTAACCAAAAATCAATCATTACTTCGGCAGTCGTCTGAGCTTCCTGATAGGTGTACATCTTTTCCTCTCCAAACCAAATTTGCTTTTTTATAAGCTCTTTCCGAATATCTGCGTGGGGCGGCAACTAGTCAACGTAGTTACGCCGGTTTCATTCACAGCCCCCAACGGAGGAATGGGGCGTTGACCTGTGTGACAGTTGGCCTATTTAGGCCCGATGTAGTCCACTATGCATATCCATCGATTGCATTCAACGTTTGAAGATTATCTAGTCTCGACAAAACAGGCATAGGAGTCTTGAGATTAAGCTTTGTCATTAACTGACCTACAGTCACCACAGAATGAACTGTATTCTGTTGTAGATACAACATAGCCTCGTACAACTCTCTCTGGCCAGACGACAAGGTCCCTTCATAATCAGGTTCAACAACAATGTAATAAACATCTTTACAAGCTTGTTGTTTCTCTTCGTCAGATGCGTTGAAAATCAAT
Organism: Adonisia turfae CCMR0081; assembly: GCF_011009555.1. Lineage (GTDB taxonomy): Bacteria > Cyanobacteriota > Cyanobacteriia > Phormidesmidales > Phormidesmidaceae > Leptothoe > Leptothoe turfae. The sequence continues at coordinate 6,547,725 of NZ_QXHD01000004.1, read as the reverse complement.
TGACATGCACAATCTCTTTCAATGTCTAGTAAGTCTTCTGGATAGCCTACCCATCCAGAATCTTGTTCCAGAAAAAGTTGAAGATTTTCAATGTGGTTGATGCGTGTAATTTCCATACCCCAGGCTCAAATAGTACTTGTGAACTATTTTACCTCACGTATCTATTGCCACCATCTATATTTTTTAGGAACTTTAGATGAATTGTAGTCAGTGACCTCATAATCCCAATAATCATGGTCACGAGTTCTATCATCTTCATAATCAAAGGTGCTCTCATCATCTTCGTCTTCATCAACAATACGAGCTGCTTTAAACCTATATTGCTGATGGTCTCTAGAGTCGTACTCTTGCTGAGCTTTTTTAGGTTGGTAGTAAAGTTCTTCATCTTTATCCACCTCTGCACCAGCCCCTATCAATGAGCTGCCCGTTTGAAGTAAATCGTGAGTCGGAACATGCATTACCCAATGATCACCTTCATCATTACTAATTTCCATGATGGCTTCATCGTCTTCTGGAACATAGCCAAGCAGATGGCGAACTCTATCCAAAGCAGATTTTTTGTTTTTCATTATGCGGCATCCTCCCAGTTATCCCATTCGTCTTGGTATCTTTGAGTCCCTTGAAAACTCTCTTCTGAATAATCAAAGTCTTGCCACTCATGGCGATAGTCTTCAACGACCCTTGAGCCGATCATTGTCCTTGGCAGACTTTGTCTGTCATCGGGATAACGATCATCGTCATCTACGTAAGCGTCAGAATCGCTGGCAACAGCCAGCAAGCCAATTACTGCTATTAACAACAAAAGTGGTTGGGCCATTTCAGTCTTCCTCGTAGTAGTAATGAGGGGGTGGCATGGGTGGGCGGCGTGTAGGTGGTCTACGTCCCTTAGGTTTTGGCTTTGAAAGAACAGCTTTTGAAAAGAAGATAAACACAAGGCCAAAAACAATTACTGCTAAAACCATGTCAATCCTCCACCAATTTTTCGCTTACAGATTCACTTGAATTCTCAAACGTGCTGCAAGTGTTTGGCAATAAGCTTTTAATTTGTTGGATAGCAACATCAATAGACTCTGGATGCTTGATATCCATTTGAACTAGTGATGAAATCACTAGTTCATCAACATTGCTTAAATTAAAGGCAAACTTTATGGCAAGACTTATATCTGAGGCTAACAGACAACTTCTAGATGCCATAACGTTAAAAACATCGTATTCATTTGGAATTTCATCCCTACCTATTCTCTGAAGAGATGAACACAAAAAACCTATGCACAGGCCGTTCTCAGACGCTTTCACTATGTCCTCTGCCGTTGACTGTTTAAAGGCATTAAAGCGTTCGATAATCAATGTAGCTTGAGATGCCGTTTCCTGAAGCTGAGAAGCAACAAAAGGTGTGATCTTGTTAAACTCAGCCAACACATTAGGAATGAGTAGTGGTGAAAATGCAAAATATTCACCAAGCGTTCGATATTGTTTGAATTGTTGATGCAGCATACGTTCCGTGTATTCAGAGTCCGCGCATTCCATAATGGCCAGTAATTCCAATTGGTAAGGGCACCCTGTTTGAAGAGCCCTAAGCCGCTTTTCTGGATAACCAGAAGAACCAATTTTGTATCTATCAGTCCCTTGAACCCAAATCAAGTAAACAAAACCTGCCATATATCACCTCAAAAAACGTCTGAATTAAATCTATTTATGAGCGCAATCATTGCGAGCGCCCACCATTTCCTCCAATAACTGACTTTCCCTGGCTTAGTTCCGACATCCCTTCGTGAATTTTTCGATCTAATTCATCATTGTGCAGAGAAATAAACTCAGAACGCATCCTGTAGCGCATATTCTCTTCTTTTACTTCCTCTACCTTTTGTTCTACCCGAGACAGCTGCTGCTTCTTTTTGTGGGTAATAGCAACCTGATTTTGATAGTCCGCTCGCATCCCTTCAACACAGGCATCACAAACTGACAGAAAGGCGTCAATATCATCATCTGAAACGGTATTGAGAGGTGCATGTCCTCGGTTGTCAGACAAATCTAGAGAGCCAGGCATCTGAGGCAGGGACAATTCCCCACGATGATTACCGGTATGGATCGTCACACCCTGCCCAGGCAAATCCTCTTCTGCCTGAACCAAGTGAAATACCTTGGATAATTCATCTATTGCTTCATCAGAAAGGCCATGACTTGTGTCAATTTTAAGTTCTTTTGCTTTTGAATGAACAGTTCCTTTGGCAAGACCGTTGTCTTTACACCAAGAACTAAGCGATTGAGGCATTTTGAACACTCCTAAACATTGATAAAACTAAGCTGAACACTTTTTGAACACCTTTTTGAACACTTTTAATGTGAAAACGTTGTCATTAGACCGTTTAATGCCGTTCAGAAAGTGTTCAGCTTCTGAACAGACATGGCTTGATTAGTTGGCTTGGCGGCATCCCATTGTTCAATCGCGTCTTCTACGCTATTTGTGTTTTCAATCAGAACAATGTCAAAGTCACCACTGATGACGATGGCCTCTTGTTGTTTAGGGAAAAAGGCTGCTTCGACAGTGTTGTTTCCCCAGATTGAGAAAGTACCTGGTGGATGGTAACTGAGAAGCCTTCCAAGCGCTGGGTTCTGGACTGTTTTTCGTTGTGTCAATCCGTCTTCAGGAATATGTTGTTGCATTTTAGTTATTGCTAAATTACAGAAGTAATGAGCCTTCTAATTGGCCGACTGTGTCAATCAAGTTTTTGGATGGGTTATCGGTGACACCCAACTCTTTTACTAGTCGCTGGTGCCGTTGATAGATTTGCTTCCATTGGTCAAACTGCATAAACCCACCACGGGCTTTGTATTCCTGGAATCCCTCCGTTAACTCATCAGGTTCTAGGAACATGCAGCGGTCTGGATGAGTGGCCCAAGCCATAAGCTTTTGAAACTCATCAGCTTTTAGCTCGTAGGGTTCTCCGGCAATGCAAGTTATCCAGTAGCTGTCACTGCCTCCTTCTTGTTCTGTCATATGGTGAAGCTCAGCAATATTGCCGGTTAAGCCAATGACGCGATTGTCACTCAGCTTTAAAAACTGTTGTTGCATAAGAGTTTTTTGACACTACAAACTGTGGCCACGTATGCGGCCTACCTCACGAAAACCTGAGGAGTTAGATCACACGGACACAGACATTAATCGGTCATAATCGATCAGTCCTTTTTGAATACATCGCGGTATTGAATTGGACAATTTGCGGCGTGGGTGGAGCCACGCCGCAGTCAATTTGTCAAGACTCAGAAACTGGTTCGAAAATCTCGAATTTTCCTCTTTTGAAGGGAACGTGTAAAGATACCTCCTAACGAAATTTTGGAAGGATAGACGCCTGCAGATTGGATCTACTCGCACCGCAGGTGTCTTTATAACTAAATGACTAGTGGAGAAATGGTAAATCTCCATTTTGAGTATCATCTGGCAAGGCATGAATATCCACACCAAAATGCTCCTTCAACAACAAGTCAAGATTTTTTATCTCAGGAATAGTAAACGTAATCTCACTGCCACTCTCACTACGAGAAATTTTCTTAGCAGAGCAACCAATAAGTCTGGCAAACCGTTCTTGAGATAAACCAAGGGCTTCTCTTAAGCGCTTCATAACAGGCCCTGTAATTTGCTCATTTGAACCATTCGGATCTAACATAGCATGTATCAGGCGATTCGTCAGTCGAAGCGCCCGGGTAGACAACATGCAAAGGGGTTCTTGTTTGGCGACACGATCACCCCTTTGCCTCTCCTATTTTCCCGCGTCAGACGATACGTCTAACACCCCGAACGCATGAACTACCCTACGATGCTCTGCTCATTTTTCAAAATAAATTGAAATTGAACTCACATGCGCATTAACCTCCTAAATGACCCGCCGCCGAGCGATTTAACCGCCAGGCGCTTGTGTGAAACATTTCATTACAGATGGCGAACGATCCAACGTACCGACAATACTGAATGGATTACTCACTCATTCCCAATGCGCCCGCGTGCTCTGTGGTCAAGATGGCAGGACGCGGGCGTTTTAGTAGGTGTCCGATTCGCTAACCAAACCCGTTACGCCGTTATCGATATTGACGCTGGTGGCGATTATCACAATGCCGAAAGCCTGGATAAAATCCGAGAAGCCCTAGAAACCATAGGCATCGTACGTACTATCCTTACCCGATCATCCTGGTCGGGAGGCTGGCATCTCTACTGCCCATTGCCAGCGTCAGTGAGCACGTTCAACCTGGCATGCACCTTAAAACATGCATTGGAAGCCCAAGGTATCAAGGTAAAGCCTGGTCACTGTGAAACCTTCCCTAATATCAAACCCTACGCCCGTAAGTGGGAGGTTACTGAATACAACGGTCACCGGTTACCACTGCAACCTGGTTCGGGAAGTTGCTTAATGGATCACAATCTTGCTCCAACTGCTGGAGACCTGGAACGGTTTTTCTGGCAGTGGGATTTTTGTATGCAAGCCCAGGATCTGTCCTTACTTCAATCAGCATTGGAGCAAGGCCGTGAACTGCAACGTAAACGACGGCGATCGGTAGCAGGGAAGGTTGAGCTATGGGCTGATGATTTACGCCGTGAAATCGACCTTGGCTGGACAGGCCAGGGGCAAACCAACGGCATCCTTAAAGCGATCGCATGCTATGGACGGGTATTTGAGGGCCTGGCAGACGATGAGCTGTGGACCTATGTAGAGCAAATGGCGGTGACCCGTGATGGATATCACGAGTGGTGCCGTCATCAGGGTGCGATCGCAAAAAAAAGCCGAGCCTGGGCGAGATGGGCCACACGCTTCTGGTGGCCAATTGGATCTCAACCCACGACTACAGCTGTGAGCACTATTCAAAACCTAAACGACGAGCGCCAGCTCGACGCCAGGAAGCGGATATCTCAAGCCATCACTTACTTAGCCAAAAGAGGAGAGCTCTTAGAGGGTGTTACGGCAAGGATGACTCAATTATGCAAGTTAGCGCAGACATCCGCCCAGACCCTTTACAAAAACCTAGCCCTTTGGCATCCCGACCATTGGTGTGTAATGCCAGACTCAGAGCGCGATCAACCGCGATCTCAGGCAAGTAAAGAACCGTTAAGTGATTCTGCAAAATCCTTGGTATCAGAGGGATTACACACCTTTGGGGGGTTACTGAGGTGTGTTCCCGTGACGGACGCCCAAAAAAATCTTTACCCCAGGGGTGCAGGAGGGGGTTCAGGGGGAGGAGAGGGGTTTTCCACAGGCTTGCAGGGATGTTGAGCTGTGGAAAACTCCGAGAGTGACTTGGCTCTCAGAGAGGGGCTTATCGACTTCTCAGATCAGATAGCGAAGGTAGAGGTTTTGATGACTATTGCCGGACTGTCGTGGAGATCTCCACTGATAAGTCAATGGCTAAACCAATGGCTAGACTGCCCCACAAAGGAATGGTGTAGCTTTAACGACCTGTTGCTGCTGGAAGAAAGGCTGTGTATTGAGCTGATAGATGGAGGATTGGCGCGTGCTTAAGCTACTGGATGCATTAACCCGAATTGCGATCGCCTTGGAGCGCCAGGCCGAAGCTCAAGAACGGATAGCCACCACGATGGAAGGGACAGAACTGCCCGAAACCATCGACAAACGACAGGCAGCAAAGTTGTTGTGTGTTTCCCCCAGAACAATCGAGCGATACCACGAACACTGGTTAGAGGGGGCTCACTATTTCAGAGAGGGTTCACGCATCACTTACAATCGCCCATTGTTGCAGGACTGGCAGGCAAACCGACACAACCAAATAGTCCACCGGCGAGCTATCCAACAATGGCAAAAATCATTACTCAGTCACAAAAAGCGGGCATAATTACTATTTCCTAATAGTTTATTTTGGTATTTCAGCTTACTCAAACCCTCCATTTCTTAGCCCATACTGAGGTTTTTTAATTAAGTCATGAGTTCTGGCCATTTAATAAATGTGCTGAGTACAATGTTCTAGTACAAAGCTATTATCAAGTATTATGGCTATTCCCATTTCAAGAGCCGATATCCCGGACAGTGCCTTAACTGATCTAGAAACGTTAGCGGTCTGGGTCTGTTCCACACTAGAGTTTATGGCCAATGGTCGTAGATATCAGGAAGCCGAAGGTTTAAATGTCTTCCAATATGACAAATCTTTGTTTCGTTCTTATACAGAGCAAAACATTGCTAGTTTCAGAATTAACGTTTCGCTACAGCCTAATTTTACGTCTACAGAATACCCATCATTATGGGCAGCAGTACAACCAGAGTTAGACGGTACTATTCCAGGTTCCTACTTACAGGTTTAGTGAGCTAGCCTAATAAGTTAAGCACTCAATTAAATTACTTATTTGGTGCAAACACAAACTAAGTAAGGGGTACCTACATCCAATGGATTATGACAAGGGAAGCTGTTAGTCATTACACTAATGGCTTGTTTTTTTGAGTTGTCATTTTTTGCTTTATGTCAACTAGCAATATACCCAAAGGAACATCTTTAAATATTGGACAAGGCTCTACTGTTTTAACCAACGGAAACAGTAACGTACTCAGATATGGTAATGGTGCTAGCCCTGGAACAACATTTTCTAGTAATTCCAGTTTTAGTAATCAGGTAAACAGTCGGTTCTCTTTAGAGCGTTCCTTTTATGGGAGTAGAGGGAGCGGGGGAATGCGTTTCCCTGATATGCAAAGGGGCAATGCTAGGAGTGCCAGAATTAGTGCTAGAAACCGAGCAAGTAATAGACTGAATCAACTCAATACCAATGCCAATTACAGAGGGCCTGAAACGGTTGGAGAAACTGCTAGAAGAAATGCATCATTAAACAATAGTTCCTATACACGAGGTACGTCTAGAGGGACAACAGCATCCGGTAGAAATATTAGTCGTTTTGGTACTACTAGAAGTAACGTTTCAAGAAATCCAGGTACCGCTATTACAGGAAGTGCTAGAACTCAATCTGCAATACAAGCCTTTAATGCGGCTAAAGCGAGAGGAATCGGAAATCAACTA
>NZ_QXHD01000004.1:6532812-6540710 GCF_011009555.1 Adonisia turfae CCMR0081 | reverse complement strand
ATCAACCACACCGGGAGCACGAATTGCACTGGTCGGACAGGCATCAAGACAGCGGGTACAGGTGCCGCAGTGGTTAGTGTGTGGGCGCGATGCCGGTAGGGGCAGATTGGTTAAAACCTCGCCTAAAAACACCCAAGAGCCATAGTCACGGGTAATCAGGTTGCCATTTTTGGCCACCCAGCCCAACCCCGCTTCCTCAGCCCAGAATTTATCCTGCACCGGTCCTGTATCGGCATAATAGCGAGCCAGGATAGGCTGACCGTTGTCATCTGGTTGCGCCTGCAGCCATAGCGATAGCTGTTTCAACTTTTTGTGCATGACCCGATGGTAGTCGCGGCCCCAGCCATAGCGGGCAATTTTGCCGTATTCAGCTCCTTCAGGTCGCTGGTGGTGGGTGTAATAATTGAGCGCTACACAAATGATCGACCGCGCCTCTGGCATCACCCGGCGGATATCCTGGCGTTTTGGGTTAGCCATCCAGGCCATATCTGCCTGATGCCCCTGGTCTAACCACTGCTGGAGCCGTGTCTGCATCGTCTTTTCCTGAACACTTGGCTCAGGCGTCACAGCCACAACCCCAACGCGATGGAAGCCTAATGTTTTCGCCTGTTGCTTAATCTCAGCAAGCAATGGATTGGCTACTGGGGAGGAGGGAGAGATGATGGAATCTGGCACTGCATTACTACCCGGACCTGACGACTAAATCCATGATGTTCTTCATGGTTAACAATGGCACAGATGTCTGGAGTGTAGTCTTCTGGAACAACTATTTCAAATCCTAACCGCTGGTAAAAAGGAATTGTCCAAGGGACATGGCGAAATGTGGTTAAGGTGACCGTTGTAAAGCCTTGCTGACGGGCCGCCTCAACCACCTGCTTCATCAGAGCTGTACCAATACCCTGCCGACCAGAATCAGGCAAAACATCAAGCTCCACCACAAAATAGCCGGTGGGTAAGCGATCAACGACTACAAACCCGACGAGCGTGGTCTGAGGTTTTGCCATGGCTGCTACCCATAGATGCCGTTGATGTAAGGCCTGATTTAGAAAATCAACGGAGACAATATCGTCTAGTATTCCTGGAGTTAGCCCCAATGGACCGAGATAGGGGACGTAACGTTGGGCCGCCGCTCGCTCTATGGCAGGCAGATGTTCAACATCCGATGGTTGGGCTGGCCGAATTAGATAGCCCACGGCGTAGTCTACCGCATTGACTATATCCCCATTGTCCATTCCTCTTAATCTTTAAATACTGATTTATTTGTATCCCAATCTTGTTTTTTGGGAAAGCCTTTATTTCTCTCCTTACTGAAAATAATACGTCACAATTTAATCGGAAATTTGGTAACAAAAGATACTTCTCAAAAGTTAGTGACCTTTAATACTGGAGCCAACAAGGAAGGTTTCTAGGGTTCCGGTTTAATCATTTGAGATGTCTCAATGTTAAATGTCTGGTCCGAGAGAAACCGCCAGTTTTCTGGTACACGGCGGGATAAAAGCCCGGGAGAAACCGTTCAGCAGCTTGTGTCTGCTATGGATTCTCTCGGGCTTTTAATTTTTTGATTTCCTGTTGAATGTCATAACGGTTCAATATCCTTGCCTATTTAGCGCTATGCACCGACATTATGAGTGACACACCTACCTTTCGTAATCCAGCTGATTCAGAGGCGAACCGTGCCCTAGAGCGTGAGGCTCAACTGCCCCTCACGGGCTGGCAGCAGGAAGTGGCCCAAGGGTTGGAGTATGGGTTAGAGGCCGCCGATAGTATTCGCGATCGCACCATTCCCACCTTCTCTCGTGGCGAGCTCCCCCACTACGCTGGCATTAATACCTTTCTCAAAGCTCCCTATATCGAGGACGTCCGCAAGGTGGGTGACTATGACATTGCCATTGTGGGTGTCCCCCACGACTCTGGCACCACCTATCGTCCTGGTACCCGCTTTGGTCCCCAAGGTATTCGTCGCATCTCCGCTCTCTACACCCCCTACAACTTTGAAATGGGGATTGATCTACGAGAGCAAATTACCCTTTGTGATGTGGGCGATATTTTTACAATTCCTGCCAACAACGAAAAGTCTTTTGACCAAATTTCTAAAGGCATCGCCCATATTTTCAGTTCCGGTGCGTTTCCCATCATTCTCGGCGGTGACCACTCCATCGGATTTCCCACTGTGCGAGGTGTATGCCGTCACCTGGGGGATAAAAAAGTCGGCATTATCCACTTTGATCGCCATGTGGATACTCAAGAAACTGACCTGGATGAGCGCATGCATACCTGCCCCTGGTTCCATGCCACCAATATGAAAAATGCGCCTGCTAAGAATTTAGTACAGTTGGGCATTGGCGGGTGGCAGGTGCCACGCCAGGGCGTCAAAGTATGTCGTGAGCGGGCCACCAACATTCTCACGGTTACAGACATTACTGAGATGGGGCTGGACGCCGCCGCTGACTTTGCCCTAGAACGAGCCCTGGATGGCACCGACTGTGTTTATATCAGTTTCGATATTGATTGCATTGATGCCGGATTTGTCCCCGGTACCGGTTGGCCTGAGCCCGGTGGCCTCCTGCCGCGTGAGGCCCTATACCTGCTGGGCAAAATCATTCGCGATGCCCCAGTCTGCGGCCTAGAGGTGGTAGAAGTCTCACCACCCTACGACATCAGTGACATGACCTCTCTGATGGCCACCCGCGTAATTTGTGATGCCATGGCTCACTTGGTGCAATCTGGACAGCTGCCAAGGACAGGCACCCCTGACTATATTCACGCCGAGGCCAACATGGATGTCGGCAACGATTGGCAATAAACCAACCATGCACGAAACCGACATGACCAAAGCCTTAATTGGCACCATTCGCGACTGGTGGGACTCTCAGCCGGAAACCCCGATCATTGAAAAGGTTCATCTGATTGTGGGGGCATTTACCTGTGTCGAACCGGCCAGTTTGCAGTTTGCCTTTGACGTACAGACCCAGGGAACGTTTCTCGACGGTGCTCAGTTGGTGATTAAGGATGTTCCCCTGGTGGCCCACTGTCATACCTGCCGCGCTGATTATCGACCTGAATTTGGCAGCCAATATGCTTGTCCCACCTGTCATAGCCCCATGGAAGATATTCGATCTGGTCGGGAATTAAAAATTGACCGCCTTGAATGTGTTGTGGCCTAATGCCACCCCCCTTGTGGAGACGTTCCATGGAACGTCTCCACACCCCGTTGTCCATTGCCCATTACCTATACAATGCACCAAACCTTTGACGCCGCCCTCGAAATGAATCTGCTCCATGCCAATCAGAAAGGAGCCGATCACAACCGTGCCCATTTTGATGAATGGGGCATCACCTGTATCAACCTGATGAGTAGTCCTGGTGCGGGTAAAACCCAGCTGCTGGAAACTACACTTAACGGCTTACAGAGCTTAAATATCGCTGTGATTGAAGGGGACATGACCACTGAGCTGGATGCCAATCGCCTCCGTCAGTACGGTGTTCCGGTCATTGCCATCAACACCGGTCGTTCCTGCCATCTAGACTCCAAAATGGTGGCTGGTGGCATACATCAGCTGCAACATGAGCAAGATCCCGCCAGTCTGGATCTCGTTGTTGTTGAGAACGTCGGTAATCTGGTTTGCCCTGCTGAATTTGAAGTGGGTGAGCATGCCAAAGTTGCTCTACTCAGCGTGACTGAAGGAGAAGACAAACCTCTGAAATATCCGGTGATGTTCCGAGAAGCAGATTGTTTGTTGATCACTAAAACAGATTTAGCACCCTATCTGGATGTTGACTTAGAAGAGATTGAAGCTAACGTCAGACAAATTAATCCCAATGTGATGATCTTTCGTGTGTCTGCCAAGACTGGTGACGGTCTAGCGGGCTGGTTTGAGTGGGTTCAGCAGACGGTTGCTAATCAGCCAAACCGTTTACAGCTCACAGTATGACGTTCCAAGGTCCTGTATAAAAGCTTTGTCCCTATGCAAAGCTTTAGGTTTTCAGCAGACGAAACCATTGGCTACAACCTGGATGTGATGCGATTGCTGATTTAGGGGATGAATCAATCTAGAGCTATTGCTATTTGACGATATCTCACAACTAAAGTCATCCCGAGGATCAGCAATGCCGATGTGATTACCCAAGACAGCTACTAACTAGTTCCACAGTTTAGTGAGGTGTGCGATGCGACGACAACGATTTTTATCTACATGTTTAGCCTTTGTCTTTGGTGTGGTGGTTGCTGTAGGGTGTGCTGGCAATGCTCCAGAAACCACCTCTGAACCTGCCGCTGATGCCCCAGAGATAGCTGCGGCTGAAGGTGCTCCTTTAGTGATTGGATACAGTAATTGGCCCGGCTGGCTACCCTGGGCTGTAGCGGAAGAAAAAGGACTGTTCGAGGCCAATGGAGCCAATGTAGAACTCAAGTGGTTTGACGGCTATCTATCCTCCATGGAGGCCTTTGCTGCTGGTCAGCTGGATGGGAATAGTCAAACGTTGAACGACACCATTTCATTTGCGGCGGATGCTGTCAATGGGGAAGTGGCTGTTTTGGTCAATGACAACTCAGCCGGCAATGACAAAGTGGTTGTTGCCGAAGGGGTTAATAGTGTTGAAGATCTAAAGGGCAAGACTGTTGCCCTAGAAGAAGGTGTGGTGGGTGACTTTATGCTTACCCAGGCCCTGGAGGAGGCTGGTATGTCTCGTTCTGATATCACCATCAAGAATTTAGAAACGGGGGCAGCGGCGGCAGCGTTTGCCTCTGGTCAGGTGGATGCTTTTGCTGGATGGCCACCTTTCTGGGGGATTGCCCTGGAACGTGAAGGTAGCAAAGAACTGTTATCGTCCAAGGATTATCCAGGGGCAATTCCGGACCTATTGGTGGTGAGTCAAAAAATGATTGATGAGCAACCTGAACAGGTGCAGGCTTTGGTTAACACCTGGTTTGCCACCCTTGATTACATCGCCAAAAATCCAGAGGAGTCCAATAAAATCATGGCGGAGCGCTCTGGTGTTTCCGTTGAAGACTATGAAGATTTCAAAGCGGGTACTCGCATCTTCACCATTGAAGAGAATTTAGAAGCGTTTAGCGAGGGTGAGGGTATGAAACATATGCCCTTTGCTGCGCAGAAAATGAACGACTTTATGGTGGATGTGGGCTTTATTGAGGCCGGTCCTGAAGATTTGGGTGCCATCTTAGATGACAGTTTCGTGCAAGCCTATTCAGAGGGCTTGTAAATAGCTCTGATGGTAGGGGCGCACAGTTCGCCCCTACCTGTTTTTTATGTTTTCTTAGGAAGAACGACCGATGACTCAAACATCTGAACCGTTCAAAGATGATTTTGAGCCAACGCCTAAAAGCTTAGAGCCCACGGTGTTTTGGCGTATTGCTGAAGAGATTCCAGATTCGCTGAACTGGATTCTAATTGTTGCTTCCGTAGTAGTGCCTTTAACAGCCTGGTGGCTACTGTCTAACTATACGGGGGTAAATCCTAAGTTTTTGCCTAGTCCTCAGAATGTGGCTGGCGCTTTTCAACGACTATGGGAAAAAGGATTTATCACCCAAGATATTTTTGCAAGTTTTGGGCGAGTAACGGCTGGCTTCACCTTGGCAGCGATTGTCTCGATACCGTTGGGAATCAGTATGGGAGCCTTTGCCAGTATTCGCGCCATGCTGGAGCCGATTGTTGGGATTTTGCGGTACATGCCTGCTCCGGCGTTTATTCCGCTATTAATTATCTATCTGGGTCTAAATGAAGAGCCTAAAATCGCACTTATTGTGATCGGTACGGTGTTTTACAACACTCTGATGATTATGGATGCGGTTAAATTTGTGCCTAAGGACTTGATCGAGACTACCTATACTCTGGGGGGACGACGCTGGCAGGTGCTGATGTCAGTGATTACGCCCTACGTTATTCCGAGTATTATCGATACTTTTCGTATTAACGTCGCCACAGCTTGGAACTTGGTGGTAATTGCCGAGTTGGTGGCAGCCGAGGAAGGGTTGGGCAAACGTATTCTGCTGGCCCAGCGCTTCTTTAAAACTGATGAGATTTTTGCTTGCCTGATTATGTTGGGAGTCATCGGATTTGCTTTAGATTTAATCTTTCGTTGGGTGCTCAAGACAAGCTGTAAGTGGGCGTTTGATTAGTTATGCATCTTGAAATTTCTAAGCTTTATAAACAATTTTCAACGAAGCAGGGGCCGCTGCTAGCTCTTAAAGACATTAATATCCATGTTGAAACAGGGGAGCTGGTCTGTGCTGTGGGCGCTTCTGGCTCAGGGAAGTCAACATTACTGCGATTGGTTGCTGGTTTGGATACGCCCACCGGCGGTGAGATTACCGTTGATTTTGAGCCAGTGACGGGGCCAGGGGCTGACCGTGGCATGGTATTCCAGAAGTACACCCTCTATCCCTGGATGACGGTACAGCGCAATGTTGAGTTTGGTCTGAAGCTACAGGGGGTAACCCAAAAGGCAAGGCGTGAGCGGGCTAGCTACTACTTGGATGTGGTAGGGCTGGCTAACTTTGCTAAGTCATTGCCTAAAGAGTTGTCGGGGGGAATGAAACAGCGGGTTGCGATCGCACGCGCCCTGGCCTGTCATCCTAAAATCCTGCTCATGGATGAACCCTTTGGAGCCTTGGATGTGCAAACCAAAGAAGTCATGCAGCTATTTCTGTTGGATTTGTGGAAACGCACCCGCTGCACCATTTTGATGATTACCCACGATGTGGAAGAAGCCGTGTTTCTATCCCAGCGGATCTATGTGATGACGGCACGTCCCGGAACCATTCAGCGTGAGATTACCGTTGATCTACCTGAAGCACGCACCTACGCCATGAAGCGCGATCCTAAGTTTCAGTCGTATAAACATGAAATAACCGACCTATTGCGAGGCAAACAGGACTTAGATCTGGTAACTGCTTAGCCGCTGGTTTGCACAGCAATTCTATGTCAACAGCCTCTATCCCAGCCACTGATGGCCAAGGGTGAACTGCCCGAGCGGTTTTTGCCCAATGCCGAACATAACACCCCTCCTACCCGATGGCCCTTATAAAGGACCCGTATTTTGGCTGTACTTGGCACTATGGGAATGATAGTGCCCAAAGGCAGTGAACCAGTTAGAGGCTCGCATTTTGCATCAATAACAGCTGATTTTGAACTTTTTACAGTCAGGTGAAGATAGCTAAGGGCTAAGCCCTATATTTAGACAAACCCAGTTCAATAAAACCGGGTAGGCAAAGCAGCATTTTTAGTTGCTTCTGCCACCTGCAGTCGTCAAACTAAGCCAACGTTGGGAAAAATTGCCACAGCGATGACCTTTAGCTTTTTTTCTAGAGGTTCTCAGCCAGGTTTCAGGAATGGCCTGTAGCTTCGAACATGAACCCAAACAGGAGCAGCAAACTATGGCAGTGGAGTACGATCTTGTCGTTATTGGTGGCGGTTCTGCCGGTTTAGTAGCCGCTAGCGCTGGGGCTCAGCTCAAGGCTCGTGTTGCCTTAGTCGAAAAACATCTACTGGGGGGCGACTGTCTCCACTATGGATGTGTCCCCAGTAAGTCCCTTATCCACGCTGGTCAGGTGGCCCATCATGTACGGACTGGGTCCCAGTTTGGCATCTACACCTCAAAACCCACCATCAAGTTTGAAGAAGCCATCAACCATGTTCAGAACGTTATCGGTATCATTCAAGAGCATGACTCAACGGAGCGATTTGAAGCCCTCGGCGTCGATGTTTTCTATGGCTCCGGTCAGTTTACTGACTCAAAAACCTTTGAAGTCAACGGCAAGCAATTAAAAGGACGTAATTTTCTAATTTCAACCGGTTCTCGACCTGCAATTCCTCCCATTGAAGGCATCAAAGAAGCTGGCTTTTTGACCAATGAACAGGTCTTTTCCTTGAAAGAGCGAC
>NZ_QXHD01000004.1:6519360-6532802 GCF_011009555.1 Adonisia turfae CCMR0081 | reverse complement strand
CGACCTGAAGGGACTATTCCTCCAGAACACGATGACTCAACGGCGTTCTCATCGTTTCTCAAGCACCGTTATTGGGAGGACGGAGATGGTTGGAAGAGTTGGCTTAACAACTTACGGTTGATTCTTCTTCCTTGGGTCAGTTTCAACTTACTCAAGCCTTGGCTAGAGATTTTTCCCATTCCTCAATTAACAGAAGGATTTGATGGTTTGATTGCTTGGATGAACCAGTTCCCAGGGATAGCGGTTCCAATCCAAGAGAATCCTCCTTGAAATTCCTCTAGCTAGAGTCATTAAAGAGCGATAATCCGAATACTCCTGATGTTGATGAAACAGGGCAATATGTGTTTGAGAATCTTGCTCCAGGCACCTACACTGTGCGTGAAGTGGTGCCTACTGGATTTAGGCAGACGTTTCCTAATAATGGAGTAGTCGGAAATAATCTGGTACTCAATGGTGGTTTTGAAGATGGACCTGACCCAGGTAATTCGTTTATAAATGTTGAGAGCGGTGCAACTACTATTCCTAATTGGACCGTTACAGATGGTCAGGTTGATCTAGTTGGTGCGCCATTTTACCAGCCTGCTGATGGTTCAATTAGTCTGGACTTAAATGGTTTTATTACGGGTGAGGTTCAACAAACTATTGATACGACTGTTGGGGAACGTTATCTACTTACCTTTGATTTGGCGGCTAACCCTAGAGGTACACCAGCTGTCAAAATGGGTCAGGTCGAGGTAGCTGGTGTCACGGCTGATTTAAGTTATGACATTTCTGGGCAGTCAGCAGGTTCCTTAGACTACGTGCCGACATCATTAGAGTTTATAGCGACCGATGCTCAAACTGTTTTGAAATTCAAAAGTTTGATTCCTGGAACCGCTGGCCTCAGTATTGACAATGTATCTGTTGTTGAAATTGATCCAAGTTCAGGCTTCCACACTGTTGAGATTGGTCAAGATGGTAATGTTGTTGAGAATATCAACTTTGGTAATACTCAGCTAGAAATTGGGCCTACTGAACTTGGCATAAACCTATTGGTGAATCCTGATGCAGAAAGTTCATCTGGGTCAGGCAATTTTAATCAAGTGCTTACACCATTTGGTTGGGAAACATCTGGTAGTGCCTTTACGGCTGTTCAATACAGTGCGGCAGTACCTGGGCAGGATTTAGATACTGCTGACGGAACTGTAGTGAATGGAGATACCAATTATTTTGCTGGTGGTCCTAGCAATCCATTGTCAACTGCTACTCAGGTAATTGAGTTTGATGGAATTGAAGAACAAATTGACGACGGTCTTCTGACTGCTAATCTCAGTGGATTTTTTGGTGGATGGGTTCGCCAAGAGGACAATATGGTTGTAGAAGCTACATTCTATGATGAGAACCAAACCATTTTAGAATCCTTTGAAATTGGTTCGATTTCAGCCGCAGATCGTGGAGGAGAAAGTAAGCTTCTGTTTCAAGAGGATAGTTTGCTAGTACCAGTCGGTGCTAGAAGCGCAGAAGTTGAGATGGTAGCTACCCGTCAACAAGGTTCATACAATGATGGGTATGCCGATAATTTGTCCTTTGTACTCTCTCTGAATGATGGTGTTCAACCAGTTAATAGGGTCGAAGGTACAGATGGCCGTGACACGTTGACTGGTACCACGGGCAACGACATTATTATCGGCAAAGGCGGGAGTGATAGATTGACTGGTAACGCAGGTGCTGATCAATTTGTCTTCCAATCGATAGATGATCGCATTGATCGCATCAATGACTTTGAAGTCGGGTCTGACAAAATTGTTCTGGGCGATTTGTTTGATAGCCTTGGTGTCAGTATCGATAGCTATGACCAGGCCATCGATCAGGGATACTTAGGAATTACTTCCTTTGGCCAAGACAATAGCCGTATCCGAATCGATACGAATGGTATAGACGGTAATGGCGGTGCTAGAACCCTCGCTATTGCCTACGATGTCACACCAACTGAGTTAGGTACCGCTGACAATTTTGTGATTTAACGCGTCGAGTTGGCAAACGACTCTGGGGTTCTTTCGTTTGCCAACTCGACGGATTGTTTTATCGGGGTAAGGATATATACGTTAAATTGTCTGTGCATTTATGTTTGTATCCTCACCCCTGAAGCACCCTAGAAAAGATAAAAAACAGATTCCTTGGTCGTTTAAGGTAAAAACGTCATGTATAAAATTCAGGAATTATTGGTGATTAATAATTGAAGCCCACAGTCGTTGACAGGAAGTTTTAACGATTGTGGTTGATGCCCCCTTAATCTCCGAAGATCATGATACCTTTTTTGCCTATATTCGTATTTGCTGGCCTCTTCCTGGCGTTTTCTGGAAAAACTTTGTTTGGTGCTAGCAGTGAGCCTGACAATGAGCAAGCTGATGAAGCGGAGGATGAGGATAAGGTTGTTGCGATTGAATTGACGGAAGCTGAATTGGCGGATGAGATCGCAATCTACTTCAAATCTAAAAGTAATAATTGACGCGTGCTTAGTGGCTAAGGATGTTAGTGTAAGTTAGAGAAGCGCGTATTATTTTGTTTACACCTTGCGAGACAAATGAGGAGTGACAGAAGATGTGCTCAAAAAACTTCGTTTTATCTAGGGCCCTTTTGAACCCAGCCTTCAAGAACTTTTATCATTTCTCGTGACTAGATTCTAGGTAGTATAAATGTAGTGATAATTTTGGACTACCCAGAGCCCATTGACCCATCGTAAACCTTGAAAAATATACTAGAAATGTCAGAATATCTAGATGCGTAAGCATACTGTTGTTTCAGAGCACACTATCTTTCCTTCATAATCAATTTCATGGTTTTGAATGCATTACTGTCAGATTTTGATGGAATTTTCACACTGGTGTGGCAGGTGCTATCGCAAGAGCTATCGATATAAAACCCCGCATCCTCCACAGATCGTCAGTCTAACTTAATCTATTGCTATGACAACTTCGCATAAGCCAGATAAGGGGATATTGTTAACTTCTCAGCCAGTATGTCTTCATCGCAAATAGCGATGAAGACACCCGTTCCACATTCATCTAAATCTACTATTCTCTGGCTTCAAACACTTTTTTGGCAGAAGCTCTAAGCTCATTCTTTTTGTTTTGCTCAGTGAACACTGAAAACAATGCTTGCTCGTGCCATAACCTTTCTTTAATATCTTCTAGTACAAATATTAAAGTATAGTCTTCATCACCTTCAGGTCTTTTCTTAAAGGCAATGTCAACACTGTGCTGGCTGTCTTTTTCGAGTTTATCTATCTCAGATTCAAATGTTAATGAAGATACTCCATAGCCTTCAACCTTACCATTGTTAGGACTATCTTCGGATGGATCTTCGACGAGGTCTAAAATTACTTTGGGGACAGAAGAGTACTCTTCTTCATTCCGATGAAGCAAAAGAATTGCTTGGGAGTTCATGTAATTTGATAGACGACTACTGTTTTCAGCTCTAACTGTTGTTGAAATTTTAAGAGGCAACTCAAGATCTTCTATTATTTTCTGCTCCTCTTCGATTGCAGATATTAGCTTGTCATACTTTGGCTTAGATTCATCTGAAGCTTTTTCTTGCAAAGATTTAAGCTGCTCTATGTTGTCAGAAAAGCTATTTTGCAAAATTTCAAGATAGTTTTGAGGTTCAGAATTTGCCTCAGGATATTCAACAAATACCTTGTTAGCATTCAAAAAAAGTCCATAGGCGTCTCTTATTATATTGTTCACATAGTTTCCAGTAAGTTCTGCATATTCACTTTCTAAGTTTGATAATATTACTATCGTTTTTTCTCGTAGAATTTGTTTCCTGTCTTCTGGTAAATAACCTACCAAGTCAATTTGACTAATCTCAATCTCGATGCTGGGTCTTTCCTCTATCCATTTGTTAACTGCAAAGAAGACCCCTACTAAGCTGCCAATGGCAGCTAAACTACCAACAAATGTTCCTATTTTTTTTAACGGTATATCTTGGAACCAATTCTTAGAGGATTTATGTACATTTTTGGATGCCTGAGAATTTTCGACTGTGTTTGGCTGAGTAGACATGGCTTTTCCCTCTTGAATCGGATGATTTAAGAATAAAGACACCCCCTAGACGATTTATTGACTTTTTTGTCATCTCAGATTGTAGATTTCGGTAAGATTATTGTCGTTAAAAATTAATGCAGGCATGACTTTATTCCTTTATTGGAGATCATCATTCAGGCGCATTAGTTGAGCGAAGTGACCTGATTGATTGTGGTATGTGGGGTATTGATGCCTAAGGTAGATTGAAGTCTATTGAAATGAAGGTGTAGTACAGCATATTCTGATGATTGGACATTATCTATGATTTGCTGTGCTGTTCAGACACCATACGCTTGTTGGGGCGGTTGCCCTGCTTTCTATACTTACTTCGCCTGCTGTGGCTCAAATTATGCCTGATGATACGTTGGGTAATGAAGGCTCGCTTCTAACGGAGGATACAGAAGTGCGCGGTGGTCTGGCAGGTTTAGTAGAGGGTGGTGCGACGCGGGGCGTTAACTTATTCCACAGTTTCTTAGAATTTAATGTGGATGAGGGACAGCGGGTTTATTTTGCAAATCCGGTGGGGATTGAGTCTATTTTGAGCCGGGTGACGGGGGAGAATCCGTCGAATATTTTTGGGTTGCTGGGGGTGGATGGTGGCGCGGACCTGTTTTTGTTGAACCCGAATGGGATTGTATTTGGTGAGGGGGCGAACTTTGATATTGAGGGGTCGTTTTATGGAACGACGGGGGATGCGATTGGGCTAGGGGAGGATGGAGTATTTAGTGCGGTGGAGCCTGGGAGCAGCCGTTTGCTGCGGGTGAACCCAAGTGTTTTGTTGGGGAATTATTTAACGGCGGACTCTGGGGATATTGAGAGTCGTGGTCAGCTGGTGGTGCTGGGTGATCTGGTACTGGCGGGGAATGGGTTGGATTTGCAGGGGCAGGTGGCGGCGGGTGGTGATTTGACGCTACTGGGGTTGGAGGAGGTGCGGATACGGGACACGGTTGAGGTTCCGTTTGTGGGGTTTGCGGGTGGTGATTTGCTAGTGCAGGGGAACCAGCGAGTCGATATTGTGGCGTTGAATCATCACGATAGTGGGTTGTTTTCGTATGGAGAGATGGTCTTGCGCTCAGCGGAGAGAGTTGGGGGAGATGCCCATTATCTGAGCGGTGGTAGTTTTCGCGTTGAGCAATTGGATGGGACTGGAGGAGAGTTATTTAGCCCTGTTGATCCAATTATTCGAGCTTTTGGCGATGTAGATATTGAACAATACTCCGGTAGCTCGCTACATATTTTAGCAGGCGGGTCTGTCAATATTGGTTCAGCTATTATTACTTCTCCTGAGTCGGATATGCTCGGTGTTGACTTTCTACAAGAAAATGTTGAATTGTCTGATGGAACGATGCTTGAGATTGATGGCGCGGCTCAGCCTACGTTAGATATTAGAGCAGGTGTAAAGCCAGAAGTGATTGGCTCATTTCCAGGAACTTTTGGTGTAGATCCAATAAACGATTTTATATCTACAATTAATCTGACAGATACCCCTTCAAGGGCAGATATTCAGATAAGCTTTGTTGGAACTACTGCTGAAAGTCGTGACAGCTTAGTCCTTTTGACAAATCAGTATGAGCCTAATACAGACCTGTTGGGAGGCGATATTCAAATTACCCGCGAAGGCTTACCAGCCCCTTTGCAGACCCTCCCATCTGGGTTTATCAATCTTGCCAATATAGATGTCGATACAGTAACTGGAGAATTGGAGGGGCAAGGAGGCAGGCTTTTTGTAGATTCTCGCGATAATATTGCTGTATTAAATAGTTTTATCTCTACGCAAAGCTCTGGTGATGTCGGTGATGTTGTGATGCTTGCCGATGGCAGAGTAACGCTTGATGGGCTGGATAATACTAATTCTGTGGGAATCTTTACTAATCTTGTGTCCGAGGGACAAGGGACTGGCGGAAATATTCAGATTCGTGCAGAGAACTTAGAGATTCTGGATGGTTTCCAGCTAGCAAGCTATGTAGACGGTAATGGCCAGGGGGGAGATATTGTCATCGATATCGATGAGACAATAGTGATTGAGGATGGAACATTTTTCTCGACTGATATATCTGACAATCCTCCGATTATCACCGATGGTATGATTTTTATTCCTAGCCAGATTGCGACTGGAATAGGCGTTAATGGTAATGGTGAGAGCGGTAATATTCAAATCACAGCAGAACGATTAGAAGTAGCTGAGGGGGCGCGAATCACCAGCAATGCTTTAGGAAATGGTCAAGCTGGTAATATCGTTTTAGATGTTCGTGAGGCTGTTTTATTGAAGGGCAGTGATTCTGCTCAACAGTTTCTTGGTGGTATCAGTAGTGATGTTTTGAACACTGATGGAAATGCTCAAGGTGGCAACATTTACATTACTGCAGGTAGCTTAGAATCATCAAATGGTGCAGATATTAGCACAACAACATTTGGTATCGGTGATGCTGGCGATATAGAGCTGCGGATTCGTGAAACTGCACGCTTTGAGGGGGCAAATCCTGTGCTTGGAACACCTAGCGGCATTGCTAGCGATGTACAATCTGATGCTGAAGGGCAGGCAGGCGACATCTATATTATTGCTAGAAATGTAGAGGTACTTAATGGGGCGGAGTTAAATGCATCTACCTTTGGAAAAGGTGATGCTGGCAATATCATTTTGGAAATTGAAGAGACAGTTCGTTTTGATGGTGTAAACCCTGTTGACCCCAGCAGAGTTAGTTTAGCCGTCAGTAGTGTTCAAATTGGAGGTATGGGGCAGGGAGGGAATGTACAAATCTCAGCAACTAATCTAGAAGTCCTGAACAGTGCCCAGTTATCCACATCTGTTTTTGGAATAGGAGATGCAGGAGATATTATTTTAGACACTCAAGACATGGTCAGGATTGATGGGGCTGATCCAGCTAATGGTGTCGGTAGCCTTATCGTTAGTGGTGTTGCGTTCGATGGTCAAGGCAATGGAGGTGATATTCGGCTTGCTGCTGCTGATCTAGAAATTCTCAATGGAGGCCAGCTGCTGGCTAGTACGCGTGGTCTGGGTGATGCTGGTAACGTCATTTTAGACATTCGCAACATTGTTCGCTTCGAAGGCATTAATGCTTTCAATACCAATGCAACTAGCGCAGCCTTTAGCAGTGTTGAAGAAACTGGAGAGGGGCAGGGGGGAGATATTCGAATTACAGCTGACGGCTTGGAAGTTTTAAGTGGTGCGCAAATTATCTCAGCAACCTCTGGTTTGGGTGACGCGGGCTCAATCAATATCAATACGCGTGAATCTGTTCGTTTTGAGGGCGTAGATCCAAGAGACAATGCTCCTAGTGGTGCTTTTAGTAATACTGATAACAGTGGTGAGGGAGGTAATATCCAGATTACAACTGGGATTTTGAGAATCCTTGATGGAGCACAGTTTAGCAGCACCACCAACGGCAGTGATGATGCAGGGAATATCATTATTGCGGCAGATGAGTTGAATGTTGTTCGGGCAGGAGGCTTGTTGACTACAACTAATGGTAGTGGCAGTGCAGGGGATATTATTTTAGACATTAATAGAACGGCCCAGTTTGCAGGCGTTTCACCTGTTGATGGTACCTCTAGCGGGCTTTCTAGCAATGTGGGTGAAACTGGTACCGGTAAGGGTGGAGATATCATAGTTACAGCTGGTAACTTACAACTGCTGGACGGTACAAAGTTTAATGCTGGCACCTTTGGGTTAGGTGATTCTGGAAATGTGATCGTAACGGTTCGGGAAACAGCTCAGCTTGAAGGAAGCGATCCGAGGGATGATACTCCTAGTGGAATTTTTAGTACTATTGAAGTTGGTGCAGAAGGACAAGGGGGAGATATACAAGTAACTGCTCAAAATTTAGAAGTTTTGAATGGTGCACAGCTCAGTTCTGGCGTTGCTGGTACAGGTAATGGCGGAGATATTGTATTGACTATTGTTGAAAGTGCTCGTTTTAATGGAGAAGATGATACTGGAGCTTTAACTACCATTCAAGAAAGTGGTATTGGCCAGGGAGGAGATGTGCGCTTGAGTGCTGCAAATCTTTTTATTGAGAATGGTGCAGTGATAGCTGCAGGTAGTCTAGGTCAGGGAGATTCTGGTAATGTTGTGATTGAGGTACGTGACCTTATTCAAGCGCGTGATGGTGACATTTCTACTAGAGCTGAGTTGAATGCCGGAGGGCAACTCCAAATCAGTGCAGGCAATATTGTTCTCTTGGGTGATAGCGATATTAGAAGCTTTGTGAACTCT
This sequence comes from Adonisia turfae CCMR0081, assembly GCF_011009555.1. Classification (GTDB taxonomy): domain Bacteria; phylum Cyanobacteriota; class Cyanobacteriia; order Phormidesmidales; family Phormidesmidaceae; genus Leptothoe; species Leptothoe turfae. The sequence goes on along the minus strand of NZ_QXHD01000004.1, from coordinate 6,524,504 downwards.
GGTATGGATAATGGCGGTAATATCACCATCATCGCTAATGCCTTGGTTGCCCTTGATGATAGTGACATTCTTGCATTTGCTGCCGATGGTCGTGGTGGTGACATAGATTTGAGCCAAACAGTTCTTTTTAGTCAAAATCTTAGCCCTACAGAAGAAGGTCTAAGTCGTGAGGAATTACTTGTTCTCGATGGTAATGGTCAGGTTGATATCAATGCGACTGGCGGTATCGCATCTGGTGAAATCATTATTAATGATGCCAGCTTTGTAGAAAACAGTCTTAATGAACTGTCTGATGAATTTGTTGATACAGCAACGCTGACTGCTGGAAGCTGTATTGCTCGTGCAGATGATGAAAATACTGGTAGTTTTGTGGTTACCGGTGGTGAAGGGTTACCACAGCGACCAGGAACGGTTCCTCTTGCTTCTTATTCAACAGACGATATACAGTCGCCTATGGGATCAACTGTAACATCGAATATTCAAGAGGCTCATGGGGTGTATCAACTGGCGGATGGACGGTTAGTGTTGAGTCATAGATGTGGTGGTTAGTCAGCTATGGAGAGAGGCTACTGTTAATGATTTGATGGGTTTCTGGGACCAAGGTTTAAGGTTGATTGAAGTTTCTTGAAATGAAGGTGTAGCACGGCATATTCTGATAATCGAACGTTATCTGTGATTTGCTGTGCTATTCAGACCCTATACGCTCGCGGGGGTAGCTGCCCTACTTTCTGTGCTTACTTTGCCTGCGGTGGCGCAGATTGTGCCGGATAGTACGTTGGGTAATGAGGGTTCGCTCCTGATAGAGGATGTGGAGGTGCGCGGTGACCTGGCGGACCTGGTAGAGGGTGGTGCGACGCGGGGCGGTAATTTATTCCACAGTTTTTTTGAATTTAACGTAGATGAGGGACAGCGGGTTTATTTTGCAAATCCGGTGGGGATTGAGTCGATTTTGGGTCGGGTGACGGGGGAGAATCCGTCGAATATTTTTGGATTGCTAGGGGTGGATGGTGGCGCGGATCTATTTTTATTGAATCCGAATGGGATTGTGTTTGGTGAGACGGCGTCTTTTGATATTGAGGGGGCGTTTTATGGAACGACGGGGGATGCGGTTGATTTGGGTGAGGATGGGATATTTAGTGCGGTAGAGCCTGGGAGCAGTCGGTTGCTGCGGGTGAATCCGAGTGTTTTGTTGGAGAATTATTTGACGGCGGACTCTGGGGATATTGAGAGTCGTGGTCAGCTGGCGGTTCTGGGGGATCTGGTGCTGGCGGGGAATGGGTTGGACTTACAGGGGCAGGTGGCGGCGGGTGGTGATTTAACGCTGCTGGGGTTAGATGAGGTGCGGATACGGGATACGTCAGAGACTCCGTTTGTTGGGTTTGCGGGTGGTGATTTGCTGGTGCAGGGGAATCAGCAGGTGGATATTGTGGCGTTGAGCCATCCGGATAGTGGGTTGTTTTCGTACGGGGATATGGTGCTGAGGTCAGAGTCTCCGGTGGGTGGAGATGCGCATTATTGGAGTGGGGGTGGGTTTCGGGTGGAGACTTTGGATGGGGACGCTGGGGATTTGGAGAGTCCAGTTGATCCGATTATTCGTTCGCTAGGCAATGTCGTCATAGGAGACTACATCGGAAATTCGCTGCACATTATTGCAGGAGGTGGCGTATTTATTCCAGGAACTATTCGCATTGCAGGTGCTGATGATGCTCAAACGTCTATTCAAGAGGTTGTGACGCTTTCTAACGGTGAAACACTGTCAATAGATGGTAATACTTTTGCAACGTTAGACATCAGAGCAGGCGTTTCAGCAGAAAAGATTGGTCTGCCGATTGGTTTAACTGGAACTGGCATTTTTCCAAACGGTGGCGTGATAGACGATACTCCTATCGATGCAGATATCCGTGTTGGCAATATCATCTTAGACGAACCAGAAGGATTAGTCTTTCTGACTAATCAGTACTTTCCAAACGAGGCGTTGACACCTTCAAATATATTGATATTTGGTCAAGGCAATCCTAGAGATGATGCGACCTTTCCTGTACTGGGCATTGACGCGAGAGGCTTTGGTGGTGTAGGTGGTCAAGTTGTTGTTGATGCGAGAGAAAACTTTTTACTAGATGACGGTGCCAGGATTGATACCAGTTCAGTTTTGTTAAACGCTGGTGATATCGATTTGATTGCTCAGAAGGAGATTTTTCTGGATATAGGTGCCGGTATCGGTGCAATATCAGATGTATTGGAAGGTGGAGATATTTCTCTTTCTGCAAGTAACGTCGATCTTAGTGGTGCAAATACTGTTATTTCATCTGGAAACGATGGGAATATTTCTCTTGAAGTAGATCGCTTAAATATAGGACCTCTATCTTCTGTAATCAGTCGAGCCAATGGCGCAGAAGATGGTGGAGATGTGAATGTTCTTGCAGAGACTTCTATAGAGATATTTGGCGGTAATTTAGGGACGTTTGACTCTCCAAATTCTTCTGGAGACAGTGGTAATGTGACGATTCAAACTGGAACACTTACCTTTCGAGGGGCTTTTCTTGAGGTGATTCCTGGAGAACCAATGGGGTTTGGGAACATCTCTAGTGATATTGGTGGAACAGGTAGTGCAGGTAACATACTAATAGGAGCTGACCAAGTTCATATTCTTGATGGTGCACAGATAAGAGCTGATCTACTTGGAACAAATAATAGTCCAAATTCTCAAGGTGGAGATATTACGCTAGTTGTCAGTGGTCTGCTAGAGGTAGCAGGCTTTCTATCAGATAATGACATTAGTAAGATCTCTACAAATGTACGCCCAGGAACAAGAGGAAACGGCGGCAATCTAACGATAGAAGCTGGTAGAGTTCTAGTCCGTGATGGCGCTCAGATACAGGCTGGAGCCTTTGGTCAAGGACAAGGTGGAAGTATATTTATAAGTTCTGACGAGGCTGTTGATGTATTAGATTACAGCGAGGATGACAGAGTATCGGGGATCTTTGCTGGTCCGGAGGGGGATTCTGCAACTGGTAATGGTGGGGATATATCAGTATTTTCCGACATCATTAGTATTTTAGGATCAGAAGCATTCATATCTAATGAGGTTGATGGCGGTGCATCAGGCAATGCAGGCAATGTTGATATCAATAGTCGAATTCTGACGATTAAAGATGGTGGAAGAATAGTGAATGGAACAGAGGGAGATGGGAGAGGAGGGACATTGGTTGTAAATAGTAGTGATTTAGTAGAGGTCGTTGGCACAGGCGGTGAAAGTACTCCAAGTAGTTTATCTACAGCAACATTTGGATATGCTGATGGAGGAGATCTTATAATTAATACAGAAGATCTGTATGTGCTAGGTGGTGCGCAGGTTGTATCTTCTAGTGCTGGACTACAGACCGGACGTGGTGGCAACTTGAATGTTAACGCAAGTGGAACTGTAGAAGTCTCAGGAGTTTCTGCAGATGGCAACTTTATAAGTGCCTTATCAGCGGGCTCGGGTTTTTTGGAAGATGTAATATTTCGTGGAAGTGTTGCCGATGGTGGAAATCTTTCTATTAGTGCTGAAAATTTGATTATTAGCGATTCAGCTTCGGTTTCGACGGAGGCTTTTGGAAGAGGTCTTAACCCAGACTTTCCAGGACAAGCAGGAGATGCAGGAAACTTAATTGTCAATGTTTCTGAGAGGCTTGATGTACGCAATGGTTCAGGTTTAGAAGCTAGTACATATGGGCCTGGAGATGCTGGCAATTTGACCATTAGTGCAAGAACTCTGGTTGTTCAAAATGATTCTGAAATTAGTGCCACCACTAATGGTGAACGCCAAGCTGAATTTTCGCTAGGAGACAGTGGTAATCTGAATATTACTGTTACAGGTTTAACTGAGCTGATAGGAGAAGGAGGAATTGGTGCTTCATCTATCTTCGGAGGAAATGCTGCCGATATAGAGCTAAAAACTGGAACATTGATCATTCGAGATGGCGCTAGCATTAGTGCTATATCAGCGTTTGGAGGTGGTAATGCAGGCAATATAAAAATTAATGCTAGTGATTCTCTTGTTGTCACTGGAGGAAGGTTTGTTAGAGGTAGTGAGCTTAATGAGATCGCAGGAGAAGACTTTTTTCGAGCTAGTGAAGAGAGTTTTGTCTCTAGTAGCATCAATGTTTTATCTGATGCATTGCCTGGAAGCTTGATTATTGAGACAGCACAGTTGCAAGTTTTAGATGGTGCTAGTATTAATGCAGATACTGCCGGTCCTAATAAAGGGGGAGACATAAGCATTACAGCACCTTCAGTAGATGTGGTTGGCACTGCTGTAGATGGTACTCCTAGTGAAATTGTTTCCCAAACAATCAGAAGTGGTGACGCAGGAAATATTTTTATCGAATCTTCTGTTATGACAATCAGAGATGGTGGTCAAGTTCTGACTTCAGCTCTAGATACGCCCAATACAGAACCTGCTGAAGGGGACGCTGGTCAAATAACTTTAAGGGTTCCAATTTCGCTGCGACTCCAAAACGGTACAATCGGGACTAATGCTGAGTCTAGTAATGGTGGTCAGCTTCAGATTGATGCAGGAATAATTGTCCTACTTGATGATAGTGATATTCAAACTTTTGTGAACTCTGGTGAAAATAGCGGTGGTGACATCACAATCAGAGCCAATGCTTTAGTCGCTCTTGACGATAGTGATATCATTGCATTCTCAGCTGATGGTAAGGGTGGAAATATCGATCTAAGTCAAACAGCTGTTTTTAGTCAAAATCTTGAGCCTACTATAGAAAATTTAAGCCGTGAGGAGTTATTAGCGCTTGATGGCAATGGTCAAGTCGATATCAATGCGACTGGTGGTATTGAGTCTGGTGAGATTTTCATCAATGATGCTAGTTTTATTGAGAACAGTCTCAATGAACTATCTGGTGAGTTTGTCGATACAGCAAAGCTAACGGCTGGAAGCTGTATTGTTAATGCTGATAATGACAATACTGGCAGCTTTGTTGTTACCGGCGGTGAAGGATTACCGCAGCAGCCAGGAACGGCTCCACTCGCTGTTTATCTGACAGACGATATCCAATCACCTACGTCATCAACGGCAACATCAGATATTCAAGAGGCTCATGGGGTGTATCAGTTGGCGGATGGACGGTTGGTTTTGAGTCATG
>NZ_QXHD01000004.1:6489679-6519350 GCF_011009555.1 Adonisia turfae CCMR0081 | reverse complement strand
AAGGGGTAACCTGGCTAATGATGGTCAACCCCATCGAAGCATCGGCCCAACAGATTGAAATGTTTCATCAAGTGTTGGGTAATAATGCTCGACCGCTTCAACGACCTAGTTTTTGACGAATTTGGGTTCGTAATGCCTGGGCCTCTGGATAATCTGGCTGTAGTTCAATGGCTTTTTCGATGGATGCGATCGCAGCATCAAACCGCCGCAGTCCCCACAGGGCTGCTCCCCGATTACTCCAGGCTTCTGCAAAATTCGGATCCAGTTCAAGGGCACGATCGTAGGCAGTTAGCGCATCCTGGAACCGCTGCTGTTGCAACATAATGCCGCCTCGATTGTTCCACGCTTCGGTGTAACTGGGGTCGATTTCCAAAGTCTGGTCATATAAAACCAATGCGGCCTGGGGTTGTCCCTGCTGTTCCAGGGCATAGCCTTTACTCCACAATGCTTGGATATTGTCAGGGGCGATTGCCAGGGCCAACTCACAGGCTTCAACCGCCTGACCATAGTTCTTCAATTGGTTCAGGCTATAGCACCGTCCCCAATGGGCCTCAACCTTGTCGGGGCTGCGTTCCACCAACTGGTCATACACCTGAAGCGCTTCTTTATAATGGTTGCGATCGCGCAAATCACTGGCCTTGGCGAAAAGCTCATCTAAGGATGGTTGGGCAACGGGCTGGGCAGCGGGCTGGGCCGGTGCCGCCACTTTTGTGGGTGTCTTTGGTGTTGCGGTCGGTGCTGCGGTCGGTGCTGCGGTCGGCACTGCTGTAGCCCCTGGAGTAGCGGGTTCTACAGCGGCACTCCCAGGCTCAGAATCCGCCGATGGACTACCCTCTGCAGTCTGGGGAGACTCGGCTTCAGATGCCGGAGTCGCTTCAGCAGGAACTACCGCTACCGTAGGCGCAGCTTCAGGCTGGGAGGTGAGGTTGGCAGAGGTTTGGCCATTGCGTACCAACCCCAATGCCACGACGGCCACAATGCTTAATCCCAAAATTGACCAGCGGCTTTGGCGACTATTTAGCAGGGTGGGCAACGCCTCAACGGTTGCCTGGGTAGCATCTTGCAGAGAACGAGTAACCGCCTGCAGCTTTTCAACGGGGAACGTTTGAGTTGGCGCTGATATGGAGACTGTTTCAATGTGGCCCTGGTCCGAGTCTGGTGTTATCTCTGGGCTCTTAGAGGGCTTTGCGGGCGCAGCCATCTGGGTGGGTAATCCACTGACAGCACCAGTCGCAATGGGTTCACTCGCCATCGCCGGTAAAGACCGTAGGTCAGTCAAAACCTCCGTTGCCGTTGGATAGCGATCGCGATAGTCATAGCGCACCATGCGCGCCAAAACAGCCTGAAAGGCATCACTAATGTCTAAATCAGGACTCTGCCAGAGAACTTCGCTGGTGCGAGGGTCACGCTGTAGCAAGTGGGGTCGAGTCCCCGTCAACGCCTGCAAGCAGATCATACCTGCGGCATAAATATCGCTACTAAACCAGGGATTGCCAGCCAGTTGTTCATTAGGCATATACCCCTGGGTGCCAATGGAGATAGTGCGCGTAACTTCGCCGTTTTCCCGCCTTTCACTGACCTGTTTAACGGCCCCAAAGTCAATCAGCACCATATGACCATCGGCTCGACGGTGGATCAGGTTAGACGGTTTGAGATCGCGATGAATCACCCCTTGCCCATGGACAAAAGCCAGGGGGGTCATCATTTCTATCAGCAACTGACGTACCCTAGCTTCAGACCAGGGTTGCCCCGGTTGAATCAACGTAGACAGAGACTCTCCCTCAATCAGCTCCTGGGCTAGATAAAACTCTTGGCCATCTTCAAAGTGAGCCAGCAAACGCGGAATCTGAGAGTGCTCACCCAGCTGGTAAAGCACCCGGGCCTCCGTTTCAAACAGACGTCTAGCCGTCGTTAAGCTCTCAGCATCCTGTAGATGGGGCTTGAGCTGCTTAATGACACAGGTTGGATGATCGGGTAAATGTAAGTCGGTTGCTAAAAAGGTATGGCCAAACCCACCCTGACCAAGGGGTTGGATAAGTTTGTATCGGCCTCCGAGTGTTTCTTTAGATTTAACACCCAATAGTTGTATCAGGTTCATACGGCGATCCCAAGAGCAGTAATGCCTGAAGTGGATTTAATATAATTGCCCCCATACCCTCAGCAAACGCATGATGGGCAGTCGTTAATAGAGTTACTAAGTTAGGCAGATGTACGGTCCTAACCTAGCGATTTCACCTAGGAACTAGCCTGCGAAATAGACAGTCCTGCTGACCGACCACTGCCTCTGAAATTTCTGAACTGACTTTTCTGAACTGAATTTAAATACATCCCGTCTTTATAACGAGTAGAGTAAGATCGTCCTCGAAACCGTCGTATCGTTAGAACAAACGCCCCCATGTCAGGTGAACCGGTCGTTATCCAATTTAACTGGGAAGATCCGGTGACGGGAGAATCCCAGTATGCTTCGCGTCAACTGCCCGTTGCCATTGGCCGTGAAACTAGCAAAATGCCAACACAGCTAGAAAATCAACCGGTATCTCATTTGGAATTGATCCACCAGCAGGTATCGCGATGCCATGCGGTGATTTCCATGACCAACCGGCAGCTATACCTTTCAGACAAAAGCGCCAATGGCACTTTTCTCAACGGTCGACCCATTCAGAAAAATGGTCAAATCTTTAAACCTAAAGACACCATCCGCATTGGTCCGTTTAAGTTAACGGCCATGATTATCAACACCACCGATGCGAATTCTACTGAATTAAATCGTGAGTATAGCCACCTGGCTAAAAGTGAGATGGCAACCGCAGAGCCCAACGCTATTCTAGGATGGCTGATCGGGGGTGGCATTCTACTGTTAATGGGCATCGGTTTATGGCTGGGAGGCCAGGCGTTATTAAACCGAGCTCGCCCCACCCTTGACGACCCGGCAGAATCATCTTTAAACCTCTCCAATATGGAAATTGGTGCCCTTGAGATTCCCACAAAACCATAGCCCACAAGACCATAGAGTTACCCCCCTGGTGCGCCGCTGCAAATATTGGGTTTTGCTTTGTCTATCCCTGGTGGTTTTTACCTGGGGAAACTTGACACTACCGGCTCAGTCTCAGACAGTTGAGGTGGACGAGCCAATAGACAGATCGACAGCAGAAGTTGTGGTCAATGGACGGAGAGTTTTTGATGTCCGTGGAGTGGCTGATTTCACTCCCCTTGAACGAGCCAACAGCATTAATAAACGGTTAAGGGAAGAAGTACAGAAACCTGAACCACCCAATATTGAAGTTGTTGTTGATGAAGAGACGGGGTTAGTTTATCTCCAAAGCCAGGGTGAAGACGGTGAAGACCTGATAGCCACCGTCACCCAGGTGGATTTAAGTAGGCCTGGCTATCGTCTGGAACAGCAGGCTGAAGATTGGGCAAACGAGCTAGAAGCCGCTATCCGTAGAGGGCAGCTAGAACGACGGCCCAACTATTTACGCCGGGCCTTACTTTACAGTCTAATGGTGTTGGGAATTGCGATGACAATTCACCTCTTCCTCCGCACCTTTGGTCGCATCAGTTCTCGCTTCCTAACCCAGTGGTTTACCACCACCACCGGCCCATTCACCGTATGGGAAAGACCCATTACGTTCTTCTGGCGGCTGGGGTTAATCAGCTTAAAAGGAGGCCTGTGGCTGACATTTGCCATTTACATCACCGATCTGTTTCCAGAGCTACGTAGATGGCGTCATACCATTGCCACCCTGCTGACTGCCGAAAGCATCACCCTGGGCGACAACCAATACTCTGCCTTAAGAATGGTGCTGCTGCTAGCCCTCACCATTGGACTTTGGTTTGCCGCCCGGTTAATCTCTAGACTCTTCCGCACCTATATCCTCCGCAGGGCCCAAGTCGAAGCCCGACTGCAAGATATTCTCAGCGCTCTAGTTCAATATGTTCTGCTGTTTTTGGGCATTATTGTTCTGCTACAGCTGTTGGGAATTGACGCCAGCTCCCTGACAATTTTAGCCAGTTTGTTGGGTCTAGGTATTGGTTTTGGTGTTCAGAACATTACCAACAACTTTATCAGCGGCTTTATCATCACCCTAGAGCGCCCGATTCAAGTGGGAGACTTTATTAAAATTGGCGACTTAGTTGGCATTGTCAAGCAGGTGGGAGCCCGTAGCACAGAGATTAACACGCTAGATAAAGTCACCATTATTGTGCCAAACTCTCGTTTTCTAGAGAGTGAAGTCATTAACTGGAGTCACGGTGACTCGATCTCTCGTTTACGGGTGCCGGTCAGTGTTGCCTATGGTTCTAACATTTCCCAGGTAAAAACCGCCCTGTTAGAAGCCGTTAAACGTCATCCTGAAGTCTTGTTGCGACCTGAGCCAGAAGTCTGGTTCCAAAGTTTTGGCGATAGTGCCCTAAATTTTGACATTATGGTGTGGACGGGAGAACCCCGCAAACAATTTCGCGTCAAAAGCGACCTTAACTACGCCATCGAGGCCAGCCTGCGCCACTACGATATTGAGGTGCCATTCCCTCAGCAGGATCTACACTTGCGATCGCCCCAACTAGACGACATTCTAGAACTCCTTAAACAGCAGTCCATTGGTATTTCGGACGGCTACCGCAGTATCCCCTCCCCCTACATTCCCCCAGCCACCGACACGACAGCAGAAGTCCCCGAGGACCCCATCGAGCCACCCGTTGAGCAAACGGTAGACCCCAAGTCACCACTGCCTGACTTTTTGGTAAATCTTGATCTAGAAGCCCTGGCCGATGCCCTGCAAGGACCACAGGGTATCACCCTGCAACCTCATCCAGAGGAACCGGACAGTGACCCCACATACTTTACCGGCACAGCGGCTGTAGAATGGCTAGAGCAAAAACGGGATTACACCCATGAAGGAGCCACATTAGTCGGCAAATGGTTACTGCATAAGGGGCTGATCGCCACCACCATCGAAGGTCAAGACTTCGAGGCCAGTCAGGCCCTCTATCAGTTTTATCAAGATTCACCAGCTGCCCTGGAGAAAGATATAGAATCCCCCTCAGATCCAGTAATTTCAAACCAAGACATCACGGAGGGCGACACCGAAATTAAAACCGAAATCGTTGTCCCCAATCCCAATTACCGCCAGGACACCACCCATTGACCCCCCTTGTTTTCCTTTCCTGATTCTGCTGCTCACTCTGCCTGCTAATCCCCATGGACCTAAACTTCCTCCGATCCCGCCAATCCGGATCAGACCAACCCCTAGGTAGCCGGTACAAAATCGTCGAGCAGTTAGGCAGTGGCGGCTTTGGCCAAACCTTCCGAGCCCAGGATTTGCATCTGCCAGGGCATCCATTGTGTGTGGTTAAGCAGCTTAAACCCCAGGTGGAAGATGCTAAAGGATTACAGGTTGCTCGGCGGCTATTTGATACAGAAGCTAAAGTTCTTTACCAGCTGGGGTCCTATCCACAGATTCCCCACTTACTGGCCCACTTTGAAGAAAATCGAGAGTTTTACCTGGCCCAAGAATTGATTGAAGGCCATTCCCTGGAGGGCGAGTTCAAAACAGCCCCCTGGGACATTCCTAAAGTCATTGATTTCCTGGCCGATGTGCTAGAAACCCTGGCCTTTGTCCATGACAATCGGGTGATCCATCGAGACTTAAAACCATCCAACCTGATCCGCCGACAAAGCGATCATCGCATCGTTGTCATCGACTTTGGCGCGGTTAAGCAAGCCGGTACTCAACCGGCAGGGTCTGGCGTTAGCCACACCATTTCCATTGGCACCCAGGGCTACATGCCCAATGAGCAATTAATCGGTCAACCCCAGTTCAGCAGCGATGTGTATGCCGTTGGCATTATGGGCATTCAGGCCCTCACCGGCCAACCGCCTAGACAGTTAATGCCCAATGCCCAAACCGGAGAACTGGAATGGCATCGCTATGTGCCCCATAGTCCCCTGGAGCTGATCACGATTTTAGACACCATGGTACGTTACGACTTCCGTACGCGTTATCCATCAGCCAAGGAAGCCCTCAGGGCCCTACAGTCTTTGCCGCAGGGCCTAGGGCAATATGTAACTGGCACCGGGGCAAGTGCCACATCCAGCGCACGCAGACCGGCTCCACCAGCTCAGCCCACCGCGCTGACGGTACCGGCAATGGCCCCCCAGCCCCAGCCGCCAAACCGGGCCAAAACCTCCATGGCTACAGAGGTCGTACCGCCGCCGTCCACGACTAATACGACTAACACGACTAACACGATTAAGAAGATACCAGCCATTATCATCGGTGTAGCCATCTTGGGCATCGGCCTCCTAATGGGGCGAGCCTGCACATCAGCCACCTCGAATACCGCTGAGGTTCCAGTCGCCAGTCAATCGCCCACGGCACCAACAGAACCAGCTCCGGTTGAGGCTCCGGTTGTTGAGCCTCCTGTTACAGAGGCAGCCCCCCTTGAGGACCTGGAGACCCCAGCTCTAGACACCTCAGAGAGTCCCCCCATGGAGGAACCAGTTGCCATTGAAGCAAGCGAGCCCCCTGGGGAACTAGACGCAGAAATAGTGCCGGATGAGGCTCCGACAACAGAGTCACCGGAGCAGCCAGCAGCAGCCCTGACGCCAGCCACGGCCCAAACCGTTGTCACGACTTTTTATGCCTATCTATCCAGTCAGGCCTGGGATCAGGCCAAGGCACAAACCAGTGGCAGCGTAGCCCAGAATTTTAACCCCGAATTCTTTCAACAGTTTCAGCAGGTCTCGGTTGAGAATTTGCGAATCAAAAACCAAACCTCCGAAGGCATCGAGTTTGAGGGCCAGAACACCTATGTGTATAGCGATGGCGCAATCCAGAGAGAAGCACGCACATTTACAGTGCAGCTGATCGACGGGCAGCCCCGCATCGTGGATTCATCGTTTGTGCGGGTCATACAGGCTCGTTAGTTTAGCCTGCACATAGGCTGAAACTATCAAGCCTACAGATGTATTTGGCGATGCCCCCCTTGCAAAACTGTCATTTAGCGCTAAGCTATGGCGCAAGACCAATGTGTTTCTACGTTAATGCCATCGTCCAGCCACAATGCAAAACCATCCCATGCCCTTGCACTCAAGCAAGCGGCAAATTGGCAATGCAGGACCTGTGGACGACACTGTCGGCGTCATGACGAATCCCTGGACGATTTTGCTGCACGCATTGGTAATGAAGTAGAGGCGATCGCAGCCCACCCACGCCGCTGGGCCCTCCACGTGACCAAACTGCAGAAGCATACCCCCACTGTTCAGCACAAGACTGCATCAAAACAAACGGGATCAGACCCGGTGGCTTTGCTTTGCGGCTCCTGTCATCGCAAATATCACAATTCTCACCGTTGGAAAAACCGACAACGGCAGTATCACCAGCACCTGGAACACATTGGCCAGCTCACCCTCAACGACATTCGCTTGCCCCTAACAGGTCTACAGCTATCGCTCAGTGAATGGAGTGATCCTTATGAAATTGTGAATCCTTTACAACCGCGCAAACGGACAAAAACGTCTAAAACGTCTGGTAGTCCGTGAATCGGGCCGTAGCAAGTCGTTTAATGCAGCATCTTTAATGCCTTTAATACAGTCAGAAATCTAACTCCTAAGAACCGTAGGAATTAGAGATTGTCTGCAAGATTGTCTGCAAAACCGCTCAAATTGTCTTATTTTTAGCCCTATTCGTTAGCACTCCCATGGCCCGACGTACCCAGTTCACCATTGCGACATTTAATCTATACAACATTAACCGTCCAGGCCTAAGAATCTATTCTGATTTAGACGGCTGGGATAAAGGAGCCTACGAACGCAAGCTAGAGTGGAGCCGTCGTACCATTCTCAACAATGAGGCCGATGTTTGGGGATTCCAGGAACTCTGGCACACAGGTGCACTAGAAGATATTTTCGACCATAAAAAACTGGACGATTATCAGCTCTTAGTGCCTGAAGACCATCGTGGACAGCGGATTGTCTGTGCCGGGGCAGTACGCAAAGATATTCTGGTTGGCGAGCCCCAATGGATCGACGCATTTCCAGAGAAATTTATTTTGGAAAGCGGTGGCGATGACGCCCAAACATCAGGCATCTCTGTCAATGTCAACAGATTCTCCCGACCAGTCCTGCATTTTCAGGTGCAGGTGCGATCGCAATCGTCTCCCATCTCCGTCTATGTCGCTCACTTTAAGTCCAAAGCCCCCACTAAGGTCTACCGCGAAGGCTGGTACCGGGATGAAGATGAATACTATAGACAGCATAGTGAAGCCCTAGGCTCAGCCATTTCCACCATTCGCCGTACAGCCGAAGCGACGGCCCTGCGGATGATTCTGACAGAACGCATGAAGAATACCCATGAGCCGGTGGTCGTTCTGGGGGATCTCAACGATGGGGAAAGCAGCAATACCCTAAATATTTTGACTGGACAGCCCAACTATATTTTGAGTGGATTAGAACAGGGCGGTAGCGATGTGGACCTTTATGCAGTGAGTCGGCTACAGCAGTACCGTAGCGATCGCAACGTGTACTACACCCACATCTACCAAAACTTCCGAGAGTCATTAGATCATATTCTGGTATCCCAAGAATTTTACGACAACTCACGCCAGCGTCTGTGGGCCTTTAAGGGCATGGATGTCAGCAACGACCACCTCAATTGGGACAACCACAAAGAAGACGGCTCCTCAGACCACGGCATTATCCGTGCCCAGTTCGAATACCGCCCCGCCAAGTAATCCCCATGCCCCCCTTCGACACGCTCAGGGTAGGCTCCCTCACCCAGTAAAGAATACCTAAAATATCCCGAAGCTCCCCATGAGCGCGGGTAAACTGAGGTAAGAGGCGATACTGTACCGTATTGCTCAATTTTTCAAAGGCTTGAGCTTTTATTGAGTATGGCTAACGCTCTCTAACCATGATGATGCGTTAGCCCTAAACGGTATAGAAATCGGCACTGAAAATATGCACCCCACTCCCCATTGGTTTATTCCCTTAAATGAGTTAGATGCAGCCACAGGAGCATCCCTCAGGCCCGCAGATGCCAAGCCATCTGCGACAGATCCTGTTGCCAAAGAAGGAGATTCATTTCTCGTCACCTTAGAGAGTCTGTTAATTGTAAAAACCTACGACAGTAGAAGCGATAACGATCTGCTGGTCCGTTCTCGTCTCAAGTATGGCAATGCTCCCATGGTAGAAGCCATTAACTTCTTCGAGAATGACGTTCCAGCCGGCATCGTCAGAGACAATCTGCTGTGTGAGTATATCTACTCGCAAGAAAAGTATTCCACCCTGGACCGAGTCCATCTGGAAGTGGAGATCATGGAACTCCCCGGGGAGATTAGCCTGAACAAAGACATTGGCCAGGGTCTCCAAACCATCAAAAATACCTTTGGTATGGTTCTCAGCTCCTTTTTACCCTTTGGTGGTGTTACCTTCGATGTTATGCAGAAAGTAAACACCGTCAGAAAAGAAAAACGCCGCATCTTTCTTAGTAGTCTCGATCTATATGGCGATGGGGGAGAAGGGGAAGCACGTCTACGGTATGGAGCCTATGTCTTTTTCAAAGAGACTGTAGATGGCTCTAAGTTTAAGCTGCATAAGCTACAGCTACAAACTCCCGAAGATGGCACCCAGCCATTTCCCCACGACTATATTGTTGTCAAAGTGGTGCCAGCCCCCATCCGGGTGGGCAGCAATGAAGCACTAACCCTACGCCACCAGAAATTAGCCGCTGTCCTAGGCTCCACCAATGGGCAAATGGATAACACAGCCAGGCATCCAAACTTTGATCATAATTTAATGCCTGATGCCGATCAGCTACGCAATCTAGCCCTGTTTTATAGCCTCCAAAAACGCAAAGACGCCCGTGAGGCCCTGGGCGAAACTCAGAATCAGCTTTATCAGAGACTACGCCAGGAACTGCAAGCGTTTATCTAATAACAGATTAGTTGATATCATCTGCATCCCTATACTGGTAAATGTTGATGCCCCCGAAACTGTGATGCAAGCCCCCACGCGAGATCGCGACACCTTTGGCCAAGGTAAACCCCTCTGGTCTCGTGCGATCGCAAAACCTGCCGTCGAATTTGGTCCCGTTACCCTACCCGTTCTAGCGGGGCAAATCCCAGCAGACTTGAGAGGCAGCCTATATCGCAATGGAGCAGGCCGTCTACAGCGTGGCGGACAAACCACCCACCATTGGTTTGATGGCGATGGCGGCATCCTGGCCATTCATTTTACCGATGCAGGGGCAACCGGGCTGTATCGCTACGTTCAAACCCAGGGATTCCAGGCAGAAGCCGCCGCTGACGAATATTTATATGGGGGCTATGGGCAAATGGCCCCCGGCCCGTTTTGGAAACGCTGGGGCACTCAGCCCAAAAATGCAGCCAACACCTCTGTGTTAGCCCTACCCGATAAGCTCCTGGCCCTTTGGGAAGCGGGTAACCCTCACGCCTTAGATCTAGACACCCTAGACACCATCGGCTTAGATAACTTGGGCTACCTACAGCCAGGGCAGCCCTTTTCAGCTCACCCCAAACGGGATCCAAAAACCGGAGACATTTACAATTTTGGCGTTGTCCTCGGTGCTAAAAACTCCATTCAGCTATACCACCTTGATGCCTCTGGCCAGATGCGCCAACAAAGCCAGATTCCACTGCTTCGGACCACCTTAGTCCACGACTTTGTCATAGCAGGTCCCTATCTAATTTTTCTCATCCCTCCTGTAGTCTTATCAGTGTTACCCATCCTCCTGGGCACCAAGGGCTTTAGCGATGCCATGGAGTGGAAACCCCAACATGGCACCCAAGTTATCATTGTCGACCGAAATACCCTAACAGAAGTCTCACGGTTTGCCACCGATCCCTGGTATCAATGGCACTTTGGCAATGGCTATCAAGCAGATGATGACTCTATTATCATCGACTACGCCCGCTATTCAAATTTTGATACCAATCAGTGGCTGCAAGAATTTGTCACCGGATTTCCCAAAACCCAAGCCTCATCAAGACTTTTTCGATTACAGATTGATGCGATCGCAGGCAAAGTCTTATCCAACGAACCACTGTTTGGCCTAGACAGCGAATTCCCCATGACATCTCCCAATGATATAGGGCATCACCATAAATCTCTCTTTTTCTGCTACAAAGCCAATCCCAAAAACGAAGAATACTTCGACAGTATTGGCTGTTTAGACCCTGATGATGGCCATACCAACCTCATAACATTTCCCAAAGGCTGCTATCCCATCGAACCAATCTACGTCCCCAATTCCCAAGGCTCCGGCTGGATCTTCACCATCGTCTTCGACGGCAACCACGACCAAAGCACAGTCCAGATTTTACAAGCCGACAACCTAGAAGCAGGCCCAGTTTGTGTGTTGGAACTCCCCGAGATTATTCCCTTTGGATTTCATGGAACTTGGAAATCTCGGTGATTATGACCTGTTTAATCCTGGTTAATAGCACATGATGTCACGGGGCAGGCACAAGGCACAGCCCCTACAGGAGGTCAATGCAGAACAAATACAATCGACCCCGCCGTAACCTCAAATCATGCAATTAAGGATAACCTAATACGTTGGGTTGTAGGGCAGCGTCCCGGCCCTACCCAGGCAAACCCCAGTTTGCCTACATGAGATAGCCTAACTACTTCCGGAAAGGGAATTCGGAGGGACCCCAAGCAACATCTCTAGCCAAAGAAGGTGATTATTTAGCGGAGGTACTCGATATCTTCAGCGACATGTTACTAAAACACATATCCTATGAGTGAAGCATCCACCTATCAATACACCGGCGGTGAAGCACTACGCCAGGAGCCCCTCACCCACCATTTTCTATTATTGCTTTGAGAGCTTTTCTCTGTGCAGGGTTAGCAATCCCCATGGCTGTTTCCAAATGTATATCACGTCTTTGTAAATGTACAGGAAATGTACAGACGTTCCATGGAACGTCTTTCAATACTATTGCTTTGTCTTAGGCAACTGCCCCTGCGGTCTCAGCCTACGCTCACCCTGGGCAAGGGCCTTTTGCACTTCAAACAACTGTTCCTTATCTATAGCCTCTACAAAGATCCTCAGCAAAAACAAACTAGCCCCATCTGATAACGTCTCAATACCGTCGGGATAAATCACCAAAAATTTCTCCTTTTCGCTCTCGCTCATCCCCAGAGCAATACTTTTACCATCTACATAAATCTCTTTCCGCCGCCCAACAACCTTCGACTTAATCTCAAACTTTTTATCCCATATCTGCCAGTTAATCCACACTTCCTCCTGTTCCTGCAGACCTGGATCAAAGCCATAACGACCAACAATATAATACGTCGGCTCCTGAGCAACAGGATCCAAAGCCTGCATTTCAATTTGGCATAACAACATGGTGATTACTCCTCAAAACAAATGGCCAACAAACCTTGACAGATCTTGACTAATACAAAATCCTGGTTACCTGTCCCCGATATCGAAGGGCAACCATAAGGATATGCCCCTATGAGATTATCCACTTTTAATCGGGGGTAATGCATTCGGATTTGGTATGGATAATCCTGTAGGGGCTGTGGCTTGTGCGTTCGACTAAGCGTTCGACTGAGCTCACGCCGAAGTCTCAAGCCGAAGTCTCAAGCCGAAGGCCAGCCCAGCCCCTAAAACCTATTGAGCCGCCTCTTGCAACTCGGCAGGTCGCACGGTCAGATTCTTCGTTTGATCACCCCGAATTACCTCGAATTTCAACGCCTGACCAATCTTGCTACCCTCAACAACATCTTGCAACTGTTCGGCATTAGTCACAGCGGCATCATCGATTTTGACAATCACATCACCACGCCGCAGTCCACCTTTCGCCGCAGGGCTATCTGGCACCACCTGCACAATCAACACACCTTCCGTCTCAGGCACCGTCAGCACAGAGTTTGGATCTTCATTGATCTGCTTCGCCTGCTCTACCGTCAGATTGGTCATCTGGATACCAATAAATGGGTGAGGCACCCTCTTACCCTGAGCCAAAAAGCTTTGAATTTCCTTTGCCTTATTGATGGGAATCGCAAAGCCAATCCCTTCTGCATCAGCCCGAATAGCGGTATTAATGCCGATGACCTCTCCCTGTTCATTGAGCAAAGGACCACCGGAATTCCCCGGATTAATGGCCGCATCTGTCTGCACAAAGTCCAGACGCTTATCTGGGATACCCACCTGAGAGCTAGAACGGTTGAGAGTACTAATAATCCCTAAAGTAACTGTATTATCCAGACCTAGCGGGTTGCCCACAGCAATTGCCCAGTCGCCCACCTGTAGCTGGCTAGAATCTCCTTCAGGGGCTACGGGTAAGTTATCGCCTGTAATCTTAACAACTGCTAAATCAGAAGGTTCGTCAGTTCCCTTCACTTCGCCATCAAAGGTACGGCCATCCCGCAGGGTAATGGTGACCTTGTCCGCGCCGTTCACTACATGGGCATTGGTCAGCACCAAACCACTGTCGTCGACAATAAAGCCAGACCCTTGCCCCTGTTGACGATATTCCTGGGGTAACTGAGGAAATGCATCCTCGCCAAAGAAACCACGGAAAAACGGATCGTTAAAAAATGGATCAGGTCCACGGGTAGCAACCGTACGTTCCGTATCCACACGAACAACGGCTGGACCCACACGATCAACCGCCGCTGCAACAAAATTATGGGGGCTATCTGGAATCCTTGAAGCCTGTACGAGCTGCGCTGCAGGCGCTCCCACTTCAGCAATGGTTGGTGGGATGATCCATTTAGAAAATAGCCTCAACGAGGTTAATGTCAATGCCACACTGAGGACAATAACTAACGCGTAGTTCCTGATCTGACGCATGGGACGTGCTCTCAATTCAACGGGTTGCGGTCTGACCGTCCATGGTCAAACCTGGTTTAAGTCTTTCTTCATAGTTTGCAACGTCTTTAAGACTTTGAAAGTCAGGATAACCCTACAAAATAAGGAGTGATGTCTTCCAGATGCAGTCACACGCAATGCTTCCGGAGCGCTGAACTGTCCCTTATGGAGAAAGATCAGAATAAGGCTTTAAATGCAACATTAAGTTAGATGCTCAAACAACAAAAGAACCAAGCATAGCTATGCCTGGCTCTTTTGTACCTAGAACAGATATAGTATCGAATCCGAATTCATTAAGCCCGATTAAAAATGGACAATCCTGTAGGGGCACCCCCCTTGTGGATGCCCTTCGGTACCGGGTGCTATTAGTCAGGATGTCGTATAAGATCTGCCCTTACGGGATTATTCATACAATCAGGTTTGCTAAATTCGGAGCCTTGGCACCTGAAACCTAAAATCCAGGCGTCAGCAATTGCCTCTTACTCACTACTTCTCAGCATTATTTAACAGCTTCAAAATTTGAGCTGTAACCGCCAAACTCTCCTCAAACAGCACATCTTCACCCCAGCGCTGTAGCTGCTGTTCTAATAACAAATCAGAACGTTGGTCAGAGATAGCTGTTACTTCTTGGATATAGCAAGATTGCGCACCCCCACCAGACTCCATTCGCATACAGCCTGCCGTCTCAGAGCAGAGAATGGTGCAGCAGTTAGCATCAAGATTAGTCGATGACATCCGCAAGCCGGTCAAATCACCCAGCACTTCCCCCACATCAGCCACCGGAATAGCAGCTAATTCCACATCAATGGAGCGGCCATGGTTACCTTTGAGGGTAATGCGTCGTAAATCGTAGTCGCCACCTTCTAATTGATAATCTTCAGGCTGCCACTGTAGACGACTGGCTAACCAGCCAAGATACAGTAGTGCCTGGGCGGCATTACCTTTCTCATAGTCGACACCCACTTGGTCCATTTCCAACAATGCCAACCGTCGCTCAGGTGGATCGAAGGAAGCGGCAGATAGTTCTTGCCACGGAGCCAGACGATACCAGTTTAAGTCAGCCACTTTAGTACCGCTGTCCACTAGCTGATGGATCTTTAGTAGCTCTGACTCAGGATTGCCATAGTAGCTGGAGTCTAAAATTATGCAGCTACCGAGGGAGGCCATGGACTGAAATAGAAGCTGCTCTGGATTAGGTGTAGCTTTCCACCAGATAAATTTAGGCAGATCGTCAATCACTAAAGATTTAACCAGGTTATCCACCCGATCCAGCGCTTTCTTCGTACCTCGCAACGTAATGTATTCACAGCACACTAGACGACTGTTACTGCTTTTCTGAATCGGGCAGTAGGCAGACACCTGGGCCGTAACTCCAGTATCTTCATCGCCAAAGGTGGGGCAAAGGGTAATCACCCGACAAGGGTTTTGGGCCGCTAGGGCTTCGTTAAGGCTAAAGCCCCGCAGGTCGGCATTTGTATAGCGACGCAGCTCAGGAGATAGGGCCCGAAACTCATCGCGCAGACGCTGTAAAGTTACTTGATCCACCCGGTTGGTAATGGGTAAGCCATAGGTTTGCTGGGCGATTGCGATCGCACGTCTTGTCTCTGGCCCATGCTGCCCATCAATAGGCTTGGTATAAAAGCCTAGAGTTGCCAACAACTGCTGAATCTCTTCTGGCTCATAAATGATGACATTAAACGTCGTGGCTCGCGTCGCTACACCGGAAGCATCAGCAGCATAGTTATGCCATATCTCCCGAAGCTCGGCTTCAATATCGTCAACTGAAATGTCTTTAGGCTTTTGTAGCGTAACTAGAGAGGTCACCATGGCTTTAACCGCGCAATTGAATAGTAAGGTCAGGGGGTGGAAGTTTTGAGGTTTGAGGTGTTGGGTCCTAGTTATTGGTTATTGATTCTTTGGGTTGAAATGGCTAATAACTAATAACTAATAAACGTATAACTAAAGTCTTCGCCAACGACGACCGACTTTATTCAGCAAGAATTCGGCCTCTACTGGCTCCCATGTACCTGCTTCATATAACGGAATCTGGGCAGGATCGGCTGGGCTATCCCAAGCTTCTAAGACTGGTGTAAGCACCCGCCACGATTCTTCTACTTCGTCTCCTCGGGTAAATAGGGTTTGATCCCCAAGCATGGCATCCACCAACAAGCGGGCATAGGCATCGGTGCTGGGTTTACCAAAAGCTGCATCATAACGGAAGTCCATATCTACTGAGCGTGTCCGCAAAGAACTGCCCGGTGTTTTCACTTCAAACCGCATGGAAATACCTTCATCGGGCTGAATTCGCAAGGCCAGAATATTGTCATTCATCTGCTTTGCCGCCGACTGGAACATTAGGTGAGGCACCTGCTTGAAGTGTACTGAGATTTCCGATACTTTTTTTGGCATCCGTTTACCCGTACGTAGGTAAAATGGCACCCCTTGCCAACGCCAGTTGTCGACGCGCATCTCAATGGCGGCAAAAGTATGGGTCGTCGATTGTTCTAACCCGTCTTCTTCTTGGCGGTAGCCAGGTACAGGCTGTCCTTTCATCCAGCCATTGGTGTATTGCCCCCGCACAACACAACGATCCAGGTTAAGAGGATCGGCCAGCCGTGTTGCCTGCAATACTTTAACTTTCTCGTCCCGCACACTGGAGGCTGCCAGAGAATTGGGCGGTTCCATCGCCGTTAGGCAAAACAGCTGCATCAGGTGGTTTTGCACCATATCCCGCAGGGCTCCAGCAGTCTCATAATAGCCAGCACGCCCTTCTAGACCAACGGTTTCTGCCACCGTAATCTGCACATGATCGACAAACTGCCGGTTCCACAATGGCTCAAAAATGGCGTTAGCAAATCGGAAGACCAGTAGATTCTGAACGGTCTCTTTACCGAGATAGTGGTCAATACGATAGACCTGCTCCTCCGGCACCACCGCTCTTACTTTTTGGTTCAAAGATTGAGCCGATGCCAGGTTACGGCCAAAGGGTTTTTCAATAATTAAACGCTGCTTGGTTGGGTCTGTCAGCATGCCCGCAGCCCCCAACTGTTGGGTGGCTTCAGCAAAAAAGCGTGGAGCAACCGACAGATAAAACAGCCGATTGCCTCGCGTATATCGTTTCTCATCCAGCTCAGCTAAAAAGACTTTCAGCTTCTGATAGCTCTCTGGCTTGTCAATATTACCCGGACAGTAAAACAGTCCAGCGGCAAAGTTCTCCCAAAGCATCTGGTTATGAATACCACCACCGTAGTCTTCAATACCCTGTTTTAAATGCTCACGGAAGAATTCGTGGCTCCATTCTCGACGAGATACCCCCACAATTGTTAGCTCTGGTGGTAGCCGACGCTCTTGGCGCATTTTATAGAGAGAGGGCACCAGCTTACGCTGGGTTAAATCTCCCGACGCACCAAAAATAACTAAAATCTGAGGCTCTGGAATACGATCTTGCTGGAGACCAACGCGGAGGGGATTTTCGAGGAGAGAAACCATTTGGGGGTAAAGGGAAAATAAAAATGGTAGGAGCACCGCTTATGGGTGCCCTAGGCTGCGAAGTGGGCACCCACAAGGGGGATGCCTCTACGTTTATTGTTATGCAGGCGACAGCTGCTTAACCTTCATCACCAATGAATCCATCAGCTGGTCAAAGGGTTTAATAAACTTATCGATGCCTTCAGCCAGCAGCTCATCCATCACCTGCTCAAGGTCAATGCCCACGGTGGGAAGAGTTTCAATTACTGCATAGGCAGCATCCACATCACTCTCAATGCGGCTGTTCACATCACAGTGATCGGCACAGGCTTCAATGGTCTGGGGAGGCAGGGTATTTACAGTATCTGGACCAATCAGCTCATCTACATACATGACATCGCTGTAGGCAGGGTTCTTAGTGCTGGTGCTAGCCCACAGTAGGCGCTGCACGTTTGCACCGTTAGCAACCAGTGCCTGCCAACGATCGCTTTGAATGATCTTTTTGTATTCTTGGTAAGCCAGCTTGGCATTTGCGATCGCAACCTTACCTTTCAAGCCAGCAATCTGATCCCGCTTACTCTTATCGGACTCCGCCAGTTGATCAAGGGTATTGTCAACCTTGCTATCGATGCGGCTCAAGAAGAAACTAGCCACCGATGCCATGGCGCTAATGTCATGGCCATCCGCCAAGCGACCTTCTAGACCCCGAATATAGGCCCAGGCCGTATCGATATAGCTCTGTACTGAGAACAGTAGCGTCACATTGACGTTGATCCCATCGCGGATGGTCTGCTCAACGGCCTTTAGCCCCTCGGGTGTACCTGGGATCTTAATCATCAGGTTGGGACGCCCAATCGCAGCTGCATAGCGACGGGCTTCAGCAAGGGTGCCTTCAGCATCATGGGCCAGATTGGGGGGGACTTCTAGGCTGACATAGCCGTCCAAACCATGGGAGGATTCGTACACTGGCTTAAGCACATCGCAGGCCCGTTGGATGTCATCAAAGACCAAAGTCTCGTAAATTTGATCAACGGACTGACCAGCCCGTACCCCCGCTTCAATTTCTTGATCGTAGATTTCATTACCTGCGATCGCTTTTTCAAAGATCGCCGGGTTAGAGGTAATCCCATGTACATCTCGACTGTCAATTAGCTTGACCAGCTCGCCAGAAACAAGCAAATCTCGGCTCAGATTATCCATCCACACACTTTGACCATGGTCTTTTAGATGCAGAATTGGACTGTCATTCGCTGTAGTCATAGGGTAAATATCCTATATGGGTTGTTTCGTGTTTTCAAAAGTTTTGTTTGTACAGAAAAAATTCCGCTGTCGACAGCCAGGAGTTACCAATTAAGCTTGGCCAATGGCAGCGATTTCAGCTTCACGCTCGCGAAATCGATCCTGAATAAACGATTTCACTAACGCCACATCTTCTGTACTGCCCAAAACTAAAGGCGTACGCATATGTAACCGATCGGGAAGCACATCTAAAATTTCCTGGGTTCCCGTTGAGGCCTGTCCCCCCGCCTGCTCTGCCAAAAAGGCCAGTGGAGCCGACTCATAAAGCAAGCGCAATTTACCATCCGGGTTTTTCACAGTGCCTGGATACAGGAAAACTCCGCCCTGGGTCAAAATACGATGAAAATCTCCCACTAACGCACCACTGTAGCGAGCTGAGTATCCCTCATGGCGATGTACGTACCGAATATAATCTCGGATAGAATCATCCCACTGCCAGAAGTTACCTTCATTTACACTATAAACAGGCCCATGGGCAGGAATTGTAATGTTCTCTTCCGAAAGAATAAACTCTCCCAGGCTGGGATCAAGGGTAAACATATGCACCCCTGTACCGATGGTATATACCAGTACCGTACTTGGGCCATAGAGAATATAGCCTGCCGCTAACTGTTCTCGTCCTGGCTGCAACAGGTCTTTGCCCGTTTGCCCTTCATCGTTACCCCGTTGCTGGCGAATGGCAAAAATTGAACCAACATTGAGATTGATATCTACATTGGATGAACCATCAATGGGATCGTATAGCAACGTATATCGCCCAATGGGACAGTTCTCAGGAATATAGAATGGAGCCTCCATCTCTTCAGAAGCTAAGCGACAGACCAAACCGCTTTGCTTAAAGACATAAATAAAGACGTCGTTGGCGTAGACGTCCATTTTCTTAACCGATTCCCCCTGTACATTTTCACGCCCGGTAAACCCGAGGGCATCTTCGACTAAGCCAGCTCGCGATAAGTGCCGAGCAATCAGCTTGCCAGCCAGGGCAATGCGATTCATCAAAGCGCTTAGATCTTGAGCATCTGGCCCAAAGCTTTGAAGTTGCTGTAATACATGGCGTGACAGCGTCATTGAGTCACGATCTAACGTGGCCTCGTGAGATGGTTGATAGGTTTCAACCATAGAACCTCCATTCCCTCTTGTGATTGAGGTGGGTGAGCGAATGAAGCATCTATTGGCCATCGGGACAACATCCGAGTAATTAAGAAATTATTTGGATCGCTTACCAATGCCATTAGATACTTCTATTGCCCATGTTAGAA
Organism: Adonisia turfae CCMR0081; assembly: GCF_011009555.1. Taxonomy (GTDB): domain Bacteria; phylum Cyanobacteriota; class Cyanobacteriia; order Phormidesmidales; family Phormidesmidaceae; genus Leptothoe; species Leptothoe turfae. Next base: position 6,499,477 of record NZ_QXHD01000004.1, on the reverse strand, counting down.
ACCTGATCTAGGAAATGAAAAAAACTTTTAGATCAGTTACAGAAACACTCCTAAATTTGTCATCCAAGGTGCTTACAAAGTTTTAAATAGCTTTAAACAAATAAGAAATAGATGAGTCTGGCCTGAGTCACATTTCATAGGTCTAACAACATTCACCCCCAGGGATCATTTATTCATTATGAAACGAATAGGGCGATAAGCAAATGTACGTAAAAACAAGTAGGTAATTACATCTACTGCGCCGTTTACTATAAATCTTGTTACTACTGTAAGCATTTACACCGCCATCGCTTTCACAGCAACTTTAGGATAAAAACCCGTGTCATTAGGGTTACATTTCATCGATAAGTTAGCTGTGATTAGAAAGGGGGAGTTGTAATAATTACAACCTTCTTTTGTCAGGCTTCAGCATTATCAACATTATGGGCTATTCGGGATGGCAGCAGCCCGCTAAATATGTCTCACAATTATTGGGCTGGTTAGGTATTTTTACCCTAAGTAGCCCTCCTGCCTGGGGACAACTACAACCTACAGGAACAACAGCTATCACCACGGCAGGGGATCAGATTCAAATCACTGGGGGTACTCAGTCAACAGATGGAACAAATCTCTTTCATCAGTTTGACGCGTTCAATGTAGCCACTGGCGAAACGGTTACATTTGTTGCTCCTGACTCAGTGGAAAATATCCTAGGGAAGGTTAAGGGAAATCAAGCATCCATTATTGATGGTGGCTTAGCTGTTCCAACCAGTGCTAATCTCTGGTTACTCAACCCAGCTGGCATCCTCTTTGGCCCCAACGTTAATCTCAATCTCAATGGAGATTTCACGGCCACAACGGCTGACACCATCGGATTTGATCAGGGCTGGTTCACCCATGGTGCAGATCCTCAAGCGTTAGTCGGCCATCCTAACAGTTTGGCATTTATCTCTCCCCCCGCTCATCTGATTAATTTAGGAAACCTACAGGTCGATCCTGGGCAACATATCCGTCTATTCGGGGGCAGTGTGATCAACGCAGGGACGATTACGGCTCCTGCAGGCACAGTTACTGTGGCTGCTGTAACAGATAGCAATCGAGTCAGCTTAAGCCAGGCGGATCAAATACTCACCCTGGAGGTTACGCCCTGGGTTGAGACAGTTTCAAGTCAGGGTATTACACCGGCCAGCCTGCCAGCCCTCCTCACCGGCAATAACATCGACAATGCCGATACCCTAACCGTCAACACAGACGGTACGGTCAGCCTCACGCAAACAGAAACCATTACCCCCTCAGCAGGACACGTAGCGATTACTGGAACCATCAGCAGTGCTGGCGATCAGGGTGGGCAAATTGCACTTTTAGGCGACCGGGTCTCCCTGGTCGATGCGGCCATTAATGCCGATGGGATCAACCAAGGCGGCCAGATCTATATTGGCGGTAATTATCAAGGCACAGGTCCTCTACCAAACGCAACGTACACGTGGGTAAACCAGGATTCTGAAATCAATGCCAGTGCCCTACAGCAAGGCCATGGTGGCCAGATAATTGTTTGGGCCGATGACGCCACGGTGTTCAACGGCGGTGCCTATGCCCAGGGAGGGCAGGAAGGGGGCAATGGCGGCTTTATTGAAATTTCTGGGAAAGACCATCTAGGGTTCGATGGAGAATTTTCTCTCAGCGCTCCCCAGGGTGAATCAGGTACCATCTTATTTGATCCCGATAATATTCGCATTGTCAGCGGTGGTACACCTGCCGAAGTTGCAACAGAATCGCTGTTATTCCCCAATATCAATGCGACTGATAACGACCTCAGTACGTTAACCCTACACGCCAATACGTTAGCAAGCTGGAATGGCAATGACAACATTATTCTACAGGCCAATACCAACATCGACATTGATTTAGGCGGAAACAATGAATTGACACTTCAGCCAGGCACTGGCTCCATCACGTTTATAGCTGACGCTAATAACAACTTTATCGGTACCTTTCTCATGAGTGGAGCAGGCGATACCCTTAAAACATCAGGAAGAGACATCAGTATCTCAGGTGCAATCATTAGTCTCCAGTCCCTTGATACAGACGCAATTACAGGAGCTGGTGATGTTAATCTTGCAGCTCCGCTGCTAACTTCTATAGAAGGCAGTTTAACTGCTGAAAACATTACTGTCAGAAGCAATGAACTAAATCTAAACGGCGGCAACAACTCCATTAGTGGCACAACGTTATCAATTGAACCTGACAATCCAACCCTAGCCATTAACGTAGGTCCCGACACTAATACTTTATTCGATCTGGACCTTTTAGAAACCGATGTTTCAGCCCTGCAAGATGGTTTTACTAACATCACCATCGGACGCTCCGATGGGACAGGTACCATTACTCTCAATGATTCTGTTACGGATGGAGGCACAACTCCGTTTCAAGATCCTGTCACTCTCCTTGGAGCAAATGTTCTACGAGGTCCCAATCGGGTAACACCTTGGGTGATTACAGCCAGCAACCAAGGTCATCTCAATGGTCTTTTTAGTAATGGTCTTAGCTTTAAAGAGATTGAATCAATTGTCGTTGGCAATGGTACCAATGATACTCTTTCAGGGGCTGATGGCAATGACACCATCACGTTTTCGGGGGCGGATGCCGGCACGTTTAATGGCATAAACTTTGCTGGCATTCAAACAGTTAATGGTGCCGGTGGAGACGATCGCTTTATTTTTGGAAATGGAGCTGTTATTAGCGGCATCGTTGATGGTGGGACGGGTAACAACACTCTAGATTACGGTGCCTACATTACAGATATGACCCTCGACCTGGAAACTGGTAATGCACCGGGTACTGGGGGCATCCGCAATATTCAAAATATAATTGCTGGAAGTGGTTCTAATACACTGCAAGGGACAAACACTGATGATGTGGCTACACTCACGGATGCAGCCACTGGCACCTTAAATGGTACTAACTTTCAAGGCTTTGAGACTATTCTGCTAGGGGATGGTAACGATCGTTTTGTTGTCAATGGAGGAACGTGGACCACACTGGATGGAGGATTAGGAACAGACACCCTAGATTACGGGTCTAGTGCCATTGGTGTCACCATCGATCTGGAGAATCAAATAACAACAAACGTCGCAGCATTCACCAATATAGAAGACTTTCGAGGTAGTGGTAATACTGATACGTTACAGGGAACAAATAGTAACGACGACATTACTCTCACTGGTACGGATATTGGCACTATCAACACCCTAGCCTTCAATGGCTTTGAAAATTTAAACGGTCAGGCCGGCAATGATAATTTTATCTTTAGCAATGGTGCCTCAGTCACGGGCACCCTAACTGGCGGCGATGGCAGCGACACAGCTAATTACAGCGCCTACACCACCAATATTAATGTTGATTTTCAAACCAATAATGCAACCGGCCTTGGTGGATTTAATACACTGGAATCCTTCATTGGCGGCAACGGTAACGACACGTTTAGGCTTAATGCAAATACCCCCATTGAGTTTATAAATGGCGGAATCGGTAGTAATACCTTAATCGGTGACAATGTTGACAGTACTTGGAACTTAACAGCTAGCAATACCGGTAATGGCACAGGAATAGACAATTTCTCAAACATCCAAAATCTGATCGCAGGCAATCAATCCGACCAGATCAACATTCTTACCAACGGTGCCGGATTTACTGAAGATTTAGATGGCGGTGCCGGTCCACTTACCTATATAGGAGACACTATCAGTCTAGGCACGGCCCTTGTAGGGACTGAAGCATTAAATCTTTCTCCCTTGTCAACCTCCAGAGATATTCAACTAGGCGGTTCTGATACCCCCTCTACTCTGACAATTTCCACAGCTGAATTAGCAAGTATCTACAGTGGCTTTACAGCTATTACCATTGGTCATGCGGAGGGTAGTGGCACCATTACCCTAGGAGACAATATAACCCTACTTTCTCCCACTACGATTATCTCTCCTCAAGACAATGGAAAGATTGATACCCAAGGCTTTAATCTGACAGCACCTGACCTTACACTATCAGCGGCAAAAGATATCACAACTGCTAATCTCACAGCTCCAGGAGGTGTGATGCTCAACAGCGGTGGAGCTATCAGGACTCAAGATATTTTGACCACAGGCCCTCTGGATGGTGGTGATACCATCGTTAATGCAGCAACAACAATTACCTCACAACAGATTGACACCACTGGCACTACAGGGGGCAATGTTACCCTGAATGCAGCAGATACTATTCAGGTTCAAAGCATTCGAGCCGAGGGAGATAGTGCAGGCGGCAATGTGGATATTACCACCGACCAATTCTTTCGAGCCACCAACAGCTTTACCAGTTTAGACGGATACGTCGCCAGTATTTCCACAGCCGCCACCAATGGCACAGGTAACATTACTATTCGCCATGGCGGCAATAGTGCCACCCCTTTTCGAGTTGGTGATAGCAGCATTCTAGGCAGTGATGCCCTGATCACCAGTGGTGAATTTAAAGTTGCCATAGACAACTCGTATTTAAATAGCTATTCCCTTGGCAATATCAGTTTTTTAACCCAAGATATCTTAACACCTCCCACTCCTCCCACACCGCTCACACGTAATCCTTCTCCCACAGTTAATGCCCAACTAAGTAGTCACCTGCCTACGGTTATTGAACTACCTACGACTAGTTCCCTATTTACTACCGATTTAAGGTCACCGCTCCTCGACAGCCGCGCTACCCCCTTAGATGAAGCAACGTCTTCAGTGGGTGCCAATGATTCTAACAGTGCGCTGTTTGAACGTTTAGAAAATTCATTTTCCGATCAGTTTAAGTCTCACTTAAATCTATACGAGCGTGTTAGCATCTCATCCACCAGCCTGGCCTCGGCCCAAGCAACCCTTGGTAATGTTGAAGAGATTATGGGGGTAAAGCCCGGTGTTCTATACATATACTTTTTGCCACCGGAAGAGAACACTACAGCAGCATCCGAGTCTAGTCCCTTAAACCCCAATAATGATGAATTGGGACTCCTTCTAATCACCCATACAGGACAGACCATACGACGAAAAGTTGAAGGGGTTACCCGCAGTGACGTAATGGCCATGGCAGAGAATTTTTACGCCCAGGTAACCAACTCCATATCTGTCCCATCCCAATACTTGCCCCCTGCTCAACAGCTATATAGCTGGTTGATCTCGCCCATAGAAAATGAATTACAAAGCCAAGGAATCCAAAGCTTAGCCCTGGCCATGGACACAGGTTTACGTACTCTACCCGTTGCCGCACTTCACGATGGGAATGAGTACTTAGTTGAACGTTACAGCTTAGGAGTGATTCCCAGTTTTAGCTTGACTGACTTTAATCCTGAAAATTTTCTCTATTCTCAACTGGAGAACACTCACCTGCTAGCCATGGGAGCGGCGCAGTTTCAATCACAACAGATTCTACCTGCTGTACCTGAAGAACTAAACATTGTTACCGAAGCATTTCATGAGAGTGAGGTATTTCTCAATGAAAGATTTACCCTCAATAATTTGCAAACCCAAGTTGCCCGCAATCAGTATGGGATTGTTCATTTAGCGAGCCATGGTGTGTTTGCCCCCGGTGAACCACACAATTCCTATATTCAACTGTGGGACCAGCCCCTACAGTTGGATCAGGTCCACACCTTAGGCTTACAGGATGCCAACATTGCCCTGATGGTATTAAGCGCTTGCAACACGGCTCTGGGCGATCGTGAGGCCGAATATGGCTTTGCTGGCTTAGCGGTGAATGCGGGGGTACAAACCTCCGTTGCTAGTCTCTGGCCCATCAGTGATGAGGGAACGCTAGGGTTAATGACCTATTTTTATGACAATCTACAGGAAAATTCAGTGCGAGCCAATGCCCTACGCCAGGCACAGCTAGCTATGTTACGAGGTGAACTGTCGTTTGCAGATGGGACATTATATGGTTTTGATGGGGAAGCATTAGCGCATTTTCCAGAACTGGAATATCACGGACGTTGGGATTTTGACCATCCTTTTTACTGGTCGACATACACCCTGGTGGGCAGCCCCTGGTAGAGATATGCTTTATATTCTAGAGAAATTCTTCAAGGTCTGAAATTTGCCTTAATTTTATAGCAGAAATTTTAAAAGTATCATTAATCTCTAATCTCTACAAGACCTATAGAATTGAGAAATAGTTCGATTTTCAGAAAATTGACTTTGAAGAAAAATCATATTTCTCAAAACGACTTAAGAGGTTATAAAGCACCTAAAGCTGTTTCTACTTCAAGCAAGGCTTTTCGAGTTTCTGTAACCCTCTCTCTACGTCCGATTCTTTCGAAAATATCTAAAGCATCACTAAGTTGTTCTAAAGCTTCTTTCAGTTTCTTCTTCTTTTTACGTATCGATGATTCATTCTTAGCTAATCGCCTAGCAATTAAACCATATCCACGATAACACCATGCAATGGTATGGTCTCTACCAATATATTGAGCTATCTGGAGTGCTTTATCAAAACGTCGTTTGATCTCCTCAAGAGGCTTCTGACCTAGCCAAATTTCAACATGACCTAAATTAGCTGCACTAAATGCTATAAATGCATCTCTGTTTCTCCAGTTACTATTTTGTGCATCATCTAAGACTTTAGAATATAATTTTTGAGCAATCTCATAATATTTTATGCTCTCATCTTTTTGATTAATAATGTTATTCCAATGACCTCTATCAACAGCCAAATCTCCTTGATTAGAGTCAGTAATTGAAATAGTGTACTCCGGTTCCTCTGAAGACCAAGTCAGGCCATGTTCCTGTAGATACTGTGTCAGTAGCTGACGAGCCTCATCATGATAATTGTTTGATTGTTCAAAGAGATTATTGATATCTCCAATCATTTCAGGAATTGTAAGTTGTTTATATTCCTCTACAGCCTCTATCGCCTCGCCATGGGCAATTAGAGCACTCAATTGAAGGTTTTTGGCCTGATAAAGCTTATAAAAAACATTATCTGTTGCAACTTTTTTCAAGCTTGACTTAGCTTTTTTTCGCCACTGCTTAGCTTCTTCATAGTTGTTTTGACGACTGCAAACCCACCCTGCTCTGAAAGCTAACCTCCATGAGATTTCAGGATTCCTATCTGTTGAATCATCTTCTAGATTAAATGCAGAACTGCATATCTGAATACGGGTATCCCAAAAACCTCGTTCAAACAGAAAATGATGTAATGATTCGACAATTTTAAACGTATTTGCAAAATCTCTTTGAGCTTTACACCAATCAAATGTAGCAATACAGTTCTTTAAATCTTGCTCCAGTTTATTGTATTTTGTTAATTCTAGGCCTGGACGACCTAATTCCTCCATAAGTTCGGTAAAGTAATCAACGGCCTTACCATATATTTCTTGTTTTAAATTTGTGTTGCTGTTTATCTTTTCACTTGCGAAACTACGAATTAGGGGATGAATAGAATATCGAAACTCATCGCCACCCATTTGCTCACGATGAGTATGTAAAAGTGACAACCTTATTAGATGATCAATTTCAGAACGAAATTCTTCTTGATCAGTATCACTAATAATTTGAATAGCTTGTTCTGAAGCAGGTGCCGCAAAAAATGTCATCCCCATTAGAATTCTTTGAGCATTATTGCTAACAATTTTCCATGATGCACCAATTAAGGTTGTGAACATTGCCTCTACCTTAGAGACATCTGCTGATAATGCTTCATCTGGACTGGTTCCTCGACCAGTTAGGCTATTAATAATTACATTGAGAGACACATTTTCGGAAAGAAGGCCAATTATCACCCCCAATGCAAGTGGCAAACCACCAGTCGCACTATAAATAGCCTTCACTGTGTCCGTTGTAAAAGCGTGCTTCACTCCTTTCTTTAGTCTTGCTCGCTCCAGCATTCGTCGTGTTTGCTGACGTGTTAAACCTTCAAGCGTTATCAAACAAGAAGCTTGAGGATAAAATTGTCTTGTTGTGATAAGAATCTTACTTGGATAAAAGGTTTTATCACCTAAAAACTTATCAATTCGATCATCTCCTATTCTTTCAAAACTATCAATCACTAATAGATATCGTTTTTTTCGAAGTAAATCATTGACCTGTTCTTGCTTCTGAGCTAAGGTTAATTGATCAGAACGATAATCAAGCTTTCTCAATACAATATCCAGTAAATCAGCTAAATCAATAGGCGACTCATTTGCTGAGGCCCATATAACTTTCTCAAACTTATTTTTAATATTTCTAACAATTTCAGTTGCAAGCACAGTTTTACCTGTGCCACCCATACCTTGAATAACAACAGTTTTGACCCATCTTTCTCTAGATTTTAGTGGTTCTTCAATAGTTTCACGCTGTTCTGGTCGATCAATAAATTCCACAGGTAATTCAGGTATCCCGTAAGAATCTTTCAAGAAATCTTTCTCTGCTTTATTACTCTTTTGATCAACATCTTGATTGACTTGTTTTAATATTTCAACTTCATCTCGGAGAGCTAAAAAATCTAAGAATATCTCTTTGGGAAGACTCTTAACATCTTCTGATGAGTCAATCAGCTTCTCTAGTTCCTTTAATTTTTGGTCTTTTCGCTTTAAAATTTCTGCTTCAACATTTTTAATATCATGACTGTTAGCTTTACCCTCTATCAATTCCCTCCTTTTCTTGAGGATCGGAATACTAAAGTCTGGCCAATCTTCCATTTGGATAGAATTACAGCCTAACTCAAAAGCTTCTTCGTAACTCCAACCATTTCCTAAGGCATCATAAAAAGCTACTGAGAAAGATATAGCAGCTTCATCATCAATATCTTTACTCATGCCAATCACATAATCTATGTGCTGACTAATAGCATCAGCCTGTTTCTCTGAATAGCAGGCATTTAGTAGCACGCACTCAACCCCCCTGCTAGAAAAGAGCTTAAATAAACTTTTCAGAGCTTTAGATGAAACTAACTGTATATCGCCTAACTCATCTTCTAGTACAATCCCATCCTCGTGAACTCCATGTCCAGAAAAATGAACTATTTGTGGGTTTATGTCTAGTAAATGCCTACGAAAATCTTTTGGCCTTACAGCCCATCTTGAAATTAAATTAAAGCTATCTCTATGAAGTGAACGCTTAAGCCCTTCTTCAATTTCTCTCACTTCTTCTCCTAAGCGCAACTCTGAAGATTTCTTAGGATGAGCTGCCAATACTAAGATCTTTTTAGATGTAGAATGGCGATTCATGAGCTTAAAACGAGCATTATATTGGATTTAGCTTAGCGTTCTTCAAATGAAGCGTGTCATAATTTCAATTATAACTTTCATATTCTGAAACATATTTTTATCATGTCCCCCTTTTTACATGACTATTTGTAAGCTGTAGCAGTTTGGTCCACTACCTGAAGAGGTTGCTATATAGCAGAATGGCACTGACGTAAAAGTCGCGGAAAAGGCCTCAGGCATGATGATCTGAGAAGCTTACAACCTGGAAGCCCCAATATACTACTGCCTTTACTATGCCGAATCGTGTGGAGATTCTCAAGCAAAAGTATCAAGATAGTCTCGGTCTGCCCTTTGCTCAGATCTTGAGTAAATGTGAAATGGGTGTGACTTTTTCCCAGAATGTAGCAACCGCGTTCAGTGCTTAAAGTTCAACTGATGGCTTGATTCGACCTACGTCCGTGCCATTCGGATGTAGCATCTTTTTCTCGCCCCAAACTACGACATCCAGGACTTTATAGCATAAGTTAAAGATGTAAGAATGTAGCATATTCTCCCTTGAATGGATATATCAATGCGTCCTATGCTCTATTTGATTCCAATAGTTATCGCTTGCTCTAACGTCTCTA
>NZ_QXHD01000004.1:6468135-6489669 GCF_011009555.1 Adonisia turfae CCMR0081 | reverse complement strand
CCGCTGACCACACCCTCACCAATGCCTTTGCCATGGCCTAACACAGCGGTCACTAACTCCACCTTGATCAGGTCAGTGGATCCCGACACACCTTGCAAGGTGCCCGCAGTCATGACCACTAGATCACCGTCATGGAGTAATTCTTTTTCTTGGGCGACGTTGACTGCCGACTGGAAAGTTTGACTGCTAGAAGGTAGATCCACCACTAGCAGAGGTTTAACTCCCCATACCAACTGCAACCGACGAGCTACCTCAACATGGGGTGTGACTGCCAAAATGGGCGTTGGTGGCCGAAATTTGGAAACGTTACGAGCCGTTGCTCCGGTTTTGGTCAACGACATAATTGCGGCGGCATCCAGCTGGGAAGCAATCTGCCCCACTGCCCGACTAATGGCATTGGGAATGGTACGACTGGTGGCGGCATCAGAGTCTGGAGAAATTTGTTCTCGTTCAGTTCGCATGGCAATCTTGGCCATGGTAGCTACGGCTTCCACTGGATATTCACCCACCGCCGTTTCATTCGATAGCATCACAGCATCGGTGCCGTCGAGAATAGCATTGGCGACATCGGAAACTTCTGCCCTGGTTGGCCGAGGATTGCTGACCATACTGTCGAGCATCTGAGTTGCGGTAATCACTGGAATACCTAGACGATTAGCAGTCGCAATCAGGCGCTTTTGCAGAATCGGGACATCTTCAGCTGGGAGCTCTACTCCTAAATCCCCCCGAGCCACCATCACACCATCAGACAGAGATAAAATAGCCTCCATCTGCTCAATGGCCTCATGTTTCTCAATTTTGACAATGACGGGGACCCGCTTACCAGCGTTCGTAATGATCTCTTTAATCTCTAGAACATCTTGAGGATTGCGCACAAAACTTAGGGCAACCCAATCCACGCCCTGATCAAGGCCAAAGGCAAGGTCTACTTTATCCTTTTCAGTCAGTGCCTTGATAGATAGATAAACCCCAGGAAAGTTAACACCTTTACTGTTGGAAAGCTTGCCACCAACCACCACTTCACAGTGGAGTTCGCGCTTTTCCATGTCTTTGTCAACCACCCGCATTTCCACCTTGCCGTCATCCAGCAGAATAGTGGCACCGGTTGGCACTTCTTCTACTAGAGCTTCATAGGTGACCGAACTAATTTCCTCAGTACCCGGCAGTTGGCGACTAGTCAGGATAAAGCTATCGCCTGTTTTTAGGTGAATAGAACCCGCTTCAAATTTACCCAGGCGAATCTTGGGACCCTGAAGATCCTGTAGGATGCCAACGGGTTGATTAAGCTCGAACGAGATTTGGCGAATCAACCGAATATTGCGTTGATGATCGTCGTGAGTACCATGGGAAAAGTTGAGGCGCAGGGTAGTGGCCCCAGCTTCAATTAGCGATCGCAACGTTGCAGGATCCTGAGTAGCTGGACCAATGGTGGATACGATCTTAGTCCGACGCAGGGCGTGGCGCAGTGGCATAGTGCTTTGTCCGTGGGCTAGCCGATAGTGGGTTAGTCAACACCCAATAGTGGGTTAGTTAACACCCAATTTAAACCTTCCGTTCTACTCGACGAAAAACAGTGGTTTTGGATGTGAACATGTGTTAACAAACCACCGGATAGTATCATGCCAGGGCTCGATTGTGCTTCAAAAACCCTTGAATTCTATGGTTAAGGCCTACCTGAAAGCTTAGAGACTCAATCCTTTCTTAGACTCTCCAACGATGTTGGCTAGACAACCGTCAGAAAAAACGTTGGCACTGATTATCAGGCAGTAGATTGTTTTGAGTCAGTTTGGAAAGTGTTAAGCAGTAAATGAGATAACGTCACAAAACTTTATTATCACCTCTAGGTAGCGTATACTTCGAAACATAGGTGTGAAGGAGTATTACTGTGGTTTCGGTGCCAACACATCCGGCAGTACTTAGACGAGTACCCAAGGATCTTTTAGACGCGGACGGTGGTGTTAGCCCAGACTTACTCATATTCGTAGGAGCAGTCCTATTGGTGACTATTGCTACGTTTGGGTATTTTGCCTGGAGCTTTCCCCACTGGATTTGTTTTGTTTTAAACACGGTGGGCTTACACCTAGTGGGAACGGTTATTCATGATGCATCCCACAATTCAGCCCACAGCAACCGCATTATCAATGCGGTTTTAGGCCATGGCAGCGCATTAATGCTGGGTTTTACATTCCCCGTGTTTACACGGGTACATCTACAGCACCATGCCAATGTCAATGATCCGGAAAATGATCCGGACCATTTTGTATCTACCTGCGGTCCTTTGTGGCTGATTGCACCGCGCTTTTTTTACCATGAGATTTACTTTTTCCAGCGACGACTGTGGAAGAAGTATGAGTTACTGGAATGGTTTTTAAGCCGTCTAGTCGTAGGGGGTCTAATTTACTCCGCCTATCGCTTTGGCTTTTTGAACTACTTTGCAAACTATTGGTTTGCACCAGCCTTGGTTGTAGGCGTGGCTTTAGGACTATTCTTCGACTATTTGCCCCATCGTCCCTTTGAGGAAAAAAATAGATGGAAGAATGCACGGGTCTATCCTAGTCGGCTATTGAATGTGCTGATTATGGGTCAGAATTATCACCTGGTGCATCATTTATGGCCATCCATACCTTGGTATAAATACCAGCCTGCTTATGAGGTGATGAAGCCTCTGTTAGACGAAAAGGGGGCTCCCCAATCATTAGGACTGCATCACCGCAAAGACTTCTGGGGATTTGTTTATGACATCTTTTTAGGCATTCGCTTGCACCACAAGAAGTAGCGCTTGGCGCACTAGATAGATAAGAATTCTTTGAATGTTTTATACAAAGGGGTTCCAGCCAAAGCTGGAACCCCTTTGTAATAGATTATTTCTGATTTATGATAGCCCCGCCAAGTTATCGAATGCTCACTATTGAACATGGGCTGAGGTGCTGACACTGGACCAATCAGGGCGCAAACCACTGGCTCCTCGCAGATAAGGATGGTAGATATCGGCTTTAGGCAGAGTCATGTAAGCATGGATCAAAAAACGAATGCACATGGGCAAGCTACCAGACACCTGCATATGCTGCACATCTAGCAAAGGAACAGTATCCCAGTCAGGGCGCTGCCGTGCGATCGCAGCTGGAAAAATTGCATCCAAATCGGACGTCACTGAAAACGTAACGCTAATCATAGAATCAGGTGTAATTGGATTTTTGGCTTCCAAGGCGTCGAGTAGTTCAGTGACTGCATTCGCGATCTCAGCTATTGAATTCTCAGGTACGGTAGTCGCACCTCGAATGGCACGCACTCGCCAGTCACCTATCTCTCCTTGCTGCATGTTGCCTATCCCTTGTACATTGCATGGCTGGCTCGCACCATCCCCTTAGATAGAGTAGCCTTTTCTAGGTCTGCTAGAAATCCATGCCCAGATTATCCACCAAACGGACCAGGCAATGTATTGCCTGGCGATTGATAGAGCCATAGGGGGACCCCTTGATAGGCAAGTTCAAACTCTAACCATCCCTGCATCCGAGGACTCATCCAAGGAAGCATCGCCTGACTATTACCCGGCAATAGCTTATTCCAAAACGGCTTACGCTCTTCAATGTTATAAATTTCAACCTTCTCTGGGTCCAAATCAGCGAGTTCAGCGGCCCACTGCTTGGCGTCAGCTTCTGTACCCACCCGATCGACTACACCTAATTCCAGCGCCTGGGCACCGGTGAAAATACGTCCATCTGCAAAACCGCGAACGACATCTTCATCTAAGTTACGTGCAGTTGCTACGGTCGACACAAACTGTCCATAACTGACATCAATCAGCTCTTGTAAAATTTTCTGCTCAGGCTGAGTCAGCTCTCGATCAAAGGACAAAATATCTTTGTAGGGGCCAGACTTGATCACCTTGAATGACACCCCAACCTTATCGAGCAAGCGCTCCAAGTTATTTCCCCGTAGAATAACGCCAATACTGCCAGTAATTGTGCCGGGATTCGTCACAATATGCTGAGCACCCATGCCAATGTAGACACCCCCAGAAGCAGAAATATTGCCAAAACTAGCGACAATTTTGACGGTTTCCTGGAGTTTTTTTAACGCACTATAAATCTCTTGAGAATCGCCCACCGTGCCGCCTGGGCTATCGATACGCAGCAACAGTGCCGGAAATTTCTTCTCTTTGACCTCTTCAAGGGCCTCCAATACTCGCTTCCGAGTTCCACCTGCAATTGCTCCAGAAATTTCGATACGGGCAATCTGTTTACGGAAACGTGGCTTGAATGGCCAAATCATAGACATTGACTGAATAAACGACGAACGTTCAGATGATTACTATAACCCCCTGCCGTAGGCTATTACAGCTTGATAATATCGAAAAATTGCTCAACAGCTTTGCAGGGAACGCCATCAGAACTTAACATAACTTTATAGTAAGGAACGTAGTTTTTCAGTCTCACCCATTCTTTCCCCGCTGCATGGCATCCCCCTTCAACCAGGAAAATACACCAGCCCTAGTTTTGATTGCCCCCTTCTTTTTGTGGGGTACGGCCATGGTGGCAATGAAGGGGGTGATTGACACGACTAGTCCTTTATTTCTAGCCACATTACGATTAATGCCCGCCGGCATACTGGTCCTAATGGTGGCGGCTATTTTAGGACGTAAACAACCGCAAAGCTGGCAGGGATGGGCGTGGATAGGGGGCTTTGCATTAGTCGACGGCACCCTATTTCAAGGTTTTTTAGCCGAAGGATTACAGCGCACAGGGGCCGGTCTTGGGTCGGTCATGATCGACTCTCAACCCATTGCAGTTGCCTTAATGGCTCGTTTCCTATTCAAAGAAATCGTTGGTCCTTTGGGATGGATCGGTTTGATATTAGGCATTCTTGGCATTAGCCTACTCGGCTTACCCGACGAATGGATTCTTCGTGCAGTCTCAGGCATGTCGACGGGTTTTACCACCGGTCACTGGCCCACCCAGACAGAGTTTTTTGGTAATCAGTTACCCATCGGTCAAGAGTTAATCACAATCCTGTTAGGGCATGGGGAGTGGTTAATGCTATTGGCAGCGTTGTCAATGGCGGTAGGGACAGTCATGATTGCCTATGTTTCTCGGCATGTAGACCCAGTAGTTGCCACTGGCTGGCATATGATCCTAGGTGGTATTCCCCTATTAGGCCTCTCTGCCTATACTGAAGTCAATCAGTGGCAAGGTATTACCATCACTGGGTGGTTAGCAATTCTTTATGCCACGGTGTTTGGTAGTGCCATTGCCTATGGCATCTTTTTCTACCTTGCCGCCAAGGGCAATCTCACAAGTCTGAGTGCCCTGACATTTCTAACCCCCGTATTTGCACTGACGTTTAGCACATCATTACTGTCAGAAAATCTCAGCACTGTTCAATGGACCGGGGTTGGATTTACGCTCATTAGTATCTATCTAGTTAATCAACGGGACGTCATTACTCAGGGACTAGTCAACATATTAACGGGGCCATCCGTCATCGGTTTGGCCAAAGCCATTAACCCTGAGCTAGCAAAATCCATGGAAGCCTGGCTCTACTCCCAAGGGGGTGTGGACCCGTCCTCGGATTAAGCATTATTACCATAGAGTGAAGCCCACAAGACCTTGACCACATCTGGTCTTCACATAGGTTGACCACATACTAAGAACTCTTGATAAATCAGCTCTTAGATTACTTAGTTATTTAGGTTAGTATTGGCTGCAAGCTGTCGAAACCTGTTGCGATCGCAAATGTCTCACATCAGTTGAGGTTTTTGCGACTCGATTGCTCTATTTTCTGGGGCTTTGGGGATTTTATATCATGTTGACGGGGCCAGAGCGAATGCTCTGACGACTGCAAGCTCAGCCAAAATTTTTAGGAACTTGGGCACATTTAAGCCATGGACTTGAACATGGCAATCCAAAATTTGGGTAAAGTTAGGAGAAAGCGCGGTGCTATTGCCGTTGGCTAGAGCGGTAATTTAATTCTTACAGGCTTCTACATGGCGATGCCATGGTGTTTTAATCACTGGTTAAGAAGCCCTTTCAAGATCAGAACGACCTGGTTGTGATATGGATTCAGCAGGAATCTGCCATTCAAAGCATTGAATAGTCGGTCTGTGCCGTGAACAGAGTGACGCAGGTACTGGATACTAAACTGATATGATTTGGCGCTCTACTCTAGTATTTTTAACAAGTCTGACAGCTTTCACGCTATCTGTGACAAGTCTGCAAGCCAAAGGTAGTCCCTCACTGATAGCGCAGTCTCCGAGCGTTAACCCAGATGCGGCGGTCAACACAGGTGAGCAAACTCCTGATTTTCGCAATAACTCCTCCAACTCTCCATTAGAAGGTGCTACTTCTGAGGAGCAAAAAGAGGAAATCAAGGCTTTACAGCAGGAGCTTAAAGAGCGCGGCTATTACAATGGGCCTATTGACGGTATTTATGGCCCCGTTACCGCTGCAGCTATTGAAAAATTACGTGGGCAGCAAAGTGAACAATCTGATGCTGCACCGCGCCTATTTTCACAATCTGATGTAATTGAAGCACCTGCCGACCCTGAAGCATCGGATGCGGCTGATCCAGATGCTGAAGATGGCGCTGTAGGCACTCCAGAAGGCGAAGCAAATTCTGTGCGCATCAACGCAGAGAACGCAACGGTAGACGGAGAAGACATCAATATCGGTGATGAAGTTTCACCGGAAACAGGCATCAACAGTGGGGCTCCGAATACGCCTCCTGTAACATCTGCCCCTACTGCGACTACTCAGCCTGAGCCATCACCAGGATTGGGTAGGCTATTGTGGCCGGGCTTAGCGCTCATTGCAGCCCTCGGCAGCTTTGGCATCGGTTTTGTTCTGTCTAATCGGACCCAATCCACTGGTGACGATGAGCAAGATGCCCCCTGGGGAGCCGTCCCTAAAGAAGTCTCCCAGCCGACAACAGCTAATACGTCTTTGAATGGGCATACGACGGCTAATGGGACTGGCTCTGCGGCAGATGTAAATCATCTCGTTACGCCACAGCCTCCTAGTGGAGTCAACAATAGCTTGCCGGTCGTATCTAGCCCCGTGAGCGCGACTACTCGCCTGGCAAAAGTCGATGTAATTGATGAGCTCGTGGCCAATTTGCAGGTGGCCGATCCAAGCAAGCGTCGCAAGGCCATTTGGGAATTGGGTCAGCGAGGCAATTCCTCTGCTGTGCAACACCTGGTAAATAGCATGGTGGATGCGGACTCCAAAGAAAAGAGTCTGATTCTGGCAGCACTTTCAGAAATTGGCATTCGTTCTTTGAAACCAATGAATCGCGCCCTTGCGATCGCACTACAGGACGATAATCCGGATGTGCGCAAGAATGCGATTCGCGATTTAACTCGTGTCTACGATTTGGTCACTCAGATTAGCCAAATGTTGGGCCATGCCACCGAAGATGAAGATGCAGAAGTCCGTCGCACAGCAGAGTGGGCTTTAGAGCAGCTAAATCGTATTCGTGAAGCTCCTAAGATGCAATCCTCCTTAAATACGCTGGAAGCTTCGCGGGCCACTCCAGAACTGCTGCCCGATGAAGTGGAAAATATAACTAATTAGGCAGGCAGGAGCCAATTGGTTTGCATTGAAGCCTAGCTATATAGGCAAATCTATATTGTATCCAGCTCAAAATCTATCCACAAATGCTAGAAGTCAGTGAGTTGATCAAGCAGCACCCATAGTAGGGTCATAGGGCTGAGTTGATGCGGTTACATGGCACGGTGCTTAAGATTACTCTTTGTATCCACTCCCGTAGGCCCCCTAGGTTCAGGTCTAGGAGGCGGTGTTGAGCTGACAATAGTCAATCTAGTCAAAGCCTTGACCCAGCAAGGTCATCATATTGCGATCGCAGCGCCCGACAATTCCCAGATCGAGGGGGCGCAGCTGATCCAAGTTCCTGGTGCCCTGCAGTCCACAGCCCACACCCAGGGGCGGGATACACCGACCATCATGGTAGAGAATGCGGTTTTAGCTAACCAATGGACCTATGCACGTCAAGTGCAGCAGAGCTACGACCTGATTGTGAACTTCGCCTACGATTGGCTACCTTTTTACCTTACGCCGTTTTTTGATACCCCCATTGCCCACTTTGTCAGCATGGGCTCCCTCAGCGGCATCATGGACCAGGCCGTGGTCGACATCAATACTAAATTTCCCGGCACATTGGGGGCCTACACCCAAACCCAAACCGATACCTTCCCTGGTGGCCTGACCTGGGAAATTCTTAGCAGTGCCATTGACCTACAGCAGTACAGCTATTGCGACACACCAGAGCCGGAGTTGGCATGGTTAGGGCGTATTTCACCAGAGAAAGGGCTGGAAGATGCCGTTGCCGCTGTCCAGGAAACGCAAACTCCCCTGAAAATTTTAGGTAAGCTGGAAAACCCAGAGTACTGGGATACCATTCAGCGGACCTATCCCAATGCACCGATTGACTACCTGGGCTTTGTCAACACTCAGCAGCTACAGTCAACTGTCCGTCGCTGTCGAGGGTTACTGATGACACCTCGCTGGGTAGAAGCCTTTGGTAATGTAGCTATTGAAGCCTTAGCGTGTGGCGTCCCTGTAGTTGCCTATCGTCGCGGCGGTCCTGCCGAAATTATCGACCATGGTCAAACGGGCTGGTTAGTCGAGCCTGATAATGTCGCAGGTCTAGTCAATGGTATCGAACAGCTTGACCACATCGACCGTCGCTACTGCCGCCAGCAAGCAGAAATGAAATATTCTTTAGCCGCCCTCGGCAAACGTTTTGAGCACTGGTTTGAAGCGATCATTAAGACAGCCTAACTTAGGACACCTTTATGGGGTCTAATACGTTTTTCTCCTTAGCTGGGGCAGATACCACCACGGACCTACGTATCTGTCTCGGCTCTACTACCTGCTCCTGTTGCTTACCCTTACCCGTTGCCCATGCTCTCAATCCCCTTAATCGAAATCACTCAACTGGTTGAACAATTGGCTGACCACCCTGAAGCCTTGCGATCGCTTCAAGAAATCGAAGACTGTGATGGCGATTTAAACGATGCCGCCCTATCATTAGCCCTTAGAGCCGGGTTAGAACCGACCGAAAACGACGGTTGGCTAGAAGGCTTTGCCAAACGCTATCGCCACATCGCTTGTTTGCCAGAATTTCGAGCTAATTTGACAAAGCAGCAGATCATCGGTTTGATCCAACACCTCACCCACAATAGCCAGTGCCCCAATCTGTTAGCCGTGCCCGTCGTGTTATACATCAGCAAAACTGGGGTAGATCATTTTTGCCAGAGTTTTGACAATAGTCGAGTCTAAGCAGAGTATGGGGCCTTTTAGCCTGACCTATCGGTATTTTTCCTTAGAAAATGCTGGATCAGCGCACTATTGCACAAATTTTGTGTAAAGCAACTTTTATAAAAGCAAGGGAATTATATAGCAGACGATAAAATCAAGCCGTTGTCACAGAGGCCATGGGGCAGAGATACCTCACTGCCATGATTAAGACCACCTATGGTTTAACAGTCCATACAAAGTGACAACGGAATTTGATCTCTATCCTATGTAGGTATCAAAGGAACCGTCACTGCAATGGGTGACTGGACGCTTTTTCACCCATAGGCAAACTACTGTAATACTGTAATTTAATTACTTATCGGAGCTTTGGAATGACACGCTCAACTGCTCGTGCAACGAACATTACCCTGACTAATCTAGAGGGTGTACCGGGCAAGGAAATTATCGAGCACTATGGCCTAGTACAAGGCAGCACCATTCGCGCTAAGCATGTGGGCAAAGATATCCTTGCAGGATTCAAAAATATTGTCGGCGGCGAATTGAAAGCCTATACAGAGCTGCTACAAGAATCCCGACAAGAAGCCGTTAATCGGATGGTGATGCAGGCTGAACAGCTGGGTGCAAACGCCGTTATCAATGTCCGATTTGCCACTTCATCCGTTGCCCCTGGTGCAGCTGAGTTATTTGCTTATGGTACTGCGGTTAAAGTCCAGTAACAGTATCCAGAACTCCTTGCAGATAAAACCATAGGCAAAACCATGGACAATATTATTGTTTTTTTGATTTTGATCGGGATAGGTTACTTTGTCGGTAATCGCCGCGAGCGTAAACACTACGAAGACATTAAACGCCGCGAAAAGCAAAGCCTCCACGTACCGGTCATGAGCTGGGGAGCAAAACAAGACCTGCCCTATGCCCATGAATCCGAACTATTCGTAGGGAGTGTTGTTATTGCCAACGATTATTTCAAGACAGCTTCCGCTACGTTACGCAACCTCGTAGGCGGCCGGGTCATCGTATATGAAACCCTGATCGACCGAGGACGGCGAGAAGCCATGCTGCGCATGAAAGAATCCGCCATGGAGTGGGGAGCCTCTCAGGTACTTAATATCCGCTTTGAAACCTCTAACATCGCGGGTCAGAGTTCAGGCGGCATGGGAGCCGTTGAGATTATGGCTTACGGCACTGGCATTCGTTAACTCTGCAACCCAGCAACCATAACCCAGCAACCATGAAATATACCCCGCGCGAAATCGTCGATGAGGTCAATATTACGCCGGTTCATCCCCTCGTTAATTTTGGCTATCTCATGGGCACCGTCGTTACGGCGGGGGTAACTCTTTATGTAGGTCTTGGGATAGCTGGCGCTCAAATTGCGGCACGCATGGGTCCCAAGGCCGAAACTCAGGTGGGAAAAGTGGTTTTTGATAGCCTATTCACTGGAGCTTCTCTAATCCATGAGGGGCAACAGTTTGACTATGTTGAGGCCCTGGCAGAATCGTTACTCACTGACGAATTAAAACAGCGCCCCGAACTCCAGGTTCACATCATGGAGGAGTACAGCCCCAACGCCATGGTGATCCCTGGCGGCCATGTATTTGTCACCACAGGGCTGCTCGACGACATCGAAACGGAGAATGAGCTCGCATTTGTACTGGCCCATGAGCTTGGCCATTTTGAACATCGAGATACACTGCGGAGTCTGGGGCGCTCCCTCGTATTTTTAAGTTTGAATAGCCTGTTGGGTTTTAGCGGTGTACAGCTACCGCCGTTTCTAACTAGCTCCATTAGTCTGGCAGATTTACACTACAGCCGCGAGCAGGAAGAGCGGGCCGATATCTATGCCATTGAAATGATGCAAGAGCGCTATGGCCATGTAGACTATTCCCTTGACTTTTTTAAGCGATTAAATGAACAAGAATTAGACCTGGGTGTCGCTAACCGTTTACTGGAATGGCAGTCCACACATCCGCTGACGGAGTCACGGATTGAACAATTAGAGACCCTGGCCACTCAACGAGGTTGGGCTTTGGAGGGGGAACCAACCCCATTACCCAACCAATTAGATTAATCAGACACTAGTAGGTTTTCTCCCATAGCTAGCTTCAAGATAAAGACTTAAACCTCAACTACTCCCAAATAGGTTATTAGGGAGTGTAGGTTCGCCCGAGATGGCTGGTGCTTATAACTTCGTAGATGCTCAACTAATACTGACTTGCTAACACTGGCAAACCATGGTCGCAAAAGCTGGGCAATCTGGGTGCTGATAAACAGCCCCTGCACCAATGTCGTAACATTGGCCGGGCGTCGCTCCAAACTAGTCTTATTAAAATCTATGAGTACCGGTTTTTGAGAACACATCAGGGCATGGGCTGTAATGCAGCGCAGATCGCCATGATCTATCCCAGCCTGATCTAAGCGGTAGGCCTGATCAATAAGCTGTGACACCAGGCTACGAATGTCCTCAGCCGGCTGTGGGGTTTGTAGCCAATCCACCAGCATAGGACCGTCGATGAAGTCCATTAGCAAGAAGTGATCGCTATGGGCAAGATACTTTGGGCCAACATCCACTGCATTAGCCCGTTGCAACATATCGGCTTCTGTACGTAAATTGGTTTGTGGGGCGGGCGCTCGCAGAATTTTTAGCACGCGATCGCATCCTTGATGGCGCACCCGCAACACCACGCCACAGTAGCCCGAGCCTAGAATTGCAAAGTCCGCTAAGGTCTCTGGGCCATAGGAATATATCGCATCAATCCCGCAGGTCTGTAGCTCAGCCCAGCGGTGGCTCAGCATCTCCTGATTACCGTTGGGATAGGCCAACAGCTGTCGAGCTGGACTATCCCAAAATTGCCCGAGGCTGAGGGCAGTCGTCACAGACACCTAAGCGCACAGCTGACGGGCTACGTCCACGGTGAAGTAGGTTGAATCACCGGCGCTGCCAGCTAATACATTGAAAGGAGTATCGGGGGTACCCAAATCGCTGAGCACCAGCTGAGCGCCAGTAAAATCTTGCGCTTTCGTATATTCATTGACGGTGACGACGGTTTTCAGTCCCGTCGGCGTAGCCGAAAGCAAACCGTTGTTGGTATCCTCAAATGCCAAACAGTTTTCTGCAGGCAAGTCGATATGTTCTAGGGCATATTCGTAAACATCGGGGGCAGGCTTTTTCTTGGGCACCATGTCGCCTGCGGCAATCACGTCAAACCAGTTTAGGCTATCGGCACCGAGGGTATTTTCGAGTAATGCCTGGACATTGGCTGGAGTGGTGGTGGTTGCGATCGCAAGTCTCACCCCTTCACTGCGCGCCTCATTGAGAAAACGTTCTACACCAGGGCGTAGGGGAATTTTGCCCGCTGCCGCATACTGCTTGTAATAGGTTGTTTTAGTCGCATGCAGATGCTTGATCATGGCATCTAAATCGCTAAACTCTGAGGGTAACTGGAAATCACCGAGATAGTCCTGCACATAGGCACGAATACGCTCTTTGCCGCCTGATACCTTGAGCAGTTTGCCGTAGAGTTCCGGTGTCCAATCCCAATCTAGACCTATATCTGTAAATGCTTGGTTAAAGGCGGGCCGATGGCCATCCCGCTCAGTTTCCGCCAAGGTGCCATCCACATCAAAAATCAAGGCCTTTAACTCTGCCACAGATTTCTCCTATCTACTAAAATCTCCAAACCTGATTTTACCGTCATTGGGAAACGGCCCATAGAACGCAAATAACATCCCAATGGCTACAAATTTTCAACTCGTAGATTTTGCTACAAACTTGCAGCCAACCTGCTTGATATGTTGTATCTGAACGATGTGATCAGTGCAGGCCAATGCACAGTTGGAGCTGCATTTCGATTCAACTATCGTTCACATACTCATGTGCCTATTCAGGCATTTCTCGAAGCGTTTCAACAAGAGACTCAACCACTTGGTTGGGCTCTTTTTTTATTTTATTTTCTCTGCCAGAAAGATAAAGATGCAGAGAGCATGATGAGACCAGGCAGTATTAATATCCACGTCGAATATCCACCTGATTTAGCAATGGTTGTTTCTGTTGCATCCGTCGATAGTTTTCAACGATCTGTGGAGCTACAGAAACAGGATGGGTCAAGCTAGCAATGTGGGGAGTTATCGTAATTTTTGGATGACTCCAAAAGGGATGATCCTGGGCTAAGGGTTCTTGACGAAACACATCCAGGCAAGCGCCAGAAAGATGATTTTTATTTAGCAGTGAGAGTAACTCTCCCTCAACTAAATGATGACCTCGGGCCACATTAATAACGTAGGCTCCCTTGGGAAGCTGGGCCAATGTCTCTGTATTGAGAATATTTTCAGTTTCAGCGGTCAACGGCAATAAACAAACAAGAATTTCACTAGCTGCTAAAAAGTCCGATAGCTGTTGTTGCCCAGCAAAGACTTGCACATTGGCAATGGACTTGGGGCGACGTGACCAGCCGACCACCTGAAACCCTACCTGGACCAGGCGAGTGGCTACAGTGCTCCCAATTTGCCCAAGGCCCATAACACCAACGGTAACGTCATCTACATTAGGTGGTGGCAGGGGCTGCCACTGTTGCTGTTGCTGGTGTTGAGCATAGTCAGGAAACTGACGCACATGGTTGAGGGTGGCCGCTAAAACGTAGTCTCCCATCTGGCTCACCAGCCTTGGATCAACCATGCGCACTACGGTCATCTGCGCAGAAATGGAACCATCCTGCAACAGATTATCCACCCCTGCTCCCATGGAAGAAATCACCTTGAGGTTGGGATATTGGGAAAAAATGCCCTGGGGTTGAGCCCAAACAAGGGCAAATGTGACATCAGCTTTATCCCCATCGTCAGGCCACACCCGCAGATCTATCTTTGGATCGATCGCTTGAATAGCAGCCACCCAAAGTGCAGGATCTTTAGTTGGACAAATCAGACTCAGAGTCATGGCAGCCTTGCTGTTGGTCTACATTATCGTTAACGATTAATTGTAGAAGCGCAAATGATGCCACCCTCCTAAAAAGATTAGCCAGATGGCTACAACTATCCAATGCAATCCCACCACAGTCCACAGAGAACCGGTATTTACATAAAGCGCCACACAGCTTAGCCCCAACAGAGCAGTTAATCCAATAAACAGGGGTCGACTAAATAATGCCACTAGATGACTTCTAAACAAGATTGCCTGAAGGGGATGGCTAATGACGAAGAGTGCCATACTTAACGCCGCCCACAAAAGTAATGTGGTGGATAAGACCCCTTCAGTAGGATGGGGTAACAGTAATACTCGAAACAGTAGTTCTTCTATGAGGGCAGGGACAACAAGAGCGCGTAGCAACCGTAAAACTAGTTGCCCAGGGGGCACACGACCCAAAATGTTTTGCAACGACAACAGTTTGCCCCATAGCCCCAGCGGGATAGCGATCGTACCATAACCAACAGCTACAGCTAATGTCATCAACCAATCACTGAAACTAGGCACTCTTAGAGCTTCAATCAGGCGAGAAAATGCTGTCGGGATAAAAAAGTATTGACCAAATAATTCCGTAGGAGCTAAGGGCAAAATTGTTGGATCGTTGCCTCCAATCTGATTGGTTCTCAGAAACCGTAGTGTGGCCCCTTGCTCATAAAAGATGATGGCCAGATGATCGTAGGCCACCCGAGGGATAATCGTACGCCAACTAAGCAGCTGAGTGATTAGATTATTTTTGCGATCGAGGGACTGATCGCGTGTACCGGCTAAAACTTCAGAATTCTGCTGCCAGTCCGGTCGCACAATGCCGACGGGCACTAGCGCATTTTCTAACCGTTTCCCTAAAACGGCCAGTGGTTGCAGCTGTTGGGGATCAACCGGCGGTTGATGGCGCACCTGGGTTTCAATTTGCTTAATGGTTTTATAGAGAGCCTGGCTAGAATCTTGAATACAGGATTGGGCAGGTGTCACCACGGCAGCGCCGGTCCCATCCCCAACTCGATAGCGGGCAGTCATAATCTGTAGTTGCTGCGCCAGCATCGCCAAAGGCTGAATGCTGGCCCCTGCCTGGCCATAATCCTGGGTTAATGCATCAAGCCTGACGATGACATCAGAAACAGGACGTGTGCCCATCCAGCCCCGTTGGAGATTGCCCATGTACTCTTCCCAGCTGAGTTTGCCAGACACAATCCCATTGGGGTTATGGGCATAGACCTGATGATAATCAATGTTAAATCGTAGCTTTTGCGTGATGGCATCACGCACCACGGTGGCAATGCCGTAGGAGAAATGTCCCGTTACTGTACCCACCACCGGAGGCTTTTCTGCTCGCTCGCCGCCAATACCGCCAAAAATATGGAGCACTAAGCCCTGATCGCCTTCCTGCCAGTCAGTTTGTCCTAGCTGTACGGTTTCGATGGTGCCTTTGCGATCGCGAGTCCGTCGCCAGTTACCAAAGTTGATATAGTTCAGTCCATCATCAGGGGCCGTAATTGTGGCATCGGGCTCCAACTCAAACAGGGCACGGGGAGCCAGGGCCTGCACCATAAATTGCCCTTGCCCGTTGGGGCTGCCATAAACATACCAACCACGTTCACCCGCAGGCGATTGCTCTAGCTGTTTCAGGCTAAACTGCCGTACCCCATTAACAGCCGGAATCTCTGGCAAATAAATAGCATCTAACGCCCCATCGAATTCCTGGGAATCTGGATTATAGTGGCGTACCTGAAATTGCCAACAGACTGCGGAGCATGTGGTTTTCACCGCCGCAGTGGATGCTAGTTTGACTAAACCATAAAACCGCTCAGCTATTTGAGTTGGCTTTTGAGCAATGGTGAGACTATCCCCCTTTCGCCTGACGCCTGCCAGAGACACCAGCACATCATCCTGAGGGCGTGCCCCTGCCAACGACTGCAATGGCCCCACAGTTTGCCAACCATCAAGCCTTTGGGGATGTACGTTACCCGCTTGCTGGCTTTCATTGGCCTCAGCGCCAAAGCGGAGATCCCGACTGACCAAGTTGACATAGGCAGCCAGACTGGCATCAGCTTGCCAGGTTAAGGCAACGGTTTGTCCGACCAAGTCCTGATCAGACGATGGCGTGTGGAGTAACTCTATCCAGGCCCAGTCTCCCGGTTTGGCTTCAACTTCGTCTAATTGGGGCAAAACCAAGCGCCCTATCCAGTCAGCCACTGGCTGATAATGCTCGGGGGGTTTAGCCACCTCTATGGAACTGGGGAGAGCGTTGGTCAGAATGTCATAGTTAGACAGCCGCTGCATGGTCTCTGCTCTAGTACAACCTGAGACACCCAGCAAGATAACCAGGGCCATGCTGAGCCCTATGCTCCATGAGCCTATCCAAAGATGCGATAGTCCTCGCCAAAACCGTAAATTTACAGGCACATTTGGGCTCCCGTACACTGTTGCCTAGGAGTACATAACTATAGAACGCCTTTCCTTACGATTTCTAGGTTTAGGCTGATAAGCACTATCCCTCAATACTCTGCACCGCATTAGCATGCTTCATACAGGTGCTTCTTATACGGGCTACTAATACAACAAGCAGGCAGTGGGGAAAATCAGGTATTCGATAAACAATAATTTCCAGATGAATTGGTAATACTCTCTGTGACTCATATAGGCACTGCTAGCATTACCAGACTCTAGCTGCACTTGACGGCTCAGATACCAGAAATAACCCAGTGCCAAGCCATGGGTGACCGCTAAAAATTCAGTATTGATGGCCGAAATCAATGGCGCGGTCAGAATGAGGCTAATGTAACAAACCGTGAGCAGCCACCAGACACTCCGCAATATCTTGGCTATTCTCCAATCGTCGATAACGTAGGATGCGTCTTGCAATTTTTTTAGTAGTGCGATCGCACTACTAAACAGCAACACCACCAGCGTCAACACCCATACCCGACCAGGTACCTGGGGCAGCAATCCCAGCTGGCTTGCCACATGCAAATAGATCCCTAAATTCACCACTGCCCCCCTCACCAACAGGGTGCAAAATGAAGCCAGCAGAGGGAATCGTTTTAATCGCAGCGGGGGCAGTGAATAGGCTGTACCAATCGCTAGACTGAGCCAAACAGTAACCATTAAATAAAGGCTCTGGGATAGCACTGCCAGCAAGATGGCACCGCTACAGGCAATGCCCACTAGCATCTTGGCCTGGGCAGACGAAAACTCTCCTGTTGCGATGGGCAGATAAGGTTTCTCGACATGATCAGCGGCAACATCTTCAATCTGATTGAGACCAACAATGTAAATATTGGTACACATACAGACCAACCAAGTCAGCCAGAGAGCACTGATCCCCTGCCACACATCAAATGTCCCAGGTGATAGCCCTGCCGGGTGGCGGGTCGCCCAGGCAATGCCAAACAACCCCAATACGCTCAGGCTAGTGCCCACAATCGTATGGGGTCGAGAAAACTTCCAAAACGCCCGCAACCATGGGATAGGGCTTTGCAATAGATTTAGAGATGGAGGACTAAGTGCAGATTTAGTCATCGGCATTATGGGGAACCTCTCAAATCACCATGCCGAGTTTTCCCGAGACCGTCAACAGATTCCGAGCATTGTTGAAATGCTTAATAGATCTGCTAAACATTTGTATCTTCCTAGGCAGAGGGCTCTCATTTTTATTATTTGCAGGAGAGTTCCATAGAACGCCTCTAAAACATTCCGTTACGTCGACCGCCCTTTCAGTTCATCCACATCCAATAGGCTCACAATCACCCCAGCAATAGGAATTGCCAGAAACACCCCCAGTAACCCCGCTACTCGTACGCCAACAAGCAGGGCAAAAAACATGACCACCGGATTAATATTCAGAGAGTCTCGCATTACATGGGGCAACAACATATTCTCTTCGACTTGTTGTAACAAAATACACACCACAATGGATTGCACAGCCATACACAATCCTTGTGACAACAACAACAATCCTATTAATCCCACCCCCAATGTGGCACCAATGCCAGGTATCAGGTCAAAAAGCCCCGCAATAACGGCTAAAACCAGGGCATAGGGAATCTTCAGCAGCAAAAAAACAACAAACGTAGACACTGCAAAAAAGATGGACAACAGCAGTCGTCCCAAAAAAAATCCAAGAAGATTTTGCTGAATGGTTAAGGTTAATCGCTTCTGCTGGTTGGCAGGGATCGCCTTTAAAGTCCATCGCCATAGGCGAGGGCCATCTAGCATCATAAAAAAAGTCACCACAGCAATGAGAATTGCATTGATGAAATTTTCCAGCAGGGTCTGCACCAACCCCAAGCCAGATCCCAATAGGCTAGTTGCTTGCTGCTGTAGCTGTTCTCCCAGGGCTTGCAGATCTACCTGCACATTCCACTGCCGCAGTGTAGTTTCAACAAATTCTATAATCGGCAGCAAAGCATTGAGAAAATCAGTGCCATTGTCTAGCAAATTTTGGCCTTGAGCAATCACGGCTAACGCCAGGGTGGTTGCCATACCACCAACCAGTATCAAAGCCACCATAAACACCCCAAAGACTGCCATGCCATGGGGTAAAAATCGGCGACACCATCGCACCGGATAACTGAGCAAAAACGCTAAAATCGTGGAAATCACAAAAATGACCACCACGATTTCAAAATACGTCAATAGCTGCAATACGCCCCAGCCACTCGCTAAAAGCAGGAGAAATCGCACAAGCACCGAATTGTCTAGCTGAGCTAAAACGGCCTGTACTGTCTCCAGCGAGGGCTTTGTCTGCGGGTTAAGTCGAGGAGCCACTATTACTATTGGTGTCCGCTACTTGCAAAATCTCTTGGACTAAAACATAGGGCTGAACAATGAGAGACTGCAATCGATTGGGAGGGCCATCCACACCCCAAGTCTGTAGTTGCTCCCTGGAAGGTTTGGTAATTAGCTGCTCACCAATCCAGCGTTGCACAAACTGTACATTGTCATTGGTCAAGGCCATGCCCACTTCCACTAGATCAAGCTGAGGATCTACAAAGACAACCGTATCACGGGCAATGTGAGGTTTTAGCCAATTCCACTCGGTAGGACCCACCATATTCGCTAGATCTTGTCTTAAGTTTTGGGTCATTTTATGGCTCCGCTGGACAGTGGTAGGTCAAAAAACTATCACTCTGATTGAAGAATTATTGTAACCTTTGCATCACCGCCCAAGATCGTGCATGGCATGGATGCGATCGCAACAATATTCGGTCAAAGTCCGTAGCGCCGCCTTATCCTTGGTCGACTCTGGCGGTGCAATGGACGGGCCAATGCGCACAGTCACCGGTAAAGGCTTGGGAAATTTGCCCCCCCGGGGCAAAATGCGATGGGTTCCCCATAGACTGACGGGCACTAACGGCACTTGAGCCTTAGCAGCAATCATTGCCGCCCCCAGTTTTGGCTCCGGGATACGGCCATCACGGGTGCGGGTTCCCTGTAGAAATACACCCACGGCCCACCCTTTTTCCAGCTGTTGCAAGGCCGCCTGAATCGCCCCACGAGCTGACCCACCACGCTTTACTGGATAAGCCCCATAGGCACGAATTGCAGGCGCTAAAACCGGCACCTTAAACAACTCTTGCTTCGCCATATACGAAACGGGACGACGCACACAGGAGGACACAATCGGTGGATCAAAGTCACTGGCATGGTTAGCCACCACCAGCACCGGGCCTGCTTTGGGCATATTTTCTGCACCATAGATGCGTCCACGAAAATAGCCCCTCAACATTGGATTGACCACCGACCACTTAAACAGGTAGTAAAGCAGCAAACTGAGTCTAGGTTCCCGCTGTCGTGGGTGATGATTCACTGGCTTCAAAACGCTTCAACCTGCTCTAAAGTACCGATGTTTTTCAGCCCTAAGCTGCGGCAAGTACGCTTGATCAAGCCGGTAAGGACTTTTCCTGGCCCCACTTCAACAACAGTGCCTATGCCCTGGTCAGGCAGACTCAGGGAGATTTCACGCCAGCGTACCGAGCCCGTCATCTGCTGCATCAGACGCTTTTTCAACAGGTCTCCATCGGTGGTTGGTGTGGGATCCACATTGGAGAGCACGGGAACACTGGCATCTTTGAAGGGCACATCAGCCAGTATCTGATCAAACTCATGGGCAGCAGGGGCCATCAACGGAGAATGAAAGGCTCCCCCCACATTAAGCTTGACGGCCCGCTTCACCTTAATGCCGTGCATAATGGCTTCAACTGCCTGGGGACTGCCTGAAATCACCACCTGGCCAGGATTATTATCATTGGCCAGTACCACGCCTTCGGTCAGCGCCAGTTTCTCCTCCAGTTCCTGGCGCTGAAACCCCATCAGAGCAGCCATCGCCCCATCGTCAGCCTGGGCCATCAATTCTGAGCGCCGCTTCACCAGACAGAGACCGGTAATAAAATCAAACACCCCAGCTGCGTAAAGGGCAGAATACTCTCCCAGACTATGGCCAGCTGTCATGTCAGGGTGATGGCCTTTTTCCCCCAACAGATCTACTAAAATGCATTCAATCACATAAAGACAGGGTTGGGTATACAGGGTTTTGGCCTGCTGAAATTCCTCACTTTGCGATTGGCCCAATACTGACCAACCCAAAACATCTTCAGCCTCTGCCAATCTGTCTTTGGCCACATCGGCCAAATCATCACCCATACCTACAGACTGGGACCCTTGCCCCGGAAATACCCACACGGTCTTTGTCATTGTTATTAGCGTATTCGTCCGTTCTTCAATGTCTCAGTAAATGACGCATTCGAAAAGGGTAGGCAAGCAGCCGATAACGCAGGGTGGGCGTCGTCTGCCGCACCTTGCAAATCTTATAGCCCCCATTCCAGCAAGGCTGCACCCCAGGTTAAACCTGCGCCAAAACCAGATATTGCAATTTTGTGGCCAGGCTTGACATTACCGGTGCGCACCCATTCATCTAACGCAATGGGAATCGAGGCAGCAGATGTATTGCCGTGCTTGGCCATATTGCTAACCACCCGATCGTTCGGCAGCTTTAGTCGTTTCGCAACGGCGTCTAAAATACGCTGGTTGGCCTGGTGTAAGATCAGCCAGTCAATGTCGTCAGCCGCTAGGCCTGCATGGAACAGGGTCTTTTCTAAAACCTCTGGCACTCGACTAACAGCAAAACGGTAGACTTCACGGCCATTCATTGTAATGGTCTTAAATGTCCCCTGTTGGCTGGTAACACCATCCATTAGAGCGTTCGATTCAGGCTGATAGGCGAGGCGCAAACAACCGTTCATCGAGCCATCGCTGTGCATTTCAAAGCCCAGTAAACGGTCGCGATCGCACGCCTGCATCACG
>NZ_QXHD01000004.1:6413587-6468125 GCF_011009555.1 Adonisia turfae CCMR0081 | reverse complement strand
GACGAAGAGCGCCTGATGGCCGTTGAGAAAAACGCTTGCCCTGGTGCTGGTTCCTGTGGCGGTATGTACACCGCTAACACCATGTCATCCGCCATCGAAGCCATGGGCCTGAGCCTGCCCTATTCTTCCACCATGGCAGCCGAAGATGCGGAGAAAGCCGACAGTACTGAAAAATCGGCCTATGTACTGGTAGATGCCATCCGCAATCAGATTTTACCCAGTCAGCTTCTGACCCGCAAAGCGTTTGAAAATGCCATCTCTGTAATTATGGCGGTAGGTGGTTCTACTAATTCTGTCTTGCACCTGTTGGCCATTGCCAACACCATGGGTGTTGAGCTCACCCTTGATGACTTTGAGGTCATCCGTAATCGCGTTCCTGTTTTCTGTGACCTTAAACCCTCCGGGCGTTATGTGGCCACTGACCTACACAAGGCAGGCGGTATTCCCCTAGTCATGAAAATGTTACTCAAACAAGGGTTGCTCCACGGTGATGCCCTTACCGTCAGCGGCCAAACCATTGAAGAAGTGCTAGCGGATGTGCCCGAACAGCCCAGCCCTGACCAGGATGTGATTCGTCCCTTTAACCAACCCCTCTATGCCCATGGTCACCTGGGGATTCTAAAGGGCAACCTTGCCACGGAAGGTGCGGTGGCCAAACTTACCGGTATCAAAAAGTTTACTATCACTGGTCCTGCGCGGGTATTTGAGTCTGAAGAAGATTGTCTAGATGCGATTTTGGCAGGCAAAATCAAAGCAGGCGATGTGATTGTTGTGCGCTATGAAGGTCCTAAGGGAGGGCCAGGTATGCGAGAAATGTTAGCACCCACCTCAGCCATCATTGGTGCTGGCCTGGGAGACTCGGTTGGTTTGATTACCGATGGTCGTTTCTCAGGTGGTACCTATGGTATGGTTGTTGGCCACGTTGCGCCTGAGGCGGCAGTTGGTGGCACCATCGGTCTGGTAGAAGAAGGCGATTCCATTACCATTGATGCCGAGAAACTACTGTTGCAGTTAAATGTTTCTGATGAAGAACTTGCTAAGCGACGGGAGCAGTGGACAGCGCCCGAACCTCTCTACAAGCGAGGTGTGCTAGCAAAATATGCCACATTAGTTTCATCTAGCAGCCAGGGGGCAGTGACTGACCAAGACCTGTTTTAGGTCTCCTGTTCTATAGAACAAGGCTGATAAAGCAGAAGCCGTCGACCGAAAAACTAGTGTAGATTTTACTCTTAGCCTCAGTTCACTAAGGAACTGAGGCTATTTTTATACTCAACCGTCTATACGTATATATAATACTGTGACCAGTAAAACGTTTTTCCCTTAGAAAGGCTGTCACATTATGTTACGAAACGCAAGGAGTTGAGTTTCCTTATTTTTTCTGACTGTGATAGTAATCAGCTTCCAATAAGCAGGAATGTCAATTTTTCGTTATCGACAGATTGTTGGTTAAATTGTTAACTTTGGGCTCTATAGACAACGACGACGTAACGAGGAAACTCCTTACTTTACTCACTGCGTAATATCACGTACGGCAATTATATCTGAATAGCATGCCGACAGTTCCGAAATGTTAGTTCATACCTAAGGAGTTTAGGTGTTTGCTAGCCCCCTAAAGTGTAGTTATTAAGAATCCTAAGATGAATAATTCTGAATCATATAAACAGCATGAAATAGATGATTTCTTATATCCTCGCAGTCGTTATTATGGCAAGTTTTCTCCACAACGGTTGGCTTTTAATGCGAACCTGCAAGAATTCTCGCAACGTGTTGATATTATTTGTGCCCTGGAAACCGGTGGTAAGCTAACTTCGATGGAGGCTTACTTGCAGATTAGGAAGCTGTGGAAGGATCTAAAAAAGAGCAAAAAAGAACTTGGTATTGATGCCTCTGGATCGTCATTCAATGAATCCTAAAGGAGAAGATGGAGCTAACTGTTTTCTTAAGAGTTGGCTAGTTTTTGTTGAAACACGGCTTTTAGATCTAAAAATAACAGAGTATGATTCCTTTCCTGTTCAGAAAGCATAGCTATGTGACTGATCCACTGCTTTTTAGGCGTCAAGCGTCTGTCTGTAGATACGGCTTGAAATTCGCTAATAGGCAATTCGACCAAATCTGGAGGTGACTCTAAGGCAATCCCCCAAAGCTTATTTTGAATACCCCGTAATACTACTAAAAACTGAGCTTTGCGTGGTGATGTGGCATAGGCATCTAGGCAAAATACGCTATGTAAATCCAACAATTGGATTGTATGGGGACCCAGTTGCACAATTCCGAGCGGAATGATGCCACCTTCATTGGATGATGGACAGTTCAATATCTTTAAGATCGCCTTCATTGGTAAGGCAAACCAATAATCGGCAACTTCAAAGGTGACAAGTTTTATGATTTTCGACGTATTTTTACCCATAATTCTTCTCTAGCTGTTGCTCCAAAACATTGGTTAGTGTTGTCAATAACTGTGGTGTTATATATGGTTTTGTGAGATAGCCAGTGGCACCTAATTCTTGGGCCAGTTGCCGATGTTTCATCCCGGTACGTGACGTTAGCATGATGGTAGGCACTGAAGCAATTTTAGGCGTATGTTGCCGAGCCTTTAAAAACTCAAAACCATTCATGCCAGGCATTTCCAGGTCACATAAAATAGCAGCCACATCAGTGTGCTGGAGCTTTTGTAGAGCTTCGTTACCCTCTTTGGCCTGCAAGACCCAATAGCCAGCGTTTTGTAGAGCTTTCGTAAGGGTATTACGAACCGTAATCGAGTCATCAATAATCAGGATAGTTTGCTTAGTAACATGGGATTTTCGAGGTGCTATTTGTTCTCCTTTACTGTTGCCTGTTTTGATTGCATGTTGAGAAAAGTTCTGGAGAACTTTTAGTATGAGCGTAGAGCCATCTATCACTAAGCTAAGGTGACCATCTGGAAGAATGCTACAGCCATATATATAGCTGGGCATTGTTGCAAGGGTACCTAGAGAGCGAATGACCAACTCTTGTTCTCCAATCAGATGGTCTATTTCTAGACCTACTAAACGATTTTTGTATCGGATCAAAATAACTGGTAAGATGCCTGAGGTTTTATTAATGTCTGGCTGCTGGGGGATTGGGAGTAAACCATTATAGGTAAGGGCTTCCGATAGTGGGA
The DNA here is from genome assembly GCF_011009555.1 of Adonisia turfae CCMR0081. Taxonomy (GTDB): domain Bacteria; phylum Cyanobacteriota; class Cyanobacteriia; order Phormidesmidales; family Phormidesmidaceae; genus Leptothoe; species Leptothoe turfae. The sequence continues at coordinate 6,464,983 of NZ_QXHD01000004.1, read as the reverse complement.
CAACTAAAATTAGCTGGTCTTTCTCCTCAATCTGGAGACTGAGCACTTTTCTGTTATTCCGAGTTTTTAACTGCTCAGCGCGGGGGATTAAAATTTGTTCGATAGTATCTGTCATCAGCGCGTATAATCGTTCCCTGGCGCGACAGAGTAACAGTTTCGCAATGGTTAAATTGGCAGGGATTTTGATGGTAAAGCAGGTTCCTTGCCCGTGCTGATGGGTCACGGTAACTGTACCCCGTAGAGTTTGGATTTGGGTGCGAACAACATCTAGCCCAACGCCACGTCCAGATAGATCGTTAATGTGACTAGCAGTGGATAGATCGGGTTCAAAAATTAAATCGCTAATTTGGGTTGCTGTTAAGTGTTGAGCTTCTATGTCTGTAATGAGTTGATTGTCAATGGCCTTGTGGCGAATGGCATCAAGATTGAGCCCCTGTCCATCATCTTGAATTTTGATAACTAGGTTTCGACCTATTTGTTTAACAGAGAGTTTAATTTCTCCTGTTTCAGGCTTGCCCTGCTGCTGACGCATTTCCGGTGACTCAATACCATGGTCAAAGGCATTGCGTACTAAATGGAGTAGAGGATCATACAGCTTATCAACAATGGCTTTATCAACAAGAACATCCTCGCCTTCGATCTTTAAGGTGACCAGCTTACTGTGCTGTGTTGTTAAACGAGCTAGAACTTGATGGAAGCGATGCAGCACATTTCCGAGGGGCTGCATTCTTGCCTCTAATATGGTTTCACGTAGATCATTGACCAGGCGCTGTTGCTTTTCCAAGCTTTGATTATTTTGCTGGATAAATAATTCCATGGCTTCAGCACTTTCCATCTGCTGCACCATCGTGTCGAGCGTCGCCTGTACCAGCAGCTGCTGCTCGCTGTAGTGATCTAATTCTAGAGCATCAAACTGTTGTTCAGCTGGTTTGAGTTGCAATGTTTGAAGCGCTGTGGAGGCGTAGGCAGATTGACGCTGAAGTTTACGTAACTGCTGCTGTTGGAAACTCACACAAGTCAGAAGGGTCTTCATAGCCGCTGTCATGTGCTCATTGCACAGTGCCTGACGGCTCTGCTGAGTTAAGAGTTCTCCAATAGTGTGGTTGAGCTGTTCAAGATGATTGATAGATACTCGCAGGGTGGCTGTGTTTTGGGGTAGTTCATTGGCAGGCACAATGGGTTCGGACTGTTCTGCCTGCTGTTGCGACAAAAGACTGGGCTCTGAACCAGAGACATCATTTTGAATCTGTGCTGCTGGAGATGGGAGCTGCTTAGCATCTGTTGCAACCGTATCTGGTAATGGTGGGGTATCCCAAATAGTATCTGGAGTCTGGACAATGACTGTCTGATCACGGCTGGCATTTTCTAGCAATGCTAGGGATTCTATTGACTCAGGTTTAACCAACTGGGAGGAATTGTTGGCTAGCGATTTAGTCTGGCCAATGGGCTGGCTTAACCATGTCCATAGCCCATTAACCCAGCTTTTAGATGGTTTCTGGTGAGTTGAGAAGGATTTGGATTGGCGATGCTGGTTGCTTTTTTTAGATCTTCGTTTAGAAGAATTCTGTTTAGAAAACTGTTGCAGCGTTCTACTAGGCGTTCCACCTTGGTTGCGATCGCCCTGTAATACTAAGGTTTGAGCAGAACGATAGTCTTTGAGAGCAATCTTAGCTATCTGCACCACCTGATTGGGTTGATTCTTTACGGCGGTTACGGTAGCCCGAGCAATTTCTCCAAATCCCGGTAGATTCAAAGACTCTGCTAAGCCAAAAAATACGTCTGCCTGGGATTGCAGAAGAGCTTTTAAACTCTCTGAATCAGGCTTTTTAAGAGCATTTTCCAGCTCATCGAGTCGTTGATTCACACCCATTTCAAAAATGGATTGGGTCATGTCAAACCCCAGGTCAGTCGATGTCGGCAGGTAACCATCCTGACCGAACTGATCGCCCAGGTTTTCTTGCAGTTGGGTCACAACACTGGCCATGCGGTCCAGCACTTCTGACTCATCAATTTCAGAATTAGTCAGCTGAACTGACAGTAGAAGTTGCAAGCAATCGTAAGCTTCAAAAATTAGTCCTTCTACAACTGGTGTCAAATTGGCATCAGGGGCACATAATGCTTTGAACGCATCTTCTAGAGAATGGGTTGTGGTTTTGATGGCATCCAGCCCAACACTAGCCGCCGCTCCCTTTAGGGTATGAGCTGCCCGCATTAAGCTGTGCATTTTCTGAACACCAAACCCCTGACGTAGAGTTTGCAGCTCATAGTCTATTTGCTGTAGTAGTTCAGAAGCCTCTTGCAGAAAGTAGGCAGGAACCTGCTGGTTAAGTGCTGAAGCTGAAGTCATGATTGGTTAAAACCGCAAGTTGACTGGTACCAAGAATCAAAAACAGAAACCCAAAAATCTCTCTTAGCTGACCTTAAACTTACCTGTACTTGTCTGGAGGGTCTGGGCGGTAGCTAGTAATTGATGAATTGACTGAGTCAATTGTTCTGATTTATGCGATGTTTGGTTAGCAATTTCGGTCGCTTCAGTCACACTGACAGCCACTTCTTTGAAGTCAGTAGCCTGCTGATGGGTAGTTTGAGTGATTCCTTGGATTAGATCACTGATCTGACCGGTCGCTTCTACAATCGCTGTTAGGTTTTGGCGAGCGTCTCTGACCAGATTGGTTCCAGTAGCTACCTGCTGAATACCGTTTTCCATTGCCGTCGACACTTCTGCTGTATTGACTTGAATCTCCTGAACCAGTTGCTCAATTTCAGTAGCTGCCTCTGCAGATTGGCGGGCAAGAGAGCGTACTTCGTCAGCAACGACGGCAAATCCTCGCCCATACTTACCGGCCCTGGTAGCTTCAATAGAGGCATTAAGCGCTAGTAACTGGGTTTGAGTGGTGAAATGACTAATCAGGCTAACGATTTTAGAGACTTTTTGCGATGACTCACTCAGTTGCTTAATGCGTTGGTTGGTATCGGCCACCGTAGAGCGAATAGCCATAATACCGTCCACCGTATGGTTCATGGCTGTATCACCGACCTGTACAGTCTGATTTGCCTGTTGGACAGCAACCTCTACTCGCTGGGCGTCATTGACAACGGTCTCAGTAAAGTTCATCATCTCCTGTACCCGCATTAGCGCTCGCTCAAGTGAGGTTGCTTGCTGTTGGGCTTCTGTATTTAAGGAGCTGACAGATGCTTCGCTAAGTTGAGAGGTTTGCCCAAGTTGGGCAGCAGCTTGTTGTACTTCTAGAACAATTTTTTGGAGACTTTGCAGCGTATTGTTGTAGGCACTGGCAACGGTGCCTACTTCAGTATCTGTGACAGGGGCACGTACAGTCAGATCGCCTTCTAAAGCTGGGCGTACGTCCGTCAATAGTTGCATAACCTGCTGCTGTAACTTTTCTTTGGATTGCTTTTCTCGTGTTGCGGTTGCCTCTAACGCAATATTTTTCTCCTGTAGTTGTTCTAGATAATCAGCCTGCTGTAGCGCTAAATTGAACTGAGTTCCAATCCGATGAACAAACTCTACTTCGATGTCTTGCCATTCGCGAGGCCCTTGACATTGATGAATGGCAAATAAGCCCCAAAGCACATCGCCTTTGAGTAAGGGAACGACTAAGCTGGCCCGGACCTGTAGGTCAGCCAGTAGATCGACTAAGCAATTGGGTAGATCCAGGGTTTTAACATCATTAACCACCCAATAGCGGCCTTTTTGATAGTTTTCTGCCTGACCTTCAGCAAAGCAATGATCTTGTATCTTGGCGGCCATCGCAGATCGTACCCCTGGAGCAACGTCTTCTACAACAAACTCACCGACACTATAGTTAGTTGTTGGATCAAATTGGTACATTCCCACTCGATCAGCCTGAAGCATTTCACGAATGTCACGGGCTACTGTTTTCAGGGTTGGAGGTAAATTGGTTGTTTTGCGGAGACGATCAATAATCTTACTGATCAGTTGTTCCTGCTGGGTTGTAAGAGCCAGGCGCTTTAAGTAATCTGCTTGCTGCATAGCAGTCCCTACCTGTAGGCCAATTTGTTTGAGGGCATTAACTTCAGCTTCAGCCCACGAACGTGGTTTTTCATTTTGATACGCACTCAGCACACCCCAGAGTTGATTTTTCTTAAAGATGGGCACTGTCATATAGGCATTAATGCCAAATTCCTCCAACATGTCAATTTCTGATGGCGCATGATCAGCGGCATAGATATTATTGACAACCAGGCTGGATTGATTGCGGTAGGGACCTCCTTGTGTTTTCTGCAAATTGTGCTTTGGCCAAATTGTATGCAGACGCTCCTTTAAATCTGCATTGCTCTGACTATGGATACTCGATTCACAGAGAAGTTCAGAACTCCAGTCAGGATTGAATCGATGGAAGGCGACGCGATTGCATTTCAGTAACTGCCGTGCTGTTCGCTGTGTCACCTTTAAGATTTGCTCAGTTTCTTGTGCTTGCAAGATTTGCGGAATAATATCGGACACTGCACGACCAATTTGAGCCGCTTTAGTCATCTGAGCCGATTGCTCTTGCAACTGGGCAACATAATCAGCCCCTTTCAGACTCGCCTCCATTTCGCGGCTGATGTCTTGTAAAGCTTTGACATCACTTTCCAGCCAATGGCGAGGTCCACTATGTTGAAAGGCACTTAATAGCCCCCAAAGTTTACCTCCCTGTCTAATGGCCACAATCAAGAAGGATTTAACGCCAAAGTGCTCTAAAGTCTGAATATGACATTCACTTAATCCAGCGGTATAGATGTCATCTGCTAGAAACGGTTGCTCAGTGTTGCGGAATCGTCCACCATGATTCTCTTGAACGTAGCTATCTTCCCAAGCGCTTCCTACCAATGATGGCCACCCACCGGTACCAGATTCATAGATAAAATCACCAAAATAGTCTGGGCGAAATTTGTAAATGCAGACGCGCTCTACATTAAGAAGATTACGAGCCTCTTGCACCGCTGTTTGATAAATCTTCTCAGTATAGGCCGTGTTGCTAATTTTATTGATGATGTCAGGTAAGGCCTCCTGATTTGTGGATGCTCTGGCCATTTCTTCCACAAGTTCTGTCCGATGTAGGCTAATCCCGACAAGATTACCAAGTTGAGTCAGTAGTTTGACGTCGTTGTCATCCCAATATCGAGCACCACTATGTTGATAGGCTCCCAACAAACCCCACAGTTTCTGTCCCTGATAAATGGCTACAATGGCACAGGCTTTTATGTCAAAATCGGTTAAATTCTCAACATGACAAAGGGTGAGCGTTGGATCCTTTTGGACATAGCTAACAACAAATGGGTCAGATTGCCGAAAGATTCCTCCCTCATGCTTTTGCAGATGGCTATCTGCTAAAACAACATCGAGCATCGAGGCTACTTGCCCCACTTTTGATTCGAAGACAAATTGAAAACTATAGTCTTGACGAAACTGACAAATGGCAACGCGATCTACATTTAGGAGCTTTCTAGCATCTCGAGTGACACTCCGAAAGATGGTTTCTTGATCGGATGCTTGACGGAGTTTATCGCTCAGACTAAAGATCAATTGCCGTTCGGATTGAAACCGCAATGGTTGAAGCTTGAGGATAAGTTCAGTACCGACTTGATAGAGTAGAGCAATTTCAGAATCCGTCCATTGACGAGGTCTTGTACACGTTTGAACGACCAACAAGCCCCATAGCTGATTTTCTAAAAAGAGGGGTAGGCCAAGACTAGCCTGGACCTGAAGGCGTTGAAAAAGTTGGGCTTGGTAAGGTGTGATGGCTTCTTCTGCAATATTATTAATCTTGATAACAGCCTGTTGTTGATAGTGCTGAGTAGTAGTTTCACCAAAGGATAAGGCGGCTAGTAGCTCCCCTAAAACTGGACTATAGCCAGAAGTGAGGGATTCGGCAATAACGGTACCATGAGTAGCCGATTGAAATTGATAGATAAGGGCTCGGTCTACAGCAATCTGTTTACGTAGTTCGGTAACAGTAATTTGATAAAGGTTTTCCAGGTTACTGGCTTGGGCCATGGTGTTCGCGATCGCAAATGGCCGTCTACCCTGACAAGGAGCAAATGGTACAGAATCCATAGCCAAGGACAGAGGTGTTGTCGTTTCAGGCAATCGTTCTAGAACATCCTCATCTGGAGTGATCTCCTCCAGAGTTAGGTCCTGATCAGGGAATATCAACTCAGGAGACATCAGGTCAACCTTCTCAAGGGAGAGATCTAGATCAAGACTAGACTCTAAATCTTTAGAGTGTTTATCTGGGTGGGTATTTGCAGCATTTGACATAGGAAAACTCAGTAAACTTACAATGCTTTAAAGCAGCTATAGATATGCTCAGACCGCTGGTTTCGCGAAGAGATACTTACCTAAGGAGGGGCCTGATACATATGCTCAATAATGGCTACAGTATCGAGAATAACGCCTTGGTGATTAGCAAGGCAGCCCGTCACATAGGGAGCCAAAGTTGGGGCACACAGATCTGTTTTCGGACAAATTGACTGAGGCTCAATCAGCTCTATATCATCCACCTGTTCTACGACTAATCCGATAGTTTTTGGGGCTCTTTGCACCACAATAACCATAGCTTGTTCAAGCAACGGAGCTTGATGCCACAAGGGACGATTGCCGACTAATGCGTTGAGATCAATAAGCCAGAGAATCTCACCGCGCCAGTTGCATACCCCCAACATAGAATTCGATACTTCAGGAATGGGCAAAATGTCTAAGGTCTTTAACTGCTGGACTTCTGCAATAGCCTGTAGCGACAATAATGTTCTATGTTCTTCTAAAAGCTTAAACCGTAGAAAACGTTGACGAGTATCTTCAGGAATTGGGTCTAATCCCAATGGATCAATTTGAGCTAGTTGTTCCTGCAAAGGAGACTGTAGTGTGTTCATGCTGGAGGTATATCTAGGATTTCTACCTAACTCATCACTTGTTGCAGTGTGACCGCCAGCTGTTGCTGATCAATCGGTTTACTTAAATAAGCATCAGCTCCTAACATTGAGCCCCAAAGCTTATCAGCTTTTGTACTTTTTGTTGAGCAGATGACAACGGGAATATTTTGCGTTTGCTCGTTGGTCTTGAGATCGCGACAGAATTCGAAACCACTTTGCCCTGGAAGAACAATATCCAAGAAAACCATATCAGGTAACTTAGTTTGGACCTCCAGTAGGGCCTCTTCACTACTTTTCACACCTACAACCGTTATCCCTGACTGCTGGAGATAATGGGTGAGATGTTCTCTATCCGTCAAACTATCTTCTACAATTAAAGCTGTTACCATAGAACCTCTCAAACTAGTGGGTAGATTTGCGTATCAAAGGAATTTGCAAACTAAATGTTCTATATCAAATCTTAGATATTCTGCTATCAGACTGAAGGAGAAAGCTGAGACTGTTGTTGAAAAGTGGGTGCTGTATTTTTATTGTTTTGCATATATTTCTTGAGTACTTTTAATACTCGCGTCTGTCTAATCGGTTTCCCCATAAAACCGGAGGCACCTACAACTTTGGCACGTACCCGATCCGAAATACCATCATTGTTGGTAACAATGACGATCGGAATATCTCGAAACGCAGAAATTCGCCGAATCTGAGCACACAGTTCATACCCATTGGCAATGGGCATGACTAAATCTAAAAAGATTAACTCAGGTTTGACTTCTAAAAGCTGTGGTAACGCTTGTAAGGGATCTGCAATATTCACATAGCGATACCCAGCAGTTTGAACAATTTGTCCCATGGCCTGGCTATCTGCAGGGCTATCATCAATGTAGAGTACCGTAGGACTATTCCCAGATGGCTTGACCGATGAATTCAATGAAACCTCATGGGAAGAAGTATTTGTAGTCTGGCGTGAAACACCGACAGTTTGATAAGCGGAGGAAGAGCCATGGGCAGAGGCCGCCTGATCATCCAGCTTATCAATGGCAACCATGCGAATAAAATTATTGCGTATGTGGGGCAAGATAGATAGCGTCAAAGGGGTCAAAGGTTGTTTAACCCTTAATTCTAAATCTCGGAGTGTTTGTTGACCATCAAGCAAACCTGTTAAAGCTCGAAATGTGGCTGATGATGTATGTTCTTGTAATTTTTGAGGTTGTTTGATCGTAGGAGCTTGATTAGGCAAAATATCAATTAAGTTTGCCTGTTTCCACATCTTCCAGTCCTGTTGTGCTTGTTCCCATACTGGAAGATGTTGCAGACTAATGCATGGGAATTTGGCTGCATCTCGAGGACTTGTTTGGTACACTAGTAGCTTTCTAGATGTTTGAAAATGTAGAGTTCCCTGCTGCACAATATCGAATAAAATTTCTGAAATACAGCCTGCGGCAAGCTCAGAAAAACGCTCTCTGCTGAATTGTTTCCGCATCACTAATCTGGCTAGTTCATTGTAGGTTAGGTCCACACCAGAGTCTTGCTTAATTAATTCTGGACAATGCTTTAAAAGATGCCTATGCCAACGACGTTGGGCATGGGTGCGCGTATTAGCCCAAACTATTTGTCCAGCTAAAAAGTATAGAAGCCATGGAGCCATCGTCGCAGCCTTAATCGACAAAATTCCAGTGAACTGACATTTTCTGTAATGCTTAATTGTTTTATCTAGATCGACGATGACTGGCATGCATGACATATGCTTATAATACTCAATGCTGAAACAGATTTAGTAATTATTCTGCGCAGGAGACTTCCCCTAAAGGCATCAGAGATTACACGGATCTGTTGGAAATCCTTATGTTCCGTCCATTCACGGATTGAGAGATGAGAGAATTTATCCTAAGCTAATTACGCGCTGTGCTTAGGTGAATGGGACAACTATGCATCAGTCTCAAGACCTCTTTCCATAGCCTGGGGACAATGCTATGACAAAAATGCAGCTATCTAGCTTGGTTGACAAGTTATTAATTTGTCATGATCTAAGCAAAGTAGTTGCGCCATAATAAGAACGTCAGGAGGTCACATACTAAAGACAGCAAAGGACTTATTCCCATGCATGGCATCGCCCCTTTCGCTTGTTTTGATTGCCACACCACATTTAAACGCCCAGGTAAATTTCCAGGGTTTATTCGGCTATGCCCCCACTGTGGTCATACCGCTTATCAAATGGGTGTTAAGTTTCATTCACCCAGCAGATCAAACCAGGCTCTGTGGGACGTCGTTACTTACCTTGCAGAACATGGCTTCTACTATCAAGATATCCATAATCTCCATGGCTATATCTGGGAGCAGATTAGATATCCGAATAATCTGATTGAAGCCCAAGAGTTTGTAAAGCATTTTTGCGATCAAGCTATTCAGACGCTTCCTGAAGAAACATCTAGCACTACAAAACAGCCTGAAAGGTTATTGTCCTTGAAACAATAGACTCTCTTCAATGCTTAGGGTATCAACTTAAGTTGAGAAATCTTGGTTAGGTGGAGCATCAGACTTCGACATGAATGGTTTGGTTGAACTCACCATCGAATCCTCACCGTCAAAGTCTTAGCCGAACGTAATCAGGAGTCAGTAGCAAGGAACTTACTGACTCCTAACTTTTGGCCCCTGTCTTCTTTGGGAGAACGTTCTGTAAATAAATCAAGCTGTCACAATATCCTCCTTGGCTGCCCACTGGCTAATGTTGCTATGACTAATGGCCGCAGACATTAAATCAGGGAACTGATCAGGAGTACAGGCAAATGTTGGGACTCCTAAACGCGCAAATTTTGCTGCATTGCGATGATCAAAACATGGAGCACCCTCGTCGCTTAAAGCTAAGAGGGTAATCATTTGAACGCCTGATGCAACCAAGGATGCCACACGCTTAATCATGGCGTCATTGTTGCCACCTTCATACAGGTCACTGATCAATACCAAAATAGTCTCCTGTGGCTGTCGCACATGGCTCTGACAGTAGGAAAGGGCCTGGTTGATATCTGTGCCACCACCTAGCTGAGTGCCAAAGAGAACATCAACCGGGTCCTGCAATAACTCGGTTAAATCGACTACTGCTGTGTCAAATACCACTAGCTGGGTTCTCACTGCAGGAATAGATGCTAATACAGCGGCAAAAATACTGGCATAGACTACAGAAGGAGCCATCGACCCACTTTGATCAACGCACAGAATAATACTTTTGAGGGCAGACCGTTTACGGCCAAAGCCAATGAGCCGCTCAGGAACGATGGTGGAATACTCTGGCTGATAATGTTGCAAGTTAGCTCGAATGGTGCGATGCCAATCGATTTCGCTATGGCGAGGACGGTTGTTGCGCTGGCTGCGGTTAAGGCTACCCATTACCGCTTGCTGCATGGGATTCTGCAACTTCTGCATCAGCTCATCGACAACTTTACGCACCACTAAACGGGCTGTTTCTTTAGTTTTCTCTGGAATCACTCCATTCAGCGCCATTAGGTTAGCCACCAAATGCACATCCGCTTCAACCGCTGACAACATTTCTGGCTCCAGCAGCATTTGATGCAGGTTCAATCGCTCTAACGCATCCTGCTGCATCACCCGCACCACTGAGCTAGGGAAATATTGCCGAATATCCCCGAGCCAGCGGGCTACTTTAGGGGCAGAACCGCCTAGTCCACCTCGGCGTTCTTGTTTGTCATCATAGAGAGCGGCGAGGGCCTGATCCATAGCCATATCACCACTGCCTAAGTGCGGCCCTCCTTCACCGTCAGCACTGCAGATACCATCAGCATCTCCACCGCCGAGGATCAATCGCCAACGTCTGAGCCGTTCTGTTTTATCTGTGTCTTGAGAGTTACTGACCATGGGGTTGCGATTATAGTTGCAGACCTAGAAGCTGGGCGATGAGGGGCAGAGTTGATTCAGCACGCTCTGTGTCAAAATCTGTGACTGTAGTGACTTGCGTTTGTTGGCAGCCCGCAGTCCGCACCCGTTCTCCCATTTGTCGTCGTTCAGGTGGTGAGAAACCTGTAAAGGTGCGACGCAACAGTGGTAATAGGGCAGTGAACTGCTCATTGGTTAAGCTAGTCACCCAGTCATCTAGGACTTGCCAAATGATGTCGTCGTGGAGCAACAACAAGCCACTACCTTGTAAAAAGCCTTCAACCCAAGCGGCAGCCTGTGGCGGCTCATTCGCTAGGGAAAGGGCTAGGCCCATGCGCTGAGCAGCCTTTTCTGGTTCTAGGCTGCCTTCGTCGAGGAGCAAGCGGCAGCAGCGTCCGGCGATGAGACCGTGGAGCGATTGTTGATCGCATAGCACTAACAACACTGCCGACCATGCCCTGCCATGGTGCCCATTTTGCAGTAGTTTAATCGCGCTATTTGTCTGATTAATCGCCTTCAGCATGGCCGCTGCCGCATCATCATCTAAAGACGCACAGGCTCCCGGTAAACCAATGCAGATCCGTGCCACTAATCCATCTACCACTTGGGCTACGATCGTCCCATCTGTCTGGCGCACATCACGATAACGCAACACATTTGCCAACGGTGGTAGTGCTGCCATCAAGTGGGCTATATCGCTGGACACTGCTGCCATTGCCTGCAGTTGACTCAGCAAATAGGTGACAGCATCGGGCAGTGCGGCCAGCAGTACGTTATCTAGCAAATTAGTTAACGATGGCAAATCAGGGGCGATATCTACCCGATACTTGGCATAGGTCTGGGCCGCTGCTCCGATGGTGTTGCCCCAACGTCCCGATTCAATTACCGCAAGGCTGAGCTCGGGTTGCCAACGTAGTTGCCAGGCTTCTTTAAAGGTGCCCTTACCGCTGGTGGTTTGGGGTTGGCCCCATGGAATATCTAGCAGGCTCAAACGGTGTAGCAGATGGGAACGTTCTAGATCTATGTCTTTACGTAAATCTAGGGTGAGAAGGCGTTCATTGGCTTCTGGTTTGAGTCGCAAGCGTTTTTGTAAGCGCTGTAGGTCTTGCTGCAGCGGAATTAATGGTGTTTCTGCTGGAATCCGCCCTAGCCGCTCACTGACAATCAGCTTTTGGTGAATCAGCTGCATGGGCGTTGCATCACCAAAACAAAGTACGGTCTGGGTGGCTTCATTCAGTTCATCCAGACCCGGCATCGCAGACTCTCTCATCGCAGCCAGGGCCTCCGCCAATCGTACTGCCTCAATCACACTGGCAGAAGAAGCATCAATATCTTCCTGGCGTAATAATCTTGCTACCTGGGTCATCCAACCAATGGCTATTTTTTGAGGGCGGGACGACTGCCAAAGATGGTCGTACCAACCGGGAGAGTGAATACCAGCCCCATAGCCAGTAGCGCTGGATAATCTTCCATAGGTCCAGGGAATCCAGGTGGCCTTTACCTTGAGCTTGGGTAGCCCTTTAAGTAAGGCATTATCGTGCTTTTGAGCTGGTAAGGGCTCACATAAAGCCGGACTATGCCAGGCACCACAAATCACTGCGATTGTCTCAAATCCTTCTTTTTTTGCCTGACGAATCGTGCGGCGCATATAGGCTTCTCGCTGTGCTTCTCGATGATCTCGCGGATTTTCAACATCTGATGGGTGGGTTTGCTCAATTTCTTGCCGCAGTGTCGACATTGCTTCCAAAATTGCCTCAAAAATCTCGGTATTATCCTGACGCTGCTCCACCATATGTTCCCACCAGCGTTCGCTGTCACTGTAGCCTGCTGCTTCAGCTAACCAAGCTAACGGGTCTGCTGGAATTGATCGAACAGGAGCTTGGGAATTGGGAGAACCATCAGACTGACCCTTTGCTTCTAATGCTCTGTCTGACTCTTCATTCTTTGCCTCTTCACTTCTTTCTCCTTCACTTTTTGCATTAGGCTGCTGTTGCGCTAGCCGCTCCGCTATCTGATGTGTCTGGGGCAAATCCATAAAGCGTACGGGAATATTCTGCTTTAGCCCGTACTGGATAGCTTGCCACTCAGGTGAAAACACTGCAAAGGGATAGTAGGCGGCTTGTTCTGACTGTTCAGGGGCATAGATTAGTAGGGCAACAGGCGGTTGCATGTCCTCATGGGCAAGGAGAGCAAGAGCGTCGTTTCCTTCGGGGGGGCCTTCTACGAGAACGATGTCGGGTTGAAGGGTGTGGAGTGATTTTAAAAGACTTCTGGCAGAGCCTGGACCGTGGTGACGAATGCCAAAAATGTGGATGCTCATAATGATTTAAGCCAACTCCCGGCAAGCGCGATAAATATCCATCCATCCATCTCTCTCTTTCACCACGGTTTCTAAATACTCTTTCCAGACCACGGCATCCTGTACAGGGTCTTTTACGACTGCGCCTTGTATGCCTGCTGCTAAATCTTCGGCATCGAGGCTGCCGTTGCCAAAGTGAGCGGCTAAGGCCATACCACTATTCACAACAGAAATTGCCTCCGCTGTACTCAAGGTGCCACTGGGAGACTTCAGTTTAGTCTTTCCATCTTCGGTTACTCCATTACGCAGCTCTCGGAAGATGGTAACGATCCGTCGAATTTCATTGAGAGCAGGTGCTTCAGTCGGTAACTCTAACGCTTTTCCTAGACTCTCCACACGGGTTTGTACAATTTGAATTTCTTCTTCTACCTGGCTAGGTACGGGCAGAATTACTGTATTAAAGCGTCGTTTGAGGGCACTGGAGAGTTCATTTACCCCTTTATCCCGATTATTGGCGGTGGCAATAACGTTAAATCCTTTTTGGGCTTGTACCTCTTCCCCCAGTTCAGCGATGGGCAATGTCTTTTCTGATAAGACTGTAATTAATGTATCTTGCACATCTGCTGGAATCCTGGTGAGTTCTTCTACGCGGGTGATTTTGCCAGTTGCCATGGCGTTCATCAGCGGGCTTTGTACAATGGCATCCATGGAAGGTCCTTTGGCTAGCAACTGGGCGTAGTTCCAGCCGTAGCGAATGGCTTCTTCGCTGGTACCTGCTGTGCCCTGGATCAGTAGGGTGGAGTCTCCGGCAATGGCAGCGGCTAGGTGTTCGGACACCCAGGATTTGCCAGTTCCAGGAATGCCATAAAGGAGCAGAGCGCGATCGGTGGCAAGTGTGGCGATCGCAACCTCCATCAGCCGTCGACTGCCCACATACTTAGCGGAAATCTCCGCTCCGCTATCCAGCGTTCCACCCATTAGATAGGTGGCCACTGCCCAGGGCGACAGCTGCCAATTAGGCGGTCGTTGTCGGTCATCAGCGTCAGCCAGGGCTGCTAGTTCATTGGCAAACTGTTCCTCTGCGTGTTGCCGCAGAATAGTTTCTGCTGTCTCTGACTTGGAGGTTTTATGCTTAGCGGACTGAGCTGTTGATTTTGTTGCTGGCATGGGAGGGTTAGATAAAAAGTGGAGAATAGAAGGTAAAGAGTAGAGTTGCCATAGGATGACTTTTCCCCTCTTGGGAGGGGTGTAAGTGGGGTTGGTTAACCGCTGGGCTTAAATGCCTGATGCATTTCGTATCGAAAATGCATATGTTCGTGAAATTCATCCAATGCGCTTTTTATCCAATAAAACCGACTGTCGTTTTCAGGCATCTGAGTTAAGGGCTCAGCAATGGCTGGGGTTAAATCGGGATGTAGAACAATGGCTATTTCTTTTAATAAGTAATGCAATCCATAGTTGTTGCGATCGCTATTATTAGCTAGCGTGAGAATTTTCTCTAACACCAGCTGACTGAACTCTAAACTCCACGTCTGAGAACATCTAGACACTTGATGTAGCCAATGGATGATGTCATCTTTTTGGCTGGGTATTTTCTCCCTTAAGGCTGTTTCCTGCTGCTCGATCGTTAATAATGTCAACAGGTCTGACAACAACCGTTCATCGATTTGTTGCAGGTCAAACTCCTTAACTAGGGCATTGGCCCAGGTCGTATTTTGTTGGCGTAGGGCGGCGACGCCCCATCCTTTGAGCAGCATGTCTTGCCATTGGTGTTCTTTAATGGCGTAGGCAATGGCGGCTGGTTTTCCATGCCAATGGTGCAGGGATACACTGGTGAGCATCTGATATAGCCAACTCGCTTTTTCTCCCAGCCCAGCTACTGTTTTGGATGTGATTCCATCCTCTTCCCACACCGGTTCAAATGTTTTCGGGAGAGTCACCTTGATAGTTAATTCTGAAGTACTGGCTTGAAGCGATATAAACTGACTGACTCGTTCGGCCATGCGCTGACATAGGTGAGACTCTGGCAGTTTTACCAGTAGCCCAACGGTCTGTTGGCGTACAGCTTGGGCGCGATCGCAACGTGCTTTTTCTAAAAAAGGTTCATCGGCTATGGATAAATTGCAGGCCAGGGAAGAGATTAAGGCTGCTCGATCCTTGGCTAACTCTGAGGACCACACAGCTTCTAGCGCTTCTCTAGCTGCATCAGCATCTGTCTCGCGCCACTGTTGTAAAAATAAAGCCCGCTCACTACGGCTACCCTCGCGCCAAGCGGCTGAATCTGCATGGAACTCAGTCATTCTTTGGGCTGAGCCATATTCCCAGGCTGAGTTTTGGCTGGCCAACCATTGACCTCGCTTACCAATAACGGCTGTAATCTGCGGACGAAGTTCTGATCGTTGTCGCCCAAAATGGAGGAGTTTAGGCAACAACTGTTCTGGGACACGCTGTTGAGACTGCGTGAGTAGCCTCAACAATTCCGGCATGATGGCTGGATGTTCGGCCAAGATAGTATTTAAATGTCTGGCGGTTTGAGCAGAAC
This sequence comes from Adonisia turfae CCMR0081, assembly GCF_011009555.1. Classification (GTDB taxonomy): domain Bacteria; phylum Cyanobacteriota; class Cyanobacteriia; order Phormidesmidales; family Phormidesmidaceae; genus Leptothoe; species Leptothoe turfae. The sequence continues at coordinate 6,449,366 of NZ_QXHD01000004.1, read as the reverse complement.
AGCAGGGTAAATCTTCATCAGCACAGGGGTCTAGTAATGCCCAATCTACCGTTATCGGTAGTTGCCCCACCTGTTGATAAAGAGCTATAGCACCAGCTGCTGACAAGATAGAGCGCTCAGGCTGTTGCCAATTGAGTTGACCCAGGGCCGTCGTCAGTGTACCTAACGTTTTAGGAGGATTAGGAGACTGACGATCGGTGCCGATTAAGGCGGTGTTTAAGAGGGTTTTCCAGTATTCCATTGTCAGTCTCCTAATGGGTGAAATTGCTGCCCAGACCAAAGACTGAGGGGCAGAAATGTGCTGCCATTCCACTCGCCAAAGACCGTTAGCGGATAGCCACCGCTTAAGGCCAATAACTCCCACCCGCGTTGAAACCCGGGTGCAATGGGGAGAACTTTCCTGGCTGCATCTCGTAACCACCAGCTATCTTCTCTGGGGAGAGGCCAAACCTGGGCCAGGGTTAGGGGAAATCTCTCTAGCCAGGGATTTTGACTGAGGCTGTGGGCATAGTGACCGATGGCAGCTGCAATGGTGTTTCCAGTGGGCGGTGGTACTTGGGCGGTGGTGTTTTCCCGCAGGTCTATAAAAGCACGCTGTAGCCCAGTTCCTGGATAAAAAATTAAGTTACCGCTGAAACTGCTGCCTGGTATCAGGCTGACATCCAGTGGCTGTCGCCCATGGGCAAAGTTCAGCACGAGGGCAGATTTTTGATTCTCAGAACCCCACAGCCAGGTACGCTGCATTTGCAACTTGTCTTCTTCAATCACAACTTTGCCCAGAATTTGCCAGGTGTCAGCAACACAGTCCACCAGCGGATCCGCTTTTTCCACCCGCAGCCGCAAGTCATCTTGGGTTTGGGGCCAGCCAATTTGCGATCGCACCTCCGCCTGCATGGCGGGTGTCAAACTATCTAATCTGCCATAACTCTCCACCAGCAGATGCAACTGCCCCAGTGCCGTTAGCATGCGCTCGGGCCAACCTTGGCCTGAATGGGGAATGCTACCTAGACTGCGTACTCGTCGGGCTAATCCTGGTGCTTGAGCATCCACTAATCGGGCTGCCGCCTGATCCCAAAAGCTATAGGGCTGGTTTGGCAAAGCCGCCAGACCCTGGCGAATAATATCCGCCAACCACTGAGTTAAGTCCTCTAGGCCAGCTTCAATTTTTGCCGCTCTTTTTTCGGCTCGCTTAGCCTGGGCTGCTGGGTCCGCCGCCGCTTTCTTGTGCTTAATTTGCTGACGGTTTGCTGTTTGAGCGCGTTTTTCTAACCACTCAGTTACCCAATCGGGGGGAGGATCGTTGCCAAACGCTTCAAGCTGCTCTACCAGGAGCAAAAACAAACCCAATGCATGTTTACAAGGAAACTTGCGGCTAGGACAACTGCAGCGAAAGGCCGGTTCGCTCAGGTCAATCTGAGTGCGATAGGGCTTTTTACCACTGCCCTTGCACTCACCCCACACAGCCTGCTCCGCATGACCCAGCAATGACCACCTTGACACATTGGCCAAGGATTTCCCCCGCTTTGTGGAACCTGCATCTGGCGACAGTGCCAGCACTTGCTCAGATGTCCATGCTCCAGCCATACTGCCGCTACTGCCTCACCAGACTGCAATTATATTAGTTCAAATGTACTTGTTGAGCCAATATTACTGAAAAAAAGTATGCCCATACGATTAACCACAGCAGTCGATAAAGAGTTAGCTGACAGCCTGCTAACTATGAAGTTTACTAATCCATTGCCTCAGTCAGGGACTGTCAGACCTTTTTACTCTCCAATGCCCACTGGCAAAATCGACAGACAACTAATAACCAATACCTAATAACCCAGAACTTCAGCCAATTAAGTTATATTTCTCAGTCGGTTTTCAGGTTGAGTGCGTATTAATTGAAGTGACCCTTAGTTCACTGTGCGATGAAACGCTCAATTCTGCTTCCTCTAGCCCTTGCTAGCACAATGCTATTGGCTAGCTGTGCCACATCCACTACTACATCCACGACGGCTCCAGCGGGCACCGAACAGGCTGCAGCACCCACCTATGCCGTATTTGCTGAAGATAATGTTGCGATTCGTGGAGCCGATCCCGTGGCTTACTTTACTGAGGGTGACTATACGCCGGGTAGTGAAGAATTTACCCATGATTGGGAAGGTGCAACCTGGCAGTTTGCGTCAGCAGAGAACCGCGATCTGTTTGCCGCTAACCCTGAGGAATATGCCCCCCAGTATGGTGGTTTCTGCGCCTATGCCGTCAGCCAGGGTAGCACTGCCCCCATTGAACCCACAGCCTGGAAGATTGTCGATGGCAAACTATATCTGAACTACAACGATAAGATTCAACAGCGTTGGGCCCAAGATATTCCTGGTTACATTGCCAAAGCTGATACCAATTGGCCTGGTGTGCTAGCGAATTAAGGCTGCTTCGACTTCGCCCAGCTAGTTACTGATACCCTGTTGACTTCGGCTTCGCTCAGCCAATGGGGTATCAGCTAGCCAATGTATTCAAATGTGAATGGTACACTGGCGTCGCCTGAGACTGTAGGATTTCAGGTGAGCTTGTTCAATTGAGATACCTGTGAATTCTTTGAGTCAGAAACAGTCTGCAATCCAAACCTGGGTACTGCCCGTTGCCACCATTACGCTGTTTCTGTGTCTCAAGTTTTTATTTATCCGCAATATGGGCTCGGTCAATGAGTTACATCATTTGCCCATGGCTCGTCATTTTGCAGACCCCACCTGGCTGGCAAACGATATTTACTACAGTGAGCCATCCGGTTATCGGCTGCTGTTTCAACTTATATTTGGTCACCTCACAGCGACGGTTGGATTTTTAGCCACATCCATCATTGGACGGATTCTGGGCTATCTTGCCCTAGCGATTGGCCTGTGGACCCTAGCACGCAGTTTGGGGATTCGTTTGCTAACCCTGCTGGTGGCCATTGGTCTGTTTGTTTATGTGCGTAGGCCCCAGGGGGTAATCGCTGGGGAGTGGTTACTAGGGAGCATTGAACCTAAGATTTTTGCCTATAGCGCTATTTTTATGGCACTGTCGGCCATGTTTTCCGGTCGATATTTGCGCATGGTGGCGTTGTTAGGGATTGCTGCATCATTCCATGCGTTGGTGGGTGGCTGGGCATCCATTGCTATTTTGTTGTGGCTGTTATGGCGTCAGCCCAAGGTTTTGCTGGATGGCCGCCGTTGGTTGGCGGCAGTTCCCATTTATCTGGTGACGGGGATCTTTGCCTGGATAGCTGTTTTCACCCAGTTGCTAAGACCGGTTGAAGGGGGGGGAGTCTCTCCGTCCTATATATATTCTTTTTTGCGTAACCCCCATCATGTGAACCCCTTTGCCTGGCCCCAGGATGAGTGGTTATATTTGCTGGCTTATTTGCTGGTTTTTACAGGCTGTGTTGTTTATGTTTTGAGATCGCACCCCAAACAAACACCGCAAGACAAGACCATTGCCAAGCATCGTGCAGACTTTGTGTGCTTTATTCTGTGTACGCTCATCTTGTTTGGCGCGGGTCTATTAGTGGCTCCGTTTGATAGCAATGGCCAAATTCTGCAATATTACCCGTTTCGTGTTGGCGACTTGATGCTGGCGTTAGGCACGGGTTTCTTTTTGGCGTTGGCTCTAGAACAGCTGTTGTTTCGGTATCCCATGGGTGCGATCGCAATTACTTTGGTAATTCTCTTTGGCTTTGGTGTTGAGGCCACCCGGTTTTATGACAAAGGCATGGCTTTGCAAACCTTTCCTAGTAAAGCCCAAGGCGTAAATCCCGAAATGATTGCCACGGCTAACTGGCTTAAACAACATGTTCCCGATGGTGACGTTGTTGTCTCATCTCCGGTTGATCTGAGTGCTTTACCCTGGCTTTCTGACCATCCATCAGTCGCTAAGTTTCGATTTGTACCCAGTGCTTCATCTGCAGATGTTGATGCCTGGTTTACCCGCATTACGGATCTAGGTGGCGGTATCGACCTGCTGAGTTATGTCGACCTGCGTAAAGATACTCGCCGTCTTATCCGCAATGATCTGACTGCAGCCTACAACAACTTAGATGCCACCCAAATAAAGGCCCTGATGGACAAGTACAAAGGCCAGTATGCTGTCACGAATGCTGAACATCTTGTCGATTTACCAGTGGTGTATGAAAATCCTCGCTATCGGGTATATGCGAGCAAGTAAACCATCATCACTACCTTTTAGGCCGAGGAGGAAAACCTTCCTCCTCGATCTATGTTTACTAATCCCTCCCTTAAGCCATTAGGGATTTTGCCCGGTGTGCCAATGCTTCTGCCGTTAACCCATTAAAGGCAAACAGCTGACCAGCGTTGGCTGTTGTTTCACCACGCTTCCATGCCATCACATCACGGGGTAGCGTGCTGCGTAGCATGACCGGCTCCAACATGGCGCTAGAGCCACCTGTGACACCCAACAGAGCATCGCCTGCAAATAGGGTGGCAAAGTCTTCATCACTTAAGAATGTGTCATCCCCATTGCGGCAGGTTTCCCAAGCAACGTCGGTGGAACGATAGAGGTGTCTGGGGCTAACAATGGCAACAACTTTAGAACCAATGCCTGCTTGAGCTAAGGTTTCAGCCGCTTCCATAACTGGCAGCAGCATCATATCGCCCACAACAGCAAAGACAATAGTTTTCTCCCCTGGTGTTTCTTGAAGGACAATGGCACCACTTTTTAAGGCTTCATGGGTCTGGGCCAGCGTGGTGCGAATGGGTAAAGGAGACTTACTGGCTGTAATGGTAATGCCTTTATTGCTGGTGCCTACAGCCCACTCATAACAAGCTTGAATGCTGTTGGCATCAACAGGAAACAAGGGAAACACATTGCCGTTGCGCATCATAGCGGCAAAGTAGTTCTCAATTTCTGGACGTTGGTGGGTCCAGCCGTTGCGCCCTTGTTCTAGCGCCCCTGCAGTAAACAGACAGATGGTAGAGGGGGTATTTCTGCGTAACTCTGCCATGGCCTGGGTGACAGTTTGCCAAATGGGCAAGCCATTAATGACAAAAGACTCATAGGAGCACCATAAACTACGACCTCCGAATAGGGCCTGGGCAGCGGCCATGCCAGCACAGGCATCTTCGCTTAGGGGCTCATAAACTTGACCATTGGGGCCTTGGAAGTATAGATCATCTGTGGTGGGGTGAACAATCTTCAGGGCCTGGTTAATATTGTTAATTCCCGAGGCGGCATTACCGTCTGCATTGGTGACAACAAAGTTAGAGTCTTGCTGACCCACGTGCCCTACCAGTAAGCCCATGGCAGTGGTGGCCACTTGTTTATCACCCCCCACTGGGAACTCGTTGAGGGGGAGCTGGCCTAAGTCTGCTAAAGCAAGTTCTGATTCTGTAACCGCCGTCTTAACGTTGGGACCACCGTTGGATCGCTCAAAGTTGGTGCGCACCAAGTCCCACCCAACAGCAGGTAATGCCCGAGTTTGCAAAGCGCTGACAATATAGTCTTTGTCTAGGGTGTCTCCGGGATAGAGATTGTGGGACTTAGCGCCACGCTTGTGTACCCCTGCCCCTTTCAGCTGCTTAACGATGAGAACGGTGAGAGTGCCAGAAAGTGCTTGTTTTGCAGCTTTATCTGTCGCTTCTAGTAGTGCCTGGGTAAAGGCCATGCGCTGCTTTAGTGAGAAAGCCGTGCTGTCTACATAGGGACCTGGCTGATCGGCATCGTCATAATCCTTGGCATCAACCAAAATCACGTCTTTAAACCCATTGCCTTGCCAGTAGGCAATCATGGCTTCATTGGACTGGGTTGACACCATGCTGTGGTGCTCTTGGGAGAATCCGTTCCACACCAAGATGGGCAGGAAGTTGGTGGACTGGGGATAGGCCGTGTTGAAGTGGGCCATACTGCTCATGATGTAAGGCTCGCCCAAACCGCCATCACCAATGGTGACGGGGAAGAGGGTGCCTGGGTTGAGCTTGGCTCCAGCCATGGCAAAGTGTTGGCCTTGACCTAGAGGACCGGCAGGATTTAACAGGCCTGGGATCTGTCCCGATAAGTGGCCCAGTAAACCGTGGGTTTCGCGGAAGCGATCGCAAAGTTGAGTGACCGTCTTAATCTCCATAGCTTCTAACGAGCGGTCTAAAAAGACAGTGCTGTAGAAACCAGGGGCATGGTGGCCCACCTCTGTAATCAAGTTCTTGTAGCCGAGCATGATCAGAGCTGCAATCTCATCAGCAACACTGGCAAACCCACCGGGGTGACCCGACTGCTTGCTGGCGGTCATTTGTAGCGTTAAATAGCGCAGGGCATCCGCAGCCAGAACAGTCTGATATACAGCTTTAGGATCACTGGGGGATGCGATCGCAACATCCCCTTCACCAATGGCAGCCGTGTCTAAGTAGGCCGCCATTTCAGCAGGGGCCTCACCAAAATATTGAATACCGTCACAGAATGCCGGAGTGGCATAAGCAGTTACCGTCATGGACTCTTGAACCCCTGAACTAGATATGGGCAGCAAATGATCAATGCCAACAATGGAGCCTACAGCCCTGCTGACTTACATGAATCATAGCTTATTTTCTATAGTAAGCTCAGCGATCATAGATAAAAGCAGTGATTAATACAGACGATGATGACATGTCATGGGTTGTTGTTTTGATGCTGTCTAATTGATTTTGCTCTTAGAGGCACCACGGATCGAGTCCAGTATCGCTTTTATAACGGTGCCACCACCTACCAAGTAGTTCTCAATTGCTGGCCCAGACAGCATTAGATGGCAGGGTTGCCGACTAGGGCAACCCTATATTAATGAGCTGCTGTATCGATAGGGTTAGGAGTTTTCGAAACGGGTGACGAGCATTTTTTCTACTAAGCCATCTGGGGTCGTTTTTTGTCCACTATCGATCCATTGGGCAAATCGCTCGGCAATGGGCAGGAGCATAGCAAACGGGCTCGTAAAGCCAGAGAAAATATGTAATCCTGCAACGCCAGGCATGGGACCAATTAGCGGTAGTCCGTCGCGGCTAAAGGTGACTACACAGTGTCGCCAGCGGCCCGGGATGTCTCTCAAACAGGGCAACTGAGCAGTGATAGCTTGACGCATTTTAGCGTCACTTTGGGCCGCATCAATGGAGTTTGTTACCAAATCTGTGCGAAACCGACTGATTTGACCGATATAGGTTGACTTATCTAAAAATTGAATTACTCCTGTATCCAAAATCGGGGGGGCAATTTCATAGGGGGGGCCATCCCAGAGACCGTCAGTGACTGGGTCACTGGCTTTGGCTTCAGCCTCAAACCGATTGGCTACCGCAGGCATGATCAAGGTACGTAGGGGCTGCTCGACGGTGGGTAAAGCAACAATTTCTGCATGGGTGTGATATAGCGGAACGGCAAGCTGTGAGTTTTTGAGTAATCGTCGGCTGTAGCCTCCAGCGGCCACGGCAATGTTCCCTGCGGCATAGGCCTGGGTCGGTGTGGTTATGCCAGTGACTCGATCGTTGATCCGTACTAAGCCAGTGACTGATGCTATAAGTTGTTGTCCTCCCAGACAGCGAAAGGCCTGATTGAGGGCCTCTAAGGTGTTAATCGGGTTGACATGGCCATGCTTGACGGTGAAAGCTCCGCCAATGGCATCAATTTTGAGTTGGGGTTCAAGGGCTTGGGCCTCTTGAGGTGTGATTAAGTGGGGTGCGATCGCAAACCGACTATACTGCTCTTCCAACTCTGTGCTATCCACACCAGGTGCAAATGTAAGCAGTAGATCGAGTTCTCGAAACTCCGTTGCTCTACCCAGCTCATCTGATAGCTGACGATGGCGTTCAATGCCCGCTTTACAAAGCTGTTTAGTAGTGGCATCTGTGCCTGACCAATAGGCAATTCCCCCATAGCTACAGCGAGTGGCACTGTCTGGATTACCATCATCCACTAGTAATACCGATTGTCCTAACTTAGCTAACTCATAGCTGAGGGCTGCACCTGCTAGTCCATTGCCGATTACGATCCAATCAAACGTCTCCATTCAGCATCCCTCAGCTTGCTTGTTTCAACCACTCACTCAAAATCTAAAATCTGAAATCAAGCATTTACCTGTTGATCACCCATTCAAAATTTAACACTTGGTTTGAGCCACTGGTCTGAGTCATTAGGGTTCATCTTTAGGTCCCTCTTCAGCGCATCTACTCTAAGGAAGCATCTAAGTAAGCAAAATCAATTAACCTCCAAATTTTGGATGTACAGACGTTCCATGGACCGTCATATTCAGCATTTACTCTTGGAAGTTAGTTATGGCTTGATCCTAACCAGGACATAACCCATGCATAGCAGTAACAGTTTGCCAATGCTTTTATGTTAGTAGAGACTCTAAGACAACAAAATTTTGTTGGTTAGAGAACTCTTGACTTTCATGGTTAGCCCTCCCACCAAAGACATAAAAAGTCTCTGGCCAATTGGCCAGAGACTTTTTTACTAGAGTGAAACTCAACAGGTAAATAAGACTGCGATGGCTATCGCATCACTATTAGGCGGTATAGCCAAATAGGCTATCTAGGTAGAGTCGATTGATATGGGGGTGATTTACGCCATTCTGTAGCAGAAACAAAGATAGAGCAGCTTGCATCATCCGTTCCTGACTCCACATTTCATGGGTATCTAAATAGTCTTTGATCGATAGATGCAAATCTTCTGGAATCTCTACCATAAGGGTGACAGTAACAGGGGCTGTAACTGGGGGCATCAGATTTAAAGCTCCTTCAAGAAGATATAGGTATGACAAACTAGTACCTAGTATTCAAGGGACTGTCATGGCTAACGCAAATGCTAGCCGCACCCTGAAGACAGTGCTCAGAAGAAGAATCACTAGGTCACTTAGGTCAGTGGAGCTTTATTGTGCAGGAGCTCTCAGAAATTAGCAATGCTCCCCACTCTTTAGATTTTTCTAAGAAGATTTTGGCCTAACGAGATGATTAGGGTTGAGCTGTTCTTTTGTTTACATGCAGTTACTCAAACGAATTGATTCTGGTCAATTGGACGTTTTCCACAGATGTTTTGAATTTGCATGACTTTGGTTACTATCTGGGGAGAACTTATCCCAACCTGTGGAAAACTTGTGGAGAAACCTGTGGAAAACATCCTTTTTTATTAAGAAATGTATATTTCTGAATTATTCCAATAACTTTTAATTTTTTTTAGAAATATAAAGCCTTAAAAAATGGATGTTATAAGAATTTTTGTGTGTTCGGATACCTATAGGGCTGTGTTGTATTGACGTCTATAGCGTAGATATCTATTAGCGCTCAACAGATTTAGTATTAGCGAAAACGGTTGGGTGGTCAGTTTCGACGAGTCGCTTTACCTGGCCAGGGCACTAGCTGCGAGTTATTCTGGCGATTATCTAAAAAAATCCCTGACATCGCTGCCAGGGGCAATGGACTTTGCTGTTTAAAGGATTAGGAGAGATAAGGAGAGCTCAGTGGTGCTCTGTATATATAAACAGGCTCCTTCAGCTATATTCCTAAAAGGTTTTTGTGATCTTTTTTGTTTTTCCTTGTGTGTTTGATCACATGAAAAAGCCTCTGTCGGTATGACAGAGGCTTGGGTTGGTGTGTGAAGGTTGTTGGGAGAGGAAAGAGTGCCCTGGGAATAAAGCTTCACCGATAAACGGAGTTTGCACCGGGCACCCAAACTTGATAAGGCAGTCGTATCCATTAGCGGACTACGGTTTTAGTGCTAGCGTCTAGGGCGTTTAGCCGTTCTGTTTGAATATTTTCAATGGCCTTGGTTCGATCATCTTGGGCGTCCAGACGAGCCACTTGGATGGCTTCGATGGTTTTTGTCTGATTGTTGAGATATTCAACCTGAATTTTGTGATGAACCGTGGTCTTGGTGCGGTGATCGAGTGCCTCAAGGCGTTGCTGTTGCAGATTGAAACTGGTGGGTTCAGCAGCGGCAGCAATGGGGGCGAGAGTGCTAGCGTTGACTGACCAGTGGGCAGCGGATGCAACCAGAACAGTCAAAGCGGAAAGACGTGTGCGTTTCATGGTTGATGCTCCCTGATAAATCAATGAATTATTTATTTGCTCCATTGATTACCAGGATGCCGGGCCTAGCTGAACCTTATCTGACGGGTAACTGAAGGTTTCGTAAGGGCTTTCTGAGCTTGGCTGAGGAAAAATAGTGATCATCGTCACAGATTCCAGAGGCTAGTCAACAAGCTTCTAAATCTGGTTAAAATCAGTGTATTGCAATGATTTTGCGGTTTTTCAGAAATACCTGAATCAAAGAAGGGTTAGATATTTAAGTTTAGTAGTAGAAATATGCTACAGATGTGATGTTGAAGAAATAGCTCGACTGATCGAGTGGATGCGACCTGTAAGGGTGTTCCTAATTCCAGGGTCTGCCAAAATCTGGCTCATATAAACAGACCAGAATGTAGTTTGAATTTCCTATGAGATAGTTTGGTTTCGGACTTAACTACTTGCAGCCTGGAAACTGGTTGATGTGTGCCACACCATAGAAAATCAGCTCTTTATTCCGCATACGGATTTTATCAATACGCAGCTGAGTACCACTGAGGCTGAAGGAATCCAGGTCTAACAAAGCATTGACGTGTTCAATAATCGCTTTACCCAACGCTATGTCCTTATCTGTGCCACCACAGGCCACATCGACAAATGCCAGCTTAGTACGGTCATAGACCTCAATACGAGCCGTTAAAGACACAAACTGAGGTGAATTCGATATACTGCCTATGCGCACCTGACTCAATAAGCTGATGGTCTTATCATCATTCAGTAGCATTTCAGTACTGCTGAAATGAAGGGGTTGGCCCTCAAACTCCATCCGTTGCAGTTTCTCGACTACGAATGGGGTATTAAACGATGTGGTTAAATCTTCCTCAGTCAGCACAACGCGCATGGATGCCTGGGTGGGTTGCTTGATGCGCACCTGCCCTCTAAAAATAGCGCCAAAATCAATTGACACAGCCTGCACGAACAGCTCCATCGCCTTAATGCGAAGGCCGTTATACATCAACATACTGTGGCCAACGAAATCAAAGCCGTCAACGCTTCCCTGGAGCAGTTTAGCTACAGGCTCAGCTCGCACAGTGGCTTCTAGCTTGCCCGTACGTTTAAACAGAGCAGCAATGGCAGTACTCACCGCCTTGCTGACGACTTGGTCACCGCTCTGTCCTGGAAATGGTAAGTTGCCTAACACAAAGGATGTCATTCCTGATCAGTAAGCGATTTCAATGGCTGTGACGCCGAAACCAGATTTAAGGGGTCAGCTACATTATGTACCTTTTCTTAAGAAATGTAACCAGGCGTAACGATATTTTTCGCTTATATGTGCAATTGGAAGGCTAAAAGGATTTTAGTGCAGTTTTTGTCTATGGATACGGACAAACTAATGAAATGGCTCCTGGGCTATGGGAAGATACGCCACAATAGCCAGGAAAAATCGTTAAAACGGTGACAGAAAGAGGGGTTGCGGTTGACCACTATGGCAATCAAACGATGCTCCAAGCATAGAATTTTAACGGACCGGGATAGCTATGGTTTCAAGCGAGATAAATAAATTATCGGGTCATTATCCTCGTGGATGTACTTTTTTGAATGATGATTGGGATGCGATCGCACCGTTCTGGTTCCCCATTGCGTTTAGTCACGACGTTACCGATAGCCCCATCGCTGCCACCCTATTGGACCAACGATTGGTTATCTGGCGCACCAGTCAGGGCGTTTCCGTCGCTAACGACCTTTGTCTCCACCGTGGTGTGCCCATGAGTCTGGGGCACATTAATAATGATCAGCTGATCTGCAAGTACCACGGCTTTCACTACAATGCCAGCGGAGCCTGTACACTAATTCCGGCCAATCCCCAGGCAAGTATTCCGGCCCGGCTATGTCTTAAAACCTACCCCGTTCGCGAAGCGTTTGGGTTGGTGTGGACCACCCTAAGCGGAGATGGCAGCGACGCCAATATGCCCCAGTTGCCCGAGTGGGATAGCCCAGATTATCAGCCCATTTTGCCCGATAGCATTGATATTAGTGCTGCTGTGGGCCGCCAGATGGAAGGCTTTCTCGATGTGGCTCACTTTGCCTGGGTACACCATGAAGCCTTTGCCGATCGTGATAACCCAGAGGTGCCGCCCTATACAGTGACGCCAACGTCTCAGGGCTTACGAGCAGAATATCTCAGCACAGTTAGCAACTTCCCTAAAGAATTACAGCATCGAGCTCCGGCAGACTTTAAATGGCTACGGGTATTTGATGTGTTTCTACCCTTTGCCGCTATTCTGAGGGTTTATTTTCCTGAAGGCGGTCGACTCTGTATTTTGAATGCACCGTCTCCAATTTCGGCGCGCAAGACTCGGCTATTTTCGCCATTGTGCCGCAATTTTGACCAGGATCAACCCCTAGAGCCAGTCTACGAATTTAACCGTCAGATTTTTACCGAGGATCAAGAAGTCGTCGAATCCCAGTACCCAGAAGATCTGCCGTTAGATCTGCGTACCGAGTGTCACATTGAAGCCGACAAAACCTCTATTGCGTACCGCAAAGGGCTAGCAAAATTAGGCCTCAGCAAAGTGTATACAGCCTGAAACAACATGGGGACCCTCAATACTCTCCCAACAACGTTCTTAAATAATCAAACCCATCCACCCCAATCCACTGAATAATCCCCCGTCGCTGCCTCTGCAACACTTGCTCAAACGTCTCATCTCCCAACTCTCCCGATACCACTCGCAATAATCCTGCCCCCTGCCGCCACTCCGACGACCCAATTTGATGCAACAAATACATCCCTAACGCTCCATACAGCACTGACGCCTCTACATTCCCTAAGGCTCGCTGTGCCTCCGCCAAATACGTACAGGTTACCCCCTGCAAATATACATTTCCTGCCGCCTGGGTTAATGGCAACGCTTGCTCTAACGTTGCGATCGCCAACCCCGGCTGCCCTGCAATACTATAGGCAATCCCCATGCTGTTATAGGCCAACGCCTTACTCTGAAAATCCCCCAGGGTTTCTGCCAAGTCTCGCCCCCGCTCCAAATAGCCAATTGCCTGCTCATACACCGACAAATCCGGCGTATCGATTGCTCGCGCCGCAAACACCTCACTATAGCCATAGTTCACCAGCGCATTTGCTTCCCCCAAAACATCCCCCTGCTGCCGTGCCATAATTAACGCCCGCTGGCTAAAGTTCTTTGCCTCCCCATAATTCTTCTGTAGCACATGCACCCTGGCCAGATGGTTAAAGCTGGCAATCACACAGCACTGATCCCCTGCAGCCGTTGAAATCTCTAAAGCCTCTTGATGAAACTCTAGCGCTGCCTCATACCGCCCCAATGTGCGCTGAGAATAGCCCAACAATGTCAGCAACCGCGCCTTCTCCTGTGTACCCGGCACCTGTTTTAGTGGTTCACTAAAATAATCCAAAGTATCTTGCAAATATCCCCCATCAAAGGCAGCAAACACACCTCCATACAAGGGGAAATCATCCCGCTGGGCAAAGCTCCGGAGACTTTGTTGCATCAGCTGAAATGAACTTCGACTCAGATGGGGTCGGCTAGCCTGAAAGCCTTGAGCCAAACTAGCTTCAATGTTGGCAAAAATCAAAAATGTGGAGTAGGAGAGTTTTTTGCCAAGTTTTACATTATAAGGTTGTTGATCAAACCACTTCACTAATCCCCGTTTGAGATAGTGCAACAAAATCGCTAGCTGCACCCAACTACTCTCATCTAGTCGACTCCATCCCTCTGCTAGAGAAGTGACTGACTCTCCTTTTGCCAAAGCATCAAACAGCTGCTGAGCGACAGGAGACTCTAGCCGCTTTGCCCAATACTGCCAGGGACCACGGCGTTGCTCTGAGCCAAAACCAATATCTTTATCCCCCGCTTCATATAGCCAACTAACCAGTTCTCCTTCCAATTGTCTAAAAGCCGCTAGTCCAGACTCGATCCCTTTTCCTAAAGTCCTATTGCTTTCAGCCTGTAAAGACTGGGCTAGCTGTTGCAGCTGATCGCGAGTGGGTGGCTGATCTTGATTAGGATCCAACAGTTTAAGTAACGTATCGAGTTGGTCTTCCCCAACAGCTGACGAAAGCTGAGCCGTCACCGACGACACTTTTTCCTCAACCTGCCGTGTTTTTTGTAAATTCGCCCATTCCCCCTGCACCATTTTTAGGGCACGCACAATTCGAGGCCCTTTTAGCGATTTATCCTGCTCCGCCGTCTGCATCCGTTCCGCCAAACAGCGCTCAAATATTTCCCCGCTTCCCACAGGTAAACCATCTTTCAGTTGACGATACACTTGAGTCTTAGACCGAATTTTACCCTTTAGAGTAGCCTGAAGCAGCCCTTCAATTAGATCAGAGCATTGAGCGACAACGGAATTACCAGAATTAAGGGACATAGGCTAACCGGGAGTATAACAACGGGAATCCCCCTTAGGATAACGATTGAACCCAAGTCATGTCATTGTTTGGGCATTAGTTACCCTTTATATAAAGATCGCCTGCAAAACATCAACCGTAGATTGGGTTACACCTACACCAATATCTCTCTCTGCCAACCCAAACGTCTTTCACTCAACATTGCCGCACGCCCATCGGAAATTATGGTAAATCGCCATATATAGTGTGGGATTGGATCAAACTATGCCAATCTCTCTCCTAAATTCTCCATAGCCAACATTGCTACTTAAATTTTGGCGATGTTGGGTTTCGTGCTCTCAACCCAATCTACGTTACTTACGAAAGGACACTCTTCCCTTTAGGAAAAATTGAGCATCAAAAAATTGAACAGTAATGATCATGATCACCCTATTGTGATGACACATCAAGGGCTGCACCCTGATAATAAGTCTTGTTCCCATATAATGCGCTATCGATAAATTCGATATATCCGCATATTTACTCAGGCTTCTAACACTAGGGGTTCCCCCTCCCAACTCATTAGTCAGAGAACTTCTCAAGTTTCTGGAAATCCGGCAATCCTTTATGTAGAAAGGAATTCAACTAAGATAACCTCTATACTTTTTCTGGAATGTCATGCTCTTGTTAAATAAATGTTGCAGCTATTGTTTCTAATTGCTAAGGTGTGACCCATGAATTGTTCGTGATGCAGTTTGAAATGATCACCCATGCATCATGACCAAACCACTCCCATGGGAAAAGCTATAGTTTACGCGGTCGTAAACCCTAGTTCTGGGCATGACTCACGCTTAGTTATCAATTCATCTGTGCAGTCGCTGATTTGGAGAATGATTGTAACTGCTGTTAGCACAGCTTATCTGACAACCAATTGACGCTCAAAATTGGTTTATGCCAAAGATCAGCAACGCTTTATATATGTAGAGGATTTCAGCATACATACATGAAATCCTCTATGTTTCCATCTCAATAATATTCAGATATCGGTACAGTCCTGGTTCACTTGCCTTGTTGAAGATATGAACCCAGGCCATTTTGGAGTTTTTTGATTATGGATATGCAAGGAAAGACGGCTCTGGTGACCGGAGCCTCACGTGGTATTGGCCGTGCAATTGCTATTGAACTCGCCAAACAAGGTTCTGGTTACATTTTACTTATCGCCCGTGATCTTCAGAAATTGAGAGAAGTGGCAACAGAACTCCGTAAGTATGGGACTCAGGGTATCCCTCTCTCTGTTGATCTGACCGAGCCAACAGCAGTCAATATTGTTGTTGCCCAAGCATGGAAAGACTATGGGCCATTTGACCTACTGGTCAACTGTGCCGGTGTTGCCTACCAATCTAACTTTCTGAAAACCCCCCTCGGGCAAGCTCACACTGAACTATCGACCAACTTGATGGGACTATATACAGTCACCTGGCTTGTTGGACGACGCATGGCATCTCGTCGGCAGGGCACTATTGTTAACGTCTCTAGCCTCATGGGTAAAGTGGCTGCACCGACGATGGCAACGTATTCAGCCACCAAGTTTGCCATCGTCGGCTTCACCCAGGCCCTTCGCCACGAATTAGCTTCCCATAATGTCCGTGTTGTCACACTTCTACCTTCTCTGACGGACACTGACATGGTGCGAGAGTTTCACTTATTTCGTTGGGTACTGCCCCTCAGCACTGAAGAAGTTGCCCAAGGCCTCATAACTGGCCTAAAAAGCCGCAATTCAGAAATTGCTATTGGCTGGCAAAGCCATATGGCTTTATGGTTCCACCGATTTTCACCCCAAGCAATGGATGCCATCATCCGGCTGTCTAATCCGACTCAAGCTGCGCCGACATACCCCAGACCCAAAAGGGTATAAATCGCTGAATTGGCCTCAAACACGTTGTCCTTTTGCATGCGTATCTATACGTATTTTGTTCCATATCCCAGGTATTTTTTACAACCAACTACCTGGGGCATTTTTTAAGTCAAGCAAGCCATGAAATTCTTATTTCAAGAAAGTTTGTTTATTTATTAGGTTTCTAAATTTTACCCATAGTTAAGCCAGGTACCTAAGCTTGGCTAAAGGTCTATAAGCTTTAGCAGTTCTCATAGGCTTTTCATTCCATCAGGGCTATTCAAAGGTGCTTCCAAATGCAGACGCTGTGAACAGGGCTAATAAAAAGCTATGGAGGGTGATCACCCCCAATACCATTCGGAGTATTAGTGGCTAAGATAGTTAATATATTGACTTAATTGAATAAACAATGAGTTTCTAGAAGACTCAATTCTTCATATTTAAGTCAATAAGTTACGTCCAGTCCATTGGGCTATAAATAAGCGTTTTCCTGCTATTTTTCCAGTCTTTACAGAAAATTAGTTGTTCGTTTCAATAGGCACAATTTGGCAATTGGGTAGTTATACTAGTAGGGTGTAACACCCCCCGTATAAAGCTTCGTAGTTACGAGCGGCAACGGATAACATCAACGATCTGAAGATCAGCAGTTGTTCCGATTTGCGAACGAGGATCCGGAAAACCATGTTGTGGTTTGGGATCTATTTTCTGCGCATAAGGATTACCGGTTTATACACAAGCCTATGTTCTTTTATGCCTGTAGCGTTTCCTGTGTGTCACTCCCTTGTGTGTCACCAAAGTAGATGTCGAAGTTTATTTAAATTGACTTCAACATTACATAGGTCCAAGTGACCTAACTGAGAAAGAGGCTTATGCCGGGATTGTTGTTAAGTAGGTGACGAATGCCATGGTTGATGTGAAAGCACCTCCCTTACGGGAATACATTAACGTCATGGAACTGTTAGTAGCAGAAGAGGTTGAGCAACAGCTACGCCAGCTACCAACTCGTGTTCTTAAATATGTCAAACCGATTGAGGTTGAGACCTATGCCTTAAATCGGTTGCCTCCTCTATATGCAGTCAGTGAGAAAGGTTGGCAATCTCAATATCACAAGGCCAAATATGAACTGCGAAAAGAGATTAACAATGCTGTTAGGCAAGCCATTGCGGCAGTTCAGGTAGATCCTCTACGAGCCTCTCGTCCTTTGGTACGTCGCTCTGCGATTGCTGGAGCCAATGCAGCTTTGTTAGAGCAGTTTCGAGCTGCACTGGGGCAACCCAATTTAACTTGGGAGTCTCTGTTGCGTAAGTGCAAGCGGGCTGGTGCTGCCAGACGTGGGGCAGTGACTGGAGAAGCAGAACCACCTCTACCTACCAAGCCCTATGCAGCAGCGGCTGCCCACGATGTGGATGCTGCCCCCGATGCGGATGAGTATGCAGCAGCCTATGCATCTGAACATGCAGACCATATGGATCACCATGGAACCGTTTGGCGGCCAGGTACCTATGGTGAAACATCCTGGCATCCTAAGCGGAACTATGGCTATCAGACGCCAAAGCCTCCTTCCACCTCAACCTACGATTGGAATGATTCTCGATATCGGTGAAAATTTAATCTTGTAGAGGCGTTCCATGGAACGCCTCTACATCTTGTTAATTAGCGGGTTTCAACCATTTTCTGGGCGATCGCCAAGGCTTGTTTAACCTGCTCAAACCCGGTTCCGCCCAGGCTATTCCGAGCTGCGACAACTTGCTGCGGTGCGATCGCATCATAAATATCCTCTGCAAACGCGGGATGAATTGCCTGCCATTCTTCTAACGTCAGATCCTTAAGCAATTTGCCAGCCGCCAACGAGGTTTTGACCACTGTACCCACAAGGTTGTAAGCATCCCGAAAGGGTACTCCCTTAGCGGCTAAATAATCAGCCACATCGGTGGCATTGGAAAAGTCGTTAGCCACAGCTTCTGCCAATCGCTGCGGTCGAAACTCCAGTCCCTGATGCAGAAGAATCGTCATAGACTGCAGACAGGCCTGCACCGTACCCACGGTATCGAACAGCGCTTCTTTATCTTCTTGCAAGTCTTTGTTGTAGGCCAGAGGCAATCCCTTCATCATGGTCAACAAGCCCTGCAAATGGCCAAACACCCGCCCTGTCTTGCCTCGCACCAGCTCCGGCACATCGGGGTTTTTCTTTTGAGGCATAATACTCGACCCGGTGGAACAGCTGTCCGTGAGGGTGACAAATCGAAATTCTTCTGATGCCCAAAAAATCACCTCCTCGGCCAGACGTGATAAATGCACCATGATCAGGCTAGCGGCATTGACAAACTCAATGGCAAAGTCCCGATCGCTGACGGCATCCAGACTGTTGGCATAGATGCGTTCAAATCCTAGCTGATCGGCGGTGTACTGGCGATCGATGGGGAAGGTGGTCCCGGCCAAGGCTCCAGCTCCCAACGGAGAGGTATTAACACGTTTAGCTACATCGCCTAAACGCTCGTAGTCACGTTGGGCCATCTCTACGTAGGCAAGCAGGTGATGGGCCAGACTCAGGGGCTGAGCTCGCTGTAGATGGGTATAGCCAGGGATTAGGGTGTCTACGTGGACTGAGGCATGGGCTAGCAAGGCTTTTTGAAAGTCTCGGATCAAGGTGCGGATGGTTTTGATGTGCGATCGCAAATACAACCGAATATCCGTCCCCACCTGATCATTCCGCGAGCGTCCTGTATGCAACTTTTTGCCCAGTGGCCCCAGCAGTTCAGTTAACCGACGTTCTACCGCAAAATGGACATCTTCTTCGTCCACACCAGGGGTAAACGTCCCTTGACGATATTCTTGGCGAATCGCCTCTAAACCATCCACCAACTGCTGACCTTCAACTTCAGAAATGATGCCAACCTTCGCCAACATCTTGGCATGGGCCTGGGACCCGGTCAGATCGTAGTCAACCAGGGCAATATCAAACCCAATGCTGGCATTAAATTCCGCAATAACCGGATGTAATCCCGTCTCAAATCGCTGACTCCAGGGGGTAGGTGATGTACTCAAATCGTGAAAACTCCTGCCAATAATGAAGATGCCGACGCGCACCGCCTAAACTTACCCTAAAGCGCACTAGGAGACTATCCAATTACCTGTGCCTAACCTTAATAAGTAGTGATACCTCGAATTACATAGCCCACTACCATGCCAATGAGTAATGCCCACAGCTGACCTGAGTCCACAAAATTACCTAGAATATCCCCAGAGCGGTCAAAGAAGTTATCCTCAAACTGCTGAGCGATCACAGGCATAGTAACGGCAGCAACTGGCTGATCCACAATTGGCGTAACAGGTGTGAAATCACCAAAAGCGCTAGAGGATTTCTCGATTTTCATGGGGCTTACTAAAAATTTGGTAGATAAATAATCGGGCAAATCGATCATTGCACTACACCTAGATAACATCAAGCCATTTCCGGAATTGTAGGGATTTTGCACAGAAAACCCTTACAATTCCAGAAATAATCGGCCCCCCCCTACTCTTCAATTGCAGATAATTGCCGAAACTCAGCAGGTTGGGTCACCTTCATGACCACCAGCGTCGTATCGTCATCCTTAGAACGATCAGGACCAATAAAGTGACGCAATAAATTGAACAGATAGTCCAAAATCTCTTGGGAGCTTTCTAAGTTACGACAGGCCCAGCATACAGCCTTGATCAAATTGTCTTCATCAAAGCGCTCACCACGAATATTAGCTGCATCGGTAAAGCCATCCGTATAAAAAATCACCACGTCACCTGGATACAGCTGCATTTGTCCCTCATGGTAACGGGTATCAATATCCAACCCCAGCAGCATACCGTCAGCATCTAACCGACTGATGGTATTGTTAGCCGCCTGCCAAAGCAGTGGTGGATTATGGGCTGCATTACCATAGGAAAATAGCTGGGTCCTGGGGTCATATTCTGCATAAAACAACGTCACAAACCGATTTGAACTCTCCAAATCGGTGTGCATAACGCAGTTGAGATTCTGCAGAATTTGCCCAGGGGAATGATCGTTGAGCACCTCTGCCCGCAACATGCCCCGCAACATGGTCATAATCAAACCTGCGGGTACACCCTTTCCCATCACATCACCAATGGCAATACTCCATGGTTGGGCGGATGATAATTGAGTCGCCGGATTACGTAACTGGTCGTAGGTAGTTGGAATGAAATCGTAGTAGTCTCCACCAACTTTTTGAGCCGTTTGACAGCGAGCGGCCAGATCCACACCCTCAATGATTGGGCACTGGCGAGGTAGCAATTTTTCTTGGATCTCCGCCCCTAGCTCTAGTTCTCTATCCAGCCGCTCTTTTTTACGTAGAGCCAAGGTCAACTCATCATTTTCAATCGCTACAGCTGTCTGGTCAGCCACCAATCGAACCAGCTTTTGCCGGGTCTCTGTCCAAGCATAGTCGCCATCATCACTAAATACATAGAGACGCCCACGCTCAACATTTTGAACAATGATGGATGTGCCAAATAGCTTCAGTTCTGGAGCCAGAAAGTGATTTAGCTGCTGATCCAAAGTCACCATGGCATTACGAGCTGCCTGATGGGTCAGAGCCACGGATTCGCCATCCGATCCTTTACCCCCTGACGAAACTGCCAGAGAAGACGTAATCTGACGTGTAGCCGACTCCAAGGCATAACGCACAGTCTGACAGGTGTCGTTAGTCGGACAATAAAGGCGCTCTAGGCGTAGCTGACCATTGGGACGAAACAATACCAGAGCACCGCCAGTCGCATCGGTTACCCGATTGGCAATCATTGGGATCAGCTCTAAAAACTGACTAATGTTGTTCAGGCTTCGCAGGGCAAACCCTAAAGAACTCAGCAAATCCTGGATTTTGTACTGCTCACGCTGTAGTCGAGCCACCAGTTCTTTGAGTGCAAAAACAGGTGTGCCGCCCGGTAGGGTGCTGCCCTCGGGAAGGGAATTAAAGGGTAGCGAGGGACTAGGCGACATAAGCACAATCGACAACACCGTCGATAGTTAGGAGCAGTAGGACAAAAAAACACCAGTGAATGCAAGGCAATATAGCGGTCAAAGTCACGCTTGGCAACTAGATATTTAAGGTTAACTATAAGTCTTCAAACAAACTTGCTAACGCAAAATTTTAGACACCAAGATAGCATCTCCGCCACAACCGTCAAGGGTATTTTGCTCATCCTGATGACTTTCCCTAGGGCCACTGCACTCGGTAGGTGTGGAAAACCTCACCTGCAACCTGCTTCGTGACCTTAGCTCCCATACGTTTAATCAACCCTCGCCAATGGGGTAAATCCACTAGTTCAACATCAGCGCCCAAATAGGTTTCTAAAATAGCCCAATTTTCTGCTAATTCTTCTTCTGGGTTAATGACATCAAAAATAAAATGCCCCCCTGGCTTTAAGCAGGGCTTTACAGCGGTCATTACCCGTTCCCAGTAGTCCAATGGATAATAGCAACTAAATCCAGTCGCGATTACCAAATCAAATGTCGCTGGTTCATAGTCGAGCTTATGGGCTGGGGCTAATTGAACACCCTTAAATAATTTTGAGTCCAGCTGAGGCCCCCGTTGATTGAGGGCCGCCTGGGCAACCTTGCTGATTTCTTGACCAACGAATACCGCTTTCCACTCTTTCCAGGGATAAATCAAAAAACTGAGGCCACAGCCAAGGTCTAAGCAGCGTTGACCTTTCTTAGGGCGGGCGACTTCCCAAAACTTAGTGGTAATACGCGGGGTTAAACTACCCGCCACCCACTCCCGAAATACCGCCATCTCTTCGACCTCATCCGGTAGCTCAAATGATTTACCTCCATACTCTTGGTCAAACCTTTGAGCTACTGCCTGTAGCTGGGAAACTACCATCCTTGGGTATCCTTCTCACTAAATAATCGAATTAATCGAATTAATTACAGGCGGTCAATCGCTAACGCCCCTTCAGTGCCTTGGTAAAGTTCTGACGATAGGAGGCACTAATAATAAACACAGGCCAAAGCAGTGTTAAATACAGCTTGCCGCTACTGAAGTTGGTGCGATTAAAGCCGGTCCAAAATTTCCAAGCGCCATAGCCATAACCGCCTAACAACAATAGTCCTAACAAAGTGGGCATAGATTTATCCTCGCAATGGTCAATAAAGTAATCAGTGCACTCAAGCTTATAGTTATAGCCGTTGGAAATTTTGTCTGCAGGATATTAATGCTGATAGTCATAGACCGTCAATGGCAATAGGTCATGGAACACAATACGCGTCACCTTATAGCAGTAGACTAGGTACTTTGAAGGCTTGCTTAATGAATATAAAGTTGAGCTTAACAAAGCAAGTACAATTGACACTGCATACATCTAGCACGGCAAAAGAAATGTAATCACTCAAAGCACATATTGCCTGAGTGTATTTCAAAGGTTAGCGTCGTTGTCTATTCACAGCTAACCTTCAATCAAAATTGTTTGAATTCTCATAACCCACAGGAGGAATTATGCGCGCAGTACTCATGGCTGGTGGTTCTGGAACCCGACTTCGACCGCTAACTTGTGACCTGCCAAAGCCCATGGTTCCTGTGCTCAATCGTCCAATTGCAGAACATATTGTCAATCTGCTAAAGCGACACGATATCAATGAAGTCATCGCTACGTTACACTACTTGCCCGATGTGATGCGTGACTATTTCCAGGATGGGCGCGACTTTGGTGTACAGATGACTTACGCGGTGGAGGAAGATCAGCCTTTGGGCACCGCAGGATGTGTGAAGAATATTGCTGAACTCCTGGATGACACATTTCTAGTCATTAGCGGCGACAGTATTACGGATTTTGACCTTAAAGAAGCGATTCGATTTCATAAGGAAAAAGGCTCTAAAGCAACCCTGGTCTTAACCCGCGTGCCAAACCCCATTGAATTTGGCGTAGTCATTACAGATGAAGACGGACGCATCAAGCGTTTTTTAGAAAAGCCCTCCACCAGTGAAATTTTCTCAGATACAGTCAACACTGGCACCTATATTCTTGAGCCTGAAGTCTTAGATTACCTACCTGAAAATCAAGAAAAGGACTTCTCTAAGGATCTGTTCCCTTTATTACTGGAAAAGGGGGAGCCGATGTACGGCTACGTGGCCGAAGGCTACTGGTGTGATGTGGGCCACCTCGAAGCCTATCGGGAAGCTCAGTATGATGCCCTTGAAGGCAAAGTATTGGTGGATTTTGCCTATCCTGCATCTTCCCCCGGTATCCATGTAGGTCAAAATACCCACATTGATCCAACCGCTGTGATCAAACCACCGGTTTTGATTGGCCGAAACTGTCGCATTGGGGCTCGGGTTACCTTAGAACCAGGCACAGTCATTGGTGACAATGTCACCGTTGGCAGTGATGCTGACCTTAAACGCCCCATCATTTGGAATGGAGCCATCATCGGTGATGAGACCCATTTACGAGCCTGTGTAATTGCCCGGGGTACTCGGGCCGATCGACGAGCTCACGTGTTAGAAGGTGCAGTGGTCGGTGCTCTCTCCACCGTCGGGGAGGAGGCACAAATTAGTCCAGGGGTCAGGGTATGGCCTAGTAAGCGGATTGAGTCTGGAGCCACACTCAATATCAACTTAATTTGGGGCAATACGGCCCAGCGCAATCTTTTTGGTCAGCGCGGTGTGACGGGGCTGGCCAATATTGATATTACCCCTGAATTTGCAGTCAAACTAGGGGCAGCCTATGGGTCTACCCTGAAACCGGGGTCCTATGTCACCGTTTCCAGGGACCAGCGCAGTATTGCCCGCATGGTCTCCCGATCTTTGATTGCCGGGTTGATGTCTGTGGGTATCAATGTCCAAAATCTAGAAGCAACGGCCATTCCTGTGGCTCGCGTCATCCTCCCAACATTAGATGTTGCTGGTGGCATTCATGTCCGTCTGCATCCTGATCGGGCCGATCAAATCTTGATTGAGTTCTTTGACAAGAAGGGTATTGACATTCCCAAAGGCAAGGAAAAGAAAATTGAAGGAGCTTACTTCAAGGAAAATCTGCGGCGATCGCAAATCCATGAGATTGGCGAAGTCTCCTATCCAGCCAACCTAATAGACATATACACCAGGGAATTCGAGAAACGACTGAATGTAGGCTCTATTCGCCACAGCAATTCTAAAGTCGTCATCGACTATGCCTATGCGGTTTCCGGTGCCGTCCTACCGAGATTGCTAGGAAAATTTGGTTGTGATGCCGTTGTGCTAAACGCTAGTCTGAGCCAAACTGCTCCCTCCATGGCCGAACGAGAACACATGTTAGGCCAGTTGGGTCAGGTAGTTCAGGCTCTACAAG
The DNA here is from genome assembly GCF_011009555.1 of Adonisia turfae CCMR0081. Lineage (GTDB taxonomy): Bacteria > Cyanobacteriota > Cyanobacteriia > Phormidesmidales > Phormidesmidaceae > Leptothoe > Leptothoe turfae. The sequence continues at coordinate 6,424,798 of NZ_QXHD01000004.1, read as the reverse complement.
CTACAGTTGGGGTACAGGTAGCAGCCAATGGCGAACAGCTAGTGCTGATGGATGAAGTGGGCTCACCGATTCGCGGAGAAATGTTAACGGCCCTGATGACCCATATGATTCTGACGGCCCATCCCCAGGGAACAGTAGTTGTACCGGTTCATACCTCTGGAGCAATTGAGCAAATTGCTCGTCGCCATGGTGGCCATGTCGTTCGCACCAAAGCTAACCCAACTGCCCTCATGGAAGCTTGTCAGGCCAGCAGCAATGTTGTTTTAGGTGGCAGCGGTGACATGGGCTTTATCTTCCCTCAACTCCACCCTGGTTTTGATGCCATGTTCTGCATCGCCAAGTTAATCGAAATGTTAACTATCCAGGAACAGTCCTTGGGCCGTATCTGGGGTGACTTACCCAGAATTTCCCATCGAGTACAAACTCTACGTTGCCCATGGACTATCAAAGGTGCACTGATGCGTTATCTTGTGGAGAGTCATCCCGCTGATACTCTTGAACTGGTGGATGGTGTCAAAATAGTTGACCGTACTCGCGATAACTGGGTGTTGATTTTACCTGACGCTGGCGATCCGCTGGTCCATATCTTTGCCAATAGCGCCGACCGTGATTGGGTAGATACCCATCTACAGGACTATCGCCAACGGGTTCAAAGTTTCATTGAAAAAGAGCAAGGTATTCGAGAGGAACAAGTCGTATGAATCATTGCATCCTCATGGGCGAGATTGTCGAGAGCCCACAGCTGCGCTACACCTCCGACAACCAAACCCCCATTGCCGAATTTAAGATCAAAATAGCTGGGCTGCGCCCAGATGATAGCCCATCGCAGTTTAAGGCCGTTGGTTGGGGCAACCTGGCACAGACAATTCAAGACGCTAGCTACGGTCCTGGTGATCGAGTCGTGGTTGAAGGTCGATTAACCATGAAAACCGTTGATCGACCTGAAGGGTTTCGTGAAAAGCAAGCGGAAATCACCGTCCAACGTCTGCACCGCATTGCCGAGATGCAATCTATGCTGATGGCAGCGGCACCTCCCATCGCTGAAGGTAGTCATAGCGGCAGTCGTCCAGCTGCCTCGACTCCTCAGCCAAGCAGCCCACCGACTAATACCACGACGCCTGATTACGACGAAATTCCGTTCTAGTCATAGCCTTATAGAGGTAGTCTGCGATTATGAAGTTGTCAATTAATGGCCCACCTAAGTTTATTCGGCGCGGGTGGGTCATTAATTATTGATAGTTAGACTTACAGATATCCCTGCAAAAAATCAAACGGCTCGTCTTCCCAACAAGGCTCTGGATAGAGCTGCCTTAAACGAATACAGACATCGATCAAAATTTCTTCGACTTGCAGGTCATCAAATATATCCTCCAAAGCCTGTTCATCACGATGCCGCAAAGCGGTCAACGGTTCTGCATGGAACGTCAGTGGCTTTAGGAATGGATGAATTTGAGATTGCTGTCGCGCATGACGAACGTCCTGCCAAGAACATGTCCAAGAGTCTTGGGTAGAAGTTTTATCAGTGAACGAGGAAAAACGAGATTTTGGCTCAACTCCTATTACAGTCTGAGCAACCGAATAAAAACCATTAGAGGGCTTGGCTTCAGGAAAATTAGTGTCGGGCATAGGCTGAATGTCCGTTATCAAACCATTGTATTGGTCCATAAGACAGTTCGCTATTCTAGACAACAAACATCAAGCTCTAGACAACAAACATCAAGCACCCGTGAGGCTATTTCTAACGCCCGACCTGTTGAAATAATTGAACTCAATCCCGACTCTGTAGGCCTATGCATCATGATTAGATGCCAGTCCTACGTAGTAATGCCTAAACTTTTATATCTTCAGCATGGCGACGCCAGCTGGTTGGTGATTCTTCCAGATACTGAGCTGATAGTCGAAATACCTCAGTAAAATGCTGGACAAGTATGGGTTTCACCTCGGCTAACGTAATGCCATGCACAAACTGAGCCATAGAGCCAACCGGTCGATCAGCTATACCACAAGGGGTAATGCGCTCAAAGCCTGATAAATCTGGACAAATATTCAGAGCAAACCCATGCATGGTGATCCACCGGCTGACCTTAATGCCAATTGCAGCCACTTTATAATCATCAACCCATACACCAGTCAAACCTTGAATGCGCTTGGCTAAAAGGTTGTAGTGAGCAAGCGTACGAATCACAACCTCTTCTAACTGGCGCAGATACCAATGCAAATCTTTGCGATGGTAATGCAAATTCAAAATGGGATACCCCACTAATTGGCCAGGGCAATGATAAGTGACTTCACCGCCACGTTCTACTCGATGCACTTTATAACTGGGATTAGTTAAATCAAAATGCACAAACTGCTCTTGCGAGCCAGCGCCCAGGGTATATACCGGAGGGTGCTCAGTCAACACCAGAACATCGTCTGCGTTAGAGTCCTGTTTACGTGTAGACACCAATTCTTTCTGATATTCCCAAGCCAATTTATAGGCGATTAAGCCAATATCTTGAACAATAAGCTTTCTATCTTCAGTCACTATAAGAATGTTGATTCTGTATCAGCTTTTCGTCACTTTATACCTGCTTTAACTGACTTTATATATGCAAAAAAATGAATGTAGTAGAGTCAGAAAAATACTGAGATATCGAGTAATTCAGAACTATCTATACATCACAAGAGAAAGATTAAAAAAGTATTAAGAGTCGCAAAAATCAACCCCCCTTCCCAAGGAGGGGATCAATGTTCACAAGTGCTAGAACCCTTATTGTACAAGAAATTTTGTGATCTTGAGGAAACACATAAGACTCAAATCATCCCGCGCTAATCCTAAAGATTTATCAACGGATAAAAATGTTTCTAAACAGAAAAAATCTCTCAGAATTAAAGTGCTAGGGTGAAACTAATCGCTTATCTTCTATCAGTGGAGGCAGCTTTATGAAGCTTGTTATCCAAGGAAAAAATCTTGAAATTACAGAGGCTATTCGCCAACATGTTTCACAAAAAATTGAGAAGTCAGTTAGCCATTTTCAACGAATGATCAATAAGGTTGATGTTTGTTTGTCTGTGGCTGGTGGTACAAAAATGCCCAATCGGCAGTATGCAGAAGTTACAGTTCATGTAAACCGCGCTGTAGTAAGGGCCGAAGAAAGCAGCGAAAGCCTATATGCCAGTATTGATTTAGTAGCGGATAAGATTTGTCGGCAGCTTCGCAAATACAAGGAAAAACGTCGCAGTTCTGATCATGTATCAGTGCGTTCCATGGAGATTGATACTACTTCTCAGGATGCGAATTTGCATGTCACTGAGCTGTTAGAGCAGGGCCAGCCCCAACTGCCAGCAGAGGTAGTTAGAACAAAATATTTTGCAATGGCTCCCATGTCAGTGCAAGAAGCCCTGGAAAATCTACAGCTTATTGATCACGATTTTTATGTGTTTTATAACTTGGAGACTGACCAAATCAACGTGATATATGAAAGGAATCACGGTGGGTATGGACTGATTCAGCCTCGTCCTGCGGGTGCCAATAATGGCCATGGCAACGGCCATAGTGCCCATGTGTCTGTTAGCAATAACGGACATCTTCAGACCGATAAACATCACCTGCAATCCGCACCTCTGCGCAATTAGATGTCAGTAGGTAAGGCATCTATTGTGCACCTTTAACCTTCAAAGCCGTTGATATGCCTGACAGTGCATACCAACGGCTTTATTTTTAGGTTGAGAGTGCCAACGCCCCAGCCTATTGATTCAGATTATCGATGCTATCTACATCAGAGATAACATCGTAGGTTTGATTAGCAAAGGTTACCCGGTCTCCTGCCCATAGTTTGCGACCGCGTCGTAACTCTACCTCATCGTTCACTCGTACATGGCCAGCCTGAATCAGATGTTTGGCTTCACCGCCGGATTGAACTAAGTCATTGAGCTTTAGGAACTGGCTTAGTTTTATAACGTGTTCGGACATGATGGATATTCAAAGGCAATAGTTAGTTCTCTAAGACAACGACGTTAGGATAACTTCAAAGCACTGACGGGTACATCATCCCAAGAGTCTACAGTGCGCAATCGAGCGACCCAACCAGCTTCTTTTTGCTCATCTGTTAATGATGCTTGAAACGTTGCATGGCATTCTTCAGCAGCATTTTGATCACAACAAGCGATGGCAGAGTAGACAATCCCAGAGGGATCTATATGCTCATTTACCCAAATCATAAAAGTCAAACTAGTGTGGGTAGAGGTTATGCAGCTGCTGGCTCACCTGATAAGCTCTGGATTGTTTGCTGCATCTCAGCAATGGCTTGCAACTGGTAGTCATTGACCTCTTGGAACCGTTCTAGCGTAACAAATACTCCATCCAGCATGTGTTGGATAGTATCCATTTTTTCAGCCGCAGGACCCATATACTCGTTACGGGTTGCGATCGCACGCTCCAAACCAGCCCAATCCTTAATCGCCTGCTCAAACGTGTCTCGTTCCTTCTCCAGATTAGACCGCTGATTGTCCAACTCAGACTGCTTAGTATCTACCTGCTGCTGTAATGAGTTACAGCGATTTTCCAACTCAGCAATTAACTTCTCTAACTCCACAGCCTGGGTCGCTAGCTCCTGACGGACCTGATCGATATGTTCCAGCACTGGCTCCAAATCAGCTGCATTTTCCACAGGGCTATCAACAGTTGCCTGACCCTGACGCCGCAATAAAACAGCTCGATGCTGGCTTAGTACCTCTTCCCGTTCCAGCAAATTACGGCGCTGACCAACCAAGGTTTTATTGAGCATATCGTAACGATCTTGCTCGTCACTGATATCAGCTTCAATCTGCATCCTGTCATACTCGCTAGCAGCTTCCGCTTTCTGCTTCAGCTCATCAATCGCCTGCTGCTGGTATGTCAGCTCTTCCTCTTGGTCACTAACAAAGCGAGACATCTTTTCCAAATCTGTTTCCATACCCGTCAGCAAAGCCTCAAGGTCTTCGATAGACATCTCCTCAAGTTTGGTGAGGTCAATTTTCTTACCCAAACGTACCTGATCACCAGTATTCAGTAGCTCATAGACCTTTTGATATACTCCACTCTGCTGATTAATCTGCTCTGATACCAGTTGGTTTTGCTGCTTTTTCTGAGCAAGCTTTACCTTTGATTCCCGCAATTCTATACATAGTGCATTGAAAGCGCTGCGATCAGCATCAACAGTCTGGTAAAGCTGCTGCACCGACTGCTTGAATCGCTCTACATCATGGCTCTTAGATTGCAGCTGATCCTGTTGTTCAGAGCCAGTCTGCTGCAAACCTTGTAAAATGCCCTGATACTGCCCCAGGGAATCACGAGTGCTACCAAGTTGCTGACGCAGGTCCTCCATTGGCACTACGTTAACCATCAACTGCTCAACGGCATCTCTTAGCTTTTGCGTCTGGCTCGAATCTAAACCTGTCTGAGACGATAACGTTTCACGATGCTCTTCAAGCCTTTGTTTCTCTCCGTTTAAGTGCGCCCATGCGCCCTCCAGCTCAGAGTTTTTGCGTTCGTAGTCTTGGCGCTGTTCATCTAGCTCAGCGCGAAATGTCTCTAACTCTTGCTTTTGCGTATCTAACTCAGAGAGTTCAGTCGCCGCCTGCTTGATTTCATCTTCGCGGGTATCTAACTCCAGCTCACGTTGATTAAGCGCCTGACTTTGATAGGTTAGGGACTCTTTCCACTGTTCAATCTCGTCTTCTTGAGTTTTAAATTTTTTGTTGAGACTAGAAAAATTTTGCAGGATGCTGACCAACTGACGTCCCGCCTCATAATGACGCTGAACCTGACGACCATTGGACAGCTCAATTAAAATCAGCGCGCCAGAGCTATAACCTGCATCATCTGGAGCTGGGACTAGTTCATCTCCAGAGACAGCACTCCAATTTTGCTCCGAGCGCTCACAAGCTAAGAGTTTAAACTCAGCTCGGCTGCTGCCCATAAATCCACTTTTTTTCTGAACCTCGGCCAAATAACGCACGCTGGCATCCCCTTCGTCTATACAAATAGCTACCGGAAACAGCTACTCAGTTACACAATATCCACGTCTCGTTTAGTTAGTAATATAGAAGCTTAAGGCACTGTATTTATCAAAATATTGAAGCAAAATCAATAGCCAAACGATATTTATCTGAGCGACTCTAGACCTAATAATCCCAAGCTATTCGCTAGTGTATACGTGTCCGATGGAAACCTCTAACCTATAAAAAACAATTCTCCCAAAAGCGCTAAACCATGGAGGTTAACTATCACTTCAATGAATTAATTCCTCTCTAATATGTACATTCCTACGTGCGCATACGGCTAATCAATAGACACCACCACATACCATTCACATAAAAAATGTCACTTTATAAACAGCAGCTAAACTGCTTAGAGCACATAGCCACCTCATATAAAGACAGTGTAACTGTAGTTAAGTGCTAATAATTGTAGCTAATGCCGTATATCAATGTAGCCAACCTAGTTACCAAGTGCCAATTCCTTAGGACAAATCTATGCAGGGCCAGTTAAGCGAGCTGGATATTCGCAGTATTTTTCAACTGATTGATATTGGTCAGCAAACCGGAGAACTTTATATTGAATCTTTCGATGGGCCAGCTAACTCATGGCTAGTGTTTTTTGCCAATGGCGGCATTCTTTACGCTGGACGCACCAATGAACAGCTAAATCGGCTGCGCGATATTTTGTATCCCCTCAAGTTAGAGGTTCAGTGGGAAAGTGTTGACCTGTCTAATCTAACTCCCCTCCGTCCACCAGAGTACGGAGCTCTATGGTGGTTGCTAGAAAATGGCCATCTCACCACTCAACAAGCACGTTCCGTACTTTACCGTTTGATCGAAGAAACGCTTTTTGAAGTCATCAGCTTACATCAAGGGCGATTTTTGTTTCGCTTTCACGCCTCCCTGAGCCCTCAACTTACCGAATTTGACACCAAACCCCTGGTAAAGCGAGTGATTCGACAGTTACAGGGATGGTTGCGACTACAGCCTCGGTTAAATTCTTTTTACGATTGCCCCTTCCTAGCCGACACTTACCGTACAGACTCAGCATCCCTACCGCCACTTTTGGCCATGTCTGATGGCAAAACATCTGTGATTCAAATCTCGCGCCACCTAAGTCGAAATATTTTTAGTGTTGCTAACGGGCTATATCCTTATGTCCAGAAAGGGCACATCCAAATGGTGCATAGTCTACAGGCATCGCATCGCATCCAGACTAAAGCCCCTATTAATAATGCCGTTCCTCGCATCGTATGTATTGACGACACCCTAGCTGTCAGACAGGCCATAGAAATGATGCTGGATGCCTATGGCTACGAAGTCACATCCATTGGGAATCCAGTAAAAGCCTTGAGTTTACTGTTCAGTCTTAAGCCCGATCTCATTCTCTGTGATGTAGCTATGCCTGAACTAGAAGGGCATCAACTATGTGCCATGTTGAGACAGGCTCCATATTTCCAATCAGTTCCTATCATCATGCTGACAGGGAAAGACAGCTTTGTAGATCGTGTCAAAGCCAACATGGTTGGAGCCACAGACTATCTAACTAAACCCTTTGGCGAACCAGAGCTGTTAGCCTTAGTAGAAAGATACGTAGGTAGGGGCAATCCTAAGCGTCTTGCCCCTGAAATGCTACTTGAGCAGGAAATATCAGCTACCCTAAACCCTGAGAACTGGAGTAATCCATAATGATGGAAGATATCGAGTGGAAATCATTCTCTTTTCGAATTTATTAATGATTTTTACGTAACTTGTAGAACCATTACGCTCCATCCAACCAAAAGAATTTTGATGAAAGTTTAATAAATTAGATACGTACGGGTATTTTATTAGGCACAAGCGGTAGGGTGTGCATACCATCATGCACCAAATAGCCAACCAATCGCTGCTTTCCCAGGTGAATCCCAATTAACTGGGCATATTAGTCAACTTAAATAGTTATTTCCCCCTAGGGGGGCATAATGGGTTGAATCAAGATATGAACCGGTCTTAAACGGCGAAATTCAGGTTATGAGTACGGTTTTAGTAGTGGAAGACAGTGTTGCCCAACGAGAAATGATTATTGACTTATTAAAGGGTAATGGTCTACAAGTGACTGTCGCTAGCGATGGTGTTGAAGCATTGGCTCATATCCAGGGAGATCTACCTGACTTAGTCGTTTTAGACATCGTCATGCCCCGCATGAATGGGTACGAAGTCTGTAGACGTATTAAGTCTGACCCTGCCACACAAAATCTGCCTGTTGTACTGTGTTCTTCTAAAGGTGAAGAATTTGACCGTTATTGGGGAATGAAACAAGGAGCTGATGCTTATATTGCCAAGCCATTTCAGCCAACTGAGCTAGTGGGCACAGTCAAACAACTGCTACGTGATTGAAATGCCAAAGATTTTTGAGGTAATAGGGGCCGATGGTAGGTAATCCAGACTTTCAAACCGGAGTAGGGCAAGATCAAGACCCTGAACTACAAAAGCTTGAAACGCCTGATGGCGAACTTCATCTGCGCTTCTATGTCGGAGCCGATGATGAATTTGCTTTACCTGCCATTGGTATTCGCCGAATCATTGAAAATCCCCCTGACCGTATCACCCCTGTTCCCAATGTGTCTCCTTTATTACTTGGAACTTTGAACGAACAAGGGCGTGTCATATGGGTTGCCGATCTAGGGCAGTTTTTAGGTTATTCTCAACCGATGAATACTGACAGGGCAGAAATTCCAGTGATTGCTGTCGAACATCAGGGGACTATGTTAGGCTTAGCCGTTAATCAGATAGTGGGTACAGATTGGCTAGATGCGGAACGCATGAAGATGTCCCGCGACTACTCCGATACAATGGCACCTTTTCTAAAGGGGGAATGGGTACTAGATGCCAATACGGATCGCTCATTACGCCTATTAGACCATGTTGCCATACTGCGCTCGGCGCGTTGGGTAGCTTAGGGTCGATGGGTTGAAAATATGGAGAAGTTTAGACTGGCAGGAGAATACAGATGGCATCGGGCATAGATTACGCTCAAACCTATCAAGCAGCAGAACGTGCATATATGCAGGGCAGTTATGAACAAGCTGCTGACATTATTGAGCAACTGGCAGAAAATTACCCGAGCGATCCCAATGTGCTCCTGCTCAAGGGTCACATCTATTGCTATGGGCTAAGTGCGTACGATGTAGCCCGCACTCAATATAAATCCGTCTTAAATTTAACGTCCGATCCTGAGTTCGTTAATTACGCCAACAATGGCCTTACCTATGCAGAACAGATGGATGTTAGCCAGGTACAGGCTGATGAGAATGGCATAGAGGATATTACTGCAGATGGTCTGTTTGACTCCATAGAGCTCTATGGCGATATGGGAGAAGAGGGTGATGACTTGAGTGCCGGGCTCGATTTGTCCTTTGAAGAAGCAGATGGGGCAAGTTTTCAAACCGAGCCAACAGTAGACTCACCCACTGACCTAAGTGCACCCGAACCAAATGCACTAGAAAATGAAGATAGCTATGATCTTGCCACTGAAGCTACAGGCGATCCCTTCAATGCTACTGCTGATTATGAGAGCACCTCTGGTGATCAAGGTTTAGAGTTGGACGACGAGGACGATCCATTCTCCATTAGCGATTTGTCCATAGGTGGAGATCTAGGTAATGCTGAACTTTTAGATCCATTTGCGGACAGCAGCTTGGAAGGTCTTATTGAATCCTCAGAGGAAGAAGAGATTACCCTCGATAGCGTCGTCCGTGATGGGTCTTCAGCACCCATTCAAGATGTATCACAATTTGATCAAGATGATTTCGACGAAGCTTTTCCATCTGCACCGTCTTCATCGGGTGAGCTGGAAGACTTTCCAGATGTGGATGACTTTTTAGAGACAGGTAGTAGTTCTCTGGAGATTGATCGCCCTGAACTTGAAGTGGGTTTGGATGCTGGTTCAGACTTATTAGAAGAGCCAGATGATAAAACCCTCTTCATGATGGAACCGGATGATGCTCAACCCGACACTATGCCTATCGGGGATTTTCAAGAATTTGATGAGGCATCTACCTTGCCAGGTATTGAGACCACCGACAATGGGCTAATGGATGATGACATTGACGAACAGACTTTTCCAGGCGTTGATACGATGGAAGGCTTGGAAAGTCAGCAAGGCGGCGATATCGATTTCCTCGATGAGTTTGATGAATTTGATGATTTAGGCAGCCTGCCAGAATTTGATCTATCCGAAGGTGGTTCTACCGAATTTACGGAGGCTTCAGAAACATCAGAGGGAGGGTTTGCTGAAGCTCCAGTTACCCGTGGCGGTTCTGGCTTTAGTCTAGTAGAGGAGGATGACCAGGCAATCATTGGAGACGATGACATCTTTAGCATCGAAACTGCCGATCAGCTGCCATCCTTTACCCAAGGGGAAGAGTCGCCCGTTGTTGTTCCTGAAGTAGAAAGCGAGGGGATTTTTAATACCCTGAACAATGCGCCGCTTGCCACTAAACGCTTAATCATGGCAGGGGCTGCAGGACTAACATCTGTGATTGCAGTTGCAGGGGTTAATCTAGCTACCTTAGGACGGCTACCTGCTGATAGCACATCTCCAGGCAATCGAAACCTAATTGCCCGAGTGTATCCTGCTGCCATGGGAGGTGCTGCAGGTATCGTTAGCTTTGTGACGGTATTTGGATTAGGATTTTTATTAGATCGCCAATCGAAACGCTCAATTGATAATCTTCAACAGCAGTTTGACTTGGTTTCCCAAGGAGATCTAAATGCGCGAGCAACTGTTCACTCTAGTGATGAGTTAGGTCAACTGGCCACAGGGTTTAACAAGATGGCTCGGGTCATTCTCACGACGACTAGTGAGGCCCAGCGAAAAGCGCAGGAACAAGAACAGGCTAAAGAGGATCTACAGCGCCAGGTAATTCGTCTATTGGACGATGTAGAAGGAGCTGCCCGGGGTGATTTAACGGTTCAGGCAGAGGTCACAGCCGATGTTTTAGGAGCGGTCGCTGATTCGTTCAACTTAACGATTCAAAATCTGCGAGAAATTGTACAGCAGGTGAGTGCAGCAGCACTACAGGTGACTAAGAGTTCGTCTGATAATGAGATGTTCGCCCGCAGCCTATCAGCAGATGCCTTGCGACAAGCTGAGGAGCTGGCAGTCACCTTGAATTCTGTACAGGTCATGACTGAATCTATTCAGCGTGTAGCAGACAGTGCGCGGGA
>NZ_QXHD01000004.1:6378847-6413577 GCF_011009555.1 Adonisia turfae CCMR0081 | reverse complement strand
ACCGTCGAGGGTGCTGTAGAAGACGCCAAGGATGCTGTTACTGGCGAAGGCGGCGAAGGCGGCGAAGGTGGCGAAGGCGGCGAAGGTGGCGAAGGTTAAGCGTTGACGCCAGTTTATCGCTGGGTGCCCATGGTTCACAATATTAGTGATGATTACTGAACGCTATAAGTAGCATCAGCCATGGGCGCAGCAAACGGCTGTTGGCGCGGCTTTTCCTTTGGAGAGATGCATTCAGCCGTTTGCCATAGCTGTTAGGGAGTGTCTACAAAACGGTGTTGGAGAGGGCTGAAACCCTTGATTTTTTATTAAAAATTAGCGATTGACACAAAAGTCTGGACATTCCTACTCAGTTGCCTCCAATTAACTCTGATAAAAATGAAAGGGTTCTGACGTTAGCGTTGGCACCCTTTCATTTTTCATGGGCAAAGAATGATGGATATTGCATGTCCGTTTTGTAGTGCATGCCTGGCATGAATCCTTACAGCAGTGGCGATTAGATGCCTCCTAACTTTAGGAAATATCAGCCTATGATTGATGCACATTGGCCATTATGGCGGGTGGTTTGCTCTAAAGATGGTTGAAAACTCCTGCAAAATCTCCGCCTTGGGTGTGAAAGAAAGCCCTACAATGATTTGGATTTGTTGATCCGAGTCCTGAATGATAGGACTCTCTAATTTGTTACCCTCGATTTTTCCAACGCTCGCTTATGCCTCGCCGCAACGACCTCAGCAAGATTTTGTTAATTGGTTCTGGCCCGATTGTGATTGGTCAGGCTTGTGAGTTTGACTATTCGGGCACCCAAGCGTGCAAGGCTCTGCGAGAAGAAGGCTATGAAGTGGTGCTGATTAATTCCAATCCGGCCACCATCATGACTGATCCAGAAACGGCGGATCGCACCTACATTGAACCCCTCACCCCTGAGTTGGTGGCTCGGGTGATTGAGCGGGAAAAGCCAGATGCACTCTTGCCGACCATGGGCGGCCAGACTGCTCTAAATATTGCTGTTAGTCTTGCCAAGGAGGGTGTTCTAGCGGCCCACAATGTGGAGCTGATTGGAGCCAAGTTAGATGCCATTGAAATGGCTGAAGACCGCCGCCTATTTAAGGAGGCCATGGAACGGATTGGTGTGGGCATATGTCCGTCTGGGTTGGCTGAGACCATGGATGAAGCTCAGGCAATTGCTCAAGAGATTGGTACTTACCCATTAATCATTCGACCTGCATTTACCTTGGGTGGGACCGGTGGGGGGATCGCCTACAACCAGGAAGAGTTTGAAACCATTGCCAAGTCCGGTTTAGATGCCAGCCCGGTATCACAAATTTTGATTGAGAAGTCGCTGTTGGGCTGGAAAGAGTATGAGCTGGAGGTCATGCGTGACCTGGCTGACAATGTCGTGATCATCTGCTCGATTGAGAATTTGGATCCCATGGGAATTCATACCGGAGACTCGATCACGGTAGCGCCTGCTCAAACCCTGACTGATAAGGAATATCAGCGGTTACGGGATGCATCTATCAAAATTATTCGTGAAATTGGTGTGGAAACGGGTGGTTCCAATATTCAGTTTGCTGTGAATCCAGATACGGGGGCTGTGATTGTTATTGAGATGAACCCCAGGGTGTCTCGTAGTTCTGCCCTTGCTTCTAAAGCTACGGGGTTTCCCATTGCAAAGTTTGCGGCCAAACTAGCGGTGGGCTACACCCTGAATGAAATTTCCAATGACATCACAAAGAAAACGCCTGCTAGTTTTGAGCCCACCATTGACTATGTGGTGACTAAGATTCCCCGGTTTGCCTTTGAAAAGTTTCCTGGAAGTGCCCCTTTATTGACTACCCAGATGAAGTCGGTGGGAGAGGCGATGGCCATTGGCCGTACCTTTCAAGAATCGTTCCAGAAGGCTTTGCGCTCCTTGGAAACGGGGCGTGCTGGTTGGGGCTGCGATCGCAGCGAAAATCTTCCCACCATTTCCAAGGTGCGCTCCAGTTTGCGATCCCCTAATCCAGACCGCATCTTTGCGCTGCGCCATGCGTTGCAACTCGGGCTCAGCGCTCAGGATATCTATGAACTCACCGGCATCGATCCCTGGTTTATTGATAAATTACAGGACTTGCTGATCACTGAAAAATGGTTGAAGCGTACAGCCTTAGGGGCTATTACTGCCGAGCAAATGATGGCGGTGAAGCAGCAGGGCTTTAGCGATCGCCAAATTGCCTATGCCACCAAAACCGATGAAGATCAGGTGCGGGCAAACCGTAAGGCCTTGGGCGTGACACCGGTCTATAAAACGGTAGATACCTGTGCCGCAGAATTTGAGGCATACACTCCCTATTATTACTCCACCTATGAGGCTGAAAACGAGGTCAAACCTTCTGATCGGCGAAAGGTAATGATTTTGGGGGGTGGTCCCAACCGCATTGGCCAGGGTATTGAGTTTGACTACTGTTGTTGTCATGCCTCCTATGCGTTACAGGCCCATGATTTTGAGACAATCATGGTGAACTCTAACCCGGAGACGGTCTCCACTGACTACGACACCAGTGACCGGCTTTATTTTGAGCCCCTCACTAAGGAAGACGTGCTCAACATTATTGAGGCGGAGAACCCAGAAGGGGTCATTATTCAGTTTGGTGGCCAGACTCCCCTCAAGTTGGCTGTCCCTTTGCAAGCCTATTTGGGCAGTGCACCGGAGGTTGATGGTCAGCCGATCCAGACAAAGATTTGGGGTACGTCACCTGATTCTATCGATACGGCTGAAGACCGTGAACGGTTTGAGAAAATCCTTTGGGATTTGGAGATCACGCAGCCACCCAATGGCATTGCCCGTAGTTATCAGGAAGCCCTGGAGATTGCTCAAAAAATTAACTATCCAGTGGTTGTGCGCCCCAGCTACGTGTTAGGTGGTCGGGCTATGGAGGTGGTCTATTCCGACCAGGATCTAGAGCGCTACATGACGACAGCGGTACAGGTAGAACCGGACCATCCAATTTTGATCGATCGCTTTTTGGAAAATGCCATTGAGGTGGATGTGGATGCCATTTGCGATCGCACTGGTCAAGTTGTCATTGGTGGCATTATGGAGCACATTGAGCAAGCGGGTATCCATTCGGGTGACTCGGCTTGTTCATTACCGACCATCACCCTTAGTGATAACGCCCTGGGTATCATTCGTGATTGGACCGTCAAATTAGCTAAGGCCCTAAAAGTGATTGGCCTCATGAATATTCAATTTGCGGTTAAAGATGATGACGTTTATATCTTAGAAGCCAACCCCAGAGCTTCTCGTACAGTGCCATTTGTTTCTAAAGCAACGGGGGTGCCCTTAGCTAAGACAGCGGTTCTCATTATGTCTGGACGAACCCTGACTGAGGTGGGGGTGATGACAGAAGTTATCCCCACCCATATTTCAGTAAAAGAGGCTGTACTACCCTTTAGTAAATTTCCGGGTACTGACACGCTGCTAGGGCCAGAAATGCGGTCTACCGGCGAAGTCATGGGGATTGACGTAGACTTCGGGCGTTCTTTTGCCAAAGCCGAACTAGCTGCTAGTCAGGCGCTGCCTTTGCAAGGGACAACCTTCATTTCTATGAACGATCGCGAGAAGGAAGCTGTAGTTCCCATTGCTAAGGAACTTGCAGAACTAGGTTTTCAACTGATGGCGACAGCTGGCACTCGGCGGGTACTACAGTCCCATGGATTAGATGTGAGATTGGTCTACAAAGTGCATGAGGGTCGGCCCCATGTGATTGATGCCATCAAAAACCAGGAAATTCAGCTGATTATCAACACGCCCACCGGGGCTACTGCCCAGGAAGATGATCGAATGATTCGTCGCACAGCCCTTGATTACAAGATCCCAACGATTACAACCCTGTCAGGTGCGCGAGCAACCATTGAAGCCATTCGTTCCTTGCAGCAACAAACGCTAGCGGTTAAAGCCTTGCAAGACTATCTTGTTTAGGCAGTCTTGTTTAGACAGTCTTGTTTAGGCAGTCCTGTTTAGACAGAGCGCTTAACCCCGAATAAAAACTTGCCATGGGCTGATCCCCAGGGCGAAACATTTTATGGGTGAGGCCTTGTAATGCGTCGGTCAGCAAAGCGGCGTGGTTGAACTCAACCACGCCGCTTTGCTACTATGCCAGGGACTAAGAGTCAGGCTTTGAGCTTCAATTGCTTGCCCCTAGTCTCTATTATTATTGCGATTACTGCGATTGCGGCTCCAACGCTTTTGACGATGTTTTGCGATCGCCTTACGCTTAAGTTTTTCAGCAGGTGTCTCAAAGTAACGGTGCTTTTTCATATCCGAAAAAATACCGGCTTGCACAACCTTCCGTTTAAATCTTCGCAGTGCTGATTCAATACCTTCATCATCCCCAAGGATAACCTGGGCCATAGTATTCTCCTTTAACGACAAAAATGGGGCAGACCAACTGCCCCATGATAGACCAGGGTTGTGTGCAAAACACGTAACCCAAAGTTAGGCAGACTTTTTAATTTAGAAGCGACCGCCACCACCGCCGCCACGCTGTTCACGGGGACGAGCCTTATTAACCCGCAGGTCTCTGCCCATCCACTCTGCACCATCTAAAGCCTCAATTGCAGAGGCTTCTTCGTCTTCCGAAGACATTTCTACGAAGGCAAAACCACGAGGGCGACCAGTTTCACGATCTGTGGGTAGATGGACACGCTGGACTGTTCCATACTCGGCGAAGACGGCATTAATGTCCTCCTGAGTAGCATCATAGGACAGATTTCCAACATAAATGGACATAGAGAATCTCCTAGGTTAAGTATGCAACGAGTTATACGGAGATCCCTCTAGTAATCAAATCGAAGTCGAGATTGAACTGGTCGAGTTGAACTGTGAGCGTATCGTACCGAAAACTGATTGTTACCCAATATAGCAACGCATTGCCATAGAACTCTAGCATACCTTGCCAATTGCTGATTTCAATTCTTAAGAATTGATTTTGGGCCTGGCTTCAAAGGGGTACACCTTACTAATAAATAAGGGTTAGCGCTGACTACATGCCCGCAGGATAGCTTTGTCTATTAGGAATCAAAATATGTGTCTAATTGAGTCTTCAGGTCATCTAATGAACTGGATAACAAGTTAAAGACTGATAGCTGTTTAGGGTAGTAATTATCAACGAGATTTTGAATTGTTTCATCTTCAGAAGGCATGACTCCGCTAATGGTGTTAGCTACGGCATCTGCCAATCGGCCACTGCCGGCAATAATCGTTACGTGTCTGCCCAACTCAAGGTTCAGCCTCAAATCTTGAAGCGATACTTGACCGCCGTTAATCAATAAGGTCATAGATGGAAAATGTCCCGCTAAAACCGACGAGAACCTGGCTAACCAGCGGGATTCACTCCCCCAATTTTCACCGGGTACTAGGAAGAAATGGGTGTGATGGGGCTCCAGTTCGACTGGAGGATAGTTGGAATCATCTGGGGGCGGAGGTGGAGTTGTGCCGACTGGAAAAATGACTCTGTTTAAGGGTGCAACGCCAATTAGATTAAATTGGCCACTAACATAGTGGCGTGCCTGGCCCATCATATGGATAACGCCAGCATCGGTGCCGCCGTCCAATACAGTAATCCCGATTCGTTCTGACAGAGTTGCTAAGGTGTCATTGAAAAATTGAAGCAGCTTTGCCTGACTCTCAGCCGTCATGTTACTGGCACCGCCGATGACTAGCAATGTCGGTCTTGGGCCTGCTAATCCTACAAGCGATAAAGCTTTTTCGTAACCAGTGTCGTCTGCCACCTTGAGTATTTTCGCAAGCTGCCCATTGGAAAACGTATGTTCAACGAGTTCGTCAGCTGAAGTTCTGGGCATTTTGTATATCTCTTATCAAAGGTGGCCAGATGGCCTGTGCTTCTAACCCAATTACATCCCCAAAATACCCCCATCCTGTAAAAATTGTGCAATTTGATCTTATAGAATGACCTGATTTTTAGGTATACGAGCAAAGTATATGCGTAAAATCGCGGATCTTGAAACTGCAATGAGCTCTGAGTAGACCCGATGTTTCTATTTAATTGGGGTGAGTTCTGGTTACAGTTGGAACTGTATTTTTTAGCAGCAAAAAACTCAAGATCGACCTGCTACGCCATCTATGCTAATTGAGCACGGGCCCGCTCAACATATTTCGAAAATACATCCCAGCCATGGTAACCGCCATTCACTAGCTTACGAACACGACGCCAGTCGCCTTCGCGAGCAGCTGTAGCCACGCCACGCTCTTTAAAGTAGCAAGCGAGTACCTGGGCGGATATTTCGGGATCCATGACTAAATCGGGATTGCCCTCTAGGTCTACACCTAGTTTTTTGCCGTAGGTGCTGTAGTTGGCGCGCCCGGTTAGTTGGATATAGCCACGGCCATGATATTTAATGCCATCACCAGGATTAACGTTACCGAGGTCTGCACGTTCTTCATAGCGTTTCCAGTAGCTCTCGCCTCCCCACTCGTGGACTGGTTTGAATCCGCCGGTTTCAATGCGGATAGTCGCTAGCAAACCAATGAGTACGGAGTTGTCGTAAATATCGTACTTTTTCATGGCAGCCAAGATCCCGGGCAGATAAACTTTACAGTCTTCCAACGGGCATTCCAAAATCTGGGAAACTTCATCCGGTGTGGTGAGTTGAGGTCCACTGACCACCGCAGTTCCACCAGAACCGCCATTGGTCTGACTTTCCACAACGCTGTTTTGTTCAGTTAAAATTGTTTTTAGAGCCTGAAAGTCAACAGTCTCTTCCCATTCCAGTGCATTTTGACCTAAAGGCGGTAGATTACTGGTGGAGGTAATGGTCTTGCTGGATGATTGTCGGGCGGGACGTCGACCAGACGTTTTGTTTGAGGAGGACAGCAGGGACTGGACGCCAGTCATTGGTTCAGCAGGACTGCTTTCTTCAAAAGTTTCTCCTTCGGAAGATGATGGCATTTGGATATCCAACAATGATCCTGAATAACCGCCATCTTCTAGACCCTGTGGCTGACTGCTGACCTGTTGCTCAGCTAAGCGAACTTTTTCTAATTCCAGTTTCTGAGCTCGCTCTTCTAACTCCTGATTGAGACGCATTAGTGCTTTCTCGGCATTGTTAACAGCCTCGTCAGCGTCTTGCTTCTCCTCATCTTGCTTCTCCTCTAAACGAGCAACGAATCCCTCTACATCTTTCTGGATATAGGACTCAACCCGTTGGGCAAATATTTTATAGGCGTCTGAATGTACTTTATATTTGCGATAAGGGCCAGCTAGCTGCATAAACTGCCAGCCCTCGATCTTCATGCTTTCTGCTGTACTACGATAATTACGATACTTGTCACCGTGCCCAAAAAACTCTTCCACAGCAGCAGAAATGGCTACTGCTTGACTAACAAAAAAGGCAGTTGTAGCAACTCCCACCTGAAGATCATCATTATTACTTCTAAAACCCACCATGGCTGGGACAAGTACACCCCCAATAATGGTGATCATGCGGAGCCTGAAGTGTTGGTTACGCTCTTTAGTGGCACGTCCTTCTAGCCACATAACCTGATCTAACCAGCGATTTTTGAGAAACTCCTTACGTAGGTCTGAAATCTCAAGCTTATCTATCAATCCACCCAGGGTTTGCTTGAGATAATCATTGTAAGCATTTTTCTTGGCCATTTTATTTGATTAGATGCGATTTGAGATAGATGCGGTTTTGAAGGCGAAATTATTAATTCAAACAGCGCTCTCTAGAGGCTCTTGAATTATGTGGAATCGGGTCAGGAGATATTTGCACTATCGGAGGGGGAATGCCACTCCGATAGTGCAAATATCTGAAAAGCCTCAAAATTTTGACAATCGTGGAACTAGCGTGGTGTAGACCAACTGCTATTGGATTGTCTAGGACAGAACGCAACTCAAAGGGTACACGGTTTAGCTTTATAAGCTAGCTTCCTAATTTATAAAAATTAACTTACGAAAATTTATCTCGTTTATTTTCCCAGAGCACCATCGCTAAAGTATAAATTCGTTTATTTAGTGATTATTTGAGATGATATAAAATCTTTATAAATGTTACCTGTTTAAGTGTCTTGGTTTGATGTGTGCAGAATAGTGTTTAAGTTATTTGCCTGTAAGGGATTAAACGAACCTTAGAATGAGCTCCTGAAAGGGAAATTGCTGATATTAACTTGCTTTTTGCTGTCAGTATATTCCGCAGACTTGATTTGACTTCTCTTACGATTGGCTGTCTATCTCTGTTGTTTCATCTACTAGCTCTATGGATTTGACTCTGAAAAAACTTGAGGCAGAGTATAGGTCAGCGTTTGAGCGTTGTGCGCTTCAGTCGGATGTGGAGCCTACGGTTAGGGGGATTGTGGGCCGTATGGTGCAGTTGCGATCGCACTATGAAGTCGTTGAAAAAGCTACGGGTGTGCCCTGGTGGTTTGTGGGGATCTTGCACTACAGCGAATGGAACTTTCGCGAGCCAGCGCAGTTTGAACGCCAGATGATTGATGTCCTGATCTCTAAGAAATTTCATCAGGCCAAGACCCGTACCCTGGGTGCACTTTTGTGGGGATTTGACCTCTGGAACGGATTCCGTGGTGGTGTAGGCAAAGAGTCTACCTGGGTATGGGGGGGAACCAATATCCTTGATAAAAAAACATCACGTGTCGGTGCTGCAGCCATTATGCGCTATATGCAATCGCAGCAACTGCTGGATATGGGAGATCCTCAAGGATCAACTGAGATGCTGGTGCTGGCTGACACCCTATTTAAGGTGAGTCCAGAGCAAGGCTTTAAGTTGTCTGACGGTGACAAGATCTTGGTGAGTGCGGGTACCCGCTTGCAGTTGCTGAGTGATGAGCCTGATCAAGGAAATCACGTTAAAGTCCGCATCCCAGATGGGGTACTTATGGGGCAGAATGATCGCGTTGATTGGTTCGTATTTGCCCAGCATATTCAGTTAGAAGGCACAGAGCCCAATAACAAACCGCAAGATCCACCTGTTGAACCTGAAACAAAAATTGCCGAAAGAGATCGCGGACGATCGATCACTGTCCCCAAGCTAGGCAAGGTTTATCTTGGTGATCCCATTTTGACCAATGGTCACTTTAGTTGGGCCGAAGCCACTAAGAATGGTAATCGTATCCCTGTGGACGAGGACGTGGTCAACGGTATTCTCAAAATTGCTGAGGCCATGGAGGAAGTGCGGGACTATTTGGGAGGACGTCCCATTACCGTGAACTCTTGGTATCGAGATCCGGCTTCAAATCGTAAAGCTGGTGGAGCAAGCCGTTCG
Organism: Adonisia turfae CCMR0081; assembly: GCF_011009555.1. Lineage (GTDB taxonomy): Bacteria > Cyanobacteriota > Cyanobacteriia > Phormidesmidales > Phormidesmidaceae > Leptothoe > Leptothoe turfae. The sequence goes on along the minus strand of NZ_QXHD01000004.1, from coordinate 6,404,298 downwards.
CGCCATCTGTCAGGCGATGCCGTGGACTTTGTGGTGCAGGGGATCTCTCCGCCAGAGGTCAACCGAAAGCTAGAACCCTGGTGGCGAGACCGTGGAGGGTTAGCGAGTGCCTCGGTGTTTACTCATCTTGATGCACGAGGGTATCGTGCCCGCTGGAACTATGGCTTCTAAGCTGTTTTTAGGCTAGCAGTCCATGTCTGGATTGCAGTCTGGGCCTAAACTGATTATATGATGCATTACCCCTGGGGCTTGGTATAGTGTCTTAGCCATGGGGGAGATGTAAAGCTGATACTGGGAATCTCATGGCGCTACCATCTTCTTCTCTGCAAGACGTCTTTATTTCCTATGGCAGGGCAGACAGTCGGTTATTTGCAAGGCAAATTAATGATCGTCTGGTGGAGGCGGGGTTAGAGGTTTGGTTTGACTTTGATGACATTCCCTTAGGTGTGGACTATCAAAATCAGATCAATGACGGTATTGAGAAGGCGGATAATTTTCTATTTATTATTTCTCCTCACTCCGTTAATTCTCCTTACTGTGCCAAAGAAATTGAGCTGGCTTTGGCATGCAATAAGCGAATTATTCCGCTGCTACATGTGGAGGAAATTAGCTATGAAACCTGGCAACAACGCAATCCTGATGCCAATATCAGTGGTTGGCAGGCCATTCAAGAAAAGGGGGTGCACAGTAGTTTTCCAAATATGCATCCTGAAATTAGCAAAATTAACTGGGTGTACTTTCGTGAGGGCATTGATGACTTTGAGACCGGCATGGCTGGTTTGCAAGCTATCTTGACCCGTCAACAGCCCTATGTCCATCAACATACTCAGCTGTTGGTTCGTGCCCTTGATTGGCAGCGCCAACAGCGGCAGTCTCGCTACTTGCTAACTGATGAAACGGCATTAGCTGAGGCACAAGCATGGTTAGATACTCGCTTTAAAGATGAGCAACCCCCGTGCACTCCCACCGATTTGCACTGTGAGTTTATTACGGAGAGTCTGAAGTTAGCGAACGATCAGATGACCCAGATTTTCATATCTTATAGCGAAGAAGATATGGAGATTCAGGAGAAGGTGCGTAAGCGCTTGATGCGTGAGGGGTTTGCAGTCTGGATTAATACCGTTGATATTCCAACAGCTGAAGACTTTCAAGTCGCTATTAATCAAGGCATTGAGAAGGCTGACAATATTGTTCTGTTGCTTTCTCCCAATTCTTTGACCTCAAAGTATTGTCAACAGGAGTTGGCCCATGGCCGTCGCTACCACAAGCGGATTATCCCGCTGCTGGTGCAGTCCATGGATGTGGCAACACTGCCTAGTGATCTGCGGATGCTGCAGTTTATTGATTTCTCGTCGCTAGCGTCCGATATTCACTTTGACCGGGCAGTGGATGAACTCATCCGTACCCTGCGAACGGCGGCAGACTATGTAGAACAACATAAACGGCTATTGGTTAAGGCCCTGGCTTGGGAGCGGCAGAAGCGCGATCGCAAGTTTTTGCTCAGGTCTGGGGATTTTGCCATGGCCCAAGCCTGGCTGTCGGAACCTGGTCCCCCTGGCAGCTCTCCCACCGATTTGCACATCGCTTATATCCAGGCGAGTCAAGGCATTAATCAATTCTACGATGCCTTTATTTCCTATGGTCGAGTGGATAGTAAGGCCTTTGCTACGGACTTGTGGCAGCGGCTGAATGACCAGGGGTTCCAAGTCTGGTTTGACCAAAATGATATTCCCCTAGGCGTAGACTTTCAGGAGCAAATCAACGACGGCATTGAAAAAAGCCACAATTTTATTTTTATCATTTCCCCCCACTCCGTTCACTCTCCTTACTGTGCCAAAGAAATTTCTCTGGCCTTGAAATATAACAAGCGGATTATTCCTATTTTGCAGGTGGAAGAGATTAGCTATGCTACCTGGAAAGACCGTAACCCTGCAGGCAGTGAAGAACAGTGGCAGGCGTATAAATCTACAGGCAAGCATTCCAGCTTTCCCAACATGCATCCTCAAATTGGAAAGATTAACTGGATCTATGCCCGTGACGGTATAGATGACCTCACCGCTGCAATTGACGGCCTTGTGGGACTGTGCCATCGCCATGAAGACTATGTACATCAGCACACTGAGCTTTTGATTAGTGCTCTCGCCTGGGAACGGCATCAAAATCAGGTCTCTTATCTATTGATGGGAGAAGATCGTTTAAGGGCTCAAAACTGGTTACTAACGGAGTTTTCGGCTGAGCAGCCTCCCTGTAGGCCCAGTTTATCCCAGTCAACGTTTATTACCGAGAGTATTAAAGCTGCCGATGGCGGCATGACCCAAGTATTTTTGTCCTATGCCCAAGAAGATTTAACCTCCAAGGAGCTGATACGTTATAACTTGCTCCAGGCAGGCGTCACTATCTGGACCGACACAGTGGATATCCACATGGGGGAAGATTTTGAGGCTGCTATCCAGCGTGGAATTGAGGAAGCTGATAATATCGTCTACCTGATATCCCAAGCATCCCTGGCATCGGAATATTGTCAGATGGAGATTGACCAGGCGTTGGATCTCAATAAGCGTGTGATTCCCATCTTGGTGGAAGAGATTAATGTCAGCCTGTTGCCCGATAAAATTCGTAAGATTCAGTTTGTTAACTTAACGGACAACCAGACGGCGGTTGATTTAGAAGAGGATGTAGCAGAGCTGTTACGCACGATTCGTCAGGATGCCCGATATTTTAATCAACACAAGCGACTTTTAGTACGAGCGCTTAAGTGGGAACGCCAGAAGCAAAATCCTAGTTTGTTGTTGCAGCACCGGATGCAAGACACGTTCTTAGCCTGGGCGCAAACGGCTAAAGATCGAGTGGTTGGTGGCGTGCTGCCGCTGCAGTTGGCATTTTTAGAAGCTAGCCAACTGCAATCCCCTGATCAAACCCTGGGGGTATTTTTTATTCACCACATTGATGATGTGGACTTTTCCCAGCGGCTAAATGAAACCCTATTAATTCAAGGCAAGAGTTCTTGGCTCTCTCCAGAAGGGGCAGCAGGGGAGATGGAGCACTGGGACGATACTCAGCAGCTGATGGACAATGCTGAAAATGTTTTGTTTATGTTGTCGCCGAGTTCAGTGCGCTGTGAGGCTTGTTTAACTCAGTTGAGCTATGCACAGTCACAACAAAAGCGGATTTTGCCAGTTATCTATCGGGATGTGGTCAAGTCCACTGTGCCAGATGGTCTGGAGTCGATACCTTGGAGTGATTTTCGACGGCATGGTGGAGATTTCTTAGTGAATTTTGGCGAGTTGTTTCGAACGTTGGAAAGTGAGCCTTTTCATGTGCGATCGCACACTCGACTCCTGGTTAAAGCAGCAGAATGGGATGCGGCGCAGAAAGATGACAGCTTCTTGCTGCGAGGCAATGATTTGGCCGATTCTGTAAGCTGGCTACAGCAAGCAACCGATAAAACACCGCCGGTTACGGCACTGCAAAAGGCCTATATCGAGGCGAGCCAGGCCTTGCCATTTAAGAAAATTAAGACCCGCTCCGTGGCGTTGACGACGGTGGTCAGTGCCTTAGCTGTTTCTGTTATAAGACTATTTGGTGGGCTTCAACTTCTAGAAACTCGCGCCTACGACCAGTTTCTACGGTGGCGACCCAATGAGACTGAACAGGATGAACGACTGCTAATTGTTAAGGTGGATGCCCCCAGCGGCGAGTGGCTACGGGAACAAATGATTGATGGGCAGTATGAACCTGGTATTGGCACAATTCCTGAGAATGCGCTTTCAGAAGCAATTCGGGTGCTCAATAGCCATGATGCCCGTTTGATCGGTCTGGACTTTTTCCGTGATTTTCCAGCGCAGGGAGATCTCGCCAATGATCTGGCTTGGGTCGATAATCTGTTTGGTATTTGTCAGACAGCCAGCGCTCAAGTGAGTGATATTGGTAACGAGATGCCTGAGGCACGGGTTGGGTTTGCCAACTTTCTACAAGATGGAGGCAAAATTGTTCGCCGTCAGTTTCTATTTCATTGGGTTGGCGATGATAGCCCTTGTGTTTCAGAAGAATCTTTTACTCTGTTATTGGCTAAGACCTATCTTGACGCTGAGGGTATCGCCTCTGAAGTTATTATAGGCAGTGATCAATGGGGAGAGTATATTGATTCGGTTGTTGTAGGAGATATAGTTCTGCCTAATCTTAGTAGTGGAAATGGCACTGCATATCATACTGATACTGGACGGCAAACATGGCAGAATTGGGGAGGACGGGAGTGGAGTGATCTGGGTGGAGCACAAACTCTCCTCAATTTTTGGACCTATGAGGATCCAGACACTCAAGAGAGGTTTGGGGCGCGGATTAAAGACTTTGCTCAGCAGGTTTCGCTTGAAGCTGTGATTAAAAATGAGGTAGATCCTGGGCTAATCCGCGATCGGATCGTACTGATTGGCTACACGGATTTTAGCGATCGCAACTCCGATGATTTCAATACTCCCTATGGCGATTCAGTTCCCGGAGTTTACCTGCACGGCCAGATGATCTCTCAGCTGATCAATGCCGTTTTAGAGGACCGCCCCCTGATGCGCTGGTGGTCATTTGTTGAGGAGGCGGGTTGGATCCTGCTTTGGTCTGGCATGGGCGGTGTGGTCTTTTGGCGATTTGTCAAACCTGTGCCAGTGCTGATAGCGGCTGTTAGCTCGGTCGGGGTGTTGACGTTAGCTTGCTATGGTTTCATGGCAGGTTTCGTGATCTGGGTACCTTGGGTACCAGCACTAGTTGGCTGGGGTCTTACCGGCAGCGTAGTGGGCTACATGACCTATCGCTTACGTAAAGGGTAATTACTATGTTTAAAGACATATTGCGAAGCTTAGACATCAGGCAGCCCAAAATCATTGGCCGGAAATTGTCTAGCTTTTTCGCAGTTCGATATCAACGTCTGAAGCATAATTTCAAGTCATACCGTTATCCACTACTTGCCCTAACAATTGTTTTAGGCATAGGGGTAGTTGAACCGGCGCTCAACCCACCTGTAGCGGATGCCTGTTTTTTTTGGCAGGCCTGTGCCCGACGACGGGGGACTGCTTCCAATACTCGGGCCGGGGGCAAACGCACTGGACGTATCCTTGGCGGTAATGATGCTTCTGTTCCCTATGTGATCTCACCGCGTAATGCCTGGATTCAAGAGCCAGGTCCAACTCAGCCTTACACGATCCGTTGGAATCCTGTGGAGGGAACCAGGCGCTATACCGTGAGGATTTGGCGTTGGACATTTGAGCGAGATCAGCCTGAGCTTGCCCTGTGGCAGGAGACCACCCTGGACAACACTCCGAGTCTGGATTTTCCTCAATACGTGTCTCTAGAACCCGGACACTATTACTCTATTGAGGTGGTGACGGATCAAGGAGTATCGTCTGATCTAGACGAGGGCTACTACGAGTCAGGGTTTCAGCTGATATTTGAAGAGGATTATGAGGAATTGCGATCGCAACTCACTGATGTCACTCCCATTACGCCTGCGGACTCCACATCTGACAATAGAGAACTCCTTGAAGAAGCCGCATTAGCCAGGGCAGGTATTTTCTTTTTAGAAGAGATGTACGCAGATGCGCTGACTATTTTGCAATCGTTGGCGGATAGCCCTGAAGCCTCTGATTTGGTATATACCGCCCTGGGCGACACCTACAGCAAAAGTGGTCTCAATCAGCTGGCCATAGAGTCTTATCAACGTGCATTAACCCTGGCTGCGGCGAATGCTGATCGTCTCAGTGAAGCCACGACTCGCGTTAATTTAGCTAATGTTTATGCCACCTTAGGCTTATTCGACGATGCCCTGGAGCAGTTATATCAGGCCCGTGATGCCTATGAACAGCTCAATGAATCAACAGAAATTGCCAGATTAGACCGTCGCATTAATGTCATCTCTACTCTTTTAACAAGACAACGTGAGGAATCACATACCCCTTGAGGCTAGTTAACAAACCTATTTTGGGCTGCATGTATTAGAGAGACAAATCTTTAATCATCTTAGTAAGTGATGGCAGGAGCGCTGCGGGTGTTTATAGTGGAACTTGGGTTCATCCCCAGCAGGAATGGCCAAACTTAATTTTTTTGGAGTCGTTATTGAGACCTAATCAGCAACGGCTTGTTTGGTTATCCCTAGCGAGGTTTTCTACTCATACCCTGTTATGGTCCGTCTATTCAACCGCCATCATACTGCTGCGTTTTTAATCACGTTAGTAGGGTCTACCGCATTGACGACGACTGCTCAGGCCCAGTCCATTACCCCAGCAGATCCAGCCACTACGGTGCAGCAAGCGGGTAATCAATATCAAATTGATGGGGGCAATTTATCTGGCGATAATACGATACTGTTCCATAGCTTTGATCAGTTTGGTCTACTTACCGGGGAAGCTGCACAGTTTAGCAATCCAGCTGTTGTTGAAAACATTATTGGTCGAGTTATCGGTGGTGATTCGTCTATCATTGACGGATTGTTGTCCGTTGGTGGAGACGCCAATCTTTATTTAGTCAATCCAGCGGGTGTTCTTTTTGGAGAGAATGCTCAGCTTAATTTAGGCGGCTCATTCTCAGCGTCAACCGCCACTGGATTGGCCTTTGGTTCTGAGGTGTTTGACGCCCTAGGCACCAATGATTTTAATCTCTTTAGTGGTGCACCCACTGGCTATGTATTTGCCAATGAGGTGGCTAGTGCAGTTGTTAATACAGGTAACCTCGCCGTTACGGCTGGACAGTCCCTGACCTTATTAGGTGGGCAGGTCATTAATACAGGACAGCTGTCGGCCCCCAATGGAGAAATTTTGGTGATGGCGGTGCCTGGAGAAAATCGGGTACGTTTAAGTCAAACGGGATCGCTTCTAGGCTTGGAATTGGAAACATTACCTGAGACAGGGGAGCCGCCAGGCGTTGATTTTGCAATTGCAACAATCCCTGCTTTGCTTACTGGTGCGGCGGACTTGGGTATGGCAACCGATATCACAGTAAACCCTGATGGTACGGTAAGTTTATCGGGCTCTTCATTACAGACTCCTGTGGAGGCGGGCACAGCCCTTGTCAGTGGCCAGCTAGAAGCAGATAACGGCGGCAATATCGGGATTCTGGGTGAGCAGATTGCGCTTGTGGATGCCTCTGTGGACGCTTCAGGAGAGACGGGTGGCGGCACAGTTCTCATTGGTGGCGATCAGTTAGGGCAGGGCAGTGTTCCGAATGCAACCACCACATTCATTGATGAGACTTCTGTTGTTAGGGCCGATGCGCGAGACAATGGTGACGGTGGAAAGATTGTTGCTTGGGGCACGAATCTTTTGCGGATAGCTGGCCAGTTATTTGCTCGTGGTGGCAATAATGGCGGAGATGGCGGCTTTATTGAAACCAGTGGTTTGACCCTGTTGGATATTCGCACCACACCAGATATTACGGCGGCGAACGGTGCAGGTGGCTTGTGGTTATTGGATCCGGCTAATATTCGTATTGTAGATGGGACTGGTGCGACTAATGTGAGCCCTACCAATCCCTTTGAAGTTGGGGCTCTAACCACTGATGCCACATTAGGTGTAGAGCTGATTGAAAGCGCTCTTGCCGAAGGGGGAAATATTGAAGTCCGCACTACCGGTGATACACCAGGGGAAGGCAACATTATTTTGGAAGTGCCTCTGGATTATGACAATGCTGATGCTGACAGTAGCTTACGTTTGATCGCTGAAGGTGAGATCCAAATTTTAGCTGATATTACCGATGGTCAAGCGACTAGACCTGAGATCCGCATTGGCCCTGATGAAGTACCCGAGACTTTTGAAGTGCCTGATCCCAATGATTTAGATCTCACTCTTGAGGCTAATGAACAGATTACGGTTGACGGTGATATCAGTCTTGGTGATGGGACGCTAATTATTGAATCGTTTCAAGGTGATATTAATGTCACGGGTAATCTCATTACATCGTCTGGAGATGTGGATATCCAAGCTTCAGAAGGCTCCGTCACCATATCTACACCGATTCAAACAGCACAGGCTCGATTAACTGAATCGGTAGAATTCCTGACATCGCCTCTAGGAGGGGGAGATATAACGATTCAAGCTGATGGTGCTGTTAATATAAACAACATTGTCACGAGTGCTATTAGTGCCGGTGGTGACATTTTTATTGAATCACAAACATCTATCCAAGTTGGTGAGATTGATACAAGTACCTTGAATGGTAGTGAAATAGCTCAATTGGCAGGCAACGTTGACCTGATTGCGGACAGCGATATTGTTTTTAGTTCGATTGATGCTAGCAGTGCTACTGCCGAAGGTGGAGAGGTCAATATCGAATCATTTGACGGCTTTGTTCGAGGTATCGGAGTTTTGTTGCCTTCGTCCACCACAATTTTGACAGAGGGCGGCAACACTAATGGCAATATTACCATTTCCCATAATGGCGGTAGTACGGAAACCCCCTTTATTATTGGTGGTGGTAGCGCAGTCAATGGTACTGAAGGCGATATTACGACAGGAACGTTGACTCTCTCTGATGTGGTGATAGAGGAACCATTTGATGGAGGTGAGGACATTGGCAATATTAAAATTCTGACAGAAATTGCGCCGTCACCGCCACCGCCGCCGCCAGAAGAAGAGCCAGAAGAGCCAGACAATGTTACTGACCCATTGGTGGATGAGGATGTGCGTTCCAATCCTTTACCAGTGGATGTGGGGCAATCTGGCACCTCCACAGTGGAGCAACAATTTGCACAACTTGAAGACCGCCTCACCTCTGAGTTTAATGACTATCTGCAACTGGATTTAGATCCGTCGACAGAAACAGTAGAGTTGGTCAATGCTCAACGTCAGCTGTTGACAATACAACAGCAAACGGGTAGGCGACCAGCGTTGGTTTATGCCGTTTTTGGTCTGGATGGAGAGACTGATGAAGCGGGCAACGTCCTAACGATTCCCGATCCATCAGCTCCCCTGGAACTGTTTTTGATTACGGCAGAGGGAGACCCAGTGTTTATTGCCCTGGATGTCACACGTCAGGAGATTCTGACGATGGCCCAGCGCTTGCGCCGTCAGGTGTCCATACCGACCCGTGCTGGTCGAAGGGATACTAGCTATCTCAGGTCTGCCCAGCAACTTTACCAATGGCTGATTGCGCCTATGCAAACTCACCTAGAGGCACAAAATATTGACACGCTCAGTTTTGTGACCGATGCAGGGCTGCGTTCTTTGCCATTAGCTACCCTGCATGATGGTGAAAATTTCATTATCCAAAATTACAACATTGGGCTGATGCCGAGTCTGAGCCTGACGGACTTGACCTATCAGGACATTAGTAATGTCAGTGCGCTGATAGCTGGAACGTCTACGTTTGTCGATCAGGCGGCTTTGCCAGGGGTGCCGGTGGAGTTAGATGCGATCGCATCTGAATGGACGAGTAAGGTCTTAGAAGGTAGTGCCTTTAGCGTCAACCAGCTGAAGGGGGAACGCCAGCAAAGTCCCTATGGCATTATTCACCTAGCCACCCATGGCGAATTTAACGTAGGAGACTTATCCAAGTCCTATCTTTACCTTTACAACGAACGGTTGAGCTTAGACCAAATGCGTACCCTGGGCCTCAATCAGCCCCCGGTGGAACTGCTGACCCTGAGTGCCTGTCAAACTGCTTTAGGCAATCGTTCTGCTGAGCTTGGGTTTGCCGGTTTTGCGGTACTGGCCGGTGCTAAAACCTCCATTGCCAGTTTGTGGAATGTGAGTGATGCGGCTTCAGCAGCCCTGATGATTGAATTTTATCGGCAATTGCAAGAAAGCCAGCCCATCATTAAGGCAGATGCCCTGCGTCAGGCGCAGCTAGCCATGATCCGTGGTGATATTTTCGTGGATGGTGATCAGCTCAAGGGCCTGGGTGAGGCCCAAAAACTACCCGTTGAGCTAGTGATTGAAGGTCAGCGGGACTTTAGCCACCCCTACTATTGGGCTGCATTTAGTCTAGTAGGGAGCCCCTGGTAAAGCATTGTGGGTATACAAGGGGTCTGAGCCCACATATAGTAAGTATAGGTATACGAGCAAGGCGTTTCTTTATATGTGTTAACTCACCTTAGAGATTCGCCAAACAGGGTTTCATTTACTTGTAAACAAGCTATTAATGTAAAAAACAGCACCTGCGTATAGACAATATACGGTTATGGCGCATCAGCACATCTACCACCTGTTGCTGATTGGGTGAAATCTTGAATAATTCTTGAAATTCCATGTCATCAGCTACATTTGCTTTACAGGATGCATTTATCTCCTATGGCAGAGCCGATAGCAAAATATTTGCAAGCAAGTTAAATAACTGTCTCGTACAGCAGGGGCTAGAAGTCTGGTTTGATTTTGACGACATTCCCTTGGGAGTGGACTATCAAAATCAGATTGACGATGGCATTGAGCGCAGCCAAAACTTTCTATTTGTAATTGCCCCCCATTCGGTCAATTCACCTTACTGCCGTCTAGAAGTTGAGCACGCGTTGCGGTTGGGGAAGCGCATCATTCCCCTACTCCATGTGGAAAGCATTGATCGCGATACCTGGCAGTCGCGCCATCCCAACGGTACAGAGGCCGATTGGCAAGACTATCAGGCAAAGGGGCTGCACTCTAGCTTCCCTAACATGCACCCAATTATCAGCAAAATTAACTGGGTATACTTCCGAGAGGGCATTGATGATTTTCAAACATCGTTCCAGGGCCTGCTCGATATTTTTGAACGACAGCAGGACTATGTGCACCAACATACTACACTGCTGGCTCAATCCTTAGCCTGGCAGCGCCATCAAAGACAATCACAATACCTGTTAATTGGGCAAAACCGGCAGCAGGCCGAACGTTGGCTAAGGCAAAAATTCAACGCAGAACAACAGGCCCCCTGTGAACCCACAGCGTTGCACTGTGAATTTATTACAGAAAGCATCAAAAATGCCAACGGTCTAATGACCGATGTTTTCCTCTCCTATTCTGAGCAAGATCGGGAGTTAATGGATAGACTACGGTTGGCCTTAATGCGAGAAGGGTTTACCACCTGGATTAACCGCACTGATATTCGAGTAGGGGGTGACTTCCAGACGGAAATTAATAAAGGCATTGAAGAGGCCAGCTACATGGTCTATTTGATGTCTCCCAAGTCCCTTGAGTCTAAATATTGCCAGCAAGAACTGGACTATGCTCGCAAATTAAATAAGAAAATAATTCCGCTAAGGATGCGTGAGTTTGATCTAAACCTGATGGCTGACGATTTGCGGGCCATTCAATTTATTAATTTTGTCAACGAAAATGATATTGATGGCAGTGCCTATGGGAGAGACATCGCTAAACTGGTCAAGCAGTTGCAGGAGAATGGCGACTATTATCAGCGGCACAAACAGCTACTGGTAAAGGCCCTTAAGTGGCAGCGTAATGAGCAGAATAAAAGCCTATTACTGCGGAACCATAGCTTACGTCATGCAGAGGCCTGGCTTAAGGTTGCCCGTAAACATGGCCAGCAAGGACTACTACCGCTGCAAGAAGAGTTTATTAAAGAGAGTTTACAACAACCTCCCAATCAATCCATTGATGTCTTTATTTCTTACTCCAGAGCAGATGCTGACTTTGCCCGTGAGCTAAATGAAGAGCTCCAGGTCCATGGTAAAACCACCTGGTTTGATCAAGAGAGTATTGTGGCTGGTGCTGCTAACTATAAAGAAGAGATTTTCAATGGCATTGAAGGTGCCGATCACTTTCTGTTTATTATTTCTCCTCGTTCGATTCAGTCTCCCTACTGTGCTGATGAAGTCGACTATGCCCGGAGTTTAAATAAACGTATGTTGACGGTGCTATATGAGCGTGTCAATACTAAGGAGTTGCATCCTGCCCTGGAAGCCATACAGTGGATTGATTTCCACAGTAAAAAGAAAGACTTTAAGACAAACCTGAGTACATTGCTGCGGGCATTAGAAACGGATCCAGCCTATACTCGCTTTCATACTCGCTTGTTAGTGCAAGCTCTAGACTGGGATCAGCAGGATCGTGATGAGAGTCTTTTGCTCAGGGGTAAAGCCCGTCGGGAAACAGAGACCTGGCTATTAGAGGCTGAGGGAAAGACACCGCAGCCGACCCGGCTACAGCAAGATTTTGTGACGGCATCGGCGTCTGAAGAGATTCGTCGGCAGCGTTCTGCAATTCGCTTGCAGCAAATTGGTATGGGGGTAATTGGTTGTATTTCTTTGGTTGCGATCGCACTTGGTATAATCGCCAATCAAGCAAGACTAGAAGCTAAAAGAAACCAGCAAGAAGCCCTGGCACAGCGAGCGCGAGCCGAAGAACAACAAACAATAGCTGAAGACAAAACGGTATTGGCCCAGACCGAAACCTCATTGGCCCTGTTCGCCTCCCATCAGCCCTTTGAGGCACTTCTAGAGGCGACACTGGCGGGCATTGCCATTAAAAATAATGAGCGAACGCATTCCGATAGCGCCCTGGTGGTCACCACGCTACAGCAAGCTGTCTTTTGGGTGCAGGAACGTAATCGATTAGAGGGCCACGATGGCATCATCTGGGATACCGCCGTTAGCAACGATGGTCAAATGATTGCCTCCGCCAGTGCCGATGGCACCGCTCGTGTTTGGGGCATCAATGGCAATCAGTTAGCAGAAATTAAAGTGGATGATACCCAGGTGCTCAGTGTGGCCTTTAGCCCCGATGGAGAACGATTGGCCATGGGTCTAGAAAATAGCCAGATTCAGATTCGACAACTAGGCGCACAAAATGAGTTGTTAACCACTCTGGAAGGCCATACTGGACCGATCACATCCGTGGCATTTGCAACCGATGGACGCACATTAGCATCGGCCAGTGAAGATAAAAGTGTCCGGCTTTGGCAACAAGACGGCATGCCCCTTAAAGAGCTCACCCAGCACATCGCAGCGGTTCGGGTGGTTAAGTTTAGCCCCGATGGCAAATTACTCGCATCAGGGGCAGATGACCGTAGCATTCGTCTGTATACCCCCGATGGTAAACCACTTAAAACCTTGCGGGGCCATAATGCTGAAGTTAAAGGACTGGCCTTTAGCCCGGATAGTCAAACCCTGGCATCAGCTAGTTGGGATGAAACCATCCGTCTGTGGAGTGCAACCGGACAACCCATTCGAGAAATCCGGGGTCACAATGCCCTGGTATACGATGTGAGCTTTAGCCCGGATGGAAAGTTTCTAGCCTCTGGCAGCTGGGATAAAACGGTTAGAACTTGGACGTTGGCTGGGGAGCCGGTTGCCACCGTATTTGGCCACAGTGCTCAGATCCACAGAGTCCATTTTAATGAGGATGGCTTGCTAGTGTCAGCCGGTGGCGATCGCACCATTCGCCTATGGGAATTAGATAGACCCCTGATTACCTCCCTACGGGATCACCAGGCCAATGTCTACAGCGTTGTCTTTTCCCCTGATGATCAAGTGATTGCATCGGCGGGGGCTGACAATAATATTCGATTATGGAACCGTAAAGGTGAGCCAATCAAGACCTTGTCTGGCCATGACTCTGTAATTTGGGAGTTAAGCTACAGTCCAGACGGAGAAATTCTGGCATCGGCGAGCTCAGACTACACCGCTAAGCTGTGGGACCGCAATGGTAAATTACTAACCACTTTAGAAGGACACAAAGGACCTGTTTATGCGGTCACCTTTAGCCCCGATGGTCAGTTTATTGCCACAGGAGCGGCGGATCGTTCGGTATACATTTGGCGACGGGACGGCACCTTGGTCACCAAGATTGTTGATTTTCCCAAGGATGTATTGAGCATCGCCTTTAGTGACGACAATAAAACCCTGGCCACCTCTGGCTGGGCACACTTTGTCAACCTGTGGAACCTGGATGGAAAATTGGGAGAGAACGCGGACAATGGCAAAGTCTACGAAATCATTTATGATCCCGACAACAAAATTAATGCCACAGACAGATTTGAGGGACAGGTGCCCAGGCGCATAGAAGGGCATAAGGGATGGGTGCATAAAGTCGCCTATAGCCCCGATGGTAAAACTATCGCCACCGCCAGTGCGGATGGTACAGCAAAGCTTTGGAGCACAGATGGAAAATTGCTCAACACCCTGGAAGGGCATAAAGATGGCGTTGTATCGATTCAATTTAGCCATGATGAACAGAATGACTTGATTGCCACTGGTAGCTATGATCATACGGTAAAGCTATGGTCGTTATCTAAAGGGGAATTGGTTACCACTCTGCGAGGACACCAAGATCGGGTAACCAACCTGAGCATGAGTCGAGATAAAACGCTAATCGCCACTGTAGGAGAAGACGATCGATTATTGTTGTGGGATTTAGATTTAGATATTAGTGGGGGTAAAACCCAGCTGTTGGATAAAATGCTGAACCAAAGCTGTAATTGGCTAGAGGGCTATTTAGAGACCCATGACGAGGCTCCTGAAGAGATTCAGAAGTACTGTCGTCAGGCATCGTAGATCAGGAGAGTGTATTGATTTTTGTGTAAGCGATCTATCATCCATATACATCAAGAGATCGCTCCATGGCCCGTAAGAAAGAGAACCCAATCGTGTCTCCGATTAAAAATTGGCGAGCTGCTTTGTCGCATTTTGCTATCCTGTTCCCAGAACGCTTTTATCTCTAAACAAACCGCGTTTATACAAAATTCAGATCACTCTCCTACTAACCTTAATCAATACCTCCTACTTGAGAGGCGAGAGGCGAATGGGAACGCATCGTTTTAGTTCTTGCATCAGGCGATGGGCCTGGTAATCATAAAGGGACAGCTGTAGCGTATTGGGGAGAGTTTTCATCAGTTGGCGACACTTGTCTAGCTGCACATTGGATAGCTTTGCTAGCAGGCTACCGGCTTCTGACAGCATGGTGGGATTTAGGGGGGAATCTACTTCTAACAGCCACTGACGGGGGGGGGTCATTTCTCCTCGTTCTATACGGCGTAATCCATTGATGGAGGAGAGTACATACAGCTTATCTCCGAGATGCACTCGTAAATCATCCGAGGGCATTGGATAGTCTTGATACTGTTTACTAGGCTGACGCTGACGCAACAAGATCGGAACAACACCATAGCCATAGGCAATCTCTGCCAAGGGTTTTCCATTAAGGGTATCGCCATACTCGATGGCATATTCCGTAATCAGAATCGTCTGTTGATTAAGCCTAAACAGACCTAAAATATTTTCTCCAAAGGCAGCCCCGGCAAAGGCTTCTGCCGATAGGGCATAGACTGAAAACGAGCGGGCCTGGGGTAAAAACGCTTTAATATTGTCGCTAAATAACTGGCTCAGGGTACGAATGACCGGTGTAAACGGTCGTTTCTCATTTTCTAGAGCTTCTGCTGCCAGTAGTGCCACCTCAAGGTTGAGGACCGGATCATCAGTGACCGCGATGACGCTCCGGGCTGTGGACAGATGGGCCTCTTGCAGCTGTTGCAGCATGGGTCCCTCTAGTAGGGGAATTTGATTACGCAAAGCCGGGCTGTCTAAATGATGGGTGATGGCCACTAGAGGCTGGCGTAGATCCTGCAAAATGCGGACCACTCGTTTGCCCACCCGTCCCAGCCCGACCACAATGACATGGTTTTTCTTAGGTACTTTGGGGCGACGCTGTAGAAATTCAAAGCGAGAACTGAGTAGCTGGTCTGCCAATAAACCCAAAACACCGATCACCATCAATAAACTGACTGTGGCAATGAGCAGACAGGTCAGTAGCACCCACCCTTGGGCACCGCTGTCTTCAAAGCCGCCGAAGACATCGCCATAGCCACCGAGAATAAGAATGGCTCCTAAGACAATGGCTTTGGTAAAGCTGATGGTGGGAATGTTGAAATATAGCAGCAGAGTGCCCGTAGTCCAGAGAACTAGGGCGGTGGTGAGTGCGATCGCAACCACTCGACGCAACGATTGCTGATTGGCACTGTGCCAAAACCCCCACAGTCGCCTCCGCCATTCACCATCGATCACATCCCCAATGCCCTGGCGTAACTTTGACCATGGCCCTGACCGTGTAGGCATATGCTCAATCTGGCTGTGGGTGAGGGTTTTCACCTCCACATACGCAACCTGGTCGCCAGCCTGTACCCGCACGTGGGGCTGCCAACGATGAAACATGGATGATGCTGTGGTTGCCCAACCAATGGGCTGATGGGGATTGCTAAAGGGCTTTAAATTTAGCAGTCGCACTTGCTGGCGATGGAGCCGATGCACTGGCATATTGCAATATTGCGGGTCCCTGGCAGTAATCTGCCGCTCCACCACCCGAAACTGAAACGTATCAATATTAAAGACACTGAGGGTATTATCCTCTAACCCAGCCAGGGCAAAGGTCATG
The DNA here is from genome assembly GCF_011009555.1 of Adonisia turfae CCMR0081. Classification (GTDB taxonomy): domain Bacteria; phylum Cyanobacteriota; class Cyanobacteriia; order Phormidesmidales; family Phormidesmidaceae; genus Leptothoe; species Leptothoe turfae. Next base: position 6,387,970 of record NZ_QXHD01000004.1, on the reverse strand, counting down.
GCTGGCAGTTCCGTCGCATCCAAGGCAACGAACCGACCCAGCTGACGATTGAGTAACTGATTGAGGCCATGGCGGGACGAACGCACAATAATGTGGACTTGGGGATTTAATCGTCGTACTGCGATCGCGGTTTGTACGTTGGTGCTTTCATCGCTTGTGACAATTAAGATGGCACGGCATTGCTCAATGCCAGCTTCCTGTAGCACATGGTCGCGGCGACAGTCTCCCACAATTGGTACCTGGCTGAGCATATCCGGTAGGTTCTCCACTTCCCACTCTGTTACCGGAGCCCGATCAATGCCGGCGATTTGGACCTCAAAGGAATCAAAACTAAACTTGGTCAAATTCAGAATAATCTGCTGACCTAAGCTGCCCAAACCACACACAATAAAGTGATCTTTGTGGACCTCCGCCGAAGGCGACAAATCGGGGATGTAGGTTCTGGGGCTGAGCTCGCCATTATCACCGACCATGAACTAAGCAAGATGCGTATAAGGTTCCGTTATTATGAACCACCGTGAGGATACTAGCGTGATTCTGATACGGTGATTTTAGATATCCTAGTGCTGGTCTGATGACTGTTTCTGAAAACCCCTTACCTCCAGGCTTACAACGCGAAATTCGAGCAGAGCGTAAATTTAGTCTAGGTGAAGCCATTGGTCGCGAGGGAGGCTCGTTTCTTAAGGGCAGCCAGGCGATGGTGCCTCGCCCTTTACGAGCGCTAGCGGCCATTAATGAATGTATTGAACAATGCTTAAACGATCCAGACGGGGCATTGCAGCCTTGTTTGCAGCGTTGGGTTAAAACCGATGTGAGAGTGGGTAAATACTTAGATACTCCGCTGGTGGCACTGCAAGTAATTGTGACTGATATTGTTGAGCAGCCCCAGATACTATATGAGTTTTCTCGCCAAGTGGCGGTGGAGTGGGGACAGATAAATGGAGAGCGCCCTTCTTTTCAGAAACCAGGTTTAAAGGCGCATTCAGAAGCTGTCTATTCCCATGAGAGTATTCAAGGAATTTTAGCTAACTTACTCTATATGTTGCCTATGCCCCAAGCCGACTAAATTTCAGAGCAGAAAATCACTTCACAAAAATGCCTATGGCAGGTATCATATTGCCTTCTAGTACTCGAAATTCAAGTTGAGCGCTACATATAGTGCTTATAGTGCTTAATCTAAAATCCTGTTAGCTACGTCACTCAGGTTTGCCTGACGCTGCTGATATGGTTGTGTGCCTGGGCACGCTACCAACAAAACGTATCGATTGCGATATATTGTCAGCGCCCGTTCGATTAAAATGAATCCACTAGAATAAGCGTACTAACGTACTACTCGGCATATCTTTGCCCGTATCCCCATGGCTCAATATCAGTGTTTTATCGATTTAGGTAGTTCTGGCACCAAGGCCGTTCTTAATGATGGTGAACGGTTTTACTCCTATCAGTGTCCTCCCCTGGTGGCAGATATGCCTCCGTCTGAGTTGACCATTATTGAGGCCCAGGGGGAGCAGATAGGTTCAGGTCTAGAGTCGATTAGCTATCTGCAGCTTGATCCAGAAACGCCAGCCTATGCCCTTGGTATTGATGCCCAGGGGCGTCCCAATAAAGCAACAAGCAGCTTGCCTAAAAGTGCCTTAGCCCATATTCGTGCCCTCGGGATAATTGGTGAGTTTGCCCACCAGCATGAGTTAGAACGGATCACCCTGGATGTGGGAATTGCTCTTCCCTTTAACGAATATTTGACTGATTATAAGGCCCTGACCAGTGAAATTTTGGGTCATAAGATGTTCACCTATCGTGGCCAAGACATCTTTCTGGAGTTTGGCAACGTTAAGGTGTTACCTGAGGCTGCGGGATTAGTGCAGTGGCGTAAAGTGCAGCGATCGCAACAGAAAGAACGCTCTAAGAAAACCTTTGTGGTGCTAATGTTTGGCCATCGAGACCTGAGCTTTTTGTTGTTTAACGGGGGGCGTCCACCCCAGGGAGAACCTAGCAGCACCGAACGTCTTGGCTATCAACAGCTTTTGAAGGCTGTTGCCCAAGATCTACCCTGCAACTCGGACGATCCATTTCTCTATGATGCCTTGATCAACAATTCAGCCCGAGTGGTTTTTCCCAATCGCCCTAGGAAGGGATATCCCCTGGCTGAGCGTCGAGAAAAGGCAAATTCTTATTATTGGGAGCTGGTGCGATATCGTCTGAATGAGTGGTTGGCCGCTGTCAGTGTCCCCAACTATGAGGTGCTAGTCAGTGGTGGAACAGCGGCCCAGCTGCGGGATGAGTTAGAAGAGTACTTTGAAGAACGCTCCACATTCTGTACGGTGAATTGGTTGGAAGATTTGCAAGAAGAAGTTGCGGCCAATTTAGACCTGGAGACAGATATTGATCAGCTACGATTCTGTGACTGCTATGGCGGCGCGAAGTGGCTCGCGCTAAAATTCCAAAAACTCGCTGTAGGGAGGAGTCGTGGCTAAAAAGAAAAGTACACCGAAGAACGAAAACCCTCCTTCCAGAAAGCGTGTTTCTTTTAGTATTAGCTCCGACCCCGACACCGTTGAAGGTCGTATTGTTAATCATTTGCGCGACAACAAAATGGTGAATATGCGAGAGTCCGTAATTCGAGCTCTTAAGGCCTATTATTTACCCTGGGCCTATGAGGATGAGGTTTCTAAAGAAGAGGCGCAAGTGCTTGCTCGTAATGCCATTGACGAGCTGGAGTTCAGAATTTTTCAAATTCGTCGACATTTTCTGGCGGGAGAAGCCTACGGACCAAAATTGAGTGAGGCTTTGGGGGGCAGTCCTCCACCTGTGGCTAGCAATGGCAGTTCATCCAATGGCAACGGGTCCCTGGCACCCAACAGTATCATCGAAAAAATAACACCGCCCAAACCTAAGCCTGGTGATGCCAATCCGTCATCGTTGACCGACATTTTGGAGGATGAGGATATTGATCCGGATGTATTGGATGACTTTTAATTGAGTTATTAGTTATTGGTTCTTTATTCAAAACTATTTATCCATAGGTTGTCCCGGTTGACCCAAACCCACCTTCACCGCGTTGGGAGTCGTTTAACTGCGCTGTCTCTACAAACTCAGCTTGAAGCACTGGGGCAATAATGATCTGGGCAATGCGCTGACCTGGGTTAATCGCAAACGCAGACTGTCCCAGGTTGATCAGAATTACCTTGATTTCTCCACGATACCCGGCATCGACGGTACCCGGTGTGTTGAGTACCGTAATGCCGTATTTAAGGGCCAGGCTGCTTTTGGGTCTCACCTGCATTTCATATCCCTGGGGGATTTCTGCGGCTAGACCGGTGGGAATGGCTAACCGCTGGAGTGGTTGCAGTGTGTGAGCGCCGATGGCCACTAAATCTGCACCAGCATCACCGGGGTGGGCATAGCCGGGAATTACGGCTTCAGGGTTGAGTTTTTTAAACTTGATCGTGACGGGATGGGTCATGAAGGCTTGAGCGAGTGGAAAGCGGAGAGGAGCGACTAAACGGTTTCCGCCGCTGCCGGTGTCTGAGGTTTTAGATCTAGGGTGAGAGCTTCCATGGGGCGTAGGGTTTTAACCTCTGTGGAAAGATTGGCGTTAGCGAGTTGCGATCGCACCACATCTGCACCTCCAGATGCCGTTAAAAATTTAGCCAGTAGTCCTTCATAGCCCACATCGCCACCATCGGCTGTGGGCAATAGCCACTGGGGTTTTGCCTTTTGGGCTAGTTCTAGGGCACCCTCTCCGCCCCGAATAACAGGACCGAGTACGGGTAATGTCAAACTCACCAGGGGGGTAATAGCCACATCGACCGGAGGACGCGTAGCCAGGGCAACGTCAGGATAGCCGTGGGGCTCATAGTATAGGCGCAGCCCTGTATCTAAGACAGTGATGATATAGGCATTTTCTTGGGTGAGAGGACCAATGGGGGCTCCTGGTAAGGCCTCAATGAGTAAATCATCACCGAGACGATGGCTTTGCCCAGGGGGCAGGTTGATGACATCGGTAAACCCTTTCTCTTTGGCTACTTTGGCGGCAGCGGCTGAAGCAACTACTGGAATTGATTTATCGAGTGCTGCCAACGTTTCTGGATGGGCATGATCAGCTAGGCCCTGGGAAAGCAGTAATAGGTCTACTTGCTGGGGAATGGGGATTGGTCGGGGTCTAATGCCACGAATCAACCAGCCTGCGTTGTTAAAAACCAGGTCTCCTATTAACCATGGATCTACTAGCAGGGAACGCCCTGCCAGGTTGAACTGCCAACTGTTCACATCTAACCAGGTGATGGTGTCTGACCTTTTTGTTGACATAGCTCCTCTTAAAACTGCGCTGAAAAAAACTGCTGGCTGTTATAGTGATGCCGAACTGCGGAAAACTGTAGCTACAAACTCTACCAAGTGGTTAATCTGCCCCTGTTTGAAAAAAATGAACGTTAGTCCGGACAGATTAAGTTATGAAGGTAGAGTGAACTATTAAGTTTTACTTATGTTCTTTCCCTACTTTATACGTTTCTTCAAATTGTTTTTCGTTTTCTTGATGTGATCCCCGTATAATCAGGCTGTTTATCGTACAGATTGGTACAGCGTTCCAAAATATTGGCTAAATAGCTAATATTTTTCGGTTTAAGCGCTTAAGTTCAATGCCTATGCGTCGGCAATTGCTGAAAAGTTACACAGTTTTAGTTACTCGTACTGGGCAGACTCCCGTTACGATTACGTTTACCCCACTTGCCGGAATGATCGCTGCATTTGTCCTGCTTGGGGTGCCCTTAGGTTGGCTGGGGGCTGTTATTTTTTCTCTTTTCCAGAGTAATGTTCAGCTGGCGGATCAAAACCGGCAGCTTACGGATCAGGCTCATCAGGTTCTAACTGATCTGAATACGTTAGATTCTGAAATTGAAAATCTAAAAGAGCGAGCTGGGTTGCCTGAGTTGGGTAACCAGAATAGTGTGTCAGATGACGGTATTCCCCGAGGTGGGGAAGCTGTGACCGTCGATGGTGTTGAGCTCTATGAGAAAGCTAGCCAAAAGCTGCCTAAGCTGAGTGATCTTTTGGATGACAGCATTAAGCCTGCGTTGGAAGAAACGCTTGCTGAAGAAGAAGCGAAGATGGCCGCCTACCCAGATGGAGTTCCCATTGGTGGCCCGATTGATATTTCGTCTGAGTTTGGGTTGCGTCGTAATCCCTTTGGGGGTTCTTCCTATGAAACCCATGAGGGCACAGATTTTGTTGGCCCCTATGGCACCCCTATTGTGGCTACTGCGGAAGGTGTGGTAGGCCGGGCTGAGTACTATGGTGGCTACGGTAATACCGTCACCGTCAAGCATGGCTACGGCTACGAGACTCTGTATGCCCACATGTCAAAGGTCGCTGTGGCGTCTGGGGCTAGGGTCAAGCGCGGTGATGTGCTGGGGTATCTAGGTAATACTGGTCGTTCTTCTGGGCCTCATCTACACTACGGTGTCTATTTCAAAGGCACGGCCATCAACCCGCGTAATGTGATGAAGATGGATCATGATATGACGTTGGTTGAGTACTGGCGGTTGCGTTAGTCAATGGCAATGGACCGTCCTCAGAGGGGCGTCCTACGGTAGGATTGAAAGGCTTTCAAACACCTTTCTTGAAACCTATGGGCAATACCTTCGGTCACCTATTCCGCATTACTACGTTTGGCGAGTCCCATGGCGGTGGTGTGGGTGTTGTTATTGATGGTTGTCCACCTCAGTTAAAAATTTCTGCTGAAGAAATTCAGGTGGATCTGGATCGACGACGGCCAGGCCAGAGCAAAATCACCACACCCCGTAAGGAGACGGATACCTGCGAGATTGTTTCTGGGGTATTTCAGGGCCAGACCTTAGGCACACCCATTACAATCTTGGTGCGTAACAAAGATCAGCGTCCCCAGGACTATGGGGAAATGGCAACGAAATATCGTCCTTCCCATGCGGATGCTACCTACGATGCTAAGTACGGCATTCGTAATTATCAGGGAGGCGGTCGTTCTTCTGCGCGGGAAACCATTGGTCGGGTAGCGGCGGGTGCGATCGCAAAAAAAATTCTCCGTCAGGTGGCTGGCATCGAAATTGTTGGCTACGTCAAACGGATTCAGGACATAGAGGCCCCCATCGACCCCGATAGCGTCACCCTGGAACAGGTGGAAAGCAATATTGTCCGCTGTCCGAATCCTGACTTTGCCGATGAAATGATTGCCCGCATTGATCGGGTGCGCAAAGACGGCGATTCCATTGGTGGCGCAGTGGAGTGTGTGGCCCGCAAAGTGCCAAAAGGTCTTGGGTCCCCCGTTTTTGACAAACTTGAAGCCGACCTCGCCAAGGGTATGATGTCCTTGCCTGCCAGCAAAGGGTTTGAACTGGGCTCCGGGTTTGCCGGTACCTTTCTCACCGGCAGTCAGCACAATGACGAGTTCTACACTGACGCTGACGGCAATATTCGCACCCGCACCAATCGCTCTGGTGGTACCCAAGGGGGAATTTCCAACGGCGAAAACATCATTATTCGCGTAGCCTTTAAGCCTACAGCCACTATTCTCAAAGAGCAAAAAACCGTAGACCAGCAGGGCAATGAGACCACACTGTCCGGTCGCGGTCGCCACGACCCCTGTGTATTGCCTCGGGCGGTACCCATGGTGGAGGCCATGATGGCTCTGGTGCTGTGCGATCATCTGATGCGTCACCAGGGTCAATGCAAGCTGCTTTAGGACCCTGGCCTACGCGGGCCATAGTTGTTTTGTTTTGGATTGCCGCTGGCGGTATTGGCTGGTACTACCTCTTGTTGCCAACAGCCAATCTGACTACGGGTAGTCCTACTATTGCTGTTGCCCTCATCCTCATATGTATCGACCAAGGGCGCATGGCTTGGGTTGATCTTCACAATGTCTATCAGGTTTCCCTGGCCGATCGTCGTGTAGTCATCTTCTATGGCGTCACCCTAATTACGGTTGCCATGGAACTCATTGGGTTTTATCTGGCCTGGCAACATCTGGTGCTGGGCATGGTAATTTTTCTCGTGAGTCAGTTCTTTTTTAATACAGCTGCCAATATTCAGCTATATCCCCACAGCCTTGAACCGATTCGGCCATTTCCGATGCAGGCCCGTTGGCCCGTCTTAATAGCCAATGGTATTGCTCTCGGCCTGATTACCCTATGGCAAGCCAATTACCTGCGTCAGCTGACCTCTGCCCTTTGGCTAGGCATGGTGGTCATTTACCTGACAGTCAAGTATCTGATGGTTACCAACACAGCCGCAATGGCAGATGGGGGCAAAAGTCCATAGTTTGTCCTTGGTTTTCTACTTGCCCTGGATGGATATTGGGTGGGCCTTCTACCAAGCCAAATTCCACCAGTTTGTCGGCCTCGGGGGCTCCTATTTTGTTGGTCAAAATAAAAACGTGATCTAGCTCAAATTGCTTGCTCATGGGCGATATTCAGAGATGGGAGTCCAGGATACTTAGCCAGCTATGGTGATGCTTAAGACTTATTCAGATCCGTATCAGGAATAATTCAGATTCATAGATCATGATTTTAGTCAAGTAAATAAATCATCTGATGTCGTTGCCGATGGAGGGGATTTACCGATCTACCTACCCATCGGTAATAGGCATCTTACTTATAAGGATCTTGACTCATGAAACGCTCTTTTTTATATGTTTTGACCGTTTTGATTGCAGCGACTGCTGTGACGTCTGCTGCCCAAGCTAGAACAACTTTTGGTCCAAATCATCAGGTATCGAGCCCTTCAGAGCTCTCTGAAGATGCTACGTTCCATGACCTCATTCGCCACAATCGTGGAGTGCGCAATAAGAACTAGTACTGCTTCCAGCTAAAAATTGAGGATGGGTAGAGTCGTGACTGGCGAATGCCGAGGCACGGACTCATATCCCAAGCACTACAACAACCATCTCTGCCTAAGACAGCAGGGGTGGTTGTTTGCTATTACTAGACAAGACGCACGGCCCAACTCATGCAAAATCTAGCAGTGGAAAAAACGACCTACCACGATTCTTTTTTTGACCAGCTTTTTATTCGTCTGTTTGCTAGCAAAATGTCTAAAGCCGTTGGTGAATGTAGCAGTCGGCCTGGCTATGACGGCTTTGTAGAACTCTCGCAAAAGATTATGCAAGGTCGCAGTTCGCAACAGCAACAACAGCTGGTTGCTGTCGTTTTGCAGTCATTGGTGCCAGCACCGGTCCTGTGGGGGATTCGTACGTTTTTCTCGCCTACCCAGTTGGTGTGTGAACTCAATGCCTGGTTTGCCACCCAGCTATTTGAATGGCTAGTGGGTCCTTGCACGGTGCAGCTGGCTGAGGTCACAACCGCCTCTGGTGAAAAACGGCAGCAAAAAAGTGCGGTTCACATCGAAAAGTGTCGTTATTTAGAACAAAGTGGCTGTGTGGGCATGTGTGTCAACATGTGCAAACTACCCACACAGCAGTTTTTTACTGAAAAGTTTGGTATTCCTCTGACCATGACACCTAATTTTGAGGATCTCAGCTGCGACATGGTATTTGGCCAAACGCCGCCGCCGCTGGAGACAGAAGACGCTTATCAGCAGCCTTGTTTGCAAGATTGTGCTGTAGCCAGTGAAAGCCCTGCCTGCCCCAAGGTAAGAACTTGAGACAGGGGGGCTCTGGCATTACCAGGGACTGCTAATCATGGTGAATCCGGCCCAGTAAAATGGATGAGATAATGAGCCTAAGCTTTCATTAGCCAGGGCTTTCTCTCCATATGATTTTTGTAGTTGGCTGAGATCAACAGCGTCAGTTTGATCCTTGAGTAGTGCCAGCTGAGCCTGGCGCAGTGCTTCAGCCTTAGTGGCTGTTTGGGGGATCTGGTGATAAAACTCACTCATCAAGGCCAATGTGCCTAAATCACTAACATCCCAAAGGCTAGCTACGGCTGACTTAACTCCGGATCTTAGGGCTAGTCCCGCAAAACCTAGCTCAGCATTGCTATCGCCTACGGCTGTTTCACAGGCACTCAACACCAAAAGCTCTAAGTTGGGCAGCTGCCAGTCTAAGTTGTTCACATCCTCCAGGGTGAGTCGCTGGTCCCATAGTTGGATGTAAGAGTTCTCTGGTTTGCCGGGCTTAAATTCGGCATGGGTGGC
>NZ_QXHD01000004.1:6326736-6378837 GCF_011009555.1 Adonisia turfae CCMR0081 | reverse complement strand
TTGCGTACGCTGGTGGCACTTAGCGCCAGCTACCTACCACAGTCCATGGCCTACTCCTTAGCCCATATGCGCAGTCCTGGACTGTTCACAAGATTCCGATAGCAGACAGCGCTGGCTATTTATTTTCTGATGCTAATAATTCCAAGACAGATTTCTGAGATAGACCTCTAACGCCATTAGATGATCTTGCAAGAGCAACAACCAGGCAATTATTTCCCGAGCCATGGCACGTTTTCATGGCTGCGTTTTCGGCCTGCGTTAGCCTGGACCGGTATTCTGAGCTTGGTGCTAATCACAGGCCTGGGCACGGTTGCTGGAGCAGGCAGCCTGTTACGGCTGTTATTTCCATTGATGGCCACTGCCGTCGGTGTTTTGTTGTATGTGCGTTATCCCTTACTCTACATAGGATTTACCTGGTGGATTTGGTTTTTAACGCCCCTGGTACGTCGGTTAATTGATCAGCGCAGTGGTTGGCAAGATCCTAGCATTGTCTTATTGGCACCCCCTTTGGTGACCTTAATCTCTGCTGCCACACTGGTGCGCTATTTGCCGAAGATTCATCGTCAGGGGGGGCTGCCCTTTATTCTCTGTTTTGTCAGCGTCTTTTATGGATTTCTGATGGGCCTAGTGCAAAACTCGGTAGCAGGCACCCTTGTTGCATTGTTAAACTGGCTGCCCCCACTCCTATTTGGCTTTCACCTATTTGTTAACTGGCGTCAATATCCTGTGTGTCGTCAAACAATCCAGCGCACCTTCCTCTGGGGGACTTTGGTGATGGGGGGCTACGGCGTATGGCAGTATCTAACAGCTCCGGAATGGGATCGCTTTTGGTTAAGCAATGCGGTGGATACAAATGTGTTTGGTTATCCAGAACCCTTAGGGATTCGGGTATGGAGCACGATGAATTCTCCTCAGCCGTTTGCAGCTGTGATTATGGCAGGGCTGATTTTGCTGTTGAGTAATCGCGAAAGCATAAAGTTTGTTGCCACTGGCGTCGGATATCTCTCCTTTTTACTGACCCTGGCTCGCTCAGGGTGGCTGAGCTGGGTGGCTGCGCTAATGCTTTATCTGCCCTCACTTAAATCACACTTGCAAGTTAGGTTGCTCATTACTCTAATGAGTATGGCTTTATTGGTGGTTCCATTAGCCTCCGTAGAGCCCCTGGCCAGCGAGATTGCTCCTCGATTAGAATCTCTGTCAAACACCCAAGAGGATGGTAGTTATCAAGCCCGTTTGGATGGCTATAACGAGTTGCTCGGGCAGGCTCTTACTGAAGGTGTGGGTCGCGGTTTGGGAACGGTGGTAGAAAGTAGCCGTTTAGGAAGCCAGGACAGCGGTATTTTGACATTGTTATTTTCTTTGGGGTGGATGGGAACAATTCCTTACATTACCGGAGTATTTTTGATCTTCTTCAAGCTGTTTGAGGGAACCGAAGCGAGTTTTGATACATTTGCCAGTGCATCGCGTGCGATCGCATTTGGCATTTTTGCTCAGATGGGTCTCAATGTCTCCATGGTGGGTGTTGTTGGCATGGTGCTGTGGGGCTTTTTAGGCATTGGCCTAGCGGCATCCCGCTATCATGCCAAATCCAAATTTGAGCGTTATGAAATTTGGGACCAAAATTAACTCCATAATCTAAACAGTTAAAATCATGATTGCTAAAGGCCTGATTAAAAATACAAAATATCGAACAGGACACATCATGGGACGCCATGAAATCCTGTTTCAGTTCCTTCCTTTTTCTGAAAAAAACCGATGGAAGAAAATATCACCTGATAAAGATATTTGTATAGAAGGGTTCCCCCGCTCGGCGAACTCTTTTTTTGCGAAGATGTTTCGGTTGTATAATCCGACTGCTAAAGCCGCGCACCATATGCACGCGCCATTGCAGGTCATTAAAGCTGTCAACTATGGCATTCCCTGTGTTGTGTTGATTCGCAATCCCATTGATGCTATCGCTTCTGTTTTGGTGGTTGATCGTACTCTGTCTACACGTTTTTCCATTCAAAGCTACATCAATTTTTACGAGAAGATTTGGCCCGTTCGCGATGATGTCACCATTTCAGACTTCAAAGATACAACCCAACGCCCTCAGTATGTGGTGGAAAGAATCAACCAGCGCTATGGCACTTCATTTCATATGGAGCCCATTACCCCTGAAACCCGAGATACGATTTTTAATCAGCTACAGGAAACTCAAAAACAACTGAAACAACCTGAGCATTTAGTTGCTATTCCAACTGTAGCTAAGGCTCGAATTAAACAGGATGTGCTTCAAGAACTGAAAGAACATCCGCTCTTACCCACCGCTAATTCGCTCTATCGGAGATTTTTGGAAATCTAAACCTATGAAATCGTTGTTGTCACCCTGGATTCAGCGTCGTCAGTATTTGCTTGTGTTATTGGTGAGCACTGTATTTGCCTGTAGTACGGTGCTGCCAGGTCAATCCCAGAACCCATCCGAAACGGCTCACGCGGCTAGCTCATTTATTGATTCACTGGGTGTTGTTGTCCATCTAAACAGATCCAATAGTGCCTACCGTAATTACGATTCCATTATTAAGCCGAGATTACAAGAACTGGGTGTGCGTCATATTCGAGACGGCGTTCGGCTAGATGATCGAGAAACCCAGCAAAAATTTGTGGATCTTGCCACCGTCGGTATCAAGTCCACGTTAGTAATGGATCCCAGAGATCAGCAAGATGCCTCCGTTGCCGTTGATATTGTGAAGGCAATACCCACAGCGGTCGAGGCGGTTGAAGGTCCGAATGAGTGGGATGTTTGGCCTGATTTATCCTACAAAGGACAGCCCTTTCCCCAGGGAGTAAGATTGTTTCAGTCTGAACTTTTCAATGCTGTCAAGCAAGATCCAGCCACCGCCAGACTTGACGTACTGAGCCCGACGGTGGCCCTTTGGCATAATGCCACATCGCTGGGTGAAGTTGTTTGTGATTATGGAGCGATGCATAGCTACCCCGGCGGCCAGCCTCCGACAGCGGGCTTAGATTGGCACTGGATTCCATCTACACGACAAATCTGTCCTGATAAGCCTCTGATCGCAACAGAGACTGGCTGGCATAATGCAGTTGCAGCTGAATCTGGTCAGCCAGGCATTTCAGAAGCAGCGGCTGGAAAGTATGTCCCTCGCCTTTGGCTGGAATATTTTAATCGCGATATTCAGCGAGTATATATCAATGAGTTCATCGACAAGTGGCAGACGGCTGATAAGGAGGGGAATTTTGGTATTCTGCGGCAAAATGGCACCCCTAAACCAGCGTTTACTGCGCTACAGAACCTAATAGCGCTATTGCGAGATGGGGAAGGTGTATTCTCGCCAGGTGCTCTCAGCTACACTATGGTTGGAGCAACAACAAATGTGCATCACACCTTGCTACAAAAACGGGATGGACGCTTTTATCTGATTCTCTGGCAAGAGGTGCCAAGCTTTGATGTATCCAACAAGCGAGATATTTCAGTGCCAACCCAGGCAGTGACAGTGAGATTAACCACGGCCATTAGATCCGCCAGCCTCTATCAACCCCTAAGGTCAACGGATGCTACGGCCAGGTATAACAATCCTCGGTCACTGGTCTTAAATGTTGCTGATGAACCCTTGGTGGTGGAGCTTGCTCCAGCGTAGATGCAATATAGCTTGTGCTCTCTACGGCTTAACGAGTAGCGATTGATGCCAGAGATTTTGTATTCGATCTTTAAGAGTCAAAATGCCAAAACCATTTATTAGTTTATTTATTCCCAATCTTGATGGCGGCGGGGCGGAGCGAGTCATGCTCCACCTGGCGGAAGGATTTGCTGAGCGAGGATTTGCTGTTGATCTAGTGGTTGCCAAGGCTGAGGGAGCCTATCTATCGAATATTCCAGACAATATCCGGCTGATAAATTTAGAGGCCAAATCACCTGTACTTCTGTTTAAGACATTGGCCCTAAAACAGTATCTGAAGCAGGAACAGCCTGCTTTCTTAATCTCAACGCTGGATATTTTTAGCTCTGCTACTTGGGCAAAACTTTTAGCGGGGGTGAACACGCGGGTGGTGATGTGTGTTCAAACCAATCTGTCCCAACAGTTTCAAGATCGCCACGCCATGCTGATGCAAAAGATTAAGTGGGCGGTGGTCAAGCGGTTTTATCCATGGGCCGATGCCATTGTGACCGCATCAGAGGGGGTGGCCCGTGATTTGGAGCAACATACCCAAATCTCAATGCAGCAGATGACGGTTATCCATAACCCCGTGGTTACCTCAGACTTTACTCAGAAAGCGCAGGAAACCATTGCTCATCCATGGTTTGAAGAAGGTCAACCGCCTGTGTTGTTGGGGGTGGGACGGATTGTTAAACAAAAGAGTTTTGCCACCCTTGTACAGGCGTTTGCCCTTGTGCGTAAACAACATCCGGCACGGCTAATGATTTTGGGAGATGTAGATCCGCGAGAGCCTGAGGTTAAGCCTGAGTTGGATGCCTTAATTGAAAAGTTTGGATTACAGGACGATGTGTTGTTTCTGGGCTTTGTGGAGAATCCCTATGCCTATATGGCGAGAGCCAATGTCTTTGTGTTGTCTTCAATCTATGAGGGCTTTGGCAATGTGGTAGCAGAAGCGATCGCAGCTGGCACTCCGGTGGTATCCACTGACTGTGAGAGCGGTCCGGCGGAAATTTTAAACAAGGGTCAGTACGGTGCACTGGTGCCGGTGGGTAACTATGAAGCGATGGCTAATGCTATCGTCTCGACCCTGAAAGACCCCATGGATACCACGGTGCTGAAGGCGCGATCGCAAGCCTTCACCATAGACTGCATCGTGCGCCAATATCTAGACGTCTTGAACAGTTTACAGGCTATGCAACAAACCACTGCTGGAGCCATATAATGCGAGTCCTACACATCCTCAACCATATTCAAAAAGTAGGGAATGGGATTGTCAACGTTGCGGTGGATTTGGCTTGCCTTCAGGCTCAAGCTGGATATGAGGTCAGTGTTATCTCTGGTGGCGGTGAATATGAAGCATTGTTGGACCAATATCAGGTGACCCATTTTCGGTTAAACCAAACCCGAACCTGGCGTAATTTGATGCATGCAGCGTCCCAGTATCGTACAATCGTGCGTCAGGTAAAGCCTGACATTGTCCATGCCCACATGATGACAGGGGCTGTCCTGGCTCGCGGTTTAAAGCTTTGGAGTAAATACGGTTTAGTAGCAACCGTTCACAACGAATTTCAAGAAAGCGCCAAGTTCATGGGTTTGGCCGATCGCGTCATTGCCGTGAGCCAGGCGGTGTCTAAATCGATGCAGCAGCGAGGTATTCCCACACGCAAGCTGCGAGTTGTCACCAACGGCACCCTTGAAAGTCCTCGGGTAGGTGCCCTAACAGAGTGCTCTCCTGCCTATTTACAGCGCCCAGCAATTACCACAGTAGCTGGCATGAACTCTCGCAAGGGAATTTCTGAGCTGATTGCGGCATTTGAACGAGTGGCTTCAGATTTTCCAGAGGCCCATCTGTACCTGGTGGGCCATGGTCCGGAAAAAGAGCAATTTCAGTCCCAGGCCCGCCAAACCCGTGTAGCACATCGCATTCATTTTGAAGGGTTTCAGTCTGATCCTCGCGCCTATCTATTATCGACAGATGTTTTTGTTCTAGCCTCCCATCGAGAACCCTTTGGATTGGCTATCTCAGAAGCCCGAGAAGTTGGTTGTGCCATCGTCGCTAGTCACGTTGACGGCATCCCAGAAGTATTGGAACATGGCAAAGCCGGGTTGTTAGTGCCACCAGGCGACAGTCAGGCCCTGGCCACAACCATAGCCGATCTGCTGAAGCATTCTACCAAACTCAATTATTGGAAAGAACAGGCTCAAAAAAATCTTGACTGGCTTAATGCTACCCGTGTTGCCACCGAAACTCTCGGAGTATATGGCGAGCTCAAACCCAATTGACTGATATAAAAAAACTACTCCCTATTCCCTATTCCCCCACTCCCTACTCTCCAACTTAAAGCAATACCAGGGATCTATGACGTACGCCAATAAAATGAGAAAACAACCCCCTCAAAAGTTGGAGCTTTTAGAAAGTCTTAGAGGGATCGCAGCTCTACTTATTGTTACCTTTCATGCAGCGGAGTTATTTACGCTCAAATTTGATCAACCCTTTTTACTATCTTTATTTGATTTTGGAGATTCGGGCGTTGATTTCTTTTTTGTCTTGAGTGGCTTCTTCTTAGCACTGTCGAGCTTTAAATATATGGGTCATCGGCATACGGCAAAAGCTTTTCTAATCAAGCGCTGTGTTCGTATTTATCCCCTCTATTGGTTGCTGAGCCTCTGCGTAATTCCAGTTTACTTTTTAGTCCCATCCTTTGGAAAAGGTCATGAGCAAGATATTGGTGTCATTATCAAGTCATTGCTACTTATTCCCCAGGAGCATCCGCCCATACTTTCCGTAGCCTGGTTCCTAAGCCATTTAGTATTATTCTACTTAGCGTTTACTACTGTTATTCTGTTGCCTAAAGTGGCATCTAAACTTATTCTTGCTGGTTTGTCAGTGTCAGCAGTTTTTATGCTAACTGATATACTCTCAAGTTTTCAGCTTAGGAACAACAATCATTTTCTGCTAGATTTTATTTTCTCTTACTATAATTTTGAATTTGCAGGCGGATGGTTAATTGGTATTTTCTTTAGACGAATCCAACTGAAAAAGTCGGTCAGTTTATTGATGTTATTAACGGGCTGTTGCACCTTTATGCTATCAGGATTGCTCGACGTCTATGTTTTACAGACGAGTTCCAATAGCTCAGGCTTTGCCCACTATTATGAATTTGTGGCCTATGGCCTATCGTCAATCTTGATTGTAGGAGGCGCTGCTTTTCTAGAAAAAGATCATAAGCTATCGGTTAGTAAAGGATTCGTGGTTTTAGGAGCAGCTTCTTTTTCCATTTATCTCACCCACTATCTGATCTTATCCATATTCACCAAAGTGATTCAGGCCACAGGCATCAACAGTATTGGTTTTTATACCATAGGGATGATGTTGGCCTGCGTGATAACGGTTTTGATTGGGTGTATTACTCACGTTTATGTTGAAAAGAGACTCGCATCAATATTTAGAAATCGTCTAGCGTATAAACGAGCATGAAGATTCTGTTTCTAGACCAGAGTGGCAAGCTAGGAGGCGCTGAACTTTGTTTGGCCGATATTGCGCAGCAGTTTTCTACAACTAGCCTGGTGGGTGTTTTTGCTGAGGGGACATTCCCAGATTACCTACATCAAAACAATATTCCGATCAAAATTCTTGCCGACCAAGCTTTGCAGGTCCAAAAGGCAAGTGGCCTGCTGGCAGGACTCAAAAATCTCAACCGATTAATCCCTTTGATTATTAGGGTAGCTCAACTCAGCAAGCAATATGATGTGATCTATGCCAACACCCAAAAAGCTTTAGTGGTTGGAGCTCTTGCCAGTATTTTAAGTGGTCGTCCTTTTGTTTATCATTTGCACGACATTGTTTCTCCTGACCACTTTAGTTCGGTCAATCGTCGCATTATTATTACATTGGCCAACCGAGCGGCTTTCGTGATCGCTAATTCTCACGCTAGTTGTGAAGCATTTATTCAAGCAGGCGGGCGAGCAGATCGAGTGCATGTTGTTTATAACGGGTTTCGCCTGGAAGACTACGCTGACTGTAGTAGTCAGCAAGAGTTTTCAAAAGGAGAAATGGTCTCTGAACTATCTGATCTCACAGAGGGTATTTCTCCATTTTTGGTTGGACATTTTAGTCGTCTCTCTCCTTGGAAAGGTCAGCATGTGCTGATCGAAGCTCTGCAACATTGTCCGGAGAATGTTGTGGCCGTATTTATTGGTGATGCCCTTTTTGGTGAGCAAGATTATGTGCAGCAGCTACACCAACAGATTCAGGGCCTTAATCTGGAGCATCGAATTAAGTTTCTGGGGTTTCGTTCTGATATTCCTCAACTGATGGCAGCCTGTGATTTAGTCACCCATACGCCTACAGCCCCTGAGCCCTTTGGTCGGGTGATTGTGGAAGCAATGTTGTGTGGTACTCCAGTGGTAGCAGCAGCGGCTGGAGGAGCTGTTGAGCTCATCGACCATGGACAAACAGGCTGGTTAACGCCTCCTGGAGATGCTGAAAAGTTGGCAGACATTATCAGCACCTGTCAGGATCAGTCTAGTCAAGCGAAAGCCCTTGCACAAAAGGCACAGGCGCAAGCTGGTCAAAGGTTTAATTTAGAAACTACTAACGATCAAATTTCACAGTTACTCAGTGAGATGATCAAGGTTTAGCTTTGAGCCACTTAAACCTTGCCGAATAAATACTTGTGCATAGACTCTCTAAAGAATTAGAGCATTATGCTACTTCACCAGAAGCTTTAACCAACTTAAATTGAAACTGAATGGACGGTACTGGGCTCGAACCAGTGACATCCTGCTTGTAAGGCAGGCGCTCTACCAACTGAGCTAACCGTCCGCAATTGCCTGTGCCAACAGGACTTAAGTGACTTACCTCTAGGGTAAGTATGGACGGTACTGGGCTCGAACCAGTGACATCCTGCTTGTAAGGCAGGCGCTCTACCAACTGAGCTAACCGTCCGTGAACTGCGTGTTTGCACAGGAATAGATATTAACAGATGATAGCGACTAAAGGCGAACTTTTTTTCAAAGAAAATGTAATTCAGGTGACAGCGGTCAAAGGGAATCTTTTTTCAAAACAGCGGTAATTCATTTGTATTATTAAAACCCGAGGAACGGGCGCTGTGCTGTTGAGGACCTATGCCATCTGGAAAACATCATGACCGAATTACGCTGTGGCTATTACCTCTGGTGCTGATAAGTGCTTTTTTCATAACCCTTGATATGCCGCTAACTGTTATTGTCGGTCTCAGCTTTTTGCTCAGTGGATTGATGATGGGTCCCGATCTAGATATTCAGTCAGTGCAATATCGCCGATGGGGTCTGATGCGCTGGATTTGGTATCCCTATCAGGTGGCTATCAAGCATCGTTCTAGGTGGTCCCACGGCCCTCTGATTGGCACGATAGTCCGGGTACTGTATCTAGGTGTTTGGATTGCGCTGTTTGCAACTGTAGGGGTACTTGCAATCAATCATTTCTGGCAGGCCCAGCTATCTTGGCAAAGGCTCGAACCCATCTTATTCAGCCTGTTTGTTCAATACTGGAGGGAGTGGCTAGCGTTGCTAGTGGGCCTTGAACTCGGGGCACTGAGTCATTACACCAGCGACTGGCTAGTCTCCGCATTTAAGAAAAAGCGGCGTCATCAGGGCCATCGTAAACGATAGGCTGAGCTTAGTCACAACCTGCCTCTATTGCTAAAATCCATGACCACAAACCTGCAATCTAAAACATTAGAATCCCTCCAGCGTCTGATTGATGTCGTTGCTCAGCTGCGTAACCCTGAAGGCGGCTGCCCATGGGATCTGGCCCAGACGCCTGAGAGTCTAACTCCCTACGTGCTGGAGGAAGCCTATGAGGTGGTCGATGCAATTCAACAAGGTGACCGTGAGCATATGGCCGAGGAGCTAGGGGACTTGTTGCTACAGGTGGTGTTGCAGTCGCAAATCTTTAGTGAGACAGATGCGTTTGACCTTGGAGATGTGGCTCAAGGCATTGCGGAAAAACTGATTCGACGTCATCCCCATGTATTTGGTGACAGCCAAGCGGCAACCCCCGAAGAGGTGCATGTTACTTGGGAAGCCATTAAAGCGGCAGAGAAGGGCAATCAAGATGAGCAGACCTTAACCTCCAAGCTGGCTCGTTATGGCCGTACGTTGCCTCCAATGACTGCCACCATGAAAATTTCTAAGAAAGCGGCTAAGGCTGGGTTTGAGTGGGAAACCCTGGATGGTGTGTGGGAAAAGGTGGAGGAGGAACTGGGAGAATTTCGCCATGCTCTGGCCCATGAAAGTGCCGAGAACCAGGCAGCTGAGTTTGGTGATGTGCTATTTAGTTTAATGCAGGTGGCCCGATGGTGTGACATTGACCCGGTGGCGGCTCTACAGGGCACAAATCGTCGCTTTGTGCAGCGGTTTGGACTGCTGGAGCAGTCAGCGGAAAAGCCTTTGGATGATCACAGCATTGAGGAATTAGAGGCGCTCTGGCAGCGCGCAAAACGGAAGATTGCGGGGGAAGGTTGAGGACGCATAGGACGCGTTATTCTAGGTAATCTAGATGAAATGAGTAAACATCCCACGGAACCCCATGTCTGTATCTTCGGCTGCTGTTGAGAATTCTTTGGTTGCGATCGCAACCAGCACACGTCAAGCAGCCCGCACCCTGGCCAGTCTGTCCACCCAGCAAAAAAACGAGGCCATTGAGGCCATTGCCCAGGCATTAGAAGCGGCGGCGGCAGATATCACAGTCGCCAATGAAGCTGATTTGCAGGCGGCGTTAGCCGATAACCTGGCGAAGCCCCTTTACGGACGGCTAAAGCTGAATGCTGTGAAGCTGAAGGGCGCGATTAAGGGTGTCCGGGATGTGGCTAAGCTGCCCGACCCAGCCGGTGCAGTCCAGATTCATCGGGAATTGGACAATGGCCTAGAGCTCAAGCGGATTGCCTGTCCGCTGGGAGTACTGGGGATTATTTTTGAATCCCGCCCCGATGCTGTCATGCAGATTTCTACATTGGCTGTGAAGTCTGGTAATGGCGTCATTCTCAAAGGGGGAAAAGAAGCTGTGCGCTCTTGCCAGGCGCTGGTCAAGGCCATTCGTCAGGGCTTGACTAATGTGGGTTTGGACCCCAATGCCGTGCAGCTATTGACTACTCGGGAAGAAACGCGGGCGCTGCTGGAGCTAGATAGCTATGTGGATCTGATTATTCCTCGCGGGTCTAATGCCTTTGTTCGCTTTGTTCAAGAGAATACTCGCATTCCGGTGCTAGGCCATGCGGATGGTATTTGCCATTTATATGTGGATGTGGCGGCTGACTTAGAAAAGACGGCCAAAATTGCTGTGGATGCCAAAGTGGGCTATCCATCGGCCTGTAATGCCATTGAGACGTTGCTAGTGCATAAAGAGATTGCAGCTAAGGCGCTGCCGATTCTAGCTGAAGCACTACAACAAGAAGGGGTAAAGCTGCTGGGCGATGATGCTACACGACAGGTGTTAACTGATATTCAGGCGGCAAGTGAGAGCGACTGGTCCACTGAATACAGTGATTTGATTTTGGCAATTCGAGTGGTGGATTCGGTCGATGCGGCGATTGACCACATTAATACCTATGGGTCACGGCATACGGATGCGATCGCAACCGAAGACCAAGCCACTGCCGATCGATTTATGGCCCAGGTGGATGCCGCAGGCGTTTATCACAACTGCTCTACCCGCTTTGCCGACGGTTTTCGCTATGGCTTTGGCGCTGAAGTAGGCATCAGCACCCAAAAGATGCCTCCCCGTGGCCCGGTTGGGTTAGAGGGGTTGGTGACCTATAAATATCAGGTAGTCGGCAACGGTCATGTTGTTGCCACCTACTCAGGAGAAAACGCTAAACCATTTACCCATCGCGATTTAGCCTGATTGTTAATGGATGTTGTTAATCGACAGCTGGATTATGGGGACAGCATCAGCCTTTCTATAGACCATTTAAGCCCCTTCATGACTTTAGTCACTAGATTGTGGCCACCTATGGCCAACCTCATATTGTGTCGCCTAGAATGAAACGTCCCCACAACAGAACAACAAAAAGACTTTCATGATTGCACTGATTGGCACGGCTTTCCTGTTGATAGGAGCTGTCAATATGGCCTGGTTTCTCCTATGGTTTCTATTGGCATGGAGTAGCACGCTTGGGGCAAAGGTTTCCAAAAAAGTTGGCACCGACAATGAAAGTACAGATAGCAATATTCAACTAGGAGAGGCTTTTAAAAGAGAAGCACTACAAAAATTCGCCATTAGTACAGCTCTTTTGATAGTGGGTTCGGTACTTTCCCATATTGGCAGCTGATTTTAGTGGCCGCTGACTGAACCCGCTACAGTCAGCGGCAAGACTAGGACCCATAGAGGTTCACCTGGCAGTAGAGATTCCTTGATTGGAAATAGTTTAGATAACTGTTAAATGGCTGATCGTATTAATGTGACCGGCATCCGTGCCTATGGCTACATTGGGGCCCTGCCCGAAGAGAATGTTTTAGGTCAATGGTTTGAGGTAGATCTGACCCTGTGGATGGACTTGTCGGTGGCGGGCAAATCCGACAGTCTGACAGATACCCACAACTATGCCGATATTATCCAGCAGACACAGCAGATTATTCAGACGGAAAAATTTAAACTCATTGAGCGGCTAGGAGATGCGATCGCAACCCAAGCCCTTGCCAACGATGAACGTCTAGAAAAAATTCAAGTGACAGTCACTAAACTGACTGCTCCAGTGCCTAATTTTGATGGACGAGTGGCCATAACAATGGTGAGAACCCGTTCTTAATCTGGAGTGAATCGGCTACCATGCTGGGGGCACCATTAGCGAGAGCAAACCATTGCCTAAGCTGAGGCTAAATCAACAACACCCTTTAGCGCTGATTTTATTACTGGCAGCGCTCCTGCGATTGTGGCGTCTAGCGGCTAAGCCCCTTTGGGTGGATGAGCTTTACACCACGTTCTATAGTCTTGGGAAGAATCTGAATGAGATTCCCATGAATACGTTACTGCCGCCGGAACGTTACTGGGCGCTATTAGATACTCCCGGTTCTACCCTACAGGCCGCCCAGGCATTAACCACCTATAGCAACCATCCACCGCTGTTTTTTATGGCGATGAATGTTTGGTTACACGGACTGGGAATGTCCATTTGGACGCTACGAACCTTTGCCGTGCTCTGGGGGATTGTGGCTGTCGCTGGCGCATTTTACCTGGGACGTCGATTGGCGGGAGAACGCGTCGGCACCATAGCCGCCCTGCTGATGGCAGTGTCGCCCTACGGCATCTATCTATCCCAGGAAGCGCGGCACTATAGTTTGGCAGTTGCGATCGCACTGTTTGCCCTCACCAATTGGATGGCCTTACTCCAGGGTGATCGGTCTCCCTGGCGCTGGTTGAGCTGGGTTGGCTTAAATGCAGTAGGTATTTACGTTCACTACTTCTATAGCTTTAGCATTATTGCCCAATGGTTGATCACCGCTAGCCGCATCCTCTGGCGTCGAGACCGACGCTCTGAAGCCTTGCCTTGGTTGCTAGCGATGGCAGTTACAGCGCTGTTGTATGTACCATGGTTGCCCACCGCCTTCATCCATTTTCACAGAGAAGGCGGCACTGGTTGGCTGAGTCAGTCGGCCCCCCTTTGGGAAACCCTGATATTGCCCTGGCTACAGTCCCTGGTGACCGGGCTGTTTATGCTAATTTTGCTGCCTGTAGAGCAGGTGCCGCAATGGGTCACCATTGGGTCAGCCCTAATTATGCTGGTGGTTTTTGGCATTGTGCTGCGTCCGTTAATTAGGGGGTGGCATTTGGAACCGCAGCTGGATTTAGGCGCTCCACTTGTAGGCTATGGTGTGGCCGTATTTGCCATCATGATTGCCATTACCTATGGTTTGGGCAAAGATCTCACCCTGGCCCCCCGCTACTTTTTTATGCTGTATCCAGCGGTAACGGTGATGGCAGCCATGGCAATGGCTCGATGTAAACCCTGGGTATTGGGGGTTGCGATCGCAGCTGGTGTCCTCAGCCAGGTTTTGATCAGCTACGATATCGCTTTACTCAAACCCTACCTGCCCGGTCAAATTGGTCGACGTATAGGGGCAGATCCTGAAGCTACGGTTGTTTTGGTAGCCCCCCAGCGAGATGGCTATCGTGCCCGTGCCTTAAGCTATGTGTTAGCTATTCCCCAGCGTGAAAATATCCAAGTTGCCTTTACGGGGTCGGCTGATGTCAAAACTTGGCAGCCCAGCCTGAACAATAGCGCAGCCATACCAACCAATAATTTCACCCTTTGGTTAGTAGAACCACAACGTCAGGGGCCATTTCCACCCACTGTTAGCCTGTCTCAACACAGGTGTTTTCAGATAGGCAAACGGGTTAAAACAGAAGGCACTCGTCAACAACAATATCAGTGTCATACAACGACTTAAGGGGCGCAGTTAGCACCGCCTCACACTATGACAGCTTAAAGAGTTTCATAGATTACCAGTAGTTTATGAATCAAGTCGCTATACTCATTTCTTGAAAGCGCCCATGCAAGCGCTGCCATCGTTCACAGCGCCCACTTCATTAGGATAGGCACCATGACGTTTCGAGTTTTGAATTTTTTTAATCGTCCCAAACGCTCTTTAAAGTTCTTCGGGGCGCTAATGGCCGCAACACTGACCATAACGACGTCTCCGGCGTTAGCTGGCGACCCATTTCGCGCTGGTGACGAGCGCAATATTGGTCCCCATGCCGAAGAGGCCTTTGAAGCCTTCTTTAAAGAAGGTGACTATGTGGGAGCCCGGACTGCTTTGGAATTGGCAAAGGATTCTGAAGCAGGCGAACCTTTGGTACATAGCATGGCGGCATCCATGGCCTATCTCGATGAAGACTGGGACAAACTAGAGGAAGAAGTAGCATTAACCAGATCCACCGCTGAAACTCTGTTGGAAACGGATCCATTACGAGGACATATTTACTCGGCAGTAGGTATTTTTATGGAAGGGGCTCACATGATGAGCACTCAGGGTGTGGCCCGTAGTACACCGGCTGCATTGGCAATGTTACAACAGGTTTTTGGCCATATTGGTGAAGCAGAAAAGATTGATAGCACTGACCCAGAACTTAACCTGGTCAAAGGGTTTATGGATTTAATGTTGGCTGTTAATTTACCTTTCTCCAATCCTGAGGACGCCATTGAGCGCCTGTCACAGTATGGCAACCCTAGTTATCTAGCCTACCGTGGTATTGCGCTGGGCTATCGCGATTTGGGTCAGATGCCCGATGCCATGGAAGCTGTAGAACAAGCGTTAGAAACAGCCCCAGAAAACCCAGAACTGTTTTATCTCAAGGCACAACTCCATCGACGCCAGGAAGAGACTGATGACAGTGTTGCCATGTTTGATAAGGCACTGGAGTATGCGGCGCAGCTACCCCCTAGCCTTACTCGCAAAATATATAAGGAAAAATGTCGCACTTTAGGTGGCTCCCATGAGACCTGTGGCAAAGAAGCAAGTGACTTTGTTGCGGAACTAGGTAAGTCTGAATAATCACCTAAAAACCGTTACTGATTTAGAACGAGACGCGGAGAAGAGGAGATATGGAGACGCGAAACGTTTAAGCAATCAATGTCTCCGCGTCTCTCCCTCCCCGTGTCTCCGTGTCAGCCCTACCCAAAATTTTGACTTTGACAGACTACTAGTTTCTGGTTAAACCCGGATTTCAATAGTTTAAATAAAAATCCATGGTTGATATTGATCTATCTAAATCAATTAGGAATAAAAAACTACTATTTCAATTTATAAAGAAATAAGAAATAACGTAAAAATCAATACTGAATTAGCTTTAAAAAAGTAGCAGCCCTGTCGATAAATTAGCCGATACGGGCTTCAACAGGGCTGGAGACGCAGTTAGGAGGTATCTTGGTTACTACCATAACCGTCGTAATAGTGATTGCTCCCTAACTTAACAAGTTCTTAACCGTCACCAGATAAAAACCATCGGCATTTGTTTGGAATTGTTTAAAAAAGTAAATAATCAATGCAGAAACTGCTTTTCTGAAGACGGAAATTGTCACATTTGTCACATTAGAGATACCTTCTGGGTTTGGGTTGGGTAAGCCAGCTGATGGAAAATGTGCAGTGTATCCGACCTTGACTGTTTTGCTACATCTGACCCACCCAATGGATGATGGCCTAGACCTAGGCCAGATGAGAAGACCTACGGGAGGTCCGCGATGGCAATTCAAAGTATTAACCCGGCCACTGGTAAAGTTTATAAAACCTATTCTCCTCTGAGATTAGACGAGATAGAGCAAAAATTAGCAGCAGGAGAAGCACAATATCAGCACTATCGATGGACATCATTTAGCGATCGCAGCACTTGGCTACGGGCTGCTGCTGATTATTTAGAAGACCATGCTGAGGTGCTGGGTCGCATCATGACCCAGGAAATGGGTAAGCCCATCGGGGCTGCGATCGCAGAAGTAAAAAAGTGTGCCTGGGTTTGTCGTCACTATGCTGAGCATGGGGCAGATTATCTAGCAGATGAGCGCTCAGCCATAGGCTACGTCCGCTATCAGCCCCTAGGGATTATTTTGGCGGTGATGCCGTGGAATTTTCCCCTATGGCAGGTGTTTCGGTTAGCTGCACCCGCTCTGATGGCCGGTAACGTGGTCGTACTGAAACACGCCTCCAACGTCCCTAAATGCGCTCTATCTATAGAACAAATTTTTCGCAAGGCTGGTTTTCCTGAGGGTGCATTTCAAACGTTGCTAATTACGGCTGAGCAAACGGCTACAGTGATTGCCGATGAGCGCGTCCGTGGCGTTAGCCTCACTGGCAGTGGCCCTGCTGGCTCCCAGGTGGCTGCCACCGCTGGACAGCATTTGAAGAAAGTAGTGTTGGAGCTGGGGGGAAGCGATCCCTTTATTGTCCTACCCAGTGCTGACTTAGATCAGGCGGTGGAGACCGCTGTTATGGCCCGTTTGCAAAACAATGGCCAATCTTGCATTGCGGCTAAGCGGTTTATCTTGGTTAGCACCATTGCGGATGAGTTTGAGACACGCTTAGTGGATAAGTTTAATGCCTTGAAAGTAGGCGATCCCATGCAGTCTGAAACAGACATTGGTCCATTGGCAACACCGTCTATCTTGCAGGACATTCACAAACAGGTCCACGATTGTCTGATTTCAGGGGCCAAGGCTCTAGTGGGGGGTAATCTAGAAAAACTAAAAGCCACATTACCCCCTGAGTTAGAGCTGGGTAATTTTTACCCACCGACGATTTTGAGTCATATCCCCCCCGGCACCCCGGCTGATCAAGAAGAGTTTTTTGGTCCTGTGGCCCTGATTTTCCGAGTCCAGGATCTAGACGAGGCGATTCAGTTAGCTAACGCTACTGCCTTTGGCTTGGGTGCCAGCGGTTGGACGCAAGATTCAGCGGAACAACAACGTTTGGTCAATGAGATTGAAGCCGGTGCTGTATTTATAAACAGCATGGTAAAATCCGACCCACGTTTGCCCTTTGGCGGGATTAAACAGTCAGGTATTGGCCGTGAACTTGGCAGACATGGCATTTTAGAGTTTGTCAATGCCAAGACGGTTTGTGTGAGTTAGGGCATTTTGTTATTTTGTAGGGGCGTTCCATGGAACGCCGCCACCTATGGAACACCCCTACAACTGAAATTTTGACGTTGCATTACCCATTCCCTAGGTATCTTTTATGAACACTGCAGAACTCCTTGTCCGTTGTCTCGAAAATGAAGGAGTGGAGTACATTTTTGGTGTGCCCGGAGAAGAGAATCTCCAAGTACTTCAGGCGTTGAAACAGTCTTCTATACAGTTTGTCACTACTCGTCACGAGCAAGGGGCGGCGTTTATGGCCGATGTCTATGGTCGGCTAACGGGCAAGGCGGGGGTGTGTTTATCCACACTGGGGCCAGGGGCAACCAATTTAATCACAGGGGTGGCCGATGCCAATCTAGATCGTGCCCCATTGGTGGCGATTACTGGTCAGGTGGGGACTGACCGCATGCACATTGAGTCTCACCAATATTTAGATTTGGTGGCGATGTTTGCCCCCGTGACTAAATGGAACACTCAAATTGTGCGACCTAGTAATACAACGGAAATTGTGCGTAAAGCTTTTAAGTTAGCGCAAACGGGTAATCCAGGGGCTGTGCATATTGACTTACCCGAAAATATTGCCGATATGGAAGCGGAGGGAAAACCGCTGACCTGCGATCGCAACGGTAAAACCTTTGCGGCCTTTGACACCATTCAGAAAGCGGCGGACGCGATCTCTCGGGCAGAACGACCGCTAATTTTAGTGGGTAATGGGGCTATTCGAGCGCGGGCTAGTGGAGCGATCACTAAACTAGTAGATGAATTGCAGATTCCTGTTACCAATACCTTTATGGGTAAGGGAGTCATTCCATATCAGCATCCCCTGGCCCTTTGGACTGTTGGTCTGCAGCAGCGAGATTTTATTTCCTGCGCCATTGATAAAAGTGATTTAGTCATCGCCGTGGGCTATGACTTAGTAGAATATCCACCGAAAAAGTGGAACCCCCATGGACAAATTCCCATTGTGCATGTGAGCTTGACCCCTGCAGAAATTGACAGTAGCTATGTCCCCATGGTGGAAGTGATTGGGGATATTGAAGATTCCCTTGAACAGATTTTAAAACGGGTGGAACGTAATGCAAAATCAAGCTATCCATTCCAAGCGGTACGAGATGAAATGCGGGCTGACTATGAACAATATTGTAACGATCTGGCATTTCCCATTAAGCCCCAGAAACTACTCTACGATCTGCGTCAGGTAGTAGGACCCGATGACATTGTGCTCTCAGATGTAGGAGCCCACAAAATGTGGATTGCCCGCAACTACCATTGTGAGCAACCGAATACCTGTCTGATTTCCAATGGGTTTGCCTCCATGGGTATTGCCATACCGGGTGCGATCGCAGCTAAACTTGTCTATCCCAACCGTAAGATTGTTGCGGTCACAGGTGATGGCGGCTTTATGATGAACTGCCAGGAGCTAGAAACAGCGCTACGTTTAGGGACTCCCTTTGTCACCATTATCTTTAACGATGGTGGCTATGGTCTAATTGAGTGGAAACAACATAATTACTATGGTGAATCTGCGTTTATCAAATTTACCAATCCTGATTTTGTTGCCCTGGCCAAGAGCTTTGGTCTCCAGGGTTATCGAGTAACGTCGACAGAAGACTTTATCCCCACACTCAAAGCAGCTCTGGCAGCTGATGTGCCCGCTGTTATTGACTGCCCCATTGACTATGGTGAAAATCTTCTATTCACTGAAAAGTCACGGGAACTGGCCTGTATTATTTGATAGCTAGAGTACAGTCCCCATACCCAAGTCCATCCCAATGGTGTATTTAAAGTTGCCCTCACCAACGCTTTCTCTGAGTTTGGCAATAATTTTATCTGGATTGTCATAGGGGCCAGCAAAGTAATAGGGCTTACCGTTTTTACCAAATTCATGGCGAGGCAGATTATCCATGCGAGGGCCGAGATTATGCTTGGCCCGTTCGAAGTCTTCATGGGGGTCAAGGCCTAGACGTTTAGCATAGTCCACAGCACCGTAGATAACTGATTGAGCCTGTTCCAGAGATATCGTTCTATGGCTATCATCCATGGTGTGGGCATAAGCATTCTCTCGCATTAACGGATAGTCAGTGGTTTTAACTTTGCGAGGTCCCATGGCATCTTTTACCCCCAGACACCATGCATCAATAAGAAAAGTGGTGACCAGATAATGGGTGCCATCGGCACGGGTCACCATAATCTGGGACAGCCCTTTACGATCTTTGCGAGTATTTCGGCTACCAAAAAAGCGATCAAATCCTTGGGAATCAACTAAGCACTCTTTAAGCTTAGAGTGCTTTTTAGGCTGACTATGGTTTTCAGGATTCGCGCTTAACTGGGTTTGGATAATATTGTTGACCTCGGCGGGTCGTAGACCTAGCTTACGGGCGATTTGTTTGGGACCTACTTTGCGATCGCGTAGCGCTAAAACTTCTTGGATTTGCTCGGGAGTAGCTGCCATGGATACAGGTTTCAGATGTGCTCATCGTAGTGCCCATTCTTGCGCAGGTCTTGAGACATTGTACAAATGGTTTGCAAGTTTTTACCTAACCGGTTTATCACTTCAGATGTAGTTGCGAGGAACCCAGGATAAGAATCCCGAGGGGTTTTGAATGCTTGATCAGTCTGCAAATGCTAGCATTCATTGCCATATTGCCATCATCTCCCTATTGCCATGAATTATAAAGTCATTCCGTAAGTCTACTGAAATTGTCAGAAACTGTATGTAACTTAAGATGTAGTAAATTAGCGTAATTTAGCGGCTTAATATGTATTTAGCCCGTTGCTTTACTTTAAGCTCATTGGTCTTTTCGATAGCCTTTGGCACAGCGTCGATTGTGCTATTGGATACCATCGGGCCAAAGTTGGTAAGGGCACAAACAGATTTGAATCGTCAGGCCGATAGACTTTTCGATGAAAGTATCGAATACTATCAAACGGAGCAGTGGAAATCAGCCCTAGAAAAACTGCAAAAAGCTCTGGAACTCTATCAGCGAACAAATAATCTGATAAAAGTAGCTCATGTATTGGAGTACATTGGCGTCTTTTATCAACGCCTTGGCAATTATCCCGAAGCCCTTCAGTACCATGAGGAGAGTTTAGAGCTCTCCCGTAGATTAGGTAATCGTTTAAATGAAGCCATCACCCTAGGTAACATTGGCGTTGTTTACGAGAAGCTAGGCAATTATTCAGAAGCGTTACGATACTATGAGGAGAGTTTAAGCCTCAAACGAGAACTAGGTCATCGGACAGGCGAAGCCACTACTTTGGCAAATATTGGCAATATCGCATATCAGCATGGAAACAATTTCGAAGCATTGCAATATTATCGAGAGAGGATGACGGGGGAACCCAAATTCTTATGAATGCGTTTTATGATGCTCTGAGTCGAGGAGGAGTGTCAAAAGCTGAAGCACTACAGCATGCTCAACGTCGCTTAATTAGTATGGCTGACGACAGCAGTCGAGCAGCACTGCTGACACTTTCAATTGATGGGAATCTTCCAATCGATGCGACAGATCTAAGCCATCCCTACTATTGGGCACCCTTCATCTTGATTGGTAATGGCCTCTGAGGCTATGTTTTTTCTAGTTTACAACAACAATTCGAGTGCCATATCGGGTGTGGCTAGCCTCAATGCTTTCGAGCATGCCATGGAACGAATGTTGCCGTTGGGATAATGGTCTACTTCTGTTGTGTAATTTCTTAATTAGAGTTCAACACAGCCATCAGCATATACTTTAACTTTAGTTCCTGGCACATTGCAAAGGTGCCAAGTAGATTTCCTGCATTATCTACATACAGGGGCTGAGAGTCCGGTCTTCTTAACATCTGCAGACAGTTATGGTCAGCCCTGCCACCTTATCCAATTTTGATAGCCAAAGACTGTTAATAGCGTTAGCGCTTTTTGAGCAAACCTACGGTAAGGCCAGGTCCGACCTGGAATGCCAGGCTATTCTGGCAGCGTTAATCATAGTGATGGACATCACAGGCCAGAAATCGGGCCAGGAATTGGGCATCTCAATTTACAAACTGCATCATGATTACCGTCAGAATTACCGACAGATAGACTGGCTAGAGCGTTTGGATAAGTACAGTGATGCAAACGGAGACGCTGTTCTTGCAGCCGCTGTTCACCAAGTAAAAGCCCGTTTAGATGATGCAGCAAAAACACTCATCTTCTTAATTCGCACCTATCTACAGCGGATTTCATCAAAACTATCGGCATTAGACTTTGTCAACTTGACTAAGGCTGCGATCGCGATACTCAATAACGCTCAACCAGAGCCAAAATTGAGCCTGCCTGAGAAAAAACGCCTCCTATATATTGCCCTGCAAACGTTTGGCACTCAGTTATCCCAACCCATTCCTCCCCTAGGCACAAAAATTCCAACACAAATTACGGCATTAGTGACTCAGCTGGTGCAGCATCAAAAAATAATGCTTACCGATGGCGTAAAAGCTTTCTGCGCCAATTTTATTGCCCAACTTCCAAACAATCAGCCCCATCCACCAAGCGTCAGATTTATCCGCACTGCCCTGAGCAACAGCAACGTCAAAATTTCCAAAGCATTGGACACCCAAGAAAATCTATACGCCTTAGCCAGTATTCTTTTTTTCGAAAAACAGCTGCAAATCCCATCCCCCAAAGCCCCAAAGTCTGAGCAAGAAATTATCCACCAAATAAATCAAGCAATTGCTCAATTCAGAGCGAATTACCAATCTCTAGCACAGATCAGTCAGCCCCAGTGGGATAACGAACTATCAGTCAGCAGCCAACTCTTTACGGCCAATAATTTTGAAACCGCTGACCAAGACTTGACCTGGTTCCCCCAGAATCACATTGCGAACATTTCAAAAGACGAAACAAATTCTTAGCATTCTGTTTTATTTATTTTCAAATAAAACATTCTTAACATTATGCTGAGTGATAACTGTCGAATATTCTTTAGCCAGATCCACATCAGCCATGGGTAAGTCTAACTGAACCCAGTATTCATTCCCCAGTCAAAATGGATCTCCACTGTAGGGGCTGTGCCTCGTGCCAGCCCTACAAAAGCTGAGGATAATGAAGTTGTCTTATCAAACTAAATCTTAGGGCACTCCCAAGGGAAGACTCTACGGAATCAGTTCAAACAACCAGACATCTTTTAGCCTGAAACACCCTTTGAAATGGATTTATTCAGGTCTATATAAAACGACAAAAGTCTTTTAGGAGAAGGAGATAGAAGCATTTCAAAAATTTGCTTTTTGATCCATATTTTATTTAATTAGACCCTAAAAATAATATTAGTGGCCCAAATATCCTTTTTCTAAGCTTAAAAAGCCTTGAGTAATTATTTTGAAATAAATTCTGATTCAGAAAGCATTTTTGGTAGTCATCCATTTTCTTGAACCCTATCCAATCAGCCGCTGATTACCCACAATGACCCACAGACATGGTCGCTTAGACCAACCCACCAGAAGGAGACAACGAGCGTGAAACTCTCGGTCTATGGAAAAGGCGGCATTGGCAAATCCACCACCAGCTGCAACATCTCTGTCGCACTTGCTAAACGCGGCAAAAAGGTCCTGCAAATCGGTTGTGACCCTAAACACGACAGCACCTTTACCCTAACGGGCTTTTTAATCCCCACCATTATTGACACGCTACAGGAACGGGATTATCACTACGAAGATATTTGGCCCGAAGATGTTATCTACCAAGGCTATGGGGATGTTAGCTGCGTAGAAGCGGGCGGTCCCCCCGCAGGTGCTGGCTGTGGCGGCTATGTGGTCGGCGAAACCGTCAAACTCCTTAAGGAGCTCAACGCCTTTGACGAATACGATGTCATTCTATTTGACGTCTTGGGGGACGTGGTCTGTGGTGGCTTTGCCGCACCGCTTAATTATTCTGACTATTGCATGATCGTCACTGACAATGGCTTTGATGCCCTGTTTGCCGCTAATCGCATTGCGGCATCCGTCAGGGAAAAAGCCCGCACTCACCCGCTGAAGCTGGCTGGGCTCATCGGTAACCGTACATCTAAACGGGATCTGATTGACAAGTATATCGAAGCGGTGCCGATGCCGGTGCTAGAAATTTTGCCCCTGATTGAAGATATTCGTGTTTCACGGGTCAAGGGCAAAACCATGTTTGAAATGGCTGAATCTGATCCATCATTGGAGCCAGTGTGCCAGTACTATCTGAACATTGCCGATCAGCTCATTGCTCGTCCTGAAGGTGTGGTACCTAAAGATGCTGCCGACCGTGAGCTCTTCTCACTGCTGTCAGACTTCTATCTCAACCCCCCTGAAGACGCCCCTGTTCAGAAAAATGAAATGGATCTAATGATGGTTTAGCCCAACATTCACGGGTTAATCCGATAGGTTACTAGTCATTTATTTGCTTTGAGTTTCTCAAAAGACTGGCCATTCTGACGCTGAGGTGCTAAATTGCTGCGTGCCCGCTGATTTAAAATCTCAAGATATGGCCTTTTTTGAGAATTTCACCACCGCTATCCGCGACAAGTGGTTGAACTATGTGCAAGACAATCGCGCCTGGTTAGAGCTACAGATGAACAACGTCTCCGTTAGAACGCCTGACGGTGGACGGCGGCCATCTTCGCTCCTGATTTTAGGGGTGATCAATGCTATAGAACCTAAGCTATCAAATTTGATGGTGCCGTTCTATAAGCTCAACTCTGACGAAGATGCACTAGTCGAAGTGTTAGGTCTTAATTTTGATCCAGAGATGGCCTTAAATGGCACAGGTGAAGATGGTCCAACACTGGATGCTTCATCTGGTGACGATCCCCCTCTTTTAGAAGGTTTGGAAGGACTCTAAAGCGCCATCTCAGTCATAACCTATCGGATTATTGCCCGGTGAACCATCGCTACAGAGACTCAGTTACCCCCCTTTTCACCGTTCCTCTTTAGCGAGAGTTATTACTGCTCTAAGGACGATAATCACGATGACAACACCTGCTAACACTCCCTCTCTTGAATTTGACTGCGATACGGGCAACTACCATACGTTTTGCCCGATTAGTTGTGTTGCGTGGCTTTACCAAAAGATTGAGGATAGTTTCTTTTTGGTCATTGGTACAAAAACCTGTGGTTATTTTTTGCAAAATGCCATGGGTGTCATGATCTTCGCTGAGCCACGCTATGCCATGGCTGAGTTGGAGGAAGGGGATATTTCTGCCAAGTTGAATGACTATGAAGAACTGAAGCGGTTGTGTTTGCAGATAAAGCGCGATCGCAACCCTAGCGTAATCGTTTGGATCGGCACCTGCACCACCGAAATCATCAAAACCGACCTCGAGGGCATTGCCCCCATCCTAGAAGATGAAATTGGCGTTCCCATCGTCGTCGCCCGTGCCAATGGCCTTGACTATGCCTTTACCCAGGGTGAAGACACCGTACTCGCTGCCATGGCCCAGCGCTGTCCCACTGCAGAGCCCGCGACTAAAGCCATCGAACCAGAAAAGCAAGAACGCAATGGTCTTGGCAAGCTATTATCCCTAGGTCGCAAAAACGAAGCCGTCGCTCCGGACGAAGCCCCTGCTGCAGATGAGTATTACGACCACAGCCCCCTGATCCTATTTGGTTCGGTCCCTAACCCAGTGGTCACCCAGCTTAATTTAGAACTTAAGAAGCAAGGCATCAAGGTATCTGGCTGGTTACCAGAAAACCGCTACACCGATCTGCCCGTAATCAAAGAAGGCTACTTTGCATCTGGCGTAAACCCCTTCTTATCTCGCACTGCATCTACTCTAATGCGACGGAAAAAGGCAAAGGTCATCGGTGCCCCCTTCCCCATCGGTCCCGATGGTACCCGTGCCTGGGTTGAGAAAATCTGCTCAGTCTTAGGCGTTGAACCCAAGGGATTAGCCGAACGAGAAGCCAAGATTTGGGAATCCGTAGAAGATTACGTCAGTCTTATTCGTGGCAAATCTGTTTACTTCATGGGTGACAATCTCCTTGAGATTGCTATGGCCCGCTTCTTGATCCGCTGTGGCATGACTGTACCGGAGATTGGTATTCCCTACATGGACAAACGCTTCCAGGGAGCTGAGCTACAGTTCCTAGAGCGCACCTGCGAGGAAATGGGTGTACCCAAGCCCAAGATTACGGAAAAACCAGACAACTACAACCAGATTCAACGCATTCTAGAAATTGAACCCGACCTGGTGATTACGGGGATGGCCCACGCCAATCCCTTAGAGGCCAGAGGCATTAATACCAAGTGGTCAGTAGAATTCACCTTCGCCCAAATTCACGGTTTTGGCAACACTCGCGACATTCTTGAGTTAGTGACTCGGCCTCTACGCCGCAATAGCAATCTCAAAGATTTGGGTTGGAATAAGCTGGTGCGAGAAGAAGCAAATGCCTAGCGGCTAAGCCTTAAGATACGTTTCACCGGCTGTTGTTTGAGGACAATTGCCGGTGAAGAAGAACATCTCAAACTATACAAAAGCTTAAGTCAGGCTAAAGGGTTGGCCTATATACAACTTCAACTGTTACTATTCAAGTCCAGTGCGGATGTAGTTCAGTGGTAGAACGTCAGCTTCCCAAGCTGAATGTCGTGGGTTCGAGTCCCATCATCCGCTTTCCCAATCACAGAGCTGAAAGCCACTGATTTCAAAGGATTTAAGCGATGACCCAACGCAATTATCTTCTGCTAGAGGGTAGTTGCGTTGGGTCATTTTGGGTCAATTTAGACCTAAAAGTGGTATAAAACTGGTATAAAAAAGCAGTACAATCGATCTAGTTTGAGGTCCTCATGCACTAGATCAGTGATATAAAGGACTGGTCAAAAGGTCTCTACTCGTTCTGAAGTTCAAACAATTGGTATAGACGGTGCGGGGCATTTATACCCGTTTTGAGTCATGGCTAAGGGACAGGTAAAACTTGAGTCGTTTGCTGACCGATTAAGGCTGCGTTGGAGCTATCGCAGTAAACGCTATTGTTTGTCATTAGGTTTGCACGATACACAAGTTAATCGTCGAGTGGCAATCCAGAAAGCTCAACAGATTGAGCTGGACATGATCAGCGATAACTTTGATATTAGCTTGGACAAATACAAGCCAGAACCTTTTGAGGAGGAGTCAGAACCTAAGAAAGTGTTGGGGAACCCTCAAACCTTTTCAGAAGTATTTGAGAATCATTGGGGTGATTTCGTTGTCTACAAACAGCGTCGTGTAGAGAATCCATTTACGATCATCTCGATGTATTCTCCCCTTGAGAAGAAGCTGAAGACCTTTAAACAGAAAATTGTTGGAAAGGAAGAGGCAACTGTTTTTATTGAGGAGCTGCTGGCTCAGATTTCGCCAACTACAGTTAAAAAGTACCTGAATACGCTCAATAATTTTTGCAATTGGCTTCAGGAAAATGAGTTGGTTGAAGATACTTGGAAGAATCCTTTCAAAGGCTTAAAACAGTTATGCAAGCCCCGACCTACCCAGAAGCCCCCTCCATTTACTCTGGAAGAAATTAGGACAATCATTGCTGGCTTTGAGAAAGATAAATACTATGCCCATTATTTGGGATATGTGCGATTTCTGTTTATGACAGGTTGTCGCACGTCTGAAGCCATTGGCTTGCAATGGAAGCATGTAAGCAAAAACTGTTCTGAAATCACTTTTATGGAAGCCTCTGTTCGTAAAGATACGGGTACTGGCAGACTCCGGAAATCGACAAAGACAAATCGCACTCGTAAGTTCCCGTGTAACAAGGAACTTCAGAAACTATTGCGATCAATCAGACCTAAGGACTACAACCTTGATCAGCTTGTTTTTCCGAGTCCTTCTGGAAAGTCCATGGATGCGACAAACTTTCTCAACCGTCCATGGACAAAAGTTCTGGGTAAATGTGGGATGACAAAAGAGAATGGCTTATACCGGTGCCAGTACAATACTCGTCATACGTTTATCAGTCATATGTTAGCCAAGGGGATGTCTGTTGTTGAGGTGGCAAAGTTGACAGGTCATGATCCTAAAGTTTTGCTTGATCACTATGCGGATGTGATTCACCGAGTTGATGTACCTGCATTCTTCTAGATAAGTGTTAGATGACGGTCTGCCTGTAGGCTTGATAATTCTGGGCTAAGCAGAGGGTTGAGATCGCTAGATATACTAGAGGGCAGTAACTCGCTTAGTAGGACTAAGCGTAGTCAATGCACCAAACGGCGACGTGTTGTGAATTAGAACCTAAACATGGCTAATCAAGGGCATTAGCAATAAAATTGCAGGAGCGACTCCCACTCAGAACCCATTATCATGAAAGCTTACGAACTTAATGCTACTGTCACAGCCGATGGGCATATCGAATTGCCTGAATTTCAGCTATCCCCCACTCTGCCACATCCCACTACTGTTAAGGTGATTATCCTCGTTACAGAACCTGATGAATCAGATGACGAGTCACCTGAAGTAAAGGAAAACTTTTCAGAGGAAAGCTTTAAGCGCTCCTGGGAGCAAGCTATTAGTGGTGATACCGTTCCCGTTTCCCAATTGTGGGAGGACTCAGACATTGCCTGAAGTGCCACCTATCAAAATTAAGGTCACTCGTGAATTCCAAAGGAAAGTCCGAACTCTCACCAAGAAATATCGTCGCATTCAATCAGATCTTCAACCTGTCCTAGATAAGCTGAGTAAGGGGGACGTATTAGGCGACCGCATCCAAGGAACTAAAGCCATTGTCTACAAGCTGCGGATCAAAAACAGTGATATTCAAAAAGGTAAAAGTGGTGGGTACCGATTAATTTACTGGCTTCAATTGTCTGACAGTATTGTTTTACTGGATATTTATTCAAAATCTGAACAAGACAATATGGAGGTTTCAACGATTCAAAGAATTATTGAAAATTTTGAGTAAGCAATAAACTGTTGTATTCATAATTATCATTACAGGGAGCGTATAATCATGGCAGCCCTAACAATTCAACTCTCTGATGATAAGTATGAACAGCTGAAAAAATTAACACAAGTTTTAGGTATCAGTCTTGATCAACTGATGGAAGAACTTTCAACCATCGCACTCAAGGAATTCGATACCCGTAATCGATTCAAAGCAATGGCCGCTATTGGGAATAAGCAAAAGGGTCTGAATTTGCTAGAAAAATTAGATGCCCTTCAAATCTCAAAACCCACTTTGGGAAACTGACGTTCAAGCTTTATTTATCAGTATTTTCAGCGCTTATAATCTGGCCTTACCCCAATTTTACCCCAAAAAATCAAGCTAAAATCATAGAACCCTGGGTTAGCTTGGGTTAGTCAGTTTAGCGTCTAACTGAATGTCCGCTTCTAGTTCTGATAATCAGATAGGTTGACCTCATCTATGTATATTTTTCTTGAGTATTTTTCCGAGTGGATACCCGTGTAATGGCCGATAATCTAGTTAGGCAGCAAATACTGTCAGAGGTCTATAAAAGGGATTCACGCGAATGCTAATTCCTATCGATGGTTAAACTGCTAGCTAGATTCATAACCAATTGCCAATGAGTGTATATGGTGCCCAATAATAAGGGTGCGAAAAGTCATCTGAGCCATCAGCTATTTCCAGCAGAAATCTTTGTGCACGTTGGAGTGCCTCGGCTTTAGTCAATTCCGTGTCAGTAAACTCCTGATAAAACTGCTTCATAAAAATGGCTGTTGCTCTATCACTTACTGGCCATAGCGTAGCTACAGTGCTACGAGCACCTGCCCTCAGGGCCACACCAGCTATGCCTAAAGCTGCTCGATCATCACCATCAGCAGTTTGACAGGCACTGAGTACTAGAAGTTCGATAGCTTCTTGACCTGTGAAGTCCCGGATTTGCAAAACTTCCTGTAATTCATCGATGCTGATTCGTCCATCATCACTCGCATCTTCTTGCCAAGCAAGTAGAAAAGTATCTTCTGCTTTTGATCCGAATTGACCATGAGTTGCTAGGTGGACGATCGGAAAGTGATTTTTATCAAGCTTCTTTTGAAGAGCCGTTTTTGTGAAGCCTGAATTAAATAGTTCTTGAATATTGGGTATTACCGCTTTAATAGCATCCAGTTCAAGACGGACACCTGGAAGCGCTTGATATTTTCCAATTTTTTCTGAAATACCTGCTGTTAATGCCTTTATCTCTTGACGGGGCAGTGGCTTTGGATTTAACAACTGAAGCCCAGGACTAAGTACCACACTGTATTTTTCAATTAAATACTTTTGCCCATCATGGAGAATAGCCATTGGAATATTACGCAAAGGCCCATCGAGAACAAATGTGAGGGTTGTAACATCGCTATCTTTCAAGTATCGCTCAGAGTCACGAATTATCCAATCATATAAATGTTGTGATCGTTCTAATAGCTGTTTTCTATCAGTGATTTGGCGTTCGACTGAGTCATTACTAGGATTTCTGTTTAATTTTTCTTCTGTTTCTTTTAGTAACTGATCTAGTTCTCCAGAAGAAAGAGATGTAGTGTGAAAGTGTAAGGGTTGATTTGGCACACTGGTAATAACGTTAATCTGTCCATCCAGGACAATCGCATATACTAATGCAGTATTGGGATCAACGTCATTGGTGTTAACTGTCTTTACTTCCAAACAAGCCTGCCTAAAAAAATCATCTAGTTCTGCTGTTTGTAGAGACTCAATGACATTGCGTGCTTGATCTAAATTATTGAATAGAGGTTGATTTTTGCTACTTGCTTTTGTTTGAGGTGTTTTTAGCAGCAAACTAGCTAGTTCCCTATATACAGGTTCTATATTCTCCTCAAAAGAAAACTCATCAGAGCTGATAATAGCTAAATCTTGTCGAATAGCGCTCAGAGAGTTGACCGATGCTTGATAGGCAGAAATTGAGTCTGTGGTATTTCCTTGAGCCTTATAAATACGTCCAAGTTGCCACTCCCAACGATAGGAAATTTCTAGTGCATTTAATTGATTAGATAGCTCTAATGCCTTATGTGTCAGACTTAAAGCCTCAGGCCATCGCTGTTGCAGTTCATATAACTTTCCTAAATACCCAAGCGCGTATGAATTTGAGCGCTTATCTTTAAGTAAATAAGCTTGTTCACGAACTTGTACCAGTATAGGAGCTATGGAGTTGGTTAAGCTCGGATCATCCTTTATGAGCTTGATTACAGTTTGGGCAAAATGTAATCTTGTGTACAGCTCCGAACGATTATTAGGTAATGGTAATTCATTAATTTGAGTTGCAAGCTGAGAAGCATTTTTCAAAACATTAGAAGAGCCCAACTCTATAGAGAAGCCTATAGCATCAATTCGCGCATTTATTCTCTCAGCATCAGTTACTGCTGTCATAACAGCTTGACCATATAGCTTTTGAGCTTCTAATCTACAACCTTGCAGTCGAGCAGTATTCGCCAGGCTGAGAATTGTTGCACTAATATCTGAATTGGTTAGAGAAGAAACTATCGTTTCTTTAATAGAAATACTGCGAGGAAGTCCATCACTTTGCTGTCGACAGCTGCCTATTACAAAATCTTGAGGGTTATTCACCTGACTTAGCAATTTAAGCTGAATTAGTAAGCTATCCTTTAAAGATATTTGAGAGTCGGCTAATAGCCCCATTGGACGCAAGGTATTACCAAGGCTATATAGACTTAATGCCTTGATTAAAGAATCTGGTTGGCTATCAAGATATTCTTTTGTTTCTTCTAATGTTTTATGAGAACGGCTATAAAACCCCAAGGTCCTTTGAGCTTGAGCTAAATTGATAGCACTTTGAACAATACCACTCTCTTCTTTAAGTTCAGTATATAGCTTATTTGCTCTTTGCCAGGTGTCAAGTGCTTGTCTGGCTTCTCCCTTAGCGAGGTGAATATGGCCTTGGGTGTTGAGAACTTGAGCTAGAATTCGCTGTTTATTGGCAGATGCCTGAGGTGAATAGTTATTGAGTAAATCTAGACTGATGTCAATCGACCGTTGAGCATTAGGTAGCTGGTCTAACTGTTGATAGGCTAGAGCTAGATTGCTTAGTACCATTGAGCGACTAAGCGTATCTTCTTGATCAGCAAACGCTTGTTCTGCTTGTTGCCAGATAGTTAAAGCTTCTTCCCATTGACCATCACGATAGTAATCACGTCCCTGTTGTACTAAATGCTGCAGATCCTGATTCAGAGTATTATCAGGAGCAGTTATAGCTGCCTGAACTTTGTTAGTTATTCTTAAGGTAGGAGCTTCTACCCAAGCTAAAGTTAAAGTCAAAGACAGGGTGACAAGACAAAGGCTCAGAAATTTAAAACCTATCAAGCGTTTCCTTAACATAAGAATTGCCTCTTAAGTATTAATCGTTCTAGATAGCCGAACTGTTTTTCTTACTTCCAACTTGTTCAATTACAGACTAGATAATGCATGGCCTGAACATTGAATAGATGGTTGTCGATTCTCTTCAAATGAAGTACCTGAACCCTGGGCAATAAAGATTACTTCACCATCAGAATCTGTAACCCATCCTTGAGCCTCTATAATTTGAGGTGATGGAGTAGGGATTGATTCATCCGATAAAGCATTTGCAGATGCATCCGGAGGGAGGGCATCGGGGCCTAAATCCACTAAAAGGCGGTCATTATTTGAGTTACTAGCAGGACCAGCCGGGAGTCCTCCTCGTCCAGTCACGGTAAAACTACTGTTGCCGATGGATGTAGCGGAACATCCACGTTGAATAGGAGGGGCAGGGGATGGAATTGGTAGCTCGGTTAACCCCTGGTTAGGGTCAGGTGCTAACGTTGAAATGGCAATGATACCCTGCTGACCAGCTTGAGAACTAGCGCTGAGGTCACTGCTTGAGTTGTCTCTTAGCTCATTGGTGGTAAAGTTGACTTCGCTTTGCTCTTCAAAACCAAATATTTGGTTGGTGGTGATGTCAATACGACCACCGTTACCACCATCAGCGTTAGCAATAATATCGCTATTTTCATCAGGTACTGCAACGACAAATCCAGCATCGATATCAATATTGCCAGCAGTGCCTCCGGTTGCATTAGTGGCTTCGGCATTGATGAGACTACCACGCCGGAGTAGTAAGACATCATCGATATCAAAGTTGATAATTCCTCCACCCTGCTGGGATTCGGTAGAGGCAGAAACAGTTACACCATTATCTAACACTGCACTGGGGGCAAACACATTTAGATTGCCTGCACGACCACTGTTCTCTCCTTGACTTTCAACTGCAAGGCGTCCCTCACCTTCCATTCTAAGAGGATTAGAACTCTGGACTGTTATACTTCCACCAATACCGCTGTTGGTCGTTGAAGCAGATATTTCAGTAGCATTGTTGAAAGTTAGTTGTGGCGTATTTAAGGTAATATTGCCACCTTGTCCATCGTTAATAGTGCGAGCAAAGATGCCAGTTTCTATAGGACTGATTGACTCTTGAAGTGTAATCCCTTCGCCTGCGATAATTTCAATATTGCCTGCGGTACCAGTGCTGTTAGCATTACTGTCGATGCGACTATCGCTGAATATAATTTGCCCAGGACTTTCAATAAAAACTCCACCTGCCTGCCTGCTGCCATTAGAGTCACTTTGAATCTCAACATTGTTGAAAATTAAGTTGTCAGCACCGATGATGGATGTGTCACCTGCTTGACCAAAATCATTAAGATTTAGGGTGATACTGTCATCAGTAGGATCAGTAGGATCTTCTATGGGATTAGCGATTTCTGTCTGACCACTAGTGATTAGACGAAAATCGTTGATAGCAAAATTATCACTTAAACCTGCAATATCAACACGCCCTGACTGTCCAGTACTTGAAAGCGTAGTAATTTCAAATCCTGAAATACTATCTTGAGCTTCAAGCGTTAGGGCTCCTCCAGCCCCTGCATCACCTCCTGAATTAGCCACAGATAGTGTGAGTAATCTGGCACTATTGCCGACAATCTCACCTTCTCTGGCAATAAGTGAAACATTGCCTCCATTTCCAGTCATACCTGTTTCAGAAACTGAAAATGAGAGTAAGTCATCAGATACAACATTTCTACCAGCAGCAAGGGATACCACTCCACCATTCCCCGCAGTACCCGAACCCGAAAAGGAGGATGAATTTATGGAAACGAAGTTATTAGTGTTAATATTTTGATTCGATGAGAGTCCTGTATCTATTCCCTCAGTCAAAATATCTCGACTTGCAGAGAGGGAAATATCTCCGCCATTTCCCGCAGTACCAACATTTGAAGTTGAGCTTGAATTTAAAATATTTTTAGTAACTATGTCTTCATCGGATGAAAGTATTATTTCTCCTCCATTTCCTGCATTAGTTGCGTTCATCCGAGAGCGCGAAATCGAACTTGAATTTAAAATGTGCTCAGTAGTAATCGTACCGCCAGAGATAATATTAATCTCTCCCCCACTGTTTGAAGAACCTAGCTGCGATAGTGAAACTGTGTTGAGACCAACAGAAGCCATTTCGGCTCCAAGCCTACCATCATTAAGTATACTGCCACCTGCAGTCACATCTCCTGTAGCAAAAAGTATAATTCCTCCTCCACTTCCTGCGTCACCAAAATTGGAAAAAGAGGCTGAACTCAGAAAATTTTTAGTGTTAATATCTCCATCAGCCAAGAAAAAAATTGCCCCACCATTTCCAGAGTTGCTAGAGAATGATGTTGTTGATGAAGTCGAGTCTACAGGGATATTGCTTGTTATGTCTCCACCTGCCAAGAAAGAAATTGCCCCACCATTTCCAGAATCACCGAAAGCTGAGATTGATGAGACCCCTGAAGATATACTGGCAACATCTACATTAGAATTATTAGTTATACTTCTCCCAGCTGAAAGGGTAATGGCTCCTCCATTACCTGTATTCCCGAAAACTGATGCAGTAATAGACCCTGCGCTCAAAAAGTCGTTAGTAATGATATCGCCATTAGCTAAGAGAGAAATATTACCACCATTTCCCGAGCCACCAAAAAACGATGAACTTGCGGAAGAAGTTGCATACAAAAAGCCCTGAGTAGTAATATTATTGCCAGATGAGAGATAAATTGATCCTGCATCTCTTGCACTACCTGAGGAGTTTACAGAGCCTGACTCTAAATCTCCATAAATAATAATATCGTTGATTGATTTTAATATAATATCTCCTGCATCTGCTCCATCATCTGATGACACGTCAATCCGCCCTATAACAAGATTGTCTGATGATCGATGATTGGCTAGAACAACATTTCCACCCCGATTCATAATATTATTGCCAATAAATTCACCATCATCAAAACTACCAAGGATAATATCTGAGCCAGTTGGTGAGCCTATGAGTGAAACTTCAGGAATTGAGGTGTTAATAAACGGAAGATTCGTAGTTCCTAGAAAGCTTTCTGATATTAGTTGTTCTTCCCCTGCTCGAATATCAAATGTTCCGAGATTAACAGATTGTAAAACAATGTCTTGCCCATTCAAAAGAGTCGCTACAACACTTCCTTGCTCGATCGTATCAATAGTAATATCATTTTCTGCCGTAACCTGTCCTCCAACCAAGATATACAGCGATGAGCCATCGTAGTCTTGAGTAAATT
The DNA here is from genome assembly GCF_011009555.1 of Adonisia turfae CCMR0081. Taxonomy (GTDB): domain Bacteria; phylum Cyanobacteriota; class Cyanobacteriia; order Phormidesmidales; family Phormidesmidaceae; genus Leptothoe; species Leptothoe turfae. Next base: position 6,344,079 of record NZ_QXHD01000004.1, on the reverse strand, counting down.
CGATATCAGAGTTAGCCCTTACTACCTGAGCATCATTGTAGGGAATCCATAAATCAGTGATGGTTCCATCTAGCTGCTCTGTTCTGAAATAGCTGCCAACCTCATAAAGGGCATTATTTGGATCAGGCCGGTTCCCCAGCAGTAAAAGAGGAGATCGCAGCACTAAATCACGTCCAGATGTCAGTCTACTATCTGGATTACTACTATCCAGGCTCTCTAAATCTTGCGTATTGATGGATTGGTCAGCTTGTATTACTAAATCAACACCGGCTGATGCAATAAAGGGATCTTCTAAACTATCTTGAATCAACACGTCATCAGTTGCTTGTAGGATTAAATTCCCTACTGTCTCTAACTGACTACCATTGAGTAGTAAATCACCATTAGCAGAAAAGAATGCAGTGCGGCCAGTAACTGACTGTACTTGTACATTTCCAGTTACTCCCTCTACTATCAACTCTCCTCCAGCAAATAGTTCACCATTGCTGGTTACTGCTCCGCCAGAGAGTGTTAGATCTTGTCCTACACTCAGATCTGCTTCACTAATAAGTGGCTGAACTCCTGCTGCACCGTACTGTAGTCCTGGAGCTACACTCATGGTCAGAAATGGTGCTAAGTCTGGATTGACTGCACTAAAAACGTTGCTATCTGGAAATATAAAACTCTCTGCTGTACTGGCTATAAATGAGCCAGTGATGTCTAGTTCTGCATCAGGGCCAAAGATAATTCCATTAGGATTAATCAAAAATAGACTAGCGGGACCATTGACACCTAATGTCCCTGATATGTCAGAGCCGTTATTTCCAGTTACCCGACCTAAAATCTGTCTAATCTGTGCCGGATTGGCAAAATAAACACGTTTTCCGTCATTGACATTAAACTCTTGAAAGCTATGAAATAAACTTGAACCACGAACAGCACCACCCTCAATGACATCAGCTGAATCTCCATTAACTGAAACATTGGGTGTGATAACTGATGCTTCAGCTCCCAGGCTATTGTCTGGTAAGATTTGTGCAAGTAAAGTATCGTCTGATTTTTTCTGTTGCGAATGGTTCGGTGTAAAACTTGGACTTGATAAACTTTCTGGAGAAGTGGATATAGCTGGGATAGATACCTCTGTTTCATCACTGAATGTAACGTCATCTAAAACTACATCAGTGTCTTGGGCTGGCATAGAAAGATTTACTGACAACGCTGCTGCCTGGGCAGTTGTCGGTAAACTACTACTTAAGATAGCTAAACCAAGGGGGATTCTGAAAGACGTTTTCTGATGAGACATGGGGCAATATCCTGAGATGTATAGGACGTGAATCTTTCAAATGTGTGCAGCTAGAGGTCGGTTACAACACTGCCTGAACACTGAATGGATGGGTGTTGGTCATTATCAAATGTTGTGTTTGGAGTATGGGCAACAAAGGTGGTCTGTCCATCGGAATCTGTAATCCATCCTTGGGCTTCCAGGATTTGAGTAGATGGCTTTGGTATTGATACATCTGATAAAGAACTGACCGATGTATCTGGTGGTAAGACATCAGGACCCAAATCAGCTAAGGGTCGCTCTATATTAAGTTCACTAGCAGGGCCAGGAGGAAGTCCACCTCGTCCAGTCACGGTAAAGCTGCTATTACCAATTGAGGCAGCAGAACAACCTTGCTGAATAGGGGGCGCAGGAGATATGAGTAGTAGTTCAGTTAACCCCTGGTTAGGGTCAGGGGCTAGCGTCGAAATGGCAATGATGCCCTGCTGGCCAGACTGGGAACTGGCGCTGAGATCGCTGCTTGTATTGTCTCTTAGTTCACTGGTGGTAAATCTAACTTCGCTTTGCTCTTCAAAACCAAATATTTGGTTAGTAGTAATATCAATACGACCACCATTGCCACCATTGGCGTTAGCAATAATGTCACTATTTTCATTGGGCACTGCAACGACAAAGCCAGCATCGATATCAATATTGCCAGCAGTACCACCTGTCGCATTGGTGGCTTCGGCATTTATGAGACTTCCACGTCGCAGTAGTAAGACATCATGAATATCAAAGGTAATAATACCTCCACCTTGTTGGGATTCGGTAGAGGCAGAAATAATCACACCATCATCTAAGACTGCACTGGGAGCAATCACATCCAAGTCACCTGAGCGGCCACTATTTGCCCCTTGGCTCTCAACAGACAGTCTTCCTGCCCCTTTAATTCTAATGGGACTAGTATTCTGAACTGTTAGATTACCACCTCGACTACTGTTGGTCGTGGCAGCAGTTATTTCAGCAGTATCACTCAAAGTGACTTGCGGTGTATTTAAGCTTATATTGCCGCCACGACCATCGCTAAGTGTGCGAGCGAAGATGCCACTATTTTCAGCCTCACTTGTTACACCTTGAATTGAAATTCCTTCGGTTGCTGTAATCTCGATATCCCCAGCAGCGCCTGAACTATTGGTGTTGCTGTTGATTTGGGCACCCTCGTTGAGAGTAATGTTTTGTCCGGTAAGGGTAATGTTACCGGCTTTGCCTGAACCTCGAGTAGAGGCAGAAATTGTCACACCATCAGAAAGAAAGAGTTGCTGAGACGTTATTGCAATATTGCCTGCTTGGCCAGGACCGATCGTTTCCACGGCTAGCTGACCAGGGCCACTGATAATAACTGATTCTGGGGCTAACACGCGTAAGCTACCACCTTGACCAGTACCAGAGGTAGACGCTGATATCTTAGCACCTGGAGCTAGGGTAACATCTAAGTCAGGGTTATTTTCATAAGGTTGGAGAGTAAGTTCTCCCCCAGGGGATTGACCTTCAGTTTCTGCAAAGATACCAACAGTGCCAGCTAAATCCATTTGATCGGCATTAAGGGTAATGCTACCGCCTCCTTCTGAATTTGTAGCGGTTGTAGTTGCGGTTGCGGTAACGCGGGCAGTTTCAGAAAGAGTAAAGTCGGGAGTATTGATGATAATATTGCCTGCTCGGCCTGCATCACTGGTAACAACCGAGATGATAGGTTCAAAATTTTGCACACCTTCACCCAAATTCACGGCACTGGAAGCGTTAACAGTAATGGTACCGCTGTTGCCTGATCCAGATGTAGAGGCACGAATTTCACCTCCATCGTTTAGTGAGAGAACATCGGTATTCAGAGTAATATTACCTGCTCTTCCTTGATTACTGGTCGCAGTTGAAATCTGGGCTGCTTGCTCAGCAATAATTTGAGGGGCCTGAATTTCAATGTTGCCAGCATCTCCTTTAGCATTGGTCTGAGCTTGTAGCTGAGTATCAGCCCCAGTGAAGCGAACCCCCCGACCTGCATCAATATTAATGTTACCTGCTTGTCCTGCATCGTTCGTACTACTGTTGATTGAACTGTTGTCAAAAATAATCCATTCTGGGCTACGGATAATAATCTCCCCTGCAGGATCGGAGCTATTAGTATTATTAAGGAAAGAACTGTTAGTAAAAGTGAGATTGCCGAGACCAGTTAAAATTGCATCACCTGACTGTCCCTGGCCACCAATGGGTATAGTAATACGTGATGTTCCTTCTGGAGGAGATGGTATTTCTATTGTCAACTGCTTACTGGCAATAATATTGGTATCGATAACATCCAAATCTTGTAGACCATCAATCTGAATGTTGCCAGATTTTGCCGATGGTGAAAAAGTTAAAATTTCTAAACCATTGATATAAGTTGCTGCCTCTAACCGAATATCTCCACCATTACCTCCCATCCCTCCCTCGGTTTGTTCTCCAAAAGAAAAAGAATAGAGACGGGCAGAGTTATTAACAGGTTGGGCTTGAATACCACCAGTTTGGGCGGACAAATAAATATCTCCGCCATTACCGGCTATGACATCTCCAGCATCCGACAGCGCCAACGAAAATGAATTAAAATTGCCAAATGAATTAAAATCAGTAGTAGAAATATTTCTGCCAGCCAATAAGGTGATATCTCCACCATTACCTCCAATAACATTATCTAACCCTGTATTAGAAGATTCATTTGGAAGATTTGAGGTTAAATACGAGTATGAACGTAAAACTCCAGTTTGAATATCACCATTGGCTTCAATAGATACATCACCTCCGTCACCTCCTTGGATGAAACCGCCTGCACCCACCCTTGACAAAGACTCCGCTTCTATATTTCCAGTTTGAATATCACCATCTGCTTTCATGTAAATATTGCCTGCATTACCTCCTTGATCGATATTGACTCTAGATTGGGTTGATAGTGATAGTAAGAATGCATTGGAAACCAATTCTCCAACTGATATATCACCAACAGCATCAACACTAATCTCTCCTCCTTCTGCACCTATCAGCGAATCTAAGTTCGAGACATCTTGCTGAACTGTTACTCTTGACAGAGTATGTAATCCATCAGGGATATTTATACTGCCTCCTGCTAAGAGGTTAATATTGCCTCCATATCCAGATGTAGACGATTTAATTATATTTTCATTCGTGACCTCTACATTCTCTGAATCACGAGGACCCAAAACCGAAAATGAGGATGCTTGTAGGTATCCAACAGGAATATTAATATTGCCTCCTGCTGAGAGAGTAATATCTCCAGCTTCTCCAACTTGAAGACTGCCCTGAGAATTTGATTCTGAACCAGCGTTTGCTCTTGAGCTTATTTTGTCTAGGGAGGTAGCAAAATCAATGTCAATATTTCCACCAGCTAAGAAGATTATATCGCCACCATTTCCTCCGATAGCATTACCCGTAGTTGATGTTGTATCTGAACCAGCGTCTATACCAGAAGCTGTTATAGGGTCGAAAGTATGGCTAATATTAATATTCCCCTTGGTTGATAAGATAATATTACCGCCATCTCCACCTATGATATCTCCTGATCCATTAGAGTTGGAGCGTGTGTTTAGAGACCCTGTTTGGATATCACCATTTCCTTGGGCAATGAGCGTAATCGCTCCTCCACCTTTTTCGATTTGGATGAAACCTAAGTTTATTCCCTTACCAGTGACAGCATTAGGGTCTACTTCATTGCCAAAACTTCCTAAACCGGTTGGTGTATTCCCTCGTACTCCTCCCCATTGATCCCAGTCAATACCACTACGGATATCGACAATCGGTTCATTGCTAGAATTGACTGTAATGGATTGTCTCCCACCTATCCCATCATCAATCTCTTGTGTGATGCTGCTGCCACTGGCCTCTCGAACACGTTCCTCTCGAATAAAAATTATATTATTTGCTGCTTCATGGGTAACTTGACCACCAGCCATTATGTAGAGTGATTGATCATCGTAGTTACTATTTAGCTGAAAATCTCCATTAGCTGTAATCACACGTTCATGAGGAATTAAGAAATCTATAGTTTCACCGCTAAGATCCTGAGTGAACAAATAACCACCTGTAGTGTACCTTGCATTACTAAGGAGCCGTTCCTCTCCTTGCAGGATAATATCTCGTCCGGATTTTAGTTGTCCTGCTAAATCTAAGCGTTGTGCTCCTAAGATCAAATTTTGTTCAACTTGCAGATTACTGTCTTCAGCAGTAGTAATCGATGTAGTGTGGTTACCGTATTGCAGTCCAGGGGTAACGCTAATACTTAGCAAAGGGGCATTCTCTGGATTTGTAGCACTAAACTCAATACCATTTCCAAATTCGATGCTTTCTGCTGTACTAGCGACAAAAGACCCTCGAATGTCTAATTCAGCATTTGGACCAAACACAATTCCGTTGGGATTTAGAAGATATAAATTGGCTGACCCATCTACACCCAGTAGACCATCGATATTGGAGACATTTTCACCCGTTATTCGACTGAGAATATTCTGAATTCCAGAATGTGTTGAAAAATAAACTCGCTGACCTGAGTTGACATTAAACTCCTGAAAACTATGAAATAAGTTGGCTCCACGAACAGCTCCTCCCTCAATTTGATCAGCTGAGTCTCCGTTAATCGCAACATTCGGGGTAACTATAGATGTTTCACTACCAAGTGTAGTATCTGGTAGGATTTGAGCAATTAATGAATTTTCTAATTCTGCGGTAGTAGATGGTTTTGATCTTGAAACGTTTTGAGAATCACTATAACTAAAACGGGGCTCTATCAATGATTCTGGGACTATTGGTAACGAAGAAACACTTTCTTCTGAAGTATTGTTTGATGCTGCATCATCTGACACCACATTGATATCATCCAAAATATTCTGATCTAAAGCAGATAATTCCATTGGCACGGTTGCACCCTGAGCAGTTACCGGCAAACTACTACCCAAAACAACTAAACCCCAGGAAATCTTTGACATACTTTTTCGAGAAGGCATGAGACAGCATCCTATGCGCAAAGTACACGCTTAGAAAAATGAATAATCTAATGAAAAGTAGATACCATTCTCTTGTAGAGAATCTCGATCTGAGTCACCCGAAATCAAAGGTATGCCCCAATCTAAACGAGCATTTAGGTTATTAGTACTAAATAGCAGCCCGGTACCTACACCCACTAAAGTATTATCATCAGGATTATTACCACCCGAATTCCAACCATGGCCAATATCTAAAAAAGGTGCAACCTGTAATAAAGGTCCATTACGACTATTACCTAAGACAGGCAAACGCACCTCAACTGAACCAAGCACACCGTTATCAGTCAAAATCTGATTCTGACGGTACCCCCGCACAGTAGATTGACCACCAATACCAAACTGCTCCTGCGATAGCAATGAGTCAGGCGTTAGCTGCAAACTCCCCTTGAGCAATAACAACGCATCTGGCCCCAGTGAACGAGCCCATTGAGCCTGTCCCTGCCAAGAAAAGAAACGACTATCCGGAGCATCATCATTTACCGTTGCCCCCAAAGCATCTAAACCAAGATTAAACTGCGATCTTAGTGCAATCACTTGATTCGAACTTTGTTTAGTCCAATCTTGAAAGAAACGTGCAGCCGAAACACTTGTCCGTCCATCACTATCAGCCTCTGGTGAGAGCGGAAAAGGACCAATCTCATCAAAACCTAAGAATGTTTGACTATCCTGATGCGATGCTGTCAGACCTAACGCAAACTCTTGTGTTGGCTTCTTTATTAAGGGTTGGCGTAAAGTCAGTTCATATAGTGTTGTATCCGAACTTATATCCAGTGGTTCAAAAGGATCTTCAATGACCTCACTATCAGAGTGACTGACCGCAAATGCTAACGTTCCATCCTTGGGATTAATAGGAAGCGTATAAGCAAAATCAAAATCGTCACTACCTGCTGTCAACGAATAGCCGAGGTTAAGGCTATCACCCAACCCTAATAAGTTTGCCTGATTAAGCTGCAGTTGATGCCGTACACTACCAACGCTAGGAGAACGATTATTATCAACACCATAATTTACATTGAAGCTGTCAGCTTCTGTTACCGAGACAACCAATCGATTAGTCCCAGGCTCTACACCTGCCTGTAAATCAGCTGATATGCTTTCTACTAGAGGATCTATCTGCAGAAGTTGTAGTCGCTCTAGAATATCAGCACTATTGATAGGAGGTTCAATCCCTACTTCTAAACGACTACGGATATAGCTATCATTAAGACGCTGAGTGCCATTAATCTCAATATCCTCTAAACTACCTTCAATGACTTCAATTCTTGCAACACCATCTTGTAATGGCTGGGGTGGGAAAAAAGCTCCTGACGTAATATAGCCATTCTCAACATAGAGTTTTGTAATGGCCGAACGAGCTTGCAGAATTTCAGTAAACGTAATGGGGCGTCCAGTAAATTCAGATATTACAGCCTCTAATTCTTCTGAGGAAAACACTGTACTACCAATAACCTCAAAACGCTGAATGATGATTGTTTCCTCTTCAGTGGCTGGTATATCAGAATCTTCAACAGGAGATAGCGTTTCTGGACTGAATAGTTCATCTAATTCAGGTAAGGTAGGAGCTAGTTCAATTTCCTCAGGACCACTATCCTCTGGAATACGCTGAATATCAGGAGATAAATCAGGGATTGACGGAGGAAGCGTTTGAGCTATTTGACTGACAGAGTTGACTTCATCTAATCGCTCTATAGAAACTGACTCTGCTATGTCTCCAGTGCTATGCGCATGGCTAATAGTAGAAGTCGAGGTGGATAACTGTTGTAGCTCCAAAAGTTCTGTTGTATCCTCTATCGTATCTTTCGAGTCAAGTACAGTAGGCAAGTTTACAACTTCAGACTCCACATTTGTCTGTATATTGTTTTGCTCTGGCGTTGTGGGACTTAGTTCAGACGAAAACTTGGGAGTGAATGTAACAGTAGTCTCATCTATAATAACAGCAACACCAGGATTAGATGTTGTAATTTCTATTTCATTAGTAGTATTTAAATCCTCAGATGGCGCTGAAGAAAAGGGAGAAGGCGAGTAGTGTTCTATCAATTTTGCATAAGCCGTACCAGATAGAACACTTGAGAAAATTGATATGCTTATTGGCAGATAACAAGCAGGACGAGAGCAGCCCATCATTTAAAGCTCCTGCAGTATTCGTAGTTAATAGAAAAAATTATTGGACAGTCTGTTTAAGGACTTAGTACATCTAAACGTTCTTGCAGCTCTTCAGAACGGTCTGCATTGCCCAACTCATCATAAGCTTGCTGTGCTTCAGTTAAAAGCTGAAGGGCTTTATCTAATTCACCTAGCAATACTTTTATTTCTGCTAAACCAGATTTTGCATTTGCTTGCCCCAGGATACTTTGTTGTTGGGTTGCGATGCTAATGGCCTGTTCATAGCTCGATAATGCTAATAAATTAAGTCCTACGTAGCGATACAAGTCTCCCAGTACCTGAAACACTTCGGAATTGCTATCAGCAGTACTTGTAACAGACTCAAGTACATCAATGGCTTCTGACAATAAGTTTTCCTCCATATAAAGGTATGCCAACTCTAATGCCTGCATATTAGTTGGCAGATTTTGTTCCTTTATTTTGGCGATTTCAGTGTTTACCCGTGCTACATGTTCCGGATAAAGTAGCTCAAAGTCTGACTCATCTGCTCCTTCATCTAATTGAGAGGATAATCCGTCAATGACTTCCACAATGACTCTGTAGCTTTTACCCGGAGTTAACGGTTCTCCTGAATATTTCACCTCAGAACCAGTAACTTGTTCTATCCAAATCTCCTCATTGCCTGATTCCATTACTCTCACAATATAGCCCGATGCATCTTCGACAGGATTCCAACGAAGAGTCAGCGCTAAACCAAGAATCGATGTTCGACGTGGACTGGTAACATAAGGAATTTCTGAATTGATACCTCCCAGAAGGTTGTCAGTCTGAAGACCTATCCGTATCACCTCATCAGAAGCATGTTCTAAACACTCTGCCTCTATTCCTGATGTACGATTGGCTCTCAGCGTCCAAACTGACGAACCAGGGCATCCAATCTGAGCATGACTATTTGGACCAGTTTTTAACAGAGTATAGGCTGGGAATTGCATTCCAGTCCTGACAATTTGGAAATGGTTTTGTCCTGGATATTGAGCCCAGACATTTCCCTGAGTTTCAATAATTCGATAACTGTTGGCTGCTAGTACAGCTGACGGGCAAACCAGTACGGCACCACTTGCTAAAAGCGCATGTACAACATATTTTTGAAGGGGCATATACTTAATCGATCTACAGGGTTAAAGAAACACTTTGTAATGATGTAGATGGACCTTAGAACTTATATAGGGATACGTGAGTAAATTAGTGTTTCTGGGAAAAAACTTGATGCAAAATATACTTTGAATACGACTAAGGTCTAGTATTTTTAACTGAGGTGTTAGCTTCAATAGCCTGCTGGGCCATATCAATCCATTGAGCCTCATCAGCATTGAACTCGCTCGCTCTACCAAGGCAAGCTTTCCAAGTTGACAAGGTATCTGGATGTCCTTCTTTTTCTAGAACTTGAGCTAACAAGCAATAAGCAGCTGCTTTTTCATCATTTAGCTCAATTGCTGTCTGTAAATCGCCTTTTGCTTCGCCGTAACGGCTTTGATTTAGCTCAGCCCAACCTAAATTTTTAAGAAATGCATATTTAAGAGCATTCTCATCTGCTGAAATACATTCTGTTATACGTATATCATTTTCAAGGTATGCAAATCCTTGCTTTAACAATAAAGCAGCTGCAGGGAAATCTTCATCTTCAATAAGATATAGTCTGCCTAAATTGTTATAGGCTTCAATGCAACCCCCTAACATCGCAATATGATACTGAGAACGAGCCTGTTCTAAATCTAACAACTGTTCATAAGTACTCCCTAAACGAAAATGAGCTTCTGTATTGCTAGGGTCTAGCTCAGTAGCACGCTTGTAGTTAGCTAAGGCACTTGTAGTTTGAAATTTCTGTTGTGACTTAATGCCACGTTTAACGTAAAAATTAGCAAACCTTGGTAATGAATTTTGTAATCCCACTAAGCAAAGCAAAAATACTACTGCCATTATTAGCTTTGCTTCATGCCATAAGTATTTAGGCAGCTTCATCCTTTGAAGGAGCCTTTCAATAGCCTGCTGACCAATCTTGGTTAGGGGGCCACCTGCTACCAGCAAAGCAACAGCACTTTGTCCTGCAATAGCTAAAGCACTCAATGTATCTGGACCACCTGCCAAGAAACGAGATGAAATGGCTGCTACCAATGCAAAGTCAATAGTTAAAGTAATTAGTGTTGCACCTTCCCATAGCCAATTTAGGCGATTCCATGGATGAGCTGGAGGTTTCTTTTCGAAATGCCACCACCAGGCATACTCAGAAGGTTTAATGATTTCTCGCCACTCTGCTAAGGGGATATGTTGAATGATTAATTCGCTTTTTTGCTTAAGCTCTTTGTCTAACTTACTTAGTGTTGGTAAATATTTGCTAGATAGAGGTCGTTGAGATTGAAACAAGTCTTGGATTTGATCTCTGACAATTAAGATATTCAAGCAAATGTCATCAATGCTTGACTTTTCTTCGATTTGAAGATGTGACAGCATGCTTTCATACTGCTCAAGTAATTTTGCTAAATCAGAGAGAGCTGAAGCACCCATACTAAGTACACATTTCTGGAAGATGCAAGGATTTCCAACCTTTAGCCGGAAATTATAGAAGCTGAAAGCCCTGATATAGGTAGATTAATGCTTTCAAAATGAGTTTTAACCATAAGTACAGTCCGAATGCATCCAGCGCAAAAAATTATAAGCAAGAAGCTAAGACTGATTAGGTCAAAATTCCCATGTATTAACTGACATTGATATAGACGTAACGACTAGCTATTAGTGCCGACTAGCTATTGGCTTCGAACATATTTTACATCTAGCTTGTTTACCGTCTCAGCAATTCCAAATCCTATTCTTAGACAAAAGTCAGACCTTACAAAGCCTCAAAATTTGACTCATGTTTAGAAATTAGCTGTTAGAGCTTAATATTTTTTCTTAACAATAATTATCCGGATCTTTCAATCTAGTTACCGATCATTTATGTGTACGTAATCGTGAAATTACGTACTTAGCGGTTTAGTTCCAACGCTTGATCTGCCCCCTGTAGATAACAACATGAACGGATTGGATTCGTCCTTCTCCGATGAAGGCCTGTTGCCCTTGCAAGAGAGTCCTAATTTACCAGGGACTACTCAAAAGAATGGTCGTTTCAATACTCCAGCGGATAGCCATGTTAGCTTGCCGGAAAATGACCATGTATTGGAACCATTAACGTTTTTCTCGGATGTTGTCAGTGAAGACCCGTTAATCGCAGCTGCTGATGTTAATAGTTCACAGATTATCCCTACATCAGATGTCCCTGAAAGTGATACGTTAACCGGTATTACTGATGGCAGTTTGCTAGCTGATAATACAAGCGCCATTGGTGACTTATTTGTAGTATCTGGGAATGCGGGTGAAACGATAACGCTACGATTTCAGTGGACCTATCAGGATGCTAAACTAAACAACGAGATTGGAGTGTTTGCCATTGATGCTGATGGCAAGGTTAATGGTGTGGCCCCTGGAGATACAGGCTTTGCCAAAGCCGCTCTGAATAGCCCGTCTCGACAGGTGTTGTTTCCCCATGGACAGCAAACGGGTGCTTGGAAAGAGTTGAGTTTCAAAGCAGGAGACAGGCTTGCATTTTATCTGGTCCAAGACAGTAGTACTGCAGATTGGCTAGCGCATAATCCTGATAATAAAGGAGGGCAAGGTCCTACGGCCTTTTTCTCATTAGATGGTGCCAATCCGGATGGGGTTGACCATGTCCGTAGTCAATCTTTTGGTGAGGACATTCAGCGATTTGCCTGGGAAGATTTATGGGGTGGTGGCGATCAAGATTTTAATGATGCTGTACTGCTGGTTAGCAAAGCTGGGGTACAAATTCCTGGAGACATTGGTCAATTCGCTACGTTAACGGTAGATCTACTAAGTCAATCAGCAGGTTTCCGTAATGAAATGGGCTTTTTTTTAGTGGATGATGCTGAGGGGCACATTGGTAATCTTAAACCCGGTTCCCAGGGATATGCCGTTGCTGCACTGTCTCAAGCAAATCGGCAGGTAGTTTTTGCTAGAGGGCAAAATGCAGGCTCGGTTAGTCAATATCAGATTCCTGCGGGTAAGTTCCTGGGGTGGTATCTAATTCAAGATGCAACAACAACAGAATTTCTTACCCAGAACCCCTACAACCGCTTGGATGGAGGTCCTATTGCTTTCTTTTCCCACCCAGGTGCAAATCCAGACGGACTGAGTCATGTTCACTTCCAGGCTGCCAATGAAATGGTCTGGGAGGATATGACCGGTGGGGGAGATCGCGACTATAACGACCTTATTTTTAGCTATGAGTTAAAGGCACCTCCACAGGTTAAGGGGGAAATTGCGCTGGCAGAAGGTAGCCAATTTGAGGTTAGCCATAGGCAATCAATCGTCGTTTCAGAGCAGCCGTCAAAGCTGCAGTTTACGCTGGCAAATCTCGACTTTGATACAACCGATGATGATGCCATCAACGATGCCTTTGAGGCTGCTCTGGTGGATAGTAAGGGGAATTCCCTGGTCCATACCATTACCAACGGTCGAGATGCATTTTTTAACTGGACCGAAGGGGAAACTCCCCAACTGGCCAATGGCGTTAGTCAGGATGGGCAAACCATTACTGTTAACCTGGCAAGCATTGCAGAAGGTACAGAGGCCACATTGATTCTGCGACTGGTTAATAATGATGACGATACGACTACACAGGCCCGCATCAGGGATATTAAAACCTTAGCGGCTGATGTGCTGCCCCCAACAGAGGGCATTCCTACACCGACGCAAGACCTAGCAGAGTCTTTTATCTTTGAAGGTATTCAAGATGTGTCTGCCAGTCTTGCAGTTGACTATGATCAAACGTCATTTAATGAAGAGACTGAGACCTTATTTGCAGACTTTACGGCGCGCAACACTGGTCAGTATGGGCTTGATAAGCCTTTGATCGTGGCAGTCACTAACATTAGCGACCCAACCGTAACTGTATTGGAAGCAGATGGACTTACCCTGGATGGATTGCCCTACTACAACCTTTCTAATCTGGTTACAGACAGTACCCTGGCTCCGGGCAATGCAACCAAAAGTGCTACCCTTCGCTTTAAGAATCCCCAAGGGAATCAGTTTACTTATGATTTGGTGTTTCTAGGTAGCCTAAATGACGGGCCAGTAATTACCTCTGAGCCTAATGTAGAAGGGTTGATTGGTAAGCCCTATCGCTATGATGTGGACGCCACTGACCCTGAGGGAGATCCGATAACCTACTCTCTGGTGGTAGCACCGAGGGAAATGACTATTAACCCAGAAACTGGGGAAATTGAGTGGGCTCCCCAAGAAGCAGATCGGGGTACCCAGAGTATTACGGTGCGGGTAGTGGATGGGCGTGGTGGTGTGGCAGAGCAGTTGTTTGATGTAGTGGTAGGCGATGCACCGCCCAATCGACCACCAGTGTTTACGACCGGACCGGTGGTGGATGCACGGGTGAATACGGCCTATGAGTATGATGCAGATGCAACGGATCTCGATTATGACGAGCTGACCTATGGGTTGTTGAAACATCCATCAGGGATGGAGATTGATCCAAGTACAGGCAAAGTCACTTGGACACCAACAGCAGAAAGTCTTTCAGCAGAAAACGGTGGTCAGCATGAGGTGTCCATTGAGGTTTCCGATAGCCAGGGTGGTGTGGCAGTGCAGAACTATGTGGTGAATGTGTTGCCGGAAGAAGGCAACCATGATCCAGTAATTGTGAGTGAACCGGTTGTAAAATTACAACTCTCTTCGACTCTGGATCAAGCAGCTCCGGCTAACCTCTCTGAATGGTCAGTTATAGAATATAAGCCCGATGATCTTATTTCTGCAAATTGGGTTCTTGAAGAAGACAGCACAGTAGTCAGACAAACTGTAAATGCATATCCTTCTATTTTCTTAAGTGACTTTGATCTAACAAATGATCGTATTGAAGGTAGCTGGCGTGTAGATACAGACATTGATGATGACTTGATGGGATTTGTATTTGGATATCAAGATCCTGATCATTTTTATCTCTTTGACTGGAAGCAGGCTACCCAAAATCAACCGGGTTGGGGTATCGCTGAACAAGGTATGAGTATCAAGGTAGTTGATTCTGATGCTCCTATTAGTTTTACTGACCTGTGGCCCACGGAAAATAGTAGCGAACGGGTTCGTACTATTTTTCAAAATGATATTTCATATCAACACTTTACCGACTACCAATTCTTTCTAGACTTTACGCCAGGTGAGTTCACAATCACAATTCAGCAAGATGATCAAGTTATAGAATCTATAACCTTACAAGATGATACTTATACGTCTGGAAAGTTTGGCTTCTATAACTTCTCTCAACCAGATCTTGTTTATAGTGGATTCACAAGACAATCGCTTAGGGTTGGCGATTATAACTATGACGTTGATGCGATCGATCCTGATGATGACACATTGACCTACTCTTTGGTGGAAAAACCAGAGGGCATGGAGATTAATCCAGAGACAGGAGAGATCTCTTGGTTCCCTTCGCCTATTGAGAACCAAATAATTATCGATACTTTTGGAGATGAGGATTTCTTTGGCTTTGGTTCAGGAAATATTGGCCAGCCTGTTCCAGAAATCGAATTTAATAATCAAGAATCCAACGATCCATCATTTACAGACTTAGATGCAAGATTCAACAAGCGCTTCCGCCCTGAAGGTAACAATGACTTTGAGTGGAGCCATGATTTGTCAGAAGCTTTAGCAGGTCTAACTCCAAGTAGAGCAAGCTTAGAAATTGCCATTGGTGGTATTGAAGATGGAGGAAATAGATTTGGAACCGGAGGGCTCGATGATCGGCTCTTCATCGAAGACATTGAAGTGACAAATGCATTTGATGACTTAGACCAAAGTACTACAGGAACTGGTCTAGTTGATTTTGTACTATCAGATGAACAATTAACCTCTTTTACCTCCGATGGTATCCTTGATGTCTTCATTCAAGGAGGTGTTGAAACCGATTCAGGCCAACAATTTAATGAGTCTTATTTCATTGATTTTGCCCGATTGAGTGTTGAGACTGACAACACCAGCACTTATGTTACTGTTCGCGTTGAAGATGGTCGCGGCGGAGCTGATGAACAAGAATTCACGATTCAGTTTGTTGATGCCCCAGATATTGACCTGACAATTGACGAAGTCACTCCTAGCAACCTTGCTGTTAATGGTCAAACCCTAGCCTTAACCGGCTCTGCTTCGGCTGAAATCACCAATAACGGAAATAATAACCTCACCCAACCCTTTGATGTTCTCTTCTTTGAGGACACTAATGCTAATCAAACCTATGACCAGGATATTGATAATGTCCTGGGTAGCACAACCATTACGGCTCCTTTAGCAGCTGGTGCCTCTCAAACTGTCACGGCTGATCTGGCAGGAACGGTTAGCTTCTTGGGTGTGCCCATTTGGGGATTTGTAGATAGTGACAATGCAGTTACCGAAACTGACGAGACAAATAACTTATCCTTTAGTAGCCATGACTGCATTGCACAGTCTATCAGTGAATTTGACCCAGTAGTGGAGTGGAACAAGCGGGAGTTCACCGTCGAACCTAACTCGAATCAGGTAATGATGACTCCTGCCGTCATCGACGTAAATGAAGATGAAATTCCTGATGTTGTCTTCAGTACGTATACAGGTAGCATCTACAATGCTAACGGAAAATTACGAGCCATTAGCGGTGCGGATGGTAGTGAGATTTGGACCGTCACTAATCCTGAGTATGAAGTCATTGCTGCTGCTAGCGTCGCCATTGGTGATATTGATAATGATGATCAACCAGAGATTATTGCCGGTTATGAGAATGGTGGTCTGATTGCTTTTGAAAACGATGGTACGTTCAAATGGAAGAGCGATGCCATTTGGGGAGCTGCTCATTGGGGCGGAGCTTCAATTGCCGATCTGAACCAAGATGGCACTCCAGAAATTATTATTGGAGCAAATGTTCTGAATAATGAAGGGCAATTACTTTGGAGTGGTAACACGTTTGGCGGTCTTGGCCAGGGAAATAACGGCGGAGGGCCACTTTCCACGGTTGCAGATTTAGATCTGGATGGCACTCCAGAAGTCGTCGCAGGTAGAAGCGCTTACCGAGCAGACGGATCTCTGTATTGGAATGCGACCATTAGGGACGGGTTCCCTGCTATCGGTAACTTTGATGATGACCCAAATCCTGAAATTGTTGTTGTTTCGAGCGGACGGGTTCACCTGCTCGAATACACTGGTGAACTAAAGTGGGGCAATGTCATTATTCCTGGTGGTGGTAGAGGCGGTCCTCCCACAATTGCAGATTTGGATGGAGATGGAGAGCCTGAAATTGGTGTAGCTAGTGCAAATAGGTATGTTGTGTTTGAAGCCGATGGATCGGTTAAATGGCAGAAACAGACTCGTGATAATAGCTCTAATGTGACAGGTTCATCCGTCTTTGACTTTGATGGGGATGGCCAAGTCGAGGTGGTTTATGGTGATGAGCTATTCTTGAGAATCTACAACGGTTCTGATGGAGAGGTTCTTTATGAGCTGCCCAAAAGCTCAGGTACCACCTATGAATTACCCGTAATTGCTGATGTAGATGCAGATGGCAATGCCGAAATTGTCGCAGTTGCTAACCAACTTGCTGGTTTTGGTCCGCAAACGGGCATTTTCGTGATTGGAGATCGCAACGATACCTGGGTCTCTACCCGTCAGATTTGGAACCAGCACGCCTATAGCATTAATAACGTCAACGATGACGGCACCATCCCCACGAACCCCGAGAACAGCTGGCAAACTCACAATACTTTCCGCCTCAATGCGTTTCCTGAAGGTGAAGGCAATGCTCTGGCAGCTCCCGACCTAGTTGCTTCCTACCTG
>NZ_QXHD01000004.1:6322783-6326726 GCF_011009555.1 Adonisia turfae CCMR0081 | reverse complement strand
AGGCAAGCGCTATCAGATTACTGCTGGAACCGGAACCATAGTGCATCAAGCCATGCCAACTAGCCTTGAAAATGCGGACGGTGCCGTTAATCCTATCCCTTACCTTGAAGATCCGAGACCCTTTGTTGGCTGGGCCTGGCAGTGGTTTAATTTTGACAACAAAGATGCCGCCATCTTTGCGGGTGTGAATATCAACAATTTTTCTATCAACCTTGTTCCACCGTTTGGTGTCTATGCAACAATCGATGATGGAAAATGGAAGGTGACATCATTTCCCACAGCGAGTACACCCCAAGGGTCGTCCATCATGTTGGGGGATTTTCACGTCAATCCGACCGTGGCCAGTCAGCCTGGCCCGGATCGACCCAGTGCCATTATGCCCACAACTTGGAAGTACTTGATCCTGGGGGATAATTCGCAGCCGTTGCTGGATGGATTCGCGAGTGCCTGGGCGGGGGATGGTGCAATCAATATCAATGATTGGTCGATGTTTAGTGAGCTACCGGTCACGTATTATAGTTCTGATCCAAATTTGCCTGACGGTGTGGGCTATTGTGAATCTTTTGGCTTTGAAAGTACGATCCAATATACAGACCGTGGATTACAAATGCTTCGGACAGGACAGGTGCCAGAACCATCGTCGGATTCGAAGTCCTTTTTAGAAAGGCTTCTGAGTATTTTCAGGTTTTGACGTTTCAACTAAAATCAACACAAAAGTAGGCATTATCTCCCCCGGCTCTGTCGGGGGTGGTGCAATATTTTGTGGACTACCATCCTTCTTCAATCAGGAAAATTAGGGGCTGAGAGTTCTCCATCGGTGTGCCATCGTTCCACTGATGAACTCTTTCTAGGATCTCGTCTAAAAGCGGACCTTCACCTTCCTTTAAATCGTCGATTTTGTCCTTAGACCGTTGACCAAGCTCCATCATCAGGATGGGGGTTGTGTTTAATGACGCGAGGACTGTTTGGATGCGAACACCCGCCTCTGTGGGTCTGGACATAACAGTCACAGTTCGCTGGGAGATTGCATCCATGCGTTGGGCAAAATCTCCGATATCAAAATATTCGATATAACCGATGGAGTGCTGTATTAAGGCTTCAGTGAGAAAATTAATGGTATTAGTATGATTTTTATTGGTCTCCGATAGGTCTAGATCCTTCTTTAGTTCATTGACGACTTGGTCAATTTCGTCAGAGGTGGCTGGGTACTGACTTCTCATATTATTAATATCATAATCGTAACAGGTTGATTCAAACCCTTTTGTGTTGGGAGCGACGTTTAGATAGTTATTCTTCCTTGTGGATTGTTTAAGTAAGAAAACGAGTAGATCTACAAGCGGAGTAGATTGCAAATCGCACTGTTTGTATAGTTTGGGAATTTTGTCGAGCATTTCGCTGTTGAAAGCATGGGGAACCATATCCATCGAGTTCCATTGTCTATTGGTTGTAGCCAACAGCTTGCTGTCATAATATTTGGAGAAGTTAGTGTCACCTTGAGTTTGGCCGGCTGTCGGTAAACAGCTAATCGATGTAGAGCCGTCTGTGTCCCATTCGGAGCGAGTATCCTCTAAATAGAGGGAGTAGCAGGGTGACAAGGCACCCCCTAAACTATGTCCGGTGACCATGATATTTTTGAATGGCCTGCTAGCTAGATATTGCTGGGCCGTGGTCCCATGATCTTGAGGACTTTTAATGGAGACCAGATTTTTTAACCCCAGGGAGATTCCTTTAGAAATGCGTGGTTCCCTCTGGGGCCCACACCAATGAGGACCAAGGTAACATGCAATAGACGCCACATTGGATTTTTTGCCATAGGGCCATGGTACGGTTTCTCTGACGTTAAAGTCTTGGAGAACCCAGTTCATTAAGGATTTACCATTGGTTCCTGCGATCGCAATAACTGCCTGGCTGGGATCTGTTTGTGGCACAATAATGAACATCGTATTGACCGCTCTGCCTGGCCCAGCCCACGACCCGACAGACACACCCGGTCCCCAGACCAAATGCCAAACCCCGATTAACGTTTGGATCTCTTCGTCCTGTAATACCTTGGTCAACATGGCTTTTGTTTGTTTAGCTATCGCAGCTGCCTCTCCTGTATAGTTGAAGCTAAGGATAGTTGACCACGAGATACAAAATATCTGCTGTTCGAAACTATAGGTTCCGTTGTTGTACCCTGAAGTATCGGTAGTTGTCATTTGTTTTTTCCCATATAGGCGGATTTGTCGCTGACCTCAAGCGTTATTTGGCAAGAGTAATGACCATGACTCCTCAACAACAATTTGAATCAGCAATCGGCACCATTGAATATTGTGACATTGGCACCGGCCCCCCGATCCTTTACTTCCACGGTACCGGATGTGGCAACGGTGTTGTGGCTCTATTTGAACAATCATTGCTGGATGCTGGCTATCGTTTAATTACTCCAAATCGACCGGGCTACTATGGGACAACATTGGGGCGTCGCGGTTCAGCTACTTTTTGCGCTGACTTAGCGGCCCATCTGTTGGATCATCTCAACGTCGATCGCGTCGCGGTTATCGGCACATCTGGTGGTGGTATGCCTGCGGCACAGTTCGCCTGTCGTTATCCAGACTACACTGCTGCCCTGGTTCTACAATGTGCCCAATCCCATCGATGGGACAACGGTATGTGGTTACCCAACGGCCTTGGTCAGTTGCTATGCCTGTTTCGACACAGCATCTTCGAACCACTGTTGAGCTGGCACAACAGACAATATTGGCAACACGTACAATTAAACCCAATGTCATGCATCGAAAGTTTAAGTGGAACCCGATTTTATGACATTCAGCAAGATCCTGATGTCCTAACAATTATAACGGCAATGTCAGCCATGGGAGTCGATTGTGCTGCCAAGCCAGCTGGTTATCTGAATGACTTAGCCATGATGGTTGGCGATGAGAGTGTTGCATTAGACACCATTGCTTGTCCCACCTTAATTTTGCACGATCGAGCAGATCCCATAGTTCCATTCGCCCATGCAGAATGGGCATACAGATGCATCTCTGAAGCTTACCTTCCGAATATTCGTTTAGGTGGGCATTTGATCTGGCACGGAGCCCATGCTTGGATCATGCGGGAGAAAAGAAACTCATTTCTCAAACTATCACTAGCCGTATAAAGGCAGGTATGGAAGGCTAACGCTTGCAGGTATCACCTCAGTTGGGCCACCGATTAACGCCCTGAGCTACCACCAGACCAACAATGATCACTAGAGGGGGGCTTCGTCTGATCTTCAACCAAAAAGATTACGGGCTGAGCGCCCTGGTTGGGCTTGTCTTGATTTATCTGGTCCACTTTCGTCAGGATCGCATCCCAAAGTGGACCTTCTCCTGCTTGCAATTCGTCAAGTTTCTGCCTGGTGGGCTGAACGAGATCGAGAAGAATTGGTCTTTTCGTTAACAACTCAAGCAACTTCCTTAAACGGCCACTTCCATCTTCAGGTTTAGATACAAGCACTGAGGATTGCTTGGATGCTGGTGTCAGTCGTTTGGAGAAATCGTCAATATTAAAATGGGCGATGTACCCGATCGTATGTTGGATTAAGGCCTGAATGAGAAATTTAAGGGTACTACCAATATCTAAAGTAGGAACCCCGTCTTGTTCTAGTGTCTTCTCAGATGCATTCAACATTTGGATGAACTCCCAAATGTCTTCAGCGACTTTGGATTTAGTATGCTTTATCAAGACATCCGGCTGATAATACTGGGATGGAAAGTCCTCTGCCTGGGGAGCGACATTGAGATAATTCAGGCTCTTGGTATCTCGTTGAATCTGGCGAACCAACAGCTTGATGTCCACACTGGCAGAGAGATCCGGTTCATACAGGTCGGGGACTTGGGCTAACAGCTCTGTATTGAAAGCATGGGGAACAATGTCCATCAGATTCCATTGCCGATGGGTCGTTTTCGATAGCTTACTA
>NZ_QXHD01000004.1:6288192-6322773 GCF_011009555.1 Adonisia turfae CCMR0081 | reverse complement strand
AACGATACGGGGGGAACATGCTCTGATGAATACAATTTCTCAGATCATACCGATCTACCCTCAAGAATCAAGACGGATGACTATATATATTAAACAGTTTCTAATGCATTGACTAAACTGGAACTATAACAAATGGTGATGTTATGGCTCAGCTTAAAGCTCGTCGTCCAGAGAATGTAGAAGGTGACTTTTTTGTTGATACTACGTGTATCGATTGCGATACCTGCCGCTGGATGGCTCCTGAGGTGTTTGGTCGAGATGGAGAGATGTCGGCGGTGCATGCTCAACCGACAACTACAGAGCAGCGGATTCAAGCGTTAAAAGCATTGTTGTCGTGTCCTACCGCATCGATTGGGACGGCGGCTACACCCAAGGATATTAAACAGGCCCAGGAGCAACTGCCGGATCTAATTGAGGACAATGTTTATCATTGTGGCTATCATTCCGAGAAATCCTATGCGGCGGCCAGCTATTTTATTCAACGGCCTGAGGGAAATGTTCTGATTGATTCTCCTCGGTTTACCCCACCTTTAGTAAAACAATTGGAGGCTATGGGTGGGGTGCAATACCTCTATCTCACCCATCGGGATGATGTGGCGGATCATGCCAAGTTTCAGGAGCATTTTGGCTGCGATCGCATTCTCCACCAGGACGATATCACCAGCGATACCCAATCCGTCGAAATTCAGCTTAAGGGACAGGACCCTTACCAACTAGCACCAGATATCACCATCATGCCCGTCCCTGGTCACAGTAAAGGCCATACCGTACTGCTGTATCAGAACAAATTTCTGTTCACAGGCGATCACCTGGCCTGGTCGGCTTACCTGGAGCACCTCTACGGTTTCCGGCGTTATTGTTGGTACTCCTGGGACGAGCAAATCAAATCCATGAAGCGCCTGACCGATTACTCGTTTGAATGGGTTCTGCCGGGGCACGGTCGTCGCTTCCACAGTAGTAACATGGCAAGCGAGTTGCAGACATGTATTGAGTGGATGGAAACAGCCTAAGACGCTTACAACTAAAACCCATCCACTCATCTACCCATTCACCGATCCACCGATCCACATCAGACTTTGATGTCTATGCCCTCTAACTCGATTGCTGAGTTGGCCTTAGCAAGATGTCATGGACCTGTACATGGTCGGGTTGGCTGAGGACATAGCCAATGGCATTAGCAATGTCATTGGGCTGGAGTACCGGAAATTGATTGTAGACCTGTTGAGCTTGTTCTCGACTGCCGGAGTATTTTTCGGCAAACTCGGTTTCCACAAAGCCAGGGCTGATGGATGAGATGCGAATGGCGCTGCCGTCTGCTCGGAGCTCCTGACGTAGTCCTTCTGTGAGGGCACGTACGGCAAACTTAGAGGCGGAGTACATGCCGCTGCTGGGAACTCGATGGCCTGACATGGAGCTGATGTGGACAACATGACCCTGGTCTTTGCCAAGGTTTTGCATTAGCTTAATGGCTTCGCGGGTGCAGATGGAAAGGGCAATAACGTTAACATCAAGAGTTTCGCGCCATTTTTCGGTACTGCCGCTGGTGAGGGATTCTTGATAGCCGAGACCAGCGTTGTTGATCAGCACATCGAGGTGGTTAAAGCGGGTTGCGATCGCGCTAAACCAGGCCAAAATTTGGGATTCATCGCGCAGATCAACGCTTTGAGTTAACACTGCGGCCCCATGTTGCTGCGATAACGTATCGGCTAGTTCTGTCAGACGCTGCTGACGACGGGCACACAAGGCTAAGTCATATCCATCCGCCGCTAGGCGAGTGGCAATAGCACTACCAATACCGCTAGAGGCTCCGGTAATAGCGGCGACAGGCCGGTTAGTCATAGTAATTATAGAAATGATTTATGAACCTTTTTGATGTTGTGAACGGAAGCGTCCGCTGTCAAACCTGAGATGCTTGAGGTGTTTGGTTTTGCGACCCGCTCTAAATAAAATTATCTACATAAAAAGCCATGTACACCCATGGGGCTAACCCTATTTCCCGCTCCTTTCACCACTCATTAACCTTCGGCGAAGATCTTATCCCCACTTCAAACTGCGCCTAGTTTATGAGAATATTATATATAAGTATTTACATAAAACGTTTTTCTCCGCAGGAGGTTCGGTAATGGACATTGATTTCCGGGTTGTAGCTGTACTTGCTCCCATTGCCCTAGCTGCGGGCTGGGCTGGTTTTAACATTTTCCAAGCTGCACTGGGCCAGATTCAATCCATGTTTGGCGAAGAATAAAGAAAGCCCTTTTCGTTACGAAAAGTTATCGAATTACTCATATAAGCTGCCTTCTTAGTAGAAGGCAGCTTTTTATTGCTGCTGACACAGGGTTAATTAGAGGCCTGTATTGAAATGACAGCTTTTTCAGATAGGGTCAACGCTTCAGCTACTTGTTGAGTGGTTAGTCCCATGGATAGTAACTTAAGAACGGCTGCATTTCGAGTTTTCTCAGCCTGTTCTGCTCGTTGGCGCTCTTGGGCAGATAGCTCGCTGCCCCAAAGCAGTAACTGTCCCTGGGTATCCCACCACCGTAGCCAATAACCTGAACGATTTTCACGAATACCTTCCCACACTCCCAGGGAAAGACCCATATTTTCTATCAAGTAGCCATTCTGGTTATCAGGCATCTGTAGTTGATACCCATTGGCGTCATCCAGACGATAGACTTCGAGGCTACCATTGGTCGGCTCAAAGATGATGTAATAGGGCACTTTGAGAATGCTCTCATAGTAGAACCATTTACCCGGTGGATAGGTGGCTTTAATGGAGTATTCACCTCCCTCGGTAGCTGACAGAAACTCCATCACCACTGTGGGCGGATCACCTTCTAGATATGGGGTATAACTTCGTTCGATATCTGCTCTAGGTACGGTGATGTGGGGAATAAATGCCCAATCAGGAGCTTTGACTACGGTTTTGTCATTGACTGTGGCACAGAGACCATAGTTGGTTGTTATCAGGGCTGTTTCCGAAATCCGACCAGCAATAGAAAGACTTTCACTCAACGCAGCGGCAATAAAGGGTTGGCTGATATTGTCCACAGGGTCATCCGGTAGAACATAATGCTTGGGTAGCTTTTCCCAACGAATGCTCAGTTTGGTGGACGTGGCAACCATAGGTTTCGGGAATTCAAACGCTAGCCTCAGTATATTGTAGGTTCATTTGTACTTGTTTTTGATGGCCCTAACTTCAACTTGTTTGCTTAGGGCATTGGCAATTGCCTCAGTTGCTCCATAATTTGAGCAAAGGCAATACCCCGATGGCTGTGGGTTTCTTTTTGTGGGTCGCTCATTTCTGCAAAGGTTTTACCCTGGCTCGGGACGTAAAAAATAGGGTCGTAGCCAAAACCGTTGCTACCCTTGGGCTCGGTCAGAATTTCCCCAGGACAGATGCCTTCTGTTTCGAGGGCGATGGTGCCATCGGGGCGGGCGAGGGCCAGGGCACAGACAAACTGAGCACTACGGTCCTCACTGCCGCTTAACTCCCGCAAAACTCGATTAATGCGATCCTGGTCATCCTTGCCATATCGGGCTGAATAGAGACCTGGTGCACCGTTTAAGGCATTAATTTGCAGCCCTGAGTCATCGGCAATGGCCCATTGGTTGGTTGCGATCGCAACTTCCCTTGCCTTGAGCCGCGCATTCTCAATAAATGTTATCCCTGTCTCATCCACATCAATTTCTTGGGGCTTTAGCTGCAAATCCCAGCCCAGGGGTGTCAGATACACCTGCATTTCTTTGAGTTTGCCAGGGTTACCCGTAGCGACGATGACGGTAGGCATAATGATGTGCGAGTCTCCAATGTGCGTTCATTTTAACCACGGTATTTAACCACGGTAGGGGCGGTGTCTTGTACCCGCCCGGAACCTGGTAGCGTAATCCATGACACGCCTATTGGTTCAAAACGCCTTGGATAATCGCCCCAACTATTGGCAGCTGCTGCCCTACATTCGTCGTCAGCAGGCAATCTTAATTCCTGCCTTTATCTGCACCCTGATTTTCACCATTTACTGGCCAATTCTTGCCAAGCTAGGTGGTCTGGCTATTTCCACCCTGGTGCAGGGACAAGTTGCGGCCTTTGGTAAAGTTGCTGCGCTTACCCTGATCGGTTTGCTCATCCAAAAAGCGGCTCAGTATGGCCAAGACTCCCTCATGGCGAAGGCTGCATTTCGTGTTGCCCATCAGCTGCGTACCCGTGTCTATGGCCATCTGCAAACCCTCAGTCTGACCTACTTCGAACAAACTAAAACGGGCGATCTGGCCTATCGCTTGACCGAAGATGTGGATCGCATTGGCGAGGTTGTCTACAAGCTATTCCACGATTTTGTGCCCTCTACGCTACAGCTGGTGGTGGTGTTTGGCTACATGATCTATCTCAACTGGCAGCTAACGGCGACGGCCTTGATCCTGATTCCGTTGCTGGCAGTCTTATCTGGCTGGTTTGGCGAAAAGATGCTGACCGCTGCCCGTCGCAGTCAGGACAAAGTTGCCGATCTCTCTTCTCAGGTGGCGGAAGTTTTTAGCGGTATTCGCTTAGTTCAAGCCTTTGCAGCTGAAGACTATGAAATTGATCGCTTTGCTAAGGCCTCCGCCAACAATCGTGATGCCCGCTATTCTGTGGCTTGGTTGCAGGCAGTACAGTTTCCGGTTGTTGGGTTTCTCTATGCCGGCATGATTGTGATTTTGTTGCTCGTCGGTACCTGGCAGATTAGCCTTGGCAATTTGGCCCGTGAAGGGTTTGGCACCTATGTGATCAATGCGTTACTGCTGATTGATCCGGTCAATCATGTGATTCAAAATTTCAATGAGTTTAAGCAAGGAGAAGCGTCCATAGACCGTGTGCTAGAGCTGTTGCGGTTCAAGCCCTCAGTGCAGGATGAGCCCCATGCAAAATCGCTGCCGACGGTTTCAGGGAAAGTGGACTATCGCGATGTTAGCTTTGCCTATGAAGCCAACCAGCCGGTGTTAGATGCGGTGAACCTTTCTGCAGAACCTGGCCAAACTATTGCTTTGGTGGGCCTATCAGGGGCCGGCAAAACTACTTTAGTAAATCTGTTGCCGCGTTTTTATGATGTGGCCACGGGAGAAATTTTGATCGATGGTATCAACGTGCGTCAGGTGACACTACAAAGTCTGCGTCGTCAGATTGGGATTGTGCCCCAGGAAAACGTTTTGTTCTCTGGGACGATTGCCGAAAATATTGCCTTTGGTCAACAAGACTTTAATCTGGCAGAGGTGGAAGCTTCGGCAAAGGTAGCTAATGCCCATGGATTTATTAGTCAGTTCTCCCAGGGCTACCACACCTGGGTCGGCGAACGGGGCGTGAATTTGTCAGGGGGGCAGCGGCAGCGAATTGCGATCGCACGAGCCGTTTTATTTGATCCAAAGATTCTAATTCTAGATGAGGCAACTTCTGCCCTCGATGCAGAGTCAGAGTCGCTAGTGCAGGAAGCATTGGAGAGGTTAATGCATGGACGGACCGTGTTTGTAATTGCCCATCGGCTGGCGACCGTAAGACGGTGCGATCGCATCCTAGTCATGGAAAAAGGTCGTATTATCGAATCTGGAAACCACGCTGAACTGTTACAGCAATCGGGACGTTATGCCAGCTTCTATGCCAAGCAGTTCCAGATATAAACCGAGTATGTGATGATAACAATGCATTTGTAAAACTTCACAAATGCATTGGGTTTTGGTTTTTTTACCTTACTAGTTCAGTGTTGCCGAAAAAACGAGCGAATTATCTGGTATTGGATCACTGAGAAGGGTGTCCTTATTTAAGGAGTTATGTCAGGCAGTCGTCGTTACCAGGTCATCAAACAAATAGGCGGGGCTAGCATGGCTGCCCTGACCCAGGATAGTCGTATTTGCCATAATCCTTTTTGGAGCAGTCGCAGTCTTCAGTATCAATGCTCACGGCGTAAAGCATTGAAGTTTTTAGGTGTGTCAACCGCAACGGCTGTGGTGACCGTAGGCTGTAAAAATGCAGCGGCGACCATCACGCCTACAGGGCAGCCTCTAAAAAGCCGAGGGTTGAAGACGGTTCAAGTCGATTCGAATGGCCAGATCACTGCGGAACCGTCTATCAGGGTTGATTACTTTGATGAGCCTCTTCTACGTCGGCAGTTGCGTAAAGTACTCCCTCTCCGTATGGTCCAAATACCGGCTGGCGAGTTTCTAATGGGGTCTCCACCATCCGAGCCTAAACGTGAAGAACAAGAAGGGCCTCAGCGTTCGATTCAGGTGCCTAGTTTTTACCTGGGAGCTTTTGTGGTTACCCAGCGGCAGTATGAGGCTGTCATGGGCAACAATCCGTCGTACTTTACAGATGATCAAGGCGAAGATGGGGCCGATTTGCCAGTAGAGCAGATTACCTGGGACGATGCGGATATATTTTGCCAGCAACTGAGTGAGCTGACGGGGCGTAACTATCGATTACCCAGTGAAGCTGAGTGGGAATACGCCTGTCGTGCTGGAACAACAACCCCATTCTCTTTTGGTGAAGCCTTAACAACAGAAATTGCTAACTTTTTTGCAGACTTCTCCTTTACTGAAAACTATGAAGAGAACTATCGCAACAACCCAGTAAAAGCTGACAGCTTCTGGCCCAATGCTTTTGGCCTATACAACATGCATGGCAATGTTCATGAATGGTGTTCCGATGATTATCACGAGAGTTATGAAGGTGCTCCAAGCGATGCTAATAAATGGCTGTCGGGTAATGCGACTGCTTCTAAGGTAATGCGCGGTGGCTCATGGTTTAACGATACGCACTTCTGTCGATCAGCTGCCCGTGATAAAAACACTCAAGTGGGGCGTAGCAATTCCTGTGGCTTTCGAGTGGTGTGTGAGCCTAAACGCTAGGTTAAGCTGAAAAAAGAGTCAAAACACCTGCATCTTTATTGTCAAATTTATTATCCTGTATGTTTCTGATCTATGGGGAGATCTTGGCGTAAGGTTCTCAACCCTTATGTCTAAAAAGCGAGAAAGGTTTCCAAGAAAATCTTAGAAACCTTTTTGGGCCCTTTAGATGCAGACCATAACAGTGTTGGTTATGCAGCTATAGCAGGGTCATCTCCAAGAATGTCTTCGGGAGATCTCAAATCTTCCACCAGTTCTTGAATGTGAAGTGGTGGTGGCGGTGTCAAGCGGGAAACAACAAGTGTCACTATCAGATTAAGAATCATACCCAAGGTGCCAATACCCTCAGCGGAGATATTAAAGAACCAGGTGGGCATGCCGAAGAATTTCACACCGATAATGTAGAACGAGGTGAAAATCAGACCGACAAGCATACCTGAGATCGCACCTTCACGGTTAGTGCGCTTGTCAAAAATACCCAAGATAATCGCGGGGAAGAAGCTGGCTGCGGCTAAGCCAAAGGCAAAGGCTACCACCTGACCGACAAAGCCAGGCGGATTAATGCCAAAATATCCGGCAATTACCAGGGCAAACCCTACCATCACACGGCCTACAAACACCCGTTTCTTTTCTGAAGCTTCTGGATTAATTAATCGATAGTAGACATCATGGGCGATGGAGCTAGAAATCACTAGCAATAAACCTGAGGCCGTTGATAGCGCAGCGGCAAGACCACCAGCGGCAACCAAGGCAATTACCCAAGGCGCTAATTTAGCCACCTCTGGTGTGGAGAGCACAATGATGTCGCGATCAATGGTGATTTCATTGCTGGTTTCCTCAGAAGTGAGCTGAAACCGACCGTCCTGATTTTTGTCGTTAAAGGCTAACAGGCCCGTGTTTTCCCACTTTTGTGCCCAGTCCAGCTGTTGTACCTCTTCAACAGTGGCATTGTGCAATGTGTTGACCAGGTTATAACGGGCAAACATCGACAACGCAGGCGCTGTTGTGTAAAGCAAGGCAATAAACAACAAGGCCCAGCCTGCAGAGAATCTTGCTGAACGCACGTTCTTAACTGTGTAGAAGCGCACGATTACATGGGGAAGACCAGCGGTGCCTACCATTAAGGCAATGGTGATGGCCAGCACATCCAACATAGATTTGTTGGCAAAGGCCTGGGTGTATTCGGCAAAGCCCAAATCCACCTGGATTTGGTTTAGTTTGGTGCTGATGTCGCCAAAGGTCATGGCGAACTGGGGAACAGGATTACCGGTGAGGAGGAGTGCGATCGCAATCGCCGGAATCATGTAGGCAATAATCAGCACATAGTATTGGGCAACTTGCGTCCACGTAATACCCTTCATGCCACCCAGAACAGCAAAAAAGCCGACAATCAACATGCCGATAAACACGCCTGTGTTTACATCCACCTGTAGGAAGCGGCTAAAGACGATACCGACCCCCCTCATTTGGCCCGCGATATAGGTGAGTGACACAAAGATCGCGGCTACCACAGCTACCAGACGAGCCCATTTGGAATAGTAGCGATCGCCCACAAAATCAGGCACTGTGTACTTGCCAAACTTCCGCAGATAGGGCGCTAGCAACAACGCCAGAAGAACATAGCCACCGGTCCAACCCATCAAATAAATCGAACCGTCATAACCCATAAACGAGATGAGACCCGCCATGGAGATAAACGATGCTGCCGACATCCAGTCAGCGGCAGTAGCAGCCCCATTGGCAAGAGCGGGAATACCTTGCCCAGCCACATAAAAGCCTTTACTATCACGAACGCGAGAACGCCATCCGATGTAGATATACATCAGGAATGATGCAGCGACAAACAAGCCCGTCCAAACCTCAGTTGGCATGTTCCCTCCTTACATCATGCTCAGCAATACTTGCATGACGTTTACTAAGTTGTTGAGCTCGATAATGCTTGTCGAGTTTATCCATCTGATAGGCATAGACAAAAATCAGCACCACAAAGGTGAGAATTGAACCTTGCTGCGCAATCCAGAATCCAAGCGGTAGACCAAAAAACTGAATCTGATTGAGGATGTCTACCAACAAAATGCTGCAGATTAGGGATACAAATCCCCAAACCGCCAGTAGCGCTAGAATAAGGGTAATGTTGGCACGCCAATACGCATGCCTTTGAGCAGGATCTCTCATACGTTGAAAACTTTAGATTAGTTAAGAAAAGAAC
The DNA here is from genome assembly GCF_011009555.1 of Adonisia turfae CCMR0081. Classification (GTDB taxonomy): domain Bacteria; phylum Cyanobacteriota; class Cyanobacteriia; order Phormidesmidales; family Phormidesmidaceae; genus Leptothoe; species Leptothoe turfae. The sequence continues at coordinate 6,313,697 of NZ_QXHD01000004.1, read as the reverse complement.
GGTTAATTGCCCCAATCTTTTCTAGTGTTCTTGATTTAAGCAGGTTCCTGTCCCAAATTTACTTTTGGTTATTTAATCTTCAACATTTCTAATAAACGACACAACAAGATGGTTTTATGATACCTGTTATGCGCTCGAAGGCGAACTATACAGACAGGTTGACTTATCTCTTGAGATTTCTATTGCAGCCGCTTATCGTAACCCCTTGCTGTATCGCCAATGCCAGGGTTCATCTTCTCCTGCCGGATTACCCTGGGGATATGACAGCTCAAAACCATAGTTTTTTGCATATCGCTTCAGCCAGCGATATGCATCGGTCTGATTAAAACTAATGTCCCAGTCAGTACTCTCATCAGCGTTTTTGTCGCCAATGGCCACGGCATACCCAGTATGATAATCACTTTTTTTAAGCCACTGGTTAACATCTATATCTGTTCTCTCTTGAAGCCGTCGACGTTGTTCAGATAACGAGAGATATCCTGCTAAAGGAAGTAGTTCAACACCTTCGTTTTTGGCTGCAGCCACCATGCTCCAAAAAGCGTCTACCATATCAGGCCTGGCTTGAATGCTGCCGTCGTCTAACAGGGCTACCAACTCTCCTCGTTTGGCTTCATCATAGCCTCTCGGGGCGGCGGTCACAGTATCCCATTTTCGACTGATGTTATAGGCGGCCCATTGATAACCTTTGACGCCAAACCCGAGCACGATCAAAACTGCTGTGACAAAACCTATGACTTTTAAAATAATCTTAGGTGGGATTAATTTCACAGGTTTTGTTGTCGGTTTAGCATCTACCGGTGGTAAGACGCCCGCCGCAACATGGGTTGGCAGGCGGCTATCTTGCCCAACGCGAATGCCTGTAATTGTTCTTTCAAGCGCTTTGAGAGCTTCGACCGCAGTCTTATAGCGGTTTTTGGGATTAGGCTCTATGAGTCGTTTAATAAAGGTTTCAAGGGCTGGACTAATAGTCTCATTAGCCCATTGCACCTGATGCGTGATGGGATGAATATTTAATTGTTGTGGATGAATGTTGGTGAGTGCCGCAATCACTACCATGCCAACGGAATAGAGATCACTGGCGTAGCAGGGTTTACCCCGTGCTTGTTCGGGAGAAGTATAGCCCGCTGTACCAACTTTGACCGTGGTTGTTATCTTGCCGTTGTGATCGATCTGACTGTTGCTTAGGGTTTTGACCACCCCAAAATTGATCAGGCAGATGTCGCCGTTATTGGTTTGGCGAATCAAATTGGCTGGCTTAATATCGCGATGAATGGTTCGATGCTGATGAACAAATGCCAGCACAGTCAAAATATCCTTCAACAATTTTGTGACGTAGCTTTCGTCTAGTCGGTTGCTTGTCTTGATTTCTTGTCGCAGGTCATGGCCATGGATCATTTCTTGAGCAATGTAGAACTTATTGCCCTCATCGAAGTAAGCCAGGAGCTTCGGAATACGAGAATGTACACCTATTTTTTCTAAGGTGTTGGCCTCTTGGCGCAACATTCCTAAAACTTTGGGGCTAGTGTGGATCAGCTGCTTAATTACGCATTGGGGGTGACTGGGCTGGTGATGGTCAATTGCCCGATAGGTAATGCCATAGCCACCTTGATCCAGAACTTCTAGTATTTCAAAACGATGGGCAAGCTTCATGGTGAGTAGGCTTTTCTGTCTAGGTCTGCAAGGTGGCTATATTTAGGATGGGCATGGCTGATCCTCGGTATGGTTACGTCTATCCAATTTGAGCTAGTGGCAAGTTTTATAGATCGATTTATCCTTTGAATCAGCAATGGCGCGGATGCATTCACTAACATTGTCCGTTGAACATTACCAGGTGGCCTTTAACCCATAGAATTCTTTTAGTCTCCAATTAGTCTGTTATGCCTTAACTCAAGGTACGGTTCTGGTTGGAAAATTGGTTTGAGCCGTTGTCTATAGAGAGCTATTTTCCATGGTTGGTCGCTGTAAGCATGTATTCCCGTTAGCATTGTTCGCTTCCATTGCAACTGTTATAGGTAAAGATGCCATTAACCAACCACTACAAGCACAGCCTGGCCCCATCATTGTTTGCAGTTATGACCCTAGTACAGGTGCGCCTAATCCATTGGGAATGCGGACGTTTATCACCCTAAGGGAAGCTGAGGGGACAACCGAAGTATCTTATGAGCAATTGGGGACATTTGTTCCTGGTCCCGTAGAAGCTGTTCTTACCTCAGAGCGAACATTGGTGTTCCCAAATCAGTCTATTGATCGGGTGCGACAGCTGTTGCTAACCAATGATACGTACTATCAAGAATTGGTTGGATTTGATGATCCAGAAGGGTTTGCGCCCGTTAATAGTACGTTGATTTGTCGTGCTGAGACGGTTGCTCGTCCAGTGGCTCGTCCTGAGCCCCGCCCGCCCGCTGCGGCAGAACTACCTGATCTCAGTGGTACTCGATCTCGTTCAGAGCTGCCTGATCTGGATAGTCCAGCCCCCAGTGGTGCTACTGGTAGCTCTACTGGTAGCCCTGCTGCTACACCCCCGACGTTTTATGACACGATTGCTGGCCTTGCTGATGGTAATTATCGGTATGTTTCAGGGGCCGCTGAGGATCGGGCCTATTCTGAGCAGGAGTTACTGAGTCGAGGTGGCGTTCTGTTTGTTTTTCGCAAGACAGGCGATGAGATTATTGGGTCCTATAGTTACATTGATGGCGAAGCTATCTGTGTAACTGGCCGAGTTAGTGGTAACACGGTGAGCGGGCAAGCCTATCCGTTTGATGGTGTTACCCGTGACCTGGGCGAAGACTTTACTTTTTGGGGACCGGCTACATTTCTGCGGGTGCGTCGTACCCGTGGTGATGAAGGTAAGCGCTATTACGCTAGCGCTACCCTGGAACTCAATGATTTTTCTCGTATAAATGCCGGGCCTGCCTTACCACCCAGCAACTGCCAATAGATATTTGTTTTGGAGGGTAGTTGCTGTCGGCCCTCCTTACGTTTCAATTAATTGGTCAAGATTTTGTTGCATTTGGTCGACAACTTGCCCATAGCATTCTTGAACATATGCCTTGTCCTGGGCAGCAGCACGACCTGTGCGTTCAAACATAATGGGAGGACACACACGGGTTTGGATTTGGTTGGGCCATGGAATATGGGGCAAGGGGCCAAGGGCCAAGCCCCAGGGGAGCCCTAGATAAATTGGAAAAACTTCTGGATCGATGTCTTGAAACCAGGGTAGAAGACCTTGCTGGTTAAGCCATTTGGCTTGTTCGTAGCAGTTTTCCAGAACTATAAAAGTGTCGTGGGCACCTGTGGAAATCACCGGTACGATGGGGACGCGCTCCCTGAGGGCAAGTTTGATAAAACCGGTACGTCCCATCAGTTGGATTTGGTGTCGCTCGCGGTGGGGACGAAAGACGTCTTGGGCTCCACCTGGAAAAACCAGGACGCTGGCACCGCGTTGGAGAGCTGCGATCGCAAACTTAGGTTGAGCCGGTACAGCACCACATTGACTAGCCAGCTTTGCCAAATCAGGATTCACCTGCCAGATTTTGGCATGCATTAGGCCATACATCGGTCGCTCGTAACCAAAGCGGCGAAACCAGTCCACCATCATCATTAATAGATCAGGGGCCGCCAGTCCGCCATTGTGAGAGCCAACAAATAGAGCCTGTTTGGGTACATGGTGCCAGCCATCGGTACGGGTACGAAAGTAATGGTTGTAAAACCATTCCCACTTGGGCATTAACGATGCGATTACTTGAGGATCACGTTCTGACAGCGCTGATTCAATGTCATAGCTGCTACCGGGCATAGACTCATGTTAATTAGGGCAGCCCTCAGCCTACCGAAGATTTACCGACATACTTATCAAGATTTGATAGATGAGGAAAAAAGTCCTGAGTTGTGTCAATTAATCAGGATATTGAAGTACTTCAGCCTACACAATGCTAGTTGGCATGCTCCCATTTGGGGTGCATACAAAAAGGGCCCCCACCGAAGTGGGAGCCGCAGTAAGCGTTATTCCTTAATGACTTAATTGTGCCAGGGAAATTTAGTCTGAGTTGTGACGATGATCATGCCCTGGTCGTGTTTAAGTTCATATCCCAGTACTGATCTATTCGGTATCATTATTGTCAAGGGTTTGCAAAGAGTTTCGACCACCTAAAAAAGATTTACCATATAGATACTAGCGCTGTGAATACGACGTTAGTGCAGATCTATTGTCTAGGGACGCACACCATGGAATTGCTCAACCGTTTGCTAGGTCGCAACCCTGATACTGTAAAGGCAAATGTGGAAATCTATACATGGCAGATCTGCCCCTACTGTATCCGCGCCAAGCTACTGCTGTGGTGGAAAGGGGTGAATTTTACGGAATATAAAATTGATGGTGATGAGGCAGCCCGTATCAAGATGGCGGAACGGTCTAATCAGCGCCGCAGTGTGCCTCAGATTTTTATCAATGATCATCACGTTGGTGGCTGTGATGACCTGTATGCTCTTGATAGCAAAGGCCAGCTTGACCTTCTTTTAACCCAAGTGGCATAGGGTGGGAATAGCTCACCAGAATTGGGATTCAACGCTTTTAGGAACAGAACAATTGGCAGATTTTCGCATCGGCTGTGCCGTATGGGCTTGTAGGGAATGGCTCGGAGATTTTTATCCGAAGGGCAGTCGTGCTAGCGATTTTTTGCGTCTCTATGGCGATCGCATGACCTGCGTTGAAGGCAATACCACTTTCTATTCAATTCCGATATCAGAGACGGTGCAGCGCTGGGCTGAAAATACGCCTGATGCATTTCGGTTTTGTCCAAAACTGCCTCGTACAGTCACCCACAGTGGTGAGTTAATGCCGCAACGGTCTGCTGCTCTGGATTTCCTCACATTGATGCAGGGGCTGGGGTCAAAGCTGGGGCCAATATTTGCACAGCTGCCGCCGAGATATAGCCCCAGGTTGTTTGCAGACTTGTCTAAGTTTGTGGCGAACTGGCCTCATCAGCAATGTCCTTTATCGTTAGAAGTCCGTCATTTAGATTGGTTTAAATCTCCTCACTTAGAGCGGCTAGACGAGCTATTAACTCGATGGAGTGTAGGTCGAGTCTTGTTGGACACTCGTCCGATTTATACCTGGAGTAATCTAGCAGAGGACCCGCAACTACGCTCTGAACGTAAAAAGCCTCGGGTTCCTTTGCTGCCAGCAGCGACTGCCCCATTGGTGCTGGTGCGCTACATCAGTCACCCTGATCTGGATCGCAATCGTGATTTTTTAAAAGGCTGGGTGCAGCAGGTAGGAGATTGGTTAGCTCAAGGTATCTCGGTTTATTTTTTTGTACATTGTCCCCACGAAGCAAAGTCACCAGCCATTGCTCGCTATTTTCAGGAGCAGCTAGAAAAAGCAGGTGTGGATGTGCCGCCGTTGCCTTGGTCGTTGATTCAATCGCCACCTCAGCAGTTAGGATTGTTTTGAAGAGGCAGAGCCCAAGAGACTCTCACGAAATCAATGATTTAGAACTTTGCGAGTCTCTCAGTATTTTCAAAGATCTTATCGATATTTGGGACGATAAACGTGAAAGTCGATGAGTATACAGACGACGTGTGAAAACTTACTATATCTTTCTCCTAAAGCTCAGCAAGATTCATCTCCTTCTCTTGTAGTGAGTTTTTAAGCTTGGCTAATACTACATCAGGTGTGTCAGCTCATTTAGAAGAATTATCTCAACCCCAATAACAGTTATTGCTGAAGGCTATAAATAATAACAGCTATGTGCGCAGCAAACTGCTGTTGGCGTAGCCTCTCCTGTGGAGATATGCATTCAGCAGTTTGGCATACATGCCCAACCTGTTCAAAGTCTAGGTTGACGTGTCATGTTACAGCTTGAAAGGACGGTAAGCGTAATTTAAGGTTGTATACATCTTTTCCAATACAGTTCTAGAACCTACTTCGGTCTGGCAATTTCTTAGTGGTTTCTAAAATGACTAAGAAAAAGGGGACTAGATAGTCCCCTAAGGTTCCTTGAAACAAAACTTGTATGTCACTCGCTATTGTACAGATCAAATCCCACTTTGAACCACTGAATTTGCTTGATTTTTGGGTTTTTTATTTACATGTAAAATTGCCTAAAAAAATACGTGTCCCTATATAGAACGTCCCAAAAAGCTCCAGGGAAATGACGGATTTCTCTCGTTACCCTATGTGCTTTTTTTAACACCAAAAGCCATTGATTAATTGTGGCCATTGACTTGGCGTTGTACTGCTAATTCAATGGCAAGGTCGATAGCCGCTACCATGCTATCGGGTCGAGCTATACCTTGACCAGCGATGTCAAAGGCGGTGCCATGATCGGGGGAAGTGCGAATAAAAGGCAGACCAATGGTGGTATTTACGGCTTGGTCAAACGCCAACATTTTGACTGGAATCAATCCCTGGTCATGATACAAAGCCAAGTAGCCATGGTGGGCCTGTTGTTCCAAATGATGCCAGGCTTTTGCTGGGCTTACCCACAGTGTATCTGGTGGTACTGGACCTTCTAAAGTTACATGGGGAAATCGCTGTCGTTGACTGTTGAGCCAAGGAATTAGCCAGTCTATTTCTTCTCGACCGATTTGCCCTTGTTCACCGCTGTGGGGGTTGAGACCTGCGATCGCAACCTTTGGGTTCTCTACCCCAAAATCCCGTTCTAAACATTTTAATAGTAGTTCCAGTTTCAAGGTCAGCACCTCAGGTGTCAGCACCTCAGGCACCTGACGCAGAGGGATATGGGTGGTTGCCAACAGGGTGCGCATGGTCCAATCAGTCATGGGTGACCGTGCCACAAATAACATGCCAAACCGCGTGACCTCCGCCATTTCTGCCAGTAGTTCTGTTTGACCTGGGTAATGGTGACCTGCTGCCAACCAAGCTGATTTGGCAATGGGAGCTGTGATCACACCACTATAGCCATCTTTTAAGCAATAACCAATGGCTGTTTGCAAGCTGCGAAAACTAAGATCGCCGCTGACAGCATCACCCTGACCGATACGGATCGTTTGATCGGCTGCCAAGGGGACATCGATAATTGGATGGTCTGTCAACGGTAGCCCTAGCCGTTTGCTACAGGCCATCAACTGTTGCTCATTTCCTACCAATGTGAGCTGTGCTGTCTGTTGCACCACAGGTAATGCTTTAAGCACGACCTCTGGCCCAATCCCGGCCATGTCGCCTAAGGTTACCAATAACTTGATTTGTCTAGCATTACCCATAGCTCACACCTCCTGATGACTCCCCTCAATTTCCCCAACAATAAACCAAAGTGTTAGCGTTAGTGAGTTGCTACTGTCAGTCCTTTCCCATGGCATTCAAAAACGTCTTGATGCGCACAGTTGCGATCGCTACTTTGCTCGCTCCGATTGGCTGTACCTCTGCGACTGATTCAGCACAGCCCTCTGCGGCGGAACAGCCCGCAACCCAGCAACAGGCGGAAGCCCCCCCAACTGAAGCTGAGCTTGAGTCCGCCGAAGCGGAATGGCGCAAACGTCAGGATGAGGTCAATCAGGTTCTATCATCCATGGATCGGGCTACATTTATTGGCGGCTCCCCCACTAAAGGTAATCCTGATGCTGAAGTGGTGGTGGTCAAGTTCTCCGATTTTGAATGTCTGTTTTGTGCTGTTGCAGCGGGCCATATGAAAGACTTTGTGGAAGAACGCGGTGAAGAGGTGCTCTACGTGTACAAGCATCTCCCCCTCACCAGTATTCATCCAGAAGCAGTGCCATCATCTAAGGCGTCATGGGCTGCTGCTCAGCAAGATCAGTTCTGGCTTTATCACACAGGCCTCTTTGCCAATCAAGAACGATTAGGAGATGAGCTATACGTGGAGCTAGCTGAGCAAATGGGGTTGGATATGGAACAATTTGAGCGCGATCGCAACAGCGATGCTGCCCAAGCCGCCATCGATGCCGACCTGGCTCTAGCTGGACAACTGAAACTACGCGGTACCCCGAGTTTTTTAATCGGTGGTTTGCTCATTCCCCCTGGTGTTCCCCCCGAGAGCTTTGGAGAATTGCTAGACAACCTCAAAGCTGCTCAACCGGCTCAATCGGCTGAGTAATATTAAGGTGGGCACTGCCCACCACCCTGTTCGAGTTAATCTACCAGTATGCTGTTGCCCCATGCCTGATTCCCGCCGCCCCAAAATTATTGTTATCGACGACGACCCCACCGGTTCTCAAACAGTTCATAGCTGTTTACTGTTACTGAAATGGGATGTGACCACCCTAAAACAAGGCCTCTTAGACGCATCTCCCATTTTCTTTATTCTGGCCAATACCCGTTCGCTCACCCCTGCTGAAGCAGAGCGTACCACCCGTGAAGTCTGTCAGAACCTAAAACAGGCACTGGTTGAAACCAACACACAAGAGTATTTGGTGGTCAGTCGTTCAGATTCGACCCTGCGCGGCCACTATCCCCTCGAAACCGATGTGATCGCGTCAGAATTGGGTCCCTTTGACGCCCATTTTATGGTGCCAGCATTTTTTGAAGCAGGACGTATTACTCTCGATAGCACCCACTATATTGAAACCGATGGCGTACGCATCCCTGTTCATGAGACTGAGTTCGCTAAGGATTCAGTATTTGGTTATAGCTATAGCTACTTGCCTGATTATGTCGCCGAAAAGACATCTGGCAAGATTGTTGCCGATCAGGTGAAACGGTTTACCCTGGATGTGATTCGCCAGAATACAATGGAGCGCTTAATGCAGCTGAGTAACAATGTTTGCGTAGCTGTTGATGCCCAAAACCAGGCTGATCTCGATCAGTTTTCCCAAGACCTATTGGCCGCCGCCGCCCAAGGTAAAAAGTTTCTCTTTCGCAGTGCTGCTAGCTTGCTCACATCTCTCGCTGCTTTACCCGTACAACCGGCTGGCCCGAGTGAGATGTCACGCTACACCTGTAACCATAAACCGGGTGTGATTTTAGTGGGCTCTCACGTTAAAAAAACAACTCAGCAACTGGAGTATCTTCTCAAGCAGCCAGGGGTAACTGGTGTAGAAGTTGATGTCTCTCGGTTAAATGAGAATCCTGACCAAGCGCAGGATATGGTAGTTGAAATCTTGGCCCAGGTGAACACCCTCTACGCTCAGGGGACAACAGCGGTGGTTTATACCAGCCGCAAAGAACTTACCTTCGCCGATGTGGCCACTCGTTTGGCGTTTGGTGAAGCTGTTTCTCACCTACTCATGGATATTGTGCGTGGCCTGCCTACGGATCTGGGTTTTTTGATCAGTAAGGGTGGCATTACCTCTAACGATACCCTTAGCAAAGGCCTAGCTCTAACATCTGCCAGGCTTTTAGGTCAGGTTATTCCAGGGGTTTCGGTGATTACAGCGGGGCCTGAGCACCCACAGTTTCCAAATTTGCCCGTTGTCCTATTTCCCGGTAACGTTGGCGGCGACGATGCTGTTGCTGCCGCCTACCAGCGTATGGCGAAATGATTATGCTCGATTCGCATTTTCCAATCTGAGTTCAGCTAGCAACTCGGTTAAGCGATCGCACTGAGCCTCATAGGTATCTCCACAAAAATGGCAGATGGCTTCAGCAGGCTCACTTTTGTCGATCATATCCTGGAGCTCATCTTCGCCCAGTAGTTTGAGGGCAGATAGCATGCGCTGACCATTACAGGGGCAGTGGAAACGTAGGAGTTGGCTCTCCGGAAAAATGGCTAACCCCATATCTCCCACCAGGTCCTCAATGATTTGAGGTAGCGTTTTTTGTGCCCGTAGCATGGGGGTGAATCCAGGTAAGGATGCCAGTCGAGATTCTAAGGTGGAGATCAGGCGCTCATCATGGGATACCTGAGGTAAAACCTGAAGGAGCAAGCCACCTGCTGCTTCTACGCCGTGTTTGTCGACGAATACACCTAAAACTAAGGCTGACGGTGTTTGTTCTGATGTGGCCAGGTACTGGGTGAGATCTTCGCCAATCTCCCCTGATACCAATTCCACTGTGCTGGAATACGGATAACCCAGACCCGAGTCACGCACGACGTAGAGATAGCCATTGCGCCCCACTGCTGCACCCACATCAAGTTTGCCTTGGGCATTGGGGGGTAACTCTACATACGGGTTAGAGACATAACCCCGGACGCTACCGTCTAGCCGGGCATCAACAAGAATACCGCCAATGGGTCCATCCCCTTGAATCTGAATATTAATGCGCGAATCTTCTCGTTTCATATTAGAAACTAGAAGTGTGCCAGCTGTTAGTGCTCTGCCTAGGGCAGCCGTGGCAACGTAAGAAAGCTTGTGGCGAGTCCTGGCCTCTTCGACTAAACGGGTGGTGATGGCTCCAACAACTCGGATGCCGCCATCTGCTGCTACTGCTCGAATGAGCTGATCCGCCATGGTTTTACTTTGTTTCTACAGTTTTGCTCCGCTGCCGATGGGCGAAATAAATCTATTTGAACTGAACGTGACTTGTCCAAACTTCTCAGATTAAGTTCGTTTGAGGATCAGCAACGCTTTTGAATACTTAATATTGTAGTAGGTAGAGCCGTCGCGTCAGGTTGTCGGTTATTTAGAGTTTTATCACCTGCTATATCGCTAGAAAGTAGTACTCAAGATATGTTTGGGATTTATCAACAAAGCACCCTCAGGATTGAAATAGATGCGACCATGGCTCAGTTGCGGCAAGGGTTGACCCAGCCCGATCAGCTTCGTCAGTGGCTCTGGCCACAGCAGTTTTCTGAAAGCTTTAAGGCACCGTTAGGGGTAGGGCAAACCTTTTCTAGTTACGTTGGCCCCATTCAGATTGATCACACAGTTGATGAATGCTCGGATAATGCCATCCGATTTTTGCTCCATCGAGGTGTGGATGGTTTTCACGAGTGGTACTGGGGGGATGGCTGGGTACAGTCTCGCTTAGAAGGTGTGTCCACATTGCCCCTTAACATCGCTCAGGCAACCAGTTTGCTGAGATTACAATTATTTATGGCAATGCAAAACCGCCAATCAAAAGAGACCCCATAGGTTTTGAGCAGTAAATTTACTCTTCTACGCGCAATCTCACCGAATCCCCATGGGAAGGTAGACCTTCAGCATTGGTAAGGGCATCAATGGCCCCTGCAACATTGAGCAGGGCAGATTTTGAATACTGAATCAAACTGGAGTGTTTCATAAAGGTTTCAGTACTCAGGGGGGACGCGTAGCGAGCGGCTCCAGACGTAGGCAACGTGTGATTGGGGCCTGCCAGGTAGTCACCCACAGCTTCTGGTGTGTCATGACCCAGAAAAATTGCGCCTGCTTGGGTGATTTTTTCTAACAGTGCCCAAGGATCTTCAACTTCAAGTTCTAAATGCTCGGGGGCAAACTGGTTGGACAGTTGGGCAGCTTCTTCTAAGGATTCTACGACGATGGCGATGCCGTAATGGGCGATTGCTTTTTCGGTGAGGATTTGGCGGGGGTGGCCTGCTAACTGGCGGTCGACTTCAACCACAACTTTATCGGCTAGTTTGCTATCTGTTGTCAGTAAGATAGCCGCAGCCATAGGATCGTGCTCGGCTTGGGCTAACAGATCTGCCGCAACGTGGACAGGATTAGCCGTGTGGTCAGCAATAATCAGTACCTCGGATGGACCCGCTAAGGAATCAATGCCAACGGTTCCATAAACCTGCTTTTTAGCCAGGGTGACATAGACATTCCCAGGGCCGCTAATAACGTCCACCTTGGGGATGGTCTCTGTGCCGTAGGCCAATGCCCCGATAGCCTGAGCGCCACCCACTCGATAGATTTCTTGCACCCCTGCTTCTTGGGCTGCGACTAACACTGCTGGGTTCGTGTGACCTTTGGGGGTGGGGGTAACCATGACTAAACGTTCCACCCCTGCTACCTGGGCAGGAATGGCGTTCATGATCACTGTGCTCGGGTAAGAGGCTCGGCCGCCTGGTACATAGATTCCGGCGTTGGCAACAGGGGTATAACGTTTACCCAGGACAACGCCGTTTTCTTCAAAGGTGACCCAATTTTTAGGCAAGCGTTGTTGATGGAAAGCCTTGACATTCTTGCAGGCAAGGCGAATGGCCTGGAGCAAGTCACCGGAAACTTGCTGGTAGGCGGTGTCAATTTCCGCGCCGCTAATGCGAAGGGTTTGGGGGGTCAGGGTTTGTTCATCAAACTTGGCAGTATAGTGCAAGAGTGCCTCATCCCCTGACTGTCGGATGGCGTTTAAGATTTCTCGAACGGTGGCTTCTTGTTCAACCACCTGATCGGTATGGATGCGATCGCAAATACGCTGGAGTTCAGCCTGCGCTTCGCTGATCTTGTACAAAGTTCGCAACATTGAGGCGGGTGGCGAGAGTGGGAGGAGTATGACTGTTATAGCTTAGCGCGGATTAGTGAGGGTCAGCCGGATAGCCCAATCAGATTATGACAGTTCAAGCCCTTGTGCATGCTCTTTGATGTTATAATTCGGAATCCTGACAAAAATACACTGGCAAATAGTGGCAAACATTAAATCTGCGATGAAGCGCATCCAAGTTGCGGAGCGCAATCGTCTACGTAATAAGTCCTACAAGTCGGCGGTTAAAACCCTAACCAAGACCTACTACGCTGCTCTAGACGCGTATGCTGCAGATCCTTCTGATGAGGAGAAGAAGCAAGCGGTTGATTCTTCCATGTCAGCTGCATTTAGTAAAATCGACAAGGCAGTCAAGCGCGGCAGCATCCATAAGAATGCAGCGGCTCGTCGCAAGTCCAAGCTTGCCCATGCTCGTAAGAAGCAAGAAGCATCAGCATAGTCATCCATGCAGCTGGTTGATTCCCACGTTCACATTCACCACAGCTTTGATAACTTAAGTTTTCAGGCAGACTTAGATGAGGTGGCAGCAGCTTGGCGACAGGCTGGTGTGGTTCACCTTGTTCATTCTTGTGTTCAGCCTTCAGAGTTTGCTGCCATGCAGGCTATTGCTGATCAATTTAGTGAAGTGTCCTTTGCGGTGGGTCTACATCCAGAAGATATGGATAAGTGGACGCCAGACTTGGCGGAGAAAATTCATCATCTGGCACTTTCCGATCGTCGGGTAGTGGCGATTGGAGAGACCGGGCTGGATTTCTACAAGGGCGATGATCAGGCAATTCAAATTGAAGCTTTTCGGGCCCAATTGTCCGTTGCCCATGGGTTAGATTTGCCCGTAATCATTCATTGTCGAGATGCAGCGGCAGCAGTGCGCGATGTGCTACAGGCGTTTATCCAGAATCATGGTCCTGTGCAGGGTGTAATGCATTGCTGGACGGGTACCCCTGAAGAAACTCAGTGGTTCCTTGATTTAGGTTTTTATATTAGCTTTAGCGGTATTGTGACCTTTAAGAGTGCTAAGCAGGTTCAGGCCTCGGCTCAAATGGTGGGATGCGATCGCATTCTCGTAGAAACTGACTGTCCGTTTCTATCTCCAGTGCCAAAGCGAAAAGAAAAACGAAATCAACCAGCTAATGTACTCCATGTGGCTGAGTGTGTCGCTAAGCTGCGAGAGGTGCCTTTAGAAGTGCTGGCAGCGCAGACAACTGCTAATGCAAGATCCCTGTTCAAACTTCCTGAGTCTTCGTTCGATCTTTAGTGACAAACCTTAATAAATGATGTAGGTATGTAAAAAACAGGTGCTTAATTTGTGAGCGAAGTTTAGTAAAACACTGTCTCTGTGGTGATTCATCGCTAAATAAAAATACAAAGCTACAAGAATATTAAATTTCACTGCTGATTTGTGATATACTACCTCGGCTGTACGTTAGCCTTACTATAGCCGACTGGCTCAGCTTTTTACACTTATCCTATTCATAACGCTGGTGCCCAACGGTTGCTTCAAAAATGCCCATTGCACCTATTTCAGCTATCGGATGCTAGCAAAACCCCGAAAAATATTAGCCCGACTGCATTGCCCTACAAGGGAGTGTAGTCATTCTTTTGTTTGTCGCTTAGCACTACTGGTTTCGATTTAACTAAACCCTCTTATATCTCACTCTCTCACTTTTATACCCCATTTATTTAGGCCCGACCTGCTTGAGGAGACGAATGACTGACCTAACCATTTCCCAATCCTCCTTTGTATTACCTGACCTAGTTGAGATTCAGCGCTCTAGTTTTCGCTGGTTTTTGCAAGAAGGTCTAATTGAAGAACTTGAGAGTTTTTCGCCGATTACTGACTATACGGGGAAGTTGGAGCTGCATTTCCTTGGTAAGGATTATAAGCTCAAAAGCCCTAAATATATGGTTGATGAGGCTAAGCGTCGGGATAGCACTTATTCAGTACAAATGTACGTCCCAACGCGCCTCATTAATAAGGAAACTGGGGAAATTAAGGAGCAAGAGGTATTCATTGGTGACCTGCCACTGATGACCGATCGCGGCACCTTCATTATCAATGGTGCTGAGCGTGTGATCGTAAATCAGATTGTCCGTAGTCCTGGTGTTTACTACAAAGCCGAAACTGATAAGCACGGTCGCCGTACTTACAATGCGAACCTGATTCCCAACCGAGGTGCTTGGCTTAAGTTTGAAACTGATAAGAACGATCTAGTTTGGGTCCGCATTGATAAAACCCGTAAGCTCTCTGCTCAAGTCCTCTTTAAGGCTCTAGGCCTAAGTGATGGCGAGATTTTTGACTCCTTACGTCATCCTGAATACTTCCAAAAGACCATTGAGAAGGAAGGTCAATTTAGTGAAGAAGAGGCACTATTAGAGCTATATCGTAAGCTTCGTCCTGGCGAGCCTCCCACAGTATCTGGTGGTCAGCAGTTACTACATTCGCGCTTCTTCGATCCCAAGCGTTATGACTTGGGTAAAGTTGGGCGTCATAAGCTTAACCGTAAGCTGCGCCTGAATGTGCCAGATGCCGTTCGCGTATTGACACCTCAAGATGTCTTAGCGGCTATTGATTACCTCATTAACTTAGAGTTTGACATCGGCATTATTGACGATATCGACCACTTGGGTAACCGTCGTGTTCGTTCCGTGGGTGAGCTTTTACAAAACCAGGTGCGTGTCGGTCTAAACCGTTTGGAGCGCATTATCCGTGAGCGGATGACTGTCTCAGATGCTGATTCCCTAACGCCTGCGTCTCTGGTTAATCCTAAGCCTTTAGTCGCTGCCATCAAGGAATTCTTTGGTTCCAGTCAGCTGTCTCAGTTTATGGATCAAACTAATCCTTTGGCTGAGTTAACTCACAAGCGCCGCATTAGTGCCCTTGGGCCTGGTGGTTTAACCCGTGAGCGTGCTGGTTTTGCTGTTCGCGACATTCACCCCTCGCACCACGGTCGTATTTGCCCAATTGAGACGCCTGAAGGTCCTAATGCTGGATTGATTGGTTCCCTGGCAACCCATGCGCGCGTCAATGATTTTGGCTTTATCGAAACGCCATTTTTCCCGGTAGAAGATGGTCGTATTCGTAAAGATCAGCCGTCAGTTTATATGACAGCTGATGAGGAAGATGATTTCCGTGTAGCGCCAGGGGATATCCCCATCGATATCGATGGCAACATCTTGGGTGAATCTGTCCCTGTTCGTTACCGTCAAGACTTCATCAGTACGTCAGCCTCTGAAGTAGATTACGTAGCCGTCTCACCGGTTCAAATTATCTCGGTGGCTACTTCACTAATTCCTTTCCTTGAGCACGATGATGCGAACCGTGCTCTCATGGGATCAAATATGCAACGCCAGGCTGTTCCCCTGCTGCGTCCCGAACGTCCTTTAGTAGGTACGGGTCTGGAAGCTCAGGCCGCTCGTGACTCAGGGATGGTAGTCGTCAGCCCGGTTGATGGTGAAGTTACTTTCCTTGATGCCAAGAAAGTAGTGGTTACTGATGCTGATGGTAAGCAATATGCCCAAGAACTCCAGAAGTATCAGCGCTCTAACCAAGACACTTGTTTGAATCAACGCCCCTTAGTTTTCTCTGGAGACAAGGTGGTTGCAGGCCAGGTGCTAGCAGATGGTTCAGCCACTGAAGGGGGTGAAATTGCCCTGGGCCAGAATGTCTTAGTTTCCTATATGCCTTGGGAGGGCTACAACTACGAAGACGCAATTCTGCTGAGCGAGCGTTTAGTATACGACGACCTCTACACCTCTATTCACATTGAGAAGTTTGAGATTGAGGCGCGTCAAACCAAGCTAGGGCCTGAAGAAATCACTCGCGAAATTCCTAATGTTGGAGAAGATGCTCTGCGTCAACTAGATGAGACCGGCATTATCCGCATTGGAGCCTGGGTTACCTCAGGCGACATCTTGGTGGGTAAAGTTACACCCAAGGGTGAATCTGATCAGCCCCCAGAAGAAAAACTGCTGCGGGCAATCTTTGGTGAAAAAGCTCGGGACGTTAGGGATAATTCTCTACGTGTACCCAATGGTGAAAAAGGTCGTGTGGTCGATGTGCGTGTCTTCACCCGTGAGCAAGGTGATGAGCTTCCTCCGGGTGCCAACATGGTGGTGCGGGTTTATGTGGCCCAAAAGCGCAAAATCCAGGTAGGCGATAAGATGGCTGGTCGCCACGGTAACAAAGGTATTATTTCTCGGATTTTGCCCATTGAAGATATGCCCTATCTCCCGGATGGTACTCCGATTGATATCGTACTCAATCCTCTGGGTGTACCGTCTCGTATGAATGTAGGCCAGGTCTTTGAATGTTTGCTGGGCTGGGCCGGAGAGAATCTCAATGCACGCTTCAAGATTACGCCTTTTGATGAGATGTATGGCAGTGAAGCGTCCATGGAAACTACCCATGGCAAGCTCCAGGATGCTCGTGATAACACGGGTAATAGCTGGGTGTTTAATCCTGAAGATCCAGGTAAAATCCAGCTTTACGATGGCCGTACTGGGGAAGCCTTTGACCGTCCGGTGACAGTTGGTAAACCCTACATGCTGAAGCTGGTTCACCTAGTAGACGATAAGATTCACGCTCGTTCTACAGGTCCTTACTCGCTGGTTACTCAGCAGCCCTTGGGTGGTAAAGCTCAGCAAGGTGGTCAGCGCTTTGGAGAGATGGAGGTATGGGCACTCGAAGCCTTCGGTGCTGCCTATACTTTGCAGGAACTGCTAACTGTCAAATCCGATGATATGCAGGGACGTAATGAAGCCCTTAATGCCATTGTTAAAGGCAAGGCAATTCCTCGACCCGGTACGCCTGAATCCTTCAAGGTATTGATGCGTGAGCTACAGTCCCTCTGCTTAGACATCGCGGTGCATAAACTAGAAACCCAAGAAGATGGCACCAGTCGTGATGTAGAGGTTGACTTGATGTCAGATTCTCTTAATCGACGTTCACCATCGCGGCCCACCTATGAGTCTATTTCTCGAGATGAAGCATCTCCTGAGGCTCCCCCTGCGGCTGCACCAGCTGCGACTCCTACCCCTGCCATTGAGGAGCCGCCCCTTTAACTCTGTGAATGAGCATAAGCGTTTAGCCGTCTGTTTTTAGCTCTATGCAAAGTAGCTAGAAAAGACCTGAACGCTTATGTCATCACTTTAGAATCGAGGCGAAGCAACCTTTTGTAAACAACTGTCCCTCGATTCGTCAACAGAAACTATGTCCTGATGTGTAGGCCGCGTACAAGGAATCAAGAGAATGCCAAAACTAGAACAGCGCTTTGACTATGTCAAAATCGGCCTGGCTTCGCCTGACCGTATTCGTCAATGGGGTGAACGTACGCTTCCCAATGGCACAGTTGTAGGGGAAGTAACCAAGCCAGAAACCATTAACTACAGAACTTTAAAGCCTGAAATGGACGGGCTGTTCTGTGAACGCATTTTTGGGCCTGCTAAGGATTGGGAATGCCATTGTGGTAAATATAAGCGCGTCCGTCATCGCGGAATCGTTTGCGAGCGTTGCGGTGTAGAAGTGACGGAGTCACGTGTGCGTCGTCATCGTATGGGCTATATCAAACTGGCTGCTCCCGTAGCGCATGTTTGGTATCTCAAAGGTATTCCTAGCTATATTGCAATTTTGCTCGACATGCCTCTTAGAGATGTTGAGCAAATTGTGTATTTCAACGCCTACGTTGTTTTAGATCCAGGTAATGCTGACAGCTTAAGCTACAAACAGCTCCTGACTGAAGATCAGTGGATTGAAATTGAAGATCAGCTTTACGATGAAGAGTCTGATCTGTCTGGTATTGAGGTTGGCATTGGAGCTGAAGCTCTTCAGCGTCTGCTACAAGATTTGGAGCTTGAAGCTGTTGCTGAGCAGTTGCGGGAAAATATTGATAACTCTAAAGGTCAAAAGCGGGCGAAGTTGATCAAACGTCTACGTGTGATTGACAACTTTATTGCAACCGGATCTCGTCCAGATTGGATGGTGTTGGATGTTATTCCCGTCATCCCCCCTGACCTCCGTCCGATGGTACAGCTAGATGGTGGTCGATTTGCAACATCGGACCTCAACGACCTCTATCGTCGTGTGATCAATCGGAATAATCGCTTGGCACGACTGCAAGAGATTTTGGCACCTGAGATTATTGTCCGTAATGAAAAGCGGATGCTTCAGGAAGCCGTAGATGCTCTGATTGATAATGGTCGTCGTGGCCGAACAGTAGTTGGCGCTAATAATCGACCTCTTAAGTCTCTCTCAGACATTATTGAGGGTAAACAAGGACGTTTCCGTCAGAACCTGTTAGGTAAGCGAGTTGACTACTCTGGTCGTTCCGTAATTGTGGTTGGCCCCAATCTAAAAATTCACCAATGTGGCCTGCCGCGTGAGATGGCTATTGAGCTTTTCCAGCCTTTTGTAATTCATCGTTTGATTCGTCAAGGTTTGGTGAATAACATTAAAGCCGCTAAAAAACTGATTCAGCGCAATGACCCGAGTATTTGGGGTGTGTTGGAGGAAGTCATTGAAAATCATCCGGTTATGCTTAACCGAGCGCCAACTCTACACCGTCTTGGTATTCAGGCATTTGAACCAATGTTGGTAGAGGGACGAGCTTTACAACTGCACCCGCTTGTGTGTCCGGCATTTAATGCTGACTTCGATGGTGACCAGATGGCGGTGCACGTGCCACTATCACTGGAAGCGCAGTCTGAGGCGCGGCTGCTGATGTTGGCGTCTAATAACGTTCTTTCCCCAGCCACAGGGCGACCCATTATTACGCCTAGTCAGGATATGGTGCTGGGTTGCTACTATCTCACTGCGGAAAATCCCTATGAGCAAAAGGGAGCTGACTCACATTTCGCCAGTATGGAAGACGCCATTGTTGCCTACGAACAAGGCATGGTAGATCTCCACGCTTGGGTGTGGCTGCGATTTGATGGTCCTGTGGAACACGACGGCGACCCGGTTGAGGTGATTGATAACGGAGATGGCTTTGTGACTAAGCGTTATGCCCATCGTCGTGTTCGCGAAGATGGGGACGGCAATCTCCTATCTCAACATATCTATACGACCCCTGGGCGCATTATTTACAACCATGCTGTCCATGCGGCCCTTGCCAGTTAAATTTTTTAGTTTTTTATCCAGTTAGCCAGTACCACGTTGAGGCAGAGAGACCCCATGGCAGATCAAGGTAACGAACAAGCCAACTCCATCATTTTTCGCAACCGTATTATTGACAAGAAGCAGCTTAAAAACCTGATTTCCTGGTCATTTGATAACTACGGCACGGCTCGTACAGCTGCAATGGCTGATGAAATCAAGTCCCTTGGTTTTAAGTACGCTACCCGTGCGGGGGTTTCTATCAGTGTTGACGACTTGCAGGTTCCCCCGAGTAAGCGAAAATTGCTGGATGCAGCGGAGCAGGAAATTCGCGACACTGAAGAGCGCTATACTCGGGGCGAAATTACTGAGGTAGAACGTTTTCAGAAGGTAATTGATACCTGGAACGAAACTAGTGAAGAGTTAAAGGATGAAGTAGTCCGTAACTTTAAGGAGAATAATCCGCTCAACTCGGTTTACATGATGGCGTTCTCTGGGGCTCGCGGTAATATCTCCCAGGTACGTCAGCTGGTGGGAATGCGCGGTTTGATGGCAAATCCCCAGGGTGAAATTATTGACTTGCCGATTAAGACTAACTTCCGCGAAGGACTGACGGTTACTGAGTACATTATTTCTTCCTATGGTGCCCGGAAAGGCCTTGTGGACACTGCACTACGTACAGCTGACTCAGGTTATTTGACCCGTCGTCTGGTAGACGTTTCACAGGATGTCATTATTCGTGAAATTGATTGTGGTACGGATCGGGGCATTCCCCTAAGTGCCATGACAGACGGTGAGCGGGTGTTAATTTCTCTTGAGGACAAGCTGTTAGGAAGAATTCTGGCTGACGATGCCGTTCACCCTAAAACTGGTGAAGTCATCGTTCCTCGCAATCAGCCTATGGACGCAATCATGGCTAAGGCTGTAGACGATTCTGGGATTAAACAAGTTAGAGTTCGTTCTGCTCTGACCTGTGAGGCAGCCCGTTCTGTTTGCCAGCATTGTTATGGTTGGAGCTTGGCCCATTCGCATATGGTGGATTTAGGCGAAGCTGTCGGTATTATTGCGGCTCAATCTATTGGTGAGCCGGGTACTCAGCTGACTATGCGTACCTTCCATACCGGTGGTACATTTACCGGAGAACTAGCACCCCAAGTTCGAGCAAAGGTAGCTGGTCAGTTCCAAATGCCTTCGAGCCTTCGTAGCCGTCCCTATCGAACTCGTCATGGTGAAGACGCTCTTGTGATGGAGGCGAATACCGACGCCAAAATCGTTATGGAGAACGGTAAGACACGCGCGGTTGCTTTACCACAGGGTTCCATTGTATTTGTTGTTGATGGGACTGTTCTTGCAAAGGGTGACTTGATTGCAGAATTACCTACCACTGGGCGAGTCCGTAAAGTAACTGAGAAAGCGAGTAAAGACGTAACCTCCGATATGTCGGGTGAAGTGCTATTTGCTGGTTTAGTGCAGGAAGAGAAAAAAGACCGTCAAGGCAACATCACTAAGTTGGCCCAACGTGGTGGGTTGTTGTGGGTGCTCTCGGGTGAAGTTTATAACTTACCTCCTGGTGCGGAGCCTACGGTTAAAAATGGTGACATGATTGATTCCAACGGCATTTTGGCTGAAACCAAAATTGTCACTGAGCGGGGTGGGGTGGTTCGCTTGCCTGATCGTTCTGATAGTAAAGGTAGCCGTGAGGTTGAGATTATTACTGCTTCGGTGATGCTGGACACCACGGAAGTCACGGTTGAGAGCGGTCAAGGACGTGAGCATTATTTTCTACAAACCGATCAGGGAGTACGTTACTCCTTAATTGCTACACCGGGTGCCAAAGTCACTGGTGGTCAGGTGATTGCAGAACTCGTTGATGATACTTACCACACTCAGAGCGGTGGCATCATCAAGTTCTCAGGTGTAGAAATTGCTAAGAAGAGTAAGGGCAAGCAAGGGTACGAAGTTACCAAAGGTGGAACTCTCCTTTGGATCCCAGAAGAAGCCCATGAGGTCAATAAAGATATCTCCCTACTAATGGTTGAGGATGGCCAGTTCATTGAAGCTGGTACTGAAGTTGTTAAGGATATCTTCTGTCAAATTAGCGGTGTGGTTGAAGTCACCCAAAAGAATGACATTCTACGGGAGATTGTGATTAAGCCAGGGGATATTCACATGGTGGATAGCCCAGATGCTGCTAGTGGTAAGGATGGGGTGCTGGTTAGTGCTGGTGAGGAAGTGATTCCTGGAGTAACGGCAGAAGCTCTTCGATTTGTTGAGTATGTAGAAACCCCTGAAGGAGCTGCGCTGTTATTGCGCCCGGTGCAGGAATTTGATGTGCCTGATGTGCCTGATGTGCCGACGCAACATGCTGTGAGTGATAGTGAAGATAATTCTATTGGCATCACTGCGATTCAACGTCTCTTCTTTAAGGATGGCGAGCGTGTGAAGTCGGTTGATGGTGTTGAGTTACTGCGGACTCAGCTAGTTCTGAATGTGGACAATGAGTCGTCACAACTGACAGCTGATATTGAGCTGGTGCCCGATCAGCATGATCCAGAGATTCAGCGCCTTCAGCTAGTGATTCTAGAGACTCTAGTCATCCGTCGTGATATTGCTGCTGACCAAACCCAGGGTAGTACTCAGACGCGCTTGCTTGTTGAGGAAGGCCAGGAGATAGAACCTGGTGCTGTTGTGGCACGTACCGAAATCCAGTCTAAGGAAGCTGGAGAGGTTCGTGGTATTCGTCAAGATGTGGAATCTGTTCGCCGTATCCTAGTCGTGCGTGATAGTGACCTGGTAACAATTGCTATGGATGGCAAATCGCCAACTGTGAAGGAAGGAGATTTGTTGGTTGATGGTTTTCCATTAGCTGAGGGGGTTATCTCTGAAGACTCTGGTCAGGTTGTAGCGATTAATGGCGACAGTGTTGTTCTACGGATTGCGCGTCCTTATCGTGTATCAACAGGTGCGGTACTGCACATTGAGGATGGTGATCTCGTTCAGCGGGGCGATAATTTGGTGTTGTTGATCTTTGAACGTGCCAAGACTGGGGATATCATTCAAGGTTTACCTCGGATTGAAGAGCTGCTTGAGGCTCGTAAGCCTAAAGAAGCTTGTGTCTTAGCGGAGCGACCGGGTAGTGCTCAGGTTGTTTATGGCGATGATGAAACGGTAGAGGTGAAGATCATTGAAGATGATGGTGTGGTGACTGAGTATCCAATTACTCCGGGGCAGCCTATGATTGTCTCCGATGGTCAAGAGGTCACTTTGGCTGAACCACTGACAGATGGACCTCTGAATCCTCACCAGATTTTGGAGTTCTTCTTCAAATATCATCGTGAGACTAAAGGCGTACATGAGGCTGCCATGATCAGCCTGCAAAAAGTACAGACTTTCTTGGTGAATGAAGTACAGTCGGTGTATCAATCCCAGGGGATTGATATTGCTGATAAGCACATTGAGGTGATCGTACGCCAGATGACTTCTAAGGCCCGTGTGGAAGACGGTGGTGATACCACAATGCTACCTGGCGAGCTCGTTGAGATTCGTCAGCTAGAACAGGTGAATGAAGCGATGTCGATTACAGGGGGGGCTCCGGCGGAATACACTCCTGTATTGTTGGGCATTACTAAGGCTTCGCTAAATACCGATAGCTTTATTTCAGCAGCAAGTTTCCAAGAAACAACTCGTGTGTTGACTGAAGCGGCTATTGAAGGCAAGTCTGATTGGCTACGTGGTCTGAAGGAGAACGTGATTATTGGTCGCCTAATCCCTGCTGGTACAGGATTTAATGCCTATGAAGAGCGTTCAACTCCTGAGATAGATCCTTCTTTCGATAAGGCTTTTCTATCGGATGATATGGCTTTACAAGATATGGTCTTAGACGATCGCACCGCTCGTGCCTATGATCGTGAAGGTGGCCTTAACATGTTTACCGACGATATGTTGGGCGGTACTCCAAGTGGTAATACTCCTGGAGCAAATGCATCGGGACCCGGACCTGCTGAGACACCTCCAACGCCTCCATCTCCGTTTTTGGATGATAATGCTTTGATTGATGATCAAACGGCCGCTCCTTAGATTATTTAGGATTGCAAGTCTAGCTAATCCTCTAGAAAAATAAACATCTAAGTAAAAGGGGCTAAGGAATTTCCTTAGCCCCTTTATTCTTATTGGCTCAGATTACTACTTTGGGATTTGACCTTATGCGGAATGCTGACTGATAGCGCCCAGTATGGAAGAGAACTAATCCCTAAAGGAGTGTCCCTACAGGATTGCCCTTTCAATCGGGTTGAATGAATTCGGATTTGTATTATGCGTCTAGATCTAGTGCTGCGGCTTTGATTGTGATTGTCTGCGTCTGTTCTCCACGATGTAGGCTTAGGTTTAATTGCTGCCCAATTTGGGCTTGGTCAACATAGGACTGTAGCTGATTAGCTGTTTGAAAATGCTGCTCATCAATTTGCGTTATCACGTCTCCACGGCGTAACCCAGCTTCAGCAGCTGGTGTTTCAGGAAGAACACGGATAACTAAGACTCCGCTAATTTCTGGAATGATCATGCTGGCATTGGGATCATCATTGTTGCGTTTTGCCATTTCTGGAGTTAGATCAGCAATTTGAATGCCCAGATAAGGATGAGCAATGCGCTCACCATGGGCTAGCTGGTCTTGAATAGATTTTGCTTTGTTGATAGGAATAGCAAAACCAATACCCATGGCATCTGCTCGAATTGCGGTGTTGATACCGATGACTTCGCCCTGGCTATTGAGGAGGGGGCCACCAGAGTTACCTGGGTTAATGGCGGCATCTGTCTGAATAAAATCAAGTCGTTTGTCGGGAATACCAACAGTGGCACTTGATCGTTTCAGCGTGCTGACAATCCCCAGGGTGACGGTATTGTCTAATCCCAGTGGATTGCCTACGGCAATGGCCCAATCCCCGACATCGATTGTGTCAGAGTCCCCTAAGGAGGCTACTGGTAAGGTTTTACTGTCTGTATTGATTTTGATGACGGCTAAGTCAGTTAGTTCGTCTGATCCTTCGACCGTGCCATCAAAATGTCGGCCATCTTTGAGGGTGACCGTAACGCGGTCTGCTTGGTTGACAACGTGAGCATTGGTGAGAATATAGCCCTTGCTATCTACGATGAAGCCAGAACCCTGACCACTGAGACGTTCCTGCTGGGGAATTCGCTGGAATGTATCAGGGCCAAAGAATCCCCTAAAAAGGGGATCGTCGTAGAGTAAATCGGGTACGTTGCGGGTGATTGTGCGTTCGGTGTCGATGCGCACAACTGCTTCACCAACGCGTCGCACAGCTGCGGCAACAAAGCTTTCGCTCGATAGTGAAGTTGTTTCAGCTGCTGGTTGAGTCAGAGCTGCTGCTGGTTGGATGCCTGCCAGAAAAAGCAGTATTGCTGAACAGCAAGTAATCAGCCATCGAATTATTCGATGGCTGAAGGGCTTGGGTAGATCAAAAGGCGTCATAAGGTCATGCTCTGAGACAATAACGGCCCTAAAGGATTCTCGTAAGGCCTGTACTAGACTTTGTTGGGGAGCTAGTTTAGTGGCTAAAAGTTGGTTCTATTGTGCCAGTTTCCTTAAGAATCGTGTGCGGTAACCCGCCCTGGAAATCATCACCTGCGATTTTGGAAAATTTTAGCCATTTCTTCTAGTGCCAAGGGTTGTGCTCATGTAAGGTAATGGTCGTTACGGGGGGATAAACGTCATGTTCGGTAGGGGTTTTTGGATGGTTTTGTGGGGGGTAACGATAGTGGTTGCGATCGCAAGCTGCCAGGATTTCTCCATCGGCCAGCTCATTGCCCCCAGCTATGAATTTCAGTTAGCTGATTACCTGTCAAACACGGGGGCAAAAATGTATGGAGCTTACTGGTGCCCGCACTGTGCCAGGCAAAAGCAAATCTTTGGCGACGCTGCCCTGTCAATTCCATATGTTGAATGCGATCTGCGCGGGGTTAATCCGCAAGTAGACCTCTGCAATGCAGTGGGTATCAACGCGTATCCCACTTGGCAAATCAACGGAGAATTCTATTTAGGAGCTCAACCCCTGAGGCGTTTAGCAATCATCTCAGGCTTTGAGA
>NZ_QXHD01000004.1:6273092-6288182 GCF_011009555.1 Adonisia turfae CCMR0081 | reverse complement strand
CTCCCCTTAATGTTCGTCCTCGCCCTACAGACGCCAACGAAGGAAGCTATACTGATTTTCGCCCCGCCGCCCCTAACGATGGTGCCTCTGAACCGCGCCCCGATGCGCCACCGCCGCAGCCCCCAGCCAAATACTAACGTTTTTGCATCCTTTTCTTAGAAAGCAGATCAACTCCACAAATGGTAAGAAAGAAACCTACACAGGCCCATATAACCAAGATCATTTCTAAAAGTCAGTCTGAATTTCTCAAAGCACGCACCAAAAAGCAGACGGAATATTATATGGGCGCTAAGTTAATTGAGGTAGGCGTCAATCCAGATAAAGCCATCTATCGATGGAAAATTTTGGACAAGGGTTCCAAAGAAGAATGGACCTACAGCGCCTATTGGGACGATAGCCGCGAAAAAATCGAAGCTGAAGGAGGGTAAGCGCAAGGCTAAGATCTTTGGACAGCCGCTTCAGCCTGTCGCAACAGACTGCCATCAATGGGCTGATTCACTAGCACCATTGTGGTGGTCTCATTTTTTATAAACCCGACACGTTCGTAAAATTGTTTTTGGTTGGTTGTCATCAGGTAAACCCGTTCTACGCTGCTCATATGGGGATGACTTAAAACTGTTTCCACCAATTTACGCCCCAAGCCAGCGCCTTGATAGTCATCATGGATGACCACATCCCAAATAGTGGCACGATAGACACCATCAGATGTGGCCCGAGCAAAGCCAATTAGCCGATCATCATGCCAGGCGACCACCACAGGGCAACTATAGCTAATGGCTTTAGCTAAATCCTCAAATCGTCGCCCCGCAGCCCAAAAAGCAGAGTGATTAAAGAGATTTCTAAGTTGCTCTAGATCTTTTGTTGCTAGCGTTTCGGTATAGCAAAACTGAACAGACCGAAAATCCATAGGTATGAAGCTAAAAAAGAACATTACCTACCCAGTCTGTCTTTAAAGACAAACAGGAATAGTAAAAAAGCTATAATCGCAAAAAGCTAAGACAATGGGGTGGTACCACGATACATAGACTCAAGCACAGCCACCATCAAATCCACTGATATTTACCATCAAATAGTTTGGTATCGGGGAATACAGATTACCATCTACCAGGGACTGCCAACGAGGGTAAATGCAGCCCAGTAAAAGGGATGACTTAAAACGAGTCCCGTTTCATCGGCCAAGATCGGCGGCATGACTAAGGTGCCACCTGTCCAGACCAGTTGTCCGGCATCCACTGAGACATTGCCCCGTAGCATTGCCAGCTGAGCCTGGCGTAATGCCTCAGCGCGCATGGTGCTGGTGCGTAAATTGGAGTAAAACTCTGTCATTAAACCAGCCGTCCCCACATCATCGACTCGCCAGAGGCTAGCCATGGCGGTTTTCACCCCTGCCTTGACTGCTAAGCCAGCAAAGCCCAACTCCGCTTCTCGGCTGCCGAGGGCTGTGCGACAGGCACTGAGCACCAGCAAATCTACCGGTGGATTATCAAGGCTGAGGCGAGAAAGTTGATCAAGGGTAAGGCGCTGATCCCATAACTGGATGTAGGAATTACTGGGATTACCAGCACGAAATTCTCCGTGGGTGGCCAGGTGCAGGATGTCGTAGTCGCCACTTTGACGATTGGCTAAGAGCTGTTCCAGGGTAAAGGATTCATTGAGGAAAAATCGTCCTGGCCAGAGAGTATCGGCAATGGTCCTCAGTTCTAAGGGAACCGCAGGTAGGGCAGGCTGTTCTAAAAAGGTGGAGGCTCCTGCCGCTAAAACCTCAGCAGGCCTAATATCGCTGTAGTCAATATTGGTGAGGCCGACACTGGGCATAATGCCTAAACTGTAACGCTCAATCAAAAAGGTTTCACCATCATGTAGGGCGGCTAGCGGTAGCGATCGCAACCCAGAGGGCAATACAAATGATAAATGACTGATTTCCTGTTCACTAAGTGCACTCTCCAACGGTGAAATCAGCCAGTTGTGTAGTTTTTGAGCTGAACGCAGGTAGCGACGACCAAATGTCACATTAGTCACCCCTCGATGAAATCGAGCAACAATATTTTGCACATCTGCCTTGGTGGTGTCGATGAGCAAACGCTGGGGGGGACCATTCTGAGTCACTAAAACGAGCTCTAACAGATAATTATCCTGGTTTAGCTCCAGTACCTGCTTTGTTTGAGCGCGATCATCAGGCACAAAGTCGATGTATACGATGCCTGGGGTATAGCCAGTTTCTATCGCCACCTGCCCCAACTTTTGCTGAACTTCTGGCAAGGGTAAGTTGGGCTCAGATTCCACCCCCAAGTACTGAGAATATTCTTGGGTTAGAACTTTCTCTTTGCCATCGAGTTTTTCTGCGGTAATTTCAGCATCCTCTAAAACATCAACAGAGAAGTCATCCCCATAGGCAAACTCATCATCGTCAAAGTCGCTGTCGTCGTTCTCATCGTCGTCCTCATCCTCAGCATCATCTGAGTCTGCGGTCTCCTCCGAGTCGTCATCTTCGAAGTCGCCGTCGTCAAAGTCGCCGTCGTCAAAGTCGTCGTCGTCAAAGTCGTCATCTTCGAAGTCGTCATCAAAATCATTATTGTCCTGGACGTCGTCGCCATCCTCATCGCCAGCAATGCTGAGGGGGCTAGAAGAGTCGTCTAAAGCACCGTCATCACCAAAGTCGTTGTCTCCAAAATCATCATCAAAATCGTCATCGTCAAAATCATTGCAGTCATTCACACAATCATTTGGATTCGTGCTGCCCGCTGTCACGATGCTGATATTGCCTTGGGAAAAGCTGTCAAGGAATGATCTGACGGGGGTAATGGCATTATTGGTGCTAGTTGCGATCGCACCTGCCGTTCCATTCACTGCCGCATTACCCACAACAAAAGGCGTTTGCCCTCCTCCCCCGTGGCGAATACGAATGTTGCCGTTATTAGCCGTCGTCACTAAGCTTTGACCAGCGCTATTAGTGCCCGTCACCCGCAACAATCCATCGGTTGTAATGTCAATTTCCGTTGCAGCTTGAATGGAATCCAACTCAACATTACCGACCGCATTCACCAATACCCGATTATCCATCAACGCAAATGTCGATCGGACAGCGGGTTGAGTCGAGCTGCCTGTTTGACCATCCAAGGTCAATTGGTCGCTAATGGTCAGAGTGCCGCCTAAATCAATGCCAATGCCCGTTTGACTCACTCCATTGATTGCGATCGCTCCATTTCCAGCCGTACCAGCCGTATCAATCGAAGTATTGGCCCCAACCAAGACACCTGAATTATTGCTGTGCCGTCCCGCGATCGTGATATTGCCACCACGGGTCTGGAGAGAACTATTTGCCAACAATGAAACACCCGCCGCTGAAACAGTCTGCTCGCCATTGCCCTGAAGCAATAACGCGCCCCCCGACGTGTCGACTAAAACATTGCTAGCAATCTCGACAACACCATTGCCTTGATTGTCCGTATCAGCTCGTAACTGCAGGTTGAGGGGACCAGAGGTATCACCGGGCGTAATGGAAGCCTGAACCCTAATATCGCCAGCCGCCAACAGTTCCAACGTGGCTCCAGGCTGAGCTGAATAGACCAACGGATCAATCAGAGTAATATTTCCAGCGGCTGTCCCCCCATTAGTGGTGGTTGCAACAACAACATTGCCATTGGCTAAACCAGCATTGAGCACACCAATGTCTAAAATGGCCACCGACCCCGTCGCTTCAAACGGAGTTGCGGCAGGGAGGTTCACATTATTACCACCGTTATTACGAATCTCAATATCAAACGGATCCAACAACCACAAACCAGCACGACCCTGTGCAGCGGATACATCCGGGGCTTGAGTCACCTCCAAAAAACCACGACTGCTGGTTTCTATAAACCCTCCATCCCCTGCCTGGGAGCCACCCGTTGCAGAAATTGCCCCATAAATGCGACTACTCTCTTCTGACCAGATAATGATGTTGCCACCGGAGCCACTATCCTGAGCATCCGCGCTGAGCTCCACCGTTGGCGCAACATAAACAGCTCGAGCATTGGGTAGGGGGCCTGTGCCTTCTTGATTACCCCCCAACCAAATATTGCCACCCCCTTGGGTACCAGACACATTGACAGTCCCTGCTAATAGCCCCACCTGCTCCCCCAGGAGTTGCACATTACCGCCTTCTAAGCTGATATCTCCGGTAGACAGCACTGTACCGAGAGAGAGATCCATATCTGCCCCTGCCAGCTGAATACTGCCATCAGCATTCACCACCAATCCTGTTGCCGATGCCACAGAAACATCTGTCAACAAAGTGGGCAAGTCTAACGGGTTAAAACCACTGATAATGTGTTGCGCAGCAAGGTCGTAAGACAACACTGAGCCAGCCGAGCTCAAACGGACGTAGTGACTATCGGGCACTGCCGCCAGAGTGATAGAACCGCTGGTGCCACTCAGATCACCAGTATTAGTCACACTACTGCCGACTAAGGATAGCGAAGCTTCTGGATCAACAGTTAAATCACTGCTATTCAAAATAATGCCAGCAGCTCCAGCCCAGAACTCTAACCCGGTGGGTTCACCTACCAACAAACCATAGTCCACTGAACCAAGGACCGGAAAGGTGCCATTATCGAACGTTACCCCGTCTGCCGTGGTCGCTAAGAAGCTCCCCGGCAAAGCCAGGGTGGCACGCTCACCAAAAATAATGCCCGCAGGGTTAAGCAGAAATAGATCGGCGTTGCTGCCTAAAAGCTGTAGTTGGCCATTGATTAATGAAGCATCCCCACCACTGATCCGTCCTAAAACATTAGCAACACCTGCAGGCACCCAAAAACTAGCCCGTTCAGCCTCATCCAGATTAAAACTCTCAAATCCGTGAAACAGATTTAAACCATCAGCAGACTGTTGGCCACCCGTGATGCTGTACTCATTTGCCCGTTGCTCAACCTGAGTCATGTCCGTAGGCACGATAGACTGTGCCATTACAGGGGTAACCCCCATGAGCCCACTGATCAGACCAATTGACCAAAAACGCACTTGCTTTCACTCCTACAGAGCACCCTCGACCTAGCTTGCCACAGTGTCTGAAACTATGGCGCTATTGAGCACAGCCTTGACACAATCAAAATCAATGTATTTACGAGTGAGGTAAACCGTCCCCAAGTAGGGGGTTTATCGGCTTAGGATATCTAGATAAGATAGGTATCGGGGTATAGTACCCACACTCGCCGTTTACTGCCCAGACATGCTGAAACGACTTTTAGGCGATCCAAACGCCCGTAAGCTCAAGCGCTATCAACCTGACGTCAAAGAGATCGCCCTCCTGGAAGAGGAAATCAAGGCCCTCTCAGATGAGGAATTGCGGGGTAAAACTGCTGAATTTAAGCAGCGCCTTAAGGATGGTGAGGATCTTGATGATCTCCTCACTGAAGCTTTCGCCGTTGTGCGTGAGGCGGGTACTCGGGTTTTGGGGATGCGTCATTATGACGTACAGCTGATTGGCGGCATGGTGCTTCATGATGGCCAGATCGCTGAAATGAAGACGGGTGAAGGTAAAACTCTGGTAGCCACCCTACCTGCATACCTAAATGCCCTATCTGGTAAAGGTGTGCACATCGTTACAGTAAACGACTACCTGGCTCGCCGCGACGCCGAATGGATGGGGCAGGTTCATCGTTTCCTAGGGCTATCAGTGGGTCTGATTCAGCAGGGCATGAGCCCATCAGAACGGCGTAAAAACTATGCTTGTGACATCACCTACGGCACAAATAGCGAGTTTGGCTTCGATTACCTGAGGGACAACATGGCCTCTTCCATTGAGGAAGTGGTACAACGCCCGTTTAACTTTTGTATCATTGACGAAGTTGACTCCATCTTGGTGGATGAGGCTCGTACACCGCTAATCATTTCAGGTCAGGTAGATCGTCCTCAAGAAAAATACGAACGAGCGGCAGACCTGGCCCGCCAGCTAGAAACCGAAGTGGACTACGAGGTGGATGAGAAGGCACGTAACGTTCTCCTCACTGATGAAGGGTTTGAAAAAGCAGAAAACCTTCTACAAGTCACGGATTTATTTGATCCGAAAGATCCCTGGGCTCACTTTGTATTTAACGCCGTAAAAGCAAAAGAATTATTTGTTAAAGACGTTAACTATATTGTTCGTAATGATGAAGTCGTCATTGTCGATGAATTCACTGGTCGGGTAATGCCGGGTCGTCGCTGGAGTGATGGTCTGCACCAAGCCATTGAGGCTAAAGAACATGTCCCTATCCAGCCAGAAACTCAAACTTTGGCATCCATCACTTACCAAAACTTCTTCTTGCTCTATGACAAGCTATCGGGGATGACCGGTACGGCTAAGACAGAAGAAGCTGAATTTGAAAAGATTTACGATATCGAAGTCACGATTATTCCTACCAATCGCCCGATTGCTCGTAACGATAAATCGGATGTTGTGTACAAAACAGAGCCAGCTAAATGGAAAGCGCTCGCCCAGGAATGTGCAGAGATGCATGAAACCGGTCGCCCGGTTCTGGTAGGAACCACCAGTGTTGAAAAGTCAGAGCTGCTATCAGGGCTTTTACAACAGCTCAATGTAGACCACAACCTGCTCAACGCTAAACCAGAAAACGTTGAACGGGAATCAGAAATTGTTGCCCAGGCAGGTCGCAGTGGCGCGGTTACCATTGCCACCAACATGGCAGGACGGGGTACGGATATTATTCTCGGCGGGAATAGTGATTATATGGCACGCCTCAAGATCCGAGAATTTTTCATGCCCAAGATTGTCCGCCCTGAGGATGAACAAGGATTTGGTGTGGCCAAGGTGGCCGCCGCCGGTGGTAGTAGAACCAGTGCCAAAGGATTCCAGAGCAACGGTAAGAAACAAAAAACCTGGAAGGCTTCGCCTGAAATCTTCCCCACTGATCTGTCTAACGAAACTGAAAAGGCATTGAAAGATGCGGTAGCCTTTGCCGTTAAGACCTACGGACCTCAGAGTCTATCTGAGCTGGGTGCCGAGGATAAAATTGCCACCGCTGCCGAGAAAGCGCCTACAGAAGACCCAGCCATTCAGAGGCTACGGGATGTCTACAAGCTAATTTTGGCTGAATATGAAGCCTTTACTGACACTGAGCACGACAAGGTAATTGAGTTAGGTGGCTTACACGTAATCGGTACTGAGCGTCATGAGTCTCGTCGGGTAGACAACCAGTTGCGCGGTCGTGCCGGTCGTCAAGGGGACCCCGGTTCCACTAAGTTTTTCTTAAGCTTGGAAGATAACCTACTACGTATCTTTGGCGGTGACCGTGTTGCTGGCCTGATGAATGCTTTCCGAGTAGAGGAAGACATGCCCATTGAATCGGGTATGTTGACTCGCTCCTTAGAAGGCGCACAGAAAAAGGTAGAAACCTACTACTACGACATTCGTAAGCAGGTGTTTGAATACGACGAGGTGATGAATAACCAGCGTCGTGCCATCTATGCGGAACGCCGTCGGGTGCTAGAGGGCGACAAGCTCAAGGAACTGGTCATCGGCTATGGCGAACAGACCATGGATGACATTGTCGATGCCTATATCAACCCTGAGTTGCCTTCAGAAGAATGGGACCTCGAAAATATTGTTGGCAAAGTTAAAGAGTTTATCTATTTGCTCGAAGACTTAACTGCTGACCAATTAGAAAATCTCTCCATGGGAGAAATCAAGACCTTCTTGAGAGAGCAAGTCCATATTGCCTACGACATCAAAGAAGGCCAGGTGGACAAGATGAAGCCAGGTCTGATGCGTGAAGCAGAGCGATTCTTTATTCTGCAGCAGATAGATACCCTATGGCGTGAGCACCTGCAACAGATGGATGCCCTGCGCGAAACGGTTGGTTTACGTGGCTATGGTCAAAAAGATCCGCTGATTGAATATAAGAGCGAAGGCTATGAGGTCTTTTTGGACATGATGACTGGCATTCGTCGTAATGTGGTTTATACCATGTTCCAGTTCCAGCCTCAGCCGCCACCGCAGGCGGCGGCTACTGATGGCCCTATTGATGTAGAGGTCGTGTAGCAATTTTTTAAAAATTTATAGTTAAATCCGGTGATAACTCAAGGTATTCAACGAAATTAGATGCCTTGGGTTATAAATGTTGGGGTAACTTGAAAATCAAGCCTCCATGGTTTTTGTCACTCCCCTGGCGACCCCGCCCCCCGTTATTGCCTTGGTAGATCCCCTGGCGTCTCCGGTAGACGTTGCTAAGGTTGAAACAAGGATCTCAGATACCCTGTTAGCTCAGGCAGTCATCCCTGAGGGTGCCACTAATGTGGAAGTTGATAACGCTCAAATTACCATTAGTGGCGGTGAGCAGGCGGGTTCAAACTTATTTTATGGGTTTGAGCAGTTTAATGTGCCCCCAGATGCCACCGCTGATTTCCTAGCCAATCCAGCTGTGCAGAGAGTGATTGGTCACGTTACTGGCGGTAATAGCTCGACTATCGATGGTCTATTGACCATTACGGGTGGGTCTGCCGATCTATTTATTATTAACCCAGCTGGTGTGCTGTTTGGTCCTAATGCTCGCCTCGATTTACCCGCTACTTTTACAGCAACTACGGCCCATGGTCTTAGCTTTGGCGATCAATGGTTCGATATCACCGGGGAAAATACAATCCAGGAGTTAGGGGGCGCGCCTAGCGGTTTAGCGTTTTCTGAGGCATCGGGTGCCATCGTTAACTTGGCAGATTTATCTGTTGATGGCGGCTTAATGTTAGCAGCAGGCACAGTCATTGATTTAGGGTCTTTGCAATCGGTTAATGGGGCTGTGCAGGTCTTGAGCCAAGATTCAGGGACAGTTGCCCTACAGGAGGGTCTGTTGCGACTAGACTTAACCACTGCAGCATTACCTGAGGAGTTAGGGGGCACAACGGTTTCGCTGGCAGATTTATTAACTGGAGGCATGGCAGAACAAGCAGCTGCCATTACCGTTGATGCTGAGGGCAATGTGGCTTTAGGTAACATTGCGATCGCACCAGGCGACAGCATCCTGCGCCAAGTCAACGGCCAAACGGCTCTTCTAGTGGCTCAGAACAACCTGCATCTCCCTGGTAGTCAGGTAAACACCGCCGAAGCAGCAACCCTGATCGGAGAGCACGTTCATATTACCGACAGTGCATCACAGCCCCTCAACCTGGATGCTGGCGGTAGATTAACCATCCAAGGGGATGACAGCATCGACATCCTAGCGCTGTATAACGATCAAACCTCTATTACCGGAGGTGATGTGGTGCTAGCTAGCAATGGTGAGATTTCTTTAGATGCCCACATTGGTAGCACAGGCGATGTTCAATTTACGACCCTTGAGCAACAGTCCGCAAACTTTATCAGTCTCTACGACCCGATCATTAGCGCTGATGGCAATGTCTCTTTTGGGAGCTACAGTGGGCCTGCGCTAAAGGTTGAAGCCACAGGCAGCATTACCGTCGATGGTGACATCACGATCACAGGACCAGACACCACATTGCCACAGATCCTGGAGTGGGAAAGCATAGGCGATGTTTCCTTTGAAACGTCACAGTTTGGCTTTGGCCCTGACATTGCTCCGTCCCAGATAGCGCTCAATATTGCCAATGGGACTAATGCAGCCACCCAAGCTGAGTTAGAAACTTTTTTAGGGTTACCCGCTGGTAGCTTAGACGGACTAGGCGATGGTACGGCCAGTACAGGCAGCGCCATCACCACCACCTTTAATGCTGAGGCAGGAGACACAGTCTCTTTTGATTGGAACTTTGTCACCAGGCTAACCGGGAATTTTGATACGGCTGACGATTTTGCCTTTGTGGCGCTGACTGGAACCGCCACCACAGAACTAGCAACCAGTGACTCACCCGGCTTAAACCCAACATCCAACAATTTTGAAAACTTCCCACGGATTTTTATCTCTCCCAGTGATGCGTCAACGGGTGCCCAGACATTTTCTACTGTGATTCCTGCCAATGGCAGCTATACCTTGAGCATTGGCTTAATGCGACAGAATCCCTCATCTGGCAACTCGTTCCTGCTGGTTGAAAATCCGTTTCCCGTACCAACTTTGATTTCTGATAACTCGCTTTTGGCAACAACCCCAGCTTTGATTTTGAGAGCTGGAGAAACCAGCCTGCAAAATACGGCCAATGTCCCTCAGTTAGGCTTGCCCGATCTCAATACTGATTTTGTAGCAACGGGTGCAGGCACCAGCCCGGCAAGTATCACAATCAATGGCGACATTGATACCAGTAGTAATCAGCCAGATGGGGGACCGGTCATTCTTTCAGCGCCTGGTGCGGTGACGCTAAATGGAGATGTCAATACCGTAGCGCAGTATAGCGGCGATATTGTGATTACAGGTAGTGAAATAACAACCGGACGGCTCAATGCAGGTGGCGGGTTTCAAAACGACAGTGAGGTGGTGCTCACATCCACTGAGGGCAATACGGTGGTGGAAACCATCTCTGCTGGCAGTGGTGGCGTAGATATCTCTGCAGCAGGTCTGTTTCAGGCTACAGATGTCTCCAATGCATCCGTCAGAATTACCCTTAATCCGGTTGAAGATGCAGACCTGATTGCCTTTTTACAAGAGGTTGATGCTGATGCCTTTAGCCAGATTGATTTAAGCCAGCAGATTGAAATTTTGATTCCAGTGAGTGTTGCCACGAGTCCAGGTAATGGACAACAGGGACGCATTCGCATTCACCATGGAGGCGCAGGCATAGCCACAAACAACGATGATTACGACATTTCAGGGACAGCAGCCGTAACGTCGACACCATTTTTTGTTGGACCTGATGCCGACAATGTCACGATCACCATTAACCCTGAGGGTTCATCGTTTCAGGCTACGGTGAGTGGATTTACACCGCTCTTTAGCGACACTGAATTTCCCAGTGACGCCAGTGGAACCAATGGCGCTATTGCCCAGCTAACAGGTGATGGCAGCTTAGCCACAGCCTTTTTCAATGAACCCTTTGTGCCAGAGGTGCCCGGTCCCGGATCGGGGTCAACGCCCGGACCCAGACCCGGACATCAGCCAACGGAGCCGTCTGGACCAGAATTTTCCACGGCGGACACAGATAATTTAGAAGAAACAGAAGACGGAGAAACCGTGGCAACAGAGAGCGATGCTGACAATCTCCTGGCGCTACGGGGAACTGCGGAAGACTGTGATGCAGATACAGTCACTCAGGAGGACGGTGTCACCCAACTATTGGGGGATTGTTTAGAAGAAAACAATGGGGAAACAGATCAAAGCAGCATCCCCATTGAACAGATTGAACAGTCATTGGATATGGCATCCGATCCATTACCAGCTATATCATCACCAGCTATATCAATAGATGACGTAACTAGCAGACCATGATGTTCTTTGCTAACCGGCGGCTCAAGAGGACAAGCCGCTTATTTCTGGGCGTCTTGCTAGGACTGTTACTTACATTTCAAAGCGTAGTGACCTTTGCGCAGAGTCCTGTTGAGCTTTTTGTCCTGGGTCGGCAGCAGTATGGGAATCACCAGTATGAGGCTGCGATCGCAACCTGGCAACAAGCCCTAGCCCTTTACGAACGCCCCGCAGACCAAGCCGCCACCCTCAATGGTTTAGCCGCAGCCCATCTTGCCCTGGGGCAAAATCGAGCCGCTGTTGCCTTAGCTAGCCGGGCTCTAGACAGCGCAGCTCAGGTAGACGAGCCTGCCATGGCTGCCAGGCTCCAGGCTCAGTCTTTAGGAAATCAAGGCATTGCACAGCGAGCATTGGGGCAGTATTTAGATGCGATCGCCACGTACCAACAGGCCCTAACGCTGATGCAGGACCAGGGCGATCAACTGGGCGAATCAAGGGTACTGGGACTCTTAGGGAACGCCCATGAATCCCTAGGAGATTTTGACCAGGCCATTGCCTTACATCAGCGCAGTCTGGCACTGGCAAAAGACCTGGACAATCCACTACAGGAAAGTGCCGCCTTGAACAACTTAGGCGCTACCTACGCCACAGAAGGGCAGTACCCAGCAGCCATTAAGCTTTACCAACAAAGTTTAACCATTGCCCAATCCCTCCATGACAGCCTGCGCATCGGCTATGCCTTGAACAATTTAGGTACAGCTTTTCATGCCCAAGGCCAGCTAGACCAGGCCATTCAGAACTATGAGCAAAGCCTGACCCTGGCAACCACCGTGGGCAATACCGGTCTGGAAGTCGACGCCCTCAGCGGCTTGGGACTGGCTTATGAAGAACTTGATGACTATGGCCAGGCGATTGAACTGCACTCTCGTAGCATTCGCCTTTCAACCGCCATTGATGATCCACGTCGCCAGGGTCGCACCCTAAATAATCTAGGCCATGCCCTATTTGGGGCTAACCGGCTAGCAGAAGCGGAGGCTACACTACGATCCGCTATTCGCACATTAGAAGCACTGCGCCCCAGTCAAGATCAGTACAATATCTCGCTATTTGATACCCATGTGCTCACCTATAATCTGTTGCAACAGATTTTGGTAGCCAAAAACAAACCGGAAGCAGCCCTAGAAATTGCTGAACGGGGACGGGCCCAGGCATTTGTGGAATTACTGGCTCAGCGTTCTGACCAGATTCCTACCACCAAAATTTCTCTTCAGGAGATTCAAACCATTGCCCAGGAACAGCAAGCAACCCTGGTGGAATATACCTTAGTCCCTGATGCGAGTTTTAAGGTGCAGGGCAAACAAAGGGGAACTGCGGAAAGCCTCTATATTTGGGTAGTGCAGCCCACGGGGAAGGTGAACTTTCGGCAGGTTGACCTCAAAGGGAAGGATATTTCCATCGCAGCTTTGGTTGAGACGAGTCGCGATCGCAGCGGCCTGCGTTCTTCAGCAATTCGCCCCGGTGATCAGGTACGCCGTGAAGGAGAACCCACAGATTGGCCCCCCTATGAAGTCACCGCCATCAATCCCCAGGCTCAAACCGTTACCCTCAGCCACCCCGATTTTGTCCTGCCCAATCCAGTGGTCCCCCTGAGTGACGTCTATCAGGTGACAACTTCAGCATTTGCCCCTGTTCTGCAACAACGGCAGTATTGGAAAGAATTGCATGATTTATTAATTGAACCCATTGCCGATTTGCTGCCCAGCGAACCAACCGCAAGAATCTTTTTTATACCGCAAGAACAACTTTTTTTAGTCCCTTTTCCAGCGTTACAGGCAGAAGACAACAGTTATTTAATCGAGCATCACACAATTCTCACAGCCCCTGCAATCCAAGTTTTACAAGGAGCACAACCAACCAACAACGCTCTCTCCCAAGCCGACGATATGCTGATTGTAGGCGATCCGTCTCCCATGCCAGCCAACCTACAGCCCTTACCCTACGCACGGGATGAGGCCAAACAAATTGCCAATCTCTTCAACACCCAAGCCATCATCGGAGATCAAGCTACTGAGCCCACCATTCAGCAAGCATTGTCATCAGCCCGGCTGATTCACCTGGCCACCCACGGGTTCTTTAATGAAACCAACCCTTTAGAAGGATCACTGGCCCTGGCCCCTGGCCCCAATGATCAGCTTGGACCTGGAAGCGATGGGTTTCTAACCGCCAGAGAGATTTTAGACAGCCAGCTCAGTGCCGACTTGGTGGTGCTTAGCGCCTGTGATACAGGGCGAGGACGGATCACAGGCGATGGCGTGGT
Source organism: Adonisia turfae CCMR0081 (assembly GCF_011009555.1). Lineage (GTDB taxonomy): Bacteria > Cyanobacteriota > Cyanobacteriia > Phormidesmidales > Phormidesmidaceae > Leptothoe > Leptothoe turfae. Next base: position 6,274,550 of record NZ_QXHD01000004.1, on the reverse strand, counting down.
CGGCCTATCGCGTTCATTTTTGGCAGCAGGAGTGCCCAGGGTCATGGTTTCGCTGTGGCAAGTGCCCGATGAAGCCACCTCAGCCCTGATGCTTCACTTCTATGGGCAGCGCTTGGCAGGCGAAGACAGCGCCCAAGCCTTACGCCAGGCGATGCTATCAATGCTCGATAACTACCCTGCCCCCATTAATTGGGCGGCATTTACATTAGTGGGCGGCTAACCATCATTCGCCTCTAAATAAAGATTCACATCTTCAATAATGCGCGTTAGCTCAGCCTCGGTCGTCAGGCGTATGTGCTCGTCTCGCACGGTAATTAAAAGCTTGGCGGCAAAAGGGCTAGGCCAAATATTAGGATTACAGAAAATTTCCAAAAATACATCCCCAGTGTGGCGATATTCTGTTGGTTTAACTGGCTTAGGTCTACCCGCACCCACCGCAGCAGCTGCGGAGGTTTTCAGAGTTTGGGTCAGGGTCACTAAGGCTGACTTCAGTTCTTGGGCAGCCGCGACGGAAAAACTAAACTGAACCGAACCTTGAACCAGATTGAGGGTGAGTTGAGAAGCCATGAAAACTAACAATGAGGATTGCTTTGCGATCGTAACGCCAGCCTCTATACAGAAACGTCGCTGTCATAAAGTTTTAGGTTCTCAGCTCTGGCCAGGTAAGTTTTTGCAACTTTTGTTGCACCAGGTTACTGCTATCAGCTGAATATCGGTATAAAGAGCAAAATTTTGGATAGGACAGTGAGCGGTGAGTGGTCGTACTCTAACTCGCTATTCACGACTCACTATTCACGGCGCACCTCTAAAAACTCACCCCCATAAGGAGACATCTATGGTTGTAACCTGCGTTCATGTGTTTGTAAAACCAGAACATGTGGATGATTTCATTGCGGCCACAAAGGCAAACCATATTGGCTCAGTGCAAGAAATGGCTAACATCAGGTTCGATTTTTTGCAGGATCCAGATGAGCCAACCAAATTTATGCTCTACGAGGCTTACGAAACCGCAGAAGGGGCTGCTGCCCATAAGCAAACCGAGCATTATTTGACCTGGCGTGAAACCGTTGCTCCTTGGATGGCTCAGCCTCGGCAGGGTAAGCCTTACAACGTCATTGCTCCTTAAACGGCAACTGGAGAAACTCCATGGTATTTGCAAACTTTAGCTTTGCCAAAGTGCCCCCAATTTATTTTGGGGCTGGCAAACGACAGTTAATCCCTTCCTGGCTAAAAAAGAGAGGGCTGTCGCGACTGTTGCTCGTCATTGGTGGGCAGTCTCTGCAAAAAACGGGCAAGCTAGCTCAAATTGAGGCCAGCCTCCAACAAGTTGGGCTAACCTACGAAATTATCAGCTGCACCGGGGAACCGACACCTGCTTTCATTGACGGCATTTGCAAAACCTACAGAGATGAGGGGATACAGGCAGTAGTCGGTATTGGAGGCGGTAGCGCAGTCGAT
>NZ_QXHD01000004.1:6204573-6273082 GCF_011009555.1 Adonisia turfae CCMR0081 | reverse complement strand
GGGCCGATGTGCTGAATCGCGCCAATTTAGGCATTGAAGTCATCCATGAGCGTAATGCCCACAACTTTCCCCTGGATTTGGCGTCTGGAGAAGCCGCTCCCGTGGCACTGACAGCACCCGCTATCGCCGCATAAATCCGGGTTGGGCATTGCTGATCTTCGGGCTGACGTTAGGTGTAAAACACCGTCAAATAGCAAGAGCTCTAGACTAGTGCAGCCCCTAAATTAGCAATTGCCAGAGTTTCAATTGGTTGAGATTTGATTCGTTACCTATAGAGGAGGGGGGAAACTCCCTCCCTTTTTTTGTAGGGAATATCAAGCCTGGGCTTACAGTTTTGGCAGTGGACAAGGTGCGCACCGTAAGCTGGCTTTCTCCTGATTAATGGGTTCAGAACTCATGCCCTCTACGGTTCTATGGGGTCAGCAAAAAAGCCTAAATGATTACCGACCGGTCGTTCTTGACCAGGGATTTTGCCATGAATAGGCGTATTAAGTAGGGTGGGACCCCTGGGTGACGACACGGCCAACGTTGTTGAACCACCGCCATCTAAGCGCAAAGCTGTATCAGCGCCTAATTCTTGTACCAGGGCGGTCACTTCGCCCACGGTCAACCCTTCGCTGTAAAAAGGCTGCTTGCCATCAACCAGGACCAGCCATAGACGTGCACCCGTGGCATCTAAGGCTGCCACGGTAAATGAGTAGGGCTTTTTCCCTTCATACTGGAGTCGGTCTTGCAGCTGAGTGGTGATCTGACCATTTTCCAACAGCATCAGATTGCCTGCCACCGCCTGTTGAGTGTTGTCTTCACAGGTGCCATCGGCGTTGATAACGGCTCGCTGATTCATAAAACACAGCGTCGGTACCGGTGGCTGATCAGGATTTGCTGGAGCGACCACGTTGCCGTTAGACATTGATAACCCCATTAAATTGACCGGTTCTCCAGGACGAGGGTAATAGTTCCAGAGAGTAACCTCTTTAAATGGAGAGAAGAAGTTAGCATTCACGGCTAGCTGTAGTCCGTGGTTTTGTAAAAATGCTGACGTTTTTTGCCCCACCGCTCTATGGCTTTTCGTACCATATTTTTTCAGATCTGCCTGCGGATTCACGGGGGTGACCAACGGTCGCAATCCAGCAGTCGTCAGATCAATATCGATAATGTGAATGATATTGGGTCGCGGTTGCTCACGGGTACGGCGGCTGTAAATAATGCCCTGAAATAGTGGCTGGCGATTAATCTCAGTGAGGTGAGGGCGACGCCATACCGTGGAGCCATGGAGCGCAATTGGCAGCAAGAACGCGAACCAAAGTAATCCGGTTTTTAGGTGACGCCAACGAGACATAGATGTTTATTGCACAAACGCTGCTATCTGCTTATTTTCACCTCAACCAAGACGTTGTTCCCCTAGACCAGGCTACTGTGTACATGCATCTCGGCAGATGGCTCAAAATCCTGCCTTACCCCCCCTTAATCCCCTCTTGTTAAGACTACTGTGTATACACATCTAGAAGACTAATGTCCCAAAAGGTAGGCCTGTCCTTGAATTGGCCCTCATCCTAAATCCTTCTCCCTGGGGGCGAAGGACTTTGAGGCCAGGCCCCCCTTCTCCCCCAGGGAGTAAGGGGTTGGGGGATGAGGGCTCGAAATCTAGAGCTAGCTCTCCTACTTATGTATACACGGGAGGGAGTTAGAGGGGGTGATGCAATGTAATCGCCATTTTCGATCACTTGTGTGTACACCGTAGCTAGACCAGGGGGAGGGGTAATCTGTTCCATTAGTCTCAGTGAGAAACGTATCTCCGTATAAGTTTGTTGTTGTAGATGTATTTATTAGATCATTTAGATCATTTTTGGGTTGCATGGGTTTGGGTTAGTCTGTAGCTACTCTAAACACGTTCCTTAGGAAAAGTCACTGTTTATGGCCCATCGTCACAATTGGCAAATGACGCTACGTGTAGCTGGGTTAGTTGCGATCGCACTCTTCACGTTCCATGCCCTCAGCAGCTTACTATTCGGCGTCTTGGGTCTGGCTCCCAGCAGTCCCCAATGGAGTTTGGCCCTTATCCTCGGTAGCTTTTTAGCCATTGCTGGAGCCACTGTGGGGATGCAGTCTCTTAACTTTATTCCCCAAAGATTAACTAGCTTAGTCAGCGGCGCATCATCCATCGCCATTTTGGCGGCCTTCAGCCTTGGAGAGTTGAGCGGACACCAGGCTGAAGGGGTGCTGATCGGCGCTATTGCGGGTTTGATCGTAGGTGGGTGTGGAGGATTTTGCACAGGGCATCGTCAAGGGTTTTGGCAAGTTGCGATCGCGCTGATCAGCAGCCTCTGTGCCTATGGAACAGCGTTTGGCCTCAGCAGCTGGACCTGGGCCGCCGCCACCACTCAACGGTGGTTGATCGCCATCGGTCTGGGGTTATGCACAGCCCTCTATCTCTGGTTTACACAACAAGGACTGACGTGGGTCTATCACCAATGGCAGCGTGACATAAAAAGAGAACTCCAAAAATAGAAGAGCAATAGAGACGCTTATTTTTAAGAGTAAATCAGTTTTTAGTTATATTTTTTAAGCTTTAGATCAATTTAATGGGTCAAAACAGCCTTTTTAGCCATAGAACGTCAGAAAATAAAAGTTTGAGCCCTAATAATATTTGAATTTTCAAAAAGATTGTTTATTCTCAAATCATTTCTAGGACAAATTAAAAAATATCCTAAAAAGCTTTCTCTGCAAGGGTTATACGAATATTAGCCAGCTAATTTCTCCACACTCAAACTCTTCTTTAATTTACATTTCGGTTTTCCCATTCCGTAATAACTTCTTGGCAACTTGTATGGAGTTAAGTGTGACATTTGATGCGACAAAATCGTATCGCAGACTGAATCTAAGACCACTTATAGATAATCAAAGGGTGAATTATGTCTATAGAAACTACCGGGCGCTATCTTGTACTTCTGCCCGACGAAGATGTGAACGCGGGTATTCAAGCATTATCTAGCGCAACGGGTATTCAAGGTGTGGCCAGAGCCGCAGATTTTGAAGGTCATGCCTTTACGTCTGCAGAACTCGATAGCCCCAATGCGTCAGTTTTTGACAATCTCGGAGTCGCTGTCGTTCCCCTTGATCCTGATCAGGCACAATCCGTACGAGCCAGTGCCGCTGCCCATGGTAATGTGCTAGCAATTCAGCCAGAACGAGTCGTCTACGCTATCGGTCGGGGTCTATCCACAGATTATTTACGGGGCTACAGCGACGCCGCCACCCATCTATATGAGCAAGCAGGCCCAGACCAGGGGGCATTGGCTGCCCGTGCCCATAAGGGTTCGGCCCCAGAGTTTCAAGACTGCAAGAGCACCTGGGGCCTTCAGGCAACTCGGGTGATCGACTCAGGCCATAGTGGCCTGGGAATCAAAGTCGCTGTGCTAGATACAGGCATGGACCTCAATCATCCTGACTTTGCTGGTCGCATCATCCAAAGCCGGTCATTTATTGCTGGCGAGGCTGTTCAAGATGCCAATGGCCACGGCACCCATTGCATTGGTACAGCCTGTGGTCCTAAGGATCCGCCGGAACTACCCCGTTACGGCGTAGCTTATAACGCTGAAATTTATGCCGGTAAGGTTTTAAGTAATCGTGGCTCAGGCTCAGATAGTGGCATTCTGGCTGGTATTGAATGGGCAGTCAATAACGGTTGCGCCATTATTTCCATGTCCCTGGGGGCACCCACCCGCCCAGGAGATACCTACTCACCCATCTATGAGCGGGTGGGACAACGGGCCTTGAATCGTGGCTCTCTAATTATTGCGGCAGCCGGTAATGAAAGTGATCGACGCGACGGACGCATCAATCCAGTAGGTTATCCTGCTAACGCTCCCTCCTTAATGGCGGTGGGTGCTCTAGATAATAAGCTACAAATGGGATTCTTCTCCAATGGCAGCATTAATCTGGACGGTGGCCAAGTGGATATTGCTGGACCGGGAGTTGCGGTTCATTCCACATGGCCCATGCCCGATCGCTATAGAAAGATTAGCGGGACCAGCATGGCCACCCCCCACGTATCCGGCATTGCCGCTCTCTATGCCGAGGCCACTGGGGCACGGGGCATGGAACTCTGGGCGTGGCTAATGCGTGATGCCCAACGCTTGGGCCTAGCTGGCACCGATGTGGGGATAGGCTTAGTACAGGCACCGTTGCAGTAACGTTATTGTTATTAGCGCTGTTACATTTGTAGAATTGCTGCTGATCTTTATTCTTTATTGAGATCAGCAGCGACAATGGGAGATATGAGAAACACTAGGTGGGCTAGACAACTGATTCATTGGCTAATTGTTGCCATCGTGACAGTCAGCCTAGTGGGCTGTTGGCCCCAAGGGTCAGACGCTATAAATGCAAACCCAGGAGCAGACATGGATAAGGTCAAGGTAACGGTATCAATCGATGACGCCCACATCGAACAGATTGATGAGGTCACTGAACAGCTAAAGGCAGCAGGCCTTGACGTGGAGCAAACCTTGACAACCCTCGGCATTGTTACCGGCTCAGTGGCCTCAGACAGCATGTCTTCGTTGTCTGAGGTTACCGGTGTTGACTCCGTTGAGGTAGACAGAACAATTACGTTGCCGCCACCCGGTTCTGACGTTCAATAATTCAATTCTTCCTGTAGCTGTTGCAGTTCTATCAAAATATTTTCCAGTAGTGTCCGTTGGCCAGCCTGTTGGTCTACGGACACTGGTTTTGTAATGGCCATCTGCATAACTGGCTGAGCTCGCTGTTGATAGGAGGCAAGGGCATCCAGGGCGGTTTTAGAAAAATGGGCCAGGTACTCACGGGCAGCTTCACGGCTAGCCTGGGGTGACACGGATGGCCCTGGTTCCGACGCTTTCTTTGTACGCCCGGCGCGATTGAGCAAGTGGCTGGTGCCACCGAGCACAGCTGCCCCCATGGGACCTGCCAACACCCAGCCCAGGCCGGTGGCGATCGCCACCGACGCCATCCCATCCCCCTGACTTGTCTCCGGTTCACTGGGGTCGGCTGTCGGCTGCACAGCCTCATCGGGTCGCTGCCAACCGACCCACAGATCCACCGGACGTGGCTGCTCAAAAAAATCACAGGCTTGATACACCCAGTCGGCAACAGCTCGCTTTTTTTGTTTCCAGACAGGTTGTAATCTCTCTTCTAACCATAGGGGGGCCGTGCCCGCTTGAAGAGAGGCCGCAAAATCATATTCATATTGATGCAACAGATTCTCTAAGCTAAGCCAATCTTGCAAATCTATCACACTTTGCTGAAACCCCTTTTGTATCAGCTGCTGAGCCCGTTGTTGAATGGCCATACGACGGGCATCGGGGTGGGGGGCTGCATTCAGAGATTGCAGCTGTTGTTGCAGAGCCTGGTGCACCTGGGACACTAAGGGCAACAATCGCGGTATGCGATGAACAGCCAACTCCGGTAAACGGACCTGTACCAACCTATGCAAAGCCGACTCCAATGCTGGTAACCCGGCCTGGGTGGCAGCAGCCATATCTCCTTTAAGGCGTGCCCGCAGAGCTGGTAAAGCATCCACCGCATAGAGATTACTCACACCATCCGGCAGTGTTGTTCGAAAGTCTTGGGCTAGCAATCGCAAACGGTACATGACCTGTTTGCGTTCCTCAGGTTCCATAAGATTGAGAAAATTCACCACAAATAGCACTGTGGTAATGCCTCGGTCCATCAGCCAGTCCCGCAAATGCTCTCGCTCTGCCAGGGTCATGAGCTTACGACCATCCAAGAGCTGCACCACCACATCGGTTTCCATCAGTTTGGCGTACACCCGCTCATTTTGCGCTTCTCGATCGTCGGTGCCCGGCAGGTCCACCAGCTCTACGCCTGGTTGCAGAAACGGGTGGGGACAGGTCACGGCCACCGCTGCCACATGGGCCTGCATCTGCCGCTGCTCATCGAGAATGGCGTAACGTTGCAACAGGTCTGTTCCAGGTTCTTCTAAAATTTTGCCATCGGTGAGGGTAATGCGGCTGACCAATGCAGGCCCATGGGTGATGGTGATAGCAGCCCCAGTTGTGGGGACGAGATCAATGGGCAGGGTTTTCTCACCGAGGAGGGCATTGAGTAAGGTGGATTTGCCGTAGTTAAAGGGGCCAAAGACGGTGATGCGTAAGGTGGTATGGGAGATGCGATCGCATTGATATAACACATCGGCCTTCAATGCAGCGTGCGTTGGGTCGAGCAGGCCTACCGCTTTTCTCAGGGAGTTGATGAGCGGAAAATGTGATGTAATAGCGGCCATACGTTAGGGAGCTATGGTGTGGACAGTGGGATGGCCCACCTCAGGCCCTGGTGAAATTTTAATTGCGATCGCGCCCTAGAACCTAATTGCGATCGCGCCCTAGAACCTAATTGCGATCGCGCTTTAGAAATTAATTTCTAGAGCGCTCTAGAAACAGCTTGTAAATAACCCAGCCAACGGCAAACAGTAACAATACGCCAGACAACCAGGTGGCCACTCGTATAGCTATAATCACACCCACAACGAGCACACCAAACTGTACAAGTTTCGGTAAACGGTTATACCAGCCAAAGCTTACGGCTCCCTTGTGTTTTACCGTAGGTTTTACCGACGTCGACGTCTCTATCTCAGATTCAAGCTCACGCATCCGCACCTTTATTTCGCGTTCCTTGAGCTCTGCTTCCAGATTTTTGAGTTCTTGTTCTTTAGATTGATGATCAGAATTCATAGATTTGCAAAGGACCAACCGCTTCTCTACCAAAATATGCGCAGTTTTGAGCACCTGCAACCTTAAAAAAGCTTGAACTCCAAACCCATGGTTCCTTCAAAATGGGGAGACAGCAGATATATAAAGAATGCCACAGGTATGGTGGTGTCGACAAAAGCTTGAATCTACCCTTGACTGAACACATTTTTATACAAAAACTGCTTTCATGTGCGGATTCTCATGTTTAGAGTGGTAAATACATAGTAATCCCAACGATCAGGTGTCGCATTGTTAGGACGTCGGTTCCGTAAAATCACGGGTTCACACAATATATAAGCTAAAAATTAGCTTAAAAAATAAATCAAAAGTATAGAGTTTTAATTGGTAAAAACTTTATGTTTTTGATTTATTTATTGTGGCGAATAGAACCATCCAAATTCTGTAATCCTTACCAAATAAACGGGTACTTCTTATACGGAATTAGGAGACCTTAAAGCTATAGTCTCAACATTGAAATCCCACTAGATTTATAGTCAAAAAATGCGCAAACAAGACATCAAACGAGATGCCTCTGGTCCCTCTATATTTCTATCGACAGTTGCCCTCATGTTGTCAGCACTAGCTATTTTTGCGTATTTTTTATTTAGATCTGGCTCTCCGCAACAGGCTGTTGAGGGTAGCCCAACGCCAGATAGTTATTGTCAAGAAAATTTTGAGGATCAGGAGGTTCTTTTACAAAGGCTATCAGACCTCAAAAATCGTATGGGTGATAATTGGTCAAGTTTTTGCCAGGATCGATTAGATAGCGCCCTTTATGAAACAGCTATTCTCAAAGCAGCAGTAGGGCGATTTAACACATCATTTATTCGCCTTTGCCAAATCCCCGAAAGGCCTGATTCAGAAATATTCAAAGATGCTCGATTTTTATTTAGTATCTGGGAAGAAAACCGTAATACGTCTGGTGAATCTCAGGAAATCAAACCTTTATTAGAAAACTTCTTCCAAAATTACGAAACCGTTAGTGAGAGTTGTCCTGCGGCAAAAGAAATATTTGCAGGCAATAATTAGTGAACTATCCGGTGTAGAAATCATGAATAATCTCGTAGGGGCTGCGCCTTGTGCCAGCCCCTCTACATTGGAATCATGAATAATCTTGTCGGGGCTGCGCCTTATGCCAGCCCCTCTACATTGGCAGCCATCAGCCAGGGGCTGAAAACCTGGACTTACATAATAATTGTCGCGTCGCTACCGGCTTTTTCATCTTCCAGAGTGACTCTCAATCCCCGTCTAACCATGACAAAAATATCAATGGCCTCTTTTGAGTCGTGATATGAAATGCTCGGGCGCAGGTAATAGAGAAATAGCCCGATCATTGCCCAGGCCAATAGGCTCAACAGACACGTTACAGCAATGATACAGCCACAGCCTAGGCATTGATACAGGGTTTGCTGAGCTGCTGAATAAACGCTGTTGAACTCGCGGGAAAACCCCTGGGCAAACATGCCAACGGCAATTGTTCCCCAGGCACCACAAAAGAGATGTACGGGCACAGCACTGACTGGATCATCGATCCGCATGAGGTTTGATTCCAAAACGCTTTCACCCACCAGCACCAAAATGCCTCCCACCGCACCAATAATGCACGCGCCTAAAATATCAACATAGGCTGACGATGCTGTGATGCTGACCAACCCCCCTAAAATGCCATTAATAATCGATGACAGTTTGACCTTATACCCTGTAACCAGAGGACTATAGAAGAGAATTGCCAAACCTCCAGCCGTAGAGGCAAACATGGTGGTAATGATGACATGGGGGACATAGTCTAAAAACCGGGTTGAACCACCATTAAAGCCAAACCAGCCAACCCATAAAATTAAACAACCCAATGTGGTAAAGCCGGGGTTACAGGGCCTAAATATTTCTTCTTCTTCTTCACCGTAAGGGAAACTGCCAGTCTCCGCATCATAGCCAAATTTGCCATCTCGGGGTTTCAATAGCCAAGCCCCCACCAACGCTGCCGCACCACCCACACAATGAATCACGGTTGAACCAGCAAAATCATGGAAGTTAAGGGTGCTGGCCAGCCAACCGTTCTCCCCCCATACCCAATAGCCAACTAAAGGATAGATAAAACCCACCAGCACAAAGCTAAAAAGGATAAACGCCCAGAATTTAATTCTTTCTGCAACGGCCCCAGACACAATGGTGGCTGCTGTTCCGGCAAACGATAGCTGGAAAAAGAAAATGGCAGCAAACGAGCGATTACCCCAAAAGGTTCTTAAATTCTCAAAACCTTGGGGGAACGGATTAACATTGGCTGCCGATGGAAAGAGAGAGTCTACAAAAATTCCCAGTTGTCCAAAAATAGGATTTCCACTGTCGCCAAACATAAAGCGAAACCCAAAAACAAAAAACGCTGTAGCTGAGACGCAAAAAACAATTAAGTTTTTAGCTAAAATATTGGTTGCATTTTCAGTTCGGCAAATTCCCGCTTCAAGCATGGCAAACCCGGCATTCATAAAGAATACGAGTAAAGCCGCAATTAGCATCCAGATAGTATTAATCCCTGAAAACAGTTCCGTAGTGAGGGGGATTTCGGGAGTCAATTCTTGGGCAAGCGTCTGAGGCGATATCGCTATAACAAAAGCTACTATCAGTAACGTGATAAAGGACCAGTATTTTGATAATCCATGGTGCAAAATATTCATAGTCCTACAGGTTTTTTGTTCTATGGTTCGCTGATTTTAGGTACTTGCAATCTCCTACAAGAGGCTGAAGTCCTCAACTTTTCGATACCCGGTAAAAACTGTCCGGAATGTTGCTCGAACCCCGACAGATTCTTTAAAATCTTGCCAAACTGACACCATGGGAGACTATCGAGCGGGGTGGGCAATGGGCACTCACCCTGGATCATGACTCACCCTGTGGCGCAGAATTGTATAGCTTCTCATTGCCACCCATCGTAATCAGCGGGATAATAAGCGAGCAAAATCATTTGATCTCCAATCACTCCCATGACCCACAATCCACCGAAGTACAACGTTTATGGCCTTGGCAATGCTCTGGTGGATATAGAATGCGCCCTGTCTGTAGAAACGCTGGCAGCCATCGGTATGGATAAGGGTGTGATGACCCTTTTGGATGAAGCCGTGCAGAATAATGCGATCGCACAGCTAAATAGTCATCAAACCAAACGTATCTGTGGTGGTTCTGCTGCCAATACCATCATTGCCATCAGCCAACTTGGCGGCAAAACCTTCTATGGCTGCAAAGTCGCCGATGACGAATATGGTCAGTTTTACACGCAAGATCTAGTGGATTGCGGCGTGGACACCAATTTGACCAGCCATGACCCTGAACCGGGGATTACGGGCAAGTGTCTGGTGCTGATTACTCCAGATGCCGACCGTACCATGGGCACCTTTCTGGGCATTTCATCCCAGCTGTCTGAGGCTGACCTCAATCCCGAAGCCATTGCCGCTGCTGAATATACGTATATGGAAGGGTTTTTAGTTAGCGGTGAAAACAGTAAGCAAGCGGCCATTAAAGCCAGCCATCTAGCCAAAGCCGCAGGCCGCAAAGTCGCCATGTCTCTATCGGATTACAACATGGTGAAATTTTTTAGGCCAGGGCTGTTAGAAATGATTGGTGACGGCGTAGATATGCTATTTGCCAATGAGTCCGAAGCGCTTTTAATGGCAGATACGGACGATTTTGCCACCGCCATTGAACACACCAAAACCCTAGCTAAAACCTTTGCCATTACCCGTGGTCCCGCAGGCTCGATTCTGTTTGATGGCGAACGGGTCTGGGAAATTGCTCCCCATCCAGTCACCGCCATTGACACCGTCGGTGCCGGCGACATGTATGCCGGGGGCGTGCTTTACGGCATTACCCACGGATTGGGCTGGCCCCAGGCTGGCAAACTGGGCTCCACGGCAGCCGCTCAGTTGGTAACCGCCTATGGAGCCAGAATGGGAACGGATGAATTGCAGGCGGTGTTGAAACAGGTGGTTGGGGAGTAGGGGCTATGGGTGATCTTGGCTGAAAAGAGTCTTGATCGATGTTCAGGGCTGATTACATAAACTAAAGAGTGTTTGTAAGCTAGGGCTGACGACAACCATAAGGGAGATGGTAGACCATCGTAAAATCCTCCATGTTGATATGGATGCATTTTATGCATCCATTGAGCAGCGGGACTATCCTGAGTATCGGGACAAGCCGGTGGTGGTGGGTGGTCGTCCAGAACAGAGAGGGGCTGTAGCCGCCGCTAGCTATGAGGCTAGGCGCTATGGAATTCATTCGGCAATGCCGTCACGCATTGCGGTGCAGCGGTGTCCCCATGTGATTTTTGTGCGACCTCGATTTGATGTGTATCGGGCAGTATCCGAGCAGATTCGGACAATTTTTCGGGATTATACAGAGTTGGTTGAACCCCTGTCCCTGGATGAAGCTTATTTGGATGTGACTGGCTGTGAATCGGCGATCGCAACGGCTAAAGTCATTAAACAGCGTATTCAGAAGACCACTGAGCTGACAGCCTCTGCCGGTGTTTCCATCAATAAGTTTTTGGCCAAAATGGCCTCGGATGTGAATAAACCCAATGGACTGTATGTGATTTTGCCCGACGAGGCCATGGCCTTTATTGCCACGTTGCCCATCGAAAAATTTCATGGCATTGGTCCGGCCACTGCCCGCAAAATGAAACAGCTGGGTATTGCCAGGGGAGCCGATTTACAACGTTGGCGTGAGACTGATCTGGTGGCAGAATTTGGCAAAGTCGGTAGCCACTATTTTCGTGTGGCCAATGCCCAGGATAATCGCCGAGTTGATCCTAACCGTATTCGTAAATCGGTTGGGGCCGAACGCAGCTTTGCTGAAGATCTGCGGTCTTTAGAGGCCATGAGCCAGGCGCTGGCTACGATTGTGGATGAGGTGGAAGCACGGCTGCTCAAGGCAAAAAAGATGGGCTATACCCTCACCCTTAAGGTTAAATATGCGAACTATCGCCAAATTACCCGCAGTCGTACGGTGGATGTGCCGATGCAGCGGGCTACTGACATGGGGCCGTTAGCGCAGGCTTTGTTGGAGCATCACCTTGAGCCTCAACCGCAGGTGAGACTGTTGGGGGTGGCGATCGCAAATTTGGTGCCTGCTGAAACGGTGGGGTTTCAGCAACTGTCGTTGCTTTAGGTGAGTTTGTTTTTTGACTATTTTAGGGGTTGTCTTGCTATTTCTTGACATTTAAGAAGTCGGATATGCTGAGGCCATTTTGGTGGGGTGAGCTGCCATTTTTACTGGCGGCGGCGGCCAGGGCGTTGGCCCCCTCATCGGTGGTGTCAGCCGTTGGGGGTTTGTCTGGCTGGGCTCCGTAGTCGCCGTAGGAATAGTACTTGTACCCATTACCTTTGGAAGAGACACCGTTGGCGACCAGACCCAGGACGGGAATCTTAGTGAAGCTGATGTTGTCCATGGCATGCTGGAGGATGTTGCGATCGCAACCATTTAACCGAGAAACCAGGATCAGACCATCGGTGTTAGCCGCAATCAATGTGGCATCCGCCAGACCCACCAGCGGTGGCGTATCATAAACCACCAAGTCAAACTGTTTTTCTAGCTGATTCATCAACAGTCGCATCCGCTTAGATGCTAGTAGTTTAACCGGGTCGGGTGGCGCAGTACCGGCTGTAATGGCATAGAAATCCAGAAAGGGCATGACCTTTTGTAGTATCCCACTGCCCTTCGTAACATTGCCCGAGAGCAGATCGCTAAGACCTGTTTTGTTGCTTAACCCAAGACGCTGATGAACCGTAGGTCGCCGCAGATCTGCATCCACTAGCAAGACTCGTTTGCCCATGGTGGCAGCGGTTTGCGCCAGATGGCGGGCAACGGTGGACTTACCCTCATTGGGCATGGACGAACTGATAATTACTGAGCGAATGGTACGATCGGCCCCCATCAACGACAGATTTGTGTGCAACAACCGCATTGATTCCAAAAACTGCGAGCCACCATAGCCATAGTATCCATCGGTGGCCCCCGTACCCTTTTTACTGAGACGTTGCTGTAGCCACTGGCCCGCCCCATTAGATTGTTGTGGAGCAGTGTCAAATTCCCCATGGTAGGGAATTGTGCCTAATAACGGCAGTTTTACGACCTTTTCAATCTCATCAACGGCGCGGCAAACAGTATCTATTTTTTCCAGCAGCAACGCTGACCCAACGCTAATCAACAGACTGGCAACAATGCCCAACACAAAACTACGTCTTGGATTAGGCGATATGGGAGTTTCTGGCCGACTGGGTGCTTCGATTATTTCCCAGGGAATTTCGGTTTGGGCCGCCTCAATCTGTAATTGTTCGCGCGTTTCCAAAAAACGGCTGAGGGCACCAACGGCAATCTCCAGTTCACGCTGTAGATCGCTATACTCTCGTGCCAGGGTCGGTAACTGAGTCAGCGTATTTTGCAACTGGGCTTCAGCCGCCGCAATGGTGACATTTTGAGTGGATAACAATTCGATGGCATTTTCAGCTTCAGCATATTTTGCATTTAATACCCGCTGGGCCTCTGCCTCAATGACCGGAAGTATTCTCTCTCGCTTATCTTCAAGAACTTGAATAGCCAGACTTCCCGGTTGAAAACGAGTCAGTTCAGTGGCAATTTCTGTTTCCACCTGGCGCAGCTCTTGAATCAGCTGTTGATAAACCGGTGCGTTTTGCAGCGCAACTTCACTGCCCCCTTCACTCTGTAATAGCTCGTAGTTAGTGATCGCCTCAGCCAGCTGTCGATCAATTTCCAGACGCTGGGTGCTAAGTTGCTGAGCCTGTGTGGTAATCTGTTGATTTTGCGTCGTTGGATCAATGAAATTATAGGTTTGACGAAATCTTTCCAGCTGGCTTTGTAGCTCATTAACCCGCTCTTTTAACTCAGGCAACTGCCGGTCAACAAAATGAATCCCCTGGCGCAGATTCGTTTGGCGTTCATCCAAACTATACTTTAAATAAACCGTTGAAAGCGCATCCAATGTCGCCTGGATCTCGACCGGGTCATTACCCTTGTAGCTCACCTCAATAATTTTAGTTTCCCCCACCCGTCTGATAGTGAGGTTTTTTAACAGACGTTCATAATTAAGATCTGGATCAATGGTTTCTAGCTCTGCGATCACCTGAGCAATCAATTCAGGGCTACGCAACACCTGCACCTGAGTCTCATAATCCAGGCCTGACTGTTTGACCGGGGCAGCTTCTGCCAGAAGACCACTTAAGTCCGAGAGATTATCATCGGCATTAACCGGCTCTACCAGAACTTCAAAGCTCCCTTCATAAACCGGTTCCTGGCGCAGGGTATTGAACATGACCGTGCCCATCACACCGGCAGCCACCCCCGTAATCAGCAGGGATCGTCGCCGCAGCACTGTGAGCAGTTGAGCCAGGTCTAGCTCATCGTCATCCTGAGCCCATGGCATTTGAGGTAGTTGGTACGCTTTGGCCAGGCTGTTAACAGACGCACCGTTGGCTGAAGCAAGATTATCCATAGGGCGGTTACAAAGAAACTAGGAGTCTAATGAGGATAAAAGAGTAGGAAAAATGAGTATATTGAGCCGGTTAGAACAGATTGCCAAACGGTAGAATCTGGAGAAAGGGACCAAGAAAATTACTCAGCCCATCCGATAGGCGAGCCGCCGCATTGGGGTCAACAACAACAATATCGTTGTGTTGCAGTATGGGGTTCCCGTCAGCATTAAGCCCCTGGGCTAAATCCACCTCAAACGACTGCTGGGTAACAGTCCCATCAGGGTTTAAGCGAATCAGTGCCACCGTTTCTTTGGCACGACGATTAAAACCACCCGCCGCCAGAACAGCCTGATTGAGGGTGGTGCTAGCCGCCACAGCAACAGGGCCAGGGCTTTCGACCTCACCCACCACATTGACCGCAATCGAATCTGGCGACAGATTTGTAGCCGTGAGTAGACTAATATCTTCTGAGTTGGCCGTCAGGTTAGTTGGCACCACAATGGTGTCACCTTCTTGCAAAATTAAATCTTGTTCTCGTTCACCAGATTCCACCAGTTGCCACAAATCGAGGGAAATCGTTTGACTTTCACCCAAACGGGTTGTTCGCTTGACCTCTACCTGGCGAAGATTTGCCAGGGGTTTTACTCCACCCGCCAGTTGCAAGGCACGGGTTACCGTCAGCCGACCCGGCTGCTGCACGCTGGTGGCAGTGGCATTATTGCTAGTGATAGACTGACCCGACCCAGAGCGCGAGGCATAGTTGTAAGTGCCTGGGCGAAAGACTTCACCAACCACAGCAACACTAATGGCTTCTTCCTCGTCGGGGCCAATATTAGACAGGGCAATCTGTCTTGACATTTGCACGTCAATCTCATCCATTTCAATGATGGTGATGGAGTCACCATCACGCAAAGGAAAATCTTGAGTCAGATCCCCCTGGGTGAGCAGTGCAGATAAATCACTAACTACCCGTTGCGTGCCACCATTTTCCACCCGGCGTCGAATTTCCACTCGCTTTAAATCAGCTGCCTGGGTAATCCCGCCTGCTACCTTAATCGCTTCGATCAGGCTAGGAAACTGCCCTTCGCCACCCACGGGTAGGGTATATTGACCGGGCACATGAATTTCTCCTGTGAGGGCAATACGGAGCTGACGGGGTGTTAAAAGATTTACAGTGATTTGCGGATAACGGACTTCTGATCGATATTTCTCGCTAATAGCTAATTCCGCCTGAGCCAGGGTCAAACCACTTAGCGATACCTGGCCAACGGCGGGTAAATTAATGTTGCCATTGGCCAACACTCGCTGCTCACCGCTATACTCAGGTACATTAAACACATCAACGGTGATCAAATCCCCCGGTCCCAATAAATAAATATCATTGAGGGATGAAACGGATGCAGCAGAAACTGTTATGTCGGGCAGTACGGCCAGGGCTGGGCTACCGACAGCAGTTCCCAGGGCAAACCCTGTTATTAGGGCTGTCCGAATTACCGTTTTCAAATATCTGGAGCTAGTCATTGCAGGACATATAGAAGGCTAAAAACGATGCAAGATAATACTGGGCGTTGCTGAACCAAACGATGGCGTTATCGAAAAATGCTGAGATATGCCGCTTTTAACAGTTTGGTTTATCCTTTAAATCAGCAATGGCAAATACTGAAACGTTTAACAATAATGTAGGTAGACCTGAACACCGCAGACAATAGTCAGAGAAGCCGTTATCACCCTCTAGAGAAATGCTGTCGATGGCCCGTAATATCCGGAAAATCCTAAACTTTATGGCGTTGCTACATATCTATTTTATATAGTTAGCAAATAGTAGAAAGACGGAGAGATGAGTATAGTTTTTTACGAGTCCTCATCAAGAATTTGGACTGTAGGACTAAGACTTTTGCATGAAAAGAATGTACTGTTTTGAGACATGTTGGAGGTCTGTTCCCTTAAGTTGGCGAAGCCTGCTCTTTAGGCTGAGGGGAATACCTTGTCCCCTCCCAGGAGTAGGTCTGTTTCATTGTCTAGACAGAAAATCTGAAGGTATTGAAAGCTCATTTGAGGAAAGACATGCCCTACTTGGAGGTGGGCCAAAGAACAATGCGATAACCTGATTAATTGACCCCGCCGTAACCCCTACTTTAATGCCATTGAGGACAACCTAGTAGGCTGGGTCTTAGGGCGGCCTCCCGGCCCTAACCATGGGGGTTTGGGCTTCGACGTGAGCTCAGCCGAACGTGAACTCGGAGGGACCCCAAGCAACCGGTTTTGGCTCCCTCCGATCATCTCTCGATTCAGTATGAATGAAGTAATAAGCCTTACAGATTTTCTCTGGTGAACACGAAACAACCCTGCCCTTACTAAGGGGGAGTTAGAGGGGGTGAGGCAACCGCGAACGCTAGTTTCCAGTACTTGTGTGGACACTGTAGCCTGACGAAGGGGGAACCAACGGAGTGGTCTACAGGTGTTAGCGCTAGTTATCCAGACCCCTCCCTGACGGTTCCCCTTCGTCAGGGGAACCCCTGGCAGGCCATATTGAAACCTAGGATTTTTAAGGGTTTTAGCCATTCTCTCTGACTTATGTATACACCGTAGACCTTGGTAAGGGAGGGGGCTACACAATTTCACGATTGGAATCTTATTAATATTCAATCGTTTGCCAAAGGAAAATTCAATGGCTGAGAGAGAATTGAGACTATCGGCCAGTCGATAATGGTCGATTGACAAAAATATAACCTGATAGTATTATTATTCGAGATTATGGAGGCTATCTCCGCATAATAGCTTTGATTTAGTCTATCGTTCTGTGAAAATTTACTCAATGCTTGAGTTTGCTGATTATATATAAATATTTAGCTCTGAAGCACTGATAGTAGGAACCTGGCATTTTAGAGTTTGCCCTATTTTTATAACAAAAAAACAGCATGAGATGATCTTGTAGGACAGTTTCCTTCTCAGGATATTTCTGTGGGTGAGCAGCAGACCAAGTGGGTTCAGATTGTTCAGACCCTCTTTTGTGGAACTATTTACATTCGCCTAATTAGGATACTGGGGGTTCCCCCATGCTGCGTTTGATTAACTACCCCTGTCCGTGATTATACTGAGTGGCTGTATCCTTTATTAGGAAAGGATTTCCATCAAAAATAGGTGGTTATTTCATCCGGAATATGACAATGTTACCAGTAACTTAATTGGGAAATATCAAGTAGATCTGCTCAGTACGTCATCAAGGCTATTTAACTTGGCCATTGCTGATCCTTGGAATGACTTTAGTTGTGAGATATCGTCAAGTATCAATGCCTCTAGACCGGTTCATCCTCTAAATCAGTAATCGCTTACCTTGAGACAATGCTATATTTTTTCAATTGTGTGTTTAGGTAGGTGATGGAAAAATACGATCTTGTCGGTTGGTGTAAAGTATTGTTTCTTTGAACTGTCTGTTTATTTTCTATGTCTAATGGCCTCTTACTCCCGAGGCTGTTGGATGGTAGCAGTATTTTTTTCATAGGTTTTCTAGCTGACGATGCGCTCTTTCTTACGAACAGTCTTTAGAAACCACATGTTATCGATAATTGTTTTTTATGGATAACGTGTCCACATCAGGGATATGCTTGACAAAAGTGCCTGTGACAAATTGTAGTATGGGAACTTTATTTATTTGCCGCTTCCTACGTCAATGCATCTGCTGTATTTCAGCAAAAAGCGGGCTCTACCAAGAATGTTATCTGCAACTTACTGAGGATATTTCTGATAAAGAAGCTACCTATTATTTATGCCCCTGAACCCTCCACCATTGGGAAGCTTTGAGGTTTATTTCTCCTAGCATTTAGAAAAATCTAGCATGCCTAGGGGGAATATCACGATTCTGTCTGACTGGGGGCTTTTAACCGGTATAGTCTTTTCAAGAAAACGCCTTGACTAAGAGAAGTTGCATCGAAATTGCTTGACGGTTATTGATTTAAGACCTGAAGAGCGTGCTGTTTGCGAATACCAACATCTATTACTTGTTAGATCTATGTTGGCATTAATGTGATGCTTGATTTGTCAGCGTTGTTTTTTGGCTACGGTTTTTATTTTTTTGCTTTTATCAGTGCATTTGTTGTTGTTGTTGTTAGTGTCCCCATTGTTAGGACATTAGCAATTCGTTGCAGCCATGTGGATTTGCCCGACGATCGCAAGGTTCATCAAGTTCCAATGGTACGTTTGGGAGGGATTGGTATTTTTCTGGGTACGCTGACAGCCGCCATCTGTCTCTGGCGATTAGGTGGCTTTAGCTATTTATTGCCAATGGCCCAACGAGAAATAGCAATGATTTTGCTGGGGGGTAGTGGTTATTTTCTATTGGGCTTTTGCGATGACTTAAAAGGACTTTCGCCTAAGTTTCGTTTAGTCTGTCAGTTAGCGATCGCAGCCCTAGTGTGGCAAAACGGCATTCGCATTGACTTTTTTAATGTGCCAGGCATAGGTCTGGTACATCTAGGATTGTTAAGCTTGCCAATCACGTTGTTATGGATTGCAGGGATGGTGAATGCCATTAACTGGATTGATGGTTTAGATGGCTTAGCTTCGGGGGTGAGCGCCATTGCTGCCCTGATCACCGTGGGGATTTGTTTATTTATTGGCGAACCGTCGGTGGCGTTGCTGGCCATGTGTTTGGTGGGTAGCCTGTGTGGTTTTTTGGTCTATAACTTTAACCCGGCCTGTATTTTTATGGGTGATGGGGGATCTTATTTTATTGGGTTTATGTTGGCGGTGATTAGCGTGACCGGTCTGGTAAAGGGGGCAACTGCCGTTACAATTCCATTGATTGTATTAGCGGTGCCAATTTTTGATATGACACTGGTGATCATTTCACGGTTGTTGCGGCGTAAGTCTCCTTTCATTGCTGATAAAAGCCATTTACACCATCGGTTATTGAAGATTGGTTTTTCCCATCGTGGTGCTGTGTTATTTATCTATGCCCTCAGCCTTTGGATTGGTAGCTGGGCCTTTACTCTGGCTCCGATTCCCAATGGCATTTTGGCAATGGTGATTTCTACACCCATCCTTGGCATTGCTTCCTGGCGAGCCTGGCGAGTGGCGCAGGTTTCCTAGAAATGCAACTGTTATTCACAGGGCTTCTTGGCTGAGGTCACGTCGAAGCCTCATGTCGAAGCCTGGGTAGGGTGAATTCGCCTATTAAAAGGTTCTTTTATGTTCAAGCAGCTGCCCAAGTGGTTTCAGATTGTTCAGGCCCCCAAACCCCCAACCTTGGGGGCTTGGATTCAGTCTCTCCTAGTATTGGAAAAAGATGGTCTTCAGACGCTATAGATCTTTACGATTACTGAGATCTTGCACCTGGCAAGGAAGCATTAACCCACCTTGGACTCAAAGTCGCAAGGCTAACTGGCTCAAAACCGCTCAAGCGGTTAAAGAATCCTTAAAAGCTCGATATTTAGAGCTGCCCAGCCAATCTTGTCCCTTGAGTGGACAGCCCTCAATTAGCGTTGGGTTTTGAACCCAACGTGGATTTGAGCTTCACAACCGACCTTAGTGCAAGATCTGAGATTACCTACTTACTAATTTTTGGCAACAGTTTTGTTTCACTGCTCTATCGTTTACTAGTGCTCACGCTTTATGGTTCCTGGAAAACTATACCCACCTACTCAAGCAGTTTCCTTTGACGACCAATCTGGCGTTCAGTCGACGCAGCAAACTGTTAAACTTGTTACTCAATTTTTTGCCCCTGACTATGCTGCCACGGGGCAGCTGCTGGATGAGCTAGTCAGACAGTTAGCAAAGCAAGGCATGCCGGTGGAGGTGTTTACGGGCCAGCCGGGCTATGCCTATGGTGAGGCTGAGGCTCCCCGCAGGGAGAAAACTCACAATTTAGATATCCATCGTTCGCGCATGACGCAGCTGTGGTCTAATCGGTTGCGGGGTAAGGCGCTGAATGGTTTGTTGTTTGTAATTCGTGCTTTTTTGCATTTGTTGCGCCATGGTTGGCAAAAGGATAGGGTGCTTTTGCTGACGACGGCTCCGCCGTTTTTGCCGGTGGTTGGTTATTTGATTAGTCTGTTGTTTAATACGCCCTATGTGGTGATTTTGTATGATCTGTATCCGGACATTGCGGTGGAGCTGGGTGTAGTAGATTACAATCATCCGGTGGCTAAGCTTTGGCGTTGGGTAAATCAGCGAGTATGGCGACGGGCAAAGGCATTAATTGTGTTGAGTCCTTCGATGAAGGATCGGGTGGTGGGTCATTGTCCGGATATTGCGGACCGGGTGGAGGTGATCCATAGTTGGGCGGACCCAGACTTGATTAAGCCGATGGAAAAGAAGGATAATTGGTTTGCCCGTAAGCATGGTTTAGTGGATACGTTTACGGTGCTGTATTCGGGGAATATGGGTCGCTGCCATGATATTGCGACGATTTTTGAGGCGGCAAAACTGTTACGGAATGAGCCGATTAAGTTTGTATGTATTGGGAGCGGGGCGAAACGTGAGAAGTTGATTGAGGATGTAAAGGCGGAGGGTTTGGAGGAGAACTTTTTGTTTTTGCCGTATCAGGATAAGAAGGATCTTCCGTATTCGATGACGGCCTGTGATGTGTCATTGGTGAGTGTCAGTGAGGGGATGGAGAGTTTGGTGGCTCCGAGTAAGTTATACCCAGCATTGGCAGTGGGGAGGCCGATTGCGGTGATTTGTCCAGAAGGAGCTTATTTGGAGAAGTTAGTGAAGGAGGGCGACTATGGCTCTACTTTTAGAAATGGGGAACATCAATCATTAGCTAATTTTCTTAAGTTACTATCAGTTGATCGAAGAATGACTCAAAAGATAGGTTTTCAATGTCGCCAGAAGTTGGAAAGAGATTTTACACCTCAGGTAATTGGATATCTATATTCTAGGATATTAAATAGTAGAGCTTGAAAAATATATAGGAAGATTTTTTAACTAGGCCTAAGTTTTAAACAGAGACTAAAGAGGAATTCATAGTCTACAAAAGAAGGAAAAAAGAAAAACTATGTCGGCTTCCTCAAGGATTGCATTCGCCGTATTTATTTCCTGGCTAGGTAGGTTTACAACAATTTTAGCGAACTTGGTATTACTGCCAATCTTATTTCGCTTGATGGAGAGAGAAGAATTAGGCATTTGGATAATGCTTAATGGCAGTAATGCATTTCTAGGTTTGCTAGGTTTTGGAATCGTACCGACACTGACCCGTCATATTGCACTAGCAAAGGGAAAAAGTGGCGCTGACCCAAGTGTCTCACTTACTAATGAAAGTAAGCAACATATCGCTGATCTAGTTGTTACAGGTCGAACCATATTAAGGTGGCTGGCTATTGCAGTATTCTTTATTGCTTGGATATCTGGGTATGGCTTGTTGTCTCAAATAAATTTAGAAAAAGTTTCTATTGTCGAGATTATGATCGCATGGACCTGTATGTGTGCAGGTTATTCTTTAGGGATTTTTATCTCGTATCTTAATTGCTGGCTTATAGGAATAGGATATGTAGGCTGGGAGCAACTGATAAATACAGTAATTTTCTTACTAACATTAGTTGCAAATATAGTTGCAGTTGTCTTAGGTGGAGGACTGCTTGAGCTATCTATAATCTCAATGTTTTCATTTATTTTTCAAAGAACTTTATTCCTTTTATATATTCGAAGGCGGAAGCCTAGCTTACTTAAATTAAATGGTAAGTGGAATACTAAATATGCACAACAGATGCTAAAACCTGCGTTTCATGCTTGGCTAACAACATTAGGAGCATTTTTAATTCTTCGGACCGATACTTATTTTATTGCCATTCTCAAGGGAACAGATAATATTCCCCAATATCATGCTAGCTATCAGCTTGTTTCCAACCTTTGGCAATTAGCCGTTACTCTAGGTACAGTATCTTCGACATTTATAAGCCAGGCATGGCAAGCTGGTGATCTCAAGGTTGTTCAGAAGATCACCATAAGAAATGTGAGAGTTGGTCTATCAATTATGGCCACAGGCATAGCTTTTTTGAGTGTATCTGGTCAAGAATTTATAACACTTTGGCTAGGTAAAGATACATTCATTGGCTATGGCGTGTTTACAGTTTTTTGCATACTCCTAACACTACAAACCCAACGAGGAATATTAGTCATTGCATCGAGAGCAACTGAAAATGAGAATTACGCGACAGTTAATATTATAGCTGGAGTTCTAAATATTATTTTTACTTGGCTATTGATTGATAAGTTTGGATTATTGGGTGTAGCTCTTGGTACCTTGATAGCTCAATTGCTAACCAATAGTTGGTACGGTGTCTATGATCCTATTAAAAGATTGAGAATAGATTTTAAGTATTATGCTAGAAAGGTCATTTTAGGATGGCTGTTTCTTTTCATGACATCTTTTTCTATTTCATTAATAGTAAAAAGATTTTTGGTGAGTCAAGGTTCTTCCGAGTACTTGATAGTTTCTGCCACATTTTTTGTATGTAGCTTTTCTCTTGCCTTATTTGTATGGAAAATTATATTAAGTAAGATTCAGAGAAAATCTATTCTGGCCTCAATCAAATTTATACCTGGATTTTAATTGAGGCTAAAATACATCAATATTGTTTATTCGAAAGTGATATCCAATGGAATTATTAGATTTTCCTAGACGTTTCTCTAGCTTAGTTAACCCAGTTAAAATAGCTAAGAATATAAAATGGAGATATGGTGCAAGTATCTCTAATAGCTCACATGTTTTTGTTGTAGGTGCACCAAGAAGCGGAACAACATTGATGTTTACAATTATTGGCGCTCATCCATCCTTTGCTTCTATTGATTGTGAAACTTTTTTCTTTGTACCACGTGACAACTTCAATCTTTCATCTTATTCGAGGTTAGAAAAAAATAAAAATATAGAGATGAGAGATATAGAGATTACTTTGGAAGATTCAAAAGATATAGTAGAGTTTTACGATAAACTAGCCTCAAAAATATTAAGAGATGAGGATAAAGTTCGTTTTCTGGAAAAAACTCCCTTCCATGTTTTGTATTTGAAGTACCTTGTTAAACATTTTCCCAATGCAAGGTTCGTAAATATGATTCGTGATGGGCGAGATTGCTATCGATCTAACAAGAGGTTGGCAGACTATTATCATAAACCTTTAAAGAAAGCTACTCGATTATGGCGAGATTCTATTCGTGCAAGACAGACCATGGGGAAACATTCTCAAATAATTGATGTTAGATATGAAGATCTTACTCATAATCCAACTGAAACTTTGGAGAGGGTTATGAGTTTCCTTGGTGAAGATTTTTATCCAGAACAATTAGACCCAGCGACATATTCTAAATCAACAATATTCAGAGGTGATAAAGGCCATGAGCGTCTTAGTCAGCCAATAAAACCTACAAGTATTGGTAAGTGGAAAAAAGATCTTACTTCTGATGAGATTCAGTACTTTCAAAAAAATGCTGGTAAAGAGCTGGTATGTATGGGATATGAGATTTTAGATTAATATTTTTTCTGGTAAGGATAGTTAAAATGAGGATTCTGATTGCAGGTACTTTAGCTGGTAATGGAGGCATTCAAAGCCATATAAGATGGCTGGCAAAAGCTTTGAGTGAAGAGAAGTTTCAAGTTCTTGCAGTGTCATTAGGTAGTCCTCATGGACTACCAGTTGATGAAGTATCCTTAAAAACATTTTGGAATAAAAATGTACAACTACATTGTTGTACTATTCATGAGAGCAATCATACAAATCAACATTTTCAAAGGTTTCGTCGTCTTCAAGAACTTGTCAGGGTAATTGATGAGTTTAATCCTGACATCTATTTGGCAATAGGTACTGGGTGGAATCTTTTCCTTCCTCCACTATTAGCCCGTGCTAAGCCAATTCGGATTTTTCATGAGGTTATGTCAGGTGTTCCCAATGGATGGAAAGACTCACGTTGGTGCGTCAAACTTTGGTTTGATGAAGTAATAGGTCAGTCAGAAATAGTATCCCGTACTTTTTCTAAAGAGTTTGGTTGGAAAAAGCAAGTGTCTGCCTTACCGGCACTACCAGAGCCTTTAGAAATTACAGCAGACTTACCTAAGGCAGAATCCAAAAGAGTAGCAAAGGGGAAAATAAAAGCTGCATTATTTAGTCGATTAGCACCACATAAGCAAGCGTTTTGGCTTGTACGGCAGTGGCATACTCTAAAAGAGTACTTATCTGAACTCCATATCCATGGTTCTGGTCCAGAAGAAGAGCTGATTAGAAATCATATTGCTGAAAATGGTATTGAGGATAGAGTTAAATGCTATGGACGTTACCCAGAAGGACAGGCTTACGTTGATTTATTAAGTAGTTATGACCTAACTTTACTACCTACTATTGGTGCAGAAGGTGCTCCGTTAGTGCTGCTTGAGTCCATGGCATGTGGTGTTCCATTTCTAGCTTATGGTGTTGGTGGTATTCCTGATTATGGAACTAATAATCCAGATGTTTTTATTGTTGCTCCAGATAACAATAAGTTTTTCTTGGGGCTCGAAAGGATTATTGATTCTCTTGAAACAGGAACGACTAATCAGAATCGTTTACAGCAGTTTTATATTAATCATTATTCCTACAATGCACTTCAGAAACAATGGATAAACTACTTCAGAAAAATTCTACTCCCAGAATTGCGCAACTTAGCAATGCCATTGATGCCCTGAGAGGTTTAGCAGCACTTACTATTGTCATATATTATGCGAGACCAATGTTTTGGGTTGGCTTGAGGTAAATATTAGGATACTTACGGGTTAAGCCTGGATCCTAATGCCATTACGGGATATCTGTCAGCACCATTTAGCTTTGGCAGTTTAGGAAACGTCAAAATTTATTTAATTATTCTGCTTACTTATCAAAGCTTTAAACCAAAAATGACTAGATACCTAGTAGAGAAAACAGGATCTCCAAAGGTGGTAGTGGCACAGCTAGGTGCAAGAAGACATTACCAACAACCTGTTTTGCTTCACCAGTGGGGGATTCTCAATACCTTGTACACAGACCTGTATGCAGGGGATAATCTTCCAATGAGAGTGTTACGTCATCCCAGATTCAATCCACATCTTCCTGCTGCCATGAAGCGTATGATCGATCGCTACACGCTAAGGTTAAAAAATGCAAAAATTGTTCATTTTCCTATGCTTGGCTACCAATACGCTAAAGCATTAAGGCGATCAGATAAACAGAATCCTACTACGATTTTCGTTGAAACTGGAAAGTCTTTTTGTCAGCGGATTATTCAGCATGGTTTAGATAATACCGATATAATTTATGGTTTTAACAGTGCTTGTCTAGAACTATTCGAATATGCCAAGAGCCAAGGAATTTTGTGTATCTTAGATCAAACCCTAGCTGAGCGATCTTACTATCACCGTACTTTAATGATTGAAGAAGCATGCTGGTCAGGTTGGTCAGAAAGTCCGTTTACGATAACAAATGCAGATCAAGAGCTAGTTGAGCGAGAGCAGAAGGAACAAGACCTTGCTGATCAGATTATTTGTGGTTCTGAGTTTGTGAAAAACTCACTAATTGAGCGTAATGTCTCTCCAGAAAAAATTACTGTGATTCCATTGGGGCGGGTCAAAGATTCAACTTCATTAACTTTCAACACACCGAACTCGAAAAGAGCTTTGTTCCCTTGGAAAGAACGTTCTGACGGTCTGCATATCTTGTTTGCCGGTTCAGTAGGTTTACGGAAAGGAATACCTTATCTACTTCAAGCATTACGTCAACTCGAAGGGGTAATTCCCTTTGTTTGTAAAGCAGCAGGCTCTATAGAATTGAGTTCTAAACCCTTAGAAGAGTATAGTAACGTTTGCCAATTTTTAGGGCGAGTCCCTCGTTCTGAGATGGCTAGTCTTTACAATTGGGCTGATGTTTTCGTGTTGCCTTCATTATGCGAGGGATCCGCAATGGTTATATACGAAGCATTAAATTATGGCTTGCCTGTAATAACAACAAACAATACAGGTTCTATTGTTCGTAATGGCTTAGGTGGATGGATTGTACCAATTAAGAATGCAGATGCAATTTCAGCTTCTATCCTTGAACTTTTCCAATATGGATACGGGCAAAACTTTTCAGAAAAGTTAAAAGATATGCTTAAACAAACTGAAACTAAAGCCATATCGGATTTTCGGCAAGCAATACTAAATCTACAGTTAACTTGAAACAAGTTATGACATATGTATTACTAGTCCTTTTAACTTTAGTTTGCGGAGGGCTTTTAACTTGGGGCCTACAAAAGAAACAGCGGATGTTACACTATCCGTTCTTATCAGGTGCGGTCTTTGCGGGATGGGTACTTCCCCAACTCTTGGGACTCAGTACTAATCCTGATAGTTTTCCACATGAAGCTTTGGATAAAACTATCTTTATGACACTACTTTGTGTAGGGGCCTGTTATGTTGGCCATTATTTAAACAAAAAACCTTTCAGCAAATTTCATTGGTCGTTTAACCGTCAAAGATTACTCATTGCTGCTACCCTTCTCTCTCTAGGAGGCTCTTATTTCTTTTATCGAGTCAGTGCTCTCGCAGATGAAACGGTAGGTCTTTGGACAGGAATTATTACTATTTTTGTTTTTCTATCAAGTTTATTGAGTATTGGTTTGGCACTTTCATTAGCAATACATATTCGTCAGCCTTCTCGTTGGTCAACAGCAATTATTATTTTTGATGTAGCCTTTTATCTCCACCGTATTGTTTTTTGGGGACGTCGAAGGTTTCTAGTTGAATTAGTCCTTATGATTGGCTTAGCGCTTTGGTTTCGCTATCGCAAGCTGCCTCCAAGATTAATGGTTATAGCAGCTCTAATTGCAGGAGCACTTTGGATTAATAGTATCGGAGACTATCGTGCTGCTGTTATGTCTGATACTCCTGGAAAAGTTAATGCAATTAATCAGATAGATTTTGTTGGAAACCTACAAAATTTATTGACAGAGGGTGGACATGAGATGGCCAATGCTACTTACAATATTGCAGCTTTTGACAGCAGGGGAAATTTTGATCTAGGTGTCAGTCATTGGAATAGATTTGTTCATCTTTATATACCAGGACAGCTTATTGGTTTTGACACTAAAGAAAGTATCAAAATTCAAATTAATGATTCAGCATCTGAGCTTTTCTACCATGAAGCTCATACAGGTTCAACTGCTACAGGAATATCCGACTCATTTCAATCTTTTTGGTATTTTGGAGCCATTAAATTTCTAATTATTTCATATATAATGCGCAGTTTTTTTCGTGCAGGTAATCAAGGCCATTTTTTGGCACAAGTCCTTTTGATGTTAGTTTTTCCCGGATCATTAGAAGCGATCACCCATAATACTGATCGTTTTTTTATGCTATGGCCTAGATTGATAGCCTTTTTAGGGCCTGCCATTCTTTATTCAAAAGTTAAAAATTAAAATGTTAAGTTCCTATGCTAATTGATGATTGGCCTTATATAAGCTTCTTATCTTAATTTTTCTACTATTCTCATTACACATATTTCAATGTTTTTCCCATTCTTGAAGCCATGGCTTAGATCTGTCAAATATAATTATTTATATAAGTCTGCTTGTAAACATGCAGCTGATAATAGTATTTCCCCTGTAGCTTTGCCAGGTGCTTTTATTGTCGGTTGTGGTCGTTCAGGCACTACGTTGCTTGGCGATATATTATCTTCTCACAATGAAGTTTCATATTTATTTGAACCATATTATTTATGGGCAGCTATTGATCCTAGATTAGATATACTAAATCTTTTTGCTGATATTGAACCTTCACTCTATCTAGACGATTCTTTTTTTCTAGCAGAACATAAGCATAGATTCGAACGTTGTTTAACTAAGTTTATTCAAAATAAGAAAGCAAACTTGCTAATTGAAAAGACTCCTCTCAACATATTTCGAATTGGGTGGATTGAGAAGATATATCCTGGTGCAAAGTTTATTCATATCGTTCGTGATGGATTTGATGTAGCAAAATCTATTGAAAGACTGGCAACTACTAACTCGTATAAGATTTTCGGAAAACCAAATCTAAATCAGTGGTGGGGAAATAACAATATCAAGTGGAAAACTCTACGCAAAGATAGTGTCTCTATGAAATATCATGAATTGAAAGAAATCGACTTACTAGATACTCACATATCCAAAGCTGCATATGAATGGAGTTTAAGCTTAAAAGAAGCAGAGCTATGGCAAGCTAAGCTTGGTGATCGTTTTCTGGCAATTACTTACCAACAGCTTGTAGAGTATCCGCTTGAAAAGCTTACAGAAATAGCCTGCTTCCTAGAAATAGAGCTCGATCCTATATGGTTAGAGAAAGTGATTTCTGGAATCCATTCTGCAAAGTCTTACAGTAGTACGCAAATAGTTCTACCTGAAGCTATTTGTAGAGAGTTCAATTACTATCAAGAGAAGTATGGTTTTCTACCTAGAGCTCAATCTAGTAATTAGTTATTGTATTAATTAAGAGTATGAGTTACTTTGAAAATAAGAGAATCGCCATATTGTTTGCTAACTATGGTCCATATCATTTATCTCGTCTTGAAGGCTTTTTCAAGCTATGCAAAAAAATAAGATGGGAGGTAATCCCCCTTGAATTAACGCGTTCAGGAATTTCTTATGAGTGGAAAACACAGATTAACAATAACAGTACGCCTATACTGTCTGTGTTAGGTGAACGATCATTGGAACAAGTTTCTTTCCATGATTTACTTAGAAAACTATTCTTGAATCTTCATAAAATACAGCCAGATATTGTTGCAATTGCAGGATATTCTAGACCATCTATATTTGCAGTATTCTTATGGTGTAAGCTTCATAAAGTTTCAACTATATTACTTTCTGAATCCAAGGAAGATGATTTTATTCGGAATTGTTTTTCTGAAAAGCTTAAATCTCTAATTGTTAGTAACTATGATGCCGCTTTAGTTGGTGGCTCTCCACATAAAAGATATCTCATCAAGCTTGGGATGAAGCCGGAGGCTATTTCATTCGGGTATAACGTTGTTGGCAATGAGGTATTTCAAAATGGCAAAGAAAACTTTGAGAAACCTATAGAAAAACCATATTTCTTAGCGATAAACCGATTTATCCCAAAGAAAAACTTATTTTTTATTTTAGAGTCTTATGCAAGATATCGGTTAACTGCAACTAATTATGCATGGGATTTAGTTTTATGTGGTAGTGGACAACTACTATCTGAGATCGAGCTTACAATTAAGCGACTTAATATAGGTGACCATGTTCACCTCCCTGGATTTCTACAACAGTCTCAATTACTACCATACTTCGCTCATGCTAGTTGTTTTATTCATGGTAGCTTGCAGGAGCAATGGGGGCTAGTTGTCAATGAAGCTATGGCTGCAGGCTTACCAGTATTAGTTTCAAATCGCTGTGGCTGTTTTGAGGATTTGGTAATTGAAGGAGTCAATGGGTTTGGATTCGATCCTGAAAACTCAAAGGAACTTACAGATTTAATGCTTAAAATTAGTTCAACTAGCATTGATCTGAAAAGTATGAGAGAAGCATCTCTAGCTCATATTTCAAAATATTCTCCTGGTTATTTTGCACAAGGTCTCAAACAAGCTGTTAACTATGCATTGAGCACTAATTAAGGTGATGAAAGTTTTATTCTCCATACCTTCTATCGGTAGTGTTTATGGTGGGCCATCCAAGACTGTTATTGATTTGGCGCAAGCACTAAATCAAAAATATGATGTATTAGTAGATATTGTCACAACTAATGCTAACGGTAATAGAAATCTGAGTGAACCTCTACAACAGTGGATATCTAAGTCAGGGTATCGAATTCAATACTTTCCATATATTAGCTGTGGTGATTACAAGTGGAGTAATAGCTTTGCAAGTTGGCTAGATTCCAATATCTCTCAGTATGATGTAGTTCATACTAATGCCATTTTCTCATTGCCTAATATACCGGTTTATCTGGCTTGCAAAAAATATCGAATTCCTTATGTCATAACTCCGCACGGTATGTTAGAACCATGGGCATTGTCCTATAAGGCTTGGAAGAAAAAACTTTTTTATAATCTTTTAGAAAAGCCTGCACTCAATAGGGCTAGTGCAATTCAAGCGCTTGCTACACCAGAAGCTGAACACATAAAAAGATTGAACGTCGATTCCCCTATATCCGTTATCCCTAATGGAATTCACAAACATGATTTTGAATCTTCAAAAGGGCCAGAACTGTTCTATAAAAAGTATCCTGAGCTTCGCGATAAAAAAAATATCCTTTTTCTTGGTCGAATTGATCCAAAAAAGGGATTAGATTTATTGGCAAAAGCATTTGGACGTATACATCCACATTTTTTAGATTCCCATCTTATTATTGCTGGTCCTGATAATATCGGATTTCTTGCTGAAGCTCAGAAATTCTTCAAAGAACAACGTTGTGAGCAGGCTGTGACTTTTACTGGAATGTTAACAGGCTCTCTTAAAGAATCAGCATTAGCTGTTGCCGATATTTATGTTGCTCCTTCATATTCTGAAGGATTTAGCATGTCTATCCTCGAAGGTATGGCATCTGGTCTGCCGTGCATTATCACGAAGGGATGTAATTTTCCTGAAGCGCATGTTGCTAATGCCGCTTATGTAGTTGATATAGAGTCTAATGCGATTGCTGAAGCACTCACAAAATGTCTTGAAAATCCAGCTTCAGCTAGTGAGGTGGGTAAACATGCTCGGCATTTTATCCTAGAAAACTATACATGGGATAAAGTTGCGGAGAAAATGATGGCTCTTTATAGAACAATACAACCACAAATAAATTCTTCTGCTTTTAAGAATAACGCCCTTACGCATAGTTAATAGGTTTATTGCAATTAGCAAAAAAATGAGGACAAACGAGATGGCAAGTCAACTTATCTCATTTATCATACTTACTTTAAATGAAGAGAAGAATCTTCCATGCTCTTTGAAAAGCTTACAAAGCTTAGATGCTCCGGTTTATATTGTTGATTCTAACAGCAGCGATAAAACTATAGACATTGCTAAGCACTTTAACTGTCAAGTTTATCAACATCCTTTTGAAAGTCATGCGAAGCAAGTTAACTGGGCATTAGAAAATTTGCCTATCTCTACTCCATGGGTAATGCGTCTTGACGCAGATGAGCGTCTTACGCCTGAATTAGCGAAAGAGCTCACAGAAGTCCTGGCAAATGTTCCAGAAGATGTAGCAGGTTATCAGGTGAAACGTCGTGTCTTTTTCATGGGACGTTGGATACGTCATGGTGGTTATTACCCAACCTGGCTAATGCGTATATGGCGAACAGGTTATGGCACCTGTGAACAACGTTTAATGGATGAACATATTGTCCTTTCTGAAGGTCGAATTGCAAATCTCAAGCACGATATTATCGATGAAAATCAAAAAGGCTTAAGCTTCTGGGTTGATAAACATAATCGATATGCTGATCGCGAAGTACAAGATATCCTTTCAGCTCAATCTAGAGAGCTAGGTGATGCGTTAGCTGTTAAGCAGTTTTCTCAAGCTAGGCAGCGACGTTGGGTTAAAACTACCCTCTACAGCCGATTTCCATTGTTTCTCAGAGCATTTATCTACTGGCTTCTGCGTTATACCCTTGGTCTTGGCTTTCTCGATGGTACCGAAGGATTGATCTTTCACTTTTTACAAGGTTTTTGGTATCGTTTCTTGGTTGATGCCAAACTATATGAGATTTTTAGGCATAGGAAACTTCAACGAACAGCAAGTAATGCTAGCACAATAGAACAAAACCAAGTAAATATTGCTGGAAATACCTATTCACCTCTAAATTTAGATCTGTTGACAGGTGATCATTTAGATTACTAATTAACTCAGGGTTTAACGTCTCCAAATTTTGTATTCATTTTTCTAACGTAATACCTTGTAAGAAGGAAACTATTATGATCCGTAAATTAGTTGAACGTTTAAGTCGTGAAAAGTACTTTATTCGAAACTTGCCTTCTGAGTTTTCAAGAACACCCTTATTTGTAAGTCCTGATGCTCAGTTGAAGTATCTTAAGCCAGGTGTAGAGGGATTTGATAAAGAACTCCTTAATATAGTCTCAGAGTATATTAGTAAAGGTGACGTTGTGTGGGATATCGGTTCTAATGTGGGTGTGTTTGCTTTTGCTGCAGCTAGTATTGCTGGTAGAAATGGTCATGTATTAGCTGTTGAACCTGATATCTGGCTAGCTAACCTACTGCAGAAATCAGCTAGACTCCAGGCTAATCAGAACCTATCTGTAGATGTGCTGCCAGCAGCCATTGCTGACAGTTGTGGTATTGCAAATTTTCTAGTGGCTGATCGAGGAAGAGCCTCAAATGCTTTGGCTAAAACTGGAGGCCGTTGTCAAATGGGAGGTTACCGTGAAAAAAATCTTGTTCCTATGTTCAGCTTAGATGATCTGCTGAAAATTTCCGCAAAACCCAATTTCATCAAAATCGATGTTGAAGGAGCTGAAGTTAATGTTCTCCAGGGGGCTCAAGAAATCTTATCGGATGTTCGCCCCGTAATCTATTGTGAAGTTGGTGTGCCCTATCGAGCAGAAATTACAGAAATATTTCGGGCTGCTGACTACAAAATCTTCGATAGTAGTCTTCCTCAAGCATCAAGGTTCGATATAGAGAAATGTGGGTTCAATACCTTGGCGTATCCTGCTGAATCTTTAAGATTCAATGATTCTGGGACTTTTCAGGTAGTGTGTACGACTAGAAGTTAGATCCTATACGATTTAATTTAAACGAAGCCTGATCTATTAGAGACAATTGACATCAATGTAGTTTGTAAGTTTCCTAGGAATTTTTGTATTCTTCTACTATGTCTAATTTTTTAGCTATTAGTACTCTTAAATATATTTGGACACATCCAAATTGTAAAGATCAAAGAATCCAGAGAGTTTTAAGTTTTTTGGGTTGGCAGCTACGCAAACGAATATTGAAAAAGCCTCTCGATATTGAGATTATTCCAAACCTCAAAATTCGTTGTTATCCTAACGGGTATTCAGCTGCATCTGTACTCTATTGTGGTCTTTATGACTATAATGAAATGTTTTTTTTGCTCCGTTACTTGCAGCCAGAAGATTCATTTCTGGATATTGGTGCTAATGTGGGCGTTTATTCTCTTCTGGCTGCATCTAAAATCAGTGTTGGTAAGATTTATAGTTTCGAGGCACTTCCTAAGAATTACGGTAGGCTGGAAGAAAATATCAAGTTAAATAGTTTTGATCAGGTAAAAAGTTATTCAATAGCTGTTTCAGATACTGAAGGTAGTATCGCACTGAATTTAGCCGAAGGCGATTCTATGCCTTTTGTTAGTTCAGACTTTGATAATGAAAATTCGATTATTGTTGCTACTAATACGTTAGATAATCTCCTTGAGGATAAGCCACTGAAACAGCTAACCCTAGCTAAGATTGATATTGAAGGTGCAGAGCTTTTAGCATTTAAGGGAGCTACATCTTTACTGAAGCAACAGTTACCTTATGTCTGGATTCTAGAGCTTAATAACACGATTAATCACTTTGAACACACTGAGGATGAGGTTGTTAATTTTTTGCGTAACTTTGGTTATGAACTCTACAGCTACGATGCAGATAATAACCAGTTACAAATGATTACTCCAAACCAGAAAGAAGGCAACAATATTCTTGCTATTGCTAGTAGCCGTTTAGATTTTGTGCGAGAACGTTTAGGTTGAAACTTGAGATAATAGATTTGTGTCGTATCACTACGGTTGATTGAAAAAGAAGCATAAGCAAAGAACCAACAATTGCTTGCCCGAAGACGTTCGTTTAGCCAATCAATTCCAACTCCACGGTGGCAACTAACTAACCGTCTGGATTAAAGTACAGTAGTGTCAATCTACTGTTGCAGTATTCAGAATCATGGTTAAGCTTTGGCAACAGTGGCTAGTTCGCAGCGCGATCGCACTTACACCCACCAGCCTTCTGAATCATCCTATGGATCAACCCCAGGCTTGGTAATTGCAGCCTGTCAATTCAGCCAGCCTGTTACTCGACGACAGTAGCCCCAAAATTCTTTTGGAGAAACACCTAATCACTATTCCCCAAATACCTTCTCACCTGTTCAACAAACTCAACAGCAGCCTCTAACGCTTGCGTTGCCAATTCCTCAGTCAAAACCACGTCAGCTTCATAATCGCCCAGCTGACGTAAACCATAGGTCCTTTTCAGATTTTGAGCCATACTGACAGGTAAATCACCTGACTGGACAAAACTTTGACTAAACTGTTGAAGAACGCCTTTATGAGTGCGACTTTCTATATCCCTGGTAGTCAGTAAAGCCTGTGTAGCATAGTACATTGCATAGTATGCACGGGATATACAAGCACGGTAGTATGTATTCTGTAACAGAAGCTGTGAAGCCACTAACTCTTCCTCAGCCAGATCTAGAAACTGAGAAGCATCACTCATATAACAATGCCATCCTGGCGAATATTTCTCAATAATGGAGAATCACGATACAAGAAATCATAGATTGATATAGGAAGCACCGAAATCAACTCACCATATTTTAATAACAGCTCGATTTCAGCATCACCCAGCCGCCAAATCTCATCACCCGTAGAAACATCAATACCATTAAGAACGATCAAGACATCTACATCAGAATCTTTCGTTTCCTCATGACGGGCAAAAGAACCAAAAAGCACTAAATTTGCTAAGCGCTGTCCGTAAAATTTTTTGAGCAATTGCTTGAACTCGCCCAAGAGTTGCTTGATTTTTGGATTAAGGAAATCAACTTCCTCAATGGTAGGAAGGTTATCTAACTTAAAACCTGGAGTCAAGCCCGTGTGCTGATAATCTGGAGCAACCATAATTCCAGCCTAGTTACAGTTTAGATAGTATAAGGATAGAGACTGGAATTGAATTTTCGATGCCGAAATACGCACTCTCCATAGTCGCCAGCATATTAGATTACACGGTTACTTAGACAAAGCAGCCCATACACTGCATTTTAGCTTTCAGCAGTTGATCAGGAGCCACTAACACACTGTCTGGGTTAAAGTACATTTGTGTACATCGACTGTTGCGGTATTCGGAGTCATGGTTAAGTTTCGGCAACAGTGGATATTTTATGGCGCGATCGCACTCACAATCACCAGCCTTCTAATCATCCTAGCCATCAAAGCCAGGCTAATAGTTTCAGCTCATCAATCCCCTGACCCCGAAGCCATTTTAGTCCTCGGCGGCGGCAATACCCGAGAGCCCGCCGCCGCCCAACTAGCCACCCGAAACCCAAAACTAGCCGTGTGGGTATCCAGCGGCTTAGACCCCACCCAAGCCCATAAAATTTTCTCAGCTCAAAACGTCGCCCTAACGCGAATCAACCTGGACTATAGCGCCACCGATACCGTCACCAACTTCACCACCCTGGTAGCCCAACTACAAGCCCACAACATCCGCCACATCTATTTAGTCACCTCAGACTTCCATATGCCCCGCTCCAAAGCCATCGCCTTCTGGGTCCTTGGCAGTCGCGGCATCGCCTACACCCCAATTTCTGTTCCCTCCAACACACCGTCCGAGTCTCATCATAAAATTGTGAGAGACATCGCCCGCAGTTGGCTATGGCTAGTCACTGGCCGCACTGGTTCCAGCCTCGATCCTGACCCTCCCTCTAGACCATCTAAAAAATCACAGCCTAATGCTTAGAACACATTGTTGATTCCATCAGCATTGCCTCCTTTGCAGCGACCAACTTTTGGCGATAACGTAATTGCAGCACGGCCTTCCTCTGTGGGCTTTTCTAATTCGTACCAGCATCCATGTCGACTATAATTAAGAGTAAATAAGTCTAAATAAGCTGAAGACTGCCAACAATGCCTGCTAAAGATTTATATCATCAAGTCGTTAAAAAGCTCCTCATCAATGCAGGCTGGACAATCACCCACGACCCTTATCAGCTTAAATGGGCAAAACGTACTCTGTCAGTAGATTTAGGTGCAGAAGAACTTTTAGCAGCCCAACAAGCGAGTCGTAAAATCGCTGTCGAAATCAAAAGCTTTATTAGAGAATCAAGAGTAGCCGATTTACAGCAAGCGTTAGGGCAATTCATCTTATATGATGACATTCTGAAACAAGTTGAACCAGACAGAACCCTATATTTGGCAATGCCATTAGTCGCCTATAAAGAACTTTTCGAAGAAGACCAATTTGCCAAAATTCTCTTAGACAACGACCGGTTCAAGCTAATTATTTTTGACCCACAAAATCAGGAGATTGTGCAATGGATTCCCTAGAGCGTTATAAGCAAATAGTTATGGATTTGCTC
This sequence comes from Adonisia turfae CCMR0081, assembly GCF_011009555.1. Classification (GTDB taxonomy): domain Bacteria; phylum Cyanobacteriota; class Cyanobacteriia; order Phormidesmidales; family Phormidesmidaceae; genus Leptothoe; species Leptothoe turfae. The sequence goes on along the minus strand of NZ_QXHD01000004.1, from coordinate 6,236,585 downwards.
AATGACTATGCAAACATTCCCATAGCCAATGAAATCGACATTCATAACGAGGTTCTCTTCGATAACACACACAACCGCTACATACTTTTGTCTCTAGGCTGGTCAAAAGGACAGCGCATACATCATATAGTCATGCACATTGACATTATTGATGGCCAAGTCTGGATTCAAGCCAACAACACAGATCGCCTCATAGCAGAAGAATTAGTAGAAATAGGTATTCCTGCCAAAGACATCGTTTTAGGTTTACAGTCACCAGAAGTTCGACCACATACAGGATATGGCGATAGCCATGCAAGCCAGCAACATACTCCTCTCAGCGCTTAACCCCAGAAATACCATAGCGTATTAGGTATTGGGTGAGGTGGTTTAGAATTTTACGCAGTGTGCCAAAATTCTAAAAGGAGAGGGTATCCCATTTGCTTTTAGACAAAAGAGCCATAGTCAAAACCATGAGCTTAATTTTTACAAGCCCTTATTTCGGTAAGCCATCCTAATATAAGAAGCGATAGTTCCTAAGGAAAATGTGATGGTTGCTGCCTCAATTAAACTAGCAGAGCTGCATATTACCTGGAACCCCTTACCAGAGGACTTCAATCTGGACGAAAAACCTTTAGAAAGTACTAGTCAACCACTGCTTGCAGGGGCATTACGCGAACCCCTAGAACTCAGTAGCTGGATTCAACCAGAGATGCTGATAGCATCTAATTTTGGCCTGTGTGCCACGATGAACGAAAACCTGGTAATTAAAGCCCCCGACTGGCTCTATGTTGCCCGAGTGAATCAACCCGGACAGACACGCAAAGCCTATACACCTAATTTAGACGGTGAGGCACCAGCCGTGGTGATGGAATTTCTCTCAGATGAAGATGGCAAAGAATATTCATCTAAGCAAACATTTCCACCCGGCAAGTGGTTCTTTTATGAACAGATTTTAAAGGTACCTACCTATGTGATTTTTAAACCAGAAGGTGGACTTCTAGAAGTTTATCATCTGACCAATGGACGCTATGAACTAGAACAACCTAACCCAGAAGGTCAAAATTGGTTAGAAGCCATGGGGTTCTTTTTAGGAACCTGGCGCGGCAAAAAAGAAGAAAGAGATGGCTATTGGCTACGGTGGTGGGATGCCAATGGACAGTTACTTCCCTGGTCCGTAGAAAAAGTAGCGGCAGTTACCCAGGAAGCTGACCAGGAACGGCAACGAGCTGAACAAGAGCACCAACGGGCTGAGCGATTGGCTGAAATGTTGCGATCTCAAGGAATTAATCCAAATACTGTGTGATTCAGGATTTACAACAATGGACGTGTGAACTACTAGAATTATGTATTACAGTTCAACAGGGTTTGAACAAATCCCCGATACTGCATCAATATTTCTGTAGAACAATAATCTCTTTCTTGCAAAATTGAGAGAAAGCTGTTCATGGCCTTCTCTCGAACTATAGAGCAGCCGTTAATCAACCCTGGACTTTGATTAATTTGCTCAAGGGAACCAAGTATCGTTAGATGTTCTATAGAGGGACTATTTATCTGCATGTCCCTAATAGTGCAGCAAAAACATCGCTACTTAGACAGCATTAACGATTGTATGCATATCAACTAATATAGTTAAGCCATTATACCTATTGCTCGCCCTAGGTAGTTTTCGTATCTGCGATTAGCGTTTGCCATGAGTTTATATAGCACCTTCACTTCAGAATCAGTTTCAGAAGGCCACCCCGATAAAATGGCCGACCAAATTTCCGATGCCGTTTTAGATGCCCTATTAAGAGATGACATCCACTCCCGTGTTGCCGTGGAAACCATGGTAAAAACCGGTATGGCCATCATCGCAGGTGAAGTTCGCACCAGCACCTATGTTGATCTTGAAGATATCGTCCGTGATGTCATTATCGGCATCGGCTATAACAGTTCAGACTTAGGTTTTGATGGAGCTTCCTGCGCCGTTGTCAATGCTATTGGTAAGCAATCTACTGATATTGCCATGGGCGTCGACGAAGGCGAAAACAAAGATCTTGGTGCAGGCGACCAAGGTCTAATGTTTGGCTACGCCACCAGCGAAACTGATGTGCTGATGCCCGCCCCTATTTACTACTCCCACCGGTTAGTAGAACGCCAGGCCTATCTACGCAAAAATAAGGTGCTGCCCTGGCTTCGCCCTGATGCTAAGAGCCAGGTCACCCTGCGCTACGAAAACCGTAAGCCTGTCGCTGTTGATGCCGTAGTTCTTTCTACCCAGCATGATCCGGACATTTCCCTGGGCGATATCCGTGAAGCCGTCATGGAGGAAATCATCAAGCCCGTGCTGCCCCATCAATGGTTACATGCTGAAACGCAGTACCACATTAACCCCACCGGACAATTCATCATTGGTGGCCCTGTCGGTGACTGTGGCCTCACCGGTCGTAAGATTATTGTTGACACCTACGGCGGCATGGCCCGTCATGGTGGAGGCGCATTCTCCGGTAAGGATCCCTCTAAGGTAGACCGCTCAGCGGCCTATGCCGGTCGCTATGTGGCCAAAAATATTGTTGCAGCTGGTTTGGCAGAACTGTGCGAAATCCAGGTTTCCTATGCCATTGGTGTCGCTGAACCCACGTCTATTTCAGTCAATACCTTTGGCACTGGCAAGCTGGAGGATGACAAAATTGCCATGCTCATTCGCGAGCATTTTGACCTGCGCCCCCAGGGTCTGATCGATATGCTCGACCTCCGTCGACCGATCTATGGACCAACGGCTGCCTATGGCCACTTTGGCCGTGAACTGCCTGACTTTACCTGGGAAAAAACCGATAAGGCTGATTTGCTAAAAGCCGCACTTTAGGTAAGCTTGCTTTTCCTGAAATGCGAGCCTGGCATAGGCTGTCCTTTGCTGCTCAAGGTTACCGAATAGATCACTCGGAAAGTTGAGCCCACTCTGCGAGAAGCCGCTTTGGCGTCTACATTCAAAATCCGTCTCCCTAGGGAGACGGATTTTGAGGGAATCCCCAGTATGCCTAATTAGGCAAATGCAAATAGTTCCATAAAAGGGGGCCTGAACAACCGTTAGCCACTTTGACAGTCGCTTAATCATAGAAATTAGCTTCTGCAAAAGAATCAGGCCCCCTCCAAAAGGAGAATATCTGCTTTAAGCCAGCATTTGGAAAGTAGAATGCCTAGAACATCCTCTAACGGCATAATGAATAGGTTGGTCAGATAAACTTGTCACTCACCATAAGGAAGCCCATGAGCGCACAAACACTTACAAGAGACTACAAAGTAGCTGATATTAGTCTGGCCAGTTGGGGCCGCAAAGAAATTGCGATCGCAGAAGGCGAAATGCCAGCTCTGATGGCTATTCGCAAAAAATATAGCGACAGCAAGCCCCTGTCAGGCGCTAAGATCATCGGCTGTATTCACATGACCATTCAAACAGCCGTGCTCATCGAGACCTTGATTGAATTGGGTGCCGAGGTGCGCTGGTCATCGTGCAATATTTTCTCTACCCAGGACCATGCCGCCGCTGCCATTGCTGAAGCGGGTGTTCCCGTCTTCGCGTGGAAAGGTGAAACCGAAGACGAATATATGTGGTGCATTGAGCAGACCTGCCGGACCCCTGAAGGTCAGCTGTGGAATGCCAACATGATTTTGGACGACGGCGGTGACCTGACCGGTTACATCCACGAGACCTATCCTGAAATGCTCACCAATGTCCACGGTGTGACCGAGGAAACCACGACAGGTGTTCATCGCCTCTATGAAATGTTAGAGAAGGGCGAACTCAAGATTCCTGCTGTCAATGTCAATGACTCTGTCACTAAAGCTAAAAACGACAATAAGTATGGCTGTCGCCACAGTCTAAACGATGCGATTAAGCGCGGTACTGACCACTTGATGGCTGGTAAAAAGGCATTGGTGATTGGTTATGGCGATGTGGGTAAGGGGTCAGTGGCCTCTCTGCGTCAAGAAGGCATGATTGTTAAGGTGGCGGAAGTTGACCCCATCTGCGCTATGCAGGCCTGCATGGATGGCTTTGAAGTTGTGTCACCCTACAATAACGGTGTCAACGATGGCACAGGCGCTAACCTCAACAAAGATTTGCTAGCAGCCACTGATTTGTTGGTAACCGCAACGGGGAATGTCAATGTGTGTGACGCTAGCATGCTGGCAGCGTTAAAGCCCGGCGCAGTGGTTTGCAACATCGGTCACTTTGACAACGAGATTGACACTGCTTACATGCGTAAAACCTGGCAGTGGGAAGAAGTAAAGCCCCAGGTACATAAGATTTATCGTAGCGATGACCCCCAAGACTTTTTGCTCTTGTTGGCAGAGGGTCGCTTGGTGAATCTGGGTAATGCCACTGGCCACCCCTCTCGCATTATGGATGGTTCCTTCGCTAACCAGGTGCTGGCTCAAATGTTCTTGTTTGAGCGTAAGTTTGCTGATCTGTCCGATGCAGATAAGGCCAATGCCATTACGGTAGATGTCTTACCTAAGCACCTGGATGAAGAAGTTGCTCGCTACATGGTTGAAGGCTTTGGCGGTGTGATTACTCAGCTGACTCAAACCCAGGCTGACTACATCAATGTGTCTGTAGACGGTCCCTTCAAGACCGATAGCTACAAGTACTAAGGTTGAATACGGTCCAGGTTTTGAGATCTGGTCTGGTTTAATCTGACCATGCTTCAAACCCAGTTAGCCTCTTGTATTAAAGGCTAACTGGGTTTTTAAATTTTGTGGCATTGCTGATCCTCGGGATGACTTTAGTTGTGAGATACCGCCAAATAGCAATGGCTTTAGACCGATTCATCCCATCAATCAGCAATCGCAAATTTTGTTGTTTGTGGTGATATCACAGCAACAGAAATACCAACAGAAATGAGATTTATCAGATTATCGCTATGGGGATACGTGAATAGTGAAAGATGAGTGGGGTATATTCAGCACGGGTGAAAAACGCCCATCTTCCAATCAATTTCTTTTCATTAGAACGCCAGTCTGGTTATAAAAATGTTCTGAAGTTTAGTCATAAGCGTGAAGGGTGAATAAAGTAACTGGGTGCCGTTTCCTTGGCGTTGATTAAAGTTATTTAAGCTGCTAAGGATACACTTAGAACGATAGACACTTTAGACACTTTTATTTTTTTTCGCATACTTAACCATTATGGAAACTAACGCCAAGATTTACGTCGCTGGCCATAATGGCCTTGTGGGTAGTGCTATTGTCCGTGCTCTCAAAGATCGGGGCTATACAAATTTATTGCTTAAGAGTAGTAAGGAGCTGGATCTTTGCCGACAGGCTGATGTTGAAGCTTTTTTTGAAGCGACTAAACCAGATTATGTCTTTCTGGCGGCGGCGAAGGTCGGTGGTATCCATGCGAATAACACCTATCGTGCCTCGTTTCTCTACGATAACCTGATGATTGAGGCCAATGTTATCCATAGTGCCTATAAAACGGGTGTCAAAAAGCTATTATTCCTGGGCTCTTCCTGTATTTATCCCAAGCTAGCGCCCCAGCCCATGCGCGAAGAGTCTCTGCTCACGGGTTTTCTGGAGCCCACCAATGAGCCCTATGCGATCGCAAAAATTGCCGGTCTCAAGCTGTGTGAAAACTACTGCCGTCAGTACGGCATCAACTTTATCTCCGCCATGCCCACTAACCTGTATGGCATCAACGATAATTTTGACCTGGCCAACTCCCATGTCCTACCGGCCCTGATGCGCAAGTTCCATGAAGCCAAGCTCGCCAACCAACCCACGGCAGATGTGTGGGGCAGCGGTAACCCCCTACGGGAATTTCTCTATGTGGATGATCTGGCCGATGGCCTATTATTCATGATGGACAAGTATGAGGGCATTGAGTTTGTCAACATCGGTAGCAGCAAGGAAATTTCCATTAAAGAGCTGGCCCTAACCATCAAGGATGTAGTGGGCTACGGCGGCGAAATTGTCTTTGATAGCAGTAAACCCGATGGCACGCCCCGTAAGCTCATGGACCCCTCTAAGCTTACTGACCTGGGCTGGCAGGCCCAAACCTCTCTACAGGAGGGCATTGCCAAAACCTACGACTGGTTCCAGCTGCACTATGAATCCCTACGGGGCGTAGGCGCATAGACAAGGGCGCTATAGCTGATATGGTATCTACTTGTCAGACGCTGACAGATTGACTACCATCGTGGCTCAGCAACGCCACAAATCACTATGGTGCAGCGCCTAGCGCATCGCTATCACATCGATAAACCTATGGGTCAAGGCGGCTTTGGTACAGTCTTCTTGGCCCACGATGAGCAATTGCCCGGCCATCCTATCTGTGTGGTTAAACAGCTCAATCCCATCCACACGGATGCCCTTGAGGTTGCTAAGCGGCTATTTAACCTGGAGGCTGAAACCCTTTATCGGCTGGGGGAACATCCCCAGATACCAAGATTACTTGCCCACATAGAAGAAGCGGGCGAACTTTACCTGGTACAAGAATATATTCCAGGGCAGTCCCTGGCGGACGAATTTGCCCTTGGCCCCATGGCGGTGGAGCAGGTGATCCAGGATCTGCAAGGCCTGCTGACGGTATTGGCTGCCGTCCATAGCCAGCGGGTCATTCACCGCGATATTAAACCTAGCAATATTTTGCGGCGACAGGAGCCGGATCAACCCGCAGGTCCGCTAGTGCTGATTGACTTTGGTGCGGTCAAAGCACTGCAAGCATCACCCAACCCAGACTTGACCGTTGCCATTGGTTCTTTGGGCTATATGGCTCCAGAGCAGCAAGCGGCCCATCCTTGCTTTGGCAGTGATTTATATGGCCTGGGGATGGTGATGCTCCAGGCGCTATCCGGACGGCATCCTATGGGCTTTGGCACCCCTGCTACCTGTGCCCGTGTGGGGGTCAGTGTCCCCCAGGAGCTGGCCCAGTTTATCGACCGGTTGGTGCATTTGGACCATCGTGAACGGTATGGGACTGCGGGGGAAGCGCTACAGGTGTTTCAAACGCTATTTGATGGGCTAGAAACATCGGAGGTAGCGTCTGGGTCTGGGCCGACAGTGTTGCCGACGAGCCCTTTGCCAGGAAAGGAGGCATTAGCAGGCACGTTGGGTTTCTTGGGGGCAACCCAACCTACGTCGCTTTCTCATTGTTCGGTGGAGGGCACGTCTAACTTCGCTCTCGCCAATTCGTACTCCCAACAAACCCATCGGAATCGTCAGGCTCTACTCAATAAGGTGCGCCGTTTCTGGATCGAAGGTGTTCTGGATCGCTCTCTCCACGGTCAAGTTTTGTTGAATTTAGGGTTAGAAGAACGACCCGATGCGATCTCACTTCCCTGGCAAATTACCTACGCGACTCCTGGCCAGTCGCCCCAACCGTTGCCAGCAGGTACCCAGGTCAGCCATGTTTTTGATGCCATTGGCGAAGGTCGCACTCTCTTAATTTTGGGTGAACCAGGAGCTGGCAAAACCACCACACTGCTGAGTTTGGCCCGCAAATTGCTCGATCGGGCTGAAGAGCAACAGCGGTTACCGGTGATATTCAATCTCTCGTCATGGCGCAGTGGCGCAATTGCTCCATGGCTGGTTAAAGAACTCAACAGCAAATATCAGGTACCTCAGGCCATTGGTCGACGCTGGGTAGATCAACAACAGTTGTTATTGCTGTTAGATGGCCTGGATGAAGTGGCACCTGACCGTCGCACCGCCTGTATCGAGGCTTTAAACCAATTCCATCGAGACTATGGTCCTGAAATGGTGGTTTGTTGTCGCATTCGTGACTATGAGCAACTACCCCAAAAGCTGGAATTTCAGGCTGCTCTTTACCTGCGCCCCCTCACCGATGAACAGATTTTAGCGTATCTAAATCGTCCTGAGCAGGGGTTAACTGGCTTAAAATCTCTTTTAGAACAAAATGCCGCTGTTCAAGATGCCACAACGTCTCTAATGGAGTTGGCCCGTTCGCCACTGATTTTGAATATTATGGTGCTCACCTATCAGGGGGTATCATCTGATGAGATTCTGCGATTGGGCCATAAGCCGCACCATGGAGATTATCAACATCAGTTGTTTGATGCCTACATTCAGCGGATGTTGACCCATCGTCCTGGGCACCCTCTCTACAGCACGGCCCAAATCCAGGGCTGGTTAACGTCTCTGGCACAGCGATTGGTGCTCACATCCCAAACTGTTCTTCTCATAGAACGGATTCAACCCGATTGGCTGGCCCCAAAACTGAGGCGTTGTTATGTGGCTGGACTGTGGTGTAGCTTTTTTGCGATCGCCACTCTCCTGGGTACTCAGGTGCTCGCTTGGGACAGACTACTGTTGGCCGTTGGCTTAGGTAGCCTGATTTGTAGCCGCATCTTTGGTGTTTATCGCATTACCCCTGCTGAGACATTGCGCTGGTCCTGGCGACAAGCTCGCAATAACTTATTGCTGGGGCTGAGTTTAGGCCCCTTAATTGGCTGGAGTCTCAAAGTGGGCTTCGGGTTTATATTTGGCGATAGCGCTTGCCTTCGTAATGGCACCTGTTTCGCCAACCATAGCTTGATCGGTCTGGCGTTTGGGGCCACCCTGGGTCTCACATTTGGCCTGATTCGTGGCTTCAGCGGCAAACGCATCGGCAATACCAGTCGTCCCAATGATGGCATTTGGCAATCAGCCCGCAATTCCACCTTATTTGCCCTGATATCCATGGTTACGCTGTACGTACCTGGTGTTCTAATTGGCAATACCAAAGCTTCATTTTGGGCTGCGACCGGTTTGGCTTTTGGCTTTGCTGCGGGTGGCGGTGAAGCCTTGATCAAACACACCCTGCTCCGAATAATTCTGACACTGAGTGGCACGACTCCCTGGAACTACCGTAAGTTCCTGGATTACGCTGCTGATAGCATTTTTCTCCAAAAAGTGGGGGGTGGGTATATATTTATGCATCGACTCTTGCTTGAGCATTTTGCCTCTTTTGGAGAAGAGAATACCTAGTTGTCTGCGACCTCAAGGGAACTCAAAACTCTGAACTGTCAAAAAAAGGTGAACTTTACCACCTTTCCTGAAAATCGAACAAAATACTGATATGGTGATAAAGTGTGTGATCCGATACAGTTTATCTTTTAATGTCCTATGTATACAACTGCATTTTTGATGATAGCTGCATTAATCATTGTTATTGTTGTTGTTGCTATTATTGGAGCTAAGTTTAGCTGAATATTTTAACTACAGGGATCAACACATTGTTGATGTACATTACATTGATGTTGTCTCTAATAAATATTCAAAATTTGGAATTTGAGACAATATTTTAATGTCGGAAGCACAGACATTCTGGACAAGGGCAATGCTACGCTCTCGTTGCTCACTAGGGGGTAATGCCTTCAGGATATTGACAACAATCTCTAATTTGGTGGCTGCCTCCTTCATGTGTTGCCGTATATTGGTCAGTAATTCTACCTGATTGCCACTAAGACCTTCACGGAATAGCTGAATCTCTTGCTGCAACTTTAACAATTGAGCTTGTGAAGCAGCCTGCTTTTGCAAACGACTTTTAATGGCAGTTAACACATCTGCACGGGTAAAGGGCTTGGTCAAATAATCATCTGCCCCCAGCACCATCCCCTGACGCACATCTCCTTTGTTTGCCAGGGCGGTCAGAAAAATAAAGGGAGTTGCTATGGTTTTAGGTTCCTGACGTAGGGCCCGTAGCACGTCATAGCCATCAAGTTCAGGCATCATGACATCACAGATAATTAAATCTGGCAAATGCTCAAAGGCTCCTAGTAAGCCAGTCATGCCATTGTCTGCTCCAACAACATTGTAGCCTTCTAATGTCAGTAATTCTAAAAGGTTTGAACGAATTTCTACTTCGTCTTCGATTACTAAAATTTTAATCATTACGTTTTCTCGGGTAGACCTAATATGTTCGACTGATGGATAGATAAATACAGAGCCCTAGGCATTTATTAGGTTGCCCGAGAATGTGGTTGGGTTACTCAGAGAAATCACAGGCAGCGTAATCACGAACGTCGTTCCTTGACCAACGGTACTGTCAAAGGTGATCTGTCCATGGTGCAATTCTACGGATTTTTGGATGATGGCCAACCCCAGACCGGTCCCTGAAATTGTGCCAACGTTAGGCCCCCGGACAAATGATTCAAATAGTGTCGGACGCGCTGCTTCTGGAATACCAATGCCGTGGTCTTGCACCGATAGGGTCAGATCATGGTCTGTGGTCTCCAGGGTAACCAGAATTTCACCACCGCTAGGGGAGTAATTGATGGCATTACTCAACAAATTAGTCAGAATATGGCGCATGAGTTTACGGTCAATGTGATGGGATGTGTTGGGCAGGTGCGATCGCAACACCAAACTGTGGCGATCCGTCGTAATTTGCAATTCTTCAATAATTTCCTGACAAAACTCACTAAGCACCAGCGGCTGCGGATTAAACTCCATCCGACCAGCCTCCACTTTGTTGATTAATAGCACATCATTTAATAGCTCAGTCATATGGGTGGCAGCTGTTTGAATTTTTTGTAAATACTGATGTTGCTTGGTAATCTCCCACTGTTCACCATAATATTTCAATAGTTCTGCCGATGACAAAATTGTTGTCAGAGGTGTGCGAAACTCATGGGATGTCATCGACACAAATCGGGTTTTCATCTCATTGAGTTCTCGTTCTCGCTCCAGGGTGTGGCGAATTTCTGTTTCAATCTGTTTTCGCTTCGTAATGTCACGAATAATTGCCATGACTTCTTGCGGGGAGCTGTTAACAATACGTGCCTCGAAATCACGATTTTCACTGTCAAGGGCTAGCTGAAACTCCAGTACCTCAATTTCTTCAGTTGCTAATGCCCGAGTAATACATTGCTGCATAGCTGCGGCCACTGGCTGGGGCAGCACATCAGCTAAATAATGCTTTAAGCAAGCACTGGGAGAAAAGGGCAACGTATGGTGTTTGGGTTCACTAAAGTTCACAATCTGACCCTTGTCGCTAATGCGAAACATGGGATCTGGAATGGCATTGAGTAAGGCTCGATTAGTGGCATAGCTGGCCTGTAGAGCTTTTTGTTCTTGTTTTAGATGCTCAGCGGTTGCCCATAACTGGCTGGTACGCTCCTTGACCTGAGCTTCTAAGCCATCGTGGAGTGCTTGAAGCTCAGCTTCGGCCCGTTTACGCTCAGTAATATCAACTAAATAACAGCGAATTAGATCGCTCTGGGGAATATAGTGAAATGCCTGTTCAAAAATCCGATCGCCGACCGCTATATGGCGGACAAATTGTTGTTTTTCCTCGGCCTGAACGGCATCAATCACTCCCTCTAAAATCGGATGGCTGAGTTTGGCCAAACTAATGGTAGGAAACTGGCTAACGGCAGCCGGGTTGAGGTACGTCAACTCCCCTGTTAGAGCAAGCTCAATAATTGGATGGGAGAACAGTTGAGGAAACGACGCCAGGCGAGCAATAACAGCATCTTGGGGGCGATCTGATTCAGCCATGAGCGATGAATCCACAGGGGCGGCAATGAGTGTGGCCATGTACTTTTCTGCTTCATCACTGCCTGAGAGCAGCCACTGCACATCCTCACTATCAGCAGCCGTGTGGTACCGCACCTTCACATTGGCCCCAAATACAATTTCATCACCGTGGCGCAGATTACGAGAATCGCAGCGTCGGCCATTGATAAACAAACCGTTAGTGCTAGGTTTTCCCTGTAAATTGCCATCAATAATCTGAAACCCGTAGTCATCTTCACCAGGATGGGGCACTCGCAATAAAATGGCATGCTGACGCGAGACTTCTTTAGAATGGAGAACAATTGAGTTGCTGACATCGCGACCAATGGATCCAGAATCAGCATATAAATTGACGGCACGCTTTCCCTGGTCGTCTTCGATAATTAAAAGATGTTGCATACCCACAGATTGGTTTTGTTCAGATCACAATAGTTGGCCAAGCATTGGCTTGCCATCAGATTGCCCGATTCTGCAAAGGTAAAAACATGGTACTCCTGTCTAGAACATTTCCCCAACGCTAGGTTTGATGAATGATATACATGCCCTTCTCGAAAATTTATGTATGCATCAAAACCATTTTGAAACCAATCTTACCAATGCGAAACACACCATTAAAACATGGCAGTTTGAGGGAGTTTTGCTGGAATGGTATCACTTGGTGCCCGGACCCGCTGGCCCCATTCCCAAACATTGTCATCCAGAGTATCAACTGGGGTTTAGTCAGGATACCAACGGAGGGTACTTCTATCGAGGCGAGGGACATCCGGTACCGATGGGGCACTTTAGTCTCCTGCATTCGGGGGAGGTACATGCCACCACTCGTAAACAGACCTGGCTCGAACAATATCGTACCTATTGGATGCTTTACATTCATCCTGATCGGTTGTCTGAGGTTTTTACGGCCTTATCAGGGTCTTCTACTGGTTTACCTTTTTTTGATAACCCAGTCATTTATGATCCCACCTTAGCCACCCAATTTTTGCAGTTTTTTGGCACCTTTCAACAACAGACTAGCACCCTTGAACGCACGACCCTACTATCGATATGTCTCAATCAGCTGATCCAACGGCATGCAGAACAACGCGTTGTACCCCAGATACCTAAGCGAGATCGCCACCGTGTTCAGCAAGTGCAGGACTATCTGATGGCCCATCTAACTGAAAATGTATCGCTTGATCAACTGGCCCAGCTGGTTGGGCTCAGTCCTTACCACCTGCACCATATCTTTCAGCAAGAGGTGGGTATGGCCCCACATCAATATCAGATCCAGGCTCGGGTTAACCGCGCGAAACAGTTGCTACACCAAGGCTTGTCACTCAGGCAAGTGGCCGAAGATGCTGGTTTTTCCGATCAAAGTCACCTGACACGGCAGTTCAAGCGATTCTTGCAGGTGACGCCAGGCCGCTATTTGCGACAAAAATGATCAAAAACCGCAAGAATGTTCAAGACTTCGATGTTAGGGTTTGATATTCTTCGATATTGTGTGGGTCAGAGCTAAGCCTTTCTGTTTGAGCACGATGCCAAGCTCTTGGCTCAACCACTCGCATCATTTATTGCAATTATGGAAGAATCTTCTATCCATGATCGAGAACGCTTAGTATCTTGAGTTGGTAATGACTTAGATGGAAATGATCTGACTCAGTTTTGAGTGATAGTCAAAAATCTGGCCAAATTTATATTTCTTTTCTTGTAATAAAAACTTGGTAACACTGCACACTTACTGGTTACAGTCAGGGACGTAACCTATGTATTGAGGGATTCCTCCACAGTTGCTTCAGATCTGCTAACGTTACTTTAGGTTGTTTAAGATCCTTTAATTGTCTAATTGTCGAAAATTGTCAAAGAAAGTGTTTTTTGCATTCACAACAAAATTATTGCAATTTTATCCACCCTTTCAGAGCAAAGACAGTCATGGAAACACAATCTGCGATTACACCAACCGCATCGTCTGGTCTTGGCCGTAACCGTCATCGAGGATGGCTCTGGTTATTAGTAGGATTTCTAGGACTGGCGGGTGGATGGTTTTTATGGAGCCGATTTCAGCAGGATGTAGTACCTGGCGCGATCGCAGCCCAATCCACCACCGTTGAAACCGAAACAGCGCGCTCTGCCCCCGTAAAAGAATTCTCAGAATTTGTTGGCGCGCTGGAAGCTCAGGAACGGGTAATGCTGCGGCCTGAAGTCGAGGGCCGTATTACTCAAATACTGGTGGTGGCAGGTGATCGGGTGTCAGCGGGGACGCCGATTTTGCAGCTCAGCCCAGACCGTCCCGCAGCGGTTGTCAGTGGAGCTATTGCTGACATTGAAGTGGCTCGCGCCTCACGCAGTGCAGCCCAGGCAGAAATTTTAGAGGCAGAAGCGGATCGGGATAGTGCTATCGCTGAACGGGCGTTGCAGGACACTGAATATCAGCGTACACAATCTTTAGTAGATGCGGGGGCTCTGGCGCAGCAGTCGTTGGACCAGGTGGCGCGAAATCGGGATGTTGCGATCGCAGCCCTAGCAGCAGCCGAGCGTCGTATTCAAACCGCCCGTGCCAACCTGGCAGAAGCCCGTGCCTCTTTAAGTCGAGCAGAATCCAATGCTGCTGTTGCCACTGAAGACCTATCCGACTATCAGGTTGTCGCCCCCATCAATGGAGTTGTTGGTGACTTACCCGTCAAAGTCGGTGACTACGTCAACATCGGACAGATGATCACAACCCTGACCAGCAATCAAACTATGGATCTGCGTCTCTCGATTCCGGTAGAACGTAGCAGCGAACTGCGAGCAGGTTTACCCGTAGAACTTCGTACCCAGGAAGGTTTAGACCCCTTAGTAACAGGGCGCATCAGCTTTGTCTCCGAGCGGGTGGAAGCAGGAGCCCAGTCCATCCTGGCTAAGGCAAGTTTCCCTAACCCCGATGGACAACTGCGGGATGAACAGTTTGTTCGCGCCAATGTTATCTGGGACGAATCTCCCGGCGTTATGGTGCCCACCACCGCCATCTCCCGTGTCGGTGGCCAAAGCTTTGTATTCGTGATGGAGTCGGCCACAGAAGGTGATAGCGAATTTGTTGCCGTTCAACGCCCGGTCCAGCTTGGCACCATAGATAACAATCGCTATCACATCATCAGCGGTGTAGACACAGGAGAAACCATTATCACCGCCGGCATTTTACGCCTATCCGACGGCGCACCCGTCACTGCGGACAACTCCACCTCAGCCAACTAATAGGCACTTAGCCTGGAGCCCCCGTTCACAATTCAAAACTCTCCCCCACTCCCCATGACCTCCCCCAAATCCCAACAGGATCCCTCCCAAACCACCCCCGTTGACAGCTCACCCAGTCCAGAACTCCTCGCCATTCAGAAAATGATGGGTGAGATCTCAGCGCTGCGTGAAGAAATCAGTCAGCTATCCCAGCTGCCCCAACAGGTGCGCCAGATCGAACGTCGCTTAATGGTGGTGGGCGATCTCTACCGATACGAAACCCTGCACAAACAGCTATCCAATCAGGAATGGTTTGCTGCTGACAAAGAAACTGTTCGGCTGATTGCCGATATTGCTGGTGTCTCCGACTTAGAAGACCTCAGCCCCCGCGAAATTCGTAGCTTCTCCTGTGGTGAGCTGCAAGTAATTGACCGTCTATGGTCCACCTACAGCGAGGGACACTTTGGCTTTAGTGTGCAGCTGCAAATTTACCAGGAGTTAGGCGGTAGCCTGGAAAGCACCATCGGTGAAGACCTGCAGCTTACCCAGCGCTGGGGTGCTGCTTTGGGCTGGCGTGAAGGCGTTAGTGAACAAACTCCTACCGGGAATCGCTGGCGCAAATGTGATGAATTGGATTTTTCTCTCAACGCACCTAAGGGGTGCCATCCATCTCGCTGGTGGAATTCTCCCTACGGGTCTCGGATGACAAATTACTTTCTCAATCGTTTAATTACCTGCGATATGTAGAAGAAAATTTCGGCATAGCGGGGCAGGCACAAGGCACAGCCCCTACAAGATTTTTCCCCTTCTCCCCCCTCCCCTGATCGCCCCATGTTTGTCGAAACTTTTATTCGCCGCCCTGTGCTCACCATGGTGCTCTCTATCATCATCTTTATGGTGGGGGCCATCGTGATTCCGACGCTGCCTGTGGAACAGTATCCTGACATTAGTCCGGTGCAGGTGGTTGTCAGCGCTAACTACATTGGTGCCAGCTCCGAAGTGGTGGAAGAAACCGTAACCACCACACTGGAGCGTGAGATTAACGGCGTTAGCGGTATGCGCTATATGAACTCCACCAGCAGTGATGATGGCACGAGTTCAATTACCATCACATTTCGTCAGGGCTACGACCTCGATATTGCAGCTGTCGACGTTCTCAATCGGGTTTCCATTGTCACCCCCCAGCTACCTCAGGAAGTACAGCGGACCGGGGTTACGGTGCGTAAACAATCCAGCAGCGTGGTAGTGGGGATGGCCATCTACAGCGAAGAGGAAGGTCTTTACGACGACAACTTTATTAGTAACTACGCTGATCTCTACGTGCTAGATGCCCTACGACGCATTCCAGGTGTGGCTCAGATACAGCCGTTTGGTGAACGGCGCTATGCTATGCGACTGTGGCTTGACCCAGCTAGGATGGCGGCTCGTGATATTACCACCGAGGACGTGGTGGATGTTATTCAAGAACAAAACCTGCAGGTGGGGGCAGGCAGTATTGGTCAACCGCCGACGGAAGATGGCCTCAGCTATCAGCTAACCCTGCGCACCCAGGGTCGTTTAGAAGAGGTGAGCGAGTTTGAAAACTTGGTCATCAAAACTGAAGATGATGGCAATCTAGTCTACTTTCGCGATATTGGTCGAGCCGAGCTAGGGGCAGAAAGCTACAACACGTTTGCCCGCTATCGACAGCAGGGGGCGATTGGCTATCAGATTGTACAAACACCCGGCACCAATGCTCTAGAAGCTGCCAATGCGGTTAAAGCCACCATGGCTGATCTGGCAGAAGACTTTCCACCAGGGTTGAGCTATGCAGTCCCCTACGACCCTTCGTTATTTGTAGTGGAATCTAGAAAAGAGGTCGTCAGTACCCTGCTTCAGGCAATTATTTTGGTGGTGCTGGTACTGTTTTTGTTTCTTCAAAACTGGCGCGCCACCATTGTTCCTGCGGTGGTGATTCCGGTGGCCTTAATCGGCACCTTTGCCTTTATTAAAGTGTTTAATTTCTCCATCAACAGTCTCACCCTGTTTGGTTTAATTCTGGCGACAGGGATGGTGGTGGACGATGCCATCGTTGTAGTAGAAGACATTGCTGGCAAAATCCAGGATAAGGGTATGCGGCCCCACCTGGCTGCGATTGAAGCCATGCGTGAGCTGACAGGGGCGGTGATTGCCACCTCGCTAGTGCTGTTAGCTGTATTTATTCCAGTGGCCTTTTTTCCGGGGACGACAGGACAGCTTTATCGCCAATTTGCTCTAACCATTGCTTTTGCTGTTACTATTTCCACGTTTAATGCTCTGAGTTTGACCCCTGCCCTATCGGCGCTGTTAATTCGTTCAGGGCAACAGCCTGGTGGTTGGCTGGGGCGATTTTTTGGTTGGGTAAATAGCGGTATTGATGCTATGCGTCGTGGCTATCAAGTGAGTTTGGGACGCCTCACTCGCCTAAAAACAACAGTGCTGATTTTGTTTGTTGCCGCCCTGGGTGTGGCAGCCTGGCTTTATACCTCAGTACCGACAGCGTTTTTGCCAGAGGAAGACCAGGGTTATTTAATTAGCCTGGTGCAGGGACCCGAAGGCTCTTCGGTAGACTACACCAGTGACATCATTGAACAGGTAGATCAAACGTATCTTGGTATTCCTGAAGTGGAGGGTACCTTCTCCTTAGGCGGGTTTGGTTTTAGCGGTAATATTCCCAACAACGGTGTGATTTTTTCTCCCCTGATTCCCTGGGGTGAGCGCCCGAGGGAAGGGCAATCGGCCCAGGCTGTACTGGGTCAGGTGTGGCCACAGTTTGGTCAGATTAAGGAAGCCAATGTGATTGCCTTTAATCCCCCGACTATTCAGGGATTAGGCAGCATTAGCGGTTTTGTCTTTCAGCTACAGGACCAGGGCAATAACGATCTGCAAACATTTATGCAGGCTAAGGATGAACTTGTGGCAGCAGCCAATGCAGCTCCAGAATTGCAGAATGTTTTTACTACCTACACGGCCAATGCACCGCAGTTAGATGTGGATATTGACCGCAGTTTGGCAAAAGCGATGCAGGTGAATATTGATGAGATTCTCAATACGTTACAGGGCTTTTTGGGGTCGCGCTATGTTAACGATTTCAATGCCTTTGGCCGTACTTATCGGGTTTACATGCAGGCCGATGCCCAGTTTCGTTCGAATCCTAGCGATATTGGCAATCTCTATGTAAGGTCTGAGACTGGGGAGATGATCCCTCTGGATACTTTGGTGACTATTTCACCCACTACGGGACCCCAAACCATCAATCATTACAATCTGTTTCGTTCTATTGAAATCAATGGTTCGCCAGCAGCAGGCTACAGTTCTGGACAAGCGATCGCAGCTATGGAACGCATCGCCAGTGAAATCCTGCCCACATCCATGGGGTTTGAATGGTCCGGTATCTCTTTAGAAGAACTAGAATCCGGTGGCCAGGCTCCGATTATCTTTGGTTTGGGCATTATTTTTGTTTTCTTGGTGCTGGCGGCCCAATATGAGAACTTTATTGACCCAGTGATTATTTTGTTGGCGGTACCGCTGGCCATGTTGGGTGCACTGCTGGCGATTTCTATGCGGGGATTGCCAAACGATGTCTATTGCCAGGTGGGTCTGGTAATGCTGATTGGTTTAGCCAGTAAAAACGCAATTCTGATTGTGGAATTTGCTAATCAGCTAAGAGATGAAGGTTTATCCATTGTACGTGCAGCTGTAGAAGCTGCTCAGCAACGGTTGCGACCCATTATCATGACTGCCATTTCCACCCTGTTGGGGATTTTTCCTCTAGTCATTGCCACAGGAGCCGGATCCGCTAGTCGTCAATCTCTAGGCACTGCTGTTTTTGGTGGCATGATCGTCTCCACAGTGTTGAGCCTGTTTGTTGTGCCAGTGCTCTATATCGTCATTGTCAGTTTCTTTTGCCGGTTTAAGGATAACTGTCGTGACCTATCACCGATGCCACCAGAGGTTTCTACAGAAGCGACACCTGAGATGGCACTTGCGGCTCGCAAATAAACACACAATCGGCAGATGTTTGTCTATCGTTGAGGTAATTACAAACAGGAGAGATGGCAATGCTCCGATATAGATTAAGTTCCATCGTTGGAGCTGTCATGGCTGGGGCCATGGTGTTGAGCTGTGCGACGTCTAATCCAGAGCAGTCAGCGACCTCACCTGATGCTCCGGCAGAGGCTGCATTGTCTAATAACTCAGATCCTTCCAGCCAGGTCCAGGCAGAGAGCCTACAACAAACCATTCTGGTAGAACCCTTAGAGCATCCCTGGGGAATGGCTTGGCTACCGGATGGCACCCTGATGGTGACCGAACGTCCAGGACGGGTGCGGCTCATTAAGGCAGGTGGTTTTCTGGATCCCACCCCCGTATCGGGTGTGCCTGATGTATTTGCCGCTGGCCAGGGCGGTTTAATGGATGTGTCAGTGCATCCTCAGTTCGCTGAAAATCAGTGGGTCTATTTTACCTATGCCGCTGGTTCTTCGGGGGCAAATCAGACCCGTGTAGCCCGAGCACAATTTGATGGTGATACCCTCTCTGATTGGACCGTCATCTTTGAGGTGAATCGGACCAAACAGGGTAGCCAGCATTTTGGCTCGCGCATTAGCTGGTTGCCGGATAATACAATGCTGATTTCCATTGGCGATGGCGGTAATCCACCGCTACAGCTAGAGGGTGAGCTGATTCGGCATCAGGCGCAAAAGCTGGATAGTCATTTGGGTAAAGTTCTTCGCCTTAACGACGATGGGTCCGTGCCAGAGGATAATCCCTTTGCCAATACGCCAGAAGCTGATCCCGCTGTTTGGAGCTATGGCCATCGAAATATTCAAGGACTGATGGTAGACCCCATCACTGGTCAGGCTTGGGCCACAGAGCATGGCTCACGGGGTGGCGACGAGCTGAATCGGGTGGACCCAGGGGAGAACTATGGTTGGCCAGTGGTGACCCACAGTCGTGAGTATACCGGTGGCGAAATTTCATCGGAGCGATCGCGACCGGGCATGATCGATCCTCTGGTGGTTTGGACACCTGCGATCGCACCGTCTGGTCTACTCATTTACCAGGGCGATCGCTTCCCTGATTGGCAAGGTGACCTATTCGCTGGCGGTCTGGTTTCGCAAGATGTGCGACACATTGCCCTGGACGATCTTGACATGGTTGTCAGTGAAACACCTATCCCCATTGGCCAGCGTGTGCGGGATGTGCGCCAGGGGCCGGACGGGCTGATTTATATTTTGACCGATGAACCCAACGGGCGGCTTATTCGGTTAGAGCCAGGGTAGGCGGCTAAAGGAAGGGGGAGTGATTGGTGATTGGTGATTGGTGATTGGTTATTGGGGCGTATGTAAGTTTTGAGTGATGGTGTTCTGGTGTAGCCGTTAGTGATTAGCCTTTGATGCAGGGGCTGGCACAAGGCACAGCCCCTACGAGATATCTCCTTTAAACGAAGGGGAATAATTCACATTTGGTGTTAGAGATGTTGGAAACAACCTGAGAACCTAAAGATTCTTGACACCAAAGAAGATCTCGTACAACAGAGATACCTTTTACCCGGACCTCGCCGTAACCCAACCTTCACCAGAATGTTTGCGCTAAGCGATCACCCTGTCGGGGGAAACCCCAGCTTGCTTAAGTGGTGTAGCTGATGTGGCTTCGAACAAGGGAGTTTAGGCCCCCACATTAGGAGGGTAAACCCCAGTATGCCTAGGTAGACTAGCTTAGAAATTTCTGGAAAGGAGGAAAGCCCTGAGCCCCCCTCTAACCCTCTACCAATACCCCCAAAATACCCCCTTGACTTAGAGCCCACTCTAACTCCTAACCTAGGCTTATGGACCAGGCACTCACCATCCAACAAGTCGCCCAAGCCACCGGCCTGAGCACCCACACCCTGCGCTACTACGAACGCTGTGACCTAATTGCCCCCATCCATCGGGCCAGCAACGGTCACCGTCGTTACTCAGCGCAGGATATCCGCTGGATTCAGTTTCTCACCAAACTGCGCATGACCGGCATGCCCATTCGTCAAATTCTGCAATATGCCACACTGCTACGCCAACATCCTGACGCCGTACAAGAACGGCGCGCCTTGCTAGAAGCCCATCGCCAAACCGTTGTGCAACAACTACAGGAGCTACAAGAAAACCTCACCGTAATCGACTGGAAAATTCAACACTATAAAGAGATTGAAACCAAACTGTCCGAAACACCTGTGCAAACATCACCCCAGAGAACATTATGAATTCCGTTGCCCAGTCTGCACCCTCTGAGCGTTACCAGCAAGGCTGGCAAATGCTCAAAACCATTGACGGCGAAGCCGGAGAAAAAGTAATCGATAGTCTGCAATCCATCGCCCCCGATCTAGCCCGCTACGTCATCGAATTTCCCTTTGGCGATATCTATACCCGTCCGGGTTTAGATCTAAAATCCCGAGAAATTGCCACCCTCGCCGCCCTCACAACGTTAGGGAATGCCCAACCGCAGCTCAAAGTTCACATTCACGCCGCCCTGAATGTCGGCTGTACCGCCCAAGAGATTGTTGAAGTTGTGATGCAGATGGCCGTATATGCAGGATTCCCCGCTGCTCTCAATGGCATTACCGCCGTTAAGCAGGTCTTTGCAGAGCGCAATATCCACCTAACTGGAGAATAAACCCATGAAAACTCGAAAACGGCGATGCCATTGTTCCCATTCCCGGCACCAAACGTTATCCCGATATGAGCAGCGTCAATCGTTAAATAGCCATATCTATGCGGTGCGGCACCCCATGGACAGGAGCTGAGTTGGAGTTTTTTGTACTATTAGGCTGATTTTTTTTAACTAATAGCTGCTCAAATTGCAACGCAACAACCTTGGCAATGGCCATCAGCGTTTTAGCATCCTCATCATTCCAATGATTTGATTCAGGTGCACCAATGGAAATTGCCCCTGAAATTTTACGACAGACGAGCGGTGCCGCAATTAATGATTGGGCTGTGGGCATCACCACGTCTACGTCCGTTCGTTGATTAGTATCTCGAATCTGCACCAGACGTCCCTGGCACATGACCTGTCCGCTGATACCCTTAGCCAAGGAAATTTTGCGACCCTTACCATTGGCCTCACCCACAAGCACCGGAACGGTGTAGTAATCGTTATCAAGTTTGAACGAAATGGCTACGCCAGCTGCCCCAAAGACAGATTGCAAAATAATAGCTGTATTCTGCAACAGTTTTGATGGGCTGTTAGATGACATTTCTGCAATATTGTGCACAGTACGAAGCTGTTGCCAGCGTCGCTGGCTCACCTTGTCAGTTTGCTCAATCAACTCCAGCATGCGACTGTTGATCTCAGCAATGTGCATATACTGCTGACTGTAGAGGCGTTCCTTCACGGGGCGATACATGGATTCCATTACCTGGGACATGAGCAAGGCAATGCGATCTACCACAGCTTCGTCATAGGACCATAGCGCATCGTATTGACGCCCACTGGTACCAGGCTGGTTTTCAGTTTCTTGAGCCACTAAGGTCGCCCAAAACTCAGACGTGTCAACAAACAAAAACCATTCCTGTGCCAGAGCTGACGTAGGACTCAGCTCAATAAATTCTACCCCTTGGATTGAAGGTGGCTGACAATCTGGCACACCGAACACATAGACCCGTCGACAAACTGAGCCTAACCGGCTATAACGGCGCATTTGTTCGGGAAAATTTGAAAAGCGCTGGAAACCTGCGTAAAAATCAACCGCCAATTGATGCTGAAGAATCTGATCTTCAATCTGCTGACTGATCACGTTCATCATTGCAACCGAGCGCGTAAAGCGCAGGGTGTCGTATTGCCCTGCAAGTGAACGAAAGAGGGATATATCCATCAAAAATACGCAGGCTGAACCTACTAGTAGACAAACCTAAACAACAACAACATAGATGCCCCCAGTGCCATTGAGTACCTGGCAATAGTTCAAAGTTTATTGAAACTATTGCCTTGACATCGTTAATACTGGCTATTTTTAGTTGTACATGTCCTTGTAGACATAAGCAATGAAAAGAGTTTCACAAGACTCTATTCATTGATGAGTTCACTCTTACACTACTCTAGCGTTTGCCACTAAATATTCCACCGCTCAACATTTTGACTCAAATGCCAGGAATGTTCTAAAGATAGAAGAATACTAGACATTTGACTATTCACTCTAACAGTTGAGGTCAAACACACGCAGAAACAGTCAATTTAGAGGTGAAATTGGACGAATAACGCTTGTTTTCAATTACTAGGATGATAACGTATTCAATTGACTTCAGGGAATGTTTCCTAGAAGTTTAATGGGTTAGCCTATAAAAGTGTTCTTAAAATAGGATAAATGACAGATACCAACAGGTACCAATAGATGATATCTAGCGACGTGTTCTAAGGCACAGTTGCTGAGGGATGTTACACCAATAACTTGGAATTGCTTGCACATAGGCTGACAACTGACGAGAATATTTTTTTGGAGGAGGGGTATGAAATATCGTGCGATCGCAACCGACTATGATGGCACATTAGCCACCGAGGGGCGTGTTGCCGACACCACGTTGGCGGCTCTAAAGCGTTATCAGCAAGCAGGGGGCTTGCTATTAATGGTAACTGGGCGAGAGTTGACAGATCTACAAAACGCTTTTTCAGCCCTGGCCATTTTTGATGGTGTCGTTGTTGAGAATGGTGCGGTTTTCTACCACCCCGCCAGTGAGCGGCTTCAACTGTTGGCGGACCCACCCCCTGACGCATTTATCGCCACCCTCAAGGCTCAGCACGTTAGCCCGATCAACACAGGACAGGTAATTGTATCCACCTGGCAACCCCATGGAGCCGTGGTGCAGCAAACCATTCAATCCATGGGATTAGCATCCCGAGTGATTATGAATAAGCGGGCTGTCATGGTGTTGCCTGCCAACGTTACCAAAGCGACGGGGCTCAACGTGGCATTGACTGAGCTGGGGCTGACGGCTAATCAAGTTGTCGGGATCGGTGATGCGGAAAACGACTTTGACTTACTTAAGAGCTGTGGTTTGGGCGTCGCCGTCGCCAATGCTCTGCCAGCCGTTAAGGATATGGCTGACCGCGTCACCACCCAATATCGCGGTGCTGGTGTAGAAGAGCTGGTTGATTGGATTTTAAATGGTGAACTGTGATGTTGGTTTACTGTTTAGCCAAAAGCTCAGAGTCAGGACATTCATAGGTGGTCATGGGACTTAGATATTAAGGAATAACGCTCATAACAGTATTTCCTAAGTATCCATAAAAATGATGTAACAAAGAACACGCTTATGTGGAGATAGTGTTACGTTACATCAAGCAATTAGCTGTAACAGCAAAGCCAAACGCGATAGTATGGGCGCTAACTTGGGCCATATCTACGTTCTATTCCGTGACTTGCCATGCAAATCCTTCACGGTACCTGGATTCCTGAATCTGGGACTGACTTTATTCTATCGGGTGAATTTTACCTATGGGTTGAAACTATTGCAGAAACAGCGTTTCGGGAGGCAGAGCCATGCCATCCTAGACACTTAGTGGCGGCAGATTTAGTTGACCTACTAGCGAATGAGTTGAAGATTCAGTCCCCCGATCGATATCCGTTGGAGGAGCTGATCACTCCCTGCTACTTCCTATTGCCGACGGTTGACAATCAGCCACTGCCGTCTTTAGAGCTATCGCGCTACCTGGAGATTGACTTACCCGATCGGTTTAAATTTGAATATTGGCAAATTGATTGTTGTTCTATCCCAGCTGCCGCCGCTGTTAAAAGTAAAGCAGGTCCAAATTCTGTTATTCCTTTACTCAATGAGCTTCATTTTCTTGCCCTACACAATTTGAGTGAGATCCAGCTAGGGGCAGACCTGCTATTTTGGTTCCATTTTACCCAAGCGTTAAAACGGATTATTTGGAAAGATCACTACGTTCCTGCCCTCAAATACCGTTCGCTAGACCCCATCAAGAAACGTCAGTCATCTAAGCGGTCAGACAACTTTGAAATTTATTCAGGGTGGGAGTTTATTGGTGAAGACTATGGGACTACCCTGGAGGAATTTGTGGAGCACATGCCCCTGATGTGTGCAGCAGGATTTGCGGAACCGTTTACAACACCTCAGTTTTACGATCGGTTGTCTCTCCTGCGGCATTTCTCAGAATGCTTACTGACTGAAATTGTGGCCCATACTCAGTTTACAAAAGCATTTGAAAACACCATCAAAGATTCAGTGCTGACGGACTGTTTAGATCTAGATGTGTGGCCCCAGGCTGAAGGGTTAGAGCAATATCAACAATGGCAGGCCTGGCGCGATCGCATTGTCCGTACCCAGACCGATCAGCCCTTTTATCTGTACTTTCATCTCCAAGACCCATTCAAACCAGACGACCCCTGGCAGCTACAGTTTCAGGTTGCGCCTAAAGATGATCCCTCCCTCAAGCTAGCCTTAGATAACTATTGGCGCATGGGACCTAAGCAACAGAAACAGATAAAAGACCAATTGGGGGGAGAGTTTGAGCAAAACCTGTTGCTAAACTTAGGCTATGCTGCTCGGATTTATCCCGATCTCTGGCAGGGCATGGAAACCGACCAGCCCGTTGGCATTCAGCTCACTCTGGATGGAGCCTTTAACTTTCTCAAAGAGTCGGCCTGGGTGTTAGAAAATGCGGGCTATAAGGTGATTGTGCCCGCATGGTGGACCCCCAAGGGACGACAGCGGGCGAAGGTGCGGCTAAAGGCTAAAGGAAAGTCCCTGTCAGGAGGTGACGATAAATCCAAGAGTTATTTCTCCTTTGCGAGCCTGGTGGAGTACCAATATGAACTAGCCATTGGCGAAGAAAAGATCACGGAACAGGAGTGGAACCAGCTGGTCACTGCTAAGACGCCATTGGTGCAGTTTCGCGGTCAATGGATGGAGCTGGACCAGGACAAGATGCAGCAGATGCTGGAGTTTTGGAAAACTCATCAGCAGGAGAATCCAGAGCTGTCACTGTTGGACTTTATGAAGCTAACGGCGGCGGGTGAGGATGATTTGGAGGTGGAGTGCGATCGCAAAGATACCCTCGCCGACATGCTCACTAAACTGGGCGACAAAAATAAGCTCCAACCCGTGGATAACCCCGATACATTCCAAGGTCAGCTGCGGGAATACCAAAAGCGAGGCGTTTCCTGGTTACAGTATCTAGAACAGCTGGGTCTCAATGGCTGTCTGGCCGACGATATGGGGTTGGGTAAAACCGTCCAGGTGATTGCCCGCATGGTGCAAGAACGGCAACCCCCTAAACCTAAAAAAGGCCGTAAAAAGAAAACAACAGAAGCCATCAAAGTACCGCCTACGCTGCTGATTGCCCCCACCTCTGTGGTCGGCAACTGGCTCCGGGAAATCCAAAAGTTTGCTCCCCAAATTAAGGCCGCCGTGCATCACGGTAGCGACCGTGCCAAGGATGCTAAAACCTTCAAAAAAGCCTGTCGAGAGCATGACATCTTGATCACCTCTTTTGCACTAGCTCGCAAAGATGCCAAGCTGTTTAATGGTGTCGAGTGGCACCGCATTGTGCTAGATGAGGCGCAAAACATCAAAAACCCTAAAGCAGCGTTAACCAAAGCCATTTGTAAATTCTCTGCGCCTCACAGATTGGCCCTCACCGGCACCCCAATTGAAAACCGTCTATTGGATCTCTGGTCCATTTTTAACTTCTTAAATCCCGGCTATTTAGGCACCCAGGCCCAGTTTCGTAAAAGCTTTGAGGTACCGATTCAGAAAAGTAACAATCCGCGTCAGTCGGCCACCCTGAAAAAACTGGTGGAGCCCTTTATTCTGCGGCGGGTAAAAACAGACCAATCAATCATCAAAGACCTGCCGGATAAGGTGGAACAAAAACTGTTCTGTAACCTGACGAAAGAACAGGCATCGCTCTATGAAGCCGTGGTCAAAGATGTGGAGACTCAGCTACAGGCCGCGGAAGGCATTCACCGCAAGGGATTGATCTTAGCAACGCTGACAAAGTTGAAGCAGGTGTGCAATCATCCAAGGCAGTTTTTACAGGATGATAGTGAGTTTACGGCGGTGCGCTCCCATAAGCTCACCCGCCTTACCGAAATGGTGGAAGAGGCCATGGAGGAGCGGGATAGCCTTTTGGTATTTACCCAATTCACCGAGCTAGGGTCAGCCTTGGAGAAATACCTGCGTCACACCTTTCACTGTAATACCTACTATCTCCATGGCGGCACCTCACGAAAAAAACGCGAAGCAATGATTGCTGAATTCCAAGATCCGGAAACAGAACCGTCGGTATTTGTGCTTTCGCTCAAGGCTGGTGGTGTAGGCATTACCCTGACCAAAGCTAACCATGTTTTCCATTTTGACCGTTGGTGGAATCCATCGGTGGAAGATCAGGCCACAGATCGGGCTTTTCGAATTGGTCAGAAGAAAAATGTGTTTGTCCACAAGTTTGTAGCCATGGGCACCCTGGAAGAGCGCATAGACGAAATGATCGAGGATAAGAAGAAGCTGGCGGGTTCAATTGTTGGGGCCGATGAATCCTGGTTAACGGAGCTGGATAACGATGCGTTTAGGCAGCTGATTTCATTGAACAAGAGTGCGATCATGGAGTAGGAGGGAAGCATCATGAGCCAATTTAGTCGCAGCTGGTGGGGACAACAATTCATCCAAGCCATTGAAAAGCTAACCGACCCAGGACGCCTCAGTCGTGGGCGCTCCTATGCCAGGGGCAATAAGGTTAAAAGCTTTGATATTGAGGGTGGGCGAGTCACTGCACAGGTCCGAGGTTCAGTGAATCCTTACTTTGGGGTGTATAAGGAACCACTGTATTTCACCACGATTGAGTTCCAGCCTTTGAGTAAGGCCAAGTGGTCAGCTGCGATCGCACTGATTGCCTCCAAAGCAAGTTTGATTTCTCGTTTATTGCTCAACGAGATTCCAGACAATATTGAGGATACATTTAAGCAGCTAAACCTCAATCTGCTACCAGCAAGTGCCAGAGACTTCAAAACCAGCTGTTCTTGTCCAGACTACAGTAATCCATGCAAACATATTGCCGGTGTTTACTATTTGGTCGCGGCAGAACTCGATCAAGATCCGTTTTTATTGTTTGAACTGCGGGGCTTGTCACGGGAGGAATTATTACAGGAACTGGCAAAATCTCCCTTAGGACAGGCGCTGTCAGCGGAATTACAGTTAGAACAGCAACCTCCTAAACCAGTAGACTCTTACTACGCGCCACTAGAGACAATCAAAGTACCTGCAAAAACTGAGTTGCGAGACTTTTGGCATGGAGCCAAGCGTTTGCCTCAAACAATGGAGGTTTTACCCGATAATCCAGTGTCAGGCATTCCAGTGAAAAAACAAGGAGATTTTCCGGGCTTTTGGGATCGGGATAATTCGTTTATTGAAGCAATGGAGACGTTGTATGAGCAGGTAAAAGCCAAGGGACAGTTATAAAGGCAAGCAATCACTGTTGAGTGTATTGAACATTTGCGACATCGATGCGACATCTATAGATGCGGCATCTATAGGTAGAAAATAGTTGGATCCAGGCTGACTCCCTGGGCTGAAGACGCAAACGTTTCAGCCAGCATCGATCTATTCTCAGTGCTATATCGGCCAGGCGTTCGGCTCAGATATCGACGCCACGCGCGTATTTCGTGGGCTTGATCTGCAAAGTCTTGCAGCGGCCTTTGGGCTATAGTCTCCACATTGGCCCTGACGCTGCGTTGTAATCGATACAGGTTCATCACTTGCTTGGGGCTGATGCCAAGATGGCGTTGAAATTCACGCTGTAGCGATCTCGGAGTTATTCCCAGTTGTTCACAGGCTGTATCAATGCGCCTATTGGACGTCAGCACCTGATGTAACTGCAAACGACGCTGCACAACAGAAACCGGCACTGCCCTGAACAAGTTTAGGAGCCACCCATCCAGTGCACTTTTGACATCATCGGGTGGCAATTCGTGGGGAAGGCAGCGCCAAAATTCTCCTGCTTTTCGCTCACCCCACAAATCTGCCACATCAAGCAGGTTATCCGCACAATCTTGGCCGATATCTGGAAACAAGATCATCATGCCGGGGACGGTCAGGATGGCCATGACAAACAAAGTCTCTGGCTGGGAGATCCATTTACGAGTGCGCGTTTGTACCCCTAGCAAACCAACCTTAGGGTGAATCTTGCCCGATTCATGGTACGAACGTTTCCCAAAGTTTGCGCTCAACACACCAATGGGTTCCGGGCAGGTCCAAATAGGTGTCCCTGCAACTTCTCCCAGCTTGTCTTCAACCATCCTATAACTCAGCACATAGGGTCGCAGTTGAGGATGGGGTTCAATGGCTAGTATGCGCACTGTCGTGCTCCAAACAAAATAGAAGAAATATAGGGTATCAAATCAAATCGGGACGTTTTCCAAGGAACATATTCAGGTTGATTCTGATAAACTTGTACCAGTTACTTGATGATCAGACCGATAAGTTTGATGTCTATTGCACCCTGCCCAACTTGCAAGAATGGGAACGCTAGCATTAGTTTCATACGGTGAAATAGCCTATGCAGCCGGATAGCTTCAATGCTTTGGTAGCTGAGATCGCGCAGGTTGGGCTCTCGGCCCAGGTCAGTGTACGCGGAGAGCATTTATATATCGGTCTGACGATAGCCGATGCGCCAATGCCGGAGCCTGCGACCAATACCCTACGGACTTTGCTTTACCGTATAGACTTAGCTGAACTGGGACTGGCGGATGTGCGGGTGGTGCATGTTTATGGTTTGACGGCACCAAAGCAGGCAGCCTGGCAACAGAAGTTTGCGATCGCGCCACTGACCAAGGCTGATACTGATCTAATGTCCTTTGACAACCGCTTTAGCGCGGTGTTTTATTTTCCATTAATGGTACTGACCGGTATTTTTCTGAAAGCCTTTGCGCCCATCGGAGGGCTGTTGCAAGGCATTGATATCTGGTTTCACGAGTTCGGTCATGCGGTCGTAGCCTGGATGTCTGGACGGCGTGCTATTCCCTTGCCCATTGGGTTTACGCCAGTCAATCCGGAGCGATCTTTCTTTGTGTATGTTGGTGTGTTGCTCCTGTTGGGATTGCTGTTTTGGGCTGGGCAGCGGGAACAGAAGCGCTGGCCCAGGCTGTTAGCTATCTCTCTTGCAGTCATACAGTTTGGCATGACCTGGCTAATGTCGGCCAATACGTTTGATATGTTGTTGTACTTCGGTGGCATTGGTGGCGAGTTTTTGATTTGTGCTCTGCTAATTGTGGGCTACTATTTTCCACTCCCGCAGTATTTTCAGTGGGGACTGTACCGCTACCCTGTTGTTGTTGGTGCATCGTTTACATTTTTTGGCAGCCTATGGGACTGGCGGCAAGTGCGACGTGGTTTGCAGGAGATTCCGTGGGGCTCAATGTGGGGCGGTGATGGCGACATGGAAAGGCTCGCCTATGGCCATGGCTGGAGCCACCAGCAAATTATCAACACATATAACACGTTGGGCACAGTCTGCCTTGTTGCGATTCTGGCAATCTACTTTTATACGCTGTTCAAACAGCATCGAGTTTGGTTGCTACTGCAGTGGCGGCAGTGGCGAACTGATGGGTTGAATGGACGATGATCGCGCAGACTGTTATCGCCGTCGATAGATTACGATTGTGCTGCGGCGATTGCCTATCTCTACAACAGCTTAAATCGATGCACGAAGAAACGATCGGGAACTTGGGTTTCTTGCCCCGGCCTCAGACGATGACGGATCTGGGACTCAGTAACCCAAATCTCTGGTCCAACCAGCGTCAGATTGACGGGTGACTTAAGATCAGAGGCTAATGTCTCAATTGGCGTTGGATTTGTGCCAGGTGCAAAACTATGGATACGTAAAAGATGACCATTACCGCTGGTAGCTGCGCCTTCGGTGAGAATCAACGAACCATCGGGGGCAAATTGCATGCCATCTGGATTCTCTAGCGATCTTTCCAAAGAAATCTCTTCAACCGTTGCAGATCCGTCAAGTTGAGGCATCACTTTGAAGAGAGTACCGTTAGAATAATGTCCCACAATTAAGACACCATCGGATCGCCGTGCAATGCCAGCCAGTCCAATGCGCTCGGCCCGAAACCGCTCATCGACTGCCCAAGTCTGCAACTGGCTTGTTCCCGGAGCCAGGTAGTGAATCCGAGCCAGGGTGCTGTCGGTGACGTAAACGCCGCCGTCTGGATCAATGGCCAGATCATTGCCGAAACCACCCTCCGGCATCAAAATGACCTGTAGCACATTACCAGAACGAACATCGATGGCAAAGATACGCGGTGGGCGATGAACGGTCTCCCCATTGGCGCTACGGGTTCCCAGGAAATCAGGTGAACTGCCCCAGAGAATACCGCGTGGTTCATCTAGTCGTAATGCGGTGGCGGCAAATACTTCACCATTACCGGGGAAAACTATCTCGGTTTTGCCATCAGGCGTGATTCGCAAAATCTGTCCACTGGTAATGGAGCCAATATAGAGTGTGCCGTCACTGCCATGGGAAATACCATTGGGATACTGAAAACTAGCAGGTAGTTCGATCGGCTCTAGTTCTCTTGAAGACGTGGCAATCGGTTGGTTGGAGGACAGCACGATCGTACCCGCACATCCCAACCCCAAAAGAAATTCTCGTCGTTTCATCTTATTACTCCGTTTTAAGCGACGCGATGTCCGGGAATGGCATATCCACCATCCACAGAGATGGTTTGTCCAGTGATGTATGAGGCGGCATCAGAACAGAGCCACAATACGGTTTCTGCCACTTCTTGAGAACTACCTAACCGTTTGAGTGGAATGTGGTGAGTGAAGGCTTGCACAACGGCATCATTTGGATCGTCGGGATTGCCAAAGCGACGAAACATCGCCGTATCAATGATGCCGGGATTGATATTATTGATGCGAATGTTGTGACTTGCGTACGTCAAGGCGGCAGGTCTGACCATGCCATCCAATCCACCCTTACTGGCTGAATAGATCGTAGAACCGACTAACCCACCTTTTGCTAGCCAAGACGATGTATTGACAATCGCGCCTCCGCTTTTCTGTTGGAGCATTTGTTCAATTTCATACTTCATGCAGAGCCAAACTGCCTTCAGGTTGATCGTGATTGTGTGTTCCCAGTCGCTTTCTGTTAATTCAGTGATGGGGGCAAATTTACCTTCTGTTCCAGCGTTGTTGAAGGCAAAATCCAGGCGACCGTGATGGTCGGCTATTTTTTCGATCAGTGATTGAATCTCATCAGAATTTGCCACATCTGTTTTAATAAAGTGAGCCTTCCACCCCAAATCATGGATTTGAGAAATCACATCT
>NZ_QXHD01000004.1:6184414-6204563 GCF_011009555.1 Adonisia turfae CCMR0081 | reverse complement strand
GGGGATGCCGGACAGCTACCCTGTTGAAGGCTAAGATCGACCTCCTAAAGGACTGATCTGTCTGACAGAATATTCACGCACCAAAGCCTTGAACAGCTAAAAATTATTGTTCAGTAACCACGTTTGAGATCTCGCGTCATGGAGTTCCAGATGGGGGCAACTGCACGTGCTCGATGGGGATACCCAGCTTTTCGGTTAGCTCGATAACGTTATCTGTGAATGTAGAGACATCGCTGGTTGATCCGCCTTGACTAGCTTCACCGCCTACATAACCTGATTTACGTGAACATGCTTAAAAAACAAAAAGCCCTTCAGCTAAGCCTGAAGGGCTTTTTCATTCTCCTAAGAGAGCTTCAAACGCTATCCAAATCGGCTAGACGTTGACGCTATCAGGAAGGCGGCGTAGGTGAGGACAAAGCCCACAGTAAAGTGAGTTAGACCAACCAAACGAGCCTGAACGATGGATAGTGCAACAGGCTTGTCCTTCCAGCTGATCAGGTTAGCTAAAGGAGTACGCTCATGAGCCCATACGATGGTCTCGATAAGCTCCTGCCAGTAACCACGCCAGGAGATTAGGAACATGAAACCAGTTGCCCAAACCAGGTGAGCGAACAAGAACATCCATGCCCATACAGACAGGTTATTCATGCCGTAGGCGTTGTAGCCGTTAATCAACTGGGAAGAGTTCAACCACAGATAATCACGGAACCAGCCCATCAGGTAAGTAGAGCTGTCGTTAAACTGCGCTACGTTACCAGACCAGATAGCCAGATGCTTCCAGTGCCAGTAGAAGGTTAACCAGGCGATGGTGTTAAGCATCCAGAACATGGCTAGGTAGAAGGCATCCCATGCAGAGATGTCACAAGTACCGCCACGACCGGGGCCGTCACAAGGGAAGCTATAGCCAAAGTCCTTCTTGTCGGGCATTAGCTTAGAACCACGGGCATCCAATGCACCTTTGACCAAGATCAAAGTAGTTGTATGGAGACCCAGGGCAATCGCATGGTGAACCAAGAAGTCACCAGGGCCAATGGTCAAGAAGAGAGAATTGGTACCGCTGTTAATAGCTTCGAACCAGCCAGGTAGCCAGATGCCGCCAGCAGCAGCTGTAGCAGCACTGTCAGCATTGGAAAGCAGAGTATCAAAGCCGTATAGGGCCTTACCAGAGGCAGCCTGAACCCACTGTGCAAACACAGGCTCAACCAGAATTTGCTTCTCGGGAGTACCAAAGGCAACTACGACATCGTTGTGTACGTAAAGACCCAGGGTATGGAAACCGAGGAACAGAGTTACCCAGCTCAGGTGAGAAATGATTGCTTCTTTATGTTCCAAGATGCGAGCTAAGACGTTGTTAGCGTTCGCAGCAGGATCATAGTCGCGAATCAAGAAGATCGCACCGTGGGCAAAGGCACCCATCATGATGAAGCCAGCGATGTACTGGTGGTGGGTGTAAAGCGCAGCCATGGTGGTGTAATCCTTAGCCATAAAGGCATAAGGAGGCAACGCATACATGTGCTGAGCCACTAGAGACGTTACTACACCCAAGGAGGCAAGTGCCAAACCTAGCTGGAAGTGCAAGGAGTTGTTGAGCGTGTCAAACAGACCCTTGTGGCCATCACCAAGCTTACCGCTAGGGGGTTGGTGAGCATTGAGGATCTCCTTGATGCTATGACCAATACCGAAATTAGTTCGGTACATGTGGCCAGCAATGATGAAGACAACCGCAATGGCTAGGTGGTGGTGAGCCATGTCAGTGAGCCATAGAGACTCAGTCTGAGGATGGAAACCACCCAAGAAGGTGAGAATTGCAGTACCCGAACCCTCAGATGTACCAAACACATGGTTTACAGTGTCAGGATTCTGAGCGTATACACCCCAGTTTCCAGTGAAGAATGGGGCCAAGCCAGCGGGGTGAGGCATAACAGTTAGGAAGTTATCCCAACCAACATGCACACCACGGGACTCAGGAATTGCAACGTGTACCAGGTGACCGGTCCAAGCCAGAGAACTCACACCGAACAAACCAGCAAGGTGATGGTTTAGGCGAGACTCAGCATTTTTGAACCAGGACAAGCTGGGACGGAACTTAGGCTGTAGGTGCAACCAACCTGCAAGCAGGAAGATTGAGGACAGCACTAGCAGGAACAAGGACGCCGAATATAGGTCGCCGTTGGTCCGCATACCAATGGTGTACCACCAGTGGTAAACCCCAGAGAACGCCACGTTAACGGGGCCAGTAGCACCAGCCTGGGTGAACGCATCCACCGCATTCTGGCCAAAGTGAGGATCCCAAATCGCATGGGCGATGGGCTTGGTACCGAGGGGGTCAGCGACCCACTGCTCGAAGTTACCTTGCCAAGCAACGTGGAACAGGTTGCCGGATACCCAGAGGAAAATGACTGCCAGGTGACCAAAGTGGGAAGCAAAAATCTTTTGATAAAGATTCTCTTCCGTCATGCCATCGTGGCTTTCAAAGTCATGGGAAGTGGCAATCCCGTACCAGATCCGACGCGTAGTTGGATCCTGTGCGAGGTCTTGGCTAAATTTTGGAAATTTAGTTGCCATAGTGTTCTATTAAGTCCTCCCCGCTAACCTATCGACAGAATTCGAGCATGGAAGAACGCCCAAGTCGTCACAATACCGCCGAGGAGGTAATGGGCGACACCAACCGCACGACCCTGAGTAATACTCAGTGCGCGAGGTTGAATTGCAGGAGCGACCTTGAGCTTATTATGAGCCCAAACGATGGACTCGATCAGCTCTTGCCAGTAGCCACGGCCACTGAACAGGAACATCAGGCTAAATGCCCAGATAAAGTGACCGGCTAGGAACATCAAACCATAGGCTGAGATAGCAGAGCCGTAGGAGTTAATTACCTGTGAAGCCTGAGCCCAAAGGAAGTCACGGAGCCAGCCGTTGATAGTAATTGCGCTAGTCGCGAAGTTACCACCAGCAGGGTGAGATACCGCACCGCCGGAAACCGTGCCCCATACATCCGATTGCATCTTCCAGCTGAAGTGGAAAATCACAATAGATAAGGAGTTATACATCCAGAACAGACCTAGGAAGACATGGTCCCAACCAGAAACCTGGCAAGTACCACCACGACCGGGGCCGTCGCAAGGGAAGCGGAAACCCAACTCGCTCTTATCAGGGATGAGGCGAGAGCTACGGGAGTAAAGCACACCCTTAAGCAGGATTAGAACAGTTACGTGAATGGTGAACGCATGGATGTGGTGCACCATAAAGTCAGCTGTGCCAAGAGCAATGGGCATCATAGCCACTTTGCCACCAACGGCAACCATGTCACCACCAAAGGCAACACTAGTAGGACCAATTGCATTAGGAGCAGTGGTACCGCTAGCAGCTAAGGTGTGCAGGTTCTGCAGCCATTGAGCAAAGATAGGCTGTAGCTGAATCGCACTGTCGGAGAACATGTCTTGGGGACGACCCAAGGCACGCATAGTGTCGTTGTGGATATATAGACCAAAGCTGTGGAAGCCTAGGAAAATACATACCCAGTTGAGGTGAGAGATGATGGCATCACGAGCGCGTAAGACGCGGTCGAGCACGTTGTCGACATGCATGGCCGGATCGTAGTCACGAACCATTGCGATCGCACCGTGAGCAGCACCACCCACAATCAAGAAGCCGCCAATCCACATATGGTGAGTGAATAAGCATAGCTGGGTAGCGTAATCAGTTGCTAGGTAAGGATACGGAGGCATTGCATACATATGCTGAGCCACAATAATCGTTACCGAACCACCCATAGCCAGGTTGATAGCCAGCTGAGCATGCCAGGAAGTGGTCAAGAACTCAAACAAGCCATCGTGGCCATTCTTAGCAGGGAAGAGCAACGGATCGCCCTTCTGACCCTCTAGGATCTCCTTGATGCTATGACCAATACCCCAGTTAGTACGGTACATATGACCAGCAAAGATGAACATGACAGCAATCGCCACATGGTGATGCGCAATGTCAGTCATCCATAGACCACCAGTCACAGGATTTAGACCGCCCTTGAAGGTCAAGAAGTCAGCATAAGCACCCCAATTCAGGGTGAAGAATGGAGTAATCCCCTGCGCAAAACCAGGGAATAAGTCCGCCATGAACACTTTATCTAGCAGATACTCGTGGGGCAAAGGAATATCCTGTGGAGCCACCCCGGAATCCAATAGAGCGTTAACAGGCAAAGAAACATGGATCAGGTGACCAGCCCAAGCTAGAGAACCTAGACCAAACAAACCAGCCAGGTGGTGGTTCAACATGGACTCCACGTTCTGGAACCACTCAAGCTTAGGAGCCTTGATGTGGTAGTGGAATACACCGGCATTAATCATCAAACCAGCCATTACCAGCGCACCGATGGCAGTGCACAAAAGCTGGAAGGAGTTGGTGTAACCAGCTGCTCTCCACATCTGGAACAAACCAGACGTGATTTGAATACCTTGGAAGCCGCCGCCCACTTCACCGTTCAGGATTTCTTGACCAAAAATAGGCCAAACCACCTGAGCACTGGGATGAATATTAATGGGATCTGCTAACCAAGCTTCAAAGTTAGAAAAGCGAGCGCCATGGTAATACATGCCACTCAACCAAATGAACACGATGGCCAAATGGCCAAAGTGAGCGCTAAAAATTTTACGAGAAATGTCCTCTAAGTCACTGGTGTGACTATCAAAGTCGTGAGCGTCGGCATGGAGGTCCCAAATCCAGGTAGTAGTTTTGGGTCCCTTGGCCAAGGCACGGCTGAAGTGACCGGGCTTGCCCCATTTCTCAAAAGAAACAGGTACCGGATTCTCATCAACTGCCACCTTGACTGCTGCCTCCCGCTCCCGCGGGGTAGTTGTCATGGAGACTCTCCTCTCTCTAGACAAAGAACGAACAGCCTAAAAAACGAGATCAGCAAATGCTTCGTGAATGAAACAATTGCAAACATTTTCATTGAGATGTTAACTCACAGAAAATTTTGACGCTCGCCATTAATAGGATTGCTCCTGAGCATTATAGACTTGGCGCTTCACCAATTTTGCGTCGAGTTAACAATAATTCAACCTCCGAAATCCTCTTAGGATAAGGATCGCAAGGTAGTCAATGCCACAAAATTGACATCGAGCATGGGTGATATTAACAAATCTCAATAGAGATCTCTATTTTGGGCCGTAAGTCATGGAGATTGCATACAAACCCAAAAACTCAACTTCTTTTTCCTAATGAACACCATAGAATCTAATAATAGTAAGGGATTCAGTCTCGTACATGCATATATTTAGATTTATTTATTTTTGTAAATTAGCTGAGTAATTTTCTCCTCTTGCGGTGGTTGTAGAGGATTTCCTCATTAAGCGTGACAGTAGCCCGCTAGGATCGATTAAGCACAGTTCTGTTTGGTTTCAAAGGCAGGGCAGGGGCACATTTAACTGTCACAGGAAGAGCTACACCATGACTCTGGTTTCTAATGTTTTGGGACGTTGGCAACAGCATTTAGTCAAGATAATTGGAGCGTTGGTTTTAACAGCACTTTTATTCAGTACGGGCTGTAGCAATCCTCAAGGAATCGAACCGTCAACCGTCACGGAGACCGCTAAGTCCTCCTTATTTACGCCAAGTCCTCCGATCAAGCAGGTAGACACACCGGAACTGATTCAAGAATTGGCCCCGTGGCTAGATACCTACGAACCCCAAGTCCAAATCCTGGAACCCAAAGCTGAAGAAGTTTTTGACAAAACTACAGTCAGTGTAGTCCTAAGGGTGAAAGATTTACCTATATATAAGGACACAAGGTGGGAGATGGGGCCTCACTTAGTGCTTCTGCTGGATAATCAGCCCTATGGTGCGATATACGACCTTGATCAATCTATTACGTTGACGGATCTAACGCCAGGCACCCATACCATCAGGATCTTTGCTGAACGCCCCTGGCATGAAAGCTTTAAAAATGAAGGGGCTTATGCCCAAGCGACATTTCACATCTTTGCCAAAACGGATGAAAATGCACCAAAGGCTAATCAGCCACTGCTCACTTACGGTGCACCCATGGGTGTCTATGGAGCTGAGCCGATTTTATTGGATTTTTATTTAACTGAGGCTCCTCTACATCAAGTCGCTGTAGATAACCCAACGATTTCAGATTGGCGAGTGCGATACACCATCAATGGCCACAGTATCACCCTCCAAGATTGGCAACCTATATATATAGAGGGCTTAAAACCTGGAAAAAACTGGGTACAGCTCACACTGGTTAACGAGGACGGTAAGCCAATTGCAGGGGTTTTTAATAACACTGTGCGACTGATTGACTATGACCCCAATGACAACAATAGTCTTGCCAAAATCATCCGGGGAGAGGTGGCCTTAGAAGATGTGGGCGGCATTATCGATCCAACCTATGAGCCACCGGTTGTCGAAGAGCCTGAGGTAGCGGCCCCAGAAGTAGCGGTACCAGAAGTAGCGGTACCAGAAGTAGCGGTACCAGAAGTAGCGGCCCCGGAAGTTATCGAATCGCCCACTCTGGACGAACCGGAAGTAGCGGCACCGGAGGTAGCCGCACCGTCCATTCTGGAAAAGCTGGATAAACCTGGTGAACTAGCACCAGCTCAACCGGAGACACTGGAGCAAGAGATTCCTGACATAGCAGCCCCGGAGATCATAGAAACCGCTGAGCCCTCTGAAAATACTGGCGGCTCGATCGATCAGACCATGCAGGATAACAGCCTGACTGAGGATCGTGATACTGAGGATCGTGATGATGCTAAAGTTGATGAGTCTGATTTACCAGTAACAGAAACAACTGCTGTGCCAGAACGTTCTGACAAACTTGACTTAGAGATAAGTGCTGAGTCAGCTACTTCTGCTGATACAGAGGAAAACATTGAACCCTCATCAGAGGCCCTGTCTGAACAGACACCCATTACGGATAAGCAAGACTCATCATCGAGACGCTATTTTCAGAAACTGTATGACTATAGCGATCGCGCCATGAAAAATCGCGATCGCAATTAAGCCAATCTCCCGTTCCATACCTACTACGGCGTAAACGGACTTAGTTTTTAGCCCTTAAATCACAGGCCTCTGGCTTAAGTTGCCGCTCCATCAAGTTGCCAACGGCTTCCTGGGGGGTGATTACCCCCCGCAAAAGACGATGAACCTGGCGAGCAATGGGAACTGGAATACCGTCACGGTTGGCCATGTCGATCAGGACGTGAGCCGTGTTCACCCCTTCAGCCGTACTGCCTAACTCTGCCAAAATATCATCGAGTTTTTTCCCCTGCGCGAGGCCATAGCCCACACGATAGTTACGACTGAGGGTGCCATCGCATGTGGCTAGCAGATCACCCAAACCCGAAAGCCCGTAGAAGGTCTCTACCTGCGCCCCCATGTGAACACCCACCCGCAGCATTTCGGGAATGGCGCGGGTAATTAGAGCCGCTTTAGCATTGGAGCCCAGCTTAAGGCCATCACAGACACCCACTGCGATCGCAATCACATTTTTCAATGTCCCCCCCAGCTCAGCCCCCACTGGATCTGGACTGGTATAAATGCGAAACATCTCAGACGAATAGACCTGCTGTACCCTTGCCGCTGCATCCACATCGGTGCTCGCCACCACTGTGGCCGCTGGTAGCTGCGCTTCGATTTCCTTAGATAAATTAGGGCCAGACAAAACCACAATGGGATTGTCTGGAAAGGTGTCGCGAAAAATCTTAGACGGCGTTCTGGTGGTCTCAGGATCTAACCCCTTAGTCGCCGTCACTAAAATAGTCGAGGTTTTGAGAGCCGCCGTCTGAAGCTGACTCGCTAACGCCGAAACCCCCTTCATGGAAATGGCCGATACTACAATGTCAGCATCAGCGACCGCAGACTTGAGATCTGAAGGCCCCCGTCGCGACCAGATCTGCACCTGATTGCCATTGCTCAGGGCTAGCCTTGCTAACGCTGTTCCCCAAGCTCCTGCCCCTAATACCGTCACCCGAGCCATCTGCTTTAAAGCTTCTGAGAGCGGAATAATTGGAGTTTCAGACGGTGCAGATGAAGTAACCACGAGACAAGCTCCCTTTACTCTAGAGTTTTAAGTTTTAAGTGTTGAGTTTTGAGTTAGTTGCCCAATTCAAAACTCAACACTAAGAACCTACAACTAGCCTAAGCGACGGTCGTAGCTATGGCAGGGCTATATCAGAACCGATCACTGATCTAAGCAACGGTCGTAGCTATGGGAGGGCTGTATTTGTCTAGCTGATAGTCGGGGATACAGTTGTCGCGCATGTAGGTGTAGTAGTCGATCAGGTTGCGATCGCATTTACCCTCCGACCAACCACAGTAGCGCTTCAACACATCCGCCAATACAGGCAGTACATCAAAACCATAGTTACTCCGCATCGACAAAGCTGTCCGCCGTCGACAAATATCTAGGTAGGTGCGAGCCATCTCTGACCTCACACTGTAGACAATCTGTGCCTTAATATCAGGCTGGTCTGGCACAATCGGCTCGACCAGTTCAGGAAACTCTTCCACGATGGCCAATACCTGAGGCGTTCGCGCACCATAGAGCGATAACAAATGAGCGACCACATCTCGATTGGCCGTCGTCATTAGTGTCTTAGCCTCGCTAGTTGAAATTGCACCGGGTAGCGGTGCCTGTCTAGTGACTGAATGACTGCCAGATTTCTTCTGCTTTTTCAATCGCTTTCTAAGCGCTGCATCCACCATTTCCTCGCCCACCTGACGGTGAGTAGTGAGCTTGCCACCAATCAAGGAAACCATGTTATTCACCCCTTCGGATGTGTGGTCATATAGCACATGGCTACGGGTAATACTGCTAGTCTTTTTGCCTTTGCTATAGGGCAAAGGGCGCACACCCGCATAGGTAAACTGCACCGATTCCCGCGTCAGCTGAGCTGTGGGGATGACCCGATTAGCCTCATTCAATAGGTAATCGATTTCATCATTACTGACATGGACCTTATCCAAATCGCCCTCAAAGCGAATATCCGTGGTGCCAATCAGACACATCCCTAACCACGGCAAAATAAAGAAAGGTCGACCATCGGTAAGGGCTTCCACATAAAGAGCTTCATCCGGTGCCCCTGGGAATTTATCGACGATGATATGGCTACCCCGTGTGCCACCAATTTTGCGACTTTTACCGACAGGCGCAGGCGCATTACCCTTAATTCCACTGCGGCAAACCTGATCAACCCAAGGGCCAGAGGTATTGATCACCACTGTTTGATCATGACCATGGACTGTGAAGGCTTCACCGGTTTCAGTATCGCGACAAAGCAGCGACGAAATGCGCTGATCCTTCCGTTGGAGCTGGGCTACGGTCACATAGCTCAGCATGGTAGCCCCGGCCTCCTGGGCCGATAGCACAATTTCTAAACAGAGCCGCTCAGCATATTCCACTTGAGCATCATAATATTGGGCCGCACCACGACAGCCCTCTGGCTCCACTGCTCGAAATAGCTGCTGTAACTTTTGAGCCGCTAACATCCGATGATTTGGCAAGCTCTTGTCATAGCTCAGCAGATCGTACAGCACCATCCCCGCCTGAATCTCCCAATAGCTACGAGACCCCTGGGCATAAATAGGAATTGTCATTTGAATGGGCTTCACCAAATGAGGGGCTGTTCGCAGCAAGATTTCTCGCTCTCGCAGTGACTCCCGTACCAAGTTAAATTCGAAATACTCTAAATAGCGCAAACCACCATGAACCAAGCGGCTTGACCAACTAGTGGTGCCGCCACCAAAATCCCCTTTCTCAATCAAAATGGTCTTTAAACCACGTAAGGCACCATCACGCGCTACGGCTACTCCATTGATACCACCACCAATCACAATTAAATCGTAGGTCGTCGCTTCTATCGTTGAGTAATCAGGCATAGTTGCCACCAAAAGTAACGAGCTATAGAGAAATAAAGTATTAAATCACGAACTAGAATTCCCCATGTTTCAAGATGGCACAGTTTTTTAGAAAGAGGTTGAAATTGTAGGGGTGTTCCATGGAACACCCCTACAATTTCAAATTTCCTAAACTCTAGCAACCTCCTTCGTCTCTGGCTCAATCGCTACCGTCGCTTTGGCTTCCCTAAATAGATGATTGGCCCACTGCTGAACGTCATAACGACAAATAGCCTTGTGGAGCTTCTTCATGCGCTCGGCTTGTTCCTCATCAGACATGGCCAGCGCTTCATCAATACGCTCATCCATACGTGTGGAGGAATAGGGGTTGGTGAGTAGCGCATCAGGCAGCTCCACAGCGGACCCCGTAAACTCAGACAAAATGAGGACACCGTCTTCGCCGTTATGAACAGCTACATACTCCTTAGCGACCAGGTTCAAACCATCTCTTAACGGACAGATCCAGGCAATATCTGCGGCTTTGTACAGTGCCATCAAATCGTCATAGGGCAAAGGCTCAGTAAAGAGCTGCACAGGCGTCCAGTTAAGGGAACCAAAGCGACCATTGATCTGGCCCACCATTTGTTCAATTTGCTCCTGAGCAATGCGATAAACCCGCATCCCTTTGGCCGCCTTCACCGCCGTCATCATTAAGTTGACTTTGCCAATCAACTCAGGGCGTCTGGCTAACAACCGTTCGTAGCAGGCCAGCATTTCCTTAGCACCTTTGACATAATCAACCCGCCCAGCGGACATGATCAGCTTGTTATCACCAATCTCAGCACGCAGTACCTTCACCCGCTCTTGAATCGATGGGCGCATGACCACATCGTGAATCTTTTGGGGACTGGTTCCCACAGGGAATGCATCAATGGTGACAATGCGACCGTTGTAGCGCAGCTTAGTGACCATTTCAGGTTCGGCTAGGGCAGTACCTGTCTTAGTAAAGGCTTCTGGTACGGGGATGCGCTCTACAACTTCTACATCACGACAGCTGCGGGCAGCCGACACAAAGTTCTGCACATAGCGAGGGATATGGAAACCACACAAATCACAGCACAGTAAGCTGTCAATAATGGCATCTCGCCAGTGGAGAATATTAAACACATCCGCTGCCGGGAAAGGCGTGTGATGGAAGAATGCAATCTTCACATGGGGCATCTTCTGACGGATGTAATAGGGCGTGAGCCAGAGGTTGTAATCGTGAATCCAAATCAGCGCATCGTCTGCTGCATCTTCGCAAGCCGCTTCGGCAAATAACCGATTAATGTTCTGGAAGTTTTCCCAGTCAGAGCTGTCATAGGTAAAGTGCTCAGGGAACGAGTGCAAAATAGGCCAAAAGGCTTCTTTTGAGGTGATGTGATAAAAGTTACGTACCTGATCAGCATTAAGAGGGATCCGCCGCACCACACAGCTATCGCTGCCCCCGTCCATGGTGACTCGATCAACAAATCCTTCTTGCTCAGCCTCAGTAATTTGTTTCCACGCTACCCAAGTGCTCTGATCGGCATTAGCAAAAAAGCTCTTTAGGGTAGGAACAATACCGTTAGGACTCTTTTTTTCTCGATAATAAATCTTGCCATTTTCCTTCACCTCATCATAGGGTTCACGGTGGTATAGGATGACCAAGGAAGACTTCATGTTATTTTCTCCTGCAAGTTTATTAGCAGCGGTCAATTAAGCTTGAAACTCGAACATAATAAAGCTCAGCAATGACAGCTCACTTACCAAGCTGCCTCTGCTGAGCCCCAAAAAATTGCATGAAATAGTACTTAAAATCCGCCGACGATTTTTACCAACACATCAGGGTTTACAGAGAGTTACATTACCGTATTAAGCCTGATTTAGCAATTTAACGGGTATTCTCCTTTCAGCCCTGCATTGGGTAAGGGAAAACATTTCGGGAACGAATTTAACAACGTCAACCATAAATATGTTTTCACTCGATATCGATCTTACACTCAGTTTAGAGATGTAAATCATGGACACATTTTCGTCTTACTTTTGATCGATGGGAACTATGGGCGTTTTCAACATTCTGAGCTAATGTAGCGCCGCTAAACCACATCCGAGTAAACTGCGCTCCCCTCAATAACGAGACATACGGTGATTGCAACTGCCCCCAAACACATTCAACTAGTTGAAGATGAAACCCAAAGCCTACTGATGTGGGCCGAAAGCATCCAACGTTCAGAAGCCACATTTTTTGAAAAAGCTCAGAAAATTGCTCGACGTCTGGGCGCACATTATCGTGCTGATCGGTTGACTGAAGTTGGTTTTTGGACCCCCGATCTAACGGGGGACATTATCCAGTCAGAAGACCGAATTGTACTGGAGATTTATACACCGACAGAGAATATTAACTTTCGAGCAACAGAACAAACCGTTACGTTTAATCGAGTTCAAATCCCCCTAGTCAAACAGGGCGAATTTGTTTGGGGCGTAATCGAGGGCATGCGGTCAGGACGTCGCGATCGCGCTGGCTGTTTTTATTGGTTACGCTATACCGATCAGGATGGAAGAGTACACATCATCCGTGATCCACTGGCCTATTCTCTGCCCTACGGTATCTTTGCCCCCGCAGAACTGTACGACATGCGCTTAATACAGCGGCAGCGAGCAGATCGTAGCTATTTTCGCCGTACCGGCAGCAGCTATAGCGACACGGACATTCCCCGCATCGGTGCGCCCACTAATATTTTGCAGATTCACGTCAAGACGGCGTCGCCCCAAGGCACATTTGAGGGATT
The DNA here is from genome assembly GCF_011009555.1 of Adonisia turfae CCMR0081. Classification (GTDB taxonomy): domain Bacteria; phylum Cyanobacteriota; class Cyanobacteriia; order Phormidesmidales; family Phormidesmidaceae; genus Leptothoe; species Leptothoe turfae. The sequence goes on along the minus strand of NZ_QXHD01000004.1, from coordinate 6,191,913 downwards.
GACGGCAATTTACCAGCGGATCTCCGACAAGCTTGCCGCTGGGGAAGAACTCACCGCTGAAGAAGCCGTTTATGCAGGCTACGATGCTATTCAGCTACTGCCTGTAGTACCCACCATTGAGTATCGTCGCGAAGACTCCCATGGAGACTATGAGTTTTTTGCGATTCTGCCAGACAAAAACGAAGCTCCCCATCCATCGTTTGCAGAAAATTCTGTCCCTGACCTTTCCCCCAGGGTCTCTCAGGCCGTTTTACGCAAGCCCGACACCCAAAATTGGGGCTACGATGTTCCCATGCTGGGCTCAGGCACAACTAACCCCTCGGTTTTAGGGAGCCTGAGGCCTGATGAGGTGATCGACTTTATTGCCACACTCCACAACTTTTCTACAGGCCCAATTCAGCTGATCTATGACTTGGTCTATGGCCATGCCGACAACCAAGCCCTAGAGGTCATGACCCATCAGTTCTTTAAAGGACCCAACATGTATGGGCAAGATCTGAACCACCAGCTACCCCAGGTAAGGGCTATCTTGCTAGAGATGCAGCGACGCAAAATCAATACAGGGGCTGACGGCATCCGCGTAGATGGCGGCCAGGATTTTCGCTTCTTTAACCCGCTCACGGATCGAGTCGAGCAGGATGATGCTTATCTGTTGGCCATGAGCGATGTCGTGCAGGACATCAACGGCTATCGACGGTTGATGTTCACTATTTTTGAGGATGGCCGCCCCTGGCCCCAGGAAGGCTGGGAAGAAATTTCCCGATACCGGGAGCTAATTGAGCAAAAACCTGAATCATTTCAGTGGGGGCCACTGATTTTTGCCCACAATACCCCATCCCTACAAGGATTTTGGGACCGCAAATGGCGACGGGTGGGGGAAGTCATTTTCCAAGGGAACCGTTGGATTACAGGCTGTGGCAACCATGACACGGTGCGGCGTGGCACCCAGGTAAAAACGGACCAGCCGATCAACTGGAATCTGGGCAAAACTCTACCGAATGTTCTGCACAAGGCCTATAACAACCCAGCCACCCAGATATGGGTATGTGGTTTTAGTCCCGGCTTACCCATGGACTTTATCAATGCCAACGTAGGTGCGCCCTGGGGATTTTTCAGAAACACCGATGACCGATATGGGGTCAAGGTCGTTTCAGAAGAAATCAGCTTTCTAGACTGGCAAATCGAACCCGATATGTACGATTTGCCAGAAGTGTATCCCCAGCTCAAGCAAATGGGATTTCGTGATTTCCAGCAATTGCAGGACTTTTCACGCACACTACAGGAAGCCATGGTATCGACGGACTATAACCTACAAGAGGTAGCTGCCATTTGCAGTAAGTGCCTGGGACCCAGTACCGAAAGCTGTGAACTCCCTGCTTTGGCTGAGCTCAACGAGTCTTCTCTAGCGGAGTTTTTAGCCAATTTAGATGTCCCAAAACTGAAAAGGTTTGCCATGGCTTTTATGGAAGATGGCCATGATTTGTGCAATGTCTCCCGTTCCTATGGGCAGATCGATCAAGGCATTGCCAAATTCCACCTCGCCCTGAGACAGTATCGCCGCCGCTATCCCTGGTTGCAGGACAATTTGACTGGCCATGATCGGTTTAATCGCATTAGCGACGACCAGCGTACGGTTTTTTATGGCCTCAGATGCAATCCCGATGAACCCGGGGCATCCCCAATTATGATGGTGGCCCATATGGGGGGAAAGCCGCTGACCATCAAACTGGAGGATTGGTTAGGCATAAACATGGAGGATTGGCAGGTTGCGATCGCAACACCCGATCTCAATCTCGACACCGATCTCAAGAACTTGAGCCACTTCCCCCTAAAGGATAGCCAGGGTGTTCTTTTTGAACAGAAAAAATAAACACCCTAGCTTTAAGAAATCAATAAGTCTTGAAAGACAATTGTGTAATGCCCAGCCTGTACTGGAGCAGTAGTTTTTCCCTGACAACAATTAATGAAACTCACTCTATTAATTACGCCAGAAGGATTTTAGAGATCATAGAACATTTATTTTTTGTCTACATATAACTTTTCAAAGTGCTACGATATATAAAATCAACCTTAAGAAAAGACAGCATTATCTCTTCGTAGACCTGTGCAGTGTCTGGGGAATTGCCATATGGAAAAAAAACTCAAAGAACTCGTCGGCCAAAGCAGTGTTTGGCTTTATGTCAAAAGTAGCAATGGCTGGTTCAAGAATGTGGAAATTTTAGAGGTAACCGACACAACCATTACATTCCGTTACGAGTCTGAGTCTGAGGTTGAACGTAAACTTTGGGAAAAAACCACTCGCATTGACAACATTGCTGAAGTGGAAGTAAGACTGCTTACTGTGCCAAAAGTTGATAAGAAGCTAGATGCTATTCGCGGACAGTTATCTAAACTCTTGGATCAAGACAATTATTAGGTCGCCCATAGGAACCAGGCATTGACCCCATTGCCTCTAAATCGTTTCAAAGCACCTAATTAGTTTGCTCGAAACACGTCAAATCCGTTCAGACTTGAGAGAGCGCTAAAAGAAATCAATACTCAAAAACTTCGTTGAGGGGGAGTGCGGCAACGCACCCTCTTTTTTTTGGGGTTCGGCTATGCTCACCCCATAGGTCAGCTGTGGGGTGAACATAGCCGAACCCCAACTTTTATTAATTTCCCCTAAGACTTGCCTCGTTTTTTTCCAGAAAAAAGAACCCGCGACACAATAGGTGGAGTTCTTTAATTAGATCGGTTTTCCATGGATGTCAAAGCCGCGTCTACACGCTTACTGGTGTCAGATATTACCAACTGTTGCAGGTTTTATCGGGATTTACTGGGCCTGACAGTGATCGTAGAAACCCCAAGCTACGCTGAATTTGAGGCTGCAGGTCAAACCATTTCCCTGTTTCATCAAGAGGAAATGGCGTCCATTATCCACACTAGCGATAAGCCTACTTCTGTCGATAGCCAAGATAAAACCGTTCTAATTTTTACCATCACAGATTTGGATGGCACCTATTCTCAGCTGCGGCAGGGTGGCGTTCACTTTGATGAACCACCTACGCAGAACAGTGATTTCAATCTCAAGATTGCCTACTGTCGGGACCCTGAAGGCAATTTGATTGGACTGTTTGAGAACCTGATGTAATCGACCAGCAGGTGGGCTGTGCCCACCCTACGGATATACCTATCAATTATTTAACCACCTATTCCAAGAGGAATCGTCAATGGCAAAACAGTACGTCATGGCCCTGGATCTGGGCACCACTGGCAACCGCGCCATCTTGTTTAACAAAGCGGGCGACATTGTGGGTCAGGCCTATAAGGAACTGACTCAGTATTATCCACAGCCAGGCTGGGTAGAACATGATGCCATAGAAATTTGGGAGCAGGTGCAGTGGGCCATAAAGACAGCCATTGGCGAAGCAAATATTGATGTCAGTGAGATTGCGGCCATCGGTCTAACGGTGCAGCGAGAGACCTGTTTGCTGTGGAATAAGACAACGGGTAAACCCTTACATAAGGCCATTGTGTGGCAGGATCGACGCACAGCAGATATGTGTGCCACCCTAGCAGACCACAAGGCAGAGATTTATGAGCGCAGCGGTCTATTTTTGGATGCCTATTTTTCGGGTACCAAGCTGCGATGGCTACTGGATAAAGTTCAGCCGGATAATCTAGACAATGTTCTAGCGGGCACAATCGATACCTGGGCGCTATGGAATCTAACGGATGGCAAGGTGCATGCGACGGACCATAGCAATGCCAGTCGTACGTTGCTGATGAATCTGGCACAGCAGCAGTGGGATGACAAACTGTTGGATATTTTTGGAGTGCCACGATCGCTACTGGCAGATATTAAACCCAGCCAGGGAATTTTTGGCTACACTGACCCCAGTTTGCTGGGTGTGGAAATTCCGATTGCGGCACTTTTGGGCGATCAGCAAGCGGCGTTGTTTGCCCACGGTTGCGATCGCCCCGGCTTACTAAAGTGCACCTATGGCACTGGAGCTTTTCTGGTTGCTCACACTGGCCAAGAAATTGTCCGGTCCAAGAACCAGTTGCTCTCCACCATCGGCTGGACCACCACTAAGACAGACGGCAGCTATGACCTGGGCTATGGCCTAGAGGGCAGCATGTTTACCGCCGGGGCCTGCATTCAATGGTTGCGGGACGGCCTACAAATTATCGATAGCGCCGCAGACAGTGAGCCCCTAGCCACTTCAGTAAACGATAACGGTGGCGTTTATTTTGTACCTGCCCTGAGTGGTTTGGGTGCACCCCATTGGGATATGGGGGCTCGCGGTGCGTTTTTGGGCGTTACCCGAGGGGCGACTAAGGCCCATATGGTGCGGTCAGTGCTGGAAGCGATTGCCAACCAGGCCCGTGAGGTAGTAACCGCCATTAATGATGATAGTGGCACACCCATCACCACACTCAAAGTGGATGGTGGTGCCTGCAACAATGACTTTTTGATGCAGTATCAGGCGGATGTCTTGGGTATTCCAGTGGAGCGTCCAGCAGTGTTGGACGCGACAGCTCAGGGATCTGCGTTTGCCGCAGGTCTGGCAGTGGGTTTCTGGGATGACTATACGACGCTGGTAAATAGTCGGAAGATTGATAAAACCTTTGAACCTGGGGAAGGCAAAACCGCAGCTCAGGAAAATTTTGCCACCTGGAAGCGGGCAGTGGAGCGGGCGAAGGGGTGGATTGTTTAGAATCAAGTTGTTGGCTTCGACTTCGCTCAGCCAACGACTTCGCTCAGCCAACGATTTCGTTCAGCCAACCTATATAGCAGGCACGGACGGGTTTAATGAGATGACTATACTGAAACATAATTACTCCTCTACTCCCCATGGTTCCAGTTGTTCAGGCTAGCCAACTCACTCTGCATTTGGATCATGGGCACTCTACAGAGTGTGGGTAATTTGTATGGTTTCTCTTAGGTGCGGTTATCCCCGCGTATCTCAGCACGTAAGTTCTATTGGATTGGGTGAAGCCATTTGTTGCAAGGCCGCACATGTTAAGTCACCAATAAATGATGCTTCTCACATTAGACCGATTTGGAAAATTAGTTTTGGGTGTGGGTGCGATCGCAGGTAGCATCTGGTTTTTGAACCTGCCCTATCCCATGATTCGCTGGCCCATAGCAAAAGTCGCTCCCATAATCCTGCTGCCCAGCTTTATGCAGATGGATCACCACTATCGCCAGGCCATAATCCAAACCGAACAGGCCGATCAGCTAATCAACCAGGCCACCACAGTAGAAGATTTTGAACTGGGTTCGGAAAAAGCAGCCCAGGCCCAAGAGCATCTCGACAACTTACCCGTCTGGTTTCTGGGATACTACCCCAAAAGATACTGCGGCTTATTTGGATGTGGCTGGAAATTTACCCTGGATGAGTTTGAAGACGCCCGTGCCCTGATCGGCAGAATGGACGCCCAAATTTTTCAAGAACAAAATGCATTAACTGTTTTAGAAACCACCTCTAACCAGGTGGTTGAAGCTAGAAACAGTTTTGAAACCAGCGATCCAGCTACCCAAGAAGACATTTTAAAAGACTGGCAACAATCGATGGATCAGCTAAGTGAAATCCCGTCAGAAACCCTTGCCGGTCGCCTGGCCAACACCAGATTAACCGCCTACAAACGAGACTATGAAGCCATCTCAGGACAGACAGCCGTTCTGAGTAAGAGCAATGCGCTTTTAGCCGCTGCCCAACAGTTTGCCGATGCAGCTAGTTCAGAGGGGAAAAATCCACCCCACAGTACTGAAAAATGGGATCGTATTGCCACCCTATGGGAGGCGGCCCTGGCTGAATTGGAGAATATTCAGTCTGACGAGCCAGATTATGTCAAAGCTCAAGCGTTGAAGGCTCAGTATACGATTAATCTGGGGGAAGTGAGAGAACTGCAAAACTATCAACAGAAAGCTGTCAAGTTAGTCCAATCAGCAGAAAAAGACATTAACAAACTGATTGAGTTATCTGCACAACAAAGTCCAGAGAGAACCATAGCGGCTGTAAATCAAGTGATTAGTAACCTTGAAAAAGTCCCCTCCGGAACAACGGTAAGCAAAGATGCTCAAGTTTTGATTCAACAAGCTCAGGCGTATCTGAGTAAAGCAAACTAGACTTTACCCAAAAAACTGAACCCACAAAGCCAGATTTAGTCACAAAGCTAGATGTAGTATAGTCTTGAGATTAAAGCAGCACATCAACAGCCGACGATTACGGTGTGTCAGTTGGTCGATGATGAGTATAAACAACAACAGTTTCGACTGGGTGAGAGAATTGTCTCGCAGACATTTCCAGAGTTAGAGCTGCGACTGAATGATGTGTCGCCGCGTTGAGTTAAATGAGGTGCGTTACTAACAGCACCCTACATACTACTTTTCAACAGAATCTTGAGGCAAGCCCTTAATCACAATCACTCACCATAAAAAGCAGGATAAACAAATGCAAACGCCGTCGAACTCGGAATCACCGTCCCATCCATTTCCTCAATAATAACCGTCTCCAACGTCTCATCCCACCGAGCTCGCACAGTACGCCCAGAGAGTTGAGCCTCTTGCCTACCCTGCCGCTTCACCTGATCATGCACAAACTGCAGACTGTCTCCCGAAAACTGATTGTGGGGCGTTTCCCCATCCGGCTCCCACACATAGCTAACAATCGCCTTCGGATGCAGGTCTAACTGCTCCTGATTACGCACATCAAAGTTATTGATCGGCCACTAACTGTGATTAGGTTGGATCGATCAAGGTATGAGTCAGCTGAAAACCACCTGAAAAATATATAAGAAATGCTAAACAGAATTGGGCCATCGCTATTGGGCCATCGCTAATGCCTGCGATCGCACCCCCATTATCACCCCCACACCCAAATTCAATTAATATCCCATTCACAAACATGTGATACAAATCACTGCCATTGCCACATACAACGTTTTCAGCTAAGGACAACCGCGGTCAAGCGGCATTGATAATCTCGCAAACCATGACGCAGCCCTGGGCAACCCATTCTAATTGCCCTGCCCAAACCACTCAAAATCACATACCTAAACGCATTATGCGCACATCAGAGCAAAATGTTATGAAATGCAAACTCTTTAAATTTTGTACAAATATATGCAAAGTTACAGCAATTTTTTAGAAGGCTGGGCATCGTAGTGATAGTCAGTGACGTATCGAGACGATGCGACGACATATGAAAAACTCTTTTAATAATCCTCCATCAAACAATGGAGCCCTTTGCAGTCTTTGCCAAGACACACTGTTGCGCCATATCAGCCAAAGCAGAATGTTTTGGTACTGCCCCAGCTGTCGCCAAGAGATGGTGGTTAGTGAAAGCGAAGATGAGCTGCTCCCCCACGCAGCCGTAGTTAACCAGGTTGGCCAAATGCCCCAACATTGCCCACCTGCCAAAGCAGAAAACTACAACAAGCCCATGAGCGTCCAAGCAGCAAGCTAATGATGTAACAGGCGTTATGGATAACGCCTGTTACAGCCTTCTACT
>NZ_QXHD01000004.1:6155315-6184404 GCF_011009555.1 Adonisia turfae CCMR0081 | reverse complement strand
GGAAAGTCCCCGTGGCCCCAGAACCAGGCCCCATTCTGCACACAGCAAACAAGCCAGGGCCACTAAGCCCATGCTGAGCCTGGACCATAGCACCGGCGGCACCGCTAGCTGCTTCACAACCCAGTAGGCAGTTACAACAACGGCCATTAACATCAAAGGCATTTCCAACAGTTCAGCCAGTCTGACCCCAAATTGAGGCTCTATCCATACCACTCGAATGAACCCCAACAGAAAACCTATTCCAAAAACAGTCACAAAGTAGATTAATCCGGCCTTTACACTTAGCCATAGCGTCGTTAGTCGATGAAAAGACTTTTCTTCATTGTTGTAACTGTTTAGATTTTGATCGGTGGAGCTTTGCATTACCTCTAACTCCCTAAATTAGCCTACATCGCTACTTTAAGGAAAAAGCATGGGGAACCTGTGAGGCAAACAGGAGATGCCTTCACAAGTGTCTCAGAATTAAATGCTTAAATAATAGCAACTTTCTCCCCAGCGGCTTCATTTTTAGGTGTCATGGTTTGGGCTTCCGTAATGGGGTGTTTCCTTCCAGATAAAGAAAGCCATACTTAACGCTAGGGTAAGAGCCTGAGGAAATTATGAAGGGAGAAGATCCTAATGCTCACATTTCACACAATTCTAGAACCTGAAGAACATTGGGATGATCTATTGGAGAAAGAAGTGATTTATTTCGGTAATGAGGCAGCTCCAGTTGAAATTGTGGCGATGTCAAAGGGCATGGCCTCGGGACGAACCAGCATCAGCATGCGGCTAGATCTACCCGATGGTCGCGTGATAATTATGGAGACGGCTCTGTATGAGTTAGATAGAGCGGTGAAAACCATCCAAAAGCATTTTGGCGAATGCGTCTAAAGGAGACTGCCCAAACATAAAGACCCAGGTTGAGGCTGTAGATGGGTGGGGAACGGGGTGATTCCAAAATATCATCTATAATTCAGCCACCCATATAGCTGATTAAGGCTAAATCAAGGGTGGCTGAATGTAAATTTCTGGCATTGCTGATCTTTAGAAGGGGGTTGGCGATGAGGGGCCGTTACATAGCAATGACGCTAGACTGGTTCATCCTCTAAATCAGCAATCACTATAGTCTTAAGATATCTGAGCACCCCTGCACAGGCAAATTCATTATACTCTAGCTGTCAGTGGCCGATAAACATAGTGATCTTCGTTAGCCTTAGTAATTCTTTTGTGAACAGCTTTTTGAATGTCAGTTTTTATGGTGGAGAGATCTAGATAAGCATCGGCGACATTGATCAAATAATCACTCATCATAGATTTAAGACCAACCACCTCGACCCGTACCCCTTGTCTACTAACAGCATCAACGGCATAAGCCAAGTGGCCGTTACCGCTGACCAAAACAGCGGTGTCATAGTAAGGAGCCAGGGTGAACATATCAACCACCATTTCCACCTCTAAATTAATTTTCTTAGAGCCATCAGGCATTGGCACTAACTCTTTGGTAACGACTCGATAACCATTACGCCGCATCCATAGCAAAAAGCCCTGTTGTTTTTCGTTATTGCTATCCACACCTGTGTAGAAAAAGGCCCTTAGAAGTTTTGAATCCAAAGTTAGCGTTGCTAACAATTGGGTGTAGTCCAGCTCAATATCTAGCTGTAAGGCCGCATAAAACAGGTGCGAGCCATCAATAAAGATGGCAGTGCGACCACGATCCTGATGGGGCAGCAGGCTAGATAAACTGTTTTGATGAATCGTCATAATTAGGACCTACTAAATTCTACAGAGGGGTGGGAATAAGCACAGATCGTCAAGCTTTGAAGGTGCGATCTGCCTATGGCTCCATGGGCTTGAATTCAATGTTGCCGCTATGTTCAAGTGTGATGTAAACAGTTGTTGGGAACGGGTTACCATTCTCGTTATATTTCATAAGCTTTCTTTTTATAGTGCTGACGGATAAGCAACCTGATGCATCACACAGATGGCTATACTTCACACACTAATTTCTAAAAATGAAAAAGTTCTGAAATGCTACAGGTATTGCTTGCCCATAGATCAGCGTGGGGCATTGCAATCCATTAACAACCTGTGTCGCTTTTTATAAAGTACGCCAAGATAGGGATACCGTTAGGAACAGTGTTGACGAACGGCGAATCATTAATCGCACATTAATCGCACATTTGTGTGACGATCCATCACAACAAACCACAGATCGTATCAATTCTCTGTCGTAGGTATTCCGCCAATAGCGCCAAACTGTTTCATGTCAGTTAGAGAGCCCCACCTCTTTACCTTGGACAACCCCCTATAGGAGACACACCATGATTAATATTCAACAACTCCGCCACGAATATAACCAAGGCTACCGCGATTTCTCCGGTGTTAGCCTGCATAATGCCAACCTCAGCCAAACGCACTTCAGCGGCGTAGACTTTAGCCAATGCGATCTCAGCGGCGCAGACCTTAGCAATGCAGACCTTAGCCGCAGTGACCTCAACAGCGCCAACCTCACCGATGCCGATGTCACTAAGGCCGACCTCAGCGGTAGCAAGCTCATGGGCGCTAACTTTATCGGGGCCGATCTGTCAGGCACGAGTCTTGTCGGAGCCGACCTGAGCCAGGCCGACCTCAGAATGGCCAACTTAGAAGGAGCCGATTTGAGAGGTGCTAATCTTACCGCCGCCATTGTCAGTGGCGCTAACTTCTGTAATGCCAACTTAACCGCTGCCTGCTTAGACGAAACTGGCTTAGAGGAAGTAGATCATGACGGTGCTAACCTTTGCCATCTCAGAACCCCTGTCATGAATGGCGCAGACACCACAGCTCATCGCTGGGTTACCTGGGGCGCACATTAAAAAATAGTCTAAGTGTTTCTCCGTAGGGGCGCGCTGCTGTGCGCCCTTTTAGGCTGTTTGCCAATAATCAATTACCTGTTTCCTAGGTCTCCTGAGAATGGCCACAAAAAAAGAACGCAAAGAAATACGTCCCTCCAGAGATATTCGTTTTCTTATGCAAATCTCTTACCCAATCAAAAAGAGATATCTGTTCTATTTGAAGATATAGCCAATATCAACAAGAAAATTTCAGACAGTTACCACTATTTTGCCTCGGGCGTACATCAGTGTGCCCCCACAACCTCAGCATCCGATACGACTAGCGGCCTAAACAACATATTACTCAACACAGCATGCACTTCATCGGCACCACAGCTATCCGCCTCCGGCATTTCCTGACGGCAGTCAGGACAATACAAATACACCTCACCATGACGAATATGTCGTAACAGCGAACTATTGCAACAAATACAGTAACTCATAGTCACCTCCAACCTGTAGTGCTGTTACATTAATAGGCTACAAAGTTGAAGATTTTATGAGGGCGGGTAGAATCTGGCTACACCAAGAACAGCTGATGTAAAGCATCACGCTGGGTTGCAGACACATAAGGCTGCCGTAGTTCTAACCACTGCTGCCATAGCTGATGATGTTGCTTCTGAAAACACCGATGTAAGCTAGGCAATTTTTTCGCCCACTTAGAACCGAGCATGGTTGCCAAAAATGATTGCACAACTGATTCATCTTGCAATTCACCCAGCACATCCTGCATCTGTCTGAAGGTGTTTACCTGGGCTCTATAGTCTTCGCCATAAAACTCTCTAAATAATGCCATCTGATAACGCACACCTTTAATGTGTTTGCGCAGATCATGGACCTGTTCAAGCTTAGTTGTGTCAGTTGCATCCACCACTAACCAGCCAGGATGCAACAATAGCTGACAGATCATCGGCAACTGAACGTCTGGCAAAGCGACTGTCAAAGGCAATCTCGATACGGACTGATATTGCGGCTGTTTCAGCCATTTTTTGATGACCTTGAACAGTTGTTTATAGGCCTTACTCCGCAGTAGCTTGTCAGTTTGAACCCGACATTGCTTACGTTGCTTTTTCAGCGTTCGGTTTAAGGTGCGTAGCACTTTTATTTCCGATTTTTTCAACTTAGTCTGGTTACTGTACTTTTTAAGCCAACCTTGCAATATATCCAGGTCTCGCATGCGCCCCAAAGCTTTGCCCAGCCGCTTCAGGGCACGATCACTAACTGCATCGGGTAAAACCAAGGCAAAGTCAAAGGCTGCTCGCACCGTCCGCAGACGACGCAAGCCTACACGCATTTGATGCACAAATTCAGGATCGTGATGATGGGCCAGCACACCCTTTTCGTGCTGGAGAATATGATCAACATATTTTTTGATGGCCTGGTGGGCATAGTCACCAACACATTCGGGTTTTTCTTTTACCGGTAGCTGGGCAATAGTTGACACAAGTTGGGGTTTCATGCGATGCGCCCCTGATTTCATAGAGCCAATTTCAGCCTATCGTATCGCCTTTAGTCTGTGGTTTTTCCTTAGAATTTCTCCACCTGATTAGGAATAGGTAACAACCGATCAAGCAGGCTCTCTAGCTATATTTTCAGAATTATCTTGAGCCCCAGCCGATAGCTCAAATTAATGGCCATCGCTGGGTTGCTAATTTCATACACCGCTGTCAGGCTTACTTTTAGCCCCACTCCATCGGTCGTCAGCACTGCCTGCCCCGGCACACTCAGATACTGTCCGTAGTAAGGGGGCAGTGGGCAACCCTCAGCTAGTCATAACTAGCCGGAGGAGCTTAACGGTCCCTTAACGGGCATTATGGTCCCCCAGATTGCCCCTGTGATATATCAAAAGTAAGCCCCTACAGAAATTCCATTAATTGGCTGTTTTCACCTTTTGAGCCAGACCAACCGCCTGCAGCAATCGGATTACTTGCCATACGGGATCAATTTCCCACCAGCTTTTCTGAAAACAAGCAGAAGACTGACAGGCATGATGATTGTTGTGCCAGCCTTCACCATAGGTGAGTATGGCCACCCACCAACAGTTGGTAGACATGTCATCGGTGTCAGTGGAACGGTAGCCAAACTTATGACAGGCGCTGTTCACAAAGCAAGTGCCATGGAAGCTAACGAGCAGTCTGACAAATATGCCCCAGACAAGAAATGGCATGCCACCCATTAGATATAGCAGCAGTCCCAGAGCCACCTGTAGTGTGATGTAGTGGTTATGGCAAAACTGATAGAATTTATCGTCACGGATATCTTGGGTCATGCGAGGTAGCAAGGATTGGGTAGGCACCGTATGCATTAGCCAGTTGATATGGCTCCACCAAAATCCCTTACTAGCACTGTGGGGATCGAGTGCTTGATCAGTGTGCTTGTGATGCAGGCGATGATACCCCACCCAGCCATATACGCCCCCCTGAAAGGCGAGGGTACCCAGCAAAATGAACAGGTGTTCTAACCACAGAGGTACTCGCAAACTGCGATGGCTAGCCATTCGGTGAAAGCCGAGGGAAATGCCGAGACCTTGAGTCAACGCATGTAAAAAAACAGCGATGCCAATGGCTCGCCAACTAAAATTGCTTGGCAGCAGCGCTAGGAGAGCGAGTAAGTGAAGAATGACCGTTGAAACAACCACCGTCCAGCGTAACCGTGGGGTGGGTAGAGCTGCTGTAGTAACCAAGGATTATTACCTAAATAAGTAAGACTGATTGAGGGGTTGTTCCCCTATGGCAGACTAACATATTCGTCTTGTATCGCTTCATTCCCAGGCCATTGCCACCATAGGTACAGACCACTCGTGTGGAGTATATTTATTTGCTCCATTAGCTTATTCAATCGACAAAAGGTGTTTTAGAGCCATGACATCATAACGAAAACGATAAGCTAGTTAGAGTATTGCCTCTTGCTCCTTTGAATGCAGACTTCGGAACCATCTACGGCGGCCTCTCTTAAGCTTAATACTGGCCTGGACTCTAACACGGTTGGGTTTGATGCCCATGAGCCCCCTGACCAATCTTTAATTGATGCCTGTGTCCACTGTGGATTTTGCCTGACGACATGCCCTAGCTATCGGGTTATTGGTAAAGAGACTGATTCACCTCGGGGTCGTATTTATTTGATGGATGCCATCAACAAGGGAGAGGCCCCTCTGTCTGCGGCATCGGCCAGTCATTTTGATTCTTGTTTGGGGTGTTTAGCCTGTACAACTTCCTGTCCGTCTGGAGTGCAATATGACCGGTTGATTGATTCGGTGCGATCGCAAGTCAATCGTAACCATCAGCGCCCTCTCCCCATCAACCTGATCCGACAGTTAATTTTCTCCCTATTTCCCTACCCCGACCGCATTCGTCTGCTGTTGGGCCCCCTTGCCCTATATCAATGGCTAGGGGTATCGAAAGTCATCCGCAGCACCGGCCTATTAGAGCGTTTTTCACCGCAGCTGGCGGCGATGGAATCAAACTTGCCTGCGGTCACTCCCAAGTGCTTCCAAGACAATCTGCCAGAAACCGTACCTGCCCAAGGCAAAAAACGCTACCGAGTTGGCATGGTGCTGGGCTGTGTTCAACGCGTCTTTTTCTCTGACGTCAATGAGGCGACGGCCCGCGTACTGAGCGCTAACGGCTGTGAAGTGGTGATTCCCAGAAGCCAGGGCTGCTGCTCCGCTCTGCCCGCTCACCAGGGAGAAACTGACCAGGCCCAGGCCCTTGCCCGTCAGATGATCGACAGCTTCGCCGACACCGCCGTAGACTACGTCATTATCAATGCCGCTGGCTGTGGTCACACCTTAAAAGACTACGGTCATATTCTTAAAGACGACCCCGACTATTGCGACAAAGCGGTCGCTTTTAGCGACAATGTTCGCGATATCCAGGAGTTTCTTGCCGAGGTAGGGTTAACCGCCAAACTCTCTGCTGTGACGGATACCCCCCTCAAGCTGGTCTATCAAGATGCCTGTCATTTACGCCATGGCCAGGGCATCACCCAGCCGCCTCGCCAGTTGCTTAAACAAATTCCTAACGTCAGCGTTGCTGACCCCATTGATGCAGAACTTTGCTGCGGTAGCGCTGGTGTTTACAACATGCTGCAGCCGGAAGTTGCCAATGAATTGGGCCAGATGAAGGTGACTAATTTGATGAATACAGGAGCGGCCCTGATCGCTTCGTCGAATCCAGGCTGTGCCCTTCAGATTCAAAAGCATCTTGAGCTCCAGGGAAAAACGCTGCCGCTGATGCACCCAATTGAATTACTGGATAAGGCCATTAGTGGCGAAAAACTAGATTGAAGCGTACGTGCGATCGCGATGCTGGAGGGTGAGGATATCCCATCACCCAGCCACCAGCAATAATCAGAAAATCCCTTTAGACTACCAAAGGAAACAAACGCATCTGCACCCATGGCCGACTGGAAAATTAAGCTGCTCTATGACGGTGACTGTCCTTTGTGTCTGCGCGAAGTAAATTTTCTCCGAAAAAAGGACAATGGTCGTGGCCTAGTAGTCTTTACAGATATTGCTGCGGACGATTATGATCCTGCTGCAAACGGGGGTGTTTCCTTTGAAATAGCGATGGCTCGCATTCATGCGGTCCTACCCGATGGCAGTGTGATTCAAAATGTTGAGGTGTTTCGTCGAGTCTATACCACACTGGGTATCGGCTGGATGTATGCCCCTACCCAGTGGCCTGTGCTGGGGCCTTTAATAGACAAAATTTACGACATTTGGGCGGACTGGCGTTTAAAACTCACAGGTCGCCCAGATTTAGCCACTATAATTGCCCAACGCAACCAGCGGTGCCAGCCTGAGGAAACCTGTCGGTTGTAATCGGTCAGAAGCAACCAAGCCCATGCCCATTGATCTGAGAAGCGACACCATTACACAACCGACCCGTGGTATGCGGGAAGCCATTGCCACCGCTGAAGTTGGGGACGATGTCCTGGGAGATGATCCCACTGTTCGGCAGCTAGAGCGATTTGTGGCGGGTCTTTTGGGCAAGGAAGCGGCGGTCTTTATGCCCTCTGGCACCATGACCAACCAGATTGCGCTGCGCACCCATACGGAACCGGGCGATGAGGTGATCTTAGAATCCCAGGCGCACATTTACTATTACGAAGGTGGGGGTCCCGCTGCCCTATCCGGTGTGATGTGTCGCCTGATCAACGGAGATCGTGGCGTTTTCACGGCGGCAGATGTGGAAACGGTTTTGCGTCCCGCCGATGTTCATTTTCCAAAGACTAAATTAGTCTGTCTAGAGAATACCCATAACCGAGGTGGGGGCAAGATTTATCCCCTGTCCGAGATAGATGCGATCGCGCAGGTCTGCAAACAGCACGGTCTCAAGCTTCACCTTGATGGTGCCCGACTGTGGAATGCCTGCATTGCCACCAACACCCCTGAGGAGCAATACGTTAAAGCCTTTGATTCCGTCAGCGTATGTTTTTCCAAAGGTCTCGGTGCGCCCATCGGCTCTGCCCTGGCTGGGTCCCATGACTTTATTGAACGGGCCCGACGCTTCCGCAAAATGTTTGGCGGTGGTATGCGACAGGCAGGCATGATGGCGGCAGGGGCCATCTATGCCCTTAAGCACCATCGCGCCCATCTAAAAGAAGATCATCTTAACGCCCAAACCTTAGCCAAAGGTCTGGCAGAAATTCCAGAAATTATCATTGACCCTACAGCCGTGGAAACCAACATTGTTGTTTTTCACACAAAAATGTTACGCGCTCAGGTGCTGGTAGATCGTCTTAAGCTAAAAGGCGTTTATGTTTTACCGGTGGGGCCAAAGTCTATTCGGGCCGTGACTAATTTAATGGTAACAGAGGAGCAGATTTTACAGGTTCCAGATCTGGTGGACCTTTCCCTCAATGAAAATTAAAAGAAAACTCTCTCTATCGGGAAAGGGTATCCTGATATAACAACTGCTTTAGGGGTGTCAAGGACAAAAAGAATCCAAACCTAGAAATAGAAGGCTCCAACAGTGTCGTAGTAAACAACATTGGAAGTCTCTAAAATGCTGGGCCACTTAGAATCTGCTTTAGAAATGTTGCCAGGAATATCTCCTTTCCACTGCGTTTGAACATCCAGACTGTAGTTGAGATAGAGTTTACCCTCAACAATATCCCAAGCCTCAGGTACTGTTGAAGCCAGATTCCCTTCACTCAAAGCCTTTGCACAGTAGCCACCATACTGGGGGGCATAGGCTTCGGGGTTACTAGCAAACAGTTCTTTATTAGCCGCACTAGAGAAACGCCAGGTAGCACCGTTCCACTCATACGCATAGTCGCCGCTGCCTTCAACCGGCGCACCAACCGTAAAATAAGCCACTGGGTCATACCCTCGAATAGCAAGATTATCCTCTGCCTGAGGATCGGAGAAAACGGTTGGGATCGCAGCAGCTACAGAGGCTGCACAAGGATCAGCCGCACAAGGATTTGCAGCGCCAGCGCAAGGGGCCGCCGCGCAAGGGGTCGCCGCACAAGGATTAACAACGCCAGCAGCGCAAGGATTGGCCTGGGCAGGGATGAACTGAGTTGGAGCCACGACAGCTGTAAAACTAACAATCGAAGCGGCAATCAGAGTAGAAAAATACTTGATTTTCATGGACCTGATACTTCCTAAAGGCTAGAGGGTATTACGTTGGCAGCACCAGGGATATATTGGCATCAACTCCATGCTTGAACCTGAGATTGCGCTGAACTAACCATGAGCTTTAGTCCGTTATTCAATGAGCCCTTCTCATATAATGAGCCCTTCTCATATAATGAGCCCTTCTCATATAATGAGCCCTCATGCTGATTGGCCCATCACTGTTGCCATGCCGTCACATCGTATCCAAACTGCTCACCTGTTAGCCTGTGCAGCAGATCAGTCATTACCACAGGCTCCCCTCAAACCTGGGCAATCCCCATGTGATTTTACGTTTTGTTACGTTTTTTAATTTTCTAAAGTAGCGAACCAGCTATTTGAATGCCCATCCAAAGGATCAAATCAGAGAGTATCTCAGCTGATATAACTTGGAACTAATTCAACCAAGCCCTTACTCTTCAATGATTTTGAAGGATAGAAAAGTAAGCCATATCCACCCTGGCAGTCAGCATTTGCTGCATTCAACGTTCATTGACGAGGCACCAGTCACGCTGATAGGATTGGCCCTGTAATCTACGTCCCCTGTAGGTTTTCAGCGAGTTTTTAGCTCCTTACTTTGTGGGAGAATAAAAATTTAATTTACGTCCTTAATGAGACTAAACAGAGTCCGTTAAGTGTGTGAGGTTGTCAAATTTGTTTTTTCTAAAGGGCTTAGGAAATGCTTAAAGGGTTATCTGGCGTCTTAGAACAATCTAAGAACCTCAAGCTGCCAGTACTGAATGGAAAAAAACCAACTGAAGCCAAGCAGGCGAGTGAGCCTAAAGCTGTAGCCACACCAGCCCCTGTCACATCACCTACGCCTAAGGCCGTCGCTGCTCCGAAACCTGTAGCCAGTAAGGAGGTAGACGGTCGGATTCAAATTTGGACAGCCCCAGAAGATAAGGCTAAAACTTTACCGACGAAATATCGCGACGCCATTGCTGGCAGTGTTGTCGCTGAATACACTGGCGATGCCCTATCCCAAGGGAATGCCGATTTGGTGATTGCTGCGGCTTACAAACAGGTTTTTGGTAATGCTCATCTAATGGAGTCTGAGCGTTGCACCATTGCTGAATCAAAAGTGCGCAGCGGCGAAATTAGCGTGCTTGAGTTTATTCGGGCACTGGCTAAGTCTGATCATTACAGATCATTGTTCTGGGAAAAGCATCCCAATGTGACTGCCATTGAATTGAATTTCAAGCATCTGCTGGGCCGTGCCCCTAAGAACTATGCGGAAATTTCCGAGCATATTCAAATCATTGCAGAGGGTGGTTTCGACGCTGAAATTGATGCTTATTTAGATAGTGATGAGTATTTCCAAACGTTTGGAGATATGTATGTGCCCTATCCCAGGGGCTATAACACTCAGACTGGTGTCAACGGATTAGGCTACACTCGCTCATTTTCCCTATTTGGTGCTGCTTGTGGGAGCGATAAGTCTAGGTTTGGCGGCGATAACCCTGGCTTGAAGCCCAATCTACTGTCTGAGGGGCCTGGTGAGATTCCTGACATCAGGGCGATTCCTGATTCCTATTCAGCGGAGTTGGTTAAAACGTCCATACCCCGCGTACCTAAGGAGCTATATAGCATTGCTCGGGAACTGCTAGGAGAAATGCGCGCTAGAAAAGGTCTTGCACCTCTTAATTACTAAGTGTCATAGCTTGGTTAAGCTTGTCCCTTCCTTGTGCTTCTCCCTAACATCTAGGGAGAAGCACAAGTGTATTTTAGGAAGTTTTGATATCACCTGATATTCCAGGGTGTGCCCAAGGCATCATCTCACTGTTAAGACTGAAACAAGCGCTCTAGGGTTTGTCTCACTTCTAGATCAGGCGCTTTTCTCAGGACCCAGAATGTTGTTTCCCATGAGAAAAAGGCAACACCACGGTAACCTGCCTGCTGTACAGCTGAAATTTCATCTACTGTACGATTGAAATCTTTTGCTGCTGCCAGTGGCCCTGTGTAGAGACCAATGGCAATGGGAACCTGGTTACGCAGGTTATGAAACCCGCTGCTATACAAGTCTTTTTCAAAGATGCTGAGGTCGTCACGGTAAAGCTGCACGACTACCTCATCGACGATGCCTAAATTGACCCACTGGACCCAGTCTTGAAGGTACTTGCGATAGGCAAACCCAGGTGGATTGGGAGAAACTGAAATAATCGCTTCTGGGCGTACCTCTTTGACCGCTTGGGTGATGTCGGTTAGTAGCGTAGTAATGGCGTGGGCCCGCCAGGCAACCCAACCCGGAGCACTGGGATCATCGGGGGGTGGCGCACCGCCATGGGTGTCTTTATAGAGCTGCACTGAATAAGGGTCGTAGCCCATGGAAATTGGCAAACTAAAGTGATCGTCCAACTGGATACCGTCCACTGGATAGCGCTTGACCACATCGACAATCAAGTCGATCATGAACTGGCGTACCTCTGGGTGCATGGGGTTAAGCCAGGCAATATTGCCACCGGTAATCTCCATTTGGACGTTTTTTAGGGGCTGCGGCAGCAATGGATGGGCCGATAGCGGTGCCGGAATACTAGCGCCTGCTCGGTTAGTGGTTAACCACTCGGGGTGGGCCCTGGCAATGGGCGATGTTGCTGGCACCATGAGGCCATACTCAAACCAAGGGATCAGGCGCATGTTGTGGCGGTGGGCCTGACGGGTGAGGCTATGGAGAATATCATCAAAGGGATAGAAAGGGACATTGGCGATGCGATCGCAACATCGCCCGCCCGCTTTTTTAGTCACCTCATTGGGATACAGCGTATACCCCTGGTTCCAAACGCTGGGATAGAGTGTATTGATCCGATGCTCCGCCAAGTTAGCCACCGCATCATCCAGGCGAAAGCTGAAGTAGTTCATAGCCGCCGCCACATTGGTCATCCACACACCGCGAATCTGGTTGCTGGTGGTCAACTTGACCGCTGGAGCCTGCCAACAGGCCAACACAAGCCACACCGCCGCAATGCCCAAGGCCCAATAGCGCCGTCGCCTACGTCTGGCTAATTTAGCCCGTAGTAACAAGCGTGACTGCTTCGATGATTTAGCAGGGGAGGTCCTGGATGATTTACCAGGGGACTTAGCTTCAGACATTCACCATTGACCAACGGGATTCTAAGTATTTCACTACGCTATCTTCACTGTGGTGACCAATGATTTCGGTTGCATGTTGCTGTAGTTCTAGCGTCGCATTCGCCGTTGCCACTGCCACATCGGCCAGTTGAAACATGGAAATATCGTTGTTGTGGTCTCCAAACACGGTCAGATCATGATCATGCAGCTTGTGAAATGCTTGCAATTCACGAATACCATTTGCTTTAGTTGCCGATCGATCCTGTAGAGTCAGCCAGTACCAATCAGGCTGATAGGGATTTTCGAACAGATGCATATCAAGACAGCCAGGAAAGTGCTGATTCAACGCTTGTTCTAGATGGGTTAAACGCGCTTTCGTATCAATCAGTGTAAACCGCATCACCTGTTCGTCAAAGATTTCCGTTAAGTCAGTCCGACAGTGCCAACGGCCATCTTCATTACGCTCAGCATCATCGATGTACCATTGGATGCCTGGATTCACATCATGGGTGAAATAGACATGGTCATCTTGACCGTTATAACTAGAAATCAGCGGTTTAACGCCATAATCTTGCACTAACTTTAGAATTTTTATGGCCAGCTCCGTGGCAATGTCATTCACAATCAGATGCTGCCCGGTGGTCAAGTCAGTAATATAGGCACCATTTAGCTCAATAACCGGTAATGGCAGTGATACGCCCTGAAAAATGGGGCCAACCGAACTGACACTGCGGGACGTGGCGACGGTAAATGGTAAACCGGATTCTAGTAGGCGCTTGAGAGTGGCTCGGGTGTAAGTGGACAAAGTGGCCGTTGGTGTTAGTAACGTGCCATCGAGATCTGAAACATACAGTGTGGGCATGGGCAATCTTGAGTCCAATACTCCTCAGAGTTGAGGAAAATCATACAAGCGAGGCTTTGTCCCACCTAGTTATGGCAGCTATGGGTGCCATTGTCTAGCGGTGGGCTCCTAAAGATTACATTTGTCCACCATGCTAAAGAATTGCTTGACGTTGTTAGCTGACATGGTTAACTGGCCAGGTTATCGGTGTAAGTCTCTTCTTTCACCAAGGCCATATGTCGTTTGACATAGATCTTCTTGATGTGTCTCTTCACCGTATTCACGGCAATGTATAGCTCGGCAGCAATTTCTCGATAGGTGTAGCCCGTGCGGTGTAGCAACCATACTTCTGCCTCACGGGGACTGAGACCATAGCGATCCACTTCAGTAATGGCCAAATTCCGTTTGGAATAGTTTTGATCTTCTAAGATCACCAAAATGTAAGCATTGTTGCCATGGTCACCAAAATCAAACCATCGGGCACGAATGCGAAAATGTTCGTGGGGTTTCACACTGAGTTCTGATTCGGCAACCACTGGACCCTCAGTATACTCGTTACAGCCTTGAATCAGTACCCGACAGGTGCGCCA
This sequence comes from Adonisia turfae CCMR0081, assembly GCF_011009555.1. GTDB lineage: Bacteria > Cyanobacteriota > Cyanobacteriia > Phormidesmidales > Phormidesmidaceae > Leptothoe > Leptothoe turfae. The sequence continues at coordinate 6,170,430 of NZ_QXHD01000004.1, read as the reverse complement.
GATTTCTTTGGGGATCTGGCCAGAATCGGTTTGGGTGATGCGATCGCAAATTTGTTTTGCAATGGAGTTACTGCGCACTAACTCACCCGTTTTCGTCAAAATCAGAATGCCATCAATCCAGCTGGTGATAATAGCATCCATCAGTTCACGGTTAGGGCCATGGACACCTAAGGGCGATGATGGTTGAGATAGCTGGTTAGGGTTTTGAGAAGTCATGGGGCTACGCACAGGTTCAACAGTGAGGTACAACAATCAGGTGTTTGAAGCCTGTTCAAACGGTTGCTCAAAAATTTGGCTTTGAATAAATGGCTTACAGCGTCAGCAAAACAGGCTCAACCGGGCTGAGTAGCTAGTTGAGTCCCAGCAGCAGATTCTCAAACAGAGTAAGAATAATCTTCGATACCAACTTGTCTTTATGAGAATTATGAGGAATTAGCCCCTGAATATCATTGCTGTTTCTGGACAATTGAGACTGCACTTTATTGCCATTTTTCGATGAATAATATTGCAGAAAACTGCAAAGGGGCTGCCCATTTCTCCCAACCATCAAAAGCAACATCGTTGCCAATCATCACTTTCACGGTGCTTACGACGAGACTGAGAGAGATTACCTAGCTGAGTTTTTTACCTCGTAACGCATGGGTAAAGAGAACCCTGATGTGGCTAACTCGTCTGGAGTAGCTACCATAGGTTATGGTGGGCAGATATAGGGTCAGAGTATAGGCAAAGGGTATCCGTAGGGAACTGCCACCCTACCGTTACACCATCCCCTGTAATACTTCTAATTCTTGCTGAATACTGTCTTCCAATGATTTCAATCGCTCTACCGTTTGCTCGCGATTAATCTCATTCTGTTGCTTTTTCTCCACCAGGCTGCTTAACTCCAAACGTCGCGCTGCAATATCACTGCTAATCCGCTCAATGGCCCGTTCTTCATAGGTACCAAAACAATCTGTTACCGCCTTGTAAATTGACTGCCACTGGTCCGCTGCAATCTGGGGCAAGTGCTTCACAAACTCTTTGCGCGTTGCCTTGATAAATTCTTGACGCACAAACTCTGCTTGCACTGCTAAAACGCCACCCGCAGCAGCAATCACACCAATAATATTTAAGAACAAACTGCTAAACAATAACCCTAAAATCTGTAGCGCAATCACAATACACACATAGCTCACCGCCATCTGCAACACTGATTGCCAAAAATGATTAAAGGGCTGGATCGCATCGTTCAACGTGTCGGGAATCTCATCAAAGAGATCGCGAATATTATCAATCCAAGGACGCGCTTCATCTGCAGTGTCTGTGCTGGGGGCATAGAATTTACGCCCCATCATTTTCTCGTGGATTACTTCGACCACTTCGGCATAGGCTACCTGATAATCCGCAGCGCTCTCATTGAGCTCGTCAAAGGACTGACCAATCTTTTGCTTGGCGGTAAACTCCCAGGCAGCTAGACGATCGTTAATATAACGCTCAAAGGCACGCTTGAATTCTTTGTAGAAGTCATCCCGTGCATCTTCATCTAGAAAATCAAGAAAATCCAGATCGGGCTGGGAAGCAACAAAATCGGTCTCGAAGGTTTCTTCTAAATTGAGGATATAGGTTTTGAAGGAATCAGCAATGGCTTTAGCCGTGCGATCGCATCTTCCCCGAATCAGCTGTCGGTAATTATCCCGAATCTTCTCCAGTTTGCCAAATTCCTCTTCAACTGAAGCGACCCGTTGCTGTAGTTCACTTAGATCTTCATCTAGTAAAGGAATCCGCCGGGCCACCGATTCTTGCACCGCGCTGTAGGCCCGATGGGCGAGCTTGGCCGCCCGCCGAATCTCTGCCTGACCACGGCTTTGGGTCAAAAAGGACTCCAGCTCAGTTAAAAACTTATCCACACCGCTACCGGCCAGGGATTTTCCCTGACGCCGCTGACGCAGGGCCGTTAGGGCTGATACCTCAAACCAGCTGGCATCTTCGGGCAGGCTCTGGGCAAATACCTGACGCTGACGCTGTTCCGCTTCAGTCAACGCGGCTGCATCCTCCGGATTAACCAGGCCGACTTTAATCCGGTCCCAGCCATTGACCACATAAAAGCAATCCAGATCGCGGCCTTGAATATAGTTTTGCAAGTAGCGCCGCTCGTCCAATGTCATCGGCTGCAATGCATCCAGCACAAACACAACGGCCTGGGCTTCGTTTAAATAGCTCAGCACCTGTTGGTTACGGGCTTCAGTATCATTGAGGCCTGGGGTATCAACGATTTCTAGTCCCGATGCCAGCAGCGGAGCCGGGCATTCAATCACCACATGGCTAATGTCAGGGAACGCATTGGTTTCCAGATGCCGGGCTTCATCGGCAGGAATCGTGTAGTTAGCACGGAAGGTATCAAAATCAATGGCTTTAGGGGATTTGCCATCGGTATAGTGCACCATCACCCGTTGCTCTGGGCCGTGGCGTAGCAGGCTCAATAACGCCGTGCAGGGATTGACATCACTTGGCAGCAGCGCCTCTCCCACCAGAGCATTGATCAGGGTGCTCTTACCCCGCTTCATTTCACCCAGTACCACGATGCGATACTTGCCCTGCTGTAGCTGCTCCGCCGTACTTTTTAGGGTACGAATGTGGCGGGTTAACCCCAGTTGGCCAGACCGCTCCGTAGTTTCAGCCCGATCCATTGCGATCGCAATTTGACTTAAAACCTGGGCTGCCTGCTTGCGACTATGGATCAGTGCATCAAGGCTGCCTGCCATTTGCGGGTGAGCATTGGAACCGTTTGCTGCCTGGGGTGTGACCATAAAAGCACGCTAGAACTACTAAAAGCGAAGGATTATCCGACTATACCTACAACCCAGTGTGCCTCAAATCCCCAAAATTGAGATCTGTGATCTCAGATGTGTAACAAAGCCAGTTAGAATGCGACAGCACCTTGCCACACACAACCGGCTGCAGGTTATCTGAAAAAACAACAAAATCAAGCACTAGCAACGGCATGCCTAACGGGATATTTAAGTGCTTGGTCAACTCATAGGTGGCAGGTACAGTCCCCAACGTCACTTTACCAGTACTGAGATTAACGCCGTTAGCCTTTAATGTGCTGTACGTAAACCCTTGCTGCAACTGGTCTGCCAGGGATACACCAATTGTCTCAAGGAAATAGTCAATTTCTAGAGCAATGGGACTATCGTCAGCGTAAATGATTTTCTCTTGCTCATACACATGGGTTCCTTGAGCAACGGCGAGGGTGTGTGCTAGTTCAGCAGAGGCCTGGGTTAGCTGAAATTTTAACGATTGGATTCGTCCCTCATAGCCCTGTTGCCGAAAAGCAATATCGAAATGGGTCATGGGGTTAGAGATAGAAATGTTGATCTTGTGATGACCGCTGACAAAACTACCTTTACCCCGCTGACTTCTAACCAGACCTTGCTGAATCAGGTTTAAGATGGCTTTGCGGATCGTAGTACGGCTAACGCCAAAGAGTTCTCCAAGATCAAATTCACTGGGCAACCGTTGCCCCGGCTCATATTGACCCGCTTCAATTTTTTCTTTTAACTGCTCTGAAATAACCATGTGCAGTGGTTGTTTGCCTGCACCTGGCTCACTTGGAACCATAGGGTGTAAAGTCATTTCCAGGGGTTACTCCAGACATCCTACCGGAAAAAAAGACCCTAGTTTTTAATGGATTGAAATCAATTAACTTTATTGGGAATATAATTCACTGGTCCAGTCGCAGATATGTTCGGTTCATTGTTGGCTGGGGGGGGCAATCTACTTCGCTGGGGCTATGGGATAGCTCAGGGCTTTCCTCCGAAAGGGAGGAAAGCCCTGAGCCCCTCACTTCAAACCAACACTTCCTAAACCGCTTCCTCAACAACTCCTTCAGCCATCTGCAACTCTTTTTCTTTAGCCATCTGCAACTCTTTTCCCTCAATCATCGCCAACTCCTGACTTAGCCCCCTATACAAGCTGAAACACATCACCAACAACACAATCGCAAATGGTAAACCCGTGGCAATGGATGCCGTTTGCAACGCCTGTAGACCACCTCCTAACAACAGCACCGCAGCAACAACACCTTCTATTACCGCCCAAAACACCCGTTGCGGTACAGGGGAATCTAACTTTCCACCAGACGTCACACTATCCACGACTAAAGAACCAGAATCCGACGAGGTCACAAAGAAAACCACCACCAACAAAATTCCCACAAAGGAGGTGATTGCCGTTAGGGGCAGCTGTTGCAACATGACAAATAAAGCAGTGGCCACATTTTCATTAACCGCATTGCTGATGGTGCCCGATAGTTCACCCAACTCCATTGACACGGCTGTTCCACCAAATACCGACATCCACAAAAATGTCAGTGTTGTCGGCAGCAGCAACACACCTAAGATAAATTCACGCACCGTACGTCCCTTAGAAACACGGGCGATAAAAATACCCACAAAAGGAGACCAGGAAATCCACCATCCCCAGTAGAATACGGTCCAACTATTCTGCCAGGCTGTTCCCTCAAAGGTTTCCGTCCAAAAGCTGAGGGTGGGCAAGGAGGCCGCATAGTAGCCAACAACCTGAACAAAGGAACCAAAAATAAACAAGGTGGGACCCACCAACAACACAAAGGCCATAAAGATGGCCGCCAAAATCATATTGAGTTCACTCAAGCGGCGCACACCGGAGTCTAAACCAGAAACAACTGACGCTGTGGCAAACCCCGTAATAATGGCAATTAAACCAATCTGGATGGGCGTGTTGATGGGTAGACCCACCAGGAAGTTAAAGCCTGCATTAACCTGTTGGACACCAAAGCCTAGGGAGGTCGCTAATCCAAAAAGAGTAGAAGCGACGGCCAGAATATCAATGACGTTGCCACCCCATCCGTAAATACGATCACCCAAAATGGGATAAAACACGGAACGAATGGTTAAAGGAAGCCCCCAGTTATAAGCAAAAAAGCCCAAGGACAGCCCCACAATGGCATAGATACCCCAGGCATGCAGACCCCAGTGAAAAAAGGTAATCCCCAGGGCCTGTTGGGCCGCATCTTGAGACAAGGGTTCAATGGCACCAATGAGCGCGGGCGGATCCTGGAAGTGGTAGATGGGCTCGGCCACGCTCCAAAACATCAGGCCAATTCCCATACCCGCACTGATTAACATGGCAATCCAGGCAAAGGTGGGAAACTCAGGTTTAGCGTTTTGGCCGCCCAAACGAATTCTGCCAAATTTACTAAAGGCGAGAAGAATAGCCACCCCTAGATAAATGCTGACGGACAAGATTAAAAACCAGCCCATCGCCTCCGCAATAAAGGTTTGAATGTCTCCAAAAACAGTCTCGGCAGGCTCGCGAAAGAGTAGGGTCACCAGCACAAACAGCACAATGAGACCAGCGGAAACTAGAAATACCTCCGGATGGAAATCAAAGCCATAGCCAGTGACGTTGCGATCGCCAGGCTGACGACGACTTCGATGCGACCTCGGTGTGCTCAAGGGTTCTTGCCCTTGAGCACCAGGTTCTTGATGGGTCATAAGTAGTACTACTCCAATGCTTAGAGCACATAGCTATGTGCTCTAAGAAAAAATTCATAAATTTCGATCAACAATGATGATGTTCTTAAAATCAGCAGCGCATCATCAGATTTCGACGTTAGCTGCACGATAAAGGGCACATTATTAAGCCTCTGTCTTTATCTCTACAGTTGTCACTACATGTTTTGAATGCCATAGATTGCTGATTGAAATTTAACTATTAGAGGATGTTTCAACTGTGTAGGTTAACAATCCAGGTTTCTGAAGACCTTGAAAATATTTGGATTAGATACCCTGGATTCAAATTGAACATCCCTAGAAATTTTAGAAGGCTAATGTCCTTTTATAGAGAGTTATAGAGAAGATCTTAATAAAAGTTTCAGATTTTATGATGCACCAGAAACTGAATACGACTTCTAGAAAAAATCTAAAAATTGTCGAAAATATGACAGTCTAAATTGAAAAAATACTCCATATTCCCTATTTTCAAGACTTGTAATTACAAGTTCAAATTTGTGATTTACAGACTAAAAAGTATTAAGTTTGACGGTCACTGATCTAGACAGGGTCCATGACAATTGAGGCAGAGTATGAATCCCCCGTGTTGTTTCGAAATCCGTTTGCGATTCTGTCGAGCTGTAAGAACCAGACATATCCTTAGGGTCACCCATGACATCCTTAGGGACCTACAGAGAGGGTCTATCATCGGATGGGACGGTGCGTCGTTGATAGGGAGTATTGCGTCGTGAGTTACGATTCACCTGACTAAATGATTACAATAAGGACATCTCCTACATCATCACCCCATCCATATCCCACTTGTTTGGTTGTCTATGGCCATTCCTGACGACTATTACGCCCGGTTACAGGTATCGCCCGATGCCACTCAAACAGAAATCAAAGCGGCGTTTCGACGATTAGCACGACGCTATCACCCCGACTTAAACCCAAACGATCCAAGAGCCCTGGAAAAGTTTCGAGCCCTGCATGAGGCCTATGAAGTGTTGACGGACCAGGTGCGGCGACAGCGCTATGACTGCACAGGCACCACTGAATATGATGGCACTCGACCCCAAACAGCCCATGATTTCTACCTGCGGGGTATTCAGCAAACCTTAGCAAGGCGTTATAAAGCGGCATTGGCAGATTTTGACCAAGCCATTGAGCTACAGCCAAACTTAGCTGAGGCCTATTTACGACGGGCTCAAGTGCGCTACATTTTAGAAGATGATGCCGGGGTACTGGCAGACTGTCAGCGGCTACTACAGTTTTCAGATACATTACCCCAGACGTATTACTACCTTGGTTTGGCGCGCTATCGTCTGGGCTATACGGAGAGCTCGATCGCTGCCTTTACCGAAGCCATTGTCCTTGAACCCGATGATCCCCAAGCCTATTTTCAACGGGCAGTGGCCTATGAAGATATCCAGGAATGGGACGAGGCCACCACTGACTTTCAAACTGCCTCTATGTATTACCAAGCCCAGGGAGACTTGGAAGGCTATCATCGGAGTTGCGATCGCATCCACGCTCTCCGCAAACAGCGGCGCTTTAAACTCAGCACCCCTTCCCGCAGAATTGTCGCTAAGCGATGGGGCCTACTGGGGCAGCTCAATCGATTACTATTCGGCCTACTGAGCAACCCAGCAGAAGAGTTGCCTGCCATTTATAGCCATCTTAATCAACGCCAGGCTTTGCGCGTCGGCTGTTTACTCGCCACCCTGGCCCTGAGCAGCTTTACCTTAGGCGGCTACATGCTGCCGTTTGCCTCAGGCGCAACCAGCAGCAATATTGCCCTGGGCGCATTCTGGCTCTCGGGTTCTGCCGCTTTTTTAAGTTTAATTATGATGTTGGCCGTTTCCCGTCTTTGTCTACGACGCCACGGCAGTTGGTCCGACGACACGTTTATCGCTGGTGCCACGTTATTGCCCATGGGCATCTTTATCTTGATCAGTCCTGTGGCCATTGGTATCCCCTGGCTGTGGTTGCTGCTGCTTTGTATCGCTCTGCACCACACACTTTTAACCCTCCACAGCGGCTGTCACCAAATTCAACATTATTCTGTAGTTGCTGCCACCTGGCTAACACCCAGCCTGTTCTTTACGTGTTTGAGCATCGGCTATTTAGTCTGGCGTATCTGGATCTAGCTTTAGTGACATAGCATTAAACATTACCCACACTCACCAATCACTGACACCACCAAACTGTATTCATCCCAACCGGGAACTGCCACAAATGCCGTTACTGATCCTTGAGAGGATCAGTAACGGCTATAAATTAAACCCTATCGAGCATCCTCAACGCCCGCACCATTTATCGGCATCTGGATTTTAAATGTTGTTCCCTGGCCAATATCAGAGCTACAGCTTATTTGCCCATGATGGTTTTCAACAATAATTTGATGGCTAATCGATAACCCCAGCCCAGTTCCTTTTCCAACCGGCTTAGTTGTAAAAAATGGCTCAAACACCCGGGAGATAATATCCTCAGAAATACCAGGCCCGTTATCAGAAATTTCAACATTAACAAAACCATTCTGTGCGTGAGTACAAATTGTCAACACAGGCACAGAATTTAGCAACGTGTTACCTAATACGCTAGCATCATTTTTCTCAACAGCTAAGAGGGCATCAATGGCATTACTCAACAGATTCATAAACACCTGATTAAGCTGATCTGGAAAACCATCAATCAATGGCAGTTCACCATAGCTTTTAATTAACTGAATCCCTTTCTCTTCACTGTTTTTTCCCTTAAAGCGATGGTTTAAAATCAATAACGTATCATCGATGCCCTTGTGGATATCTACTTTTGTCATTAATGCTTCATCTACGCGAGAAAAGCCTCGTAGGGAATCGACAATTTTTCTGATGCGCTCTGTGCCTGACTCCATAGAGCTTAGCAACTTGGGAAAATCTCCTTTAATAAACTCAATATCACAATCATCAAGCATGGATTGGATACTCTCAGCAGGTTGAGGATAGTGCTGCTGATAGAGCCCAAGCAAACTCAATAGTTCCTGGGCATAGGCTTGGGCTGGCTCAAGATTACAATGTACAAAACTCACGGGATTATTAATCTCATGGGCTACACCAGCTACCAACCGGCCCAGGCTAGACATTTTCTCTTTATGCACAAGCTGTCCCTGGGCATACTGCAGCTGCCGTATCGTATGCTGCAATTTCTGATTGGCGCTTATCAATTCCAATGTACGCTGTCTGACTCTATCTTCGAGCTGCTCATTTGCCTGTCTTAAAAAAGTCTCAGCCTGTTTACGCTCAGTGATATTAATCAGTGCACCTGAGAGGCTATTACTATCCTCAAACCGCATGGCAAGCTCTAACCACAATAGAGAGCCATTGTCAGCATAAAACCGCAGCTCTAAATAGCAGTCGATTTGCATTTGTAATGCTGTTTGCCATTTATGAATGTCATCCTCATTGATAAACTGATCCAGGGACTTACCGACAACATCTCCAAACGCATACCCTAACGTTTCGGTCCAGGCTCGATTAATAAATGTCAGTACCCCCGAATAGTCACATTCGAACACGATCTCCCGTAAATTTTCGACTAGAGTACGATAACGTCGCTCTGACTCTGTAACCTTTTCAATTAAGCGATACTGAATTTGGGTGTAGAGTTCGTTGACTTTTTCAGGCTCTAGCATAACGATTCAACGGCTAGCTTTTCCAAAAACTCTGAAGACGTGATGGTATCGCTATATAAAGGAAATATATTTTCGCAATAAAAGTCTTGCTCAAAGGTTGTGCGTGCTGATGTACAGTTTTTAAGAATAGAGACATGGTAGCCTTTTTCATGGGCTGAGCGACCAGTGGAGTCAATACAAATAGACGTTACAGCACCCGCTAAAACAAGGTGAACAATATTATTCTTTCGCAGGATTCCGTCTAGATCAGTATTGATAAACGCATTAAATCCACGCTTGCCAGGAACCTCTAAAATTTTATCCTTAAACGGTAGTAGTGCCTGAATACTTTCAAATCCCTTAGAGCCCTCTTGAAAAGCTCTCATATCCTTAATTGTCTTTAGGATACCCACGGGTTCGACCAACTCCTCATAGTTTGGGGTAAAGCAGATGGGGGTAGAAATTAATAAAACAGCGGTATTTTCTAAGGAATGCAATAGCCTGGTCACATTTTCAACTGTCTTGACAGCCTTAGCTGATGCATCGATCACTCCGTGCAAAACTCCATCCGGAGCAAAATAGTCGTTTTGAAAACCAATGAGAAGCAAGGCGGTACGCTGAGGATCCATAAGCCGAAATCGGATAAACACGTCTGTAAGGTCTGATACCTAAAAATCCATATCCTGACGAGTTGAATTCTCGGTGTAGTCAGTAAATGATGGTCGCGATTAGCGACTACCTACATCCACTCCAAATCATTCAGAATAATTTAAATTATATTTAAACAAAATTAGATAACCACCTCACATATATGAATTTTGTAATTGGTTATATCCAGTCTTGGTCAGTAGCGCTCTGGTCTAACGCATAATTGGGCCAATCAATCCCTATATATGCTGATTAATTCCAGTGAACATCAACAATTTAATGAAAAAACGCCCCAGTAATTTTTCCTATTCCTGAACATCTTTATAACCATAAGAACGAATAGAAAAATTATTTCGTTGTCGAAACTGAGTGTATCTATGCAACTGGTCTATTTTTTTCAATCTATTTCCACCCAGGAAAGCTTGATTAGTCAAATGGATGGAGGGTCGCAGCAATAGCCTCTTTGGTTCACGTCAAACGGTTATTGTGATTTGGCATTGGTCAACAGCAACTTTGGCTCTGCGCTGTTGACTATAGTCCAATAAGTTCAAAGCCTTTTAGCCCAGACACCCATATTCATTTGAATCTCTTTTATGACTTGGAAAATCTTATTAGTAGAACATGATGAGCCAATGTGTAGGATGTTACAACAACAACTTGCACAGTACGGATATGAGGTGGTGCTGGCCAATGATGGAGGGGATGAAGGGATTTTAATGGCGGTCACTGAGCTGCCGGATTTGATCTTAATTGCAACAGATCTGCCTGTAATTGATGGTTGGCAAACTATTAAGATCCTGAAGGCTTCCACCGTCACTCAGAACATCCCGATTATGGCGCTGATGGCACTAACCTCAGATGCCGAATGGGGTAAAGTATCCGAGTCAGGCTGTGACGATTATGAGCTGAAACCAATTGATTTAACAAGTGTCCTGAATAAAATCAAGGCTCTCTTAAGTCCTGAAAATGCATCTGCTCTTTCAGCCATATCTTATGGTTTCGAAAGCCCATTATTCCAGGATCATTTGCCAGCTTCTCAACGTTCAAGAGAAGCTCAGATATCCAAGCGTTGGGCTCAGGTGGCAAATGCTACTAACCCAACAACAACATCAAGTCAATCAAGGGTGGTGTACGTTGATGATAGTCCGGTAGATAGCCAAGTTATGGCAGAAATTGTCAGGGGTGCAGGCTATGAATATGACAATATTACTGAACCATTAGACGCTATTCCTATATTATTGGAGCTTAGACCTAAGGTTATTTTTCTAGATCTGGTGATGCCATTTACCAATGGCTATGAGGTATGTGCTCAGATTCGACGCATATCTACCTTTCGAACAACTCCTATTATTATTGTTACTAATAATGATGGTATTATCGATCGAATTCGCGCCAGAATCGTTGGTGCATCAGGATTCTTCAGCAAGCCGGTCAAGAAAAAGCGCGTCCTCAAGGTACTCAACAAATACTTGGGTGCTAGTCGTGAAGAAACCATCCAAAGTCTTTCTCCAAGTGAATTTTGATCTTTTTTCTAATGTGTTTAGTGGCCGTCATGTTCGCTAATTAGTCAATAAATACTCTGATTCTGATGCTGTTCTCAGTATCAGTACTTAGGCCCTCGCGTGAACATCAACACTATAGAACTTATATCCACCTGAGCACATCAGCCATGGCATCAACTGTTGTCAGTCAGCTACAGTCATCTCTTCAGGAGACTGCGGCACTGTCGGATCCACTTGGACTGGAGCCCATTCCTGAAGATACGCGTCAACGTTTTTTGAGATTTAAACTCTCCGGAGAGAACGGAACATTATTGCCCCTAGAAACGATTATTGAGATATTGCAATTAGAGCCAGTAGAGATTTTACCTGTACCAGAGGTACCGGCTTATTTATTGGGCGTATGCCACTGGCGCGGTGCCATTCTGTGGCTGACGGATCTAAACGTGTTAGTTGGCTCCCCGCCGCTGTGGCAGCAGGCCCCATCCCTAGAAAAGCCATTAGTTATTGTTGTCGAATCTGGCGATCGCAGGGTTGGTCTGGCGGTAGAACAGGTGGATGATGTGGAAATGGTGGCTCCTGAGACAATTCACTTGCCAACCGAATTTGACTCGACGGCAATAGCGCCTTTTGTCATGGGCTATTTGCCAAACCATGGAGGTACTGTATTGGATGTGGATGTCATTGTTGAACGCTCTCTACAAGGTCCCCCTTAATACCCTAAGCTCCTTCTCTTCTAACCTAGGAGCTCACCTCAGCATTACTCGATGCTATGGGCTGAAATTACACGCTGAAATTACACATTAATTACACACGACTAAGGTTTAAAATTATTCATGGATAACATCGCTAACAATAATTCAGACGAGCTACTGACAACCGTTGATACCCCATCTCCAGAAGAGCAGGACTCGTCTCCAGAACTAATGCTAGCCGCTGAGGAGTTGACGCTAAGTCAAACTGCGTCAGACCAGTCTACTGAGATCACCCTTGCAGTAGAGTCCATTCCCTTTTCACAGAATCAGAGTAGACGACCGTTTGCGATCGCAAACGCCATGGCTCAAGCCACTGACTTAGAAAACCTTTACCAGGTTACGGTTAGTCAATTACGTAAACGATTTAATGTAGAGCGAGTCCTGATCTATCAGTTTCAATCTGAAACCCAAGGCACTGTCATTGCCGAGTCACTCACGTCCGGCTATACACCTGCTTTGGGACAGACTATTGCCCCCTTATTCTTTGGAGCAACCACCACTCAACACTATCAGCAACAAGCCGTTATCAGCATTAGTAATATTGCAGAAGAGGCTATCACCCCCTACCAGGCACAAACTGCCCAACGCTTTCAGGTGCAGGCTAGTCTCGGCTTACCTCTTTTTTTAGAAAACCAGTTATGGGGATTGTTGGTCGTTCAAAATTGTGCAGCCCCTCGTCAGTGGAAAGATTCTGAAATTGCCCTACTCTATCAAGTCGGCACCGAACTCATCTTAAAGCTTCAGCCATTACGACTGCAAGCTGAACGACAGTTGCTTGCTAGTGTCAGTGACAAACTCCGTCAATTATCCGATCAAGAAACCCTCTTTCGGGGCATCACTCGAGACCTTAGGAGACTCCTAAATGTTGATCGCGTGGCTATTTGCCAGTTTCGTCAAGACTACAGTTTTCAATTTGTCTTTGAATCAAAAGTGGGGCCAGTAGCCTCGATGCGTGATGTTGTTTTAGCAGATAGCCATCTGCAAAAGCATGAGGGAGGAATCTTTCGGCAATCTGACCCATTTGTCGTCAACCATGTCGCCAAAGATCCCACGCTTACCCCTTGCCATGTCGAGACTCTAACCGACTTTGACATTAAAGCCTGTGCCATTGTGGCGATTTATCAAGGACAGAAACTGTGGGGTTTGCTGGGGGCCTATCAACATAATGGTGCCCGATACTGGGACCCCAATGAAGTCAAATTGTTGACTCAGTTAGGTGACTTGGTCGGGGTCAGCTTGCATCAATCAGAACTCATGGAGGATCAAGCCAAAGCCTCTAAAAACCAGGAAGCCCTGCCCGACATTATTAATAAAATTAGTAATACGGCCTATGCTGAAAACATTTATCAAACCGCTGTACAAGAGGTTCGTAATCTCCTGAATGCAGAGCGCGTCTGCATTTACAAATTTCGCCCAGATTATTTCGGCGACTTTATCTATGAATCTGGTACCGGTGGGTGGCCATCATTGGTGGGAAGCGCCTGGGAAGATACCTACATTCAAGAGAATCAAGGGGGGCGATTCCGCAACACTGAGCAACCGTTTCTCGCAGATGACATTTACTCCGCTGGGTTAAGTGAATGTCATGTTCAGACGTTAGAGCACTTTGGCGTTAAATCCTTCTTGATCGTCGCCATTAGACAGGGAGGTAGTCTTTGGGGTTTGTTAAGTGCCTTTCAACATAGTGGGCCTCGCCATTGGTTGGAGAGTGATATTAACGTTTTACAAGATATCAGCCGCCAGATGGAAGTCAGTCTGAAAGGGGCTAATTATGTTGCCCAGTTACAAGAGCAATCGGCTCAAATGACTAAAGCGGCTCAAATTGGTCGTTCAGTGTCCACTATCATTCCAAAGATTTTGCAAGCCCAGGACACTGAGCAAATCTTGAAAGTAACACAGCGAGCGGTACGACAACTGCTGGTATGCGATCGCGTCGCCTTCCATCGCTTCAAAGCTGACTGGAGTTCCGAACTACTCTATGGATCAAGTGCAAAAAGTCAGGCCAGTTCAGACTTAGAAGAAAATCTGCAGGCAATTTGGCCAAAGCACAATTTGCAGGAAACCCAGGGAGGGCCTTATCGCAACCAAGACAGCTTAGTCATTAACAATATCTATGCCGCTGATCATGCACCTTTGGAGATTGAAATGCTGGAGGAATTTAGCATTAATGCCTATATGGCAGTACCCATCTTTAATAAAGGTCAGCTCTGGGGTGTGCTGAGTGCATATCAAAATGAGAAACCCCGTTCATGGACTAACGCAGAGATTAATGCCCTGAAACAAATTGGTTTACAGGTGGGGACTGCAATGCAGCAAGCAGATTACCTCAAACGCCTGGCCCTCATAACCCAGCAGGAACAATTAATCAGTAATATTATCGATCGTCTCCGCAAAGCCACCGATTTACCCCAGGCTCTAACAACAGTGGCCCGTGACATTCGTGTAATGCTTCAGGCTGATCGAGTAGGGCTGTACCAATTTGATCCAGCCACCAACTATAGTGTCGGAGCGTTTGTTGTAGAAGACGTTGCTCCAGGGGTACGGTCTGCGATGGCCGCCAGGATACAAGATCACTGTTTTGCTGAAGGTCAGGCAGAAAACTATCAAAAAGGTCGCTACTGGGTCGTCAATGATGTTAAAACCCTGGATCTGCCTAATTGCTTAGTCGATCTACTGGCTAACCTTCAGGTCCGGGCCAGTTTAGTCGTTCCCTTACTCAAAGGCAACGTGCTTTGGGGCTTATTTGCCATTCATCAGTGCCAGGGACCCCGTGAGTGGCAAGAGACTGAAGTAGAGTTTGTTCACCGCATTGGTGCCCAGCTTAACCTGGCACTGCAGCAGGGTGAATATTTAGATCAGCTCAAGGCTAAAAATACAGCCCTGACTGAAATTGTTTTAGAGGTGCAAAAAGCGGCGGATCAAGTGGGGCAGACATCCCAGTTAAACGCCGTCTCCATCACCCAGCAAACTGAGTCTCTGACCCAGGTTCTCAAGCGCGTTCAAGATCTCATGCGCCTTTCTGAAGGGGTGGTGGGTGATGCCCAACAA
>NZ_QXHD01000004.1:6136267-6155305 GCF_011009555.1 Adonisia turfae CCMR0081 | reverse complement strand
AGTTTACTCAGTCAGTTAGCTGGGGCGAAACAACAGGGTAAGACCCTGGGCTTGATGCAGTCTGTGATTGGCTTAGCTACCTTTTTAGGATCCGTTTGGGCCGGTTTTTTGTTTGGAAGCTTGGGAGAAAATTGGCCCTACTGGACTGGTTCAGCCTTAATTGCCGTTGCGGTCATTCTTTGTTGGCAGCAAGTTACCCATTCCCGTTTCTCGGCGATCATGCGTCGTCGTCGTCAACAGAAGTTAATACATTTGTTTGAACTGTTGGATCTTGATAACAGTGGCACCATTGAACTCAAAGATTTTCGACAAGCGGGGCAGGCCTTGGCCAAACTTCGTGGTTGGTCCCCAGGAACATCGGAATATGAGGTTTTGCAGGCTTCCTTAGTGGGGTTTGGTGAAATGTTGCAACAGCTGGCCGATCGTGATGGCAATCAATGTATTGATCGGGCTGAATGGCTACATTGGTTGGAGAAAGAGGTGGATTATGACTTTGCCGATCTCTTTCTTCAGGTCATTGACACTAACCAAGATGGCCGGGTGGCTATAGATGAGTTGCGCACGTTCTACCAGGCCTATGGCATTCGGACAGAAGCATTGGAAGAAGCATTTCATACTCTAGATCTCAACCAGGATGGCCATCTTTGCCAGGAAGAATTTGAAACCATCTTTGCTCAGTTTCTCTATAGCGATGATGTTCAAGCACCAGGTAACTGGATTTTTGGTGTGAGTTTACCGCAGCGGCTTTAGGAAAATTTTGTTCTCCCTATGGTTTCATGCCAAAGCCCATGCGAACTAAGGACCAGGGTTTAATTAGCAACTCATAGGTTAGGAAGGTGAATAGGGTAGTCAAAATGGTCAACACTAAGAATTCGGGAAAGATGCTGAGTCCTAGTTTAGGAATATAGAGCCCCAAAATCACGATCAGAGGATGGTGCACGATATAAATCGGTAATGAAGCCTGACCCATGTATTTCAGGAAGGGATTGGTTATGGTGGCCAGATGACGGCGGGTAAGAATCAGGATTGATGCGATCGCGCTCCAGGTATGAACCCCCGTTATAGCAGAACGCAGCAGGTATAGCCCCAGATCAGACGTATCTCCATAAAAGTTTTCCTGGTATTGGCTCAACAGCAATAAGCGTGCCAGTAAACTGACCAGGAATAGGCTATAAAACAAACCAGATTTGGCTTGGATAGCCTTGCCCAGACGGGAGTCTGCATACATCAGATAGCCAATCACAAACGCCCATAGGTTATAGACAAAATGTCCCCAGTCCTGAAACAGAGTTTGGCAGTCAAACAAGGGCCACACATATCCTAAAGTTGCCATGGCACCACCAAAACCGAGCATCGGTAGCCAAATAATATGGCGATACAGCAAGTTTGCCATCGCCATGATAGTTGCCCTAGACAATCGAATTAAGACGACTAGAACAGTGAAACTCATCACCAAGAGATAGGCAAGAAACCACAGATGTTCCCACCGAGGCCCCAACCGTGAACCACAAGGCCCCAGCAAAATTGTCCCCATGTGCAAGGGCAAGTAATGTATGAAAAAATCAGTGAGATTACGAGGGACTAGATGGTTAGGCCAAAGATACCGTTGTATCGGTCCCAACGTTACCATAAATATAACGAGGGGAATTAAAAGTCGCTGAATCCGTTCTCTGTAAAAATCACGAATTGATCGTTTGCTTAAAGAGACCGCTGCGCTATAGCCTGCAATCAAAAATAGAAGAGGCATATGCCACGATGACACTAAGGCAATGTAAAGTTTCAAGAGCAAGGCTGTCATACTTGCTGTCTCTACTTGTGAAAACCCTGGGATAAACAACATCAACCAGACCACGTGTAGAGGAATGAGATTAAGAATAACAACCGTTCTGATCCAGTCAAAGTCGTAGTGTCGCATTGCCCATTGATGCTAAGCGTCAGTCAAATTAATATCATTTCAAAACTGACATAAAAATATATTTCTGCCATTATGCAAGATTATTAACGTTAAAGAAAGTACGGTAATAACGGACTAAAAGCCCCGTCAGTTGCTAGCGTAGATTTTGTAGCTTCCGACGCGTGTAGATATAGACCAACTGACATCATGCAGCTTAATTCACTGGTGATATTGCGAAAATATAAATGGGCCATTGTGCTAATCGTTTTCACGGTACTTGCCTGGCCTATTTATAATCAGGTAATATCTCGAACCTCTCAGGCACAGGAAACGGAGTTGGAGACCCTTGAAACCCCTGACACTCCATCTCCCACCATTGCCGCATTAGGACGAATTGTTCCTAAGGATGGTGTTATTAACATTTCTGGTGCAGGCCAGTTAGCTGATGTTCGAGTAATTGAGCTCCAGGTTCAAGAAGGGGAAACTGTCATTCAAGGGCAAGTGCTAGCTCTTCTTGACCCTTTCTATGCGCAACAGGCCAGTCTAACTCGGGCCGAAAAGAGAATGGCTGTGGCTCAGGCTCAGCTAGAGGGAATATTAGCGGGAGACGCGAAATTGGGGGATCTAGCCGCTCAAGAGGCTCAGATTGCCAATCTAGAAGCTCAAGTACGTACCGAAGTAATTGAGCAACAGGCGCTGATTACTCGTATGCAAGCTGAGTTAGTAAATGCAGAAAGCTCCTATCAACGATTTCAAACCCTCTACAATGAAGGAGCTATCAGTATTGCTGACCTGGAAGATAAACAAGAAGCATTCGAAATTGCCCAAGCCCGACTCGATGAAGTCGAGGCCCAGCTAGAAAATATCCAATCCACCCGCGCCCAACAAATTCGCCGTGAAAGCGCCACCTTAGACAAATTGACCGAGGTGCGCCCCGTTGATGTGACCATAGCCCAAGCCGAGCTGGAGGAAGCGACAGCCGCCGTGGCAGAAGCAGAAGCCACTGTGGAGCTTGCTAGGGTCCGAGCGCCAGTCGCTGGACGTGTCTTGAAAATCCATACCCAGGCCGGTGAGCGAGTGAAATTTGACGATGGCATCCTGGAGTTAGGGCAAACTCAAGCCATGTACGTTCTGGCGGAGGTTTACGAGACCGATATTTCCAGGCTCAAACCTGGACAAACCGCAACGGTTAAAATTAGTGCCCTGATGGAAGCCCTACAAGGAACAGTGGAACAAATTTCACCTCAAATTGACCAGAAAGGAATCTTTAATAATGATCCCGCCTTAGGAATTGACGCCAGGGTTTTTGAAGTGAAGATTCGCTTGGACCCATCTGATAGCCAAAAAGTAGAACAATTTATTCATATGGAGGCTGACGTTACCATCCAAACCCCATAGTGACTATATTGTTGTTCACTCTTTATCAGTAATTGAGTCGCTCAATCCATGATGAATATTTTCGACTCAGAGGCATGGCTACAATTAACCCACAAAAAGTCTCGCCTGTTTATCAGTCTGCTTAGTGTCACTCTTTCTGTTGTCCTGATGTTTGTGGCTACGGCACTAAGGGATGGTATTTTTGAAGATGCAGTGACAATTCATAAAGCATTGCAGGCGGATCTATTTATTCAATCTGATCAAGCAGAAAACTTTTGGGCACTCAGAGCAGAGAATTTTTCCAAAAGGGTCTTGTCTCAGATTTCCGCTATCCAGGGAGTAGCGTCAAGTCGTCCACTTTATTTCAAGTCTGCTGGCCTCAGAAATCCCCAGACACTAGCTAAAAAAGTAATTCTTATATTCGCCTTTGATCCTAATCAGTCTGCGTTTAATTTGTCTGAAATCAATCAGCAATTGAATGTCATTACCCAGGCCAATACCTACCTGTATGATCAGCTTTCCCAGTCTGGATATGGGCCAATTATTCAGAACCTCGAAGATCAGGGATCTTTCATCACAGAAGCGGCAGATAAGAAAATTAAGATTGCCGGTCTCTTTTCTCTGGGTGGCGGCATTTTATCTGCCAATGGCATCATGGTGACCAGTGATCTGAACTTTTCGCACCTATTTAATCATCCTATCTCTCAAGTCAACATTGGTCTTGTTATCTTAGAAACAGGAAGTGATCCCCAGGAAGTCAAACAAAAAATTGCTGAAATCTTACCTAACGGTTTAACAGTTTTGACTAAAGAAGAAGCCATGGCGAGTGAGAAGCAGTATTGGCATACAGGGTCTCCTATTGGCTTTATTTTTAATACTGTGGCAATGATGAGTTCTTTATTTGGTGGGGTGATTATCTACCAGATTTTATTTACCCAAATCTCTGAATATATTTCGGTATACGCTACTTTCAAGGCCATTGGATATACCAATCGGTATTTAATGAATACGGTTCTTCAGGAAAGTGTGATGATGGCAGTCCTGGGATTTATTCCTGGCGTTATTATTTGTCTATATTTATTCGGATTTATTCAAAACCAAACTCGCCTGCCTATGGATATGAGTGTGGCAAGAATATGCACTATTTTTATCTTGACTGTGATTACCTGTTCTTTAGCTAGCATTATTGCCCTGGTAAAACTCAAGGATGCTGATCCAGCCGATTTGTTTAGATAAGTTTTAGATCAACCAAGGGATTGATTCAAAACAATACATAAGGAGCCTAGGAGCCTATAAGGTGTAGAGGTGTTCCATGCATGGGACACCTCTACATTCTAAAGGGGGGAGCATGATTCAGCTCATTGGTTTCATGGTATTGCTCTATGGCATTCAAGCGGCTTGTAGTAATCCAGGACTAGCCTTTCTACCCCTTGTAACTTATCTGACCGATACGCTAGGATTTTCTGCCACTCAGCTGGCTAGTTTTCAGCTAGTAGTCGTTCTACCTTGGTTTATCAAACCTCTTTGGGGTCTTTTAGTCGATGGGGTGCCCCTGTTTGGTCATACCTTCAAAAGTTATTTACTCATTTGTTATGGCGGCATCATTGTGAGCTTTGTGATGATCACAAGTTGGTCTGAACCCTCAGCTATAAGTTTAGTTGCCTTGGGCCTGGTGATTTCCACTGGTGTGGCATTTTCTGATGTAGTAGCAGATAAATTAATGGTGGTAGAAGGTCAGAAACAAGGCAACGCCAATATCCTGCAAGCTTCTCAGTGGGCGGGATTAGGATTTACTGCGATCGCAATGTACGGTCTAGGTGGGTGGTTAGCCGAGCACACCCCTCTTTCAACTGTGTTCCTACTGAGCACAATTTTCCCAGGAATTGGCTTTATCGCTGTTCTAAGTTTCTTTCCTGAACAACCCAATAAAACGTTTACTCTAGGCCGAAGTTGGCAACAATTTTGGCAGGCAGCCAAGCAACCCAACCTAAAATTGATGCTTGGCTTGATCCTGTTGCTGGACATTAGCCCAACTCCAGTGGACTATGTTTACCAGCGGCAGATCTTGGACTTTAGCAACACGCTAATCGGTAATCTTAAAGCGGTGGAGTGTTTGGGATTAGGGTTGGGGGCAATTGCCTTTGGAATTCTAACGCAACGCTTTCCAAAACTACCCCTTTTAAGATTAGTCATCATCAGTGGTGCAATTTCCCTGCTGAGCTTATCCTTTATGCAGGATGTTTCCAGCGCCTATGGCGTTTACCTTGTTCGCGGGTTTACGGTCACATTAAGAACTCTAGGACTTTTTGGGCTAGTGGTACAAATCTGCCCCCAAGGAGCAGAGGGGTTTACCTATGCCCTGATGGTTTCTGTTGCAAACTTGGCAACCAATATAGGGCTGTTGTGGGGGGGACAACTTTATGATTGGGGTATCTCATTTGCAATGGTTGCGATAATTGGCTCGTTATATATTCTGTTGTGTGGCGGGGGAATTTCATTGATAGCCGTATACTCAGATAAATTGCGGGGGTTTTAGGTGTGTTTTATCGATTTATGATGTAGGTTATGTTAGTCATGTAGATCTGCCGTATTGATGTCAAAAGTTCAGAAGTGTTTAAACTATACCGTTATCGCTGGTAGCTATTATGTCGTAGTACTAATAAACAGCTACTGAATGTTGGGTTTAGGTGGAATGACACATATACCAGAGAATAGCGCTGACTGGCTGATACCCTTAGGTGAGCAGCGATCTCAGGCTCGACTGAATGTATTTTGTTTCCCTCCTGCTGGATCTGGTAGTGTGTTTTTTCGCCATTGGCCAGCAGCCATGCCTGGATGGATAAATCTTTGGGCATTACGATTGCCAGGTCGTGAAACTCGGTTTCGTGAGCCGCTGTTGACCCAGTGGCCGAAGTTAGTTGAACCCTTGGTACAGGCGCTTACCCCCCATTGTGATCAGCCATTTGTTTTGTTTGGCCATAGCTTCGGAGCTTTAGTGAGTTTTGAAGTAGCCCATCAACTGCGGGATCGTTTTGGATATGCTCCTGTAGCTTTGGCTGTTTCGGCACGTCAGCCACCTCATACTTTTGCAGCTCAGCGCGATGACCAGCAGGATGATGCAACATTAATTGCCGAGCTACGGGCCGATGAGGGGACACCGGAGGTGGTTTTGCAAGATACTAAGATGATGGAACTGTTATTGCGAATTTATCGGGCAGACTTATATCTGAATCGAACCTATAGTTATTATCCTAGAGGCCCTTTATCCTGTCCCATTTTAGCGTTAGGGGGGGAGAATGATAAAGGGGTAAACACTCAAGATCTGATGCGATGGCAGGAGCAGACCGATCAGACATTCCAATTGAAGTTGTTCCCTGGAGGGCATATGTATTTGGTAGAGGAGCAGAATAAAGTTGCTATGATTCAAGCCTTGACGGAGTTTGTAGCTGATTTTTGATTAGATCTGGGTCTAGTTGAAAAAACTTAAGCAATTGTTGCAAAGATGTTGATACAGCTGTGGGTGTAGTTTTTTCAACTATCCTGAGAGTCTCTTCATTTAAATAGGGAAACGCGTCTCTAACCAAGGCGTCAATGACGTCATCAGAAAAAAACATTAATTCTTGAATCGTTCTGCTCAATCGGGAACGGGCAAAGCTAAGTTGCCAGCGGGCTCGCTTGAGTAAGCGCTGTCTAAAACTTTCAGCAAGTTCGGGATGTTCTGCTGATAACAGTTCTATTTTCTGTTCTTGAATGTAGGGAATAATATCTGGATTCTCTTCTAAAAAGATTAGACTCCCTTCCCGATTATAAACTGTAACACCATCCATCCCCAGGGATGAAATATCGGCTAGAGCAAGGATACGAGTGATAATATGGGGTGGATTTTCGGAATCATATAAAGCAGGTTGATAAATAGATTCTTCTAAAGGACTATAGGTGCAAATTGTGCCTAGAATTGCCAATTGGAGTAACTCAATATCTTTCTCAGAAAACTGCGCTTGAAATTTCCCAGCTAATGCCAGGTTCTGATTAAGCTGGCAAATATAGGTCAACAACTTGTCACATGTTGCCTTTTCACTCTCTCCACTGGCTCGCCGACGAGTAATATGGGGATGACTTTGAGGCAAGAAGATTTGTACCATATCATGGGTTGCTACACACAAATCAAGTAGGCTGTGTATGCGACTTAGATCAGGGTTTTTCTGGGTGTCCTGATTAGACTTTTGCCAATGGGGGGCAACGATAGAAAAGATTTGATTGGCTCGTCGTTGGACAGTCTTGATATGCCAGCGATTGTGATAGTAAAGCTGTTGATTTTGAATTGTTTTATCAAATTCTGCTAATACAAACTGTTTTGTTAAGGCAACAGTTTCAGAGAAAGTATTGGGGAGCATAATGGAACCTGCAGCTTGAACCCTGACAATGAGAGTAGAAAGTTATAAATGAGTAAATGTAATTCAATTTATTAACCGTTATTTTTGAGTAAAGCTCCAAATGCCTTGCCAACCATTAGGAAGGCTCCGTTGGCTTAATTGTTGAATCCGTTCTAAGTAAAATTGTACTGTTTTATCTATTGGGTTGATCTTTAGAACCTGTTCAAAATACCTCTGTGCCTGAACCCAGTTGCCCTCTTGATAGAATTTTCTTGCCTGTTGATACAGGGCAAGAGTCTTCTTTTTTAGAAAATGAGAGGTTTCAAGGTCAGCTTCTAAGACTTCATAAATGGTAATGGGTTCTTGACGCCCCTTGACGATAACGCGATCTAACAATCGAAAAGTGTACTGTTCAGGCTGACTTAACTGCCCCAAAACTTCCTCTGAAATGAGGAGCGATGCGCCATAGTATTTGGTTAACCCTTCTAGCCGAGCAGTCAAGTTGACATTGTCTGAGAAGGCATCGCCCTGCATACGATTAGCTTCACCAACCATGCCTACCATCATATGCCCCACATGAATACCAATACCCACTTCCAATGGTTGGTACCCCGCAGACAAACGGTGCTGATTATATTCTGTCACTCGCTTAGCTTTGGCAATGCCCGCCTGCAGTGCATCATCAACGCTTTCGGGAAAAACTGCCATCATGCCATCCCCTAGATATTTAACGATGAAGCCATTGTGATTACGAATTTCTGGGCTAACCCGTCGTAGGTAAGCATTAATGAAGTTAAAGTTTTCCTGGGGGGTCATGTGTTCCGACAGGGTTGTAAATGAGCGGATATCAGAAAACATAACGGCCATCTCTTTACTAACGTGATCCCCCAGTTGAATATTGATAATACTATCTTGCTTAAGAAAAATCAGGTATTCTTCAGGGACAAATCGACTGTAGGCCTCTAAAAGATCGGAAAGGTGTTTATTGGCATCAATTAGCTGCTGCTCATGATGTTTAACGGATTGTACCGTTTCTGAAAAAACTTGAGCTAAGTTGCCTAGCTCATCGGTTCGGGCAGAGATAGATTTTAGACTATTAGGATTAAAGGTATTGTTTTGAACTGTAATAGCTGCCGCCGTAATTGTATTGACTTGTTCAATGTAATCTACCATGGTTTGATTCTGTTCTTTGAGATTATTTTCCAGGGTTGTTGAGTGATCTGTAATAATTTCAACGATAGTTTCTAATTCGCTATTTTTTAGCGTTAAGTCTTCAACTAATTTACGTAAGCGTATGATCTCTGTTTCCAGGGAAGAATGCCCATTGGGATCTGGAATAGATGTTTCAGAATTCATCTTGGATAATGGCAAGCTTTACTTCATAAAATGGCCAAGGTTATTGTGATTTGATGCGTTATGGTTACCCACAAATTAACCGCATGATACGTCACTATTGGCTGAGCTTCCAGCTTGCCCCATAATCGATTGGGATCGTCTTCAAAAAATAATTGTGTCGGCCCACACTACGACACCGGTATGGCGCAAATTATTAACGTTGTAAAGCACTTCAGCAATATCCCCTTCTCGGTCAAAGATATGAATAATGTGGGTGGAGGAAACGATCATTTGCGACAGCTCTGTTGTGTTCGAAAGACCCATTGGAGCTAGTGCAATGCTATACCGAGACTACTTTAAATATTGCCTGTAATCTCGGTGCAACGCTACACCGAGATTATGATCTTGTAGTATAGGTAATTATTGTTGCATGGATTGTTTGGTAAAGCATTGTTTCATTTGCTAAGAAAAATTGAAATGTCTCGAAATGTCTGGCGGTATTTTCTTCCCTTGTCTATGATAGGTCTACTGGTTTAAGTTGGTGATGTACCCAGAAGCCTTTTGTTTTTTGAGCTAAGTAGCACTAGATCTGTTTGACAGATGTTTCTTTGCGTGTTGTAGCTAATAAAATAAGAGAGCCTATAGTATGGGTTTTAGCTTTTTGGTAGCATGCTTTTCTTGAGGCTAAAATCTTGCTACTCTTTGTTTGAAGATAGAAGATATGGTCCAAGAAGACGTTTGATTGTCTGTCGTGATGCTGTCACGATGCCTGATTTTAGGCGTTATTCCCTGCTTGTATGGTTTTTGATAAAAAGTTTTTTGGTGAGCTGTTATAGCCATCCAGAAAATTAGAGTTTCTGCACCCTGTAAACCTATGTCAAGTGAATTCAGAGAAGAATGTCTGCTCTGAATGGGTGGCTGAACGTGATCGAAGTAAATAGTATCTGTTTTAGAGAATATGGTTAAGAAATCACGCTCAACAGCAAATTGGACAGCGATTAGCCAAGGGTTTGGACTGGCCAGTTCAGTGAATTCTGCAAATGGGGAAACAACATCGACAATTGTAGAAGAGCCAGCTGTTACTAATACAACACCAATTTTGCTGTCTTCGTTTTTGAACTATGGTCAGTTATCAGTTGTTGCCAATGCCAATGAAGGTGAACTGTTTACGAATCCCACTGATTTTAAGGTGAAAGTAACCTTTGTCCCTGATGTTAAAGGGACATGGTCAGTCGAGGTTCCAGATGAGCTATTGCCAGGTGAGCTAGAAAATCCATTGTCGCTCACTTCCCTTGGCCAGACAGTTGATCCAGCCGAATCAATTCTAGTTCCCTCACATGTTCTCAAGCCCACATTTCCAGTGGGTGCCCTATTAATTAAGCAAGCAGAGCACTATGAAGAGGTGGGAGAGCAGACTACCATTAGCCTGGATCCAAAAGAAAGCGTCTCCTTGCTTTGTAATTATTATTCTCAAAGTAGCGATTTGTATGATCTATCTGCTACAGATAGTATTACTGTTTGGTGGTTCCTTGAAGTTAATAGAGAGACTCCTACTAACGGTAGATTTAAGGTTGAGGCCGCATCGGGATACCTGTTTAAGAATAACTTTGAGCATACCCTAACATTTTATTTCTCAGCTGAAGGGACCTGGAAAATTTTTGCAGAGGGTAAATCCATTGACTATGTTGGCTATACTTCTGTGTATACAGAGGCATTTGATTCATACCTTCTACCCGGTTCACCGGCTGGCTGCTTACTAGTCGGGCGAGGAGAAACAATCAAAATAGGCGATGAAGACTCAGGACTGGGAGCAGACGAGCTAGTCCCCCTTAAAGATCAGAATGCTTGGTCGTTGGAGCCAGGCGAAACAATTCTTTTCGTTTCCAATGGCAATATTGAGGAGAATTTCACAAAGAGTGACAATGGCCAAAACGGAGGTATTGATTGGATATTTAACAATCATTCTGACGAGATTACGGTCAAATGGGCTGTGGTAGGGGCGAGTTAACCCTAACGCTCCGTTTTGGCAACAAAACACGCTGATATCTGATGGATAACTGTTCGGAAGAAAAAACGCTGTTCAGGCTGACGGTGGAATCGCTATGAAACCTCATATTCTATTGACCCTAGTTAAAGATATTGCCCCTGGTCAGATTCCCTACTGGGAGGATGTTGCTCAGCGTAAAGCAACAGCACCCATATATCTCACGCCAACAGTGGATAGGGTGACTGAAAACTATGGGTGCTCGTTTCAGATGACGCGGGAGTATAGGCCTGCCAGAGAAACTCATTGGGATCACGATGAGAGAGAAAGTAAGTTTGATCGGACATATCGTCTGATTTTGCAACAGAATAAAAATATTCCACCAGGGTTAATTGACGATATTGCTGTTATTCCTAATGTCGAAACGGTCACGGCTGGGAGAGTGGCGACAGCTGAGCTACCTCAGGTAATTGCTAAGGGGTTTAGTCTCACTACGGGTATGCGATCGCGTCAAGCCATCTACCTACCAGAAGCCCATGATTACAGCCAGGGAGATTCTCAAATCACCATTGCTGTTCTCGATACGGGGGTTGATCTCGATCACCCTGAATTAACAAATGTGTTACTTCCCGGCGCAGATTTTGTTGATATTATTGATGGTGCCGGTAAGTTTCTCGGTGATTATTTAGGCTATGACGAAGACCCAGACGATGAAGTAGGCCATGGTACCCATGTGGCTGGAATCGTTTCTGGTCAGGGGATAAAGATGCCTTTGGGTGTGGTGCCCAAGTGCAAGATTTTGCCAGTACGGGTGTTAGGAGCACTAAAGAGAGGGTCTAAAAAAGTTGGTGCGGGCTTAGTGGACAATATTAATACCGGTATTAAATGGGCTATTGACAATGGAGCAAATGTGATTAATATGAGTTTAGGGATAGAACATACCGGTGGTGGTTTACCCCATGAAGACGTTGTAAACTACGCCCGCCGAAAAGGAGTTTCCATTGTTGCCGCCTCAGGTAATGATGGTAAAGAACAACTTTATTATCCAGGTGCATTGCCCCATGTGATTGCGGTAGGGGCGCTGGATGAATCAGGTAACGTTGCACCCTTTTCCACCTATGGTAAACAGGTAGATTTTGTTGCTCCTGGCACTGATATTTACAGTACTTACATTGGTAATGATTATGGTTTCTCCACGGGGACATCCCATGCTTCACCTTTTGTTGCAGGTGCGATCGCTCTACTCAAATCCTATGCACGACAACACCATAAGGCTAATTTGTCCGACCAACAGGTTAAATACCTGCTGAAACACACTGCTGACAAGCTCGATAAACGGTTTAAACATCCCAAGGCAGGTTTTGGCAAACTGAATTTGCTGGATGCTCTACGTTTATTAGATTACAAGTTTGCAGCCTGACTAGACATTACTGAGATCAGGCCGCTGTAATAGTTGTATTTTTTTGAGAGATTAATGATGATTTTCGATGAATTTGTTCTACATAATTCCCTCACCCTAAGCGCCAACCTTGAGCTTGTTGAAGTGTCAACAACGTCAGTTCTCCCGTTGGCAGACTCACAAATTACTGAACTTAGAGCACAGCTTGCATTAAGAAACTATCTAATTAGCACAGGGACACTGGGGAACGCAATTACGAACTCAATAGATAATGATTTATTGCAAGCTGCCTGCCAAGCTTTGATAGATGTCTATTTAGCCTATGACAATGCTATCCGTGTATCAGAGGCTGGGTCTGAGTTGGTAGACGACCCGCTAATCGAGCCACAATTACAGACCACTTTGTCAACGGCAATTGAGGCAGTAAAAGGATCTGCTAGTTTTGGTAGTAGTCTTACATCGACAGGTGCTTGTTATGATCTCTTTGTGGATGCTGAGAGTGCTTTGACGGCAGCTAACACAGAAAATGCAACCACAATCACCCTTGCAGCGCTTACAGACACCCTTCAAATTAAAATTAGTGATATGGGTACAGCACTGGATAACCTAACAGAGGCCATAACAGGTGGCGAAGTTGATAATTGGTCAGTAATTAAGTCCCAGTTTGCTCTCGCGACAGCATAAGAGCGATAGCGTAAATGCTGCAATGGTAACGCCTCGTTTTCAGTATTATTCCATTACTAAGACGAGGCTTAGGGCCATTGCAATTGGTCGATAACTCTCTTTGGCTAAGGATAGGGTTGCATAAAGGTGAGTGACTGAAAACTGGTTTAAAGAATATTTGGTTTCTGGAGTTAGCTGATGGCTGTTGATATCTTCTCTAGACTTTATGAATTATTCCCACTTACCTCATCAAGTGAGGTGGATAATGCTATCTCGGCTTCAGTTTTAGCTGGCACAACATGGAGTATTGAGAACTTTGTTAAAACATTTGTTACTGAGTCCGAGATTTCGCTCTCTGAGGTAGTACCTGACTTGGCGACTGAGAGCTTAGATTTCTATCAGAGATTAGATCTCTCTCGCTGGACCCCAGATAGGTTTAGTGATGATAGCTTACCAGAAACAGTACTCTCACTTTATTCCTATTTGGCTAAGAGTGAATTTGTGTCCCTAAAAGATACGATTATTACTACAGCCTATGCAGCCCAGATAGTTCTGAATTTAGCCCTTACTGCTCAGTTGTTAGCAAGCAATGCTCAAACGATAGCGAGCAATGCTCAAACAAGAGCGAGCAATGCTCAAACAACAGCCAATGCTGCTCCTACTATGAGCCAAGTTCAAACGGCTATTGACGATTCTATTACTGATATTATTAATACGACTATTGCTGACTTTGTGAACACAGCCCTTGACAGTACTTCCTTTGCTGCAAATGTTCATACAGCTGTCAACAATTATCCGGTTGATGAGAAGCTTGATGATTTTCTGGCTGAGGCCATGAACAGTGCTTCCTTGGATAAAATTATTCCTGATGCTGTCAACAATTATCCGGTTGATGAGAAGCTTGATGATTTTCTGGCTGAGGCCATGAACAGTGCCTCCTTGGATAAAATTATTCCTGATGCTGTCAACAATTATCCGGTTGATGAGAAGCTTAATGATTTCTTGATGGATGCTATTAACAGTATTTCCTTAGATACAACTATTGTTAACGCTGTCAACAATTATTCGGTTGATGACGGACTGAGTATTTACCTGAATGATGCCATCGTCAACGCATCTTTGGATACAACGATTAATAATTTTGTATCCACTTATTCGGTTGATGACGAGCTTAGAAATTACCTGAGTAATACTATTACCAATGCGTCTTTGGATATCACTATTGATACTGCTATTAACAATTATTCAGTTGATAACGGTCTGAGTACATACCTGAAGGAGGCCATTGCCAATGCAGGCTTAGCCACAACAGTCACTAACGCTATTAACAATTATTCGGTCGAAGACGATATTAGAGATACCGTGAGCACAGCTATTGCCAATGCGGGCTTAGCCACAACGGCCACTAACGCTATTAACAGTTATTCGATCGAAGACGATATTAGAGATACCGTAAACACAACGATTACCAATGCGGGCTTAGCCACAACAGTCACTAACACTATCAACAGTTATTCGATCGAAGACGATATTAGAGATACCGTAAACACAACGATTACCAGTTCCTCCTTAGATACAACAGTCACTGACACTATTAACAGTTACTTGATTGAAGACGATATTAGAGATGCCGTAAGCACAGCGATTACCAATGCGGGCTTAGCCACAACGGCCACTGACACTATTAACAGTTACTTGATTGAAGACGATATTAGAGATACCGTAAACACAACGATTACCAATGCGGGCTTAGCCACAACAGTCACTAACGCTATTAACAGTTATTCGGTCGAAGACGATATTAGAGATACCGTAAACACAACGATTACCAATGCAGGCTTAACCACAACAGTCACTAACGCTATCAACAGTTATTCGATCGAAGACGATATTAGAGATACCGTAAACACAACGATTACCAATGCAGGCTTAACCACAACAGTCACTAACGCTATCAACAGTTACTTGATTGAAGACGATATTAGAGATGCCGTGAACGCAGCTATTAGCTCCTCATCTCTCAATACAACATCGTTAGCCGACATAATAGCTCAAATAATAGGAGAGGAAGAGAAAGAGGAAACTGTTGTCAGCGATATCGACAATTGGGATCTGGTTTGGAGCCTGTTTACTAGTTCAACTTAATAACTCAATCTTTACAACCTTTGCCATATGACTCTATTAAGGGTTTCAATCTATCTCTACCACTCCAACTATGACATTACTGAAAGTTCCGGTCTATCTCCGCCAACCTAAATCAGAAAGGCTCTCATGGATTATTTTCAACATTTACCCAACAGGAAATATCGGGAATAGACAGAATAAAGACCAACCCGATATACCCTGACCAAAGTCTTCAAGACGTCGTTTCAATCTGTTCATTCTATTGATTTTTTGGGAGAATTATCATGACTGATACCGTAGATCTAGTACTACAAATTACTGAGCCATCTGTTACTTTAGATTCCTACGCTACAACTGCATTAGAAAAAACTAGACTCTATTACCAAGATAAAGACGATAACCTGGCAAGTAGCGATCAGGCTAAAACCTATCTTGCCACCGAAGGGATGCTAGGTACTATCTCCGTCATAACTGAACGGTTAAATAAGTCTGGGTTAGATAATGTTTTACGCTTATTGCTCTCTGAGCCAATAATCTACGCAACGCTGCTCAGGAAATCTATTTATGTTGGAGATATTACTTATTATGATAGTACAATAAGTAGCGGTGATGGCATAGATAAAGACGATACTGAAGGTATATATAATTCGGTATTGCGCCATGTGAGCGATATCCCCAAACGATATTTTTTAGCCCGGATGATTGCCTTGGTCCTGGACGATAAGCATATTCAGGTCCAAGCCGGTGACAAACGTTGGGAGCAGCTAGAGGATTTACTCTTAGAACAGGGGCTGCCCATTACTGTTGGTAAGGTTGAGCCTGCAGTTAATGAGCTACTCTCAACCATCTATACTGAGGGAGATATTCCCCATTATGTAGAACAGTTTGTTGAAAATCTAGAAACGAAAGAGGCAAACGGAGAGAGCACAATTCTTCCCAGCTCTGTTTTTACCACCGCAATTAAGCAGGGGATGACCGATTATTTGGTCAAACTGGGTGTTCAAATTACGTCCGAAAGCGATTTTACAAATGGTGTCTACAACGAATACTTCTTCCTGGCCTATAATGAAGCGCTAAAAATCGCCAACGTTGCTGAGGATCCGATTGATACGGCCCGTATCAAAGGAGGAGAAACCACCTGGGACTTTTCCGTTGATACCTTTGAGAGTATCGAAGAGCAGGGCGTTAGTCCGGACAACATTTTAGCAGCAGGGGCCCTAGACTACATCTACTGCATTGGTGAACGGATGCATGTATTTGATGTGGCCAATGCCCTGGTACTACGCTGGGCCGGAGGCGTTCTCGATGTCCCCGATGGCACAACGGCTGCCGCCCTTTACCGCTACCATAAACTGCGCAGTGAGCGCTCCACTCCCCAAGAGCGGGCTATGCTGTATCGTCGTGTATTAAATCGAGGTGGAGGGCAGCTACTCTCCAATATGGTGGCCAATGAAGACTTTCCTCGACTGTGGCACCAGCTTATGTCTGAAGTAGCCGAGTATATCCGCAAAGCAGAGGGCAGCTACTCAGCCGAGAGTTGGGTCTCCAAGGCTCCGATTTATCAAGCTACTAAGAACCTACAGTACAACCTGAGTGAAACCATGACCGGTATGGCTCACCTGCAGGTAACTGAAGACTATGCCCATTTACAAGAGGCATTAGACATTATCAAGGCTGACTATGTACTCACATCCTATGGTGGGCGACGTGAAAGTATTTGGACAGTGGTTGAACAGGTTGCAAAAGAAGACTTGGGGATAATGGTCTCCAGCGCCCCTATTCGCACTTCTGCGGTAGAAGGGAACAAAGTCTTTCAGTGGATTTCAAACTTTAACGAAGGATCTGTTCAAGACAGTTCATTCCAAAGTTTTCTCTCGTCGGCAGAAGCCTGGATTATTGCCCAAGCATCCATGGAGGAAGATGATGGCTCTTTTGGAAGAGACGGCGATGGTATGGATGACATGGACGGTATGGATGATGATTTTGATGATTGGGATTAGGCAGAGGAGAGAGATGTTGCATGCAATGTCTGTACATTTGGGTTTTGTTGATAGTTTTGTTGGGCATATAGAGGCTGACGTACCATGTCACAATTAGTACACGATGATCGAATGCATAGAGCTCGACAGCGGGCACGGGAGTTGTTGCAGGAATCACCTACATTCCGCAACATGAATCGAGATGAACAGATGGCCATGTATAAAGACATGGTGCAGAATCAATACAATGATTTAGCTGAGGGCAATGGTGGTCAGTTAGCGGCGCAAAGAGGCCTATCAACTGGACTGGCAGCCAGTGATCAAATCAATGACAAGCGTCACCTGAATGAGCGAATTGGCTCGGAAACAGGTGATATGGCCTCTGACTTTATTAGTGATGTGGATTTTCCTGAATTTGTAGAAGATCTGCTGACGGGGGTTTTTGACGCCAACCTGAACGTCACTGTTACCCAGATGCAGGAATATCAGCAACTGCTGAAGTCTGCTACTAAATCCCTGAGCCACTTTGTCAAAAATGTCAGTGACGAAGATGCCTTTGGTTACCTGGCGGATAATATGGGTGACCAGTTCAGCTTTATGGAAGATGAACAGGGTGAACCCACTCTAGGGAATGCCAGTGGGCAACAGCTGGATCTTGGTGACAACCAAGTGAAAGCTAAAATCATGGATGCCAAACTGGCATTGGCAAAGGAACAACGGGCCTTATTGCGAGAGACTATTTTAATGGGTATCTCTCGACTGGTGGTCGAACGAGGTACGGTAAAAGCAGCCGTTGTTTTTGATGTCAAGGCTACTGAAAAGATTAACAAGACTGACAAGGCGGCTCAAACAACGACCACGAAGACCGGTGGTACCCATGGAGGGGGACTCTTTGGCTTTATTGGTCGACGCAGTTCCCGTGCTAGAAAGCGCAGCAAAATTAGTGTGTCTTCTGCTAAGAGTACGGCGACAACAGATTTAGCAGCCCAGATCACGGGATCGGTGGAGCTAGTATTTAAGTCAGATTACTTTAAGCTAGACAACTTTGCTTCCATGTATGGTGGCGAAGCACCACAAAACCAGGCAGGGGCTCAACCGCAACAACCAGGACAGTTGCCAGGGGGATAATCAATGGTTAGCGTCCAGACTCTCGTTTGGTTTTTGACAACATCGAGCAAACACCATGGCCCTGGCAATTTTAAGATGGCAAGACACTGATGATAATTATGCCCATTTTGATATTGATATTGGCATTACCAATCGGTACTACCGCTATCACATCGGCGATGGGGACATCTATCGGGTTAACGGTCTCAAACAGCTAGAGGGTCCAAACGTTGTGTCACCCTTGATGGGACCGTTGCCGCCGGAAATTTTAGGTCGTAAGACCCTAGCTATTCCCAAAGAACAGTTTGGTCGCAACCATCGTCATATTCAACTCTTTAGTTTTCGTTCAGCTCAACAAGAAGGCCTCGCCCTCTCTGAGATTGTTGAGCTTCCCATTATCGGGTTGCCCCGTGAGCATCATTCTTCCCAAGGGGGTGTTCACCCTAACCCGCGTTCTTCCGTTTTCCTAAGTTTGGAGGTCCCTATGCCATCACAACCAATCGCCCAGCCGCCGGTTGAGGTGGTTGCCTTTGCGTATAAAGAAACACCCCCGCTGGATATGGCGCTGGCTATGGGAGGATTCTCCTCCTTTATTAGCAAGCTGATTCCGGCTGCCAAGAAAGTGGCCACGGCTGTTGTTACCAATCCCCAGGCCCAGACTGCCCTTAAACAGGCGGGTACCTTTCTGCAAAATCCTCAGAATCAGCAACTGCTGATGAATGCAGGCACGGCTCTGCTGTCCCCCAAGGGCGGACCAGGCCAACAGGCTTTGAATAACCAGGCCTTGATGCAACTATTGATGA
>NZ_QXHD01000004.1:6054953-6136257 GCF_011009555.1 Adonisia turfae CCMR0081 | reverse complement strand
ACCTGGATCATTCCACCTATGCTGAACTGCCCCACAAATTTGAAGCAGGTACGCCCGCCATTGCTGAGGTGATCATGTTAGGGGCAGCGGTCGACTACCTCACAGGCATTGGCATGGATCGCATTGCCCAATATGAGCATGAGCTGACACGGTACCTCTACGAACGTTTGGCCGATGTGCCTAAGATCAAACTCTATGGCCCTAAACCCAAAGCTGATGGCAGTGGACGGGCTGCGATCGCAACATTTACCGTTGAGAATCTCCACGCCCAAGATTTATCGACATTCCTGGACCAAACTGGAATTGCCATTCGCTCTGGGCATCACTGCACCCAGCCACTACACCGCTTTCTAGGCAACGACTCCACTGCTCGGGCCAGCCTGTATTTCTACAATACCTACGATGAAATCGACAGCTTTGTCACTGCCCTCAAAGACACAATTGAGTTCTTTGGCAATATTTTTGACTAACCTGGAGAATCTGGTTTAAGGAGAGCTGAGCTAGCGGATTGAGACTGAATTGACATGAAGAGAAGTGTCTAACTATAGTTAAAACACCGCCCATTTGAGGCACCCTTATTGAAGTAAGTCTGATGTGGAACTCCGGTTGAATGTAACCCAATCGGAGTTTCACATCAGCTTGATCCATTCTTCATCAGTTGGGATGTCGCTTGCGCCTGAGCAATCTAATCAGCCATTGGTCACGCCTGTTTTTTTAGACAGTCATTCACCTCACCATGCCTTATCACAAGCACTTTTAGAGCTAAGCCAATGTGCAGCAATCTACAGCGGTGATGTAGAGGCCGCTACCGCCGCTGTTACATATTCCATTGTTAAAAATCTAGGTACAACCAACTGTCAGGTTTGGTTATACACCGAGGACCGTAACCTATTTCAATTAGTGGCTGATTACGGTCCCCATGCTGCCAATACCCCGCTAAGCCAGCTGCATGTAGACAACCATATCGACTATTTTCATTGCTTAACCCAGCAAAATTGGCTTGTCCTCAATACGGGTGACGCCACTACTAATCAGTTAGGCAAACAGCCAGGTAAACAGTTAGGGCAACCATCATCAACAGATGACAAAGACGCTCCCCTATTACTGTTTCCTCCCTATTTATCCGGTCAAGAGCAGACCATTACCGCCTTAATTGAAATTCCCATTTACCATCAAACCCAAGTAGTTGGCGTTCTCTGCTGTAATCAGCAAGAATCTCCCAGGGTCTGGCAGGCAGCACATAAGCATTTCATGATTACAGCCGCTGGTCTCATTGCTCTAGCTATTAGCCATGCCAGCGAACAAAAAAAACAAAAAATTTTAAGCAAACAAAAACGTCAACTCAAGCTCGAAATGATTGAGCGGCAGCAGGCTGAACAAGCCTGGCATGAGAGTCAGCACTTTATTCAAGGCATCCTGAATGCCAGTACTAATATTCTGTATGTAAATGATTTTGCCAGTGGTGAAAACTACTACATTAACGGTTACATGAAGAATATTCTGGGGTATTCTCCTGAAGAAATTCAAAAATTTGGAGCCCAGTTTTTAGAAAGACTGGCCCATGCTGAAACTATCCAAGCCATTCACCAAACCCGCAAGCATCTGGCAACGTCGACCCGGGGTGAGATTGTGGAGAATGAATATCGCTTTCGCCATAAACAAGGCGATTGGTTGTGGATGTTATGCCGAGAAACTATTTTTCAATGGAATTCAGACGGCACACCACAACAGTTGCTAGGAACAGCCACAGATATTACTGCCCATAAGGAAAATGCCCAGGCACTGCAACAGCAGAACCAGGCACTGACAGCCCTGGCACGGGTAGATGGCCTCACGCAAATCGCCAATCGTCGGGCTTTTGATGAATTTCTCGACAAGGCATGGAAAGCTCGTAACAACACCCCCCTAACACTGATTCTTTGCGATATCGATTATTTCAAACTCTACAACGACACCTATGGTCACCAGGCGGGAGATGCCTGTCTCCAAGAGGTGGCTCAAGCACTCAAAACGGCTGTCAAGCGCGAACCTGACTTTGTCGCTCGCTATGGTGGAGAGGAATTTGCGGTCGTGCTACCCAATACAATCGGGAAAGGGGCACAACACGTGGCAGAGACAATTCGAGCGGCTGTCCATGCACTGCACATTGAACATCGTCTTTCAGACGTTAGCCCATGGCTGACGGTCAGTCTAGGTATTGGCAGTGTGACATCCACCGACCCAGGCACTTACGAAGCAATCATTGCCGCCGCCGATCAGGGGCTTTATCAAGCAAAATCCAACGGTCGCAATCAATTTGCCATTGGACATGTGGAGATATCCCAGCAACAATGATTTGGCACCATTGATTGCACACCAAAGATGAAAACCAATGCGGCTCGTCTTCTAGACGCTTTGGACATTGACTATGGGATCCTGACCTACCCGGTAGATCCCAATAATTTAGTGGCTGGCGCTACAGCCGACAAACTAGGCCTGCCCCATGATCAGGTGTTTAAGACTCTAGTCATTCGTGGCGATCGCAACGGTATTTGCTTAGCTGTGCTGGCTGCCAATGCCCAACTCAACCTCAAAGCCTTAGCTAAACTCACCAAAGACCGAAAAGTACTACCGGTTCCCCTCAAAGAAGTGCAGCCTCTAACCGGCTACATCCGAGGCGGCGTTACCGCCCTTGCCTGCAAAAGGCACTATCCCACCTACGTAGACGAATGGATTGAGGCCCACGACCACATTGCCGTATCCGCCGGTATGCGTGGGGCCATGCTATGGCTAACTCCCCAGGATTACATCAAGGCAACCCAGGCCACCGTGGGAGCTATCGCGATGTAGGGGCGCGTTGTATGCAACGCCCCCAAACCAGGAATCAATCGCCCCTACCGGGCAAGCAACATATAACCATGTCCTTGAATAGTCATAATCCGCACCGTGCTATGACCTAGCTTTGTTCTCAGGCGCGAAATGTGAACATCTAGGGCCTTAGTATTCAAATCAGCATCCGCAGTATATCCCCATACCTGTTGCAAAATATTCTCTCGCGTCAAGATTTGACCTGGAGTTTGAACCAAAAAATATAGAATATAAAACTCTATTTCAGTCAGCCGGATATATGCATTTTGCCCATAGACTTTTCGAGTTTGGGGATAGAGAACAAGATCACCGACAGAAACCACAGTCGTATCAACACTTCGATCCGCTAATGTACCACGAACACCTGGAGATACCCGCCTAAGTATCGATCGAATGCGCGCAATCAGCTCTCGACTCGAAAATGGCTTAACAATGTAGTCATTAGCCCCCAGATCTAATCCAGTCACTCGATCTGCTGGACTCCCTAAGACAGTGGCCATAATGATCGGCACATCCGATTCTTGCCGAATCAGCTGACACACCTGCAAACCATCCAACTTAGGCATCAGGACATCCAAGACAACAAGGTCAACCACATTAGCTCTAAATTGAGCCATGGTTTCCTCACCATCTGAGGCCAGAATCACATCAAATCCAGCCTTAATGAGATTTCGCTGTAAAGCATTACGGATGTGAACCTCATCCTCAGCAATTAGGATGACAGCCTTAAAGTTACCCACCTGATATAACCTCAATACAAAGCCCCGCAAAATGAGCGCCACAGGGCGTTAATTTTGCTCATTCGGAGCATCGTGGAGGATAAATCGGCAAAAACAATTGGGGTACTCGTAGATAGCTAGATAAACAATGAATAACTAGCCAAATAACTAACCTATGAGTAAGGAAATAATACCTACCCATACGCCATAGTACCGAAGAAAAAACTTTCCTCAAAGAGGAATTAAAAGTGACTTAATTACTTTCTTGCTGCATCCAAGTCCCCTTAATCTTGCTAAATCTGCCTATATTGATGAAGTCTTACTAGTTAGCTACTGTAGCATTTGAAAGGTCTGGTTAAATCCTAATCCCTCACTAATGAGAGAGGCCCTTAATAATTCGATACATTTTTAAATTAATGTGTCGCTCAATCGACGTTCGCCAGGCGCTGGAGTCTAATACTTTTAGCGAGTTTCATGCGAGGTTATAAATCGGTCGCCTTGGTATCTATATGTTTAGAAAGTTAGAATAAAGGTTTAAATGATTAGTTAAAGGGCTAGTAATTGTTATTGTTTTAAGTTTTTTAACCTTGAAAGGCCCGTTGATTGCTCCCTTAATTTTGCCCACAGAGTCATATTGATGAACGTCTTTAGATACATTATTGCTCAGTGAGTTATAGGGGTATTCATCACCATTTTTCAATGTACTACTTTCTAGTAAACTGATTTCTCGATAAACGTTTCCATGCAGATATGGACCAGGACAATACCTAACTCATATCAGGTTTATAACTATTGATTAAAGCACCTCATTAATACACTAGATAATCTATGCAATGATGTCTTAGCTATCCAAGAAGCTAAGACTTTTATGGATGTCTAACTTTTACATATGTTTTAATAGCAGGTAGCTAGTAGGTATGACATGGCTACTAGCTGAAAGCGACTTGGATTTAGGAGGCTAGGTCGACTTTTGATAAGTAACGGATTCGAAGGCAATCCATTGCAGTCTGAAACGAGTGATTCAGACCGGTTCAACATATCTTTTGCAGGTTCCCATACTGCCCGCAGTTATCAAACCCTGATGCAAAAGATTTTATTCACGACTCTCCAAGGGGGTACTTTTGAAGAGTTGATTCACTGGTTACCGACAGCCATCGCCGAGAACTTCAAGCTGAAGGGTTGCCAAATAGAACTAGTGGATGAGAACCAACGCACTGCCACCTTGGTTGGCAACGTGGGTACTGGTTGGTCAATTCCACTCAACCATTCCCGTAACCTCGACAAAGTTTGGGAATTTTATAAGCCTTCCAAACTGGGTAAGTCCTTGCTGCTGAACACTCAACAACTAGGCATAGAAAATGGTGCAACAACGTCTTTACCTTGGCTAGGCTGTCCAATGTTACATCAAACAACTTTGCTGGGTAGTGTTTGGGCAATCCGCCGTAAGGGTGAAACCTTTGATGAGACTGAAATCAAGGAGTTACAACAGATTGTTGATTGTCTTGCGATCGCATTGCACCAAACCCAACTGACCCAGACAGTTAACATCCAGAAAACAGAAATTCATCAATTACGCCAAGCCAAGGATGAATTTCTACAGCTCATCTCCCACGAACTATTTGTTCCCCTAGGGAATATCCAACTCTCCACCCAAACCTTAGAAAGAATTTTCAAAGACGTCTCATGGCGAAAGGTGCCCCAGCGCAGCACTGTACTAAAAGTGTTGAGCTTACTTAGCCAAGAATGTCGCAGACAAAAACAGTTTGTCGACAATCTCATCACCCTGATGTTTCCTGAATATCAGAAAACATCAGAACCCATGTTGATGAACCTCAGCGATTGGCTACCCTCACTGTTGCGCACATTCGAGACTAGATTAGAGCAAGAAGAGTTAACCCTAAAAACCAACATTCCTGCTGAACCTCTGTTAGTGGAATGCGACATCACTCAGCTAGAACGTACCATCACCGAGTTAATGACCAACGCAATCAAGTATACGCCTCCTAAAAAAACCATCAAAATCGCAGTCCAGGCAACGGATAAAGCAGTGGAAATTGCGATCGCAAACACAGGCGTACAGATTCCAGCCAATCATCAACCCCACATTTTCGAGAGGTTTTATCGAGTACCTGAACTGGACCAGCAGAACTATGGCGGTAGCGGTCTGGGTCTGGCTTTAGTCAAGCAGTTGGTGAGCAATTTGGGTGGAAACATTGGGTTTAAGAGCACCAAGCAAAAGACAACATTTACCGTGCAACTACCGAGGTAGAAGCATGCCCGAATCAGAGGAGGATGGGCAGTGCCTACCCTCTTCTAAAATTTTTCGCCCCAATGCAGCAACCCTTTACCCTAATACACTAGACTGTGTTGATGTTGTGAAAACCTGCTGAATTATGCGCCTGTCCCAGATGCTGTTTGTCACGCTGCGTGAGGATCCTGCTGAAGCAGAGATTCCCAGCCACAAGCTAATGCTACGGGCGGGTTATATCCGACGAATTTCCAGCGGTGTATTTGCCTATTTGCCGCTGATGCTGCGGGTTCTAAATAAGGTATCGGCCATTGTGCGCGACGAAATGAATGGGACTGGAGCCCAAGAGTGTTTGCTGCCTCAGCTACAGCCTGCGGAACTGTGGCAAGAGTCCGGGCGGTGGGACACCTACACCAAGGCAGAAGGCATTATGTTTGCCCTGACGGATCGTCGCCAGCAGGAAGTAGCCCTGGGGCCTACCCACGAGGAAGTCATCACCATGGTGGCGCGGGATATGGTGCGCTCTTATCGGCAACTGCCCACCCATTTATATCAAATACAAACCAAATTTCGCGATGAAATTCGGCCTCGTTTTGGCCTGATGCGGGGGCGCGAATTCATTATGAAAGACGGCTATTCATTCCATGCGGATATGGATAGCCTCAAGGCCACCTATGGGGATATGTACCAGGCCTACAGCAATATTTTGAGTCGCTGTGGACTTAAGTTTCGTGCTGTGGAAGCGGATTCTGGTGCCATTGGTGGTTCGGGATCCCATGAGTTTATGGTACTGGCTGACGCAGGCGAAGATGAGGTGCTATATACCGAGGATGGCAAATACGCGGCTAACGTAGAAAAGGCAGTATCTGTAGCCGCTGATGCAGTTCCTTCAGAATTTAGCGAATACAAAAAACTAGAGACACCTAACACGTCCACCATTGAGACCATGGCGAAGTTTCTAGACTGCTCGCCCACACAGATCGTCAAAAACGTTCTGTACCAGGCGGTCTATGACAATGGCAAAACGGTACTGGTGTTGATCAATATCCGGGGAGACCAGGACGTCAACGATACTAAGTTGCAAAATGCCCTGACTAATCTGGCGGCAGATTATGATGCGTCTACTCTATTGTCCTTAGAAGTGCCCGACCCCGAGGCCCAAGCCAAATGGGCGACCAAGCCGTTACCCCTGGGCTACATTGCCCCCGATATTTCCGATGACTACATTCAAACGCTGGACAATGTAGCGCCCAAGTTTCTGCGGCTGGTGGATGAAACGGCTGTAGACCTCAAGAATTTTGCCACTGGGGCCAATGAGAAGGGCTACCACGTGGTCGGTGCTAACTGGGGTGACCAGTTCACCCTGCCCGAGATCGTGATAGATATCCGCAAGGCCAATGCTGGTGATCGCGCTGTCCACGACCCTAGCCAAACCATTCAAACTGCACGGGGCATCGAAATCGGCCACATTTTCCAGCTGGGCACCAAATATTCTACTGCCATGGGCGCAACGTACACCGATGAAGGTGGTAAGTCTCAGCCATTGGTCATGGGTTGCTACGGCATCGGCGTATCCCGTCTGGCCCAGGCTGCAGTAGAGCAGTCCTATGACAAGAATGGCATTATTTGGCCAGTTGCGATCGCCCCCTACCAGGCCGTCGTTGTCGTGCCCAACATCAACGATGCGGACCAGATGGCCGCCGCTGAGAAGCTTTACGAAGAGCTAAATGCAGCCGGTGTAGAAACGTTGCTAGATGACCGTAAAGAACGGGCCGGTGTGAAATTCAAAGATTCTGAACTCATCGGTATTCCTTTCCGGGTAGTGACCGGGCGCTCATTGAAAGAGGGTAAGGTAGAAGCGGTCAAGCGGGCTGATGGCGAATCGGTTGAGCTGGCCGTAGACGAGGTGGTCAGCACCATCAAGCAATGGGTTGACGATGCCATTGGGTGATTCCCTCACCCTGGGATACCCCTACAGTTTTGATGGCAATTATTTTTGTAGGCCATGGAATTTATTTCAATCCTGCTTTCTAGCCTGATTTTTATCGGTTCACCCATTGGCTTGGGCCTGGATACCCTGGCCGAAAATGCGCTGCGGGCTCGGCTCAATGGAGTGGAAGATATTCAGGTACGGGTGGATAATGGCTCGAATTTAAACTTGCTGAAGGGTAAGATCAACCGGCTACAGGTGGGTGTGCGGGGTATGTATCCGGTGGAAGGGTTTCGGGTTGCGATCGCAGACCTGGACACTGACCCCATTGATCTAGATTTCAACAAACTCAGACGCGGCAAAGTAGCCCTCGATGAGCCCTTAAATGGCGCACTTCATTTGGTAATTACACCAGAAGATCTCAACGAGTATCTGCTGTCACCGGAATTTACAGAACGGCTTAACAACATTGAAATTAACTTAGGAAATGCGGCCCAGTCCCGTGAAGCTAGCCGCTATCAGTTTAGTAATCCTAAGGCAACTTTTTTACCCGACAATCGCCTCCAGCTAGAGCTGGATCTCTCTGAGCCGAGCCTGGGGGAAGGATTAAAAATCAAGGCTCAGACTGGCTTTACCATTGAAAATGGTCATCGCTTGATTTTGATAGACCCGGAAATGTCGGTCAATGACAGCGAAGCACCAGAACAGTTGCTGGAAGCATTCACCAAGAATTTGGGTGATCGCCTGAGCCTACGTCGCCTGGAAGAGTCCGGCATTACTATGCGGATCTTGGACGCATCGATTCAGTCCGAGCAATTTGATCTGGTGATGTGGGTTAGCATTGACCCAAGTTTTACACAATAGACATTACGGTCGGCAAGGACAATCTCCTATGCCATCAACCCAAATTGTGAAGTAACCACCCCTGAATCACAGTTGCCGATTTGTCGATTAGCAAGCTATAGTTCGATTATTCGAAACTTTCGAACTATTGAATAAGGAAAGTTTTTTATGGTTACCGCTACAGCTGACCCAGCATTAGCCGTGCTTTTTCAACCTTTGCAATTGGGCGCGATCGCAATTCCCAACCGCATTATCATGGCTCCGTTAACCCGCGCCCGGTCTGGGGTATCCCGCATCCCCAACGACCTGATGCTGGAATACTACAACCAACGAGCCAGTGCCGGCCTGATTATTTCTGAAGCCACACAAATTTCTGAACAGGCAGCTGGCTGGCAACAATCCCCTGGCATTTACACTGCTGAACAGATCGCCGGTTGGCAAAAGATTACCGAGGCTGTCCATCAGCGAGGTGGCAAGATTGTTCTACAGCTGTGGCATACCGGGCGGGCGTCTCACCCTGACTTTCAACCCAATGGTGAGTTACCGGTATCTGCTTCGGCCATTGCCCTGCAAGGAGAGATTCATACGCCCCTTGGCAAAAAGCCCTATGTCGCTCCCCGCCCCCTGACGTTAGAAGAGATTCCAGGTATCGTTGAGCAGTATGTCACAGCCACTCTCAATGCCAAAGCAGCCGGATTTGACGGTGTAGAAATCCATGCAGCCAATGGTTATCTGATCGATCAATTCTTACGAGATGGCTCTAATCAGCGTACTGACACCTATGGCGGTAGTGTGGAAAATCGGGCTCGGTTTTTGCTAGAGGTTACAGAAGCTGTGGTGAAGGCATGGAGTTGCGATCGCGTTGGTGTACGATTGTCACCCTATGTCGCCTTCAACGGTATGAAAGACAGCAATCCTCTAACTACGTTTACCTATGTGGCGACAGCTTTGAACCGATTTAATCTAGCTTATCTCCACATCATAGAAGCCTTGCCGGGCCATTTTATGGCAGCCGCAGACGGCGTTGAGCGAATCACCCCCCATCTGCGTCAGGCCTTTAAGGGACCCATCTTTTTGAATGGAGGCTATGGTGCAGAAACGGGAGCAGACGCCCTTCAGAATAATGAAGCAGATGCAATTGCCTACGGCATTCCCTTTATTGCTAACCCTGATTTGGTCGAGCGTTTTAAGCAAGGTGCGCCCCTGAATGAAGCAGATCCGGCTACGTTTTATACCCACGATCGTAAGGGTTATGTAGACTATCCAGCGTTGGCGGCTTAACGGAAGATCAATAATATTAAATCCTGGTTGATAATCTTCGGTATCGCGGGGCTGGCACAAGGCACAGCCCCTACTAAGGCACAGCCCC
The DNA here is from genome assembly GCF_011009555.1 of Adonisia turfae CCMR0081. Taxonomy (GTDB): domain Bacteria; phylum Cyanobacteriota; class Cyanobacteriia; order Phormidesmidales; family Phormidesmidaceae; genus Leptothoe; species Leptothoe turfae. The sequence goes on along the minus strand of NZ_QXHD01000004.1, from coordinate 6,126,301 downwards.
TACTAAGGCACAGCCCACACTAACGATACGTTCGCACCTTCTTATACGGATCTTGCTTCTGAATCCACCCCAAAAATTTCTCCATTTTCGGATGAGACCTTAATCGGTCTACCGTATTTAAATCTTGGGCTAATTCTTTATTGGTAAACAGAGTGTGAATTTGCTTATGACAGGGAGCACAAATATCTGTCGTTGGTCCTGGGTCTTGCTTTTTTCGCTTAGTCTGTTGACGGGGTACAAGGTGATGCTCCGTTAGTTTTGGGCAATCACGCTGGCAAAGTTCAGACTGAGGCATAGAAGAAAACAAGCAGAACTATCCTCCATGGTAGTGTTGACGCGACTGCTATGCTGTGAAGCATGCCCCCTCAAACAATTGGATAATGTCGCTACGAAATCGGTTCGCTTCGCTCGTTTGAGTGGACAGGCGATGTCCTTTGACGGGGATGGGATGTGTACGAATGGATGTATAGGGGAGTAAGCGTGTTACATCACTAATCCCCTGAATTAGGGCGGCTTACAGCTACGACCTTCCAGGGGTACTTTTTGTGAAATATCCCTAGAATTCAGCTGTGAATGGCTAGACTATGAGCAATCCTAAAAAGTAAGCCTACTGACAGGCTACTTAGCCCCACTGCTGATCCTGGACCGTCAATGCGCAAAAAAATCTTGATTCTGGCAGCTAACCCTAAAGATGCCACCCGCCGTCGGTTAGATGAGGAAGCTCGGGATATTCGTGAGGGCCTGGAACGAGCAAAAAAGCGGGATGAGTTTGAGATTGTACAGCGGTGGGCGGTGCGACCTCGCGATCTACAGCGGGCCATGTTGGATGAGTCGCCGCAGATTGTGCATTTTACGGGCCATAGTGAGGGAGCAGCTGGTCTAGTCTTTGAGGATGAGGCGGGCAATGCCAAGTTGGTGACTGGTAATGCTCTGGCTAAGCTGTTCAAATTGTTCAAACAAGAGTGTGAATGTGTTGTTTTGAATGGTTGTTATTCCCTAGAGCAGGCGGCAGCAATTGCTGAGCATATCCCTTACGTGATCGGCATGAGCAAGAGTATCAATGAACAGGCTGCTATTAAGTTTGCAGTCGGGTTTTACGATGCCATGGTTAATGGGAGATCGGTGGAATTTGCCTTTAATTCTGGCAAAGTAGCCATGGATTTGGCAAATATAGGTGACTCGGATGCCCCTGTACTATTAATGGGTTCAGTTATTTCCGAGCCCCAACAAGCATTTAGAAATACTGAATTATCCAACTTGGTTTCAGCAATCTGGAATTTACCGTATGAGCAAAATAATTTCTTTACTGGACGTGAAGAGATTCTACAAACCCTATACAAACAGCTGAATCATAACAAGGCAGCTGCTTCATCCCAAATCCAAGCAATTAGTGGACTGGGCGGCATCGGAAAAACTCAAACTGCTATTGAATATGTCTATCGTCACTGCAATGAATATCAATCAGTGTTTTGGGTCAGGGCTGAGACTGATCTAGACCTTCGTACTGGCTTTATCGAAATCGCCAACTTACTGAATCTACCGCATAAGGATGCTCAAAATCCTAACAATACTATTCAAGCAGTTAAGCATTGGCTAGAAACTCACTCAGACTGGTTGCTTATTTTTGATAATGCCAATCATCCTGAACAGATTAAATCTTTTTGCCCACATCGACCCCAAGGTCATATTCTTTTAACCTCCTGCGAACAGACGTTTGATACTTTGGGCATAGCCCGACCGATCAGGTTGCAAAAAATGCTCACTGATGAAGCCAAGGATTTTTTGTTCAAACGCACAGGTCGGGACTCAGATCAATCCACTGAACAAGCGGCGGCGGCAAAACTAGCTAAGGAACTTGGTTACTTACCCTTGGCGTTAGAACAAGCAGGAGCCTATATTCTAGCCAAACAGATCTCCTTTCAGGACTATCTCAAAAGTTATCTAAAACATCGCTTGAAACTCTTAGAGAAATCTGGCCCCATCACCGGCAACTATCCTGAGTCCGTTGCAACTACCTGGTCCCTAAGCTTTCGTGAAGTTGAAGCCATATCAACTGAAGCATCAGATTTATTGAGAATCAGTGCCTTTTTGAGTCCAGATGCGATTCCTTATGAATTGTTTGAACTTGGAGCCAGTCAATTGGGAGAGAACCTTGCCAATGCGCTGACCGCAATGTCAGATGATCCAATTGTCTTCCATGAAACATTAGCTCCGCTTACTCGTTACTCACTAGTTCAATCTGAACCATCGAAAAAGGTATATAGCATTGCTCGCTTGGTACAAGAAGTAGTCAGATCTCAAATGGACGAAGAAAGTCACCGTCTATGGACACAACGAACTATAAATGCTTTGGCTCATGCATTTCCAGATGAGCAATATATCAATTGGAAGGACTGTAGTCGTCTCTTGCCTCATGCCAGAGTCATAATACAGTCCATTAATACAGAGCACATTGAATCTATATCTACAGCACTACTATTAAATCTAACGGGTAGCTACTTACACCAACAAGGACAATACAACGAGGCAGAACCCCTTTATGAGCATGCCTTATTACTATATAGACGATTGTTGAACAACAAACATCCTAACGTAGCCCGTAGCCTCAGCAATATGGCATTGCTCTACGAAAGCCAAGGGCGTTATAGCGAAGCAGAAGCATTCTTGCTAGAAGCACTCAAAATGTTGAATAACGATAGTCCCGACTTAGCTAATTGTCTCAACAATCTAGCTTTGCTCTATGACAGTCAAGGTCGCTACAGTGAAGCAGAATCACTTTACCAAGAAGCCTTAACAAGAAAACAATGTCTGGTTGATAAAGAACACCTTGATATAGCTAAAACATTTGATAATTTAGCAACAGTCTATGAACATCAAGGTCACTACAAAAAAGCAGAGCTATTTCATCAAAAGGCCCTGACCATGTATCAACAATTACTTGGGCATCAGCATTCTCTCATCGCTAGCAATCTGAACAATCTAGCAGTGTGTTGTATTTTTCGGAACAATCCTGATAAAGCAGAAACATTTTGTCAAGAAGCATTAGCAATGCTTAAGCAGTTGTTTGGCAAGAAGCATCCTCATATAGCTAAAACCCTCAACAACCTCGCATCAGTCTACAAAGCTCAAGATCGCTACAATGAAGCAGAACTAAGCTTCCAAGATTCATTAGCCATGATTAAGCAACTATTGGGTGACGAACATCCTGATGTAGCTATTGGTCTCAATAATCTGGCATTACTCTACAATGAACAAGGCTTCTACAGTAAAGCAGAACCACTCTTCCAGAAGTCTCTGACCATGAATAAAAAGCTATTAGGTTCCAAACACCCTAATATAGCTCTTAGTCTCAATAATCTAGCCATATGCTTGCACGCACAAGGTCGATACAGTGAAGCGGAACCACTTTATCGAGAAGCACTGGCAATGCGTAAATATCTTTTAGGGTATGAACATCCTGATGTAGAAAACACTCTTAAAAATCTAGAAGCACTGTACAACCATCAGGGAAATCACAATGAAGCACAGCTACTTCATAGAGAATCTCTGATAATTCAGAATCTAGTACTATCTAAGCAGTTGCTAGGAACACGGCACCCTTCAACGATCAGTAGCCTTAAAGATTTGGCAGAGTTTTATGCTAATCAAGGTTACTGTTATGAAGCAGAGCAACTTTATCAGAAGACTTTGACTATCTCTGAAAACATCCTGGGTCCAACGTATTCTCTTACTAAAAGGGTACGAGACAATTTACAAAAGCTTCAAAAGCCTATAGCCAAAAAACGTAAGTGATTAGCGACGAAATAAGAGTTTCAGGCGTATTTTTTGACAGAGATTTCCTTTGTAGCAACCATTCAAAAGACTGAATCTAATAGCTAGGCTGACGATCGAGTCACTCTAAATTCTCTTAAGAAAGATTTTTTAATTATTAATTCGACCCCAATCAATGTAAACACAGACCAAGCAGCCAGATGCTGGTGCTTCTCCATCGTCATCAACATCGCCTGCCCCAACGACTGCGCCTTCGTCTCTCCCAAACTCAACTGCCGATAAAACTCCGTCATCAGCTCCGCCGTTGGCGCATCCGGCACTGACCACAATACAACACCAACAAACTCGGTGCCCCCGCCGCCACAAACGCCCACGACAGACCAATACCCCTATCTCCCGTAATCAAAACTCTCCAGCCGCTGCTTAACTACCGACTCCGTTGCCGCCTTAACCACTCACACCGACGCATTCAAAAACTGACCAATCTCTCTTCTTCTTGAGGAATAAAAACAACAGTCGCCTACGGATCACTAGGCAACAACTTGGCAATAGACTCAATCAACAACTCATACAGCTAAGTTAGCTCTTCCGTTGAATCTCCTGACCATAAAAATTGAGACGTGCAACTTAAGCCCATAGCAGAAAAAGAGGTAAACTTTCGTCCCCTTACACCCATCGCCCGGCGGGAATCCTGAACCAACGCCTTCAGAATAATCTCAGCCAGAGAGCACTGACAAAAGCTAATCTGACCATCAATGAAAACAGCGGATCACCTATGAGGAGAATAGGACGAGAAACCAACCATCCGAGAATGCTTGGGCAGGGTGATTAGTGCCCACGGCTAGCACTAGTAAGCCTGCCAACCATCCCAGTTGCCAATTTACTCGTCCCATTCTGTTAGATCAACTTGAGCGCACAAGGGGTTTAACAGACCCATCTAGAGATATTCCCCAGATTGCAGCACACAGCAAACCGTAACTTTATAAAAAAGGACCGTAGCTTCACATATGACTCGGTAGGGGTGTACTGCTATGAGCCCCTACTGCCCCCATCATCCACAGGTTTTATTAACAAAGTCACACCCAAACACAAAGGGCTCCTGCCAGCTGAGGGGAATCTCTAACAAATCTCTAGTGCCTGTAATTCCCTGACCAATAAAAAACAACAGAGCAATACAGTTCAAAGCAATATGGACTTTTCGCCAGGTCTTAGATTTATAAATCTCTGGCAAAATTGCTAACGAAATGATCATCAGCGTCGCCGCAATCATGCCGTAGTAATAGTGAGACACTTGCCACTCATAGGTGCGACGAAACACGCCATCCTGACTACCCAAAATCCATAGGCCTGCAGTGGTCAGGGCAGCAAACAGGCCACGCCAGAGCTTTTGCGAAGCTTTTGCCCGGTATAAACACACTAATGAGCCTATGGTGAACAAAAACATGATCGCGATAAATATCACTGTGCCCTGCGGTACTGGGCTATCTGTCGCCGCTTTCTTAACGATGTTCTTGATGATTGGATGCCCTACTCCAACTAAGGTTAGACCCACAACAGCACCCGTTAGCCACTTGCCTAAATTGACATGCTCTTTACCGACTACGGGTGGAATTTTGGATTTTTCTTTTGCCTGCACTGCTAGACGACGCTGCCGAGTCTGAAGTGCAAAATAGGACACCATACCAATAAGCGGGAATACCACACTTACCGCCAGTATCGGATGCATGAGTCTAAGCCAATCGTTGATGGTCATCGTTCTCTCACTTGCTGGTTAATGTCTGCTGGATAACAACTAGTATTTTGCAATAGTTCAGGAAAACTACTATGCCGGATTTCTGAATTTCAGGACTACTGTAAACGGACTAGAAACCCGCTGCATGATGAAACTAAAAATAGTAGCTGATGACTAGCTGAAAAGTTTAAAGATGACAATTCACTGAGCTCTCAGCAAATTTTCAGCCCAGTATGCAACTTATTGAACAGTTGGGGCAACACCTATATGTGTAAGTTGAGCGTGGCATACATCCAAATTCGTGCCGTATTCGTAACCTTACATAGACTTAATTCTATTAATGCGTATTACTCGTGGAAGAATCCATGGTTCGGATCAGTAAACCAGTCTTGCAACGACCGCTTTCTATTTCTAACGCGACGGTAGTGATGGTAGCCGTAGTTGCGATCGCTCTCGCCATGGCCTTTGCATGGTTTACAGGCGAGGGGAAAATCAGCCGGATTTTTGCCCAGCTTAATTTGTTACAGCAATCTCCACCCATGTGGCTAGAGGCCCCCATGGTGGCAGGCCACTATTTAATTTTTCCAACGGTCGCCCTGTTTTTGTTTGCAGTGGCGATCACTCGAATTTCACCCCAACCCAAACCCTGGTCACGCACCCTGGTGGTGGCTGTCTTGCTCATCTTGGTAATTCGCTATGTGTCGTGGCGCAGCCTGTCTACCTTAAATTTTGATGATCCCCTCAATGGTCTGGCTAGCACGGTGCTGTTTGCCATGGAAATGCTGGGATTGCTAGTGAGCATTATCCAACTGGTGCTGCTGCTGCGGGTGCGAGACCGCCATGCCCAGGCGGATCAAGTGCAGCAGGCGGTAATGGATCAGACGTTCCTGCCATCGGTGGCGGTGTTTATTCCCACCTATGATGAGCCGGAGTTTATTTTGCGGCGCACCATCATTGGCTGCCAGGCGATGGATTACCCAAATAAAAAAGTCTATCTGCTGGATGATACACGGCGGCCTGAGATCCAGGCCTTGGCGGCTAAGCTAGGCTGCGAATATCGGACTCGTCCCAATAATCTCCATGCTAAGGCGGGGAATTTGAATAGTGCGATCGCAAACACCGACAGCGACTTAATCGCCTCCTTTGATGCCGATTTTGTCCCTACCCGCAACTTTCTCCTGCGCACGGTTGGTTTTTTCCAAGATCCAACCGTAGCTTTGGCACAAACTCCCCAGAGTTTTTATAACCCTGATCCCATCGCCCGTAACCTGGGTCTAGAAGATATTCTCACGCCTGAAGAGGAAGTATTTTATCGGCAAATCCAACCGATGCGAGACGGCGTGGGCAGTGTCGTCTGCTCTGGTACATCTTTTGTTGCCCGACGCAACGCCCTGGAAGCAGCCGGAGGATTTGTCACCGACTCTCTAAGCGAAGACTACTTTACGGCAGTTCGTCTGGCCTCCAAGGGTCACAAAATTATTTACCTGGATGAGAAGCTAAGTGCCGGTCTAGCAGCTGAGAATATTACAGCCCACGCAATTCAGAGGCTACGCTGGGCTCGGGGTACACTGCAATCTTTCTTTATTGAAACGAATCCACTGACAATTCCAGGATTAAAGCTGATCCAACGCCTGGGGCACTTGGAAGGCATTTTGCACTGGTTTACCAGCATATCCAGGATTATTTTCTTAATTGCACCCCTATTTTATGCATTCGGTGTGATTCCCATTCGTTCCACCCCCGAAGAAATTATCTATTTCTTCTTACCCTACTACTTTGTGCAGATCACCGTTTTTTCCTGGCTAAACCACCATTCGCGTTCCGCCATTCTTTCGGATGTCTATTCGCTAGTGCTAGCATTTCCTCTGGCAGCAACGGTCATTCAGGCACTGCTGTCACCCTTTGGCACAGGGTTTAAGGTCACTCCCAAGGGCACATCCAGTCAAAGCTTTCGATTTAACTGGAGTCTAGCCTGGCCTCTAATGCTCATGTTTGTGCTGACGGCCTGTAGCATCTGGTTAAATTTGGGAGAATGTTTGGCACGCGGCAACTGGGCATTGGAAGTAACGCCTGAGGCTGTAGCCCATTTACGGGGTCTTGGCATCGGCTGGATCTGGAGCTTGTACAACCTGATGATGCTGGGTGCGGCTTTGCTGGTGTTGCTAGATGTTCCTCGCCCTAACCCTTACGATTGGTTTGATCTGCGTCGGGTGGTGCGTCTACAAATTGGCGATCGCATCTGGTGGGGCACCACAACAGCTATTTCAGAAATTGGAGCTCAGATTACCCTTACTCAGCGAGGATTACCCCAATTGGCACCTGGGGAAACTCGACCAGTACAACTCTCCATTAGCGAAGACCTGATTTCTCTACGCGGGGTATTAACCAGTGTGAGCAATGATGGGGAATTTCCCTGCGTTAACGTGCAGTTCCAAAATGTCACCCTACCCGAAACTCGCAAAATGGTTGAGCTTTTGTATTGTCGTCCCGGTCAGTGGAAACGTTGGAATACACCAGGTGAGCTGCAATCCCTCTGGATTTTAATCAAAACGCTCTTCCGACCACGGGTACTCACAGGTGACATCCGAGTTAAAGCAATGACTGTAGCCAAAGGATAAATCAGCACTAAATGGGTATCACGTAAGCCAGGAAATTTTGGCTAGTCATCGCAGGGCATGGCTTCGATGGTGAGCGGTTCGGCTGAGCTCACCGTCGAAGCCTCAGCCGACCCCCACAAGGGAATGCCCCGACAGGATTGTCCATTGTTAATCAGGTTTAAGACATCCGAATTCGTATTACTTCCGAGTACTATCCTTAGGAACAGGCCCCACTCAAAACTAAGCACCAGGAACTAAGCACCGAGAACTAAGAGCACCAAGAACTGAAACCAGCATCACCTAAACAGTGGATAACGCAGCGCGCTGATAGGTGTAACATCCACAGCACTACTATCGATAAATGCATTGATCATATTGGATGCAAATGGGCTCACCAAACTAAGTTCATGGGGCTCTAAACAACTCAGCAGCTTATCTATTAGCAGCTTTGTTCCTTGCATTGTCATTTCCCAAGAAATGCCGATTTGACCATATACCACCCGACACAGAGGTACCAACTCCTCTACAATTACTTTTGAATTGCTCTGCAAAAAGCTAAGCCATAGATAGACCTGAAACATGTTGAAATCCCGCAGCGAAGAATGCCTCACATCGGGATTATCCAGGCGACCTCTACGGCCACAATAATAGGGAAAGTCCTGACTCCATGGTGTATACGTTGCCCTGGAAATGTCAGAAATCATGGGCAACATGCGTTCAACCACCCCAAACACAGGTCCGCCTACCCTATGGTTTCCTGCGGCAACACATAGCCTGCGCCATGGCACAGCAATGTGGTCCTCTAAAAAGTGAAGGTAAGGACTCATCAAAGCTTGCTCTACCGGGTCTAAATCTTGCAATAGCAACGTATTCGTCAAGTTTATCTGTGTTGTCATAAACCCCAAATTCTTCCCACCATCTGAGCGAATGCTCTGAGCCCCAAATCGATCGAGAAGCGGCTCTAAAATACACGACAGTTCACTCAGATTAGGCACCTTAAAAAGTTGGCCCAAACGATCTAATGGAAAATGCTCTAATTCCCACTCTGAGACCGTTAGTACAGCTGGATAGGCTTGATAAAACTCCAGCAATTGCCGGTAAACACAGCTCGCTAGTCTAGCCAGGCTTGTAATCTCCTGCAAGTCTAAGTCATCAAACTGGACATAGAAGTCTTTAGCTCTGACCGCAGCAAGCTTGCATGACTCCACAACCCTTTGGTCATTTAGTTTTTCCGATACTTTTCTACAGCCCGGTGCTTGCAATGATTGATATATCTCTCCAATAATCAAAGATCTTGCACTGGCTTCTAACGCAGAAAAATCAGGGCGATAACGTGCGGCCCAAACATCACCTAAATGGCTAACTGTTTCTACCTGGGAGCGATGAGAGCTATTTAGCATATTAGATAATCTTTGCTACGTAGAATAATTCCTCAGATACCTCACTCAGACTATTGAGCGTTAGCTCAATTAGAAGATAGTTCTATCTCTCATTGTTGCTATGCATCAACTGTCAGCAAAACAATTCATCTTGAGGATAAGATAAAACAGCTTGCTATTACCTTCTATTCAAAGTAATCTACTTAATCCCTATAAGCAGTGCTTTTCACCAAAAGTTAGTAGAATTTTTGCCATCTCTTTATCAAATTCAAGGCATACAAATCAAGAATTATTGTTCCAATTCAAACAACCTTTAAAGAGCTATTTAAACACAGCATCTATCCTTTTATTTGTTCCAAAAAGAAGCTTTAAAAGTTACTCGGCATAAGTAATCCCCAATCCGAATTCATTGATACCGGGCACCGGACACTGCACCGGGCACCGGACACTATCAGGCAGGATTTCGCATCAGCACCGAGTAGCTTTATTTAGGCACTAGAGGATCGACGCTAGAAGATCTAAGGGGAACATTTATTGAGTTAGACCATCTACACAGTAGGTATCGATCGATATGAATACTCTCTGGTGGTGTCAGTGATTAGAGAATTGCCATTCCTGTTTTTGAAGCAGCTAAGACTCAACTCTTATTTGAAACCTCACATTCTCTTATCTAAAAGATGTTTATTTTCATAGCTACGGTTTGAGAATAAAGTAGCCACAAAACTATTCTAGTCGCCACAAAGGATAGTCTCCTCCAGCTAGTACGGGAGAACGGCCAGTTTTAGATGCGATCGCATCTAACAATTCCCCGGTTGCATAGGGAACAAAATAATCACTATATCCTGCTGGAATGTCAGGTAGCTGACCAGGTTTAAACAAAACAAAGTCAGTTTCAGGCGTCACTGCATAACTCAATGAAATCATGCTGCCTAACCCCGTCGATCCCAATTCAGCAATTACCAAGGGTTTTGTAGTTTGCCGAATAACCTCTCCCATCACATTACCGTGATAATTAATATTCTTATTCCACCAGGTAAAGGATGCTGCACTGAGGGTGTTAGAGACTAATCCCATAACCAACAACAGGACTAAAATACCCTGCCCCCAAAACCGATATAGTCCCCGGTCAGACAACATCAGCTGTCGTAACCAACCTGCCAATATTAACGTCACCATCAGCAAGGATGGCATAAAGTATCGGGTACTGATAGATAACTGCCCACCATTAATCAAATCAGGCAAAATCAACCCTAAAGCAGGCAACATCAGGGTCATTATGCAGAAGGCCATTGTAGGGGGCGGAGTCACCAACAGCAACTGCCATAGAGCCATCAACAACAATGCCAACACAATAGGGGGCACCCAGTAAGTGTACGAATGTTCCAGCGGCAACCCCAGATCAATCACTGCTGAGCTGAGATGCAGTCCCCACAATTTGATTAGCTGGCCTAACGGTTGTCGAAACGAGGTCCATTCAGTTGCTGACTCTAACTTGGCCCTGTTACTCAATATGACCAATAGCCAAGGAATAAAGGCTAAAAATGCTCCACCAAGAGCGATCGCAAACCGTTGCCAATGTTGTCGTGAACCACTGATCAACACATACAAGCTGTGGGCTACTATCACCAAAATACTCAACAGCGTCGTGTATAACATCAATGCAACACTGAGACCGTAAAACCCCCACGGACGTACAACCGTTGCCAAGGAAGAACGGACCACGATAGCACTGCTGGAGTATCGGCCAGAAGAACGCATTGCTCTGATTAAAAAGCCGTTGGCCACTAAAATCAAACAAGCCCACAGACTATATTCTCGAGCCTCTTGAGCGTAGAGTAGCTGTACGGGTGACAGCGCCATGAGACAGGTGGCAATTAGGCCAGCCCAGTGATCTTGCCAAAGTTGCTGACAAAGCCAGTAGGTTAACGGCAATAAGGCTAAACCAAATACAATAGCCAATGCTCGAAACGATGTTATGGAAGGTGATAAAACTCCTACCCACAAGCGTTCTAACAGATAAAACAAGGGTGGATGTTCTGGGTGGCTGACCAGAGCAGACCAGGTATCGCCCCAACGTCTGGGCTGAGGAAATTGCTGCAGTTCCTGTAGCTCAGATGCTGATATTACAGGCGCTTGAGTCACTTGCTTTTCAAGCGCTTTGCCTGAGTGGCCTAATACTCGAATTGTTGTGTATACTTCGTCATGCCAGTAAACTTTGTGGGCGGCATTAGTGCAGCGCAATGTAATGCCCACCAACAGACAGACAACCAACAAAATCTGCAATCGCCTTTTAATGACTGCAATTGAACGAGAACTAACCACGGCTTAGGTTTGCAATTAATTGCAACCATCAGTTGTTAAGTTATCAAGCATACGCTACTTTCCTGGCGCTCGCAGCTATATAAGCACTGTAGCTAGATCTAGAGTAGGCGTAGCTGTTGTAAATCCGGCGAATCCGACGATTTTTGTTTACGTTTTTTAGGGGATGCAATGTTCCCATGGGCGACAAACCATGTACGTAAATCACTACACTGCTGAGCGTCCAAATTGTCTAACTCTAGTGCGGTCGGGAACAGGTTGGGGGCCTCAGTAGCGGCCCAATCTGTCTCACTAGGGTAGCGTTCAACGCCAAAAGGCATCACATTTTTGGGCATACGCCCTAAATAGGGCACAACATTATCGCTGTGTAAGAATTTTTCCCGTTGTTGTTCTAATTGTTGTACACGGCGAGATCTCGTTTGCCGATAGTCCAAAATTGGCTCTGGATATCCCTTGGTGGGCGGCGGTGTCCCTAGCTGTTCTGGGGGTAAGTGGGCCAGTTCTGGCACCCAGTGCTTAATAAACAGCCCTTCTGGATCACAGCGGTCAACGGCCACCTGCTGAGGGTTATAAATACGCGTCCAGGTCTTATCCACACAGTGGGTCACGCCCGACTGCATAGCCCACTGATAATGGTCAATCGGGCAGTCACCATCAATTAGGTGACGCATAAAGTGCAACGCTCCATAACGCCAGTCCATGCCCAGCAGATTGCTGAGAAAACTGGAATAAATAGCCCGCGATCGAAAATTGAGGGATAAATACCCACCAGTGGCCTGCAAACAGCGCGCCGCCGCATCCACCATGGGAAATCCGGTCTGCCCATGCTGCCAAGCCTGGTAAAGGTCCTCGTCGAAGTCCCAGCCGTCATCGTCAAAAATTTTGTATAGCGATCGCAGCTCCAATTGAGGCAGATAGCGAAAACGCTGGGTAAACCCATTTCCCCAACGCAATCGAGAAATCAGCTGATGGTAGCTACGTTGAATACGGCGGTCACCCCGGTCATCAGCCCGTTGAATAGTCTGTACACACTCCCGGACAGAAATTACCCCAAACTTGATATGCGGGCTTAGCCCCGTTGTAATTTCCGCACTGGGGTAAGACAGTTGCCAATAGTAGCGATCGGCTTTCTCGGCTAAAAACTGCTGTAGTTGCCGTCGCGCTGCCTGAGTACTGCCTATGGGAATCGGCTTATCATCCAAACTATGCCCCAGCTGTTCTAGATCAGGCAGCTCATCACTGACCACTTCAGCAGGCACCTCTACCCAAGATGGCGCAGGCACCAATGGCATTGCCATCTCTTGGTACCACCATTGACGGTACCGAGGATAGGCCATCAACTCTGACCGGCTAGCAGGTGGTTCAAACCAGCGAATTTTCATCTGCTGAGCGGCTAGCACTCTATGGAGATTGGCATCGCGAACTCGACCATAGATGCGCTCACAGTCGGTATAGCTATAAATGCCCTCAGCCTGAGTTTCCCTAATCAGACGGGGCAACACATCCACTGGGTTACCACTACGCAAAATTAAGCGCCCCCCAAGATGGCGCAAATCCTGATGCAGATGACGCAAACAGTCCACCATAAAAGCGACTCGAGCAGCCCCCGTTTCTGGATGCTTTAGCAACGCACGATCAAACACAAACACCGGTATGACTGCGCCACGACGTGCGGCTCGATAAAGGGGCTCATGGTCATATATCCGCAGGTCACGACGAAACCACACTAGCGTCCGATTCATCAGCGCCTCCTAGCCCAGCAGATTACATCCATACCTTTGGTGCTCGCTATAATTCGCTGCCTAAATGATAAAAACTTTTTTGTTTTATGGCCCTAGACTAGCCTCTTTTTAGTTCAAATGTACTATTATTGATGTCACAACCATTAGAACGTTTGTCCTATGTCTCGGTCTGATCTGTATACACCACGCCGTCGTCCAGCACCCCAAAGACGGCCCCAAAGACGTCATGAAAGACACCCCGCAGGTTATTACGTCAAAGCACGTTCATCCCGGTCATCGCAGCGACCCAATTGGCTATTTGGCAGCATTGCACTAGCGACCTTAGCACTTATTCCCCAAGATATATGGTCGCGCATTTCCATGCCGATCTCTACTCAGCCTACCCAGTCACAGTCTGTGCAGCCATGGTATCTGAATCGCACCAAGGCGACTCAAACATGCGAGACAGTCGTAAATGCCGACCAGCGTCTTTCCCGTGGCCAATTAACTAAATTTTTAGTGATTGCCCAAGATTCAGCCCAGACAATCGTCCATGAAACCATTTCTAGCCCCTATTGCACATTGTCTAAAGCAAATCAAAGCAAGCAAAGCGAGGCCTATCCCTTAGAGTTTGACCCAGACACCTGGTTTGTCGTCAATTACGAGCAAGGCCTCTATAAAAGCTACGACTTTGTCTTCAAAGTCGATTAGCAGCTACTACATATTCAACTCTCGCAGCAGGCCATCACAGGCATCCATCAATAAATTAATCACATAGTCAAACCCATCTGACCCACCATAATAGGGGTCAGGCACTTCCCGGTCAGAATGTGTCTGGCAAAAATCGCACATACGCTTTACTTTGTGCGCGTATTTCCCAGACGGGTCAAGGGCCAAAATATCGCGATAGTTACTGTCGTCCATGGCTAGCACCAGATCAAATTGATCCAGGTCAGACACTGTAAACTGTCTTGCCCGACCGACTAGTTTAATGCCGCGCTTTTTAGCAGCAGCTGTCATACGGCTATCTGGAGAGCTGCCGATGTGATAGCTCGATGTTCCTGCAGAATCACAAACCACCTTCGATTGCAAACCTCGTTGCTCCAACAGGTGGTTCATGATGTTTTCTGCTGATGGAGATCGGCAGATATTGCCTAGGCAGACAAATAAGAGTCGGGTCGTCATGGCAGAAACTCGATGAACGTAGAGAAATTGGCTATACAAAAACGACTAGCGATCATTACGCTAGCCGCCTTTGGGCAAAAACTATTTCTATGGACTTAGAGGCCTGGAAGCTGTAAACCACCCGTCAACTCTTCCATACGCTCACGCATGGTCTCTGTAGATTTGAGATAAGCGTCACGCATAGCGGCTGATACTAGGTCAGAGAGAACCTCTGCCCCTTCATTCATCGCTTCAGGGGAAATAGAAACCCGTTTGGGCTCCTGATTGCCACTGAGGATAACTTTAACCAAGCCACCGCCAGACTGGCCTTCAATTTCCATTAGTTCAAGTTCTTCCTGGAGTTTCTTAGCTCCCTCTTGAACTTGCTGAGCCTTTTTAAAGGCTTCGCTCAGCTCTTTCATTTTTCCAAGACCGAAGCCAAAACCTTGCCCTTTGCTCATAATTGGCGGCGTGATTTTACTAAATGAACTGTCAAACTATACGTCGCCTTGGCAGGAATTGCAATCGCTACTCACACAGTATCGGCAACTGTCCATTGGCTCATACAGCCTGAAAGTCTCCTAGAATCTGCACCTCAGGCCTTAGTTGCAAAGACCATTTGTCATCTACAATGCCCTGAATATGTCGGATCAGCTTGAAAATATCGCTAGCGGTTGCACCACCACAGTTGAGAATAAAGTTGGCATGCCGCTCTGCCACTTGAGCTTGCCCCACTTTGAATCCCTTCAGACCTGATTGTTCAATCAGCCAGCCTGCACTTTTGGGCTGAGGATTGCGAAATACACTGCCACAGCTGGGTAAATGATAAGGCTGGGTGGATCGGCGCTGCTCTAGATCGGCAGAGGTCTCTGCCCGAACTACTTTTGGCTCATAGCCAGGCTGTAGTTGAAACGTGGCCTGGGTCACAATCCGTGGATCGGCTTGTAGAACAGAGGTTCGATATTGAAACTGCAGCTGCTCAGGAACCAGGGTTTCTAGAGAGCCATCTGGATTTAACACCTGAGTACTCACCAAAATTTCTTGGGTATCACTGCCATGGGCTCCCGCATTCATGACAACCGCTCCACCAACGGTTCCTGGAATTCCTACAGTCCACACCAGCCCCCTCCAGCCGCGTTTAGCCACTTTCCAAGCTAATGTGGCCATGGGCATACCGGCAGCGACAGTGACTCGACCTGCCTCATCAAACTGAGTTTGCCGCAGATAGCGGGTACAAATTACCAGACCGGGTAAACCGCGATCGCTAATCAGCAAGTTGGAGCCAGCCCCCAGACGAGTAATGGGTAACCCTTCAGCATTTGCCCACTGAACACAGGCCTGTAGCTCGCTGACACTGCGGGGGGCAGCAAACCACTCCGCTGGCCCACCCACCTTAAATGTGGTCAGACTTGCCAGGGGATACTGGGCCTTAGCGATACAGCCGGTACTCGTAAGTTGCTTTTCAATGGCCATTGCTAAAAATACGGATTAGAGAAGTTGTTGCCAGCCGAAATTTTCATCTTGGCACAACATGATTGCTGGCTGTGTCCTAAACACTTGTCAGGGCGGTTTTTTCAGATTGCTTGGCTTGATAGTCCATCACATCTGGAATGACCTGGTTTAGATTACCTGCCGTTAGAAAAATAACCAGATCGCCCGGCTGCAACAACGCCGCCAACTTTGCTTTCACGTCATCTAGAGTAGCTGCATAACTTACCTGGGTATGGTGTTCACCAATGGCACTAGTGACATCTTCGCCCGTAATTCCCGAGGGATTTTTCTCTCCAGCACTATAAATGTCAGTGACAATCACCTGGTCTGCCTCGGCAAATGCCATTGAAAACTCCTGCAGTAGCGTTGTAATGCGGCTATAGCGATGGGGCTGAAACACAGCTACTACAAGGCGTTGGTTAACACCTTCTAGACTCTCCGTACTTTTTACTTTGGCCGCTGCCAGGGTTACCTTAATTTCACTAGGATGGTGGGCATAGTCATCAATAAACAATATGTTGTTGTGAAACCCACGGTGATCAAAGCGACGCTTAGCACCTTCAAAGGTAGCCATGATGGTGGAGATCACATCAAACTCTACCCCTAATCGGCGAGCCACAGCAATTGCCGCCAAAGCATTACTTAAGTTATGACGCCCTAAAATCGCCAGGTGTAATTCCCCCAGACGCTGGCCTCTTTCCCAAATCTCCGCCGTTGTCCCTTGCGATGTTTCACAAATATCTGTGGCAATATAATCAGCCCCTGACTCGGGCCGCAAACTGTAGGTGACGTTAGGCTGAATCTGGTTCATAACCGTCTCACAATCAGCGCTACCAATCACCACATCGCACTGATGTGCAAAGTGTTTGAAAATGCCTACTACCTCATCCAGAGTGCTGTAGTGATCCGGATGATCTAGTTCAATGTTAGTGATAACACCAATTTCAGCTGACAGTTTCACTAAGGAGCCATCAGACTCATCTGCTTCAGCCACCATATAATCGCTGGTCCCCACATGGGCGTTCCCCTGCCATGCCGCGACCTCACCTCCGATAACGATAGAAGGATCGATGCCGGCCTTAAGCAGCAGATACCCCACCATGCTGCTAGTGGTGGTTTTGCCATGGGTGCCTGCGATCGCAATACCCTGACTTTCATTCATCAGGGCAGCCAAAATATCAGAGCGATGGAACATAGGACAGCCAGCATCCATAGCAGCCTTATATTCAGGGTTACTAGGACTAATTGCCGTAGAACAAACCACTTGGGGCAAGACCTGCGTATCGTCCGCTAGCGTCTGGGTTGCCTGAGCAATATTGTCAGCTTCTTGACTCCAAAAAATGTGGACACCTTTCTCTTGCAAGCGCCGAGTAATGTGAGTTAAATGGCAGTCAGACCCAGACACTGGTAACTGCCTTTCGGCCAATACATAGGCCAAAGCTGACATACCAATGCCACCAACACCAATAAAGTGTAATGGTCTGCCATTAAAATCTACTGCCATTGGCATAAAACTTACCTCACACACCACACACAGATATTTCAGGCGTATAATACCAGGAATCTATAGAATGGCTACACACCCAACTACCAGGGTTCGCCATTTCGCGCAATTTACTAGGTACCAATCCTTAAAACTTCAACATTGATTCCAGGAAAGCGATATATGCTGGATCTTCGTCAGAACTTCACGCAGATTCCTGAGACTGACTTGTAAGCCAATACCGTGAGCAATTATACTTAATTTCAATATAGAACGATAATCCATTTGTTAAGCCCGGGCATCCCTTTATTACATGAATTTGGCGCAGGCTTGACTGTGATATCTACGAGCCCGGGCTGTTTAGACAATGGGATATCATTGATTTTGCTAACGCAAACGCTAATTTGACGCAGTTGTACGACAGAGGGTAAGCGCAGTGATTAGAGTAGCTATCAACGGTTTTGGGCGCATTGGACGCAACTTCCTACGCTGTTGGTTAACCAGAGAAAATTCAGGATTTGACATTGTTGCAATCAACAATACCTCGGATCCTAAAACAGCTTGTCATTTGCTGAAGTATGACTCCTTGTTGGGACGTTTGGATGCAGATGTTAGCTTCACCGACGACACCATTACCGTCGGCAATAAGACTATCAAATGCTGTTCTGATCGTAACCCCAACAATTTGCCTTGGGGCGCTTGGGATATTGATCTTGTAATTGAATCCACAGGCGTTTTTGTTAGTGAAGAGGGCGCACGCCGCCACTTAGAGGCGGGAGCTAAGCAGGTTCTGATTACAGCTCCTGGTAAAGGTGGCAACATTGATACATATGTGGTTGGCGTTAATGCTGACCAGTATGTTCACGGCAAGAATCCCATCATCAGCAACGCTAGCTGCACCACTAACTGCTTAGCTCCCGTAGTTAAGGTCGTTAACGACGCCTTTGGCATCATCAAAGGAACAATGACCACTACCCATAGCTATACAGGTGATCAGCGCATTTTAGATGCTAGCCACCGTGATTTGCGCCGTGCCCGTGCAGCTGCCATCAACATTGTGCCGACATCCACCGGTGCTGCTAAGGCCGTGGCTCTAGTTATTCCTGATATGAAGGGTAAGCTTAACGGTATTGCAATGCGCGTCCCCACACCCAACGTTTCCGTCGTTGACTTGGTTGTTCAGGTTGAGAAGAAGACAATCAAGGAAGAAGTTAACGAGGCCATGAAAGCTGCTGCTAGTGGCTCTATGAAGGGGATTCTGGGCTATACAGAAGAGCCTCTTGTTTCCATCGACTATCGTAAGACTGATGAATCTTCGATTGTTGACTCCAGCCTAACGTTAGTTATGGATGGTGACATGGTTAAGGTTGTTGCTTGGTATGACAATGAGTGGGGCTATAGCCAACGCGTTGTTGATCTAGCTGAGGTTGTTGCGGCTAATTGGCAAGCATAACCCACATAGCTTTCTAAGCATTCAAAGCCCGCTGTATCTTGTATGCAGCGGGCTTTGTCTACAAATAACACATCCAGTGGATAGTGGTTCCCATGTCTCAAGACTTAAATGTTATACGGTCTGCTCTACTTGAGCCCTATAGCGATTGAACAAATGTTGGTATTTAAGAATACGATCAAAGTCTCCTAAAGCTAAACAGGTCGTTTTCAAGGTGTTGAGTGCCTGCTGTTGCAAATTCAAGTTTTGCAGTGCTAAACACACCTGAAGTCGTTGTTCTTGATAGCGAACAACGTCATCCGTCTGACCTAAAGCATCATAGTTAATGCTTAAACTGTCTAAACTTTGTTCTTGAGCCCTTAAATCACTTAATTCTCGGGCTAATTGGAGACGTTGTTTCAGATAGCCAACCGCCAATTGATAACGGCCTAATGCGTAGCAAGCAGTCGCTAAGTTACGCAAAATTTTGATCGCTGCCGATTTATCCAACCTAGGATTGTCTATATCTAAAAGTCTGCTGTAGTATTCAACAGTTTTGCCATAGTCACCGATACGATGATAGAGGTTGCCAATATTGCGTAAGATTTGAGCTATATCTTTGGAACCTTGATGTGATTGTGCTAATTGCAAGCTTTGTTCATAACAATCAATGGCCTGAGGATACTGACTTTTTGCTTTATAGGCTAAACCCAAGTTGTTAAGGCAACGGCTCAGCACCTTATCGTTATTCAGTTCTTTAGCTAGCTCATAACCTTGCCACAGAGCATTGAGCGCTTTATCTAGATCATTCAGGTGGCGATAGCTATTACCAATTTGATCTAGAGCTGACATTTGCAAATAAACATAGTTAGAGGCGTTAGCAATATCAAGGGCTCTGCGAGCCGAGTCTAAGGCCCAGAGATAACGCTTTTGACTATACTGAGTCAGCGCGATGGCATGATAAATTTTGCCTTCTAAGAGGCAATCACCCGTTGGATTCAGGCTATGCAAGGCAATTTGCAATGTGTCTAATGCAGACGAGTATCGACCCTGACGATGGTAAGCCAATCCTTCCTTGAGATAGTGATCAGCTATCTTATCTGCACTACTCTGCGCCGCAGGCAGTTGACTACCGGAGATCACTATTGGCGAATCCTTATTGTGCATACTCAAATCTCCAGGAAGCTTAGTCAGCCCAGTTAGTCAGCTCAGGTAGTTAGCTCAGGTAGTCAGCGCAATGCGAGCATGAATCTACGTACGCATCTATACTAATGTGCTCGTTGAAAGCCCCATAACCGTACTAACCCCTAGTTGATTGCCACGGTCTCTAGTTCAGCTAAATAGCTGACCATAATATGGGCCGTCAGTTAATCCCTATGATGGAAAGAGACACCCATCGCTATAGGCAATTATTTTGACCGCGTCCGTATTTGCAGCCGAACATCTACTTTTTGAGCCCGCTGCCCCCCACTCCGATGCAGTTCCCGTTATTTTCGCGTTTCCCAACGAATATTCCGTTGGGATTACGAGTTTGGGGTATCAGGTAATTTGGGCCATGTTGGCCCAGCGCAGCGATCTGGCCGTGGGCCGTCTGTTTACAGACTTGGCCAGTGGTCTGCCTGCCAAGCCTGAGCTCATGGGGTTTTCGGTGTCCTGGGAATTGGACTATATCAATATCTTAAATTTGCTAGAGCAGCAGCAGATTCCTGTTCGTAGCAGCGATCGCACCTCCGATCATCCCCTCATTTTTGGCGGCGGTCCGGTCCTCACCGCTAACCCTGAACCCTTTGCTGACTTCTTTGATATTGTTCTTTTGGGCGATGGTGAAGATCTGATTCCCACTTTTATAGACACCTATCAAACTGTACGGGACGCCAGCCGATGGGAACAGTTGAAGGCTCTGGCCCAGGTCCCTGGCATCTACATACCCAGCCTCTATCAGCCCATATACGACGCCCCCACCGGACCCATCAGTCGAGTAGAACCCGCCGATGGTGTCCCCGCCGTTGTCAAAAAACAAACATATCGAGGCAATGTGCTGCTAGCCTCAACGGTGGTTACAGAAAAGGCTGCCTGGGAAAATATTTTTATGGTGGAGGTGGTGCGCAGCTGCCCCGAGATGTGTCGATTTTGCCTGGCCAGCTATCTAACGCTACCGTTTCGTACAGCTAGTCTGGATGAATCGCTCATTCCTGCCATTGACCGTGGCTTGGCAGTCACCAAACGGTTAGGGCTATTGGGGGCCTCGGTAACTCAGCACCCAGGGTTTGAAGAGCTACTGGACTATATTAATCGGCCCGAATACGATGATGTACGGCTAAGTATTGCTTCGGTGCGCACCAATACCGTCAATGAGAAACTAGCCCATACGCTGGTTAACCACGGGACCAAGTCCATCACCATTGCCGTGGAAAGTGGTTCAGAACGGGTTCGTGAAACCATTAATAAAAAGCTTGAAACCGCTGATATTGAACGTGCTGTCGTCAATGCTAAAGCGGGCGGTCTCAGCAGCGTTAAGCTCTACGGTATGGCCGGTATCCCCGGTGAAACGGAGACCGATTTAGAGGATACGGCCAACATGATGCTGCAATTAAAGAAGGCGGCTAAGGGAGTGCGGCTCACCCTGGGCTGTAGTACGTTTGTCCCTAAGTCCCACACCCCATTTCAGTGGTACGGCGTGAACCCTAAAGCAGAAAAGCGGCTGAAGTTTTTACAGAAGAAGCTGCGATCGCAAGGCATCGATTTCAGACCAGAAAGTTACAACTGGTCAGTTATTCAAACTCTGATTTCCAGAGGCGATCGACGCATTGGCCAGCTATTAGAACTCACCCGCCACTACGGAGATTCCTTGGGCAGCTACCGTCGGGCATTTAAGGAACTAAAAGGGCAACTTCCCCCCCTAGAGTTCTATGTCTATACAGATTGGTCAACAGAGCAGCCCTTACCCTGGGACCACCTAGAAGGGCCTCTGCCTAAACCAACACTGATCAAACATCTACAAACAGCAGAGTCTTACATGGATGAACCTAGGTTGTGTCGTTCTATGCCCACAGCTAACGTATGTGGATCCGTTTGAACTCAAAGGCAACATCACTGTTTACGCTAAAACGTGACACTATCTTTTTCCAAACAATAAACGGCAACGTAATTGGCCAAAGTACCCCTGAAATGATGACAAAAGACCAGTTAAGTACACTTGCTTTGGAAGCATCGGTATCCTTAAAAAATGCATATGACGCAATTAAGAAAGTGACACTAGCGGGCAATAGGTAGTACAAGTAGCTCATAATCAAATCAGATACTTATCAGATATTTCAGAGCATAGACACAGAAAGCCAACAGTCGATAAGCATAGAAACTATACGCTCACTCACCTCTCCACAGAAGTCAACTGTTATACCACCCCCAATGATTCACCTGGCCCAGTAAATGCTGGGCCGCCTGCAAAACTGACATCTCAGCAATATCAATTTTGGGAATTTCTTGACCGCGACGCACCAAGTCATGACGGTAAGTACGATCATAATAAGTCAAGATAATTGCAGCCGCAGCTGCCAGTTCCCCCTTCTTAATGTGCTGAACGGCCTCCTGGGTACGTAGTCCCCCCAAACGCTTGCGGAGACGCTCAGTAGCGGCTGTTAACTCATCTAAGTTTGCTTGACCATAAACATCCACCAAAATTGCCAACCGTTCTGCCTCGGAGCGAACCACCTCCAGGGTGGGAGCCGCTTCCATCTGGTCCACAATTTCCTCCGGTACTCGGCAGGTACCCACACGGCGACTTTCCGCCTCAACCCAAACAGGGCGCTGAGGGTTAAAGGTTGCCCATTGCTCAGCAATCAGATTTTCAAACTGCTCAGTACTGGGCTGGGGGGGCAACATCAGGGCTCCATAGCTGCTGCCACGATGATTGGCTAAACCTTCTAGGTCTAAAACCTGTTCTCCTAACTTTCTAAGGGCATGGAGAATATCGGTTTTGCCTGTGCCAGTCATACCGCCCACCACAATCAGGGTTCGAGGGGTGGCTAACGTGGTTCTCACCCAGTGGCGAAAAGCCTTGTAGCCCCCTTTCAACAACTTGACCTCTAAACCACTGGTCTCTAAAAGCCAGCCAACAGACCCACTGCGCATCCCACCACGCCAGCAGTGCACCCTGACCTGACGCTCCGGAGCCAAAGCCTTAGCCTGTTTAACTAAACCCACCATTTTAGGAGCCACTAACTCCAACCCCAATTCAACGGCAGTCTCTTGTCCCTGCTGTTTGTAGCAAGTGCCCACCTGAGCCCGTTCTTCATCCGAAAACAGAGGAAAGCTCAAGGCTTCAGGCAGATGCCCCTGGGCATACTCCCCAGGACTACGCACATCTAAAATCGGACCGGGGGCCTGCCAAAAGTCAGAAATTGGGAGAAGTTGGGTCACCACATAGTTACTGAAAAAACAAATGAAACCCCTCAGGATTTCACCCTCTGATTGTAAAAGGCGCTTGTCCCTCCACAGCAGGGACAACATTGCCAATGTGACGGCTATGGCTATATCCCTGAGTCTTTAAAGCACTCAAGCAATCATTGACACGGTTCTGGGGAATGGCTGCCACGAGTCCTCCAGAGGTTTGAGGGTCAAACAAGAGTGGGTAATTGGAGTGATGGGGGTGAGGATTATGTAAGTGCTGTTCAATCTGCTGATTACGTTTTTGGAGAGAGCTAAGATAGCCTGCCTCAAAACAGGTGTGCGCGCCGGGCAATACAGGCAAAGCATCCAGATTCAAATCTATCGCTACCTCAGGCCGCAACATTTCATGGAGATGGCCCAATAAACCAAATCCAGTCACATCCGTACAGGCCACTACACCATGTTTTTGGAAACACGTGGCAGCCATCTGATTTGACTGCACCATAGTGGCCACAGCAGCTTCGATCCACCGCCCTTTAGCCGCCCGCTGCATATCTGCCGCAAATAATACCCCCGTCCCCAGGGGCTTAGTCAAAATTAAGCCTAAACCAGGTCGCAAGTTTTGTTTGGTCAAAATCTGATCGGCAGCAACCCAACCGTTACAGGCAAAACCTAGAGATAGCTCTGGACCTTCGGTGGTGTGCCCGCCCACGAGCCAGGTCTGGGCAGGGGCCAATGCCTGGTAGGTCCCTGCCATCAATTGATAAAGGGTCTCCGTTTGGAGAGTATCTGTTCCGTAGGGCAATGTAGCCAGCGCTAAAACCGTTTGGGGCGTTGCCCCCATGGCAAAGAGATCGCTTAAACAGTGGTTCACACAGATCTGCGCAAACGTGTAGGGATCATCCACAATGGCTCGAAACTGATCCACCGTTTGCACGGCTAGCTTGTCAGCGGGCATGGCAACTACGGCAGCATCATCCGGTGCATCTAAACCGACCTTGACGGGGTTCGACCAGTGCTCCATCTCTGGAAATTCTGCCCTGGCGCGGTTTAAGGCCCGACTCAGCACTGAACTACTGACCTTGGAGCCGCATCCGGCACAGTGGAGCGTCATGGTTGCACTCTCCGGTGTCATCTTGCTACCGCTTACCATGGGGGGGAACTGATCAAACAGCGCCATAAATTTGCCATCGATCTGATGTTTCCAGCGCCGAAACCATATAGATTCAGCAGACCAGCGACCGCGAGATGCGATCGCCCCCCCCATGCCCAAATCAATTATGTTGAGAAACTGACGCTGGGGCTTAAAGGGCTTGAGGGATTTTCCAGAGAAATAACGCTGCAGATTGTTATATAGGGGGGGGCCTTGTCGCACAGCAAATACCCCAGCCTTAGGACGGCGATGGTTCGCCATGGTAGCCACATCCCCCACAGCAAATATATTGGAGTGGGACAAGGTTTGCAGCGTATCTTGGACCAAAATAAACCCATCTTTATCCGTTGATAGCCCCGTACGAGCCAGCCAGGGTGCGGCACTGGCACTGGTAACCCAAAACACGCGATCGCAACTCACCTTTAACCCCGACTCACAGTGCACCTGGACAGCCCCCGCTGTCGCCGGCTCCAATGCACAAACCGATTCTGATAAATGGGTATGGATATTGCGATCTCGAAAAATCTTAGCCAGCTGGCGTTGCGTCGTCCGGTTACGCCCCGTTGCTAATCGCGCCCCTCGATGAAACACATGGATATTTGCCGCTTCACCCACAACCTGCTGTAGCCGCACCTGCATGTTGAGGGCTAGCTCCACTCCACCGACACCACCACCGACAATGCCAATGGTGGCCGACTGCGCCTGATCTAATCCTTCTAAATAGTGATGCCAGGCTCGTAACAAGTTGGGCACAGGTTTGGCCGGAATTGCATATTCTTTCGCCCCCGGCACCGACACTGTCCCCGGTGTACTACCAATATCGATGGACAGAGCGTCATAGCGCATCGGCGGATGATGGTGACAGTGAATCAGCTGTTGATTCACATCAATATCAACCACCTCATCCATAATCAATCGGCAATTGGCAAACCGAGTCAGCGGCCGCAAATCAATATGGGACTGGTCAAAGTCATAGAGCCCTGAAATATGGCAAGGCAACATCCCAGAATAAGGAGTATCCACCAGGTTGGTAATCAGCGTCAGCCGCACCCCCGCCGGTAGACCGTTCATGCCAATTTTGCGTAGCACAATAGCGTGGGTGTGCCCTCCCCCCACAAAAAATAAATCCGTATGAATCGAAGTTGTCGCCTGCATAGCCATCAGGGAGCCAATAAAAACCGCGCACCGCGCCCACTATAGATAGCAGAAAAAATAGGGTGACGCGTGAATTTTTCCTGAAGAGCTGGTGCCAGACTTCAGCGACAGCAGCGCTAATTACCCCCTAATTCCTGAAAGCGTGGATCGCCCCGCAGCCCATCAAATGCAGGCTCCTTATTCGCCATGGCAATCCACTGCGTAGGATTGAGGGCAAAGGCCTTTTGTAAGGCCAACAGGGCAAAATCATCCGCCTGCATCTGGGCATGGCAGTAGGCCTTGAGATACCAGGCTAAATCCAGATCCATTTTTAGCGCCACCGCCTGATTAAAATTTGCGATCGCAGGCCGAAACTCTTCCAGCAACATCAGGGCCAGACCACGTCGCACCCAGGCTTCGTAATAATCAGCCTGGAGGTCAATGGCCTCGGTGTAGCATGCGATCGCGTTTTGGGATTGCCCCTGCTCATCCAAGAAAACACCTTTTTGATACCAATCCACCGGAGTTTGTAATTGCTCATCCATCGATCCCATCCCCCTCTCGAATTCACTCTCAAGACTGCATAGGCCAACCCATATGTTTTATTACAACCACCTAAAAACATCCTTGACACTAATCAGAAAAACAAATGTATGCAATTTCAAGAAATTGATGTACATTAGCGGGCAATACTATGAGCAGCAGTTGGGCAAACTAATGCGATCGATCAATGACTTTCAGTCATAGACGCACTTTATTAAATCTCCGTAATTAAAGCTCCGTAATATTGAGGCTGCCCTAGGCTAATTCAGTTCCGCCCTAAACTGATTTACCCATTGACCTAGGAAAACATTGTAAAGGCCAGTCTTTCAAAACCAATCGTTCTGCGTTTTCGGGATATATGAAATCGAGTTCTTTTAAATCCATTCCTCTCAAGGGGTTTACCCAAACTCTTATGGGTCGCTTTAAAAAACTCATGCAATCCCGACGCCGACGTACTGCTTACACCAGGGTTTTACTTTTGGGGGTTCTGTCTTTATGGATGATCATCGGTCTGGTCTTGCCGGCCCAACGCAAAACCGCCAAGGCTGCCGAAGTAGAACTCGCCAGAGCTTCAAATCCTTGGAGTTTTGCTTCATTTCCAGTAGAGAATTTTCAAGCCTACACCTCTCCCTTTGGTTATCGCCAATCCCCCTATGGAGGCGAACAATTCCACTATGGGTTAGACATCGCTGCTCCGCTGGGCAGCTATATCCGCAACTGGTGGGAAGGCCATGTGGTGGAAATCTCAGACGATAGCGCCTGCGGCACCTCCGTGGTCATTGAATCAGGAGAGTGGCTGCACATTTATTGCCATATGCAAGGCTATGTCTCCTATGAAGAAGGGAGACGGGTTATGGTAGATCCCGATGGCAATATTCGTATTCGAGAAGGGGCCAATATCGGCACTGGCCAGCCCATTGGTCGTGTCGGTATGACAGGACGCACCACCGGCCCTCACTTACACTGGGGCTTAAAGTTTGAAAATAGCTGGGTAGATCCAGCGATGGTTTTACGAGCAATGTATGACGATCAGCAGGCCATTCGATAGGTTTGAATGCATTGCCATGGGCGGCTACAAGCACCGAGCGGACGGTTAACGTTCTCTACAAGTTCCGACTCTCACCGGGCTTCATGATTTGCACTCTTGAGTCTTTATGATCTGTAGCACAATCTATCAACCAGCCGAGATGCTATCGTCTAGCTAAGGCCATCATTGCGAGTGGCTGGGTACATTACAGCTGTACCCCTGTTCGACAACCACCCACTTAAACTATGACTGCTCCAATGTCTGAAGCTGAAAACACTCGCGCTGTTCTTCGCTCTCAAGAGCCCAATTCACAATATGAGCTGCCTTGGAATCGTGAAGGTGAGTTCGAAATCGAGGCACTCATCGTCAGTCAGAGTAAAGATGACTTGCTGGTCAAAGTTAAAACTGACCGCGGTGAAAATCATCTCACCATCTCAGGTTTTCTTCCCGGTAGAGTATCCGGTCAGCGCTGGCGCTTAGAGTGTCTACGCACCTCCGGTCGGATTGAATTGCTGGACGGCGCACCACTCGAATAGACCTCCGCGCTGTTACTCAAGCCTTGAGACCGCAGTTAGGTTTAGTTAACGTACCCTTGGCTACTACAAGGGTACGTTTTAGGGCGAACTTGAGGCGCTGATAGGGCTACAGCCTCGCCTTTATTCCCTCGCTCATTGATGAGGGGTCGGCAGGTCTACGTATTCACTCACAATGCCGCGAAACTCTTCACCATCGATCGTCTCTTTTTCAACCAACCGATCGACTAAGCGATCGAGTAGTGAGCGATTGGTCTTCAGCATTGAGCGCGCTTTAATGTACGCCGTCATGGCAATTTCCCGCACACGTTGGTCAATTTTGGCAGCCATTTCCTCTGAGTATTCCGAGCGCTGCATCAGGTCGCTACGCCCCAAGAATACGGCACTGCTGGGAGATTCCATGGCAAATGACCCCAGCTCTGACATACCGAAACGCGTAATCATCTGACGGGCGATATTGGTCACCTGCTGAATATCGTTAGCAGCCCCCTGGGTTACCTCATCAGATCCAAAAACAATCTCTTCAGCCGCACGCCCTCCGAGGGCCATAGTGATGCGGTCAATCAATTCCGCATAGGAAATCAAGCCATCATCCACCCGATCTTCCTTGGGCAGATAGCTGGCAAAACCACCCACACCGCCAGATCGAGGAATGATTGTCACCTTTGCTAGGGGATCGGAATGCTTCAGCATGGTGCTGACCAACGCATGCCCGACTTCGTGATAGGCTATCAACCGCTTCTTTTTACTATCGAGTAGCGGTGTCAGGGTGAGTCCAATGGTCAGTCGGTCGATGGCGTCATCAATTTCTGCCATGGTGACGGCATCTTTGCGACGGCGGGCTGTCAGAATAGCGGCTTCATTCAGCAAATTAGCCAACTGAGCACCGGAAAAACCAGGGGTGCGACGTGCGATCGCATCCAGGTTGACATCATCCGCAATCTTCTTATCCCGCGCATGCACATCCAAAATACCCAAACGCCCTTTATAGCCAGGCAAATCAACGGTAATTTGACGATCAAATCGACCGGGACGCAACAATGCAGCATCCAGAACATCGGGACGATTTGTGGCAGCAATCACAATGATGCCGCTGTTACCTTCAAAACCATCCATCTCCGTCAGTAGCTGGTTTAGGGTTTGTTCACGTTCATCATTACCGCCACCAATACCGGCTCCACGCTGACGACCAACGGCATCGATTTCATCAATAAAGACGATGCAAGGGGAGTTTTCCTTGGCTTTCTTAAACAGGTCACGGACACGGGAAGCCCCCACCCCCACAAACATTTCCACAAATTCAGAGCCTGAGATACTAAAGAACGGCACACCGGCCTCACCAGCAATTGCTTTAGCTAGGAGGGTTTTACCGGTGCCAGGCTGGCCCACCAGCAACACACCTTTTGGAATACGGGCTCCAATGGCCGTAAACTTCTCAGGATTTTTGAGGAAGACCACCACTTCCTGTAGCTCTTCCTTCGCTTCCTCAATCCCGGCCACATCATCAAACATGACCCCGGTCTTAGCTTCCATTTGAAACCGGGCACGGGAGCGGCCAAAATTCATGGCACCGCTAGCCGAATTAGCAGACCGCCGCAGGATCATTAACAGCGCAAACACCACAATCAGGGCTAACAAGGCATTCACGGCTAATCCCGTCAGCGCACTATTATCTGAGCGTTCTAGAACTTCATATTCAACATCACTGCTGCCGCGCAGCTTTTGTAGCAAAGGTTGGTTGTAAACATCATTGGCAAACAGGGTCACCTCATGTAGCGGCGCATTATCGTCATCGCCTTTAATGCGCACATTGGCTACACCCCGCAGGTTGTCCAGCTCAACCCGCTGCACATCACCCTGCTCCAGTTTCTCTAACAGCTGGCCATAGGTAATTTTAGTTTCTTCATCCCCTTCTGCCTGGGCAAGGACTGGCTGAGTTGCCACCATGGGGGCTGCAATCAGAGTTTGCAACACAAACCATCCAGTGGCCAAAGTCCGAGCAGCCCGACGGCTAAGGGCAGATTTATGGGACGAGGGGGGGGTGGGCTTATTCATAGAAGAGAACGTAGAACTAAAAATACAGCTAGTAAGCCAGTGGGTCTTTGTCAAATCAATATCCTCAGTTTAGCGTTCTAATCTGCTAACCAGGGGGCGATGATAGACATCCCTGAACCGATAGGAATTTATCGGGCGATCGCAACAATGCCATTCTGCCCACCAAACCCAAAACTACTACACAACACATGGTTCACGGTTTTAGCGTCAGGGGAAGCAACTCGCACAAAATTCAGATCAAACTCAGGCTTACTGAGACCAACACAGGGGGGTAAACACTGCTGTTGCAGGCTTAACACACTAAACACAACGCCCATCAACCCAGCGGCACCCAGGGTATGGCCCGTGGCTCCTTTAGTGGAACTGACGGCAGCCTCAGGAAACAGCTGCTGAATCATGTATGCCTCGTTGGCATCATTAAGGCGAGTACCCGTGCCATGGGTATGGATGTAGTCAATGTCATCTGGATGTAAACCACTACGCTGTAAACATTGGTGGGCCACAGATAAGGTTCCATCTGGACGGGAAGAACTAATGTGGTACGCGTCATTACTCAGGCCAAAACCCAATATTTGGCCGTAGTAATTAGACGGGCGTGTGCTTGTCCCCCTAATTTCTAAAACTACAGCCGCTGCGCCTTCTCCCAGGACTAATCCACTGCGATCGCAATCAAAGGGATAGCAGCCATCCTTCGCCATCGCCCCCATCCGTCGAAACCCCGCCAGCGTTAAGGGCGTAATCGGCGCATCCACAGCCACCACCACCACTCGCTCACATTGCCCTGCCTGGAGCAACATATAGCCCTGGAACAGAGCCCACAAACCTGTGGCGCAGGCCGCCATCGGAGCCAGCACAGGCCCTTGGCTACCCACTGCTTGAGCGATCTGATGCGACAAACCGCAGGGCAATGCAGCGAGCCAATGATGCATTGCCATATCACCCCGTGCCATGGCCTCCCAACGGTTTAAATAACTACGGCTAGAACCCACCACCACCCCACAATCCACCAGTGACGATGATGGGAGACCGGCATCCGCCATGGCGGCTTTGACAGCGGTAATCGCAATATCTTCTGGGTCAGAAGGCAATTTGCCTGCCATGCCCACGGGCATGACAGGCAATGAGGGAAAAGGCTGGCGTAGTGCGATCGCACTTTTACCCGCTAGTAAGTTGGCCCAGGTTGTCTTGGTTGTTTTCCCCAAGGCTGTCCATAAACCAATGCCGGTAATATCGACATCAACCATCAAGCAAACTTACCAAGACGTTCCCTACACTATTCAGTCACCAAGTTGTCCAAGCCCTCAAGCACCGTGGCCGATTCAACCACATCTCCCTGTTGAATAGCATCCACAGTATCCAGACCTTCAGTGACATACCCAAAGACAGCATAGCTACCGTCTAAGAAAGGCAAATCTGCCAGTGCAAAGTAAAACTGGGAAGAGGCCGAATCAGGAAATTGTGAGCGTGCCATAGCCACTGCACCGTGGGTATGCTGCAAAGCAGGCTGAGAATTTTCAAGGGTTTGACCATAGATAGGTTGCTCTGAGCCCGCAGGGGTTATCTCCAAAGGAATCAGGCGTTTTTCCTGGGTATCAGGATCAACAAAACCACCCGTACCAAGTTGCTGAACAGGCACAGTAGGATCCTTGCTCTGTGGATCTCCCCCCTGCACCACAAACGGTTGAGGCTCACGCACTACTCGATGGAAGACAGTGCCGTCATAAACACCGCGTTCAACTAAGTCAACAAAGTTACCAGCTGTAATTGGAGCTTGAGTACCATCAACCTCCACCAGAACTCGCTCCCCATTCACTGTCAACTCAACAGTGGCCTTACCCTCTAGACGAGCCAGACCCTCAGGTATAGAAGGAGTCACAGCCAACTCCGCTGACTCAGCAGGCTCAGCTAGCGAAGTGGTGCTCGACTCAGATGGGTCAGTGGCCCCAGCCGTACAGCCCACCATAAACAAAGCCACTACCAAACCAATGGCCCATTGCATCCGGAAACCGAAAACCATGATTAATTCCTTTGTTCACTAAGGGCACCATATCTTGTCACAGGGAAACACCCTTTTCAATAGGGAGCCTCCTGGACATTCGGCACTATTTATTACAGACCTTCTAGGGGAACCTGCAGAAAGCGAGCCAACTCAGCACCCTGATTTTCCACAGATGCCAGCGACATCGGTTGACCAACACGGGTCAATGGAATATCTCCTTTACCTTTAACCTTCAGATAAAGCGCACGCTTAGGACTTAATCCTTCTCGAATATCAACACGAATCGCCGTGACAGACGCCAAAGGATATTTGAAGTCAATCTTGCGGTTTTTACCCGGAAAACCCCAGCGAAAAATCTGCACTTCCTCGCTCTTCTTATCAAAGAGGTTATAGCCACCTCCAACATTCCAAGCACAGATTAACCAAAGGTAAAGCGATAGCAGCAAAGCCGCTATGCCATAGAAACACATCACCACCCCTTGTGGGATAAAGATAAGCTGTGTGGGATCTGCAAACGGCAAAAGGTTAATCCCCATGTAGCTAGAAATGCCTGCCAGCAAAAATCCCGTTCCCCCAATGGTCGTTACCACGGCCCACCAATAGTTGCTCCAACGACGAGCTCCTAAAATTTCACGACGCAGGACACTATCCTTATTGGTTGTGTCAGAAACAGTTGCTTTAGAAACAGCCATGTTGATTTAGAAAGAGTATTGAAATGAGGTTGGCAGACTGACTGAATAGTCAGCATTGCCAAAGCATCGCTTTAAACTAGAAAACTATTAACCAGGCAATGATTAAGCCTATAGTCAGTTTAAAGTCTAAGGTTAACAAACGGTATAAATCCCACACCCAAAATCATCAGGAACCATTATCTGACTGGTACGGAGCAACTGTTAAAAGCACTCTCAATAAATGATGACTGAGCAAATGAGATAAAACCACTACAGATTTGCTGTTTTTGAGCTAACAGAGTCCCTATCAGGTCATCTATTATTTCAGGCAAACAACCTTTTTAATTAACTTAGCGATTTCATAAGCACAGCCCCTACTTCAGCCTTCCAAAAGAATACAGATTCTGATAGGATCAACCTTAACTTTTGCAACGTTTACAACCCACTAGTGATACCCAAATGAGTCAGGGTTCATAGACTCGTTGATTGGTTTTAGATCAATTTGTCAACTATTTTCAGAAGAGGATTCCATGACCAGTCAGCCCGACCGCGTGGTTTTAATCGGTGTTGCCGGTGATTCAGGATGTGGAAAGTCTACATTTTTGAAACGCCTCAGCGATCTGTTCGGTGAAGAATTTATGACCGTCATCTGTTTGGATGACTACCATAGTCTGGATCGTCAGCAACGCAAGCAAGCTGGGGTGACGGCCCTCAACCCAAAAGCAAACAATTTCGATCTGATGTATGAGCAAATCAAGGCTCTTAAGTCAGGACAATCTATCGATAAGCCAATTTACAACCACGAAACTGGTTTCATTGATCCGCCTGAACGTATTGATCCAAATCATGTGGTCGTTATTGAAGGTCTGCACCCCCTTTACGATGGGCGAGTTCGTGATCTGCTAGATTTCAGCGTTTATCTTGACATTAGCGACGAAGTCAAAATTGCCTGGAAAATCCAGCGTGATATGGCTGAGCGAGGCCATACCTATGAGGATGTTCTAGCCTCTATTCAAGCCCGTAAGCCTGACTTTGAAGCCTATATCGACGTTCAGAAGCAATACGCCGATGTCGTTCTGCAGGTTCTACCCACAAATCTGATTAAGGAGGACAAAGAGCGCAAGATTTTACGGGTACAAATGATTCAGAAGGAAGGCATTGAAGGCTTTGAGCCCGCCTACCTATTTGATGAAGGTTCTACCATTAACTGGGTGCCCTGTGGTCGAAAACTAACTTGCTCCTATCCTGGCATCCGTATGACCTATGGTCCTGATACCTATATGGGCAATGAGGTGTCAGTTCTAGAAATTGATGGCCAGTTTGAGAAGCTGGAGGAGCTAATCTATGTTGAAGAGCACCTCAGTAATATCTCCACCCGCAGCTACGGTGAAATGACTGAGCTGTTGTTAAAGCATCGGGAATATCCTGGCTCTAACAATGGTACCGGCCTCTTCCAAGTGCTGGTTGGATTGAAAATGCGCGCTACTTACGAACGTCTAACGAATACGCGAGCTGGTGTTAGTGCCGCCGTCGTCGCTTAAGACGCTTATTTAAGCTGAAGACACTTGCTTAATCAGTCAAAGTACTATCAGTTCGATGCCATTTTGCTGGTTCAGCAAAATGGCATTTTTCTGGATATGGGCAGGATTTTTCTAAAACGGGATACTGAATGACTACAGGATAAGGACTGTCATATTCCAGTATTCCGCCGGGAATGCTATATTGGCTGCTGTGCCTTCATGAATATTTGATGAGCAGTAACATCTTGCTGTTATTGGGTTAATTCAACCTCTTATGAAGACAGCGGAATTCATCTACAGACATGGTGTCCCCATCGAATCAAGCTGAAGAGCATGGGAGAATCCTGAAGGCCCCAAATACTGGCGGAATAATATAGTAAAGAAATTATTGACGGCCTGATTTTTTCTCGAAGATTTATCATTTCACGGTTAGCATGGCTTCAGGTTCTCATCTCAGCAGTATTCTTATAGTCGAAGATAGTCAAGGTCGACGGGAGATTGTCCTAGATAGCTCCGTCTATTCTGTTGGTCGCGATGCAAAATGTGATATTCGCTTAGCTTCACAGTTTGTTTCTCGGCACCACGCCACACTAGTGCAGCTTCCTAGGGACGACGAGACCTACTACTATCGGATTGTAGATGGAAACCTGAAAGGTAAGCCTAGTGCCAATGGCATGCTCATTAACGGGCGTAAGCTACAGGCCCATGATCTAAAAAATGAAGACGAGATTGTCTTTGGGCCACAAGCACGGGCCATTTACTATCAGTTGAAACGGGATACCACATCAACTGTTCCCCCCGACGAATTCGATATCACGTTGATCAGCCCCAACATGATTGATGAAGAAGAGGAAAGTGAATTAAATGGGTAGTTTAAGTACTTTCTGACCGTATCCCATTACGCAAAACTCAAAAGGGGTCTATGGAAGTTTTGCAGGCCCCTGTGTATTAATTATTACTGGCTTGTTGATAAGCGGGTTAACCTGCTTTGCTTTCGAGAGCCTGATTAACCTGCTGAAAAACCTTGTGACAATGGTTATTGACCTGTAACGGCAGCTCTTCATTCTTCACTACCAGATTCACAGTTGCAGCACTATGTTGGGTGACTAGCTCAGTTTCATCGGTAGAACCGATCAAAACCTCAACCGTAGCTAGCTTGCTGAAGGAAACCAGACCAGGGCGTTCTTTAGCCATCATGTAGTCTCCATCCTGATAGACCAAATGAAGACCACAGGACTGTAGTACATCTGGTAGGGATTCACGCAAGTTATTTGCGGGTAGAACGCTTACAAAAATGTTGGTATACCGGGCCATAGAAAATTCTGGAGCTATTGCACAATTTCAGAATCTAAGGGTGTTTAAGATAGGGAGCAGTAAATTTAGACTAAACAATAAGTCACAAACTTGCAATTTTTTGTCCAGATATACTATGTCACTAGATCTAGATATAAATCTGCATCTACCTTTACCCTTCTCGAAAACAGTAAGCTTTTCAGGATAAATGTAGGTTAAATTCCCAGAGCATCCCTGTTGGGTTAGTGTAATGATATTCTGCTGCTGAGGAAAAGGATGCGCGGTAAACTTATCGTCTTTGAGGGAATTGAAGGTAGTGGTAAAACTACGCAAATTCAGCATCTGCGTCAGTGGTTAGAGCACACACTTCTCAGCAGTGGTCCATCTGACTATCCAACGGGGGTGATTGTCACTCGACAACCAGGGGGCACCAGCATTGGCCAAGAAATCAGACAGATTTTATTACAGTCGTCAAAAAATGCTGAGAGTCTAACGAGTCGGACTGAGCTGTTGCTGTATGCGGCTGATCGTACACAGCATGTGGAACGAATTTTGATTCCTGCCCTTGAAACTGGACATCTGGTACTTTGCGATCGCTACACCGCATCAACGGTTGCTTACCAAGGCTATGGCAGACAGCTAGACCTAAATCTGATCAACAACCTTAACGCCATTGCCACTGGTGGTTTGACCAGCGATCTTACCCTATGGCTCAAGCTAGACGTCATGCAAGGGCTTAAACGCATAGCCAACCGTGGCGAAGCCGATCGGATCGAACAGGCCGGAGTTGAGTTTCATCGTAGGGTCCATAAGGGTTTCAGCATCCAAGCCGAAGGGGATGAGTTCGTTACCGTGGATGCTAGCCTCAACCCAGAAGCAGTGGCTGAGCAAATTCAAGCCATCGTCTCCAAGTATTTACAGCAGTGGTATGCCTTCTAAATTGTCCTCAGCCTCAATGGGGCAAACACAGCAGTTGATGCAGCACTTTGCTGACATTGTTGGGCAGTCCCAGGCCGTTGACCTACTGGTTCAGGCCGTCATTCGCCAACGGATTGCCCCTGGTTATTTATTTATAGGCCCCAATGGCATTGGGCGTAGCCTAGCTGCCACAGCCTTTGCCACTATGCTGCTTGGCGATCAACACACCGCCCCAAATAACCTTCAACGTCGTATTCAGTCTCGCAATCATCCTGATTTATTGTGGGTTGAGCCCACTTATTTGCACCAAAACAAGCTATTGACCGTCGCTGAAGCCCAAGCAGCTGGTATTAAACGACGGGGTCGTCCCCAGGTTCGTCTTGACCAGATTCGAGACATTGCTCGGTTTTTAAGTCGTCCACCCTTAGAAGCCTCCAAAGCCATAGTGGTGATTGAAGCAGCCGAGCTAATTGCAGAAGCAGCCGCCAACGGCCTATTAAAAACCCTGGAAGAGCCGGGGCAGGCGTCAGTTATCTTAATTGCCCCCGACCAACAGGCACTGCTACCCACATTAATTTCACGTTGTCAGACCATTCCATTTCGGCGATTGAGCCCAGCTGACATGGCTCAAGTATTGACTAAGGTGGGTCACCAGGAGATTTTGGACTCCCCTGAAGTACTCTCCCTGGCCCAAGGATGTCCGGGTAGTGCGATCGCAAGTTGGCAACAGCTACAGTCCATCCCACCAGAGCTAATACAACAGGTCAGCCAACCCATTAGCAACGTCCGTAGCGCCCTAGAACTCGCCCGCCAAATCGTACAAATCCTCGCACCAGAATCCCAGCTTTGGTTACTGGACTATCTCCAACAAAGCCGCTGGCGGCAAGGCCATGCCCAAGGCATGGAACACCTGGAATTAGCACGCAAGCAGCTGCTCAGATATGTGCAACCGCGTTTGGTATGGGAAGTGACGTTAATGAACTTGATTTATTGAAGAATTAAACTAAACAGTACAATTCAGCCAATTTTCTCTAACCCCAGCACCATAGAGAAAGAACTTAATGATCCATATGGTTCCACAGTCTGCGCAACGTCCCCTGAGAAAAACCAGCGTCTGGATTGGGGCTACATTACTTTTATTCATTGCCACTGCATCCTTACTAGCCCTACGGTCTGCACGGCAGGCACGACAGGCAGCCCTGGAAGAAGCTGCTAAACCACCCCCCGAACGAGTAGATGTCGCTGCCCTGGGGCGGATTGAACCCAAAAGCGAAGTGATTGATGTGGCCGCCGCTGAGACTGGAGTGCTCGCTAAATTACTGGTGCAAGAAGGCGTGCAGGTAAAGTCTGGCCAAGTCTTAGCTGAGCTAGATATGTACGAAATCCGTAAAGCTGAGCGGGACTATGCCGCCAGTCAGCTGGCGGAAGCTCAGCAAACCTTAGCGGCGGAGCGCAGTCTAGGCGCGGCCCGGATTACCGAAGCTAACACCAAAGCGGGGCAAATTGATCAGCCGCAGATTCAGGCGATTGAGGCCCAGGCAGCTCAGATTCGCAGCTTAGAAGCTCGCCTGGCTCTGGCGGAAACCGATCTGGCTCGGTTTAAGGATTTGTTTAGCCAAGGGGCCATTACCCGTCAAGATTTGGACCGTCAGCAAACCGAGGTCGACGAACTCACCAGCGACATTGCCAATGCTGTGGCCACCAAAACCCAGCTAGAACTAGCTCGAAATACCGCCTTAGACAATGCGGCTGCCCAAGTTTCCATGGCAGAGGCAGATTTACAACTGGCCTCCGTAGAAACTGGCGTAGAAGCGGCTCAGCAGAATTTAGCCCTGGCCGAAGCGAGACTTAATCGCACCGTGATCAAAGCACCAGCTGCGGGTCAAATTCTCGATATCTATGTGCGCCCAGGGGAGACTGTGTCTAACAATCGGCTGCTTTCCATGGGCGATACGCAGGAAATGTATGTAGTCGCCGAGGTCTATGAAACGGATGTGGGCCTGGTGAAAGCGGGACAAAAGGCGATGATTACTAGCCGTAACGGAGCCTTTGCAGGAGAACTGACCGGCACCGTAGAAACGATCGGTCTGCAAATCTTTAAAAATGATGTGTTGGACGATGACCCGGCTGCCAATGCCGATGCCCGCATTGTGGAGGTGCGCATTGCAGTCGATCAAGATGATGCCGTCGCCATGCTGACTAATCTTCAGGTGGATGTGCTGATCGACATCCAAGCTGAGGAGAACTAGCGATGGCCAGGGTGTCGGTGGCTTGGGCCAACTTAATGCACGAGCGTACCAGGTTAGTGGTTGCGATCGCAGGTGTGGCTTTCGCCGTCATTCTAATTTTTATGAACCTTGGGTTCATGGGAGCCCTGATCTCCACTGCCACCAATTTCTATGAACAGTTCAATGCCGAGCTCTTCTTAATTTCGCCAGAAACACTGGAAATTAGCACTTCTACCGCCTTTCCACGGGAGCGACTGTACCAGGTCGCTGGCGTGGATGGTGTGGAGCGCGTCATGCCCCTCTACAGCGAATATCTACTGTGGCGTAACCCAGAAACCGGTGTCAGCCGCGCCATCTTTGTCTATGGCGTCAATCCCAATGACCCCGTATTTCTGATGCCTGAATTACAGGGTGAAGAGGCCCGCCGCATCCTCAGTCAACCCGACACCGTATTTATGGACAGATTCTCACGCCCCGAGTTTGGCCCCCAAGACATTGGCACCACCACTGAAGCGGATCGTCGTCGCGCCACCATCGGCGGCACCTATTTTCTAGGAGGTGGATTTGCGGCTGATGGCACCCTGATCATGAGCGATCAGAATTTTATCAGGTATCTAGAACCACGACCGTTGAGTCTGGTCAATGTGGGCCTCGTCCAACTCCAGCCAGGGGTCTCGGCAGAAAAAGTGGCAGAAACCATGCGCTCAGTCCTACCCGCCGATGTGGATGTGTACACCAAGGCAGGCATCATCGAGCATGACTCCACCTACTGGCTAGAAGCCACATCCATTGGCTTTATTTTCAGCATGGGTGTAATGGTTTCATTTGTAGTGGGGGCTGTGATTGTCTATCAGATCTTGTTTACTGACATTCGCGATCACCTGCCTGAGTACGCCACCATGAAAGCCATGGGGTATCGCTCCCAGTACTTATTCAAAATCGTGCTGCAGGAAGCAATTTTATTGGCATTATTGGGCTATATTCCGGGGCTAGCAGCGGCTCTCGGGCTCTACCATCTCACCGCCACCGCCACCGCTGGCACGTTACCCGTCGCCATGAACGGTGGTCGAGTCATCTTTGTGCTGATCCTAACATTAGTCATGTGCTGCCTATCGGGTCTGATTTCCGTACGCAAAGCGGTGAAAGCTGACCCAGCAGAAATCTTTTAGAGGGGAAAGCCATGATCAAACGCATTCCCCTAGCCTGGCTCAACCTGACCCACGACCGCAGACGTTTTGCCACGTCGTTAGCGGGTGTAGGCTTTGCTGTGCTGCTGATGTTTATGTTCAACGGGTTTATGAATGCCCTGTACGACAGTCAGCTCCAGCTACTCAATCGGTTTAACGGTGAGGTAATAATCGTCAATCGATTGCGTACCAACATGTTTGTGCCTCGGGCCTTTGCCCGCAGGCGGCTGTACCAGGCCCGTGCCTTCGAAGGTGTCCAGGACGCCTTCGCCATATACGTCAGTGAAGTGAACTGGAAAAATCCAGACAATCGTACGTCGCGTGGTGTCAGGGTCATTGCCATCAACCCCGATGAACCAGTCCTCAATATTCCTGAAATCAAGGCCCATCGCCAGGTTTTGAAGCTCCCAGAAACCGCGCTCATGGATACCCAATCACGGGCAGAGGTAGGGCCAGTGGAAGCTGGAGTAGTGAGTGAATTGGCCGATCGACGCATTCGTTTGGTCGGCACCTTTACCATGGGCACTGACTT
Organism: Adonisia turfae CCMR0081; assembly: GCF_011009555.1. Classification (GTDB taxonomy): domain Bacteria; phylum Cyanobacteriota; class Cyanobacteriia; order Phormidesmidales; family Phormidesmidaceae; genus Leptothoe; species Leptothoe turfae. The sequence continues at coordinate 6,086,033 of NZ_QXHD01000004.1, read as the reverse complement.
TGCCTCAGGCAATGGCAACCTGATCATGAGCGACCAAAATTTTCTGCGCTACTTTGCTGACCGAGGTCCCGAGGAGGATAAGCGTAGCTTTGCCACGGTGGATATAGGTGTCGTCAAACTTGAACCAGGAACCAATGTCGATCGCATCGTGAAAACGCTGCAGGACAATCTACCCAATGATGTGTTGGTCATGGCTCGCGATGGGGAGAACGGTTTTGTCATTCGCGAACGTAAATATTGGCAAGAAAACACCAACATCGGCTTTGTGTTTTCGCTGCTGACCAGCATGGGCTTTTTTGTCGGCATTATCCTGGTCTACCAGATTCTCTACACCGATGTGGCAGACCACTGGGCTGAATATGCCACGCTCAAGGCCATGGGCTACAAAAATGGCTATCTACTGGGGGTCGTGATGCAAGAAGCCTTGATCTTATCTGTATTGGGATTTATTCCAGGGGTTCTGGTCAGTCAGCTGCTCTATCAGGCAGCAGGTAATGCCACTGGTCTATTTTTTCAAATGACCCCCGAACGCGTCCTGAATTTGCTAGTGGCCACATTCATTATGTGTTTAGTGTCGGGGGCGATCGCAGTCCGCAAAGTCCAAACCACCGACCCAGCAGACGTGTTTTAGCAACTTTTATAGTGGCGTTGAATTAGGTTAATAGCATGTTCAAAACTCAGCAACAATCTACGTTTGACCCTCCACAGGACGACCTAGCCGTCCATATTCAGCATCTTAACTATTACTTTGGTATCGGCGACCTGAGCAAGCAGGTGCTGTTCGACATTTCCCTGGAGCTACCCAAGGGTCAGATTGTTATCCTGACCGGCCCATCAGGTTCCGGTAAGACAACACTGCTCACCCTGGCGGGGGCTTTGCGACATTTACAGGACGGCAGTCTGCGCATACTGGACCAAGAACTCGTTGGCATGAGCGAACGCGCCATGGTCAATGTCCGACGCAATATCGGCTTTATCTTTCAAGCTCACAATTTATTTGAGTCTCTGACCGCCAGCCAAAATGTAGAAATGGCCGTGGAACTGACAGGAGACTTTGTTTCAAAGCGAGAGCAGGCCGTAGCCATGCTCAGTGCACTGGGACTCGCTGATCGAGTCGATTATAAGCCCCATTCGCTGTCTGGGGGACAAAAACAACAGGTGGCAATTGCCCGAGCCCTAGTCAACCATCCAAAGCTAATTTTGGCTGATGAACCCACAGCGGCCTTAGATAAAAAGTCTGGTCGGGACGTGGTCAACTATCTCCACACCCTATCGCGACAAGAGGGTTGCACCGTGCTGATGGTTACCCATGACAACCGTATTTTAGACGTAGCCGATCGGATTATTAACCTGGTGGACGGTCGTCTAGAATCAGATACCACTCCCAATGCCTTTGTCCAAAGCAAGACAAAAGGTGCCATGACAGAAGTCAGCGCCGACATGTTCATCATGTAAGTGGTAAACCACCTATGAAATTTACAAATGGAGCCCAAGAGTTAACCTATGAACGGGTTCAAGACTATCTAAGTGGCAGCGTATTTAAGAAAACGGTGCGGGCGAGCGATGAAAAGCCTTATTTTGACTTAATTTACCAAAATACAACGCTGATTGAGCTTTACATATTGCCCTGGGAGGCGCATCCTTACCCCGATAAGGAACTGGCCATTGTGCGAGCCAGCAGCTGTGTGGCCATCGGCTGTGGCCCAGAGTTATATTTACTGAGGTTTTTACTGGACGAAAACCGAAAAATGCGATTTGGCTCCTTTCAGACCGATGAAGCCGGTACTGTATTTTTTGCTAACCGGATTTTGGGTGGCCAACATATGGACCCAACAGAGCTAGAAGTATGTTTGCTGTCGGTGGGTGCGATCGCAAGTCATTATAGCGACATCATGCTTGACAAGTTTGACGGTCAGCGTGCCCGCAACTCAACACCAACCTCTAAACTATAAGAGTATAAAAACCTTCACTCCGCACTATGGAAGACCTAGCAACCTACGACGGTATTTTTGTAGCTTTGGCCATCATTATTTTGGCTAGTGGTTTCATCATGTTATTTGGCAATCTCATTGGCGTGAATAAAAATTGGAAATAAGAAATAACAGAGATATGAAACATGTTGCCTAGTTCGTGATTTTCCGTTAGCGCGCATCGCTTTAGGGGAATTTTACCTATAGAAAACAGCTAGTCCGTTTGGACTAGCTGTTTCTCATTTCACCGAACCTATAGGTTTAATTCGGGTATCAAGTCAGAGCGGGACAGGTCTCCAAGCATAGAAGTCAGGAGTCAGAAGCCAGAATTCATGAGCTTCTAACTCCCACTCAGCCAAGCTTTCCCAGCTTAAATTGATGCCCTTACTTCTCGATAAAGCAGGCTTAAATGGAAGCTCAGATTTCTTACAAAAAGATTTTTATTGTTGGTTGTCCTCGCTCGGGCACTACGTGGTTACAGAAAATGCTCTCTAATCATAGAAATGTGATTCCCGTAAAAAATGAGAGTCATATTTATCGGCTTATCTATGAGCCATTCACCTATATCACTAAATTAAATGCACAACGCCGTTGGCAAGACTGGCCACGCTTCGCAAGACATTTTGGCATCACTGCTTTGTTGTTTGGAGCAACCTCTTCAAATGTTTGGAACAGTATCTTGAAGAGCTACCAAATTTATCAAAAAAACAACGATATCGGTTTACATCATCTCATTAGCTATCAACAACTTAAAACCTTAATCCACCAAGTAAGACAAAACTCAGATTCAGATCTAGAGAAGGCCCAGTACCTAATCCAGCTTATTATCGATATTTTTTTTGAACAGGTGGGCGGACAGCCGCAACAGTTTTTTCTCGAAAAAACTCCATTTCACATTAAATATGCTGATGTCATCTTAAATAGTTGGCCCGAAGCCAGAATCATCAACATAGTCCGAGATGGTCGGGATGTTTGTGCGTCTTTACAAGCCAGAGCTACAACAAAGCGATGGGCTGAATACGACACAAGAACCATAATTTCTCAATGGGAAAGATGCATTGCTTTAAGTGAAAAACTTTCTCTAGATCCAGCCTTTTCAGCTCGTATGTATTCAATCAAATATGAGGAACTGCGAGAAGATCCGATCGCTCAACTCAATCAAATCTGTAACTTTATTGATTTAGAGATTACGACTACAGAACTGAGCCAAATTATAGAATCCTACAATATTGAAAACATTAAGAATAAAGGCATTGGCCAACATATCAACAAGGGAAATATCAACAACTGGAAAACAGCCTTATCGCAAGAACATATCGACCTGTGGCATCAATCTGCCGGAAAAACCCTAACGCGACTCGGTTATTCGTTAACTTAGTTGTCCAGTTGGATACTTTCTAAGCTCAATTCAAAACTCAACATTTACCACTCAAAACTTCAAGGTTGCTCATGCTTCTTAACCTAGTGAACTTTTTCAAACCCCTTGTCATTAAAGGTTTGCAGCAGCGTTAGGCTGGCTATATAAACCAAGGGGTTATACACTTCTTAACCAATATTTTCGCCCTTAATTTCCGTTAAGAGGTTATTTTCCCCGCTCTACCAGCTCAGACGCCCTATAACCTAACAAGTCAATCTGAGCTTGGCCAATAGTCGTCTCTTTAGAAAAAGGGGTAAACCTAATGGCAAAAGCTGCTGTCTCTCGTTCACGAAACGTGGCGATTGTAGGCCCATATTCCAGTGGTAAAACCACATTGCTTGAAAGTCTACTTTCGGTCACCGATACGATTTCTCGAAAAGGATCCATTCCTGAAGGTAATACGATTGGAGACCATACACCTGAAGCCCGCAATCGCCAAATGACGGTCGAAACGAATGCCGCCTGTACTGAGTACGGCGGCATTCGTTTTACATTCCTTGACTGCCCAGGTTCCATCGAGCTGCTCCAAGAACCGCTACATGTATTGATGGGAGTAGATGCCGCCATCGTCGTGTGCGAACCTGACCCTAGCCGAGTACTTACCGTATCGCCACTGCTGCATTTTCTAGATAAATGGGAAATTCCCCATGTTCTCTGGCTCAACAAAATGGATCGGGCCAGTGCACCATTTTCTGACGTCTTAGAAGCCTTAAAATCAGTCTCCAGTCGGCCCCTGGTCCCCCATCAATATCCCATCGGCGCTGGAGCAGACTTGGTCGGGTTCATTGATTTAGTCAGTGAGCAGGCCTATCACTACCACGCAGGAGCCGCCGCCGATCCAGTGCCATTGCCTCAGGAGTTGGCGGTCGAAGAAGCAATAGCCCGCACGGAAATGCTAGAGACCCTGGCAGACTTCGATGATCACCTCTTAGAAGAGCTACTGGAAGAAATTGATCCACCGGAGGACGAGATTATCCAGGATCTCAAAATGGAACTGGGCGCAGACCTAGTGGTGCCCGTCTTTGTCGGTGTAGCCTCTAAGGACTATGGCGTTCGTCCACTGCTGGATGCATTAGTACGAGAAACGCCTGAGCCTCAGGTCACTGCAGAACGACGTGGCATTGATCTGAACTCTACTGAGCCTTTGGTTCAGATTCTCAAAACCTACTACAGTCCCCAAGGCGGCAAACTGTCTTTAGCTCGGCTGTGGCGAGGCACCCTCAAGGATGGAGCCAACCTAGGGCTAGATCGCATGGGCGGTTTGTATTCTTTGATGGGTAGTCAGCAGCAGGCACTCAGTGCAGCTGAAGCAGGTAGCGTGGTTGCAATCGCACGTCTAGAACACGCTAGGACTGGCGACACCCTCACCACAGCAGAAAACTCTGACGAAACCTTACCTATCGCAGATATTCTGCCAGCGGTTTACTCCTTAGCCATTGCTCCCGAAAAGCGCGATGACGAAGTCAAGCTGAGTGGAGCACTCAACAAGCTAGTAGATGAAGATCCTGCTCTGCATTGGGAACAACATGGCGACACCCACGAAGTAATCTTGTGGGGACAAGGAGACGTCCATCTCAAAATTGCCATGGACTGGCTCCGCCGTAAGTACAATCTATCCATGGTCACTCACGTTCCTCAGGTGGCCTATAAAGAGACCATTCGCAATGCCAAAGAGGACATTCGTGGGCGCTATAAGCACCAGACCGGCGGCCATGGACAGTTTGGTGATATTTACATCGACATTCAGCCCCTACCGCGCGGAGAAGGGTTTAAGTTCGCTGAGAAAATTGTTGGCGGCGTTGTTCCTAAACAATACATTCCCAGTGTTGAGACTGGTGTGAGAGAGTTTCTCAAGCAAGGGCCATTAGGCTTCCCAGTGGTGGATGTCTCGGTCACCCTTAAGAACGGGTCGTACCACCATGTAGACAGTTCTGACCAGGCATTTAAGCAGGCTGCACGCATTGCCATGCAAACGGGTCTACCCGAGTGCAAACCTGCGCTGTTAGAGCCGATTGCCTCTCTGTCTATATCCGTTCCGAATCGGTTTACCTCTAACGTGCTCACTCTGATTAGCGGTCGTCGGGGTCAGGTGATGGGGTATACCAACAAGGCTAACTGGCCTGGTTGGGATGAGGTGTCTGCACAGCTACCGGTTGCTGAAATGCAAACGCTGATCCTGGAACTGCGTTCGTTGAGTATGGGTGTGGGCTTCTTCAGCTGGCAGTACGACCATCTGAATACTGTACCTGAGAGATTAAAGGAGAAAATTGTGGCTGAGGCTAGCAACCATAAGTAACCGCACAAACTCTCATAACTAAAATCAGGTGCGCTGTTATTTAACTAAGTGACGGCGCACCTTGATCTGTCTGGGATATGATAAGTACATCTATTCTATGATGACGATATTGGGTAGCACTTCCGCTGCAAGGATTGGTGGGCGCTGCCCACCCTACCAATCATTAAAAATTGTCAGGAATTTTAGAGGCACAGACTGTATCTGACTATCACTAGGGAATGAACCCTAAGGAGATACTGTGCAGTCAATTTATTGGTTTTGTTTTGTCATTGGCGGCGTCTTTGTTGCGATCGCCACACTAGGTGGTGCCGGTGATGCAGATTTCGATGCCGATACCGATGTTGATTTTGACGCTGACTTTGATGCCGATATAGATCTAGATGCAGATTTAGATCTTGATGGTGATGTAGACCTTGACGGCGATGCGCCAGATATTGGCCCCAATATCAGTACAGGTGGTGGCTTCGATGCCGAGATAGACACTGATCTTCAGCTCCTACGAAAAGTTAAAGGAGCCTACATCTTCAGCCTGAACATCCTCACCAGTTTCAAATTCTGGACTGTCGGCGGATTTTTCTTTGGTTTGACGGGCCTCAGCCTGAGCTGGGTACAATCCAATTGGCCCGCCTCAGTCATCTTTATCGTCGCTTTGCTCATGGGCATTGTGCTAGGAGGCACCTTGGCCATTACCCTGCGCCACCTGGCTCGTCGCCATGCCGACAGCCTTATTCGTACCGAGGATTTTGCTGGACGGGTGGGCATCGTAGAACTGCCCTTTGATGCCAAAAGCAAAGGCAAAGTGCGTCTGGAACTACGTGGTAGCACTTTGCACATGATGGCACTCACGGACGACACCAAACAATTTGTACCGGGTGATAAAGTGCTCGTCGTTAATGTCGAGAAAAACCGGCTTTGGGTCGTTTCAGACGAAACCGCTGCTCAGCAGAACTAACTTATACCCATTTCATACCCATGACACACACTTTATTCTTGCTGGGACAGACTACACCAGCAGGGGATCAAAAAATATCGGTCCAGGCCGAAACCACTGAGACCGTTAGTTACGAACTTGCCCAGGCCATTCCTATTTCACAGGCTAACCAAAATACAGCCCAGGCAGGTGCCGTTTTAGGCGGTAGTGCCTTAGTTCTTGGCCTGATTGGCATTGGCGCGCTAATCATAGTGCTCAAAACCTGCCTGCGTATTTGCAACCCCAATCAGATTTTGATTATCTCGGGTCGTAAATACAAAAACAAAAGGGGGCAGACAGTCGGTTACCGCGTAGTGTTTGGTGGTCGTACGTTGGTGGTACCCATTATTGAACAGGTGCAAAGCATGGACATGACCACCATGCCTATCCCCGTTGAGGTGACAAATGCCTATGCCAAAGGGGGTACACCACTGAATATTCAAGCCATCGCTAATGTTAAAATTTCTAGCAATCGCAGCGTTGTTGGTAACGCCATTGAGCGCTTTCTAGGCCGCAACCGCTCCGAAATTCGTCGGGTGGTCCGCGAAACCCTTGAAGGTAACCTACGCGGTGTTGTCGCCCTACTTACCCCTGAGCAGGTCAACGAAGATCGCATGAACTTTGCCGAGCGCATTGCAGCTGACGTTGCTAAAGATCTCAGTAAGTTGGGACTGCATTTAGATACGCTCAAAATTCAAAGTGTCACCGATGATATGGACTATCTCAGCTCCATTGGTCGCCGCCAAATTGCCAATATCATTCGCGATGCTGAGATTGCCGAGTCTGAAGCTGTGGGTGAAGCCGACCGTATCGAAGCCGATTGCCAAAAGCAAGCGGAAGTAGCAAAAACCCAGGCTCTGACAGTTGTACAGCAACAGCAAAACGAACTTCGCAAAATCAAAGCTGAGCTAGAGGAACGAGCCAAATCTGAAGAGGAACGCACCATCGCTGCCGCCAAAGAAGCCCGCGCCCGTGCCGAGCAACAGCTCCAGACAGTACGAGCCGAGCTAGAGCGACTGCGTCTACAAGCCGATGAAGTACTGCCTGCCCAAGCTGCAAAACAAGCTCAGGAACTGCACGCCAAGGGTCAAGCCGCTGCTCTCGAAGAGAATGCTAAGGCCGCTGCTCTCGTCAACAACATGCTGGCTGAGGTCTGGGCCGAAACCGGAACCGATGCCACCCAGGTCTTTTTGATTCAACAAATTGACATGGTACTGAAGGAAGCCGCTAAAATTCCTGACCGCATCCATCTTAAGAATGTCAACGTTATTGACAATGGCGACGGTAAGTCTATTGCCAACCTGGTCAATGTCTATCCCGACGTTGTCCGTCAGTTCCTTAAACAGGTAGACGACACCCTGGGTATCGATGTTACGGGCACCCTGAACCAAAGCTTAGATTTTCAGCGCCAGTTAGAACCCGCTGTCACAACCCATACAACAACTGTAGAGCCCAACATGGAGGGCAATCGCTAATGGAAGGTTTAATTCTTTTACTCGTTATTTTCGGTGGTGGTTCTGGAGTAATCTCCCTAATCATCCGCAACCTCTACTACATTTGTCAGCCGAATGAGGTACTGATCTTTGCGGGCGCTCAGCAGCGATTGGGGCAAAAAACGGTAGGCTATCGTCTGGTCAAAGGTGGTAGCAGCATTCGTAAGCCCTTGGTAGAAAAGGCGCTGCGCATGGACCTCACCAACATGATTATCGAGCTCAAGGTAACTAATGCCTACTCTAAAGGCGGTATTCCGCTGCAGGTAGATGGCGTTGCTAACATCAAGGTCGCTGGTGAAGAACCCGCCATTCATAATGCCATTGAGAGATTGTTGGGCAAGAGTCGAAAAGAGATTGAAAAAATTGCCAAAGAGACCCTAGAAGGTAACTTACGGGGCGTTCTCGCTAGCCTTACACCAGAACAGGTAAACGAAGACAAAATTGCCTTTGCCAAAAGTCTCTTAGATGAAGCAGAAGAAGATCTCGAAAAGCTAGGATTAGTGCTCGATACCCTGCAGATTCAGAACATTTCTGATAACGTGCGCTACCTTGACTCCATCGGTCGTAAACAGCAGGCCCAGCTCCAGCGTGATGCCCGCATCGCCGAGGCCAAAGCCCAGGCAGCATCAGCTATTCAAACAGCTGAGAACGAAAAGATTACCTCTGTGCGCCGGATTGAGCGTGACACTGGCATTGCTGAAGCGGAAGCCGAGCGTCGAATCCAGGATGCCCTTACTAAGCGAGGGGCTGTTGTGGCCGAGGTAGAAGCTGAAATTGCCTCTGAACTCGTCCGTATTCAGTCCGAGATTCCAGTACAGCAAGAGCGCATTAAGCAAGTGACTGAACAGCTCAAAGCAGATGTGATTGCCCCAGCTGAGGCCAATTGCAAACGAGCGTTGGCAGAAGCCAAAGGGGATGCAGCTCAGATTGTTGAAGATGGTAAAGCCCAGGCCGAAGGTACTAAACAGTTAGCCGAGTCCTGGCGCGCTGCTGGAGCAAATGCCCGCGACATTTTCTTACTACAAAAGCTAGAAATGTTGTTGAAGACCCTGAGTGCTACGGTACCCGATGTTGACATTCAGAATGTCACCATGATTGACAGTCAGACAGGGGGCACCGCAAAACAGGCAATTGCCATTATCGAGCAGTTAAAACAGACGACTGGCCTGGATATTGCCAGTGCCGTGAACAATCTGGCTAGTAGCTCCCAGCGATTACCAGAAGGGAAATAATATCAAATTCGATCAAGTCTCCCTGATTCACATTCAAACTGGATAATCTCGTAGGGGTAGTGCCTTCCACCCTGGGATAATTGTCTGAATCTCCTCGTAAACAAAACCCCATGGAGGCAAGCCTATGCCGCTATGGGGTTTATTTGTGCTGACCTTATGCAAGGAAGACCTTGAATTTTGAAGATAGACGTTGTAGGGGCAGCCACAAGGGCTGCCCCTACAGAAATCCAAAGAATTAGGCAGTAATTAAATGATTGAAACAACCATTACATGTGGCCAGCAGTAATGGCACCCACAGCCGCTGTAAACAATATGCGAGTGACTTCAATAACGCCAGCAACGGTAATCACAGCACCAATCTTACGGATAATAGCTGGCGGCATGTTGCCGTCCCATAGTGGGTTAATAGCACCAATGTAGTTAAACTGATTAACGTTACCTTCACCTTGATAACGCTTGATGCTGAGTTCCTTAGGTAGAGCAGGTAAATCCTGATCACTGGACGATAGCTTGATGGAACGACGGCTAGGCACCTGGTAAGGACCAAATGCATTTATGTACTCTTCAGAACCGGTCAGCTGCTCGGCAAATGTGCGAATGCCCTCTGAAGCCAGCAATGAACTCCACTTGAATACTTCTGACTGAATGGCAGGGCGACCTAGAACCCGCTCAAAGCAAAGCTGAACAAAGCGATAGTTGCTGTTGTTGGCCAGAATGTAGTTCACGAACATATCAGAGCAAATTAGCTCGCGAACCAACTCCTGCGTGGTAATTTCACCATTGAGATAAGCTGAATCCAGAGACTCATTGTGGTGAAAATCAATGTTGCGATTGTCTTTGAAGAGACGACGATAAACTGCTTGCAAGCAGTCTGCTTTATCCATCGTAGAAAACATCTTAATGCCGCTGGCATCACCACTTTCTAAACGGATACTACCGTTGGTGGCTACGGGGATGACCTGATTGTTATTGGCAAGTGTCTGCATTTTTAATTGACTTTTATAAATGGACAAGCAGGCCGACATAGAGCCCTTTAGTCAAGGACATATTAGTGACAGGCCGTCCCCCACTAGCAAAACTGATAAGTATATTTACTCAATTTGTTTAATTATGTTGCATTTTCCTCAGAAAAGGGAGCTCTAAGTAGGGTGCTCACCCACTAGAAACGACTGATATCTGAAGATTCTTGAGAAATCGTTAGGGTTTTTAGACTTCTTTTAGGATACGTAAAGAAGCATAACGATAATTGCAATTGAATAATAATCAGTCTTGTACGCCTGAAGTCAAATCAATAATTTTGCACTAAGGCCATGGCAACCGTCGAAACTAGTATGCGATCGCACCCCACCCTAAGACACAGTCCTTTGCTGCGCATCGTACTGCTCCAAAAATAAAAGCACATCAGCACACCACTGCAGCCAGCTTGTTTCGTAAGCAATCCCTCGTTTCAGGGTGAGGTATTTAAACTGCAGCTCCACAGGGGGTTCAGGATGCCCCAAACACATCTCCTCAATGACACGATACTCATCTAACTGTGCCTGATGTAGTGCCTGGCGATGGTGTAATTCTTTCAACAACATCTCCCGGGGCATTTTATAGCCAATCATCGCCTTCACCAGCAAATCTTCTCGGATTTGGGTGCGTTCAGTAGGTTCTGCATACCAGCGAGTGAGTTCACTCCATCCCGAATCTGTAATGCTGTAAATCTTTTTGTCCGGCTTACCTTCCTGGGGCACCTTTTCAAAATTCACCCAGCCTTGGGACTCCATTTTAGATAGCTCTCGATATACCTGCTGCTGGGAGGCTTTCCAAAAGCAGCTAAGCCCTTCGTCAAAGCGTTTACTAATGTCGTATCCGCTATCGGGTCGCTGGGCTAATAACGCAAGGATGGTGTGGGCTAGGGCCATAGAATTTAAAGACTTAACAGACAGACTTAACAGACAGATTTAATGGAGAATCCGTTGACATATCCAACATGTTGAGTATACGCTATGGAATCATAAGCAACAAGTTGGATATCAATTATTTGATTATCAACTACGCGAATATCAACTAAGTGAATATCAACTGTTTGGATATTGAGCTATGGTTTCATCAACGTCTGATACCAGTGCAAAGCGCCCTAGCTGGCACTGGTTATGGTTGCTGCCGGTATTAGTAGCTCCTGCCATCTGGCTGGGGCGTTTTCGGTCTGGCTCAGCTGTGGCTGAGGATGCGATTCAACCGCTCCCCGTTCAAACCCAAGCCTTAGAACGTGTTAATGAATATCAAGTAGAGCGCACCTACACCGGTGAAATCGTTGCTCGACGCAGTAGTGATCTGGGTTTTGAGCAAGCAGGTACCCTGGTGGAAGTGCTTGTAGATGAAGGGGATACCGTCGCTGCCGGAGCACCTCTAGCTCGGTTAGATACCCGCAGCCTGCAAGCTCAACGTCAGCAGATTGAGGCCCAACGTCGTCAGGCTCAGGCTCGATTTGAAGAATTAGAACGCGGTCCCCGTCAGGAAGATATTGCCGCTGCCGCTGCTGCTGTTCAAGACTTGCAAGCTCAGCTTGACCTGGCGCGGTTACAGCAGGTGCGCCGTGAAAATCTCTATATTCAAGGTGCAATTTCTTTAGAAGAACGAGATGAGGCCACATTTGGTGCCGATGCCTTAGAAAGTCGTCTTAATCAGGCCAAAAGTCAGTTAGATGAGCTAAACACAGGTACTCGGGTGGAACAAGTCAGCGCTCAGGATGCCCAGGTAGACCAAATTGAGGCCAGTTTGAAAAATTTAGATGTCTCCATTGCTAAAAGCGTTATCTACGCTCCTTTTGATGGTCGTGTCTCTCTGAGGCTTATGGATGAAGGTGTCGTTGTCAGCCCAGGTCAAACCATTATGCGTCTGGTGGAAGGCAATGCTTTGGAGGCTCGTATTGGAGTACCTCGCCAGATGGCAAGTCGTATTAATAGCGGCGACGTTCAGACAGTTGAAGTTGATGGTGCATCGTTTGAGGGTAGAGTTACTGCACTGTTGCCAGAGCTTGATGATGCTAGCCAGACGGTCACTGTGGTAATGGCTTTGCCACCGGCAGCACAGCCAACAATTGGTGCAACTGCACGACTGGAGTTGCAAGATCAACAGAATGAAATTGGCTACTGGTTACCAACCAGTGCTCTTGTTGCTGGAGAGCGAGGATTGTGGTCGGCCTATGTATTGGATGAGGCGGAAAGTGACATTGGTGAGAATCTTTATGAGGTGAGTCGTCGAGAGGTGGAGGTGCTGTATACGGAAAGTGATCGGGCTTTTGTGCGGGGGCTTCTACAGCCAGGGGAAGAGATTATTACCAGTGGTACGCATCGGCTGGTGCCAGGGCAGTTGGTGAAGAATTAGGAGCGTGAAAATTGGTCAATAGCGGTGGGGGTTGCTCAGGGCTTTCCTCCCTGAAACCCTTCCTTTCGTGGGGGCCTCCACTCCCCCACCGCTAACCAAGCTATTTTCCTATACAAAGTCTTGACTAAGAACTGCTTTTTCTCTTGACCTAATTATGTTTAATCTATTTTTTCGAAATCGGCAGTTACTATTTTTGACGCTAACATTAGTTATTGTCTGGGGTCTGTCTGCATTCTTATCATTACCCCGGTTGGAAGATCCTGAAATTGTTCAGCGGTCATCGACGGTGACTACCTTTTTCCCAGGGGCTAGTGCAGAACGAGTAGAGTCTTTAGTAACTGACAAAATTGAGGAAGAGCTGTCTGATATTGAAGAGGTTGAGGAGATTAGTTCGTCTTCTGGTCCTGGCATATCGGTAGTTACAGTGGAGCTGAAGGATACGGTGTCTGCTGTGGAGCCAGTATGGGCACGGGTGCGGAGTCAGATTGACGATGTGATTCCTGAGCTACCTGCTGAGGCAAGTCGGCCTGAGTATGAGGATCAAGAGGTACAGGCAAGCGCCATGATTGTGGGGCTAACGTGGGAGCTGAATGAGCCAGTTAACTATTCGATTCTGCGTCGGGTGGCAGAGGGCTTGGAAGCTGAATTAAGAAACTTGCCTGGGACGGACAGTGTAGAGCTGTTTGGTGAGCCGGATGAAGAGATTCAGGTGGAAATTAGTCAGGCTGATTTGCTGAAGTTAGGCATTAGTGCCCAGAGTTTATCACAACAGATTAGGGCTAGCGATGCGAAGATTTCTACTGGAGAGCTGCGAAGTGATGCTACTGAACTCTTGTTTGAGGTGGACAGTTCTCTGGATTCGCTGGATCAGATTCGAGAAATTCCAATTCAGGTAGGGGCAGAGGGGCAGATTGCTCAGCTAGGAGATATTGCTCAGGTAACCAAAGGAGTACAAACTCCAGTCTCTGACCTGGCATTGATCGGTGGTCAACCCGCCGTTGTAGTGGCAGCCACTGTTGAGTCTGACTACCGTGTAGACCAATGGGCACAGCAGGCCAGAAAAGTTCTCAAAATGTTTGAAGCTGATCTGTCAGATGGTCTTGGCATCAACATTGTGCTGGATCAAAGTCGGTATGTGCAACAGCGATTGAATGGGGTAATTGGCAACCTGATTGTTAGTTCTCTTTTAGTGATTGGCATCTCCCTGGTGGTGCTGGGATGGCGCTCAGCTTTGATTGTTGGCATGGCGCTACCGCTCTCTACACTGATGGTATTTGGCAGTATGAACGTGCTGGGCATTCCGCTACACCAGATGTCTGTTACAGGGTTAATTATTGCCCTGGGCTTGCTGATTGACAATGCCATTGTGGTGGTGGATGAGGTGCGGGTACACTTGCAAAGTGGCAGCCATCCTGCGATCGCGGTGGGTGAAACAGTGAAGCACCTGACAGTTCCGTTGCTGGCATCCACACTGACTACAGTGCTGGCATTTGTTCCCATTGCCACCTCTCCTGGTGGTACAGGAGAGTTTATTGGCACGATTGGCAGCACTGTAATTTTAGCGCTACTGAGTTCGTTAACTCTTTCACTAACTGTAATTGCAGCCTTAGCCGGCTTAGTCTATCGTTGGCGACCGTTACGTTCTCACTCTCAACATTGGAGTATTGGTGGCTTCTCTAATCAAACTCTCTCACGTATCTATGAGGGAAGTTTACGAGCTGTCTTTCGTCGACCTATTTTAGGTGTATTGATAGCCATGGTGCTGCCTATGGTGGGATTTGTGCAGTTTGCCAGTTTACCGCAACAGTTTTTTCCACCAACAAATCGTGACCAGTTTCAAATTGAAGTGGAACGTCCGGCATCTAGCGCGATCGCAACCACCCGCGCTCAAACCCTGGCTATCCGCAACCTGATCCAACAACATTCAGCAGTCAGCGATATCCATTGGTTTCTAGGCCAAAACGCCCCGTCTTTTTTCTATAACGTAATGGGCAGTCGTCGGAATGCATCTGAGTATGCCCAGGGAATTGTGCAGTTGGAGTCCACCGATAATCTGCGAGAGACAATTAGAACACTGCAAACTGAACTAGATAGGACATTTCCCGATGCTCAGATCCTGGTGAAACAGCTGGAGCAGGGACCACCTTTTGATGCGCCGCTTGAGGTCAGTCTCTATGGACCTGATTTGGAGCAGTTGAGGACACTGGGAAATCAGCTGCGGCTAATATTGTCTCAGCTGAATGAGGTTACCCATACTCGGGCCACGTTGACGGAGCTATCGCCAAAGCTAGCATTGGAGGTGGATGAGGCAGCAGCTAAACGAGTGGGATTGGATAATGGTGCGATCGCATCCCAACTCAGTACTCTTCTAGATGGTCAGCTCGGCGGTTCTATTCTAGAAGACACAGAAGATATTCCTGTGCGTGTACAGCTACCGGAGCAGGAGCGCGGTGACTTAGCAAGCATTACCTCTGTTGATTTACTCAGTGCTACTGGGACAACAGTTCCCTTTTCTGCCGTGGCATCAGTTAACCTACGTCCAGAACTGAGCACTATCGCTCGACGGGATGGACAGCGGGTGAATACGGTACAGGCATTTATTACGGCGGGGTCTTTGCCCAGCACTGTTTTGACTGAGTTTCAACAAGCATTGACAGAGCAGGGCTTTGAGCTACCAACGGGGTATCGTCTCAGCTATGGAGGGGAGGCTGATGCCAGAGGATCTGCCGTTGGTAATCTGTTGTCAACGGTGGGAGTTTTGGTGGTATTGATGACAGCGACACTGGTATTGTCCTTTAATTCCTTTGCATTGGCCGGGTTGCTGGCAGTTGTTGCAGTGGCGGCAGTGGGTTTAGCAGCAATGGCCTTGTGGTTGTTTAACTCACTATTCGGCTTTACTGCCATTCTTGGTACGCTGGGTCTAATTGGTCTAGCGATTAATGACTCGATTGTGGTGTTGGCAGCATTGCGAAATGATCCCCTGGCACGAAAGGGAGATGCAGGCGCAACGCGACAGGTGGTGATGAGGGCAACGCGGCACGTAGTGGCGACGACGGTTACAACGATTATTGGGTTTACGCCGCTATTGCTCGATTCGACTGGGTTTTGGCCACCGTTGGCGATTGCGATCGCTGGGGGTCTAGGGGGGGCAACACTGTTGGCGTTGTATTTTATCCCGTCAGCTCATTTGTTAATTCATCGACCTAGGAAAACATTGGTTAAGGTTACAACGAGCTAAAAGGACAACAAGAATAAAACTTTGAATACAAGAGTGTCTGAGCTAGATCTCCCCTTGATAAGGCAGGATGTCGAACATCTTTTCGAGATATGCATATACGATAGCCCGCAGGTTGGGTTGAAACATGAAACCCAACACCCCATCCAACACCTATCCCCCTCCCCTAAGCCCATCCATCGATTTTGGATGCAAAGTCCAACGATATTATGGAGTTAGTAATTGGTGAAACCTTAAGTGATCTTCAAATAACAAGGCTGCTATTACAAAGAAATACTGACTAAAGCCCGTGTGCGAGACTCCATCGTTTGAGTCGATCCCACAGCAGCGTGAACCACCTTACCAACAGCCTCTTCACTAGACTGAGCATACCGATCTGCAAGTGTTTGATTGAACCACCTTTCAACATCAATGGTCAGCTGCTCCAACCATGGAGAGATATTGCCTATGGTTAACTGACGAAGTAAAGGATAAACAACAGTCTCCTGACGATGCTGTCCTAGATGACTGTAGCGCGTCTGAAAATAGCGTTCCACATCTAAATCCCATTTCTGTTGAAAACGCATCAGACTTTCCAGCCCCCACGCATCACTCCAACGCAACATAAAACAAGACCAATCAGCCCAATTATTGGGTTTCTGTGAAACATGGGTCACAACTGAGGCAGGTTCACAGAACATGAGCCCACCAACGCGATTCACATTGAGACAAAAATCCATATCTGCCTGAGCCCCCACCAACCTTGGGTCCAAATAGCCAATCTGAGCAAAAATCTCTCGTTTAATCAACAGACAGTTTAACTCTGCAAATTCACAGGCTCGTCTAGACAATTGAGATTTCATAGCTGTTGCTGAACAACCCACAAGAAAGGGTTGTTCATAAAGACAACGACGGGGCTGTCCATCCTGAACATCCATGAAGACCCTGGCCTCACCACCAGCTAGATGAATGCGCTCATGTAAAGGTATACCCACACAGGTAAGGGGACAAACAACGGCTGCATCCGTCTCTTGGGAACATTGCCAAAGCCTTTCTAACCAACCATTTGAGACATGAATATCATTAGTAATAAAAACTATATAATCTGTCGTAACTTGACTTAGGCCCAGATTCCGGGCTTGATTTGGTGTAAGAAAATGCTCAGAACGTAATAACGTGAAATTATATTTAACTGCTGCTTGGGATAGGTAATTTTTAATCTGTTTGGGTGAACCAGTATCCACATATACAAGTTCAAATGGCATTTTAGTATGCCTGTAGATACTTTCCAGAGTCTGCTGTGTACTACCAAAGCATTCGCGCGGTGAGACAACGATTGTAATCGAAGGCTTTGAGGCTGCTTGGGGTAAAGCATTGGGGTTAAAGCGTTTAGCAGTCATGGAAACCACTCAAAGTTTTCAGGCAAGGACAATAGACAGTAACTGTCAGCAATGACGGGTGGCTCTAAGCGTAGATATAGTTTATTTTTTTCTCAGTGGAGCATGCTTACAGCTAAACTAAAAGCATGGGTAATTCTACTCAAATATTGTAGTGGCAACCATACACATTGCTACCTCACGGACACAGAAAAAAATAGATAAGAATGGAATGAGGTGTAATTTCTTCTAAGTCATTCAGCTATGGATAGCTGACAGGCTAATCTATCAGCATCCAACATTGAAGCTGACTAGAAGAAGAAATTAAAAGCGTTAACCGGGCTCTAGCTTAGCAAATAGCCTCAGTTATTCAGCCATAAATAGCTAATAGGCTAACCTATCAGCATTCGAATTAAAGCTTACTGGAAAAAGACAAAAGCGTTAACTGGGCTCTAGCTTAGCAAACAGCCTAGAGGAATGTGGGGGCTTTCCAAGAAACTGTTGCTGCTGCTTTTAGTTAATAATTAGCTCTCATCTTACTCATCTAAATTATTAATTAGTTCTCATCAAGAAAACTCAGTATAAATAGGGATTTTTATAGCCTGTCGAATAATAGGAACTCAGTATTATAAATAACTTTATATTGATACATATGTAGCTTATAGTCATCCGTCTTGATTCTTGAGGGTAGATCGGTATGATCTGAGAAATTGTATTCATCAGAGCATGTTCCCCCCGTATCGTTATGAGTTCGGAGATACCAGTATCCAGTCAAACCGCAGCCATCGAAGAATTGAAAACCTTCATCAAGACGCAACGTGATGGTCGTCAGGTGAAGAAAGCCCTAGCAGTTAAACTGCTCTATCAGGGGCATACCTACGAATCGATTATCAGTATTCTCGACGTGTCGATGGGCTTCATTGCAAACTGGAAGCAGCGATACGAGGCCGAGGGACTCAGCAGCTTTGCACCGCGTCATAAAGGTCGTCAAAGCTATCTGAGTGCTGCTCAAAAGGCCGCTGTTATCGAGTGGCTCGGGACCAAAGCTATCTGGACACTGAATGAATTGGAGTATCACCTGGCCAGTGAATATGGGGTCAGCTATGAGTCCAAACAGAGTTACTACGACTTATTCGAGACCGCTGGTCTGAGTTGGAAGAAAACCAGCAAGGTCAACCCCAAAACCGATCCCGCTCTAGTGGCTAAAAAAAAGCCGACATCCAACGGCTATTGGCACGCTACCGCACCGAGATTGAATGTGGCCAAGTGAGGGTGTTGTTTGTCGATGAATGTCATCTGATGAGTGGGGATCTCGAAGGCTACGTTTGGGGACGTCGAAATCAGCGCGTTGAGGTCCCGATTGTCAATGAACGCGACCGGCAGACGTACTATGGGGCCTTGGACCTGCTAAGTAAACGCGTTTTCGTTGAGGCCCACGCTGCCGGCAATACGACCTGTACATTGGCCTATCTCAAGTTCTTGCAGCGTCAGTTTCCAAACCAGCGCTTGATTATTCTATGGGATGGAGCCAGTTATCATCGTTCTCAGGAGATTCAAGCGTGCTTAAACGAGCTCAATGAAGGACTGCCAGAATCCCAGTGGCGTATCCACTGCATTCGCTTTGCGCCCAACGACCCAACTCAAAATCCGATTGAGGATGTTTGGTTACAAGCCAAGACCTGGGTCAGACAGATGGCTGGATTGAAGCCGTCATTCACTGGCCTCAAAGCTCTATTTGAGCAGTTTTGTGCCCTGGAACTCTTTGACTTTCCCAAAATGCATATGTATGGAACATTCTCACCAATCAAATAGGAACGCTATAGCTGCTTTTCGCTATTGCGTCTAAAAATAGCTCTCTACTTTACCAGGCTAAGTACACTATTCCACTTCACAGACTAAGGAAACGTTCCAGGTTTCACAGTGAAGTTGCATAGGGTGTTCTAGCGCTTTCGTTACCTGACACTGTGGATCTTGATGAGGCAGTCATCCCTTTGACGCATGATCCAGTATTCTTCCTGGTCTGTAATAGATAAAGCGACTTTAATAGGTATAGACATAGAAAACGACTCCCAACCGGCAAGTTCTGAGTCGCTTTCTGTGTGATGTTTTGTGCTGTCCATCATACCCAATGATACGCATATTTCTAGCCCACGCGAAAGAAGATAAAGCGCAGGTGTTTGAGTTATACAATCGCCTGAAACAAAAGGGTTACCAGCCTTGGCTGGATAAGATGGATTTGCGAGGTGGTCAGAACTGGCGTTTAGAAATACCTAAGGCAATCAAGAACTGCGATGTTTTCATTGCTTGCTTATCCCAAACATCAGTGAGCAAGCGTAGCTATGTGCAAAAAGAGTTCAAGATGGCGCTGAATAAATATAGCGAGTTGCCACCTGGTGATGTCTACTTAATACCGCTACGGTTAGATGATTGTGAAATACCAGAGCTTCGTCAAGAGGAATACGGAGTAAATCTTCAAGATATTCACTGGGTAGACTTCTTTGAACCTGATGGATTTGAGCAGTTAGTAGCCGCTATAGACTATGCCTTTCCTGATGCAGTTAAAGCTACGGTTTCTGCTGAGGGGGAAGAGATAACGCTTCAGCCAAAAGCGATCGACCTCGGTAACGGTGTCACCTTAGAACTGGAGTATATCCCTGGAGGTACGTTTCAAATGGGAGCACCTGCTAATGAGAACGATGGCGAGGACTGGGAGCAGCCACAGCATGAGGTAACCGTACCTGCGTTTTGGATGGGGAAATACCCAGTTACTCAGGCGCAATATCAGGCTGTTGAGGGCGATAACCCGAGCTATGGCAAAGGAGATAACCTCCCTGTTGAAACTGTCTCATGGTACAAGGCGGTATCGTTTTGTGAAAGAATCTCACAGAAGACTAGAGAGAATATTCAGTTACCTAGCGAAGCAGAGTGGGAGTATGCATGTCGAGCAGGGACGATGACTCGATATTATTTTGGCGATACCCTGTCCGGGGAACAGGCTAATTATGACCGAAACATAGGTGAAACGACACCTGTAGGAACGTATCCTGCTAATGCCTTTGGTCTTTATGATATGCATGGGAACGTCTGGGAGTGGTGTCAAGATTCTTGGCATAAGATTTCCGATGGAGCGCCCACGGATGGTAGTGCGTGGACTGAAGGAGGTAATTCAAACCATCGAGTGATACGCGGTGGTTCTTGGAACTGCGTTCCTAGAGGCTGTCGGTCGGTCGGTCGCCTCGACTACTTCTCCGAGCACGATAACCTCAGTCTCGGTTTCCGGGTAGTCTGTCGTGCCCCGAGGGTTTAGTAACTCCTTGTTAGATACTGCTGCAATTTGCCACAGCCAGTTACAGATAGCCACAAATTATAACTATTCAACTACCCACCAGGCATCCATAGTCGTAGAACCGGATGCAACGGTAGCCGTAAATTCAATATGTATATCTATTGTTAAGTGATGTTAGGAGAGCGGTAGCCTGAAATGTCCATAGCTACCGCTTACATTTATCCATGGCTTAGGCTTCTACCGACCAGTACCCCGATGTCTGCCATGGCGTAGTTTTGCTTTTGTGTTTTTCATTTTGATTCAGCAACATGATTTCATTTCTAGGAATCAAGTAGATGCAGTGATTTTTCGGAAGCAAGTGAGACTAAGTTGCGGGTTACTCGATTGAAATTCCGTTTTCCTTGAGTAATTCGTCTCTATACTCAAGAGCAATCATCATTCACAGTGCCAGATTGCTTAAGCTCCTTTTCGTGTTGGGCATCACCATCCAGCATTTTCTTAAGCCGAATAATTTTATCAATGACGCCTTCATCCTCTGCCGCGACCTCGATCAGAATGCTGATACCTCTAACAGCAAGAAACGCACAATCTCCGCACCCTTAAATCCTTTAGCTGCAAGCATTCCAGTCAATTTATTCGCAGAATCCCCCGCACCCTCAAATCCTTTAGCTGCAAGCATTTCAGTACCCTTCTTCAAAAAGCGAGCGGTAACCGAATCTACAGCTACCGCTCAAAGCGCGTATTGATGTGGTTACTGACTGCTTCCCCTATGGCGGGTGAAGCCTGGTTTTTGGTTCGTGGTTTTCATGTTGATTCAGTGACATAGCTTGATTTCCAGGAATGAAAGTAGATGCAATGGTTTTTATTGAATTGGAATGCCGTGCTTCTCAAAGAGCGCGTGGCGATGTTCGAGCGCTCGCATTTGACTATGGGACGCTGCTAACAGTTCTGATACCTGCGCGAGTGCTGAGTACCTATCAGCGACATCAACCGCAATTTCAAGAAGTGCAGAACCGGACGGATCATACGACTCGATCAGATTACTGATTTGGTCTTTTAGCGCTTGATGATTTTCGGGATTTTGATTCATTGTTTTGTGACAAGTCAGTGATTTTATTGGGACGTAGATGCAGTGATTTATTGAGTAAAAATAGGCTATAGACTAGTCTATTTAACTTTTTTAGCCCCGTGATATTAACAATTCTGAGATCGTGTGTGATGACTGCTTTAGGAACCATATTTGACGTCATGGGAATACCTTCAAGTTAAGTATTTTTCTATCTCTTCAAAATCATGTAAATGCAACTTAAAAATGCTGGGCGATTTCTGGGTGGGCGGTCTGGGCGGCTTGATTTTTTGTATCACCCAGTGCGCTCAGAGTAAAAATCACCCAACGCCCACCCAATCGCCAAGAGGCTATTTATTGTTATTAAAAACAGCCTCGCCATCATAATGAAGTAGTCCATCCCTGACCAATAAAAGCACAGCAGATTCTACTTTTTCTCTAGCGCTACTTCCCTGGAAATACTCATGCTTTCCAATGGTGTTTCGCAACTTCCCATTTTCTTTGATGAACTGCATGGAGAATGAGTTTTCATTTCTGCTTTCAAACCACTCCATTAGAGGTAGTAAAGGGCTATCCACAGCCTGCATTTTGGATTTAGCCACTTCCCATTTCGTAGGGAGCTTTATTGAAGGGGATTCCTTAATGATTTGACTTTCAAAATCATCCTCAGCTAGCTCATCAATGAGTGCATCATGCTCGCTTAAATAGCTGTCAGTTACCTGGGTGTAGGCTTCCAAGTTGGGATAGTGCAGGATAAAGGGCGCTTCATCCGGGAACGTGATTCGTGCCTTACCTTTAGCCAGTAGCTTGATATGCACCTCCCCTTCATCCCGCATCTTGTGGGTACCGGTTGCACCCCCACGAGCTGTATTGGTGTCACCTTTGCTGACTTTTCCCATTATCTTTTTCAGAGAAAAATCTGCTCAATTTTAACGCCCTGGAAGCCCTTTAGCCTCGCGGCTCAATTCTCAATAAGGTCAGCTTATTAAGAATTTAGTGTGGTTTCAGAACCCTTGCTATTAGGCAATTCTAGGACTTAGCAGGAAAAGTCAGGTTGACCTAGATAGATATATAAAAATACCGTCTACCTGTTCTTTCTTGCAGATATGCGTGCAGGGTGGGTTTTTGGCTTAAAAATGGCTTAAAAAATCTAGAAATTGAACGCTATTAAGCATAGTTCAGGCGTATTTCAATCCCTCTTAATTCCCTGAAAATAGGCAAAATGACTATGGTACAAGCATTTCAGGTGATAGAGAATGGTTGCGGATTGGGCAGTCGGTTGCGATCGCAGCCGTTGCGTTCCTCTTTAGCTGGTGGCTCTACCAGCTAATCGGTCGCCGCAAGCATGTATTTTCTGCATAGAAACGATCAAATGGATTCTTTAGGTGTTACGGTTCGACCTTTTTCAACTTCGTGGGCCAGGATACCCTGCTGTGAGTAGATAGAGTTTTCCAGTGCTTCTCTGATCCCAGCAAGGGAAGTATCGCGCCAAATCCAACGGGGATTACAGCCAGTTTATTCAAACTGTGGGGGTAGCTCCTGCGGGGATACTGTACCTGGTCTGCTAGGCACTGGCACCCTAATTGCGCCTCCATTATTCCCGGCAGCATCAGCACTGCCAGCAGCATTGGCTCCATCACCATCACCAGCTGCTGCATCCCCTGTATTCACAACAATTGTGGGACTCTCTGGTGTCGGATCATAGGTGGTAATCGTAATCGAGCGGGTGAGCTGTTCTCCAGCCCCATTAATCACCTGCAAAGAGACGAGCGTTTCACCCGGTTCTGGACTAAGGGGTAAAGGCAAAACACCTTCTACGGGGACATTGCCAGGGGCTGGCATCAGCATCACTTGAGTACCCGGATTATCTTCTACGGCCCAAGCTAGTTCCAAATTTACTAAAGGCTGTCCCTCATCAACAGGGACCAAATAGTTAGGCTGAGCCGGTTCTCCATTGAGCGTGAACGTCAACAAACGGGGGGGGCGCGGCTGAATGTGTGTGGGTTCACTGGTCAATGAAATAGGTTTTTCAGGCAACTCTCCTTTAGGAATGGCGATTAAATCGAACGTGTATATACCCGCCTGACGCAGACTTGTGGGGACATTACGACAAATTAACTGGGTGTCTAATAGGCAGAAATCAGTGAGTTCTTTGGGTATCCCAGCCTGAAAATCGAATGAAAACACTGGTGTAGCGACAGCTCCTTCTGCATCTCGTCCAACCAGGTGTAGCGTCTCTAATTGTTCTGGATGATCTACCTTCCAGTTGACTCTGGCAACATGGGGATCTTTTTCTGGCAGAGATGGAACAAACGCTATGGGAAGATCTGTCATTTGTGCTCTTTTCCCATCCGTAGCCTGGGCCTTCTTCGCAGCGTTTGTCTGGGTCTCCTTAGATTTTGTCTTTGGCTGTGGCGGTGCTTCAGCATAAGAAGCGAAGGTCGGGACCAGTTCTAGAATGGCCGGTAGCGGTGCAGGGGTAATTGTCACAGGCAGTGCTGTTGCTGTTGCTGGTGTAGCATTACGACCTGGCTTAGGAATCAATGAAAGGGTAAACGTATACTCGCCTGCTCGTGTGGCATCAGTGCGAATATTACGGCAAGTCAGCTGTTTTTTTCGCTGCACACATAGAGGCTCTAAAGTGGCAGGCAACCCCTGGGTAAAGTCAAACTTTAAAGGACCACTCAACAGCTTACCTTCAGCCGATAGGCCAACGATTTCTAGATGCTGTATCCGCCTTGGGTTGGCAATGTCAAACCCAAGATGTACTGTGTCTCCTTGGGCGGCACTGTAGGCTGTATCCTCGGTTGAAAATCGTAAAATGTTGGTGGGTGCAGGGGGGCGAATAAAAAAATACCAGGCTAACCATATTAGCCCGATAAATGAGCCTAGCAACAATAAAATAACTGGCAAAATTTGCCACCAGGGGCGCGCTTCCCACATTAAAAGCCCCTGCATGGGCATGTCGAGGAGTGGCTTTTTCTCTGGGTCAGTTGTTGTAACTTCAAAGTTGATTACTCGCCCACCCCCAAACAGTGGTCGCTGCCAGGGATTTTTAGGTTGAACAGAAATCTGGCTGAGTAAGGTTTGTTGCGGAGCTAGGGTCAGTGATGGAGGCCGAATCTGATAGTCACAAAGATCAGCGTCTTCCAGCCCTAAAATTTTGAACTCCAGGGTTCTGGGGGTATTTCCCTGATTACTGGCTTGAATACTATATAAACCTGGCTGTCGCTGTACCCGACTCACCAGGGTGCGAAAGCGAGTATCCAGCTGATAAACCGGATCAATGGTGATGTATAGAACATCTAGCAGCTTGAGTTGTGGATTATTCTCAGATTTAAGCTGTAGCGTAGCCAGCATGGTTGCTGCCAGGGCATTGGATGGTGGCGTAATGGTCAATAAAATAACGCCCTCCATACCTGGGTTCAAATCCAGATAGGGTTCTGTTATGGCCAAACCTGGCGCTTGGAATCCCTGGGGATAATTAATGGTTACCCAATCTTCAGCTAAATCAGTGCACTGTAGCCGAAACCGATCCACTCGGTCCGCTCTGTTATAAACATATATTTGAAACTGAAGCGGATTGCCTGGCAGTGTTTTAACTGGCTTATTGGTGGTGGTAACTGGCTCTACGGCAAACGTCGGATCATTTACTCTGACGGTTGTATGGGTCGGTGGCAACACCTGCAAGACTTGTTCGTATCGCTGGGGCGGACTATCAGGATAATGGTTAGGGGCGTCTACGATCAATCGATAGCGATAGGCTCCCGATAAAGCTGACGCTGGCACATCAAACCCAAAGGTGACTTCTTCCCCTTGACCAGGATCCAACGCCAGACGGGTTTGTGTCGTAGAGCACCAGTTATGAATGGCCGTTGGTAATTCGTCTAGGTAGACATCAATAATGGCACTCTGGTTTCCCTTGTTGTTAATGGTCACCCCAATTTCTAAACGCTCGCCCGGTAGCACAGAGTCTTCTCCAGAAGAGGAGAGGATAATCCCAATGGGCTGAGATAGGGCAATCTCAGACGGTTCCATAGCTACCTCGGGTAGCGATCGCATGGGTAGGGAAAAATGAGTCATTACGACGTATCCTTATGGGCAGATTTTATTGTTGGCCTTAGTGCGATGCAGCTTGACACGATGGTTATCACTGCCGCTGACCACTAGCAGGGTTTTATCTTGTTGCAAAATGTCAACACTGTTAACGGGTTTACTAAAGTGGGCTATTTTCTTCTGTTCCATCACCTGTCCTGCCGTATTCAGAAACCAGAGCATGACGCGACCATCGTCGCCACCGCTAGCCAGGTAACAGGCATTTTTACTCAGGGCTACGGTATTTACAGGTTTACCTTTATGGCCATCCATCCATTGGTCGCTTACTTTGCAAGCGGTAACACTATGGAGACATTTATCCAAATTCCATAGGGTAATGCGCCCCTGATTATCTGCAACCGCTAAGCGAGTTGACGTTGCATCTGCTGTATCTACGCTAGAGATATAGTGATTGGGTTCCCCAGCAGGGTACTTTAGGAAGTGTTGCTGATCCGTTTCTAGATTCCATAAAACCAGGTGGTTAAAGCGTCCGCCCACAGCCAGCCAGTGGGACTGTTGATCATGTTGCTGGTTAGTGTAATCAATCGACGCTATCGCTTGAATAGCAAAGTCAAAGTGTTGCTCCTGTTCTGGAACAGTGCCCTGACCCAGGTGAGATAAATCATCCATGGCCCAGCGTAGTACCAGCCCGCTACCGTGGGCACTAAAAAGACTTTGGGAATCATAGCTAAATTGCAGGTCAAAGACTCGATCATCCTTATGAAATACCAAAGTTTTAGGAGACTTCTGGGATAAAAAATCCCATAGTTGAATTTCTCCATTTTCTAAACCAGCTGCTAACAAATCATTATTGCGGGGACGATAACGAACGACACGCACAGACTTATTCGTATCTGTTAGCTTTGCTACATCTTGCAGACGCGGCGAGACTTGCCAACGATATAGGGTATGATCGTCTGCCCCACTAATCACGGCATTCGCCTGACCGTCGAACTGTACACTATTCACAGAGCCGCGATGACCATTGGGCCAATAG
The DNA here is from genome assembly GCF_011009555.1 of Adonisia turfae CCMR0081. GTDB lineage: Bacteria > Cyanobacteriota > Cyanobacteriia > Phormidesmidales > Phormidesmidaceae > Leptothoe > Leptothoe turfae. The sequence continues at coordinate 6,059,249 of NZ_QXHD01000004.1, read as the reverse complement.
ACAGCCATAATGGCCATAATACTCAGGCTAAGGAAACCTAGACACTGTAACCAGAAGGGAACTTTGGGGTTAGCTACCAGTTCAACGGTCTGAGTCGATGGTCGTATTTCTGTTTGATGTAGCTGGGGGCGTAGCTGAAACTGTTGCCGTCGTTGCCAGCCCCACCAGGGGGATTTTGGCGAAAGGGTTAAACTCATCTGGGCCAGATCGTCCACTTTGAGATCAACCTGTGCTGGGGTGAGCTGAAGTAAATGCGATGTCGTTGAGGCAGGTATGGGTGGGCGGCGACGTAACATCGCCCAAATTTTCTGGTGCCAGGGAATATCAACCCGATTTAGGGTGATGGCAACAGATTGATGGACATTACTTTTGTTATTGAGGACCAGGGCATAGCGATTCGACGCAGCATTTACTCTTTTCTCTAATGGTGGTTCCGAATCTTCAGATTGCTCAAGTTCATAAACAAATTCAACCCAGCCCGTTGGCAACACTGTGAGGATACCTTTTTGTCTGACAATCGGTGCCTCGGCCTGGTTTACTTCAATGCTAAATGGATAGGGTTTTGCCTCACTAGTCGATGGTAGCTGGCAGATAAATACCCCATGGGCACTTCCCTGGGGGGCTACTTGTAAACGCCGCTCGTGACCGTCGGTAAGCCATGCTTTGGGCAAACCTTTGAGGGTAACCCGCGTATGTGCGGTGTTACGATTAGGATTAAACAGCTGTAAAGGGATCTCAATCAAATCTCCTGGAACAGCCTGAAATTCAGTTTTGGGGACGCTAAGGGAGGACGGTAGTACACCAGATCCGGCAACAACAAGGTTGACTAGCTGGCGGTCTTCTTCCCCCAACTCCAGACAGGTCACATTGACATTGAGATTCATTTTGCCAGTGAAACCACCAGGGATCGGGGGAGTTTCTAGAATGCTCACCACAAAATTGACTTGATCCCCCGCCGGAATCTTTGCCGAGATGTCTGGAGTGAGCCGATACCAATCTGGTGTAGTCTGGCGAGCTAGCCCCGAAGCTGACAGTTCTAAGGCAAAGGTGGCAAACCGATCGCTAAGATTATTGACCATGACTTCAAATTGGTCATTACCCATGCCTAAATGGACTGTATGGGTAGAAAGCTGGGTCAGAATTTGTTTGGCCATGGTCAGGCAATAGGGTCAGGCAATGGGGTCAGGCAATCGGATTAGTTGAGAATTGGTCAAGGCATCAGGAAACTGAGGTTGGGCAATGCCCCCTTATGATGGCGGCGGCGCTAACCACTGATACATACACCGCCGCCGTGCTGCAAAATTCAACACGTTAACCCCCAATTCCTGAGCGCTGCGAATCTCTTCGCGGGAGAGATTCAGGTCTTCGCTAAGGCTCCAAGCCTGAGGCAACGGCCCCACCAACAGTAACAACCCACCCCAACCGTGCAGATCAACTGGCTGACCATGGATCGTGGGCCACTGACTAAAGCTAAAGGGTTGCGATCGCACTTCTCTGCCTACAGATTTAAGACTTAATCCTTCTGCGTTTAGAAAAGCCAGCAATGGCTCAGTTAGTTTTGCCACAGCTTCAGCAATGCAACCTTGAACGTTATGTAGTTCCTGCTCTGCCGAGGTGTATAGCGATGACGTTAAGCCTTGAGGCTTGGCGAAGAGGGCTTGATTGAGCTCAGCTTCAACCCGATAGAGTTCACCCAGTTGGTCGGCTGCAGCTCCAACCAAAATTACACCCCCTTGCTGAAGATACTGAGCAACCTGTCGCTGATCGGGGCGAGTCAGCTCACAAAAATCTTCATAGGCAAGATAGGTTAAATCACTCTCCAATACTTGCGCTGTCACCTGTCCCTGCAATGCTGGATATAGGCCTGGCAAGGCGGCAAATAGGTCTTCGAACTGAGCAATAATTGAGCTATGGTAAGACCAGGCTGCAACGCTGGCCATTCGCTGGGGGCGAGGCTGCACCCACTGACGATAGCGTAAGTCAAGCTGGTTGAGCGCAGGAGAAAAGACATCCTCAGGAGGTGAGATCGCAACGTCCCCCATGCCTAATCGCACTCGACAAAGTTCTACCTCATCACTCTCTGCCGGGACATCTTTTTCAATAATCTGAAATGCTTCTTGAACAATCTCAGATTGAGAGGACCGTTCTGAATGTTTCAGCACAATATAAATTGTCGTCTCAGCAATGGGCTGGGCTGAGAGATAACAGCTTTCTAAATTAGAAACCACAATGGGATTGCCTTTAGCGTCGATGGCTAATCCCGGCTGGATAGTTAACCAGCGGGGCTGTCGATATTTACTCGGTGCGACTTCGGGAATGGGACCCACACTCACTCCTAAGCCGCTAACAATACCACCCCGATGGAGAGCTTCATAATGAATAGTTTGTCGTTGTTGGTGATAGCTGTGGGCGATTTGCCAATGGTTGGCGGTGATCAGCATGCCGTCGTTGACTTGGATGCGCTGGAGGGGGCTGGGATTCATTATGCCGTCGTTGACTTGGATACGCCGGAGGGGGGTGGGGTTCATGGGGGGTATTGGTATTGGTTATTGGGGTTCGATGGCAAGGTCGTAGCTACAGAAGGCGGGTTTTTCTTGTTCGATGATGGTGCGAATCAGGGTCTCATTGAGGGGATAATCCCTGGGAGGGCGTAGCTGCACGTTGAAGTGATAGGGAAGATTACCTCTGAGGATGGTGGATTCTCCTAGAATAGTTTGACCCAACACGTAGCCCTGGCTAAAGTTTTCGTGGATGCCAATGGACCGTTGGGATTCATCGGATACATGGTCGTCTAAGGGGAGACCACTGGCCAGATGGAGATAAAATCGCAAACCGCGTCGGGTGCCACGCCATCGATAAATCTCCATGGCATAGCGGATCAAGGCACGCTGTTGGGCTAAACTGAGCGGTCCTTGAAATGACCAGCCCACCCAGTGTGCCAGAAACGGCAGCATGGCCTGGGGGGCTGTGAGCGGATCAAGGTAGGCCCATTGGTGATCGAGAATATCAACGGTGGGCTCAAAGGTGGTTTCAAAGATTTTTAGAAATCGACCAACAAAATCAACATTGCGATAGATGTCGGGGAGAAAGTCGAGATACAGGCTTGGCGGCCTGACCAACACTTGGAAAGGGCTAATTTGTTCCTGACTGTCACCTCGGGAGGTGATGGCGGTAACGGTTAGTTGGCCAGTGTAATCTAGTTTCAGGGGCAGTTGCTCAGGGGCGAGGGGCTGTTCAAAGAAATCGGCTGCGATCGCAAAATACAGAACAACTTCCATCTGGTGATGGCCAGGTAAACTAGAGCCTTCTGTGCGCAGTTGCCACCAGCTAGAGGGCATATCTCCAGTGACCGAGAAGTTAAGTTGGATCGACTCACTAGAGTGGTTTTTGATCCGCACCACTAATTCACTAAACTCCCCTGGCCGTAGACACAGTTTACTGATTAACGACTGCGGCATTACCGCTTGTCGAGAGAATACGGTAGCTGAGTCTATAACCGCTTCAGGCACCTGGAGAGGCAATAGCTCAAGACTCATCATTTGTCCCGTTTGTACCTGTGACATCGGCCTCTCCCTAATTAATCAGACTAATGGTGTGGCCCGAACGTAGCTGAGTATCTGCCCAGGAACAGACCAGGCCTAATGGTCCTGGTTTAACAACGTTATCAGGGGCTAACTGACGCACCCAGCCATTGTCTTGACGTCGTAATTCATATAGCATGACGGCCCCGAGATAACGTACTCCAGTTATCCCCTGCAACAATGTGATAATGTCTGACGGATGCACCGCTGTACCAAAAGGCCAACCATGACCGTTACGGCCTCCAACAAGGGGATTTAAGAACCGATAGAGGGCGACTTGCAGATCATGGAGAATCACCTGCTGAGCTTCAGGGGCACCATAGGCTGCATCAATGGCAACTTCTGTTTTGACAGTCACGCCCACATACTCAGGGGACTGTAGCTTCACCTGGATACCTAAAGGACGGCGCTCATCTAGATACTGGGTAACCTGTTGGGTCAGCTGAGGCGTAAGGTCAAAGGACTCCGGAGAGATCCCCATGGCAGTATCAATGGTGGCGGTGTTGGCTTGGGGCACTAACATCACATTCACCACCCCCGGCTGGCTGTTAATCTGTTGAGGACAAATACTGCGGGCTACAGCCCCTTGACTGGCCTCAATGGCCAAGGTTTCAAAATCTTCTGGAGTGACGGCTCGGTCTCGGGTACGCAACAGTCGCGGCACTCGTAGTACGGCATCATCTAATGATTCAGCATCGGCTCCATGGTAAGCGGC
>NZ_QXHD01000004.1:6032545-6054943 GCF_011009555.1 Adonisia turfae CCMR0081 | reverse complement strand
AGCGTTAGCTGGCCATCAGCAATGGCAGAGCGAATAGCGTCGATGTCCACCATGCCCTGAAGTGCTTGACAGTAACTAGGCCAGGGATCAAAAGATGTAATTGTGCCCGGCTTATCAGCCACGGGCTTCCCCTGGGGCAGCATCAACTCTACTTTCTTAGTGACATCGGGGGAAACGGAACCGCCAAATGCACCTTTAACCTTTAAGCCAGAGTAGGCAGCGGGGTTGTGACTAGCCGTGATCACAATGGCACCCAACGCGCTTTTTTCGTGAGCCGCCCAGCTAAAGGCAGGGGTGGGTGCAAAACATTCAGATAACAATACGTCGTAACCAGCCTGGGCAATTGCCTCAGCGGCATGGCCTGCAAATTCAGGGGATAGAAAACGGCGGTCGTAACCCACAATCACTGTACGGCTGCCGTTGCTGCCGAAATAGTCTTCGAGAACTTTAGCGGACAGAGCGGCCACTAGCTCAACACGCTCAAAGGTAAAGTCGGCGGCAATCATGCCACGCCAACCATCTGTACCAAACTTAATCGATTTACCTACAAATACCGATGGAGATAATGCGGTTGCCATAATGATTTCAGTAATGCCACATCTAAGGAATTCACAGATGCTAAGGGAGATCCTGATCCCCTCAGCAGTTTAAACAGTGCCCTTAGCAAATGCCAGAGGGGAAAGCCCCATAACACAGTATTTTTCGAACCTAGCCTTACTGAAATAGACTGACGAGTGCTCTGAAGAGTTGCCTAGACAGCAAATTTGAGCAAATGCCGCAACCACGGCAGCATTAGTAGGTATAGCTCGCTACACAGAGCGTCCTTATACAGAAAGTCCTTCAATGGTAAATGGCGCATCGGCAAAGAGCTCGATCATGGCGATATTACTCATATTCTCTAGTTTTAGAATCTGGAGAGGTAGCAGCGCCGTTTCTGAGCTATTGGGCCACCGGAAGGCCTTATCGCTGTGGATTTGCAGCACCTTGCCGCCACTTTCTAATACCTTGAGCACCATGGGTTGTGTGCAACGACCCCAGAGGCAGAAGGAGTCGACGTCGTCGTCTAGGGCGATGGACAAGCGGTTGTCATTACCCGTTGGCATGATTATCCGCTCTCCTACTCGTGCCACAAACCTGGGGTTAGAAGGGATCAGTGCGATCGCACATCCAAAACTCACCCCGGCAAACTGGCTTGTTACCATTTCCAATGGCTTCAAAACTTGAAAATCAAACCCCGTAGGGACATTAGTTATGTTCAGTACATCTGCCTCTAATGCATCGGCAGTGGGTGAACAGTCAATATTGAGAGCAAACACGGATGGTCTCCTAAGCGGTTAACTTTCGCTACATTGGCAGACTCAGTAATTCCTTACCTGTCTGTATCAAATCGCAGCGCATAGCAACAGCAACATGAATAGTGTGTCAGTAAAGTGGGAACAACTCACACCCTTAGGGTAAGGATGCACATATGAAACCAAATTGAAACGTTAGATATATAAAGAAACTAACGAACATAGGCTTAGAACCTTGAAAAATCAGTAAAGCCCTTGGCAATCATAGTGCATATCTCAGATTTACTACGTTTCCCTCTAAGTTATGCCTATTAGCATGAACTAATAAGTCACTCTAAAAGTGAGTGTGATAACCTAGTTTGGTAGCAGTAATAACCTGTAGCAATAATTCAGGTATAAATCACTTGAATTAGCGATTGCTTAAGGTGAGCTGAGACGGGATGTAGCGCAGTTTGGTAGCGCACTTCGTTCGGGACGAAGGGGCCGCTGGTTCGAATCCAGTCATCCCGATTTTGTAACTGATCAACTAGCATGTGCATGCGTACTAAGAATTGCCAGACAGCTGGACTGCTAGTTCAGCTGTCCTAAAAAAATGGAATAATCTAGCCGACAAACCCATAATTTCTGATATCCATCCAGAAATAGCTACAGATTTTGTCATATCAATCACAAACACTCGCTCACACATTTAACTAGCATCCCTATCAACGCTAGTAAGTCTGTTCAATCAAACCCTGATGTCTCGATACTTGAGGCAGTGTAGTAATATCCCCCAAAAAACTGGTAGTAACTACTACCTACGCAGGACATGTAGATATCACCAGTAAGCCAGCAACATATATTTATGTTGGTAGTGGGTATTGCGCTAATAAAAGCGTCATACCCATAAATTTAGCATCCTCAGCAAAAAAATGAGTAAGCTGTGTTACTAACCCCTCCAACCATATATAGCGTAAGCTCAGAGCCTCAAATAATAAGGTTTTTATTTGCACGACAATTGGCGTACGTATCTCTGCTAAATGCCTAGCTTTAGTGACCATTGTAACAATTGTCCCTGGTGAGTTTCACTATGGTCCAAAATTTTGAGCTGCCAACGTCCATGTATCCCAGCGTTCATCAACAAACTTAAGGCAGGCGTATTTTCAAAGGTATAGGTCTTGCGTAACTGGGTTTGTCGCCCCAATGTACGTCCTTGCAATAACACGGATTTTCCTGGGGGCGACATCACTGCAATGGACAGATCTCCCAAAAAGCCATGGCGAATCTCTACATAAATTTGAATATCTTGCAGCGTCCCTCGCTGATTGATCGTAATCCCAGCCTTCTGCATCGCGGTTCTATCAGCTGGGATAGTTAAGGTAACGGCACTTGTCCGTTCAATCACCTTGCTGAGACGGCGATGGGCCAGATACCGATCTTGAGCGGCTTTAACTGCCTTGTAAGCATTCACTTTCCCATAGCCAAACCATAGAGAATGGCCACGATTGTCGTAGCTGCCATAGGTCAATCCCAGCTGAGGATCAGGCGTTTTGTCTTCAATTTTGTCGGCAGTATCTTGCAAAATTTGCTTCACCTCACCCGCATCCAAGTCTGGATTGGCTGATAGCATCAAGCCCACCACGCCTGCCACGACAGGACAAGCACTCGATGTACCACCAAATGAACTGGTATAGCTGGTCCGGCTATACCCCGTCCTACCTGTGCGATCGGCGGTGGTCATGCCCAAACCAGCAAACGATCCGTTCACTAAAGGCCCGGTTTCCACCTGTCCTACATCTGGTAACGCCATACTCGGCGGTCCATTATTGCTGGGTGCTGCCACAGAGACATGTTTGCCCCAATTGCTGTAGACGGCTTTCTGATTCAAGCTAGTGCTGGCTGACACTGTGATCACATCCGGATGCATTGCAAACCCACCCAGCCATTGGGTCACTCCCCGTAAGGCATTTTTAGGCCAGCCGAGCTCACGCACCTTGCCGTTTAACGGTCGGTTGGCATTGCCAGCTGAAAACAGCACCACACACCCTTTACCATTACGTCCCTTGGTAGCAGCGCGATTAATGGCATTACGCTGGCGCAGCGACAGGGGGAAATAAACCGCTGCGGGGGACCAGCTACAGGAAATCACGGATGCGCCCCGACTAACCGCCCCTTCAAACAGCTGCTCGATCGATTCATCGTCGAGATACCCAGTCGTTTGAATCGGCATAAAGCTACAGCCTGGAGCCACCCCCACAACACCACTACCGGTTTCTTCTGCCACGGCTAAGCCAGCCACCGCTGTACCATGATTCTCATGGGCCTGACTAGGCATGGGTAAACCATCACGATGCTTCAGATCGGACGGAGCAACTAATTTCCCCATGCCTTGTAAATCTGGGTGGTTGAGATCAAAGGCATCATCGGTTACCGCAATCACCACTGAGCGGCTACCCCGAGTAATGTCCCAAGCTTTTTCTGCATCAATATGGGACTTTGAAGCCAGGCCACGTCCCCCTTGATGCTGTAAATGCCACTGTTCACTATAAAGCGAGTCTTTGGGCCGATATAGGGGAGCTGTAGACACGACCACATTGGGCTCAGCCACTAACACCTGAGCATTACGCATCAGGCGATTGGCTAGTTTAATCGGATTCTCGGCTGCTGCCTTAGTGACCCGAAAAATATAGGTACGTTCGGTCCCATCCAATCCTTTTTCGCGGATAAGGCCTAGCTCCCTTGCGAGTTCGTCAATGGTTCTTAAAGGGAACTCAGTCGTAAACTGTACAGTGAGCTGATCCAGTAAATAAATATGGGTCTTAGGACTGGCCGCTAACTCATATACATGACTGGCAAAGCGTATGCTGTCCAACTGGCGCGCCATCTGTAGAGCGTTCTCTAGCTGCTGACGATGCACCTTCAAGGCTATGAGCTGTCCCCGCGCCACTGATTTCACAGCGAGGGGACGCCATTCCTGCTTAAGGTACTCCAGCAAACTCGACTGTTCTTCCAAGGTTTCAATCCGAATTGTCAGCCAGTTGTGCACCTTATAGAGCAAGAGTTCCTCGCCACCCCGTTGCAAAATCACCCCTGCTTGCTCTGGGCTAACCCCTTGTAAGCTTTCTCCTGTAGTCATTTCAGGTACTTCACGGACAACATCCACTTTGACAATAGGCACAATGCCTGGAAATCTAAAATCTGTGTATTGATAACCTCTGTAACGATATATTAGGGTTCTAAAACCTAGATCCCTCTGTGAACCAAATCGTTACGCTTTGTTATCCCGCCTTGTCATCAATTGCCTTGTCATCAATTTAGTCGGCCCCATGGTTTCTTTATCACACATTGTTCAACCTGGTATGTTCTCCTTTTTAGGAGCAGCCGCTAGTTTTGCTCTGTTGGCTCCTGTTGCCCCAGCAGCCTCCATAGCTACCTCAGACGCCACGGAGACTTTATCTTCCCCCACTCTGTTGGCTCAGGGAGACATCGATGCAGGCTTAGGAATTGCACCTGGGGAAGGCCTCATGGCAGAGGCAGAAGCCGCCATTGAGAGTCAGGACTATGATCTAGCCGTCCTCAAACTTCAAGAAGCCAGAGAAATTTTAAACCAAACGTCCAACAGCTACCAAAATATTGCAGCAGCCTTTACAGGGGTGGACGCAGACATCAGCAGTAGCTTGCGCATCAGTGCCCGTGATGCCGCCCAGATGCGTGATCAGGCCACCTATAGACAGGCTCTGATCTATCGGGCCCAGGGGCAGGCAGAATTGGCCGTTCCACTGCTAGTGGAAATTGTACAAAGCCAGGGGCCTAACCGCGATCTAGGTCTGGATGGCTATCAACAATTGTTTGAACTGGGCTTTGTCAGCCGACCTTATCGCCGCACAGGGTCTGAAGATCCCAGTAATGCCGTTGCCAACGTCGCCCGACCCCTGAATCAAGGGGATAGTCCTACGGGGATTCGTGCGGCTGAACTTTTGATTAATGAAGCGGATGCCGCCTACGCTGCTGCTGACTACGCCACTGCGGTGGCGCGCCTACAGGCTGCAAGGGAAACCTTAAATCAATCTTCTGGTTATTATCAAAGTCTATTGACCACGTTCTCAGGAATTGACCGTCGCGTTAGCAACGAGATGCGTCAACAAGCCCTGGAGGCAGCGGAGCTTAGGGATCAGGCCTCCTTAAAACAAGCGCGTGCCTATCAAGCACAACAGCAGCCTACGTTAGCTATTCCCCTATTAGTGGAAGTACTTAGCAGCCAAAACCCCACCCGTGCTCTGGGACAGCAGGCTTACGATCAGCTCCTTGAAATTGGGTTTGTCGCTCAGCCCTACATTGTCAATGAAGAGACGGCAACCTCCTCTGAGCAATAAGTGCTCATAACAGCTATCTCCATCTTACGTACATCGATTGGCCATGTACATGGATTGGCCGAGTAGGGTGAACCTAAGTCAAGATAGTTAGGGTAGGCAGTGTCTGCTGTTCACGTTTAATGTTGAGCATCACCCACTGTCTATATCAAGCAGCTTCGAATTTTTCTCACCGACTTTTTCCTATGATTCCTGCCAACCAAGTAGAGCAACTGATTAAAGCAAAGCTACCCGATGCCCAGGTAACCATCCAGGATCTAACGGGTACTCAAGATCATTATCAAGCCACGATCGTCTCCACCTCATTTGAGGGACTCAATCTCGTTAAACAGCATCAGCTGGTGTACGGCAGCGTTAATGCAGCGATGGTAACGGGCGATCTCCATGCGCTGACCCTTAAAACCTTTACTCCTGAGGAGTGGGCCCAGCAGGGTTAACACAATGGGACAAATCGTTCGATAAGATTACATAGAACAACTGGCGTTGCTGATTCTTAAAAGGACTCAAGCTCAAAAGGTCTGGCCAATAGCATGTGTCCCCACAGCTTTACCCTGTAAATCAGCGACGTCAAACAGTTAGCTTAGTTATTGAGTGCTATAGCCATGTCTCCAGAAGTCAAAGAAAAAATCGACAGCTTGCTCGCATCCAACAAAATTCTTGTGTTTATGAAGGGTACTAAGCTGATGCCCCAGTGCGGGTTTTCCAACAATGTTGCCCAAATTCTTAACTCTTTGGGTGCTCCTTATGAAACCATCGATGTGCTGGCAGATTACGACATCCGTCAGGGCATTAAAGAATATTCCAACTGGCCAACGATTCCCCAGGTTTATATCGGCGGTGAATTTATTGGTGGTTCAGACATCATGATCGAACTCTATCAAAGTGGCAAGCTACAGGAAATGGTTGAAGTCGCTTTGGCATCTTAAATAATAGAAATAGGAGGGCATCGCTGATGGATGTCCTCCTGAACGCTAAGAAATATTTGGCAAAAAATTCCTAGCTAAACATTAACGATAGTCATGTTCGGGCTGGGGTTGTGCTGTAACGAAATTTGAGGAATCAAATAAAAACCGATTTACTTCATCCTCTAGACGATGGATCAAATAGGGCTCTAGGGCATCCGAATGACGGAGCGCTGCTAAATACCCTTCGAGATAGCGTCGTAAGTCGTCATTACGGTATCCACGATTCCACTGATCCACTAGGGCATCGGTAATTCTCTGGTAGTAGCGAATTGTTTTTGCATCTTGAAGCATTGTGTGTGGGCCTCCTCTAAACCGCTTGATCGGGACCTATCTGCTAGCGCTGTGGATGAGTCAATAATGGGGGGCTTGCTAGTCGACTTTCTGCTAAATAACCGACATTTATCCGATGGAGACGAATCACCGATGTAGTGACGGAAAAACAGTTGTAAGAATTAGAATTGCAGGGGGTAGATACAGCTATATTTATTCTTGCACTATTTATTCCAACGCTCAGGTTTATGTAAACTTTTTTTGTTTTTTCAGTATTCTTTCTAAGATTTTATCAGCTTAATTTGAGCCATTATTCGATCCTTTGCAAATTATATAGAGTTGACTAACGGGTTTACATTGCTAACTGTGGTGGTTTCGTCTCTGTAATAGTTGCATTATGGATATATGAGTATCTACCCAAAGACCAGATATAAATACGGACGCATCATCAGCCCCGTAGCCGCAACTACAAAATATTCTTGAGGTCTTTGATACTCTTCTACGAGAGTGTTATGAAGCCTGGGCTTCTCAATTAGCTGTGGCCTCTACGTGTATTCAAATTATTGAGGGTAATCCTCACCTGAGATCGCTACTTAGTTGGCATCTTCAACAGGCAGGCTATCGAGTGAACCAGTCTGCTGACATTATGCGGGCTAAAGAAACCTTTCAAACGGCCCAGCCTAGCCTGGTGATTCTGGAAACAGAGCTGTCGGATGGTAATGGTTTAGAGCTTTGCCAATGGTTACAGCAGCGAGGGCGTCCTCTGGTGATGATCCTATCTGCTAAGTCAGGTGAGCCGGATGTGGTGGCAGGGTTACAGGCCGGAGCTGACGACTATCTAAAAAAGCCCTTTGGCATGCAAGAATTTTTGGCGAGGGTCGAAGCACTGACGCGACGCAATCGTAAAATCACGGCCCCTGCGTCGTTGACCTATGGCGATTTGAATATCGACTTAATACAGCGTCGGGTGCGCTTTAAGGAGCAGTTTATTGACCTGACACCCCAAGAGTTTAGTTTGTTGTATGTGCTTACCCAAGCCGAAGGATCGCCTTTGAGCCGGGCTGACTTACTGCGACGGGCTTGGCCCGATGCCATCGATAATCCCCGCACGGTTGATACCCACGTGTTATCGCTGCGTAAAAAAATTGAGGTGGATCCCCGCCAGCCAAGTGTTATTCAGACCGTACGCAATGTGGGGTATCGGTTGAATATTGAGCGATTGCATACGCATAACCATCATCCGGTGGGTGTAGGTGTGGCTAAGGCCGTCAATGCGGTTTGAGGATATCTCAATTAAAAATTGTAGGGACGTTTCTACGATTTTTCATTCCAATCATCATCCCAATCGTCTTCTTTTTGGGCGTTTACAATTGCTTGATTTAAACGCCCCCAATCCACCTGCCTAACCGGCTGGTAGCTTACCAGTTTGCCCCCCTGCACATATAAAACATGGGTGGCCCAATCTTTCATAAGTTCTAGCTGGTGGTTGACCATGACGACAGCGCTGACCTTGTCTAGGGTGGCGAGATAGCTGAGTAAGTACTGGGCGTACCCCGTATCTTGGGCAGCGGTGGGTTCATCGAGCAGTACGATGTCAGGTTCAGTGGCCAAAGTGCGTGCGATCGCAACTCGCTGGCGCTGCCCCACCGATAGTTCCACCGCCTGACGACTTAACCAATCTTGGGGAATTTTTAACCGCTCTAGCCATGGCTGTAATGTACGTCTGGCCGAGGCGGCACCGACGCCACGCAGGCGAGCCGGGTAACACAGACTTTCTTCTACAGACTGGTCCAGTAGCGTACTATCTTGCATTACCAGGCCGACTTTGCGGCGTAGGTCTATCACTGAATAGTGTTTGAGGGGTTGCTGTTGATAGGTGATCTGACCGTCACTCGGATCGCTGAGGCGGTTCATGAGTCGTAGCAGTGTGGTTTTGCCTGCCCCCGATGGTCCGACAATGGCGAGGCGAGATTTGGCTGCGATCGCAAACGATATGCGATCCAACAATAGACCCATACCCACATTGGCCCGCAAAGACACGTCGGTAAATTCTAGGACGGCATGACTGCTGTGCAAAACACATTACCCAGGCTAATTGACTAATTTATTTCAAACTACACCGCCGTGGGTAGCTGTCCACACGGCCCAAGCATCCATCAACAGCAAAAAGACTGTCATTACCAGCAAAAACAGGTACATCCATGGCTGCGCCAACGGTGTTACATCCTGAGTATCAATCCCAGTTTTTGCTTCCACCGTACGCACCAGTCGAGCAAACCCGACCACCCGCATTGGCAATAAATAAGCTCGGTCAGCGGCTGCAGTAATAAAGTAATAGACCGTGCCATTCTGTCCGGTTGAACGTGGCTTTAGAGCTTTAATCTCAGACCATTGCAAAAACCAACCACGCCAGGGCAGCGGTGACACCAGGGCAATCCCCTCATCGGAGGTTTGTACCTGTTCACTTAACCCTGCCCCCAGAAAAAGAGCTCCCACCAGAGCGAGCACCACCAGTAGCCCAGGGCCAACGGGGGCATCTGTTGCCTGGGCTAAAAATGGCAGTGGTAACAGTAACGCCACATAAAAACTGAGTAACGTCACCTTAATGAGTGGTGAAATACGAAACCGGTCAATTGGCTTATCCGCCGAAGACATAGGTATAGAGTCAAAAGCCACAGATTTTGAGCGTAACATTAGTTCAAAGAGTCTGGTCGTTGTGCTGCCATCCACGGGTAAATCCCAAGCTCACATACCCTATGGCAAATACTGCTGCACCACATCCCAACCGCTATAGCTAACCGCCGCAAACGCAATGAAAAGTAGGGCATTGAGTGTCACATGCAGGGTACGAGCCCAGGGGCGGCTAGAAATCTGAGTAGCAGCCGCTAATGACGCTAGCACTAAACCGACAACTGACAGCCCGGCCCACAAATGCCAGGAATGTCCCAGGTTGCCATGCTCGCCCAATGTGCCAATGATCCCAATACTCAGCAATAACAGCACTAAAGCAACCAGTACCCCGCCCAGCAAAAAATGTATCACTCTCACCCAACTAAGCTGAGGATTTTGCTGAGTACGTGCATACCAGACAAAGCCACCTGTCATTAGCAACCCCCCATACACCGTGACAGAGAGCCCCATAGACCAGGCCGCAATACGCCACAACCAAATAAACGATGGCAAGTCCATGCGCACTACCCTAAACTCTAAAGGTTCTGATATTTCCGAGCCTATCCAGAAATATCAGAACCTTTGTAAGCCTTACCATAGAGCAGTACTGCTAGGCCAGCTCAATCACCTGCCTAAGAGCTAACTAAAACTGATGTACAAGCCTGCCTCTAGCCCGCTCAACTGTGACATACCAAACGTGACGACTTGAGGCAGCGATTTAACCAATTGCTAGAGACAGCGTCACCATTAGCGTTAGAGCCTAAGAGCCTAACGGATATGACGAGGACTAACCATGGACCGGCTGCATCGCATTCAAGGCAGCTGACGCCTCACTTTCTAAATCCAAAGCTGAGCCAAGACTCTCGTCACCCACTATATCTTCTGCGTTATCAATCCTTAGACGCGAACAGGGAACTGTATCTTCCAAAATAGAGCTTGCCATGGAGCCAGAATGAATCTCTAATTGCCCATTAATATGTGATTCAAACATTAATCGTTGCCCTGGAAAAACAACACGTTCAAAATACCAATTTGAAATATTTGTAATTCTAGCTACCTGAATCCTACTAGAGTCATTCACATAGCAACATAAGACTGTTTTCGTATCATCAAAGGGTACGGGATCGAGTATTTGTGTCATGGGAGGAGAAAAGAGTGTGGAGGGATGCCAACAGTATCCATAACACTAACATTTAGTGATCCCCAACAACTGTAAAAGCTGCTACCGATGAGGTTTTCAGAAAACTTTACACATTCAACATAAGGAGCTTTGATGGTTTATCAGTTTTATTACTATCTGCGAATAAAAAACGTAATTATTTTAATAATGAACAATTAAAAGCAATGAAATAAGATATTCCAAAACTCAGCCTATTACTCTTGAAACACCCAATTATTTTTATTTTTTTAGCTAATGTAAGGGAATTCACGTACTACCTTTATGAGTTTATATGAGCTTAAGAAGTGTCACTAAATGTTCAGATAAGATGACATTTATACTGCTTTAATCGATACAAAAAAATCACTAGTGGATTGAGAAGTTAAATTCCTTGCTACCTGGTTTTTCAATCCTTTGCCTTAGACACCATGGTTTTGGGAGTGTTGGTCACCTTGGGGGATGTACGGCAGCGATGAAATCTCAGAACAGCAATGTTATCGTAACGATATGTGAAAAAACTGAAAACTCACTTCATTTTTTTACGCTACGTAACATTAGGCAACCAGTGCAGTAATGGCTAACCGCGTTCTATACGTCCGACTTCCGTGTAACCCTATTTTTCCCATCGGGGTTGTGTACTTGGCAGACCACCTTCACAAGGTCTTTCCCGATATAGAGCAACGTATCTTTGATTTGGGGACATTCCCAGCCCTGGACTTCGGCTCAGCACTAGATCGCTGCATTGATAATTTTCAGCCTAACGTTTTGGTCTTTTCTTGGCGGGATATTCAAATCTATGCACCGGTTGGTGGACGTGGCGGCAATCCATTACAAAATGCCTTCGAGTTCAACTACGCCCGCAACCCCCTAGTTAAGATGCGTGGGGCCCTGGGGGGAGTGCGAATGGTTGCCACCTACATGAATGAACTCTGGCAAAATACTGGCCTGATTAAACGAGGCTTTAAACGGGCTAAGCGCTACTGCCCTGATGCAAAATTGGTGGTGGGTGGTGGTGCTGTTAGCGTTTTCTATGAGCAAGTCGCCTCATGGATGCCTAAGGGCACGATTGTTTCCGTCGGTGAAGGCGAATTACTGCTGGAAAAATTAGTTCGCGAGGAATCCATCAGTGGTGAACGCTGCTACGTAGTTGGTGAAACAGAGCCCCGCGAACGTCTCATTCATGAATGGCCAACTGCTATTGAGAAAAGCGCGTGCGATTACGCCTATATCGAAAAAATCTGGCCTGAATTTAACTACTATCTCCAGGAAAACGATTTTTACATTGGCGTTCAAACCAAACGAGGCTGTCCCCATAACTGTTGCTACTGTGTCTACACCGTTGTAGAAGGCAAGCAGGTACGCATTAATCCATCCGACGAAGTCGTTAAGGAAATGCAACAGCTATACGACCGTGGTATCCGTAACTTCTGGTTTACCGATGCTCAATTTATTCCGGCTCGTCGCTTTATTGACGATGCCGTTGAGCTCCTACAAAAAATCATTGACTCAGGTATGAAGGATATCCACTGGGCCGCCTATATCCGGGCTGATAATCTCACACCTGAGCTGTGCGATCTGATGGTCAAAACCGGGATGAACTATTTTGAGATTGGCATTACCAGTGGCTCTCAAGAACTGGTTCGTAAGATGCGCATGGGGTATAACCTACGTACTGTTTTGCAAAACTGCCGCGACCTTAAAGCCGCCGGGTTTAATGATCTAGTTTCGGTTAATTACTCCTTCAATGTGATCGATGAGCGGATGGAAACCGTACGCCAGACCCTGGCGTATCATCGTGCCCTAGAAGCAATTTTTGGTCGCGATAAGGTAGAACCCGCAATTTTCTTTATTGGTTTGCAACCCCATACCCATTTAGAAACCTACGCGTTTGAGAACAATCTTCTCAAGAAGGACTACAATCCGCTGGCCATCTATCTCCCCTGGGTTGCGAATAAACTGCTCTGGAATCCAGAACCCCTGGGTGCTTTCTTTGGCGATGTGTGCTTGCAGGCTTTTCGTCAAAACCCCAACGACTTTGGTCGAGAAGTGATGGATATTTTGGAGGACCGTCTCGGTCTGGCCCCGCTGGAAGAAGCGTTAACAGCTCCTGTGAAACCAACGTTAGTGGATAAGCAACCAGAACTCATCGCTCAATAGTCTCGATAGTGTGATTATCTTCAAAGTTGGATTCACTGTTGGGTATGCAAAAAGCCACCAAAGTAAATCATTAAGCAAATGTTAGGATCACTAGGCAGGAATTGACGGAGTGCCATGGTAGATAAACCAATTCTGAAGAAAGATCGTCCCCCAGAGGATAGGGACCGTAAACCTTCAGAGAATAAGGAAAGAGCTAAAGGCAAAGGCAGAGGTAAGGGCAAGGGTAAAGGCAAGCGCGATAAGGACGATCGGAAAAAGCCGCCTATCAACCCAGCTTTGATGCGAGGTCCTAAACCCACTCAGAAAGTTGAGCCTGAGCCTGAACCTGACGTTAGCGAAGAGGCTTCAGAAACTGAAGCTACAGAAACTGAGGCTACAGAAACTGACGCAGTAACTGCTGAAGCCGCCACCGATGAGGCTGATGGGGCTACTGCTGAAGTTGAAGCACCTGTAGCAGAGTAAGGCTGCTCCCTTCAATACCAGAAGGCACCTGGTGGGCCACCAGGTGCCTTCTGGTATTTAGCTCATAAAAATTTTTCAAACCCAGTCAAATCGCTACCAACGACTGGTTTGAGATGTCCATAAAAGCAAAAAAACTCCCCAGTGGATTACTCCACCGGGGAGGACATCAGGGTGCATCTACCAATTAGGTCTTCTAAGAAATGGACAGTGGTCAGGAGAAATCCCATAGTGTTCTGGCTACAACTTTGCTGTGATTCGCCACCAGCAACTTGGTGGCAGCAGCAGTTACTATCAAACATGGTCACACTGATTCCATAACGTACACATGCTTTTTTCCTGGTCCCAATCCTTACGGCAACTGCCCCTCGTGCAAAAAAGGATGGCCAGTCTATTGGCATTATCGGTACTGATTACTGGATGCCAACAACCTGTACAGCCTGTGTCATCCACTGATTCTCCCCATGATGACTCCCTTGACGAGTACGTAGCTCCTCCAGAGGTGTTAACGCTGATTTATGGTCGGGCTCCTGTTACCCTTAATCCTCACTTAGCGACTGGCTTCCAAGACTTCGAAGTGGCGCGTATTATCTATGAGCCGCTGGCCAGCTATGGCCCTGATGGGGAGCTTATCCCGGTTTTGGCGGCTGAAATCCCCTCTCTAGACAATGGGGGTGTTAGTGAGGATGGCCTCTCCATTACCTGGAAACTGAAAGAAACCCTGCGATGGTCAGATGGAGAAGCCTTAACTGCTGAAGATGTCGCTTTCACCTATAAATTTATTGCTAATCCCACCGTTGCTGCGGTTACGGCTCAGTACTACCAAGATATTGAATCGGTAGAAGCCACTGACGACCATACGGTAAAAATTACGTTTAAACAGCCGACAGCCAGCTGGCAAATGCCGTTTACTGGTCTAAATGGATTGATTTTGCCAGAACATTTATTCAAAGATTTCAACAGCCGTAAGGCTCGGGAAGCTCCAGCTAACTTTCAGCCGGTGGGCACTGGTCCCTATCGCTATTTGACTGAGGCCAATGGTCGTTTGTTGTTTGTCCCCAATGAGCTTTATCGTCAGCCTGTGGGGGGCTTTAAGCGCATCGAAATTTTGGGTAATGTTCCGCCCTATGTGGCTGCCCGCGATGTCCTGCGAGATGGAACAGCCGATTTTGCCCATAATATTCAGCTAGAGTCAGCGGCCTTAGTGGATTTAGTGCAAACCGGTGAAGCCGGTGGGCTCGTGCTTACCTTTGGTAGCCAGGTGGAGCGCATTATGTTGAATTTTGCTGATCCTGATCAAGAAACTGAGGCTAAAGAACGCGCGAGTAAGGAATTCCCTCACCCAATTTTGCAAGATGTGAGGGTCCGACAGGCGATTGACTATGGCATTGATCGACAGGCCATCGTTGACCAGCTCTATGGAGATTTGGGGATTCCCACCTCTCAGTTATTGATGGCACCAACGCCTGCGGAAGATGAGCTGATCGATTTTAACCATGATGTGGAGAAGGCCAAGGAGCTTTTGGAAGAAGCCGGTTGGGTCGATAGCGATGATGATGGTATTCGCGATCGCAACGACCAACCCCTACAGCTACTCTTCCAAACCTCCATCGGCACGATTCGCCAGGCCACCCAAAGTCTTGTCCAAGAGCAGCTAGCAGCCATCGGCATTGACATCTTGATTGAGCGGGTCCGCACTGAGGATTTTTTCTCTGCTGACCCAGAGCAAACCAACAGCATCAACCATTTCTATGCCGACATGCAGGAATATGCCATCGGCAATGACATCCCTGATCCTACGATTTACATGGGCTGGTGGACCTGCGACAACATTGCGGCACTGGCCAACAACTGGCAAAAACCCAACAATGCCCGCTATTGCAATGCAGAGTACGACAAACTGTGGAATACGGCCCGCCAGGAACGTGATGCCGATAAGCGCAACGAACTATTTCGGCAAATGGATCAGATGTTAGCGGACGATGTGGCAGTGTTACCCATTGTGCATCGGGCGCTCTCCAATGCCGTTAGCTATCGTATTACTGGCTATAATTTTACGCCCTGGGATGCAAGTACCTGGGATATTGCCAACTGGCGACCCGTGGAGTCTGTTGAAAATAATGCAGACATGCCTTCAGAGGAAGCCAACAGCAAAGATATAGATATTATTGATAGTCAGGACGTAGAACAATCCTCTGAAGAATCCGAACCAGACAACGAATCAGAAGATCAAGCCCCTTAAGGAACCTCTTGAGCTTTGACATCTATGACCACGCCTTCGTCATCATCTTCGTTGGCCGGGGTCTGCTCGTCAACCATATCCTGATCAGAGGAGCTGAAGGCCCCCTGAAATAGATAAAAAACTTCGGTCAACAACAGAGTAATTAAAACCCCATCGTCAATCCAACCGACAATGGGAAGCAAATCGGGAGAAATATCAAGGGGACTTAATATGTAAGTCAATGTCCCAAAAATAATCAACCAGCGATATTTAGGATTGCGTAAGCCGCTGCGATATAAGGCGTAAAACGATTCAACCAGTTGCTTCATAGAAATCTTTAACGCATTATCTAATGATGCCATTTCCCTTAAAAAGACGAGATCATAGGGAAAAAAATTCAGCTTTACTCAATACTGATGCTATGAAATGCTCGGCTTGCTAGTTCATTGGCCTTTGCTTGATAGGGAATACTATCAGCTTATGAGCCTGTCGTTCTGCTTCAGTTGTTTTTACCTATGGGGCTATTGAGTAATCCCAATGTGGGCAGTACTACGGCTGGAGTCTATGCAACCATACTCAAGCAGCTAGAAACAGGCGGTCAGGGGCAGTTTGTCAGTAGCTTTGGCTCCCAGGCAGATAACGGGCATATCATTCGCTACATCCTTACCCACTGAACTACGGAAACGAAGGCTGAACAAGCCTTCGCCGTCTTTCTCCGGCAATAACTACCAATCATAGAAGAATTTCATATCTTGCAAAGATTAATTGAGTTCTTATTAAAGTTGCACACTCTGGGTTGTTGATACCTGTTCATTTGAAATAAGTTGGCAATATCAGGCGAGCACATCATCTCAAACTACTGCTTTTAGATGTCTACCGTTGCTGCAGTAAACGCTTTTATATATTCATCACCTCACAGGCAAATCTACCCTACAGATCAGCAAGCAGCTGTCTAAGCGCCTAAACATTCCTTAAAAACAGTCTTATGAAACCATTGTCAGCCCTAATGGGGGTGGTCACTGGTGCGATAGTGACCACGCTTGGTATGACTAGTGCAGCTTTGGCTGTCGATTTTTCCCTCCGTGGCACATTCGCTCAAGATGATGATGTACAGCTGTTTGATTTCAGCATAGCTACAGAATCAGCAGTCACCCTCAGAACTTACTCTTACGCAGGTGGTACTCAAGCAGATGGAACGTTCATTGATGCAGGCGGTTTTGATCCTGT
This sequence comes from Adonisia turfae CCMR0081, assembly GCF_011009555.1. Classification (GTDB taxonomy): domain Bacteria; phylum Cyanobacteriota; class Cyanobacteriia; order Phormidesmidales; family Phormidesmidaceae; genus Leptothoe; species Leptothoe turfae. The sequence goes on along the minus strand of NZ_QXHD01000004.1, from coordinate 6,038,174 downwards.
GTTGTCTTTGTTTGATGGTGACGGGAATTTTATCTTCTTAAGTGACGATGATGAGTCTGGCACAGTTGCTAATGACCCTACCACTGGTAGGGCCTATGACGGCTTCCTGGATATTGTGCTAAAGGCTGGCGACTACACACTGGCATTGACGCAGTATAACAACTTTAGCAACACCACCAACCTGGCTGATGGCTTCAGACAGGAGGGTAATGCCAACTTCACCAGTAACTTTGCACGGTGTACAACTGACAGTATGTTTTGTGACTTTACTGGTGATGTTCGTACCAATGAGTGGGCATTGGATATCCTTGGTGTCCTACCCCCATCAGAACCTGATGAGGGAGAACCTAATCCACCGACTCAGGTACCTGAGCCTGCAACCACATTGGCATTTGCTTTAGCCGGTGTAGGTGCACTTGTACATCGCCGTCGCCAAACGTAAATTCACCTCCCAATCATGCCGTTGCTGATTCATTCTGTAGTCAGCAACGGTATTTTAGCGATGGCTGATTTAGGGGATAAACCGGTCTAGAGCCATTGCTATTGAATGGTATCTCACAACTACAGTCATCCTGAGGATCAGCAATGCCAGATTTTATATAGTAGCCTTGCTTTTGTCTGGCCTGAAGCTCTGCTCCGTAGTATGTGCCAATGGATATCGCTCAAGGAACTAATATCACAACTCAGCGGCATAAAAACCTACCACAACAGTTTTTACTATTGTTGCTAATCTCTTCTGTTTTTCTCTAACGATTTAAATACAACACTGCATTATTTTTTGCAACAATAACAGTGTTGTTGACTCTTTTTATTCAACCGCCAAAGAAACTCGCTTACCACCAATACCCCGCAGGTCTGCCAGGAGTTTCGCCACATCGGCATAGGGCAATGTTCGATCTGCCTTGAGCATGACAAACCCGTCTGGGTTTTCGGCAAAATAGCTTTGGATAATAGGAGCCAATGCTGGAGTTGTTATCGGCTCATCTTCATACACTGTCTGGCCATCTTCTCGCAGACCGATTACCAATGGCTCAATCTTTTCAACGACCTCTTCATCTACACCAGAGACTGCCTGGGGCAAACTCACTCCAAAAATCTGTACACCGCTGAGTTCCATGGAGATGATGACAAAAAACGTCAGAACCGTCATCAACACATCCATCATCGGTACCAGATTTACCTCAGGCACTCCAGAATTTCCATGACGAGATCGTAAGCCCATCTTCTACTCCTCCTCATCCGCATCCTCTAACGCCAGAGAGACCTGGTCACCACCGACCGCACGCATATCTCCTAGAAACTGCATAACGTTCTCATAGGGCAGCTCCTGATCCGGTACCAGATAAACCGTCTTATCAGGATTCTTCTGCAGGTAGTTGTCAATCTCTAATGCTAGCTGTGTACTATCAATCGGCTGGCCATTGAGCGAAGTTTCCTGATTCTCATCCATCTCTACAATGAAAATCTCATCAGCAGAGGGTAACTGGTCTGGCGGCACATCCTCTGTCTGCTCTGGGGGGAGTTCTACTTCAATCAGCTGTTCACTGCCCAAAGAAACCGAAATCACCACAAAAAATGCCAGCACACCCATCATTACCGTGAGCATCGGCACCAAATCAATGGTGGGGATTTTACTTTCTCGGCGTTTACCTAAGGGCATAGAGGTTTGGATGGGGGTATCAAGATACAGGTGGGGGATAGGTCTTGGTTATTGGGTCTTGGTTATTGGGTCTCTAATTCAGTAGACCGAAACAAATTTGTTTGAGGCCGATAACAAATAACGAATAACAAATAACTAAATTATGATTGATAGGTTGCTGAGACTGATGGCTCTTCAACAGAGTGACCGTTTTCTGAGGCTAATAAAGCAGGTTCGTACCAGTTTTGACGATAGATTAGCTCTAGCTCGTTACCAGCTTCTGAGAAATAGTCAGCCTGTTGGCTCTGGAGAGAGACCAAAATCCGCAGCACTAGCAGCGCTAAAATCGCGACTACCATGCCGGCGGCTGTTGTGATCAGCGCTTCACCAATACCCGCTGCAGCTTCACTGGCTCCTTCACCGCCGCCGCTGCCGCCGATATCTAAGCTGTAGAAGGTGGCAATTAGACCCGTTACCGTACCCAACAGACCTAGCAGTGGCGAAATGGCAACGATGGTTTCTAGTAGTTTTTCACCCTGGCGCATTTTAACGAATTCACGATCCGCCGCTGTTTCCATGGCCAGGCGGAAGGTTTCAGGGGAGGCGTTGTTTAACCGTAGGGGGGCAAACAAAAACCGGCCAATGGGGGTATCGTGGTGTTGATTTGCGATCGCAGCTGCCTCATTTAAATCCCGTTTAGCTGCATCCAAAACATCGCTGACAATTTTGCCTTCACGGCGTAGCAGATCAGACCAAAAACGTGTCCGCTCTAGAGCGCATGAAATTGTTAGCACCGAAGCTCCAACAATGGGTACCATCACCGGGCCACCCTTAGCTAGAAAATCAAATACAGTTGCCATAGCCGAATTTCCTGGATTACGTTTGCCTGTCCGGTCTGCCGTTTACCGATTGAAACTATTAAAACGCGATTCAAAAATGTGGATACAAACTGAATGCAGCGCCGCCGAATCTACGGGCGATCCCCTTCATTCTCCCCTGTCTCTTCACCCGCCGCACTCGACTCAGTGCCAGGGTTCGATGCCGTCGTCGATGTATCTGGGGGATCTTCGTCTGCTGTTGCATCATCTGGGGTAGCTGCGGGTGTGGCGTTACCTTCAGTCCCTGGCTGGGGTGCAGCAGTTGGGATTGCTCCAACGATCACCTCTTGCCATTCCAAATTGCTTTCGCCGTTGACTTTGACCAGCACTGACTCGACTCGACCCGCAGCTACCGTGCCAGCACCCACTACGTCACACTCAAATGAATCGCCTCGTTTATTAATGCGATATGTATCGCGACAATCCACGGCTAAGCTTTTCCCCACCGCTTCCCTGATATCCTCTTGAATTTTTTCCTCAAGGGATACCAAATTAATGATCACCTTAGAACTGGGCACATCCCACGCGATCGTGCCCTGATCATCCTGCTGGATCACATTAATGGTGAACTGGCCACCATCTGGCAGTTCACCGACACAGCGAAAATATGCTTCCGCCTGTTGCTTGACACGATTTGGACAAATTACATCCTTCAGGGTAAGCCGCCGCCCTTGGCGCTCAATGTTATCCTGGATATCTGTCTCTATCCGAGACATATTCAAATGTCGTGAGCAACTGCTGAGAAGAATTAACCCTAGCAGTGCCCCCAACCGAACGATGGCGACCATTCTGTGATAACGCAAATGTTGACCAAGATTCACTATAACGGGGGCTCCCAGATGCCAGGTAAAGGACCGGTTAAGAGAACCTAGAGTGATGGGGGAAAACCCTGAGATTCTCCTCAAAATCGATACCTACACCGTTCCGAGATAGAGATGTTCCATGGAACGTTTCTACATTAATAACCTATCCCTTCATCTGCCGTATTAAATGCCTTAGTTCCGGCAAAATCAAAGTATCCATGGCCAGGGCAACACCATTGCTGGAGCCCGGTAGCAAAAATACCAGGGTAGATTGATACACCCCGGCAGTAGCCCTAGAGGCAATGGCTCTAGAGCCAATTTCAGCATAGCTAAGGTGACGAAAAATTTCGCCAAAGCCAGGTATTTCTTTTACTAATAGGGTTGCGATCGCATCGTATGTGGTATCCCTGGGGGCGATCCCAGTCCCTCCATTACAAATAATGACATCTACGGTCGGAGCCAGGCGCTTTACTAAGCCAGCTATTTGATCCGGCTCATCCTTCACCAACCGATACGCTTCTAATCGATGGCCTGCCTCTCGCAGTTTGACCTTAATCAGCTGTCCACTTTTATCAGTGTCAACCGTACGTGTATCACTGACAGTAATGACACCGCAGATAGCTGGGGTGAAATCTGGATCGGGATGGGGGGTAGCCATGGATAATAGTCAAAACGTCGAGAAGAGCAATCTCTACAAAACTCAAAACTAACTCTTCGTAAAGCCTAATCCTTTCTCTTCGGCATAGCGATTCATAAAGCGCATAAACCGATCCCACTCATCGCGGCTCTTAAGCAGTATACGTGCCTCTAAGCCAGCTGGTGCGCCGTTGATAAACTTGGCGTTTACTTCGCGGCTGGTCATCATGCCTTCTTCGTCTACCAGGTAAAGACCCGTTACCTCAAATCCTTCTTCCACGAGGGCCTTGGGTTTATCAAAGTAGAACGTAGCAGTGCCATCTGAACCGTCCTTAGCACGGGTGAGCCGCACGTCTGGAATGACTTCCTCAGCTACACCCTGAGCAAATTGGATTTCTGCCATTGCGCTGTCCTCTAACTAAATGACTATGGGCTATTTGTTAAAAAGCATTAAGCTCCATCATCCCATCATATGAGTGTTGTTTAAAACACTCTTTGAAAATCCTCGTCCATAGGTATTGATGTAGGGACGTTCCATGGGATGACCCTACATCTGGGGGTGCACCTGGTAGTCAGACAAGATGGGGGGCATGCGCTTTCGCAGCACTAATCCTTGATAAACCATAGCGGCCACTTCACCATAGGTGGCCACCTGGTTAGGGGATAGCAGGTCTAGGTCAGGATAGTTAAAGACTAAACCAAGTTTTGTGGCGATTGCGATCGCGCTTTCTGCATAGCGAGGGACCTGGGATTTATCTTGATAACGGGCAAGCAATCCAGCCGTATCTTTAGCGGTAAGCTCTAAGCCACTAACCAGAGCCAGCAGCACCTGAATTTTTAAGATGGGTTGCTCTGGCGCAAAGGTATAATCGGGAAACCCTGAGAGGAACTTGGCGCGATAGGCGGTGTGGATGGCCTGGGATGCCCAGTGGGATGAAGGTACATCACGAAACGCAACCGGGTAACGTTTTGGTTTCGGAGCAAAGGCAGCCACCACTAAACTGGCAAACTGTGCACGGGTCATGGAGGCGTCGGGAGCACTGGTCCGCTCTAGAAAATTGTGCGCCTTGAGGGACTGCCAGAAGTCATCGGCCCAGTGGCTGTGGGTGACAATTGTATTGCTGGCAGCAGCCACACTATTACTAACGGCGGTTCTGGCTGGCTCCACAATATATGGAGACGTCAGGGACTGCATCCGACCTAGATTGGCCAGGCACTGATAAACCAAAGCCGTGGTTTCAGCTCGAGTAATGGGCTGCATCGGTCGCAGTTCTGCCACATCGGGATAGTTCACCACGATGCCTTGACGGGTAGCAATGGCAATTTCCTCAACGGCATAGGGGGGCACCTGGGCGCGATCCCGATATACTCCGAGTTCGGATGCCATACCCTGGCCCAGTCGCAAACCATTAATCAGGGCCACCAGGGACTGGGCTCGGGTCATGGGATCATTGGGCCGAAATGTATTGTCTGGAAAACCAGCGATAAAGCCCTGGGCCTGAGCCTGATAAATCACTGAACGGGCCCAAAAATTAGAAGAGACATCCCTAAAGGGCTTAAACCGGCGATTGTCACCGTCACTCGCAGGAAATGTCGCCATGACCAGAGCAGCGAACTCGGCTCTGGTCACCAATGCATTGGGGCGAAATGAACCGTCAAAAAAGCCTTTGACG
>NZ_QXHD01000004.1:5928422-6032535 GCF_011009555.1 Adonisia turfae CCMR0081 | reverse complement strand
CAGGTAGTCCGATCTTGCCAGTCGACCCAACGGCTCAACAAGTCAGCACCAATAACCACAACATTTTGGTAAGTACCGGTGCGAATAAACTGAGCTGCGGTGACGATACCAAACACAAACCCTGAACAAGCTGCCGTCAGGTCAAAGGCAACGGCACGATTTGCTCCAATGGCCGCCTGTACCTGACAGGCAGTACCAAACAAATCGTCAGGGGTGGAGGTGGCCAGGATGATTAAATCAATGTCGTCAGGGGCGAGATTAGCGGCTGCGATCGCAGCTTGAGCAGCTTGAGCAGCCAACTCAGCCAGCGACTCGTTCATGCTAGCCAGATGACGCTGGCGAATGCCTGTGCGGGTAGAAATCCACTCGTCAGAGGTTTCAACCATTTGACTGAGCATATCGTTACTCAGCACTGTCTCAACCTGAGCACTACCGCTGCCAATAAAGGCCACACCGGCCTCACCTTTTATCATTAGTTTCTAGTCTCCGTTGGTCACTGATGCAGCAACCTTTTGGTACTGCCCCTGGATATGCCCAATCACACCGTTATCGACAGCCTCTTTAGACAGACGAATAGCATTAAATATGGAAGGTGCGTTAGAGCTACCATGACTAATTACAGCCACACCGTTAACCCCTAACAACAAAGCACCACCATGCTCAGCGTGATCAAGACGTTGTTTAATACGCTTGAGATTGCCTTTGAGAATCAGCACTCCCAGCTTTCCTAAAATACCGCGTGGTAGTTCCTCTCGGAGAATATTGACAGCAACCTCACCAACGGCCTCAGCAAATTTCAGTAATACATTGCCAACAAAACCATCGCAGACAATCACATCAAAATTGCCTGAAAGGACGTCTCGCCCTTCGGCATTGCCCACAAAATTGATAGTCGTTGAATCGAGCAGGGCCTGATGCACTTGCACAGCAACATCGTTACCCTTACTGGGCTCTTCACCAATATTGAGCAAACCAACCCGAGGATTTTTCGCCCCAAAGGCATACTCGGAGTAAACACTACCCATAAGAGCAAATTGCTCTAAAAATTTGGGTCGACAGTCAACATTGGCACCCACATCCAAAATTAAAACCGGCTTGCCAGCCACCACCGTGGGAAAGACAGCACCAATAGCAGGTCTGTCAATCCCCTTAATCCGACCTAGACGCAAAAGGGCAGCTGCCATAGCTGCCCCAGAATGACCTGCTGACACAACAGCATCAGCACGACCTTTCTTCACCATATCCATGGCGACATTGATCGATGCATTACGCTTTTTGCGTAGAGCGCTAAGTGGCTCCTCATGCATCTCAATCGTGCCCTCAGATGGCACAATCTCAATCCGACTTAAGCTGTCGGGGTTAGCCACAGAAGCCCTAATTTGGTCAGGATTACCGACAAGCAAGATTTCAACATCTAGCTCTTCCCTTGCCCTAATAGCTCCAGCAACGATTTCGGCAGGTGCATAATCGCCCCCCATTGCATCAACTGCGATCCGCGCTTGAGTTAAGCCCATCGAATTGAATCTATAGAAACTTTAAGAAATTCTATCAGACTGAAACCGAGTGAAAATCCACAACTACAGTTTTCTGACAAAAGCTCAACCCCAAGCTTCCAAATATTCGGGCATTAACCCCATACACAGATACATCCCCAGAGACACAAATCATTTCAGCCAATTAGCTGATCTGATGGAGACTACTCTTCGCCGGGCTCAACAATTCGCTGGAAAAGGTACCCCGTTCCCCGCGCTGTCAAAATCAACTCAGGATTGCTGGGGTCATCTTCCAACTTCGCCCGCAATCTGGAGATATGGACATCCACCACACGGGTATCCACATGACGCTCAGGCGTATAGCCCCAAACTTCTTGCAAAATCTCAGAGCGAGAAAAGGGCTCACCAGAACGACTAACTAAGAGCTCCAGCAAACTAAACTCCATACCCGTTAGCCGGATACGCTCATCACCTTTGTATACCTGACGCTTATTGGTATCAATTCGAATATTGTTGATGGTGATCACACCAGAACTGGGGATACCAGAGGTGCCAGTTTTCTCAACCCGGCGCAATACAGAACGGATTCTAGCCTCCAACTCTTTGGGGGAGAAAGGTTTCACCACATAGTCATCAGCACCCAATTCTAAGCCAGTAATACGATCCGCCACATCCCCCAGCGCCGTCAACATAATGATTGGGATATCAGATTCCTTGCGTAACTCTTGACAAACGCCATAGCCATCGAGCTTGGGCATCATCACATCAAGAACAACTAGATCAGGAATTTCATGCCGGAAAGTGTCTAACGCTTCTTCGCCATCCGCCGCAGTTACGACATCGTAGCCAATCATCGAAAGGCGGGTTTCCAGGATACGACGAATACTGGCTTCGTCATCGACAACCAAGATTTTCTCTTTTACGCTTTCCAAAGTTTCTTGAACTCCTACATAACGGCGACGGCAGAAGACTTCGACCGTTGAAGGGCAGAGCATATGGCTCAAACCCTTGAAAAACCGACAAATTCATCAACTGTTAGGTGTCTCAAAAAAGATCGAAACCCCATCAGTAATTGAAGGACTCCTGATTAAAGCTTTAATTAGAGCTTATTTAAGATACCTAACATTGTATTGCGTTTTTCAAGCCATCACCTTTTGTTGCTGAGGTTTTCAACGTTTCTTAAGGTTGTTCTCCAACAGTCAAAATTTGTAGAGTATATTATCGGTGATTTTTTCGTTAACAAGTTTTGCACAGATTTACTTAAAGTTGTTCGTCCGTCTCTAAGCATCTATCCCCTGGGTCCATTGGGTTTTTAGCCCCTGCCAATGTTTACCATATATCTATAGTTCATTTGTTTCAATAACAGGCATGGCTAAAACTCGCTCGATTTACGTATGCAATGAATGCGGCGCAGAATCGCGGCAGTATTTTGGCAAATGTGCCGTGTGTGGCAGCTGGAATTCCCTGGTGGAACAGGTAGTAGAGCCTGCATCTAGCAAAAGCCGCCCAGGGCATCGCAGTACCACCAGCAAACGAGGAGAGACTAAACCTCGTCTCTCTAAAACGTTTAACCAAATTGCCGATCACCCTCAAACGCGTATTACCTCTGGCTATGGCGAGCTTGACCGGGTGTTAGGGGGGGGCATTGTGCCGGGTTCTTTGGTACTGGTGGGTGGCGACCCTGGCATCGGTAAATCTACACTGTTATTGCAAACTGCCAATCAATTGTCAGCGCGGACGGCGGTCTTATATGTATGTGCTGAGGAATCGGGGCAGCAGGTGAAGTTGAGATCGCAACGCCTCGGCATCGCGGCTAATCAGGGAAAAACATCGGATAAAGTGGGCAGTGTCCAGCCGACAACTCAAAATTCCCCAGAATCGCTATATCTCCTGCCAGAAACCGATTTGGACACCATCCTTTCAGAACTGGAATCCCTACGGCCTCGGGTTGCCGTCATCGATAGTATTCAGGCATTGTTCTACAACCAACTCACCTCTGCACCGGGGTCAGTATCCCAGGTACGGGAATGTACTTCGGCGCTGATGCAGCTGGCCAAACGAGAAAATATCACGCTGTTTATCGTCGGTCATGTCACCAAAGAAGGGGCAATTGCTGGCCCTAAGGTGCTAGAGCACCTGGTAGACACAGTGTTGTACTTTGAAGGCGATCGGTTTGCAAGCCATCGACTGCTGCGGTCGGTCAAAAACCGCTTTGGGGCTACCCATGAGCTGGGGGTCTTTGAAATGGTCTCCCAGGGGTTAGAGGAAGTTCCCAACCCATCTGCTCTATTTATGGGAAATCGAGATGAACAGGTGCCAGGAATTTCCACAATTGTGGCCTGTGAGGGTTCACGGCCTCTAGTGGTGGAGCTTCAGTCCCTGGTAAGTCCCACCAGCTATAGCTCACCCCGGCGTTCGACCACCGGGATTGAATACAATCGCTTGCTACAGATTCTAGCCGTGCTAGAGAAACGGGTGGGGATTCCACTGTCTAAGCTGGATGCCTATGTGGCTTCGTCAGGTGGGTTGAGTGTCGGAGAACCGGCGGCAGATTTGGGAATTGCCATTGCCGTTGCTGCTAGTTTTCGCGATCGCATCGTCGATCCTGAGTTAGTCCTCATTGGAGAAGTGGGTCTTGGCGGTCAAGTACGCCCCGTTGCCCAAATGGAATTACGCCTCAAAGAAGCCGCCAAACTAGGATTTAAACGGGCATTAGTCCCTAAAGGCCAGAAAATACCAGGGTTGAACATGGAGATCACTGAAGTGGGCAGAGTAGTAGATGCGATCGCCACTGCCCTCGCATTTCAAGTTGATACAGACGAGTGAGCCATTGATCTCTGCCCCATGGATTTATTTTCAGATTTTCTTCAGCGGCTTAGCCAACTGTTCAACACCAAGCTAGTGGTGTTAGGCAACACCACCATCACACCCAAGCTAATCGTCAGCCTCTGCATTTGGCTAACCGTGATTTTCTTCACCATTGGGTTAGTCAAACGTGTCCTCAAACGGCATCTATTAGCAGGCATTGACGCCAATAACCGCGAGGCAATCGCCACCTTAGTGAGCTATGCAGTCGGTGTCATCGCCATTTTCATCGCCATTCAATACACGGGCATCAACTTAAGCTCCCTGGGCATTATTCTGGGCGGCTTAGGCGTTGGTATTGGGTTTGGTCTACAGCACATTGCGGATGACTTTATCAGCGGTCTGATCATGCTGTTTGAGCGCACCCTAAAGGTCAATGATCTCATTGAACTCGATGACCACCGCTTTCAAGGTTTAGTGGGTCGCATTATTGAAGTCAATCTTCGATCCACCATTATTCGCACCCTCGATGATGGCGATGTCGTCATTCCCAATAACCAGCTGATCAAAAATCGAGTTCTAAATTGGAGCTACAACACCTCCATTGCCCGTCTCAAAATTCCAGTAGGGGTGTCCTACGACAGCGACCCTATCTTGGTGACTGAACTGTTGCTAAAATCCGCCCATATGGAGCCGGCAGTGTGCAGTAAACCGATGCCCAAAGCCATGTTTCTATCCTTTGGCGAAGATGCCCTCGAATTTGAGTTATGGGTTTGGGTGGATGTGAATAAGCGATTCAACGTGCAAAGCTCGCTCCATTTCACCATTGAATATAATTTACGCCAGCACAATGTTGAAATTGCCTTCCCCCAGCGAGATGTATGGATTCGAAACTTAGCCCCCCAAAACAATGGGGATAGCAAGCCGCCCTTCTTTAATCGACAAATTGCCCTAGAGCATCGCCCTGTTGTCTCACCCACCCCCATCACCCTAAAAGACATGCTGCGCCAGGTGAGCTACTTTGCTAACTTTAACGACCTAGAAATTCGACAACTCATTGAGATTGGCCATCGTCAGCGCAGCCATGCCGGTACCACTCTGTTTCATGAAGGAGATTCTGGCAATTCGTTTTACATTTTGCTGGAGGGCAAAGTCGACATCTTAGCTGAAAAACTCAACCGTCATCTCGCCACCCTTGGACCAGGACAATTTTTTGGTGAAGTTGCATTGCTGTTGGGGGTACCCCGCACCGCCATGGCACGAGTTTCTGAAGACGCCCTGCTATTCGTTATTAATCAGCCTAGTTTCTCTGATTTACTGCGGCGATATCCCGACCTCTCAAACCAAGTGGTGCAAGCCATGGCACACCATCGAGACGAACTTGCAAAACGCCAACGGGAAATGCGATCGCTCAACTTAGTTGACTCCAGCGAGGACGATGCTAATCCCGTAATCTGGGCTAGAAAGCGTTTGAAACGAATGTTTGATTTGTAGTCAATCTCCCATCAGCGACTTAATTTAATTTTTGCTGTCACATACCAGGGCCACTGATAATGTTCAGCAATTAGCCACAGCACAATAGTGGCATGAGCCAACAGGGTAATTACCGTCCAAACAATAGAAAACTGATTCAGCCCAACACCATCAATCGGTGGAAACATATAGTTCGACACCATTATCAGCAAGGCGGGCAAACAAGCAATAGCCAGGGCAAAACTCCAGACAACAGCTGTCACATGGCCATCAGAGTGACGGTTATGACGCCATCGATCCCCCGTCCAAAACCAAACCATAGGCTGAACGTTGTCCACCATTTGAACAGACTGAGCTTCTAAGTTAGCCGAGAAAATATGTCGACAAAAGTTACAGGCAAATGCTTCTGTCAATGTCAGCTCTGACAATTCACCATGACCACAAACCGGGCATTTGTAGGTGTCATGATAGTTTAGTGTACGCAGCGAGTTGTCAGACGGTGGGTTGAAAGTTGACAAAGGATAGCGCTGGTAGCTCATGAAATGCATACGAATGGATCAACATTTCCCTAACGTATGCGTTTTCGACGAGGTCCGAATCGAATGCGCTGCTTTTCTTAACACAGCACCCATCGTCTAAGCAATATGCCTTAACACGATGGCCCTAATGAACAGCTATTGACCCAAGCATTAGCCCTGAGCACCGCCCCAAATCAACAATGGGCATATCGCTAAAATTACTGGCAGCCCATAGCTTTGAGCTGTAATAGCAAAGCATCTGCCTCGGCTTGTAAGTGCAAGATTTCAACCTGAATGTCCGGCTGATATGGGTAAGATTTTAATTCAGCGAGGTAGATTTTTTTATCGTCAGACGCTGGCTGAGTCTCGCGGGTAGAAGCGCTTTTACTCGGCACAGACTCAGAAATCGCCTTGGTTTTAGAAACAGTTTTCATAATTATGTCGCTAGTAAGAACTACTCAGCGAAGTAGCATCGGAATTTTAACCCAAAAGTTCCCACCATAACTTAATCAAAAGATACCAATATTTAATCTATCCCTTGATATTTCCTATGCATAACGCATTGGCTAGACCTTAAGTCACCCAGTAAAAGCCTGAGTATCCTTTTACACAAAGGGTTATAGGCTTTGGGGACTATGAAGCTAAAAATTCCACACCAAGAAATATTATGGTCATCCAGGTTTTAGTGTGGGTTGACCACATCTGCACATTGCCCCCAAGAACATCCACCGTATCGCTAATGGGCTTTCTAGGGGGGCTCCAGACACGGCTGTGGCTGCGCTAGCAGGCCCGTTATGCAGGACTGATATTAGCACACCGGTAAAGGGATAAATCTGAGCTAGGCCAAATACGCCTGCACATGCCAGAGGGATCATTAAACTGATGGTTGTCGAGGATGACAGGACCAGAATTCAGCAAGCATCCCACAAAGACAACACTGAACTACGGTATGGCTAAATTCTTTTGAGGTTGACTCTGTAGGGACATAGAGTCAATCTTCTGTTTTAAACAGATGAACGACAGGTTAATACGTTTTGAACTACTCTGTAGAATCTAACGATTCATCGCTCTGGGACGTTTGATCTTTAGCTAACAAGTCAATGGTATCTCCAAGGGCTGTGGTCAAGCTTTGGCGAGTTTCTTCGTGGGCTACCTGCTCAGCTTTAAGGGTACTGGACAGCTGAGCACATCGGGTCAGAGCCTGAGTTAACTGCGATCTCAACTCATCTACCGACTCCAGATGTTCAACCTGGGCCAAAGCCTTTTGCAAATCACGAGAGACTTCACCGTCAGCAGGTGACTGTTTTAAATTTTCTAATTCATTGGCCAATACCCGAATCCGTGTTTGACTTCTCTCAGCATCGTTACGACGCTGCTCGGATTCTGACTCATACAACCTTCGCCAGTTAGCTGCACTAGCATAGGCCTGATCACGCTCTTGATTTAGAACATTCAATTGCTGCTGTAATGTCTGAATCTCCGCTAGCCACTGAGATACTTCGTTGACCATGGGCTCTGTCCGAGACAATTGGTTTACAGGATATAGCCTTTTTCTAAAAAATGTACAGGGTTCCTTAAATCTTGAATATAGAGGCAGGATCGTGCCATGGAACGCCCCTACCAAGCAAAAAAAGGCAGTGCTACGCACTGCCAGTACATATGGGGTTAAATCTGAGAGCAACTCAACTGTATGACTGCTTATCCTAACGCAGCAGCACCCCCAACCACCTCAAGGATCTCTTGGGTAATGGCCGCCTGACGAGCTTTGTTATAGTCCAGAGTTAACGTCTTAACTAACTCACTAGCATTGTCACTGGCGTTGTTCATTGCAGTCATTCGAGCCGCAAGCTCACTCGCTGCGGACTCTTGCAGAGCTCGCAAGATCTGGTTATTCAGATACAGCGGTAACAGTGCATCCAAGATTTGAACCGGATCCTGTTCAAAGATCATATCTTGGGGTAACTGCACTTGCTGGGTCTCAACCGGTTCACGCTCTACCTTAAACTGTCCACCGCGAGTCGTTAGGCGAAAGATCTCATCTTCCTTATCCAGACCTTCGGGGTCCAGAGGCAATAACGTCTGAGTGACAGGACGAGAACTAACCAAGGATACAAACCTTGTATAAATCAACTCTACTCGGTCTACCTCTTCAGATAAGAACAGCGACAAAGCCTTATCGGCAATACTAGAGGCCTCTTCCGCTGTCGGAATCTGCTCCAGGCCATCGAAAGTTGAATCAATGGGGTAATCACGATTCTGAAAATACTGAATCGCCTTACGACCAATCAACACCATCTGATAACCAATACCTGCAGCCTTGAGTTCCTTCGCACGGGTCTCAGCACGACGAATAATATTGGCATTGTAGCCACCGCAAAGACCACGATCGGCAGACACAACAACCAAAGCAACATTGCGAACGTCTCTAATTTGCAACAGGGGCAAGTTAGCATCTTCAAACTTTAATCGAGTCTGAAGGCCGTAAAACACCTGAGCTAAGCGATCGGCAAAAGGGCGGGTTGCTTCAACCTGTTCCTGGGCACGACGCACCTTCGCGGCGGCCACCAGGCGCATCGCTTCGGTAATTTTACGAGTGTTTTTGACCGATTTAATCCGGTCACGAATCAGTTTGAGATTAGGCATATATGTTGTTCTCAGCCTAATGTCCCTAGTTGACTGAATCAGTCAACCAGGGACAGGCCAACCTCCTCCTATGCTGCCATGAAGGACTGCTTGCACTCAGCAATCGCTTCACTTGCCAATTCCTTAACCTTGTCAGTTAGTTTCTTACCTTCGTTGATTTCCTTAACCAACTCAGGCTTGCTGGTATTGATGTAGTTGCATAGCTCAGCAACTAAAGGAGCAACCTTCTCCACCGGTACATCATCAAACAGACCATTAATGCCGCCATAGACGACGGTTACCTGCTCGTGCAAGGACCGAGGAGCGTATTGAGACTGTTTTAGAAGTTCTCTTAGACGTACACCACGGGCTAGCTGAGCTTGGGTAGCTGCATCTAAGTCAGACGCAAACTGGGCAAAGGCCTGTAGCTCGTCAAACTGAGCTAGCTCAAGCTTGAGTTTACCGGCGACTTTCTTCATTACCTTGGTCTGGGCTGCACCCCCGACTCGGGAGACTGAAATACCTGCATTAATGGCAGGACGTAGACCCGAGTTAAACAGGTCAGATGACAAGAAAATCTGACCGTCGGTAATGGAAATGACGTTGGTGGGAATATAGGCGGAAACGTCACCTGCCTGGGTTTCGATAATGGGCAGGGCTGTCATGCTACCTTCACCTAGCTCAGGGCTGAGCTTAGCTGCACGCTCTAGCAAACGAGAGTGGATGAAGAATACGTCTCCAGGATAGGCTTCACGACCGGGTGGACGACGTAGTAGCAAGGACATTTGACGATAGGCCTGGGCTTGCTTAGTCAGGTCATCGTAGATAATCAATGTCGCTTTACCCTGGTACATAAAGTACTCAGCTAGGGCTGCTCCAGTGTAGGGAGCTAAGAACTGCAGAGGGGCAGGGTCGTTAGCATTGGCGGAAACAACAATGGTGTAATCCATAGCGCCACGCTCTTCGAGCACGCCAACTACCTGGGCGACAGAAGCTGCCTTCTGACCAATGGCAACGTAGATACAAATAACGTCTTGGTCCGCCTGGTTAAGGATGGTGTCGATTGCGATCGCAGTCTTACCAGTCTGACGGTCACCAATAATAAGCTCACGCTGACCACGCCCCACAGGAATCATGGCGTCAATTGCGGTAATACCGGTTTGCATAGGCTCATAAACCGACTTCCGCGCAATGATGCCAGGTGCAGGTGCCTCTAGCAGACGGCTATCCGTGGTAGCGATATCACCCTTACCATCAATAGGACGGGCCAGGGCATCCACTACGCGACCTAGCATCGCATCGCCCACTGGGACCTCAGCAATCTTGCCAGTTGACTTAACAGTACTGCCTTCACTTAGGTTGCGACCGTCACCCATCAAAACCGCACCAACGTTGTCCTCTTCAAGGTTAAGGGCAATACCGACAGTGCCATCCTCAAACTCAAGCAGCTCACTCGCCATTGCTTGGTCCAGGCCGTAAATTCGGGCAATACCGTCACCTACCTGCAGCACAGTACCGACATTGGATACCTTGACATCCTGGTCATACTGCTCAATCTGCTGCTTAATAATGCTACTGATTTCGTCAGGTCTGATGCTTACCATTGGAGTTGCTCTACTAACTCAGATATCAACAAAAAATCATCTAAACAATGTTCGATATAAGATTGGTGCTAAAAACAAGCATTCTCAACCAAATCGAACTCTAACACTTGATAAACGCTCAAGTGCCAAACACCCTAGCGAGAAGAAGCGCTACTCAACTGAATGCTGATACGCCGCAGCTGACCCCGCAAACTGGCATCTATCACCTGGGAACCAACCTTGATAATCACCCCCCCTAACAGCTCTGGATCCAGAGCTGTCTTAAGCTCGACAGAACGAGCACCGGTCATAGCAATCACCTTCTGGCGAATCGAATCTTTCTGGGAATCAGAGAGCTCAATAGCAGAGGTAGCTTCAGCTAGAACAGTCTGATTAATTTCCCGCACTAATTCTTGATATCGCTCACAAATACGTCCTAAAAATGCGATGCGTCCCCGATCAACCAGCAACATAACAAAGTTCAGCATCGTCGGATGCAGTTGCTCTGATGCCACTTGGCGCAAAACATTCTTTTTAATATCAGGATTGATAATCGGATTCTCAAGTAGCTGGCTTAGTTCAGAAGATGCCGACAACAACTCAGTCAACGCATAAGAGTCCTGACTAAAGCGATCAACCAAATCACCGTCTTGTGCAACAGACAACAATGCCTGAGCGTAAGGAGCAACCAAGCCCTCAATCACTACACTATCTTTCACAAGCTACCCCCCAAAAGACCAATACTCTGATCAATTAGCCTTTGCTGAAGCCCGTCATCCACCTGGGAGCGTAATTGCGACTCCACCTTCTCAACAGCAAGGGCCGAGATGCGCTGACGCAACTCAAGCACCACACGATCCCTTTGGGAAGAAAGGTCTCGAGCAGCCTCATCCTTCATTCGCTGAACATCCTTGGACGCCTGAGCTAGGATATTATCTTTGGCTACCTTAGCGGCGGCCTCACCATCAGATTTAATCTGAACAGCCGTTGCCTGAGCCTCGGCCAAATTTTTCTGCTGCTCACCCAGCGCCTTAGAAGCTTCCTTCAACCGTTTTTCAGCATCTTGAATGGCCGCCTCAATGCTGGAGCGACGCTCAGCCATGATGGAGCCTAAAAAGCTTCGTCCGAAGTAAACAATTAGGGCAATCAGAATAGAAAGATTAACAAGGTTGGTTTCTAAAATATCGAAATTTAAACCAAACCCACTCTCTTCTGTCGCCAGTAGCCAAAAATTTTCAACCATAGCTATCACTGCGCGCCAATAATCCCTTTATAAATGCAGCTTCTCAAACTCAAGCGAGTCAGAAGGACAAAATAATTCAGCCTAAGCAGCCGAAGCACCCAAAAGCTTGCCTAAAATCTGTTGACTCAGAGAATCAACTTGCCCCTCAAGAGCCTGCAAAGCCTCCTGTTTCTGCTGATCCAACTCCCTCTGAACCTGCTCACGCTGCTGCTGCGCATCTGCCTGAGCCTGAGCGATCTGTTTATCAACAGTCTCTTTTGCTTCTGCCTGGGCCTGAGCAATTAACTGCTGAGCCTGTCTCCGACTGTCGGCCAACTCCTGATCGTATTGCTTAGCAAGCTTTTCAGCTGCCTCTAAATACTCTACAGCAGAGGACTTACTAGTTCGAATATAGCCATCACGATCATCAAGCGTCTTTGAAATCGGCTTGAAAAAAACTGCGTTCAGAAGAAACGTGAGTAACACAAATTGCAAAGCCATCAAAGGCAGCGTTGCGTCAAAATCAAACATTTTTCGATTTCCCTAAACCTGAGAACCCATCAACATTCAAAAAAGTTGAAGAAACAAATAGTTATTGGCCCAACTCAGGTGTAATCCAACACAATGTAGTTACTAGGGCGTTACCTGCAAAGGGTTCAATCCCTATGCGGACCATGAACACAGATAACGCCCCTAAAGCCAACCTTCTTTAAGCAAGGGGGTTTGCAAACAGAAGTACCAGAGAAATAACCAGACCGTAGATGGTAAGAGACTCCATAAATGCAAGAGTCAGCAGCAAAGTACCGCGAATTTTACCTTCTGCTTCGGGCTGACGAGCAATACCTTCGACAGCTTTACCAGAAGCATTACCCTGACCAATACCAGGGCCAATTGCGGCTAGGCCAACTGCTAGAGAAGCGGCGATAACTGAAGCAGAAGCAACTAACGGATCCATAATGTATTTCCTTTTCGGTATATACGAAACAAACAAGACTGAGAGTCAGTAAAAGCAAGTAAACAAAGCCACTTGCAGGTTAGAAGCGCTCTAGCAATAGGGGCTAAGCATGCTCCTCGTGACCTTCGTCACCATGCCCTTCCAAAGCCTCGTGAATATAGGCTGCCGCTAAAGTAGCAAACACCAATGCCTGGATGGCACTAGTAAACAGCCCCAACATCATAACGGGCAGGGGGACAAACAAAGGGACCAATAGCACCAGAACGGCAACTACAAGTTCATCTGCCAAGATATTTCCAAAGAGACGGAAGCTCAGTGAAAGTGGCTTGGTGAAGTCTTCAAGAATTGCGATCGGTAGCAAAATTGGAGTTGGCTCAATGTATTTCGCGAAATATCCTAAACCTCGCTTTTTAAATCCTGCATAAAAATATGCTAAGGACGTCAGTAAAGCCAGAGCAACCGTTGTATTGATATCACCGGTTGGAGCAGCAAGCTCTCCTTCAGGAATTTCAATTACATGCCAAGGGAGAAGTGCCCCCGACCAATTAGACACAAAGATAAACAGAAACAATGTGCCTACAAACGGCAGCCAAGGACGATATTCCTTTTCGCCGAGCTGATTCTTCGCAATGTCTCTGACAAACTCAAAGACATACTCCATCAGGTTCTGCATACCCTGAGGCACCCTTTGCATATTTCGGGTAGCCAGAACAGAAGCTATAAGAAGCAGTCCAATCACAAACCAAGAGGTCAAAAAGACCTGGCCATGGAGTTTAAGTCCTCCCAGATGCCAATAGAAGTGATGACCTACCTCTAGCTCCGCTAACGGCAACACATCAAAGTGCAGCAAACTTAGCATCTTAATTCAGGTTAGGTTGACCAAAAAGACAGTAGGCCAAATGATTAGCGGCTAATTCAGCCAGGGCAAAATCACAGACTGTTTAGGTCGTTGACAATGACTTGAGCATGTATGCGATGAGGGCAGCTTTGTAGGTTAGGAAACCTAAAAAAATTGGGACGATTTGCAATTGATCCACCTGGGATGCAACTACTATTAACCCAATAAAAAGAGCAAGCTGATTCTTGCCCACTTTAGATTTTTCTCTACCAAGTTTCTCAACGCTTTTAGCCAGTAACTTCAAGTAAACCACGCCCGAACATGCCCCAATTAAGTAATTTAGGGCTGTGTTGAGGGAGTAGGCCATCCAAACCGAAATGAAGGTTACCAACATCAGCAAGAGTGTCCACAAAAACAACTCGTTTTGAAGTTGGTAGTACTCTTCCATAGAAGAGTGAGGCTCTGGAGAAACTTCTCCAGTCACCAAGGCTTCGGAATTAACATCCGTTGCACCATCATTTTCATCCATAGATGAGTCTCTAAGAGGTTCGTCTGGCAAATTCACAGAAATCACTCAAACTAGCCTAGGCAAACTTGCAATAGGGGCCGAAGTCCTTCCTGCAAGCCGAGGTCAATCATATCATTTAAAGCTAACAATACTTAATACGAATCCCCTGGCGTACCACAGGTAAGCATTTTTTTACCACTCATATATAAAAATAATATTTAGCAAAAGCGATACTTGACTCAACTAGTTGAGTCAAGTATCGGCGTTCCTATCCTGATGCTATTCGGATGGTTCTAGCAGAATCAGTTGTCGTGATTGTAATGAGCGCACTTCCGACAGCTCTAAGGGGGATTTTGCCAACACATCGGCTACGGTTTCTTTTTTGCCCGCACTTGCTTCACAAGCCTGCAAAAATTCATATTCGCTATCACTGACTTGAATCAGCTGATAATCGGCATTAAAAAATGACCGACTGGGCCAACCAGACAGACAGGGGGTCAGCGTTGGATAAGCAGCTAGCAGGCGCTGATCATCGGACCAGTCCATGCAAAGGAGGGGGGGACGAGCCAGGAAAAATTCATAGTGGGTAAGTTCAGGATCAAGCAGCTCAATCAATCGATATTGGGCTCGCCGATCTAACTTTTGAGCACGTTCCATCACGTCAGGAGCTTTAGCAATCAGACGTTCTAGGCTCCAATATTGAGGGTTAGAGAATCCCACAAACTCTAATCCAGAAGCATCGATCAATTCAAATAGAGTATCGATGGTATAGTCCACCTCCTGGGGATGGACATACATATCAGCAAAGCATTCGTCCTGATGATTTTCTAAGGCCCAGCGCTCTTTGTCACGTTTGACGATGCGGTTGTTTTCAGGCAACGCCTCAAAGAGTTGACGGCCAACAGATACGCCATCACGATAATCGCCACGGTTTTCGCCCTGAAGCATGGCGATCGCTTCTTGCATCAAGGAGATTTCCCATCGTCCTAACGCTGCATAGACAAAAATATGCAGTAAACCGCCTGGCGCGACCTTAGCAGCTAACGACTGAATGCCCTTTATCGGATCGGGCATGTGGTGGAGCACACCTACACAGTTGATCAGATCAAATTGTCCTGCAATCTGGTCAACATCATAGATGCTGAGATTTTGAAACGTTACTCGATCAGCCCCTGAACGCTGGCAACGCTCACGAGCCACTTTCAACGTGCCAGCACTCAGATCAATTCCGGTAACCTGAGCCTGAGGGTTTAGGTGAACCAAATATTCAGTACCTACACCAGAACCACAGCCTGCATCTAGAATCCTGACCTGCTCAGTTTCAGGTAATCGGCCGGTGCAAAAGTTGTAAGCCGTGGGCCAATACCATCGCCAGTTATAACCAGGAGGGGGTTCATCAATCAGGGGTTCGGGTGGAAATGGGTATGTGTCATACAGCTTGGCAACCGCTGCACTAACAGCAGCTTCGTTTTCGGAAGTCATGGGAGACATAGTTTAGGATTCTCAGTTTCGAGTTTTGAATGCGTCAAACTCCATAGCTCTACCCAGCCATGTTTCCTCACCGCAAATACCTAGAGTTCAAACCTAGGCACGCAAAACTCAAAACTCTAACCCTTTAAGGGTGACACTTTTCGAGAAATGCTTCGTAAATTCAAGTAACAAAACTTATCTTTATTCTCATCCACTTACACGCCTTCTTTTATGATGACTCAGTGGGCTAATAACAAGATGTTACACAGTCTTTAGACAGGCATCTTAGTGTCCGCAATCGATTTAATCTGGAACTGTCACAAGAGCCTATCGGCCCATCGCGCTGCCTGATGGTATTAACCAATGCTCTAGATCATTTTTAAGATCTGGAGTTGCTCGGCGCTGAGGGAGGGGTCTGATGCAATCACCTATTGCAATCAAATTTTAGAAGGGAGCCTTTGAAAAGGAATGACTGTAACTGCTAGTGGTGGAAGCTCCTTAGTGCGGCCACAACTTTATCAAACCTTGCCGGTTACCGCGATTACTCAGGCCGAGCAGCAAGACCGCTACATGGAGCGGGGTGAGTTATCTGAACTATCTGACTTCTTTAAGTCGGGTCGGAAGCGTATTGCGATCGCACAGATTATTACTCAATATTCCGAGCTGATCGTTTCTCAAGCCGCCAACCGTATCTTTACTGGGGGCTCCCCCCTGTCTTACCTGGAGAGAGTTGCACCTGAGCCGGTCGACATGGCTATGGCAGCTCAAGGAGATTCAGGTACAGAAACCTACATTGAAAAGGGGGACAGTGGTGGTCTGTTTTCTGGATTAAGGGGCTTGGTTAGTAGTGCTGGCGACCTTGGTCCAATTCCCCCTGGATTTCGCCCCATCAACGTAGGTCGCTACGGTCCCAGCAACATGCAAAAGTCCCTACGAGACATGAGCTGGTTCCTGCGCTACCTGACCTATGCCATCGTTGCTGGCGACCCTAACATCATTGCGGTTAACGTTCGTGGATTGCGGGAAATCATCGAAGACGCCTGTTCTTCCGCAGCTACCTTGGTCGCTCTCCAAACTATGCGCGCGGCAAGCATCGGCTACTTCAGAGGGGACACCGAAGCCCAAGAGCTGATTCGGTCCTATTTCAATCTGTTGATTGATGAATTTAAGGCTCCCGCCCCCTCCAATAAGCTACGTCAGCGTCCATCCAAGGATCTGCAAGGTCTGCAACTACCCCAAATCTATTTCAATGCGGCTGAGCGTCGCCCCAAGTTCGTAATGAAGCCGGGCCTCTCAACTGCTGAAAAAAATACAGTGGTGAAAGCGGCCTATCGTCAGGTCTTTGAGCGCGATATTAAGCGAGCCTATTCCTTAGACATTTCTAATCTGGAATCTCAGGTTAAAAATGGCGAAATCGCGATGAAAGAGTTTATTCGTCGCCTAGCGAAGTCGCCTTTATACCGCAAGAACTTCTTTGAGCCTTACATCAACAGTCGTGCTCTAGAATTAGCATTTCGTCACATTTTGGGCCGTGGTCCCGGCTCCCGTGAAGAAGTTCAGAAATATTTCTCCATCGTTTCTGAAGGCGGTCTCCCCAAACTCGTAGATGCTCTGATCGACTCTGATGAGTACGGCGACTACTTTGGGGAAGAGACGGTACCGTATCTCCGGGGTTTGGGCCAGGAAGCGCAGGAATGTCGCAACTGGGGACCTCAGCAAAACTTGCTGAACTACAGTGCACCTTTCCGCAAAAACCCTGAGTTTTTGACGACGTTTGCCTCCTATGATCAGCCCTTACCCGATCAGCACCCTTATGGCTCTGGTAACGACCCGCTAGAAATTCAGTTTGGTGCGATCTTTCCTAAGGAAACTCGTAATCCCAGCGGCAGCCCTGCTCCCTTCAGCAAAGATACCCGTCGTATCCTAATTCGTCGGGGTGCCGGTATTGATAGTCAGGTGAGCAATCCTGGTGCTCGTCCTAAATCTCCAGGGAGCTTAGGACCCAAGGTATTCAAATTAGACCAGATACCAGCGGGTAATGGGGCCAATATCAAGTTTGCTGAAAGCTCCACCCAAACAATCATTCGGGCCGCTTATCGTCAGGTATTTGGTCGAGATGTTTATGCGGGTCAAGAGCTTAAGTCCGCTGAGAATCGCCTCGAAAATGGTGACATCTGTATGCGCGACTTTGTGCGTGCGATCGCAAAATCAGAAGCCTTCCGCAAGACCTACTGGTCTTCTCTCTATGTTATGAAGGCTGTTGAATATATTCATCGTCGTTTGTTAGGCCGCCCCACCTACGGTCGTCAAGAAACCAACAAGTACTTCGACATTTGTGCTAGGCAAGGATTCTATGCCCTGGTGGATACGCTGATTGATAGCCCGGAGTACACCGAGGTCTTCGGAGATGACACCATTCCCTACGAGCGTTACGTGACTCCAGCGGGTCAATCCCTCAGGTCCTTCCGTACTGGGACCGTTGATGCTACTGGTCTTAAGCCTGTATCTAAGCCCCAGGTTCCCCGCTTTGTTGAACTAGGTGCCGTTAACTCCTCTCGAGGCGATATCGAAGTTAACAAGCGCATGGGCCAAGGCGTTAATTTACGTCGTGTTCAGTCCAAAGTCTTCAAGCTCACTAGCCTGTATGACAAGGCCAATATCAAGCTGGTCACTCAGGCAGCCTACCGTCAGGTCTTTGAGCGTGACATTTCTCCCTATGTCATCAAGACCGAGTTCACCTCCCTTGAGAGTCAGCTGAGCAACGGTGAGATCAACATGAAGGAGTTTATTGAAGGCCTAGGCTGCTCTGATCTCTATCAGAAAGAGTTCTATGCCCCCTATCCCAACACTAAAGTGATTGAGCTAGGCACCAAGCACTTCCTAGGGCGTGCTCCTCTAAATCAGATAGAGATTCGGAAATACAACCAGATTCTGGCAACCCAGGGCATCCGTGGCTTTATTCAAACCATGGTCGAAACGCCTGAATATGCTGAATTCTTTGGCGAAGATACGGTCCCCTATCGTCGCTTCCCAACATTGCCAGCAGCTAATTTCCCCAACACTGAGCGCTTATATCAGCAGCTCACTCGTCAAAATGATGATGTTGTCGTTCCCAGCTTTGCGCCTTCAGTCTCACCAACAGCATCTATTGACACCTAGTTAGTTTGTGCGTAGGTCCCATTAAGCAGCGTCTAAGAACACCCAGCAATAGCTAAGCCGATTTAAAGCTTGGCTGTTGGTGGGTGTCATATTAGTTTTAGATAGCTTGATGTTAGATAACATAGAGCAATTCTGAGGGATACTATTACAAAATATTACGCACTCCCTAAGAAGGTCAGCCGAATACCGGAAAATACTCTCGGAAGGTAGCTAAGCTGATAAAAGATTTCTCGAAATCTAAGCTGATATTTGGCATGCTTCAATCGTCGAATTAAGCATTGAATCGGCCCATAGGTTGCCTGCTTGATTTGATTTAGAGTGGAAATGAGACTGCTGTTACTTTTTAAAAAGGTGATATCAGTTTTTTCAAGGTGAACAGTGATAGTTTCACCTGAATATATTCTTTCGGAGGAATCCATAGATGAGTATTGTCACGAAATCAATCGTGAATGCCGATGCTGAGGCCCGTTACCTTAGCCCTGGTGAATTGGATCGAATCAAGGGATTCGTTACTTCTGGTGAGCGTCGTCTCCGCATTGCTCAGGTTCTAACTGAGTCCCGTGAGCGCATCATCAAGCAGGCTGGTGATCAGCTTTTCCAAAAGCGTCCTGACGTTGTTTCTCCCGGTGGTAACGCCTACGGTGAAGAAATGACCGCAACTTGTCTACGTGACATGGACTACTACCTACGTCTTATCACCTACGGTATTGTTGCTGGTGATGTGACTCCCATTGAGGAGATTGGTCTAGTAGGTGCTAAGGAGATGTACAACTCTCTAGGTACATCCATTCCTGCTGTAGCTGATTCAGTTCGCTTTATGAAGGGTGTTTCATCTTCTCTGCTATCTGGTGATGATGCTGCTGAAGCCGCTTCTTACTTCGATTACGTTGTTGGCGCGATGTTGGGTTAAGCGACTCGGTTTTCCCATTACGCTATTTAGCCACATCGTCAAATTTCACTAAGGAATTCAAATCATGCAAGACGCGATTACTTCTGTAATTAATTCTTCGGACGTTCAGGGTAAGTACCTTGATCAGTCTTCCATGGATAAGCTGGCTGCTTACTTCCAGACTGGTGAGCTGCGTGTTCGTGCAGCTACTGCAATCGGTGCAAATGCTTCCGAAATCGTTAAGGATGCTGTAGCAAAGGCTCTACTGTACTCTGACATCACTCGCCCTGGTGGCAATATGTACACCACTCGTCGCTATGCTGCTTGCATCCGCGACTTGGACTACTATCTACGCTATTCCACCTACGCTATGTTGGCTGGTGATCCTTCCATCCTGGATGAGCGTGTGCTTAACGGTTTGAAGGAGACTTACAACTCTCTAGGTGTACCCGTAGGTGCGACTGTCCAAGCTATTCAGGCTATGAAAGAAGTAACTGCTAGCCTTGTTGGCGCTGACGCTGGTAAGGAAATGGGTATTTACTTTGACTACATCTGCTCTGGCCTTAGCTAGGTCAAGCTCATGTGGTTTAGATTGGTAAAACCAATCTAGCGCTATTTCGGAAGTCTGAAGCGAGTGTTAGCTGATCACAATCTGTCTATGCTGAGGGATTATGACAGCTGGTCATTGGTTATCGGACTTCCGAATTTTTAACTCTATGGTTAGCATTTGGGTTCTTGTTACAAACATCCTAAGGACTAAGTCATAGACACATCCATCTATTTGGGCAGTTTGAGACTGAACACCTAGCAACGTTAAGCAGTGCTAGTTTGACTCTCACTCAGCTGATAGTTAGCCCAATTAATCTAAAGCAAAATAAACATTGCTCCAGTTAATGGGCCTTTCGCAATTGATTTGAAAAATTAGTTTTTGTTTAAGAGTAGGAGACATCTCTGCTATGCGTATGTTTCGGATTACTGCCTGTGTGCCGAGTCAATCTCGCATTCGCACCCAGCGCGAGCTACAGAATACTTTTTTTACTAAGCTCGTTCCCTACGACAGCTGGTTTCGCGAGCAGCAGCGAATTCAAAAGATGGGCGGCAAGATTGTTAAGGTAGAACTGGCAACTGGTAAGCCTGGAGCTAATACTGGTTTAGCCTAAGGTCATACACTCAACAGCTTCTATTACTAACTAAAAAGGGGAGTAACTTAAGTTGCTCCCTTTTTAGTTAGTAATGTTTACGTAAGCGGTCGGGAAGCTCTTGTGAAATCTTATCTGGGGTTACCGGAATCGTTTGATAGTTACGAGTATCTTATAGGAAACTTCCCCTTCTGCTGAAAAAGCAATGACATCCATTTTTCTGAAATCCTTTTCAGGTGTTTTAGCCTGCACCCTGGGTCTAAGTGTTCTTGGAAACACACCGTTTACCTTGCACCAAGGGATTCCTGCAGCACAGGCTCAAGGATTTAATGAAGAAACGAATGTCCGGGTATATCAACAAGCTAGTCCCGCAGTCGTGGCTATTGATGCAGGCAACAGTACTGGCAGTGGCAGCATTATCACCCAAGACGGTTTAGTACTTACAAACGCCCATGTGGTTGGCACTGCCAGCCAAGTTACTGTCAGCCTGGCAGATGGGCGTCAGTTTCCAGGTCGGGTAATTGGATATGCTGATGAGAATTTGGACTTGGCCGCTATTCAAATTGACGTTGAAAATACAACATTTCCCACTATTCCTTTAGCTAATAGCAATGCTCAAGTAGGACAGCAAGCGTTTGCAATTGGGAATCCCTTTGGGCTACAAGGAACGTTTACAGTGGGCATCGTCAGCCGTATCGACGCAGAGCGCGGATTAATTCAAACAGATGCGGCCATTAATCCCGGTAACTCAGGTGGCCCTTTACTCAATCGCAACGGCGAACTCATTGGCGTCAATACATCTATTTTTACAACGGGGGAAAACGCAGGCAGTATTGGTATTGGTTTTGCGATCGCAACACCCCAAATCACCCCTTTCATTGCGGCTGTTAGAAATGGCACGGCTAACACAACTGCATCTCGCCAAAATCGAACGATGCAAGAGCCCTCACCCATTGCCATTGACGGCAGGGCGGTGCTAGGTCGCCTTGATAGCAACAGTAATCTTTTACCGGACAATAGCTATTTCAATGCCCATACGTTTGAGGGCACAGCCGGTCAGCGCATTAGCATCGCCATGAGTAGCAATCAGGTTGACGCTTACCTGTTACTCTATGGCCCAAATCAAGAATTTTTAGGCGAAAACGACGACGCTGGCAATAGTCGTAACGCCCGTTTAGATATTACCCTCCCCGCCAATGGCACCTATTTTGTATTCGCCAATTCTTATGGAGCCAGTGAGCAAGGAGACTATCAGTTAAGCATTAGCAATCTGACAAATAATGGAACCAGCCATAGCAATACCTATCTATTGAGCGAGAATGGGAGCTTAAGCACGCAGGATGATCGGCTGACGGACAACAGTCTCTATGATGAATACTATTTCAATGGTCAACAGGGACAAGATGTGACCATTACCCTCACAAGTCAAGATTTTGATGCATATTTACTACTCATTGACGAGCAGGGTAACAAAATCGCTGAGAATGACGACACGGCACAAAACAACAGCGATGCAGCGATTCAGATAAAACTACCCTATACCGGTGAGTATCGAATAATTGTTAATGCTTATGACCAAACTGGACAGGGGCAATATCAAATGAGAGTTCAGTAGACTCTAAGGCAACCCTATCCAGGTAAAAAAATCTTGGCGTGTAAATAACTCCAGCAACAATAGGGCCAAAAAACCCACCATTGCAAAACGACCATTAACACGTTCAGCATAAGCAGTCCAACCAAAACCGGGCGCATCGTTGGATGTCTCTGGAGTCGATTGTGACGTATCGGGCTCTAGTGGTTTAGACATATCACAATCAGAAAAATAAAAAACAAACAAAAGGCCAATGCTACAAATCTAGAAAACATTGGTCAAAAAGCTTCACCATTCTATCGAAATGATAGCCAATTCCATAGCACCCAGTAACTATCACTAGTGTAGCTACAAATCAATTACCTTTGTAGGGTAGAGAAATTAGTTGCTGAACTATTAACAGCTAGCACATTATTACAGTTGATAGGCTTCGTTTATATCTTTAATAAAATCCAATCAACCTCTTAGCAAAAATTAGATTAAAGCTTTTTAGCCAAAATTAGACATAGCCAAACTAGTTTTTTTCTAGATAGAATAAATACGTTTTAGAACAACACAGTTAAAAAATTCACGTCAAGAACCTATCAGAGGTAAGATGCAAAGAATATACAATGACAATAATTTGTTAGTATCACTAGAGTTTGCATATTAGATGCAACTGTAGTCAGAACTGTAGTTTTTTGTAGAGAAAACTCAGAGTTTCAATTTAGATGGAGCTTGGGGTTTAAGTACTCCTAGATAAACAGGTTTTACGTCTGTTATAATCAGGTCCTCTCACTAATAATGAGATCTACACAACTCGAATATTGAGAGTTATATAGTTCTAATCCCATTAATTCACCGACATCGCCTCTTTCTAGATCTAACCATTAATTCTTCAAATCCGATGGCTGATACTAAAACCACGCCACTGACAGGGAAAGCGCTGCTTCAGAAAATGAAGGAAATCACCCATCTACCAAAGCGAGAGAAAGCTAAGGAGTGCGGGTACTACAGCATTACTAAGGACAATCAAGTCAGGGTAAATCTGACTGATTTTTATGATGCTTTACTAGCTGCTAGAGGGATTCCTCTAGGACCAGAAAGTACTAAGGATGGTCGCGGACGTGAACCGACTTATCGAGTGAGTGTACACAAAAATGGTCAAATTGTTATTGGGTCTACTTACACCCAAGAAATGGGGTTAAAGCCAGGAGACGAGTTTGAAATCAAGCTGGGTTATAAGCATATCCACTTGATTCAGTTGGGTGATAATAAGGATGAAAATGATGAGGATGAGGATTAAGCATTGAGCATAGGTTTAAATTAGAATCTAGGCGTGTATTCAGTGTTATTCGTATCCGACCGCATACACCTGTTTAACAGTTTGCAAAATATTTAGCAAAAGAAACGGAGTAATTAGCTAATTACTCCGTTTCTTTTATTAGGATTACAAGCACAAAAAACATTTCTACAGATTTTGAGACCAGATGCTTGTTTTTATCTAAAAAGTTGAAATAGTCAAGATAAAATCATTACCCTGCACAAACTATTACACCCGTCATAGCTGCTTGCCATAGCTGGGAAAGGGGTATTCAATCAGCTCAATGACTGCTGTTCTTACCGTCTGCTGTTGCGATCAGGGACGGTTTAAGCCAAGACTTCAAGATGAGCAATCAACGGCTCGTCAAGGGTTTGTACCTTATTAACCAGTAAGCGATTGACGTAAGCACGCAGCTGTTCAGCTTGCACTTCATTAGGAATATACATCTGCCCACCTGACTCAGTAACAGTTTTACTAAATAGCGGAGTTTGTAGCAGTGCACGATAGGTAGGTAAATCAGCAGTGCGATCGCAAATCAACCCTCGATCTGCCGCTGTCGGCACCAACCCAGGAGGTAAGTGGCCTTCTAACAGGGCCAAGATATGCAAGTGACAGGCTTGGGTATTGATACCGCGCTGTTCTAGCAAATGCATAATGGCTCCGACAGGCAACGGCTGCTGTGGAAAGACCCGTAGCAATTCCATAAGCAAAAAGTAATCGCTGTACTGCTGGCGCGTGACATTGAGCACCTGGGGATAGCGAGCCAGATTCACCAAGCCATAGGCAACACGGCTACAGCTATGGGGGAGCTCACTGGCATAGGTATCTTGAATGATCGTGGCATTGGGGAATTTTTGTCGCAGCCAACGGGCAATGGCTGGCAAAGATGCTGAACCACCAGTGCAAATCACCTGTTTAATGCCTTGGCTATCAACACTATGATGACTCAATAAAACATTCAGATAGCGATTAATGCGCTGAATGTAAGGCAAAAAGATGAGGTTCTCAAGATGACGGCGTTTAATTAACCAGTGCTTCCCAGCCAGGGTTATTTGCATTTGGTTTTGCTGCTGTAGGGTCAGCTTGAGATGACGTGCCGCCGCTAGCAAACTCTGGCCTAAACTAGAGCCTAACAAACGCTGCTGTAAGCTATAGCGCTGAGCCCAATCAACATGCCCCACCGCCGGTAGCGTTAGATTGTCGAACTGCTGCCAGTCCGCATCCTCTGCCAGATGGCCCTGCCAATCCCAGGCAATGGTTGCATCGGCTTCAGACAAAGGTTGCCAACGCTCTTCTGGCAATAGAAGCTGACAGACAATATCTTGGTCCAGGGCATCCCCTGCATAGGCAAAACCGCGCAGAGCAAAATCAGCATAGTTGAGATGAGTCAGATCCTTAGGGAGGCTAACTAAGCCTAATTCGGTCATAACGGCTCCGCCGCTGATGACCACGGTACCTTCCTGCCACTTACAGTTGTACAGGCTAGGTTGGCGCGATAGCGAAACTGTTTCTGTTAAAGATATTTCCTTGGGGTCTGGCAGGCCAGAAAGAATGGTTGCGATCGCATCCTCAACAAACACAATCTGCTCAGGTTGGTCAATCAACCCAGCGGCCAACACAGCTTCTCGTAGATTAAAGCTGTAAGTATCCGGCCAATTGGTAGGGTAACCAACGATGACTCCCTGCAATTTTTGCCAAATCTGCGCGAGACCCTCATCCTCTAAACCGACAGCCTGGCCTTGATCCACAACATATTTCAGGAGCGCCACCATCGCCTGTAAAACCTGCAGCATAGGTAACTCAACCGTATCGGACCAGCGTAACCAAGGATCAGAATTAGGGAGAGTTTGACCATGGCCTACGGCCACCTTGAGCAATGGCTTGAGACGATTAAGACCCACCAATTCTGCACCAGATTGATTGAGCAACCCCTCCAAATCTCCCAAGGCGTTATAGCCCACAGCCACGGTTTCCTGAGCTGCCGTCACAACCGCCATGGCGGGCAACCGAAAATGCTTAGTCTCTGGATCAGCGCCTTGGGCCTGCCAATAAATGGGATAAACCTGACCAGTTTGACGGTTCATGAGCACCGCAGACAGACCGGTTGAGCCCACATCCAGTCCCAAGAACCAATGCCCTTCCAGATCCATTGCAGACACTGGCTCGGGAGGCATAGTGATGGGTGCCTCTGGCATCTCAACCGCCTCTGACGTCTCAATGGTCGAGTCAGCAATGGGGTCAATCGTCATGCCCACATCTAAAAGTTCTGGCACTTCTGGTATCAGACCCTCAGGGGATACATCAGGGGATGTCTCAGGAGATATATCCGCATCTAGACCCAATGCCGCTAATGGGTCAACCGTCGCCTCCTCCTCTTCGCTCCCCGGCATGGCTTGATCAAGCGCTTCTAACTCGGGCACCGACTCTCCAAACAGCTCATCTAAGCCACCTAAATCAAGACTTTCCTCTGCCACCATTTCCTGACTTGGCAGAGGCAACTCCTCATCTAGTCTGAGTAAGCCATCTAAATCATCCACAGAAGATATCGAAGCAGCATCCAACGGCATATCAGTCACATCAGCCGCTTCCTCAGGTTCATCCAACATTTCTTCAATGTCTGCATCCGATACCTCCGGACCAGCCACTTGAGCCGCCAAGGATTGAGGGCGCTCCTCGTCAGCCATAGTCTGCCAAAAGGCTTCCTGTTCCTCTTGTAAAAAGTCATCGTCAACCGGTGGCACCGCATCTAGATCGTCATCATCCAAAGAATCCGGAGGTAAATCTGGCATCGAAGCTGAATCTAGATGCGGCTCCGTGGAATCTACAGTAGGCACGATTAAGGGGTCATCTGGCTGAATGACAGGCTCTTCCAAATCTGAGAGGATTTGATTAACCACCTCATCCGTAATCGGTTCTTGGGATAAAGCATTAGAGCGTTCGCTAAGACCACCCAGCTCATCAGCAAGAGAGTCAGTTAATCCATCATCAAAATCGTCAAAATCACTCAAATCATCGGTCATGGGCTCTGCCATTAGCCCCAAGAGATCTAAATCTTGAGAATTAGCTTCAGAACCTGTGGCTGTAGATGAGGTGATGGCAGCTACATCTAGCTCATTGGCCGATGGATCGTCAACATCATCATCTGTGGCAAACCCCTCAAATAGGTCAAACCCTGACCTTTCGTCACTGGGTGGTTGCACCAGCGAGGCAGCCGCTTCATCAACACTTTCAGCATCAGGTAGACTGGATGCTGAAAGCTCTGACGCCTCTATATCTATTGAAGCTACTGGCTCATCTTCGCCACCAGCCTCGGAGTCAGCATCAAAATCTAAATCCTCTAAATTTAGATCTCGAACAATGGTTTCTAACGTTGCTTGATCTAAGGGTTCAAGAGAGTCATCTTCCTCTACACCATAGTCATTGGCAAAGTTATCCCCTGCCAGTTTCTGTAGATCCTCATCCAGCTGCTCCACTAGTTTGCCATCATCAAAATCGATTAATAGGCGCTGCTCAGCCCCCGACTCCACCAGGTTGATTAAATCTTCATCCGCTGAGGCCGCAATATATACATCATCTGGAACATTCTCTGGGAACTCTTCAACAGCGCCTGAGGGTTGCTCATCGGGCAATAGATCGAACAAGGAAGCAACCGTATTGTCATCAGGCCCTTCGTCGTTCAGATCATTTTCATCATCAACCAGGCTATCGCCAAATATCGTTTCGACAGTTACCTCAGGAGTAGCTTCTTGGCTATCTTCCATGGGCCTGGTCATCGCTGATTCATCGCTACTTAGGTTATCCAATAGCTCCGAAGGTATTGCAGCACTATCGTCTCCTTCAGTCGAGGAACCCTCAGGTGAGGGGCGGGCAAATAGCCAATCATCAACTAACTGACCGGCAGCCGACATATCTGTCTCAGATGAGGGAGGCTCCGGAATAGCAATGGTCGTTGGGTCAAAGGTAGGTACATCATCGAAGGCCTCAGACCCTGAAACATCGTCAACGCCGACTGACTCCTCTGGGAATAGTGCTGCTGCCAAGCGATCAACAGTCTCCTCTTCTGAGGCTTCATCCACAACTACGTCAGATTCAACTGGTTCTTCTGGAAACAAGGCCGCGGCCAAGCGATCAACAGTCTCGGCTTCGGCCTCCTCTTCGTCGGTTTCCAAGCCTAAGTCGAGGTCTGTATCAAAATCAAAACTAAAGAGTTCGTTTTCAGCCTCTGCAGCCGCCAATCCGTCTTGATTGAGTTCATCACTGGCTTTGTCGCTGTCTATTAGTTCGCCACTGTCTGCGCCTAAAGCTAACAGTCTAAGATTTTCATCAATATCACCTAGGGGCAAGTCCAGGTTCAGTGAGTCAGAGCCGATGTCTACCCCTGCATCGTCAGAGGCCGCTGCAGGCGTTGCTTCTGTAGATGTTGAATCCTCGCTTAGCTCTATAACGTCGTCACTATCGACAAATGTGGCTTCAGGGGCCTCTTCGGAAGATGAGATTGCCTGCTCTAGAAATCCTAGCTCAGAGGTTTCGTCATCTTGAATCAACGTGATTTCCTCATCCAGATCAACCTGAATATCTGCAACCAATTCGTTATCGGCTTGGATAACGGTAATATCCTCGTCAATATCCCCATGAAAGGCCATAGCCTCCTCCAACAAGGCTTGCTCAGACAAGGTATCGGTTTGGATCAACGTAATGTCGTCGTCAAAGTCGTCTGCTGCTTCAGATGCGATCGCATCCTCAGGTAACACCAAGTCAGGATCAAGTTCCAGGGGAACAGTCACTGCATCCTCGGCAATGCTTTCCTCTAGTGACAAATTCTCTAAAGCCTGATCCAACTCATCTAGCTGGACAGCATCTAAATCAACCTCAGTTGTTACAGAATCCTCTGGGTCTTGCAACATTCCTTGGCGTTCAGCATCGGCGATATCACCAGCCAGGTAAGACGACGCATCCTGCCCCAGCTGTTGAGCCAGATGATTCACAAAGGCATGGAAAATCACTTCACCCTGCCGACCTAACCCATGCATTTGATCCAGACCATCTTCCAGGGACTCACGGTAGCTATCAACGCTCTTTTGCAGAGAATCAAATACCGCTGTCAAAGTACTATCTAGCTTTAGTAGCAGCTGATCCGATTGCGCCTGTAGCAATCGCACCTGTTCCAGCCGCTGCCCTGTTAATAAGGGTGCTGGTTCATCCGTTGTTGCTAATTGCTCCAAGGTCGCCGCTTCCATAGCAGCAAAGCTCTGCACCATCTGCGCTGATAGCTGCTCCTGTAGACGCTGCATTAAGGTCTCTAAAAATGCAGCAATCTGCTCCTCGGACTGTAATGGAGTCGTAACCCGTTGCGCTTCTAAAACGTTAATCTCTGCCTGCAAACTATCCCGCTTCTGCTGAAGTGTCTCTAACTCCTGACGCATAGGTTTCAGAGAGTTGTCTCTGAGATAGCGCATCTCCAGCAGGAGTCCTTGCAACACTTGGGACGCAGACTCCTCCACATCTGAGGAGCCAGCCTGTGGCGAGACAAACTGACCGGTTTCTGGGTCAATTGGCCCCCACCCCCCTGGCGAATCAAAGGTCTGCTGCAGGGATTGTAAGTAGCTGAACAACTTACTCAGAAGCTGGCGCTGCCGCTCAGCTTCTCCTGACAAACCCAACGGCAAACGGGAAGCTGGTTTGGCCAGGGTAGCTTCAATTTCAGTAATAAGACGTTGGATTTGATCCTTTTGAGAAGTCACAGTGCGGCCTTTCAACAACAAACTCTGCAGGGTGGAGAATATTCAGTTCGAATACGAACAGAACCGCTTCTACCAACGGAATGCCCAAAGTGTAAAGCAGGCTGGCTTAAAAATCACAATTTCCTCCTATCTACAGACTTATAGGGAAAAATCCTGACGAAGCCATCGTGGCTTATGTATATCAAAATGGCTGTAACACCTACAGATGGATGCCATCCTAATCGATGCACCCAGACCTAACGCCCCAGTTGTGAAGTTACGTTAACCGTTTTTTGACGTTAGGGGGATGGTGCATTCGTGCTGTACCCTAATTTAGGCAAACCAGAGTCAAATTAAAAACAAACTAATCCTGCATGTTTCGGTAAGGTAACGTTTTAACGATTAAGCTATGGGTTGATATAAAGAGCCTAAAACTTTAGCGTCTGGGATCGTAGCCTCTAGTGTTTACTGAATATTCCCAGATATCATTGAGGTCTTGCGGGTTTTAGCCATTCTCTTAGCAAGCTAAGAATTTCCAAAGCCTGCAACTAACTGGTCTATAGCCAGAAAACTAGCCTCTACCGTTGATTTTTTATCGTCATAATTGAGTCCACCCAACCGTGGCTTCTCCCCCTATGGATAGTAGATACGGTGCCCGAGATAATTCAGCTAGCGAAAGTCTGATTGTAGCGGCCCCCTTTTTCAAGGACTTACCTGAAGCTACGGTTAAACAAGCAACCGCCCAGATCGTGACGCGCCGCCACCCTGCGGGCCAAGTGTTGCTGTTGGAAAATGACTGGGGCAACTCGGTTTATTTCATTTTGGATGGATGGGTCAAAATTCGCACTTATAACCTTGATGGGAAAGAAGTCACCTTAAACATTTTGGGTAAAGGTGAATTATTTGGTGAAATGGCTCCCTTAGAAGAAGTGCCACGATCGACAGATGTTATTACGCTGGCAACCACGATGATTGGCAGCATGCCAGCCCAAGATTTTGTTAGCCTACTTAACACTGAGCCTCAAGCAGGCATTCGGCTAGCGAAGTTAATGGCACGACGGTTACGTCAGGTGAACCGTCGACTGCGATTGCGAGAATCCGATAGCCAATCCCGCGTTGCCGATGTTTTACTGTTTCTGGCAGACGGACAGGGGACCCTCGGCTCCCAGGGGGTAGAAATTCCTAACCTGCCCCATCGTGAGCTCAGCAGCTTGAGCGGATTAGCCAGGGAAACTGTAACTCGTGTGCTCAGCAAACTTGAAAAGAAGGGGCTGATTAATCGGGAACGGGACGTGATTCGTATCCCTTCGATCGATGCCCTAGACCGCCTACTTGTCTAGCCATCCTGCTTATCTAACGATTAAAATTTTGGTTAGGAGTTCATTCTCAACACTATGGGGCAGCCAGAGGATTATCAGGCAGAGGCACAATCGCCGGATTTGCCTGAAAACAGCAACTCCACAAACTTTGACGACATTGATCTAGATAGCCCTTGGATAGAAGATGAGGATGAACCCCGTGTTCCTCCTATCATGCGGAAAGCCATGACGCCCCCTAGTGATAAAGGGCCTGTTGCCATGGTTGAAACTGCTTTTTTGGCAAGTGCTGCCAGCCTGATGTGGTTGATCAATCTCTATTTTCCACCCGGTCCATTGCTGCGCATTTTATTTCCGGTGCCGATTGCCATCGTATACCTGCGTCAGAATTGTCGCTCTGCATGGATGACGACATTGGTATCCGGTTTACTACTCGCGATTTTGCTTGGGCCGCCCCGCAGTCTTTTATACGTTATTCCTTATGGTTTACTAGGTGTGCAGCTGGGGTATCACTGGCGACATCAAACCTCATGGTTAATTTCACTACCCATAGGAGCATTCATCGTTACGTTAGGTATTTTCTTTCGGATCTGGCTGTTGTCATGGATGGCTGGTGAGGACCTTTGGGGATATCTTGTTGCTCAGGTCATCCAGCTGACTGACTGGATTACTAATCGCTTACTAGATTTTGGCCTGCTAGGATTTGGAGCTAGCGGCCAACTAAGCCCAGGCATTATTCAAATTGTGGCCATATCTATGGTGTTCTTTAGTAGCATTGTCTATCTCTTTACCGTACATTTGACCGCATGGCTTTTGCTAGAGCGGATGGGGATCGCCATACCCTCACCTCCCCAATGGGTACAGCAAATTCTTGAGGAGTAGATTTACACTCCTACCATGCCGCTTGATTCGTGCCATTCTTACCCCCTAATTGCCCACCACAGCAACACTGGAATTACCCAGCAGTGGCAACGGCGATATCAAGGACAAAGGCCCTGCTATATATGTGTTTTAGGATTTACTGAAACAGCATTAGTTACGGGCATTTCAGCAGCGGGTAATAGCCCTCAAGCACGGATGATGACAGCGGTAGCTGATGCTGAATTTATCTATGAAGGACCGAGTTCAGTTCCCCAGTATCCGCTACCTCCGCTGACGGCAGGCGTATCGCCAGCCTTACTCACACGGGCAGTGATCACAGGTCAGACCCTACCTGTGTATTTATTTAATGCGGGGCTGCCCCATACTCCCAGCGTTCCTCACATAGATTTAGGATGTGGAGCTATTGCTCGCTGTGTTAGTTCTGGGCAGGCCCTCCCACCTGATAGTGTCAGGTCACTCTTTAATGCGGGGCTGAAATGGGGTGAAACCTTGGGACGTCGCTTTGCCCATAGTTATCTCATCATTGGCGAATGCGTTGTGGCAGGCACCACAACCGCCCAAGCCGTGTTAACAGCACTCGGGTTTAATGTTGCTGGATTGATGGGGAGCAGCCACCTGACCTGTAATCACGATCAAAAAGCTGCACTGATTAAAACAGGCTTGATGGCAAAACCTCTGGACAGTGAGCAGTGGAGTATATGGGATGCGATCGCAGCTGTCGGCGATCCAATGCAGCCATTTGTCTTGGGAATGACCATAGCCGCCAGCCACCACAGCGGTGTGCTGCTCGCTGGCGGCAGCCAAATGATTGCTATTTACACAATGCTACAAAAGCTAGGCCATCAATACCCATGGAACTTAAACAATGTCGTTATCGGGACAACTCAGTGGATCGTGAAAGATGCGACTAGTAAATTTCTGACACTAGCCCACACCGTTCCAACACCCCCCATCATGAGTAGTCAGTTCTCTTTCAAACAATCACGCTACCAGCAATTCAACTTGTTTGAACAAGGGTATGTCAAGGAAGGTGTAGGAGCAGGGGGCTGTCTAATTGCAGGACATTTATATCAATCCTGGCAACAAGCTCAAACCTTAAACGCTATGGAAGCATTGCTAGAAAGCTGCCTTCAAATATCCGCACCACCACCCACGGCTCAGTGATGCGATCTCATTCAACCTAGCAACTTCCGACCCTACCCATAGCATTCACTACGATTTAATGTGCCCGATAGGCTAACAGCTGTTCCTCTAACGCAGCAATACGGTTATAAGCAGCCGTTAACTGAGCCGTCAACCGCTGAACTTGAATCTCGGGAGATAGCGACTGATTACCCGTCAACTGATCAAGACCGAAGTGGGGTTCATCATTCAAAATGTCCTTATGGTCAAAGGCTTCGTCTAAGCCGTTAGCCACCATCCGTGCAGGAGGACTAACACCAAATTTAGGCCGACTACTGCCATCGCTAACCGCATCCTGGTGCACTAACAGGTTCGACACTTTGCAGTCTATTTGCTCAAGGAGCTGATGCAAGGTATCGACCCGATTTGATAAATGCACTACTTTTTCTGGAGCAATATCCATGAGCTAGCAAATCCTCAAATAACCCCTTCATCCTAAGAACGCCTAACCAATGAAGAGAGCTTATTACTTATTGATTTAACCTTTTGTTGTCAAGTTTGAAATCATAAAGAGATGAAATAAAAATCTTAGATTTTAATCTATTGTTCTTTACACTTTCCCCACAATGTCAGGTGATCTATATAAAAACGGGGAGATTCTATGAAACCGTGCCATACTGTAGCGAAAGTACACTTCCCAGGTGCATTTCTTCCTGATATTAAGGTTGTCACCAGCTATATAGCTTTTAGACGGTTATCAGGTACTTAATAAAGTACTTAATAATTAGATTTCAATTACGTTTTTAGTACGCCTTTATCGAATTCATAGGGTATACTACCCATGCCATAATGTACATTGAAGCGTACATTTCCAGTCAGTGGATTTGATCAGGGGTGTTGCATTACTAAACGCATTTAAGAAAACCATTTTCGAATAAAGGTTTTCCTTTAATCGCGTGCGGTAGTATAGGTAGACCTTGACACCATAGCCTAGATAACCTCTATGGGTGTAGGGTCGTCCAGCAAGATGTTTGAACGTCGTCCAGCAAGATGTTTAAACACGGAAATAGACCGCAAACGTTAGTTTTAACCGATGCCGTAGGCCGTGACAGAGCTCAATAATAGTCGTGAACTGTCGGGGGCAGTTGTTAATTAATGTCACCCAAATCATCTATGACTGATACCACTGCGTTCGTTGCTGGGTGTGCAACGACCGGGGTAGCCGTTTTAGTATTGCTATTAGCACGAGTTGGGTTTCAGACATCCTCCCCCGAAACACAATCCAGCTCCACGACGTTAGAGGACGTGGTTCCGGTCCCTCAGTCACCGATACAGACAGTTAATGAGGGTCTCAATGAAGACATTAAAGAAGAGCTAGATCGACAGCGCGACTTAACCGCCAAGCTAGAGAACCAGCTAGTGCAGCAAGAAATGCTGGCTCGCAACTTAGAGAATCAACTCAAGCAGCAGCAGGAAGAAACACGGGCAGTTCTGTCACAGCTCAGGGAATATCAGCGTTCGGTCGATACCCTTTCTTTCCAAAATGGTCAGCTAGCTGCGGCCCAGTCTGAGCGAAACACATCCAATAGTAGTAATAATATTCAAACCACCCTGTTATGGATTGGTGGTGGCCTATTACTAGTAATGGTTGCAGGCGGGGGCGTCATTATCCTCTGCATGATTTTAATTTCGGGACGTCGCCGTGAGGAACGCACCGTTCCAGTGGTATACCCTTTCCAAATGCCCGTTCCCCCCGCTGGCTATCGGTACTACGAGCAAGAGTTTCTACCACCGCCCGTTCGTCCTAAACGAGCTAATGCCACCTATTACGACGTGGACTAGGCTAGGTATAGGAGTTTTGAATCGTTAAAGGCGGCACCCAGATTCGAACTGGGGATAAAGGATTTGCAATCCTCTGCCTTACCACTTGGCCATGCCGCCGAATTGCCGAACTTAAATATATCAAATTCTCGTCGCGTTCTAACCTAGATTCGCCATTAAAGGCTACTTTTCTTTTACAACAAGAAAAGTAGGTCCACAAATATCACCTCACTTTAACAAGCAGCTGTTGAATCATCCGGTTGGCTTGCGATGCATAACCACCGCCAAATAGATTGAAGTGATTGAGTATGTGATAAAGGTTATAAAGAATTTTACGTGTGGGATAGCCCTCTGACAGCGGATAAACTACCTCATAGGCATCGTAAAAGTCCCTTGGGAAACTGCCAAACAGCTCTGTCATTGCCAGATCGACTTCGCGATCGCCATAGTACGTAGCCGGGTCAAAAATCACCGGTTCACCTGCCGTTGTAATCGCCGCATTCCCAGACCACAAATCTCCATGCACCAGCGATGGCATGGGATCATGACCAGCCAACAGCTCAGGCAAAGCCGCTAGCAGCGCATCCTGCTGAGGAAAAGCCCTCCCCCGTCGTTGAGCCAGACGAAACTGATACCCCAACCGCTGATCTCGCCAGAACACTAGCCAGCTTTCCTGCCAGTCATTGGGTTGATGAGTTTCACCAATGGTATTGATACGGTGCCAGCCAAACCCCAAGTCGCTAGATATGCGATGCATGGCTGCCAAATGTTGCCCCATGGTTGCCCAGGCTGCGCCACGACTCCCCAGATCTAACCATTCCATTGCAATGTAGGAATTTGCTCCGGCCAATCCACAACAAACTGGCTGCGGTACCCGAATAGTCTGGCTGTTATACATTTCCTTGAGGCCATCCAGCTCAGCCTCAAACATGGCCAGTTTGCTAGCCTGATTCAACTTTACAAAAAATGTAGTTTGGCCATCGCTTAAACCATAGGCCTGGTTGATACACCCTCCGCCAACAGATCGTGTCCGCTCTACCCGAAAGGACTGACCAGTCACGCGACTAATCTGAGCCGCAATCTCAGACCACACCTCAGCCATACCCTCTATCTCGAAACACTACAATTATTCTCCACCCAAGCAAATGGTTAAGGTCAGCCCCCTCAATCCCTAACTACACCCCCAAGACAATACCCAGTGAATGTCCTACTCCCTGGCGCAGCGAACGCACTTATTAACGCATTTATTATCTAATTAGCCTCTGGATACAACCTCAACACGCCATAGGCATCAATGGGCAAATAGCGCTGTACGGCAGCTTGAACGGTCTCTGCATTAATTGTTTTAATAGCCGTTGGATAGTTCAGTGCATTTTCAATATCGCCTGTCATTGCGTGGTAATAGCCATACATGCTGGCGCGATCGCTAGAGGTTTCATTACCAAACACATAACGATTAGCTACCTGGGTCCGCACTCGGCTGAGCTCAGCCCCACTGACTGGTTCCTCATGAAGACACTGAATATGTTCTAAGATTGCCGCTTCAACCGTATCTAGCTGCTCAATCGCCAAATTAGCAGAGATATAAAACACTCCCTGCTCACCATAGGTAATGTTACTGGTGGAAATACTATTCACTAAGGCTCGAGTTTCCCGTAAATCCTGAACCAAGCGAGTGGTGCGCCCCTGACCCAAGATTGAGGCTAGAACATCTAATGCATAGGTTTCAGACAGTTGTCGTAACCCGGGTACGCGCCAGCTCATTACTAAGCGAGCCTGCTGTAGCGTTGCGTCGGCGTAATCAACCCGCGCAATCGATTCAAAGGGAGATTCAGGCGTACTGGCTGGCACACCTTCCAAGGGGCCTGTCAAAGCTTGTTGACGACGATTCGCTAAAGCCTGCTCAAAACTCTGTTCCACAATAGAAATTAGCTGATCGGTGGGCAAATCGCCCACAACCACAGCCGTCATATTTTGAGGTTGATACCAACGCCGGTGGAAATCTCGCATCTGCTCAGCAGATAGCTGCTCAATCACTGATGCTGGCCCTAAAACAGTGCGCCGATAAGGAAGCTGCTCAAAATTTAAGGCCATGGAGTGCTGAAATACACGCCGCCTGGGATTATCTTCTGAGCGACGGATTTCTTCTAAGATGACGGGCCGCTCACGTTCAAAATCGCCGTCATGCAGCTTGGCATTGAGCAAAAGTTCCACCTGGAGCGGAGCTAGCTTCGCAAAATCCTTGGGAGCCGTCGTAATGTAGTAATGAGTATAGTCCTGACTGGTGGCAGCATTGGTAATTGCCCCACGCTCCTCAATCAAGCGCTCAAATTCTCCACATTGAAGTTGAGGCGTACCCTTGAAAATCATGTGCTCCAGAAAATGAGCCATACCATTGATGGCATCAGACTCTACCCGAGAACCTACCCCCAGCCAAATATTCAGGTTGACAGCAGCCGTCGGCATTTGCTCAGCAATAATCGTTAGACCATTAGCTAAGCGTTTTACAACGGGTTGATTAGTAATTTCAGAGAAAACCGACGTTGTAACCATGGGCAAGCTAAAATTTCGTGATATTTCTATTTTTTTATTCTAGTCATCTAGATACAGTAAAGTCTGGGTAAAAACAACCAAGGGAAACTTTTATGGGCACTTGGATCAAGGAAACGGATAAGGCTATCTATCTGATGCAGGGGGGGTACTACATCTCCAAAATCTCCAAATATCCTTCTAAGTCAAACCCTAACGAAAAAGTGCTCAATATTAGTGGCATGAAATCGTGGTTTAGACGAGCTGATTCCCCCCGAGGAATGACAGTTTCCCAAACTGGACCGGAGCCTAAGCCCATGCCAAGGCAAGTGGCTCCCCCCACCAGTCCCCCCACCAGTGGCGGCGGTAGCAGCACAAGACAAACGAATGCCAGCGGTGTAGGTTTGATCAAATCGTTTGAAGGGTTAAGGCTCAAGGCCTATCAAGATGCTGTTGGCGTATGGACCATTGGCTATGGCACCACCCGAGGTGTAAAACCAGGGCAGGAAATTACTGAGGCACAAGCCGAGGCATTACTTAAAACTGATTTAGACAGATTTGAGAAAGCCGTTAATCAAGCCGTCCGCGTATCAATTAATGACAATCAGTTTGCAGCCATTGTATCGTTTACCTATAACGTGGGCTCTGGCGCTCTGCGGAGCTCTACCTTGCTGAAGAAGCTTAATCGTCGTGATATCTATGGAGCTGCTAACGAGTTCCCTCGTTGGAATCGTGCTGGTGGTAGAGTATTGGCTGGTTTAACTCGGCGGCGGAATGCTGAGAGGGCCCTATTTTTAGGACAAGACTATCGACGTTTTCTATAAGACTAAGTGCAGCGTCCGTTTCCCCGTTGGTTTATTCCCTATGCGTTTTTAACACCAGCGTTACTGGTGCTCGGTTTGACTGTCTTTTGGCCAGCGCTACAGGCGTTTTACTTAAGTTTTACTGAGTATGGCTATGACATCACTCAGCCTCCCCGATGGGTCGGGTGGGCTAATTTTGTGCGTCTATGGCAGGACGAAACGTTTTGGCAAACCCTGGGTAATACATTGGTTTATCTGATTGGCGTAGTGCCCATACTTGCGATCGCACCCCTGATCCTAGCCATTCTAGTCAACCAGAAACTCAAGGGCATGAATTGGTTTCGCGTAGCCTATTACACCCCAGTCGTCATCTCTATGGTGGTCGCTGGCATCGCTTGGCGCTGGCTCTATGCCGAAACCGGACTATTTAATCAGGTACTGTCCAGCTTAATCGGGCAGACTATCCGCATTCCCTGGTTGACCAGCCCTAATCTGGCACTATTTAGCGTCATGGCAGTCACCATTTGGAAGGGATTAGGTTACTACATGGTGATCTACCTGGCCGGCCTACAGGGCATTCCAGTAGATCTCTACGAAGCTGCTGCCATCGACGGTTCTGACCGCTGGCAAAAACACTGGGATATCACTCTGCCACTAATGAGTCCCTACATGTTTCTTGTGGCAGTGATTTCCGCTATATCAGCGACTAAGGTATTCGAAGAAATTTACATCATGACCCAAGGGGGACCCCGTAGTAGCTCGAAAACTGTCGTTTACTACGTCTATGAGCAAGCGTTTGTAGACCTCGAGATGAGCTATGCCTGCACTATTGGCTTGGTACTTTTCATCCTAATCTTGACCCTGTCTCTTATCCGACTTCGCATCGCTCCCGAACAAGATACAAAGACATTACTTTAAAACTCTACAACGCTTCA
Organism: Adonisia turfae CCMR0081; assembly: GCF_011009555.1. Lineage (GTDB taxonomy): Bacteria > Cyanobacteriota > Cyanobacteriia > Phormidesmidales > Phormidesmidaceae > Leptothoe > Leptothoe turfae. Next base: position 5,993,839 of record NZ_QXHD01000004.1, on the reverse strand, counting down.
GAAAAAGCAACACCTCTGGTTTCTACCGCATCCACACCATCGACAGAGAGGGCTAAGTCAACAATTTTACTGAGCTTATACGGAGAGCCTAGTTGACCACTTAAAACCACAACGCGCCCACGCTGGCGGACTTTCAAGCGTTCTACAGAATTATCCACATAGTTGCTTAGACAGTGGGACACTCGCTTAGATAAACCATAATAATCAAACTCCCCATGCAAACCGATCCGTTCTGGTGGAATAGAAGAGAACCAACGACATCGACCAACTTCACTATCAGATAGCTCGCAGGTCCTATATCCGCCACCTAGAGTAGTTACAACAGCCACGCCATTCATAAGCCACCTTGACACCCTACTTGGTTACCATCAAATACGTTGCATCCGCTTTTCTTATGCACCTCGATCACCAGGCTATTAATGAAAAGCGCTGAAGCGTGCATTAACGCATAACAATTTTGCAGAATCCGGATAACACTCGCTTATAAATTTTAGAAAATACTTAGGGTGGATTATGTGTTCCTAGAAACTTTTTAACACAACTGCGCCCTAGGCCTTCACAAGCAGTACTACAGCATAGGCTGCGATTCCTTCTTCACGTCCAGTAGGGCCTAGTTTTTCATTGGTCGTCGCTTTGATACCAATCTGGTCGGTTGCGACTGCCAACCGTGCAGCCAAAGATTGTTGCATCGCCGCAATATGTGGCTTCAGCTTAGGCTTTTCAGCAACCACCACTGTGTCCAAATTGCCAATGCTCCACCCTCGCTCTTTTACCATTTGGTAAATTTGGTCCAACAGCATCAAGCTATCAGCGCCCTTCCATTTAGGGTCAGTGGGGGGAAAATAGAGACCGATATCACCCAAGCTTAAGGCCCCCAGCATGGCATCCATAATTGCATGGGTTAGCACATCAGCATCGCTATGACCCAACAACCCTAACGTGTGAGGAATGGTGACACCACCTAAAATCAAGGGTCGCTCTGGACCTAAGCGGTGAATGTCATAGCCATTACCAATGCGAACACCCATGGAAAACTCCTTAGTGACTATCAATGCGGAAGCAGACAGCAGCAGCCTTTAATTATCTTTATTTTCCCACTGTTGCTGCTGCCAACGCTCATAAAGATCGCAGCGACGCTCACGAGTGCGTTCGATCTGTTGCTGGCGACGCCATTGGGCAATGGCAGCATGGTTACCGGAGCGCAACACATCTGGCACAGTCCAGCCTCGAAATTCAGCCGGTCGAGTGTAATGGGGATAGTCCAACAAACCAGACTCAAAACTGTCGTAATGCAAAGAATCTCGTTTTGCCACAGTGCCTGGCAGCAATCGAATGACACCATTGAGCAATGCCAGGGCTGGAATTTCACCGCAGGTGAGGACAAAATCGCCCAGGGACACTTCCCGCGTGACTACATTCAGAATGCGTTCATCCACACCTTCGTAATGGCCACAGATAATCACGAGTTGATCAAGACTCGTTGACCATTGCCACAACAGAGATTGAGTCATGGGCTCCCCCTGAGGAGTCATTAGCACCACTTCACGGCGAGCCTGCTGGGGTAGGCTCTCAAGAGCTGCCACAATTGGAGCAACCTTCATCACCATCCCGACGCCCCCCCCATAGGGTTCGTCGTCAACCTTATGGTGCTTATCAGTGGTGAAATCCCGAGGGTTGGTGATGTGAACCTGAGCAATCTCCCGCTGTAGTGCCTTGCCGATGAGTCCAGAGTTGAGGGGTGATGTAAAAAAGTCGGGAAATAAACTGATCAGGTCAAATCGCATTAATTATTACTGCCCCCAGGCTCTAAAAATTCAACAACCGGTTAAATAGTTCCACTTCGAGATTAGTTTGCTCTAGTAAACGTGCCAACTCATAAGCTCGCTCATACTGGTCTCGGGCTAACGTTAGCTCCCCTGTAGCCTCATAAAACTCCCCTAGACGCTTATAGGTGACTAATCTGAACCAATCATTATCACTATTGCTCGTCAGGGCAATACGTTCATCCAGGTAAGTACGCACCTGGTTCCAATCACGTCTAGCGCTATAAACATCAGTTAGACCATCAATGGCATGGAGCTGTGATGTGACATCATTGCTATCACGTCCATAGCTTAGGGCTAGACGATACGCGCCAATAGCTTTACCCTGTATACCTTGAGCTAAATAGGCATCACCGAGATTGTTGCTGGTATTGGCACGGCCTACCAAGTTGCCGGCCCGAATACGGTAGTTGCCAGCAAGTTCGTAATATTCAATGGCAGCGTCGTACTCTCCTTGGGCAAAGGCCAATAAACCTAGATTACTGAGGGACAAACCAATGCCTTCAAAGTTTTGAATGCTGTAGGCAATGTTCAAGGCTTCTTCATAGGATTGGATGGCAGACTCCACTCCCCCCCGCTGCAATCGCAAGGTTCCCAGGGTATTCCAAGCAAATATTTGGGTACTGAAGTTTTGATTGTCCCGGGCGATCGCAAGCTGGCGACGCACAGCCGTCTCAGCCCCGGTATAGTCACCCAGCTGGGCATAAGCACTGCCAATTTTGCCATAGACCTGCTCCATGGAAGCGGTATCGCCAATCTCATAGTAGAGTTCTACGGCCTGACGCCAGGCACGCAGTGCCGACTGATAGTCTGCCTGTTCCGCCTGGCGGTCCCCCAAACGGAACAACTGATCAGCCACGTCGCGTTGCTGATTAATGGCCTCTCGGTTAACCGGCTGTCGCAGCTGGTCATCAAGCGTCCCTTGGGCATAGGCTGCTGACATACCCAGCAACGCCGTCAGCACTAACCCGTAACCAAATCGAACTGTGCAGTGCACGACCAGATCTCTCCCTATGTAAAACACTAGCGCCCAAAAACTAGAGCGATCAAGCTTCAGAAGCTAGATTTGGCTGTTCTAAGTCAAGATCGGATACATCCAATAGCTCTGACAAATCCTCTGCCAAATTCTCCTCCGCTACAGTTTCAGTATCCCCAAAGTAAATCACCTGAATATCACGTGGTAACGCTTTGCTCAAAGATTGTTGAGCATCTGTCAACAAGGTTTTCACAGATTTAGGGGAAATACGCTGCCCCTCAGCCTGTAAATAGGCAGCAATTCGAGTATCACTCCATCGAAATGTCTGCGCCATGACAATAACCAAACGGTGTAGAGGCTGAAGCTGCTCAAGTGCCTGAGTAACATAGCACCAGAGTGGGGGCGAAGCTTCTTGCAAGTTGTAGTGAATCTCTTCAACATCAGGCAAAGCAGCTTGATTAATACAGGCCGCTGTCAAATTCACGAGCCAAGCTTGCAAAGAAAAGTTTTCTGGAGGCTTAGCTGGCAAGTCAAGGCCACTCAATTCATACAGAATATGCCGCCATGTCAGTGCAAACAAATACTCTGATTGCACTGTAGAGCGAGCCGAGTGACGAATCAGGGTATACACCACCGGACTGTAGCGACAGAACACAGCGGTAAAGTACTTGCCGTCTTCGGGATGCAGCTTAAGCTGCTGCACTAGGTCGTAGTCACTGTACTCAAAAAGCGACTTGACGACAGCATGATCACATTCAGGAAAATTAGGAATATCCACAGTACTGAAAACGGCGCTCTTGCCAATCATCGGCAGAATAGACAGACTGGCATTAACCAAACTGAGACTACCGTATAAATAGCAACTACTATACCCAGGATCCGTCGAATCTTAAAGATTCGGAGATAAATCCCAAGCTGACACTAGTGAACACCTACCGTAAATTGCCCCATCAGACTACGGTAAAGGATCGGTTAACCCGGCATCTTTCTAACAGCTAGTCGGTTTGAGCCTTGATAAACTAAGGTCAATCCCAGTGTCCTAACTCTACTTAAGCTAACAGCACCCTCTTTCCGAATACTGCCCATGGATTTTTGCGCCATCATTTTTTCATCACCACTGGCCTCCATCTGGCAAGGGCTACCCCTCGATAGCCTCGTTTCTACCCAAGGCATTATGGTGATGCTGCTGGTGGCCTATGCAGGCGCGATGTGGATGTTTCTCACCAGCGCCCCTAAGGTGCATACGGTGATGGTTTCTGACTTAAATATTGCCCAACAGTTTTATGAAGGGATGCTAGGCCTGTCTGCTGCCGATGTGCCGCTCCACTATTATTACAATTACGAGCAAACCATGGGGACAGGACTAGATCCAATGATGGGCATGGGCTCTATGCCTCGTCCCACAGAACTGGGCAACAGCCCTGATGGCCTCTGGTATCAGCTGAAAAAAAATACTCAGCTACACGTTATCTCAGGTGCCAGCCGTGGCCATAAAGATCGTCAACGCCACGTTTGTTTTGATCGAGACTGCCTCGAACTTTTACTCATGCAGGTGCAGGCCAACAGAGTGCGCCATAAGATTCGGAGTGAAAGACCCCTCAATTTCTTGGTCAAAGACTATGATGGCGAAATCATTGAAATGGCTGAAGTTGCCGATTAGATTTGGTCGTAGGGGCGTTGCATGCAACGCCCCTAAGATTTGTTTATATGTATTGGCCCTATGATCATCGACCTTTCTAAGGTGTCCGCTAGCCAGGGTACTGGGTATCCAGAACCTTTCAAGGCTGCTGTGACAGGACGCTCTAAGCAACGCGTGGGTAATGTGGCTGGGCTGACTAATTTTGGCATTAACTTGACCACGTTAGCGCCCGGAGCGCAGTCAGCCCTGAGGCACTGGCACAGCCACCAAGATGAATTTATTTACATGGTTTCAGGAGAACTCACACTAGTAACTGAGGCTGGAGAAACATTACTCACACCGGGCATGATGGCTGGGTTTCCAGCTGGGGTGCCCGATGGTCACCATTTAATTAATCACTCGGGTGTGATCGCAACATACCTTGAAATTGGCGATCGCACCCCTGGCGACCGCGCAGAATATCCCGACGATGATCTGTTAGCCCAACCTAAAGATGGAGGTGGCTACTGTTTCACCCACCGTAGCGGTGCTCCCTACTGAGGTGCCCACAAGCTATGGTAAAACCCTTGATATACGAGACCTTTACCTTCGACAGATAACCAATGCAATTAACGAAGGGACTGGCGAAGGCTGGTTTGAGACAATCTGCCCATAGGGATTACCCTAGCTGGATAGTCAGAAAAATTTTGCCGTTCTGCGTTCTGCTAGCCAGTTGCCAACGCACACCACCAGCTACGGACATTCCCAACGTACAAAATCCATCTGCCCCACCGCCACCAGAGACCCAGGCACCGCCACCGCCACCGTCTAACTCCTATTTGGCACAGATACCGCCTGACGTGACTAATCAGCTGGTCAATCTCGGTGTAAATATCGTGATCCCTACATATCTAACACCCAATATGACCTTGGCCAGCTATGGAGTCGGTGAAACATCAGAAACTAGCACACCCTACTATTGGTTGGTATATCGAGACGACCAACAGCGTTGTTTTGCCATCGAATATGCGGCCAGTGGAACCAATGATATTTCTCTAGAAAATCAAGAGCCCTTGGACAGTATGCTATTTGGAGAAGGCTATCGTCTTTACCACGGTAAATTTCCTAATGGTGAAAGTGGAGAATTACCAGAGCCCGATTTATTTACCGATTGGCTAACGGGTGAGGACGGCTTCTACCGCTTAATAGGAGCCGGTTTAATAAACGCCCAAGACTATGGCCAGGGCGATTGCAGTAACCTTACGGTCAAAGAAGCTATGACTGTCGCCGAGTCATTAAATTATTTAGCGACTGATATTAGAACCTTGGAAGCCATCCCTGCAAAGCCATCTGGTTTGGAGAACAATGTCACCCCATAAAAAAGACTCGCTTTTGAAGCGAGCCTTTTTTATACATAAACAACAGTAACTTCAACCTTTATCCATCACTGTTAATAGTCAGCTATTGGCATCTAATGCTTCTCAACCACAGAGGTATCCGAGGCTGCTTTTGACTGCGGTGCTTCTTTTTCAACGACCGCTTGAGCATCTTTGGCAACAGCAGCCCCCCCGCCTGCAACAGCATTAGTCGTAGTTGAGACATTCTTAGCAACCGCTTTCGCTGGAGACTTAACAGTTACATCGGCTTTAGCAGGACGTTCAATTTTTTCTAGACCAAGCTGCTCACGCGCTTTATCTAATAGAAAATTAGCTCCATTTTGGCTAACTTCCAAAAATGCTTGACCAGTAGCCGCAGCAGCCTGGTTACCATCCACTGGTTCTGCCTGTTGAGTGTCCCACCATGCTCGCATTTTCTGTCCGGAGTTAAGAGCTATATCGCCAAACCAAGCAAAAAATACAAATACAGAACATATAATTAACCAAACTAAAAGAGCTAACTCCTTAATGATGGTCCCCGTCAATACAAAAACACTCTTATACGTGTCTGCCGTCTTGGGATCAAAAAGTAGTTGAGACACCACAGCAGCTTGAGACTTAACGCGATCCATGGTTTTACCTCATCTAAATGATTTATAAAAAACTTGATGAAACTATTCTTTGACTACCACTCAGTAGGGTCATCCTATCGAAAGATATCTAACGTGCCGTTAGACATGGTGGATAGTCTTAAGCTTTCTCCTCGAAAGACGAGTCATCGTTGCTATAGGATGCAATGCTTTATCAAACGTTCTTGAGTATACCCAAGGTTAACCACCCCAAACTTTTTGTAAAACATCCCCTGGCTTTAGATCAGCTAGCCGCTCTGTCGCCGATTGCACACCTAGGATCCGTGTTTCGCCCTCAACAACTGGTAAGGCCTGGCTCAGTTTTGTCTGCAGTACGAGGGTAAATACCTGAAGAGCCATAGATACTTGGCTGATATAGCTATCAGGAGTAATCACTAAATCAGCGCCAGCTAGGATAGCGGCAACCTGCCCAAGATTTTCCACCTTAACGGCCTTAAGCGTACGCTGACGACTCAGCGTGGCAACTAACTCTTCGCTATCGAGAGTTTCCAACAGCACAATCGGCATCTGTGGCTGTTTAGACTGAAAATCATCCACAATGCTAAGCCAGCTACTTAAAGGATAGGCATCTGCCTGCACGTTCAGGCCAGGATACACAACCACGTAGCCGCCGCTACCCGACAAATTCAAGCCTTGACGTTGTTCATCAGCCCAGGCAATATCCCCTGCTGGCACATTGAGGGCAATGGGCGCAGATTTAGAGGGTTCTGCCAGGCCTTCTAAAAGCGCCTGGTACTGACTGGCTTGATACGGCTCTTTGTCAGCGGTCACGGTATTGGTGTAAAGCCATGGAGCTTGGGCGTTGCTATAGCCAACTCGAGTGGGAATACCACTCAGCCAAAGCAACACACCTTCCTCCCAACGATCACTAGCTGAGAGAACCAATTCAAATTCGCGATCGCGAATAATACCCAACAAATTAGCCCAATCAGCCGGACTATTTTGCCCTCGATAGTTAAACGGAATGACTTCACTAACAGCCTTAGACACCCGGTAAGCTGATTTAGACGTGGGCTCCACGACCACTGATATTTCAGCGCTGGGATAAATTTCTTGAATAGTTGCTAACGTTGGAAAAAACTGAAGCTGATCGCTAATTCCACCAGGAACTAAAGCCAGGACGTGCATGGACTTTGGAGAATACTTCGCTACTCATTCTAGATTAAGCTGGCAGCGCTAATGCTGAAGAAAGGTCACTAAACCGCGAAATTGTAAAAATTATTCCTTGGTTAAGATTTTTGAGAGGATGTAGGGTGCCGATGGGGTGACAAACACCGGGGGTGACAAACACCGATGGGGTGACAAAAATTTGCATCTCTCACCTCAACAGGCAACGTTCACATGCGTCCTTAAAATATTTTTTGGAGACAGTAATGCACCTACTTATACCGGCAGCAGGCAGTGGCAAACGCATGGGTGCTGACGGCAACAAACTGCTTTTACCCCTGCTCGATCATTCAATTATGGGGTGGACCCTAAAGGCTGCGGTCGCTGCCAACAGTATTGAATGGATCGGCATTATTTGCCAAGCCATGGATGAGCCGGTGTTTCAAGAGACTGTTACTCAACTGAAAATAGATAAGCCAGTATCATTCATCCGTGGTGGAGATACTCGCCAGGCATCGGTCAGCCATGGTTTACAGGCCTTACCTGAGGACGCAAAACAGGTGCTAATTCATGATGGAGCTCGCTGCCTCGCTACTCCAGCGCTTTTTGATCGCTGTACCGCAGCGTTTGCAACTTGCAAGGGATTTATTGCAGCGGTGCCCGTCAAGGACACCATCAAACAAGTCAATACTTTTGGCATCATCGAAGCCACCCCCAATCGTTCTCATCTGTGGGCGGCTCAGACTCCCCAGGGATTTGATGTTGCACTACTGAAGGAAGCTCACCAAAAAGGTCAAACCCAGGGTTGGTCTGTCACTGACGATGCTGCTTTATTTGAAAAATGTGGCTTCAATGTCCACATTGTGGAAGGAGAAGAAACTAATTTGAAGGTGACTACACCTATGGATCTTGCGATCGCAGAATTTATTCTACTTCAGCGCCTTTAACCATCAAGAACCCGGTTTCTAGCAAATTTGAAATCATGAGCATTTTATCTGCTACATAAACCGGGTTCTTGATGATGACTAAAGATCGCCGCTTCGTGCAACCAACAAAAAGATGATTGCTGGACCAGAAATAACTACCATTGCCAAGACAGTGAGCTGAGCCACTACCAGAAAATCAATATTGCTGAGAAAACCCAGACCCAAGATACCCAGAAGACCCATTGAACCTCCGATAATCAACTAACCGTGACCTCTGCGCACACAAGCGCACCGTCATTTTACCTGGTTCGATCCCACCGCTTTTAAGAAAGTTTACAAAATTCCAAAAACTTTGATAACAAACCTGGTCAGACGTCTAATCCCCTGGCCCTTTATTCTTGTATAAGCCTCATCCCGCTAAGGACAAAGACAATATGGCCACGTGGCAATGTGTAAAAACCTGTGGTGCTTGCTGCAATCTCACCCCAGCCGATCGACCGAATTTAGCCGACTATCTCACGCCAGAACAGCTAAAAGTTTATATGGGCCTGGTGGGTCCAGACGGTTGGTGCATCAATTACGACACAGAACAGCGTGTATGTAAGATTTACGACCAGCGTCCCAGCTTTTGCCGTGTACAGGCGGACACGTTTGAGCAAATGTTTGGGGTCACTGAGGATGCACTCAATGACTTTGCCATCGACTGCTGTCAAGAACAAATTAGTGGCGTCTATGGCAACAAAAGTGAAGAACTGGATAGGTTTGTAGCTGCTGTCGGCATAGAAGACTGAAAAAAGTAATGGTTTTATTTTGAGCGTTCAGTTGCTGTTTAAGGGGGGCATGTGAGCATGCATGCCACTTTAGACAGCTAAAAAACATAGCTCATAGTTCTCCTAACCCTTGCTCTTGCAATCTTCCTGACAGATAATGAAGCAAATATGAAAGACTTCTCTGTGACATCCTCCACCTCCATACAGCCTACGGGCACTGAGCAGCCCACAAAAAAGACGCCCCAAGCCAAAGCAAGCTTTTGGGGCGTCTTTCTTTCAACATTCGTCACAATTTTTCTGGCGGAATTGGGAGACAAAACACAGGTTGCAACCTTGTTAATTAGCGCTGAATCCCACAAGCCACTTACGGTATTTGTAGGAGCAGCGTTAGCTTTGATTTCAACGAGCCTCGTGGGAGTAATAGTGGGCCAATGGTTAGCGCGTCGGATTTCCCCTGAAACCTTGGACACCTTAGCTGGGATTTTACTCCTAATTATTTCCGTCGGCTTAACGGCTGAAGTTATTGGTCTTTAGAGAATTATTGCCATCATGTCATTTGATTGGAACTTACTCAGCGTTAGCTTTATCACCGTCTTCCTATCAGAATTAGGTGATAAGAGTCAGCTGGCAGCCATTGCCTTAGGGGGTAGCTCGTCATCACCTAAGGCCGTATTTTTGGGGACTGCCAGTGCCCTGGTGTTCGCTAGCTTTCTAGGGGTTTTATTGGGAGAAGGCACAGCACAAATATTACCAACGCAAATTGTTAAAGGCGCTGCAGCTATTGGGTTTGCACTACTAGCAATCCGCTTACTGTGGCCTGATGGGGAAACCGACGGATAGGCTGACTCACGTTACTCACTAAACTGAGCAGCAATATCGACATAGCACAGACGCAATAGAAATCCAAGAATCAATACTTTGATAGCTTCCAAACCCCAGTAAATTCCATGGATCCAGACCATGGCATGGGGAATGATGTGAATGGTCCCTGGCATATCCAAAACAATGCCAATAGAGCCTATGTAGGGAGTCAATACATAGGTATAGGTCAGAGCGATCGCGACCAAACTAATCGCCAACAGCAACGCCCATCGGCTACGGCTGCCGCTAACCTCAACGGAGTATTCAGCATGGGCCTGGCGCATGGCCAACACCCCAGTTAAGATCAACCCTGATAAAAGCATTTCCACATGGTTGAAGAGCTCAAATAAACTGTAGCCAGCACTGGCAAACCCCGGAGCAGTCATCATGCCATTCATATAAAGCATCGGCATGACCACAAAATCGAGAATCAGGCTACCACCAATCCAAAAAACTGCAAGAAAGAGAACAGCACTATCCCAAGCAAACTGTCGTGGAGACAGCTTGGGTAGCGACAACGTGAAATGTGTCATGGATTAAACCAGATAATAGATGGGTATGTCCCAACGCTAACCGATTTAGTCAGTAAAAAACGTGAAAAAACGTTGCGATATAAGCATTGCAACGTTTTCTTTAGACTCATAACGCCAGTCTTTACGCCAGTCTTTATTTTATAAAGTCGGCTTCACCCATTAGGCACTGGCCGTTTCACCAGCGTGGATAGTCTTGACCCACTTCAGCCGCTTTGGTCGTACAGCCATACGGGTCGTTGCAAAAGCCATAACCACAACCCAATGGGTCATATATAAGGTGCCTTTAATTGCCCGCACCATTGCCATGGGTAATGATACGTTTTGAGTGCGGTATATGCCCATGGTCATTCCCCAATACGATACACCAACCGCCAAAGTCGTTAGGGGAGCAAACACAGGTGGCTGGCGCAGTGCGATCGCAACAATAAAGTCTGGCAGTGCCACAATCGGCAACATATATTGCAATATCCAATACATCAGCATATCAACGGACTTATTCCAGCCCAGCCGATTGCGGACAAGTAACCGCCAGTAATCTAAATAACGCTGATAGCCCCCCTCAGCCCAGCGATTACGCTGATGCCAGAGAGCGACACCGCTAGTCACCCCTTCTTCACCCACAGTTGGCATATCCAAAAAACCAATATTCCACTGATGTAGATGCAACTGAACGGTCAGATCTAAATCATCGGTAATGGTCATTTCATTCCATCCACCACATTGAGCGATGGTCGTATGGCGCACAAACTGACCATTGCCCCGCAGTTCTCCAATGCCACAGCGGGCTGACCTTTGCTCCTGGTAGTAACGATCTAAAGCCATTTCAGCAGCTTGCCCCTGGGTCCAAAAATTAGTGGCACTGTTAACAATGGACTTGCGCACTTGAATTGCCCCAGTGCGATCATTGGCAAATAGCGGCACCACTCGACGCAATAAATCAGCAGGGACCTGAGCATCAGCATCAAATACAGCCAAAATTTCTCCGGTAGCCCTTGGCCAAGCCAAGTTAAGCGCACCAGACTTGCCTCCAGTTGCCTCTGGGCCACGGTGCAGAACCCTTAACCTGGGATACTCATGGGTTAACTCGTCCAATATTCTGCCGGTATCATCATCACTGTTATCGTCAATTACCCAAAGCTCATAACGATCTTCGGGGTAGTCCAAATTACAGAGAGACTCCACTAAATGGGCAATGACAGCCTCTTCATTTTTAGCGGCCACTAGCAGGGAAACAGGCGGACAGTCCGGTTCAGCCAATGCAGACGGTACGGCAGCCCGATTAGGGCTAATGGCATAAGTAGCATTAGCACTCACAATGCGCACCATATAAAGTGCAACCAGCCCAGTAACGGCCCAAACCACTTGCGCGCCCCACATTGCCCAGTGCAACATCACCGTTACACTCCACAGAAACACTAAAGCAGCCAAAGCTTTCAGGCGACGTCCCTCCGAAAGATCATCCAGTAAAACATCAGATACCGTTTCAATCGCCATAGGTTCCGTGTAATAGGGTTGTTGGGTTACAGGTTATTAATATCTTATTAAAATCTGTTACACAGTATCTTCTTTAGACACACCTTCTCTGAAATCCTCTTATTTTGAGGTGCTTGAGGCAAAGGTTTCTGTGGGTACACTAGTGCTCGGCAGAATTAAGTTGCAGACATCTTGGTTACTGACGCGCTGCGCCCCTGCAACAGATAAGAACCAAGGTCTAGCCAGACCTAGAGGCGTTTACTTGACGCCTCTATTTGCCTAAGTTCACTATGTCTTGAGACAGATTCCACTGCTAAACGCCATGCCTATTGCAGACATTCAGCCCGCTCCCAAACAAGATGTCGGTGTTTATATGCCCTATTACCAGGGCAATAAACGTAAGGCTCTCCCCTATGCCATTGGCCTTTATAAACGTGGAAACCTTGAAGGGGAGCGCCGGATCGAAGGCGGTGAAAGCATTGCCTTTTTAGCAACCTGGAATGTGTCAATGTTGCCTGCTGACTTAACTCAATGTCGGATGCAATTTGATGGTGATGCCGAACTAACCTATGAAATCACCATGGCCACCTTTGAATTTGTTGATTTTCTAATCGATGTAGTGACTGCTATGCGTCTAAAGCGGTCTCCTGACTTTTCCAAATCCTTTTACCGCAGGCTGCTAAGAATGGATGAGTAAGTTATGGCACCGCTAATGAGTTCGGTGTTCACTAAGCCCTCAACCTGATTTAAGTCATATACCAATAAGCGTCGTGTAGTACTGTAGTCAACTGCACGACGCTTATTTTTAGGCCCTGAACATGTTAAGCACCTAATCAAAACACTTCGGTAAAAGTTAAGGTTTTGTCCAATTGCGAACAGCTCTCCATGGCACAATGGGGGGTAGCCCTATTGGTAGTTAGGAGTTATAGTGTGCCCAATCCATCAAAGCACCTGCTGATTGGCTCAACAGAGCCCTACAGCGGCAAGTCGGCCACCATAACCGGGTTGGCCTTGCAGCTTCAGGATCGCGGTATTGATATCGCCTATGCCAAACCCGTTGGTACTTGTCCTAGCGATGAGGCTGGTATCGATGAAGATGTTCGATTCATTTCCAAAATTTTAGAGCTACCGACATCGCGGCTGCGTCCAACGCTGCTATCTCTGGATGCGCAGACAATCCAGAAACAGTTGACGGAAGAAAACTCTGCGATCGACCCCCAACAAATGGCTACATATCTAGGTGGTCAAGGGGAAGATCTATTGCTGATTGAAGGACCAGGCACCCTCGAGGAAGGGACGTTGTTTGGCTTGTCGCTCACTCAGCTAGCGAAGGTAACCGAAGCTCAAGTCATGCTGGTGGCAAGATTTCATTCTGTGTTGATTGTTGATGGTCTTTTGGCTGCTAAGCAAAAGCTCGGTGATCGACTCATGGGTGTTTTGATTAATGATGTCCCCATGGATCAACTGCAGGATGTAAACACCAACGTTAAGACCTGTCTCGAACGTCATGGGATACCAGTTTTGGGTATTTTACCCAGCACTCCGCTAATGCGCAGCGTCAGTGTCGGAGAGCTTGTGCATCAACTCAAAGCTGAGGTCCTTTGCTGTGAAGAGCGTATGGATCTGATGGTGCAGAGCTTAAGCATTGGAGCCATGAACGTCAACTCGGCCCTCAAGTATTTCCGCAAAGCTGACAATATGGCCGTTATTACGGGTGGTGACCGGGCTGATATTCAGCTGGCTGCTTTGGAAACGTCGACCCAGTGCCTGATCTTGACAGGACATATTGCTCCGCGCCCAGATATCACTAGCCGTGCTCAAGATCTAGAAGTCCCCATCTTGTCAGTTGACCTAGATACCCTGACGACGGTCGAAATCATTGAGAAGTCATTTCAGGAAGTTCGATTGCAGGAGCCTATTAAGGTGCAATGCATTCAATTACTGATGGAACAACACTTTGATGTAGATAGACTCATGGCTGAGTTAAATTTGTCATCACCGGCGGTAACGGCTTAAGGCTGACCTAGGAAGCCATTAGAAGTCAGTCAGAAATTATGGATATCAAGGCTTGGGGACAAGGGTTTGGTAGAATTGGCCAGTCCCTTCATTAAAACTATATAAACCCTTGAGTCAGTCCCTTGATACTCCCATCGAATCGCTTAAGGTAGATGATTTTTTGCAGGAGCTTGCTGCCATTCAGCAGTCTGGCTCTAAGCGCATTGCTATCTTGGGTTCCAGACATGTACCTATTACCCATTTGCGCCTCATTGAGCTCATGAGCTACGCATTGGTACTTGGCGGCAATCGTCTGTTGACCTCTGGGGCGACTGGGACTAATGCCGCAGCCATCCGTGGGGCAATGAAGGCAGATCCGAACTTGCTGACGGTTATTCTGCCGCAAAGTTTAGAACGTCAACCGCGTGAATCTCGTGAACAGCTGGATTCAGTGATTCACCTGGTTGAAAATTCGGCTAATGATCGACTAGAGCTGGCAGAGGCCAGTTCACTCTGCAACCAAGAAATTATTTCCCGCTGTCAACAACTGATCTGTTTTGCATTTCATGACAGTAATACACTGTTGCAAACCTGTAAGGATGCTGAGGAACAGCGCAAGATTGTAACGCTGTTCTATTTTGATTAGGACGGTGAGGTCCTATCCAATTGTCTATAGATGACTATCTCTAGGTAAGTCGTTGGTCATGAATCTGAAGCTTTATGACCTGAATCATTTCCTTATTAATGCTAGAACACTGGATCTGTGAGCTTACTATCCCTGCCTAATCTTTTTTTGTATAGTCTGCCAGTGGCGGCCTTTCTAATTTATGTGCCCTACCTGGTGGTGGCTTCAGAGCGAGTTAAGTTAGCTCAATCTATGGACGATCCCATAGAGGCTTTGGCTCGTCCACGCTTTTATACGGATAAGCTACCGAACTATGCGATGCGGGCTAACTGGGCCCATCAAAATTCGTTTGAGTCATTTATTATCTATTCTCCAGCTGCTGTCATGGCCTACATTACAGGGCAAGACAGTACGGCTGCGCTATCAGCTGTTGTCGCTTATCTAGTTGCTCGGCTGCTGTTTTCGGTATTTTACATTCTGAATGTGGCATCGTTGCGATCGCTAATGTTTGGCATCGGTAGTCTCAGCATCTTCAGCCTCTATTTCATGAGTTGTAAAACCATCTGGCTACAATAGTTTTTAGCCTCGCGCTTTCCATCTCTAGATGGTGGGCAATGCCCACCCTACGGCCTAATACTCTCCATTCACCTTGCTAATGGCTTCTACCTATTCATTTGATGTGGTCAGCGATTTTGACCGTCAAGAACTAGTCAATGCCCTTGATCAGGTACGTCGTGAACTAAAAAGCCGCTACGACCTCAAAGATACTAAAACCACGCTGGACTTAGGTGAGACCAATATTGCCATTGAAACCGCCAGTGAAATGACCCTTGAAGCAGTGCATACGCTGATTCAGACCAAAGCCGCCCGGCGAAATCTATCTATGAAGATTTTCGACTTTGGCAATATTGATGCGGCCAGTGGCAATCGTGTGCGCCAGGATATTGAGTTGAAAAAGGGCTTAAGCCAGGAGGTTGCAAAAAAAATCTCCAAGATGATTCGTGACAACCTGAAAAAGGTTCAAGCATCGATTCAAGGGGATGCAGTGCGAATTTCAGCTAAGTCCAAGGATGATTTGCAAAATGCAATTCAGCTAATTAAGCAAGAAGATTGGCCCGTTGCTTTGCAATTCCAAAATTATCGTTAGGCTACGGGCATAGTAGAGTCTCAAAGAGCAGCTTTTACGCTATAGGTCTAATGTTAACAGCGTCGCCTTAGACTCATAACCTAGGCTGTTGTAAAGGCTGAGGGCAGCTAAATTATCTGTAAATACCTGAAGGCTAAGCTGGTCATAGCCTTGAGCCTTGGCCCAGTTTTTGGCGTATTGCATCAGCTGACGACCCAGGCCTTGGCGGCGGTAGCCAGGGGAGACATAGACCAGATAAATATAGGCCTGCAATGCCCCGGTTAACTGATTCAT
The DNA here is from genome assembly GCF_011009555.1 of Adonisia turfae CCMR0081. Taxonomy (GTDB): domain Bacteria; phylum Cyanobacteriota; class Cyanobacteriia; order Phormidesmidales; family Phormidesmidaceae; genus Leptothoe; species Leptothoe turfae. The sequence continues at coordinate 5,977,686 of NZ_QXHD01000004.1, read as the reverse complement.
AGATTGCCCTAACCATAGACAGCCCAAGGATTCTCCCGTAGTAGTAGCCGTGAAACCGACACGAGCACCGCTCTCCGACTTCTCTAACCACCACAGGGCTGAAGGGCCTTCAAGATATAGTTCAACGGTTTTCGTCAAATGGCCTAGCTGGGTAGCACCTAATTCTGCATAGGCATTACCCATGGTGGCAAGCAACCTTGCCCGATCCAAACTAGATCCTTGAACTAAGCGATACCCTGGGGGCCAATCAAACTCCAAATCCATTCAGCAGTAGGGCTTTACCCATCATAGCCAGGTCATCACCATCCATGGGAGCTGGGGCCAGCATGTCGCTCGGCAGCCAGATTCGCGCACTAACAGCCACCATCGCCACTAGAAAGACGAGCAAAATCAGAAACGGAATAACGTAGGAGCGAATGATGGACATGATTTAGATCCGAGTCTCAGAGTGGGTTAACAGTTATCTATTAAGTATCGTAACGTTTTGTTGAGGGTAAGCCTGACTGGCTACGGCAAAATATCATCGTCGTCTAACCCTGGGCGAGGCACCGGTACGATGGGTTGCCGATTTAAGTGGCGTAACCAGAACCACCCTGCTACGGCCACAATTAGCGATAGCCAGCCCCCTAAAGAATTGAGCAATAAGAAACCGCCCACGGCAAACATGGCACCAAAAAGCAGTAGTAGTGACGCAATTACCCGCTTAAACTCTAAACCCAGATTTTGCAACGGTCTTACCCCTGTACGCTGTCGCTGTTTTTGCCAACCAGGACCACCGGGTCGGACACGACGATAAAAGTTGTCCAAGGTTTCGTCTGATTCTGGGGGGGTAGCAAACATAGCGATCACCCAAATCACAGTAGTCATACCAGCCGTGACGAGTAGACGCAAACCAAAATCATCAATTTGAAACCAAGGTGCACTGCTAGTCAATAAACCAATCAGGAATCCAGCAACCATCGAACTTAGCTCTGCTGCCGCATTAATCCGCCACCAGAACCAGCGCAAAATCAGAACTAATCCAGGACCGGTGCCAATGGCAATCACCAGGCGGAAAACAGTCGCCACATCTGAGGCAAAAAAGGCTGCTGTGGCTCCCAGGGCCGTCACCATTACTGACGTCATGCGACCAACATTGACTAATTCAGCCTGGGTAGCGTCTGGATTGATAAAGCGACCGTAGAGATCATTCGTTAAATATGAAGCCCCCCAGTTAATGAGCGTTGACACCGTGCTCATAAAAGCGGCAATCAACGATGCGACCACTAAGCCCAGCAGTACAGGAGGTAAAAAGTCGAGCATGAGCTTGGGATATCCCAATTCGCGATCGGCCAAGTCTGGATAAATGGCCACAGCAGCCAGCGCCACAATAATCCAGGGCCAGGTGCGAATGACGTAGTGCAAAATATTGAAAAACCAGGCCGCTTTCTCAGCCTCACTCTCGTTTTTAGCGGCAACCAGACGCTGGATGAATTCTCCACCCCCATCACTACGACGAAAGGCCCACCATTGTAAAAAGACATAGGCTGTAAAGGCACTGGCGGGAATACCGGCGACCGTACTCCAACCAAGGCCACCGTTAAAGGTGATGGGTAAGATGCTAAGAATATCGAAATCAGTATTGGTTTGGGCCTGATTGATCAGGTTTTGCATGCCACCAACGGAGATGACGGATGCGATCGCAACCACAATCGCTCCAAAGAGAGCCAGGAAGAATTGGAAAAAATCCGTAGCGACCACCCCCCACAGCCCCGAAAAGCCTGCGTAAAACAGCACCAAAATACTGACAACAATCACGCTCCAGAGCTTCATGCTCTGATTGGGTTCAATGCCCAAACTTTGCCAAAGTTCAAGAGCATCCACCACTTTGACCATGGCTAACATGGCATAGCCGATACCAATGCAATTAATGGGTACCGCAAACAGAAATGCTTTCACACCTCGCAATAAGGCAGCCGTTTTGCCGCCATAGCGAATTTCTGTGAGTTCAGCATCGGTCACCACTTCAGACCGTCGCCACAGCCGCGCAAAAATATAAATCATCACGACGTGGGCAATGCCAAAGCTCCACCACTCCCAGTTACCAGCAATGCCACGGGAGCCGACCACACCTGCCACATATAACGGAGTATCGATGGAGAATGTGGTAGCAGCCATACTTGTGCCCGCTAACCACCATGGCAATGACCGACCCGAGACAAAAAAGTCAACTAAACTTCCAGAGGCTTTACGCGATAAGTAGACGCCTAACACCATCGTAAAAATGAGATAGGCCAACACAATCAGCCAATCAATTAGCAGCATGGGTGTGAACTATTGGAGATTCTGAAGCGACAGCCCAAATCATCCCACACGGTGATCAACTGTCGCAAAAGGGCGTTAAGCAATGTACGACCTGGATACCTGATGATTTCATCCGGGAAATTTTGATAGGTTGACGATTTTTGTGAAGCTTACGCCCTTCGCAGCCATGCAATACGAAAATGCCTAATCACTTACTGAAGTTGTTTCCAGAATTCCTTAATAGCTCTCTCTATGTTTCGTACCCCTGTGTTGCTTGTGGGTAGCCTGTTGCTCATGGGTCCAGCTGCGCTTGCGCAAGCGCTGACTGGTCAGTTCGCACAAGGCCTTTCACCCTCCAGCCGTGATGACTTTGAGCGACTAGACGATTTGATTATTCCAATCGAGGCCACATCAGGCAGTTGTCCCCAAGAAGTTCGCTTTTGGAAAGAAACCCATCGCAACTTCGAAGCTGGTGAGAATAGTGGCATTATGCTTGATGTCTCCAGCGTCAGCCGAGGAAAAACCGAATTTATCGATAGCCAGGAGTACTCTGTTACCTTCAGAACACCCCTTGCGCCGGAATTTTATAATTGCGTTGGCAAACTTGGCGAAAGCGAAGAACATTACCGACCTCTATACAGCCTTTGGTTTGAGGAAGGACATGTTTATTTTCACTTTGATATCAGTCCAATTGCACCGGAGCCTCATGAAAACTGGTACTTTGCGACTATTACTCATCAGGAAATTGTCGGCCAGTATCCCTATGTTCGCTGGACTGCAGGCGATTAGGTACCGACTGACAATCGGGCTAAAAATCTTGTTCTTGTTCAATTTCTTCGACGACTTGTAAACCACGCGGATCACCCAAATTGAGTATGGCAGCTCGGGCATCATCCCTCACACCTAAATCCTCATCGTCGGCAAAGGTTTCGATCAGTGCATCAATGGCCGTTGCATAGACCACGTTATAGGTTAAGTCCTTGCACAGTTCACCAATGGACCAGGCACAATTGCTACGCACAATGGCAATTGGGTCATTGCGCATGGTTTTAACCAAGGCTGGGATAGCTTTCAAAATCGCCTCAAAGCTGATTTTTCCCATTTGGCCTAAGGCACTGGCCGCCCAGAGCCTGACCACAGACATATCATTCTCAATGGCCTCCACCAGGGGCACAACCGCCTTCTCATTACGACAGTTACCTAAGGCCCAAACCACAGCTTTACGCACATAGCCATGGGAGTCATTTTGCAATTGCGCAATCAGAGCATCCACAGCCGTCTCACTGGGATTTCGACCCAGGGCATAGGCCGCATTGACTCGTACCAGAGGGCTTTCGTCACCTAATAGGTCAATCAGACGAGGTATGGCACGGGGCTCTTGAATTTTATAGAACGCACGGGCTGCCAACATCCGCTGCTGCAAGTCATCTGACTCTAGCAGTGGCAGCATTTGGTCAGGGTTATAGCGAGGTCTATCGTCCTCTAACGGAATGTCATCTAAAGGATCGATAGGTGTTTCTAAGCCGACCTCAGTTTCTAAAACTTTGAGAGCATCTATATCGTCCATGTTTGAAAGAGGAAGGAATAAAACTTAGGTAATGGCCCACATGAACCATTACCCAGCATGCGTTTATAAAAAGTAATTGACCTCGAACCGCCTTGACAGCGGGCGGCTTTAATAGCGGGCCGCTTATTGAAAGCGACCCTTACTTTTTAGAGCGCAGACAAAACAGTACGTGCTGCAGCTAACGTATTGGCAATGTCATCATCGGTGTGGGCAAGAGACGTGAATCCAGCTTCAAACTGAGAAGGTGCCAGGTATACCCCTTGCTCCAACATGCCACGGTGGAAACGGCTGAACTTAGCTAAGTCAGATTGTTTAGCATCGTCATAGTTATGCACAGGTCCTTCAGTGAAGAATAGGCCAAACATAGCGCTGATGTTGCCACCACAGACAGCATGGCCATTTTCACGGGCAATTTCTAGCAAGCCTGTGATCAACTTGTTGGTTTTCTCTTCAAGCTGCTCGTAAGCACCAGGGCGACTCAAAATTTCCAGAGTCTTGATACCGGCAGTCATGGCCAGAGGATTACCTGACAAGGTACCAGCCTGATACACAGGACCCGCAGGTGCGATCATTTCCATAATCTCGCGGCGACCACCATAGGCACCCACGGGCAAACCACCGCCAATAATCTTACCCAAGGTGGTCAAATCAGGAGTGACGCCAAGCTTCTCTTGCACACCACCATAGGCAATGCGAAAACCAGTCATAACTTCGTCAAATACGAGTAATGCACCATCGTCTTGAGTTATTTCACGCAGCCCCTCAAGGAACCCAGCATCAGGCGTCACAAAGCCAGAGTTACCAACGATGGGCTCCAGAATAACACCAGCAATTTCACCGGGATTCTGCTCAAATAGGGTTTTGACAGCCTCAAGATCGTTGTAAGGCGCAGTCAATGTAGCTGCTGTGGTGCTCTTGGGTACACCAGGAGAGTCCGGTAGACCCAGGGTGGCTACACCAGACCCTGCCTTAACCAGGAACATACCTGCATGACCGTGATAGCATCCTTCAAACTTGATCACTTTTTCACGCTTGGTGAATGCCCGCATCACTCGCAATACCGACATACAGGCTTCGGTACCAGAGTTGACAAAGCGTACCATCTCGATGCTGGGAACGGCGGCAATCACCTTCTCAGCGAGCACATTTTCCAGGTAACAGGGTGCTCCAAAACTAGTTCCCTTTTGTAGGGCTTCCATCAGGGCTGCATTCACTTCGTCATTAGCATGACCGCAAATAGCAGGCCCCCAAGTACCGACATAGTCGATGTATTCATTGCCGTCAACGTCCCAAATATGAGAGCCCTTAACGTGGTCGAATACAATGGGTTGGCCGCCAACGGACTTAAAAGCACGCACGGGAGAGTTAACGCCCCCAGGCATTAAGTTTTGGGCAGCCGCGAAAATCTCATCTGATTTTGTCGTTTTTAAAGATGTGGTAGTAACCAACGGGCTCTCCTTATGGTTAAAAGTCGTTTGTCGAAGGGTTAGGATGACAACCTTACATGGCTGCCATTGTGAAAGGATACGAGTGAAATGCCTGAATCCATAATTTGGATGGATACCTCGTCAGGCAACTGATTGCGCCTCTCAGAGCGGCATTAATCAGGATGGCGAAGATCGCAGTATTCTCAATCGTAGCGTTTGTGATTACACCGATTGCAATATGTTAAGGAATGTAGCAAAACAGTAAAAGCTCGCCAACTGCGACAATAGAGCTGCACTGAGCTGCATTGATACTGAACTAACACGGATCATGAGTACCCCGCTTTCTTTTGTTGGCGCTATCCCCACTGAAAAAATTCGCTACAACGACCAGGGCCTGGTACCTGCGATCGCACAAGACTATTTAGATGGCACCGTGCTCATGATGGCCTGGATGAACCAAGAATCCCTACAAAAAACCTTGGAAACAGGCGACGTTTGGTACTGGAGCCGCTCCCGTCAGGAGCTATGGCATAAGGGAGCCACCTCCGGTCATTTACAAAAACTAAAGGCTATTCGCTATGACTGCGACAGTGATGCCCTGTTGCTAACCATTGAGCAAGTCGGCGATATCGCCTGCCACACAGGGGAACGCAGCTGTTTCCACCAGGTGGATGGGGGCATTACACCACCGGCAGCGGATACGCTATCTCAGGTGTATGGGGTGATTTGCGATCGCAAAGTCAACCCTCAACCTGACTCTTATACCAACAAACTTTTCGCAGGTGGCGACAATAAAATCCTCAAAAAAATCGGCGAAGAATCTGCCGAAGTGGTCATGGCCTGTAAAGATGACGAGCCTGATGATATTGCCGGAGAAGTTGCCGACCTGCTCTATCACACCCTTGTCGCTCTGGCCCATCACAACGTAGATATCAAGGACGTCTATCGGAAGCTGCAATCACGTCGATAACGCCATGTTTAGAGACGTTCCATGGAACGTCTCTAAATAATCAACCCATGGCACAATAGCAGTACAAATGCCCTATGGTGCCATGGCCATCAAACCGTCTCAAATCCAGGCAATTCTGCAAAATAAACGCACCCATTTTGAAACCTTTGAAAAGAGGCAACAATCGAGTCTGGATATTTACCAAACGGCCTGGCAGGCATTATGCGAGACACCTAAAAAAAAGCTAGACGCCTGGCTAGCACGTCAGAATGGCACCATTGGTGCAAGGCCTTTGGCATCTCTAAGTGATACAGAGCAAGGCATTCATCGTAGTAGGCTGCAGTGGGGAAATCGAGAACACAGTCTGCAATGGGTTAATGAACACCTGCAAGGCATCACCACATTTGCCGTAGACGGTTCTCAGATTTTTCCGAGCAAGGATTTGTCCCCTCCCATTGCTCTGGTACAAATTGGCTGGTTTGAAAATCCCCATACCTCAGCAGCAGATTACACCAAAGATATTGAGCTCGATGTGATGACTCCCAGGGATTTAGAACTGGGGGATACATCAAAACCTCTAGATCGGTTGGTCAATAAACATCGATTTAGGATGGAAATTCGGCGTTTGGTGGAGTACATCGAACAGGTCAGCGATCCTGAACACTGTCTGGTGTTTTTTGATGGGGCTTTGGTCGCCACGTTTGCCGATGCCTATGAAGATGAGGATCGTAAAGAGTATGTCGAGGCTTTAATCAGCTTATTGGAGGCTAGCGAAGAATACCGTGTGCCGCTGGTGGGCTATGTAGACACTAGCTCTGCCCACGATTTGACCACATTGCTAGAGCATCATTCTGCCAGCGTCGCAGCCATTCCGAAGGTGACCGATGCTCAGCTATTGAATCGATACATGCAATGGGGTGACTGTACGCCGATTTTTCAGTGCGATCGCACCGGCATCCTTGCTGAATACAAAACCCGAGATAAAGACTACTCTGACCGCATCATATTCAGTTATCTCAAAACCAACCAGGGCCCTCCAGCCCGCCTTGAAATGCCCCGCTGGCTCCATAAAGCTGGCATTATCGACCGCGTCCTTAACTGGGTACGGGCTGAAATTATCGTTGGTGGCGGCTACCCCTACGCCATTGAAACCGCTGATCAAACGGCTGTGTTACAAACCAACGACCGCCAAATTTTCTTTCGCATCCTCCAAGACTGGGCCAGCCAAGAAGACTTACAGCTGCGCTGGTCTCGCAAAATGATGAGCAAGCTGCGTCGCCGATAAAGGTAACGGAATATTACAGCTTTTCATATTACGAGCCTCTCCCACTCAGAAACCAAATAATATATTTTGCCCGTAGATTAAATAAGTATTTTTACTTAGGCCTAACGAACTCAGCGTTTTTGTTCATATATAAAACCAAACGCTATCCATAGCATGCCTCGACGGTTAATTAGTAAATTATTTACTTTTGTTGTGTTTAATTGCGTTTCAGTACGTGTTTTTCTGACTACTCCCTTCATATCCATAGGATAAATAACGAATGGAGGACGAGAACTCCTTATATAACTGCATTTGGGTGGTCTCAATGGCTACCCTGCAGTTTTTTTTCTGGCATTGCCCATAACAAGGATTTGAAACGCAAAAGGACTTGACCCTGATGACTTTACCTTTGTTAAGCTATCCCACCAGTTGCCAAAACCAGCGTGTGAGCGGTTTTGAAATCCCCGGTGATGAGCAGCCCCGTATTTTTTCCACCGCGTTGCTACCCGATGCCCAGGAAGTTGACATTCTGATTCTTGCGGCCTACCGCCGCATTTTTAATGAGCAGCAGCTCTTAGCCTGCCATCGCGATCGCTTTTTAGAATCTCAGCTGCGTAGCTCCCAAATATCTGTACGAGAATTCATTCGTGGCCTGCTACTTTCTGAATCTTTTAGACGACTGAACTACGAGTGCAGCAACAATTATCGCTTTGTTGACATGTGTGTTCAGCGGGTGCTGGGGCGTCAGGTTTACGATCGGCGCGAAACTCTCGCCTGGTCAATTGTGCTAGCCACCGAGGGTATCCAAGGATTTGTTGACGCATTGCTAAACAGCGATGAGTACCTGGATAACTTTGGTGAAGAGACTGTGCCTTATCAGCGGCGACGCATTCTACCTCAGCAAGCCATGGGTGAAGTTCCCTTTGAACGCATGCCTCGCTACGGTAGCGATCATTTAGAACAGCTCACTGCCCTAGGTAATGACTTTTCTGCCACTGGCAGCGACTTCCTCTTTGGCGATGGTATGCCTCCCGAAGGACTGCGAAAAGTCGGTGCGGTTATTACAATCGCAGGCGCTATAGTCCTAAGCAGCGGAATCTTGGCCGTCATCCTATCCTGGTTTGGCTGGTTAAAGATCTAAGAAGTAAGTACCTGACTGCTGGAAGCTTATCGCTTCCAGCAGTCAATTCTCTCTAAAACTGAGCAGATTAAAACTCTACTCCCACTCATTAAATGTCGGTGGAGCCTGCCGTTGCCTCGTGCGACGGGTATCTTGCCAGGCACTACCAATGCCTTGCAAGATACCGCGACCCACGAGACCAATGCCGCGACCCACCACTTCAGTGAGTACATAAACTACACTGCTACCCACCAAGGAAACTAACGCTCGTACCCTTGGACTAAGGGCATCACGGGTTTCAAGCAATAAAGTCATGGCCCAGGGTAACCCTGAAAGCTGGTCTAACTCCTGGCGACGGGGGGCATAGATAGAGGAGCTGATGATACCCCTCGGTCCTAAGGTATATAAACGATACTGGCTCTCAAAGATGGCCGTTGGCTCATCGACTAAACGATTCCAGCGATAGCGCCAAGAGAGGTCATTACGAAAGCGTTCAATATCTCGAGTAGAGATAATCCGACGACTATACAATCCCTTTTTGATCGCCTCCACATCTGCCAAGCGATTAAGCAAGGGTTGCATGACTGCATTACCGATTTGGATCAGCAGGTTTTCTAAAAGTTTTTCACTATGGGCTAAAGCCTCAGGCGTGGTGGCAATATAACTCGTTCCATCTATCACCATGGCATCTTGAAATAGCCAATGGCTCAGCAGTTCTGGGACTAATGGAATGTGATTGAGGATTTCCTGTTCAACGCTATCTTTTTCTTGATACAGCACTGCCACCAGTTCTTGTTCAACACCGTTTAGAGGCACCATGTAATAGCGGCCAAAAAATTCTTCGATGGTAGCTACCCACAGATCCCGCAAAAGCTGAGGGAATTTAAAACGTAGCTGCCCTGGTTGTAGGGACGATTGCCGCAGATCATCCAATAAATCTTCAAACCGGCGAAGAACAATAAACAGCAGTTCCCGTTTTTTATCGAGGCGGAGGATGTCAATTTCCAGCGGCTCCGATGTTGTATTTTCTAAACCAGTCTGAAGCTTCGCAAAAACAGCTTCAAACACCATATTTTGAACATCACCACTGCGAAGGCTCAAAGAACTGGGCCCTGGGACAGTAATTGCTGCCGCCGCCCCGACAGAGTTGGGGCGTGGTCGTGATGCCATGGGCGCACTGGTGCGTCTCTGCAGTCTGACATTCTTTTTCACCCAACCAGCATCGGTGTATTTGTGAGTGGCCCACAGCTGCTTAGTCAACCAACGAGCTGCTTTGAGCTCACGCATTTTGCCAGTTAAAACTTGGCGCTCTAACCAGGACAGGCGGGGACGACGCAGTTCAGCTGATGTTTTGGCCAACTGTTGATCGATTTGTTCTAAACCCGACAGCCGCATGCTTAAACGCATCGCTGTCAGCGGTCCTGGAATCTGAAGCGATGATTTAGAACTGGATTCTATGGTTTTACTAGCCCCTCGACCGACTGTACGAATCAGCTGGGCGAGTTCGCGCACAGGCATACTGCGGGTACCATAACCATCGGCTCCGACCTGACGAGCAGCCGCTTCTAACACAGGCTCATCGCGAGCGCTCAGCACTAATACAGGAAGATTTGAGAACTCAGTTTTAATGGATTTACATAACTGTAATCCTGAACTGCTAACGGGCTCTGTGCTGGCATCACTGGCACCTAACCCCAAGTCTACAATGACTAAATTAATGGGTCGTTGTCCACGCAGCGTGGGGTCCGTAAATGCATTAGCTTGGGTGCGGGCATATTTCCGAATAATCCCCATGGCTTCAGATGCATTAGCCGCCTCAGCTGCAATTTGAAACCCAGGTAACTGCTCTAACCAGACCCGTAACCCCAATCGAAAGGTGGGATCTTCATCCACCAGCATTAATTGCAAGGGCCGTTCACTCATGCCGCCTGATGTCGTTTTATCGGTTTAATCAGTTCTAGTATCCCTCACAGGCCTAGGATATGGATGAATGACTATTCATGATCGGAATGGCCATCTTCTTCGTAGTAGTCATCATCTATTGGTTGCTGTAGCGACTGAATATAAGCGCGTTCAGCATCCCAAATAGAGATTGCATTTCGGGCTTCACGATATAAAGCACGACCAGAGGCAATGCGAGCAGCCAATGCGATCGCATCCGACAACCGACCTTGATAAGCTAGCTCCTCAGCTTCATCTAAAATTGGTCGATCTTCAGCAATTTGAATCCGATTAGTCCAGTTCTTAATCGAGTCCTGTGCTTGACTATACAAAGCTCGTCCTTTTTGGATCTTGCGAGCTTCCGTAATCGCATCCCGTAGCTTGCCCTTACTCGCTAAATCAAGCGCCTTGCTATAGAGGGGCTGATCCTCTAAGACCTGGATTTGCTTAGACCATTGGGCAATTTTTGTTTGAGCATCGATCCGTAGCGCTCGACCTTGTTGAATTTTTCTAGCTTCAACAATGGCCGCCTGTAAACTCGCCTTATCTCCACTGTCCGCCAGCTGCTGAGCTCGAACCAATGCAGGCCGATCTTCAATGCGTTGAATCTCTTTGGACCAATGGGATATCAAGGTTTGAGCTTGCTGACGCTGGGGTCGGTCGGTCGTAATGATCTGCGCCTGCTCTATAGCGAGCTTCAAGGAAGCCTTTTGATTAAGGTGAGCCATGAGCGTAGCTCCATAGAGCTGCTGTAGATCGCTGAGCTGTTTCGTCCATAGCTCTAACTTTGCCTGGGCATCTTGATAAAACGGACTCTCACGACCAATGTCTTGCACCGCCTGGATAGCATCCATCAAATTTAGGACATCTCCATAGGTGGGCTCCCAATCTTGCTGGAATGCGGCTAACCGCTGAGCATGGGCAAATTGAACCAAATCTTGAGCTTCTGACTTAGTGGCCAAGTCCGCTGGCACTTTTTGAATAATTGCGATCGCTCCAGCTAAATCATCCTGCTCCCACTTTTGCAATCCATAGGTCAGTAGCACATCAGCCCAGTCCGTCAATAACGGTTTAGCCTCAGGCCAGGCATGGCTTTGCACCTCAATCTGTCGGATCAAGGTCAGCGCCTCTGCCAGACTCTCCATCTGACCATCGCTAGCCAGAGTTTGTGCCTTGATTAAGGTACGACGAGCATCTTCTTCGCGTTGGATATGCTGCCCCAGATAGCGATGCCGATCTTTGAGCCAATAATCACTGGTCAAACGCTTAATGTCTCGTAGCTGCTGACGGGCACCACTCCAATTTTGATTACCCACGGCTTCTATCACCACAGCCGAAATTTCTTCACCCTTCGCCCATTCTTGCAGCCAACGCCCTGAAGCGACCTGGGCTTCTGCATAGATTTCAGCCCGAGGTGGAATATAGCCCAACAATTGGGTCGCTCGGTCTATATGCCCCTTCTGCATGCGCTGTTGTGCCAGCTTCAATAACCCCTTAGACCAACGATTAGCCACCTCTTGAGAATCTTGATAAAGAGGGTGGGTCTCATCCCAAGCAGAAATTAGCTGTATCCCAGCCACCAAATCCTGCTCAGCCCCCGATACTGCCGATTGCCTAGCACAGTAAAGTCGCTCACTGTCAGCACTAAATACAGATATTCGATCACAGTTGGGCAAAGGGGGTAAACGGGTAATCAAGGCGACCGCCCATAGACCCAGAGCACTTGATGCTACCAGCAACATCAACCACACACTTGACCAGAACCAAGCCTGTCGCCCTCTCGATTTACGTCTACCCTCAAGACTTACCAAGTCTTTCCCCGTAGAGTCTGCGGGCGATGAATTAAATTGTTGTGGATCAGTAGGCGTAGCAGTCATTAGCAACAGCGTCCCAGACAGTGCAGGCCATTAACGGATAGGTCTCCCCCGAAAAAATCGGGAAAAAATCAATGGGAAGGAACAATATCCACACTGGGTCTGACTGTTCTAACGCGAGCCGTCAGGGATGTAAATATCGCTTTTGGCTTAACTTGCTAAAGCCACCCTTTAAAAATTCATATGGATTAGCCCATCTTCAGGCTACTTGCTCCTACAAAGCATTGACTGGGTTAGCAAAGCTATCCAGCGACTAAACCAAAATTTTGCTGTCATTGTAGAGGCAATTGACTAAATTACACAGGTTTTCGGAAAAACCTTTGCTTACAATAATTTAAGTGCTCCTTCAAAATGAGTTTGCCCCGCTAAATCACCTCCAAACCATTGACTGATTGATATCCTTCAATGAGTGGCTGCATTAGTTCAGGTATGTTCCTTTAAGTGTTAAGCGGTGACAGCTCAGCCATGACTCAGACCACAACGCAGACCCAAAAATCAGTCTCTGCAATCTGCACCATCCCAGACTCCTGATGCCATGGTAGTAGTTATAGCCCCGTAGAGCGATATCGGTGCATGCCCTCAATCACCAATGACAAAAGCGGCAGGTGAGAAACACCAACCGCTTTTAGTTCACAGTTATCGACACTCAAAAGCATCGACTAATGGATTGTAGGAGCAGCTTAGTAGTCGAAGTCACCCATACCGGCACCAGCACCAGCAGCTTCCTTAGGCTCAGGCTTATCAACAACGATGCACTCAGTCGTCAATACCATCGCAGCAATAGACGCAGCATTCTGAGTCGCAGAGCGAGTTACCTTAGCAGGGTCAACAACACCAGCCTGCAACATATCCACGTATTCGTTAGTTGCTGCGTTGAAGCCAATGTTAAAGTCCTTCTCCTTGACGTGCTCAGCGACAACAGCACCGTTCTGACCAGCGTTCTCGGCAATGCGCTTGAGGGGAGAAGTCAAAGCACGGGTGACAATCAAAGCACCAGTCAGCTCTTCGCCAGTGAGATTAGCATTAGACCACTCTTCTAGACCAGGAGCCAGGTGGGCCAAAGTAGTACCACCGCCAGGAACAATACCTTCTTCAACGGCAGCCTTGGTTGCGTTGATGGCGTCTTCTAGACGCAGCTTACGGTCCTTCATCTCAGTTTCAGTCGCTGCACCAACTTTGATGACAGCAACACCACCGGAAAGCTTAGCCAGACGCTCCTGTAGCTTCTCCTTGTCGTAGCTGGAATCAGACTCTTCGATTTGACGACGAATCTGCTCGCAGCGTGCCTTCACATCGGCTTCGTTGCCTTCGGCTACCAGGGTAGTGTTGTCCTTAGTAATGGTGATGCGACGGGAGGTACCCAGCATGTCGATGCTGACACCGTCGAGCTTAAGACCCGCATCTTCAGTGATGACTTGACCACCAGTTAGAACAGCAATGTCCTCAAGCATGGCCTTACGGCGATCGCCAAAGCCAGGCGCTTTAACAGCAGCTACGTTAAGCACACCGCGCAGACGGTTAACCACAAGGGTCGCCAGGGCTTCTTTCTCGATATCTTCAGCGATAATTAGTAACGGTTTGCCGGAGCGGGCAACCTGCTCAAGCACGGGAACTAGATCCTGTACCAGGGCAATTTTCTTGTCAGTGAGCAGCAAGTAGGGGTCATCTAGAACCGCTTCCATGCGCTCAGTATCGGTGGCGAAGTAAGGGGAGATATAGCCCTTATCAAAACGCATACCTTCAGTGATCTCCAGCTCAGTCGTCATAGACTTGCCTTCTTCCAAGGAGATGACGCCTTCGCGGCCAACTTTCTCCATGGCTTCAGCAATCATTTTGCCGACTTCTTCATCGTTACCAGCGGAGATAGTACCTACCTGGGCAATGGAAGTAGAGTCACCAACGGGCTGGGCTTTCTCGGCAATCCGCTCTACGAGGTAAGCAGTTGCTTTCTCGACACCGCGCTTGAGTGCGATCGCATTTGCACCAGCCGCCACGTTACGCAAACCTTCCTTAACAATGGCGTGAGCCAATACGGTTGCAGTGGTAGTTCCGTCACCAGCCGCATCGTTAGTCTTAGAAGCTGCCTGACGAATCAGAGCAACACCTGTATTTTCAATGTTGTCCTCTAGTTCAATTTCCTTAGCGATGGTGACACCATCGTTAACGATTTGAGGAGAGCCAAATTTCTTTTCAAGAACGACGTTACGTCCCTTGGGGCCAAGGGTAACAGCAACGGCCTCAGCCAAAGTATCCATGCCTTTTTCCAAGGCACGACGAGCATTCTCGTTATATATGATGCGCTTAGCCATGAATCAACCTATGTTTCAGAACGTTTGAGAGGGATCTGGGGTGGGTACAAGAAGCAAGCTTCTTTGAGTTTGCATTTTTGAGTTTTGGGCTCTTAGTCAAGGCTTTTAGGCTTTATGTCACCCACCAAAAAGTCAACTACCTCTGACTTTTTGGAATACCTTTAATTCAAAATTCAAAACTTAAAACTCATAACTGAGCTGGTGCTTAGCCAACGACTGCAAGGATATCCTTCTCAGAAAGCAATACGTAGTCTTCACCACCCAGCTTGATATCAGTGCCTGCATACTTGGAATAGAGGACCTTGTTACCAACCTCTACATCGGGAGCTTGACGGCTGCCGTCATCGCCACGCTTACCAGGACCCACTGCAGTAATTTCGCCAACCTGGGGCTTTTCCTTAGCGGTATCAGGTAGCAAAATGCCGCCAGCTGTCTTCTCTTCAGATGCGCTGACCTTGATCAGAACGCGATCACCTAGGGGAGTGACACTTGAAACACTCAAAGAAATGGCTGCCATAGTTTTCTCCGAACTTTGATAGATCAATCATTCGGCAATTGCACCAAGGCGATATCAGTTCGCCTGAGCAGTCCCTTTTTCCAACTGAAGGATCTGATAGGGAAAGGAGCCGCAACCTGAACACGGTTTAGCACTCTCTATTGCCGAGTGCTAATTTATCGCTTGAAGAGAAGCGATCGCAACAGATAGAGGGGTACGGGTTCCCGAACTTAGTGATTCCTCAAAACTCCTAGCAAACTTTATGGTTTCAACACAGTGATCTTCACAGCTGCTTCAGGTTGTATTAAAAATTCCTCGTATTATTTAAATGAATGGGTGCCATCTGTAGTTCTTGATACATTTTCACCTAGTGCATATGCTGACACGTTGTCTAGCAATTGCTAGTCCCATGAATTTCAAATTTTCCCTGCTCTTAAATGCCCTGCCACTATGGATAATCGGTCTACAGGGAGTAGCTTCTGCACAGGTCTCACCATCATCAGAAGCATCCGTTACAGCACCAACCCATATCCAACCAGCAACGTCCGACACAAGCGTTGTTAGGCAGTCTAATCATCAGCTCAATATTTTAGGTGGGCAGTCTTCAGGCGGGGTTGAGCCTAATTTAGTTCATCAGTTTCACCAGTTTGATGTAGGTTCTGACAATGCCGCCAACTTCATCGTTGCCCCAGATGTTGCCAACGTCATCAGCCTGATCAACAGCACTCAGCCTTCAGCTATCGATGGCTTACTCCAAATCACTAGCGATGATCCAAACCTGCCAAGCAACGCCAATCTTTTTCTAGTCAACCCGGCGGGCATTATTTTTGGGCAAGATGTCACCCTGAACCTGCCTGCAAATCTGACTGCTACCACAAGTTCCGGTCTTTTATTTAACGATAGATATCTCCTATCTGTAGATGGATCCATTAGTGAAATAGCTCTCTCAGACCACCAATCTGAGCACCATTCAGGAACACCCAGCATTAGGAATCTCGTTGGTAACCCTAATGGCTATCTACTATTCACAGGATCAACCAGTTCAGAAATATCAGCCCCATTCTCCACCGCACTGCCTACAGGTAGCATCGAAAACCAAGGCACCCTTCAAGTCCCTCCCCAAGCATCCATCACCTTAATTGGCCAATACATTCAAAATGACGGCAATTTGACTGCCCCCGGTGGCAATGTCAATCTAGTCGCGGCCTCTGGAGACAACCTTCTGAGACTCACCCAACCAGGTAATATTCTCGGCCTGGAGGTAATTCCGGCCGACACTCTCCAAACCATCGCTTCTACTGAAGCACAGTCCGCCATAACCCTATTACCAGCCGCGAATCTAGCGGAAATGCTGACCGGTGGTGAAGATAATAATGCAACTCAACTCGCAATCACTGCTGACGGTGCTTTTGTCTTAAACAACACCCCACCCCTAACACCAACCGCAGGCACAGTTTTAATTCGCGGCACTGTGGATATTTCCGACAGCGCCATACCTGCCCCCAATAGACTCCCAGGTCAGGTCAATATCCTTGGAGATCAGATCAACCTCATTGGAGGCAGCATCTATGCCAATGCCGTCGACCAAGCAGGCACCATCTCTATCGGTGGCATGCCCGTTGTAGATACCTTCAGTGCTACCTATGTCTTAATTGACCGTAGCTCTGAGCTTTCTGTCGACTCATCAGAGGCCAACGGGGGTGTTATTAACGTATGGGCTAGTGACACTGTTCGTTTCTATGGTGAAGCAACCGCAGATGGGGCCTCATCAGATTTAGATGGTGACATATCAATTAATGCAGGCAACTCACTGGATGTGCGTCGACCAGCCGTCAGCCGATAAACACATTGCTACAGCAGCCCGACCCACTCAATCAGTTCAGCAATTGAATACACCACATAGCGGTGTCGTTAGTTTAACGACCCGCTTTTTTTAGCAAGCAGATCCGTCAAAAACAGACTCCATCAAGCATGCATCATATCCGTAATACCACCTGAATTCAACCAAGATTGATGTGTATTTTTCATAAAGCTTACGTACTTTCAAGGAGCTTCTCAAGAAAAAGTGTCACTCTGGAAAAACCCCTAAAAATAAAGTTTAAAGAGACTATACCCCCCTCAACAAAATCTCTTCGAAACATCAATGGTGCGCCATAGAATCAGTATTTTTTGATACTCGGCAACCAAAAGTATCGTATTGCCCAAATCCTGAAACTTTACCCATGCGAATACCTTTTACTTTTGCTCCACAAGTTGGTGCAGCAAGCCTTTTGAGTATCGGATTATTAGCACTTGGTGGTGACGCCTCTGAAGCCGCTTGCCTACCGGGACGTTGTAGTCAAAATGGCCTCATATTTAGCGAAGCATCAGCCAAATTTAGAATCACGAATGTGACCGGCAGAGGTACCCATAACAACCCATTTGTGGTCTACCAAGATGTATGGGGCCTAGACATCTCTTTGGCCGTCAGCAATTTACCCAATGCTCCACAGCATTCAGTTTTTAATCGGCCAGGCTTTGCAATTAGTATTGTGTCGCGCAACCT
Source organism: Adonisia turfae CCMR0081 (assembly GCF_011009555.1). Classification (GTDB taxonomy): domain Bacteria; phylum Cyanobacteriota; class Cyanobacteriia; order Phormidesmidales; family Phormidesmidaceae; genus Leptothoe; species Leptothoe turfae. Next base: position 5,959,911 of record NZ_QXHD01000004.1, on the reverse strand, counting down.
GACAGGGGCATTCTGGCGGTTTTATGACCATGAATTGCAAGAGACGGCAGGGTACGCCAGTGGCGAAAACGATGGCCTATCCTTTGCCCAAGCTATAGGTCCTGTTCGTCCTTACACATCTAGTCACTATCAAAGAGCTGACGAAATTACGGATGTACGCGACTTTATTAACTTCTATCGGGGGAATGGAGTAAACCCAGGCGAAACGGTCCGCTTTAACTACTTCATTACCGATACGATTCCCAATCAGCGGTTCTATATCAGACAGCGTCCCGACTACCGGACCAACGCCACACAGACACCCGTCATTTCACCACAACGCCCTAAGACTCAGCCAACCAACCCCAGACCTATCAAAGCTCCCCAACCCATTCTGAAAAGACCTCAGCCAGTTACGCCAGCACCGGTTATACCAGCACCGGTTACACCAGCGCCAGCTGTGCCACCTCAACCTGGTGTTTCACCACCCAAGGTTCTCGCCCCCCAAGCCCAACCTGTGACCTTACCTCAAGCAGTTCCTGAACCATCAACGGTCATTATGGGCGTGTTAGCTCTGCTATTTAGTAAATCAATAGACCAGCGTAAGTCACCAAATTAACCAAACCTATTGTCTTGGAGCAGCACAAATACAATCTTGGTGAAAACGCAAAAGAACCCCGACTATAGCAAATACCAGTGCCATGGGTGATACATCTAGTGATAATCTTTTACATGGCACTTTGAAAGTAAAAATAAAATTAAAAGTCGCCGCAGTAGCTAATACCCTTAGGATAAGGCGCAAGCATGGTCACCACTGCAGAGAAAACAAATACTGGCTATATCACTCAGATTATTGGCCCTGTTGTAGACGTTAAGTTCCCCGCTGGCGAGCTGCCCAGCATTTATAACGCCCTCAAGATTGAAGGCACTAACCCCGCTGGTCAGGCTGTTTCTGTTACTTGTGAGGTACAGCAGCTACTAGGAGACAGCCAGGTAAGAGCCGTAGCGATGCGTTCTACCGACGGATTGGTACGGGGAATGGAGGTCACTGACTTGGGTGCACCTATCAACGTACCTGTTGGCCCTCCCACGTTGGGTCGCATCTTTAACGTTCTTGGTGAGCCCGTGGATGAGAAGGGTGATGTGGATATGTCCACCACACTGCCCATTCACCGAGCTGCTCCCAAGCTAACTGAATTGGAGACAAAGCCCTCAGTATTTGAAACGGGTATTAAAGTTATTGATCTCTTAGCACCTTATCGTAAGGGTGGTAAGACCGGCCTCTTTGGTGGTGCTGGTGTGGGTAAAACCGTATTGATTCAGGAGCTGATCAATAACATCGCTCTACAGCACGGTGGTGTTTCTGTGTTCGCTGGTGTAGGTGAGCGTACTCGAGAAGGAAACGACCTGTACAACGAATTTATTGATTCTGGTGTAATTAACGCTGATGACCTGGGGCAGTCCAAAGTTGCTCTAGTGTACGGCCAGATGAATGAACCCCCTGGTGCTCGTATGCGTGTGGCGTTGTCTGCGCTAACGATGGCTGAGTACTTCCGTGATGTTAATAAACAGGATGTTCTACTGTTCGTCGATAACATCTTCCGTTTTGTACAGGCCGGTTCTGAGGTATCTGCCCTGCTAGGTCGTATGCCTTCTGCGGTAGGTTACCAGCCCACTCTGGGTACTGATATGGGTGACCTTCAGGAGCGCATTACCTCTACTCTGGAGGGTTCTATTACTTCTATTCAAGCAGTTTACGTTCCTGCGGACGACCTGACTGATCCTGCACCTGCAACTACATTTGCTCACTTGGATGCGACCACTGTACTTTCTCGTGCATTGGCTTCTAAGGGTATCTATCCCGCTGTGGATCCTCTGGATTCTACATCCACTATGCTCCAGCCTGACGTTGTTGGTGGTGAGCACTACACAACTGCTCGTGCAGTTCAATCTATCCTGCAGCGTTATAAGGAACTACAGGACATCATTGCCATTTTGGGTCTAGATGAGCTTTCTGAAGATGATCGTCTCGCGGTTGCCCGCGCTCGTAAGATTGAGAAGTTTCTTTCTCAACCTTTCTTTGTAGCGGAAATCTTTACTGGTCTGGCTGGTAAGTACGTTAGTCTTGAGGACACCATTAAGGGCTTCAACATGATTCTCTCTGGTGAGCTGGATGATATTCCTGAGCAGGCTTTCTACCTCAAGGGTGGCATTGATGAAGTAATTGAGACTGCTGAAAAGATGAAGGCTGAGAGCTAAGCAGTCGCTTATTTCTTGTGGCACAGATTACAGCTTTGTGAGTGGTGAGTTGCGAGTTTGCCCTGAGCTTGTCTAAGGGTAGTGAGTGGTTAAACCAGTTAGCTCTGAGTGAGTCAAAGAAGATCTTCAGGTCTTACGACTCACTACTCACAGTTCACGATTCACAATTCATTTTTACTTCTTGAGTTTTATGTCATTAGCAGTTCGTGTGGTAGCTCCCGACAAAACTGTCTGGGATGCTGAGGCAGAAGAGGTCGTGCTACCTAGCACGACTGGTCAATTGGGTATTTTGAGTGGTCACGCTCCGCTGCTGACAGCTCTTGATATCGGCGTATTAAGGGTACGGGCTGACAAGGATTGGGTTGCGATCGCACTAATGGGCGGTTTTGCCGAAGTGGAAAACAACGAAGTTACCATCTTGGTAAACGGTGCCGAGCGCGGTGAAGGCATTGACCTATCCGAAGCTGAAGCAGAATATACCTCTGCAAAGTCAAAAGCCGATAGCATTTCTTCCGACGATAAGCAAGCCGTTATCCAGGCAAGAAAGTCTTTGAAGAGAGCACGGGCTCGTGTTCAAGCTGCTGGCGGCAGCATCTAGTCGACGAGCAGCGCCTAGACACTGAAGACTACACAAGAAAAGAACTGGGAGACCTTGATGTCTCCCAGTTCTTTTCTTGCAGAAATAGTCGATCAACCATAAAGAACCGACTCGCTCAATGGGCGGGTCGGTTCTTTGAGAAATTACGATGGACTAAACCTAAATCATGAACTACCAGTAAAAGCTACGTCAGGAAATTTCTCAGCTGCTTTTTGCATAGACTGAGCTTTTCCACCCTCTTGCCAGTAATTAATAATCTCTGTTGCCTGGTTCAAAAGATCGATACGCTCTTCTTCAGCAATCCAAGTTTTGGATTCAAGCTCTAGCTTCATCTGGTCCCATGCATCATTACGAGGCCAGAAAAAGTAAGAGGTCAGCGGACTCGATCCCTTGCCCACTACTTGATCTACGGCAAGAGCCACATCTTTGTCGAGCCAGAGAACCTTTAAGATAAATCGAGACAATGCAAACCTCCGCTGTACGCCTCTTGGCTTCAAAACTACACGGTCTATAATTCTATCGCATTTGCTGTTTTAAGCACATCGAAATTAGTCTCTTCTACGTAAAAAATGTCTATCCCTATCGCCCTAGCTGTATTTGATATCGATGGCGTTGTTCGTGACGTCAGTGGTTCATATCGTCGAGCCATTGCAGATACAGTGGAGCATTTTACACAAGGGCACTATCGACCTAGCCCCATAGATATTGACCAGCTCAAAAGCGAAGGCGTCTGGAACAACGACTGGAAAGCGTCCCAAGAACTCATCCATCGCCACGGTCTAGCCTCAGGACAGACGTACAGCAGTGACTATGATGCTGTTGTGGAGTATTTTCAAGAACGCTACCGGGGTTCTGGTGACGATCCGAGTCAATGGACGGGCTATATCACTCAAGAACCCATTCTAATGACTGTTGACTATCTGACTAAGCTAGCCAGCGGTGGCGTACCCTCTGCTTTTTTTAGTGGGGCAACTCGAGGCTCAGCCAACTACATCTTGCAACAACGGATTGGCTTAGTGCAGCCCATACTCATTGCCATGGCAGATGCTCCGAGTAAACCAGATCCTACAGGACTCTACATGACTGTGGAGCAATTAGAAAAAAGCACCCCTGCCGGACTACCGGTTTTATATGCCGGAGATACGGTGGCTGACATGGCCACTATCGAGGCTGCTAAAGCGGAATTCCCTGAGCGCGTCTGGCTAGGAGTAGGGGTATTACCTCCTCACGTACAAACGGACACCGGCTACCAAAATCGCTATAGCCATACCCTAAAAGAAGCAGGGGCATCCATAGTGCTATCCCATGTGGAGCAATTAACTGCCGGAAAAATTCAAACCTTGATCAAACCTAAAGGATGCTAACAAGCTCCAGGAACCAGTCACCTGAACGGCACAGTCAGTCACATCAGCTACCGCTTGAATGGTAGGTTAGGCGACAGTCATGCGACTGTTGCCGTAGAAATTTGAGTAACTGTTAGTTCCATGGGTCTATTGCCGTTTTTAATTGCGCTTTTAGCTGCTCCATTATTTTCACCATTGATGTTAGAGCAGCAATTGGAAACCTCCTCAGACCAAACAATCGACGTTTCAGCAACAGACTTCTCTAACCACAGAGCAATTGCTCAAAACAGGGCTCCAGAGATCATTCCACAAATCCAGGAAGTTCGCCCTTTACCGGGGAGACTGGATAATGTGCCTGTTTTTAACAGCAATAGCCCCGAACTCATTGAATCTGAAGGAATTCTTCTATCCACCTTTCCCTCTCAAGGTAAGGCTGAACCATCAGCACACTTGGATTATGCCTTTGAGGGACGTTTTGATATTTTTGACCACCATGTTGTCAGGGCTCGAGACGATAGTGACACTCGCACCCGATACTTAGGAATTCTGCTGCATAACCCCAGTCGCCGACCTGTCACCCTCAAATTTCGCGAGGCCGCCAGCTACCTTAGCCAAGAAGCCCCTTGGCATGGTCGTAATGATGTGGAATTTAACTTAGCTAGCAATCAATTCTCAGGACCAGGCAGCCGCCTGATGAATGAAATCCTGCGAGATCGTCGCCAATCATTTTGGCCCAATGATGTCGTCATCCCTCCCCAAGCAAGCTACCTGCTTCTGAATGCACCGTTGCCGGTACGGAGGTTATCGGTAGCGACTGATGGTAGTGTCCCAGCTGGTAGCGAGCTATTGCCACCGCTGCCTAGCAACCTCAACGGTAATCGCAGCAATGCCAGGTCCACACTGCTGCGCCTGTCTAGCGATGGTCCGGTGTATGCAGCCAGCCTCACAATGCTCGCTCCCCTAACGGAAAGTGGGGGTGAGCGGGTCCCTACGACAGATGAATGGTTGCAGGTTCTTATTAATGGTAATCTTGCCACTCCTCGAGACCTCAAGCCTACACGTCCCGGTCGTCAGGCCAACCCTTTTATATATGGCCGAGTGGCCGGTGTCAGCCAGGGTTCCAGTTGGCAAGCTCGCCTGAGCGATCGACGCTCATCAAGGCTCAAAATTCCCGAAACGGGCAAACAAATTTCCTATGCCATTAGCACCGTTGATCACAACACCTTCGGTACAGGCCAAATCCAAAGCGCCCGAATGCTTAGACGTTATAGCGATACAGCATATCGAGCCCATGGTAACTATGGCACTGAATACGATTTAACCCTGCCGCTTCATAACCCCACAGATCAGCCAAAAACTGTTGCCCTATCTGTCCAAACCCCACTACAAAACGAAACTATCAAAAACGCACTCACCTTTTTGACTGCCCACGACTCGCGCATTTTCTTTCGCGGGACCGTTTTGTTTCTATACACAAACGACCAGGATGAGCGGCGAGCTGACTACATTCATCTGGTGCAACGGCGAGGACAATTAGGTTCACCCCTAGTAGAGCTAACCCTAGAGCCTGGAGAAGAACGTTCCGTAGAAGTTCAATTTTTATATCCCCCCGACGCTACACCACCTCAGGTGCTGACGCTTACTACCTATGAAAATAACTGAGATAGCTTGAGGCTTAAAGCAATTACTTCGCCGGTTTGGGATAGTCGCAGTTCTGAGATAGCCCTCCATGCCCATAGGTTACAGGGCAATGATTTGCCTGCGCCTTAGGCACGGGATTCTGAGGCAATGGCTTTTGTACAGGGATGTAACGCGATTCATCCGTAGCAGGGGGTAGGTGGTTCAGGACAGATAAGATGTAGTCTCGATGGGGATGCTGCTCAAGCCAAGCTCTGATCGTCAATGCCTGAGTATAGTCGTCATCTCCCAGGGCATTACGGTAGGTTTCTTCTAAAACACGATTAAATTCTGCCTGGCGGAGCTGGGACTGCCAAGGCTCTGAAAATACCAGATGCACCTTGTCATGTATATTATGGGCTTGCAAGATTTCCCACTCCCCTTTGTCAAACCAATGACCGCCGCAGTGGGAGCACCGGTCTAGATAAAATTTCAGACCATGACCAACCTTGGCACGTCGCATCAAATGATTACATTCAGGGCAGAAAGACGCGCGACGATTATCGACAACCGACTCTCTTAACTCTGGAGAGTCACATTGCTTGATTTTTCCACTACTTGGTTGCCACTCTAGCCAATGCCAATAGTCATAGGAAGAGACCCATTGCCCCTCACAGGTTTCACAGGCATGAGCTGCCAAATACTCATCTAATCGAATGCGTTTTAAAGTGGACGTCTGACAACAAGGGCAATGCATAACAGGGGCCTGATTAAATGGCTTTGACGATAGATAAAACAACGTATTAACGTGAACAGCACCAGCTCAATACTTCAAAAAACTTGTGAAGTCACCATCAAGTTAACCACGTTAACTTCACTGTAATTGAATTATTCAAGAGGTGGCAGAATAATGATATTTTTGCCACATTTTGATAAGTAGCTAAGTTTTATGGCAGGTAATAGGAAGAGACAAAAACATGCTTCTTAGCTCACTAAATCATCTTTATTAAATAATTTTGATAAATAAATTAAACAAAAGAGCCCTTAAATTAAAAGGCTTCCAGCCAATTATATCCATTAAAGGCTCCCGATATTGACTACTCTCCACAAAGCTCTAATTTTCATCTAGAAAATTGATTAACGACCCCATCGAGTTAATAGTCTGTAACTCTACAATACTGACTAACAAACAACGAACCGTCTTCTGAAGAGAGTCTAATAATAATTAGCAACATCAATAAACGTTCAGATCTAAGTATTTTTAAGCTATCACTAATAAATATCTATCTCAATATTGAGTTATCTCAAGAAAGCAATGAGAAAATCCATGGAATGCATTCATCTTTACCGACAATCTAGCTGCTGGACCACCAACTAGAGATATTGCTAGTTGACTGAATAATATTCATACCAGCAGCAGCAAATTTTTGATAGGCAGCATCCGCAGCGTCTGAAAAGTCTACAATATCAGGCACTACCACGGGTGAACTACAGTCTTCGAGCAAATATATTTTCTGGGCCAAAGAAGCATCCACTTGCTGAATTTCATTCAGCAGATCGTCAATAGTCCAAGCGACGCAATGGCTTTTGGCTTGGCCGGCGATCGCAACCGCATCAAATGTCAACAAATGCTGAATCAGCACCTGATTTTTTTTCGCCACTGGCTGACCCTTGGGATCATCCAACACCTCTGGCCGCAGTGCCGAATAATTTTCCGTTAATGGATTGTTACCTTTCAGCTCAAATCGTGTTTGACACTGCCGGGCCAAATTATGGAAGAAGCAAGCCTCTTCAAACGCAGAGACTAGACTATGGCCAATCCCTCCCAGCATGGAATGGTAAGGCCACACCGTTAACGGATATTTACCATTATCGCTGAGTCGTTTTACATAATGCAGAGCAAAGGCCTCTAGCTGTTCGAGAGACGCATTCAGACTCGGGACAATTGCCGGATTTACCCGCCATCGACCACTCTGCACATCGTCTAAATTCACCATGGTCATCGGAGCAGGCATCTGCCCCTCCGCATCCACCCAGAAAGCGGCATGAAAAATTTGTATGGCCCGATGGGTATCCATCGTGGGCACAATTTCTGTGATTTGGCCCAAATTACGATAGATAAACTCACACAAACGGCGAGTGTCATCCACAGCCCCCTGCCCTGAAGCACCACCTACAAATAGCTCAAACCCAGGAATACAAAAGGTATTTTGCACATCGATTGCCAACAGACACAGCCTTGGGCGATCGGTGTCTGCAGGTTTAATACCGTGGCTTTGAGCCCAAGCTTGAGCCTGAACCGCACGCTCTTCATAGGGCACACGCCACACATCACCCACACGATTCGGGGCGAAAAACTCAGGAATTGGCACGGAATGGGACATAGTGCTTATTTCTCCAGGGTATTTCTTAGGCGGTTATGCCTTGAGTACGGGCATATAGTTGGCCTTAAACTGTACAATCACAGTCTTTAAATCATCCGGCAGCAAGCCCCAAACACGATCGACAATTGCCCCCGGCACTTCTCCATAAAAGGCTTCAGCAATACTCCCGGTGATACAAGTTAGGGTATCGGCATCTCCCCCCAGGGAAACTGCATTACGGATTGCATCTGTAAAACTTGTGGACTCCAGAAAGGCAATGATGGCCTCAGGTACCGTTTCCTGGCAGGACTCATTAAACCGGTAGGCAGGTCGAATTTTCTCAAGGCTACGACTCAGGTCATAGCCAAATTTAGTTTCCACATACGCTTTAATAGCGGCCTTCGACTCACCCTGACGAGCTAAAAAAATAGCCGCAGCCGTAGCTTGGGCCCCCTTAATACCTTCAGGGTGGTTGTGGGTCACAATGGCCGTCTGCTCTGCCGTCTGTAGAACACTTGCTAAATCTTGGTGGACATAGGCCACTGGGCTCACGCGCATAGCGGCTCCATTGCCCCAGCTGTTATAAGGCTGACTATCTGCTGCTGCCCAAGCCTGAAAGCGTGCACCATAGCCACCACAGGGATTGGGATAAAGCTGGTAATAACGCTTGAAAGCTTCAGTATAGGTGCCACCATGGAGCAACACTGAAGCCACAGCCACCGTCAGAATCGTGTCATCAGTAAAAATACTTTCGTCTGTAAATAAAGGAAAATCCTTGGTCTTGTGGCCGTCAAACTCGTAGACAGAGCCAATAATGTCGCCTGTGATTGCGCCGAGCATAGGGAAAAGTAGCAGAAAAGCTTAATTGTGTACTTTTTACACTAAGGTGTAGTTTGGTTATAACCAAGGCGTTCTGAAACGTCAACTGCAACCCATGACCTATAGCTATGATTATCCTCGACCAGCGGTCACAGTAGACTGTGTAGTTTTTGGTCTGGATCCAACAAATTCTTTGCAAGTGCTACTGATTCAACGACGGCTGCCACCGTTTGTCGAACAGTGGGCTCTCCCCGGTGGTTTTGTACAGTTAGACGAGGCGTTAGAACAGGCTGCCCGTCGTGAACTCCAGGAAGAGAGTGGCATTAGTGGTCTCTTCTTAGAACAGCTAAAAGCCTACGGCCAACCCCATAGAGACCCTAGGGGACATACAGTTACTGTGGCGTTCTATGCCCTGGTCAATCTTTGGAGTTATCAGATTAAAGCGGCAACTGATGCTAAGCAGGCTCGCTGGTGGCCAATGGAGCAGCTGCCGTCATTAGCATTCGACCATGAAAAAATTGTGCAGGATGCGATCGCAACCCTACAAGCCAGCATCTGTCATCGGCCCATTGGGTTTGAGTTGCTGCCCAAAAAGTTCACCCTGACCCAGCTCCAGAGACTTTACGAAATTGTCCTAGCTCGCCCATTTGATAAGCGTAACTTTCGTAAAAAGTTGCTTAAACTGAATATCCTCATACCTCTAGACGAAAAAGAAACCAATGTGACCCACCGCGCAGCGCAGCTCTATCAGTTTGACCAGGCTAAATATATGGAGCGCCAAAAAACGGGATTCAATTTTGATTTGTAGGTGTAATCACGGATGTAGTGGCGTTCCACGGAACGCCACTACATCATCCCAATATCCCTAGCCCAACAGAGAATAGATATTGCCATCAATTAGCAAATGGGTAATTCCCTTTGCCTGAAGATAGGACGTCGCTTTAGTGATTAGCTGACCATCAGGTACCTTGATGACCCGCTGATTTCGCCGTGAAAATCTTCGCGCCACACGATGGTTATCAAAAATCGGCAGCGTCAGAGCTGATGCTTGATCGACAGGGATTGTACCAAGTTCGGCAAATTCATTAAGGGGATGCGTAATTAATTCAGATAGACGATCCACTACCAAGTAGCAGGTGCGTGGAAAGACTGCATCCGCAATAGGCATAATTTCGACAGAATTTCCTAGAAGAGAAGCATCATTGTCAATGCTGTCATCATCGTCAAATTCACCATCGAGCTCATCCTCGTCCAAATCATCTAGATCTTCATCTAAATCATCTAAATCATCTAGATCCTCGCCCAAATCATCGTCGTCATGATCCGAAGAGTGCTCAAGCAACTCAGTAGCCACAGCTGACACGTCATCTTGTGCCGAAGAGGACCTCTCATCTGCAGTGTCATTTACCTCTTCAGAAGCAGCCAGAAGCTCTAGTTGGCCATCTTCTTCAGCCTGGGAAGGACTAGCCTCTACGATCCTTGAACGTTTACGAGCACGACGCACCGGCTTTTCAGGTGTAGTCGTTTTTTCATCTTTAACCGGCTGTGGAGGAGAAACTGCCGGCTTCTCAGCAGGTGCCGAACGCTTCTGAGAAATCAGTGCCCGATATTCGTCTTCGGGCAGCTGTGTTTTCAGAATGCGACTAATTGTACTGGTACTGACACCATAGCGCTTGGCAATGGTCGAGGTTGTTTCTCCCGGTTGCCGATAGATTTCAATTACGTCTTGCTTATCGGCGTCAGACAGTTTTCGCGGTGCCATACTAGCAACAGCCCAAAGGGTAGGTTAAAAATGTTTTTCTAGTATGCCAGGTTTAGGCCTGATGTCATGCGCGACGACGCGATCCCCGACGTGACCGTTTAGAAACGTCATATTCAATGGCCGCTCCCGCTGCAAAGAAAAGCGCGGATAATGTCCAAAAGGTCTCCCACCAAGCGCCTTCAATGTAATTATCCCCAGCAGCAGCGAAGGCCATATCGGCAATGTATAGACAGAAGGTTGCGATCGCAATTAATCTCCACGATTGCGAAAAACGCCCACCCCAAAACGCGACTAATAGGGTAGCCGCAATCACCACCAAAAAGCAATCGGCTACAACATACATGAGTGCCACGGGATCAGCAAACTGCTCAAGGGTGGCATCTAAGGCCTGCGCCCATCCGGGAGCAGGCACCATTCCAGCCACTATTTCGTCAACCTCGTTAGGCTCAGATTCCACGACCTCTTCCACAGGTTCAGCCGCCTCTTCCACAGGTTCAGCCGCCTCTTCCACAGGTTCTACAACTGGCTCAGATTCCGGTGGTGCTTGAGTTAACTGGATCTCAGCAGCCATTACTGGCTGTGGCGATAGCTGGGCTGTCGCAAACGGTAGACCGTAGTTCAAAACACAGGCAAGGACAACACCCACTGCACCAATGGCAAAAATCATGCTCCATTGCGACACAGTCAAATCAATCCGTCGGGGCAACGCCGCCAGCAACATGCCAACCACCATGGCAACATAGCTAATAAAATAAAATCCATCTCCCAAAGATACCGACGGATCTAACCCCCAAACCGTACCCCATAGGAAAAAGAAGATATTACCCGCTACATAGGCCAACATACCAATGCCTAACCACAGCCAGACAGTACGCCCACTGATAATCTGCGAACTGCCAGAATTACGAAAGCATAGGAGAGCTGCTAACAGAAATGCAAAAATCTCTAAAAAACTAATTGAGATTAAAAACCAGTCTGGCCGCGAATCTTCTCCGGGTGCCAACGCTCCAAAAAGTAAGAAGAAAAGGATAGACACAATGCCCCAACCAAGGCAAAGCATCAAAGTAGACTGGGCTGAGTTGGTTGGAGAAGCCTTGGAGGACTGAGTCAATGCTCTACTCCCTAATGAGATAACACCAAAGATAATGCCGTAGGCTATTTTGTTGACCCACCTAGCACTGGGACAAAACTTTATCCCATGTATGACTAACCACAACGAGTAAGTAACTATACGTTAGTGATGAGGGGTTCTTATAAAGAATCCTCCCACGGTTTAACTCATATGATTTAACCCACATGATTACAGCGATTGAAACCATCCAATGGTAACCATCAAGTTGAATCAGGAACTTGTTTTGCGCATCCGCAAGCATACCCGCAATGCTAATCAAAAATACCGGTTCGCAAAAAAAAGAAACGCCAAATGAATCCAGAATCAGGCATTTTCAAGACTGCCAAAGTTGGCCACTAGATAACTGTTTCAGCCAAGTCAAAAAAGCATCCCGTTCTGTGGGTGATAGGTCATCTAAAGCTTCTAAGGCACGCTCCGTAAAGTTAGAACGCCCAAAATAGTTTCTACCAATACGATGCAGTTCTTTGAATATGGTATTGAGATGATTAGTCTGCCATGGTGGCAATGAGGCAGAAAAGGGATCTAGTTTTAGCAGCCCGGCCACTAATTCAGCGGATGTCATTTGAGGCAAACGCATTTGCTCACCAATGTCTGCCAAGTCTCCTGCAAAACGCTTGGCCTGCTTGCCCCCCATTAAATCTTCGATATCTTCATGCATTGCCTGAATGATCAGCACACCCGCTTTCACAAATACAGCACTGACGCCATTGGCAGTTGTAGTCTCAGCCGCAGCGCTTTCTCCTGACACCTGCTCAAGCTGAATCTTGCCCCACACACTAAAACGTTCAGGCTCTTCAAGCAGGACACAAGCCTTACCTCGGTTATCCGTTAGATCTCGCCAGAGGATACGAGCCTCTTCTTCCTGGGCAGCATTAAACACACTCAGCAAGCGAAATGTCTGCCCTTGATAAGACAAGATTGGAATCTTTTGCTCTTTAGACGGATGCTGAAAACTACCGATTTCTACATCCTGGCGCTTTAAGATGAACATGGTGCCACTGATAAATGCTAACCCGAGGAGCCCACGCTACTAGCTTGAGCAAGTAAACCATTAGCCTGTCAATTTGCTTTTCTGTACTGTGGGTAAGATGAACTTAACTCACTACGATAGTAGAAATACGATAGTAGAAAAACCGTTGATTAAAACCATTTTGTGACCCCAGCGTACCCAGTTCGCCATTCTGCAATGACACAGCAAAAATTCTAGGTAATTCATAGCGATGATAGATTTTGGCTAAGATCGCCTAAACTTAGTGATCAGGCTGCATCTTGTCCTGAAATTAACGGTCAATGTCAGCTATCCTAGTACAGCCTGTTGCGTTATGTTGAGGACCCTTAGCTCAGTGGATAGAGCAACCGCCTTCTAAGCGGTCGGTCACTGGTTCGAATCCAGTAGGGTCCGTTGATACTTTAGAATCGCTCCAATAAATAACCCCCAGTTCATAGAACACCGGGGGCTGTTTTGTTATAAATGGTTAATATAATGTGAAATAAGTGGCAGTATGTCCGCCTATTCTTTCACTACAGTTGCTCCAATAGATTTCCCTAAACAGACCTTCAATACTTCATAGAAGGTTATTCAATGTTCTAGAACAGACGAACTTTTGACGAACTGTAACAATTACTCTTTACAAAGCAGCCTAGAAAGCCAGCTATTTACTGCTTCAACCGGCAAGTTGCTTGATAGTCAATAGAAGTTTGGTTGGGAAAAGACGCTACTTTCAACCTGTAACTGGCATTTACGCGACAAGACATATTTACATAGTCAATCCAGAGTCTGACCACGTTCAGTAGGAGGGCTAATAATAGCTTGTTCTTCCAGCAGTTTCAGCATCGTGATCAAGGTTTCTATCTTTGCGCCCTTATAACGTTTACGCTCGCGTTGTTCCAGAGCTTGTTTGCTAACACCAAGTGCATTAGCAGCATCAGTCATGGTTGGAAATACGAGCTTTCTAGCCGCGATTAATCTATCAGGTAGGTTTTCTAGCCAGTCAGATGCTTTCATGGTGAGTCAACCTATGGTGTGGCCAAACAATATAGCTAACCGACTTTGGACTGTCAACGGGGATCGCCTGATGGCAAGGTCTACAGCACTTATCCCTAAGCCTGTACCAAAGCCAAGAATACCCAACCAAGTGCTAATTAATACATCTGAGTTTCCATAAGTAGCAGCCAACTAATCCAGGTACTCATTGTCCTAAAAGCAGTCATAACCTAAGCTGCATCAGCATAATAAGTACATGCTCATACAGAAACATACAGGTATAATTTGCAACTTCAAACTCATTGAGGGGAATGCTGAAAGCAACATTTGCTGACCTTAATTTCGACCTGAGGCAATTAGGGCAATGCAATGCCGCTCTTCTCTAGGTTCTTGATTAAATGACTAATGTTTTGGAACATGTTGATCGCCTAGTGGGATTACGACCTATCTTCAGTCGCTTCTTCCCTGAAAAAGTCGGTCTCGATTTTTCCATTGCTATTCCCACCTATAACGGAGCTCAGCGCTTAGCTCCTGTGTTGGAGTCATTACGCTGGCAGTTAAATGCCCATGACCTTAGCTGGGAAATCATTATTGTTGATAACAACAGTACAGACAATACTGCCGATATCGTCCAAAAGTATCAACAGCAATGGGACCAGAAAGCACCACTACGTTATGCATTTGAGTCGAAGCAAGGGGCTGCCTATGCACGGCAAAAGGCCATCAAAATCGCCACTAGTCCACTAATTGGTTTTCTAGATGACGATACCTTACCTGATATGACCTGGCTGAGCTCGGCCTATCGTTTTGCCAAAAAGCACCCAGAAGCTGGGGTCATTGCCAGCCGTATTCGAGGAAGTTTTGAAACGAAGCCCCCTAAAAATTTTGAGCGGATAGCTGCCCTACTCGCCCTGACTGAACGTGGTTCGGAACCACTGATGTATGTTCCACAACAGAAAGTAATTCCACCATCAGCTGGAATGGTGGTTAGACGGCAGGCATGGCTAGAAAATGTACCCGAAGAACTTGTCCTCACAGGCCGTACAGGTACCAGCATGCTGACTGGAGAAGATACCGAATCGATTTTGCACATTCAGCGAGCAGGCTGGGAAATCTGGTACAACCCCCAAATGCGTTTACAGCATCAAATTCCTAGTTCTCGATTGACGCGACAATACTTGCAAAAACTATGTCGTGGGATCGGTCTCAGTCGCTATCGGACTCGCATGCTGAGCACCTCACCATGGCAGCGCCCAACTATGCTGTGCCTGTATGTGATGAATGATATCCGCAAGATACTACGCCACTGCCTCCGCTATCGCCAAGAGGTTATTTACGATGATGTTGCATCCTGTGAGCTCACTCTATACACGGCTAGCCTCATTAGCCCTTTTTTCATGGCAAAGCGCAGTATTAAAAAGGAACTCAACAAAATAGGACTCACACTGAACCGTTCTCTACTGAACAGATAACTGTCGCTGCAGATAGTTTTGCAAACGGTCAACATCTTCAGACAAAATCACATTTAGTCTGCCGGTGGTAATCACACCATGGATATCGGGAGTCACTTCAACCCAATAGGCATAATTATTACCCAAGCGGACTTCGCCTTGAATGGTGTTAGTCTCGGAGGTGTAATTATAAACGGACGGGGCACGACGATAGTCAGCGTAGGTATCTGGCCCATAAAGGGTTCGCAAGGACTCTTCTAATCGGGCAATGGTTACCGGCTCATCGTAATCCACCAAAATAAATTCTTCACGACGTACGGTACTTAAGTCTCGCTGTCTGTTGGCTGAGGACCAAACAGCATTGTTTTCAGGGCGTTGAAAACCACCTATAGGAAAAACACTGGCCTGAAATGTAAACCGCCGGGAGGGAATATCAGCCCGATGAACTCTTAAACCCTCACGGCTATTGGCCCGCAGCGTGGGGTGTCCTTGCATCCAGGTTTTCACTTCATTGACAGAGTCCCCAGGTAACCCATAGCCGGGGCCAGCAGATAAAATGCTCGGCCAACTAACACCTAGAACCAATAGCCCCAAAGCAATGCGGTTTTTCATAGATCCCATTGTGATTTCAACGTATGTTGATTAGCTTTCCCAGCTAGGTGACCTCCCTAAGCCCGTCAACATACTCTTTATGCAATTTCTAAAGAGTGCCAAAGCCTTTTTTCTTTTTCTTTTTCTTACCCTTTTTAGATCCTGCGTTGTAGCCACGAAAACCAGGTCGACCACCACCCGGCATACCACCCATGCCGGGCATGCCGCCCCCCATACCCGGCATACCCCCCATACCCGGCATACCACCCATGCCAGGGAAACCGCCCATGCCCCCTTGCCCCATTTGTTTCATCATGGAGCGCATTTTTTGGAAATCGCTGACTAGCTTACTGACATCTTTATCGTTGTAGCCAGAGCCTTTAGCAATTCGGCGACGACGACCAGGAGAGTTGGCCAGCAGATCAGGGTCTTCCCGCTCCTGCTTAGTCATGGAATTAATCATGGACTCACAGCGGCGTAGCTGGGTTTCTCCCTGTTGCAGTTGGTCTGCCGATAATTTGTTGGACATCCCCGGAATCAATTTCATGATCCCGCTTAAGGAACCCATATTTTTCATCAAGCGGGTTTGCTTGAGAAAGTCATTAAAATCAAACCGTGCCTCTAAGATTTTGGCCTGAAGCTTCTCTGCATCTGCAATATCGACTTCTTCTTGGGCCTTCTCGACTAAGGTGAGAACATCTCCCATACCCAAAATGCGAGAAGCCATGCGGTCAGGATAAAAGGGCTGAAGCGCTTCTACCTTTTCACCGATGCCGATGAATTTAATTGGTTTGCCTGAAATCTGGCGAATCGACAGAGCTGCACCACCGCGGGAGTCACCATCCATTTTGGTGAGGATTGCGCCCGTGATGCCAATTTGTTCGTGAAATGTTTGGGTCAGGGTGGCTGCTTCCTGGCCCGTCATGGCATCTACTACCAGCAGTACTTCATCAGGACTAATGGCTGTTTTTATTTGCTCCAGCTCAGCCATCATGTCCTGGTCAATCTGTAATCGCCCAGCAGTATCCACGATCACTGTGTCGACACCGTCTTCTTGGGCTTTGGCGATCCCCGCTTTGGCAATATCAACAGGATTTGCGTCTGTACCCATTTCGAAAACGGGTACCTTGATTTGCTTACCCAGGGTGATTAACTGATCGACGGCGGCTGGACGATAAACATCTGTAGCCACCAGCATGGCTGAACGTTCTTGCTTACGCAGATGAAGGGCTAATTTAGCCGATGCAGTGGTTTTACCGGTTCCTTGTAAACCTGCCATGAGCACCACGGTAGGCTTACTTTCAACATCAGCTAGGGGCTCATTGGCGTCCCCCATCAAGGCAACTAGTTCATCGTAGACAATCTTGATAAACTGCTGGTCTGGAGCAACACCAGAAACAACTTCAGCACCTTGAGCTTTCTCTTGAACATCAACTACAAAGTCTTTGACAACGTTAAAGCTGACATCGGCCTCTAATAATGCACGTCTAACTTCCCGCAGTGCCTCTTTGATATTGGAATCAGAGATTTTATCTTGACCGCGCAGGGTCTTCCAGGCGGATTCAAATCGTTCTGAGAGGGCTTCAAACATGGGAAGAAGGGAAATCGATTAACCGGAGTATTGTTCCATACTAATCGCTTTGCTCCCGTCTACCGAATATCCAACCGACAAACACTTGCTATGCTGCTGTAGATGCAAATTGCAAACGGATGAATGGTGACAAGAAACGAGCGCCCAATAATCGTACGTTGGTCTTAAGCGCAGAGGATCATCGCAGATATCGTCAGCAGCTCGTTAACCTCACCAAACCCATAGCAAACCTGCCATTTGAAAATATTACTATCTGGCAAGATGCCTTCACAGCCTTGCCTCTATTGCCCAATAATTTTGTCAATCTGTTAATTGTTGATCCGCCCTACAATCGCTCCAAGGTTTTTAATCAGTCCA
The DNA here is from genome assembly GCF_011009555.1 of Adonisia turfae CCMR0081. GTDB lineage: Bacteria > Cyanobacteriota > Cyanobacteriia > Phormidesmidales > Phormidesmidaceae > Leptothoe > Leptothoe turfae. The sequence continues at coordinate 5,942,065 of NZ_QXHD01000004.1, read as the reverse complement.
CATTTGCTCATCGTTCCCTACAGGATTACGAAACCTGGTTAGATAGCTGGATGTCACAGCTGATCAGATTGCTCAAGCCGGATGCCTCTGCTTATATTTGCTGTGATTGGCAATCATCACCTGCGGTGTACAGTGTTTTCTCGCGTTACTTTATTGTGCGTAGCCGTATCACCTGGGAACGGGAGAAGGGACGGGGATCCAAACAAAATTGGAAAAATTCATCGGAGGATATCTGGTTTGGCACCTTATCCGAAGACTATTGGTTTGATGTTGAGGCCGTTAAGCTGAAACGTCGGGTACTAGCTCCATATCGCGATCGCAACGGCAATCCCAAGGATTGGCAAACTACAGGGCAGGGCAAAATTCGCATTACCCACCCCTCTAACCTATGGACAGATATTTCTATTCCATTCTGGTCAATGCCTGAAAATACTGATCACCCAACCCAAAAGCCAGAAAAGCTGATAGCGAAACTTATTTTGGCCAGTAGTCAACCTGGGGACATGGTGTTTGATCCCTTTCTAGGCTCAGGGACAACATCAGTCGTCGCAAAGAAACTGGACCGTCGCTATGTTGGGATCGAACTGGATGAGGATTATGCCTGCATCGCTGAAAAGCGATTGGAAATAGCAAACACACAACGTAATATTCAAGGATATGCTGGTGGCTACTTCTGGGAAAGAAATAGTCTCAGTTCACAGCAGCAGGCCCGACGGCAGCAGAAAAGCTAGGGCAATGCCAGGATAATTCGAGAGAACAGGCACTTGACTCAGACTTATATCGGTTTTGACTGTTTGAGATTTCAATTGTTGGAGATTTCAATCAGTTTTGATTGTTCTATAGATTCAGGACAAGTCTGACAAGTTTGCATCGGCAAAAAACCTGAAAAATATCCGTTGATCTCTTAAATCTTAAGGCCTCCCTATGATTCTTGGGGACAGTCATTACAAATTCTAAAAACTGTCCTAGGGATACTTACGTACAGCAAGGATTACCTCATAATAGGGACATAATTTTGGCGAAAGTGTACGTAAGGAACAGGCTCAGAATTCAGAGCAGCAAAACATTGTTTTGATCTTGAGCGGCAATCATCAACTAGGCTTAATTTGAAAGTCTTGAAGGCGTGAATTGGGTGCTTGTCACCTTAAGTATTCCCAAGCAAGATGTTGTCTGGTTGAGCCCTTGATTTCTGACAATTTGAGGTTTTACCCAAGTGTGACTGGCACTGTCTGTGTCAAAAAACCTCAAAAAGATCCGGGGGTTGCTATTTAGAGCGGGAAGATCGCTAATTTTAGGCAGGTCGTATTCGTGTCAAGCACATCTCATTGAGATGCAAGTGACGCTCTGACTTCGCGATCGCATCTGATCGGATTTTAAAGCGTATGCTTACCCCGATCTGTTCCCGTATTCGAGGGGATCGGCTATCCCATTCGGAGGTAAGCTATTTTTATAGCCTGTCTCCAAGCGCTTTAGACATCGTCACTTTGTTTTAGAGAAAATTTGTTAGAGGGGCGAATCAGCAATTGGCTATGGTGGCATCTAAACTCAAGCAGCTAGGTAAGCAAGGGCTGCTGATTATGGCAATGGTCAGCCTGATGGGAGGCATCAAAGCTGTAAGTAAATTTATCAATGTGGCTGACGCTGTCGTGACTCAACCCCAGACGACATCTACGGCCATTCAAAATACAGCAGAGTTTTCAGTCTGTAGTGAAGCAACTGATTGGCAACGCCCCAGTCTGGATCAACAGCAAAAGCAGCTAGCTACCGACGAGCGTTATAGCGATCTGTTACAGGATAAAGAATTTCAGCAATTTGCCAATCAGTTTTGGCAGCATAATGTTTTAAGCTTTACCACTTATGGTCTCAGTGCCCGTATGGAGCCCGTGAATTTGTCAGGCCTGTGGTCCGTGGCAGATGAAGTGTGGGCAAACTGCTATAGCCATGATGAAGGCAGTGCTATTAACGGAGGTACCCTCGCTGAAGCCTGGTTAATGCATCATCACGTCGTCGATCTACAGTGGCAAGATGATCGCTACATCATGACTGTGGAACCCGATAATCAAGGCATGCAAGTGGTTCAGTTTGCTCGGCATGAGTCAGAAGCAGATCTCCCTTTAACGATAGTGACCACCCAAGGAGAGATAATTGAGCACCACGATGCTGACTGGTAGCCTCCCAGACAATAGGCCCCGGACAGTACAATGACGGATACCCCAGTGCCTTAGCTTGGGGATCGCGCAATGCTCACTGAGCTGAAACATCTCCATGACCTCCACCCTATCGTCTCCAGCAAATATCGATGCTGCCGTTGAGCAGCGCCGAAATTTTGCCATCATCTCCCACCCCGACGCCGGTAAAACGACCCTGACTGAAAAGCTCCTTCTATATGGAGGGGCTATCCATGAAGCGGGCTCAGTTAAGGCTCGTCGTGCTCAACGCCATGCAGTTTCTGATTGGATGGAGCTAGAGCAACAGCGAGGTATTTCCATTACCTCGACGGTGCTGCAGTTTAACTACAGTGGCTATCGGATAAACCTGCTGGATACACCCGGTCACCAAGACTTTAGTGAAGACACTTACCGGACTCTAGCAGCGGCAGATAATGCGGTCATGTTGGAAGATGCGGCTAAAGGTTTGGAGCCACAGACACGTAAGTTGTTTGAGGTTTGCAAGATGCGTGGGCTGCCAATTTTTACCTTTTTCAACAAATTAGACCGCCCTGGTCAGGAACCGCTGGCACTACTGGATGAAATTGAAAAAGAGCTAGAGCTATTTACCTACGCCGTTAACTGGCCCATTGGCATGGGTGATCGATTTAAGGGAGTCTTTGATCGTCGCAAGAAACAAGTGCATTTGTTTGAGCGTTCGGCTCACGGTAGTAAGGCTGCGACGGAAACGGTTCTGGAATGGGGAGATCCCCGCATTGAAGAACTGATTGGCGATGATGATGTCTACGGTCAGTTTTTAGAAGAACTAGAAATGCTCGATGAACTGGGTCCCGAACTAGACTTGGAACTCGTGCACTCAGGTGACATGACCCCTGTGTTCTTTGGCAGTGCTATGACGAACTTTGGCGTGGAACTGTTTTTAGAGTCATTCTTAGACTTTGCCCTACAGCCTGGTCCGCGGGAAAGTACCGTAGGCTTGGTCCCCCCCACCCGGGAAGAGTTTTCTGGGTTTGTGTTTAAGCTCCAGGCCAATATGGATCCACGACATCGCGATCGCGTTGCCTTTGTTCGCATTTGCTCTGGCCGTTTTGAAAAGGACATGGTGGTTAATCATGCTCGCTCCGGCAAAAATGTACGGCTATCCCATCCACAAAAGTTGTTTGGCCAAGGACGGGAGTCTTTAGATGCGGCCTATCCAGGCGATGTTATTGGTCTCAATAACCCTGGTGTGTTTGCCATTGGCGATACCATTTACCAAGGCAAAAAGCTGGAATATGAAGGCATTCCATTTTTCTCGCCTGAGTTATTTGCCTATTTGAAAAACCCCAACCCTTCTAAGTTCAAGCAGTTTCGCAAAGGTGTAACAGAGCTGCGAGAAGAAGGCGCTGTCCAGATTATGTACTCAGCAGACGAGTCAAAGCGAGATCCAATTTTGGCAGCTGTAGGTCAACTGCAATTTGAGGTGGTGCAGTTTCGTCTGAGAAATGAATATAACGTCGATACGATGATAGAAATGTTGCCCTATAGTGTGGCTCGCTGGGTGACGGGTGGCTGGGACGCATTACACGATGCAGGTCGGCTGTTTAATACAGTAACGGTTAAGGATAGTTATGGACGTCCGGTGTTGCTATTCCGCAATGAGTGGAACTGTCAGCAAGTGGAAGGAGAACATCCAAAACTAGCGTTAAGTAAGACGGCTCCGGTGGTTTCGGGTAAAGAGCCAGAGGAGATCTAGGTAGGGACATCCCCCTGTGGGTGCCCTTGGGCCATGAAGCCCTTGTAGGTACCCAGGGGGCCATAAGGCGAATTTGTGAGCAATGCTGGCATTTACTTAACTGGGCTCTGACCAGTCGAAAGACGGCATATCATAAGCAGGCAGGACAGGGCATGTTATGCAGATCTATCTAGACTACAGCGCTACTACGCCACCGCGAGCTGAGGTGATGGCGGCGATGGGCTCGGCTATGAAAAGTAGCTGGGGGAATCCATCGAGCTTACATAACTGGGGTAGTCGGGCGGCTACGGTCATGGAAACGGCACGGATGCAGGTGGCGGATCTAATGGGTGCGTCTGGAGATGCTGTGGTATTTACAGCCAGTGGCACTGAGGCAAATAACCTGGCCGTCATGGGGGTGGCGCAGCAGTATCGTAAGCCTCGCCATATGATTATTTCGGCGGTGGAGCATTCTGCGATCGCAAAACCCATCACGCTTCTCGAACAGTGGGGCTGGCAAATCACTCGGTTACCTGTGGATTGCTATGGTCAGGTACATCCCATAGATTTAGCCAAAGCACTGCGAGAGGATACGGTACTGGTCTCTGTTATTTACGGACAAAGTGAAGTAGGTACCATACAGCCCATTGCTGAGCTTGCGGCAATAATTAAAGCCAGTGAGCATATTTCTAAACCCCTTTTCCACTCCGATGCTGTGCAGATAGCTGGGCGCTTGCCCATTGATGTACAAAAACTGGGTGTAGATTTACTCTCCATATCCAGCCATAAGATTTACGGCCCACAAGGTGCGGGAGCACTGTATGTGAAACCGGGCACTGACTTGATGCCGTTAATTAACGGGGGTGGTCAAGAGAATCACTTGCGCTCAGGGACTCAAGCAGTACCCACCATTGTGGGTTTTGGTGTAGCCGCGGAGCTGGCCAGGCAAGAACTCTCTCAAGAACAACAACGATTGCTAAAACTGCGCGATCGCTTAATTGAGCAGTTGCAATGTCATCCTGAACTATTACTGACGGGACATCCACAGCAGCGGCTACCGCATCATGTCAGCTTCTATCTGCCCAATGCCAATGGGGAGCAGGTCTCTGGTAAAACCCTGGTACGTCAGTTGAATTTGGCGGGAATCGGCATCAGCGCAGGATCGGCTTGTCATAGCGGAAAACTGACACCGAGTCCGATTCTGCAGGCCATGGGATTTAGTAATACAGCAGCTAAAACAGGCATTCGCTTAACCCTTGGACATCAGACTACGGAGGCTGATGTAGATTGGACAGCAATGGTGGTAAGACAGATTATTGAACGGGTAATGATGAGGCAGCTGGTTACAGCAGGGGGCAAATAACGAAGCCATCAGTAGGGGGCAAATAACGAAGCCATCAGTAGGGGGCAAATAACGAAGCCATCAGTTCCAACGCTTGCAGCCACCCACGAGAACGTTGATGACGTTTATAAAAAGGACGTCAATGGTAACCCCATCATTAAACTCAAATGCTAGGCTGCCAAAAAAGCAGATAATCAGAGGGTGATTGATTTCTGAAAACGACAAATCCAACCATGTCTGACCTGCCGAGTAGCCTTGAAGCAACCATCGAGCAAGCCATTGCCTCTACCAAGGCAGCCATTGAAGATGGCATCATCCGCCTACAGGTAGAAATGGTCATTCCAGAACTCAAGCAACAACCCATCGCAGAACGCTTCTTAACCCTCTTCCAAGACTTGGGTCTGCAGTTCAAAGTCTATTTCCCTGATGCTGGTGCAGCCGCCCTCGCTAGACGCGACTGGGACAACCCAGACTTCACCATCCGTGGCATCAACGAAATTCAAGCCGCTATTACGCCCGATGATGAAGCCTTTCTAATTGTCAATCCGTCAGCGGTGGAAGTTCAGGATGTGGAAAAACTCTGTAATGAGGCGCAAGATCGTCCTGTTGTTCTGCTTAATCCTCAGTTAGAAGATGTCAGTATTGTCGGCATTGGCTATGCTGCGCGTCAGTTACGCGAACGATTTTTAAGCACCCTGACCTCGTGCTATTACTACCGACCCATGACCGATTCTGCTGTACTGCGTCGCCATCCCCAAGGTTGGCAAGTTTGGCAAGACGTCGGGGATGACTACGAGCTTAAAGCTGAATTGCCTGAACGCCCATCTAGCGAGGCCTTAGAAAAAATTCTCTACGGCAGCGAAGACACCGAAGGGAAGGCGGCTCCCAAACCCAAGAAGAGTTTACTGGGTGAAGTGCAAAAGTTCCTGCGTGCTTTGAGTCAATAGAGAACAACACATTACGGTATCCCCGAAACAAAAACCGTTGTCATGTCTATCAATCGACCGCTAGAGTAAAAAGTAGGCGTGCACTTTTGAATAGATAAGCAAATATGACTATAGGGCTGATGGTTCTTTATTGGGTCCTTATCATTGTCATGGTAGCTGGCATTGTCGGTGCATTTGTTCCTGCATTTCCTGGCATTGGGTTAATTGTCGCAGCTATTGCAATTTGGGGTGCTGTTTCAGGCTTCAGTCAAGCTGTGCTCATTGCCCTGGGCGTTGCGATCGCGATTTTTCTAATCACTACCGCCATTGACTACTTGGCCGGCTACCTAGGGGCCAAAAAGGTTGGAGCCAGTAATTGGGGTCAAATTGGAGCCATCATCGGTATGATTCTCGGACTGCTGGGGCTACTACCCGCCCTTCCCGTAGGCGGTCCTATCTTTGGTCTTCTTTTTGGCTCCATGATCGGGGCTTTTATTGGCGAAATGTTATACCGCCGTGATTTAGCCTTAGCCGCACGCTGCAAATTGGGTGCAAAGGTAAGTTTGGCAATCGTGGTCAGCTCTCTACTGGGAAACGTGATTGCTGGGGTTTTGTCTATTATTGCAACGGTAGTGTTCCTAATAACAACCTGGCCGACAGCCATGTCACCAGCGTTGTAATCAGTTATGAACCGTCTACACTGTCACAGATATGGCCCACCCAGAACACCTAGGCATCTTGCAAAGCGGTGTCAGAGCATGGAACCGCTGGCGTCAGAAAAATGCTCAAATTCGACCAAATTTGAGAGCCGCTGACTTACAAGGAGTTGATTTAGCAGGGTTTAACCTACGACTCACCTACCTGAGTGGTGCCAATTTAAGTCGCGCCTATCTTTTTGAAGCCAATCTATGTGAAACCAATTTTCAGGGAGCTAATCTTAGCCACTGCTGCTTGATTGGTGCTGATCTCACCCAGGCCTATTTTGCGAATGCCAATTTGTACCATGCCTATCTGTCCCAGGCAAACCTGACGGAGGCCTATTTTGGGCATGCAAACCTAGAAAAAGCGAACTTAACGAACAGTCTGATTAATCAGACTTATTTTGGTCAAGCCGATGTCAAAGAAACTGACTTTAGTCAAGCTCAAGATTTGGCAAATATACACCTAAGGCTAGCTCGAAATTTTGAGCTAGCCATTTTGGAAACAACAGCAGATCCTCAAAAACGCTTGGTTGCTTAGAGAGGATGTATATTTTTGCAAGCGGCACAGGCGATTGCATCAGTCCTGTAGGGGCACTCCCTTGTGGATGCCCAGCGCCAAAATCACTAGTGAAACTAGCCCTAGACAGTCACTGACGATGGGTAACGTACACCCGCATCCTTCAAGCGTTGGAGTGCCTCCTTCAGGCGATCTTCTTCTGCAATCAGGCTAATGCGGACAAATCCTTCTCCACCCTCACCAAAGGCACTACCAGGGGTGACGACTACGCCAGTATTTTGCAACACATAGAACGCAAAATCTGCGGCGGTCATATCGGGAGGGCACGGCACCCACAGATACATGGTAGCTTTGGTTTTAGGTACATCCCACCCCAATTCTGCCAAACCTGAGATCAGGCAGTCTCGCCGGGTACAGTAGCGATGCCGAACTTCTTCCAAGTAGGAGTCAGGCAGATTAAGGGCCGTTTCCGCAGCAGTTTGAATGGCGGAGAAAATACCGTAGTCGAGGTTGGTTTTGAGGGTACGTAATCCTTGAATAATGTGGCGATTACCGACAACAAAACCTACACGCCAACCTGCCATGTTGTAGGTCTTAGATAACGTATGGAATTCGACACTGAATTCTTTAGCACCGGGAATTTCAAGAACGCTGGTGGGCTGATACCCATCAAAAGCTAGCTCGGCGTAGCATAGATCATGCACCAACATAATTTCGTAGTGCTTGGCAAAGGCTACGATCTCTTCAAAAAAGGCGCGGGGAGCGGTAGCTCCTGTTGGGTTATTGGGATAGTTGAAATACAGAACTTTGGCCCGACGGGCAACCGCTTCTGGAATGGTGGAGATATCGATCAGCCAGTCATTTTCTGGCGTTAGCATCAGGGGATGGATAGATGCGTTTGCGATCGCAGGTCCCCGAAAATGAGCCGGATACGAAGGTGTCGGCACTAGCACCGTATCGCCGGGATCAAGATAAGCCAACGCCAAGTGTGTCAAACCTTCTTTAGAACCCAACAGGGGCAGCGCTTCTCCCTCGGGATCAAGGTTCACACCATAACGACGACGGTACCAAGCTGTAATGGCATTTCGAAAACTGGCAGTCCCCTCAAAGGGAGGATAGCCGTGCTGGCTAGCATCAGCCAGGGCCTGCTGAGCCGCCTCTACCACTGGAGCAGGTGTGGGACCACCAGGATTTCCCATCCCGAGATCAATTAAATCAAGGCCCTGGGCTCGCGCATTGGCCTTCAGCTCATCCAGACGCGCAAAGGCGTAGGGAGGTAACTGCTCAAGTCTCTGTGCTTTTTTCATCCAAGCTAGGGTCATGGCCTACCTCCTCATGACTTGCGTGACGGTGATTGGGCTTTGCTGGGCAATGGGGACACGGATGCCTCGGGCGGACTGCGGCGACAGGGGGCTGTGGTTGAAACCATGGCAGCCATTACCTGCTGAGGGCTGACAGCAAATGGCAAATGGTGAATATCTGATTGGGGCTGACAAGCAAACTCGGCAGCCTGCCGCAGCTCCATGACAGACATTTCTTCTAAACCCAGATCGTTTAAGGTCATTGGTAACCCAATTTGGGTATAAAACCGAAGCAATTGCTGGCGAGCAGCTACAGCTAGGGCATTGTTCGCTGCCATTTCCTCTAAGCGCAGTTGCACTAAGATACCATAGGCTACTTTTTCGCCATGGAGCATACTATGGCTTGATGGGATCTGGGTTAAACCGTTATGAACCGAATGAGCGGCGACAGTTCTACATTGAGCCCCCCCAATACCACCAATCACACCAGCCATCAGCACCGAAGCATCGACCACCTCCCGCCAATCGTCTCCACCAGGATTTTCTAAAGCAGCCGCTGATTTTTGGAAAAGGATATCTCGCAGGACCCGAGCCTGTTGCACTGCACCAATAATTAAGGTTTGAGAAGAATGGCCACTGCTGACAGAGGCTTCGTACCATTTTGCGATCGCATCCCCAATCCCCGCAATAAGTGTGCGTTTAGGTGCGGTTGCAACGAGTTCATAGTCCAACAACAATAGATTAGGACAAACCGGCAGCCCGACATCATAACGGAAGGCCCCCTGGTCAGAATACACATTAGATAGTGCAGTCCAAGCAGCACAGGTCGCCGCCGAAGTGGGGATCGTGATCACGGGTAACTGTGTTTGATGGGCCAACAGTTTAGCTGCATCAAGGGCTTTACCACCACCGACACCAATGATTAGGTCAGCTCCATGATCCGTCACTGCCTGACGCAATTGGGCCAATGATGTTTCACAACAGTCATTTCGGTAGGACGCTTGGACTACCTTCAGACCATGAAGCATCTCAGTCAAAAAGGGAGCTGCCGCCTGTAGGGTGCGATCACCCCCCACTAATAATGGCCGTTGCCCCAATCTGGCGACCAGTGACCCACTGCCAGATAAAATCCCGGAGCCGCGCACCACCTGAGACGGTGCCACCATCAGCGTCGATATCGTAGACATAATTGATTCTCAGCAAATCGATAAAAGTCCTAAGAGATTTAGCAGCAGCTACAAAAATAATCTGTAACGGAGAGCTACATACCAGGGATCAAATCCAGTTATTCCAGAACAGCAGCGACGGCATCCCAATTCAAGCTAACTGTTCTGGAGTGCCGCTCGCGCCCTAGCCAAATCAGAACGAGAAAGGGTAATGGCATAGCCAGATTCTGATTTAACATCTGGCTGAATCTTACCCAGATACAACAAGTCTGAGATACCTGGGTCACGATGCACAATCGTACGAGCCCGGATCATCGGAGTTTGTCCACCACCTAAACGACTAGGGTTAAACGAATTGACCGCCGCCTGCCGCAAAGTCGCTTCCAACTCAGGTTCTGTAATATCTACAGGAACTGAAATAACAAGCTGAGCTGCCCCAGAATCATAAACAGTTGTGTAGGAGACCGAGCCTTCAATCGTAGTCGACACTAAGGGCTGAAAACTCAGACCAAACAGACCTGCTGTCAGCACACCACAAAACCCAGTAACCCCTACTAGTCTGAATCGAATACCCCACTGGACTATAAACGCCAGCGCTGCCAGAGCCGCAAAGGCTAACGTAGTGAGGCCCATCCACTTGGTTGCCTCTAGGAAAAATTCGGGAGTTGGCATAGCAAACTAGCGCTTTTTGTGTGTAATCAGCATAACGTGATTAATCGTATCAGTGGACACGTTTTTGAGCGTGGGCATTAGGCAGCAATCTGCTGCTAATTGGTCAGCTTGGCAGGGCTCACTAAAGACTGTCTAAAGAATTCATCAGGTGCAATGCTCAACCGATTTCAAGTGGGACATTTTGGCCTACTTGCCCTTGCCCTTGGCAGCCTTGGATTAGCTTATCTAGGCTGGAAAAAAAGTAATAGAGATCCCAGCCCTTTACCGCAAAACCCCTATGTTCAAGTTTTTTTTAATCAAGCAGAAACCCATAGATATAAGGATCCCTATCGTCAAATTCGACGGTCTGGTGAAAACTTAGAACAAGTATTGCTTGATGCCATTGACCAGGCAAATATCTCGGTTGATGTGGCTGTACAAGAACTAAACCTGCCATATGTGGCAAATGCCTTGATCAATAAGGCTCAGGCTGGAATAGCGGTGAGGGTGATTCTAGATAATCAATATAGTGAGGGTTGGAGCGGGCGCGATCGCAACTGGATTCGTCAACAAGATAGTTACAGCCGAGGCAAATACGAAAATTTGTTTGCATTTGGTGACATAGATGCAGACGGACACGTTTCCCCCGATGAAGCAGCTAAACGCGATGCCATCCTCATGTTGCACCAGGCTGACATTCCCATCGTGGACGATACTGCCGACGGCACCAAAGGCAGCGGCCTCATGCACCATAAATTTATCGTGGTGGACAATCGCACGGTAGTCACCGGTTCTGCCAACTTTACCCTGTCAGGCATTCATGGAGACTGGTTAATTCCTGAGAGCCAAGGCAATGCCAATGCACTCTTACACATCAATAGTGCAGAGCTCGCCACTGCCTACACAGATGAATTTAATCTGATGTGGGGTGACGGTCCTGAAGGGCAACCCGATAGTCTCTTTGGATCTCCAAAGCCAATGCGATCTCTAAAAACAGTTTCTCTTCCAGGCAGCACAATCACAGTGCAGTTTTCACCACACCGAGCTGATACCCCCAGGGAACAGACGACCAATGGCATCATTGCCCAAGCCCTTAGTCAAGCACAACAGTCCGCTGATCTAGCTTTGTTTGTGTTGACCGATCAAGGCATTGCCAATACACTAGCTGCCAACCCTAAAATTCAACTCCGCACCCTGATTGATCGCAGCTTCATCTATCGCTACCACAGTGAGGCATTGGATATGCTCGGCCTGAGTTTACCCGATCACCGTTGCAAGTATGAAAAAGATAATCAACCGTGGCATGTGCCCATCAAAACCGTCGGTTATCCACACCTAGCTGACGGCGATAAGCTGCATCACAAATTTGCCCTGATTGATGATCGCACAGTGGTTATTGGATCTCATAACTGGAGTAAAGCCGCTAACAACAAAAATGATGAAAATCTCCTCATCATCGAAAACGCCACTGTTGCACAACATTTCAAACAGGAATTTGAACGCCTCTACCAAAAAGCTAAATTAGGACGCACAGACTATCTTGTGAATCAGATGAGAAAGATGCAGGAGAAATGTGGCACAAGTCAGTTTTGATTTTTGAATGAGTAGCCTTTGACTAAGAAATTCCTGACAACGGGTGATCAACTCAAAACTAGGAACTCAAAACCGCTTTATCTCCTTGTCTGAAGCTTTGCCAGTTTTGCTTGCACGCGTTTGTAAAAAAGGTAAAGTTGTCGCTTGCGAGTCAGACCAGGAATATCTGATGGCTGTTTTTGCCGATAGTCAAAGAATTGGTTGAGTTCGATCAGAATAGTTTCCATGCGAGGGACTAACTGTTCAGTACGGTAAGGGTTAAAAAAGGCATCTGGTAAATCATTAGGCTGCCAATTATCTAGCACGGCTGCAATTCGCTGGCAATCATAGCCTGTGGCATAGCCTGCAATTTTGTGACAGTTTATCCCAGGGTCAAGATAATCGGCCAGGGCATGATTGACACTGGAAAAGACCTGACAACCACAGGCCAATGCTTCCATAGGCGGCAAACCAAAGCCTTCGGTCAAGCGATACTGCGCCCAGTATTCAGCTGAATCGTAGAGATAAACCTTAGCTCGGTTAAAGAGAGCCATTAAATCATCTACAAAGGAGTCGATCACAACAACATTAAAGCTCTTTTGTAATTCAGGAATTAACTGAGTAGTTAAATATTCTGACGATTTTCTTGCCTGCACTAGAATATCAATATCTCGATTAACCTGATGATTAACAACATTGGCAGGTAACTGATTGGGGAGCCAGTAAATAAGGGAATTTTGCGATCGCATCCCCCAATACCCCATAGTGTTACGACTCACAGAAAGAATCGGCACTTGAGGCGGTAATACAAAACCATACCCCGAGCTATGGGCATGATATACCACATGACAATGAGAAAGTTTTTTAAGTTGTTTAGGAACATCAAACCCCCAGCTAACAACAAAAATAAAACGACTGAGATCATTCTCCTGTAAAAGATCGTCAAGCAAGGGATAAGCGTCTTCTCGCTGCCGATAGGTAACCACGTCAGCCTCACAAATCTGTTGAGCTAATTGCAGAGTATTCAGTTCAGCAAAAAGACCACCACAGTAAAACGTACGAGTAGTTCCAGGCAGGAGAAAATAAAGCTTTCTCATTACAAATGGAGTATGGGCCGCCCAGTATTTTACAGGATGAACGGCAGATACCTGGATTGATTGCATAGTTCCTAAGACTGCCAGAGACCATCATTAAGCCCCAATACTCACCGCTATTAATTTCGTAGATAGTTCCCATCTATCCTATGCTTTGATGATTCAAAATTTCGTACATAGATTAGGGATATGCAATCGCTACTCCATTAGGAGGCTTCCATGAATACTTACCCCTCCAATTTGCAAGAACTTGAAGTTAAACGTCGGTACTTAGAGCGACTGTGGCAGCCTACCCCAATCCAAAAAATCAGACAAACATCCAGCAAATGGCTGCATTCAGCTGGTCAATGGTTAGTGAAATCCCTGACTGAAGGAGATCAGTTACGCATTTGGGTGAAAGAAACCAAACAAGGGAACTACTGGTGCGTACACGATCCCATCAGTGGTAAACATAATCGATTCGATTCCGAAGACGCAATGCGCATTTGGAT
>NZ_QXHD01000004.1:5923029-5928412 GCF_011009555.1 Adonisia turfae CCMR0081 | reverse complement strand
AGCACGGCCAGCACAGGTCATTAACCGCTGCCGCTGGCCATGCCTCAAACGGATAGCTCACCCAAATTAGAGCTCGCTAGCGAGCCATCACCCGCATCGTGCCAGGATTGCCCGCATTGCCATCAATGGCCACCATACGACCATTGGCATCCAGATGTCTGATAATTTTATAGATATCCTCAATGGCATCTGGGCGGCCCACCTTATCAGCCACCTCAGCCAGGGTCAGAGAACCGCCGGTTTTACTCAGCACGTCCACCACCATGTTCTGTAGATTGAGAATACTAGCCGCCGCTTTTTTACCCGCTTCTACACCTGGCTGATGATAGGCATTGATATTGACCACTGCGGCATACAAACTCACGGCCCGCTCATATAGGGCAATCAGCGAACCCACAATCACAGGTGTCACCTCAGGAATGGTGATTGTAATGGACTGACGCTTATTTTCAAACAAGGCTTTGCGAGTCCCTTGCAAAAAGCCTGAGAGATAATCACCAGCGGTCACACCTGGGTCAATTTCCGTCGAACTCCCCTCGCGATCCGTCAGCACCTCAATCAGCGTCACGAAGAAATTATTCACCCCTTCCCGCAGCTGCTGCACATAGGCGTGCTGGTCAGTGGAGCCCTTATTGCCATAGACCGCAATCCCCTGGAACACCTTATTGCCGTCTAGATCTGTTTCCTTACCCAAGGATTCCATAATCAGCTGCTGTAGATAGCGGCTGAACAGCAGCAGGCTGTCCTTGTAGGGCAAAATCACCATATCTTTCTCACCCTTACCATTACCTGCGTGGTACCAGGCCAGAGCCATCAATGCGGCTGGGTTGCTTTTGAGATCAGGGATTCGCGTTGCCGCATCCATCTGTTTAGCACCCGCCAGAATGGCACGAATATCGATGCCCTGGAGCGCAGCCGGTAGCAGCCCCACTGACGATAGCTCCGAGGTCCGTCCGCCCACCCAATCCTGCATCGGGAAAGTGGCTAACCAATTGTCAGCCTGAGCAACTTTATCGAGCTTGCTGCCCCGACCAGTGGTGGCTATTGCATACTTCGAAAAGTCCAGCCCCCGCCGTTCATAGGCGGCCTTGACTTCTAACATGCCATTGCGGGTTTCTGGGGTGCCGCCAGATTTAGAAATGACAAGCACCAGGGTGGTTTTTAGCCGATCCCCTAACCTGGCCAGGGTCTTATCGATACCCGCTGGATCGGTATTATCAATGAAATTAATTTGCAACGGCGGATTGACTGCCCCCAGGGCCTCAGCCACAAATTCTGGCCCCAAGGCTGAGCCGCCAATACCGATGGACAGGATATCGGTAAAGCGCTCTTCACCCGGCGGCGTAATCGTTGCCGTATGAATTTGCTGAGTAAAATTTTCTATATCGCGCAGGGTATTAACTATTTCGCTACGCAGGTCTTCATTCGGAGCAAGATCGGGATCCCGTAGCCAGTAGTGACCCACCATCCGATTTTCGTCGGGGTTTGCGATCGCACCCTTTTCCAATGCATCTATCGCTTCAAACGCCTTTGCAAACCGAGGTGTCATCTCAGCTACAAAGGCATCATCAAACGTTACACGACTGACATCCAAGTAAAATCCTAGCTCCTCGTTGTAATAAAGCCAGTCTTGATATCGTTGCCACAACGCAGTCGCATCCATAGTTACCTCTCGAGGGCTGCTAATTTTTTGTCACTAAACTATATTCACATCCAGCGTTGACAGTTTTCGTAGTAGAAAACTCAGAGTTTATGCCTTGAATGTGTTTGGGGCATAGGGCAAAAATCCTGAGTCACCTGGACATTTACATCTGCCAGAGTCGACTGAAACGCATTGTATAAGGGATGCGTCTGAATCTAACCCACAGAACCTATGCCATCTATGCCATCCATGTACCGACTGCCAGTGTAGTGAGCATTTATCCGGAAGACCCCAAAATTCTTGAAGGATTTCACGATTCGTCGAGGAGCTCGTCAAACAGACAACCGCTAAGGGTTCTCTGGCTCCTCATTTCTCTAGTAAAATTGTAATGGCCGTCACACAAGCGGCCAGTACACATCAAATCGCAGGGCTTCACATTACTTCCTAATGGATTTAGTTACCCTTCAAGGACTGCTTGACAACGCTTCTTTTGCCGTCCTATTTCTGACGATGCTTCTCTACTGGAGCAGCCTTGCCTTTCCTGGAATTAACTGGCTTAAAATCCTGGGCACCACTGGCATGGCCATTGCCAATCTCTGCATTGCCGCTTTATTGGTAGCCCGATGGATTGAAGGCGGTTATTTTCCCCTTAGTAATCTCTACGAGTCTCTTTTCTTTATTGCCTGGGGGATTACGGCCATCCATTTTGTTGCGGAGCGCATGGGTAATAGCCTTTGGGTCGGTGCTATGACCGCACCGGCTGCCATGGGGATCACTGCATTTGCCACCATTTCTCTCCCCAGCAACATGCAGGTCTCAGAGCCTCTGGTACCTGCCCTCAAGTCCAACTGGCTGATGATGCATGTCAGTGTCATGCTACTGAGCTATGCGGCCTTAATGGTCGGGTCATTGGTTGCGATCGCATTCCTTGTTATCACCCGTGGCCAGGCGGTTGAACTGAAAGGGAGCTCCGTGGGCACAGGGGGATTTCGCGATCGTAAATACATCCTCAATCGGGCTGCAGAACAGAAAGCCAAGGAAGCTGCGATGGCTACCGCTAGTGCAGGCGGCGGTACTGCCGTGCTAGAAAAACCAGCAAAGACGGCCCTGTCCATACAGCGTCTCACCCTGGCAGATACTCTAGACAACATTAGCTATCGCATTATTGGTCTTGGGTTTCCCCTGCTCACCATTGGCATCATCTCCGGCGGTGTCTGGGCCAATGAAGCCTGGGGTTCTTACTGGAGCTGGGATCCCAAGGAAACTTGGGCCCTAATTACCTGGCTAGTGTTTGCGGCATACCTGCACTCACGCATCACCAAAGGTTGGCAAGGCCGTAAGCCTGCATTTATTGCGGCATCTGGTTTTGTGGTGGTTTGGGTATGCTATCTAGGCGTGAATTTGCTGGGTAAAGGTCTACACAGCTACGGTTGGTTTTTCTAGTGTAGGACCGGTGAATAGTTGACCCTGGAGGGGGGAATTGCCCCCCTCCAATTTTTTACACAAAAATTGGGACGCCATCCCATGGGGGATTATCGGACCCCGGCAAACAACACCCCAAAGGACTGCGCCTGCGCCTCAGAATTCATCACAATCTCGACAATCTTATTCTCAGATTCTGGTTCGCTCAGAGCGGCAATACACACCTGCGCTACCTTTTCTCGGGCGATCCCACCCTCAAACAGGGTATCTGCCGACGCCATTAAAATCGGGTCTCCACTGTCCTCATTACGCAGCCCCCCAGGCCGCACAATTGTGTAGGTCAAGCCACTATTGGCAATATAATTCTCCGCCTGCTTTTTCCAATAAAGCACTAGCCAAAACAGGTTAAGCGGATGGAAGAACTTAGATACACAGAGTGAAGAAACAATCACAAAGCGCTTGACACCGGCTAATTTAGCCGCATCAACCAGATTTTTAGTGCCTACAAAATCCACCTGGTAGGGGCCGGTCATATCAAAACTTGGGGCAGCCCCCGTTGCGCAGATAATGGCATCGCAACCTGCGATCGCAACAGCCAACGTTTCAGGCTTAAGCACGTCCCCGACAACGACTTCCACAGCCTCTGAAAAATCAGCCTTGGAACGATCTCGCACCATTGCCTTCACAGCCACATCTGAACCACTCAGTTGATTCGTAATTCGTCGCCCAGTTTGTCCCGTCGCTCCAACAACCAATACTTTCATTTTCATACCTGTAGTTACGCCCCAACCCCTCTCAACGTAGCAAACTGTAACGTTGGCTGCACCTTAGATACCTCAGCTCTGTTATTACTGACAAAGCCCTGCGAACACCTTGGAACATTAAGCAATTCACACCAGACTCACACTTGATGTTCGTATCTTTGAATTTCATTAAGCCTCTATCGAAAAAATTGTGGTCCTAAAAAAATCGACTAAACTTAACGAATAACAATAAAGTTTAAATGGGGGAGCTATGGCTGATAACAACAGGGTTTGCCCGTAAGTCCATATCCGTGGTTTAACGATGGTTACTTATTTTTTTAACTCAGTAACCTGGGGGTATAACGGTAAATCAATTATCCCGATAATTAATCCCTGTACTTGCCCACCATGGAAATAGCCAAAAGCTATCGCTAAGCTATCCATTAGCAAGCACCCAGCGCATCTTGACAGTTTACCGATAGATTGTTTAGAACTTTAAATTTTATGCACGTGTCTTCTACGCAGCATTCTCACTCAGGAGTTTCTGGCACTTCGCAGACGTCACCTAGTATGGTTTCAAATGACCAAACGTTGAACAGCAGTAATAATTTGGGTGTATCCGACACGATCATTTTTGAAGGCTATTACGTTGGCAATATGGAGATGTATGCCGACGTCGATACCGTAGCCAGCTATCTAGACTCCCACCAGGGTTGGTTTACCCGATGTGCTGAGCCGATGGATGTTAAGCCCATCGGCCATAATGGATACGCCATTTCCCTGGGTCGCTTTGGCAGCCTCAATTTTCAGATCCAGCCAAAAATTGGCCTGCATCTACTACCTCAAAATCGTGGCGTATATAAAATTGAGACAATCCCCGTACCTGGTCATAAACCTGAAGGATACGATGTAGACTTCAGTGCTGCCATGTCCCTGGAAGAAAAGCAAAACAAGAAACTGCCCAAGGGACAAGCCACCCACGTGGAATGGGAACTTAATCTGCAAACTAAGGTGCAGATGCCCAAATTTATTCAGGCATTACCCCAATCCCTGGTGAAGGCCTCCGGTGACAAGTTACTGAACCAAATTGTGCGGCAGATTTCTAAACGCCTTACCCACAAAGTTCAAGAAGACTTCCACACAATGATGAATCTACCTTTACCTGGGCGTAAGGGTTAATCCTCAAGTGTTTGCCTTAATGCCTCGATAGGTGCCAAATAATTCGCCTCAGGCTCTTGGGCTAGCTGACAGGCCTGGCGATCTATAGCCAGTAGATCATTACCCCATACTACCTGTCCAACTGCAAACCCTTGCCCCACATCGGGTCGCCAATCTTGGCTGATAAACTTTTGGCTACAGTCGGCCACGCCACCATCGAACAGATGACCGATAGTGCCATAAACATCTTGCAAAATCTGCGGTACTGAAGGTCTATGGAGTTGGCCTCTAGAATGAGCACTGCGGGCTTTGTACTTAGCCCTTGGGAATAAACCATATAGGTTTTTTAGGGTAGCCGATACTAACGGACTTTCTTTCAGGCTAGTCACTTTGAAAGCACTGACAGAAATACGACAGT
>NZ_QXHD01000004.1:5862082-5923019 GCF_011009555.1 Adonisia turfae CCMR0081 | reverse complement strand
CTTTGTGGCCTAGTATCGGCCTTTGTGCTGCTGCTGGTTAATGCCCTACTGGCGGAACGTGCCAGCCGACAACAGTTAACTGTTGCCCACCATCGGCTACGACAATATGCGCTTCGCATTCAAGATCAGGCAGCTTTGCAAGAGCGTAATCGTATTGCCCGAGAGATTCACGATGCCGTGGGCCACAGCCTTACTGCCCTACGTATTCAACTAGAGAATGCACGATTGTTTTCTCACTCTGATACCCATAAAACAGAGGATCACCTGAAAGTAGCACAACAGCTAGCTGCTAAGGCCCTCAGTGAAATTCGCCAGTCTGTTTCTACGCTACAATCTGATCCGCTCCAGGGTAAATCGCTCATAACAGTTTTAGAACAGCTGTGCTTAGACTTTCAACAACATATGAACGGCGAATTTGTTTATACCCTTGATGTTCTTCGTCCGTTGCCAACAGAAACTAGCGCCACCGTCTATCGACTGCTGCAAGAAGCCATGACTAATGTGGCTCGTCACAGCCATGCTGATCACATTAAGCTGCAGGTGAAAACAGAATCAGGCTACCTGTGGCTAATATTAGAAGATAATGGCATTGGCTTTGACCCTGCCAAAAATACGGCAGGTTTTGGTCTCAGTAGCATGAAAGAGCGTACGGCAGCGATGGGTGGGCACTTACAATTCATTACAGCCCCTGGTGAAGGCTGCCAGCTTAGGGCGCAATTGCCGTTAGTTGAGGTGATGGCGTGATTCAGCTAGTGATTGTGGATGACCAGGCGTTGATTCGTCAGGGGTTAAGCAGTTTGTTACAGACTAAGCCCGATTTACGGGTGGTGGGCGAAGCGCAGAATGGCCAGGTGGCGTTGGAGTTAATTGAGTCGTTAGTGGGTACGCCAGACCAACCGCATCTGATTTTGATGGATGTGCGGATGCCGGTGATGGATGGTGTAGCGACAACGCAGCAGATCTGTGAGCGATGGGCAGATATTAACGTGTTAATTCTGAGTACGTTTGATGATGATGCCTATGTTACCGATGCGATGCGCTATGGCGCGAAGGGCTATCTTCTGAAAGATACGCCTTCAGAAGAGCTGGCAGAGGCGATTCGGTCTATTCACAAGGGATATACCTATCTGGGGCCGGGGTTATTTGCGAAAACCCAAGCGATGATGCAACGGGCAACTAGAGAGGTTCCGCCAGAGGTGTTAACCCTCTCCCCCAGAGAGAAAGAGGTGTTAAAACTGATTGCTACTGGGGCCAATAATCGCGAAATTGCTGCGGCTCTAACTATTTCAGAGCGAACGGTAAAAAACCATGTGAGTAGTATTTTGGGGCACTTACAACTTCGCGATCGCACCCAAGTTGCGCTACTAGCCAGTAAGTTTTTACTATAGAGCACTGGCCCTATAGCCTTTGTCTTTCTAAGCTAGAACCCGCTGTCGTCGGATATCGTATCTGGCTACGTAACTGGCTGGGCTAACCCGTAGATACATAACATCGTGGATCATGTTTGAGTGCTCTTCACTGGGTTGGTGAAACGTGAGGCTGTTGCGATCGCACTTTTCCTTGTAGGCGGCTACAGCTTGTTCAAATGTTGACTTAGTATCTGCCATGGTTACCTTTACTAGAAGCATGGGTAACAACCCAGGTAGCATACGCCCTTGCGCTCAAACTAACAGCATGCTACCCAGCTATTGGATTTACGGTACAACCGTAGCATGTTAACGCCATCTCTGTTTGAGTTGCCGATCAAGCTTACACTGGCTACTATCTGAAGATTCGACAAAATTTTGGCCTGCTTGATTTTAGAGAATTACCCTTAAATCCCATTTCATGTACTTCCCTGATCGTTAAACTGAGATCTTGCACCTGGTAAGGAAGCATTAACCCGCCTTGGACTCAAAGTCGCAAGGCTAACTGGCTCAAAACCGCTCAAGCGGTTAAAGAATTCCTAAAAGCTTATATTTAGAGCTGCCCAGCTAATCTTGTCCCTTGAGTGGACAGCCCTCAATTAGCGTTGGGTTCAAA
The DNA here is from genome assembly GCF_011009555.1 of Adonisia turfae CCMR0081. Taxonomy (GTDB): domain Bacteria; phylum Cyanobacteriota; class Cyanobacteriia; order Phormidesmidales; family Phormidesmidaceae; genus Leptothoe; species Leptothoe turfae. The sequence continues at coordinate 5,920,997 of NZ_QXHD01000004.1, read as the reverse complement.
ACCCAACGTGGGTTTGAGCTTCACAACCGACCTTAGTGCGAGATCTGAGTTAAAGGACATCATGGATGCGTGATAAAGGCTCAATGTCTGAACAACCCTAAATATCTGACTGAATTTCAATAGATTCAGCAATGACTCCAGTTGGTTGACTAGCTACAGTGCCATTGATTTGAACGTTTTGGCCTGGACTCAGTTGGTTGGCATCAGAGGAATTAGAGCCTGCGGTGACCTGCGTCTCTTCTAGTAACTGCACATAATATTTTTGGTTGTCAGCTGTTTCAACAACCAATTGAAGCGGCCAACTTTCCATCACTTCAGTAATCTTGCCATTGAGTTGGATAGCTTGAGTAGTCATGGCGGAATCAGTGGCGACGGGACTGGGAGATTCAGAAACGGCTACTTCGGGTGAAGAATCGTTGGTAGACGCAGTCTGGCAACCCAACAGAGAGATAATTAAGCTCAGTAAATAAACCGTTGTTACAGCTCCCTTTACTGACAAGGGTAGCGAAAATATCATGGGTTGTCCTCCCAGAATAAAGTCGATTGACACGTAACACTCTGGGCACGTGTCAATCGATGTGTGTTCTCATCTAAACTTAGTTTAGACAACGAATGGGGCTGACGATTTTGGGTACAACCCTTACAGTCCCAGATTCTTCCATTCCAGCATGCGGTCAAAAACAGGACGAGTAATCCGTGTTGACTTGTTAGGACACCCACCATAAGCGTGGATACCCACAGCATGGCGCTGACCATCACGGTAACGCCAGACAGGACTGCCACTCTGTCCACCAGCGGTATCTAGCATGTAGTACAGACGACGATTGGTGACTCGAGTGATCCGACCAGCGTTAAACCACTGTGTACCAAAGGGCTTGTCACCTGGATAACCGGAGTTGTTTACCAGTAAGTTGTTGAGTGAACTGCTCGATAAGCTGGTAAAGCCAAACCAACCAACTCGGTTTCCCAAGGTATTGTTGGGCAGAATGACGGCTCCATAGTCATATTCGGGACTGCGATCGCGAGTCCAACCGGTGACGCTTCGGAAGGACGTTCCGACCTGAGATCCATAGGGTCGATTCGCCGCATCCATTCCTGGAATAACCTCAATGCGTCGAGCCCAGCCCCCCGCAGCGTGGCTATAAACACAGTGACCAGCCGTCATCACAGTGCGGGGACCTATAAACCAGCCCGTACACCCGCTTGTGCGGCCATCGGCCCGAGTGATGATGAGCTTACAAATGGCTCGCCAAGGATATCGATTGGCAGGCGAAATACGAGCTCGATTATCAACACCGCAGACAGATTCAGGTTCGTCGTCAAACTCTAGGGCACCAGCTTCAGGTAAATTCTCAAATTCCTCTGTAATGGTAATTTGTTCACCTAGAGTGCCTTCGTTTTGAGCGTAGGTATAGTCAAATCCTAAAACGGATTCAAGCTCTCCTACAGCTTCAGTGCCATCAAAACTCTCAGAGACTAATTCTGTCTCTTCTGTTGGAGCTGTGCTTTCGCTCGATACTGATTCGTGTAAACTCTCGTCAGTGGGCTTGGTAGATGGATTTGGCGTCTCTTCTGAAGAGACAGCTTGATGTTGAGTCATGACAAATACTCCTTAAGGGTAAGTGTGTTTTTGCAGAAACTAGGGCTGCCTCATTGGTGGCAGCCTCTTGATTCATGGATTTTTTACGATGCCTCGATAATGGCTCAAACAGTAGTTCAATGAGAATCACCCCGATGGGTGATTTCTTTCTTTTGTGATTTGTGAGATATGGAAGGGAGGATTATCTTTCTCAATTAATGACATCCTCAATAAATGAGAATATCTAGGACGACCCTTCTGTGATCATTGTCACTGAATTGTCTCAGCGAATTTCAGACATGGCTTAAGACTTTCCAGAGAATGTCCAGATTAGACTCAGTGCACCCTAGCATGCTGGTAAGTGTCAGGTAATTCACATCAGCACTACATTGATGACAGTGGGTGCCGTTCAGGGTGCTTTCAATACGAATCAGCCAGGCTCCCGGATCTGTTTTTGAGACATTAAGGACGCGAATGTCCGGTAGATCAAGCGGAATTCGAATGGAGTTATCCATAGTGCCTCCAGAGGATTCACCACCGTAATCATCCCACAAAGGACATGCTCTCGTCCGTAACACTAGATATCGTAATCAACCACGGCAGTTCTAGAAGAGCCTTAATCCTTAAGGATGGGATGCGATCGCACCCATCCTCAATCCAGCATCCAAAGCCTCGGCCCGTGGAGTATATAAAGCCAAAAAAATCCCCTGGCGAAGAACGGTCAGGGGTTTGCTGTGCTTTAAGTGGATTTGAGAGATAGGAGAGCTAATGAGTTCTCTGTTGTATGAGAATTTAGGCGATTCCAGGAGTATCCCACACCGCTTTTTGTGATCGTGCCTGCGAGCACTGTGGCGTGAGTTGATGAGGTCTTGCCTAGATGATTCAACGCATGGTTGTTTGCTGTGGCCCCATACGTTGTAGCGTTGGGCAATTAGTCTAGGAAAGCTTTAAAACACGACAGCACCCAGAACACTCGACCGAGGAACTCTTCTAAGGTAAACAAAACTTTTAAGAGTTGTTGTATATCAGGCGAACCTACTATAAATAGGGCTCTCTAGTGCAATTAAGAAGGAATATCAGTGATGTGTTTGGGCACTGTTTTTGAAACGTTGAACGATTCTATCAAGCTATCTATCGTTAGACCTCCTTTTGTTGTGACTATGAGCTTTTCAACCCATGTGTACAGCATATTCCAGTGGTGCTGAGATATCTCTTGGGTGATACAAACGTTAACTTGTTATTTGTCACTGCTGTTACTGCCAAGTAGTGAGATAAGTCTATGGAGCGACAGGGTAGAAATGGGTTTGTGATGGCAACGCATCCTCTAGACTAAAACCAAAGTATGAGGTGTGTTGATGGTGGATGAGCCGCGTTTGCTGATGACTCGGTGGCCGAGGCTGGTACTGTGGTTTATTTTGTTGCGGGATGTGGTGGTTCCGTTGCGCTTGACAACGGAACCCATGCTGCTGCGGTCCTTAGTGGCTACGTGGCCGAGTGCTGATTCATCCGCCGTCGGCTTACTAGCGGCGTGGGGCTTCGGTCCCCTTTTGAGTCATAAAAAAGCCTCTACCAAATCGAGAGAGGCTTAAGGTGTCTGTTGCAGGAAAGAGAGAGTTTGAACAGCGTCCAAGGGCTTAAACGTCATACATGCGAGATTCAGGGGCGTGGGGATTTTCGGCACAGTAGCGGACAAAGGCCGTGGTGGGCCTTACCTGTTGCTGGTGGGCCTTAGCTGTTTGTAGTTCTTCAACGGTTTCCCAGGCAATTGCGGCATCAATACTTCTGGGGCCATGCATCTCAGTTAGTCGACGAGCATGTTCTAAGGCAGCTTTTAGCCGAGTTTCAAACGTTGCTTTAGACAAAGGCTTCTGTGACGGCGTAGAGATTGGAGAAACTGTAGACGATGCAATTGTGGTGTAAGCCATGGTGAGAACTGGTTTGTTGTGAACTGTTCATAGCTTATACATAATCCTGGTAAATATAAAGGTCAAAAATATATAAGTTACATCTATGATTCATTAGCTTTCTTTACCTATTTGCGTTGAGGTGGCACTCAGTTGTGGTTATATGATCGCTTCACCTAAGGAAAAACCTCTACCAATTGGTAGAGGCTTAGAGTGTGTGTTGGAGAGTCTGAGTCGAAAAGGGTGCCCTGGGAATGAAGCTTTCACAGATTACGGAGTCTGCCCCGGGCACCCAAGCTTGGGTGCCGCAACAGCTCAGCGATCTGTTAGCGGACGGACTTAGTACGAGCATCCAGTGCATCAAGGCGAGCTTCCTGGATGTTATCGACTGCTTTAGTGCGAGCATCTAGCGCATTCAAACGAGCGGATTGAATATCCTCAACGGCTTTGGTTTGGTTATTCAGGTGCTCTAGACGTAGCTTGTGGACGCTGTTCTTGGTGCGAGCATCCAATGCATCCAGACGAGTCTCTTGTATGTTGTCAATTGCTTTAGTACGAGCGTCTAACGCATCTAAGCGAGCAGCTTGAATGTTATCGACAGCCTTAGTGCGGGCATCGAGGGCATCTAGTCGAGTGGCTTGGATATCTTCGATGGCCTTGGACTGGTTGTTGAGGTGCTCAATGCGTAGTTTATGGATGGAATTCTTAGTGCGGCTGTCTAGCGCTTCGAGGCGAGCGGACTGAATATTGAAGCTAGCGGGCTCGACGGCGGCAGCAACGGGTGCGATCGCAGCGGAGGCAACGAGAACAGTTAAAGCGGAAAGAAGTGTGCGTTTCATGGTTAAAGCTCCTTGTTAATTTGTGAAGTGTTTGATTCGCTTCATTGATTACAAGAATGCCGGGGCTACCTGAACGCTATCTGACCGTAAACTGAAGGTTGCTTAAGGGGTTTCTGAATTTGGCTGAGGAATTGTGGTGATGGGGGTCACAAGGGTGGTTTTGAGTTGCGTTGGCGGAGCCGCTCCAGCGGAGCATCGCAACTCAAAACGTCTTTGATTTAAGGACCTTTTTCATACAGATCTGGATTTAGTAGTACATAAATACTATTTTGAATAATAACCTTCTTGCGAGTGCTCAAATGAGTAATAACAAACACCATCAGCTACCCGATCATGGCCTGCAGCTTTACTTATCTGAAAAGGCTTTAGGCTCCTTTTTGCGTACCTCAATGAGTGGGTGTGCCGGATCATAAAGTCAACAGAGAGACCAATAAGAAGCCCCCACGGACGCTAGGTTCATGGAGGCTTCAGTTTAGATATAGAGTGGTATTCAATAAATCGTTCTTCTATGAGTCCACTCTAGGTCGGAAAGAGTCACATCGGATCCGTTACCGGGCAATTCCATCGTCTCCTCACACAACTATCAAGTTTGCTCGGCTTGTGTCTGCGATCACAGCTTTAAAACACAACAGCACCCAGAACAATCGACCAAGGAACTCTTCTAAGGTAAACAAGACTTCTCAGAGTTGTTGTATATCAGGAAAACCGACTATCAACAGGGCTCTCTAGTGCCAGTAAGAAGAAATATCAGTTGATACAAACGGTAACGTTGTTATTTGTCTCTGTTATCCTTGCCGATCAGTGAGATAACTCTATGGGATTCTGTGGTTGATGCCACTACGAGCGGCAAGGCTATCCGTTTAGAATCAGGCACTTCAATCGTAGGGTAAGCACCGATGCGCCGACCCATAGCTTTGGCTTATAGATAGCATAGATCTTTTTCTGTCAAGTTTATTTGCAATTCGTTATATTTTTCGTTACATTGGTTTACATAAGAACGCACACATAAGAAAAAGGCTTCAGAACATGTACACCACTACTAACGAAACCGGGCAGCTCAATAACTACGCCACAGAGCCCGAAATGTATTTCGCTTCCTACCCTGCACCTGAGCAACAGCGTCGTTATTTGTTCCAGGGTGGTCTGGCTACGCTCCTCATCAGCGCACTGATGCTGACTGCACTTTCCGTTAGCTAGTTCATCAACGTCTATTCACGTCACACCACACTTCAACACAAGGAAACGCAACTATGTTTGGTATCTTATTAGCCGTCATTATTGTGGGTTGGTTGGCAGCCTCCATCATTGGTACCCAAGCCTACTTCTTCGGAGAGCAATCCAAGCCCATCCATGAACGCAACTGGAACTCCGATGGTTTTGAGGAGATTGCCAAGTTAGTCACCGGTCGTGAGACTGATTTCAACGAGCGTGTATATCCCTTTGGCGGTGACGCTTACACCAGCAACGTAGCCAACAACTAACTACATTCGTTTCACCTAACATCTACAACCTATTTCATCGGTCCCTAGCGGTTCTCTCTCCGACCCTGGGGATCTTCTTTTTTGCAAGACCATAATCGAGCTAACTGAGACGCTGGGGTCCCCATAGAGCGAGTGCAACTGCTAACATCGGTTACTCCGTAGGATGTTGTATTGAGCGTTGATTTATTACGAGAGTCGTTATTCAACCCCTGCGTAAGGAGTAGTGACCTAGTATAGGAGCGTCATCGTAGGTGTTGCTATTGAGCTGGCTTCCAATCAAGCCGAGGACAGACGCACAATTCCCGCGCTTGCAAACCACCGGAGTCAGCTAATGAGTGAATCTAGTATCGCCACCCGTGCCACCATCCAAATCGGGACCCAAGTCGGGACTCTAATCGTAGACGGTTTTATGTTGCCAGATGGCAGCTATTGCATGTCCCTGAACCAATCGTCGGGAGCCGTTGGTTTTGGGCCACAAAACGCCTCAGACTTTTTATCCTTAAAGGCCGTTAAATCGTTGTTAGGTCAAAGGTATGCGGATAATAATTCTCAGATAGAACTGGCCCCCAGTTGTCACACCCGTGGCCGCATTCAGCTTCGTGCCATGTCGTTAGATGCCGTGGCCGCCTACTGGCAATGGCAGGCTTCTAGAGGTAACCGCGATGCCCTAGCCCTCTGCATGGCGTTGAAAAGTGCAACTTTGAGCTGCCGGTTTGATACGGCTTTTGGGGTTGAGCATTCTGAGCTTAACTACAACTAGAGGAGTACAGGGCGCATTTTAGAGAACCCTATGCTGAGGCAGCTGCGGAATTCCAGGCGAATGGGGTTGCAGCTGAGTAAGTCGCGATTGGCGGCGTTGCAACCGTTGGCAGGGTGTAATCCGATGCTGGCGCGGAAGGTGGTACGCAATGAGCGGCTGGGGCTAAATCGGTCAGTAAGGCCGCAGCATATGCAATATGTGGTGGTGATGCCGATTGTGGTGGCCTGTTTGATGGCGTTTGGCATCGTACGGTTTATTGGGATGGGTACGCGTAATAAAAGTCTATATATATTTGGTGGTACGGCCCTGGTGGCTGGGATGACGATGAAGTCGTTAGGGCAGGTGCGTGGTGCGCGGAAGCGGTTGGGGCAGTGAAGTCCGTTTAAACTGTCAGCAGACGCTCTTCGAGGGTTTCCCAGGCTTTGCGTGAGATGCTAATGGATGATTGCTTACAGCTGAGTAGGAGTTCGTTGGCATACAGGTAATCGTCCAAGCGCTTCCAGTCATCTGTTGATAACGAGACATCCTCAGCTGTCAATCCTAATGCCTTGAGAAAAGTTGATTCAAGTTTATCGGCATGGTGGGGCCATTCGTCAGATGATTTTGACAGTTGATACATGTTTTCTCTTAGGATTAATAACTGGTTGGGTAACTCTTGGAATTCTGATGTATTAAAGAGTTTGTCGTCATTCAAGTAAATAGCGCTAACGCTGGCGCTAAGGCTGTTTATAGCATTAGCGCTGTCTCTGTCGATAGCACTATCAACAGCTCTCTTGATAGCGCTAGCGATAGCGATGGTCCTGCCTATGACTCTGTCGCTGGCGATGATTCTGGCTCTTTTGATAATTCTTACGATAGCTCTGCTTGGGGTTCTTATGCTAGCTATGGTGCTAGCGGTGGCGATAGCGGTGGCAATCTTTGCGAATTTCTTATACTCAGAAGGAGGACCTTGTGTAGCTTGCTCTGCCCACTGGACTAAAGACCGTATTTTAGGCTGAGCATTAATATCTGTTTTGGTTTGTTGATATATGGTGTGTAGCAGCTCATGCCCTCGTCGTCCCATCAGTCCAACAACTAGCAAAAAGACTTCTCTCCAGCGTTGATCGCTTAGATGCTGACTGACTAATTCTGATGTTAGTTGATGATTAAAAATGTAGAGTGCTGTGAGATATTCTTGTAATGTAAGATGGGAAAATGAATAAGTGTCGGTAGCTCGCTCTACAATAATTCCTTGCTGTACTTCAATGGCTTGCAAAACTGCTGCTCCGTTTAAATGTGCTGGAGCATCAAGGGTGTCTGCTAAGAATGTGCTGATCCGGTTGGTAATATCCGACTTTGAAAAGAACAAACGGTCTTCTGTAATGCTGTTGTAGGCGATATCACTCAGAAGTTCTTTTTCTAACTCTGGATGGAAATCTTCGTAGATAGGAGATTGCTCCAACCTTTTTTGGGCAGACCACTCACTCAGTAAAATACTTAATGCCCTTCCATAGAGAGTGCTGCGCCGGTTGGGTAGTGTTTGTTCTCGTTCATAAACTAGGCACAGGAATGTTAGCAGTAGAGGTGTGTGGGCGAGTTCTTTAACTGCGTTGTTGTTAGACTGCTGTAGCAGTTTCCAGTATTTGTTGGCTGTATCAGTTTGTTGGTCTAGCTCAGAGTTAAACCAGCGTTGAGTGAATTGTTCAATTTGTTCGTCATCAAAGTCGGCAATGGTGACATCGGTAAACTGTTGGAAGCTACTACGATAGGCTGCGGTACGGCAGGAGGCAATAAAGGTATTTTTATCATGTTGGATCGCAAAGGATTCAATGTTATCAATAATCTGATTTACATTTTCAGTGGGGACTTCATCTAGTCCATCGAGTAGAATCAACAGCTTTCCTTGATCGAGGGATAGTTTTGTAAAATCCCTAGCATTAGGGAAACCGCAGATTTTGAATTCTTTAGCGATAACGGCTGCTAGGTCAATTGTTTTGCGTCTAAAGGTTTTTAGTTCTATAAAGACTGGAATCTGTTCTCTTTGAAGTTGCCCTTGTTGTCCTTTGAGAGCTTCTAAGCCGAGTTTTCTCAAAAATGTACTTTTGCCAACACCTGGGCCGCCTAGCACCATCAGATATTGTTTTTCTTTGGCAATGGTGATGCCATCATGCCGTTTTTCAGTAGTCTGAAAGTTTCGCTTACCCTGGTCTCGGTAGAGCTGTTCTAAATCGTCTGGGCTGGCAAATTGACAAATGCTATCTTCGTCGAGAAATTTAACTGCGGTGTAAATTGAGGCTAGGGGTACAGGCTCTTTCATCAGTCCAGGCATGACTTTGACCTGTCCGTGGCGATTTTCGTACTTTAGGTGATAATTCTGTGAAGCTTTTAGGACTTGCTCTATGTCCCTGACGTCTTGACGCGCTTCGTGGATCTGCCCGACTAAATGAACGCCGGCTTTCCAGAGTTGCTCGAAAAGTGGAACAGCAATACCTCCGATGGCACTTTCTATCATGTCTGACCTTATCAAGTGGGCTCAAACTATAAGATAACGGGAAGTTATCCTCACGCTGTGATCTCAACTTCCTGACTCCTCGGCACCGTCCAACCGTTACCGTTAGCGCCAGCCGTCCTGGGTAGCTAGCTGCCAGACATCGACACTGATATAACCGGCGTGTGGGCCGATGACCGGACCAGGTATGTCTGAGTCACCTTCCTGAAGCAATGCACAATCCATTTAGAACTGTGTTGAGCATCTACGTTCCGATTTTGGGTGGTCTAATCTGAGATTGGCATAGTGCTTTGACCTTACCCTGTAGTTGAATAAACAATTAAAGTCCTTATTCTATAAAGCTATCGAAGCTCCAAGAACCGATGGCTAACTTGTAATTGAGTGTGACAGTTCAAGAACCCAGTTAAAGAGACAATTTGCCGTAGTGCTGAACACTAAAATTTTCCCAAAGTGCGTTGATATATTGCGTGCTTGTTATGAATCTTTGAGGTAAGACAAGATGCTCCAGCCTGCAATGGTCGCATTGTTAACAATAGGATTACTCCTATCTGCCTCAGTAAAGGCTCAATCAGTGGAACCTGTCGTGGGTGGCGAAGTACCTCAAACCACTGCTCCTTCCAAGGATAGCGTCTCACGTCTTAATGAGAAACAATCTAAATTACTGAGACTGATGAATGACGCTCGGCGTGAACGAGGTCTCGCACCGTTGGCGTTTTCGAGTTCTCTGCAAAGGGCTGCGCAGGCGCATGTTGACGATATCGTGGCGCATAATAATCGACCTACGCATACTGGCTCGGATGGTTCGTCGATGAGCGAACGTGTGCAACGAGAAAATTATTCTTATAGATACCTTGGTGAGAATGTAGCGGCAGGCTATTCCTCAGCAGAAGATACGTTTGAGCAGTGGATGAATAGTCGTGGTCACCGAGAGAATATTTTGAACCCTAACTTTTCTGAAGCGGGGGTCGGCTATTACATCAATGCTCCTGGAACGACATATGGTCATTATTGGGTTTTGGTTTTTGGACAACCAGCTCGCTAAATCTGATTGGTTGGTTTGTACGAGCACTATTGGCTATGTACTTTTGGGTAGGCCAACGACGCTATTTAAAGTCGTTGACATGGCTGTTGGGCATTCTTCGGACGATGCTTATGCTCATAGTTTGTGCGAGCTTTAATCCCGTATGTGATCGCAACGATCTCTGTAGCTGGCGTAGCCATCGCCCAACAGCCCAGCTTCACCACTCCCACCTCTTCCCCAGAACAACCCACCATCCAATCTAACGAAGCCCCCGCTGCCTCACCATTAACGTTTCCGTCACCATCACCGACGACCTCAAAGTCACCGTCGGCGATCGCATCTCCGTTGGCCAGCTGATCGCCGACCGCCCACGAGATCGCACTCGCCTAGAAGCCCAGGCCCGACAACTAGACCTCACGCTGCAACGCCTGGAGCATTCCACCATCACGCCACCGCTACCACCGGCTACACTGTCGGCTTGTTCATCAAGGAAAGCGAGGGTTTCCACCAGGGAGTTGACGCCTTTAACGGGGATAAGAACGTGATTGGATGCGCCAGCGGCAGTAAGGCTGATTTGCGATCGCGCTGCTTTAACGCATTCATTCGGACCTACCTATGGAGACAATGTATCCCATGAAGCTCATCGTGACGGCTGGCAAACTTCATATGGATATGTGTTTGCAGATATGCACATGATTCGTGAAAATCTCTGCTAAATGCCTCTCTAAAGACCGCGCTTTAAATGCTGTAAACCTTCCAAATAAAGCATTTCAAGTATTTAAAAAGTATTCCTTAAAACCGATTATTTACCTCTAGAATAAAATACAAAACGTAATGCAAAAAGGCTTGACAAGTGAAAAAAAAAAAACGTTATGCTCGTAGTGCAGAACATGTCGTGTGCAATCAAACTCAAATCTACCAATATTGCAGAGGGCTTCTTGAGATGGCTATTTCTCAAAATATAATTAGCTTTTGGTGCCAACGACCAAGAAAGAGGTGTCGAGTGAGTAACGGCCAAGGTTGATTGAATGCATACGTTATTCTGGATCAGCCTTTTTTCATTGAAGGATAGAGAGGCTGTGGACAATGGGTAGTCAAAAATTAGCAGGCGGTTTTTGATGACCTCTAAAGACGGGGTGAGAAAGATAATCCTGGAAATAGGTTACTTCCTTGATGGATGCAGCACCGTTACATATGAAATCGGGAAACGTTGTTACTCTTGAGTGCAAATGGATGTCGCATTATTGACCTCTTTTATCTCAAGGAACTACTGGTTACGCCAAATTCGGTGTAACCAAATATGTTTAGGATTGTTCACTGATTCGGGAGAGCAAACTCTTGCGATTAGGTCAGTGGAGTAGTGTAATCTTTTTCCTGAAACACATGTGTCATAACCTTTGGCAAAGTATTCGCCGTAGGGATCATTGACGATAAATCCCGTTTTATCAAATCCTCGAATGACAATGATATGCCCTGACCGCGTGAAATAACCATGAACGATACAAGGTTTTCCAGCGCTAATGGCCATACGAATATCATCTAATGTTCCGTGTTCCGTGAAATCGTCGTGACAGTCTGGAAACAGTTCAACTAATTTTTTGAGATCCTGAGCACTATGGCGATCCAGACCTTTATATTCACAGGCTTGGTAAAGCTGATCTTCTAATTGGGGTTGGCTGCCATTCCCTCGGATACCCAAAGACCAGAGACACATGGCAATGCTGGTTACATTACAGCTGCCATGGGGGTTGAATTGGTTATCTATTTGAGAAAAGTAGGTGACATCTAAGTCAATATTGCCAGGCTTATCTACAATGCGTTGAAGCATAGCTCCCTCTTAATCTAAGGATGAGCAATTTCTGCCATGAATGTATGGCAGGACATAGTGATTGCTTTCTAAAAGACATTCCTTACGCGTTTTTTTGGACTTTTTCGATTTATGGCCACATTTTGATTGGCCTGTAACAGAGCTGTGACTGCCAAGAGAATGTCCAACCATCTTTGCCGAGACATTGTCTCTTGGCAAAGGCATAATTTGCTGTCAAATCTTCCCGGTCAATACACTCAAATGTCTAAACTGGCACTGCCTCCAACCTCTAATCTATCTGAACAACAACTCCTCACAAGCATTCAAGCAGGAAATCTGGCCGCATTTTGGGATCTATGGCTTATATACCAATCTTATTTGTCATCCCGTTGTCTCCATTGGACAGGGGGGAACTATAGCGATGCCGAAGATATCCTCAGCCTGGCTATGTATCGTGCCTGGGAGCAAATTCCTCGCTATGCAGCTTGTTTAGAAAACCCTAAGGCCTGGTTGACCAAGCTAACCCATAACCTTTGCGTTAATCAGCAAGTAAAACGACAGTGCCAGGCTATTCCCTTAGGGAATATAGAAAACTCTGCATCGGATATTAATGCTTTGCCTGTGGTTAGCAGTCTAGAGTCACCTGAAGGTGTCCTACTCCGACGTGAGATTTGCAACTATCTGCTCAAGCTGATTAAAGGTCTGACGCCTCAACTGCGTGCACCCCTCTTACTGCATTACTATCAAGGCCTTAGCTGTACTGCCATTGCCCAACAGCAGCAGATATCTCTGGCCACTGTTTATAAACGGTTACAAATTGCCCGAGATACCCTTCGGCCCCAGGTACAGCAATATTTAGCCGGACACAGTTGCCTGACTACAGTCCCTGTCGCCACCAATACTGATCCTGATTGGCGTTCTCTCATTCCCCAATCTATTCCATCCTCCCACGAAACAATTGACCATACCATTCTTGCCACATGTCTGATTTCCCAGTGCCCTGGATCGTACAAGTGAAACGCGCTGATGGTGTTTTACTTACTGTCAGGTTGTTGCTTCCTAAAAAACCTATCCGACAGGCTCAGAAACTAAAGACCCTCACCCAATATGTTCAGCGCCATCCATCTGGTTGGAAAAAACGCTTAGCCCTGGCCGAACTCCGCTATGAAATGGGCCATTGGGAAGAGGCCATTTTAGATTTCCGCTGGGTGCTAGCCCGACAACCCAATCTACCTCAGGGGCTATCGGTGCGCCTCAAGCTCGCCAAAATGCTGGAAATATTAGAACGACCAGCAGAGGCGATGCCTGTCTATCAGGCTGCCCTTAATCGAATTACATACGAACCAAGCCGACAATACTTGCAACAGGCCATGGAGTCTTGTCAGAAAAACGTCGATGTGGCTGCAAACGATAACAACCCCCACAGGGAGGAGATATAGCAATGCCCATGAGACGACGAGACGATATTGACGATCAGAGTCGCAATTTAAGCCCTAATCTGGATGAATCTTCTAAAGTGAATCAACAGATGGAAGAGAGGGAAGAGTTTTATGAAATTCTAAAGTATGTGATCATACCTGGCTCAATTGGTGGAGTTGGTGGTGTTTTGCTGGAATTGAGAGGAATTTATCTAGCAGATTCAGAACTCACTGAAGTCCAGGTGGAGTCAACAAAGAATCATTGGTTACCGGTCCTTTTCGATAAACCAGGAGTTTTCAGCGTCGATTTTTTGCTTTATTTGCTGGTTAGCTTGATTTTAGGAGCTATTTCAGGGTTTATTTTCACTTTTTACACCATTGGTACGCCTAGTGGTAAAAATCGCTGGCGCGTCGTTTCCAGTGCCATGCTATTCAGTCTATTCTTTCCTACCATTCCTAAATTTATCCATCAATCCTTTTCGAGTCAGGCTGAACGCACTTATCAAGAGGAACTAGTGAGACTAAGAGAAAAAAAAGAGGACATAACAGAAGAAATAAATGAATCTATCGATGACTTGGCTGCAATGGATAGTGCCATCAATGATCGCGCTATAACTAGGGAGCTTATAGAAACTTATAAACGGTTGATCCAGATCAATGATGAGAGCCCAGCAGCGAGGATGGAATCCATCCGTGATTTAGGAGATCTGGCGATCAACAATAGTACTCGCCAACCCGAAAGTGTGGAGCAGGTGCAGAAAATTTTAGAAGACATTAGTCAAGAAGATCCTGATCTAGAGATCAGGGAAGAAGCCATGCTGCAACTTGAGCGCATTGATGAGACACAACATGCATTTCCACTGCCACCTCTACCGCCTTTTTAAGTCTTAAATACACGATATATCGACTTCGTCACGAGGGCATAGCCATCAGCCTCCACTGAGGCCTATCCTAATTGACCTCTTAAGACATTGGAGAGAGATGAGCGTTGCTCTTTTTAATTGGCGTAAAGACAGCTCAAGTATATCAAAAAAATCAGGTATCTAAGCCTGATTTTGTCCTAAGGGAGGGGGGAAATGCTGGACTCAATAGCCTATTTAAGGGGCCTCATTGGAGTCTTATCAGGGGAATTAACCCCTGGAGCACCCAATCGAAGTTTACAATTAAAGGATAGTTTTCCATGACTCAACATCCGTATGATATAAATTTAGCCGAAGCCAACCACCTAAACAAGAAGAAATGGTGGAGGATATCTAATGCGGTTTCAGGTATGTTTTTAGGGCTTATTGGCCTTATGTGGTTTTATACCACAAAGCGCTATGAACCCAATACTCAACAATTAACAAACAAAGCAGAAGTTGACAAATTTTTATCAGAAAATTTTTCTGATTTGCCCAATAGAAGAATACCAACTGGGGTCTTTATTCAGTCGCTTAAATTTAATAGTTCTAGTGAGGTAAACTTTTCTGGATACATTTGGCAAACCTATGATCGCTCAGAATTTGAAGGCACTCCTACTCAGAATATCCGTGTCGGCTTTGTATTGCCTGAAACTGTGGAAAGTGGCAATAATATTGAACCAAAACTATCTTATATACGAGATAAGGGCAGCCAGGTCGTGCTTGGTTGGTATTTTGAAGCTACCCTAAAACAAAAGTTTAAATATACTAAATACCCTTTTGATCATAAAACAGTATGGATTCGCATCTGGAGTAATGACTTTGAGCAAGAAACTGTCCTTATACCTGATCTTTCCTCCTATGCTGCTACTGGCATAGATGATGATTTTGGTTATGACGAAGATATTGTTTTAGGGCAATGGAAATTATTAGAAACATTCTTTGATTATCAAACAAAAAGCTATAACTCTAACTTTGGATTGAGTGATTCAATTATTACAGGCTCTCATCCGGAACTCTATTTTAATATTGTCATAAAACGCCGATTCTTGAATTCTTTTGTGATTTATATTTTGCCCTTAAGCCTGATTGCTTGTCTGACATTTTCAATGTTGCTAATGGTTTCTAAAAATCCAGAACGCTCATCCTTATTTGGGGTGAATCCGAGTGGGGTTATTGGCGTATGTTCCAGCCTATTTTTTGTGGTGTTACTTTCCCAAGTACAAATCCGTGAACAGTTTTCAGGTGCGAATATCGTTTATATCGAATATTTTTATCCACTGATGTA
Organism: Adonisia turfae CCMR0081; assembly: GCF_011009555.1. Lineage (GTDB taxonomy): Bacteria > Cyanobacteriota > Cyanobacteriia > Phormidesmidales > Phormidesmidaceae > Leptothoe > Leptothoe turfae. The sequence continues at coordinate 5,905,513 of NZ_QXHD01000004.1, read as the reverse complement.
CGGGGCGTTATTAGCAGTGTCGGCCAATGCCTATCTTATCTCTTTGCCTAACACTGAGAAGAATCCTATTTTAAGCTGGATTGAGTCAGGGGATAATATTCATCCTAAGCTAATGTATTGGCCTCTCCTGTTGGGGAGTGCTACATTAATTACGGCACTTATTTTGTTGCCAAGTGAGCCTGACAGCTCTGTGGATGATCAGCTTGTTGTTTACGACACGGTGTTGTCTAACGATCAACGTTTGCAAGCTACTCAGCGACAAGATAGTTAAAAGGCATATGGGGCAGCATGTCGGTCTATGAGATGTCGACGTAATCTTTGGTGCAACCGTTTGGGAGTTGATCAGCGTAGTTTTCAAAATCTTTGATCAGAGCAATACCTTTTGGAGATGAGATACTTCCCGGTGAAGTGTTGGTTGAGATTATGGTGGGGCTGGACATAGATTACTGGATGTTGAGGGCATGACCTGGCTGTTTTGTCGATAGAGGAGTAAATCTAACTTGATAAAATCAACAATCAACTGATGATTTCCAACTCTAGAAAATCAGAAATTAAGTACTGAGATTGTCTTAAGCATGAGCTAATAGGGGTGAAAATTTCCTCAAAGCTCATCATACACAGTCAAACAGTTTATTAACACCATCAATAAAGACCATGGAACATTACGCTTGGATAATTATCGGCAATGGCAGTACTGCACTCAATTTTTTGTATGCTGCCTATAAAGGAGATAAAAAATTGCTTGTAAAACCTGGAAAAGATGATAAGAAGAAGATTCTCATCTTGGGAGAGGATGACCTATGGACTCGCTTTTCAGACAATATTGATCCTCAGATAGACTTTATGATGGGCCAATCTCTTAGTCTGAACTATACGCTCAATTGGTGGGATTCGTGGATGTGCAAAGGAATGTTATTGAACATGAAAACTGCGCAGTTAACTAAAGGATCAGACGACTACCTTTCAGTGGCTCAATACGCTGCTATGCAGAAACATCTACATGTAGAGGTAATCAAAGAGTTAAAAGAATTAGGATATGAGGTATGCCATCGAAAGGCGATTGTAGGAAAAATCATCATAGATGAGTCAGCATACAAGATTAAGGTTGAGAATGGCTGTATCAAGGCAGATAAAGTCCTTGTAGCTACTGGAATTCCTGCAGATAAGAAGCAAAAAACTATTTGGGCAGATGACGCCGAAAGTAAAATGGCCTCTTTTAGAGGTTCAAAATATAATATATTCTGGAAAGCGGACGATTACCTTCTATCAAATAAGTCGATTTTTACAAAAGCTCCCTATAAACACATCTCTCTCCATAAGACTCAGCACAAGGACGAGAACAATAAAGAATTTAAAGTATTAGTCTATGGCGGCACACCAACTGGGGCGTGGGCAGTGCAAAGAGCGTATGAGCAAGGAGCAACGGAAGTAATCTGGGTCAGTAAATATTCAACACTAGAGAAACCGAACGCATGGGGAAGAAATGTTCATACAATTCTACAAAGCGGTTACTATGAACAACTTCTGATTGGAGAAGTCAAAAAAGTAACTAGTAATACCATAAACAAAGATATCTTTGTTAAGGTAGAAATCGAAAAAAAAGAGTCAGAGGGCAAAAAGCAAGAAAAAGATAAGGACTTTTTCGAGAAACTGCTTAGTGGCCAAGGACAAAAAGATCTCAATGATCTTCTCAAAAAAATAAAAATTATTGAAAAGACTGAATGTAAAAAAGTCAATTTATTTATAGATGCAAGTCTAAGGAGTGGGACGCCTAAAATTGTTGTCAATGACATAGAACTGAAAAATTTTAACGATGGCAAGAGAAATTTAAGAGAAAAAAGTGATTCAGTGGTGGTGGGACTCGTTAATAAAAAAGGAAAAGAGTCCTTGTACATCATTGGACCAGCAGCTTATCGGTGGTTAGCAGAAAAATCAGAAGTAAAAAAATACGAAAAGATAGCTACCTTATACCCAGAGACGACGCATACACATGATGGAATAGTTGTAACTAAAGCTGCAATCAAAGCCATTACAGGCTATAAAGAATTTCCACAGGAGATAAAAGCCTCAGAAGTCAGAAGTATAGCTCAGGAACAATGGAAAGAGAAAATTAAGTCCATTATCGAAAATGTAATTAAGGCAATAGACAAAACAGAGTTAGAGGGCAGCAATGACTGGTACAAATCGATTAATTGGCAAAACCTAATAGTAAAACCGAAGAACTTGGAGAACCTAATACCAAAAAACAATAAACAGGAAAAACTTAAAGAATACTATAAATGGTTGCAAAATGATGTAATCCTCGATCAGTTGCTGTGCTTCAACTGGAATACGACAGACATCATTGAGACACAAGAGCACTTGAAAGGACTGTTTAATTCGTCAAAATTTAAAAATAACAATGATAAGAATATTAGGAAGATAGCGGAAGAATATATATTTGAATACACCTTTGGTTCAGGTAATGGTAAAGAAGGCCGACAAAGTAGTGTAAGCGGATGGTCGATTGTCGAATTTGTAGGATTACCAGACGGGTGGCCGGATATTATGGATCCCCGAAAAGCTACTAGCAATGTACCGAAAGAACTCCCTTTACTTTATCAAATGTGGGAGAAAGTGATGTAGCCGTCCTCCAGTGCACCTTGTCCATAATCTACGCGGCTTTAGCCCACCTCTTCTACACCAAGCATCTCTCCTAACCCTAAAACCAAGATCACAGCCCATGATCTCTGTCCATCAAGCCATTCACATTGCAGGCACCAATACCTACAAATTCGGCCCACCCAAAGGCCTGACCCTACCCATCAGCAATGCGCCTGCTGATACCGACTGGCAGCGCTGGGCTATGCTCCACGATGGTGTTGACTACCGTCTTTACACCTTCAAAGACAATAGCCCTGACACCCTCTACCAATTTGGTTGGACTGGTCAAGCCTTGCAATATGGTCATAAGTCAGTCCCTCAACTGACGATCCAGGATATTCCCCAAGACGCTGACACCAGAAGTTTTTCCGTCACCTATGGTGAAGACAATTATCGCCTTTACCTGCGTCAGTTTGGTCACCCCACCCAGCTATACCAATTTGAATGGAACGTGGCTGCCATGGCTTATATGCCCTGTTCTGGCAAAAGATTTCAACTCCAAATCCCTGGATTCCCTCCTGATACCGATTGGCATCGTTGGTCCATCCTCAATAGTGGCGGCACTACCTATCATCTCTATGCAGCTAAACTCGGCAGCAACCATGAGATTTACGAAGGTAGCTGGCATAGCCCCGAAGACGACTATGGTGACAGCGATACCTACAATATTTTCACCCTAGAAGGGATGCCTCCAGATAGCAACCTGGCAAGCCTGGAGGTGCTCCACGACGGCATTGACTACCGACTGTATCTGCAGACGCTCTAGCAAGTTCATAGAGTATAAAGCTCTTTTCTGATAAATTACTTTAGGAGAAATACCATGTCTCAAGTCCAATTTATTTCGTACTGTGTCAACCTTGATCATCAATTTAAGAAATACCCAGCCTTGGATAACTATTTAGATGACATCAATGGAAGACTGACGCATTTAGATAGAGTAATCGCCCAAATTAAATCTGATCCAAAAGTAAAAGATAAGAATACAACAAAAATTTTGATGATTCCAGAGTTCTTCTGGCGAGGACAAAAGGGATACTACCCAATAGATAAAATCACTCTAAAAGTAGGGAATACTAACCAAACATACCCGGAATATCTGGTTAAAATGCTGCAATCGAGCATGTTAAATAACCATTTAGAGAATTGGGTGGTTATCTTTGGGACTGCAGTTTATGGGTGGAAAGCCGAAAAGAATACCACCTATGTTTATAATTGTTCCTTAATTCAGGAAGGAAGCTTTGATGATCCATCAAAGGCTTATAAGTCAGCACATTTAGTTCAGAAAGAATTTAAATCAGACATAGATTTTGTGGAGTGGAAAAAGAATCCTTACGAACATCTACAGGCAATGAAATCTAGCAGTTTAGAGTCGGAGCTAAATAGTAAGGGATACGATGGTAACTCTATTTTTCAGCTTCATAGTATTCCCATTAAAGTTGGAGTTGAAATTTGCTTAGATCATCTTGCAGAACGACTCAAAAAAGCTGTAAAAAATAGTAATCATGGTATTAAAGTTCAGTTGATTCCCTCTGCTGGCATGACAATTAAAAAAAATAGCATTGTTGTCGAAGATGGTGGCTATGTCTTTAACTGTGATGGACTTAATCCTTATATATGGGATCCTGGCAAGAATGATAAGGTTGATTCTGGTTTTCCAGGATTCCACAGTCAACTAATTAAGAAAGTCAAATCTGCTTATCAAAATATTATTCCAGAGAAGACAATAAAAATCGACTTCTCAAAAGGAATTGAGGAGAAGCTGTTTGGTGGAAAGTCCGGTCAGATTTTTATATATCCAGAACAGTCTATTTAATCTGCATTCTTCACGTATCCTCAACTCAAAAAAATCAGAAATCTCTCCAAAGATTGTCTTAAAGATGAGGCGGGATACAAAGTGAAACCCCTCTGTATTCCAAGCAACAGATCCTCTTACGGTCAATGCGGTTCAGTTTAATAGTTTACACACGCTTAGTCTCACGTGTTTACAACTCTCCTTAAATTCCTGTTGATTCGTCACCTGGTGAACCGAGCCGTATTGATCTTTTCTTCTTTTTTATCGTTTCAGCCCATTCGCAACAGATTTTCCTATGGTGCTGCCCACTGCTCAAGTTTCCTCGACCACACCCCTTACTAACACCTTGAATCTACCCGGTCTCGCTTCCCTCTGGAACCAAACCCTTGGTGATCCCAGTATTTGTATTGCCGTTCTTGATGGCCCTGTAGACCAGACACATCCATGCTTTGAGGGCGCGAACCTTACCCGACTTCCCACCCTGGTCACCGAATCTGCCAGCAGTGGTGCCATGTCCGGTCACGGCACCCACATTACCAGTATTCTTTTTGGACAGCACAACAGTCCTATTCAAGGCATTGCCCCCAACTGCCGGGGCCTAATACTACCCATATTCTCTGATAACCGCCAGCGTCGGCTCTCTCAAATGGACCTTGCTAGGGCTATTAACCAGGCCGTTGAGCACGGAGCCCACATCATCAACATCAGCGGTGGCGAACTCGCTAACTCCGGAGGAGCAGACCCTATTTTGGCAAATGCCATTCGCAACTGTAACGACAACGGTGTTCTTATTGTCGCTGCCGCTGGCAACAACGGTTGTGACTGTTTGCATGTACCTGCTGCGTTGCCAGCAGTGCTTGCTGTCGGTGCCATGGATCCCCAAGGATTACCTCTTGATTCTAGTAACTGGGGAAAAGCCTATCAAACCCAAGGCATTCTGGCCCCTGGCCAAGACATCGTTGGTGCCATGCCAGGGGCCAGGGTTGCATCCCTGAGCGGCACCAGTTTTGCTGCCCCCATCGTAGCGGGCATTGTGGCCCTTCTCCTTAGCCTGCAAAGGCAACAGGGTGAGGACGGCAATGCCCATGCTGTGAGGGCTGCCCTGCTCAAGAGTGCACGGCCATGTCACCCCGAGACGGGCGCAGATTGTCGTCGCTATCTAGCAGGAATTCTCAATGTTCCAGGCGCTTATGCCTTAATTTCTAACGGAGTAGAAACTATGTCAGATACCCCAGCCCAAGCTTTAGACCAAACCAATGGAGAATCTATTCTGCCCAGTGTTGTTCCCTCCAATGATAGTGCGCCTACGGATGCGGTTTCATCACCTAGCATTCGACCATCAGCCTCAGTAGAGTCCGATGCTCAACTGGTGCCTTCTGTGGCCACTATGCCTGCAGAATCGTCCCCTAGTGTTGCTATTCCCCTGACTGGGATGGCTCCCAATGCCCTGCCAGCCCAGGTAATGCCATCGGGGTGTGACTGTCCTACCAGTGTTTCTTCTTCCTCCGTTCTGCCCAGTAATACTGTGTTGTCTAAGGTTTATGCCCTTGGAGAGCTTGGCTATGACTTTGGTACAGAGGCCCGTCGAGATACCTTTAAGCAGTTAATGCCAAGTTTTAGAGCTGAAGACAGCGAGACTGAGGTACCGCCCAACCCCTATGATGCTAGACAGATGGTCTCCTACCTATCGACTGAGGGTAACTTGTCCGAAGCACGATCTCTGATTTGGACCCTCAATTTGGAGCTGACTCCTATCTATGCCATCGAGCCCATCGGTGAATTTGCCCGAGATATCTATGAACTTCTCATTGGTTTCTTGGCGGGTCAGGTGCTTGATGGTGATTCTAGTGGATTTATTCAGCGAATTTCGATCCCTGGCAACCTGAGTGGTCGTTCTGTACGGCTCTTTTCTGGGCAGGTAGTGCCTGTGATTGAGATGAAGAACGTTCGAGGCATGTACGGTTGGCGCATTAACCAACTGATTCAAGCTGCCATTGATCAAGCATTGGGTACGGCAGATGAAGATGATGAGGTAGACGAAGAGAAACTAAGAGAATCTTTGAAATTCTTCCTTAACCGGATTTACTATGATTTCCGTAACTTGGGTGACACATCCCAAGATCGTGCGCTCAATTTTGCTGCTACGAACGCATTTCAAGCGACTCAGATATTTGTAGATGCCCTGAAAGCTGAAGAAGGGGGCGGCTCTTATCAACTTTCTAACATTTCTGTTGAACGCAGTCCCTTTTGCCGGATGGATTCTGACTGTTGGGATGTGAAGATGGTGTTCTTTAACCCGATCAATGACCGGGCAGCTAGAAAAGTCTTCCGGTTCACCATAGACGTGAGTGATGTTATTCCTGTCACCATGGGTGAAGTCAGAACATGGAAAGAAGCGTCATAAAATCTTAGCGTTTGACCTTAATACAGTACTTTTGCAAACTCATTCAATTCAGGAGGCATGGCAATGGTGGTTCCCATCCAGGCCGGACATGTACCCCGAAATTGATCAGGGTATAGGTTCGGTTACGTAACAAATCCACAATTAATGGAGACAATCATGAATACACAATCTAAATTCAACAAGCTTCCCAAGCAGGCTTCTCCTGTGATTCGTCATACCGTTTCTACGGCTGCTACTTCTGGTGGTGGTGTTGAAGCAAATGGGTTTTTCGATATCCTGAAAGGCGCAGCTGGTGGTGCTTTGAATGCTCTTGGCTAATTCTTTATCTGACTATAGTGTCAATACTTACTTTTTTGGCAGCTCTTTTTAGCAAACCATGGCCTGCAAGGTTTCTGGAAATAGCTAATCTTAAGATCGAGTTTTGGCTCTGTTATTAGGTAACTCGGTTGCCAGTAGTTATCTGCTGGCAACCCCACAAAAACTGTTAAACATCATCGTTAGATACCAAAGAACCGCAATGCAAATTCCTTCTCCTCCTCAAGTACAGCCTGTGCAAAGGCTTTCTTTTACTAAGCCGGGTAGGGTCATTAAGGCATATACATGTGTCAATCTCAAGCCTGAATACCCAGGTGAACCACCAACATCAAAGACTACAGGTGAATTTGCTGGATACGTAAAGGTGCAAATTCAGCTGCTCCATGGGGCTAATTATAACGATCCGGGCTGTTACGGTGGTGCCATCGGCAATCAGGGGTGTCATCTTTTCTCTAACCGCCAGATGGGCTCTAGTCCTACTGCAATGGCTTCATGCCTGGCCGCCGGAGGTCTCTTTTAAATAGAGATTTTAACCTGCCTATTGCATCCTAGCTATTTCATCGCGTTTTATCTAGATAAGAGAAATTAGTACCATGGCCACGCCTAACAATACGCCTAGTAAAAACAATCAAGGGGATAATGGCTCAGAGAAACTGGCAGTCCCTATGCAACAAGATACGCTCTCTACCGAAACGCCAGAAAATGTGAAACAAGCCATTGAGCAAGCGAGTGCTATTCCTCAGGGGCTACTTGAAAACCCAACTCAAGGGTCCAGCTCAGATCTGAATATTAAAGATCATGTGGAAGCGTCTAAAGATGCGGTTAGTGAGATCCAAAAGGAAATGCCAAGTGTTGAATTGAAGGGATCTTTTATTGATAACCTGAAAGAGCAGTCGACTAGTAGTTCATCTTCTTTAATGGCTACTGGAATTCAAGCTCAGTGGCAATCTCACAGGGAAGTTAAACAATGTTTTGATGAGGCTACATTCTCGGATTTAAGGGGATGTATTTGGCATTAAGTTGGCGTTTCTCGCTCTGGAATTGAAATGACCTGTTAAATTGCACGATGGTTTCCCTAGCATTGGTGGCCATGGTTATAAAAATCTAGAGTATTGCCTCTCCGACGGATCTGTAGAACCGTGGGTGAGGCTTTTGCTTGTTGGGTGGATACTCAAAAACGTCTGTATCGATACAGGCAGCGTTAACTATGTGGGCGTAACGGAGACTGGAGGCATACGCAATCAAGCCTTTGATCTAAAGCCAGGAGTACTAGTCATAGCTTTTCGACTTTCCAGGCGGTTTCAGTTCCATGGTTGCCTGCTTTGCTAAATCGGAATTCGTGGAATTCAAATGTGTCCTCTGAGGGGAGTGCCTCTAGGTCTAAAACATTGGCCAGCTGACTACTGCTGAGCCACCAGTTTTGGTCCGCTAGTTCTTTTAAGCCCCGTAGTTTACTGAGTAATTTCTCGAAGTCGAAGGCAGTGTTTTGAGCCGTCAGCGCCAGTTCTGATGATTGAACCTGTCTCATGTCCACTGGACTGTCGGCTCGACGTTTGGGCAGCTTGGAGCTGCAGGCAGAGATGGACACCTATGGTCAGCTGAAGCAGCGTCGGATGAGCGGAGGTCAATAATTGTGATTCAGTTTGCGAGTAAAACCGCAACAGGTCTTAAATTCAGTAACTCAGGCGGCTAGGAGTGAGTTAACCTATGGGTCGAGCATCCCCAATGATGATGAAACTGCCAGAGCTAAAACGACGTACCCGCCAAGTATGGGAAGCCCTCAAAACCTGGAAAGGGGGTGTTGTTTTGCAGCCTGGAAACTGCGATAGTGAGCAGTCTAAGCCGACGCAAAAATGGTTGCCTTGGTAGGTAAGTAATGGTTGCGATCGCAACGCATAAATACTGTTGGAATACAATGTAGTCTGCTGCTAAAATCAGTAAATTAGTACTAACTTAGCCCTGGCCAGCGCTGGGGCTTTTTGCTGGGCGGCTGCGCCCTAATGCGCATTGTGGTTGTAGCATGAGGCGTTGAGCCAGGTTGAACGCTCGTTACAAAGTTGTATGTGCATCGTCTGTAGACCTGCGCGTTGCCAATGGAATTACCACCACCACCATCGCCGCTCAAGGTTACCCGTCAAAGCAACGCGTCAAGTCAAGCTTGCAGCCTCCGTTATCCAGCCGCTGCAGTATGGCAATTTCAATCGCAGCCGTATTGACGACTTCTTGCTGCCCAGCATGCTCTAGAGCGCTGTCTGTAATTCTTCCCTGATAGGGCGACTTCATCCGATTCTGTCTAAGGCTACACTCCGATTTAGAGCATTTGCAGTTCATCAGCGGCAGCGGTGGAAAGCGTGGGACCAGATGGGACGCTCAAGATATCTGATATTTTTGTTAAAATTTATTACCTTAGGATAGGAGGAAGGCTCTACCAAGCAAAGTAGCTAAAGTTTAGAACTAGCCTTTTGGGCTGAAATGGGTTCAGCACTACCTAAAACTCTGTTATCTCTTTACAAAAGACACACTATGAAACTTTTTTCTCCTCCCTTTTTCATCAGACTGATGAGTCTGCTTGCTGCCCTGATGGTGGTTCCTGCCATAGCTAGCTGCCAAAGCCCATCGGAGCCAACGGCAGAAGTCACACCTGATGCTGAAGAACAGATTGCGGCTGATCCAGAGGTGGCTGCTGAGTCTTCTGGCGATACGATTGTTGATGTTGCGATTGCAAACGGTTCTTTTGACACACTGGTCGCAGCTGTGCAAGCTGCAGACCTAGTCGAGACTCTTAGCGGTGAAGGGCCATTTACCGTATTTGCCCCTACCGATGAAGCATTTGCGGCGCTTCCTGAGGGCACTTTAGATACATTGCTGCTGCCTGAAAACCAGGCAACCCTCGCTCAAATTTTGACCTATCACGTTCTTTCCGGAGAGGTACCTTCTGGTGAGGTCACTACTGGAGCAGTTGCAACCGTTGCCGATGAGGAACTGGAAATTGTTGCTGACGAAAGCGGCGTTACCGTAGGTGGGGCCACTGTTGTCACTCCTGACGTGGAAGCGAGTAACGGTATCATTCATGTGATTGATACGGTACTGTTGCCGCCATCGTTGGATCTTTCTGCTTTGGAATAGAATCGCTCTCTTCTGTCTGAGCGTTATGGCTGGGCGGGAGAGTCGTCCTTGTAAGACTTTTAAGTTAGTCAATGCATTTTCCTTAGGTTCTAATCGTATACCAGTGCAAGCCTCTGCCAATCGGCAGAGGCTTGGCGTGTGTGTGGAGTCTGAGTAGAAAAGGGTGCCCTGAGAATGAAGCTTTCACAGATTAACGGAGTCTGCACCGGGCACCCAAAACTGTCAGCCAGAGTACCGAAACCTTTCGGCCCCGGGTACCCAAGCTTGGGTACCGCAACAGCTCAGCAATCTGTTAGCGGATTGACTTCGTACGAGCATCTAGCGCATCTAGGCGTGCTTCCTGGATGTTGTCGATAGCTTTAGTACGAGCATCCAAGGCGTCTAGCCGAGCGGCTTGAATATCCTCAATGGCTTTAGTCTGGTTATTGAGGTGCTCCAGACGTAGCTTGTGAACGCTGTTCTTGGTGCGAGCATCCAGAGCATCCAGGCGAGTCTCTTGGATGTTTTCAACGGCTTTGCTACGAGCGTCTAGGGCGTCTAAGCGGGCTTCCTGAATGTTATCGATAGCTTTAGTGCGGGCGTCTAGGGCGTCTAGTCGAGTGGCTTGGATATCTTCGATGGCCTTGGTTTGATTGTTGAGGTGCTCAAGACGTAGTTTATGGACGGAATTCTTAGTGCGAGCGTCGAGTGCTTCGAGGCGAGCAGACTGAATATTGAAGCTAGCGGGCTCAGCGGCGGATGCGACGGGTGCAATGGCAGCGGATGCAACGAGAACAGTTAAGGCGGAAAGAAGTGTACGTTTCATGGTTAAAGCTCCTTTGTGTATCAGTGAAGTGTTTGATTCGCTTCATTGATTACAAGAATGCCGGGGCTACCTGAACGCTATGTGACGGGTAACTGAGTGTGGCTTAAAGGGTTTCTGAGATTGGCTGAGGAATGTTGGTGATGGGGGTCACAAGGGGTGGTTGTGGGGTTGCGTTGGCGGAGCCGCTACAGCGGAGTCTTGCCCCTGCCCAGCGTCGATTCCATATAAGAAACCCCCATGGACACTCAGGCTCATGGATGTTTTGGTTGATCTGTTTATACAATCATCAAGTTTCCTTGGAACGTCAGTCTGGTAGACGCCAATTTAGGGGGCGTAACCCTGGATAACGCCAATCTCCAGGAGGCTAATTTGAGTAGTGCGGACCCCGCTTGCGTGTAACCGTAGTTACCTATCCTACGGATTATCGCTTTTGCATAACGATATTGAACATCCAATCCCTGATTAAGGGATTTACTAACTCAGGGCGATCATCATGGGGGCAATGGCCTGCTTCTAAAAAATGTTCCTCAATGTCGCTGTAATATTTTCTAAATAACTCACTGCGCTGCTCACAGTTCATCCAAGGATCCTTTGTGCCCCACAACAACAACAAAGGCCGCTCTAATTTCGACAACAATACATCCACTCGCTCACCCCTCGGAGCTTTAAATAACGCTGCAAACGCTGCCGGTGCATCCCGTTCTGTTGCCGGACGATAAATATTCTCAATCAGTTCTTCAGTCACCGCATCCTGGTTCACATACACCTGCTTGAGCGTCTTGCGAATGTAGGACTTGTTGCGAACAAATTGAAAAACAAACCAGCTGGGAATCGGACTGAGAATAATATTTTTGATTAGCTCACCAATCGCCTGCTTAAATGGGCTGGGTTCCTGTGTTGGCATCTGCTCCTTAAACGAACCCACGCCATTGAGTAATACGGCACCTTTTACCCACTGGGGCCGAGTCGCTGCCGTAAATAAGCAGCTATAACCACCGATGGAGTTACCTGCAATCACTGCTGGGCGACCGATAATTTGCTCGATAAAGTCGCTGAGCTGATCGCGCCATAGGTCTGAACTATAGCCGCTTGATGGTTTAGACGAGTGTCCAAAGCCAATCAGGTCGATGGCCCACACCTCAAAGTCCTGCTGTAGCTCGGCAATGTTTTTGGTCCAGTGGTCGGTAGATGCACCAAACCCGTGTACCAGCAGCAGCGGTGGTCGATCGGTGCGCGGTTCCCCTGCGCGGACGTAGTAGACGGTAAAGTCGCGCCAGGTCCAGGTATTGCCGATAGCGGGTGCAGCTGCGATGGTCATAGGTAGATATAGAAGGTGAAATGTTTTCCCTGGGGTAGGGCAGGCACAAGGCACTGCCTCTACAGGAAAGGTGTTTGTTAAGTAATATTTCGTTACTTGTTTAAGTCTATCGTGGGTTACACATCCTTGCTGCGGCAGGCCGCTAGGCTGGGTATGACCTTGTTCATGTCCAGAACTGAGGGTTTTCTACAGAATGCCTGTAGATCTCAATTTGGATGTGGTGTATGTGTGCTGTGCTGCCCCCTGCCTATGACTTTTTCGAGATCCTCCCGTCGTCGTACGTTTCAGCTGTGGTTTGAGCGAGGGATGGTTGCGATCGCAACTGCCAACCTCCTCCTCGTTTTCTTTGACCTCAGCTACATCCGCTTCCGCGACGTCTATTTCAAAACTTTGCCTGGCCCCACCAACTGGTATGGCGAAACCTTCAAAGGGATTGAAGAACATCGAGTCACCGCAGCCTATCTCAGGGAAGTCGATACCCTACAAGAAACCCTAGAAAATGAAGGGCTAGATTCACCAACCGCCAATCGTCAGTTAGCGAATCTACGCCGGAGCAGTGTGGATCTGATTGATGAAAATCCGTTTGCCGTGGCGAATAAGTCTGGAACATTGGAACGGATTAAAAAGGAAATGCGCGATCGCACCGGGCAGGAAAATTCCTCTAAAGAAGCATTGCGCACCTTTTGGAGCCAGTCCTATCTAGAGCGAGGCTGGTCCGAGGAACTAAACTTTTTTGACACGCAAATTCGACCCCGGATTGAAACCAACTACTGGCGAGGCATTGGCTTTAATGGCTTACCCATCGACCGCTTTTGGATCATTGATCTCCCCTTTGCAGCCCTGTTTGGCTTCGAATTTTTACTGCGGACGTACTTCTTAAGCCGTCGTCATGAAAACACCACCTGGATGGATGCCATGCTGTGGCGCATTTATGATGTACCCTTGTTTCTCCCGTTCTGGCGCTGGCTACGGGTAGTACCTGTGGTGGTGCGGTCTAACCAGGCCGAACTATCCCATCTCGATCCCATTCAAGGACGCATCAATCGCATCTTAATTAGCCAGTTTGCCGTTGAACTGACTGAGGTGGTTTTCCTGCGCATGATTGACCAGACGCAAAACATGGTCAAAGCAGGGCAAATTAGCCGTTGGTTTTTTGAACTCACCGCCGGTAAGGAAAACTACATTGACCTCAACGATGTGGACGAGGTGCAAACGATTGCCCAGCGGCTTACAGACATTGTGGTGCATAAGGTTTTACCGGAAATTAAGCCAGAAGTTGATGCTGTCTTAAGCCATACGGTGACGGGGGCAATCTCCCAAGCTCCTGCCTATCAAGGCCTAAAGCTTTTGCCGGGGTTTACCAATGTTTCTGAGCAGATCACCCAGCAAATCTCAGCGGAGGTCTCTAAAAACCTATACAGCAGCCTCAAGCAAGCGTTGGCAGATGATAGAGGTTCTGACCTCATGGGCAAGTTGGTTGAGAGCTTTGGCCAGCATTTACGAGACGAAATTCAGCAGGGCAATACTCTCCAAGAGTTGCAAGAATTGATCGATGCTTTTCTGGAAGAATTGAAGGTCAACTATGTGGAGCGCATTGCCGTTGATGATGTTGAAACGCGTCGGGCCAATACCTATCGTCTCTATGGGACAACGCAAAAAGCACGCCCTACCCCGGCAAAATTAGTTAAATAGTAATCAGGATTATCATTAGATCAAATGCACTATATATTAGGAGCATAATTCAGGGGCAAATTCTGTGAAGTAAGGGAGCCCTTCCCAGGAGGAGCTACCGTGTATACATAAGTCGGAGAGCTATCTCTAGATTTCGAGCCCTCATCCCCCAACCCCTTACTCCCTGAGGGAGAAGGGGGGCCTGGCCTCAAAGTCCTTCTCCCCCAGGGAGAAGGATTTAGGATGAGGGCCAATTCAAGGCCAGGCCTATCTTTTGGGACATTATTTTCTAGATGTGTATACACCGTAGCCCAGGAAAGGATAGATGGCGGCGGCTATCACAGGGCTGACGCCAGCCTACCGAAACTTGCGATTTCTAGTATTTGTCTTAATCTAGGACTACTTTCTTTTTCGTACCCAATCCACTTCCTTGACCGAACCCGTCACCACGTCAATCGCTACGCAAGAATCTGCTGCTGTTAAAATCCCTCGACAGCGGTGGCAAATTTTTCCGCCTCAGGTACAGCAGGCGCAGCGGATGGCAACGGTGACACAACTATCGCCTCTGCTGGCTCAAGTCTTGATTAATCGAGGCGTGCAAACTCCGGAGCAGGCATGGCTATACCTGGATCCAGAGACGCAGCAGCTACCATCGCCTCTGGATGAGTTTCCAGATTTGCTGCGGAGCGTTGATTTGTTAGCAACCGCCATTGAACAAGGGCAAAAAATTGCCATCTGTGGTGACTACGATGCCGATGGGATGACCAGTACAGCTTTGCTGTTACGGGCTTTGTGGCATTTGGGGGCCGATGCTCACTATGCTATTCCGAGCCGTATGCAAGAGGGCTATGGTATCAACCGTCGCATTGTGGACGATTTCCATGCAGAAGGGGTGAGGTTAATTCTCACTGTCGATAATGGCATTGCGGCCTATGAACCTATTGCCCATGCGGTTGATCTAGGTCTCACCGTCATTATCACCGACCATCACGATCTGCCAGAACAGCTGCCGCCCGCCCAGGCCATTCTTAATCCCAAACTATTGTCCACAAGTTCTCCTTACTATGGTGTGGCTGGTGTTGGTGTGGCTTACATTCTCGCGGTTTGCCTGGCCCAAGCGCTTCATCGTAGCCAAGATCTCACAGCTTCGTCGTTAGAACTATTTACGTTAGGCACAATTGCCGATCTTGCGCCTTTAGTGGGTGTGAATCGTCGCTGGGTACGTCGGGGGTTACAGCTATTGCCAAAGTCGCGTATTCCTGGCATTCAAGCGCTGATTGAAGTGGCTGGGTTAGATCAGGGCAAAAAAGCGCTTAAGCCTGAGGCCATTGGCTTTCGCCTAGGTCCACGGATCAATGCGGTAGGCCGCATTGCCGATCCGCAGATTGTTATCGATATGCTCACGACTGAGGATGTGGGTATTGCGTTGCAGCGGGCGATGCAGTGTGAAGAGACGAATGCGCTGCGGCAGCGTATGTGTGAGCTGATTGAGACCCAGGCGGTAGAGTGGTGTGAAGAACAACAGGCCCATGGCAAGCTCAATTTACAACAAGAGCGTGTGTTGGTGGTTGTGCAGCCCGAGTGGCATCACGGGGTAATTGGTATTGTGGCATCCCGCTTGGTAGAACGCTATGGTGTGCCTGTTTTTATCGGCACCTACGAAGACAAAGAGAAAAAAGAGATTCGCGGTTCTGCCCGAGGGATTCCTGAATTTAATGTGTTTGAAGCCCTTCAGTCCTGTGATGATCTGTTGGATAAATATGGTGGGCACCGGGCTGCGGGTGGCTTCACCTTTGCGGCGAAAAAACTACGACAGGTGACGTCACGACTGAGTCATTTTGCTTGTCAACATCTACAGCCAGAGTATTTAAAACCCTTGGTTAATGTCGATGTAAAGGCTAATTTCGCCGATATTACTCTGGCTCTTTACGAACAAATTGATTTTCTCCATCCCTGTGGGATTCAAAACAATGAGCCAGTTTTTTGGACATCCCTGGTCAATATAATTGACCAACAGATTGTCGGTAAGGATCGTAAACATCTTAAGTTAACGCTGGCTCACACCCATCCAGAGACAGGTCAAGTAACCTCCATCAAAGCGATCGCATGGCGCTGGGCTGAGTATCATCCCTTGCCCCATCAGGTTGATATTGCTTACAAAATTCGTCTCAATGATTGGCAGGGACGACAATCTGTTGAATTAGAACTGTTGGGCATCAAGCTGGCCCATCCTGATTTAGCAACAGATTCGATTCCTCCCTGGTCTGACGAGTCAAAACGTTTAAGTGAATCCCCAGTTGCTGATACCCCAGGAGTGAAGCATGAGTTAGCTACGGATTCTCCTTCAACAACAAGGGCTAATCAGTTAGCCGTCACTCCAAAACGTCCCCCTGGGTCTCTGGAGCTTCCCCCGGTCAAGGATCAGAGCCCAAAAGTAGCAGAATCTCTGTCGATTAATGAGTCTAGTCCGCTTCCTCCTCCTCCCAAGGCGATTGATAGTTTACCCGTGGCCGCTGCTACCCATGCTGAATTTTTCTATGGCAAACGCCGCTATGTGAGTACCATTGAGCACGCAAATACCCAAGAACTGCAGATTCGTAATTGGGAGGGGCAGTTGTTGATCGTGCAACTGCCCCAGCGACGTGGGGTTTTATATGTGCCTGGCGAGCCTCCTGAAGTGGTGGATCTTTCAGATACTTATTATTTCAATTTATTGCGGGCGGGGTTGAATTCTTTAGAGCTAAAGCAAAAGACGAGTTTACTAATTTATAAAGACGAGCTGCTGGCAGAAAAAGATGAGCTGCTTAAGGAGAAGGATAGCCAGATCGCCACATTGAACCAGCAAATGCAAATCTTAGAAGATAAGCTTACTCAGCTCTCTGAGGCAAAGCAGACGGCTTTCCAGGAGTTGCAAACCGAGCTCCAACAACAGCAGGCTGCGATCGCAAATAAAGAAGCCCACATCGTACAGCTCCAAACTGAGCGACCACAGAGAACGTTACCCCCCCCAGATCCCAACGTCATTAAGCAAGAGGTGCGCAAAGCTTTAGGTGACAGCGTTTGGTTCTGTATTCAGGCAGACTCTCAAAAAGATTTGTGTGCCGCCTACCGCACTTACCACATGCTGCAGTCTGAGGGGGCTGATCCTGACATCGCTGACTATTCAGAAGCAGGGATGCGTCTGAGTTTTGCGGTAGAGCGTGAGGTGATGCAGCCGTTTTTTGGTGACCTTTACGATTTTGTACGATTAGAAGGGCTGACAGAGATTGGTGGTATTGCGTTAGGGCCTCACCAAAGATATACCCTAGGCATGATGCCCTCCTTGCTTGCAGAGCAATGGCGCACTTTAAAGCGAGATGCCTTGACCCAGCAGAACAAGGTACCTGAGAAACAGCTCTATCGTACGTTTAAAAACTCACAGGGCTTAAGTCAGCGGGATCGTGAGTTGCTGGCGGAGTTTTTTGAGCAATGGGAGCACCCTATGACAGCTTGTTTTGGCCAAAAAGGGAAGCAAGCGGCAGCTAGCCTCGATCAAATTAGCCGTTTGCGGAATATTGCGGCCCATGGGGAAAGTTTTTTGTACGAATGGCACTATATATTGCTACGTCAACTCGTAGTCGGAGGATCAAATCGACGCGGTTTGTTTCGGCAGATTTATGGGGGTTAAGATGCCATTAGAGGCACATCTTGTCCAAACCTGTGGATAACTTCAAACATAACTCAGAAGCTAGTTAGATTGATTTTAGTTGAAATATAAAGACAGCTGAAATTTTGTCATCCCAATGCATTGAGCACTTCTAGCTCTCTAAATAATTTAGTCTGTTTACTATAAATTGCGAACGATAATGGCAAAAATTTAACTTTTTCCAGAATTTTCCACATGTTTTCCACAGAGTTTTCCACAGACTGTGAAGGTTTTCCACAGGTCTGATAATTCAATCGGGCTATCCGTAATTAGGCGCAGAAAAAATTTCTCCGTATGCCTAAACATAATTAAGGAATTGAGATCAGATATAACCTGCCTATAAAGATTTACGTCAAGCTTTGCTAAATCTATACTTTTCGCAGTTACGCACTAATAATCCGGAAATCTCAGGGAATTAAATATTGAGCTGTGTAATGATGGCTATCGAAAATGGGGACCCTGAACCTGTGTGTCGATCTACACATGATTTTGTGTTGACATATACATAGGCAATGTATGCGGCAAGTCAACTCAAATCCCGATTTTTGTTGGCTGTGATTTTCATCAATACCAGTATCATTTCCGGCATCTATCCTTAAGATTTGTATAACTAAGTGATACTGCCCTGCGCGCATCTGCCGTATAAATACATAGATACTTATGATGAGTAGTCAAGTTATTGATATCGCCAGTGTCAGTGGCCAATCAAGTGAACAAGATGAGCGCTACAGGCTGGAGATTAATATTTGCGATCGCATCATTCAGCGCTATCCCTATCACTATCAGGCTTGGAACTATCGCAGTTACTTATTAGCCAGCATTGGTCAATATGAAGCAGCCGCTGAAAGCTACCGTCACACTCTATCTTTGAAGGCAACGGAACATCGCGTATGGTGTAATTATGGTTCTGTTCTTGAAAAACTGGAAGCATTAGACGAAGCCGCAAAATGCTACGGTCACGCCCTGAAGCAGGCTCCGTTCTATTTCAAAGCCCAGTATCGAAAAAGCAAAAACCTGCATCGAAGGGCCTTATACGGCGAAGCTATTGTGAGTTACGAACAAGCAATACAGTTACGACCTGATTCTTATAAGC
Source organism: Adonisia turfae CCMR0081 (assembly GCF_011009555.1). Taxonomy (GTDB): domain Bacteria; phylum Cyanobacteriota; class Cyanobacteriia; order Phormidesmidales; family Phormidesmidaceae; genus Leptothoe; species Leptothoe turfae. The sequence continues at coordinate 5,886,661 of NZ_QXHD01000004.1, read as the reverse complement.
TTTGGTACTATCGCGGCAAAGCACTACTACAGCTCGATCGTATTGACCAAGCCATTGCCAGCTTTAATAAAGCTGTGGAACTCTATGATGGCGATAGCAAACTATGGTTGGTGCTGGGACGCACGCTCTTACAGGTGCACAACCCCCAAGAGGCCTTAAGGGCCCTGAACCATTCCATTCATCTTGACCCCGACAATGGCAGTGTGTGGAGTTATCACGCGGCAGCACTCAAGGCTCAGGGGTATTTCGAAGATGCACTGACCAGTCTTGACAAGTCTGTGACCTTAGAGCCAGAGAAGTCGCGATTTTGGCATCTGCGAGGTCTGGTGCTTTTAGAGATGAATCGGCTAACTGCCGCCGAAGAAAGTTTTACCACATCCCTGAAACTACAGGCCTACAACTATCAAGCATGGCTGGCGATGGCATGGACATTGCAAAAGATGGGGGATTTTAGTCGCGCCATTGAAGCCTACGATAAATCTTTAGCCATTGAGCCTGATCAGGCCTTTGCATTTTATAACCAAGCCCGTTGCCACGCTCGCTTAGGTCAAGATATGTGGGCGTTAGAGCATGTGCGGCGAGCCATGTCCCTAGACCCCCAAATCTATTCAGAACGCGCTTATGCTGATCCGTTGCTTCAGGCCATTGTGCAAGATATGGAAGAGGATGATAGCGGCGAAGATTTAAAGGAAATAGAACTGATTGCCCTTGATTCCCATTAAAACCATGTGGGGACGTTCCATAGAACGTCCCCACATGGTTTTTTGAATGGAGCTAAGCGGGCTCGAACCGCTGACCCCCTGCATGCCATGCAGGTGCTCTACCAGCTGAGCTATAGCCCCTCGCGTTTATTAATAATCTCTTGCCAGGAGCTTACCGTCAAGGGATTTTATTAGGCTTTTGCGATCACTCCTGCGCATTATTGGCCAGCACGGTCTAGAAAACGTATATGACAGTTATCTCACCTGGTGTCCCTAGCTTACTTCAGACATGCCTGAAGTCGCCTTTCGGCATCAGTCAAATCGCATTCAGTCGCTCGTTGAGATAAGTCATACCCAATCCACATTCATTCAATCCGATTACCAATACCCAATCCTGTAGGGGCACTCCCTTGTGGATGCCCTGCGATACCGGGCGCTATCGTCAGGATTTCTTAGCCTACATCGTTTTCAGGTTCTGCCAAGTATGGTGGATTTCTTTGTGTAGTGATCAACAACACACCAAAAAAGAATGAGGATCACAAGCATTACATCGGAATGAACGGGGAGTAGACCGTTTCTATATATAGAACAAACAAAACACGTTCTCACCTATCACTATTGTGGAGCTCCTCACCATGACACCCTCTCAAATCGAAGGTCTTCAAGTTTGCCTCTGTTTTGCACTGTCCATGGTGATTCTGGCTCCACTGTTCTGTTGGGTCTTGCCCAATCGTCAGCACGTTCTCTAAAGCCTCCCATGTTTGCCTTGCTCGCCATTAGCCCGTCAGGAATCTACCTATGCAACTCGCTGATATCGGTGCACCTTACACTCCTGCTGCACCAACTGTCGCAACCATCGAAACTGACATCCAGCTTTGCTTTAGAGACTTTGCTTTTAAAATGAGAACCCTAAAAGAGTGTCTTCCTAAGTCTTCCATCGGTAGCCTCACCTATCGCAACGTTCGCTACAACGCATAGTTTTTTCATCGTTGAATCCAGTAGAGTAGACGTCATAGAGCCTCCGGCAGTTTTGTCAGGGGCTTTTTTTTGGAGTGTTGTGGTGCCCTCTTGGGGTATATAAATTTGACCACTACAAAATAATCGCTGCAATCCCTGAAATCTTTACTTTACAAGGCTTATAGAGGCTACTTTCATTGGAGAAATTTTAAAGAGGTCAATAAATGTCAAGGAAAGATGATTTGCTTTACATTTCTTTATATATTATTGATTTTAACAAGAGTTGCCGCACTGCATTCCAATCTAGGCTCCCTTCGGTGATTCATGTCTGGATAAGGATGAGGCACTAACTGCCCAGATGTTGTTTGAGAAGAGCACAGGTAGCTGATCTTGTTGCTATTCGTTTGTTAAATATTGTCGAAATGCAGACCCATAACCAAGACAACAGAACTGTTTATTGTGCAGAACTCCCTACACCAAATCTTTCCCGAGATATTTTAGCTGTAGCCTGTATGAGTATGGGGGTCGTTCTATGCATGTGTTTGGGGGAGCCTTGCAGTGGTTTTCGTCAGTCGCGCACGTGTTCGTCCTTGCTAGGCAATACATATCACTCAAGGGTGCATTAATGAAGGGTTCTGAATCACCCAGTACAATACAGGCGATTGATAATGGGGAATATGCATGCCAAATCTGCGATCGCGCTTTCGATTTTAGGTTATGTAGCCTGGTCAAGGTCAAAGGCCATCACAACCCAATAACCGGCTATCCATCGTCATATTTCTCAATAGGTAGAAGGGTGCTGGCATTAATTTCTTTACGAACTTCACGACTCACATAACAGTCTCCATGAAGACAGATAGATAATAATTTATTAACATCATAGTATTCCTTAAGGGCTTTTATTTCACTTTCTACAAAACCCCAGTCATGGCCTATATTTCGATACTGTATGATTACATTTCTAAATCTGGTGCTCCAATCTAAACCATTGTGAGCCCACCATTCACGAGAGTCTACAGTTTTGCTAGGAAGTTTTTCCTTTAATTTAATTAACTCCTCTTTTAGTTCTGCACTTACATTGTGTTCAATACATTGACGCATTAGTGACAAGATATCTTTGTGCCACTTTAAAAGGGTATCAGCTTCTTTTAGGGGAGTATTGTGCATAGATATACTAACATTCAATGTGGTGACTAACTCTGAATCTAGAATAAAATCTTCGCTTTCTGTTTGTGTTTTGATCGTTCTCTTTCTTATCACTAAATTAAAATAAAAGACTTGGCTGATAGCTTTTAGATTGCCAATACTCTTACTGCTTTTAACTGAAGAAGACTTTTCATTTAGCCAATCAAGAAATGAATCTATCTTCTTGTTTTCTTGAACTATTTTGTCAATTTCATGCTTTATAAGTCTAATCAAGTAGTCTGCATTAGGGAGCATACATGAGACAAGCGAAAATACCTCTTGCCATCTGTAATCAGTAATATGAATAGCCAGTGATTCTAGGACCTTTTTTTGTTCTTCAGGATCCAATGTCTTAACGATTTTAAGACTGACAAAATACTCATGAAATGTTCTGTGGGAGAATGAAAATATATCTTTTGCTACCTCAGTAATCAAACCATGCTGAGCAATCATGGAATCTAATACAGAATTGCAATCTAGCTCTACATCTTCAGGTGAACTAATGGAGCGTGGTAAATTATAAATATATTCTCTAATTTGATAATCGATTGTTCTTCTTTTGAATAATCCTTCATCTTTTTCAAAAGTGGCATATGCTATTTTGCTAAGTAAATCTTCTTTCTTGTTCTTAGACAGCTTTCTGTAAGTTTCAGGCCGTTCTACCGCTCTGCTAACATCCCATTTCCTCAATAAGACATCGAGACCTTCTTGATATAATTCAGCCTGATTTTTGGGGAATTCCTCTGAATCCTCAAAAACCATGCATAGTAAGGTTAGCAGTAAAGGATTGGTCGCCAGCTCACTAATCTCTTCGTCTTTGCTAATTCGGTTAATGAACTTCTCTGTTTTTTGAGGAGATTTTTTTGTGGCAAACCAGTTTTTTGAAAACATACTGATCTGCTCTTTGGTGAATTCGCAAACTTCAGCCTCCAGAAAGTTTTCAAATTTATATTCACTTGCAGCCAAGCGACATGTAATTATAAATCTATTTTTGCTATATGTCTGTGATATTTCCTTGATTAGTCTGATGACTCGGTTAAAATTTTCTTTTCGAACTTCGTCTAGTCCATCAAATAAAAATAGAATTTTTGCCTCTCTTAAAAGTAGCTCAAAACTTTCTTTGTTGACTTCACAACTAATTAACTCATTCTCTATATACTCTTTTAAGCCTATTTGGTGATCTTGGTTCTGAAAATCCTTTAAAGAAATAAATATTGGAACATAACCAGGTAGTATTTCTGATTTATTTGCAAAGACAGCAACATATTTTAAGAAGGTTGTTTTTCCAGCTCCTGGTCTTCCAAGTAGAATAAGTTTCGAGTAATTTTCAACGAGCTCAAGCCCTGAAAATTTGACACCTTCAAATAATCTGGAGATGTTGAATTTGAGGTCATTAGTTTGATGACGCTGTTGAACTATTTTTACTAAGTCTGATAGTTCTATACGTCTTTTGGATAAGATTTGTTTGGTAATCTTGACCTCTGTAAAAATGTCTTCCACTTCAATGGGTTTGCTCATGTCAAGAATTTGCATGAATCCACATTTCTCATTGATGAGTGCTCGGGTTTTGCTCTGGATTTCCTGTACTAGAATTTCGATCGCATTGTTGACTATTTCATAGACTTGCTTGTCAGAAGGATATGCATTTTGATACATATCCAGAACTTTAAAGAAAAGTAACTTTGATTTTCCAGGAGTATTTCCAGAAGAGATATTGAATTTCTTATAAACCTTTGTCATTCGAGAACTGTATCTTTCTCTCGATATGTTTAAGATCTTAGCGACCACTAAGTCTGACAGCTCAATGTCTGCTAAGCGTTCTACAAAAGCTTCTTTTTGTAATTCTGTGAGATGGTTTTGGTTGGCAATGAACTCAAGATAAGAGCGTGGTATTGAAAGCATATTCAGGAACCAACATGGCTATCTTCGGTTATAGCACCTCCCTCTACGAGATAAAGTGACTTCCTTCTTAAGGCTGAAAATCTTAGATGGAAGTCTAACTTTATTGTGATGCCTCCAGTTCAGAGGATTCCTTTTTTTGTCAAATAATTATGCCGGAAACGTTCTACTGACCCATGTTGAACAAAGACATGATAGATATTCGCCAATTGATGGCGTCTGAATGCTTTTCAGGATCTCTGCTTAGGTATGTAAGTATGTAAGCGGAATAGTTGATCGCTAAGTAATCAGGCGATGTGCCATGCTAATCCTAAATGAGTTCCTGAAGTCTGAACATTTCATATAGCCGCATAAGAGTGTATTTGTTCAGACTGTTTGTTGTCAGATCTTAAATCGTGTCGAAAATTTAAGTGGCTAGAGCAGTTATTCCTTTTTGTGCTGTCAACTGTTATCGATTGATCAGGCTCGAATTATGCTCTCCTTAACAAAAGAATACCGATGTGATGCGACTCCTTTGTCACATCGAGAAATCGTAGTACTGAATCTTCTTATTAAGGTTCTTTTAGAAACGTGGTTTAAAAGGTTGCGACAATCTCACCCTTCTCCTACAAACAGCTACTTAGAAGGTGTTGGTACGGCGGATACTGAGATTACCCCCTGCAAGCGAGGTCGGGTTAGGCTCAATGGTTCCTGGTGGTCAGCTTTATCCAATAGCAATATGACTATTCATCCTGGTCAGAAAGTCCGTGTTACAAGTCGCCAGAGTCATACCTTGCTGGTTGAACTATCTCAGGACGGCTGAGAAAAATTCTGTTCATTTTAATAGTTGTCTCAATCAGGTGGCATTTATGAAAGAGAAAGTACTGATGATTTCTGACATTTCTGACATTGTTTATACTTGTCCAAAATGTTCAAAAACGTCTTTGGTGAAAATAGGCCCTGATCTATATCAATGTGTTGATTGTAAGTCTCAGAAAGAGCAGACTTCTGAGACCCATAATAATTTCACTACATTTGTTTTTGGATTGATGGGTTGGTTGATGCTTCTCTTGCTAATCTAAATGTTAATGTTTGTCTTTTGTTACTTGTGTTTCGATTTTGACGCACTAAGCAGAGATTCTGGCTTTGGATCCTCTGGCAATAATGCTGTTTTGATGAGTGTTTTGCGATTACTGAGCGACAAGGTGGACACTTTACTGTAGTGAAAGCTTAATTGAGTAAAAGTAAACCCATTATGTACCGTAAAAAAAATTAGTGACTCTTGTGTTGTGGTTAGCTATCCGCGATAAAGTCGAGAGACACTTTTCGTCTAACGACTACGATGACCACCCCTGCTCCTAATTCATCCTCTGCTGATACGGAAGCTCTAATTCTGCAATTGCGGCGTAAGCAAGGCAATTGGGTTGACTGGGCAATGGCTTGCCAGACTTTACAGAAGTCTGGCATGTCGCCCCAAGCGATTTTTGAAGGGACTGGATTTGAGCCAATTCAGCAGAATCAAATTATGGTGGCGGGGCAGGTATATCAGTCCATTCTTGGCGGTGCTGTTGCAGAACCCGTGCTAGAGCACTTCACTGCCCGAGGGAGTGACTCGCTCTATGAACTGCGGATTTTATCTAAGGATGATCGAGCTCAGGCGGTTCAGTTTATCTATGACCAGGGGCTAGATTCTGAGCAAGTGCGTGATGTGGCTAAGGCCCTGAAGGAGTTTTCTTACCGTCATGACCTGCCACCTGGTTTTACCAATCATCCAGGGGATGCGGTGGCATTTTCCTACTGGGGGTTTGCTCGGCAGACGTCTGATTTGCAGGCTCGATCACGGTTGATTGCACAGGGGTTACGGTTTGCCCACAGTGCGGGGGCTCGTGAAGCCATTGAGAAACTACTCACTGATTTTGCGGTAGTCAAGGCTAAGACTGCACCTCGACTACCTCTATTTCGCATAGAGACAGATACTGATGTGCCCTTTGTGGTGCCAATGGTCGGGCAGTGGCCGATGTCAGCTGATGTTTTTCAGGCTGTGCCCAAGATGGAACCAGAAGGTGCGTTTGGTGTGGTGAAATCTGCGGGTGAACAGGCTTGGGTGCCGGTGCCAGGGTGGCAGGTGGTGTTGACAGCGCAGGATGCGATCGCATTCCTCATGCCTTTCAATGAACTGCCCAATCAGGCCGATAGTACGGTCTCAGAGACAGTATTGATCCTTGTGGATCGCCAACAGCAAGCTTGGGATGATAGCAGCTATTTTCTGGTCAGTGACGATAGTGGTCAGCTAGCTATACGCTGGTTTGATACAGACCCTGGTATGCCCCTATTGGGTCGAGTCATCGTTATCGTACGACCCAAGAAAGTTCTAGACGAAGCCTATACCCAAGAACTTTGGCAAATTGACGAATAGCTACTGCTAACTTGAAGGCATAAACGCCGATGACTTAGGAGGAATTATGGCTCTAGAACGTCGACTATCACGGGCAATGTTTGAGGCAACTGAGCTAGTGGAATTGCGGCAAATTTGCTTTACCCCAGGTCGTGTCTTTGAACCCGGTAAATACATTACTGGGGACTTACCAGATGTTGCATTCACCATGGGCCTGGTGGAAAAACTGCCCCCAGTGCGCGGTAAGAGTGAAGAGGTGGCTGAGTCGGAAGACGTTATCAATACAACCGAAGAATAACTCTTTGGGGTGACAGCGTCATGCGGGATGTTTTCCATAAGCCTACCTCCATGGCCTAAATTGATACCCCAAAGCAGAAAACAAAACCAAAAAGGAGCTAGATCTATCTATACCCGTCCGTTAGCTAAATTAATTGAAGAATTTCAGCGATTGCCAGGTGTGGGGCCTAAAACTGCCCAGCGTCTGGCGTTGCATATTCTTAAACGCCCTGAAGCCGAAGTCCGAGCCCTAGCCCAGGCGCTGGTAGATGCCAAACAACAGGTGGGTCAGTGCTCAATTTGCTTTCATCTATCGGCGGACCCCGTGTGTGACATCTGTCGCTCTACACGTCGGGACAATCAGACTCTTTGTGTTGTGGCAGATTCCCGCGATGTCATTGCCATTGAGCGCACCAGAGAATTTAAGGGCAAATACCATGTGCTGGGCGGTCTCATTTCACCGATGGATGGCATTGGTCCAGAGCAGCTAAACATTGGTCAACTGGTACACCGGGTCAACAAAGACGATATTGGAGAAGTGATTTTGGCCATCAGCCCTAGCATTGAGGGAGATACCACAACGCTGTATGTGGGACAGTTGCTCAAGCCATTTACGAAAGTGACTCGTATCGCCTTTGGTTTGCCCATGGGGGGCGATTTGGAATATGCAGATGAAGTAACCCTAGCCCGAGCGTTAGAAGGACGCCAGGCTTTAGGTTAGGGCAGGTATCGCCCACTTGGCCAGGTGGCATGTTTTTTACCGCAGCTTCTGCTTGATGAAGGCCAAAATCTTGGCAGTCTGATTTTTGAGCGTAGCGACTTCCTTTTGTAGGGTGGCGACCTGCTGTTTCAATGCAGCGATTTCAGCAGCACTTTCGCCACTGGCAGCGGCAGCGGCGGCAGGGGCAGCAGCGGCAGTACTTATTGGGCGTACCTTACGCGCTTTGACCATGGAAGCTTTGATGGCTTCAATGAGTTCTTTTTGCTCAAAAGGCTTCTGAATAAATTCAAAATATTCGAAAGGGCCTTGAATTTTTTCGGTCACTTCTTCCCGACGCCCTGACATCAGTACGAGGGGGATTTTTTGTAGCTCTGGAGAAGCTTGGATTTCTTGGAATACTTCCCATCCACTCATACGCGGCAGCAAGAAATCGAGCATGATCAGGTTAGGCTTTTGGTTGCGGATGGCTTCTAACCCTTCAACGCCGTCAGTGGCTTCAATCACCTCGAAGTTGCCCTGGGGCAACATATCCCGGACGCGCATGCGGATCACTCGGCTATCATCGATAACTAAAATCTTATGACTTGCTGCCACGACTAACTCCTAATAAATAGATAGCTACAGTTTAGGTAGGGGACGTTGCTGATACGCTTCTGACTCAGCAACGTTATAAAGCAATGTTGCCCAGGTCGGCAACGATGTAAGTCTGATCCTGACTAGTTTCTAAGAATCATATAGGATCAAAAAGGCTATAGAACGCTGCTATTAAGTCACCATCGTGTCTATGCTCGCGTAATGCCGAGGATACCCAAGTCTACTTAGACAAGCTGATTGTGTCATGGAAAGTTTATCTCAAATGCGTTCCAGTGGTGCTGCTAGGCCTGAGATTGTTCAGATGCCTGATTGGTTAAGGCGACCAATCGGTCGGGCTAGCGAACTGTCGACGGTCCAAAAAATTATTAAACAAAGACAGATCCATACGATTTGTGAGGAGGGGCGATGTCCTAATCGCAGTGAGTGCTATGCAAATAAAACAGCCTCATTTTTGTTAATGGGGCCTACATGCACTCGTTCCTGTGCATTTTGTCAGGTTGATAAAGGTCATGCTCCCATGCCCCTCGACCCTGAAGAGCCTCAAAAAGTGGCCGAATCGATTAAATTACTAGGTCTCAAATATGTGGTGCTGACATCGGTGGCGCGGGATGATTTGCCTGACCAAGGTGCGGGCTGGTTTGTGGCGACTATGACGGCTATTCGTTCAGTGAGCCCAGATACCCAAATTGAGCTGCTAACACCTGACTTTTGGGGTGGGCCTAATTCTGTTGAGAATCAGCGACAACGGCTAGCGATGGTTGTGGACGCTAGGCCCGCTTGCTTTAATCACAATGTGGAAACTGTCGAGCGTTTGCAGGATCCGGTGCGACGGGGTGCTAAGTATCGTCGATCTCTAGAGGTGTTGCGCTATGTGAAGGAACTGGATGCGTCTATTCCCACTAAGTCTGGTCTTATGCTGGGCCATGGCGAAACCGAAGATGAGCTGGTACAGGCGATGAAGGATTTGCGAGCTGTGGGCTGCGATCGCATCACCCTCGGCCAATACATGCGCCCATCCCTAGCCCATTTACCCGTTCAACGCTATTGGACCCCCGATGAATTTGACCACTTGGGCACAATTGCCCGTGACCTGGGCTTTTCCCAGGTTCGCTCCGGTCCATTGGTGCGCAGTTCCTACCATGCCGGTGAAGAATAAACCGGAAGATGGGCATTGCCCACCCTCCGGTTTATTCGATTGTTTGCGCCGCCAATTCCCGCCATTCTTTAACTGCATAGGGCGGCACAATTATTTCGCTAGGAGCTTTTCCCTGTAGCGGCACCGCTAAGGTTAACGGAATTGCCTTTTGCAAGTTGTCCATTACAGGGGTGAAATCGTACTGATTGGTGTTATCAGGTAAAGCGGGTGTCGGCGGATCAAGCTTAGGGTTGGCCTGCCACGCCAAGGCAGTGCCCGTGTTGATGGTCAATGGTTTGTTGGGGTCGACATCGGCAACGCCAGGGAAGCCCACCAGACGCAAATATAGGCCATCTAAACCATCGGGACGATAGCGCTTGAACAAAATCGCCTGCCATGAGTGGTCGTTGAGATCGCGGAGGCTTTGTTGCGATCTCAATGTGGTTTGGCCAGGACGCTCGTGATACACATGCACCGAGGCTAAGGCTGGAGGTGCAAGCAGAAGAAACTGCAAGCAGAGACAAATGAAAATACCAATCAGCTGCCGAACCATAGAATGTCGTGAAATATCCCTTTTAGGATAAGTCGAATTCATTTGGATGCAGAATTGATTAATCATTGTCGGGAGGTTCCATGGAACCTCCGACAATGATTTTGCCTATGGTTTCTATAGTTTGTTTAAGGCATCTAACACTAGCCGATAGCGGTTGGCTTCATTATTGGTCAGGTAAAGGCTGCCTGCTTTCTCTAGATCAGTAACTGCCGCGCGTCTGTTACCCATCCGAGCATTGGTAATGCCACGGTAATAAAACACATCTGCGTCTAAGACATTCGCTGCAATCACTGCTGAGAAGTCAGTGTATGCGCTCTGGTAGTCGCCTGAGTCATAATGCATACGCCCACGGCTAGCATAGGCACTCCAATAGGCACTATTCAGATTGATAGCAGTGCTGTAATCGCTCAAGGCGCTAAAGCTATCACCTAAATCAGCAAAGGCGTCACCACGATACTTATAGGAAGGTGCATGCTCAGGCTCCAGAGCCAGAGCTGCTGTATAGTCGCTAATGGCAGCCTGTTGCTCTCCAGCCTCTAAATATGCATTACCTCTTCTATAGTAGGCTTCAGCAGAGTCAGGAGACAGTGCTAATACCTTCGAAAAGTCGTTAATGGCATCTGCTGTATTACTTGATGATGCAAAAACTTGTCCACGCACCAGGTAAGCATCAGCATTGCCAGGTTCTAAGGTCAGCACTTGATTGAGATCTGCAACTGCTGCTTGGGGGCGAGCCTCAGAAATGAGGGCGAAGCTGCGGTTGTAGTATGCTTCGACATTGTCTTCATCAATGTCGATGGCTTCGTTGAAATCCTGTAGTGCTTCTCGGGTGTCACCAATGGTGTAGTAGGTAGCACCGCGATTGATGAAGGTGGCTGCGTTATTATCATCCAGCTCAATGGATTGCGTGAAATCACTAATGGCACTTTCTGGACTGTTCAGTGCTTTGAAAACTAAGCCTCGATGGAAGTAAGCCGATGCATTGCTGGGATCGAGTCGAACCGCGTCATTTAGGTATTCCAACGCAATTTGCTGATTCCCTTGTTCAGATGCGATCAGGCCAAGATAAATGTAAGCATTGGCCGATTCAGGATCTGTTGCAATCGTGCGCTCAAAATCTGTAGTTGCCAGATCCGTACGGCCCAGGTCGTAGTAAAGGATGCCGCGATTGAGATAGGCTGTGCTGTAATTAGCATCAATTGAGATCGCCTGGTTATAGTCATTGAGGGCAGCTTCTGTATTTTCTAAGCGGGCGAAGGCAGCACCCCGAAATAGATAGGAAGGTGCAAAATCAGGTTTTAGATTGATAGCTGCGTTGAATTCTTCGATGGCGGCCTCATCATTGCCATCTTGATAGTCTTCTAATCCTTCATTAAAGCGGTCTAGGTAATTTTCCGTGACAGGCTCTTCTGCCGCTGGTTCGTCCTCAGCAGCTTCCTGATCTGGGAGAATATCTTCTTCTGGTAAGACAGGCTCTATAAACGCTGGTTGGGCTTCAGCTGGAGCCTCGGCGTCAGTATCTTGAAAGAGCGTTTCTTCTTCAAATGTTTCAGCTTCGGTGGTGGCAACGGATTGAGCCATGCCCGTGGCCGTAGTACTACCGAAGAAAGCAAATGTGCTCAGAAGGAGCAGAGCAAATCGGTTCATAATCATGTCTCTTAACCCCGTATCTGCATGCGTTTACTAAAACTTACCCAGAGTCGGGACTAGAGTTTCTACTTAACCAATAATTGTTGATATGAGTGGGGGTATTGAAAGTTGGGAAAACCTTTTTGGTTAGGGGGCTTTAGCAAACTTGCGATCGCCAACATCACATCGAATCTGATGGTCCCTCTGGCCGGGTTGATCGACACTGCATTTCTCGGACACTTGGCCGACATTCGCCATCTAGCGGGTGTGGCCCTGGCAACGGTGCTGTTTAACGTTATCTACTGGAGTTTTGGCTTTTTGCGCATGGGCACCACTGGCCTCATTGCTCAAGCGGCGGGGCGAGGTGATCGCACAGAGCAATGGCGAGTGGGTCTAAGGGCGCTGATGGTGGCCTTAACCATGGGCTTGTTGATTCTGCTTTTGCAAACTCCACTGCGGGTGCTAGGGTTTGCTATTCTCCAGGCCGATGCGGATGTGCTGGATGCTGGTTTGGCCTTTTACCAGGGGCGCATCTGGGGGGCACCAGCGGTGCTCATGAACTATGTGTTGCTGGGTTGGTTGCTGGGGTTGGGCCAGGGGCGGCGAGTTTTAGCCCTGGCTGTGGTGGGTAATGGGGCTAATATCCTGCTCGACTATTGGATGATTGTGCGTTTGGGTTGGGAGAGTCATGGGGCTGGGCTGGCCACGGCTTTGAGTCAGTACGCCATGCTGCTGGTGGGCGGCATAGTGCTATTGCGGTCATTACCCTGGGCTCAAATTTGGCAGCAGCGTCTGAGTCTATGGAGTCGTCATGCTATATCAGCGTTATTTCGCCTAAATCGCGACATTATGGTGCGTACCTGGGCATTGCTGCTGAGTTTTAGCCTGTTTACAAATCTCAGCGGAGTGATGGGTACGGATACCCTTGCAGTCAATACGCTGCTGCTACAGTCGCTCATGCTCGTCACCTACTTTCTAGATGGGATTGCGTTTGCAACTGAGGCCTATGCTGGCCAGTTTCATGGTCAGGGAAAATCGTCTGAACTCATGGCTTTGGCTAAGATTGGGAGCGGTATCAGTGTGGGATTGGGGGTGGGAATTGCGATCGCATTCATCACCTTTCCTCAAGTTCTCTTTGGTCTGCTGACCGATCACCAAACCGTATTAGCCCAACTAAATCACTATGTTATTTGGCTGCTGCCCGTGTATGGCTTCGGAGCCATTGCCTTTATGTTAGACGGCTATTTTTTAGGCCTAACCTCTGGCACTATTCTGCGAAAGTCCACCGTTCTGGCAACGTTCTGTGGCTTTCTGCCATGGGCGTTAATCGCCTATTGGCAGAACAGTCCCCATTGCTTATGGTTAGCTATGGCCTCTTTTATGGCAATCAGAGCCATGACCTTAGCCTGGGCGGTGCCTGGCAGTTGGCAGCCTAGAGCAGAAGCGTCACCCTATTTAGGATCGCAGCGAATTTCCAATAAAAAACCATCTGGGTCGTAAAAATAAATGCCGCGCCCAGTGGGTCTACTCACAGGGCCATGGTCGATCGCGACCTGATTCTGTTGGAGCAGCTCAACGGCTTGATTAAACAGCTCAGGGGCGATATCAAACGCCATATGATTGGCCCGAGTAAATTGCTGAGTTGGATCCGGATTGGGAGGTTCTAAGTCCGGTTCACCGAAGAGATCCAGGATAGTGCCATCGGGTAGACGAAAGTTAGCCACTTTACCCTGGGCAACAAGTGTTACCAGGGTCTCAGGCACCTCATCGCCTGTGAGCTCATGTAGCCCCAGGATTGAACCATAAAAATGACGGGATGCAGCCATGTCTTTGACGTTCAGGGCAATGTGATGGACCCCTCGGAGGGTATTCGGGGTCAGTCCTGTGCTCTGTCTGTCAATCGATAATGTCATACCCATGCACCAGATTGCGTTGGGTTCTACTTTACTGCCAATCTATTCATCAATAAAACCGATAATAATGGGTATAGTCTCCGCTTTGTTCAACTGCTTTGACATCTATGAATAGTGCTTTCCTCGAACGTCTGCATAGCCCTGCACGTCCCGTACTTGTCTTTGATGGGGCTATGGGAACCAATCTGCAGGTCCAGGAATTAACCGCCGATGACTTTGGTGGTTTGGAGTATGAGGGCTGCAATGAATATTTGGTCGTCACCAAGCCTGAGGCGGTGGCAAAGGTCCATCGTGACTTCTTAGCTTCAGGGGCAGATGTGATCGAAACGGACACCTTTGGAGGTAGTACATTTGTCCTGGCAGAGTACGGATTGCAGGATAAAGCCTACGACCTGAACAAAGTGGCGGCAGAATTAGCCAAGGCCTGTACGGCTGAATTTTCGACACCTGAGAAACCTCGCTTTGTGGCCGGTTCCATGGGGCCAGGTACAAAATTGCCCACATTGGGACACATTACCTACGATGAGCTACTTGAGGCATTTACTGTTCAGGCAGAGGGCCTATACGACGGTGGTGTAGATCTATTTATCGTCGAGACTTGTCAGGATGTGTTGCAGATCAAAGCAGCCCTGAATGCGATTGAGGCTGTGTTTGAAAAGAAAGGTGCCCGGTTACCGCTGATGGTGTCGGTGACCATGGAGACCACTGGAACAATGCTGGTGGGCTCTGATATTACAGCAGTGGTCAGTATTCTGGAGCCCTACCCTATTGATATTTTGGGGCTGAACTGTGCTACAGGCCCAGACCTGATGACGGAGCACATTAAGTATTTGTCAGAAACTTCTCCCTTTGTGGTGTCCTGTGTGCCAAATGCGGGTCTGCCAGAAAATATCGGTGGTCATGCCCACTATAAGCTCACCCCGATGGAACTGCGGATGGCGCTACATCGGTTTGTAGAAGATTTTGGTGTACAGGTGATTGGTGGTTGTTGTGGTACACGTCCTGATCACATTGCTGCACTGGCGGAGATTTCCCAGGAGTTGTCTCCAAAAGACCGAGACATTCGCTTGTCCCCGTACTTAAATGGAGCGGTGGGATCTTCCCTAGCTTCTCTTGGGGCAGGGGGCGAGAAGATTATGCGCCCCGCCTTAAACTATTCACCTGCGGCGGCTTCGATTTATGGGGCGCAACCCTATGAGCAGGATAATTCGTTCTTGATTGTGGGCGAGCGGTTGAATGCGAGTGGTTCCCGTAAGGTGCGGGAACTATTGAACGAGGATGATTGGGATGGGTTGATTGCGATCGCAAAACGCCAGGTTAAAGAAGGTGCCCATATCCTCGACGTCAACGTAGACTACGTGGGTCGCAATGGCGAAGCGGATATGCACGAGATTGTGTCTCGTCTTGTGACTAATGTCACCTTGCCCCTCATGCTAGACTCCACCGAGTGGACCAAAATGGAAGCAGGGCTAAAAGTTGCAGGGGGTAAGTGCATCCTCAATTCCACAAACTATGAAGACGGTGACGAGAGATTTTTCAAGGTTCTAGAATTAGCCAAAACCTACGGTGCGGGTGTTGTTGTTGGCTGTATTGACGAAGATGGCATGGCCCGTACGGCTGAGCAGAAGTCCAAAATTGCGCAGCGTGCTTATCATGATGCTCTCGAATATGGCCTGCCACCCCATGAGTTGTTTTTTGATACCCTAGCACTGCCGATTTCCACTGGTATTGAAGAAGATCGAGAGAACGCAAAAGCCACGATTGAGGCGATCAAACAAATCAAAGAAACGCTTCCTGGCGTTCACTTCATGCTCGGAGTTTCTAATATCTCCTTTGGCCTGAACCCGGCAGCTCGTATCACCTTAAACTCAGTGTTTTTACATGAGGCTATGCAGGTCGGTATGGATGGCGCTATTGTCTCAGCTGCCAAGATTTTGCCTCTGATTAAAATTGACCCAGAGCATCAGAAAATCTGTAAAGATCTCATCTATGACAACCGAGAATTCGATGGTGAAATTTGCACATACGATCCCCTTGGAGAGCTAACAACCCTATTTGAAGGGGTCACCACCAAAGATGCCCGCTCGTCCGCATCCCTTGCTGATTTGCCCATCGAAGAACGCCTGAAACAACACATTATTGATGGTGAGCGCATTGGCCTTGAAGAGGCATTGCAAATTGCTTTAGATACTCCCTATGAGCCATTGCAGATCATTAACACTTTTTTGCTCGACGGCATGAAAGTTGTGGGAGAACTCTTTGGATCTGGCCAAATGCAGTTACCGTTTGTTCTGCAATCAGCTCAGACTATGAAGGCAGCGGTGGCTTTCCTAGAACCACTCATGGAAAAAGAAGACGGTCAAGATGATAGTGGCAAAGGTAAGTTCCTGATTGCCACAGTCAGGGGAGATGTACACGATATTGGTAAAAACCTGGTGGACATCATCCTTACTAACAACGGTTATAAGGTCATCAATCTCGGCATTAAACAGACTGTTGATGCCATTGTTGCCGCCTATGAAGAACATCAGCCAGACTGTATAGCCATGAGTGGATTGTTAGTGAAATCCACAGCCTTTATGAAAGAGAACCTGGCTGTATTTAATGAGAAGAAAATTTCGGCTCCTGTGATTTTGGGGGGTGCTGCCCTGACGCCTAAATTTGTTTATGGTGATTGCCAAGATACCTACAACGGTCAGGTCATATATGGTAAAGACGCATTTGCCGATCTTACTTTTATGGATCGACTCATGCCTGCGAAGAAAGAAGAATGCTGGCAAGATGACGAAGGTTTTACAGGTGACTACGCTCAATATAATCAGAAGGGGCGCAAGGCCATTGAACAGGCAGAAGCTGCTTTAAATGGAGGCGCTGATAAAAGAGAGAAAAAGAAAGAGCCTGAAGTGATTGATACCAATCGCTCTGAAGCAGTTGATATTAATATTCCTCGTCCAACTCCACCCTTCTGGGGGACAAAAATCCTCAAGCCTGAAGACTTTGATATGGATGAACTGTACTGGCATCTTGACTTACAGGCATTATTTGTGGGTCAGTGGCAGTTTCGAAAACCCAAAAATCAAACACGCGAAGAATATGATGTGTTTCTAGCGGATAGGGTTCATCCTATCCTGGCGGAGTGGAAGCAAAAGGTGAAAGAAGAAAACCTACTGCATCCTCAGCTCGTCTATGGTTATTTCCCCTGCACGGCTGAGGGCAATTCGGTGCATGTTTACGAGCCTGCTGTCATCGAGCAGGGACTTACCCCTAACGATGCAGAGCCCCTCTTTACCTGGGAGTTTCCTCGGCAGAAGTCCATGCGCCGTTTGTGCATTGCTGATTTCTTCTTACCTAAAGAACAGAATCAGTTTGATGTCTTCCCAATGCAGGCAGTGACTGTGGGCCAGATTTCTGCAGACTATGCCCGCCAGCTATTTGCAGAGGA
This sequence comes from Adonisia turfae CCMR0081, assembly GCF_011009555.1. GTDB lineage: Bacteria > Cyanobacteriota > Cyanobacteriia > Phormidesmidales > Phormidesmidaceae > Leptothoe > Leptothoe turfae. The sequence goes on along the minus strand of NZ_QXHD01000004.1, from coordinate 5,869,282 downwards.
TCAGTATACCGACTATCTCTATTTCCATGGCCTGGCCGTCCAGGTGGCTGAGGCCATGGCAGAATGGTGCCATGCGCTCATCCGTAAAGAGCTTGGCTATGGCGATCAAGAGCCTGATAGCATCCGTGATATGTTGGCTCAGCGCTATCAGGGAGGTCGCTATAGCTTTGGTTATCCGGCCTGTCCTAATGTGGCAGATCAGGCTAAGCAGCTGGCAATACTGGGCGCTGACCGCATCGGCATGACCATGGATGAAAGCGAACAGCTATATCCTGAAGAGTCAACCACAGCGATTGTGACGTATCATCCAACCGCGAAATACTTCAGCGCATAGTGGTAATGATGAACAAAAAGTGTAAATCCGCAGGTAGGTATGTCCCATTTGCTGCAGCCATTCATTGAGGGGCAAAACAATGACTAGTGAAGTGTCAAAGCTAAAAATTTGGATTCTGTATTGATATTGGTAAAGAGTGCTAGTGTCAGTCATGCTTTTAGGGCTATAGGGTAAAGAGCCGCTCTTCATCCCTGTTACTCTTTGCACTTCACCAAGAAAATTGCTCAGGACAAATCTATCGTGTGCCCACTGATTTGGCACAAGTAATGTCAATCGTAGTCGGTATTTTGCAAGCTGAATAGTGATGAATCTTGATAATACTGCCCACCTTTTCTGGCCGACATTACAAAAACGTAAGATGTGCCATGTTGTCTATCGCCATGGCCAAGACCCTATTTATAGTGGTTAATACGCTGGTCTTTTACCAAGACAGTCTAATTTGTTGAGAGAACTAATCAGAATGAGAGCAATTTTGACTGCAATTCTGGCGATCGTTGCCAGTATCGTTTTGACAATGCCTGCTTTTGCAGACGATACCTATGTAGGTGATGTAGCTGCAGGGGAGAAAGTGTTTACCAATACCTGTGCTACGTGCCATGCGGGAGGCAACAACGCTATCGTATCCTCCCAAACATTGAAGCAGGAGGCTCTAGAACAGTATTTGTTTAACTATCGCCTTGAGCATAACGTTGAGGCGATTGTTTATCAGGTTGCGAATGGTAGAGGTGCCATGCCCGCGTTTCAAGGACGTATTAGCGATAAAGCGATCGCTGATGTTGCTGCCTATGTAAAAGCCCAATCTGAGAGTGGCTGGCCAGAGTAGCGTTACTCGCCACATAAAGAGAGGTTGTCTCGCTCGTTATTGGGATAGTAGCCTCTCTTTATAGCGTGACGAAGACTGAAGCAAGTGTTGGCGAAGCCGCCTCTCCCTTTGGAGATAGCATTCAGCAGCTTGCTATAGATTTGTTTCTATAGATGAATCATAAAAAGTGCCCAGCTATTATTATGGCTGGGCACTTTTTAGTTCAATTGAGAAGTAAACTTACCACTTCAGCAAATTGAATTGCTCCATATCGACTGTGTCGCGGTTGCGGTAAATCGACAGCACAATGGCAAGACCTACAGCAGCTTCAGCCGCAGCAATCGTAATCACAAAGACAGCAAAGACCTGGCCCTTGATTTCAGCTGGGTCCAGGTAATTAGAAAATGCCATTAAATTCAGGTTTACGGCATTGAGCATTAACTCAATCGACATGAGTACTCGAATGACGTTTCGGCTTGTGACTAGCCCATAAATACCTACGCAAAAAAGCGCAGCGGCAAGAATCAAAAAGTACTCTAGTTGCATGGATTAACTAACTTCTTCTTATGGATAACTTGACGCAGGTTTAATCTAACTGTCCTGAGTGTCGCTGCCAGCAGCTACTAACTCGCGAGGACGTTCAGGTAACGTTAGCACTTTAGGCTCGTCAGCAGGCTCATAATCCGGCACATATTCACGACGTGCCAGAATAATGGCTCCCACCAAGGCCATTAATAGTAATACCGAGGCGAGTTCGAACGGTAGCAAAAAGTCACTAAAAAAGTGCTGACCGATGATTTCAATGGATGCTTCACCAGCTGGCGCTGCTGAAGAGAGCTGCCAGGATGTGGATAGCACCATGGAACTCAGTAAGCTAAACAATCCGATGCACACAGCACCTGTTGCAGCTTTACCAAGCCAAGCATTGGACACGGGTTGAAAATCTTCCCGCTTATTTACCAGCATAATCCCGAACAGAATCAGGATATTGACTGCACCTACATAAACCAGGACTTGAGCCGCCGCCACAAACCCTGCATTTAGCAAGATGTAAAGGCCTGAAATGCTGATAAATACCAGACCCAGCAAAAATGCTGAATAAACAATATTATTAAGCAGCACTACGCCCAGGGCTGCTAATAACATCAAGGCACCAAGGATGCCTAGGGAAACAAATTGTACGCCTTCTGCTAAGTTCACTACTACTCCGGTTATCTAGGCTGCTATTTGCTTGGCTGGTGGATAATTTGTCCTAACATCTTTGGACAAATTATTTAGTCAGCTGCTTACTCAGTCTTCGCTGGTTTAGAAGCTTCCAGTTCTTCCAAGATCTCTTGTGGTAGTTTACCAGCGCGCCGAGACCCTTCAGGTAATTCATGGGGATCCATAACACCCTTGGGTAGGTAGGCCAGCTCACGCATTGGTGTCACCATGGGATCATCAGTGACTTTGTAGGGCAAACGACCTAGAGCAACGCTGTCATAGTTGAGTTCGTGGCGGTCATAGGCGGCCAACTCATACTCCTCAGTCATGGAGAGACAGTTGGTAGGGCAATACTCTACACAGTTACCGCAAAAGATACAAACGCCAAAATCAATGCTGTAGTGGTCCAGTACCTTCTTCTTAGTTGATTTATCGAAGGTCCAGTCAACAACAGGCAAATTGATTGGACAAACACGGACGCAAACTTCGCAAGAGATGCACTTATCAAACTCAAAGTGGATACGACCGCGATAGCGTTCAGATGGAATTAGCTTTTCGTAGGGATATTGCACCGTCACAGGACGACGCTTCATATGGTCAAACGTGACTGATAGACCTTGACCGATATACTTAGCGGCTTGGACGGTCTCTTTGGCGTAGTCACCAACCTGCTTTAGAAAGTTGAGCATTGTTTTACCCTCCAAACGCAAATGGAAATGCGAGCTTGAGCGCTGCTGTTAGTAGCAGATTAACCAGGGCTACTGGCAGTAGAAATTTCCAGCCTAAATCTAGAAGCTGGTCGATGCGTACGCGAGGCACAGTCCATCGTAAAAGTACGGCGAGAAATACTAAGAAATAAGCCTTAATTAGGGTCATCATGATCCCTAAAGCGGCAGTAATTACCTGTAGCCAAGGGGTGGTTTCACTAATCCCTAAACCATCAGCCATAACTTCAACAGGAATCGGAAAACTCCATCCGCCCAGGTATAGCACTGATACCAACATGGCTGAGAGGACTAGATTAACGTAGGAGCCAACATAAAATAGGCCAAACTTCATACCGGTGTATTCAGTTTGGTAGCCAGCTACAATCTCTTCTTCTGCCTCTGGTAAGTCAAATGGTAAGCGTTCGCATTCTGCCAGGGCTGCAATCCAGAAAAGGATAAAACCAACAGGCTGTCGCCAGATATTCCAGCTGAGAATGCCATAGCTTGCTTGCTGGTTGACAATGTCGATGGTGCTAAGGCTATTAGACATCATCACCACAGCCAGGACTGCTAGCGCTAAGGGAATTTCATAGCTAATTGACTGGGCTGTCGCTCGCAATCCTCCTAGTAGAGAATACTTATTGTTTGAAGAATACCCGGCCATCAGTAAGCCGATGGGGGTAACACTCGAAAGGGCAATCCATAGAAAGATGCCTACACCTAAATCGGTAATCACCATGTTCTGCCCAAAGGGCACAACCAGGTAAGACACAAAGACAGGGATAACGACCAGGGCTGGACCCAAAGTAAATAAAATTGGGTCTGCTTGGGCTGGATTAATATCTTCTTTGAATATAAGTTTGACGCCGTCCGCTGTTGCTTGCAGTGCGCCCAGCGGACCAACATATTCAGGGCCAATTCGCTGCTGGGCCGCAGCTGAAATTTTTCGCTCTAGCCAAACGGCAATAAAAATGCTGACGGTCGCAGCGATGAGAATTAGTAACATCGGCAGCGGCATCCAAACCAGCTTAGCTACAGCTGGGGGTATTCCCAGTGATACCAGTATTTGAATGAAGCTCTCTTGCAGGTTAATTCCAGAACTCATACCCAACTTAAATAGATGGAGTGGAGGGCCTCAGGGCCAATTTCCCTAATGATTCTAACGCTTAATATGTCTTCAAAGGTGAAATAACTGAGTTGGTACTAATAGGAATTACTACTCATGGTTATAGATTAAACATTAGTCATTCCTGGTGATGCATACAAAAACCCCCCTTGATATGCATCAAGAGGGGCTGGAGTTCCTGAAAATCGTCACTGATATCAGTTTCGTTGGATTTATCAGTATTGACAAGAGGGGTGATGCCCATCACAGGGGGAAAATACCGATTTATACGGATCCGTTGCGCACAGCTGACGGAGACTGAGCCTTTTTATCCCAAAGGTGCAGACGCTCTGTCACGTTTATGTATGCTTGGTTGTGAGGACCAGTATAAATTTGTGTTGGTCGAAAAATTCGATTTTCAGCCAACTGCTCTTTCCAGTGGGCGAGCCATCCAGCGGCACGTGCGATCGCAAATATTGGTGTAAATAAGTCAGTCGGAATTCCCAACTTTCGGTAAACCAGTCCCGAATAGAAATCTACATTTGGGTATACGCCCTTTTGTCCTAGACGTTCCGTGACAGCTGTTTCCAGTTCTAAGGCAATTTCGTAATATTCATCCTGGCCAAACTTCTCAAAGAGTTGCTCAGCCAGCTTTTGCAAGATAACCGCCCTTGGATCCTTAACTTTATAGACCCGATGGCCAAAGCCCATAATCTTAGCTTTACGGGCAATGCAATCATCTACAAAGGGGCGTACATTATCCACCGAACCAATCGTTTGAAGCATGGCGACGACTTCCTCGTTCGCACCGCCATGGAGGGGACCAGCTAGTGTACCCACTGCTGAAGCCACCACAGCATATGGGTCAGTGAGTGTAGAGGCTGTGACCATTGCCGAAAATGTAGAGGCGTTGATCGTGTGCTCAGCATGCAGCGTGAGACATACATCAAAAATTCGGGCTGCTAAGGGGTCTGGTACCTCCTCATTCAGCATGTACAAAAAATTTGCTGCGTAATCGAGATCATCCCGAGGTTGAACCGGATCATTTCCTTTCCGAATCAGCTTAAATGCGGCCACCATGGTGGGGATTTTAGCTAATAAGCGGACCACGGCAGCCTGGATATAGGCCGGATCCTCTAACGCTCGCCGGGAGTAAAATAACCCTAAGGCGGCTGCACATGCCTGTAATGCATCCATGGGATGGCCGCTCTCAGGAAAGCACTTCATCATGTCGCGGATGCGATACTTCAACCGGCGATGATGTTGAATCTCATCCTTAAATAAATCCAGTTCTTGCTTGGTGGGTAGGCCTCCCCAGATAAGTAAATAGGCCGTTTCTAAAAAGGTACTTTTTGGGGCTAACTCTTCGATACGAATGCCTCGGTATTCTAAGATCCCTTCCTGACCGTTTACGTAACTAATGCTTGATTCTGTCGCGGGAATTCCCTCTAAACCAGGGCGATATTCGCATAGGGTCATTGTCAGTCGTCCTACCGCTGCTCTCTTTTATTCCTTAAGGATATCGAGAAGTGGTCTATTCATGCATTTTCCCTGGGAACAGGTAAGCTTTCTTTGAAGAAAACTAGTACCCGATGGCCGCAATTTGGCCACAATTGCATCCACCCATCGACTCATACACATTTGATAGTAGGCAAACTTACGCCACAGAGTAATCGTCTGCTCATTACAAAATTAGGTGAGGTGGAGCTAGCCAAAATAGCTGACTATTACCAATGGCGCTTTGTGCATCAGGCAAGGTCAGTCCGATGATACCTGCTTTTTTAAAGACCCAGCGATCATTGCTATTTCCTTGAACCAATTGCTGTGCCCATTGGCTAAGGTCCGGTTTGTGGCCAACTAGTGCCAGGCTCTTAGGAACCTCTGACTGCCAACTTTCCAACCAACTTAACCAATTTTGTAAACAGCCCTCGGGAGCCAGTGGAGGAAATAGCTGATAGTCCAAGGCAAGCTTTGCTTCACATAGGATCTTTGCCGTTTGGACTGCCCGTACCAACGGACTGGTGAGCAACATGTCAAAATGCAACCCAAGGCTCACAAGTCTTTGAGCAATCTTCTGGGTTTTCTGAATGCCTTTATCAACTAAAGGGCGCTGATGGTCATCAACATAGGTACCTCGTTCGGCTGCAATGCCATGGCGAATAAAGTACACCTGAGTTGCATATTTAGAAGACAATTCCATTTTTTGCCGTTACTGATTTAGAGGATGGATTGATCGGTAAAACTTTCTAACAGCCTAAATTTGACAGATAAAACCATCCTGAGGATCAGCCATGCTCAGTTTTTAAGCGCTCCGTAAATTTAATCTGGATTCATAACCCCGTCTTTTGGGTTAATCAATTTCATGAGCTTTTGCTTAATCTGCACATCAAATACTTCCCATTTCAATCGATTGTAAGCGCCATTTTCATAAAAGCCAGATAAGAAGCCTACAGGTACTTCAAAGCCTCCCGCCATAGAGCGACCACCGCCAAAAAAGCGTCCTTGGTCGTCGTGTCCAAAGGCTTCTTTAATAAACTCATCCGGGTCAAGGGTGATTTTACTGGTGCGTAAGGAGCCAATAACGACTTCTCGTTCATCGTCCTCATCGTGGACAATGCCATAGACGACGGCTGTATGGACGTCTTCTTCGGTAAGCAGAAAGTCTGTGGCTTGAGGGATTGCATCACGGTCTTCGTATCGCAGGTAGCCCACACCTGAAATTGAGACACTGTTTTGAATATTGCGATTACGCAGCGATCGTTCAATGACATCCATGGCTCGTTTAGAGCGGGAGGCTTGGAGAATGGCACTTAGCAATTGGGCATCGCAATACTGACTAAGGTAAGCAGCTGCCATAAAGTCTGCTTCTGCAGCCTGCATTAATTGTCCTGTATCTGAACGTAAACCGTGCATTAAGGCCGTAGCACACTTAACGTGTTTGCTATTGCTACGGTCGAGATCTAACAGCCCTGCCTGGAGATACTGGGTCAAAATCGTAGCGGTTGCCCGAGCCTCTGGACGAATATCAGAAAATTCTGCCTTGGTTTTA
>NZ_QXHD01000004.1:5851448-5862072 GCF_011009555.1 Adonisia turfae CCMR0081 | reverse complement strand
CCGACCTGGTCGCTATGTTTCGAGCCAGGCGATCAGCCACGGTCCGCGACGATGATTTAGTGTTTACCAGTCCCAAGGGTAACCCCATCGATGACCACAATTTTAGGAAGCGACATTGGACACCGGCGCTGGCCGCTGCCAATGTGCCCTATCGAAAGCCGTACAATACGAGACACAGTTTTATCTCTCAGGCAATCGACCAAGGCTGGTCTATTAGCGAAATAGCCTCCATCACTGGCAACAGTGAGGAGACTATTTTGAGGCACTATACGGGCAGTGTGAGAGGTGAAGCGGAGCTTAAGTCTGTTTGGGGTTAATTGACTCTTGTCTGGAGTTGAACAAACTATCCAATACCCATGAGCATCAGCGTACTCGTCGAATATAAAGTCTGAAACTGCAGTGTCTACAACCAAGTAGTTAGCAACAGATTCATGTATTTCAAAACGGGATTCTGTCATATCTAAAACTAACCAGAGAAATTGGTGCTTAAGTCTGTTTGGAATCTAGTTAATCCTGAAGTGATTTTAAGATAGTAATAAATTCAACAATAAGATGATGCTGTGCTTGCAACAGCTTTCTTTGGGCAGGTTGAAAATTACTATCAAGTTCTACTTCTAATCTCGTCTTTCTACTTTCGTATCTCAGTAAGTATGAATCAATCATATTCAGAAGGTTTGCGGGAGGATGCAACTAGTCAACGTAGTTACGCCCGTTTCACTCATAGCCCCCAACGAAGGAATGGGGCTTGACCTGTGTGACAGTTAGCTACTTTAGGCCCGACTTAGTCCACTAGACTTTTAATCCAGATATTGCCTTGAGATATTGAAGATTTTCTAATCTCTTCAATACAGGCATCGGAGTTTTCAAACCAAGTTTGTTCATAAGTTGCTCTACTATAACAACGGCATAAACTGTTGTCTGCTGTAGCTCCAACAACGCCTGGTATAAATCTCTTTGGCCGGATGAGAGTGTGCCATCGTATTCAGACTCAACAAAAATGCAATAAATGTTTTCTTGCTTTTGTTGTTTCTCGCTACTGGATGCATTAAGGAAGGGCGTATCTAAACCTCCTAGCCAGTTCCATGAATGCGATGGGGTATTTGAAAATGATTTTCCAGCCGTATCCCAATACCAAACTCGCACACCTTGTTTTTGAGCTTCAATCTTGATTTCATCATAATGTCCCAAAATCCTGCTATCGTGCGTGAGAGCCAAATCGTTAATTATCAGTGCCTGTGACGTGAGAAAAGCTACTATAACCGAAGGCAAATTGCTACCCACCTTCCCCTTCCCTGCCGAGGCTCGTTTGTTTGGCTTGCCGCCTGACCAGGGTCGCTGGCTGTTTATTCCGCTCGGCTTAATGGTATTGCTCTGTTTAGGTACGGTTTATTCCTGGAGCATTTTTAGCGGACCCTTTGAGGCAGAACTCAAAAGTCGTCCGGGTACGATTTTACTGCCATTTTTGGTTTTGGGAGTCACCTTTACCCTGGTGATGCCGATTGCCGGCCTGTACATGAATCGCTGTAGCCCACGCATTCTTGCCAGTTTGGGGGGAATCTTAGTGGGCCTGGGCTACCTGCTGGCCAGTCAAGCATCTAGCCTGCTCTGGCTGGTGCTGAGCTATGGCGTAGTGGCCGGTTTGGGGGTGGGCATGGCCTACGGCGTGCCCCTGGCAGTGGCAGCTCGCTGGTTTCCTGATCGCAAAGGATTGGCCGTGGGGTTGACGGTCGTGGGATTTGGCCTGTCGCCGCTGGTGACTGCACCGCTAGCCTTCAATCTGATTAACGGCAATCCCGCCTGGAATTTACCCGCCCTGGGAATACGCCAGACCTTTGTTTTGCTGGGCATTGTGTTTACGGTGCTAATTGTGGCGATCGCATCTGTCCTGCGAATGCCGCCGCCCCGCTGGACTCCCAGCAACTTTGCTCAGACGCTCAATCAATCGGTCGAAACGGATGCCAGTCTGCCCATGATGCAAACCCAGACTTTTTATGGGCTGATGTTTTGCTACACCGTCGGCACCTTTGTCGGGCTAACGGCGATCGCCACAACCGCCCAGGTCGGAAGCGAACTGGTTAACCTGGAGGCCGAGGAACTTGCTCTGACTGTGCCGCTATTTGCAGTCTTCAATGGGCTGGGGCGACCGCTGTTTGGATGGTTGAACGATCGCCTGCGCCCCAAGTTCACGATTATCATCATCAACAGTTTGACTTTGATTGCCTCAATTTTGATGATTCACACCAGCCCCAATGAACCCGGTCAATTTCTGGTGGCGTTTTCCATTTTCTGGTTTTGTCTAGGGGCGTGGCTGGCAGTCGCACCAGCGGCAACCTTGAGCTTTTTTGGGTTGCCCAACTACCCTAATAACTATGGTTTATTGTTCCTTGCCTTTGGCGGCGGTGGCCTTTCGGGAATTTTTACGGCGATCGCCCTGCGCGGCATCACGGGAAGTTTTGCGCCTTTTTTCTATGTCACGGCGACGCTGGCGATCGCGGCAATTTTAGTGGCCTACTTTGGCCTCAACGCACCCCGAAAAACGCGACTGGCGGATTGGCTATTTCGCTATTTGATTAGCCCGATTACGCCTCTGCTAATGACATTAGTAGAGGGTTGGCTGGCAGTGGTAAAACCAAAAGAAATCAGGGAAAAAGGGGATGGCAACTAATCCGCGTTCGACTCCAGCTATGCATCGTTTTGATAATCGTTTGGGAAATGATTCTGCCAGCTATTTTTCAACCAAAGAACGGTTTGAGCACACCGGGTTAATCGACTATAGCCAACTGCGATCGCTTCCACAGATGTGGGAGATTACAGAACAATACTTTGGCAATGTGGAGGCGCTGATTGACCCCCACAGTCGTCCGGCAGTATCGCTGACTTATCGGCAGGTATATCAGCAAATTCGACAGTTCGCGGCAGGGATACAAACGCTGTTGTCCCCTTCGTCGCGCTTACCGCAAAATCCACCCATCGTGGCGCTCTTTGCCGACAATAGCTGGCAGTGGCTGGTGGCAGATCAGGGCATCATGCTAGCGGGGGCAGCGGATGCGGTGCGATCGGCGACTGCAGATCCCGATGAACTGCTCTACATTTTGGAGCATAGCCAGAGCAGTGGGCTAGTGGTGGAAAACGCCAAAACGTTAGATCGGTTGGGTGATCGCATCTGGACATTGCCAGTGGAGTGGGTGGTGCTTCTGTCGAACGAACAGCCCGACTTACCCGGTCGCCCCTCCCACGTCAAACTACTCACGTTTGACCAACTGCTGGAACTGGGCAACCAGCAACCGCTACAATCCGTCAACACAACTCCAGACACCCTCGCCACGCTGATTTACACCTCTGGCACCACTGGCCAACCCAAAGGGGTAATGCTGAGCCACGCCAACTTTATCTATCAACTGGTAGCTTTAACGGCGATTATTCAACCCCTGGTTGGCGATCGTACCCTCAGCATCTTACCCACCTGGCACAGTTTTGGGCGGGTAGGCGAATACTACACGCTTTCCCAGGGCTGCACTCAGGTATATACCAATCGTCGTTATCTCAAGCAAGATCTGAAAACCTATCAGCCCGCCTATGTGGTGGGAGTGCCGCGATTGTGGGAGTCTATCTTCGAAGGTATTCAAAAGTCTTTTCGAGATCGCCCACCTCGAATGCAAGCATTCATTCAATCGTTTCTGGCGGTCAGCAGTCGCTACATTCAAGCGGTACGTACCTGGAAGCACCGCGATTTGCTCAATTTACACCCGACGCGCTCGGCAGTCCTGCGGGCCTGGGCGACCACGCTGTTGCTGGCTCCGCTGCACTACTTGGGGGAACTGTTGCTCTACAAGCGAATGCAGCAAGCCCTGGGTGGCAAGGTCAAGCAACTCATCTGTGGCGGCGGTTCCTTGGCTCAGCATTTAGAAGACTTTTTTGAAATGATTGGCATCGAAATTTTGGTCGGTTACGGTCTGACTGAAACCTCCCCCGTACTCAGTGCGCGACGCTATTGGAACAACGTGCGCAAGGCTTCTGGTCAACCATTAATCCAGACCGAATTTCGGGTTGTCGATCTAGAAACCCGACAAGCCTTGCCCGCCGGAAAACGCGGCTTAGTCCTGACAAGAGGTCCCCAAATCATGCAGGGCTATTATCGCAATCCCGAAGCCACCGCCAAGGCCATTGATCCCGAAGGCTGGTTTGATACAGGCGATATTGGCTGGCTAGCAGACGATGGCAGCATTATCCTGACCGGCAGAGCCAAGGATACGATCGTCCTCAGCAATGGCGAAAACATTGAGCCACAACCGATCGAAGATGCCTGCTTACGCAGTTCATTTATCGATCAAATTGTTCTGGTTGGGCAAGATCGAAAAGCACTGGGAGCATTGATTGTGCCTAATCTGGAAGCCCTGCAAGCCTGGGGATTAGCGCAATCACCTCCGTTGATGATTGGGGAGAATGAAGCGATCGCACCCGACAACCTCATTATTCACAATCTCCTGCGCCAGGAACTCAACCGAGAAGTGCGCGATCGCCCTGGCTACCGTTCCCAGGATGAGATTGCTGCATTTACGCTGTTACCGGAGCCAATGACGATCGAAAATGGTCTGCTCACCCAAACGCTCAAAATTCGCCGCAATGTGGTTGTGGAGCGTTACTCTGAGATGATTCAGGGGTTATTTTAGCGTTTTGCGCCAAGCCTCGGCGAAAAACTCAATGCCCCACTCTTTTAAGAGTTTGAGTGCCAGCTTTTTACCCACATAGCCTCGAACGTCCTAGACCCTTTACTCAGGATGAATATGTCCGCAGCCCCGAAGAGTTTAAAGCTAACCATGCCCATTACTTGGACTTCGTTAAATTCCTTAGGGGGTGGGCAAGGCTTGAAAAGTCTCTTCCACTAGCCGCTTAGCTTTTTTATCCAGGGCAATCCAATCCACATCACCCATTTCCAGGTCCAATAGACTTGTATCTATGGTGATGGGGCCAGTATGATTTTTTGTATCTGCTGTATCCGCTGCATTACAGAGCCGATAGCACAGCTGCCAAACATCGATTTCCTGCTGTTGATCTTGCTTTTTAAGGCATAGGGCATACCGATGGTCAGGAGATGGCAACTGGGCAAGCGTGGCCTGAATTTGATCATGCTCTTCAGGCGTTGCTTTTTCTAACATCTCTTGAAGCGCTAAGTATTGCTGTTTTTGTTCAGCCGTTGTCTCTGCTGGCCATCGCATATCGTCTCGATAAGACCCCTCCCAAGTAGAGGCATCTAGCTGTTTACGAATATTGTCAATAATGCGAATTAACGCAGGCTGCATTAATGCTTGGGCATAGCGTTGATCTTGGGCAGTGGCAAATTGAGGCATAGAACGGCCAATGCGATATGGAGACTAAAATATAGTGTATGGGAAAGCGCTCTGTTCTTCCCCATGGCTTTTCTGCCTGACCTGGTTAATGCATCCGTAACGGTCACGAATTATGCTAGCCCTGTAGAAGATGGCTGCTTTAACCAAAGTTGTAAAATGTCATTCACCCAACTGATTTCTGACTGAGTTAATTCCAGCTCTTTGGCTGAAAGCGTATACTTCAGCTTGCCAACGATGGTGCGATTATTATGTAGGAAAAACTTGATGAGAGAGCTATCTTTTTGGAAATGAATATCTTCAATATCGCGTTTATAGGTATTGATTTTATAGTCAACTGGCCGACAGGGGAACCGATGCCCTAACAAAATAATTTCTGGCAATAGCTGAATGCTGATCTGTTGGAAAAGACTAGAACAGATAGATTGCAATCCTCGGTACCCAGAGCGTACGTTAAAATATGTCCATCCTAGCCCGATGATAATAATAGATAACTGTTGCCAAACGTTGACCAGCTGAGGCCAGAAGTATAAAAACCCTCTAAACGTCAGCCATACACTTGCTGCGCTCACGATTGTCTGGAGCATTGCCAGGCAGAATTTTCTGCTTTTCCAGCCCAATGGAGGAAACAAGACCTCCAACATTTGACTGTACTCAAGAATCTTTAGCTGGGTGTTGGCTGGGGCCATTGTTTCTAAAAACGTGCGTTGCAAACGATGGCTAAGACTGTTGAAGGATAGCCAGTGAGATGAGGAAAAAATCTCATCAGCTTGCTCTAATCCTTTCAGGGCAGATTTTGCGGATATGGGTCGTTTATGTTGCTTGGGTTGGGTGAGCCAGCGTAACCAAGATTTGAGGGGCCGACTCATATGCTCTAATTCTTGGCTAAACAACAGACGTAGGCCGCTCTGGGGCAACGTGTTGGGATGTTTTCCTGTAGCAAGATGGATGAGTGTGGCTCCCAGGCTGTATAAATCTGTGGCAGGCATGGCCCGATCTCCCAGTTGTTCGGGTGGGCGGTAGCCTGGAGTCCCTGAGATGAGAATGGGGGTATCTGTATCAGTTTCTGTATCAGTTTGAGTTGTGCTAGCACATTGTACTAAGCCAAAGTCCACTAAATAGAGATCACCTGGCGTAGAATTAGCGAGGGTATTCAGCACAAAACTGCTAGGTTTGATATCACGATGAATGATCGGTGATTTTTTGGTGTGTAGATAATCAAGGATCGCTAAAATCTGTTGCGCCAGTTTACGAATCTCTTCTTCGGTAAAGACTCTTTGAGTGTTGATCAGGGTATATAGTGATTTACCCTCAATGTATTCTTGTACAAGCATGCAGCCGTGATAGCCATGGTCTTCGATCTCAAAGCTGTCGTAGTAAGCTGGAATAGCTTGATGCTTCAAATTTTTAAGGACTGTAACTTCTTGGTGAAAACGTTTGATATCGTTTGCTTGAAGTGGATCGTCAAAACATAAATATTTGATGATAACCCAGCTATGGCGGATGTGGTCGTAACCCAGCATCGTTCTACGACCAAGGCGAGCCCCTAAGTTTTGTTGAATACTGTAGCGATTGAGAAGTCGAGGAGTCGTCTTTAAAATGCTGGGGGAAACCATGAAACTATTGACGGGGTTGCAATTATTCATCAGAATTCCCGATTGCATCCCCAGGGTAGCGGCATAGATACTGAACAATGCTGTTTGATATTAAGCCAATGACCATGGTCCACCGAATCATGGCCCTATAAAATGACACAGACGGTTTAAGAGAGTAATCAGGAGTTGTCCCATGGTGCAGCCCAGGGTTTTTATTGATGGTGAAGCAGGTACAACCGGGCTGCAGATTTATGCCCGCTTAGCCCAGCGAGAAGATGTCACGGTTGTCAGTATTGATCCTGCTAAGCGAAAAGATGTGGCAGAGCGGGCAAAGCTGATTGATTCTGTGGATGTGGCGATTTTGTGTTTGCCCGATGCCGCCGCTCGTGAGGTGGTTGATCTGGTATCAAGTCCCACGGTTAAAATTTTGGATGCTAGCACAGCCCATCGTACCCATCAGGATTGGGTGTATGGATTCCCAGAGTTAGCACCGGGGCAGCGGGATGCGATCGCAAAAGCCCATCGTGTTAGTAATCCAGGCTGTTACCCTACCGGATTTCTAGCAGCCATCAAGCCATTAATGACCTCTGGTCTAATTCCCGCTAGTTTCCCAGTCACCGTTAATGCGATTTCCGGCTATTCCGGTGGAGGCCGTAAGTTGATGGAGACCTATGCCGGGTATCGCGGTGAATCAGAACCACTTTATCCCTATGGTGTGTATGGTCTGACCTTTGGCCATAAGCATGTGCAAGAGATGCATGAATATTCTGGGTTGGCCCATGCGCCCTTATTTCTGCCAGCGGTAGGTACGTTTGAGCAGGGCATGCTGGTGCAAATTCCGCTGCCGCTGTGGACGTTGGATCATCCACCCACTGGTCAGCAACTGTGTGCTGCCCTCACGGATTACTACGCCGATGAACCCTTTGTGCAGGTGGCGGCTTTGGCGGATGAAGCGGGTCTGCGTGATGGCAAGTTTCTGGATACAAAAGCGGCTAACGGAACTAATCAGGTCCAACTGTTCGTCTTTGCTAAGGACGATACCCACGAGGCATTGGTCGCAGCACGATTGGATAATTTAGGCAAAGGGGCTTCAGGGGCTGCTGTGCAAAATATGAACATCATGTTGGGGCTGCCGGAGCAGGCAGGGTTGAATCAGGGAGTCTAACCATGGAAACCTTTACATTTGGGGGGCTAGGGGGCTGAGTAATGGGTAGCGTCTTTTCTAGACACATCCTTATACCTAAGACAAAGGACCTCAGATAAAAAAGGAGCCGCTTACAACTAGCAACTCCTCACTTAGAGACTTATTCCCACTGTGGAAGACACGGATTCTTGCATGGCAAGAACCGCCAGGGGAGAACGATAACTCCCCAACCCTGATGCAAGTTTGAAAGATCAGTTAACTGACAGTGTCAGACCAGCCACACGCTGCTTCACTCTCAAGGCAAGCTGTTGTTACTTTGGCTTAAAACCTTTGAGTTTGGATAGTACCCTTTTGTGTACTCCTGTAAAGGCATGACACAGCGGTATTAGTTTTCCAGGACTGTCCGGAATTATGAATATTGGCGGGGTAACAATTCAGAGGTGTCTAAGATCGGCGGTGCTGCTCCTCGGTATGGTTTCATCTCTCAAGTCTTGGTTGGTAACCTGTTGGGTTGATCGGTTTCTATACTCAGGCAGTAACGGCTGAATATTTACAGCGGCTCTGGGAGTCTTTTCATACATTATTTTCTATGGTTTTATCGTCGCCTAGTAATGCCGCTCGGTTTCAATTTGAACCGTATTCCCACAGTTGGGTTGCCCTCCATCCCCAACCCAAAGGTGTGATTCAGTTTGTAGGGAGTGCTCTATGGGGGACATTTCCCACCCTCGTGTATCGTCATTTTCTCAAAAGTCTTTTTTCCGCTGGCTATACCGTTGTCGCTTTGCCGTTTCGGTTTACGTTGCACCATTGGTCCACAGCCATTGACCTTTTAGATGAGCACTACACGTTACGGGGCTCAATGGTCGAGGCGGCAATGGCTAAAGGGTATGAGTCAGCGGTGTACTTAAATGCGGCTAACTACACTTGGATTGGCCATGGCCTGGGCTGTAAGTATGTAGCCCTACTAGAACTTTTGTCCTCTACAGAGGTGTTAACAGAATGCTGGCAATCGTTGCCGCCGCACGACCCTAGTACTCGGCAGTTAAAAGAGATTCAGCAGGGATTATCCTGCCTCAATGCGCGTCTACGTCTGATGGAACAGCGTATCCAACGGCTGACCGGGCAGACTGTTGATTACGGTCTGCCGTCGATTATGCAACAGGCCTCTTTATGGTTGGCCCCTGCCATTAAATTCCCTGTGCCTGCCAAATTGCTACGATTGGTTTTGAGTAAACTGCTGACGGCATCCCCTACTGTTGATCAAACCCATCAGCTGATTGCCCATAGTCGGCTATTTCATTTCACCGGGCTGATCCAATTTGCTCGCGATCGCAATACCGCCAATACCTGTCAACAGCTGATGCATGAACAGCCCCACATTCGGCGACGGTTTCTCAAAGGCAACCATTTAGAGCCAGTGGGGATTCAATTAGGCCAGTGTGTGGTTGACTTCAACCCACTGGATAAATTTATCCAGCCCCTCAGCTGTCGGGACTTAGAGTTTAACGCCTTGGCCCTGGTCCATCGCCTCCGAAATACACCCGCTGTTGCCCAGCAGAGGTGTGATGAGACGTGTGATGCCAGTACTACCAGGCATCGAATCGCGGCTTGAGAGCGGACTTAACCGCTCCTGATTTCTCAGCTTTCCCTAACGCTTCCAGCGATCGGCTATAGCCTGAACTATGTGCGCCAAGCTATAATCAACCATTTAGGCAAGCATACTGGGGATGTAGATGGATAGCTGGATAGATGAAGACGACGAGCTGCTCGATTTTAAGGAGCTGCGATCGCAACTTTTCACAACCTATCAGCAACAAACGTCTTTACGTAAAAGTATTGTCCAATTGCTCTCAATCTTTTACGGACCCACTAGCCTTGCAAATGCCACGACAGCCCTCAACTATGTGGGCATCACTACTAAAACGGGTAAAACCATTACCCCCAGCTCTCTAAAAACTCAGATTACGGGGCTGATTAATGACAAACTGCTGATTTATGGTGCCGGACATTTACCCCAATGCCACCCCCTGATTGTGGAACAGGTCACTCGGGATGTGGTGCAATCAGGCCCGTTTGAGCCGATGCTTCAGGCCGTTAGAAATATCTTTCATCCACATCGTCAATATAGCGGTCGGGTCAATCGCATACGCCATATTTGCCGATCTAAAGACGAGCTATATCGTGAAGCGCGTTTGGCGCTTTACGAGCAGGACTATGACGCTTTGCCTCAGCTGTTTCTCGACTATAGCAACTATAACTACTACGCTACGCCCGTTGCCCTAGAAGATTTTCTCCTAGATGTCGTCAACAACCCCTTTGATGTGACCTGGTTGCAAAGACTGCCTGCTGAACATTACAGCATGGTTTTGAAAACTCTCCTGGTAGGGGCAACAGCTTCGTTAAAGCCCGCTGATCAGCTGTTGGACCTGTTGGAAAATCATCCCGCTGATTCCAGTGAGTTTAATGTATTGCTGGTGGAGCAATACCTGTTGCGCAATCGGCTGACTGAGGCTGAAGTCATCTTAGACAAAACCGTTGAC
>NZ_QXHD01000004.1:5830368-5851438 GCF_011009555.1 Adonisia turfae CCMR0081 | reverse complement strand
GCTATCTGGATCGCCCACATGTTCTATGTGACCAAGGATTGAAAGGGCTAAGAGAGTAAGTGCGATCGCAACCCGCCATACCTGTCCTTGCTGCTCGGCCTCTTGCTGCTCGGCCCAATTGCCAGGGTCTTCGCCTTGCCGTACCTGGCTGGGGAAACCGGCATCTGTGAGTACAGTTGCCAGCCGTTCAGGTTTAACAATCTCTGCCTGATATTGAATGGCTGCTGCCTTGGTGACCAAATTCACGGTCGCTGTCGCCACACCGTCACATTGACGCAGGTGGGTTTCCACTGCCCGCACACACCCAGCACACATCATGCCGTCTACATTTAGGACAGTAACCGCTGGGGGCAGTAGTTCAGACGCCGATGTTGCAAGAGAAGGCGGTGAAACCGTTGAAGACATAACTAGATAGAAAGCAGACCATTTGAGCCTAACGTCGATCACCGAGATTTGGCGTAGGACTCATAAACTCTCAAGAAAAATTTTCAACCACCGCAATCATGTAGGGATATCCCATGGCACACCCCTACATAATTTCTCTAATGAGCTTGACCTAAATTCTATGGAGTCTGAACCTGTTCTAATTGGGAGGGAACCAGACGATCCAGCCAGTTCAGTAGAAACTCCCGATTGGCAGCAATATCTTCAGGTGCCGTTGCATCAGCTCCTTTGGGTAATAGCCCAATCAAAGCTGCATTGGTCACACAGAACATAGAACGCTGAAAACTAGCGCAAATCTTGACCCGCACGTCTCCCAAACCGCGTTCGGTCTTGAGGTAATGCTCTTCCAAATAGTCCGGCAGATGACGGAACATATCTTGCATCAATAATGTGGGAGGAATACCGCTACCCCCAACAGGTACCGGATCAGCATACAGTGCACCATAGGCAAAGCGGCTCTTATCCGGAGAAATTTGCTGAGCTTGGGCGTTATAGGACACCGTCCCCAAGAAAGGCAGTCCCCGGAAGAAAATAGATTCTACATAGGGAATGGCCGTGTCAGGCAAGAAGGTTAAGCCAGCAGAGGCAGGCAAAATATCATAGGTTTTGCCACCAATTTCAACACTGTAGGTAATGGGTCGGCCCGCATCAGCCACCAGGCCATCCTTGATATAGTCGACGATCTGGGGAATATGCTTAATTTCTCCCCGACGATAACGAGCTGCTAACGACGTGAAAATATCGCTCATCACTCGCCAGAATTGTCCCAACCCACTGTAGTAGGAAAGCTGACGAATTTGTTCAATCAGAAACTCAGGAAATACTTTATGGAAAAGCTGTAGCACCGGGTTGTATTTGATTTTGGCTGCGATCGCAGTCTGACAATTTTCCCGAAACTCATCCGTATCCAAATAGGCATCTAACCCGCCACCACCGTGCCACATCATGGCTCTCATGATGTATTCGGCATACTCATAGTTAATGCGATCATGGCAAAAATGTCGCCACATTCTTGCAGGGTTAATCTCTCCATCAAAGTATTTGAACACTGGAAATAGGTTCAAAAACTGATGATCGGCAATGTGAATCAGGTTAATGGAATAGTAATCCAACACAATGCCATAACTATCGAGGGCACCCATCACATGAACTACATTATCCGGAGTATCCGGCAACAAGGTACCACCTGACAGCAGGCGGTCAGCATAGTGGGCAAATGGATGAATATCTTTCAATTGAGAAGGCATAGTTTGGATCATAAGGCACAGTCCTCATCCGAACAGCTAGCTAAATCTGTAGAAGGATTTTCAAGCGGCATTGTCGCCAGATGAGCCGACGACAGCTCTAACTTAATTGGCATCGCCTCATACATGGACGTTGTTGTCGGCTCAATCCAACGAGTCATCCAGCTGGGGCTCAAACCAAACATAAACAACAAACCCACTAAAACCAAAGCAGGCATTCGGTCTTGCCAAGTGACCACAGGTAAAACAGGATCTTGTTCTAAAGCTTGGTTTTTAGTTGTCGCTAAACGCCCAAAGAACGCACGATTTACCAACAGCAAAAAATACACTGCCGTGAGACCAGACCCCAGTAAACATAAAAGAGTTTGAGGGGCAAAACTCGCAAAGCTGCCACGATAGACAATAAATTCAGAGATAAAGCCCACCATACCAGGGATACCAGCACTAGCCATCACTGCCAGCACCATAACGCTACCAATTATGGGCAAACCTCGTTCTGGATTTAACAGACCTCGCAGTACAGTCAAATCACGCGTTCCCGTTTTCTTGTAAACCACGCCAACTGCTAAAAAAAGCAATGCTGAAATAAAGCCATGGCTCACCATCTGAAAAACAGTACCGACAAAGCTGAGAGGATTAGACGCCGAAGCCGCTAACAACACATAGCCCATATGACCTACTGAACTATAGGCCACCATTTTCTTCATGTCAGTTTGGGCAATAGCTGCCAGTGAGCCATAGAGAACACTCACAACAGCCCACCAGGCAAGGTAGGGAGCTAGATCCACCCAAACCTCGGAAAAGGTAACCACACCAAATCGAAAAAGACCGTAGGTACCTAACTTAAGCAACACACCAGCCAACAGCACAGAGATGGGTGTGGACGCCTGCACGTGGGCATCGGGTAACCACGTGTGAAGTGGAAAGAGAGGAATTTTAATACCAAAACCAATGAGCAGCGCCGCTAACAAAACTGCCTGTTGAATCCAGGGCAACCCATGGCCCATGGTCGCACTGTAATCAAAGCTAGAAGACCCACTGAGCCAAACTAGACCCAGAAATGAAGCCAAAATCAAAATTCCAGAGATAGCCGTATAAATCAGAAATTTTGTAGCAGCATAGCCCCGTTGAGGTCCTCCCCAAATCGCAATCAAGAGATAGAGGGGAATCAGCTCTAGCTCATAAAAGATAAAGAAGAGCAAGAGATTTTGAGCAACAAACGCACCGGCTACGGCAAAGGTAATCATCAGCAAAAGGCAATAGTAAAGCCTGGGCCGTCGAGTGTCATCGTCGCTGGCATAGACCGAAACTAGCGACAGAAGACTATTAATAATCACTAGCGGCAACGATAAGCCATCCAGACCTAACTCATATCCCAGCCCCAACGTCTCGAGCCAAGGAAGCGACTCTTGAAACTGTAGTCCGGTAATTGTCAAATCAAACTGCGTTAGCAGATACAAGCTGACCGCAAGATTAACTAACAAGCAGCCAACGCTGACATTTTTAGCTAACTTGCTGGTTAACTTACCTGGCCAGCAGCCAACAAGAATGGCTCCCAGTAATGGAATCAATAACAGTGCACTTAGCATCAGTTTCCCCTCACCACATCGCCCATGTCATCAACAATCCCAACAGACTCACCCCCAACACGATGGTGAAAATATAACCCTGGGATTGGCCAGATATGCTGTATTTCAGACCCTCTCCACTCATCAAGGAAACCATGCCTACCAAATTAACGGCTCCATCGACCACATAGCGATCAAACCAGCTAACAACTCGGGAGAACTGACTCACTAGAAACACTACAGTGACTCGATACAGTTGTTCGGTGTAAAAATCGTTAGCCAGAAGGTCTTGCATCAGCCGCATCGGTAGCTGAGTAGAACGAGCTAAAGAACGACTTAATTGCACCGTGCAACCAAGGGCTAAACCCATGAGTCCAGATACAATCAACGAGCCGAAGACTAAAGGATGCCAATACTGCAAAGGTGGCAGCAATGACATTCGCATCAAAGCCAAGGGCAACAAAATAATAAAAATACTTAGACCGATCATGGGAGTCCCCATCAACCAGTTAACCGATGGAGAACGACGGGTTTTAGGCGTGATGTCCCCTAAGAACACCAGTCGAAATATTCGCACCAGATTAAAGACTGTTAGGGCGTTAACCAACAAGAAGACAGCGGCTAAGACAGGATGCTCGCGACGCAAAAAGTCGACACCAAGCTGTAGCGCCCAAAAACCACCAAGCGGTAACACACCAACCATGCCAGCACTACCGACAACAAACGCAATCGTGGTGGCTGGCATCCGAGACCACACTCCGCCTAGCTCTGTAATGTTCTGGCAGCTGGTGTTATTAATAATTGCCCCCGTGCTCATAAACAGCAAGGCTTTTGCCACAGCATGGGTAAATAACAAACCAATGGCAACACCAGGCCACTCAGCCCCCACGGCGATGAAAACCAAACCAATATAAGCACTGGTGGAGTAAGAAAGGGCACGCTTGAGATCGACTTGTGCGATCGCAACTAGCGAAGCTCCAATGGCCGTTGTCGTGCCAATCACGATCAAAGCCGTCAGCGCCACAGGCGACAAAATCACAATGGGCTGTAGCTTAATCAGTACATAGGCTCCGCAGGTTACCACCACCGAATTTCGAAGAATTGATGCCGGACTGGGTCCCTCCATCGCCTCATCCAACCAAAGATGAAGCGGAAACTGGGCACATTTTCCTGTAGGCCCCGCAATCAAGGCTAAGCCCAGCAATGTCGCCGCCAACGGAGTCAAATCCGCAACCTTAACCCATTCGTACAGCTCATTGTAATGGAGATCACCAGCCCAACTAGCCAGCCCCAGAACTGCCATCAACAACAGAATGTCTCCGACCCGCTTGGTGAGGAATGCATCTCTAGCTGCCTTGACCACCAGAGGCTGAGCATACCAAAAACCTACGATCAGATACGTAGATAGCGTCAGCATCTCCAGCAGGAAATAGGCCAGGAAGAAAGAACCGCTGAGTAAAACACCATTGACAGCCCCTTCGAAAAATCCCAAGAGAGAAAAGAAACGAGCTAGGGCCCAATCCTTTTCCATATATCCCAAACCATAGATTTGAGCCAACAACGCCAACCCCGTCGACAGCTCCATCGCCCCCAGGTTGAGCACCGACAGATCTAGATCAAAACTCAGCGAGAGATCAGCAACCTGCAACCACGGAAAATGCAGCTCAACTGAGCCCACATTCCAAATGCCCATAAAAATACAAGTGCCATGGGCAAATGCGAGGGCGGTCATAAACATATTGATGTAAACCGCTGGCCTGGGCCCCGTCCGCTGCACTAGGCCCATAGACCAAGGCAACGCCAAAATCACCCCCAAAAACCCATAAATCGGGATCAGCCAACCTAATTCAATCAGAGACTGCATCATTGCCATCAAAGAGCCCACCGGCAAACCATAAAACACCCTAAGCATCGAGCCAATCTACCAACACTCTCAGCGTCAGCTCCTCGGACTTTAACAACCCAAGAATTTTCGACACAGCTTTGCCCGGAATCATCCTCACTTACTAATGTGTGGATAGTCACAATACCAGGCATGTGAAAGACTCAAAAATTGGATTCAATTGCAACCCTTAGCCCAGATAAAAATCTATGACTAGTTTTAAGATTACTTATATTTCTTAATGGTACCTGATGAGTTACCCCAATAAGAGCCTTTCTGGATTCATGAATAATCTTCAATGATTGGCTAAGAACCATTGAAATATGTCAGCGTTAATTTATCCAAGAAACCCTACAGCCGACACCATAAGCACAAATACCCAGCACGCTGCATCACTTATATTTCAACAGGAAGCAACTATTTAGTTACGTTCCGTAGCAAATGGTTATCAGTTTTTATAATGCTTAACATTAGAAACAATCATTGAGACTTATATTGTCAAACTGCTAGCCCCCTCGTATTCTGAATTGTAGTCATGGAGTTATTGCAGACTAACGGTTTGCAAGGTACATCTCGCTGTGTGAAGTAATTCGAAAAGAATTCTTAATTTCATCTGGCCGAGATATAAATGCTTGAACTAAAGCTGTTTTTCTAGGAGATTTACGACAATGCCGATTGCCGTAGGAATGATTGAGACTCGCGGTTTTCCCGCTGTTGTAGAAGCTGCTGACGCGATGGTTAAGGCCGCGCGTGTAACCCTAGTTGGCTACGAAAAAATTGGTAGCGGTCGCGTGACCGTTATCGTTCGTGGCGACGTATCTGAGGTTCAGGCGTCAGTTGCTGCCGGTATCGAGTCTGCTAAGCGTGTAAATGGTGGTGAGGTTCTATCAACTCACATCATCGCTCGCCCCCACGAGAACCTGGAGTTTGTACTGCCCATTCGCTACACCGAAGCAGTCGAACAGTTTAGAACCTAGGCTTCTTGATTTCGATTACCCAAGTCCAGATAGATAGCATACCAAGGTAAAAATCGATGGCAATCGCAGTAGGAATGGTTGAGACCCTGGGTTTCCCAGCGGTAGTTGAGGCAGCCGACGCCATGGTGAAGGCAGCCCGTGTAACCCTAGTTGGCTACGAAAAAATTGGTAGTGGTCGTGTGACTGTTATCGTTCGAGGCGATGTTTCTGAAGTCCAGGCTTCTGTTGCTGCTGGCGTTGAGAACGTCAAGCGGGTTAATGGTGGCCAGACTTTGTCAACTCACATTATTGCCCGTCCTCACGAGAACCTAGAGTTCGTACTACCTATCCGCTATACCGAAGCTGTTGAGCAGTTTCGCGAGAGCGTAAGTGGTATTCGCCCCTATGGTAGATAAGGCATGCGCCTAGGGAAGGTTCGCGGCACAGTTGTTAGTACTTGCAAAGAGCCGAGCTTAACGGGCGTAAAGTTTTTACTAATTCAGTTTATTAGTGAAGACGGTGCGTTACTTCCTGACTACGAAGTTGCAGCCGATGTTGTGGGTGCCGGGCCTGGAGAATGGGTCTTGGTTACCCGCGGCAGTGCTGCTCGCCAACATGTTGGCTATAACGAGAGGCCTGTGGATGCAGCTGTCGTTGCCATTGTTGACACCGTTAGTTTGGATTCTGGCTCGCTTTACAACAAACGTGAGGATTTTAGTTAATATTTTTTCTGGGAGGATATGGGCCAATGGTTAAGTCAGCCATGGCAGCATCCCCAGCCCAATATCAATCATCGGCTAAGCCGGTCATTGAACCTACTGCTTTCGTTCATTCTTTTTCTCAGGTCGTAGGTGGTGTTTATATTGGGGCCGAAGTGTCGATTGCCCCTGGCACCTCAATCCGGGCAGATGAGGGGTTGCCCTTTTACATCAGTAGTCACTGTGATATTCAAGACGGTGTTGTTATTCACGGTCTTAGTAAGGGTTGCGTACTAGGAGATAATGGCGATTCATATGCTGTTTGGCTATCGCCAAATGTCACACTCACTCACAAAGCGTTGATCCATGGTCCTGCCTATTTAGGTGAAGCCAGCTTTGTTGGTTTTAGATCAACAATTTTTAACGCTCGATTGGGTGATGGTGTCATTGTCATGATGCACGCCCTTGTTCAGGATGTTGAGGTGCCCCCAGGACGATGCGTTCCATCTGGTTCGGTAATTACAACCCAGGCTCAGGCAGATGCATTGCCCCGGGTGACTGAGGCGGATTTGGCACTCGTTCGAGACATTGTTGAGGCCCACATTGGTGAGCGTGCCCAAGAGCAAACAGCTCAATCAGGTAGCGCTTCAAAAGCGTTTAGGTATCCCGATGGTGCAGCAAATGCTGTTTCCATTCACTCTGCACGCCATTCGGCGAGTAGCTCACACACCCCATACACCATCGATAACGTTGGTATAGATACTATGCAAGCACTAGCACCCGAAATTGTTCAACAGGTTCGTCAGTTTTTAGCGCAGGGCTACAAAGTTGGCTCAGAGTATGCCGACAAGCGCCGCTACCGCAGTGGTGTTTGGCAGAGCTGCCCAATCGTGCAATCTAGTCGTGAAGGTGAAATTCTTTCATCTCTAGAGCGCTGCATGGCTGAGCATCAGGGCAGCTATGTGCGTATCTTTGGTATCGACCCGGTCGGGAAGCGCCGTGTGGGCATGATCACTGTGCAACGTCCTGACGGCCAGCCTGTCGCTGCTAGTAAGCGTTCTATGGGGACTGCCCCTACTGCTACCCCAGCCAGTAACGGTGCCCCTGTGGGTGGAGATATTGCTAGTCAAGTGAGCGCCTGGCTGCGTCAGGGCTACAAGATTGGTACTGAGCATGCCGATCGACGCCGTTACCGCAGTGGTGTTTGGCAGACTTGCAGTCCTATCCAAACTACTCATGCATCTGAAGCAATTGCGGCTTTAGAAGCTTGTATGACCGAACATGCTGGTGAGTATGTACGCATGTTTGGCATTGACCCCATTGCTAAGTGTCGAGTATCTCCTGTTACGATTCAACGAGGCGATGGCAAGCCTGTCGCCCTCAGCACCGGTAGCAGTGGCGCTGCAACCCCTACAGCGAGCCAGAATGGTGCATCTGTCCCGGTCACTAGCGGTGATTTAGTCCCCCAAATCCGCTCCATTTTGGCTCAGGGACAAAAAATTGGGATTGAGTTTGCCGATAAGCGCCGCTATCGCAGTGGTATCTGGCAAACGGCACCTGCTGTTTCTGCATCTAGCGAATCGGCGGCGGTAGCTGCCGTGCAGCAGGTGTTGGCAGCCCATACCAATGACTATGTGCGCATCTTTGCCATTGATCCACGAGTCAAGCAGCGTGGTCGCGCCGTTACTATTCAAAAGCCTGGACAGACACCGGTGACTTCCAACGCTACTAGCGCTCAACCCACGTCCTATGGCAGCAGCCGGTCAGCGGCTAGCGCCAATGGCAACGGTAGCAGTGCTTCTGTCAGTGCGGATCTAGCCCAGCAAGTAACTCAGCTAGTCAATCAGGGCTATCGCGTTAGCACGGAATATGCCGATAAGCGTCGCTACAGCAGCGGTGCATGGCAAACCGGTGCTCCCATCAGTGGGAATCGTCCATCGGAAGTAATTTCTGCTCTGAAAGCTCAGTTGGCTGAACACTCGGGTCACTATGTGCGCCTGGTAGGTGTTGATCCCCGTGCCAAGTGTCGCGTTCTAGAAACCACCATTCAGCGTCCGTAGTTACACTTCGTATCTGAGTCCGTCGCGATGGAACCCTCGCCTCTGCATTTTGTGAGTCATACCCATTACTATCGCGGCGGCGACGTTGTTATTGATGCATCGGCAGCAATCGCACCAGGTGTAGTCTTCAGAGCTGCATCTAATGCGGCGATTCGCATTGGCCCTGGTGTTTGTGTTGGTGCTGGTGTGGTGATCCAGGCAAAGCAGGGTTGTGTATATGTTGAGGCTGGGGCAAGTTTGGGGACAGGGGTGTTGATTGTCGGCCACGGTTATGTGGGTAAAGGCGCTTGTGTGGGACCGTCTAGCACACTAATTAATCCTGCGATCGCACCCAACACCATTATTCCTTCTTGCTCTTTAGTAGAAGCGCAGGCATCTCAGGCATCTCAACCAACAACTGCGGCTCCTGACAATGGTGAGTCTACCCCTTCTAGCTTTCAGCCGCCTAACTTTCAGGCTGAAAACAACCCTGTACCCTCGATGCCAATGCCGCCGAGGACTACGTCAACGGTTCAGCCTCAATCTGTGTCACCTAAGGCTGTCAATGTGCCTAATGTCGAGCCCCCAGTCGCCCCATCAAATGCATCTAGCGGGAACGATACATCAACCATGGCGGCTGCTGCCCCTAACGCTCATGTCTATGGCCGTGATCATCTAAATAGCTTACTATCAGCGCTTTTTCCCCATAGACAACCGCTCGATAATGGCGATTCTAGTGGTCAATCTGAAAAAGGCTCTTAAAATAGAGGATAATAAATAGCTGTTTTCTATACAAGTCAGACAAAATATTTCTCTCACAAAAGTTTTTAAGATCCCATCAAAAGATTAGTAAGTGACATCGTTTTTAGCAGACCCTATTTAAACTTTCACCTTAGAGTGTTGATATAACCTCAACTACCACAAGCACCCAAGGGCTCTCCAACGCTACTTGAGACTCACAATGCCAGTAGACTTTTCCGCTCTCGCTAGTTCCAATGATAAAGCTATGTCGTTACTGCGGCGGGTAAAGGACTCAGCTTTAGGTGTGGTTTCAACAACGAGTTTTCCAGCCATCATCGGTGTTGCTGATGCCATGATCAAGTCGTCTGATGTGTATTTAGTGGGCTACGAAAAGACGGGTGGTGGCCAGTGTAGCGCTATTGTGAGGGGTGGGGTAGCAGATGTGCGCATGGCGGTGCATGCGGGTGTGGAAACGGCTAAGCGATTTGGACAATTGGTATCGTCATCGCTGATTCCTAGACCAATGGCGGATATGGAGAAGGTGCTACCCATTTTGCCCCGCCTGAGTGAGTTGGACGGTGTCGGTGAAACCCAGATGAGTAGTGGTGCCATTGGGTTATTAGAAACCCGTGGTTTTCCAGCCATGGTAGGGGCAGCCGATGCCATGACGAAATCGGCTGAAATTGAGCTAATTTCTCACGAAACCATTGGTGAAGGTCTGTGTACAATTTTGATTCGTGGGTCTCTGTCTAATGTAGCTATCGCCGTCGAAGCGGGCATGCATGAGGCTGAGCGCATTGGTGAGCTGAGTGCCGTCATGGTGATTCCGCGACCGTTGAATGATTTGGAGCGTAGCCTACCGAAGGTTAAGCAAGCGAAGAAACCTCAGAAGGTCAAGCTACCGCTGAAACTAGAAGAGCGTCAGAAGGAATTGATGCCTGCTCAAGCACCTGCTGTAGAAGTGCAAAAGCAAAAGCAGCTAGATTTACCAGAGCCGGAATTGGTGCAAGCGCAGCCACCTACGATAGATGTACAAATCCAAAAGCCATTAGATTTACCAGAGTTTGAATAGTCTGGCGAAGGAGTCCAATTATGACTCACACGATATCAATCAATCGGTTTCGACTCCGCTCAACCAGCTAATTTAGAGAAATGAGGGCGGAGCGGAGTCGTTCGCAAAGCGTCTCCCACGGAGATAGTCCGGATTGATGGATAGTTTTGTCTATTCACTTATTAGTGCAGACCTATGCCAAAAATTTTCATATCGGATTAAGCCTTAAATATCAGCGTAGCCAAAGGTAACGTTGAATTCTGCGCACCAGATGGCAACTGAACCGTATTCAGCAAGATTAATATCAGCGGGTAGAACATAGCCTTGGGAGCCTTCAAAACTCTTGAGATCACCAATGACCACGTAATCAGCTTCATCTATGCTCACAGGAACAGAATCGCCTCTGTAGAGCACTACTTGTACGTCAGGACCACGGGCTGTGTCAAACGCACCATCAAATTCGAGAATACGCTGGCCATCTTTTTCAACAATACGGGCCGTGCCAGTGGTGTCTTTGGCCTGGTCAACGGTGACAAATTGCCCCGAAGTTAGCAACGTTTTAGCCGCTCGCGTAATGCTAGGTTGAGCAGCAAAGGCATCAGCGATATTGATAGTTTGCGCAACAGGAGCGATGACGGCAGCGAGCATCAAAGCAGATAGACCTGTGGAAAGTAGATTTTT
Organism: Adonisia turfae CCMR0081; assembly: GCF_011009555.1. Taxonomy (GTDB): domain Bacteria; phylum Cyanobacteriota; class Cyanobacteriia; order Phormidesmidales; family Phormidesmidaceae; genus Leptothoe; species Leptothoe turfae. The sequence goes on along the minus strand of NZ_QXHD01000004.1, from coordinate 5,840,134 downwards.
CATGGTTTACGTTCTCCTAGTGATTAAAAGCGCGATGCGCTGTGCTTCGATTACTACTATCCAGGGCATGCCTGAGTCTGAGTTGATGGGTTTCTAAGGGTTAGGTAAGGGTTTTCTGAGCCCACCTGAGCTAAGTATGTGATCGAGATCGCCAGGAACCGTGAGGAATTATATGTGAATTGTCTGAAGTAATTCCTATAGCGCGGATCCCATTGATTAGGATAGGAGCATGCTCTAATTGGCCCATGCTCAGATGGGATAACTTGATTGAATCATTGACTTAGGGCAACCGCTGTATCTGTACTATTTCCGCTGTAACGACACATGAAAAAGGCCGTTTATTGGTTGATGGGGGAGCGTGGAGGTAAGGCAACCCTGGCTGTATGGAACTGGCTATGGGGAATTTCTGAAGAAGCTCCAGGGCCAGACAGTCATGCGGATTTGGATGATGACGCGATCGCAACCGCCGAAGCTGCCATCAAACAAATGCAACAGTCAGTCAGCCAACTTGCTACAGCCACCAACCAACAATACGCCACGTTCCAACGGGAAAAAAAAATTTACTTATATAAAGTGGGCGCACTCAAGCGGGCTGAAGAATCAGCACTGAATGCCGAAAAAGAAGGACGGCATGATGACGCCGAGGCCGCTATCGCTTCAGCTATTCATCTGGAGCAGCTTTTACCTAAAGTTGAAGCCCAGGTTGAACAAGCCGAAACATTAGTCAACACATCCCTAGCCAAATTACGCCAGGAGCGAGCGCGGCTAGAACGCTACAAGAGCGATCTACAAGCCCTGAAAAATTTAACTGAGGTGAATGAAGCACTCGCGGCAATTGCAGAAACCCATAACGAACAAGATATGGCTTCTGCCCGTGCTCAGTTTGAGGCCGCCAAAAATTCCGTCCACACCCGTTACTTAGAAAAACGTGCCTTTGTAGAACTGTCGGTCAACCCAACAGAGCAAGCGATGGCAGACATTGATCCAGTTGCTCAACAGCAAGAAATTCAGAGACGTCTGCAGCAGCTCAAACAACGTCAACAAACACCTAGAGAAAACACCTAGGAAACAAAAGTACCAGATTCCAATCTTGGAAGGGAGAGACGTTGCCTTCCACGTCTCTCCGTCATCACTTTCATATTTTGTGAAGAACGAGCTGCTCAATTGAAAAATCAGAAATCATAACCGGCGTTATGGTCACCCTAACGTTAGGGTTAAATAACATAAGACCATACAGGAATTTAAGTACCATGCTGACCAAAAGTGACATGGGTTGTAGGTACTTTAGGAGAAATTACTGGAGGTAGTCTTAGTGTCAAATCGTGCAGGTGGACCCCCACCAATTGTCTATATTTTGGGTATTATTGCGATTTCTTTAGGCTTTTGGAGTCTAAAAGACACGCTATTTTCATTTGCAAACAAACCTTTGTCAGTGATCAGTAGTGACCCAGACGAACTGCTCATTCTAGGAGACACCTTCAGTGGCTACAGCACGTTTCGATCTCCGGAGTTTAATGAAGAGCTGGAAAAATCAGGTATATCTATACGCTTCGAAAATGAATTTGACCAGGGTGAACGAGCAACTCGTCTAGAAAAAGACAGTGCCGATCTCATTGTCACCACCTTGGATCAATACCTGAAGCATCAGCCAGAAGGAAAGATTGTTGGTCTGATTGATCGGACTGTGGGTGCCGATGCAGTCGTGCTAAATACACCAAAGTATTCACAATTAAAATCCCTCAATGATCTCAGTCAGCTAATCGCCCAGGGTCAGCCTCTGAGTTTGGCTTACGCAGCGGATACCCCTAGCGAGTTTTTGGCGCAAGTGCTCGACATTCGGTTTGACGGCTTTAATCTGTCGGACTTCAATCAGCTGAAAGTGGCAGAAGCCTCTGAAGCCTGGCAAGAACTCCAAGATCCCAATCAAAATATTGCTGTTGCTGTCCTCTGGGAACCCTTTGTGAGCCAGGCCCGTGAGCAAGGTCATACGGTTGTACTCTCCAGTGAAGATGCGCCCAATGCCATTTTGGATGTGATTGTGGCTTCGGATGATCTCATCCGAGAAGACGAAGAAAAGCTCACAGACTTTCTATCTACCTACTATCGATGGATGGATCAGTCAGCCCGAGATAACAGCCAATTAAAAACTTTGATTCAAACCGATGGTAATTTATCGGCATCCCAGGCTGATTTAGTGATTGGCGGCATTGATTTCTTTACTTCAGTGGAAGCTGGACGCTGGATGGAGGATGGCATTCTGTCAAAACGGATTGAGGCAACAGCCGCCATTCTGGTGCTATCGGGTCAGCTGCCCCAGGTCCCTTTAGCGCATGAACTCTATAGCGATCGCTTTATTGCTGAGGCCGTAGCCAATACCCAGTCGTTGATCGAACTGGTCAAAGCTGACGATCCAGAATTAGCCACATTCCTCACTGGGGAAACCAATACCCAGCAGCCCCAGGCGCAGCAGTTGACACCTGAGGCCATTCAAAGCTCTCAACCCATTGGTGATTTGGAAGTGAGGGGTGAGGTCAAGTTTGGAGTAGGGTCGGCTGCGATCGCAACCCAAGGCCAGCAAACCTTAACCCAACTAGCCACCGAAATCAACGAATTTAATATCGAAACGGTTGCCATTCGGGTAATTGGCCACACATCACAAACCGGCAGTGCCACACTCAACCAGCGCCTCAGCCAGCAGCGGGCCGAAGCTGTCGTGCAGTATTTGAAGAGCAAAGCCGTAAATCACAATATTTTGGCCGAAGGGAAAGGCTTTAGCGAGCCGCTGTCAGGAGTCCCAGCCAACGACTCACGTAACCAGCGCACAGAAATTCGGTTAGTCCGCATTAATCAATAGCAATTTTGATTCTTTAAAAAATCAGGAGTCGGTAGTCAGTAGCGTCTACCGTTAAACCCATGCACCTGGAACCACTGGTCGAAACCCATCAAGCATTATTAACAGAAGTACTAGAGATTGCCCGCTGTTTACGAAAACGTGGAGATTTCTCCAACGACACCTTTCACCAACGACAACAACAGCGACTCAAGAGTTTACATAACGAATTAGCCATCCTGCGGCGACATACCGTTCAGCACCAGGTACAAGCCATTGAGACTATTCCCACAGCTGTACGGCAGTCATTTGTCCGAGCAGCTTTGTTGAGCAAACGCTATTGCCAACTCGCTGGGCACCAATGGCAAGGGACATTATCTTCCCCCACGTTGAGCAAGCAAACTCCAGATAAGATTCCTCCTGCTCTAGAATCAGAGGCAGCTACCCTTGGCCTATGCCAACACTTTCAATTATCTGAACAAGAGCAACAAGAACTAAAAGGCACATTAAAGCAGATCGATCAGCGCATTAAAGACCAAGCTGCCACTATTCAAACCGTATTACACAGTGTGGGTCTCGCCAGCATCAATGGTGCAGCCTCAATTCAGCTCAGTCGTATCCAAGCTACAGTGCTTTTCAAGCATCTCTTTGGCATTACACTGCCAGCCAACATTGTTGACATCATCTACACACCCCTGCAGATTTACTTTTGTCTGCCCACCGATCAGGCTGAAGTCTGGGCTGAAATCCCTACAGCAGAGCAACAACGCCTTTCTGAGCTATTTGAGAGAATGCAAAGCTTCAGCTTTGATCAATTTCGGCGCTTTCCCACGTTTGGCCCCTGTCAGCCTCAAAACATAGATATTGCCTGGGCTACTCCCATTGCCCAACAATTAGGAGAATCTATAGACCACGTCATCGAAGCGTTATCCAACTCGGTCAGTGTTCTACCCACCGCAAAAGCCGAAGCCTTTCTTATCCATGACATTTGGGGCCATTACTGGCAGCTAATGATGACCCAGTTTGAAGCAGACTATGCCAGTTTGGCCTATTGTGATGAACCTTTACGAGCCGGAGAAACAGCCTATACAGACAGTGGCCCAGTCACTTGCCGAGAGCTATTCTCCCCAGTGGCAGATGAAGTCACCTTAAATGAGAACAAGGCCCATGCCTTTTTCCATGGTGAGGTACGCCAACGATTAGGTCTGGTGTTCACCCATTTGATTGGGGAAATGATGGCGGATGTAGCTGAGTTTAAATTTATCTGGTGCAATCCCCATGCAAGCGATGAACTGCCTAGCTCATCGGCATTTAAGACAACTCCTGTCAAATTAGATCTGAGCCTAATCGATCTCGATTTCTTATTCATCAGAGTGATCAACCCTTTGATGAAAATCAACATTTCTGCACTGGAAACATCCTCCTTAGAACAGGATATTCTCTCTAACTGGAAGCATCAGGGCATCAAATCTTTTTCTTTAGAGTTACGCACCCATCTAAAACAAAAACTAAGTCGTCTCCATGAGATCTTTTTAGACAACTATCGTCAGCACTATTTATCCTCTCTCAAATCAAGCGAAGGGATCTTTTGCCAGGCTGCCACAAACCTGGTGTACCTACAAAACACAATCAACCATCTATGTGTCGATGCCTGTCGCGATGTCACCACATCCCTAGCCGATGAGTCTGCTGAGCAACCACTCTATCACGATCTGTTAATGATTTTTATTGGCTGCCATTGTTCCGGCGACGGCTATAGTCATTTCTGGCAGATGGATGCGGTATTGGCTCAGCATTTTCTGCCTTGCTGGCATTTATTGCAGGAGTGGATTGCAGGAGATGGGCAAGTAGTGAGTGATGAGTAAAGGGAGTAATAGTAAAGGGGGTAAAGAGTAGGTGTAACTGTCCCACATCTCCCGCTAGCTGAGCGAAGTCGAAGCTAAAACCCAGCCGATACATCCTTTTGACTCCACTCAAGGAACGCCTACAGAACTGATAAAGAGGCACTCTTCACCCTTCACTCTTCATCAAACCACCGGTCAAAGCTGAAGTCTGATAAGCTACTCAATCCGGATACCTTTACCCTCGAAGCTAAAAAATGCCCGTTGATACCTGGTTTCCCCTCGCTGTTTACTATGAAGATCTACCAGACGCCACAGCCCATAAAAAGCAGCTGATGGATGCAGCATTACAGTTGGAAAAAGATGGCTACGAACGGCGGGCATTTCCTGAGATGGCCTGGACGGGGGACCTGCATGGAGCAGAACAAATCCATACTGACCCCCGATTTATTTGGATTGTGGGTCAGGTAGAAGTGCATGTGCAGAGATATCTGAAAGCACTGGGTGTGGATCTAAATCAAATTGATCTCTATATTCAGCGGGCCTGGCCTGTGGTTTCTCGCCAACAACAAGAAGTGGGTTCCCATTGTCATAATACATCCCACATTAGTGCTGTGTATTATGTATCGGTGCCGAATTCAGGTAGTGATGAGGCGGGCAGCCTGGTGTTTTTTGATGATATGCGGCCCAATGAGGTGAGCCCTGGGTTAGGTAGTGAGAACACAAACATCATTGTGGATTGGAATGATTTAAACCAGGATCAGGCGATGTATGTGCCTGTGGAAGGGCGGTTGATTTTGTTTCCTTCAAAGCAGCGTCATGGGGTGACGATGAATCATACGGAGGGAGAGCGGATTTCGTTGTCGTTTGATATTGTGCTAGCGGCAAAACCGGGAAGTGCAGCTGGATCATATGAGTTTTTATTGCCGCCGCCGGGGCAATGGAAGAGATTTGGCAAGAAGTAGCGTTCCTATGGGTAAACGATCCCTGAGCGGAGTCGAAGGGGATGTTGGCTTCGACTCCGCTCAGCCAACGGTATCTGCACGAGCCCTGTTCGATCGTTTCAGCTATTATCCGATATCAACCCAATCGATTAATTATCCAGAGAACCTTTAATGGCAGCGACTACAGATTTACAATCACATGTGCGGTGGCTTCGGTGATTTTCAGCATTCACAGTTAGTGAATGCTACGTCTACAATGGATGTAGGCCAATGGCGACAGTCAGAATGGAGGGAACCCTACATGAAAACGATTCGTTTGAGATCCCATGTTAATGAATCCGGTTTGTTACAGGTTCAACTACCAGATCATCATAATGAAGAGGTTGAGATTCTGATTGTTTATCAACCGGTTCAGGCCACGCAAAAGCGTCAGTGGTCGCAAAAGTTTCTGGATCTGTTTGGTGCGTGGCAAGGAGAGCCTTTAGTGAGGGCACCACAAGGTAATCAGCCAGAGCGTGAGCCTCTGCTTTGAAGCGATAGAAATGATGCTCTACCTTTTGGATACCAACACCTGTATTGCGTATCTTAATCGCAGCAGTCAATTAGTTTATGAAAATTTGTTTGCGCAATCTCCTGATGATGTATGCATCTGTGATGTGGTTAAGTTTGAACTATATTACGGTGCTTACAGGAGTAAGCGTAAAACTAAGAACCTGGCAAACTTAAGAATACTATTTACTGAGTTTGCAAGTTTACCCTTTGATGGCAAGGCAGCTGCAATCTGTGGTGCTGTTCGTGCTGACTTACAGGATAAAGGAACTCCTATAGGGGCCTATGATTTGCAAATTGCTGCAATTGCATTAGCAAACGAATTGACTTTAGTGACTCACAATACCAGAGAGTTTGTAAGGGTACCAAATCTTAAACTTGTTGATTGGCAGTAGTTTGTCAGGTATGTAACACGCGCTGTTTGATCGTTTCAGTTGGTAGAGCTACATCACACACTGTCCATTAAAAATATTAGGGATTCCTGGCAGCCTGGGGCTACGCCGAGTATCTTGGTAACGATACCGCCCCAAAGCCCCCTATGTCGCCAAAACCGCGCAGTTTTCTGGCCAGCCCTGAAGGCTTACAAAAGCTAGAAGCTGCTAAAGCTGAACTGAATCTGAGCTTTGCAGCCATTGCTAAGCAGGCTGGCGTGAGTGCAGATACGGTGAGTCGGTTGTTTCACCCGGAGCGAGGTAAACGAGTAAGTGAGGCAAGCCTGACAGCCATTGCTCAGATATTGGCAGTAGTACCAGAAGATATTGTTGCTGCTGAAAAAATGTCACAGAAAGACGGGGTAGCTGAAGCCAAAAGACGTATTCAAGAGGCTATTAAAAGTAAAGCGACAGAACTGAGCCTATCAGATTTAGAACTCACCTCAGTCCCTAAAGAACTATATCAGCTAAATCAGCTCATACAGCTTGACCTGTCCCAAAATCAACTCACCTCAGTCCCCCAAGAACTCGGGCAGCTCAACAACCTCACATACCTTTCCCTCTCCCAAAATCAACTCACCTCGATTCCCAAAGAACTCGGGCAGTTGAACAACCTCACAAACCTTGACCTCTTCCGAAATCAACTTACTTCAATTCCGAAAGAACTTAGCCAGCTCAACAACCTGGAATTCCTCAACCTTGGAAAAAATCAACTTATCTCCATCCCCAAAAGGCTATATAAGCTTAATAACCTAATACAGGTTGTCCTCGATGATAATCAACTTACTTCAATTCCAAGAGAACTTGGCCAGCTCAATAACCTTACAGACCTCTACCTCTTCGGCAATCAGCTCACTTCAATTCCAAAAGAACTTGGCCAGCTCAATAGCCTTACAGAACTTCATCTCGATGAAAATCAACTTACTTCAATTCCAAAAGAACTTAGCCAGCTCAATAACCTCACACTGCTTAGCCTCTCTGAAAATCAACTTACTTCAATTCCGAAAGAACTAGATCAGCTAACCAATCTAACAAAACTTTTTCTGCATGAAAATGAGCAATTAGGAATTTCTGCAGAAATTCTTGGATCAACTTGGCAAGAGGTTAATTCTGGGGCCACACCTAGCAAACCAGCGGACATTCTCAACTATTACTTCCGCATACAGACCGATCGCCAACCTCTCAACGAAGCAAAACTGATTCTTGTAGGCTTTGGCGCTGTGGGTAAAACCTCTCTAGTGAATCGCCTAATTCACAACACATTTGACCCTGACTCCAAGAAAACAGAAGGTATTAACATTACCCAATGGCCACTTCAACTCAACCAGAATGAAGATATCACCCTCCATGTATGGGACTTTGGTGGTCAAGAAATCATGCACTCCACCCATCAGTTCTTTCTCACCGAGCGCAGCCTTTATTTGCTAGTGCTCAATGGTCGCCAAGGCCATGAAGATGCCGATGCCGAATACTGGCTGGAGCTAATCCAAAGCTTTGGAGGCGATTCCCCTATCATAGTTGTCCTCAACAAAGTTGAAGAACACCCCTTTGACATCAATCGCCGCGCCCTGCAGCAAAAGTTTCCCAACATTCGCGAGTTTATCCAAACTGACTGTCAGACAGAAATTGGCATCCATACCTTACGAACAGCCATTGAAAGAGAAACAGACCGACTAGAGCACCTGCGAGATCCATTCCCCAGCAGTTGGTTTGAGATCAAAAAACGCCTGTCAGATATGACTGCAAACTACATCTCTTTTGAAAAATATCGAGAAATTTGTCAAGCAGATGGAGAACCTGATCCAAGTGCTCAGAATTCGCTAGCAGTCCATCTCCATAGCCTCGGCATTGCCCTTAACTACAGACAAGATAGCCGTCTCCGCGATACCCATGTCCTTAATCCCCACTGGGTCACCAACGGCATCTATAAACTCCTCAATGACCATGACCTGACCAAAGCCAATGGTGAACTGGACATTAACTGTCTCAACAGACTATTAGACCCAAAAGACTATCCATTAGAACGCCACGACTTCCTTTTAGGTCTAATGCGTAAGTTCGAGCTATGCTTTCCCTTCCAGGAGGATGACAAGCGCTATCTCATCCCAGACCTGCTGGATAAACAACAACCCGAAGCAGCCTCACAATTTGAACTGCCTGACTGTTTGAATTTTCGCTACGAATACCCCATTTTGCCAGAGGGCTTGCTCCCCCGCTTTATTGTTCGCACCCATGTACTCAGCGACCATCAACTCCGCTGGCGCACAGGCGTTATCCTCAACTTCGAGGGTAATCAAGCCCTGGTCAAAGCAGACCCCCAAGACAAATCCGTCAGCATCAGCGTCAACGGTCCTCTATCCAGTCGTCGTCGCCTACTAGCCATTATCCGGTCTGACTTTGACCGCATCCATAGCAACTTTAAGTTCACCCCCAAAGAACTGGTGCCTGTCCCTGGCTATCCCAACATTACCGTTAGTTACAAAGACCTGCTGATACGAGAAAGTAAGGGTAGACAATCTTTTGAGGAAGTAGTTGGTGACGAACTCATTGACCTCAATGTTCAAGACTTACTCAACGGCGTAGATATCGAAGGCAGCCGCCAGAGACTTTCAGACATAGAACGTCGCAACCAAGCCCTAAAACTGTTCTACAGTTATTCCCACAAAGACGAAACCCTACGCAATCAACTGGACACTCATCTAAAAATCCTCCAACGTCAAAAGCTCATTCAACCCTGGCATGATCGCTGCATTGTTGCCGGTACAGACTGGGCCAAAGAAATTGACGACAATCTAAAAAGAGCAGACATTATTCTATTATTGATTAGCGCTGATTTTATCGCCTCAGACTACTGCTACGAAATTGAACTCAAGCAAGCCATGGAACATCACCAGGCTGGCAAAGCTAGGGTAATTCCGATCATTATGAGACCTGCCGACTGGAAAAATACACCCTTTAGCGACCTCCAAGCATTCCCTACCAATGCCACGCCCATTACCTCATGGTCTGATCGCGACGAAGCCTGGCTTAACGTGGAAACAGCCATCAGAGAAGTGGTTGAAGATATTAAGGCTCAACGATATCGATAAAGTGTTGGCTTCGACTCCGCTCAGACAACACGATATTGACAACCCGATGTCACAGGAATGTCACATCGACTATTTATGCTGT
>NZ_QXHD01000004.1:5827282-5830358 GCF_011009555.1 Adonisia turfae CCMR0081 | reverse complement strand
CTCGTTCAGCATCAGCCACTGCCCTCCGGGGAGGGGAAGCTGTGGAGCGCACTGTGGCTGGTATTTTAGAAATTCGCGAAACGGTAGCTGAGACTACCCGTAAGGTTAAGCGATTAGCGGAATCCTCTCAAGAAATTTCCAAAATCGTGGCCTTGATTTCTCAGATTGCATCTCGAACTAACTTACTAGCTTTGAACGCCAGTATTGAGGCAGCTCGTGCCGGGGAAGCTGGTAGAGGCTTTGCCATCGTAGCTGATGAGGTTCGTCAGCTTGCTGACCGAGCGGCCAAGGCATCTAAGGAGATTGAGCAAATCGTTCTGCAAATCCAGGGAGAAACCAGTGGCGTAATGACTGCCATGGAGGAGGGAACTCAACAGGTGATTGAGGGGACACGACTTGCAGAGCAGGCGAAACGATCGTTGGAAGATATTATCCAGGTATCGAATCGCATTGATGTATTAGTACGTTCTATTACGGCTGATACCGTCGAACAGACGGAAACCTCACGAGCTGTTGCTCAGGTAATGCAATCGGTTGAACTTTCTGCCCAAGAGACGTCTCAAGAGTCTCAGCGGGTGTCAACCTCTCTGCAAAATCTGGTGGGCGTTGCTCGGGATCTGCTGACATCGGTGGAGCGGTTTAAGGTAGAAAGTGATAAAAAGTAGGCTATTCTCATCCATTTTTAAACATGTCAAGGGACGACTGCCATCGCTATCAAGTATTTGAAGGACTGGCCTAATTTCCGATTTTATTTAGGGAGACGAGGGTGATGCTGCCTGAACAACAACAGCGTATATTGGGCTACTTCATTGAAGAAGCCAAAGATCATCTCAATACCATTGAGCAGGGTCTATTAAATCTTCAGGCAACCATTGTCAATCCGGAGATGGCCAATGAGGTATTTCGGGCCGCTCACTCTGTCAAGGGCGGTGCTGCCATGCTGGGCATTGAGAGCATGCAGCGTACAGCTCACCGCATGGAAGATTACTTCAAGCTTCTCAAAGAGGCCCCCATCAAGATAGATCGTTCCCTGGAGTCTATGTTTTTGCGGGTATTTGATGCCCTGCAAGAACTGCTTGAGCAACTACAGGGTCCCTTTGGCCTCACTGAGGACAAAGAGCAGAGCATCATGACGAGTGTAGAGCCCGTCTTTCAGCAGCTACAGGAACATTTAGATCAGCTTGTAGCTGAGGCAGACGCCAATGAGGCTGTTGTCGCAGAGGCTCAGCCTGTCGTCTTTACAGCACGCTCACCGCAGCCGGTTGAAGAAAGTGCATTGAAGCTTGTATTCAGCAGTGATGTATCAGCTGCACTTCGAGAAATGCTGGCTCGTTTCAAGCAGGCTGATACAGACGAAAGTAGATTAGCCCTGGAGGCTTGCTGTCAGTTATTAGAAAGATTTGGTGAGCAGTTTAACTTGCCAACTTGGATGAACTTGGTGAAGCATGCCCGTTGGGCAGTATGCGATCGCAATAATGACTATCGCACCCTCGCCCCTGCTTTAATCAAAGAAATCAAAAAATCTCAGGATTTAGTGCTGGCCGGTAGAGAGCCGGAAATAAACATCTCCGAAAAACTTCAAACGTTGGCCGCCCAAGGAGATATAACAGATACCACTGGAGATTTAGAGAGTCTGTTTGCAGATAGCACACCAGATACCTCTTCTACAGCAGGTGTCGAAGAACTATCCGTAGAATCAGACTTGACCTTGAATAATGTGGGCGAGCCATCCTCTGCAAATGAGGAAAGCATTTCCTTGGATGATCTGCTTAATAGTGCAGCAGTCACCCCTTCTGGTCCAGAAGTGGGAGATGCTGAGCTCACTAGTTTGGCCGATCTATTTGAAGCGGGAGGAGATGATCTCGACAGTGACTGGCAAGAAGAAGAGCTTCCTCTAAATGAGGGCAATCCGCCTGTTGAGTCTCTGGATATTGATATTGCTCCCGATTTTGAGGATCTTCTCAATGAAGATGCCACGGAGCTAGAAACCAACCAAAATGATTTTGAATCAGGTAGTGAACTTGCAGATCTATTTGGTGATACTGACTCTACGGAATCAGCTGATTCCGTAGATACTCTGGATAACAGTGGCCTAGAAAATTTAACCGAGCAGATAAATACCTCTAGCACTGATATTGAATCTCCGTTATCAGAAGATCTTGACACCTCTTCTATCGATAGCTTATTTGATGACATAGATACTGCAAACGATTCATCTGGTGTTGATGAGCTATTTGGCGATCTTGATAGTTCAACACCAGATGATGTAGCCACTACTGCTGATAATTCACCTGATATTGATGAGCTATTTGGCGATCTTGATAGTTCAGAAGAAGCCGCCGATCAAGACCCCTCACTAGAACTCTCGGATAGTTTGGATGATTTTGACGAGCTCGCATTGAGTGAAACCAACCAAGGTGAAGAGCTTGTCGATAGTGATTTAGACCTCGATTTTGAAAGCCCTAGTAGTAGCGATGAGCTTGCTAGTCTTGAGCTAAATTTGGAGGAAGCCACTGGTGAGACCAATACTGACGAATTGTTCACTAACGATTTAGAAGATGTTGCCGTAGTTTCAGGAACAGATAGCTTCTTTTCTGAGGCAGCAGTACCTGATTTAGATTTATCAGAAACGGTCGAGACTTCAGAAACAGAAACCACAAAGTCCGAGTTCGAAGATTTCTTTACTGTTAATGACTCTGCAGCTGTAGCTCTAGCAGCAACGGGCTCGGATCCATTTAGTGATGATGACCTGTGGGAAACAGACAAGGGCTCTTCCAACACAGATACATCAGAGTTGTCAGACGAGCTTTCTCAAGATATTTGGGATGAGCCCGGTCAACAGACAGATACGCCCAATGAGTCAGCAAGCTTAGGACTTTCTGACGACCTGAGTGAGCTTTCCCTCAATCTAGACAGCGATATCGTAGCTGCAACACAAGATTCAAACGATTTAGAGCTAGATGATGTGTGGGCCTCTGTAGAAGATGTGACCTCTGAAATAGATGAAAAGACTGCAGCTGATACTGATGCAGTTGGATTAGATGATCTATTTAATGAAGGTGATCTCCCTGGTGAC
>NZ_QXHD01000004.1:5819261-5827272 GCF_011009555.1 Adonisia turfae CCMR0081 | reverse complement strand
TTATGGTGCCGTAGATCAGAACGCATAGGGCAGGCACGGTGTAGAGCAGCAGTAGTGTGCCTGCATACAGACCAGTGACCAGGATTAAGCTGTGGCCAATCATTTGTGCCCAGGCCAATCGCGGTCGGTAGGCGGCATAGCCAGCCAGAGTTTCGATGGCAAACATGGCAATGGCAGCCAACACCGTCAGTAGGATATGGGCGCTGGCGGGAGTGGTATCACGAATGAGGAATAACCGCAGCAGGCAAAGGCCAAATAGGGGTACCTCCACACCGTAAAACAGCCGCATCAGTAATATCGGATGTTTGCGTAGCCATTTGCCGCCGACCACGGTGCAGATTGGGGGTACCACCAGCATGCCAAGAATGCTAGCGACAAAGGCGGATGGAATTTCGCCCATGCGAGCGGCTTCAAGGATGGGGAGTCCTGCCACTGGCAGTAGCCAAAAGTAGATAAAGCCAATAAAGGCGATATTCCAGACCCAGAAGATTGTGTGAGATAGCCAGTGGAGCGCGGTTTTCATGACTTATGCAAGGAATAACGCAGACTGTTTGGTTTGACACAACCCGGCTAAAGGGCTTTACGGGCAAAGGCTGGAAACTTTATGGGGATTTCACGTTGAGACTCAAAAAGTTAGTAATACCTTGCCACCTAAGGGTTCCAAGTTTTATTAGTGCAAATACACTTCCCCAAGAGGGGATGAAGTGATTCCTAGGTGTGTTGGAGGTGCGTAGTGTAGTCTTGAAATTATTTGTGGTTAATAAAAATTTCTCTTCGTGGGAAGGCTATTGCGAAGGCGGGGTGGGTTTCGATTGCTAACACTAGTAACCGAAACCCGCCTCGCGAATTCTACTGGGAACGGAAAGATCGTAGTAGATGTCCTGAGTAGATGGTTGCTGGGTCGAGACAGAATTCTGACCTGGCTCAACTAGCAACTTAAGTACTCTAACAACTGCTCACTGAACACTATGACGGATCAAGACCATGGGCTTATGTGTCCACTGGTGGCTACAAAATCTGAATTTTGAGGTAAGAGAATTGGCTGTGGGTATGGCCTGCTAGCAAATCAAAGGACTGTAGGGAGGTCCTTGTTTAACCAAATTCATCAATTTTTTCTGGTTTCAGGTCTACAGTAATGTTTCTCCATATTTCAGTTTGTTAATCCTTGATAGCATTAATTTCACAGATGACTTTCCTCTGATTTTCAATGCAGCTTTGCCTTTTGCTTTAACGACTTATAAAGACCGCGATCTCAACTGTTTGTCTGCTGTGCTTAGAGATCGCTATCCCGAAACCTTTGAATCACTGGAAGCAGCAGAAAAGTTTGTTAATGAGCAGCATTGGTAATACTCGTCACGTAGCTCAGTCAAACCACACAAACAGTACCTCCAACCCTAAACAAGTTCTACCATTCGCTGTGTTTTATTCAAGGCCTGTTATAGCGTAGCCAGTATTATCAAAAAACAAGCTCTATTGATTGTTTCGCCTTAGTCTGACATAAAAACAATCAATCAATTATGAAAAATCTTGAGTATTATGGTGCAATCTGTTGTCAAAAAAACAAAAATATCTGGCTTTCATGTTCACTACGACAACTTTAATTAGTGACCAGCGGATTGCGCCCACACAGCTCAGTATGTTGAAAATCTGTCCTAGTAAATGGTAAAAATCTCTGCCAAATTCTATACTCTATGGCAGCCGATGTAGGACTGGCCCTAAATGACACTCACGCTGCTAAAGATAGCTGGGCAGAAACGCCAGTGACAAAACGGTCTCAAACTCTTCTCAGTATTGCCGACCGCATGGCCGACCGCATGGTGGGACGAGGATTTTATGAGGAAAAAATTATTGTTTGGAGAGGCGTTCCATAGAACGCCTGTACATCAAAAGGTGGGGCCTAACTGATTGCTTATTCTTGGGGACCAGAGGTAATTATCTTTAGGAAGATCAGGTTAGGTCGATGCCAAATACCCAGTCTTTGTATTGTGGGTCTCGTCCTTCTGTAATAGCTGAGAGTTTTTCGCGAATTTTATCGGTGATGGGTCGCACTGTTGATAGCGTGTAATTCTCCACCTGTCTTACTGGGGTTACCTTGGCTGCAGTACCGCTGAGAAATACTTCATCGGCAATCAGCAACTCTGATTTATCTACAGGGCGTTCAATGACATCGATACCTAAATCTTGAGCGACCTGGAGTACGCTGTCACGGGTGATACCTTCTAGAATGTCCTGCTCAAAACCGGGGGCAATTAGTTTGCCATTGCGCACAATAAAAATGTTCATCCCTGAGGCTTCGCTGACTTTACCTTGGGAGTTCATCAAAATGGCTTCGTCAAAGCCTGCTTCGACGGCCTCAGTCTTGGCTAGGGAAGAGGTAATGTAAGCGCCGCTAATTTTGCCTCGCAACGGCAGACTGCGATCTTCCTGGCGATACCAGGAACTAACCCGACAACTGACACCCTCTGGTGAGAGATAATCCCCAAGTTCCAGACCATAGACGAAAAAGTCTTTTTTTACGTTATGTAGTCGAGGGGCAATGCCCAGGTCTGAGGTGTATACAAAGGGCCGAATGTAGAAGGATGTTTTGGGGCTGTTGTGCTTTACAAATTCTGTAATTACATGCTGAATTTTGTCCGCCGGTAAATCAAAATTCAGCAATCGAGCACTTTTACTTAGGCGGGTACAGTGGCGATCTAACCGAAATAGCAAGACCCGATTTTCATTCTGAGGATCGGGAATGCCGCGTAAGCCACCAAAGGCACCTGTACCGTAGTGCAATGCATGGGTGGCAATGGAAATTTTGGCATCTTCAAATGGACAAAACTGACCCTCAAAATAGGAAATCGGCAGAAAGTTGTGCATTGGCTCGGCAGCTTCAAGAAATTGTTCTACCTAGGATAGAGGAGTTCTTGAGTAAACGGAAAGTTGGTAGGGGGTAATGTTGGGGTTCCTTAAGATTTTGGAGAGGGAAAGTTTTGAGTTCATTAGGAGTAAGCGATTAATAGACTCTGGAACGTCTTTACATTCAAAAATTGGGCCTTAGTAATTTTCCTTCCTTGGTTTTGAGTTAATGCCCATTGGCTTGGTAATACCCTGTTTCAGGCAACTCACTCAAAATTCAAAATTTAGGACTCAAAACTAAACATTAGACCAGAGTGATCGCCGTAATTTCTGGATTACAAAACAACCGTCCTGGGGCATAGCTGCCCAGGCCACGATTTACATAGAGTAAATTCTGGCCTACTCTGTGCAGGCCCATGGCCCATTCCCAGTGGTCGACGACGCTGGCGCATTTGTCGCTCAGGTAGGGGATATTGCTTTTTCGGAGTATTGTGGGCAGTCGCTTGCGGAACTGGAACCAGTGACGGGCGACGTTGCCGATGCCGGGTAGGATGATTTGACCGCCGTGGGTATGGCCGGATAGCTGTAGATCGACGCGCCAGGGCATCATGTGTTCGGCGGTGTCGGGATTGTGGGAGAGGACGATGCGCGGCAATGTGGTGGGTAGCTGGTCTAGGACAGTTGGGGTAAAGTCGCGGTTGTAGTAGTCGGCTAGGCCGACCAAGGCGAGGTCATTTCCGAGGGGATAGTCGATTTGATTCCAAAGGACTCTGATATTGATGTCGATTAGGGCCTTAGTGACGATGCCTCGAGCCATGGGCCAGTAATTATCGTGGTTGCCCAGGATGGCATAAGTGGGAAAGGCTTTGGCGAGGGGACTTAGCTGCTTGGCCAGTGGATAAATAGGGTCGGGTTCGGCGGTGATGAAATCGCCTGTGAAGACGATTAAATCGGGGTTGAGGGTGGAGACGGTTGCGATCGCATCGGCCAATGTTTTTTCAGCCAAACACTTTCCGTCGTAGTGAAAATCCGATAGCTGCACAATGACCGTGCCCTGAAGTCGCTCAGGTAAATCCCGAATAGGTACTTCCAGGGTTTCAACCGTTAGCGGACCAACAAATAAAGGGCGCATAGTTTCAGGAACGAAAGATTCGTTACTTAACTTAACTTCTGATGTTTAGCCTGACCATGGTGGCTTGTCATGGCCATTGTCAACTTTGACAGTTGCCGGACTGGTCTATGTAAGGCTATGGGTGCAGAGTTTATCGATGAAATTATAAAATCCACGTGAGTTTAATTTTGAGTTCTTAGTTCTAAATAAATTTGGATATCAACTTAAACTGAAAAACTCTGACCAGGTAGGGAATCAAGCATCAGAAGTCAGTGATGTCCCGATTCCTAGCTTCTGATTCCTGAGCATTATCCTGGGGGAAACGTTCTGATTTGAGTTGATACCTTTAAACTAAACTCACCCAAGGCACTTTTAGATACCGTTTTACAGGACGTTTTTATGACTGCTGCCACACTTACGCCCCAGGAACAAAGTAATCTTGCCCAAGCGATTGACTACAGTCATGTCCAGTCGGTGGCTGGCATCTGGCCCATCGTTGCTGAGCGCTTTTCCAACCAAATCGCCCTAGAAGATCCCCACAGTACCCCCCAGCTAAAGCTGACCTATGGTGAGTTAAACGAACAAATTAAACAGTTTGCGGCCAGTCTACAAACACTGGGCATTAAACCCCAGGACAAAATTGCTCTCTTTTCAGATAATCAGCCCCGCTGGCTAGTGGCTGACCAGGGAATCATGACCGTTGGAGCGGTGGATGCTGTGCGCGGTTCCCAAGCTGATAAAGATGAACTCGCTTACATCCTTGAAAATAGTGATGCTGTGGCGATGATTGTGCAGGATCAAGCCACCTTGAATAAGCTAGCCGACTGCCTTGGGGATAAAAATCTACGGTTTATTGGGCTGCTGTCGGATGAAACGCCTCAGCTAGAGACGACGACCAAACTGCTGAATTTTACACAGCTGATGGAGCTGGGGGTTGGTGTGGAGCTGGAAGCTGTGAAATGCGATCGCACCGACCTCGCCACTTTAATGTACACCTCTGGCACCTCCGGCAGACCCAAGGGTGTCATGCTCAGTCAAGATAACCTACTATCCCAGATTTCAGGGGCCTGTAGTGTCGTGCATCCCAAGCCTGGCTCCAAAGTCATGAGCATCCTGCCCATCTGGCACTGCTATGAACGCACCTTTGAATATTTCACCCTGTCCCAGGGCGTACAACAGGTGTACACCAATATTCGCCACGTCAAAAAAGACCTCAAAGCCTACAAACCTAATTACATGGTGGGTGTCCCTCGACTGTGGGAGTCCATCTATGAAGGCGTACAAAAACAGTTTCGCGAGCAACCCGAAAGTAAGCAAAAACTGATCAACTTTTTTCTACACCAGAGCCAGCGCTACATAGCCGCCAAGCGCATTGCCGAGAACCTTAGCCTCGACTATAGCCCCAGCGCCTTTGACCGAGCCATGGCCAGCATTCAGTGCGCCGTCCTCTTACCCTTCCATAAGCTGGGCGACTCCATGGTTTACAAAAAAATCCGCGAAGCCACAGGCGGTGACATTAACTTCGTCGTCAGCGGTGGCGGTTCCATTGCCGATCACCTGGAAGACTTCTATGAAATCATCGACGTTGCCATTCTCGGTGGCTATGGTCTCACCGAAACCTCTCCCATCACCCACGTACGTCGCCCCTGGCAAAACCTGCGAGGGGCCGACGGTCAACCCCTACCCGGCACCGAAACCCGCATTGTCGACCTAGACAGCCGTCAAGACGTCCCCCAGGGTCAGAAAGGCCTTGTCCTAGTCCGTGGTCCCCAAATCATGCAGGGGTACTACAAAAATCCTGACGCCACCAGCAAAGCCATCGATCCCGACGGCTGGTTCGACACAGGTGACCTTGGCAAAATTACTGCCAACGGCGATCTGGTCATCACCGGTCGTGCCAAAGATACCATTGTCCTCACCAGCGGTGAAAATATCGAACCCCAGCCCATCGAGAACGCCTGTGCCCGCAGCAAGTACATCGATCAGATCATGCTTGTCGGCCAAGACCAAAAAGTCCTTGGAGCCCTGATCGTTCCCAATCTAGAAGCCCTCAGCCAGTGGGCCACCACCCAGGACATTACCATCGACGAAGCCAACCCCGTCGAATCCCTGAATAACTCCAAAGTCCAAACCCTCTTTAAACAAGAACTCACCCGCGAAGTCAAAGCTCGCCCTGGCCATCGCCCCGATGAACGCATTGGTCCCTTTACGCTGTTAGGCGAACCGTTCTCCATGGAGAACGGTATGCTAACCCAAACCATGAAAATCAAGCGTCCAGTCGTTACCCGCAACTATCAAGACGTTATCGATGGGCTATTCAAATAGGGGATATCTAACAATTACCGTGATTGCGTAATGACAGAATCATGCCATCACGGGGTTGAAAAATCGTATAGGTTATCCCGGGTCACCCACAGGGGGATGTCCCTAAGATATATATGTGGAGCGATAGAGAAAATCCAAAGAATCTATAGGTTATTCCAGGGCACCCACAAGGGGATGCCCCTATAAGATATGCAGGTCAGAATCTACAAAATCGACCCCGCCGTAACGTCTGTCTACGCAATGTGGGATACCCTTATACGTTGGGTCGTAGGGTGGCGTCCCGGCCCTACCCAGGGAAACCCCAGTTTGCCTAAACGAGATCCTAACTACTTCCGGAAAGGACACACAGATGGCCCCCAATCAACCCCTTAAATATCCTCCCCGAGTCCCTCAAACCCATAGAAAATCTTGCAAAAGTCCCCTTTCCTACCGGAGAGGGTAATATACCTAGTGAAATTGATCACTAAAACCAGTCTTTATTTATAGTTTCATGGACGCTTCGCAATCCCAACTACTCCTAAAACGAGTCATCAACGTCAAAGCCGTCGTTACCCCACTTTGGAAAGAAGAAGCCCAAAATCAACTACAAAAGCAGATCAACGGCATTGACAGTCGCCTACAACAACTCGAAATGCAAGGCCAGCGCATGGTAACTGAGCTACAAAAGCAAGAAGCCAACGAAGCTGTGCAAAAACAAATGGCCGCTGTACAAAATAAAATCAACGAAGACAAAAACAAGCTACTTCAGCAAAAGAACCAGGTTTTACAGCAGCTACAGCAAGTTCAAACCCTAGAACTCAACAAAGAAGTCAGCCAAGGCCAGATCGATGGTTTCTTCAAGGTGTCCACTGGCGATAACCTCGTCAAAAAAATGCAAGTAGAAATCCTACTACGTGACGGTGTCATTGAAGAAATTCGCGGTGAACTATAGGTTGGGGCTTACCCATTATTAGGTGTGTATCCCTAAATCCAAAGAGAGAAGTAAGCTCCAGCCTACGCACAAACATAAAATTTATATTCGACACCAATCGTGACTTCGCGGTTGGTTTTTTATTTTGCTGTCCATTTAATTTAATGACACAAAGTCTTTTAGAATAAGATGCTGGCGCGCCTTTACGGTTCGTTAATTTATTTGTTGTCCATCCGTCCTGGAATTTTCCAATGATTCGCGAAGTGTTCATGCCCGCCCTTAGCTCAACCATGACTGAGGGCAAGATCGTTTCTTGGACAAAAAGCCCTGGTGACAAGGTAGAAAAGGGTGAAACCGTTGTCATCGTTGAGTCTGACAAGGCTGACATGGACGTCGAATCGTTCTATGAAGGGTATCTGGCCACTATCGTTGTAGAAGCTGGTGGTGTTGCGCCAGTGGGGAGTGCGATCGCACTCCTAGCCGAAACCGACGCCGAAATTGAAGAAGCCAAAAAGCAAGGCGCTGCCGCTGCCGCTGCCCCAGCCACTGCTCCAGCTCCTACCCCCGAACCCGTCGCCACCGCGCCTGCTGCACAAAACGATAATGGTGCTGCTGCTACCGCCACCACCGCCACCAGTGGCCGCCTCATCGCTTCACCCCGTGCTAAAAAGCTGGCTAAGCAACTCAAAGTTGATATCAAAACCCTAGTGGGGTCTGGTCCCCACGGTCGCATCGTCGCTCAGGATGTTGAAAAAGCGGCCGGTCAAACACCTACGCCCGTTGCTGCCGTTGCCGTTGCACCTGCTGCCGTTGCACCCGCTGTT
>NZ_QXHD01000004.1:5800389-5819251 GCF_011009555.1 Adonisia turfae CCMR0081 | reverse complement strand
GTTAGGTCTGGGATTGGCGACGCTGCATGCTGGCGCGATCGCACTCCACGATGCAGACATTATTACCTACGATCGTGCCTATCCCCTCAAGCTTCTCTTTCCTCTCTTAGAGCCTGAGTTTGGTTTTGCCTTTACCAAAGCCTACTACGCTCGCATCGGCAGCGAACCCCGAAAAATCAATGGTCGCGTCACGCGCCTGTTTGTTGCCCCATTACTCCATTCTTTGATGGATGTATGGGGGCACCGGGATTACATCTCTTACTTATCGGCTTATCGATATCCTCTCTCCGGTGAGTTTGCCCTAACCAGCGATTTAGCATTGACTACTCGTATTCCAGCTAACTGGGGTTTAGAAGTTGGGTTGCTAGCCGAGGTTTATCGGAACGTCGCCCTCAAGCGAATCGCCCAGGTAGATTTGGGCACCTTTGACCATAAGCATCAGGATGTGGGGCAATCACCTAGCCAGGGACTGCAAAAGATGTGTCGCGACATCTTACACTCCCTACTGCGCACATTGACGGAAACAGAGCAGGTCGTCATTGGCAAAGATCAGTTGCGATCGCTACGTATCAAGTTTCGCCGTGAAGCGCAAGACCTGGCACGGCAGTATTTTGTCGATGCCAAGTTCAACGGGTTACAGTACGACCGTCATAAGGAGGAAAACACCCTTGAACGGTTCGAAGAAGTGATTATCAAAGCCGGTGATCAGTATCTAGAGGACCCCACTGGGACTGAAATTCCTGATTGGACCCGTGCCCTGGCTGTCATGCCAGATCTGCGTCAGCTTTTAGGTCAGGCAGTTGCTGATGACATGCAGGAGGTAATCGACAAACGTGTGCTCCCTTTTGTCAATTTGGGTGAGAATAACGGTCACGAAAACCACTCAAGTGCTGAAGATCTGGTTTTCACCTCATGAATTATGACTGTGTGGGGTCGTTCCATGGAACGACCCCACACAGTCGTTAAAGCGCGACTCGGTTGCTAGAACTTCGGAAGGTGACATTTACACCTTCGCTCGTTTGTTCCAGCACTAACAGTGGAGTAGGCTTTGCTTTTTGATCCCAATGCATGGTGGCTAAGCGCCCTAACAATGTGGGCTGCCAAAATTTATCGTCTCGATCAGGGCTTAGGAAGTTCTCGATACAGTCGATAATTTCTTGAACCGTGATCGACGTTGCTTGAGTGGGTAGCTTGACCAGCTTAATTTGAATTCGAAAGAGCACTCGCTTTTTCTTTTGGTTGTCTTGAACCGTCTGATACTCGACATCAAAGATTTGGTCTACAGCCCGTGGTTTGGAGGCAATGCCGACGACTCCCTGCTGTGCCTGTTGTGGACGGAGTGCCACAGTGATGCGCTGCTTGACCTTCACCTTAAGCTGGTTGAGCACCGAAAAATGGAACTGCTTCTCTTCCATTCTCATCCTGAGGTAATCGAGGTTGAAATCTCGAGAATGCACCAAATCAGGATTTTTCTCCATCTTGCTGATGGTCGTCAGCGCCAATTTAACGCGCTTCTGAAGCTCTTTATTCTTGTAAGCCTCAAATTTGAGCTTTTTGCGTACCCGCGAAAACTGTATCTGAGAAACAATTCCCAGAATCAGTAATAGCACCGCTAAACCGATCGAAGTATACAGCCATGGATTCTTTGGTTGAGCGACAGCTACAGGAGTCTGAGCTATCAAAGGATTGAGCTCACTAACAGAATGAGACATAGCTAAGGAATAGTGCTATCCGGTTACATTTAGCATGCCCTGGGCAAGGGTTTCCGGACTAAGAGGATATATCTAAACACATGTAAAGCCTCTGTGAATTTTCGATGGCCATAGGTGCAATTAGTGACGCCATCGTGCGCGATATCCCCGAGCATCCAAATGGCTCAGCCTAGGGAAACGGCGATAGCGCCCTAATCCACCGGGCCACCAAGGATCCAATGCCCAGTAGATCTGATCTCCAGAAAGACCATCGACATAGAAGTCGATGGCATCACCCACAATGTGACGACTATTGGAAGCTCCACCCACCTGCCGATTGATATCGGGTGGACGATACCAGCTGGTGATATGAAAGGGACGACCGATGCGATCGCGAGCTTGCTGAGCCAGCTTAGCAAGGCGCACCATAGCATCTACAGTAGACTGATTGGGAGGCATGCGTGTACCGCCACGGGTAGCCTCAGCCCAGGTAAAGTTGCCATTGGGAATAATTGAAGCCCCTAACTGAAGATTATGGGGTGTCCAACGGCTGGGGCGTGGTGGCAGGGGTGCAGGTTTCGGAGCTGGCGGTGCTTCGACCGAATCACGATTAGCACGGGTCATACGCCGCACATCATCGAACAGCGACTGAATCGAATCTACACGCCGGTCTAGCTTTCGCCAGATTTGCACCAGGCGGATCAAAGCCTCTCGTTGTTCTTCGGTCTCTTTATAGACATTGGGCACATTGTCGATAAAGGCCAGTAAAGCCTGATCGACTTGCTTAGCCGCTTTTGCTAGGGCAGGGGGATTATTCTTATTGGCACTGAGAAACTGTGGCGTTACCCCTAGCTCGCTCAAAGCGGTCGGGCGTGAATCCAGTTCCTTCCACATCCGATAGGTTTCCGTCAGTGCAAATCGATGATAGCCATCCCCTTTGTAGTGGTCAGGAAGCCGTTGCACAAAAGCAATCAAGGCCGGATCTACAATTTGCAGGTTGGTTTCATTGGCCCGTGGATCATGGGAGCGCAGCCACTCGATCGCCTCTTCCCGGGAATCTACCTGCCGCCATAGTTGGGTTAAGCGCAACAGTGCTTCTCGCTGATGGGGATAGCCAGAATAAAAGCGAGATACCTGGCGGATAAAGTTGGTTAGCTCTTTATCCAGGGCTGCCTCATCCACTACATCATTGTTGATGGGAACTTTCATGGCTTCAATGGTACTCCGGTGAGAGTCCAGCTTGCGCCAGATGCGGGCAACCTCCAGTAGTGCTTCTCGCTGAAAATCTAGACGACTGTAGTTGGGGGCGATGCGATCGGCTAATGCCAGTAGCTCATCATCTAATTCGGCCAAATTATGGGGCAACTCCTGTGCACCATAGTCATAGCTAATGTCTTCAAGATAGGCCGCTAAAAGCTTTTCAGCATTACAGCTTTCTAGGCGCGCGGAGTTTTCTTCAGCCCCTGGTGGCATATAGCCTTCAGCAATCCGCTCGATGAAGCGATCGCTGTAGCGCCCCTTGGGGGCATCCCATAAATCGCTGCCACTCCAACCATTGGCAGTCAGGGTATTGGTTAGCCCTCGTAATGTATTGGCAGCATACTGTACCTGCTCAGGAAAGGTGTTGACCTGAGCCACTGCAATCTTATTGGCAGGTGCTATACCCAGACCCGTTTCACCATCCATCAGCCGGGGAGCCTGATGTACCGTATAGAGACCCGCCAGAATGGGTTTATGAATACCGGCTCGTTCCGCCTCTAAGAGATAGTAGTAGTTGCGCTGATCGGGTACGAGTGTTGCCATAGATTAATGGGCTCAAACGTTTTACCTTGACAAGGATAAGTGACTATTGGGTGTCTGCCATCTGCACAAATTACGGTAGAGCAATTAAGAGTTGGCTGCTAACGCTTCTAACGTATATCAGTTTCTTGATAACAAGGGAATTACTTAATCAAAATCTAGTGCTTGTCTGGCACCATAGCCCTTAGAAATAGGCAGAAGCAGTATAGCAACGATGGCATCAAATCGGTTACAGGCACTCACAACCCAGGCATGTCGCCAAGCACTGGCTCAAATTCGGCTATTGGCAACAGATATGGATGGCACCCTCACCCACCAAGGTGAATTTGCTCCATCTTTGCTAATCACCTTAGAAAAGCTCAAAGCATCAGGCATGCCTGTATTAATCACCACTGGACGTTCAGCAGGTTGGGTCAATGGGTTACTACACTATCTGCCTGTGGAGCTTGCGATCGCAGAAAACGGCGGACTCTATTTCACCAAAACCAATAGACATCCCACATTCCTACAACCGCTCGCCAACGACCATAGACAGTTGCTATTACAACAATTTAACCGGTTACGCCAACAATACCCTCAACTCAAAGAATCCAGCGATAACCCTTTTCGTCTAACGGACTGGACCTTTGACGTCACCGGTTTAAGCTTGGAAGACCTGCAGTGGATGACTAGCAACTGTCATGAAAACGGTTGGGGATTCACCTACAGCACCGTGCAATGCCACATCAAACCCTTGCCCCAAGACAAAGCTAGCGGTCTAGCCCAGGTCGTCGCCCAGCAATTTCCAGATCTAGCCCATCACCAAGTACTCACCATTGGTGATAGCCCCAACGATGAAAGTATGTTTGATCCTGCACAATTTCCCCATTCCGTTGGTGTGGCCAATGTTCGTCACTATTTAGATACGCTGACCCATCACCCTTCGTTTGTCACCCAGGCAGAAGAGGGCGCAGGATTTGGTGAGTTGGTGGAAGAACTATTCGACGCAATCAATCGATGAATCTAGAGATGAATCTAGAGGCGTTCCATGGAACGCCCCTGCACACGCTCTATATTTCTCCTTTCCCATTGCCCCGCAGCGTTAGACAATATGATCCGACTCAATTCTCATAGCTATGGCAGACATTCTGCGGGCAAAGCGCTGGACAATTTCACGAATACTTATGTGGATGGGCATCGCCATCACTCTGTTGTTTGTCATCGTTGCCCTGTTTGCACCGCTGATGCAGAACTGGGGATGGATCCAGGATCCATTGGTGACGTTGGAAAACCCCATTCATGTACCACCGTCTGGTGAGCATTGGTTTGGCACCAGCCGCCAGGGCTATGATGTCTTTGCTCGTACCCTCTTTGGAGCACGGGCAGCCTGGCAGGTGGTGCTGTTGGCAACGGCCATGAGTGTGGTGGTGGGCGTTCCCTTAGGCATGGTCAGCGGTTATCTCGGTGGCAAGCTGGACCGGGGTCTGCTGTTTTTCATGGACACGATCTACACGCTGCCAGTGCTGCTTTTGGCCGTCACCCTGGCCTTTATTTTGGGTAAGGGTGTGGTGAATGCAGCTGCGGCCTTGAGTATTGCCTATGTGCCTCAGTACTACCGGGTAGTGCGTAACCACACCGTTAGCCTGAAAACGGAGCTGTTTGTCGAGGCGGCTCAGGCCATGGGAGCTTCGACCTGGGCCGTGCTGTCCCGATACCTATTTTTGAATGTGGTGCAGAGTGTGCCCGTACTCTTTACCCTCAATACAGCAGATGCGGTACTCATTTTGGGGGGGCTGGGGTTCCTAGGCTTGGGACTTCCAGACGAAGTACCTGAATGGGGCAGTTCCCTACGTCAGGCATTGGACGCCCTCCCCACAGGTATTTGGTGGACCGCACTCTTTCCAGGACTAGCCATTACGGGCATGGTGACCGGGTTATCCCTCATCGGTGAGGGCTTAAATGATTTGGTTAATCCCCTAGTGCGCAAAGAAAACTGAACGGCTTGAGTCTGCGATCGCAGTGATCATGATCACATGAAAGGCTCAGTATGACTTAAGTCACTCTTATGTGGAGTTCAGGGTCGTATCAGATATCGGTTAGCTAAAATTGAGATAGTTAGAACAATCGTTCATGACCCTTTGGGGGTTACTACCATGAAAAAAGCACTGACTGCATTGTTTGTTACTGGATTGACTACTGTTACCTTGGGTTCAGTTCTGGCAGCACCTAGTTCAGCTGACCTACTGGAAAGCATTGGCATTGGCGCTGGTACAGGTATTGTGACCGGTACCGTTGTCGGTGACAACGCAGGTGTCGACGACATTGTTAACGGGGCGGCGGCTGGAGCGGCTGTTGAGGCCGTACGCGGTAACAATGACGATTCCAGTTTGGTTCAGGATGCTGCTGTGGGCGCTGCCGCTAGCGGTGTCGTTGGCATTATCACCAATGACGATTCCTTCATTGAAAATGCCATTCAAGGGGGCGCTGCAGGCGCACTGATTAATGTTCTTGACTAGGGTCAAGGCGTTCTTGACTAGGGTCAAGGCGATTTCAGATTAAGTTTTTGCACAGTTATTAACGCTTCAAGACAATGGGTCATATAGCCCTACATAGAAAAAGCCCCGTATCTACCTACCGATGCGGGGCTTTTTTGTACATTGTCAGAACAGGAGCAAACGGACTAGACATAAGGCAGGGTGGGCACAAGGCACCACCCTTACGGGATATTTGTGAACTGAACCAAGGCGTTAAATTTAGTGTCAGGAGGATTCAAGGCGTCTGCGCCATTCGTCATCAATTTTGTCTCGGTTCTCGATCTCTTGGTCAATCAGATCAGTCTCAGTGGTGTAAGCCAGGTTGTCTTTACTAACAATGGTTTCCATCGCAAACTGCTTGGCATAGTCAAGTTTGCGTTGCACCGTTCTGCCCACAAGGTTCTTACGCTGAGTATTACGGTCTTCAATTTTCTGGTTTTGCCGCTGCATTCTGAAGTAGCGAATGGCAGGGATGCCAAGAAAAGCAACGCCATAGGCTAGGAAGAGATCGCAGAGGGAATAGACCAGATCAACAAAGCCTCCGTCGGTAAAGTCAGCCGCAATAAAACTGAGATAGATTGAGCCAACGACTAGCAATGTGCCAAGACCGATGGCAATGGCGACTTGATTGGAGCTGGCACTGGTAAAGCGACGTTTGGCTTCTTTAAGAAATGCAGGTACTGACTGGGGTTTCTGATTTTTAGCCGTTACCTGGAGCTCGGGGAAGTAATAGACGAGGTCACCTTGGGGACTGACGTTAGGCCGACCGTTAAAACGACTGAGGGCAGGAATTACGTAGTCTTCAAGGTCGTCGTCGAGGTTGGCGTTTTCGAGATAGGGAGCTAGCTGTTCGGCAGAGACGGCACCGCGATTGTTGCGAATGACGGTTGCGATCGCACCCCACCGCCGTTCATCCAAATCCTTATTCGGGTCACCATCGCCAAACAAGAACGAATACACACCTTCCAAAAAATTCAGCTCACTACCCTGGCGATTGCGATCTCGTGACGAATAGTCATACTGCCGACCATACTGCCGACGGGGGCCATAGCTAAACCAGTAAAACCAATCCCGACCAATCCACAGCCAAGGATTAAACCCTATACCGCCACTATAGCTGCCACCGCGATTATCATCTTCCCGCTGGGACTGCATACTAATTTGAATCGCAATGATGGCCGCAAATACCAGCACCACCGCCAGAATCAGCATGAGGCCAAAGGAAATGCGAATCAGGTAAAACAGAACCGCCCAAATTTTTTCCCAGGTTTCCTGCCAGCGCAGTTGCCAATATTGATTACGCAGAATTGCTCGAAACTGAGGGGAAAACTCATAGGCAATGTCCCCCGTCTCAGACACTTGCATGTGGGCCTGGGTTTCAGATGCTAAGGCCAAAACCCCAGCTTCCGCCTGGCTAATATTGAGACCAGTTTTAGCAGCCACATCACCTACGGTTACCCGATATTTCAGGGTTTCGACCGCTTTCATGATGTCCTTATTTAGCTCCATAGGTTCCTTTAGGGGCCTTATTGTAGCGATGATTCTTAGTATAGAAAGCCTTATCGATCATCTGCCATGACGGTAAAGGTGTGGGTTTCCATATCCATATGATCCACCACCTTAGAAGGTCATGTAGGCGGAGCGCTCTGCCAGATCTCAAACACCAAAAAGGCTGAATGACTTAGCATCCAGCCTTTCCAGATTTTGCAATGTGCATCAAAATATTTGGAATTATAGTCAATCAGTAGCAACTATTTATTGCCAGTAATCTGATCCTTTACATCCCCCAAACTGCTCAGTAACTCGCTGCGATTGCTGGCTTTTAGCAAAAATCGATAGATAAACCAGCCCGTATAAATCAGACCAATAAGCTCCATCGTAGGAGCTAGTACTGGGATATCGTTAATCGACGCCAAGACAGCAAAGGTTAGTTTGATGGCAATGAGGGCACCGAAGACTAGACCAATAACTGTGAGTGGCCGTTTGTACTCATTAAACGTCTCAACTACGTAAGTCGGTGAATCCCCAAGTACACTTGCAACCTTAGCCAAAATTTCTTTGGCCTGTTCAGTGGTATCGGTCGTACTTTGAGTTGTTACGTTCTCTTCAGGGGGATTGATATCGGTGCTCATCTTTATATGGAGTATTAACAACCTAGGAGCGGATTTCCCTCGCTCATTTGCCATGCGGCTAATGAACCAGCTTAGTTATCAGCTTCTGAAACTAAACTAGAGTTAGTCCAAATGCAAGCTGCCAACCGCGCATTAGGCACATGCCAGATCTTGCATAGCTGTGTGCAAATCAATGCACTTTAAAATAGTTTATTCTGACTTCATAGAAAAATATTATCGTTCATCGACATATAGTCAATTTCAATCATTGGCCCCAATGCATTATCAAAACATTTCAATTTGAGACTGCTTTGTCGTTGAGGTGGATGTCATGACTAAAATGAGAGCTACCGAATTCTGCAAGGGCTTATCGAAACCATCTACGGCGAGCTGAAAGGTCTTAAACCTAGTCAGCTCAAGCAACTACGTCGTCTATATCATCAGCGCATTCCGGGTAGTCAAATCACTAACCGTGAATTTGCCCAGCGTCTGGCTGCCATCAGTACTGATATCAATCAGCCAGTTTGTAGTTATATTGACCGGCGGGGGCATGTCATCCGCGTCGGTGTTGGCTCCCCACGGCAAACTCAAATTCCAGCTATGGAGTTACCACGATATGGTGCCGAGCGACTGAGTGGTATTCGCTGCATTGCCACTCAACTGAAACAGGAACCACCGGGAAATGCTGCGTTGACGGCCATGGCCCTACAGCGGTTGGATGCGCTAGTGCTGCTGACGCTAACCGGCAGCGGTTTTCAGCGTAAGGGCGGTGGTGCCACAGGTTACATTCGTGAGGCTTACTTGGCCCATTTAGTTCCCGATGAGACCCAGCGCTGGTCAGTATCAGCGCCAATGGATTTGGAAAGCATCAGTCTGGAAGATTTTACTGACTTGACTGAAGGTTTGGAGGAGGAATTTCGGCGTCTGTTTGTGGCGCAGCAAGTAGATGCGAGCCACGACCGTGTGCTGTTAGTGGGTTTACAAACCGATCGGATCTCTACCCGACGCTTTAAAAGCGGTCTGGAAGAAATCATTCGACTCGTGGAAACTGCCGGTGGCGAAGTTTTAGAAACCCTCAAACAAAAGCGAGCTAAACCTCACCCTCAAACTGTGCTGGGGGCGGGTAAGGTCGATGAGGTGGCCCTAAAGGCTCAAACCTTTGGTGCAAGTTTAGTAGTCTTTGATCGAGATCTATCTCCAGCTCAGGTACGCAGCCTGGAGCAACGAATTGGGGTGCGAGTAGTGGATCGTACCGAGCTGATTTTAGATATCTTTGCCCAGCGGGCGCGGACAGGTGCGGGCAAGTTGCAGGTGGAGCTGGCTCAATTAGAGTATCAGTTGCCGAAGCTGACGGGGCGCGGTCAGGCCATGTCTCGACTGGGGGGTGGTATTGGTACCCGTGGTCCCGGTGAAACCAAATTAGAAACTGAACGACGGGCCATTCAAAAACGAATTACGCGGCTACAGCGAGAGGTAAATCAGTTACAGGCTCATCGTTCGCGGCTGCGACAGAATCGACAGCATCATCGGGTGCCTTCTGTTGCCGTGGTGGGCTATACGAATGCAGGTAAGTCTACGTTGTTGAATACGCTGACCAATGCGGATATTTATGCTGCAGATCAGTTGTTTGCAACGTTAGATCCAACAACAAAAAAATTATCCGTGGTGGATAGTGACACCCATGAGAAACGGTCTATGGTCCTGACCGATACCGTGGGGTTTATTCAAGATTTGCCACCGTCTCTTATGGATGCATTTCGAGCCACATTAGAAGAAGTTACCGAAGCAGATGCGCTGATGCATGTGGTGGATTTGTCTCATCCGGCTTGGCAAGATCATATTCGCTCGGTGATGGGGATTTTGGGACAAATGCCAACAACACCAGGGCCAATTTTATTGGTATTTAACAAATTGGATGCAGTGGATAGTGATACTCTTGCGGTTGCTAAGGATGAGTATCCCCAGGCATTGTTTATTTCAGCTGCGCAGAAGCTGGGGTTGGAGACGTTGCGACAGCGTTTAGTGCAGTTGGTAGATTATGCTGTGGCAGGCTAGGAAAGAGTTAGTCAATAGCAGCGATAGATTTTGCAAAATTTGAGACTGAAGAAACCAGACCTGAGGCCGATAAAGTGCTATTCCTCACAATATCCTCACACTTCCCGCGTAGTCTAAAGATGTTGAAAATGCTGGTTCAGCCTGCTGTTAAATGATTGCAGCTCACAGTTGTCATCTTGGGCATAGCGTCAACAAGATAGCCAAACCCGATGACCGTTGTATCAGTATTTAGCTGTAGTAGGAGATAACCCATCATGATCCGCATAAATGGCAACTCTCTTAAATGGAAACCCCTGAAGTGGTGGCTATTGGCATTAATGGCTCTAATTTGGGCGTTATGGGTTAGTCAAAATCCATATTTAATTAGACCCGTTTATCTGTTGTAACATCTTGAAACTGTTTTGTCGGTAGGCCACACCAGCAATGGCTCTATCACCTATATTGTGGTTAGAAAATCACAATTATCATTTCCTGAACCAGCTACAGGGCAGTAGGTTCCAAATTGACTGTCCCAACTTAGGTGAGTGGCTCAATATATTTAATCGTTACAAAGCTATCAACTGTCTCTATCCATCAAATTATTTAGCGCTCTAATGACCTCTAAAGTGACTAAAAACATTGGCATTCTTACCAGTGGTGGTGATTGCCCTGGTCTCAATGCAGCGATTCGTGCTGTTGTTAAATGTGCAACCCAACGGCAATGGCAGGTCTATGGTATTCCCTACGGTACTCAAGGCTTGATTAACTTAGAGCAGGGCAACTGTTCGAGACAGGATATTCAATTGCGAGACCATGGGTTTGATATTCCAGGGGTGCTGCATGGTATCGATATTCTTCAGTTTCTCAGTGGTAGTATGCTGGGTGCTTTAAGCAACGGTGACCCCAGCAATCCTGATATTGCTCGTGAGATGTTAGAGGGGTACCGATTGCTCGATTTAGATGCCTTAATTACCTTGGGGGGAGATGGCAGCTTAAATATTATTTCTGATTTAGCACAACAGGGTAACTGGAACTGGATTGCGATTCCTAAAACCATCGATAACGATGTGCCGTTTACTGAACAGTCACTGGGGTTTGATACAACTGTTGATACGGTGACCCATGCCCTATATGATCTCACATTTACGGCGGCCAGCCATAATCGCATTATGATTGTTCAGGTCATGGGGCGGGATGCCGGTCATCTAGCGCTACGGGCGGGTGTTGCTGGAGGAGCCGATATGATTTTGATTCCAGAACTCACTCCACAGATTAATGACAAGCTACTGGATGGTATCTGTAGCAAAATTGTACAGCTGCGTCAGACTGATCGGCAGTTTGCCCTAGTGGTCTTGTCTGAAGGGGTGTGTAATCAAAATGGGGTTAGGGAAAAGTACATTGGCGATACCCTGGCACAACAGATTCAGGTCCATGCTCAGCAACTGTGTGAGACAAATCAACCTGAATTTTGTCATTTACAGCCATTAGAAACGAGAGCCACAATCCTTGGTCATATTCAACGCAGTAGTATGCCATCATCGCTTGATCGGCTGATTGCAGCAGCCTTTGGATGTAAGGCAGTGGAATTGATTGCAGCTGAGAACTATCAGCAATTAGTAGTGTGGTCCCATGGGCATGCAGACAGTAAACCCTTAGATCAGGTGATACCGCGAATTAAACGGTGTCATTTAGAACAACGCTGCCCTAGCCCGGTGGCATTGGACGATCCTTGGATAAAAACAGCGCGAAATTTAGGTGTTTACATGGGTGAAACCATCAATAAACCTGAGAAAACAAACTTAACTTTTGCCAAACGCTGATTTGAAAACATTACTGACTGGGAGACTAAAGAAGCCTAACTGTTTCATGTATGGTTAGTGGTTGCTGCTGTGGGGACTCAATGCTGTTGATTGAGCTACTACAATGCTAGATGATGTATCTTGAGTGATTCATGCTTGGATTGTGGCCTTTGTGGCTCTATCCAGGCTAGAAATAACTGATGAATTGTGCTCTCATAGCTGCGTCATCGTTCGCTGTTGGGTTGAATATTCGTGAGCAATACCTGACCTGTTTGTGTCTGTGTTTCTAGGTCACAGCAATAACTTAGAGAAATAATTGTCTCCTCAGATATGATGTACATACCACCTTTGACAACAGATTCTCCGTCTATGTATGGATGCAACTGGGTACTTTAAACCATGAATCAGGTATCAAGTCACTGGAAACGTATTTGTAGCGTAAGCATCAGTTCGAATCTACCTTAAAACTGATAATCTTCCTGATAGCGTCTGCTAAGGCACCAGGGAACCCATGACTCAAAACTCGCTCAAGCGCATGTTTTTTAAGCGACGGCAGGTACTTAGAGGTGTCACTGGGCTGAGTGCAGCTCTGTTGGCATCTAGGCTAGCCGGTTGTGCAACCACCACCGATAGTGACGCCACACCGACTGCTGGGGGAGAAACAGCCTCTTCTAGTGAACCGATTAAGTTAGGTCTTATTGCTGCCATTACAGGGCCTTCAGCCGTGTCAGGTGAATCGATTACGCGGGGATTGACCATTGCCCTAGAAAAAATTAACGCGAGTGGTGGCGTCATGGGGGGGCGTCCGTTGGAACTTGTCATTCGTGACGATGAATCCACCCCGGCTAAGGGAGTAGCGGCGGCTCGGGAATTGATTGAGCAGGAAAAAGTGGCCCTGGTTTTTGGTGGCTTAGATTCTCCCGTATCCCTGGCCATGTTGCCTGTTTTCCATGAGTTAGAAGTGCCTTACATGGGTGTGTGGGCTGCGGCCACAAGCATTACCCGCAACGAATTTGACCCCAACTTTGCCTTTCGAGTCTCGGCTAACGACAATATTGTAGACAGTTACCTAATGCGCTACGCCAAGCAAGAATTAGGGGCCACTAAGGTGGGTTTAGTACTAATCAACAACCCTTGGGGCGAATCGAATCAGGCTGGGTTTGAGGAATGGGCACCGAAGTATGACCTGGACATTGTTGGTATTGAAAAGTTCAACGATGGGGACACCGATATTTCTCCCCAGTTAGGTCGTTTGCAGGAGGGAGGGGCCGAAGTGCTGCTGATGGTGGCTAACGCCGCCCCTTCAGCGGTAGCGATGAAGTCTTTGCTGCGCCTGGATTGGGATGTGCCAGTTGTCTCCCATTGGGGACCGACGGGTGGTCGTTTCCCTGAATTGGCTGGTGAGGAAGCGGCGGCTCGGGTGGTATTTATGCAGACCTATAGCTTCTTTGATGCTGAAGGAGAGCGCTCGGAAGCACTGATGAGCAAGTTACAAGAGAAATATGATGTCAAGGGGCCAGAGGATGTCATTGCCCCAGTGGGAACAGCCAATGCCTATGACGCGATGAATCTGGTTGCCCTGGCCATAGATACGGCAGAGAGCTTAGACGGACCCACTTTGCGAGACTCTTTTTATGATCTGCCAACCTATGCAGGTCTGATTAAAACCTATGAGCAGTCCTTTTCACCCGGTAACCACGATGCCCTGAATGAAGACGATTATATTCTGGTGCAGTGGAAAGATAACAAACTAGTACCCTTCCAAGGGTAAAGACACTGGATAAATGCAATGTGGTCTCAACTGATCCTTTCAGGGATTGCTGTTGGTAGTCTGTATGGCTTGGTGGCGCTGGGCTTTCAGATTACCTATGCGGTCTCGAAGACGATGAATTTTTCCCAGGGCGCTTCTGTAATGGTGGGAGCTGTCTTGTGCTACAGCCTGAACATCACCCTGGGAGTGCCTGCCTGGTTGGCAGTTCCTCTCACGTTGGTGGCGACCTTTGGGTTAGGCCTGCTGATTGAGCGGTTTGTGGTACGTCCATTTTCGGAAGGGGGTTCCAACAGTTGGCTGCTGACGACAATTGCCCTGGGCATCATTCTCGAAAATCTCGCCATGCTCACATTTGGCAAAGAGACACGGGGTTACCCGTCTGCCTGGGCGGAAACGCCAGTCCAACTGCTGGGGTTTGGTGTGTTTCCAGTAGAGCTACTGATTCCGGTGGTGGGGTTAGCGGTTGCGATCGCACTCCGTATCCTATTCACTCAAACTCTCTTGGGCAAAGCGCTGCAGGCCGTCAGCGAGAGCCATGATACCGCTCGGCTGATGGGCATTCCGGTGGAGCGCATGATCAGCGTCACATTTGGCATGTCTACCGCACTGGCGTCGTTGGCGGGCATGTTAATTGCGCCGGTTAGCAATGTTTCCGCCACCATGGGCACGCTGCTGGGTTTGAAGGCCTTTGCCACAGCCATCATCGGTGGCTTGGCGAATCCCTGGGGAGTCATGGTGGCGGGCATTCTATACGGTTTAGTGGAATCGGCAGCCGCTGGTTTATTGGGGGGTAGCTATCGCGAAATTATTGGCTTTGCGGTGGTGATTTTGATGCTGGCAATACGCCCCTATGGTCTGTTTGGCCAGGCTCAGGTTAAAAAGGTTTAGGGCATCAATATGAAGCTGCGTCGCTGGATTGGAATAGGCTTGTTATTGGGTGCGATCGCAGCCACACTATTCGCGCCCAATACCTACTACCTTTACACCATTGGCATGATTGCCATTACCACTATGGTGGCCGTTGGTATTAATATTTTGGTGGGGCTGTCAGGGCAAGTGTCCATTGGCCATGCCGGGTTCTTTGCCATCGGCGCATATACAGCAAGCCTGTTGATGCTGAGGGTAGACTGGTCGTTTCCAGCGGCAGCGGGTGTCGCCATCTTGGCCACGGCTGGCATGGGAGCAGCCTTAGGGGCTCCCGCCCTGCGAGTAACAGGCCCTTACCTGGCGATGGTGACCATCGCCTTTGGCATCATCGTCGAGCGAGTGTTGATCGAGTGGGTTGGCCTCACCGGCGGCTTTGGTGGCTTGAGCAACATTCCCAAACCGGTGCTATTTGGCCTACAACCCGCTTTAAGAGATGTTGTTCTCATTGCTGTGGTGCTAGCGTTTGTTGCAATTTGGTCCTTTGACCAGCTCAAACAACATCCCTGGGGCAAAGCGTTTCAAGCAGTGCGCGACGATGAGACAGCCGCCATTTCTCTCGGACTCAATCCCCTAACGGTGAGAGTGATGGCATTCACCGTTTCAGCAGCATTTACGGGTCTGGGGGGAGCCTTCTTTGCCTCCACAATTGGGTTTGTCAGCCCTGACAGCTTCACCCGGCACCGCTCGATTCTATTTCTGTTGGTGGTCATCTTAGGGGGGATTGGCACTGCCGAAGGGGCATTTGTCGGCGCGATCGTGCTTGTTCTTTTACCAGAACTGATTAAGGACTTCGCCGATTACCAACTGTTGGTCTTTGGTGTGTTGTTGCTGCTCACACTGTGGTTAGCTCCCGAAGGCGTGACCCAACCGCTCAAGCGTTGGTTTAGCCAACCGTCTCCGGTACATCCCCTGACCACTCCACCAGAAATGCCAGCCCTGATTACCCGCAATCAGGCAGCCGCTGCACTGAAGGTAAATCAGGTTGGCATTCAGTTTGGCGGCGTGCGTGCGGTCAATGAAGTGAGCCTGACGGTGCAGCCGGGTATGGTGACTGCGGTGATTGGCCCCAATGGTGCCGGTAAAACAACCCTGTTGAACTTGATTGGGGGCTTTTATCAAACCCAAACCGGCAGCATTATGCTTGGGAATAACGACCTAACACAACAATCTGGTCTTGCGATCGCCCGTTCTGGTGTGGCCCGCACCTTTCAGGCAACACGATTATTTGACTCACTTTCAGTGATTGATAACTTACGAGTTGCTGCCAAAGGTGCTCAAACTAGCTCCATTTTTTTCGCTCTAGTAGGTCGAGGCAAAGCACCGAACCATCCAGAGAAAACGCTGCTGGAAGTTTTATCGTTTGTTGGCTTTAGGGGTGATGTTTATCAGACGGCAGCTAACCTGCCCTTTGTGGATCGCCGGTTAGCTGAAATCGCTCGGGCATTAGTCTTGGGGCCTCAGCTGTTGCTATTGGATGAACCGGCTGCCGGGCTGAGTAAAGACGATAAGCAAGTGCTAGCAAAGCTAGTGCGACGGATTGCCAGCAGCGGTATTCCCGTCATTTTGATTGAGCACGACATGGACTTGGTGATGGATATTTCGGACCAAGTTGTGGTGCTAGACAGTGGCGATCTCATTTCCATGGGTTCTCCTGCACAAGTGCAACAAGATCCAGCCGTCTTGGCGGCATATTTAGGCGTTGACTCACCTGACCTAACGCGCCCAGCCCTCTCTCAGCCATATCCTCTATTGCAAACCAAACAGCTGGTTGCTGGCTACGACAAACTGAAGGTATTGCAGGCGGTTGACCTGACGGTGAATGCGGGTGAACTGGTGGCCGTCATCGGTGCCAATGGTGCTGGTAAAAGTACTCTGATGAAAGCCATTACCCAGCTCATCACTCCCTGGTCTGGGGATATTATTTGGCAAAACCAATCTCTCTTGGGAACACCCGCCCATGCCATCAATCAACAGGGTATTGTATTGGTGCCTGAAGGACGGCAGGTGTTTAAAGAGCTGACGGTGATCGACAACCTGCGTCTGGGAGCCTTTAACCGTCAAGATGCTGAAGTTGACGGCGATATCCAGAAAATTCTCCAGCGGTTTCCCCGTTTAGTTGAACGGCGCAACCAAAAAGCGGGGTTGTTATCAGGTGGAGAACAACAAATGCTGGCAATCGGTCGGGGCTTGATGGCCCGCCCTAAATTGTTGTTGCTAGATGAACCGTCCCTTGGTCTAGCACCAAAACTTGTCACCGATCTGTTTACCACCCTGGCAGAGCTACGGGATGAAGGACTGACCATTTTATTGGTGGATCAGATGGCCAGCCTGGCTTTGGCAGTGGCTGATCGTGCCTATTTATTGGAAACGGGGCAGGTGGTGCAATCGGGTACCAGCAAAGAAATGCAACAAGATAGCCAGGTGATCAAAGCGTATTTAGGGGTTTAGAACAGGTAGGGGCATCCCCTTGTGGGTGCCCTGGATACCCTACGCCATGGTCCGATCATTGGTTGGGAAAATATTTGATCAATGAGAGAAAATAGTTGGAGAGTGGCAGTTGCGATCGCGGGTTAGCAAAATTTTGGTGGATCGCTCCCAATGCTGCCGGGGTAAGCACAAGGCATTACCCCTACAGGATGATCCATTTTGAAGTGAGGATACTGAATACAGAGGCAGACAGCCGATCAAACTCTGAATGGCTCTGATTTTTCGTCAAAGTGTAGAGGCAAGACACTTTCAATATTTTCAGTTGGGTGGGGCACGGTGTAGTGGGACGTAACTTTCCCATTATTAGGGCAGGCGTTAGCAGCTTTTATCCCCGCTTCCATGGCTCTGTTGACTTCAGCCACACGTCCTCGAACCGTTACAAACTGACGTCCGCTATCGGCCTGATTAATTCCTAAAAGGGAGACATTACCTGCTTTAACCATGGCATCCGCCGCTGCCAACGAAGCCGGATATCCGTGGGTTTCGATTACACCGATAGAGTAAAGCATAGGGAAATGAGCCGATTGGGAAGGTTCATTTTCTAATATACCTGAGACCCGACACTCAACGTTGAGACTTCGGCGTGACCTCAGTCGAACGCTCAGTCGAACGCCTAGCCAAAACGTACAAGGCATTCCCCCTACGGGATTATCTATTTTGAGGTGGGGATACTGAATGCGGATTCTGCACAATTTGTATCGCTATTGAAAACCGATTCGTTATTCTATCTGCTCTTCGAAACTGCGCCTAGCATTCTGTTTGAGCTGATTGGGCAGCCAGCACTAGCATCAGGGTATCGATTTAGCTCAGTTGAACTAAAGCAAACCGCTTTTCGCATTGATGGGGTATTTCTGCCACCAGAGGACAGTGATCAGCCAGTCTACTTTGTAGAGGTGCAATTCCAGAAAGATCCGCTACTATATCGCTGTCTATTTGCGGAAGTATTTTTATTTTTACAGAAACACCCTGATGTTCAACAGTGGCGTGCAGTTGCCATTTACCCACGAACTAGTCTGGAACCTAATGAACATGATGCCTATGGTTGTTTACTTCAAAGTAACCAATGCCAACGGGTTTTTCTGGATGAGCTAGATCCAAGCCAATCGGTGACTCTAGGGTTAGTTAAACTAATAGTAGAGCCTGCCAGCACCGCTGTTGCTCTAGGCAAGCAGTTAATGCAACAAGCACGGGAGCAACCGTTACCCAACTTATCCACCAAAACCATTCTCAATATCCTTGAAACTATTATTGTTTATAAGTTTCCGCACCTTACATCCCAGGAAGTAGCCGATATGTTTGCTATCAGCGATCTAAAAAAGACAAAAGTTTATGCGGAAGCATATCAGGAAGGCCGGCAGGAGGTACTTGCTCAGGAACGGGCTTTGGTGATGCGTTTGCTTAGACGAAAGGTGGGGGCATTTCCTCAAACGACTTTATTACAGATAGATCGACTGTCGTTGATGCAGCTGGAGGATTTAGCTGAGGCATTATTGGATTTTGGTGAACTGGCAGATTTGGACAACTGGCTGGGTCAGTTGACAGAGAAAAGAACTGAGGTAACAGAAATGCTGACCCAACGGTTAGGGGCGTTGGAGGTATCAGTTATGGAGCAGATAGAGAAACTGACTTTAGGACAGTTGGGGTTATTAGAGGAAGCTGCACCGGGAGTTATGACGGGCGATGGGTTGATGGATTGGTTGGAAGAGCATTCGGACAATGCTATTAGCCA
>NZ_QXHD01000004.1:5788815-5800379 GCF_011009555.1 Adonisia turfae CCMR0081 | reverse complement strand
GACGCCGTTGTTTGTGAGCATGGTGTCAATGAAATGTACGTGCACCCTAAGCTGCGTGAGCGTGTAAAGACGGTAGCGGATATCCATAGCTCTGTCTACGGCTGGGTGCTTGATCATTTGGAGGCAGGCGCATCGGAAAATACCCTACGCGATCGCTTGTATCTGCCCCTTTTGGCCCGTTATGAAAAACGGTACTGTGCAAAATTCACCCACCTGGTAGTCACCACACCGAACGATCGCAAACATATTCAAAGCTTGATACCAGACGCCAACATCAATATTGTTTCGACGGGGGTTGATCTAGAGACATCCCCCTATCGCTCCCATGACCCCGGTGGTCAATCTTTGATTTTTATCGGAGCAATGGATTCGTCTCACAATATCGACGCAGCCTGCTATTTTGCCCAGACAATTTTTCCCCTAGTGAGGCAGCGCTATCCTGAGGCCACGTTAAGTCTCGTGGGCACCCGGCCTGTCCCCGCCGTTAAAGAATTGGACAGTATCCCTGGTGTGACGGTCACGGGTCGGGTGCCGTCTATTACAGAATGTCTACAGCAGTCGACGGTCAGTGTAGTGCCGCTGCGGGCAGGCATCGGCATTAAAACCAAGACGCTGGAATCCATGGCCGTAGGGGTGCCGGTTGTGGGTAGCGATCGCGGTCTTGAGGGCATGGCAGTAGATGTTGAGGGGGTACCGCTACGAGCCCTGCGGGCCAACCAGCCAGAGGACTATGTAAAGGCCATCGGTCAATTATTTGAAGATGCTGCATTGCGTCAAACATTATCCGCGAATGCACGTCAGATGATTGAAGCTGAATTTAACTGGGAAAGCCTCGGGCAAAAATACGCACAAGTGCTATCCTCCTAGAGACTATTTGGTCTTGCTGCTCTGATGACAACATCCCTATGGGTCTGAGCAAATCAAATCCACCCACCGCTCAAGTAAAGCTTTTGGTGAGTCCAACGACGGGGCGTATTCCCTGGTCGTTGTTAAGCTGGCTGGCCTTAGGCAGCGGTGGAGCTTTATTGGTGGCGATGATTTTATCAGGTGCCAAACTGATTGTTGACCCCTATAGTCCAAACTGGCTAAAGACGGCGTTCCCTGGGTTAGTCAATACCTTTGAGGCAGCTCCCCAGACAGCAGATGAGATTCAGGCGGAGATGCGGGCTCAAAACATTACCCATGGCCAACCCATTGCCTGGCCTAGAGCCGATCAGCCCAAAGCCTGGTTCTATCCAATCTTGAATAGCGACGACAAAACTATTCAAGAACTATGGGTGTATCGCGTTCAGAACGATCAGCTCCAACGGGTTGAACAGGTCAAGATTCGCCCCATGAAAGAATCGTTTATCACGACACCGCTGGTGGGTACAGCGTCTCAGGTAGCTAGCGTAGATAGTGACGCCTCTTTATCATCTGTGCAGCCCATGGCTGGAAAAGCAGCGAATGAGCCTTGGTTGTTATTGGAGGGACAGCGCCGTTACGGCAATACCGTCATGCGATACGGCCAGATTTTAAGCTATCAGTCCCACGCTCAACGCTTGCATCGATTGTTAAACTGGTCGAGTCCAGCGGGTCAACCACCCCAATGGAAAAACGAAGACACCGGAAAACAGCTAATTGTTGACCAAACCGTTGGCCTACGACCCAGTTTTTTGCTGTATCAGCTCGTTCCCAACGATCCACCCCGGCTACAGGAAGTCTCCCTCTATCGTTCAGTGTATGAGCAAGATTTGAGTACCTCTCTCTATGACAAAGCTCTAAAACTGGCGCAAGGATCTGTCTGGTCCCATAGTCTCCAGATGATGGAATCTGCCAAGGCAACCTTGGGACACGATTGGTCAGCCGAGGCTCAAGCACAGCTTGACTTAATTCAGCTGCACGCTACACGCACCAAAGCTCAAACAGACCAAACCTTATCAAGTCAGCAGCAGCATATTCTGGCTTATCTGATTGATGGCCAGTGGGATAAGGCTCTCAGCACGTTAGAAAACAACCCAGCCATTTATGGTCCTACGCTAAAACGATTAGAACGGGATTTTGATGCCCTCTGGCGTGGGGTCACCACACATCTACAAGTCCATCCCAAGGATGTGACAACGCAGATTTGGGGAGCGTTATTAGTAACGTCTCGCCAATCGCCAGAAGCCGGGGAAGAATGGCTACAGAAAAAGACACGTTCAAAAGCTACGCTGGAGCGCCTACAGGCGCTGGGAGGTCAAAAGTTTGCTGAAAATATTGCGCTGATCAACGGCTACTCAGACACCAACACATCCACAGCATCTTTGCCTGCGACCAATGAGCCAGGGCGCTACACCAGCTTGATTGGCCAAGCAACCGCTGTGGGTGCACCGGGGCATGGGTGGTTGCGATCGCAAACCCTGCCGACTCTGGCCCCTGGACAAAGCTGGTATCACATCAATGTGCAACTGCTTCAAGACAACACAGGTTGGGGACGCCCCCCCGTAGCCATCACAGCTACTAACATGTGGGCAGAATCCGTAGCCATTCGCAGACAGTTGCAATTATTTAGTGGCAATCGGCATGTTGCCGGAGTCACCGTTCATGGCGTCCAAACCACTGGATCAAAGCTTACCTTTTTAGCCAGTGGCCCCAAAATAAATGGTTCTACATTAGTAACTACGCCTAACAGTCTGCAATGGCTTACCACGCTACCGTGGCAAACAGCACCAACACCGCCTGTCGAAAGCCGTAACGCGACAAACGAGTCTTCAGTTGATGACGCAGAGTCGACACAGTTCCCCCAGACAGATTTCCATCAAACCGATACTCTAACTCTAATGGCAGAGGCCATCAGTCGTCAGTTAGGCATGACATTTGAACAGACAGCGCAGCTTTATCCTCACCTGCAATATATCAGGATGGACTTAATGGGCGACCGAACCGCTGAGCATATCTTTACCATGGGCCCTGGCGTGCCCTCCGAGCTCGGACTCTTCCCAGGTAAAGTCATGATTTTGTCTGACAATGGCAAACTACTCTACAGTGATGTGGGTCAGCAACGCTCCTTGCTGGCCATCACAGGCAAAACCATCAACAAACCCGCAACACTCTTAGTAGAACAAGCAGGTCGCTACGATTTGATTGGATTTTGAACCCGTTCTTGCACCAGTAGCTGCTGTACCTCAGCAAAAGGCAAAGGTTTCCCAAAGAAATAGCCTTGACCAATATCACACCCAGACCGCTGCAGCACCTGAAGTTGTTCCTGGGTTTCAATCCCTTCC
This sequence comes from Adonisia turfae CCMR0081, assembly GCF_011009555.1. Lineage (GTDB taxonomy): Bacteria > Cyanobacteriota > Cyanobacteriia > Phormidesmidales > Phormidesmidaceae > Leptothoe > Leptothoe turfae. The sequence continues at coordinate 5,797,134 of NZ_QXHD01000004.1, read as the reverse complement.
ACAACCGTCTGCATACCTAAGCCATGGGCCATGGTGAGCATACTTTCCAATAACACCTGCGTCCGTGGATTGGTCAGAATTTCTTGAACAAAGGCCCGATCAATTTTGAAGCCATCCACTTCAAAACGAGTGAGATAGTTCAGGCTTGAGAAGCCAGTACCAAAATCATCCAAGGCAATATGGAACCCGGCTTGCCGACAGGTCTGGAGACTTTCAAGGGCAACAGGATCTTCCATAAATACCCGCTCTGTAACTTCAAGCTTGACCTGGGATGGATGCAGTCCATATTGCTCCACAATAAGTTGCAATGCCGCTAAAAAGTCGTCTTCAGCTAACTGTCGAGGGGCCACATTGATACTCATAAACAATTGTCTGTCTGGACAAGACTTTTGCAGCTGCACCAAATCACGACAGGACTGTTGCAACGTTTGCTGACCAATGGGAATAATCAAGGACGTTTCTTCGGCAATACTGGTGAATTCACCAGGAGACACATGGCCCCGCGTAGGGCTAAACCAACGGATCAAAGCTTCAAAACCAAGGATCCGACGAGTTTGAATATCAACCAAGGGCTGATAGTGAGGTCGTAGCTGCTGATTCTCCAACGCCGCTCGTAATTCCGATTCCAGACGTATTTTGTCCAGAACCTCATCATTGTCCGATGGCGCTTGCTGTAGGCCTGTTGCCACTTTGGGATACCCAGATAACGTCACTTGAGGCGTGCTACGAATCCGGTGAAGCAGCGTGGTCACCAAGAGCTGGACAATGGGGTCTGCCCCTTGAATGCGTTCTGAAATTTGACGGCTCGAAATGGCAACACACACCGTCTCTTCAATCGCTTTGGCTGATGCAGAGCGTGGTGCCGTGTCCATGACGGCCATTTCCCCCAAGACATCACCACTCGTCAGAATACGTAAGGGAAACGCTTGACCATCAACACTGACTGCAACCTCTACCCTGCCTGACTCGATGATGTAAGCAGAATCTCCAGGATCACCCTCAGAAAAAATGACTTCCCCCACCTTGAAGTGCTTAAGCGCAGAAGAAGGATCCCAGTTAGACATGGACGTCTTACCCAGTGAACGACAAATTAGCTAGTAAAAATCACGGGGATGCACATTTAAAGGACACATCTAAGCTTTATTTGGTTTCCCTAATATCTACATGTTCTGTATGACGACTACAGATAATCACTGAAATTAAAACTGATGCGTCGTCAAGAAGGTTGCACAAACACCATTTTGGGAACTAAATGAGGCTGATGGTCTTTAATCCGGAAGACACCCACACCCAAAAATGGACAGGCTTCAGTAATGACACGTAAAGGCTTTTCCAACTCAATGGTCGGTTCCCTGGGCACACGCTGCCCTAAACACCACCGACGACCTAATTCAAGGGGGAGTGTTATTTCGGGCAAATGTCCCATGGCCACCGCCGGAGTGATTAATTGAAGTTGCTCTAGTTGCTCATTTAACTGTTCAAAGGAAATACTGGTATCTAAATTAAAGCCGCTACTTTGTGTACGTAATAACGAAGACAGGGTGCCGCCTACCCCGAGACACTGTCCTAAATCCCTGGCAATTGAACGAATGTAGGTACCGGCTCCACAGGCAATGTCTAAGGTGATAGTTGGGCTTTCACCGGGTTGCCAGTTCACAACATTAATGGAGTGCACGACCACATGACGACAGGGCACATCGATGGTGGCGGCTTTGCCCTGTCGCGCTAAGTCGTACAGCCGCTGACCATTAACATGCACAGCACTGTACATTGGCGGAATTTGCTGAATTTCTCCTTGGAAATTAGCCAATTGCTCGGTGACAGCAGACAGGCTCAAATGGGCCGCTGACGTCTGAGTTAACACAGCTCCCTCTAAATCATCTGTATCAGTGGTGGTGCCCAACTGGACAACGGCTCGGTATGCTTTATCGTCAGGCAGGTATTGCAGCAGCCGTGTTGCTCGGCCCACGGCAACGGGCAGCACCCCTATTGCTGCCGGGTCTAACGTGCCGGCATGGCCAATCTTTTTAGTCTGGAGCAGACGACGTAGCTTGGCGACACAGTCGTGGGATGTCCACCCAGTAGGTTTATGGAGATTAAGAAAGCCGTCGGGCATAGGCTGATGGCAGACAATGGGCAATTCACAGAAGCTATCCTATCAGGGCTACTGGGTAGACGGATTAGACAATACAGGCTGTGGTTCCTCTAAGATCACCTCGGTGACGGGGGGTGCTGTGGTTGCGGGGTCTGTCACGGGTGCATCCATCACGGGTACATCCGGAGGCAACGGCTCTCCCCCAGGTGATTCAATGGAGTCTGTTGCTGATCGGGGAGGCCCCCCTAATTGATCGGCCAAGGTGGGACCGGTGAGTTCTTGTACCAAGGTCAGTTGAATTGGCTCCTCATTGAGCTGAGCGATGCCGTCCGCCGTCAGTAAATCTGCATAGGTCATATCTCCACTCAGATGCTGAGTCAAAAAGGCCAGACTTGATGCCTCTAAGTAATCTTGCGCTAGCTCTGGTTCAGGACCAAGGATCTCGCTCGGCAAGTCAAAGGCTTCGCTGCCAGTTTCAGTCATGGCAATGGTAGAAAAATGGGTGCCCTGGCGCATGAGCATGAGATAACGCTCGGGCTGGGTAAGCCAGGTAAAGGGAACCAACTGTTCTTGCAAAGCAGGGGCAACGGTATCAGCTCCGCTGGCAAAAATCATGGTGGGGGTGGTGACTTGCCCCATGCTTTCTTCACCAAAAAGGACGCTGGTGATGGGGTTGATTGCGATCGCAGCCCGCACCCGACCATCCTGCAATGACAACATGGTTTCACTGGGCTCAGCTAGCTGCCCTGCCTGGCACTGCAGCAATAGCGACACATTTAGCGACAGTGAACTGGGGGGACAGCTTTCCCGAAGTATTTCAAAATCAAGTGTGGCACCCGCTAACGCCAAGGCTGTATAGCCACCAAAAGACTGGCCCACTAGTCCCACTGCAGCAAAGTTGATCAAGCTACCAAATTGACTTGCCTCACGCTCTAAGTAATTAAGCAGGGCAGAAATTTGTCGTGGCCGTTCAATAAACTCTTCATTGGCCACAACATCTGCCGATTGGCCCACCAACAGCGCATTAATTTGCTCAGCATTACTGCCAGGATGTTCTACATTGACCACAACAAAGCCATGGGATGCTAAATGACGTCCCAGGTAGGCATAGGATGTACGATCATTCCCCAAACCGTGGGAAATAATCACCGTGGGACGATTGCGCTGGCGCTGACCTTGTAATGTGGGCAAATAGATATCCGCCGGAATCGGCGCATTGCCTGACAATCTTTGCCGTTCCACCTGATAGCGTCCAGGCTGTCGCGCCTGATTCGCCAAAGCCAGTAAACGCGCCTGGTCTGCTTCTGAAAGATTACCGGTAGGAGCCCCCAAACGCTCTAGTAAAGCAATGGATGCATCGGTTTCATAAATCGCTCGATTAATCTCACGCAACAGCCCCAGTCCCCGATCTAACTCGATGCGCATTTCTGGGGATGGAAACCGACGAATCGCATTTAAGAGAGTGAGGCCTTCATCTTCATCGGAAACAGCAACTAAAATTGCTCCCCGTAAGGCACGTAGATCGCTGCGCCGGGCCTCTGTGCGAATAAAATCAGCAGCAATATTTAAGAGATACTCTCCCTGCTTCGTGTAGAAGAATCGATCGAGCAGCACCACATCTACATTGATGGTGGCAATGTCTTCTTCCACACGCCAGGTCAGGGCTTGTCTAACTTCTTCGATGTCATAGTCATCGGGTAAAAATCTTGCATAGTAGGCAAGATCGTCACTGAGCACACCGTCCTCAACCAACTGCTCCAAATCAGCCAGCTCAATGGAACGCTCAATCGGACCAAACGCAAATGTGATTCGGTCCGCCGCTTGACTAGGGATAGCCGCCACCAACACGGCTCCCATGCCCAGGGTTAGACGTTGTAGGCCCTTTATTGCAGCTGATAAGCACACTCGTTTCATGGATAACCTTGTATTCGCAGCCAGACAAAACCCCAAAAAACTAGTTATGAGGATGCCGTTTGTTGTAGCAACGTCAGCAAATCATCTTCACTCAAACGTTGAATACCCAGTTTTTCGGCCTTAGCAAGCTTTGATCCGGCATCTACACCGACCACAACATAGCTTGTTTTAGAACTTACGGATCCGGTCACTTTACCGCCACTTTCCTCAATTTTGGCCTTTGCTTCCTTACGGCTTAGAGTGGGCAAAGTGCCAGTCAGGACAAAAGTTTTTCCCATCATAGGCAGATCGGTAGGCTCGTCTGATGGTGGTGCCCCCTCTAGCTGTACCCCAATTTTTTTGTCTTTTAGTCGCGTGATCAGGCTCTTATTAGCCTCTGCCTGAAACCATTCATAAACTGAATAGGCAATTTCCGGACCAATGCCGTAAACCGACTCAATTTCTTCAGGAGGAGCCGTAGCCAATAGATCTACGGTGTAGAATTGCTTGGCTAGAAGTTGGGCGTTCACCGCGCCCACATGTCGAATCCCTAATCCAAACAGCACCCTAGCCCAGGGCTGGGATTTAGAGGCAGCGATCGCATCTACTAGATTCTGAGCGCTCTTTTGCCCCATACGTTCTAGGGACAAAAGTTCTTCCACCGTAAGCTCATACAAATCAGCAACGGAGCTAACAAGATTCTGCGCCAGAAGTTGCTGTATCCATTTTTCACCCAGACCAGCGATATCTAGGGCCTGGCGACTAGCCCAATGAATCAAGTCACCCCGAACAATTGCAGGACAAGACGGATTGATACAGCGAGTTACCGCCTCATTGACTGGCCGCACCAATGTTTCACCACATTCAGGACAGTGGGTGGGCAACTGACAAAGCTGTGCTCCTTCTGGTCTTAGGTCTGACAAAACCCGCACTACCTCAGGAATAATTTCACCGGCTTTGCGAACGATCACTGTGTCGCCCTTATACAAATTAAGCTCGGCCAGACGATCGGCATTGTGCAATGTTGCGCGGGACACAGTCGTGCCCGCTAGCTTTACAGGGGCCAACTCAGCCACAGGCGTAACGGCACCAGTACGCCCTATTTGCACCGTCATATCTTGCAAAATCGTGGGAACTTCCTCGGCAGGGTATTTAAGAGCAATGGCCCAGCGGGGAAACTTTTGGGTGAACCCTAATCGTTCCTGCAAGGGTAAGTCATTCAGTTTCACGACGACACCATCGGTCAGATAGGGCAGCTGGGTACGGGCCTCGTCCCACTGGTCATAAAACTGGGCAACGTCTGCGGCGGTGGGGCAAAGCTTACGGTTGGGGTTGACCTTAAATCCAAGGGTCTGGAGTGCCGCCAAGGAGTCTTCTTGGGTTTGGGGTAACGTCAGCCCACCTTCGCCCTCAGGCAGTAGTAACGTATAGGCAAAAAAGTCGAGACGCCGCTGAGCCACCACCCGAGAATCTAGCTGGCGCAGTGTCCCCGCTGCAGCATTGCGGGGATTTGCAAACAGGGCTTCTCCATTAGCCTGACGATCGGCGTTAATGCGATCAAAAACATCGTTGGGAATAAAGGCTTCCCCCCGAACTTCGACACGGGGGGGTGGGTTGTCAATTTGTAGCCGCAGGGGAATCGAACGAATGGTGCGAATATTTTGCGTGATGTCTTCCCCGCTGATGCCGTCGCCTCGGGTTACCCCCCGAGTCAGCAAACCCTTTTCATAGGTCAGGGCCAGAGCATTGCCATCAATCTTGAGTTCGGCAACCACAGCGGCTGAGTCTATGTCGGGGGTTTGCCGCTGCCAGCGACCTTCCCATTGCCGATATTCGTCAATATCGAAGGCATTCTCGAGGCTATATAGCGGAATGTTGTGCTCAAGCGCCGTAAACTGGCTGGCTGGCCGTTCACCCACCCTCTGGGTCGGGCTATCGGGCGTAACCAATTCTGGATACTGGGTTTCTAAGTCTTGTAGTTCGCGGTAAAGGCGATCGTAAACTTCGTCAGGCAGGTCAGGTGCATCCAGAACGTAGTAGGCATAGCTTGCTTTTTGAAGTTGCGATCGCAACTCCTGAGCCCGCTGCCGCCGATCCACTGGAACTGTTTCTGCCATATCTATTTCAAGTCCTGAATTAATTGAAAACCTACCCAAATAGGCCCACTGAATTCTACCCGAGGAAACCCCTAAAAATGAGATTATCGACCACTAGCTTACTGACAGCACTTTTCGCGCAAATTGTTTTAACCTAGCCACAGATGCAGACTCTTTAAACACACCCACCGCATTGTGATGAACGTTAGCTTTATACACAATGAAGTCTTTGGGGCCACGGGCTGCTTTATATAGCTTTTTACCCATATATAGCGGAATTAACGGATCGCCAGTGCTGTGGATAAACAATATTGGTATTTGCAACTGACGGACTTTTTGGATGGACTCAAAACGCTGGTGGAGAATTGCCTGCACTGGAAACCAGCGAGCATAAACGGAACGAGCCACCATGGCTGACATTGAGGTAAACGTGTTTTGCACAATAACCCCCGCCAAATTGGGATGTTTACTGGCTAAGTCAATTGCGATCGCACCTCCCAAAGAATGGCCGTAGACCACTATTTCATTGGCAGCAATACCCAGCCCATCAGTGAGATAGCCTAAAGCTGCCTCAGCATCTTCGTAAAAAGAGCGTTCTGTGGGAAAACCACCTTCACTGAGACCATAGCCCCGATACTCTGCGAGCAACACATCAAACCCCAACTTTCGCAGCCAATGGACTTGGGTGACATGGAACCCAATATTTAGCCCTGCACCATGGAGATAGAGCAGCGTCCCCATGCGCTGTTTAGTCTTTGGCAGCCACCAGCTGTGGAGATGTTCCGGAGAAGATTGTTTATCCTGCGCCACAGGAATCCAGACATCCTCGTAGTGAAGATTATGGGACTCCGGCGTCGTTTGCAGTGCATGGGTAGGGCGATAGAGTAATCTTGGTTGCTGAGTCCAAAGCAAAATAAAGACAGTTATATAGCCCATCACTCCCAACAGCGCCCCCCGTTTGCATAACGCCCCCCACCGTCGCCGAAAGTGACGATGGCAGATGAGTTTGATGACAATGAATGTAACGATGGGAGGTAGCCAAATATGGTTAGTGCTGTTGATCAAGGACAACAACTGTGAAATCAGTGTGATGAAATAGGTGACCATTCAGGAATGAAAGCGTCTTGCTTTACATGTCTTTCTACATAGATAGCAGCTATGCAAGCAGTCTTGTGACCATCAGTTGTATAAATCAGAATTGCCCCCCTTTAAACCAGTAGTGACGCTTTTTCCTAACCTTGATATCCGCCTCTGGATTTTGGCTGCTGGTCGATTACTCTCTCAGCTGGGCATTGGGTTTACCCTGTTTTACGCACCGCTGTTTTTTGCTGACGATGTGGGCCTATCAGCCACCGCCATTGGCCTGGGGCTAGGCAGCCAGTCCCTATCAGGCATGATCGGCCGCTTTGCTGGGGGCTCCATGGCAGATTCTCCTCAATGGGGCAGACGACGCACCTTATTGATATCGGCAGCTATCTCGGCTGTGGCCGATGGCTGCTTTGTGATCACCCACGACTTTATCGGCTTTGTCATTGCCAATTTACTGATGGGGTTGGGGGTAGGACTATACTGGCCTGCCACCGAAGCTGTCGTCGCAGATTTGACCACTGAAAACAATCGAAACGAAGCGTTTGCCATTGTGCGCTTGGCAGATAGCCTGGGGTTAAGTGCGGGTGTGGTCATCGGTGGCGCTATGATTGCCGCTTTTCAGGCCTACCGCTTGTTGTTTGCCCTAGACGGCATCACCTTTATCGTGTTTTATGCCGTCATCGCAATTGCCATTGCGGAAACCCTGAACACAAAAACTACTGGGGGCAATTTTTGGCAGGGGTGGCAGGTAGCTATTCGCGATCGCACCCTCCAAATCTATGTCGTCGTCAATTGCCTATTCACCCTCTACCTCTCTCAATCCCAAAGCACCCTACCCCTCTATCTCAATCGCTTTACCGGCCTTGATAATCACGCAGCGGTCGGTGGTATTTTCACCTGGGCCATTGTGCTCACCGCCCTTTGCCAACTGCCCATGGTTCGTTGGCTCAAACGGTTTACTCAGCCCCATGCCCTGATGATTGCCTTAGGATTTTGGGGAGTCACCTTTTTCAGCACCTGGTTAGTCGGTCAGCAGCTAATTACACCATCAATCTTTGTCGTCATAGGTCTAACGGCGATGGCGCTTGGCACCGTAGCCTACACCCCAATTGCCTCAGCCCTGGTAGTGGGCATTGCCCCCAATGC
>NZ_QXHD01000004.1:5776373-5788805 GCF_011009555.1 Adonisia turfae CCMR0081 | reverse complement strand
TCGCCTTTCCAGGCGTGCGACCCACCGAGCCAACACCCACAACCTGGCGGGGTGTTTTTCCATAGTCCTGAGGCTCTTGCTCACCCTCCAAGGTGGTCACTGTCGAGCGTAGCTCCACCGGGGTAACCCAGCATTCAAAGGTAAGGCCAGAGCGGCCACAAAAGAGATGACTGGCATCGGCCCGAATTAAGCGATCGCACAGTTGAATTGCCGGGGTATCAGGGGTAAGTTCATCGGCATAGCTGACGGTGCTGCCGTGGATCAGTAAACAGTTGTGTTCATGGAAGCCAAAGTGTTGCGATCTCAACCACCGCACCGATTCCCGTGACACAGATTCCCACATAGTTTTTACCCCATCACCTCCAAATTTCTCCATCAGCTCCGGCGCATCCTGCAAGCCGCTCACCCCGTGCAAACTAAAACACTGCTCTTCCCACCAGCCCACACATACCTGGGGCACTAACTCACCAGTTCGAGGAGACTGCAACCGTTGAATCACCGCCTCATTATCTCCCTGCAGGCCCACTACATCCCCCAGGATATAGAGATCGCTCACCGACTGCCGCCGTATATCCTGCAACACCGCTTCATAGGCCGTTAGATTCCCTTCAATACCACTTAAGATCGCCCACTTCACTTAGTTATCTCCCCGTTATTTTAGTGTCTAACGCTCACACACATGGCTCGGATCGTCCGCCCGTTCCGCAAACTCCATGCCCCGTGCTAATCGCCATGCAAAAATAGCAGGCAATCCCTTTTCGAGGATGGCCAGACAGGTCTTGGTATAGTCATAGGCAACTTCCCGTAGTGTGACCTGGGTTGTCTCCGTGTCGTAGAGAACATAGGTGGCATTGGGTCGACCGTGGCGGGGTTCCCCCACAGAACCTGCATTAATAATGCGTTTCAGTTCTGCCTGAAACTGTTGAGAATCCTCAGTTTGAGCCGGACTTTTCACCGTGACCGACAGTTTGGTATCCGCTAACTCTCGCACATAGGGAACATGGGTATGACCACAGAACAACACATCGGCATCGGTAGAGAGAACTCGCTCCAACGCGGCAAAGCCATCCATGCTGGGCAACAGATACTCATGCTGACTGTTGGGACTGCCATGGACAAAACACAGATTGTCCCGTTTTAACGACAGGGGTAATGTGGCCAAATACTCCCGCACGTCGGGGCGAATCTCAGTATTAGTCCATTCATGGGCCAGTTTGCCCCGCTGCTCGGCAAGCTGTGAGGGGTAGCTGCATTCACAGGCATTTAACCCTTCCACAATGTCCTCATCCCAACATCCCTGGCAGGTGGGAATCTCCAACGAGCGAATCCGATCCACCACCTCATTAGGATAAGGGCCATAGCCCACCAGATCTCCGAGACAGTAAATCTGATCAGCTTTCTGGGCGTCAATGTCTGACAACACGGCATTCAGTGCCTCGTAGTTGCCGTGAATGCAAGAAATCACCGCGAGTTTCATGCCATCACCTCTTGCTCAGTCTCTTCTGCTACGGTCTCTTCTTCTGACTGCAATTGTTGGTACTGTCGCTGATATTGGAACAACACATCATCGGCTAAACAACATGCCAGCAATGTTTGAGCAATGGTCTTTTGCTCTAAATTACGACCCACGATTTCCACACCACTAAAGCGATCGGGATGGCCCTCTAGCCACCGGGGCAACTTGAGGTCAGTGTATTCAATGCCCGGTAACCCTTCGACAAAATCAATATAAAAGGCCTGACCATCTGGCAGTTCAAAAATACCCTTTAAGCGCATTACCTGACCGTAAGCTCCCCCCGTCAGCTCAATTAACACTTCATCCAGGCTAGGGGGATCAAACACTTGCCCCGTCAACGGCGATCGCCATAGGGCCGGTAGCTTGCCAGCACTCGATAATTGGCTATGGTTACTGGGTATCACCTCGTCTGCCCAATCGTGCCATTCAGACGTTTCCAGTCCGGGGGGCACAATGGCGATCCGCCGCCCAGGCAACGCTGCTAACAACGGTGATTCTAGATCCAGATGAAAACCTAATTCCATAAAAACCTGGGCCTGGTCGGGCAAGTCAGTCAGCACGGTCGCAGCCCGATCGTCCGCAATGATCGACACCCAGGGAAAGCAATAGCCAATCCGAGCCAAATCGACAGATTCCGCCTGTGACCCCGGATACAAATAAAACAGGGGACGTGAAACGTCTTTGAGAAACTGACTAATCCAGGTGGTTTTACCCACCCCAGGAGGACCAGCCACCAATGTCAGTTCGAGGGATTGCATAGGGCACTAACAGTCTTTAAGCTCAGGGGTTTGGTTCAAAATCTGACTGCGTATTGAGATAACGTCACGATACGCGTCAGAATTCAATGCATCACGGTGAAATGCTGCCAGCCTAGGGCAGTTCTGCAAGGCTAGCTTGACGGTTTACAACTAGGTTTGCATTATAATACTAGAACGATAATCATTCTCATGTTTTGATTTTAGTTAGGGTTGATGCCGTTGCGCCACCCACGACTGTTGTTGTTCACGCGGCATCGCAACGACAATCTAAACATGGCATCGGTGGATTGTGTTCTCGCAATGACATCTTTTTGCACAAACCCTTAACAGACAAGGGGATGCCCCGACGAAGGGTATCTATTGATTATTTTCCATGATCAATTAAATTAAATCTCTATCGTAATTTCGGAAATGGGTTCGCTGCAATAAATGGAAAGCTTGCAGGCCACTTCGACGGCTTCGCGGGGACTATGACCAAGATGTAGTGCCGCTTTGGCAAAGTCTTCACCAGCGCCAACGGCTTCAAATTCGGGCACTTCGTAGATGTCTAGCCCACCGTAGGTACGGAATAATTTCTGATCGTAGGCAATCAAATAATCATTTTCTGGGGAATGACTAGAATCGCGCTTGTTGATCCATTCACGGAATTCAACAAAAAAGTCAATGACTGCTAAACGACTACCATCCACTGGCCGATGATTACGACTAAACAACTCCATCATGGTGCCTTCATAACCGGTACCTGTACTACCAATAACCATGTCATTTTGCTGGAATAGCTTGTTGTAAATCACTTCCTTATCGGTGGCTTTGAGATACCCAGCTACCAAAATGGAGTCAGACGCAAAGGTAATGACGTCTTTAGTTTTACGAGCAGCAATCACAGTCATATAGAGGTCAAGCAGTACGAACGATACTTTACCAGCTAGCCTGGGCCTATGACCTAAGACAATTGTCACAACAACTGTCACACATATACGATCTCGCCCTAGTTAAACAGCTTAAAATCCTGACAGCGTAGCTGTCGTAATTAAGATGACGCCGGAGTCCCTGGATCAGTTTTTTTCAAAATCACAGCAGCAGGAGTATGTGCACCATTTGTTGGGTCGTGTCGGCCTCACCAGACGGCGGGCAGATTGCTTTGTGCGGCTGTGGGCTTACTTACAATTAAAACAAGCGGACATTTCTGAACCTTTGCAGCAATTAAAGCCTATCGACAATTGGGTGGATTGCACCTGCCGTGAGGCAGCCGCACTGTTTTATGCCGAGTCTGAGCGGGGCAGTGAACGTTCGGCTGGGATGATGCTGGATAAGCTGATGGCGTTGGGGTTAATTCAAAAGCAGTTTGATGGTAATACCATTGCGATCGCAATTCCCAAACCGCCAGAACTTATCCAAACCCAGCCTAAACCAGCCCATGTGATCGCCGACCAGTTTGACCCACGCTGCGACGCTATTCCCATCGCCAACCTGCTGGCCAGCCGCTATAACTGGATGAACAATAGCAACACCGCTGTGCCTTATCGCATTACTGAACTATTACGACAGTGGGCCGCAGGCTATAACCGTGGTATGCGCGTATTACGTCGCAGCGATAACCTCAATCCGGTAGGGTTCTGTCTGCTGTATCCCACCACTCGTGATTCCGAAATTCACTTTTTTGGTTCCCCTAACAAGGGCTTACATCTCAGCGGCATTTCTGATGAAGACCCATTTACCCTAGCCAAACCAGGGGATGAATCCTGTCGTTCCATATTTATTCGTAGCTGGAATATTGCCCCTGAGTATGAAGACCAGGCACTGATACTGCTGCAAGATAGTCAAGTCATATTAAAGGCTATGCAGCAAGACTTTCCAAATCTGTGTGATCTCCACACTCTGATTATTCATCGCCATTATGAACCCCTGGCCACTGCCCTTGGTTTTCAAAAAACAGGATTAGATAACCAGGCTGCCATTTATTGGATGTACTTGGCCTTGGATCGTTTTCTAGCCATTGACATGGAAGACTTGCCCCATGCATCTTTGCATCTCTCATAAAAAACCATCTAAACAACAACCGTGTAAGTCATTGTTATCCAGATACAAGAGAGAGTTTTTTATGCCAAATCTGACTTTTTACCCCAATTCAAACAAAAGGTTCCTGTAGGGGCTGTGCCTTGTGCCAGTCCCGTGATACCGGATGCTACCCGTCAAGATTCGTACAGGATTGGTGATCAGTTTTGATAGAAGTCTGCACCTTTGTTAACAAACTCCAGAGTATATGCCTGGGTATAGTCAGTGTCGGCACTAAAGATACCTGCTGTAGACATGTCTTCAAAGAACGTTTTCCAGCGCTCATCGGTCATAGCCCCAATGCCTTTGGCCTCCGAATCTCCAGATATGGCAATGCCATATTCCTGCATTTTCTCAAGGCTATAGGCCAGCTGTTCATCCGTCATTTCAGGGTTGTCTTGCTTGATCAGCTCATTGCCCAGGGAAGGATCTTCAAAGTAGCTATACCAGCCCTTGATGGACGCATCGACAAAACGCTGAACCAAATCAGGATCGCCATCAACAATCTCCTGACGGGTTTCAATCGTAGTTGCGTAGGCCGTGTAGCCATAGTCAGCTAGCAGGAACACCATGGGTTCAAAACCGCCTTCTTTAGCAATGGCTAATGGCTCAGAACTTAAATATCCCTGCTGTGCTGAGTTTTTATCAGCCAGAAACGGACCAGGGTTGAAGTTGTAGTTACGCTTCATATCGTCGGTAAAGCCATATTTAGCTGCTAAAAAGGGCCAATAGGTAACGTTGGCTGCCTTTGAAATGAAGATGGGTTTACCTTTGAGATCAACCAGGTCTTTAATTCCTTGGTCAGGGTGAGCGATCAGAATTTGAGGGTCTTTTTGGAAAATAGCTGCCACGGTAACTTTAGGTATGCCTTCTTCAACGGCTTTAATCGCATCCGCAGCATAACCCATAAAAAAGTCCACAGCGCCCCCCATCAGCAACTGGGTACCGTTGACCTGGGGACCCCCCATCTGAATGGTGACATCCAGACCATACTCCCTATAGATGTCTGCTGCGATGGCCTGATAGAAACCACCATGTTCAGCCTGGGCGTACCAGTTGGTACCAAAGGTAACCTTTTGCAATTCCCCCGCTGCTGATGGTTCAGCTGGGGTGTCAGTAGTCGTTTCAGCTGTGTTACCACAGGCAGCAAGCAGCCCAGTTCCAGTCGCTAATGAACCGTACTGGATAAAGCGACGGCGATTGAATCTAGCCATTACAGATACCTCCGTATTGTTTAGGACGTTGTACCCCCAGAGAGCACTCCATCCAGCTACTTGGTCAGCCATTCTATGACTTGGTGTCCCAGTTTTACCGTATTCAGGCGATCAATTTCGCGAATTCCGGTGGGGCTGGTGACATTTACTTCGGTCAGGTAGCCGCCAATGATGTCAATGCCGACAAAATATAAGCCATCACGCTGTAGCGTGGGTGCCAGCTGTTTGCAGATTTCCAATTCTCGCTCGGTAATATCCACCTTGGCAGTGCGTCCACCAACCGCCATGTTGCCACGGAATTCTTTGCCGGTAGGAATACGGTTTACGGCCCCTTGCGGTTCGCCATTGAGCAAAATAATGCGCTTATCGCCGTCTTTGGCAGCGGGCAAGTAGGTTTGCACCATGACGGGCTCTTGCCCTTGTTTGGTGCTGATTTCAATCATGGAGTTAAAGTTGCGATCGCGACTACTCAGAAACAAAATTCCTTCACCAGCCTTACCACCTAAAGGCTTAAGCACAGCTTCCCCACCCCATTTTTCAACCGTCTCACGGATAACCGTTTTATCCTGGCTGACGATGGTCTCTGGAATCGCCCCAATAAATTGCAGAGCATACATTTTCTCATTGGCAGCCCGAATCCCCCGAGGCGAGTTAATTACCTTGGTTTTCACTGGATCGATGTAATCGAGGATGTAGGTAACGTAGAGATAGGGCACAGTGACCGGCGGGTCAAGGCGCATAAAGACGGCATCCATGGTGTCTAGAGGTTGCCACTGGGTATCGCCGAGGGTATACCAATCCGCCACAGCATCCCAACGATTGTCACCGAGAGTAACAGGAACCAGGGTCACAGGATTCAAATAGGCCATAGCCTGACCCGCAACCACACCCATGTGCTGGGCCTCAGTAATGTAAACCTGGTGACCTAGCTCTTGAGCAGCTTCCATAATGGCAACACTGCTATCGTGGCCGGGGTCTAGCTTAGCAATGGGGTCAATGATAAACGCAAATTTCACGGGGTAGACAAACAAGTAGGTCAGTCTGATCTTGCCATGGGGTGGGACACAAGATAACAGGTAACGTAGGGCCAGTGTTCTGAATTCTGCTGCGAAGTCTAAGAATTTGTAGCGATCACTTACCTACAGAGCATTGACAGAGCATTGTATGTACATAAATCTTGGCCAGAATTGCATTAGAATCCAGAAATTGTGATTTATGTGTCCAATGTCAAACGATCAAACTGCGGTTCTGGAAGCCAATCACGCGTTTTATCGCGCCTTTGAGAAAAAGGATATTGAGGCTATGGAGGCAGTTTGTTCTAAAGGCATTGGCAGCCTTTGTATTCATCCAGGTCGTAAGGCTATTAAAGGCTGGGAAACCATTCGACAATCCTGGATGCAAATATTTAAGGCGACTCGCTACCTGGAAATTGATCTGGATGTAATTTCCGTAGAAACCTCAGGCGATCTGGCCTATGTGGTTTTAGTAGAAAACGTGATGCAAGTTGCTGGTAGTCGACGGTTAGAAGCTAAATCGATGGCAACAAACACCTTTGAGCGTATGGGTGGCCAATGGTATCTGGTGCACCACCACGGCAGCCCGATTGCGGGATAACGTTTTGCCAGATTCCACAAAACTATGATCAAAGGTGTGATTTAGATGGCAGAAAACTGCAACACGGCCACCTTCAAGAAAGGCTAAACTTGGCCCCAATGTGAAAATTGCCAGCGTTCTACACCAGATGGTTGAGGACGAATCAGGCAGCACATTGAGCGTATCCAATGGGCTGATTTCCTGTGAATACCTTATGGTTAGGGGTAGCAATAATAACAATGCTCGGGTGGACAACCACCCTCTATTTTGCTAAGCAGCGACAGGCAAACCAGCAACAGGCATGGCTGTGGTGGCATGGGGCGCAAGCATCTCAACTGCATAACCAAGCAGAATCTATTCGAGACGATGTATTGCAACAAACATTCGCCTTTCGACGTTATTTGGAAAATACCCTCATAGGAAAGAACAGTAATCAGACCGATGTAGCGCAGGCTGAACAGTGGCTAGGGCGATTGCAAGCACTTTATCAAAGCTTAGAACAGCTCAGTAATCAACTATCGCCGCCATTTATAACAGATAGCCTGCCACTGGCGCTCCAGTTTATCGTGACTCACTGGCAACAAACCCATCCTGGGCTCATAGTCCAGCTAAAAAACTCCCCTAGCTGGACGGATTCATCCCTTAATAACAATCAAATAATTCTCTCAATCACCATCAGAATTCTAGAGCTGTTACCCAATGGCGACGACAGCGACGAACAACGACTAGACATAGCGCTAGACCATCAGCAAAATTCTCGCACCCTCACATTGACCCACAGGGGTGGCCAGCCTCAAAATGCAAAATCCTTAGATGTCAAAAAGATTACACACCTTAAAGAAATCTTTCATACTTTAACAAGTGGCAAACTAGACGTTAGCAACCAGGGAAATTCGGTCACTTGCCAGCTGAGCTGGCAGGATCAAGAGAACGGTTAATTGTTGAAAGCTTGCCAACTATAGCAACCTGCTAATGCATATCGCCCAAAGAAAGGCGCAGCTAACGGCTGTTGGCTGCGCCCATAGCTTTTTCTATGTATAGCTTTCAGCAATACCTGGCACTGTGAACTACGGGCGCTAAGCTATATTTTGTAGATAAGATAAAACCTCATGCAGTGAGGAAACAGTGGCTAAGGCGTGCTTTTTTGAATAGTCCGTAGGCGTTTGCAAATCTGGCACCATAATGACCTCCATACCAGCGGTAATGGCAGCCTGCACCCCAGCGTTAGAATCTTCCAAAACCAGGCAGCGGGATGGAGGTATATTTAGCGACCTGGCTGCAGCCAAAAAGATATCTGGTTCTGGTTTGCCTACTCCAGCTTTATCTACGGTGACGATGGCATTAAATCTTGACCAAAGCCCTGTACTTTGCAAACTCAATTGGGCTTCACGGTCACTACTAGACGTACCGACGGCTTTTGGTAAGCCAATCTCATCTAGCCAGTTTAAGAGGGGGTCTAACCCCGGCTTAATCGGGATACCTTGAGCCGCAAGGATTTCCCATCGAGTCATCCAGCCAGTACGAAATTGATCAACCGGAAACTCAGTGCCCAATAGCTGTAGCAACATTTGCTCAGCTAAATCGTTACTACAGCCAACCAGCTGTAGATAAGCGGCCTCATCAATAGCGCCATAACCCAGGTGCATTAGCTCATCCTGCCAAGCTTTATGGAAGATGATCTCGCTGTTCAACATGAGGCCATCCATATCAAAAATGATGGCGGCAGGAAAGGTAAATGCAGTACTCTCCATGGGAACCGAGTCAGACACACCGCCATCCAGTGTAGGCCTAACTGAGGCAACAAAACCGTACTGTCAAGGTTGACAGTACGGTTTTGTTCCCCACGGAAATCAGTAATTAGGATTGTTTATCTTGAATATGAGTCTTTTTTTGACAGGGAACTAATTTAGCAGGCTAATAATTAGAGAGATAGGTCTCCAAAATATTGAACTGCTCAGGATTGAGACTATAGTACATCCAGCGGCCCTGCTGACGAGCGGTCACAAGTCCCGCCTGTTTAAGCGTTTTGAGGTGGAAAGACAGTTTCGACTGAGCGATACTGAGACGTTCACACATATCGCCAACACAAAACTCTCCTTCGCGTAGAAGCTCTAATACTTGAATGCGAATTGGTTCTGATAGCGCATGAAATCCTGAAAATACGTGTTCCTGATTAGCTGAACTATGCATGGTGATCGATTGAATAAACACTAAACCCCATATCCAAACGCAGGTAAAGTTGATAATACTCACCTAAATCGTTTGAATTTTTTTCCAAATTAGCCAAGGTTACGACAGCAGGCCATCCGGACAAATACGCGAGATTTGTTTATATCAACTGCTCTCTAACAGATGAGATAATCGCTAAGGCGGTAAGCGAAGCTGTTGTTGCGCGTAATATCCCGGATCCAAGAGAAACTTCTTGGTAGCCATGCGCGATCGCAACCGCGATCTCCTCAGACGTCCAGCCCCCCTCCGGACCAACCACCACTCGAATCGATTGCTGAGGAGAATCGGTCAAAAGTGTCCGCACACAAGGCAATAGCCCAGGTGCATTGACCCTAGCAGCACAGAAATAGTTCCCTACGGACACGGGTCCGGCTTTGATCCATTCAGCAAACTTGATAGGTGGCTCAAGCCTAGGTACATAGCCACGTTCGCATTGTTCAGAAGCTTCCTGAGCGATCCTCTGCCAACGCACCAGCTTTTTAGGACTGGGGTTAAGCAGGGTGCGATCGCTCAGTAGGGGTTGAATATCTGTTACACCTAACTCCGTGGCTTGACGCACCACATCATCAAACCCTGATTTGGGAAGAGCTGCCGCCAACTCTAGTGTTGAGGGTCGAGTCGCTGTCACCAGTGTGGAGAGAATTTGGGCCTCCCCTGAGATGTCCGTTAACTGACTCTGCCATTGTTGCCCCTCTCCATCCTGGGCAATAAACAGATCGCCAGACTTTAATCGCAGCACCCGCTGTAGATAATGAATTTGCTCACCGGTCAATTGGAAAGTATTAGTATTATCCACCCGCTGGGCTGAACTAATGGTAATGCGCTGCATTCGACAACTGTGGCTGATTCCAGCTCTTCTGACTGACAAAATTTGTAAGCTGGATAGGTCTTAACGTACAGGAACAAAGCCCGCCTGCTCAATCAATGTTTGCCCCTCAGACGATAGCAGCATATTCACGTAGGCACGCCCAGCGGTTTCATCGGTGCCACCATCAGCCTTAACAATCACAAATAGACGCCGGGTCAACGGGTAGTTGCCATTACGGAATCCTTCTTGATTAACCGTATTGGCACTATCTAGACAAGCCTTACCAGTTCGCCAGGGTGCGGCAAATGGCGGAATAAAATTATCTGGCTGCTCTTGGGATGCAACCGGAATGGCATAAATTGAACACTGGTTAACGATTTCAGGAGCTGAAGCATAGTAAATGCCCCCTCTATTGCCCAGCACCTGGCGCAAACCTGCAGTGGTATCCCCCACAAAGACGACGTTCTCACCATAGGCATCTGCATTGATGACTGACTCTAAGAAATACTTGGCTGTCCCTGCCGCCTCTGGCGAGCGACTATAGGCCTTAATGGGTAGATCAGGACCGCCCACTTCCGACCAATTGGCCACGGCACCCGTGTAGATTGATTGAATTTGTCCAATTGTCAGTCCCTTCTCTAAGTTAAGATCTGGGTGAACCGCCAGGGCAATTCCATCGATGGCAGCTGGAATTTGCTCCAGACTAAAACCGCGCTGTTGAGCTGCTTGGTACTCCTCTTCTTTTAATGGCCGAGACGATTCTGAAAAGGATAATTGGCCATCTAAAAGCATCTTGATGCCAGTGCCTGAGCCAGGTGCATCGGTAGACGGCAATGTATATCTCAACTGAAAATCTGGAAAAGCATTAGTAATGGCTGCATTGACGGATGCGTGCACTGGAATCCAGGTGGTACTGCCACCATAGCTATATAACCCCTGAGGCACATTCTCGGCACCGCCTAACTGACCTGAATCGGCAGTAGACACAGCACTGACATCACTGCCGTTATCGCTGGACCGGACCACCGGGCTAGAACCACTCCGACCGCCCACCATCCATGCGGCCAACCCAAATATCCCAGCTATCAGCCCAAGGCCAGCCAGGGTAATGACTATCAGCGTTCTATCTTGTTGCTGTTGCATAGCGAAAATAAACCTGTGCCTCAATGGCGATAAAAAATTCCGTATAAGAGCTGCAGATAATCATAAAAGCTCAACTGTGCCCAATTAATCAATAATTATCGAGAAATTATGATGATCGTTAAGAATTCAATACGAATTAAAATATTCACTGGGCTCAAATAGACTATCGATTCAGGGATCAGTGGCATAAATGTACGGAAAAACAACCGGAATAAAAAACCTCTTTGTGAAGAACTAGTTAAATGCACCCAGCAGCCCATGGGCTGCCGGAGTGAAGCTAAATTTAATATGAACTTATTGTATATGTCTGACTTCCGTAGCTCTATATCCCTGCCAGGACTGGCTCTCTCTCCATACCTAATCAATACATTCTATTGAGTAGATGATTATTACGTGATTTTAATGAAACAGCTTAATCAAATTCCTGTTTTACTAATCTATAAAATTATCTCAAATCTATAAAATAACGACCGCGATAATTTTTGCGGGTGATAGTTTGGAATGGTCTCAGCAATGGGAATTTTCTCTGATGCTAGTTTTAAGCTGCTAGTCCATACAGATTCATTATTGAAACCACCGCCTATTGACTTAATTTCGTACACTTACCAGTCAGACACAATGATACAGCGCTTAGTCCATCAGGGTTTTAATCATGGCAGCAGTTTTGAAAATTGGTAAATCAGAACTTGATATTCGTACGCTGCTAGAGCAGTTACATCAACATCAGCTTTTGCCCAGACTAGTGCAGGAAGTAGTCGTAGACCAGGCGATAGAGGACATTGAATGTGAGCCCGAAGCAGCCTATAAAAAATTTTGTAGTCAACGGAACTTGCTCACTGAGGAGCAGCAACAAACATGGCAAGATCAAAATAACCTGACTCAAGAACAGGCTTATATGCTGGCTTTACGAGAGGCCAAAATTGCCAAATTTAAGGAAGATACCTGGGGGAATCAGACCGAGTCTTACTTTTTAGAGCGCAAGATTAATTTAGATCGGGTGCTCTATTCATTGATTCGCACTAAGGATCCCAGCCTTGCCCAAGAGCTCTACTTCCGCCTCAATGACGATGGGGGTTCCTTTGCGGATTTAGCTCGACATTATTCTGAAGGTCAAGA
>NZ_QXHD01000004.1:5741413-5776363 GCF_011009555.1 Adonisia turfae CCMR0081 | reverse complement strand
GCCTTCGCCACCTTCGCCGCCTTCGCCGCCTTCGCCAGTAACAGCATCCTTGGCGTCTTCTACAGCACCCTCGACGGTTTCTTTAACTTCACCAGCGGCATCACCAGCAGCATCGACCGCATCGCCAGCGGCATCACCAGCAGCATCGACCGCATCACCGGCAGCATCTACGGCATCGCCAGCGGCATCGCCAGCAGCATCTACTGTTTCACCAGCAGCATCGACCGCATCGCCAGCGGCATCGCCAGCATCTTGCACAGTGCCACCACCACAGGCAGCAACTGTTGCAGCCACACCCAGGCTCAAAAATAACTGAATTGCACGAATCTTCATTTTGCTATCTCCGTTTTAATTGGGGTGAATAAACTCACCAAATGTAATTTTGCCTACAAACCAACATTTTCGATTCTTTGATAAAAAAAACTGTGGTTATTGCCCAGTTTGAATAAGCCAGTCATGCAATAAATAAATTTCAGGTATAGCGATTGCTAATTTAGGGAATGCACTGGTCTAAAGCGATTGCTATTTGACAGTGTTTCACAACTAATAGTCATACCGAGGCCCAGCAATGTCGGCATTCATTAATGGGGAATAAATAATAGGAAATAAGGCAGAAGTTATGCATAGCTATATGATGATTACCGGGGGTGTTATTGCGCTCTAATCTCAATAGTGCCTTCCGCCAATATCGCTAATTCTTTTGCTCTAGTCCTTATGCCCACGGCTTCACAGGTTTCTGATTTGACATCAACGGCTTTGTCCACCGTATTGCAACTGCACGAGGTCACAAAACAGTATCCACAGCAGACAATACCGGCTATCAATCAGGTCAGTTTAGAACTGTGCCAGGGAGAATTATTGGCCCTGTTAGGACCGTCAGGCTGTGGTAAAACCACCTTGTTGAGAACCATTGCAGGGTTTGAAGCATCTGATCAGGGGTGGATTAAGCTGGCAGAGCAACCGGTGTGTGGTCAAGGTGTAGTGGTGCCACCCGAACGTCGTGATGTGGGGATTGTCTTTCAGGACTATGCCCTATTTCCCCATCTATGCGTCCTGGACAATGTTGCCTTTGGACTTAAGCATCTCAGGCGTCATCGACGCATGCCTAAAAAACAAATGCAAACCTTGGCCCAAGAGGCCATCAGCCTCGTAGGCTTGAATGGGTTTGAGCGCCGTTATCCCCATGAACTATCTGGGGGACAGCAGCAGCGGGTGGCTTTGGCTCGCGCCTTGGCCCCTCGCCCCTCCTTGGTTTTACTAGATGAGCCCTTCAGCAACCTGGATGTACAGGTGCGGCTTTATTTGCGTCAGGAGGTCCGCAACATCCTTAAGGGGGTGGGCGCTTCGGGCATCTTTGTCACCCACGACCAACAAGAGGCCTTAGCCATTGCTGATCGGGTGGCTGTCATGCGATCTGGGCATATCGAGCAACTGGGAAGTCCTGAAGAAATTTACAGACAGCCTGCCTCTAGATTTGTTGCAGATTTTGTGACCCAGGCTAACTTTATCGAGGCCCATCGCTCAGCAGGCGGCTGGCAAACGGCCTTGGGGCTGGTGGACGAGTCCATGGTGCAACCGACTGAGGCTGACACAGGTACACTCATGTTGCGTCAAGAAGAGCTGCATCTCAGCTCGGTAGCGACGAATGAAACTGCTCTGATTATTTGCGATCGCGAGTTTCTGGGTCGTGAATACAAATACACCCTCACCCACCCTACCCAGGGCAATTTGCAAGCTCGCACCCCGTCCCGTTTTGCCGTCGGTAATTCAGTCCAAATCACAATCAAACCCAACCCTAGTGGGCTGCGTATCTTTATCTAGTGCCGAGGGCTAGTGCCGAGGGCTAGTGCCGAATTTAGAACACGTGCTCTAACAACGCCTGCCGCATCACATCCACAGGGGGGGATTGCTGAGTCCATATTTCTAGAGCTGCAGCCCCCTGCTGCACGAGCATTTCTAACCCATCGAAGGTGACCAGACCAGCCGCACTAGCCTGTTGTAAAAACCGTGTAGGCCGTGGCACATAGATTAAATCGTACGCAATGGTCTGACTGGGGAGTAAGGCCATCTGCCCGTCCGTTAGGGGAGAAGCTTCAATCTTAGGAGCCATGCCGATGGGTGTGGCATTAACCACCAGAC
This sequence comes from Adonisia turfae CCMR0081, assembly GCF_011009555.1. GTDB lineage: Bacteria > Cyanobacteriota > Cyanobacteriia > Phormidesmidales > Phormidesmidaceae > Leptothoe > Leptothoe turfae. The sequence continues at coordinate 5,774,224 of NZ_QXHD01000004.1, read as the reverse complement.
CGGCCATTGGCAAAAGCTCGTCTAATCGATCCCAAGTATGAACAGATAGATTGGGCTGTAGCGGAGACATCTCCCAACTTTGGGCAAATGCGGCCAGTTTATCGGCACTGCGCCCCACCACTAACACGTTGGAGCAACCGAGCTGATGACAAGCGGCCACAACGGCACGGGCAGCCCCACCATTACCCAGAATGAGGGCTGGCGCATGGCTCCAATCCCGACTCAGGGCTTTCAGCGGTGCAATAAAGCCAGCGGCGTCCGTATTGGTACCGCACCAACCTTGATCACTCCACCACACGGTATTGACCGCCCCAATGGCCTGGGCAACCTCTGAGACGTCGGTCAGCAAGGGCATGATGGTTTGCTTGTGAGGGATGGTGATGTTAAAGCCCTTTAAGCCAACGGCAGCAAAGCCATCGATTGCTGTTTTTAGCTGGTCGGGAGCAATGGGAAATGGCAGATAGACATAGTCTAAACCCAGGGTTGCGATCGCAGCATTATGCATAATTGGCGACATCGAATGTTTGACTGGATAGCCAATGACACCAAGTAGCTGAGTTGTCCCCTTAACAGTCAACGGTTTAATCACCACAGGTTTACGTTGTGAATCGTCTAAGATGCGTAGCGCTCCCAATTACTTATAATGAAACCTGCTGCCTGGCAAGAAATCTGACGTTTCCCAACGTTTTCACCAGGTTCAAGCCTGCTTACCAATCACCCGATTTAACTCGCAACCACCGTGACAGCCACTCCGCTTTCTTCTTCCGTTTCTGCCGAACTGACCGCACCTGAGGTGCGCCCCGATAAATTAGGCCGCTTTGGCCGCTTTGGCGGTAAGTATGTTCCTGAAACTCTGATGCCTGCCCTAGTGGAGCTGGAGGAAGCGTTTTATGCCTACCGCGATGAAGCTGGCTTTCAGGCAGAGCTCAACGGACTGCTAAAGGATTACGTCGGTCGAGCCAATCCCCTATATTTTGCAGAGCGCCTCACCGAATACTATGCCCGCCCCGACGGCAGCGGCCCGCAGATCTATCTCAAGCGCGAAGACCTGAACCACACTGGAGCTCACAAAATCAACAACGCCCTTGGCCAGGTTTTGCTAGCCAAGCGTATGGGCAAAAAGCGCATTATTGCTGAAACCGGTGCCGGTCAGCATGGTGTGGCCACAGCCACCGTCTGCGCCCGGTTTGGCATCGCATGTGTGATTTATATGGGCGTTCATGACATGGAACGCCAAGCCCTAAACGTATTCCGTATGCGCCTGATGGGAGCCACGGTACAGCCCGTTAGCTCCGGCACCGGCACCCTCAAAGATGCCACCTCTGAAGCGATTCGCGACTGGGTTACCAACGTGGAGAGCACCCACTACATTTTGGGCTCGGTGGCTGGCCCCCACCCTTACCCCATGATTGTGCGCGAATTCCACGCCATCATCGGCCAAGAAACCCGGACCCAGTGCCAGGAAAAATGGGGGGGGCTACCCGATATTTTGGTTGCCTGTGTCGGTGGTGGCTCCAATGCCATGGGGCTATTCCATGATTTCATCAATGAGCCCTCTGTACGCATGATTGGCATAGAAGCCTCCGGTGAAGGTGTAAGCACAGGTAAACATGCAGCCACCCTCACCGCAGGGCGGGTGGGTGTGCTCCATGGAGCCATGAGCTTCCTACTGCAAGATGGCGATGGCCAGGTGATCGAACCCCACTCCATCAGCGCCGGTCTTGACTACCCCGGTGTTGGTCCTGAGCACAGCTATCTGAAGGAAATTGGCCGTGCAGAATACTACGGAGTCACCGATCAAGAAGCCCTGGATGCTTTTCAGCTGCTGTCGCAACGGGAAGGCATTATTCCAGCCCTGGAAACAGCCCACGCCTTTGCCTATCTTGAAAAGCTCTGCCCTCAGTTAGACGGCAGTCCAAAAATTGTGCTTAATTGCTCTGGACGAGGCGATAAGGATGTGCAGACTGTCGCTAAAGTGCTGAAGTTTGATAGTTAGAGAACGTTTGAGTGTTGAGTGGTGGATTTTGAATGTTAGGGGTTTAGCTGGCTAACACCTTAGCGGCGCACCGTAACGCAAATCTATCACTCAACACTCCAGTACTCTAAATGCTGATGTAATCACAGGAAATTCTTAACTTGGAAAACTTTGAGGTTTGCGATCGCGACATTCCCAAGTCGCTACTGGAACGTTATTTATCATCCGATGCCATCGCTATCGATACTGAAACCATGGGGCTTAACCCCCTACGCGATCGGCTATGTCTAGTGCAACTCTGTGATACTACCGGGTACACATCAGCGGTGCGCATCGAACGGGGACAAACCAGCGCCCCCAACCTAAAATTACTGCTCGAAACCTCCAGTATTCTCAAGATTTTTCATTTCGCTCGGTTTGACATGGCCACACTCAAACACCATCTATGCATTGATGTGAGCCCAGTATTCTGCACCAAAATTGCCAGCAAACTAGCTCGCACCTACAGTCCTCGACACGGCTTGAAGGAACTCGTCAAAGAAATCGCTGGTGTAGAACTTGATAAGAGTGCCCAAAGCTCTGACTGGGGAAATGTGCAGGATCTAAGCGATGAGCAGTTAGCCTATGCCGCTAACGACGTTCGTTATCTCCATGAACTGTCAAAGCAACTCACGCTAATGCTCCAGCGGGAAGGACGGTGGCACCTGGCCGAGGCCTGTTTCCAGTGTTTGCCCACCTTTATCCAGTTGGATCTACACCAGTATCCAAATATTTTTGAGCACTAGTAAAAAACAAGTGCACGAGGCGTGGGCGGTGACTGAGTCACCGTCCACGCCTCGTGGGTGTTTAAACAACTATTCTTTATACGTTCTTGCTTTATTAAAGAATCAAGAATTCTTTGATTTTCGGGGAACCCTTGAATTAGGCGTATCAGTGTAGTGAACAATACATCGGAGATACATTGATTTTTTCTTGACCAAGTCTTCAGGGATAGTTGGTCAGACAATCAGAACCCAAGTCTTGATAAAAGTACATATCGAGCAGCTCATCAGTCAATACATTGACCCACCTAGGGAAAGTGAGGGACTGGTAAAGCTACATAAGGTTCCGGACGAGACAGGACTTCAGGAGTTAAACATAAAGTGCTGAACAGGCATTTTTCTATCACTCCTTTATGGATGATCTGTTGTATATGGAGTTTCGTTAAAGAAGCCCACTTGCCAATGGTGTTTGTTATGTCAGTACGCCATTAATGTCATCAAAGGTGTTCGTTAATTTATTAACTATTAACTATATGAAAGCTGTCATTCTAGCTGGTGGTTTGGGGACTCGTCTCAGCGAAGAAACCGCTATTAAACCGAAACCTATGGTCGAGATTGGTGGTAAGCCCATTCTTTGGCACATCATGAAGATCTATTCCCAACACGGGATTAATGACTTTATTGTCTGCTGTGGTTATAAGGGCTATGTCATCAAGGAATATTTTGCTAATTATTTCCTCCACATGTCAGATGTCACCTTTGACATGCGGTTTAACCAAATGAATGTTCATGCAGGTAAAGCAGAGCCCTGGCGTGTAACTCTAGTGGACACGGGTGATTCCACCATGACCGGTGGTCGTCTCAAGCGGGTAAGAGAGCATCTTGGCAGTGAAGATTTCTGCTTTACCTACGGGGACGGCGTTTCCAGTGTGAACGTGACTGAGCTCATCGAATTCCACAAGCAACAGGGAACATTGGCGACATTGACAGCTGTTCAGCCTCCTGGCAGATTTGGTGCTATTTCCCTAGGTCAAGAGCAAACTAAGATCACCAAGTTCCATGAGAAGCCTGAAGGCGACGGTGCCTGGATCAACGGTGGCTTTTTTGTCCTTAATCCTCAAGTCATTGACTACATTGACGATGACTCAATCTCTTGGGAGAAGGAGCCCCTGCAAAAGCTAGCCCACATGGAAGAGCTTTCGGCCTATAAGCATGATGGTTTCTGGCAGCCCATGGATACCCTCCGGGACAAGCGCTACCTAGAAAAGCTTTGGCAGGCTAATGAAGCACCTTGGAAGAGCTGGTAACCCATAAATATCTAAGACTGATATCTACACCAGAGCTCAGTCTTTCTTACCTAGGAGCCTAAGTCTACTAACGACTTAGCGCTCCTGCACGAGTTTTTCATTGTCGTATGTCGGCAACATTAGATTTTTTACTGTATTGAAGGAACAGTTATGAATGCTGATTTTTGGCGCGGTAAGCGAGTTTTTGTAACTGGTCACACAGGATTTAAGGGTAGTTGGTTATCTCTCTGGTTGCAACAACTCGGGGCTGAAGTTGTTGGCTATGCGTTGAATCCTCCTACCTCACCGAGTCTGTTTGAGGTGGCGAAGGTGGGCAATGGCATGATGTCCATTGAAGGCGATGTGAGAGATCTGGTGAGTTTGCAAGATGCGATCGCATCCCACAAACCCGAGATTATTTTCCATATGGCGGCTCAGCCACTGGTGCGCTACTCCTACAAAAATCCTGTAGAGACCTATGCCACCAATGTCATGGGCACCGTTCACCTGCTAGAAGCTGTACGGCAAACCGATAGTACCCGTGTAGTCGTAAACATTACCAGCGACAAATGCTACGAAAACCGGGAATGGGTTTGGGGTTATCGCGAAAATGAAGCCATGGGAGGGCACGATCCTTATTCCAACAGTAAGGGATGTGCTGAGTTAGTTGCCTCTGCTTATCGCAATTCCTACTTCAACAAAGACAACTACGCTGAGCACGGCGTCGGTTTGTCCAGCGTCAGAGCGGGTAATGTCATTGGTGGTGGAGACTGGGCCGGTGACCGCCTAATTCCTGATATTATTCGCGCCATTATCGCCGGTGAGCCTGTCCTGATCCGTAGCCCAAATGCAATTCGTCCCTGGCAGCATGTGCTAGAGCCCCTCAACGGCTACATGACCCTAGCGGAGCAGATGTGGGACAGTGGCACTGACTTAGCAGAAGGCTGGAACTTTGGCCCTAACGACAGCGATGCCCGCCCCGTATCCTGGATTACAGAACAGTTAACTCAACTGTGGGGAGATGGTGCTAGTTGGCAACTAGACACCAAAGTTAATCCCCACGAAGCAACGTATCTTAAGTTAGACTGCTCCAAAGCGAAAAGTCGTCTCAAGTGGGCACCAAAACTAGATCTAGCAACAACTCTAGATTGGATCGTTGAATGGTATCACGGATACATCAGGGAAGATGACATGCATCAGATGACCATAGCGCAGATTCAACGCTATGAAGCACTGAAAGCAGGTTAAATAAATCTGGAGGGTGGGCCACAGCCATCCTCCCATGCATTGCTCTAACCTTTTTTATAAGTATCTGTTCACAGATAGTCGACACCTATGATTTTTAACGAAACCTCCATTCAGGGGGTCTATATTATTGACCTTGAGCTCCTCAAAGATGATCGAGGATTTTTTGCCCGCACCTTCTGTGCACAAGAGTTTGAAGAGCGGGGTCTCAAACCAGTCGTAGCCCAGTGCAATATGTCTTTTAACTACAAAAAAGGCACCCTGCGGGGCATGCACTTCCAGATTCCCCCTGCTACGGAAACCAAACTGGTACGCTGCACTCAAGGCGCAATCTATGACGTTATCGTTGATCTGCGCAAAGATTCACCCACATACCTATGCCATGTCGGTGTGGAGCTAACTGCCGACAACAGACGTGCGCTATACGTCCCCGAAATGTTCGCCCACGGCTACCAAACCCTGACCGACAATGCGGAAGTGACCTACCAGGTTACCGAATTTTATACCCCCGGCTACGAGCGAGGCTTACGTTACAGCGATCCCAAACTAGCCATTGACTGGCCCTTACCAGTAACAACTATTTCTAACAAAGATGCCAACTGGCCGCTGTTAACCGACCAGCAAAGTGATCAACCCGTTTCAGTAGGAGCCCCATCATGATTATTGTCGATACAGCCCTAAAAGCCCGTGCAGAAGCAGGCAATCCTGTCCGCGTGGGCATGATCGGTGCAGGCTTTATGGGACGCGGCATTGCCAACCAAATTATCCACTCCGTTCCTGGCATGGAACTAGTAGCTGTTTATAACCGCAGTCTAGACGGTGCTAAGCGCGCTTACGAAGAAGCTGGCCTTGATCATTTTCAGACCGTTAAAACGGTAGCCGAGCTAGAAGACGCCATCAACAAAGGCAAGCCCGCCGTCACCGAAGATGCATCTCTGCTGTGCAAAGCAGAAAACATCGATGCATTGGTAGAAGTCACCGGCACAATTGAGTTTGGTGCTCAGATTGTGATGGAAGCCATCAACAACAAAAAGCATGTTGTTCTAATGAACGCAGAGCTTGATGGTACTGTGGGCCCAATGCTTAAGGTTTACGCTGACCGAGCTGGTGTTGTGCTATCTAACTGTGATGGAGACCAGCCAGGTGTAGAGATGAACCTCTATCGCTATGTCAAGAGCATTGGCTTTACGCCTCTCCTCTGTGGCAATATTAAAGGCCTCCAAGACCGCTATCGGAACCCTACGACTCAGGCGAGTTTTGCCGCCAAGTGGAAGCAGGCAGCCTACATGGTAACCAGCTTTGCAGACGGTACTAAAATCTCTTTTGAGCAGGCAATTGTAGCCAACGCTACCGGCATGAAAGTCGCCCAGCGTGGAATGTTAGGCCATGACTTCCGTGGCCATGTGGATGACATGACCCACCTATACGATGTAGACCAGCTGAAGTCTCTAGGGGGAATAGTTGATTATGTTGTTGGCGCTCAGCCTGCAGCTGGTGTATTTATTTATGCCACCAACGAAGATCCCAAACATCAGCACTATCTAAACTACTACAAACGTGGTGAGGGTCCCCTATATAGCTTCTATACCCCTTATCACATCTGCCATTTTGAGGTGCCCCTCTCTTTGGCCCGTGCTGCCCTATTTAACGATGCCGTCATGGCTCCCCTAGGAAAACCCATGGTGGATGTCGTGGCGACAGCCAAAATCGACCTCAAAGAAGGGGAAACTCTGGATGGCATCGGCTACTACATGACCTACGGTCAGTGCGAAAATTCTGATGTAGCTCTATCAGAAAATTTATTGCCCATGGGTCTTGCAGAAGGCTGTAAACTCAAGCGTCCTGTTGCCAAGGATACCGTTTTAACCTACGACGATATTATCTTGCCAGAAGGACGTTTCTGCGACAAATTGCGATCTGAACAAGACTCCTACTTTGCCACTGCAGCTGTCTAATAAGCTGTTTGACAACAAAGTATCGGTGAGCCAGCATTCTGTATTAGAATGCTGGCTCATATCTTATTCAAAAACCAGAGTTGACTATGATGTAATTTGAGTAGCAATCAAATCAAAAAGTTCTCCACTACCGATGCATCGTCCAAGTCAATGCGGATTGTGAAAGGCTCTCCTGGACAGCCTCGAAAATAAAGTTGAAGGTAATTATCTACGCTACGAGCCTGAGCCGTTAAACATACAGTACCTGCCTCATCTAGCACCGTTACAATAAGTCCCTGAGGCAAATACACGTTTTCCCCCATGGGATAGAGACGCATAGCAATATTCACAACTGTTGCACTTTCTTGTTGCACATCAAGCACCAGCGCAACCTGTTCCGTACCCAAGGTTAAATTTAAGTCTAATGGTTTAGCCCGTTTTACCTGGACAGGTGTCTCTCTCTGAGCTGTCTGCCCGCCTTGCCTAAATGCTGGTACCCATAGATATTGAGCTAATAAATCTTCTGCTAATTGCCAGCCATCTTCAACCTGCCCCTCCAACCACTGGCCAAGGCAAGTTAGCTGAGATGACAGTTGACCAGATTGGCTTTGACCAATTTGGTCAAGATGTACTGGCAAGTCATCCATGGATCGAAGCTGGGCTAATCTCAAATACGGATACGTTGACGAAACCTCAGTACCAAAGCCTAACAGTGAAGCTTCACCTGCTACTTCATCCAGTGCAACAGCCACATAACCAATGCGTTCTGTGAGAACTTCCAGAGGCAGGGTAATATCCCCTGACAAAACGGGACGACATTCCAGGCGGCCTACCCTGGGAATCACTAAATCAGCAACATCTTCTGTTAACTGAAGTACTGGATTCCAACTATCACTGTGATTCAAATCAGTGGGGACACCTAGAGCACTTAAAAAATCATGCATTACCCAAACTGCCAGGGTATTCCGTCTCACCCTCTCAGAAATCCTTGCTTGAGTATGTTCTTGAGCAAACTGTTGAGCAATTCTTTTACCCTGTTGTGTAATCGGCCAAATCAGACTAGCTGCGTTACCACTCTGTTGCATATAGCTCATAGGTAAAGTCTCCGATATATGTTGGCAGTCATTGTTTTAAATAAAAAATGTTACTAAGAATTCAAGTGCCCCTCAGCACGACCAAACTCGCGTAAGCGAGGTTTACATTGACGGCGGTAAAAGCTTTCAAGGGTTTTATAAGAAACATCAAACTCTTTTTCTAAAGCATGCCAAGGTGTTTCTGGCGGTAGTCGTCTGCGGATCATCTCATAGCAGTTAATGGTCGGATGATTAGCAATGTGAATCCGACATAGTTCATCCATATTTTGTTCTAACCAGTCCTGCACCCTCTCTAAAATTGGTGGGATCTCGGGTTTAGCAGTTAACTTTTCAACAATAGCGGTAGTGCCGCCTTCTTCGTTATAAGCAGAAATGTATCGCTTGCGGTCTGCTTGAACAAGTTGCTCAAAATCTAGTAAACGAAACTTGAGATAGGCATTTAACCAGGTCACTACACTGGCAATTTCTGGATCATACGGCTTAGCTGTTTTACCCTCACATAGATTCTGACAAAGATAGATCCATGTTTGTTGGAGGGCATCTTGATAGTATGCGCTATGGTCATACCACAGACGAGGTTTGACCAAACGAATTAGCTGAGTTAAATATCGCTGGCGTTCTGCACTACCACAGTGGTGACAACAGGCTTCACATGCCAACCGACGTAATTCATCTGGGGAGTCATTCATGGATAGATCTGGTTTACTCCATCTGAGAATTGCCCGCATCAGCATTTTCCCATCTATCAAATTTACATAGCTGTAAATTCATCAGATAAAATTTCAAAGATTCTGCAGCCGTCTGCAATATTTTACAAAAAGCAACAACAGCGACTGAACGTTCACTAACTTTTGCTGCACACATACAGCAAAAACTGAGGAGGCCGAAAAGCCACCTCAGTTATAGAAAGAAGCGCTATACCTAATTTTTTAAGTCTGAAAGAATCAGGATCTAACCAGGTTCAGCCAAGTAGGGCTGCAAATGGGGACGCAATGCTGTACGTGCAACCATAGCATTTTCAAATCGCTTGCCCTGGTTCTGTTGAATGAGTTTATCAAACCAATCGCCTACAGCCTCTGGGATAGAAGCAAACTGACGCCACTGCAAATCACCACTAACTGTTGGTAGCGTGAGCTGATCTATAGATTGGCCAGTCAGCGCCTGCAAACCAATCAAACCAAGGGCATAGACATCACTACTCATGGCTGGACGACCAATACGTTGCTCTAATGGTTGATAGTCTCGCTGCATTAACAACTGCTTACGATATTCTGCAGACTGCTGACTAACACCAATCATGACGCGTTTGCCAAGGCCACTATCAACAAGCACCATAGATTGGTCTAGGTTTTCTCGACTACTGCTTTGAATAAAAGAGTCATCCCTTAAGCCAGCGTGGACTTGCTTATGCCGATGAAATATTCCAACCTGTTCTAATAAACGATCCATTAACAGTAGAACTGACTCAATGGGCCAGGGGGTTTGCAACTTTGCCTGGAGCAGTTGGTCCTGATTGAAGGTATCTCCCAGGCCATGGATAATGTAGAACGTATTATCTACTTGACCGTAGGTATAGCCTGGAAACAGGGAACGCAGGGGCTCAAACTTTTCCGTTTCTTTTTCCATTACCCGCTTTAAAAGGTCGGCGGTGTCTGGGGAGTACGCCCGTAGCGTCTGCAATAGGACTAAAGAATTAGTGTGTTTATCTAAGGCAATAGAAATCGGCCCTAAAGGTTCTTGGCGCAGAAAATATTGAACTTGATAGCGTTGTGCCGCAAATCTTGAGAAGGCCGTTTTAGGCACCAGTGAAATATTGGCGGCGGCTGGTTGCATGCCAAACGGGGGTGAGTCGACCGCTTTAAGGGGCTGAACATCACGGTTTAATTCAGCTGCCTGAGGTTTAGGTTCAGATGGCTGGGGTACTGGTTGTGTGGCTTTGATAATGGCTAGCTGTGTCTCAACACGCGCTAAGGTGACAGCAAAATCGATGGGCTTAGTAATGTAATCGTTGGCACCTAGTTCAAAGGCCCTCACCATGTCATCGCTTTGGGCCTTTGCTGTCACCATCAACACAGGTAGCTGATTACGAGAATAGGTTTGCCGGATCTGACGTAGGGTCTCAATGCCATCGATACCCGGCATCATGATATCCAACAAGACTAGAGCTACATTTTGATGACTTTGAATGTAGTCTAAAGCTGCCTCACCACTATCCACGACTACTGATTGATAACCACGACGGTTAAGGCGACGACTCAGCATATCGCGGTTGTCTTCGTTATCGTCAACCACCAGAATAGGCAGACCACTAAAGGCATTATGGGGTTTGTCAGCCGCTGGTGTCACTGGTTGCTCAACGTCATCTGTCGATTGAATAACAGGTGTAACCGGCTCTCCAGAGACGACATCAGACGTGATTGGAGTAACCGGCACGATCGGTGTTACGGCAACATCAGACGTGATTGGAGTAACCGGCGCGATCGGCGTAGCATCAGACTGATCTGAGTCATTATCAGTAACTGGAGTCGTTGTTGTTGGTGCAATCGGCGTCACCGAAGCTGTAGGTGAGGCAATCGGCGTCACCGGAGCAATGGGTGTAATGGGCGCAGCTGGAGTCGTTGGCGCTGGTGTAATCGGCGTTACCGAGGCCGCAGGCGCAGTAATGGGGGTAACGGGCGCAATGGGAATAACGGGTGCAGCAGTGTTTTCGGTAACGACTTTAGCCTTGGGAGTATCTGAAGCGGTTGATAATTGTTCAGCAGATAAAAATGCCTTGATCTTTCCCAACAACCTTTTTAGATCAATAGGTTTGGTGTCATAGTCGTCACAGCCTGCGGCTAGAGCCTGATCTCGATCACCCCGCATAGCATGGGCCGTCAAAGCAATGATGGGAACATCCTGTGTATGGGATTGGGCCTTTAAACGCCTGGTCGCCTCCCAACCATCAATGACGGGCAAACTCATGTCCATAAGAATCAGATCAAATGGCTGAGCAGATGCGATCGCAATCGCTTCAGCACCATCTACCGCAACCGCCAACTCATATCCACGACGACGAAGGCGTCGACTTAACATATCTCGATTTAGTTCGTTATCTTCAACCAATAAGATTCTTGCCATAATCCCCTCAATTAACCTCAGCCTACAATCACTACCGGGTTAATCAGATGCACTAGACACCCTATCGGTGCTAGAGACTGAATCTGTTGTATTAGGCATCGAGACTGCCTTAGTCGAAACCATCGCCTGTAGCTCAGTCAAAAGCTCTTGACGATTGAGATCGGCCTTTTGATACACCCGAGCCACACCATCTAGCTGTTGCTGATCGCTAGCGGTCAACGCTTTCGCTGTTACAACAATGACAGGTATATTTTGCCATTCAGAATTTTGTCGCAGCACCTGGATAAACTCGAAGCCATCCATTTCAGGCATCATCAAATCCAACACAATTAGATTGGGTAGATTGTCATCTAGATACTGCAACGCTTCACGTCCATTAGACGCTAATTCAACAGTCCAATCTTGTCGTTGTAAAAAGCGCCCCATAATCTCCCGAGCGTTGACATCATCTTCCACCACTAAAATAGTAGGAGAGGTTTGGTCCGAAAGATGCGTTTCTAAAACACTGAGTAACCGCTTGCGATCGATAGGCTTAGTAAGATAGTCAGCTGCCCCCAAGCTATGTCCCATAGGACGGTCATCTACAATTGACAATAAGATCACCGGAATTTCCGCAACACCTGGCATTTCTTTGAGCTGTCTTAGCACTGACCAGCCATCCATTTGTGGCATCATTACATCCAGCGTAATGGCATCAGGCAACAATTCGCCCGCTAGAGCCAGACCTTGTTCACCAGTAGCCGCACAGACAACTTCGTAACCCGCCTCATTGAGGGAGCGACGCAAGATCTCACGGGCATCTTCGTCATCATCAATCACTAGAACTGTTTGGCGCGATGTTTGATGAGTCAGAGCATTACTGACTGTAGCCAACTCACCTTCAGACGACGATCTTGTGGGCGCAAAAAAGGGCTTACCCTTTGGATTAGGCGACGTTACCGTTTGAGGAATGACCAAAGAAAATGTTGTTCCCTGACCATGGGCACTCTCCACAAAGATATCCCCCCCCATCATGGTAATAAACTGCTTAGTAATCGCCAGGCCAAGACCTGTACCACCATATTTACGGGTAGTGGAGGCATCTGCCTGGGTAAAGGCATCAAAGATCTTCTCGATTTGATCATCCTTCATACCAATGCCCGTATCACTAACGATAAAACGGAACCAAGGGCCGTCGTATATAGAACTATCGACCGTAGAAATTTGCTCAACTGTTAAAGTAATATCTCCATTCTCAGTAAACTTGCATGCATTACTCAACAGATTAAACAAGCTCTGACGCAGTTTTGTTTGATCTACATGTAATTTACCAATATCATCCGGGCAGAAAATTGACAGATGATTGTTATTTTTATGGGCAACAGGAACAATCGTGCCAGAGATATCTTCCACCATGTCTTTAATGGAAACATCTTCTAAAAATAGCTCCATACGACCCGCTTCAATCTTAGAGAGGTCTAGCACTGAGTTAATGAGCCCCAACAGATGTTTGCCAGCCCCTTGAATTTTTTGTAGGTCAGGGACAAAATCATCCTCACCGACATCAGCGGCTTCTTCCTCAAGCATTTCGCTATAGCCAATGATGGCGTTGAGAGGCGTCCGCAGCTCGTGGCTCATATTGGCCAAGAATTCACTCTTAGAGCGATTGGCATCCTCTGCTTTTACCCGAGCTTCTTCAGCCTCTTCCATGGCCTTCATCAGCTTGGTTGTCCGGTCCTGCACACGGCTATCCAGGTCTCGATTCAGCTCCATCAGCTGCTCTTCGGCTTGCTTACGCTCCGTTATATCCTGCAAAAACAAGGACAGCCCATCGCGACCAGGGTACCCCCTGACCTGCAACCAACGCTGAGTAGGAGAATAGTAGGTTTCGAAGCTGACAACTGTCTGCTCAGCCATGGCACGGCGATATTGCTGCTCATAACGAGCTCCCAAGGATTCAGGGAAAATCTTCCAGAAGTCCTGCTCTAAAAGACCTTGAATATTACGTTTAAGCACCTCAGCAGCTTGAGCATTCACATAGGTAACTTTCCAGGCGCGATCAACAGCCACAAATGCATCCGTAATATTTTCTAGGACACTAGTGGTGCGCTGAGTAGACTGCCGCAGTCGCGCAACCAATCCATAGGCAATTACACCAATGAGCGCTAGCGTAACCAGATAGGCTGCATTTCTGTATATAGCGACCTGTCTAAAGGCAGCGAGACTAGCCTTATCAAAAGTACTCTCTAGCTCGCGAATGTTGCTCGTCAAGGGTAAATTAACAGCCTGATCCAACAGAGCATCGGCAGAAGGCTTACTGTCTAAAACTGTCTGAGTCAGCTCTACGACCTGAGCCACATCTTCCGCACTCGAAAATTCACCGGCATTGAGCTTTGCTTTGACCGTATTGAGTTCTGCCTCAATGGTGGCAACCAACTGCTCATCAGTTGCCATGATGTAGATCAAAACATCATCGATGAGTTTTTCAAGATCCGCATCACCAGTATTTTTTAATTCATTAACCAGGCTAGGCAACTGCTCAAGAGCATTCTGTAGCTTGTTATTAGTGGTCTGAAACCGCTCAACGAGCTCAGTTTTTTTCTCTAGATCCTGAGCATTGCCACTAATAAGGCTTTTCAGCTTACCCTGCTCATCTTTCCCTATAAAACTGGGTATGTTTTCACCTAGCTCTTTCTGAATAGACAGCTCTTCGGCCAAGGCTTCGGCTAGTGGCTCATCATTTCTCAACAGCTTGTAGCGTTCTTTTAGTAATGCTAGTTCAACCTCTGTATCACTTTCGACCTGACTAGAGATTAAATCAGCATATTCTTGATATTGGCTGACATTAACAGATTTTCCTTTAATACCCAAAAATATGAGGAGGAAAAAAGCTGTAGCTACACCTGCCCCTTTGGTTAGAGACTCTTGATTCACTAGAATAACCTCCTAAAATTTTTATCTATATAAGGAGAACGGTTGTTGATTTGAATCACAAGCTAGTTGCAAAAATTAGATATAAATGAGAAAAATGAGAATGGGTGAAGGGCCGAATTAACGGAATAGAGAAATCGACTAGTTACTTATAAGAATACGGACACCCTCATCAGGAAGTCCTCATAAATCTATTCAACATAACAATAGTGGAGTCGAGCAATTTTTATCAATTAAAACTGATGTCCTATTTTGTTTTAACAAATAAAGAGTTAATCTACGGGATACTTACTTATAAGGTATCAAGGCTTCATTAATTAGTTTATGATGCCCTTTAAACATCTGATGAAGATAGGTACCAGGGATAATTTGCACTGCCGTCACATTTTTTTAGCAACGACAAAACATCTTTATAGAGATGCTCCAGAATTACAATGGGTTCCGGAAAATACACGTAGTTAGTTACGGACACTATATCTATTTTTACCTGCCTTCATGGCAACATCACGCAAACTAGGCAGTAGATTTACTGATCTCTGACCCCCCAGCTGTCTAGAAGAGAAAACAGCTATTATCCTGCTATCGGTGTACTGTCGACCTCAGCAAATACTAGGGAGCGCACTTCGTTCAACAGATCCTGACGGTTGAAATCAGCCTTTTGATACACTCTAACAACACCTTCTAAACGCTTTTGGTCTTTAGCTGTCAGTGTTTTTGCAGTGACAATAATGACAGGGATATTTCGCCAGCTAGGTGTTTGACGCAAAATTTGAACAAACTCAAAACCATCCAGACCAGGCATCATCAGATCTAGCACAATTAAGTCAGGGACAGCCCTATTGAGATAGTCCAACGCCTGCTGACCATTGGCCGCAAGCACCACAGTCCAATCATACTGCTGTAAAAAACGCGCCATAATCTCTCTAGCATTGATATCATCATCGACCACTAAAATCCTGGGGGATGTTTGTTCAGGAATTTGGTTATTCAAAAGGTCGATTAAACGAATGTGATCAATGGGCTTGAGCATGTAATCCGTGACACCTAACTGGTGAGCACGGTCAGCTTCTTCAGTCATTGACAGCAAAATAACCGGGACCTGGGAGACCGCTGGCATTGTTTTTAAGTCTTGCAAAATTAACCATGCATCTTGATCGGGCAACATCATGTCTAAAATGATGGCATCGGGAAGTAGCTCGTCAGCTAGCGCCAGACCTTGCTGACCATCTGCCGCAGACACAACATTGTAACCGGCATCTGTCAGCCAACTATGCAAACTCTCACAAGCCTCGATATCACTATCGATTACCAAGATGGTCTTTTCTAATGCGCGACCTGATAACTCATGGAGCGCTGAAATAGACTCCCTATCTATTAAGTGAACCGGGGGGGCAAAGAAGGTTTCATGGGATGATTCTTCCAGCTGGACGTTTCTGGGCACAGCAATGGTAAAGGTTGTGCCTTCTCCGTAGGTGCTATCAACCGATACATTGCCTCCCATCATGGAGATAAACTGTTTGGTAATTGTCAAACCCAAACCAGTACCTCCATATTTTCGAGTGGTTGAGGTATCTGCCTGGGTAAAGGCCTGGAAGACCTTATCCATCTGTTCAGGGGTCATACCAATTCCAGTGTCTGTAACGGTAAACTGTAGCCAATTGTCTTCATTTGCCTGAGAGCCAACTGACACCGTTGGTTCAACCGCCAGGGTAATCTCACCATTTTCGGTAAATTTACAGGCATTACTGAGTAAATTAATTAAACTCTGTTGGAGTTTAACCTGGTCTGCATGCAACATGCCGATATCATCCGGACAGGACATATGCAGCTGATTCCCATTCTTTTGAGCAAGGGGTTGAATGGTGCCTATAATCTCATCCAGAATGGTCTTCACACAGATATCTTCCAAGAAGAGTTCCATTCGACCGGCTTCGATTTTGGATAGATCAAGGACTGAGTTGATCAGCCCTAAAAGATGTTTACCTGCACCTTGAATTTTTTGTAAATCAGGAACAAAGTCTTCTTCACCGATGCTAGTGACATCTTCTTCCAACATTTCGCTGTAGCCAATGATGGCGTTGAGCGGCGTACGTAGCTCATGACTCATGTTGGCCAAGAATTCACTCTTTGAGCGATTGGCATCTTCTGCTTTTACCCGCGCTGTTTCAGCTTCTTCCATGGCATTGGCTAGCTGTGCTGTGCGGTCTTTGACTCGGTTATCCAGATCGCGATTAAGGTCAATCAGCTGCTCTTCAGCCTGTTTGCGCTCTGTAAAATCCTGTAAAAAGATGGATAAGCCATCTAGACCAGGATAACCACGCACCATCAGCCAGCGTTCAGTGGGCTCGTAATAGGTTTCAAAGCTAACGACCTCAAGGTTGGTGGCAACAGCCCGGCGATAATATTCGGTAAATCGTTTGCCGAGAGACTCTGGTAAAACTTTCCAAAAGTCTTGGCCCAGCAGCCCTGGAATATCACAATTGAGAATATCGGCGGCTTGGGCATTGACGTAGGTAATTGACCAAGTGCGATCCACAGCAATAAAGGCATCCGTAATGCTTTCTAGCACTCGCACTGTTTTTTGACTTGATTGCTGAAGGCGATTGATCACCCAGAACGCCATCATGCCTGAACTGACAAATGACAGGATGTAGACCAGGTTGCGATAAAGGGCCAGTCGCGATCGCGTTGCTTGATGAATGTCATCAAACTGCTCCTCTAGAGCTCGAATATTATTGGTTAATGGTAAATTAAATACCTGCGCCACTAACGCATCTGCAGCCGGTTTGTTATCTAACACCATTTGCACCAGCTGAGTCATTTGCTGTTGAGTCTCAGCGCTCGTGCCTGCTCGAGTACCTAGACGCCTAAGTTTTGCTTTTATACCAGCAACAAGTTTCTCATCACTGGTCACGACATAGAGAGACAAATCATCTAGTAAAGCCCCCACCTCAAGCCTGAGACTGCCATTCAACCCATTTAGCAAATTAGCTTCTTGAGCTAACGCTGTCCTCAATTCAGCGTGGTGGACTTCCAGTTGCCCTATAAGCTGTCGTTTTTCTGCCAACAGTTCAGCATTAAACGCCAGTTGTTTTTGCAAACTGCTTTCATCCTTGGGCGATATGGACGGCGGAATGCTTTCCGTCAGTTGAGCCTGTACTTTTTCGGCTTCTAATAAAGCCGTATTCAGGGATTGACCATTTTGTGAAATGGTAAAGCGAATATTTTGTAAGGCTAGTTGAGTCGCCGCCTCGTTAACTAGCTGATCCGAAATTAACGCGCTGTAGCTCCGATATTGATCAAAATCTACAGCAACACTTTTAAGGCCTAGAATTGCCAGAACTGAGAGTGTAGCGACAGCAGGTATCCCCTTTAAAAAGTGCTTTCGTCTCACCTCAGATTTCTCCTAGAAATTCAAATAAAATGTTTTGACTATTTAATTGAGATCTGAATGCGCAACATGAACCGTAATAACCAATGTTTGAATTTCATCTACACGACGAGATTAAATCCTAGGAGTCAAGAGGCTAGTATCCGATGACCACATCTTGACTAATATTTATGTATTAATAACCAAAAGCTAACTAAGTAGCTCTGAATAGTTGTACTACTAAAAACTTAGACGTCAGAACATCCTATAAAAAGAGCACATCCCTCCGGAACTTGTGATAGAACCTTACAGGCCTGCCAACCCCTGACTCCAATGGAGTTCAGTGTCTCAGCCATACTTAGATCTGTAGATATGGACAGCCTAAAGTTTGGTGATAGCATCCTGATATGTTTTTAACTTTTACTGACATCACGCTTTCAGGCGTTGTTCCAGGGATGTGCATTAATTTTGGAAGAACCACTCCCTCAATTACGCCACTAGCTTTAGTGACGCTGAGGGTTTCACAGCTCGTCCCACAGCCTGAGCGATGGGGCCTAAACTGTCTACAAGGTCAGCCATGGCCTCTAAGCTAATGGTCTGTCTGGCATCACTGACGGATTGATCGGGGTCTGGATGGCATTCAATGATCAAACCATCGGCACCAGCTGCGATCGCAGCCCGAGCTAAGGGCGCAACCAACTCTCGCTTGCCAGTGGCATGGCTAGGATCAACAAGCACAGGCAAGTGGGTAAGTTGCTTGAGGGCAACCACAGCTCCCAGATCAAGCACGTTGCGAGTGTGGCTATCAAAGCTTCGAATACCTCGCTCACAGAGAATAATGTTGGGATTACCGTGGCTAGCGATATACTCTGCGGCCATGACAAACTCGCTCACCGTTGCTGCCAAACCTCGCTTCAGCAAGACGGGCTTATTGACCTCCCCAAGGGCCTTGAGCAAATCAAAATTTTGCATGTTGCGGCTACCGATCTGCAAAACATCTGCATGGGGAGCCAGCTTTTCAATTTGATGGATCGCCATTACTTCAGTAATCACAGGCAAACCATAGCGTTTGCGGATGGCCGAGAGAATATCCAGGCCGACATCCCCCAACCCCTGGAATGAATAGGGAGATGTGCGCGGTTTGTAAATCCCCCCTCGCAATCCCTGGATCGGCAGTTGAGCCTGGGCGATGGCCTCCATTTGAGCCATGCTTTCGATCGCGCAGGGGCCGCCAACAATAAATAGGTCTTTGCCACCGACGGTGATCGGTGAGGCCTGCCCCGCTAAGGCAGGTGCAATCTCAATTTCACTAATGTGATTAGCACGACTTTTAGCAACAAGTTTGGCGTCTTTCATGGGTCTAGGGAATCAATAACAGCAAAAAAACAAAAAGCCCGCAGCCTTTTGGGCTCCGGGCAAGTCAGTACAGCAAACGCTAACGCTACCTACCCGGTGGTGGCGTAAAAAAGTAAAAAGTAAATTGCCAGCTGTAGCTAACGGTCATGGTGTCAAAAATAAAACGGGTACTGATGAATAAAGCAAAACCGCAGAGCGTTTGCCCTGCGGTTCACCGACATCCCATGCTAGCGCTCGGGTTCATGGTCGGTGAACCTGGCTAAACCAAAAATAGAAGAATTGGTGACGCATGGGATTAAGACTTTTACAAATGATAGCGGCCTAAGCAATTTGCGCTTAGATATTTTTACATTAACGCGCGAAACCCAAACCGTCAACCGGTGGGGCATTGCATGCAACGCCCCTTTAGACCTATGTCACCGCGATACACTCGATTTCCACTAAAACATCCTTAGGCAAACGAGCCACCTCCACACAGGCTCGGGCAGGAGCTGTCGCTTCGTCAAAGTACTTGGCATAAACACCATTTACCGTGGCAAAGTCATTCATATCCTTGAGAAAAACCGATGTCTTAACTACATCGGCCATGGTTGCTCCTGCCGCCGCTAAAACAGCAGTGAGATTATCTAAACACTGCTTAGTTTGGGCCGCCACATCGCCTTCACCTACCAAAGCTCCAGTGGCCGGGTCTAAAGCTACCTGCCCTGAGGCAAACACCATTTCCCCTGAAGCCACAATGGCCTGATTGTAGGGACCAACAGGAGCGGGAGCCTGATCAGTTTGAATAATTCGACGAGCCATAGTGGGACATTAGATAACTAGCTTGAGTATTTTACCGGAAGGATAGAAACTCCATGGGGCCATCGCTACGGGTGTTACTTTTTAAAGCGCACCAGAAAAACAGGCCCCTTTCATGAAACTATGGCTGACTTAACCCGTGTGACTAAGATTTATCAAGAATTTCCTGAAAAGTTTCGCAGTATCATCCTGAGCACCGTCAGCGCCGAGGGTGTTCCCCAGGCTAGTTATGCACCGTTTTTGATGGATAGGGATAAGACCCTTTACCTATATGTCAGTGGGTTATCAACCCACACCACCAACCTCAAACAAACCTGTCGGGCCAGCGTTCTTTTTATCGAAGATGAAGCAGCAACACAGGAGATTTTTGCACGACGTCGGCTCACCTATGAGTGCACTGCCACCCCCTTGCCCCGCGATACCCCCCAATGGCAAACGCTCATTGATCGCTTTGAACAACGGTTTGGTGACGTGATCGGCCTGATGAAAGGACTACCGGATTTTCAAGTCTTTCAACTACAGCCCCAAGCCGGACAGTTCGTGATGGGGTTTGGGGCAGCCTATCGAGTGAATGCGGATGATCTCAATAGCCTATTGCCTAGACGGCAGAACTAGGCCTCAGAGTTTGCTGCCAATACTCCATTGAGAAAAATATCCGCCAGGGTTTCCGCCAGCTCTTTCATATCCTGGGGGGAGTTTGCTTCATCAGCCAGCGTAACCTGGCTAAACCCTGCGATCGTAAACATACCCAGGAAAATCCGAGCAACAACCCGAGGGTTCATGGGGCGATAGGTGCCTCGATCCATGGCCGTTTGGAAAAATGCTTCGGCAACATCGGTCATTTTGGCAATGACTTCAGCCTGCACCCGCTCCCGTAACTCTGGGTGAAACTGAGCTTCCATAAAACAGACGCGCAACATGTCAGTATTGGCAGACAGGTTCAACATGCGTTTACGCATCACCTTAGCAATGGCCTTATAGTTAGCCATTTCACTGAGCTCAGTCAGTAAATCAGTCAGTAAATCTACCCAACCTCGGGTGGCAACTTCAATTAGAATCGCCTTTTTATTTTCAAAGTGTCTAAATAGCGTGCCTTCAGCTACACCAGCAGCTTGGGCTAAATCTCGAGTAGTCGTACCACCATACCCGTTGCGAGCAAACAGTCGTTGGGCCGCCCCGAGAATTTTTTCTTGGGTGTCATCTTGGGTCGACGTCAACGATTTAGCAAATTGCATAGAGTGGTGTGCTAATAGGTACGAACAATGACTGAAGACATGGGGTTATTGTCTATCGTCACCCGCGCAATCATGTCATTGGTTAACAGAAGCTTACATTCACCCAGCTGTCTACGTAGGCAACAGGATAGCTGGCTGTTCTAAAGATATCAAGCTAAAACTTCAGAGCAACCAGCCCTGGAAAGCCCAGAATCTCGCTGACAAGCGTAGGGCCTAGGCAAACACCGTAGCGTCACGGCGAATATGGGTGTTGACCGCGTGACAGTTAGTATCTCCCAAGCAGATACCCATGCCTCGGGCCGTTTTAACCAGCGTATCCTGGGGGTTCACAGCCCGATATTCAGCAATCGCCTCGGTAATGGGCACATGCACCACCTGACGATTTTGCCAGCTCACCATGTGGTCGTACTTTTCAGCAGCAATCAAATCCACGGCCTCTACACCGAAGGCCGTCGCTAGAACTCGATCTAACGGTGACGGTGTACCCCCCCGCTGCACATGACCAAGTACAGTCACACGAGTTTCAGCACCAATGTTCTCAGTAATTTGCTCTGCTAAATATTCACCAATACCGCCCAGGCGACACTGCCCCAAACGATTGGTTTGAACAACTTTTTCACCAGCTTCGGTACACACCGCCTCCGCCACAATGATGGTGGCAAAATTGCGCTTTAGGCCTTTGATGGTTTGGCAAATGTTATCGATTGTGTAGGGAATTTCAGGCAACAGGACAATGTCAGCTCCCCCGGCAATCCCTGCATTGAGGGCAATATGACCGGCATCTCGCCCCATCACTTCTAAAATCATCACCCGAGAATGGCTAGCCGCAGTGAAATGCAGCCGATCCAGGGCCTCGGTTGCAATATTTACCGCCGTGTCAAACCCAATGGAACGCTCGGTACAGCCAAGGTCATTGTCGATGGTTTTGGGAATGCCGACTAAGTTTAGACCTCCTTGCTGGGCGAGGCGACGTAGGATGGCCATGCTGCCGTCCCCCCCGATACCAATCAGGGCATCTAACCCGAGCAGATGGTAACCGTCGATAATGTCTTGGGAGCGATCGCAAGTAGATCCATCGGACAAAGGAAAATCAAACGGATTTCCCTTATTTGTAGTCCCCAGAACGGTGCCACCCGCTAGTAATAAGTTATGGGTACTCGATACATCAAATTCCACATACTCAGGTGGACGTGCCATTAAGCCTTGGGTAGCTCGGGAAATACCGACTACCTCCCATCCATAGCCATTGGCTCGGTGCACCACCGCTCGTAAGGCGGCATTGAGACCTGCACAGTCTCCACCACTTGTCAGTAAGCCAATTTTTTTTCTGTCCCAATGCTGTCCCATAATGTTCACGCTGGCTATCAAGTCGCGCCTTTAAAGCTACAGCGTTTGAGTAATAAGTGTATGGACCAGGGCCGTATTCTGAAAAATTATTGATAGGAAGATATAATCCGCAACTTTTTTGTATCGCATAGTTACGGTATTTGATGCTATATCAAGGATTATCAGACGTTTCACGCTAAACCCACTACATGTCCGTACTCTAGAAAAGGCAAGTTGACCTACAAAAAACAGCGTAATTACTGATGCCAATCTCAGAATTTATTGCCAATTAATTGGTCTTTACTGAAACTTGTGAGTTTGCCATCAACCAACCTTAACAAAGCCAAAGCAACAATATTGTTTATGTAAATGCCCATCGCCAATCTCGGCATTTCAATTTTAGGAAGATTATATTCGGCGTAATGGCAAATCAATCGGAAATACGTCTTTAGGCACGTATTGATTTGTACGGATATCAGGTCATCTTCCGGTTAGGTCTACTAACCCTTGTTAAAGCAATAAGGTTAAGGTTTTTTACTGCGGAATACGATGGCAAAAGCCATTATAAATACTGTTTTAGGCGCATTGGTTACATCTGCTGTTGTCATTAGCACAACAGCCCAGACAGTGAGTGCCCAGGGTTTTGTGGACAACTTTGCCCCTGAAAACTGGGAGTTGTTCAACAGTAGTCCAGCATTTCCAGGTATCGACAATTCAAAAATCACGATCGAGGGTGTTCCGCTAGCTCCCTTTAATGGCTCGGTAGATTTTACAAATGCACCGGATTCATTAACTTTACTGGGTAGCGATCAGGCTTCAATTTTGGATGAGTTTGGGTTGGCATGCGACACCGTTCAGCCAAACCTATTGTTTTTATGCGACACCAGCTTCACAACTGTATTTGTGACTGTGCCAGAAACCAGCATAATTTCGTTTGACTGGGACTACACCACAGCTGATACATTTGGTCCTGCCTTTGACCCCTTTGGATTTGCTCTGGGCAATTTCCCCCCCACGTCTCTCAAGACGGATGGGGTCTTTACCGAGCTTATCGATCGCAATGGGTCTGCAACGCAATCGGGCAGCAGTTTGGTCAAGGTTGCCGCCAATCAAATCTTTGGGTTTGAAATTGGCACAGCTGATAATCGCGGGGGGCGGGCCCAGGTGACCATTAGCAATTTCCAGGTGATGGTTAAAGAACCAGACATTGTTGATCCACCCTCAGTACCGGAACCCACATCAGGTGTTGCGATCGCAATCCTGACAGGGTTGGGGTTACGCTTACGCCACAAATCTGATAACTAAAATCTGGCAACTAACGGTTGCGATTGATGTTGTGAACTATGGGCGTCAAGCTACATTAATGGCTGCCCCAGTCTCTGGATCAAACAGATGAACATGCTCCACTCGAATCCCAATGGTCAGCTGATCGCCGGGGCGAGGCACCGACTCTTCAACACCATCAAGACGCATTCGCAGTGTTTTTTCCTCCGATGCGTCCCCGGCAGCACCCACTCCCATGCCATCCGCCAAAGCTACCGTGAGGTATGTTTCACTCCCCAGGGCCTCAGCACGGACCACAGTAACGGCCAGATGTTTAGGGGCAGGCACTGTAAGGCGGAGGTGTTCGGGACGAATGCCCAGGGTTAACGGTTGATTGCCATAGGCCGTCAAAATCGGCTCCCAATGGCTCGGTAATGTCACTCGAAAAGCAGGATGAGTCAAGGTTAGGGGAGCCTGTACCTGTACCGTGAGAAAGTTCATCGGTGGTGAACCAATAAACGCGGCCACAAACCGATTAACCGGCGAACGATATAGCTCTAGAGGGGCAGCGATCTGCTGAATCACCCCCTGGTTCATCACAGCAATCCGGTCACCCATGGTCATGGCTTCCACCTGATCGTGGGTGACATAAATCGTGGTGGTCCCGAGCCGACGCTGCAGAGTGACAATTTGGGCACGGGTCTCGGTGCGCAGCTTCGCGTCCAAGTTAGATAGGGGTTCATCCATTAAAAACACCTGGGGATTACGGGCCATGGCCCGCCCCAAGGCTACACGCTGTTTTTGCCCACCGGAGAGTTGGCGGGGCAACCGTTTTAACAATGGCGTAATTTGCAAAATCTCTGCAATGGCTTTTACCCGTTTAGCAATGGCCTGTTCCCGCTCTGGCCAATAGTGAAACCCTGGGGGCAGTAGCCGACTCACCCCGAATAATGCTTGTTGCCAACGGGCGATTGTCGGTAAATCACCAGCGGTGCGCCGCAGACCAAAGGCCAGGTTGTCATACACGCTGAGATGGGGATAGAGGGCATAACTTTGAAACACCATGGCCACATCCCTTTGTTTGGGAGGCAAAGCGTTCACCCGCTGCTCACCGATGGTAATGGTGCCGCCAGTAATACTTTCTAACCCAGCAATCAGACGCAGTAGCGTACTTTTGCCACAGCCAGACGGTCCTACAAGCACCATAAACTCACCGTCTTCGACCTCTAGATGGATCCGCTTGAGCACCGTTGCTGACTTAGCCTCGGAGGATTGACGCGGAAATGTCTTATAAACGTTGTCTATAACAACTTCGGCCACGTTGGATTCCTAGTTAGGTATCAGGACAATTAGGCGCAGCTTAGTTAGCAACGCAATCTACAGATACCAGAATATCGGTAATAAGCTCACCGCGAGCAGGGGTAAACATGCGATCGCACGGTTGACTTCGTCCCTGCAACGGCACACGCTCGGCAGCCAAACTAGCCACTCGCTCTTCACTGGTCATGACAATAAAGCCAGCAGAGTCAGGAGCCTCTAACGATATCGTCAGGCGATCGCCAGTTTGACTAAACTTAAACGACTGAGAACCAATCCCCCCTCGGCTACTGCGCTTAATCGCAGCCACCTGCATCCGTTTGGCATAGCCCTTCGTCGACATCAGCAACAGCTTGCTCTTATTTTGAATCGGCACACAGCCAACAACAGATTCTCCCTTGAGTACCCGAATAGCTTGGGTGCCCTGGGAATTTCGACTAGTATCCGGCAACTGCTCACGATCAATGGTAAATCGCAAAAGACGTCCTCCAGAAGAAGCCAGCATCAGATCCTGCTCTAAATCAGCAATCACCGCATGGGCTAAGTGGTCCCCGGGCTTGAGCTTAATTGCCACTAACCCACGTCCAGTAATCGATTCAAACTCGGTCAACGGCAACCGTTTGATTTTTCCTTGGGCGGTCACCAAAATAATCTGCTGTGTCATCACCTCATCCGTCATCAAAATAGGAGGAAGCACAGCATCCGGATCATTCCCAATGGCATCGGGCAACAAATTAACCAAAGGTTGACCCTTAGACTGCTGTCGCTGAGCCAGGGGGATATCCCCCACCGCTAGACTAAAGGCTTTACCATCTCGAGAAAATACCAACAAATTATGGGTGGTCCATGCAAACTCCGTCTGGGTTGTCACATCATCAAGCTCAGTCAGCTTAATGGGCAGATCTTCTTGTTTGCCCTGCCGTCGCTGATAAGTTCGCGGCGACAAACGTCTGACATAGCCTTTACGAGTCAGCTCCACCACAGTTTCCTCTTCCTGGGCCTCAGCCACAAGATTAGCCAACCGTTCTTCCTCAGCCGCCCGTTCGCTAGCGGTTTGCAAACGAGTTCTACGCTTATCACCAAAGGTCTTCTTGAGCTTTCTAAGATCTTTCTTGAGGGCCTTGAGTCGTTCTTTGCGATCCGAGAGTAAACGCTCTAAGTTTTCTTTTGTCGTCGATAGCTCATCAAACTCGTTAAGCAGATTGTCTTGTTCTAAGCCGACCAAGCGCCTTAGGGGCATGGCCAAAATTGCATCGGCCTGGCGATCGCTCAACTCAAATTGTTCACTAATCTCCAGCTTTGCCGAGGAACCATCTGGCGCAGCCCGCAGAATTTCGATCACTTCATCAATGCTATCGAGGGCCGTCAACAGACCTTCGACTATATGCAGGCGTCGATCAGTTTTTTCGAGTTCGTTAGTGTACTGTCGGACTAGTGTCTCTTCACGAAAATCCAGAAAAGACTGGAGCATGTGACGCAGGGGCATCTGAATCGGCTGCCCCCCATCAAGTGCCAACATAATGGCCCCAAAATTACTTTGCAGGGGCGTCATCTTGTAGAGGGCGGCCAAAATACTGTGGGGATGAGCTTCTCGCTTCAACTCGATCACTACCCGCATGCCATCGCGATCGCTTTCATCACGAATATCCGCAATGCCATCAAGCTTGCCTTGATTGACCAGATTAGCCACCTTTTCAATCCAGCCCGCTTTGTTTACCTGATAGGGCAGTTCTGTCACCACAATGGCATTGCGACGCTGTCGTCCCTTACCTGGTTGAATTTCCTCAAAGCCAGCAATCCCTCGCACCGGAATACTGCCGCGACCAGTACGATAAGCATCGTGAATGCCTTTGGTACCCGTAATCTCCCCTCCCGTCGGGAAATCTGGACCAGGAATCAGCTTAAACAGTGCTTCATCTGAAATCGTGGGCCGATCAATAATCGCGATCAAACCATCAATGATCTCTCCCAAATTATGGGGAGGAATGTTCGTTGCCATCCCCACCGCAATACCAGAACTGCCATTGAGCAATAAATTAGGCAGTTGGGCTGGCAATACCGTTGGTTCTTGCTGAGAGCTATCAAAGTTATCAATAAAATCGACAGTGGCTTCGCTGATTTCACCCAGTAAAGACTCATGGCTTACAGAGGCCAACCGCGTTTCTGTATAACGCATGGCCGCTGGGGGATCATTATCCACTGACCCAAAGTTTCCATGGCCATCTAGCAGCGGATAGCGAGTCGAAAAATCCTGAACCATACGCACTAGCGCATCATAAACCGCCTGATCGCCATGGGGATGATATTTACCCAGCACATCCCCAACTACACGGGCACATTTGCGGAAGGGCCGGTCGGGTGTCAAACCCAATTCGTGCATTGCATAAAGGATGCGCCGATGCACTGGTTTCAGGCCATCACGCACGTCTGGCAAGGCCCGCCCCACAATTACGCTCATGGCATATTCCAGATATGATCGTTGCACCTCTGTATGAAGAGAAGTGACAACAATTTGCTCATCCGAAAACGCATTTAGCTGGTTTGCCATGATTTCGTATCCTTGAAAGCCGTCCTAAAGACAGTAATTAGCCTTACCAATGCTGTACCTTATACACAAGCGTTATGGATCCGCAATAGTTCAAATCCAAATCGATCAAGAATTCAATAGACTTGATAACGCCTGCGTCACTGGGTCAGTGTTTTTTCAACAAGCCCTGAATTGACCTATTGAACCCAGGTCAATGACCAACAACGGCTATAGTAACTTTGCTGTGTTAACAAAACCGCCTATGAAAACAGTTTTAATTGTGGAAGACGACATGATCAACGCACGCGTTTTCTCCAAGATTTTGACGAAGCGCGGCGGCTTAGCGGTCAAACATACAGAAAACGTGGATGAAGTCATACAGATTGCAGAAAGCGGTGAAATAGACGTTATTTTAATGGATGTTTCCCTATCCCATAGTGTTTATCAAGGGAAACCGGTAGATGGCATCCGTATCACCCAAATGCTGAAAGCAAATAGTAGCACTGCAGCCTTACCAATTATCTTGGTGACAGCCCATGCTATGGATGGCGATCGCGAAAACTTCTTACAGCAAAGCGGAGCCGATGGCTATATCTCTAAACCCATTGTTGACCACCAAAAATTTGTGGACGATGTTAAGGCTATGATCAGCGATTAGCCATAGCAGATGCAATCAGTCAAAAAAATTAAACCTCTATAGAACAATTAAGTTAGATCAAATATACTACCTAAATGCCTAGGTAGTATATTTATTGGAGGATCTAAATTGTTGGTTTAAGTCAGGCTTCGTCTACAGTCCAGCCAGAACCTCTTGGATTCCGGGTGTACCGAACATAGCTTCTGTTGCGCTCAGTAAACGATCACCCCAAAGATTCTCTTCAAGGAACGCCAAGTCAGCATAGCGACTGTCACGCTCCAGTGCTGCAGTGGCCGATTCAATAGCAGCAGGGCGATTGATATTGGCAGCATAACGAGCAACGGCAATGGCCAATGTCGGCTCGGGCTCTTCATCAGAAAGAGTCAGAGAGCGCTCCCATTGCTCAATAGCAGGTTCTAATTGCCCCATTTCATACAGAACCAGACCAATATTGTTAACCGCTGGCCAGAAAGACTCGTTAAAGCTAATGGCAGATTCATACTGCTCAATAGCTTTATCATAACGGTTAAGTTTGTAATAGGCATTGCCTAAATCAAAGTGAGCTCCGGGGTTGCCGGGTTCTAAACTCAGCCCCTTCTCTAGGGAGTTAGACGCCTGGAGATACTTTCCTTCACTAAAGTAGGCGGACCCTAGGGTAAACCAAATAACGGGATCGTCGTTGCTGATGGATTTGGCAGTTTCTAAGGCAGTCACCGCTGCAGCACTGTCGCCAACCTGGAGGTGCAAGCTTCCCATCAACGCCAGAATTTGCGGGTCCTGGGGCGCAAGCTGAGCGGCCAGTTGAATCCGCGCCAAGGCTTCCTCGTATTGCTGGAACTGAGCCAGCTGAGCCGCCTCCTGAGCCAAGGTGAGCCCCGTTGCTGTCAGCCGTTCTTCATCTAGGGGGAGCGTATAGGGCAGCAGGGCTTGGGCCTCTACAGCCTGTGCCGTCCAGCCACAACCAAACAAAGCCAGAAGTGCCGCTAGGGCAGGGCGAGTAAGCCGAGATATGAGCTGATTCATAGGAAGTGGACGGATGGTTAAATATTAGGAAATGATCCGGGAGGTGCGCTCAGTACGATTGCATAGCAATCAAGCCAAGTGTGTGGTGGGAGCTGCCTTTGGTTGACTTCGTCTACTGAGACTAGTTATCAGTATAGATACACCACCCACAGCGTTTATCAGCAATTTGATAAATTTATGAGAAGCCATGTCCAGGTAAAAAGTATCTAGACTAAAACCGTGTTTCAAACTCTAGCAAAACTCGATTGCGATCGTCGAAATTAGTGGTGCCACGGATGGAAAATTCGTCACTCAGGCGATATTGCACGTTAAATTCTGCAGGGGTGCTATCGGTCAAAATTTTCAACAGTGATAGGGTGATGTTATCAGTCACATCAAATCCCACTTCAGTGGCAACATCTAGGGCAGAACCACTATTTTCCTCGTTGGAGAATCGAGAAGCACCAGTTACAGGAAACAGACGGAATTCACTCAGGTTGAGTCTGCTGATCACAAAATCCTGCACAGTATTTAGCAACGCTCCTCCAAAGAAGTTAATCACCCCTTGCCCCGACTGTAATGCAGCAATATAGCTACCGCTAAGTAAATTAACAATTTCCTGTCTAGAGCGAGGGGGGGAACTAGAAAATTCAATCACTGAATCACTGATGTCTGAGAGGAATAAACTTTCGAGGAGGTTACTGGCACTGCCTTGATAGGTAGCTCGTATACGAATCGTTTCGATGCCCGCAGTGCCCTGGAAGGGATCGACAGACGTATCGGCCACTTCTGAGGAGGCAAATGCTGTTGCTTCTACCCCAGGACTCAGCTGTTGGGTTTCGGTCACCGAGGTACGCAATCGTATATCCAGGAGTGGATCAGCGATCCCTCGCTCCGGCACAAATCGCGCCACGTTATCACGACCGGCTAATCGGAATGTGGTTGTTAAGAGATTAATGCGGCCAGACCGTAACCGAATAGTTCCTTCGGGTTCAATGGCTCGAAATGGTCTGAGGGGACCGGTAACGCGCAAATCTCCTTGGGCAACTACATTCAGTAAATTACTTTGTTGGATCTGGATGTTTCTCGCTAACGTAAGTTTGAGATTTTCAAACCGAGGAATAAAGTTGGAGATTTGTTCGGATTCTGATGTGGGAGCGGCGTCACCCCCTTCAGGTAAAAACAAACGACCGTTAGCAAGCTCTACCACACCACCTAACTGAGGCCCACCTAATAAGAGGCTGCCACCGACGACCACTTGGCCGTTAACGCCTCCTTCATAAATACCCCGCAGGTCTAGATCGATGTCGTCCAGGGTAAACGTCAGGGCACCAGAGGGATGCATTGGAATGGCAGCATCGGCAATAGGAGGATTTGTAACAGCAGGTGTAGCATCGTTGTCCTCGGCGACATCGCCTGGGTCGTCAGCTCCTAAAAGGGCCAGATCGGCGCTATCGATAATAAAAGGAAATGATAGGGGGAAGCTCCCTGCGGCCTGTAGCCGACCGTTACCGTACTGTCCTTGCAACTCCAGCACATTGATCTGATTGTTTTCAAAAACAACGCTTCCGTTAAAGTCTGTGAGGGGATCGGGTAGCAATGGCGATCGCAACACCGCCTCTCGCACATTCATCGAACCGCTGATGGTGGGTCGACTCAATCGCCCCCCCACCTCAAGGGAGACTTGCCCCTTGCCAGACTCCCATATCACCTGATTGTTGAGAACATTGAGCAGAGCTAATCCCTCATCAGCCACATCCAGGGTCAATGCAATCCGATCATCAGCGGGTTGCACGGTCATAAAGTCAAAGGCATAGGGAATATCTCCCACCAGGGTCAGGGGCTGGGGATTATCGACTTGTAGCAACTCACCTTGCAACAGTAGGCGAGCATTTTCATATAGGAATAGGCTTTCCGCCTGCTCAATGGGTTGCTCGTTAATGCTGCCATCGGTCAGAACAACATCCCCTCGCAACGTTGGATTGCCCAAACCGCCACTAAAGTTTGCGATCGAATCCAATCGCCCCTCTAGCCCCACTGGCAAATTGAAAATATCACGCACCGCTGCCACTGGCAGGTCCTCAGCCACCAACTGCAAGCTGGATGCATCTTCTTCCACCAGCGATAGGTTACCGGCCAGGTTAACAAATGCCTGACGTGGATTCCCTTCTCCGTCCGGTGGCAAAGCGGTCTCTAAACGCACAGGCTGTAGCGTTAGGTTGCCATTGGCCAGCTGCCCCCGCGCCACCACCCGATCGGCCACAAAGTCCCTGGTCCAAGTCCAGGAACGACCGTCAACGTCAAACATAATTTCGGGAATTTCCTGGGGGCGACCGCTGAGGCGAACAGTCGCATCAAATCGTCCTTCCAGCTCATCTAGGGGCGGAATCGGGTTCTGTGCCTCAGCCAGAGCCTCTTGCTCCTGAATATCTTGAATTTCCGCCAACCGACGGATTTGGTCTAATAATGCTGCTTCGGTATTACCCGTCGCCTGGGTAGCTAATACCTGTGGAATCTCTTCAGGAGATGGCTGATTTTCTACCCACGTTGGAGCCTGAAATGTTTGGATTAAATCATCCAGGTCTGTAATCGCAAGGGCCGTGAATACGTCCTTGATATCACCATTTTCGACAGAAACATTGGCATTGTAAGCCAGGGTATCCAGCTGCACATTGCCATTGAAGCGATAGATACTGTCAGCCACATCCGGAGCGCCACAGTAGGAGGGCAATGCCTGACCATTCAGCCGATTGGAGCATGGGTTGAAAATGAGCTCACCCCGTTCCACAAAGACCCGCCGATCCCGATAGGCCAATTGCCCCGTAAGCTGTTGAGCATTGAGATACCCCACCCCTGGCTGAGCAATAAAGACATCGCCCACCAGGGTTTGACGATTCAAGTCGACGACCCATTCACCCCGGGAAGACAGGGTGCCCTTAAGGCCTCCCCCCAGACGCTCTACCGTTGGTAAGCCTAAGGCCTGCAGCGGCAGATCCTGGAGTGTGGCCCGTAAAATATCTCCCTCGGTGCGGCCAGAGGCTTGGGCCCCTTGCCAGCTGACATCAAAGTTTATGTTTCGGGGAGCTTGAAAATTAACCGCAATGCCATCGGCTAGACCATCGGGGCTGGCTGGCCCCGTTTGCCCATCTAAATCCACCATCAGTCCTGATGGACCCTGGTAGCTGACCGGCCCCAATAGCACTGGATCAAAGGCGACCTGATTGACGGCAAAATCTTCCAGTAGAAGGGTACCGCTAAACTGAGGGTTATCGAGGGTGCCCACTAACCGTCCGTCTGATAATGAAGCAAAACCGGATAAGGGGATAGGGACAGGCAGTAGTGCCAACGGATAGCGCTGGGCGTCTAAATCTAACTCAAACCCACGAATCCCCTGATACTGATTACCTTCAAACTGGGGAGAAATCACCCCCCGTGCCTGGAGCTGAGCACTATTAGCGTCTTCGATGAGTAGGTCTTGGCCGGTCCAGGCAAAGCGACTGGTGAGGGGGGCATCTAACCCCGCTAGCTGCGGAGAGAATCCGGCCAGGCCAGCGGAGAAACTTAAATCACCCCGCCCACGCAGATCCGCCAGGGTACGCGCGTTGACATCCCCCGATAAGGTTACAGTGCCGCTGGTGGTGCCCCCTAGCTGTGC
>NZ_QXHD01000004.1:5729374-5741403 GCF_011009555.1 Adonisia turfae CCMR0081 | reverse complement strand
TTTGTATATGCCTATGCCCTGACCCGTACCGCCATGCCTGGTAAAGGTGTCTTTCGACTATTGAGTCTGTTACCCCTTTACATTCCCCCTCTAGCCCATGCGATTGGCCTGATTTACCTATTTGGAAATCAGGGATTAGTCACTCAAGTAGGTTGGGACATTAATTTGTATGGCCCCACAGGTATTGTGATGGGGGAATTTTTCTACTGTTTTCCTCAGGCAGTGGTGATCTTGACCACGGCTCTCAGTCTGACAGATGCTCGTCTGTATGAAGCAGCTCAAGCTCTGCGCACATCTCCTATTCGTACCTTTTTTACGGTTACCTTGCCAGGGGTTAAATTTGGCTTAATTAGCTCCATTTTTGTCTGTTTTATTCTTGCCTTTACGGATTTCGGAGTGCCTAAGGTTGTTGGTGGGGATTTTAATGTTCTGGCCACCGATATTTATAAGCAGGTGATTGGCCAACAAAACTTCTCCATGGGTGCCACCATCAGTGTGTTCCTGCTGGTGCCTGCCGTGCTGGCCTTTGTGCTTGACCGCATGATTCAGCGTCGGCAAACAGCGTTAGTTAGCGCTAAAGCCGTTCCATTACAGCCCAAACCACAGCCAGTTTTGGACTGGATGATGTTTGCCTGCTGTACCCTGATTGCCTCAGCGGCCATCATTGTGTTTGGCACCATTATCTTTGCTTCCCTGGTTAAAGTATGGCCCTATGACTTTAGTCTAAGTTTGCGAAACTATGACTTTAGTCGTGTCGGTGGCGGTGGCTATAGAGCTTATTGGAACAGTATTCGGATGTCGTTTTACACAGCAGTCTTGGGAACTGCTTTGGTGTTTACCATTGCCTACTTAGTTGAAAAAGGTAGGGGCATGAAATGGCTACGGAATGTAACTTACTTTCTCTCGACAATACCCTTAGCATTACCAGGACTCGTTTTGGGTCTGGCCTATGTGTTCTTCTTTAACCAGCGCACCATCAGTATTCCCTTTACTGGCTATGCCCTGCTAAATCCACTCAATGGACTATACAGCACCATGGGAATTTTAGTCCTGTGTACGATTATCCACTTTTCGACAGTTTGTTTCTTGACTGCCAGCACAGCTCTAAAACAACTTGATCCAGAATTTGAGGCAGTATCGGCCTCTCTGTCAGTCCCGTTTTATAAAACCTTCTGGCGGGTAACGGTCCCCATGTGTTTACCGGCGATTCTGGAAATTGGGATCTATTATTTCATCAATGCCATGGTGACGGTATCGGCGGTGATCTTTCTCTATCCACCCAAACTACCATTAGCATCTGTGGCCATTGTCAATATGGATGATGCGGGAGATGTGTCTGCGGCGGCAGCGATGTCAGTGTTAATTGTGTTGACAAGCTTAGGGGTTAAGGGAATTTATTGGTTGCTAACGAGAGGGTTACAACAACGAACCCAGGCATGGCTTAAGAAATAAGCCTATAAACCTTGTTCATAGGAGAAAACTTTAGTTTTCAACATTCCAGGATCATCTATTCTCTTGCTGACTGTAGCTCTAAGGTGGTGGTGGCAGCCCGACCAAATTCTTCGGGGGCATATTCCAGCTGTACCTCTGAGCCAGGCCAGAGGAAAGTGCCGGGTGTGACTGAACGGACAAGATAATGCAGGGTGTAGACACCTGTGTCGAGGTAGTCAGCGTAGGCAAGGATGCGATCGCGACCCAACTGTTGATAGCCAATGGCCCAACTATCCTGCTGCGGCTGGAAGTAAGCTGTACTTGTCTGGAATGACGTGTCAATGGGCTCTAGACCTGCGGGCAGCGGATCGGTAATCACCACATGGTTTACAGGATGGTCACTGATAATTTCCAGGCCAACATCAAATACCTGACCCACATCCAGCGAAAGGTTCTTTTTCACCGGACTCAGGCCCATTTGATAAAGCACATCGGACTCGTTTGCTGGACGCACTGTGCGGGTGACTCGCAAGCCTTGCAAACGCCCCGGAGCATTACCTTTTAGCCGATAGCGATAGGCAGTGAGATAGTGCAGTTCTCCGTCGCCAGCTTTGTTAAGGACTAAATCTGACTTACCCTCAGGCAGTTCTGCCATGGGAATAGAGATGTCTAAACTCGGCTGCTGGTAGCCTTGGAACTGTTGTTGAGCCAATTGCTTACTGGCCAACTGGATCGTTGCCTCAAAATTAGGCGGCTCAGGCAAGCGTCGAGCATAGGTCACTAGCGCACCGAGGGCTTGAGCATTGTTGTAAGGGAATCCCCAGCTGCCTTCCCGCCGCAGGGCTAGTAGGCCTTCTACCAGTCGTCCCAACAGTTCAGGACTGCCCTCTCTTGCTACAAACAGATTCAAGATTTCAGCCTGGGCCCTCACAGGGGAGTGGCACCAACCCCACCCATCGGGCAGGTTCACCGTAGCACTGCGGGCTGTTTCGTAAACCGATTCCTGAACCTGATTGGCCAGGGTATCAGCTTCCGTTTGCCAATTGTCCAACTGAGACAGATAACGCGCTAGCTTAATTTGGCCAACCCAGTCAAACTCGTCGCGATTGTCGTATAGGTATGACAAAAAATCTTGTCGCACATCGCCTAGATCCGACAATGCTAACAGCACTTCTAAACGCACCTGGCTCTTGCATGGGGGCGATGAACACCAGTCCACCTGCCCTGGATTTTTTAGCAGCTCGGATAGATACTTCTGGAGCTGGCTCATCAAGGCTCCATCCACCGAGAATCCAGCGGCTTTGGCCTGGGCCAAGGATCTAGCGGCATAGGGTGTGACAAAGGGATCAGACTGTTCACCGCCTGGCCAGCTGGAAAAGCCACCGTCGGGACGCTGTAATATCTTTATGCGCTGCAGTGCCTGATTGGCTTTTGCTTGTGGATCAAATCCATCCAGCACCTGACCATATTGCTGGCTGAGAATTTGTAAATTAGCCGCAATACTCAGCTGACTGGCTGCCGTGGAAAGATTCGGTAACGACTCTACCCACTCCATTTGTTGCACCGGTGCTTTGATATCCGTTAGCAGGGTGCTAGAGAGAGAGACATCTAAGCCACCCACATCCGACACCACATCTTTGTCCACATTCACGGGAATGGTGACCGGGTCCGTAGTCGATCCTGCATCTACCACCTGTTCATTAATCGTCAACGGCTTGACAGTTAACGGCAGTTGGAAGCCGTCGGCCTCATCGCCTAGCTGGGTCTGAAATTGTATCTGCGCTTCTCCCGCTGTGGTTACTTCTATAGGGAAGCGATAGGCCTGGGTGCCTTTTTTACCACGTTCTTCAAGGCTTGTCGTTGACTCTTCATCAGCAAAGCTCAGGCCGTCAGCCGCATCTCCCTGGATTTTTAACCGACCCCGCTGGTCTGTGGTATTAGTCACCGACAAGCCAGCCATTATGCGATCGCCAGGCCGAGCAAATTGGGGCAAAATCGGTGCAGTAATTAAGGGCTGAGTGGCCACAAAGGTGGCATCGCCATTGCCAAAGTGCAGGTTACCATCGGTGGCCACCACCATTACCCGCCAGGTGGTGAGATTGTCGGGTAGGGTAAAGCTAACCTCCGCCTGGCCCTGGTCATCTGTGAGCACCGAGCCGTTATAGTAGGCCAGCGCCTGAAAGTCTTTGCGAATGCGGGTACTCTCACCGCCTGCCGAGAATCCGCCGCCATAGCCCCAGCCTTTTTCTAGGGGAGAACTCAGCGGTCGTAACACCACATCCGAACGGTTATCCGCAAAGCGGGTGGAAATGGACTGTTCGGCATACACCGTCTCCACTAAATCCGGTGGACGATGGCCACTAAGCTGGAGGACGGCTTCATCTACTACCATCACTGTAAACTGACCTGACACAGGCTGCTCTTGATCATCCTTAAGGGTGAGATTGAGTGTTTGCTCGGCAGCCGGACGAATCTCGGATTCAGTGGGTGTCACTTCTGGCTTTAGATAACGAGACGCCAGATCTACTTGAAATGGGGCAAAGCCAATGCTGGTTAGATTCTCCAGATTATTAACTTCGACAGTTTCCAACCGCTCTCCCTGGCGAACAAGAACGACTTCCACGGCTGCATTAGGCAACATGTCTGGGGTAACGGTGAATTGCACCTGGGGTGCGCCACCGCTAACGGAAACCACTTCTTCATAGAGGGTGTTTTGGCGGACTACGGCAAAATACAGTTCGCCTGCGTCATAGGGCGATTGGATCATCGCCGTGGCTGTTTCTCCAGGGACGTAGCTGTCTTTGTCCAGCTGCACCTCTAGCCGATTATTGTTATAGCGGCTGCCCCAGTAAACAGGGTTAGCACCAGACACCCAAATCCGGGTATCCGTAGCAGAGCGCTCATCACCCAACGTGGCCTGAATGCGGTAAGGTCCTGCTTCTTGGGCTGTCAGCTGCACTGTTTTAGTCGTATTACCAGAACGAACCGTTACCTCATCTACTAGCTCATATTCCACCTGATAGTTGGGGTTAACACTGCCCTCAATCACCTCAGTGACGCTGCTATAATTCATCCGCTCTAGCGCCAACTGTACCGACTGACCAGACTGAGCTTGCCCCGCAGCATCGGTAACAATCACCTCCACATCGAAGGGCTCTCCAGCATCGGCTACAAAATCACTCTGCAAACCGATCAACCGTTCCTCTGGCAGCACCGTCACCTCTTTTGTATCAGCAACTGAAAGATTGGAAACATCCACCACCTCGGCATCTAAGCGATAGGTCATGGGGTAGGGCAAATCGTCAGTAATCTCTACGGAAAGCTGACTTTGCCCCTGGTCATCCAGGGTTTTGCTAGTCTCTAATACATCGCTGGAAACAATGGGGCGTTCCTCTGGCCAGTACCACCGACGACCAAAGGAGAAGTCGTCCCAACCCTCTGGAATAAACGTCGTTGGCTGACGAGTGACATAGTAATTGATCTCACGTCCCTGTACCGGTGCTCCAAATAGATAGCTGCTTTCTACACTGGTTGAAAGACTATCGCCTGCCGCTGCTGTTGCTTGATCAAGGCCCATGGCAACCTTAAAGTTAGGCGGCTTAAACTCGGCTACTCGTAAATTTCCCAGCAGTTCTACACCATTGTCAGCAGCGGCCAAAACGGAGTAGTAGCCCAAAGGCTGATCGGCACTGATATCCCATTTCACAGAAAAGGTGCCAAAGTCATTGGTTGTTTGGGTACCCAGGTCAATTCTCTCACCCTCAGGCCCTTGTAGGGTGATGGTATAAGGTCTGTTTTTGTCTTGACGCAGGCTGCCCTTCTGTAGATAGTAGGCATTGCCAGTCAGCCAAGCGATTTCTCCGGGCTGATAAAGAAAACGGTCAGAAAAGACGTTTCCACGGGAAATGGGCTGACTCCCTTCCCAACCTGCATAAATACCGTAGCGAGAACTGCCGGTATAGGGTGTGGTGCGGGCAAATGCCCAGTCATTATTTTCACGGGCAATCACGAGGAGTTCTGGCGGGTCATCAAACGTCTCAGCTCCATTCATACAGGATTTGAGAGCTTGGGCATTTAATTTCAGGGTGCCGGTGTTGTCAGTGTTACCTGTGGCACAGGGCTGGGGGGTACCAGCTGGAGGATTGCCTTCGTAGGTGTAGGCGCGATAGATCGAGATGGGGACCTGCTGGACGACTGAGCCATCTGCTAAATGGTGTACCCGCACCTGGCCTGAGTCTGGGAACCACTGGGCAAAGACACCCAGGTTGGTGAGCTGTACCAGTCCGTAATAGTTGGGTTCATGCCAGCGTTGAGTGCCGTTGCGATTATAGGTGCTGGCGCGGGCCGTAACGCCATAGGCCAACATGCCGGTGTTGCCCCCCAGCTGTTCTCGTAGGGGCACGGGAATATCAGCAAAGGTATTCTTCTCAGCGGCGACAGAAAATGAGGACCAGGTGCTGCGGTCTGGCAACAGACTCGTGTTGTTACCCCGGGGATAGGCCGTGTCAGTTTTGACTAAATCCGTTGGTTGAACAATCTTATAGGTAGCTTTATAGGCGTTGTCTGGCAGATTCACTGCCGATATGTTGAGCTGCAAATCTTGGTTGGCTGGGAAAATGTTGAGCCCAGTGGGAGCCCAGATGTCACCGGTTAAATCACTGGGGGTATAGTCCACCGTCACCGGACTACCCAGGCTTTGGCCAAAGCGGTCTTTTAAATCAGCTCCAAGGGTAATGGTGTAGGTGGTTTGAGGCTCCAACGACCAGGGATTGAGGCTGACATACGTGTCATTATCGTAGGCTCGGAGTAGGCGAGTGCCTGCTTGAATGGGAGGATCGATGGTGATTTGTTCAGCAGCGCTTTCAGCCACTAGTCCATTATTAAATACAAGCTGGGCCAGGCCATTGGTAAATCGACCAGTAGCTCCACCGGGTTGTCCTACGCCTACCATCTCTAACTTCTCGAAGGCTAGGGGGCTGTAGGTGGTAATCAGACTATCAATACTATTTTCAGTGGGGAGATTTCCACCTGCAGG
Organism: Adonisia turfae CCMR0081; assembly: GCF_011009555.1. GTDB lineage: Bacteria > Cyanobacteriota > Cyanobacteriia > Phormidesmidales > Phormidesmidaceae > Leptothoe > Leptothoe turfae. The sequence goes on along the minus strand of NZ_QXHD01000004.1, from coordinate 5,734,937 downwards.
CTGCAGTCCAGGTGAAATGCTGAGAAAGTATTGAGTGGCTTTTTTGAGGGGACGATTGGGGGTGACATGGTATTGCCAGGGACGTGTCGAGGTACCAAACTTTTCCCGAGCAGACAGGTACTCATCCTCGTATTCGGCCTCAACTACACGTACTGGAATTGAACTGGCTTGGCCTTCAGTCTCTTGATCTTCAGTCGAGAGTTGTAGGTGTTGTTTTAGGGAAGCTAGATCAAGCTGGACGCTAGAGTTGAACTCTAGGACAGGTTCTATATCAATGGGGTCCTCGGCTGATCCTCGCCTGCTATCAATACCAGGCAGGTTAGTGATTTTAATGGGCTCTGTGGTGAAGGTCCAGGCAAGGTCCTGGTCTAGCTCATGGTCGGAGAGATCTTTTAGACCGGCTTTCAGGGTGACGCGCACTCGGGTGGCCTTGGGAATGGCGCGATCGGCCTGGAAACCAACCATACGCGGGGTGAGAAAGCGAAATTCACCAGGGATAGGAGGGAAGACTTCAAATTTTTCTAGGGTAGCGTTACGCCCTTGACTTTCCAAACTCTCCACTGCCACCAACGGCTCAGCAAACCGAATCCTTATCTGGGCTAGTGTTTCAGCTTCTCCAGTAGGGCTAATCTGTTCAATCCAATCGGGCAGGTCTGGGTCGGTGAGTGCGGCCACTGCTGGCAATGGTTCGGGCGGTGGAATGGGAACACTCTGATCTTGCGTATGCAAAGCATTGGGACGATTACAGGTGGCCAACAGTAATGTCAGAACAAAACCGATCAGCCCGTAGATCAACAGCTTTCGTAGCTTTTTCCTTTCTGACATTGACTCCACCACTGGCCACACTTCTTTGTCATATCCAATGGGACCTGACAGATTACGGAAATACCTACAATTCTTAATTCTGGATAGAATCTGTGTTAGAAAACGTTATTGACTTTTCCGAAGAGAAAATCCAGATCTTACAGGTTGTTCATCAGCTAAAAGTACATCAAACTGCACCTGGGCTCGCCGGCTGCCGCTACGGACATCTAAATGCCACTGCCCTGGCTGCATCGACCAAAACAAAGAGGGTTTGCCAGAAGACTCTAACGTTTGACCATTGAGCTGCCACTCGATAGTTGAAGACTCCTGAGACGTGTTATCAACCACCTTAAATTCCAGACGTTGGTCTTGGGCATTTGGATATAGCAAAAACTGACTGCCTGTTTTAGGCGAAACAATTATTAACTCTGCACTGTTTTCAGCCACATTGGTTTGGTTTGATTCTGTTGTGTTCTGTTCATAATCTGCCAAATCCTCCAGGGCAAAATACTCCTGGACGATGGCTTCACAGTCGGATGTGGGTTTTTGGCCAGTCAGTGTACAGATAGGTCGTTTTACCATGCCATCAGGTGAAGGGAATCGTTCAGGTTCATGGGTCTCATGGAGATGCACCATAATTCGATGCCACAGGGGAGCAGCCCCCATCACACCAGAAACATCCTGCATGGGGGTGCCATCAAAGTTGCCGACCCAGGTGGCAACGGTGTAGTCAGAAGTAAAACCTACTGTCCAGGTGTCGCGAAAGTCTGAGGATGTGCCGGTTTTCACAGCCGATGGGAAGGGCAAGTTGAGGACAGAATCGACACCAAAGGCTGTTGCACGTGCGTGAGGGTCAGAAAGAATATCAGTGATAAGAGACCATGTGGGAGAAGACGTTAGGAGGTCTTCCTCCCCTTTAGAAGGGAAGGTGCCGTAGGCGGCGGAGTCTCGATCGATGGCGCTGGATATCACCCCCCTGTCGGTCCTCCTTCGTAAGGGGGACACATTCGATCGGCTGTGACTCATAGGTGAAGGCTGATTATGAGTTGCCCTTCGCATTGGAGAGAGAGTAATACTGGGATCACCCTGATGAGCCAGGGTTAAATAGGCCTGTGCCAGCTCCCACAACGACACTTCTCCACTGCCAAGGGCCAGGCCTAAACCATAGTGATCAGGAGACTGATTCAGATGAGTAAAACCCAGCTGGTGCAACCGCTCCAGAAACTTATCAACACCGACCTTCTCCAGAATACGCACAGCTGGGATATTCAGAGAATTACCCAGGGCAGCTCGCACCCGCACCGGACCTTGAAACGTTTCACTAAAGTCGGTGGGGCTATAGAGCTGAGCCCCAGGAATCGCATAGTGTGTGGGCACATCCGCCAAGATGGTGTTGGGCTGAATGATATCTTGTTCTAACGCCAGCTGATAGAGGAAGGGTTTAAGGGTGGACCCTGGCTGACGCAGAGCCTGAACACCGTCGTTTTGACCGGTCTGTTGACTAGAAAAGTAGTTTGGGGAACCCACATAGGCTAGAACGTCACCTGTGGCATTTTCGATCACGAGGGCGGCGGCGTGGCGTACATTTTTTAGAGCTAGCCCTTGAACAGCCTGTTGCACCTGGGCGGTGACAAAACGCTGAAGGGACAGATCGAGACTGGTATGGACTTGGGCAGGGTGATCCGTAGGGAGCTGTGCGGCCAGCCAGAAGAGAAAGTGTGGTGCAACTAAAAGCCCCTGATCAATCGATTGGACAGTAACGGGTTGGACATAAATGCGCTTGACTTGAGCCTGAGTTAGTGTGCCATCGGCCACCATTTGATTGAGAACATACTGCTGTCGCTGTTTGAGATTATCCCAATTAGTGTAGGGGTTAAGGGCTGTCGGAGCATTGGGTAAAGCGGCCAGCAAACTTGCCTGGGCAACTGTTAGATCGGCGGCAGGCAGCCCAAAGTAGACACGGGCAGCGGCTTCAACGCCGTAGATGTTGCCCCCCATGGGGAGTCGGTTAACGTAGGCGGCAAGAATTTCATCCTTAGTCATGCCTGCGGCCAAGCGCCAAGCGTACCAAATTTGTTGGGCTTTTCCGAGAAATGTGCGCGGGACAGGGTTTACCATGCGAGCCAGTTGCATGGTCACAGTGGATGCGCCACTGACAATGCGGCGGGTACGAATGGCCTGTAAACTAGCGCGGGCTAAGGCCTGTAGATCGACAGGGCCATGGTGATAAAAGCGTCGGTCTTCAGCGGCGAGAATAGCGTGCTGAAAATGGGGGGAGACTTGGGATAGGGGAACAACAGCGGTGTGCTCTTGGTCGCGGGAAAGGACGGTGCCAAGGGGGAGAGAGTTGCGATCGCGAAACTCCACTGCCTGATCCACCTGGGCTAAATCCGTCGCATGAATAGGCATCAAGTAGGGGACACCCCGCACAACCAGCCCCATCAGCAACAGCACCACACTGATTTTCACCCGTAAATTTCGTCGCCATATCCAACGACAACCCGTTCTGAATAATTGCTGAAGAGGTTGGGGCATAAGCTTTTACCCCGATACTGCTGTAAAGCCCTGCTCATCCGCAGCGGTAATCCACAACTCTTAATAAATTAGGACAGGCCAGTACCCGATGGCAGACATTCAGTACCTTAATCACGACCATAGGTTCAAATCTGGCAGAGCCATCTTACTCACTGGAAGCGGTGTCTGGCATCTTAGGTTGAGGATCGGTATTGTGCCAGTTAACTTCTAGCCGATAGCGATTTTTTTCAGTTTCATAGTCTTTAGACCAGCAGCGTTCTAATAGTTGAGACCTGTAGGATATGGTGAACTTACGAGGATTCCACACGAATTGGACATCGCGCTCAAACAGGGGCTGATTAAGGTAGTCCCAGAGTGCAAATAGGAGAGAAAATTTGGGGGATGGCTTTGGGTTAGTCATAGTTTAAATACTTCCCAAGAGTTGGCATAACTATCCAACGCTGGTGGGGGAGATGCGAGGGTAGAAAAAAAGCTGTTACTGATTTAGAGGATGAATCGAATCGCAAAACTGGCTAACAGCCTAAATGTGACAGATAAACTCCATACTGAGGATCAGCAGCAAAAAATAAAAATAGAACAGCGTTAGCTGCTATTCCCCTATATCTACTCAATGGGCCAATGGCCTCAGGCCTTTTCTAAAAAAGAAGTCATCGTTTCTCCTTAAAACAGCTTAGATGTGGAGATTTCCTAATTTCACGTTAATCCTAAAGCAAGAATGTGAGCTTCTTATGAAGCATGGGTTTACTATCCGGAATCGTTGGAAAAGCATTATTCTGTTAGCCGTGCGATCGCAAAAAATAGACGCCAAATAAGGCACTTCGTTGGCAAGCTACTGAAGGCTTTGGCTGCAATCACAGCAAGTCTCATGGTGCGGGTTGCTCAGCGCTCAACTCTAAATATGTGAAACCAGGATGTGAACTCGTATTTCTAGGGGAATTCGCTAGAATCTCTGATAATTGATCTAGGACCTGGTCAACTGATGACTTTACCGAACAAAAGGCAACTCTTCGATCGCTGGGCACCCCTGTATGACCTGTTATTTCCGTCAGTATTTTATCAAGCCACCCATCAGCGGCTGCTAGATTATGTTGACCTCCCGCAGCATTCCCATGTGCTTGACCTTGGCTGTGGGACCGGGCGTTTGTTGGATCGCTTAGCAGCTAAGTATCCTGACCTCCAGGGCACGGGTCTAGATTTTGCGCCTGAGATGCTACGTCAGGCACGTCGCACGAACCGCCATCGCCCTCGCTTAATTTTTGTGCAGGGTAATGCTAACCCACTGCGTTTTGCTGACAAACAATTTGATGCGGTTTTTAACACGTTAAGTTTTCTGCATTATGCTGCGCCAGACCAGGTGTTTGCTGAAATTTATCGGGTATTACGTCCGGGGGGCAGGTTTTATTTGGTTGATCCAGCTGCACGGGTATCAATGGAAACGTTGAAGATTCCAGTTTCTCCAGGGGGGATTAAGTTCTATGGTTCGAAGGTGCGAGAACACATGGGTGCTCGGGTGGGGTTTCGATGTGTGCAACATCAATATCTGCTGGGGCCTAATTTGATGACTATGTTTGTTAAGGAACCCTCTTAACGCCATAAGCTTAGTTTTTAATCCCCCCTGATACAGCTACGGTGTACACACATCTCGAAAGGGAGTTCACAATCCTGCATTCCCCCCCTTAATCCCCCCTTGGTAAGGCAGGGTTGTTTCGTGTTCACCAGAGAAAATCTGTAAGGCTTATTACTTCGTTCATACTGAATCGAGAGATGATCGGAGGGAGCCAAAACCGGTTGCTTGGGGTCCCTCCGAGTTCCCCAAACCCCCATGGTTAGGGCCGGGAGGCCGCCCTAAGACCCAGCCTACTAGGTTGTCCTCAATGGCATTAACTTAAGGGTTACGGCGGGGTCGATTAATCAGGTTATCGCATTGTTGTTTGGCCCACCTTCATGTAGAGCATGCCTTTCCTCAAATAAGCTTTCAATGCCTCCAGATTTTCTGTCCAGACAATGAAACAGCCCTGCCTTGGTAAGGGGGGAAGCTCCGGTTCTCCCCCTTGGTAAGGGGGAGTTAGAGGGGGTTAGACAACCGTAAACGCTAATTTCCAATACTTGTGTGTACACGGCAGCCCCTGATGCAGAGCAAGCTATTTTAATACTCTGTGGGAATGGCACCATAGCCGCCGCCGCCGGGGGTTTCGATGATGAAGGTATCGTCTGCTTGCATTTG
>NZ_QXHD01000004.1:5720398-5729364 GCF_011009555.1 Adonisia turfae CCMR0081 | reverse complement strand
CGGTTGATCTCATTATGGAGGTCCTGATGCCGAGCTAACCCCCATCTCACCAGTTATTTTTCTCTGCTCGTAACCTTCCAAGTCGTGTCTAATACAGCCAGTAGTAAACTGTCCAGATGTTGTCGATATTCCGGAGGATCTAATCTGGAAATATTGATGTAGAGCCATCTGATCTAGATCGATTGATTCCCCTAAATCATAAGTGGCTGGAGCATTGATTTTCTAAAGCGGACAAAGATGTTGATGGATAGTCTGAAACATCTTTGTCTAGCGTATGTTGCAATAACAGCTCATCGTTGAGATGCATACAGTCTGGTGGTGTAAATGAGTGATGATCAAAGGCATTTTCAATGCGTGGGGCAAACACTATATATAGTTTCACTTTATAAACCTCTCTCCCCTTAATAGTTCAAAACATATACCTTGAGCTATTTATTATTTTCAAGAGAAGTGCTTTTAACTCAAGTCCATCCAAGTAATTCAAACACAAACTCTAATATCCGCTAAATTTTACTTTTTTTGATTCCAGAAGCAGTTTTCTGCCCTGTAAACGATCTTCTTCATCAAATACTCACAATCTTTTCATTAGAGGTGGCTGCCATATTGCCCCTATCCGAGATACCTTATGTGAAGTGTGTTCTGATAGTCATACAACAAAGCATTAAAGGTGCTTTGAAAACTTGAATACAAACCTAAATCATTGGCAACATATCGATCTTCATCTTCCAAAAACGTGTTACCTCTAACCCGAGGTAAGGGAAGTTTTGCAATGCGCTTCTCTTTAGTTTGAAGTAACTTAGAGCACCTGAACAGGAACTCTCAAAGTTCGTAGTTTCACTAAACATACCCCTGTTGTAGGTAACAATTTTAACGATCAAAATCTTGTGATCGTGAGAAACCTCACGACCGCAGAGATTGGTGATGTCGTAGTAAACGTTTTTGCTGGCTTCAGAAAATCATGAGATCTAATTCACTTCATTATGAACAACAACGATCGTACGTTACGTTCCGCAGCCAAAAAACAAAATATGGTGATCGGAACTGCTGTTCAAGCTCGTCGCCTGAAAAGTGATAGCCGCTACCGAGAAACTATTGCTAAGGAGTTTAACAGCATCACGGCTGAGTATGAAATGAAGTTCAGGTTCCTACAACCTGAGCGAGGTCGCTTTGACTTTAGTCAGTCTGATGCACTAGTGAACTTTGCTAGCAAAAGTAATATGGATTTAAGGGGGCATACCCTCGTTTGGCACAAAGAAATTCCAAAATGGATAGAAAATGGGAACTGGAGCCGCCGAGAGCTGCTGGGTATCCTCGAAAACCACATCAAAACAGTTGTGGGACGGTATAAAGGGGAGATACCTGTATGGGATGTTGTTAATGAGGCTGTTAACGAAGACGGAACACTTCGAAATTCATTCTGGCTCAAGGAGATTGGCCCTGAGTACATTGAACTTGCCTTTAAATGGGCCCATGAGGCTGACCCCAATGCCACACTTATCTACAACGATTATAGAAATTCTGAAGTCAACAGAAAATCTAACGGTATTTATCGGTTGGTATCAGACCTGAAGGCAGACGGTGTACCCATTGATGGTGTTGGCTTCCAGATGCATATGCCAGAGGAAGATCCTCGTAATTTCAATAGTGTTGCCGACAACATGCGCCGCCTTGGTGCCCTTGGTCTGGAAGTTCAGGTCACAGAAGCTGACGTGCGCATTAGAAAACCAGCTTCTCAGGCAGAAGTACGCAATCAAGCGGCGATCTATGAACAGATTGTTGAAACTTGTTTAGAAGCAGACAATTGTAGTTCAGTGACTCTCTGGGGATTCACGGATCGCTATTCATGGATACCTGGTTTCTTCAAGGGCTTTGGAGATGCCCATATTTTCGATGAAAATTACAAGCCTAAACTTGCTTATGAGGGTCTTTTAGATGGGTTCCAGAGTGACTCATCCCCCAATCAACCACCCGCTAAAGTGGCTCCAACCATTCAAACTCCTTCGGCAGTGACAATCTCTGAAAATGGGACTGCGGTACTCAATATCAATAGTACTGATGATGTAGACAGTGAAGGGGATGGGCTCACCTACCGTCTGAACGGTGGAGCAGATGCTGCTTTGTTCTCCATCGATAAGAACGGTGTGTTGAACTTTAAGGCAGCACCTGATTTTGAAAAGCCTGGTGATGCCAACGGTGACAACATCTATAAGGTTAAGGTTGCCGTCACTGACTCTGATTCCTTAACTGCAACTCAAAATCTCAGCGTCACAATTAAAGATATTAACGAGTCCAGCGAACCCAATGAACCGGACAATCCGAGCGAACCCAGCAAAGTGGCTCCAACCATCAAAACATCTTCTTCAGTAACCATTGCTGAGAATAAAACTGCGGTACTCAATATCAATAGTACTGATGATGTAGACAGTGAGGGAGATGGGCTCACCTACCGTCTGAGCGGTGGAGCAGATGCTGCTTTGTTCTCCATCGATAAGAACGGTGTGTTGAATTTTAAGGCAGCACCTGATTTTGAAAAGCCTGGTGATGCTAACGGTGACAACATCTATAAGGTTAAGGTTACCGTCACTGACTCTGATGCCTTAACTGCAACTCAAAATCTCAGCGTGACCGTATCTGATATCGCGGATACACCCTCAAATCCTGATACACCTGATCCTGGTAACCCCGGTGGTGGTAACAGTACCCTTCTTGATCTGGGTAATGGCAACAACAAAATTAAGCTCAGACGTGGCAACCATACCATTCTCGCTGGGGCAGGCCATGACAAAATTGGTCTAGGCACAGGGATCGATACTGTTGATGCGGGTGATGGCAATAACTTTATTTACATGACCAAGCATAATGGGAGGTCCGATGGGTCTAAAGACATTCTCACAGGTACAGGCGATGACCGGGTGAAAGCAGGGTCCGGTGACGACCGCCTGAACTTGGGTACGGCTAAAAAATACGATATTGCCTTTGGTCGAGGCGGCAGCGACACATTTGTGTTGAACGAAGGTCGCGGTTATTTGATCATCCGAGACTTTGAACAAGGTATCGATAAGATCGAAATCGGTAGCCTGAGCTTTGATGATCTGAACCAGTCGACTAGAAATGGTAAAACCTGGCTGTCGGCAGGTAATGATACCTTGGCTAGCCTAACCTCTTTCACAGGAAGTTTGACAGCTGAAGATTTCACGACCGTAGGCTAGAAATTTAGTCTCTATCAGCTTTTGGAGAATCTTTCTGTTTCAAAGAGAGCTGATTAAAGTTCACACAGTGGCCTGAAGTCTCATAGCTTCAGGCCACTGCACAGTGCACTTATATTTCAAACGCAACGGTATTGTGAATAGATGCTACCATTTGGCTTCGATATCTAAATGGCAATTTGTGTCTATTGGACTGAGTTGTATGTATCGCCGTCAATTTCTTAGCTGTATGGCCATTGCCGCTAGCGCGCCATTGTTTTCGCAATGTGCCCGTGCTCCACGTCGTGTCACGAGTCAGGATGGGGTGTTAGAGCTATCGTTAACAGCCCAAGCTCAAACACAGGTCATCGCAGATGAGCGTACCCATTTATTGGCCTACAATGGTCAACTGCCTGGCCCTATGATTGAAGTACGGGCTGGGGATACGGTGCGTTTGACCCTAGTCAACCAGCTAGATAGACCCACCAATCTCCATTATCACGGCCTACACATCTCACCTGAGATTGATAATGTGTTTCGAGAGGTGGCCCCTGGTGAGCGCTACACCTATGAATTTCAAATCCCATCTAACCATCCGGCTGTTACAGCTTGGTATCATCCTCACTACCATCTGGATGTGGCGCGACAAGTATTTGGCGGTTTAGCAGGTCCGTTGATTGTTCGCGGAGACCTGGATGAGGTTCCTGAACTACAGCAGGCGGATGAGACTGTGCTGGTACTACAGGATTTTGAGCCTACACTGCAGCCATTGGAACTCCATGCTCTGGGCAAAAAGTGGGGGCGTGAGGGTTCATGGTTGTTAGCCAATGGTCAGCATAATCCTACGGTGACCATACCTCAAAATGGATTGCTGCGACTACGGTTGATCAATGCGTCAGCCTCTCGGATTTATCAGCTGCAACTGCAAAATCATCCCTGGTTTTTGATCGCGACAGATCGAGGTGCGATCGCAACTCCCACCGCAATTGAGATCCTACGACTCTCCCCCGGTGAACGTGCCGAACTCCTCGTACCAGGTCAACAAGAACCCGGAGACTATCAGCTCATTAGTCTCCCTGATGATCGCGGTATTGGCGCTGTGGTGGAGGCACTGGGGGACTCTGTTGAATACATGCCAGGTGTGGTGCAGCCTACCCAAACCACTCTTGCTACCCTGCGTTATCAGCCCAGCGACTATGCTGAGCCGCTACCGCTACCTCAGAACTTAATTCCCGTTGAGGCCTTGTCTACACCGGTTACCACACGAGAATTTGTGTTGAACCATGGGATCGGAGATAGCTCCAGTGGTTTTATTATCAATAACAAATCCTTCGATATGAGTCGGGTAGATACCCAGGTTCGTCTAAATCAGATAGAAGATTGGAAACTTATTAACCAGGCCAGTATTGATCATCCGTTTCATTTGCACACTAACCGTTTTCAGGTGATTGAACGTGATGGCCAGCCTGAACCGCTGCTCGCGTGGAAAGATACCGTGAGTCTTCAAGGGTATGAAACAGTTGTTATCCGTGTTCGGTTTGAAGACTTTGTGGGGCGCACAGTCTATCACTGCCATATTCTGGATCATGAGGATCAGGGCATGATGGGCATTGTGGAAATCTCCTAAATAGAAAAATCTACCCTACCCTGAAAAAGAGCAATTATTTGCTAAGGATAGTACACCGCAGTTGGGATCGTTGGCCATGGTAAATCACAGACGTTTTGCAGTTATTTTAGGGACAACCTTAGCGGTGACATCAGTCTATCAAGGCCTGGCGATGCAGCCCGCTCACGCAGTGCAGCCTGTTCACGCAGTGCCGCTGCTGGCAACAACTAATGCTGACGAATTGTTGGAACGGGGTCAGCAACAGGCGGAGAAAGGACAGTTAGCGGCTGCGATCGCAACCTATACCCAACTGATTGAAACCGACGCTGATAATGCTGAAGCCTATCTGCAACGGGGCATTGCTTACCATGATGTCGGCGACATTAACCAGGCCATTGATGATTTTTCAGCAGCTCTGCGACTCCGTAGCAATCACCCAGAAACCTTCTACCATCGAGGTGAAGCCTATCTGCATACGTCCAATGTGAATGCAGCCATTGCGGACTTGACCCAGGCCATTGAGCTAGACCCAGAGTTTACCCAAGCCTATATGGATCGCGGTACGGTTTTAGCTGAACTTGGACAGTTTTCCCTCGCCCTGACTGATTTCCAGCAAGCGGTTGCCCTGGAGCCGGATAATGCTGATGCCTATTACAATCGCGCCCAGGTTTACATTGGCCTCAGGGATGCACAGACAGCCCTGGCTGATTTTGATACGGCCATCCGTTTAGATCCTGAGCTGGCAGAAGCCTATGGTACCCGTGGTTTGTTAAACCACCACCTTGGTAACTCTCAACAGGCCATGGCCGATCTACAACAGGCGGCGACTCTATTTCAAAATCGGGGAGACCAGGAAAGCTATCAGATGACTCTGGGTTTCATGGATCAGGTGCAGCGGCAGATAGACGCCCAACCTTAGCCAAGTAAACCAAGAATAGTTGAACAGGCTTTCAGGTGGTAATGATTCTCAGTATCATAGCAGTATGATGCTGAGGGTTACCCTTTACATGCCTGCTTCAAGTCGAAAAAATAACGGAACGACAGCTGATGCTCCTGGCTGTGACCAGTCCCTTGTGCATTTAGAGAGTGTGCGTCAGGTGCAGCCGGAGGTGCTGGCGACGGAAAAGGCCCAGCGGATGGCAGAGTTTTTTACTGTGTTGTCCGATCCCCATCGCTTAAAACTGCTGTCGGCTCTGGCTCAGCAGGAGCTATGTGTGTGTGATTTGGCGGCAACGGTGAAAATGGGGGAATCGGCAGTCTCTCATCAGCTGCGGGTGTTGAAGTCTCATCGGTTGGTTAAGTATCGTCGCCAGGGACGTAATGTTTTTTATAGTTTGGCGGATGGACATGTTACCGCGCTTTATCAGGAAGTTGCTGACCATTTAGATGAGTAACGGGGGGAGATAGACGTTAGAGGCCAGAACTCAGGCATGAGATTTGTTTTTATTGTGTAATATATGAATATTCGTTCAGATATTCAGATTTCTTGGTGACTACTATGGCGGGATCTCATTCCCATGGGTGTTGTGGCCATGGCCACGGTCATGATTTAAAGGAGTTCAATGTGCGTCAGGCATTGATGCCTATTGTGGCTGCGGCCATTCTTTTTTTGATTGGTTTTGTTTTTTATCAGCCACTTCACAATACGCCATTTGCGATCGCAGAATATGCGGTGCTGCTGCCAGCTTATTTCATCAGTGGTAAGCAGGTGCTGACTACGGCAGGGCGCAATATTCTCAAAGGGCGGGTTTTTGATGAGAACTTTTTAATGGCGATTGCGACATTGGGTGCGATCGCCATCCATGAGGTGCCTGAAGCGGTAGCGGTGATGCTATTCTTCCAGGTGGGGGAGCTGTTTCAGGATTATTCTGTGGGGCGCTCCCGCCACTCAATCAAGGCTCTACTAGAAGTGCGGCCAGACATCGCTAATCTCAAGGTTGATGGTGTTATTCGTGCCGTTTCCCCTGAGATTGTTAATGTGGGCGACATTATTGTCGTACGCCCTGGCGAGAAAGTGCCGTTGGATGGAGATGTCTTAGGGGGTACATCTCTAGTGGATACCTCGGCCCTGACTGGAGAGTCCGTGCCCCGAACCATTACGGTTGGTCAACCAGTTTTGGGGGGCATGATGAACCAGTCTGGTGTTTTGACGGTGAAGGTGACAAAACGCTTTGGGGAGTCATCGATCGCTAAAATTTTGGACCTGGTGGAAAATGCCAGTAGTAAAAAGGCTGATACTGAAAAGTTTATTACCCGCTTTGCCCGCTATTACACCCCTGCGGTAGTGTTTCTGTCGTTGGCCATGGCGATCCTGCCACCTCTGTTTATGGCAGGGGCAACCCAGGCGGTTTGGACCTATCGCGCCCTGGTGTTGCTGGTGATCTCTTGTCCCTGTGGTCTAGTGATCAGTATTCCGTTAGGGTACTTTGGAGGTGTGGGTGGAGCTGCTAAACGCGGCATTTTGGTAAAGGGCTCAAAGTTTCTGGATGCCCTGGCCCAGGTAAAGACAGTTGTTTTTGATAAAACGGGTACCCTGACCCAGGGAAATTTTCGGGTGACTGATGTGGTTACCCATAATGGTTGGAGTAAGCAGCAGTTACTAGAACTGGCTGCCCAGGCGGAAGCTCAATCCAATCATCCGGTGGCACAATCCATTCGACAGGCCTATGGTCAATCGATTGATGTTACCGATATTCAAGACTATGAAGAAATCTCGGGCCATGGTATTCGTGCCAAGGTGAAAGGCAGTACGATATTAGCGGGTAACGATCGCCTGCTGCATCGAGAACAGATTGCCCATGATGTTTGTGTTGTTGATGGGACTGTGGCCCATGTGGCCGTCGATGGTGAGTACAGTGGACGCATCATAATTGCGGATGAGCTGAAGGAGGATGCCGTTGAAGCAATTCGGTTGCTCCATTGCCAAGGTTTAGAAACGGCCATGCTGACAGGGGACAGTCAATCTGTTGCCGATAGCATTGCTAACACGCTAGGTCTGGATCAATATCACGCAAAGCTGTTGCCTGAAGATAAGGTGGATGCCCTAGAAGAGTTTTTACATCGTGCAAATCAGACAAAAGGCAAAGTGGCTTTTGTGGGTGATGGCATTAATGATGCCCCCGTGATTGCTAGAGCTGATGTGGGCATGGCCATGGGCGGTCTAGGTTCCGATGCTGCCATTGAAACCGCCGATGTCGTGATCATGACCGACGCCCCCTCGAAGGTGGCGGAGGCCATTCAAATTGCTCAAAAAACCCTGCGGATTGTTTGGCAAAACATCACGTTAGCAATGGTGATAAAACTTTTCTTTATTGCCCTCGGAGCCATGGGGGTGGCCACCCTGTGGGAAGCAGTATTCGCCGATGTTGGAGTGGCCTTGCTCGCTATCTTAAATGCTGGACGAGTGTTGAAAAGTTAAATTTTTAACCACCAGCAGCCACCATGGCCACCATGATGGAAATTATGGAAATTTCCTAGGATAGAGACATCTGCCAGTACACGTGAAATGAACTATGGAGATGCCATTGGGCCTCAAGCAATTGTTGTCTTATCAGTCAGCCTGGTTAAGGGGAGATATATTGGCTGGGCTAACGGTGGCGGCCTATTTAATTCCCCAATGTATGGCCTATGGTGAATTGGCTGGAGTTCAACCTGTGGCTGGGCTATGGGCGATTCTGCCTGCCATGGTGATTTACACCTTGTTGGGGTCATCGCCACAGTTATCGGTCGGCCCAGAATCCACAACCGCTGTGATGACAGCGGTTGCCATTGCTCCTTTGGCAACGCCCGGCGGTAGCGACTATGCCATCCTGGCCGCTTTATTAGCCCTGCTAGTGGGGGGGGTATATATTCTGGGCTACCTGACACGACTGGGGTTTCTTGCTGATTTACTGTCTAAACCTATTTTGATTGGCTATATGGCCGGTGTGGCCGTGATTATGATGGCGGGGCAGCTGAGCAAAGTGAGCGGTGTTCCCACTGATGCAGACACTGTTTTGGGAGAGATTCAGGCGTTTGTCACCCATCTCAGTCAGTACCATGGTCCCACATTGATTTTGTCCCTTGCCGTTTTAGTCTTTTTATTTGTTGTGCAGGCGCGATGGCCCAATGCACCAGGGCCCTTATTGGCGGTGTTGCTAGCAACAGTGGCTGTGAATGTATTGCGGCTTGACCAG
>NZ_QXHD01000004.1:5690797-5720388 GCF_011009555.1 Adonisia turfae CCMR0081 | reverse complement strand
AACTAACGGACAATGCATCGGGCCTTTCCAACGTCAGTCCGTCTATTGTCCTAGATGGAATACCTAGCTAACCTTCCAAGTCGTGTATTAGAGGCTGTATTAGAGCTGAGGCGCTAGCTGATGGGTTGCTGGGACCGTGTACTCCTTGATGTAGCCAGACCTCAGTACCTCTGCTAAGCTCGCTTTGGCTTGCCATTGCTCCACCATAGCTTGGGCAGGTGTTTGCTTTGTATGAACAAAATTCCATAGAGGCTGTAATAATTTTCTCTCATGGCTTTCCCCCAGAGATTGTTCAGCAGCTGTTAAAAGTGCGATCGCATGTTCATAGATCTCAACATCTTGGAAACCATAGATCGCAGCCCGTTGATGCTTCTCTGCATCGGGTACTAAGGCTGAACCAGATAATGTTGTATCTAAGACAATCCCTTTCATTAAAGCCAGGAGACTACCATAAAGCTCAAAGTCACCACAGCTATCGCAGGCTTTAAACTCAATGCGTCCTATTTCTGCTGGCAGACGGGCAATTTTTGTTAGGGAGGGTGAACTGGCGATCAAGTCTGTAGGTTTTTCGACAAACACCATCGCAGCCGGTCGTGGCCCTGTGCGTGTATGGGTCCGCACCGATAGGCCCGACCATAGTTGTTGCCCATAGAATGGTGAACTAAAACTAAACGGCACCATAGCAGGACTATAGTAAGTTAGTTTTTTACCGGCTTGGATCAAGCTAGCAGTAGAAAGACCACGAATCGAAAAATTAAGATCTGGACCATAGGTCAACATGGGAATATGCGCCGTCTGTTTTTCTGGTGACGCCTCCCGTCGGCTAGTCTCATAGTTGTTAAGGGGTGGCTTTGGCGTGAATGTTGTTTGCACCGGATTAAAGCTGGTTAAAACAGGAATTAACCCCGTGGGACGAGCTACGTCCCACAGCTGGATAAAACTCTCTCGTAGTTCTTGAACTGCTCCAGCGATTGTTGGCTGAAGTGTGGTACGAATTTCAATTCCTTTTGGCATACAATCAACAAGTTCACCTGTTTCAGAAAATCTCTCATAGCCTTCGATGTACCAACGTTTACGCTTTATTCCTGCATCCCCAATTCGCAGTTGAGGATAGTCGGACCCATAGGTAGGCAACTGTTCTACCAACTGCTCAAATCGCTGAAATGAAGTATTGGAAAAATCAGCAAATTGATGTGTTTGCTGATCCCAAAAAGCAACTTCATGCTCCAAACCAAATTGATAGGGACTTATCGGTTGATTAGTAGATGAATGACTCATGCTGATGCACCCTAAGGTTCAAAGGTTTCTTGCCAATGCTGGCAATATAGAGATCGCGCATGATGCAATAAAATGTCAATAGTAATGCCAATTTCTGTCAACATATCTGGAATGTTGAAACATAAACTATACAAAAATATTGATATTTAAGCCTTTTATATAAGATATTTATGCAAATGCAGTATAAAAGTTGATTTCATTATCGATGAATTTTAATGATAAAAAATATCATTAAAATTCAAATAAATAATTAGAAGGCTGCCCACAGTTGCAGCCTTTCTTTTCAAGTCCCCTAGACTCTCTAGCTAACTAGAGGGTTTAAGCTAGGGGTAATCCATCAGAATCAAGCTCATGGCACTTCAGTTAACGGTTCCCAACATGGCCTGTGATGTCTGCGCAAAAAACATCACAAATGCCGTAAAAGCATTAGACAGCAATGCCGCTGTCACTGCCGACCCTAACACCAAACAGGTAGACATCGACACGGAAGTGGCTGAAACCGCTATACGAGAAGCCCTCGAAAAAGCAGGTTATCCTCCAGCTGCTTAGAAATAAGGGGGCTAAATCTTCATCACCGAGTCCTACTAAGACCGAGTCCTACTAAGTCGGGGTTTCTTCCCTCCTGGGAGGCTGCCGTGTATACACATCTAGAAGATAATGTCCCAAAAGGTAGGCCAGGCCTTGAATTGGCCCTCATCCTAAATCCTTCTCCCTGGGGGCGAAGGACTTTGAGGCCAGGCCCCCTTCTCCCTTAGGGAGCAAGGGGTTGGGGGATGAGGGCTCGAAACTGTAAGCAACTCTCCGACTTATGTATACACGGTAGTCCTGGGAGGGCATGGGATGTCGGTTTGTTAAGTACTGCATTGCCCCCAGTGTTCGCTTCCCCACCCGCTGCCAGCCTATTCCATGGGTAGACCCCAGGAGACCATCATGACTACCGCAACCTTAGTGCTCAAAGGTATGAGCTGTGCGGCCTGTGCCAACAGTATCGAAACGGCTATTCAACAAGTACCAGGGGTGAACAAGGCCCTGGTCAACTTTGCTAGCCAACAGGCTAGCGTTGACTATGACGAGCGTAGTACTAGCCTGGATGCTATTCAGGCAGCTGTTGCTGATGCAGGTTATGGGGCGGCGGCTGTTAGGGAGATGAGTCTGGAGGCTGATCGTATCGAACAGCAAGCAGAACAACGGGCGCGTTTGTTGCGAGTGGTGGTCAGCGGCATGATTGGTATTGTGCTGATGTTTGGCACCATGCCTGCCATGTTGGGGATTCACATTCCTGGATGGCCGATGTTTTTGCACAATGCCTGGCTGCAGTTGGTGTTATCGACACCGGTTTTGTTCTGGTGCGGTCAGCCATTTTTTGTGGGTGCATGGAAAGCGTTGACCCATCGAGCGGCCAACATGAACACGTTGGTAGCGCTAGGGACGGGCACTGCCTATATTTATTCCCTATTTGTCACCCTGTTTCCCAATGTGCTCACTGCTCAAGGGCTAAAGCCTGCGGTATATTATGAAGCCGCTGTGGTGATTATTGCGCTGCTACTGTTGGGGCGATATTTAGAAAATCGGGCCAGGGGACAAACGTCGGACGCGATTCGTCAGCTGATGGGGCTGCAGCCCAATATAGCTAGGGTTGTCCGTCAGGACCAAGAAATGGATATCCCCGTTGAGGATGTTGTTGTGGGCGATATCGTGGCGGTGCGCCCCGGTGAGAAAATACCCGTGGATGGGGATGTGGTGTCAGGCCTATCCACCGTGGACGAGTCTATGGTGACGGGTGAACCGATGCCTGTGCAAAAACGGGTTGGAGACGAAGTCATTGGCGCAACCATTAATAAAACGGGCAGTTTTCGCTTTCGTGCGGCACGGGTCGGTAGAGATACGGTCCTCGCCCAGATTGTGCAGCTAGTGCAGACAGCCCAGGGGTCAAAAGCACCAATTCAAAAGCTGGCAGACCAGGTGACTGGATTATTTGTACCGATTGTTATTGCGATCGCACTCCTCACCTTCACCCTGTGGTTCAATCTCACGGGCAACACCACCCTATCCCTACTCACCACCGTCGGCGTCTTAATCATCGCCTGCCCCTGTGCCTTAGGATTGGCCACGCCCACATCGATCATGGTAGGTACCGGTAAAGGGGCTGAAAACGGCATTTTGATTAAAGACGCCGAGAGTTTGGAACAGGCCCACAGGCTACAGACGATTATTATGGATAAAACCGGCACCCTCACCCAGGGCAAACCCATGGTGACGGACTACCTGACGGTCAGGGGAACGGCCAATCGCAATGAAATTAGACTACTCCAGCTAGCTGCCGCCGTTGAGCATCAGTCAGAGCATCCTTTAGCGGCAGCCATCGTTAACTATGGGCAGGCACAGGGTGTCGATAACCTACCAGAGGTCCAGGAGTTTGAGGCCATTGTGGGCAGCGGTGTCCAGGGGACTGTCCATGGTCAGCGGGTGCAAATTGGTACCGAACGCTGGATGCAGAGCCTGGGGATTAATACCGAGCACCTACAGTCTCGACGACAGGCTTGGGAGTCGGCTGCTAAAACCACCGTATGGGTTGCAGTGGATGGTAAAGCAGAAGCGCTGCTTGGCATTGCCGATGCCTTGAAACCATCGTCTGCAGAAGTCGTGCGGCATTTACAGCGCCTGGGTTTAGACGTGGTGATGCTGACGGGGGATAACCCGGCAACGGCTGCCGCCATTGCGCAGGATGTGGGCATTCGCCGATATATTGCCAGCGTGCGGCCCGACCAAAAAGCCGCCCATGTGCAACAGCTGCAGGCTACCGGGAAACGGGTCGCCATGGTGGGCGATGGTATTAATGATGCCCCTGCCCTGGCCCAGGCAGATGTGGGAATTTCCATTGGGACAGGGACGGATATTGCGATCGCAGCCAGCGATATCACCCTAATTTCAGGGGATCTCAGCGGCATTGTCACGGCCATCCGTCTCAGTAAAGCCACCATGGCCAATATTCGCCAAAATTTGTTCTTTGCCTTTATCTACAACGTGGTAGGCATTCCGGTGGCCGCTGGGATTCTCTATCCCATTTTTGGCTGGCTGTTGAACCCCATGATTGCTGGGGCTGCCATGGCCTTTAGTTCGGTCTCTGTGGTGACCAATGCGCTACGGCTGAGAAAGTTTAGACCGCAAGGGGTACGACTATGACACTCAAATCTTTTTTGCTTAGTGGTTTATTTTGTCTGGGTTTGATTGCCAGTACAGCATCCCTGGCCAGTGCAAACGTTGGCAGTATTCAGGCGATTGAGCAGCCGTTGGTGGTCAAATTTGGGGTGACTGTCATGGGGTTAGGATTGCTTGCGTTAGAACTGTGGTGGTTTCTTGGCAAGAAAAAATAAGGGACAAATGATTGTTTTCCTTTGTAGGGGTGCCCCTATTGTGCGCCCCTGCTGTGCGCCCCTATTGTTCGCCCCTACGGGGTTACGTGGGTTCTGTGGGATTCGAGATGTCCGCAACCTGGGATGCTTCTACCATGATAATAAAAATAGTCTCTAGACCATTATCAAAGCGCAGCGTATTCACGAGATCATGCTCAATGGAAATCGCTGAATCGACAATGATCATATCAGGCTGAAGTGCCAGAGCCTTTGCAATGCCTTCTTTACCCGTCGTCGCTTCGGTAACGGTATACCCCCTAGATAGCAACACATCCGTCAGATTTTTAGTGGTGGAAACATCCATGTCAACCACCAGCACCTTACGGTTTGACGTGCCCTGGTCTAACAGAATTTTAATATCACGGAGCAGCGCCTCTGTATCGATCGGCTTCGTGAGATAGCGATCGATGCCAAGACGATAGCCCCGCTGTTGATCCTGAATAATAGAAAGAATAATGGTGGGAATGCCCATGGTAGCTGGGTTGTTCTTGAGCACAGCGGCCAAGTCAAAGCCGTTGATGGTGGGCATCATTACATCGAGAATGATTAAATCCGGTGGCTCTGCCTTGACTTGATTGAGACCATCCATACCATCCTTGGCAGTTTTAACCTGATAGCCGACTGCTTCTAACTCCTGGCGCAATAGTTGACGAATATGGGGTTCATCATCCACCACAAGAATTGTTTTCTGAGACTTTTCCGTTGGAGTAACGGCTCGATCTACATTTTCTTTAAGCCGCTGTACCAGGGACTGCAGATTGACGTTAGTTGCCTCACTCTCCTGCGATATATTCACAGGCAAGGTAAAGGAGAAAGTACTACCTTGCCCCTGCTGGCTTTCAACCCAAATTCGCCCTTCGTGATGTTCAACGATTTGTTTGCAAATCGGTAGCCCCAGACCGGTACCCTTAGGCTTGTCAGTCATGACTTCACCCACCTGGGTGAACTTCTCAAACACTTTTTCGAGATCGTCTTCGGAAAGACCAATACCTGTATCAATAATACTGACAACAATTTCAGCATCTTGTTGATAAATACGGCATGTGACGGAACCACTATCCGTAAATTTGATAGCGTTAGACAGCAGGTTAATGAGAACCTGAACCAAACGATTGCGATCGCATATCACCTCTGGCAACCCTGGTTCAACCTCGCGAATCAGATCCAAACCACTGGCTTGAAAGAGAACAGACGTGGCCGAAATTGCCTGATCTAGAATCTCAGCCACAGATGTCGGCTGCATATTCCATTCAATTTTGCCTGCTTCAATTTTAGAAATATCCAATACATCATTAATCAAAGAGGTTAAGCGCTCACCCTCAGATACAATGATGCCGAGGTTTTCCCGCACCTGGCGTACCGCTCGATTCGTTTTCTTGGTATCAGCACTCACCGCAGGCAATACGGTGTCTTCTAGCTTTTTTTGAATCAATTTAGCAAAGCCTAGGACCGAGGTCAGGGGTGTCCTTAGCTCATGGGAAACCGTCGAAAGAAAGTCGGTTTTCATTTGATCCACTTCTTTCTCAGTTGTAATGTCACGAATTAAAACAACAGAACCATGAGCTTTTCCAGGCTCAGAACTTGCCGTTGTCTCTCGATTGGACGTGATCGCTGTCACCAGGGCTTGTCCTACTCGCTTTTCTAACAAATTCACTTCAACACTGAGATTTATGTCTGGAGCTGCTTGGTTCTGAACAATCAGGTCCGTAATCGACCGATCAAACACGTCTTGCATCGGTCGACCACGCAAGGGGGTTCCATTTAACCGAAACATCTTTCTCAGGGCAGGGTTAGCTCGGGTAATCTGACCTGCGGCATCAATAACCAATAGCCCGTCTCCCAGGGTATCAATAATGGCATTTAGCTCTTGGGCTCTGGTTTCTAAATCCTGTTGAGTCGTTCTTAGGGCATGGGTATAGGCACCCACCCACTCAATGAGCTGATTTAGAGACTGGGCTAAACTGCCAATTTCATCCTGATTGACCACCCCCGCCCGCAGGTTAAAATTCTCATCCCGTGTGACTTGTAAGGCAGTTTCTTCAACCGCTCGCAGTGGTTGACTGATGGTACGACTGATGAGATAGGCCAATAGGCTAGCAAATATAAGCGATAAAATAACACTGATTGTAATCACCTGGGCTTGCAGCCGCGCAGATTCTTGAACAATTTCCCTGGATTCCCTCAGTTCATCTTCTTCAATGAAGTCAGCCAGAGCTGCTAAATTTTCTGCAAACTCTTCCAGTTCTAGTGCAGCAGGACGGCGATTTAAATCCACAAATTCCTGACGAGCTACCAGGAGTTCTCGATCCTGTAGATCGCTCAGATCCATCCCTTTTACAAATTGATCAAGCTCTTCTAAATTAGTTTCAACAACACCATCGTAGTTCTCAACTAATTCATCCAACAGTTCCAGCTCATCTTCGGTTTCTTCTACACCGCTTTCAATATCATCGTCATATTTCTGTTGTAAACTCAACCAATCTTTTTGAAAATCTCTACCACTCGAGCGATAAAGATCATAATTGATTAGAAACTGGTCTGGATTTTCAAGCCAGGTAATCAGCTGACGCTCATAGGCAATAAATCGATTCAGGGATTTCTCTAGATTCCGTAGACTTAAAATCTCCTCAATAGCATCTTCATTGCCCTGGTAAGCCTTAAACTCATAGCGCCGAGCAATACTAATACCCGTGCCTGTACCAGCAACAACAATACCGACCACCAAGGCGTATCCCAAACCAATTTTCTGAATTACCTTCAGGTTGCGCAACCAGCTTCTGACCTGGGCTGGTAAGATGCCATGGGAAGAATTCGCAGATGACGATGGTTGGATACTCATATAAGGTTCTATAGGGCGTTCTATAGGGCAATAGCTAAGACTTCCGCAGCTTTTTCTAGGATTTCGTCAGGGTCAAACGGCTTGGTCATATACAAGTTAGCCCCCACTTCACGCCCCTGTTGCTGATCAAATTCCTGCCCTTTAGCCGTCAACATGATGATGTAGGTATCGCGCACCGCGGCATCTTCCTTCACCGCCTGACAAACCTCAAAACCATTCAGTTTCGGCATCATCACATCTAAAAAAACCAAATTGGGCTTTTTGGTACGAATTAGGGTTAAGGCGTCCATGCCGTTAGTTGCTGTCAACAGCTCCACGCCTTCGTCTTCAAGATCCTCCAGGGTTTGTTCCATCAGCACCCGGATATGCACTTCATCATCAACAATTAAAACAGCTTTATTCATGGAATTACTCCAATGGATTAGTGGGAAAAAGGTCGACCATCAAACAGCTGACATCATGCAGAATTAGCTGAATCCGGTGGTGATATAACTTGAGAATTTTCTACCATAATGAGAAAGATATTCTCTAAGCCATTGTCAAATTGTAAGGTGTTGACCACCTCATGTTCCATGGAAATGGCCGAATCGACAATGATCATCTCGGGCTTCAGGGAAAGGGCTTTTTCAATACCGTCCTTACCAGTGGTCGATTCAGTAACGGTATAGCCCTTCGACAGTAAAACATCCGTCAGGGTCTTGGCCATCGATGTATCTATATCCACCACGAGTACCTGACGATTGGATGTGCCCTGGTCCAATAAAGTTTTAATGTCCTTGAGCAGCACCTCTGTGTCGATGGGCTTACTGAGATAGCGATCTACACCCAGACGGTAGCCCCGTTCTTGATCTTGAACAATAGACACCACAATGATGGGAATACCCATGGTCGCTGGATTATGCTTGAGGATAGCCACCAGATCAAAGCCGTTAATGTTCGGCATCATCATGTCCAACACCATCAGATCTGGGGGGGATGCCTTAACCTGATTGAGGGCATCCATGCCATCTTTAGCCATCTGGACTTTATAGCCCACAGCTTCTAGTTCCTGGCGCAAAAGCTGCCGAATATGGGGTTCATCATCAACCACCAAAATTGTTTTCTGGGGAGTGTCTGTGACCGGTGCGGCGGCCACGGTCTGTCGTACATTTTCTTTTAGCTGCTGGACCAGGGTCTCCAGATTCATGTTTGTTGGCTTGGCTTCTAGATCTGCGGCCAAAGGCAGGGTAAAGGTAAAGGTACTCCCCTGGCCGAGGGCGCTTTCGGCCCAAATGCGACCGCCATGGTATTCAATAATTTGTCGACAGATCGGTAGCCCTAATCCTGTTCCTTTAGGTTTATCGGTCATGACTTTACCTACCTGGGTAAACTTCTCAAATACTTTCTCTAGGTCATCTGTGGACAGGCCAATGCCCGTATCAATGATACTGATCGATAATTCAATATCTTGATGACGCACAAAACAGGTGACAACTCCCTCATTGCTAAATTTGATGGCATTGGAGATCAGATTGATCAATACTTGGATGATGCGGTTGCGATCGCACACCACCTTTGGCAATTCGGGTTCAACATCAAGAACAATTTCTAAGCCATTGTTTTGGGCCAACACCGATGTCGCTGAAATGGCTCGCTCAATCAGATCCGAGATAGATGACGGCTGCATGTTCCACTCAATTTTGCCCGCCTCAATTTTGGAAATATCGAGCACATCGTTGATCAGGGAGGTCAGACGCTCCCCTTCAGAGATAATAATGCCCAGGTTGTCACGGACCTGTCGCACTGCCCGGTCCGTTTTTTTAGTCTCAATCTTTACAGCGGGCAATACAGTATCTTCCAGTTTCTTTTGGATCAGTTTGGCAAACCCTAAAATCGACGTCAGGGGTGTCCTTAGCTCATGGGAAACCGTCGAAATAAAGTCGGTTTTCATTTGATCCACTTCTTTCTCAGCCGTAATATCACGAATGAGAACAATGGAATCAAAATCTCCCCCCGGAACGACGTTACTATTATTGCTCACAACAGCAGTGACCAAGGCCTGACCAATGCCATTATTAGGCAGCTCGACATCGGTAATCAGCAACTGGGTCGGATCAGCCTGGTTTTTGGCAATGAGTTGAGACAAATCCGTCTGAAAAACTTCATGACAGGGCGATCCCGTAACGGTTTTGGCATATAGATTGAACATGTGAACCAGCACAGGATTGCAGCGAATAATAGTGCCAGTTGAATCAATCACCAACAGCCCATCACCAAGATTATCAATGATGGCATCAAGTTGTTCTGTACGTTCTTTGACCCGCTGTTCCAGGCCCTCCTGACTTCGCTCTAACTCTTCCGTATACTGCCCTATCCAGGTAATTAACTGATTGAGAGAGTTGGCTAATAATCCTATTTCATCTTGATTGTTAACCTTGGCCCTCAGTGCAAAGTTACCCCCATGGGTGACCTGCTGAGCCACCTGGGTCAGATGCTGAATCGGACGAATGACACGGTTAGCCACATAGGTCGTAATTGCCCCAACAAGAACAGCCGTCAGCCCCGTCCCTAGGGCAAAAATGCGCAGCAGCTGATATTGGGGGGCAAACGCAATTGCCGTATCAGCAGTAATCAGAGCACCAATAGACTCAGAGTTTACACTGTTGCTAAGATTTACGGGAGCATAGGCAACCAGTTGTTTTCTGTTATCTTCTTGACTATTGGCAAAGACTTTAGCCTGAGACCGTCTACTCTCAAAGATCTCCATTAAACTTGGATAGTAGCTCTCAACAGTCTGGGCCAGATAATTTTGTCGAGCACTGGCAAAAATCATGCCATCGGAATTAAAGAGATGCCATACTCGTTTATGCTCTTCAAAAATCTCGAAGAGTTCACTCATATAATGCCCTGGCACACGGGCTCTAATAATATAGATTGAGTTACCGGTTTCTAGATCGTTGACTGGAACAGCGTATTCCACCCGGAGGAGGCCTGAACTAGACGACAACCCAGGGCCATTCATCGTGGACTGCCCAGTTTTTACAGCCGCTTGAAAATACTCACGATCCCCATAGTTACCAACAAAAGGTTTGCCCGTAGTCGCCTGTGCTACTGGATTTCCATCCAGATCAAACAAAATAATGCTGTCAAAATAGTCAAGGCTATTGGCAAATTCAGTGAGTAGTAATTGTTGCTGATTGGGAGACGAGTCATTGCGCAGCGTTGCTTGGGTCAACACTGGGTTAACGGCTAAGGATTCCACCTCACGCAGCCGACTGACCAGAAACTGATCTAATTTATCGCCCATGACTTCCGTACGCTGGTGCTTTTCTTGAATAACTTGTTGAGTTATGGAGCGACTGGCAAACAGATAAGCGGCACTACCGATGAGCACAACAGGCAAGGTACTAAGGGCAATGGCGAATACCGTGACCTTATGCTGTAATTTGTGCCGTTTACCTGATGCTGCCGTTGGTTGTCCCAACCAGAGCTGTGATGACTGTGAGCCATTATCCATGACTATTACCCAAGGAATGGAGCATGCCTAAAATTGCGTTAGCGTCAGCCGGATGAACCTGAAACAAAAAAGGACTAAAAACCTTGTTTAATAAGGTCTTGATTGACGGCGCTTATCTATGTTGTCTCTAGCATTGTTCATTTCAAGATCATCCTGTTTAACTGGAATTTCAAGCAAAAACGTTGTCCCCCGACCTAACTCAGACTGACAAACTAAGCGACCTTTGTGGCGTTCAGTAATAATCTGATAGCTAATTGAAAGACCTAGCCCCGTACCTTTACCCACATCCTTGGTGGTGAAGAAGGGATCGAAGAGCTTATTTCGAATTTTGGCAACAATTCCCGGGCCATTATCATGAATCCGAACTTGAATCCGGTTGGGGTGAAGTTGCAGCGTCGTAATCGTAATTCTCGGTGTGTGGTAATACGGTGGGACTTCCAGGACATCAATGGCATTGGCCAAAAGATTCATGAAAACCTGATTGAGCTGGCTGGGGTAGCAGTGAACCAAGGGTAAATCGCTGTAGTGTTTAATTACTTCGATACCTGGAAAATCAGCCTGGGCTTTGAGGCGATGACGCAAAATCAGTAAGGTACTGTCAAGGCCCTCGTGGATATCAACGGATTTAAACTCAGATTGATCGGAACGGGCAAAGTTCTTGAGCGACAGTACAATATCGCGGATGCGTTCGGTACCGACGGCCATGCTATTAAGGGTTTCCGGCAGGTCTTTTAGCAAAAAGGGCAGCTCTACATTCTCAATGGCCTGCTGTAATCCCTCAGAGGGAGAATGATACTCTTGCTGGTAAAGTTTTACCAATTCCACCAAGTCTCGAGTATATTCCTGCACAAACTCCAGATTTCCATAGATAAATGTGACCGGATTATTAATTTCGTGGGCCACCCCTGCCATCATTTGACCAATACCCGACATTTTTTCACTCTGGATCAGCTGTAGCTGGGTTTGTTGTAGCGTTTTTAGTGTGGCAGCCAGTTGTTGAGCCTTTTCCTGGGCCAATTGGGCAGCACGACAGCTGTGCTCATAGAGTTCTGCTTGATCAAGGGCAATGGCCAATTGGTTGGTCACCGCCTGTAGTAGAGCCACCTCACTGTCGCTCCAGGTTCTAGCCTCCTGACTGGTGCCACAGCAAATTGCCCCAATGTCACCCGAACGAGTCTTGATAGGAACGGCCAATAACGACGCAAAGTCGTGAGCTTGCAAAAACGTTCGGGTGGGGACATCCTCTAGGGCACTGACATTATTGATCTTGACTAAGGACTGCTGACCCAACCATTGGGCTAGACTGCCCACTGCATCAGCGGCATATTCACCCACCAAGGGCAGCATTTGGCTGCGTCTAGATTCGGTGACCACTTCTAAGCCACCAATGCTGGGTGAAACCGGACAGGACCCATGGAGCGGGCCTGCCAATTTAGCTGGCGTTTGAACCCAAAGGAAGCAACAGCGATCTGCATTGAGGGTGCGGTAAATTTCGCTCACCGCTGTGGTCAAAATGATGTTGAGTTCCAGGGATTCTCGAATCTGACTGGAGAGGCGAAAGATTAAATCATTCTGACGGCTTTCTTTGAGCTGACGCTCATGTAACAGCGCGTTGATCACACCAGCTACTTGAAATGTCATGGTGGTCAATAGCTTTAGATCTTCGGCGCTGTAAGGATTGGTAACCGATCTGCTAAGTGCGATCGCGCCAATTACAGACTCCTTACTTTTTAGCGGCACACACATCAGCGCAATCGTTTGCTGCGATGGGCATCGCACGTCTGACGCCACATTATTAACAATCTCACCGCGCCCAACCTGGGCAATCGTGCCAATAATGCCACAGCCCACAGCGATGGTTTCTTGAAATAAGTTCCCCTTACCAAACCGAGCAATGCACTCCAGCGATTCCGCATCCTGCATTAGCATCAGGGTGCCCTGGTCCGATTTCAGCAGTTGGCATGCCTGCTCTAGTGCCAGAGAAGCCACCTCCTGAATATCTGAACTATCGATAATTTTTTCTGACAGATTGAAGAGCAGGGAGATTTCCTTATACTTCCCCAGCAACTCGTCAGCTAACGATCGTTTTTCTGATTCTCGATAGGCCAATTTAGAGATCAGGTGGGCAATGGCCTGGGCCTTTTCATCACCCTTGACCCACCCTAACGTGCATCCATCTAAATCAATGGGATAGCGCTTGTGCCCATTGGCACTATTGCCTAGTAGCTGCTGTCCATCAGCCGTTTCAATAATGACGCTAGAGGCCGTAGCCTGTAGCACATCCTGAATTAGGGAGTATTCCTTTTTAAGAACTATTTTCTTTAAATCAATACTCACCATCAAAGGGGACATCCCTGAAGTTATTAGCTTCTAGCCTTTAGCTACGGTTTTTTGAACCTGGTCTAGCAGCATATCCTACCAACCAGCATAAAACCTGCATACGTTCTGAGAATTCCCGTTATACAGGACATCAATAGCAAATTACTTAAACATATGCCGAGATTTTTAATTTTCTATACCAATTTATTTATGCCAGACAGCAAACATTGAGCACCAGGTTCACAAATCTTTCCGTATTAGTCATGTAATAATCCGGACCCAATCCAGAGATTTGTTAATCCACCCCAAAGTCGTCCTTGACAACGAATTTTTCTCGTATGATTCATCTCAGATTTAGTAGTCTTTGACTTATTTTCATATCAATCAAAGATGAAATGTGCATGGCAACCCACTTGGTTTAGGCCAAGGTGGATTGGGCTATAACGGTAACGAGCTCAATACATCCTGTAAGTTATGGGAAGCCCCCTCACTGTTGATAATCCTAAATCGCAACGTCTTTTAAGATATCTGCAAAAACCGCTTTGGCGTTCTCTATTTGCCCCAGTGGATATTGCCATACTGGTTTACTTTCGCATGGCCTTTGGCGGCATCATGCTCTGGGAAGTGTGGCGGTATTTTGACAAGGGTTGGATCGCCCGCTACTGGATCGATCCTATTCTCAATTTTCCTTACTTTGGCTTTGAGTGGTTCCACCCCTGGCCAGGTCAGGGCATGTATATCCACTTTGTAGGTCTCGGTATTCTGGCAGCCTTTATTGCCCTGGGCATCTGGTATCGCGTCAGTGCAGTGCTATTTTTTCTAGGGTTTACCTATATTTTTTTATTAGAGAAAGCGCGCTACCTCAACCATTTTTATTTAATCTGCTTAATCAGCTTCATCCTGATTTTTATCCCCGCCCACCGCGCCTTTTCCTTTGATGCCTGGCGACGACCCGGCATCCGTACTCAAACGGTTCCGGCTTGGACGCTGTGGCTCTTACGCATCCATGTGGGGATTCCTTATTTTTATGGAGGCTTGGCCAAGATTAACGGTGATTGGTTGCAAGGGGAGCCGATGCGTATGTGGATGGCGGCTCGCACAGATTTTCCGCTCATTGGCTCTTTTTTTACTCAGGAATGGATGGTCTACTTTCTGAGCTATGGGGGACTGTTGTTGGATTTGTTGGTGGTGCCCTTTTTAATATGGCGACGCACGCGGCTCTATGCGTTTGTCCTGGCATTAACCTTTCACTTGATGAATGTCCAACTGTTTGACATTGGCATTTTCCCCTGGTTCATGATTGCGGCAACGGCTATCTTTTTCTATCCTGACTGGCCCCGGCGTTTGGTAAGACAAAGATTTAGCGATCGCAACCAGTCTGCTCCAGCCCGCTTGACACCCAGGCACATAGCGATCCTGACTTTGTTGGGCATTTACCTGGCCCTACAGTTACTCTTGCCATTTCGCCATTATCTCTATCCAGGTGATGCGAACTGGACCGAAGAAGGTCATCGGTTTGCCTGGCATATGAAACTACGCTCAAAAGATGCCGATGTGAAATTTATTATTACCAACACGCGGGACAATTCGGTGAGCGCCTTAGACCCATACGATATTATGCCTCGCTGGCAAGTGCGTAAGATGGCGGCCCGACCGGATATGATTTTGCAGTTAAGCCATATGATTGCTGAGGATATTGGTGGGGACGATAAAGACTCAATTGAAGTGAGAGCTGAAGCCTTTGCTTCTCTTAATGGACGAGAAAAACAACAACTGATTGATCCAACCGTAGATTTGTCGAAAAAACGGCAATCGTTGATGCCAGCAGATTGGATCTTGCCGTTAGAAATACCATTATCTGAGCAGTTAACAGAATAAACCCCTACGAGGACCTCAACATCGTCTTGGAGAAAATAATCTCATTCACCATTTCCATTACATCTTCAATCACATCTTCTGCGGTTTCAGCATCATTAATGTACTGATTCAGCGACTTAAACTTTTCAGGCGCTATCCCCCCCATCAGCGCCCGATCCCAATTTCTCAGCATTTCATCAAATACCCGCTTAGCATCCCCATTGGTACACACAATGGGAAGTACCGGAATGCGTTCCTGTCTGGCATACTCATAGGTCTCATAGGTGCCACCAATACCCCCTAACAGAATGACCAAATCTGACCGTTGTAAACAATCCAGCCATTCATTCACACCAGATTCCGTATACTGCACTGCGCCCCCCTTAAACACAGGCTGCTTTCCTCGGGGAACAATTTGTGTGAGCTTGCCCGTTAAACGTACATTATCCTGAGATAGCTGTTGAGCAAATGCATCGGCAACAACATAGTCCACGCCTTCCCAACCGCCTGTAATTAAATGGTAGGTGTGTTCTGCGATTTTCTTACCTAGCTTTTGGGCACACCAGTTAATCTCAGCAGGAAGATGAAATTTACCTGTGCCTGCCACCAAGATAGATTTTGTGCTTCTCAGCTGTTGAGAATCTTCTTTAATATTGCCAATGAGGTGATCAATAAACTGATCAAAGTTCTTAGCAGGGTCGATGCTCAGTTTATCTCTAACAAACTGGATAAAGTCATCTACATGAGTGGCAATCTCGGCAATTTTATTCGCCACATCAACCATGGCAGAATATTCATCGGACGGATTAGGACCCATCAGGGCCGATAGCTGCTCTTTTTTCGTTTGCCAATGTTGAATATAGTCCACCTGTCCTTCACGGCTATAGATATTAGCATCCGATAAAACAACGGGGAAAACCCTCTGCTGGTCGTTCTTACGTTTCATTATCTCCAGCGCTTCAAACATACAATACTCAGAGCGCAGGTATTTATCGCTAATGACCAGGATCACATAGTTACCACGACCAATTTCCCGCATAAACTTTTCAATGCTTTGGCCCAGGGTGAGGTGGTTGCGATCTCGAATCAAGTTATACCGTCTGGCCAGTAGTACGGCGCAAATCCGATCGACTAACGCCTCTCGCTGACGTCCCTGCTCGGTTTTATTATCTTTCCACGCATAGGAAATATATATCTGGTTCATTTTTCCTAGGTATCATCGCCTAGTAAGCCATTCAAACATTTATGCCCAAAATCCGGCTCAGTTTAATGACGCATCTAGGGTGATTTTTCATACTAAAGTATTGAGTTATCCCATTGATTTAGCCCTTTATGGGGAGTCTAAAAGGGCCACCAATGAGCCACCGCTATGGAGTCGACGAATGGTTTCAGCAAACAGCGGTGTTGTATCTAAAACCGTAAGCTTGGCCGTCACCTCACTGGCCGTCAACCGGAACGATGGAACAGTATCGGTGATAATGATGTTCTCAAGGTCGGGAATCGCCAAAATATGGTTGGATTCCTTGGCAAAGACACCATGGGTAGCAGCGGCATAAACGGCTACAGCACCTTGACTATGACAAGCTTTTGCCGTGCGAGCCAGGGTGGTACCGCTGCTGATGAGGTCGTCAATGATGATGGCCGTACGGCCTTGAATCTCGCCAACCAACATACTGCCAGACACAACACCCGAGCTGCGATGTTTTTCGGCAAAGGCAATGGAGATATCACGCTGAAGCTTCTGGCTAAGTTGTTTACGAAATGCTTCGGCCCGTTTAGCGCCACCAAAATCTGGAGACACAACCACTATGTCACGCTCGTCAAGTAGGGACGCAAAGTGATGTACAAATGTGTTTTTTGCCTCTAAATGCTCGGCAGGACAGCGAAAAGCATTTTGAAAGGCTGCCAGGTTATGGACATCAAGGGTAACGATGCGATCGCAACCAATTGACTCTAACAATTGAGCAATATATCGGGTCGTTACCGGGTCCCGAGACTTTGTCCGGCGGTCTTTACGGGCATAGCAAAGATAAGGAACAATTGCAGTCACACGTTCAGCTGAGGCATCCCTCAAGGCACCCATAAAAAACAGCAGTCGACAGAGTTTATCATTGACGCTGATTCCAGGTTCACCATAGAGAGACTGGATCACATACACATCCTGACCTCGCACATTAACTAATGAACGCGTCTTATGTTCACCGTCTTCAAAGTCTCTCTCTTCATGATGACTCAGGACAAGGCCCAGATGAGCTGCAACCCTCTTCCCAAATTCCCGACTGGTATTTAGGCTGAAAATTTTGATAGCCCGATCATCCATAGCAGCACCTCTTAACCACCCCTAGCATAGGCTAAAAAAACGTATCCTCCCATAAAACCCTGGTGCAGCATTCCCTACAAAAGATCAATAGTTTAATTTTGGTGGGTAGAAGACAGGTTGCTTTCATCAGACTGATTGTGCCGATTGAGTTCATCAATCAGGGCATCAGCCAGGTGCACAGACCATCGAGCAATCTCCTGCCCTCTGGCAAAATGACTTTCTCCATAGCCATGGTGGGCAATTAATCCCTGCATAATCATAATGGCGAAATGCTCGCGCTTGGTCATGCCGTTAGTCACCTGCCATTCTTCAGGCGCTTCACGCTTGTAGAGTGGATAAATATTATCGTTGGCCTTTACAGTCATCGTTCATCCACCTTCACCCGAACAGCTTTTTCTATAGCCCCTGAGACCTTCCAATCTTCAAGGTACACAGACAAGTTGAGGATCCTGTGAGGCTAGACTAGTACTCTGTGGTGTAAGTTGCCACGATCAAATGTGGATGGGTGGATGGGGGGATGCAATTACTGTCAAATTTCTGCCATCGGGTACTAGTGCTGCATTCCCCCATAAAATCTTCACATCATTTACATACAATCGGTTGTAATACATACAATCAGTTGTAACCACAGAAGGAAACGACAGTTAAAGTAGACCACGTTTAGGGAAGGAGTGACCATGACGACCCAGGAAAAAGAGCTCAAAACCATTGCTAGCCATCTATTGGCAGGTATGCTGGCTAATCCTCACATTTACACCATGGTTAGTGAGGAAGAAGCCAGGGGACAGCAAGAGCAAATTCTTCTCTCGAATGCCATCATGATGGCTGAAAAATTAATTAGCAGAGTTGAACACTCCTATAAAAATCAACCAAAATGAAGCTACCCCGTTAAGATAGCCTTTTGACACCTCAGTGTGAAACGGATGACACTTAGGTTGCCAATGGTTGACTACTGGGAATTTCGATTAAGAACTCTGTGCCCTGCCCAGGGATAGACTCGCATGTGAGCTGCCCTCCATGTAACTCTGTGATGATTTGATAGCTAATGGCTAACCCTAAGCCGGTGCCTTTGCCAACGGGTTTAGTCGTGTAAAACGGATCAAAAATGCGTGACTGTACCTCTACAGACATGCCCCCAGCATTATCTCGAATTTGAATTAGAACATGATCGTTATCGGTCATCGAAGTGCAGATATAAATCTGTCGCTGACTTGTTTTCTCAGAGTTCAATTCTAACGCTGGGTCAGGTTCTTCAAACGCATCAATGGCATTGGCAATGAGATTCATAAATACCTGGTTGAGCTGTCCTGCAAAGCATTCAATTGCAGACAACGTGCCATAGTCCTTTATGACCTCAACTGTAGGGCGGTGACCTTGACCCTTAAGGCGATGATCTAAGATAACTAATGTGCTATCAAGGCACACATGTAAATCAACCGCTTTACAAAGAGCTTCATCCAACCGTGAGAACGTTTTGAGAGAATTAACAATTGCAGTAATGCGCTCAGACCCCATGCTCATCGAGAAGAGTAATTTTGAGATATCTTCTTTTAGGAAAGGTAGATCAATGGCGTCTTCTTCAGCTAAGATCTCTGCATGGGGATTGGGATAATGTTTCTGATAAAGCTCAATTAAGTTTAACAGATCTGCTACATACTCTTGCGCAGGCTCTACATTACCCTGAATAAAGGTGACTGGATTATTGATTTCATGAGCCACACCCGCCACCATCTGACCCAAACTAGACATTTTCTCCTGTTGAATAAGTTTCTCTTGAGTCTTACGAAGTTCTCCTAGGGTTTGCTCTAATTCATTAGCTCTGGTTTGAGCCATCTGTCTACTGTTTTCTAATTCATTGGTTTGCAATTTCAGTGATTCAACCACATTATGGAGTTGGCCACTCATGTGATTAAACGCATTCGACAGTGTCGTTAGCTCATCATTGGTTTGGAGGTTAATGGTTTGTCCCCATTCCCCTGTAGATATCTGTTTCGTAGCTGTAGTCAGCTGTTGGATAGGCTTGGTAATCGAACGGCTCAGCAAACGGGCTAATAGGATGCTGATAATAGCAATGATGACAGCTGCCATCAGTCCTTCTAATAAAGTCTGACGCAGTTCTGTTTGTAGTGGTTTAGTCGAAAAACCAATGCTGACTGCACCAACAACGTCTTCCCCAACCAAAATGGGTTTACCAGCAATTAATTTCTCATCCTGCCAATCTAAAACCAGTTGTTGACTAGCAAGAATCTTCTGTCCTAAGGGATCTGGCTGGAGACTCAGGACTTTATAGTCTTCGGTAAAGGTATCTGAGATGACACGTCCATCCTTTTGGTAGAGTCGAGCAGAAATTATTAATCGCTTACTTTGAGAGTTCTTGTCAAGGTTATTGATGATCTCTCCAGCTTCATCAAATTTATTAAAATAAAGAGCATCACTGTTAGCTGCTGATAATGTATCCAGAAGCAGTTCAGCCTGTTGTTCTAGATCTTTGCGAAAGCTGATACGTTCACGTAACAATGCAGAGCTCCCCACAGTCAGCACTCCCCCCACAGCCAAACAACTCATAGTGAGTGTAAGTTTGTTGGTAAGCGAACCATTTTGGTTGTGCAACCCGATGAATCTCCACATGTATTGAAACGCTTGTACTGAAGCAGTCTTTGTTAGAATGTTAGATCATAGAGCTCCTTTAAGCGTTCTATGGATTGTTCCACGGGAAAATCATCAAATTTGACAGTATCTTCAAAGCTTTCTAATGTTGTTTCACCTTCTGGCGATTTATCCATATCCAGTAAAAGAGCCTCTATGGCATTTATTTGCTCAGTTGGTAGTCTGGGGCTTGCTAGTACAATATGTCGAGCAACAAACTCAGTCTCTAAAATGACTTTCATAGAGGACTTGACATCGTCTGGCAGTTCAGCAAACGTACCACTATCAACTGCACCAGCATCGACTTTATCCGTGAGGATCAGTTCAACGGTATTGTCCTCATCTCCACTAAAAATGAATCCAACTTCATTAACTTGAAGGCTTTTATTGTCTAGCGATTCTTCAATATCTAGCGACTGCTCAACTAGGATCAGACCTGCTTCTTTGAGATATGCCAGCGGCAACATATAACCTGATGTGGAGATATTGCTTTCTAATGCGATTTGCTTCCCTTGCAAATCTGCTATGGTTTCGATATCGCTGTCATTACGGGTGAAAATAATGCTGTTATATTCAGCAACACCCTTTTTCCAACGCCGCAGGATGGGAGTAGCGCCTGTCTTGGTGCTAACGACTATGACGGGGTAAGGACTATCGAAGTAAAGGTCCACCTCACCAGATTCTATCCAGGTTTCCATCGTTTCCAGGTCAGGGGCAATTTTGACAGTTGCTTTTTTAATACCGACGTCTTCTAAACGATTTGCTAAATAATTAGCCAGGGGCTGGTATCGTTCTATTTTTTGAGTGGGTTTTTTAGAGATATCACCCAGAATAAGGACTTCATTAGCCGTTAACTCAGAAGCACTTGAAGTACTTACTGATGCACTTTCGGTTGAATCAGTCGTTGATTTGACCGAACCACAGCCCACCAATAATAGTCCTAACATTACGCTAAGTAAAGAGAAGGATCTTATACGTACAGGCAGCATACTTAACAAGTTAACTCTATGGTTCTGAATATTCTTTATCACTTCCCCCTTGGACAAATTCTAACAGGAAGAATTTTCTAAATTCATAGAAAAAAGTTACATTGCAAGATAAAGCGCGTACTGTTCTGATGTCAGAACAGTACGCTACGGCCCTCCTAAGGCGGAGATTTCCTAGAATCTAATGGCAAAGTTTTGTCGCACTTCAGTCTGGCTTAGGGCTCGGTTATAGATGGCTACCAGATGAATTTTGCCTAACCAGGCGCGTGCTCCTGAGAGTTCATCACCTAGGGCAAAGCGGAAGCTATTATCCCAGCTGGCAGCAAAGTTTTCGGGAATCTGTTGGCGACTGACTTCACTGCCATTGAGATAGAGAATGGCCTCCCCTGTGGTACTCGTGGTATAAACCACATGGATGGTTTGGCCTGGGGTGATGGTGCCCCCTGCCAGAGGTTGATCTGTACCGTTCTCGTCAGAGGTGTTTGTCCGCAGCCTGACTACATACCCATTATCATTTTGTCCTAGGGTGAAATTACGGTTGGATGCATCTTCTGAGACAGTGACAATACGAGCCGGTATTCCCTCACCAGGCGTCACTTGGGTAGGTTCGAGCCAGGCTTCAATGGTGAGTTCGTTGGTGGACCTAGTGGCGGTCACCAACTTTGTTGCCGGAGTTTCTGTGGTGAGAAGAGTGGGCTGTGCGATCGCAATTCCTGGCCCATTCTCCAACCACTGAATTGGCTGGTCCGCTGCAACAAGATTCAACGGCTCTCCCACCGTGGAGATATCTTGAACAACATTGCCCGTACCCTCCTCAAAGGTATACAAAGACTGCAAGCCTGCGGTGATCCTTGGCGTCACCAAAAGATTGATTTCATCGCTAACAGCAACAGCCCCGTCATTGGCTGTTAATTGCAACACATAGCGGCCTGAGGCTGGTACGGTTGCCGTGGTACGGCTAACATTCTCATCGGCAAATGTCACAGGCTGGGGGCCACTCAGCTGACGCCACACTGTAGTTGGTGTCAATAGTGGCTGACCATCATCGGCAACAACACCATTCAGTTCGACCGTGGCCGGAATACCATTTTGTACCGTGCCATCGGGCTGAACCGTAATGGGCAGCGTAATCAGCTGGTCTGGGCCTGCATCCACCAAAGGTGCCTGGTTAACAATGATGGTCACGTCATCACTCACCGCAACAGCGCCGTCATCTGCGGTGAGCCGGAGCACATAGGTGCCAGTCTTAGAGAATCGAGCCGTGGTAAAGTCAGCCGCAGCATCGGCAAATGTGACCTCTCCTGGACCGCTCACTGTGGTCCATTGAAGAGCAACACGGCCAGGAATAACAGGAAGACCATCGTCGCTAATGGTGCCATCTAATTCCACAGTGGCGGACCCCGTAACTGTTTGATCGGGGCCTGCATCCACTAAAGGTGCTTCGTTGGCCACAATTATGACATCAACATTACGAGAGAAATGGCCGTTATCCACCGTGAGCCGTGCCCCATAGTTGCCGCCAACGGAGAATGTGGCAGTGGTTTCCAGGGCATTGACATTGGCAAAGGTCATGGTGCCAGGGCCACTCAGCTGACTCCAGGTCGCGATAACAGTTTCTTCAGGGTTACCCAGTCCGGTGGAGAGAACTGTGCCCGTCAGGATAGCTGCTGCTGGCAGAGTCACCAGCGGTTCTGTGGTAACCGTCATGTTGGGCGCTTGGTTTGCATAAAACGTGGTCTCTGCCTGGGTGGTGAAATGACCGTTATTAACCGATAGCCGCAGCACATACTCTCCCAGCTGAGTCACGGTAATTGTGGGTGTCAGGCTCGTAGAACTGCTAAAGCTCACGGGAGCTGGCCCACTCACCTGCTCCCAATCAATGGAGACTTGCCCTTGTTGGGGCGCACCGAGACCGTCATTGAGGA
The DNA here is from genome assembly GCF_011009555.1 of Adonisia turfae CCMR0081. Taxonomy (GTDB): domain Bacteria; phylum Cyanobacteriota; class Cyanobacteriia; order Phormidesmidales; family Phormidesmidaceae; genus Leptothoe; species Leptothoe turfae. The sequence continues at coordinate 5,697,309 of NZ_QXHD01000004.1, read as the reverse complement.
TTTGTCCAGTCAATTCAACGGTGGCAGACCCCTGATCAGAGAGATTAACCGGTGGCAGACTACCGGCATTAATCTCGGGGGCCTGGTTCACAATAACGGTAATTTCATCACTGGCGGCCAGAACAAATTCATTGGAGATAGTGTCTCCATCGGTGACCGGTTCCGTTGCTGTTATTTGCAACTCATAGCGGCCATTGCGTTCAAAGGTAACCGCAGTGTTGAGGACGTTGGGGTTGGCAAAAATCACCCCCGTTGGCCCTGATAGCTGCGACCATTGCACCGTCAGTTCTTCCGGTAGCAGTCGCTCATCAAATACGGTCCCCTGAAGCTGCGCATCCTCTGGGATATTGATCACCTGGTCTCGCCCTGCAAACACAATCGGTGTGAGATTGGTATCTGCACCAAATTGGTAGTTTTGTTGTACGTCTATCGCACTGAGGGCACGGCTGTAGAGTGCTACTAAGTGGAAGCGACCCAGCCAGCTGCGATTATCCTGCAGTTCTCCCTGTTCACTTCCCAAGCTCAGGGCAAAGTCGGAGGCCCAGGTGGAAAAGTCTCCATCAATTTGTCGGCTGGCAACTTGTTCACCATTGATATACAGCTGGGTGAGACCCGATAGCTCACGGGTGCAGACCACATGCATGGGAGCATCCGTAGTGACCACACCGCCTGCCAGGGCCTTATCGCTAGCGTTGGCATTGGTGGTGCTGGTGCGTATGCCAACATGGATGCGATTGCCGGTTTGTCCCAGGATAACGTTGCGTTCAGTGGCTCCGTTGGACAGGGTGAATATGCGAGCGAGACCGGTATGGTTTTCCACAGCAGGGGTAATCCAGGCTTCTAGGGTGAGGGCCTGACTGGCTTGCATAGCGGCTACTAAACGACGGGTATCAGTTGCCTGAAGCTGGCTGGGGGCCTGTAGCTGCAGTGAACCGGTACCCCAAGTGACCGCGGTGGGGGTGGCAATGGTGAGATTGAGGGGGTCAGCCTCGATTTGAACATCTCTTACCTGGGTACCTACACCTTCATCAAAGGTGTAAAGCACCTGCAGCTGTTGCGACACTCTCTCCGCCACTGAAACTGTAATGTCAGCACTGGAGGAAAGGGAACTGTTATCAGCGGTCAGCCGGAGCATGTAGCTGCCGCTGCGCTCAAAGCTGGCGGTGGTGCGTAGTGCTTGGGGGTTGCTAAAGGTGACTGGCCCCGGTCCGTTTTCCAGGGTCCACTGGACGCGTACTTCTCCTTGTGCTGGATCGCCCAGACCATCGCTGAGGAGTTCGCCCAGCAGCTCCACCGAACCGCCGGGGCCAACCTCCAGATCATCGCCGACGTTTAGCACGGGCGCTTCATTTACCAAAACGGTGAGATCGTCACTGGAGGTCAGTAGACCGTCGCTGGCGGTTAAGCGCAGTCGATAGAAGCCACGCTGGCTAAATTGGGCAGTGGTATTAATGGCGTGGATATCGTCAAATTGAACGTTGCCAGGGCCATCAATCTGGGTCCAGGTGACAAAAAGGGCACTGTTGTCTAAACGATCATCTGCGATCGCACCCTGCAGTTCCACCGTCTCACTTAGGGCAATCACCTGATTTACCCCGGCATCCACCACCGGAGCCCGGTTGGGAGCCCGCCCATCCGGCAGTTCCGGCAGCTCACCGCTGGGGATAATGCTGTCTTCTTCAGTAATGCCATAGTAAAGCTGCATAAACTGCACAATGGCATCGGTGTGTGGCTGCAGGTCTGGGAAGTAGGTGGCCACCGCCGTGCGCACCGCCCGCACAAAAGCGGGGAAGTTATTGATCTGGTCAATCACATAGGGTTCTAACCGACGAATTAGCTCATAGTTACTGTCAATGTTGAGGGTGGGCAGCGCCTGCTCTAGGGGTGGCATATTGGGGTCACTAAAGCGGGGCAAAATGCGACTGATATAGATAATGCGGTGCATCATTCGCCAGCAGGGGGGCTGTTCGGTCTGTTGGCTGGCCTGCCGCAGGGCTGCCGCATTGGCATCGTTGCTTTGCTCTAGCCAGATGGGGTCTACCACCTGGTTAAAGAAGGTGTCAAAGTTGTTGCTGCTGGGTTCCAGGTAAAACGACAAGAAGCGATAGGCATCCACTTTACCAGCCTGCCGCACCGGGCGATTGGGATTAAAGGGGTCATCATTTTCGGTAATAATTCGGCCCGTTTCATCCCGCAAGAACAGATCGCCCTCCACACCGTCTAAGTTGACATCCAGGGCAAAGGTGGATTCCGTTTCTTGGGATTTGGTAACCGTGAGATTTAGATGTCCACCAAATAGAGCCTGGAGGGTAAATCGAGTGGCTACTTTACTGATGGCAAACGCTGCTGAAACATCGACACCGGCCAGACCCCGGAAAGAATAGTCTCCTCCTGTGGTTTCTTGAACAATGTCTAAAGTCTCCTGGGATTCAACAAAGGTGCCACCATCAGCGGTCCAGACATAGTTATTGACGATATTACGTTTTTGCACACGCGGCAGTTGCTCTACTGTGCGTCCGGTGGCCAGGTCACCACTGGTAAAGTTGAGGGCATTTTGACGACGACCAATAGCTCCGGCATCATACTGCTGATAAAATGCGGCAATTTGTTCTTCTTCGCGCTGGATGCGATCGCGCAGATTATAGGCCTCAATTGGTTTGAAATAGCTGCTGTCTGAGCTATAGGTGAGGGCATTAGGATAGTGGGTGTCGGCCTCTAACCCGACTTTTCCATCCAAGGTTCCCTGCTTAGTGTAAGTGGGGTTAATCGGGAAGGTAATAATGTTGCGATCCGGTGGAATATCGGGATTGGGACGCATCTGGAGAGAGACCAGGGCGTTGTTATGCTGCAGCCGCAGGGCAAACACATCCGCAGTTTCTGACTGCACCAGGGCAAACCCTACATTCTCTGGCACAAACCGACGACCGATACTGTGGGCCACCTCATCCACATTTTCCACCCGGCCCCGCAGCTCTAAACGACTGATGCGACCGGTGGTACGACCACTGCCCGTGGTTGCACTTTCCAGCCAGCTTAGGGAGTTTTCAAACTTGGCCCGCACCCCCACTAAAACCCGTGTATTCTCAACACTAGAGAGGAAAAAGGGTGTACCCGCCTGCGACTGAGAGATAGAACCAAAGGATGCGGAGGTTTCAATTTCTGTATCAAAGCCCCGATCCTTAGAGGCTGCATAGGTGAAGATTGTGCTATCCACATCCGTAATCTCGACGGCGGTGGCGCTGTTATAGTCAGCAAACTCTCCCAAGACAGTGCCAGTGCTGGTCAGGTTTTCACTGGGGACAGGGGGCGCTCCCTCAATGTAGCCAATCAGCTGGGGATCAAACTGCACCTGGCCAATCCATTCCGTAATCAGATCGCCCACCGCAAAGCCAGTAATCAGCTGCCATTCATGATTGCGAATGGTGGTGTAAGTCCGCTTAAAGACACCAATTTGATTGTTGTCGGCGTCGAACTGTAGATCGCCATATTCAGCAATGCCCGGCTGACTTTGAATGGTGCCATGGAAGGTGGTGCGAATACCTGCTAAGGCGCTACGTACCTGGGGTGTCTCATCACTGATGGGGGCGGTTGACAGCACATAGGTGCTGTTGCTAACCGCTAAGGTATTGGCCTGTAGTGAGCGATCCGACAGCTGTAGCGATTGGGCCGTTTCACCCCGCTCAGGGTCAAATGTGTAGTAGGCCACCAACCGTTCGCGATCGCCCTGTAGCCGACGGAACAGATTATCCTGAATCTGTTCAACCGTTCTCACCTGTCGCCAGATTCGCACCTCTTCCATCTCTCCTTGGAAGAAGTCCCTTAGGCCACTGCGACGACTTGCCCCCAGGGTAAATTGAGTTTCTAAGCTCACCCAGTTAGATTGGTCAACAGGGGTTGTCTCTACACTCACGCCATCACGGTAGACAATTAGGGTGGAGCCCAAGGGGTCTGGGTTAGCCACCCAGTCAAGCTGTCCCCGCAGTTGGGCATGGTTGTTGCTTCTAGCGTCAAACGCTACGTTGCCATCGTTTTCTTCTAAACGCCACCAGGAAACCAAACCGGATTCATTACCCTGAATCGTGACCCCCACGTTATCCCCAGCGCGGGCGACATTCCAAATTCGTATCTCACTGATGCGACCGGCCATGGGAAATACAGAAAACCCGGTCGCAGCTAGCTGTCGTATCCGCTGAATACTACCAGCATTGGGATTAGTAGGAATGTTATCGGGAAGACCGAGCAACCGTGCTGCACGCCTTAATTTATCACGCTCTTCCAACAGCAAGGTATCGTTATCATCGTCCGGCAGCCCTGGCTCATTGTCGGAGTTGACGGTCAGCTGGCGAAATCGATTGGTATCAAAGAAATATCCGGAGCCAATTTCTGTTGACTGGCTGTTGGAACCAATGTCACGGGGCTGACTGCTGCCACTGCGATAGCTGTGACTGCCCACAACTCGACCATCAATGTAAAAGGTGACATCGTATTGAGTATTAACATCCACAGTCGGCAAGCCAGCGTCATCTTCTCCTTCCTCTGTTGTCGTCTGTCGTTGGCGAGTGACCGCTAACCGATAAAACTGGTTTGCCCTAACAGTTTCGTTTGAGAAAAACGCATGTTTGATTTGCCCAGAATCCTCAAATACAAAGATCAGTCGGCCCTGAGTATTCACATAAAACGTATAGGGAACCGCCTCATCTTCAGTTACACCATCGAGCCTGCCCTTAGTGATCAGGCTGTAGGGCTGGTTCAGGTTATCTAGCTGTACAAATGTCTCTAACGTTAAATCTTGGGTCAGGTCTAACGTGGAATTGTTACTACAGTCTAGAAAAGAGTCGGAATTACCGCTAAATTCCAGACCGTAGGACTGATTGTAGACTGTGGCCCAATGGGTCCAGTTACCGCCAGGGACGACCTGATTAACCTGGACCACCTGATTCCCAGTGCCGGTAACCAGGCGATACCCTGGAATTGGTGACGATGTTTGAGCAGGCTCACCCAGAATAGTGCCGTGATTTTCATGGCGAGAGAAGTCAATGGCAGCAGCGCCATCAAAGTGCCAGTAGCCAGCTAACCCGCGCTCTTGGCCCCCCAGCCGACGGTTCATATCCTGCCGAATATCGGCTGCGGTTCTCACTCGCTGCCAGATGCGTACTTCATCAATATCGCCGTCAAACTGTCGTTGATTGTTAGTAGGATGTCCACCAATGGCCCAGTCGGCATTGACTGGAATCGCACCGACCTCATCGTCTGTATTGGCGATTTCTTCCCCGTTGCGATAGAGACGCCAGGTGGTGCCATCATACACTCCCGCTAAATGCACCCAGGTGAGGCCATTGGCATCTCCCTCAGGAATATCAGCCGCCGTAAAGTGATCAGTACCATCAAATGAACCCACCTGATATTGGCCCTGGTTAATCCGTAGATAGACCTCAGCATTGGCGCTAATGCCATGGACCACTAGATTACGAATGCCGTTGGTGGCGTTGGCACTGGTCCTTACCCAGGCTTCCAACGTAATCTCTCCAACAAAATTTAGATGATCTTGGTTGGGAATTCTAACTTTGTCGTTGGTGCCATCAAGATTTAACGCAGATTGCAATTCAGCCGATTCTAGGCCCATCAGATAGCGGCTGTTGGTCGACCGGTGATGGATCACGTGGGCCCGCTCATCCACCTGATTGGGCTGAATCCAGGCTTCCAGGGTTAAATCTCCTTCTACGGCAAACTGTTCGGGTTGGGCCGAAGTAGCCACGCTGGTGCTGCCGTTAAAGGCCAGGGTACGTCCCGGTGCTGCGGCAACCCAGCGAGACGAGAGGGTGGGAGCGGGTTGCACTGACTGACTAACCCGCAGCGTATCTCCATCGTCGGTATTGACAGCGGCCAATAGCAGTGATCCGTCTAGCAAACTGGCACTTTCCTGGGTGGTGGTGGCATTAACTTCGTAATCGTAGGGCAGATAGAAAACAGGACGATTCTCCTGGGGGGGATTGATTACATTGCTGTCGATCAGCAGCTCAATTGTTTTGGAAGGGACGGCTGCTCTCAGGGTGACTCGAATGTCCCCCACAATCAGGGTGGCACCCTCCGGCAAAGACTGTTGAATACCGCCCTCCACAATCAAACTGTCGGCACGTCCGGCTGTTACCTGAAGCGAACCTGAACCCACGAAGATTCTGTCACCGGCAAACCCATTCAGCACATCGGCAAACTGTTGTGGCTGACGGGGGACGGATCGCCAGGTTTCCACCGGCTGTAGTTCTTCCACACCTGTATTCTCATTAAGCACCATAAAGCCAATTTCAACGGTGCAGGTGTCAGGGGTAGATTCTTCGCTGAGATGAATAGCGAGGCGGTCAAATTCTGCTTCTACCGACCGACTGGCACAGATAACCGTAGTGATGGCTTGATCGTCGCTGAGCTCAAACCGGGGGCGCTGGGTCAGGGTGTCGTAGTAGGTAACAAAAAACTGATCATCTGCACCGCGAAAATAGAGGGCCAACCGACCTACG
>NZ_QXHD01000004.1:5669303-5690787 GCF_011009555.1 Adonisia turfae CCMR0081 | reverse complement strand
GCAATGGGATAGCGTTCGATCAGGTATTGATTGCCATCGTGCAGCACCGACATGGGCACATTGCGCAGAGCACTATCTAGCACAAAGACCAGTACGTCTATATCGGCGGTAGCTAAATCGGCTTCAATGGGGCGAATCAACCAGTCATACAGCTGCTGGGCCGGTGTTATAAATGTGAGTGGCTGATCTGCCACTACTTCAAAACGGGCATTGCGCGATCGCGATCGCAAATCCATCCCCGGATAGGAAATCGAGCGTTGTAACCGAGACAAGGTATTAAGGACCCGCTCTTTTGCAACCATGGCAGAGCGATGGTTTAAGGACTGCCCTGGCAATCGAAAAACCACTTCGACCCGATCGTCTAGCACAATGGGATAGATGACAGCCGCCTTGCTGCTCACCTGCTCAATATCTACGGTCTGGGTCACAACACAATCAGCCCGAAAAAAGTTCACCAGTTCTGCCACCTGCAAAGATTCAAGAACATTACGAGCCTGCTGGAGCTTATTCTCTTTATCTTGGGTACTGCCGGTATCTGCTTTAAGCAACAGATCGACCAGCTGTCGATAAACAGGTTCAATCTCCTCTCGAAATGAAAAGCGCACATCTGGGCTGGCGGCAATCAAATCCACCCTGAGTTTTTGTAAACTTTCCAACGCTTGGGTGTAAGCCGCGATCGCACCGTCAATATTCCCCTGGGCTTCGAGAATCCGTCCCAGCTGCCACTGCCACTGATATAGGGCAATGTCGGCCCCACTGCCCTGGGCTAAGGCCAGCGCCTGTTGGGTCACCTGAGCGGCATTTTTCCACTGTTGTTGAGATTCATACAACTGCCCTAAATAGCCCAAACTATAGGATTGGCCTTGCTGGTCGTTGAGATGGCTTGCCTGTTGCAGCGTCTCGGCCAATAGCTGAGCGGTCTTCCGGTTTTCCCAAACCGCGCCATTGGCCTTAATCAAACTGTTGGCCAGATTGAGTCGAATGGTAATGGCGTTACGCCCTTGGGGTAGCTCTTTTAAATCTGAGGCAACTACTGGCAACAGGTCTCGCGCTGCCTGAAAATTACCGGCCTTAATCCAAAGACCTATTAAGTTCACTTGAGCCTGTAGACGCAGGGACGTTGTTGGTGCAACCGCAGCAGCCTGCTGATAATAGTTGGCTGACTTAGCCTGATCAGCATTGCCCAAACTTAACAATGCCCCCGTTGTCTCGGTGGCCGAGTCAATGGCTTTAGAGACTTCCAGACTCTGCTGAAAACGGGCAACGGCCCCTTGGGTGTCACCGTTAAGCAGCAAGGCATTGCCCAGCTGTCTTAGCCCTGCTGCTTTTAGCGATGAATCGGGGAGGGCATCAACATCGGTGGCAATCGATTCTAGCTGAATTAGGGTTTGGTGATAGTAGCCCTGCACTCTGAGAATTTGGGCTTGGTTGAGTTGCGATCGCAACACCCCAGCTTTATCCCCAACGGCTTCATAGGCAGTCGTTGCCTGTCTCTGCACCACCAACGCATCATTGAGTTGCCCCTGGGCCATATATAGCTTGCCTTGGGCACTCAACACCTGAGCTAAGATACGCTGCTGTTGGTTAGATTGGGGCTGTAACTCCAGATAATCTAGCGCCTCAGCAATTACTGCCGCTGCTCCGTCATAGTCCCCCAACTGCAGGTAGGCCAGCCCCAAATTACTCAAACCGCTAGCCTGCTCTAGCGCTGTTCCTTGCTGAGTTACCTGTTGCCAAAGGTCTACTGCAGACTGATATTGCCCCAGGCCATAGGCAGTTTGGCCCCGCTTGATCAGCTCTGCCGTCGTCAAATTTGCCCTGGCAGGGATGACGGTAACACAGAGCAGCACCGTGAGACAAAGCGTTATGCAAAAACGAAGGGAACGGGAAAACATGGAGACAGTTGGAGAAAAGAGCAAGGAAGTCAGACAAAGCAGAAAACTCGTAGGGATACCCCTTGTGGTCACCCCATATCCCTAAGACGTCGATGCTTGACAGCTAGCACTCAACAGAGATTGAGCATTCTCGGCGCTACCGTATAGGAGGAGCTGACCATCTTCAGTCATGGTCCAACCTTGGGGCTCAGCAATAATCTCCGGCACGGGCGGTATGGTTGACACATCATCACCTTCAGAGCCATCGGGTATTTCATCTAGGGGGCTGCCCAAAGGACCAAAGTCTTCTAGCAGGTCACTGCCCTCAAGCTGTTCATCGGGGGTAAAGGGCAGGCCACCCCTGCCTGTCACCGTAAACTCACTGGTATTACTTTGTTGTCTGGCCAGCAGATCACATCGACGATCAACCAGGTCAGTCGGATCAACAATGTCTGGAATAGTCACTTCAGGCAGATCTTGCTGTTCGCCGGTCGCCACAGTACCGTCATCGACCGTTAGTTCAGAACTCGCATCTAAATCACTTTGCAAAGATCGGCCACTGCGCAAGGTGAATATTTCCCTCAGGGGTCTTGAGCCGATAAATATGCCCAGGGAGTTGTTGGCTAACAAATCAACTGAACCACCAGGCCCCTGGGCATTAGCAACAATATCGCTGTTTTCAAAAAGATTACCCGCCACTGAATTGGTAAGAATCCTAATATTGCCTCCTGTAGCCCCGATACCAAAGGCTTCAGTAGAAATTAGGTTACAGGTGAGACAGCTACCCGACGGATTACTAGAAGTTTGGGTACCATCTAACACCAAAGCTCCTTCAATGGTTAAGTTAATATTACCGCTGTCTTCAATAGATGCCGTTGTCGCCTGAATCTTTCCACCTTGAAATAAACCAACATTATCGGCAAAGATATCGATGTTGCCTGGATTTCCAGGGCTATTAGTTGCTGAACCAAGAGGAGTACCATCGACTGATACAAGTCCACTGTTTTCTAATCGAAGTGTACCAACATTTAGTTCTATACCTCCCGCGTCGCTGCCATTACTAGTAGCTGCATTAATAATCCCAAAGTTGGTGACCCTCAGATTTTCAGTTGGGTTTTCCGTAGATCCGATTCGAATCGTACCAGCAGAACCGACAGCACCACGTTCTGTACTTACAAACAATCCACTACGATTTTCACCAAAGCCATCAATAGTGACATCTGTAGCATTGATATTAATGCTTCCCCCCTCACCTCGCCCACCAGGGGTCAACACCCCATTAATTTCTTGCTCCCTAAAAACACCCGATTGAATTTGACCACCATTAGTTAAACTAAGGCGGCGACTATTCACATTAATATCACCACCATCTCCAATCCCACCGGTTTCTACACTACCTCGAATGGTGCTGCCACCATCTAGTTCGACACTGTCCGTGGTCGCGATCTGAATTGTGCCGACATCCCCTCGACCAAAGGTACCTGCTGCAATCACACTGCCAGATTGAAGAGATATATTACGAGCGTTATTAATAACAATTTGATTTTGCTCAGTAAGCGGCACAGGACGTTGAGCTTCATCTCCGTTTATCAGTAAAAATGCCTCTGTTCCTCCCCTAGACTGCACTTGACTAGAAATTCGACTTAATTCAGAAAGCTCTACATCACCAGAAATATTTAGCAAAATATCACCAGCAGCTCCGAGGCCAAAGGTATCTGAAGCAATCTGCCCAGAATCTCTTAAGCGTAAAGACCCATCCGTTGTTAATCGAATATCACCACTCTCCCTACTGTTGATACCTGCCTGAGCAATTAGGGCACTATTTGCCCTGATGGGGTCTGCATTAAATGCTGCTGCAATCGGTGCTCTTTGTTGAGCAATCAGGGTGGCATTTCCAGTTTGTCCCGTGATCAAAAAAGTGTTGCTAAATAAAGCCTCAAGGTACGCTTGATAGCTGCTTTCAAACTCTGTTCTACGGGAGAGAAAATCTTCGTCCTGACCAACAATTTCAACATCAGAAGTGGCATCAATTATCAGATCCCCAGCACCACCTCGACGATAATCTAAAGCACCAACAATAATCTGCCCTCCGTCTCTTAGACTTACGGTTTCTGCTCCACGAATGACAATATCCCCACCATCAGCACGACTGCGGGAGCGAGCCGTTAAAACGCCTCCATTGAGAATTTCAACAGTATCGATGTCTTCAATCAGAATGCTCCGACCGTCACCTGTTGTGGAGTTAATGCCATCAATTTCAGATAGCAGATTATTTCCTATTTGCACAAACGGATTTTCTAGGTAGAAGATATCTTGATCTTCTGTTGATGCCACTAGCCCACTGGAAGAACCACCAAAGGGTCGTACAAAAGTCGCACCATTCACCGTAAAATTTTCAGTTTGAACCGGTGCTACGCCATCCACTATGATGCGAGACGGTTGATTCACATTTAGTGGCCTCACTCGGATATTGCCGCCAATGCCACGACCAAAGGTCTGGGCGGCCACACGCCCACCGTCTATCAGTTGCAATACTTGAGTTGTTAAGTTGACATCACCGCTACGGGCTGAGCGGGCAGTACTGGTTGAAATCTGTCCACTATCAGCCAGGGTAATATTCGGAGCTGTGATATTCACATCCCCTGGTAAACCAGGACCCAGGGTGGTAGGTTCAAGAACAATGGCATTACCCACTGCCTGAACACCAAAATTTAGGCGGTTATTAGCATATATGCCACTGGATGCGGCCACTGGGTCAATGGTAAAGTCCGTAGCATCCTGGGCCTCGCGATAGGCTTCTTCAGCCCCTAAGCCAGCAGCGGCAGCTCGGATAAATTGAGCCCTAAACATGTCCGCCTGCCGTTGATTAAAGGTCCTGTCAAAACCAGAAATATTGACCCTATTGTTAGCATCAACATCAATATCCCCCGCAGCACCATTACCAAAGGTTACGGCAAGGACTTGACCACCACGCAACAGGTTCAAGTTGTTGACATCAATCAATACATTACTGCCAGGTGCACCATTGTCACTGCGGGTACGGGCATTAATCACGCCACCATTTTGAATGGTTAAAACATCAGTGGTTATTCTAACTTCCCCCCGTTCAGTTGCCCTGGAGGTTTCTTCTGCTGTTGAAAACAATCCACTCGAAAATCCTCCATTCACGAAGGCTCCCGTAGTGGGGTCTGTTTCAATGTCAACAGTACCATCAATAAACACAAACGATGGTTGGTTAGGATTAATGGGACGGACTACAACATCACCCGCAGTACCACCATTGAAAGAACGGGTCAAAACTTCTGCGCCATTAATTAGCCTGAGGGCCTGCGTTTCCAACAAGATATTACCTGCCTGCGATGTCCCCAATGCGCCGATATTGTTATTTTCTTGAGGAAATGGAGACGTATCTGAAATAATCAATCCATTATCTAATAGAATCTCATTGCTACGGATGCTGACGCTACCACCATCTGCACCATCAATGCCACGGGTGTTAATGGCATTATTATCCCCTATCCGTACTCTACCGCCACTCTGTACGGCAATACTGCCAGCCAGCCCTGAGGGAATATCAGATGAAGGGTCATTGAGAATATCTACGACAGGAATTCCCCTAAATGTGCCATTTTCAAATAGGCCATTAGTGAACGTTTGCAAGTTACCTACATCAATATCACCAGCCGCTTCTAAACTGATAAAGTTAGCAAATCCTCGCCCAGCTGAGCTCAAAAGTGTTCCTTCGTTCGGATCTCCATTGGCCGTTGTATCGATCGAACCAGTTCCACTACGAATAGAGATCGCCCCTGCAATGCCTTCGCTACCTTCAGCAACAAATGCATTTATGTTGCGGGTACTAACATTGCCAAAGGCATCAATAGCAACATCACCAGCCTGAACAATTTCGGTCGTTTGATTTTGGCTAGTAGATGTATCAATATTACCGATGGAGATACTACTTGTGACAGCGTCCCTAGGTAGGGCATCGTTACGATTGAATTGATTGGTAATAAAGACACTAGAATTTTCAAAGACAGCTGCATTCTCTCGGCTGGCATCCACATTGCCAATTAAAATCAGACTGCCATTGGGTGTGGGATTTAATGTGGGACCAATAGAACCCGGTGGAGTCTCGACAGACCCTCCTGGGAACCCTGGCACTTGACTCCAATCAATTCCAGCCCGAACATCTAGGGTCGGTTTTGCTGATCCATCGATAACAATTGTATTGCCATTGCTCAACGTGATGTTGGACAGAGCTCGAAAAAGAGGATTAGTACTGTTAGGACCAATGGTGTCATCAACGGAGCCGGGTTGATTGATGACCACATTCCCCAAAATCACACTGCCACCGGCTAAAACATGTAAAGATGCGCCGTCTTGATAGTCACCAATAGCAATATCACCCACAGCCAGAATCACGGGATCGTTAGGGCTCGTTAGATCACCCACAGTCCCATCTAGTCGTTCAATTCTGAATGAACCACCGGAAAAATAATGGGTATCTCCAATGACCGTATTATCTGAGCGTAGTATCATATCTGCCCCTGAAAACAGTCCACTATCGGGGTGCGCAAGGGCAAAAATATCTACTAAGCTATCGCCTTGTAGTAACAATGTATCATCAGCGGATGCAATAAAAGACTGAGTCTGGCTATCCCGTATCTCCAGCGTGTCGGTCGCTAATAACCTCAGATTTTCTCCAGCCAATAGTGCACCGGTCAGGGTCAAATCTCCTGTAGCTAACGTTAAGTCTTGACCCACTGAAAGACTGCCGCGATTTTCAATGGCCCGCTGTGCGGCACTGATTTGTAGCCCTGGCGTCAGCGTTACGGCCAACAAAGGTGGCGCAGTGGGATTAGTGGCGCTGTACACTAGCCCTTCACCCCATTCAAAACCGTCGGCAGTGGTGGCAAAAAATGATCCGCTAATGTCTAACTGCGCATCTTCGCCAAAAACAATGCCGTTGGGATTGAGGAAAAATAGATCGGCATCACCATCCACACCCAGGGTGCCTAAAATCTCCGAAATACTGTTGCCAGTGACCCGACTAAAAATAGAGTCAATCCCCTCTGGATTAGCAAAGTACACCCGCTGGAGATCATTGACATTAAAGTCTTCAAAGCTGTGGAAGAGATCGTCACCTCGGGCGGCTCCCCCTTCAATCAAGTCTCCGTTTTCTCCCCGAATAAGCGTATCGGGAGTGACAACACTGGCTTCGTTGCCGAGGGTATTGTCGGGCACAATTTGGGCGTTAGCTGTCGTCGGTGTGAGTAAACCACCCAATAAAGCTACAGCAGCTAGTTTAGTAGCAAAATACCATTGCGATCGCATATTTTCCACGCAAAACCTCCCAGCCATGACAGACCTACGGAAACCGACAAAACTCAACTTAGATAAACCAGATGCGCCTGAGATGCGCGCGTATTTTGTGTCCAGATAATTTAGGCAGAATGGTAGCATTTCTCGATTTGGTGGGGAAATAAAGTTTCAGTAAATTTACGAGACTGCCCCTTAAAAAAGGCGACCTGTGATGCTAAACAAAAAACCACTCTCTTGAAAGGAGTTTCCTTCTTCTCCTGGATCAATCAGAGGCATGCCAAAATCTAGACGAGCACTGATGCGATCGCCCGTTTGCCATAGCAACCCCGTGCCCATACTCAGCAGGTTATTGGGATCGGGATCCACCTGTTCGCCGTTGTTCCAACCGACGCCATAGTCAATAAACGGGGCGATCTGCATGGCGCTATCAATACTAGGCACCTCAAACAGTGGGAAACGCATTTCCACTGAGGCAAACACCCCATTGTCAGTGGTGGCCTGGTCCTGACGATAACCCCGCACACTGCCCTGCCCCCCTAAACGAAACTGTTCTAGCGACAGCAACGGCCCGTCAGATAGCTGCCCCGTCAGCCTGGCGAGAAAGAGCTGATCGTTATCAAACGCTTTCACCCACTGGGCCTGCCCTTGCCAGCTCAAAAATTGACCATCGGGGCGATCGCCAGAATTACGGGTGGCATCGAACCAGTCAGTACCCAAACTAAATTGCGATCGCAGTGCCAACACTTCCCGTGCACTGCGCTGCGTCCATTCCTGATTAAACCGAATCGCCGATATACGGGTAACTCCATCGTCACTGCCACTCGTTTGCAATGGCAACCGAATATCCCCAAACTGGAACGTACTCTCGGAGCGTCTGTAGTCAAACGCCAATTCCAGAGCCAGTTCTTCGGTAGGGGTTGCAATCACTGGCTGGCGCAGGCTCAATGCTAAATTCGTCGAGTCCGACTCAATATCTAGCACCTCAAATGCATCTTGTATGATGCGACTGTCGGTCGTGCTGTAGTCAATGGCCAACGACGTGTTGTGAGGCCCCAGGGGGATGGTGTATCCCAAATCCCAGGTATCACTGCCATTGGTGTAGCCATAGCTCGCTACAAAACTATCCCCTTTACCCAGCAGGTTGATATTGGAGAGAGTCGCCCGCCGCTGAAAACTCCCCACACTTGTTGAGCGAAAATTATCTAAAGAGATCGTGCCGCCCCATCTCGGCGCTTCCTTCACTTGCAGGTTAAGAATACTACTGCCAGTTTGGGTGCCAGCGGCTAGCTCCGCCGACAAATTCTCAATCAGTGGATTAATCTGTAACAACTGTAACGATTCCACTAAACGATTGACATTTAGTGGAGCGTCATTTCTCACCTCAATGCGAGAACTAATATAGCCAGGGTCCAAATGCTTGAGGCCAGTAATCTGAATATCTTCTAAACCACCTTCCACTACCTGAATCGTGACCACACCATCCCCAATCAATTGGTCGGATGGAATAAATGCCCCTGAAGAGATATACCCGGCATCGACATAGAGTTGCGTAATCGCTGCGCGCGCCTCAAATAGCTCAGAAAACGTAATGGGTCGATCGACATAGTCAGCCGTTACCGCCCCTAGCTCCGACTCACTAAAGACAGTACTACCCACCACTCGAAAAGCACTGACCACAAAGGTACCTGGCACAGCTATCCCCTGTTCAGGCAAATCTGATGGCACCGATGGTTGAGGCAACAAATCCTCTGGGGCAGGCAATGGCTCCGGTTCAGGCAGTGGAGTCACAGGCTCAGGGGGCAACGGTTCTACCCCCTGGGCTATCACCACAGGGGATACTACAGTCGACACTAACCACACCACACTAGCCAGAAAACACTTGAGATAGACGGAGACATGCATCATCTCTACAACCAAAAAAGGAGTTTTGAGCAGGACAGGGGCTAGGTATTAAGAAGTAATAAATATTCCAATAGATAAAAATGTTCATAAACATGAACATTCACCTACATCAGTGGTTTTCACGCTTATTTCTCAATCCATAGAGCTATGTATACTTATTATTATCTAAACAGTGAAAATACAGATAAGTCTATTTATTGACTGTGTCAAATCATCATATTTCTGGTTACTTAGAACTTATTCACGACTTGAATAACTTTCAAACAATTGGCAATACTGCGATTTAGTCAATCCGGAACGTAATGGCCCAAACCTATCGCCTAGCCGTTAATCAAATAAGCCAGACCTGCTTCTTTGAGCTGACTTGGGGACAGGGGCAACAGCTCATGGCACAACTGCCTTATCCAGAACAGCTGACGGTACTCTACCAGCGTTGGCAACGGGCTTATTTAGGCTATTACCAGTCAGCCTTTGGTAATAATGAGCAACCTATGCGAGGGCGAGCCGGGGTTACTGGCCAAATCTCTTCTAAGCGCACTGATTGGCATAGCCAGTTGGTGCAGGCAGAAGCCAAATTTCTTTCGGAATTTCATCGTTGGCTCCGCAGTGAACCGCTGTTTCCCATTCGTCGTCAGTTGGGTAAAGCGGCCACAATCGATCCAACCAGCCCTGAAACCATTACTCTATTTATCACCTGTAATCCCATACATCTTTCTCGGCTGCCTTGGGAGAGTTGGGAGGTCAGTGCTGAGTTTAGTCAGCATCAGTCTATTTGTATTGCCCGCTTACCGGCCAACATCCGCACAGCAGCAACACCCCCCAAAAAACATCGACGTAAAGCCCGAGTATTGGTGATCATTGGTGACGAAACTGGTCTCGATCTCTCTGGAGATTTACAAGCTATCGAGACGTTGAGTACGTTGGCCGAAATCCATCAGGTGGGCTGGCGACCGGGGATGAATGTAGCAGATCTGGGCCAGGCGATTTGTCGTGAGATCAGCGATTCTAACGGCTGGGACATGTTGTTCTTTTTTGGCCACAGTAATGAAGCCGATAGCGTTGGGGGTGAAATTGCCATTGCCCCCAATGCCAATATCTCGATGCGCGAGCTGGGTCCCTACTTAAAACAGGCCCAACAAAATGGCTTACAGTTTGCCCTGTTTAACTCTTGTAAAGGTCTTGATATTGCCGACACCCTGGTGGATTTAGGTTTAAACCAGGTTGTGGTAATGCGAGAACCGATACATAATCAGGTAGCTCAGGCCTTTTTAAACCAGTTTCTACGACGGTTAGTTCAATTTGACGATGTCCACAGAGCCTTACAGAAAGCTAGCCAATCGCTTCGCTCAGAAAGTACGTTAACCTATCCATCGGCACACCTAATTCCCTCTTTATTTAGTCATCGTGGGGCAGCATTCTTTCAACTACAACCGCTTGGTTGGAAAGCACGGTTAGACCCTTGGCTACCCAGTGTGCGACAGGGTGTGGTGTTGGGTGCGATCGCACTTCTTTCCATCACACCCTCCATACGAGATTGGCTCCTATCCCAGCGTCTCTACAGTCAGTCAGTTTATCGCCAGGTCACCCAACAGATTCCCACATCATCTACTCCTCCCATACTACTGGTGCAAATCGACGACAAAGCTGTCTCGGAAATTGATGGTTTTACCCCATATCAGATGAATTGGCGCTATATTGCTCAACTGATTGATATTCTTTCATCCGGTCAAAGTTCGGTCATTGGCATTGATTATCTGTTTGATCGACGCCAGGACGAAAACGAGCCTATCTTAAGACAATCCTTGCAAAATGCTGCCGAACAAGGCATCTGGCTGGTGCTAGGCTCGGTTCTGAGCCGAGGGGAAGAAATTGGTCCCCGGTCAGGCGTCACCGATCTGGCCTGGAGCATGCAGGGATATGCCAACGCCCCGTGGCACTACCTGAGGCCCCCCCTCACCGACTGCCAAACCCGCTGCCCATTTGCTTATTTAGCCGCCCTGGCACAGGCAGGCGGCAGTTCATTGTCGCCCTCGATCTCAAGTACAACAGATCTAAGGACACAACTTCTTAACGTCAGTTCTCGCCCAACTAACAATCCACTATTACAGAATCTCTCTCAGCAACATCTCTCTGCTCTATCACGACTACTTAAACAGCGTTGGTTACAGCCAATTTTAGATTTCTCTATCCCAGCCGACCAGGTTTACCAAGCCATTTCATCGTCTGAGCTATTGGAGCCATCTGCATCACTGACCTGGAAAAATCAGATTGTTTTAATTGGGGCCGGTGGTTATGGTGGTGCTGGATTAGGAGATACCAAAGATTACACAGAACCACCCCCTGCGGTCGTTTACTGGCATCACCAACGTTATCCTGCACAATCGACCTATCCACCCGGACGATTTACAGGCACTGAAGCCCATGCCTATGCCATACATCATTTCTTAGAACGTCATCAGGTTGTTCCCATTCCCACCCTGTGGATGGTGGGTGTGGCGTCTTTTCTGGGTGCGGGCTCAGCCATTGTCGCGAGGCGACATGACCTATCGCAGCGACAGCGCTGGCTCAGCATTATTCTCCTTAGCGCCGCCTCTGGTTTAGTTGGTTTGCAAATGCATATTACAGCATCTGTTCTGATGCCATGGTTATTACCAACGGCAACAGTCTGGCTTTACCATTTGCCAGGTTTTCAACGCATTCGTCCTAAACAGCAATAGTTCAATGCTAGAGAAACTCTAAAACACAATTTTCCTGACAAAAACTTGCACAATTCAAGAGGAAATAACAATGATTAGAGCATCTGTATATACCAAATTACTATGTTCATCCTTAGGGGTTCTATTGGCATCAATCGTGCCTACCACGGTGCCCACTGCTGAGGCACAGGCAGCCTCACAGTTAAACAGTATCGTCAGACGTCTGTTGGATAATGACGATGAAGATCCACCGCTAATTTCCCGTGGCGACCTGTGCATTATCGCACCGGCTACGGCGGGTGAAGGGACGCCGGCAATTTGGCACGAGCAGCCTGTGATTGTTTTCAAACCCGGCAGCATTAAAAAGCTAGCTCTACGGGATGAGGCCACGAATGAAGTCTTCTGGGAGTATATTCCTGCATCGACCACCAGTCATGTGATGTACGGTGGTGAGCCACTACAATCTGATACCATTTATCGGTTAGAGGTTTATTTAGATGCTGGTGCCGAGAATCCAGCCAAGTTTCCCGATTTTCGCCTGTTACCTGAAGATTTCCGTCAACAGATTAGTAACGAGCTGGCATTAAATACCATTCCCAAAGATCCTGATTTACTCACTGAAGATTGGAGCCCCACTGAAGATTGGGTGGCCATCCAGCACGCTGACTATTTTGTTGACCAGGGACTGCGTTTAGATGCTATTCAAGCGTTATTTAACGTCAACACGCCCTCGGCAGAACTGGCTGCCATGCAACAACAGATAATTGAGGCCGTTTGTAGCCGCTGAGAGCCGTAAATTTTTCAGGGGCGATTACGCCGCCAATGCTAACGGTTGCTCACATCGAGATAACGCTTCTAACGATTGCTTTAGGTCTGCTGTCAGGAGGGTTGCCTGTCGCTTAGCTGACCCTGTGTGCAGGTAGTTGCTAACAGTTAATGGCTGACCAATGCGGATCTCGGTACTGCTACCAAAGCTGGGATGAAGGCTGTCGTAGGCTAGAGAAATGGGTAAAACCTTAACCCCCAGATTGGGTGTAGACTGCTCAGCCTGTAGGGCTAATCTGGCTAGGCCAGGCTTAAGACGCTGGACCTGCTCTTCCCGAAAAATATTACCCTCTGGAAAAATAACCAGGGTTTCTTGGTTTTTCAGGAGCTGCATGCCATGGCGTAGAGTTGCGATCGCAGGTCTCCTCACATTCACCGGAAACCCACCCAGTTGCTTAATAGCCCAGCCCTGTAGACCCAAGCATTCATCTGCCGTCACCATAAACCGCAAGTAACGCCCCGTTGACTGATGGCCCACCAACCCTATCAACAAAGGATCCCACCGGGAACGATGGGTCGGCGCATACACAACCGGACCGCTGGTGGGGATATTTTCCTGACCAGTGATGCGAATAGTCTTAAAAAAGTTCGGCAGAAGAACCTTCTCACCAATTTTGTAGGCTAACGGAGTAAGCCAGGGGGATAGCTTCGATTGACAGAGGATAGTCCGTGATTGGGGTGCTGGCTGTCTGGGAAGCAAAAATTGTGGACTAAAGGCCATTAGCGATACTCAGGACAATGAAGAAAACACCCAAAGGGGATATAGGTATTGTGAGCCATGTGCCCGACGATACTCAACTCCACATTTGTATACATACCATATACCTATCTTTAGGTTAGCTCTGTCAGTGGACAGGACAGTTTTACCGCCGTCTCTGCCGAAACCAGTTTTTTAACTGCTGCTGGCAGGAAGATGCGAGAATTCCCCCCTGTACGGCTAATCGATGATTAGACGCTGGTCCATCTGGCACATTGATAACAGAGCGTACGGCCCCGGTTTTGGGGTCGTCTGCGCCATACACTAGTAAACCCAACCGCGCATTCACAATTGCACCAGCACACATCGGACAGGGTTCTAACGTGACGTATAAACGACAGTCATTGAGATGCCAATTCTGTAACGATTGTCCCGCCTGACGCAGCACTAAAATTTCGGCATGGGCGGTGGGGTCATGATCCCGCTCTCGACGGTTAACGGCTTCAGCAATGACGTCATCATTAGGACCCACCAGCACAGCACCCACCGGCACTTCGCCTGCCTCCCCGGCCACTTCTGCCAGTGCCAATGCCCGCAGCATCCAACGCCGATGGTTTAGGTAAACAGGATTATCCAACGGCGGCGGCGGCACATCATAGGGCATTATGTGATCCCAAAATAAGTCAGCACCAGGGGCTCTGCCCCCGTATTCGTCACCTCATGAACATCGCCCGGCTCCACCAGAATGCACACCCCTGGCAACAGGGCTTGGTCCATGCCATTCACAGCCATTGTGCCACTACCCGCTGACACAAAAAACACCTCATACATATCCGAGTGGGCATGGGCGCTAGCCACCTGCCCCGGAGCAAATGTCGCCTGGGAAAAGTTAGTCAGATGAGGAATATCCCCTGGCTGCAGCATGACTTTTTTACGAATGGCGGTATTGTGGGAAACTCCCTGGTCTTTTAACTCATTGAGATTGACTCGTTTCATACTGGGGCTGGGGCTGGGGCTGGGGCTGGGGCTGGGTTAGAAAGGCTCTACCTGGTCTAGAGCTGAGTTGGTAGAAACTATTGGTTTTGACTGGGTGTGGATGTCTCTTGATCGTCATCCAGGGGGGTAGCCGACACTTCGGCGGACACTTCGTTAGAGAGCACTAAATCGCTGAGGTCAGTTTTGCCCACCATCGGCATCGGAGGGACCGGATCGTAGCCCCCTTCATGCCAAGGATTGCAGCGGGCAATGCGTTTAATAGCCATCCAACTACCACGCAACGGGCCAAAGCGCTCGATAGCAACCAGGGCATAGCTTGAACAGCTAGGTGTATAGCGGCAGGTCGCGGGCAACAGGGGGGAAATTAAAATCTGATAGCTGCGAATGAGTGCTTTGAGCACTAGTTTCATAACCGTGGGGGCTGGATGACATTCCGATTATGGCAGGTAGGGATAGGTCATGATTAGATTCATGCAATTTATGCATGAATCACAGAGGCAACGCTCTTATCTGGCTGTGATCCCCAGCACAATCCAAGGAAAATTGACGATTATATCAAGGGTCAGTGGGGTTCACCGCTCACATGTGTCGCATGGTTCATGCTGTCATAGGGTGGATTCATAGATGAAACGATTTATTGCATAACGCTCTATCTCTGACCATATGTCTATACAAACATATGGCCTTATCGCCTAAACTTTATATCTAAACCGAAGTCCTCTGTGAGCCTTAGCGTCCATAGAGGGCTTCTTATTTGAGACCGAACACAACGTTAATACAACACATCAAACAGTCTCTGACAATCTTGTCAAGGGCTGTTTTTTCTTTATTCGGATTGGGTATCAGATCCTCAAAACAAATTTGTCTCTGAGGGAAATTCAAAGAAAAATAACATCTGGTGTGGGATCTTGAAGTTTTCTCAACAGACTGTACAAGCTCACACTAGATTAACGATTCCTATGGCGTAATTAAGGGGAAGCGTTAGGTATATGTGCTCATGAAATTCACCTCTGATAAAAGTCTAGTGTCGAACATTAGCCAGTTAGTACCTAAATTACTCAAAGCACATTCTTATGGTCTTTATGAACTAGCCCAGGAATGTTCTCAGCAGCTACATTCCCCCATTTGTGAAATTATGCCTTCATTAGGTAGCAGTTTACACAACATGATCACCTGTGGCGAATTGCACTATGACCGACAGCATAATCGGATGTTTATTGGGTGATTCATAGCTCTAATCACGGGTATCAACTCAAAACGGGACTTTTTTCCCAAGGGTAGACTACTCTACTCTTCGAGAACGCTAAGGGCGAACGATGAAGAGCAAAGCGCTATAGATGCCACGAGTCAGATGCCACAAGTCAGACGCCAGAATGCAGAACCTTACTGGTTTCTGGCGTCTGACTTTGAGTAATTATTGGAACCCATATTACACTTGCTGTGTCAGTGATCGTCAATAGTGTAAAGTGATTCACATTTTTGCTTGTCAATAATCAGTTTATTCCCTCTACGGCCAACAACTCGAACAATATCTCCTGGATTAAAGTCTAGATGCCTGTTTGCCTTGGCAAACCAATACACACCATATACCTGAACACGCCACTCTTCACTTTTACGAACAATCTCAACCACTATTCCTTCTGTAGGTAGTTGACGATACTCTTTTTTAAAGCTCATTGAGATCATCTCCAAACTATATTCTAAAAGCCTTTACTTAAAGGACAGGCCGAGCTCATAGTCATCAGAGCCCGGCCTGTTGCATTCTCTGCAATCAACAACCATATTTATTGTTACTGTCTAAGCTAACTTACTCACCTCCAACAGAAATCAGGAACCCTTACAAGATCAGCTCGCTAGGCGCTTTCGGATATCTTCAGCTTGATGAAAGGGAACCTTAGTTTGGATAACACTTCCTGCGCCCAGTTGCATCACAATTTCATGTTTCTGCTTTTTACTGGTGATAGTCACATCGCTAAAACCATTAGCAGTCAAACATTTAAGCCAGTGAATAAAGATGATAGCGACGCCTTCTGGCATCACTAATCGTGATCCATTTAGTAATTCAACAACAACTTCACTAACCGCCATACATTCCAGCTGTTTTCGATCCATCGGCCCAATAACCAAAGACTATTCAAAAGCAACATCTACAGAAACTCTCCACCATTCTCAAACGATGCTTCAAAAGCATCACAGCCAAGCGAAAAACTGGCATGCGATCGCTAAAACAGACATTCAAGAAAACCACCTTTCTATATCCTGAAACTTGCCTTTCACCAAACACAAATACTTAACTGGCAGGCAAGCATAATTAGGCTACGTAAGTTACGCAATTAAATTTATCATGGTTTCATATAAGTAATACTACTCTTTATAGGTTTTTCTACTCATTTGTGCATTAGAAGTGTGAGCAATCCTTACAAATAAGGTCACTTCCAAATTACCTACGTGTAAATATAATTCAGCTTTAAATAGTCTCTAAACATCAAATAATTGAGAATGAAGTCCTATGGAGCCATTCACTGATAGCAATATACCTATTTAATTACGTAACTTTAAAGCAGTCGGCTTTGGTTAGCCGTGATAAATAGTCATGAATGATTAATACAAGGGCCAGTCTGACCACATTATTTGTATAGATTAATGTTATACCTGTTTATTACGTAACCTAATTCAATAGGTGCTTAGCTGCAGATTCAAGGTAAAAGCACATGCCCTTGTCAGCAAAACCTGATGCTGAATCCTTTAACTCACCCGAGAGCGTATCACCTGTCCCTATCTCCAAACCCAAGCGTGGTCGTCCACCAACCTTGACCGATGAAAGTCAGCGACGCAAACGCCGTAATATTTCTCTCTCTGACAATGCTTGGGAACGTTTAGAAAAGTTAGCTACAAAACTTGGGTATTCCTCAAGAAGCGATCTTTTAGAGCGAATTGGCAAAGAAGAACTGGAGATCATAAAACCCTCTACTCAAAGTATTTCTTCTACCCTGTCTGACATATTGATATATCGAAGATTACAGGGATTATTTTCTCCCCGTAGTGATGTTTTACATTCATTATTCGCCTTCAATTACGCTATTTATCAAAAAATCGATAGCTTACGGACTCAGCCACTGCAGGCGTTGATGGTTAAGGATCTAATAGCGTCTATGTCGGTGGTTTTTCAACACTGTTATATTCGTCCTGATCGCTATGTTAATAGCCTCAGCGCCTTGAGCCGTTTGATCAATTATTGTCTTTTGCTAAACCAGGCTAATTTAGAAAATGAATGGCAGTTACACACAGACGGACCCTCTCTTGCAAAAGATTCATTACCAGATAGCCGTGCCCGTGACTGCTTAGCAAAAATCGGTAGAGCGATGAATCATCTCTCTACAGCCAGCTTTTCGCCACAGTTCACAGCGCTAAGACTCAAATACATTAGCGGTTTTACTGAAGCTCAAATTCAACAAATCTATGAGCTTCAGGGCATGGATTTCTCAATTGAAGAGATTCGCCGTCTTGTGCATAAGGGCTGGACTCAATTTCGTAACCACCGCAATAAGCCCTCTAAGATAGAAACCCCCATAGAATCTGTTGAGATTCCATCAGACGCCACTAAGTATTGCCAATTGTTATGGACATCGCCACTAACTCAGGCTAAAGATCGACATACATTACTGCGGATTCTTGTAAAAGCCACTTATCATGCCCCCCTAAATTTTTGGCTCTGTGAAATTGAGCACGAGTGGAGCATGCATGTCTTAGGTCATCCAACTAAACAGACCCAGGAATGGGCTCAGCTGCAAGCATCCATCCAAAGCCAACTCAATGAGAAGCTACAGACTAGCAAGGATACGCTTGACAAGGAAATGCACTATTGTTTCAGCAGAGCAGAGGCTGTGAAGAATTTAGCCGTTATTTTTGAAAAGGAAACAGGTATTAGTCCTAAAACCGAACTGGGAAAATTCATGGTTCACCTACTGCAAGGGGAAGCTGAAGAGCAGTTTGCGTTAGCGGCACTCAAAAATTTAAGACATTCTAAAAGATCCTAAGCGTTGCAAACGCGATCGCAATCCCATAAAGAAACAACCATAGAACAAACTCTGCCATACAACTGCTATGGCCATTAGGAGCAACTGATACCAAATCCGAATTCATTCAATCCAATTAAAAATGGACAACCCTGTAGGGGCATTCCCTTGTGGATGCCCTTCGATACCGAACGCAATCCTGACTGATAGCGTTCGGTATCTCATCAGCATGCCCATAGCGTTAATTCTGGTTGAGTATCTTAGTTGTGTGTTGAAATCCCCCCATAACTGCTATAAAAGCCATGTTGAACCGGTATTTTTCATGGCTGCCCGAAATTTTTCAAGTGAATCTGTCCTCGAAGCCCTTAACTGGCGTTATGCCACCAAGATGTTTGATGCAAGTAAAAAAATTCCAGCAGAGACCTGGTCAGCCCTGGAGCAAAGTTTAGTTTTAGCCCCCTCCTCATTTGGTCTAGAACCCTGGAAATTCTTTGTGGTGGATGACGTAGCCATTCGACAAAAGCTACTGGAATTTACCTGGAAGCAGTCTCAGGTCCTGGATGCGTCTCATCTGGTGGTGCTCGCCATCAAAACTGGGCTAGACGAAACAGATGTAGATCGCTCGATGGCTCGTATATCAGAAGTCCGGGGTGTGGACCTGGAGTCCCTTCAAGGCTTCAGTAATGTGGTCAAGGGCTTTATGAAGGGGATACCCGATGTTGATAGCTGGTCCACCCGTCAGGTGTATATTGCCCTGGGGCAGCTGATGGTCAGTGCAGCCCTACTGGGTATCGACACCTGCCCCATTGAAGGATTTATGCCGGATCAGTACGACGAAATTCTGGGGTTGCCAGAGATGGGCTATCGCTCGGTGGTGGTGTGCGCTGCCGGATACCGTTTGGACGAGGATAAATATGCCCATTTACCCAAGGTACGTTTTCCTGTAGAGGATAAGGTTCAACATATTTAGCCTTGCAAAATGCCCCCGTGTAGAGGCGTTCCAGGGAACGCCTCTACACGGGGGCGCAAATCCAATTTCAAGACCTTCTCAAAATAATTCCATTTGCTCTGTGCCATCCGTTGCAGAGGTGCCAACTGAGGGCATGGGGCCTCGATTTGATGCTAACCGATCGGCCAACCGTGTGGTTTCTGGCAAACGATACTTAGGCGTACATTGCAACACATAGTCAACGGCAGTTTCCAAGCTAATGCGGTGTCCTGCGGAAACAAACAGCGGCTTAGTCCCGGTGCGGCTTCTCAGCACAGCCCCAATCCGCTCACCACGATCCATTAGCGGCACCCAGGCTCCTTTGTCAGCAGGTAACTCTCCATGGGTACCTAGCAAACGAGATTTGGCGACACCAATGGTGGGTTTATCCATCAGCACCCCCAGATGGCTGGCAATGCCTAATCGGCGGGGATGCGCAATGCCTGCACCATCACAGAGGATTAAATCGGGCTCCAGGGTTAGCTGCTTGAGGGCATCTAATACCGTCGGCATTTCGCGAAACGATAGCAGGCTAGGCACATAGGGAAATGTCGTGGGGCGATAGGCGATTGCCTGTTCTAGCAGTGTTAGTTCCGGCAGCTGTAAAACCACAACCGCAGCACGGGTGATGGTGCCATCCTGCTCAAAGCCTGCATCAATGCCTGCCACAGTGGTGATTGCTGCAAATTGGTCGGTGGTGATTACCTGGCTGCGCAGACGGTTTTGAATTGCGATCGCACCCCCAGTATCCTGCGGCCAGGTATCAGATACATCAATTTTCATTATCCTTTACAACAAACGAGTTCAGGCTTCGGTAGCATCGAAGCAATTTGGTTCATTAGTAGACTATGGTGCGTTTTTCAGTGAGTATTCTTTCAGTCAGAACAGCAGCACTTATGGGTAGTGTACTGTTGATGGGAGCCGCTCCAGCAACTCCAGAACCTAAGGCAGAAAGCAACATTGCCATCAATCAGGTTGAAGACAGCATTTCGCCACTGCTTGACCATGAAGCTCAGACACCGCAAACCCCAAATGGCGATAGCCTTGAAACCATTGAAGCCACTCAACGGCAATGGTTTTTACGGATTCAGGGGGCATTTGCCGCCGCAGTAGGCCTTAGTGCCATCGCCTTGGCCTATGGCGTCCGTAGTTATAGTAAGTACCACCAATGGCAACGCATTGATTTTCTACGGCGAGCCACACGGGAGTTTGAAAATGATCCTGGTATTTCCAGCGCGTTAAGTATTTTGGCCTTTGAGGAATATCGAGACTATCCGCTCAACATACCTGAGACAACAGCAACAAAAAGCAAGACATTTAGGGTAACAAATCAGCTCTTGAACGAAGCTTTGGGCAGTTCTAAAGAGCGAAAAAATCGTAAGGAAAAACTTGATCAATCGACATCTGACCATGAAAAGCAGATATCTGACATAGAAGAGTATTACGCAGAAACATCGATGCGGGACTGGTTTAACCAAATGCTCAACGGTCTAGAGCATTTTGGCTACATGGTTGAATCTAAGGCATTTAGTGTAAAGGAAGTAAAACCCTGGCTCAACTATTGGATCAGGCTAATTGCAGACGAGACCTATCGTCATAACTGTGATTCGAGAGTTTACGATCAGCTTTATAACTACATTTATGACCACGGTTTTGACGGTGTCAGACAGCTGTTTGAAAAGTTTGGTTATCGCATTTTGCGATCTCCCTATAAAGAAGGTGATTTTGAGAAACTAGGAGATGTTAGCCATTACAGCACTAAGCTTGCCCTCAGTTTGGCAAAAGCATCTCGGCTAGTATACGAAGATGTGAGATATGTGGCTAAAATCGCAGAGCTATGGAAAATCGACATTCGTAATAACTTTCGATATTTCAACGCTAAGAAACGTGATACCCAGGCTTTTATCTTTCGAACTAACGAATGCATGGTGTTAGTATTTCGCGGTACTCAAGAGATCCGTGATTGGACCACCAATTTAGATATGAAACTGCGTAACTTTACAATTCGGCGGGCTGGCAAAACCACCGTATCGTCCTACAAGGGTAAAGTTCACACAGGGTTCTTTCTTGGTTGGGCAGATATTGAACGAGACGTTCTCAAACAAATTGAACGTTGGCAAAAGGTCAGTGGTACTGCCGCAAAACTACCACCATTAATCATTGCTGGG
>NZ_QXHD01000004.1:5659780-5669293 GCF_011009555.1 Adonisia turfae CCMR0081 | reverse complement strand
GGCGAGTGTGATGGCTGACCAGTTACTACAGAAGGAGGAACAGAGCGATGACGAAAGTAACTAAGACTCTCATTCGCCTCATTTTCCTGTCTGTACTATGGGCACTAGTACGCTTTACTCTTTTCTGCCTGGAAGTGTCTGAGTTGAACTGGGAAGCGTGTGCAGTGTCGGGGGCTGAGGACCACCTGATCGTGAAGATGCGCCGACAGCTCAAGGCCCTAACACCCAAGTTCATCAAGGCATAGCCCATCAATACGAGGTTTAGCCGGTCCTGCTTTGGTGGGGCTGGCTAGCGTGCTATGCAGACACCTAAGACCGTCCGAATCTATACCCGTCTGTTAGACCATGGCCATGAATGCGCCAGGCTATGGACCCTGCTGCGTGCTCTGGATACCCAGGGTAGTGGCTGGGTCCTGTTCGACTATGCAACCATCGCCAGTCTCATGAATGTCTCTGTACGGACTGTCCAGCGATGGGTCAGACAAGGGCTAGAACGAGGATGGTTTCGTGGGCGTCGGTGGATGGGTGACCAGGTAGAACTGTACCTATCTGGCATTAAAGCCGTGAAGCATACCTTAGGTGTGGATGGATTGGGTGCGATCGCGGATGTATCCGTAGACCACCTTGGCCGATCAGAAGCCAAAGCATTGTGCACAGCATTGGAAGCCCAGTATCGACAACGACAAGCCTATTGGGCAGCTAGGAAAGAGAAGAAAGGACAAGCCAAGAAGTTAGTTTTGAAACCGTGGGAGATGGCGACCTCTGACAAATTGCCAGGGGAAAATAGCTTAGTAGTGGTTTCAAATGGATTTCAGATACCCGGTTGTTCCATTGCAGGATTAGCCAAAGCAACAGACTGGAGTCAGTCCACCATCAAACGACGACTCAGTAATCGCTGGAGACTTGAACGAACGGTTGAGCCGATTCAAAAGAGACGAGTTGCGACAGAGTTAGATGATCCAGAATTGTTGTTTCTACTCAAAGAATCTAGCTGTAGCTTTTTGGTTACCGAGAATGCGCTTGGTCATACTCGTGTGCTCAAGGTGCTGACCGATTCAGGCCGCTCTAAAGTTTTGAGTCTGGGCTGCAATGTCTATGCCCAGGAATATGAACTTAGAAGTTGTCGGAGTTTGAGGAGAAGAGTGAATAGGATGCTAGCGCAGGATGATATAGCAATTTAATAAGGCTCATGTTTGTCATTCAGGACAGAAGTCCTAGCTATACGTGGATAGAAAACGAAGTATGCAGCACACAGAGAAATATTCTGCACAAATTATCTGTTTGCTTAACTTCGTGAGATCCAAGTGAGCTTACTGCAAAGCTGGTTGTGCGCTATGCAAAGTTGAATAAATATATCGATGGTTATTGATATGTGCATCTATCCAGTTTTTCTTTTTAATGTTTTTGCTGGATAGTCAGATGTTGAAAGTTTCTACTCCTACAGCCTTAATTCTCAGTGCTCCTTTATGGATATGGTTTCCTCATAACTCTTCAGCATCAGCAATGAGTCTTGTCAGAAATGGCAGCTTTGAAACTGGTGACTTCTCAGGCTGGACAAAAACAGGGAATATTACTCTTGTCAGTGTTCCTGCCGCCAGTGATGGATCATTGAGTGCAGCTTTTAGTTTCGGAAATAGGCCTAATAACGGGATCTTGTCTCAAAGTTTAACGACAATTGTTGGACAGGCCTACGAGTTATCATTTGACCTAGGTATCAATGGAGGTAACGCTAATTTCGTTGATCAGTTCTTGGGAGTTGAAGTGATTGGATCTAATTCCTTAGTGAGCGAAGTGCTGCGTGCGCCAAAACCGCCTTTTGGCTTTCAATTTCCTCCTTCAGTTTTCAATTTTGTGGCTGACTCCGCAACAACACTGTTACGATTTTCTGATGAATCACTAGTTTCATTCAACGTGGACATTCAGTTGGATAATGTGTCAGTGTTGCAGACAGACCCAGATCCCGATCCTGATCCCGACCCCGCACCAGTTCCAACCCCTGCGACCCTCCCTGGCTTAATAGGTATGGGGGTAGCTGCATTCAAGAAGCGTAAGCAAGAGAACGCGTAAGGGCATAGGTCATAATCATAAAGGTCCAAGCACAACACCTGGACCTTTTACAGCACCTAAGGCATCTTCACCTTCTCAGGTCCAACAACCTTAATCGTCGTTCCTGGACTTAGCTGAATATCGACTAGTCCACCTTGAAGAAGTACGGCTAATCCGAGCATTGTTATTCCTAAAACGATAGTAGGGATTATGATGTTAATTGAGTGTTTCATGGTTTCGACTCCATTGAACGCACGAACTGAGGCCGCCTGTACCAGAGGTGGCCTTTTGGTTTATTTGATTATCAAACTCTTGTAATTTTTGAAGATAGTGATGCAACCCGTGTGTGGGCTAGACGTTACTAACCTAGCTTTTAAAGTAAAAAATGTGCTAAGAGCTTTATATTATTTGTGCGGAGTTTCTGTAATCCAGAATAGGGCAGTAGACACTCCCTTTACTGCGAGGGAAATACTTGAGCAGGTATCCACGCTAGCCTGCGATTTCATATCTCAAACGCTTGCTGTTGCTTAACGAATTCATCTGCGGAAACATATGGTGATACTGTTCTTCGTTCGTGCAGTCTCTAGCATTGATTCGTGAAATGAGCCGTGACACTCAACACTTACATTGAGTGATTCAACGCGACACTAGAGACTGCCTTACAAAATCGACTGCCGTTTTTAGTATTTCATTTCCAGAATTAATCTCAGAAGCGTTTGTTGCTCTGGGCTAACCGCTGAGATCTTGTCCCCCCCAACAAACACGCACCTCATGCCGTCTCTTCGGGGGCAGTTTTTGTTGTGCCGATTCTTTACAAAGGGTTAACAAATATCCTCTTAAATTACTGAAATAACCGTAGGTCAACGGCTATAATATTGGAAATGATTAACCTGAAATGTCATGGGAAAGAAAAGATCAAAGAGTCCAGCTTTTAGGTCGGCAAGAGAACCCAGGAATAGCAGAGTTGACTATGTGCCCTCATGCGTACAATCTAATAGCCCTTCAAAACTCAGATGGGAGTCAGAGAAACCTCTTAAATTTCCATGTGTCACTAGGACGCTCTCAGAAGAAGAGCTTCAAGATATCTCTTCCAACCCCTATATCGATCTCGCTGTTGATGAACAACCTATTCAACGCGTAGAGCCCATTAAGGTTTGTGCCAGCAGCCGGAAAAGCAAGAAGACTGAGCCAGAAGTTCAAAAAGCTTCAATCCAAAATTCCTGCAAAAAACTTCAAGTTGAGCTGCAATTCTCCCAGCGGTTAGCGAAAAAACTGGGCGGAAAAACTGAGTACGCTAACCCAGCAGGCAGGATCGATGTGCTCACAGATGAATTTGTCATCGAAGTGAAGGTTGCTCATAACTGGAAGCATGCAATCGGCCAAGCCCTGGTCTATTCATCCTACTTTCCCGAGAAATCCCCCATAGTCTGCTTGATTGGCGAGAACGTTTATGAGTATTTTGATATCGCTGAGCGACATTGTGAAGCGCTAGGCATTACCTTCAGGACGGAGTCTGATTTTGATGAGTAAAAAGGCCAATAACGACTGGGAATCGCAGCAAAGAGGTAACAAGGCAAACGCTGGTCAATTCTCCTCTAACGAAAAGCTTGACGCGGGCAGATATGTCAAGCTGACATTGACATCCTCGGACAGGGACAAGCTTCAAGTCTTGATAGACGAAATTCAAGAACGCCCTGCGCCAGCCCTAAGAAAAATTGTGTTGTGGCTACTATCGAAGCCTGAGATCGTGAAGCAAATGCTAACAGATATAAAAAACGAACAAAGCCCTTGAAATAACCGTAGGTCTACGGCATAGTATATCTAACGGCGCAGGACGCCACGTACCGGGGGCCAGCCGGTTAAACAAGGAGCCCAGAGGCAACATACGGTGTGCATCGGTCAACACTGAGCGCCCGTCGCTCGCTGTTGTCGCTCCAAGCTAATTGCTAACCACGCGGGCTTGACGGTTTAGTTCTCGTGCTCCGTTAACAACGAGATGGCTTCGGCTACTTCTACAGGCGATAACAACGAGTGGGCGCATTATGACAGCCGCCGTACTTTCGAGTACAGCCTGCCCGAGTTCTTAACTCTATCTGAGGATGCGTTCCTGATAGGGGAGCGGAGGGGGTGCGGTGTTTCCCTGGTACGCCAGGCGGTTTCGTTCTCGATTCCTTTCGCCGAACAAAGCGAATCGTACCAACATCACTAGCAGTTCGCATTGCGCACCACGCTGCTGTGGATGTTGTTTTTAGGACTATGATTATGTCTATCGAATTCACCGCTTTTGACCTTGGCCTTGAGGTTGGCACGTTCCACTATGATGTGGATTCCACGCCCAAGGTTGGCGACATTATCGACGGGATGGAGATCACTAACATCCGTCGATGGGATGCTGAAGGCTTAGAGCTAGAAGCCGACATCGAGTATGTCTAAAAGAACCGCTTGGAATCGAGTTTAGGAAACCGTTTCCTCCCAAGCGTACCAACGGACCCTGACCCGAGGATGGGGCAGCCGGTGAAAGCCTGGCACCACGACACATTTGTTTTTCCGATGATAGAAACCCAAAGCCGGGAGTAAAGGCTGCAGCCGTGCGCGGGCTGGATATGAATACGAGGGGCGCGGGGGGAGTGCCAAGGGCCATGCAGAGAGAAGGAACCGCTCTGCTCGACACATTCTTTGGAGAAATCACATCATGCAATACGCTACACCTGCATTAAATGCAATCGCTACATTCGACAACGCTGGCCACTTCATCCGCCGCGCTATTGAAGTTTCGGCAGAAATCCTCAACGAGGTCATTATCGATCTGTCCCTCTCTGCGATTGAATCCGGCATTATCGTGCGTCGATGGTACGAGAATTCTGGCAAAGATCAGATTGCTGAGCTTGGCTGGAATGCTCTCCGGCTCACTGCATTGTTAATCCTATTTGTCGCCTGCCTAGCCTGTGTTACTGGCTTCGCTATCGGCGCTGCATGGCGTGGGGCCAAAGCTGCGTGGGCTTGGATCAACAAGGCTACGGATGATGGCCTAGGTCTGTATGGCCCTAGCCCGATGTTGGCGGCATGGCGACAGAAGCCTACTGTTGAGGTTGTCGTTATTGATGACATCCCCGAACTCGATCTCAGTGAAGGGGAGGCGCTGATCAACTGGGCGTTTTCTCTCAAACAATAACCCGTGGCTCTGGGTAAGCCGCGAATACTGCCTGATGTGTGATGAGGAGAATTCTGAAATGAGTTACAAAGCAGAACAGCGTTATCAAAAGTTAAACCGCAGGCAGGTTGATGAAATGCTTTCACAAATCCCCGTTGTTCGTCCTCCGTATGCAAAGCAGCAGCCCCGGCCAGAGCCTTTGCGGCTTCCTTCTAAGGTCCAAGCTAGACGATGGTTCATCAATCGCGTTGAGAACTACATTGAATGCGGTGAAGTGCAATGCACTCAAATGGTTGAATCCTTCTGCGCTGCGCATCCAGAGTGCGATCGCTGGCTTGATGATGATACCCATTGGATTTGGGATATTCCAATCGATATCGAACAATCCCTTTAGCACCACCCAACCACCAGCGGCCAAGAGCGTTACGGTTTCTCGTTTTGCAGGATAAACCCACCACCCCCAACGGCGGATAGAATCGCAATCACCTGTACCACCGTTTGGATCTGCTCGGCGCTTATTCCCAGGCTGATAGCAAAGATGAAGACCGCGATCGCGCCCAGGAGTAGCAACCGAGAGATTTTCTTTTCAGCGCTGTGGATTCGCTGGTCTTGGGCGGTGTTGATCTCGCTGGATTCTTTTTTGGTGGTGTTTAGCGCCTCTTGCAATGCCTTGAGTGCTGCTCTCTGCTCAGCCAATTCTTCCTGAAGATTCTCGTTGTGCCAGCGCTCGTAACCGAGGGTGGGCGTCTCGGATTCAGATTCTTCAGCCGCCCACTGTAGCCCACAACGATATCCCTCCCCCTCAAAGGTTAAGGTAATGTGCGCCCCTGGCCCGAGCAGCCAAGGGCGTCTTATCAGTTTGTTAGTGCCGAATTCTCTGATACCGAAGGCGGATGGATGGCTGTTTCCGTCCCTGATCCTGAGTCTGCCGATCTCATCCCTGAATATGGTGGCCTGCACCCTGGATATCAGACTAGAGATTGAAACCTTCTCCCCGTCAGCCCGTTTTTTCGGATCTGGATGGGGAACTAGTACTTTTCTGCCAATAACCCCAATCTGGATATCAGCATGGGAATTACGCCCAATCGTTAGCGGGAAATCTCCGTCAATCCCGGTTGCGATCGGGATCTCTCGGGGATGTTCGCCGGGGGCGATTTCGTAGAGGGTGAGCTGGGTCATGGGGGTCCGAATTTGATAGCGGATGAAATTCCATGGAGGGGATCTCTGGCAAGCTCCCAGGGATCGTGAAGTTCCATAAAGGAGGAGGCGTAGAGCCTCTTGCGTCTGGATGCACACCAGAGCTTACGAGCATCGAGTGCTCGTCTCTAGTCCAGAGAATAAGGGTTTCGTTTTTCATTATTTTTCATCCGTTACGCTGCCACATAATACTCAACCCCTGCCTGCAACGCATCCACCTCGGGGGCTGTGGTGGTGAAGTCTCCGTTGGCTGTGTCAACAAACCCAGGATCAACCCTGAGAGAGTTGGCTTCAAGACCAGGTACTTCGGCTTGAAGCGCCCCAAGTTCGAGAACGCCAGTATCTGGGGTTCGGAACACTGGGAATCCTGGATTTGTCGGATGGAAGTATATGTTGTTGCTCCCCGTCACCGACCCCTCGGTCGTTGGCAAGTCGTAGTTGTATATGCTGCCATATACAACGCTGTTCTCAAAAATTACGTTGGGGATAGGGTCCCCATTCTCACTAATGATTTTTGAGAACGACTCCGAACCGTTTGGTTCGTGATAAAACGTTGAGTATCGAACTATTAAATTCCAACTCAAATTCGGGAAGAAAAATATAGTTCCATTCGGGAAGTACGTGGCAAATGTACATCCCTCATAGATTAGAGTACCTCCTGTAGCTCCGGGGTTATTCCTCGGGTTTCTGTTGGCTTCCGGGGCAAATAGGAAGCGACAATCTGTGAATCTTCCGTCAATAGCAGCTGTTTCGAGCATAGCGCAACGGAATGTACACCCGGACACTTCCACTTCATCGTAAGCGCCATTCCCCATGCGGGTTACTTTGGACGCATCGCAATCTCTAATGATGAGTTTGTGCGCGTGCTCCCCATTGCCGTCGTGCGCAAACGTCCCGGTTGTGGAGATTGTGAATGCAGGATCGTTTGGATTGCCGCCAATGAGCGCGCATCCATCAATCACGTCGATATCTCCGACTTTGGTGTCTCCATCGTAAAAAACGATGAGAGTGGCCGAAGATCCTTGCAAATGTTCGTTGTATCGGATTGTTGTGTCGCGAATAGTCCCCTGCTTCAGGAAGCAATTGTGCTTTGTCCCGTATTCGATCAGGCAGTTTACAATCAGGCCGTTTCGACCAACTTCAATGGAGCCGTTGTTCGAGATGTTGCGGATCGTGTGAATGCCGTCAACGACACAGTTATCTCCAGTTTTAACGCACTGAGACCTTCGAGGAATGATGTATTCTTTACTGTCTGAGATTGGATTTGTAGAATTTTTAGGATGAACATAGATAGTATTGCCTGCGGTGTTGGCCCATCCATCAACCGTGTACGATCCTGGATTACTTTCTACTTCAGCAATTGTTTCTCGCCAAATCAGAAGAGCACCATCTTCGAAAAGGATCAATCGATTGTCGGCTGCTCCGTTTCCAAATTCTGGCACCCACGAGATCTCATATGTATTGCTCTGTCCCGCAGACAATGAGAAATCTGTGTTTTCTGCAATGTCTCCAGCATCGAAAATAGGTAAATTCGTTCCGGTTCCGGAATGGCTTACAGTGATGCTGTCCCCTACAGTTAGCTCTTCCCGAATATAGCTGTCGTCATCCACGACGATCTCATCCCCAGCCGCAATGAAATACTCCATTAACTTGGAGATCGTCCTGAACTGAGAACTCACACTCAATCCATCATTACTGTCATCCCCAGCATGGCTCGACACGAACCACTGTGCTGGACGTTCTTGGCTGTTATAAACAATCCCACTTCCAGCACTCAACCGAATACTCGTGATTTCTTGCCCAAAGATTAGTTCCTGATTCGCTGCGAGTATCAACCCATCAAAATCAGCCGCGTTGTCCGGGCCTGTGAGTTCTGCGATCGTGCAGCCGCTGGCTCCTGCGATGAGCTGGAAGCCGGATAGCCCTGCATGCGTCAGATTGCCAGACACCACGTAGGTTTCTTGGTTGCGATCGAGGGCAGTTTTCCCCCCCGCGACTGGTCTCCATGCCATGACTAAGCCCTCCCTACGTAGACGTCGAGCGTTGTGGTTTGACCCGCAGCGGTTTGGGCGAGGATCTCAATGCTGTGTAACCCCCGAACGTAGCTGGTTTGGGTAGCCAGGGCAAAGAAGATCTGAGAGCCAGCTGGGAGAGTGGTGGGGGCGATAGTCTCGCGCACGTCTAAAGAATTGCGTTGCTCGGCGTGCTGGATGGCAGAGCCGTCGTCGGGGGATGCAAACTCAGCGTCAGTGTCGGTGATGATGCCGCCGGGGTCAGATTCTGAAATATAGGCTTTTATAGCGAGCTTGGTTAGTGGTTGAGAGCCAGTGTTGATGATCCGGCAATTCGACACGTTGCTGGTCGTGACTCCAAACCGCCCAGCGGTGGTTAAAGTCTCAGTTACAGTTGTGGTTCTGCTAGGCATTTTTCCTGTAATACTGGTGACTGTTTTCAGGTGATCCTGAAT
This sequence comes from Adonisia turfae CCMR0081, assembly GCF_011009555.1. Taxonomy (GTDB): domain Bacteria; phylum Cyanobacteriota; class Cyanobacteriia; order Phormidesmidales; family Phormidesmidaceae; genus Leptothoe; species Leptothoe turfae. The sequence goes on along the minus strand of NZ_QXHD01000004.1, from coordinate 5,660,432 downwards.
GGCACGATCCCAGCGGACAGCCATTCAGGATGAATACATTCCCATCAACGCTAACCGTTGTCACCCAAGGGTTTTTAGCTATACTCTAAGAGCGTTTACAGTACTATTTATTGGTGTTTCGTAAACAGTTCCTGACCCGTTGCACCCATGGAAACAACTCAGAAAATTCAGACACCTGAAACCAGGATGGCCGCTCTGTTGCGTGGCGTTCGCGCCGAGGCTGGCCTTAAACAGACTGAATTGGGGGTGTTGATTGGGGCTGAGTTAAAGATAGCCCCTGTCGGCCAGATGACGATTAGCCGATGGGAGAATGACGGGACGGTGCCAGGGTGTTATTTGGGCGCGATCTCTCGGGTTTGTCGGGTTGATGTGGGGAGGTTGTTGGTTTGATTGATTCTGCAATCGCTTAAACTTGAGGCAGTTTCTCTTTCTCCGCAGTTCTTCCCCATGCTCTACCGCGCCGATGGAACATTAATGAATTCGTTCTCTGCGCTGTCCAACCGACGCACAGGGATGGGAGTAGCGGGTCGAGACAAACTGCAGTCAGTCGATATCAACCTTAATCCGTATATCCTAGACCGCGAACAGCTTGGCAGTCTGCATCGTTCGAGTAAGCTAATCGAAAAAGTAGTAGAGCTGTTGCCGGATGATG
>NZ_QXHD01000004.1:5650271-5659770 GCF_011009555.1 Adonisia turfae CCMR0081 | reverse complement strand
GTGTTGTATCATTCAATACAGCTACTCAATGCCCTTTAAGCAAAGCTAATCAGCCTACTTGGCACTCTTTTCGAGCTGAAGGTTTGTTGCAAAGATTGAGGAAAAATGGGAGCTTTTCAAGAAATATTCTAGTCAAAATCTCAGATCATTCACTTAAAATCAGATACATCTGTAGCTGAATTAACAAAAATATAAAAACTTAGTTGACCAGCCTGGGCCTAATTTCTTTGCAGGCGCGTTTATTCCTTACTTTCTAGACTCTTTCAAGAGAAAGGGCTTGTAAGCCTTGCGTATGAAATGAAAGGCTTCGTTTGATTTCTGTTGGCATCTACATAAACACCTTATTGTCGCCTATGAAAATTCTGCACACTCGAACTCTTCGCGGGCCTAACTATTGGAGTATCCGTCGTTCCAAGCTGATTGTTGTCCGTCTAGATTTAGAAAATCTGGTGGATAGCCCTTCTGATACCCTGCCTGGTTTTTACGATGGGTTAGTACAGGTGCTACCGAGTCTTGAAGAGCACTACTGTTCTCCAGGGTGTCGAGGTGGATTTTTAAGTCGTGTGCAAGAAGGCACCATGATGGGGCACATTGTGGAGCATGTGGCCCTTGAGCTACAGGTGTTGGCTGGTATGACCGTTGGCTTTGGCCGTACCCGTGAGACTAGCACCCCTGGTATCTATCAAGTCGTTGTTGAATACAAACATGAGGCAGCTGGGCGCTATGCCACACGTGCTGCTGTTCGACTGTGCCAAAGCATTGTTGAAACGGGGACTTACCCTGTAGATGAGCTGCAAACGGATCTGGCAGATCTGAAAGAACTGCGTACTGAGGCAGCTTTGGGCGCTACCACTGAAGCCCTGGTGGGCGAAGCTGAAACCCGTGGCATCCCCTGGATGGAGTTGGAAAACTGTGATCTGTTCCAGCTGGGTTACGGCAAATATCAAAAGCGTGTTCAGGCAGCCCTGACCTCGTCGAGTAATGTGCTCGGTGTAGAGTTGGCCTGTGATAAGGAGCGCACTAAATCAATTCTAGAAAGTATGGGTGCACCTGTGCCTGCAGGACAGCTGGTTTATCATTTTGATGAGCTGGAAAAGACTATTGAACGCCTTGGTGGCTATCCCATCGTGATTAAGCCATTAGACGGTAATCATGGGCGTGGGATCACGACGGATATTGGCTCATGGGAAGAGGCAGAAGAGGCCTATGACCGAGCTAAGGAGATTTCTAGAGGTGTTATTGTCGAACATTTCTATGCCGGACGCGACCATCGCATTTTAGTGGTGAATCATCAGGTGGTTGCTGTTGCAGAGCGGGTGCCAGCTCATGTAGTAGGCAATGGTCATGACACCATCGCTGAGCTGGTGGAGCAAGAGAACCAGGACGAACGTCGTGGCAATGGCCATGACAATGTACTCACCCAAATTAAGCTGGATGTGTCCACTGATGAGATGCTGAACCGGCAGGGTTTCACCCTAGATACGGTGCTAGAACCAGAGCAAGTGGCCTATCTGCGAGCAACGGCGAATTTGAGTACAGGTGGAACAGCTATCGATCGTACCGATGAGATTCATCCAGAAACGGTGTGGTTAGCGGAGCGAGTCTCACGAATTATTGATCTAGATATTGCGGGGATCGACGTAATTACCACCGATATCACCAAGCCGCTGTGCGAGGCGGATGGGGTGATTGTTGAAGTAAACGCCGCACCGGGATTGCGAATGCATTTAGCTCCTAGTCAGGGTGTAGCCCGTAATGTGGCGGCTCCGATTTTGCAGATGTTGTTCCCACCTGATACCCCCACACATGTGCCGGTTGTGGCCGTGACGGGCACCAATGGTAAAACCACAACAACCCGTCTCATTGCCCATATCGCGAGACAGGTTTATGACGCAGTGGGCTTTACCACCACCGATGGCATTTACATTGGAGATCACCTGATTGAAAAAGGTGATACTACTGGACCCCAAAGTGCCCGAATGATTTTGCAGGATCCCACTGTGGAGATGGCGGTTTTGGAATCTGCCCGAGGTGGTATTCTGCGCTCTGGTTTAGCGTTTCGTCACTGTGATGTCGGTGTGGTGCTAAATGTGGCCGCTGACCACCTGGGTCTAGGAGACATCGACACCATTGACCAAATGGCTAGGGTAAAAGGGGTCATTGCAGAAGCCGTCCATGCTGACGGCTATGCGATTCTCAACGCCGATGATGAGCGGGTAGCTGCGATGGCGGATCGGGTAATTGGCAAAGTGGCCTATTTCTCGATGGATTCGCAGAATCCTCTAGTGCGAGAGCACGTTCAGGATGGAGGCATTGCTGCTGTCTACGATGATGGTCATATTGTTATCTTGCAGCATGAATGGGTGCACCGAATTGAGCATGTTGAACGGGTGCCCCTGACCTTGGGTGGACGGGCACCGTTTATGATTGCCAATGCTCTGGCAGCTAGCTTAGCCACCTTTGTGCAGGGCATTAAGGTAGAGAAAATCCGGGCTGCGTTGCGTAGCTTTGAGGCTTCGGCTCAGCAGACACCGGGACGCATGAATCTTTTCAATCTGGGCCATTTCCATGCGTTAGTGGATTACGCCCACAATCCTGCTGGCTATGAAGCGGTGGGAGGCTTTGTGAAGAACTGGTCGGGGCCAACCATTGGGGTTGTGGGCGGACCGGGCGATCGCCGAGATCAGGATCTGATTGGCTTAGGTCAGCTGGCAGCGACGTTCTTTGATCACATCATTGTTAAAGAGGATGATGATGGTCGGGGTCGCCCTGCGGGTAATGCAGCTGGGCTAATTGTTCAAGGCATTGCTCAAGCTAATGATTCCTCTGCATCCCATGTGGTGCAATTGGATGAAACGGCGGCGATTGAATGTGCGCTGGAGCATGCTCCTGAAGATTCGCTGGTGGTGATTTTTCCTGAACAGGTTAATCGAGCTATTGAGTTGATTCAAGCACGCAATCCAATTGTGGATGCTCCAGAAGCGGACGCAGCGGCTTTACTGGTGGAGGACCCATCAACTTTAGAGCCAATGGCGGTAGGTGGTCAGTAAAATCGATATCTGATTTAACCACGTTGATTTTCTATGGGGTGTGTTGTGGCATTAGTCCAACGCACCTCTGCTCTTTGATGAGAAATCATCAGAATCATCATGCCTATGGCAAGCTAGAGATAGCGAAGTTCAGGCAAGAACAATGGCTCTTAGTAAAAGCTATGCTTACTTTACTCCTGAGGAGTATCTGGAAATTGAGCGGGTAAGCCCTATTAAGCATGAGTATTTGCAAGGGCAAATTGTAGCTATGGCTGGGGCGACTAAGGCCCATGTCATTATTACGGGGAATCTGTCAGCGCTACTGGTAAATCACCTACGTGGTACGGACTATATTTCCTATGCGGTGGATATGAAGGTCCGCCTACCAGAACTGAATCTCTTTTATTATCCAGATTTAGCGGTAACGTGTGATGATCGCGATCGCGTTTCCGATGAAGATTTTATTCTGCATCCCAAGTTGATTATAGAGGTGTTGTCAGATTCGACTGAGGCGTTTGATCGGGGAGATAAGTTTTCTGACTATAAATCTGTTGCAGAGTTAGAAGAGTATGTTCTGGTTCACCAAAAACAGGTTTTGGTTGAACGGTTTCAACGTAAGTCAGATAATCTTTGGTTGCCTCAGGTTTATCGAGTTGGTAAGCAGGTGGAGTTTGAAAGTATTGAGTTTAGAGTTGCAATTGAAGGACTTTACGAGAATATAAGCCAGCTACTTTGATATTTAAGTTTATGAAAATCTATCGATTTCAGCATTGAGCCATCAACATTTCATTTTGAACGTACACTAAATTATCGCAATACCAATTCAGTGTTGTTGAAAAATATGATGGAACTTTTTTTGAAAGAGGTATATGAACAAGCCTATGATCTAGACGATCAAGAATATGATTCTTATTTCCCGCCAGAATGTGATCGCGCAGATTTTTTGTTATTTGGTAATCAAGTTATTTGTGAATCTAAAAAAATTGAGAAAATCAAAGTTGGACATCAGGTAGAAAAACTTTCCTGTAAGGGCAGATTGTCGGGAAAAGTTTTTGAACGAGACTTCTATAATTCAATCAGACAGGCTTTAAGGAAGGCTAATAAGCAAATAGGGGAGAGCAAAAAAGCTCTCAATATTCCTAATGCTTTAGGGTTGGTGATTTTAGAAAATTTGATACAAGATGATCTGTCGATTCTATCTCTCATAAATGCAGCTGAGACAAAAATGTTAGAAGGTTTAGTAAATGTTGATTGTGTGTTGTGCTTAGATTTTGCTAATACTTTCTCAAGTCAGGAGGACGGTCACCTAGTTAGGCCAGCACAAATTCTTGTACGAGACACTGATCGATCAAAAAAACTCTGTGAATTGGTAGAGCAATTAATGAGGACTTTCTGTGAAAAATCTGGTATGCCATTCCTAGATAGCTTTAATATTGAGCAAGGTAGTCAAACATGGGCGACGGATATACAGAGTAAATACAAAAAGTATAAAGCTAGAATAGATTTTGATTTACCTGTATCGGAAGCTAAGTTTCAGTGGAACCAACAAGTGGCTCAGACTTTAAATAACTGGTGGTGGCTGGTTGTCCTAATAGTTATTTTCTATTTCTATAATGAGTTACTATAGCTGTAGTATGTATTCTCTAAAGTAGTTCATGCTAGACTTCAAGGAAATTCTAAAGTTAACACTTTTTTGAATAAGTGGAACTTGCACAAGAGGGCGAGCAGTCTTGAGTCTAGAGGATTTACATAATGGCAAGACTAAGGCAATAGGAGCACTGCTGATTGAGATCGCATCCATACGCCTAACTGCAGCAGGACTAGAGTTTCCAAAAGACCATTTGGTTCCAGAACCCGGACTAGCCTTATATGCTTATCTCCAAGCCACACGAGATGATGCCTACCCATATTACAATGCCCTGCTGAGCAGTCTCAACAGCTTTTGCAACGCGCTTGAACTCAGCTACAAACGAAGGAAGTAGCTGTAGAATGCATTCCACTGATGAATGCTTAGCGATCTCAACTGTGAAGTGAAAAAGTAACTCCCAAATAGGAAGGTTATGTCAGGGCAGTAAGATTGAGGTGGTGGCTCTACAGATAAACAGGAAACAGGGCCATAATCTATAACGTTACCCTCAATAGGGCAAGCAAAATCCCTTAACAAGGAGCCTGAATCATGCAAGTCACGCTAAACCTTCCCGATGAATTGCTTCAGCATTTCAACCTTGATCAACTTGCCCGTGAAATTTTAGAAGCCCTAGTAGTGCAGGCCTACCAATTAGAGAAAATCACCAGCGCCGAAGTAGGGCGCATCCTGGATTTACCATCTCGCTGGGCCATAGATGCTTTCCTGAAGCAGCATAAGGCTTACCTGCATTACGATGAAGCAGATTTGGAGAGCGATCGTGAAACGTTCCGCCAACTCAGGGAAAATCATTCACGTAACATGTAATAGATCAAACTTCATCTGACAGATTCGATTCCACTCAGGGGGACTATTGGCTAAGCGCAGTTGCAGCAAGCCTAAAGTGTTTCAGAAATAATATTTACTCTGGAATCAGCTCATCCAGTATTCGAAAGCGAATATGATTGATAGCTAAGTCGCGCAATGAAAACTCTTCAGGTTTGTCGTCGGCAGTCATTTTTGTAAAGGGAATCCCTTTACCTATTTCCATGTGGTACCAGGCCAGCCCCATAAAGAAACGCTCAGGATAGGGACCTCGCTCAATTACATCATCCACATTGGATTCCATGGGCAGCCAGCCAACACCAGGGACATAAAACTCTAGCCAGACATGGTTAAAGTCTGGTTCTAGGGGTAGGTGGCGGTATTCGGGTTGGGGCGGACACTTATAGCGACCAATGGTGCGACAGGCAATGCCGTTTAGACGAGCTAAAGCCAGCAGTACCCCTACGTATTCTCCACAGGAGCCAGTCCCCCGTTCTAGCGCCACATCGGGAGTATCGATTTTGGGTTGAATACCGTAGGAGAGACGATCGTAAACGTAATTGCGAATCCGCAACATCTTCCGCAATACATTAGTCTCAGTTCCTGCGCCTTCACTAGCTGCCTGCTGAATGGTGTCCGTATCCATTGCCAGATCGTCGTCATCAACGAGGTAGCGTTGTAGCTCAGTGGGTAGTGGCTTGTCGCCATCAATATCGTCAGGGGTGAGGCAATATTTGAGGCTATACATTTCGACAGTGGCCTTCCAGCCTAAGAGACCTCCCTGAAAAGGCTGAATTTGGTCAAACTTAAAGACAGCTACCTGCTGCCCATTTTGTTCTTCAATTGTAAAAGGATGACCAATGGGTTCTACGTGGCGGACGTGCTGGCGCAGGGTGTTGGCAGGTAGGGCAATGCGCCATTCGACGTTGTTGAGGGTGACGGCATCGAGCGGCATGATTTCCTCAGCATAGGAGAATTCCACCAGATATCCGTTTGAGAGGGTGTAGTGTTCGACTGGGTTGTTGTGAAGATAAAGCGGATGGATAAAGGTGCGATCGCGAAATGTCAGTTCATAGGGCGACTCTGCATTGGGATTATCACGAATATAGGGCTCTTCATCGGCATAGACGATATAGCAAACGGGATCTTGCCCTGCCTCAGGTCGATAGAATGTGATGCCGGTGGGTGAACTGTAGGGCGTTAGGGCACTCAGTTGAATCTTGCCTGTTTCGCGATCAAGGCAGTAGACCGTTTGTTCTGTCTGGTCGCATACCCATAATCCATCCTCGTTGGTTGCCAAGGTTTCCTCACCTACACCAGGTTGTGGAAATTTTCCTAGAGGATCGCTCGTGTGGCAATCAAAGAGATGGATATATCCAGATTTTTGGCAGCTAACGTAGACGATGTTTTCCCAAACAGCGACACCGGCTACTGGGTAGGGCAGTTCTGTAAAGAAGGTAGGCTTTTGGGTTGCGCGATCGCACCAAAACACCTCTTCGTCCCTGGCGAACCAAAAGGTATCTTGCCAGAGAGACAAACCGACTGCCCCCATCCATTCCTTATCTTCCAGCTGATACGGGTTGAGGATAACTGTGTTGTTGTTGCGGAGATTGATAGAGACAAGATAGCCTCTTACCTTGTCAATGGAAAAAAGGTACTCGTTATCTGCTGCCAGGCCTGACAGGGCATAGACACCAATTGGTCGAATTGTAGACAGCCGCGATGTTTTATTGGTGAACCCTTGCTCAGGCATAGATCAGGGGAGAATTTAACGGTTATTTAAGGTTTTTATTATAAGGAGTTACGGTCTTCCCAAATAGCAGTCTACTACACTGACAATTGTCCCTTTAAGTACTGGGAAAAGAAGACTTTCACGAATTTTAGTGTAACTTTGCCCCTAATCTCGCCGTAACTCCTTCCAAACCTAAATCTTAGCGATAAACGACAGTCTACTTTCGGGGGGTGGGGGGGAGTTTAGGCCCCCACGAACAGGAGGGGTTCGGGGAGGAACGCTCTGAGCAACCCTCATCGCAATTAACCAATTTTCGACCAGTGTATTTTGTAGGTTGGCTAACAGCAAAACCGGCTGCGTGGGATCCCTCCGAGTTCCCCACACCCCCATGGCTAGGGCGTTCCGCCGCCCTAGAACCCTACGAAAAAAATGATTTATATCCCCAGTAGGCGGTTTGGGCGGTCGGTCAGGTGATTTAGAATTTTGCGCGCTGCGACAAAATTCTAAAAAGAGGAGTTATTGAATTTCCTATTAGGCAAGAATATTCCTGGCTGAAATTATGAGCCTAATTTTGAACATCCCTCGAGGACACTTCAAACGCGAGCATATTTTCCAGTGAGCTTATTGAGTTGATTAACTAACAGACTCAAAAACAGTCCCACATCAGTAACCACGCCAATCGATTCCAACGAACCGCGATCGCTTAACTTTGTAACCACTGCTGGATTAATATCCACACAAACCATCTTCACTCCGGCGGGGGTCATATTCCCCACACCAATGGAGTGCAGCATGGTCGAGAGCATCAAAATCAGGTCTGCTCCTTCAATCAAACGAGCATAATCCGCCTGGGCTTGGAGCAAATCCATTTGGGTATCGGGCAGTGGGCCATCGTCGCGAATAGATCCAGCCAGGGAAAAGGGTACGTTGTTTTTCACACATTCGTACATGACTCCGCTTTGTAAAATGCCCTGCTCCACTGCATTGGCAATGCTGCCGGAACGGCGAATGGTATTGATGGCTTTGAGGTGATGACGGTGTCCACCATGGACGGAAACGCCCCGCTTCATATCCATGCCAAGGGAGGTGCCCATGAGTGCCTGCTCAATGTCGTGAACTGCGATCGCATTTCCCCCCAACAGCCCATGCACATAGCCTTCACGAATGAGATGCCGCAGGTGTTCACTGCCGCCAGTATGAATCACCACTGGCCCTGCCGTGACGACCACTTTGCCACCCTGATCACGGATGCGACGTAAGTCCCAGGCGATCTGCTCCACCACTAACTCCACACGCCGTTCGCTGGAGACGCCAGCGCCCATAAAGCTGAACTCCTCTGTGGATTTCTTTTTAAGGGTGGTAGTCGTACGTTTAGTGCGAATACCTTCGCTACCGACCACAACAGATTCGCCTATCTGTAAATCCCGAAGCAGTTTACAGTGAGCTACTAGACCGTCTGGAGTTTGAGTAATAGCAATGGCTCCATCCATGCGCTGGCCCTGTACCTTAATCCATTGCCCGTTCACAGAAACCTCTGTAGGGTAGATGGCGGTCACATAAAAATCATCAGGGGCCACGCCTGCCTGTACTACAGCTTCTAAGTGGGCGTCAGGGGAAACATCCTCTGAGGTGACGACTGCTCCCAAATCAACCAGTTGCCCCATGATGTCTTCAATGACATCTCCATCGGGGGCTGACACCTTCACGTCTGCCGTTGAGATATCTTGCCGCTGTGCGCCGAGGTCAAAGTGCAATACTTGAAAACTGCCGCCACCAGACACAATTGTGTCCAATGCTCGATTAACGATGCCGGAGTCTAGCAAATGGCCCTCTAGGTGAACCATCCGACTCTGAATAGAAGAGGCTTGAGGAGAGTCTTGACGCGGTTCTGTTACCCGCAATGTTAAACATTTGGCAGCCCCGCCCGCTTTTAGAAATTCGGTGAGGGGTGTTTCAATTACCTTAAAACCGCGTGCGGCTAGAGTTTTCTGGAGACCATCGCTGGCACTGTTCATGATAATAGTTTGGTCAACGTTGACCGCATTGCAGGCAAAGTTGACGGCATCTACCTCATTCACTGGAATACGTTTTTCGGTCGGGATGCGTCGCTCAATTAGATGATTTGAGTAAGTGTCAAACGCTGGGGGATAGTAGAGTAAATCCCCATTGTTCAGCGGACAAAAACAGGTGTCCAGATGATAGAAGCGGCGGTCAATGAGCCGCAGGGAAAGGACCTCCACATCTAGCCATTTAGCTAAATAGGTATGGGAGTCGAGTTCTGAGCGAAAA
>NZ_QXHD01000004.1:5629894-5650261 GCF_011009555.1 Adonisia turfae CCMR0081 | reverse complement strand
GTCTGGTGGCATGCGCAAGCGGGTCTTTATGCTGAGCAACAACGCACGGTTCTAGGGGTGGATCCACTACAGCTAGCCCAGTCTTTAGATCCCGCTCTGGCAAATTATTTAGCTAACAAATAATTGTTGACCATCTGGTGATAACACTCCTACAGGCCCTTTGATTTGGAAGAGTTCATGCGCGATCGCAACGTAATTGCCATTAAACCAAGAATTGTCAGCGGCACAATTACATATTTGAGGGCAGAGCCAAACATCACAGTGCTGCCATGCTCGGTTGATTTCATCACCAGATATAAGGTGTAGGCCAAATAATAAGCCAACAGCAATACCCCTTCCCAACGACTCACCAAATTGTCGTTAAAACAAATTGGGAAACACATGATCGCGACTCCGATCATGACTGGAATATCAAAGGCTAAAACCGATGGCTCAATGGCAATACCGTTGGGGGATAAGGCACTTGTAACGCCCAACACCACCAAAATATTAAAAATATTACTGCCCACAACATTACCCACGGCAATATCTCGCTCTCCACGCAAACTCGCCACAATCGATGTAGCCAGCTCAGGCAACGACGTCCCAAAGGCCACAATCGTTAAACCAATGATGATGGGATTCACCTCCAGGGCCTCGGCAATGGTCACAGCCCCCCTTACCAAGAGCTGTGAACCCACCACCAAACAAGCCATCCCTCCCAAAAAAGCCAGGAATTCTATACCAACCTTAGACCAGGCAAATTCTCGAGGACCGTACTCTTGGGCATACTCATCCTGAACCTCAGGGTTCTGCTCACGACGACTTTGAAAAAGTAGAAAAAACGTATAGCTGAGACCACCTAACACCAAGACAACACCGTCAGATGTGTCAATAAATCCATCCAGGCTAAACAAAAAAACCAGACCGGATACCCCGATCATAATCGGTACATCCAGGCGGATTAGCTGCTGGGCAACGACTAGAGGGGCAACCAGGGCAGAGGCTCCTAAAATCAGCAACACATTGCAGATATTACTGCCAACCACATTCCCTACAGCCAGCTGCGTCTGATCATTAAATGAAGCGTGCAAGCTCACAGCAAGCTCTGGCGCACTGGTGCCAAAGGCAACAACTGTCAAACCAATCACCAGAGGAGAGATGCGCACCATAGCCGCCAGGTTGGAAGCTCCCCTAACTAAAAAATCTGCTCCAACCACCAGGAAAACTATCCCCAGTATGAGAAATACAGTGGCAGTCATGGCCCTACAGGCTATCTCCTTTCATACGTCTTTCTGTTAATTTATTCTTTCTAACCGGCCCCCTGGCCATCGATTTGAGTGTACCGGCTTTATTCGATACTATGCCGAGAGTTTGTTCTAATCAATGTACCTACAGGTATGAATAATTACCTAACAATCATTATTGTGCCGCCTACTAAGCAATGGCACAAACGAATAATCGCTGTAAATCTTGCCAACGAATCCACACATCTACTATGACGCTAGCCCCATGGCGACCCGCCTTAGCTCGAGCTCTTCATCGCAATCGTGCGCGAGCAGATTGTCGGTATTTACAGCTAGCAACCATTAATACAGAGGGTAAACCCTCTAATCGTACCGTAGTTTTTCGGGGATTTGTTGAAGAAGCCCTACAAATGGTCACCGATGGGCGTAGTGAGAAAGTCCAGCAAATACAAATGAATCCCTGGGCCGAAGCATGCTGGTATTTCACCGTGACTCGCGAACAATTTCGTTTGGCAGGTCAACTCACACTGATTGGCCCAGACAACGATCCAGGAGATTTACGCCAAACGGCCTGGCAGACAATGTCCGATCAGGCCCGCCAACAGTTTTATTGGCCCCAGCCAGGGCAAAACAGATCAAACGCAAACGCATTTGAACCAACGACTGTATCCATGGAACACCCAACCGATAGTTTCTCTGTACTGTTGTTAACCCCTGAACATGTTGACCATTTAGCCCTACGCGGCCATCCCCAAGATCGACATATCTATGAACGAGGGGCAGGAGAATGGACAGTCCAAGCAGTTAATCCTTAAGTAATGGCAGCGTGAGCCTTGAACAATGAAAGGTCTGACCCACTAGCCCTTAGGGCAGCCGTCTAAAAACTCTTCGATGGCGCGATCCTTTAGCCGACAACAGTCACCCTCATCTTGGTCGTTCGGCTGAGCAGCACTCGCTACTATAGTCACCGGCAACGCTGGAGCTTTGGGCGGCTGCTGTAGTTGAGCGATCTGACGCTCTAGGGTTTCAATCCGATCGACTAAGGTGCGAATAACAGCAGCCTCAGAGTCAGGTAGCTGACCATGTTCCAAGGGGCCGGGACGGTTAGAAGAGCGGTGTACAACACGCCCAGGCACACCCACCACCGTGCAACCAGAAGGAACATTCCTGAGCACTACAGAACCAGCACCCACCCGAACATTATTACCAATTTGAATATTGCCAAGCACCTTAGCACCTGCCCCCACGACGACCTGGGTACCTAGGGTGGGGTGACGCTTGCCGGTTTCTTTACCGGTTCCTCCCAGGGTGACTCCTTGATAAATCAGAGAGTAATCTCCCACGATAGCTGTTTCACCAATGACCACACCCATACCATGGTCAATAAAGACGCCGCAGCCAATGGTGGCTCCTGGATGAATCTCAATACCCGTGATCAGACGCGCTACATGGGATACAAACCTCGGTAGAAACGGTAGTCCCAACTTCCACAGATTATGGGATAGGCGATAAAGCAATAAAGCATGCAGGCCCGGATAGCAAAACAGAACTTCCAGTGCATTACGGGCAGCTGGGTCCCGCTCAAAAACCACTTTAAAATCGGCAATAAAAGTTTGTAACACGTAGACGTCCTCAAAGGTGTTAATGCGTTGCTAAATCGCTGTATGTGTTGAAGATGTAGGACACCTGTCCATCTAGAATCAGAGTTTCCTAGCAGCGAACATGTTATGTATCAGCTGGGATGTGGCTTAAGTGGCACAATCGACAAATGTCATAACAGAACCATCCAGTAAGATTGGCAACAACGTAATGGAGTCTTTGCTAAAAATGTGACGTATATATTAACTTGCGCTCCGCAACTAGCATACCTCAGGGATAGATATTGAATCTGAGTGTTGGCTTAATTACAATTCCAGCGCGTTTGCTGGCCTCCAAGCCTTATTGGGATTGGGGATCAGTGGCTGAGGCGGACTCTGCTCTGTTTGAAACCAGAGATATCGTTTTACTGAAAATCGTTACAAGATGGGGTTGAGCCATGGTGGATACTCAATCTTTGCCGTTTATTCTTTTTGTCCAACACGGTTGGCACGATACCCATCGTCGTATTCATCGATTGGGGATCTCCTTAGCCGATCCAAACACAGAGGTAATCGCACCTAATCTAGGGTTAATTAAAACCTGGTGGCGCATTGACCCACTGATTGATCAAGTAGAACAAGTTGCGATCGCAACCCATCAGCACCACCCCAACCGTCCCTGGCGCATTGTTGGTCACTCCATGGGCGGATTAATTTGGCTAGAGTTGCTCGAGCGCCATCCCGAATGGTGGTCTCACGTCAGTTCAGTCAGCCTGGTGAGTTCACCGGTTGGAGGTGCTGACCTGGGGCGCATTTTTGACCCATTCCGATGGGGTATTGGCATCGCTAGAGATTTAGGCACTGACCGCCGTCAAATGGCTGAAAATCTGGCCCGTCACATCCCAATGCAAACCATTGCCAGCGATTACGATGGTGGCAGTGATGGCACAGTTCCCCTGCAGTGTTCTCAGTTTCGCCATGCCCACTACACCCAGCTCAAAGGAATTCGCCACGACAATACCAAAGACCATCCCGACGTCACCACAGCCATCCAAAATTTTTGGAGCATACTGCCCAAGGCTCCAACTGTGCCAGAGGATCCGTTAGAAGACACCATTATCGCCCAGATGCAAGCAATCCCTGGCATCACTGACGCCCACCACCGCAATTTTAATCGGTCTACTATCTGGGCTCCCTTAACCCATGGGTTCTCCCTGCGCATCTGGCGTCATCCCCTGGGCATTCACCATGTTTTTCTAGCCGATGCTCAACAGCGTTGTCGCTTTGCTGGGTTTGTCGGCTGGGCTGACACCCAAGGCTTATATCAAAGATTAGCGATGATTAAACAGCGGCACTGTAAACAGTAGCTAGTGCCTGCTTGCTGCCATGGCACATTGATAGCAGAAGCCATGCCGAGGACTATACTAGCTTCTATGCCATTGCAGCAATGCCCATGCCCCACACTCAGAGTGCGTCTGGCGTAGTTTCCATGAATTCCGTCACAGTGTCGGAGCGATCTTCCAAGCTACCGCCTGAGCTACCAAGCCCCGAGCTATGCCCCGAGCTATCAATTATTGTCCCGCTTTACTGCGAAGAGTCTAACGTCGACCATTTGTTTGCACGGCTAGAGCATGTCGTCCATGGCTTAGGGACAAATTACGAAATTGTCTGTGTTGATGATGGCAGCAAGGATAATACCCTGCTGCGATTGATTGATCACCATCACCGTAACCCTGCCATTAAAGTTGTGGCCCTAGCCCGTAACTTTGGCAAAGAACTCGCCCTCACTGCGGGCATTGACTATAGCAAAGGCAAGGCCGTAGTCCCCATCGATGCCGATTTGCAAGATCCTCCCGAGTACATTCAGGACCTGATGGAAAAGTGGCGAGAAGGATATGACGTTGTCTATGCAAAACGCCGCCATCGCCAGGGAGAAACCTGGCTGAAGAAATTCTCAGCCAATGGGTTTTATCGAGTCATCGGCAAAATGAGCCAGGTGCCCATCCCTCAAGACACCGGGGATTTTCGGCTCATGGACCGTAAGGTTGTAGATGCCCTCAAACAGCTATCCGAGCGTACTCGATTTATGAAAGGGTTATTTGCCTGGGTGGGCTACAAGCAAACGTATATTACTTACGACCGTGACCCGCGCCACAGCGGCAACAGTAAGTGGAACTATTGGAAACTCTGGAACTTTGCCATTGATGGCATTGTGTCCTTTAGCTCCACACCTCTGAGGATATGGGGCTACCTGGGGGTGATGATTTCTGTTATCTCCTTTGTCTATGCATCGTTTTTAGTCATCCGCACCCTGGTGCTAGGCATTGATGTACCGGGCTATGCATCGCTCATGGTGGCAATTTTGTTTCTGGGGGGCATTCAGTTAGTTAGCCTCGGCATTATTGGCGAGTATCTAGGTCGCGTATATGAGGAAGTTAAACAGCGCCCCCTATATTTAGTACGGGAGTTCTATGGAGGGCAAATAAAATAAACCCTGAATATTTCCCGTGGCCAATTGTAGCGACGTTCCATGGAACGTCGCTACAATTGGCCACGGGGTTAGAAAACCATAGATGGGCGATCAATGGCTAACTTCAAACGCCTGGTTTTAATCATGGCCCTAGTCTGCATTGCCGCAACTGGGGTTGCCATATTCTCCCTAGGAGGTATAGATCCTGTGTGGCTACAAACCAGCCTCGACCGGGCAGGCCTGTGGGGACCTATTTTTTACATCGTGATCTACACGGTGGCAACGGTATTGATATTGCCGTCTACTGTGCTCAACCTGGCGGGGGGAGCGTTGTTTGGTCCCTGGTTAGGCTCGCTATGGACAACCATTGGAGCGTTGATAGCCGCCATGGTCGCCTTCGGCTTTACCCGCACCTTGGGGCGAGAGCTGGTGGAAAAACGACTGGCTGGTTACTGGCAAACCCTTGATGCCGAAATTCGCCATGGTGGCATGGTTTACATATTCTCCATTAGACTGCTGCCAGTCATTCCCTATGGTTTGGTAAATTTTGCTGCAGGTCTTACATCCATTAGCTGGAAAGACTATGTGGTCGGAACAACCTTGGGCACACTACCAGGGGTATTACCCTTTGTGCTGTTGGGCAGCTCTGGCCTCACACTTTCCCAAACTGGAGATCTGGTGCCTCTAGTGATAGCGTTGACCTTAATTGGCATGCTGGTGGGTGGAGCCACCTGGTATCGAAGGCGACGGGCAGTGCCCAAGGCAGTGCCAACCGTCCCAGCTAACAGCTCAACCAACAATCAGAATCGGACCCCTTGAAGGAGACTTCCTGTGTCACAGAGTCCTATGTCTTCAGAAACTAATTCTCTTCGTAGACTGACGGGTTTAAGCCAACAGATACGGATTGAATGGATATTGATGGCGGCCATTGCGATCGCATGTCTGATTCGAGTTATGTACGTTGGTGCGCGAGAATTCTGGTACGACGAAGTCTTGTCATTGCTGCTATCCACCTCCCAGCGCACCGGCTATAGCAACCCGCCCGATATCCCCATTGCACTGGCCGATTATGGCAATCTGCTACAGCTGCCACCTTTCAGTGGTGCCAGTGATTTCATCAAAGCCATTAAACCCCTATTACAGGGTCTAGTCGGGCGCGAACCCCATCCTCCACTTTTCTTTTTATCTCAGTACCTGTGGCTACCTCTGACAGGCACACAGGAAATCGGTGTACGCAGCCTCAATCTGTTGTTGAGCCTGGGCGCAATTTTAGGAGCCTATGGCATGGGCAAAGCCCTCTTTAACCATCGAGGAGGTCTGATATTAGCAGCCCTGTTGGGTTTAAACCCATTTTTTTGGTTTCATTCTTTAAATGTGCGCATGTATTGCCCAACAGTGTTGTGGGTTACCCTGGGCGGCTGGGCAGCGCTACAGCTCTGCAATCAGCGTTTATCTCGCCCGGCACGATGCGGATGGTATCTATTACTAACACTGTCGGTAACAGCGGGAGTTCTGACCTATTATCTCTCAGCCCTATGGTTTATGGCCCTGGGCTGCGTGATTCTCATCCAAGACCGTAAACGCTGGTGGCAGTATGGACTGTGCGGCCTCGGTGCCCTTTGTTTAGCAGTACCCTGGGCCTATTGGGGTCTGCCGCAACAGCTCAGAAATGTAGACCTCAATCGATTTTCCACTAAAAGTACTTTAGTAGAAACCATCACCCAGCATGTTCAAGGTTTACTAGAAGTTCTAGGTATTCAACTAATAGTGGGAGACTGGGCAACCAGTTTACCCATAGCTGTTGTTTTAGCCATGGGCATCATCGCAATCATTTTGTTAGCCGGGATTATCTGGCACCTATGGCATTCATTGAGACAAGAGTCTCCCGCATTACTGATCACAATTCTTATATTAGGGTGCTTACCCCTATTGCTGATGCTAGGGTCCGACATCTTATCAGGCAAGTCCACCTTAGCCTGGGGGTTTGGGCGTAGTGCTATTTTCATTTTGCCAGGTCTGTTGTTGATGGTTACTGCTTGGGTCATAAATCTGCCCACCAGCTGGAAAAAGCCAGTTTTGCTAACCATCTTAGTTATGTATCTTGGCCTCAATGTCGGCGATATGGCTGGCCGTAACCGTCAGGTATTTCAGCAGATTGCTGCAACAGCTACAGCCTCAGACTCTACCCTAATAGCTATGAATTCTAAAGCCTGGGGCCATGTTTTACGGCTGGTGTATTACTTGCCAAACGACACATCTATAAACCTGTTAGCGACCCACCCAGCGATGCTACCTGAGTCATTAGAGACGGTTCTCGCTGATGGTAATGAGACCTATGAAAGAGTTGTATGGCTAGAAGCGGCGAGACCTGTATGGCAAGCACCAAAAGACCCAGCAGAGACCACAAAGATTCGGCAAGATGTTGAACAACTCTTGAGCATTGACTATCAGCCCGTAGGCAACCAAGAACTTGTGGGCACCATGGAATTAGACAGATTTAGTTTAAATGTTTACGAGAGAATGCCTTAGCTTGATTTTCAAGATTCTTCTAACATCGACAATTGTTCACCCTGTTGAGCATAGAACACATCTTCCACATCACCGCGACGAAACAGGGGCTGCTGCTGACGTTTAGATAAACGATGTTCTAGTCCTGCCTTAATCAGCAAATCCAACGCATCTTTTTTGCGCTTCCCCAAAATCGCCGCCGCATCTTGGAGACGAATCCATTGTTGACGAAATAGCCCTAAGATTTTCTCTTCAGGTTCTTGCTGAATCAGGGTCAACAATATCTCGGCCAGGAGCCAGCAGGCTTTAGTATCGGCTTTCGCCCGGTGAGACGTACCCACATCAAAATTAAAATGTTTGACTAAATTGGGCAAACTGCGGGAGGGTAAATCTGCCAGCAATAGCCGGGACAGTAAGACGGTGCAAAAGCGATGGCTGGGGGGACGATAATAGTGAACGTCTAAGCGCTTATATTCAGATTGGAGAAATCCGTAGTCAAAGTCCAGATTATGGGCAGTGAGCACATCCTGGCGCAGTAGGTGTTCGTAGTCGGCCCATACTTCCTCAGGGTAGGGGGCCTTGCTGACCATGGCGGTGGTAATGCCGGTAATTTTGGTAATGAAAGGCGGCACCTTACCGGTGGGGTTAATTAGGGACGTTTCTTGCTGGAGGATGCCGTCGGTCAGATTGGCTTTGATGACGGAAACTTCGATGACGTTGGACTTGTAGGCGACAGAACCAGTGGTTTCGACATCGACAACGGTCAGGGTGGATTGGCTTACCCGCCGGTAAAAGGCCAGCAGTTGTTTGGAAAGAAGGGAGGATTGACCCTGGTATTTTTTTCCCGACGGTTGAGCGGCCATGGTTGGGAGCGGCGACAGCGTTAGTTATTGTAGCGCTATGGCTATGGTCTAATTTTGATTAGTCGAACTACTATTATACAAAGTATAATTATAAAGTGTTTTACGCTATGGAAATTCAGCTTAAAAAATGGGGCAATAGTTTGGGGTTTCGAATTCCTCATCAGCTGGTCACCCGCCTTGGTCTGGATGAAAACTCTACCTTGGAGGTTCTTGAGGTGGATAATACGTTGGTGATCAAGAAAAAGAGTAGCCCGCCTAGTTTAGATATTTTGCTTGCCAGTATTCCTGATGATTTTGCTTATCCTGACGATGTGGTTGATTTTATAGGTGGTGAGCCTACGGGACAAGAATTGATTTGATCAGAGTCTTGGCAAATGGTCAATGGTATCGCGGGGCATCCACAAGGGAGTGCCCCTACAGGAATTGGGGGTATGAATTTTAATGTGGTGTAGCAATTATGGATATTCAGCGGGGTAATATTCTTTGCGTTAATCTAAATCCGACTACGGGGCGTGAGCAAACGGGTAATGCTCGTCCTTGTTTGGTGCTTAGCCGTACTCAGTTTAATCAGGCGAGAAAAGGAATTGTGATTGTTTCTCCGATTACGAGCACGATTAGGCCCGAGATTAAGACGATGATTACTATCCCTGAAGGTTACAAAATTCAGGGATCTATTATTGCTGAGCAGGTTCGGACGTTAGATCTGAGTAAGCGTTGGTGGAAGCCTACGGGGGAGAGATTGCCGGAAGAGTTTGTTGATTATGTAGTTGCGACTCTCAATATTATTATCGGCAATGATTAGGGTGAAGGTTTGCAGTTTTATGTTTCCTGCCAGCGTACCTTTCGACTTCGCTCAAGGTACGGCCATATATTAATCAGACAACAAATGACTACCTTTTGTAGTTACTATTGTGGTGCAAAATTGATGCTTCGTCCTGACTTTAGTTACTATTAATTGGTTGGAGCAACGGCAATGGCTAAATTTGGATAAGGTTGAGTACGGATCGTGTTGAGGTGGTTGTGATGGTGGATCGGACAGCCTTAGTGAAACGAATTACTCAAACGCCTGGTAAATGTGGAGGACGTCCTTGTATTCGGGATATGCGAATTCGGGTGGTGGATATTTTAGAAACGTTGGCAGAAGGGGACACTGCTAGCGAAATCTTAGAAGATTTTCCTGATTTAGAGGCAGCTGATATACAAGCTTGCCTGCTATATGCTGCAATGCGGATTGATTTCCCGAGGTTGGTTGCATGACCTTCTGTGGATAGCCTATTAAGGCAATGCTACAAATCTGAATAGCGGCTTTTGATTTGGCTAGAATACTGCGGTGGCAACCAAGATACCCCGCTATGGCTGATACGATTTTGCTGACGATTGACTGGCGTGAGGCAGATAGTGATATGCCCGAAGAGCAGCAGGAAACGCTGACCCAAACGGTGTTTTAGGAACTGCGGGCGTTAGATGAGGTGGAAGATGTGCAGCGGGTGGCGGACCCGGAGATGCCCGACGGGAGCATGGGTGCTAACTGGCTGTGGAGTGTTTTGACAGCAGAAATAACCGTTGAGGGGATTAAGCAGGTGTGTCAGGATGCTTATGAACGGCTACCTGGTAAGCCGATTGAGTTTACCCTGGAAGTCGATGGGAAGAAAGACCAGCATTGGGGCGAAGAATGTCCGCCCGGATAACTTTGATGAGACGCTTGAAAAACTGGTTGCAGCGGCGCAGAAACTACAGGATAGTTAATCAAAACAGTGGGGAATTGGCTGGTTTAGGGCTGAAAGAACTGGAAGGTGCTGACTGCTGGGTGAATGGCTAGAAAAATTGCATTGCTGATTGGTGTTGGGGAGTATGGCAATGGGCTAAAGCCATTGCGATGTCCGGCTAATGGTGTGAATGCAATGCAAGAATTGCTGGAAAATCCTGAGATTGGTGGCTTTGATCAGGTGGTGCCGCTGATTAATCCGGATGTGGGAACGATGCAGGCTCGCATTGGTGAGGTGTTTGGTCAGCTGTCTAAAAATGACCTGGTGTTGTTTTATTTTACGGGCCATGGCATTAAGGATATGTCTGGCAACTTTTATCTATCAACAACACAAACTCAGCTATTTAAGAGTGGCAGCCTAAACCCTGGTACAGCTGTTGCAGCAGACTTTGTTAAACGGGTGATTCGTGGCTCGTATGCTCAGCGTAAGGTGGTGATTTTAGATTGTTGCTTTGCCTCCGCCTTTGCCGAGGGCATTACGGGGATGGACGATAATAGCATTGATGTGGAGAACCAGCTGGGGGGTAAAGGCTGGTGTGTAATGACGGCATCGAAATCTACTCGCTATGCTCTGGAGCAAGAGGGTGAAGATTTGTCGGTGTATACCCGTTATTTGGTAGACGGGATTAGAACCGGCGGTGCAGCCTCCGATGAACAGGAGCGGATTTATATCAAGGATTTACATAGCTATGTGCAAACCCAGGTAAAAGCAGCTGCACCAGCCATGGAGCCTGCAATTTTTAATGGTTTGGACGGGACAAAAATTGCTATCGCCAAAATACAGGTGGATAGTTTACAGCGCTATCGGAAACAGGTACAGCGCAAGGTGAGAAACGGTCGAATTCGCCCTGCAGCCCTTGCGAATTTAAAACAGCAACAAATTCGACTGAGGATTTCTGATGAGGATGCGGCTGCAATTTTAGAAGAGGTGTTAAAGCCTTATCGGGAAAAGGCTAAGCATTTGGAAACTTATAAACAGGCGCTGATCGCAGAAAAAGAGTTTGCCTATCCGTTGGATGATGAGGCGATTGAGGAACTGGAGGAGCTAAAGCGTCAGCTGAACTTACGGGATGAGGATGTAAGGGCAACTGAGAAAGAGATTTTAGGTGATGGGTTAAAACAGCAACTGACTCAGCCACCAGACGTTTCACCTGCTCCTGCACCAAAAGTTAAACCTGTAAAAACCACTAAAGCTCAGAAATACCAGACTTTTTCATTTAAGACTGCACGGGTGGATGAGAAAGGTAAGGTAATTGAAACTCTAGAGAAAAAGGCGGAGTTTTTCGCTGAAGATTTGGGTGACGGTATTAAATTAGAGATGGTGAAGATTCCTGGTGGCACTTTTATGATGGGGGCTGCTGAGGGAGAAAAAGGTGCAAGCGATGATGAGTATCCACGGCACAAGGTGACGGTGTCTGAGTTTTGGATGGGGAAGTTTGCGGTTACCCAAGAGCAGTGGCAGGCGGTGGCGAAGCTTAAGAGAATTGAACGAGACTTGAATGGCGATCCAGCCCGTTTCAAAGGGGCCAAACATCCAGTTGAGAAGGTGAGTTGGCAGGAGGCTGAAGAGTTTTGTAAACGGCTATCGAAAAAAGCAAAAAAAGAGTATAAATTGCCTAGTGAAGCACAATGGGAGTATGCCTGTCGGGCTAACACTAAAACGCCATTTCATTTTGGTCCGACAATCACTAAAGATTTAGTCAACTATTATGACGGCAAGCAACAAGGGACAAAAGAAGTAGGGGGTTTTGCGATCGCAAGCCCATTTGGCCTTTACGACATGCATGGCAATGTATGGGAATGGTGCCTGGATGGATGGCATGAGAACTATAAAGACGCCCCTAATGATGGCGACGAATGTAAATCCGATGAGAAAAAAATACGGCGAGGCGGTTCCTGGCTCAGCTCTCCGGTCAACTGCCGCTCTGCCGATCGCCTCAGGCTCGCGTGCGACTCCCACAACTACGATATTGGTTTTCGGGTGGTTTGTTTTTTTACCACAAAATAATATTGGCTCTTTACTCTTACTCCCAGGCTCTGCCTGGGCAGTCCACCAGTGCCCTGTGGCTCCGCCACCATCATGAGGCAGAGCCTCCACACTCGCTGGTCCAGGCAGAGCCTGGGACCTAGGTGGTGGGAGCTAGAGGGGAGTGATCGGTAACAATCCAGGTTCTCCCAAATAGTTCCGATAGCTCGAATAACGCCAGTGGGCCGGATTATCCACATATCCACGTTTCACCGGATTGTTATGAATATAATCCAGCTTCTGTCGCAACATTTCATCCGAACAAATCATCTTTGGATGAAACCCCTCCTGCCACATTTGATAACGCTGCCCCGTCTTATGAGACAACTTGATAGAGTGCCCAGTCAGAGGCTTGGCCACCAGGTAAGCTGCCTTAAAGCACTGTCATGTAAGTCTCTTTGCCTGTGACTGGTAAATGTCGTAATCGCTGATTTTGTAAATCTGGCTCTAAGCCTAAATCTTCTAGCGGTATCAGTCCCAATAAAGGCGTTTGCCCAGCAGGTAGCTCTACACAGTCATAACGACCTTCCCGTCCTTCAACAGTCAGCTTGAGACCTTCGTAAACATTAACCGTCTGTGGTCCCGTCGCAGTTTGAGCGTCAATAGTGCCTGTTAACTTAAGCCCCAATTTTTGAATAACCTCAGTAGGTAAACAAAGGCGAGTAGCACCAGTATCCACAAGAGCGTTATCCACCGTTATCGAACGAACCTGAGCAACTGGAATAAAGCCTCGTTCTGCTAAAACCTGATCAACCCAATTGATCAGATTTAAAGTAACGACGACTTTACCCATAGTGTTGTTGTACGTTGGTTGCCTATTCATCATTCCCACAAGTCAAACAGGTTGCGCCATAGCCGTACTCTCCCCAATTATAATGCCAACCCATAAACCCAACCCAGTTCTCCCCACAAGAGCCTCGTATAGTCCTGTGCTGGGTAAAAAAGAAAAATCACCCCAGCATTTCACGGCATCCAACCTGGAAATCAGGATCTAGAACTGAAGATCTGAAAGCGTTTGTATTGAAATATTGCCAATTGATTTGACTCACAGCCTTTATCTGGGCGAAATGGATACGTTAGATACAGGCAACCTCACTAAACCTCTTCTGCTTGGAGTTATGTTGACGCTTTCGAAAATGAAACTTGGCCAAAAGTTTACGCTGATGCTAATGGTCGTCTTTATAGGCGGCATTCTAATGAGTGGCATTGCCCTAGAACGCTTACTTAACCACACTGCCCAAGCAGAGCTCACCAACAAAGCACTGATGCTGATGGAAACCATGAACTCTGTGCGTCAGTACACTGTTGATGAGGTGAGCCCGGAACTGGCAGAACGTAGCGAAACTCAATTTTTGCCAGAAACTGTGCCCAGTTACTCAGCCCATAGAGTATTCGAAACGCTGCAAGCAAGCCCAGACTATAAAGATTTTTTCTATAAAGAAGCTGTCTTAAATCCCACTAATATTAAAGACAAAGCGGATGAGTTTGAAGCATCACTGGTCAGCTCATTTGATCGGCCTGACAGTCGCGAAGAATTACACGGTTTTAGAAAGACACCGGGCGGCAAACTGTTCTACATCGCTCGACCAATTCAAATTAAGCAGGAGGCTTGCTTATCATGCCATAGCACTCCAGATCAGGCCCCTAAGAGTATGATTGAGAAATATGGCAGCGACAATGGGTTTGGCTGGCAGCTGGACGAAATTATCGGTACTCAGATTATCTCGGTACCTGCAAAAACTGTATTTAGAACGGCTAATAAGTCATTGTTGATTACCCTGGCAGTGTTTACGGGGGTATTTGCGATCGCAATCCTCCTCGTCAATCTTTGGCTCAAGCGCTACGTCGTCCGCCCCATCAACCGCATGGCCGCCACTGCAGAAGCCGTCAGTACCGGTGATACCAAAGCCGAATTTATCAAATGGTCTGACGATGAAGTTGGCAACCTCACCGACTCCTTTAACCGTATGCGCCTCAGCCTACAAATGGCCATGCAGCGATTAGAGCGCCATCGCCGTAGTCGCAAAGGCAGCCAGGGGGCTGGTTAAGGGCGTCCGATATCGCAGGTCAACCAATTGACGATGGGTCCACATCCCAGAGGGCGTATGGCCATGCGCCCCTACGGGGGAATCTTCTCACGTTGACTTCACGCTAATCTCGCTGCGTAACTCCAATCGAAACTCCTGAGCTTTCTCGCCATCAGGAATTTCTCTGGCGAGTCGATCAACAAAAGCAGGCGGATTCAAGTTGGGATAATCCACTAACGTATCTTCCACAATCATGCTGGCCATCGGCCCAATACATTGAGCCAACACCTGACGGCAACGATCGATAAAGGCAAGATCTAAGGTTTGCTGACGTTGTTGAATTACCGTACTAATCTCCGGCATGGTATCACTTGATGCCAGAGCCTCGTCTGGGATACAAATGTGACTTAAAAAGACCGTAGCCTGGTCAGCATCAGATATTTGCCCGACAAGAATATCAACAATCTCCTGGGGCGTAGCGTTCGGGTGATCTTCCAGCGTTTCTTCGATCACCATATCGGCAATGGGACCAATGCAGCGGCTCAGTTCATCACGACACTGGGCAATAAAGGATGGATCGGGCGAAATACGCTCAGGTTGCTCAGGCATCTCTGCTGGCAAAGTAGAAGCTGGCTTCGGATTAAGCGTTTTACTAAAGCCGACAGGCAATAAAGGAGCCAACTGCTCAAATACCGCTTGGGCCGACTGAAATCTATCCTGGGGCTGCTGTCGGGTCATTGTCGCTAAAACGTCCCCCAGCAGCGGGCTAATTTCTGCATGGGGTCGCCAGTCCATATCCAGTGTATGGACATCCATCAGATCGCGAGGATGTTTCCCGGTCAGTAGCACCAGTGCCGTCACTCCCAACGCATACAAATCACTGGAGGGAGTACATTTTCCAAACATCTGCTCCGGTGGAGAATAGCCAAATTTACCCACAGCGGTGACAGCTTTTTGTAGATTCTCGTTCTGGGTAGGGCTCTCTGACAATGAGTCAGACATGGTGTTGTTGACTAGGCCAAAGTCAATCAATACGGGCAGGTTGCGATCGCGGGAATACATCACATTCTCAGGTGAAATATCGCGGTGCATAATATTGAGACTGTGCAGATAGTCCAATACCCGCAGCATATGGGCCAGCCAGAAGACAACTTCACCTTCAGTAAACAGCTTGGACTGTTTCTTACGCCGTTGCAATAGCTTTAGATAGGTAACCCCATCAATATATTCCTGAACAATAAACAGTCGCTTAGCCTGGGTAAAACAGGCCATAAACTTAGGAATTTGCGGATGATCGATGCTGTGGAGGGTTTTGGCCTCCCGCTGAAATAACTCAATCGCTTTTTGCAAAAATTTTCCCTGTTTTTGCACCGGGCGCAATTCTTTGAGCACACACAGTTCGCCAAACCGCTGGGTATCTTCCACCAGGTAAGAGAAACCAAAACCCCCTTGACCCAGCATGCGCTTGATCGTGTAGCGCCCCCCAATTTTAGTGCCTTCTGTCAGGACGGGCGTTTTTTTTGCCGTCTGTTTAGACGCCGTCTGTTTAGATTCTTGATGGGTCCAATGTTTTGTCTGATCAGGATCGGGAGCAGACTTGGCTACCGCCGCCGTGTCGATACCTGCCACATTAATGTGGTAAACCGTAATCGGCTCTTTAATATTTTTTAGTTTGAGCGGCCCAGCAAACTCTGCATCCAGCGACAGGCGTACTTTAACCAGATCGTACATCAGTTTAGATAAGCAGATACCACCGGGTTTAGCCTGAGTTTGTAGGCGAGCAGCAATATTCACGCTGTTGCCCATCACGTCTGAATTGTTAAAGAAGACGTCTCCCATGTGAATACCAATGCGATGGGAGAGACTATCGGTCTGCTTCTCTTGAGCGTAAAAAGCTTTTTGGATTGCGATCGCACAGCTCACCGCCTGCACTGCGCTAACAAAATACATCAACAAGCCATCGCCAGTAGATTTGAGAACCTGGCCCTCAAATTCTGTGCATTGCTCTGCCATCAACGCTAAGTCACGTTGAATCAGCTGTAATGTATTTTCCTCATCAACTGACATGCGGGCACTAAAGCCAACCGCATCAGTAACAACAATAGCGGCTAGTGCACGCTGTCCTCGGCTAGGGGTAGGAAGATCGCTGGACATGGACGTAAGGGCGTTATAAAAACGTCACATTCTTGAACAACTGAAATCAATGGTTTGTGCATTGTCTAAGGATTCTACACAGATGACATTAAACAAAAATGAATTACTTAATGCCATGGAACATCACAACTCCATAACCTTCACCAAAAGGTCGAGTTTTTTCTGATGAACCCCTCTGTAACACCTTAGAAACCGTACATCCATACAAAAAATCAACGAATAAAACTGATTCCATATCTACGCTTTCATTTTTTGACAACCTGGTCAGTAAAAGCCGCCAATTCAATCACAAAGCTTAATCCCACAGAGCTGCTTAGTAGGCACAACTTTATAGTTACGGACATTCATCCACTATCGCTATTAGTAATTGGTGCCTGATTCCTGACGTCCGATCTAAATCAGAGTTAGCCGCCTACATTGATGCCCATTTAACTTAGACAAGGTTTAGCGATAGCATCTAAAGATTGACGTTTTTTAATTGACCCACTTTAGTGCAAACAGCAACCCCAAAGGGCATACCACATATGGACACACAGAACCTGATCCGAATTATCGACACCGCCTGGGAAAACCGTAGTTCGATTAATTCCAGCACATCAGGCGAAACCCGTGATGCCATCGAATATGTAGTTAACGGCCTCGATAGCGGTCAGTATCGCGTCTGTGAAAAGTCAGGCGATGACTGGGTCGTCAACCAATGGCTGAAAAAGGCTGTACTCATGTCCTTCCGCCTCAATGACTCCACCGTTATTTCCAGCGGTCTAAAATACGCTGACATGGGAGACGCCCCCTGGTTTGATAAGGTGCCTTCTAAGTTTTCCGGATGGAGCCAGGAAAAGTATGCCGAAGCTGGGTTTCGAGCCGTACCCAACTGCGTTGTGCGACGGGGGTCCTATGTGGCCAGTAATGTGGTGCTAATGCCCAGCTTTACTAATATCGGTGCCTATGTGGACAGTGGCACCATGATCGATAGCTATGTCACCGTCGGCTCCTGCGCGCAAATCGGTAAAAATTGCCATATTTCAGCAGGTGTGGTCATTGGTGGTGTACTAGAACCCCTGCAAGCGAACCCGGTCATTATTGAAGACAATGTGTTTGTCGGTGGCCAGAGCGAGGTTTCCGAAGGCGTTATTGTTAGAGAAGGGGCGGTGCTGGCCATTGGTGTGTACTTGAGTCAGTCCACTAAAATTGTTAACCGGGCCACAGGCGAAGTGACCTACGGTGAAATTCCTCCTTACTCTGTTGTTGTCCCTGGGGCATTGCCTGGCAAGCCTCTGGCAGATGGTACGCCTGGACCTAGCCTATATTGCAATGTGATTGTTAAGACTGTGGATGATAAGACCCGATCTAAGACATCCATCAATGACCTGTTGCGGGATTAACCCTCATCCCCCAGCCTCTTCTCCCCAGGGAGAAGGGGAGTAAGAGCAATATATCTTTTGCAGATAGCAAAGCTACGTTCTCAAAGTCCCTCTCCCTGGGGAGCTACCGTGTATACATAAGTCGGAGAGCTGGCTCTAGATTTCGAGCCCTCATCCCCCAGCCCCTTACTCCCTGAGGGAGAAGGGGGGCCTGGCCTCAAAGTCCTTCGCCCCCAGGGAGAAGGATTTAGGATGAGGGCCAATTCAAGGCTATGTCTACCTTTTGGGAAATTATTTTCTAGATGTGTATACACAGTAGCCCCAGGGAGAGGGATTTAGGGTGAAGGCAAAATCCAAGGACACAAAGTCCTTTTAGTCACCACGTTCCATCCACAGCGTTCCACAAATCTCCTCGCTTCTCCAACTCCATCATCCATAGGAATTCCCATGTCTCTGTTGCCTTTCGACCAAAAGGAAGGATATCTGTGGCTTAACGGCAAAACTGTTGTCTGGAAAGATGCCACTATCCATCCCCTCACCCACGGCCTCCACTACGCCAGTAGCGTTTTCGAAGGTGTCCGTATCTACAATGGCAAAGCCTTTTTGCTCAGCGAACACATCGAACGGCTGCATCAGTCCGCCAAAATTCTAGGCTTTAAAATTCCCTATTCTACGGATGACATCATTACTGCCACCCACGACTTGCTGGCTAAAGAAAAGATTGATGTCGGCTACATTCGTCACTTTGCCTGGCGCGGCAGTGAGCAGCTACGGATCTATACACCGACCCCATCAACCCGTCTTGGCATTGCCGCCTGGGCATTTCCCACTACTCTGTTTAACATCGAAACCAAAAAACCCTTAAAACTGACTAGCCGTATCACCTGGCGGAAGCCTGATCCAACAACTGCACCGACAGTCAGCAAAGCGGCCTGTCTCTATCCCATCTGCTTTATGAGCAAACATGAGGCAATACAACAGGGGTTTGATGATGCCCTGATGCTAGACTACCGTGGGCTGATCGCTGAATCCACCGCATCCAATGTATTTCTGATTATGGATGGGGCTGTACACACACCAATACCGGACTGTTTCCTGGATGGGATTACTCGCCAAACCATCATCAAACTGGCCAAGCAGTTGGGCATTGAAGTGATAGAACGGCATATTAAACCCGAAGAACTTGCCCAGACCCAGGAGGTCTTTTTGACCGGGACAACCTGTGAGATTGAGTCCATTAGCCAGATTGATGAGCAGCAGTTTGAGGCGTTTGGTCCGATCACGATGCGTTTGATTGCGGCCTATCGGGACTTTGTTGCAAAGCGAACAGCGGCAAACAGTTAGTCGATCAGGACTTTGTTATAGAGCAAACAGCGGCAAACAGTTAGTCGGTTTTGTACAATGCTGAAAACAAACGAATTCCCATGATCGCTAGCACTACCGTCACGACTCCCGTTTTCGATCCCGTCAAAGTCACCCAAGAACTGATTCGCTGTCCCAGTGTCACGCCCGATCGCGAGGGTGGTCTCGATGTTGTCCAACGTCATCTAGAACAGCTTGGGTTCACCTGCCACCGTATGACATTCCACAATGAGCCGGGCAGTTACGAAGTCGATAACCTTTACGCCCGCTATGGCACTGAAGGTCCTAACCTGGCTTTTGCTGGCCATACCGATGTTGTACCTGAGGGCAATCGGGAGCGCTGGGGAGATATTGATCCCTATGCAGGAGAGATTCGAGACGGTATTTTGTGGGGACGGGGCACTGTCGATATGAAGGCAGGTATCGGCTGCTTTATTGCGGCTGTTTCATCCTGGTTAGCGAAGGACAAAGACAGTTTTAAAGGGTCTTTTAGTTTTATTATTACTGGCGACGAAGAACACGAGGCGATCAACGGCACCAAGCCAGTGATGAAATGGTTGGCAGCGCAGGGTGAGAAAATTGATGCCTGTGTGGTGGGGGAACCGACTAACCCGTTGGAGATGGGAGACTGTGTTCACATTGGTCGTCGGGGCAGTATCAACACCTTTATTACGGTAAAGGGTAAACAGGGGCATGTGGCCTATCAGCGCAATGTGCTGAACCCGGTACCTGCTGCGGTGGCAATGGTGACAGCTTTGCAAAAGCTAACATTGGATGAGGGCAATGAGTGGTTTGAGCCATCCAACTTGGAGATGACCCAGTTTGAGACGGCACAATGTGCAGAGAATGTGATTCCGGCTGAGGTGAAACTACGGTTCAATATTCGCTTTAATGATGAACAAACTGGAGACGGGCTACAGCAGCTCATTCGTGAAACGGTTGATCCCATCGCTCGCGAGCATGGAAACGAGTACGACATTCGCTTCCGGGTGAGTGGTGAAGCGTTTCGTACTGATCCGAACGATGAT
>NZ_QXHD01000004.1:5565464-5629884 GCF_011009555.1 Adonisia turfae CCMR0081 | reverse complement strand
GCTGGCAACTAAAACTTTCATGGGTTGGATGATGATGTCTGCCGTACTCCAGTATTAGCCAGTAACGACCCTGGTGGAGGTATTGTTGGGGTGGGTGGGCTGGGGCATAGTCTGGGCCGGTAGGCTAAACAACCGCCCCTTACTGTTAAAGGTGGTTGCTAAGGTCCAGCAGGCCTGGATAAAACCTAGGGTGTAAAAACCAAACCGGGTGACAATTTTAATGGGCGACCCGCTCTTATTACAGGGGGGATTGCCCAGAACATGGCAGTCAAATAAACGTCCCGACAGTCGCAGCAACTGCCATGGTGTCAGGTTTTTTAATGCCATTAAAAAATGGTTGTGATAAAAGGTCAGCTGGTATTTAAGGGAGCGGGTGCTGATATCGTGGCAGCCACCGGTCTCTTCTCCCAAATGGATCAAATTGGCCTCTGGGTCGTACCAAATCTTTAGCTGTGTGCGTCGAAAACGCAGGCAAAAATCCGACTCTTCCCGCACGGCACTGCCCTGGAAACGCTCATCAAACCGTAATCCGTGGTTTGCAAACACGTCTCGTCGAAAGGACATGTTACATCCCCGTGCTGTCAATACCTGCTGCGGGTTCACGGTATGGACTAAATCAATGTAGTACCAGGCAATACCGGGATCCATGGCCTCCGGCGGCAGGGTTTCAATCTGCTTGGCGGCATTGGATTCTGCCAACTTCATGCGATCAAACACACGCCCGGCCACGGCACCGATGTCAGACCGGGTTTTATAGTTTTGCCCATGGGCTGCTAAAAAGCCTGGGGGCAATTCCACATCATCATCTAAAAACAGAATGATATCCCCATGACAACGCTCAATCGCATAGTTTCGCGCAGCTGGTAAACTGGCCCAGTCAACGGTATACAGCGTTACTTTAGGATCTGTTTTTATGGCATTGAGGAATGCTGTTGTTGCTGACTCATGGGTCTGGGTCTGGTCAACAATAATCACCTCAAAGGCTGGATAGGTTTGCTCTAATACATTTTCAATAGTGCTACAGAGAACGGCTTCTCTGCCGTAGGTGGGAATGACAACTGAAATAAATAGATCCGTATCCATAGTTATTTGAAGGAATCGTCTTAAACGGGTTGGGGTTCCTCGACGTCAGCTGATTTTAGGGCTGTTTTTTTCTGCGATCGCAACCGCTTCTTCTTCCTGGGATTGGCCAATTCCCGCTCCTGCTTATCCAGGGTAGGAATCTTCAAGGCGATCCCGGCTGCCAGCCAGTAGTAAACCGATACCGGGTCCACATCCAAAGGATAGTAGTAGGGAAAGAAGCTAATAAAGAGCACAAACACCCACATGGAGGCAGCATATCCCCGCAGGTTCTTATCCCTTGTTTTCCGATAAGCCTTAAACGTAGCAATGGTCAGAGCCGTATAGAGCATCACCACAAACAGCAACCCTAGAGGCCCCAGCTCATAGAGCAGTTTAGGATGATACGTTTCCACCAGACGTACTTTGCCAAACAAACGTGCCCCGTTGGTAGCCCTAGCTACGCCGTTACCTAAGATGCCTTCTTGGGCCTCCATGACCTCAGCAAACTGCTGCATCACAAATTCATGGGGTGGAGATGCATTCCATCGATCCTCAAAGCTATCGATACGTTCCTGCATTAACTCTGGGTTACGAATCGTCAGCCCCACTAAAATCAGCCCCAGGATCACACCAATCGGCACAAAGCGTTTAAGGTTAGCCACCTGCCCCGTTAGGACACTCAACACCCCAACGACAATGGGAACCAAAAATAAGGCAATCCGCTGGCCAGAGATCACTGACATAACGAATACGGTGATCAGGGAAATGATGCCGATTAATCGCCAGAAGGGAGATCGATCATTAAAGGCCGTACCAAAGCTAAAAAATGCACTGGAAATTAAAAACCAACCCCATTGCCAGGGGGCCACAAAAGTACCCGGCAATCGAATCTGACCTTGGGATGGGCTGTACAACAGGGAGCCCCCCACAAAGCAGCGGGACCGCAAAGACGCCTTAAACAGGTCTACGCCTTGGGCTCCAATCCCCTCTGTGCCAGCACAAACACCGGTTTTGAGCATCAGGTACTGAACAAACCCGAGAGCACAGGACACGAGCACTAACACGGCCTGGATACGCAGCAAAAAGTATAGATCTTCCGACGTGCGTATCAAATAGTAAATGCAGGTGATAACAGGTAGGTATCCCAGCAAAATTTTCAGACCCAGGATGCCCATCATCAGAGGCATTTCATCCCCAGGTGCCTGAAGCTGCTGAGGTAGATTAATCAGCAAAATATTGAGGATGACAATCGCCAGTACCAGCACCAACGGCAGTTGTAATGCCTCCGGCAATAAAATCTTCTGACGCTTTCTACGGCACATCTGAATCACACCAATCAAGGCAGGTACGTAAAAAGCATCCTTGGCAAGCTGTAATAAGGAATTGCCCCCCAACATGTAAGTCACCGTCCCTGAAAAGGGGATATAGATGATAAATGCGTAGAGGGCGTATCGCTGATACTTAAAGGACAAACTGAGACATAGCAAACTGGCTGTGGCGGCTATGCCTAAGGTGGGCTCCACCATGACGCCCAGCAAAAGACCCACTAAACCCGATGCGACACAGGCCAGCACCGTAAACTGAATCAGCTGAGAACGAGCCTTTGCCACTTCCCTCTCTTTTGCCCGTTGCTCCTTGCGAGTGAGGGTGGGTTCTGCCGTTTGCTCTGGCGCAGCCGAGCGAGAACGTTTTTTGGAGCGCTTCTTAAGTTTCTTGGCAACCATGGACGATTAGAAGAAGGGCAATAGATATGGTGGACGCCCCACCGATGGTGGACGCCCCCACCGATGGTGGGCGACCCCACTGATGGCGGGTGACCCCACCGTCTTCAAGGTAACAATTAGCCAACAGGAACAGGTCTGGCTAGTTTCAATTTACCCAAACCTAATGTGATTGATAGATAAATCACACTGGACTTGGCTCAACCTTACAAGAACTTTTTATACAAGCAGGTATGCGTAACCCGATTCCTTATTCCCGACTTCCCCTATCTACCCAACCGATTTGGAATATCCCGACAGCCACCTGGAATAGTAGCCCGAGTTTTACTACCGCTCCAGGTGCATAGATAGCAGCGTTGGGTTTCAGATAGGCGCTGGGCATTGGATAGATCCATGCCTTCTACCACAGCTCCGGTAAACTCGCCGGTTTCATAGTTAGGTGTATCGTTACGGGTACGAGGTGTGGCGGTTTCGTGGGGGCCATGAAAGAAGCGGGTGCCCATAAGATCGGCCCCAGATAAGTCTGCGTCACATAACACCGTGCGGGTTAGATCGGTGCGGACTAACTCGCATTGGGATAGGTCGGCGCGGATTAAATTAATGCCGCTCAGGTCTACCCAACGTAGATCATTGCCGGAAATATCTGCCGCTGCCAGCATCACGCCAATATCAATCACCCGTACACCATTAAGGCGATCCTCAGCGTAGCCGCCAGAGCCATCTAAAATCGGGCGTCCCAACCGCTGATCACGGGCTAGGGGGGTGAGTAGTTTAGAGCGCGACAAAAACCGTAGAACTTTAGCTTTACCATCGCCATCGATACCGCCCAAAATAGCTGCCGTTCGAGCTTCAGCAATGATGCGTTCCTGGGGCCAGTCTTCAAGTAAGCCTTCATCATCCAGGACCAGTTCTGAAATGCCCTGGAAATAAGCATCAATGGTTTGCTGCTGGGTAATTAAATTCTGCTGAGTGGTTAGATCGCGGGAAATAATAAACTGTCGCCAAGCGACATAGAGCGCCAAAATCGCGATAAATATTTGTCCTAAGGCCCCCAAAAAATCACCGAGGGCTCCAATGGCATTCCAGTTGAGGGTGGCCCCCCACTGCAATAGTCGCAGGTTGATCCCACTGACTTGCATCAAGCCGTAGACGCCGAGAATTAAGCCAGGGGTGGCGACAATTAACGATCGTTGCTCTGGAGATAGGTCGTTGACCACTGCCCGCAAGGTGGGCATCGCCAACCGGATCGAAATCGCTAACGCGATTAAAGAGCCAAACGAAATTAGCCAGAAGCTATCGAGTACCAGACCAATAAAGGTGATCAGGGTGGATGCGATCGCAATCAATAACTGCACTGACACTTTCATGGGCGAGCTCAGGGGCAACGTTGCCATCTCCTCATGGTGCAAATCCCCAATGGATGCAAAATCAGGGTCTGGATTGTAATCAACGGTAAACCGCTCTGATGCCCTCGGAGTCTGAGGCATCAAGTCTGCTGGCGTCGCAGCATGATCAAATGGCTCTTGGGCGCTCATATAACATAAATTGGCAGAAAGCTTCGCGGTGTTGAGTTTAACCTGAAAGGGACGTCTACCCTTAAACTATCAGCAGAGTTTTAATGGTGTTGTCGGTTTTTCTGCGCAATGATAACGGTTCTAATTTTAGTAGCCGCAGTTGGCATTCTCATTTGGGGATTTATCAGAGCCCGTCCTGACGGCAAGTTGGGCATTTTCGCCTGGTTACAGTCAGTGGTGCTGATGCTACCTTGGCTCATATTTTTTGGACTGTTTACCTTTGGCATCTATCTCAACATTGCCTGGGTCCTGGTCGCTGTGATGGTTTCAACTGCCATCTACATATATTTAGGACGGCAGTTAAGAACCCTGGCCAAAGCAGCCCCTGAAGGTCAGGCCCAGGCTAAAGATCCCATTACAGTCTCCCAAAACGAACCCCTGCCGACGGTAGACGTCGTGGTCGAGCCAGACCTGGAGGCAGGTGGGGAATCCCCCACGAGCCCTAAGACGGAGAGTGACGAGAGCGGTGCCCCTGAGGCAACTGCCCCACCCCAAACGCCTCCAGCGATCCCAGCAGAGGATCTAGCGGCCATTGAATCTATTTTTGGCGTCGATACCTTCTTTAGAACGGAGACGGTTCCCTATCAAGCCGGTGTTTTCTTTAAAGGCAACCTGCGGGGCGAGGCTGAAACGACAATCAATGCCCTCAATGCTCAGCTGAAAAACCAGTTTGAGGACGATCGGTATCGGCTGTTTTTAATTAACGGCCCCGAAGACCGACCTGCCATCATTGCGCTGCCCAGCAAGACAGATCCCAAACCCGCTGACATCCGTCAAAAGGGGTTGGCAGTGGCGCTTGCGATCGCAACATTTATCACCAGCTTGGAAACCGGAGCCCTACTCAAGGACTTTGACCTGTTTGAGCAACCAGGCCGCTGGCCAGAGGTATTACCCACTGCCCTCGCCATCTTCGCCATTTTGGCCATCCATGAAATCGGCCATCGCTGGCAAGCCAAACGTTACAACATCAAACTCAGTCCGCCCTTTGCCCTGCCCGCCTGGCAGCTAGGTAGCTTTGGTGCCCTGACTCGGTTTGAGTCGGTGCTACCCAATCGCACCGTGCTGTTCGACATTGCCTTTGCCGGACCAGCAGCCAGTGGCCTATTATCCCTGGCAATGCTGCTAGTGGGTCTAGGGCTTTCCCATCCCGGTAGCCTCTATCAGCTACCGGTAGACTTTTTTCAAGAATCGGTACTAGTTGGCACCCTGGCCCGTACGGTTCTAGGCGATACCCTGCAAACCAACGACCTGATAGATGTAGACCCCCTGGTGCTGATGGGATGGTTGGGGCTGGTCATTACGGCGCTAAACGTGATGCCTGCCGGACGTATTGATGGTGGCCGTATTGTTCAAGCCATTTATGGTCGCAAGATTGCCGGACGAGCCACAGCCGTTACCCTCATCCTGCTAATTTTTGTGGCCCTGGCGAATCCCCTTGCCCTCTATTGGGGAGCCCTAATTTTGTTTTTGCAGCGCGGTGAAGAACGCCCCTGCCTTGACGACATTAGTGAACCGGACGATACCCGTGCCGCCCTGGCATTGCTGATTTTATTCCTGATGCTGGCCACCCTATTACCCCTAAGCCCCGCCTTAGCTGGCCGCCTCGGCATTGGCTAAACCAGAGGCCAAATTACAGGCCTCATAGTCAATTTCAATATTAAAGGAATAGGCTTTTGTTTTGCCCATCGCGTGATAAGCAGCGTAGTCCGCATCGCGGGCAATCTCCAGCGCTTTTTCATCCAACACCTGGTAACCAGAACTATTCAACGGTTTCGGATCATGGATTAAGGTGCCATCAGGACCCACCTCAACCATAAAACTCACTGAGGTACCGGGGGGATTTTCTAAACACTCCTGCAGGGGTACCTCAACTTCAGATAACGCTCGCTCTAAATCCCGTAGCGGTGTAGGCAAAAAACCCTGCTCCGCCATCTTGCCCAGTTGCGTCAGGACAGGGGTATTGCCAATTTGGGTGTCATCAAAATCAGTGTAGCTATCTAGGCTGGCAA
The DNA here is from genome assembly GCF_011009555.1 of Adonisia turfae CCMR0081. Taxonomy (GTDB): domain Bacteria; phylum Cyanobacteriota; class Cyanobacteriia; order Phormidesmidales; family Phormidesmidaceae; genus Leptothoe; species Leptothoe turfae. Next base: position 5,623,518 of record NZ_QXHD01000004.1, on the reverse strand, counting down.
TACGTTCATCCAGAGTTAGCTCAGGGGGGGCTTCATCTCCACCATCACCCTCATCCAATAGCTCCTCATCGAAACCTGGTTCCTCCTCCCACTCACTGAAGTCATCCAGCTCCGGTTCAATCTCTTCCAACTCTTCTAAGATCTCCGGATTCGCCAGAACCATCTCATCAACTGGCTCCTCCACCGGGAGCGGTTCTTCCGGTGGAGGCTCAGGTAAAGGCGGCTTAGACGAACCAGGCGTGCGTGCCAATTTTGGCAATGTCACCACTTGAATGACCTCTGGTTCAGTTTCTTCAGGTACGTCCGGTTTTTCTTCAATCAGATCTGGCATCGGTAGGGCCAGCACCAGGCCATGCAAACCAATGGAGGCCAGCACCAAGGTCGTTACCCAACTATTCAATTTTGGTAAGCGAAACTTGGTCATAAAAGATTGCTGTAATAACCGTCAACTATGCCCATGCGCCATCAGAATTAAAGCGTGATTAAAAGGTCAGCCCAGCAAAAGCAGACGTTAATTCTCCAAACACTTTACCTATCTATCATTCCTTGCAGACGTTAGAAATAGATACACCGTTAGACAATTTTTGAATTGGGGTAAATCTAACGCTTACATAGCATTTGTACAAGGGTAAATTAGCCCCCATTAAATTGCATTGACGTTAGTCACTCAGATCTGGGGCACTAATTGGCTACTATCTAGACTTGAGTTGCATACCTACCCCCTGACATAGGTTAGGGAACCCACAGGAACGTTCTATGGCCTCAGCCAAAACCGGAAAAACCAAAACCGGAACCTTAGTAGCCTTGGGACTATTTTTCTCCCTGGGCGTGGTGCTATTTGTACAGTTGACCAACCGACCGATAGTGCCCCTTCAACAGCCATTATCCATGCCCCCCCAAGTCACCCTGCTCACAGACCCATTTTTACAATCTCCAACAGAGTCATCGATACGCGTAGTCTGGTTTACCGAATTTGCAGGTAGCGACCACAAAGTCATGTACGGCCCTGGCGATCAGACGGTCTTTGCCGACACCACCCAGCTTAGCCGCACCCGTGAGGATGCCGAATCTAAAACCGTTGAGCCCTATGAGGCCGTTACTCAACGCCCCATTTGGCGACACGAGGCTGAAATCAGTGGATTACGCCCTGGTCTACCCGTTCCCTATGCAGTTGCTAGCACCACGGACGATGGCACCACTGTTCAAAGCGATCAATTCTCCCTCAGGGCTTTACCACCGGCAGGTGAGCCCCTTAAAATCCTGCTCACGTCCGATCATCAGCTGATGCCGATGACCGCCGCCAACCTACAAAAAGTAGAAGAAACCATTGGCCAGGTGGATGGTGTATTCCTGGCAGGCGACCTGGTGAACATACCCGACCGCGCTTCCGAGTGGTTTGATGATGCCCGTGGGGGGGCGTTCTTCCCCTGCTTGCAGGGACGAGCCAGCTATAACCTGATCAACGATGAAAACGAAGAAGGCACTGTCTACAAAGGGGGGAAAATCATTCAAAATGCGCCCCTATTTACAGCCGTGGGCAACCATGAAGTCATGGGGCGCTACAGCACCACAACTGCTTTAAATAAACAGTTCAACGATCCTGTTCCCTGGAATGCCGCTAAAGACCTGTACGATCAACACAAAGCTATCTTTAACCCCACCGAAAATGAGGCTGTAGAAAGACACTGGCTTAAAGAAAATTCTTTTAACATCGATACCTACAACGAGATTTTCTCTCTCCCCAAAGCCCAACGTGATAATGGTCAGACCCAACGATACTACGCCACCACCTTTGGCGATGTACGTCTGGTGTCTCTCTATGTGACCCAGATTTGGCGCATGTTTAAGGTGGATGATGAAACTCGGGGGCGCTACCAGGAACGGGCCGTTGATTTGGGTAACCCTCAAAACTGGGGCCATGGTCAAATGATTTTTGAAAGCATTGAACCCGGCAGCCCCCAGTATGAATGGCTACAGGCAGAACTGGCCAGTGACGAGTTCCAGCAGGCTAAGTACAAGATTGTTATGCTGCACCATCCAGCCCACACCCTGGGGGATAATGTAGTACCTGCATTTACCACTCCGGTTCCTGTCTACGACTATGGCGATGAAGGGAATCTCACCGGTATTCGCTATGAGTATCCCAAAGAAGAGGATCACATCATTAAATATCTGGTACCGCTATTAGACGAGGCCGGAACCGATTTGGTGTTTTATGGGCACTCTCATATTTGGAACCGCTTTAAAGGCGACAGCGGTATGCACTTTTTAGAATCTTCTAATGTGGGTAATACCTATCACGCTCACACGGAGGCCAGGCCGAGACCGGTGCCCCAAGACAGCCGCTTTAAAGAAACCTATGTTGCCACTGGTGACCCCAATGGGTTAACTCCCATCATGCCCACCCTGAAGCCCCTAACAGATGAGTTTGACAATCCAATGCCCTATATTGCCAGTAATGATATTACGGCTTTCAGTATTTTAGACACGGGTTTGGGAACCATCACCAGCTACTACTTTGATACGCGCAAGCCTGAATCCGCTGTCATCCCTTTTGATGTGTTTAACCTTGGCCAGCGAGAGAGATAACGACCATGACCACCCCGTTTGATGTAGCAGCCACCCAGCGTCGAGTAGACAATTTTTGGAAGCTTGGCGCTAGCTTTGGCATGGAGCGTAATGCGTACCACAACTATCTTAATGAAATTGTTAGCGATCGCTACGCCCTGATCAAAGGATTGCAAATTTTGCGAGATGAACTCCAGTTTGCAGCGGCGAGTCCAACGGATATTAAGGCCTGCGGGGCGGACATGAATTTGCCCAGTGTGGTGACGACATTGGCCTATACCAACTGTGGCGATCGCATCCACCAGGGGGAGGCAACCAAACGCTATCGTGACGTGGTTGCCTCCCGGTTTGCAACGCTGTCAGAAATTGGCGAGCTAAAACTAGAGGCATTTTTCCCAGCTGGCGGGGGTACAGATAATGGGGCGACATTGGCCCATGTGACGGTGGCCCATGAGTTAGATGAACAGCTAAAGCAGCGGGTGTATGCAGGTAATCCGCAGTCCATATCGCTGGTGGCGATTGATCTTAAAACCCACGTGGGTCGTTTGCGGGATGGTGAAAACCAGATGTATGGCGTCACTCGTGAGTCTCCCTGGCGTGAACCTCGGGCAGCCTGCGGGGCGATTGTGGGAGCGCTGAAACAGTATCATCCAGATAATCTGATCCATCGCCGTATTCGAGATGATCTGCGGGAGCGCAATTTTCAGTATCTCTCGAATAATAAGATTTTTACGGATGATGGGGTGGATATTACCATGGCCGTTGCGTCGGCAATTGTGGCGGTGCGGGGAATTCGGAATACGGCCATGGCGTTACCCCAGGAGTTAGATGAGCGGGGGGTGGCGCACTTGACGGCCAGTGTGACGGTCAATCGCCCTTCGCGGGATGATCTGGTGATTTATCTGGCACGGGCAACGGTGTTTAATGGCAAGATCCAGATCCAGGGGTTGGGGACCGAGGCTGACAAGTATGGTGGTCAGCTGGTGGAGTATGCCAAGGAGCGGCGGTTACAGTTGCGGTATGGCGATGGCGATGGCGAGAATCTGCCGGTGGAGGAGATTGATTATAAGGTAAGAGATTCCGGGTTGTAGAGTTGGAGGATGGGTAAATACCCCTGAATAGTTATCGCCATTGACCGCCCCCTGTATTTACCCACCTGCTTGTCTAACAGCAGCAGCGGTTAACCCACCCCATCCCCTTACTCCTCCATCCGCCACAGCTGACCCGACACATTTTGACAATCATCCATAAAGGCTGCGCCTTCTAACATAGAGTCAGGGGCTAACCGATTCCCCTCAAGACATTTATTCTGAGCCTCTAAAAACATGGTTGTTAGCCTAAAATAACCATCGCCAACCGGGATCTTCTTCCACAGCTGGCCCGACACGTTTTGACAAGTATCCATAAAGGCAGCCCCCCCTAACACAGAGTCAGGGGCCAGACGATTTCCCTCAAGACACTTACCTTCACCTTCAAGGAACATCGTTGTCAACTTAAAATAATCACCATCAGCCGGAATTATTTTCCAAAACTGACCTGACACATTTTGACAATCATCCATAAACGCCGCACCTTCTAACACAGACTCAGGGGCTAACCGATTCCCTTCTAAACACTTGTCTTCATCTTCAAGAAACATCGTCGTTAGCTTAAAGTAGCCCACCTGAGCATCGGCAACATTTTTAGAAGCCGAGAGAGCGATGGATGTAGCACCTAGGGAGACCGCTGCTACCATGAGAATCTTCTTGAAATTCATAGAGTCTCTTTTTTGTTTTTCACCATATGGGATGCCGTTAGCGACAATTTTTAGCCAATGCACCCTTGTGGAAAATAGTAGAAAACAACTAAAAGATTTTCTCCCGGAAAAACAATGGGATCAGTGTGAACTTTTTGACTGTGCGTTCTGTGTATTTACCCTGACCAAGCGTTCAAACAACATTTTTGATTGTTTTCCTGAGGATCAACTGTGTGAAATTAATTACCATCGCTCAATGTACGTAAGTAAAATTACTACTTTGGAAAAAGTTGCGTTTTAAGTGAAGGTGCTGATTCTGCCTGATTTTTCCTGAAAGCATGCGTTAAATGGACTATCATTAAATGTTCTATAGCGTATCTGTGTAAATTCGTAGAAAGGGCAGGTACAATATGGTTTGCTATTCCTTAATTTTCTTTGCCCTTGAATATTCAGAAATAATTTTTGAAGCCGTATCTGAGTATTCAAAGACAAAGGGATCTCAACGATAAAGAATGCCGCTAGCTAAGCCCTGCAAAGGGACTGGCTAATTTTGTAAATAGTTTTATGGCTAAAATCCTATTAATAGACAAAGATAGGGCAAGCCGTCAGATCCTTGAGCATGCCCTTAAGCTATATGACTATGAGGTAGTCAGTACCCATCGTGGTGATAAGGGCTTATCACTGGCCGTTGAGGAGGCTCCTGACCTGATTGTCATGGATATTGATGCCCAGGGACTTAATGGTTGGCAAGCGATTAAGATTCTTAAAGAGTCTAGTCCCACATGGCTCATTCCTGTAATTGCCCTGGCGCAGCCAACGGTTACTGGTCAACTTTTGATACAGACTGGGTTTGACACCTATGTCAGAAAGCCCGCTGCTGCTAGACACATTTTGCAAAGAATAGAATCCTTATTGGATAAAGTTGCCAAAGAGCTGACCGGTAGTAGCGGTAATCCATCTTCTGCATCAATGTCTGCATCAACGTCGCACAGGGGGCCAAAGGAGACACCCTATGCTCAAAGTCAGGTAGGCCAGGTAACGGTGGTCTATGTGGACAATAGTGCAGTAGATAGTCAAGCACTGGGGGACATTGTTCAAGCGGCTGGCTATAGCTACGCTAATATTTCTGATTCCTTACAGGCAGTGTCTCTGCTCATGGACTTGAGGCCTAAAATAATCTTTTTAGAATTAGTGCTGCCGGTGGCAAATGGTTACGAACTCTGTGCCCAAATTCGACGCATCTCTTTCTTTCAGAACACGCCTATCATCATTGTGACCAATAAAAACAGAATCCCTGAACGGTTGCGGGCAAAAATGGTGGGGGCATCAGATTTTTTGAGTAAACCCATCAAGGCAAAATCTGTTCTGGAGATTTTGATCAAGCATCTTTCTCACCAAAGTACTTTTTAGGGTCTAATGTTGAGATCGCAAGGGTAGACCTGAGGCTTTAGGACAGCAGATTCTGGTGGGCCCAGAGAGCTGCCTGGGTGCGATCTCGAACGTCCAACTGGCTAAAAATATTAGTCAAATGGTTTTTGACCGTACCTTCCGTCAGGTGTAAAGCAGCGGCAATTTCGCGATTGCTGTGGCCCTGGCCCAATAGCTTGAGGATGTCTATCTCCCGATTATTAAAAAGGATGTCCACATCTGCTTTGGTGCCATTATCTGATTTGACATGGGAAAACACCTTGGGGGCAATGGTGGGTCCTAACTGGCTGTAGCCCTGGTGAAGGTTACGAATTGCGATCGCAACCTGTTTCGCCGGGGTACTCTTCAGCAAATACCCCAATGCTCCTGCTTCCAGCGACTCAAATACATACTCATCCTCATCAAACGTAGTCAGCACCAAAATCCGAATCCACGGAAACCGCTGATGGATCTCATGGGTCGCTTCCACACCGTTGCACACTGGCATGCGCACATCCATCAAAATGACATCCGGTTGCAGTTGCTGGACCAGAGCAATGGCCTCCTGACCATGATTCGCTTCACCGACAATTTCAAGATCATCCTCCAGGGATAGCAACGACGCCAATCCCTGCCGAAACATTGGTTGATCATCCACCAACAAAATCTGAATCATTGTGGCACTGTAACCTGAATTAATGTGCCTTTTCCAAGAGTACTCTGGATTGTCATTTGCCCTCCCAGTAACTGTACCCGTTCTTGCATGCCCCGCAATCCATAGCCTGAGTTAGATGCCTCAGGCACAAAGCCAACACCATCGTCCGCCAGACCCATGGCAATGCCCTCTGTGGTTTGCTGAGCCCACAGCTTTACGGTAGATGCCTGAGCATGTTTTTGGATATTTGTTAGCCCTTCTTTAATAATTAGAAACAGCTGCTGGTTTACCTGTAGGGGCAAGGTTGGCAAGCTGATGCGAGTTTCAATTTTCAGGGGCTCAGTAGCGTGGGCCTGCTGAATCTGCTCCACTAACCCCGTCAACGCATCGGGCAAATTAAACGTGCCATGGCGGATGGTTGAAACCGCCCGTCGTACTTCCTGTAGAGACTGACTAGAAAGTATCTTAGCTCGATTGAGTGCCTGCAAAGACTGGTCAGGTTGTTGAGAATATAAAGTTTGAGCCACTTCTAATTGAACATTAAGGGTGGTCAGCGTGTGCCCAAGAGAGTCGTGAATATCTCGGGCAATGCGAGTTCGTTCTAAATCTGTTGCCAGGGTTTCTACTTCCTGGGATAGTGCCGCCGCTTGTTGTCGGCTTTTACGTTCAGATAAAACTGCCCAACACAACAAAATGGTTAACAAACAAGTAATCACATAAATAGTGGTGCTGTTGATAATCACATCCAACACTAACAGAGCTTTAGGAGCTGCTAAGGATTCCTCAAACTGGGCTCGCAGTTCTTCTGTGGGGATAGAGAATTCATGAAAAATTCGCTGGGCCAGGCTAAGTTGCCACGCAATCCCCGCCAGGATTGTTGTAAAAATGACATCGCGACGACTTAGCAAGAAACAGCTCTTGACCAGGACAAGATACAAAAACGGATCAAATCCCCAATTAGTGAACAGACGACTAATCAGTAAAACAACAATTTCTAACAGAATGTATCCCCGCCGTAGCCCCATGGGCTGTTGTAGGGGAAAAACAATGCTAAGGATGACCAGCACCCCCAGCACAGTGAAACCAAGATAGTCTCCTGGACCCATCTCATACCCCAGGGGTTTATTGAGCATCAGTAGCCCAACGCGCAGAACCACCAGTAACACAAACGTCCATTCCACATACCGCAGGGTTTTAGGAATAGATGGGGACAGATTGGCGCTAGCGGCTGATAGGGGCTTGGTCTTTTCGCCTAATCTGGGGACGTGACTAACAGCGTTCATGCTTGGTTGATGGTGTAGCAGGGTAATTGGGCTGTGGCTGACTTAACTAGGGTTTACCGTTGCTTAATGCTAAACCATTCGCCTGATTGGCTCCATGACAAAGGTCATGACAACGCATGACCTTTCACTATGGAACCGCATGCTCCCCGTCGTTAAAGTACACATACATTGCTACTAAGACAGGTATAAAACGGGACAATGGGCAGGCGACTTCAATTAGCTTCACTGATAGGCATGGCTGTCGGCTTCGCTTGGAGCGCCAATGCCATGGCTTCATCGTCGGATTTAACAACGCTACAGTTCTTACAACCCCAGGATGCACCTATGCTTGCAAACGCACCAGCACTGGTCGATCAGTGCGCCACATCTTCAACAGAAACTGCCCTGACAGCTGATACCATCGATGAAATCAACGCGTACTTAGATGCCTATGACCAAACGGGGCGGCTCTCGGGCAATGTTGTCATTGACTACGGTACTGCTTCAACATTTACCTGTAGTTACGGTTTAGCCAACCGCGAACATCAAGTCGCGAATACTGTAGAGACCAAATTCCGCATCGGGTCTATTACCAAACAATTTACCGCCGTTGCTATCCTCCAGTTACAAGAACAGGGGCGATTAGATGTACAAGCCCCTATTTCCTCTTATCTCCCTGACTATCCAGATGGCGATCGTATCACCAGCCATCATCTGTTAACCCACACCTCAGGCATTCCAGAATATCTGGATGGAGAGATATTCCCCGACATCCAGGAATGGCTGCGACTGCCCTCTAACCTGGACCAGTTGGTGGATCGCTTCAAAGATTTGCCCCTAGAATTTGATCCTGGAGACCAGTTTAAGTACAGCAACTCTGGCTACGTTCTGCTAACCCAGATTTTAGAAACGGTCTCTGGGCAAACCTATGCCGACTATGTGCAGGCCAACATTTTTACACCGTTGGGTATGAATAATACAGGCTATGAGATTCCCCATGCGGTGATTCCCGATTTGGCCCAGGGGTACACGTTTGCAGGGCCTGATCTCTACTTGCAAGCCGACCCCATCGACATGAGTATCCCCCAGGGGGCAGGGGGCCTATATTCCACGTTAGGAGACCTCGCCATTTGGAATCAATGGCTCTACGGGGATCAGCCGCTGGAACAACCCATTTTGAGTCAAGCATCGATTGACTTGCTGGCCCAGCCAGTGGCCAAAATGGATGCCGATGAGGACCAGCCCGATGCCTTCTACGGTTATGGCTTGGTGAGCGATGCCCATCTTGGCCGACAGCGGATTCACCACAGTGGTGGCATCAATGGATTTCGCTCTAGCCTGATGCATTATCCCGAAGAGAACTTAACCATTAGTGTGCTCCTCAACTTGACCAATCAGGCCACGGACTCTATAGCTGAAGGGCTAGCCGCTATTCTCTTAGACGAACCCTACACCATGCCTCGACAGCGTGAGGCCATTGATTTGGACCCCGCCCTTTATGAGCAGTATGTCGGCACCTATCAACTGTTGCCCGAGCTCCAGGTCAAACTAAGGGTTGAGAACAACCAGCTTGTCAGCCAAGCCACAGGGCAAGCGTCGGTGATCCTTTATCCCAGCTCAGAAACCGAGTTTTTTGCCCAGGTAGTGGACATTCTCATTAAGTTCAACCTCAGTGAGGATGGCACCGTCGAAGGGTTTACCCTATTCGACCATGGTTATGAACTCTTTGCACCCAGGTTAGACGACTAATGGTAAGTCTGTAAACTGCGGTGGGTGTGGGTGGCAGAGCGATCTTTTCGGATTGAATCAGATAGGCGTTAGGAGTTGGCGGTGGTGCCGCAACGACGATGGGAAGGTTGTCTCTCGGACACGAGATTAACGATAGTCTGCTCAGCGACCAAACAACCTCGTTGGCAAATCCGCTGTAGCAATGGCTGATTGTGGCTAATGGCGATGATGCCAACACTATGTTGGCGAGCAAACTCTAGGACCGCCTGCCAAATCAACGCCTGGGTATTGGCATCAAGCATAGCCGTCATTTCATCGGCAATCAGATAGCGGGTGTTGCGGTTAAGCACGCGGGCGATCGCAACCCGTTGCAGTTCTCCACCGCTCAACTCATGGGGATAGCGGGTCAGCCAACCGGGATGAATGCCGAGGGCATCCAGGATGTGGGGCTGGGGCGGATGTTTTTCTCGCAGGATGCGGTCGATGCGCCAGCGCGGGTTGACCGACAACTCAGGATTTTGAAAGACCAGCTGCACGGGGCAGTAGCCTCCTGGCAGCGGTTGTTGATCTAACGTGATGCGCCCGTGGCTGGGCCTCAGATATCCAGCGAGGAGTTTACCGAGTGTGGTTTTGCCATACCCGGACGGGGCGATCAGACCTATCACTTCTCCTGGTGCGATCGCAAGCGACTGATCGCGCACCACCCACGGCAGCTTAGCGCCGTAACGAAACCACAGACCTTCACCCTTCAGCATGGATACACCTCACCCAACCTTGACGAATAAATTGCAGTTCTGGTCGCGCCCGTTTACAGTCAGCCGTGCTCCAGGAACAGCGATCGCTATACAGACAGCCCACCGGCAGCTGGTCAGGGCTTGGCTGATTCCCCGGCACCGGCACAAAGTCGTTTTGAGGTAGCGATCGCCAGAGAGCCTGGGTATAGGGATGGCGCAGATTACCAGTTGTGAAATCCTGAGCGTTGGCGATTTCAACCGTGGTGCCGCCATAGAAAACTACCACCCGATCAGCGACCTGTAAGGCCGCTTCAATATCGTGGGTAATCAGCATCACGCCTCGACCCCCCTGAGCCAGTTCGCGCAGGTGATTGAGGGTTTCAGTCACCACGTCAGGGTGCAGACCCGGCGTCGGTTCATCGGCAATCACAAGCTGAGCCTGGGTCATGACGGCGGTTGAGACCAGAACTCGCCGCGCCATCCCACCCGAGAGCTGAAACGGGTAGCGCTTTGGCGTATGAGCGGGCAAATCATAGCGAGCAAAGGTGCGCTCCACCAGGGTTCTGGCTGAGCGCGCAGGGAGACCATTGAGCTGCCCCACCCGCTGCACCTGCCGCCCGACGGTCATTAACGGATCGAGGTAGCCAACCGATTGGGGAATAAGTGCGATCGCTTTACCCCGCAATGCCTCGCATCGCTTCTGGGTTAATGGTTTTCCTTGAAATTCCATCGTCCCAGAGAGCTGAGCGTTCTCCGGCAATATCCCCAAAAGAGCATGGGCCAGAAGACTTTTCCCGGAACCGCTGGCACCCACCACCGCCACCAGTTCTCCTGCCTGGACAGTTAAATCCAAATCAGTGATCACCGTTAGCCGCTTGCGGTGCAGTCCTTGATCGTATTGGGTAAACGTAATCCCCAGGTTTGAGATGGTGAGCATGGTTACCCCTGACTTGTCTTTGGATCCAGCAACGCGCGCATATTTTCCCCTAGCCAGTCAAACGATTTGACCGACAGCAGTAGCAGCAGCCCCGGCATGACACCCAGCCACCAGTATCCCGTTGACAGGTGGCGCATGGATTCCGCCAAAATAATGCCGATTGCCGGAATATGGGGCGACAGACCAATGCCAATAAATGACAGGGCCGCTTCGTGCAAAATTGCGTGGGGGAAGAGCAAAATCAGCCCCACTATCAGCTGTGGAATGATGTGGGGCACCATGTGATGTCGGGCAATCCAGAGGGGCGATCGGCCAAAGCGGTGGGAGATCTTTACATAGTCAGCGCTATTCACCTGCAAGACTTCCGCCCGAATCACCCGCGCTAAACTTGTCCAGTGGGTGAGCGCCACGGCAATGATTACCCCACGGGTGCCCCCGCCAACAGCAAAGGCAATCAAAATCAGCAGAACCAGGTGGGGCAGGCTAAAGAAGACATCAATAATCCAGGTGATCACGGCATCGACCCAGCCCCCCAGTGTGCCCGCCGCCAAACCCAAGCCAGTGCCGATCAGGGCGCTGATGGCGGCGGCGAGGAGGCCGATTCGTAAGCTGAGGGACAGGCCGTGGAGGGAGCGGCTGAACATATCTCTCCCCAGCCAATCGGTGCCGAAGGGGTGGGCTACAGAGGGGGGCTGATTACGCTGAGATAGCACAGGGCCAAGGCCGCCATCGCCAATTACCCAGGTGCTAAAAATGACTGCCAGTAAAAACAACGTACACAGGGCAATCCCCCAAAGTGTGCGCTGTCGCCGGTTATTGCGGAGACCGCGGGAGACAGGGTCAAAAGGAACTGTAATCGTCATGACTGTGAACTCCCCAGTGAACTTTCCAGCCGAATGCGCGGATCAACGATAGGATAGGCCAAGTCAGCTATCGTATTGCCGGTGTAAACAAACAGCGCACTGAAAAAAACAATGCCGACGAGCAGCGGAATGTCACTTCGCAGGGCGGCCTGTACCGTGGCTTCCCCCAGTCCGGGATAGGCAAATACCTGCTCCACCAGCACCGACCCACCAAACAGCTCACTCAGGGAGGCAAATTGCAGGGTCAACGCGGGCAGGATTAAGTTGCGAAATCCGTGGTAGCGAATGATGCCCCAGAGCGGTTCACCCTGGGCACGGGCAAACAGGATGTAGTCGCTGTGTAGTACATCAATCAGCTTTTGTCGGGTATGTAGGGCAATATTGGCAATGCCGATGATGCTGAGGGTAATGGCAGGCAGCAGCAGGTGGTGCAGGTGTTGCCAGAGGGTGACATCGCCTGCCAAAACACCGGGGGGTGCGGCACAACAGATGGGCGTTACCCTCAGGGACACCGAGAAGATAATCAGCAGTAGCAGCGCGGCCCAGAAAGTGGGCGATGAGGCCATCGTGTAAGCGTAGAGGCGAATCACTCGGTCGATCCAGGAGCCTGCCAAAGCTCCCGCCAGGATGCCCAGACCTAAGCCGAGGGTGCCGGACAGCAGCCATGCGATCGCAAGCATCTGCACCGACACCCAAAATCGCTTGGCAATCACCTCGCCCACGGGTTGGTTAAACACCATCGAAGTGCCCCAGTTACCCTGCAGCAGCTGCCCTAGCCAATCCCAAAACCGCACCGCCATGGGCTGATCCAACCCCCAACGCTCGGCGATCAGCTGTTGCTGCTCCGGGCTAATGCGCATCATGTCAGCACCGATATAGGCCTGCACCGGGTCAATCGGGGATAGGCTCAGCAACACAAAGGTGAAGATGGCCACCGCCAGCAGCAAGAGACCGAGCCGCAACAGCTTTTGGGCCGTAAAGGTCAATATTGTTAGCTGCATGTCCACTCCCACCCAGCGATATTGGCCGTAATCGGCCAGCCGTGGCCGTGGGGTTCAACCTGGAGTTGACCAATATCCAGACAGTCACTGACAAAGTAAGTGTGGTCTAGATTGACCAGCCAGGCCCAAGCCGCATCGCCTTTAGCGGTAAATCCGGTGTCGCCATCCCACTGGGCCGCTTTCCAAAAGGCGATCGCCTCCGCTTCTGACGATGCGCCCATGGCCAGATCCAGTGTGTTATCGATGGCTTGATTGGCGTAGTAACCGGCATTGTAGAAATCTCCCTGGGCGGCCTGACTGTGGTACAGGTTGTACATCTCGGTCTGGTCGTGACTGCCCCAGCCGAATACCACCACATTGCTGTGCATGGCGGGCTCGATTTCATCCCAGCTTTTACCCTCGACGTTTGCCTGAATGCCAACGGGCTTGAGCATTGCTGCCGTGGCCAGGGCCAGCGCTTGCCGAGTGCTATCGCTGGCGGGATAGAGGATCGTAAATTCAGCCGTGAGACCGTCTTTTTCCAACACACCGTCGCCATTGCTATCTGTCCAGCCGCCCGCCGCCAAAATCTCTTGGGCCTGCTCAGGCTGGGCGTCTTCGATGGCCGCACTCGGTTCTTCCCAGGCGAGACCACTGACAGGACCGAAGGCAACGGACCCGTAGCCTTCGAGGACCCCGTCCACCAAAGCTTGGCGATCAATGGCATAGTTCACCGCCTGCCGAATGGCCGGATCTGCCGTCACATCATGGCCAATCGGGTCACCATCGGGGGTTGTTTCACCGGCTGACGCTGGCAGAAAGGGAAACATCAGACCCCGATTATCAACGCTGGTCACATCGTAAAGCGTCATGCCCTCAATGGTTTGCACGGCTAATGCTTGGGGCACACTCACCACCTGCGCCTCTCCCGCTTTGGCCGCAGCAAAGGCGGCATCCTCTTCCACAAACAGAAAGACGAGGCGATCAATACCGGCAGACTCGCCGTAGTAGTTGGGGTTAGCCTCGACAATCAGCTGTTGCCCTTCATCCCACTGCACCATCTGGTAAGGACCCGAACCGATGGGATTACGGGCATATTCCGGACCGTGGGCATGTTCTGGCACAATGCCGAGGGTAATCAGGCGATTAACAAACGTGCTTTGGGGTTCGTTTAAGCGCAGTTCGACGGTGGTGTCGTCTATGACCACCGCTTCTTCCAAAATGGTCACGTCCGTCAGCCCCCCGCTTGCGGCGGCCTGGTTGAAGGTGTAGGCCACATCAGACGCCGTCACGGGTTCACCATCGGAAAAGATCGCATCATCGCGGATGGTCACGGTCCAAGTCAGCCCATCCTCACTCACCCTATAGTCTGTTGCGAGGTCATTGATAATGTTTAGGTCAGCATCTCGCTTTAGCAGCGTGCTTTGAAACAAGGGGGAACCATAGCGCCCCCAGCCCAAAGTGGGGTCGTAGCCTTCTTCACTTTCGCCCGCGATCGCTAGGACAATCTGCTGTGCTGAACCTGTGCGGGAAGCAGGCTCCTCTGCCCCAGACCCCGTTGGACCAGCCCCGCAGCCGACTAAAACGGCTCCCAGCAAAGCGGTTCCCAGAGACCCAAGTAATATCTGTTTTCGTTTACCCATAGCGAGCTTACACCCTATTAATTGCGTGGGGGCTTAGACGAGGGTCAACAGATCTCTTAGCTTGCTTGGTGGTCTCCGCAGTGGAGCGGGTCATGAGATGGTAGAAGACTTTCTCAATCAACTACGGGTGCGATCGCTAAGCCTGAAGACTCTCGTCTGCCCCATAGATTATCGAAACAGTTTCCAGGGGTTCTATGCCCCTGAGGGGCATAAATCCAATCTTTTAAGTAAGATTTTTGATTTGAGTAACCCCTTGATTTTTGGGTGCTGGTTTTGAACTATCGGACGATTCTATCGAGATATCTATCGTTAGACCTCCTTTTGTTGTGGTTATAAGCTTTTCGACTCATGTGTACCGCATATGCCTGTAGTGCTTCAAAATCTCTTCTCTGATACAGACGTAATACTTGATTAGCTCTTATCTGTTGCTGTATCTGTTGAGTAGAGTTGCCTAATTGTCGTGCAGACAACTTTAAGTTTCAACTAAAATTGAAATAATTAATATAGTCTACGCAGTTTCAGGGTGACCGGGTAATGGTGAGGATTGGAATTAATGGCTTTGGCAGAATTGGTCGCCTGGTGTTGCGGGCTGCCTGGCCACAGTTGGACATTGTCCATATTAATGAAATTACTGGCGGTACTGTCGCTGCCGCCCACTTACTTAAGTTTGACTCTGTTCATGGGCGTTGGACTCCAGACGTTGAAGCGGCTGGGTGCGATCGCATCCTGATCGATCATAAATCCGTTACCTTTAGCGACCATGCCACCCCTGGCGCAGTCCCCTGGGACGACCTGGGTATAGACATCGTTCTAGAGTGCTCCGGTCAGTTTCGTACACCCGGCCGGTTAGCTCCTTATTTTAAACGTGGGGTTCAAAAGGTGATTGTCGCGGCCCCAGTCAAACAGGGGGCACTCAATATTGTTTACGGCATCAATGACCATCTCTACAATCCCGCCGAGCATCATTTATTAACAGCCGCCTCTTGCACGACCAACTGTCTGGCCCCCGTTGTCAAAGTCATTAAAGAAGGATTGGGCATTAAGCATGGCGTGATCACCACAATTCATGACCAAACCAACACCCAAACCATCGTCGACAAACCCCACAAAGATCTGCGGCGGGCCAGGGCCACCGGCCTATCCCTGATTCCCACCACCACTGGGTCAGCTACGGCCATCACCATCATCTACCCTGAGCTCAAGGGCAAACTTAACGGCATTGCCGTACGGGTGCCGTTGCTCAATGCCTCTTTGACGGACTGCGTGTTTGAAGTCGCCCGACCCACCACCGTCGAGGAAGTCAATCAGCTGTTTAAGACCGCTGCTGACGGAGACCTTAAGGATATTTTGGGTTATGAGGAACGACCTCTAGTATCCGTTGATTACCGGGATGATCCTCGCTCATCCATCATTGATGCCCTATCCACCATGGTGGTCGACGACACCCAGGTAAAAGTTTTGGCCTGGTATGACAACGAGTGGGGATATTCCTGCCGCATGGCTGAGCTGACACAAAAGGTGGCGGAGACACTGGGGACTGGCAGTTAATGGCTAATGCAAAAAGAATTCTTTTTATAACTTCAATTCTAGAGAGTAGTCCCCCTTTAGAAGGGGGACTACAGGGGGTCTCGACACTAGCGCGAAGTATCGAAGAAACCCCTCCATCTACGGCATATCCCTTTCGAAAGGGGAGGACAAACTAAAGCTCTTTTTTCACTTTCGAGCCTTACACACACACTTTTTTCATAACCAAATCAGGACGTATCCCATGACCAGCGATTATTCCCAAGCTCCCCCCCAGGCCGGTGGTGAACTCAATATCTTCGAACGCTATCTCACCCTCTGGGTAGCCGTTTGCATCGTTGCCGGAATTCTCCTCGGGCGAGTCTTTCCCAGTGTGGCCCAAACACTCGATGCCATGAGTGTTTATCAAGTATCGATTCCCATTGCCATCTGTCTGTTTTTCATGATGTATCCCATCATGGTGAAAATTGACTTTTCCCAGGCTAAGCGAGCGGCTCAAACACCAAAACCAGTGCTGCTTACCCTGGTTGTTAATTGGCTGATTAAACCCTTCACCATGGTGGTGCTGGCCCAGTTTTTCCTGGGCTGGCTATTTCAACCAATACTCACAGGCACCGAGATTATTCGCGGCAGTGAAGTGACCCTGGCCAATTCCTACATTGCTGGGGCAATTTTGCTGGGGATTGCCCCCTGTACAGCCATGGTGCTGATGTGGGGCTACCTATCCTATAGCAACCAGGGCCACACGTTAGTCATGGTGGCTATTAATTCGCTGGCCATGTTGTTTCTCTACGCCCCTCTGGGGGGATGGCTACTCTCTGCCAATGACCTGATCGTTCCTTGGAAAACCATTGTGCTGTCGGTGCTCATCTACGTGGGATTACCCCTGTTGGCGGGCAGTATCTCACGTACCTGGATTCTAAGACACAAGGGCAAAGCCTGGTTTGAGAATGTGTTTTTGAAGTATTTGGGACCGGTGGCGATTCTTGCCATGCTCACCACCCTGATCTTGCTGTTTGCCCTCAAGGGAGAATTGATTGTTCGTAATCCGCTACATATTTTGCTGATTGCGGTGCCCTTATTTCTGCAGACAAACCTTATCTTTTTAATTACCTACGTGGCCGCTCAAAAGATGGGCATGGTTTACGAAGATGCTGCACCGGCGGCGCTGATTGGGGCTAGCAATCATTTTGAAGTTGCGATCGCAACCGCCGTCACCCTGTTTGGCCTCAACTCCGGTGCGGCCCTGGCCACCGTGGTGGGTGTGCTGATCGAAGTACCCGTTATGCTCATGCTAGTGGCCCTGTGCAAACGCACAGCGTTCTGGTTCTCCCGTGAACCCCACAAAGCCACCCTGCCTGACCCCCGTTGTATCCGTCCCCTTTCCTAGATATTTAGAGCTATTCCCAAAGACCACCATGTCAGACCTGTCCTTGCCCCCCATTTCTCAGCAGCTGTGGTGGGTTATCCCCGAGCGTCTTGCTGGTGTGCGCAAACCCACTGAAGCAGAGCTAGCAGAGCTGATGGGTGAGGGCATTGGCGCACTGGTCTCACTGATGAGTGATGATGGCAATTTGGAGCTTTACCAACGGCATCAAATTCCCCATATCTGGGTACCCATCCTCGGTGGCAAAGCCCCCAGTCTGGAGCAGGTGGAACAAATCAAAACCTTTGTAGATGCGCAAACCTGTCTGGGGCATGCCGTGGCTATCCACTGTTCCAGCGGTCGTCGCCGTACCGGTACGGTGCTGGCTGCATTATTAATCAAGGCAGGAGACAGCTATGAAAAGGCTTTAAATACCATCTTGACGGTTAATCCAGCGGTGGAGCTGAGGGAAGCACAGATTAACTTTCTCAAAAGTCTCTCGGATTAAGCAATGTTCAGATACGTGAGCGATCCTGTGAAACTTTTGGCAACAACTGGTTCCCCTTGGTACGGGGAACCGTCAGGGAGGCGCTGGATTTTGCCAACCTTACTGCCACACCTTGACGGGTTGGTCTTTGCCGCTGCTAATCAGCGTTTGTCCCAAAACGTCAAAGTCCACCGACAAAATCCAATTATCGTTGTCATCCAATGTTTGAATTACCTGATGGCTGGATAAATCCCACAGCTTGATCGCCGTGTCTACGCTACCACTGGCCAGGATTTGGCCATCGGGGCTAATATCCAGAGCAACGACGCGATCGCTATGGTCAGTCAGGGTGGTTTGCAACGTACCGGTTGTCAAATCCCACAGCTTGATGGTTTGATCCCAACTGCCGCTGGCCAGGGTTTCACCATCTGGGCTAATGGCCAGTGAGCGCACAGTATCGTCATGGCCGGTGAGCTTGTTTAGGAGGGTACCGGTGGCCAAATCCCATTGGCGAATGATGCGATCGCTACCACCGCTGATCAAGGATTTACCATCGGGTGTAATCTTGACTGACCACACGGGCTCGCTGATATTTCTGTTGTAAAGCTGTTCGCCAGTCCTAAAATCCCAGGCCGTAATATTGCCAGCATAGTCACTGCTGACCAATATCTGATTATCAGGACTCAAAGCCACTGACCATACGGGGGAATTTTTAACCGGAAGACTATACAGCAGTTCTCCCGTTTCCAATCGCCACACCTTCAAACCATCGCCGCCGCCACTGACCAGCCAGTGGCCAGCTGCTGATATCGCTAAGGTCCTAACCGCATCCTCATGCCCGATGAGAGTGTGCAGACGGTCACCCGTTTGCCGATCCCACACCTTTATTTGGCCATTAGCCTCGCCGCCAATTAAAAGAGAGAGACCGCTTTCCTGGGTATGGGTAACCACTGTCCATACTGGGCTATCCCCCTGAAAATACTGGGCCAATGTCCATTGAGTCTTAGGCACAATGGACAGCTGTGCAGATCCACTATCGTTGGTCGGCGTGGGCTCTACAGTACGGGTTAGGCTTGCCGGTATGACCAGCGCCAGCGCCGCGACTAATCCAGCAATACCGGGTACCCATAACAATGGTCGCTGGTTCAGTTCAGTAAACCATGGTCGTAGCCAGCCATTTAGATAGTTCATGATGCGTCCCTAATGTCTTAAATGTCTTACTTAAGACAGCTATCCCATTGCTAACAACAAGTGAACAGACCAGACATCCCACGTTGAGTATCAACAATCACATATTTCTGAATTTAGCATAGTCATCTAATATCAGTTCCCAAAGGCATGTCTACAGTTCAGAGCCCTCCATACTTGGCAATGTCAGAACTGAGCAATGTCATAGTTCCACAACTCAAAACCAAGAACCAAGAACTGGCATACGATCCACTCAACACAAAAATACAGCGCCCAGATGAGATTTGTCTGGACGCTACCTGAGTATGATCTAAATGTCAATGAATGAAATGGAGGTTGGACATCCCCCCGTTTATTACGCCACCATGGGTATTTCAGCAGCAAGCACCTCAGCATAGAATTTCTGTAGCTGCTGCGTGGCCCCACGCCAGCCCCAACGCTCAGCTTCCATGCGAGCATTGCGGCGCAACAACTCAATTTCAGCACGGGTCGCCAACAGACGCTGTGTCGCCTTAATTGCCCCTTCCTCATCCTGAGGATCAAACAAGAATCCGTTTGTACCATCGGTAACAATGTCGGGAATGCCGCCTGCATTAGCGGCCACAGTGGGACAGCCTGCCGCCATCGCCTCTAACAGCACCAATCCCAACGTCTCTGTTCGAGATGGGAAAATAAACGCATCGCCAGAGGCATAGGCAGACGCTAATTCCTCACCCCCAAGATAGCCGACAAAGTTAGTCGCGGTTCCTGCAAAATGCTCCTCCAGTTCTTCTCGATAGGGACCGTCACCCACCAGAGCTAAGCGAGCGTCTGGAATCGCCTCCAAAATTGGCTTGATTCTATCCACTTCTTTCTCAGCAGATAGACGTCCCACATACAGCAGCAATGGTGCATCTGGATGGCCTTCACTCAGCCGCCCACGCATTTCTCGGCTGGCCAGACTCGGGCGAAACAGGTCTGTATCGACACCCCGCTGCCAAACCTTGACATTTTCAATACCGTGTTCAGTTAGCTCCTGCTGCATTGCTGTAGACGTGCACAAATTCATCCGTGCATTGTTGTGCACTGCTTTGAGTAGCTCCCACAGCATGCCCTCAAACATCCCGAAGCCATAGTGCTCTAGATACTTAGGCAAGTGCGTGTGGTAAGAAGCCACAAGCGGAATTTCTAAGGCCTTGGCATAGTAGACGCCTGCTAAGCCCAGGACCGCTGGGTTAACCACATGCACCAAATCAGGCTGAAATGCTTCTAGTGCCTCACCAATAGATGGACGGGGCAAAGCCAACTTCAGCTCTGGATATAACGGCATGGGAAAGCCAGAAACACCCTCCACCTTGGCCCCTTTATATTCCGTTAGCCCCCCCTCAGGGCAGAACACGCATACCTCATCCCCTAAGGCCTGAAGCTGTTCGACGGTATGCTTGAGACGGGTTACGATACCGTCAACTTTGGGAAGGAATGTTTCGGTAAACAGAGCAATGCGCATACGGTTAGCAATGATTGAATGCAGATGTATCAAAAAATACTGAGCTGTTGATTATTCAATCGCGAAATTGCCTCAGGCTCAAGCTTTCATAAAATCTTTTTTTTGGCAATATCCTAGGCAACATCGATTGCATTGATCGATAGTGAGCTTTGAGATGGGATGAGCCCCTAAAATAAAAAACAGAGCATAGAATCAATGGGGAGCGACTCCCTGATCCCATACTCTGCCTATCCAGTAATCACATGACCGTAATCACTGGGACCTAACCTGCAGGAATGGGGGTAGGTGCAGCAGTAGACTTCTTAGTCCACCTGGATGTGCAGATAATCTTGGACGTGTCGCAGCGACCAACATACTTCTTGGCAATCTCTGTCACTTCCAACATTAGACCTTTGTCCAGTTGGGTAGGCTGGAGCCCCATATCTAAGAAGCACTGATTGTCAACGACTAGCTCGTTTTCTGCCGCTTCATTACGGGGGTTCTCCATATACTGAATTTCAGCATCCGCAATGTCAGCCACAATGCGCGCTAGATCCCGCACGCGATGGGTTTCTGTCATCTGGTTCAGGATTTTAACGCGGTCACCCTTGGCCGGTGGGTTATCAATGGCCAGCTCAACACAGCGGACGGTGTCTTGAATATGGATAAATGCCCGTGTTTGACCACCGGTGCCATGAACAGTTAGCGGATGACCAATGGCAGCCTGCATCAAGAAACGGTTCAGCACTGTGCCAAAGTCACCATCGTAGTCAAAACGATTGATCAACCGCTCATCCATGGCAGTCTCACGGGTGTTGGTACCCCAAACGATTCCCTGGTGTAAGTCAGTCACCCGTACTTGATCGTTCTTGTTGTAGTACGCGAAGAACAACTGATCTTGGGTTTTGGTCATGTGATAGATACTGCCAGGATTAGCTGGATGCAGAATCTGTTTTTCGATGACCTTACCCGAATCGGTAACTACTTGGATATCCAGATACCCCTCGGGAATCTTCATACCAGCGGTGCCGTAGCCGTAAACACCCATGGTACCGAGGTGAACCACATGGATATCTAGCTCAGACTCAACGATGGCACATAGGACATTGTTGGTGCCGTTAAGGTTGTTATCAACGGTGAAACGCTTGTGCTTTGCTGACTTCATGGAGTAGGGGGCAGCCCGCTGCTCGGCAAAGTGCACAATCACATCCGGAGCATAGTCACAAATTAGATGCAAGAGTCTGTCATACTCTTGGGCAATGTCGAGATTATGAAAGTCAATGGTTTTACCACTGACTTCTTGCCACGCCGATAGGCGAGTAGACATGGAGCTAATGGGAGTTAAAGAAGCAATTTCTAGCTCATTATCGATATTACGTCGCGATAGGTTATCAATAATGGCAACTTCATGACCTGCGTTGGATAGATGCAGTGCAGTGGGCCAGCCGCAAAAGCCATCTCCCCCTAATACGATTACTTTCATCCTTTAGCGCTTAAGCCTCCTTCACACGCCCTAGAGTTGTTGGGCGATTCCTACCAAGCGTAAACCAAGATTTGCAAAACTCAAAGAACCAAAATTTTCTCTCACCTCTGAGAAAATAAGAGAGCGTCTGTATATATGGACATTCCCAGGATCGATGTTGGCTGTGATCGTCACTTTTGTTTAGCGTTCTGGGCGTCGGTTGGAGTAGTCGCGACCGGAGTCGCTGCTGGTTAGTGTACTTGTATCCATTGCCTCAACCTGTCCATCTGCGATCGCACTGCTTAACCCCCAGGGTGGTCACATCTTTAGTTAAGCGGTTTTAATCGGTGGGTACTCCAGTTCTGGCCCACCGGAGGGTAAAGCCTAGAAGGTGCCATACCTGAGCTTCGATTTTTTGCAAACACTCGGCAGCCCCTAATACCTCGTTATAGTTGGCTGCATCGACACAGGCAGAATGAGCAAATAGTTCAAATCCATTAATTAGCCGGGCTCTGATAATGGTGGTTTTTTCTCCCAAGGTGAGGGTTTCCGTATCATCGATAAAGGCCTCTACCACTGTTTCAGAAATGCGGGTGCTGTCACTAATGGGAAAGTAAGCGGTTTCAAAGGTGGCTTTCGGGCTCCAGCTCACATACCCATCAGGATAGATCACCTCATATCCATCTCGACCATGTTTTTTGAGTGGTTTAGCTTCCACTTCTTTGACACCGATGTAAGTTTGATGCATGAGGCTTCTCCTTACGTAGCTCGTTTTTTGTCGGGCATGTAGAACACTACTTGAGCAGTTTCTTGCTTTTTGAGGCGACTGATCAGGCCATCCTAGCTGACCTTCAGCCCGCAGATAGCAGCGGTCACATTACCGGCTAGAGCCTGGTCATAGCGTGACGTTGCAACGTTATCCGTTACGATGATTCATCCCCGTTCGTAAGTTTCCCGGATATTGTCACGTACTAGCCATCGGTCAAAGGTGCCAATGCCAACGCTGATTACCGCTGCGATCGCAGCTAATCGCTCCCCACACCAGCATTCCCGTGCTGTGTGATGTGCTCTATAAAGCATTGATTAGTTTCGAGACTAGTGGCGTTTATAAAAGGTTGTCTTTAGAGACCGCTTAAGGTGAAGAGCCAAATCTGCGTTTCCTGCCGATTGTCAAAGTTATTGTCGCTGGCCATAATCAGGCTTTGACGTCCATCTGACAGTTTCGGGCCTAAGGTCATGGCCTCTAGATTATCTGGCTCTAAAGGCGTTAAATCTGCCACAAGCCGCTTGCGAATGGGGGTGATGCCGCTGGTGTCACCCTTGAGAGTTGCGATCGCACTGACATCACTCGCCACTCCAGTGGCCAGCTGATAGAGCTTAATGGATAGTCCTTGCAGGCCAAAGGCCCGTTCAATGGCCAAAAAGTGCCCGCCCACATCGATAGATAAAATTTCCGATAACCCATTGAGCAGTGCCCCCAGGGGAGCAGGGTCCATGGAATACAAGTGTTCTGACAACAGTGTAGACTGCCCTGTGCCGACAAAATTGGGATCAATCAGGTAGTGGAGCCAGCGGTTCTTAAAGGGAATATCCGGGTCAACATCTAAGTCCTGGTACAGTGGGCCTTCGGTGGCAGCAAATAGTCGAAAGGGTTCATAGGAGCCACCGGGAGCACTCAGGGTCAATGCTTCAAATCCAATATTTTCTTGAATGCCCTGGGTTTGGGGATCCGAAATTTCGCCATCCTGGGAGGCCAACAAATACCGTTCTGGAATACGAAAGTTAGTTTTGAGATGCCCAGTTTCTAGATCAAACTCCTGTAATTTTGGTGGGATTTTTTGCTGAGGGGAGCCCTCACTGGAAACAATTAAGCTGCGGCTAGGGGTAAGAACCATGCCTTCAGCATCCAGAGGCGCAATGGAGTTGCCATCCTGGTCTTGTAGATCAGTGACGGCTTCTACCCTGGCAGCCTGGATGCCAGACGGCTTCAGCGCCAGGCTGAGGGTGTAAAATCGCGGGCGTTGGCGATCGTCAGAGAGGGCATAGTATTGGTTGCGATCGCGATCGTAGGCAATCGCTGATAGCCCGCCGACTTGAGTCCCTTCAAAGTCTTCCATGGGCAGCACTATATGGTTAATAGCCTCTACCGATAGATCCAGAAATAAACGTTCTTCGGCACTGACCTGGGAAACGGCACAGCTACTGACAACAACCGCCAACAATCCTATCCACAGAAAAGCGTTTAAAAAACCTAAAAAACCGCTTCCCCCCCGTTGTTTCAGCCTGTTCATTACCCACGCCTCTAACAAAAGCTTCATAAACCCTCCTAGGGTAGCAGACGGCTCATTAAAGCGTCTGTAAAAGCGACCCACTAAATTGATGTACCTAGGACTCCCCCTGACTGCGGTGGGAGTCTGACCTGCTGAGTCTTGCTGGCAAACTCAATCTCTCCCCAAAGAACGTCCATGTCCTTCCTTAACGTTGGCAACGTTGGTAGGGTAACCATGCCTGGCTGCTTACCTGTGTTCACCACCACTACAATTGTTTCTTCTTCATGGCTGCGGGCAAAGGCATAAAGATCGTCTTCAGCAGCCAAGGTTTGATAGGAGCCGGTACGTAGGGCAGGATGCTGATGCCGCAGGGCAATGAGTTCTTTGTGCAGGGCTAACAAAGCTTGATGCCAATCTGGTTTATCAGGAAAACTACGACGACAGTCTGGATCGTGGGCACCCGTCAATCCTACTTCATCACCGTAGTAAATGCTGGGCGCACCAGGGAAGGTCATTTGTAACAACACAGCCAGTTGAAAACTCCGCTGATCGTCGCTAACAACAGTAATGGCACGGGCAATATCGTGGCTTGATAACAAATTTAACTGGGTTAATTGAATCTCCCAGGGATACAGGGCCAACAACTCGTCTATCTTTTTGGCATAGCCCTGGGCATCGAGGGCAGGATAGGGAAAGTAGGCGGGTCTCTCCACCAGGGACATAACAACTCGATCTTTAGCTGTAAAGGCCAGCACTGGTCCCGTAAAGAGATAGTTCATTACCCCATCAAACTGTGTGCCATCAAGCCATTGGCGGGCATCGGTCCATATCTCTCCCACAATATAGGCCTCTGGGTTAATGGCCTTTACCCGCTGACGAAATTCTTGCCAGAAACCCTCTGCTTTTACATCAAACGGGACATCCAATCGCCAGCCGTCAATTCCCTGACGAAGCCAGTATTCAGCGATCTGCATGATGTACTCGCGAACCTGGGGATTATCGTGATTAAACTCCGGTAGGGCTCGGTTATCGTACCAGCTTTCGTAATTAGCAGGTTTAGCTCCATCATAGGCAGATAAGGGCCACCCTTCTACCTTAAACCAGTCTAACCAGGGAGATGTGGGACCGTTTTCAAGGATGTCATTGAAGAAAAAGAATCCACGGCTAGCATGGTTAAAAACACCATCAAGAACAACTTTGATGTCTCGTTGGTGAGCGGCTTCTAGTAAATCAAAAAAGGCCTCATTGCCCCCCAGCAATGGATCGACTTGATAATAGTCATGGGTATGGTAGCGATGGTTACTGGCAGATTGAAAGATGGGGGTAAAGTAAATGGCATTCACACCTAAGTCGTTGAGGTAGTCTAGATTTTCGGCCACACCCCATAAATCACCCCCTTTATACCCGCTGAGGGTGGGCGGTACCTGCCACGCTTCCAAAGGCACCTGCATCATAGGAGGTCGGGATTGTCGCTGGGTGCGGGCAAACCGGTCCGGAAAAATCTGATAAAAGACGGCATGTTTCACCCAGTCAGGAGTTTGGATTTGCATAGAAGCTATGGCAGACTGCATCGCTTAGGGTAGCGGTTTGTTAGGGAAAATCGTTTAGACGTTAGGATGCTTAAAGATATGGTTGCTACCTGAATGTAGAGGCCATGTAGAGGCCATGGCAGAGGGAGTTGATCCCCAGCGCTGACTGTCGATCCCTCCTGTAGGTCCCCTTCGTATTTCCCCTCCGTATTTCCCTTTCGTATTACATTATCCCGATAGTCGTACCTGGGAGCCCGCTTCCGTTTTCATCACATCAATGCGGGTTTGAAAGGCCTCTCGAAAATGGGGTATGTGGGTCACGGCTAAAATACAAGCAAAATCAGGTGAGATCGCATTGATCGCTGCCACTAATCGATCACACCCTGCCTGATCCTGGGTACCAAACCCCTCATCAATGATCAGCATCTGCAGCGCCATGCCAGATCGCTGGGCTAAAAGCCGGGCCAAGGCTAACCGAATGGCAAAATTGACCCGGAACGCTTCACCACCAGAATAGGTTTCGTAGGCCCTTGTACCCTGGGTATCGGCAATTAGAATATCTAAGGTGTCAATCAGTTTTTTACGCCCCGAACGCTGCGTGACAAACTGTACATGCAGCTGATGGGCACTGAGACGCCCCAGAATTTGGTTGGTTTCTGCCTCTAGCTGGGGGAGTAAATTTTCAATCATCAATGCCTGTATGCCGTTTTTGCCAAACGCATGCTGCAGCTCTTGATGCACCCTGTACTGATGCTGATGACTGTGGAGTCGTTGCCGCTGTTGATCGACCTGTTGCTGTAGGGCATCCAACTGCTGTAGCTGCTGTTCTAGACGACCCAGCTGGCTAATGTGTGCTTCTCGCTGGGTTTGCAGTTGGGCCAACGTAACATCCAACTGCTGGATTTGCTCGGTGGCATCAGGAATAAGGTTGACGTCAGTATTGGCAATCTGTTGCTGTAGCATCTCGCATTGTTGCTGCTGTTCCGCTTGAATAGTGGATAAGGTGTGGCGCTGCTGTTCTAGATCAGGCAATGTGGAGCGGGCCTGCTGTAATGTCTGATGGCGCAGCTGCCAGGGTTGCAGGGCGTGTAGACGTCGCCGGAGCTGTTGGTGATGCTCAGAGGAGTAATCCAGCGCTGCCAGGGTTTCCTCTAACTGCAATAGTTCTTGAGGGAGTTGTTGATCAAAGGTGTCGAGTTGCGATCGCAATGCCGCTAACTCATTTTCTTTTTCAGGTCGTTCCGCCAACAGTCGTTCCAATTTGCGCTCGGCTTGAGATAATTCCGCTTGCTTAAATTCGGCCCAACGTAGCTGTTCAACTTGATTACGAACGAGGGCGTGATCGCGCTCATCATAATTTAATCGGGTAAGTTGTTGTTCTAGCTGTTGATATTCTTGTTGTAAGTCGGCTGCATAGTCTTCTGAATCTAAACATTGTTCTAAATGATGCCGTTCTTGCTCCAGTGCTTTGAGCCGCATGGTCACTTCTGTTGCAGAGCTGAGTTGAGCCTTGAGAGCCCCCTGCTTTTGCAACACCATACCGTACTTTTCTAGCTCTGCTTCCAGGGCTCGATATTCCCGCCGGAGCACCTGAATCTCTCGTTCAGAGGTGGTTAACTGTTCACGGATCACCCATACTCTCTTTTGTAAGGTGTCTCGCTCCTGTTGTAGTTGGGAAATCACCTGGGGGCCATGATCCGCCAGGGGGCGCTCACATAGAGGACAGTTTGCGGCTGGCTGGGTCAGCACCGCTAGCCGCTGTTCTAACTGGATCAGCTGCTGCTCAATCTGACGCTGCTCACTTTGGAGCTGTGCCATAAAATCTCGTCGCTCTTGACCTTTTTGACGAACTTGAGCTTGATAGGCCCGACGTTGTTCTAGATAGGTGAGCTGATGCTGTACCTGGGCCAGGGTTTGATGGAGTTTCGGTTGTTGCTGAGGGGCCAGGGTAGCCTGGGTTTGACTGATGGCTTCTAAGCGGGCTTCCAATCGTGCCGATGCCTGTTTCAGTCGGGTGTGAACCTGCTGCCGTCGCTGTAGTAACGGTGTGACATCCATCTGGCGTTGGTCCAATAGGCGCAGCTGCTGACGGGCAGCATGGAGCTGTGTCAAACTGACCTTCACGGTTTCCCGTTGACTCAGACCCTGCTGCAGCTCCGCAATTGTCTCGTCTAGTGAGGCAAGTTTCAGCTGCATTTGGCCAATGGCGGTCTGTAATGCTGCCCGTTGTTCATGGCGTTGGGCCTGCAACTGCACCTGTTTAGTCTGGGTTTGCTGATACTGCTGAAAGCGTTGGGCATACTCCTCTTCTTGGGTCTGCAACTGTTGCAGTTGACCATAGCCTGCTTCAATGTCGAGAGCTGCATTTAACTCCACCTGAAAAGCATTAAACTGCTCCTCAACCCGCTGTAGCTCTGCATACCGCAGCATTTTAGTTTGGTGTAAGTGCTCAAGTTGTTGTTGCAGGGTTTGCAACAACTGTTGCTGTTGCTGCCGCTGCTGTTGCTGTTGTTGCAGATGATCGCGCTGTTCTTGAGCCGCCTGCTGCTGTTGCTGGATGTCTGTAACCTGTTGCTGCAATGTTTGATAGTGGGTGGCGATCGCACTGCGTTCTGCCAGTTGCTCCTCCGCCTGAGTTAGCGTTGTAGTTAAGACTTTAATTTCAGCCTGATAGTCACGCCCCCGCTCCCGCGCTTTTTCCACCAGACGGTCATACTGACTCAGCTTTAGCAAATCAGCCAAAATCTGCTTCCGCTCACCTGGGCGCTTTAACATAAACTCATCCGCTCGGCCCTGCCGCAAATAGGCCGAATGGATAAACGTTTCGTAGTCCACCTTCAGATATTGAAGAATCAGCTGCTGCGTTGCCCGCACTCCCCGCTGGGTCAGACTGCGAAATCCATTTTCTGTCTGTATCTGAAATTCGAGTAAACAGCCTTGCTTGCGTCTGCGTCCCCTCAAAACTCGATAAACTTGGCCCTGGTGCTCAAAGGTAAACTCTACCCTGGCCTCTTTGGCACCTAGGTGAATAACGTCATCATCGGTGGCCACCCGACTGTGTCCCCAAATCACCCATGCCATCGCCTCTAGCAACGAAGACTTACCGGCACCATTGGGGCCACAGATACAGGCCACATGCAACCCCGCAAAATCGAGGGTAACCTCTCGATAGCTCAAAAAGTTAATTAGGGTTAGACGCTTGGGAATCATGGCATAGCTTTACAGCCTATGCCCACCATAGCAAGTACATACGATCTTTAGTACTTGCGATCTGTTTTTTAAATAACTAGCGATCCCATCGATCTGGTTTACTTATAACGCCCTGTAATTCCAGTTTTATCCTTAAGAGAGATTATTCTTGGGCTAAATTCGCCGTATGTTGTAGCAAAGTTCAAAAACCATAACCGATAAGGTTCCGTTTTGACTAAGTGGATAGAAAACTTTATCTGTCCTTAAAAATGGACTTGTAATTTTTCACTGGCAGATTAAAGGAGGCTGAAACCATGGAAGCTGACGTAGTTACAGATCTGAAAGTGCATAGTCGATATAACTGTTATCGCCTAAGTCCCGAACAAATGAATGCGATTCAAGATAAGGGTGTTTCGGTGACGCTAAATCCTGGCACTAACATTGTCAAGCTTCTGAAAAACGAGACTTCTTACACAACGGGCACGGGGGCCAAGGCCGAACCCTGGATTTTGCTATGGATTTATGGTGGCAAAGTTATTAATAGAAAAACAAATGTGGAAGTTGTTGCCACCTGGGCGTCGCTAAATGGCTACGATGACGCCTTGACAATGGATGTGACTGAGCCAGCAACGCTGTGTGCTTTTTTGTTCGATACCAGCACAGGCAACCACAGTGGTGAATTAACCCTATCTGTCACCACCCTCTGAGCGTGGTTTTGTCTGCCCATCTCTCGTATTCCATACATTTGGATCAAAAACGTGTACCGAAAGATGTCTTTGGTTAAATTCGCCAAAATTATTGTTGCAACAATAGCAGTTTCCCAGGTGCTTAATGAGAGCTTTGCGCGACAAAATTTGTTCGCTCAATCGTTTGAAGCGCCTCCTGAAAGCTTTCCGATTCCCAATGCTCTACCAGATGGTACAACTCTCAAGGTGGATGGTTCCACCAGCATGCGCCTCACCAACGAAGATTTAGAGAGTCGATTTGAGAAACAGTTTCCCAATGTGGATGTTGAGCTCGATACCAGCCGCACAGATCAAGCATTTCAAGCGCTGATTAATGGCGACATTGATATCCTAGCCACAGGTCGACCGTTAACGGATGCAGAAAAATCGCAGGGTGCCATAGAAGTTCCTCTGGAACAGCGGGAAAAACTGGCCATTATCATTGGCCCAGAGAACGGATTTGAAGGCGATCTCACCTTTGATCAGTTTGCCCGTATCTTTCGAGGAGACATTACCAATTGGTCTGAAGTGGGCGGTCCGAATGTTCCCATTCGCTTAGTTGATCGACCTGGCTATAGTGATACCCGACGGGCCTTCAGTACCTATAACGTCTTTGAAGGACAGCCATTCACAACAGGGACCATCGCTGATCCAGTATCAGATGATGAAACTGAAAGTGTGATTTCAGCCCTTGGCGCTGATGGTATTGGTTATGCGGTGGTGTCCCAGGTGGCCGAACGCGATGATGTGACCATCATCCCCATGCACCAAACGTTACCAGATGATCCCCGCTATCCCTATTCTCAATATCGTGCCTTTGTTTATAAAGAAGGCGCTAGTCCCGCAGCCCTTGCTTTTTTAGGATTTGCAACCACTGAACTAGGGGAAAAGGTTCCTGCTGTTGGAGACGCTGCATCTGGCCTCGATACACCAACCGATACACCAACCGCAACATCAGCCAGTGGTAATGCTCCCACCGATGCTGATACATCAGCGACTGCTCCCGGTACAACAGCAGCTGATCCACCAGCGGGGGCAACAACCAGTAGAGAGACCGGTAGATTTCCATTTTGGCTACTGCCACTGCTCGCGATTCCGTTATTAGGAGGTTTGCTGTGGTGGCTGTTAAAAAGCGGCGGTGGTGCTCCCCCTGCATCCGTGGCAGAGAGTCCAGTCCAACCTCGTATGGTATTAACTCCCCGAAACGATCGGCATGCCTATGCTTATTGGGAAATTCCCCAAGAGCATTTGGCTGAAGTAAAGCGGCAAGGGGGAGAAACCATGATGCTGCGCCTCTACGATGTCACTGGACGCAGTAAAAATTCGCCTCTGCCTACCCCCACAGCGGAGTTACCCTGTTTGGAGTCCACCCCTGATCTCCACTTACCGATTGAAGGGGACGGTCGCAATTACTGTGCAGAAGTGGGATATTTGACCAACGATAATCAATGGTTACCCATTACCAAATCAGCTCCCATACGGATACCTGTCCGTCCTGACGTCAAGCCAGTTGCCTCTAATCTATCCGAGCTTAAAGCACCAAAACCTAGTGGTCAAGGCATGGCTGGTGCTCTGGGAGGTGCGGTTTTAGGTGGGGCGGCTCTGGCGGGAGGAGCTGCGGCCCTAGGAACTAAGCTAGCAAGGGGTAAAGCAAAACCGTCTGCAACAGCGGGGCGCATGGTTCTCACGCCGCGCAATGGGCAAAACGCCTATGCTTACTGGGAAATTCCCAAAGAACACTTGGCGGATGCTCAGCTTCAAGGGGGTGAAACTCTGGTGGCGAAGCTCTACGATGTTACCGATAGACCCAACGATGCAGCCTTACCGGAACCTGCTGCTCAGGTGGAGTGTGCAGCGGCGGATAGGGATGCCCATTTCCCCATTACGTCAGGTCACGACTACATCGCAGACGTTGGTTATCAGACTGCCTCAGGTAGCTGGCTATCCTTAGCTCAATCAAATTTGGTACAAGCTGGCGGTCGTCAAGAAAGTACGTTAACCGGCAACTTTCCTGGTGCTGCTGTGCTGGGAGGTGCTGCTGCCGTCGCAGGTGCTGCCGTCGCAGGTGCTGCTGTCGGACAAGCTGCAAACTCAGCCATCTCCAACAGTCGGATTGTCATGGCTCCGCACAGCTCTCAAAAGGCATATGCCTTTTGGGAAGTTCCTGAAACAGCAAAATCGGCCCTCAAAGCAGCAGGGGGGCAGGCTTATCAGTTGCGTATTCACGATGTCACAGCTATTGATATCGAGCGACAGTCGCCCAACAGCACACTTACCTACGGTCTATCGGAGTCGGATTGCGATCGCACCGTTCATCTACCCAATGATCACAGTGAGTATGTAGCAGAGGTCGGTTACCAAACAGCCTCTGAAGACTGGCTAACGTTGGCTCGATCCATCCCAGTGACCCCCTCTCAAGTCTTAACCCAATCCGACAATACGGCTGATTTAACAGACACAGTCCCTGAGCAAACATCCCCCATTCCAGTCGCCGCCGCTGTGGCCACTGGCAGTCTATCCGCCGCCACAGTCAAAGCTCGGCAGGCCGATCCCACAGATGGAAACAACCTTGATACACCACAAGTCCCCCCCTTAAATCAAGGCTCTACTCAAACTGTTCAAGTCCATAGCCGCAACAATGCCATTATGTTTGATGAAGGTCAGCTGCACCACATTGAACATAATGTTGCCAGCACTTATCAGTTAACTTCGGGCATGTACACATTGCAGCTTCGAGATGGAGTCTTCAACTATGACGCTGACGACAATCACCCAGGGGAAGCTTTTGTGTTGCTTTGGGTTCATGGAGGCACAGTCATCAATCAAAAAACTGGGGTTCCCGTCAGTTCCACCTGGACCACACTCAATGGATATGATGACACCCTAATTTTGGATGTTAGAGAGCGTGTTAAAATTTGCGCCTTCTTTTTAGACACCTATCCAGATGACAACTCAGGCGAGGTCACCCTGTCAATAGTCAAGCAATAGGTGGCACAACAACTCTATTGGAACACAAATAGTAAGAGCATTTTGGAGAATAAAACAATGTTTTTCGAAGTATTAAGTGCAATCAACGATCCTAACCAGCAGGCCAACATCAGTCAGTTAGAACAAATAATCACATCAGTGCAAAAGTTGGCCAGTAGTCAGGGCGTTAATCCCCATCAAATGCAGTCCATGATGACTGTTTTAGGTGGAGCTCTACAGCCTGTCTTACAACAAAAACAGTCTCAGTTCGGCGCTGGACAGCTAGCCTCCATGCTGGGTCGCACAGATGATGCCTCAGTGTTGACATCGATCATTTCTCCACAGCTACAGGAACAACTCGCCCACACAGTCGCCCAAAAAACTGGAATGCAAGCCTCTACGGCCCAGGCTATGTTCCCAAAACTGCTGCCCATTGTGATGCAGTTGTTTAACATGGGTGCGCCAACACCAGGCAGCGTCGGTGGAATCAACTCTCTGCTAAGTGTGTTTTTAGACAGCAATCGTGGGAAAAATACGGATTTAGGCCATGTTATGAAATTTGCAGAGCGATTTTTAGCCTGACTAAGCATATAAGGCTGCTTAAGTATGTGAATCTCCAATAAATTAGATGTGAAATAGCAAAACGTTCTCGATCATCCTATCCGTGCCCAAGTATTGAGACAGGTAGTATATCCCCCAAAAACATACTACATTTAATCCGTATAAAAGCAGAGACTTTATCGAAAATCTTGGATTTTTGGAAACATACATGATTTTTTATCGTCCTACTTGACAGGTGCAAATCTAGAACATTATTTGCAGCGACGTTCTGCATAGTCCACTGAGCATTAGGGCACATTTATACAAGCCCCCATCCTTCCGTAGAAACACATTGACCACTTTCATTGTCATATACATTTGAATTGGTCATAGGTCTACCTGGCTGACTTTTTTCAAGTATCGCTATGCATTATTAATGATGTTTGTATTAAGGGAGGTAGTTGAGCAAAGTCTTTATTGGCGGTATTCAAAGCTACTAAAAATAGAATATCAGCTAGAATATCAGCCATCTAACTGAATTTAGCTGCTCTCATCCTGGTGGTTTCGTTTCAGATAGTAAGAGTTATCTGTCGAAGATTACCTCAAGGTTCATCATCACAAATAGGTTCTATCTGTATTTTTCTCCTGTGGCATTGAATCTTATGCCCGGAAGTTTTGTGATTGGCCCCAAGGCACATACGCCGTAATCCTATGAAGTACTCATTTGTTAATCAACCTAGAGAAGAAGATTGCGGAATTGCCTGTATTGCAATGATCGCCAAGCACTATGGTCAAAAACTTCCTCTGTCACATGTCCGTGAACTTGTAGGAACTGGCCAGCTGGGTTCATCTTTACTAGGTCTGCAACAAGGGGCTGAAGCCTTAGGCTTTCAAGCTCGTTCTGGTCAGGCAACCGATGATATTTTTAATCGCATACATCGCCTGCCTTTACCCGCGATTATTCACTGGGGTAGGGAGCGCTGGGTTGTTTTCTACGGAAAAGAACAAAATAAATACGTTATAGCGGATCCAAGTATTGGCATTCGCCACCTCAGTGCGGACGAAATCAAGCGCAATTGGGGGGATGGTGCCATGCTTTTGCTGGTACCCGATGAACCATTTTATCGCTTATCAACCGATCAACCCAGCAGAGTTATTGGTGTTCTACAAAAGCTTTGGCCTTATCGTGTTTCATTAATTCAAATACTAGTATACGGTCTTTTCATTGGCTTTTTATCCCTAATTTTTCCATTTCTGATTCAGTTCATCACAGATGATGTGCTAATTGCAGGTGATATTCATCTGTTGCCTAGGGTGGCTTTAGCGGCTCTGGGCTTCTTTATCATTAAAAGCTTATTAAATCTAGTCCAAGTTACGTTAGTCGCCAATATCTTTCAAAGATTAGAACTAGGAATTACCCTAGAGTTTGGGCGTAAATTACTAAAGCTACCGCTCAATTACTATGAAACTCGACGTAGCGGTGAGTTTGCTAGTCGTCTCAAAGATATTTCCCGTATTAATGAGCTCATTATTGATGGAGCCGTTCAGCTACCTGGGTTACTTTTTACAGCATCCGTATCCCTTGGCTGCATGCTGTTTTTCTACAGCTATCGTCTGACAGCCTTCTCACTGCTAACAGCGGCCCTAATGTTAGGAGCAACCTTGACATTACTACCTATATTTCAGATCCGTATTCGACGTCTGCTATCTCTGAAAGCTAAGAACCAGGCCATGCTGGTGGAAATCTTCAGAGGGGCTATGACATTAAAGACAACAACGGCCCAGCCCCAAATTTGGAAAGAAATACAGGGAAGATTTGGTAATTTAGCTAGTAAAAAAGCTGACGCTGTACAACTCAGTTTTTTTACTGGCCAGTTAGCAACTTTGACATCAGGTGTTGGGCAAATTGGTATCTTTTGGCTGGGCACCTCCATGGTGATTAAAGAGGAATTGACCTTAGGGCAGCTCCTAGCCTTTAGCATCATGAGCTATAGCTTTCTGGAATTTATTAGTTTTCTGGTCAAATTTTCAGACAGATTTATGGAAGTTAAGACATCAGTTCAACGATTTGATGACGTTATTGATGTCGAGGATGAAAATCCAGATGATTGGCTAAAGCCCTTAGCTGAAATTCCCTCAGATGGAGATATCACCTTTAAGAAAGTCACCTTCCACTATCCGGGGCGGTTCAATTTACTAGAAACGTTTTCCCTCTCAATTCCTGGTGGTAAATTCTCTGCCCTTGTTGGAGCCTCTGGTTCTGGAAAAAGTACGATTGCTAAGATTTTAGCGGGCCTACATCCCTATCAGTCAGGCGAAGTACTTGTCGGTCCACACAATCTACGGGATTTATCTTCTGAATGTGTTCGTCAACAGATTGTTTTAGTATCCCAGACGACTCATTTTTGGAGTCGTTCAATTCTAGAAAATTTTCAGCTCTGTGCACCTAAGACCACCTATAACGAGATTGTCGCAGCTTGCCGCATTACGGGCGCAGATTCTTTTATTGACCAGTTACCAGAAGGCTATCTTACCGTTTTGGGAGAGTCCGGATCTAATCTATCGGGAGGTCAGCTACAGCGTTTGGCCATTGCTCGAGCCTTAGCGCTGAAACCAGCTGTCCTAATTTTAGATGAATCTACCTCTGCATTAGATCCCTTCAGTGAGGCTGACCTACTCCAACGACTGTTAGTGCATCGCAAGGGGCATACAACGGTTCTAATTAGCCATCGCGCCAGTGTTACCCGCATCGCTGATTGGGTTACCGTCATTAACAACGGGGAAGCAGATATTGCTGGCTCGCCTGAATACTTACTCAGTCAAGAAGGTGGCCACTTACAATTTCTGGAAGGTTCATCACCATACTCTTCAGGGGGGGCTAAGCGTCTCGTGGCAAG
Organism: Adonisia turfae CCMR0081; assembly: GCF_011009555.1. GTDB lineage: Bacteria > Cyanobacteriota > Cyanobacteriia > Phormidesmidales > Phormidesmidaceae > Leptothoe > Leptothoe turfae. The sequence continues at coordinate 5,587,397 of NZ_QXHD01000004.1, read as the reverse complement.
TAACACTAAAACAATCTCTGATATTTCCTCTCTCCCAGGACGTCGAGAGAACTAATCAAATTACACAAAAAACTTATAATAATTGGCAATGTGAGTGTGGCCCATGAAATATGATGATGCTATTTCAAATTCTATGTTTGAGTTGCCTAGTCAAATAAAAAAAACAACAGCGATTGAGTCCGTTACTGACATTGAGCTTGTAATTGAGCAAGCAAAATCACCTTTAGGCACCCTACCAGCAAAACAAGAATATCAAGCGCGGCAAACATCTGTAGAAGAGGCCCAGTCTCTGGCATCACCTGTAGTCGATGATTTTTTGCCGTCCCCTAACCGCCTACTGATTTTTGGCGGTTTAGGTTTGGCAAGTTTACTGGGTATAGGGGCATTTGCATCTACTTTAATCACTTACAACACAACGGTTAAAGCTGAAGCTGTAGTTGAGCCCATTGGTGATATCCGGTCTGTCAAAGCAGGTATGGGAGGAGTTGTTGACAAGATTCTCGTTAAGGATTACGACTCCCTAAAACCAGATCAAGAGATTGCTACTCTAAAAAATACAACACTGCTTGCTAAAGCCACTCGCATCAAAACTCAGCTTGTTGGGATTGAAGAGCGCTTAGCCCAAGTTGAAGGTCAGCTAAGTTCCCTGGAACAGAGACGTATAGCAGAGTCTAGCTGGTTAAAACAATTGGTACCAGGGGGAATAGGAACTAACAATAACCTGCCACAATTTGAATATTCTAAGAACACGCTCTTGGAATATCAAAAAAATCTTACAAGCCAATTAAAGCAGGAACAAAAAGAGTTAGAACAAACTCAACAATTAATCGACAGCCTAACAATTCGTGCTCCCCAAGCAGGTACTGTCTATGATTTAGAGCTTGAAAGGTTAGGGCAGACCGTTGCTTCCGATGAACCTATCGCTAAAGTTATTTCCAATGAAACAGGTTTAGTGATTAAGGCGTTATTACCTAATAATGATATTCAAAACATTGAAATCGGCCATCCTACAAAGCTACATTTACCCAAATGTGCTGCGTTTAGATTTGGTTCCTTACCAGGCCAAATTAGCTTAATTGAATCAGCACAAACAGATGTGGCAACTGATCTAGTCAAATCAGATAATCTTTCAGATACCTCTCACATAGTCACTGTAGAAGCCACAGAACAGGCCCTACAGGCTGTCGGATCAGAGGCCTGTGAGTTGTTGCCTGGGATGGAGGGGGAACTAACAATCATCACTGGACAAGAGAAGCTATTTAACTTCTTTTTGAGGAAGCTGCGTTTCAGCAGCAATATTTAAGTTATTGAGAAACTACCGTGGTACAGCCTGACGAGCGACAACTAGAAGAAATGCCTTTGTCACAGGGTAAATTAGCGCTTAGAGATGCGACCCTAGTAGCTAATGAACTAGTACTGGATACAGCCACCCTATCCCCAAGGCTTCATGTAGATAAGCAAGCGTCTCAGCCTAGCTCCCACACGGTAGAAATTTTCTGGGATGAAGCTTTGGTCACTGCCACCGAGTTACTCTATGGTGAGGCTGTCTATCCTATCAAGAACATTGACTCACTGCAAATCGTAAAACTGCATCGCAGGCGATCCGTCATCCAAAAAAAGCTCAGTAACTTTGCTGCTGGGATTATAGCCACAATTGGTGTAGTGCTAGTTATTGGCTCTCTACCCTGGCTAGTGCACGTTTTTGGCATGATCCTATTCATCAGTAGTCTGGGGTATGCCGTGTATTTTAATTGGTGGATTGAACAACGTAGACGCGGTGAATTCGGACTTGTCATGACCATGCAGACTGAGTCAAAAGTTGTCATTACAAGCCATAGTCTCAAGGCAATTCAGACCTTATATCAAATTCTTTTTCGCCGTCTAGATCAGGTCAATCTTAACGATGAGTCCCTGATGGTTAATATGTACACAGGCGAAACCCTCCATAAGGCATAAAGCCCCAGGTTGGGGCTGTAGAGGGGTGGATGAGTGATGGAATAATGGGGTGATGATTTAAGCGCAAGCGTCTAACGGTTGAAGAAGGGGCAACACACTGACATCTATTTACTTAGGATACTTCAGGACAATGTCCTCCTGAGTTCTATCTAGGCTGCTATATTGATTGTTGTTAATATACGCTAGCAACGTTTGACAAGGGCAAAATTACAATCTTCAAACTATTTGCCACAGCCTTTACAGAAGCTTTAAATACGTGATCAAAATTAGATTAAACTAGCTTTTTGGCTGTCTCTAAATCAGTAACATTTGTAAACCAACCAATTTTCAAATTGACCCTATATTGTTTTGAACAATGTTGTATTTGAGTTGTCAATATATTTCAAAGTTGCTGGTGGGGATGTAAAACAACCGTAACGAGCTACTCAGTTTTGCAAGTATCTAGAATATCTACGCGATAGTACTTAAGTTTTTCGTAGATTTCCCAGTTGAAAACCACTTAAAAAATTGGTCCATAGTATCTTGTCCTAGCTAGGCACGGTGGGGTTGAATCACATCTAAGGTCTTCTACCACAGAATCTACTACAGACCTTCCATATTGTTATTACATCAGTGTGACTCATAAGCCCTAATATTGTTTGTTGTCGATTCGGTGTGGATTGCCGGTCACTAAAGGTAACCCACGGTTAGAGTATCAATAGATACGGGCTGATATCAGTACAAATAAAATCGGGGATGGCTGAACATTCGATGTGTGAAATTGTTTTTAATTTATCTGAATCTAAAGGAAATTAAACATGGATACTTCTAAACGTTTAGGACTTGTACGCAACATCACAGGCCTAGGCATTTCCTGTCTAACAGTACTCTCTCTCTGCGTTTTCTCCAGCACGGTGCAAGCAAACACCCGTGATGCACAGGTAGTAACGTCAGACAATGATTCAGAATTGCTTGCTCAAACTCAAAGGACACAGGTGATTCGTCGCAGTGTTGTTCGGCAAACTAGTTTTACAGATCTTCGTCAAAATTATTGGGCATCAAGCTTTATTTACCCCTTAAGTGAACGTAGCATTATCGAAGGGTTTCCCAATGGCATGTTTATGCCTACCAATGGATTGACCCATGCTCAGTTCTCGGCGTTAGTTAACAAAGCCTTTGATGTGAGGCAAGTGCGCCAAGTCTCGTCTATTTCTGGCATTTCTCGCAGCTACTGGGCCTATAATGCTATTCAAAAGGCCTATTCCATGGGCTTTATCGATCTAGATGATGTTGTTGCTAATCCAGAACGACGACTGACACGATTAGATGTTTTGGTTTCTTTAGCCCGTGGTTTAGGCTACACCGAAATTATTTCGGGGAAGACCGTGACGGAGATTCTCAGTATCTATGAAGACGCTGATACTATTCCCACGGAATACCGCCTCATCATTGCAGCACTGACTGAGCGTGGCATTATCGTTAATTACCCCAATCGTAGTCGTCTCAACCTTTCCCAAGTAGTGAGTCGTTCCGAAGCCTGTGGTTTTATCCATCAGGCCATGGCCAGCTTGGGAATTATTGAATATGTTCGTAATGAGTATGTGGCCGACGACTTCCTCGATATTTTCATCTCGATTAACAACGATATTGAGATAGATAACTCGGTTGATATTGATAACGATAGCAGCAACGACGGCGGTGATGATGACGACGACGATGACGACGACGATGACGATGATGACGACGACGACGATGACGACGATGATGATTAATGAACTGAGTAGTGATACCAGTCAGCACGTTTGAGTGCAAGATTATCTAATGAATGGTTTTGGCACGACAGTTTTCATCTAGACAGATTTTCATCTAGACAGAGGGTGCTGTGAACCGTTACCCCCCGTTCTGCCAATGTTTCTTTGAAGAGAGACGTTGGCAGCGCTCGTTCCACTGGCCATACACCTGGGAGAGAGAGTTGCCCTGATAAAATTAACTGAGCTACGCTGCCGGTGCCATACCCAGCAGCAGCAGCTGTATCTGGATGGGTCGTCGTAGCCAGGTAGGTGGCGGCTTGTCCATGAGATTGCCCACGGAGAGCCAAACGCATGGCAATGCCTGTACCACTGAAGCGATCGGTGACTTGTGTCATGGCATAACTCACCTGAGAGAGAAATTCTGTTATGGCAGGTTGTTTTAGCCAGGTAGATGGCATCAGAGTCATTAAACTGGTCAGGTGATTATAGATGTCAGGCAGGGAGCCAAATTTAGTGATTACGGTATTTAATTGAGGAAAGGATTGGGCCAGGGTAAGGGCTTCAACCGTATTAAACCAATACACGCCGGCCCCTTGGTTATAGGGAGCAGGGAAGGGTAAAACTTCTCGCTCACTGTAGGGTTGAATCAAGCGTTGCTGACCGTCAACTTTGGCTGCAAAGGGAGTTTGCAACTCGATAAATGTGGTGCGCATAACGGTTACACCTGCTCCACCCGACCCAGCCACCAAATAGCTGAGATGAGCATGCTGAGCTTTTTCTAATTGCTCAATACCCTGACGCACCATACCATTAGAGATGCCGGGAAACACCCCAGTGCTGACAATGCAGGTCACACCGGCCACTTTGGCAACCTCCCTAAATGCCAATGCCTTGCTAACGTAATCAGGGCTATCGGCAACATCAATGTAGGGAACTTTTTGCTCAATACATTGGGACAAAATATGGAAATCTCGTGGGCGAAATGGTCCCGCACAGTGGATGACTAAATCGTGAGATGAAATCGCATCCCTCACCCGCACTTTGTCTTCCAGGTGCAGAGATTGATATCGCTGGCGTGGCTCCAGACTAAACGCAGCCTGAGCACGTCTGCCCGTTAGGGTCATTTCCACATCGGTATGACGCAACAAATCAGCAGCCACGCTCCGACCAATGCGGCCACTGCCGCCGATAATCAAAACTCGCTGTGCCATAAACCAGTTATCCCAACGCTATGCCAAGCTTATCCTCCGTTCACACCTTCACTATTGACAACCTGTAGTTGCTGCAAAGACCGGCTGTAGCTGACAATAAACCAACTACACGTTGACCTCATTCTTTATGACTTTGCCCGTCACCCCCAAAGCATCTCGTGATTATCTGCCTGCGATTAATGGCTGGATCATTACAGTGTGGCTAATTGCCATGTTAGTGGCATCTCCTATTCTAGTGGTCCTGGGCAGTGTGTTTTCCCATAGTGAGGGGGTCTTTAGTCACCTGGCTTCAACGGTACTGACCCAGTACATTACCCATTCTCTGGTCTTGATGGTGGGGGTGGGGGCTGGGGTGCTGTTTTTAGGCATTTCGACGGCTTGGTTGGTAACCATGTGTCGTTTCCCAGGCGGTCGTTTATTTGAATGGGGTCTGCTATTGCCGCTGGCTGCACCGGCCTATCTGCTGGCCTATACCTATACGGACTGGCTGGATTATTATGGCCCGGTGCAAATTTGGTTGCGATCGCAATTTGGCTGGCAGTCTGTCACCGATTATTGGTTTCCCGACGTGCGTTCGGTGGGTGGGGCCATTGTCATGTTTAGCTTCACCCTCTATCCCTATGTGTATATGCTGGCACGGGTAGCCTTTCTAGAACAGTCAGTATGCACCTTAGAAGCCAGTCGTTCCCTGGGTTGTAGCCCCTGGCGCAGTTTCTTTAAAGTGGCCTTACCCTTAGCGCGCCCAGCGATTATGGCAGGACTATCGCTGGCATTAATGGAAACCCTGAGCGATTTTGGCACTGTTGACTATTTTGGTGTCGCCACCTTTACCACTGGCATTTATCGCACCTGGTTTGGCATGGGTGCCCAAGTGGCCGCTGCCCAACTGTCTGCCATGTTGATGGTCTTCATTTTTGTGCTGATTATTCTAGAACGCTGGTCGCGACGACAGGCAAAATATTATCAGGCAAAAAACAGTGTTCAGCGACCTCAACCCTACAATCTACAAGGCATTCGCGCCTGGGGAGCGACCTTAGCCTGCGGACTGCTAATTACCCTAGGGTTACTGTTACCCGGTGGGTTACTGGCCCACATGACCCTCACTCATCTGGATGAGACCCTGGATAATCGCTTCTTTGAGCTGGCTCGTCATAGCCTAATTTTGTCAGGACTCACCGCTGGTATAGGTGTCATCGTCGCTCTAGTTTTAGCCTATGGCGAACGTTTGAGTAAACAACGCACTGTCAGTCTTGGGGTGCGTCTGGCCTCCATGGGATATGCTGTCCCCGGTGCAGTCATTGCTGTGGGTATTTTGATTCCCATTGTCAAACTCGATAAGGGACTGGCAGCCTGGGTAGAAGCCAGTACAGGACATTCAATGGGATTAATTCTGAGTGGCACAATTGTGGCCCTAATCTTTGCCTATTTAGTCAGATTTCTTGCTGTGGCCTTAGGGACCGTTGAATCAGGTCTGGCCAAAATTCGCCCCACCATAGATGACGCTGCCCGTAGCCTGGGCTGTGCTCCTAGTCAAACCCTGGTCAAAATCCACACCCCCCTCATGGCCAGCAGTTTACTAACAGCCATTATGTTGGTGTTTGTAGACGTCATGAAAGAGCTACCAGCCACCCTGGTTATGCGCCCCTTTAACTTTGACACCCTGGCAGTCAGAGTCTATCAATATGCCTCTGATGAACGTCTAGTGGAAGCATCGGCTCCAGCATTAATGATTTTGCTGGTGGGGTTGTTACCCGTTATCTTGTTGAGCTGGCGTATTGCCCGCGAGAGATAGATTGAGGGTGTAACGACCATTCTTACTAGCTGACTAACGTGGCTGGCCACGATGCAATCCCAGCTATCCAGCAAACTGGCTGGGGATAGCTCACCTGAGCCAGTTTGCTTTTTGTAAAAGCAATTGGGGGAATGTCACGCTTAAGTTTGTGATTTTATTGAGATCCGTTATCATAAGTGAGAAGAATGGTGGTCAAGTAAATGCGTTACATTGACGCAAAAATGCTCCCTTAAGGCATCTTAATTTATGAACTGGCATGGTTGGCTGTTTATTGTTTGCTTTATAGCAGTCTCTGCCTGGGGGCTCAGACTATCCTGGCTTTGGTGTTATAAATCTAGATACGAGCAGTGGCGTAGGCATTCCCGCTCGTCCATGGGAGTCAAAAAGTTTAGACGCTCTAAACGGCACATATACTACGTTTCCCGTAAATAAAAATAAAAATCAATAGGGGCAATTAAGATCCATTTCAACAAAAAAGCCTGTACTGCTAAGTACAGGCCAAGTTGAGAGAGGAGAATTTCTTAATGAGCCCTTAAACTGTCGGAAATTTAAGAGCGTTAGGCCTGGGCAATACTATCTAGAGCCTTGTTGACTCGTTTAAAGTCAAAGCCAATTGCCCGTAGTGCATGCCATAGATGGCCCTGTAGAAAGAAGAACCCTAAGAAAAAGTGGGTATTAGCCAGCCAACACCGAGCCGTATGGGCATCCAAGGGTAGTTGAATAGTGTCTGCAAAATACGGAGACACCCCAAGCTTTGTGTCTAATACGGGGCCATAAAATTCAACGGGATAGGCCAGAGTATTAACGGCGCAGAAATAGGCAGCAACGAATGCGGCTAGGGCAATCCCCCCTAAAGAGTAGGAAAGGATAGCTTCCCCTGAGAAAGAGAGTACTCTCTTGGCCCAACCGAGGGGAGGTACAAGAATATGCCAGATTCCACCCAGAATTAACAGGGTGCCAACGAAGGCATGGCCTCCCACCAAGTCTTCCAAGTTATCAATGCTAGCAAAATGAGTTTGGTAGCCATAGATGGTGGCAATATCTAATGTGGGATTGGTAACCAAACGAACCTCACCCAAAGCTGGATCATAAAGACCATGCCATTTTGTCGCCCATAGGACCAATAGAATGGCACCCATACCTAAAAACAGCAGATGATGCCCTAAGATGAAGCCCAGCTTCTTAGGATCTTCCCAACTAAAATGGAATTTCTTGGCTCTACCGGAGGCTTTGCTTAAGTCTTCTTCACCTTTAACTAAATGGAACAGGGCACCGGCAGCCAGTACAGCAGAAGAAACCAGGTGCACAGCGCCAACAACAAAAGCAGGGTACGTATCAACCATAATGCCATCGCTGACACCTAGCCCCAGGCTGGCAAGATGGGGCAACAAAATTAACCCCTGTTCCCCCATGGGCAAAGAGGAATTATAGGTCGATAGCTCAAACAGGGTAAAGGCACCGGCCCAAAATGTAATGAGGGCTGCTTGAGCCACATGAGCTGATATAAACAGTCCAGACTTATCAGCAAAGCGAGAGTTACCCGCCCACCAGTCGTAAGTCGGACTTGATTCACCATACGCTTGCATAATAGTGATGATGTCTCCGAATAACTACGATAGTTATGTTGTTGCCTAGGGAGATAGATGTCACGGTGCAACAACAAATCCTGATTGAAAACAATCTGCTAACTAAATTATTTTCAATGGCTGAGACTAGCTTGTCCCATAAAGCTTCTTTTAGCAACTAATGAGATCTATTCTTAATAATAGTGATCTAAGAAACATTTAATTAGATGACATGCAAGGATTATAGCTTATAAAAGTCAAGCTTTTAGATCGATTTCCCTGTTTTATAAAGAGAAAAATTCCCAACAAAAAAGGATGGCAAATGCCATCCAGATTGAGAGGATATTTAGCTGTTGCTGATTTAGGGGATTATCGAGCTAGTAAATTTGCCCTAAGTCAATCTTTTTTAGATTAAATCCTCCCGGGGATCAGCAACACCGATAGTTAATTGGACTATTGCACCAGAGTTAGACAGCCTTCTAACCAAGTTGCAAGACTTTGTCGTGACTGAGCCAAACGATTGGTCACACACCACACCTGGATTGCTTCGTTCGCTGACACAACATGAACTCTGAGGGGTTGGTAACTCTTACAATCACAGGTAATGCCCAACTCCTTTAATCGAAAATAGGCTTCCCACCGCTCACAACAATCAATTTCAACCATAGAACTACTCAATAGATTTGATAGGGACTGGAGTTACCAGGACATGACCAACCATTGAACACATGTCATTGAATTTTAAAAAGTGGTCCTGGCAACCATTGGCAACAGCAATATATAAAACGCTTATAAGCCTCATTTCTAAAAGATTTCAAGTCAGACGCCGACAAACTCTTCTAGGTCAGGTGCAAATCTCTTCTAAGTACTTAATAAATAAATAAAATAGAAATTCAGTCATTAATCGTTATTACTTTCTAATCAGCCGTAACAAAATAACTAGAAGCTAATTGCATCAGCAGAAAAGCTAATGAAACGTGGGTGGTGACAAAAGTGGGTAAATCCCTAGTCTGCCCTTGGTTATAGGGAGCTACTATTGCGAATACGTCTCACGTGACAACAGTAAAGCCCATACATACCAGTGCTTTTAGTTGGTTTTGGTGAGCTAACATAGGGAATACGAACAATTCAACTATGCTGCAATAATCAGCTCAGTCGAGCTTTGACATCACGCTTAAATCCTTTCAAGGAGTCATACATGGTTAGCTTATCCGCACTAGTTACCCCCTTTGGTGAAGTTACAGAGAACGCGATCGCGCTAGAACAATCCATCACAGCACCTGTATGTGAAGGTCTGAATATCCTTTTAGCCAGTTTTCAGGCAATGTATATTCAGTACCAAAAACATCACTTTGTCGTAGAAGGGGCCGAATTTTACCAGCTGCATAACTATTTTGAAGAAAGTTATGACCAGGTACAAGGCCATGTTCACGACGTCGGTGAACGCTTAGATGGACTGGGTGGAGTACCGGCTGCCAGCTTTAGCAAACTAGCTGAGCTGTGCTGCTTTACCCCAGAACCTGATGGTATCTATCGCTGTCGCCAAATGGTCGAAAACGATTTGGCTGGAGAACAGGCAATAATTACAGTTCTACGTCGCCAGGCTGCCCAAGCTGAGAGCGTGGGGGATCGCGCCACCCGTTATTTGTATGAAACGATCCTGCTAAAGACAGAAGAACGCGCTTATCACCTCAATAATTTCTTGGCCAATGATACTTTAGTTGTCATTAACAACTAGCCAACCCTAGAAACAACCCAAACAAAGACCGGCCTCCCCTAAGGGGAGGTTTTTTAATGGTTTCCATTTGAAAAATATTCCCAGTTCCAATTGAACAGCAAATGAAAATAAGTGTCAAGAAGCTGGGACATTTTTCTACACATAGCCAGCATGTCAATAGCTATCAATGTTTTCTAAGCAACCATATGCTTTTATTCACTAGGGTTTTCACCACTACCTGGCAGATCGATCGGGTATGTCAGTATTCAATAGCCTTTACTAATAGGAGTTTGTCCTAGATTTAATTTGGCTAATTTTAAAGGAACTAGTCTCAATAAGCATGGGGATCTGAGTTAGACTAGCCGTAGTAAGCTACGCAGACTGGCATGGCAAAAGAGAAACAAATATTCTGTCTGGAAGGCCGTTTTGAAGGGTTTATGGCGGGGAGTAAGTCTCCGTTTAAGTACTTAAGCCTGCATGGAGCTGATGATCAGTATGCGGTTAAGCTACCTAAATCTGTACGGTTGATGCTGTTTCGCTACCTGCAGGTCGGTGACTGGATTCGGGTGATCGGTGATCGGTCCATTGATCAAGAAACCGGTGAGCCTAAACTAAAGGCAAAAGAAGTCATTCGGGTTAAGCCTTCGGATGTCGTGACTCCTCCCGCCAACTCGGTAGCTTCAACGCCACCGCCTAAGGCTAAACAGAAGAAGCCAAAGATCTTAATTTGTCAGAAGTCCAGTTGTCGGAAACGGGGGGCGTCTCAGGTCTGCCGTGAAGTAAAATCCACCCTCGCACATTATGGTTTAACCGACTCAGTTGACGTTAAGCTGACGGGCTGTATGGATAAGTGCAAAGCGGGACCGAATATGGTGGTGATGCCCCAAAAGCAGCGCTATACGAAAGTCAAGCCTGGTCAGATCCCTGGGGTGATTGCTGAGCATTTTCAGCAGCAGAGTAATGTTGGTTAAACCCTCTTTGCCATTGCGTTTGCCTGGGGGATTGGGAGCATTGGTGCTGTTATCGGTGTTTCTCCACGGGGGGCTGCTGCTGTTGCCCATGCCCCAATGGTGGTCAATGCCCGTAGAGTCTGACCCGGAGGAGGTGATTGAGGAAAGTGGTGCGATCGCTATTACGACTCTACCGATAATCCCCCAGTCCGATCCTCCACTTCAACCTGAAGCGCCCACCGTACAAGAGCTTGAACCTGTTGAGCCCCCTCCCCTGATCCAGGTACCCGATAATGGGTCGGCAATGGAGGATCTGTCGATTATTGAAGACGCTTTAGAAGATTTGGAGGAGCCTGAAGCGGTAGAACAACCGATTGAGCTTTCTGATGAGGATGAACTAGACCCTGAAAATAGTGAGCCAGAGGCTGGGATTGCATTTCAATTTGGCAATGATTTTCCCCACCTGGCAGGTTCACAGGCAGGCTGTTATGGCTTAGAAAACTGTCGCACAGCTGAAGGTCAAAACTATATAGACGCTGTGCAAGACATCACAAACAGATTAGAAGCTCAGGGCTATGAGTTAACCCCCTATGAGGGAAACGATGATTCTGATGTGCGTAACCACAGAATTTTTGAGATGCGTTTACCCGATAAGGCTGAGATTAAGTACCTGAATGTGTTTGGGGAAGGATTAAGGACAGCAATCTATATTATTACGCCGCGCATCATTACCCAGCAAGAGTTACAGACATTGGGAGATAGTCCACAGAGTGGGAGCTAACCCCACTGAAGACTAGGATAGCTTTTGCTCACAAAATGACTTTAAATCATCTAGATCTTTTTCCACCGCTTTTTTGATAAATAGCGGCATCACTATGGGCAGAAGCAGTTTAGGAAACAATTTTTTGCTGATGGCCTCCATTTGAATGATTAATGTGCTGAACTGACCAAAGGGAATGATGATGAAGATAGAATCCCACAATGTGCCATTGGTCTCGTTAATAATTCGGACCTGCTCATTTTGGACGGATTCAGTCACCTCAAATTCCATCATTGTCTCTTTATCATTAAGTACCCGCGACTGACGGAACCGGGTGCCCACGCCTAATTTGTTCTCTGACAAAAACTCAACTTTGGTTTCCCCAGAGATTGCTTGGGCAAATTGGCTAGGATCAGCAACCGCATTAAACACGACGGATACCGGAGCCAGAATTTTACGAGTGACGGTAATTGAGGTCATTTCAATAGAGATGATGGCACTTCAAGCAGCATCTCAAGTGTAATCAAGCCTCTCACATCGGCATTTAAACCCTTAGATTCTGTTTGCCATGCAGTGTTCTTAATTGCTGACATGACCCACTAAGCTCCTCGATATGCCCTGTGACATATCGAGGAGCTTGGCGAGAAGGGGAACTTTGGCCCGAACCCAGTGGTCCGGACCAATCTGATGAAAGCCTATAACCTTTATACCCAACCTACACGGTCCATAATGCGCACAGCTTCAGACTGATTCTCGCCGAGCTGATTCACATTGAGGGTATCGGCATTAAAGGTGCCAAATTCGCCCACAACAGGATCCACAGGAATTCCTTCAACAACGGGGTACTCATTGTTGCCCTGGGCAAAGAATGCCTGGGCATTATCGCTGGCAAGATATTCCAAGAATTTAACAGCATTCTCACGGTTGGGTGCAGACTTAACCACACCAGCACCGCTAATGTTGACATGGGTCCCCCGCTCATTTTCACCCTGGTTGGGGAAGAACACACCGATCTTCTTGAAAATCTCTTGCTTAGCGGGATCGCTGTCCTTGGCGTAGCGGGGCAGATAGTACGTGTTTGCGATCGCAATTGCCCCGATGCCAGCGGCTGCCGCTTCAATTTGGGCCCGATCATTACCCTCAGGTTGACGTGCAAAATTAGCCACCAGTCCGGTCGCCCAATCTTCAGCATCTGCTGCACCATGGACAGAAACCATAGACGCCGTCAAAGACTGACTGTAGATGTTGCTGGAAGAGCGGGTCAAAATCTTGCCACGCCAGCGAGAATCTGCCAGTGCTTCATAGGTAGATAGCTCAGAAGGATCCACTAAATCTTTGTTGTACATCAGCACCCGTGCCCGCTTGCTGACACCAAACCAATGGCCATCAGGGTGACGTAGACTCTCAGGAATACGCTCTTCTAGAATGGTGGAAGATACGGGTGCAAAGACACCCTCTTGATCAGCTCGCCAGAGCCGGCCTGCATCCACGGTCATAAACACATCAGCTGGGCTGCGATCACCTTCTGCCTTAAGACGCTCTAACAGCTCATCAGCCTTACCTTCTAACAAATTAACCCGAATCCCTGTGCGCTCAGTAAACTCCTTGTAGAGCGTGTCATCGGTGTTGTAATGGCGAGAAGAATACAGGTTTACTTCACCCGTTTGCGCACCCCCCCGCTTAGGGGCAAACACCTGAGTTGCTGCAAACGCTGCTGTTGAACCAGCACCGCTAATCAAAAGAGAACGCCGTGAAAATTTCATAGATTCCGATCCTTCTGGTGACTACAGGCGAACAACGCCATCAATACGCATCGTTTATTAGGATTAATTATCATTCTGCATGGTGATTACTTTTAACAGATGAAAACCCAAAAACAAACTGGTTGCAAAAATCATCAATTTCTGCTCACTGAGACTAAGGTGAGCAACGATACAAATCCCGCTTGTATCAGTAGCCATCCTTGTCGTGCTTAAATATCGGGCTGGCGATATATCTAAGCGCTCCATTACTGAGCATGAACGTAGTTATTGACTCCCACTTTCAGTAATTTCACAGATGCCAAAGGATTATCCCACAGAAGCTTATTGACATCAATAGCTAATAAACTGAACACGCATTTAAGCGGATTTATCGCTTACAGAAGCGATAAATCCTTTGTTTATGGTAATTTCACCAGCTTTAGACACACGTTAAGCCAGGTAGTAATCATAATAAGTTTAACTAATCTATTTTCTATAGAATATATAGTTGATAACCAATATCAATGTTCTAGGCAGAAAATCCGATGGAGAAAACGACTCCATCGGACCACATGTGTGCGTTAAGGAAAGTTAATGGGTTAAAAGGGAGATTATAGATCGGCCCATTCTTCAGGCAGCATATTGGCAACCAGTTCAAAACTTCCAGCACCATCGGGGGTGAGCACATAGGCTAACCCTTGGGGGGCCGGATAGATACCCGTTGCAGCTTCAAAAATATCGTCATGACCAACAATGACCGTGTTTTGCCCAGCCTCAGGTACCGCTGTCAGCAGTGGCATCACGTTATCCTGCATTTCTTCCACCTGAGCATCGGTGTATTCCTCAAAAGGCAGGAAGTTTAGCTTGGAATTCTTCTCATGGCGACCAAAGGCTAAATCCGCTGTCTGCCATGCCCGGCAGTAGTCACTGGAGATGACATCACCCACTGGAATTGCTTTTTCTTCAAAGGCCGCGCCAATATCCTTTGACTGCTGTATACCCACATCGTTGAGTTTACGCTGGGTTTCACAGTCGTTGAGGTCCATGTTGGGATCAGCCTGATCCGCATAGTCACGCTCTGTTTGAGCATGTCGGAAATAGATCACATGACCGCCTTCTTGCAGTGCAGCCAATAAATCCGCGCCAGTTAGTTGGTCCTGAAAATCAGCATTGGCCTGCTCTCCAGCACTGTAGTCAGCACCGCCTTCTCCACCTTCTCCACCTTCTCCGCCTTCCCCGCCTTCAGCAATCTCAGCGACGGGTGCATCGGTCGCTGTATCAGCAGCGTCACCAGTCGTCGTTCCACCACCACATCCCACAAGAGCCACTGTAAGACCAAGGGTTAAAAATAACTCAACAGCTTTTGGTTGTCTCATCATCACTCTCCATCTGTTTAAAACAGTCATTACAGATTAATTACACTATTGAGAGTGGATGTCAAATAAAAATGTTGACATCCATTAAAATATCGATTAGCTGCCGATTCTGTTGTCAACACACCTAAAAAATTACTCCAGCATTACAGGAGAAAAAACCTGTGCTGACCGACAATCAACACAGGCACTAACGCGTTACGGACCTTATGGGACCTCTTTATGATGATGTTTAGGCAATCATCAATTCTCTGTGGTGAGCCTTAAGGGCTTTATTGCTGACAAATCGTTCTCTACCAGACCAGCGCATAAGCCCAGTGGCCTCCAGTTGTTTAATAAATCGGGTGATGGTAACTCTTGAAGTACCAATGGTTTCAGCAATTTCTTGATGGGTTAATCTGATAGTGATCAACCGGCCATGGCTCGTGGGTTGACCAAAATTCTCTGCTAACCAACAGGTAAACTGCAGCAATCGATCTTGTACCTGGCGGCAGTGCATAATTTGTAATAAGCGATTAACCTGGGCCGTATGCTTGAGCAGCATATCAATTGTGAGGGGATAATCTAGGGGTAGTCGAATCAGTTCAACGGCACTCAAACACTGTAATTCACAGGGTTCCACTTGACTGATGGGAACGCCAATAACACTGCCTGGGCTCCATAAACCCAGAACAACAATTTCACCCTCTTCACTCCATGTGACCGTACGCACTAACCCAGAGCGCACTTGCCAAAGTGTACACGTGTCAACAGAGATGCGATCGCGACGCTTAAAACGATAATTGGGTTGTAACAGCGTTGAAGACATAGTGAATAGAGTGTTTACAACATGGGATATAGCTAGAAAGTTAGTAATCTCCGTTGCTGATTTAAAGGATGAATCGATCTAGCAAGATTGTCCTACATCAGTATTTTTCAGATTAGACCCTCCCAAGAACCAGCAACACTAGTGATTTAATACAGCAGCACGGCTTAACTGTTCTACCTGTTGCCAATGGTGCAGGATGGTGGATTCGACTAAACGCGGCTGATCAAAGTGAAAGAAATGATGGCCTTCAGGACAGGTCCATATGCGATCGCTGGGCTTCAGCAACGACTGCCAACGTTCCGAACCATTCACAACGGCATCATTACCCCCTTGACATACCAACAATGGAGGCTGAATCTGGGTTGACTCAATATCTTGACACTTCACCAAAGAATGGATAGCGAGCCCTGAATCTAAATCTTGTTGCAGCATTTCGACCAATACGCGGGTGATATCACAACTGCGTTGACCAAACAACATTCGCGCCATCTGGGCCAACACAATTTCACGACTACAGGGCAACAACTGTCGCAAAGCATAGTAGTGTGCGTGCCAATTAACCCCTGGACTAGCTGCCACAGACAACAGCGTCAACGATCTAACATGTTCTGGATATCGCTGGGCATAAAGCCAGCCCACAACGCCACTCAAACCATGTCCTATTAAATCTATCGGCTGCTTGGTATGTACAAAATTCTTATGCAAATAGTCATGCAACAAACTGATGGCCACCTCTAAACAACAGGGCTCATCAGCCGTTTGAATATATTCCCAGCGAGCGATGGAAACTCGCTTTGACAGACGACACAATAATCTCTGGTCAAATCTCTTGAGATTAGGACTAACCGTCAACCACAACGCAGAGGGAAAGTAAGACATAGACAATAATGATTAACGCAACAATCTGATTAACGGGTTTTGATATTTGGTAAAACAACCTGGATGACGACAACGTCACTTCTCAACGTTATTTCTGAAATAAGCAACTAGTGGCAAACGTTTGCCCCCACTAGAAACAAACCAATCATGGCCACATTGAAACCTCCCAAGCCCACCAGCTTATTGATTATAGATTTCAATAAGCTTCGAAGTTAGTATAAATCACTTTTGGATAAATAGGAATAGATCTCGATAGCTGAATAATAAAAAAGCTGAAGCGCTTGGAGAAAAAGGCTTCAGCTTACTGAATTAAGTGTGATGACAGAATTATTAAGAATTCTTCCAATTAGTTAGGCTACCCACAGGAGACCTTGCCCCGTGATTTACAGCTAGGGCAGACACCGTAGAGCATTAGCTGACAATCTAAAACATGGTAGCCAGAGCTATCTGCCTGTCCTTGACCAATCCGATCAATATTATTTTCCTGAAATTCCAGGGTTTGACCACATTGAACACACACCAAATGGTGATGGTGATCCCGCAGAGGGCGGTTGAGTTCGTAATGCTTATGTCCTTCAGCCAATTCTAATTCCCTCAATAAACCCATATACACCAATAGATGCAACGTCCTATATACCGTTGACAGACTAATGCGTTCGCCATCTTCTCTAAGAACATCGTGAAGATCCTCAGCACTCAGATGATTGCCTTGACTTAGGGTCTGAAAAATACTGAGAATCTTCTGACGCTGAGGCGTAGAGCGGTAGCCTCGGGCATTAAGCTCGGCTTTCCATACATCATCAGAATAGAAAGACATGGGATTCTCCTTTGGAAAGGCTTCGCCTGAGCCACGCTATTTGGGCTATGCACTCCGCCATGGACTAGTTCGCATTAACAAGATTGATACTCATTCTTATTTAGAGGACCTAGATTGGTCAAGTTTTTTATGTTAAATAGCTAGCGCAATTGCCGAAAATGCCTATTAAATACCTAGTTTATCGACTAATCTAACGCCTTCTACAAAAAATCAGCATTGCGATAACCATAATTCAATGCCCAGACAGTTAACGATAGTTTCTATTAAAGATCGCTGGCGGCTTCTCGTATCCCACGTCACATAAATAATATAGATTTTCAATAGTGAGGGAGGGGGCAAATCCAAAGCATGCCAAGGGGTTGCATATATCAACGGTAGTAACTCTTAGAAAATGGGCATAGAAAGAACAGCATCTACACGTCACAGGACGTCTATTCATGTCTCAACTAGCGCCTATTATTCTCGAAGACGGAACGACCATTTACATTGAAGCGGCCGATCGTAACGATATCCCCAGTGCCCCCCCTACTGATGAATCGGAACCAGGACGGGTGTCTAAAGGAGCATTTTCCTCAGGCATTCAGCGCCAGTTACCAACCGTCAAAAACACCATTACCCAGTACACCCGTTATGTCTTAAACGCCTTCAAAGAATTAGGCAGTGGTAATGTCGATAAGGTCAACCTTGAGTTTGGTCTGAAAATAGCAGGATCATCGGGCATTCCCTATATCACAGAGGGCAGTGCCGAGGCCAATCTACAAATTACCGTTGAATGCTCATTTAAGGATTAAGCGGCACCACTTTAACCCGTTGCAGTAAATTACCGCCATGGCGATATCCTACATGGCTAACACGTACCAGGTCTTCGGGGTTGGCCATGCCCCTGACCAATTGATGCTGTTGTGGATCATAGGAAAGCTGTTGGCCCACTGTGCCGATAACAGTCACCCCCCAGCTTTCCAGCAATCGTTCCACGGGTTTGACCAAAGGCAATAGTTTTTTAGCATCAAAGCCGTCATGCTCGGTGGCGGCTTTTGCCGCTGTGGGCCAATAAGTCAGCCAAGATTCCAGCACCTGCAGCGAATCCGCTTGGAATTGCTCCTGTAGATACTGGCTTTGTTGTTCTAACCGTTGCTCTAAACGAGCATATTCCTGGCGCAATCGGGCAACTTCGTCACTGGTGCTCTCTCCAATGGAAGCAGCTATGATTTCTGCCGTAGACTGTTCGGGGTCAAATGCCTGAAACAGCTCAGCAAGAGAGCATTCAAGAGCTGCTGCTAGCTTTTTCAAAGCAGTCACCCGCATGGTGTCAATATTTCCCTGCCTCAGCTGTTGTACCTGCCAGCGAGAGACCTTTGCTTTTTCGGCCAGTGCCCGCTGGCTAGGGATATTGGCTTGCTGCATCATAGTTTGCAGAGCCTGCTCGCTGGCTGAGGGATCACCGTGGTTAGATGCGTTGGACATTGACGTGCGGTATGAAGCGTTATGGGATTGTACCGCTTAACCAGAACCTGCTGTGCCTAGGGCCAGCCATAGAATCGTCGACTCCATCGAGCTGAGCGCTCCTATGGCTGAAAACTATTCCCAATGATGCAAACGGTTTCCTAGCGCCACTAATAGTGAAGAAATAATAATTATATAATTGACATGTAATATTGATAAATATAGGCTCATAATTAGTTTTATTTCTTGAAATATATTTTTAGTACAGGTGAGTTATGAAGAAGCGATTGAAGCCCCTAGAACTTTTTCTAACCGTCGGTATGATTGCCACCCTTGGTACGGCTTGTGGTGGGGGTGAAGGCGGTGAAGCTACAGAGCCTGCTGACATTGAAGACGTGGCCCCTGAGGGCGGTGAAGGCGGTGAAGGAGACGACGACGACGACGATGGCGACGACGAAGGGGGTGAAGGCGGTGAAGACTGATAGAGTCTTCAGCTTTCGAGGGTAGCCAACACATCGACCAACGCATCAATATCAACACTATTGTTATACGGCGCAAGCGAAATCCTAATGCGACCATTGCGCGTGCCACAAACGATTCGGTTACGACGTAAGGCGTCTCTTGCTCTCTCCACATCAAATTCTGAGTGAGCAAGCGTGACGATATGGGGAGAAGCCGACGGAGTCTCCAATGCTCGAAATGGTGTCCATCCGTATGTCTGGGTTCCCTGGATTAACCTGTGGGCAAGACGACGTGAGTGGGCCTCACGTTGACCTGCGCTCAACGTCATTAAATTTTCAAGCGCCGTTGTGAGGCCCACCATCGAAATGTAGGACATCGTCGACTGTGTAAAGCGTCGTGCGCCGGTGGCAAACGTTAACGTTGTGGCGTCAAAATCAAACGGATTGGTTGTTCCCATCCAGCCTGGAAGCGGTGTATCTTGCTCAAGCAAACCGGGAGCAACGGTTGCGATCGCAACACCACCATGCCCCCCCAACCACTTATAGCCACTGGTAACAACAGCATCAGCCTGCCAATGCTGTGAATCTATCTTCAGAATTCCTGCTGCTTGGGTGACATCGACCACGAGCCTTGCATCCACACGCCCACAGGCTTCGCGTAACCGGGGAATATCAACCATGGTTCCAGTGGAAAACTGAACAGAGCTGATGGCTACAACGGCGGTACGACTATCGATGTTATCGATCAGGCCATCTGTAAGATTCTCGGTTGCAATGTCATCAACAAAACGAAGAGCGCAATCATGCTCTTCCGCATATCGAATCCAAGGGCGAGTGATGGCTGGAAAATCTGTTGATACGGCAACAATGCAACTACCGGATGTTGGGCGAATCAAAAAGGGAAGTTGACCGAGCAATTCACTAGCGCTGGCTATAATTGCCAGCCGATCAGGACTACAATTCAAGAGTCTTGCACCGCGCTGACGTAACGACTCAAAGAATCCCACCTCTTCCTCATCGGTCATTCTGAGATTGCCATGGCGGGCAATCTTATCAAGAAAGTCGTGCATTGACTGTACAGCGGGCTGACCAATGAGCCCTAATGAAGCCTGGTTGAGATAGACAGAATCGTTAAGGCTTGGATAATTAGATCGATCGATGAGAGCGTTAATCGTGAAGTTTGCCATATCCTAAATTCAATAGAAAACCACCTGATCTTGTCATCATATTCACCGTTGTGATCGCCACTGGCCCACGGAATTAGGAGTGTTCAGCTGGTGGAGGATATTAGTCAGGTGGCGTTTGCTCCCATAATAAAACAGCCTAATAACACGCTCCCCTAAGAAAGATTCTGTGGGCAGAGGAGACTCGGCTAATAGTGTTTACCCCCTGTCATCCCCCTAGTCACAGGGATAGGCTTCGCCAACGTTAGGGGGACACAAGTACTTGGTTATACCTGTTACTCGGAGACTAGTCCCACGAGTAACAGGTATTGATTACTGCAACAAACTGCGTAGCATCCACGCATTTTTCTCATGAATCTGTAGCCGCTGGGTCAACAAATCAGCCGTCGGCTCATCGTTGGCCTCATCTGCGATCGCAAACACTTCACGGGCCGTGCGAGCAACCGCCTCCTGGCCTTCAACCAACAGAGCGATCATCTCTTCTGCCTTGGGAACCCCCTCAGTCTCACTAATAGAACTGAGTTTGGCATATTCACTGTAGGTGCCAGGGGCAGGAAAACCGAGGGCACGAATACGCTCTGCGATCGCATCCACCGCCAGCGCCAGTTCGTTATACTGCCCTTCAAACATGAGATGAAGTGTCTGGAACATAGGGCCAGTCACGTTCCAATGAAAATTATGGGTCTTGAGATAGAGCGTGTACGTATCAGCCAGGGTGCGAGATAGACCATCTGCGATCGCCTGACGCTGATCGTCACTGATACCAATGTTAATAGGGAGAGTTGACGTGGACATGACTAGTCTCCTGATAGTGAGTGGTGGGTCTTAAACGATGTCCAAGTTGAAATGCAGCTGCTTTTGCAAGAGCACTCTAGCCTTAGACATGCACAACGTTCAATAACCTGCTTGGCCAAACAATATAGTGCAGCGCAGCAATTATAGATATTGAAACCTTGCCTGACTGTATTTTGTGGCCTTCTTAATCATACTCATAACGACTTCGACTTGCAATATTTTTTTATTGACTACAGTCAATGTAAAAACACCACTGCATGGCAACATCAGTTAGATATAAAACTCAGACAAATTACCAACACAGTTGATCGAGGTTTGGGCTATGGTTTGAGGGATTATTACATTTGGGCAAATGGCATTGGCACATTGGCAGATAGTGAAGCGGTCCTTAGGCAAACACGCCATAGTTATGGCTGTCGGTTTTCTGGCTGTAATTCCCAGCCGTGGTCTAGCCCAAGCACCGCTCAATCCCGAAATTCAAATCGGTCTGGTGCAGCGGTTTGGAGAAGAGCGGGACGATCAGCTTGTCCTCACCCCCCTAAATGGCGATACCCTAACGGTGACCTTTGAAACCGGTGGCCAACCCCAGACAATTACCACCCAGGAGCTGACGTTGGCGGTAGGGGCTAACCCTTTACCCCAACCTGTTTTACAAGAATGGGTGGTGCTCAGTAGCCACCGTAGCTTTGAAAGTGCCGAAGAAAGTGCAAATCAGTGGATAGCAAAGGGCATTGCCGCAGAAGTTGCACA
>NZ_QXHD01000004.1:5545872-5565454 GCF_011009555.1 Adonisia turfae CCMR0081 | reverse complement strand
ATAACCTGATTAATCGACCCCGCCGTAACCCCTACTTTAATGCAATTGAGGACAACTCAGTAGGCTGGGTCCTAGGGCGGCCTCCCGGCCCTAGCCATGGGGGTTTGGGGAACTCGGAGGGACCCCAAGCAACCGGTTTTGGTTCCCTCCGATCATATGTCGATTCAGTATGAACGAAGTAATAAGCCTTACAGATTTTCTCTGGTGAACATGAAACAACCCTGCCCTTACCAAGGGGGGATTAAGGGGGTAAGGCAGGATTTTGAACCATCTTCCGAGATATGTGTACACGGTAGGTCTAAAACCAATATCTGGTTTTAATAACCCTGGTTAAACAAAAGGATGACGTCGGGATACTCCCTTGGGAATGCCCCGCTAGGATTGTTTATTTAAAGTCTCTCTTGTTCAGGGCAAGACGTTGATAATTATCTTCTCTAACTGGGACTTTCTTGATTTATGCGTATCTGCCCAAGCTGATCTTTAAATGATTGAGCAGAGAGGTTTTTTCCGTTTGAATAAAAAAGTGTTTGCCTGGTAACACATGGCGAGTGAATTTAGCCTGGGTCTGTGCTCTCCAAGCCCGCAGGCGGCCTCGCTGGGTGGTGGGATCTTGGGTGCCGCCAAAGGCGGTAATGGGACAGGGCAGGGGCGGCTCTTGAACATAACTGTAGGTTTCACACAGGGTGAAATCAGCCCGCAGCACCGGCAACAGCATCGCCATAAACTCTTTGTTATTGAGCACCGCTGGTGGAGTGCCCTGAAGCCGAGTGAGTTTCTCTCGAAAGGCCTGTTCAGGCAGATTGTGCACCGGCTCTTCCGGGTCGGGTAGCTGGGGCGCACGATGACCTGACACATAAAGATGGCTGGGCATCGGCAGATTGTGGCGACGACAATAGCGGGCTAGCTCAAAGCTGATCAAGGCTCCCATGCTGTGGCCAAAGAACACAAAGGGGCGATCGCAAAGGGGCAAAATCACCTGGGAGATGGCCTCCAAAACCGCGTCCCAATTGTCAAAAGGCTGTTCGGTGAGTCGGGTGCCGTGCCCCGGCAGTTCTAGGGCACACACCTCAACACTGTCGGGCAAGGACTGGCTCCACGGTTGGAAGATGCGGGCACTGCCACCGACATAGGGCAGACAAAAACAGCGTAGGGACGCATTGGGATTGGGGGTACCGCGTCGGAGCCAGCGGTTGGTATCAGGGGTGGTGATCATGGCGGGGATATGTAGAAACTAGGTTAGGGCCTGCAATTGGGAAAATTGGTGGAGCAGTTCATCCACCTGGGCTTCGGGCAGCTGATCGATCTGGTCTAGCAATTGCTGGATGTCTGAGCTTTCAAACCTGGGTAGGGGTGCGATCTCATCCACCACCGGCTGATGCTCACTTTGGTGTTGAACAATCGCTTCGGCCAGACCAGCTACCGTTGGGTTATCAAACAAGCAGCGCAGGGGAATATCCACCTGAAATTGCTGACGCAGATGGACCATAATCTGGGTGGCCAGCAGGGAATGGCCGCCCAGTTCAAAGAAGCTATCGTCAATGCCGATGGGCCGAATGCCTAAAAATGACTCCCAAATCTCCACCACCTGCTGTTCTAAGGGGGTGGTGGCCGCCTGATAGTCACCAGCTAGATCCGGGCGATCATACTGGGGACGATTGGCCTCGTCGGTGGTGGTCGCTGGCGCTGGCTGCCACTGCTGTTGGCGCGCCTTGAGGTCCCCCGTGGAGACAATCATTTGGGGCACGGTGGCATAGGCAAACAGCCGCTGCCACACGGCGCTGCCCTCCGCCGGGGTGAGGGCAAAATCGGCCATGGTTTGCCCCAGCTCTGGATGCTCGTCCGGTTGAAACCGCCAGCCATCCCAGTTAATGCTCATCCAGGGCAAGGAGTCGCCTTGGGACTGCTGCTGGGCAAAGGCATCCATAAAGTAATTGGCGGCGCTGTAGCTGGCAAAGCCTAACCCGCCTAAGACTGAGGCCAGCGATGAGCAAAGCAGTCCAAAGTCCAGGGATTTGCCCTCCAGGGCCGTCGCCAGGTTTTGTAAGCCGGTAACCTTGGCCTGAAATTGCTGCTCTAGTTCAGCGCTACCCGTTTCTGCAATCATGCGAAAGGCCTGCTCACCAACGGCACCGGCGGCGTGAATGACGCCGTTGAGGGGGCCGAAGTGGGCTTCGGTTTTTGCGATCGCACCCTCCAACTGGTCAACATCAGCCACATCAGCCGCAAGGATCAGCACCTCCACACCCGCAGCCTCCATGGCCTGAATCTGGCGAAGTTTGTCGCAGATCGGATCGGTGAGCACATTCTCTAAATAAGCGGGCCACTGAGCGCGATCCGGCAGGCTGCGTCGACTCAGCAGGGCCACCTTGGCCTGCCAGGGGGCCAGGGATGCGGCCAGGGTAAGACCCACATTCCCCAGACCGCCGGTAATGAAATAGACACCCCGTTGGCGCAGCAGCGCTGGCTCTGCCTCCGGTAAAGGCATGGGGACAAAGCGCTGTACCCACCGCAGTCCGTGGCGATAGGCCACCGTCGGTTCTTCAGCAGCCCCAGCGACCAGCTCTGCCAGCAGCACGTTTAGATCCTTGGGGCTATCGCCATCCACCGGCCAATCCACCAAGCGGCTGGTGATTTGCCGATATTCCTGGGGAATCACGGTGCAGGGGCCAAGGATGGTGGCATGGGCTGGGGACAGGGGTTCGGTGCCATTGACGTTCAAAATATTGGCGGCCAGCACCGTTAGCCGCAGATCATGGTGCCAACCGCACTGGGCTAAGGCCTGGGTCAAATACAGCAGGCTCTGGCAGCCCTGGGTCTGAATCTCGTCAAAGTCGGTCGCTGCGGCCAGACTCCAGCCGTGCAGAATTTCGGTGGGGCGGTGGTCCCCCAACCCATTGAGCAGGGCTCGATAGTCCTCAGGGCGGTGGGGATTGATCGTAAAGGTGTGCTGATCTAAGCGACTAAAGCTGTCGCCAGGGTATACCGTGACGGCGGTGTGGGCCACGGATAACCCCTGGGCAATGGCCTGGCTACGGGCGGTGTCATCCACAAACAACAGCCAGGCAGCCTCGGACGTGGTGTGGGCCACCGCCGGTCTTAGGTGAGAACGCTGCCACTCCGGTAGATAAAACCAGTCAGCCACATCGGGCTTTTTCTGTAGCATGGGCTGGGGGGCCGCAGCTAAGGGCTGCGCCTCAACCCAGTAACGCTGCCGCTCAAAGGGATAGGTGGGCAAGGGGATCCGTCGCCGCTGCTCATGGGCATAAAAGCCCTGCCAGTTAATGGTCACATTGGCGAGCCACAGCTGCCCCACCGCCGATAGCAAACAGGCGAGATCCGGCTGAGAATCTCTGGGGTGCCCTAGGGATGGAATGATCGATGGGGTTTTCAGGCCATGCTGGCGAGCCAGGGTGGTGAGGGTTTGCCCCGGTCCCACCTCCAGCAGCAGCGACCGATCATTGTTGAGGGTTTCCAAACCAGGGCGAAACTGCACCGGCTGCCGCAGATGCTGCACCCAGTAGTCTGGATCGGTGGCTTGCTCGGGGGTAATCCAGGTGCCCGTCAGGTTAGAAACCCACAGTTTTTTGGGGGGATTGAGCGCAATTTGGCTCAGCTGTTGACGAAACGGATCTAACACACCGGCCATCAGCGGTGAATGAAAGGCATGGGAGGTTTTGAGCAACCGGCAAGGAATTTCCTGGGCCTCTAGCTGCTGCTGATAGAGGGCGATGGCCTCAATTGGCCCAGCCACGACACATAGCTCGGGGGCATTGTCCGCTGCCAACACCAGATCCGTCGGCAGCTGGGCTGCAATTTGGCTAGCGGATTGGGCCACACTTAGCATGGCTCCCTCTGGCTGCTGGGCCATTAACCGACCGCGCCATGCCACCAGGGGCAGCAGGGTGTCTAAATCCGCCACCCCCGCCAGACAGGCAGCGACATATTCCCCGAGACTATGGCCGATAAACGCCTTGGGGGTAACGCCCCACTCTTGCCACAGCTGGGCCAGGGCATATTCCACCAGAAAGAGTGCGGGCTGAGCGATGTCGGTGCGGCAAATCTGTTCCGTTGCTTCGGCCATCTGGCCATCGTCTGGGTAGAGGATCTGCCGAATATCTAGACCCAGGTGGGGCTGCAGCAGTTCGGCTCCGCGATCAATCACCTGGCGGAAACGGGGCTCCGTTTCGTAAAGCTGTTGCCCCATGCCCACGTGCTGGGCTCCCTGGCCTGGTAGCAGAAATACCACCTGGGGGACGGTGTCAGGGGCGGTGTTGGATTTGAATCGCTGGGAGGTGGCTCCGTTGAGAACGGTGAGGGCATCGGTGCGATCGCAACACACCATCATCCGCCGATGCGCAAAGGCCTGACGCCCCACCTGGAGAGTATGGGCTGCATCGGCTAAATCCACTTGTTCTAACGCCGTACCTAACTGCTGAGTCGCTGCGGTCAGCGCCGTCTCGGTTTTAGCCGACCACAGCAACAGCTGCCAGGGACGGGAGGCACTAGTGGCCGCCACCGGAGGCGCTTCCTCCACAATCACATGGGCGTTGGTGCCCCCCATGCCAAAGGAACTCACACCTGCTCGCCTGGGGCTATTGGACTGCTCGGGCCAGGGCCGTAGCTGATCGTTGACGTAAAACGGACTGTGGTCAAAGTCAATCTGCGGATTTGCCGATTCAAAATGCAAACTGGGGGGAATCTGTCGCTGCTTTAGCGACAGCAAGGTTTTAATCAACCCCGCCGCCCCGGCCGCTGCATCCAGGTGGCCAATATTTGTTTTCACCGACCCCAGGGCGCAGTAGCCCTGCTGCGCCGTTTGAAATGCCTGGGTCAAAGCGGCCACTTCTATGGGGTCACCCAAAATTGTCCCTGTACCGTGGGCCTCAATATATTGAATGCTCTCCGGCTCCACCTCCGCCACCTGCTGGGCTGCCCGAATCACCGTCGCCTGCCCTTCAATGCGGGGAGCCGTGTAGCTCATTTTGGCGGAGCCGTCGTTATTGATGGCGGACCCCTTAATCACGCCATGGATCGTATCGCGATCCGCCAGGGCATCCTCTAGACGCTTGAGCACCAGCATCCCGGCCCCGCTGCCGCCCACCGTGCCCTTGGCACTAGCATCAAAGGCGCGGCAGTGACCGTCCGGGGAGGAAATCCCCCCCTCCTGATAGACATATCCCCCCTTTAGGGGCATCCGAATCGAAACCCCACCCGCCAGAGCCAGATCGCATTCGCCGCTAAGCAGGGCCTGGTTCGCCAGGTGAACCGCCACCAGCGCTGTAGAACAAGCCGTTTGCACATTCACACTCGGCCCCTGCAAATTCATCAAATAGGAGGTCCGCGTGGTTAGAAACTCCCGACCATTGCCCAGCACCAGGGGAAACTGGCCCACGGTCTGCATCAGATGGGGGTTGCTGTAGAGATTAAATAAATAGCTGCTAAGGGTGGCACCGCCGTATATGCCGATGGCTCCCCCAAACCGTTGCGGGTCGTATCCAGCGGTTTCTAGGGCGGCCCAGGCGGTTTCTAAAAATACCCGCTGTTGGGGGTCAAGGATTTCGGCATCGCGGGGGCTGAGGCCAAAGAACCCGGCATCAAATACATCGGCATTTTCAAGAATGGCGCGGGCTTTGACATAGTTAGGCTGCTTCACCGTTGCCGCCTCAATGCCCGCATCCAGCAGTTCCTCCTCCGAAAAGAAGGAGACCGATTCCACGCCGTTTTGTAGGTTGTGCCAAAAATCAGGCAGGGTGGGGGCACCGGGAAAGCGACCGGCCATCCCAATAACGGCGGTTTCTAAGCCCGTGTAGTGAGTCGTCATGGTGAGTCTGAAATAAGGGAGATCAACTTAAGTCAAGAAATTTCGGCTAGGGCGGAAGGCGGAAGGCGGAAGGCGGAAGTAAGAAGTAAAAGGGAGATCATTCCGAATTCCGAACTCCGAATTCCTTAGGAAACCGTCTCGCTTTGTGTTGTTACCTGAAATAAGCATTGGAACTAGCGAGATGTGGAGGCTTGACGGCGCTGCCGCTGTTGCTGCAGACGGGATTTTCCTTGCTGCCGCTGGGGAGCAGCTGCTGGCATCGGCTCAGCTGGAGTCTGGGTGCTAAGGAATTCAGCAAAGTCATGCACCGTGGGATACCGGAACAGATCCATTAGCTCAAACGATGCCTTTAGCTCTGTCTGCAGTCGGTGATGCAGCTGCATCAGTCCCAGGGAATCTCCCCCCAGGTCAAAGAAGCTGTCATGGATGCCTACGTCCAGATGCAGCAGCTCCTGCCAGATGCGCACAATGGTTTGTTCCTGCTCCGATTGGGGACCGGCATAGGCCACGGGCAGGGATGGGCGCTCGCTACTGGGGGCGGGCAGCTGCCGCCGGTCGAGTTTGCCGTTGGGGGTGAGGGGAAATGCGGGCAGAGTCACCATGGCGGCGGGCACCATGTAGTCCGGCAGTTTGCCCTTGAGCCACTGGCGCAGTTCCCCTTCGCTGAGGGGGGCATCGCGATAGACGGTGTAGGCCACTAGTCGCGGCTGAGCCGGTGGGTCATGGCGCAGGATTACCGTTGCTTCCCGGATTGCCGGATGCTGGTTGATTGCTGCCTCAATTTCCCCTAGCTCAATGCGAAAACCGCGCAGCTTCACCTGATTGTCCAAGCGGCCCAGATAATCGAGATCGCCGTCGGAGCGCCACCGCACCTGATCGCCTGTCCGATACATTTTTCCTAGATGCGGGTCAAACGGATTTTCTAAAAAGCGCTCTGCCGTTAGCTCTGGGCGATTTAGATAGCCCAGGGATACCCCGGCACCGGCCACATATAGCTCCCCTGGCACCCCCACCGGCACCAGCTGTCGGTGCTGATCGAGGACATAGAGGGCCAAGTCAGGAATGGGACCGCCAATCATACTGGTGGAGGCAAGGGCATCCTCTTGGCGCAGGGGCCGGTAGGTGACATGCACCGTCGTTTCGGTAATGCCGTACATGTTCACTAGCTGGGGGGTGCGATCGCCATGGCGTTCAAACCAGGGTCGGAGGCTGGGTAAATCCAGGGCTTCCCCACCAAAAATCACCCATTTGAGCGCTAAGGGGGCCTGGACCACTTCGTCTATGGCCATGAGTTGACGGAACGCCGTTGATGTCTGGTTCAGCACCGTCACCCCGGTCTGCTGTAAATACTGGTAAAACGTCTGGGGTGACCGGCTGATCTCATAGGGCACGATCACCAGCTGGCCGCCATGGAGTAGGGCTCCCCACGTTTCCCAAACCGCGAAGTCAAAGGCAAAGGAATGGAATAACGGCCAAATATCCTCATGGGAAAACTGAAACCACTGCTGCGTGGCCGTAAATAGGCGCACCACTTCGCCATGGCGCACCATCACCCCTTTGGGCTGTCCGGTGGAGCCGGAGGTATAGATCACGTAGGCCAGCTGCCCTGGCTGAGGGGTGGGTAGCGTTAGCTGGCTGGACTGCTGGTTAATCACTTCAGCATCGCGGTCCAGGCAGACGCTGACCTCAGGCGCTAACCCTAGCCGTTCGATTTCTGCCGCTAGCGTCACGACCACCGTTGGCTCCGCGTTGGATAAAACCCAGCGCAGCCGCTCGGTGGGATAGCTGGGGTCCAACGGCACATAGGCCCCCCCCGCTTTAAGAATACCGAGGGCGGCCACGATTAAATCTAAACTCCGGGGCAAACATAGCGCCACTCGGGTCTCGGCGGTCACCCCCTGCTGGGCGAGATAGTGGGCCAGCTGAGTGGAACGTCGATCGAGGTCTTGATAGGTGAGGGTGCGATCGCCATCTAAAAGGGCCACGGCATCGGGACGCTGTTCCACATGGGTGATAAAGCGCTCCACCAGCCCTGGCTGCTTGGGAAAACTCCCCTGGGCCTGGCCCCAGCTGAGTAGCTGCGATCGCTCAGCCTCTGTCATCCAAGGCAGCTCTCCGAGGGCTGCGGTGCCATGGTCAGGGATGGCCTTGAGCAGGCAGGCCAGCTGCCCCAGTAGCCGCTCGATACTATCGGCCTCAAACTGCTGCGGGTCGTATAGCCCCTGCAGTTCCAGTCCCCCCGGAGCCGCCGTCGGATCCGTCAGGGCGACGATGGTTAAGGGGTAGTGGGTACGCTCGGTGGTGTAGATATCGCTGATTTTAGCCTGCTGGTTGGTGGCCGCCTCCTGGGAAACCGCCTGTAGCTCTGGGTCCACCGGGTAGTTTTCAAACACCACAATACTGTCAAACAAAGCGGTGCCAGGGGGCACCTCGCTCCAGCGCTGCACCTGGGTGAGCGGGCTATATTCGTACTGCCGCAGGCTGGCCTGCTGCCCCTGAATAGACTGCAGCCAGGGCACTAAGGGCTGATCAATATCCACCGATACGCGGGCGGGCAGCGTGTTGATAAATAGCCCCACCATGGCCTCAGCCCCTGGTAAATCTGGGGGACGTCCGGCGGAGGTCACCCCAAACACCACATCGGTTTCGTCGCTATAGCGGCTGAGTAAAAGGCCCCAGGCCCCCTGCACCAACGTATTTAAGGTGAGCTGATGTTGGCGGACAAAGGTTTTGAGCGTCTGTGTCAGTTCAGGGCTAATCAGGTGGGTGGCATTGGCGATGTCTGAGGTGCCCGCCGACTGCTTGAGGGTGCGGGGAATGCCCAGGGGTGTGGGGGCGATGAATCCCTGGAGATGCGATCGCCAAAAGTTTTCTGCCTGAGCTAAATCTTGCCGCTGGAGCCAGGCCACATAGTCGCGGTAGGGCGGTGCTGGTGTGAGGGTGGGTGCCTGGTTCTGCCGTAGGGCCTCGTATCGAGTCAGTACAGCCTTCAGCACTAAGCTGGTAGACCAGCCATCCAGCAGCAGGTGATGCTTACTCCAAATGCAGTGATAGGTGGTGTCGGCCCAGCGGATTAATGTCAGCCGCATCAGGGGGGCCTGGGAAAGGGTAAATCCCTGCTGTCGATCCTGCTGGATCCAGGTCTCTAGCTCTTGCTGTTGCTCAGCGGTGGACCGGTCTCGCCAATCCAGCTGAGTCAATGGCAGCGCCACTTTTTGACGAACAAGCTGGATTGGCTTTTCCAAGCCTTCCCAAACAAAGGCCGTGCGCAGAATGGAATGCTGCTTCAGGGTTTGTTCCCAGGCCTGACAAAAGGTGTCGATGGCCAGATCGCCCTGGAGGGTAAAGCCAAACTGGGTGCAGTACATGCCCTCATTGGGGGCCATTAAACTGTGGAATAAAATACCCTGCTGGGTGGGGGTCAGTTCGTACAGGTCTTCGAGATTATCTACTTTTTGCATGGTTTAACCCTCCCCACTGGTTTGCAGCTGAGCTAGCACCTGATCGAGGGCCGTCTGACTTAGGTTGGCTTGGGGAAAATCGGAGGGGGT
This sequence comes from Adonisia turfae CCMR0081, assembly GCF_011009555.1. Lineage (GTDB taxonomy): Bacteria > Cyanobacteriota > Cyanobacteriia > Phormidesmidales > Phormidesmidaceae > Leptothoe > Leptothoe turfae. The sequence goes on along the minus strand of NZ_QXHD01000004.1, from coordinate 5,556,082 downwards.
ATAGCCGCCAGCCTCATTAGAGGTGCAGTGGGCAATCAGTGCTCTTAATGCGGCCATGGTTTGCTCGGCTACCTGGGCAATGGTTTCCCGCCGATGGCACTGATCGCTGTAGGTCCAGGCCAGCTGCAGCTGACCGGACAACACCCGGCCATTAATCTCAATCACATGGCGTCGCGGTGTCTGAGGGTCTCGGCTGCGGCCCTCGGGTTCTGGAGCCAAACCAAACAAACTGGCCTCGGGCAGGCTGCTGTCAAACTGGCCCAGGTAGTTGAAGACTAAGTCAGGCTCTGGGTGCTTTTGGCCTGCGGCACTGAGGTAGCGCCCAACGCCGTAATCTAGGGGCCTGCCGGGGCGACGCAGCTGTTCTTTAATGGCCATCAGCGCCGCTCCAGGACTGGGGTCCGCAGGCAGTGTCAGCTGCACTGGGAAGATGGCGGTGAACCAGCCAACGGTGCGGGAGAGATCCAGCTGGCCGTCAAAATCATCGCGGCCATGGTTCTCTAGCTCAATCATTAGGGACGATTGCTGGGTCCATGGGGCCATCCCTTGCAGCAATGCCGTTAGCAGTACGTCATTGATCTGGCTCTGGTAGGCCTTGGGCACCTCCCGTAACAGGGCCTGGGTTTCGGTGACATCCAGACTGAGGGCCAGTGTGCGTGCAGAGGCCACTGTGTTGTTGCCGTCGGTAAAGTCCAGGGGTAGAGTGGCCGTGTTTGGAGCGAGCTGGGTCTGTTGCAGGTCCGCTGATTGACTGTAGGTGATCAGGTGTTCGCCCCACTGTTGGAAGGAGGTGGTTTTGGGGGGCAGTGCGATCGCAACTCCACTTTGCAGCTGGCCATAAACCGTCTGTAAATCCTCCAGCAGCACCCGCCAAGATACACCGTCGATCACTAGATGGTGCACCACCACTAATAATCGGGCCGAGCGGGCAGGGCCAAAGTCAAACCAGGCGGCCCCCATCAGCGGTCCATCGGTAATATTTAATGAAGTTTGCAAGGCGTCGGCGTGGGTCACAATCTGGGTTTCCACGTCGGCATCAGCGCAGCCTGTCTGATCGATCCGCTGCAGCGAAAGCGGCCTGTGGTCTCCATGCACCGCCTGCCAGCGATTGTCTTGACGCTGGAACCGTAACCGCAGGGCATCGTGATGCTGGCTCAGATGATTGAGCGCTTGCTCCAGTAAATCTGGGTTGAGAGACTCTCGTGCCTCCAGCAAGAGGGCCTGGTTCCAGTGATTGCGATTATCAACTGCCTGCTCAAAGAAGCGATGTTGAATCGGGGTGAGGGGGGCCACACCGCTCATGGGGCCTTGCTCCGCCTTGGCCGCTGTGGCGGTGCCCGCGACGGCGGCTAGGCCCGCAACGGTTTGATGATCAAAGAGTTGGCGGGGGGTGAGCTGTAGACCGGCCTGGTTGGCCCTGGCAATCACCTGAATGCTCAGAATGGAGTCCCCACCCAATTCAAAAAAGTTGTCGTGGATGCCGATAGTCTCCGTCCGCAACAGGTCTTGCCAGATGGCCACCAGTTGTTTTTCAGCATCGCTGCTGGGAGCCGTCTGCTCAACCGCCGAACCACGATTGGGGGCAGGCAATGCCTGGCGGTCAATTTTACCGTTGGCGGTGAGGGGAAAACTCCGTAATGGCACCACCGCTGCTGGCACCATGTAGTCAGGCAGTTTTGTCGCTAGATATGTTCGCAGGTCTTCTACAGACGTGGTCGGGGCAATCGCATAGGCCACCAGTTGGGGCGTCTCGGTCTCTTTGCGTAACAGAACGATCGCCTGTTGAACAGCCAGATGCTGTTGCAGTACGGCGGCTATTTCTCCCAGTTCAATGCGAAAGCCCCGCAGCTTAATTTGGTCATCAATGCGACCCAAAAATTCTAGCTGGCCACTGGGTAAGTGACGCGCCCGATCGCCGGTGCGATAGAGCCGTCCCGGTGCAAAGGGATTGGTGATATATCGCTCTGTAGTTAGGTCGGGGCGATTGAGATAGCCTCGACTAACAGCCGCACCACCCACATAAATCTCACCGGGAATACCCACCGGCACTGGCTGATGGTGAGGGTCCAAGACATAAACCTGGATGTTGGGCAGCGGCTGACCTAGGGGCAGGGTGGTGGCTGGCTCGAAGTGCTCGGGCACAGTATAGGTCAGCACCCCAACGGTGGTTTCAGTGGGGCCGTAGTGATTTAACAGTTTAAGCTGGGGCCGATAACGGCGTATCTCTGCGACCAGGGATCCTGGGGCGGCTTCTCCACCCAGTACTAAACAGTGATGGGGCAGCCAGACGGCGGCAGATTCATCACTGAGCAAGGCCCCGAGATGGGACGGCACAATTTTTAAACAATCGAGGGGATATTGACGACAGTAGTCGGCAAGGGCACTAGGCTGTAGGGCTCGATCATCATCAATCAGGTGTAAACAGCCGCCGGTACACAGGGCTGCAAACAACACGGTATTACCTAAATCTGCGGCCACACTGGACACTAGACCATAGTGGGCATCGGCCTCTAGACCCAACTGGGGTAATATACCCTGCACATAGTTGAGGATGTGGCGATGTTCAACGGCCACCCCCTTAGGCTGTCCTGTTGAACCAGAGGTGTAAATCACGTAGGCCAGATGTTCGGGATCTGTCTGGTGAAGCAAGTTCTCGGTATCTGTTTTATCCCAGGGGGTATCTAGACAATGGGTGGGAACAGTCTCGGGCATGCGATCGCACCATTCTGACCAAGTCAATACCTGTACTACAGCTGCATCTTGGCAAATAGTTTGGAATCGTTCGGTGGGCAGATGGGGGTCTAGGGGCAGGTATGCGCCTCCAGCTTTGAGAATACCCAGAATGGCAACAACCCAGTCGAGACAACGGGGGAGGGCCACCGCCACCACACTCTCCGACGTTACCCCTTGCTGCTGTAACATTTTGGCCAACTGGTTAGCCCGACTATTAAGCTGGCCATAGGTTAAACAATCTGCTTCAAACCGCACAGCCGGATGATTAGGCGTTTGCACTGCCTGGGCCTCAAACCACTGATGTAGGCTGGTATAGCCGCAGGGCTGGCTGGTGGCTTGATTAAAGTCCACCAGTAAGGCTTGTCGCTCCGGTGCACTGAGTAACGGCAGCTGCGAAATTGTCATCTCCGGTGCAGCTATTGCTGCTATCATCAGGGTTTGCCAGTGGTTCTGAATCTGTTGAATAGCCCATAACTCTAAACGGCTAGCGTCGTAGAGCCAGTCTAGGGTGAGGGTGTTTGCTGCGGACCGACACACTAGCTTTAACATGGAGGGTTCTAGCAGAGCGTTGGCTGCCATAACCTTCACAGGAGAGAGAGTTTCTAGAGAGAACTCGTCTGGGGAAGCTGACTGCATACCAAAGCTCATGGGAAACCAGCCAGCTTCATCCTGCACGTTTTCCCAGGCAAAACAATCCTGCCAGGGTTTAATTTCTTCTAGTTTCTGATGAACGTGAGCGACAAGCGTGGCAAAACTTTGGTTGGGCTGCAGGTCTACCTGTAGCGGCAGATCGCGGGTTAATGGGCCACAGGCCGTTTGCAGCTCTTCATAATGCTGACGGGCATCACAGCTATAACCCAAGGTGAATGTCGATTGTTCAGTGAGTCGCGCGATTAAAATCTGCCAGAGTGTCAGACACACCTCATCTACTGTCACTCCCTGCTGATCTGCCCAGAGATACAGGGTTTGGGTTTGCTCCACCGGCAACACAACAGAATGGACCTGGAGGTGAACGGTGTCAGCCACAGTAGAGTCCGCTGACCGCTCCAAAGGTAGTCGTTGTATTACCTGTTCCAAATTGCTTGAGCGTCGCCAGTAGCTACGTCCGGCGGCGGTATCTTCCCCTGCCAACAGATCGGTCTGCCACTCGGCTAGATCAGCGTATTGCAGTGGGGGCTCCTGATTGATCTGCGAGGTTTCTCCAGGGGTTTCTCCATAGAACTGCTGGAATTCGTTGGCTAACAGTGACAGGGTGGCACCATCGGCACACAGCGCTGGCAAATTAAATAGCAACTCATCGTACTCCCCTCGCTGAATCCAGTGCACTTGAAACAGGGGGCCTTTCACCCAGTCAAACGACTGCGCCAACAGGGTTTGCACCTGGGCTTCTACGACCTCAGTCGACAGGGTTGCATCATTATGCTGCGTCAGTACCGACTGACTCGACAGGGTTTCTGCAATTACCTGTAGTGGCATTGTCATCCCCGGCAGGGTGGAAAAGGTCGTACGCAGAATTTCATGTCGATCAATCAGCTGTTGTAGGGCTGTAGAAAGCTTTGCGGCAGCATAGGGCTGGGGCGATCGCAACCGTAGCGAAGCGCGAAAGGGCTGTCCAGGATAGCGTTGCTGTAGTCGCCATAAACGTTGCTGCTGGGGAGAAAGACGATAACCTGCAATTTCAGACGGAGGGGGGGCTTGGGTAATTTGCATAGGATCTACGCTGATGGTTAGAGAAAGATATTAGGAAACAAAAAACGAACAGTTAGTCAGCGACCCCTGCAAGGTTTTGGTGAGGTTGGGCCATGCCCACCAACACCTTGCGAGGGCCACTATAGGGAGTACGTCCGTGGGCCGCCAACATGTTGTCGAGCAGCAACACATCCCCTTGTTGCCAGGGAAACATCACCGTATGGGCCTGGTAGGCCGCGCGAATAATGGCGACATCGGCCTCATCCAGGGCCGAACCATCGCCGTAGTATGCGTTGCGTGGTAAATCTGCTTCGGCGATATCAGCTAACAACCCTTCACGCACCGCTGGCTCCAGGTTAGAAATATGAAATAAATGGGCTTGATTAAACCAAACCCAGTCTCCGGTGTGGGGATGACGGGCCACCGCCTGACAGATCTGCTGGGTGCGGAGACGGTTGCCGTTGCCCCAACTCCAGGTCATGCCGTTGGCCTGACAAAACGCTTCCACCGCCGCCGGATCGTCCGTTTGAAATACGGTTTGCCAGGGCAAATCGAGGGAGCCACCATAGTTACGCACATAGAGGATTTGTTGTTGTTGCCAGCGCGATCTCAAATCTGTTGGCAGGGCCTGATAGACCTGACGGCTGTCGGCAATGGGCGTCATCCCCCCCGAGACAGCAGGCTGGACACAGAGAAACGCAATTTTGAGGGGCCACTGACGGCTATAGGCCATTTCGTTGTGCAACGGAATGGTCTGGCTGGCCGGATATTCTGTTGAGGTATACACCTTGCCACTCACCTGGGTGCGTGGCGTAGAGCGGTAGGCGTAGTCCAACAGATTGTCACTGAGCACGTTCAAAAACTGTTCTAACCCCAGGGTATCTGCGCTGTCAAAACCACGAAATAACAGTCCACCATGGTGATGGAGTTTAGTCTCAATCCAATCTCGCTGGGTCTCAGCCCAGGCAGCCAAGTTGAGGGAACCCTGGGTGGGTCGCACCACCAGCGGTAGCCGCCGGTCGGCAGCCAAGGTCTGAGCTGTAATTAAAGATTCCGAAGAGACCTGAACCGAGCGGCGACGAATGCCAGTCAACCGCTGACGAGAAGAAAAAGTCATAGGGCTAGGAAGTAAAGGATTGACGGCGGGTGCCTCTAAGCTTTTGCCGCTGGGTCGATAACAGCGCTCGTTTTTGTTCCAGCATTTTTTGCTGCTGTCGCTGTTGTAAGTGTTGGACCAGGTCTGCAATTGACTGGTCGGGATCGCGGGCAATGTCGGTCAGGAGATCTTCATAGCCACGGGCTAGCCGAGCCACTGTAGCCGATTCAAAGAGATCGGTGCTGTACTCCAATGCCCCCTGTAATCCCTGGGGACTTTTCCATAGACCTAGCTTCAGGTCATGCTTAGCGGTGCCCAAGTCAATCTCAATCGGTTCTAGGGTCAGCCCCGGAAACGACACCGTGGTGACTGGATCGTCCTGGAGATAAAACCAAACCTGATATAGCGGTGTTTGACTTAGATCCCGTTCGGGTTGAAGTTCATCCACCAGTTTTTCAAAGGGTAAATCCTGATGGGCATAGGCATTGACTGCCTGGTCGCGCACTCGCTGTAGCCATTGACAAAAGGACAGCTTGTCGTCGATTTCGGCACCCAGTACCAGCGTATTGGTAAAAAAGCCAATCAGGTTAGCCACTTCCGGGCGATCTCGGTTAGCAATGGGGGTACCCACTCGAATTGTGGCCTGCTGGGCATAGTCATATAGCAATACCTGAAAGGCGGCCAGGGTGGTCATAAACAGAGTGGCATTTGTCTGCTGGCTCAGCGTTTGCAGCTGGGCTGTGAGTTCTGGCGATATCCCTAGGGAATGTCGGTGGCCGCGGTGGCTGCGCACGGCAGGGCGGGGAAAGTCGGTGGGTAGGCTGGGCAACACCGGCGGAGAGAGTTGAGTACGCCAGTAGTTAAACTGTTTTTCTAAAATGTCTCCCTGCAAAAACTGTCGCTGCCAGACGGCAAAATCAGCATATTGAATGGGCATAGGGGGGAGCTGAGCCTGTTGCCCCCGTTGATGGGCATTGTACAGAATGGCTAACTCCCGGATTAACACTTCCATGGACCAGCCGTCAGAAATAATGTGGTGCAGCGTGAGCAGTAGTACGTGGGTCTCGGTCTGTAATTGGATCAGATGAGAGCGCACCAATCCATCTTGCTCTAAATCAAAGGGCTGTTGCACCAGCTTAAGCGCCTGGGATTGAATGGCCGCTGTTGGGTCCGCTGATGGTAAATCTTGCCAATCTAGCTGGGTCAACGAGACAGCCCCCGTGGGCTGCACCCGCTGATAGGGTTGACCATCCACCAGCACAAAACGCGTCCTTAGGGATTCATGACGCTGCACCAAATCCTGCCAGGCACACTTTAATGCGGCTACATCCAGGTCGCCCCGCAGCCGCACCGTGGCCATCATTGTGTAGGCCGGATTACCCGGTTGCAACTGGTCCAGAAACCATAGTCGCTGTTGGGCAAAAGACAGCGGGAATGTATTGGGATGTTGAAGGTGAGATCGCAGCAGGGTCGCTAGCTGCGATCGCTTATCGGATAGCTGGGCAATGGCTGGCCGAAGTGTGGAAGTCATAACCTTTAAAAAGAATAATTCTCGATAACTTTGAGGCTAAAAATCCATAAATTCAGGTGCGTGAGCAAAGTCAACAAGCTCAATCACCCTCTAACCTGATTTCACTAAAAACTTTCAATGCTTTTTTCAGAAAGAACTTTGTCGAATAGACACAAACGGATTTAAGATCTGAAACGTAGCAACGTCAGGACATGCATCCTTAATTAACTCATGTATGTCCACCAAACAAATGGAAAACCATGCAATAGCAGGCTAGTCTTAAACAAGAATCTTTGTCAATAGAATTATTTTACACGCCATTTGCCATGAATCTTATTTCACTGTTGTTGCGCACATCCCCTATGGCAATGGTCATAGCTATCGTGGCTGGGGGGGTAAGTGGTGGTGGCAGTGCTCGTCTAGTGGCCCTGGTTAACGAAGTTATAGCGGGTCGTCAAGCAACAACGGCATCCTTTTTTTTGGGCTTTTTAGGGCTACTGGCCATTGTTTTGGTGGCCGGCTATCTATCACAGCTACTCTTGATTCGCCTGGGTCAGGGGGCTCTGCTGCACCTGCGGCTGATGCTAGCCCGCCAGCTGCTAGACTGCCCGTTACGTCAGCTCGAAGATCTAGGCAGCCATCGTCTATTTGCCTCGCTCACAGCAGATGTTGAAACCATTGCCTCGGCATTTACAGTGGTGCCTTTTCTCTGTATCGACTTAGCCATCGTGGGCGGTTCTCTGCTGTATTTAGGCTGGCTATCGGTACCGTTGCTACTAATTATGGTTGCATTTTTGCTCTTAGCAACCGTCACTTATCAGCTGATTGCCCGACGCGCTCGACGCTTTTTGGTCAAGGCCCGTAACGAACAAGACCGATTATTCAAACACCTGCGCGGCCTGATTCACGGCATGAAAGAACTCAAACTGCACCAGCAGCGACGACAGGTTTTTCTAACCGATGAATTGCAACAGACAGCCACCACATATCGCCGTTTTACCGTCTGGGGCATGGGCATCTTTGCCGGAGCCGCTAGCTGGGGGCAGCTAATTTTCTTTGCCGTTATTAGCGTCTTTTTGTTTGTTATCCCCCAGTTCAGCGCCCTGGATATGACGCTGTTCTCTAGCTACGTGTTGACCGTTATTTATCTCAACGGTCCCCTCGAAAATTTAATGCGACGCCTGCCAATTCTGAGCCGAGCCAGTGTGGCCCTAGACAAAGTAGAGTCCTTTGGTTTTATGCTTAACCAGTTTCCAGAACTTCCTAGTATAGAGTCCCTATCTCCATCGTGGCAGCATCTGGAACTGAAAAACGTAGTCCATCACTATGACCGGGGAGCCGATACGACTCCATTCACCGTAGGCCCCATCAACCTGGCATTCAAACGACCAGAAGTGGTGTTTCTCATTGGTGGCAATGGCAGTGGTAAATCCACACTGGCAAAGCTGATTACGGGTCTATATCCTCCGAGTTCAGGCCAGATTATCCTGGATGGCAACCGGATTACTGATGCCAATCGAGAAGCCTACCGACAACAGTTTTCCGCGATTTTCGCTGATTTTTATCTGTTTGACCGCCTCCTGGCCCTGGACAACCCCCAACAGATTGAACAAGCCAACGCCTATTTGCAGGCCTTGCAGCTCGCTCACAAAGTTCACATCCAGGATGGCAAGCTGTCCGACATCGATCTCTCCCAGGGGCAACGCAAACGCCTGGCACTCCTGACCACCTATCTAGAAGATCGGCCCGTGTACCTGTTTGATGAATGGGCTGCCGATCAGGACCCCCATTTTAAGACCGTGTTCTATACCCAAATTTTGCCTGAACTCAAGCGCCAACAAAAGCTAGTCTTAGCCATTACCCACGATGATAAATATTTTCATCTAGCTGATCGTATACTCAAGTTAGAGAGCGGTCAGTTAGCCGATAGTTCAATGGCAAAAGTCCTTTCATAAAAGGGTTATGGTAAATTCATCCAGGAACGGAAGATAGTTTAATTATTGCAATACTTTCTCATTTAAACTATCTTGACTTTTTATGGGTCTAGACCGACTTAGGAGTTAAAGCAAAACCAATGTTGGAGGAGATGCGCTATATCAAAAGGCTGCTACCAGCCATCATCGCGTTGGTGCTAGTTGTTGCCTGTGGTGGGTCATCCCCCACAACTCAGCTGGTCATCCCAGAGCAGGGACACGCTGTCGAAACCGCATTAGGTGAGGTGATTGTTCCCCAATCACCCCAGCGGGTGGTAGTGCTGTCTCAGAATGCGCTTGATAACAGTCTGGCCCTGGGGATTAAGCCCATTGCCTCTACCTATTCAGGATTTCCCCAGCGCTCCAACTACGGCAATTTTGCCAGCTATTTGGCAGATAAAAGCGACGGAATTGTCAATATCGGCCATTCATCTCAACCTAATTTTGAAGCTATCCTGGAGCTAAAGCCAGACCTGATTTTGAGTAATGTAGAGGACCACCGTACCTTCTATAATACGCTCTCCCAAATTGCCCCAACGGTACTGGTTGAGACCCGCGCCGATGCCATTACCACCTATGCTACGGCCTTGGGTAAACCAGAACAGGGGCAAGCACTGATTCAAGATTTTCAGGCTAGGGTTCAAGACTTTCGGCAACAGATGGGTGATCGCCTGGAAACCACTGAAGTTTCCGTGCTACGATTTCGCCCCGATCAGGTGCGCTTATATATGCGGAATTCATTTTGTGGCTACATTTTAGAGCAGGTGGGGCTGCCTCGCCCACCGTCTCAGGCCAAGGCAAAATTTTACGAAACGGTTAGCCTCGAAGCCATTCCCGCTATGGATGGGGATGTTATTTTTTACTTTCAAGACAATCCTCAAAACTCCATGGCTCAAAAGGTCACTCGCCATCCCCTCTGGCAACAGCTTGGGGCAGTACAACAAGAGAAAGTATATCCAGTATCCTTTGATACTTGGTTTTTGGGAAATGGGATTTTGGCAGCTAACGCGTTGTTAGATGATTTGTTCAAATACTTAGTTGATACCCCAGTGTGATGTCATCCCAATCCATTACCACTTGCCCCGACATCGATCTCTGTGCTGTGTTTTCTAAGCACAGCGGTGAAGATCCGATCGGATCAGCCCCGGAGTGCGATCGCTACCTCATTGTTGAGGTGCCCATGCCCTGGGGACGTAATGTGCTACAGAG
>NZ_QXHD01000004.1:5523287-5545862 GCF_011009555.1 Adonisia turfae CCMR0081 | reverse complement strand
TCCCCCCCCACGTCCCCCAAGACCAGCACCGCCACGGCCAACGCCACCACCAGTAGCACCCGTCACACCACCAGTAACACCCGTTACACCACCACCAGTAACACCCGTTACGCCCCCCACAACACCACCGGTAATTGACCCAATTCCAGAACCTACGCCCCTGACTTCGGTACCGGAGCCAGGGGTATTAATTGGCCTTTTGAGTATGGTGGGTCTGGGCTACTGGTGCCAGCGCTTGAGCTGCCCCTCCTCTAGAGAACTATGATTTGACGATCGTTACCCATAGGGAAAACACCTCAAAAAGGTAAAGTTTTGAAAAAATGATATAGTTGAAATACTTCATAACTATAGAGTAATTAAAGTTAAACCCATTTGAGAACGATTTGACCCATGAGTCCTCCAGTCAACCCATCGCATGCTAAGGCAGCTGTGCCTGCCGCTGATTCTGCCCTAGGGCAATTAGGCGGCCAGACAAAATTTCAAGAAGATAACTGGCAGCGTGATGGCGGTGCTGGTGGCCGTACCCCAGAGGCTGGGCTGACTAATCTCTTTCTCAAGTCCCAAAATTGAGTGCACGGGAAACTCACACCTTGATGTGATTATCAAGCTATGTGGCAAGGGAACATAATAGGTATCTCCAATCATGTAGAGATGAGCAGGAGGGCTCCTAGCTCCTGAACATACTCAACCCATAGTGTCCCTTGCCTTTTCTCTTCCCCTCGTTCTTAGGAATGAGGATTTAACCAGGTTTACTTTTTGTCGTACAAGTTGCGATAAAACGTCTCTTCAGATCCTTTTTAGGATCTTATACAAGCCTTATTCCTTAACAAAGATTGTCTCCGCTGAACCAATATTGACTGTTTGAGGTATTTACAATGGACCATAATTTAGCATCTTGCTTGCGAGAAGGAACTCAAAAGTCTCATACTCTGGCCGAAAATACGGCATTTATGAAATGTTTTCTCAAAGGGATTGTTGAAAGGGAACCCTTTCGTCAATTGATGGCTAACCTATACTTTGTTTATAGTGCCTTAGAAGAAGAAATGCGCCGCCATGCTCAACATTCTGTCATGGGTTCCATGTATTTCCCTTTATTAGATCGGGTGCCTCAGTTGGAAAAAGATCTCGCCTTTTATTATGGGGACAATTGGCGTAACCAAATTACGGCCTCTCCTGAAGGACAGCGTTATGTAGAACGCATTCGAGAGCTATCTGACCAGAATCCTGCGTTGCTAATCGCCCATGCCTATGTCCGTTATATGGGTGATCTCTCTGGGGGACAAAGCTTAAAGGCAATCACTCGCTCAGCCCTAGGCTTGTCAGCTGGTGTGGGGACAGCCTTCTATGAATTTGTAGAGATCCCAACGGTGGAAGCTCGACGAGCCTTTAAGGAAAAATATCGCAATACCCTCAATTCCTTACCGATTGAAAAGAGCCTGGCACGTCAAATTGTGGATGAAGCCAACCTAGCGTTTCGGCTCAATCACAATGTCATGCATGAGCTGGAGCCATTGGTGAAAGACGCCATCGGCGATCATGTTTTTGATCTGATTACTCGCCAGGATAAGCCGGGTAGTACGGAACATCGCCATCGCTCGTCTGAACAGGCTGCTGAAATGGCAGTCGCAGAATAATCTTTCAGAATTCCTCCGCTCTTATGGATCTCCAATCCCCCTTATGGGGGATTTTTTTAGCCCCTGGATCTCCTTGGACTATGGAATCTTTGCTTCAAACCTACGGAACATTGCCGCCGTGTTCGATACCTATTTGAGAGATCACACCATTCGTCAATTCTCTCAGTCGGTTTGCTTGTCTTTCACCATCACTGCACCCTTTTGATATCAGGAGAACCCTGTATGCGTATCCTTATGATTCAACCCAACTACCATTCAGGTGGGGCAGAAATTGCGGGTAACTGGCCGCCTAGTTGGGTGCCCTACGTTGGGGGAGCCTTAAAGCAAGCGGGCTTTGATGACATCCGCTTTATTGATGCCATGACTAACTACATCGAGGATGAGGCGCTGGCCGTTCTCATTCAGGAGCATCAGCCTGATATTGTTATGGCCACAGCGATCACCCCGATGATTTATAAATCCCAGGACACCCTGCGGATTGCTAAATCTGTTTGCCCTGATGCGATCGCAATTATGGGCGGTATCCATCCCACCTATATGTACCGTGAGGTGTTGCAAGAAGCCCCCTGGGTTGATTACATCATTCGGGGAGAAGGGGAGGAAATTAGCGTCAACTTAGTTCGAGCCATTGCCGAGGGCCGAGACCATCAGGACCGTGAGTCAATTTTGGGACTGGCCTATTTAGATGATGCCGGTCAGGTGGTGGTCACACCGGCCCATCCGCCGATTCGTGATCTGAATACGCTCTCCCCCGATTGGACCTTGCTCGATTGGGACCGGTACATCTACACACCTCTGAATGTGCGGGTGGCCGTGCCTAATTTTGCTAGGGGTTGTCCTTTTCGCTGTCGGTTTTGCTGCCAATGGAAGTTCTGGCGGAAGTACCGGGCCCGGAAGCCTAAGCTATTTGTGGATGAAATTGAGCATCTGGTCAAAGAACACAATATAGGATTTTTCATCCTGGCCGATGAAGAGCCCACCATTAGTAAGGCTCGATTTGTCAGCCTATGTGAAGAATTGGTAGATCGCAACCTGGGTGTTCATTGGGGCATTAATACTCGGGTGACCGATATCTTGCGAGATGAGGCCGAACTACCGCTGTATCGGAAAGCTGGTCTGGTCCATGTGTCGCTGGGAACAGAAGCAGCGGCCCAATTGAACCTCGATGTCTTTCGTAAGGAAACCACCATTGCCGATAATAAACGGGCAGTAAAACTATTGCGTGACAATGGCATTGTGGCGGAGGTGCAGTTCATTATGGGCCTCTCGAATGAAACCCCTGAGACCATTGAAGAAACTTACCGCATGACTCGGGACTGGAAGTCAGACATGACCAATTGGAATATGTTTACGCCCTGGCCGTTTGCGGAACTGTTTCAAGATCTCGAAGATAAGGTCGAAGTGCGAGACTTTTCCCACTACAACTTTGTGACGCCCATTATCAAGCCCGACAATATGACGCGGGAAGCGGTGCTGAAGGGGGTTTTACGCAACTATGCCCGCTTCTATGGCTGGAAGTTTTTGGAATATTGGTTTACCCGTGATCCGTTCAAGCGGCGCTATTTGTTGGGATGTCTGTGGGCGTTTGTGCAAACCACCCTTAATCAGCGTTTCTATAATCTCAAACGGGTGAAGCGGAAGGGAATGCAGGCAGAGATTGAGCTGGGCTTTGATCAATCTCGTATTCTCTCTGCTGAAGATATGATTAAGCTTAAGGCGGCCAAGCTGGCAGATGTTGAGTTTGCTGGTGACGTTTCGGCCTGTGGCGCACCCAACACCGCAGCGGAGGTGAATGAACCTGCCAACGATGCCATAGAAGAAGATGTGCAAGTGGTGATTGTGGATGGGGATGAAGCGGCTCGCATTGCCTTGCGAAAGGGTTTGAGATCGCAAGCCGGCATCGAAATTGCCAGTGAAGCCACCAACGGTGAAACTGGGCTGATATTGTTAGACTCCATCGTTGTTGACATCGTCATCGTCTCCGATCCGCTGCCAGATATGTCCCTCCCAGAGTTTATGCAACGAGTTCAGCAACAAAATAGCTGCCAACCTTTCCGGCTGCTGATTTTGACAGATGCCCCTGAATCCTTGCCAGATATTGACTCCGTAAAAGTCGCCTATAGCCCACATGGCAGCTCAATGGAGCATCTGGCTCAGACCATTCACGCATTCCAATCTGAGGAGATCGTCCTGAATCCCGAAGTTTCAACAGTCCCATCAGTCAAGTCTTCTAGTTTGGCCTCACGTGCATGATTTCTATCCCATCGGCCCTGATTAATCAGGTGCATCGAGGCCAAAGCGAGACCAGTAGTCTCTGGGCCTAAGTAATCTAGGTAATGACCTATAGGGACCAAAATTACTTAGGCTCCACGTCTCTCCAGTATCAATATTTGGATCTGATACAATCCTTATCCCTTCGCCAATAACACTAAACCGATGACAGTATTTCCTTCTCTTCAAATTGGTTCATACATCGCTCGTTATCCCATTATTCAGGGGGGTATGGGTGTGCGGATTTCATGTGCTTCATTGGCCTCTGCAGTTGCCAACGCAGGGGGTATCGGCACCATTTCAGCCTCAGGGTTAGGAATTAATTCTCCCTATTTCGATGCCGATGAACCCAATCCTAAAAAGCGTCACCAGCAATTTCTAACCGCCAGTCGATTGGCCTTAATCGATGAATTAAACACCGCTCGCCGCCTGAGTCCGACTGGGATTATCGGGGTGAATATCATGGTGGCCGCCCGTGAATACCAGCTGTTGGTGCGTGCCGCTGTTGAGAACGGTGCCAACGTCATTGTTGCCGGAGCTGGTTTGCCGTTGCAATTACCGGCCTATACCCAGGATCATCCAGAAGTGGCGCTGGTCCCCATTGTCTCTAGCGTTCGTGCCGCCAAATTGATTTGTCGTAAATGGCAACGGCAGCAAGGCCGCTTGCCCGATGCGTTTATCGTGGAAGATCCTCAGGTAGCGGGTGGCCATCTGGGGGCTACGGAGGACACCCTGAACGATCCTGAGTGGGCAGCAACAGCTGTCATTCCCGCACTGGTTGCTTACCTAAAAGACGAGTTTGAGACGCCCATGCCTGTGATTGCCGCTGGTGGCATTTGGGACCAACGTGATATCGTTCGGGCTCTGGCTCTGGGGGCCGATGGCGTGCAAATTGGCACTCGTTTTATCACCACCCATGAATGTGACGCTGACCTTCGTTACAAGGAATTTCATCTCAATGCCAGCCCAGACGATGTGAGGCTAGTGCCTAGTCCGGTGGGATTACCAGGGCGAGCTTTACTCAACCCCTTTGCCGAAAAAATTATGGCCGGCACCCCCAATCCTCGAGGAAAATGCCTCGCTAATTGTCTCAAGAGCTGTAAATTTCGGGATAAGCGCGAGACCTATTGCATTATACGAGCCCTGGATCGAGCCTCTAGGGGTGATATTGAAAACGGGTTAATTTTTGCCGGGACGAATGCGGGTAGAGCGACACGCATGATGTCCGTTGCCGAGATCATGCAAGAATTGATGACACCAGCACCCGTTCAGTTGACTTGACGCCCCCTGCTCGAATACTTTGCCGCTGCCGCACACCTTAAATGCTTAATATTTGATTAAATTACTATATGATGATATATTCTTTCGCATACGATTGATCTATTAAAATCAATCGTATGCGTTTATTTCTCTGGACCAAGTCGGTGCTAATAACATGGTTCAAGCTTACCTTGCATTTTTTTCTTTAGTCGTTGTCTTTGCGATCCTGTTTGTTGTTGGTGATGTCTAGCCCTGGGATGTTGTCGTCGCTTTTTTAAATATTTTTGCAAGCAAAATAAGGAGGAAATAATGCTGTTTCGTCAGTTGTTTGATCGAGCAACTTGGACCTATACCTATTTGATTGCAGATTTAGTGACCCGAGAGGCTGCGCTCGTTGATCCAGTTCTAGAGCAAGTAGACCGTGATTATAGACTCCTGACTGAATTAGAATTGGTACTGAAATATTGCTTAGAGACCCATATCCATGCTGACCATATAACAGGCACGGGTAGGCTGCGAGAGTTAACTGAATGCGAAGGGGTTGTTCCCCAGAATGCCAATGCAGCCTGTGCCAGCCGCTATCTTCAGCATGGAGAGATCCTGAGGGTTGGTAATGTTAATATTCAAGCAATTGAAACCCATGGTCACACGGATAGCCATATGTCGTATCGGGTGAATGGCACCCATGTGTTGACGGGGGATGCCTTATTTATTCGCGGCTGTGGGCGTACGGATTTTCAGAGTGGTGATGCCGGTACACTCTACGACCATGTGACCCAGCGGCTGTTTACGTTACCAGACGAGACGCTCGTTTATCCAGGCCATGACTATCAAGGGCAGACGGTCTCTACGATTGATGAAGAGAAACGCTTTAATCCCCGGTTCGTTGGCAAAGATCGGGCCAGCTTCATCCAGTTTATGAATAATCTCCACTTACCTAATCCTAAACGAATTATGGAAGCGGTTCCCGCCAATGAGCAATGCGGCAAAGTTGTTGTAACAACATGACATTGCTGTTGATATAAAGGAACTTCCTGATTAATGATTTGGTTGATTGGTCATCTCTTAGCGGTCTGCATTGGTCTGAGTTTGGGTCTGATTGGGGGTGGCGGTTCTATCCTGGCAGTGCCTATTCTGGTGTATGTCATGGGTTTGGGGTCGAAAGGTGCGATCGCAATGAGTCTCGTCATTGTGGGCACTGTGAGTCTGATGGGGGCTATTCCCCATTGGCGTCAGGGTAATGTCAACCTGAAGATAGCTGTAATTTTTACACCAGCCGCAATGCTCGGCGCATACATAGGGGCTCGTATGGCGGGTCTACCTTTTGTTACGGGGAGCTTTCAGCTAATTTGTTTTGGCGTGGTCATGGTGATTGCGAGTACTTTAATGATTCGCCAAAGCCATTCGAAATCGGCGTTAGCCCATGCCGGAATGTCTATCGATAATGCCATGGACAAGGACCAGGGTCACCATTGGCTCTTGATACCTGTAGAGGGAATCGGCGTGGGTGTGCTCACTGGATTTGTTGGTGTGGGGGGTGGTTTCATGATCATCCCCGCCTTAGTATTACTGGGCGGCATTCCCATGAAAGAAGCCATCGGCACTTCCTTGTTAATTATTGCCGCGAATTCAGCGACAGGTTTTTTGGGCTACTTAAACCAGGTGAGTGTGGATTGGGCTTTAGTAAGTTCTTTTACCTTAGCGGCAGGCATTGGCACAGTTGCAGGCTCCTACCTGACTCAATTTATTAATGCCAGGCAATTACAAAAGGGATTTGGCTATTTTGTTCTCGCTGTCGCAATTTTTGTTCTGATCAAGCGATAGGTGGCAACGGATTCTGTGACAAGATTATACAAAATCCTGGCTGATAGCGTCCGATATCGAAGGGCACCCACCAGGGGCTGCCCCTACAGATCCTTCCATTTTTAATCGGGTTTGATGAATTCGGATTTGGTATTAGATCTTAGATCGCGCTTCAACTTTGCTAAGGAATGCTGATCCCTAAGGCGCTTGCGCTTCAATAATTCCCCCGTTACCCCATCATTCATCTACCCATCGACAGCCCCAACCTGGGGCTTTATTTTGTTGTGCCATCCCCTAAGACCCCTGATGACGCTGCTGCCTCATCAGGGGAAATCGTGTGATTTGTTCTCTCACAATGATTTTTATCCATTCAGTAACGGATCATTTAACTCGCTTTTCTGCCATAATTAATGAAAATAATTACTATTAAACGGATTATGGTGTTATCCGAATTACAGCGTGGTGAGTTGGCCGTTGTTGATCAAGTAAGTTCTGGAAAAAATAATCAGGCCTTTGTGCACCGTCTGGCTGGGCTAGGAATCATTGTGGATAGTTCAGTGAGAGTGCTTCGCAAAGTGGGCTTTGGCGGTCCCCTCCATATTCGCGTCGGTGCGACTACGGAGGTGGCCATTCGCCGTAAAGAGGCCGACCAGATTGTTGTTCGCAATGTTGAAACCTGTTCCCATAGAACCTGACAGTTACCTGACAGTTGCCGCGTGGGCATTTGCTGACTTGATTCAAGTATTCTTTGGTGCAGTTATGATTCATCAGGGCAGAACAACAACCATTCAACCGGAAAAGGGTGTGAGGCGAGTGGCCTTAATCGGCATGCCTAATACGGGTAAGTCAACCTTTTTTAACCGGATTACAGGGGCGTCTGCCTTTGTGGGCAACTGGCCAGGGATGACGGTGGCGTTGCTACAGGCTCAGGTGGAACTGGGTGGTCTCTGTACAGAGTTTGTCGACTTACCGGGTATTTATAATCTCAAGGGGTTTTCAGAGGATGAGGCCGTTGTTCGACAGTTTCTTCGCGACTTTTCGATCGACTTAATTGTTGTTGTCCTGAATGCGGTTGAAATTGAGCGCCAAATACGGTTGCTCTTGCAGGTGCAGGCCCTGGGTTACCCCACGCTGGCTATCCTCAATATGGCCGATGAAGCCAGGCGCTATGGCATTCGCATTGACAATGATAAACTCGCCCAGCGGTTGGGCATACCGGTTCTCCTGATCAGTGCTAAGTACGGCCAGGGCTACGGCAGAGCCTATGCCGCCATTGCCCAGCAATTGACGGCACCGTTGTTAGCGCATCAAGTTCGGCCTGACAACGATCGCTGGGGTGATGGTGACATGGCGACCGCAGCTGAGATTAAGACGCTCTTAGCCGATAGTGTGATCCGGCCATCTCAGTTGGCCATAACGCTAACGGCGCGATTAGATCAGGTGTTATTGCATCCGATTTTTGGACTGCCGCTGTTTTTTCTCGGCCTCTTCCTGGCCTTTTGGTTGATTTGGACGGTGGGTCTGCCCGCCCAGGGGGTGATGGGGCGGCTAACGGATGGCATCCAGGCTTACCTGATTGAACCGCTGCTGAGCTTTTTTCCGAACATCATTCAGAATTTTGTGATTAACGGGGTTTGGAATGGCATCGCCACGGTGGTGTCTTTTGTTCCCCTGATTATGCTGTTTTTTATGCTGATGGCAGTGTTGGAGGATAGTGGCTATCTGTCTCGTTCAGCTTATTTGATGGACGCCTTTATGGAAAAGCTGGGGCTGGACGGTCGCAGTTTTGTGCTACAAATGCTGGGTTTTGGCTGCAATGTACCGGCTTTAATGGGCACTCGGGTGATGCGATCGCGGCCGCTGCGGCTGTTAACCATGCTGGTGATTCCATTTTCGTTATGCTCAGCCCGGTTACAGGTGTTTGTTTTTATTCTGGCCGCCGTCTTTCCTGACAGCAGGGGTGCGATCGCCCTCTTCTCGCTTTATCTCCTCAGTTTTGTGGCCGCCTTGATCACGGCTGTACTTTTCCAAAAGGTATTTAAGCATGACGAGCCCTTTGTTTTAGAATTACCCCCTTATCGCTTTCCCACCTGGCGTCAGGTGCTAATGAGAAGCTGGCTTGAAGTCAGGGATTTTTTGACCCGAGCCTCAGGGTTCATTCTGTTGGGCTGTATTGCTGTGTGGATAGTGACCCACTTTCCCCAAGGGGCCACCGGTTTAGACACCATCGGCGGACAACTTGGGCAATTTCTCAGTCCCGTGATGAGCCCCATTGGCATTGAACCTCAGCTCACTCTGGCGTTAATCTTTGGCTTTGTGGCCAAGGAGGTGGTTGTCGGATCATTGGCGGTGATCTACGGATTGAATGATGCCGCCGTTGGCCAGGTGCTTTCTGAGCAACTGACCTTTATTCAGGGATATAGCTTTTGCATTTTTTGTTTGCTTTATACCCCCTGTTTAGCAACCGTGGCCACATTGAAGAATGAGTCAAAGTCCTGGAAATTCACCGTCTTATCCCTAGGGTTTTCGCTCGTACTCGCCTGGGTTGCCAGTTTTATTTTCTATCAAGGTGCCTTACTTTTGGGGTCTCACTAGGGTTCCGTAAAGACTATAATTTCGGATAAGACAGAAGATTCGGGTAAGACAGAAGAGTCAAGCGTAAACGATCGTGAACTACGATAGTGAGGGTGTCATTTCGATATCTTTTTTGCAACTCAATTGCTTGGTTGCCACACCCACAATATGATCCCCCACAATTGGAAATGGAATCTGGAAATGCTCATAGTCCATGGGGACAAACCCTGCTTCGTCTAAGGCTTTCCAGATCTCACGATTGGGATGACAGTTATCAAACAGGGTTTTCCAAGCCGGAGTAATTGATTCCTGAAGATGACGCGCCCAGGTATCGGGTTTTGCGGCCACATGTTCCAGGAAAATGAATGTCCCACCCGGTTTAAGAACGCGTTTAATTTCCTGAATAGCCTGCCCTAAGTGGGTGACTGAACAGAGCACATGGGTACTGACAACCGTATCAATCGTATTGCTCTCGGCAGGCAAGTGCTCGGCAATTCCTTCATGGATTTTAATCTGTTGCAACCCTTGTCGCTTAGCTTCCCCATGCAAATAAGGATGCATAAACCGATTCGGTTCAACGCCCAGCCAATGAATGCTTGGTGAGTAATAGCTGAGATTGGCCCCGGTACCGGGGCCAATCTCTAGCACAGTACCCCCTAGATTCCCCAAAAGCGCCTGCTTGAGATCACCCAAATTAGTATGGTGCTCACAGCCTGTTACTTTGATGGCATGCAGATCGCCCGCAGTTGCTTTTGCCATCCCCCAGGCTATCAATTGCTTTTGCAGTTGAACAAAAAGGGAAAACTTCATAGTGTCCTAGTATTTGCTAAGCCGATTGTTGCATCGGGGGTTGGGCGTCTGGCACGGGGCCAAAAATTCTGTCGCTAAAGCGCACGTACCAGGCCGCTGCCTGTACCTGGATGATGTAGGCCATGGCGATAATCAGGGCAATTTCAGATCCTTGTTCGTTGCCAAAGGCGGTCATGGCAATGGCCAAGGCAATGGATAGGTTACGCATGACAGTACCGTAGACCAGTGCGATCGCATCTCCCCGCTTAAAGAAGAATTTACCGATGAGTGTGCTGAAGAGGAAGTTCCCAACATACAAGATCGCCAGCGGAATCAAAAACGAAAGCAGTACCAGGGGATTGGCAATAATATCTTTGGCTTTGAGGGCCATCGCGACAAAAACAATCCCTAACACACCCAAGGTGGAAAAGGCTGGGAATTTCTTCTTAAGGTTTTTCTGATATTTATCCGCTCCAACAATTTGAATCAGTGTAATCCGGGTGACAAACCCCAAAACCATGGGTAAGAAAACAATGATAACAATTTGCTTAAAAATACTAGCCAACGGAATCTCCACCACTGCCCCCATTAACCACTTGGCATAAAAGGGGGTGGCAACCGAGCCCAAAATTAATCCAATGACCGTCATTTTAATGGCCGCACTAATATTGCCCTTGGCAAAGCCTGTCCAGGAAATGGTCATGCCGCTGGTGGGCAACAGGGAGGCCAACAAAAGCCCCAGGGCCACCAGGGGTTGATCGGCAAAAAACAGCTTTCCCATGCCAAAGGCAAAGAATGGAATCACCGCAAAATTAATCAACTGGGTGAGTAATTGAACCTTATAGTCTCCTCCCGATAACACTTTCTGAACTTGCAGATTAATCATCATGGGGTAGACCATGAGAAAAGTCAGAGGAATGATCAAAGCCTTTAGGGAAGTCGGATTAGCGACAGCCCCAAAGATTAGACCAGCAATCATAAATACAGGAACAGACCAGACTAAATTTTTCTGGATGAACCCTAATACCTTCCACACGACAATCATTCTCCTTTTTTGTCAAATTTTTGCGAGTATATCCGTGACCTACTCTTTCACGTGATCTCGATGGGTGGGCAAACCGGCTTTCTGCCAGGCCATCATGCCGCCCGTAATATTAAACACCTGGCTAAAGCCCAGTTTGACCAACATCTGAGCGGCCATTGGACTGCGGTGAGCCGTCAGACAAATCACCGCGAGAGGTTCATCCTTGGGAAGTTGCCAAAACCATCGCGGCAGTACCAGGTAGCGCAACAACGGAACCTGAGCCATCAGAATGCGCGGTAGACTCAGGTTAATGGCATTAGGGGCATGAAAAAGATTGTATTCAAGCCGACTCCTGACATCAATGAATTTCGAAACCTTAGGGGATTGAACAAAGTCTTCTGGAGGTACGTCACTAATAGCTGGCTTAGGGGGTGATGCGGATACCATAGAGTGTTTCTTAGGCAGAGTGTTCCAGGTCTGTGCGATTATCTTGCCATCAAGTCAGAACAAGACAATCGCACAGACCAAGTTGGGTTAGCTGTGAGCTGTGAGAGCAGATGTCATCTCCAGGGCCACGGGGGTTGCCTCCCCATTCGCTAACAACAGGGGAAAGTGATGGGCATTGGGAGCATGCATGGCTTGAATCCCCAGGGTTGCCCGGTTAATCAGATCGGCATAGCTGGGAATGATCCGACCCTGGCTATCCAAGATGGACTGATTAAAGTTGAACCCATTGAGATTAAAGGCCATAGCACTAATACCCAAGGCAGCAAACCAGACGCCGATGGTGGGTAAAGCGGCTAACAGAAAATGAACCGAGCGGCTATTGCGCATGGCGGCACCAGGAATGAGCAACCGCCCCAAATACCCAGCATGACTGGCAAGCAGATTATAGGTGGCTTCCTGTTGGCCAAAGCGATAACCAACGTTGGCAGACTCTGCTTCAGACGTCTCTCTAACCAAACTGGCGGTAACCAAGGAGCCATGGAGAGAACTGAGGAGAGCGCCACCAAAAATGCCAGTTACTCCCAGCATGTGCAGGGGATGCATCAAAACATTATGCTGGGCCTGCAGCGCTAACATAAAGTGGAAGGTTCCAGAAACCCCCAAGGGCATGCCCTCTGAGAAACTACCCTGACCCATGGGATACACCAACAACACAGCGGTTGCAGCCGCCACAGGCGCAGAAAAGGCCACAGCAATCCAGGGTCTCATGCCTAAGCGATAGCTCAATTCCCATTGGCGACCAAGATAACACCAGATCCCAATTAAAAAGTGGAACACAATCAGCTGGTAAGGGCCGCCATTATAGAGCCACTCAGCCGCTGAACTGGCCTGCCAAAGGGGATAAAAATGAAGTCCAATGGCGGCTGAAGTTGGTACAACTGCGGCAGAAATCAGATTGTTACCACTTAAAATTGATCCTATGACGGGCTCACGAATGCCATCTACGTCAACAGGTGGTGCAGAGAGAAGTGCGATCGCAAACACCATGGCTGCAACCACAAGGGTGGGAATCATCAACACACCAAACCAGCCAACATAAAAACGGTTCTGTGTGCTTGTGACCCACTCAGAAAATTGTTCCCACAGGGTATAACGATCAGGGGTGGATGGTCGCTTGTATCCCTTATATCCTATTAATGTACTCATCAGTTAAACCTCCAAGATGTGCAAGAGAGTTTGACGGAGCTACCTGACTGATTACTTTGAAAGACCTAAAATCGCAAACACGGGCTATGCAACATGCAAGCTAATCTCAAGTCAAGTAACCTCAGCCTTATTGACTCAACTACCTAGTCTTAAATGCATCGATAATGACTAAGAAGCCTTAAGTGAGTGATAGGACGATGTCGAGCAACTTAATCACTATACAACCAAGTAGCTATTTAATCAACAAAACGATTGATTTTTGTATCAGTCTGTCTCCTAATGCCTCCCGTCATGATATTTCCAAAAAAACAAGAGTTCTTGATTATTTTCATTAATCGCTTTATAGTTATATAAAGCTTGAGTCCATTCCCCCATGAAATCGATGCAGGCATACGCTGATAGAGGCTGAAGTCCTTTGAGGGAAGCCGTGGCTCAGTAGGCCAGAATGATACCTAATCTGCTGTGCAATATCATGGGTGAATTTCAAGGCCCAGGCACCTAACCATTTCTGATCTGAAGAAGGAGATCTGAATCCGATATGCCCTATTCTGCAGTCGATCAAACGCTTGATTTTCATAGTGATACCTATCGCGATGCTTTTACTCGTATTAATGGCATCGTTATTGAAGGAGAACAGGCCGCTTACGACAATTTCCTATGCCTGGCAGATCTGTTGCCAGAACAGGCCGAAGAATTAGTCCGACTCGGTAAAATGGAAGGGCGTCATCGTAAAAGTTTTGAAGCCTGTGGCCGAAATTTGGATGTTATTCCTGATTTGGCATTTGCCAACCAGTTTTTTGCTGACCTATGTCAAGCTTTCCAAACGTCGGCAACCGACCGTAAGATAGCCACCTGCCTGTTGATTCAATCGTTGATCATAGAATGTTTTGCAATTGCAGCTTACAACGTCTATATTCCGGTTGCCGATGCGTTTGCTCAAAAAGTGACGAAAGGAGTCGTTGCTGATGAGTATCACCATCTCAACTTCGGAGAAGTTTGGCTTAAAGCACACTTTGAGACAGTAAAAGCAGAACTCGAGACTGCTAATCGTCAGGTACTTCCGTTGATCTGGCAGATGCTCAATCAGGTTGAAGCTGACCTGCAAACCGTAGGCATGGATAAGCAAACACTAATAGAATCCTTTTTGGTGCACTATAGTGAGGCACTCAAGGAAATTGGCTTTAACAACCGTGAGATTTTACGCATGGCCAGCCATGGTCTGGCCAGCTCTAAACAACGCTGATTTTCTCCATGGGAGCGTAGAGGCCGTTTTGATGGTTGGTGTCGCATATTTTATGAGTAGTGCTAAGAGTCAGGCCAGCCATTGTGTCTCAACAACGCTCCCTCTAATGTAGGCTCTCTTCTCGTAGGTCTCTCTACTATTGAGGCTTGTGCACATAGCCACCCGTCGCTGGATCAATGGAAACATACGTCAAACCAGCTTCTTTCCAGGCGCTGATTCCCCCTTCCATATGGGCAATCCTATCAATCTCTGAATCAATACATTTTTCAGCAATCAGTCGAGATCGTCTGCCAGAGCCACAATACAACACAATGGGCTTCTCATCAGCTTGTATGGGTAGTTTCCTTGGGTCAAAGGAGGCCATGGGAAATAGCATGGCCCCAGGAATATGCTCAAACGCGTATTCTTGAGGGGTACGCACATCAATCAGAACAATTTTGTGCCGTTCAAATTGCTCCTGTACCTCATGGGGAGTGAATGCTTCGAACACCAACCCACTCAGCTGCTCAGCTACGGCCATAGTTTTATACTCCGAAGGCTAAAGGCTCTCTATTTTAATTGGGCTTTAGAAGACCCAATACACTATATAATTAATCAGTTATATAGGCAAATCACCAGCCGTTTACTCCTCTTGCCATCATTGCCGCCAGCAGGGGCATCAGAATAAACCCCAGCAACTCAATTTTAATAATCCAGGCCAGTTGGTTAACCCTGGAGAGTTCCAGACTTGGCGGATTGCCCTGTCGTAAGTCTTTGATCCAGGTTAAAAATGAAAAGGTTGGATACAGCGAGAGGGTGCCAATGGCGACAAAAATGGCAACTTTTGCATAGAAAACAGGGTTGCTCAGGTAATAATCGGCTCCCTTACTAAAATAGAGAACCCGCAACACACCTGTTATGAGTACAACTGTAGCTGATATTCCATAAACGCCATCTGCAATGACTATCTTCCAGGTTTCACTGAGACTTAGCTCTTTTTTCAAAGTGACCCCTTCGACAGATAGGGCGGCAAAGATCAGCATGAAGCTGGCGTAGTGCAAATAGGCAACAAGGCTACTTTTCCAGATCAAAATCTATCCCCTTTATTTTTGGTTTATTTTTAGTTTTCTAGTAAGTTAGCTCAGGCTTAAATCTCTGTATTTCCCTGCATCACTGGGCTATGCCTCATTCAACAGCTCCTACCAATGGGAAGGCATTCATCCTTAATGCCCCACCCTGGCGAGGAATACCGTTGGAGGACAATAGGCCAGCGATACATCTGATCAAGCCAGTGCTTGCAGCGGGACAACATCATGAAAGTGAGTAAAGTCGATGTAGCACTCACCCGCTGGGGTTTCATGGATGATATCCATGAGGCGACAGTTCCATAAAATCTCCTCACTATGAAACAGATATTGAGCATGGACAGCTTGAGCAACCGTTTCATCAATACCACTTAAGGAAATCACCACTTGGGCTCGAAGTTGCACCAGCGATTGCGCAGTTTGTCCTTTAAGGGGACTTTCGGTATCAATGGGATGAATAGCTGTCCATGTCAGAGCAAAGGCAGGGGCCTGGCTGCGTAATAGTCGCAATGGATAAAGCCGTCGCATAAATTGTCCCTCCGCACTCACCTCATCCCGCAACAGATATGCCCGTATTTGAGCCTCGACAATCTGATTCCCCCGCTGATTCGCAACCCGAAACATTAAGGTTGGCAGACCATTATAGGGTGTGATCACAGCAAAGTTACTGAAGATAACTCGAGCCGTGGGTTGGGAAAAGCGAGCAAAAGCTAACCCTGTCACCAAAGCAAATCCCACCAATCCTACCAGTGCCTCTACTGCAGCAGCTGTATTCGCAAAGGGAGTTTGGGGATACATTACACCGTAGCCAATGGAGGTCAGGGTTTGTACACTAAAGAAGAATGCATCCCAAAAGTCATGGGTTTGGGCATTGGCAATCCCTCCCCCAACCAAGTAAATGAGAGCAAACCCCGCATTGAGCAACCCGTATATCGCTATAATCAATAGCAGAAACCCTGGCCAGGGAATGAGCAAGAGTAAATGGTAAGGATCACGCCAATATGTGTGCCAAACGTCAGCATCAGGGGATTTCAAAATACCTTTAGCAGAAACCAGGTGACATCTCTTCCTGTTCACATGCCTGATATTGCGTAGTTGCACAATCCTCCTCCCCATCACGCTTTAGAGGATCACGCAGCAGAGGGAATAGAAGCATTTTTCGTAAAACGAATCATCAGATGATCATCTTCTAATTTAGCGCCTGCTGGTTGTAACGCTGCTAACGCCTGTGGAAGAACTAGATTGCGACGATGGTTACCAATGCGAATGTTGAGTTCATCCCCCGTCTTATGCAAATGGATTTGCTCTTTGGGAATATTTGGCAGATAAACATCTAGACAATACCCCTCAGACTGTTGCACTACTCGGAGTGTGGTCTCCCGGTAGTAAACCTGGGTCGGATCTTCATCGCCATAGAGAGTGTCTTTCAGTCGCTCTAGGGCAGCCAAACCACAAAGTTCTTCATTGTAGAGCGGAACTTCTTTGATGGGTAACGGTTGAAAGTCTTCTTGAATTTCCTGGCGATACTGTTGTTGCATCTCCTTCCAACGGGCGAAGAAGGGATCGCTCACCTGTTCAGGAATAATGCGGTTGGCGATCACCAGATCAGTTGCCACATTATATAAACTCAGGTAAGCATGCGCCCGAAGTGACTCGCTAATCACCATTTTTTCAGGGTTTGTGACTAATCGCACCGTAGTTTGAGTGCTATCCGTGAGCACTCGCTCCAGTGCTTCAATTTGTTCATAGAACTCGTAGGGGGCATCCATCACCTCTCGATCAGGGAGAGAGAACCCCGTCATGCGCTTAAAAATGGGTTCAAACACAGGGCTCAGGGTATTGGCCATGCCCTGGAAAGGCTTGTAAAAGCGACGCATGTACCAGCCAGAAATTTCTGGCAAGCTGAGCAGACGCAGGGCTGTGCCTGTAGGGGCTGAGTCCACAATTAGGACATCAAAATCTCCCGCATCGTAATGGCGTTTCATCCGCACTAGGGCAAAAATTTCGTCCATTCCAGGCAGGACTGATAGCTCTTCTGCCTGCACTCCATCCATCCCCTGGGCCTGGAGCACGTCTGTAATGTAACGTCGAACCGCTCCCCAATTCTGCTCCATTTCTCTGAGGGCATCGAGTTCAGCCCCCCACAGATTGGGCCGAATCAGGGTTGGATCATGGGATAATTCTAGGGCAAAACTATCCGCTAATGAATGGGCTGGGTCGGTACTCAATACCAGTGTGCGATATCCCAGTTCTGCTGCTCGCAGGGCAGTCGCAGCTGCAACCGATGTCTTACCCACCCCCCCTTTTCCAGTCATCAAAATAATACGCATTCGTAAAAACCTCTTAGTTGATCACACCCACCAGGGTTGCTCATTAGTACGGGGGTCAGTCTCGTTCCAGGGGTAGATCCAGATGGCATCATCCTTAACCACCACGTGAACTATCTTGAGGGGAAGGGGCGCAGGCCCACGCACAACGTTACCCTCCGGATCGTAAAGCGATCCATGGCAGGGACATTGAAACTGCTGATCTGCAGGATTCCAGGGGAAGGTACAACCCAGGTGAGTACAGTTATCAACAATACCTCTAGCCCCCAGGGAACCATCGTCTTGGACGATCAAATACGTCGGTTCGCTGGCCAGCCCTGCAATCAAGGCGCGAGTTCCAGGCGGATTAGCAAGGATTTGGCTGGCTGGAATCGGGGTGCCCAGTTTATCTTTTGCGAGAATCCCACCTCCCTCAGATACTTCCCGAGGTGGGATGAAAAACTTAGCGACAGGGTAGAGGGCTGAACCAGCGGTTGCGGCAACCGTTGCCCCTGTCAAAAAATTGAGTAGTTGTCGCCGAGACAGTGATGGGACTTCGAAAGAAAGTGCATCATCCATATCGATCAACCTCCTTATAAAATGGAACAACATATCTATGACCGTCTCAAGAAGAGGGCAACCTCAAGAAGAGGGCAACCTCAAGAAGAGGGTAACAACCTGGCTGAAGTGAGACATGGTTGTTAATTGCGATCATTCAATCAAGTCATGTGGCAAGCAAGTGCAAATTTTCTTTACCTTTCTTACTAATCAGTAGTATAACCAATTAGTAATGAAATTGTAAATTATTTTATCTATTTTGTTGTGACTTCCCTGGTGTGATTGAAAGGCTCAACGCCCCATGGCTCAGGAAGGCGGTGGAACTTTGAAACCGAATTATTCAGTTGACAGAATCAGGATTACTGCATAACATCTATATAACTATCTAGTAGATAAGTGATAAAGCCTGACCGGGATTTCCCACTTTGTCGTCGGGTGATTGGTTTAGATCAGGGAGGAGAGGGTTGAGGTATGGCAAACGTTGTTGTTATTGGGGGTGGTCTGGCTGGGTTGCCCATAGCCTATGAGCTACGTCACTTGCTGCCCAGTGAGCATACGGTGACACTCATATCCAGTGAGTCCAAATTCACCTTTATTCCAGGGTTGATCCAGGTGGCTTTGGGGCTGAAGCCATTGGAGCATGTTCAGTTAGATTTAGCGCGTCTGGCGCAGCGTCATCATTTAAATTGGGTACCTGGCAAAGTGACGGCCCTCGATCCTCAAACTCATTCTATTACAGTCGAGGGAGAGAAAACGATTGAGTATGATTATGTTGCGATCGCAACTGGGGCATCCCTGGCCTTTGATCAAATTCCAGGTTTGGGTCCCCATGGTGGCTATACCCAGTCTGTTTGCACCCCCGACCATAGCCTCACGGCTCACCAAGCCTGGCTCGACTTGCTTAAAAATCCAGGGCCAATAGTTGTGGGCGCAGCTCCGGGGGCAGGGTGTTTTGGCCCCGCCTACGAATTTGCTCTGATGGCCGATCATGAATTACGTCGTCGAGGATTGCGCGATCAGGTGCCCATCACCTATGTCACACCAGAGCCCTATGCTGGGCATTTAGGTGTCTCTAAGGTAAAAAATGCGAGAGAGCTGACCGCCAATTTAATGCAGAAACAAGGCATTACGGTCATTGAGAATGCGGCCATTACGGCTGTGGATAAACACACCATTACCCTGGACGACGGGCAACAGTTGCCATTTAACTACTCGATGGTCTTACCGGCCTTTCGCGGGGCCAAATTTATCCAGGCAGCGCCTGGGTTAGGAGATGCCAAGGGATTTATTCCGACGTTACCCACCCAGCGTCATCCCGACTTTCCCAACATTTATGCCGCAGGTGTCAGCATTAAACTGGCACAGCCTGATAAAACTCGTGTTCCCATCGGGTTACCTAAAAGTGGTCAAATGTCGGAAGCCATGGCGACAGCGGTTGCCCACAATATCGCGGTTGAGTTGGGGGCGATTAAAAGTCCTCTCCAAGTTCCAACGTTGGATGCTTTGTGTTTTGCAGAATTTGGCGATACTGGTATTGCCTATATTGCCGCCCCCGTTCTGCCTGACCCAGAAACTGGCAAACGGAAACACTCCTATGCTGTTCGTGGCCCATGGGTTGTATGGGTAAAAGCAGCCTTTGAGGAATATTTCATGGTCAAAATGCGTACTGGAGTTGGTATGCCCTGGTTTGAAAAACTGGGATTACGCGTTATCTTCGGTCTACAGATGCTGAAGCCCACCACCACCAACTACGAACAAACAACAGTTAGCCCTTAAGCATTCCATTGATTGAGATTTGGCCTTTTTTTGATACTCCCCCCAAATTATGGAGACTCAGCCGCACCAAGTGGAACCCCTTTCAGCTCTGCTGGAAAACCACTTTGAACAAATAGCAGAGCGATTCAAACTGCTAAGCGATCCCAGTCGGTTACGAATTATCTCTGCTATTTGCAGCCAAGAACGCAATGTCACTGAGATTTGCCAGCGAGCTGGTTTAAATCAGGCCAATGTCTCTAAACACCTACAGTTGCTTAAATGCTCGGGTGTTGTCACCTGTCGACGCGTCGGCAGCTGTCGCTATTATCGGATTATCGATAAAGATCTACTATCACTCTGTGCCAGATCCCTAACGGAGATCGAACAATTTAGCTTATCCCCCAATCTAAGGGACGATATCCATGTTCAGAATTCTATCCAAAATCATACTGGGTTTTTCGCTAATCATTCTCGTTGTTCTTGTCTGCCCAGCAATCGCTCAAGCTCAGCCGGAACCCGCTCAGCTAGCCAAAGCTGTTCAGGAGATTGAAAATTTAGACGCTATGCGCAGCGGACTAGCCGATTACCTGAAAGATGCGCCAGAACCACCGACGGCGGAGACCATGAAGAAAGTGTGTAAACCCGTTGGCATGAAAGCCATGCAACTCAGTCAAGAGAACGGGTGGCAGGTAAAGCAAATGGCCAAAAAGTATCGTAATCCAGCCCATAAACCCGATAATCTTGCCGCTACTAATGCCCTGTCTACATTTGAGCAGTCCCCAGAGTTAATGGGATTCTGGGAAAAAGAAACCTTGAGCGACCAAAGTGGCACTCGCTATTATCGTCGCATCAATGTGGAAGCAAGTTGTTTAGCCTGCCATGGGCTCAAAGACAATCGTCCTCAGTTTGTCAAGAATAACTATCCCCAAGATTTGGCATACGACTTCAAAGTGGGTGACTTACGAGGAGTTTATGCGGTGTTTATTCCCGATTCAGTGCAGCAGTCGGTTCAAGCTGCCCTGGGCGAATAAGCTAGTAATAGTATAAACAGGCATCATTGGGAGATTTTTATGATGTGGTCACGTGTACGCCAGCTGATGCTTTGGCTGCTCACTTTCAGCATACTATTAGTCCTGAGCCTGACAGGGATTGAAAATCTCACGGTGCTGCCAGCATCTGCCGCGATTCGCCAATTGGAAGAGGCTCCTGGTCAATTTGTTTATCAGTCACGTCAGACCCTGCACGATCAGCATAACAATAGTTGGCAAGCGATCGCATTTAAACGCATTCGCCCAGATGGCAGCACCTTTTTCTATCTCCGGCTGGTTGGTTTTCCCGGCACTGCGGCCATTGATCGTTCACAGCCCCTGGTGTTAACCGACTCTTTAGGCAACACCCTAACTGCAAACGACGCCTCTCGAAAAATTTTCACGGATGCGGATGCACCGGAACCCAATGTTGGTCAATATGATTTGGCACCGATTGTATCTGAGTTAAGGGCGGTAATCCCCTTGAAGCTAAGTCTCCCAACCACTCAAGGTGAGCCAGTCGAACTTCTGGTATCCCCAGCTCTTGTCAAGGAGTGGCAGGTCCTGGTTACTCAATCCTAAACAACCATAGACCCTAAAATTTGCACAACCAAGATATTCAATTTGAGAGAAAAAAGTATGAAACGTAGATGTCAACAAGGCCACCGGCAACAAGGTCGTCGGCAACAAGGCCACCGGCAACAAGGCCACCGGCAACAAGGTTATCGTCAACAACATCGGCGCAGACTAGGTGCCACTGGACTTTGTAGAATGGCGTTCCTAGCATCGGCAGCCCCTATATCCGCTAGTTCTAATCTTGATGAGAGAACTCAACAAGCAATGATTGATGCCATGAATGATGAGTATCAAGCGAGGGCACTTTACACTGCCGTCATTGAAAAGTACGGAGCCATTCAGCCATTTAGTAATATTATTCAATCAGAGGAGCGCCATGCTCAGCGTTGGCACACCTTATTTACACAGTGTGGTCTCCCCATTCCTGAAGATACGTTTGCTGGTAATGTAAAGGCCCCTGAAACTCTGCAAGCAGCTTGTGAAATGGCCGTTGAAACAGAAATTGCTAATGTACAAATGTATGATAGCTTTCTTGAATTTGTTGAGGAGCCTGAGCTGAGGGCAACGTTTACCCAGTTTCGTAACGTTTCAAAAAATAATCATCAGCCAGCATTTGAACGCTGCCTCAGCTGGTTCTCCAGCATCTGAGTGAAGTTCTAGCCTGGGTCAGGACAACATCTCGCCGTACTAGTTATTGTCCTGACCCAGGGTTCATTGCCTAGTACTCTGTGGCGTAAGGTTGCCCATTATCAAATAGTGATGGGGTAGGTAATAGGGTGATTATTTAAGCGCAAGTGGTCTAGCACACCATTGGCACGTTACTAATCGCTATGACGCTCTAGATGCATGCATCTAGAGCGTCATAGCGATTAGTGTAGAAATAAATGACAAAAGTTTTTCCATTTATTTTGTTAAATACTTCGCTACATAGTTATATAATTATATAGCGCTACATCAAGTGCAAATTTCTTTGCCAGTTTGTTTTCGCTACAAACAATATGGACTCATGAATAATACACTTCAGAAATATCAACAGA
>NZ_QXHD01000004.1:5451034-5523277 GCF_011009555.1 Adonisia turfae CCMR0081 | reverse complement strand
ACATCTTGCTTAACGAAGGTATTCGTGCGTGGATGGCTCCTCAGGACCAGCCCCACGAGAAGTTTGTATTCCCCGAAGAGGTACTGCCACGTGGTAACGCTCTCTAGTAATTACATTTCGGGTCGTGACCAGCAATCCACAGGTTTTGCCTGGTGGTCTGGTAACGCTCGTCTGATTGATCTTTCCGGTAAGCTCCTGGGTGCCCATGTTGCCCACGCTGGTCTTATCGTCCTTTGGGCCGGTGCGATGACTCTATTTGAGGTATCTCACTTTGTGCCCGAGAAGCCCCTTTATGAGCAGGGCTTCATCCTACTGCCTCACATGGCCACCCTTGGCTGGGGTGTAGGTCCTGGTGGTGAAATTGTTGATACATTTCCCTACTTTGTCATTGGTGTACTTCACCTGATTTCTTCTGCAGTTCTAGGTCTAGGCGGTGTTTATCACGCCGTTCGCGGCCCTGAGACGCTTGAGGAGTACTCCAACTTCTTCCAACAAGACTGGAAGGATAAGAATCAGATGACCAATATCATTGGTTATCACCTGATTCTTCTAGGCTGTGGTGCTCTGTTGCTCGTATTCAAAGCCACTCTGTTTGGCGGTGTCTACGACACGTGGGCTCCTGGTGGTGGTGACGTTCGTGTTATCACTAACCCCACCCTTGACCCTGCTGTTATCTGGGGCTACTTGGTTGGCGCTCCCTTCGGTGGTAACGGCTGGATTGTCGGCGTTAACAGCATGGAAGACATCATCGGTGGCCACATCTGGATTGGTCTAATCTGCATCTCCGGTGGTATCTGGCATATCTTAACCAAGCCTTTCGGCTGGGTACGTCGTGCCTTTATCTGGTCTGGTGAAGCTTACCTTTCCTATAGCTTGGGCGCATTGTCCATGATGGGCTTTATCGCTTCCTGCTATGTGTGGTTCAACAACACCGCTTACCCCAGTGAGTTCTACGGTCCTACTAATGCTGAGTCCTCTCAGGCGCAGGCAATGACCTTCTTGGTTCGTGACCAGCGTATGGG
Organism: Adonisia turfae CCMR0081; assembly: GCF_011009555.1. Taxonomy (GTDB): domain Bacteria; phylum Cyanobacteriota; class Cyanobacteriia; order Phormidesmidales; family Phormidesmidaceae; genus Leptothoe; species Leptothoe turfae. The sequence goes on along the minus strand of NZ_QXHD01000004.1, from coordinate 5,522,255 downwards.
TGCCAACATTGGTTCTGCTCAAGGTCCTACTGGTCTTGGTAAGTACCTGATGCGCTCTCCTACTGGTGAGATCATCTTCGGTGGTGAGACTATGCGTTTCTGGGACTTTGATGGTCCTTGGCTATCTCCCCTTCGTGGTACTAATGGTCTTGACCTAGATAAGCTTAAGAATGATATTCAGCCTTGGCAGGTACGTCGTGCTGCTGAGTACATGACTCACGCACCTAACGCTTCCATCAACTCTGTAGGTGGCGTTATCACTGAGATTAACTCTGTTAACTTTGTGAATCCCCGTCAGTGGCTGTCTACGTCTCACTTCGTTCTGGGCTTTTTCTTCTTGGTTGGTCACCTATGGCATGCGGGCCGCGCTCGTGCTGCTGCTGGTGGTTTCGAGAAGGGTATTGACCGTGAAAACGAAGCAGTACTGGGCATGAACGATCTAGACTAGGCCTTAGTCTAAAAATCGTTTATAAAAAGCCTCTGCCTTTGAGCAGAGGCTTTTTATGTTTGGAGGGCTATCTGTAAAATGGCTAAGCCATAGTCACAGGTGCTTAAACGGCTTTAAAATGCATGGTTAGTAATGTTGCGATCGCTAAGTTATGAGGTACTTGAGCTCTGTTTGTTGGAAACGCTGGCTGCTGAGCTGTCTGTTGGTAGGTGTAATGTGTTTAAGCTGGCCCAATACAGCCCAAGCAAAAAACTATGATCGGCAAAGTCTGCGGCAGCAAAGTTTTGCTGGCCAAGATTTACGTGGTAATAACTACACCAGCACCGATATGGCAGAAGCAGACCTGAGCAATACAGACTTGCGCGGTGTGCGCCTATTTGACACCAACCTAACCAAAGCAAACCTAGAAAGTGCCGATATGAGTGGCGCTACTCTGGATGGAGCCCGGTTTATTAGAGCTAATCTTAAAAACGCAATTTTTGAGGGTGCTTACGCGTTTAGCACTGATTTTCGTAAAGCAAACATAGAAGGTGCAGACTTTACAGATGTCGATCTGGATGTCAAAACAAACGACATGCTCTGTGAAGTTGCTACAGGCGTCAATCCGGTGACTGGACGAGCAACCAAAGATACGCTTTATTGCCCTTAACTTAAGAGAACACCGATTGTTTTCAGCGAGCTACAATTTATTAGCCAAAAACTCATATAAACCAGGGTTCTTACCCATAGCCATGTTCAACTAAGAAATCGAGAGAAATATCTGACTGGCCAACTGTGCTCGCTGGCTGGGTAAATCGCTCCACATATTTACCGAGGATATCGCCTTCTAAATTGACGGCATCATTAGGCTGTAGATATTGCAAATTCGTTTCATCGTAGGTAACTGGAATGACAGCCACCTTAAACCAATCACCCGATGCGCTACAGTCTGCAACCGTTAGGCTAATGCCGTTAACACCAATGCTGCCTTTGGGGACTATGTAGCGTGCCACTTGACTTCTGGGAACCGTAAAGCTGATTTCCCAAGCACTATCAGTTTTAATAATTTCACCGACATACCCCTGACCATCAACGTGACCAGTTACAAAATGGCCACCAATTTTGGACCCTACCCGTAGGGAAGATTCCAGATTGACAGGTCGCTCCGGGGGAATATGCCCCAAGGTTGATCGTTCTAACGTTTCAGGAGATGCGGTCACCACAAACCCTTTTGGCAAAATAGTCGCAACCGTCAGACAAACACCGTCTACGGCGATACTATCCCCCAGGGAAATATCCGCCATGATAGGGCTAGAAACATCAAGACCACTAATCTGTAAGCGATCATTGTCTAGGGTTTGAAGCTTTCCTAAAGCTTGAATTAGTCCGGTAAACACATTCTTATGATGATGTTAGTGACAGAGTGGGTGTACGAAGCACTATTAGCCAGTTGGCAAAGGTGAAATTATCGCGGCATTATAGCCTTATGGCATATGTGTAGACGTTACAGAATCGGTTGCCTAGATAAAGATTTTTAGACTCTAAATAAAGATTTTTATTCATGGGCCAACAAGCTGAAAGGACTCTTTTAGCTTAGAAATGGAATATTACTTACCAACCCATTAGCCAAGACGTTCTCTAACAACACCTTTTAAGCCCCAACCGTCATATGTCCCAGACAGTTTGACACAGTTTAGATAATTTTCAAGTGTTACATTCTAGTTATTGGGTTAGATTCCTGCGGAGCCAAGAGGATTAATATCCATGATCGAAATGAAAGTTGCTGGCATTGCACTGGATGCGGTTTCGCGAAACCCTGTGATTTTGCTGCGTGACGCATCCGAACGACGAGCACTGCCTATTTTTATTTCTAATGAGCAGGCCCGCGCAATTATAGTCGCTTTGGAAAACGAAGAATCTGTGCGTCCTATGACCCATGATTTATTTGCCAATTTGCTAGATGACTGGGAACTGGCGCTAGATCGTGTGGTGATTCATTCATTAAAGGACAATACGTTCTATGCCACGATGACCCTCAAACAAGGGGAGGTCACCAAAGAGCTTGACTCTCGCCCTAGCGATGCTATTTCCATTGCCCTGCGGATGGGAGCGCCTATCTGGGTGATGGAAGAGGTGATTGCTGACGCTTCAATTCCAGTGGACCGTGAAGCTGATGAAGCTGAGAAGGAAGCATTCCGAGATTTTGTTTCAAACCTAAGCCCATCAGATTTTGCTCAGAAGGGGCGCTCGTCTAACCAATAGGTCTGATAATTATTGGGTTAAAGCCTATGCTGCCCCATGCACTATCGACGCTTTGGTAAAACCGAATTAAATCTATCTGTATTTTCCCTAGGCACTATGCGCTGTCTAGACAATGCAGAGTCTTTACACCAGGTTTTGGCGGCTGCAGTCGATCTGGGAATTAACCACATTGAAACTGCCCGGGGATATGGTCAAAGCGAATACTACATTGGTCAGGCCCTTAGCAGCTTGAATCGGTCTGAGCTCATCTTAACTACCAAATTGCTGCCAGGTAGCGAGGTGGAACGGCTCGTGGATGAGTCGCTAGAACGCTTGGCAACCGACTACGTTGACTGCCTGGCTGTACACGGGGTGAATACACTGGAGCATCTACAGCAGGTGGAGTCGATGTTACCAGGGTTAACCCAGGTAATGGCTGACGGTCGAGTACGTCATGTGGGGGCCTCTAGTCATGGCTCATTAGATGTGGTGATGGGTGCGATCTCACTTCCCATCATCAGCTTTATTAACCTGCACTACTACTTCTTTAATCAGCGCAACGCCGCCGCCATTGAGCTAGCCCATCAACGAGACCTGGGTATTTTCATCATTTCCCCAGCCGACAAAGGTGGCCAACTCTACACCCCATCAGACAAACTCAAGCAGTTGTGTCAGCCATTTGACCCACTGTTGCTCACCTATCGCTGGCTGCTAAGTGATCCGCGTATCACCACCCTAAGCGTAGGCCCAGCTGTGCCCACCGAGCTTGACTGGCCCTTGCAAGTAGCTGACAACACAACCCCCCTCACCCATCAAGAGTGCACTCGCTTAGAGCACCTGGCCCAAACCCAGGTAAATCTGGGTACTGAGCAATGCAAACAGTGTTATGAATGTTTGCCCTGCCCAGAAGCCATCAACATTCCGGAAGTGCTCAGACTTAGAAATCTGGCCATCGCCTACGATATGACGAACTTTGGGAAATACCGCTACGGCATGTTTGAACGAGCAGGCCACTGGTTTCCGGGACGTAAAGGTAATCGCTGCACCGACTGCGGCGACTGCTTACCCCGTTGCCCAGAACAGTTAGATATCCCCACACTGCTACGGGATACCCACCAGCGACTCAAGGGGTCTGAACGTAGACGGCTATGGAGTGATTAACGGTGCGATTGAACCAGGCTAAAGCGAAGTGGTAAACGCTAACATCGCTGACAACCATGGCACACAACAACGTAAGACTTAACAGATAGCAATAGCTACGTATCAATTCATCTCAGGAGTCTTAAATTCTTACAATGGGTGCAGGGTCTGATATTCAGGTGCGTTACCGTAAGGTCGTCCAGTGGACGGCTAACTCACCTTCGAGGCTCACTTTTTATGGTTGCGATTCCACGCACACTTTTATCTACCCCAGACCAAAGCACCACTGACGATCGCGTAGCAGTATTGCTCATGGGATATGGCGAAGTAGAAAGTTACGAAGACTTTGCCAACTACAACGAACAAGCCCTCAACCTATTAACAGCAAAATTTGCCCCCGTCCCCACTTGGATTTATCCCCCACTCGCTAAACTGTTAGCCTTGTTTGATCGCCACGAATGGGACCATCAGCACGATCACTTTATTTCACCCCACAATTCAATTTTTGAGCGTCAGCGTGAGGGCATTGAACGTCACTTACAAGCCAAGTGGGGAAAGCGCGTTAGCGTCTTTAAAGCATTTAACTTTTGCGCTCCATATTTACCCCAACAGGTCTTGGCAGAAATTCAGTCCCAGGGATTTACCAAGCTTTTGATTTATCCCTTGCTAGTGGTGGATTCCATTTTTACCAGCGGCATTGCCGTAGAACAGGTGAACAAGGCCTTAGCGCAGACTTTTACAGGTGAGGACAACCATTGGCTGAAAAGTACCCGCTACATGCCGTCCTTTTACAACCAACCAGACTATATTGAGTTGCTCGCCCGCCAGGTAACGAACAAAATTCAGCAGCATCTGGCCGTTGCTCACCTACCATCCCAAACCGGCATCGTGCTGATGAACCATGGCTGCCCCCACAAAGCTAAGGGATTTACCTCTGGCATTACAGAGAGCCAGCTGCTCTACGATGCAGTCAGGGAACGACTGATCTATAACTATCCGCTGATTTCCATCGGTTGGCTCAATCACGATACCCCCATGATTGAGTGGACCCAGCCAAATGTGACCCTAGCAGCCCAAAACCTGATGGATCTGGGTGCTACAGCAGTCGTCTTCATGCCCATTGGCTTTGTCACCGAAAACCATGAAACCCTATTGGATGTAGAGCACATTATCAGCCATCTACGTCGCAAGCGACCTGATGTCACCTATGTCCAAATGCCCTGTGTCAACGACAATGATGACTTTGCCGCTATGGCCGCTGGCTGGGTTGACGGGTTAATTACAGATCTGATAGGCGAGCAAGGCACCGTTGTCCATCCAAGTCAACGAGCCCTGCTTGCGGAGGATTTTTCAGGGCACCACCATGACAGTGCTCATAACGGGCATCATCATCACCATGGTCACCACCACGACGAACATCATCATAATGGTCACCATGGTGGTGACCAGGGCCACAGCCAAGAACACCATCACGCCCATCACCACCATTAGGGTTGCCTGTTCCCCATAAAAAATAAGTAAGAAAAAATAGGTCAGAATGATCGGTAGTGCTTATCCTCTACCGATCATTTTTTGCTTTATATGGGTGTTTTTGAGCAGTCAATTTTTATCCATGCCAACGCTACAACGGTTGAACGCTGTATTTGCGATCGCACCCTCATGCATCAATGGCTTAACCCCGCCCTCCGGTGTGAACCCATGGGTGAAACCTGGAGTACAGAGCTTAACAGCCAGACTCGATTTATCATTCAAGTGCCCCTTTTACAGCCCAGCTTAATCAGCACAGTGGTGGAGCGTCGTCCCGGCTTGGTGGTGTGGGCATTTACAGGGTTCTTCACAGGCAAAGACCGCTGGGAATGTGTACCAGAAGCATCAGGAACTCGCCTGCTCAATAGATTCGAATTTGAAATTCCTAACCCATTAGTGGCATTTGGGTTCAATCAATTTGCCGCTAACTGGACTAAGCAGGATATGGCAGCCCAGTTAAAGCGGCTTAAACAGGTAGCAGAGCGATTGGGTTAGCCGCCAAAATTAATATTGGGGGCTTCCATAAAGCCATCCTCCTGCAGAACTTCACCAATTAGCTCCTTATCTTGATTGATACATTCAGGCTTCTTAGCATACTGGCAGACCCTGGCATAGAGACGGGCACGGGTACCGGTGGAGCCATTGGAAAATTGCACAACGTCATCCACAACCTTCACGCCGCATACGGAACAAGTCTGTTCTTGGGTTATCGTAATCATAGGCTTTCACTCGATTTTAGTAAGGTCCACTAATCGTAACTAGTTGAACCTTTATACAAGGTAAGTACTTTCACTTATTTCAGCCACCTATTTTGTATCGTTTCATCACAAAAACGATCAATATTGCCCCTTTAAAGCATTACCCAACAATCACCCCAGCCCGTTTTCAAACCAGCGCTTGGGTTAAAATTTTCATAACAAAAAAAGCAATTTTCTAAGCGCGTGCAACGGCGCTTACCCCACATCACCACCCCCAGAGCACACCCTTTCCTGCATAACGGGTACAACTTGTATCAGACTTGCCACGCTTTTCATCAAAGTATGAAATCATGGGTAATAGATTTAGATACTTTTTGGATAAGCTCCATCTGATAGGAGTTCGGAGCTAATAGCGCTAGCTCTTTATTCTGGGAGCAGACGCTGACTTGATTCACTAAGAGTCTTTCTATGAACTCTGAGGCGACCCTTAATCAACTCAAAACCATTTTGCCTGAAGGGCAAATGCCATCCAGTTATGGGGTTTATTTCAAAAATACGCTGGTGGCCCTTTGTCATGCCCTAGAAGATCATATTCTGGAACATTCAGAAAATGATCAACCACTCGTGCTGGTGACTTTCCAACAGGGGAAATGGTATCTACAGGAAGCCGAGCGCTACAGAGATATTGCTCATTGCTCTCAGCAAGTTGCGATCGCAGCTGTCCCAGATAGTGGTTTTGGTGACCATGCCACCAGTCAACTCGACAATGTGGACATGGTGAACTTACAGAAGGATGACAGCCTGACCAAAGAATGGAACCTGATTATTTTGGCACCGGGGTATGCCTCCATGGTTCTATGTCATGAGCTGTCTGACGACGAGTACCGTAGCGACAGCATACCCACTACAGATGCTGAGCGTAAGTTCTACGGTCTGTGGACCTTTGACCGTGGCCCTGTAGAAGCCGCAGCCAAAATATTGATCGAGCGAATGCAGCCCTACTCGCCTGCCCTCGCTGATCAGCTGATGGACCACTACAACAGACTTAGCAATAATCCATCCGATACCTCCACGGACCTAAGTGGCGTGGTTGCACGCATTGTTAATTATCTACAGAGTAGTCAGCAACAGCTAGTCACCGTCAGTCGCCAAACCCGTGAACTCTGGGAGTTAGAGGGGCAAGCGTCTAAACTTAATCGCAACTTGGCCGCCAATAAGCTCCAGGCTTTTTTGCGAATGGTTCAAAAAATTGACGAGCGGGATGTAGCTAACCCTACCGCATCACTCCAGGTTTCAGCCCTAGCCGAGACTCTAGGCCAGTTGCTCGACTTACCTACGTTGCAACTTCGCCGCTTACGGTTAGCTGGGTTACTATTCCGCATTGGCCTTGCCGAAGCCCCCAAGGAAATTTTTAAACAAACTGCGGCTCAGCTAGATAAAGCCAGTTTGGTGTTCTGGCGCGATCGCGCTGCTCTAGGCGGCCAGCTCCTGTCCTCCATGCCTGAATTGGCCCCCATCAGTCGCATTGTCACTCATCAATTGGAGTATTGGGATGGTAGCGGCACGCCCGATGGTTTAAAAGCTGAAGAAATTCCCATTGAGTCACGAATTTTGGGTCTAGTCTCATATTTTCAAGAGTTAACCGAGGCTAGAGGCGATAGGGCTGCCATGTCATTGGGAGATGCCTTAACGGCCTGCGAAAACCATAGCGATCGACGCTTTGATCCGAAGTTGGTCGAGTCGTTGAGCACCGTCGTCCGCTTAGCAGAAATCGGCATGTTACAGCTGCCGGAACGCCCAAGCCAACAACCCACCGTTTGGCTTGAGGACTTGAAACCCCCAGCCACTGAAAAGAAACACCCAGCAATATCTAAGGAGGTTACTTCATGACCCCATCAGAAATTGAGGCTATTCTGCAAGGACAGAAAAAAAAGCTGATGGGTGCAGATTTGGCAGGAATAGAGCTTAGCGGCGCAAAATTAGCCCAAGCCAATTTGCAAGGAGCTAACCTCAGCGGCACAATGCTCAAAGAATCAGACCTTCGTGCCAATTTACGTGGGGCTGACTTAATGGGTGCCAACCTGGTGGCAGCCGATCTGCGAAATGCCGACCTGCGTGGGGCAGTCTTACTGGAAGCAGAGACAACAAATGCCAGCTTTGCTGGTGCTTTTTTAGCGGGGGCCATTTTGAGTAATCTCAACCTAACGGCAGTTGATCTACGAGGAGCTGACTTACGAGGCGCAAACTTAGCAAGCTGTATTTTACGCAATGCTGATTTAAGCAATGCAAATCTAGCTGGAGCAGATTTATCAGGCGCTGACTTGGAAGAAGCCAATCTTAGCGGTGCTGTTGCAAGAGGAGCTAATTTCACCCAAGCTAATCTGTTATGTGCCTGTGTGGACAATACCAATTTTGATGGTGCCACCTTATCTGGTGCATGTTTGAGCGGCACTCCTTTAGCCACTTAATATTTTTTAAAGAGATTTTCTATGAGCACCCAAACTAGAGGCAAAACTGTTTTTCTACTCACATCTATGGTGGGTTGGCTCCTTAGCGGGGGTGCTCTGATTTACCTCACTCCATTTTTAGCCAATCGGGTCTCACCCTCTGCCACCACAAATGGATGGATGGAGACTCTCATGCGTGGTGGCTATAACCCTACCCTGGCGTTACTAGGTGGAGGCAGCATTCTGCTCCTCACCGTCATCGGCAATGCTGTTTGGTACAAATATTTTGAAGGAAAAGTTTAGAGACTTTCAAGGGCATAGGTTTGCTTTTTATTAGAGTGACGCCCCTAAGTTAGATTCAGTCACATAGATTCGGTAACAATCGCCAACAGATAAAGATTTTTGCTACCCATCTAAGGCAACCAGAATTTTACAATCCGGACGTTCATTTGACCGAACATTTTTTGATGTGCTTGGAACATAGGCACCGATTCAAACATCAACAGAACTATCCAGCTTAGTTTATGAGTTTCTCTAATATTTCACCCAAAAGTAATGTTGGATACAGCTTTTTACTCTAGAATTAAGTTCAAATTCAATTGACAAAATATTCGTCCAACATTTTCTCAGAATTCCCTCTAAAAGATAGGCCATTTTCTCCACATTAAGCTTATCTTTAGTGTTTACCTTGTCTTAAACAAATGGAAATTGTGTCTTAATAAACCAATTAGCGAGCCTTAATTTTGTATAGCTACATTTTTTCGTGGCCTGAACAAATAGCCACGGAGTGTGTTGTTATGGTTAAGTTCGCTAAGTTTTTTGGCACTGTAGCTACAGTTGTTGCTGCTAGTGCTGTCACTGCGACATCTGCAGTTGCTCAGAATATTGCTATCGATGGTTCCAGTACTGTTTTTCCCATCACAGAAGCGATGGCTGAAGAGTACGCCCTCGCTGGTAATCCTGCATCTATCACTATTGGTGTTTCCGGTACTGGCGGTGGCTTCAAGAAATTCTGTGCTGGTGAGACTGCTATCTCTAACGCATCTCGGCCTATCAAAGATACAGAGAAAGAGCTTTGCGCTGCTAATGGCATTGAGTACATCGCGGTCCCCGTTGCCTATGATGCTCTGACAGTTGTTATCAACCCGGAAAATGATTGGGCAACTGAGATGACTGTTGCCCAGTTAAACACTATGTGGGACGCCCCTGCTGAAGGCACTATTACTCGTTGGAATCAGATTGATCCTTCCTGGCCTGATGAAGAAATTAGTCTATTCGGTCCTGGTACTGATTCTGGTACTTTTGACTACTTTACCGATGAAGTCAATGGTGATGGTGGTGTTAGCCGTGCTGACTACACTGCTAGTGAAGACGACAACATCCTGGTACGTGGTGTCGCTGGTGACAAATATGCCATTGGTTACTTCGGCTTGGCTTACTTCGCAGAGAATTCAGACATTCTGCAGTCAGTGAGCATCTTAAACGAAGAGCTTGGCGAGTATGTTGAGCCCACTGTAGAGAACGTTGAGGCGGATATCTACCAGCCACTTGGTCGTCCTATTTTCATCTACGTCAATGCTGCGGCATTGACTGATGCTGATAGTGGTGTTGCTGACTTCGTACAGTTCTATATTGAGCAGGCCGACGCTGGTGAGCTCATCCTAGATGTAGGTTACGTCCCCTTACCCGACGCAGCAACTGACGCCACTCTCGAAGCTTACGACGCTGAAGCAAATACTATCTTCAACTAGTCTCAGTCATTAGTGAGTTTTTGATTCCTGCCATAGGGTGTATTCTCCCCTGTGGCAGGTCCTTTGCAACTTTCACACGCTCAGTGTGCATCAACCATTTTTGCCTTGGGGGAATGTTCGCTCCTCCAAGGTTTCCTGAGTATTCGCTCCCTAATTTTCCAGAACATGGTTAGTGTTGCTCCCTCCGAATCTCGCAAGAATTTGGTCTCTATGGCCAAAAGTCTTGCCATGCAACCAATGTTATTTATTCGAGCGCTCCCCTATGTCACGATACAACTTTCAACCTACGGAGTCAGTTTTCTGAAACGCCCAGTTGTGTGGATAGCATTGGGAGCACACGTTATTTTACTGGTGCTCCCAGCTGTTGATTTATCAGCACCCAAAATAGGAGACGTTGTAGAGACAGAACCTGAAGAGGAAGTCACCATCGAAGCTGTCAGCCTCAGTGATATCTTAGCTCCAGCAGAACCTGCACCACCTCCACCAGAAGAGCCTCAAGCACCGACTCCTGAAGCACCACCGGCCCCCGTTGTAGCTCCCCCCGTACTCACCGAGGTACCTGAGCAACTAGAAGAAATTATTGAAGAGGAAGAGTTTGAGGAAGAATTCGACGAGGAATTTGCAGAGTTTGAAGAAGAGGAGCCATCATTTGGGTTTGATCCTGCTCAACAATCGTCTCTCAATAGCAGTCTAAGTCAGTTTCTAGGGACTGACCCCAACAACGGAACCAACAATTTTGACATCACCAGTGAATGGTTAACCATTGATCCAACGGATCCAATCGACCTCAGATTCCGCAGTAAAGCTGTGGAAAATGTTGTTGAGCCCGCCGCATTCTTCACCACAGAAAGTATCGTAAACGGCACGTATTTACCCCTGCCTCAAGTATCCTTCAAGCAGATTGCTAGAAATATTGATCTTGTCAGCCGAGAAGGATTGGGACAGGCTCTCATCAGTGCAGGCATGAGCCAGGTCGAGGAAGGTCTATACGGTGGTCATCCTTTTTATGGTGTTTATTCAGCTGATGAACAACCCGTTAATTACATCTCTCTCATTGATTTGAAGGGAACAACCTTAGTGTTTGTCTGGCCTAACGATCCACGGCAGAGTTAGACGTTTAGGCTAGACTATTTTTCTAAACTGACTCTATGGGAGCAGTTAGATATTTGGAATAGTTCATTTCAGAAACCCCAGGCCTATTGTTTAACCTATATCTAGGTTGGCTTTCGTTTTAGTTATTCCCTGCATTGCCATGAATTTTTTGAAGTTGCTTTTTAATCCAATTTTTTTGCTGGCTGCGGGTCTACATGCAGGGCTGTTAATGGTTCCAATAGCAGGTGGTTCATCTGATTCTGTAGTGCCTGCCCCCGATCCAGAAGGCGAAAGCATCACGGTCACCCGGATCCTTCCCAAGGCAGGTCTGGTAGCTCCTAGCGCTACCAGACCTGCCCCTCGTCCTGCAGCTGGTGTAGCCACAGCCGTTCGTCAACCGGCATCAGCGGGGGGGCACACAACAGCCAGTCAGCAGCCAGCTCAAACCCGTCAAACGCGGAATGGTCAAACGGATGGAACCGGTTCTACAACTGGCCGTAGCAATTCCGATAACCGTCGTCGGGCCAGTACCAACAATGGAAATAATCGAAGAGGCAGCACCTCCCAAAACCAAACAGACAACCGGAATACTGGCAATGAAATTGCGATTCTATCTCCCCCTAGCAATCCTCCCAACAGCGGGGGCAGTGATGACACAGCCGATAATACTCCCACAGTTCAAGAACCACCCACTCTAGTCGCACTTAAAGATGGTGCACAGGCAGAAGTACCGAATCTGTTACGAGACTTCCTGACACGTTTACGGCATAGCGTGCTGCGCACGACAGATCCTGAAACCGAAGAAACTAAGCAAAAATGGCTAGTTAACCTAACTGAAGAACAAGGCTTAAACGTATCCGAAGCTCAAGGTTTGGAAAAGGCTGTAGAAATTAGTTATCCGTTGATAGCTGATGAGGGTCGACGCTTTCTGAGCTGTCTGACCCCCATACCAGCAAAAGGATTAGTAGGTGTCGTTGTGGATGCCGATGGCGCGATCGCAACCGAGCCCGCTTTACTACGCAGCTCTGGCTATGGGTTTCTTAACGAAATTGCCTTAGAAAAGGCCAAAGACTACACTGATTTTCCCGAGGAATCCTCCCAGCAGGCCTACACCATCGATATCGAAGTGGACTATGACGAGGATGCTTGTGTGGACCTTGCCCAGTTGAAAAAATAGTTCTTAGTGCTTGGTTCTTAGTTAGCGAACTGAGAAATCATTAGGTTGAATGGCTTAGTGGACCATCAACTCAAAACCCGTTAGACCTTAGACCGGTCGGTCAGAATTTCTTGGCCGTCTTCGGTGATGAGCACTGTGTGTTCAAATTGGGCAGAAAGTTTGCGATCGCAGGTCACTACCGTCCATCGATCCCGCAGAGTGCGGGTCACCTTAGAGCCTTCATTCACAATTGGCTCAATCGCCAAGGCCATACCCGGCTTGAGCGTGACATTGGGTAATTCTTTAGTCCGAAAATTAAATACGGATGGGGGCTCATGCAGGTTTCGGCCTACACCATGGCCGGTAAATTCCTCAACCACGGTATAGCCACTGGCATGAATACTATCTTCAATCGCTCCAGCAATATCGAGCAGGGTTTTCCCTGGTAACGCCTGGGCAATGCCTGCATACAATGCAGACTCAGCTGCTTGCATCAGATCCTGGGCTTTGCCATTCACTTTGCCGACAGCAATCGTGATACAGGAGTCACCATGAAAACCTTCAAAGTAGGCTCCAGTATCTACTTTAAGTAAATCGCCAGACTTAATGACCTTGCGCTTACGAGGGATGCCATGGACAACTTCATCGTTGATACTGGCACAGATAGATCCTGGGAATCCGTGATACCCCTTAAAACTAGGCGTTGCACCCATTTCACAAATACGGTGCTCTGCGAGGTCATCTAGATCTGCTGTGGTCATTCCAGGCTGCACCTGATCGGCAATTTCCCTCAGCACCGTTGCCACAATCCGTCCGGCCTGGCGCATCGTCTCCCTCTCAGGCGCAGACTTTAACTCAATCCCCTGATGCTTACGCGGACCTACCATAACTGGTGCAGCTAAGGCCCGCGACAGTAAATTACCTAAAACATTCATAGTGGGTGATTGAGGTTTGCAATGGGTTAAACGTGCGGCACTTGAGCATTATCTAGCTCACACCATATATAGTATGCAGGATTCTTACCCCATTCCCCATTGACCATTCCCCATTGAACAGACAGGCAGCAGTCACCTTCTTGAAATTCCCTCCAAAAACCCTTGGTATTTGTGACCATGTTGGCCTACTATTAAAGACCGTGCGCTTTTCAGGGCTTATGAACGCTGAGGAGATTATCCGCTCAATAGAAGCGGAACATATCAAAGAAGACATCCCCAAAATCTATGTTGGGGATACAGTTCGGGTCGGTGTCCGAATTGTAGAAGGTGGTAAGGAACGTGTGCAGCCCTACGAAGGTACCGTCATTGCTATGCGCAATGGTGGCATCAACGAGACGATCACCGTACGTCGCATCTTTCAAGGTGTAGGTGTGGAGCGTGTTTTCTTACTTCATGCACCTCGCGTAGCCAATATTAAGGTTCTACGCAGAGGTAAAGCGCGTCGTGCTAAGTTGTACTACCTTCGCGATCGCGTTGGTAAGTCAACTCGCTTGAAGCAGCGCTTTGATCGTCCCATTGACAAATCAGGCAAAAAATAGTCTTAGGGCATCTAAAGCCCGCAGATTAAGCCTTACAATGGGGTAAGTTCAAAGAGTCGTGCGTCCTTAGTTCAGTTGGTAGAACGTCGGTCTCCAAAACCGAATGTCGGGGGTTCGAGTCCTCCAGGGCGCGCTGAGCGATTAGCATAAGTTCTGCCTAAAGCATTTAGATTTGTTGCTTAAAGGAAAGAGATTTTTTCTTTTTCTATCAAGCAGTGAGCTTTAGGTAGAATTTTTGCTTGGGTATCTCTGGATTGATTCATGATCAATCTGACTCGATGTAGCAAACAAGGAAGCTAATGACGTGGTCAAAAAGGACGCTAAGAAAGTAGTTGAAAAGCAGCCGAGCGACTCCTCTGACTCATTTGACGCGGCGTCTTTTGTAAAAGGCACTCGCGAAGAATTGAGCAAAGTGGTTTGGCCCTCCAGACAGCAGCTGATTAGTGAATCTGCAGCTGTCATCTTAATGGTGGGTGTGTCTGCCACACTTATTTACTTAGTGGATAAACTATTTGGTTGGGCTTCTAGACAGGTGTTCTAATGACTTACGCTTCTGACGATCCAAACTATACAGCTGACAGTAACGATTCTAGCGTTCCTGAGGAACCGAGAAAGTCACAGTCTCGCTGGTATGCGGTACAAGTAGCCTCCGGGTGCGAAAAGCGCGTTAAGCTCAACCTTGAGCAACGGGCCATTACCCTGGGCGTTAACCAGTACATTTTCCAGATTGAAATACCGCAGACTCCTGCGGTCAAACTGCGTAAAGACGGCAGTCGTCAGAATATTGAGGAAAAAGTTTTTCCTGGGTACGTCCTCATCCGCATGATTTTGGAGGATGACGTATGGCAGGTGGTTAAAAACACCCCCCATGTCATTAACTTTGTCGGTGCTGAGCAGCGCCGAGCCACTGGACGTGGGCGAGGGCATGTTAAACCCATGCCTCTAAGTAGAGCCGAAGTCGAACGTATCTTTAAGCAGACCCAAGAACAGGCACCTGTAGTCAAAGTTGATATGGCTGAGGGCGACAAGATCTTGGTATTGTCTGGTCCGTTTAAGGACTTCAGTGGTGAAGTCATTGAAGTCAGCCCTGAACGGAGCAAGCTTAAGGCATTGTTATCGATTTTCGGTCGCGATACCCCCGTTGAGCTGGAATTTAACCAAGTGCAAAAAGAGAGTTAATCAATGGCGAAGAAGGTAGTTGCCCTTATTAAGCTGGCAATCCCAGCTGGAAAAGCGAACCCTGCACCGCCAATTGGTCCCGCCTTGGGTCAGCACGGGGTCAACATTATGGCGTTCTGCAAAGAATATAACGCTAAGACCTCTGACAAAGCTGGACTAATTGTCCCGGTTGAAATTTCTGTATTTGAAGACAGAAGTTTTACGTTCATTCTCAAAACACCGCCAGCCTCCGTGCTAATCAAAAAGGCGGCCAAGATTGAGAAGGGTTCAGGTGAGCCCAACAAAACAAAAGTTGGCTCTATTACTCGCGCCCAATTGCAAGAAATTGCTGAAATGAAAATGCCTGACCTCAACGCTAATGACGTTGAAGCAGCCATGAACATCATTGAAGGCACAGCTCGCAATATGGGAGTTACTGTTTCTGACTAACGTCAGCATACAGATGCATTTTTTATCTATTTGACCAACGTTTGGGGAAGAAGTTTAACTTCGTTATGACCCCTAGGAGTAAAAACATGACAAAGAAGGTGTCGCGCCGCTTGAGAGAGCTGCAGGCAAAAATACAGGACAAATTTTATGAGCCCTTGGAAGCAATGCAGCTGCTGAAGGAAACAGCCACTGCAAAGTTCACCGAGACTGTTGAGGCTCACATTCGTTTGGGTATTGATCCCAAATATACCGATCAGCAATTACGTACTACTGTGGCCTTGCCTAAAGGCACTGGTCAGAACGTTCGCGTTGCTGTCATTGCCCGTGGCGAGAAGGTGGCTGAAGCAACCGATAACGGCGCAGACATGGCCGGGTCTGAGGAATTAATCGACGAGATCCAAAAGGGCATGATGGACTTTGACATCCTGATTGCCACGCCCGACATGATGCCCAAAGTAGCTAAGCTGGGTCGTATTTTAGGTCCCCGTGGTTTAATGCCATCGCCGAAGGGGGGATCTGTGACCTTTGACTTGGCCCAGGCAATTAATGACTTTAAGGCCGGTAAACTAGAGTTCCGGGCGGACAAATCTGGCATAGTCCACGTGATGTTTGGCAAGGCCGATTTTAGCGCTGAAGACTTACTGGTGAACCTAAAAGCTCTGCAAGAGACGATTGATCGTAATCGTCCTTCAGGTGCTAAGGGTCGTTACTGGCGAACAATGTCAGTAGCTGCTACGATGGGACCTGCCATTAAAATGGATATCAGTGCACTGCGTGACTTGCAACTAGAGGATGCAGCTGCATAGATTAAAAAATTACTGTTGAGAATCAGCAGTGACAAGCTTTGGAGGTATTGCTACTTAAAAACATCCAAAACTAAATAAGCATTCGAAGACAGCAGGTGCATTTTGCTTAATAACCTGCCGAGATGCAGAGAGTGGGTGTAAGTAGCACTTATCTTTGGGCCTCGGCAATTAGCTAAGGCCCTTTTGATTTCGAATTTTAGTTTAGGTTGAGCAGTAGCAATATTTCTACTGTATCCCCGCAATTAAGGAGGTGAGATCCGAATGGGGAGAACCCTAGAAAACAAAAAAGAGATTGTTGCCGAACTCAAGGATCTCTTGAGTGATACTCAATCTATTTTTGTTATTGACTACAAAGGTCTGACGGTAGGCGAGATCAGCGATCTACGTAACCGTATTCGTGAGAAGGGTGGCACTTGTAAAATTGCTAAAAACACCCTGATCCGCATCGCGGTTCAAGATGACGAAAATTGGCAGCCAGTGCAGGCGTTATTGAAAGACACCACTGCACTGTTGTTAACCAAAGAAGACATCGGTAGTGTCGTCAAGGAATATAAGAAATTCCAGAAGGACACTAAAAAGACTGAACTGCGTGGTGGCGTACTAGAAGGCAAAGCTCTGACAAGTGCAGAAGCAGAAGCCCTAGCCGATCTACCCAGCAAGGAAGAGCTTTACGCGAAGATTGCAGGTGCTATCAACGCTCTGGCAACCAAAGTTGCAGTGGGCGTCAAAGAAGTACCGTCGTCTATTGCACGTGGTCTTCAGGCCTATGTCGACAAAGAAAGTGGCGAAGGCGGCGAGTAAATCCCAGCTTTGTTCTAGTTTCTATCTGTTTTGTAATTAATCAAGGAGAAATCCATGTCCGCTGCAACTGACGAAATTTTGGAAAAGCTTAAGTCGCTCACTCTATTGGAAGCGTCTGAGCTTGTTAAGCAAATCGAAGAGACCTTTGATGTAAGTGCTGCTGCCCCTGCTGGTGGCATGATGATGATGGCTCCCGGCGCTGGTGGTGGCGGCGGTGAAGAAGCTGAAGAGAAGACTGAATTTGACGTTGTTCTCGAAGACTTCGGTGGCAACAAGATTGCTGTTCTTAAGGCTGTTCGTGCCCTCACTGGTCTGGGTCTTAAGGAAGCTAAGGCTATCGTTGAAGGTGCGCCTAAAGCCATTAAAGAAGGTGTCTCCAAGGATGACGCTGAAGCTGCTAAGAAGCAGCTTGAGGAAGCTGGCGCTAAGGTATCCGTCAAGTAAAGGACCTATTCCCCCAAGATTTGTCCCTACAGCCTAGGTCTATCTATCTTTGATAGATAGACCTATCAAAGTGTATCGGGTAGGTACGAACTTTTGTCTTGGGTTTAGCTTTTCGGCCCATCTCTAATCCGAAATCCTGACTGATAGCGCCCGATATTGCAGGGCATGGCTTCGACGGTGAGCTCAGCCGAACCGCACAAGGGATTGCTCCTACAGGGTTACCTATTTTTAATCGGGTTTAATGAGTTCGGATTTGGTATAAAAGCCCCTGCTGCATAACTGTAGCAGGGGCTTTTATATGCTGGCTCTCACAAAATTCTGCCATGGTGACACCTATATCGGAACCGGGCACACTACTGTCTACTTATGGCTACTTATTACGTGATGTGAATGA
The DNA here is from genome assembly GCF_011009555.1 of Adonisia turfae CCMR0081. Taxonomy (GTDB): domain Bacteria; phylum Cyanobacteriota; class Cyanobacteriia; order Phormidesmidales; family Phormidesmidaceae; genus Leptothoe; species Leptothoe turfae. The sequence goes on along the minus strand of NZ_QXHD01000004.1, from coordinate 5,504,189 downwards.
TTGAGAACCAAACTGCTATAAGAGCAGTCACTATAAAAACATGATAAAAACGTGTTGGCTCCAAAGACTTCAGCAAATCAGCAAACTCTGTGAAGAAAATTCGGGTCAATACGCTGCATTGATCTTTGCTAATCGATTAACCTAAAACGCTTTTGTCTGAGCCATGCGCACCATAAAAAATTACAAGTTTGAAATCTTATTATTCTTGACTACGTTTGGCATCTTAGGGGTCTTCTTCCTTAGCATTGCAGGTGTACTGACACCAAAATCATCCAGCGTCAGCACCAAGCCAACCGCGAAGACGGCTAGTGCCGACACACAATCAACATCAGTGGTTGCGAAAACCTCAATATCAGACAGACTCAGTGGGGGCACACAAAGCTTACTACCCAATGCCTCAGACTTAAAAATGCAAGGTATGGCAGCCTATGCAAAAGGAGATTACGCACAAGCGATCGCAAATTTAGAAGCGGCCCTCGACGAAAACCGTAACGATCCCGAGGCCTTTATCTATTTGAACAATGCTCGCATTGGCAACCAAACCGCTCATACACTGGCTGTGATTGCCCCCATTGGCAACACCAGTGAAATCGGCTTAGAAATTTTGCGGGGTGCTGGTCATGCGCAACAGGTAATGAATCAGGTGAGCGATGGCCAAGGCACCCCCATTAAGCTCCTGATTGCCAATGATGATAACGATCCCAGTATTGCTAAATCTGTAGCCGCTGAGTTGGTAAATCGGTCAGAAGTTTTAGGAGTTTTAGGACATTACAGCAGTGGCGTGACGTTGGCAGCAGCCCCCGTGTATGACCAGGGCAAACTGCCGATGGTCTCTGCCATTAGTACATCGGTGGAACTCTCCGGCTTTAGTCCTTATATTTTTCGGACAGTGCCCAGCGATAGTTTTGCAGCTGCAGCTCTTGCCCGCTACATGATCGATGACCTGAACGCCGAGAAAGCTATTCTTTACTACGATTCCAACAGTGCCTATAGTCTGTCATTAAAAAGTGAATTTGCCACCTCAGTCTTTAGTGACGGTGGTGAAGTGATGACAGAATACGATCTCGCCGATACAGCATTTAATGCAGAGCAACAAATTGCATTGGCCAAAGAGCAAGGGGCCGACGTGATTATGCTGGCATCCAGCACAGATACCTTGGAGCCTTCCCTGGCAGTTATGACTGCGATCAACCAGGAAATCCCTTTCATTGGTGGTGATGATCTATACCATCCTCAAGTATTAAAAGAGGGTGGTGTGGATGCAGAAGGGTTAGTCGTTGCAGTACCCTGGCATATCTTATCAGACCCAAATTCTGATTTTGTCACAGAGGCACGGCAAATTTGGGGTGGCGATGTTAGCTGGCGCAGTGCCATGGCCTATGATGCGATCGCATCCCTGGGAGCAGCCCTGTTAGAGAGTCCCAGTCGTGAGGGCCTCCGCAACACATTGCATCAGGGTGACTTCTACGCCGATGGCGCGACCGGAGAGGTGCATTTTTTACCTTCAGGCGATCGCAACCGAGCGGCTCAACTTGTGCAGATTCAAGTGGGCAATCGATCTGGCATTGGATTTGATTTTATTCCTATTGAATAGGGTGTTCTCCTTAGCCATAGGCCAGGAACACATTATTCTGTAGATTCAAATTCGGTCGATTCTGAAATCCAGAAAAAATCTGCTAACTCGGGAGTTATCGCTGGTGGGTTCAGGAGCACACTATAGGCCACCAGATCATCCCCCAGGCGTCGTTGCACCCGGCTAGGAATACCAAAACCAAAGACCACATGTCCTTCACCCGCTAACACAATTACTTGGGTATCGGGAGCAGTCGTAACGTAATCAGCGATGGTTTCAGCCATGGTTTCATCCCACAGCACCTGGGCAGCAAAGAAATTTTCAAAGCTGGGGCCGCTGTTGCCGTGACCGCCATGGTGACCAAATACTTGGGCGACCATCGCCTGATAGTTTTCATCACTGGTGTCAATGTCATCAATGGGAGGAATGTAGGTTAAATCGTCTCCCGTTAGGCTAGCTAAACCCTGCCTGGCAACCTTACGAGTAATTTCCCTGGGAGTATTCAGAGCAATCAACGGAATCTGATTGCTCTGAGCGTAGCGAATAATGGGGGCATAGAGCTCCCAGTCAAATCCCCAGCGAGTTTCATATTCGCTTTGCTCTACCAGTTCTGCCTCAGTGATCTGACCAGCAATGTATTGATCTAACACTGACTGGAACGGACGCTGAAACATTTCCAGACCAATGGCAATATCACCATTGGCCCCATGCATCGCTTTGATGATTTCTAGCTGGGCCACGTGATCGGCTTTATCCGTATGGGTTTCACCCAGGTAAATCACGCTGGCATCGGTGAGCGCTGTCAGGATTTCTTGATGTGATTGCTCCCTGTCTGGCACTGTTGGGGAGGTTTGTGCGATCGCATCCCCAGTTTCCATTGCCACTGATCTCACCGTTGAAAAAATATGATATTGTCCCAGACCTAGGCCGACCATCAACAACGCTGTTCCACCACCCAGTAGCCAGGAAAGTCGCACAGGCTAAACTCCATCAAAACGATTTATTAGACGTAGTCTAGCCCAGATTTTCTAAGGGCGGTTTTCGAGCAGCTTGATCTTGATATATAGGCAGTTCATACGTAGCAGTTCCCAGTTGAGATGAATACAGGCAGTGTGTAAGAGAGTTGAGTGGTGAATAGTGAACGGGGTGTATGCACGTCGGTGGGAATCGCGATAAAAAGTAGGAATAAAAAGTAGCACCCTAGAATTAAATCCATAGAAGCCCCAACGTGAGCGAGGTAAAAGAACACGCAAGGGATAATGAAAATCTCTTGCCAGGGTTGACTTCAAGCAGATAGGTTACTAATGTCGCATCCAAAGTCACTTAATTCATGACCGCCACTGCTGCCACCACAACAATTACGCTACCTGAAATGGGCTGTGGCACCTGGGCTTGGGGCAATCGCTTGTTCTGGGGCTATAACGAGAGTATGGATGCTGACCTGCAGCAGGTATTCAACTGTTGCGTAGAAAATGGCGTCACACTATTTGATACAGGTGATTCCTATGGCACGGGTAAACTCAATGGCCAAAGTGAAAAACTGTTGGGGAAATTTAGCCAGGTCTATGAAGGCCCAAATAAAGAGAACATTTGTTTAGCCACCAAGCTAGCCGCTTATCCGTGGCGATTAACCCGAGGCATGATGGCCAACGCCGGGCGAGCTTCCAAAGAACGTATGGGTCGTCTGGATATTGCCCAGATGCACTGGCCCACTGCCAACTACTTTCCCTGGCAAGAAGGTCCCCTTTTAGATGGTCTGGCAGATCTATATGAGCAAGGTTTAGTCAAAGGCGTAGGACTGTCAAACTACGGTCCCAAACGTCTGCGCTGGGTGCATAAACGTTTTTCAGAACGGGGCATTCCAATCACCTCCTTACAGGTACAGTATTCGCTGTTATCGACCTATCCAGTGACCGAGTTAGGGTTAAAGGAACTCTGTGATGAACTGGGCATCCAGATGATTGCCTACAGCCCGCTTGGTTTGGGACTACTGACGGGTAAATATGGGGAAAATACGCCTAAACCAAAAGGTTTTCGGGGTATTTTGTTTCGGCAATTACTGCCAGGCATTCAACCGTTGCTGGACTGTTTGCGAGAAGTGGCTACAGAGCGGGACAAGACTATGGCCCAAACGTCTCTTAATTGGTGTATCTGCAAAGGCACAACGCCAATTCCGGGGGCTAAAACGTTAGACCAAGCAAAGCAGAATATTGGTGCCATGGGATGGAGATTGAGCCCTAGCGAAGTGGATGAGCTCGATCGTGCTGCGGCTACCTCCGACAAGCAAATGGTGCAAAATATTTTTCAGACTCAGTGACTTTACTAGGCTGGCAGGTTTGGGTGGACGGGTAAGTGGGAGTGAGTATTAAGTCGCAAATTCGTCCCTCTCAGACAGATTCCGCATATTTCGCCACGAGATCGGCCATGTTCATAGGGAACCTTATAGTTACGTAAATCTAAGGGACTGGATATGCCCAACTAGCAAGTCATAGTCGGTTATGTGTAAAGTCTTAACTGCTTAGCGTGCCTCCAATCTAAGCCCAGAAGCTGGCTTTCTAGCTAAGCAAATTTAGGTTTTTAAGTCTATGGCCTGGCATTCGCCAGGCTCATTATGTCCCCAGTTAAATCGAGATTACGCTGGATAGTCGAATGGCTATCCTTTTTTTTGCCCTACAGCCATCCTTGGTCTTGAATGCATCCCATTGACTGGCACCTGAATGTATACGTAGCAATCCCTTCCTGGCTGTAGCCACATTAGGTAGTATCTTTGTCCTCATCACAATCTCTTTCTTCCGAGGTGAGGGACTTAGAGAGCAGATCCCCACTCTTTAATCTTCTCCGCCAACGCCCTTGGCTCCACATCATGTGCAGAAATTGGTTCTCCTAAAAGATTTCCATCGGGCGTATCACTTCATGCGGAGATATCAAGCTCTGCAATGTGCTTCTACCATACCCAAAGAAAACTTGATGGATTACGCAAAGCATCTGAGATTAAGTCGTTTATCTTGCATGTCTGGATGGTCTAAGAATTTTTCCATACGCTAACCTATGGATACCGAACGGCTACGGTCCCATGAATACTCTGCAAATCAAGCCTTCCACCACCCCCCTCGCCATTCAACTGCCAGGGATGACCCACCAGGGTTTTGTTGAGTTTTGTCTGGCTAATCGACCCTATCAAGCCGTCGTCACCATGGAGAACCCTGCAATTGTTAGCGGAGCCCCTGAGCTACCTGCCTTAACATTGACCATGAAGCAGATTTGGTAGAACAAATCGCTTACCCATAACTGGCTAATGCCTTCAATAGTTTTCCATGCACCTCCGGCGATGCCCCCACCACCACGCCAGGCCACTGATAGTCCTTACAAGCACTTAGTTCAGGTAAGGCATTGCCCTGATGATCGGTCACCACATAGCCCATCTCCTTTGCCATCCAGCTCAGTGCACCCCCATCAATAAACTTACCTGCCGCTAAAATCGCCCCGGTCAGGTCGCCCGTGAGTAAACCATTCGTATTAGGAATCGCCACCTCTCGGGAATAGTCAGTCTTAACGCAAATCGCCTCAAACTGTCCCTGTAAAGAATCCGCAAGGTGCGTCAGCGCCCAACTCAGCAAAACCTGATCCTTCGGTATGCCTATTTTTAATGGCTGACAGCTATCAAGGTCATCGGCTAGCGTGCCGTAAAATGTGCCCTGCCCCCGTAGACTGTAGTAAAACCGATCAAGCGCTGGACTCAAGGCTATAACCGCTTCAAAACCATCAGCATTGAGAACAGTCAGAATAATCTGATAATTCGGATGACCATCCATATAGAACCGAGTGCCGTCGATGGGATCAAGGGTGACTAAATAGTCATCCTGAGGGCCTAGCTTAATTGAACGGAAATACTTGGTGTTATAGGTTTTCTCAAACTCTTCACCATAGAAACGAATCTCTGGAAACAGTGATAACAAGGTCACCTCAATAAAGGTTTGAATGGAAAGATCTGCATCGGTTAGGGCCGTTGCAAAAAAGTTCTCCGAGTCAAACTTATCGGGATGAACTGCTATGCTGGCCTGGATTTTTCGAGCATAGCCTGCGGCTATTTTCAGGCTAGGCAATAGGGCCTCTAAAATTTCGCGTGGTGTGGGCATGGGGAATTTTGATGAATAATTTGTCGGGGCGTTTTTATGGGCGTTGCCTACAGACCACTACCCACCGAGGCATCTAATGCAGCCGCTACTACATAGTGATTTTCATCTTTTTGCAATTGCATTAATAGCCGCTTGGCTCGGGGATGATCGCACCCCGTCAGGGCAGTCGCCGACCGCCAACGATCGCGCCAAATTGGACTATTGGCTAACGCAGTCAATGCTTCTAACGCTTCAGCTTGCAGAGGCGACATCAACACCTGCCGCAGAGACAAAATCGCTGTTTCTTTAACGGTTTGAGTCGGATCATCTAATGCATTGAGCGAGACCTCAAGCAACACATCAGGATGGTTGCTTTCTTGCAAAATTGATAATACAGTCTGCCGCAAAAGCCAGTTGTCATTGGCCTCAAATAGCTGCGCTAAAAGCGGTATGGATATATCCCCAAATTCATAGAGGGAATTAGCCACCTCCGCCAGCACATTAGCATCCGTTTCTGTAGTCATTAACTCCTGCAAACTAGCCAATGCAGCGTCATCTGGAGCATGATTACCAAACCCCATTACTGCCAAACGTCTTAACAAAAAAGAGCTTTCTTTTGATAAACGCCGCAATATAGGCATAGCAATATCAGGAGATTTATTGGCTAGCGTATTTAACGCAATGATACGTATATTCAGCGCAGAAGACCGTAAATTATCCTCTAACTTGTTCAGTTCATCAGGGGTCATAGACGTTTTTGTTTTTGATGGGGGTTTCCCCCTGGAGGCGTTAGCCTATATGAAGTCAGGTTCACTCTTATTCTCAATGATGATGGTATGGATGTTCAAATAGCGGTCTACCATAGCCTGCGATGGTTGTTACGTCCTTTTTTATTGAGGGGAGTTGCGATCGCAACCCACGGCATCAACCATATTCCTCAGCGTGGCGCGGCCATCATTGTCTGCAACCATCGCTCTGATACCGACGGCCTACTCATTACCTTCGCCCTACCCCGCTACATTGCCTGGATGGTGGCCGATTACATGACAAACATCCCCGTTACCAGCCAGGTGCTCTCTCTAACCGGCATGGTCCCCGTCAAAACCGAAGGCTACCCAACACCGTCATCCATTAAGCAAGCGCTACATCGTTTACGACAGGGAAAACTACTCGGCATTTTTCCAGAAGGCGAAGACTATATCTTTGCCAATGACTTTGATGCCCCACTGGCTCAGCTACAATCAGGCTTCGCCCATCTGGCCTATGTAGCCCAGGTGCCGGTCATACCGACGATGATTGTACCCACAGCCGAGAAATTAGAACCGATTACCATCCCACCCGTTATACGCCCCCATCTAGAAAAGCACTACGACCTCACCCATGTTCAGTCCATCGTCCGTTATCGAGCCGCCGATATCAGAATTGGCAAAGCCATATCCCTTAACCCAGTAGCCCGCCTCGATAAACACGAACAAGTAGGCTGGCTACAAATGCAAACTCGCCAAGCCATGTTAAACCTGCAGAACTAAGACAAATCTGGAAACGTCGCCTTCACAGCTGGATGCACTAGCTGGTGATTTACCACATTCAGACCTTCCGCCAGAGCCGCATCTTTTTCCAACGCATCCAACCCCATATTGGCCAGAGTTAACACGTAAGGGAGAGTACTATTATTCAATGCTTCCGTTGCCGTACGGGGAACAGCACCTGGCATATTAGGCACACCGTAATGCAACACTTCCGACTCCACATACACCGGCTCACTATGGGATGTGGGTCGTACTGTTTCAATACAGCCCCCCTGATCAACCGCTACATCTACAATCACTGCCCCTTCAGGCATCTGCTCCACCAGCGTACGCGACACGAGTGTGGGCGATCGTCGGCCAGGCACCAAAACTGCACCAATCAGTAAATCAGCCTGGGAGACAGCCATTTCAATATTGGCGGAGTTGCTATAGAGCAGCTGCACCCGCGAACCAAACAACTCTTCTAACTGATTGAGCCGATCTAGATTGATATCAATCAACGTCACTTGAGCCCCAAGACCCAAGGCCATTTTGGTGGCTTCAGTACCCACAACACCACCTCCCAGCACCACCACATGGCCTGGACGCACGCCTGGAATACCGCCTAGCAATACGCCACGCCCGCCCTGCTGCTTTTCTAAAAATCTGGCTCCAAACTGCACTGATAATCGCCCCGCAATAATGCTCATCGGGGTCAGTAATGGACGCTGATGATTTTTCTCGACGGTTTCATAGGCAATAGCTGTCGCACCACTGTGTATTAATGCTTCCGTCAGTTCGTGACTAGCAGCCAAATGTAAGTAGGTAAAGAGCAACTGTTCCTTTTGTAAATAGTCATATTCCTTGGGCAATGGTTCCTTTACCTTCACCACCATGGCCTGCTGCCAAGCCTCAGATGCTGTACCCAGGGTGGCTCCTGCCTGCTCGTAGTCAGTATTACTAAATCCCGCTCCTACTCCAGCATCAGCTTCGACGATAACTTGATGTTCATGTTCTGTGAGCACTCTGACACTGCCAGGACTCAAGCCGACTCGAAACTCCAGGTTTTTAACTTCTTTAGGCACTCCAATCTGCACAGGCACCTCCAAGCTGAAAGGGTTTGAATGCGCCCAATGCCAGAGTCATAGTCCTAGAATTGGCCGCTGATCTTAGCTTAGCTCTCCCACAAACAAGGTAGGGTCACCAATCAGACAGAACGATATTACCCAGGAAAATTCATTGACTAACTCTCCCTTTGATAGTGAGAATAAGTAGGTATGACGTAGCGCCTAACACCGTGACTGATATTAAGCCTTCCATGAGTCCTAAGCTGGAACGCCCCAAAAAAGGGTTTAACGAATATGCTGAGCAGCTCAATGGACGAGCTGCCATGGTGGGTTTCTTAATTTTGATTGCCATCGAGTATTTCACTGGCCAAAGCATCGTTTCGTTAATTGGCCTTAAATAACCCAATATCTTGGCTAAACCTCGGCATAGGCCGACACAATCTTAATGAGAGAAAAGCCACCAGCTAAGAACTAGCTAGTGGCTGCATTGAGGTGTGAGAAAAATAGACAAAACAGGCGTTAGAATCCACATTCAGCAAGGACAGTAACCTATTGGATTCGTTGTTAATTATTGGATGTGTCAATTTACTCACGGAGAGTGGGCTGAGAGTTCAGGTATCAATAGTTACAAAAAAAGGTGAATGGTAAAAACCATCCACCCCCTTGCTAGCCGGAGCAAGTTTGTCGGCTATGCCACGGCAGCTGTCCCAAGTCAGGTCAACTGCCGTGGTTCATCACAGGATTTACTTGTCACTTTCTTCTGAGAATTCAGCATCGATGACATCATCGTCACCACCACCGCTGGGAGCATCGCCGCCAGCAGCACCTGGGTCAGCTGCCGCAGCCGCTGCGTCAGCACCACCGTACATATTGCTGCTGAGTGCAAACAAGGCCTGCTGTAAGGACTCAGTGCCAGCCTTGATCTTAGCGGCATCATCAGATGCGATCGCATCCTTCAGGCCAGCAATCTCAGTTTCCACCTTGGACTTATCATCCTCAGAAATCTTATCGCCCAGTTCACCCATCTGCTTCTCAGCTTGGTAAACTAGAGAATCGGCCTGGTTCCTCACATCGATCTTCTCACGGCGCTCTTTATCAGCAGTGGAGTTTGCCTCTGCATCCCGCACCATCCGATCCACTTCGTCATCAGATAGGGTGGACGCACCAGTGATGCTAATGGACTGCTCCTTACCAGTGCCCTTATCCTTGGCAGTCACATTCAAGATACCGTTAGCGTCGATATCAAACGTCACCTCAATCTGAGGTACACCACGGGGAGCAGGAGGAATTCCGTCTAGACGGAACACACCCAGGTCCTTGTTATCATTGGCCATCTCACGCTCACCTTGGAGAACGTGGATTTCAACATTGGTCTGCCCATCTACCGCTGTGGAGAACACCTCAGACTTCTTGGTAGGAATTGTGGTGTTTCTGGGGATGAGTTTGGTCATAACGCCACCCAGAGTTTCCACACCCAAGGATAGGGGGGTAACATCCAGCAGCAGGATGTCCTTAACTTCACCAGCCAGTACACCCCCCTGAATCGCTGCACCAATCGAAACAACTTCGTCAGGGTTAACGCTCTGGTTAGGCTCTTTACCCAGAATCTTAGTAACCAGTTCCTGAACCGCAGGAATACGGGTGGAACCACCCACCAGTACGATTTCGTTGATGTCGCCCTTGGCTAGCTTGGCATCACGAATCGCGTTCTCTACGGGCACACCGCAGCGGTCAATCAGGTCAGAGGCTAGCTCCTCAAACTTCGCCCGAGTTAGGGTCAAGTCCAAATGCTTAGGGCCATCCTGAGTTGCAGTAATAAAGGGCAGGTTGATTTCTGCCTGGGTAACGCTGGAAAGCTCAATCTTGGCTTTCTCAGCCGCCTCAGTTAGACGCTGTAGAGCCTGCTTATCCTTACGCAGATCAATGCCCTCTTGAGACATAAACTGCTCAGCTAGGTGATCGACGATCTTTTTATCAAAGTCATCACCCCCTAGGTGGGTGTCACCAGAAGTAGACAGTACTTCGAAGACACCGTCACCTACTTCCAGAATGGACACGTCGAAGGTACCACCACCCAAGTCAAAGACAAGAATGGTTTCGTTGCTCTTCTTATCAAGACCGTAAGCCAGTGCAGCGGCTGTAGGCTCGTTAATAATTCGCAGTACCTCAAGACCCGCGATCCGCCCCGCGTCTTTGGTTGCCTGACGCTGGGAGTCGTTAAAGTAAGCCGGAACAGTAATTACCGCTTGGGTAACTTGGTCGCCAAGGTATTTACTAGCATCGTCCGCTAGTTTACGTAGTACCTGGGCAGAAATTTCTTCAGGTGCAAATTGCTTGTCAGCGTTAGTGCACTCAATCTTGACGTTGCCGTTTACGTTAAGAACGTTGTAGGGCACTTCTGAGGATTCGTTGCTAACCTCATCGTTGCGACGACCAATGAAACGCTTTACAGAGTAAAACGTATTCATGGGGTTCATAACGGCCTGGCGCTTAGCGATCTGACCCACCAAGCGATCGCCACTCTTGGCATAGGCCACCACAGAGGGCGTAGTACGAAAGCCTTCTGCGTTTGCGATGACAGTGGGCTTACCCCCTTCCATTACAGCAACCACAGAGTTTGTGGTTCCTAAGTCAATTCCAACTACTTTTCCCATATCAATTGCTCCGGCGAATCATATCTTCGGCATTGCTGATCCTCGGAAGGATTTAATTTGGGAAACCCTGACCGACAGAATTAACTTCGGATCGGCACATCCAGCTAATCAGCAATAGCACCGCTTTTAATGTGAACCTCAAAATTGGTTTCTTAAAAGCTCATTACTATAGTGCTAATCCAGAGCAATTCTCTGAAGGGGGGGTTACCGAACCTGGATTTCGGTTATGGGGCGGGTTGGCAGCCTAAAACTAGACAGATGTCAAAATCTGATCGTCTAATTCAAAGTCCACAGCCTGCTCTGACCGGCAGTAATCATTTTGATAGGAATCCTTAAGGCCATGGACCAGGCTATATTTTGGCGTCCAACCTAGATCGCTTTGAGCTTTACCAATGGACGTAAAGAAATGCTGAACTCTCATGGGAAATGCTTTGCGCTTACCAAAGTCAAACTGATTTGGCTCGTAGTGGCGAATATCTGGCACAGGTTTACCCATGGCCTCAGCACAGGCATGGGCAAGACCATCAAAGGTAACGTAGCGCTCACCTGAGATATTGTAGACCTGCCCAATCGCTTTGGGATTACCGAGCACAGAAACCATGGCTTGGGCTAAGTCTTCACAATGTCCTAGCTGAGTAATGGCTTTGCCATTGCCGGGAATGGGCAGTGGTCTATCATGACTAATGCGGTCAAAGAACCATTTTTCTAGAGGATTATAGTTCTGAGGACCATAGATGTAGACAGGGCGAATAGCGGTAAAGGGGACTCCCTGCTCGATTAAATAGTCTTCGGTGTGGTGTTTACCTTTGTGCCGACTGTTAGGGTCCACAGGGTCGCCTTCGACATGGGGCATCTGCTCGCTTTTGAGATACACACCGGCTGAGCTGACATAGATAAACTGCTGTACTGTGCCACCAAATAACTCGACTAGGGGCTGGGTATCGCCAAGCTCACGACCATTGTTGTCGTAAATGGCATCAAAAGTTTTGCCAGCGAGGGCGGCTTTGAGATCTTCGGGGGATTTGCGATCGCACCTCACCACCTCCACACCATCAGGTGCAGGACGATTTCCGCGATTCAGCAACGTCACCCTATGACCTGCCGCCAATAGCAATCGGGTCAGATACACCCCAATAAATCGCGTCCCACCCATCACCAAAATCCGCATAGTCAACCCCAAAAAACAAACGGCGAACATCTCTTACACATCAAATCTTATGGAAGATTGCTGCAGTAAAAACGTGAGCCCAAGAAAACGAGACAAATCCAAAAGAATAGCCAAAACCTACAAAATATGACTTTTGTCAATCATTATCTTTTTGCTTTATTTGAAGTATAAGAATTAGTAACACTCTCACTTTATGTAACGAATTCGTTACATAAAGTGAGAGTCAATATGTCATTTTGTATCGCATCTATGGCTGTATCCCTAGTCAGCAGGGATTTTCTGATACAAACACAATAGGTTTAAAAACCTATTCAGATGTTATGGAATGTTTCTCAATACAGTAATCAATGCACTTTTGTAAAGCGTGTTTCAAACGTTTTTGTGATTACTGGGTCAATTTCGATTTCCTAATCAGTCCAACCGGTAGCAATGCCCTAGGTTTTCCTGGGTTTCAAATGCTAGGCGGCAGTCATCACCCCCCATTGCAAGCGAGCACACACAGAGGAAGGAGTAAACTGCATGTTCACCAACGTCAAGCCCACTGTGAGACATATCTCACCCGAGAACCTTGGCGAACGGTCCTTGATGAAAGTGGTCTACGTCGTCTTAGAGCCACAGTATCAAAGCGCTCTGTCAGCAGCTGTTAAATCCATCAACGCTAATAATCCCCACATAGCAGTAGAAGTTAGCGGTTATCTAATTGAGGAACTTCGCGATAGTAACAATTACGAAGCATTTAAGAAGGATGTTTCTGAAGCCAACGTCTTTGTTGCTTCCCTAATCTTTATTGAGGAACTGGCCGAGAAAGTTGCCGCTGCTGTTAAGCCTCACCGTGACAATCTTGACGTGGCCGTGGTTTTCCCATCCATGCCCCAGGTGATGCGCCTCAACAAAATGGGCAGCTTCTCCATGGCTCAGTTGGGTCAGTCCAAGAGTGCCATTGGCGAATTCATGAAAAAGCGTCGCCAAAAGCAGGGTGGCAGCTTTGAAGATGCCATGCTCAAGCTTTTGCGCACTCTGCCCAAGGTGCTCAAGTATCTCCCCGTAGACAAAGCTCAAGATGCCCGTAACTTCATGCTCAGCTTCCAGTACTGGCTGGGCGGTTCTCCTGAGAACCTGGAGAACTTCATGCTCATGTTGGCCGATCGCTACATGTTCGGCGATAAGCAAATCGAAGGTGCTCCTCAAAATATGGAGTACAACGAGCCTGTCACTTATCCCGATACTGGCATCTGGCACCCCCTTGCTCCTTGCATGTATGAAGATGTCAAGGAATACCTTAACTGGTATAGCTTCCGCCAGGATTTACCTGCGTCCCATAAACGGGACCAAGCTCCCTGCGTTGGTATTGTTCTACAGCGCACCCACCTAGTTACCGGTGATGAAGCACACTATGTATCCATGGTGCAGGAGCTGGAGTACCTAGGCGCTCGAGTGATCCCCGTCTTTGCTGGCGGACTGGACTTCTCTAAACCTGTGGAGCAGTTCTTCTACGAGCCTGTTACTCAAGAGCCCCTGGTTGATTCCGTTATTTCTCTAACTGGTTTTGCCCTGGTAGGTGGTCCTGCTCGTCAAGATCATCCCAAGGCGATTGAGTCACTCCAGAAGCTGAATCGCCCCTATATGGTGGCTCTTCCCCTAGTCTTTCAAACCACTGAAGAGTGGGAAGGTAGCGATCTAGGTCTACACCCCATTCAGGTAGCTCTACAGATGGCGATTCCTGAGTTAGATGGTGCCATTGATCCGATTGTGGTTTCTGGCCGTGATGGCATGACCGGTCGTGCTATTACTCTGCAAGATCGGGTAGAAATTATTTCCCAGCGTGCTCTGAAATGGGCCAACCTACGTCGTGTCAAACGTGCCAATAAAAAGCTAGCCATTACCGTCTTTAGTTTCCCCCCCGACAAGGGTAACGTCGGTACTGCTGCCTATCTAAACGTCTTTGGCTCCATCTATGAAGCCATGGTCGAAATGAAAGAGCAGGGCTACACCATCGAAGGCATGCCTGAGTCGGCAGAAGCTTTGATGCTGGAAGTTATCAATGATGCCCAGGCTCAATACAATAGCCCTGAACTCAATGTTGCTTACCGCATGTCAGTGGCTGAGTACGAAAAACTGACTCCTTACTCAGAGCGCTTAGAAGAGAACTGGGGACCACCGCCAGGCACCCTCAATACTGACGGCCAGAATCTGTTGGTATACGGTAAGACCTTCGGAAACTTGTTTATCGGTGTACAACCCACCTTTGGTTACGAAGGTGACCCCATGCGGTTGCTGTTCTCACGGTCCGCTAGCCCCCACCATGGCTTTGCCGCTTACTACACCTTTATCGAAAAGATTTGGAAGGCAGATGCAGTTCTGCATTTTGGTACCCATGGCTCCCTGGAGTTTATGCCTGGCAAGCAAATGGGTATGTCAGGGCAGTGCTACCCCGACAACCTCATCGGCAGTACTCCAAACCTCTACTACTACGCTGCCAACAATCCCTCTGAGGCCACCATTGCTAAGCGGCGTGGCTATGCAGAAACCATCAGCTACCTGACACCGCCTGCTGAGAATGCAGGTTTGTACAAGGGACTGAAGGAGCTAAGCGAGCTGATTGGTTCGTACCAGGGGCTTAAAGAAGGCGGTCGAGCGATTTCTATTGTCAATGCCATCATTGAGAAGGCACGCCAAGTCAATTTAGATCGCGATGTTGTCCTTCCTGATGTAGAAGACGCTAGCCAAATTAGTAAAGACAACCGCGACACCCTGGTGGGCAAGATTTACATCAAGCTGATGGAAATCGAATCTCGACTGCTACCTTGTGGTCTTCATGTCATCGGAAAGCCCCCTACAGCAGAGGAAGCCGTAGCCACCCTGGTAAATATTGCAGGTCTCGACCGTGAGGAGGAAGGGTTCAAGAGTCTTCAGCGCATCATTGCGGAGAGTCTTGAGCGAGATATCGATGAAATCTACAACAACAGCGATCTGGGCGTCTTAGATGATGTACAGCTACTGTACGAAATCAATGAAGCGACCCGTGCCGCTGTTGGTGCCATTGTTAATGAACAATTGGACGCTGAGGGTCGAGTATCCCTGAAGACCATGCTGAAGTTCTTTAACTTTGGCAAGCGCCAAGATCCTTGGGTGGAAGCGCTTCACAATCTTGGCTACAAAAATGTAGACGAGGAAGCTCTTAAGCCTTTGTTTGAGTATCTACAGTTCTGTCTGAAGCAGGTTGTTGCCGATAACGAGCTGTCTTCTTTACTCAGAGCATTAGATGGAGATTACATCCTACCTGGACCTGGTGGTGACCCCATTCGTAACCCAGATGTATTGCCTACCGGCAAAAACATCCACGCCCTGGACCCTCAGTCCATTCCTACCACCGCAGCTGTTCAGTCTGCCAAGGTGGTGGTTGATCGCCTCCTAGAGCGTCAGCGCCAGGACAATGGCGGTCAGTATCCTGAGACAATTGCTTCTGTTCTTTGGGGAACTGACAACATTAAGACCTACGGTGAGTCCCTAGCTCAGATGCTTTGGTTCGTTGGGGTTAAGCCAGTACCTGATGCCCTAGGCCGCGTGAATAAGCTGGAGATTGTTCCTCTAGAAGAGCTCGGTCGTCCCCGGATTGACGTGGTGATTAACTGTTCTGGCGTATTCCGCGACTTGTTCGTCAACCAGATGGCTCTGCTAGATCGGGCTGTGAAAATGGCTGCTGAAGCCGATGAGCCTCTGGAAATGAACTTCGTTCGCAAGCATGCTTTGAAGCAGGCTGAGGAAATGGGGCTATCAGTACGAGAAGCAGCGACTCGCATCTTCTCAAATGCTTCTGGTTCCTATGCTGCTAACGTTAACCTGGCGGTTGAGAACAGTAGCTGGGAGGAGGAGTCTGAGCTTCAGGAAATGTACCTCAAGCGTAAGTCCTTTGCTTTTAACTCAGACAATCCGGGTGTGATGGACCAGTCCCGTGATTTGTTTGAGGCGTCCCTAAAAACAGCTGATGTTACTTTCCAGAATCTAGATTCTTCGGAAATTTCTCTAACTGACGTTTCCCACTACTTTGATTCTGACCCCACTAAGGTGATTGGTCAGCTACGGGGTGACGGGACAAAGCCTGCTTCCTTTGTGGCAGATACGACTACAGCAAATGCTCAAGTCAGAACCCTTTCGGAAACTGTTCGTTTAGACTCTCGGACTAAACTGCTAAATCCGAAGTGGTACGAGGGCATGCTAGCCAACGGCTACGAAGGTGTGCGTGAGTTATCTAACCGCTTGGTGAACACCATGGGATGGTCAGCGACTGCTGATGCTGTGGATAACTGGGTTTATGAAGATGCCAACACCACATTTATCCAGGATGAGGAGATGTGTAAGCGACTCATGGATTTGAATCCCAACTCATTCCGTCGCATGGTAACAACACTGTTGGAAGTCAATGGTCGAGGCTATTGGGAAACTAGCGACAACAACATCGAACGTTTACAGGAGCTCTATGAAGAAGTAGAGAACCGTATTGAGGGTGTTGAGTAAACGATTAATGCATTTCTGAGCAAGGCATTATTATCAGCCCAACACAACCTTAATTATTAATTAATCTATAAAAAGCCCCTTTAGACTCTTTAGGTCTACGGGGGCTTTTTATAAAGGTGTTATACAAAATCCTGACTGATAACGCCCGGTACCGAGGGACATCCACAAGGGAGTACCCCTACAGGATTGTCCATTTTTAATCGGGCTTAATGAATTCGGATTGGGTAGTAGATTCTTTAGGAAAGGTCTAAATTCACATCTGTAAACAACTCTGTGATGTGACACTTTCATTTACGTAACATGACCAGTCGCAGAGCTGGGGAGACCCCCATAAGCTAAGTAGCCATGATGTGTGAGGGTAACTATCATGAGACAGCGTTTATGGCATGCTCTAGTTATCACGTTTGGCCTTTATTTACTTTTTGTTTGCCAATCTTTGGACGATATACCGTCCTTAAAGAGAACGAAACTTAACAATAACTTTCACGAAATGCTATCGCAGCTTCTTCTTTAAAGAAGGCATTTGAGCTACGGCAATTCACAAAACTTTCTGACTCGGTCAAATTCTGGGTCTTGCCAAGAATAGGCAAAATGGCTCACTGAATTAATATTTGGGGTTGCTTGCTGAAGCGCTGACATCTGAGCTTCTAAGGAGGGTCTGTTATTAATTGATTTACCCCATACGCCCGCCAATGCAGGACGCACATTATTAGCACTGTTCTGCCGTAGTACCATTTGCACCTCTTGCACAATGCAGCGGGTGTTACCGCAGATACTGTAGGCCATTGGATGCCAGCTCATGGATGTGGGAAAACGATTCCAGTGTTGCAAGCGGGAGTCATACCCTTGAGTGCCTACAGGCTGATTGGCTGTGGGGAAAAAGACCACACCTGTTGGAATATTTTGTTGTCTTACGGGTTGGCTAACTGTGGTGAGAAAGTCAATGACTCCCTGCACAGCATGGGCAACACTTAAACGCCACAGCTCTAACTGTAGGGCAGGGCGACGGACTGAAGCTGGCACATCGCTCGTGCTGTTGGCTTGTCGTCGGCTTTGCCACAGCGGTTCAGCTTCATTGGGAAATTGCCTATCAACTCGTTCTAAATCGCCCTCTGTTAAGTATCCTCGGGTGAGAAACTGTCGAATCAGTTCTCTACCTTTATTATTTACGGCTCTCTGAAGTAGGGAATTTTGGGCCGCAGTGCCATAAATCCAGAGATCACTAACTTGACCTGCAACAGAGTAACTGCCAAGGCCTCGGGGATATCGAATGTAGTCAAAAAGTACGCCATCTGGCCTGCGTTGCAATATTTCCTGCAACATGCGCAAATAGTCGTTCTGGGCTTGGTAGTTATAGGGGTCGATAAAGATTTCTTCTGGATTATTACTACCGCCGCGACTGGCAAATGCTGAGGTCGTTTCACCGTTACCATTACGGGCCAGTACCTGCTGACGATCTCGACGTTGGCCATAGGAATAACCAAAATTCATGGTGAACATCCAGGCATGTACTTTGAGACCTCGCTTACGACCTGCTGCGATCGCATCTGCTAACAAATCACGGTTTTCATAGCCGCGCTGTTGCACAACACTGGGCCAGGCAGTACGATTATCCCGCTTAGGAAGCAGCACCTGACCGTTGTAAAACACCTCGACATAGATCTCGGTATAGCCCAAATTAATGACTCGATCCATTAGAGCATCCAGCACTCCGGGTCTTAAATCACAGGGGTATAAACGAATCCAGGTCGCCTGCTGGCGAGGCCATTGACGCTGCCGACAGGTTTGCAACATATCTGAATGACGTTTGAGCAGATCGCGATACTGTGCGATCGCAACGGCATCTCCATTGGCCGCTTGTTGTCTCACAGCTTCCTTAGCATCAACCTCAGCTTGAGATAGCTGACAATATTGGTTGAGGTCACCAGCTTGCGCGAAGCCAGGCATCGGGCGATGCACCATAACTCCCCCCAGCAAGACCAACAAACCGCACCACAAACGTTGGCTCTTGCTCAAATGCCTAAGACATACCATAGCTATGAACAATTACGATGAACAACTAAAAAGAGCTACTGCAAAAATCTACTGAGTTGTGTCATCAGCTCCTTGAGCTGCTGCGAAATAGACATTCAACCATTAAAAACTGAGGGATTATATCACTCTTTGGTAAATGTTGATTTTATATATGTTTATGTTTCTCTGTAGTTAATCTTCAGATGCCTCTAATGTGGATTCATCCTCTAACGTTGCGAGTAATTGCGTGAGTTTTATTCGTTGAATATAGGGCCACCCACCATTGAGCTCAATATCTCGCAGTAGATGATACAAATGTTGTCGATTAGTTGGCAATGAGTCTTGAAAGAGCGTTTCACGGATATCACGATGCAGCTCTTCCAATTGTCTTAAAATCCCTAAGAGAGCCGCACAATCTTTTTCCCTCTTTTGAGCTGCTAATTTGACAGCTAGTCGAATTTCATCAATATCAGCAGCTTGCGCTTTAGAGTTATCAGAAGAGTACAATTCCATCTAGATACAATGCCTTTCGTTGATATCACCGAAACCGGAAGGTGCAGATAGTGTAGCCCAAATTCTTCCAGTCATCTGGTCCATCACCAGCCTTCCAATGTTAACCAATGCACCAGATTTAGCAATTTTCAGAACTCACCGGGGACTCGTCCGTGTAAAATACTTTCGGAAAGGTTAGTTGGCTATTCTGAGGGCGACTTCGGTAAGCCTTGATGAATGGTTTTCTATTTAAAAGGAAGACTTCAGGCATAGGCAACGTCATAAAACCTTAGTCGGTTCTATAACCACTGACAAATTTTCTTACATAAATCTTTTTTGTTTGAGGTTTACCATGAGGTATCGTGCCCTAATCGTTGCATTTCTAGCACTCTGCATGGGTGTACTAACAGCATGTAGCGATGCTCCTAGTGCTGACAGCAACACTCCCCTAACTTACGATCAGATCAGAAATACAGGTTTAGCCAACAGCTGTCCTCAAATTTCTAGCGTTCGTCGCGGGGAGATTGCTATTGACAGTGGCAAGTCTTATCAGATTGCGGGTCTATGCTTAGAGCCGACTAGTTATTTTGTGAAGGAAGAGCCTGCTAACAAGCGTCGGGAAGCTGAGTTTATTTCTGGTAAGTCTTTGACTCGTTACACCTCTAGTTTGGACCAGGTGCGTGGTTCTTTAGAACTTAATCCTGACGGCAGTCTGCTTTTCACTGAGATAGACGGCATAGATTTTCAGGCTGTGACTGTTCTACTTCCAGGTGGTGAGGAAGTGCCTTTTCTATTCACTATTAAGGGTCTAGTGGCACAATCACAGGCTGGACTAAACGCCATTACGTCATCCACTGACTTTATTGGTGACTACCGTGTCCCTTCCTACCGCACATCTAACTTCTTAGATCCAAAAGGTCGTGGTTTGACCACAGGTTACGACACAGCAGTAGCCTTGCCAGCTGGTGGTGATACAGAAGAACTGATCAAAGAGAATATGAAAGCCTTCAAAGTTGGGCAAGGCACCATGTCTCTACAAGTTGAGAAAGTTGATAGTGTGACTGGCGAAATTGCTGGTACGTTCGAATGTGAGCAACCTTCTGACACTGACATGGGAACTGCAGAGCCGTCAGACGTTCGCGTACAAGGCTTGTTCTATGGTCGTGTAGAAGCTACTTGACGCTTAATAGCTAAGAACCCAGTGGGGGTGGCTCTACTCCAGTAGGCATTTTCACTAAGGTAATTTTGAAGAGGGAAGGTAGTTCTCCGGAACTATCTTCTCTTTTTTGCTTTAAGGACAGACACAATACATGAAGGCCTCGTAAAGATTACGGCTTTGACGTTAAACATACGCATGTCCGTCACCCTAAATTTCCGTGTATACGTCCTTGTTTGAGCAGGCTGCCAGAAATTAGGCTGGCTTTGACAGTTTGAAGCTGTGATTTGAATCACTGTGATCTTGAACCTTGATCTTCACTATGAAGTCACCACATTGAACCCATGGTTTAAGTTCTAGTTTTTCAATTAAGTTTCTGTCTTTCGTAGCTCAATATTGCATCTATCCCAGTGGGCATAGAGTTGAGCATGTACATGTCAAAGGGGTTTCCCATGTCGTCCAAACTCAACAAAGCACTCAAAAGCGAGACTTTAGAGCTGCTGAATGATTATCAAAAGAATGATTCACCTGAGCTGCGTAACAAGTTGGTCAAAATGAATCTTGGTCTGGTGCGTCGCGAAGCCCACCATTGGCTTTACCACTCCAACGAAACCTTTGATGACCTGATGCAGGTCGGCAGCTTGGGACTAATTAGGGCCATTGAGCGTTTTGACATGTCTAAAGGCTATGCCTTCAGCTCTTTCGCTATTCCCTACATTCGTGGCGAAATTCAGCACTATTTACGAGATCGCAGCGCCATCGTTCGCATCCCAAGACGTTGGCAGTCATTACAACATCAATCAGCTCGAGTTATTCGACAACTCCAAGAAAAGCTAGACCGTAAGCCCACGGATCAGGAAATCGCCGATCACCTGAAAATCAGTGTTCAGGAATGGCAAGACGTTAAATTAGCCAGTCGGAATCGTTCACTGCTAAGTCTAGACGCCCCTATTCAAGATGAAGGCAGTGGCTCTGCTTCACTCAGTGATTTATTACCCGATCCAAAGTACCGCAGCTTTCAGCTGGCTCAAGAAGATCGTATTCGCCTCCAACAGGGACTGGCTCAGCTAGAGCGTAGAACTCAAGAAGTCTTAGAATTTGTATTTCTACACGACCTGACTCAAAAGGAAACAGCCGAACGCCTAGGTATTAGTGCTGTTACGGTTTCACGTCGAGTTAAAAGCGGACTTAAGCGACTGCGCGATTTAATGGCTCCCGCCGAAGGTGAGGAAAAAGATTTCGCCTAAGCTCTATGCATTCAGCATATCTTGCTTTATACTTTGCGAACACAAGTCCTTGGAGGATTGAAAAGATGCATCGTCTGCTCTTGGTATTGCTAATAACAACTGGGGCAATTTCCCTGAGCGGTTGTGGATTCTTTAATCGCAACAGCGATGATGTTGCTGAGGATCCAGCTACCCCAACGGAACAAACAACTCAACCAGTAGAAACGTCAGAAGGTGAGCTTCCTGATATTCCAGGGGGAGAGGATTCCGGTAATGTAGTTGCGGTCTCAGAAAATTCTCCCACCATCGTTGCTCGTGACCTGATTCAGTCTACTGATCCAAACGAACGAGCAATTGGAGTGGAACGCACTCGTAATGATCCCTTCGCAGAACTAACAATTCCCCTCATCCCTCCTGAGCCGATTTTGCCTGAAGACGATGGTACGACGGCGACTAATGCTGGGACTGAGACTGGTCGCACAGTTGCAGCAGGACCTGGAACAGTAGGGCCTGGCAGTAATAACCCTCAGCAGCGCCCAGACCTCGCGGAACAACGCCGAGTTGAATCAGGTCGTGCTGAGATAGCGGCATTGCCCGAAATTCCACAGCCAACGACAGCTAGAGCTGTTCGAGTATCAGGGGTTATCCAAATCGGAGGGTCTCCTTACGCCATTGTTAAAGCTCCTAATGAAATTGAGCGCTATGTCAGACAAGGCGAAAGAATTGCTGGAGGCAGTGTTGTTGTCAAACGCATTGATACAGGTTCAGCTGAACCCCGTGTAATCCTGGTGGAAAACGGCATCGAAGTAGAGCGTTTCGTGACATCAACTGAAGAAGCCCCTGTGGAAGAAGAACCTGCCGCAGAAACAGTGTCAACAATCGGTGCTTTGCCAACTCTACCGAGTCCTGCTGGCATCTAGTTCATTCCAAATCATTCAAGGCTACATCTAATTTTCTTATTTTTAAAACCCTCTAGCTGTAAAGGTTAGGGGTTTTTCTGTATCCGCTCTGATTTCGTTGTGTAGGGTGTAGTTTATTTTTTATTCGGCTTTTTCTAAAGAATTATTTCTAAAATCTTCGATATGCAACAATTCTTAAATGGCAAGACTGTGAGTTCGGTTCAGAGGAGTAGTACCCTGGTGAACAGGTAGCTTGCTGCTCGCATTCATTACTCGTCTTTGAACAAGAGAGGACTATTCATGGTTAAGCGTGGATCTAAAGTACGTATCCTGCGTAAGGAGTCTTATTGGTTTCAAGATATTGGTACGGTTGCTTCCGTTGATAAAAGTGGCATCAAGTATCCAGTTGTTGTTCGTTTTGACAAAATTAACTATGCCGGAGTTAATACCAACAACTTTGGCGAATTTGAGCTGAAGGAAGTTAAGTAGCTCAAGCAACTGTAGATGGCTTGGTAAAATTAGCAGAGTTATTTGTCTAGTTATCCTTGCCAGAACTTCCTGAGGTAGAAACTGTCCGACGAGGGCTCAGTCGAGTTACTCTATATCAACCTATTCGGGGTGGCGATGTGCTGTTAGACCGCAGCATTGCTCACCCCGTTTCTATTGAAGAGTTTCTACCATCTGTCCTGGGGGCTGAAATTACGGCATGGCAACGTCGCGGCAAGTATTTATTGGCAGTTTTAACTCGCCAGCAACAACCGGCTGGTTGGTTAGGATGTCATTTACGCATGACGGGCCAACTTCTATGGGTAGAACAATCAATGCCGGTGTCTTCCCACTGCCGTGTTCGCCTCTTTTTTGAGAATGAACGAGAACTGCGTTACGTTGACCAACGCACCTTTGGTCGTCTTTGGTGGATACCTCCCAACATACAGCCCGATCAAATCATGACAGGGTTGCAACGGTTAGGCCCAGAACCTTTTGCCGATGAGTTTTCTGTAGGCTATATGCAAGCCTGGTTTGGACGTAGACAGAAACCTGTTAAAAATGCATTGCTTGACCAGGCCATGGTGGCAGGCATCGGTAATATCTATGCGGATGAGGCGTTGTTTTTAAGTGGCATTCGCCCCAAGGTGAGATGCGATCGCATTTCCCCCACTCGCCTCAAACGCCTACACACATCCATTCGTAAAGTTCTTATCGATAGCATTGAAGCCGGTGGCACCACCTTTAGTGACTTTCGCGATATCCACGGCATCAATGGCAACTACGGCGGTGTCGCCTGGGTATACGACCGCGAAAACGAACCCTGTCGTGTCTGCGCAACGCCCATCACACGCATCAAACTCGCAGGACGCTCTGCCCACTACTGCCCCAACTGCCAAAAATAGAGTTCTATTTATTTTCTCCACCGCCTATTGCCCATTCCCCACAGCCCCCACAGGAGCGATAATATATTGACCAGTTATTTTTCTAAGTAATGGCGATTAAAAAGGGTACTTTTGTGCGTGTCGTGCGCGAGAAATTAGAGAACAGCGTAGAAGCCACTGCTAGCGATAATCGGTTTCCGCCCTATATTTTTGAAACCCAAGGTGAAATTTTAGAAATTCGCGATGATTACGCCCTGGTGAAATTTGGCCGAGTACCCACCCCCAATATTTGGCTCCAGGTAGAGCAGTTGGAAGCGTTTAAGTAAGACTGACAACGTATTAAGAATCCTGATGGGATACTCCCAAGTACAAGTAGCCCCGGACACAATGGAAGTGTGGTTCACATCCGTTGATTACGTGGACCGCATCGTTGGGTAGCTGGGCCATTGATTAGCTGAGGTGCCCTCAAGCTGTCTATTGGGAGTTCCTATGGTAGTCGCTATTCCATCTCCTCGGAAAGCAGTTGTTAATAAAGCTGCGATCGCAATCCCCAAAATCACTGTCATTGGCGCAGGCAATGTAGGTGCCAGCCTTGCCCGGTGTTTACTGGCCCAAAACTTAGGCCATGTGGTTCTACTAGATATCGTCGAAGGTCGCCCCCAGGGATTAGCCCTCGACATGGCTGAGGCACGCCCCCTAGAAGGGTATAGCTATAGTATTACTGGAACCAACGACTACCCAGATACAGCCAACTCACAGGTAATTGTGATTACCGCTGGGCTCCCACGCAAGCCAGGCATGTCCAGGGATGATCTACTCAAGGTGAACGGCGGCATCATTCTAGACGTAATGTCACAGGCTCTGCCCCACTCTCCCGATGCCCATTTCATCTTGGTCACTAATCCCTTAGATGTAATGACCTATCTAGCCTGGCAAACCAGTGGGCTCCCTCCCCGTCAAGTCATAGGACAGGCCGGAGTACTAGATTCAGCAAGATTTCGCACCTTTATTGCGCAGGAGTTAGAGGTTCCTCCTCAGGATGTATCAACCATGGTACTGGGAGGACATGGTGATCTGATGGTACCGCTAATTAGCTACACCACTGTCAGTGGCATCCCTCTCACTGAACTAATGCCACTGAACAAAGTTCAGCAACTGGTAGATCGTACCCGCCATGGTGGCGCAGAAATTGTGAATCACCTCAAAACCGGCGGAGCATTTTACGCACCTGCGGCCGCAACAGCAACAATGGTGGCTGCAATTCTGCAAAACCAGTCAGCCATACTACCCGTTTCAGCCTATCTTGAGGGGCAATACGGGCTCAAAGATATCTATTTGGGTGTACCCTGTCGTCTTGACCACAATGGGGCAGCTTCCATAATGGAACTCTCACTCACCAACGATGAGCAGGCTGCCCTACAAACCTCTGCAGCATCGGTGCAACAAACACTACAAAAGGCACTATCACTCTTGACTAGCTAATTAATTTTTTCTGATTGCGGCCTCAACAGTTTGCGGACGAGGGCGAGGATACTCAGCCATCAGCCGTCGCACCTCTGCCGCATGGTAAGAACTGCGTGTCAGAGGAGACGATACAACCTGCAAAAAGCCCATCGCTTCTCCAGCCTCTCGCCACTGATCAAACTGTTCGGGGGTAATGAAATCTTGCACACCAAGGTGCTTTTGAGTAGGCTGCAAATATTGACCAATGGTAAGGATATCGCAGTCTACAGCGCGTAAGCCAGCCATGACCTGGCGGACTTCCTCATCAGTTTCCCCCAGCCCCACCATGATTCCTGACTTGGTGTAGGCCCATGGAGCAATTTCACGGGTACGTTTGAGTAGTTCCAAGCTGCGCTGATAGTCACCTTGGGGACGCACACGCTTATAGAGTCTAGGAATTGTCTCCGTATTGTGATTCATCACCTCAGGAGCTGCCGACAAAATAGTTTCTAAAGCATCCCAATTACCGCACAAGTCAGGAATCAGCACCTCAATGGTGGTATTGGGCGAAAGCTTTCGAGTCTCTTCAATGCAGCGCACAAACTGACTAGCCCCCCCATCGAGTAGATCATCTCGGTTTACTGAAGTGATGACTACATGGTTCAGACCCATCCGCCGCACAGCCTCACCTAAACGCAGAGGCTCGGTTGGGTCTAACGCCTGGGGTTTTTTCTCAAAATCAATATCGCAATAGGGACAGGCTCGCGTGCAAGCTGGGCCCATGATTAAAAATGTGGCAGTTCCAGCATTGAAGCACTCACCAATATTGGGACAGGAAGCTTCTTCGCACACCGTGTTGAGAGCGAGATCCTGCAAAATACCTTTGACATTGCCGACCCTTTCCCATTGGGGGGCTTTAACTCTCAGCCAGTCTGGTTTAACCGTCACACTACCCTGCCTTTACGAATGGAGTTGCTACGTCAGATAATTTTTTGACAATACTACTGATTCTAACAACTCAGGGACAAAGCCATGGGGGCTGCACAAAAGTATGCTGAGAAGTATGAGCAGCCCATAAAACAGATATCGTAAAACAACCGTAATAGGGTGAAATAGGTAAGATATTCAGGAGTACGACGCTTCCAAGTGCATACCGTTTTCTATCCTACGTTTTCCAATCCTTTGTAATGCAAGGTCTTCATCCCTTAGCTCGCAGCTTTGCCTTACTATGCGTTGGTTCTGCCCTTGGACTAGCCTTACTGGAGTTGCAAGATCCTTTTGATTGGAAAGCCGCAAATGCTCGACCAAGCCAGGAGGGCAATAACCTCCTTACTCGCATCTCCATAACTAACGGTCGCCGCCCAAGCTTCGCACGGCGCTTTAAACAATCAGATATTGAAATTGTGGTGCAGCTGGATGCTCGTACAGTAAATGTGTACCAAAAAGGTGACGTCGTCAAAGAATATCTCATCGCCATTGGTCAAGAAGAGTGGGAAACCCCCGAGGGCAGCTTTAGCATCACTCAAAAACAGAAATACCCCACATGGCAACACCCAATCACGGGAGAGTTAATCAAAGCAGGGAAGAAAAATCCCTTGGGTTCTCGATGGATTGGCTTTTTATCAACCCAGGATGGCGAAATTGGTTTTCACGGCACCAATGAGGAACGCTTAATTGGGGAAGCCATTTCCCATGGTTGTATCCGTATGCTTAATGAAGATGTTGAAGACCTGTATACCTATGTTGATATAGGTACTACGGTTACAGTAAAGCGCTAAATAAACCCACTAAACTTCTGGCTCTAACGGTCCAAGATAAGGCAACAAAGACGACAGAACGCATCAAATCATTTAGCCTAATTTATAGAGAGTGAACATTTTTGAAGATTCTTCGCAATTTTTCAACCTAGAAGTTCACAGCCTCGTTCATCGCAGAACTCAGTGTTAATAATTTTCTTTATCCAATGATTCTTGATCCAGTCTGGATTTCTGGAGTTTTTTTATGGGCTTTGGCCCTCTATCTGATGTTTTCGCCCCTGGTCCTTCGTTTGGTTGAGGCTCTAGAACAACAGGCTATGGGCTGGTTAGCATCCGCTGACACAACATCCTCTACTGGGCCAGCAGAACTCTATGCATCAGTCATGAGTATTGTGCCGTTTGTCGTCACTGGCGGTCTTTGCAACTATTTACTAGATATCAGCATGGGTCGTAGCTGGACCGTAAGCGTTGGCATTATCACCTGCATAGGCAGCGGCGTATATGAGTTGGGTCGCCGCGACGGTCAAGCCAATCAAGACTAACCTCTCAAACAGCTTCAAACAGTTACTGGATGTTGACCGTAAAACGGAATGACCTGTCGCCAGTCCGATATCTTCTCCCTTTGCAGACGCTCATAGCCAAGCTGTAACAAGGACGAGGTTGTTTCGGCCAGGCCAACACCTGAATCTAGGACTATTTTTACCAGGGGTTGAGACCAGTGGGATTGCTTCAGGTTCCAATCACTTGCGCTCAGCACCGTATCTTCTAGCTTTAAGGTCAGACTTTCTCCAGTCCAGTGGTAAACCGCACCATACACAGCCCCTCGTTTAGCAGGCATCGTAATAGCCAGATCAGTAGCTGTTTTGTGAGTTTCCACTATGGACTCCGAGGGTGGGCCCGACGCGGTGACTCGATGGTGGGCAACAGCAGCCAAAGCAGAAATACCCAATAGGGGAATATCTAACTGCTGTGCCAACGTTCGGGCAGTTGCCACACCAATCCGGGTACCCGTAAAACCACCAGGTCCAATGCATACAGCAATAAACGTCAGCTCTTGCCAGCGCTGGGGGGGCAAAAACCCTTGAAGTAACGCATGAAGTTGGCTGGATAAGTCACGACCTAGCTGCCAAGTTTGCTGACGATGGATCGTTTCAAAATCACTGATGGCTAAACCCAGTTCAGGGGTAGAGGTATGAAGTGCCAGACCTAACATGTCTTTCGAAATTTTCTACAAATCGTCTTGAGGGAACCGTTGTCTCAGAAGTGGGCATCGGCAGCATGACGTATGCTAATCGCTTTCTCTAGGAACAATTTCTTTAGTAACTGCAAAATAAAAGCCTAATAAGAGTTCACGATTTTGCCACTTTTTGAAACTGACGGAACGGCGAAACATCAGATAGGCCACATAGCCAAAAAATGGAGCAACGATTAGCAGCTCTAGAGAGCTTACACGAAATGTATTGATTAAACTCACAAACCCTAGAATCAAACATCCCAGAGAAAGATTACGGTACATGATGTGGGAAGCTGTGTGCATTTCTGCAGCCGTAACCGAAGGGCTATTGTTTTCACGCAGATAGGCTTTAAGTCGAGCATTGATCCAGCGCATCTTTTTAGGGAGGCCTATTTTTTGCTGTAGCTGAAGTACTAAGCGATCTTCAAAGTCTAGTGACGATGTATTCCCTAGCTCAGCCTGTTTCAGTTTTTTATCTCGCTCCCTTAGCTGACTATCCATATACAGATATTCCTGTTTAAACACATGGCATAGCAGCAGAAAATATCGCCAGCTCAATGTTTGTACAGTCCCACCAATGATATAGCTCAAAAATAAGAATGTGAGTGAGATCGCCAGTGTCCCACTGCTCTGAATCACCGGAGCCAAATCCGCCAAACTTTCCACTGGGTTATAAAGCAAAAATCCTGCCACAATAAATGGCGAGCCCCCAATAATTGAAGCAAATAGTTCAAAAGGCCCAAGGAAATACTTCAGTTGCTCCATAGGATGTGATGTGCGTCTGAATAGAAATGGTTTTAGCAGAGGCTCCTGTCTTTCTGAAGTAACTCAGGAGTTTCCATATCGTCTCAGATTATTTCAGCGTAAACGTCATCATCAATGGCAAGTGATCCGAAGCCGTTCCCACTTCTGGTATCACACGGGTTGCCGTCAGCTCAATCGATTCTGGGGTATAGAACAAATAATCCAGCTTATGTTCAGGTGGTTCAGATGGGAAGGTCGGTTGGTCAGGCCATTGCTCTCGAGGAAGCGCCGATGAAAATGCACCAGACTCTGCCAACACCTCAATCGACCGCTCCCCTTCCTCAGGTCGATTGACCGCACTGTTAAAGTCACCTACTAGCAACACAGGATACTCCTTGGCATAGGTTTCAGCCATTTGTCGTACGGCATGGGTTTGATTAAATCGGGTCGGGTTATCAAACGCTTCCAGGTGCACATTAATGACAATCAGAGCACGACCATTAATGTCGACTTGGGTAACCTGAGCTAAGCGATCCAAATAGACAGCATTGTAGAAAAACGGACGACTGGCTACTTTTTCGAGCACAATCCGATTATTTTCCACAATCGGGTAGCGACTCAATACAGCCTGACCTGAGACGATTTTGCCGAAGTGGGCTGATATGGGCCAATAGGGAAAAGGTACATAGTTTTTATTCCAGTTAATGGCCAGACCGGCATTAGCCAACCCCAGGGCGTTAGCAAGGGCATCCAGCTGATTAACGTTGTAGGAGCGTTTAGAGGCGATATCAATTTCTTGGAAAGCGATGATGTCAGGATTTAGGGAGCGAAGTGTGGAGATCGCACTCTCTAAGTGCCCATCAAATAGACTCTTAGGCCGTTCCACCGCCTCTTGATTCGTCAAGCCCGACAAATAACCAATGTTGTAAGACACCAGGGACAATGTGTTTTCTTTGGCAGCAGCAGCCTCAACGTCATAGGTGAGGATTTCTGTATATTTATCGCGAGGATAGCTACCAGAGGTGGCCCAACAATAGAACACGACCAAGACCAGTGCCAACGAACCCAAAATTGCCAGAATCAGCTTCCACTTCCACACCATGGCACCCTCATTAGATTAGTACTCAACACCAGTACTCAATCTAATGCCGTAATGATGCAGGTCTTCAGATACCTGCACAACTCGTAAAGTTCATTCCAAGAATAGTTGGAATTATTCCCTCACTTGTCACTCCTTTGGGTAATCTGATGGTGCTGAAATATCTAGGATTAGAGCAACAGTTCAGTTCCTTTAGAGAAATGCCTAAATTTGAGCATTTCTCCAATTGAACGCGTCCCTCAATTCAATCCTCGACCTAAACGATGTGTTAAAGCCTCCATGTCAATCAAAAATTTAATTTTCTTCGGTCTACTTATATTTGTTCCTATTTCCGCATCTGCCCATTTCCTTGGCTGGGGTGAACTGGCAGTTTTTGTCACAGCGGCGATTGCCATCATTCCGTTAGCGGGCTGGATGGGCCAAGCTACTGAGGAAATCGCTGTGGTTGTGGGGCCTTCCCTGGGTGGTTTACTCAATGCCACCTTTGGGAATGCAACAGAGCTGATTATTGCCCTGATTGCGCTCAACGCCGGGTTAATTAACGTCGTTAAATCTAGTATTACCGGCTCAATTATCGGTAACCTGCTGCTGGTGATGGGACTATCGATGCTGCTGGGAGGCATCAAGTTTAAGGAACAGGACTTCCAGCCAGTAATTGCCCGCATGAACGCATCGTCGATGAATTTAGCGGTAATCGCAATTTTATTGCCGACAGCAGTGGACTTTACCTCACCCTCCATCACGGAGCCAACGCTACAGCGTCTCTCTGTTGCCGTAGCTATTGTGTTGATTCTGGTTTATGGCCTCACGCTGCTGTTTTCCATGAAAACCCACGCCTATCTCTATGATGTGGGCACAGCGGAAGAGGAAGGAGCGGAAGAAGAGCATCACGAAGCGCCGAACCTCCCGCTTTGGATTGGGGTGCTGTTGGCCGCCACCTTGGTAGTCGCTATAGAGTCCGAGTGGTTAGTAGGCTCCCTAGAGGTTGCCACTAAACAACTAGGCTTGTCCGAACTCTTTACAGGCGTCATTTTGCTGCCCATCATTGGCAATGCGGCCGAGCATGCCACTGCTGTGACTGTCGCTTTGAAAAATAAGATGGATTTATCGCTGTCGGTGGCCGTGGGGTCCAGTATGCAGATCGCTCTATTTGTAGCTCCAGTGCTGGTCATTGCTGGATGGCTTATGGGTCAGCCGATGGATCTGGACTTTAATAATTTCCAACTGATCGCCGTAGCTGTATCAATTTTGATTGCTAACTCTATTAGCAGTGATGGGAGTTCTAACTGGTTAGAGGGGACGTTGTTGCTGGCAACTTACACCATCATTGGTCTTGCGTTCTTTTTCCATCCCATGATTGAAGGAATTGGTTAAATGGCTATTCATCGTAGGCCCGTTGGGGACCATTCATCGTTGTAGAAACGTTCCATGGAACGTCTCTACAACGATGGGGTTAAAAATAATGCGATCAGATTAGAAATTTGATCACAATCCGTCCGAATCAAATCATGATCGGCCTCGGGTAATACCTCAAATTCGGCACCCGGCACTCCATGACCGTAGGTTTCACAATGCCATAGGGGGATCGTCGTATCCTGGGCACCAGCAATGACTAAGGTCGGCACAGCAATCTTATGAATGCCTTTTTCTACGGTATCAATGGCATCCTCCGGTCGTAGACGGTCAACGATAAAGGACTTAGCGACAGGCTGTTTGCCAAATTCGCGCCGAGCCATGGCTACCTGGTCATAGGTCTTTTGCTGCCCGAGAACTTTGGCAAGGGGTTTCAGACCAGTAAGCACCCAATCCACCACGGGTGTTTCCCACAAAATCGGACGCATATAATTGTAGCGACCGACAAAACTGTCATCGCGAATGCCAGCCGGAGCAATCAGAATAAGATACTCCAGCAAAGATGCATTAGTGTCGGCCTGCTCAATCGCCAAGGCAGAACTGGTCCACCCCCCATAGGAATGGCCAATGAGGGTGACATTGGTGAGCTTTAAGGCAGCAATAAACTCACTCACAAACGCCGTTTGATGCCAAATGGTGTACTTAAGCTTGGGTTTAGAAGAACGACCAAAGCCAAGTAGATCCAGCGCAATACAGCGATAGCGGTCAGCCAACCGCTCCATGAGCAAACGCCACAGGCTACTTTCGCCAAGAAAACCATGGAGAAATAGCAACACCGGATTATCCTGGACACCATACTCTATGTAAGCTGCTTCATATTGACCGAGCTGAACCGTTGATTTTTGCACCCGTTATCCCCTGTGGCTATCGTTTTCATCTTCTAAGATCGGAACACGCTTTGGAGCGAATTTCAGAGGATTCTAATTTGCTCCTGAGTTTTCTGAGAAGCCTAACAGATGACTTATTGGTTTGCAGGTCAGCTATATAAGGATGACCAGATAAAGATTATGGTTAGCGATCCGGCGTTGGCGTATGGAGCCAGCGTATTTACGACGATGCGGATTTATGAGAATAGCTTGACGCATCCGTTGACAGCATGGGATTGGCATTGTGATCGCATCGCCCAATCACTCCATTTCTTTACCTGGCCCCAACCAGACTGGCAACGCACCACTACAGGCTGTCAAGCATTGCTCACAGACTATCCAGTGCTAAGACTGACTATTCTTGCCGATGGCCGTGAACTGATCACAGGTCGCCACCTCCCGCTCAATCTAGAACAGCAACAGCAAGAAGGAGTAACGGCCTGGATTGCCGCAGAGCCTAAATATCAGCGCAGTTTGCCAGGACACAAAACCAGCAATTATCTACCTTGCTGGTTGGCGATGCAAGCCGCCAAGGGCCATGGAGCTCGCGATGCCATTTTGATTGCACCCACTGGAGAATGGCTGGAAACCAGCACAGGTAACTTATGGGGATACAGCAATGGCAAATGGTACACGCCGCCCCTGAACTCCGGCCTACTGCCAGGCATTAGCCGAGCCCGATTGATTAAAGCTTTAAAGAATCAGGTCATTTCCCACATCCCTTGGACCGGAAGTAGAGTGAACCAGTTTGAATGTTTAGCCTACAGCAATTGTGTGGTAGAGCTTTTACCGATCCACACAGTTCTGTCTGGGAATATTAAACTAAACTATAGTTCTACCCACGAAGGTCTAACAGCCCTCAAACAAATGTTTTACAGGCCTTCGATGTGCGAGCACAACTGCTGAGCGGAGTAGGCTATGCAGAATCCTGAAATGCGTTAACATAAGTTAATAAATCTCAGATCAGCATAGGCGAGCTCGCTGAAATCGCTGACAATTAAAAACTTTAGGAGGCTTACTCCCTGTGAATAAGCGCTGGAGAAACGCAGGACTCTACGTGTTATTGGTAGTTGTCGTCATCGCACTAGCTACCGCATTTTTTGAACAACCTCGTATTGAAACCGATGCATGGCGTTACAGCCGTTTTATCAACCAAGTTGAGAGCGGTGCCATTGAGAAAGTTTACATTAGCGCCGATCGAACCCAGGCTCGTTTCCCTGATCCAACAGGTGAAGAGCGTCGGATTGTGGTTAACTTACCCAGCGACCCTGGCCTTGTTGATATCCTCACTGAGAACTCTGTGGATATTGAAGTTCAGCGTCAAGCTGAGGAAAATCGGTTGCTGCAAGTACTCAGCACATTACTTATCCCCATCTTGCTGCTCGTAGTGCTGTTCTTTGTACTACGACGTGCTCAAAATGGCCCTGGTAGCCAAGCGATGAACTTTGGTAAATCAAAGGCTCGCGTACAGATGGAGCCTCAGACCCAAGTCACCTTTGGTGATGTGGCTGGCATCGACCAGGCCAAACTTGAACTTACTGAGGTGGTTGATTTCTTAAAGAATGCCGACCGCTTTACGGCGGTTGGTGCCAAGATTCCCAAGGGCGTATTGCTAGTGGGTCCTCCTGGTACCGGTAAGACACTGCTAGCTAAGGCCGTTGCTGGAGAAGCTGGTGTACCGTTCTTCTCTATCTCTGGTTCTGAGTTTGTAGAGATGTTTGTGGGTGTGGGTGCTTCCCGTGTTCGCGATCTGTTTGAGCAAGCTAAGACCAACGCTCCTTGCATCGTATTTATTGACGAGATTGACGCGGTTGGTCGTCAGCGTGGTGCTGGCCTCGGCGGTGGTAATGACGAGCGTGAGCAAACCCTAAACCAGCTACTCACCGAGATGGATGGTTTTGAGGGCAACACTGGCATCATCATCATTGCGGCTACTAACCGTCCTGACGTATTGGATGCGGCTCTATTACGTCCTGGTCGTTTTGACCGTCAGGTGGTGGTTGACCGTCCTGATTACTCCGGTCGTTTAGAAATCCTGAAGGTTCACTCCCGTGGGAAGACCTTTAGCAAGGACGTTGATCTAGAGAAGATTGCCCGTCGGACACCTGGGTTTACCGGTGCTGATCTGTCTAACTTGCTAAACGAAGCCGCTATTTTGGCAGCTCGCCGCAATCTGACCGAAATCTCCATGGATGAAGTTAACGATGCGATTGATCGCGTCTTGGCCGGTCCTGAGAAGAAAGATCGGGTAATGAGCGAGAAGCGCAAGTCCCTAGTTGCTTACCACGAAGCAGGTCATGCCCTGGTGGGTGCCCTGATGCCAGACTATGACCCCGTGCAAAAGATCAGCATTATTCCCCGTGGTCAAGCCGGTGGTTTGACTTGGTTTACTCCGAGTGAAGAGCGTCTAGAGTCCGGTCTATACTCCCGTTCTTATCTGAAAAACCAGATGGCTGTGGCCCTGGGTGGTCGTCTTGCTGAGGAAATTGTCTTCGGCGATGAAGAAGTTACGACCGGTGCTTCTAATGACCTACAACAGGTAGCTCGCGTGGCTCGTCAGATGGTGACTCGCTTTGGTATGAGCGAAAAACTAGGTCCAGTTGCCCTAGGTCGCCAACAAGGTAATCCTTTCTTAGGGCGTGACATTGCCACTGAGCGCGATTTCTCTGAGGAAACAGCTGCTGTGATTGATGCGGAAGTTCGTAGTCTTGTAGACGTTGCCTACAGCCGCGCTAAGCAAGTCCTAGTTGAGAACCGCAAGGTTCTTGATCAGCTAGCTGACATGCTAGTAGACAAGGAAACAGTTGATTCTGACGAACTACAGAGACTGCTGATTGACAACAATGTCAGCATGGCAAGCATTGCCTAGAGGTCTAGTAGATTTTTAGTTAGCGTTTCTTAGTCTTACTCCTGAGGAGTTTGATATTTAAAAGCCGCAGGCTACCCCTGCGGCTTTTTGTTGTGTTGGAGAGGATTTTATTTTTGTTACATGCCGTGTTGAATCGTTAGCAGTACTTAGAAAAGCGACAATTTCCGTATTGCAAATTGGTCTAAAAGCCTAAGAGGTACAAGCAGATATGATTGACGCTTGCAAAATAGGCTTAACACTAAGCCCCTCAGGTTATGACTGCATTACATTCAGCCCCGCCTCATGTGCAACCTCTTGTTGAATACCAGCAGCGTTGGCTGCAGACACTCCAAACCCATCGCGCCATTGCTGTTATTAGGGCTGAGACAGTTGAAAGCGGTCTAAATATGGCAATGGCTGCTGCTGAAGGAGGCATCCATCTACTCGAAGTTACTTGGAATAGCTATCAGCCTGTGGCGTTGCTCCAGGCCATTCAAAAGGCGTTACCCCACTGCACTGTAGGGGTGGGGACAATTTTGACAGAAGAGGATTTGCGGGTTGCGATCGCAACTGGCGCACAATTCTGCTTTAGCCCCCATACATCGATAGCCTTGCTTAGCCATGGCCGTACGGTGCATATCCCTACCGTGGCAGGAGCCATGACCCCAACTGAAATTTTAACGGCTTGGGAATTAGGGGCCACAAGCGTCAAAGTGTTTCCCATCAAAGCCTTGGGGGAAGCCACATATCTGGAATGTATACAAGGCCCCCTCGGACATATTCCATTGATTCCGTCTGGGGGCGTGACCCCAGAGAATGCCACTGACCTCTTATCAGCTGGTGCAACAGCAGTGGGAATTTCCAGTGGATTATTTAGGGCAAACCATGTGCGGCATCAAGACTGGAAAGCGATCCAACATCAAGCTACTCAACTCGTAGAAGCCATTGGCACACTGTCGCTAACTACCGAGTTTAAAGGCCTCAACAAAAAGACCATAAACCATGCCCAGCTTAAATGAATTAAGGAGTTCAGGGAGGATCGTCCGCTGGCCATTGGAGCGAGATCGATGATATAGCCAGCTAATGAATTCCACCATGGCTACCAAAATGGCAGAAATCAAAATATCAATCTCTGACGTTTGACCCGCTGTCGCAGAAATAGCTGTCGCGAAAAAATTACCAAACAGCAGGCTAATGACAGCTAATGAAATGCGCCGCCAGGGATTAAACACCCATTGACTAAAGCGCTGACCCGCTTGATCTACTAATGTACTTAATCGCGTTCGTTGCATTGACTACTCAGCAGCATCCATCAGCTTCTGACAGGACGGATGAATTCCTCCTTGCACACAAATGTAGTTTAACTGGCGCACATCAATGTTACGCACACGGCTAAAGTTAACTCCCTGTAGAGAGTTAGCTGTATTTAACTGAGCATTAGGCGTAATAAAACTACCTGTCACTCTAGTGCCATCATCAAAGATAGCTCCCGCTAAATCAGCATCCGCCAAATTCACACCCGTTAACCTGGCTTGTCTAAGATCGGCATCACGCAAATTAGCCTGGCGTAAATCAGCCCGTTCAAAATTTACACCATCTAGTTGGGCACCGTGAAAGTCAGCACTAACCAAATTAGCCTGCTCAAAATTAGCCCCAATTAAATTGGCACCCACCCAGTCTGATTGGGGCAATATTGCCTTGGTCCAACTGCTGTGGGCCGCTTCAAGACGATTAAGTCTTGCTCGACTTAAATCTGCACCATCCAACATACCCTGGGTCATATCAGCACCCACTAAATTGCTTCCCTGCCATTGACTATCAGGCGCATTCACATGCATCAGTTGGGCATTGGTTAATTGGGCACCTTCTAAATTGCCGTAAGCTAAATTGACATCCCTCAGATCAGCTCGCCTAAAATTGGCACTACTCAATTGAGCACCTTGCAAATTAGCATGTTCTAGCCGAGCACCACTCAGATTGATACCGCTTAAGTCGCTGATGATGTCATCGTAAGAATCAGCTTTACCATCAGGCCCTTCATCAAAGAAACTAGCTCTAGCTAAGTTTGCCTGGCTTAAATTTGCATTCTGCCAACTGGTACCTGCTGCTAACAGCCCAGGTTGAATCAGGCGAAACGAGCGCTCTGAATCATGATATTTTCCCAAGTTAACCCGGTCTAAACGAATACCGTCTAACTCATCGCTGTGCACAGTGAGTATTTTTGCGATCGCACCCTGCACCATATGACGCTGCTCCAATCGCAGCGACCGAGTCTCAGTGTCCAGCGACTGCTGAAGATCATTTTCCAGCACACGTCCCAGAGACAGCAAAGGAGGCAAACTCTCTAGACCTTGACTGATCAAGGCCTGCTGAACCGTCGCCAATGTTGTTGGCCGTGAGGTTTGACTCAATAGATCCGTTAAGTATTGAGCAGTACGGGGGTCATCTACCTGAGCCAACATTAAGATAGCCGCATCATAATCTGCACCCTCCGCTTGCGTTTTGTCCATCAGAGCCTGAGCTGTCTGTAAAAACGCGTCACTCTCAGCCTGAATCTGGGATGATTGCCCAACACGACCAACACTAAATCCAGCTAAACACGCCAGCACCATGCCACTTGACCACAGCCACCATGCCCTCTTACCTGATAACAATTGACTTGGCGGCAGCAGAACTAAGCTACCGCCACTCTGCTCAGAACGAGGGGGCAAAACAAGCGATGTTAAATCACCTGCATCCTCGGTCAGCCACCATTCATCATCATTCGCAGTCTCCCCATAAAGCTGAATCGCACTGTTGACCATGCCATTGCCTACAACGCCGTTATTTTCAATGCCATTGCTTTGCGAAGATGAGGTGTAATCACCCATGGGCAATGAATAGAGCAAGGATTCACCAGAAATCGGTAAATACCCAGCATGGGACTTTGTCACTCGGGTCTTAGCGACACGATCATGCCACGCCCGCTTATCAAGAGCTAAGGTTGTTCCACCTTCAGCCATGGCTAACAGAATAACGATGAATAGCAGCATCCAGGGTGCCGCTGAAACCCCTGTTAACAGGGTGCCGCCAACAACAATCACCATCGGCAGCCCCCAACGCACCAGCTCACGTGTAACCACCTGTAGCAAAGTGAGCGATCCACCCGTTATGGAAATCACCTGAATCCCCAACCATTGCTTAGGCCATGTGCGCCCAGTGAGACGTAGCTGCACCAACTGTCCCCCAGCCGTAATGACAGGGGCAATCAACGCAACAGTCCACAAAATATTTGTTAGCCGAGGTACCGTTCGATGCAATCGGTGTGGTGGTATTTGAGCAATCCAGGCCCATCCCTGCTGAGCATGTTTGACCAAAAGATTTAGCTCAACCCGCAAAGCGCCTGAGTCAGCAGCAGGCGGCATAAAAGATTCTTCAACACTGCCTTCGATAGGAAGCATGTTGCGATCCATCAGGACATAATGCCCTGCCCCCCAAGGCACTAAGGCACTCATGGCGACCAAGCTCACCTCTAGACTCCAAGCCACTAAGCGCCTGCCGACCAATGTCGCTGACCGCAGTTTTGGGACAAGCACAATTGAGTTCTGAGCCTTCATGGTTTGCTGAGTCATCTAGCAATCTGGATGTATCTAATACTTTGAGGTGAGCGTTCTAAGCCAATTACGCCAGACCTGGCAACTGTCACCATTGAATGAATCGTATGACTTATATAATACAAGCCATACAACAATTCCACTTTGTTAACTATTGGCAAACTGGCACATATGCAATAACGTTAGCTATATCTCACCACTAGTATTGAGATATACATTCCTCAGGAGTGTGATTCAGTTAAAGACCTAGTGTTCTCGTAAGGCTACCCCATAAGTTGCCGAGGTGCTATCGATGAAAAATATTGCCACAAAAAACATAGCTTCTTTGCTCATTGCTGCCACTGTGGTTGCTGCACCCACCGCTGCTGTTTATGGTCAATCAGCAACGGAAATCACCGGCACTAGCGGTGGTAACCAATCATCCACAGATTGCGGCTTTATTCCCGCTCAACCTGATCATTCTTTCAACATC
Source organism: Adonisia turfae CCMR0081 (assembly GCF_011009555.1). GTDB lineage: Bacteria > Cyanobacteriota > Cyanobacteriia > Phormidesmidales > Phormidesmidaceae > Leptothoe > Leptothoe turfae. The sequence continues at coordinate 5,464,964 of NZ_QXHD01000004.1, read as the reverse complement.
ACCGAGTCAGCTGCTTCAGTATCCATTGAAGTATCTGGTGACAATGATTACACATTGCTCATGGTGGGTCCCGACGACTCACGGGAGTGCATCCTAGCCCACGATTTTGATGGCGGTGCAATCAAATCTCGCGGACTATATAAGACCGGTAATTACCGTCTGTATGTCGGCGATCTCGATGGTAATGGTGCTCCGTTTACGATGACCGTTCAGCGATAACTTCCCATCGTCGCAAATATTATGTCTATGACCATGGCCCGCTGATAGATTTCCATCAGTGGGCCATTACATGTTTGGCTGGAGATCCTAGACATTTATTATTGCCTATTGATTATGGATCCGCAGGTGGCAAAATCTCTACATCCACAGTTTTGACGCTGTCTGTAGAGTCATTATCAGCATTGGCGGCATCAACATTAATCACATCAACATCAATCGTACCCTCAGGGGTCATCCTGGAAAAAGCACCATTACTGACCTGTAGCTGTACACCGCAACTCGGACAGGAAAGTGGCATTTTGTTAAACCCAGTCAACGGTTGAGAACAGGATGGACATGCTCCTTCCACTAAATTACGTCGTAGCCAGAACTGAACACCCACCACCAAAACAATAGGTACCAGAATCAGCAGCAAGAGCAGAACGAGCAAAGACTTGAATAACCAGCCAACACCAACAGTTGTGATCAGTGCCAAACCAGCCGCAAACATTAACCAACATCCAATGCCAGAAAAGTTGAGCTGTAACTGTCTAAAACCGTTGGGAGCCATATTGCCGCCTCCTATGGTGCTGGGATCTATATTCTATAGTGTCTACCCCTTTGCATTGGCTGATTAGTTTGTCGGGATACTGCTACTTGATTGATTGAGGTCTTTGACGTTGGGCTTAGGATCACCCTCTAAAAGATGCTGTAGCTGCTGAATCAACGCCGTCTTGCTAAACTGTGCTAACGTTTGTTCCCGCAACCAAGGACCGTCGCAACGACGATCATCTCCTTGTAACGCTTCTATACAAGCAACTGCTACAGCATCAGGATCGCGATGGGGGACACGCCATCCTAAACGACCATCTTGCAGGGGATCAGCAGAACCGTCATCATCACCAGAAATAACTGGAATACCACAGGCCATGGCTTCTAGATAAACAATGCCAAACCCTTCTTGGGAGGGCATAACATAGACGTCTGCCAGGCGATAGTGCTCCACTAGCTCCTCATTAGGAACAAAGCCTGCAAAGACAACTCGATCCGCCACCCCTAAATCGTTTGCTAGCTGAGCTAACCGAGGCTGATCATCACCACGACCAATCACTAAATATTTCACATTCGGATAGACGTTTGCGATCGTAGGCAGTGCCCGTATCGTCACATCCACTCCCTTATAGGGATCACCTCGCCAAAGTCGAGCTACTGTCATTAACACTCGTGTATCGTCCAACCCATAACGCTGCTGTAGTTGCAAGGATGCGATCGCTGGTGTAAAACCTTGACCATCCACTGTACAAGGGAGTATCTCAATGCGCTCAGCTTCTAGGTTATTGGCCTTACAGGCCAAGTCTCGACTATACCGGCTGATTGTCCAAATATGATCGGCCGCTCGCAAAGCATTCCCTTCAGCTAGCCCAAGAGGAAACCAAACTTCTTTTCCATAGGTGAGCACTGTATAAGGCACCCTGGCTAACCAAGCCAACTGACGCGTCATCACTGCCAAGTTAATATGTCCACAAAATAGACGTCGTGGACGCTTAAGTAACAGATGCAGCCCTAAAGCCAACGTAAACCGAATCCGATCGAACATCGGATGCCCTGACTGAAAGCAATGAACTTTAAAGCGCGATGAAAATTCAGAGGGAATACTATTGCGACGATCACGCAACAAAAAAATATCCGCTGTCGCAGGTGAATTAGAGGCTAAATACGCCGTTAAGATATCTTTGATATACGACTGAATTCCACCTTCACAACCAAATACTTCTATAAAAACGAATGTATCTTTTGCCCATATCCTGCGAGCTAATTGCATGTGCAAAGCTCCATTTTTATATATTACTTAGAACACCCATCACCTAATGATGAGACAACAAAATAGCTTCAGATGAGTGAATTCCTCAGCAAATTTAATGAGTTATTTAAAAGCTTTAAACCTTACGAAGGCGTTGAACATTTAACAATTCGGAGGCAATTACGCCCTAAATCATTACGCTCGTAGTTTACATCGGCCAATCGCCGCATCAAAAACCAACCATAGCCACCTACCGTGAGTGTCCCCGGTTTTCGTTCTGGCAATTTATCGGGGTCAAACGGTTGACCCATATCCCATACTTGGACTTCTAATTTTTCTTGCCAGAGAAATAAATCTATTTCAATAGGTGTATCCGCAGGTAAGCCCTTGTGTGCATGCCTAACGGCATTGGTAAAACCTTCCGCCAAGGCCAAATTTACTTGATCAAAAACAGCCTCAAGCCATGGCAGTTGTGACGCAGAACAAAAACGATCAAACCACTGCTGAACTTGAGTTAGGTCTTCTAGCTTACTTTGAACTATCAACTGATCTTGCTTTAACATGTCCGACTAACCGGCACGTTCGCACCAATAGTTTGCCCGAAATCAACTAAAAAATCGATAGATAAGCCTAGGAGAGTAGATGTCTTAGCTGTATCTTGACACATTAAAAAGCTTCTTGAAAATTCGCAAATACACAGCGAAAATTCAAGAAGCTAATGTTAATGACCTAAGACAGAGAAATCAACGCCTAGAACAAACCTAGAGTTAAAGACTTATCGATAGGTAGAGCTGCACCAATGCCTAACCAAAGAGTGGCTAGGGTACCAAACAAGAACACTGCTGTCGCAACCGGACGACGGAATGGATTCTGGAACTTATTAACGTTTTCAATGAAAGGAACAAGCATCAGACCAAGGGGAATCGCTGTTTGCAAAGCAATTCCTAGAAGCTTGTTAGGTACAATTCGTAGAATCTGGAATGCAGGATAGAGATACCACTCAGGAAGAATCTCAAGGGGTGTAGCGAAAGGATTAGCAGGCTCACCTACAAGAGCAGGATCTAAAACCGCTAAAGCTACGCAGCATGCAATGCTACCCAAGATTACTACGGGAAAAATGTATAGCAAATCATTGGGCCAAGCAGGTTCACCATAATAATTGTGACCCATACCCTGCTTCAGCTTCTCTCTAAGTTGAGGATCACTGAGGTCAGGCTTCTTAATCGTTGCCATAGCTCAAATCGTCTCCTAATTTACCTCTGAACAGAATGCGCAACTTGGTAGAAATAGCTTAACCCTGAATCAAGCTTGAGGCCACATTTGGCCAAGAACTCAAACATTTAGCCACAATCGGAGAGCAGCTAAGCGCTGACCAAGGTCAAGCTACTAATCCCTTACAAGGGACCAGAAATACCTTGCTTACGAATCATCAAAAAGTGAGTCAACATAAACACGGCCATCAGCCAAGGCAACACAAATGTGTGAAGGCTGTAGAAACGAGTCAGAGTTGACTGACCAACGCTCTCGCCACCGCGAATAAACTCAACCATCAAACCACCCACAACAGGAATCGCACTAGGTACACCAGATACGATCTTTACAGCCCAGTAACCAACCTGGTCCCAAGGCAAAGAATAACCTGTCACACCAAAGGAAACAGTGATAGTGGCCATGATGACACCAGTCACCCAAGTTAATTCACGGGGATTTTTGAAACCGCCAGTGAGGTAAACCCGAAAAACGTGGAGAATCATCATCAACACCATCATGCTGGCAGACCAGCGGTGGATGGAGCGAATCAACCAACCAAAACTAACATCAGTCATTAAGTACTGAACTGAATTAAACGCTTCTACTACAGTTGGCTTGTAGTAAAAGGTCATTGCGAAGCCAGTCGCAAACTGAATGATGAAGCAAACGAGGGTGATACCGCCAAGGCAATAGAAGATATTGACGTGAGGCGGTACATACTTACTGGAGATATCATCGGCGAGAGCCTGAATCTCAAGGCGCTCATTAAACCACTGGTAGGCCTTAGAGTCGGTGACTTGCTTAGTAAACATGAAGCGCGGATATAAAATTAGATCTATGCCGTTACTAAAAAATGTAACACAACCAACCTTTAGAAACCGCCTATCTTGAAACTTTCAAGCTATGTAGCGACCATCGACTAGCTGTTGTAACTGGCTCTAGACGAGGAAATGGGCAAAGATATTCTCTCGTTGCGACGGGCTCAAAAGCAAGTTGCATTTGCTTAGGGTTATTTACAAAACTTAATCATTTACCAGCGAACATACAGATGTCCATGAATTCCTGTCATGGAAGATGGGAGGAACACAGTATTCTGAGGAAGCCGCTATGCTGCTAAAAGGGACGATTAATGCTGCCCTAGGAGCTTAACAATAGAATTTCCTTTTCAGTTAAGCAACGGTATTGTTTGAGCTGTGGTGAAGAATGAGAAAAACTGGGCTGCTGCATGTAGTTCTTTTAAGAGGCATCTGTGCGATCTGTATCGCAATAGTTCTGAGTTTCGGGGTTGCGCCTCTACCAGCACTTGCTTTTACAGAGCAACAGAAGCTGGTTATGGAAGTTTGGCGCATCGTCAATCGGGCCTATTTAGATGAGACCTTTAACCATCAGAATTGGTGGTTTACCCGTGAGAAAGCTCTGAAGCGTCCAATTAATAACTGGGAAGATGCCTACAAAGAAGCGCAGTCGATGCTCCAGAAATTAGATGACCCTTACACCCGCTTCTTACCCCCTGAGCAATATCAAAGCTTACAGACCAATACCTCTGGAGAGCTATTGGGTGTCGGTTTACAGATCGCCAAGGACGATGAAAACCAGAACTTGCGCGTGATTGCTCCCATCGTTGGCTCTCCTGCTGAACGGGCGGGGTTATCACCGAGGGATGAAATTATTGCTATCAATGGCATATCAACCCAATCATTTTCCCTTGATGAGGCAGCCGCACGCATGCGGGGACCAGCGGGGACTATTGTCACCTTAAAGATTGAACGTTCTGGCGTTACATCCTTCGAGGTGAACCTAACTCGTGAGCGCATTAATCTGAATCCCGTTTTCTCAGAATTACGTTTTGAACAAGGCAATCAAGTTGGCTATATTCGTTTGGGACAGTTTAACGGTAATGCCGTTGAAGATATCCGAGCCGCAATCACCCGCCTAGAGCAGCAACAGGCTAATGGCTACATTCTGGACTTACGGAATAATCCAGGTGGTCTATTGCAAGCAGGTATTGATATTGCCAGACTCTGGTTGGATGAGGGCACAATTGTTTATACCGTTAACCGCCAAGGGATATTGGAAAGCTTTGAAGCTGGGGCTGGAGCTATGACTCAAAAACCGCTGATCTTACTGGTCAATGGAGGCACCGCCAGTGCCAGTGAAATCTTAGCGGGAGCGCTTCAAGATAATCATCGAGCCCTGTTAGTAGGGGAAACTACATTTGGCAAAGGTCTGATTCAGTCTTTATTTGATTTGAGCCATGGGTCTGGGCTAGCTGTGACGGTGGCAAAATATGAGACCCCTGACCATCACGATATTAATAAGCTAGGGATTACCCCCGACCGCACAGTGACTAACGAGCCGATCACCCCAGATCAAGTTGCCACAACCAAGGATGTTCAATATAAAGCGGCTGTTGAAACGTTAATGGAATCGATCATGCCATCCTTAACCTAAGACCGTGCCGCTCAAAACCCGTACGTATCATGATCCGCTCCATGGCGCTATCACTCTCGATAGGGCTGACCCGGTAGAAGCATTATTGATTGAGCTGATCGATACGTCACCTTTTCAGCGGCTGCGACGCATCCGGCAACTTGGGCCTGCTAGCCTCACATTTCACGGTGCAGAAAGTTCACGGTTCACCCATTCGCTGGGGGTTATGGCCATTGCCCGCCGTGCATTTGACCGACTGGCAGCTATCTATCCAGAGTTGATGGTTCATCGCGCAGCAGTTTTGTGCGCAGCGTTGCTCCATGATGTCGGCCATGGTCCGTTTAGTCATACGACGGAGGAAGTGTTTGGCGGTCACCATGAGCATTGGACGCGACGCATTCTGAAACAGGCTCCAGAGGTGCGTAGGCGCTTGGATGAGTTCTCACCCAAGTTACGTTGCGACATTGATGCAATTTATCAGCACCAGCATCCCGTACCTTGTGTGTGGCAGTTAGTGTCGAGTCAGTTGGATTGCGATCGCATCGACTACCTGATGCGTGACAGCTATTTTACGGGAGCGTCCTATGGCCAGCTAGATCTTGACCGCATCATTTTAGCTCTAGACTACGATCCAGCCAGTCAGCAGCTAATTGTGGTTAAAAAGGGTCTAGGGGCAATCGAACACTACCTGGTGGTGCGCTACTTTATGTACGCCCATATCTATAATCACCCCAAAAATTTAGTCGCCACTTGGGTTTTAGAGCAGACAATTAGGCGGGCTAAAGCCCTCCTAACCACAGGCACCCTGGAAGCAGACAACACTATGACTGCCTGGTTAAGCTGTGACGTTGATGAGCTGCCCCTAGAGCAGTATTTAGCCCAAGACGACTATGTGTTGTCCTACCACCTACAGCGTTGGCAAACCCACAAGGACCTGATCCTGGCCGACCTCTGTCAACAATTTGTGAATCGTCGACTGCCCAAAGCGACGGAAATTAGCCAATACACCTATGCACAACAGGCAGAAATATTATCGATAGCACGGCATCAGGTCTACGGTACCGTACCAGACCCTAAAATCTATTTGAGTCTGCACCACATCAGTAATCGAGGCTATACCCTTTATCAGCGGGGGATTAAACTGAAAACCGCTGAAGGATTGGTCGCTATTAGTCAGCTGTCGCCCCTGGTACAAACCCTAATTCAGCCTTGCCAACGCACCTGGTTACTGCATCCAGCAGATCTACCTGTGGATGACATTTTGGAGACGTTTAAACCGGTGATTGGGGGTAGTGGGGAGGAGTGATAGTTTTTAGTTCTGGGTTATTCGTTCACGGCCTGCATCTTGTTTTCCTTCATGGTGTTTACTGTGGTCTAACGACCATTCACTAAGGGATAGCAACCAAGAACTCACTAAAGTAGTACCTGACTCTTCGCCAATTCTTGCAAATCTAAACCAGCTAATTTGTTGTAGGCATCATCGATAAACTGCTTACCGCGAAGGAAACCAATATTAGCTCCTGGACAGATATAGCTCAGGGTTTGAGGGGTAAATTTATCTAGCAGTCGCTGCACATGCTTGAGCTGACGGGGCCAATGAAAGGTTTTGGAAACCCGGAGCGGGGTAGCACCGCCCTGGCGCGTTGGTAGGACATGACGCCCGCTAAACAGAATGCCACCTTGGTCTGCATTGTAAAGACATGCGGATCCGGGAGAATGACCGGGAGTCCAAAGGAGTTTATGACGAGGTGTCAGCGTTAGCTCGTGATGAAATGTGCGAGTTTCTATCTGGGGAAGTAGGTAAGCCTCTTGCTCCTGTAGGACAACATCACAGCCAAATTGAGATTGCCAATCACGGACATGGCTACTGCCGCCACGGTGAGTAATGACCAACCACTGTAGCCCCCCTTGCTCAGCAATAAAGTTCAAGTTTGTATCTGTCAAAGCGGGACAGTCCACTAGAATGTTGCTTCTTGCGACAGAGTTGCTGTCTGGCGTCGGCGCATACGTGATCAAATAAGCTGTACCCCCTAAGGTTTCACGGTTGGGTGGAAACGCGTAAACATTAGTATCCGCGCCAAATACCGACCGGGGTAGCTTTGTGTTCGATCGAGCTGTTTCGCTAGTTGTAGGGCTGTTGTCCAAGTTTATTGTTGAAGTAGACACCAAAAGCTCCCAAAAAAGCCATCATCTCTCACCCTAGGGCCCTGCCTGGTATGGTAATTCAGAGTCCTGGTAAGGGGGCGGATTGTGGGTTTATGACATTTGTACTGTTATCGATATTACTGGGAATCTTGACCTACTTGGTCATTCGTCGAGGCGTAGCGACTATGACACGCTCCCCAGTTTGGCTATTGTGGCTGATTATTATGACACCCATTTTAGCTCTGACAGCCTGGGTTCTAAAGCATGGCAGATATGCCCCACCTAATATTTTCATACTAGGCCTATTTATTGTTTGCCCCCTGATATACATGTGGGTAGTCCTATTGGGTCGACGTCCATCGGCACAGCGCCCATCAACACTACCGCCTCATCGACCAGCACCAGCACCGCCAATGCTCATGGAACGAGAGGAAGAAGAGCGTTTGAGGTCATGTTTTCCGTGGTCTATTTATTTTTTACAGAAGATTGAACATCGCCAACAGATGATGATCTGCCATGGGCGACTGAAAGCGACACCAGCCGTTGCCCATAGCACTGTGCAGCAAAATGTGCGATCGCAATTTGGCCATCAGTTCTTGGTGGTTTTGCAGGAAGAACGTAATGGTGATCCTGTCTTCACCCTGGTCCCTAATCGAGAACCCGCCAATTCATCAAAAGACAGCGGCTGGCGGCTCTCGATTCTACTGTTTATTTTGACCCTGGGCACCACCACATTGGCAGGGTTGCTGCTAGTGGGCGATCTATCTATTCCAGAGCTGCTATCGCAGCCAGCGCTGTTGGTTAAAGGCCTGGGCTATAGCCTCGCGGTGATGATGATTTTGGCCGTGCGAGAACTGGCCCACTATGCCATGGCTCGCCGTCACCATATTCCAGCTTCCGCACCATTCTTTATTCCAGTCCCCTATTTTCTCGGCACCATTGGCGCTTTTGTGCGGATCAAAGCACCCGCCCCCAACCGTCGCGCTCTATTTGACTTGGGCGTAGCAGGCCCGCTGGCTGGATTTCTGGTCAGCCTACCCATCGTAATTTGGGGGTTAGCCCACTCACAGATGGTCGAGTTAACCGAGGAATCAGGTCTGTTTAACTTTCAGTCCTTAGACCCAAAGGGTTCAATCTTGCTGGTGCTGCTGAGTAAGTTAGCGTTGGGTAGTGATTTTCAGATAGATACGGCTCTTTATCTGCATTCGGTTGCGATCGCAGGCTGTTTAGGCTTGGTATTAACGGCTCTCAACTTAATGCCTGTAGGCCAGTTAGATGGTGGCCACATTGTCCATGCCATGTATGGTCGCTGGAGTGGAGCTGCCATTGGCAACATTACTCGAATCTTGGTAGCCGCCATGGCATTTATCCAACCCGCCTACTTACTGTGGGCACTGCTACTCATATTTATGTCTAGCCGAGACGAACCAGCGCTTGACGATGTCAGCGAACTCAATGGCGTGCGCGATGCCTTAGGTCTCATAGCCATGGTGATTTTAGTACTGATTGTGCTGCCAATGCCTCAGACCATCAGTGAGCACCTCCTGTAAAGCTGATGCCAGCATGCAAATGAAGCCGTTAAAAAAAATTAGCTAATCCTAGCTTGCAGGAGAACACCACAGATTGGGGGCTTTCAACGTAAAGAACACTTATCCATAAGTTCATGATGGATTTCCGTACATCACGGCACTACGGCTGTAAACGTAACAAGTGCAATCAAACGTAACAAGTGCAATCAATTGACCCAGCCCCGATGCCATCATCTTCCCCAGCACCTAAACCGACAGCAAATTTTTTCACATCAGCTTTGCTGCTATTTGGCGGTAGCTTTGGCGGTACTCACCTAACCGCTTTGGTCGCTCCTTATTCTCAATGGAGTGGCGTTGTCGGTTTTCTCATGTTCCCAATTGCCTTTATGACCGGTATGCAGATGTGGCCTTGGATAGATCGTCGCGTAGAACGTATTCGTTCAATCCCAAATCGAGTTAGAAAGATCAAACCGATTGCATCTCGCCGCTCCAAGGGGATCATCGGCCCATGGAGTTTTGTCATTACATCTATAGCGACGTCTATTTTGTCCGGTCTAATTCTCACCCCACCCGCCATGCAAATTGTGGTTGACCCAGGGTACAGAGTATTGATTACTGCGGGAGCAATATACGGAATCATCTGCTGGATACTGATTCAACTCGGCTACCTACAGCAGGCTAATGTGTACCCCAAGGATTCATAATACAAATCCTGGCAATCCCCGATATTGCAGGGCAATCAGGGATGGTAAGGCAATCCCCGATTGCCCCTACGGGATGGCTTATTTCTAATCGAGTTTACTGGATTCGGATTGGGTATAGGTTCTTAGTCCAGCTAATTCTGGTCAGACCGGGGCAACAGCAGTACAGATTTAACCGGTCGCTGGATAGTTTGACCGTTTTGATCGAGACGTCCGTAATAGGTTTGAGCCAAACCATCAGCCGTCATCCCTGGCCATGCCACATGTAACGATGATGAGCTTCCCCCATCTAGATTCAACGCTTTCTCAACCTTCCAGATGGCCATAATATCGGCTAGCTCCGCTAAGGTCATCCCGCCACCTGGTTCTATCTGTGCCACCATCACCCAAACGACAGTGCCGTCTTGCTGGATACCAACGGCACTACGGGCATTACGCTGCTGAGTACCGATGGCATCACGCATTAATCGACCATCAGCATAGTCCGTAAATCCTTCGGCTTGAGCAGTATCCGGGAAAAGCTGTGGCCCTGCGCCAAGGGAGCTGTGCAACACGCAGGCTTTAGGAAGCGAGGCATTGTGGAACGTAATGTCATAGCGAATATCACCACCACAGTCATAGCGGCGAAACTCAGAGCGGTTAAGAATTTGCTCCATATAAACCGCCAGATCAGGGTTATCCATTAACCGTCGATTATTGCGAGGATCTGCAGCTAGAGTGCTGTCTACGGTAATGAAGGAAGTGGTTTGAGCATTCTGAGGGTCAAAAAAACCACCATTGATCACAGCCCATGCTTCGGTGTCAGCGGCGAACGTTTCCACCGTTTTCAACGACTCACTCACAGCCACCTCCACCGGATAGTCAGGTGGAATAGTCACCACATGGAAACGGGCTATGGGCGCATTATCATCAGGCCAGTTTTGTATGATGAGTTCGGGTTGCAAAATTGCTAAACGCTCTGATATCTGAGGGGGTGCGATCGGTTCTTGCGGTGCCGCACACTGGGTCAGACTGCATAGCGACAGCACCATGGATAGCTTTAATCCTAACCCCTGTTTTTTATCCAGCTGCATTGCGAACACGCTCACTGTAATCATCAGGTCGCAGCTGTCGAAACCCTTGAAAAGCTAGCTGACGCAGGCCTGCGGGAAGATAGGACAACACCTTACCCACCTTCGCCTTCATAGACAGGGGACCCTGGGCAGCCAGTTCTTGCATCAGCTGACGCCCACGTTGGGTTTCTCCTTTTTCAATCAGCCTCATGGCGAGAACTTGCTTAAGACCGTCGAGCTTAGACCGACGGATTATTTCTAATTTAGGACGGTCAGTAAAGCGATAACTTTCTAAACAAAAAAGCTTAGCGGAGAGAAAATGAATATCCTGTTTCAAACTGGTTTGCCCCCCATGAAAACGGTATTCCATCAGTCGCTCAGGGATAAAGTAGCCGATTTTACCGATGGTCGCTAGCCGCACCAATAAGTCAAAGTCCTCGCAACCATCAGCCTCAAAGCGCATAAAGTCCACTTCACTGAGGCAATCTCGACGAAAAAGCGTAGATCCTACCTGCAAACTTTGGTGAACAAAGGTTTCTGTGAGTATGTCATCGATGATGGCCTCTGTCAGCCGATCTTTACCCCATTTAGCAGAGTTAGCTGCTGTTGCGACTTCGTCTCGCTGATTGCAGGCATTGATCACCCAGTGATCGGTACAGACAAAATCCACACTGGGCTGGCTTTCCATCACCGCAACCGTGCGTTCTAAAAAGGTGGGGGTGAGGGCATCATCATCATCAAATTTAATGAAATAGTCTCCTTGGGCCGCTTCATAACCTGAACGCATGTTACGACTGCGTTTGATATTTTGTGGATGGCGAATATAACGAATACGCGGGTCATGCCACTGAGCCACCACCTCAGCCGTATTATCGGAGGAGGCATCATCACAGATGATAAGCTCAAAGTCGCAATAGGTTTGATTCAGGACGCTGGTGACAGCATAGGGCAAGATTTTGGCCCGGTTGTAGGTGGGGATACAAACACTAACTTTAGACACGACGGTATAGGTTTGATATAGGAGTTACAGATAGCGATTGCTGATGTAGGGGATGAACCGGTTTAGACCCCTTGCTATTTGACGGTAGCTCACAACTCAAGCCCTCTCGAGGATCAGCAAGGCCATAGATATATTGGCTAGTTTACTGACCCGTGAGCCCACTTAATGTCAGTAAGGATTACATAAAGATGCTCTACACCTTATGTATTGGTTTGTGTGAACTGCCAGAATTGGTTCAGTTTATGGGCTCAGTTTATAAATGAGCAGTCCCAAAGGAACGAGCAGTCTATGTTAATTCTCGACACATTGGTGGCAAAACTACCTGTAGATGTCGCTATAGATTAGTTGAGAACCAATGCCCCAAGCTTTTATGGTTGCCAACGAAATACCTGCCCAACCCAGTCCATTTTTGCCAACGGTTTCAGTGATTGTGCCCATTTACAATGGCGAAACCGATTTACCAGGTTTGATTGAGTGTCTACTAGGACAAACCTATCCGGCAGATCGGGTGGAATATTTGTTGGTGGATAATGGTAGTTGCGATCGCACCCCCGATATTCTCAAAGACGCCGTCACCCAGGCAGAATCCATCGAAATCTCCCTCAGGCATCTCAGTGAGACTGAAATCCAAAGTGCCTACGCCGCCCGCAACACCGGCATCCGTGCAGCAACCGGGGAGATTTTAGCCTTTACCGATGCCGACTGTTATCCTGCGGCCACCTGGCTCGAAAACTTAGTGCAGGGATTTAAAGACAGCGCTGTTGGTCTTTGTGTCGGAGAAATCACGGCTCTACCTGGCAATACCTGGCTCGAACGCTACGCCGAGCGCAAGAACATCATGTCGCAGCAGGACACCCTCAACCACTCGTTTTGTCCCTATGGTCAAACAGCCAATATTGCTGTGCGAGCCTGTGCATTTGAAAAAATCGGATTATTTCGCCCGTATATGACCACTGGGGGGGACGCCGATATTTGCTGGCGACTACAGCGAGATGGAGGTTGGCAACTGCACTATGCCAAAACTGCTGTAGTACAGCATCATCACCGTACCACCCTGAAAGAGCTGCGCAAACAATGGTATCGCTATGGACGCTCTAATCGATACCTGAACCAGATCCACGGCATTAAGCTCACTCGTCCATTAATGGCCCACGAGGTCCGTTACTCCTTAGCTCGTTGGGTCGCCAAGGAACTTCCTGTAGGTTTAGTGAAACTAATTACAGGTAAAGCCGATCTGATCGACTTAGCCATGACTCCCATTGGACTGTACTGCTTCCATGCTCGCACCCTAGGTCAGCGAGAGTCGAAACTGCCAGACAATGCTGAGGAAATTGCCTGGTTGAAAAGTGATTAGGTTATTAGGTCCTGATTATTAGTTCTTAGGTTTGAATTTTGAATGTTGGATCATTATTTGTCTTGATTTCCCTCAAGAAGGGACCGTCACGAGGACCTCATAACTTAATAACTTCAAAACTCAAAATTCCCCATTACTCAATCCCTAACCCCAATGCGTCTGCTCGTCCTTTCCCTTAACACCTTTCCCTATCCCCCCAGTCACGGTGCGGCTGAGGTTCGTACATTTAATTTACTCAGGCAAATTGGACCGCTACATGACATTACCCTAGTAGCCCATAAGACCCAGAATGCCACTGCAGAAAACATTCATACCTTGAAAACATGGGTCAAGGACATCAAACTATTTCCAGTGCCTGATAAAAAAGATCCTGGTCAGGATCGAAATCCGCTGAAGCAGGCTCTGCGTCTGGCTCAGTTTTTCATTACCGGCACACCGCCCAGCGTCACGTTTCGGTTTTCGCCAGAGG
>NZ_QXHD01000004.1:5429268-5451024 GCF_011009555.1 Adonisia turfae CCMR0081 | reverse complement strand
CAGCACTTGCAGGCGAATACCTATCCTGGCGGTTTGTGCTGGATTAACGTTAGGGCGCAGGATGTAGGCTTGGGTTTGTTGGAGTTTGCCCGCACTCAATTGGGGATACTAGAAGCACCCGATGTCCTAGAAACGTTGCTGGAGAAGGTGCAATGGGTGTGCCGCCGCTGGCAGGGGGAACCGATTCTGATAGTCCTGGATGATGTAACGGATTATGAGTTGGTGAAGCCGTATTTGAATCGGCTCGATCCCCGCTTTCGAGTGTTGATGACCACCCGGCTAAAGTTGTTGGCGGTGGATCAGCGGCTGGATTTAGAGGTGTTGATGGAGGCAGCGGCACTGGAGTTGCTGGGTTCGCTGGTGACTGATGGGCGTATTGATCAACAACTGAAGATAGCCAAACGAGTCTGTGAATGGCTGGGCTATTTGCCACTGGGTTTAGAGTTAGTGGGGCGATACCTGGCACGGAAACCAGATACTTCTCTGGAAACGCTTTGGAAACGGTTACAGGTTAAAAGCTTGGAGGCGAAGGCATTAAAGGATACAGCACCCGAAATGACTGTATCTCGAAATGTGATCACCGCCTTTGAATTGAGTTGGGATACCTTGAATGAATCAGGGCGAGAGGTGGCGGGATTGCTGAGTCTGTTTGCCTTGGCAGAGATTCCATGGGGGTTGGTGGAAGCTTGTTTACCAGCCTGGGATGAGGAAGACTTGGAAGATCTTCGGGATGAGCAATTGCTGGGGGGGTATCTGTTGCAGCGGACCGGGGAGGGCATATATCAACTGCACCAACTGCTGCGGGAATTTTTTGTGGCTAAGCAAGAGCAGTTGGCAGGGATAGACGCGATGAAACAATCCCTATGCCAGGTTCTAGCTAGGGTGGCAAGAATAATGATTCCATCTGAGCCTACATTGATCCAGATGCAGCAGGTGGCGCTGGGGATTCCCCACTTAGCGGAAGCCGCAACCACATTGTCTCCTTGGCTAACAGATGTTGATTTACCTTGGATCTTCACTGGAATTGCTCGATTCTGTGAGGGACGGCGCGCTTATGATCTAGCATTATTGTGGTTTCAGCAATGCTGCACTGCCACAGAAGCTCGACTAGGATCTAATCACATTGCTTTCTCTTACAGCCTAAACAATCTGGGAAGTCTTTATCGGAAGCTAGGGCGCTATAGCGAAGCAGAGCCACTCCTCCTACGATCGCTTTCTATTCGTGAGCAGCAGTTAGGCAGTGACGAATCCTCTATCTCTAATAACCTCAACAGTTTAGGACTCCTTTATCGAGAGCAAGGACGCTATAGCGAAGCAGAAGCTCTCTTTCTGCAATCACTCTCTATCAGTGAACAGCAAGGCAGTGATCCCTCAGACTTTTCACAGAGTCTTAACAATCTGGCAGCACTTTATCGTGACCAAGGACGCTATGGCGAGGCAGAAGCTCTCTTCTTACGGTCAATCTCTATTGATGAACAGCAGTTAGGCAATGACAATCCTTCTGTCGCCACCAGCCTCAATAATCTGGCAATGACCTACCGAGAGCAAGGACGCTATAGCGAAGCGGAACAATTTCTCCATCGAGCGTTGACTATCTTCGAGCAGCAGTTAGGTAAAGATCACCCTAACGTGGCTCTAAACCTAAACAATCTGGCAAACCTTTATCGAGAGCAAGGGCGCTATGATGAGGCAGAACTGTGCTGCCAGCAATCACTGGCTATCTGGGAGCAGCAGTTAGGCCAAGATCACCCTAATGTGGCTCTAAACCTAAACAATCTGGCAACACTTTATCTAGACCAAGGGTGCTACAGAAAAGCAGAAGATACTTACCAGCGGGCATTAGTCATTTTCGAGCAGAAGTTAGGTAAAGATCACCCTAACGTGGCTCTAAACCTAAACAATCTAGCAAACATTTATCGGGAACAAGGGCGCTACAGTGAGGCAGAGCCTCTCTTCCTACAATCGCTGGCTATCTGGAAGCAGCAGTTGGGGCAAAACCATCCGAATGTTGCTTTAAACCTCAACAATCTGGCAATGCTCTACCAAGTACAAGGGCGCTACAGTGAGGCAGAACCCCTTATCCTAAGATCGCTAGCTATTTCGGAGCAGCAGTTGGGACAAAACCATCCGAATGTTGCTTTAAACCTCAACAATCTGGCAATGCTCTACCAAGCACAAGGGCGCTACGGCGAAGCAGAACCCCTCTTCCTGAAATCGCTGGCTATCTGGGAGCAGCAATTAGGACAAGGTCATTCCAACATTGCCAAAGCTCTTAACAATCTGGCAATGATCTACCAGGCTCAAGAGCGCTACAGCGAAGCAGAAGGGCTTTTTAGACGATCATTGTCCATTTGGGAGCAGCAACTAGGGCAAGATCATCCGAATGTTGCTCTAAGTCTCAATAATCTGGCAAACCTTTATCTAGATCAAAATCGCTACAGCGAAGCAGAACCCTTTCTTATACGATCACTAGCTATTGGGGAAAAGCAGTTGGGGAAAGACCATCCAAATATTGCTCTAAGTCTCAATAATCTGGCAAGCATTTACCGAGAACAAGGACGATACGATGAAACAGAAGAGCTTTATCGACGATCACTGACTATTTTGGAGCAACAGTTAGGGGTAGAACATCCCAATGTTGCTACTATTCTGAGTAATTTGGCAGGGTTGTGTGAAGCACAAGGACGCTACGAGGAGGTCGAGCCCCTTTACCTACGATCACTCCAAATCCGTGAGACCCAACTAGGAAATCACCCTGATACTGCAGAGAGTTTAGCGAGCTTGGCATATTTCTATCGCATTCAAAGTCGTTACCAAGAAGCAGAACCTCTCTACTTGAAGGCACTTCAAATTCGTGAAACGCAACTGGGAAATCATCCCAATACTGCTATTAGTTCGGCAAATTTGGCAGATTTCTATCGTATTCAGAGTCGTTACCAAGAGGCGGAACCTCTCTATCTACGAACTCTAGAAATTGATGAACACTATTATGGCAAGGACCATCTGGAGGTAGCTACAGATTTAAACAAACTAGCTTACTTTTACTATATCCAGGGACGTTACGAAGAGGCAGAACCTCTCTACCTACGAGCAATCCAAATTCGTGAAACGCAACTGGGGGAAGATCACCTTGATATTGCCAGCAGCTTCAACAGTTTGGCAATGTTGTATCAAGATCAAGGCAACTACTCAAAGGCAGAACCTCTCTACCTACGAGCAATCCAAATTCGCGAAACACAATTGGGGGATCACCCCGATACTGCTATTAACCTAGCCAACTTGGGATATTTGTACCGAATTCAGGAGCGTTACGAAGAGGCGGAACCTCTCTACCTACGATCACTCCAAATTCGTGAAGTACAATTAGGAGAAAATCACCCTGATACAGCTACTAGCCTCAACAATATAGCCCTTTTATATGATTCTCAGCAGCGTTATGAAAAGGCAGAACCGCTCTATATAAGAGCACTTCAGATTCGTGAGACTCAATTAGGGAAAGATCATCTCGATACAGCTATCAGCCTTAATAATCTTGCTCTTTTATATAATTCTCAAGGACGCCTTAAAGAGGCAGAACCACTCTATTTGAAGGTGATTCAAATTCGCGAAAAGCAACTGGGAGTCGATCATCCCCATATTACTATTAGCCTATACAAGCTAGCATTACTCTATGAATCGGTGGGACGTTATGCTGAAGCCGAAGCCTGCTTTGCCCGTTCTTTAGACATTCGGGAATGTCAGTTAGGCTTTGATCATACTGACACACAAGAAGTTCGTAGTAGTTTCATTACTTATCTACAAGCACTGGTAGCAGCAGAGCAAGCCGCGCAACTCTCCGATCACCCAATAACACAAACTCTGTTGCGACAGATACAAGCAGGGGATGGTGAGGCCTGAAATTAGTTGCCTCTTCCATCTTTAAGGTAGTGTAAAACTTCACTTGTCCATCAGAGCTGGACAGTAATAAAGCCAACTAACTTTATGAAGTGGAGTCAATCATCGTAGCTCCTCAAATACCATCCCTGTAAATAACTGCTCAATTAATGCCACCACCATAAACCAACTTTTAAGCAACCGCCACAACTGATTATCTGCGAGGACGAGCGCAAGACCTTTGTGCGGAGCTAGCTAACTCTTTATTAGGGGGACATTTGTCCGCCTAACATACCGATTTGGGTGATTAGGTGGAAAGTCTCTACCTAATCACCCAAGACTTTATGCAGTGATGTCGTTGCATAAAACTACAACTATGCCACCTCGCCACTACCACTCCATCAACCTCAGAGCAAAATCACTACTATCCAACACCGCCGCCGGACCACTCACATCATCCACATCCTGCATCCATGTCTCAAACCGGGCCGTGCTTGACTCAGCGCAATAACGAATCGATTCTAAACGGACAAATCACCACTTGCAGCGTTATTAACCACAATACCTCAGAGACCTACCTCACTGACCAGTCACAAAAACTAACAACATTAACGTTTATGTCAGAAAAGAGACATTGAACCATCCTAAGGGTATGGTAAATATATAGGCTGAAAAGCTTATAATCACAACAAAGGAGGTCAACAATCGATATCTCTATATTATCGTTTGACAGACTACAAATAGCACCCAAACAGGTCACTGATATTTCTTCTTACTTGCGCTAGAGAGTATTGTTTTTAGTGAAGATAGTCCTTCTTAGAACAACTCTAGAAAGTCTCGTTTAATGCAGAAGAGTTCCTCAGGTAGATCATTCTGGGTGCTGTTGTGCTTTAAAGCGTCCCTAGAATCATTGCCCAACGCTACACCTCACTGGGCCATAGCATCAGAGAAGCGCTGCTCAGACTATCGAAACCATGGAAACTGATGCTGAGCTGTCCTTCATGGGTCGCACCTTCACAATGAGAGCCCCCAGGGCCATGCCTGCTTAGTCTGCTACTCGCAGCCTCACATATCACGGCGTTCGAGGTCACCACGGCTGCCAGAATCTCTCCCATTTGCTCATCGACACCCAAATGGAGTTTGAGCCAAGTGCGACGTTTACTGACGCCATGGAGACGGGTTTTCCATTCCCCGTCTCCATAGACTTTAATGCCCGTAATGTCTACCACCACATGACGTCCTCCAGTCGTGGGTTTCGTTGGTAACTCAATGCTACGATCTTTTGACGACGCGACAGGGTTGTATGCACCGGCAAGGTCACCAATACTCCCATCAGCTCAAAGTAAGAACAGATATATTGTTATTCTCCAATTAGTCCATTTTGTTCTAGAAATTCACGGGCTACTTCATCAGATTCTCGCCCATTACCGGCCACCTGCCAATTGAGGGTTCGCATTGTATCAGCGTCTAGTAAGGCAGAGAGCTGATTGAGGATATCTGCAATTTCGGGATATTCATTGAGAATTTCTTGTCTTACAATAGGAGCCGCCGGATAAGGTGGCCAGAAGTTTTTGTCGTCTTCTAAGGCCAGTAAATCATAGGCGACAATTTGTCCATCTGTGCCAAATCCAGCAGTTACATCAATTTCTCCTTCTTCAATGCCGGAATAAAGTAACCCTGGATCAAGGGCAACAACATCTCTAAAATTGAACCCACCGTAGGTATTTTTCAACCCAGGTAGTCCGTCCTCTCGGGCAGTAAATTCCTGGATGGTGCCAAGTGTCAAATCATTGGCTTTACTCGACAGGTCACTCACAGTTTGAATACCCAATTCACTCGCCCGTGGCTTGGGCATAAGGAAGACATAGGTATTATTAAAGCTTGTTGGGTCAAGGACAGCTAGATTGAATTGTTCGGCATAGGTGTCTTTAACTGTATTGTAGACTTCATCTGCTCCCATGCTTGAGTCAAACCCCATACTGAGGTGAACTAGTAGAGCGGTACCTGTATATTCTGGATAGATATCAAGATCTCCGCTGACAATAGCCTGATGGTTTTCACTGGTTCCTCCTATAGATCGGTAGTCTGCATTAAATCCTGACTCATCTAACAGGATTTCGTAGAGATTGCCGAGAATGTATTGTTCGGTAAATTCTTTTGAACCTATGCGAATTTTTGGTGCGTCTGGATTACTACTATTACAAGCGGTCACACCTCCGATTGAGAGGCCTAATAAAATACCTAAAAAGATACGTCGTCTAAACATCAGTACTCTCCTGGCAAGCTACAAGATAAACAATTAATCAAAAACATAGCGAAAATACAAAGGTCAACAAACATCAGGATTTATGGCGATGAAGCCATCCCTCGGAGGTGTTTAGTTCTGGCCTGATAATTGCGATAGTTAAGGATACATTCAAATCCAGTGATCACCGCAATGCTCAACGTCGCTAAGAGAAACATTCTCAATCCGATTTGAAGTTGTTCAATAGTGGTTAAGATCCCAATCAACAGCCATATCAACCCAGCAAGTGCTGTTCCGGCAAGGATAAACGAGGTCAGAAAAGAATGATCCTGCGGCTTTCGTCGAGGAAACAATGTTGCAGTTAAACTCAAAAGCAAAACGGATAGACCAATGGCTCGATACTCAGGGTGGAGACCCGTTAGCACAATAGGATTGCCAGAAACATCAATAGATAATTCCCAGGGTAGCAAAACTCCAAAGATCAGTGGCATCACAACAACAGCTAATAAAACACTCGTAAATCCAGTGGGGGTTTTGGCTATATCCCTTAAGCCCTGAGGTGTGGCCCAAGTCTCTAGGCGACCAAAGGCCTCCTCAAAGTAGAAGGCTAACAAGGTCGCAGGCAATGCCCCTGCTAACATAATGTGATCTTTATTCAGGGCATGTCCCCGCAAAATCAAATCTCCTAAACCGCCACCGCCAATAAATGCTGCCAGGGTAGCACTCGCTACGACCACCACAGCTGCGGTTCTCACACCTGCCATAATGATGGGCAACGCAATCGGCAGTTCAAGTTTTAGTAAAACGTGGAGATCTCTCATCCCCATGCCATAGGCCGCTTCTTTGGTATCTGGGTTAACTTGTTCAATGCCAACGGTTGTGTTGAGCAACACAGGTAAGGTACCAATAAATCCCAATGCAACTAAGGTGGGTGGCGTACCAATTCCCAACAATGGTAAGGCAAGCGCCAAAATTGCCAAACTTGGGATGGTACGACCAATTTTACTGATGGTGAGCAAAGGGTCTCGTAACCATCTCACCCGTGAACTCAAGATGCCTAACACCAGGCCTAGGACAATCGAAATGGCCAGCGCAATGAATGTAATCTGCAAATGCTGACTCAACGCAATTGTAAACTCTTGAGACTGACTGACAATGTAATCGAACATTTCCCTCAACATGCAGACTCCTCCTACTGAGTGGCGGAGCCGGGCAAGGCTCGCTCAATGTATCCAATGACCTGATCAAATAAAACAGCAAGGACAGCGGCACCAATCGCGCCAGCCACAATTTTGTCGTTCCGGGTACCGCCTGCAGAAATCCCTTCAAAAATTAGATTGCCTAGACTAGTTGCTCCAAAAAAAGAAGCTAACGTGGCCAAACTAATGGTCGAAACCGTTGCAATGCGGATTCCTGCAAATATGACCGGTAAAGCAAGGGGGAGTTCAACCTTAAGTAAAATACTGCGATCGCGCATGCCCATGCCGCGAGCAGTTTCAATGACAGCGGCATCAACGCCGTCAATACCAACCGCTGTGTTACGGATAATCGCCAGCAAAGAATACAGGGTGAGGGCAATAATCGCCGCCTTAAACCCAATACCTACCAGCGGCACCAGCATACCAAACATCGCTAAGCTGGGGACGGTATACAACATTCCAGCAAGTTTAATGACCGGATCATAAAGAACGCGTACACGCGTGATTAAAATCCCCAATGGCACACTAATTAGGACAGCAAGCACCAGTGTCACCAATGTGATCAACAGGTGTCCTCCCAAAAAATCTAGCACTCGGTCAGGACGTCCTACACCAGGCAGGTAATACAGCAAACCATCTTTGATACTGACTAGAAAACGAACGAAATTTTCCATTATTACACTGGGGTTAACGGCCTATTTTACGGAGGTAGTCAGAACCTTGGAGCGTTTGATCAGACGCTGGGCATCGTCCGCTGAAACCAGTCCCACTAAGTGGTGCGCGCTGTCAAGCACAGGCAAAAGACTTATCCCATAGCTCAACATTACAGAGAATGCATCTCGCATGGTGGCTTCCTCTTCAGTTGTCGTAATAATCTCATGCACAATCTCATGGGCATATTTACCCGGATGAGCTTGTGCACCGTCAAGGGTGACATAGCCAATAAGCGTTTGAGCATCATCAACGATAAATATGCTATCCAGGTTGTACTGCTGCATGCGAGTGGCCAAATCCGACGCAGACTCATTACATTGACCTTGAATTAGAGTGGTCTGCATCACCTCACCGACACGCACCAGGGTAAGCTTTTTTAAGCCTCGATCTGAACCGACAAAATCTGCAACAAAGCGGTTAGCCGGATTGGACAGAATATTAGTCGGTGTATCAAACTGTTGCAGGACTCCCCCGACTTGCAAAATACAGATGAGCGTTCCCATTTTGAGGGCTTCATTGATGTCGTGAGTAACGAACACAATGGTTTTTTTCAGCTGCTTTTGCAGACGCAGGAATTCGTTTTGCAACCGATCTCGAGTCATGGGGTCAATGGCCCCAAAGGGTTCATCCATCAGCATTACCGGTGGATCAGCCGCCAGTGCTCTTGCCACACCCACGCGCTGACGCTGCCCCCCTGAAAGCTGTCGAGGATAGCGATCGCAAAACTGCGAAGGATCTAGTCCAACAATGTCTAAAAGCTCATTCACACGACGATCAATGCGCCTCTTACTCCAACCCAACATTTGAGGAACAAGGGCAACATTGTCTCGAATTGTGAAATGGGGAAATAGACCGACCTGCTGAATCACGTAACCAATATTGCGACGGAGCTCAATCGTATCCTGCTTCAGGATATTGCGTCCCCCAACAAAGATATTGCCACTGGTGGGTTCAATCAGACGGTTGACCATTTTTAGAGCCGTTGTTTTGCCACATCCAGAAGGACCAATGACGACACAGGTTTCACCTTCAGGCACAGCAATCGTTAACCTCTGAACCGCAGGCTTGCCTGAACTGGGATAGTATTTCGTGACATCATCAAATTGAATCATTGGTACCATTGCATTTACCTGGATTGTGAAAGATCAATACCAGCTAGTTGAGAACAGTCATTCTTAAGATTTAGTTCTTATTACATTTATTTTTATAGTGTGATTGTTAGGGATAAGAGCCATACAACAAGTCCATATCCTTGACTGTGTCTCGTCAAGCTACAAAAGACACCTTCTCATCTTTAATGCCACACCACAAGTAATTGGCAAAGATATTGCCAAAGCTTAACCTCAGAAGAATATTAATAATAATTGAATATTTGGCTCTTAAAACACCTTGATTCGAAGGTGTCTGAGCATTCATGAACAACTCCCTTCTAAGCTGATTGGCTCTCTTCAAAAAGATGAACTCACCTAAAAACAATTAATTGGGGTGATATATCTAAATATCAATTTGAGATCAAGGGCTAAGTTGTTCCATACTACTTTAGTAACATAGATATTACAGAACAACTTTCCCACTAAATCAAGAGTAAACTAACGATTGTTTTTGAGCAATGAACAACTCCAGTACTCAATTGAGCTGATCATTAATGGTGATAATCACTTTCTGTTATCCCAGTTCTGGGGAGTAGAAAAGAGTTCTTCTATATCAACGACTCTGTTGCATCCACTTGCCCTAGCTGTTGCAAAAATAGTTTTATTTTTTTTAACAGCTAATCAACCCTTGTTGCCGCTCCTTTAGAGGCTATTGCACAAAGCCTAAAACCTCTAATACATAAGGATTTAGCTATTGTTTCTTGTAGATAGACACGTCTATACTCACATCATCTGGACACAAGGAGTACCCCATGAACCAACGCTCCAAACGACAACCCAAACGACGACCCAGACAACAACGGCGTTATCGCCTTATCAGCGGTAGCATGCTTATACTCCTAGGTTTCAGCCTTGGTATCGGCCTTCGCTTCCAAGCCAAAGCTGCCTCAGCCAAGAAAGACCTCTGCCAGGATATAATATCCAGCCAAGCCGTTCTCTCACGACAACAGCTTATCCAATTGCTCACGATCCCCGAACGAGAAAATCGCCAGGCCATCGAAGCCATTGCAGAAGAGCCTTACTGCACACTAACCACCCTTGAGGTGAGGGCTGGGGTCATCGCTGAACGCACTGCCTATCCCCTGGCATTTGATCCCAATACCTGGTTGGTTGTGCTTTACGAAGAGGAGGAGTATGTCGGCTATGGCTTTAAACTTCAGCACTAAACACATACTAAAAATCACTGGTGGTGCACTGCTCACTCTGCTGACGGCCTGCCAGTCAGATCCCCCAACTCGCAACATTACCATTCAACAAACCTGGGAACTCCAGGTGGGTAATCAGGTAGGAGATTATCGCATTAGTAGCGGTCTTGGGGACGTTACTCTTGAATTGGATGATGATCCAGTGCGGCTACCCTTTGATGGCCAAGTCCAGCCTATGGATCCGCATTGCATTGCGATCACCAGCCCCGAGGTGCCCGCTTATCTGTTTCGACTCTGCGGCATCAATAGCCCCAAGTTGGGGCAAAACAACAAAGGTCACATCATTGGTCGGGCTCAGCAGCTAGTTTTTGCCGCTTTTAGAAAAGAACCTGATGGTACTTGGGCACTGATCGAACCGGCCACTGATCTGATTGAACAATTTCTGACGGAGTAATGCATCATGACCTATCGCTGGTCAGTTCACTGGTCAATTCCTATGGGCATTGTCTTACTGTGGGCCGCTCCGGCTCCTGCCAAAGATATTGCCCTGACATTTGATTCACCAAGGGCTCATCCTCCCCAACGAATCAAAAACACAGACCACAACAACGCAGTTAGTCTCAGCTTTGCGCCCAAGCCTCAAGGGGCACCAGTACCAGTTACCCAGGTTCTCCATACTTTAGACACGTTATTCCACGGCGGGAGCAACTCCTTAGTTGCTCGTGCTGTGGGCAGTGCTGAGGGCACCCGCACCCCCGACGGTGGCTATACCTCTGCTTACTACGGCCATATAGATCCTGGCAACCACAAGTGGAATCTGGGCAGCTTTTCTTATCAGCATGGAGCCAACTCCCCTGGCGAAGCCGATAACAAACAGCTCCAGCGCCTGTACAACCAGGCTATTGAGCTCCGGCAACAGGCTAGTGCACAACAGATCACTCTATCCCTTGCTGAGGAACTCAACGGCATCGATCTAGCTAATCAGGCCCCCTTAGCGGCTCTAGATCGAGGCTATATCAATTGGCTGGCAAAGCTCTACAGACGTGATAACACCAACATCAACCTGCAAACAATGAGTGCAACCGACCGCATTATCTGGGCCAGAACCCATGCATTTCTTGATCCCGATAGCGGTCACTGGAATGCCCCTGGTCTAGGTAACACCCTAAACTCCATCCGCTGGGACCAGGCTAGACGGCAACAGGCTGTGCAACAGGCAATTGAAATGAACTCAAGCAGGTGAGCCACAACATCGCTCACCCCTAACTCTAAATCAACAAACGTTCTGCTGAGGGATGGGAATGGTGAGGGATGGGGTGATGGGGGTGAAGGCTAGGATGTTGATTGGCTATTTCTGGGGTGAGGAGGCTTATGCGATTCTGGGGATATATTCGCTGGATGGCTTGCATATCAAACTATTGGGCACTGTTGTCTCCCCCTTGAGAAAAGGGGGCTTCTTAAGCTTGTGGAAGTTTAGGTGTAACTGAGCCGATTACAGACTGTTGCCAATCAGGTTAAATCCGGCCCATTCTCTGGGAGTACGATCCTGTTCAATTGCTTGTAACATAGCTTGACGTAGGGCTTGGGCATAAGAAAGATGAGGATTTTTGGTCACTTGTTGATAAAAATCTTGCATCAGGTCTGCTGTTGGGGCATCGGGAACTGCCCATAAAGAAACCATCACCTGCTCTGCTCCGGCTAGCAAAAGAGAACGGGATAACCCAACTACGCCATCGCCCGTAATCTCACCACGCCCAGTATCACAGGCGCTTAACACCACTAGCTCTGCTGATAAGGATAGGTTGGCAATTTCTGTTGCCGTTAGTAAGCCGTCCTGACCATCTCCGGCAGCTAACGCGATCGCACCGGGGACCGTAATCGATTCATCCTCACCAGCGTAATCCAGTAATCCATGGGTCGCTAAATGAATCCATCGGGCATTGGCCAATTGAGGAACTACGGTTGCTTCAGTTGCAGCCTCACCTAGTAAGGGAGTGGTATTGAGGAGGGGTGCGATCGCAATCGCTTCCTTCTCGGCCCCTGGCAATGGGGCCAGCTCAAACCCTGGCACCTCTGGCATCGTTGGATCACCCACTACAACAGCGCCAGACCCACTGGCAGGTTGAATGAACCCTAAGGCTTGCAAAGAGGGCGCACTGAGTAGGGTATGGTGCTCAATAAGATAGCGATTATCATCATCCAGTAAGGCTGCAAACGGCACCAGCAACAAACTTTCCTGGGGAATAACCACAACTGGCTCAGTGGGGTCTGGGGGTAAATGCTGGACAATGGGAGCTATTAATATATCGTGGAGCTGGCGTAATGAGTTACCTTGTTGTTCCGGATCAAACGTAGAAACAACCTTAATGCCACCTCGACCCAGTACCCCCAAGTCTGAACGAGCATCAGCCACCAAATCACCCAGGGCAGGATAGTCTGTCAGGTCAACCTGCTCAAACTGAATCTCTCCGGTGGGTTGTACCACCCAGATGAGGAGCTCCATAGGCTGATTTTGCAGTTGATTATCCCGTCGCTGGGGTGCAAAAATCTCTTGGTTATCAACAATGAGGGCATATTCTACTACCGTAATTTGCTGCTCTTGGGCAATTCGTTTAAGACCTGCCAGGGTGGGCTTTGGTTGGGCAGGTGTTGGGTTCTCTTTTGCCAGCTGTTCAACAAAGGAGCGGGCGCGCCCTTGTTCAGTCACTTCCAGGGCTAACTCAGGCTGGCCTTGGGCAACAAATACCTGCTGCAGGGTGCGATAGGTTAATACCTGGGTATCAAACAGCTGAATCCGACTTTGATCATCGGTCCCCAGGGTAGAGCGTTGGTCTTCCCACAAACGAATGGCTTGTTGTAGGTAGATAGCAGCTTCGTCCAGACGGTCATCAAGAAAGGCCACATTACCCAGATTATTGAGGGTTTGGGCAGTCCCTAACAGACTACCTGCCGCCTGTTCCGCCTGTAGCCGCTGTTGCAGCAGGTCGGTGGCTTGGCCATAGTTACCCAGGGTGGCATGGGCTAACCCCAGGGTGCCTAGAACATTGCCAATGAGGGTCGGATCACCCGTTGCTTGGGCTAGTGTTAGCGCCTGGGGCAAGGTTTCTAGAGCTATCTCGGGTTGTTTTAGCGCCAGCTGGGTTTCACCAACGTTGGCCCGTCCTATGGCTTGAAAATAGGGATCTTCTAATGCTTCTGCCAGGGTGACAACCTGTTGATGATACGTCAGGGCTTGGGGATAGTCTCCCTGGAAGAAGTAGGCGATGCCCAGACTTTGGGCAGCCTGTATTTGGAGGCTTGGATTTTGGGTTAACGTTGCCACCTCCTCCAACTCCTGTGCCGTATTCAACAGACGATCATAATTGCCTAGAACAGAATAGGTGACTGCCAGCAAACTCAGGGCCCTAGCCTGGTTCAGCGGGTCTGTTTGAGAAAGGGCCAAACTCTGCTGCAAATAGGTCTCAGCCACATCAAACTGCTCGGCCTGCACGGCAGCACTGCCTAGATTGCCGAATGCCTGGGCTGTGAGCGATGGATCACCTAGCTGTTGGGCGACATTGAGCTGTTGCTGGTAGTGGGTGATGGCAGCGGTATAGTCAGCGGCACTAAAGGCTACCAATCCTTGTTGACCATAGATCAAAGCCAGGGTTTGCCAGATCAACGATAGAGAAGCCGTGTCATTAATCTGTTGGTAGAGACTGAGGGCGGTTTGGAGAGAGTCAATAGCATCGTCTAAACGGTTTTCACCATAGGCGGTGACACCTGTCTGGAGTAAACCATCAGCTTGGTCTTTTAGCTCTTGAGAAGAAGCTGTTTGGGCGAGGGTTGATCGTACGCTATTTCCAGCAGGTATACCACTGGCAGCAACGCTGCTAGGGATCAATAGCAGCAGGCAGGATAGGAGCAGACAATAACGGTGGAGCATAGGGCACTGGCATTGATGCGGACACCTCTGGGGCAAATGTCGTTGTTTTTAGCTAGGCTTTCAAATAAGGCTGATTGTTGAATTGCTCTAAGTTTTGGTGGGTTTTGGCTTTTTCATTATAGAACTGGAGTATAGGACCGTGATTGGCCAACACTTTAAGCAGGTATAGCCAACATTTTGCTAAGTCTAACCAATTTAATATCAATCATTACCATAGATTGAGAGTCGCTTTAGATCACAGTCGTCCCATTGATGTGCGGTCATTTTTTAACTGTTGTCAGCATCCTTGTGCCATCTGAATGAAATCTTAAAATTACAGCTCGTTCGAATAACCTGGGTGCATCGAGCGGTAACGATAGATGTAGTGCAAAGAGTGCATCAACGGATCACCACATTGCAATTGACTTCGTTTATCAGATTGGTTTTAGACTAACCCATGAAGAAATTAGTGTTCTCTTCTATCGTTGGCATTGGTATTCTTTTTACCAGTGGATTGAACTGGCGACAGCTACAGTCTGCTAAGGCAGATGTAACGATTCGGCGTTCAGCCCCTACATTCACCCTTGACCCCAGCGAACTTGATCTTTCCACATCGGCGTTTGTGCCCGATAATCTGCCCATTTCTAATGAACCTGACGGCGGTCGTGGCATCATTGGCCCTGATGACCGTACTGAGGTGCGCCTACGCGCCTACCCTTGGACAGCCATTGGCCGTTTAGATGGCATGACCCAGGACGGTGGCCGCTACCATTGCACCGCCACCCTAATTGATGTCGATATTATTCTGACTAATTCTCACTGTGTCATTGACCCTGAAACCAGTCAATTTGCTGCTCGGCTAGTCTTTTCACCGAATGTTATCGATGGCACCGTTAGTTCCCCCCTAGACCGTGCAGAGGTCATTGACGGGCTGCTCGGTACAGAATTTCAAGACCGTAGTGATCCCCCCCATGAGGATGATTGGGCCATTCTAAAACTCAATAAATCCCTTGGGGAACAGTTTGGGACTATTCCTTTAAAGGCGATCGATACCCAAACCCTTGTGCAAGGGACCTACCGTAATAACCTGATCATGGTGGGTTACTCCGGTGACTACCCTGCAGTACTTCCCGGTCTCACTGCCGCCGCCCATATTGGCTGTAGTATCACCGCTGAGGCGGAGGAAGTGATTTATCACATTTGTGATACCTATGGTGGTTCTTCAGGTGGCCCGCTTTTAGCTAAGGATGGTGAAGACTTTAGCATCGTCGGTTTGAATGCAGCCGCTCAGCTAGATCGTGAGGAGCGTGGAGTCGTTAACTATGGTGTCAAAATCTCTCGTATTCTTGATCGCTTTCCTCAGCTAACAAGTCGATAAAAATAGCCAGCCATTTACTCGGTGCCACTCACTCGGTGCCACTCACTCGGTGCAATTTAATCTATATGGATCAAACCTATCGCCTTGTTGTTACCCATGTGCAGCAGATCTGTCTCTTTGATCTGACCTGGGGCGATGGCATGCAGCTTACCGCCCAGGTGCCCTATCCTGAAGAACTCACCCTATTACACCAACGCTGGCAGCGGGCTTACTACAATTTCTATCGTGCTTTGCAGAAGACCAATGCAGTGGGTGAGTCATCGGCAATGCGGGGACGAACGGGGGCTGTGGGGCAAGTGCCTGTTGCCCAAACCGACTTGCGGAGTCAGCTGGGTCAGGCTGAGGTACGCCTATTGACGGTGTTTCAAAGTTGGCTGGAACGGCGTGAGTTAATTGGCATTCGTGAACAGTTGAATCGGCGTGGAGAGGGACTCCAACGTGGGGTTACGTTGTACATTACCTGTGCTGGTATGGAACTGCGACGATTGCCATGGGAGACCTGGGAGCTGGCCCGAGGCTTTGGTCAAGGACCACCCATGCGGATTACACGGCTGCCTGCCAATATTTCTGTGGCGGCAAACCCACCGAAGAAGCAACGGCGTAAAGCACGTACTCTGGTGATCATTGGTGATGATACGGGACTGGATTTTAAGCAGGATTTAGATGCTATTGATCGGTTGAAAACACTGGTAACTATTCAAAAAATTGGCTGGCAGCTGGGGCAGAAAACAAATGCTCTGATTGATCAGGTGCGAGATGTAATTCGTGACCCAGAGGGGTGGGATATGCTGTTCTTCTTTGGCCATAGCAATGAAATGGCTGAACTCGGGGGAGAGATTGCGATCGCACCCAAAACCACAATCTCCATGCGCGACCTGGAATCTGACCTCGCGGAAGCTAAACGCAACGGCCTCCAGTTTGCCCTGTTTAACTCCTGCAAAGGCTTAGACATCGCTGATCGGCTAGTGGCGCTGGGGCTAAACCAGGTAGCCATCATGCGAGAGCCGATCCACAATGACGTCGCTCAATACTTTCTATTACAGTTTTTACAACAGTTATCCCAATATGCCGATGTGCATACAGCTCTACAGGAAGCAACAAAGGCACTGAAAGCTGAAAAGACAATGGCCTATCCATCGGCCTATTTAGTGCCCTCTTTATTTAGCCACCGGGGTGCGCAGCTCTTTCGACTCCAGCCAGTGGGTTGGCAAGCTAAGCTAACAGAACTATGGCCCAGTCGAAAACAGGGGATGGCGCTGGGTGCGATCGCAATTCTCTCATTGCTACCGCCGGTGCGAGATAGGCTGATGGCGGGTCGCCTATGGACCCAGGCAGTTGCTCGCCAGATAACAACTCAACCTCTCCAGGCAGACGTTTCTCCCCCCGTGCTGTTGGTCCATGTGGATGAAACATCCATTGCCAAGGGGATTCCTGACGGTGATGCCAACCCCATCAATCGAGCCTACTTAGCTAAGCTACTAGACCGAATTGTTGAGTTAGATAGTCAGATTATTGGTATTGATTATCTGTTAGATCGGCGTCAGGATGAGAATAATGCCCGCTTGACAAAAACCCTGGAGAAAGCAGTCAATGAGGGTAACTGGCTAGTGCTGGCCAGTGATTTGCTAGATAAGCAAGAGATTGGCCCTTCAGAAGGGTTGGCTAATCCGGCATGGAGCATGCAGGGGTTGACTAAGGCTCCGGCTTCCTGGCACCTAAAAGCACTACAAATCGGTCAAGATTGCCACAGCCGTTGTCCTTTCAGTTACCTACTGGCAATTACCCATGCAGCAAGGGAGACACCAGCTGGCAAAAGCCTGACCCCCTCCTTAGACAGAACCCACAATCTGCGTAAAGAATTATTTGAGACGATTATAAAAGACAATAATTCTCCAGTCTTATATCAGCTCTTGAACTATCGCCTGTCACCGATTTTAAGTCTGTCTCGGTGGATAGAACAACGCTGGTTCCATCCTATTGTAGATTTTTCAATGCCGCTCAGTCATATTTATGATCGCATACCCGCCCATGCGTTATTAGAAGAGGATATACAAGATTTATCTGCTCAATATGACTGGCAAAACCAAATTGTATTAATCGGTTCTGGTGGCTACAACGAGGCGGGTATAGGCTCTGAAAGTGACTATGTGCCGAATCCACCAGCCATTCAATTTTGGCGAGACCAAACCCAGGACTTGAGTAGTCGATTCACAGGGGTAGAAGCTCATTCGTATATGATTCATCATTTTTTAAATCAGCACTGGATGATACCGATTCCTGTTTTGTGGATGGTAGGAATTGGCACCATTGTAGGTGCGATGTCTGCGCTAGCTATGCAACGGGATCAGCAGTTACGACACTATCGCTGGCTAGGGCTCATAGGTTTCAGTGTCGGATATGGGCTATTCGGGATTGTCGTGTATGGTGCAGCCTCGATTGTTTTGCCCTGGCTACTGCCTACGGCCACTGTGTGGGTATATCACATACCCGGTTTGCAACGTTGTAATCAGGAGAAAAATCTATGACGATTCACTTCAAGGCCATGGGGCGCATGGGGTTGGTTAGTGTTGTTGCCCTATGCCTGGGCCTGGGGTTGGGATCAAATGCTAGCGCCCAAAACTCCTCTAGCGATTTACGCAGCCGCTTAACTAATATTTGGAGCCGTATTGTTAGGGATGATGAGGACAGGGAAAGAAGTTTGGTGTCACGGGGACCGCTATGTGTGCTCTCACCCACCCATCTGGGTGCAAATACTCCTGAGATCTGGCATGATCAGCCTGTGATTGTTTGGCAACCTGGGGCAGTGGCTAAAGTCTCTCTAGCGGTTGACTCAAAGAGTCCTTTTTGGGAATACACACCATCTGCTGATGAAACCCATGTCATTTATGATGGTGACCCCTTAGAACCCGGAGAAACCTATACGTTAGGAATATATGCCATTGAGAACGCAGATCCTACCTTAATTCCTAACTTTCAAATGGTCTCAGCTGAGACACGGACATTAATTAGCAATGAATTGGAGAGTTTTTCTAGCCCGAATGAGTCAACGGTGTCTAATGCTGAGTGGACTGCGATTCAGCAGACTGAGTATTTTGTGGAGCATGATTTTCCCTACGATGCAATTCAAGCTCTCTTTAGTGTAAGGGAGCCATCGGCTGAGCTGTTGGGAATCCAAGAAAAGATGATTGAGAAGGTGTGCACCTCTTCTCAAGATTAGGGCACGCCTATATTCAACAGAACGGTGCGCACTAACCAGTATTATCTGATTAGTGCGCACCTGATTTTTCTAACGCTTTTTCTTAAACTCAAGTAATCCCAACCCAAAGAACAAAATTATCATCACCATCCCTGGTTCAGGCACACTGACTACCTTGTCAGATGGGTCTGTTGGATGATGTGGAGGGCGACTACGAGCAGATGTCGGAGGTATATCCCTACCTTCAGGCAAGAACTCTTTGCCTAAACGTGGTTGGGGAGACAGGTCTGGCGGTAGCTCCTCTGGGTCAAAACTGATAATGGGTGTTTCAGGCGTTGTTTCCACCTCATCCTCAGGAAACTGAAAATTAAACTCAGGCTCGTCAGGTTTCTTTTCTGACTCTACTGCTGCTGGATAAGGTTGTTGCCATAAGACTGGAGTCTTTGGCAACGTCTTAGGTGTGGGAAGCTGTATTGGGTTACCTGGAACCGTTGGTACAATTGGCTCAGGGGACTGTCTCGGAGCATCAGGTACAGTGGCATCTATGGGTATTGGCTCAGGTCCTTCTGGTAGTGGACCGGGTCCTTTAATGGAGGGCCGATCTGGATTAGTCAGGATGATCGGGCGTTCAGGACTGTTGCGAAAATAAGGTGGCACTGTCACCTGGGGGGTAACCTCCAGACTGGGGGCAACGTCAAAGTTCGTATTGAGTTCAGGATAGACCTCAATTGTGGGCGAGGCGGTAATCTCTGGGTTAAGTTCAGGATTGAATTGCAGTTCAGGAGAAAAAATCATCCTAGGATCAACCGTGACCGGAGTTGTTACCGTGATGTCAGGATCGACAGATACCGTGGGCAGTTCAATAGTAATGTTAGGAATCTGGCTATCGGGACGAAAATCAGGAACAGGTTTATCCAGAGGCTGAGACTCATCGGGTAGGTGAAAGATATTGGTATTGAACCAATTGTTAAACATGTCAAAGACATAGGTATTGCCGGACAGCAAAATGAAACTTAAACTGCCAGCGGCGGATAGTGCGATCGCAGGTAACCCATATTGGAGTAGCTGCCGCAGCACGATTTGAGCTTTGGGCATGGGAGTCTCCTCATTGAAGAATCAGGGACTGAATAGCTGCTACGAGCCACTCAGCAAGGGTTACTTCTTCGTTGTTAAAGCTTATTCACACTTGAGAACATTGTGGATCAGTGAAGTGGATCAGTGAATAAGTCCCTTCAGCTCAGAAGTAACGACGGAGAGTGGATTGAGGATTGACTGAATGCTAAAGCAATTACTTCCCTGGATTCTGATGGCAACGGGTGCGTTTACAGGGGTGTCCCAGCCAGCGGCAGTGGCAAATAATCAGCCCATACTTGCCCAAAATCCAACGCTCACTGCGGATCAAGCGGATCAAGAAGAACAGCTATCCTACACCTTCTATGGCCAACAAGTTCCCCTGGTGGAACGTTCAGATCAGATTGCGGTGGAGTTTAAGCCTGTTCCCTCCTTTACCCGTGACCTGAGTGAACCGGCCTATTTACGGCTACAGCGAGACCTGACAGCGGCCACTAGCTTTAGTCGAGAGGCACATAAAGCGGATGTCACCGTGAAACCCCTGGGGGAACGCTATGCTCTGGTGGAACTGCCCCATGGGTTGGATGAACAATGGGCACAGCGGCTGAATCAAGCCTATGTGCAGGCCACCCTACCGGTGCTGAGTCGGGAGAATATGACTGAATCCATTGTGGTCACCCAGGAAATAGTGGTGAGTTTTGAACCGGGCATTGCTGATGAAACGGCCCGCCGTTTGTTGGCCCAATATGGTGTAGACGTATTGCGATCGCTACGATTTAGTGAAGGACGCTACCTGGTGCGGGCCAATAATGTGTCAGGCACAGCAGTGCTGGCAGCAGCCACCCAGCTAAGGAATTTACCCAACGTTCAATCGGCCACACCAAATTTTGTTCAGTCCATCCCGTTTGATGTATTCACATTGGATATTCTCTCTATGGACGACCCCCAACGCACCAATGGTCCAGAAAATGTATCTAATGTATCTGCGGCCCATGAGACGTCCCCATTTCCTAACTCATTGTTGCCATTGCAGTGGCATTTAAACAGTCGGGCTGTGCGGCCTCGCCCCTACCCACGGGTAGACGTGCGAGCAGTGGAGGCTTGGGAGACCACCCAGGGAGAAAATGTGGTGGTAGCCGTTATCGATAGCCTGATCCAGTGGGACCACCCTGATCTGGTGAACCGAGTGTATACGGTACCAGAGACTATAGCAGACCGGCTGCCAGGAGAAGAATATGGTTGGGATTTCTCAAATAAAGAAATAACCTGTGCAGGGAGTGAAAACTGTGCTCTAGGAGATGCCGATACCCGCATTAATGAAGAGGAGTTGGCCTATCTGAGACCCCATTTTCAGCGCACATTTACATTAGGGGCTGCGGATCTGTTGGCAGCCTATCCAAACCTGGCGCAACAGATTGCTAGGGTCATGCCCACCGCCTCAGAAAAACAACAGGCAGACGTTCTGCGGCGGATTATTCAGTTAGAGATTGGCAATGAGTTTCATGGTACCTGGTCAGCTGGGATAATTGCGGCAAATCCTGCGGATCGTCAGGGAGTAGTCGGTGTTGCCCCTGAGGCACAGTTTTTGCCAGTGCGCGTATTTGGCCTGGGGGGAGAGATTACTGTAGCGGCACTGATTGAGGCCATGGGTTATGCGGCAGCAAGAGATGTGGATGTGATTAATCTGAGCCTGGGGGGATTGTTACCGGACGAGGAGCTTAGCGATCAAATATTTCAGATACTGGATGCACATCCAACCATGGTGATTGTCGCTTCGGCGGGAAATAGCCAGCTGGATGGAGTATCTTTTCCGGCGGCGTTGCCAGGCGTAATTTCGGTGGGGGCAACAAATGTGAGGGGGAACCGCAGCTATTACAGCA
>NZ_QXHD01000004.1:5380679-5429258 GCF_011009555.1 Adonisia turfae CCMR0081 | reverse complement strand
AGGGCAGCGACGCTGACCCATACCTACCCGTTTAACTATCGGGACAATACGCCCCTGATCAACTACGCGAAAAAGAGCTGGTATCTGGGGACTACGGCAGTTAAACAACAGCTGCTGGACAACAATAACAAAATCAACTGGCACCCAGACTATATCCGGGCAGGTCGTTTTGGCGACTGGTTGAGAAACAATGTTGACTGGGCCTTGTCGCGTGAACGATATTGGGGAGCCCCCTTACCAATTTGGGTAAGCGAAGATGAGAGCGAGCAAATCTGTGTCGGCAGCGTCAAAGAGCTGGAAACCCTAACCGGACAGGATTTGTCTGAGCTGGATTTGCATCGCCCCTACATCGACGACATTACCTTTGAACGAAACAGCAAGTTGTTTAAGCGTGTGCCTTACACCGTCGATGTATGGTTTGAGTCAGGGGCGATGCCCTATGCCCAGTGGCACTACCCGTTTGAAAATCAAGATGTTCTGGCCCAGAGCTTTCCAGCCGACTACATTTGTGAGGCGATCGATCAGACCCGTGGCTGGTTCTACAGTTTACATGCCCTGGCCACGCTGCTGACAGATCCTGGAGACGAGCAGCGATCGAGGGGTGCTTTGACCCACCTGGTGGAAAATTCGCCTGCCTTCAAAAATGTAATCGTGTTGGGGCATATCGTCGATGAGAACGGCGAGAAAATGTCGAAGTCCAAAGGTAACACAGTGGACCCTTGGACAGTCCTCAACGCTCAGGGGGCAGATGCCTTGCGATGGTATCTCTTTAGCGCTAGTCCACCGGAGACCACTAAACGCTTTTCCCAATCTCTAGTGGACGATACCGTCCAAGATTTTCTCATGACCCTGTGGAATACCTATGGGTTCTTTGTGCTGTATGCCAATCTTGATGCCCCCGATCTGATCCAAGTGGTGCCTGATCGTCCTGATTTTGACCGCTGGCTAGTGGCCAAAGTACATGCGCTGACCAGAGCCGTTACCGATCAGCTAGATGACTATAACCCTACCCAGGCCAGCCGTTTGATCCGCGATTTTGTGGTTAACGATCTGTCTAATTGGTATATCCGTCGCAATCGTCGCCGCTTTTGGAAATCTGAAAATGATCGCGACAAAGCATCAGCGTATAAGACCTTATACGAAGCGCTGGTAACAGTGACTAAGCTGATGGCACCGATGGCTCCGTTTATCAGCGAACACCTCTATCAGAATCTGGTCCTGAGTGTTTTTCCAAATGAGCCTGAATCGGTACATTTGGCGGAGTGGAGCCCTTGGGAAGAAGAGGCTATCGATGCTGTATTACTGCAAGATATGGACATCTTGATCCGCCTAGTTGAGTTGGGACGAGCCGCGCGATCGACGGCTGGGGTAAAGCTGCGGCAGCCATTAGGAGAGCTTTTAGTACGAGTTCGAACAGCAGCTGAGATGGCTGGTCTCAAAAGATTTGAAGCTCAACTCAAAGCAGAAATCAACGTCAAACAGGTGACTTATTTAGAGTTAGCTACTGACTTTGTTGATTACATCGTAAAACCCAACTTACCGCTACTGGGCAAGCGATTGGGTAAACAGTTACCGATATTGATCCAAACGCTGACCACGCTCGATAGCCGCGAGATTGTCCATAATATCCGCAATCATGTTGACACCGTCATCGACCTAGAGGGAGTCCTTGTTCATCTCGAACCAGAAGCCTTTTTAATCAAGGCTAAAAGTCCAGACGGGTACGCAGCTATCGAAGATCAGGGCTATCTTGCTGCTCTGAATACTCACCTCACTAACGAGCTAATACAGGAAGGACTGATGCGTCAAGCTATCCGACACTTACAGGAGGCCCGAAAAAATGCAGGGCTGGCCATCTCTGATCGGATTCAGCTAGGGTTGCAAACGTCGGGACTCGTTTTAGACTCCTTAAAGGCACACCGTGCTACAGTCGAAAGTGAGGTGTTGGCAACTGAGGTGAGGTTTGATGAGCTCGTAGTTGCCGATTACAGTGGAGCCGTCACGCTCCATAATACAGAAATGCAGTATTGGATTAAGCGACAAACCACATAGTCGCCCCTGCTGTAGAGTGCGTTCCCTACTAAACCCCTTAATCACTCTGCCGATAAATTCCTGGGAACGTACCATGTTTATGAATTCGTCGGAGCAAGCGATCTCAGCATAACAACGCCCATGCACACCGACCGCCGAAAGTAGATCTGTAGGATGCAGAGGTTATCTTCGGCGGGTGATAGGCAACGTTATGCGCCAAAATACTTGTCCAGTTTTCGGTTGTAGGTAAAATCACGCGTCAGTATACTTACCTTTTCACATAAAAGGAATGTACCAATGTCATTCAAAGCCCTACACAACCAGGAACACCCTTTATTACTTTGCAATGTTTGGGATGCCTCCAGCGCCAAGTTGGCTGAAAAGCTGGGCTTTCAAGCTATGGGCACGTCCAGTGCTGCGATTGCAGCAACGCTAGGGTATGCAGATGGTGAAGAAATAGCATTTTCAGAGCTGTATCAGGTCGTCAAAACTATTCAAAAGCATTCAACACTACCATTAACGGTTGATATTGAGTCTGGTTATAGTCGCGACCCCATTGAAATCGCCGAAAATATTCAAAAGCTTGCTGCTTTGGGTGTTGAAGGCGTCAATATTGAAGACAGTATTGTTGTTGATGGTGAACGCAGCCTTGTTGATACAGTCGTTTTTACTGACTGTATTGCGCGTATGCTTAACAAGCTGCAACAGGATAATATTGCCATGTTTCTCAATATACGCAGTGATGTCTTTCTTTTAGGCTATGATGACCCGGTGGCTGAAGCAAAATCAAGAATTCCCCATTACGAAAGTTTAGGTGTAAACGGTATATTCTTGCCGTGCATTCAGACTCCTAAAGACATCGAAGCAGTCATGCAATTTTGTACGCTTCCGCTCAATGTAATGTGTATGCCAGAATTGCCCAATTTTCAAGTACTCCAGGCCCTGGGTGTGAAAAGAATCAGCATGGGCAACTTTTTATTTAACTATATCCACCAACAGCTTGAGAATACGTTAAGTAGCATTTATGCCAAAGGTTCTTTTTCAGAGGTTTTTAACGGTGAAAATCACTGAGACAAGCCAAGCGGAAAAATACTATCAAGCATTACTCAATAAAGACCCTGCCTACATTGGTATTTTCTATGTCTGCGTGAAAACAACCTCAGTATTTTGCATTGCAACCTGCCGAGCCAGAAAACCCAAGTTTGAGAATGTCGAATTTTATACTAGCTATAAAGAGGCTTTAGAGTTTGGTTACAGGCCTTGCAAGATATGTAAACCAACGGAGAATGCCCATCAGGCTCCATCTCAGGTCGAGCATGCGATTAGTCTGGTGCGTGATAATCCCAAAGAAAAAATAACGGATTATGTCCTTAAACAGAATGGTATTAGCTCTAAGTCAGTGCGTCGCTGGTTTAACAAACACTACGGCATTACCTTCCATCAATTTCAGAGAATGTACCGGATTAACAATGCAGTGCATGAACTCAAAAGTGGCAAACGAGTGACAGACAGCGCGCTTGATGGCGGTTATGACTCACTCAGTGGGTTTGGTTACACCTATAAAAAGCTGCTTGGTGTCTCCCCTATCAATACAGACAAAGTCATCCTGATTGACAGATTAACAACACCTATTGGCCCCATGTTTGTGTGTGCTTCAGATATTGGTGTTTGTCTGCTGGAATTTGTTGACCGAAAAATGTTGGAAACAGAATTCAAGGATTTACAACGTTTACTCAAGGCAAAAATTATTGCAGGAGAAAACAGCCACATTGCTCAAGCAAGGCAGGAGCTTGCAGAATATTTCAGCGGCAGTAGGAAAACTTTTAGCGTTGCCTTGGACACGCCAGGTACGAACTTCCAGAGAACGGTTTGGAAAAGCTTGCAACATATCCCGTATGGAACAACCAGTACGTATCAACAACAGGCATTGTCGATGGATAAAGCCAGTGCAATCAGGGCCGTAGCTTCAGCCAATGGGAGCAACAGAGTCTCAATTATTGTTCCTTGTCACCGTGTCATTGGTAAAAATGGCGATTTATTGGGCTACGGTGGTGGCCTGGAACGAAAACGTTGGCTCTTGGAGCATGAGGTGCATAACAATGCCTTGCAACTGACCGCCTTCCGCTACGCTCCAGGCGGCGGTTGAAGGCAAACGTTATGCGGCATGAGTTATAGGTCTAGGTACGCTGTTAGATTTATCCATTGATGTTGCAAGTCAAAATATCGTATTGCATTCGGATTGCGGCTTGACGATTCACTTGATGGGGGTCTATCCCAATCGTTAACTCACCCACCAAGGCATAGTAAGCTAGGCGGGCGCGAACCATTGCCTCAGCCTCAGAAAATCCAATTTTGAGAAATAATGCTTTGGTGTAGTTGAGCCTTTGTTGATCAACATGAGCAATGAGTTCAGCCACTTTCTGATTACTCTTTGCCCAAGCACGAATGGCATTCTCAATTCCGCCATCGGCCAAACCAGGCATAAAATCGTTATCTGCGTATGCCAGTTCCAATAGGTACAGTAACTTCGTCTTCGGATCAGCATCAAGTTGGTTGACCTGTTCAATAATGCCGTTGGTATCCAGCTCTACCCATTCAGCCAAAATTGCATCCAGTAAATCATTGCGATTTTTAAAGTGCCAATAGAAGCTGCCTTTTGTCATCTTTATCCGCTTCGCCAATGGCTCTATTCGGACCGCTTCTATACCACCTTCTGCTAGAACCATTAACCCTGCATTAATCCAGTCTTGCCTGGCAAGCTTCAAATCGTGGCTTTTCTTTCTTTGTTTTTCAACCATACGCTACCGTATTGACACCTTCAAAATCATAGCTTAAATTAAAACATACGGTAACGTATGGATAGTTTATGCACGCTTCATTGCAAAGTCGAACGATCCAGCTTCTTAGCTGGACAGTCAAGTTCGTCTCAGGTTTAGCTATTTGTTTTTCGCTATTAATGTTTAGTTTGGAGGCTCCATCAATGGCTCAACCTATAAATTCATCACCTATCACTCAGGACTTAAGCCAAGTGAATAAGAAGATGGCTCTTCGGTTTGCGAAAGAAGGTTGGGGTACACAACCAAATTGGCAACAAGTTTGGGATGAGTTAATGGCTCCCGATATCATCTATCACTTCAATAGTTTGCCGGATAAAGTTGTTGGCTTGGAAGCTAATAAACAGTTCAATCAAGATCTGTTTGTTGGATTTCCCAAACTCAAGAACACCATCGAAAATGTTGTGGCTGAAGATGACGTAGTTATTTATCGATCGACCCTAGAAGGTAAGCAGTCCGGCCCCTTTTTAGGGATGCCTGCAACCAATAAAACGGTGAGAGTAAATGATTTTACAATGCTCAAAATTAAAGATGGCAAGATCAGCGAGTGGTGGTACGAAACTAACTTGCTATCTGTGATGCAGCAATTGGGACTTATACCCGATGCTTAGTCATTGTTGAAATTAAGAGACCGATAACACGTTTGGGCGATGTATCTGGAAATTCATCGCCCGATAAACTTCAACCTCATGTTCAGGTCAGTAAATCATGCATTGCTTTGATGTGGTCCAGTTACAACAGTCACAAATTCCGGCTGCAAGTGAAATTGCCGCAAATGCATTTGAATCTGATCCGGTTTTTAGCTATCTGACACCAGACGATCCAGACCTACGATTTCAAGCTTTAACTTGGTTGACTAATAGGGTCATGGCCTACTGCAAACAGTATGAACATATCTACACGACATCAGCCTTGCAAGGCATTGCGGCCTGGTTACCACCTGGAGAATTCTCTAGCAACCTGCACCAGCAATTAAAGATTTTATGGCAACTTCAGTTATATCGGTTGCCGATGAAAGTGGGTTGGAATCGATTAGGACGATGGCTGAATGTCTTGTACACAACTGAAATAGCCCATCAACAAGACATGGGCAGTGCCCCCTTTTGGTATTTGGGGCTGATGGTGGTACATCCAGCACAACAAGGACAAGGGATTGGTAGTCGCTTACTACAGCCCATTTTGCGACGAGCGAGTGATGAGGGCTTACCCTGTTATGTCGTAACGTTTACAGGACAAGCAGTACGTTTTTACCAGAAAAATGGGTTCGAAATCGCTCACGAGCAAAGGTTCGCACCCGACGCACCGTCATTTTGGACACTCAAGCGTAATCCATGACCGATTAGCTACTTTAGACCAAGATTGTTGATGTTGCATAATAATTCTGTTACAGTAAATTGCCAAGAATTCATGGTGGAGTTTCGATATCATTTCAACCGCTGAACAGCAACGTTAGCTGACTTTGCCGTCAGAGGTTGCATCAAATCAGAACATGAGCGAGTAGCTAGTTCTAGATTTTTCCATAATTGTATGAAAGTACCAAGCTTCATCACTCATTATCATTTAGCAGATCGCCAACCATTCCTGACTTTATCTGATCTAGAAAATGGTAGTGATAGTCCTATCTTTCAAGAGCTAAGAAATCGACACAAATATGATGCTGGTTATCAGAGAAGATATGGGACTAATTACATTAACACTAGGCGAAAGATTAAGAATGACTTGCGCCGTCTTTTTATAGAACGTGGTGGAAAACCGATTAGAAACTATCCTTTCTACTTTGTTCTCGGTGCATCAACCTGGCTTAAGCATCTGGCTAAAGAGCACCTTGAAGTAAGCATACCAATTTGTGATTTGAATCCAGAAACGACGTCTTTTACTTTTCCAGATAGTTATGTCGCTTTATCTGACAATAAAAAGCCTTACCATGGGAAGGTTTTCCTGCTCCACGAACTCAATAGTTTGATTAGCGAGTATGGAATGCCATGTGATGATGACTACCATAATTATGAACGCTATTGGGAAGGAGATTTTGAAAAGTATATCGAGTTTCAGATTTGGGAAAATAACATAGTTGAACCTTTTATAGATAGATATTACAAAGAGATAGCACACAGGTAGAACTCTACTCAGCTAACACTGCGTTGGTGCTGACGGGCTCAAAGCTATCGACTAAAATCAGAAATACTGACCGCCGCTCAGCTCCCTGTTAGCCGCGCATCTTGAAAATGACCGCAATTCCAAACGAGCTAGCCCGACGAATACAGGTGGCTCTTGAAGTTATTCAAGGTTCTGTTGGAACTGAGGAAGGTGAATTCGGTGCTGATCTGTTTGTCTC
The DNA here is from genome assembly GCF_011009555.1 of Adonisia turfae CCMR0081. Taxonomy (GTDB): domain Bacteria; phylum Cyanobacteriota; class Cyanobacteriia; order Phormidesmidales; family Phormidesmidaceae; genus Leptothoe; species Leptothoe turfae. The sequence goes on along the minus strand of NZ_QXHD01000004.1, from coordinate 5,422,058 downwards.
ACATCACTTAGACGAAATGGACGCCGCCTATTGGTTGGAAAGACTGGGAACTGCTAAGCCAGATTCAAAACAGATCTTGGGACTTCTGATACTGCTCTCTCCCTCCGGTGAAGAGGAAGGCGAATTCGAACAGCTTGACTTTACTCTGCCTGGAGACGTTTCAAACTACATTCTCAGTGTTCAGTTCGACGATAGCGGAAACATCGATGAGATTTGCATGGGATCCTAATATATAAGGATTTAGCTGGATCTCAGCGAAAAGCTCATAAATTCCTTAAAGCAAGAGGGTGAATGTCGCCGTTAGCTTCCAGCCTCGATGTACGAACCTTAATATTCCTTGGGTATTCCATAAATGATTTAACATAACCTCTGAAGTCAATTTCTGGTAACCCGATGGCACGGCTTTACTATCGAGGTATGGCAGCGACGAATGGCAAACCAAAAATAGGTCGTAGCGCTCGTCTTCTAGGCGTGAGACCTGGATTGGATATTGATGTGTCTCATATGCTGCAAGGTTGGCTAGATGCTCAAGGTTATTTGTATCTTGAGGCGGAACGAAATGATTCAGGTGTAGAAGTGGAAGTCGCCATCCGACATACAAAAGGCATGTCCACATCGCTATCTATTGAAGGACTACCGCCTTTTCGGAAACCGAAGGCTTTCGGAGGAACAGGTAGAGATCCATTATGGCAAATTGACAGCAAGCACATTAATGGAGATTTAGAAGCCATCCAAGACAGCGCTACCCATGTCAGCATTATGCCAAGGGTTACAATGCTATTAGAACGGTATGAGGAAGCATTAGCAAAAACTCAGAACTATTGGCAAAAGGTGATTGATGATGGCGTGGGTATTTAGTCTATCGGCGGAATGTGGCTCAAATCAGAACACGGCAGAGCAATTCGCTCAGCATTTTGAGACTGTTTCATGGTCTCTATCAAATGGTTCTCAATCCCAGTGCTGTCCCACTGTTTTTCAAGACATTAATGGAAACTGGTGGTGCCGAATATGTCCTGATGGCATAAGCGAAGTAGGTATTGAGGCACCGGACTCAGCTTACTTAATGACAGAGCTAGGTATTTTGCTTTATCAACATTTGCAGTCTGCTCCAACCTTTCGTTACGCGCTAGTCGGACTTGAAGTTGATGAATTCAGAACGTTTGATGAATTACTAGATGAGTCATCTACCCTGAGTATGCCAGGGTTGGTTTTATCCGAGAGTATTTGGCAGGCACTTAGTTCACCATCTGTATTTAGAGCGTTTAGTTCAGGCTATGTTTGGCAGCCCTACGAAGGTGAAACTTACAAGCCTTTGACAGTATCTCCATTACTGAAAGAACAGATGAGTCGTTTGCTAGCTGCATAATGGTGTCTGCTCAACCTAGCTAACTCAAATGTTAGCCTGCAAAGTTGAAGGACGTGAACTCCAAAACGATAAGATACTAAACTTAGCACCCAATTGAAAAAAGTCACGATGAAGACAACAAATTTGCTAACTCTACCTGACAACCGGCGATTAGCCTATGCAGAGTACGGCAACCCTAACGGGCATCCCGTTCTTTACTTTCATGGTGGCGGAGCTTCTCGTTTAGAGCCGTTGTTGTTAGGCGATGAAGTATTTATTCGATTAGGCCTACGACTGATTGCGCCAGACCGACCGGGCATAGGGCAATCAAACTTTCAACCGAATCGCGGATTTTCTGATTGGACTAAGGACGTTATATTTCTTGCCGATACTTTGGGGCTAGATAAATTTTCAGTGTTGGGTGTTTCGTCGGGAGGAGGTTATACTGCTGCCTGTGCTGCAAAGATTCCTCATCGATTATATTCAGCCGTTATCGTCTCAGGCGCATGGGAATTTACCGCTGCGGATTTGCTGAAATACAAGCGTTGGGATTTGTTTTTAATCAAGTATTTTCCCTGGCTCTATCAAGTCTCAATGAGATTAACACAGCGATCGCTTAATGCCCCTCCAGACAAACTATTAAAAACCTTAAAAAAAAGACTTCCAGCAGCAGATTATGCGGTGATAAAATCGCCAGGTCAAATAAAGCAAAGCTGTGAAATTTTGAATGAGGGACTTCGTTCAGGAACACGAGGAACTGCCTGGGATCTTCAGCTTTACTTCAGGAAGTGGGACTTTAGTTTAGATGAAATTCGGATGCCGCTAACATTGTTCTATGGTGAAGAGGATAGGAACGTTCCACTTGATCTGGTAAAGCAGATTGCTGCGACTCTCCCGACGACTAAGCTAGTAATGTATCCAAATGAAGGACATATCTCAGTGGTGGTGAATCAGATTGAATCGATCGCCAAAGCTCTCCTAAGTGAATGAGAACTTTGTATTTGTTACGAACACTTCGGATGAAGATATAGCGATTTTCAGATTGTAATAAAGGCTATTGAGTATTTAGAGCAAATACAACAGCAAAACATTATTGAAGCACTTCGAGAAGCTATATTTTTCCATTAAATAGAGCGAAAGGCGGCATTCAAAAAGAGTAGAAAAAGCTGATTTGTGGCTAAACCACGTCCAATTTGAAACCCGGATTTTTAGCTTAAGGAAAAACTGTGGATCTGGACGCGGTGTATCTTGTGTAACCAGGCCTCACGAAAACAACCGTTAGGGGCAAGGAGCGACTCCCGCCGTACCCTCTGCAAAGGCCGCATTGGTGTCAATATCGTTGGGGTTAAAGGTGCCAACATTCCTTGCGGTAACATTTGCCTGGTCAAGCACTTGAAACTGACCGGCCCCATTGCTCACCAATTCAAAGCCATCGCCGCCAGGATTAGTAACACTGTTGTTATCGAGTGCCAGGCAGAAGTCTGTATCAGCCGTGTGCTCGATTCGCACGCCATTAGCGCCAGGATTGGTAATCGTATTGTCGGTCACAGTCGCAGTGACGTTGGCATTGTCTTCAATTAAGGTGAGTTCAATCCCGTCATCACCTGCATTGGTGATGGTATTACCAGTCACTGTAATCGCTGCTGTGGCATTTTCTTGAATATCATTAAAGAAAATGCCCTCTTCCCCTACGTCCGAGATTTGATTGTTGAGGACATTAACAGTAGCATTGGCATTATCTTCGATAATGTCAAATTCTATGCCTTCTGTCGCCGCGCCGAGAATAATGTTCTCTGCAATGGTGATATTAGATACGGTATCGTTTTCAATGTCATCAAAGATAATGCCTTCTTCATTCGCCACCGTAATCGTATTGCCGGTTACAGTAATGGTCGCGTTAGCCCGGTTTTCAATACTGTCAAACTCAATCCCTGTTTCATCACTAAGAATTTGATTGTTTTCAACGGTGATATTTGCGATCGCATCATTTTCAATGTCACCAAACTCAATACCCTCAAACGCTACATTGCTAATTTGGTTATTGGCGATGGTAATGGTGGCATTGGCATTATTTTCAATGTTATCAACTTCTATACCATCCCCCCCTGCGATCAGCGGATCCACATTTTCTGCATCAATCACATTGTCTGAGACTGTAATCGTGGCAACCGCATTGACCTCAATGTCATCAAAGAAAATATTGTCGAGTTGAGCATCCGTAATTTGATTGTTTTCCACCGTGATATTGGCGGTGGCGTCTCCCTCAATGAGGCCAAATTCAATGCCCGCTGCACCAATTGTGTTCAAGGTATTATTGGCGACGGTAACCGTTGCATTATCTGTTCCGTTAATGCCACCAAAGAAGATGCCATCGTCAGTTGTAGTCGAGATTTGATTGCGAACAATCGCCACGGTGCCATCAATATCAGGCAGGTTAATGCCGACATTGGCATTGGTAATTATATTATCTTCAATCGCAATACCCTCACCATTAGCCACAATGCCATCTGCCCCAGCCGGATCAATCGCCAGACCCGAAACTAATGTGTTGTTGCCGATTGTTGCAGTGCCGCTAACGGTCGGTAAGTTGCCGCTGCCAGAGCCTGGCAATATCACTTCCCCAAACTGAGTATTTAACAATTGTGTAGGCCCGACTGAGTGCACGTCTACCCCATCTGGCAGTGTAAAGGCACCGCCTGCATCACCCGCCTGCACATAAATAATGTTGTCGGCGTTAGCTGTGGCAATAGTAGTGGCATTGGCAATGGTATCAAGCGGCGCTTCAAAGGTACCCGTCGCTGTGGCTGCCCCTGTAGTCGGGTCGACATGATGGAAAACAAACGCCTGGTTCGTATCTGGGTTTATAGCAACAAAGGCAGCTTCGAGAATCGAGACATCCGTTCGTTCCTCTACCAAAACAGTGTTGGTCCGCGCAATGGGTTCTCCTGCTCTGGCCCACAGCCGCGCTTGTGAATTTTCTTCCGTATCAGATGGACGTTTTGTTGGGGCTCCTAACAACGCACTCACTGAAAAGACCGCGTTCGTGCCAAATACACCGTCATTCTGAACGCCTAGACCAACACGCAAGTTGTTTTGAATGCGGTAGTCTAGCGAGGCCCGAATACCTAAACTAGTTTGAGAGGCTTCTCCACCCAAATAATACACACCGCCTCGCCCCCACAAGCTACTCCTTTCACCAAAGTCAAACAGCTCAAGGCCACTGTCGAGTGACACGGTGGTCACAGCAGCTTGCACCTGGTCAACTCGCTGCTCATCAAACAACAATTGATTACCGACAAACTGAGGGTTTATGACCTGGGTTTCGGTGGCAATGACCTGACGGGCATTATCCGGAAGGTTGGCATTGAACGTTAAGTCCCAGTTCTCTCCTAGTAGCTCAGTGCCAATGCCCACCTGGGTAAAGGTACGCTCGCCCGTACTGCGAGCATCTAGCCCAGCATAGACCCCCCATATTGTACTGTCGTTTAGCAGGGCTCGGTAGCCAGCTTGCAAGCCACCGCCAAAGTCGCCGGTATTATCTACGCTCACACGACCATCAATAAAGGTAACATTTTGCCCCGGTGTTTGAAACAGCGGGAGAAAACCACCAAAGCTACTAAAGCCCTTGAAGCCAGCACCTTCGTTGTAGTTGACATTGAAGAAGGGTTGCAGACGAAGCGCAGCAGCTCCTGTCTCTGTTGGGATTGTTTCTGGGGTAGTGGACTGGGCAGTCTGAGCTTGACTAGTCTGAGTTTGAGCGATCTCATCAATGGAAACCGGTGTGGCGATTCTCCCAGGGAGAGCAGCAATTCCAAATTCCGACTTAAGAACAGGTGTCTGTGTCCTGGAGCTAGCAATCGAGTTGTGCACAGCGTGCCCCTATCCGATAGAGTCAATTCATTCGAATGGGTCTTGCCCTTGGCAAGATAGTCGTCATGGTCTCAAGTGTGCTCGGATTCGACAGTGTGCTCGGAAGTCTGACCTCATGCATAGGAATGATGAAGGATGGACGTCAGCCTAGTAACGCGACTCGTTATAGCCTTCAAGATGCGGTCTTGGGAGCATTTAGTGCGTTTTTCATGCAAAGCCCGTCATTCTTAGAGTACCAACGACAGTTGCAAAGCCGTCATGGTCAAGACAATGCCCAGAGTCTATTTGGCTTGACCAACATTCCGAGTGTCGAACAAATTCGTAATATTCTCGACCCGCTTCCTGCGAGGGGGCTATCGGGTGTGTTCATCTTGAATTATCAGGATTTAGAGAAACAGGGATATCTGCGTGGGTTTGAGGTACTTGGCAAGCATCTATTGGTCACCCTAGATGGAACCCAATACTACAGTTCGCATGAGGTAAGTTGTCCGTGTTGTTCAATCCAGACGCATCGCAATGGCCAGGTCACCTACAGTCATAAAGCTATCTTGCCAGTGGTGGTGTCGCCGAGCCAATCATCGGTGATTTCGTTGTCCCCTGAATTTATTTATCCTCAAGATGGTCATGAGAAGCAAGATTGTGAGCAGGCTGCAGCTAAGCGTTGGATAGCGACTCATGGACGGATGTTCGCTCAGCGAGATGTGATTTTGCTCGGCGATGATCTATACAGTCGTCTACCGATGTGTGAAACAGTCCTAGCTCAGGGAATGAGTTTCATCTTCGTGTGTTTACCGGAGTCGCATCCAGTGCTCTACGATTGGATTGAGTTCAATGCAGCCAAGGGTCAGGTCAAAACCATCGAGAAAACGCGAACTCAGGGTAAGGAGAACGTCCACTATCGGTACCGATATTTAACCGATGTTCCATTAGGTGGCACCCCGTCGGACCGGGTACTGAATTGGTGTGAGGTCACCGTCACTCGACAACGAGACGGCAAGCGACTCTATCACAACAGTTGGATCACTCCACTAGAGCTCAATACCCCGCAGCAGGTCATTGCTGTAGTTGAGGCGGCTCGCAGTCGTTGGAAAACTGAAAACGAAAACCACAATGTCCTCAAAACGAAGGGCTATCATTTAGAGCACAATTTTGGCCATGGGCAACAGCATCTAGCCTCGTTCTTATTGACCCTAAATCTGTTAGCATTCCTGTTTCATACCATCTTGGGATATGTAGACGAGCGCTATCAACGAATTCGACAGATTCGAGGTACCCGAAAAGGCTTTTTTCAAGATATTGTCGCCTTGACCAAGTACCTCTGGTTTGAGAGTTGGAACGCATTGATTGAGTTCATGCTCGATGATACCAAGCCGACGGGTCCCTTTCGAAATACCTCTTGATTCTCATCGTGACTGACATCCTCAACAGGAGTCTCTCTTACATACCACTCCTGTCCGTACATTGGAATTTGGAATTGCTGGATGGGTCTGCGGTTGTTGACGCTAGTTATTTAGACCTCTCCCTAATACAGTCACGTTTGCTCAATACAGTTAAATTCTTTAAGGAAGTCGACGATCTTGCTGGGGGCAAACCAAGATGGCAGGAATAGTAACTGGATTACTGGCTACGGTTTTAATTACGGGTGGTTTCTCTGCTCAGTCCGTAGGAGGGTGGGCCAAATCGGCGAATAGCTCCCAAACCACATCTGTTGCCTTTGTTATCGGCGATGCTATTGCCCAAGCCCAGACTCAGCAACGTCAGGGTCACTGGCTAGACGCGATCGCAACCTACAAAACTATTCTCTCAAATTCAGAGAGTACGACCTTACAACAAGCCCAGGCTGCTTACCAAACAGGCCGCCTCCATCGCCAACTACGGCAATTTGTCAATGCAATTCCCTATTTAGAACAAGCCCAAACCCAGTATCAAGCGGCAGATAATCCCCTGGGAGAGGCTGACACTCTGACTGAACTGGCCTATGTCTATCTATTGTTTGAACGCGAGACACTGGCCTCTGAAACGTTAGAGCAGGCAAAACGGCTATTCCAGACTCTGTCAGATGGCTCTAGCAGCTCTAAACAAAGCCTAAAGGCAGATATCAGCCGTACCGAGGCAATTATTCAATTTCGACTGGAACAGTATGCTGCTGCCAGGGCTCTGGCTAAAATCGCGATCGCAAACTATCAGCAACTGGTCGATAATCCTGATCCAGACAGTCCTGTCGAGGCTATTCTGCAAGACCAATTGCAGGTTGTTTTACAAACTCGAAATGTGGGTCTGGTGGATTTTGTTAACAATGACTTTGACTCTGCTATTACGATCCTGACCGAGGTGATTGAGGGTCTGGAAACCATTTATGCTGAGTATCAACGGTTAGGGAACACAACCGGCATCGCCACCACACAACATTATCTGTGTGAAACCTATAGCTTTGTGGGCGCGTCTCAACCTGCCTTAGGGTACTGTCAGGAGGCCCTGGCCACTTTTCAATCTTTGAACTATGGCCACTGGACAGGTCAGATGTTACAGAGTATTGGCTCAATTTACTATTTTGCTGAACCAAACGATGTCGGGTTGCAGACCGAGGCGGAGGCTCAGCAACAATCGCGTCGGTTTCAAGAACAGGCCATTGCCGCCATGGCAGCAGTTGGTGATGCCTGGAAGGTGGCAGAATATCAGCTGAGCCTGGGGGAAAATTATTTTTTTGTGGGTGACTATGATAGGGCCTTTGAGTTGGAGACCCAGGCCTTGGCCACCTATGAAGCCCTTTTGGAAACACCCTATGGAGAGATTTTAGGGGCCCCTTATCAAGTGGGACAGGCGTTACTACTCAGGGGAGATGTCTTTTATCAGCGGGGAGACTATACCACCGCATTAGAAGACTATCGCCGGGCTGAGGAAATTTATGCACCGCTGTCTCAAGTACCGTTAGCCACCCTAGAAGAAAAGCGTTCCCTGGGCTATGCCCATCTAGATTTGGGGCGTACCTATGAGAAACTGGCGCGCTATGGAGATGCGATCGCATCTCTAGAGAAAGCTCTGGCCATCGGTCGAGACTTTTATGAACCGTTTACCGAGAGCATGGCCCTGGATGGTCTGGCTAATATTTCTCTGGAGCTAGGCGAGTCTGCTCAACAAGAGACATTATCAGCTGAAGCGGAGGAGGTGCGATCTCAGCGGCGAGAGTATCGTATCGGGTTGTTTGAGGCACCAGAAGATGACTTGGCTAATCTGTCACCCGAGGAACAATTGGCCGCCGCCCAGGAGTTGGGCAGTCAGCAACAGGAGGGCTACGCCTATACGTCTATTGGGCTAGAAGCTTACCATAACAATGATTATGAGAATGCCCTTGTGGCCTTTCATCAGGCGATTGCTATCCATCAAGAGGTGGGGGATATCCCAGCGGTGGCCAGTTCGTGGGGTATGGTTGGTCTCAGCTATGAGGGTTTGGGCCAGCTAGAAGCAGCCACTCTGGCATTTCAGAACTCCCTGGCCCTGCATCGTCAAACAGGCGATCGCTTTCAGGCACGGGTGACCTTGCGAGATCTTGCCTATGTTTATTTCCAGCGAAATCAACCGGAAATTGCGATCGCATTTTACAAAGAAGCGGTGACTGTTAGCGAAGCCCTACGGGACGAATTGGAAACACTTCCCCTGGCCCGGCAAGCATCCTATGTGCAAAGTGTGGAAGCCACCTATCGGTTTCTAGCAGACTTGTTATTGCAGCAGGGACGCATTCTGGAAGCGCAGCAAGTCTTAGAACTGTTAAAGGTCCAAGAAATTCGTAACTATATTGATGACCAGCGGGCTGTTAATAGTGCTAGCGGTGTTACCCTACTGCCCCAGGAAGAATCGCTGTTAATCAGCCACGGCAGCCTGGTGGAATTTGGTAAAGCCGTTTCTCAATGTGAACAGAGCCGCTGTGACCAGCTCAGCAAGCTTCGCAATCAGCGCGATGATCTGGCGCGGGCCTATCAAGATAATGTGGATAAACTGTCTAGCTTTATTCGTGAGCAGTTGGCGGCTGATCAGGCCTTATTAGACCCAGAAGATTTAGGCGGTCAGGCCAGGGAAATCCTTAAACAACAGCCTGGTACGGTGGTTATTTATCCGTTAGTGCTGGAGGATAAGCTGTGGTTGCTGTGGGCTACGGAAGGCCGAGTGGTCAGTCGTCGGGAGATTGCAGTCAGTCGTTCTGAGGTGGCCAATGCGGTGGTGCAAATGCGTCAACTGTTGGATAACCCCAGGTCGGATATTGAGACCCTACAAGCGACGGGGCAACAACTTTATCAGTGGTTAGTTCAACCCATTGAAGAAGAATTAGAGGCGGGGAGCATTACAAATCTGGTGTTTGCCCTGGACCGTAACCTGCGCTATGTGCCCATGGCGGTTCTGCATGATGGGGAGCAATATCTGGTTGAGAAATATGGCATCAGTCACATTTTGTCAGAGGAGCTGACGGACTGGCGCGATCGCTTTCCTGCTGACATAAGCGTTTTAGCGGCTGGGGTTTCAGCGGGTACAGCGGAGTTTAATCCGTTGCCCTATGTGCCGGTGGAGTTAGATGGCATTGTGCGAGAGGACGGTGAGGATACGAACGGGATTTATGACGGCACCAGTTTGTTGGATGAGGCGTTTACGTTTAATAGTTTGCGGGATGGGTTAACTGGGCAGAACATTTTGCACATTGCCACCCATGGTGAGTTTGTGCCGGGCCGTTCGGATGAGTCTTATTTGCTGTTGGGAGATGGTGAGCGGCTGCCGATTCCGGAGATTCGGATTTTGGGGGATTATCTGGAGGATGTGCATTTGGCGGTGCTGTCGGCCTGTGAGACGGGTTTAGGGGGTGCCAAGGCGGATGGTTTGGAAATTCAGGGGATGAGTTATTTCTTTTTGGACCATGGGGTGGAGTCGGTGCTGGTGTCGCTGTGGCGGGTGAGTGATGTGAGTACGAGTTTGCTGATGCAGCAGTTTTATCGGAATTTGGCGACGGGTGAGTTGTCTAAAACTGAGGCGTTGCAACAGGCTCAGTTAATGTGGATTGGGTCTGGGGAGGAATTGGCGGCGGATACGGCGCGTATTATTGGTCAGCGAATGACTGCAGAACAGGGGAGTACGTTATTGTCGCATCCGTATTATTGGGCTCCGTTTATTTTGATTGGTAATGGTCTGTAGGTCTTGCTGATTAGGAGATTTCTACCGATACCGTTGGCTGAGCGGAGTCGAAGCCAACAATCTCAGCCAGCGTGCCCTGAGCGGAGTCGAAGGGCACGATTATGCTCCGAAACACCCAAACGGGAATTGTAAATACAAACAACCCTTCCCTGAGCTGCACCTATGCAACGTTTTCTCTCAACCTTGATTGTCATAGGTGCCCTCATATCACCTGTAGCCCTGCCAATGCCGCAGGCAGTCGCCCAAGAAACCATTGAACCTATAACCGACGAAAGCAGAGCCATACAGCTGCATAATCAAGGCTTAGAGCAATTTAATCGCGGTCAATATCAAGAGGCATACGTCTCCTGGCAAATGGCCCTTGAACTTTTTCAAGCCTCCGGTAACCGTGAGAACCAGGTCAATACCCTCAATAGTTTAGGAATTCTATTTCGTACCTTGGGCCAGGCCGAACCAGCGCTTGACCATCACCAACAATCCCTCGACATTGCCCGAGAGTTTCATAATATCCCCGCAGAAAGTAGAGCCCTAACTGGCCTGGGCCAGGTATATGACATGCTCGGTCAATACCCACAAGCCATTGACCATTATGAACAAGCTCTGGCACTTAACCTTGAGCCCCAGGCACATATCTTTGCTCTGGGTAATCTGGGTAGTACTTATATGAATCTAGGCCAATATCAACGGGCCATTGAATACTACGAACAAGTACTGCCTTTGGTGCGTGCAAGCGATAATCGTCTAGGCGAAAGCTCGGTTTTGGGTAATTTAGGCATTGCCTACGACAACCTGGGCCAGTATCAACGGTCCCTCAGCTTATTAGAACAACAACTGGCCATCACCCAAGAACTTGGCTACAGAGCAGGTGAAAGCCGTAGCCTGGGAAATTTAGGGAATGTCTATATCGACCTGGGGCAGTACCAGCAGGCCATTGACCTATTGGAACAACAACTGGCCATTACCCGAGAACTTGGCGATCGCCCTGGGGAACGACGGACCTTAGGTAACTTGGGCAATGCCTATTCCCGGTTGAATCAAATTGAGGTGGCGATTGGTTTTTATGGGCAAACCCTTGCGATCGCACGCGAACTAGGTAATCGCGTTGATGAAGGTCGCTCCTTAGGTAATTTAGGCTATGGTTACAGTCGTTTAGGTCGGTGGCATCAGGCCATCGACTTTTTAGAACAGCAGCTAGTGATTGCCCGTGAGCTAGGAGATCTGCCTGGAGAAAGCAGAGCCCTAGGAAATCTAGGCCATGTCTATGGCCGTTTGGGGCAATCTCAAAAGGCGATTGAGTATTTTGGTCAAACTCTGGCCATCAGTGGTGAAAGTGGCGATCGCCACGAAGCCGGACTGGCCCTAAGCAACCTGGGTTATGCGTTTCAGGCAGATGACCAACCGGAATTAGCCATTGCCTTTTTTAAGGAGGCGGTCACGGTACGGGAAAATATTCGTCAGGATATCGCAGATCAGGCTTTGCTACAGTCCTACACAGATACGGTGGCGGATAGCTATCGTACGTTAGCTGGCCTGCTGCTGGAGCAAGGGAGGGTTCTCGAAGCCCAGGAGGTATTGGAATTGCTGAAGGTTGAGGAGTTAACAGAGTATACGGACGAACGGGCTGGCGATAGCGATGCGAAAGTGACGCTGCTACCAAAGGAAAAGGAAATGGTAGAGCAGTACTCCTCATTGGTGGAATTTGGTAAACAGCTGCAGGACTGTGAAGCGACTAAATGTGAGAAATTAGGAGATTTGAGATCTCAACGGGACGATCAGTTTCGTCAATATCGAGAAGCCGTCAACAGCCTCAAAACCTTTATTGGCGATCGCCTGGCAGAGGGCGACAAATCTAACCTTTTGTTAGATCCTGAGAACTTTGCGACAACGGCCAAAGATATTATTGATCAGCAACCTGGCACCGTTGTTATTTATCCATTGGTGCTTAAAGACAAACTGTGGTTGCTGTGGGCTGCCGATGGTCGTGTCATTGGTCGACGAGAACTGCCTGTGAGCCGTCAGGAGGTTGGCCAGACCGTGGTTCAGTTTAGAACCTTGGTGGAAAATCGCAATTCTGACATCGAAGAAATTCAGCGCCTGGGACAACAGCTTTATGACTGGTTAATTGCCCCCTTTGAAACAGAGCTTGCCAGTAACCAGGACATAAAACACCTGGTTTTCTCTCCAGATCGGGTAATCCGTTATTTACCCCTGGCGGCCCTTTACGATGGTGAACAATATTTAATTGAAAAATATACTGTTGGCACAATTTTATCGGCTGCGCTTACGGATGTGACTGATCGCTCTCCGGTAGGGACCGATGGTGTTTCGGTATTGGGTGTGGGTGTGTCACAACAAATTGGAAACTTTAACGCTCTCCCTAATGTGCCCATTGAGCTAGATGCCATTATCCGTGAAGAAGACAATCCCAACGACACCAAAGGTATTTACCCTGGGCAACAGTTACTTGATGATGATTTTACATTTGAGACATTGCGAGATTCCCTTGGTGGTCAACAAATTCTCCATATGGCCACCCATGGTGAATGGGTAGCGTCTGAGGACGATCCTTACTTGCTTATGGGCGACGGACAACGGCTACCTACCCCAAAAATTGATGATCTAAGCAGCTATTTGGAAGATGTGCATTTAGTTGTCCTGTCCGCCTGTCAAACTGCATTGGGTGGGGATGACAAAGATGAAATAGAAGTGGTGGGTCTGAGCTACTGGTTTCTAAAAAGTCAGGTTGATGCGGTAATGGCTTCTCTTTGGAACGTCAATGACTCAAGTACTAACGTGTTGATGCAAAATTTTTACACCAATTTGGCCCAAAGCACCACAGCTAACCCCGTCACTAAAGCTGAGGCATTACAAACGGCCCAAATTGCCTTTATCCAGAGTACAGACTCAATAACAACCAGTGGCGATCGCATTATTGGCCAACGCGAAACGGAAGGTAATGGCTCAACACTGTTTGCCCATCCCTACTATTGGGCACCGATGACGTTAATCGGCAATACCCTGTAGCCACTAAACCACCTCAACCGAAATCGAAAATGCTGCAATATCAGCGGTTTGAATCTGGGGCAGCTCATCCGTCATCGCTGTATTATCCAACGGTGCACTCCGGGAAGAACTGATCTCACCCAGCAGCGTATTCACCGCTCTCAACGATAGCTCAGCCGACTCACTGTCACTACGCTCACCCAGGGCTTGCAGCGTGGCTAGCGTTTGCAGCTGGGCCAACCCTTCCACAAACGGCTCTCGACTTGCAATAATTAATGCCTCGGCCCGACCCCGTTCTTGACCATAGAGCGGCTTTTCTTTTTCTGACAAAGATGGGGCATAAAGCTCTGTACCATTGCCCTCCAGACGACTCTCAGCAATCTGTTGTTCACGGCCCTTTTGAGGACGCGGCAAAACCACAAACATCCGCCCATCGGTAACAAATATCACAATGCTGATATACAGAGGCTCAGGCTCGTGATTAACTACCCGAAACCGAAAATCTTGATCTAGCAAAATTTGGTGAGTACCCCCTGACTGTGCCTCACCCGATTCACCACGGGGGGTGAAGGCTGAGGCAATCAGTTCAACCTGTTCACCAGCTACTTCAGCTACTTCACCAATAATGGAGGCGTCTACCTTCAACCGGGCAGAATTAGCTTTGAGTAGAGATTTGATTAATCGGGCGGCTAGTAAGGACTGAAGCTTGGGGGTGAGGCGTGTCACGGCATCCGTAGCTGACTCTGCAGTATCACGGCCAAAGGAGCCCGGTATCCACTCATCAAGACTTTGGGAAAATAGGCCAATCCTGTCCGTATTGGGGACCGCTTTATCTTTAAACCGTCGCTTATATCCAGCCGTCATTCGACTGAGGATGTAGTGCACCTCTTTTTCGTAGGGAACATTGCCCCCCTGGTGAGGGACCCCAACCACCCGAGGAATGGCACCTAACTGCTGCTGAATCCGGCTGGTATAAAGACCCAAAGACGGATCAATGCCAATCCGTAGCTGCAACTCAGGCGATACCACCCGAGAAAATTCCTGTAGCAATGTTCCTGCTGGCACTGCCGAAGGGAGCTTGATAACACCCCGCATACCCTGGCGTGACAATAGCTCCACCTCACCCAGTGATTCAAAGCCTGCCGGGGTAAACTTAGCCCCCCGACCAAAGGTGGTAATACTTTCATGGTCGATCCCCCCAAGCCATACGGTGGCCTGATCACCATCCACCTGAGTAACAACGGCCTCAGCCGGTGGAATTTGTTTTTTCTCAGGAACAAAGTAGATATCTGACTGGGCTTGTTCCGATGGGGCATCCAGAAAAGGAACCTGACCAGACAGATCCTTCATATCACGGGTAATGCGCACCACAGTACCTTGACTGCTATCGGTCTGTTGCCACAGATACTGGGTGAGCAGGTAGGTAAAGGCTCCCGCATAAAACCCGTCAAAGCCTACATCAACAGCTTCTTCATCTTTTTGGGCAGCAGCGATGACCACCCCTTTAGCCACACCAATATTGCGACGATTTTGCAGAGTCGGAACATCTACACCTAACGTCCGCAACCACTGGCTTTGATACGCTAACTCCGCTGCACTCGCCTGATACGAATTGCCATCAAAACCTGAGCGCACCCGCACATTCCCACGGGTACCGCCGCCGGCGTAGCAGCTGTCCAAGACAACACTGACCTGGTCCGTTGATAACGCCGACGTCAGCAAAAACAACGTCCGTCCCATGATGTCATCAACGTCAGTGCCATTTTCTTGAATGTCACCAGGTACAAAAGTACTGTTAAGCCCATCACCATCAGGGGAATTGGGCTCTAATACCTGGGAACCATGGCCCGAGAAATGAAAAACCACCACATCCCCAGGCTGAGCCTGATGGATCAGATGCTCTTCAAAGGCTGCCAGAATATTGCTGCGGGTAGGCTTATGTGCCGCATCATCACTAAGGACCAGAATATCGCTGGCCTGAAATCCAAAGCGATGTATCAGTAGCTCGCGTTGTAGCTCTACATCCGTTGTACAGCCTCGTAAATTTGTAAAGCGACTGTTACCAGAAGGATATTGATTGACACCGACTAGCAACGCCAATTTTCGAGTCGTCGGTTGGGCTAATGCCTGACCGTAGCGTAGACCGTGGGAAACAAGTTGCCGCTCACTTAGCCCGTAAGCTGCCAATGTGGTCCCGGCAAACTGTAAAAAACGGCGACGGTTAAATGTCGGCATAAGGTATCCCTTTCAAGCAGCCCGTAGGGTGGGCAATAGAAACTGCTCAGGCATACCGCAGCAGGATATCCAATGCCCACTTTCGAACAGGTTATGTCTCTTTGATTTCAGACTTCATGCGGTCTAGGGTCATCTGCATCTGGTCAAACATCTTTTGTGGTGTCATCCCAAATTGACCCAGATGGGTTTTCAGCTGTTCCATCGTAAGTTGAGCTGTGAAATCTTCGGACAGCTCAAATCGTTTCATAAAGACGCGATATCGATCCATGATGCTTTCCATCTGCTCGATGTATAGCTTCTTGCCATCGCGATCAAATTTGCCGTAGCTGCTACCGAGCTGCATGAGGGCCTGATAATCCTGAAAGAGCTTCGTGGCTTCCTGCTGCACGATCTCTGAATCAAAAAAGCTCATACATCTACTCCCAGGGGCTTACTTTCATTGGCTGCGCGCTATCTGTAAGCGTTAACGTTGACTACTCTTTCAGAGTAAAAGCTCGTTTCGATATACGCAAAGGTGAGATATCCCCACCTAATACCTACTAGCGATCACCTAGCGACCCAGTAATTTCTTAAGCCAAGATTGTTGCCCTGACTCAGGCTTAGGGTCTGGTGGAACCACCTGACTAGCTGCCTTACGCTTTTCAGCCATGCGTTTTTCTAAAACTTGACTATATTTCAACGCTACGGAATGGTTGGGGTTTAATTCTAAAACACGCTTCAAATGGGCACGGGCCATGCCGTAAGACTTCTTCATCAAATAGGCTTGGCCGAGCATTGAGTGAAGTTCAATCCCATTGGGTGCGATCTTAAGCGCTTCTCTCAACTCCTGAATGGCTAGATTGTAATTACGCTGGTTCAGATATGTCCGAGCTCGAATACCATATTTTTCAGCGTAGTTGATAACAGGGGGTTCCGGCGGTTTAGGATCTTCCTTCTTTTCTTCTTCTTCTGAAGGGTTATGGTCAACGGCAACTAAGCCAGTACGCTTAGGTCGGATAGGCTTACTGATCTTACGGTGTAGAAATGCTAGGTTGAGCTGACTTAGACCAGACAGCACCATGGCAAACTCATCGGTCGAGCTGAACTGGGTTGTTACTAGCTGATTAACCGTATTTTCATAAAAAACTTCCACTTCTGCTTCTGGAATACGCAAAAGCTGTTGAGCGCTTTCAAAAGAAGGCGCGAGTTTGCCTTGACGATCGAGTTGCCTAGCGCGAAACCGCATGTTGGCCAAAACTTCGGAGCGATTCTTCTCTTGCTTAAGCCGTTGATAGCCAGGATTGATGACCTTAGCAATCAGCTGCTCAGATATTTGACTAATGGCAGTGGGGTTAGTCGCTTGAACATCGGGATGAAGAAGTTTTGCTATCTGGCGATAGCGCTTAAGAATGCGACGATCTTCAGCATTTAGAGAGAGGCCTAGGGCAGCGTAGGGATCTTTCTCAGCAACTGTGATCCATTCATCTTGAAATGACTTGGCGTTGGTCATGCAACAGGAGGCTAAGAATTGGCTCACGTACAATTCATAAACAACACGAGATTGCTAAATTCCGGCGACTACTAACATTTGAACCGTCCGTTAGATATAAAAGTAGCCGAATTTTTAGCGTTTTAAGTTTTGATTTCTGACCTTAGGGATTACTTTCAGGAGAATGCACAAACTAACTTTGCAAAAAGCATACAGTCTATAAGCACAAACGTTTTGGATGGATGAGGTATGGATACCTCTATAAATTCTAGATTCTCCAGTCAAAATATCCCTTGGGGTCAAGCATGATGGATGCATCATGTTATATAAACACATATCAAATTCTAGCTGTTTCATTGGAAAATTAGGCACCCTCTATAGTGCTCAATTACTAAAATTCGCGATGTCGTACCTTCAAGTTAAAACCAAGGCTGTTTATGGATGATCATCAAACTAATCATCAGAAAAATAGAAAAATTGCAGCCTTACTCGCATTTATAGGGGCAATTCAGCCAACTCCGGTTCCTTTTGCTGGGATTCATAAGTTTTATTTAGGTCAGTATGGCTGGGGGATGGCTTATTTGCTTTTGGGGGCAACCCAGGTACCACGGTTTGCCTGCCTGCTTGAAAGCATTTGGTATTTAACTGAGCCTCTGTTCCAAAGGCTTTGGCAGCATAATAACCAGAGGGCTTCACCCATCCCTAACCTGGGTGAAGCCGTTGAAGGTGTGGCGAATAGCCTCCGAGAAATCGAGCATTTGCGGCAGGAAGGGCTGCTGTCAGAGTATGAGTTTGAGCAAAAACGACGCAGTTTGCTAGAGCAAATACCCTGATGCAATGGAGGCCTTGAGTGACCCGTCAGAAATCCCCACAGTCATGGCGACGTTTTTGGGTTAAACAGGCCCTGCGAGGTTTGGATGCCCTAGAAGCTGGGCTTACTCCCTTGAGAAAAAAGCTGGCTCAGGATAATTACTATCGCTTTAGCTCAGTTGATGAAGTGCAATTGGGAGCAAAGTTGGGAGTGCGGATTGACGCCAATCGCGCCACTGTCGATGACTGGTTACGATTGCCAGGTATTTCGATTCATCAGGCGAGGTCTTTGGTGGAACTCAGTCGTTCGGGCATGCTGCTAACCTGTTGGGACGATGTTGCAGCCATCACTGGTATCGGTTTACAGCAACTGCAGGTATTTGAGGGTGTGGTGCAGTTTTATTATTACGATCTCGATAGTGAGGTTATGCCCAGACAGCTGCTGATTAATCAGGC
Organism: Adonisia turfae CCMR0081; assembly: GCF_011009555.1. Taxonomy (GTDB): domain Bacteria; phylum Cyanobacteriota; class Cyanobacteriia; order Phormidesmidales; family Phormidesmidaceae; genus Leptothoe; species Leptothoe turfae. Next base: position 5,403,696 of record NZ_QXHD01000004.1, on the reverse strand, counting down.
AAGTGCTAGGGAGTTAACAACAATTCCGAGTATTGATCTAGCACTTGCTGAGCGGTTGGTTTACGGTCGTCATCGCTATGGTCCCTACAGGGATTGGTTAGATCTAAAACGGCGACTACAGCTACCTCCTGAGGTGATAACAGAGTTATTGCACTATTTGCGTTTTTAAGGTGAATGAACGCTGTATCCCTTGCCTATGTAGACATTGGGACGATAAGAAACGGCTGAAGGGAAATCTATTTAATCTGAAAATCTCTCATCCGGTCGGGTACTGTGCGGAAAACGGTTGAGTTGACTTGGTGATAGGTATATCAAGTTATGGTGATGAGACTCACACCAATCTTGTAAAACGCGGAGTTTACTTGAGTTGTCTGCAAATTCTACGGGAATATCCTGGGTCTGTCCGTGGAATTGAGTAGGTTGAGATAAGTATAGAGTCGGGACCATGCAGGGACTAACAAAGGTCAGTAAGGCAATTCATCGTGGGATCACAGCTGTTGCAATGACGATTGCGATCGCTACAATTTACGCAGCCATGCCCGCTGAGAATCAGGCAAACAGCGGAGAGGTATTAAGACACCAGATACAGGCTATTTTAAAACTTCATCAAGCTGATAAAGAAATTACGCAGGACATGCAAGACTCCCAAGAGAGTTTAGCAACACTCTTACTGAGCTCCCGAACCAAGGCTTACAGCCATCAGTGAACAGCTGTAGGTTAACATTTATTGCATTAGATTTAGCTGACCGCGATTTTGGGCACGTTCCGTAACAATATCCTTGGATCCGGCGTTGGCTCCCATACCATAGGGACTATGACTAAATCTCTACTGACTGATGCCAGCCGTCGCCTGGATCGGGCACTCAAGTACGTGACGATTTCTGAGGATGCGGCGGAGCGGTTAAAAGCCCCCAAAGCAAGTCTTAAGGTGTCTATTCCGGTGCGTATGGATGACGGATCCCTGAAGGTTTTTGAAGGATACCGTGTGCATTTTGATGACACTCGTGGACCCACAAAGGGAGGGATTCGCTTCCACCCCCAGGTGACGTTGGATGAAGTTCAGTCCCTGGCGTTTTGGATGACGTTTAAATGTGCGGCGCTCAATATCCCGTTTGGTGGGGCCAAGGGAGGCGTTACCCTTAACCCCAAAGAGCTTTCCAAAGCAGAGTTGGAACGGTTAAGCCGAGGATATATTGATGCGATCGCAAACTTTATTGGTCCTGATACAGATATTCCGGCCCCCGATGTCTACACAAATCCCATGATCATGGGGTGGATGATGGATCAGTACAGCATCATCCGCCAGCAGCGCAGCCCGGCAGTGATTACCGGTAAACCTGTGGCCCTGGGGGGGAGTTTAGGTCGATCTACAGCGACGGGGACTGGTGCGTTTTACGTGCTAGAAGCCATGATGGAGCATCTGTCAAACAAACGATCAGGCAAACAGCCATCCTCTCCAAAAACTGTTGCCGTTCAAGGTTTTGGTAATGCTGGTGCGGTGGTCGCTCGGCATCTATTTGACGCAGGTTACACCATTGTTGCCGTGAGTGATTCGCGTGGGGGCATTTATACCCCTAATGGACTAGATATTCCCAGTATTCAAAAATTCAAGGCTGATACCCGCTCTGTTAAAGCCGTCTACTGTGATGGCAGTGTGTGCAATCTTGTTGAGCACGAAGTGATTACCAACGATACGTTGCTCAGCTTAGATGTGGATATCTTGATTCCAGCGGCATTGGAAAACCAAATTACCGCAGCCAACGCCGATGCGATTCAAGCTCGCTATATCTTTGAAGTGGCCAACGGGCCCATCAGTACCGACGCCGACGACATTTTAGAGGCCAAAGGCATTACCGTCTTTCCCGATATTTTGGTCAATGCCGGGGGAGTGACCGTGAGCTATTTTGAGTGGGTGCAAAATCGCAGCGGTCTGTATTGGACCCTCGACGAAGTTAATCAACGCCTGAAGAAACAAATAGTGGCGGCGGCCGATACGATTTGGCACATTGCCCAAACCCACAAAACATCGGTGCGCACGGCGGCCTATATCCATGCCCTGAATAGCTTAGGTGCAGCCATGGATGCACGGGGCACACGGGCGGATTATGTGTCGGGGAATAGAGAATAACCCTATGTAGGGGCGTTCCATGGAACGCCCCTACATAGGGTATGGAGAAGGTAAAATTGCTAGGCACATTATTAGGCCTGGAATGACCGCTGAAAAATCTTCTCCCGAAACCACGTTGGGAACATCACTGCAAACCATGGTGAAGTCCAATGCCAGATTGGTGGCCATTGCTATGGCAATCGCCGTGGTCATTCGACTATTTATTGCAGAACCTCGATTTATTCCATCTAACTCGATGGATCCAACCTTACATATTGGCGATCGGTTGCTGATCGAAAAACTCTCCTATCGTTTCCATCCACCGCACCATGGCGATATTGTGGTGTTTGAACCACCGCCACAGCTCCAGGCCATTGGCTATCGGCCTGAGCAGGCCTTTATTAAACGGGTTATGGGTTTGCCTGGTGACACATTAGCTGTCCGTCAAGGTCAGGTCTATCGCAATGATCAGCCCCTAACAGAACCCTATATTCTGGCTGCTCCTAACTATGAGATGACCCCAGTCGCGGTGCCAGACAATACTGTTTTTGTCATGGGAGACAATCGTAACGACAGTAATGATAGTCACATTTGGGGTTTTTTACCCATAGAAAATATAATCGGCCATGCTACTGTACGCTTTTGGCCCCCGGATGACTTAGGAACGGTTTGAAGTAGTAAGTAACTGGTTCAAAAGAACAGACATGGACCGCAGGGCGCAATGGCAAAGCTCTAGTCTTTAAAAAGGATTAGGTTTTAACGGCGGAATACCGAACCTCTTTCCCTTACAAGCTTTGCTAGGCTAATCAAGAAAATACCGTAACGGCATTGTGCGATCGCAACGAGGAGCTTGGCTATGGCAGCAACTGACTTCAAAGATTATTACCAAATTCTGGGGGTCAGTAAATCCGCTAGCACGGACGACATTAAACGTGCTTTTCGCAAGCTCGCTCGTAAATACCATCCAGACGTTAACCCTGGCGACAAAGTAGCTGAAGCCAAATTTAAAGAAATCAACGAAGCAAACGAGATCTTATCGGATCCGGAAAAACGTCGAAAATATGACCAGTTTGGCCGTTATTGGCAACAGGGGGGGCGTGCAGGTGCAGGCGCAGCCCCGGGCGATTTTGGTGGCTTCGACTTTAGCAACTACGGCAGTTTTAATGAGCTACTAAATGAACTGTTGGGAGGGTTAGGCGGCGGCTTCCCCGGTGGAGCCCGCACGACCTATCGTCAGTCCACCGGTGGCGGCCCAGGGTTTGGGTTTGAAACCGCTGGGGCCAATAATAGTGCCCAGTTTGACCAAGAAGCCAGCATCACTCTGGCCATGTCAGATGCGTTTAATGGTTCTCAGAAAAAGTTTCGCATCGGTGGTGATGCACTGACAGTCAAAATTCCAGCCGGTGTAAAACCGGGTAGCAAAATCCGTCTGCGGGGTAAGGGACAAATGAATCCTTACACCCAGCAGCGGGGCGACATCTACCTGACGGTAGATATTCAACCCCATTCTTTTTTCCAGTTTGATGGCGACAATAACCTGGTGTGCGAAGTCTCTATCTCTCCCGATGAGGCCGTGTTAGGGGCCAAAATTGACGTCCCTACCCCTGACGGTAGTGTTACTGTCAATATTCCTGCCGGGATTCGCTCTGGTCAAACCCTGCGTTTGCGAGGTAAAGGATGGCCCAAACCCAAGGGCAGTCGCACCGATCAGCTGGTAACGGTGATGATTAAAGCGCCCAAAAGCGTTACTGATAAAGAGCGTGCTCTGTACGAGCAACTGCGTAATGTACGCAGCTATAACCCCCGACAAGAGTTGCAAAATGTCAGGCTGTAGGCTGTAACTAGTTAGCAAAAAGCGAGTAGAGTCATTGCCTACTCGCTCTTTGTGGGGTCATTTTTTGTGGGGTCATTAACGGGTGAAAGGGGCGCGCTATTGGCTAAGTCTGTGACGTAGCGTTCACCGTTATATCGCAGGACAGGAACCGCTTCATCCATTTCAGGCTCAGTTGTGTCAGCGGGAGCATCCAGGATGGATGCTTCTTCCAGACTGTGTTCCAGATCTGTGACAATTTGCCCCTGATGGTTAAGCTGGGCAGCCACCTCAGTTTGGTCTTCTAAATCCCCTGTGTAGGACACCAGATTGGAGAGGCTGTTGAGTAAATCCCGCACATTACTGCGTAGGGTGGGATCGCCGGTCAAGGTGTCCACATCGGCCATGATTTTTTGGGCGCTCTGAAACACATCGCGGGCGGATTCGATGGTTTGCTGTAGCAGGACTAAGTTTTCGCTGGTGTTAAGTCTCGAAGAAATATCCCGCAAATCCTGGGATGCAACGGCAGCATTGGTGGCTAAAAGCTCAATGTTGTTCACCAGAGTGCCATCCTGGATGACGGGGCTGAGGGTATCTAAAGCCAAACGCAACTGCCCCGTGCTAGCACTAATGTTGTCAAGGGTAATGGCCAGATCATCTTGGTTGCTGGCCAGCATCGTATTGACCTGGGTCAATGTGACATCTAATTGCTCAGATGTACGCACAGTGGTTGCTTCTAGCTGGTTAGCTGCTTCCGATACAGACGCCAAGGTCTGGCGTGCTGATACGGATAGGGGTTGAATTTCATTGCGTAGACTTTGAGCCATCAAAGTCACTTCATCGGTCAGGCCAACGACGTTACCCGAAATTTGGCGAGTATTGTCCAGAATTTCCCTAGCATCTGCCAAGAGCTCAGGGTCGGCAAGGGCCTCAGAAATCTCCTGGGAGGATTCCAGTAAATCCTCATAGTTCACCCCCACCAAGCCATTCACCCGGTCGCCATTGCAGAGAATTACGCTACTATCACAGTCGCGTGCAATGGGCTCAGGTAAGGAATCGTCGTTCACACTGACGTCTGATGGCGGTTGAATGGCAATCGTCGTTTCACCAATGAGTCCCGACTGACTTGTTTTAATGACTGACTCGGCGGGAATACGCAGGTCTGATTTATTGATCTGAATCTCGACTACCACTGTATTCGAGCTTGGGGTCATGCGAGTAATTTGGCCGACTTGCACACCACGATAACTAACGGCGGAGCCTTCCAGGATACCGTTGGCGCTTTCAAAATCCACCAACAGGCGATAACTACGCTGACCGTAGTTCACACCTCTTAGCCATATAACCAGACCGCCAAAGAGGGCCACACCTGCCAGTACTAGCAGGCCAACAGAGCCTTCACGAATGGTTCTTGCACGCATTAGTTTCCTATGGGATTAACGGTAGATAGTACAGCCAGTCGTACACCCTGGGGAAAATTATAAAGGGGAGTCTAAACCTCGTCTATATCTAGAAAGTCGTCCCATATTCAGAAATATTGTTCTGATCCAGGGAAATGCGCGGTTTCAATTTCGCTACATTTAACAGAATCAATTGGTAACTCGAATCGGGCCGTCGATGGCGGCACTAAAAAACTGTCGGACATAGGGGTTAGGGGTAGAGTCAATGTCTTCAACAGGTCCCATCCACTGAATGGAGCCTTTGTGCAGCATAACGACACGATCGGCGGTGCGACGAATTGTGCTGTCCTGGTGAGTGACAATTAAATAAGTGCTACAGCCCCGGTTGCCATGGATGTCACGAATTAAATCTTCAATCACCGTTGAAGCAATGGGATCTAATCCGGCAGTTGGTTCGTCATAGAGCAAAACCGTTGGCTTTTCTTCGGCCTCACGGGGATTATTGATGACGGCGCGGGCAAAGCTTACTCGCTTGCGCATACCGCCTGAGAGTTCGGCTGGGTAGCGATCGCAAATGTTCGGTAGCCCCACCATCTCCAGGGCATGTTTAGTCAGTTCATTAATCTCACGCTCTGCTAAATCAGAGTTTTGATATAAGGAAAACCCGACATTTTCCTGTACTGTCAATGAATCAAACAGGGCTGCCTGTTGAAACACCATGCCAATATTGACCGGATCGTTTGTCGCATCTTCAATCAACCCGTGGCGCTGCTGGCCAGCCACAAAAACATCGCCATTGTCAGCAGCGAGCAACCCCGCAATGATACGCAAAATAGTCGATTTTCCCGTACCTGATGGGCCGATGAGGGCGACGGCTTCACCGGGCTCAACAGTTAGGTCAACATTGTTAAGTACCTGATTGCTACCAAATCGTTTAGAAATACCCTTGAGTTCAAGAATTGGGGTATCCCCTCCGCAGGGAGACTGGGGAACAATCGCGTTAGGTTCTGGGACAGACATGGCGGTGGTTGCTATAACTCGCTAACGAGCTGGGGACAGCTTATGACAAGATAACCCAAGGTTATAAAAAGGGCGTGAGAGATAAGCCTATGCTCTTGTGGATCGGTTCAATTAGGAAGTTTTTAAAGCGTAATATCCGATTTGTTTGGCAAGAAACAAAGGATTTAACCCCAGTGAACAAGCGCTGGGTACGCTGGCTTCTACCGGGTCTTTTAGTCAAACGCTGGCTGTTTCTAAGCACAGTGGGGGTGCTCCTGGTGGGTCTAGGGGCCATGATTTGGTTAAGATTAACCCCCGTCTTTTTGACCGTTCGATTTGTATCTACGGTACTGCGTACGATCACTCAGCTGATACCCCGATACATTAGTGGACCGCTGGCCATCATCTTTGGATTATCCCTAATTATTTGGGGGCAAAGTCGTACCCTGGGGTCAATTACGGAAGTTTTGCTACCGGGCAGCCAGGAAAGTAGCCTATGGGATGCGATCGCATCCCATCGTAAACTCAATCGCGGTCCCCGCATTGTGGTTGTTGGCGGTGGAACGGGCTTATCTACCATGCTACGCGGGTTAAAACGTTACAGCGCTAATATCACTGCCATTGTGACCGTGGCAGATGACGGCGGTTCATCAGGGCGACTACGGCGGGAAATGGGCGGTCTGCCCCCTGGCGATATTCGCAACTGTCTGGCCGCCCTGGCCGATCAAGAAAAACTGGTCACTGAACTTTTTCAATATCGCTTTAGCAGCGGCAGCGGTCTCAGCGGCCACAGTTTTGGCAACCTGTTTTTGGCCGCCATGAACGAAATAACTGGCGACTGGGAAAAGGCCATTGAGGCCAGTTCCCAGGTACTGGCGGTACGGGGTAAAGTGCTGCCTTCCACCCTCAGCGATGTCAAGCTGTGGGCAGAACTCAGCGATGGTCGGCGGATTGAGGGAGAGTCGAATATTACGAAGGCGCGGGGCCGCATCGTCAATATTGGCTGTACTCCATCTGCGCCACCAGCTCTGCCTAAAGCCATCGAAGCAATTAAGGAAGCTGACTATATCATCATTGGCCCAGGTAGCCTTTATACCAGCATTGTGCCGAATCTACTGTTGCCCGATATTGCAGATGCGATCGCATCTGCCCAGGTCCCCCGTGTATATGTGTGCAATATCATGACCGAACCCGGTGAAACCGACGATTACAGTGTTTCTGAGCATATTCGTGCCATTGACCGAGCCTGCGGTCGCCGGTTATTTGATGCTGTCCTTGTGCAAAAACGTTCACCCTCGACAGCGGCACTAGAGCGTTATCGCAAAGAGGGGGCAGAGCGAGTGGTGTTTGATCGAGATGCCGTCATCGCTTCAGGTCGCCGCATTGTCATCGCCAATGTCATGCATGAAACCGAAAAGGGCACCATTCGCCACGACCCACCACGACTGGCTAAGGTGCTCATGCGTTGGCACGCCAGGGTTTATTGATCATTATGTAGGTCAAACAATTATGTGGAGACGTTCCATGGAACGTCTCCACATAATTATCCCTTAGCAAAAAAACGATTTGATACCCAGTTAATCACACCGATGGCGATGGCCCCTGCCATCAAAATACCAATGGAGGGCATAAATAGGGGGTCCCACAGGCTGTACCAGATGTCGAACCCCAAATTAATATGGGCAGCTTTGCCTGCTAAGGACACTACAAACCACCCAAAACTGAGCAGCACAAAGAAAAGGTTGATGGTTAATGCTGTATTTAACCAGTTGATTAAGCGATCTTTCATTCAGACAACAAAAGCGACTTACGGTCTAATAGGTCAGATTATCAACCCTAAAGGGCAATTAATCGAGCACAATCGGAGCAAACTTGACTGAATATTTGCCCCAAAGTCATCAGTAGATCGCCCGGAGATAGCAAATATGATGACATTTTTCAGTAAAGTTTAATGTCTTAAAAAGGAAACTCTTAACACTCTAACAAACACCGAAACAGTCAAGTACCAGCCTCTTATTAGTCATATTTAAGATGCACATTGACCTTGAAATTGGCATCGCAAAAAGACAAAAAAATATGGCTGATCCAATCAGGATAGCCATACTGTAGAAGCTGAGTTTTACCGACGGTGAACAACAGAAGGGATGAGGGGTAAAGCCCTACACAGCATCAACATCAAGTCCTTGAGAAGCTTTTAAATTGTCAGGATCAACGTAGTGGCAAACTGAATCATCGATACAAATTAAAGCCCAACCAGACTTTTCGATTCCCATCAATTCATAGGGCCCATCCTGAACAAAGAACCCCTTGTGGTTTCTAGTTTCAGGCTTAACTTCTACAGCATGCTTATCCATTTTTTTAAGACTCCTTGCAACGGGGTGAGTTCCAACAAAAAGAAAATCTTATTGGAATCTTTTCTTAAGCTTATCAGTTCCTTTTTATTCCGAGCGTTAAGTTATCTGACCTCAAAAAAATGCAAAAAAAAGCGGGGATCATTGCCCCGCAACCCTTACAAAAAGCTAACGAACACCCACTACCCGACGTTTGTTAAGGGGGGTAGCGCCTGATGTTTTTAGGGCAAAAAAACAAAAATTCATAAATTTCTGTAAACCCTTAAAGTATCCCAAGTGGATCGTACGTTGACGCCACATGCCCTTTACAAACAGGGGTTTCAGCTATTGAAAATCCAGTTTTCTACTTTTTTAAGACTGGCCCAATCGGGTTTTCTAGTTAATCCTTCTTTAAAATTCTGCCGTATATCGTCTTGAACCTCCTCAACTGACATCACAAGTTGAGTTGCTAATTCGATATGTTCCCGTACTCCTTTACGACCGCTATCAAGAATTGCGATCGCAATGTTGATATGGGCTTGAGGGTCTTGAGGTGTGATCTTAATGGCTTTCTGAGCAGCTTTATAGGCAGCAGTAGGTTTCTCCGCCAGTAAATAGAGCCATGACAGGCATGTGTAGATAGCACTATTTTTGGGTGCCTGTGCGCTAAGTTCCTTGAACATAGGAATCAGAGTATCGACACTTTCACCTGCCTGGTAGCGGTTCAACCCCTCTTCAAACAGTTCATCAATGGTTTGGCTCATGGGAAGTTTTTATCGAAAACCTTCCCATTTTAAGCCGCCTTAGGCACTAAACGACTTGCCACAGCCACAGGTTTGGTCAGCGTTGGGATTCGTAAATTGAAAGCCACCACCGATGAGGGCATCGCTATAGTCGAGCACCAGTCCGTAGAGATAGAGCATGCTCTTTTTATCACAGATAACCTTGAAGCCTTCATAGTCAAACACTTCGTCGTGCTCGCCAAGATTGCCAAGGGTTTCAAAGTCCATCATATAAGACATGCCAGAGCAGCCTCCCTGACGTACCCCGACTCGCAGACACAGGTCATTTCCCTGTTTCTCTTTTAACGCGAGGAGGTGGGAGAGAGCCGCCTCAGTCATCATGATTCCCTGTTGCGATTGAGTAGCTTGGGTCATGGGTCGTGTGGTTAACTAAAATTCTGCCGTTAATACTTATATAGTGTAGCTTCAGGGACTGATAGAGCGCTTTTCTAGCTTCAATGGCAATCATTGAATACAGCCACGTTTATTACCCTCAATAGTTGAACAAATCTATCGGGACATAGCCAATGGTTTGATTCTTCTCCACAATAGAGGCTGTTTATATACCCATATTTATGCCTCCACTGAGCCCGTTTACCCGCCGTCGTATTCAAAAGCTACCCCAAACGGATAGTGTTTGGGAGGGGGGACGTTTTTCTATGCCTGAAGCCCAGGAAGATGAGCGTGACTGTATTTTGTGGATTGATGGCAATCAGGGGTATGTACGCAGTGTAGATCTGATCTCTGCCAATAGTGGGTATGACGCCGTAGCGCGGAGTTTACTGCAGGCGATAGAACATCCTCAAGGACCTGCTGAACCAAGCCGTCCCCAGAGAGTTGTTGTCAACGATCGAGAGTTACAGTTTTTTTTGCGGGGTGTGCTTCAGGATTTAGAGATCGATGTTGTCTATGGGGCTAAGCTGCCTTGGGTAGACGAAATTTTTGATCATGTGTTGTCCCACTTCTCCGTACCGTCCTCCTCTTTGCCGGCAAATTACAGCGAGAGTCTTCGTCAAAAAGCGCTGGCGTTGTGGCATGAAGCGCCTTGGTATCAACTTAGTGAGCAGGAACTACTGGCGATTGAGTTAAATCAATGGGATGTGGATACGCTGTATGTGTCTATTTTAGGCATGGCCGATGTGGACTATGGTTTGCTGTTTTATCGCAATTTGGATTCACTATTGCAATTTCGTGAGCGCGTTCTGGATTGCGATAGCATCAGCGCCGATTTACCCATGTCTATGTCTCCCCAGGATCTACAGCAAATTTTTCTGACGCAGGACTGCTTTTTTCTAAACTACGTTGTCGAACGCCCCCGCCAGCCAGAACCTGATGACTATGAATTTGGCAGTATCCACCCCCTTGAAGGGATGCGCCATGAACTAGATGAGGCGGAGGCCGCTACGTTGATCGTGGCATTAGAGGCCCTGCATCGCTTTTTTAAAAAAGCGCCCGATCCCCTTAATGTTTTAGAGCCCATTGAAAAAACCTTCCGAGTGCCTAACCCTATGGAAGGCAGCCATCCTAAACAATGCACGGTAAACGTGAAGTCACTGCCAGAGGTTTCGACTAATTTGATGGCAGAAACTGAGGACATGTTGGATCTAGGAGAGAATTTTGCCAGTGGTCCTATCTTGCACGATGATCTTGTCCCTGATGGCGCTCTGATTTTACTGACCAAGCTACCTCCAGACCGCCTCAAGCAACTGCGCACTGGAAACATGTACTATCAGCCTGTTGCTAGCGTTAAAGCTAGCGCCAAAAAAGCCGCTTGGCCTGTGGTAATTGTTCAAACATCTCGCCCTAAAGCCATGGCCCTGGTTGAGCACATCGAGTTAATCGGCGGGATTAAGTCCATGTGTTTCAATCCTGGTCATGATCCGTTTAGTCAGCTCACATTTCAATTGGGTATTTGGCAAGCTGGTGATAATAGTTTCCACCTATTCCATGAATATGACGTGAGCGATGGTCAACATCGCACTGCCCTAGATAAATGGCATCAACAGCAAATCAAAAGTCATGGTTGCTGCGGCGTTATGATTGCGGCAGGGGTGACGGGACGAAATCGGGGAAATCCCCAGGAAAAAGATGTTGTGGCCTTTTTAGAAGTTAATTTTTGTCCCCCTGAAGCCCTCAATTTAGAGCCCCTAGTCTTGAGCTATGCCTTGGAATAATGTGGGGTATACGTCAGTGTCGCCATTCAATCTTCAAAACTCAACCCTGAAAACGGATGCACATCTAGTAGTCTGTAAATCTTGAACGTGATGCACTACGATCCCCCTTCATAAATTCCTCAGATTCTTTACCTACAAAAGGTATGGGAGGAACTATGGACGGCGGAGTCATTGTTCAGGGAGGACGACATGCTATTTGTGAAAGACATTATGACCAAGCCTGTGATTGTCATTCGCAGTTCGGCAACGGTAGAAAATGCAATTTGGCTGATGCGGACTAAGCGCGTGCGATCGCTAATTGTAGAAGAGGCTGAAGGTCAGGGTCCCTATGGGATTGTAACTGAGAGAGATATTATCTATAAGGTGATCGCTAAGGGCAGCTCTCCACACTTTACTCGGGTTAGCAATGTAATGCGACGTCCTTGTATCCGCATGCCCATGAATGCCACGTTACAGGAAGCGGCCCAAATTTTCTCAGCCACAGGTGTGCATCGAGCTCCGGTAATTGAGGATGACCAGCTACTGGGCATTATTTCATTGACGGACATGCTGATGAAAGGACACCCAGGTGCCCTGTCTCGGGATGAACTCTCCCAACGAGTACAATCAGCGTTACAGCATGCTCGAATCATTGATGATGAAGATGCTCAGATTCAACAAGAATGTGACATCGCCTGGCAAGTACTTGAAACCATGAAACCCCAGACGGTTACTTCGGTTTAATGGGGGTGTACCTATCGTGGAGTAGGGGTAATGGCTATGGGAAAAAGCATGAACACTCGATTTCGCGATCGCACCGAGGCAGGCCAGAAACTAGCGCTACAGCTCCAAGCCTACGCCAATCGTGCGGATGTTTTAGTGTTAGCCCTGCCACGGGGTGGGGTGCCCGTGGCCTACGAGATTGCCCGCACCCTCAACCTAACCCTGGATCTTTGTTTGGTACGCAAGTTAGGAGATCCCGATAATAAGGAACATGCCATCGGAGCCATTGCCGCAAATGGTGCACGGGTGATTAACTATGACGTTGTCCGCTGGTTGGGAATTACTAAACAGCAGCTTGAAGAGATTACGGCCCAGGAGCAGCAAGAGTTACAACGCCGAGAACAGGTGTATCGCGGTAATCGCCCTAAAGTCAATGTCTATGATCGCATTGTTGTTTTGGTTGACGATGGGTTAGCCACTGGGGCAACTATGCGGGCGGCGGTGATGGGGGTGAGATCTCAATATCCAAGGCAATTGATTGTAGCTGTACCCATTGCCTCTCAAAATGCATACCAACAACTTAAAAAGCAGGTAGATCGGCTGGTGTGTTTGTGTATTCCCAACCGTCTGTTTGCCATTGGGCTATGGTATGACAATTTTGAGCAGGTCACGGATGAACAGGTTTGTACTTTACTGGATCGCTTGACTGTTGCGCACAATCTACCAGGGTAAAGTCTGAATTTAGAGAGATCCAACTAAACTCTTGAATTAAAAAGATTTCGGCGACCAACAACAATGTTTATATCAGGCTGTACAACACCATTAAAGCAAGCTTTTGGGCAGGTAATATGTTGTGCAACAGCTACGTATAACATGCGCCCAAAGAGATGTTTTAACCGGGCCAACGGAGCAAAACAACTTCTTCTCTAAGATCTACTTCGGTCTTAGACGCACGTCTTGTGCGGAAAAGGTCGATACCCATCAGTTCATAACCGAGATCTTGAGCAATGTGGGCGAGCAGGGAGCCCGTGGGGATATGCACCTGTAGGTAGGATGCCTGGTCCCCAACAACGTAGGCTAATCGGGCATTGGGACGGAGTCGCGATCGCAAATTAGCCAGATGACAGGCCATCCCACCAAAATAAAGCGTTGTTGCCCGTGCATACAGTCGAGAAAACCCACTCGTTTTACCCAGTTCTTTCCGTCGTCGATTGATGGTATCGGCAATCTCTAAAATCTGAGGATAGTTTTGAATCCATCGATCATCATCGTCATCACGATAGACACAACGGCTATTAGACCGCACCAGTTCATGCTTAATTGCTTGCAAACCAGCCTTATTTTCCAAAAATCCCAGGAGTACTGACTCTAGACGGGTAGTCCGGGTATAGTCTTTTTCATTGGGATAGGGAGGTGATGTAATCACCACATCAACCGAGTTGGGCGCAATATGACGATGGGGCTGACGAGCATCCCCCAAATGCACAACAGCAGACTGGGTTGGTGAAAATGCATTCCCTAAAGCACTCAAATCCTGGACCATTATGTTGACCTGTTGTAACCAATGAGCAACCACCTGAGCATCGGACTTGTGTTTGCGGGAAACACTCACCTCCGGAGCAAATCGTAGATTGCTCGCAAATACCGCTGAGTTCGCTAAGGCAAGGCGGTAATGTCGCCAAGCGACGCTAGAACGGTCTCGATCAATATGCCCTAACAACGTCAGAACTTTTTGGAGCGGACGGGGACTAATGGCATCTTTAAACAATAAGCCAGCTGCTTCTGGAGATAAGCTTGGGGCAAGATTTGGTAATAGATCTAACTCGTCCCGCACGGCTGCCGCAATCACCTCAGCGGTTTGGGACAAATGCTCCGGTAGCGGTGACCAATCTAGTTTTACAGAGGATGCAAAATGCGCCATTGGATTTGCTTCTAGCCCAACGGCAGGTAGACCCAGTTTTTTCGCTTCAACGACAGTGGTTCCTGTTCCAGAGAACGGATCTAAAACAACAGTTTGTTCAGTCGCTTGCAGTCGATGTAAATAATGTCTCACTAAGTGAGGCGGAAAAGACAAGACAAACCGATACCAGTTATGTATAGCTCTATCCTTAGAGCTCAGTTGGTTACGGGCTTTACGACCAAGTTCAAGGTCTAAAAGATCTGAGTCAGACAACGTAAGAGATGCCATTAGTAACTGTGATAAAACGCTTGGCTTGGCCCCATGCAAAATATAAAGACTTTAAATTCAGCGCAGATCAGCGTAAGTGTTGGACTAAGAGTTTGATACCTTATTCAAATATGGACCAGGGGCAGTATAACGGATGTTGTCTTTCAGTACAAATGAATTATTATGACGGGTATAACAAAGTGTCGCATAGAGCTCGGCTGAATGTATTGGTGTAATTTGGCATTCTAAGGATGTCAACCAAATCACGTGAGACAGCTTCGACACAATAAGCGTGAGTTAGTATTGCGCTTCTCAAATTTAGGGCGTCATCACATTGCCGGAAGCGTTACGAATCTGGCACGACTGGGGTCACTTAGCTTAGTTAGTGTGGTCTGGCTAGGTTATTGTCAAGCGCCATTGCTGTGGGTGGTGTTGATGGCAGCAGGCATTTTATTGATCTTGGTAGAGCCCTTTGTGCCAACACTCTATCCTGAGGTAGCCACCTGTATATTCAACAAAGCGTTTAATCGGTTCACCATTGTCCACGAAATTCCTCGGGGTCGAAAACGTCAGCGACAGGTTAATCACTATCACCTCAGCCACATTGAGCAAGTGCAAGTGTATCGTCAGCGAGTGGGGTTATGGCGTTTGAACTACGTGATGATCATCCGAGTGTCGTCCCCAGCCAATACAATTATCCATGTCAATGGCTGGTCAGATCAGGTGCTGATTCAAACGGGTGCCCGCCCCATTCAGCTGCTATCTAAGACCGTTCGCTATCATCTGGGTCGACGCACTGCCGTTGATTGGTCTTTCATTGATGTTCCCCACGGATTACCCATTGCTGAAATTGGTCGCAGGATTGTTTCTCGTAACTCTATGGAACGGTTGGATAAGTTTGACCTGCGACGGTTAGCCCACACCATTGAGCAGTTTATTTGGTCGCCGTGATCGCTCGTACCATACCCAGACCGAGAAATGTTTTATTGCCAATACCACAGTAACGGCTAAAGTTCGTCAGCGCGTTGATACGCTTAATAATCAACGGATCCGCTGTACCTGAAATTTGAAATGTTAAATCACCGAGGCAGCCAATAATTGTTTTATTACCACCAATGGACACTGTGACCGTACGCAAATCAAAGGTTTTTGCAACAATGGGGGTAATGGTGTCAGGGGCGAATACCAGTCCACTGTAGCGATTCCAGCACTTGCGCAAACCGTGAAAAACAGCATCGCGTGTGGGTAGTGGAGACTCTTGTTCTCCCTGGCGAAAAACCGCAGGTGTAATGAGCTGAAACGTCAAGTGACGGTTACTGTCAGACGCTTGCTTATACAGTTGTTGATAACTAATATGGCTGGTCCATTCTGGAATATTGGCCGGTGCAAAATTTGTGATGTGTAATCGCGCAGGTCCCAGATACCAAGGTTTACGGGCAGCTACCTGTTCCAATCGTGAGCTGATGTGCTTAAACAGCCCATCATCTAGTAGAGCAATCCGCCACCAGCAGTGAGATCCGGCGGGCATTGAACTATTCGCATATTGAAATGTAGTGGTTTCTAACTGCTGACGCGGGAGTAAAAATTTAAGGTTGCGGGCTGACGTGGTTTGAGGTTGAGACGCCATCTGTAACGGACTCAAAGCAAACGCTCGATAACTATATGCTTGTAGCGTTTGACTCAGGTCTACATCAACGGCACTAATGAGGGCTAAAAACAATCGGTGTAGATGATACCCTCGAAGATATTGGAACGGGATAGTTGATTCCGCAACTAGATTAATAACTAGACTTTCTGGCATGCCGTTGGGGCTCTTGGCCGTGGTAGATATCCCTTTCTTCTAGATGTAATAGTGATGTCCAGGACAGTTATCGTCGGGGAAGTCAGGGTGTTCACTATAGCTCGGCAAGCCCCAAAACAAATAATCCCAGTCTAGTTCTACGACCAGACTGGGACACAGCAGACTATAGACCATATATGGATAAAGATGCTTGGGGCATGATCGACCTAAGCACCGGCTGAAACCTTGAGTTTTACCGTTTACTTAAGAAGACGAGTGATCCGAATGTCATATTCAGTTGCTTTAGGATATTCTTGCCCTGCTTTAAATAGTGCAGTGTCGTGGGCATCTGTGCGACCACTGGCATCTATTTCATAGCGAGTCGCCATAATACGATTGCTGGCATGATTTTTCCCAGCACATTCTTTAATATCGACGAACACTTCAAATGTGTGCATGATGGGCTCTCCTTATCCGCCGGGTAGCAATATCGGCGAATACCCAAGTATGTTGTGTCAATCTAGGATCACTGATGAGTTAGCCGAAAATAATTGATGAATCTTGGTAGTTCGACACAACTAGTTTTAGAAACATGAAGCCTGAGCCCAGCTATGAGAACGTGAGAAATTAATAATTTGAAGATGAAAAAACACCGTTTGCGCACTCTGAACGAAAAGCTGTGCGGTATGATATCACCCGAGTAGGCTGTTTACTACCAAGCATTTGAGAGCAGCTGAGCACGTAAGCATCGGAGAGTAATCGTGACTATTTACGTTGGAAATCTGTCATTCCAAGCCACAGAAGATGATATTAGGGATGTATTTGTCGAGTACGGTGAAGTGGCCCGCATTACACTGCCTGTTGACCGTGAAACTGGTAAACGTCGTGGCTTTGCCTTTATCAACATGGTCAAAGATGAGGAAGAAGATTTGGCCATTGCCGAATTAGATGGTGCCGAGTGGCTTGGACGTGAGCTACGGGTGAATAAGGCTAAACCCAAAGGTGATGACAGCCGCCGCCCCAGCCGCAACAGTAACTTTTCCCGTAACCCTCTTTAATGTTTAGTTTTTCGCCAAACTGATCACCATCCCTTCATGGGCCAGCAAAACTTGAGGCTCAACATCTTTAAGCTGATGTGCGAAGGCCTTTAACATGGCATCAGTTTGGCGAGGACCATAATGAACCATGGCAAGTCGTTTGACCTGGGCTGCCTGGGCCAGGTTAATGGCCGCTTGCCATGGTTTCTGGGAAGACGGAATTTGGATCTGATCGCACATATCTATATATAGGCCATCGTAGATGAGTAAATCTGCGTGATGGGCTAGAAATAGTAGATTTTCGTCAAGATGCTCATAATCAGTATCTGTGGCATATACCACCGACTTGTCCTGATAATTCAGTCGGTATCCAAGGGCATTATTGTCAACATTTAAGCCGATGGGCTCAATTTGAACATTGCCAATTTGCAGGGTTTCACCAGGGGTAATGTCATGGAATGTGAGATTAGCCCGCATGGTGTGTAGGGGAAGCGAAAACCCTGGTTTAAGCATCTGTGTTGTTAAACACTGTTTGATGGAAGCCCCATTAGCAGCTATTCCACCATAGATATGAAAGTGATTGCCCGCTTCAAAGGCTGGTAAAAAAAATGGAAATCCTTGAATGCGATCCCATTGGGTGTGGGTAAAAAACAGATGGCCTTCCACAGGCACTGACGTTTGATATAAGGTTTCACCTAGCACCCTAAGACCGGTGCCACCATCAAAAATAAAACGCTGTTGATCGGCCAAAACCTCAATACAGGATGTATTGCCTCCGTAGAAGGCTGTGGCTGCACCTGGTGTTGGTACGCTGCCACGCACCCCCCAAAATTTAATCAAGAGGCCCGATTGAAATTGTAGTGTGCTTTCTGTGCCTGACATATAGGCAGATACACTCACGGCGTGTATCCCCAAACTGTACGCATGCTCATGTAAGGTTGGTTGTCCCCTGTAACCTCAAGGATACTAGTAGGCATTATAGGGACACATTTTATACGGTGATGTATCCCTATAATGCTTAATCCACTATTCGGAGATTACTAGCTCCATACCGGACTACTTAGCAGCAGCAATACACTTTTCTACAAGAGGTTGCACCTCATCCAGGCCTTTCCAACCCAAGATTTCGGTTACTTTCTTCTCCAAGTTTTTGTAGGTTTTAAAGAATTCTGCAATTTCATCTAAACGATGAGATGCAATGTCATCTAGAGTTTTAACACCTGCATAACGAGGATCTTTGTCAGGAACACATAAAATTTTCTCGTCACGATCGCCACCGTCGATCATTTCGAGCATACCGATAGGTCTAGCTGCGATCACACATCCAGGGAATGTGGGTTCATCCATGATGACCATGCCATCTAGGGGATCGCCATCATCAGCTAATGTGTTGGGTACAAAACCGTAGTCATAGGGATACTGAACAGACGAGAAAAGGACGCGATCTAGGGCAAATGCATTGATATCCTTATCAAACTCATACTTATTCTTGCTGCCGCCTGTAATCTCGATCAATACGTTGATCAGACCTGGCTTAGGCTGAGCAGGAATACGAGATAAATCCACGATACTTCTCCAACTATTAATGAGCAGTCGGGATAAACGTAAACCGTCTATCCCGATAGCATTTTAGGAGAAAAGGGAGACAGCACCCACGGAGTGGTTAGATCTTATTCGTTTGTTTGTATTGCCGAGTAAGGTAAACCATTCAGGGTATCGATGGGTATTGATGAAAAATAAGTTACCGTAAATAGGGGCAATGTCAGGGTTGCTAAGGCAATAAAAGTACCTAGTAGTTCTACAAGTGGACTATGAGGGGGTTCAGAATTAGACTCTAACTGACTGGCAGATTCCATGCTGGAGGATATGCAAAAAATGATAAAAAACTAAGGTATACGTTGCTCTCATTGACGTATAGGCCTTGGAGGGTATGAATTTAAAGATGTTAAGTGACCCTATGGTGGTCTGTTCATAAAGGAGTAGTTTGTGATGGGTGCTAACTGCCGACATCCACTAGGGTAAACATCAACGGGGCCATGCTAAATTCCTGCCGGTATATGTCAAAATGCAAATCTTGACAATGCTCACTTGATCCAAGGTTAGCACTGGTTTGTGGATCTAGACGCAGCTTAAAATATAAAGTATAAGCCGTATCCAAGTTCATGGCTTGTCCAACACTATGGGGCAGTCTAATGGCTTTGTTCTATCAGCTCTCGAATCACCTTCAGTTCAGCCAGTACCTGGCGTAGAAGTTGATGGGTAATGGTTTCTGCTGGTTGGCTAATTTCAATGGTGACCTGTTTAATCCCTAAAACATCTTGAGCAAAGCGGGCTACTTCGTTGGGATGGAACATCAGCGGCTCTTCTTTATGATGTCTTGATTCAGGGTTAAGACGCTTATGGTCAAATGGGGGATTAAGAATTAGAGCATCGGTGTTGGCATAGCGATAAACCGATGCTCGGGAACGGTTTAGCACCTTTTGCACTGATTCCACACTCATGAGGTTATGGGTGTCAGCTTCGACGGAAACGTGGGGCTCGAGGGTATTAATGGCTGTAGTGACACTGTCTAATGCATTGGTTATGTCGGACATGGGGAAACCAATCTTTGTTTTATGGCTAGACACACTCTACGCATATTGAGCCTCATGTCAATACTTAGGGTCTATTTTTAAGACAATGAGTGGTTCTTAGTGTTCATGGGCTTGACTGCCTAGCTTTTTGCAACATGTGATGGTGGGGCTACATGAAAGTCTTAATTTGAGATTCAGAGTCTTTACATTGGTCTTGTTTTGAAGTTATATAGTCTTGTTTTGAGATTTAATTTGCGATCGCACCTCTCCTGCTCCCAGCTACCCCATTGGAGTTGTGTCAGGATGTCAACAGAGTGTGTGATTTAACTGCCGACTCAGGCTGCCTAAAGCTCTCGTTCTACTTTGACTAACGCCTCAATTGTCAGACTAGTGGGTGCTTCTCCACCAAAAGCTGTGCCGATGCGCTTATCAGTAAAGTGATCAAAAGCCAGGTTGCAAACCTCGTTGGGCAATGGCACATACCCCACCACCTCTGACTCACCAACAATAGCCTCAGTGAAATAGTCATAGGTGCCTGACTCGACTGTACTTGCATTGAGGCAGCCTATTTTTACGTTGGATAGCTTAATGCTGTTGCAGCGGTCATATTTGCAAGAAACGCTTTGTCTCAAGGCAAGATCAAGATCGCAATCTCAAGACTCACATTAAGTCAGTGAGTCTTATTTTAAGACACGAAAGATGCCTATGATTGTGAATCTATCTCTTGAAGGTGATAGAGACGCAGTAAACTTAGGTCACTTTTTTGGGAGTGTTGCCATAAACTACAGGTTATTTGTGTCGATTGCGATCGCAAATACTGCAATTCCCAGCTATAGATTGGATAGGGGTATCCTAGGGGTGCGGCAGACTTTAAAGGATGTTTTGACCTAAAAATAGCTCTCGAAATTTAGTCCATTTTTAGTCCATATTCCTTTAGGTACCTCTAAAGTTATTGAATTTAGATGGTTTTGAGTTTTTGATTGGCTGCGATGTACGCAACTAGTCAGACAGGTTAAATGCAGTATTCAATGTATGATCCGATACCTCATCCCCTCCTGGTAGATGTTCAATACGTTCATACTCATTGAGTTCCTGACGCTCGTCTCCACCTAATCAGGTTTTGAAAATTAACTGACTAGAATAGGGTTAAGCCCCCTGAGCCTGGCCCAGAAAGTACCTTTATGACGCTCCAGCAACTTCAACCTCAATTATTAGCCCTATCGCCAGACGAAAAAGCCCAGGCGATCAATTTATTGGTTGCCAGTCTTACTAACAGTTGGCCTGGCATTAAAAAAACAACAGGGGTGATGGGGGGCGATGCCTGTATTCGTCAAACACGAATTCCGGTTTGGTTGCTGGTGAGCTTACGTAACCAGGGAGCGACGGAAGCCTATTTGCTTGAAGATTATCCAGGCTTAACAGCGACTGATCTGGCTAATGCCTGGCTCTATGCCACAGCTCACATAGATGAGATTACTGCTGCTATTCAGCGACAAGCGGCAGCATAACCATGGCTCGACTTTATTCAGATGAAGGATTTCCTAAAAAGGTAAGCGAAAAACTAAAGCAGTTGGACCATGATGTTTTAACTGTTCAGGAAGCTGGTCAGGCTAACCAGGGTATTCCAGATGATCAGGTGCTGGCCTATGCGACAGATCAAAACCGGGCTGTGTTAACTATAAATCGGGCTGACTTTATTCGCCTGCATCGGCAGAGTTCAGAGCATGCTGGTATTGTTGTTTGTACGGAAGATTTGAACCGAGAGAGATTTGCTAATCGCGTTGATGCAGCGATCTCGAAGGAAGATACGTTGGCAGGAAAACTTATCCGCGTTAATCGACCTGACAAGGATTGAAAGTCAATTTTGCAGGTCAGCAAAAAAGCACCACAGATTATCACCCTCCCGTAAAAATGGCTTTTCAAAACGTGTCCGAAAAAATCGCCGCAGTGTAGCACAGGTGGGCACCGCATCTAGATCCGGACCATAGTCCTGGGGAATCGGGGCTGCATCATTAGAGAAGTGATAGACCTGCTCAAACTTAAGCTCATCGATAAAAAACTGACGCACTGAGTCCGCATCCCGCTTCGCATAGTTCAGCCGTTGCAGGTAGCGATAACCATTAATACCGATAGTAATTGCCCAGTTTCTGGCCATAACCAGCAGTCAGAAGGCAGTTAAAGATACGATATCTGAATTTCAAATTACTCAAACAGCTTTGAGCTGCAAGCCTAATTGCTTTTTCCATCTGGACGTGTAAACTTCAGGGTAATACCGCCTGAGTTCCCTAGCTTGCCACCATTACCAACCAAACTAAGCTGACCTTCCGCATTGATTTCCACCGACAGTTCCACTTCATTTAACTGCAATCCTGTTTCCGTCGTCGCCTGGTCAAATAAATCATTAACTACCGCCAGCATTCCCTGCATTTGTGTTTTCAAAGCCTGAGCATCCAGGGGCACTCGTTTACGGTTTAGGCGTTGCCTGATCACTTCCATCGGCCCTTGAGTCGGCTCATCTCCCCAGCCACCACCGGTATCATCGCCATTGCGTTCACCCTCAATAGAGGTGATTTTTTCTGTTTCTTCAAATTCAGCAATGACATAAAGCTGTGGTTGGTCAGACATGGGTGGGGCTCCTTAAGCAGATAGGTAGGGTGGGCAGCCCACCCTACTTCTTTCAAAATCCTAATTGCACCTGAGCGTAGCTACCCTACACTTACCCTAAGTGCAAGAAAAAACAGTTTTTATTTCTTCAGGGTAAAAGAGCTACAAAGTCCACGAGGAAGCGCAGACAACTCGAAAACCAATATAGCTGTTCCTATTGCCGCGCGCGAGCCAGTTACGAAGAGCCGAACGGCAGAAACCAGGGTCGGCGTTCCAGGCACCGCCCCGCAGCAGTCTTAAATCATTGTCATCAGAGGATAACCAGGCTTTTCCATCAGCCGGTGCTCCAACATAATTCTTATGCCAATGGTCTAAACACCATTCCCACACATTGCCATGCATGTCATAGAGGCCAAAGGCATTAGCCGGAAAGCGACCCACATCAGTTGTTTCTTTCCGATATTCACCTTTAGGCCCCTGTCCGTAAGAGCCTGAGTAAGTCTTGCCTTCATATTCCCAATCTGTCCCAGAATAATTGGCTAAGTCAGTCTT
>NZ_QXHD01000004.1:5356993-5380669 GCF_011009555.1 Adonisia turfae CCMR0081 | reverse complement strand
AGAGGCGGTTCTCAGTGCTAGTAACCCACTCACAAAACTGATCCCACAGATTAGCGCTAGAGCGCTGCTGTAGAGTAGTTGTCATGATAAATTATTGCGTTTTGAAGGTACGGATATGTATGGCTCACAAGGGATAAATAAGATTCCTTGCTTGCTTGTATACAAATGTAACGCATGTTTTTAATTTTCGCAATACACCTTAACAGTTGCTTTCGTTTTCACGTTGCCCTTGTCTGAGGTCACGAATATCAGGCAGGGCTAGAGGTTTTACCGAAGGCCAATGCTGGCTATCAAGACAGTCAAACACTTCAATCATGAGCAGTGTTATGGAGGCTCTCATGATTACGGCTCAGCCATGTCCAGTTCCAAAGCTATAACGTCAACGCTTAGAACTCAAAATAGATATAAGGAACGACCTGATCAGGGGCTAGCAACCAAGCCAAGTAAAACCCTGCTGGAATTAACATGAGTTTAAGGGGCCAGCTGATCTGTAGTTTAAGCCGATATTTAAAGCCGTGAAGCAAGGCCATAATACCGGCCACACCAAGCAGAATTAGAATCACCCCACCCCGGCTGAAACCTAAGGATTCTAAGTAGACTTTTTGGGCAAACTGGACATCGCCAGCTTGACTCAGAAAGCGATTGGCCACCAGTCCGACATCCGCCAGATTTGGCAGACGGAAGGGTACCCAGCTCAAAAATACGAACAATTGAGTCATGGCCCAAGCTGCCATCACACCCAGCCAGCTACCCCAAAATGCCTTCAGCCTCGGACGCGTATCCGCCAATGTTTGATTAAGTCGATGAATCACCAGGGCCATGCCGTGAAGCCCCCCCCAAACCAAAAAGCCCCACTGATCACCGTGCCAAATACCAGCCACCAGCATCACAAACAACAGATTCAGGCAGGTTCTCATTAACCCTTTCCGGGAGCCCCCCAGGGGGAAGTAAAGATAGTTACGTAGCCAGTCGCCCAGGGTAATGTGCCAACGCCGCCAAAATTCAGCAATGCTGGTGGTGAAGTAAGGGAAGTCAAAGTTTTGCGGTAGCTGAATGCCAAATAACAGTGCGCTGCCTCGGGCAATATCAACATAACCACTAAAGTCGAGATAAAGCTGTAGACCATAGGCAAAAATCGCTAGCCAGATATCTCCACTACCGGCTCGTTCTAGATTGTCAAAACTTAGGTTGACTAAAAGGCCAATGCGGTCAGCCAGCAGCATTTTTTTTGCCGCACCTGAAGCAATCAGCCAACCTGCTTCTACCCCTTGCTCCAGGTTAGGTAAACGGGGCTGTTTTAGTTGGCTAATGTAGCCCTGAAATCGAGTAATTGGGCCAGCAATCAGCTTTGGGAAAAACAGTTTGTAGGAAGCAAACTCAATGAAGTGACTGGCTGCAGGAGCACCACGGTAGATATCTACCAGATAAGCAATGGACTCAAAACAAAAGAAACTCAAACCCAGGGGCATCAACAGCTGCAAACTGGGGTTGCTGGTTGCCACCATCGGGAAAAAATATTTAAACCCCAGCAAAAGCAATACATTCAGACTAATGCCAACCCACAGCAATATCAATCGTTTGCGGTCCCAGTCCTGTTGAGCAAAGTGCCACTCTTCATTGGGAATGCGCCAATCGAGGGGGGCACTGAGACGCCGACCAATCAGATAGTTGGTCAATACCAGCCCTAGCAGCAGCGGCACATATTGGACTTGCAGTGAGGAATAAAATATCAAGCTAGCCAGCAGCAGCAGCCATAGCTTGAGGCCACGACCAGGCAACAACCAGTAAATCAAACTAGTGCCAAGGATCAGTAAACCGTAGGTAATAGATGGCAGGGTCATCGTGGCAAGGAGGGATTGATTAGTAGAGCGTTACTCAGCTTCAGCAGGCAACTTCAGCTTCAGCCAGGGAATCATGGGATCTTGGGCTATGCGGTTGGAGAGCTGATAGGCACCAAAGCGGTTTAAATGGCTAGGGTCAGAAAAATAGTCATAGCGCTGAGGCCATAGCTGGCCTAGATCGCGATATAGCAATCCTGATTCTTGGGCGGCAATCTGCAGCATGTAGCGTTGAAAGCGGCCTTCCACTTCTAAACGAGCAGGATCAAGATACTCGTCCGTCAAGGGTGTGTTGACAAAGACAATATCCACCCCCTTGGACCGGGTGTATGCAACGAGCTGTCGCAGGGCATTTACCTGGGGACCTTCCATTTGAAAAGCCTTGTAGTCACCATCGTAGGTACCTGCCACCCGTGGATGAGCTAAATAATAGGTGGCCGGATTAAACTGAATGGCTAAAGGCAAAAAGCCGTCCACATCAATTAAGTCGGTCTCAGTTGGGTTAACGGCAGCCGGTTGTCCTAGGTTCTTAGGATTGATTTGATTAACGCCAGCAATCTTTTGCAACTGAGTACGTTCTCCGTAGGCCGAAGATATGCGGCCCAGGGCATCGCTTAATTGCTCATCGGTGCGGGCATAAAAGCGGTTTAGACGCTGTGCGGGATTGAGGCTTGGACCAGCGGCTTCACCATTATTTTCAGGAAACAACTCACCAGCGATCAGCTGCTGATATCCTTCTGAAGTTGCGATCGCATTAAATGTCACATCCACCCGTGAGCTATTAAACGCTCGTGCTCCATCGGCCCAAATAATTAGCTTTGGTAGGGGATAGTTGGACAGCAACTGCCGGATCACTAAATCAGCAATCTGAGCCGTGGCCCCATTCACTCCAAAGTTAAATATGCTGACATCGTCATGGCCCAGGGTCCCTAAGGCGCGCTTCAACGCTGACGGATCCACCCCTCGCAGGGCACGGGAGCTACCAAAAATCAGTACATCCGGCGGCCCTTCTTTAGCCACACGCCAGTCATATAGGGCTAACTTTTCATTTAGCTGTTGGCTCGTAAATGAAGGAAAGGGAGACGATTCCAGGACTTCAGTCATGGAAACCGTCGTTTGGAGAGGGCTACCTAACAAGTCGCTATCATTGATGGCCGAACTGGCAAATCCTGGCAGCTCATCGTCCAAACTGATCGAGGCATCGCCATCCTTTTGACCCCAATTCAGCTGAGCCAGTTCTTCCTCAAAAGTGGAGAGCGGCTTCCGTTCAGGCATTTTTGCCGTCGTCGTTTGCTGGGCTTGGAGGGCTAGCGACCGCGCCTTAAATAACTGACCGGCGATCCAATCTGCTTGAAATGCCAGCAATAATCCCAATGTGGCCCAGGCTAGGGCAATGCCTCGTCTGCTGGGTAAGTGCGCGCCGACCAACGGTTCTTCAGGATTATTGGCAGCGGAGGCAAACAATTGAGTTTTAATCAGTAGCGATCGCAGGTGCTCAAGGGTGCGATTGGGCCAATTTTGCTCCGCAGCATCCCCATCCGCCGTCTCATCCTGCTGAATTAGATCTCCTAAATATGCATCAGAAGCGGCAAATTCGGGAACCGCTTCTGGCACCAAACGCTTCTTGGGCTGACGATCAAATCCATAGTTCCAATCTGGGCGCTTTTGCCCCGCGCGGCGACCATAGATGCGGATACCCACCAGTCCTTTAATTGGATGCTGACGGAGATACTGCTTGAGTTGGGGCACCACCTGACGCTGCAACGGACATGTGGGCGCATCGATCATAATGTGTAGCCGTCGTTCCCGTCGCAGCAACTGCACTCGGATGCCGCCCGTCGATAGCTGTTCGTCTAAATCGGGATTGAGCTGTTTGGTCAGACAGTAGGCAATGGCTGGTAAGTCACCTTGTCGCGCTAGCTCCTGAGTGGAAACAGCCAGATCTGCATGTTCGCTGGCTGGCAAGTCCAGGCACTTAAGCCATACTGGATTCACACTGTCCAGACTTGGTCCATAAACGATGGCCCGACCGACTCCCTGGGGAGCAAGCTGCTCCAACAGAGGTGCGATCGCATCCATAATCTCCGTTTCAGAGCCCTCTTCAGAGGAGGAAGCCTCTCCACTGCTGGCAACGGTTTGCCCCACTGCCAACGGTTGACACACCAGATGCAGCGTAGAATCCTTAACCTCGGGCAGCACACTCACATCCAGGGGAGCCAGCGCCTGATTTAGCAGGCGAGTAATGGATTCCGTATCACCCCAGCGACTCCATTCCTTTAGAATTTCCTCATCCGGCGTCAGATCCACCCGCAGTCGCCAGTCGGGGGTATCTTCCCCCAACACCTGCACCGAAATCACAGCATCCTGAAACTGGGTCAGTTTTAGATCCCGTAACCGCTGGGCCGTAGGTTCAGCAATCATGGCCGGGTCAGGACTGTAGGCGGCTCGACACAAAATCCACAGCCGGTTGATTAAATCTCGGCGGGGGTCAGCGGCCACCGCATGGGCCGTAATCACACCCTGGGCCCGTTTCGCCTTACCGGGTAAAGCATTAACCACCACATCTACCCCTACATCCAGGGCGCTCAGGGTTTGACTAAGGTAGCGTGCGATCGCATCCGGATCACCCTTACGGGCCAGGCTAGCATTGGAAAGTACAATGGCGGAGGTGGCGTCATCCAAGTACCCAATACCCGAAGTTAGATGGGCGGTTGAGCGCTTCATTTCCTCAAGATCAGCACTGGTTTCCACCAGCTGCTCTAAATGGCGCTCTAGACGATTTAGATAAATGGGTGTTGACCAATCGGGTTTTTGTTCTTCAGAACGGCCACTATAAAAATAGAGTTGGTAAATTTGAGGGAAATCTTTGAGTAGCTCGGCTTTACGGTCTGGATCGAGTAGCGATCTCACCAGTCGCAATAGAACATACTCTCGATCTAGGCCTTTAGCAGATTGGGCATAAACATGCAGGATATTGCCCCTCAGCTTCATCTTCAAGCTACAGTCAGAATTATTGACCACATCTTCAAGCCAGGGCCGTAACACCGTGGGGTCCAATGTTGGTGGTTGATCAGATTTTACGTGACTGAACATAGCCCCTTAGATCCCCTAACAGCTCGACGACCAAAACGCTTCGACCGCAAAAATGTAATTTCCCAAGCAGGTTTAGTCAAGTAGCAACTCCAAGTTGCACCTTAGGGATAGCACAGATACGGGAAAAACTAACCTCATGAATCCAGTCTTTCGTAACTCCCATCGGGCCAACCCTCGTTCTCCGTCAAAGTCGTCCATAGACACATACGCTACGAACAGTAACTTTGAACTATGGGTCTTGATACAGTTCGCAATATTACAAGCAGAACAGCATCTAGAATTAGCAGCACCTGCTAGGTTGTAGATAGGCCTTTCCCTAAGGAAAGATTTAGATAAACCGCTAACACCCATGTGCCAGCATCGGCCATCTTATTCCCTAAAGTTGCTATACGTTTACTACGAGCCTCTTACTTATGCAACCTTTTCGTGAAAAATACACGCCAAAAACAGTCACCCCCCTGCCGTTGCCGTTGGTTAGTAATCCTCAAATTGCCCTAGCTCTGGCGACTTTACCCTTTTTAGCCTTCCTGATCATGGGCCGCACGTTAACCTACTGGCTCATGCAGTTTGGGATGGCCAGTGAAGAGATATTTCGCGGCATTCAGCTACCGGTACTAGATGCCGACCCCCACAGACCTTTATAAACATTTTGTCGATCATCCGAGCAGAAGATGCTTTGGAACGTCCGAAAGCCTCTACAATTTTCTCGGAGATGTGACCATGGGTTATCTCTGTCTCTCAGCCGTTACTGCAGACGTTGAATGAGTCCAACTGTTTCCTACCAAGATGATATGGCCCTTCAGAAATCCGAGAGCCTTTCTGTTCTAGAAGAGGCATCCGAAGCGTTTCTAAGGCACCGACTAACCACGGTTGAAAGCATCTGGGAATCAGTATTAGAGGCTGAATGCGGTGCAGACCTGGTCAGTTTACTCAAACATATTCGCCGCATGTGTACTCCAGATGGTCAGGCTGATCCGGCCCTGGATAATGCCAATGCTCTACAGCTGATCGAACAGCTAAGCCTGGAAGACGCTATTCGTATGGCTCGGGCCTTTGCTCTTTACTTCCAGCTGATCAACATTGTTGAGCAACACTATGAACAGCAGGATCAGCGGAAGCATTACCGGACCTTTGTAGATGGCATCGGTAATGGTTCCAGCCGTAATTCCCAAAATCCTACTGAAAACAACGATACGTTCTTACAAAACTTAGTCAGTACCGACATCGGCAAAGGTGCCCCAAAGCAGCAAGGCACAGGCACGTTTCACTGGCTGTTTCCTCTTCTTAACCAGCTAAATGTTCCCCCTAGACATATTCAACAACTGATCAATCAGTTGGATGTGCGTTTGGTATTTACGGCTCACCCCACTGAAATTGTTCGTCATACCATTCGTGATAAACAGCGGCGTATTTCAAATATATTCCGCCGTTTGGATTTGGCTGAAGAACAGGCTGGCATCCGTGAACAAACATCATCCTGGGAAATAACTCAGCTACAGGAAGAACTGACGGAAGAGATTCGACTGTGGTGGCGAACAGATGAATTGCACCAGTTTAAGCCATCGGTTTTAGATGAGGTGGACTTCACCCTGCACTACTTTGATGTTGTGCTGTTTGATGCCATCCCTGAACTATACCAGCGGTTTAATCGAGCCCTAACCAAGACATTTCCAGGCCTGAAACCGCCACGCCATCGGTTCTGTCGCTTTGGCTCCTGGGTAGGTAGCGATCGCGATGGCAACCCCTCAGTCACCCCCCAAGTCACCTGGAAAACAGCCTGTTACCAACGCAACTTAGTGTTGGATAAATACATGGCGTCCATCCAAAAACTTACAGGTTTACTAAGCCCATCACTCCATTGGAGCGAAGTATTGCCCGACCTGCTGGAGTCCTTAGAGCAGGATCGCTTGCAAATGCCCGATGTCTATGAGGAATTTGCAATTCGCTATCGCCAGGAGCCCTATCGACTCAAGCTGGCCTACGTTGAAAAACGCTTAGCAAACACCCATGTACGTAGTAAAAAGCTTTACAACGGCGATTATCTACAGGAAGAAGACGTAGTTGTCTCTCCAGGCACCTTATATGAATCTGGAGAAGCATTTTTAGCAGAGCTGAAACTCATCCATAAGAGCTTGAAAGATACGGGTCTCGTATGTCGAGAATTGGATATGTTACTGAGTCAGGTGGAAATCTACGGCTTCAGTTTGGCTCAACTGGATATGCGCCAAGAAAGCACCCGCCACTCGGACACAATTCACGAAATTACCGAGTACTTGCAACTGCCCAAGCTCTACAATGACCTTTCTGAAACTGAAAAAGTTGAGTGGTTGACCGCAGAACTCAGTACGCGACGTCCACTAATCCCCACCGAGCTGCCAATTTCAGAAAAGGCAAGAGAAACCATTGCCACCTTCCATATGGTGCGCAAACTACACCAGGAGTTTGGCCAGGACATCTGTCGCAGCTACGTGATTAGCATGAGCGACCATGCCAGCGATATTTTGGAAGTCTTGCTGCTCGGTAAAGAAGCAGGACTATACGACCCAGCCACCGGTGTCGGCAATCTGCACATTGTTCCATTATTTGAGACCGTAGCCGACCTGCGCCGTTCCACAGCGGTTATGGAAGAGCTGTTTGAACTTCCCCTGTACCTATCGATGTTGCAAGGAGGCTACACAGCAGACAACTCCTCAGAAGTGGCTTTGCAAGAAGTCATGCTGGGCTATTCTGACAGCAATAAAGACTCTGGTTTCCTCAGTAGCAATTGGGAAATCCATAAAGCGCAACAGTCTTTGCAGAAAGTTACTGAGAAGTACGGGGTTTCCCTCAGAATTTTCCACGGTCGCGGTGGTTCAGTGGGCCGTGGTGGCGGCCCGGCCTATGAAGCAATTTTGGCTCAGCCTGGCCGTAGTATTAATGGCCGTATCAAAATTACAGAGCAAGGAGAGGTTTTAGCGTCGAAATATAACCTTAAGGATTTAGCCCTGTATAACCTGGAAACAGTCACTACTGCTGTGGTGCAGGCCAGTCTGTTGAGCAATAGCTTCGATGAAATTGCCCCTTGGCAAGAAATTATGGAAAAGCTGGCCGTACGCTCCAGACAGCACTATCGCGCCCTGATCTACGAAGATGCTGAGCTGGTGGAATTTTTCCACCATGTCACCCCGATTCAAGAAATTAGCCAGCTGCAAATTAGTTCTCGTCCATCTCGTCGTGGCGGCAAAAAGGATTTACCCAGCCTACGGGCGATTCCCTGGGTATTTAGCTGGACCCAGGCTCGTTTCCTATTGCCCTCCTGGTATGGCGTTGGCACAGCTCTAGAGGAGTTCATTGGCGAGGCTCCCGAAGAGAATATCAAATTGTTGCGCTCGTTCTACACCAAATGGCCTTTCTTCAAAATGGCTATTTCCAAGGTGGAAATGACCCTGGCCAAGGTAGACCTACAAATTGCCCAGCATTATGTCAATGAACTGGGTGCAGGGGAACGGCAAGACAGCTTCCAAGCCGTATTTGATCAGATTGCTCAAGAGTTTTACCTGACCACCCAAATGGTCTTACAGGTCACTGATAATCAGGCTTTGTTAGACGGCGATCCTAACCTACAGCGTTCAGTCCAGCTGCGCAATGGTACCATTGTTCCCCTCGGGTTCCTACAGGTTTCACTCCTGAAGCGTCTGCGACAGCACCGTGACGCTGCGGCTCTGGCAACCGGTGTCATTCAGTCACGCTACAGTCGAGGTGAGCTGCTACGTGGAGCAATGTTAACCATTAATGGCATCGCAGCTGGCATGCGGAATACGGGCTAAGTCAAAAAAACCTTTGACATTTTCCCAGCAACGGGTTAACTTTGTGGCGCTCTCATATTTTGTCTGTAGGCATAATCCTGCTAATTACAGGTTAGACCCTGTTTTGGGCTAACCAGGCGCAGTCTTCAAAAAGCAGTCTTCAGAAATTGTTAGGGACATTGTTTAAGGAGTGAGTAACGATGATCAGCCTGCTTAAAACTATGCTGGGGCGTTTGGGTTTAGCTACTGTGGTCACAGCAGCACTGTTGGCTGCGTTGGATGTAAAACCGGTTCAGGCTCAAGCAGCCTATGGTAGCTATGTGGGTGCTGGCGGTACCCTAGGCTTAAACGATGATGACGACGGCGATGGTGATGGCTTGGGGCTGGTTATTTCGGGGCGCTATAAGCTGTTAGCAGTTCCGATTTCTCTTCGGGCTCAAGCGTTTTTGCTAAATGGCGATCTGGCGCTGGTGCCAACGGTGTCCTACGATTTTCCAGTGAGTTTTCAAACCGATGTATATTTGGGTGCAGGGGTATCCATACCCACTGGCGATGATGCATCACCGGTAGGAGATGAAACAGCCTTTGTATTGCAGCCGGGTATAGACTTTGCAGTGCCTGGCAGTAATCTTGTTGTCTTTGGTAACGCGATTTTCGCCTTTGATGCCTTTGATGATGGCGGTGGCACAGCTACAGCCGTTCAAGCTGGTGTGGGTTGGAATTTTGGCAACTAGCAGCTATCGAAATATAGCTAAGCGCCTGGTACTTCGTTAGATATCTGAAGGCAGGGAGGAATACCCAAATAGCGAGCAGCGTGCTGTGTAGACAAAGCTGCTCGTTGTTGTTTAGAGACATTTTTTCGTAGAACGCATGTATTAAAATACGATTCTCAAGCTAGGATGGGCAGTGGCCACCCACGTCAATCCTGGCATGAACAACGAAACGCCTTTAGGTTCAGTTATTCAAGGCTCCCTGAGTCAGGGGCTGGAAGTGCGTCTCCATGCTGATGTGAGTGTGGAGGATATGCGGGTGGGCAAGTTTTTAGTGGTGCAGGGGGTGCGATCGCGATTTTTCTGCATGCTCACTGACGTCTCCCTGGGCACCGCCAGTCAACGCATCCTGGCCAACCCCCCCCACCCTACCGAACTGTTCCTACAAGAAGTCCTCGCAGGTGGCGGCACCTACGGCACCATTGACCTGGCCCCCATGTTGATGTTCACTCCAGAAGACGATGGAGATACGGTGGACAACACCCAACTGTTGCCCGTTAAAACCATTCCAGGGCACTTTAGCCAGGCTTACGATGCCAGCGAACGAGACTTTCGCTCTGTCTTTGGCTGGGAAGATGATCCCCATCGACGCAATTTTGCCATTGGTCAGCCCATCGATATGGATGTCCCCATCTGTATCGATCTAAATCGCTTTGTAGAGCGCAGTAACGGCATTTTTGGTAAATCAGGTACTGGCAAGTCTTTTCTCACCCGACTATTGCTCTCAGGCATTATCAAACAGCGCGCTGCTGTCAATCTCATTTTTGATATGCACTCGGAATATGGTTGGGAAGCTGTTAGTGAGGGGGCTAACTTCAGCACCGTCAAGGGGCTGCGCCAACTGTTTCCAGGGCATGTGCAAATCTTTACTCTAGACCCAGAAGCGACAAAACGACGAGGTGTGCGCGACGCTCAGGAACTCTACATCAGCTTTGACCAGATTGATGTGGAAGATTTAGCTCTAATTGGCCGTGAGCTGAATTTATCAGAAGCCAGTTTAGAAAATGCCATCATTCTGCGTAACGAGTTTGGCAAGTCTTGGATTAACCGCTTACTCACCATGAGTAACGAAGAGATTCAGGAATTTTGCGAAGTCAAAATGGGTAGCAAATCATCAATCATGGCGCTACAGCGAAAGCTGACACGGCTGACCGAGCTGAAATATATCCGCAACACCTGCCCCCACAACTATGTAAAACAGATTTTGGATACCCTGGATGCTGGCAAACACGTGGTTGTAGAGTTTGGCTCCCAGTCCAATATGCTCTCTTACATGTTGGCCACTAATGTGATTGCTCGCCGCATTCACGCTAGCTACGTGCGCAAAGCCGAGCGCTTTTTACAAACTAAAAACCCCAGCGATCGCCCCACTCAGTTGGTTATCACCATTGAAGAAGCCCATCGCTTCCTCGACCCAGCCACTGCTAAACAAACTATCTTTGGCACCATTGCCCGAGAGATGAGGAAGTACTTTGTCACTTTGTTAGTGGTCGATCAGCGTCCGTCTGGCATCGACAACGAGGTAATGTCACAAATTGGTACTCGCATCACCGCACTGCTCAACGATGAGAAAGACATTGACGCCATTTTTACCGGTGTTTCCGGTGGTCAGAATCTCCGATCAGTGCTGGCCAAACTCGACTCTAAACAGCAAGCTCTCCTATTAGGTCATGCCGTTCCCATGCCCGTGGTAGTCAGGACACGCCCCTATGATGCCAGTTTCTATGCTGAGATCGGTGCCACGGCCTGGGATGAACTGCCTGATGAGCAAGTCTTTAAAGCTGCTGAAATGGCCAGGGCCGATTTGGGATTTTAGCGTGCAGCGATCGCAACCATAGAAAAATCAACTTTTTATCCATAGACTTTTACCGATCTGTCCAAGTGTTCGGCCAAAAGCATTGGTTTAATTGACTTTAAAAATGCCCGACTATTTTAGTCGGGATTGTTTGACGCTGTTTTCAGCACCGTGATACTTTCAAATTAATCTGTCATACATCAATAAGTCCCATGACCCAGGCCATCGACCGTCCACTCACTCAGACACTCCAATCCGCCACATTTACCAATCTCAAGTGCAAAGAGTGCGGTACCACCTATGAGCCCGCAGCTAAGCACGTATGTGAAGAGTGCTTTGGCCCCTTGGAAGTCACCTACGACTACGATGCAATTCGTCGTCAGGTCAGTCGCGAAAGTATTGCAGCAGGTCCTAACTCCATTTGGCGCTACAAAGCATTTTTGCCCGTTGCCAGCGATAACCCCATTGATGTGGGTACTGGTATGACGCCTCTGCTCAAGGCCAATCGTCTGGCTCGTCGCCTGGGTCTAAAAGAGCTTTACATCAAGAACGATGCGGTCAACATGCCCACCCTGAGCTTTAAGGATCGGGTCGTTTCTGTGGCCCTGACCCGCGCCCGTGAGCTTGGCTTCACCACTGTCTCCTGTGCAAGTACGGGTAACCTGGCCAACTCTACTGCGGCCATTGCTGCCCATGCGGGCTTAGACTGCTGCGTATTTATCCCTTCTGATCTTGAGGCTGGCAAGGTACTAGGCACACTGATTTATGACCCCACAGTCATGGCCGTTCATGGCAACTACGACCAGGTCAACCGCCTCTGTTCGGAAGTGGCCAACACCCACGGTTGGGGCTTTGTAAATATCAACCTACGTCCTTACTATTCTGAAGGCTCTAAAACCCTAGGCTTTGAAGTAGCTGAGCAATTGGGTTGGGAACTGCCCGATCATATTGTTGCGCCCTTAGCTTCTGGTTCTCTTTATGGCAAGATTTATAAGGGGTTTAATGAGCTAGTGAAAACTGGTTTAGTTGAAGAGAAGCACGTTCGCTTTAGCGGTGCTCAGGCTGAGGGTTGCTCTCCTATTTCCCAAGCCTTCAAAGAAGGTCGTGACTTTATCACCCCTGTTAAGCCCAACACTATCGCTAAGTCCATTGCCATTGGTAATCCTGCTGACGGTATCTACGCCCTAGAGATTGCTAAGAAGACCAACGGCAATATTGAAGATGTTACCGATGCTGAAATCGTTGAAGGGATGAAGCTCCTTGCTGAAACTGAGGGTATCTTCACTGAAACTGCTGGTGGTACAACAATTGCCGTCCTCAAAAAGTTAGCGGAAGCCGGCAAGATTAATTCTGATGAGCGCACCGTTGCTTACATTACTGGTAATGGTCTCAAGACTCAGGAAGCCGTTAGCGGTTCTGCCGGTGAGCCCTTGTTTATCGATCCTAAGCTAGACAGCTTTGAGCGTGCTTGGGAGCGGGCAAATACGCTAAACCGTTTAGATTGGCAGCAAACCCAAGTTTAGACAAGATGCATGTAGGGGCGTTGCATGTAACGCCCCTACATGCA
Organism: Adonisia turfae CCMR0081; assembly: GCF_011009555.1. Taxonomy (GTDB): domain Bacteria; phylum Cyanobacteriota; class Cyanobacteriia; order Phormidesmidales; family Phormidesmidaceae; genus Leptothoe; species Leptothoe turfae. Next base: position 5,367,821 of record NZ_QXHD01000004.1, on the reverse strand, counting down.
ACAAACCATTACACTCCCCTGTTAAACTGATTTCTGTTTTATTTTTTGAGTTGTTGTTTTCATGGCTGTTAAAGTTCTCATTCCCACTCCACTGCAAAAATTCACTAATAACGAAGCCACTGTTGATATCGGTGGCGACAACATTGTTGCCTTATTGGACTCTTTAGAAAGTAAGTTTCCTGGCATTAAAGGTCGTCTGTGTGACGATAGTGGTGAACTGCGTCGCTTCGTTAATTTCTACGTTAACAGCGAAGATATTCGTTTCTTAAATGGCAAAGAAACAGCCCTTAAAGACGGTGACGAAGTAAGTATTGTACCTGCTGTTGCAGGGGGCTAAAAAGCTTCAATCTTAATAATATTGGTAGTGCTACTGGTCTAGAGACGCTAACAATATTTTCGATTTTTACTAGGTGTTGCTTAGGGCGTCGATGACAGAGTGCCCGCAGCACCTTTTTTTATAGAATTTCACCATGAAGCGTTGGCAAAAGATTATCCTGAGCTTGGTTAGTATAGGGGGGGTATTCCTTGCCTATCTCTGTCTAAGGCAACCCCAATGGATATTTCAGATGGTGTCCCAAATCAGACCAGGGGCACTATTTTTTGTCAGTACGGAAGAACCGGTAATTGCCCTGACGATTGATGATGGTCCCCAGGCTGAGACCACTGCAGCAATCTTACAAGTACTAGAGCGCCATGAAGTACAGGCAACATTTTTTATGTTGAGTAATGAACTACCCAGTAATGAAGCACTTCTCCAGGAAATTATTGCAAAGGGGCATGAACTAGGTAATCACATGACGACTGATGAATCCAGCATTCGACTCTCACCAACAGACTTTGAGACAAAGTTTTTGAGGGCTGACCAGACATTATCCCCCTATGGCAACATCAGTTGGTTTCGTCCTGGTATGGGTTGGTATAATAACCGCATGCTCGATTTCATTGAAAAACAAGGCTATCAATTAGTTTTAGGATCTCTTTTTCCCTACGACACCCACTTACCTTCAATACAGTTTGCTCAATGGTTTGTGTTGAATAATCTTGACCCAGGCGACATATTGGTACTCCATGACGGTCCTAAAAATCGGGGAGAGCGCACAGCTCAGATATTAGATAAACTATTACCCAAAATTCAGCAGCGAGGCTACCGAGTTGTCACTCTAACAGAACTTAAAACCTATGATTAATTAGAAAAGCATTACAGACACAAGGATATTTAAATGACCTTTGGATAAACATAAACTACCTGGGCTAACAAGTTCATGATCTAGAAAATAAGCTAATCTCAGACTTCAATTCGTTCCAGTTAAAGCCCATTAAGCTTGCTTGTAAGTGTTTAAAGATGTTTATCTTCCCCTTTCCTCATAAGTCCTATTTTTTTGAAATGGGACTACTGCTGTAGGGTTGGAAGCAGACACAATGCAGTTTCGACCATTATTTTTAGCCGTATATAATGCTTGATCAGCCCAATCAATTAAAATTTGAGGTGAGTTAGCATGGGTTGGCACAATAGATACTGCACCAATACTAACAGTAACTATAGATTCTGCTACAGATGAAGTATGAGGAATAGATAGTTCATGAAGCCTTTGCTGTACTGATTTACAAACATGCATAACACCTTCAAGATTCGTATTAGGTAAAATTAAAGCAAATTCTTCTCCTCCATAACGGGCTGCTATGTCGGCAGGACGACGGGCACAGGTATGAATTATATTAGCAACTTGACGTAAGCACTTATCCCCATTTAGATGCCCATACGTGTCGTTATAGGCTTTAAAGCAGTCAACATCAATTAAAATAAGCCCTAGTGGTGCTTGCTCTCGACATAGTCTCTTCCACTCGTTCTCAAGTCTTTCATTAAATACACGACGATTAGCAATATTTGTCAGACCATCAAGAGAGGCAAGACGATGAAGTTGCTGATTAGCAAGCTTAAGCTCTTGCAAAAGTAATCTTTCTTTTGCCAATGACTGTTTGAGCTTTTGGTGAGCTAGATGTGCACTAATTGCCTGACGGACACGACCGCGAAGCACAGCCCAGTGAAACGGTTTTGTTACATAATCTACTGCTCCTACCTTATAAGCCTGTTCCACTGACTCAGTATCATTTAAACCCGTAATCATAAGTGTAGGAGGACAATTGTCACCATACACTATATGTAGTGACCGACAACAGTCAAAGCCATTCATGACAGGCATAATGGCATCCATTAAAATAATATCTGGCAATTCTTGTTGACATGCAGATAAAGCAGCTTGACCATCTTCAACAACTACAGTCCGATAACCGTCTTTGTGCAAAATCTCAGAAAGCATAAAATTTGAAACGACATCGTCGTCCACAATTAAAATTAATGGAACATGCTCTGATGAAGGAGCTATATCGAAGACTGTGTCCATATTTTTTGGTGTCACCGTGGTTGCAACCACAGTAATTTTTTTAGATCAAATTAGATAACTTATAATTAAAATTCCCCATCTTAATAAAAACACTGAAAAATGTTCTAGAAAACTAGTATTTTCTAATCAATGAAAGGACATGTCTGATATTGATTTAATTGATATCACAACACAAAATCAATTCATCCACATCTTTTGTTAAGATAGTTTCTATTTTATGATACTCGTCATGTAAGTCTTCCAACAAATTTGTTGCATCATCTATTTTCTTTTCACGTCCCATTTTCTCTAGTCGCGCACACAAGTTAGACAATTCAATTGCACCTAGAGCGTGACTACTTGATTTCAAAGTATGGGCGCTATGTTCTAGGGCAGCAGCATCCTTCTGTATAGCCGCTTGATCCATCTGTTGAATAAGCTCAGGAGACTCACTGATATAGGTGTCAACTAATTGCTTAAAGACGTTTATTTCTCCTCCCATCATAGATATTAAATTACACAGTTGATACCGATCTACAGGTGGTTTTACTGTTTGTATATCCTCGTTTACAAAAGGTGCTTCTATTACATGAGAAAGTATCTGAATATCTTGCTGCTTTTGATCTTTGGCAGCAATCTGTATTGATGCCGGTTGTTCCTTCCAGCTTTCTTGAGCTTTTCGAGAGGGCACTCGCTGTAGTGCTGCCACTAGCTCTTCAATCTGAATAGGCTTACTAATATAATCATCCATCCCAGCTTTAAGACAAGCCTCACGATCACCTTGCATAGCATTTGCAGTAACTGCAATAATCCAAGGCCTATTGACAGCAGACCACTGCTCACAAATCTTTTGTGTTGCTGTTAAGCCATCCATATCAGGCATTTGTAAATCCATTAAGATCACATCATAGGATTGGCGCTCCAAAGCATTAATTGCCTCCAATCCATTACCTACAAGATCTGCTCGGTAGCCCATTTTTTTGAGCAATTGTGTCGCCAGTTGTTGATTGACACCATTATCTTCAGCCAGTAAAATTTGCAGCGGATGCTTTTCAGCAAGATGGTGATCAATTGTTGTTACTAATTTTTTAGGCTGTTCAAATTTGACGAACTTACCTACACAAAGTCTAACTAAATTCTCCAACAGTTGAGATTGCTTTATTGGCTTATTTAAGAATGCTACAAAATGCTTCTCAATATCTACTTGAGAGATTTGATACTTCCCTACCGAGGTGAGCATCATCAAAGGCAATGATTTTTGGTCTGGAAGATCATGGATTTCTTGAGCAAGGGTCATCCCATCCATTTCAGGCATTTGCATGTCCAAAATAGCTAAATCAAATACCTCGCCTCTTTCAAAACACTTTAAAGCTTCTGCTCCTGAGCAAGTTGTCCGAGTTAGCATGCCCCAAGACTGGGTTTGCTTTTCTAAAATCTGTCGATTAGTAGCATTATCATCAACAATTAGCAATCGTTTACCAACCAATTGAGATGAAGGCGATATTCTCGTTCGGCTACTTTTTTCTACTGTGGTCTGTAATGTAATCGTGAAAAAGAATGTACTACCTTGATCTGCTTGACTCTCAACCCAAATCTTACCTCCCATCATTTCGGTTAACTGCTTGCAAATAGCTAAGCCCAGACCTGTACCACCATACTTACGTGTAGTAGACGAATCCACCTGACTAAAGGCCTTAAATAACCGTGCTATTCTTTGGGTAGGAATACCAATCCCTGTATCTTTAACTGCAAAGCAGAGACTCTGGTGAGTTTCAGCTAGCGATTGTGATCCTGGCTCAGCTGGTGATGAGGATTTCCAATTAGTCACGGAAATGGAAATCTCTCCTTGGTGTGTGAACTTAACCGCATTTCCTAAAAGATTGACCAAAACCTGACGGAGGCGGGTAACATCTCCCACAAACGTATTAGAAATTGCTGAATCAATATTGAAGGCTAACTCTAATTGTTTTTCAGACGCTTTTGCAGCAATTAGATCAAACGCTTCTTCGATACATGCTCGTAAATCAAATGGATGAGCTTCAAGTTCCAGGTGACCAGATTCAATTTTAGAGAAGTCCAGTATGTCGTTGATCAGCGTTAATAATGCATTACCACTATTACGAACGGTAGTCACAAAATTACGCTGCTCATCTGTTAATGCTGTATCTAGTAAAAGGCTGGTCATACCGATAACGGCATTCATAGGCGTACGAATTTCATGACTCATCGTTGCCAGAAATTCACTTTTAGTCTTAGTAGCTGCCAGCGCATCATCCCTTGCCTTAGCGAGAATAATTGCAGCTTGCTGACGTTCTATTTCTCGTCCAACCCATTGGGCCATAAGTAACAGAAGTTCTTTATCAAGAGCACTAAAGGCTCCGTCCCGCTTTACCTGGCTCGAAAAATTAAGGGTGCCATAAACCTGGCCATCAACCAAGACAGGGGTGCCAAAGTAAGTTTCTAACTTTAAGCTTTGGTAACAGGCACTATTTGCCCAAGATGTGTTGCCTGCCGCAAGAATGCAGAGGGTTTTATTACTGGCAATCACATCCTGGCAATAGGTATTCTCAAGATTTAAAAGTACTCCTTGAACAGATTTTCGGTTCGGTAGTCGGGCTAGGTAGACTTCATACTGCTCGTCCTGGATCCTAGATAAAACGCCGATTGGCAAATTAAATTGTTCACAGCCAAAATTGAGTAACTCCTCAATTGTTTGACTAAAATCTACTTTAGGGGATGCCGTTACTTCATAAAGAGCACGAATTGCGGCTTCGCTTTTAACTAAAAGTTGTTCAACTCGCTGGCGCTCTAGCAATTCCGCTTGTAGATGTTCGTTAACGTTACTTAACTCAACCGTTCGCTGCTCAACTAATGATTCCAGCTGTTCTCGATATTTTTCAAGCTCTGTTTCTGCTTGTTTCTTTTCAGTAACGTCACGAATTGCCAGTACGGCACTCATGGAATGCGAATCTTCAAACTGAATGGAGGCCCAAGAAATCTCAAGAATTCGTAACGTGCTATTGTGGTCGAAATCGTAAAAATTAGTCCCCTGACATTGTTGTGACAGGGCTAAACTTCCTGGATGCTCAAAAACTGTTAATACCTGATTACCCTGGGATAAGGGTAGTACGTCAATTAGATTTTTACTCAGCAGCATTAGCTGCTTCTTTTGAACTAGTTTTTCAAATAAAGCATTGCACCACTGTATACGTCCCCGCTCATCTGTCCAGACGATAGCATCAGTTACTGCATCTAAAGCCACCTCCATCTTACCCAAGGTTTTACGCAGTGTATGCAACTGGCTTGCTAATGCCTTGGGATCAGCCTCTACAGACATTTAGGGGACCTCTATTTATTCTAAAGTGGGGAAACTCTCTCTATCCTTACTAATTGAGGGGGGTCAGCATGGCTCCAAACAACCAATCATCCTCGATTTTCTCTGCAATGATGTAGTGCTCAGTCATAATTTCCTGTTGACTTTTGGTAATAGTCATTAACTCCAGGGGATGATTCAAAACATTAGCCTTTTCAGATGCTTGAAATCGTGAAAAGGCCAGGTTATGAGAGTCTCTAAAGCTACTAGGAAGAATCATAGTAATCAGTTCTCCTACGACATCATCCTGGGACCATTCTAAAACCCTTTCAAAACAGTCATTAATATAAGTAATTAAACCTTGACTATTGGCAATTACAATCGGTACTTCATTAATTGCTTTAAGTTCTTCAATAGTATGGGGTCTAACGACGGTAGTCATTGTCATTTTCCTTATGTTGACGGTGTTTTGACTTTGCTGTATTTTTGGGTCGAGAGTGAATTAAATAAAATTATCGTTACAAAAATGCTTCATTCAACTCTGATTTTCGGAATCGAGCATGGGTAAGATTGCTCTTCAAAAAATTGGCGTTTTTAAGGTTGGCTCCTGTTAAATCTGCACCACGTAAATCTGCATGACTCAAGTTCGCCCCCGTTAAATCTGCACCCCGTAGATCTGCTTTATAGAGATTTGCTTGACTGAGATCAGCACCGCAAAGAGTGGCAGCTGTAATATCTGAGCGACTCAAATTGGCTTGATGCAATCTAGCATTCTCTAAACAAATCCCTTCAATAATAGAAATAGATAGGTTAGCGCCGCTTAAATCTATATTACTCAAATCAGACCAGCTGAGAATCACATCGCTCAGGTCAACGTATTGAAAGTCTCTTTTCCCTACCCTATAACCCTCCAATAACTCATGAATAGTTAGTCTTATTTTCATGAAAAGTCAATAAATTATTTGCTATCTTTGATTACTTACATGTGATTTTTGCGCCATTACTTCCTGAGTATTGAAGTAGCAAGGGGTTTATGACTTTATTCCCCCTCTCCTAACATTGAAGTAAAGCCTATTTGATCAGTTAAATGCATGATCTTGTGACAGGGGAAGATTGTAACAAATTTAGGAGTAACTTCTCGGAATACACTGTAGTAAATATTTTCTTTTCCAGGTATTCGACAATTTAATGTCGCCTGCCTACAGATAGCTTTGGGCAAAGGTTTTACGCTTCGAATTTCAAAAGAAATGGGGATGCCTATTGCTAAACGATTCAATTTTGGGAAAACAGAAGACTTTTCGAAAAGACTTTGAATTCTAAGATCTGACAGGGAAAAGCTTAGCTGTCCACCCCAAATTATCCCTCCCTTAGAATGGTAAACACGTTTGGGTAGAGAGACCCAAGTGGAGAAGATTTTTCGAGGAACTATCTGAGTCTTTGAAGGAATGGCTATTTGAAAACCGCTGCACTTAGCGATCGCAACCTCATTAAAAACCTCTCCTGAGCGAAGAGCATCATACTGCATACATAATTCCTTGGAAAGTAAGTCGATCATTAAAAAGGCAAGTATGCTCTTTGAATATGCGGATTCACTTCAGTTATGAAAATAATTGAATGTACATTATCTACCGAATTTTCATGGAAAGCATACTTCTAGGACTGAAAAATCATCTTCTAGATTGGCTCCACCATTGACATAACAAACTTTATCTAGCAAAGGTTGAAGGTTAGAAGAGTTAGTTCCCTTATACTCTCTTAGCACATCTGCCCAAGCATCTAACCCCCAAATTTCATGGTTGTCTCCCACAGGAATCTCATAGACTCCGTCACTAAAAAGATAAAGGCTACTGCCAACAGGGATTTCAAATTTCCTTACATCAAAAGGAAAGTCAGGTAATAATCCAATAGCAATGCCATCACTATCTAAATAACAGGTCTTATAATCACCACCCTCAGGCATAGCCAATACAGCAGGAGGATGGCCAGCAGAAGCAAATGATAATTCCCGCGTGGAAACGTTATAAACCCCATACCAAAAGGTGAAATAATCTTCACCATTGTCACTAACTTGAAAAACATCATTCAAAGCGAACAAAACCGTTTCAGGCTTGAAAAAATCAGCGCCTTGTAATGTTTGTTTTCGTAAAATATTCAGAATAGAGACTGATAATAGTGCAGATTTTACTCCATGCCCCGCCACATCTAATAGATGGAACATTAGATGTTCATCATCTAACCAGGTATAGTCAAACGCATCACCCCCCAGAGTATTCGACGGTTTATACTGAACATTGACCTGAATACTGGCCTGAATATTCTCCCTTATTTTTTGTGAATCGTCGGTCTTAGGGAGCAAGGCTTCTACATATTCAGCTGCTCGACTCAACTCTAGTCGAAATCGTTCATTACTTTCCCGAACTTCTTTCTCAGCCTGCCAGGCCTTAAGTAAATAACGCACCCGTCCTGATAAAATAGGCATTTGAACAGGTTTAGTCACATAGTCAGTAGCACCAGCTGCAAATGCCTCCTCCACTGATTCTTGGTCCTCCAGCCCAGTCACCATCAGAATTGGAATATATTCTCCCTCAGGGAGTTGACGGATTTTTCGACAACAATCAAATCCGTCCATGCCAGGCATCTTGGCATCTAAGAGGATTAATGCAGGAGAAATTTTCTGATAAAGTTCTAGTCCCTTCTCACCACTATCAGCCTCTATAACTTGGCAACCCACCTTTTGCAACATTGCCTGTAGTAATTTACGCGAAAATAAATCGTCATCTATTAATAGAATTGTAGAAGCACTATTTTCCATCTATATTTGCTGGCCTCACACAAAGCTTGGAATACTCTTATTTGCAGGTTTTGTAGACGCTACTTTAGATATGCCCATGAAATTTAAGAACAAAACAAGACGCGCTATTCTATCTTAGAAATAGTTATAATCACCGATCATATATAGCAAATTCAAAAGCTAACTTAGAAACTGCCCCACTCTGTCTGCTGTGATCAAGTGTAAGTTTATTGCCAGTCTATTGCTCGAGAATTGTAACGAGTTAGCTTATATGATTAATAAAGATGATTTTATAGGCCCCCCAACTATTTGGGTTGTACTTACGGTGGTTGGAGGCATTGTAACGGCGTTAGGGTTAATCATTACTCTGGAGTATGTCAGTAGACGTTTATCTCCCGAAACTAGTTCGATTACTAAAACATCTTTGACCATATCTGCAGGAAAATGCTTAGGGAGAGAGTATATCCATTCTTGATTTCTTATTTAGGAATCAAAATGAATTAGCTAATATTTTATAGTGCATAGACGTTGTATTAACTATCTCTCTGGCTTTAGTTTTTAAACTAACATTTTTGTTCCTGAAGTGCATAACGCTATTCTGGCCTCGCATAAACATAGTTGTTCTCTTTGTTAGAGCATTAATCAACTCATACATTAAGCTAGTTTTAATCTGTATCCTACGTCCATGTAAGTTGCTCCCATAGAAGTGTTAATACTATTATTATCTCGTCATCGATTCTGGATCAAATTTATTGCCTATTGGCTCGTAGGAGTATTTATTTCTCTGTGGATCTCTATTTTCCACGTCTCTCCTGTTGTGGCTCAAAATGGTCCAGAACAATGTGCAGCTATTACACAGCCCCTAACCCCAGAGGAAATGGGTTATGCCCAATCGGCCTGGAACTATTTTGTAGATAATGTTCAAGAATCTAGTGGACTGTCTAATTCTGCTGGTGGGTATCCATCAGGAACATTGTGGGATTTAGGCAATTATTTGGCGGCCATGAATGCGGCCAGATGGATGGGGTTAATTGAACAAGCAGAGTTTGATAGCCGATTAAATAAATTTCTTACCAGCTTAGGAGAGTTGCGTCTATTTGAAGATACGCTACCAAACAAGGTCTATAACAGTGCTACAGGAGAGATGGTAGATTATGGTAACAATCCTTTAGAACGAGGTATTGGTTGGTCAGCCTTAGATATTGGCCGCCTCTTAGCAGCATTTCACATCCTACGTACGTGTCATCCCCAATATTCTGAGTGGATGGCTGGCATTCTTTCCAGCTGGAATATTGCTGCTTCTGTTAGAGATGGCATGCTTTATGGAGCTGCAGTCCTTCCGGACGACAGCACGCTGCTTGTACAGGAAGGGCGCTTAGGATATGAGGAGTATGCAGCCAGAGGTTATGCACTGTGGGGATTTGATGCTCCTCAAGCCATAGCCTATGACCCGTTTGACTTTGTAGATATTTATGGTTTACAAATCCCGCACGATACCAGGGATTTCCAAACAACGAATGCTAACAACTATGTTGTAAGTGAATCCTATATCCTGGATGCGATTGAATTTGGTCTGGAAGGAGATCAAGCGGACTATGCCCGTAGAGTTTTCGAAGCTCAGAAGCGTCGCTTTGAAGATACGGGGCTGTTAACGGCTGTTTCTGAAGACAATATCAATCAGGCACCCTACTTTCTCTATAGTACGGTTTACTCCAATGGTGTGCCCTGGGCCGTTATTACCGAGAATAACGAACTACATCCCGAACTACGTACCTTAAGTGCCAAGTCTGCGTTTGGATGGCGTTACGTCTACCCTGATGACCCCTATGCCCACAAAATTTTCGACCATGTGAAGGATACAACTAACTCCGGTCGGGGTTACTATGCGGGTATTTATGAATCGGGACTATACGATGCTCAGCCCCCTATTAACGATATTTTGACAGGGAATAGTAATGGACTAATTTTGGAGATCCTTTACTACAAAGCTCGAGGTCATGTACCGATGTTGGCGAGCGGCAGTGCACCTGTTTCTGTGCCAACCGTTCCAGCGGGAGAAAATACGGGAGATTTACCACCACCACCTGAAACAGCAAGTAATTCCGAGCCTCCTCCTTCTGAATCAGCACCAGCCGCACCTCCTCCTGAATCAGCACCAGCTGCACCAACTGAAGTAGCCAGTAATCCTGCCCCACCGCCACCGACTGAGTCAGCCGCCCCACCACCGCCAACTTCCCCTGCAGGAATAACGGTTGCGGCTATTGCCCCCGTAGAAAAACCTCGCTCATCAGCGTGTTCATCCGTGGTGTCTCCTTTAAATATTACGGATATGCGCTATGCCAA
>NZ_QXHD01000004.1:5344998-5356983 GCF_011009555.1 Adonisia turfae CCMR0081 | reverse complement strand
CAATACACACTGTTTAAAATGGGCTGGATTATTGCCTTCACTGAGCAAAACGGCTCACAGACCCGGTTCAACTTATACAGCTATAAAAATTGGAGACGGTGAATGGTCAGCACATTTGCAAATCCTGTTGTTAATTCTGCCATTAGTTTGGGCACCCAAGCCTTTGATGAAACAGATCCCGTTCAACTATGGCCCAATGACTCTTTAGAAACCGTCGAGGTCGTTATTCGGGCTGTTTACCGGCAGGTTTTGGGCAATACCCATGTGATGGAGAGTGAGCGGGCTACCGTGGCAGACGCAGAATCACAATTACGAAGTCATGCTATCACCGTCCGAGAATTTATTCGTCAGATTGCTAAATCAGAACTGTATCGGTCTCGGTTTTTTGAGCCTTGTTCTCGCAATCGTTTTATTGAACTTAACTTTAAACATTTATTAGGGCGAGCGCCCAACAGTTATAGCGATATTGCTGACCATAGTTATCTCTTAGAAGCACAAGGATTTGAAGCAGACATTGACTCCTACCTAGATAGCGATGAGTACCAACAAACCTTTGGTGAAAGCATGGTGCCCTATTATCGGGGTCACAAGTCCCCGACAGGCCAGCAGGTATCCGGATTTCCCAATCTGCTAAAACTACTGCGCGGTGCAGCTAGCCATGACAACAACTTAGCCCACAACCAGCAGGCTCGGTTAAATCAGGCCCTCATGGCGAATCAGATTGGTAAGATCGCCCCTGTCACTCGTCCCACCACACTCTGGAAATCTCCAGCCACCCAGGAGTTAGAGGCACGTTATGCAGCTTACGCTGCCGCACGGTTCTCACCCGCTAGACCTGCCATCGAGTTAGGGACTCAAGCCTTTGATGAAACAGCCCCAGTTGAACTACGCCCCAACGATTCATTGGCAGCCGTTGAGGTGGTGATTCAGGCAGTCTATCGACAGGTTTTGGGCAATGCCCATGTGATGGAAAGTGAGCGGGCTGCCATTGCGGATGCAGAAGCACAGCTACAAAGTCAAACTATCACTGTGCGCGAGTTTATTCGCAGAGTCGCCAAGTCAGAGCTATATCGGTCTCGCTTTTTTGAACCTTGCTCCCGCAGTCGGTTCATTGAATTGAACTTTAAGCACCTGTTAGGCCGTGCTCCCAATAACTACAGCGATATTGCTGACCATAGCCAGATCTTAGATTCAGCAGGGTATGAAACCGAAATCGACGCTTACCTCGGTAGCGATGAATATCTCCAGGTGTTTGGGGAAAACACAGTGCCTTATTATCGAGGACACCAGTCTCCTATCGGACAAAAAGTAGCCGGCTTTGCGAACCTACTAAAATTACTGCGGGGCAGAGCGAGCAATGATAGTAACCCGGCTTATTATCTCTCCCAAGCACGGCTAATCCAGGCCACCATGACCAATAAGATTGGCGAAATCGAAGCGGTTAATAGCCCCGCTAAGCGCCAGCTGACTGTGATAGAACCCGAGAGACTCCTAACTGAGCAAGAAAAAATTGCCCAGCAAACATTCCAGGGTTACGCACCTTTCCGTCAAACATCACCAGTAGAACTATTGCCGGGTGCATCAACAGAGGAAAGTGAAGTGGTTATCCGGGCCATCTATCGTCAGGTGATGGGCAATGCTCACATTATGGAAAGTGAGCGTTTAGTGGTCCCTGAATCTCAGCTCAAAAATGGTAATCTGAGCGTTCGCGAATTTGTTCGTCAAGTCGCTAAGTCTGAACTTTATCAGTCTCGGTTTACAAACTGCTATCGCTATCGGGCCATGGAGCTGCACTTCAAACATCTCTTAGGTCGTGCCCCCCAAAACTTTGCCGAAATGAAGGCCCACAGCGCCATTCTAGATACCGAAGGCTACGAAGCTGACATCGATAGTTATATCAACAGCGATGAATATCAAAATGCCTTTGGCGAGAATATTGTGCCCTACTATCGGGGCTATAACAGTGCGCCAGGACAGACCATGGTGGAATTCACCAATATGTTACACCTGCTCAAGGGGGCCTCTGGCAGTGATAAGGATCTAACGGATAATCGCCCCCGCGTAACTAACGCGATGTTGCCCTGTCAACCGATCAAAGTGAGCAAGCCCCGCGATGCTCAAGAGATTCTGGCAGAAATCTTTAACTTCACGCCAGCTGCACCACCAGTTACCCCCGAGCCTCAAGAAAGCGAACAAGACTTGCTCATTGCCAAGCTCCAACAACAGCTCGCTGATCTACGTTCTAGTGCAAGCGTTGGTAAATCTGTTCTGAGCAAAGGGCCATATTCAAAGGCAGTCATTGGTGGGAATAGTTCCTCCACGCAAACTGACGAAAAAGCTGCCCTGATCGAACGCTTGCGGGGTGAACTAATGGAAGCTCAAGCCTTGGCTGCTGTCGGTGCGTCTCGCCTGAATAAGTGGCAACAGCGCAACTTTCGTTAAAAGTTAAGTGATGCTATGACAGCCTTTGGATAGGGAGTTTTGGATAGCAAGTGTAGTTTGGGGAGCAGGTAGTGAGGGCAGACTCCACTCACCATTTACTACTGATCACTTACTACTCTGTCCAAAGCTGTCAGCTTGATCCAACTCCCCTATGCGTATGCTCTACAGTCGTACTAAAGTAGTGAAGGAATAAAAAGTGAACTGCACTGGTTCTGTCTTAACACACTATGGTTGACAACACCCTAGACGCCCAAACTGAAGCTGAGCTTGCTCTAGCCCAGGCCCATGTGGATAATATTATTCGCAAGGTGACTGAGCAGATTGATACCCTCACGTTTGACCCCAACGATGGTGAATTACTGACAGAGCTAGTGGAAGGGTTTGCCGATAAGCGTGGCATGGTACGACTACGCATTGCGGAAACCCTGGGACAAATTGGGGAACCCGCCACACCTTTCCTGACAAAGGCTCTATCTAGTCATGAAAATCCCGTAGTGCGTCGGGCCTGTGCGAAAAGTTTGACATTGATTGGTGATCCAACGGCAATTCCCATATTAATTAACGCCATTCTCCACGATGAAGATACTGTTGTTAAAGGTTCTTCGGTGGGAGCCTTGGCCCGTACAGGAGAAGCTGCTGCTCCAGAACTTATTAAGATCTTAGAATCATCTGATACTACTGAAAGTATGAAGGGTCATGCGGCCTGGGCGTTAGCCTTTATTGGGGCTGAAGCTAAGGATCTTCTGTATCAGGCGTTGGAAACAGATAACGTAGAGGTCAGGGCGGCAGTGGTGGCTGCGATCGCAAAAGTCACCCAAGAAGACCCCAATGCAAACAACTTTGCTATCCTGATCAATGCCCTCAACGACGAAGCAGAAACCGTTCGCAGTGAAGCGGCAGCAGTACTTGGAAATCTTGCCCATAAACCCGCAATACCTACGTTACTACAGCTTTTAGAGCATCCAGTGTGGGGAACTCGAAAATCCGCTATTCTATCCTTGATGAAAATTGGCGATGCTAGTGTTCTTGAAACGTTGAAAGCCTCCAAAGAAAAAGATTCTGAAGCTAGCAGTGGAGCCATTTATACCCTTGCCATTGGACAACTGGAAAAACAACAGCAGGGTGCTAACGATTGGGATTAGTTAATCTTTTCCAGAGAGCAATTGATGCATTGTTGCTCTAACATCCAGTTCATAGACATAGTCTTGTAAGTGTTGTATGCAATGCTGACAAGGTTGGCACAGAGTCGTTTAAAATCAAGGCATCAATCATCAGTAAAAATACTGAGTTCTACCATGAGTAACTGGCGTCAAGAGGTTGAAGACCTCTTACAACAAAAACAACTCAACAATGTTGGCTTTCATCATACCTATCAAGTTAACCAACTCATTCAAAAAGCCAAACGTGCCCGTAGGTTGAGGAATTTACTCATCACCCCATTTTTTAGATGGAAAAAAGTCCTAGCAGATACACAGTTTGTTCTTGACACTCTGGAAGCCAATTAACCAGAGGCCTTTTAACCGCAATTGAAGCTCTCCAATATAATTCTTAAAAAGAAAAATTCTCACACAATAAAACGTCTGACTGTCTTTCCCAGTAAGGATTGACAGTCAGACGTTAACTATGGCTTTGCTAGTGATTAGCATTGCCCCAGAGGATATTCCCCTGGGGCGACGCTAAAAATCTAGGACATAGAGTTGATCAAGTAGCTGAGCAGACCGTTGTACTCAACAAGAGCCTGAGCAGACATGTCACGAGGAGCACAACCACGAGAACGCAGAGCACTAAGACCAGCAACATAAGTATCAGTACCGATACCTAGAGCACCGTAAACTTCACGAGCACCAGAGATAGCCCACTCATCAATGGGGCCAGTACCACCAACGATTAAAGAGTAGTTAACAAGACGTAGGTAGTGAACGATGTCACGCTTGCACTTCTCTTTCTGAGTACCAGCATCCATGTCACGGCCCTGGCCGCTAGGATACTTCTTGTAGATAGCGTCAACAGCTTCTTGAGCAACTGCATCATAGTTGCCAGCTAGCTTCTCAGCAGCTTCCATACGAGCAGCAGCACGCTGAAGGCTACCTTGTACGGACTCAAGGTCGGAGCTACTGGGGAAACGAGCGCCCTGATCAGCAGCAGCAACAACCGTAGTTACAACGGATTTCATAGCTAATGTTATCTCCTATTATTTGATTTGGCGTTGCTGATCCCCTACAAAGGCCAAATATTAGTCACAGATGAATGACAAATTGGTCAGACAGGTTGATCGCTCAAATCAGCAACGACTTTGAACAAATTCAATTCAGAAAATGCGCACCAAGTCTCAGTGGACTAGCAAGAACGCATCTAACTAGCTGATAGCAGCACCTACAGCATCGAAGTAGCCAGCAACTTCAGCAGTTAGAGCAGCACAGTCGCCCTTAGTAGCGCCCATTGTACGGAACTTGCTACCAGCTTGAGCTTCAGTGTTAGTGTCGTTAACGTGGGCAACGGCACAAGCCTTCATGATTGCTACAGCGCGGGTAGTGTTACCAATGGGTACACCCAGTGCGGAGTAAGTCTCCTTGAGGCCGTTCAAGCAACGGTCGTTAAGTACGGAAGCATCACCAGTCAATACAGCGTAAGTGATGTAACGTAGAACGATTTCACCATCGCGTAGGCAAGCAGCCATCTTACGGTTGGTGTAAACACCACCACCAGGAGCGGTTAGACCAGGACTCTCACAAACGATACCGGCAACAGCATCAGTCACGATGCAGCTAGCGTTAGACGCAATAGCGTTAACAGCATCGAGACGCTTGTTACCTTCTGCGACAAACGACTTAAGAGCGTCGAGATCACCACCGCCAACAAACTTACCACCTGCATCCGCAGAGGCTACAGCTCTTGAAAAAGCGTCAAGCATTAGACTCTCCTTACTTTATTAATTAAGGACTGATTACTATGTGATTGATCACACCCTGACGTCATCAAGGGCGACCAACCAAGAATTAAAGTACAGGAAGCAATGTACTTAGCACCCTGTTTATGAAAAACAAAGTTACAAAGCTTCATCTTTCAAAGAAGAAAATTGAGCCCTTTGATTACCGACTAAAGGTGCAAAGTAGAGTATGGACGAAGATGATTGAGCCTTATAGCCAAGTGCACTTTTAGCGTTTTCTCCACAACATAAAAACCAGTATTTACTGCTGATTTGCCTACGCAAAAAAGCATCACCTGTTACATGACTTTACGAGTTACACAGACAGACAGCTAAACCATCTCAGATCTAAAAACTCCATACCCAGCAAGGTTTCTAGACAAAGGGTTAATATCTTAAACCTCTCCAAATTGGCCATTTCTGAGAACTTTGCAACACAGCGCAATGAAATAAGTAAATATACTTATCGCTTTTCTTGATTACTTCGCAGAGTTTCCTAGAATGGCCATAGCTTAGGTAAATCAATGCTAAAGCCTTAGGCTATTTAATAAAATCAATACTCACAAACAAACATGCAAACACTGGCAACTGATAATCAATTCATCCCTGCAGCTCAAAACGGTTACTATTCTCTCGCAAATGTTGAGTCGGGTCAGGCTAAAGCATTATCTGCCATGGATAAGCGAGATTGTTTGCAGGCCGTATATCGTGCCATCTTTAAGGACAATCGTAATATTGATTTTCACCACAATGAAGCCCTTGATTCTGCCTATCTCAACAATGAGATCACCACACAGGATTTGGTGCGTGAGCTAATTTGCTCCGACATGTTCATTAACTTTATTTTGGCTACCAACAGCAACTATCGATTTGTGCAGCTTTGCTTTGAGCGGGTACTGGGTCGTCCTGCGATTCAATCAGAGGTCTTTAAGTGGAGTTCTCTCTTAGCCTCTGAAGGTATTATCTCTTTTGCTGAAAAGCTAACAACCTGTGATGAGTATGTAGCTGCCTTTGGTTTTCACCAAGTTCCTCATCGCCGCTCCATCAAGCTATTCTCCAGCGACCAAAATATGCCTGCCCTGCCCAAGGAGTTAAGCATTAAGCGCTACCAAGGGGAAGGCAACGAGAATCAGTACAAGTTTATCGGTGCAATCAACCCACTCTGGGAAGGCAATATGCCCCCAGCTATCATCCGTAAGATTGGTGCTGTGCTCATTGTAGCCGGTGCCATTGAAGTGGGTCGTGTGGTGCTGACCCTTGCATTGCAGGCTATTACTAGCGGCCACCTGTAGAAACGGACGGCGTATCTGCAGGTTGAGGGACTTCTGAGCTAGACCAGAGAAAGAGGAGCTTTGATGGTGCTCCCCTGAAATCTCGTTTATAGATATCTCTATGCTAGCTACCGACAGTTTAAGAAGCAGGAATTCCCCTTGGCAGTGGCGTTATCGAAAGCGCTCGTAAGTGATCCATGAAGACTTCTCACACAACAAGCTTTTTAGGGCTTTTCTGCATTACTTTATTTTTAAGGCTTTTCGAATGATCTCAACAGGATCAGTCGGATCAGAAATAGGTGGCGTATTATTGTCTAAAACAATTGGAGATTGTTGTTGCTGGCTGGGTAAGTGAAGGTTTAAGGTTCTTCGAATGATCTGCTCAGGCTCATAAATATTGGCCGAAGGGCATGCTGTTTTTGGACAATACTTACTTACCCCAGATTGCGGAGCACGGGTAGATTGAGAAAGCTTTAGTATTTTCTCTACATCCACTTTGTCGAGCATTGCCGTAAAGGCATCACTGCTGAACAAGCTTTCGTCCAACTTTTTATAGGATGATGCAGGCGTTGACTTATCGCTACTCGACGCACCCCGCATGAGTTGGAACGAATGGGTATAACCTACAAGCTTTCGACCTGTTTGGGTTTGATAGCCTCGATAATAAGGAACGATATCGGTTCCAAAGGCTTCAAAGTATTCGTCACTATCGATGTAAGAGTCAATCTCTGCATCACAGCCCTCGTTTACTAAGCGAGCAATATGTTCCGAGATTTCTGTATAGCTTTCAGGTGCACGCCCCAGTAGATGTTTAAAGTTGAGTTCAATCGCACTTAGGTTGGAATTCTTCTCAAACACTAACGCTCGGTAACGCTCTGACTTAGCCAATTGACGAATAAAATCCATGACAGTAATTTGGCCATCCCGGAGTTGCGATTCTGCTTTTTGAAAACGCTCACTTTCCATCAGATGGGCATTGCCAAATACTTGTTTGTAAGCAGCGGTAATGACCAGGTCCTTCTGCTCAACAGCATCAGAAACTAGCTCGACTGGAGTTGTATCGACAAATATCTTAGTTGTCATTGCTCAATAGCAGAATAAATTTTGGACCGAAGGAACCGCAGTACGGTACATCTCCCCAATAACAAATGCTGTTGCGTAAAACAGTATTCTCTTAAATCAGACTAGATTTCATGATTATGACATGATTGGGGTCACTCAATGCTTGAGTGTTTATCTTTAGTCCAACCAGGTAGGGTTGATTCTTTTGCAGAGGCAACAGCAGCAATTTTTTATAGAGGCGGTGGGTTTTCTTGCAGCGGTGCGTTAACAACGGCACCCTAAGGTTTCTGTAAACTCAACAGCTTAGCCTGTACCAAGGGATGTTCAGACTGCAACGCACTCTGACTCAGACCATCTAAATGATTCAAAGCAATGAGAATGGCGTATTGCAGTTCCCAGGTAGCTGTATCCCACGCCAACTGCAGCTCATCTATGGCATAAGGGTTACCTAACTTGCCAAGGGCGATCGCACCCGCTACCCGCGCTTTCTTAAACTGAGCTTCTGGGTTGTGCAGTGCCTTGACCAATAGCTTGTAGGCAGGCTCATAGTCCAGCCAACCAAATAAACGCATAACATGGTAATAGCCGCCATAATCATGGTGGGCTTTATCCTCGTAGGCTGTCATCAGGGCCTCAGGAGCTTTTTGAGGATACACATCCAATAGTGTTTTGGTAGCTAAATAACAGCGGCCAAAGTCTGTCTCATACAGTTCATTAACGGCAAACTCAAGGGTGGGTGTTTGGTCATATTCATGAACCAGTTCTATGGTGTCGGGATGATCGGCTATGACTTGGTCTAGATAAGGTTCGACATCCTTAGTAAAGGTGATGGCTTGATCTTCTATGCCTACCAGGGCCAAGGATTGAATTGCCCGCAACCGGAACACCATGGAAATAGGGGACTGGGCAATTTTAGGAATGGCCGAGTAGTAATGGGTATCGATCAGGTCCTGTAAACAGCTGCGACGTACGTTGACATTGGCATCTTGCAGCATGTCGACAACGCGAGCCATAGCCGAGATATCGTCGCCAAAACGATATAGTGTTGCGATCGCAGCACTTGCCACCATTAGATTATCCGCTTGCATCCAAGGTCGAATCCGATCAGCCGCCGCTTTATAGCCAAGTTTACCCAGCGTCTGAATAACGACTCGATAATTTTGCCCAGGCCGAGTGAGAACATTTGTTATCTCTTCTAGAATCGCCTCGTCCAGCAAGATATGCCGCTCATCTTCTCCACTAGCAATCTCACCAATGGCCCACACTGCGTTCTCCACGGTGTAGCAGTCGTCATCCCCTAAACAGGAACGAATGGATGGCAGTGCCTGGGCAGCGCGCAAATGCCCTAACGTCTCTACCGACTTGCGGCGCACAATCCGATTATCAAGATCATCGCCTGGCTGATGAATGGCCTGGATCAAGGCTTGCACCGTACGTTCCGATGGGTGCTCCACCAATCGAGAGGCCGCAATATATCGATCTGACGGCTCCTCAAGCTGATCAGGTGGCGTATGTAAAAGCGCAATAGCTTGCTCTTCGGTGAGATGAAAAATACTAAACGACGTTTTTTTCATGACTAGCGGTTCTTAGGTCCCCAGGTTGTAACTAACACGACACAAAACATTGAACATTTGTTAACTTCTTCCTCATATACAAGATCTCCCCTTTCATTTTCACCTACTGTCCAAAGTACCTACCCAGATTCTTGACCCAAAAGAAACGTCGTTGCTGATTTGTACTTGAGCTAGACTCAATGCCATTTGTCAGGATTTTATAGATTAAATCCTTCCAAGGATCAGCAACACCAGAAAAATATATCGAAAACTCTGTTTGAGATTGTCAGGAGACCATATTAATGGGAAATTTAACAGCTTCCGCATCCCTGGGCTTGGATGCGTTTGAAGGCGCACCGGTAGAGCTGCGCTCTTTTGCCAGTGAAGAAGACCTACAGGAGGTGATCCGTGCTGCGTATCGCCAAGTGTTGGGGAATGTTCATATCCTCGATAATGATCGGCTAGCCAGTGCCGAAGCTATGTTACGCAATGGTGATATCACTGTACGAGGGTTTGTCCGGGCTGTAGCTCAATCAGCGCTATACAGTTCTCTCTTCTTTGATGGCAATTCTCAGTACCGATTTATCGAATTAAACTTCAAGCATCTCCTGGGTCGTGCCCCACGCGATCAAGCAGAGATTAGAGAGCATGTCACTCTCTACAATGAGCAGGGCTACGCCGCCGAAATCAACTCATATCTCGACAGCAACGAATATATCGATAACTTTGGTGAGGCGACAGTGCCCTATCACCGGAGTATTCGTTCCCAAGCAGGCGTTAAGAATGAAGGGTTTAACCGGATGTTTTCCCTTCTACGGGGTTCCGCCACTAGCGATCGCAATAAAGGTGCTCAGCTAATTTCCTCCTTAGCTGCTAATATTGCCACTCCGATCAAGCCTCTGGCCAAGGGAAATGCTTCTGGCTATAGCAATCTTGGCAAGAGCTTCAAGATTGCATTTTCTAGCGGTGCAGCAGCTTCACGCCTCAAGCGATTCAGCAAGCAAACCATTGTGGTGACCTACGCTCAAATGTCCCAAGCTGTACAGAACATTCATACGTCTGGGGGCAAAATTTCAAGCATTACTGAATTAGCATCCTAATTAAGCTAATTCAAAATGTCTTGGTATTAAATCTGGGTAGCACTACTTAAACGCAGTATTGAACAGCAAACGCTCATTCGATACTGTGTTTTTCTTAGTCTTTGACATTAGTCTTTGATAAAGGTAATGCCTTTAGTCAGGAGAATACTGTTTAACTAGCTCTAGTCGAGATAAGGCACTAGTAGCTGACTCGCGCAGGTACGTATCCACATCAGCATTCTGACTAAACTCAGTCAACACAGTCACAACTTTCTCACTATCAACAGACCCTAGTGCATTGAGAATAGCAACTGATATTGCTATATTCTCTGTAGTTTTGAGAGCATTAAGCAAAATATCTAAAGCAGGCTCACCCACCTGTCCCAATGCCATCACCGCAGAGATATTAACCACTGGGGCAGGATCTTCAAGGGCCTGTTGCAATGCCTGCAATCCTTCTTCTGGGAATGGTGTATCAGTATGACGTACAGCCACTTGCGTCAAGGCTTTAGTACAGCTTGCCCGTTCAGTTGGACTCTCACTACTCTGCAATCTTTGCACCAAACTAGGTACAGAGTCTGGGCCAATATAACCCAAGGCTTTAACCGATGCTCTCCGATAAACAACATCGTCTTCAAGCAAATTAGCCATCAATCGAGCAATCGTCTGCTCATCATAGGACTCGGCCAACTCTACTATGGCTCGTTCACGCAGATTGGGATTAGGATGTTTGAGTTGCTCAAAGAGAGAATCGACTGTCATCGTAGTTTTAGCAGATTTAGGGAAGTATGTTGTTATGACAATATCTAGAGACAGGACGGATAGATCAGTCTCTCCTATAAACAAACCTGGAGACTCCGAAGAATCTCCAGGTTTAGACTACCTAAATGCAGTCAAGCTCTGAATCGCATCAAATCCTTAGGAAAGGGGCCCTTAGGAAAGGGAGTTGATTACGTAGTCAACCAGAGCGTTGTACTCAGTTAGAGCCTGAGCAGACATGTCACGAGGGGCACAACCACGGTTACGGGCAAAGCTTAGAGCAGCTACGTAAGGTGCAGTGGGTAGGTTAAGCGCACGGTAAACTTCACGCTGACCGGCAATACCCCACTCATCAAGAGGACCAGTACCACCCACTACTAGGCTATAGCTGATCAGACGCATGTAATGCTTAACGTCACGAAGACACTTAGCTTTGAATGTATCAGTGGAGTTTGCTTCACCCGCATTGTTCAAGTAGGGATACTTGGAGATGCATGCATCGTAAGCTTCTTTAGCTACGTTATCCAAGTTGCCTGCTAGCTTCTCAGCGGCTTCTAAACGTGCGGCTGCACGCTGAAGGCTACCTTGTACGGACTCTAGGTCGGAAGTGGAAGGAAAACGACCAGCTGCATCAGCTGCAGCGATCACAGTGGTAACAACAGATTTCATTTTGGTATTTCTCCAGTAGTTAAATTGATCGTGATTTAGTTAGAGCAATCTCGCTAAGGCGTCAAAGAGACTAACCTAGAGCAGAGATAACGCGATCAAAGTAGCTGCCAGCTTCTGCAACCAAGGAAGCGCAACGATCGTCAGTTACAGGGGAGCCCATCTTACGTAGACGTGCACCAGCGCGTGCTTCGCTAGGCTCATCCTTAATGTGAGCAGTGGCCTGT
>NZ_QXHD01000004.1:5273392-5344988 GCF_011009555.1 Adonisia turfae CCMR0081 | reverse complement strand
CTACTGGAGATGTGGTGAGTGAAGATATCAACATTGTGAATAGTGGTCTCCTACAAGGTCGTGGTGATGGCCCTGATGTCTTTGCCAACGGGGGGCGGGTTGCCTCTAATGGCTCCAGCGGCCTGCGGTTCTTCAATGGCTCAGGTGAAGCTGAAGCGACAGTCACTGGCTCTGTTGTGAACCGTGGCACCATTACCTCGGAAGTGAATGTGGGCTTTTTAGGGGGGCTGGTGGTTGAAGATGGTGTCGCCTTTGATGGCCAGATCAACAACAGTGGTTCGATTTCTGGTCCTCGCAATGGTCTCTATATTGGCGATGCTGACCACGATCTCTCCATTGTTAACTCTGGACAAATTGAGTCAGGTAGTAGAGCTGTCAACCTGGATGGCGACAACGTTACTCTGGTAAATCAAGGCAGCATTGTGGGGACTGGCACCCAGCGCAATGGCACGGTCTATCTTGATGGTACTGCTGACAATATCAGCATCAATAACCAGCTTGGTACCATTGATGCAGGTGTCGCTGGTAGTGGTATCTCGGTACAGGTGGGTGCAGCCAATGGTCTAGGTGACGGCATTGATGACCTGGAATTATCAGCCGATATTTCTAACAGTGGTCTCATTCAGGGTAGAGGCGACAGCAGCGTTCCTGCAGGTATTCGCTTATTTGTTGGTTCGGGGCTGACTGAAGCAACCTTTAGCGGCGATATTACCAACGAACTAAATGGCGTTATCGCATCGGAAGAACAAGCAGGCATCTTAATTGAATCGGGGGTTATTTTTGATGGGCAAATTACAAACTTTGGCACCATCAGTGGTGGTAATGGATTGGCGATTGATGCTGATGGTGCCCTGGGGAGTGTAGATATTCTCAACGCAGGCACCCTCAACGGGGAAGTCCGTCTAGGTGTAGGTGATGACCGTTTTGTTCAGATATCTACAGGCGATGTTGTTGTCTCTGGTGGTCTCGGTAATGATGAAATTACTGGTGGTACTGGTAATGACAGCCTCAATGGTGGTAGCGATGATGACCTGCTAACGGGGGGACTGGGTAGCGACACCTTCAGATTTGAGAGCAATGCGGGCAATGATGTTGTTACCGACTTTTCGGTGACGGATGACATTCTAGATGTAGAAGCCATTTTTGATGGCTTCCATGACGCGTTAGGCGCTGCTAGCCAAGTGGGTAATGACACCTTGCTTGATTTAGACAACGATAACTCTGTACTGCTAGCAGGTGTGGATGTAAATTCGCTGACTAGCAACAACTTCACGTTTGCATAAATGCATGTGTGAACAAGACTGAAAGCACGGGTGAATAAGACTGAAACAATCAGTCATCTTTGCTGTTAAGTCTTGACCTGAATCAGCGGTCGTAGAGGTCTGCGATCGCTGTTTTTGTGTTAAAAACAATCGTGATTTGCACCTCAGAAAGTAGCTAGCCACGCTATTGTGAAAGCATGAGTACGTTTGATTTACCTACCTTCGCTGATAAAAATCTTTGGCAGCTAGCCATCACCCACAAGTCCTACGCTAAAGAAAATGACTGCGAGGACAATGAACGGCTAGAATTTTTGGGTGACGCTATCCTCACGTTTCTCAGTGGCGAGTACCTTTACCAGCGCTACCCGGACCGACCCGAAGGTGAACTGACCCCGCTACGTGCTGCCTTAGTGGACGAAAACCAGCTTAGTTACTTTGCCAGCCAGCTGCAATTGCAAAAGTACCTGTGTCTGAGTCGCGGCGCTGAAAATAGCGATAGTCGCAATAGCAAGCGAGTGCTATGCAGCACCTTTGAAGCTCTGATTGGAGCCTACTTTCTGGATAGCGGCCAAAACATTGAAACCATACGGTCCTATGTAGTCCCTATGTTTGACAGTGTTGCTGATACCGTCAGTGAGACTGCAATTCATGTTAACTATAAGAGCCGTTTTCAAATCTGGTCATTGGAGCAGCTTGGCGAAGTTCCTACCTACCAGATTATTGCCGCCAGTGGGCCAGACCATGCCAAACAATTCACCGCTGAAGTGCGTGTGAAAGGATTACTGTATGGCCGAGGCAAGGGAAAACGCAAACAAGATGCGGAAAAGAAAGCCGCCCAGGCAGCACTGAAGAATGTGGGAGTGGAATAGGGAGTGTTAGGCTTCAGAACTAGACAACGCTACATCATCGCGTTCACCTGTGCGGATACGGTATGCGGCCTCAATGGGCAGCACAAAGATCTTGCCATCGCCGATGTCGCCTGTGCGGGCAGCTTCAGTGATGGTGTCTATCACTAAATCTACTTGGTCATCGGCAACGGCAATTTCTAACCGGATTTTAGGAAGAAAATCGACTTTATAGGTTTGGCCACGATATTTTTGGGTCTGTCCCTTCTGACGACCAAAACCACGGGCATTAGCAACAGTCATACCCACAATTCCTGAATTGACAAGGGCCTCTTTGACCTTATCTAGCTGGGAGGACCGAATAACTGCAATAACTTGTTTCATAAACTCCTGGCGCTGATGACTTTAAACCTGCTTATCCTGCTTGTGTATCTACAGGGTGCTCTGCTATCAAGGACAGATAACGGTGTTATTTGATACAAAAAGTGTGTTTAATAACGCTATCAGGTATCATTACAGGTCTCATATTTTCGTTACAACCTTTGACAGGTTTTTATTGACTGAGCCAGGTGATCGCTTCACGAATCCAGGCTTCAGTGTCAGCGTTTTTACTGAGGGTTTTACTTTGCCCTACGGCTTGCAACGCTTTAGTAATTTCACTATTAGAGTAGCCTAGAGCCAGTAGCGTCATTTCTACATCCTCTTGGACGACGGACACTGGACCTCCTGTAGGAGCGGTAATGAGCCCAGCCTGCTGCCGCCACTCGGCTAACTTAGTTTTCAGTTCTAAAATTATGCGCTCAGCCGTTTTCTTGCCGACACCGGGGGTTTGGGACAAAATGCGGGCATTCCCAGCCACAACGGCTTGAACTAAGTCATTTAAGCTTAGGGTATCGAGCAAGGCCATGCCCATTTGGGGGCCAATGCCACTAACGCTGATGGCCAAACGAAAAACATCTCGCTCGGCCCGCGAGCCAAAACCAAATAGTACTGGCTGGTCATCTCGATTTTGTAAGTGGGCAAAAATCTGCACCGGGTCGCCCATGGGGGGGAGATTACCCATCACTCGAGCCGTGACCTGTAATTCATAGCCAATGCCATTGACATCCACGGTAATAATCACACGACCATTGGTCAGCCGTTGGATATCGGCCAAGTTCCCTTTGAGATAGCCAATCATGGGGGGTTAGAACTTACGGGGCGGGCGCTGCTGGGGACGCGGTGGCTGCTGGGGGGGGCGCGTCGGTGGCTGCTGCTGGGGGGAGCGCGGCGGTGGCGGCTGTTGAGGGGGTTGGATATAGGATTGCTGAGTAGAAGACGGTCGCTGGGTGACCGGACGACGACTCAAGGGATTAGGGGGAGAAACATCGCTCGCTGCTGGCATTGATGGTGGTGCTGTCTGTCGAGCTCGCTGCTGCCGTTCGTAGAGCTGCTGCCGACCGTTACTGATCACGCCAAGCATCTCACTAAATTGGGTTTCCATGCGCTGTAATACCTGATCGGCATAGGTATCAGCATCTGTCTGGATAGCATGGCATTCAGCGATCGCATTTTGGCGCAGATCTTCACATTCTTGCTTTGTTTGGGTTTGCAGTTGCTCTATTTCGAGCATGGTTTGCGATCGCAACGCCGCACATTCCTGCTCCACCTGTAATCGCAACTGCTGGGCCTGCTGTTCAGCCTGTCGCAAAATTGACGTTTCATTCAGAATCGTGGCCGCCTGCTTTTCAGCAGTCGTCACAATACTCTGAGCGTATCGCTCAGCCTCGCTGAGGATGTCATCACGCTGCTCTACTAATTGCTGAGCTTCCTGAAACGCGCTGGGCAGATTTAACCGCACAGCATCTAGCTGATCGAGCAGATCATCTTCATTGATCATGGTGCGCCCCATGACTGGGAGGCGAGGGCTATCCAGTACAGACTCCTCAATTTGATTGAGGGCATCTTGAATATCAAACCCTGCTATAGGCGCAGGCCCAGCCTTGCCAATCTGCTGCTGAGCCAGGACATCATCAACCTGGGCAGCTTGGCCATTTAACCTAGGATCATTCACCAGCCTGGGGTCATTCACCAGCCTGGGGTCGTTTAGGGGAGGTTCTTGCCGTACCATTTCTGAATATCGTGGGCAACATGATCAGGAACAAGATGACCGATAGCTCCGCCAAACCTTGCAATCTCTTTTACTAGACTACTGCTTAAAAAGCCGTATTCAGTAGACGTCGCTAAAAAGACAGTTTCAAGATCATCTGCAAGGGTCTTATTAGTATGAGCCATTTGCAGTTCTTTCTCAAAGTCTGATAGTACACGCAAACCCCGAATCAAGACTTTAGCATTACGTTTGTGGGCGTAATTTACCGTCAGACCATCAAAACTATCAATTTCTACATTAGTGAGATGCGCTGTTGCCTGCCGAATCTGACCCAGCCTTTCCTCGATAGAAAACATCGGGTTTTTCATCGGATTACGTGACACTACCACAATCACATGATCATATAGACCACTGCTACGGGTAATGATATCGAGATGACCCAAGGTAACTGGATCAAAGCTACCGGGATAAACTGCAATCACAAGCAGGTAGATAATTAGGATATATGTACATAGGTTCACGGTCTTGTACCTACCCCAAAAATGGGGGCAAGATCGTGACCCTGACCAAACATGGGCAATGAAATTTGGCCCGACTGATTATATCGATTTATAGGAAACTCTGACTGATTGCAATGCATATTGAAGGGCACCCACGAGGGCAGCCCCTACGGCACGATACGTTTTTTATAAACCTTGTCACAGCGGGTTGTTTCCACACCCGTTTCCGGCAGATATCCTGATCTGTCGTACATACGAACAGCCTCTTTGAGAACCGTGGCTGTTTCTAGCCAGATTTCTTTGAAACCACGGGCTGCAATGGTCGCTTCTAGCTGACCTAGTAAAAATCGCCCTAATCCCTGACCACGGGCCATCGGCAGCAAATACATTTTACGAATCTCTACCGCCTGCTCACCCCGCTCAATCGGCAGGTAAGCTGCGGTACCGACCACTTCCCCCGCCTGCTCTACTACCCAAAATTCACCATGCTGGTAGTGTGTTTCCACCTGCACCACATCGATATCCGCGCCCTCCGGTTCCCACTGAAGACCGTAGTCAGTTAAAACTTGGCCAACCAGGTCAGTTGCGGCTGCTCGGTCAGCCGGTTGCCAGTCGCGGATGAGAAAGGATTTGAAGGTGGTGTGCATAGGGATGGGAGGGATAGTTATAGGGGCATGGGCATAGTTTCTATTTCCCTATCAACTATGAACCCTAGGGGCTGGATGCAGCGTTGCCAAAATCTCGCTCTCGGCGACCGCTAATTCTTCTAATCGGGGTGTGACCACATCAGAGCCAAATTCATTGGTGGCTAGTACCCAGTAAGCACCGTAGTGTCGGGCTTCGGATGCCATCAGGCTGCGGTAGAACTTGGCC
Organism: Adonisia turfae CCMR0081; assembly: GCF_011009555.1. Lineage (GTDB taxonomy): Bacteria > Cyanobacteriota > Cyanobacteriia > Phormidesmidales > Phormidesmidaceae > Leptothoe > Leptothoe turfae. Next base: position 5,339,419 of record NZ_QXHD01000004.1, on the reverse strand, counting down.
AGGTCTGGATCGGGGCAATGTTCTCCCAACAGACCCAGGCGTTCATGGCTGCGGGCTTCGATTAAGGCTGAAACCAGTAACAGGTCCAGCTTGCGTTCAGGATCATTGGGGCGCACATGCTTGCGCAGCTTAGAACCGTAAGGGCCTGCTGCTAGAGGCCGTAGGGACACACCTCGACGCTCTAGCCACTGGTTGACCTGTTTGAAATGGCTGAGCTCCTCCTGGGCAATATCCGTTAGCGCCGCCACCAATGCCCCATCGCCGGGGTACAAAAACATCAGCTTGATGGCAATTCCGGCAGCTTTACGCTCGCAGTGGGAATGGTCCAGCATCACCTCATCTAAATTGGCTAAAGCTTGCTCAATCCATGCCTGGGACGTGGGGCTTTTGAGGAATTTAATGGTGGTTGGACGGCTGGGGGGAGTGGGCACAAGAGTATGGGAAAAAGCTGAGTATATTGTAGATAAAAGGGGGAGTGAAGAGTCGATGACTCAATCTGCCTGATTTAGCAGCAATAGTACAGCTGGTTGCTCCTCAAACTCAAAGGCTATGGCTTGGGCTGCGATCGCAATTACCTGGCCATTTTTATGGGTAATACCAAAATCAAGGGGCATCGGCTGATTTCGGTGGGTATAACACTGACGCAGTGCGTCACAGACTCGGGCTAGATCTTCATAGGCAATCAAGCTAGTGATAGACGGTAGGTGGATGAGAGCATCTGGCCTTTGCCCTAACAGATTGGCCGCTTGCTGATTAATTTGAACAATCTTTTTGTTTTGTACTAACATGGCCCCCACAACCTCAGTGGTTAAAAGCTGATGGCAAAAGTCTTTAAAGTGACTCAGGCGACCATTGAGCTTACGATTGATGCTGTGTAATTTGGCATTTTCTAACACTAAAGCAATCTGATCGGTCATGGCTCCGATCAGATTTGGAATCGGTGGTTGGAAATGCCTGGGCTCAGAATGGGTTAGGGTCATAATCCCTAAAATGCGATTGCCACTAACTACCGGTGCACACATCGCTGAACATACTTTGTAAGGCTGATCGGGCAAGCTAATCCAACGACTATCTAGACGGGTATCGGCAATCGTCTCCAATTTACGATGTTCCACAACCCAACCGGCCAAGCCTTTCTCCAAAACTTGCCCCACCAGATTATGGCGTTCCTTTTCTGTGGTGCCCGAGCGAGTCAGAATACATTCTGTCACCACCTTGGCGTCATCCAACAAGAAAATACTGCCACTACTGGCCTCAGAAATCACCACCGCAATATCCAGCGTTTGTTTCAGGGTGGCTTTTAGCCGCATTTTACCAGTGGCCGTCCGTGATAGCGCCAGCTGATCCTGAATCCACCGCAGTTGTTTCTGATAGGCAGCATTTTCCTGCTGTAGCTGGGCTACTTTATCCCTTAGCGCAGTGACATCTGCCGTTAGCTTGCCACCCGAAGCCTGCTGCTGCGTCATTTGCTGAGTTGCAAACTGCAATACCGAGACTAGCCCACGTAGTAGTTGTAAATCGTCCTCTGGCAAGGACTTTACATCAGTCAGCTGAGTAATATTTGTGTAGAGCACACCCAGCTCATCCGTTAGCGCTTCTTTGAGCAAAATTTGATTATCCATCAGTTAACCATGGCTCATCATCAAGGCCCGTATCTAAAGGCTACAGTGGCTTTTTCCAATCACTGTCGATAATTTAGAATTACTCCTGATGCAGTCATCTGATGACTGCATCAGCTGATTCTTTCAGCCTTCCCAGCTATTAATAGGACTAAACTGGTGCTATGGTCATCAACCCAATCATGCATCGTTTTTTTCTGAAGCTGCTGCGACAGCGACAACGACTGCGGCTACGGCGCAAACTCGTCTGGTTCACACTGCTATTTTTAGTATGGCTGCTGTGTAGCGGTGAAGCCATGGCCACCCCCCTGGCTGAGCGAGTCTCGGCGTTTCCCCATTGGTCCACCAAACCACCTGTACAGCCATCAGCAGGAGACCTGGTCTACCCAGCTTGGATGGACGGTTCATGGCGGATGACCTCAACGCTTTTGACCATGGCAGCACCAGTCGCCCCAGAGGTGATTACACCAGGATTTGAAGGGAATCGTCAGTTTTTGGATATGCCCATTGAAGCGGATATTCACTTTCAAAAGACACGGGTTGCCCAGGGTAAATTTCTCGATAGGCCATTAAAAACGACAGAAGGTGTGGTGTCAGATCGCGCTTTTAATGGCATGAGTCTGGCCAAAGCATATTTAGGAGATGATTGGGTTAAAGCTGTTAATGTTGATCCTGAAGATCCCAATCGTCAAATTACCTTCTTAAAGGACAATCAGCAGCTGGTGTCTACAGTGACCGGACGAGCAGTAGAACAGCCTGACAACCATACGTTTATCACCACTGAAGTCTTTCAACAGTTTTTTCGGGGTGGCCGACCAACGGTGTACTTAAACGAAGTGGAAAACACAACGGCCTATCATTACCAAGAAGACCATATTGTGGCCGACCAGATGACGGCCATATATTTATCACCCCAAGATCCGGATTACTTTAAGGCAATGGATCGCCCCGTTGCTCTTTATCGCTATGGTTTAGAGCTTTATCCAGTAACTAACAATCGTTAAGCAACAACAGCATCAACAATTCTTTGTTCTCTGTTGGTAATTGCCTATAAAAACTCTTCGTGACGTTGCCAGTGGCTTCGCAACATGGCATAAACTTCATGATCAATAAAGCGATTATATAGCCACTCTGCTTCGCAGGCAGTGCCTTCATGGGTAAAGCCCAATCTCTCAGGAATGGCTCGACTGCGTCTGTTACCAGTGGCACAACAAATCACAATGCGATTGAGATAGAGGGTGGCAAATGAGTAGTCAACCATATACTGGCAGGACCGGGTCATTATCCCTTTGCCTTGATGAGAAGATGCTAGCCAGTAGCCCATATGGCCAATGCGGTTGTCCCAATCAATGTGATTGTAACCAATGATGCCTGCGATACAATTGTTGTAACAGATGGCTGCAACAACTCCTTCCGTATCGCCAAACTGTTCTATCGCATTGCGAATAAAATTTCTGGTATCAGCTGATGTCGTTGTTCTATCTAGCCATGGCAACCACCGACGCAGATAGTCGCGGTTTGCATCGGTGAGTGCAAAAAGCTCATTAGCATCGGTTAGCTGGAGCGATCGCAACTGTAGCCGGTCATCAATCCAGTGGGAAAACATACAATAGACACAGCACCCTTCGCCCCTATATTACTCCTCAACTATCGCTATGCCATATGTCAATATTCAGATTACAGCTGGGGCAACACGAGCTCAGAAAGCAGCGCTAGTCAAGGATGTGACTGATTCTTTAGTACGTGTGCTAGGGAAAAACCCCGAGCACATTCACATCGTCATCCAGGAAATTAAAGAAGAAGACTGGGGCTATTCTGGCTTACTAACTGACACCTGGAAACAGCAACAGCAACAGTGAGGTCCCTAGTAATTTAGGGTGTGGGAAATGGGGAGTGCCCAGCAGTCTCTAATACTGCACCTTCAATGTCACTTGCACATCCACAGCCTGCGCCCCATCTTCTACGGCCAGGCTGCTAGCAGCAGACCAACTACCGCTGGCATAGCCATCACCTTTAGGAACAGCATCAACTCCCGGTGCTTGGGTGATGGCATCGTTCACCTGGATATCGACTACATCTTCAAGGCTAAAGCCCAGCTGGTCGAGGGCTACTTTAGCTTGGGCTTGGGCATCGGTAATTGCTTTTTCTAGGGCTTGATCGCGGGCGGCTAGGAGGTCTTTCTCGTTCGCTAGATAGCGAATGTTTTGAATACGGTCTATGTTGAGTGCGATCGCATTATCCAACACCCCAATTTCGTCGGCAGGTACCTGAAATTCTATGTTTCTATAGGCCTCATACTCATCTTTTTGCGGTTTGCCATCACGACCATATTTGAGGTCAAGATGAACATTAGATGTCTTAATATTGTCGACTTTGCGGGCTTTCAAGGTTTTTGCGATCGCAGACGTGCGCTTTGCTAGCTGCGTGTAGGTCGCTTTTGCACTATCGCCTTTATCAGATATTCCTAAGGTGATTTCTGCTAGGGTAGTCGGTGCTGTGTGATGGCCATGACCGGTTACGGTTATGATGCGTGGTGGTGTAGAGGCCCCTTGAGCCAACGCGGGTAAACCGCCTACGGTCATCAGAATGAGTGCAGTCAGTAACCATGGCAGCAGTCGCTGCCCGATCTTTGCTAGTCGTTGCATACGATTTTCAGAATTTACTTGTCTAGTGATCCCCGGTGAGATGGGATTTTTCCGCAAGGTGATCTTAAATTGCAACACTATCCAGTTGTTACCATTTACCCAATGAGATTGTTGATAGCCTTACACTCAATATTCATAACAATAAAATCATCAATCCTAAAAACAAAATTATCAGAGGTTTTATTTTCCAATTAAGGAGCTCAGTTCAATTCTTTTAAAATATATACAAGCTGTTTAACCTCTAGAAGTTACTCTCAAAACTCCCAATCTTGGAGGGCTTCGGAGCTAGTCTTCCCAAAAAATGGGGACGGAAGGGGTCTTGACATCTGTAACTAATTAGAATCACCTACGTACAAAGTAAGCGAAGAATAATGCAATCTATACTTTCTGAGTATGCGAGGATCTTCTATCTTGTCTACGAGCCCTACACTATCGACTTAACACCAAGTGTCTTACCCCCTGAGCGTAGATAACCAGGTCACTTCCCCCTCTCCCCGAGAATGCAGAACATTGGCACAATGGTTCATGGCGTAACAATCAACGAATATGACCGGTTTAGAACTGCTGGCGGAACCAGTCGCGGACGGCATTGCCAGCTTTGCATTTAATCTTTTGCCGAAAGTCGGCAGTCAGGCTGTTGCTGAAATACGCAACCTATTCTTTAATGCATCAAGGAAATATGTTCATACCTACAGGCAGCGTCACTGCCAGCTAAAAGTGTTAGGAATGCGCGAACCCGTAGACCTTGCAAAGGTTTACACAGGCGTAAAATTTCTTGATGAAGATGATGTTCTAGGGTTTGAATCTCCTCAGGCATTAGAACAACAGTATCGAAAAACTCGATTTCGTAGCTCCATTGGCCGACGTAACAGTAATGAAAAACGTTCGGGTATTGATGTGGCTAACGAAAAACAATATCTGATGGTTTTAGGTGCACCCGGAGCAGGCAAATCAACATTCCTGCGTAAGTTAGGTCTGGAAGCATTACGAACATTTCATCACGGACACGTCGCATATCACCATCGAAAGATTCCTGTGTTACTGGAACTGAAACGCTTTGAGACCGATAACATTGACATTGAAATGCTGATCTCCGAGGAGTTTCGTCACTGTGGTTTTCCTGCCCCTAATGAATTTGTTCAACAGGCCCTAAGACAGGGGAAATTGCTGATTTTATTGGACGGTCTGGATGAGGTGCCCACTGCAAATCTCGATAATGTTATCTGCACTATCCAGAATTTTGTTGATCGCTATGATCAAAACCGATTTATAGGGTCGTGCCGAACCGCAGCCTACCACGGTGGTTTTACTCGGTTTAGTGATGTGGGTATGGCCGATTTTGACAATGAACAAATCGAGCAATTTATTAAAAATTGGTTTAGTAGTGCACAAGATGCAGAACGTGGCACCAGCCAAAGATGCTGGGAGACATTACAAGAAGAGAAAAATAGAGCTGCCAAAGAGTTAGCCCACACTCCCCTACTGTTAACCTTTCTATGCCTTGTCTACGACCGCTCACAGCGATTTCCTGCTAATCGTAGCAGCCTGTATCAACGGGCATTACGTATCCTTTTAGAGGAATGGGCCGCAGAAAAGCGGATCAATCGCGATGAAATCTATGAAGGTCTGAGTATTGAGCTGGAAGAAGGACTGTTATCTGAAATTGCCTTTGCTGGCTTTGAGTCCAATCGTTTATTTTTCTCGCGGCGAGAGCTAACAGCTCAAATTAAAGACTTTTTGGCTAGCAATCTAAATGTACCCAAAATTCTAGATGGGGAAGCTGTCTTACAAGCCATTGAGGTGCAGCAAGGTATTTTAGTAGAGCGTGCTGAAGATGCTTATTCGTTCTCTCATCTGACTTTGCAAGAATATCTCACGGCTCAATGTTTGGCAGATAATCACCACTGGGATAGTGTGATTGCGGCCCATGCCACCGATAGACGCTGGCGTGAAGTGTTGTTGTTAACGCCAGGGTTATTGACCGGTAAACAAGGGGCAAACCATTTGTTAGAAGCTCTCGAACACAAGGCGAACCAATGCCTTAACTCTATCAAGCTGCAACGTCTGGGGCAGTGGGCAGCTGCATCAACCAATAACTCCCTGGGTAGCTTTCGTCCTGTGGCTAAACGAGTAGCCGCTATTTACCTGGCTCTGGCCCTGAATCGCGAACTCAATCGTGACCTGGCTCGCACCCATATCCTTGAGCGGGCTCGCGCCTTAGCCTTGGTCCTTGATCCAGACCATGCTCGCATAATTGAGATGAATCTGGCACGGACGCTAACCCTTAACCATGCCCTTACCCGTGTTCATAAGTCTGATCTAGATATTACCCGTGCGATCGCACGGGGTATTACCCTCGCTAAACGCTTTGCTCGCCTTAATATCTTCACCTCTGTCAATTGCTTAGACCTACTTAAAGGGTTGCAAACACTTAAATCCAGCATTCCTACCCAAGAAACGTCTGAGTATCAAAAACAGATATTTCAAGCCAGAGTTCTCAAGCTATGGTTTAGTAGCCTAGGTATTTCTCCCGATGATTGGCATTTATCACCGACGGATGCCCAAGCACTGGCTGATTACTTTTACATCTGTGAGCTGATGGTACGGTGCAAGCAAATGGCTGTCAGAGTATCGCCTCAAATTTGGGCAGGCATCGAATCACGACTCGTGACTGCCTCCACCGAGCATAGAGCATTAGGAGAGCCCAACTGGGTAGGCATGAATACAGTACAGCCATCGTTAGCAAAGCACGCATGAACTACAATCGTTGAGCTCACAGAGTTCTGTTAGATTTGGCTATCAGGGAAAGGTTCCTGCCCTTAGCATTAGCTTGTTCTGCATCGTTAGTTAAATCGTTCCCTGCGATTAGACATCCCAGCGTTATTCCTTATCAATCTGTCGATTAGCATCAACCTTTACCCAGTCAGAAAGCCAGGTAAAAATGCCAAATTGTATTGTTCATGAGATTCATGGGAAAGATCTCATTTGATTCTGAAGCTTCTCTCATGAAAGGGTTTTGGGCCTTAAAAACAGGTTTTTTATCATGTAACTAGCTTAAACTTTAAATCATGATGTCCATATGTTAAGACACAAATAAGATGACTCTTAGAATATTGCTTGCTTTCTAGCAAACTGACAAGCTGATAAAAGATAGATAATTCTCAATATGTAAGCTAGATTATGTCATTGGACATACGGCGAGAGAACGATATTTATCGAGAAATGGCAGCAATCGGTGCATTTACTGTGCAAAATCTAAATCTCTTTGTTCTAACAATCAGAATAACTGTGGCCTCTCGAAAGTTGTTGCAGTAATTTAATTTATTAGAACTCACGCATATCCCATCTGTAACTTGAACAATCATTATTGAGGTTATTCACCGTATATGGACAATATTAAAGAATCTATTCAAAGTGCTCTAAATATCGACGGCACTATCGGAGCCGCTATTGGAGATTGGAGTACAGGTTTTTCATTGGGACAGGCTAGTCGGAATGAACAAGCTTTCTCTTCTGTCAAGTTAGAACAAGCCGTCGCTCTTAACGCCGAAGTGATTAAGGCTAAAAACAGAGCTCGTGAAGGGCTAGGGATTACATCACCCATTGAAGACATCCTAATTACTCTTGCAAACCAATATCATTTGCTGCGTATATGCGATTTAGCCGAAGGTGTCTTCTTTTACCTCGTGCTGGATCGAGAGAAGGCTAATTTAGGTCTAGCTCGGATTAAACTACGCCAGATTGAAAAGAATTTACGGATGTAGTTTAGTTGCGCCAGCAACTTTATAAAACCTTAGATCTACGCTGAGAGGATAGGTGCTAAACATTTTAGAAAAGCAATGTATCGCAGCGTAGATCATAATTAGCACATTAAATTTTCTTCAGCATGTATGAGTTCAAGCGCGTTAAAGCTGCAGGAGCTGACATCAACAATGAACTACTGAAGATATGGATTGCCCGGTACCTACCAGAGTTCGATAAGATTTCTCATCACGTTAGAAATCATGTTGAGCAGCGTCTGCGGTCATCAATCACCGATGAAGCACGCCAAGCTACCTCTTTTAATATTAATCATCATTTAGAATCGGACTGTGCTCTAGCAGCTGTAGACACACAACAACTTCTATCAAAAAAACTTTCGCCGGTTCCTGATATTTGGGAATTACAGGAACTCAGCCTTAAAATCAAGCAAATTTATGCAGTATTAATTGACTCCTACGAAAAATCTTTTATCTTTTCACCTGTTGTTGACTATATACATGTGATTGACTCAGAGGAGAGGCGGTTAGAGGCCGTAGACCTAGTCATTCCCCACTTTGCAAGCTTGATGCTGACGGTGGGTCCTCTATTACGCGAACTCAAAGCTGTCTATTTTTCATCTGTCAATCATCATCTAGTTGGGTTTATGACAACCCAACTACATCTGACCCGAAAACGCATTTTAAGTCATCTCACGCCCTATGATTGCACTTGGTTAGTTCCCTACCTACATGTCTTAGACGAGTTGATGTGTATGCCATGGCAACGCATCTGTTCAATCGTTCCATCCACATCCAATATGACGCAGTCACTCGCTGTAGCAAGAAAAATGATGCCGCAGATAAGCTCAATCTCGGCATATACCTATCAGCAGGCGCTACAAACTTTCCCTAAACACATTAGTAGTCAAGGCAGAATTCAATCTGCGGCTGTTCAAGCCTCTAGCCTACGTGATCTAAATATGTTTCAGGCCTACATTTGGCTATGTGTTTTGGAGGATAGTTCATCGGTGATCGAGAAACAACTCTTGCCGCTATGCCTACAGGTGTTCTCATTAACTGATGTTCAATGGGAGCTGGTTAACTTTGGGGTACAAACAATTATCAAAACAATCCTAGAACAGCTCCTACCTCATGAACGGGCAATATTTAAGAAACAGGCAGGCATTATTGAGTCTTTATTTCTAAATGCTCAACCCCAAGAAGAGCAAGTGGCTTTACTTCAGCTACAGACATCTGATGCTGTAGACGCTGCCAACTTGACTGGGACGTCTAATTAATCCAGGCCCAATTCTCGCTTTAACACTTCGATGGATTTCTCACCGATATAGTTTTCACAGCAGAACACTTTTGGTGGGCGGATGATGTCTTCTCGAGCTGCTTGCAAGGCTTCTTTAATGGCTGGGAAGCTGGCTTTGTCTAGGGCAGCGATGGTTTGGGCACTGCGCACAACCGCCGAGAGTTTTTGTTCATCTTCGGTTTGTGCTGTCATTACCAGAATCTCATCGCCACGCAAACTGTAGGAGAGTACCTCAGCGGCTCGGAGAATCCCTGAACTGAGACTGACTAGTCCCAGACAAGTGTCTTTCGGGAGATCCTTCAGCTGGCCTAGCTCTTCGGCATAGTCGTAAATATCGATGGGGATCACCCGCACAGACTTCGGTGCTGCTATCGCTTCTGCTTCATTAATAAAGTAGCGGCTGGTCACAACGGTCCCGGAACGTGTTTGGGACAGCACATCCTCCAGTTCTTCCAGGGGCACTAGCTGTACGGGAATTCGTAGTGCCTGCTCCAGTTCGCGCACCATTAGCTCACCTGCACCAATATCCTGACGGGGTGTGGTGACCAACACTCGGGCACTACAGCGTAGCCGCCAGTCAATTTCTCCCAAGAATAGCTCGCGGGCCTGATGCAAAGAGCAACCCTGACGCAGCAATTCATCCAAACTGCTTTCTACCAGTTCCTGGGCCTTCGGGAACTGGGCCAGTAGCGGTGACCGGGGCTTGTCAATTTCTACGCTGCCCTGGGTGCGCACATAGATACCAGAGCCGGGCTGGGCTTCAACGACTCCGGCTTCCTCCAGCTGGCGATATACCTTACTGATGGTATTGCGGTGTAGCCCTGTCTGCATGGCCAACTGACGAGTACTGGGCAACCGATATCCAGGTGGATATTGGCGGGATGCGATCGCAAACCAAATCTGATCGTAGAGCTGGGTAGAAGCTGGAATTTCGCTATCAGTCTGAATGTGAAATTGCACCATAGATCGCGCTCAGTTGCCGTCTAGTAAGAAAATTTATGCGGTTTGGTACCTAGAAATAGCTCCAACCACAACCAGGCTACCCAACATTACATAGAGGTTACTCGCGAAACCGGGTTTTGAGATGTGACAATTGTCATTTAACTGTCATAGGAAACAAAAGTTCACAGTCGAGGCGCTGCTTAATACATGATCGTTGGTCTGACTTGTGGTTGGGAACCCGAATATTGATGGCATGCTTCACTGCCATCCCCTCAGATACCGTTTACAGATGTGCAAGGGACAAAGAGGCCATGGGGCGGCAGAATAGGAGCGATAAACTAGAGCAATGGAACCATGACCACTCCAACGATTGAGACTCGAACCATTGAGGTCAAAAGCGATGATATGACTCTCCCGGTCTATGTCGCCATGCCCGACGGTGATGGTCCTTTTGGCGCAGTCGTTGTCCTACAGGAAATTTTTGGAGTCAATAGCCACATTCGCGATGTGACCGAACGGATCGCCAGAGAAGGGTATGTCGCCCTCGCCCCCGCGCTGTACCATCGACAGGCCCCTGGCTTTGAAACTGGGTATATGCCTGAAGATATTCAAGTGGGCCGTCAATATAAGGTGCAAACCAAAGCTGATGAACTACTTAGCGATATCCAAGCCACTATCAACTACTCCAAGACCCTGCCCCAGGTAAAAGATGGTGGTGTTGGCTGTATTGGCTTTTGCTTTGGTGGCCATGTGGCCTATTTGGCAGCCACTCTAAGGGATACGGATGCGATCGCATCCTTCTATGGCGCGGGTATTCCCGACACGGCCTTTGGCCCTGGCCCTGTTGCTTTAGATCGCACCCCACACATTACCGGCACCCTTTACTGCTTCTTTGGCAGCGAAGATGGCTCTATTCCGGCTGAAGCAGTTGAGCAAATACGTTCAGCTCTACAAGCGGCCAATATCGACCATGAAATTTTTGAATACGAAGGTGCCGCCCACGGATTTTTCTGCGATCGGCGCGGTAGCTACAATCCCGATGCTGCCGCCGATGCTTGGGAAAAGGTAAAGGCATTATTTGCCGAGACGATGGGTTGATTACGGTGTTCTTTTATTAAGAGTTGGGTTTGTTGGGTTTTAACGTTTTCTATAGTTGCTTAAAGGGCAAACCAAATGGCTGTACCCAGCCTACGTCTTACCACACCTAAAAATTAAGATTTCGGTACGCGAAAATTAGCTTACACTTGAAAAACTGACTTTTTTTATGGGAGCCTGTCCTGACAGGCCATAGACCGTTGACCTTTTCTGCTGACGATTTTCTCAAGGCCCTTGATCAACATGACTTTAACTTCCAAAAGGGAGCAGTTGTTACGGGCAAAGTGGATAGCCATACTGACGATGGTGCTTATATAGACATTGGTGGTAAAGCAGCAGCCTTCCTTCCCGCCCGTGAAGCCTCCGTTAGCTCTAGCGTCACTCTCGAAGAAGCAGTGCCCATTGGCAGTGAACGGCAGTTTTTGATTGTGCGTGATCAGGATGCCAACGGTCAGGTAATTCTGTCCATTCGTAAATTAGAAATTAAGGAAGTTTGGGCCCACCTGGTAGAACGTGAAGCTAATAAAGACATCCTTGATGTCATTGTTACCGGCACGAATAAGGGGGGCGTGATCGCAGATGTGGAAGGATTGCGTGGTTTTGTCCCTCGCTCTCATCTGGTGAACCCTCCTGAGGATCTGACCACATTGGTAGGGCACACAATTTCTGTCGCATTTCTAGAAGTTAACGAAGAAAATAATAAGCTGGTGCTCTCAGGCCGTAATGCGGCTCGCACCACTGCTTTAGGTCAACTCAATCCAGGTCAGCTGATCGATGGCAAAGTCGGTTCCATTAAACCCTTTGGTGTGTTTGTTGATTTTGATGGTGTGCGAGGTCTGCTCCATGTTAAGCAAATCAGCAAGAGTTTTGTGCCCTCCATTGGCGATGTCTTTGAAGTAGGACAGCCGGTTAAGGCGGTGGTACTGAACCTGGATGAAGAGAGAGGTCGTATCAGCCTTTCCACCAAGGTGTTAGAAAAGTATCCTGGCGAGATTCTTAAAGAGGCTGATAAACTAATGGCTGAAGCTCCTGAACGAGCTGCAGATCCAGGCAAACTACTGGCGGAGCAAGACGGTTAATGGGTAGCGTATGGGAACTGGATTTTTACTCGCGCCCGGTCTTAGATGACAATCAAAAAAAACGATGGGAAGTGCTTCTCTGTGATGGGGCACAATCCGTTGCTGATAGCTCTAGGATTCGCTACAGTAAATTCCTTTCGAACAAGCAGGTTAACTCCATTGAGTTACAACAGGCGATAGAGGAAGCCATTGAAAAATCAGGAGAATCTCCCACACAGATTCGCTTCTTTCGCTATCAGATGCAGAATATGATCAAGCGTGCCTGTGATGAACTGGGTGTTTCGGCTCGTCTCAGTCGTCGTACCTTGACTCTACAGACCTGGCTTGAAGACCGGCAGGAAAATTTTTATCCCCAGCAACCTGGCTACCAGGAGGGGAAATCACCTGCGACAGTGCAACCTGTGGAAGTTGCTCGACCTTTACCTGATGCCTTAATAGGGCAGCGCTGGGCCATGGTCAGCCTGCCAGCGAAGGAATTTGCCGATATGCCAGAGTGGGAGATTGGCTTTGGTGAGGCGTTTCCCCTGGAACTGGCTGGGATTGGTCCTGATACCATGGTGCCTGGCATCCTGATTTTTTCAGAACGAGCCCTGCCATTAGCGGGCTGGATGTCAGGGTTGGAGATGGCTTATTTGGATGTGCAAATCGGTCAGATATCCCAGCTGTTGCTAGAAACTGGCAGCAATGACACTTGGATTATGGCCAGTCTGAATCGGCCTGAACTGAAGCAGGAAGCTGAGAGGTTCATGGCTGCTAAGGAGGAGGCGAATCAGGTGCATTTTGTGGCGGTGCAAGATAATCCTGACTCGGAGTCTTTTGCTGGGTTTTGGCTCATGCAAAAACGCTCGTTTGGCTAAGGGGATAGACCGTGCTAAAGCAAAAGCGTTGGTGGGAAGTTGTCTTGATTTATGCGCTTTTGGGGGGAATTGCGATCGCAATGCTGCTGCCCCTCCTCTGGCTGATCAGCACCGCTTTCAAATCAGGTACCGAAAACATTTTCGAATTCCCACCTCGGTTTATCCCCCAAGAGCCGACCTTTAGAAATTTTGTCAACGTATGGCAGACCAATCCCTTTGGCCGCTACTTCTTTAACAGCACTCTGATTGCGACCATTACAGTGGTTTTGAACTTACTGTTCTGTTCCCTAGCAGCCTATCCCTTAGCCAGGCTAAACTTTCGCGGGCGAGAGCTGATATTCTCACTGATAGTTGCCACTATTCTCATCCCGTTCCAAATTGTGATGATTCCGCTGTACATTCTCACCGTACAACTGGGCCTCACCAATAGCTATCTGGGCGTGATTTTTCCAGCCATTGCCTCTGCGTTTGGCATTTTCCTGATGCGTCAGGCGTTTCAGAACGTGCCCAAAGAACTTGAAGAAGCCTCCCGCATTGATGGGTGCTCAGAGCTCGGCATCTGGTGGCACATTATGATTCCGTCTGTGCGTCCCGCCCTGGTAACCTTAGCCATTTTCGTCTTTATTGGCTCCTGGGGCGATTTCCTGTGGCCGCTACTTGTGCTCAATCGACCTGAATATTACACCCTCCCCTTGGGAGTTGCCCGATTAGCCGGCAGCTTCTCCCTAGATTGGCGCTTAATTGCGGCTGGTTCCGTCATTGCCACTGCCCCAATCCTGCTCTTTTTTGTGATTATGCAGCGTTACATTGTCCCTAGCGAGGCTAGCAGCGGCGTTAAAGGTTGATACTGAAGGGGTAAGCTGCGCTTCTATGACAGGCTGTCTTTTGACATATTCTTGTCTAGGGCACTAATATCGCTGGGTTAACTCTATGCATCGACCTGTGATAGACAGCACCCCCACTACAGAACCTGTAACCCCGCGCAAGAAAAGAAAGCTTTTCTCCATGGGGATCGGTGCTCATGGCATCGTTGCAGTCGGAATTTCTGCCCATGGCGTTATCTCTATTGGCGTCATTTCCCACGGTATTATTTCCATCGGCATCATCTCCATGGGGGTACTGTCGACCGGCCTTGTCACCATGGGGCTACTAACATCTGGTCTAGTATCCATGGGGCTCAAAGCATCTGGTCCCACCAGCATGGAATTGATGATGGACCACAGTGGCATGGATCACGGTGACATGAATCATGGCGAAGGCATGCCCGCAGCTAAATAAGCTATGGGACGCTTACGTTACAACGACATTCAGCTGCTGCAACACTGATAATGGGATTTAAGCACTTAGCTAGAATAAGGGCATACAGCGACGGTTTAACGACTTGATGTCTTTATCTAGCCATGGCTTTTAGCGATTACAAAAGCATCACTCAAGTACAAACTGAATATCAAACAAGGTACGAAGAACTTAATTTTATTGAACCTGCTGATTACAGTCCTTCTCAAGTTTTTTTAGACGAATTTGACTTCAATCAAAAAAATATTGATATTTTTGCTTCAGAAGCAGCAAGATGTGAAGCCATTATCTTTCCAATTTTGCGAGAGGTCTATAAGCACTACTATCAGCGCACTTCCCTCTGGGTACAAAAATCAATTGCCTATGATGGTAAACTCAACGGCACTCCCGACTATTTAGTTTCCAAGCGCTCCCCATTGGGTAAAACCATGCTGGAAACTCCAATTATCATAGTTGTAGAGGCGAAGAAAAACGATTTTGAACAAGGCTGGGGCCAATGTCTGGCACAACTAATTGCGGTAGCTCATATTAACGGTGCAGATACACCCGTTTACGGCATAGTGACAGACGGAAAACTGTGGGAGTTTGCCCAGTTTTCGCACAATACACTGACAAAACAAATCGATAGCTATACTGTGAGTGATTTATCCCGTTTACTAGGAGTAACAAAATCTATCTTCGACCAGGCCATTAGCCAATTCGCTCTTGCGTAGTCGACAAGCGAACTGGTTATATGCTTCATAGCAAACGTGATAACGAATATCGCATACTGTTATACAGGCTCCGATGGAGAGCCAAATC
Organism: Adonisia turfae CCMR0081; assembly: GCF_011009555.1. Lineage (GTDB taxonomy): Bacteria > Cyanobacteriota > Cyanobacteriia > Phormidesmidales > Phormidesmidaceae > Leptothoe > Leptothoe turfae. The sequence goes on along the minus strand of NZ_QXHD01000004.1, from coordinate 5,324,027 downwards.
GATACCCTTTGCCATAGACCGTATGAATTAAGGTCACTTCACCATAATGTTCTACCTTGCGGCGCAACAAACGCATCTGAGCCGCAAGGGCATTACTGCTAGGTTGACCGCTGGTGCCCCAGACAGCATCGTAAATCTGCTGATGGGTCAGTAGCTGATCAGGGTACTGCATTAGATAGCCCAGAATCTGAGCTTCTTTTTCGGATAGCTCAATGATACGTTCCGGCAGAATCTCCCCCCCCCGTCTAGCAATTTGATTCGCACTATCTAGAATTAAATCTTGATACTGTAAAGTTGTTATTTGAGTCTCTTCGCGGATGGGGGGACGACGCAACAACGCCCGCACCCTGGCCAACAACTCCCGCAGTTCAAAAGGTTTCACTAAATAGTCGTCTGCCCCAGCATCAAGACCGTCTACACGATCATCTAGAGTGTCTTTTGCAGTGAGAAAAAGAACTGGGGTGGTCAAGTGTTGCTCTCTCAACTGCCGACACATATCCAACCCACTCAACCCTGGCATCATCCAATCCAGAATCAATAAGTCAAACTGGCTATTAGCTGCTAACTCATAACCAGTTTCACCATCATGGGCAACTTGCACCTTATATCCCTCACGCCGCAGTACTCTACCGAGCGGTTCGGTGAGTTCTATCTCATCATCGACTAGCAAGATTTCCATATACACAGAATGTAGGTAACTAATCTTTCTTTTCCTACAATCTCTAACCTAAATTGAATCTCAATCTCAATCTTATTGTCATTAAATTGACACAAGGTCTTGAAAACGAATAACTAATGAGCCTTAAAACAAGTCGTAATCGACGCGATCAGCAGTTTCGCTGCCGTCAATAAGGCGCTGCAAATACTCAAATAGCGTATCGCTCCCTGTCTCAGGTGTGGCATCAGCATCGTAGAGCCCCGTCTCAGGATTGAGCACTAACATCGATTCTGTCGCATAGTAATGTCCGATCCGTGCTAACTCAGCCTTTGCAGCCAACGGCGGTACAACCTTACCTAGACCCTCCAAAACCGCCGCCACCCCGCTCAATAACGAAGCTGGTACGCTCCTAAAGCTGGGTTTGCGGTCCAATATCTTGAAAAGATATTCCCCTTGATCCAACAGCGTAATTGCGGGTCCCGGTCCGCCGATAGGCAGCACTTTGTTCTGTAGTGAAACGTCTTCCAAACAATCTGCCATATACTCAGCTAAGTCAGCATCGCTGATCGGCTTGCAAGCGGTTAGTTTGCCGTCACCAAACAGCAAAAAAGACTTTCCCTTTTTTACCCGATCTACCTGTCCGACCAGTGATTTAAAGTATGCAGTCGGTCGAACAATAGAATAGGTCAACCCCGATTCTATTAACTCTTGTTCAAACTTAAGCTTGGCATGCTGAAATACAAGCCGTGGCTTTTGCACACAAATTGCAGATAATAGTATCATCTGCGTCACTCCGGATTCTTTCGCCAAGGATAGAACGTCTGCATGGGCCTGATAGTCAATAGCCCAGGCATCTTTCGGCTCTCCCGTCCGCGATGCCAAGCATGACAGCACTGCATCAAACTGTTGTTCTCGGAAAACGTGTTCAGCCAGAAACGTAGTATTTGTAACGTCACCGAAGAGGACCTCGGCACCTTGCAAAAGGCGAGTGGTTTTCTCTTGTGTTAATCGACCACCGCTACCAGCTTTTGCTCTAGCAATACAGACGACTTCGTGACCGCGCTTTACCAATGCAGCGACTGCGGCACGTCCAATGCTTCCTGTGCCACCCAACACCAAAATACGTTGTATCCCTGAAGTACTGGAGTCAGTCATATGCAATAGACGTTGTTATAAAGGCTATATCTGAGACGTCCCAATGATACCCTTTAACGGATTAGGGTTCAGCTGTCATAACTCATCAGCAGCCTGCATAGCATTCTGGGTCACTGTAATTTTGATTATTGGCAAAGGCTGACTTTTTGTGCCCAAAGCAGTGCTTTTATGAAGAAATGATACGACTGATAAGGATAATTTCCTTACTCCTCGGAAATTACCTACGCCATTGCTAAAATCAGCCACCCTAAAGATGGGTTGATAGGTAAAGTAGAGTAGCGTTCCCGCTTGCGTCACCATTAGCCGTCCTGCCTGTTGAGATGATCTGCTGTTTAAATCCTGATTGCTTGGTGCCAGTAAACCCTGATGGGGTCACTGTGTGTCAGTCTTGTGGCAGCCCTCTCACAGAGTTACTTCGTAATCGCTATCGACCGATAAAACCCTTGGGACAAGGGGGGTTTGGGAAAACTTATTTGGCGGAAGACATTGATCGCCTGAATACGCGCTGTGTCATTAAGCAGTTCGCACGTCAATCCAGTAATAAAACCTTTGACAAAGCTCTCACTTTGTTTAATCAGGAAGCTGTCCGTTTGAACGAATTGGGGGAGCATCCACAGATCCCGTCCCTGCTTGCCTATTTTGAACAGCAGGGAAATTTTTACCTGGTACAGCAGATCATTGAAGGGAATACCTTACTGCAAGAGGTAAAAAAGGAAGGACCGTTTGATGAGGCCAAGGTTCGTAGGTTATTGAACTACCTGCTACCAGTGCTGCAGTTTATCCATGATCGTAATGTTGTGCATCGGGATATTAATCCGACCAACATTATCTCCCGTCAGAAAGATAACAAACCAGTTCTGATTGATTTTGGTATTGCTAAGCAGCTAGAAGTTTCACTCTCCAATGATAAAGATCATACGGGGACTCGCATCGGCACTGAGGGCTATTCCCCCATTGAGCAACTACGCAGTGGTGAGGCCTATCCATCTAGCGATCTCTATAGCCTGGGAGCAACCTGCATTTGCCTAATGACTGGGCGTAAGCCTGAAAAGCTCTATAGCCCCCTCGAAGGCCGCTGGCTGTGGCAAGAACATTTAATAGGATCAGGTCGGTCTGTTACCCCTGAACTGGCAGCCATTCTCGATCGGATGCTCAAGGATTTTATTAATGAGCGTTACCGATCTGCTGCAGAAGTTTTACAAGAGTTGGAGGCGTTGCCAGCCTATCACCGGTCAGTGCCAGGTTGGACTCGGCAACGACCCGCTGATACGGGTAGCCTGCTGTCGGATGCCATTAGCACTGGCCAAGATGTCAGCCGCAATCTTAACGAACAGCTAATTAACCAAGAACTCAGCCCAGAGTTTAGAGCAGAGCATCCCCCCACCGCTCCGCCCCCTAGACAGTCTGGCAATAGACCGATCTCTAAGGCACAATCTGGGCCGATATCGCAATCGAGATCGACTTCTCAGCCTAAATCGGGCCAGCCTAAATCGGGCCAGCCTAGATCAGGTGCAGTACCGGGCAGACGGCGTTCTGGGCCAGTTTCGATGGGACAGTCTCGTCCCATGTCAGGACAAAAATCTGGGCCTGTTTCTCGAGGACAATCCAGGCCGGTGTCAGGTAGACGTTCGGGTCCGGTCTCTAAAGGACAATCTAGGCCTGTGTCTAAGGGCCAATCTGGCCCGGTTTCAGGTATTCCCTCAGGCCCCATGAGCCTGGGTCGGCCTTCTACCGGTTCTTTGGGATCGTCTAAGAGCCGCATCTCTTCTGGAATACCGACTAAATCGCAGACGTCTGGCCCGCGGAGTGGTCCGTCGCATTGGGTTTGCACCCATACCCTGGAAGGACACAATTCATGGGTTTCAACGGTGGCCTTCAACCCCAAATTTATGGTGCTTGCCAGTGGGGGATTGGATGACACCGTTAATATTTGGGATCTACAGACGGGCACCTTAATCACGTCTTTAACTGGCCATGTGCGGGGGATTAATGGGCTGGCTTTTAGTCCTCGTGGACAGATCCTGGCCAGCTGTAGCGATGATGACACCATTCGTCTGTGGAATGCGGGCACAGGCAGCTTATTGCACATTCTCAAGGGCCACCGCCACGATGTGACCTCAGTGGCTATTGGTCGGCGAAGCTCCATATTGATTAGTGGCAGCGAAGACCGTACTGTTGGGGTGTGGAATTTAGAGCAAGGTAAGCTTGCCAAGGTGTTGTCGGGCAATGCAGGGATGATTCGCTGTGTTGATATATCCCCCGATGAAGAACTGGTGGTCAGTGGTGGTTTTGATAACAAAATTCGTCTTTGGCAGCTGGGGACTGGTGAGGTTTTTCGGGTTCTTTCTGGTCACTTGAATTCTGTGAATGATGTTGTCATCAGTGCCGATGGGCGTTTGATTGCGAGTGCAAGCAAGGATCGTTGCATCAAGCTGTGGAGTTTGCGGTCTGGCAATTTGATCCACACGCTGAAGGGCCATACCCGTGAGGTCAATGCGGTGGCGATCGCACCCAATCAACGGACTGTCGTCAGTGCTGGCGGAGATAGCAGCATCAAGGTTTGGGATGCTAAAACCGGAGAACTGGTGGAGACGTTTTTAGACCATGGAAATTCGGTGACTGCGATCGCAATTCACCCCTGTGGTCGATTTATGGCCAGCGCCAGCTCTGATAAAACCATTAAACTCTGGCACAAAGAATAAATATCGCCAATGCCCGAAGGCCCCGAAATTCGAAAAGCCGCCGATAAAATTGAACGGGCTGTTAAAGCCAAAGCTACCCGCGAGGTATTCTTTGCTTTTGAACACCTCAAACCCTATGAAAGTGACCTAACCGGGCAAAAAGTATGCCAGGTTGAAACCCGTGGTAAGGCCCTCTTGATTCACTTTGATAACGCCCTCAGCATCTACAGCCACAACCAGCTTTACGGTGTCTGGATGATTCGTAATGCCTATAACTATCCAACTACTAAACGACAGCTGCGACTCGCCATTCACAACCCCAAAAAGTCGGCCTTGCTCTACAGTGCCTCTGATATTGAGGTGCTCACCCCAGAACAAATTCCCACCCATCCGTTTCTAAGCAAACTGGGGCCAGACGTGCTCAGCCCTAAGTTACGGCCAGCTCATGTACTGGAACTGCTCACCTCAAAACTGCATCAACGCCGTCAATTCACCACTTTATATCTGGACCAGCACTTCCTAGCGGGCATTGGCAATTATCTGCGCAGTGAAATTCTCTATGTTGCTCGCATTCATCCCCGGCTACGCCCCATAGATTGTAATGACGAGCAACTAGAAGCCCTAGCCGAAGCCAGCATTGCTATTCCCTATCAGTCCTATCGTTACAGTGGCATCACCAATGATCTAGACTTAGCCAACCAGCTCAAAGCTGAGGGGCAAAAGCGATCCCAGTACCGTCATTGGGTGTTTAGCCGTGCCAATCGACCGTGCCGTGTGTGCAAAACACCTATTGTCAAAGACTTTGCCAGCAGTCGACGTTTTTATTACTGTCCGGTTTGCCAACCCGCTAAAGGTTGAGTTTTTAGCCATAAAATAAAGACTGCACTTCAAACTGGCCATGGCGACGTCTAATCACTACAAAACCCTAGAACTGCACGAATCGGCCAGCCAAGCTGACATTAAACGGGCATACCATCGCTTAGCCAAACAACACCACCCCGATAGCCGGGCCAACGGCCATGGCGATCACGACCATATCGCTAAAATTAATGCCGCCTATGAAGTGCTAGGAGACCCCAAGTCTCGTAAACATTACGATGCCCAGCGGAATGGGTATAGGGTTCAACGGGCCAGTGATATTAGCGCTGAGTATCAGCAGCGGCGCAAAGCGTATCAAAAAGCTGAGGATGCCCTCGCCCAATGGATTCGCAGTATTTATAAGCCGATTGACCGCCTAATAGGCAAAATCATTAATCCCCTGAAGTCAGAAGTTCGTAACCTATCGGCAGACCCGTTTGATGATGAGTTAATGGAAGCGTTTCAGGACTATTTGGAAAACTGTCGTGAGTCCCTAGAAAAAGCGAAGCAGAAATTCAAATCCATGCCCAACCCCTCCCAGGCAGCCAAGGTGGCCGCGAATCTCTATTATTGTCTCAACCAGCTCGAAGACGGCATTGAAGAAATTGAGCGGTTTACCTTTACCTATGACGACAGCTATCTCCACACCGGGCAAGAATTGTTTCGTATTTCTAAACAACTCCGTCGTGAAGCCAAAGCTGACATGCAGGCCATCCTGTGAGGTGAATTGATGTTTGCTAGCAATATGCCGAAGTTCATAATTGCCTGATACTGTCCCTGAGTATTCCTTTGAAAATAAAAAGACCTGCCTGGCACAAATTGTTACAATGGTCGTCTGCTTTGTATCCGCCGGTTTCCCATGGCTTTGCCCGTAGTCGCAATTATTGGTCGTCCTAATGTAGGCAAGTCCACCCTCGTCAATCGACTGGCTGGGGCCCGGGAGGCCATTGTCTATGATCAACCTGGGGTAACTCGCGATCGCACCTACCAACCTGCCTTTTGGCAAGATCGCGATTTTATGGTGGTTGATACTGGCGGTCTCGTCTTTGCAGATGACAGTGAGTTTTTACCCCACATTCGTGAGCAGGCCATGCTAGCACTGGCTGAAGCCAAGGCCGCTGTGTTTGTGGTGGATGGTCAGGAAGGCCTGAATGAAAGCGATCGCGAAATTGCCTCCTGGCTACGGCAGCAATCTGTACCCGTGCTACTCGCCGTCAACAAATGTGAATCCGAGGATCAGGGCATTATCCAAGCCACTGAGTTTTGGGCGCTGGGGTTAGGTGAACCCTATGCTGTCTCAGGCATCCACGGTAATGGTACCGGGGAGCTGTTAGATGAACTAGTCACCCACCTCCCCCCAACGGATGAAATCGAAGAAGACGATGAGATTAAGGTCGCCATCGTTGGTCGACCCAATGTAGGTAAGTCCAGTTTGCTCAATGCCTTTGTCGGTGAAAATCGCGCCATTGTCAGCAACGTATCAGGCACGACCCGCGACACCATTGACATGGTGGTGCGCCGTAAAGAGACGGTATATCGTCTGATTGACACCGCCGGTATTCGTAAGAAGAAGAACGTCAATTACGGCCCTGAGTTTTTTAGCATCAACCGTGCCTTTAAGGCCATCCGCCGTTCTGATGTTGTGCTACTGGTTATTGATGCCCTTGATGGCATGACTGAGCAGGATCAAAAACTGGCAGGGCGCATCGAAGATGAAGGCCGCGCCTGTATCATTGTGGTCAATAAGTGGGACGCCATTGAAAAGGACAGTCACACTATTTATGAATACGACAAAAAATTGGGTGGCAAAATCTACTTTTTGGACTGGGCCACACGGTTATATGTCAGTGCCCTCACCGGTCAACGGGTGCCCAAGATTTTAGATGCGGTGGATGAGGCGGTAGAACAGCATCGTCGTCGCGTCAGTACTGCCGTCGTCAATGAAGTGCTCGAAGATGCCATCAGCTGGCATTCCCCACCGACCACACGTCAGGGTAAACAAGGGCGAATTTACTACGGTACCCAAGTTAGCGCCCGCCCGCCAACGTTTACGCTATTTGTGAATGCTGGCAAACTATTTACCGACAATTACCGTCGTTACATTGAACGTCAATTTCGTGAAAACCTAGGGTATGAAGGTACGCCCATTCGTCTAATTTGGCGAGGTAAGAAGATGCGCGATCTTGACCGAGAAAGCGCGAATAGGGCAACTAAGGTTTAGAATTCAACACTATTCCCCATGGATCTACTCCGCTCACTACCGATCGGTTTATACCTGGAACAGCCGGTCACCTGGCTGCATCGGATTGATGCACGGGTAAAGCTAGCCTGGCTGCTGAGCTTTTTGCTGACGCCCGTTTTAGCCAATACGGCCTGGCGTATTGCTCTGGTGGTGATTTTGATGTTGCTCACCCTGACCGCCAGGGTGCCATGGCGGGTATGGCGACAGCAGATGGGCGGGCTACTCATTTTGTTTACGCTGGCGTCGCTGCTAATTATGGTGATGCCCGATGGCATTGCTGTGATTAATCAGCCTCGCTGGCCCACACCCGATGCGATCGCCACCCTAGATACCCCCTTTGAAACCATTGGTTCCCTACCAGCAACCAACTATCGCTATATCATTGCTGATTTCCATTGGGTGCAGATTACACAAAAGTCTTTAAAGCTTGCCATTAAGGTCGGCACACTGTTATTCACACTGATTTACAGCACAAACCTATTTTTATTAACCACGGCCCCTGAGGAGATCACAGCAGCTATCGAAGAGCTAATGTCTCCGTTGCGATGGTTTAAACTGCCAGTCACGGAAATTGCTTTGACCTTGACCCTATCGCTACGATTTATTCCCCTCGTCCTTGAAGAGGTCCAAAATCTTGTGCGTTCTGTACGTACCCGCGCCATCAACTGGCGTAAATTAGGCTGGCGTCATGCCAGTCAAATTTGGCTGATGGTGGCAGAGCGTTTGCTCGACAACTTACTGTTGCGAGCCCAGCAAATTGCCGCTGCCATGAAAGTTCGAGGCTTTACTAGTCCAGACCATCACCAGGTCCAATGGCATCAGCTACAGCTACGCTGGTGGGACTGGGTTTTCCTTGTGAGCCTGGTTTTCTTTTGGTGGGGTCGTTTTGCCCTAGGCAATCCCATTTGATTCGTTCCTCACCCAATAATCCTTTTTGGTGGGTCTGGCCCACCCTACCTCCCACATCCTCAATTGACCCTTTCTTCCCCCCCATCGCTTGCTAAGCAAGATATACTGCCCAGATTTTGGCACCGGCTTGACCTTGCGCAGCGCAGTGGCGCTGATGTCTTCGCAGCGCTGTTTCATGGGTCTGCCATCGCCACCCTGTTAGAGAGCCCAGATCGAGTTGATGGTGCCCCCGATAATTTAATTCGTTATTCCCTATGTGCTGGCGGACCTCGACAGATAGCGAACCAGCCTCAACTGTTTACCCCGTCCCTTGGGGAGATTTTGCCCACCCTTAGCCAGTTACTCAGGGGGCAAGTCCCCAGCGCATGGGTAGCGTACCCATCCTCAGTAACCCCCCCAGATGATCTGCCTTTTGTCGGCGGCTGGTTAGGTTGGCTAGGCTATGACACGGCTTGGGAGATTGAAAAACTTCCCTATCGCAAAGAGGATTCACTGCCCTTCCCAGTTGCCTACTGGTATGAGCCAGAACAGTTTGCCATTCTCGATCATCACCAACAGGATTTATGGTTAGCTGCTGCCTCTCCAGCCGATATAGAAACCATGGTGCACCGTCTGGAACACCTGCCCCACCAAACCCCGTCCCTCGTAGCACCGAATCTTTCAGAAAAACTGACGTTCTGCTCTAGCCAGACCCAATTTGAAACAGCCGTACAAACGGCCAAAGACCATATTCAAGCAGGAGATGTTTTTCAGGTAAATCTTTCCTTGCGGTTTCAAACCCACACCAGTAGTTCTCCCTGGCAGCTATACCGACAGCTTCACCAGATTAATCCCTCTCCCTTTGCCAGCTATTGGCGTACACCGTGGGGACATGTTATTAGTTGTTCTCCCGAACGTCTCGTACAGCTATGGGATCAAACGGCCCAAACCCGTCCAATTGCCGGGACACGTCCCCGTGGGAAGACACCGGCAGCAGATCGAGAGTTTGCTCAAACCCTGGAAACAAATCGCAAAGAACGGGCAGAACACATAATGCTCGTAGATCTAGAGCGCAATGATCTAGGTCGAGTTTGTACTTGGGGATCAGTCCATGTGGACGAACTCATGGTGATCGAACGCTATAGCCATGTCATGCATCTGGTGAGTAACGTCATCGGCACCTTGCACCCTGACCTCAATGCCATTGATTTAATTCGAGCCACATTCCCCGGCGGCACCATTACTGGTTGCCCCAAAGTGCGCTGTATGGAAATCATTGAAACCCTCGAACCCCTGCGTCGCAGTTTGTTTTATGGCTCCTGCGGTTACCTGGATGTGCGCGGTCAACTAGACCTGAATATTTTGATCCGTACGCTGTTGCTGACCCCCGATCGATCAAACCAGCATGTTGTTTGGGGGCAAGTGGGAGCAGGCATTGTCGCCGATAGTGAGGCCCACCAAGAATGGCAGGAATCCTTACAAAAGGCCCAGGCACAACTACTCGCTTTGGGAATTTCCGTCTAGATAGGGGTAGAATGCAGACCTTGCCGCTTAATTCTTGAAGATAGTGCAGGGAAACGCTGTAAACTCTATCAATGTCTTTTCTGCCACCCTGGTAGACTCAGAGCTTAGCTCGTATTGAGCTGAGGTCAGTCCAGGAAGGTGTCCTACCCCTTTTTAAACTCTTGTTTTGGACAATATGGCACTCTAGCCATTGGGCTTGGTAGATTTATCAATGAGCGTTAGGATCACAAGTCTTCTTGAGTAAACTCTGTATTAACTGTCCTTTGTTCTCCCATTTATCGCACCCCTTGAATGAGCACTGAAACTTATCTCAATCACCCTGACTTTGGGCTGTTGTTTCGGATTTGCCTGGTGGATGGCGATAAAGAGCTATTTACCACGCTCTATGCCCAGCGGCTATTTTTTCTGGCAAAAGTTGATCGGGCAGCTGGTTTGCTCTTTGATCCCATTGGTCGAACAGAGGCCCGTATGATGTTAGAAACACGTCTACGAATATTGCGCCAGTCTGGCCAATACAGCGAATTTGAGCATTTAAACAAGGTTTACAAGCGAACGTTTCAATGATGAATGCTGCGGGGACTACTACTCCAGGATCTTCTCCACAGCCGCTTGAATGGCACAGTCAGCAAATTGCTCAACGAGTGGAGCAATTGGAGTTGCCTGCCCATGTGCGCTTAGTGGCAGTCAGTAAAACATTTCCTGCGGCTGCTATTCGGGCAGCCTACGCAGCTGGCCTCCGGGACTTTGGCGAAAATAAGATCCAGGAAGCCATTGCAAAACAGGCAGATCTGACGGATTTGCCAGATATTACTTGGCACTTTATTGGTCATCTGCAAACCAACAAAGCGCGCAAGGCCCTACAACACTTTGACTGGATTCATTCTGTAGATAGTCTGAAATTAGCTCGACGCCTGGATCAGATAGCGGCTGAACTTTCCCGTTCGCCCATCTGTTGTCTACAGGTAAAACTGTTGGCAGATGCCAATAAGCATGGTTTGACTGAGTCTGAACTTTGGCAAGCCTTGCCCGATTTAGCACAGTTATCTCATCTCAAATTAGAGGGGATCATGGCAATTCCTCCCTATGGTCTATTGTTGCCTCAAACCCAATCTTTTTTTGAGCGAGCCTATGCCCTCGGGCAATCACTGGCAAATCATCAAGAAACGCCCTTACCAATTCATCACTTTTCCATGGGAATGTCCCAGGATTTTCCACTTGCGATCGCAGCTGGATCAAATATCATTCGATTAGGAACTACTCTGTTTGGCTCCCGTACCTGAGGGCTTTGGCCATTTATATCATCTCTATTCCTAAAAAAGATCAAGATACTTCAGTCTATTTTGGGAATTGGTGATTTTTTTTAATCGATTCGTGTATACTGTGGCTCAAAGTTATGCCCGAATGATTGTGTGCGGGTATTTTCAAATGTCGACTAAAGAGGTTTAATTCTCTAGGTTGATAGAGCGCTGCAAGCGTTGTCATATTGAATGACGTTTGTTTTTCCATTGCCGTTTGAGCACAAGGGGGTTAGAGTATCCCTGATCTTAGGCAATGGGGTTAGAGCTATCAGAAAATCTCAATTGAGGTTGCTGATACGTCCAGCCATCAATGGCCCACTTTAGTCTCAAATCATCTCTCGACTCCTTTTAATTCAGGTCTTGAGAGATTTTCTAGCCAAGTTAGTACTAGCCATGACGGAGTTTCAGCCGTGAGTACCATTTTTACTAAATTACGTGACTTTGTTGGCCTTAATGACCCGGCCGACTATGAGTATGAATATGACGAAATGGACGGCGAGGAATACCAGAACCTCTATGAACAAGAGAATCAGGCTCCTCAACCCCAGCCTCAACCTCAACCTGTTTCAGGGGTAACGACAGCTGCGCCCGTTGAGACTCGCGCGCCCCGTCGCCGCATCCGTGACCGCGTAATGTCAACCGATTCTGGGATGGTTTCCATGAATAATTCAATGAGTAGTGTTAGTAATGTGATTGGTATGCCTGGTGCAATTAACGGTGTGTCTGAAGTAATCGTGATGGAGCCCCGCTCCTTTGAGGAAATGCCCCAGGCAATCCAAGCACTCCGTGAGCGGAAGTCTGTGGTTTTAAACCTAACTATCATGGATCCTGACCAAGCCCAGCGTGCAGTTGACTTTGTTGCTGGTGGCACCTATGCCATGGATGGTCATCAAGAGCGCATTGGCGAAAGCATCTTCCTATTCACCCCCAACTGTGTACAGGTCAGTATGCCCGTTGACAGCGAAGATGGATTGCCTATGGAAGAGCCTGCTATGCCTTCCGCTGCTCCCACACCCGCTTGGGCAACTGAGCAGGTGGCACGTATGGCCTAAAGATGATGCTAATTGGAACTTAGGGCGATGCTTAATGCCCCTTCAATTCTAAGCATTGCCCTAGTTACCTCTTGGCTGTTCAAGGTTATCAGCCCATTTCAAGGTATTCTTAGGATGCTATAAGCGTGTTCGGAGGCCTTGGATCATTGCCTGGTAAACTCGGCATTATTGGTGGCGGTGTCATGGGAGAAGCACTGCTGTCTTGCCTGCTCTCTAAGAGGATGTATACACCGGATGCCATTTTGGTGTCTGATTTATCCCATGAGCGGAGACAGTTGCTCATCGAACAGTATGACATCCGCACTACCCATAGTAACCGTGAGGTCATTGAGCATAGCGACGTCATTGTTTTAGCGACCAAGCCACAAGTTTTTGACAGTGTCGCCAGAGATTTTTCAGGAATTGTTGTTAGTGAATCTCCTCTGGTTATTTCTATTTTAGCCGGGGTTTCAATTGTTCGATTAGAGCAAGCTGTTCCAGGATGGCCAGTTATTCGAGCCATGCCCAACACACCGGCCACCGTTGGTTGTGGGATGACAGCCATTGCTATTGGCAGTCGTGCTATTGCCGAGCATGTAGAAATCGCGCAACAACTTTTCAGCACTGTGGGTGAGGTTGTTCAGGTTGCCGAGCCACTTTTAGATGGCGTAACCGGACTATCTGGCTCAGGCCCGGCCTATGTTGCCATCGTAATTGAAGCCTTAGCGGACGGAGGTGTAGCCTCTGGTTTGTCACGCACAACTGCCAATAGGCTGGCTTTGCAAACAGTTCTGGGCACCGCTCAGTTATTACAAAAAACAGGCATGCACCCAGCCGTCTTGAAGGATAGGGTGACTAGCCCCGGCGGCACCACAATTTCTGGGATCGCCTGTTTAGAAGAACTAGGTCTGCGTTCAGCATTGATTGAAGCTGTGAGGGCAGCCAGTAGCCGGTCACGGGAACTGGGCAACCAGTAGGGGCATGGATCAATGCCCTGATTAACCCCTAACTATTGCCTAATTTTGGTTCTGTCCCTGCTAACAATCTAGAAATATTGCTGCGGTGGCGGATGATGACATAGATGCCCCCCAATAAGACCAACAATATAAACGGCAGTGGTTGGCCGGTTAAGAACATAAGTATTGGGGCCGCAGTCGCAGCAGAAATAGAGCCTAGAGACACTGTTCGCGAGAGGCCAAAAACAAGGCCAAAAACAGCTGCTGTCCCTAGGCCAACTGGCCAAGCTAAGGCAAGAATGACCCCAAGTCCCGTCGCTGCCGATTTACCCCCTGTGAAGTTCAACCATACGGAGCGACTGTGCCCCAAAATTGCCAATAATCCTGCCAGGGTTTGTATCCATGTGGACAGAGTCAGGCTGTCACCAAACTGAGCCATCACAAACCGAGCAATTAAAACCGCAGTTAGGCCTTTAAGCAAATCAATCACAAGCACAGTGATACCGGCTTGTTTGCCCACGACTCGAAACACATTGGTGGCTCCGGTATTCCCTGAGCCATGTTCACGAATATCAATTCCTTTGAGTAGCTTTGCGACCACATATCCCGTAGGCAGCGATCCCAGCAAGTAGGCCAGTACCAATAAACCGACTGCAATCCACCAAACCATGAGTTAACCAGTCCTAAAAAACCAAACCCGATTTTAGTTTAGGGGGTTATGCACGTTTGGAAAACCACGCCCCATCATCCTTTTGTAACGGGTGAACCCTTGTGGCTACGGTAGGGGCAGTCGCCTTAATAGTAATAATCGTCCTGCGAAGGATTTGCCGGGTCTGGGGCAAACACTAACCATAGGGGAAACTGCAAAGCTGCCAATGGCAATTTATTTTCCGATTCATCAATAATTAGCATCGGTAAATAGCCATTATCCATCAAGCGCTCAGCACGCTGCACCATAGGCTCAGGTACCTCAAACAGCATGAGCCCTCGATTAGAACCAAAATCGGCCCGTGATATGCCGAGGCAGTCTTGGAGCCAGCGTCGCCATTCTCCTAGACGTTCAGGGGTATTGGCCAGCACCATAGTGCATAGGCGGTCGCCATAAATGGCATAGAGTGCCGATATGGCTGCCGATGCCACCACCACATTTTGCAAACGACTGCCTAAACTTTTGACCGCCCCACGTCCTCCCTGGGTAAAAAACCAATTAGACACCCGGTCCGCATGGATGGTTTCAAAGGTGCGGCGCAGCTGCCAGGGGGGGCCATAGTAATCGGGTCTGGTGCGATATTGGTCAATGAGGCTGCGTACCCGCTCTCGCTGCTCTTCAAATCGCTGAATAGAAAACGCCGTGGTGGTTATATCTGGCGCTTCAGGGGCTGGACGCTGCTGTGCAGGCGGCTGGCGTGCCATCGGCTCAGCCGCCTGCGCCGTTGGAGCCAGCTCTAATTGTTCAGCAGATGTGGCTAAATCTTGGAGGCTACCCACCAAATAATCCTTAAACCCTTGGAGACGCACCGCTAAATCTTGGGATGCGCCAGCAAAGGAGGTGCGCATTTCTGCCTGGATGCGATCGCGACGTCGTTCTAGCTGTTCAATCTCTTTCTGTAGTGTCTGACGGCGCTGCTCTAAATCCTGTAATCCCGCCTGTACCAATCGAGCCACCTCAGCCTCTGAACTACGACTTGATGACGTGCGCAAAGGCGCTAGGGGACTATCCTTAGGTTGCTTGGGTGACTCAGAAAACTCTTCAGTCGGCATGGTAGTTAATGGACTTCTTCTTCGATCTTTAGTTAATCGCAGTGGCTCTCTGACTACTGATTTAACCCCACAGGGTCGCAATGCTGTTGGAGCTGATCAACGAGTTCCCCAGCGTTAAATACCATAGGTAAAAAGTGAATACTCTTCACCTCGCGAAAGTAGAACAAAATTGGAACCGCCGACCAAAAGACCTGCCAAGCTTGCCAGTCAGCATAGGGAAACCGCCGCAAAATAGTTGTCCCTCGACATACCTGTAATTCCGTGTCCGTAAACGTCAGCCTTATCACCGTCGTTTGTACTATGAGGAACATTCCCAATAGGGCGATCACAAGCCCACCTATAGCTTGAATAGGGGCTACACACAGACCCATTAAAAGAATTGACAGGGATAGACGGTAGTCTGGACGTAAGGTAGTGGCGACAGATGAAGCTGGAGAGAGCGTTGCCATGGTAGAGCCAGGGTACAGTTATTGATTGGAGACCTTACCCTACTTTACCGACAAGTGCTCTGACAGCTATAAAACTAAAGGTTTGGCATTACAGCTCAGCACGAATTGTAAAGGAATAATCCCCACCAGGCTCTAGTTGATAGTCAAACCGTTCTAAAAATCGTCCCAGCGGCTCCTGAATCAAGGCCCGTCCTAACGACGGTTCCACGGTCAGATGGCCACCGCGAAATTTCCATTGAAACTGCCAGGCAAATTCATTAGCATTGACTTCGCCTTCGAGTTTGCCTTGTTGCCAGGATTGATACGTGATGCGCACATGGGCAGTGGTTTCGGGTAAACGTTGGGCAGTCACAAGAAAATTATGCAAAAGAGGCCTTAAAGTTAAGATAGCTACCTCTTTGCGTTAGAGCTACCCTCCCATGCAGAAAAATTAGATACGGAGAGGATGGCAGACTGTTCAAGACAGAGCTAAAGGCGGTAGCCTAAAGGATATCGATTAGCTCGGATGCTGAACGTGACCCCGGTTTCTAACAACCTTACTTCCCCACAGAGACGCACCAAAAAGGTTGGCATCATATATAACGATGTCAAACCTGTCGCCTGTCAGGTCACTCAAGAGTTAAAGGTCAGACTTGAAGCGTACGGTTGTCAAGTAGCCACAGCAACAGGATTAGGTGGACTACTTGGCTATGCCAATGCCAATAAACCAGCTAAGTTCATTCCCATCGAGTCATTGGTGCCTAAAGACTTTGATGACGCCATGGACTTTGCCATTGTGCTGGGTGGTGACGGCACAGTACTGTCAGCGTTTCGCCAGGTGGCACCAGCAGGTATTCCCTTGTTGGCGGTGAATACAGGACATATGGGGTTTTTAACGGAAACGTATCTTAATCAGTTACCCCATGTACTGGAGCAGGTGCTAGCGGGCAATTACCAAGTGGAAGATCGCACGATGGTAGCGGTGCAGTTAGTACGGCATAACCAACCTGCTTGGGAAGCCCTGTGCCTCAATGAGGTCGTACTCAACCGTGAGCCACTCACCAGCATGTGCCATTTTGAGGTCACCATTGGTCGCCATGCGCCGGTTGATATTGCCGCTGATGGCATCATCATTTCCACACCAACCGGGTCTACCGCCTATTCACTTTCAGCCGGTGGCCCGGTGATCACGCCAGGGGTATCGGTGTTACAGTTGATTCCCATTTGCCCCCATTCGTTGGCAGCACGTGGCCTGGTCTTTCCCAGTGCTGAAAAGGTCATCGTGTCTTCGGCAAACCCAGATCCTCTGGTGATGGTGGTTGATGGCAATGCTGGTTGCTATGTCGCCCCTGGCGATCGCGTTTGCCTACGGGAAGCAAAGTATCCAGCAAAGTTTATCCGTCTAAAGGATCCAGAGTTCTTTAAGGTTTTGCGGGAAAAGTTAGGCTGGGGACTGCCCCATATTGCTAAACCCACATCGGTGGAACTGCCGTAGTCACGAATACGCAATGCAATTGCTACAAGTATTTCCACAAGGTTTAAGGAAATAAGCCTCTGTTCTATGTATAGTTAACAGTTCTCTTGCCTGTGTGGTCTATGGCTACTGACAATTCTGACCCATCAAACGTGAGTGGACCTGAAAAAATTAATCGGGGTGGGCGTGGTCCACTAAGGGCTAATCAAAGGGCCAATCAAAAGACTGTATGGCTTTGGTTGGGGGCCAACGTCTTGGGATTTGCGATCGCCACACCCCTTAGCTTTTTGATGAACGTATCAGCTCAGTACTTTGAAGCGCTTTACATCGCGGGTTTGATTGTTGGTGCTGTGGTTGGTCCTCTACAGGCCCTCGTCATGCAGCGGCTTTTACCCAGGCTAAAAATGTGGAAGTGGGTGACCGCCAATATTTTTGGCAGCTATTTAGGGTCTTGGGTTGGCCTATTGGTCTTTGGGCTGATTGTGATGTTGCTTCAATTTTTCAACAATTTGCCCGATCCTGGCGATATTGTCACCTTAGTCTTAACCATTGCCATCTACAGTGCCGTCATCGGCATGTGCGTCAGTATTGCCCAACTTTGCAGCCTACCGAGTCAGGTACAGAATGTGCGACAGTGGTGGATCTCCAATTTCCTGGGCAGAATCTTGGGCTGGGTAAGCGCCAGTCTAGTGGGCTGGTTCGTTTTTGCCATCACCGGCACAGAGAATTTTTTAGTGGTTTGGGGAGCCCTTTTAGGAGCCGTGGGTGGGGCAGTCTATGCAGGGGTGACCACTAAGGCCCTACTCAATCTTCAGCCCAATGCTGTGAAAACTTAACCCAACCTTCTCTTAACCCTTCTTGGCCAAGACAATGGGTACTCGTTCTACAGATAGTCGTCTCATAGATACGATAGGTCAGATATTGATCCTGGCCTATCAAGAAGACACTGAGCAATTGTCATCCTTTCTAGGCACTACAGGCTGTCATGTTGAGGTGCTACGGCAGATGCATCGTTCAGAGTACAAAAACTACTCTCGTAGCTACCTGTGTTTACTCAATCACCGTAAAGCTTGGGAACAAGCACTACTATCAGAAAAGCCCACCCTGATTGTCGAAGCGGATTTTGTACCGGTTGCCAACTTTGCTCAGCTGCCGTCACCGTTTGACCCTAACGATAAACATCTGGGTATTGCCTGGCTTTATACCTGTGCATCGCAGATCTATACCATTACAGATCAAGGGTATGCCCAGGGGTATTCAACTGCGATGGTGGCCTATGTCATTACTAAGCAAAGTGCTTGGAGGCTGATCGAGTTAGCTGAAATGGTTAAGGCAGACCCTGGTCCAGAAATGTATACTCCCTGGGATTCAGGCATTGAGTACTATTTGCGCGATCGCAACTTCCACAACTATGTTCCCTGGCGTAACTATGGTGAACATGGTGGCATCCCCAATCCTGAACATCAACAAAACAATCTCAGCACCACCCATCGTGCTGATGTGCTCTATGGTCCTTTAGCTTTTGAACCGGCCTATGGAAAAGTGCTAAAAGAACGTACCTATGGACGCGTTAAAGGGTTAGGGCGTTTGTTGCTTAATAAGTATTTACGAGGTCCTGTGCTGAGTGGTTCGACACATCCGGGGAGGCTGTTGAGATTTGCCTTGAGTCGGCAGTTTACCTTAAGGCTTTAAAAAGGTTTGAGTTATTGGTTATTGGTTATTGGTTATTGGTTATTGGTTATGGGGGTATCCGTTTAAGTTGGGAAACTCTGGATAGGTGGGGAGTCGGGAGTCAACTATCTATGGGGCTGACTGTTAGAATGATGGTTCCCTTTTGTTTAATGTTTGGGGCTGTTATGGGTTGCGCGACTGTGTAGGTGTTTGCTGTGGCAGGCTGAATCAAGGGGGATGAAAAGCTTTGTCAGAGCCAATTAGTGGCTTTTTGCTTGTCTTTGGGATCCGCGCAAGGGCTGGAAGGGTTATTAATTCAATGTTTTGTAGGATTAAGGTAACTTGAAGAAGTGCACATTTATTGGGCTGAGAACTATAATGGGGTAGATTCGCGCAAATGTACCTTGAAAACTAAATGCAGCCAACGTTTCAATGGGCTGCGGTCACAATCAACCACTTCCCCTCACGGGGATTGAAACAATAAGAAACATCCCATTATGGGGCAAGCAAGAGGTCACAATCAACCACTTCCCCTCACGGGGATTGAAACAAATCAGTCAAAGCCCTTCAGCTATAAGCCTTCCTGTCACAATCAACCACTTCCCCTCACGGGGATTGAAACATGAGTCCTTTGATTTGGGATTCGATTCTATCGAGGTCACAATCAACCACTTCCCCTCACGGGGATTGAAACTTAGTGCTGCGGTTGTAGAGTTCAATATTCCGAATCACAATCAACCACTTCCCCTCACGGGGATTGAAACGCAGGCCAAATACCACGGGATGAACAACGGTTCCGGTCACAATCAACCACTTCCCCTCACGGGGATTGAAACCTGATCTTTTCCCGCTGCCAGCTGCGGGTGATAGGTCACAATCAACCACTTCCCCTCACGGGGATTGAAACAAATGCCGCTGGCCTTGCGAATTTGCGCACTGCTGGTCACAATCAACCACTTCCCCTCACGGGGATTGAAACTGGAGGAAGCATTATCCTCTCCGATCTAACCCGAGAACTAGCCGGTCACAATCAACCACTTCCCCTCACGGGGATTGAAACATCCGGAAGAGACAAATCCCGATGGTCACGGTTGAGTCACAATCAACCACTTCCCCTCACGGGGATTGAAACGTTTTAATAAAATCCAGAATCGCAGCATAGCGATCCGTCACAATCAACCACTTCCCCTCACGGGGATTGAAACACGCGGCCCTTGGCCCTGCAAAAGGCTTCCCATTCCGTCACAATCAACCACTTCCCCTCACGGGGATTGAAACATCTATTCCAAGAGCACGCACGCCGGGGAATGCTCGTCACAATCAACCACTTCCCCTCACGGGGATTGAAACGGAAAATGGCTGGGATGAAGAAATAAGCGTCTGGCGTCACAATCAACCACTTCCCCTCACGGGGATTGAAACAGAATCAACAACTGAGTATTGCTCTAACTCACCATGTCACAATCAACCACTTCCCCTCACGGGGATTGAAACAGTACTTTCATCGCGGCTAAAACCACGTTTTTGCGTCACAATCAACCACTTCCCCTCACAGGGATTGAAACAGTGGGCGATTCCAGATCCTTAAGAGAAATACTCGTCACAACTAACCACTTCTCCTCACGGGGATTGAAACTCTAGTGATTTGCTTTTCTCTTCTAGTCGGGGGTAGTCACAGCCAAACACTTCCCCTCACAGCTACAGTGTACATACAAGTATTGGAAACTAGCGGTTTCGATTGCCTAACCCCCTCTAACTCCCCCTAAAGCCCTCCAGGCATGGGCTAAAGCCTAAGGTAAGGGGGAGGACTGGAGTTTCCCCCCTTACCAACTACGGTGTATACACATCTAAAAAATAATGTCCCAAAAGGTAGGCCTGTCCTTGAATTGGCCCTCATCCTAAATCCTTCTCCCTGGGGGCGAAGGACTTTGAGGCTAGGCCCCCCTTCTCCCTCAGGGAGTAAGGGGTTGGGGGATGAGGGCTCGAAATCTAGAGCTAGCTCTCCGACTTATGTATACACGGTAGCTTACCAAGGGGGGATTAAGGGGGGTAATGCAGAATTTTGAGCCCTCTTTCGAAATGTATATACCGCAGCCTTACCAAGGCGATTAAGGAGAGTAATGCAGAATTCTGAACTCTCTGCCGAGATGTGTGTACACCGTAGCCCTAAAGCCCCCTATCCAAAACCCCTTACACCGTCGCATCCTGACCAGTCATTTTCCTAACAATCAGTTGAATACCCAACAAAAACAAACCAACGGCAGTCAAACCAAACACACCAGCACCCAAAGCAACAATACCAGCCACCAGAGTCCGCACTGCCACCGAAATATTCAAAACAATCGTATTATCAGATAGCACCGGCTTAGCAGCAAAAGCCGTAACAATAGCCACCATCATGCGATAACACAGAACACTAAGAGTCCCAGCCAAAAAAGAGCCACTAAAGCAACTCAGAGGCGATGTCGATTTCTTACTACCCTTCGTCACCTTATCGTCACCGCCCGATTGCTTTAACGGTTCAGCCATAGCCTTTACCTAAATCCTATCCCTATTTTACTGCCCCATTGCCCATCGTCCACTACCCCCGCCCAACGCTTTAATCATCCCACGCACCCACACCTACTCACCAGGCAAGAACTGATATAGAATACCAATCCATTCATTCCCCTGTGTTTTTATGCCCCGCCCCCGTAAACGGTTTGGCCAGCACTGGCTACGCGATCCTCAGATTTTAAATCAGATTTTAGCGGCGGCAGAACTATGCGACACCGACCGGGTATTGGAAATTGGCCCTGGCCAGGGTGTACTGACTAAAGGATTAGTGCCCTTTACCCAGTCCGTAGTGGCCGTCGAGGTCGATCGAGATCTAGTGCGTCA
Organism: Adonisia turfae CCMR0081; assembly: GCF_011009555.1. Classification (GTDB taxonomy): domain Bacteria; phylum Cyanobacteriota; class Cyanobacteriia; order Phormidesmidales; family Phormidesmidaceae; genus Leptothoe; species Leptothoe turfae. Next base: position 5,302,522 of record NZ_QXHD01000004.1, on the reverse strand, counting down.
GCTACAGCAACAGTTTCAAGCATCGGAACGCTTTCATTTAATTGAGGGAGACTTTTTAGATGTAGACCTAGCAGCAGCCCTCGCTGACCACCCAAATTTTCAATCTCCCAACAAAGTCGTTGCCAATATTCCGTACTACATTACGGGGCCTATTCTAGAAAAGCTGCTGGGCCAGATTCGTCAGCCCAATCCCCAACCCTACGACTCGATTGTGCTGCTAGTGCAAAAAGAGGTGGCCGACCGCCTGTACGCTGAGCCTGGCACTAAAGCCTTTAACGGTCTATCGGTGCGCATACAGTATCTAGCAGAATGCGAGCTGATTTGCCCCGTTCCTGCCAAGGCATTTAAACCTGCACCCAAAGTAGACTCCGCCGTTGTTCGCCTGCGACCCCGCACATTTTCAGTGCAAGCCAACAATCCAAAACTATTAGATACCTTAGTGAAGCAGGGCTTTTCTCAAAAACGCAAGATGCTGCGCAACAACCTGAAAAGCCTGGTAGACCGCGAGCAACTGACCAAAATCATGGAAACAATGGCCATCGATCCCCAGGTACGGGCAGAACAACTCAGCCTGGAGAAATGGATTAACTTAAGCAATCAGATTGGTACCTTAAATCCAGCAGAGCCAACCGCCTGATTTAATGGCCACGAGGTGCTAATCTGCTTGTGGCATCAACGTTTTGAGATCTTGCTGGGGTCTATGACAAGTTACACACTGCTGTCGGCTGCCAAGATTAATCTATATCTAGAAATCATTGGGCACCGGCCTGACGGATTTCATGAAATGGCCATGGTTATGCAAAGTGTGAACTTATGCGATCGCATCACCCTCACCAATCTCCCCGCAGCCATTCGACGGCTACAGTGCGATCATCCTCAGGTACCCACCGATAACTCTAACCTCGCCCTTAAGGCCGTTGATCTACTGACCTATAAATTTCCAGAACTGGCAAATCGCGGTGTAGACATCACCATTGAAAAAAATATCCCAGTCGGCGCAGGATTAGCCGGCGGTTCTAGCAACGCTGCTGCCACGTTAGTGGGCTTGAATCTCTTGTGGAAACTGGGTTTAACCCAGATTGAACTAGAAGAACTCTCCGCCCAGCTAGGCTCAGATATCCCCTTCTGCATTCGCGGCGGCACCGCCATTGCCACCGGTCGTGGCGAAATCCTCGATCCCATTTCTAGCCTGACGGACCTATACGTTGTCCTGGCAAAGTACGAAAGTCTTTCCGTATCTACACCCTGGGCCTACAAAACCTATCGAGCAAATTTTAGCGATCGCTATGCCGATATTTCCGACAATGCCACCCTACAAGAACGGCAAAAGCGTGTCCATGCAGGCCCCATGGTTACCGCCATCACCCATAAAGATGGTGCTGCCATCGGCTCACATTTACACAATGACCTGGAGCGTGTGGTCCTCCCAGCCCACGATAAAGTCCAGCAGTTACGGGATTACATGGCCAGTTACGGCGGGCTGGGCACCATGATGTCCGGCTCGGGGCCGACCGTCTTTACCTTGACCTCTACCCAAGACGCTGCCGATGAGATTTTGCATAAAGTACGAGCAGCCCTACCTGATCCAGACTTAAAACTATGGTCCACCTGCTTTACAGCCACAGGCATTCGTTTAGAGTCTGAAACAAAAAATTAACCTACAGTCAGCAAGCTTTAGGGAAACGAAACATATCGGTAGAAGCCCGACAGTTGATTGATCCCGCTTATATACTGATGGCACCTGGCTCCATAGAGTTTGGAGTGTCAAGCAACTTCCTACGAAGTTAGGATGCAGAGTCATAGCAACTTTGAGGGTAGTCGCACTAATCTAGATATCAGGGTTTTGTTGGCACTTCGTCAATCCTTAACGTTTCCTATGTTCGTCCCTAGAGCTCACATCCATCAGATGAATCTCGTTTTTCGCTCTATTGACCTTGAAGCCCATGCCGAACTGTGTGTTCATTTTCGGCGTGACGCATTTGCCTGCAGTTTTGCAGATGGTGACCAACGATTTGCCTTAGAAGGTGGCGAACATGCCCAGGATTACCTCAATTGGCTAAGCAAGCGCATTAATGCCTGCCCCGAAAGCTGTGTTCATGTCTTTGATGGGCAGGAAATCATCGGCCAAATTGAGACAGAGCTGCGGGGCCAAGAAAAACTTGGCTATGTGTATTTGTTTTATCTAATTCCCAGCCGCCGCGGACAAGGATTTAGCGACCAGCTCCATGACTATGTGATGCAGCTATTTCAAGAAGTGGGCGTCATTCGTGCCCAGCTATCCGTCAGCCCGACTAACGAAAAAGCCATGAATTTCTACAAACGTCACGGCTGGCAAGACCTGGGGCTTAGGCCAGGACACACTGACATTCACCTGATGGAACTTGCCATCGAAGCTGCTTAAACTTCTGTAACAACCCCTGGTCGATCTCAGGTTTGGGCACCCATAAAGCTGGAAAATACTGGGGATTTGATCAGAACCCCCCTCTATAAACAGTCATGCCCCGTTTATGGTCCTTGACCCCGGTGCTTTTGGGGGTGTGGTTAAGCAGCAGCCACACCAGCCATGCCCCAACACCCGCGATATCCCCCCAGCATGTGGATGCCGTGGTAGAACACCTCACCCGTCCTATGGATACCACTGAACAAGCAGAGCGAAACTCTCGCTTTGTCGGTGTCCAAATGACCACCTGCCCGATTCAGGTCACGGGGTCAGCGGAGCAGTACGGTATTTACCTATATCAAGAGCAGGCGCTGACGGCACATATAGAAAGTCCTTATAGGCAACGTTTTTTGTACATTACCCTCAGCAAAGATGCCACGCGGGTTGAGTCACACACCTTCAAACCGCCTATTCCAGAGACATGGACCGGTCTTTGCCAGCAGGCCACCCCATCGATTGACACCCATGCCCTGGGGGAGTTGGTCTGTGTGGTGTCCTTACGTCCCTCCACCTTAGGTTACGTGGGCAGCACGCCTACCGAAGGGTGTCCCGTAAATCTGCGGGGAGCCGTACGCCTGACCAACACCATTGTTTTACATCAAGATGGCATGGATACCTGGGATCGGGGTTTTGATGCTAACGGTGAACAAGTGTGGGGCGCGGAAGTAGAACCCTACCAGTATCGGTGGTTAGATGAATAACTGGTGGCAATGGCCAGTCTTTACGATCCACGGAGCGACCTACGCTATCGGAAATTGTCAGCGTTTTTCAACGGGCACCTGCGCTTTTTATAAAATCATCTTGAAGAATTGAGCAAACGCCGTCCGTATTTTAGACGATGAATATAATAATTCCAGTGCATATGAACACGTAGATTAGCATTACTGATGTGTGCAGGGTGCAGCTTGGCACTCGAATATGCGAGTATGTTAGCCTGCTGTTTGTATTGACACCTGACCTTTCCAAACTCAAATGGGTGCGGTTTTGCAGGCCATCTAACCAGCCACAGGTACTTTCAGCTAACTTAGCCAACTCTATCTCGGGAAAATTTCACCAACTTGGCCCGTTATGACCCTGAGTTTGAGTCTACCTGGGGATGATGTATCGAAAAGGCAACTTTTTGCATGATTAACCTGAAAAGTCGATTGATCTGGCTCACAGAGACGGTGGCGATGGGTACAGGACTGCTTGTGTTACTAGCTTGGGTCTTTGACTGGCTAATCTAAAGGACTTCCATCAACTCAATACAAGGCTTTCATCCCAGGTGATAAACCACCTGGGATCGATTTTTATAACATGCCTGAGTTAAATCAACTCAGATTAGCCATAGCATATATGCAAAAAATCGATGATTGTTCCTGGGGCAGTTACGATAGCCTTGGCAGTAAGATCCGTACTGCTCTTTTCAGAGCAGTCATCAGTTGCTATGAATCTAGGGAAAATCAAGCTCTCACAGTTGCGCGCTTTGGTTGCGCTCGCAACCACCCAAAACTTCAGTGAAGCAGCCCTAGAGCTAAACCTGAGCAGTCCACCATCAGTCACAGTATTGCCGCTCTGGAGTCGGAGCTGGGCGTCATTGTGGTCAATCGTGGCCGTCATGGAGCTAGCCTGACGCCCGTTGGTGAAACGATCTGTGCCAAGGCCCAGCAGATGCTACAAAGTCTGGACGACATTGGCCAGCTGGCTTCCCAGGCACGGGGTGTGGAAGGCGGCCAAGTACGGATTGTGGCTTTTCGCAGCATGGCTAGTAATGTATTGCCGAGTGCGATCGCAAAACTCCACACCACCTATCCCAACATCCAGGTCACCATTACTGAAATGGATGAGCTTAGGGAATTTCAGCAAGCTTTAATTGAAGGAAAAGCCGATATCTCCGTAGCCGAACTGCTGCCGGAGAATGACTTTGAAACCTTGCCAGTGATCAATGATCCCTGCATCGGTCTGGTGCCATCGAGCTATTCCATTGAGTCCCCTCAGCTCACCTGGGATCATCTAAATAAATATCCTTTGATTACCTCAGTCCATGGCAGCTGCACCCATCGCATCAATCGAGTCCTAAAGCAGGTGTTACCTCCCGTTGAGGCAGAGTATCGCGTGCGCACTGACAGCACGATTGTGGGCATGGTCAACCAGGGCTTAGGCATTGGTATTTTGCACAAACTATCAGCCCACCCAATTCCTAAAAATGTGCGGGTCATGCAGCTACCCTTCAAAGTTTTTCGCCCCCTAGGCGTGTCATGGCCTAAAGATGCCCTATTATCGCCAGCGGTTTATGCGTTTTTAGATGTATTTAAAGCCCTTCAGCTAGAAGCTCCAGCCGCCTAAGCCTGGGGTCGCCGTCGACTGAGCGTATTCATCCACATAAACAACCCGGTAATGATTAGGGTGAGTAACCCTACGGCATTCAGAATGGGGTAGATAACTTCCAGGTTAATGGTGCCAAACTTGCCACGATGCAAATCTAGCAGCCATAGAAAATCCTCAGCACGGTTAGCCACAGCAGCAAACTGAAAGGCAGTGCCGGTTGTGAGAGTAATCAGCAATGGCAGCACCATAAACGGCACAAGAGCACGATGGAGCTGACGAATTTGGTAGGCCTTCATGAACGAGTCGCACGATGTAGCTGCTTTCTGAGTGTGATGAGTAACCAGGGGAAAATCAAGATCAAACCCAATAGAACTTCGCCAGGACCAATAGGCAAACTAGTCAGCGAGAACGTTGTGTAGAGGGACTGTGGTGCATCAGCTTCTTCAGATTCTGTAATTGGCTCCACGGTCATATCCTCGGCATGACTTTCTGAAGCAGAACCACTAGAGCCCACTGACTCTGGCTCAGCGGTGACTGGCTCTGCTGGAGTCGTCTCTTGCGGTTGACCATGGATCACACCATTATGAGCCATGACTGGCGGCACCCTCGGTAGACCAATCGCTAAGGTACTAACTGTTGTGATTGTGTAACTAGCATGGGCCATTAGCAGTTCGTTTGGTTTTTCCTAGGGTCAACATCGGACTATTCACTTTAGGATAAAGCCTCTAGTCAGATAACGGATCAAGCCCACAACACTCCATATCGAGAACTCTATATTTAACTGTAGGGTTTATGATCGAATTAATTCGTTAGGAACATTGGCCATGGCTGTCCGGTTAAGAATCGGTGAGGTCGCAAAGCAGACAGGTCTTGCTGTCGGTGCACTACGTTATTACGAAAACCTGGGTTTATTGACATCAGATCGTGGTGATAACGGCTATCGCTATTACTCTCCTGATGCTGTGCATCAGGTGCAGTTTATCAAGAAAGCCCAGGCCATTGGTTTCTCCCTAGAAGAGATTGGCGAGGTATTGAATTTGCATGAGAGAGGGGATACCCCTTGTGGCTTAGTGCAATCTCTTTTGCAGGATAAAATTGATCAGTTGGAGACTCAAATTCGACAGATGACAGAGTTTAAAGCTGAGTTGGAAGACTATCGCGATCGCTGGGCATCGACTCGGCCACAACCGGCTCCGGGGGATATTTGTCCCTTGATTGAGACAGTTAGTTTAAGGGGATTGCGTAAAAATAAAGATCCTGGTTGAGACGGTGGATGGGTGGATTGTTTAAGCGTAAACGCCTAAGTTCGTAAAGCTGTTCTGTTTTCTAGAAATAACAGCATTTATCCTATGCAGATAATTTGACAGCATTGAGGCTAACTGCTGCTGCAACAATACACAATAGTTACTAAGATTACTCCCCATCTCGCTAAAATAAGACTAACTCAAACTGTCTGACTCATCACCTATGCCAACTCCTTACTCTCCCCAGGTCGCCGCTAAAGAACCCTTTCTTGGAACCATTAGGGAGTTAGTTAGGGCATATCAAGCCTTTGCCAATTACTCCGAGGGCTTTGTCAGAAAACACAACCTCACCCCATCACAGTTCGACGTCATTGCCACCTTAGGCCATGCCCAAGGCATGAGTATGGGCGCTATCGGTGAAAAAACCCTGATTACAAAAGGGACTCTGACAGGTGTGGTTGATCGCCTGATCAAGAAAGGACTCGTCACCCGTAAGACACCTCCCGAGAACCGGCGTAGTGTTATCGTCCAACTCACTCCTGACGGCGAGGCCCTATTCGACCAGGTATTTCCGGCTCACATTGCCGATATGAAACAGCACTTTGTATCCTTTAATCCATCAGAGCTAGAGCTGTTAAAGGTGTTACTCAATCGGTTACGTCAGACCTTCTAGCTGCCTCTGACGTTTTGCGGATCTATTGCCGCGAGCTATATCAGTTAGAGGGAGACTGGTGCAATATCGAGCATGGGAAACAACTCTACTATGCAGGTCTGCCTGAGCTAAATCCCAGTGGTATTGTTCCCGTTGGACCCAGGATTGATTTTGCGCAGGTCCATGATCGTGACTTGATACGTTAGCGCTAGTGCGATCGCACCTATCTGCCCCGAAAACCTATCTGTCCCGAAAACAGTGCACCCTTATGTGAGAAAACACCTAAACGGGGTTACCGGTTCTATCAATTTGTAAATCACGTATCCATCTGCTAAAGGTTTTCAGGGAAAATACATAGGCTGGTCATATTCTAGACTAGCCAGCCTCCTAACCAGTCTCCTGAATTTACGAGTGTCTGAGAAAAATATTCAGACAATAAGCCCATGGGTGATTTGAATAGAACGTCTTGGATTCTAGCAGCTCAGCGGGCTGGAATAGCCATGGGTGCCTTGGTATCTACTGTTGCGATCTTAGGACAAATGCCTCGGGGGCAGGCCCAACTCATACCCGATACCAGTTTAGGTGCGGAAAGCTCGACGGTGATTCCCGGTGTGACCATCAACGGAGCAGTGGCAGACCGCATTGATGGCGGTGCAGAACGTGGCAGCAATCTATTCCATAGCTTCAGCGAGTTTAATATTGATGCGGGGCAGCGGGTATATTTTGCCAATCCCGAGAGTATTGACAACATTCTCAGCCGAGTCACTGGGACCAATACTTCTAATATTGATGGACTGCTGGGGGTTGACGGTCCTGCAAATCTGTTTTTCTTAAATCCCAATGGCATTGTTTTTGGTCCAGGGGCAGAGTTGGATATCCATGGCTCATTCACCGCGAGTACAGCAGCAAGTCTGCCGTTAGCCAATGGAGGAGAGTTTAGGGCAACACCCTTAAATAATGAACTGCTCACCTTTAGCACACCATTGGGGGTACAGTTTAATCATCAACCCCAAGGAGATATTGATAACCAGGGAGATTTAACCGTTGATGCCGGTGAACGCCTTACCCTGTTTGGAGATAACGTACTCAACAGTGGCTCCTTAACAACTCCGAGTGGCACTGTGGAAGTGATCGGCAATCACGTGAGTCTGGCAGATCAGGCCACGATCGGCGTATCTGGACAACAGGGGGGACAGGTACTGTTGTCCGCTGATACTGTTGATTTATCCTCGGGTTTGATTGATATTTCTGGCACGGTCACAGGGGGAGACTTGGCAGTTTATGCTGATAAAAGTCTCACCCTTGGGGTAACTGTAGATGCGGCTGGCGGTGGCCATGCTCTGTTTGACCCGCCTACGTTCACTGTGAATGCTGAAGGAGCCAATACCATTGTATCGACCCTAGCAGGCGGCAATGCGACAATCAGCGCATCTGACACCATCAACATCAATGCTGTTGTTAACAGTAATGACCAAACCAATGCCAATACTCTCACCTTAGATGATGAGAATGGAGATGGTCGCTTAGCCATTAATCTCAATGCGCCCATTCTCTTGGGTGCAAACCAAACCCTGACAGGCGATGGTAGCACCGTCAACGTTAATGTCACTAACCCAGGCATTGTGCAAAATGGGGTAAATGTTGCAGCAATAGATGGCACCGTTAACCTGGCAGCGGGTAATTACCAAGAAGGGCAACCAGTGACTCTCAATCGGAATGTCACACTATCAGGTGCTGGAGCAGGAAGCACCACGTTGAATGGTGCCAATGTCCATAGAGTCCTGCAAGTTAATGGTGGAACGGTTAGGGTCTCTGACCTTACTATTACTAATGGTCGTGTCCAAGCAGGCAGCGGTGGCGGTATTCAAGTTGGCGGCAATGGTAACTTTACCCTGGCCAATAGTACGGTTGCCAATAACACGGCTACCGGTGTCGGTGGGGGGATTTCCCTGGTCGGAGCTGCGGATGTTGGTTTTGAAAACAGCACCATTGCCAATAATGCAGCCACAGGCAATGGGGGTGGAGTGGATATCAACTTTGCACCGGGTGGCTTTGAGCTAACTGTTAATAACAGTACTTTTAGTAATAATAGTGCTGGGGGAGGCGGTGGGGGTTTTTCCCTCGGCTCGAACAGTAGCCTTAACCTGAATCAGAGCACCGTCACAGAAAATATCGCTAGTTCAGGCAGCGGCATTTCCAATATTTTTGGGGGTCAGGCAACGGGTCGCAATTCTATTGTCACTGGCAACAACGGTGGTAACATTAACGGCACCTTTACCAATGGTGGTAATAACCTCATTGACGTCGGCGTACGTTTAGCTCCCCTGGGAGATTATGGTGGTCCGACCCAAACCCATGCCTTGCTACCCGGTAGCGTAGCCATTGATAGCGGCAGTGGGACGGGCACTGATCAGCGTGGTATTGCCGTTGTTAATAATACCCGCGACATTGGTGCCTTCGAATCTCGGGGATTTACCATTACCGCTAATACTGCAAGCACCCCACAGACCACCAATATTGATCGGGTATTTGCAAATCCTCTAACTGTAACCGTAACCAGTGCTTTTGGTGAGCCTGTTGAAAATGGCATTGTTGTATTTACAGCACCTGAAACTGGAGCTACGGCCACCCTTAGCAACCCTACGGCTATCCTGAACAACGTTGGACAAGCGAGTGTCACGGCCTCAGCAAATGCAATTACAGGAAATTATGCGGTTACTAGCAATATTCTGAATACTAGCGATGTGGCTACGTTTAATTTAAAGAATTCATTGTTCAACAATATAACCGTAGATATTTTGGCTGACGAGAATGATAACAACTTTACGGTTGGCGATGTTTCTTTAAGAGAAGCGATTACGATTGTCGAAGATGGCGGGACAATTGAATTCACATCTACCTTAAGTAATGGGACAATCACCCTCGGTTCTGGGCAGTTAACCCTGGATCGTAATCTGACCATTGATGGAGCAGGTGCTCCTAACCTTGAGGTTAGTGGCAACAATGAGAGTCGGGTATTTGACATCCAGGGCAGCGGCAATACAGCCACGATTCAAAATCTTAGAATAACCAATGGCAATGCTGATCTAGGCGGAGGACTTCGGGTTGGCCGTGGTAATCGGTTGGTTTTGGGTAACAGTCGTGTGGAGAATAATGCAGCCACAACAGCGGGGGCTGGCATTTATAGTGAAGGGACACTACAGATTTCTGGAAGTACAATTACAGATACACTTACTCTCAATGCTGGCGCAAACGACATCATCCTTGATGGCCCTAATAATCAATTTGGCACCCTAGAACTCACGGGTAATAACGTCACCATTCAAGAAAGTTCAGATACGGATCTGGGTCCGTCGACTGTCAGCGGGACTCTAGAGGTGACTTCAAGTGGTTCGATTACGGATAGTGGGGATATTGCGATCTCAAACACCACCACCCTAATTGCCAACAACAATATTATCCTCGACAGTGAGAACAATCGATTTGGCCTGCTCAACCTCACAGGCAATAACGTTCTTATTCAAGAAAATGGTACGGCCAGCTTAGGAGAAACCAATGTTCCAGGGGATCTCACCATGATCGCCAGGGATATTAACATCGGCCCTGGATTCTCTGTAAATGGCAATTTATCACTACAGCCTTACCAGAGAGATCAAGCAATTACGATTGGGTCAAATGCCCCCCCTGGTCTATTCACTATTGATCCAACCGAAATTGAGCAGATCAATACCACTGCCCCCAACACCATCACCATTGGCAGGTCATCCGGTGAGGGCATCCTCAATGTGGCAGTGAATGGTACCGATCCGTTTGATTCCCCGTTAACATTACAGTCTCCTGAGGGGACTGTCGCAATTACATCAGGTGCTCAGCCCCTATCGCTCAGCGATGTAGTGGTTGAGGCCCGTAATATCTCATTAACGGCAATCGGCAATATTAGTTTAGCGAACATTCAGCTGCTGGGTAGCCCTCCAGCAGGCAGTATCATCAATATCGATACTGGGTTAAGCCAGACCCAGATCAGATCGCTCATTTTAGAAGGCTCAGGGGGGATTAATGCCCCCCTGGGATTTGTCAACATTTTCACCGATATTATTGATGCGACCGGAGCCAATAACCAGGATATTGTTACGGGAGCCGTCACCATTACCTCAACGTTTGCTCAAACGCTAGACAACATTTTTGTGCGAGACTCACTCACCGCTGAAAACGACATTATTTCTACCGGCTTTGCCCAAGATCCGTCTGGATTTAACCCTGCGGAAGGCATTAATGAGCTTCCGCTTAATTTCTCCGATGCGTCTGATCAAATTGCAGCAGACTGTCGTGCTAATGCTAGTAGTACAGACCAAAGTGAGTTTGTGGTTACAGGTCGAGGAGGTCTTCCGACTAGCCCTAGCGATCCACTGTCGGCACATCTCGATACTGTTCCCTGGGTCACTTCACCAGCAACAAATCTCCCATCATCAACCATCTCCACCGCTCCCATGGAGTCATCCTCACCCACACCTCTACGCGAAGCTCAAGGCTGGATCACCCAAGCCAATGGTCAGATTTTCTTCGTCACCACTCCATCTACAGAATCATCACCTTACGCATCTGGTATACCGACTGCCAGCCTCTGCGCAGCAGACATTGATTCATAGAACCCTTGTTTGCTTAGATCTTCCCTATATTCTCCATATTCTCTGAACAATATCTGAACAATATATGTGCCATGCTCATCTATCAAACACGTACCCTCGGCACAAATAGAACGTTTGTAATACACAAAGATTTAAACAGTTTTCGACTAGCCTTCATTGCCCTCGCCATAGTGCCATGCATAGGTACCCCTGCTTGGGGCCAAATATCGCCTACTAACGCACGACTCTCAAACCCCGAGGTACTGACCCAAAATCCATCACCCACCAATCCACCCACCCTGCGAGATCAAGATGTCATCCCTCGCGACACCGAACCATTTCGTGACCTAGAGCCTGCTGCCCCACTGCCGCTACCAGGGGAGCTATTGCCCAGAATTGACACATCTCCACCAGATGACACGTTCTCGGGTAGTACTGAAACACTTTGTGTCAAAGGTTTTCAGGTAAGAGACAGCACCGTTTTTGAAAAGGATGAGCTAAATGATGCCATTGAAGCAGCCTTTGCAGAAGATGCAACCATTCCAGCAATCGACGCATCGGTTGATTGCCAGGGCGGACGACAGCTCACCTTTTCTCAGATATTACTCGCCCGCTCAGCTGTGACTCAGTTGTATTTGGATAATGACTACGCCACTTCTGGAGCCATCATTCCGGCAGATACTCCGTTTATCAATGGCATTGTCACCATTCAAGCCGTTGAAGGCCGGTTAGAAGATATTCGAGTTACTGGTAATGAACGTCTTCAATCAGCCTACATTAGTAGCCGGTTGGGCATCGCCGCCCGCCCGCCCCTAAACGTAGCCAACCTATTGGCAGGTCTACAGTTATTACAGCTCAATCCACTGATTGAAACCATTCGCGCCGATCTACAGGCCGGGACAACCCCCGGCACCAATTTGCTCGTGGTGGAAGTCGCCGAAACCGATAGCTCCTCGTTCACGGTCAACTTCAATAATAATCGCTCCCCGAGTGTGGGCAGCTTTCGGAGAGGAATCAGCTTTCAAGAAACCAATCTGCTAGGGTTAGGCGATGCCCTTGCTCTGGGCTATTCCAATACAGATGGCAGCAACGAATTAAGTGGTAGCTATAGCCTGCCCATCAGCCCTTACAACACCACCCTCACCGCCGCCGCAACGACATCCTTTAATAAGGTAGTCGAATCTCCATTTGAAGTGCTGGAGATTAGCTCAGAGTCGAGTAACTATAGCCTCGCCCTGCGGCATCCCATTATTGAAACCCCTGAGCACCAATTTGACTTGGAGTTGAGCCTATGGCGGCAGTTTAGCCAGACTGAGCTAGGCATTGATGATATTGGCCCATTTCCCTTATCAGACGGTGCCGATGATGAGGGGCGTACGGTAACCTCGGCCCTACGGTTTGCCCAAACCTGGACCCAGCGGAACACCAAGCAGGTGGTTTCGTTGCGATCGCAATTTAACCTTGGTCTCGGTAACTTTCTCGATGGCACCCTCAATAGCGATCCAGAGCTTCCCGACAATTCTTTTTTCTCCTGGCAAGGCCAAGGCCAATGGGTACGACGTCTGGGGGAGAATTCCCTTGTTTTATTGCGGGGGAGTGTTCAGCTCACCGATGATAATCTGCTGTCATCAGAAGAGTTTGGCTTAGGAGGACAGGCGACCGTACGCGGCTATCGTCAAGAAGAACTGTTAACGGATCGAGGCGTCCAAGCCTCTGCCGAAGCCCGATTTCCCATTCTACGCATCGCTAAAGTAGAGGGTGTCTTACAAATCACTCCATTTGTGGATTTTGGCCATGGCTGGAATGTAGATGGAGAAAATCCCGACCCCAATACCCTGGTGGGCATCGGCACAGGCCTCCTCTGGCAACAGCCTAACGTGAGCGCCCGTTTAGACTGGGGCATTCCTTTAATCTCAGCCTCAGATGGTAATGATAGTTTGCAAGAAAGCGGTGTTTATTTTTCCATTAGCTACTCTTTTTTATAGAGGCTATTAGAGCGTGTTCCTCAGACCTGTTGTAATGAGTTGAGAAGCGATGGCCATGGCAAATCTGCGATACGTACTCATTGGTTGTTTGATCCTATGGCTAACCCTAGGCACAGGACGCACCGCTGCCCAAATAACAGTGAATGGGAACAGCGAACAGGGAGTCATCAACTGCACTATTCCCGACCGTGATTTATCCCTGTCCCAGGCTCAAACCCTCTACGAATCAGGCTGCTATAACGCTGCGGCCACTGTTCTAGAAACGGTCAGTCAACAGGGCGACTCGATCAACCAAGCCATTGCCCTGAGTAACCTCTCTCTAACCCAGCAACAGCTGGGCAATTGGCAGCTGGCTACTGACGCCCTGAAAATGGCGTTTGAGCGTATCGAGGTGTCCAATGCTGACCATCAAGCGGCTATTCAAGCCCAGGCTTTAGACGTGCAGGGACAGTTGCAACTGGCTAGGGGCCAAGCTGCGGCAGCGGCCACCAGTTGGGAACAAGCGGCCCAACTCTATACCCAGCTCGATCAACCCAACCGGGCAGCTCTAAGCCAGATTAAACAGGCCCGTTCGCTCCAAACCCTGGGCCTATTTCAGCAGGTCAAGGTTATCCTGGTGGATGTGGCAAAATCTTTGCGGGAGCAACCAACCTCAGACGGGAGCGAGAAGGCGATCGCATTGCGTCAGCTAGCCGATGTTTTATGGATGACAGGTGCCTCAGAAATCTCTCTCCATAAGAGCGACTCTTCTAACGAACAACAAACACGCTCAGTGCAATCTTTGCTTAAGGAGAGTTTAAACATTGGTCGAGAGTTAAATCGAACAGATATTACAGCCGCTGCGACATTAAGCTTGGGCAATTTTTATCGTCACCAATTTTTTAAAGATATTAGTCAACCCACCATTGACCATCAGAAAGCGTATAAAAATTTCTCAAACACCCTATTCATCTACGACCAGGTGATCAATGAGACGAGTAATCGTCCATCAGCATTGCAAGCGCTTCTCAATCAGCTGAGTTTCAAGGTTAATGCTGATATTCGTGACTGGTTGTCTGAGGCTAAAGGGTTATCCACAGATCAGCAGCGCGAGTTACAAACAGCGCTGGAGCCAACAGCATTGCAAGCGTCCTATGACACCGCTAAGACGCAGCTCAGCATCCTTAGGCCCGGAAGACAGACGGTCTACGCCCATGTAAACCTGGCAGAGAGCTTACTAAAATGGCAACAAATGAAATGGCAACAGAATCAGCCATTGGCCATTGATGGCACAGAAATCTTAGCCCTGCTAAAAACTGCAGAAGCCCAGGCGAGACAGCTAGACGATAAACGTGCCCTATCCTCTGTTTTGGGGCATCAAGGCCAGCTTTATGGACTGTATAGTAAAGATTCTCAAGGGCCTTGGCAAAACGCCTATCTAGAAACCGCCACCATTCTGACACGGCAGGCCCTATCCCAAGCCCAAGCCATCGGGGCTCGGGATATTAGCTATCAGTGGCAGCATCAGCTGGGGCGATTGTTAACGGCACAAGGGGATAGAGACGGTGCGATCGCAGCTTACAAAGGTGCCTTTGACACGCTGCAAACTCTCCGCTCTGATTTGATCGCCGTCAATTCCGATCAGCGCTTTTACTTTAGGGACAACATTGAACCCATCTATCGTGAATTGGTAGCGCTGCTTTTACCCCCTACCAGGTCTCAGCAAAGCAAAGCTAATGCTGATGGGGTTCAAACGTCTCAACAAGATTTGGACCTGGTGCGAAAGGTCATGGATGCCCTACAGGTGGCAGAACTGGAGAACTTTTTTCAAGCTGCCTGTGTCGACACCACAACTGAACTAGGTAAAACCCTACAGCCAGGAGATGCAGGCATATACCCAATTTTGCTCGACCACCGGTTAGAAGTGGTCTTGCAGCTGCCCATGGTCGATAAAACGGTCCAGCAGGCCAACACGACATCAGAACTAACCGAGGATTATACCCTTCAACGTTTCTCCAGCAATGTAGAGAAGGCAGATATTGAACAATTACTAAGTCAAATTCGCAGAAATTTAGATTCCTCTAATCCGGGAGCAGTGCGACAATTTGAACGTGCTAGTGAACGGCTGTACACCTACCTATTTGAAGCCACTGAGATTGGCCCCCAGACAAAGCCTCAAACCCTGGCAATCGCCTTGGAAAATGCTTTAGCTAACAGCTCATCTAAAACGCTGGTTTTTGTTTTAGACGGTCCGTTTCGAGCCATTCCCCTCGGGACTTTGTACGATGGTGAGAACTATTTGCTTGAGAAATATGCGATCGCACTCAATCTAGGCATTGAAGTACGAGAGTCAACCACGTTACCCAACGGTGCCGACTTAAAAGTTCTAGCCGCTGGTGTAAGAAACCCACCCATCCCATTTGAAGACTATGTCCTCCCCAATGTCACTGCTGAATTAGAAAAAATCCAAACGAGTGGAGCCTCTGTCAAGCTATTGCAAGAAGAGGACTTTACCCGAGAGACCTTTAACCAGCAGTTAAATGATGCCAACTATCAGATTGTGCATCTCGCCACCCATGGTCAATTTGCCTCAAATCGAGAAGACACCTATATTTTGGCCGATGATGAACGCCTTCCAGTCGATGAATTAAATGCCCTATTTCGCAATACCCAAGCCATTCAAAACCCCATTGAGTTGATTATCTTTAGCGCTTGTCGTACGGCCACTGGTGATAATCGAGCCGTGCTGGGGTTGGCTGGAGCCACGGTGCAGTCTGGTGCCCGTAGTGCGATCGCTGCCCTATGGAGTGTAGATGATGCCGCCAGCGTCCCCTTCGCTGAGGCCTTTTATCAGCATCTAGAACAACCCGATACCAGTCGTGCCGTTGCTCTGCAACAGGCTCAGCTAACGTTAAAAGAGGAGTACACGACACCTAGATATTGGGCTCCCTATGTGCTGGTAGGCAGTTGGCGTTAGGTACAATCTCCTGAGGGATTATTTACTCAGCTAAGGGAGCCAGCCCTGGAATTATCTGAGGATTAACCGTTTCATCTGTCAGGCCAAAATACTCTAAAAACTCAGACCACTCGTCTGGATACTGATCGCGGTGGGCAATTAACTGGGCCACCATGTCGTACCAGATACCATGCTCTAGATAAACAGAATAATCGTCAGAGGACGACGAGATTGCAGCATCAGAGGTCAGCGAAATCAGTCCGCTCACCTCCTGCAATGTTCTGGCATCATCCGCACCTTCACCACGACAGCGCAAGGCAACCGTCCAGTAATACACACGGTTGGGTTGTAGACCCGGTTGCGACTCAGGCAACGCAATGGTCACTAGGCCAGGATTTTGCGGAAGTTCTAGGGATAGACGTTCCACTAAGAATTGTCGATTCTCATCGTCATTATCTGCAATCGAGAGTTCCAGGATAGCTGTATCTTCTATTTTGGAAAAAGGAACATATAAGCCCAAGCGGGGATGGGCATTTAAGGTTTTCCCCTCCAACAATAGCTCTTGGGCAGACGATGTTGGATCAGGAGCCGTTGTTGCGGGTACAAATGCCACTAGAACCGGAGGCTCTTCAGGGTTCGCTGAGGACTCAGGAGATTGTGCCATCGTCTCCTCGCTAGTCTCAGTGTCTGCAGACGTGACGGCATCATCTTCAAACAGATCATCTATCGATGGAGTATTGACCCTAGCCTGACCAACACTCGGCGTTGGCACCTCACAAATATCCCGAGTGCCCCCACCTCGACGGGTACCTGTTGCATTACCCAACTCAGAATTAGGCCGAAAAATGGAGGTGATTCGGTCAATTAAACCTGCTTGGGCTGGCGACACCATTGTCAATGGTAGCGTTAGGCTTAACCCTATGCTGAGCAGACCTTTAAGCTTTTGCGTATATTGCGATGGTGGTCGATTCATCTAGATGTCTCCCTGCACTGATGAAGCCACTGTCTAATCAATGCTAATTAAGGCTAGAGCACCATTAATTACAGTTGATCAATCAGACTTTCCGCAAGCGATAGTTGTAATAAAGAATGATGCTACCGGTACCTAATAAAGCTGAAATCGCAGGCACCATGGGTAAAAATCCCGCGAAGGTAATCATCACTCCCCAGCTGAGCACATAGATGACTAAAACACCCCCCCCCATGGCTAACACCAGGGGTAGCGGACGATAAAACCCCCATGCGATTAAGCCACCTAAGGCTGACCAAGCAACAATCCACAGCACTTCTCTATCCAACGGCAGCCACCAAATTAACGGTCGACCATCTAAGGCAGCGCTAATCAACTGACTCGCCATTTGTCCATGGATAATGACACCAGGCATATCCTGATAGGCCGTATTCCAAACATCCGCGTTTTCTGAGAGATCAGTAATGCCGATCAGAACAATGCGATCGCGAATCAGGTCAGGCTCAAGATCTCCCTCTAAAACATCCTGCAAGGGTATTGACACAGCAAACTTTTCAGGGTGACCATCCACTGTACGAAAGTTAAGCAGTGTCTGGTACCCCTTGAGGTTCGTAGAGTCAAAATATAAGCCAGCTGCACGACCTCCTGGCCTCAGTTGTGGCACCCCGACATTACCAACCCGCATGCTGTGAGGTTGCAGAAATATACTGCCATGCTGCCCATAGGACGCAGGGGCGGTAAACGCCACCCCTTCACCTTCTAAATAGCGACGGGCCAGGGTTAAGCTAAAAGCCTGTTGCACATCACAAAATTCAGCATCTTCTGTTTTCCATAGATAATGACGCCGCACCCGCAGATCCCCATCATCAAGCAAATCGTTAAACCCAATGCGGTTCGGATAATCTTGAGGTAAAACCTCATAAATGGGATGGAAACCCTGTAAATTAGGCTCGTCAGGTTGTCCTGCTGCTGCTAACGCATCGGCCTCCCCTGCTTGGGCTTTACAAATACCGATCAAGTTTTCAGTGTTGCGTAGTTTCTGGGCAAGTCGAGGCAGATCAGTTTGAAAATCTCGATAAAAATCCAAGCCAATTAACCTGGGAGAATAGACTTCTAATTTGTCTAAGACATCTAATAATGCTTGATCTGGAATCGTACCAATCCCAGGCTGATAGTCTTTATTAACTAGCTTGTCTCGCAAATATTTACCACTACTGGTATCCACTTCAATTAATGTAAATCGGTCATCTAGATTTTCATCAGGTCGCTGCCGTAGCAAATGATCATAGACTGCTAAATCAATAGGTTGAAACAGACCGACCATACGGGCAAACGCCACCAATAAACCAGTCGCTATACTCCATAAAGCAACAGAAATAGGCCGAATTCTTCGTAATGGCAATTCCCGACTGGCCTTGATATAGCGGCATTGTAGTTCTGTTGGTTGAGGTATATTTTGATGTGCCTGGCTCAACCAGGCTTCAGCAGCCGTAAGCCGTCGTCCCCGCAACAAAAAGTCATCATCTTGATTTTCCTGTTCCCACTCTGTCGCCTTAATCAGCAGACGCGTGTGCTCACGAGTATGCTGGGGATTACTTTCAAGGGCACGATAGAGGCGACCAAAGTTACTTAGAAAATCCCCATCCTGCTGTCTAAAATCAAACCGTGGAAACTCTTTTAGGGATGCAGGCAATTTGGTATCTTGGGTTTCTCCATAAAGAATCACTAAAAGTCGTTTATTGAAAGCCAGTGCATAATCAATCATGCTCTTACATTTGGCTGAAGCAACTGCATCTGGCGACAGAATATAGACAATATTTTCAGACGCCGTAATCCCGGCCTTGAGTTCTTCTTCAAAGTCTGACTCAGGCACTACACTTTCTTGCTCAAACCAGGTGGACTGCCCTTGCACCTGTAGCGTTTCATTTAATTTTCGGGCAAAGTCCAGATCGGCTGCAGCCGACGCAATAAAAACATCCAGAGTCATATCCGGTGACTGTTGCGCACTCGCCCCCACAAAATCTCTCTGCAACTCAGTTGGGCCATATAGTGGCCGCTGGTTAGCCAGTTTAAGCCAGGTCACATAGTGGCTAATGCTATGGCCCTTTAACAAAATACTGGGATTATCTTCTTGACGTTGCCACTTCAGTGCTTTTACTAATAAAGTCTTATGCTCTTCATGGTAGGTAGCCTCATGTTTAAGCACCTGTAAGAGCTGACTCTCATCTAACAAGTAATCTTCTTCTCTAACATTATCCGTCAGATCAATGTATTGTATGGCGCGTATTACCTCTGGAATCTGCGCAATATCTGTGGGGCAAGCCAGAATTGGAATAATGCGCTTATGTAACGATAGCGCATAGTTCAGCTCATCTTGGCAGTATTTAGACACCATTGCCTCAGGTGAAATCATATAAATGAGATTATCCGCTTGCTCAATGCCACGGTGGATCGCCGATAGAAAGTCTTCCCCGGTAACAATATCGGTACGACTAGTCCACACTGTAAATGCTCTTTGAGTGAGACTACGACGAATTTTGATGGCATTTTCCCCATCTTCCTCTGCATAGGAGAGGAAAACCTGACACATCAAATTTTGGGTGTTTTTGATGCTCTGGGTAATAAATTCACAGTGCAATTCTGACGGTTCACAAGACACTAATTCATTATTACGAGTTAACCACTCTGTGGCCGTTTGGCAGGTTTTTCCGGTAAGGAGATAGCGTGTCTGGTTCTGGTGTTCCAACCATGTCAATGCCTGATTGAGCAATTGAGTATGCTGTTGCACATAGTCAATTTCTGTTTTGAGTAAGGCTACCAAATCTTGTAGTGCCAGTTCAAAATCATTTTTGTCGTCTTGAAAAAATGCCCAATTAAGCTTTTTAATCGCTGGATGCATATTGGGATAGCAAGAGTGTCGTCCCTCGGCTTGATACTGCAACCAATCCTGTTCTGTTCCCTGTGGATTTCTTTGTTGCCAGGTCTCGCGTGATATTTCATCGATATGTAGCAGTGGAAGAATCCGTTTTTTAAACTGGAGTGCCCGTTCAAGTTCTAAGCCACAATATTTCGAGTTAACGGCGTGGGGAGAAATGATAAAGATAACATTGTGCGCCTTATGCAGACTTTGATCAATGTATTTTTGAAAGTCAACGCCCAGGGGAATATCGTTTAAGTCTAGCCAAACATTAAAGCCTTCTTCTACTAAACGGGCTTTTAGCTTAATTGCAAATCCCTTACTGTCAGGACGCCCGTAGGAGATGAATACATCTTTGAAGTCTGCCATAAACTGTGGCCATGGGGGGAGATAGACTTTTCTATGGTATCCACAGGGCAAACGGTTGCATTTATGCTGTCAGCTAAGCTTAATCATTAGCAACAAAAGTATCGTTCATGAGAGCAACTGCTTTTTCAAGCACACCCATAGTAGGCAAGACTAAGATGTTGATCTAGATAATCAAACTATGGAGGCCCGTTTAATGGCTGGGCTTGACTTTGAACTGAGATTGGCCGGTGAATATTATTTCACACCCGGCACAGTATCATTAGACCTGCGTCGAACTGAAGGTGAAAAATTCAGAGAGATTTGAGGCTTACTCCCTAAAGAGACTGCCAACACTGGTAAAGTTAGCTAATATTTAACGGCTCAGAATAATATTGCCATCTACATTGCCATCTACTCAGGAGACTGGTCCATGAGCCCCCGACCCCCTAGTAACGACTTCCCGTTAGCAGGAATTCCTACCGAACCCGTCGGTAGTATCCCTCGCCCTCGCGAGTTACAAGATGCTATGGTCGCTTGCCAGCAAGGGACTATGACCCCCGAAGACTTGGATACCTTGTTCGACCAGGCAGTGCGTGACACCATTGAACAGTTTGAAGCCACTGGTTCTCCTGTGGTCAGTGATGGTGAACAGACAAAATCTAGCTTTGTTACCTATCCCCTTGAGGGGCTGAATAACCTGGCCACCGATGGCATGATTATCCCCTTTGAGGATGGCCATATTCGGCAACTGCCCCGCTTAACGCAGGGACCTTTCAAATATGCCAACTATGCAGGCTCCTATTTGCCCCGTGTCAGGAAGTTTGCCACTCGTCCAGTGAAACAGGCTGTTATTGCTGCCTCAGCGATGAGTCTGCTTTACCCAGAGGCTGGTCTTCCTGATTATCCACGGGAGCAGTTTTTGTCTGATTTGATCCAGGAGGCTGTTGCCGATATCCGTAGCTGTTTTGACAACGGCGCACACCAGGTACAAATTGACTTTACCGAGGGGCGTCTGGCGGTCAAACTGGATCCATCAAAGCAGTTATTGCAACAATTTATTGAGCTGAATAATCAGGTGCTTTCCCATTTTGATGAAGATGAGCGTCAACGCATTGGGGTACATACCTGTCCGGGGGGTGACCATGATTCAACCCATAGTGCTGATGTGGATTATGGTGAGTTGATTCCCCTGTTATTGAGGCTAAATGCAGGTAATTTTTACATGCAGATGGCCAGCGAAGCGAACCCTGAAAAGTCTTTGCAGATTATCGGGGAGAATTTACGTCCTAATCAACGGGTCTATGTGGGGGTTATTGATGTGGTGAATGAAGAGATTGAGTCTGTGGAAACGGTGTGCGATCGCATCTTATTGGCCGCAAAATACATTCCCATCCATCAGCTCGGTACGACCGATGATTGTGGTTTTTCTCCCTTTAGTGATGACGTCGTTACCAGTCGAAAGACCGCCTTTGCAAAAATTACAGCCCGTGTTCAGGGTACACGCATGGCCTATGAGAAATTAAGATAACTCCGGTTGCCAGATATCCACCAAACTGAGCTGATTGCCCTGTGGCCATCCTATAGTTTGAGGCCTATAGTTCTAGGCCTATAGTTTTAGGTAAATCGAGGTACTCTAAAGGCTGACTTCAAGGGAGAAAGCACTCGATGACTGGTGGTAAAGTTGAGGTTGCGATGGCAATCATCTATCAAAACGATAGGTTTCTGATGCAACTACGGGACGATCTACCAACGATTCTATTTCCTGGTCACTGGGGCTTTTTTGGTGGGCATCTAGACCCCGGCGAAGATCCTGAGACGGGTGTGCTAAGAGAGCTCCAAGAAGAGATTGACTATACGCCCACAACAATCACGTTATTTGAAAGGAGTGAAGATGAGCGCGTTGTTCGTCACTTTTACCACACCGAATTAACCGTGTCCGTTGCAGACCTGACGCTGAATGAAGGCCAAGACCTGGGTTTGTGCACCATTGAAGATGTGCAACGCGGCTATAAATACGCCCCGAAGCTAGGCGAAGACAGACCCCTGGGTGCCCCCCATCAAAAAGTCTTACTTACATTTATCGATCAGCTTTGATCCAACGATTTCAGGCCCATCATGCTCCCGTCTCTCACAAGATGCATTACCCTGTGAAGAGCGAACAAATCAGTCAATAATGCCTATGGCCGAGGTGCCACCCAAAAATCAACCTACCGCTGATCCCACTGCGGATGACGCCCCACCAGCTAAAATCCAGGCTGCCCCACCTAAGCTACGTCCCTATCAGGTAGACCTGGTTAACGACCTTTATCGAAAACTGAATGAGGGCTACAGCCGCATTGCCATTATTGCTGGCACAGGCGCAGGCAAAACCGTGATCAGTGGGCAAATTTGTGCCCATGCTGAGTCAGCCGGTCGTAAACTGATGTTTTTGGTGCACCTGGATGTACTTGTGGGGCAAACCTACGAGAAAATGCAGTCCTTTGGATTGGACTGCGGGTTTATCAAAGCAGGCTGGCCAGAAAATCCAGAGGCTCCCATTCAAATTGCCAGTATTCAAACCATGGCCAAGCGGCGTTGGTGGAAGAACTGGCCTGCCGATGTCGTGTTTTACGATGAGGGACACATCACCATGTTTAGCCAAATTGGTAAACAGGTGATGCACAAAACCCACCCTGATGCCGTGCATTTGGTGATGACAGCCACCCCTCTACGCCTGGGCAGAGAGCAGTTAGGGGATGTGCTTGACACGTTAGTGGCATCGCCTGTGCCCAGCGAGCTACAGCAAATGAACTACCTGGCTCCCCTCAAGTATTTCAGTATGCCCATGGACAGCATGGCTAACCTGGAAAAGGTCAGTACCAAGGGCGGTGACTATGATGAGAAAGATCTCAAGACCGCGTGCGATCGCCCCGAATTGGTAGAACGTATCATTGAAGAATGGCAGCGTCTGGTGCCCGGCAAACGCACCATTGCCTTCTGTGTTGATGTGGAACATGCTCGCAACGTAGCCAAAGAGTTTCGCAAGGCAGGCATTTCAGCGGATACGGTCGATGGCAACACACCCATAAAAGAACGCAAGCGCCTCTACGATGCCCTGGGCCAGGCAGAACTACTCGTTTTGACCTCTTGCAACGTTATTAGCATCGGCTTTGACGAGCCCAGTGTGGAAGTCGGTTTAATGCTACGCCCTACCAAATCCAGTGCACTGCACTTTCAGCAGTTGGGACGGGTGATGCGGATTTCCCCACAAACCGGCAAACGTTATGGCATTATTCTGGACCAGGCCGGTAATTTAGAGCGTCTGGGCTTTCCCGAAGACATTCGTGAGTATACCCTACCCACCCGCAGTCAGTCCTCTGGTCAGGGTGGTCCTGCCCCCACTAAACCCTGTCCTGCCTGTGGTCTGATTGTCTATTCCTTTATTGTTAAATGCCCTGAGTGTGGTCACCAGTGGGTCAACGATCGGCCCATTATGCTAGAAGACATGGTGCAGATATATTCATCTCAGCAAGCCCATCAAATCAACGACATTCCCACCCTGGTGCAACTGTTTCACGGCCATCGTCGACGAGCCTTTAAAAGTAACTATGCACCTACCTGGGCTGAGCGTTCTTTTTTTGAACATACGGGGCGTAAAGCCCAAGCAGAATGGTGTCGTGGGTCTATCTATGGCCATCGCCCCAGTTGGGAACAACAACTCACTATTCTCGACTATCTCAGAAAAAGCGCTCGTCGTTTAGGTAGACGAGACGATTGGGTTGCCTATGAGTTTGAAAAAGAAGTTGGCCCTGGCAGCTGGAAACAACTAGCAATTCATGAAGGCATGGCTCAATCTCAATAACGGGTTCAACGAATACTGCTAATACTGCTAATACTGATTTAAAGTGATTGGACTAGCCAGATTACATCCTATTGGAAAACTGCTTGAGCATCTGATAAGCGCCAAAGTACAGATTTCAGAAAGGCATATGGCTGATTCCTCATCCCTATTTATTTATTTACGCAAACAGCCTGTATGCCTTTGAATTAGGTCCATACAAAAACTCTTAGAACATAAAAGTAAAAAAATAGTCCGGATTCTAGACTACCCACGGGGCTTTAGAAATAACGGTGGGGCATAAATAATAGTGGAGAGCCTTAGCGAGCTCTCTTGCTATTTCTTGCTTATGAGTACAAGCAGATATACAAATATGAACGTGCGTCTTATGCTGCGACCCAAACGATTGAAGCAGGTCATTTTAGGCTCTCTAGTGGCGACAACGGCCATTAGCATCACCCTCATACCCGCATGGGAAGCTCAGTCGGCAGCAGAACGATGGTTACGAGTAGAGCGCATCTCCGGTAACGTGACCACATTAGCAGGTGGTCGTAAGAATGCCCAGATAGGCGATCATTTAACCGCTGTAGGGCATGGGTTAATTACAGGCAATCGCTCCAGCGCGCACCTATCAGCCGATGATGGTATTGGCACGATTGCCGTCGCTCAAAATACACGGCTTACTATCCGACAGTTGGCTGTTTTATCGGACGGTAGCAAAACAACTGTTATCGATGTCCCTCAGGGTCAGGCAAGACTACAGGTCCGACGATTTACTCACCCAAACTCACGCCTAGAACTACATACGCCTAGTGGTGTGGCGGCAGTACGAGGCACAGAATTTGGAGTTTCAGTCGATGATGCGGGACAGACTAATGTGGCTACCCTAGAAGGGCAAGTGGAGGCCAGTGCTCAAAATGTAGCTGTACCAGTCGATGCAGGCATGGTTTCAATCATTCATCCAGGGGAGCCCCCCACACCTGCCCGTTCCCTAGATCGTAAATTGGATATTCAATGGGAACTTTATGAGTGGAGAGATGATCACTTTTATATGGCTGGTCGGATTGATGCAGCCAATACTCTCTTGGCCCTGGGAGAAGCACTATCGGTGAGTCGTACTGGACATTTTGAGCAAAAACTGGAGTTATCTAGTCGTAACCAGCCTGTTATTTTGACAGTTCAAAACGCGGTTGGTGAATCTCGCACACATCGAATGCTGCCCTGGTTATCCAATGATTGAAACAAAGACATCCAGCACCGATGGGAACAGTTCTCTGAATGATGGACTATGAGGCAGTTTTTGCAGCAGGTTCAGGATAACATTCGCAACGGGTTCGGTCAGGCGCGATCGCACTGGGTCAATATGTTCTTAGGCCCAAGTTTGGCAGCAGCAGGCCTAGGCGTAAGCCTCTTTGGCTTAGGTCTGTGGGAGCCCCTAGAGCAAATGGCCTATACTGGCCTTTTCCTAACACGCGATCGCATTGGAGCACTCCAGTGGGATGATCGGATTGTCGTGGTTGCCATTGATAATGACAGTTTGGCAGCCTATGGTCCATACCCCTGGTCTCGCGACCTCTACGCCACCTTGCTAGATCATTTAATGATAGCGCAACCAGCGGCTGTGGGGTTCGATATCCTCATGCCAGAAGCCACCCCTGAAGATGCACAGCTAGCAGAGAGCATCAGCTTTAGTAGCAATGTCGTTCTGGCCGTTGGCGGAGATGGCAAAGGTAACAGCATCCAGGTTACACCTACCTTGACAACACCTGCCCAAGGGTTCTTCCAATTAGGGCATGTCAAACATACACCAGATCTAGATGGACTCAGCCGTCAAGGGTTTCTCTACGAGAGACATCAAACATCATTTGCCCCCAGCTTTGCCATTGCCCTGCTGGACGTCTACCAACAGAATTTGACACAACTCATCACAGAGACCCCCACCACATTATCAGAACAATCAGTTCAGTTTTTAGAGCATCCTGAGCAGTTTGATCAAACTCAATCCATGCTGATCAACTGGCCAGGACTGACACGTCCTGGCAAAGGCCAGAAATCTCACCAAGGGCTAAAAACACTCTCTTTCTCAGAGATCTTAAATGGTAGTGCTGTTATTGATCAACTTCAAAATAAAATTGTTTTAGTAGGCTACACGGCTACTGGAGTGGTGGGCACAGTGGAAGATCCTATTAGAACTCCCTTTGAACAAGATATTCCCACGTCTGGAGTATATTTACATGCAGCTCTTTTAGACAACTTATTAAACAATCGTTTTCTCAATCGACTTCCCCAAGGCTGGACCCTCGCCTTAATCATGCTGAGTGCCATGGGCAGCAGCCTGATATTAAAACCTATGCGGCTCTGGGGACGTCTCATCTTTGTAATAGCCTTGATTCCTGCGTGGTTTGTCATCACTTACCTTGGCTTTATAGCCGGTTTGTGGCTACCCATGGCTGCCCCCATCGGCACAACACTGTTAGGTATGATGTTCCTCCAAGTGGCAGAACAACGAGAGCGTCAAGCATTAACCGATCTCTTTGCCATTAGTTTATCTCCAGAGATGGCCAACTTCATCTGGCAGCATAAAGAAGAACTATTGACTAAAGGGCAAATTCACTCCCAAGAATTGACTGCCACCTTATTATTTACTGATATTCGTGGTTTTACAACAATTGCTGAGACATTGCCATCTGACCAATTACTCTCGTGGTTAAATCGTTATTTTGAGGTGATGACTGAGTGCATTATGGCCCATGGTGGCGTCGTCGATAAGTATATTGGTGATGCTATTATGGCAGCATTCGGTGCACCAGTATCACGATCAGGTAAGGATGCTGTTCAGCAAGATGCTCTAGCCGCCGTTGGTGCAAGTATGGCCATGGTAGAAAGATTAAAAGATTTAAATCAAGAGTTTACGGCTCAAGGATTACCCACCGTGAGATTTGGCATCGGGTTACATACAGGTGCCTTAGTGGCAGGGACCGTCGGCAGTCGCTATCGAGCTAACTATTCTCTCTTTGGTGACACTGTCAATATTGCAGCAAGGTTGCAAGATATGACCAAGCAGCTCACTAAAAACTCTCCGTATCCAATTTTGATGAGCGAGGCCACTTATCAACATGTGGCGGATCAGTACGCTGTTATTGCTGAGAAAGCTCAAATTCAACTGCGGGGACGCACGGCTCAAACCACTGTATATACCTTGGGTGAAATGGGCAAAGTTCAAAGCTAAGTTTCCCTAGCTTTTGGCGTTTAGACGTTTGTGTAAGCTGAGAATAAAGTTTTACACTGAGCCAAGGCATTGCTGCCGGGATCAAGTTGATGCCAACTGGAACAGCCCCTTGATCAACTAGCAGATAGAGAAAGAAGACTTGAGAACGTGTGCCGACCAACTCAATTAACCCCAGAAACTGGGAAATTTCGCGGCTGATTTGTCTCAACTTCTTTCTCGATGGCCTCTCGATAGGTACTGATGTAATGGTGGGGGCCAACATCATGCTTTGAGGTGACAAATTCCCAGGGCTCGCCCCCATGAAGATAAACCAGATCTCCAATGGCCGTTGGCGGCACGATTGTGGTTGGATCGGTTAAGTTCGCGACTCGATAGCTATTGGGCACTAACTGATGATGAGCACTGACAAAAGTGGGATCACTTGGCCGATCGCAGTCGCAAATATCGGCTGCCACTGCAACCTGTATCTCTACTAAGAGATCCTCAAGACTCGCTGTGGCCGTGCCCACGCCACCCCTCGCATCAAGGTTTCGACCAAACCGACTGAGGGTGGCAATATCGACAAACAACTCTCGGGCTGGGTATTTTTGCAAAATTTCCAGTAGTGATGCTTTGTTGTCATCCGCCGCCGATAGCAAAATTGTCCCCCGCAATGCCTGGATATTGCCCTGTCGAGACGGGGTATGAATAATCCGTCCCAGCTGAAACAAGATATATTCTCCCAATAACTGGTTGAGAAACTGATCCAATGACAGTAGATCTAGTTCAAATTCAGACGTGAGAATCTTACGAAAATTCTCTTTGTCCACACCAGCTACCTTCATGTAGAGGGGCCAGCTAGGTGGCAGTTCCCCGGTTTCTACAAACGTGACCAACTCATCCGTCGAGATCGATATCAGCAAAGGCCCCAGGGTGGTGGTGACTTCCACCGGATGTCTTGGCTGGGGTGAGGTTTCATTGACGCTATCGCTGGTTTGCTGGCTAAGGAACTGGCTCTCCGACTCGGGTGTTCTAGATCCTTGAGCCACCGTGGCTAGGGCTTTAGTTCTTGCCACGGAGATAGTATGTTCTGAGAGACTACAAGAGTGAGTTGCCAGGACAGAATCTGCATAAGCCACGTCTGTAACATCACAGTCACAAACCAAGTCGGGCAGCAGCTCACTAAAAAAGTTAAAGAGAGGCGTCAGCGTTTCAACAAAAAGGTTGACATCTCGATAAACAATCCCTAGCTCTCGGATATCAAAGCGAACCTCATCCTCGGGATAGCGCTTGATTAATTCCAGAATTGACATATTATCGTCCAAATAGGCAGAATTAAGCGCCTGGGCCAATGGGGTCAAATCTGCCCGGATAGAAGGGTTTCCTACTATTTTGTTGAGCTGATATAAGAGAAACTGAATATCGCTATCCCCCAGGGGAATACCCGTGTCAGGAATGGCAGCATCCAGTAGAACAGATAGGGCGTCTACTGGAATAGGTGTGCGCCCCAAAAAGTTCTGTAGTGCTGGCGATAAGGTGCCATCATCAGCAAATTTTTCGAGATCGCTGACGGGCAAACTAGCCCGTAAATCAAGAAACTGCATGGTAACGGTGTCGGCGGCCTGGGCGACTCCACCAAACAGGGGAGAAATGCCCAGGGTAATGCCCGTAATGAGACCTGC
>NZ_QXHD01000004.1:5254859-5273382 GCF_011009555.1 Adonisia turfae CCMR0081 | reverse complement strand
AACTAACGGACAATGCATCGGGCCTTTCCAACGTCAGTCCGTCTATTGTCCTAGATGGAATACCTAGCTAACCTTCCAAGTCGTGTATATCAATAGATTTCGGCTTATTGCACTTCGTGACAGCTACGCTTGTAGTACCCCAGTTACCGCCGTTTATTCCCGCTTCAGGCGTTGATGGCTAGTCGCGAACCTGGGGAATAGGCTGTCACTCCACTACCGGGAGGGAGGGACTTTCACCCTCATCGAGATATCAGTTATCAAGGTTCTATCCTTGTCTCCCATCCCCCAGACTGAGCTGGTTTCGGAAGAACGCATCACACGCCCCGGCTCGTGCGAAATTGGGCCATAAGTCTGAAAGCTATACGGCGTATGAGTAGTTTTGGAACAGAAAACCACGATAAGGCTGAAAGCCTTTCATATCAAAAGTTTCAAGACTCGGTTTTTCGATGCGTTTCAAATCGTAGCGCTGTACCAGTTGAACATAGCCCTAATTGGCACAGAAAAACAGGACGGTATATCAAGGGTTTCAGCCCCCTTCAGCCAGATAGGTTTAATTGGTACAGAAATTAGAAGTGCTTAGCGGGGTTTTCTGTTCCAAAACTACTCAAGGGCCAGCACCTGGGAAATCAACGTTTCAATCCCCGTGAGGGGAAGTGGTTGATTGTGACGATAGACACAAAGCCCCCACTATCACTATGACTTCCGGTTTCAATCCCCGTGAGGGGAAGTGGTTGATTGTGACGGATTCACCTTAAGCTGCCCCGTGTTGATGGCTGCTGTTTCAATCCCCGTGAGGGGAAGTGGTTGATTGTGACGTGACGGCCAAAGCCCTAAGCAGGCTGAGGCTCAATGGGTTTCAATCCCCGTGAGGGGAAGTGGTTGATTGTGACAGGAATCTGGGAATATTCCAAGCATCTCGTTGAGGTTTCAATCCCCGTGAGGGGAAGTGGTTGATTGTGACTTCAATATGCGCGTTCTAGGTTCGGATCGGCTTCACCTCTAAACATACAAGGGGAAGTGGTTGATTGTGACTGCAGCCCATTGAAACATTGGCTGCATTTAATTTTCAAGGTACATTTGCGCGAATCTGCCCCATTATACTCACCAACCGAGTAAATGCACATTTTTTCAGATTCCCTTAACCCTGCCAAACCCATAACCCACAAACATTCCAGAATTTGCGCTAACCCCATAGACGATCAAAATCCCGCTAACCACCTCTAGTAAAGGGTTTCGTACCCCTAAAAGCAGAACACCATTAAAACAGCTACACATCCGCGCACACCAGGCTCATCCATCCCCATAATGCCTTAACTCAGCAGCCACCTCCTCCCGCATTCGCTGACGTAGTTCCAAAGGAGCAATCACCTCCCCCATAGGTCGCCAGTCCCGCAACCGCATCACAATATTAATATCCCCCAACCGTATCCAGGCCCGATAATAAGCATCCTGCGGATTGCGTTGCCCCAAAACCTTCAATACCGTCCGTTTATCAGGCCCCTTAATTTCCCGATTGACCAATCCAGGCAACGCTCCATAGTCAACCGCCTCAAACGTAGTATGCCGCTCCGTC
Source organism: Adonisia turfae CCMR0081 (assembly GCF_011009555.1). Classification (GTDB taxonomy): domain Bacteria; phylum Cyanobacteriota; class Cyanobacteriia; order Phormidesmidales; family Phormidesmidaceae; genus Leptothoe; species Leptothoe turfae. Next base: position 5,271,809 of record NZ_QXHD01000004.1, on the reverse strand, counting down.
TGATCCACATACCGACGAGCAAAGTCAGGCGGAAAGCGCATAATCAACAACCGCCGGGGCAAGTAAAAATTAAACCCCCAGGCATCTTCTAAAGCAGCGCTGACCACCTCTGACGTAGGCAACTGCCCCGTACGCCGCAGCTTGCGCAAAGACTCAGGCACCTGCGGATCGCCCCAGGCAAGCACCGTCAAACGAGATGACGTAATCCGATCTAAACGATAATTGTGCCAATCCAAGACACCGTTTGGCCCCTCACCATAGGCACTTAAATACTTAGCCCGCCGAGAATAGTGTAAACACACCGGATACACCGTAATCGGCACCACTTTGCCCGCACTAGACCCATAGTCAAATTGAATAATGCCGCTGCCACTACGCCACAGCTGTTCAATTTGTTCTTGCAGCGTATCCACATGCTCCTGCATTTCCTCCGAAAGGATGTAATCTAAATGGAGAAAAATCCGCTGCTCCGGTTCTGCAGTAGCCACCGCCGTCTGACTCGTCATCTGCTCCCTCAATGACTCCACAATCACCGTCAGGTTGGGCTTTACAAAAGAGATAGACTTTAGCGATCGCAACACCTCCCAAGTCTGCGCCTCCGACAAATTCCCCAACGGCATCGGCTCCTGCCTCTGTAAGTTAGGCCAACCATCAGGCTCCACCGTAGAAAATTGCCCCTTACCCGCCAAGGCCAACCAGCCCAGATCGACCAAATGAGATAAATCATCACGAATCGAACGATGCACCTTAGCAAACGGGCAAGTATCCAAAGCAGCCTCTAGAGAGTCTTGGCTCAAAGCACTCAGACCGATAATTTTCTGCCGCCAATCGACTAATGAAAAGGCAGGATCACTGTCCTCTAGCCAGGTCGTCAAGGAACGCTGACAACAGCAATTAAAATCACAATCTGCCGTTAGCTCTGCCACCTTAGCCGTTTCACTAGTCCCATGGGTCGGAGCAAATAGGAGATCACGCAAATGACCATAACGAAACGGTTGGGGCAGTTGGCCAGCCCAGTTATCCGGCCCATAAAGCCGATGTAGTAGCACCCACAGCCGCACCGCCCGAGGCAGTCGCTCCGCCAGACGACCCTTGGCTAACATATTCAATACTTCAGGTGTAGGCAGGTAGTTAAACACCATCAAAACCTTAACGAAAGCTTGTTTTGAAGACCCCTCTTCTAAAGTGTATGCATAATTGGCAACAGTGAAGCGTATTTAGTAAAGCAAAGGGACAAAGGAGTAGGGGAGAGGGGGAGAAAGGGAGCAGGGGAGCAGGGGAGAAAGAGCTATGACTGAAGGATCGATACGGCTGACGTTGAGTCATCATGAGACGACTGAGGGATTGGCCTATCAGTTAATCATTATTGAGTTGACTAGTTGCGATCGGATCATGGAACCTGAGGTGTTGCCCACAATACGTTTGCCCGCTGGTCTGGATCCTCGTAAAGGGGTGGTGATTTATGGCCGTGGGCCGATGTGGCTTTATGCCTATCTAATCCATGAATGTCATCCAACGGTATGGGTGGCCTGCTTTGATCCACGGTTAGGGGCCGTTGTTGCGACGACTCATTCCAAGTTGGTGAGTGTAGGGCAAGTTATTTCTTTAGAGGAGTTAAACATAGAAACACTCCCTATCGAATCTGACCAATTAGGACCTGCATTACTGGTGGTAGGACCGCCCGACAGTGGCAAGAGTATATTCTCTCATCAACTGTTTGTGACATTGGTTAAAGACTATCCGGATATTTATCTGCAACGGGCGCACTGGGACGGAGAAGGGAACTGGATATTGGAATTACCAGAAAACTCAGCTGATAGCGAACGAGAAGCATTTAAGTCGATTTATAAGGGAGGATTAACTGATCGATTTTTTACGTATCAAGGGCAGGCTATTCAAAGTCTTCGTCAACAAAAAGCCTTAGTCATTGTCGATGCAGGTGGCATGGTGCAACCTGAGAAACAATCGCTCTTAAATGCCTGTACACATTATTTAATTATCAGTTCAACCCCTGAAGCAATTGATCCATGGCACAAATTTTGTAAAAACCAGGGAAATTTAAAGCCTGTTGCAGTTATTCACAGTACTTTAGGTGAAACGGTTCAAATTTTGAAGCATGAACCGTTTTTAGAGCTACGTTGCGGGCCATGGATTCATACAGAACCAGCCGTAGTACCCAAGTTATTACTGGACCGGATACAGAGACTTATTACCAAATACGTTAGTCAAATTATTGATTTTCTGTTACTCTCCATTATTCATTCATCACAATGCCTGACAACGCCCTAACGTCGGATATTCAGCTTGCGATCGCATGGTGCTTAACCTGGTCCCCCGATAGCTCCGATCTTAAATCGTTACACCACGCCCTGGCAGAGGGACTAGATCCTGAGGATGCCTCGTTCCCAAAAAATGAGACTTTTGAGGCCAACCTAAAACAGGTCAAGCATTTAGATACTCTTAAGCATCCAGAAACAAAGGAAGATTTAGTAGCCTTAATCAAACAGCCGGAGTATGAAAAGCTTTGGGACGCTCAAATTGGTCTAGTTTACGGCGGTGTTACCAAGGTCAAGGGCTATGTGTTTGAGTCAGCCGACCTGCAAGAAATTCGTGGCGCGTCAGGGCTGCTAGATCGCATTAATTTAATTGACTTACCCGCGTTTTTTCACGCTGAGAAGTCCCCTGAAAAGCGATTTGATCTATGTGAAAAAGCTGACAGCTATTGTAGTGATGTTGTTCGACAAGCTTGGTTAAATGAAGATTTTCCAGACTTATCTACTGCATTGATTCCTCAGCTGATTGTCTACTCCACAGGCGGTAATATTCTTGCTTTTTGTCCTGCTGATGTGGTCGATAAGCTAGCCAACGCTATTGAGAAACGCTACACAACCGAAACCCTTACAGCTAACTCCTGTGCAGTGGGACGTCAATTTAAGGTATTGGAAACTAGCCTGGGATTATTGCCAGGTAATATTTCTCAAGTTCGCTGGCTAGACTGGTATAAGTCAAATCGAAAGCATCCTTTGCTATCTCAGTTATTAGGAATATCGCCGACTAAAGTTAATGCAGGTCTATCAGACGACTATATAAAACAAGCATTCGAACAACAAAAGAGTTTCAGTGAGCTGGTTAGTCAGCTTGCTATTGACTTTGGACAACGGAGAGGCGGGCGTCACACGAGTAAATCTCGCACAAACCGTTGTTATCCACCTATGTTTGAAACTCATCCCTATTTGCAGCGGGATCAGGGGGAACATCGATTGGCAGTATTTCAAGCTGTTAACCAGCCGAATGATCCTGAATCAGGTCTGCCCGGTGAGCCTCATTTTTCAGAATCCTCTGCCCGCAAACGTGTGATGGGACAGATTACTAAGCGGGAGTTCAGAAATAGACAGGCACCTCAGTGGTGGCTAGACTCTAAGCTGGAATGGCCATCAGTAGTAAAGGGTAAAAAATATTATGAGCAAGCTAATGAAAGCTGGATCAAACGGTTTGAAGATTATCTAAAAGAAAAAAGTCTAGCTGAAACTTACTATCCAACTAACAAAAAAGAGGACGATGTTGAAGAATCTCGCTCTTTAAGAGAAATTGCAGATGCTAAACGGTTGAATGGGCCACTGCCATCCGGAGATGTCGCCTTTATCTATGCAGATGGTAACAACATGGGGGGATATATTCGCCGCGAGATTCAGTCGCCTCAACTATATCAAGAGTTTAGTCAGCAAGTCTTTGAAGCAACGACACAGTCTGCCTTTCTTGCTTTACATGAACATCTAAAGCCACGAAGATATAAGCCAGATGCAAGTTCTAGTCGTCGAAAAAAATCAGAAATTTGGCTATACCCATTTGAAATAGTAGCCATTGGTGGAGACGATGTGCTGTTAATTGTTCCAGCAGATAAAGCTCTTGAGGTTACTGAGACTCTATGTGAATTATTTGAGCAACGCCTCAAGAAACTCTCTAGCATCGAGGCAACCTATAAGCCAAGAGAGGTTCACCGGTATCATGCTGATGCTTTACCCTCTGGCAAGGATCAGGGTGAATTGAGCATGTCGGCAGGGGTATTAATCACTGCTCAAAATACGCCTTTCTATTACGCTGAAGACCTGACCAGTCAGCTAATGAAGTCAGCGAAAAAACGAGCTAAGAAGTTACGAAAAAATCACTACTATGGTGGCACCGTAGATTTCTTAGTGCTGCGCTCAGTCACCATGATTTCGTCTAATGTCGATCAGTTCCGTAAAGAAGGTCTGACATTCTCTCAACCAGGTAAACCCACCCTCAAACAATATGCAGCTCCCTATACCCTGCACGAGCTGAGAGGATTATTGAAAACAGCTGGGGTATTAAAAGCGGCTGATTTTCCACGATCGCAACTCTACCAAATCCGTAGTCTGCTAGAGCGGGGCAAACAAACCGCCATGCTCAACTATCGTTACTTCCGCTTACGTCTGACTAATCAACTGGCCCAAGCAGAGCTAGCAGAGGTATTTGAGCGGGGTTGGTGTCAGCCAAAAGATGCCAACAATAACGGTAATTTAGCGCCTTGGATGTCTTACAAAGAGAAAGATTCTGAAACCAAAAAGGACCGAACTGCCTATGAAACTTTGTGGCGTGAACTGGTAGACCTATATCCATTTGTAGAAAAAGCATCAACTACTGAAGCTGTTCCAGCAAGGAGGGCTCAACGATGATTAGCTTAGCAACACTCTCAGCTCAAGCACCCCCTGCGCCGTTATCCATTACTGCCGTCATCGATACGGCCCTATGTGTGGGTGCGGGCGGTTCGACAGGTTCCTTAGCCGATAAACCCATTATCCGTAATGCTCAGGGACAGCTATTGGTTCCAGGTTCTCAACTTAAAGGCCGACTGCGCCACGAGTGTGAAAAGCTTGCTAGGGGTTTAGGTTGGGCTGTATTTGAGTCACCATCAGCCCTATCCCTTGACCCTAGAAACAATAATGTGCGCCATTCCACTCTGGAGAGCGTTGGTGATTATCCTGGCCAACACTGTTTAATTTCCCGTATTTTTGGCAATCCAATTTTACCGGCCAAGATTTTGGTGGATGATCTGATATGTCCTATACCCAAAGAGGAACTTCCTGAGGTACTGAGACCAGGAGTCACTATTAACCGTCGTCGTCGTGTCGCTGAAGATCAAAAGTTCTTCTTACTAGAAACCTCGCCTGCTAATAGCCAGCTAGAGTTTCACGGTGAGATTCATCTATTACCAGACCTGCCGCCCCAAGCAATACCGCTAATTTTGGCTGGACTACGGCATATTCATGCCCTGGGCGGGAGTAAATCGGCTGGACTGGGCTGGCTCACCTGGCAAAAAATTGATGCTCCAGAACCGGACTGGAGTCAGCTAATTCCCACTGAAGGAGGTGCTGAATGAATCGTATAGAGTTAACCATTACGGCTAAGTCGCCCCTGGCCATCGGTCGGAAAAAGCCAGGTGGGTCTGTCAGTGAAGTGGAAAGGTACATTCCTGGATCGGTACTTCGGGGTGCGATCGCGGGCAAAATCCTGAGTCTAAAGGGTGATGAACCTATTGAAGACAATGATGACTTTAGTCAGTTATTCACCTCGGACAAACCGGCCATCTTTCAAAATGCATATTCAGCCGTTGCCCAGATCACTGCAGATGAACTGAGTGTTGTAGATGCTCCAGTGTGGGTTGTTCCAGCGACAGCAGTCAGTGCCAAAACAGGGGGAGGGTTTCTGTCTGGTGACAACAGTGGTGTTTTTGATACGCTCATTGATCGATTTTTAGCGGAGAACGTGGGCTATCCCTATGAACCCACAGACCCCAGTGCTGATAACGGCAACAACCAGGTTGATACCGTTAGTGGGTTTTATAGCTATCAAGACAAACAGCACTTTGCTCACACGGTTACCACTCGCTTTCTGACACGGGTGGGCATTAACCGCAGACGAGCCGTCGCCGAAGACCAGATCTTGTATAGTCCTGAGGTAATCAACGAGTCATTTTTGACAAACCGTCGAACCCAATCACCTCATTGGGAGCCTATCGTTTTCCGTGGTTCTGTGCTGGTGCCCAACAAAGACCTGGCTAATCGCCTGATCGAGTTTATTAATAGCCAATCGTTTAGGCTGGGTAGCTCTGGGTCCCGTGGTTTGGGTAAGGTCACCATAGACGCAAAAGAAACTTCCATAGAACAGGATTTAGACACTCGTCTGGACTCATTCAACACAGCCGTAACCAGTCGCTGGCAAAATTGCTGGTCCATTTTGTCTAACCCAGACATCAGATCTCCGCTAACAGATACTGAAGGCAATAACCTCACATTCTTTAGCGTAAGTCTGCAGTCAGAAGCAATCTTGACCGAGCAATGGAGACGTACAACCGTTATCTCACCAGCTATGCTCGAACAATTGAGCTATGCACCCGATAATGCATCGGTGAAGCCTTGCGGTGTTTACAGTAGCTACGGTTATCGTTCCGGTTGGAACTCAGCCTGGGGGCTGATGAAGGACCAGGAATTGGTAACCAATAAGGGTAGTACCTATTTGTTTAGTACAACAGCGTCTCAACAGGAATGGCTAGAGGCCCTTAGCCATATAGAGACTAATGGAATTGGTGAACGTACAGCGGAAGGATACGGTCAGGTCAGAGTGTGTCATGAGTTTCATCATCAGGCTATGAGGGAGGAGCTAGCGTAAATGAAAAAATCACTTGCAATTCAAAAAGGCATTCGGCAGGCAGAGGATGACATCGTCATCGCAATTCAAAAAGCCTTAGATGATTGTGAATATCCCACGTCTGGTAGAGATAAGCTAGAAGAATCTCAGTTTCGTAATCTAGTGCGGGTGGCGGATACCACCGACAGTGCCGAGGTGGTGAAGAACTTCCTACGTTATCAGGTGGGTCGAGAGCGCAAATGGGGGCGAGGGGAGAAATCTCTAGCTGAACGGATTATTCAGGATATTGATAATCGATTAAAGTCTGCCTCCACCGATATTTTCCAGCAGATCCAAAATCTTGAAGATGATGAAACTAGCCTGGACCAAAAAGGTATTTGGATGGAGCTAATCCGTCGTTACCTTGGCTATGGGTCTCGTCATCTTAGATATCTCAACACTATGCGGGAGGGTTAAGCCATGTTTGATGTATTCAAAAATCGTCTGGAACTCACGGGTACCCTTACCACGGTTACCGCTCTTCGCATTAGTCAGGGTCGTTCTCTAGAGCCCATTGGTTCTGATTTACCAGTGGTTAAAGATGCTTTAGGCCAACCTTTAATTCCAGGCTCTAGCTTTAAAGGAGCATTACGCTCTCGTCTAGAAAGTTTTCTTAGGGGTGTTACGCCTGCCCTCGCCAATGATCCATCGCAGCTAGTCAGTCGTGACTTTACTGAACGGGTCAAAGAGCTAAAAGAGTCACACAAGGATGATGATGCAGCTCTATCAGCGGAGCTAGAGAAAATAACTGATGCAGCATCAAAAGTGTTTGGAGCCCCCTGGCAGGCTAGCAAATTTCAAGTGCGAGATTTAACCGTTAAGCCAGACACCTGGTTTGGCCAGTACCATGAGCGAGATGGAGTTTCCATTGATCGTGATACGGAAACTGCTGCCGATGGACGGCTCTATGACTTCCAGGTGGTCCCTGCTGGAGTCCAGTTTGAGTTCAAAGCTATTTTTGAAAATGCCGATACGGTTACCATCCAAAATCCTGATACAGGCCAGGATGAAGAAATCGGCTATTGGGAACTGGGCTTGCTAATGGTGGGCCTGCAACAGTTTAAGATGCAGCAGATCCCCCTAGGTGGGGGATGCTCCCGAGGATTAGGTGTTGTTGAGCTAGAGATAGATAAAGTGGTTTGGGTAGACCCTGAAGGAGACCCCACAGCACTGCTGACCTACATGCAGCATCTAGCCACAGGTGACCTGAGTGATTATGAACGAGTAGACGAATTCTTTGAAGGATTAAAAACAGACTGGACCAGTGCCCTGGTGAGTTATATCCCCTGGGAATCTCAAAATCTAACAACTACTGCAGTGGAGGCCTGAGAATCTGACCTATGCATAAGCGATTTGTAAACCATTGCACCATTGAACTCAGCTTGACACCCCAAGGGCCAGTATTGATTAAATCTGGCAAGGAAGGTGCAGACCCCACTAAACCAGACATGGAGTTTGTTGAAACATTCCATAACGGTGGACGTTCGATTTACTTTCCCGGCAGTTCCCTTAAGGGGGCGATTCGTGCCCATGCTGAGCGAATTGTTCGCACCATTGGCTCTAGTGAACGGCCCAGGGATTTGCCGAGCGGCGATGCAGATACTCCCCGACCTCTATGGGCCACCGATCCTCTAGATCGTAAGAGCTATAGCTACATAGAGAAAGAAAAGGATACTCAGAAAGTCTATCGTTGGTCATCATTTACCGATCAGCTATTTGGCAGCATTGCGATTTCTAGTCGTCTGCGCATTGAGGATGCCTACCCGGTAGATCCTAAACAAGTCAAAACTGAAGAACGTAACGGGGTGGCCATTGACCGAGTCTTTGGATCCGTGGCAGTCGGCCCTTTTAACTATCAGGTTTGTACTGCAGGAGAGTTTCGCACCAAGCTACACCTGAAAAACTTTAGTCTGGAGCAGCTAGGACTAATTGGTCTGGTATTGCGAGACCTTAACGACGGTTGGTTTGGTCTAGGGTTTGCTAAGTCTCGCGGTATGGGGTTAGTAGAGGTCAACCTTCAAAAAGCTACCGTTGAGTATCCAGGCTGTGTTTTACAGGGTGAGCAAATTAGCCTGCTAGGCAATAGCCAACAGTGGCCCCATACATCACTGATTGGAGCGGGAGCTTTTCTAGACAACTCCGAGCGTCAAAAATATGGCTTCCCTCCCGACGATGTTCAAGAGACACCGGTTGGAGCCGAAGAGATGGATTATGGCCTGGGAGTAAAACTCACCTGGGAAGGCGATCAAGTCGGGGACCTATTTACACGAGCAGTTACATCCTGGCGACAGCGTTTGGAGGTAGCCGCATGAGTGAAGCAACAGCATTTGTAGGAACAGCCAATAATATTAATCAAGGCATTCTTCAGTCGCTGATTGGCCATCATGTAAGTAAGCAAGCCTGGCGGTTTTTAAGATGGCCAGATAGAGTTGAACTGCTTGAACCAACGGAAGCAATTGATTATTCATGCCGCGAAGGTCAAGTGTTTAATCAGGATTGCGAACTGCGTTGGAAACGTCAAGGTGACCACTACAGCGTTTTACTATTATCTGTTGCTGAAAATTCTGAAGGTGAAGAGACACTAGCAGGAGTTGGTAACAATTGGACAGCAGAAGAGCGTAATGCCAATTTTTATCCTCCTACAGAAACCCGTTTTCCAAGAGGATTAGCGTATTCTGAGAAACTTGATATTGGTCAGCGGTACTTTATTGATAAGGACACTGGCACCGTTCACTTTATTGCATTGAGGGTGAAATAGTATGGCTAGACCTAATCGCCCAGTTCTTAAAAAAAACTCTGTTGATGATGAGGGTCCAGACAAGCCCTATGAGCTGGTTCCATTTCCCAAGCAGCGACCAACCCTCAAAAAGCCCGTTGGTCATCATCGTTATATCGACGATGGCTATCACGGCACTCTCCATCTCACACTTAAGGTGAAAACGGGGCTCCATGTGTCTACGGGCATTACGGCTATGGGGCGTGATGTGGACAGCCGAGTACCGCTGATAAAGACCATGACGCGGAGTCAGGATAAACAGCTGATTGTTCAAGGTAGTTCTCTCAAGGGCTGTGTTCGGGCCATTTATGAGACGATTACGAATAGCACTTTGGCTGTGGTGACTGGGCGATATCGACAGCAAATGCCAAGGGATCGGCTACCCTGTCGTAAGAAAGATAGTCTTTGCCCAGCGAGTCAGGTGTTTGGAGCTTTGGACTGGCAAGGATTGGTGCATTTTACCGATGCCACATGTGAATCTAAAAAGGCTGTGACAGGATTTATGCCCTCACTTTATCGGCCTCGGCCTGATGAAAGGAGAGCTTACTTTAACCGCAATGAGGCAGCTGGACGTAAGTTTTATTATCACGCGACAGCGGCTGTAGATGGTGGCAATCGTGGTATTCCAGTGCAGCAGGCGGGTACAGAATATAGGTTTAAGACTGATCTGCAGTTTTTGAATCTGTCTAAGGCTCAGCTGGGGGCATTGTTGATTGCCCTTGGCCAGGATGAGAAACATTCTATGGCGTTAAAGCTTGGGGGTGGCAAGCCAGTGGGCATGGGGACCATCGAGGTGGAAGTCAGTGCAATTGATGTGACTCAAAATGTACGCGATCGCTACACCAACTACACACCGCCTGAAGCAAACAAGCTGACAGGAAAGGCCGTCAAACCCTTTATTACAGATGTGACCACAGCAGCTAAAACAAGCAAGCTGATTGAAGCACCTCAGCTAGAGGCACTAGCAGAAGTTTTGGCCTGGCCAACGACTCGTACCGCTCCGGAGGGGATGTATTGATGGAAACGGACACAACGCTGACGGACATTAAGCTGACGGATGCTCAGTGGCAAATTGCAGATGCGATCGCACGTCAGTTGGTAATCGATAAGACTGACGTAAACGAACTACGTAAAGCAATTGCCTATCTGCGCGAACATCTGGACCGTGAGCAGGCGGGTAAGTACTTCTTTGACTATCTCAAAACCTTAGTCCGCCAGGGTAAAACCATTGGCCACAGTAAGCGCACAGTTGAGTACTACCGCAGCTTAGATGATGTGTGTAGTCAGTATCTGGTTAACTATCAGGACGATGCCCCTGTCATGCTGCACCTGCTGGGCTGGGCCGCTCGGCTGGTTCAGTATTATGACAAGGGAGTTCCCACAGGAGAAATTTCCAAACCTGAGGTGATATCAGAGCGTGAGGCAGAACTCAAAGCAGTAGCGGCAGCTAATACTTTTGAGGTCGGACAACAATTAGAAGCCACTGTTACTGCTATTAAGGGTAATAAAGTGACTTATGAGTTACTTGGCAGTATTCGTTTAACAGTGAAAGAACCTAAAAAAGCAGGAGGGCTCAATATTGATCAGAAAATTATAGTCAAAGTCACGCAACTCAAGGACGATGGATCACCTAAAAAAGTTAGGACTATAGATTAATACTGGTGGTAGGTTATAGGTATGTCTGTCAGGCTTGGCAAACTTTTTGAACTAGACAATCTAGAAAATAGTGTTGAAGCATTTGGAAAAACAATTGCTCTGGCTCAATTGGGGCAACAGCCTCAAATCATTGGGTTAGGAGCCAACATCAGTCGAATAGCTGGCCTTACAAAACATTTAGCCGATTCTCCCAAGGTTGAATTGGCTGCTGGGATTGCCGAAACTATTGTGCCATTTGCAAAACTAGCAAAAGCATTATTTGAATATATTCAAAAACAGAATGAACCGAACAGCTTTGTTGAATGTGCTGTTTTAGTTTGCTTTTGGGCTTATTTAGAAAATATCAAAGAATATAGCCACAATCTAAAGCTTTCTCAAAAGACACAGAATAAAGTATTCAAGCCTAAAAAAATAAGATCTAATGAGATATCAGAAGCTGAGGCAGAAAACGCACTTTCGGATTTTCCTACCTCTAACCTAGCCAAAATATTTCAGAATAAAATTCTTACCCTCCTCTGTGAACAGAACGTTTCTTTTAATGAAGCTACTTGGCTTACAGAAAAGGCACGATGGTCAACTCAGATGAAAATTTTAAAATTCTGGAATGGCCTTCCCGAAGACAGTCGCCTATTTGGACAAGTGTCTTTACGTGACTGGCAGCAGGAAAAAAGCAATGCTAGGAATATCCAAAAATACTTAAAAAACCATATACAAAAACCTTTAAAGATAACGACTCTTGAAGGAAAAGAGCCAAATCTTTTACTCAATGAACTATTTATTCCTCTTGAAATAGAAGAAGAAACGTATGTTCAAAATAAAGACACTCCAAAAAATCACTCTAATGTTAATAGTAGAATTAAAGATAACCTCTTGGATGAAACAAAGAAAGTTATTTTTATTGAAGGGGTTTCAGGACAAGGAAAAACTGCCCTATGTAAGATTCTAGCCAGTGAAATAGGTTCAGAAATATATCCTGCTTACATACCTGTTTTAATCGACTTTCAGGATATAAGAGCCATCAAAGCCACATTGCAAGAGACATTAAACACATGTCTTTCTCTTTCTAGAAACACTTTTTTTGGTTCTAATAAAGACTGGTTAACTGACGACAGCAGAAGATTTTTAGTGATTTTAGATGGCATTGATGAATTAGTAACAGACTCTATTGAAGAAGCGAATGAACTAATATATGAGATTATAAATTTTGTAGATGATAGCGAAAATAAATTTCTAATCACTGGTAGGAACATATATCTGAGATTTCTCAGTGATCCTTATATACCCAAAGATCATATATCTTTGCTCAAGCTCAAGCCGATGAGTCAATCCTTAAAGTTTGATTGGATAGATAAATGGTCTAGAGCCGCCGTCATAAAGGAAAAGATTACATTAACACAGTCAATTTCTCTAAATAGAATTTCTACTTTAGCCAACGATTTCGTCAAGAACTTATATTTCCTCTTACTATTTTCGTCGCTACACCTAACATCTCATAAGTATCTCAATGAGAAGGATCTAAAACCACAAGATAATTCTTTGAGGAAAAGTAGTTCAACGAACCATACACCTAGAGCTGAAATCAGTGATCTGTTAGATGAATCAATAAATCAACAACTAAAAAGGATTTTAGTTTTAAAGAGGACTTTAGAGATTGAAAACCTTTCTCAACTTGAAGAGAATCTTGCTATTCAAGTTGAGCTTGCTATTCAAGTTGAGAGTTTTATCGTCGATAAGGAATCTAAACAAACTAAAACTTTTAAGTTAGTACCCCTCATAATAGGGTTAAAAGATTTGTTAAATGTTTTAGGGTTAGCATTCTTGAATGTAAGTTCTGATTCAACAAAAATAACAAGGCCAGAAGAATGGAGATTGCTGATCAGTGATCTGGCACAACAAAGGAAACTGATAAATAAGATTACAGAGAATATAGATATCAGTAATAGACTTAAAAATAAACTAGGGGAAGATAATTCAAACGATGATCACATAGGTGAATTCAAAAAGCTATTTAAAAATAAATTAAAAAGTATCTTCTCTGATTTTTCTTTAATTTTGGATTTTTATTATCCCTTAAATTCTCAACAACCCTTTTTAGAGAAAGATTTCAGTGAATTATGCCATTTAATAATACAGCAATTGAACTTGGCTGAGAACTTCAAGTCCTTTATAGCAGACAATTGCCCAGAAGACATTAAGGAAGCGTTTTCAACTGATCCGCTTTCTCTCTATTTATTGGCAAGTTTATATAGAAGTGACTCGACTATTGCAAATAAATTAGTTCAAATTCAAGAGTATGAAGCACGATCTATTATATATCAGAAAACTATAAATCTAATTTTTGAACGACTCAACAAAAAGAAAAGTTGGCATAGACATAGGGAGAATCTTAATTTAACTGATGAAGATCTCAAGCTTATACTCAGACATATTGGTCAAACGATTGTTCAATCTGGAAAGCTATCGATAGAAATATCAAAAGTAAAGAAATCTCTTGAATCAGAGAGTAGGGAGGTTGTAAATAAATTTGAAAACCTCGACTTTGAAAGCCTATTCAGCAATTTATTTTCTAAATTTAATATAATTCTATTCGATAAAAATTCAATAGCGTTTTCTCATAGAAGTTTTAGTGAATTCTTCTTCGCTGAATATATCCATAGTCAGTTTCTTTCTTGGGTTGAAATTATAGAAGGTGATGACTTTAGAGTAGTTAATCAAGCCTTAGAAGAATCTTTATATAGCCTCCTGGGTTATGGACTTCTTTCCCAAGAAATAATCAATTATGTGGCGGCGACCTTTGATAAAATTGAAACCAAAAACTTGATATCTCTCTTTGAAAGACTTAATACCTATTACTTTAGCTGGTGTAGTGGTAATCAATTTGAGTATGATATTTCCTCTTCTTCAGACTTAAAGCCTTGGCATACCTTCAGAAAAAAGAGCGAATATCTAGATCGGAAATTTAATCTCCAACACACTGATCTTTATGTAGGTTCTAATGTTTTATTGATATTAACAGAGATCCATAGATATGCTTCAAACAAGAAATTAGGTTCGCAAATAGAATTTTATCCTTGCGGTTTCCTAGAGGACAAATATAAAAAGTATCGAGATAATCTTTCCCGGCTTCTTGGCTACAGTCGGTGTCTCAGCATAGGTAATCATAGTGACTTGAGTTCTCAAAACCTAATTCAAACTGTTGGTCAGTACTTTTACGGATTGAATTTAGCGGAAGCTCGTTTGAAAGGGGCAAACCTTAATAGCTTTAACTTGAGTGAAGCGAATCTAAGTAATGCAGATTTAAGTAGAGTGAGTTTCGGTGATATAAAACAACAAGGTGCAAACTTAGTTGGAGCAAATCTCAGTAGTTCAACTCTTATACTCAGCAATTTATCACATGCAAAAGTTAACGAGGCTGATTTTCGTGACGCTGATTTAGGTGGTGCAAATTTAAGCGGTTTAGACCTTAACTCAGTTTATTCAGTCAGTGGTGCTAAGCTTCAAGGTGCTAATCTAAGTGGTTCGACTTTGCAGGGTGTTGATCTTAGTAAAGCTAATCTTTCTGGGTTAGATCTTAGTCAGTTTGATCTCTATGATACCGACTTAAGCTATGCAAACTTGAGTAATACAAATCTAAGTGGCTTAGATTTTAATAAAATTCGTTCCGTTAGTGGTGCTATTTTCAAAGGGGCTAATCTGAAAGGTTCCATATTAAGAGGTGTTGACCTTCGTAAGGCGAATCTTTCAGGGTTAGATCTTAGTCAATTTAATCTGGATAATACAGATCTGAGCGGTGCAGATCTAAGTAATACAAACCTTAGCGGTTTGGATTTTACCAGAGTCCGTTCAGTTAGTGGCGCAATCTTCGAAGGAGCTACTCTAACGGGCGCGGTTTTGAAAGGCGTTGACCTTAGTAAAGCTGATCTTTCTGGGTTAGACTTACGCAGATTTGACCTTGAGGGTACTGATTTCAGTCAGGCAAATTTACAATCAACATACTTGGTAGAAGCTATCTTAAAAAATGCAATTTTTAGAGACGTAGACCTAAGTTATCAAGATTTCAGAACAACTGATTTAAGCGGAGCTGATTTTACTGGTGCCAAATTGATAGATACAAAAGCTCATGAGGATTTGGATAATGTTGAAATAATTAGTGTTATATCCTTACAAGGAGCAAACTTAAGTGACGCAATACTTAGCGAGCAAAATTTATCTGATATCAATCTTTCTGACGTAAATTTGAAAGGAGCTGACTTAAGTAGCTGTATTCTAAAGGGGCAAGACTTTAGAGAATTTGATTTCTCTGGTGCAGACTTTCAAGATGCTAAGCTCGAAAACAGTGATCTTTATCTCGCAAACTTAAGTAGTTGTGACTTAAGTGATACTGTTTTTTCCAACGCTAATTTACAATCAGCAAAATTGGTAAAATCCTCTTGTCTTAGAACCAATTTTTCAAATGCTAATTTAAAGAACGCTGATTTAAGTAAGGCTGATCTAAGTGAGGCTATTTTTGAAGGAGCTGATCTGGCTAATGCTATTCTGGAAAATTAAGAAATAGTAGCTTTCCGATCGCCAAACGCCACATAAGCCGAATCCACCACTGCCCCCATCAAACTAACCGGCGTATTCGCCGACGCATAGTACCGAATTTCCGGAAACGTAGTCGTTAGCTTATCAATAGCAGCCAGTCGTCCAAAGCCGGGTCGCACATAAGCAACAATAATCGGATTGCCAATCCTCAGCTCCACCAAGCCACGAATAATCTCATTTACAATTCTGTCTCGTTCCTGGTAGGCCTGTCGCCGCACCTCATCACTCTCATGGGATAGACCTGGCAGGTTCAACAAGTCACAATTAACAAAATCAGCTACCAGAACACTACCAAACCGCCCCTCCGGCTTATGCTGACTATCCCAGCGACGTACATCCAAAAAGCCACGATTTTTTAGCAACTCATATTCTGTTATTGTCTCGCTCACTGGCTGAGGCAAATAGTAATCAATGACTGTACCGGTAATAATCTGTTCTGTTTGTAGTGTCTTCTTCAGATTATTAGACTCTGCAGCTATCAACGGTTCAATACTATTTGTCAGTTCTTGCCGGACAATGCGCGTGGCCATCTCCTTAGCATCATCCAAACTGTTCTTAAACAGCCAGCCCCCAACAGCACTTAATACAGCTGCTAGCCCTGCCAATACCGTCAGATTCCATTTCATTGCATCGATGTACTGCGAAAAGCTAGCCGTCAGATCCTGATTTTCCTGCTTAAGAAACTCTATCTGAGTGTTTAGCCCATCACTGAGCAGCTGATTCGTCTGCTGAAGCGACTCAACCTGAGCTTTTAACACCTCTAGTTCCTGGGCTAAGTCAGACACTGTTGAGGCCGGTGTTTGAGCTAGCACAGTATGCCAGAGCGAAGCTATTGCATTGATGGTGGTAGGTACATCCATGGGCGTTAGCCAACGACAAGCCTGATAATCATAGGCCATAGCGCCATCAAATGCTTTAGCACTAACCGTTCTTTAAAGACCTAGACAGACTCTAAGGAGTTCTGGCCCAGCTCTAAAGCAATGAGTGATTGATGATGAATGGTCGATAAAGGAATTTTTATTTGCTTACAGACCGTCTGACACCTAAATTTCATCGTTCCACATTCCTACTTCTGCCTTCTCTTCTGTTTCCATCCCCTCGCGGGGTAATGGAATTTGAACAATATCTTGAGTTTGCTAAAGGAGCTGGAAATATTGTTTCCGTCCCCTCGCGGGGTAATGGAATTTGAACTACTAGACGAAGATTATTATGCCAATTCTGGGCTT
>NZ_QXHD01000004.1:5210285-5254849 GCF_011009555.1 Adonisia turfae CCMR0081 | reverse complement strand
GGGATAGGTGCGAACCTGAATGGTGTCATCGGTGCCGTTGGGGCGAGGGATCGCCTCCCCTTGCCAAAGTTGTCGTAGAGTGGTGATACTCTCGGCCATAATGGCTTTGCGATCGCAATAATTCTCCGGAGCCAGCACAAAATCATTGGGATGCCAGCCGCTAGCCACCGAAAGACCGACCCTGCCGTTGGATAGGTTATCCACAAAGGCCCACTCCTCCGCCACCCGCAACGGATCATGGAGAGGCAGCACCACGCTGCCAGCCCGGATTTGAATCCGTTGGGTGGCCGTAGCAATCGCCGCACTGGTCACCGCCGGATTAGGGTAAGTCCCGCCAAATTCATGGAAGTGGCGTTCTGGGGTCCAAATAGCGGTAAATCCATTGTTATCGGCATACTTGGCCCCTTCCAGCAACAGTCGATACTGGTCTGCAGCATTAATGGTCTGACTGTTGTTGGCAAAGTAAAACAGACTAAAGTCCAGGGGCTGGGACGGAAGACTCGGGCTAGCGGCAGCTGAGATATATTTAGAATCGGTTTGCAGGATGACCTGAAAGCCCGCCGTCAAGGTCCAGAAAATTTCTAGCACCGAAATATCGAAGGAAATGGTGGTCAATGCCAGCCAGATCTTGCGATCGCCTGACTCCACCAGATCATCCATCGCCATGAAGAAATTAATCACCTGGCGATGTTCAATCATCACTCCTTTGGGTTTCCCCGTAGAGCCTGAGGTGTAAATCACATAGGCTAAATTGTTGGCGGTTACCGGTGTTGCCTTAGACAGTTCGGAACCATGCAGGGAATTTTCTGCATCAGAATTTTCTGCATTAACCGTCGCCTGTCGAATAGTATCCCAATCTCGATCTAAGCAAATTACCTGTGTTTCAGGATTTTGCGCCCCCTGGTTGGCTAACACAGACAGCAGCCGTTCCTGGGTTAAGAGCACCGATATTTGCGCATCGTCCAGCATAAAAGCAAGGCGTTGCTGCGGATATTCAGGATCTAGCGGCACGTAAGCGCCACCCGCTTTGAGGATCCCCAGCAGCCCCACCATCATCTCCAGGGAGCGTTCTACGCAAATGCCCACCAATACCTCCGGCCCCACCCCTAACCGTTGCAGGTGATGGGCCAGTTGATCGGCGCGGGTATTTAAGTCCCGATAGCTCAGTTGTTCTGGGCCAACGACGAGTGCGATCGCATCCGGTGTACGTTCTACCTGGTCCTCAAACAGCTGATGAATGCACGTATGCTGGTCATAGTCCACCGCCGTATCATTCCACTGCACCAACAGTTGATGTTGTTCTACCTCAGTCAGTAGAGGGAGCTGGTGAATGGGCTGCTGGGGATTGGTAGCGATCGCCGCCAACATAGTTTGAAACTGTCCCAACATGCGCGTGATTGTATCTTCCTCAAACAAATCACTGTTGTACTTAAATGCCCCCGTTAACCCCGCACTGCTTTCCACCATTTCCAGGGACAAATCAAACTGTCCCTCAAATTGCGGCAGATCATAGGGAAGCACATTAATCCCGCCCCAGTTTTGGGGACTATCGCCATCCAGGGCAGCCAGCACATGTCCCTGGGGGAAATTTTGCAAGATAAAAATCGTTTGAAAAATAGGAGAATAACTAGGATCTCGCTGGGGCTGTAATCGCTCCACCATCAACGCAAACGGAAAATCTTGATGGTCTAACGCCTGCCCCAATGTGTGTTGGGTCTGGGTTAACATTTCCGTAAAACTGGCCGTTCCCTGTAGCACCGTCCGAATGGGCAACAGATTGAGAAAATAGCCAAAGATCTGCGTAAAGTCTGAACGTGTGCGCCCGGCCACTGGGGAGCCCACAATAATGTCCTCCTGCTGAGTATAGCGGTGAAGAAAGACTTGATAGGCCGTTAGCAGCAACGTATACAGGGAAACTTTTCGGGTCTCCGCCAGGGCCTTTAGCTGGCCCGTTAGTTCTGCGGACAAGTGCAATGGACATGAGCCGCCACGGTAGGTTTGCACTGGCGGTCGGGGCCGATCCAACGGCAGCTGTAGCACCGGCAGTTGCCCCTGAAGTTGAGTTTGCCAGTAGTGCCACAGTTGTTCTCCCTTAGCACTGACCAGTAGCTGTTGCTGCCACTGCACAAAGTCTTGATAGGTATGACTGGGGGGAGTTAGAGAAAGCGATTGCTGAGTTTGTTGAACTCGATAAAGAATGGGCAACTCATCGAGCAACAGACTGAGGGACCAGCCGTCATAGACAATATGGTGCATGGAGATCAGCAGAAGGATTTCCTGCTCCGCCAACTGAAAGCACCTGACTCGGAACAGAGGACCCGCCTTTAGATCAAATGGGGTGCGATGGGCGGCAGTCACCTGTTGCCGCAGCTCTAGTTGATCCCAACCCGTGGCATCCATCACCTGGAAGTCCAGGGTATTTGCATCCAGTATCTGTTGCTGGGGCTGGTCATCTAAGCTGGGAAAACAACTACGGAGAATGGCATGGCGCTCCAGAAACTGTTGAAATGCACCGCGCCAGCTGGAAATGTTATTGGCATCCATTAGCCGCACTGGAAAAGACACGTTATAGGCATAACTGTCGGGGGCCAGGTTCCAGATAAACCAGAGCGCCTGTTGATTGAAGGATAGGGGATACTGTTTCTGGGTAAGGGCATCAGATGTCAATGTCTCACCAGAGGCATCAGATCGGGCCGCAATCGCCAACTCAGGCTGTGGTCCTGCCGTATCCACATTTAAATCAAGTAAATCAAGGTCTTCCCACTGCTGACGAATAACATCTTCTAAAGTGGCCAGGTTCACCCCACCCATAAATTTAGAAACCGGAATCTCCACCCCAAGTTGTTGCTGGAGCCGATTTCTTAGCTCTACAGCCATTAATGAATCCATACCCAGTTCAAATAAATCCTGGGTAGGCTTTAGCTTTTTGCCATCCGGCAAACCCAGCACCTGGGCAATGCCCTCTGCCAAGTTTTGTTGTAGGGATTCATCGCGCTGGGCTGCAGGTAAGGCCCGTAGGTGTTGGATTAAATGTGTACGGGATTGGGGTGTACTTTGTGCAACCGGTTTCGCCACCAGCTGCTCTAGCAATTTTCGGGGTCGCCCAACTTGATATACGGCATCAAATTTCGACCAATCCACAGCGGCTATCACCCGCTGAGTGCCGCTACTGCCCAGCAATACTGATAAGGCAGCGGTCATCTGTGGCAGTGTTAAGGGGGTGACCCCTAACTGGGATAGTCGCTGGATAAGCTGGTCTTCCACATCTGTTAACATGCCTGCTCCTGCGATCGCAGACCAGTTCACCGTCAGAATCGGCAAACCCTGCACCCGACGGTAATGGGCCAACAAATTCTGAAACTCATTAGCGGCCCCATAATGGGCCTGTTGAGCTGAGCCCCACACCGAAGCAATGGAGCTAAAGTTGACGAAAAAGTCTAGATCCCACTTCAAACTTAGCTGGTGCAGGTTCCAGGTACCGGCTACCTTGGGGCGCAATGTTTGCTGCAGTGTGGTGGGTTGCAGCTCAGCGATGGGATGGGCTCCGCCCCCGATACCGGCAATATGAATCACACCCTTTATTGAAGAGAACTCAGGCAGTTTCTGTAACGCTAAAGTGAGAGCCGCTTCATCTCCCACATCTGCGATAGGCGTGACAACGTTTGCCCCGGACGACTGCAACTGGGCCACTGCCACTTGTTTTTGGGGTGTATCCGCCCCCCGCCGACTCAGCAAGATCAGGTGTCGGGCACCCTGCTCTACTAACCATTGGGCAACAACAAGACCCAATCCCCCCAGTCCGCCTGTAATCAGGTAGCTACCCTCAGATGAAATTGAGAGTTGCGTCGTTTTCTCGGGGATACTCTGACTCAAACGAGCCACATAACGAGTCCCACTGCGATAGGCAACCTGTTCTTCTGTTTGATTCCCTAAGACTTCTGAGATCAGAATATCAGCCTGCTTTGCCACAGTCATAGCACCATCCAGATCCACCATCCCCCCCCACTGTTGAGGATGCTCCAGGCCAAAAATTCGGCTCATCCCTCGCACAGGGCCTTGGGCCAATGTGGGTAATTCTGTTCCCAGAGAAACCGCATTTTGGGTAATCACCCAAAGCTTGGCATTGGATAACGCCGGTTGCTGCGTCAGGCTCTGCATTAAAAATAGCAGGGGCTGACAGAGAGAATTGATGGCCGATTCCAATGCAGTAAGATTTGGGGTGTCTCCCGTTGTATCCCCAAGCCAGATAACCCCTGCAATGGGATGAGAATCTATCTGTTTCACCTGATCCCAGAGCGATTCGAAGTCAGCAGGATTCTCAGGCTGCAAGGTGTAGACTGAGTTGTTGTCCTGGTTTGCAATGGTGTGGTCTAAAACAACCCGACTACAGGTTTGACCCAAGGTTTGCAATTGCTCCACTAAGGCAGCGCCTGACTCTGTTGAATCGCTAACAATGATCCAATGACGGGGTGAGATTCCATCATTGGGCAAGTCCTGGCTATTTAAATCTTTAACAACCCACTGTAATTCATACATTAAATCCTGAACAGATTGAGCCGCCAGCTGTTGTTGATGGACCTGCACCAGGCGTTCCAAGATCCCGGTATCTGAATCTGGCTGGCCAGCCAATAGCTGAGTCAGCTGAGCCACATCGCCTTGATGCAGTAGCTCTGTTACCTGTGACGTTAGGACGGGACTAGCCTGGGGAGTTGGTTCTGTAGTCTCTTCTACCCAGTAGCGTTGTCGTTGGAAAGGGTATGTGGGCAACGCCACCTTACGCCGCTGGGGATAGTCTTGATCAAACCGTTCCCAATCAATATCGACACCCCTGATATACAGATCACTCAGGCTGCTTAGCATCTGTTGCCAATCCGTTTGATTGGGTCTCAGACTAGGTAGCCACAGGTTACTTTTATTGTCGGGAAAACATTGTCGCGCCATGCCCATCAGAACCGGCTTAGGACCGCATTCTAAAAAGATACCGTCTTGTTGTCGTAAGCACTGTTGATGAAGAGACTCTATCCCTGCTACAAGGTTGACAGGGGCGAGAATATGCCGACACCAATAGTCTGGTGTGGCAATTTCTTCGTTAATCACCTGCCCGGTGACATTGGAAATTAGTTTGAGTTTGGGGATGGAGTAGGAGATTTGCTGCGCGACTTGTTTGAAGTCGGCCAGCATAGGCTGCATTAAGGGAGAATGAAAGGCATGGGAAACCTGTAACTGTTTGGTTTTGATCCCCTGGTCTTCAAGCTGTTGGGCAATGGTTTGAACGGCGGTTGCGTCACCTGAAATCACAGTGCTTTCAGGCCCATTGATGGCGGCAATGGTGACGTCGGCCTGATCTGCAATTACAGCCTTAACTTGCTTAGCTGAGGCCATCACTGACACCATAGCTCCCCCTGAAGGCAACTGCTGCATTAGCTTGCCCCGCATGGCAATAAGTTTCAGGCCATCTTCCAGGCTGAAGACTCCAGCAACACAGGCGGCGACATATTCACCGATGCTGTGGCCTATAACAATGGATGGCTTAATGCCCCAGGATTGCCAGAGTTGGCATAGGGCATATGCGAGGGCAAATAGGGCGGGTTGGGTGTAGGCGGTTTGGTTAAGGGGCGAGGTGTAATCAGACTGTAGGGGCTGGCCTTGTGCCTGCCCTGGATCAATGCGTAGGGGCTGGCCTTGTGCCTGCCCTTCTTCCGCAATATCTGGGTAGAGAATATTGAGAATATCTAGATCTAGGTAGGGGCGGAGAATATTGTTACAGTGGTCGAGGATTTGCCGGAATAGTGGCTGGGTTTCGTATAGCTCTCGGCCCATGTCTCTGTACTGTGCTCCCTGGCCGGTAAACAGAAAGACAATTTCAGACTGGTTAAGGGAATCCCTTGATTCTTCGATATCCCTAACTGTTATCCCGTTGGCTTCTAATTGATCGAGCTTTTGACTGACCTCATCAACCGACCTGCCTACAACCGCAATGCGCTCACTAAAGTGAGTGCGCCCCTGGTTAGTGGTGTGGCAAATATTGGCAATGGCTAGCTCTGGATGGTGATCTAAGAATTTTCTGTAGTGGGTGATCAGCGATCGCAACCCTCCTCTAGTTTTGGCTGACAAGGTCAGCACATGCCAGGGCCGCTCTGGCTGATTAGATGTTTGATCAGAGATGGGGACAGCCGGAGCTTCTGCCACAATCACATGGGCATTGGTGCCACTTACTCCAAAGGAACTCACCCCTGCTAGCCGAGGCTTGTCTCCCCGTACCCAGGGCGTTACTGCTGTGGGTACGGTCACCGGCATTTCTTCCCAGTCAACCCGTGGATTAGGCTGCTTAAGATGGAGATGGGGAGGGATTTTCTCCTGTTGCAACGACAGAATTACTTTGATTAACCCAGCAATCCCGGCAGCTCCTTCGGTATGGCCGATATTGGTTTTGACCGAGCCAATCATCAGGGGAGAATCTTGAGGACGCTGGGAACCATAGACATTGGCCAGGGCCTCCACCTCAATCGGATCGCCCAGGGGGGTGCCGGTGCCATGGCACTCGATATAATCCACCTGGGATGCCTCTAGCTTGCCGCTGCCTAGGGCCTGACGGATAACAGATTCCTGGGCCAATCCATTGGGCACCGTCAACCCACTACTGGCCCCGTCATGGTTAACGGCTGATCCTCGGATAACAGCAAAAATTTGATCGCCATTGGCCTGGGCATCTGATAACCGCTTGAGTACTACTACACCGCATCCTTCACCCCGGCCATAGCCATCAGCCGATTGGTCAAAGGTTTTACAACGACCATCGACGGAGTTCATGCGGGTTTGCGCCTCAAACACACTGACCTGGGGCGTCAGCATCAGATTCACCCCACCCACCAGGGCCAGGTTACATTCCTGGTTGCGTAAGCTCTGGCAGGCCAAATGACAGGCCACAAGAGAAGAAGAACAGGCTGTTTCCAGGGTTAACGTGGGTCCATTTAAACCTAAGGTATAGGCAATGCGTCCAGCTGCAAGGGGAGCACCGGTACCAAAGGCAGATTGCAAATCAGTAGAATGGGCCACCAGCTGTTGATAGTCATGGGTCATCATGCCGATGAATACACCGGTTTGACTTCCTTTTAATGCCAGGGGCGACAACCCTGCATACTCAAGACTCTCCCAACAGACTTCAAGCAACAGACGATGCTGGGGATCCAAGTTTTTAGCTTCCCGAGGAGAGATTCTGAAAAACTCAGGATCAAACTGATCCACATCGGTGATGAAGCTGCCATGGCGGGTATACATTTTTCCAGCCACTCCGGGCTCTGGAGCATAATATTGATCAATATCCCATCGCTCCTTAGGTACCTCGGTGGCGGCATCAACACCCTGTTCAAGTAACTGCCAAAAGGCTTCTAAATTAGGCGCTTTGGGAAAACGACACCCGACACCAACAATGGCAATGGGTTCTATTCTGGCCTGCTCTGCCACCTGTAGCTTGGTCTGCATCCGTTTCAACTCAAGCAGAGAATTCTTGAGCAAGGAGCGATGGTTGTTTGTCGATTGTTGTTGGTTCATCCCCTATACCTCCGCTTGAATTTCGCTGAGTGTTTGGCCGAGCATGGCCGCCAGTTCGTCTTCTGAAAGATCATCCAGCGCCTCAGCATAGTTGTCTAAGTCATCTGGCCCCGCTGCAGCAGGTGGTGGATCGTCGGGTATCTCATCCTCCGCCAATACCGATAGCTGTTGGGTCAGGTATGCGACTAAATCCTCAATATTGTTGTAGTTAAACAGGGCTGTTGCGGACAGTCGATAGCTTAAGCCTGTCTGTAGCCATTGTCTGAGTTCGGCAATCATGAGTGAATCGATGCCTAAATCAAACAGGCCGGCCTGTGGTTCGATTTGGGTGGGATCTGATATACCGAGGACCTGGGCTAGTTGCGATCGCACCCGTTCAATCAAAAACTGACGACGCTGGGCCCGAGGCAACGCTTCCAACTGCCGAATCAACCACCCTTCCTGGAGACCTGGAGACTTAAGCGGGGCTACATCCTTAAGCACGGGCATTGTTGTTCCCACTGTTGCTCCCATTGAGGTTTGGCCGAACCATTGGGACCAGTTCACAGAGATCACCCCAACTTGAGGCTGATTCAACTGGAGGGCTATCGCCATGGCTCCCATGCCCCGATCAATATCAATGGACTGGAATCCTAAATGCTGTAAACGGTCTAGTTGAGGTTTTTCCAGATGCTGTGCCATGCCCCCCGTCGCCCAGGGTCCCCAATTCAGGCTTAAGGCAGGCAATCCTTGACCATGGCGATAATGGGCCAACCCATCCATAAAGGCATTTGCCGCTGCATAATTTCCCTGACCAGGGGCACCCAAGAGGGACGCCGCCGAAGAGAACAGAATAAAAAAGTCCAGCGGCTTATCTTGAGTTAAACAATGGAGATGCCAGCTGCCTTTCACCTTGGCCGCCATCACCTGTTCAAAACGTGACCAGGTTTGATTCTGTAGCAAGCCATCGTCCAAAACTCCAGCGGCATGAACAATACCTCGTAAAGGTGGCAGCTGTTGATCAATCTCACCCAGAATATTCGCAAGAGACTCTTTCTGAGCAATATCTCCCTGCACAATAGATACTTTAATGCCAGTTTTTTCCAAATCCTCAATCATCGCTTGAGCCATCTCCGATGGAGACCGTCGCCCCATCAGCACCAGCGACTCTGCCCCCTGCTGTGCCAACCACTGGGCCACTTGCAACCCCAGAGCTCCCAAGCCTCCTGTAATTAAGTAACTGGCTTGGGGTTGAACAATCTGAACTGCGCTGTCAGGCGATTTCGCGTTTAATTGCCTCAGTCTTGCCCCATGGCGCTGTCCCTGGTGATAGGCAATGCGGTTTTCGGAGTCAGCATTTAACAATTCCTGAATCAGCACAGACCAATTGCCTTCTTTTAACGAAGCCGTTTCTAAATTCAGCAGTCGACAATGCAACTCGGGCTGCTCTAACGCAACCACCTGTCCCAATCCCCACAGTGGAGTCTGCTGAACTTGATGGGTATTGCCCAAACTTTGAGCATTTTGAGTCACTAGCCATAGTGGGGGCGGCTCATCTATCAATTCAGATGCTAGCGCCTGCACCAGATACAGCGCACTTTCACAACTCAACTGTAGACTCGCAAATACATCTTCTGAATCCTCAAGGTTTTCTAAATCACTCTCTAAACTCCACAGGTGGACAACCCCTTTGAGATTAGGGTTAGCCTGGGCAATCGTCCTTAGTAACTGTTGAAATGACTTAGCCTGGGTTGGGCATACCTGATAGTGGTCTGTTGCTAACTGCTGAAAATCGTCTCCTGGTGAAACACAAATACAGTGCTGTTGCTGTTGCGCCATCACAGCGGTCAACTGTTCTCCCCAGGTTCCTGCAGGCACAAACATTAGCCAGGTCCCTGACTCTTGGCTAACAGTAATCTCCTCTATCTTTGACGGTTGCCAGTCGATTTCATAGAGCCAGTCCTGAAGATTGTCTTGTAACGTTCCCAGAATCACCTCTCGGCTGGCTTGCCTCACCTCAAATCCGTTGATGCGAGCCACCACCTGCCCACTGATATCCAACAGCTGCAAATTCCAGACCTGCTGATCAGCCGATATCTCTTTTTCCGGATCCAACTGACCATGACACCATAACCGCTCTCCCTGGGGACGGGCAAAATAGGAGAATCGCTCCATCTGAAATGGCACCCACGTTCCTTGCATAGTTTCCTCCGCACCTTCAGCGATGCCAACGGCAACCAATGCCTGGAAACAGGCATCCAGCAATCCTGGATAAAGCTCATAGCCATCATCCTGCAATCCGTCGGGGCGGACTAACTGCCCTAACACCTCACCCTGGCCTACCCAGGCTGTTTCCATCCACTGAAAACGTGTTCCCAACTGAATATGTCGTTGATCCAGGCTTTCATAGATGGCAGCCCCGGCTACCTGCTGGGTACATCGGTCCTGAATAGCCTGAATTTCAATCCAGCTAAATTCGCCATTGGTACTGGACGTCGATAAGATTCCGGTTGAATGAATCCCATGGTCATCGCCCTGTAGGGCACTGGGGCTATCGCTGGACGAAGGGTTAAAGCTAATGACTTGAAACTCCCAACCTTCCTGGTGAGGCGTCAAAACAGTTTGCACGGTGCGCGCTTGCTCCTCAGCAATGGCCAGGGCTTGGGGAAAGAGCACCTGGGTCATCTGGAATGTTCCTTGGGGAAATGTGAGGCGGGCAGCCGCTAACAGGAGTGAGAGATAACACGCCCCAGGCACAACCACTTGCTGAAATACTCTGTGGTCAGCTAGGAAAGGAATTGATTCAACACTAAAGTGCGATTCGAAGAAGATATCCTTGCTTAAGGGAGATTGGAATTTTTGAGCAATTAGCGGATGGTGTGTCCCTAAAGAAGCCGCTGATTGAGATAGTGAACTGCCATGGACAGTCGCATTTATAGCGGTCTCTACCCAGTAACGTTGTCGTTGAAATGGGTAGGTGGGTAAGGATACTTTGCGCCGTTGGGGATAGGCTTGATCAAAGCCTGACCAATCGATGTCCCAACCTCGGACATACAATTCTCTCAGACTGGCTAGCATTTGCTGCCAATCACTTTGGCTAGATCTAAGGGATGGCAACCAAACCTTCGCACTATCGTCCGACAAGCATTGACGTGCCATCCCTAACAGGATCGGTCGAGGTCCACATTCAAGGAAAATATCAATCTCCTCTTGCCGTAAACGCTCCATGCCAGCAACAAAGTTGACGGGGACCAGGACATGGTCACACCAGTACTCAGGGGTAGCGACGTCATCAGTAACCACCTGGCCAGTGACATTGGAAATTAGTTTAAGCTTGGGCAGCGAATAGCTGATCTGCCGGGCCACCTGCTCAAATTCAGCCAGCATCGGAGCCATTAGTGGGGAGTGGAAAGCATGGGAGACCTGTAGCTGTTTAGTCTTAATGCCCTGGGTTTCTAACTGGTGCGCAATGGCAAGAACAGCTGACTCTTCTCCTGATATCACCGTACTCTCCGGTCCATTGATGGCGGCAATGGTGACATGCTCCACCATCAGTTTATTCACCTGTTCGGGAGAGGCCATCACCGAAACCATGGCCCCACCTGAAGGCAACTGCTGCATCAACTGCCCCCGCATTGCAGTCAGCTTCAAACCATCTTCCAGGCTAAAGACATCCGCAACGCAGGCGGCCACTATCTCACCGATACTATGGCCCATCACCACAGATGGCTTAATTCCCCAAGATTGCCACAGTTGATACAGGGCATATTCAATCGCAAACAGGGCCGGTTGAGTATACGCCGTTTGATTCAGCAAATCATTGTCTTGAGCATTGTCTGGAATATTGCCCTGATCCGGATAGAGCACATTCAATAATGGTCTCTCTAAATAGGCATTAAGAATTTCACTACATTGATCAAGACTTTGTTTGAATGTCGGTTGAGTCTCATATAGCTCACGAGCCATATTGACAGACTGTGCCCCCTGGCCAGTGAACAACATGGCCAACCGTGAAGCCTTACTATTGCCAGATTGTCCTAAACGGATATCGTCTCTCTGATTTGATTCTCTCAGCTGTTTCAGTTGATCAGACACCTCAACTAAAGACGTCCCAGCTACAGCCAGACGGTATTTGAAATGGGCTCGTCCCGTGTTCACCGTGTAACAAATGTCTGACAGTGTTAACTCTGGACGATGGTTGATATATGTCTCATATTGTCCAACCAGGTCCTGTAAGGCTTTCTCTGTTTTGGCTGCCAGGGTCAGTATATGCCAAGGGCGCTCCATGGATTCTGACACGGGCACAGTATCAGGTGCTTCTTCCACAATTACATGGACATTGGTACCACTGAGACCAAAGGAACTCACCCCTGCTAGTCTAAATTTCTCTCCACGCTGCCAGGACTGTATTGTTGTTGGTACAACAACAGGGATTTCGTCCCAGGCAATGCGTTGATTGGGTTGCTTTAGATGTAGATGGGGCGGAATCTTCTCATGCTGTAAAGAGAGAATCACTTTGATTAACCCAGCAATGCCCGCTGCCCCTTCGGTATGGCCAATATTGGTTTTAACCGAACCAATCATTATCGGAGAGAACTGGTCACGATGTTTGCCATAGGCTTTCACCAACGAATTGATTTCAATGGGATCTCCTAACGCGGTTCCGGTCCCATGGCATTCCACATAGTCGACTTGAGTGGCTTGCACATTGGCATTGATAAGGGCCTGTTCTATCAACGTTTTTTGAGCTAATCCGTTGGGTACCGTCAAACCACTGCTAGAACCATCGTGATTGACGGCAGAGCCCCGAACTAGAGCCAAAATTTGATCGCCATCCGCTTGGGCATCACTCAGGCGCTTAAGAACAACAATGCCGCAGCCTTCACCACGCCCATACCCATCGGCACTATTATCAAAGGTTTTACACCGACCATCCGGTGAATTCATCTGGGCTTGGGCTTCGAGCACACTCATCTCGGGTGTCAGCATCAGGTTAACCCCACCCACTAAGGCCAGGTTACTCTCCTGATTACGTAAACTCTGACAGGCTAGATGACAAGCTACCAGAGACGAAGAACAGGCTGTTTCGACGGTCAATGTGGGTCCATTGAGACCCAAGGTATAGGCAATCCGACCTGCTGCCAGGGGTGCACCGTTGCCAGAACCAGTATGAACGTCTACGGTCTGGGCAGCCAAGTGTCCATAGTCGTGGGTCATCATGCCAATGAATACTCCGGTTTGAGTCCCTTTCAATGAGAGCGGCGACACCCCGGCATCTTCTAGGCTTTCCCAACATACTTCCAATAGCAATCGATGTTGAGGGTCAAGACTCCTGGCTTCACGGGGAGAGATCTTGAAAAAGGCTGCATCAAATTGATCGACATCGGAGAGAAAACTGGCGTAGCGGGTATACATTTTGCCAGGTACATCTGGGTCAGGATCGTAATATTGTTCAATGTCCCAACGATCTGCAGGCACCTCAGTGACGGTATCAATTCCCCGCTCTAGCAGCTGCCAAAAGTCAGTTGGATTGGTGGCTTGTGGGAAACGACACCCCAAGCCGATGATGGCAATGGGTTCAGTGCTATAGTGTGCCGCACCATCAGATGCGGCCATATCTCTCCTGGGTTCCTCAGCCGATGTCTGACGCTGACTCTCCAGATTCTCCTCACTCCATTGCAAAACATCTTGAACGAGATAATTTACCAGGTCATCCAGGGTGTTGTAGTCAAACAGATCCGTAGCCGACAATTGACAGCCTAAGCAGGTCTGTAGTCGATTGTTCAGTTCCAGGATCATCAGGGAATCTATCCCCATGTCAAATAAGCCAGTGTGGACATCCAGGGTGGTTGAATCGGTAATACCGAGGATCTGAGCTACTTGTAACTGCACCTGGTCCATCAACAAAGCACGACGCTGTTCCATGGGGACAGTCTCTAACTGCTGACGTAACCACCCTGTCTGAGAGGATTTTGAACTGTTAGGAAGCACTGCTCTCAGCAACGGCATCTGAGTAGCCGTTGTTCCCTGGGCTGACCACTGCGACCAATTGATGGGCAGTACTCCCACTTGAGGCAGCTCAAGCTGAAGACACTGTTGCAAGATGGAGATCCCTACCTCAAAGTTCAAGGGTTGGAATCCGGCTTTCTCGAAGCGGCTTAGCTGTGAATTGTTCAGCTGAGCGGCCATGCCATCCCCTGCCCAGGGTCCCCAATTAATACTCAGGCCCGGTAATCCCTGGGCACGACGATAATGGGCTAAGCCATCCATAAAGGCATTAGCAGCAGCGTAATTCCCTTGTCCCAAGGAACCGAGTAACGAAGCGGCTGACGAGAAGTAAACAAAAAAGTCTAACGGTTTATTCTGAGTTAATTGATGGAGATGCCAACTGCCCAACACTTTGGCCGCCATCACTTGTTCAAACTGTGGCCAGTTCTGATTTTGCAGCAGGCCATCGGCCAATACCCCAGCTGCATGAACAATTCCTTTTAATGGAGGTAACTGGGTGTCAATTTCATCCAGCACCCTGGCCACATTTGCCGCATTCGCCACATCTGCCTGGACCACCGAAACAGTTACCCCGACTTGCTTGAGATCATGGATGATGGCTGCAGCCGTCTCCGAGGGCGCTCGTCTTCCCATCAGCACCAGGGAGGTGGCACCGGATTGTCCCAGCCATTGGGCAACCTGGAGACCCAGTGCGCCCAAACCTCCGGTAATTAAGTAACTGGCATCCGGTTGCACCCAATTCTCTTGATTAGAAGCAAGGGCGGTTTCTACATCAGCAACATAGGGTTTCAATCGAGCAACATGTCGTTGGTTCTGGTTATAGGCCACCAGATTCTCTGCGTCAGCACTCAATGCTTCTTTCACCAAAAGTTGCACCGCTTCCGCAATGGCAGACTCCTCATCCAAATCAAGTAAATGACAATGCAGTTCGGGATGCTCTAGCGCAATCACCCGCCCCAGACCCCACAGTGGAGTTTGCTGGATTTGAGGAATCTGTTCTCTGCTCAAACATTGACTACCCTGGGTAACCAGCCATAGGGTAGGAGATTTCTCCTGTGATATCAATGCCTGCAACAACTGTAGAGTACTGCCGCAGGTTATCTTCAGGCTGTCGGCTAAGTCCTCCATGTGGCTGGTTAAGCTCCACAAATGCACAATGCCTTGTAGCGCGATACTTTGCTCATTAAGCTGTTGAAAGAGTCGCTCAAACCCATCGTCTTGGTTGGGACAGACCTGATAGTGATGGTCATCCAACTGCTGGAACGTTGTGCCAAGGGAGACCACTACACAGGACTGACCTTTTTGAACCAGTGTTTCTTTTAGTTGTTCTGCCCACTGCGCAGTAGGTACCAACAATAACCAGGTACCCGCCTCAGATAATATTGCTTGAGGTTGAAGGTCTAACGCCTGCCATTGCAATTGATAGAGCCATTGACTGGTATCCGCTTGCAAGTACTTTAAGAAACGCTCCCGTGGCGCACGCTTGAGGGTAAACCCATCAATACGACCAAAAGCCTGACCAGTCTCATCGAGCAGATGAATGTCATAGGCACGGGTTTGCAACTGTTCATTGATGCGTGTGGCCTGATTCACATAGGCATAGAAACGTTGAGGGGCAGGACGCATCAGGGTTGCCTCGTCTACCTGCCAGGGAGCCCAGAACACTCCAGGCTCATGGTCAACATCAACCAGGTCTGCGGTTAGACGGGTACAGGCATCGAGCAAGACCGGATGAATCGGTTCATTGGCTAGGTGGGAAGCTAGAACCTCTGGCACCATAATTTCAGACAGGGCGATGCCATTCCCCACCCAGGCCTGTTGAACTACCGCCAGCATCGGACCATAGGTTACAGAGATACTGCCATAGAGTTGATTTAGAGTATCCGCTGTAATCGGGGCTAATTGTTCCTGCAAATGGGCAATATCCACACGCAGAGGAGAGAACAATTGAGGGGTATCCTGCACGGTCAAACTGGCATGTTGTCGCCACTGGTCTTGTTGAGTTGCATCCCGACTAAACACATCAACCCGACAAGAGTTCATTTTCTCAGCCGGTTGTATCACCAGTTCTGTTTCCCGTTCACTGTTGGGAGAGGCTAGGAATAAAGGCTCAAGGAAATGAACAGATTCAATCGTGGCTGGCAGTTCAAGGGTTGCCAGGGCCATGGCAATATAGCTCACCCCTGGAATGACGGCTGTATCATAAACCCGGTGATCATTGATCCAGGGATATTGGATGAGATTAATGGTTTGATGGTAAATCGTTTGTCCGGTGGAGGCCAACTCTAATTTGTTGCCCACTAGCACATGATGGGGCTGACCGAGCAGACTTTGATGTTTAGGTACGTCAACCCAGTAACGTTGCCGTTGGAAGGGATAAGTGGGTAAGGCAATTTTACGGCGTTGGGGATAGTCTTTATCAAAACCAATCCAATCAATATTTACCCCACGAACATGGAGCTGACTCAAGCTAGAGAGCATCTGTTGCCAATCATTTTGGCCTGCTCTGAGAGACGGTAGCCAGATTTTCTCGTTATCTTCTGGTAAACATTGTCGTCCCATGCCCAACAGAATCGGCTGGGGTCCACATTCCAGGAAGATATTAATGTCCTGCTGCTGCAAGCGCTCCATGCCAGCCGCAAAGTTGACGGTCGAGAGAATGTGCCGACACCAATAGTCAGGGGTCGTGACTTCTTCAGATACTATCTGTCCGGTGACATTGGAAATTAGTTTGAGTCGGGGCGGTGAATAGCTAATCTGTCTGGCCAACTGCTCAAAATCGTCCAGCATTGATTCCATCAAGGACGAATGGAAGGCATGGGAGACTTGCAGCTGTTTGGTCTTGATGCCCTGGGTTTCAAGCTGTTGAGCAATGTCTAGCACCTTAGACTCTTGACCTGAGATAACGGTACTCTCAGGTCCATTGATAGCGGCAATGGTGACATTGTCTGTCATGAAAGTACTAAGTCTTTCAACAGAGGCCATCACCGAGACCATCGCTCCCCCCGCAGGTAATTGCTGCATCAGCTTGCCCCGTGTGGCACTGAGTTTCAAACCATCTTCTAGACTAAAGACTCCAGCAATACAAGCTGCAACAAGTTCACCAATACTGTGACCCATCACAACAGAAGGGACAATGCCCCAGGAATGCCACAGTTGATAGAGGGCATACTCAATGGCAAATAGGGCCGGTTGAGTATATGCCGTTTGATTCAATAGAGCATCGCTTACTTCTGTACTCTCATCTGGATAGAGTATTTCTAATAAAGGTCTATCCAGATAGGTATTGAGAATCTCGCTACATCGGTCTAAAGTTAGTTTAAACGTGGGCTGATTATTATAGAGTTCTCGGGCCATATTGACATATTGTGACCCTTGACCGGTGAACAGTATGGCAACTTTAGGTGTTTCAGCTGTCTTAAGAGTCCCCTTAACCAATTCCGATTCCACTTGTCCTGCAGCAAATGCGCTGAGTTGCGCTGCCGCTGCTGTTCCGGTTTCTGCTACCACAGCCAGTCGATGGGCATGGGCCAATCGTCCTGTACTAGCACTAAAACACACATCTGCCAGTAATTGTTGCGGATGACTTTCAAGATACTTACAGTAGCACTGGGCTAACTGGTCCAAACTCTCTTCAGTCTTGGCTGATATTGCTAGCACATGGGATGGCCGGTTTGTGGGTGTCTGAATTATTTCCGTTGGCACCGGTGCTTCTTCGATCACCACATGGGCATTGGTGCCCGTAAAGCCAAAGGAACTCACCCCGGCTAAACGTTGCTGTCCTGGGTTATGCCAGTGGGTCAGTTTTTGAGGCACCTGCAACCAGTCTGGCCAATCAATTTTAGGATTAGGATTGTTCAAATGCAGGTGGGCTGGGAGTTGTTGATGCTGTAATGCAAGCACCACTTTCATCAATCCTGAAATGCCAGCCGCTGCTTCCAAATGACCAATATTGGTTTTAACTGAGCCAATCCACAGGGGATGTGTCGCGTTACGATCTTCTCCTAGAACGGCCATGGCCGCATTCACTTCTATCGGGTCCCCTAGAGAGGTGCCGGTGCCATGGGCCTCCAGATAACTCACGTCTATCGGTTGCACCTTGGCCTGATCCAAGGCTTGTTGGATTAGGCGTTGCTGCGCCTGGCCATTGGGCACCGTCAATCCGCTGCTGGGGCCATCCTGATTGACAGCACTGCCGCGAATCAACGCCAAAATCGGATCGCCATCCCGTTCAGCCTCGCTCAAGCGCTTCAGCACGATCATGCCACAGCCCTCGCCTCGACCATAGCCAT
Organism: Adonisia turfae CCMR0081; assembly: GCF_011009555.1. Lineage (GTDB taxonomy): Bacteria > Cyanobacteriota > Cyanobacteriia > Phormidesmidales > Phormidesmidaceae > Leptothoe > Leptothoe turfae. The sequence continues at coordinate 5,237,018 of NZ_QXHD01000004.1, read as the reverse complement.
CGGCACTCTCATCAAAGGTCTTGCAGCGACCATCCGCCGATATCATTCTGGCTCTGGAGGTGCCAATGTAAGCGTTGGGGGTCAGATGTAATTTCACCCCACCGGCCAGGGCCATATAACATTCGCCCAGGCGTAAACTGTTGCAGGCTTGATGGACGGCGACCAAGGATGAAGAACAGGCGGTATCCAGGGTTATGGTAGGTCCGGTAAACCCCAGGGTATAAGCCAGTCGGCCTGCGGCACTGGAGATATGATTGCCGCTACCTGCGTAGGTCGCCAGGGGACTGTCGGGAGATTGTTGTAGATGCTGCTGAAGCAGTTGCTCATAGTCATGGCCATCATTGCCAACAAATACCCCAACCATTGCTGCGGAGAGACGTTCTAATTTTTGTCCGGCGCGCTCAAGGGCTTCCCAACTGACTTCTAACAGCAATCGATGTTGGGGGTCGATGGCAACGGCTTCGCGGGGAGAAATACCAAAGAAGCTGGGGTCAAATTGGTCCACACCTTCGACAAAATGGCCATAGCGGGTGAGCATCTTACCGGTGGCTTCTGGGTCTGGATCATAGTAAGCATCAATATCCCATCGCTCAGGGGGAATCTCACTGCGGGCATCCTGACCGGCTTGGAGCAGCTGCCAGAATTGCTCAGGTGAATCAATTCCACCGGGCAGACGACAGCCCATCCCTACAATCGCTATAGGTTCATCTAATGCTTGGCGCTGTGGGGGTAACGTTGTTTTCCTCTGGGATTGATCAGTAAGTTCTAGTACTTCACTGGCCAAGTAACGGCTAAGCTGTTCAATATTGGGAAAGTCAAAGGCCACCGTAGTGGGTAAGGCCACTCCTAACAATTGTGTCAGGCGGCTGCGCAGATCCACCGCCATCAGCGAATCCATTCCCAATTCGAAAAAGCCCACTTGAGGATCGGGCAGAGACGTGGAAGGAAGTCCCAATACACGGGCCACTGCTTGTTGAACGGTGTGCTTTAGACGCTCAAGTTGTTCTGCTCTTGGCAATGACAGAATTTGATCCATCCAATCCGTCTGAATCGGAGGCTCGGTTGCTAACGCCTCCGGTTCAACCAACGGGTCTAATAAGCTTCGATGCCGACCGGTCTGATAGACCGCATTGAATTGTTGCCAGTCCACGGTGGCCACTACACATTGCTGCGCTGAAGTGCTGAGCAACTGTCCTAAGGTAGCTGTCATTTGGGGCAATGATAGAGGGGTAATGCCAATTTCAGAGAGCCGTTTTACCTGGGAGGCGTCAGCCTGGTTCACCATGCCACTGCCTGCGATCGCAGACCAATGTACCGTCAGACTGGGTAACCCCTGACCCTGTCGATAGTGACTTAACAGATTCTGAAATTCATTGGCCGCACCATAATGGGCCTGATGCGCCGACCCCCAAACGGCAGCAATCGAACTGAAGTTGACGAAAAAGTCTAAATCCCATTCCAAACTGAGTTGATGCAGATTCCAGCTGCCTTTTACCTTAGGAGCTAACGTCTTCGCCAGTGTGGACTGGTTCAATGACTCAATGGGATGTAAGTCACCATCAATCCCAGCGGCATGGATCACCCCTCGCATGGGTGGCCATGACTCGGATAATGGGGACAAGGTTGTTTGCAGCGCCATGGCATCATTAATGTCCACGACAGGCATAACAACCTGACAACCTTGCGATCGCAACTGGGCAATGACGGCTTCTTTTTCTGGGGTATTGGCCCCCTGTCGACTTACGAGAACCAGATAACGAGCCCCTTGTTCCACCAGCCATTGGGCCACAGTCAGCCCCAAACCACCCAGCCCGCCACTGAGCAAATAGCTACTCTCCGGATCAATTGTTAATGGGGTATCTGGTTTAGGCTGAGTGCGTACCAGCCTGGCCACATAACGTTGATGATTCCTGCGATAGGCAACTTGTTCTTCAGTGTGATTGGTTAAGATTTCGGTGGTCAGCCATTGGGCATGGTGCTCCATCGTAGCCTGACCATCCAGATCGATCAGGCCGCCCCATTGATGGGGATGTTCCAGGCCAAAGATGCGCCCCATGCCGCGCACAGGAGCCTGGACAAGAGCAGGTCGGTCAGTCTCCAAGGCCACTCCATCCTGGGTCAATACCCACAACTTGGTTTGGGAGAGTTCAGGTTGCGTTACCATGCTTTGCATTAGCTGTAGCAATTCGGTGCATTGCTGGTTGACTGTTCTATCTAGAACATCTGCAGTAAGGTCTGTTAAATTAATCTCTTCCAGACTCCGGAGCCAAAGAATACCGGCAACTGGCAAGGTGTTGGTCTGGCTTAGGTGGGTCCATAGTCGGGCATAGGCATCAGGACTATCCGGCTGCAGAACATAGTTAACGGGGTCATTGTTCTGGGGCAGTTCCTCTGCTAAAGTCACCAACGTACTGGTTTGGCCATGGTGGCGTAATTGGGATGCGATCGCATCCCCTAGCTCCACAGATTGAGTAAAAATTAGCCAGTGGTGAGGCTGATATTCGTCTATAGCAGGAGCTGCTTGCTGCTGCCACTGGACTGCATACAGCAAATCCTGGATCGATTGAGCAGCCAGTTGTTGCTGATGGACTTTGACCAACTGTTCTATTGTCTCTGTAGCAATAGGAGAATGATTCTGGGTTGAGAGCAGCTGGTTGAGTTGAGAGATATCTCCTTGGTCTAACAGTTCAGTGACCTGGGAACTACTGTTTGAAGCAGTTTGAATCTGCTGTTTGGGAGTATCAACCCAATAGCGTTGCCGTTGGAACGGATAGGTGGGCAGAGAGACTTTGCGACGTTGGGGATAGTCCCGGTCAAAGCCAGGCCAATCAATATCTACACCTTTACTATAAAGCTGTCCCAAACTGGAGAGTAGCTGCTGCCAGTCACTTTGACCAGATCTAAGGGAAGGTAGCCAGGCTTTCTCCCCATCCTCTGATAAACATTGTCGGCCCATGCCCAACAGAATCGGTTGAGGCCCACATTCCAGGAAGATGTTGATCTCTTCTGACTCTAAACATCCCATGCCAGTAGTAAAGTTGACCGGGGCAAGAATGTGACGACACCAGTACTCAGGCGTTGCCACGTCATCCGTGACCACCTGGCCTGTAACATTGGAAATCAGTTTGAGTTGAGGTAATGAGTAACTAATCTGTCTGGCCACCTGCTCAAACTTATCCAATATCGGTGCCATTAAGGGGGAATGGAAGGCATGGGAGACCTGAAGCTGCTTAGTCTTGATTCCTTGGGCTGCCAACTGTTGCGCGACAGCTTGAACCGCAGATTCTTCCCCTGAGATCACCGTACTCTCAGGACCATTAATGGCGGCAATTGTCACGTCATCCTTAGCCGCCAACACAGATTTAACCTGCCCCACAGCCGCCATTACCGAAACCATGGCTCCACCAGCGGGCAACTGCTGCATCAGCTGACCTCGCATGGCACTGAGTTTCAAGCCATCTTCTAAGCTAAAGACGCCAGCGACACAGGCGGCGACAATTTCGCCAATACTGTGGCCTATAACAATGGATGGCTTGATGCTCCAGGATTGCCAGAGTTGGCATAGGGCGTATTCGATGACAAATAGAGCCGGTTGGGTATAGGCGGTTTGGTTAAGGGGAGATGTGTAATCAGACTGTAGAGGCTGGCCTTGTGCCTGCCTTGGATCAATGTGTAGGGGCTGGCCTTGTGCCTTCCCTTCTTCCGATATATTCGGGTAAAGGATTTGGAGAATATCTAGATCTAGATAAGGGCGTAGACTGTTGTTACAGTGGTCGAGAATCTGCCGGAATAGTGGTTGAGTCTCATATAGTTCTCGTCCCATCTCTGCATACTGGGAACCTTGACCAGTAAACAGAAAGGCGACGTTGGGAGTCTGTTGAACGCCTGCTCTGCTTCCACTCCCTACTGTCGCTGATGCCTGGCTGTTATTTCTTAATTGCTTTACCAGCTCGGGTACAGAGACAGCGGTTAGCGCTAACCGCTGTCTAAAGTGAGATCGACCTGCATTAGCGCTAAAGCAAAGATCGGCTAAATTAATCTCTGGATGAGTGACAAGATAGTCACAGTACTTTTGGCATAGCTCTGATAACGCTTCAGGGGTAGCAGCAGATAATCCCAACAGGTGTAACGGACGGTCGATACCTGGGGAAGTGATACTAGAAGGCTTTTCCGAAACCGCTTCTAAAACAACATGGGCATTGGTCCCACTAAAGCCAAACGAACTCACTCCGGCTTTCCAAGACCCGGTCTGATGCTCCGGCCATGGTCTTGTTTGAGTCGGTACTTGTAAACCATTCCAATCGAAATGGGGTGTGGGTTGCTGTAGATGCAAATGAGCCGGAATCTGACCATGTTGCAAGGATTGCACCACCTTAATCAACCCAGCAATCCCAGCTGCCGCCTCCAGATGACCTAGATTTGTTTTCACTGACCCCACCCATAGGGGCTGCTGTTCTTGATCCGATGCTTGATCCGATGTTTGATCCGACGATTGCCCGGCAGCCATGACTGTTTGTATAGCAGTTAACTCAATGGGATCTCCCAACGCTGTTCCAGTGCCATGGGCTTCAACGTAATCAATCTCTGCGGGCATTACGCCTGCATCCAACAAGGCTGACTGGATCACCTGTTGCTGAGCTAAACCATTAGGGGCCGTTAATCCATTGCTGCGACCATCCTGGTTCACCGCTGACCCACGAATAATTGCATGAATTGGATCGCCATCCTTCAATGCATCCGACAATCGCTTCAGGAGAATCACGCCGCAACCTTCTCCGCGAACATATCCATTGGCGTCAGCATCAAAGGTTTTGCATTTACCATCAGGCGTTAACATTTGTGCCTCAGAGAGGGCAACACTGTTCTCAGCGGTCAAAATTAGATTGACACCGCCTGCCAGAGCCTGTTCACATTCTCCCAGACGCAAGCTTTGACAAGCATTATGAACGGCCACTAAGGATGAAGAACAGGCCGTGTCAATTGCTACACTAGGGCCTGTCAAGCCCAAACTATAGGACAGTCTTCCAGCAGCGGTACTAAAGGCGTTCCCGGTGCCAAAGTAGGGGCCCACTTCTCCAGCTTGTTCTAGCAGCCGGGTATAGTCATGGGTGCTAATGCCAATAAAGACACCAATCTCTCTCCCGGAGAGTCTGCTAGGAGCTTGAACAGAATCTTCAATGGCTTCCCAACTCACTTCTAGCAACAGTCGTTGCTGCGGATCTAGACTGATCGCTTCTCGGGGTGCAATACCGAAAAACGATGCATCAAATATGTCTACTTGTTCAAGAAAACCACCATAATGGGTGGTACCAGGGTAACTGTCAATCGCCCAACGGGTGGATGGTACGGTTGTGATCACATCGTCAGCCCCCTGCAACAATTGCCAGAAGTCTTCGGCATTATTGATGTTGTTGGGAAATCGACAGCCGATGCCAATAATTGCGATCTCAGATGTGAGCGTCTCCGTTGCCCCTTTACTCCCCCTAAGCTTTGTAGGAACATTGCCTTTTTCGGACGTTGGTTCACTTAGATATTCGGATAGAGCCGCAATGGTGGGATAGTCATACAACAGGGTGACCGGTAACGGTCGCTGCAACCAGTCCTGCAATTCTCCTGATACTCCCACAGCGGTTGCCGAATTGAGGCCATATTCTGCCAGTGGTCTGTCTCCACTGATTTGACCGGGCTCAAGGTTCAGGTGTTGAGCTAACTGAGTAACCAACCATTGATGAATCTGTGACGCGGTGGGATGAGAATTATTGTCTTGGGTCGTTGGGGCAGACGTGTACCACTCGGCATGGGGGGCTGCCATTGGTTGAGTCTCTTTAATATCCTCAAACTCTTCATGGGCCACCGCCGTCAAACTTCCATTTAAGAATGCGCTGCGGCAGGCGCGTCGCTGAATCTTGCCGCTTGATGTCTTTAAAATACCGTTGGGTTTGAGCAACAAAACACTTTGGACCTGCAGGTCAAAGGTTTCTGAGATGGCCCGCCGCATCGCATTGATCACCTCAGGGCCATTGAGCTGACGCAGGTAACTGCGTTTTACTTCATGGAGAACAACCAGCTGCGCCTGTTCTCCCACCTCAACAGAAAATGCCGCCCCACCACCAGGTTGCAGTGCTGGATGACTCGCTTCAGCAACTTGCTCAATATCTTGGGGATAGTAATTTTGTCCCCGAATAATGATCAGGTCTTTTAGACGTCCAGTGATAATCAGTTCCCCTGCCACCAGACCACCCAAATCACCCGTTCGCAAAAAAGGCCCTTCCTCTCTCTCCTCTAGATAGGCCTGAAACGTCAGCTGAGTTGCGTCTAATTGTTGCCAATACCCCTGGGCAACACTTTCACCCGCTAGCCAAATCTCACCGATCTCTCCCTCAGCACAACGTTGCCCAGTTTTGGGATTAACAATACGCACATTCAAGTCTGAAGGAGGAATACCGCAGCTCACCAATGATTGAGTCTGAGTCTGAGGTGACCCAGTCTCGACCACTACCTCAATCTGTCCCGCAGTCAACCTTGAGGTACTGACGGTCAAAGCCTTTGGTACCTGGTCAATGGGGTGCCAACTGACCCCTAATGTCGCTTCCGCCAAACCATAACAGGGCATAAAGGCCCGTTCCTGAAACCCACAATCCTTAAAAGCAGCAGCAAACTCAGCCATGATTTGCGCTCGAATGGGTTCAGCGCCATTGTAGGCTACCGTCCAGCTACTCAAATCCAGCTCTGCCTTTTGCTCAGGTCGAATTTTTTGTACACAGAGTTGGTAGGCAAAATCCGGTGCCCCCCCATGGGTGCCCCGAAACTTACTGATTGCCTGCAGCCAGCGCACGGGCTTCTGCAAAAAGGCAGTGGGTGACATTAAGATTGACTGACAACCCACATACAGCGGCTGAAAAATACCGTTAATCAACCCCATGTCGTGATAAACAGGCAGCCAAGACACGGATCGACTGGCAGCAGAACTATGGGTAACCGCTTGAATCAGTTTGCTATTGTGGAGCACATTCCCATGGCTAACCATCACTCCTTTGGGTTGCCCGGTGGAGCCTGAGGTGTATTGCAAGAACGCCAGGGTATCGGCAGTGATGGCAGGGATTGCCAAGGAACCCAGCGATTGAGAAGGCTTGATATCTTCCGTGATTAAAACCGCTAAATGGGTAATGTGAGAATAGTCTGCACTTTGTTTTTGGAGCTGTTGCCAAATGTTGGTTGTGGTGAGTACAACTGCAGGTTGGGCATCGTTTGCGATCGCACCCAAGCGCGACCGCCGCTGCTTTCGTCGCGGCGGATTGGCAGGCACCGCAACAATACCTGCGTATAAACACCCCAAAAATGCTGTTATAAATTTTAAACTTGGAGGATATAAGAGTAAGGCGCGCGCTCCAGGTTGCGTAATTTGCAATAATTGCCTTGCGATCGCCTGGGCCTGTTGTTCTAATTCTTGATAACTGAGCTGGTCAGACTCTACTTCCCCATCCTGCAGAAACGTATATGCCGTTTGACCTGGTTGATAGGCAGCACGATAGCTTAGTAATTCAATAAGATTAGAAGAACCTGGGAGTTCCATGGGTTTATCAGAATGATCTACAACAGCGTGCCCTATCCATCGTTCTCAATCTGAGAACGAAACAACAAACTATAGAATTTCTAAAATTTTCAACTTAAAACTCAAGATTGGCCAGCGCACAGCTTGCAAATACTAAATTTTTTTAAGACTGGATCGTTCCTGTCTTAAAAACTTCAGTATGTAATTATGTAACACTGAATGAATCACACTCATCGTTCAATGTTGTGGGCGAAAAACAGATAACAACATGTGTGATGACTGTAATCAAGAGCTTTAGAACCTCACATGGATTCTAAGGTTAATTAATGGCCCAATATGCAATTTAGCATATTGGATGTCTTAATATGTTTGGTGTCGCATTAGAGATAAGCATCCATCTTTGTAATTATTATGGTTCTATTATCTTAAAGATGTCCGACAGAAAACATCCCGAAAAGTTCAGGTTTATTCAGATAAAAGTTCAGATTTATTCAGGTGTTTGGGAAAATAGTCAGACTAGCCAGATGTGACTGTTTTATCTTTGATGTTCATTTTCCTATCATGGGCTTGATCAAAGTTTTCTGGTTTAATGTGCTTTTGATGTCCACTCAATAAACTGGATACGCCGGTAGTTTCAGGGAGTGGAGCTTCCTGATTGAATGAGAAATAGTTTTCAGGTTCTTGATAAACGGTGATGTAGCCCTCGTAGTTGCGTAAGGCAACTTGATGAACCCCTTGACTCAAAAGATATTGGGGTGCAATCGGAATTTTACCGCCACCTCCTGGGGCATCCACTACATAGGTTGGAACGGCATAACCACTAGTATGTCCCCTCAGGCCTTCCATGATTTCGATGCCCTTAGCGATGGGCGTTCGAAAATGGCCTGATCCCTTTACCAGGTCACACTGGTATAGATAGTAAGGACGAATGCGATTTATCACTAACGTATGCACAAGTTCTTTTTGAATGGCTAACGAATCGTTGATCCCTGCCAGTAAGACACTTTGATTGCCAAGGGGAATACCTGCATCCACCAGTTTTGCCAGGGCATTGCTAGCCTCAGGGGTAATTTCTTTCGGATGATTAATATGCACATTCAGCCAGAGGGGGTGGTATCGCCGTAGCATGTTGCACAACTCATCGGTAATGCGCTGGGGTAAAAAGATAGGAACTCGGCTACCAATGCGAATAATTTCAATATGGGGAACTGCCCGCAGGCGAGACAGCACATAATTTAGAAAAGTAGTAGAGAGCGTCAGTGGATCACCACCACTAATGAGAACATCTCTAACCTGAGGTGTGTTCTGTAAATACTCTATCTGAAGATCTATTCCTTGTTTGTTGACACTGGCTTTCGGATCACCCACCATCCGGCTTCGGGTACAATATCGACAGTAACTGGCACAGTGCGTGGTAACCAACATCAGAACTCGATCTGGATATCGATGCACCAGACCAGGCACAGGACTATGCTGATCTTCTTCCAGGCTATCAACCTCCATCCCTTCAAAGGCGAGAAGTTCTCTCCCTAACGGTATAACTTGTCTGCGAATCGGACAATTGGGGTTATCTGCGTCTATCAAGCTCATAAAGTAAGGGGTAATATCAACCCGAAACCTATGATCTGAATTTAGACCTGCTTTTTCCTCTGGGGTAAGTTGGAGAATTTGTAAGATTGTTTCTAAATCACTAATCCGATGCTTGAGCTGCCATTGCCAATCATTCCAATCATGGTCAGGAGTCTCAACCCATTTCTTCGGACGGGGCGTAAAGTGTTGGGTGGTGTTGGGTGGTGAAGTTGCCATGGCAGGTATTGGATTTTGGTGGTGATAGTGAGGACAATCAGATGGATGACAGAACTTAAGATATTTTGATCTGTTCGATAGATTTAAGAATTTTCTGAGCCAACATTTCGATATGGGGTTCAACCATCATGGAGGCATGGCTACCAGAAATGGTATATACGTCAATCTCTTCTGCTGCGAAGGGTTGCCATCCCATAGCCAAATTTTCGTATGATTCTGATAGGCCATACTGGGATAAACTTGCCTCTTGAGCCTGAAATAGGGTGATGGGAGTCGGAGATGTATACCTGGGACTATAATCCAGCTGAAACTGAGTCCGAAATACTTGAAACAATCCCCGGACTATTTTGCTATCCGATTGAGGGGGGAGCACTTCGGCCATTTCAAGCCGTTGTTTTAAGGTGTCGATTTGTTCTGATTCGGTGAGTAAGTGGAGTTTATCGACATCGATTTGGAGACTATCACCCAAAAGCTCCTCAATCATGCCAATTAACAGCTGCATCCACGTGGTGTGATTCCAGTCAGCATAGGTTTTCTGGCGACTTACATCTGATGATGTCGTATTAGTTGCTGAGGGTGCGATCGCATCGATCATAAAAACCCGACCAATGGACTGTCCTTGACGCTGAAGCTGCTGCGCCATCTCAAAAGCCACCTGAGCACCAAAGGAATGTCCCAAGAACACATAGGGGCCTACAGGTTGAACTGTCTGAATCGCTTGAATATATTGTTCCGCAATGCTTTCAATACTTTGGAGAGGAGGTGTTTCCCCATCCAGACCTTGAGCCTGTAGTCCATACAGGGGTTGATCGGTACCCAGGTGTCTGGCAAGGGGGTAAAAATAGAGCACATTGCCGCCAGCACCGGGGACACAAAATAATGGAATCGCTGAACCGTTAGGTTGAATCGGTACCAGGGGAGACCAATTTGGTTGAAACGAGGTAGATCCTAAAACAGCTGCGAGTTCTTCAAGGGTGGGATGCTGAAATAATGTGGCTAGGGGTAAATTGATTTGAAAATATTGTTCAATTTGAGCCATTAAACGCATGGCTTTTAGAGAATGCCCGCCTAGTTCAAAGAAATTATCTTGGATGCCAATGCTCTCTTTACATAATAAATCTTGCCAAATTTTAGCCAATGTTTGTTCTATAAAATTACGAGGGACTGTCTCAGGCTGGTTGTGGGTGCCTTGACTTTGGCCTATGTCCAATAAAGAGAGTTCCTTCCGATCTATTTTTCCATTTTGGTTGAGGGGAAAATCCTCCAGGGTTACGAATGTACTTGGAATCATATAATCCGGCAGCTTTTGTTTGAGAAAATTTCGGAGGTCGGTCGGTGAATGCTCTGGAGGATAGAGAGAGGGACAGATATAGGCCACTAGTCTTTTATCCTCAGGCATCTCTTCTTCTACAGTAATTACCACTGCTTGGTTGACTTGAGGATGGCTACTCAGGACGGTTTCGATTTCACCCAGTTCTATTCTAAATCCTCGAACTTTAACCTGATAATCCACACGACCCAGATATTCAATATCGCCATCCTGGGCATATCGGGCGAGATCTCCTGTTTTATAGAGTCGTCCGGAGCCAAAGGGGTTAGGAATAAACTTCTCTGCGGTCAGTGTGGAACGGTTTAAATAACCTCTGGCCACGCCCATTCCCCCAATGTATAACTCACCAATCACTCCTTTGGGGACAGGGCATAATTCTGCATCCAGGATATAAACCTGAGTATTGGCGATGGGGGAACCAATGGGAATCGTTAATTGAGTATGAGCCTTTCCATCTAAGCTAGAGTGTGAAACGCAGAACTGGCTTGACCAGACAGTTGTTTCTGTGGGTCCATATAAGTTCCACAGATTTTTGCTACGGGGCAAGAGCTGACGGGCAATCTCAGGAGGCAGGGTTTCACCACCACATAAGATCATCATATCTGTTGAGATTGCATCCCATCCAGCTAACAACAACATTTGCCATGTGGCGGGAGTTGCCTGCATAATTGTGGGCTGGATTTCAAGCAGTTTATGCTTAAGTTGTTGTCCATCTTGTGCCACATTCTGGGGAATAAGCCATAGTTGAGCGCCACTAATGAGGGGCAGATAAATCTCCAATGTGGCAATATCAAAGGCTATGGTTGTTACTGCAGCTAGACGGTCGGAATGATCTATTCCTAAAGTCTCCTGAAAACTGCATAGGAGATTGGCCACCGATTTGTGTTCAATTTGAACCCCCTTAGGCTGTCCTGTTGAACCCGAGGTATAGATAACATAGGCTAAATTGTGTGAAGCTGCGCTATTATCTAGATTTTCAGGCGATTGTTTGGCAATTATCGATGCCTGGTCATCCAGGCAAACAACTGAGCTTTTAAGGGAGAGGAATTGTTTGTACAATGAAGCTTGAGTCACCAGTAAAGATACCTGTGCATCAGTCAGGATACTGTGAAGCCGCTCTGAGGGATGGTTTGGGTCGAGCGGGACATAGGCCCCACCCGCTTTCAAAATCCCGAGCAACGCCACGACCATATCAATTGATCGGTTTACACATATCCCAACCAGAACCTCTGGTCCTACGCCCTGTGCTTGCAGATAATGGGCCAGCCGGTTGGCCTTTTGATTCAGCTGCCGGTAGGTGAGCTGCTCTTGCTCAAATACAATGGCTACAGCATCGGGGGTTTTAACAACCTGTGCCTCAAATAGCCAGTGAATGCATTGTTCTTGCAAAAGGTGGCATTGGGTATCGTTCCAGGTAACTAGAGCCTGATGACGTTCAATTTCATTAAGTAAGGGCAATTTGCTAACAGAATTTTGAGGGTCCATCACTACAGCAAAAAGCAAATTACTGAAATGAGCCGCCATCTGTTGGATCGTTAAGGCATCAAACAAGTCTGTGTTGTATTCCCATTCACAGGTTAATTGGTTCTCTCTTTCAGTGATGGATAAGGTGAGATCAAACTTAGAGATTGTGTTTTCTATCGTAGACTCACTCAAGGTTATCCCTGGAAGTACCAGGTCGTCCAGCGGTGCATTTTGCAATGCAAACATTACCTGAAATAGAGGAGAGTGGCTCAAACTCCGTTGGGGGTTCAAGGCCTCTACTACTCTTGCAAAAGGGACACCTTGGTGCTCATATGCCTGGAGGGCTGTTTCTCGAAAACGAGTTAATAAGGTCTCAAAACTAAGGTTGTTCTCAAAGCGAGTTCTTAAAACCAGAGTATTGACAAAGAAGCCAATTAACGGCTCTAGTCCAGGATGATTGCGATTGGCAACAGGAGACCCAATTAAGATATCGGTTTGTCCACTATAGCGGTAGAGCAATGTGGCAAATGCACTGTGCAAGATCATAAATAGGGTGACCTGCAGCTGTTGCGATAACCGCCTTAGTTGTTGAGTCAGGTCCCTATCCAGGAGAAACTGTTGACTGGCTCCCTGATAGGTTTGCACCGCTGGACGAGGGCGATCAGTTGGCAATAATAATAGGTCCGGCGCATCTGCAAGTTGATTTTGCCAGTACTGGAGTTGCGTTTTAAGGGTTTCGGATTGTATTTGCTGCTGCTGCCATACTGCGAAGTCTGTGTACTGAATCGGTAGGTCGGTCAGCGGTGAAGGGGCTCCTAAACAAAATGCCTGATATAGGGCCGAGAGTTCTTGCATCATAACCCCCATTGACCAATCATCAGAAACAATATGGTGCAGGGTAAAGAGAAGGGTATAGGATGATGTACCCAGCCGAAACACAGAACATCGCAGCAGGGGAGCGACTTCTAAATTAAATGGAGTCGCAGCCGCTTGCTGAATCTGCTGGTTTAAAGTTTTTGCTTGTTCATCACCTGTTAAAGTTTGCAAGTTAATTTGCTCAATATTTATGGTGGTTGATGCTTGTATTACTTGAACAGGGACACCATTCACGGTTTGAAAGCTGGTTCGTAAGATCTCATGTCGATTAACTATTGCTGAGAGTGCCTGTTGCAAAGCATGAAGATCTAACGATCCTTGGAGCAAAAATGCTTCAGATATATTGTAAGTTGCACTGGAGCCTTCAAGTTGATCTAAAAACCATAATCGTTCTTGAGCCCAGGATAACGGATACTGCTGTCGTGATTTGTCAGCACCAGAGAGATCAACACGAGGTATGGAGAAAGCCTGATGGTTACTGGCAGCATTTTTAAGCTGATGTATCCTTTGCTCTAGCTGGGTAACAGTCGGCGCTTCAAAAATGGTTCTAATGGAGAGATTGGCCTCAAAAGTTCGTCTGAGGCGTGACACTAACTGAATGGCCAATAAAGAATGTCCACCTAGGTTAAAGAAATTATCGTATATACCAACTTTGTCGATGTCTAACACCTCGGCAAAGGCTCTAGCGATGATTTCGCCACGAGGAGTATCGGGGGCAATGTATTGCTCTTCCGGCAGACTGTTCCTATCAGGTCGTGGCAGGGCTCGGCGATCTACTTTGCGATTGGGTGTGAGAGGAAAAACATCTAAGGCCACAAATGCGCTTGGGATCATATACTCCGGTAGCTTCTGTTGGAGAAACTCACGCAGTTGCAAAGGAGATGGAGACGGCTGAGAAGCAACAAAATAGGCAATTATTTTTGTGTGATGGGCAGCCTGACGGGTTGTAATCACCACTGCTTGTTTGACTTGAGGGTGACAATTCAAGACCGTTTCGATTTCACCCAGTTCTACCCTAAACCCTCGAACTTTGACCTGATAGTCTACACGACCCAGATATTCAATATCGCCATCCTGGGCATACCGGGCGAGATCGCCTGTTTTATAGAGCCTTCCAGGCCCAAAGGGGTTAGCAATAAACTTTTCTGTGGTTAGCTCTGGTAAATTGAGGTAGCCCCTCGCCAGGGTAATACCGCCCACATATAATTCTCCCTTCATCCCCTTAGGGACAGGTTGTAGCGATGGATCCAGAATATAGGTTTTGATATGAGCTAAGGGTTTACCAATCGAGGTTTCACTCCCTTGCCAGTTGAGAATTTTTACCTTGGAAAGGTGACAGGTTGTGGCTACCACAGTCACCTCTGTAGGACCGTAACTGTTGACAAGCTGAGGATAATCACCGCAATGATCGAGCCAGCGTCGAACTTGTTCTGGATCAGCACCTTCTCCACCAATAATCACGAGTCGAAGCGATGGATTAAGGGTGATCTGAGATTCGGAAAATTGAGAACAGATTTGATGCCAGTAAGCTGTTGGCAGGTTTAAAACAGTGATCTGCCAATCATGACACTTTTGAATAAGTGTCGCGATGTCATTCATATCCTCTGTGCGCAATACCAGAGTTGCTCCTGCGTGCCAACAGGGGTAAATTTCTTCAACAGATGTATCGAAGCTGACTGAGGCAAATTGTAGAACGCGATCCGACGACGAAAGACAATATTTTGCTGTAATAGATTGGGTGAAATTTCTCACAGTCTGATGTTCAATCATCACCCCTTTTGGAGTTCCAGTCGATCCAGATGTATAGATAATATAGGCTAAATTGTTAGGGGTAACTTGAGTGAGAGGGTTAGACTGACTCTTCTGAGAAATGACCGTGCTATCGGTATCTAAACAAATGACGACTGCCGAATGCTCAGGTAATCTGGATAACAAATGGCTTTGGGTTACTATGACTGATACCTGAGTATCGGCAACCATAAACTGGAGTCTTTCTTGAGGATAGCTAGGGTCAAAGGAGGCATAGGCTCCCCCAGCTTTCAAAATCCCCAACAGTCCAACCATCAAGTCAATGGATCGCTCTAAACACAATCCTACGAGCACTTCTGGTCCAACCCCCTGGTCTATTAGATAGTGGGCTAATTGATTAGCTTTGTCATTTAATTGCTGATAGGTTAGTTGCTGTTGCCCAAACACCAATGCGATCGCATCAGGTGTCTTTATAACTTGTGTTTCAAATAACTGATGAATACACTGATTGCACGAGTACTCCCTGGCTGTATCATCCCAACCCACATAAGAAAGATCTAAATTCTCATTTTTAGATACAGCCATATTTACCCTTTTTTGATTCTTGATTTTTTATTTAGATTTCTGTAACTTTTCTGCTAGCGACTGTAGCATCGGCTATGTGTGTGAAGTGACTAACAATACCCTTAAGCGGAAAGGTAACAGATAGAGTGCATAAAAGCAATCAAATACAATTCAGTGAAAGTACAGTTGTAACCGTACCAGCTCTAATTAGAGTAGTTCTGTTGGTGTTAGTACTGATTATCCCCTGAAGGTAAGAATCTTTCTTTAGAAAAGTTTTTGGGTGATTCTCAAACGGTCTCGGTGTGACGTTGCACCGCGTGATCTGCATAGGCCTGTGGGGTAACCTTAATCATCTATTTCTCAAACACCTGAATAAACCTGAACTTTTATCTGAATAAATCTGAACTTTTCGGGATTTTTTCTGCCAGGGATCTCCGAGATAATAGAATTGCAACAATGAAAAGATGGATGCTTATATCTGATGCAACATCAAAATTTCGAAGACATCCAACCGGTTAAAACGGATATTGAGCCGTTTCCTCAATCGGTGTCGAAGGCTAATTTGCCTGAAATTTTCCTGTCGCATGTTCATCAATTTCCCAGTCAACGTGCCTATACTTTTCTAAATAATGGTGAAGCCGAGACGGCGAGTCTAACCTATCAGCAACTGGGCGATCGGGTACAGACGATCGCGGCTAGATTACGCTCACTCACAGCCCCTGGAGACAGAGCGCTACTGCTTTTTTCGCCTGGGTTAGAGTTTGTTATGGCATTCTTAGGATGCCTACTGGCTAACGTGATTGCGGTTCCCACATATCCTGTGCGCCGACCACAACATCTGGAGCGCCTGGCTGCGATCGCCCATGATGCAGAACCTACCCTAGTTCTAACAACTCAGGATCAGCTTGAGCAAGTGCGATCGCACTGTCAAGAACTTCAGCTCGAACAAATACGCTGCGTTGCGATTGACCAATGGGCTGACGAGACTGGAGCTGATTGGCCGCCGTTAGATATTGCACCAGAAACCCTGGCATTCGTGCAATATACCTCAGGCTCCACTGGCTCCCCCAAAGGCGTGATGATCAGCCATGCCAATTTACAGCACAATCTAACTCAGATTCAGGCTGGTTTTGGTCATACTCCCCAGAGCCAGGGTGTCATTTGGCTGCCTCCATATCACGACATGGGCTTAATCGGTGGCATTCTTCAACCCCTCTTCGTTGGTTTCCCAGTTGTGTTGATGCCAGCCACTGCATTTTTGAAAAAACCAATCCGTTGGTTGCAAGCGATCTCTGATTATCAGGCAACAACCAGCGGAGGACCGAACTTTGCGTACGATCTCTGTGTGCAACGGATAAAGCCAGAGGAGCTACATCATCTCGATTTGAGTTCTTGGGACGTTGCTTTCACAGGGGCAGAGCCAGTACGACCTGCAACAATACAACAGTTTTCGGCTAAATTTTCAGCCTGTGGCTTTCGATCAGAGGCATTTTATCCCTGCTATGGTCTAGCAGAGGCGACCTTGATGGTGACTGGAGGTAATCGGCTGCAGCCACCCAAATTTCATAAGCCTGGTACACCAGACATTGATCAAAATCTAGCCCAGAGTCTAGTCGGGTGCGGCCCAGCTAGAAATGATATGGATGTTGTGGTTGTCGATCCTCAGAGTCACGATATCTGTGCAGCAGGACAAGTTGGGGAGATTTGGGTGCGGGGTCCAAGTGTGGCCCAGGGCTACTGGCAGCAGGAAACGGCAACGGCGTTTAAGGCTTGCTTGGGTGAGACGACTCGTACAGCGATTGGTGAACACACTGAATCACCTTTTCTCAGAACCGGTGATTTAGGCTTTTGGGTAGAGCGCGAACTCTTTGTTACAGGACGCCTTAAAGATCTCATTATCATTCGAGGTCAGAACTATGCTCCTGAAGATATCGAGTATGTTGCAACCCGAAGTCACCCAGCCTTGCGCCCTCATGGTAGTGCAGCTTTTTCAGTCGACCTAGAGGGGGCTGAGGCGTTAATTATTTTGCATGAAGTAGAGCGTACTGCGATCAAAGACCTGGATGCTGAGTCGGTAATGAATGCGATTCGTCAGGCTATTTCACGGCACTATGAGCTACAAGTATCAGAAGTCATTCTCTTGAAAGCTGGAAGTTTACCGAAAACATCCAGCGGCAAGATTCAACGCTACATCTGCCGTGATCGTTTTTTGGAGAATACCTTAAATGTTGTTGGACGATCTCACTTTCCAGTGAACTCTTTGCAGAGTACATCAACCACGCCTTGTTTAGAGGAGGAACGGCAGGTGAAAGAGAGTGCGACGGCCCAAGCACCAGTTACAAAAGCAGCGATTGAAGACTGGTTAATCCAGAATTTAGCTCGATATTTAAAGGTAGAACCAAGCACGATCGACCCACGCCTGCCATTTGCAGATTATGGATTAGATTCATCCGTAGCCCTCAACTTAACAGGAGAATTAGAAGACTGGCTGAATGATGAAATCGAACCTGATGTATTCTGGCGATATCCCAGTATTAGGAAACTAGCGGAATACTTTGTTGAGGGGGATTAGGCCGTGATCGAGTTTAATCCATTTTTACCAGAGTTTCGAGCTAACCCCTACCCCTTTTTTCAACAATTACGAGAGCAGGACCCAGTTCATCAAACCGCCAGTTTTACGGGAGCCTGGGTGCTCACTCGTTATGCTGATGTCAAGGCTATTTTGAGTGATCATCGGGTTCAAGTTGACAATTTGCCAGATCGATTGGGTCAGAAAGCGGCTTATCTAGAGTCCGGACAAAACTTTGCCCATTTGCAACAAACGATTGGGGCCTGGTTATTTTTCCAAAATCCCCCAGATCATACCCACTTTCGGAATCTGGTGAGCAATTATTTTGCTAGTGCTGCGGTTGAGCAACTTCGCACTCAGATTCAAACTATTGTGGATCAGCTAATTGCTAACGTCCTAGATCAGGGGAGAATGGATATTATGTCAGACCTGGCCGCCCCCTTACCCACATTAGTGATCTCTACAATACTTGATATCCCTTCAGAAGACCAGACTCAGCTTACGCAATGGTCGTACACTTTGTTTCGAGTTTTTGATCAGCCCATTTCTTTAAGAGGCTATGGTCGTATGGAGGAGGCTGCTCAGGCCTTTAAAGGTTACTTTCAAACCTTGATTGAACAGAGAAAAAAAAGTCCGGGTTCTGATTTATTGAGTCAGCTTTTGAGAACGCAAACCCACAGTAATGTTCTTTCTGAGGAAGATTTCTTAGGGTTCTGTTTGATGTTATTTAGTGTGGGGCAAGAAACAACGGAAAACATGATTGGGAATAGTATGCTAGCCCTTCTCAATCATCCTCAGCAGCTTAAACAGCTTAAACAGGAGCCAACACTGATCAAAAAGGGGGTAGAAGAACTACTGCGTTATGATAGCCCGGTTCAATTCCTAGCGCGCATGGCTACGAGTGATCTAGACATTGGTGGTAAGACAATCAGAGCTGGCGAAAGAATCTTTTTAGCCCTTGGCGCTGCCAATCGAGATCCACATCAATTCTCAGAACCCGATCGATTGCATTTTCTCCGTCATCAGGGCCAACCCATTCCGTTTGGATCGGGGATTCATTATTGTTTGGGTGCTGCTTTAGCCCGGATACAGGGTCAGATCGCGATTAACACAATGATTCAGAAATTACTGCATCTTAAATTGGCTCCTGAACCTTTGAAGTGGCGAAAAAACCTGGTTTTGAGGGGACTGAAGTCATTGCCTGTGACATTTGAGGCCAGCCAGTCAACGTAGTCACCGTTGAACAAGAATTTTGGACATCAGATCGGGAGTACTTGTTAAGTGAGTGTTGAGACCAGAAAAGACCCTATCGCGATCATCGGGCTTAGTTGCCGGTTTCCAGGCAGTGAAAATCCAGAAGCCTTTTGGGAGTTACTCAGGCGGGGTGGAGATGCAATTACCGAGATCCCCGACTCTCGATGGGATATTGATGCATTCTACGATCCAGATCCCGCCAAGCCTGACAAAATGAATACCCGTTGGGGTGGTTTCTTGCCCCAGGTGGATCAATTCGACCCACAATTTTTTAATATTTCTCCCCGTGAAGCCATCAACATGGACCCGCAACAGCGGCTCTTGTTGGAGGTGGCCTGGGAAGCGCTCGAAAATGCCAATATTATTCCACAACAGACGTCAGGGAAATCCGTGGGTGTTTTTACCGGAATTAGTACCCATGATTATTCTGTGTTGACCTGGGGCCATACTCAAAATGAACCCCATGCCGCCATTGGCACGGCTAATTCAATTGTGGCAAATCGCCTGTCTTATCTCTTTAATTGGACAGGTCCGAGCATGGCCATTGATACGGCTTGCTCGTCGTCGTTAGTGGCAGTTCATCTAGCCTGTCAAAGTCTCTGGAGGGGTGAATCTCCCCTGGCCATCGCAGGAGGGGCTAATATTCTGTTGCTTCCCTCCAGTACGGTTAGCTTCTCGAAGGCTGGTTTTATGGCGGCAGATGGCCGGTGTAAAACGTTTGATGCCCGTGCAGATGGTTATGTCCGCAGTGAAGGGGTGGGGATTGTTGTCTTGAAGCCCTTGAGTCAGGCGCTGGCGGAGGGCGATCGCATCTATGCCGTCATTCGGGGCAGCGCCATCAACCAAGATGGCACCAGCAATGGGATTACAGCCCCTAACCCTGTCTCTCAGGAGGCCGTGTTGCGGGCGGCCTATCGGGATGCAGATGTACTCCCCAGTCAAGTGCACTATGTCGAAACCCACGGTACCGGCACCAAGCTCGGCGACTATATTGAATTAAAGTCTTTGGGCAAGGTGCTAGCCGAGGGGCGGCAGCCAGGTGATATCTGTCGTGTTGGGGCGGTAAAAGCCAATATTGGTCACTTAGAGGCTGCCGCTGGCATTGCGGGTTTGATCAAGGTCGCCCTGTTACTCAAGCAGCGTGAAGTTCCGCC
Source organism: Adonisia turfae CCMR0081 (assembly GCF_011009555.1). Lineage (GTDB taxonomy): Bacteria > Cyanobacteriota > Cyanobacteriia > Phormidesmidales > Phormidesmidaceae > Leptothoe > Leptothoe turfae. The sequence goes on along the minus strand of NZ_QXHD01000004.1, from coordinate 5,216,700 downwards.
TCAGGCACTCTTTGAGTCCCCTAATCCCCATATCAAATTTCACAAGCTGCCGATTCGAGTGCAACAGGAATTAGAATACTTACCCGACCAAGACGGCCCCATCCTGGCGGGTATCAGTTCATTTGGGTTTGGTGGAGCCAATGCCCACCTTGTCTTAGAATCAGCACCGGTTCAATCTGGAAAACGGCTACCAGATTCTCTCCAGTCGCACCATCCACCAGAGCAACGGCCCCTCAATTTACTCACCCTATCGGCAAAAACAGATCAAGCTCTTAAAGCATTGGTAGCCAGCTATCAATGCTATTTGAAAACGCATCCTGAGTTGGATCTGACAGATATTTGTTACACCACCAACGTAGGCCGATCGCATTTTGATCATCGTCTGGTGGTAACGACAAACTCAATCAGTGATTTACAACAAAAACTGCAAGATTTTCGTGCTGGAGAAACAGCTCCTGGCATTACTGAGGGTGTGCTGGCAGTCACGGCATCTCAACCCAAAGTTGCGTTTTTATTTAGTGGTCAGGGGTCTCAATATTTTCGGATGGGACAGCAACTCTATAAAACCCAACCCATCTTCCGTCAGAGTATGGAGCAGTGTGATGCGATCTTAAAGCCTCATCTAGACCGGTCCATACTGGAGATTCTTTACTCGGCTACCGATCCTGAAGCAATAAAAGCGTTGCTCAATCAAACGGCCTTTACACAACCCGCCCTCTTTGCAATTGAATATGCTCTCTGTCAACTTTGGAAATCTTGGGGTATTCAGCCTGATGTCGTCATGGGCCATAGTGTGGGGGAATATGTAGCGGCTTGTATTGCTGGGGTTTTCAGCCTTGACGATGGTCTGAAGCTAATTGCAGCCCGTGGCCGTCTTATGCAAGCTCTGCCCAGGGAAGGGGGGATGGTTGCTGTTATGGCCTCTGGTACAAAGATTAACGCTATGCTGCAGGCTGAGGGGTTGGAGTCTGTTGCGATCGCAGCATTAAACAGCCCCAATAATACTGTTATTTCAGGTCCGCTAACCGATCTGCAACAGATCACAGCTGTGTGTGTAGCCCGGCAAATCAAAGTCACCCCCCTGAGGGTTTCCCATGGATTCCACTCAGTGTTAATGGAACCCATGCTGGCGGAGTTTCGCTCTGTCGCCGAGCAAATCAGTTACCAAAAACCTCGGCTACCCATGGTTGTCAATGTGACTGGTCAATACGTCACAGAACACCTGGCAACACCTGACTATTGGGTTAACCATGTGCGATCGCCCGTGCGGTTTGCGGAGGGCATGGCCACCTTAGCAGGGCAGGGCCATAAAGTCTTTTTAGAAATTGGCCCTAAACCCATACTCATGGGCATGGGACAACAATGTCTACCCACTGGAGACTATCTCTGGCTATCTAGTTTATATCCAAAGCAAGGAAATGATTGGCAAATCCTCTTGCAAAGCCTGGGTAAGCTCTATGTCAAAGGAGCCAGGATCAATTGGTCTGGAATCTATCAAGGGTATGACCCTCAAAAAGTTACTCTGCCCACCTATCCCTTCCAGCGTCAACGCTATTGGGTTGAGGTCACCAAACAACGCACACTGCCAGGCCAGGCAATGCATCCTCTCTTAGGTATCAAAACCGAAGTTGCAAGCGGAGCAACACTTTATAGCCAGCAATTCGCACCCAATCAAGGGTGGCTAGCCGATCATCAGGTGTACCAAAACACAATTATGCCCGGAGCTGCCTTTGCCGTCATGGCAATGGCCTCGCAGCAAGATCCTACTCAACTGCACGATGTGATCTTTGAGCGGCCTCTGCTGGTATCGGAACTCTGTGAACTCCAGCTACACCTGGAAACAGGAGGAGAGGGTGAACAGCAACGCTTCACCATTTATAGCCGCACATTATCCCAAGCCGGAACCTGGCAACTCCATAGCTATGGCTGTATTGGTCTCGCCTCCTCAGGTTCTGAATTCATCAATAAATACATCGATCTTGAACAACTCCAATCTCATCTCCCATCTCACTCAGTGGATCAGATGTATGAGCATTTAGGGGCCACTGGCCTCGAATTCGGCCCTGCATTTCGAGGGATTCAACAGCTATGGGGGAGAACTGGTGAATCCCTGGCTGAAGTAATGTTGCCTGAGGCACTGGTAGCTGCCGAACAAATCGAGCCGATTCATCCAGCCTTGTTAGATGCTTGTACCCAAACCCTCTTTGGTGCCATGGATGAGACTTTAGATGGTGGGCTCTATCTACCCCTGCGATATGGCCAGCTTGAGCTACAGCGCTCTGCCCCCTCCCATCTATTCTGCTATGCCCAGATCAGCGAAATTGATGCCACGGAGCAGACAATAACCTCGCATCTCACGTTTGTCGATGAGCAAGGTAACGTATTCGGCGGCATCCAAAACTTTGTTATTAAGCGAGCAGCTAGTGATAACCTGCTGCGAGAGCAAGTTCAATCAACAACGCAGTTGTTATATAAGACCCAATGGCAACCCGTCGTTCGCAATCAGACAGTCAATATTGAAACCACCATGGCACCATGGCTTATCTTGGGCGAGGTCGATGGTTGTGCCACCCTGAGTGAGCAGTTAGCGGCCCAAGAACAGTCGGTGTTGTGTGGTTTACCTGAACAATTGGCAGAGTTGCTCACTCAAGGGATAGCCCCAGACCCCACGGAGCATGCTGCCCTGACAGGCATTGTGCTGATCAGTACCGTCAATATGGACGATATGACCGCTGAGGTTGAGGAGAATGCTAATACCATTCTTCAGGTGGTTCAGACACTGCTAACTCAGGATGTGCCTCTACCCCATGGGCTAACGCTGATAACTCAACGGGCCATAACAGTGGATGCCACAGCCGATGTAGCACCGGCTCAATCTGCACTCTGGGGCCTTGGCCGAACTATCCAGATTGAACAACCGCAACTCGGATTACGGCTACTGGATGTTGACAGCCTTGATACTGTCTCCTTGTCTGCAGGTTTAATGCACTCCATGGAGTCACAGTGTGTACTGCGGGAAGAACTGATCTTTGTGCCGAGACTCACTCGCATTCAACTCGACCGTACTCAACTCGACGTCGCTGAGTCGCTGAATATCCGAGCCGATGGCAGTTATCTCATTACTGGCGGATTAGGAGCCTTAGGTTTCCAGGCTTGCCAGTGGCTTCTGGAACAGGGAGCCCAGCATGTGGTGCTCAGCAGTCGGCGGGACGCTGATGAAGCCATTCGACAACAGCTTACTGAACTTGAACAAACCTATGACGGCACCATTGAAGTCCAAGCAACGGATGTCACCAATCCGGAGCAAGTGAGTGAACTGATCAACGGCTTTGGCCAAAAATGGCCACATCTGGCTGGCCTGATCCATGCCGCTGGGATTCTTGATGACGGTAGCATCAGTGAACAAACACCTGAACGCTTTGCTCGGGTGCTTGCCCCCAAGGTGCAAGGTGCCTGGCATCTACACCAGGCCACGGTTCACCATGACTTAGATTTCTTTGTCCTCTATTCATCAGTAGCATCCACGTTGGGGTCTGCAGGACAGAGCAATTATGCCACCGCCAATGGATTCCTCGATGGTCTGGCCCAGCATCGTCGTGCGCTGGGGCGCTGCGGCACCAGCATAAACTGGGGACCGTGGGCCAATGTTGGCATGGCCGCTAATGCCAACGTGCGTGCCAACGTAGTCAAACGGGGACTGGTCCCCCTACAAGCTCAGGACGCCCACCAGGCAATGGCACAGTTACTGGCAACCGACACCTCCACCGGGATAGTCCTGGATGTCGACTGGAATCGCATGGGTCGCCACTTGGGGGGAGTGCGCTCTCCGATATTGAGTCAATTGATCTCCCTACCCACGCTCACTGGCCAGAGTGAGCTGGTTCAACAACTGCGAAACGCCCTCCCATCTGACCGCGCCTCCTTGTTGTTGCGTCATATTCAAGGAGAGCTACAACGGATTCTCGGCCTGGCTCAGTTGCCAAATCCAGATGAGAATTTCTTTGACCTGGGCATGGATTCACTCATGGCCGTTGAATTCCGTAACCGATTACAAGTCCAGCTACGGTTAGATATTCCGGTTACTCAATTTACGGGAAAAGCCAGTGTATTGGCGTTGGCCCAATTTGCCCATCAGCAGTTAAACCTTAAGATTTTCTCCATTGACTCTGCTAAAACGCCCATATCGCATGACAGTAATGCAGTCAGTGAGTCAGATAGTGTAGCTGATCTGCCTAAGATACCATTACCTTCTTTGGCGGAAACCTGCGATCGCTACCTGGAAATTGTCACACCGTTTTTAACAGAACCAGAACAAAGAAAGACCCAAGCAGCGGTCGAGAAATTCCTCACTGGCAGAGGCATTAAGCTACAAAAGCTCCTGGAAATTCATCATAACTCAACAACAAAGGGGTACATGTATGACTTCCGAGAACAAGAGTTTCTGTCTATCCGAAAACCCCTATCTGTTTTCCAAAATTATAATTTATTGTTTGAAGCTTCACCACAAGTCTCAGAGCTTAAGTGGTCTCGACAAATTGCATTATTAAGCAGTGGTGTCCTCCACTTTTACCTGAAAATTAAAAATGGTACCTTAGAACCCGACAAAGTAGGTGATATCCACCTCTGTATGTGTCAGTACGCCAGGCTCTTCCGCACCAATCGGATTCCTAAAATTGCCCAAGATAACCTCTATACTCCAACCCAACACCAGACTTTATCACCGTTAGCTAATGAGCATTTTATTGTTGCCTATGACAGTCAGTTCTATGTTGTCACCATCGATTTAAATAAAGCTGACACGTTAGTTCAGCAAGTGGAGAGACAGATTGATGATATTCTGAGTGCTCCCAAAGAAGAAATACCAACCGTTGGGCTATTAACAACCCTACATCGTACAGAATGGGCAGTTTTTAGGTCTGCATTGGCTTTATCTAATGCAACCGCACTGAAAGCAATAGATGCTGCCCTGTTTATCCTTTGTTTAGACCATGAAATCCCAGATACATTAGAAACATGGAGTCAGCAAACTCTGTATGGAAATGGTAGCAATCGCTGGTTTGATAAAACCTTACAATTAATTGTTACCCCTGGATGCAAATGGGGGGCAAATGTGGATCATGCCCCTGTGGATAGTTTATTAATTGCTCGATTGCTAAGAGATATAAGCAAATACATTGATACTTTTCTAGATCAACAACTGGTTGCATCAGTTTATCCTGCACAAGCACAAGATAAACTGATGCAGTCACCTACCAGGTTAGAATGGGTGCTCAGTAACGAGCTGACACAATCCATAGAACGGGCGAAATCGGAGTTCGATAAACTGTCGCAGACGTTTCAGTTTCGCAGTTTAACCATTGAAGGGTTAGGTGAGGACTTGATTGCTCGACATCAATTTAAGAATCCAGAGGCGATTGCTCAACTGATTTTGCAGCTGGCCTATGCCCGTTGCCATGGCCAGGTGGATAATATTTATCAACCCGTGTCCACTCGACATTTTCGTTATGGGCGCACAGAGGTTTTACGTCCGGTTACCCCAGAGTCATTGCACTTGATTCAATGTTTTGAACAGGGGGCTAATGCTGAAGACGGTTACGCAGCTCTTTGCCAGGCTATGGCTAAGCATGATCAGCGAAAATCTCTTTGTATGTCTGGCTACGGAGTGGATCGACATTTATTCGCCCTTCATGAACTAGCCAAACAACAAAAATTTATGCCTGAGATTTTTCAGGATAAGGCGTATACACAAGTTCTGACCAAAAGTGTTGTAGCCACCACTGGGTTTATGGAGTCTTTTCTAACTAAGTTTATGGGGGCGAAAGAAGATATAGAGAGGGGGATGTATCCAGGTTCCTTTGCACCGGATACCCCTGACGGTTATGGCTTTAGTTATATTTTGATGGGTGATTGTTTTCTCTGTGTCGTTACCAGTTGGTCAGAGTCGATCAACCAATTTACGCAATGTTTACAGCAGTCTGCAGAAGACGTTAAGGCATTGCTTATCAGTCAAATGCCTACATCTAAAATATAGACCGAAGGGGCGAATTTCTCAGGGTTTGGAGGATAAATCAATTGACAACGCAATCATTACATCAGTTATTAGCGACCTGGAACAATACTGCTGTTGATTATCCTCAAGTCTGCCTACATCAGCTGTTTGAACAACAGGTAGAACGAACACCTGATGCGATCGCAATTAGTTTCGAAGGCACTCAACTAACCTATCGCCTCCTAAACCAACGTGCCAATCAACTCGCCCACTATTTACAACGTCTCACCATTACTCCAGACACCTTAGTTGGCATCTGTATTGAGCGATCCCTGGAAATGATTGTGGGCATTTTAGGCATTCTTAAAGCGGGTGCCGCCTATGTCCCGTTTGACCCAGGCTACCCGAGCGATCGCCTGGCCTATT
>NZ_QXHD01000004.1:5186276-5210275 GCF_011009555.1 Adonisia turfae CCMR0081 | reverse complement strand
GGTGCCCTGCATCGCATAGACCCAATATCGAATGGTTTCTCAGAGGAGACATCCCTGTAGGGGCTCCCCTTGTGGGTGCCCTGCATCGAACCTCGCCCCGCCTTAAACCGCCAACGCCGTTGTTTCCTTCACCGTCGATAACGCAATCGATGTCTTCGTCTGCAAAATTCCTGGCAGTCCCTTAATGTCCTCACTGAGAATCTGCTCCAGGTCAGCCATCCTGCCGCACCGCACCTTCAGTAGATAATCCCCATCTCCCGCTACGTGATGGCATTCCTGGATGGCAGGTGTCCCCTGGACATAGTCCAAAAAACCCTGGCGATATTGCGGATGCTCCAATACCACCGCCACAAACGCCGTGATGTCATAGCCCAGTTCCACCGCATCAACCACCACTCGATAGCCCTGAATAATGCCGCGTTTTTCTAAACGCCGTACCCGTTCGCTAATGGCGGGTGATGACACCCCATAACGAGAAGCCAGGTCAGACCACGTCACCCGACCATCCACCATCAATGCCCCTAAAATTTTGCTGTCAAGGTCGTCCATTAAAAATGTATTTAAGTATTTTTTTGATTTTACCTTGTTTTTTTAAGTATAAATCTATTTTTTATTTTTAAATTAAGGCTAATTTGGATTTTTCTTAAATAATTTAAAAAGAGGTGATTGCTGGTAGAGGGTCTGCCCCCCCATTGAGGGGCTGGATGAGTAAGAATTACTACTATCAAGACAGGGTGTAGTACGCAGGATTGCTTTACGCCTGGTCTGCACTACCCGAGAAAATATGTTTAAATTCCTTTCTGACGTCGTCACAGCTACGACGGTCTCTACCGACTGGATCGGTATTCGTGCCGTCAAAGATATAACTAAGTCCTGTGCTATCCGCGATTCACATCCGGAACGCAACACTCAACAATTTGGCCATGGAGCCATGGTGGAAGTGCTGGCTCAAGGGCAATTTGGCTACAGCGCCACCAATGATCTCTCGGCGGCTGCCCTGACCAGGGCTATTGAGTCTGCTTACCATCAGGCCATTGCGGCTAGTACCTGGGCAGTCCACAGGTTTACAACAGCTGCCCGACCCAAAGCTACTGGGAATTATGTATCCCCCCATCGCAAAGGGTTGGATGCCCTATCTCCCGCTGAACTCAATCAAATTTTGCTGCAGGTTTGCGATCGCCTGAAGGTCTCTGACAAGATTGCTCAGACCAGTGCATCTGCTAGAAGCCATGATATTGAGACCTGGTTTGTCAGCAGCAATGGTTCAGAGATTTACCAGCGTGACTACTTAGTAGAGACCCACTTTGGCACTATTGCCCAAGATGGGCCGACCACACAACTGCGCACTGACCATGGCTATTTAGCCCATAGCTATCAAGGGGGTTGGGAGCTATTTCCAGATTTAGATCTGTGGCAGCGGGTGCAGCAGGTGGGAGAACAGGCGGTGGAGCTGTTGGATGCAGACAATTGCCCCAATGTGGCCACTACCCTGGTGCTGGCCCCCGATCAGATGATGCTGCAAATTCACGAGAGCATTGGGCATCCCTTAGAGCTGGATCGGATTTTGGGGGATGAACGTAACTATGCCGGGGGCAGCTTTATCAAATTGGAGGATTTTGGCTCTTTGGAGTATGGCTCCCCCTTGATGAATGTCACCTTTGATCCCACCGTGCCCGGTGAGCTTGCCAGCTATGGCTTTGATGATGTGGGTACTCGGGCTACCCGTGAGTATTTGATTTGTGGGGGTAAACTGGAGCGAGGCTTGGGGGGGCTGGAAAGCCAGCAGCGTTCCCAGGTGCCAGGGGTGGCTAATTCCCGGGCGTCCTCTTGGAATCGACCCGCCATTGACCGCATGGCCAATATTAATTTGGAGCCGGGGGATCGCTCCTTTGAGCAAATCATTGGCAGCATTGAGCACGGCGTCTACATGGAGACCAATCGTTCCTGGTCTATTGATGATCAACGCCACAAGTTTCAGTTTGGTTGTGAGTACGGCAAGCTGATCGAGAATGGCAAGCTGACTCGCACCATCAAGAACCCTAACTATCGCTCTGTCACACCGCAGTTTTGGCACAGTCTTTCCCAGGTGGGCGATCGCAACACTTGGGAAATGTATGGCACCCCCTTCTGTGGCAAGGGAGAACCCAATCAGCTGATTCGGGTGGGGCATGGTTCGCCGATGTGTGCATTTGACAATATTGAAGTGTTTGGGGGTGCGGTATGAGCAGTGTTGTAGCGGAAACAGTTGCAGAATCAGTGACGACTAAGGAATGTGTTTTTGGTCAGCTGGCTGATGCGTTAGCCTCCGCCCATGCGACCATTAATCATTACACCTTGACCATCAGCGGTGAACATAGTCAGTTCACTCGGTTTAATCGGGCCCGGGTGCGGCAAACGGGGCAGGTAAGCGATGGCAATCTGACCTTGACCCTGATGCAGGCCGATCGTATAGCGTCAGCGACGGTGCCCTTTGTGGGAGATTTTGAAACTGACTGGCCGTTGCTAAAAACGGCATTGGACGATTTGCAGGCCATGGTGCCTCAGTTGCCGGTTGATCCGTTTTTGGTGTTGCCTACGGGGTCAGCCAGCAGTCGCACCGTCCATCAGGGAGAGCTGTTGGCAGCCGATGCGATCGCATCCACCCTGCTCGATCCGGTCCAATCCCTGGATTTCACAGGTATTTATGCCGGTGGCCTCATATTCCGAGGGTATGCAGATTCTGCCGGTCAGCATCACTGGTTTGAGAGCACCAGCTACAGTCTGGATTTCTCTCTATTTGATCCTCAAAATCGAGCTGTCAAAGGCACCTTTGCCGGTAGCCAATGGCAGCAGGCCCAGTTCATCGATAAAATCAACCAGGCTAAACAGCAGTTGACCATGATGAGCCGTCCGGCCAAAACCATTGAGCGGGGGCAGTATCGCACCTATCTTGCACCAGCGGCTGTGGCTGAATTACTCCACATGTTTTCCTGGGGCGGTGTGGGGGAAGCCGACCTGCAGCAGGGCAACAGTGCATTTTGCCTATTGCGTCAGGGCGAGCGTCAACTTTCGCCTAAATTTAACCTGCGGGAAAATTTTCATCAGGCTAATACGCCTCGATTTAATACCTATGGTGAAGTAGCCCCCCTACAGTTGCCCATTATTGAGCAGGGGCAGTTGGTCAATAGTTTGGTCAGTTCCCGTAGCGCTAAGGAGTACCAGACACCCTCCAATTACGCCAGTCGTGGTGAGCATTTGCGTGCCCCCGAGATTCTGCCGGGAAAATTGGCGGCTGACAAAATTCTATCCAGCTTGGATCGAGGGCTATATCTTTCCAATTTGCACTACCTAAACTGGAGCGATCACCCCAATGCTCGGGTGACGGGCATGACTCGCTACGCTTGCTTCTGGGTAGAACATGGGGAAATTGTTGCTCCCATTGAAAATCTGCGGTTTGATGAAAGCCTGTATCAATGCTTTGGCGATGGTCTGATTGATCTGACTGATTTTCAAGAAACCATTTCCAGTATCGATACCTATGACCAGCGCAGTCTGGGGGATAGTCGTGTACCGGGTGTGTTGGCGGATGATTTTACCTATACGTTATAAAGGCCAGTAGACTAAAAACACTGCACCCTATTGCCACTTTATGGCCAAAGAATCCTGGGCCGAAAGCTCAGCTAATAATTCACCTCAGCGGTTAACCATCTCTGTCAGTAGTGTTGTGCTGTTAATAGCAGCCATTCCATTATTGGTTCTACTGTGGCAACTCAAAAGTTTACTGCTGCTGGTGATGATTTCAGTCGTCCTGGCCTGTTCAATTGCTCCTGTTGTTGACTGGGCTGAACGCTATCGAGTCCCTCGCTGGCTGGGGGTAATCTTGGTCTATCTCACGTTGATCGGTGGCCTGGTTTTGCTGGGGTTGCTGATTGGCCCAACGGTATTTGAACAGGTAGAACGGATCATTCGCCGCTTGCCGGTGGCGATCAGAGGGTTACTCAATGAAGCCGATGCTTGGCTGACGGCCTTTACGGATACTCAGGCCTTAACCACCAATGAACTGTTTACCCAGCTAATTGACGTCCAGGGCTTGATTAGCTGGACGATTAAGTCGAGTCAGCAGTTGCTGATTCGTTCCTACGGGGTAACCACGGGCATTTTGGGGGGCGTGCTGAGTTTAGTGTTGGCCCTATTTGTGTCGGGCTACATGGTGGCTGACAGTCGGACCCTGATCAAAAACTTGACCCGCTTGCTGCCGAGTCCATGGGATGAGCGAATTTTGGCCCAGGTACCTCCCATGGGGCAGCGGATTGGGGGGTATTTGCGGGGACGGATTGTGGTGTCGGCGCTGCTGTCCGTTGCCACTGGTGTGGGGCTGAGTTTACTCGGTTTAAGGGATTTAGCGGTGGGGCTAGGTGCGATCGCAGGCATCACCAATTTGATCCCGTTTTTAGGGCCAATTTTAGGGGCCGTGCCAGCTCTGTTGGTGGCTATTCCCCAAGGCGGCTGGACGTTTTTATGGGTGCTTTTGCTATATGTTGTGGCGCAAAATCTTGAGACCTATGTCCTTGATCCATTGCTCGTAGGCTCCTCTGTGGGAGTACATCCCCTGTATCAGCTACTGGCGGTTTTGGGCGGGGCCCAGGTCTTAGGCATTATTGGTGCATTAATCGTTCCTCCCTGGATTGCTGGAGGTGCTGTGCTGCTTGAAAACCTATATCTGCGTCCCAAGCTGATTGCTGAACGGCAGCAGCGCCGCAATGGAGCTTTACCAGAATTAGCTGCGTTTCAGGCGGATAGCTAACTAAACCCTGTGTAATTAGTGTCGAACGCCATCAATTTTTGGAGCACCCTGTCTGTGAGGCTCTGATGAAGTTCCGTTGATACGGACGACTTGTGCTACAAACTCACTGTTCGTACATACGTCAGGCTCTGCTGACTCTAGGTGTGTGCCTCTGTAAATTCCTAGAAAATAGTGAATAAGCAGCTGGAAGTGTCCCTAAATTAGCAGCGGTCTACATTAAGTTAATGTGATGAGTTAATGTCGCCTGCAATAGTTTGTTTATCTTGCCGTAATTTAACCAAAGACCCTAACCTTAGGTTGGATAATTTGTCATGGTTACCCTCTATGGCATGTCAAATTATTGAGGGCATATGTTCCCTTAAGTCCTAAGGTAGAAGGGTTTTGTAGATTTTCTACTCCGTAGGGCTGGCTGATATATATTCTCGACTTTCTTATAGTTAAGTAATTTTTCACGCTAAGGCTTACTCGTTATTGGTCTGGCTAGCGATGTATGACTATTGATATTCAAATTCTTATGACTCTGGGGGTAACTGCGGTTGCCCTACTGCTATTCATAGTGGAATGGTTGCCAGCAGACATCACAGCCCTTGGTGTGATGGTGGCTCTGATGGTTCTAGGCCTAGTAAGTCCCCAAGAAGGTATTGCTGGATTTAGTAACTCAGCCACCATCACGGTGATGGCCATGTTTATTCTGAGTGCCGGCATTGCTCGCACTGGAGCGCTACAGCAAGCCAGTAATTGGTTGATTCAGTGGGGGGGCAAAACCTGCCGCCGTCAGATTTTTGCATTGGGCCTCATTGTGGGTCCCATCTCTGGTCTGATCAACAATACAGCGGTTGTATCCGTGTTTTTGCCCATCATTGAAGACTTTTGCCAACAGCATCGTATTTCCCCATCAAAGCTGCTGATGCCCTTATCGTTTGCCACAATCCTGGGCGGTATGCTGACGGTTGTGGGTACATCGACTAGCGTATTGGCCAGTGGTTTGTCAGACCAGTTGGGTTACGGCGAATTTTCCCTGTTTCAATTTGTGGAATTGGGAGCAGTCATATTTGTGGTGGGGTTGCTGTATCTCACATTTATTGCTCCGTTTCTGTTGCCCAATCGCGATGTTTCTGGCAATAGCCTGAGCCAGGAATATGGCCTTAAAGAGTACGTGAGTGAGGTGGTTGTCACCCCCCGCTCCAGTCTGGTGGGACAGACACTACAGTCAAGTCAGCTACAGCGTCGGTTTGACCTAGATGTCCTGGAAATTATCCGTAACGACAACCATTTTCCTCAGCCCCTGGGGGATAAGTCCTTATGTGCGGGGGATATTTTGCTGGTGCGGGCTAGACAGCATGATTTGCTGAAAATCCGTGATGGCGAAGGTATCGAAATTTTGCCCGATGTGCAATTTGGACAAAAGTCCTGGCAGGCAGACTTGAGTTCAGGGCAAGAGGGCGTCGCCGAGGCGCTAGTCATTGCCAATTCCAATTTAGTCGGCTCCACTTTGAAGGAACTGCGGTTTCGTCAGCGCTACAATGTGACAGTTTTGGCGATTCGTCGAGGTCAAGATCTGGTGCGTGAGCGTATGGGCAAGGTGCGGCTGAAGTTTGGCGATTTGCTACTAGTGCAAGGGCCTAAGCAGAGCTTATTGGGTTTGCAAACCAGTCGCGACTTGCTAGTCCTAGAGCAGCGCGATCTGGAAAGTCTGCGATCTGATCGAGCTAACTTAGCCATGGGGATTGGTGTGGGTGTAGTTGCCGTTGCAGCATTTACACCCATTAATATTTTGGTCTCAGCCCTGGCAGGGGTGATGCTGATGATCCTGACCGGCTGTCTAAAACCTGGAGAACTATATCAGGCAGTACGGTGGGATGTAATTTTTCTACTGGCGTGTTTAATTCCTCTGGGAACCGCCATGGAAAGCTCTGGTGCAACAGCTTTGCTAGCCCAGCAACTTATTTCGATAGGCGGGAGTCTATCAGGTTATGGGTTACTAAGCGCGCTATATGTGCTGACAACGGTGCTCTCTAGCATTTTGTCGAACAGTGCAGCTGTTATTTTGCTTTTGCCAGTAGGGTTAAGGGTGGCTTCAGAGCTAGGCCTTAACGTGTTCACGGTGATGTTTGTGATCACCTTTGCTGCCTCCAACAGTTTTATGACTCCCATCGGCTATCAAACGAATACCATGGTGTATACGGCAGGAGGCTATCGCTTCTTGGATTTTGTTAGGGTAGGAGGACCTCTGAGTCTGTTGTTGGCTCTAGTGACACCACCGCTGGCAATTTGGCTCTACGGCATCTAGTAAACGAATGCGTTTACAATTTTGGGTGAGTAGTTTGTTATTTATACAGCTAAGAACCAAAAACGGATTAAGCTCTTATGGAGTCATCGTAGAGTCGCCAAAGCATGGAGCGTTACTTAAGCTACCCCTTTATGAAGATTAGTAACGTATAATACGTTTGCATGAATATGGGTAGCGTTCAAATATAGTTTTTAGGAGTATCTTTATATGCAACATCGTGGTGTAACCGTTTGGTTTACTGGCTTGAGCGGCTCAGGCAAGACTACTATCAGTCAGGCTCTAGAGAAAAAATTACGGGCGGCTGGTGCCAAACTTGAAGTGCTAGATGGTGATATTGTTCGTACCAATCTCACTAAAGGTCTGGGCTTTAGCAAAGAAGATCGCGACGAAAATGTTCGCCGCATTGGTTTTGTATCTCACCTGCTAACTCGCAACGGTGTGATTGTGTTGGTCTCAGCAATTTCTCCTTACCGTGAAGTGCGCGATCAGGTCCGTCAGCGCATTGGCGATTTTGTAGAAGTGTATGCCAACACACCGGTTGAAGTGTGCGAACAGCGTGATGTAAAAGGCCTTTATAAAAAGGCTCGTTCTGGTGAAATTAAGAACTTTACCGGCATTAGCGACCCCTATGAAGAGCCACTAAACCCCGAGGTTAATTGTGAGACTGTTAACGAGACTCTAGAAGAGTCTGTAAATAAGGTGATGGCCAAGCTTGAAGAGCTTGGTTACTTATCTCCTGTAGCAGCTTAAAAATGTTCTTCGAATTGCTGTTTGAGTAAACAGCGAATTGTCTTCTTTGGGATAAAAAGGGATAAAGAGACATAATGTCTCTTTATCCCTTTTACTGTTTTTGTGTATTATTTTTGGCTCAGTTTTTCTAAAGCCCATTGGGCTCTTGCTTGCACCGCTGCTGTTTCGTCACGATGACTAAGCTGGCTAAGACATTGAGTGATTTGAGTGCTGTGGGTACTGTGGGTGAGCTCCATGGCTAAGGCCTCTAGCCCTACAACCGCTGCGTAACGTACCACCCACTCTTCGTCCCCAGTAACCTGCAACAATGTTGTTAGCGATCGCACCATCGCCACATTACGCTTATCCTCTTCTATGTCAGACCAACGAATGGTGCCTAGACCTCTCGCTGCAGCCCGTCTGACGCTGAGGGAAAAGTCATTGGCAGCGGCATCCAGTAATAGTTGTTGACCACGCGGATCGCCAATGCCCGCCAATGCCCGAATCGCCCAGGCCCTTGCGCCGTAGTTATAGTTATCCAATTTTTCCAACAGGTGTGAGACCGATGGAACACCAATTTGGACTAATCCTTCAACGGCGGCGACGGCGGCACCTGGATTATTAAAGCCTAATACTTGAATTAACGTGGGAATGGAGCGTTCATCCTTAAGGCTGGTTAGATCTTCAACGGCATCTAACAAGCCTTGGGCAGAATCCGCATCGTTAACCGCTTGTAAACAGCTATCAAAGGTTTTCAGTAGGGCGACCATTACAACAAGCTATCCATTAGTTCCATCACTTGACGGCTGTCGTCAGAAATGGGTGACGTGTCTTCCCCAGATTGTATTTCAAAACTAATTTGGTGCTCAAGTATGCCCCTGAGGGCAATCAGTTTCATGCTGTTTTCAGCTAGGGTGTTTGCGATCGCAGTTGCCCCGGCCAAATAACCGACAGCTCCTAAATCCATCAGTGCCGCTCGTCGCAGCTGTAGCTGATCATGAGCTAACACTTTGACTAGGCGTTCCGCGTACTGAGTTTCTCCCGTAATTTGATACATTGCCCGAGCTGCCGCGTTACGTACCTGGGGAACGTCATGGTCTAAAAAGGGGGCAATAATTGTTGCTAATTCTTCATTTCCTAAGGTGCCCAGTGCTTCCAAAATAGCGTTGTAAGGTTGCACCAGGTGGGGTTTGTCAGAATCCTGGACGGCTGCTGCAACACCGCCTTCGAGTAGATTGATGAGCGGGGGAACAGCCAGCGAGTCCCCTAAACTTTCAAGGGACTGGGCTGCTTTTTCTCGCACATAATAGTCATCGCAGTGGAGGCAATTAATTAGGGCAAGCACCACCCGGTCATTGCCTTGGCCAATTTTTCCCAGAGCCGTGACCGCATTACGTCGTAGGGGATAACCACCATCTGGCGAACGATCGGTTTCATCTTCCAATGCCAATAGCAAAGCGTCTATTGCCTGCGGTTGGCAAATACGCATCTTACCCAACCACCAGGCGGCATAGTAACGTAAGCCTGGATCTGCGGTCTGGTTAATATTGATAAATGCCTGGTCAGTGGTTAACGGCTGACCGTCTGGATTATGAGGGACACCACTCACAACGTAACCTCAAGAATAGACAGATTGCCTACAGATTTAATGTACAGAGGTTGCATGCAACGTCTCTCCAATGCCTAAACATAACAAACCCCAGAGGTGGAAGAAAACACCAGTCAAAACCAGCGCTTCCAAATACCTCTGGGAAATAATTGAAACTCAAACAACGTAGCAGTGTGCTACAGAGGCTCAAGACTCAATTAGCTTAGGGCATTGATAGCGTAATCGATATAGGCATTAGCTTCAGTCGCAGCCTGACCACTCAAACCGTGGCTAGCCTTGATGTACTTAAGCGCCTCAATGTACCAGCTAGGAGACAACTCGTAAGCACGGTTGATCTCATCTAGACCAGCTACTAAGTACTCATCCATGGGACCAGTACCACCTGTAATGAGGCAGTAGGTAACCATGCGTAGATAGTAACCAACGTCACGAACACACTTATCTTTACCAACCTGGTCGGAAGCATAGGTGGGACCAGGAGTGGAAACAGTGTAGGGAAACTTGCTGTAAACGGCGTTTGCTGCACCAGAGCATAGAGCGTCAGCTTTAGCAGTCAAACCACGAGCAGCTTCCATACAAGCTGAGGCACGCTGGAAACGACCAAAAGCAGACTGAATCTCGGTGGAACTTAGGAAACGACCTTGCGAATCAGCAGCAGATACTGCTTCAGTCAGAGGGGTTTTCATTGCTTGAGATATCTCCCAAAGTTTCTAAATAGACGGACAGAAAAAGGAAGTTATTGATTAGAGAACTCTCTTGATCTGTCAATTACCAAACTCACTAAAGCTTGTCGAGCATTAAGCTCGCCAAAAACTACCTAGGGAGTTAACTTAAGCAACAGCAGCAGCTGCACGATCAAAGTAACCTGCAATCTCAGCCATTAGACTGGAGCAGTTACCAGGAGTAATGCCATTGGAATCATTAGCGATCGCAATAGCAGCCTCCTTCATCTTCTGAACGCCAACGGCAACCGAAGCACCGGGAGTACCGAGAGCTAAATAAGTCTCGCGTAGACCGTTCAAGCAACGATCATCTAGAACACTAGCATCGCCAGTGAAGATAGCATAAGTTACATAGCGTAGGATAATTTCCATGTCGCGCAGACAAGCTGCATTACGACGGCTAGTGTAAGCGTTACCACCAGGAGCGATGAGTGAAGGCTGCTCGGCAAATAAAGCACGAGCGGAATTTGTCACGATAGCGGACGCATTGCTGGTAATACGGTTAACCGCATCCATGCGCTTGTTGCTGTCAGCAACCATTGCAGATAAAGCGTCCAATTGAGCACTGCTGAGATATTCGCCTCTTGCATCAGCCTGGGAGACGACCTTAGCAAACGCATCAAACATAGATTGACTCTCCTAAATTTGATTCGTCGAAGTAAGTTTCCAAAAAAGTGGGGACGAGAACCCGTTAAGCAACTGCATCAAAAACAGTTTCATTATAGAGATAGGCGAATGCAGACAATCTGAAACGACTTTTACAGAAGTCATGAATCATCTCAGCAAACATCGCTCTCCCCAATTTGAAGATTAAAGCGAATAGGGACCGAATCTAACAAAGTTAAAGAAACTTCACCCTTGGCAACAGATGTTTGTTTGCCTTCTGTAAAAAACAGCCACAAGCCTGTCTGCTACAAGCTATCAGTCTATTTTATATACTGCGTCGGGGACACAATATATTACGAATTATAAGGGTTGTGGGGATTTGGTAACAGATGTAACACCTAAAAATATGATAGATTTTTCAGTCCTCGTCAGAAATATTTTGCCAGGATAACTTTACCCTATGCATACATGGGGTTCCTATTCTGTCAATTAAAAACATTAAACCAAACGAGTAAGTGGCACGGAGTTATTTAATCTCTTCCACTTACTTGTTAGTTACTTAGGCGCTTGCGCTTAAATCATCCCCCCATTACCCCATCACGCATCCCCTAAGGGCCTACGCAGTTTGTAAATGGCGTTCCAGGTCGAACAGAAATCCATGGATATATTCTTCAGTCCACTCAGCGCCGTAGTAGCGAGTTAACATACCTCGGGCCGGATCTTTCTCAGCACGATAGCGAATATAGTTAATTTGGGCGGTTTCAATGGCCTGAAGCCGTTCTGGGTCGGTTACGGGTTGCGCGGCTTCCACAAAGCCTATATAAGCGTCTAGATAGTCTTTAAAGGCGTTAAATACATGGGTGGTCACGTCTTCTAGTTCAGTGGGTCGGGTCCATAGAAACGCAGGGGAAAAGAAGGGTTGTGCTTCTGCTGGAAAATCACCGCCCCAAGGTAGCTTCTGCTGATAGCGCTCAAACATGGGCATAATCGGCTGGCTATAGCGAGCCTGATAATCTTTGCTATCGCGGAAGAGTGGTTGCATGTCAATGGCGATCAGGTGCCCGCCAGGTAATGTCACTAAATCTCCACCGAAAAAGGGCAGGTCGTATTCTAGCCGGGGGAAGATCACAAAGTTGAGGACTTGTAAACTGTCGCCTGCTTGAACATGGGCTGCCCGAATCTGTCGTAGTTTGGGAGAACAATAGCCGTGACTGGTGGTCAGTACAGTGACTTCGCGCTTGCCCTTGCCAGTGGTGGCTGTGTTACTCTCAAAACCGGCGGGAATTGGGTAGGGAGAAAGCTTTAGGCGATCTTGGAGAGTGGAGATCGCATGGTCTAAAAACGGTTGATATAGAGTCATAGGAAAAAACAATTAAGGCACCTGCCATAGATTCCTTATCGTGTAAGGACGTCTCTAACAGGTGCCCTGAAATATCATCAGTTGGGTGGGGCTTATCTCACGAATAGGCTTAAACCTAATGAGCTTGCACAGCCAGGGGAACTGCATCTTCAAACAGGAACTCATAGAGGAAGCGATCTGCCCACTCTGCGCCAAAATAGCTGGTAAATAAGCCGTGAGCCGGGTCACGTTCTGCGCTGTACTGGTCATAGTCAATCTGAGCTTTTTTGACCCGATCAATCTCTGCATCGGTTGTTAGCGGCTCAGCATTTGCTAATATCTGCCAGTAAAGATCTAAATAGTCTTTGAAGGCTGACAAAACCCGCGTAGAGACAGTTTCAGTATCTGTCTTGGCAAACAACAGATATTTTGAGAAGTACTGATTGGCATCGTAAAACTTCATTTCCAGACCCTGGGCCAACTCGGCGTAGTTATCGCGCAACTCCTTGAGTGGCATCAGATACTTGGCTTCGTAAGCTTCATCCTGGAACAGGGGTTGAAAATCGAGAACAATTAAGTTCTTAACCTTGCCAAAGGACAAAAAGTCAATCCCCAGTAGGGGCACATCGTAGCAATGATTAGGATAAAGGACACCATTAAATATTTGTGCGCCTTTACCAGCGTCGATATATGTATAGCGAATTTTTCGTAATTCAGATGACTGATAACACCAGCTTTGAATCGATGCCGGGTTCCGCCCTCGCTCGCTAATTTGGCACTCTAGTCCCTCTGGAATAGCCCGTGGCTGTAGTTCAAATCTCTCTTTTAAGGAGGCTTCTAAATGCTCTAGAAAAGGGCGGTACATGTGTCTTCGCCTTAATTTATAACGGTTACGACAGATACCTTCTGCCATTTGCAGCATAGGAGATATCTGAGGCCCATGTCTTGAATCTTAGAGACAAAGATACATTCCGTTACATCAGGCTGTGGGCAAGCGGGCGGCATTGGCTTGAACCATAGCTGCCAGGTCATCCTGGGTGACAAACCGTCGCTCTGAACAGTAGGTCATCAGATTAATGCCGTTGGCGAGTCGGGCTGTGCTGACCCGCACGCGAAAGTCGTCAGAGAGAAACCAGCAGCGCTCTTGTCCCTGGTTTTTGTCATACTCGTTGTCAATGGTCAATACACCATCATCAGCAAATCCGTAGCGCCCTACCACTGGCATATTTTCCACATAGCCGCGGTCCCTTAAAAGTTGGCCAGCGCGACCCTGGGCATTGTTGGGAATATCCACCAGGATGGCTGCATATTTAGAGTCATAGGTAAATTCTTTGGTATTGGATTGCCAGGAAAACTGAGCTCCCCCCGCTGCTTTCCCTGGATCCACCCCCTGGCTCTGACAAATTTCTACAATGCGTGGATCCTGCGCTTCGATGACATCCACGATCAAGTTAGACTCTCCGGATTCATCGGCCACCGAGTCAAAATGATGGACGGCCCGCTGAATAAACCAGATGCCTTCGCTTTTGCGAAAAAAATCCATCATGGTCATGGGAGATTGAAATGGCATGGGAGATTGTCCGTATTAAATAGGTTATTTGCTCAAGACTGTGTTCAAGGGCACTGTTACACTGACCTTAAAGAACACCTTTAAATCACTGCTTTCGTCGCTGATTTATCCCTGCGAGGCACAGCGACGTTTCATCCTTTAGTTACAAAGTTTAGCTATCTATGAGCCATCCCGAAACTCTAAGTTTAGATGCGTTGTTGTTAGATCGTCTGGCAGTTCACCATGATTTGTCAGGAGCTGATCTCTCGGGTAAAGATCTGCGGGGCTTTGATTTATATCGAGTTAATTTATCAGCGACCAATCTGACCAATAGTTGTCTGCAAGGGGTGACCTTAATTGGTGCTAACCTCGCTGGCGCAAGTCTGAGCGGTGCCCAGCTACAACAGGCTGATTTGCGCGGTGTGGAGCTCACCGGGGCCGATTTAAGTGGAGCGGATTTGACAGGGGCCTTTGTTCATCGTTCTGACCTGCGTGGGGCTAACTTTAGCGGCGCAGTATTATCAGAGACTAAGCTCAACATTGCGCTCTATGATGATAAAACCCTTTGGCCAGAAGGCTTTCGCTACAAAAGCTGTGGGGCTGTTGGCCCAGAAGCTGTACTCAATGGTGCGTTTTTAAACACGGCCTATTTGCGGGGGGCCAATCTTCGTGGAGCAAAACTTTTAGGCGCTTACCTAAGTGGGGCCGATTTAACAGGCGCTATTTTGGATGATGCCAGCTTGAGTGGAGCAAATTTACAGAAGGCGTTTCTGACGGGGGCCAGTTTGCGAAATGCTCGAGTCAGCGGCACTGAGTTTCAGAAGGCGGATCTGCGGGCAGCAGACCTAACGGGTGTGGAGTTTGACATGGTGGGTAATATTGCCGGAGCCGATTTTACGATGGCTCAGGGGCTGACCCAAAATTCCAGAGGCCAGTTATTAGGCCGTTCGTCCGGTGAATTAGATGTATGGAATGGCCTGACCCGCAATTCGACGCGGCGGAGTTTAACGCTCGAAGCTGAAGCAGGATAGACAGGTGGAATCCTTTGGAGGGTGGGCAATGCTCACCCTCCAAAGGATTTACGCCCGTGTCTCTAAATATTGACCAATCATGATTTCCTGACCAGCTCTCGAAATGATGGTTTGGCGCGTACGGTGCTTGTCGCCGACTAGCTTAAGCTCTTCATCGAAGGCAGAACCGCCGTACTCAGTGTGGAGCTGCATGGTGTTGCGATCGCGCATCTCATAGGTCGCTAACACAGGTTTTGTCGTAGCAAATCCGCGATCTCGATACAGGATATTGCCTTGCAGCCCAAAAACAGTAGAACCCGTGGCTTGTTTACGGCTGGGACTAATGTAGTTGCTTTCCCACGAAGATTTCACACCGCAAATGATCGGTGTGTCTAGGCCGTGCATGGCTTCTAGAGCGACGAGTTCAGGGTGATTAGCCTCTAAAAACTCGATATTTAGGGCGCTCACGACTTCTTGAGCTTCACCATTCTTGAGTGTGTAGTAACGACGTTGGGAGGTCCATTGGCCAGCAGATTGCTCAAAGAAATTAGCCGCCAAGGCTTCCAAGTTGTCAATAGGGGTGGTAATCACAGGCAATGACATAGAATCTAGGACCTTAAAATTAAGCGATGCACTCGAAATCAAGCTATAGGTAAACAAATTTATATTTATTTACATTAAAGGTAGCGAAAATCTAATCAAACAGCAATAAAGCACTTATTGAACGCGCCACGTCTCTCCCGGTGGATTCAACTAATCTTCCACTGAGAGAAAAGCTAACAGAGCTTAGCTCTGATGGCTGTAGCCATACCTACCGTTCTACGTCTGGCGGGGCATTCGTAGGTTATGACTACAGTTTCATTGCCCAACTCTCCGTACAGAATTGTCTGTCCTTCAGGTGGCGTCACTGGCATCTATCAAGGTTCGTCCAGTGGGAATAGGCGGAGTGAGCGCCGTTTGTGCTTAGGGCACCAACCCTTCCAGGGCGGCGGCGACAACCTTATGTTGCTGATCCTGGCGCAGCTCTATCAACGCCTCTTTGGCTGCTGGCGCGTCGAAGCGCTTAAGGGCATAGGCGACATGCATGCGTGTGTACCAGTTCTCTGCCGTTTTCAGGGGTAAGATTGCGGCTAGTGCTGCCTCTGCTTGGTGGGTATTTGCCAAGGTGCTCAAATGGTCGATGCCTGCGTTGATTACGGTCAGATCGCTGTCGATGATGGCCGCTAGACAAATGTCAAGCATATTTGTTGGGCTGTTGAGGTCGATCATGGCGGCTAGAATGCTGCGCCGAATCAGCCAGTTGCTGTTGCCATGAAATGTCTTAACCAGATGGGGAATAGATGCGTCACCATACATTGCCAGGGAGTTAGAGGCTTCTGCCCGCACGTTAGCGTCTGGATCATTGTCAATCATTGCCAGTAGTGCCTCGAAGCCGGTGTCGCTACGTTTCCGCCCAAGGCCCATGGCTACGAATGAACGGACCAAGAACTCAGGATCGTCCTTTTTACTTAGCAGTAGCGGGCTGGCCGTATCAGCGTCATAATCTTTGAGAGCCACAATGCCCTTCAGGCGCTCCTGCGAATCGGGGTGTTCAAGGATGGCTTGAATATCGGAAAGTTCCATAGTTGATTGGGCCAATTGTCAGCAGCGGACCACTGATGCAGCGTTACATCTAGGATGATTTTACCTTGGTTGTAACAGTGTGTAACAATAATTAGAGAGCGTTAAAACAATCATGTCATCGTCCCTCAGTCCTCGGGTCAAAGAACTCATTTTTAAAGCACGAATTGTCAGTTTTAATGGCTGGCAAGACGAATTTGGAGAAGATGCGATCGCACAGCTCCAAACCGCCGATAACGAACGTGTCTACTTAGACGATGCGTTACTAGACACAATGCCTGCTGGTCCCATTGCCCGTCACCTACGCGACCATGCCAGTGCGATTGTGGATGCTGCTCGGGCACAAGTCCTTGAAAAATTTCCTGGTATCACTGGGTCCGGTGGCAGATTATATCCAGCGATTCGTGCTGAAGCCTGTTGGCGAGATTTTTGGCATTTTTTACGCTGCATTACCTATGGCATCGCGGCCCAGCGACCTGACTATACCAATACTATGGGGCTGTCTTACATGGAGCAGCTTTACCAAGAGTTGCAGGTACCCCTCGATGCCATGGTATATGGCTTGCAGTCTCTAAAAACGGCCAGTAAAGACCAACTAGCAATGTTGGAGATAACGGCTAGCGATCGCCAGATTGACCCCTATTTTGATCACCTGATTCAGGCCCTGAGCCAGTTT
Source organism: Adonisia turfae CCMR0081 (assembly GCF_011009555.1). Lineage (GTDB taxonomy): Bacteria > Cyanobacteriota > Cyanobacteriia > Phormidesmidales > Phormidesmidaceae > Leptothoe > Leptothoe turfae. Next base: position 5,193,342 of record NZ_QXHD01000004.1, on the reverse strand, counting down.
CAATCTGCCACTTAGTTTTACGAACGCCATGTCATCTACCCATGAACCCTTGGTTAATGCCTGTATCCGTGGTGATGTGGCAACGATCAAAAGGCTTTTAGTGAAAGGTACTGATATTGAAGGTATCTGGCGGAGTTGCACAGGATTAATGTGGGCGGCAGCTGAAGGACATCTATCTATTGTTGAGCTGTTGCTGGACGTGGGAGCCAATGTCAACGCTCGCAACGAAGTTAACTACACGGCCATTCTGTATGCAGCTGAAGCCGATCAACGAGATATTGTGCTCACGTTGCTTGACCATGGGGCACAAACTGATGCCAGTGTCTGCAATCGCTATCAAGAAACCATCCTGCTGCTCATGGCTCGTCAAGGTCATGCCGATATTGTGGAGCGATTGGCCCAGATCGGGGATGATGTGCACCACACCAACAAGATTGGCGACACGGCATTATATCTGGCCGCTAGTAATGGTCATGCCCCTACTGTGGCGAGTTTAATCCGGTTGGGTGCAGCTGTGAATACTGCCAATGTAGGGGGGTGGACACCTTTGATGATGGCTGCCGCCCGAGGTGACATTGACATTATTGAAATACTTCTGGCAGAAGGTGCTGATGTAACGTCCCAAAACCGTTGGGGAGGTACGGCTCTCAGTGAAGCTCAGCAGTCATTTCGTTCAAGCCAGGCCGTTACTATGCTGCGTAAAGCAGGGGCTGAATAGTGCATTACTGAGGGAATAAATGTAGAAATGTAAACTTTGAAGATCTGAGTTGCTAGAAGGCTTGAAAACTCGTTTGTGAAAATCCCCTGATTTAATGCTTAATGTATACTTTTGTATCTTTCGGGCTGCTAGTTAAGTCAAACTGATAGGTCATATCAGGGGGGTGTCAATGGACGTTAAAACGTATATATAAATAGGGTTTTCATCCTCTGTTTGATGGTCGTGATCATCAGTTTTGTATCCCCTGTACCAGTCTGGATGCCGAGTTTATAATTCTTGATGATTAGAGGCTGCTTTTATATACGAAGATGGGTTCTAGTGAGTGTTTATGCCTGGTTTCAGTATGATTTGTCAGAGCTGTCTAAACTAACTTGTTAGAGACTAGTCAGCAGTTCTAACAAGTTACATAGAAGATTCAGCAATGCTTGGAGGGTATTGTTACCCCTGAGTTTCTTAACATTCCGAGATAAAATTATTTAGACCATTGTTGTCGTCTAGGAGATAGCATTAATGGCTTTTGGACCAGCTTCACGATTGGGCGTGAGCCTTTTCGACGAGACCCCTCCAGTCGAGTGGGTTCCTGGCCTTGATAGTGAGGGCCTCGAGTCTATTATCAAAGCCGTCTATAGACAGGTTTTAGGTAACGCATATGTGATGGAGAGCGAGCGCCTTGCGGTGCCCGAGTCCCAGTTTAAGCGTGGTGAGTTGACGGTACGTGAATTTGTCCGCTCAGTGGCTAAGTCTGATATGTATCGTGCGCGCTTTTTTGAGAGCTGCCCTCGTTACCGCAATATTGAGCTTAACTTCCGCCACCTACTTGGCCGAGCTCCCAATAGTTTTGAAGAGATGAAAGCCCATAGTGCCATTCTGGATACTGAGGGCTTTGAGGCTGAGATCGATTCTTATATCGATAGCGATGAGTATCAGGATGTTTTTGGACAAGATTTTGTCCCCTATATTCGTGGCTATAAGACCGAAGCTAGTAATATGGTTGGCTTTACCCACACCTTTGAGCTAGTACGTGGCGCTTCTAGCAGCTCTTTAAAGGGCAGCGTTAATGGTAAGAAACCTCGTCTGAACTCGTTGGTAATCAACGCTATTCCAGCACCTGTTCTATCTCCGTTGTCTGCTGGCGGCACCTTCCAGACTCCCCCCGATTCTTCTCGTACTCGCCACGGTGTTGGTGCCAGTTCTAATGGCAAGATTTATCGTGTTGAGGTTACCAGCTATCGTTCCAATGCCTTCAACCGCGTGTCCAAGTTCCGTCGCGCCAATAAGGTGTATATGGTTCCCTTTGACAAATTGTCTGATGAGTATAAGCGGATCCATAAACAGGGTGGTGTGATTGCCAGTATTACCCTGGTTTCCTAGGTAACGGTTATCTGCAATGGTCAGAAAATGGGTTGTATCAGCCTTTTTCTGATCATTGCTTCGGATGACTTATGTGTTGAGAACGTCTTTTCAAAAAACAGTAGGAGATTTCCAATGACAACGTTTGAGTTGTGGCCTGTTAGCAGCAGCGAAGATAAGCAATCCATCATTCGTGCTGTATACCGCCACGTTTTGGGTAACCCCCATGTGATGGAAAGCGAGCGTTTGGTAAGCGCTGAATCTCAGTTTTGTGATGGCTCTCTCTCTGTTCGGGATTTTGTCCGTGCTGTTGGTAAGTCTGACTTTTACCGCAGCCGTTACTTTGAGTGCTGTGCTCCTTATCGCTTTGTAGAGCTAAACTTCATGCACTTTTTGGGGCGTGCTCCTGAGAGCCAGGCTGAGCTTTCTGAACACATTCGTCGCTGTGTAGAAGAAGGCTACGATGCTGAAATCGATTCCTATATTGATAGTGACGAGTACCAGTCTCGCTTTGGTGAGAATGTAGTGCCGTTCTACAACGCTAGTGTTACTCAGGTGGGGCAATCCCAGGTAAGCTATAACCGCATCTTTGCCATTGATCGTGGTCCTGCTCAGGTTAGCAGTGCTGTGAAGTCCGCTCAACTTGTGTCTCAGGTGGCTGGTGCTGAGAAAGGTAATAAGGTTAAGCGTGCAGCAACTAACTTGAACTCTGGAACAACCAAGCGGTTCAAGATTAAGACCACTGCAGCTAAGTTTGATTCTCCCCGTCGTGTCAGCATGAACGAGTACATCGTGTCAGCTGATAAGATGACGCCTCAGATTCAGCGCATCCATCGCACAGGTGCCAAAATTGTCAGCATCACTGAGATTGTTTAATTCATTCAGCTGTTTTTGAGTAGAGAATTCTCACAGTTAGAGAGGATTCTCTACTCAAGCTGGCGTTTGAAGTATCAACATTTGGGGGTGTTGCAATTTTTGCGGCACTCTGTTCTTAAAAAAATAACTTAATTGTTGGAGGATTTTTTCATGGCACTTTGGGTTGCAGATGCAGCACCGATTGAGCTTCGTCCTAACGCTACTGAGGACGATCTCCAGGTTGTAATCAATGCCGTTTACAGGCAAGTTTTAGGCAATATGCATGTTATGGATAACATGCGTATTGCTAGCGCTGAGTCTTTCTTGCGTGATGGCAAGATTACTGTCAGAGGGTTTGTTCGTGCTGTAGCTAAGTCCGACCTTTATCGCACTGCATTTTTTGAAACGTCATCTCCCTATCAGTTTATTGAGCTGAACTTTAAGCACCTTTTGGGGCGTGCTCCTCAAGATCAGACTGAGATTGCTGAGCATGTTGCCACCTACAACGGTCAGGGCTACGATGCTGAAATTGATTCTTATCTGGATAGTGCCGAGTATCTAGCTAGCTTTGGTGAAGATATTGCTCCCTATGTGCGTGGTGCTCAGAGCTTGCCTGGGTATAAGAACGTAAGCTTCAATCGTACATTTGCTTTGGTGCGTGGTGATGCGACGAGTGATCGCGGTCGTTCTGCTCGTTTGATTGGTTCTGTTGCGGGTAATCTGACTAGCAAAATTGCAGCGCCCCGTGGTGGCTCAGGCACTTACACCAATACTGGTAAGCGTTTCCGTATAGCAGTATCCACATCTGCTGCTGCTGCCGCTATTAACCGCGTTAGCAACCAGGAGTACGTGGTTTCCTACAGCCAAATGTCTAAAACCATTCAAAATGTGTTGAAGCGTGGTGGCAAAATCGTCAGCATTACTGAAGCCGGTTACTAGGCTTCTTTTCAAGGCAGCCCTTGTCTAAGGCAGGGGCTGCCTCTTTTATTGACTATTGGCTTTGCTTTTGTCGTTGCTGATTTAGTGAATTCTTCAGTCTATTAAATGTGCTATCGCTCAATCCTTGACTGATAAAATCATCCCGATGATCAGCAACGCTTTGATTTTTAAATTCAATCATCACTAAATAGGAGAATAATAGCCATGGCACTTTGGTTAGAGAGCCTTGAAGCCACTGAGTTGCGTACTAATGCAACTGAAGATGATCTACAGGTTGTCATCAGAGCTGTTTATAAGCAAGTTTTGGGTAATCAGCACGTGATGGACAGTCAGCGTCTGACTAGTGCTGAGTCGATGCTCAGAGATGGTTGTATCACTGTTCGAGGATTTGTTCGTGCAGTAGCTACGTCTGATCTATATCGCTCCCTGTTTTTTGAAAATTCTTCTTCGTACCGCTCTATTGAACTGAATTTTCAACATTTGTTGGGTCGTGCTCCTCAAGACCAAACTGAGATTGCTGAGCACGTTGCTATTTACAACACTCAAGGTTTCGAAGCAGAAATTGATTCCTACATCGATAGCGATGAGTATGATGCTGCTTTTGGTGAGAACACTGTGCCCTATGTGCGTGGTAACTCCAGTCAAGCTGGTTTGAAGAATGTTGCGTTTAATCGTACATTTGCTTTAGATCGCGGCTATGCAGCTAGCAATGTCACCAGCACATCTCTGGTTAGCGACATTGCTGGTAACCTGGGTACTAAAATCAAAGCCCCAACGTCAGCTTCTGGTGCTTATAGCAATACCGGTAAGCGTTTTCGCATTACTGTTTCTAAGGCAAACTTTGGGGCACGGGTTACTAAGAGTAATTACAGTGTAGAAGTGGGCTTTGCTCAGCTTTCTAAGCGTATTCAGACTGTACAGCGCTCGGGTGCAAAAATTGTTAGCATCTCAGAAATCTAGTTTTGATTTCAGTGACTTTCAGGTGATAGCTAGTGAGCTTTTAAACAGGCTAGTTTAGTTATCTTTGAAGCCTCCAGTAGGATGTGTTGGGTAAACCGGACACATCCTGCTGGAGGTTTTGTTATGGGCTTTTACTTTTGGTGGAGTTAAGGGTTACTTTAGATAAGCAGCAATAAAATTTTTAAGCTTTTGTTCTAACTAAATGGATATTGAAACTTTTGTGCAACGTTCGTTAGGTGAATGGCGATCGCAACGTAGTGCCCATCACCTAGCATTTGCCCATTTTGAAGAAGTGCGTTCTACCATCAATATTGAGCCTCTCACAGTAGATGAGCCAGGGGTATTAGAACTGTGCAAACGCTATGATGTTGCTCCAGAAATTATAGTGAGCCCTTTCAAAATGAGCTGGGAAGGTGAATCTGACTGGGATGAAGATGAGGTCATGGCAGGATCTACCATTCTTGTGCCCGTGCCTGATAGTGCAACTACAGGGAAGCTATTGCGAGAGCAGGGGTATGCGGAGACAATGGAAGCCGTTGGTACCTATTCTTTAGGCGAAGATGGCACCTTTGTGCTGACTACCTCCTATGATCGGGCGGCTGCAGAGGAAAAAATTTGGTTTGCCACTCCTAACCTAAGGTTTCGGGTGTCCTTGATTAAGACCAGTAGTGGCAAGGGGGTGACTACTGCTAGTTTTTCATCAGAAGTTCGACGTAATCCTGGGTAAGAAATAAGTAAGGTGAGTCATCGAATGCTGATAACCTGTGGGGCAATATGCTCCTAATGCTGGCACTTTTACCCGTTGCTTGCGTACACTAAATCAAGTGGGTGATATTGGTTGTGTGAGATCTCAAGAGATCGGCAACGCCTCAACATAAAACTGTTGTCCTAGTTAATCTGTGGGCAACGTTGAAAAAATAAACATTTATTACAAGAATGGTGCTTACTGGCAATGCTGATGTCTCTTCTTCTACAGAGTCTTATTCTCAAGACTTTATAACTCTTGTTCGGTGGATGTCTGGGGATTTTAGCAATCAGCAACAAGCCTTTGACGAACCCACAAAATTTGCCCACATTCGGATTTTTTTTCGACCACTGCCTTACGATTTTTTTTCAGGAGTAGGGCTATATTCAGAACAAACCTATGACTATGACCTGTGGACTCCCTATAGGCAGGGGGTACACCGTCTAGTTGATAAGGGGGATCATGTTTATATCGAGAATTATGGCTTGAAAGATCGCCTGCTTTACGCAGGGGGCGGTCATAATTTGGAGATCCTTAAAACTGTTACTCCTGAGTGTATTGAGCGTCGTGAAGGCTGTTCAATGGTGTTTAGGCGTGAGGGAGATACGTTCATTGGCAGCGTAGAACCTGGTAAGGCTTGCATTATTCCTAAAGAAGGCAAAATTACCTATCTCACTAGTCATGTGGAGCTTACTGAAAGCACATGGATGAGCATCGATCAGGGTATGGATATTGAGACAGATGAATATGTGTGGGGCTCAACAGAGGGGATTTTGAAATTCCGAAAGCGCGCCAGTTTTAATAATGAACTACCTTTCTGAAGAATTTAAAACGAACGTTGATATAGACCTTAGAGCGGTTCAGATTTCCATGCTTCCTCCTCAAGCACAAAAGAAGATGAAGACGTGGATCCGCAGTCGTCACCTGATTCGTTCAGGTAACTTCTTCATTTTTGAAACCGTAGAATACTCGACGATAGAAAAGTTTCAGGACTGCCTTAAGGCTTTGGGGGGCACTTTAATATGTGTTGATCCAGTCAAAAAAATTTGGATTGGGCAGCATCGACGTGTTGTTCTATATCGGGCCAAGGCCAGTTTGCATACCCCCCACCACGATTTACAGCAATATTGGATCAAGTACGGCAGTTTCCATACTCGATTTGATGAACGAGTTTAAGTAGATTATTTCTTCATTTCCTCTAACCGTTGCCATCAGGCTGTTTTGAATGATTTTGTGCCTTATGTAACGGAATATTGCTTTCTCCTCACTAAATGAGACTTGGGTAACCATGATTCATTATTGTTTCGTTAGTGGTTGAGCCAAACGAAACGGGCTTATCACTAACGAAAAGTTTTTAACAAAACAAGGAGAGCTCAATGCTTGACGCTTTTTCTAGAGCGGTAGTATCCGCTGATGCCAGCACTGCACCTGTCGGTGATCTATCTGCCCTTAAGGCATTTGTTGCAAGTGGCAACCGTCGTCTGGATGCTGTAAATGCC
>NZ_QXHD01000004.1:5155293-5186266 GCF_011009555.1 Adonisia turfae CCMR0081 | reverse complement strand
AGTGACCTGGATGGTGTAACACTTTGGGGTGTAGGGGACTACCTAGCTTCACTCCATGCGGCTCGAGCTATGGATGTGATTAATGCAAAGAAGTTTGATGAACGGGTTCGGCATTTGCTAGGGGCTCTGCAAGAAATTGAACTGTTTGCGGGAGAACTGCCCCATCGTTCCTATAGCACCCTGACTCTGGAACCCATTGACTATGGTGGTAATTCTCTGCCCCAAGGGAATGGTTGGTCTGGTTTAGACATTGGCCGACTGTTGGCTTCGCTGCATACCCTTAAAACTTGCCATCCTGAATATACTGATGTTGTAGATCAGTTAGCTCTGGACTGGTCTTATCTGCGGGTAGTTAGAAATGGTCGCATTGCTAATGCCCGTTTAGCTCAGGATAATCGAGGACGCGATCGCATCCGAGTTAAACCAGCTGAAATTCTCGGCTATGAAGAATATGCCGCCCGTGCTTTTCAATTGTGGGGATTTGATGCTTCTCGCTCAGCGGTGGGCGGCAATTATGTCACCACTAAACTAGAGGAACAAGCAGTTCCCACCAATCGGTCTCAACCAGAACAACGGCGTCGCAATGAACTGTTAAATACCACCAGTACACCATTTATCTTATACGGTCTAGAATTTGGGTTTGACCCCCAAATCAGTTTTCTAGTAGAAGCCATTTATCAGGCTGAAGCTAGCCGCTATAAACGGACAAGGACATTTAGTGCTTCAGGAACCACATTAGTCAATCAGGCTCCTTATGTGGTGCACAGTACGCTTGTGTCCGATGGTCGTGATTGGGTTGCTGTAGATGATCAAGGTGAAGTCATTCCACACTCTCGTGTGGTTAGCACAGCTGTAGCCTTTGCCTATCACACACTCTTTCCTAATAGTGACTATGGTCGAGAGCTATGGCTAGCAACGCTAGACTTATATAATCAGCAATTAGGCTATTATGAAGGCTTTTACGAGAGCGGTGGTCGCAGAGCCATTGGGTTTACCGGCTCTACTAATAGTCTAATTCTCCAAGCCTTACTCCATAAAAATACTCAACAGCAACCTCTCATCTATCCCCATGACGATATGGACTCTCCGTGGTGGGATGCAATTCGTAATGGAGATGAGCTGGGGCTAGGTCTTCCCGAAAGATCTCAACCAACAATCGAAATAGTGGCTGATGACCAAGGAACATACTGGATTGCAAAGGAGGGAGAAAGCAATATCGCCGCAACTCCCAGAGGTTTGATTGAGGAAGTTGCCTTGGTTGAGGAGAAAAAAAAAAGCTCCTTCACCTCTTGAACCACCTGAGTTAGTTAGCACATCTCTTCCATTGGATAATGTGGAACAAATGGCAGATTCTCTGGATCAATCCGCTGCTCGCCGAGCCTGGACCTATTTTGAGAATAATTGGAATCCTAATACTGGTATGGTCAATGCCGTTGACGACTTGCCTTGGTCTACCTGGTGGGACCAGGGAAGTGCGCTTTTGGGAATCCATGCTGCTCATCAACTGGGGCTTATTTCTGAAACAGAGTTGATTGAAAAACTGTCGATTCTTTTACGTACTCTGGAACGGTTACCCTTACCGGCAACAGCGTTACCGAATAAAGCCTATAGCACTGACACCGCTGCCATGCGGACGTTAAGTAATCAACCTGACTCCAATGGAGTAAGTGGTTGGTCTGCATTGGATTTGGGCCGATATCTGGTGGCTCTATACACCCTTAAAAGCCATTATCCAGAGTTGCGTGATCTCATCAATACCATCGTAGCTCGCTATGACTTAAACAAGTCTATAAAAGACGGTTGGCTATGGGGCAGTGGAGCCGGTCGTAATGGTCTGCAGTACTGGCAAGAGGGACGCTTAGGCTATGAACAATATGCAGCCTATGGTTTCAAACTATGGGGAATTGAAGCTGAGAACGCACTATATAATCCGCCCACACAGAGAATTACCGTGGATGGCGTAGAGCTGATGGTAGATCAGCGTGATCTCAATTCTTCAGGGGCGAGCAATCATCTCACTAATGATCCTTACCTACTATGGAGGATAGAGATGGGGCTACCTGAGACGATGCAACCCCAAATCGAAAATCTTTTGCAGGTTCAAGCAAATCGATATGCTGACACGGGCATACTAACCGCAGTAAACGAAGATGCACTGGATCGCCAACCCTATTTTCTCTACTACAGCGTTTATGCTGATGGTCAGGCCTGGCCAGCAACAGATGTAAAAGGAAAAACTCACCCTGACTTACGTTTTCTGAGTACAAAAGCAGCCTTCGCTTGGAGTAGTCTTTGGCCTGATAATGATTACTGCCAAACTCTCAGACAAGCAGTGCAAAACCTTGCCGATGAGCAGAAGGGATATCTTGCAGGACGCTACGAGGCCCCAGACATGGGGCCTAACAAGGCAATTAATATCAACACGAACGCCATTATCCTGGAAAGTTTGTTGTACAAAACCCAAACCGGACAACCACTTGCACACACTTTTTAGAAAATATGAATTCCTATCAATCTCGGATTTTAAAGGGTCTATTCGCTAGTCTTTTAACAATGGGTAGTCTGACTGCTTGTACCAGTGGCACCATTGAAATCGAGGGATCTAAGTCTGATTCTCAAGCGGCCACAACAGATGCAACTTTCAACAACCTCTGTGGTCAGTTAACTACCCCTCTAACCGAGCAAGAGAAAGAATATGCGGCTACAGCCTGGCAATACTTTGTCAATAATCGGCAACCAGAAACCGGATTTATCAACTCTGCCAACCAATTTCCCTCCGGTACCCTTTGGGATCAGGGCAATTACTTAATGGCCTTGAATGCAGTTCGATGGATGAGATTAATTGACCAAGGTGAGTTTGATCTACAACTCAATCAATTTTTAACCTCCCTTGGAGAGCTACCGTTGGTAGAGGGAGCTCTCCCAAATAAGGTATATAACAGTGCCACTGGAGAAATGGTGGACTATGGAAACAATCCCACCAAAAAGGGATTGGGCTGGTCGGCTCTAGACATTGGTCGTTTTCTCACAGCCCTACATATCATTCGCACATGCCATCCCCAGTATGAGAATTGGATCTCCGGTTTGATGTCAGGTTGGCAACTGCCTCGCTCCATTGAAAATGGGCAACTCTATGGTGCGGTCTTTAAATCTAACGGCAAACTTTTACCCGTACAGGAAGGTCGCCTCGGTTACGAAGAATATGCTGCCCGTGGCTATGAGCTATGGGGATTTGAGGCTCCAAAGGCGTTAGAAACAGAACCAATGAAGCTGGTAGAAGTGAGCGGGGTAAAAATCCCTGTAGACCAGCGTAATTTCGACGAAACTAATGCTAATAACTACGTAGTTAGTGAGTCCTACATTCTAGAAGCCATTGAGTTTGGCTGGGATGAAACCTTGACTGAGTATGCAGACACTATACTCACTGCTCAGGAAAATAGATATAAAGAAACAGGATACCTAACCGCAGTATCTGAAGACAACATCGATCAAGCTCCTTATTTTCTCTATAGCACCCTTTATGCTAATGGAACTCCATGGGCTGTGATTACAGAAGAAAATGAGCCCTATCCAGAACTACGCACACTTAGTACAAAAGCAGCCTTTGGATGGTATTACTTATTTCCCAAGAAACCCTATACGTTGAAGCTAATTAAAGCTGTAAAGGAACTACAAGATCCCGATGGTGGTGGGTTCTACGCTGGTCTCTATGAAGAGAGTGACGAAATCAACACCATCTTAACCGGTAATACTAACGGCCTTATCTTAGAAATTCTCTACTATAAAGCTCTTGGCAATAAAGCCATCTTAGATGTAATCAAGGATTAATACGTATCGCTCCTATACCTATTTGCAAGAGGCTGGAGTACAGACAGTTATGTATTTCAATAAGGAAGCTGTATTTTCTCTAAAAGCCACATAGCAACTCCATAGTCTTACCATGACAAAGACCTCAGTTGCTTATGCAACTGAGGTCTTTGTTGTTTCAAAAATGGAATAATTATTGATCTAGACAGTTACCATTTTCTCTTGGAGAAAACTTTGAATTTGCGATAGCGCCTGTTCTGCTACTTCTGCTGCAAAGTTTAAGTGAATCATCAAATTTGGATTACTGCTATAGATATGAAGAGAACCATATCCGGGCCGCCATCCAGAGAAGCCAGCGATCTCTGTGTAAGGAATAAACTGAAAAGCGCCATTATTTAAATTGTGATAATGCACTCCTGAATTGGTCAGCGTTAGTGCAATTTCATTGGAGATATCCTTAGGGTGAAAGCCCTTAAATTCAAGCATGTTGGTTTCCTCAAAATGAGCATTAAGGCAATATTGTGTATCAAACTAGGGTCAGTAGTCTGGTTAACAACTTATATGTGGGACGTTTCATAAAAGAGCATTTAGAAGTCAGGAGCCAGAATCCATGTTCTTAATGAATTCTGACTCCAAGAGTCTATAATCCTATCTAACGGAACGTTCCCAACTTAAGTGGATCTCCATAGATCAAAGTTGTTCACTACACATACAGAATTGATGTATTGGATAGATCCATACTTAAAGTACCCTCCAATGTGGCAATCAACTCATCCGAACTGCTTAAGCTACCGGTACCATCACTATCTAGATAGATGTTAGTACTTGACCCTGAGGAACCCAGCACATAATCATTGGCTGAACCACTCAACTGGAGAATATCCTCTGAACCATTGAAATCCGTGATTAAGGCATAATCAGACGTGCCAGCTGTCAGCAGGTCACCATCATCATAGAAGACCTGACCTGACTCACCGAGAATAAAGTAATCGCTACCGCCACCGCCGGTGAGAATATCTACCTCACCGAAACCATCTGTAGCACCCCTGAGGACATCGGCTCCACCATCGCCTAACAGGATATCATTACCGTCACCACCAACCAGGTTATCGCTACCGTCACCACCATCTAGTAAGTCGTTACCAGCATCTCCATAGAGTTGGTCATCACCAGTGCCACCAAGGAGTTGATCGCTGTCTGCACCACCATAGAGTTGGTCACTACCGTCACCGCCAAGGAGTTCATTTTCACCAGCTACGCCATAGAGTTCATCGTTACCAGCACCTCCCTCAAGGCGGTTGTTACCGGTACTTCCAAAAAGTTGGTCATTGCCAGTCCCCCCATCAAGAAGATCATTACCGACTTCAGCATTAAGGGTGTCATTACCAGCTCCCCCGTAAAGGGTGTCATCCCCCAACCCACCAGAAAGGGTGTCATTACCCTCACCACCATAGAGAATATCGGTATCATTCCCCCCTACCAGCACATCATCGCCGGAACCACCATCGAGAATGTCATTGCCAGCACCGCCATCTAGAGTATCTATACCTCCTCCAGCGGTCAGAGTATCGTTACCGCTACCACCTTTTAGGGTGTTGTTGCCACCAGTGGTGAGCAGGGTGTCGTTACCGCTGCCGCCGTCAAGGACATCATTACCGCTGCCGGAAGTAAGCTGGTCATTGTTGTTACCACCTTTCAGGGTGTTGTTACCACCAGTAGTGGTAAGAATGTCGTCACCATTGCCACCATCTAGTCGGTCATTACCGCCTTCCGATGTAAGGACGTCGTCTCCATCCTTACCATATAGCTTGACCTGACTATTACCGGTGGCTGAAAGCTGATCGTTACCACTGTTGGCATAGAGCCTTTCGAGGCCTGCATCAGTGACATTGATGGTAAGGTCCGTATTGCTTTGGAAATAGGCAGTATCAGTACCAGCCCCACCATCAATAACAGTATCGTCAGCATCAAAATAGAGCTTGTCGTTACCGCTTCCAGCGATTAACTGGTCGGCACCGCTGCCACCATCCAGAGTATCGTTACCAGCACCCGCATCTAGACTGTCGTTTCCTGTACCTCCTTTCAGATTATCGTTACCACTGCCTGCGATGAGACTGTCATTTCCTGCACCGCCGTCTAACGTGTCGCTACCAGTACCAGTCGTGAGGACATCGTTACCGTCGCCACCGAGCAAGGTGTTTTTGCCACCACTGCTAGTCAGAGTGTCATCTCCGGTTCCTCCCTCTAGGGTGTCATTACCACTGCCACTGATGAGGGTATCATTACCAGCTCCACCAAGCAGCGTGTTGCTACCACTACCGGCGTCGATAATGTCATCCCCACCGCCACCTTCAAGGGTATCGTCACCGCTTCCAGTGGTAATGGTGTCATTACCACCCTCACCGTAAACGGTGAAGTTCTGACTGCTATTAGCGGTAATAGTATCGTCACCCACATTACTGTGGAGTGTTTCAATACCTGTCGCATCTAAATCGATGGTGAGTGCATCACTACTCTCATAATGTGCTGTATCTTCATTACCAGCACCTGCATCTACCAACGTATCAGCTGCATCAAAATAAAGGGTGTCATTACCCGCGCCACCACTAAGGCTATCGGCACCAGCGCCGCCCTTTAAGATGTCATGACCGTCGCCAGCGTCTAGAACATCATCTCCGGCATCGGCCACTAGGGTGTCGTTACCGCCACCTGTGGTGATGGTATCGCTACCTGCACCACCTTCGATATAGTTGTGGCCCCCGGTGGATGTAATGGTGTCGTCACCTTCTCCACCAAAGAGCTGATCGCTACCGTTGCCGGTTTCTAGGGTGTCGCTACCAGCTCCACCGAACATCTTCACGACATTACCAGCGGTTGAGGTCAAGGTATCATCACCGACATTACCGTGAACTTCTTCCAGACTTACATCATCAATGTTGAGGTTAATGCCAGTAGCCCCCTGGTAAACCCCAACATCACTGCCACTACCGCCGTCCAGGGTGTCATCGGCATCAAAATTCAGGGTGTCATTGCCTTCTCCACCAGAGAGAGTATCAGCGCCTTCTCCACCTGTGATGGTGTCATTGCCGCCCTCTCCCTGGAGAACATCGTCCCCGGCACCACCTAAAATGACGTCATTGCCAGTATTGGCTGCGATCTCATCATCCCCAGCACCACCATCCAGAATCTCATGGCCAGTTCCGCCAATGATAGTGTCATTGCCACCTTCTCCATGAATTTCGACGCTGTTGCTACTGGAGTTTGTAAAGACATCAGCCGCTTCAGTACCGTAGGCTAACTCAATCTGGCTAGCACCCAAATCCAGAGTGACACCAACATCTCCCTGAGCTCTGGCGGCATCGTAACCATCACCGCCGTCTACCGTATCTGCCGCATCAAACTTCAGGGTGTCGTGACCTGCTCCACCAAGCAGCGTATCCGCTCCATCACCGCCATCTAGCGTGTCATGACCGTCACCGCCATCCAAGGTATCGTTGCCAGCATTACCCTCTAGAAGATCGTTACCAGTGTCTCCACTAAGGACATCAGCGCCATCACCACCCAGAGCGTAGTCATCACCAGCGCCACCACTGGCAACGTCATCCCCCGCACCAGCATCTAGATAGTCATTAGCAGCCCCACCTGTTAGGGAATCATGTCCGGCGTTACCAAACATGGCAACACTCTCACCACTAGCAGCACCCGCTCCATTCGTATTGGTAAAGGTGTCGTTACCGGCATTACCATGAGCTTCGTTAAAGCTGTTAGCGCCCAGGTCTAAGCTTGCCCCCTCAGCGGTTTCCACAATGGCAACATCGTAGCCGGCATCTCCCTTGACTACAGTGTCAGCAGCATCAAAGAAGACAGTGTCATTACCAGCCCCCCCTTGCAGTTGATCGGCACCAGCACCACCGCTCAATACATCATGGCCAGCACCGCCATCAACTATATCAGCACCCGCTTGACCAGATAGCCAGCCATCATCACCAGCCCCACCATAGAGTGCATCAGATCCATCGCCGCCTTCTAGGACGTCAACGCCGTCACTGCCTTCCAGGACATCATTATCAGCACCACCACTCAGGTAGTCATCCCCAAGACCACCCTGAAGGGTGTCATCACCCGCATCACCAAATAGGGCATCATTACCAGTTTGGCCCTGGAGTAAATCGTTACCCGAGCCACCTTCTAAAACGTCGTGACCATCACCGCCATCTAGACTGTCGTCTCCGGCATCGCCCTTAAGAATATCCTCTTGTTTACCGCCACTGAGGGTGTCACTGCCGTCGCCCCCTTCCAGAATGTCATAGCCGTTACCACCGTCGAGGATATCGTTGTCAGCTCCACCCTGAATGGTATCATTGTCGGCTCCGCCAATAAGAGTATCGTCACCTGCACCTCCAGCCAGGTAGTCATGACCAGCGCCGCCATCAATGGTGTCGGCCCCAGCATCACCCAGCAGGCTATCGTCACCGAGACCACCGGTAATGTTATCGTCACCTATGCCACCCTCAGCGTAGTCAACACCGGCACCGCCTCGCATTAAGTCAGCACCGTCGCCCCCTTTAAGGGTGTCATTGCCAGTGCCCCCTTCGAGAAGGTCAGCACCGTCACCGCCATCAAGAATGTCATCTCCTGCATCACCAAAGAGCTGATCGAGACCGGCATCCCCCAGCAGGGTGTCATTACCACTACCACCGATAACAACATCGTCACCAACTCCCCCCGTGGCGACATCGTGGCCAGCACCAGCGTCGACGGTGTCATTGCCTTCGCCACCATCAAGCCAGTAATCATCACCTTCGCCACCCATGATCACGTCATTGCCCGCATCTCCCATGATCACGTCATTACCGGTGCCACCCTGGAGCTGGTCATTATCGGCCCCACCAGACAGGACATCGTCACCGGCATCACCAAAAATCTCATCCTGGCCCACACCACCGGATAACCAGCCGTCATTATCAGCACCACCATGAATTACATCGTTACCAGCACCGCCTTCGATGGTATCCATACCGGTGCCACCATCCAGGGTGTCATTACCTTCGCCACCGTCAATATAATCATGGCCCTCGCCGCCATCAATCAAGTCATTTCCGGCATCACCGTATAGGATGTCTTGACCGGTACCACCTGTGATCGCATCATCGTCATCTCCTCCATGGATGTCATCATCCCCAGAGTTACCCTCGATCACATCAGCCCCGGCACCCCCATCTATACGGTCAATGCCTTCCCCACCGTAGATATAGTCAGTACCCTCACCACCCAGCATGACGTCATCTTCACGGCCACCATACATGATATCGTTACCGGCACCGCCATCCATAAAGTCATGACCAGCCTCACCGTAAAGGGCATCATTCCCACTACCGCCAAGCATGGAATAGTCATCACCAGCACCACCAATAAGGATGTCATCGCCATCCCCACCATCTAAAGTGTCATGACCGTCTCCACCTAAAATTTTGTCGTCGCCAAGACCACCAGTGAGCTGGTCATGTCCGGCCCCACCGTCAACCAGGTCAGCTCCCTCGCCACCGTCAGCAATATCTGCACCATCGCCTGCATAAAGAGCATCCTGGCCAGCCCCACCCGTCAAAATATCATTATCGTTACC
The DNA here is from genome assembly GCF_011009555.1 of Adonisia turfae CCMR0081. Taxonomy (GTDB): domain Bacteria; phylum Cyanobacteriota; class Cyanobacteriia; order Phormidesmidales; family Phormidesmidaceae; genus Leptothoe; species Leptothoe turfae. The sequence continues at coordinate 5,176,836 of NZ_QXHD01000004.1, read as the reverse complement.
ACCATTTAAAAGGTCATTACCGGCTCCACCCTCTAAAATATCGTCACCATCATCACCATTAATGGTGTCATTGCCCTCTCCACCGGCAAGCCAATAATCATTCCCTACACCACCATTGATGATGTCATTACCAGCATCGCCGGAGATAGCGTCATGCCCCCAGCTGCCGAGCATAATGTCATTACCATCACCTCCAAGGATAAAATCGTTGTAGACGGATGAATCGCCTCCAGGGGGGAATAGGTTACCCTGACCACTAACCGACTCTGTGATTCCCTCAGGGGCATTATATACGTAGTTCCCACCATCACTTAGTTCCCAGCCGCTACCCTCAGAGAAGTCGCCGTGGAGGAGATCATTGCCCTCACCTCCTGATAAGTTGTCGTTTCCAGAACCACCAACAACGATATCCTGACCGGCTTTACCACTGAGCCAAATGTCATTTCCTTCATGCCCATGAATTTCATCATTGAGGATGTCACCTATTAGCACATCCTCCAGAGTGCTTCCTTTAATAAGATTATCGACAACAGAAGAATTAGAATTGGAGCTCATAATTAGTGACTACTGGCTTGAACAACTTGAAATAGCTAAAGATCATCCTGACAGTTAATTCAAAACAAATAACAGCAAGCATTTTGGTATGACAATAATTTTGTTGTGTAAAAGTTCAACCTAAGGCAGGAGCTGTTTTATTTTGAGTAAGTAGAAGCGAGAAAATAACACAAAACAAATTACTGTGTCTTTGAATACCATACTGGCTTAGTAAATTCTCAGAGAGAATGAGAGTTTTACTGAATACCCTAAAAGTTAGGTGTTTCAACTGACATAAAACCTTGTAAATCAAGCGTTTGGCAACCGAAATCTATTCATCGATTACACGCAAAGTGAGTTATTGGTACTTGATATTTCAAAGCCGTTCATCGTAATCGAACGGACGCTGGCAAACCGCTCAAGACATTCAGCGGTTTGCTGTGCAGCCGCTATATCCTAAAGCTTTCAGCGAACATACACAGTTTGAACTATGTGCACCCAGCTATATAAGTGGGTTAGTTCAATCTTTTATAAGATAGGGACAAACGGTTTCATTTCTTGAAATCCACCCAAAACTCCAAATTCTGAGGGCTTTGAGTACAGTCTTCCTCAGAATTCGGGGATGGGAGGAGGCCTTCGATATCTGACAGTTAGGGGACTATCTACTGAGGTCGAACTCTGAACATACCCTCTATCAAAGTTTGCAGCTTTACATCGGCTCATCAACAAACATGAAATTCTGTGCGAGCCTCCAAATTAAAATTTGGCACGCACTTGCCCAGTAACTGCACGGTTATTAAAAGCGCTGCCGCCTGTCTGGCCAATTACATTACTAAAGGCATAGCCCAGATCCATTTCTAAATGGTCTGTTATTTCAAACGTGCATTTTGCATTGTAGCTATAGGCTGATGACCAACTCCCCCCTAATCGTTGTTGCCCCCAAGAAGCTGCTGTTCCACAGGCTAGCCATTCAAAAACTTCTCCTTTCCAACCAATTTCAGCATTCGCAACCAAAAAGTCAGAAGGTGAAAAGTAGCCACTAGCCAATTCAGCATCTTCTCGATATCTCCAAGTAAACAGGTTACCTGCTATATGAAAATCTCCAAACTTCTTTTCTAGTCGGCTAAACGATTGCTGCTCATGATTACCATCGTTATAACGACCCCACCGCACTAGGGAGAAAAGGTACATATCAGGAGTAATCTGCCAATATAAATTTGGGCCATATCGCAGGGCCTTGATCTGATTATTTAGGGTAGTGGCATTAAACTTATACGGCCCATAGTCTGCAAAAAACGAAAGTGTAGCTTTCTTACCGATGGGGACCGACGTACTTGCATTCAGATTAATAGCAACAGGCAGACGGTTAAAAAGGTCAATACCTCCTCCGGTCGTCGTCGTAAAATCACCTACTTCCCGTGTCCATGCTGCTTTGAGAGGAATATTGAAAACGGTATTGACATCTGGTTGGGCATATCTATTAAAACCCGTTGTAATCGAAAGAGGATCGCCATTGGGCAAAGTACCTGTCACAGTTGGTTCGATAATTCGGTTACCCTGATCAAAATTACTAAAAGCATCCGATAGATTAATTGTCAAACCCTCAACCTCCCAAAAAGGGACAGAGGGAGTCGTGTCAGTGGTAGCTGTTTCAGCGGTTGGAGTAACCGGTTCAGAGTCACCTTCAGTTGTTTCAGTGCTTGGAGTAACCGGTTCAGAGTCAATCGAGTCTGGAGTCAGTGGGGTTGGTGATGATTCAACTGGCAATGGGACATACAGCCCAGGATTTAAATTTTCTGGAGCAGCCAGATATAGAACATTAGGGTTAACATTTTCGAAACTCGTATCTAGAAAGTTACTTTGAAAATGTTCTGAAATTTCTAAAATAGATAAGGTATTTACAGAGGAACTTGTAACTTCAAGAGTTGGTTCTAGCTCTAAAAACGAGGATTTCGCAGAATTAGAAAAAAAAACCGTACGAGTTTGTAGGCTACGGAGATCTATATCAGAGTGATGAGAGGTATTAGCCCACACAGATTTAGGTAATATCCCACCAACACAAAGCATACAGAGCATGAAATACCGTCCCCAAGCAAAGCTATAAAATCTCAATACTTTGAGGGAAGAACGGCTAAATAACATCCTAAATACTTTTAGTTGCGCCTAAATAATATAAGTTAATCTAAGAGTTTAAGGGAATGAAGCATTAAATGAAATTTAAACAATATTATTAGATTTTTCTAGCTTAGAACAAGAGTTGGAAACGCTTAGATCTTTGCTGTAATTAACTTTCCCCAAAAGCCAAGCTAAGCTTAAGCATAGAATTGGAATAGTAGAAAGCTTAAAAGATTCGTAGTAACCCCTAAAGAAAAGATCTTTGAAAGACAAAGCCAAAAACATTTACAAAAGAAATCACTGTAGAAAAGAACTAATTCTGTGTTGAGAAAATAAATAAGTACTTGAAAAATCTGTGAATTTTCGGATTCAAGTCTTCTGAATAATACATTAGAATGACGACAATTGCTACAAATTGCCTAGCATCTACGCTACTTGCGATAGCGGTAGCTAGACAATTTATTATCAGGGTTTAGCAGTAACTAAGGTGTTACTATAGTCATCTCACTACATACAATAGCCTGACCGAGCTCATCGGTTTACATGGGTGCATTATATTCACAGGCAGAATAAAACCAGACTGGCTCTTTATGATGTCATGTGGATAACTAGAGAATTTACCAACATTATCCAATCTCTAACTTTCAGAAAATATGAGAAAGATTAAGTCTTTTTGATCAATGTCACTAAAGCTCTTAATATCGATTGCGAGTCCCCAAAGAGTCTCATTTTTAAGAGTGCCTGGATCAAGCCATCTAAGAATTCCAAATCCAAAATTATAAGAGAGTTCTTGAGAAAGAAGCATGTTGCAACAGCATCAACTATATACGTTATGAGAAAGATTCCTGAAAAGGAATCTTTCTCATAATTTTATTTAAGAGAAAGATCATCGCTTAGGCTGAGAGTTTTGGTTAGCCAAAACGTTGGTAGCAATCTTCTACTGTTAGCCGTAGCCTAAATTATTTCTCTATTATGCTTGTTCGACTTCATCATTCAGCAAACAGTTGTCATGTAGAGCTTGGTAAACTAGCTGAGTTTCTACAATGCATGATGCCAGGTTGATACATTATTTTCTGTCGTTAGATTTGAATATGCGATTATCTCTCAATAGTTTGAGAGATAATCGTAACCAGTTCACTAGAATCATTCTCCTTTCTAATCAGTTAATCTAGGCTAACAGCCATTCAAGGCGAACGCCCAGAAGCTTTTTAGGGAATATAAGCAAGCACTCATACCTTTTGAAATTATGTTGGAAACAACAACTAACACAAACCGTCGACAATTTGCGCGGCAGCCGTTAGCCATGTTTTGTCAACTTCCAGGCTATAGTAGCAGACTGATGCCTACGATTGATATTAGTCAAGGTGGTGTCAGGATATATGCGGATAAAAAATTACCTATTGATAGTTGTTTTCATTTGCAGTTTTTTGTCTCTGACTGTATTACATTTACTCCTGTTGTAAAAGTTGTATGGGTAAGCGATGCAGAAAACCATTCCTATGCAGTTTATGAAATGGGTCTAGAATTTGTCAAAATTTCGTCAGTTGAGCTTGATGTTCTTATGGAAATGCGAAATTTTCAACGCTCAACTTCTAATTTCAGTCGTATGAACCATCAGTTAGTTGCTTAGACTAATACACGGGCATTCTTAATATATGAGTATCTCCAACAGGAAAACTCTGTAGACTTAGGGGTAGAGGGGGTAACGCACTGTGTGGGTGTCTCTATCAAGAATGCTTAAAAACCTAGGCCGTCATTTTATGGGAGCCCTTGTTTGATAGTAAGGTTTTTGACTTCTTTACATAAGCAAATCAGGGCATCATGACGTACAAAATTTTATTAATTGAAAAAAGTCATATTAATCAATGTATCCTGAGAGCTATCTTAGAGAAACAGGGGTATGAAACATTTATTGCCTCTAGCAGCCAGGAAGCACTCACATTAGCAGAAGAGCATTATCCCGAGCTTATTATCTGTGAATCAACAGGTCTAGACCAAGCAGGAACAGAAATTTGTCGATATATTAAGGCGCATAAAAAACTCTCAGATGCTCATTTTATTATGCTTGTCCGTGCTCGAATAGAAGAACGTATAAAAGCTCTGGAAGCCGGAGCTGACGATGTTTTAATTAAGCCTCTTGAACCCACTGAGCTTCAGGCAAAGATGAAAACAGGATTACGATTTTATCAGGCTAAACAAGATCTAAAGGCGCACTCTGAAAAACTAAGGAAGCAACAGGATTTTATTGATCAAGAATTAGCACAGGCTGCTTCGTATGTACAATCTTTATTGCCTAAAAAATGTATAGGAAAGCTTGAAATTGATTCATGCTTATTGCCTTGCAGCCGTTTGGGTGGAGATTTTTATGACTATTATTGGCTGGATAATGAGAACTTTATGTTCTATCTGTTAGATGTATCTGGCCATGGTATTGGTGCCGCTTTACCCTCTGTTTCAATCCATAATGTTTTGAGATCTAAAGCGTTACCAAATGCAGATTTCTACCAACCTGAGAGTGTATTAACGGCCTTAAATCAGCTTTTCCAGATGGAATTGGACAATCCACGTTTTTTCACTATGTGGTATGGCGTTTATAATTCTAAAACCTCAATCTTGACTTACGCTAATGCCGGACACCCATCTCCCATTTTAATTGCTCACAATGGTAAAGAAAGTGCTAGTGCAGAACTTATCGGTCAAAAGGGCACCTTTCCAGTAGGAATAATAGATGATGCCTCGTATTATAGTGAGAAAGAGTTGATTGAGCCTATGAGTGAATTATATCTATTCAGTGATGGCGCTTATGAGCTACAGCTAGATGATAGAAGTATTTGGAAAGTAGAAGACTTTCAAAATTGGTTACTGACTAACAATAAAAAGATAGCTTACAATGTTGCTGAACTATTAGATAACCTAAAGCAACATCATCATATCGATAACTTTTCCGATGATTGCTCAATAGTGAAAATCTCTTTTTAAAAGTCTACTCCTCCTTAGAAAGAGATTTTCGTTGAATTTTATTTTTAGATGTCTAGACTTTTCATAAGGCGTCTCTGCGGATTATATCAACAGCTTGTTCGTTATCGGTGACATCATAGTTATTCAACCAATCTCAAAATAAATCCATGTCATATATCAAAAGCAGCATGGTATAGCTTGTAAATTAGCATAAGCTATGCCATGCTGACTGCTGTGTAGTAACTAATTACACCTGGGTTATAAACTTCAGTAAACTAACTGGTAACCTTTTCAAAATCTCAAGTTATCACCCGGAAGGGGAAATCTCTAAGATGCTAGAGAGTCTGGAAAAAGGCATGAGTATCTTCAAAAATCTCGAAAACACGATCCATGCCTGTCGAGTTAAAAAGTAATTCAACTTGATCTTGAATGCTACATAGACAGAGACGTATTCCCTTTTGTTTGGACAACTTTAAAAGCATTACGAGCGTGCTTAAACCAGCACTATTCATGAAGGTTATGTCAGTACAATCAATTAAAATTGTACTGACTCCCGTATTAACAATGTCGGTAATTTGATTCTTTATCGTACTGCTATTAGCTGTATCAACGATGCCTTTAAGTTGAGTGACTTCAACACCAGACATTTTTTGTGGTAAAGATTCTGTCATCTTAAGCTATGTGACAACCGATAATTGAACTAAAAACAATAAAATGATGTCTCCACATAAATGTGAGAATCATCAAATCTTATTTATCCACAAAGTAATCGAAAAAACAATCTATTAACTTGCTTTTTAATCTTGCAAACAAAAATAGGTGAGTTTTAAATCACTGATTCTCAGACGACAGCCTAAATCTAACACTCACAGTAATTAAAATCTAAAAATAGCCTCGCGACAAGTTCAAAAATAAGAGTCTTTATTCTATATTAAGATGATTCCCATTTTTCAAAATGATTCAACTTTTGTTAGCATTTCTAGCATGCCCAATTTTTGATATTAGTTCAACCTGATGGAATAATTTGGTTAAATTGCTTAGAGAAAGCTTAAAAGCTTATCCCATGTCAAAAAAATCTAAAAATAGAGTATTTTCCCTGATCGTCCTAGCCTTAAAATTCCTTTCTAGAAGTATTCAAAGCAAGGGAGTGATCCTCGACTAATCGATGAAATTAGCCCTAAATCGTTGAATCCTAGCCCCAACCCATAGGAATCTATTTTAGGTCTTATATTTCACTTTCACCATCTTCAGGCTGATGTATTTTGCCTGAAACGCTGAAAATCACGTCTAGAATACTGTGTAGTTAGCCGCTGCATTATTTTAAGAAAGCAAGGCATGAATGAACTGAAAAATTACAAGCGAATAGACAATACCACCTAGAATCTCTTGCAGATAGTTTAGTATAAACTTGCAGGTTTATACTCTTAAAACAATCGATAACCTCCTATATAGAAGATCTCTCTCACGACATTTGGCTCAGGACCTTTTTTAATGAGTGTTGTAGAGGAAAGTATAATTTTTTACATTATTAGTATGTGAATAATACTTGTTCCTAAAATGTTCATTAGTAAAGAAGACTTACTATGTCTATATCTGCCAGAATTAAAAAAATAATCTCTTATCTTACTGATAATGATGATGTTTGGGGCGGATGGGAAGATAATGTTGACTATGAAGTCCGCGGTAAAGGTGGAAATGACAGACTTTATGGTTATAACGGCAATGACACATTGTTTGGGGACGATGGTGATGATGAGATTTATGGTGGTTTAGGCAACGATAGGCTGTTTGGTGGTCGTGGCAAAGATAAACTCTTTGGGGGCGAGGGTGATGATGAAATAGACGGTGATAATGGCGATGATGAAATCTTTGGTGGCAATGGTCGTGATCGAATCCGGGGTGGCAAGGGTAACGATAAACTCTTTGGTGGTAATGGCGACGATGAGATCGATGGCGATGATGGTGATGACGAAATCTTTGGTGAAGGCGGCCGCAATAAGTTAAGGGGTGGTCGTGGTCGCGATCGCATCTTTGGCGGTAACGACAACGATGAAATCTCCGGTGGTGAAGATGAAGATACCCTCTACGGTAATGGCGGTGACGACTTCATCCAGGGAGATGAGCATGGTGATACCATTTTTGGCGGTGATGGAAATGACACCCTAGAAGGCAATAGCGGTGACGACACTGTTTTTGGCGAAGCTGATAACGACACCATTTCCGGTAATGAGGGAAATGATTATCTCAACGGTGGAACTGGCAACGATACCATTGATGGTGACGCAGGTAATGACTATATCTATGGATACGAGGGTGATGACAATCTAAGGGGAAGTAGTGAGAACGACACCCTTGATGGTGGTAATGGAAATGACAGTCTTACCGGTGGCCTAGGGGATGACATTTTATACGGCGAAGATGGTGATGATACTTTAGTAGGCGTTGAGACTGACGCAACAAGCGCTATGGGCGCTAACAGCATCGATACCTATGTGGGAGGAGCCGGTAATGATGTGTTTGTTCTGGGTGACGCAAACGGTGTGTTCTACGATGACGGCGACTCAACCACCGATGGTGCCAGTGACTATGCCCTAATTAAAGACTTTAACCGCTTCGAAGATACGATTCAGCTAAATGGCACGGACAGTGACTATGTGATGGCAGATTTACCATCTGGTCTGGAAGCTGCCTTTTCTGGTATGAATGTAGCCGGTATTTATCAAGATACTGACGGCAATGGAACTTGGGATGACACAGATGAACTACTTGCAGTTGTAGAGCATCTGTCTCCTGAAAGCTTAGTGTTAGATGCTGCCTACTTCCAGTACACCGATGAGCCTAATCAATCCCCCTGGCACCCCGCTAACGATAGTGATTGGGAACTAGTGTTTAGTGATGAATTTGATTTATCTACCCTAGATAGTAGTAAGTGGAGCACCAAATATAGTCACAATGTCTACGGTGGTCGCACTAACCCCTGGAATGGTGAACATCAGGCCTATGTGGGAGACAATGAGATTATTAACGGTGTAGAGTATGATGCCTTTGATTTTAACAATGGTGTCTTGAGTATCGTTAGTCAAAAGGTTGATCAGCCTCTTACCCTTGATGTTGAAGACACAGCTGCTGGCTTTGATCCAGTTAAAACCTTTGACTATACTTCCGGCATCCTAAACAGTGATGACAACTATGCCTTTACCTATGGCTATATGGAGATGCGGGCGCAAGTGGCTGCAGGTCAAGGTTTGTGGCCTGCTTTTTGGATGCTACCCACCCATGGCGGTTGGCCCCCTGAGATCGACATCATGGAAACTTTAGGACATCGTACTGACACTGTGTTCAACAGCCTCCATTACACAGACGACAATGGAAATATTGCTTCTGAAAAAGGAGAACAAACCTTTAACGGGATGGATTTCTCTGCTGGCTTCCATACATTTGGTGTGGAATGGTCAGAAACTGAACTGACCTGGTTCGTAGATGATCAAGCTTTGTACAGCGTTGACCATGACATTCCTGATGTCTCCATGTATCTATTAGCCAATATGGCTGTAGGTGGTTACTGGCCTGGCAGTCCCAATGAGACCACTCCTGAAACTAGCGCCTTTGAAATTGACTACATTCGTGTTTATCAGGATAAAGCAGGAACTCTTCATGGGGGTTCTAAGGATGACACCCTATCAAAAGCCTTGGGACATATTGCTGGTGAAGCCGGTAATGACGTCTTGCAAGGTGGTTATGGAGATAATACGCTTTTGGGCGGTAGCGGCGATGATAGGCTAACAGGCACCGATATAGTGAATGCAGGTCTAGGAGAAATTGACATCCTCACTGGTGGTAGTGGTGCAGATATCTTTGTCCTGGGTGAAGCGGGTCAGGTCTTTTATGATGATGGTGAGCTGCTGCTGGATGGTGTGTCTGACTATGCGTTGATTACAGACTTTAACTTGTCACAGAATGATCAAATTCAGTTGGTTGGTAATGCCTTAGATTATCAGCTAGGAGTTTCGTCTGATGGCTTCTCTACTGAGCTATGGTATCAAACGGCGACAGCCCAAGATGAGTTAATTGCTGTTCTAGATCAGCAAGTGGTTAATGACTTTAACACAGGTTTCTCATTCGTAGCATAGGGTAATTGCTCCCAGAGTGAAGGAACAATAGAGGAGCGATAAGTTGCTACCCTAAAGAATGTCTATTTTCACCCAACAATCGTGACATCTCAAGGAAGGTTGAAAGGTGATATCAGATTTGCCCCAACATTTCTAATCTTGTAATCACCGCTCTCCTTGATTCTTTATCAGCATCCTTGCCCGATTAGGGCTGGTTAAATAATGTGCAGTTAACGTATAGGCGCACATGGTTCAAAACGTCGGTGATCGCTGAAAGCTAGAAATAGCAACAGCTATGTGCACAATCGATCATACAGATACATTTTCTAAGTACAAGGCATTCAGGAAGAACGATCGTGGTCAATCATCCATCTATCCTAACCAACTGGGATTTAGTTTTTGAAGATAACTTTGACGGCTCAGAACTCAACCAGGATAACTGGAATACAACCTACTACTATGGTAGCCGCACCAACACTTTTAATGACGAAGCACAGTATTATGTCGATGAAGCACTGACTGTAGCAAATGGAACGCTCAGTATAAGTGCTAACAAATTAGATCAACCCCTTGAGGCCTTTGAAGGGGTTGATCAATATCTCCTGGCACAGCAGGGCAAAGATTTGTTCTTTGACTATACATCAGGGATGATTTCCGGGCATGACAAGATTGCCTTTACCTATGGCTATATGGAAATTAAGGCATCTCTACCGGTTGGACAGGGCCTTTGGCCCGCCTTTTGGATGTTGCCAAGCACAGGTGAATGGCCTCCTGAAATTGACATTATGGAATTTTTAGGGCACCAGACAGATACTGTCTATGGGACACTGCATTACCAAGACCCTGACGCTCCCAACGGTAATGCCATGGAAGGTAACTCTGTCTCAGGAATAGATTTTTCGGAAGGAGAGCATACCTTTGCAGTGAAATGGACTCCCGAAAGAATCACTTGGTTTGTAGATGGCCAAAAAGCCTTCACAATTACTGGGAACATTCCTCAACAGGCCATGTACTTATTAGCAAATTTAGCCGTTTGTGGTTCCTGGCCAGGAGATCCGGATCATACAACCCTTTTCCCTAGCAGCTATGACATTGATTACATCCGAGTATATCAAAATAAAAGAGGTATCTTACATGGTGGACTAGGTGACGATACCTTAAGTCGTACTAGAGGCGATATTTATGGCGGAGCGGGTGACGATGTCTTAAGTCTCTCAAAAATAGGCAATTTATATGGTGAAGACGGTAATGACATCCTGAATGGTGGTGAGAGAAAGAATATCTTAGATGGTGGTACTGGTGATGACCAGCTTTTTGGCTATAAAGGGCATGATGAACTTGATGGGGGTACAGGTAATGACCATCTTGATGGTGGGTGGGGGCATGATCAGCTGAATGGTGAAGACGGTGAGGACTATCTCTTTGGTGATCGAGGTCGTGACATCCTCAATGGTGGCGCTGGCGATGATGAGCTTGATGGTGGACTGGGACAAGACCACCTGAATGGTGAAGACGGTGAGGACTATCTCTTTGGTGATCGAGGTCGTGACATCCTCAATGGTGGCGCTGGTGATGATGAGCTTGATGGTGGACTGGGACAAGACCACCTTGATGGTGGGGCAGGTAGTGATCTCTTAGAGGGAAATTTTGGCCATGATTATCTCCAGGGCGGTCTAGGAAACGATCAGCTATTTGGTGATAAAGGGAGAGATAGCCTGATAGGCGTTGATATCAATGCATCAACTAGAACAGCCTTGGTCGGTATCAATGAAATTGATATCCTGACTGGTGGTGAAGGCGCTGATATCTTTTATTTAGGCGATACAACTAGCGCATTCTACGATGATGGGGATAATCTTTCATTAGGTGAATATGATTATGCCCTTATCAGTGATTTCAACTATAAACAGAATGATTTAATCCAACTACACGGGTCTTTAGATGACTATTTGTTAGAAGCTACTGCAGAGGACTTAGAGCAAGGTATTGGAATTTATCTGAAGACAGCAAGACAGAATGAACTGATTGGTATTGTGGAAAATGTAACTGACTTGAGTCTATCTAATCAGTTTTTCAAGATTGCTGATTCGGTAGCTGTATAGTTTTTGATTAATTTTCTATAGAAAATCTATAGTGCAGACTTTTTATATGATAAATCCTGCGCTATAGATTGATAAATATAGCTTGATATAGCATAGCTCAAGGTATAGATAATCTCCAGAAGGCTTAGAGGTAAATGACTATATGCGTAGCAAATTTCTGAATGCATTCAGTATTACTATTGTCGTCTATTTGTTCTACGGTTGGCCCGTTAAACCACTGAACACTCCAAACAATATGTTACTTATAAGTCTGCCGTTATTTGGGAATAACCACCCAGCTTTAGCATACATGAACAAGTTATATTTTTATAACTGATAAGATTCTTTCACTTTTATACATAGAAATAGATAGAAATGACTTTTCTGAAGGTTCTAAAGACGAAAAGGTGATTGTCTATAAAAAGTCTTAAGTTGCTGCTTTTATCGAATAATGTAAATCTTACGTGACTAATGGTCTTATTCACAGGCTTATCTTTGGGGACGACTAATCGAAACTGTGCTTAGGACTTGTTAAAAATTAAAATCATGGCTTTGATCCTTTAAATCACGGTTTAACAAGCCTTTCCGGTTTAAACCATGAAGTAGTTTCTTAACAGATCCTTAGGTGGATGCGAATATATAGTGGCTCTACGAGATAGTCACGGCAACCTCCTGGGAGATAACTCATTATTATTTAAGATCGTCTCGCCTACAGCTAGTAATATTTTCAGTCGTGAAATCGAAAATATTACTAGCCCTAGAAGAAATTACTTTAAGTGATGCATAACTCTTTAACCTCACAACAATGCAATAGGTAAGATCGCTCTGAATTACAAATCTATCAGAACCTATAAAAAAACTTATTTGTCAACCAATGGCCAAAAATCAAACGCTAAATAGACAGTTCACACTTTTTTTCACGATTGTTTTTATTGGTGGAACTGTTATCAGCGGCATTGCACTCTCTAATGCAATGCAACAACTGGCCAAAGCCGAGATCAAAGCACGAGCACACATGATGATTCAGACCATGAATGCCGTGCGCAACTATACAAGCGAAAGCATCAAACCTCAACTAGCTGATCAGTTAGCTCAATCTAGCTCATTTATTAGAGAAACTGTACCTGCATATGGTGCTAGAGAAGTATTTGAACATTTTCGAGAATCTCCTGAGTACAGTAACTTCCTATATAAAGAGGCTACATTAAATCCATCAAATCCTAGGGACCAGGCTGATGAGTTTGAAACCGATATAGTCAACATTTTCCGTCAGGATAGTGCCCCTGACGAACTCAGTGGGTATCGAGAACAGGACGGTAAAAAGCTTTTTTATATTGCTCGTCCTTTAGCGATTAAAAAAAGTAGCTGTTTAGAATGTCATGGCCGTGTCGAAGATGCTCCCCAAAGCATGATAGCGACCTATGGTAATCAACAAGGATATAACTGGCAAATAAACGAGGTGGTTGCTGCTCAAACTATCTATGTACCTGCTAATACCTTACTAGAACAAGGCTACCATTACCTGAAGCTGGTCATGGCCGTCATTATTGGCATGATGGCCACCATCATATTCCTTATGAATCGCCTACTAAAACAAAAGGTGGTGCACCCCCTCAAGAAACTAACTCATTTAGCAAAGCAAATTCGTGGAAATGAATTTCCCACTTTAGACGACTGGCAACAGAAATTTACTAGTCTAAACCCCATTGCTAAACGACCAGATGAACCTGGTGAACTTGCCCGTGCTTTTCAGCATATGGCTTACGAAGTAGTTACCCGTGAGCAGTCTCTCAAACAAGCAAAGGAAACGGCTGAAGAAGCTGCACAGGCAAAAAGTGATTTTCTGGCTACCATGAGCCATGAAATTCGCACGCCTATGAATGGGGTGATTGGTATGACGGGACTATTACTAGATACCGATCTGAATGATCAGCAAATTGGTTTTGTTTCTACTATTCGTCATAGCGGTGATAGTCTGCTTCGTATTATCAACGATATTCTTGATTTTTCTAAAATTGAATCTGGCAAGCTAGATTTAGAAGAATGCCCTTTTAATCTAAGATCTTGTATTGAAGAGTGTCTGGACCTAGTCGCACCAAAGGCGTCAACAAAGCGATTAGAATTGACCTACCAAATTGACATGGATGTGCCTGTTAGCCTAGTTGGGGACGTAACCCGGTTGCGCCAAATCCTAGTGAATTTATTAGGCAATGCTGTCAAATTTACCCATGAAGGCGAAATTGTTATTCGGGTTATTGCGGAGCCTATATTAGATGTGAACTCATCTGATAAACTCTTATATCTTATTCGCTGTTGCGTAAGTGACACCGGTATTGGAATTCCTGCAGATCGAGTCGAGTCTCTTTTTGATGCATTTCAGCAAGTTGATTCATCCACTACACGTAAATATGGAGGCACTGGTCTAGGACTGGCAATTAGCAAACGTCTTTGCCATGCCATGGGAGGAGAAATCTGGGTTGAAAGTGAGCTAAATAAGGGATCAAAATTCTTCTTTACTATCAAAGCCCAGTCCATTTCAGAGAATAATCTAGAACTACCCAAGGTTGAACTTAAAGGTAAACGGTTATTGCTTGTGGATGATAATGACACTAATCGCAAGATCCTTACCCATCAAGCAGAGCAATGGAAAATGGAGGTATTTCCTGCCCGATCAGGCTACGAAGCCTTAGGCGTAATTGGGCAAATAGAACAGCCTTTTGATGTGGCCATTCTAGACATGCAAATGCCAGGTATAGATGGTTTAATGTTGGCTCCAAAGCTGAAGCTTCAGTGTCCTAACTTACCGATGGTAATGCTCACATCTGTTCGTACTCATGACCTCAAGGAAAAGGCTTTACGGGCGGGAATTGTTGCTTTTTTAAATAAGCCATGCCGACAGAATGATCTATATAATGCCCTGACCCATGGCATTACGGGTAAAGTAACTTACCACTCCGGTTTAACTAAGGATAACAAGATAGACAATACAATGGCACAAAGGTTGCCATGCAGAATTTTAGTAGCCGAAGACAATATGGTAAACCAACAACTAGCCAAACAATGGCTGGCCAAGTTGGGATACCGTCCAGATTTGGTTAGTAATGGATTGGAAGTTCTCGATTGCCTAAAGCGCCAAACATATGACGTCATCTTGATGGATATTCAGATGCCAGAAATGGATGGCCTAGCTGCAACAAAGATGATTCGACAATCATGGTCCGAAAATGAGCAGCCTTACATTATTGCAGTGACAGCCAATGCTATGACAGGGGACCGAGAGAAGTTTCTGGCGGCAGGGATGGATGACTATATCAGTAAACCTATTCATATTGACAACCTGATAAAAGCTTTAGAAGAGTATCCCATTGACAGACGTACGGCTGCACATATCAAAGATCCACTAGCTCATAACTCTCCGAAAACGTCTGCAGAACTAACGACTGCTGAAAAAACGACCGATCTAGATAGAGTCCGCTTAGAGCAAACACTAGCTCCATTAGGTGGTTTGGCATCTGAAAAATTAAAATTATTTGTCGATATATATCTGAAAGAAAGTTCGCAGTTAATCAAAGCCTTTAAAGAGGCTATTGATGAACAAAATGCTCAGCAGATTCAACATGCAGCCCACACCCTAAAGTCAAGTAGTGCAGCATTAGGATTAGTAACAGTTCAGCGGTTGTGTCAATATATCGAAAATGAAAGTCGTGCTGGCAATATTGCCCTGGCCAGCTCTGTAATCAAACTTGAAATAGCTCTTAATGAGGGGATAACGCTTCTTCAAGCTATCATCGATCAAAACGACAATATTGCATCTCAATCTTCTCAGGTCTAAAAATACTCCTATTAATGATAACGATAAAAAAGTAATTGTTTTGGGGAATCTAATAGCAGTGCAGCTACAACATTTAGTCAATGGATTCCATAAGAACTTAGTTATAGCTTTGTGCTCATTTCCACCACATGAATTATCGGCTAAAGCTTTGGATAGCGATGGCTGTGGACAATGAAATCAGATGAATATCTTCATCCGATTGATATAGGTTTCTTAAATAAAGATTATCTCGGTAACGTAGTTTACTACAAAAGCTATGAAGCGAACTTTTAGACTTCTACTATCATTAGCTATTGCTGTCTTTCTAGCTACTTGTATCCCGCAATTTAAGGGACACACTCAGGCTCCAGACTCTCCCGTGAAAGTATTACTTAACCAAGTGGGATACTATCCACAATGGCTTAAAGTCGCCTTTATATCGAGTCCTCTTAAAGGAACTCCTATACAGCTTATAAACTTAGATAATCAACAAGTTGTTGAGTTAGATCCCTCTGAGCCAGTACAGTCGGAGCGCCTCAGTGGAGATGTTTTACAACCTGTTGATTTTAGTCATATTCAACAACCTGGAAAATACATAGTTCGAGCGGGCTCAGCAGAATCAGCCCCCTTTAGTATCTCTGACAACGCATACCAAACGACGCTAATATCGCTGCTAAGATCATATTACCTACAGCGTTGTGGTGTAATTTTAGATGACCCTATTACGGGTTTATACCATGCGCCTTGTCACCTGCATGATCATAACTTAGCTCATGCAGATACGCTGCACCAAGTCAATGACAAGATCAATGCTACGGGAGGATGGCATGATGCAGGAGATTATGGCAAATATGTTGCTACAACAGCCACAACAGTCGCTCGTATTCTTAGCCTTTACGAACAGCACCCTAGTCTCTTTTGGGATGGTCAACTAACCATTCCAGAAAGCGGGAACGGCATTCCTGATGTTTTAGATGAGATGAAATTTGGCCTAGATTGGATGCTACGAATGCAGCGTTCTGATGGGGCTGTCTATCGCAAACTTTCTGGCTCGGAATGGCCCATTGGGATGGCACCTGACGAAGATGCTCAAACCCGCTATATCTACGGCATTTCTACCCCTGAAACAGGTAAGCTTGCTGGTGCCATGGCCATGGCGGCCCGAGTCTTTGAATCATTTGATGTCAACTTGGCCGATCAATATCAGGCTTCCGCAGACCTAGCCTGGCAGTATTTAGAAGGGCAACCAACCATGCAAGTGGATTGGTATGAAGGGGATGATAGTGGTTCTGGGAAATACTTAGCTTCAGATATTGATCGAGAAGAGAGTCTTAAAACTGACCTTGATGATCGCTTCTGGGCAGCAGTGGAGTTATATATTTCCACTGGCAACAAAAAGTATCAGCAATATTTAGAGACCCATTTATTAGAAATCACCTACACCCTATTTGAATGGAAAGATCTATCACCGTTAGCTTTAGTAGACTACAGACTGCAGAAACGCCAGCCTAGCTCATCCGAACTGAATGCAATCATTGACCAAAAGCTACTAACAAAAGCAGATGAGATTCTAACGAGGGTAGAGAATAATGGTTACCGTTTAGCCAACCATCGCTTTATTTGGGGCTCAAATAAACTGGCCGCAGAAGAAGGTATTACTTTAGCCTATGCGTATCAAATCAGCCAGGAGCAACGCTATCAATATGCTGCTTTGGATCAACTTCATTTTCTCTTAGGGCGAAACCCCTTTAATCAGACGTTTGTGACGGGAGTTGGGGCAAACCCTGTACGTCATGTAAATCATCTTTTTGCTCGGGCTAAAGGATTGCTGATTCCTGGTTTAGTTGTTGGAGGTCCCAATTCTGATGCCCAAGATAATATTGCACCAAAAGGTCTAGGTATATTGAGTTATTTGGATGATGAGAAGTCCTATGCAACCAATGAATATGCCATTGACTATAATGCTTCGCTGATTGGGTTGATTGGTTTATTAATTAGTGGAAATGCTTAAATATGAGACGTGCGGAGGTTTGATACTTACCAATTCATATCTAACATCCATTAAGTTTACCTAATAATATGGTTCTGCTCCTAAAACAGTTTTAAGTACCAACAAAGTAATGTTGTTTATCTAGTCTCGTTAATGGGAAAACTCAATAGGACAAATATCTCTGCTAGTTGAGCGAGCATACTCTATCACCATTGACAAGAAGATTAGGATTAGTCTTATTCTTACTCAATAAATTGAGATTCAGTGAAAATACTAAGGTAATTGGATTAGAGAAACAAGAGTCACTTACAACTATTTTAATTGACGGATGAGTAGCTTAATTGGTCAGCTGGACCAGAAACCATTGATGAACAATATCCAAGTGCGCTTGCGCGATCGCACCTTGCTATTTCGTTACCTGGTTTTAGTGAATCTAATCGTTGGGACATGGTATTTGCAATGGCGCTTAACCCAATCCCTTAATACAGAGGCCCTTTGGTTTTCAGTCCCCCTTGTATTAGCTGAAATATATATGTTTATGGGAGGCATACTGTTTTTAGTTGGGTTATGGCGACCGATTGAGCGACGGGTCAAAAACCTGGATCAACTCACACCAACGTTATCAAAAACAGACTATCCAACTGTTGATATATTTATTACGTGCTACAGCGAACCTGTTGATATTGTTCAAGAAACAGCACAGGCAGCACTAAAAATAGATTATCCTGTCAATAAGCTCCGAGTTTACATACTGGATGACGGTAATTCTCCAGACATGCGAGCTATGGCAGAACAACTTTGTATACAGGATCTGCAATCACCAAAGTTACAACTCGCCGCTGAACAAATAGAAGCTGAACGTTATTATTTAAGTAGTCGCCTAGAACAAATACAGTATTTACAACAAGATTTAGAATCGATTGAAGAAACCCTGAGTTGTCAGAGAATTCAAATAAAAACCGATTTTAATGAATTGGAATCACTCATGGATTGGTTTAGTACCATGAAACAGCCCATGATTCCCAACAAGGATTGGTTTGCAGCACAAACCTTATTAGGTGAGGGGTTTGATAACGTAGTCAGCCATGCCCATAAACATTTACCCCCAGACACCCCCATTGACTTAGAGCTTGTTATTCTAAATGGCGACATTATCATACGTATTTGGGATCAAGGTGCCCCCTTTGATTTTGAGAAGCATTTACAAAAACTACCTGATGAGATTGATCAAAATGCAGAACGGGGAAGAGGCATTAGCATTTTAAAGCAGCTTGCAGATCACCTGACTTATGTACGTGAACCCAGTGGTCGTAACTGCCTGATCATGATCAAGCAATTTGTACCGCAAAGTTCTATACAAGATCATCAATATTGGCAAAGCCAAGGGTACCTACAAAGCACACGACAACTTCTATTGCTGACTCAGCCAGAATACACTAGTACCACATCAACGTTTGAAGCTGAAGTTCATAAGCTAGAAGGACAAATTGACAAACAAACCACTGCATTAAGTGATCTAGCACGCTGCCGCTACATCGCACGACACAAACCTAAAGATCGCCCACACCATGCTAAAGCAGGCAATATTAACCATGCCATTTTCTGTGGTGAAACCCAGGGTGACTTTATTGTCACTCTAGACGCTGACCATATTCCTAAACCACAACTTTTGCAGCGGGTATTACCTAATTTTTTCCGATTCAACTTAGAGCAAGGGCGCTATGAGCTGAATAAAGTCGCTTTTGTACAGACACCTCAAGCATTTTACAACCTACCTAAAGGCGATCCCTTTGGCCATGAAGCTCACTTTTTCTATGGTCCTATTCAACAAGGGAAGGACGGGATGAATGCTGCATTTTATACCGGAACCAATGCGATCTTACGACGAGAAGCATTGGTAAGTATGGGTTTACAGCATTTTGCCAATGATTTTATAGCCGATGAAAGTCGCTTAGACGAATTTGATTTGATTGGTGGAGTCTCTAGCATTAGCATCACAGAAGACATGAACACAGCTATGCGCCTCCACTCGGCGGGTTGGCAGTCCGTTTATCACCATGAAATTTTGGCAGAGGGGCTTGCACCTGATGATCTTAGCTCAACTTTAACCCAAAAGTTACGTTGGGCTCAAGGAACAATACAGGTATTAGTACGAGATAATCCTCTATTCAAGTCAGGCCTGACATTCTGGCAACGGATGCAATATTTTCAGACGATGTACAGCTATTTTGCAGGTTTCTTTGTAATTGTCTTTCTAGCCTGTCCAATAATTTCATTTTTCACGGGTCTAAGTCCTGTTAGCAGCTACGGCCCAGCGTTTATATTACACTTTGTGCCAACCTATGTAATTAACCGCCTCAATTTGTTGGCAGCAGCATGGAAAGTCCCTAAAAAAGAAGTATGGCGTAATGAACAATATGCCATTGCCCTTTTTCCGCTACAAATCCAGGCCGTCTGGAGTGTTTTAACGGGCAAAAACGTCTCATTTAAGGTCACCCCTAAACAACGACAATCTGGCGTATTCTGGGAGCTTGTACGCATACAATTAATTGTTTTTGGCCTTACTATTGCAGGTATGGCCTGGGGA
Source organism: Adonisia turfae CCMR0081 (assembly GCF_011009555.1). Lineage (GTDB taxonomy): Bacteria > Cyanobacteriota > Cyanobacteriia > Phormidesmidales > Phormidesmidaceae > Leptothoe > Leptothoe turfae. The sequence continues at coordinate 5,156,651 of NZ_QXHD01000004.1, read as the reverse complement.
CTACTCCAATTGGTCTTGGGTCATTGGCCAGATCCCCTAATATACCTGGTCAATGTGGGGTGGAGTTGTTACCACCTGGCGTTATTATGGGTCGTCATTCGGGCAGCCTATTGGCAACCTAAGACAAGTTCCTAATCTATTTCTAGGCTCTAGTTCTTGCAATGGTTTTACAAAATACACCATTGGCTATTGTGTAAAAGCAGAATAAGTCAAGTAGCAACATCCGACCTTCGACAAATTTGATTAGAACTATATCATCATCTCTAGGAGATTCTCATGACTACAAATCTTAAAACACTTGAGCCCGCAGGCATCCTAGATGGTGCTACAACTAACGAGCTTAAGCTTCAAGTCACCGACTTATTACACGAAGGTATCGACATTGTTTTGTTAGATATGAATCAGGTGACATTTATGAATAGCACTGGTATTGGAGCAATGGTTGCTATGTTAAAAATCGTACGTGCTAGGGGCAAACAAATTTATCTTTGTGGGCTAACAGAGCAGGTCAAAATGTTATTTGAACTCACAAAAATGGATCGAGTATTTAAAACTTTTATAGATCAACAGGACTTTGAAGCAAAGATTTTAGCTGCTTAAGGTGAGTTGAGACTCCACACTCTTTAAGGAATATGGGAGATAGAAAACGCTCATTTTTTAGATAGGTAATTTAAACGGTGCTGACCTTGAAAAAATAACTCTAGCTACAGGCTTAGCCATGCTATCTCTGCCTCAAAGACTACTTAGTCCTTTCAAAGCACGTCTTTCCCGACACATTGCTTTGTGGGTATTTAGTAGTATTGTCTTAATAGAAGCCATGATTGTCATTCCATCTTGGCAAAAAAAAGAGAAAGAGCTACTACAACAGCTTGAGGATACAGGATTTGTTGCTATACATTCCTGGGCAAGGTTCAATGCAGCTAATAGTGAGAGTCAACCTTTAGCAAGACCTCAAGGGAATCTTGCTTTGCCCCCTCTGGTCAAAGGAATTAGTCTTTATGATCTTGATGGCCAAGTTCTAAAGCAGGTGGGAGAGGCACCTGCTTTAGAACTTGGCCAAGCAGGACTAAACCTTCCTCTACAGCAACGTAGCAATAATTATCAAAGATATGATGTAGTATGGCCTGCCGATAGACTAGGGGGTGAGTATATTGTCATCGCCAGATTGGATGCATCCAATATCCAGCCAGAAGTCATAGATTACTTTTGGCGGATGGTCTTTTTTGTTCTGATAATTTGTTTGTTTGTAACAATTGCTACCATGTTGGCTTTGGGGCCAGCTGTGATTCAACCGATTTTACGTCTTCGGGATGATCTACTGTTGGCAGCTGAGCAAGGCATAGGGCTAGAGCAACAAA
>NZ_QXHD01000004.1:5139831-5155283 GCF_011009555.1 Adonisia turfae CCMR0081 | reverse complement strand
TGGCGGGCAGTCGCATGAAACTCCATTCTCCTGATGGTCGTTGTAAAGCGTTTGATCATCGGGCCGATGGTATTGCTGTGGGGGAAGGGGTGGGGGTGATATTACTAAAACCCCTCCATGCCGCCATTGCCGCTGGCGATCCCATTCGTGCCGTGATTAAAGGCTCGGCTGTAAATCATGGGGGCTTAACCAATGGCATTACCGTTCCAGACCCCAATGCCCAAGCAAATCTGGTGGCTCAGGCTTTAAATAATGCTGGACTGTCTGCTGAGGAGATTTCTTATGTTGAAGCCCATGGTACAGGTACGTCTCTAGGGGATCCCATTGAAATTGCAGGGTTAACCAAAGCTTTTCGACGAGATACTGAGAACAACCAGTTTTGCCATATTGGTTCTGTTAAAACCAATATTGGTCATCTGGAGGCTGCGGCAGGAATTGCAGGTGTGATGAAGGTAGTGCTATCGCTACAGCATCAACAATTGCCCCCTAGCCTACACTTTGAACAAGCCAATCCCCGCATTCAGTTTGATCACACTCCCTTTGTTGTTAACACAGAACTTAGTCCCTGGAAGGGCACAGAGAAGCGGCGAGCTGGGGTAAGTTCCTTTGGGATTGGGGGAACGAATGCCCATGTGATATTGGAGGAAGTCGGAAGTCGGAAGTCGGAAGATGGAAGTCAGAATGTACGACCAAGCTGTTCGGAGCATTTGTTGACGTTGTCAGCGAAGAGTGAAGCGGCGTTAGATGAGTTGATTAGGGCGTATCAGCAGCATTTAGAGAAATATCCAGCGTTAACATTAGCAGATATTTGTTTTACGTCGAATACGGGGCGATCTCACTTTAATTATCGTGTGGCGATCGCAGCCTCCACATCCCAAGATCTTGCCAATCATCTCAAGAAATTAGACACCCAAGCAGGTATTCCTGTTGGTTGTTACCGAAATCATCTTGCTAGCAAGGGGGCTAAAATTGCTTTCTTATTTACAGGACAAGGGTCTCAATATGTGAATATGGGGCGACAGCTCTATGAGACCCAGCCACTGTTCCGAGAGATTCTGGATCGCTGTAATGGGATTTTGCGGGCATATCTGGATCAGGATATCCTTGACATGCTCTACCCGGATATCTCGGAAAGAGGGCAGGGCTTCGACGGTGAGCTCAGCCGAACCGCACAAGGCCAGTCCCTACAGATTGACCAAACGGCCTACACTCAACCTGCCCTCTTTGTCATCGAATATGCTCTCACCAAGCTCTGGCAGTCCTGGGGGATTCAGCCCAGCATGGTCCTGGGGCATAGCATTGGGGAGTATGCTGCTGCCTGTATTGCAGGTGTGTTTAGCCTGGAAGATGGATTGAAGCTAGTGGCCCACCGGGGACGGTTAATGCAGCAGTTGCCTGGGGGTGGGGCCATGGTGTCCATTCTGGCATCAGAGGCAGAGATAGAGCCTCGATTGGCACCCTATGGCGGACAGGTAACGTTTGCTGGCATCAATGGACCAAAAAGTGTGGTGATTTCTGGGTCGGCTCGCGCGATTCAGGCGATTCAACAAGATCTAGACACTGAGGGCTTTAAGACAAAGCGGTTAACGGTGTCCCATGCGTTTCATTCCCCGTTGATGGAGCCAATGGTAGAAGAATTTGGTGCGATCGCAAACCAAATCACCTATCACCTGCCCGAAATACCCATGGTTTCCACCGTAACTGGTCAGTGGGTGGATGACGCCATCGCCACTCCCCAGTACTGGATTGATCATGTGCGTCAACCGGTTCGGTTTGCCCAGGGAATGGACTGTTTGTTCGCCCAGAAATGTTCTGTCTTTTTGGAGGTAGGACCCAATCCCATTTTGTTGGGGATGGGACAACATTGTCTCCCTGCAGAGACATTGATGGAAGACAATATTTGGCTTCCGTCGCTCCATCCTCAGCAGAACGATTGGCAACAGATTTTGCATAGTCTGGGTCATCTTTATGTCCATGGGGTTTCAGTGGATTGGCAGGGCTTGCATCAGACAGGTGAGCACAGTCAGCAGAAGGTAACGTTGCCCACCTATCCATTCCAAAGACAGCGCTATTGGGTAGATGCAATTCCTGCAAATGCCACCTTATCTAATGCATCAAAAGAATCGTTTCAGCCTGATTTTTACCAGGTACAGTGGCAACAGCTTCCTCAGGCTCCGTCCCAGATTGCCCTTGAACCTGGTCACTGGTTAATTTTCGCCGATCGTTTGGGTGTTGGAGAAGCGCTGGGTCAGAAACTTCAGAAACAGGGGCATGGTTACACGTTGGTTTATCAGGGTGAGACGACTCAATCCATGGGTGACGGTCAGTATCAGCTGAATCCGACAGATGCCCAGGTGTTTGAACAGCTTTATCAAACCATTCTCTCAGATGCTGAGCAGCCAATTGATCGAGTGGTACATTGCTGGAGTTTAGATGTTCCAGCCACAGCAGAACTCACGTCATCTAATGTGATGCAGGCCCAAAGAGATACCTGTGGTACGGTGCTGAATTTTGTGCAGGCTCTGGCGACAACAAATGCAGTTCCCAAACTGTGGCTGGTGACGGAGGGCAGTCAGCCTGTAATGACTCCAGCCTCATCAGATAAGAGAGTAGAGACCCTAGCTGTGGGGCAATCTTCCCTGTGGGGCTTGGGTCGGGTGATTGCCTTTGAACACCCCCACCTATGGGGCGGGCTGATTGACTTAGAGCCTAATGAATTCAGGGATTCAGCAACAATAGAAAGTCTCCTAAAACAGATCTGGCAGGAAGATAGGGAAGATCATATCGCCCTGCGACAGAGACAAGCGTACGGGGCTCGTCTAGTGCGACAGTCCCGGTCAGAGTCTCGCCCCTTAGTGATACGAGAAGATGCCACCTATCTGATTACAGGTGGATTGGGCGCTTTGGGATTGCAGGTCGCTCAGTGGCTAGTGGCAGCTGGGGCTACATCCTTAGTGTTAGTCAGTCGTCGGCCTCCTTCCTCTGAAAAACAGCGACAGATTGATGCTCTAGAGGCAGCCGGTGTTAACGTTCTAATGTTGTTGGGGGATGTTGCCAGTGAGGCATTTGTCGCTCACATCCTGGAACAGATTGTTGCCAGTTTGTCGCCCCTGCGAGGCATTATCCATGGCGCTGGTGTTTTAGATGACGGGGTGTTGCAGCAGCTCACCTGGGAGCGCTTCACGGCAGTGATGGCCCCTAAGGTTCAAGGCGCTTGGAATCTGCATCAACTGACCCAGGCGATAGATCTGGATTACTTTGTTTGCTTCTCGTCGGTGGCTGCACTGCTCGGTTCACCGGGGCAGGGTAATTATGCTGCGGCCAATGCCTTTATGGATGCTCTGGTGCATCATCGCCGTGGTATGGGCTTACCAGGGTTGAGTATTAATTGGAGCGGATGGAAACAAAGCGGTATGGTGGCTACTTCCACCCATACCGCCGGGATTGATACCCTAAGCCCTGAACAGGGTTTACAGGCTTTAGCAGATCTTCTAAGCGATGCAGATGCCAGGGGTCAAACAGCGGTGATGTTGGTGGATTGGCCCCAGTTGACGCAGCGTTGGCGCTGCGATCGCACCAAGCCTGGTTCCCTACTAGCCGACTGGCTCACCCAATATCCAGATCCTTCTGCAGATTCTTCTAAACCTGTTAAATCTTCTTTACTGACACATTTGGACGCAGCTTTAAAACAAGAACGCAGAGAAATTCTCCAAAACTACTTACAGAGGCACATTGCACAAGTCTTAGGCTACGAAGAGATCGCTTCTATTTCCCATGATCGGGGATTTACCGAACTGGGCATGGATTCTCTTATGGTGGTGGAATTAATCAATCGTCTGCGCCAACAGTTAAATCAGCCCCTGTCTACTACCCTAGCATTAGAATATTCAACTATCAATAAGCTAACGGATCATTTGCTGCAGGAGGTTTTGCAGTTCTCTGCGTCAGCATCACAGGCTATAGAGCCGTCTCCGGGGACATCGGAATCTCCTAAACAGACTGACGAAGATGCCATTGCCATTGTGGGCATGGGGTGTCGCTTCCCTGGTGGTGCTGATAGCCCTGAGAAATTCTGGAGTCTCTTGAGTCAAAGTGTAGATGCGGTTGCAGAGATTCCAACTGAACGCTGGAACATTGATTCACTCTACGATTCTGATCCCGATGCAGCTGGCAAAATGTATGTCCGTAGTGCTAGTTTGTTGTCCCAGGTGGATCAGTTTGAACCTGAATTTTTTGGCATTTCTCCCCGCGAGGCCAAGCATCTGGATCCTCAACACCGCTTGTTATTGGAAGTAAGCTGGGAAGCCCTGGAGCGGGCGGGGCAAGCCTCTGACCAGCTGCAAGATAGTCAGACGGGCGTCTTTATCGGCATTGGCCAGAATGACTACAGTCAGCTGGGTATGCAAGATTTAGACCAGATCACGGCCTATGATGGCACAGGCAATAGCTTTAGTTGCGCTGCTGGTCGCTTGTCCTATGTGCTGGGGTTGCAAGGCCCTACTTTGGCGATTGATACGGCCTGTTCGTCTTCCCTCGTAGCCATTCATCTTGCCTGTCAAAGCCTTCGTCATGGGGAATGCGACTTAGCGCTGGCTGGCGGAGTGCAGCTGATTCTGGCCCCCTTTACCACCACTGCTCTGTCTCGCATCAAAGCCCTCTCCCCCGATGGTCGTTGCAAAACCTTTGATGCCACTGCGGATGGTTATGGTCGAGGGGAAGGCTGTGGCATAGTTGTGCTCAAGTCTCTGTCCCAGGCTCAAGCGGCAGGCGATCCGATTTTAGGAATTATTCGTGGTTCCGCCGTTAACCACGATGGTGCCAGTAGTGGTCTTACTGTTCCCAATCGTTTTGCCCAGGAGAAACTACTGCGGCAGGCTCTTACGAATAGCGGTGTTGAGGCGCATCAGGTTAGTTATTTAGAGGCCCATGGGACGGGCACACCCCTGGGCGATCCGATTGAAATCCGTGCCCTCAATCAGGTGTTTGGCCCAGATCGTTTATCGAATAGTCCCCTGGCTGTTGGTTCGGTGAAAACCAACATTGGTCATTTGGAAGCTGCTGCAGGCGTTGCTGGATTAATCAAAATTGTGTTGCAGCTCCAGCATCGCCAAATAGCTCCCCATCTGCATTTCGAAACACCAAATCCCCATGTTGATTGGTCGGATTTGCCGATGACGGTTCCGACTCAGCTGACGGCCTGGGATGGGCAGTCAGGGGCTCGGATTGCTGGGGTGAGTTCGTTTGGGTTTAGTGGAACGAATGCTCATGTGGTGTTGGCGGAAGGCGGAAGGCGGAAGGCGGAAGGCGGAAGTAAGAAGAATGTATTACAGAGTCGTTCGATACATCTGTTGACATTGTCGGCTAAGAGTGACGGGGCTTTAGATGATCTGATTAGGCAATATCAGCGGCATCTAGAAAGTCATTCAGAATTAGAGTTGGCGGATATTTGTTTTACGGCGAATACGGGGCGATCTCATTTTAATTATCGTGTGGCGATCGCGACCTCCACATCAGCAGAATTGGCTCAAACTCTCAAGCAGATAAACAGTCAGGAAGAAGCCCCTGTGGGTGTTTATCGGCATCACAGTGCAGGTGTGCGTCCCAAAGTGGCTTTTCTCTTTACGGGACAAGGGTCTCAGTATGTGGATATGGGGCGTCAATTGTATGAGACGCAACCACTGTTCCGTGAGATTTTGGAGCATTGTAATGAGATTTTGCGGACCTATCTGGGGGGGGATATCCTTGCTATTCTCTATCCAGATCTTGTTGAGGGAGGGCAGGTACAAGACCAGCCCCTACAGGTTGACCCAGGGCAGGCACAAGGCCAGCCCCTACCGTCTAATGCTCACCCTCTCCTCAATCAAACTATCTACACCCAACCGGCTCTTTTTGTTATTGAATATGCCCTGGCTAAGCTCTGGCAGTCCTGGGGTATCCAGCCAGATGTGCTTATGGGGCACAGCATTGGTGAGTATGCTGCGGCCTGTGTAGCGGGTGTGTTTAGCTTGGAGGATGGGCTGAAACTGGTGGCCCATCGGGGTCGATTGATGCAGCAGCTGCCAGCGGGTGGAGCAATGCTATCGATTCTGGCATCAGAGGCGGAGATTAGTCCGCGACTGTCGGCCTATGGTGGTCAGGTTACATTTGCGGCCATTAATGGGCCAAGAAGTATTGTCGTTTCTGGGACCGATGGTGCGATTCAGGCATTGCAACAAACCTTAGAAACGGATGGCTTTAAGACGAAGCGGTTACAGGTTTCCCATGCCTTCCATTCTCAATTGATGGAGCCGATGATGGCGGAGTTTGGGGCGATCGCAAACCAGATCACCTATCACTCACCAACGCTGCCATTTGTTTCTAACGTCACTGGTCACTGGGCCGATGCGTCAGTGGCGACTGCTGATTATTGGGTGAACCATGTGCGTCAGCCGGTGCGATTTGCCCAGGGGATGGACACTTTATTGACCAAAGACTGTGATGTCTTTTTAGAGGTGGGTCCAAAGCCAATTTTGTTGGGCATGGGACAGCGGTGTGAAGAGAAGGGGGTATGGCTGCCATCTTTACGGCCTGGCCAGGCAGATTGGCAACAGCTCTTTCAAAGTTTGAGTCAGATATATGTGCACGGAGGGCAGGTCAATTGGCAGGGGGTGGAACAAGGCTATGGCCATCAGAAGATAATTCTTCCCACCTATCCCTTTCAGCGAAAGCGCTATTGGCTGGACGAGATAAAGCAGAACGTCAGGGCGTCAAACAGACAGTGGGCTGGTCATCCCTTACTGGGCCGACAAATTCCCTTGCCCGGAGCGGATGATCAAGCTCGGTTTGAATCTGTTGTGGCAGCAGAGTCGCCTAACTATTTGGGTCACCATCAAGTGTTTGACCAGGTGCTGTTTCCGATGATGGGCTATGTGGAAATGGCGTTCGCAGCTGCCCATGCCCATAGGAAAGACTCTCACTGGACTCTGGAAGACTTGGTTATTCGGCAAGGCTTAATTTTTCCCGATGGGAACAACAGAACAGTTCAAACGGTCCTAACGTCGGACATTTCCGATGACCTTGAAAATTCATTGGAAACCTATTGCTTGCAAATCTTCAGTGAAGCGTTACCTAGCCATCGCTCAACAGAAAATAGTGGTGAAGACGATCAAGACTCTGAGTGGATTCTCCATGCAGAAGGGCTGTTACGGGCTGGCACGGCTGATGCAGATCAAGAATCAACCGACCAGGTTACGCTGGAACAAATTAAGGCCGCTTGCCCTGAGGCTATTCAGGCTGGCGATCACTATCAAACCTATCAACAACAAGGTATTACCTATGGCCCTAGCTTCCAGGGAGTTCAACAGATTTGGCAAGGGGAGCATCAGGCCATTGCTCGCATTGAATTGCCCCAGTCATTAAACGCCTCTGCCACAGCCTATCAATTACACCCAGCCTTGCTCGATGCTGCCACTCAGGTGTTGATCTATGCTAACTCCCTGGCGGAAGCTGACTTAGCACCGGGGCAGCTTTATCTGCCAGCAGCCGTTGACCAGGTCAGGGTGAGTCAATCTGTCGAGACTGCCGAGACTAGTGTATGGGCGATCGCGTCGGTTCAGCCCAATCAGCCATTAAAGGGAGATATTATCCTGGCCAATGATCAGGGCCGCGTTTTAGCTCACATCAAAGGATTCAAAGTAGTCTCAACCACTTTAGACGCATTACTTAAATGTTTCAAACCTGGCTTTAAAGACTGGTGCTATCGTCTTGATTGGCAGTTGCAACCTTATAAACCACCACAAGAACTCTCTCCAAAGCCAGCAGCGGGAACCTGGCTTTTGTTAGCAAATGAGGATGGCTTAGCCAAGCAATTAGCTGCTGCCTTAAAACAACAGTCACAGCAATGTGTCTGGGCTGTAGCCGGGACGGAGTATCGCCAGTTAGATGCGGCCCAGTATCAAATTCCCCCAACTCAACCAGAGGCATTTGATCAGCTACTGCAGGACTGTGGTCCAATTCGGGGAGTTATCCATTTCTGGGGAGAGTCTGCTTTAAAGGCCCCCTTAGATTTAGAAACTGTACAAACTGCTCAAGAAATCGGCTGTGGTAATGTGTTGCATTTGGTACAGGCACTAAATAAGCACTCCTCACAGCAGTTTGGGCCAGCGAATCCCACAATCTGGTTGATGACCCAGGCTGCACAACCTGTTTTGGCAACGGATGTGGCGCAGCCTCAACAAAGCCCTCTTTGGGGGCTAGGTCGGGTGATCACCCTGGAATATCCTGACTTGTCCTGTCGTCAGGTGGATTTGCCCCCTTATGAAACCCAGGCTGATGATTCTCGGTGTGGCAGGGCTGGCACAAGGCACAGCCCCTACAAAATTCTCCCCGAGAACTTGACCCATCGACTGGTACAGGAACTGTTATGGCCTACGGTGGAGAATCAAATTGCGTATCGCCAGGGCAAACGTTATGTGGCTAGGTTGGTGCGATCGCAATATCCAGACGGTTCTCCACCCGTATTATCTTCAGCCACTCAACCCGTTCAGCTAAAGCTTTCGGCCTATGGCCTATTAGAGAATCTTTCTCTACAACCCCTGAAGCGCCGCCGCCCCAGGGCTGGGGAGGTAGAAATTCAAGTTAAAGCCGTGGGTCTCAACCTGCGGGATGTGCTCAATGCTCTAGGGCTTTTGCAAGAGTATTACGCCGAGTCGTTGGGAATTACCCACCCTGACCAACTCACCTTTGGTTTTGAGTGTACTGGGATTATTACCGCTGTGGGTGATGCTGATGGAGAGAAAGTTTCTCCATGGCAAGTGGGGGATGAAGTCATTGCCATTCTGTTGCCCGATGGCTTTAGCAGTTATGTTACTGTTCCCAACGAATGGGTGATGCCCAAACCAACTGCCATCAGTTTTACTGAGGCGGCCACATTACCCTTAACATTCCTGACGGCTTACTATGGACTTCACTACTTAGCCAATATTCAACCGGGCGACCGAGTTTTGATCCATTCTGCTGCAGGTGGGGTGGGTCAAGCTGCTGTGCAAATTGCCCAACGGGCTGGAGCGGAAGTCTTTGCGACAGCCAGTCCCCCTAAATGGGATTGGTTAAAACAGCAGGGGGTTGAGCATGTGATGAACTCCCGCAACCTTGACTTCGCGGCGAAGATTCACGAGAAAACCCAAGGCCAGGGGGTGGATATTGTCCTGAATAGTCTCACCGGAAACTTTATCGATAAAAGTTTTGATGCCCTGGCTGACGATGGACGCTTTATTGAAATTGGCAAATTGGGTATTTGGAGTCCGGAGCAGGTGCAACGGCAGCGGCCTGATGTCGGTTATTATCCCTTTGATTTAGGAGACGTCGCCCAAGACCATCCTGACCTGATTCAAAATCTATGGCGTGAGCTAAGCCAGCACTTTGTTGATAAAACTCTCCAACCATTACCCCATAGGCTCTTTCCCATAAATCAGGTGATGGATGCCTTTCGGTTTATGCAAAAGGCCCAGCACATTGGCAAGGTGGTGGTGAGTTTTGCCGATGAGATTTCAGCTTCGTCAGAACCCTCGTCTGTGGCTGTTCGAGCTGAAGCCAGTTATTTAATTACGGGGGGCTTAGGTGCCCTAGGATTAGAAGTTGCTCAATGGCTAGCGCAGCAGGGGGCAGTCCATCTCGTTCTAGTGGGACGCAGTACACCGTCTCAATCTGTACAGGACAGGCTTTCCCTATTAGAGGACGCAGGAGCACAGGTTTCTGTTATTCAAACCGATATCACCCAAAAGAGAAAGGTGGAGCAACTGTTTCAACACATTGCCACACATTTACCAACACTGCGCGGTGTTATCCATGCTGCTGGAGTGCTGGATGACGGTATTTTGCAGGACATGAGCTGGTCTCGATTTGCCCAGGTGATGGCACCTAAAGTGCAAGGGGCCTGGTTGTTACATGAGGGCACACAGGAATTAGACCTGGATTTCTTTATTTGTTTCTCCTCAGTGGCATCTCTGTTGGGTTCACCCGGTCAGGGAAACTATGCTGCTGCCAATGCGTTTCTAGATGCGTTAGTCCACTATCGTCAAGCCCAGGGATTGCCCGGTCTGAGTATTAATTGGGGCGGGTGGTCCCTGGACGGCATGGCAGCCAATGTGGAACGCAAACATCAGGTGCGTCAACAGGTGCAGGGATTAAGGGCTATTGAGCCAGGTGCTGGATTACAGGTTTTAGGCAATCTCTTAGGCACCTCGCAGGCCCAGGTGGGAATTTTTCCAGTGAGCTGGCCTCAGTTTTTTGCTCAGCTGCCGAAGAACCTGGCATTGCCGGTGCTAGACAACTTCCGAGGGGCAAAATTGTCTCCTTCCAAATCGTCTGAGGTACTTGTGACCTTAAAAGCAACGCCTGGGGAAGAACGGCGGGAGATTTTAGTCAAGTTTGTACAACAACAGGTGGGCCAAGTATTAGGGATGACCGATGTGCAGCGGATTGAATCGCGGGTGTCGTTATTTGACTTGGGAATGGATTCGCTGATGGCGGTGGAGTTTCGTAATCGTTTGCAGTCGGAATTAAGCTTGTCGATGCCGTCCACATTGCTATTTGATTACCCGACTCTGGAGGCCCTGGTGGATTATCTGGAACAGGATGTCTTAGCGCTGGACGCTGAGATTGAATTAACAGATGAAAAGAGTCAGGGAGTTTCTGACCGTAATCCTGATCTAACGCGATCGCAATCGAATGCAGTGGCCATCATTGGTATGGGGTGTCGTTTCCCCGGTGGTGTGACATCTCCCGAGGAGTTTTGGCAATTACTACAACAAGGTCGGGATGCCATCAGTCAGGTCCCCTCAGAACGCTGGTCAGTAGAGCAATTCTATGATCCAAATCCCGACGCTGTGGGCAAAATGATTTCCACAGAGGGTGGTTTCTTAGACCAGGTGGATGGTTTTGACGCCCAATTTTTTGGCATTGCCCCTAAGGAAGCCCAGAGTTTAGATCCTCAGCAGCGGCTGTTGTTGGAAGTGAGTTGGGAAGCGCTAGAACGAGCCCATCAGCTGCCCGAACAACTTTACAACAGTCTGACAGGCGTTTTTGTCGGCATTAGTACTCAGGACTATGCCAACCGGCTCTCTGTGGCTGGACAAATCCCAGATGCCTATCTTGGCACTGGAAATTCATTGAGTGCAGCGGCGGGACGACTGTCTTACCAGCTGGGGCTAACCGGGCCAAGTCTGGCGGTGGATACCGCCTGTTCCTCTTCCCTAATTTCTGTGCATCTAGCCTGTCAAAGCTTGCAGCAGCAGGAATGTCATTTGGCGTTGGCCGGTGGTGTGAATTTAATGTTGTCTCCTCGCAATAGCATTGTCTTCTCCCAGGCTGGAATGCTGGCTCCCGATGGTCGTTGTAAAACCTTTGATGCGGCAGCCAATGGATATGGGAGAGGAGAAGGCTGTGGTATGGTTGTGCTGAAGCGTCTGGCGGATGCCCTGGCAGATAACGATCCGATTCTGGCGGTGATTCGTGGGTCTGCCACCAACCAGGATGGCCCCAGTGGTGGGTTGACGGTGCCTAATGGCCCTTCCCAGGAGGCTGTAATTCAGCAAGCGCTAGCCAATGCCGGTGTGCCGTCACACCGGGTGAGTTATGTTGAAGCCCACGGTACTGGGACGCCCTTAGGTGACCCCATCGAAGTGCGGGCTCTCAATCGGGTGTTGGGACAGGATCGTTCATCCATGCAGCCCCTCATCATTGGTTCGGTGAAAACCAATATGGGGCATCTGGAAGCCTCTGCGGGGATTGCTGGTTTGATGAAAGTGGTATTGCAACTGCAGCATCAACAGATTGTCCCCCACCTTCATTTCGATACCCCCAATCCCCATCTTGATTGGGAGCACCTGGCAGTGAAGATTCCCACTCAGCTGACGGCCTGGGACGGGGAGGGAGAGCCTCGGATTGCAGGGGTGAGTTCATTTGGGTTTAGTGGGACAAATGTTCATGTGGTGTTGGAGGAAGTTGGAAGGCGGAAGGCGGAAGGCGGAAGGCGGAAAGTATCACCACGTCGTCCGGAGCATTTGTTGACGTTGTCGGCGAAAAGTAGGACGGCGTTAGATGCATTGGTTGGGGAGTATCAACGGTATCTGGAAACGCATTCAGACTTAGGGCTGGCGGATATTTGTTTTACGTCGAATACGGGGCGATCTCATTTTAATTATCGGGTTGCGATCGCAACCACCACCTTGGCAGAACTGACCCATCGTCTTCAGCAGTTAGGCTCCCAATCAGACATTCCGGTTGGCTGTTCTCGGAATCGTGTTGCCAGCGAGCGTTCTAAAATTGCTTTTCTCTTTACGGGCCAGGGCTCTCAGTATGTAAATATGGGGCGGCAGCTCTATGGGACTCAGCCACTGTTTCGAGAAATTATCGATCACTGTAATGAGAGCCTGCAGGAATCTCTGGATCTAGATATTCTAGACATTCTCTACCGAGATATCTCGGAGGTAGGGCAGGCACAAGGCCAGCCCCTACGGATCAACCAAACGGCCTATACTCAGCCTGCTCTCTTCATCATCGAATATGCTCTGGCTAAACTCTGGCAATCTTGGGGAATTGAGCCTAGTGTTGTGATGGGTCACAGCATTGGGGAATATGTGGCAGCCTGTATTGCTGGGGTATTTAGCTTAGCAGATGGTCTCAAGCTGGTGGCCCATCGAGGCCGGTTGATGCAGCAACTTCCCAGTGGTGGAGCCATGCTGTCGATTTTAGGGTCGGAAGCAGAAATTAATGCTCGGCTGATGCCCTATGAAGAACAGGTGACGTTGGCGGCTATCAATGGGCCGAAGAGTGTTGTGGTTTCGGGAGAAGATAACGCAATTCAGGCACTGCAACAGGTGTTGGATGCCGATGGGTTTAAGACGAAGCGATTACGAGTATCCCATGCCTTCCATTCTCCCTTGATGGAGCCAATGATGGTGGAGTTTGGTGCGATCGCATCCCAAATTACTTACCATTCACCCACGCTGCCCTTAATTTCTAATGTGACGGGACAATGGGCCGATGAATCGATGGCCACTGCAGACTATTGGGTGAACCATGTACGTCAGCCAGTGCGGTTTGCCCAGGGGATGGAGACCTTGTTAACCAAGGACTGCGACGTCTTTCTGGAGATGGGGCCAAAGCCAATTTTGTTGGGCATAGGGCGACAGTGTCTCTCGGAAGAGAGTTTTTCAGAAGAGAAAGGGCTATGGCTACCGTCGCTGAGGTCTGGACAAGATGACTGGCAACAGATGCTAGAGAGTCTGGGACATCTGTATACCCATGGGGTTGAGGTGAATTGGCAGAATGTAGCTCAGGGACAGCACTATCAGAAAGTACCACTGCCCACCTATCCCTTTCAACGCCAGCGCTATTGGGTGGAAACCTCCATGGTACCGACCATGCCAAAGGCTAGCTCTACTAGCAAAACAGAGGCTCATCCCCTGTTGGGACGTCGATTTTATAGTGCGACCCAGCCCCAGCAGATTCAGTTTGAAGCACAGTTGAGTGCTTTGGAGCCAGGGTATTTAGCGGAGCATCGTATCTTTGGTCAGGTACTATTCCCGATTGCGGGATATTTGGAGATTGCGATCGCAGCTGGCCATCATGTGTTTGCACGTCAAGGAACGCTAAACCACGATTTACTCCTGGAGGATATCACCATTCACCAGGGGCTCATTCTCTCTGAGACTGAAACCACCACAATCCAAACGGTGCTGAATCCTGTTTCAGGCAATGCTCATCGATATGAATTCCAGATTCTGAGCCTGCAACTAGAAGAACAACAACCTAAATGGACACTTCATGTTCAGGGGCAACTTTCTGCATTAGACGGGAGTACTACTCCCAATGACATCGATATCGAGGCATTGAAAGTCGCTTGTTTAGAGGCTGTGGAAATGCCACAACTTTATCAGACCTATCAGCAGCGAGGAATTGACTACGGGCCACAATTTCAAGGCATTCAACAATTGTGGCGAGGCTCCAATCAAATTGTGGGTCAATTGGTCTTTAAAGGATCTGATGATCCAGAGGACTATCATATGCATCCCACCCTATTGGATAGTGCGCTGCAGAGTCTTGCCCCCATCTTGTTGCAGGAGGGTCCCACCTATTTACCCATCGCCCTTGAAAAACTTCATTGGCGACGAGGTGAGAAAACGTTGAATCCTTGGGTCGCGGGTTCGATAGTAACTGATGCAGCGAGTTCTAGAAAAGCTACCTTGAGTGTGAGTAATGTCCGAGGTCGGGCCATAATCGACCTCTCTGGTCTCACCCTGGTACCGGTAACCGATCAGGCTGTTCTCAAAACTCCTGATTTGTACCAATGGTATCACCAACTGCAGTGGCAGGCGTTACCGTCATCCCAAGATCCATTAGCACCAACGACCCAGGGGATCTGGTTAGTTCTGGCTCCTGATGTCAAATTTGGTCAACAACTGAAGAATGCTCTGAATCATCATGCTCAAGCATGCGTGGTTGTTTATCCTGGTTCTGATTTTTGTCAGGTGGATGATGGGCAGTATCAGCTGGCCCCAAGTCAGCCGGAAGCATTGCGCCAGGTTTTGGCATCGTTAAAACAGAATTGCGCATTAACAGAGACGCCCCTGCTAGGAATTCTTCATCTCTGGAGTCTAGCCACAGATCTAGAAGACTTAGATCACGCTGAAACGTTGACCTGTGGCATGGCCCTCCATTTACTGCAAGGTATGACAACAACTTGGCCAGATACTCCATTACCGCCCCTATGGTTAATTACCCAGGGGGCTCATATGCTGCCAGACCAGCAGTATGCTAGCTGTGCGCCCCAACATCAGCTCCTGTGGGGTCTGGGACGAGTGATTGCCTTGGAGTATCCAGATGTATCGTTGCGGTGTCTGGACCTAGACCCAGTGGCTGAGCAAGTTGTACAGGATCTGGTGCAAGCGCTACTGGAATCCCATGGAACTGGCTCAACAGAAAATCAAATTGCCTACCGGCGCGGGTTGCGTCACGTGGCTCGGTTAGGGCAGTTCAATCCCAAGGCGTTGGCCCATCAGACCCATCAGTCTGTTCAGCTCAAGTTGCATGAATACGGCAGCCTGAATCAACTTTCTTGGCAACCGCTTGAGCGCCGTGCTCCCAAACCTGGAGAGGTTGAGATTCAAGTCAAAGCCGTCGGTTTGAACCTGCGGGATGTGCTGAATGCGCTGGGTCTGTTGAAAGATTACTATGCTGAACAGTTTGGCATTACTCAGGCGAGACAGTTGACCTTTGGGTTTGAATGTGTCGGCATTGTCACAGCTGTTGGTGATGTCGGAGAAGACAAGATCTCTCCCTGGCAGGTGGGGGATGAGGTAATTGCAATTCTCCTACCCGATGGCTTTAGTCGCTATGTCACCGTGACGGCTGACTGGGTGATAGCCAAACCCAAGGCCATGAGCTTTTCTGAAGCGGCCACACTCCCGCTT
>NZ_QXHD01000004.1:5056976-5139821 GCF_011009555.1 Adonisia turfae CCMR0081 | reverse complement strand
ATCAGCTCTCCCCGCATGATCATGGCCAACAAGCCACCAAATAAAAAGAAGACAAACGCAGTGACAATATATTGAATCCCGATGACTTTGTGATCGGTACTAAAACTAAAAAATCTGCGCCAGTTATCCGGGGCTCCCGGTTGGGGTTGGAGATTGGGGGGCGTCACCTCCAAAGATGCATTACTCATGGAAATCGTCCTCTGAACTGGCGTAATTTACAATCGGAGCAGGGGCTGGCTTAACCGTCTTCCACCCTAAACCAATGGGGTTTTGGGTGGTGGTGCGGTTGAACTCTTCATAGGCCACATTCTGGGCTGGCGTGGGGGGCAGAGAGGCCACTGCTGTCAGCCATTGTTCGTAGTCTTCAGCAGACTCCACAACGACGTTGGTTTGATTGGCTGCAAAATAAGTGCCACTATATTCTGAATCTCGCAACCGATAGCGCCCTTCTCGAATGGGGGTAAATTCAAATCCGATCTCCTGGCCTGGGACCACATCCTGTTTGACTCGAAAAGCGGGGACAAAAAAGCCATGGAGAACATCCTCTGAGGACAGCAGTAGCTTAGCCCGCTGATTCACAGGTAAATGCAGCTCGGTACTGCGAATATTGTGTGCTGGATAGTGAAATTCCCAGGCCCATTGCCGCGCATAGACATTAATGGGAGACTGTTCAGCCTCGGGGGATGCAATAGGTGCAGCCTCTGCCATCGACATCCCCATGGCCTTATGCTCCATGGGGCCAAGAATACTCATACGGTCATAGGTTTGATAGCTAAATGTACCAATCCAGATCACCAACAGGATCGGAATCGCCGTCCAAACCACCTCTAGGGGAATGTTGCCTTCAATGGGGGGGCCGTCACTGGCATCATATTTAGCCGCTCGCTGAAACAAAATTGCGTATAGCAGTGCCCCCACTACACCTAAAAAGATGAAGCTACCAATGGTGGTCATAAAGCTAAACAGATTGTCCACTAGTACGGACTCCGCCGAGGCTTGGGGCGGCATCCAGTGATAGGCTTGTTGACCCACCCAAAGGCTAATAAAGAGATCGGCAATGGCTAATCCCATTAAAATTAAAATCGTGCGTCGATTCATCGGTGTCAGGGTTCCTACTATTTGATGGAGAGATTCAGTTGGGTATTGGGATCAAGTCCGGCTCGAATCACCCGATCTGCACTGATGTGAAGACCAAAATCGGCTCCAAGATGTGCTCCTAAGGTGCCATGAACAAACATCAGTACAAAGATGCCAAGACCAGCAATTAAATAGCTCCACTGCACCTGACGTGCTCGATCCTGTCGCCACACATACCGCTGAAATCCACGCCAGACAGTCATGGCAACAATCAGACCTAACAAAAGTACGCCGCCAACACCGTGCCACACCATGGTATCCATTGCGCCCAATCCCCAAGGACTGACCATGTCCTGGGGAGGATCAGCTAACAGAATTTCGTAAAACCCAGCCGCTACCGTAAAAAAGGTAATGATCGCCGCTGCCAGCATGTTGTACCAGCCAACGTCGTAAAGGTTTGAGCTGGTGGCTGGAATGGCGAGAAATTTAAAGATTGCCTTTTCAAGGGGAAATAGGGCAGCCACAATATCAAATGCGATCGCAGCAATAAACAACCCCAACGTCAGATGTACCAGATTAGGATGGATTGGCAAACTATAGGGTAAACCATTGACTCCCATAGCGAACACTGGCGTTACAAGCTCACCGTTGAACAGTTCAAGGGTCATTGCAACAGACCTCCCCGTGCCGCCTCAACCACAGCTTCAGTATGGAGCCCATAGATCCACACCAATTTGTCCCCCAGATAGGTTTGAAATAAGACAATTCCTGTCAGGACAACATTCATCCCCATGTAGGCCATCGGTAATGTATCTGGGGTACGTAGTCGAATGATATAGCGCCAACCCGTAATGGCTGCCAAAATACCAGAAAGGGACCAACCCAGCAGGGTGTGCAGATTTAGATCTCCAGTAGCCACTGTGTAGGGCGTAGCCAAACCAGCTTCAATTTGGCCAAAAATAACGGCAATAAAAATAGAAATCGTCGCAAACATCATATTCCACCAGCTGACCTCATACAGGCGAGTATTTTTGGTGAAATACCCAATCACATCACAAAGAACAGCGAATAACACCATGGCGATAACAAAATGCACCACGATGGGGTGAATAGTATCGGGATAGGGCAGATTGTGATTATTGAGAGGGGGTAATAGATTTTGGAACACTGGTTGCCTCTATGTGAAGAAACGAAGTCAGCTCTTTCTGTATAGAGAATACTCTCTACTTCAAATTAGAATTGTCTATTGAGGAATATCCTCTTATCCATTAGGGCGCACAATTCGTCAATTGAGGCTGAACTTTCAACTCATTTTTATATCTTGGTCAATTGCTACCAAAAGACCCATGGTTTTATGAAAAACGGCTTAGGCACGGAACAACAAATATGAGATTTCTCTCATAAACAACAGTTCTTCTGGAAGGATACGGGCCTGGTTGATCCTTAAAAAAATCTAAATAAATTCACCTGGATCGGGTGTCAATTCCAGGCGGGACGTTGTTCTAACGAGAGTTATGAGAAGTCAAGAATCAAAAGTCAGGAGGGGATCAGGCCCTCTCTGACGCTTAACTCCTGACTCCTGCACATCTAAAGATCTAGATAGGCTCGCAATTCACCTTGATCTCGCTGAAGGGTAAATCCCAGCTTTTTACAAAGATGCTGCATTGCCTGGTTCTCTGGCAAGATATCGGCTGAAATACGAGTGAGTTCTTCAGCTTGACCGATATTGATTAGCGATCGCAAGAGCTCTGTCCCCAATCCTCGTCCTTGATATTGGTCATTGATCAACATGCCAAATTCTGCTTCATTGAGACCATGAAGTCGGCTGAGGCGAGCTACTCCCAAGATGGTTCTTTGCTGCGTAGCTGGAGCATGATATTCAGCCACTAGCGCCATTTCCCGGTCATAGTCAATAAAACAGATACGGGTCAGACGTTCATGGGCAACCCGGGCCTTTAGGTTGATCAAATGAAAATATCGAAAGTAAATACTCTCTTCTGACAGGGTTTTATGGAAATCGACAATTAATGGCTCATCTTCAGGCGAAATGGGTCGAATTGTCACTCCCATGCCATCAGGTAGTGCCCAAGGCTTAATGTATTGTTTGGGATATGGGCGAATTGCAGGCTTGGGCAACTGATCTTCTGGTATATCGGACTCATGGAGCACCACGCGTGCATCCAAAGCCAGTAGCTGCTCTGCAGATGCCAACAGCGGATTGATTTCAATCTCTTTAATTTCAGGATAGGCCACCACCAGCTGGCTAAATCTCACCAACAGCTGTTCAAGGGCAGCAAGATCAATACTTGGCTGACCACGTACCCCCTTAAGCGCTTTATAGATCTGAGTTTTTTCCATTAGACGCCGAGCCAGGGTGGTATTGAGCGGTGGCAAACCGAGGGCGCGATCGCAATAGACTTCCACCAGCTGTCCACCACTGCCAAATAGCAAAACGGGGCCTAGCTGTTCATCAACGCTACTGCCCAAAATCAGTTCATAGCCATTGCGCAGCACCATGGGCTGTACCGTCACACCCAAACAATCTCCCGGTTGGCCAATGGCCATAATCGACCGATAGGCTGCCCGTACTGCCATTGCGTCTGGCAAATTAAGCTGTACACCGCCCACATCGGTTTTGTGAGTGATGGTATGGGAGTGCAGCTTCAGCACCACTGGATAGCCAATGTGTTCAGCCAGGGTTACCGCCTCATCTACTGAGGTAGCCAGTTTAGTGGTAACAGTGGGAATTCCGTAGGCATTCAGTAACGCTTTAGACTCCCACTCACTTAACAGCAAACGGTGCTCTGCCCTCGCACGGGTCAATAACTCACCGATGGGGGTGGTATCAAAAGTTGGCGTTGTTGTGAGGCTAGGCGTTTCATAGAGAGCATGGAGATTATCACTGTAGCGGGCCATTAACGTAAAGACCTGGGCCGCAGCATCAGGATACGGCAAGGTAAAGATACTACTCTGATTGAGTCGAGCTTCACCTGTAGCCACCACATCTGTGCCCATCCAGCTAGCCAACAAGGGTCTATCTTTCCAATGACCTACCCTTGACTGTAGCTGGGCCGCTGTTTCAGCGGGCTGGGTCATGGCCTGGGGCGTTAGAATAACCAAAAGACCATCACTGTTGCGGTCTTGTGCCAACACATCGAGGGCCGCACCATACCTTTCTGGGGTAGCATCCCCTAAAATATCGATGGGATTCTGACGGCTCCAATGGTCGGGCAACAATGTATCGAGGGTCTCTACGGTTTCAGCACTCAGGGAAGCTAGTTCTCCTCCACTGCGAATCAGGGCATCTGTAGCCAACACCCCCGGTCCTCCAGCATTGGTGAGAATTGTTAGCCGTTTACCCCGAGGACGGGGTTGTTTGCCTAAGACTTCTGCTAAATTAAACAGCTCGTCAATGGTGTTAACCCGCAACACCCCACAGCGCCGAAATGCCGCGTCCAACACCTCATCGCTACCGGCCATAGCGCCTGTATGGGAAGCAGCGGCCTGGGCTGCCAACTGGGTACGCCCTGACTTGATCACAATAATCGGTTTACTCAGGGCCACTTCTCGAGCTGCCGAGAGAAACGATCGGGCATTACCTATGGTTTCCATATAGATAACAATGCTGTGGGTAGCCGGATCGTCACCCAGATAGTAGATTAAATCTCCCCAGTCGATATCCAACATTGATCCGATGGAAACAAAGGCACTAAAGCCAACATTTTCCCGGAGACTCCAATCCAAGATTGAGGTACACAGAGCGCCACTTTGACTAATAAAACCAACGCTGCCTGGATTGGCCATGGTGCCCGCAAACGTGGCATTGAGACCGCTGATGGGACACATTAGACCTAAACAATTAGGTCCTAGCACTCTGAGTTGGTGACGTCGAGCTGTAGCTAAAACAGCCGCTTCTAAAGCAGCACCTGCTTCACCCACTTCTCTAAAACCTGCAGAAAGAATAATTACGCCTGCAACACCTGCGATCCCACATTGTTCAATAACCGCAGGTACACCTTGAGCAGGGATGGCTATAATGGCTAGATCGACTTGCTCAGGTACATGACCAATGGTGGGATAGGCCTTAATGCCAAGGACATTGGTCCGGGTTGGGTGAACGGGAAAAACAGTGCCTCCAAAAGAACTACTAATGAGGTTCCAGAGCACGGTGCGCCCTACACTACCGGGACGTTCAGTAGCACCGATAACGGCGACAGTTTGCGGCGCAAAAAAAGGTGAGAGTGGCTGATAATCGTAGCGGAGAATATCGTGGGCAGGATCTGGACAAAGAAGCTGATCTAACTGAAGAGAATTTTGATCTGTTTTATGGGGTATCGTTTCTGTTTCACCCATATAACCACTGACATTGAAGCTAGTCATAAATCGATAATGCCCCAAATACATCTAAAGGTTTAGCTGATTTCACGAGCGAGGCATGCTAGTAGCCTATTTCTAGTAGTAATCCCGAATGGTCTTCTTGGACTATCAATAGCTCAAAGTTTTCAAAGTTCTCAACTCTGAAAACTTTATGAAGATAATGTCCCGTGACATTTGAACTTATAAAGTGTATCTTTTTTTTCTATGGATTATATTAAGCAGATATATAAATATTCTTGTTCTTGTTAAAGGTGTTTCTCAACACAAAATTCTTTCGAAATTGGTAACCCCGACAACATTATTCTCCGGCAAGAAGTTTGGAAACAGGCAGGTTGTTTATTAAGAATGTTTCAATACATCATGATGTTTTTTAGAAACGTAACATAACCGTATCAGAAATACCTTTAGCCTCTATTTTTTTTGCTATGATGAACGAGTAAGCAAGATTACTCATTAAGTGTCGTCTGGGGGCTTTTTCAGATTTTACAGGTTGTAGATAGCTAATTTCTTTTCAGTTGTTTTAGACAGTCTTAGGTATGTAGGCATACGTAGTACGTAAGTAGCATTGAGGATTTATAACTAATCATTAGAATCTAGCTATCAGAATCAATCAATCAACCATTGGGAATTCTTGCGTGGTCAAAGGTGGAGATTGTCTATCGTACGTAAATTACTGAAATTCTGATTTTTTAACTTTGTGAATTTAGTTTTTTCCTTAGCGTAAGGATAACAAAGCGTTATGGAGGAATAAGGCCATGATATGGCCAGGGTTGTCATTTCTGATTATTGTTCACAAAATCAAGCATTTCATCATTCCATAACTAACATCAGTTATGGTTCAAAACAGTACTGTTGCGAGGAGATCGTAAATCATGAGTGTAGCAAGCACAGTCAACCCTAAAAAACAGGCGACATCGGGTGTTGAAGCTATTCCTTCTTCGACTGAACCTAAACAGCCATGGCGTCAGTTTTCCATGGGGCCATGGGGCGATGAGATTAATGTTCGAGATTTTATCCAGAAGAACTATTCTCCCTATGGTGGGGGTGGAGAGTTTCTAGCTGGAATTAGCGATCGCACCCGGCAGCTGTGGGAGAAAGTTACCGTGCTAATGCAGCTGGAGCGTGAGCGCGGTATTTTAGAGGCCGATAACCAATTACCCACCGGAATTACGGCCCATGCACCGGGATATATTGATCAATCCCTGGAACAGATTGTTGGGCTACAAACCGATAAACCCCTGAAGCGGGCCATTATGCCCCTGGGTGGCATTCGGGTGGTGAAAAAGTCTTTAGAAGCCTATGGATATCAGCTTGATCCCCAAACCCACGAGATCTTTACCAAGTATCGCAAGACCCATAATGACGGTGTGTTTGATGCCTACACCACAGAGATGAAAAGGGCCCGGCATTCAGGCATCATCACGGGATTGCCCGATGCCTATGGACGGGGGAGAATCATTGGAGACTATCGGCGGGTTGCCTTGTATGGTTGCGATCGCATTATTCTCGATAAGCACCAGCAGCTTCAATCCTTAGAGGTAGATACCCTGGATGAATCGATTATTACGCAACGGGAAGAGATCTCTGAGCAGATTCGTGCCCTACAAGAATTGCGCCGAATGGCTGCATCCTATGGCTTTGACATTAGCCAGCCAGCTGTCAATGCCAAAGAAGCCGTACAGTGGACTTACTTTGGCTATCTGGGGGCGATTAAAGAACAAAACGGTGCGGCCATGTCCCTGGGGCGGATCTCAACGTTCTTAGACATTTATATTCAACGGGATCTGGCCAATGGCGAGTTAACAGAGCCCGAGGCCCAGGAACTGATCGATCAGTTTGTAATGAAACTGCGAATGGTGCGATTCTTGCGCACGCCGGAGTATAACCAGCTGTTCTCCGGAGATCCGGTGTGGGTAACTGAATCCATTGGTGGCATTGGGTTAGACGGTCGTCCTTTGGTAACAAAGACCAGTTTCCGGTGTCTGCAAACCCTGTATAACCTGGGACCCGCTCCAGAGCCAAACCTGACCGTGCTGTGGTCAGAACGGCTGCCTCTGGAATTTAAGCAGTTCTGTGCCAAAGTCTCGAAAGATACCAGCTCCATCCAGTATGAAAACGACGACCTGATGCGGGCCGACTATGGAGATGACTACGGCATCGCCTGCTGTGTATCAGCCATGCCCATTGGCAAACAGATGCAATTCTTTGGTGCCCGGGTGAATTTAGCCAAAGCCCTCCTATATGCCATCAACGGCGGTAAAGACGAGAAGTCTGGAGAACAGATTACGCCTGCCTATGCCCCTGTGACCGGCGATATTCTGGACTATGACGAGGTCAACGCCAAGTTTGATGTGCTGATGGCCTGGCTGGCAAAACTCTATGTGAACACCCTCAATGTGATTCACTATATGCACGACAAGTACTGCTATGAAAGGCTGGAGATGGCCCTGCACGACAGAAATGTCTATCGCACCATGGCTTGTGGCATTGCTGGCCTATCCGTCGTAGCAGATTCGCTCTCCGCCATCAAATATGGTCAGGTGAAAGTGATTCGTAATGAGGCTGGCTTAGCCGTTGACTATGATGTCCAGGCTAATTATCCTGCCTTTGGCAACAATGATGAGCGGGCAGACGATATTGCCTCCGAGCTGGTGCAGCGCTTTATGGATCACATTCGTCAGCACAAGACGTATCGCAACGCTGTTCCCACCCAGTCTATTTTGACCATTACGTCCAACGTGGTCTACGGGAAAAAGACTGGCAGTACCCCCGACGGTCGTAAAGCTGGTGAACCCTTTGCCCCTGGTGCTAACCCCATGCACGGTCGCGACACCAAAGGTGCGATCGCAGCTTGCGAATCAGTGGCTCAGCTACCTTACCAGCATGCTCAGGACGGTATTTCCTACACCTTCTCCATTGTGCCTGCTGCCCTGGGTAAAACCGAGACTGATCAGATTAACAATCTAGTCGGTTTACTGGATGGCTATTTCCACAACACAGGACAGCATATTAATGTCAATGTGCTCAACCGTGAAACGTTGTTGGATGCCATGGATCATCCTGAAAAATATCCTCAGCTAACCATTCGGGTCTCTGGCTATGCGGTGAACTTTATCAAACTCACCCGTGATCAACAGATGGATGTTGTTAATCGGACATTCCATAGTCGGTTCTAATGAGTCGGATGTCTCTCCTTCTCTCTAATGGAGAAGGATTTTAATCCCCCCTTCTCCTTAATGGGAGAAGGGGGGATTAAGGGCTCGAAACCTGGGACTACTCTCCGACTTGCTGGATACACGGTAGCCTTCGCTCGGAGAGGAGGGCTGACAACTCTTTAAAGCCGATATTGCCTGCTATGTTAATTCCTCAACCAGCTACAGTTACATCCACATCCACATCCACAGGTCGGATTCACTCTGTTGAAACCTGTGGTACCGTCGACGGGCCGGGGATCCGGTTTGTTGTCTTTACCCAAGGGTGCCCGCTACGGTGTCTGTATTGCCATAACCCCGACTGTCGAACGGTAGAAGGGGGCCGTGAAGTGACTGTCGATGAGCTGGTGACAGAAATTCTGCGCTACCGTACCTACCTGGAACTATCCGGAGGAGGGGTTACGGTCACGGGTGGAGAACCATTGCTACAGCCTGAATTTGTGGCTGAACTGTTACGTCGCTGTCAGGCTGAAGGATTACATACAGCTTTGGATACGTCAGGCTTTTCTGACTTAACAGCGGCTCAACAGGTTTTACCCCATACCAATCTCGTACTGCTTGACATTAAATCCTTTGATCCCGATCTATATCGTCGCGTCACCCACGTTTCTCAAGAACCGACCCTGCGTCTGGCTCGCTATCTCAATGATATTCATAAACTCACCTGGGTGCGGTTTGTTTTAGTGCCAGGATTGACCGATCCACCTGAAAATGTTGAGGGACTTGCTATATTTGTTGCAACCCTTACAAATGTTGAGTGGGTAGAGGTTTTACCATTTCATCAAATGGGGGCCTACAAGTGGGAAGCCCTGGGTTATGACTATCAATTAAAAGACACTCTGCCCCCCAGTCAGGAAAACATTGAACGCGTTAAAGCACAGTTTCAACGCCACGGTTTAAACATTCGCTAGAGGACTGCTCTATTATGACTTCACCATCTTCTCCTGCTAATGTTCGGGTAGATACGCTACAGAGCCTCGAAGAATTGGCACTGCGGGTGAAAAACGCTCAAGAGATTTATGCCAATTTTAATCAGGCTCAGGTTGATTTTATTTTCAAGCAAGCTGCGATCGCAGCCAACAATGCCCGTCTCCCCCTAGCTAAACAAGCGGTGGCAGAAACAAGCATGGGTGTGATTGAAGACAAGGTGATCAAAAATCACTTTGCTTCGGAATATATCTTCAACAAATATAAGCATGCCAAAACCTGTGGCGTCATTTACTCCGATGTTCACTACGGCATTCAAAAAGTGGCCGAGCCCATCGGGGTGATTGCTGGCATTGTGCCCACCACGAACCCCACATCCACAGCCATCTTTAAAGCGTTGCTCAGTCTCAAAACTCGCAACGCTATTATTTTCTCTCCCCACCCCCGCGCTAAAGCCTGCACAATTGCTGCGGCTAAAATTATTCGCAATGCTGCGGTGCAGGCTGGGGCACCCGCAGACTTAATTAGCTGGATTGATGAACCTACCCTGGAACTCTCCCAGGCATTGATGCAGCACCCTGACATTAAGCTAATTTTAGCCACGGGCGGACCCGGCATGGTCAAAGCCGCCTATTCCTCCGGTCATCCTTCACTGGGGGTGGGGGCTGGTAATACCCCCGCTTTAATTGACGAGACCGCCGATATTCAGATGGCGGTCAGCTCTATTTTATTGAGTAAGACGTTTGACAACGGCATGATCTGTGCGTCGGAACAATCCGCCGTGGTGGTCGACGACCTCTATGAAGATGTTAAACAGGAATTTATCAAACGGGGGGCCTATTTCCTCAACCCTGAAGAACAGGCAAGGGTGGGTCAGCTGTTACTGAAAAATGGACGACTCAATGCTGAGATTGTGGGTCAGTCCATTACTCAACTCGCTCAGCTGGCAAACCTGACCGTCCCCGAAGGCACTAAGCTGCTAATTGGTGAAGTTAGCACCATTGGCACTGAGGAACCCTTCTCCTATGAAAAACTCTCACTGATTTTGGCGCTCTATCGGGCCTCAGATTTTGCCGACGGTTTAGACCAGGCAAAACGATTGGTGAATTTTGCGGGACGGGGCCATACCTCAGTGCTGTATACCCACCCAGATAATCGCGATCGCATCACCCAGTTTGAAGATGAACTTGCCACAGCTCGTGTGTTGATCAACACCCCATCCTCCCAGGGGGCCATTGGTGATTTGTACAACTTCAAACTTGATCCCTCACTGACTTTAGGCTGCGGCACCTGGGGTGGCAACTCTGTTTCCGAGAATGTTGGGGTACAGCATCTCCTCAACATCAAAACAGTGACCGAACGGCGAGAAAATATGCTATGGTTTCGGGTTCCTCCCAAGGTTTACTTTAAGGCGGGCTGCATTCCCGTAGCCCTTGGGGATCTCGCCCATAAGAAACGAGCCTTTATCATCACCGACAAGCCCTTATTTGACATGGGGTTCACCAAAGAGATTACGGACACCCTCGACAGTCTCAAAATTGAGCATCACACCTTCTTTGATGTTGAACCCGATCCCTCCCTCTCCACAGTGCAGCGGGGTCTGGCGATCATTAACAACTTCCAACCCGATGTGATTATTGCCCTGGGCGGTGGTTCACCCATGGATGCCGCCAAGGTGATGTGGCTGATGTATGAGCATCCCGAAGTGAAGTTTGAAGGTCTGGCAATGCGGTTTATGGACATTCGCAAACGGGTCTATGAGCTGCCGCCCCTAGGTGAAAAAGCTGTTCTTGTGGCCATTCCCACCACATCGGGCACCGGTTCTGAAGTCACCCCCTTTGCCGTGGTCACCGACGATCGCGTTGGGATTAAATATCCCCTGGCAGACTATGCCTTGACGCCCACCATGGCCATCATTGACCCGGAACTGGTGCGCCATATGCCCAAAAAACTCACCGCCTACGGTGGCATTGATGCCCTCACCCATGCCTTAGAAGCCTATGTTTCTGTGTTGGCCACTGAGTTTACCGACGGTTTAGCTCTAGAAGCGATCGCACTGTTGATCAAGTATCTCCCCCGTGCCTATCACAATGGCCCCAACGATCCAGAAGCCCGCGAAAAAGTTCACTATGCGGCCACCATTGCTGGTATGGCTTTTGCCAATGCATTTCTGGGCATTTGTCATTCTTTGGCCCATAAGCTAGGGTCCACCTTCCACGTTCCCCACGGTCTCGCCAATGCGTTAATGATTTCCCACGTGATCCGCTACAACGCTACGGATGCCCCATTTAAACAGGCGATTTTTCCACAGTATGAGTATCCCCAGGCAAAGGCGAGATATGCTGCGATCGCAGATGTACTGAAGCTGGGTGGTGACAGTGATGACGACAAAGTTAATCGCCTCATCGCAGCGATCGAATCGCTCAAACAACAAGTAGATATACCTGGGAGTCTGCGAGCAGTGCTGAGCGATGATGAACATACGTTCTTCGAGCATCTTGATCTGATGGCAGAACAAGCGTTTGATGACCAGTGTACGGGAGCCAATCCTCGATATCCCCTCATTCAAGACCTCAAAGCGTTGTACATAGCCGCTTATCGGGACGATCTCCCACTGTCGTTATCAGAAGACAGCTCCCTATCATCACCCCCCATGCAGGAGGTAGCCCATTAGATCCTTGGCTGGTGGCACGTAACGGTGCCACCAGCCATCATTAGTTAGCTGCGAGTGGTGTTAGGACCGAGCACAATGACATGACCTTCAAAATATTGTTAAATGAGCACCCTCAATTTGGCCTAGCTGTTCAGCCAGGAAATAGTTATCCACTGGGTGCCAGGGTACGTGATGGGGGGATTAACTTTTGTCTCTATGCCCGCGAAGCAAGAACGGTGGAGCTGTTGTTATTTGCCACACCCGAAGATCCTCAGCCCCAGACAACAATTCGCCTAGATCCAAAAATCCATCACACCTTCCACTTTTGGCATGTCTTTGTCGTAGGGCTAAAAGCGGGGCAAGTATACGCCTATCGAGTTGACGGCCCCTACTATCCAGAAACCGGTCTTCGTTTTAACCGCAACAAGGTGCTACTCGACCCCTATGCACGTTCGGTTGTCGGGTGGCAAAACTATTCTCGTCAAGCTGCCATTGATGGCTCTGATAACTGTGCCCAGGCCCTTAGGGGGGTTGTGGTAGACCCACTCCCCTATGACTGGGAGGGCGATCGCCATCCTAAAACTCCCTACGCTGAGACAATCATTTATGAACTACACGTAGACGGGTTTACCCAGCATGCCAGCTCTGGTCTTGTGCCAGAGAAACGGGGGACCTATGCCGGGCTGATGGAAAAAATTCCATATTTACAGTCCCTGGGGATTACGGCTGTAGAGTTGATGCCCGTGCAACAATTTGACCCCAGCGATGCACCATCTGGAAAAGTAAACTATTGGGGGTATAGCCCGGTAGCCTTTTTTGCCCCACACCGGCAGTACAGTTATCGCCAAGATAACTTAGGGCCAGTGGATGAATTTAGAGATTTGGTTAAAGCTCTCCATCGGGCTGGCATTGAGGTGATATTAGATGTGGTATTTAACCACACCACCGAAGGCAATCACGAGGGACCTACCCTATCGCTGCGGGGGTTAAGCAATGAGTCATACTACATTCTTGAAAACGACAAGGCCTACTATAAAAACTACAGCGGCTGTGGCAATACCCTGAAGACCAGCGCCATCAGCGGATATCTCATCCTAGACTGTCTGCGATACTGGGTCTCCGAGATGCACGTGGACGGCTTTCGCTTTGATCTGGCCTCAGTCCTCTCCCGTGATACCACGGGAGAGCCCTTACATAATCCACCGATTTTATGGATGATCAACACCGATCCAGCCTTAGCAGGGACCAAAATCATTGCGGAGGCCTGGGATGCAGCCGGACTATACCAGGTAGGACATTTTGCCGGGGAGCGCTTTGCTGAATGGAATGGCCCTTACCGTGATGATGTCCGTCGTTTTGTACGGGGGGATAATGGGGTTGTTCGTGCCCTGGCAGATCGTATTGTTGGTAGCCCCGATCTCTATGTGCAGTCACAGCGAGATCCCAACTACAGCGTTCACTTTGTCACCTGCCACGATGGGTTTACACTCTACGATTTGCTCAGCTACGACAGCAAACATAACTGGGCTAATGGGGAAAATAATCGGGATGGAACCGATGCTAACTGGAGCTGGAACTGTGGCGTGGAAGGCCCAACCCAAGATCCAACCATTCAATCATTGCGATTAAAACAGGCAAAGAACTTCTTTACGCTGTGGACCATGTCCCAGGGGACACCCATGATGCTGATGGGGGATGAAGTGTTGCGATCGCAACAGGGAAATAACAATGCCTACTGTCAAAACAATGAACTCAGCTGGTTTGATTGGAATGCCGTCATCACCCAAGGGGATTTTCTACGCTTTGTAAAAGGGTTAATTGGCTTTATTCAATCCCTACAGGTCTTCAAGCACGACCATCCGCTCATTGTCACACCCCAGTCAATCTCAGAGCCAGCTATCATTTGGCATGGAGTGAAGTTGGGGGCACCAGACTGGAGCTATACTTCCCACAGTCTGGCGTTTACCCTATCTCATCAAGAATATGGTGAATCGCTACACGTGATGTTAAACGCCTTTCATCAACCACTGATTTTTGAACTACCCCCTCTGCTTGAGGGACAATACTGGCATCGCATTGTCGATACTGCTTTAGCAGCGCCAGAGGACTTTTGTGAGCCAGACATGGCTCCAAAAGTGAAACAATCTTTTTATCAACTAGAACAATATTCTTCAGTCATCCTAATAGTACAATGAGTAACTAATACCAATTCCTGAAACTGTAGCTACAAATCTCAAGCCAAAACGCCTTTGCACAGGCGGTTTCCATACCTCAGAATTTAAAGCTCAAAACTGAGAACTGGTATAACATCTCCATCTCCAACAATCACTGCAAAGGAGACTTATCAAATGCAAACAGTTATCCAAGGTAAAAACGTTGATATTACTAATGCCATCCATGACTATGCCCATCAAAAAATCAACAAGGCTGTGCATCATTTTGAGGGGTTGTTGACCAAGATTGATATCACTTTATCTGTTCACAATAGTGCCCGAAAGCAAGATCAACAGACAGCCGAGGTCACCCTTTTTGCAAAGGGGACAGTTATACGGGCCGTTAAAAAACATAGCGATCTTTACACCGCTATTGATTTAGTAACCGATAAAATCACTCGACAATTGAAAAAATATAAGGAGAAGCAACAGCAGCGAATTCCCGTTTCCACTGTTCAAGATGATGGTCTTGAGCCATCTATCAACCCTACAACCATTATCAACGAACAAAGCCCCACGCTGCCTCCCATGGTTGTGCGAAATAAATTCTTTGCCATGCCCCCCATGTCAATTCAGGCGGCTTTGGAACAGCTAGAACTCATTGATCATGACTTTTATATGTTCCACAATTTAAGCACTGGAGAGATTAACGTGCTCTATGAACGAAATCATGGTGGCTATGGCTTGATCCAACCCCATCAAACCTCTGAGCAGACTACCGTCAGCCATCATAAGCGATATATAGCAAGCCACTAATGTCTATCTCCAAAGGAGAGACTGCACCAACAGCCGTTTGCTGCACCATCCTAAACAATAATGCACCTCCTACAGGTATCCATACACTCAGCATTTACCTGTAGGGGAGTTTGGTCGTACCAGAGAGATCTGTATCTGTTGTTACCATTGAATCTTTGAACGTTATTCATCTTTGAGCATTTCAGTATTATTTCAGTAATAATGAATACAGCTTCCCCAGACCTTGCGTTGCATACTCTGGACATCATACGTCGATAGCATAGGTAATCCCTACTTTTAGGGAAAGACCTCACTGACCAAAGGTCCCTGAACTACTAAGGAACCAAAATTAGTTAGGCTCCACTATTGGATGCACAGACGTTGCATGCAACGTCTTTTCAGTTCTCTCAATTAATTGGTATGAGGATGGTTATCACACTCCGTTTTTAGAGAATTATTAGCTATGCAGTCTGCAACCCTAAATCCAGATGCCCTAGGGCAATTACTCTCTCCATTAGAAATTACGCCTACTCAGATCAAACAATTTCATCAGCAGGGATATTTTATCTTAGATAATCTATTGACTGCTAAACAAATTGCAACAATTGTTGAACGGTTCGATTCTCTTTTTAACACTCAGTTTGAGACCGGAGCTTCTCCTGACGAATGGTATGGTCGTCCGGGAGTAAGCCAGCCCAATGCGACCCAGCAGATGACTGGCTTATGGCGTTGCGATCGCACCCTTGCCAGCTTTACCCTATCTGCCAAAATTGCCCAACTCAACGCCTCCCTCATGGGTTGGACCTCGGCCCGCTATGGCCTTGATACCTGCTGGATCAAGCCTCCCAATGCTCCCGAAGTTTATTTCCATCGCAATAATACCTACACCACAGCCATTGCTCCACCAGCTACCGTTACCTGTTGGATCGCCTTAAGCGATGTTGCCATGGAAACCGGCTCGTTAGAAATTGTGCCTGGTTCCCATTTTTGGAACTGCACCGATAAGATCCGCGTTCTCCACGCTCCCCGTGAGGATTATCGCGAGCCCCTTTGGCAAGCTGCAAAACAAGCAGGTGTAGAATCCCCCCAGATTGTTCCCATTGTTTTACCCCCTGGCAGTGCCCTCTTTCTCCACGGCAATCTGTGGCGTGGATCGGGTCAAAACCGTAGCGGCAGCAAAACACGCCGCAGTCTGGCCATCAGTTCTCTAGCCGGTCATGCCCGGTTTCAACTACCTGGCATGGGAGATGGCTATATTTTTGAACGCTACCGTCAGCAAGGAAGTTTAGACCTTGACGAAAGCCATTACCCCATATTGTGGTCTCAGGATGGCTATCGCACTCCCTTCTTAGCCGACTATTGTCCAGATGCACTGGTGGAATCCGACAAACAAGCTTAGGTATTCGCTCGTCTCCTGAACAACAGACATTTGAGCCTTGATGGGGTGGGTGGCGACTCACCACACGGCGTCTGCCATGCCTCGCCGTAGGACATTTCATATCCCAAATGTTAAGTTTTCCATTGTTGCCATTGCTGATTTACCCCATGACTCAATCGAAGCATGAGATTTAATCCGCCCCTCTTCAAGACCACACCCGACTGAGACTCAGCAACGCCCTAACGTTAGATCATCGTCAAAACATCAGTGAGTAATCACTGATGTTTAAGCTTGCCAGCCTACGTACCGCATCTGTCTTAAAATTTACCTGGACAGAGCATAAGAAGGGGCGAGTACATGCGACTGTATAAAAAGGTAAGTTTGATTACCGGTGCTGGGTCTGGGATTGGTCGTGCCACTGCTGAATGTTTTGCTCGTGAAGGTGCCACTGTTGTGGCGGTTGATGTGAATGCAGATGCAGCCCAGACAACGCAGGAAGTGATTGAAACAGCTGGGGGTAAATGCCTGGGGCTGGGGGTAGACGTCAGTGACGAAGAGCAGGTGATGGGTGCGATCGCAGCAACAGTTCAGAATTTTGGTCGTCTCGACATTCTCTTCAATAATGCAGGCATCTCTATGCTAAAACCCATTACAGAAACCACCGAAGACGACCTAGACAAACTCTTGGGGGTCAACCTCAAAGGTGTCTTCTTTGGCTGCAAACATGCCATCACTCAAATGTTGACTCAAGATGGAGGAATCATCATTAACATAGCATCAGAGCTAAGTTTAGTGGGTCAACCTCTCTATAGCGGCTACTGTGCCACCAAAGGTGGTGTGCTCGCCTTAACCCGAGCACTATCCACCGAGTGGGCAGCTCAGAATATTCGCGTTAATGCTATTTGTCCTGGTCCCATTGACACACCCATGATCCATACGGAGTTTAATTTGGGTCACGATCCTGCTGCCGAAGAGAAAGCCACCATCGCTACAATTCCTGCCGGACGATTGGGTAAACCCAGCGATATTGCCCGTGTCGCCTTATTTTTAGCCACCAGCGATGCCGACTTTGTTCATGGTGCTGCCATTGTGGCAGACGGAGGCAAAACTATTATCTAAATGCTAGATATCTAAATGCTAACCAATTACTGATAAATCTCCTCAACAACTGACTGGTGTCAACATCGTACTACTAGCTCGCTATTGAATCTTGTTGAAATTGATAAAACTTGAGTTTGCTGCGGATGCTTTTCACATGCTTTTTAACCGTGTTGAGACTAATGTATAGCTCAGCTGCAATCTCTTTATAGCTACGGTTGGCGCGCCTAAGCAACCAAATCTCAGTTTCGCGAGGTGTTAAACCATACTTTTTTGACTCAGTAGTTGCCAGACTATGGATAGAATGATTTTGGTCTTCTAAGACAATCAAAACCAGAGGTTGTTCATAGGCATCTAACTGCAAGAGTCGCGCTCGAATCCGTAGAATATTGTCATCCCCATCCCTAATTTCAGATTCAATTACCACAGGGTTGTCAGGATATAACTCATAACCATCAACGATAGCCTGATAGATCCGTCGCAGTTCTTGCCCCAGGATTTGAAATTGATTTTGAGTCTGAGTCAACCTCTCGATAATTTTTTGAGCATTGCTGTTGACATGGAGAAATTTGCTCTGCTGAGTCAAAATCAAAACGCCATCCATAAGCCCTTCAAGCACTCCCTTCACCAAAATACTATTGAAATGGCCACCGTGAGCTTTCAGATTTTTAAGTGCTTCTATGAAAGTATCCATCTAGCAGACCCTCTGTTTATATCCGCACAGCTGCTACATCACAGCTCCATATATCAGTAGATGTACGGATTTTGAGGTTATGCAGTTAGCCAGGCCTGAACTATGTGCGTCAAGCTATATTTCTTCGGTTTCAAGCTCCCTCCCATAGGTATAGTCCCTCCCATAAGGAGGGATTGAATAAACGATCAAAAAAGCATACACAACCGTTTATCCCCCAACTAACTTAAGAGAAGTCTTGTGTATACTTTTTTAAAGTAAATAAGCCTTAAAGAGTAATGGTTGGCAAGATTCCAGCTACAGAGTTTAAGGCTACATTTCTCCAGCAGAACATTCTAAGAAGACTACATTTTGAAATCCCATTCGAAGACTCTATTGTATCCTTCATCCATGTTCTTGCTAATCGTTACGATGAAATCCATCTCATTATCAGGATTTTCAAACTTAATGGTAACATGCACAATTTTTCCGTTAACAGTTTGACCCACGAGTTTTGACCCAATTCTCTGTTTGAACCGACCTTTGTTTTTAGTGTGCTCTTCCCATTGTTCCTTAAGTATGTCTGAAGAGAACTCACTTTCTTTAGAGGACACTAAGTTTTTCCAGGCTCTCGTGTAATTACCTTTGCCTAAGTCATCCACAAACTGTTCAGCAACTAATCGAGTAACCCATACATCTTCGTCGTCTTTAAAGATTGGTAGTTTAAACATCCTTTGCTTATCCTTTGATCCATCAACAGGGTCATTGGACTTTCTGTTTCGAGGGACCCATGGCTTCTCCCCATCACGATCATTGTCATGGGATCTTCGCTTCCCCTCTGAGCCATCAACAGAGTCATTGGGTTTTGTGTTTCGAGTGACCCATGGCTTTTCACCATCATGATCATCATCTTGAGATCTTTGATTCATTAAGGACTGAGACATTTTCTAATTCCCTCCCAAGGAACTCACAGAATAGATTGATGATTGAGAATAAGGAATAGCCGGAATACTACTACAATCATATAAGTGTGGGCAGATAATGCTTATGCAGTTTGCCCCCTAGAAAGTAGTAAAAAGTAGCATATTGTTAAGGGGACTTAGGTTACTTTTTCTGAGTAATCCCAACGACATAAATCCAAAATACACTTGATGGAAATAATAGAGGAATCAAAACATTAGCCCAGATATAAGCCTGTAATCCCCAAAATCCATAAAGCCCTGTCGTGATTGATAATGCAAATAGCCATTTTTGACGTTGATGGGCTTGCTGTTGAGTTAACGTTAGGGTTGCCCATTTTCCTAGTAGTGATGCCATAAGAATCATCCATAAGTCTGGGATACGAGCTACTTGATAGGATGACAATAAATGGTGAGTTGTGTAGGCATGAAGTTCGCCACCAGTAAATGATTTAGGGCAATCACTCTGGATATCTGCTTCTCGATATTTTGAGTTACACCAGTAGGTCAGAGCCGGTAATGGAGGATGGTTATCGCTAGCATCCACATATCCACCAGACGCGATAATTGCAATTTTTGGGTTGAACGTTTTTGGGTTTTCTGAATAGGTCAAAAACTTCCAAGCCGGAATCAACTGGTAAATCTGATCTGGTGAAATGGAGTAGTCAATAATCAGCGGTAAATTGAAGGGTGAACGAACTATTTTTAAAAAAGCACTGATGTCACTAGGTTCATCGTTCTTGGCTGTATCAAGAAAATCATGTATTTGTTGCTGCAAATCAGCTTTATTCTCTAAATTAGGTTGGGGAGGATTAAGTTGAGAGTTTTCACTTAACGTATCGACGAGTGCCAACGTATAGGCAAAAGGGCATGTTTGAGCGCAGGTTTCATCATCAGGCAGCTTAACTTGCCAGTATCGAGCATAGGCATCACCATGTAAGCTCCACCGAGGGTCTGCGATACTGTCACGTGGCCGCAGGGAATCTCGTTCTCTAGTTGCAAATACAAACCAAGTATTATGGTGCACTATTGCTTGATGGATACTATCCACCAATTTGTCTTCTCTGGGTTCCTGTGTATCTAGAAGATAATCGATACCAATTACTTGGATAGATGAGCCTGATAACTGCTGAATTAATTGAGCAAGGTATTCACGATCCATTGGATGAAGTTGAAAACCGTCTATTTCTTTATCAGCCCTATTAATAGATTCTTGATCAATGGCAATCAGGAGTATAGGCGGAGCGTCATTCTTTTCAGTTTGACTGGTGCGCTCTCGGTACATCGACTGCATCCACAGCCGTCTATCCAGAAGGTCTGACTGAATAGAAGATACGGAACTCAGAAATATGGCGGTTGCAATTAGGAGAGCTTCTTGCTTTGTGGGTAACCATTGCTGAAGTTGACGTTTCCAACCAAACGGCTCAATGCGATAGGCCTCTACTCCAGAAACACCAAATAATGATGGAATCAGATAAGTAGAAGGATAGGCAAATTTTTCAGCTGATTGAAGATGATGACTAGCGGTTAGCAGCGCCCTATGAATATCACTGTGGGCTGCTAACTCTTGACAGAGAGGTTTGAGGAAACTTTGGGCTACATCGTTACGGATGGGTTCGCGCATCACGACGACTTGCAGTCCCAATGCAACCAAGGAATCAGCAATGCTCAGACCGCTACAAGAGTTAAAAATCGCTAGCTGTAGCCCATTTTCCCTTGCTTGAGTCAAGTATTCTTCAATTTCACTAATGGATAAAGAAATATTGGGAGCAATGGCTATACGTCCCCCAGTCACAGTGGTTTCATGACTGTGACCAGCAAAGAATAAGATATCCCAGCCGCGGTTCTCACAGATTTTAGCGGCAAAGTTTTCTTTAATTTTGGTAGCACTATCCTTGGGTTGCCAGAGAAATCGTTCGATAGTGGCAATGGGTGCAAGCGATCGCACTGCCTTCCAGTCCTCCTGCAATGGCAACCCAGGATCATCGCCTAAAACAGTGAGGATACGAGGCTTACCCAATCGTGATGGTTTCACCCAACTGCCGCCAGGCTCATCCATGACTGTACGGATGATGCGCAGTGAGCCAGGGCGAATAATCTCAGAACCCAATGCCCATGCCCATGCCTCCCAAGGCAGCCTAGCCATCTCATCAGATTCACAGGCCAGGAAAATATCCACGCCCGACTGTTCCAAGACTGCTTTTTCGGATTTTGGATGGGCGGGCGTCAGTCGTATTACCTCATCTCGAATCTGCTGCTGAATAGCGCGTAATTCCACCGCGCCTAACCAGCGTTGAAGCGCTTGAACTAATTCTTTTTCTGCTGCCATCAGGTCATGGGCTAGATCACCTGAACCTGGATTAATGCGACCACTATTGCTGGGGTGGGGTGGGGACGTTAACTGATAAAATCTGTAGTACCAGCGTCGCCATCGCTGATAACATTTTTCGATATCTTTAGAGGAGGGCAGACTAGCGTTGAGGTGTTTTTTGCGATTATCCCACAGCAATAGAAAAGTACAAGATTGTTTATCTTGCCGATGCCAGATCTTTAATTCAAACGCTGTACGCATTTCACTTTAGGTGAGAAATTCAGGAATAAACCAGGAATAAACATAGACGTTATCAATCTGCCAGCATGCTCTATCAAGGGTCAATCCAGGAAAGAGTCGCAAAACAGTAAGCTTCTTAAAATAAGTCACTTATCGTTTTTACTTATTATTCTATGGCAATGGCAGTGGTATCAAAACTATAGGACTCTGCTGGCAATATTTGCCCGGTCGGTGAAACAATCGTTGCCACAAGTTTTGTGTTTTGGGTAGCATTCACCCGAACGTAGACAAACTCAGTATCTAGGGCATCTTCTTCTTCACCCAGGGTCCCTGTCAGATCGGCAACGCGGAGCTTGAGGCCATCGGGCAAAAAATCCCCCATTTGGTTTCGCAAAATTAATAATAAGGTCCAGTGTGGACTTGGATCGGGGGTGACTGATGCCCAAGTCGCTGCACACAGCTGCAAGAGATCACCGTCACATTCAACCGTTTGGAACATAGGCCGCAACTCAGACGGCATCTCCATACCTTGATATCTGAGTTCATCTATGGCCACCTTAAATCTATCGGCTGAGCGAAACTCAGGTGCTGCTGCTAACACTTGGTTAGAGAACCAACCCAGGCTCTGGGATAATTCGTCAAACTCTGCACTCAGCCATTGGGCCGTGTTAATCGTCTGCTGGGTCAAAAGGGTAAAGATTTCGGTGATGTGGATACGTTGGGATGTTGGTTGTTCTGGAGATTGTTGCCATTGGTGGAGCATTCTTAGCAACTCAGGTCTTTGTAGAAGTGAAGCGCCTTTTGCCCAGGGGAGGAGTTGCCAGAGGCATTGTTGAGATGAATGGGGTTGGGACAGAATAGTGTTGAGATCGATCTGGGTGATGGTGGGTAAGGGGGGCTTGGGGAGCACACCTGACAATGCCATCGCCGTAGGATCTAGAAGGCGTACATTAAACAACAGGTGATTGGGTTCTGTATCAAACAGAAATAAGGGAAAGGCATAATTCCAGCGCTTGTCAGCCGATAAATTAATAAGGTGTCGGTAGCTCACAAGTTGATCATAACGACCATAGCCTCGCACAACAACTTGTTTTTGCTCTTCTTGAACCTCAGTGAGGACATAGAAATGGGCTGAGAATTCAGGCAAATCGATCGCTGCTGCAGGTATTGAGATCGTCTCGTTCAATAAATTCTCAGCGGCAAGTAAGCACAGTTTGAAGCCACCGATCCTCAGATTACAAACAGCTGCGATCGCACCAGCATACTCGGGTTGTAAAAGAGAACAGTTTTCCTGATTGACAACAATACTTGACTCTTGCTCAGCAATCCATTGGATAAATCCTTGGAGTCCTAGAGCATTCAAATAGGTTTGCCACTGACAGCTTTCTCCAAGGACCTGGTCGCTCACATGAACGGCCCGATTAAAATAATCTGGCTCCAGGTCAATGACTTCCGGTGCTACCAGCCTCAAGTCATTAAAATCAATCGAAGAACACGGCATCTTCTGAACTCCTTGCTAGTTTTCTAGGTAGTGACGCAACCGTTGAGCGTACAGACTATTCATTGAACGGTTTTTGGCCGTTTTGATTTCTGCAATCGCTACTTGGAACGCTTCTGCATCGACAAAGGCTTCGATGTGCTGCATTAAATTCTGCAAGTAGTCTGGATCTGTCGATAGGGCTGCCAGATTTAGACTACTGACCTTTGTCGAAAGTACTTTAAAGAAATGATCCACAGTCCAATAACGCACGCGATTGAGCAGTGTGGTGGGATTGAGAACACGGCTTACTTGTGATTGATTTTTCATGCCTAATAGATCTGCAACTTTACTTTGAGATTGTCCCTGACAGTAAACCAGCTTTAAGATGGCAGTCACCTTGGATGCAAATATGGTGTACCTTGGCCGCTGATGCAAACTTTGAATATGCTCACGAATGCCTTGATTGATGGCCCAGTCCAAACATTCGATCAGTTGCTGAGCACAGAATTCCCTCAGTTCTTGCTGAGCGATATGGTCAAGATCGTTTGTTGAATGAGGATCACGAAACTCTCTTTGCAGACCAGAATACGGATCGGCGGCCTCTAACGATTCTGATTGAGGTGCACCGTTTTTACTCCAGATGGCATACTGACGCAGGGTCTGGGCAATCTGCCTAAGTTCTGTAATCAGCTTCGATAGGTTAATGGTGATTCCCTGGGCTTGCAACTGTTGTTGCATTTCGTTGAGTTGGGTCGGGGTTGGGGCTGGGCAAGATTTATGATTGTGTCGTTGCTGGCGTCGATCGCGACGGTAGACAGCATGAAAAGCATTGATAATGTGGCGTTGGTGTGGGGAAAAACTCTCTAACTGGGGTTGGCGGGCTCGATTGAGTAATGCCCAGTCAGTTAATTTGTAAAATCCTCGCTCTGACAACACAGTCTTCAGGTCTTGATTTTGACGAACTTGCAGGTGAATCCAGTTGTCTAAGCTAGCGACCCGTTGACCATTGGGATTAAACTTGCGCAGGGCTTCGACTGAAAATCTCTGATAAGCAGAGGGCTGGGGCTTACCGCTACCGTTGAGCACCAGTTGATGTTTCGGGTCTTGGTCTAGCACAATTTGGATCTCCCCATCATCATCGAGAACGTAGGGCAGCAGATCCTTATGGGAGAGTTGTCCTGTGGCAGCAAACTTGCTGGCTAGAATTTTGCACTCCGCCACAATGGCATAGGAGACATATCCCCGCAGGCACAGGCCAGCTTTGGCTCGATTCTGTAGGGATACGGCAGAGGACTGGGTTGTAAATTGGCGATGGAGTAACGTCTGAATAGTGCGATGTTTTTGAACCAGGGGTTGCGCTCTCACCTGCACTGGCGCATCAGCCAGCACCTGAACTGACGCACTCGTTCGCACGGATCGGTCAGCTGGCACCGCCGATTCGAACAGGTCAGCAAGCTCCGCTTGGAAGAACTCAGACGCTAGAGGCAGCACCTGTTCCTTATATCCACGTCCTTCACCACCAGGATCGATTCTCAAAATTACCCAGTATTTTGATAGAGGCCCCATGATTCATTACCCTGCAGTGGAACCATTTTCCCAGACCTGATTGGGTTGTGTAGTACCCAAGAGGGTACTATTGCTCAGGATTTGCGCCTACATTGCATGGCTAATGCGGCCCTTCATCCTCGTTTTCGCATCTAACCTTCTACCCCTCACACGCCACCCCATCCTTATCGCCGTCCAATCGATGCGGGTCCTCGCCGATGGTCACCACGGTAAAGTTTCTGTCTTCGATCTCCCCGCAATCAACGTCATCCGCCCTCGTCTCGTAAACCGGGATGCAGGCACCGGAGTAGTGCGGATCGCATTCTGGTTGCTGTTGATCCGGCTGGAGTTGGGGCTGGTTCTGCGCGATCGCAATCCCCGGAAGCAACTGCGAGGCGATTAATGCGGAAAGGATGAATCTCATGGGGCCTGTGTACGTAAATGTACTATATATAGTACACGTTGAAATTGTTCGGCCTTCTTTAAAGAAAGCCGAATAACCATACAAGACCGTACTCACAACCGTGCTACTTTGAAACTTAGCATGCCATTGAAAGGTAGATGCTTCAGGTAAGCAATCGCCGCAAAGTGCAATGCTTTATTCAGTCATGATTCATACCTTTCAAATTCCGGGAAGCCCTTGTCGTCGACCCACAGCATTGGAGTATTAGAAAAGAAAGGCAATTACAAAAATACACAAATCCATTTCAGATACATTGTGTAGTATGCATAATACAAAAAGTTTATGCATTGAGTTATTATCCATGACCTGCTTAGAACGTCTTGCCATGGACTATCAAGGTGTCTTTGTATTGTTGCCGTTGTTGATTTAGGGGATGAATCGATCTAACAAGATCGATCTAACAAGATTGTCCTACACTGGTATTTTCCAAATTAAATCCTTCCGAAGATCAGCAACACTATATTTTCTATAGAACTCTGGAAAAGGAGTTAGACCATTACAGTCGGGAGCATTGCCAATTATTTCTTTGCAGTCATTGCTAAGTCGTCAAGGGGTGATGGCATCAGGCCACATACTACTTCCATTAAGAATATTACGATTCAGAAGTTTTGATATTTCAGCGGAACTGACGGGTTTGCTAAACAGATAACCTTGTGCAGTCTCACAACCAAATTTTTGAAGTGTATAATATTGCTCCGCAGTCTCCACACCTTCGACAATAATCTTATGTTCTAGGTTGCGGCACATTTCTATCATAGAGCCAATCAAGACCCTTGATTTATTATTGATCAGCATATCATTAATGAAATATTTATCAATTTTCAGACAATCAACCGTCAGGTGTTTGAGAGAGGCAAAGGATGAATACCCCGTCCCAAAATCATCGATTGCCAGTAGTACACCTAGATCTTTCAACTCTCGAAAAATTGAGAGATTCTGCTGATCCGTCTGCACAACACTCTCAGTAACCTCCAGTTCTAGTTCCGATGGTACCATTCCTGTCTCATCAATAACACGCTTAATTAATGACACAAAATCCTTATCAAGAAAATGGATGGGAGAAATATTAACTGCCATGCGAATGGCTGGCAAACCTGCCTTCTTCCAGGCAACTGCTTGATTGCAAGCTGTTGTCAAAACCCATTCGGTCAGGGGCTTAATCATGCCTATTCTTTCGGCTGTGGCAATAAATTCGATGGGCGAAATCTGACCTAATTGTGGATGATTCCAGCGTGATAATGCTTCAACACCAATAATGTTGCCAGTGAGTATCTGAATCTGAGGTTGATAAACCAGTGACAACTGCTGTTTTTCGACTGCCTCCCTTAAATTTTGTTCCACGCGAAACTGATACTCTGCTTTTTGAGTCAGCTTAGACTTATAGAACGCATACTGATTTTTTCCACGTTCCTTTGCAGCATAAAGTGAAGTATCAGCTGCTTTTATTAAGGTTGAGAGGTCTTTTCCATCATTAGGGTAGTGAGCAATTCCAATACTGCAAGCCGGAGTGAATTTCCTAGCCGATAGCTCGACTGGCTTTGAGATCACTTCAAGGCAACGTTGAGCCATATGGGCAGCAGCATAATCATCATCTACATCATGCACAAGAATACAGAATTCATCACCACCAAGGCGTGCAACAAAATCAATTTCACGGATGACCGCTTGCAGTCGTTTGGCAATTTCCTGCAGCAGTAGGTCGCCAGCATCATGCCCTAAACTGTCATTCACACTCTTAAAATTATCTAAGTCGATATATAGAAGACCCAGACGAGAGATATTTCTATCAGAACGTTGGATCGATGCTTCAAGATTTTGATAGAAGCTAGCACGACTGGCAAGCCCTGTGAGTTCATCAGTATACGCTAATTCTCGTATACGCTTCTGAGCTTGGTCCCGCTCCATAACAATCCCAGCTAGCCTTGCTGCAGACTTAAGATCGTTTGACTCCTCTTCATTGGGCAGCGCGGGATAGTCATAATACATGCCAAATGCTCCTAATACCATGCCTGAGGAATTTTTAATCGGTTCAGACCAACAGCAACGCATGCCATGGGGAAGAGCCACATGTTTGATTTCAGCCCATTTTGGATCTGTTTCAATATTCTCAACAAGAACACGCTTGCCGGTATAGGTCGATGTGCCACACGAGCCTACATTAGGACCGTTTTTTAGACCGTGAACTGCGTCGCAGTATTCCTTTGGCAGACTTGGGGCTCCTCCATGCATGAGTCGACCATCTTGTAATTCAAGCATTGAGCAGCGTAATCCAGGATGACGTGCTTCATACATTAATGCGATTTCTGGATAGATCTCTGATGCGGGTTTTCCGGTGGCGATCATCTCCAGAATTTCGGCATTTTTGTCATCAAATACTTCTGTTTTCTTTCGGGTTGTTATATCAACGTGGGTGCCCACCAGGCGAACTGCTTTTCCATCAGAACTACGATGTACCAGAAATGCACGGGATAGCACAAAAATTTCATGCCCTGCTTTATGCTGCATACGCATTTCAACATCAAATGAATCAACTTTACCGACTAAGTAATCTTGAACCATTGTCAAAACCCTGTCTTTATCATCTGGATGAACCAGGTTTTGCCAAGCATTTAAATCATTGGTCAGTTCATCATTTTGATAACCCAGCATGCTTTTCCAGCGTGGTGAATAATAGACTTCATTTGTTTCTAAGTTCCAATCCCAAAGCCCATCGTTGGCT
Source organism: Adonisia turfae CCMR0081 (assembly GCF_011009555.1). Taxonomy (GTDB): domain Bacteria; phylum Cyanobacteriota; class Cyanobacteriia; order Phormidesmidales; family Phormidesmidaceae; genus Leptothoe; species Leptothoe turfae. The sequence goes on along the minus strand of NZ_QXHD01000004.1, from coordinate 5,111,764 downwards.
CCGCGCATAGCCAGGGCAAACCGCTCCTCACTTTTCTGAAGTTTTTCCTCTGATTCTCTACGGGCAGTAATATTGCGTCCAATACCTAGTACGCCGATCAGGTCCCCATTGTTGTCATACATGGGAAGCCTTCTTATTTCCAGAAGCTCGCGGTGTCCATCATTGGCAAAGGTCATCCATTCTTCGTTTATGGATGAGGAGCCTGTCAGCAATACTTCTTTGTCGTACTCTCGCAATAAGTCTGCCAACTTAGTATTCACAAAATCGTAATCGGTTTTATCAAGTATCTCTTGTTCAGAGGCTCCGAAAAAATCTTCGAAACGATGATTGCAGGCTAGATACCTGCCATCAGAATCTTTCAACCATATGAGATCAGGTAGAGTATGGATAATGGTGCTGTAAAATCCAATGTCTTCTCGGAGTTCTCGTGTTTTTTTTTCTGAAACAGAAACTTCCTCAAAGCCAAGGGCTAGAAACGATTGAATCTTACATCTCATGACAGGTTGTTATATGCCTAATATTTAGATATTTTCTGGGTTATACCTACAATATAGGTTAGAATCATAATCGGAATTCGTACTTTGACTGAATAACAACCATCAGCAATTGTGAGTTCCTGATAAACCATCTCTACAACCAAGCAAAAATACTGAAACCCTAGGTGTGATTTCCTGCACTATGCATGTGCACCACAAGTCCCTTCGTAGCTAACGTTGCCCATCATCCGCAGCGCGGGTAGCCTTTGCCTCACAACCGATCAATTTTTAGCATGTCAAGTGCGCTCGGAGGATCAACAAACTGGAAAATGCATTCGATTAATCTTGTCTCAATGAAGTCTCCCACTATCAATCTGCGTGGCAATACCTCACCATTATCTTGCTGCAATTAACACTGGAGTTGAAATATACCGAGAACAAGGTTATGTCAGATTGTTAGTCACTTTGACTAGATTGTGACATGTTCCATCATGATGACCCTTTCCTGCTTCACCCTGTTTACTGATATTCCTGTTGTACTACATCGTTACAAATGTTTAAATCTTATTCAACTTGTGAGGTGGGGGTAGAGAATTTACGTAGATCTTGTGTGTAATATGAATTTTACGTGAATACACCCACTCATTAGTTTCCATCATCTCAGTAGGCAGTATCCTTCATCGTAAGTACTTTATGAGTACTTTTACATCTTTATAAAGTTTACTCTGTTCTGGATATTACTCGCAGATAGTCCACAGATATCTGACGTAGAAGTCCTGACTGGTCGTTTAGCGGTGAATCTATGGTGCTGAGCCTCTACAGAGTTGAGTAAAGCTGTTAGATAAAGTTTTATAGCTAGTATCGACCTCCTGGTTAGAAGGTCATACTTTTGGGTCTTGACAGTTATTTAACCGTTTGAGGTTTCTCGTAGTTGCTTGATATAGATTCTGACTTGAATGTGATGGGGTTCTCGATAACGAGGTTTGTAATGAAAGAGATGATTACTCGCTGGTCCTCTACGCTTTCAAAAGCTCTGTTTTCTTGGATATTCTGCCTCCTGATAATTCTGGTGGCGTGGAACATGGGGGTGCCACCAGCGTATGCCCATCGGCCCCATGATGTTGTTCCACAGGTCGTTGTTTCGCCCAACTATGAGCAAGACAGTACGGTCTATGCGCTGGTTCGTAAAAATCTACTGCGGTCCAAAGATCAGGGTGAGACCTGGTTTCGTTTGAATAATGGTCTGGATAATCATGAGGCTTTAGTGGCCCTGGCCATTGCCCCTGGCGACCAGTCAACTCTCTACCTGACAACAGCTGGAGATGGCATCTATGGTTCCAAGGATGGTGGTAATACGTGGAAACCCTTTAATGCAGGTCTAGATGATCTGGATTTACAGTGGGTTGAGGCGTCTCCTGTGAATGCCCAGCTAGCTTTTACTCAAAGTCATGATGGTCGTCTCTACCGCACAGACAATGGTGGAGAGCAGTGGTCGATGGTATTGGCCAATGTTGCAGCCACTGAATTGGCGTTTGATCCAGAGAATCAATTCCTGCTGCTTGGGGATGATCAGGGGCAGATTTGGCGCTCGGAAGACAATGGCGTTACCTGGACAACGCTCACTCAAATACCAGACACCGGTATTGTTGAAGCAATTGCCGCTAGCCCATCAGTCATTTACGTTGGTACTGAGTCAGACGGTGTTTATCAATCCACTGATAATGCCAAGTCTTTTTCTCCTGTAAGTGATGGCCTCTTGGATCTGCGCACTCAGGATCTGGCGTTTACTCCTGACGGCAACCTATGGCTATCCACATGGGAAGCGGGTACGTGGCAGTGGGATCCTACAGAGAAGGTGTGGATTACCCTGGCCCAGGGATTGACTCGGGATCAGCAAGCCGACGACATGGAGGTGCCTCATTTTGAGGAGTTGGCTGTTTCCCCTGGCTATGCCAAAGACAGCACGTTGTTTTTGGGCGGGTTTGATGGACTATTTCGCAGTCAAGATAATGGCCAGCATTGGGAGCAGCTAGAGGTGCTGTCCTTGGGCACTGTAGTCAGTATGGCGGTATCACCCACATTTGCTGAGGATCAGACGGTTGCGATCGCAACCTACGTGGGTGAACTTTACATCAGTAATGATGCCGGTAACACCTGGCAAAGCATTAACGAGGGACTACACCTGCCTCTATTTACCAATAGCTTTAAGCCCTTGGATGCAGCCACTAGTGAGCAAGATCCCCGCCGCTTTTTTGACATTGCCCTTTCTAGTAACTACGCCGACGATCAAACCCTCTTTTCATCGATTCTCTACACTAAAATTCTACGGTCAGCCAACGGTGGTCAGAACTGGTCTGTGCATCCATTAAGTCAGGAAGTCCGAGGTGTCAGTTTGGGCGTTTCCCCCAACTTTAAGGCGGATCAAACGGTCTTTAGTACCAACCAGAAGGGACTTGTTTTTCGGTCTCAAGATGCCGGTAAAACCTATGAACGTGTCGGCCAGCTAGACAAGCAACTGGGCAATGATTCCCCATCCCTGGTGATCTCACCTGACTTTGCCAATGATCAGACCCTTTTTAACACGGGAATTCGCGGTGTTTATAAAAGTGAGAATGCCGGTCAGAAGTGGTCGCTGTTAACAGAGAATACTGATTTAGAAGAGCTACCGTTTGCACAGATAGCTGTTTCTCCTAACGTTGCTAGCGATCAGACCCTATTTGTGGCCTCAGGCAAGGGCCTATATCGCACTGAAGACGGAGGCAAAACTTGGGAACATCTAGACGGTAAAGGCTATGGAGCCAATCCCTTTATCGAAGCGGTGGATATCTCCCCCAATTACGTCAACGATAAAACTGTGATCGCTAGCGTTCGCGGACGGGGTCTCTTCAAAAGTGAAGATGGCGGCAATTCATTTAAGGCCATCGGCGATCCCAATCTGGCGTTCTCACGATATACCCATGTTCCCTGTGCGGGTCGGGCGCTTCAGTTTTCTCCAAACTATGCAGAAGATAACACCATCTTTGGTTTTGGGGCCGTTGACACCGCCATCTATCGATCCACTGACGGCGGTGAGAACTGGGATGTATTGTCTGTGCCTCGGCTCAAGATCGCTCAAATTGCGGCCCCCAGTACGCCGGAAACCGTGGGCATGTATCTGCGTCTGAACAAACGTAAGCTAACCGGTTTTGGGGTACTGGCAATCTTGGCAGCCAGCGGCATTGCCCTGTTCAAGCGGATTTCGTTTGAGCGCATCTCCACACGTAACATTCGCTTAATCATTTGTCTAGCAGGTGTGGTGGGTGCAGTTGGCTGGGTTGCCTTTGAACGGCTGTTTGCACCGCAACAGTCGGCAGAAAATGGCTTCTTTATCTGCCTGGGATTTGCCGCCGTTTCCTGGCTGGTCACCAGTCCCTGGTTTGTCCGACGTTTTGTTCCCGAAACCACTGCCGAATCCTTGGCCGCAATTCGCATTGTTAGCTGCGGCACGCTAGTACTCATGACCCTGTGGATGGAGGATCTGCCTAGCAGCGCCCTCCTGCCAATTGAGATTCGTCATTCCATGGGGGTGATGGATTATTTCTACAATATTCCTGGATTTGAGGCGTTCTCTCGCCATCAGCCCAGCCTCCAGCTTTTTGAGTGGATAACGGCCCTGGTACTGATCTTAGGTACCATTGGCTTGAAGACTCGCTGGGTACTGCCATTGGGAGCCCTTTTCTATCTGGTTTTGGGCGGTATTTTACGACAGTACACCTGGTTTTACCACACTGGGCTGCTCCCCGTTTACCTGCTGGCCGTCCTCTCCTTTGCACCGTGTAATGATGCGCTATCGGTTGATCGCTGGTTAAAACAGCGGCGCGGTGAGCCCGTGCCCGTCGCCGATGAACCCGCGCCCATTTATGCTTGGGCACGCTATGCTTGTTGGCTAATTTTGGGGGTTTCGTATATTCAGGCTGGGCTGAGTAAGATTTACTTCTCTGGATTCTACTGGTGGGCCCCCCAGAATCTCAAGGCCAAACTACTCTCTACCACGTTAGAGCCACTGCAAACTGACTGGACTATTTCCCTACATTTGGTTCATGCCCCTGACATTGTGTTTGGCTTTTTGGGCTTTGTGGGGATATATGGTGAGCTGGCCTATGGTTTAGTTCTCTTCTCCCGCTGGGCCCGCTGGATCATGCCAGCTGCCATGGCTGCCATGCATGTGGGCATTATCTTTCTGCAAAATATTGTCTTCTTTGATTTAATTCTGGTGCAGCTAATCTTTTATGATTACACGGCGATCCGTCGTTGGTTGAATAGGCGTGGCTGGTTTAAGTTTGCCCAGAGTAACTCCCCTAAAGGAGAGACCTTACGTCCCAAGCGGATATTTTTCTATCCGATTTTAGTTTCGGTGCTGATTGTTACCATGTCATTTATCTGGGTGAAGCATCGGGAGTATTACCCACTAACATCTCTCCAAATGTTCTCTGGCTATGACGACTCAGGTATGGTTGGCTACAATAAGCTGATTGCCCATTATGATTCTGGGGAAAAGGTGCATGAGCCGACTCATAAATTTATCTATGCACCCATGAATACTCGCTATCGTTTAACCTTTAGAGACTGTCATCAGGAGGTTACTGCCAAGGTTAAAAAGTGCGACAGCCTACTCCAGGCATTTGGCGATGTTCATAATCAGAAAGCCCAGGGAGAAAATAGGATTACTGCATTTGAAGTGCAACGATGGGTTTGGGATTACTTTAATAATCCATCTGATCCCAACTATGGCAAATTAGAGAAAACGCATTTTTATAAGTACAGACCACGGAGCTGATCAGGTTCTCGCAGCCTATTGCCCTAAAAATGTGGCATGGTCTCAATCCAAAACAAACCGGATATACGGTGCATAGAGATCTGGCTCTAGCAAAAAGGAATCATGGCCTTTATCAGAATGCACTGTAATGTGTTTTACATTCATCTGAGCTGCTTTCAATGCCCTGACAATGACCTTTTGTTCTTCTGGGTAAAAACACACATCAGAATCGACGCTAAAAATCAGATACTGCTGGTGGGCACATTTTTCAAATAAGGCTGGCTGTTGTGCATTGAGGCTAAACCGCTGCCACATATCCATAATGCGCAGATAGCTATTGGCATCAAATCGCTCTGCAAATTTTTTGCCCTGATGGAACATATAGGACTCAATCGGGTTAGATAGTTCGTAAAACTGCCCGATGGGCTGGTCTATGGTAATTTCTTGCCGTGCCCGTTTTTCCATTATGGCCAGTGACACAAAGGTTTTATGGGAAATAATCCGAGCTAATAACAACCCTTCTTTGGGTGGCTCTGTATCGTAGTAGTCGCCGCCTTGAAATTTGGGATCATTACGAATTGATAGAATCTGCTCAAAATTATGGACCCGATGGAGCACAGTGGTTTCTAACCCGGTTGCGATGGGCAAAACATTCTTGACCCGGTGGGGGCAGCGGGTGGCTAACAAAATCGAAAGCATACCGCCCATTGACCCACCAATCACAGCATGCAAACAGTCAATACCCAGAAAATCCAGCAACTGTAGCTGACTGCGGATCACATCCCAGGCACTCACCTGGGGAAACTGGCTGCCGTAGGGCTTACCCGTGCGTGGATTAAGAGAGCGTGGCCCTGTTGACCCATAGCACCCCCCCAAATAGTTAGCACAGATAACAAAATAACGATTTGTATCCAGGGCCTTACCTGGGCCAATAAAGGTGTCCCACCAGCCAACAACACAGTCATCTGTCCACAGGGACTCCGCCCCTGGTAATGTTTTGTTGATACCAGCTGCATGCTGACTACCGGTTAGGGCATGTAGAACCAGGATGGCATTACTGGCATCGCTGTTGAGGGTGCCATAGGTTTCATAGGCCAGGGTGATGGCGTCAAAAGATTCTCCTGAATCTAAAGGAAAAGGTTCGTCTAGGTGGAAAAACTTGGTCTGGACTGAGCCAATACTCATTAGGTAAGCGATGGGAGAGAAGAGTTGAAAGGGGATGGTGGAGGCTTGAAGAGTTGATGTGTTAAGCCATGGGACTAATGTTTAGATTGCGCAGAAGAAACAAGACATTCTTATAAAACTACTTTATTTACATGCTTTCCTGCAAACGGAAAAATGAATCAGCCCTACCTTTAATCCCTTTAATCCCCCCTTCAAGAGCCACGGTGTACACATATCTCGGCAGAGAGTTCAGACTCCTGCATTACCCCCCTTAATTCCCCCTTGGTAAGGGGCTACGGTGTATACACATCTCATGTTGAACCTCAATCTCCTGCACTACCCCCCTCAATCCCCCCTTACCAAGGGGGGAAGCTCCAGTCCTCCCCCTTACCTTAGGCTTTAGCCCATGCCTGGAGGGCTTTAGGGGGAGTTAGAGGGGGTGAGGCAATCTAAAGGCTATTGACGAGCACTTGTGTGTACACCTCCCCTTATGAAGGAGAGGATAGTCCGATGGCACCTTCGTAATCAAGGCGCATGTACTCTATGCGGCTAGGGCTTGTTTGAGGTCATCAATAATGTCATCGATGTCTTCAATGCCAATGGCTAGACGGATCAGTTCGGGAGCGATGCCGGCACTTTGCAGGTCAGACTCTGACAGCTGCGAGTGGGTTGTTGTGGATGGGTGAATGGCCAGACTTTTCGCATCCCCTACATTTGCCAGGTGAGAGAATAACGTCAGCTGCTCAATGAACTTCTTGCCTGCGTCAGCTCCCCCTTTTATGCCAAAGACAACCATGGCTCCAAATCCATTTTTCAGATACCGTTTGGCAGTGGAGTGGGCTTTATCGGTTTCTAGGCCAGGGTAACGCACCCACTCTACAGAGGGATGCTGTTGCAGAAACTCGGCCACGGCCATGGCATTTTCACAATGGCGCTGCATGCGTAAATGCAGGGTTTCTATACCTTGGAGGAATATCCAGGAATTATCTGGGGAAATGCAGGCTCCTAGGTTACGTAGGGGCACAAGCCGCATACGCAGGGTATAGGCGATCGGGGTCAAGGGGCCCAGGTCATGGGCATATCGCAAACCGTGGTAGCTGGGGTCTGGCTCACTCATGAGGGGAAACTTGCCGGAGGTCCAGTCAAATTTGCCGGAGTCTACCATGATGCCGCCGATGCCTGTGCCGTGGCCTCCTAACCACTTGGTTAGGGAATGGATCACAATATCGGCACCATGTTCTATGGGGCGAATTAAATAGGGTGTTGTAAAGGTACTGTCAACAACAAGGGGCAGGCCATTTTCATGGGCGATCGCAGCGATCGCATCTAAATCCGATACTTCTAACCCTGGGTTACTGACCGTTTCACAGAACACCAGCTGGGTCTTATCCGTAATCGCGGACCGGAAATTCTCTGGATTGCGGGGATCGACAAAGTTCACCTTGATGCCAAACTGGGGCAGGATGTCCTTGAACATGGTGTAGGTCCCGCCATACAGCGTATTAGCGGAAACAATTTCATCCCCAGCCTGGCAAATGTTAATAATGCTATAAAAAATAGCGCTGGTTCCAGACGCCACGGCCAGGGCTGCAGCTCCACCTTCAATGGCAGCAACCCGCTTTTCTAAAACATCCTGGGTAGGATTCATCAACCGCGTATAGATATTGCCCAGTTCTTTCAGGGCAAACAAGTTAGCTGCGTGTTCAGTATCCCGAAAGGCATAGGCGGTAGTGCGATAGACGGGCACAGCGCGAGCCATGGTGGTGGGATCAGGCTCTTGACCTGCATGTAGACACTTTGTCCCCAATCCGTGTTCTGCACTCATGAAAAACCCTCTTTACAGTGATAAATCGTCATGAAATTCTAGCTCAGGCAAGATAATCCCATGAAAGTCGTCGGTGGATTCTTTACGACCTGACTGCAGTTAATCACAAAACATCTCAAAACATTTCAGACTGACAATAATATTAGAGGGGACCTGGGCAAGAACTGTTACGGTACAGCTAGAACAGCGACGCGACAAAGGTTGTCACGGTCAAAGACCTGTCATCGTCGGCATACTGGCTACGAGCTAGGAATCTGTTTGAATTAGAGCCAGGGCTTGGTCAAGTATGTCAACGGCTTCCTGGGTTTCAGCAGGGCTTAACCAGGCGCGCAGGGGATAGGGCAACCGTTGTACAAACCGGCCCCAGGCTGAATGGTTGGATGGGTTGGTATGTTGGGCTGCGATCGCAACCAGCACAGCAGCCTTAGTCTCCGGTCCGGTCACGGTCTGCGCCACTTCCATGGCCTGATCAAACTGTCCTTGTCTTGCAAATGCAGTGGCCGTACACTGACGGAGCCAAGTTACAGGGTGAGAGTTTGTTTCGCTCAAGTACTCAAACAAAGGCACCACACGCTCCGGTAGTTCCATCCTACAATAGGCGCTGCCAACCTGGGGCAGGAAATCTAATATGTCAGATTGCTTGGCCAGGCGTTCAGCCTCAGCATACTGTTCAGTTTCCAAATAGGTACGGATCACCTCTCGTTTAGCAAAGTCAGGCGTCCCTATGGACTCCACAAGGCTATTGGCATCCTCCACCAATCCAGCTTTAGCATAGGCCACCGCAATTGCCCCATAGGCCCGTTGTCGTGCACTAACATTCTCTATGGTCTCTGCCAAAGCCAGGGCTCGCTCAAAGTCTTCTGACTCTGAGTATGCTTGTACCAGCGCACGCTGCGCCGATGACTTAGTAGAGGCATTAGGCATTTGCTCTACAATTGCTCTGGCTTTTTCCCAGGTACTCTCGGCCTGATCACTGCCCAGCCTGCTATATAACTGTGCTAAATCGATCCAGCTATGGGCCTCATCTAAAGGAAACCTTGGCGAAGGCTGAATAGTCGGTCTCGTTGCGTCTAAAACAGCGAGTGCTTGTTGCGTCTTGTCAATTTCGATTAACAGTCTTACGAAATCTAGCACCTGGTAGGTTTCAAAGTTATCTTCAAGAACATCGGTACCCTCATCTTCGAGGAAAGAGAGTATTTCACTTTTCTCTATGACAAATTTTGCCAGATCTTTCTGCTCTTCAAGGATCAACAGACCTGTTGCTGCCAAAAATAGTTGGTTAGCAGTGACGACATCCACCAAGTCTTCATTTTCATACTTCTTCATCTCAGCAACAGCCTGGGCAATCATTTGTTGCGCTTGTCGCGGTTGACCGGCTCGCTCATACTCTGCCGCAATCTCTGCCATCGCCAGGGGGTGTGACCAAGCCTGCACCTGTTGAACCAGGTGCACAGCCAGATCTAAATGGCCCGCTTCAGCATATTCAACCGCCCGATTAAGCAGTGATTCACTGGGCGATGTACCACTAGAGGCGCATTTTCCTTCGGTGTGATCGATAGCAGTCTCCACTGCCCGAGTTAGAAATGTTTCGGCTTTACTGGACTGGTTTACGGCTCGATAACCCACTCCGATTTTTAACCATGCGTTGCTTTCAAAGCAGTCTCCTCCTGCGTATGTAGCGGCTTGCTCCAGCAGTGGAATAGCTTTGTTGGGTTGGTTTGCGATCGCATAGCCAAATGCAATATCTGCCAGCTGTTTAGCCTGGCTAAAATCGGTCGATTGTGCCAGGGCAGAGTGGCCAGACGAAAGCAAAGCAATGGAAGCAATGCCACTACTCAAGAGCGATTTCAAAAAAAGAGTTGACATAATAAGGTATTTAGTAAGGGAATGATCTATTGACAAGTAAAGGAGTTATCTATTGACAAGCGTTTTATGGTTGAAAACCATAGCTATAAACTGTTGATTTGCACTCAAGCTAACAACACCTAATTTGTGTATGTGTTTGTTATACGGATCTTTTTCTAAATTTAAAGGTTGTAAAATATCGATCTCGACAGAAATAGAGATATTTGTGGAAACGCTCCTAAATACTCGTCTCAACCCGAAAAGATGGCAAGTTTACAAAACGAATATATGCTTGGAAAGCAAAATCAATTAACTTCCAAATTTTGAATGTACAGACGTTCCCTGGAACGTCTCTTCAACAGTTACGTTTGGATGTTATTTATGGCTTGCTCCTTACTACAAAAATCATGCTCTAATGCGACTGTAAGCACTCTTCACCAGCATATTGTTAAATAGCTCAGTCTTGTTATGCCTAAATTGCAGTTTATTTATAAGTTTGTCAAATAGTGGAATGCCATCGCCTAGTAAGACAGGGACTCTGGTGATAATCATTTCATCAATCATGTCCTCCGCCAGGAAACTTTGGATGGTGCGACCGCCATCAATATACAAATTGTGGTACCCACGTTTATCCAACTGTCCAACCAGTGTTTTGAGATCGTTGCCACTGACAATTTCCACACTGTCTACTAAGTTATCAGGAACATGCTTTAAGCGATTACTCAAAACAAAAACCAGCTTTTCATAGGGCCAAGTACCAAATGAGAGAACCTTCTCAAAACTGTTTCGTCCCATTAAAATGGCATCGACACGCTTGATAAACTCACCGTAGCCAAAGTCACTCTGATCAGGATTGGGGATGTCGTCAAGCCAATCAACACCACCGTCGGGTGTCGCGATAAATCCGTCGAGGCTGGTTGCAATATAGACGTAGTTGGCCATCGCTTAAAAATCTCCATCAATCTCTGGGATTTAGGCTAAATTGCCGATTATCAAGCTCAGTCAACCAGCAACAGCTCAGCTCCAGCTCCAGCTTCCATGGTTAGAGGCTAACTGCCTGGTAGCTGAATACTGCCACCTTACCGTAGCCCATGGCCATTGTGCAGAACCATCCCTCTTGCCCACCGAATCCAGCCGAATCGGTGGGCAGCAAGATCATCGTTGATCGGATCTCCAAACTCAAGTATAGATATATAGAGGTCTACATAAGGGTCTATGGCTCTGTTGGCATACCCGGCAAGCGGCTCCACTGATTCCATGAGCCATCGTAATTACGTACATTTGGATACCCCAACAAGTATGTCAACACAAACCAGATAAACGCCGAACGCCCACCAATGGCACAGTAGGGAAAAACCTCTTTATCCGGTGTAATGCCCCGTTGGCTATAGAGATGCTTGAGATCATTAAATGATTTAAATGTGCCGTCATCATTAACCGTATCGGTATGTTCCACATGCACAGCCCCAGGAATATGCCCTGCCCGTTCCTGCCCCTCCGGAGGCTTCATTATAAAGATCTCACCGCGATACTCTTCAGGTGTGCGCACATCCAACAAGACTTGATCGGGCTCCTTTAAAGAGGTTTCTACTTCGGCTTGTAAAACACGCAATTTAGAATTCAGGGGTTTAGCCTGATACCGAGTAGGTGCAAACGTAGAGAACTCAGTCGTAACTGGGCGAGATTCTGCTGTCCATTTCTGATGACCACCGTTTAAAACCTTGACATTTTCATGGCCGAATAGGGTCAGTAACCAGAAAACAACGCCACCTATGGCGATGTCACTGCCATAGGCAACAACTGTTGTCTCAGGGCTAATGCCAGAGCGTGAGAGTACGTTTTCAATGGTTTCTTGATCCAGCTGGATACTCATGTCTGGCTGGCTTAAATCAGGAAAAATACTCCAAAATACAGCTCCTGGAATATGGGCGTTTTCCAGCAGATCTGGGCCCATGGCAAGTTCAACAATGCGCACGTTGGGATCATCCAGGTGATCGGCTAGCCATTGGGTATCGACAAGAGTATCAGGACAGGCGTAATCAGTCATGGTTTTCTCCTAGAAACTATCTGACAATTTTCTATCTAGCCTAAATTTCAGCTACTTTTCTCGGTGAGACAATTCGCCATGCCCGATGCACCAGCGTAGAGGAAACAGAAACCAAAAAGAACCCAACTAAGGGATGCACAATGGCTAATGACACTGGCAAAAATGGTGGATGCCAATGAATTGTCAAAAACTGAACTCCTAATAAAATAGGCATACTCACTGTCAGGATACGAATACGCCGCGAAAAAGCAGCCCCATAGGCCCACATGACTAGCACCAGAGATAAACCACTGTATCCCCTCACCAGCCATACATGGGCTTGCCACCAGCTAGGATTCTCAAAATAGGCTACACCCGCTGTCAACAGTTGCACCCCAAAAAGGAGGTTAAACACAACAGTTACGACATAAAACCCAACAACACTAAATCTTGGATTCGGAGTTGTGTCAACAGCCATTGGCAGCGCATCTATCGTCTTAGATAAAGAGGATGAAGGCATAATTCTTTTGCTTGCTACCCTCCTACCCTAAGGCGGCTATTTTCTGACGCCTAGACCTCGATCGGGTACACTTTTGTCTAGCGGCAAAAAGTGAGTGCCATGGAACCCCTCATCAAAGCTCCTCTACAAAGCTTGTTTCAGACAATTGTCCAGGCACAGACGGAAGCTGAGCTGAGCCAGGTGTTTATGGCAGAGGTTGGGCAGTATTTTGCAGCTAAGCGATGGAACCTGTATTTTCTAGACCAATTGCCAACCCTTGATGACCGTACGCCACCATTGCTAAAAAAGGCTTTATCCTTGGATCATAATCCTGTGCTGCGCTACTTGATGCAAAATCATGCAGCGGTTCATGATGAAGTGATTTTGCCCCCTGGTGTATGGCAAACGATTTGCCCTCGCGCCGATCATGGTCATGTTATGGTTGGCCCCATTGTCAGCCAGGGGCAGCTGGTGGGCGGCATCGCTGTGACTCGCCATCGCCAGGACCCCAAGTTTACGACTGAAAATCTAGCGGATTTAAGTGCTCTGTGTTTACATGTGTCTACACGATTGGCTGTTTTACAGGCTAAGCCCGCACCTATTGTGTTTCACAACAACTGCCTCACCCCACGGGAAGCTCAAATCGCAGAGCTGGTTGCCCGAGGGATGACTAATAAAGAAATTGGTACTGAACTGTGGATTACGGAGAACTCAGTGAAACAGGCATTAAAGCGGATGTTTCGAAAGTTAAAGGTTTCATCTCGAGCTGAGATGGTGGCACAGTTAGCGTCTTGATTGGGTGGTTTGAGTTTTCTTTTAAAGCAGAAACAGTTAATCTTTTTCTCCAGCAGGGCGTCTACCCCACGGTTTCAAAACTGAGATGCCAATAATAATGAGCAGGAATAATACTTGTGTTGCGGTTCCCAATAGCACTCCCATGGCGTCAAATGTATAGGTGGCATTTGAGAAAGCTTGTAATCCTTCTTGCCTGGAAATTGCTTCAGAAGCTTGTCCCCAGGGAAATAGCCAAAATGTTCCAAACAGGATTAAACCTGTTGTCAGCAACCATTTTGCCAGCACCCAATAAAATTTAGTAAATCCGTAGTTCGTTCCCCAACAAAGTGCTGTAGCTGTAACCACTGAACCCATTGCTGCAGGAATCACAATCCAATCATCCAATAGATTGATGGCAGCATTAAGGCTATACATAGCATCTGCATTCACGCTGGATGTATTCTGCAGCGACAGCAGAAACATACTTAAAACAGTGCCGGTCCATAGGGCAGCGAAGCCGATATGGCCTGACAGTAACCACTTCTTTTGATTAGGACTAAGCTTTGACATACGTTCTCTCCAACGGCGGCGATCAAACTTTGAAATAACTAGCGTTCGCTCGATCTTTAAAAAGATCAATGTATTAATAGTCAATATATTAAGTAATTTTCAAAAAAGCAACCTTGGAGATCTCAATAGGTTTGAGTGATAAATGATTAGAGTAAATTTTGGGTGATTTGATCGAGTAATCTCAAGGCGGTGTCCTGTTCTGTTTTGGACATGCCCTGGGTTGCTTTGTTCAGGGTTTCAGCGCCAAGGGGTGGGAGAATGGTCATTAACTTTTTGCCTTCGTCAGTCAGCCAAATACGAATAATCCGGCGATCGTTAGCAGCGCGTTCTCGATAGACCAGATTGCGATCTTCCATGCGGTCAACAACGCCCGTAAGTGTGGCTCCCAATTGCTTCAGCTTGCTGGCAATGCCGGACGTTGAGAGTCCATCCTCCTCCCAAAGGCAGCATAGGACGAGATAGTGAAACGGGGTCAATCCATGGGGGTCTAAGCGCTCTAGAAAATCCCGATACATTAGCTGTGAGACCAGTTTGACCTTATAGCCTAAGTTGTAAGGTGCCAGCGCATATCGCCATGTGTGTAGAAAATCAGCATTGGGAGATGGGGCAGGCATAAGAAACAAAGGGAACGGAAAAAAGCTAAAGCATGCTAACCCATTCTAAAGGGCTCCAGCAATGGTATTAAATTTCGGCATTGCTTTGCAGAAAACTACAAAGCTACATCGCGCTTTTTAGTCAGAAAGTTGGTGCATTTGATCATTTCAAAAATATTTGTAGGAATTTAAAGTGAGGACATTGAAGCATACAGAGACTTCAATAAACGTCGGTTATTTTTCTGCCACCCTTACGAGGAAAAGCCAATGTCACCTGCAGTTCTTGTTTTTCTACCGTTTGCATTACTGCTTCTGATGGCCAAGGGAGCCGGTGCTAATTCAGAAACTCCAAAGAAAGAGAAAACGTCCTCCGGCAAAATCATGGGCATTTTGACAGAGCAAGGCGATTTTATCCCTTTTTCAGCATTAACTGACCACAACGTTCTTGATTCTGACAACAATGGTATTGTGCTGGAACAGAATGGCAAGCGCTACTTTTTAGCCGCTGCTAGCAAGCAAAATTAGGTTTACAAGGGGGCAGAGCTATCTTCCCCCAGCAACTTCAATAAACGTACCGGTTGTATAGGATGCTTCGTTTGATAACAGCCACAGGATAGCCTGGGCCACTTCCACCGCTTTCCCACCCCGTTTCATGGGTAAAAATTCTTTCACTCGATCCACACGTCCTGGCTCGCCACCATCGCCATGAATGTCCGTATAAATAAATCCTGGACGCACGGCATTGACTCGAATCCCTTCTGCGGCTACTTCTTTAGCCAACCCTAGGGTCATAGCATCTATCGCCCCTTTAGATGCAGCGTAATCTACATATTCACCTGCCGCCCCTAGACGGGCGGCGACTGAAGAGATATTGACAATGGCCCCTCCTGGGCCACCGCGCTTGGTAGACATGCGTTTGATGGCTTCTCGGGCACATAGAAATGCCCCGGTGACATTGGTTGCCAAAACTCGATTGAGGCGGGCGGCATCTAGATTCTCTACGCGGGTTTGTTGTTCTAAAATTCCTGCATTGTTGACCAGGGCTGTGATTGTACCTAGCTGATGATCTACTGCATTGAAGAGGGCGATCACCTCGGCTTCTATTGCGATGTCAGCTGCGATCGCAACTCCCTTACCCCCTTGTTGTCGAATCTTCTCAACAACCGCATTTGCCGCCTGATGGTTCCGACGATAGTTTACACACACCGCATAGCCACGTTCTGCGGCTAAAGACGCCGTTGCCGCCCCAATGCCACGGCTGCCTCCAGTAATGACCATAACCTTGTCTGTGTTCACGACATGTATGCCCTAATAACAAATACCCCGTCGGGATGCACGGCGAGGCATCCCTGCATTCTGTGTGCCCCAACATCCTACGCTGCCTTTAAGGACGCAGGTTTACCCTGATAGAGATCAAGCCCCACTTGCACAATTCCCATCAGGGCAACAAAACTCATTACCCCCATGGCGGAGAGCTCAGTCCCCACTAGTCCTACACCTAGCATAGCGGCCATACCCACTAATCGATGGCGGGTTCGGGCCTTACACATGAAAATCACCCCCATGCGATGTAGTACGGCCAATGAGCCATAACAAAGTGCTACTGAACCACACAACAGCCATCGTTCTGGAGTGGCTAAAACTCCAGCATGGCCAGCCGATTTCCACACCGATCCCGGTTGCTGCTAATCCAATCACCAGGGGTAAATGGATATAAAGCCACAGCTGTAAAATCTGGACGCGGCCAGAGGTGCGGGCAGTTTCTAGGGCAGAGCCGGACACATTTTCAAAGTATAGCCACCAGAGAGAAAAGGCGATGGTGAAACCTGCGATCGCACATAGCGTACTGGCAAACTCCCAATGCATCTCAGACACGCCGTTGACCACCGCAATAATAGCCTCGCCCAACACAATGATGGTAAACAAACCAAAACGCTCAGGCAGGTGCTCCGGATGTGGCGGCAGCTGTTGCACCATGGTCCTCGCTAACATGGGTGTGATAAAATCCACCGCCAGGCCAACTGTCCATAGAACGAAGCGAAGCGACAGCGGTACAAAGGCCGAAATTAGCCATAGCAGTGCGCCTACACTAAACCCCACAGCGTAGCGATTCGTTAAACCTCGCGCTTGCGGAATATGCCAGCCAGCCCAGAGGTATTCCAGCACCAACATCAGTCTAGACGCAACATAGGCCAGGGCAAAGCTACTGGAACTGTCATCCAGGCCATGGTGCACATTGACGGCCAGGGCCGCCACCGCCAGCATTTGCAGCCCCATTAAAATACGCCGGACCACATCGTCATTATCAAACCGGTTGGCATAGAAAGTTGTGCCAATCCAGACCCACCATAGGGGCACAAACAGGGCTGCAAAACTTAGAAATCCATAGACTGAAACATCTACACTGAGTTTGTGTGCCAGCTGAGAAATGGCTACCACAAACACCAGATCGTAAAATAGCTCTAGCCAAGTAGCATGGCGGTGCTGTTCGTCGCGGTGCTGTTCGTCTGCGGTCTCACCTACCCAGAGGCGAGGGGGGCGGAGCCAGGATTTCATCATGGTGGGTTCGAGTGAAACAGAACTGTGATACAAGCATCTTAGATCTGATTCAAATCAGTTTGAATTCTGATATATCCCCCAGGTACACTGTGCTCACCAATGGCTCAATAGCCAAAGCGATTACGAATCTTTTGAGAACTCCGCTGTAGCTGATCGATAATGGCTTTAACATGGGGTCTCTCCAGTTCAGGAATGCCGGCTGCTGTGGTATCAAACACGCCAATTTCTGCCCGTAAAAATTTACCAATAACAATCTGAATATTTCGTATTTCGATCCATTGTTCCAGAGGGATGGAACCTTCGTAATTTTCTTCTAGTAGCTCAATAAGATAGTTGTGATATCCCCAAATCACCTTAGCTGTCGTGGGTGTTAGCAAAATGGCATGGGCAGAAATCCACTCATCATATTGGCGTTGAAATTCGATGAGCTGTTGTTTGTCGGGCGAACTATATTCAATTTTATGGTTGAGCTGATTCAGGGCCTTAAACAGAACAGGATAGACCTCTAAGCGTTTGTCAAAGAGTGACGTTGTGTAGGTCTGTTCTAATTGTTTCGTCAGCTTGCGGAATTCAGTACGGGATTGATAAACCGCGATTAAGGACGATGCCAACAATGTAATTAGCCCCGATACGATAGCTATTACCAATTGCATAATTCTTGCTTATCTATCCTTTCTGATGGCAGCGTTAGTGAGGCTAACATAACTCGAACACTAATCCCGATTCAAACTGTCCCAACCCTCTCGATTGAGGCGATAAACAAAACAGTCACTGCCTCCAAACTGACGACGCTCAATTTGCTGAAAGCCTAGCCGTTCATAAAAACGGTGGGCTCGGGTATTGCTAACCAATGGATCAATCAGCACAGCCACCACAGCTGAGTCGGTAAAACAGCGGGTCAGTGCCAGACGCATCATCTGCGTTCCATAGCCTTTGCCCAGGTCAGAAGCCGCACCAATCCAAAGGTCGATAGCCCTCAAATTGGCAGGCACATCGCCCCAATAGTGACTCTCTTCCAGGGCTGGATCAATAATCTGAATACAGCCAATGGGTCGCCCATCTAGTTCAGCAATCAACTGCTCACGCCAGGTCGGTGAGCGGCTGAGTTCTATCTCCCACTGCCAGTCATCATCAGGATCGGAGGCGATTACATGGGGCTGTTCGTCCCAGTGACGCAGTACAGCTAAATCGTCAGATGTGGCAGGACGTAGAGTAATCATTGGGATAACCTTGGCAAAGTGGATCAGCTCCTGGGTACTTGGCCAGGCCATCGCCTATCGCCCAGACTGGGTTGACGACTGTTACAAAAGCGCACCATCTCCATCACTGGATGCTAGAGCCCTCGATTAACTCCATGAGACCGTGAAATAAATCATATTGCCTTGGGGATCAAGATCGACTGAGCCAAAGCCAGCTCCACCGTTGGGGCTAATGGTATAGCGAAATTTGCCCGACTCCAATCGGGTCCCTTCGTCTAAATTCAATCCTGGCGAGTCTTGAATCCACTTTTCTAGAATCGAACGCTCAGCGGAAAATGAGCCCCTAAAGGTTCTAGAAAATGAGCTACCCGACGTCATAATCTGCAAATCCGTCGCCTCGGGTGGGATAGGCGCAAAATTTCCCCATTCCCAGGCCACATCGATCATATGTTGCTGCATGAACGGGTTATGGTTTTCGACCCAGTTAGGAGCCAAGAGCCATAGACTGCCGAGGCCGATGATAATTGCAAGCATGCCAGCACACCCCAAGCATCCTAGCTTTAGTCCATGACTTTTGGGATTAGGCTGATTCAGAACAGTCATTGGGCTATCAACAAATGGGCTGCTACTCTCGACGTGCTGACTAGAGCTTTGATTCAAACACATCAAAATCCATAAAAACTTACCACTAACTGCCTTATCCTCCTAACTAAATATTTCATTCGATTTGGCAACTCACTGGCCATGGCGAAGTAACCTTTTTGGACTACCCTGCCACTATTTATTAGCCAGTTAGTGTTATAGAACAGACATGCCTGAGGAAAACGATCAGGAATTAATTTTTCTAGTACGGCAGGGAAATAAGGCCGCATTCGGTCAGTTGGTATTGCGTTACCAACCGATGGCCCAACGTCTGGCAAAACGTTTAGTGGGCAATGATGATTTAGCTCAAGAGTTAGTGCAAGAGGCCATGTTACAGGCCTATCTGTCTCTAGAGAAGCTGCGGGAGCCAACCCGTTTTAAGAGCTGGCTTTACGGCATTGTGTTAAACATCTGCCGCAATCACCTCAAACGCCATAAAGTTATCTGTTTTTCCCTTGAAACCATGGTTCAAAAGCTAATGTATGAGCCATTGATTGGTAGTTCAGCCTCTCCTCAGAAAATTGTCGAACAAGAGGAGTTGCGTATTAGTGTTCTGAGTGCAGTTGATCAACTATCTGAAAAAAATCGATTAGCCACGCTGCTGTTCTATGAAGAGCAACTCAGCTTAAAAGAAGTGGCGGAGCACTTAAATATTTCAGTGGGTGCTGTCAAAGGACGGTTGCATAAATCACGTCATCAACTCAAAGAAAAATTATCACTGCTACAGCCCCAATCTGTTTTAAATCTGGAGAATAAAATAATGTCTACTAATCATGCTGCTCAGATACCCACAAAATTTTGCTGCTCCTTTTGTGGCAAGAGTCAGACTGAAGTTAATTTACTGATTGCGGGGTCAGCATTAGATGCAATACCTGCTTACATTTGCAATGAGTGTATTGATATATGCAATCAAATTATCAGTTCCCATGCAGATTCAGAAGGTGTTTCTACATCAAAAGTATCTGGCTAAAGGGTTGCTCTGATAAAATCTACAGAGATGTTAAACCATGGTTTTGTTCTTTTGTAAAAGGAGAGAACTAGTGCAAGACAAAGGGCAGGCGGCGAGGCCCGATTTTAGGGGCCTACAGCTGTTCCCACAAAACCTTAACTCCGTCTGGGAGGTAACCGGAAATTTCTTGCACAATGTCTGCGGGCAGTTCATTTCTTACGGTTGAAAAAACAGCGATAGTCACACCCTGCGGAGTAACATCTTTGGGCACACTGCCTTCTTGGGTAATGCGACGCATAAAGATTTCGGAGTCAATTTTAAGTGGGGGGCGCAATCGACTAATCAATCTCACAATCGGATTGTCGTCTCGCCAGAGCTTAGCAATCTCTTGATTGCTAAAGGCCGCCTCAATACGATCAGATGCTTCAGTCGTCATCATGTCACGCATGGTTCGAAACACAACAACAGTGGTGTCACGAGCATCATAGATGTCGGGGAAATTAGCCTTTTGCATTATCTGCTCTAAAAAGCCCTTCTGAGATTCATTGATAGCTGCTCCCGCCATGACATCCTCCTGATATTATCGATTTTAATTTTCGATAATACTCACTAGCTATTGCTAATAACATTTATTTGATTATAACGAAACTTTTAGCGATTGATTGTATGGAAGATTTCAAACAACAAGCACTATATGCTATCTAGTATGGTGGGGGTGTCGACTACTGTTGCGTACTCTTGATGCATATTGGCTAAGGCAAGGGCGTGTACTCGCTCAGCTGGGTGCAGATTTTGCTCTAAATCGAGCTTGTCAAACGTCGCTGTGGCATCTGAAACAACATAGGTATCAAAATTAAGGTTACCTGCAACTCTAACAGTTGCCTCAACGGAATTGTTTGTGATGACCCCTGTGACTATTAGGGTCTGATAGTTATTTTGTCTTAGCCACTGTTCTAAATCGGTACCAATAAAGGCACAATTTACGTGTTTGCTAACAATCTTTTCACCACGGTTAGGAATCACAATATCTTTAAAATCGCACCCTTGCTGTCCTGGACGGTAGGTGGAGTTAGGATCAGTTGAAAGATGACGAACATGAACAATTGGACGCTGAGTAGCCCGCCAGGCACTTAGCAGTTTTGCAATATTTGCCTCAGCTTGTTGATTATTGCGTCGTCCCCAACTGGAATGATCAATAGCCTTTTGCACATCAATAATAATGAGGACGCTATTGGACGGAATCTGCATCAACTTAACCTCCGTAGGGCTCTAGGTGACGCCAACTATGAAAACACCATGGGCATTGCTTGGCTGTGGGGGTACGGGGTACTTTTGCGCAATTGGGGCATCGATTTAACAAGGTAGGATATTCTCTGACAATGCGATCGCGCAATAATTCTGAAAAAGCTTGCTCGCCCAGCTCAATCAATGCTAAAGCGTTGGGTGCAGTTACTTGACTTTTTTGTTCTAGAGTAGTGGCTATTTTTCCACCATAGAGTTGGGCTTTTTTCCTAAGGCGGAAGTGTGACAGTGCCGCCAATTCAGCTGTTGTCATTACGGATGTACAATGCTGTGAGACATATCCTAAAAGGTGCTCTTGTTCGTTGTATTCCATAGAGCTTATTAAGTAAGCTTCGGCTAAGGCTCAACGATAGCGTAACTATCGGTTAAAGCCATGCTCCAGGGGGGGATAGGTGAGCAAGTTGGTGCCTAGCTTACAGCGACGGGCCGCCATCGGGTTTCGGGGTCTCGGCTCCAGAGGTTGTATTTGGTTTGCCGCATGGCAATGGGATGATCCTAGCGGCTCGATGTCGGGGTGCGAGCCCGGCTTTGAGTAGGCCTGTACAGCGGAATTTGCCTGCTGGGATTTTGGGTGCGATCGCGCCAACGCTGACCTGTCAGGTCGCACCCAAAATCCGATTAAAAATGGACAATCCTGTAGGAGCATTCCCTTGTGGATGCCCTTCGATACCGAAGGCTATCAATCCTGATTGCGTATCAGAAGTCAGTAAGGGGCTAGATTCTAACCCCTGATTCCTCTTTTTGGAAAACGTCCCGATTTAAACTGTTACCCCTTATCTTGCTCCCAACGTTTCTTCTACAAACGCTTTGACGGTTGCCCGGTCATTGTCTAGCACCGTAAATTGCTCTTCTCGCTCAAACAAATCACTGAGGAAGTCGGGCAGATGGGGGAAAACATCTACGGCCCCCTTAATGGCATCGGGGAATTTAGCTGGGTGGGCGCAGGCGAGGGAAACATGGACGGCATCATTGGGTAACTCCTGCAATAAGTCGGGGGCGCAGGCAATGGCCGTGTGGGGATCAATCAGCTCACCCGTGGCGTGGTAGATTTTCTGAATGATTTGAGCGATACTGTCATCATCAAATCGTCTACCGGCAAAGGTTTTGCGCAATTCTGTCAGCACATCGGGCGATACGCTAAAAATGCCGGTTTTCTTAAACTCAGCCATGGTTTTCATGACATGGTCTGCGTCATTTCCATAGGTATGAAACAGTAGCCGCTCAAAATTGCTGGATATTTGGATATCCATACTGGGTGCGATGGATGGGGAAACGGCATCGGTGCTCATTTTGCCAGAATCGAAGAAGCGGGCCAGAATATCGTTTTTGTTGGTCCCTATGGCTAGTTTACTAATGGGCAATCCCATACGCTTTGCGACATAGGCAGCGAATACATTGCCAAAGTTACCGGTGGGTACGGCAAAGGATAGGGTGCGCTCAGGGGCACCTAGATTCAGTGCGGCATACACGTAGTAGACGACCTGCGCCATGATGCGCGCCCAATTGATGGAGTTTACTGCTGACAGTTTATATTTGTCGCGAAAGTCTAAATCGTTAAATAGCTCCTTGACAATTGTCTGGCAATCATCAAATGGTGCGTTTAGTGCAATGTTATGGACGTTTGTCGAGAGCACCGTCGTCATTTGCTTACGCTGAATCTCGGAGGTGCGATTGTGGGGATGGAGAATAAAGATGTCAATGGTATCTTTGTCGCGGCAGGCTTCAATGGCAGCGGAGCCAGTGTCTCCAGAGGTTGCACCAAGGATGGTAACGCGTTCGCCTCGTTCTTGTAACAGGTGGTCGAATAGCTTACCGAGAAACTGTAGTGCGTAGTCTTTGAATGCTAGCGTTGGGCCGTGGAATAGTTCCAGTAGAAAATGGTTGGTGTCTAGTTGCTTGATGGGGGCAATTGCTTTGTGGTGGAAGCCTGCATAGGCTTCATCAATCAGCGTTTTGAGTGCATCTGGCTGGATGGCATCGCCGACAAAGGGCTTCATTACTTCGTACGCCACCACTTGGTAGGGCTTGCCGCGTAGTTGTCGCCATTGCTCTACGGAGAACTGTGGATAGCTCTCTGGCACATATAGACCACCGTCTCTGGCTAGACCGGTGAGGACTACATCGGCGAAATCAAGAACGGGGGCTTGACCACGGGTGGAGTGGTATTTCATTTATTCTCCTGGAAAAGTGATATTTGTGTATCTCGCTAGCATATTTTATATGTTGAGCGTGAACATCAGTGGTTTAGTTCAAAACCATCAACAGGGCAATGGGTTAAGGAGTTGCCGTAATGGGGATTGCACAAAAATAGAGCCCCAGCTTTGGGTTGTGGATGAGTGATGGGGGAATTGGGTGATGGGGGAATTGGGTGATTAGTTAAGCGCAGCGTGTAACTAATGACGCCTATGGGTAGGATCGTTCCACCGCCCCATGTATGACCCAACGTACTAGATTATTCCTACTCACCACTCACTTACACAACCAGACTGTATTCAGTTGCTCCCGAAGTGTTCTTTACTCTTGAGCAGCAGTACGATGGTCAAACTGCCAATGAGTTTGAATGTTTCAACAGAATTGACCTGGTACTCTCGCAAAATCTGGGGGCCTAAATTGTCAAAGATCTGAAAAATGTTTAGTGCGGGATAGTGGGGTGGAACAACTTTTTTTGATTGTTGAGCATCTTTTCAAGACAACAAGTTAATAGACTAGATTCTCTCTTGATTTATGAGAGAATCTTCATCAAGCTAAGGTCGTCCCAAATTTGATAGAAAAAATGCATCGTGATGATAGAAATGTGCGTGGATTGTTAGGACCTTATGGGTTGCAGCTCTTAGTTTAGGCTGGTTAAATTAAGTAAAAAAAGCTTTATGCCAGCGCGTTTACCCCGCTCATCCCTGTCGGATGCATTTATTGAAGAAACCTATCAACGGACACGGCGACATTTATTGGGAGGTGCGATCGCACTAGGCTGTGTTGTCTTATCAGGCGTGCTTTGGTACCGGGTGATTGAGGGCTGGACCTGGCTAGATGCGACCTATATGTCTGTCATTACCCTGGCAACGGTAGGGTTTGCAGAAATTCAACCGTTAGGGGCCAGAGGTAGACTATTTACTATTATCTTAATTTTAATGGGCGTTGTTGTCATCGCCTATATCTTAAATTGTTTTACAGAGGCTCTAATTCAAGGTCACCTACAAGCCGGTATTCGTTTGAGACAACGGCGTAAACTTATGAAATCTTTGGCAGGTCATTATATTATCTGTGGGTTTGGCCGCACAGGTCGGCAAGTCGCAACAGAATTTGCGTTCGAGGCTATCCCCTTCATTGTGGTTGATTCCCATGAAGCATCTGTACAAGCCGCTCAGCAGATGGGATTCATCACCTTTCAAGGGGATGCTACCCTAGACCAGGTTCTCTTTCATGTGGGTATCGACCGAGCCCATGGTTTGGTGGCCGCGCTCCCATCCGATGCCGAGAATCTATATGCCGTCCTCTCAGCCAAAACTCTGGCCCCCGGCATTCGCACCATTGCTAGGGCCAGTACTGAAGAAGCTGTCCAAAAACTCCAGCGCGGTGGCGCAGATGTGGTGGTTTCTCCTTATATTACAGGAGGCAAACGAATGGCGGCTGCGGCTATTCGTCCCCAGGTGGTTGACTTTTTAGATGGTATTCTCACCGGAGCAGATCGCACTGTTTATATAGAAGAGTTTCTGATTTCTCCAAAACACTGTCCTCAAATTGGCAGAACCCTAGAAGAGGCCCAGTTAAGAGTAAAATCTGGAGCTTTGATCCTGGCAATTCGTCGTGCGGATAGCTCACTCATTGTTGGCCCCAATGGTGATACTTTACTTTGTTCTGGAGATTTGGTAATTGTCATGGGCTCATCCGATGAACTGCGGCGACTTAATCAAATTCTTGGCCCCATCCATCGAAAATATCGATAAATCTGAATTGATACCCCAAAAACAATCTAATCTTCATTTAAAGGCATAGAATAGATATAAATCTATCAGAGTCCCCTTACAGGTTTAATGAATAATAAAGAACTGCTAAAGGCCTATGAGGCTGGCGAGCGTGATTTTTCTGGGTTAACACTCTTAGAGTTAGAGCTACTTCAGCTTGATTTAAGTGATGCAAACTTTAGTCAATCTGATTTACGGCAGTCTCGCTTAGGTCGAACGCACTTCTGTCGTGTAAATTTTGAAAATTGTAACTTAAGCGAATCGATTCTTTGGGGTAGCGATCTTCGCAGTGCTAATTTAAAGCAGGCACAGCTACGAGAAAGTGACTTAAGCAGTGCCCTATTAACGCAGGCCAACTTAGAAAAGGCAAATCTTATCAAAGCCAGCCTTTGTGGAGCTAATCTCAGCGATGCAAATCTTGCTAATGCTTGTCTGTTGGATGCCGATTTGCGCTCTAATTCTGACCAGAGAACGGATCTAGGACAGTCTAATTTGAGTGGGGCTGATTTAAGCTATGCATTTTTAAGCGGTGCCATTTTACGGGGGGCCAATTTAGCCCAAGCGAAGCTGTGTCGCGCTAAATTAGGCAAAGACTATCGCCCTGGAGGATTTCCCTCCGATCTCAGTGAGGCCAACCTGCAAGGGGCTGATCTTAGCTATGCTGATTTGACAGGCGTGAACTTGAAAGAGGCCAATCTAAAAGGGGCTGACCTAACGGGTGCAATACTGCATCAGGCAAATCTCTACCATGCCATCATGCCCGATGGTCAGCCCCATGGCTAACCAAGGACTTTTTAACGTACGCTCTCTCCCATAGACACTGAGGCTATGGGAGAGAGCAAGGACAGCCGCCGCCGCTCTCCCGCAAACATCTATTAATAACTTTCTAGGTATAAATACCATTATATAGTGCATCCATGCCGCCACAGGCATCATATTTTGTAAGCCATCAGCCGGTCAGCCCAAAGGGATATACGGCAGACTCATCCATAGGTTAGAGCTGCAACTCAGCAAAACGAAGCAATACTAAAGATTCCATGCCGTTTTTCTAGAATTTAAGACTTACCATAAAGCGTAAAGTTTTGAAAATAGGGATCCAGTAATCGTTTAATCGCTATATAGTAATTAAAGCTAAGCCTAATGTTTTTAGCCATGAGTTTTTAAGCCAATCTACCGCAGGCAAATGCAGATGTCGCTTCTCCCCTTCACACATTGGCAATATGGTTATGGGCCCACACCTGAGACGCCAGAAGCAGAGCTATCGGGCCTCCTTCTCAAATCCCAAGACTGGGTGGGCTGGGCCTCAACATCTTGATATTTTCTAAGTTATCTGACAAGTTTTCTGGCAAGAAATATCAATGAGTATCTCCAACTACTTAGAGGTATGCACGTCACAAGGAGGGCTCCTAATTCGTGCCTATGCTCCAATCAGCATTATTTCTTGCCTTTTTTCTTCTTTTAGGCTCCACAGCCAGCTCGATGCAGCAATCATTGAGGGTATACCATGAACCACAACTTAGCTATGCAGTTGCGGGAAGGGACACAGAAGTCTCATGCACTGGCAGAAAACACAGCATTTATGAAATGCTTTCTCAAAGGTGTTGTTGAAAGGGACCCCTTCCGTCATCTAATCGCTAACCTATACTTTATTTACAGTGCTCTAGAAGAGGAAATGCGACGGCATGCCCATCATTCTGTCGTGGGTACCCTGTATTTCCCTTCCTTAGAGCGAGTGCCACAATTAGAAAAAGACCTTGCTTTTTACTATGGCAAAAATTGGCGTGGTGGGATTATGGCATCCTCAGCCGGTCTCCATTACATAGAACGCATTCATCAGGTGGCTAACCAGAATCCATCCTTATTGGTTGCCCATGCCTATGTGCGCTATATGGGTGATCTCTCCGGTGGGCAAGCTCTAAAGGCCATTATCCGTTCTGCGCTACAACTACCGGAAGGCTATGGAACAGCCTTTTATGAATTTGACGATATCTTTGACGATATCTCTACTGTGGAAGCTCGACGGGCTTTTAAGGGGCAATACAGAGATGCTTTAAACTCATTGCCCATTGAGATGAGTCTAGTACGAAAAATTGTTGACGAAGCAAATGTAGCATTTCGACTGGATTGTAATATTGTTAATGAGCTAGAGCCTCTGGTGAAAGCAGCCATTGGCGAACATGTCTTTGACTTGATTACTCGCCAGGATACACTTGGCCGTACAGAATACCATCATCGGTCACCGACAGTATCTACTGAACTCGTGTCTTCAGTAACTGTCTAATCATTGACTTGTTCATCGGCTACCTCCTCTTCTATGAACCTCCATATCCCCCGCAAGGGGGATTTTTTCATAACTGCTCGATTGACCATATCCAGTAACTAGGAGAAATACGATGCCACTAGCCGAGAAAGATACAACTATACCGCCCAATCACCTCAATATTATGGGGTATGTAAATCGCTCTGAAGTCAACGGTCCAGGTCGTCGGGCCGTGGTATGGGTCCAGGGCTGCTTACGAGAATGTCCAGGATGTTTTAATCCGGCCTCCTGGTCTTTTGAACCTAACCAGATAGTATCCATTGATGAACTGGTCAGCCGTATCCTGAATGATCCTGAAAACGAAGGGGTGACGTTCTCAGGGGGTGAACCCTTTTGGCAAGCAACCGCCCTGGCAGAAGTAGCCCGACAGGTTAAAAAACATGGGTTAAACGTCATGTCGTTTAGCGGGTTTACATTAGACGAATTACAGAAAACTGATGCCCCTGAAGGTTCCCAGGCACTGTTAAAACAGTTGGATATTCTCATTGATGGTCCATATGTTGAATCCCTAGCCATCAATGAACCCACTTCACCGGTCTCATCTCGCAATCAACAAGTACGGATCTTTAATCCGGACCTAGCCAATCGCATTACATGGGCCAGTGATCAAATAGAAGTCCATGTCTTCAAGGATGGCAGTCGCCTGGTTACGGGGTATCAAGGCTATTCATATGAATAACTGCGTTGAGAAAAACTAGGGTGTGACTCCGAGCTAATAGGTCGTTTCATAGTGTCGTTCTTTTTGTAGATATGGCTGCAACCCCTGATGGCCTGGATTTAGCCAAGCGTGCACATCGGTCAATGGTTGAATATCAGCCAATAATGTTTTCAGAGTGTCACCTTCAAGGCTCTCCGCCGTCAGCAGTTTTTGGGCAATTCGTTCTAAGACTGCTTGGTTCCTCGCTAAGAGCGCAGTGGCCATTTGATAAGCATGATCAATTAGCTCTTTGATTTCACCATCAATAGTCTCCGCCAGATGAGGACTAATGGGGCGACGAGGCTGTCCAAATCCGTCTAAAAATTGTGCTTGGTTACGTTCTACAGCCATGGGACCTAGGGTTTTGCTCATGCCATAAAGCGTGATACAGCGTTCGGCTAAGTCTGTTGCCTTTTGGATATCATCACTGGCCCCAGTGGAAACCTTGTTGAAAATCAATTCTTCGGCGGCACGTCCCCCCAATAGCATCATCAATTGGCCTCGAATCTCATCTTCCATCATTAAGAACCGATCGTCCTCTGGTAGCTGGAGTGTATACCCCAGAGCAGCCACACCTCTAGGTACAATTGAAATCTTCTCAATGCTCCCAGTGCCGGGCATTAGGGCACCGATGATCGCGTGTCCAGCTTCATGGTAGGCCACTGTTTGCTTCTCTAGCTCGCTAAGGATCCGTGACTTTTTCTCAAGCCCGGTTAACATTCGCTCAATGGCTTCATTAAAATCAGCCATTGTTACAGCTTCACGGTTTTTGCGAGCAGCTAATAAGGCTGCTTCATTGATTAAGTTGGCTAAATCCGCCCCAGCAAAACCGGGGGTACGGGCTGCTAGCTTAGATAACACAACATCATCTGACAGCTGCACCGTCTTAGCATGAACATCTAGAATGGCTTTTCGTCCCTGGCGATCAGGGCGATCCACGACAATACGACGATCAAATCGACCTGCCCTTAACAGCGCTGGATCTAACACCTCAGGGCGGTTAGTGGCTGCCAGCAGAATCACACCCGCATTGGGTTCAAAGCCATCCATCTCCGCCAAAAGCTGATTTAATGTTTGTTCCCGTTCATCATTGCTAGCGAAAGGGCCATTGGCAGTCCGCGATTTACCTAAAGCATCTAGTTCGTCGATAAATACAATACAAGGGGCTTGTTGTTTAGCCTGCTCAAACAAATCTCTTACCCGTGAGGCCCCGACACCCACGAACATTTCAATAAATTCTGATGCTGAAATACTGAAAAAGGGCACTCCGGCTTCTCCAGCAATGGCTCGTGCCAGCAACGTTTTACCGGTTCCTGGCGGGCCTACTAATAAAACTCCCTTGGGAATTTTGGCCCCCAGGCGAGTATATTTTTTTGAATCCTTTAGAAAATCAACAATTTCTTGGAGTTCGGCCTTAGCCTCGTCTACGCCAGCCACATCGTCAAAGGTAACGCTATTCCCACTTTGGGAATATATGCGTGCTTTGCTTTTACCAACACTGAGGGCTGCGGGGCCTGCTTGCATTCTATTGGCAAAGCTTCCCCATAGTATCCACACTATCAATAGTGGAAATAATAGGCTCCAGAGACCCCCTACCCAGCGACCATTGGTTGGTAAGGCCGTAATCTCAACGTCATGTTGTCGTAGGATGCGAGATAAATCTGGGTCGGCGGGTAAGGGCGTTGTCGTTGCCACCTCTGGTTGAGTAGCCGCTTCATCGTTGAGAGATGTATCAACGGGTATGAGCGTATATTCAATTTCATGTTCGCTGATTTTTACGGTGGCGACCTGACCGCTTTCAACCTGGGTGAGGAATTCACTGTAGGGAACTGCCTCAGGGCGTTCTGGCATACGAGTCATCGTAAATACCATAATTAGCAGCCAGACCATAAGCCAGCTGAGATTAATTAGCGCAGGCCTCCAACCGGTTGGATTGTCTTTGGGTGGAGATGAACGAGGAGGGGTACGGTTTTGCATAGCATTGCACGGATAAGTGATGATGTTTACAGGCTTGATCCCGAAGCATTTGCAGCCATATCGTTCAGGGCCTAATGCCACATACTTTGAGTGTAAACAGCTGATTTGAGGAACTTATGAGTATGATCCCCGTGGCGAGACAGGCCTGTCTCCTCGTGCAGTTATCGCCCATTACTGAATTACTATCTCCTGAGCCCTAATTACCCACCTAACTCAAATCTCCCTGCATCACTATCTGACTTTTCTAGGGTCTCTTCTGCACGACTCAGCATTGTTTCCTTTAAATGCTCGGTTGTCTGGCGTTGTTGTGTAACATGTTCACGTTCTTCAGCAGCCACTGAATCCTCAGTATCCAAACTTTCTACTGCTCGATTTAACATCTTTTCGTCTAACTGCTCTGCATGCTGACGCTTTTGAGTGTTAGCGGCTCTAGTTTCCTGTTCAATATTCATGGTGGTTTTTAACTGTAATTAAGCCATGGATAGGTTAATCAAGCATTCTGAGGATATTGTGAGGATTGAGGCTGCCCTAGGGTGTGCGATCGCAACTAAGCATCGAGCTGACGGCAATCATGTCCGGTGCGATCTCATTAACGTGTTGTTACACCCCTCACAAATTCCTCAAGTTTTTTGTCTAAGATCACCACAAGAGTAACAGTGACGCATTTTTACGTTTATTTAATTTGAGTAACTGCCGATAGAAATAATTCCTTGTTTACTAATAGCCAGTATGGTGGCAAATTCAACGTCAAATCCAGCATCCATGATGCCTCCTGCCGTCTTTCATATGGAGCAGGTCAGTAAGGTCTATGTAATGGGCGAGGTCAAGGTGCATGCACTGGAGTCAGTGGATTTAGACCTTTACGAGGGAGAGTTTGTCGTACTACTGGGACCATCAGGTAGCGGCAAGTCGACACTGTTAAATATTTTGGGCGGTTTAGATGTCCCCTCCGGTGGCCAGGTTTATTTTCGCAACCAGGCCATGAATAAAGCTAATGAACAGTCTCTGACTCGATTTCGCCGCCAGTCGGTGGGGTTTGTGTTTCAGTTTTATAACCTGATTCCCAGCCTGACAGCCAGGGAGAATGTGGCCCTGGTGACAGATATTGCTCGCCATCCCATGAAACCGGAAGATGCCCTAGAGCTAGTCGGTTTAGCCGATCGGTTGGATCACTTTCCGGCGCAGCTGTCGGGGGGAGAACAACAGCGGGTTGCGATCGCCCGTGCCATTGCCAAACGTCCCGAAGTTCTCCTCTGCGATGAACCCACCGGAGCCTTAGATTTCAAGACTGGCAAGCGAGTATTAGAGACCCTGGAACGAGTCAACCAAGAATTTGGCACCACAACGGCTGTAATCACCCACAATGCGGGCATTGCCGCCATGGCAGATCGCATCGTCCACATGCGCAGTGGCAACATTGCCGATATTAAACGAAATGAACAGAAAGCGTCTCCGGCGGAGTTGGAGTGGTGAGGGGATATGGCACTGAAAGCCTTAGACCGTAAACTATTTCGAGATCTCCTGCGTATGCAAGGGCAGGTGCTGGCAATTGTCCTGATTGTCACCTGTGGCATGGCCAATCTGATCACCATGATGAGCACCCACGGGTCACTACAGCTCACCCAGGATACCTACTACGACCAGTACCGGTTTGCCGATGTATTTGTCCAGCTAAAGCGTGCCCCCAAAAGCCTGACCGCCCGGTTTGAGCAAATTCCGGGGGTGGGGGTTGTGCAAACGCGCGTGGTCCAGGATGTCACCCTGTCCGTGGAGGGCCTGGCGGAACCGGCTACCGGACGATTAATCTCGATTCCTGAGCACCCCACCCCAATGCTCAACGATCTGTTTATTCGCAAAGGGCGCTATCCAGAACGAGGGGATGAGGTGCTGGCCAGTGAAGTCTTTGCTGAGGCCAATCACCTGGAACTCAACGACACGGTTGGGGCAATTCTCAATGGGCGCTGGCAAACCCTACGGATCGTTGGTGTTGCCCTATCGCCGGAGTATATCTATGAGATTCGGGGCACGGAAATTGTTCCTGATAACCAACGCTTTGGCATTCTCTGGATGCAGCAGGAGGCCCTGGCAACAGCGTTTGACATGGATGGGGCCTTTAACGATGTCAGCTTAAGGCTGATGCCAGGTGCCAGTGAAGCCGAGGTGATCTTTCAGCTAGACCAGCAGTTGGAAACCTATGGTGGATTAGGGGCCTTTGGTCGAGAAGATCAAATTTCCCATACCTTTATTTCCGATGAGATTCGTCAGCTGTCGGCCCATGCTGTCTTTATACCTAGCATTTTTCTAGGAATTGCCGCTTTTTTGTTAAATCTGTTGCTCAGTCGGTTAGTGAGCACCCAGCGAGACCAAATTGCAGTGATGAAAGCGTTTGGCTATGACAACTTTGCGGTGGGGCTGCACTATCTAAAACTCGTACTGATCGTGGTGTTGCTAGGTGTCGTTCTAGGCAGCGGTCTGGGTTGGTGGATGGGGCAAGGTATGACCCGCTTGTATGCGGATTTTTATCACTTTCCGGTGCTGCAATATGAGGTGCGACCATCGGTACTGGTGACGGCGCTATTGGTCAGTGGTGGTGCAGCAATATTAGGGGCGTTTCTGGCGGTGCAGCGCGCGGTGTCGCTTCCACCAGCTGAAGCCATGCGGCCTGAACCTCCGGCCACGTATCGGCC
Source organism: Adonisia turfae CCMR0081 (assembly GCF_011009555.1). Taxonomy (GTDB): domain Bacteria; phylum Cyanobacteriota; class Cyanobacteriia; order Phormidesmidales; family Phormidesmidaceae; genus Leptothoe; species Leptothoe turfae. The sequence goes on along the minus strand of NZ_QXHD01000004.1, from coordinate 5,078,903 downwards.
TACATTAGTGGAGAAACTGGGCCTACAGCGGTGGTTTTCTGCACCTAGCCGCATTATTCTCCGGAATTTGGAGCGACGTCCGGTGCAGGGATTGTTGTCGGTGGTGGGCATTGCGGTTGCGATCGCAATCCTGGTACTGGGCCGTTTTTTCACCGACGCCATGGATGCCCTTGTGGATATCCAGTTTCGCACCATTCAGCGAGAAGACATTACCCTGGTCTTTAACAATCCCCTATCGAGCCGCGCCCAGTTTGACCTTTACAGCTTGCCAGGGGTATTACGGGCCGAACCCTTTCGCACGGTGCCCGCTCGGCTGCGCTTTGGTCACTATCAAAAACTCAGCGGCATCAATGGTGTGGAGCCCGGTAGCGAACTCCGTCGCCTGCTGGACCGCGAGCAGCGGCCAGTAACATTACCGCCTGAGGGAGTTGTTTTATCCACAAAGCTGGCGGACATTTTACAGGCCCACCTGGGAGACCAAATCACAGTGGAGGTGTTAGAAGGAGAGCGTCCCACGCGCACCGTGCCAGTCACCGGCATCTTTGACGAGCTGGTGGGCATTTCCGCCTACATGGATATCCATGCCCTCAATCGCTTAATGCGAGAAGGATTTACCCTTTCCGGTGCCTATTTACAGGTGGATGAACACGAACAACAGCAGCTTTATGCCGAGCTTAAACAAACTCCTGCCGTGGCCAGCGTCGCCATGCGTCAAACCACCATTGATCAGTTCAACGACATTCTCACCAGGAGCATGGCAGGATTTACCATGGTATTGGTAGGGTTCGCGTCGGTCATTGCCTTTGGGGTGGTGTACAATGCCGCCCGCATTGCTTTATCAGAACGAGAACGGGAACTGGCCACCCTGCGGATCATTGGATTTACCAAAGGTGAAATTGCGTTCATCTTATTAGGAGAACAGGCGGTGCTATTAACGCTATCAATTCCCATCGGGTTTGCTCTGGGCTTTGGTATGGCGGCACTGATGACTGAGATTTATGACTGGGAGCTGTTTCGCTTTCCTTTGGTGATTACTCCAGCCACCTATGCCTTTGCTTTTGTCGTGATTATGGCGGCAGCGTTGGCTTCTGGCTTACTGATTCGACGGCAGCTGAATCGACTGGATTTGATTGCTGTTTTAAAAACAAGAGAGTAATAGAAGTTATGAAAAGAGCGCACAGGAGATAGGGGCAGCAGAGGATACCGGGGGGAAAGGTTTATTATTAACCACTAATTCTTGGAGCAAAAATCAATGCAGTACTCTTATATAAAAGCTAAAACTTGCTTCCCTCCTGGGATGGCAACGGGGTCGGTTGTCCACTAACACTCCTCAAAACCACTCATCAAGTTCCTCTGCCTAAGGAGATCTCACTATGACTCAGGCCCAGAAACAAACGGTCAAAAACTTGTTTCGACGGAAGCCCAAGGATCCGTCGACTCCTGCGACCCGACGGCAACTTCGTTTGCCTCGCTGGTTGCCCTATGGTCTAGCTGGTGTAGGTATTACTGTTCTGGTGGGTCTCGCCTTTCGACCTACCCCCATTCCCGTGGATATAGGAACCGTGACAACTGGTCCGTTGCAGGTGACTATTGATGCTGAGGGAGAAACGCGGGTTAAAGATCGATATGTGGTCTCAGCACCTGTGGATGGACGCTTACGGCGAATCGATCTAGAAGCAGGGGATCTGGTGGAGGCCAATGCTGTTGTTGCACAGCTTGATCCATTGCCCCTAGATAGTAAAGTACAGACGGCCCAAGCACGATTGCAGGAGTTGCAGGCTGAGCTGGTGGGGGTGGATACCCAGCGACCTAAGGCAGAAGCTTTGGCCCAGGCGTCTGCTCGACTACAGGCGGCCCAGGCAACACAACAGGCTGCCGCCGCAGAGGTGGAAGAGACTCGGGTGGAGCTGGAGCAGGCACGTCGCGATCGCAACCGGGCCCAAGATTTAGAAACACGGGGTGCCATCTCTCGTCAGGCCAGAGAGACGGCTGAACTAGAAGAAGATCGTCTGACACAGGAACTGGCAGCCGATGAGAAACGGTTGGGCAGTGCGATCGCAAATGTGACAGCTGCCCAGGAAGCCCTAGCGTTGCTGCGAGAAGAACAACGCGACCCTGATTATTTAGAAGATGCCTACCGCGCCCAAATAGCTGGGGTGGAGGCAGAGCTAGCCAACCTGGTGGATGAGGCACAACGCACAACAATCTCGGCCCCCATTAGTGGCTCGGTGCTACGGGTACCCGATGAGAGTGCTCGTTTTGTTCAAGCCGGAGACCCCTTACTAGAGTTAGGAAACCCAGGTGATTTGGAGTTGGAGATTGATGTGCTGTCTACAGACGCAGTGCAGATTGAACCTGGCGATCAGATTATTGTTGATCAATGGGGTGGCCCCAAGCCACTGGCAGCTACCGTCAGCTATATTGAACCTGCGGCCTTTACCGAAGTGTCTGCCCTGGGCGTAGAAGAACAACGGGTCAATGTTATTGGCACGTTGACTGAACCTACAGCCAATCCTTTGGGGGATCGGTATCGCATTGAAGCCCAGATTGTCACATGGGCAGACAAAAATATCTTACAAGTGCCAGTTAGCGCACTTTATCGCTGCGGTGAGAGCTGGTGTGTGTTTGTTGTGGAAGATAATCAGGCCCAGCCCCGTGAGATTAACATTGACCACCGCAGCACTATGGCGGCTGAGGTGACGGAGGGATTAAGGGATGGAGAACAGGTGGTGCTACATCCCAGTGAGGAACTTGAAGCTGGACGTCAGGTTAAGGAGAGATAGCTGACTGGCTGAAAAAAAAGTTGCCCAGACTATGAAATAAGAAGATATCGAGAGTAATTCTACTGAATTTGGAGATATAGACGATGAAGGTTTTATTCACCTTGATTGATGACAATCTGCCAAATTTATTCCCAGGTAACAGCACTAAAAGAGTCTGAGGATAATCACTTGTACCTGCGTCATTACAAATAAGAAGTCCCCCATAATCAATAAGACTTATGGAGGACTTCGGTTTAGAGATAGGGGGTTAGTTGATAGAGTGTTCTATCGACCAGATATTGGGTTAGACATAGAGAGTTTGCAATAAAGCATGTTAGCCGTTTGGAGCCACTCTATGCCAGCATGGTTAATACAGACACATGTGAGGAGCAGTCCCAACTCTGTTTTAATATAACCATCAATTTTTCTTGGGTTGTGTCTCAGATCACAGCATAGAACTCCGGATAGTGAGGCTCATCAAGGCTTGAACAACTAGCCGTATAAAACATCACGGTCTTCAATAAACAATGGGCTCAGTAATCTAAAGCCCTTATAATTTCTAACGTTGAGCGATGGCCGGCTCAATTTTAACAACAGATCAACCGCTACAGATCCGTTGGTAGTTGCCATATGCTTCTTAAAGCAGCTCAATTTTTACATCAGAAACGTAACAGAAAAATCTTGTCTAGAGTAGCGATTGTTACATACTGAGTAAAGTGATAAAAGCTAGTGTCAGAGTACGTAATTACGCCAGAACGAAATATCGAATACCCAATACTAAATGTTGAGTGGATCCATGAGTCCGCTAACTAACTGATCCAAAATTTACGTCTACCTCGTTTATCAGGGAAGTCAACAATATGCCTCAAACATTGTTTAAGGTGGATCTGACAAAATCCATGTCAGAACAAGAATTGCCGGGCCATAATCGCTGGCATCCAGACATTCCAGCCGTTGTTTCTGTCAATCCTGGGGATGTGTTTCGGATTGAGTGTAAAGACTGGACAGATGGGCAAATCAAAGATAATGATAGCCCTGACGATATTCGAGATGTTGATTTAACAGTCGTACATGTGCTCAGTGGTCCTATTTGGGTCAATGGCGCAGAGCCAGGGGATATCCTGGTGGTAGATTTGGTCGACATTGGGGCACTGCAAGGAGATGAGTGGGGATTTACTGGCATTTTTGCCAAGAACAATGGCGGTGGTTTTCTAACGGACCATTATCCTGAAGCTGCTAAAGCGATTTGGGACTTCCAGGGGATTTACACCACATCTCGCCATATTCCAGGGGTAAAATTTGCCGGGATTACCCACCCAGGTTTGATTGGTTGTGCGCCATCCCATGAGTTGTTGGCTACATGGAATAAGCGAGAGGCAGAATTGGTTAATACTGCCCCCGATTTACGTACCTACGGTACTGGGCTATCGGGCGATCAGCCAGTGTTGGCAGCCTTGCCGAATCCAAACAATGCCATTTTAGGCACTGTATCAGCCGCAGAGTTTGATCGAATTGCTGCAGAAGCAGCTCGTACGGTTCCACCCCGAGAACATGGGGGAAACTGCGATATTAAGAATCTCTCTAGAGGCACCCGCATATACTTCCCGGTATATGTGGAGGGTGCCAAACTCTCCATGGGAGATATTCACTTTTCCCAAGGGGATGGAGAGATTTCTTTCTGTGGAGCCATTGAGATGTCTGGGTTTATCGACCTACATGTGGATATTATCAAGGGTGGCATGGACAAGTATGGCATGGTTAACCCCATTTTTAAGCCAGGTCCAGTCGAACCTCACTATTCAGAATACCTGGTGTTTGAAGGTATTTCTGTCGATGAGTATTCAGGTAAACAATATTACATGGATGTGCATATTGCCTATCGCCGTGCTTGTTTGAATGCGATTGAATATCTGAAAAAGTTTGGTTTTACAGGTGAGCAGGCCTATTTATTGTTAAGTTGCGCCCCTGTAGAAGGTCGAGTCAGTGGCATTGTTGATATTCCTAATGCCTGTTGTACGTTAGCGATTCCGACGGAAATCTTTGACCAACCTATTTTGCCAGTTTAGCAAGGAGAAAAATATATGCCACTTTACGATTATAAGTGTGCCGACTGTGGCCCCTTTGATGTGTGGCGAAAGATGGCTGAGGTGAAAATACCCCTGCCCTGCCCTGGCTGTGGTGTGATTGCCACCCGAGTTTTTACAGCACCTAACATCAGTCTCAATACAGGCAGTTTAAGTCGAGTGAGTCACTCCGCTGAACCTCGGTTTGTTAAGCGCCAAGATGTACCACCGTCGCCCACTAATCAAAGCTCCAAAGGGGGGCGTCCTTGGATGATTGGCCATGCATCTCAATGCCTTTAAGTTAACTAAGACCAAGACAAAAGGTATAAATTCATAGCTGTGGTGTAGGCCGATTAATAAACGGCCCCTAAGCTTTGCGCTTTAGCAAAACGCGTAGAAATCGATAAACCCCCCGACTGATGTCCAGTAAGGCGAGAGGGATACGAACCCTTAGAGGCGAGAGAAAAGGTCTATAAACCCAATAGTAAAATGTCTTTAGATCGTCCCAGGCTAAACCAGAACCTGCTCGCAGAAAGTCTGAAATATCAACAACAAGGCCCCGGCCTTGTTGTATCATGACATTTTTACCATGGACATCGTGGGGGCGTAGTCCTCGACTGCGAGCATAGTCTAAAGCTTGATCAATATCTAAAATCACCTGTTTAGGAATGCGTCGACCCTGGTGTAGACAGTTATATAAGGTGACGCCCTCTAGGCACTTAAGGACTAAAAAATTATCTCGGGCGTAGAAACATTGAGAGAAAGCGGGATGAATGCCTATTCTGCGATAAACTTCGGCTTCATCTTCAAAACCAGGACGATCTGGGGCATAGATCTTGACGGCTAAATCGGCATAGTCGGGATGGGTAAATACCGCCGCATAGTTGCCCGTACCTAACAACTGCCACGGAGCCGGAATATGCTTGACCTCAATGGGGTCATGGGGCCTAATACTTTTGAGGCTAACCTGAGGACGCAGTTCTTGTTCAATCATCGCCACCAGAGTCTTAATCGACTGGTTGAGCAGCACATTATCCACAACAGGGCTGCTGGTTGAATAATCAGCTCTGTCATACAAGAACATCTTGCTGTGGTGATTATGCATGGCTGACCAGATCAATATGGGGGCATTGAAGCCATTATATAGGCCACGTTCTAAAGTTGGAGCTAGCTGATTGCGCCCATATATAGATAGTAAGAATAGATAAAACTCTTTGCAGGTTGTCTAAGATGGCCACCTTTGATCAAAGCGAATAGGATATTGGATTGAATCTCTGGCTCTATATCCTCTCCAGAATATCGTGGTTTCCATTAACTGACCTGAACGTGAAATCTTTAAGAGATGTCTTTACCAGTTTATAAGTTCACACACTGGATTTGTTGTTGAACCACTCGCGCACAATTCTGGAAAGCCGATACCTCCGCCTCATTCAGTCGAGTTTCCAAACGATAATGAACACCCTGGCGGCCAACAACACAAGGCACACTGAGGCAACAGTTAAATACATCACAGTACCCATCGATTAATACCGTCACTGGTAGGGTATATCGCGAATCCTCTACGATACTGCGTACAATCATCTCCATGGCTAAAGATACCGTGTAATTGGTATACCCCTTAGCTTTGAAAATAGTCCATGCTGATTGTTTCGCCTTTTCCACCATCTGTTGGCGTAAAGGATTGGCATCAATTAATGCACCACCGCTTGTAGCCGAACTGAGAGCGGCAAATTGGCTGTCTCCGTGTTCTCCTAAAATATAGGCGTTGATATCGGCAGGGTGGATGCCTAGTTGAGTGGATAACAGATCACGAAATCGGGCTGAATCAATAAGTGTGCCAGTGCCAATTACCCGTTGCCAGTTGATTTCCTCAGACTGTTGTCGAGCAATCTGTAAGATTTGGTAAGTTAATGCGTCAACGGGATTGCTGACATTCACAAAAATAGCGTTCGGGCTATAGCGCGCCAGAGGCGGGATCAACGTTTGCATGATTTGAGTGTTTTGCAAGCATAGCTCATTGCGGTTTCTCATGTTTTTAGGCATCGGGGCACTGACTGCAATGACAATGATGTCTGAATTAGCAGTGTCTTCTAATTCACCATCTCGGACCACAAGTCGATAGGGGGTGAGAGCTACAGCTTGCTGAATATCGATGGCTTCAGCATGGGCAATTTCTCTGGTGCGGTTATATAGCACTAATTCGGATGCTAAACCGCCTTTTGCTAAAACAAAGCTAATGGTTGAACCGACTTTACCGATGCCAATGACAGAAATTTTCATGGCCTGTAGTTTCCTGCATACACTACTTAATTCTACTCACCACTTTTCAGTGGAAGGACGAATTTCTACATCAAAGGACCAGGCTGATCGGGGTTGATGGGCGATGTGAAATGTTTCTTCGGCAATATCAACTGGTTGGCAGAAGAACTCTTTAGAAATTGTTATTTGTTGGTTCAAAGGGTGAGTGTTGAGGCCTTGAACAGGTAGGTCTTTTGACCAGGGGGTTGCGATCGCAGCATCAATGGTCAGATAGGCTACATGAATGCCTTTGGGTCCCAACTCGCGGGCCAGGGACTGCGCTAAAATCCGCTGTGCCGCTTTTGTGGGGGCAAAGAGAGCATAGGTGGGAATTCCTCTATGGGCGGCTGTGTTGCCAGTCACAATAATGGTGCCACTACCTGTTTGCACCATCGGCGGTGCCAGCTGACGCACCAGGTAAAGCAGAGAGGTCGTATTGACTCGAAAATTATGTTCTAATGTCTCCGGATCAGCGTTTAGAAACGTTCCAAACGTAGCGCTAACGGCATTGTGAATTAGCACAGAAGGGTGTCCCATCTCTGCTTGGATATGTTTTACGGTGGTGAGTAATTCATCTAAATTACTCACATCACAACCATAGGCGTGAGCCTGAGGGATTTCCTGCTCAAGTTTCCGGAGTCGCTCGCGGTTGCGGGCAAGCATGGCCAACCGATAGCCACTTTTAGCAAATCGGCGGGCAATTGCGGCTCCTGTCCCCTCTCCCACCCCTGTGATTAAACAAATTGGCTGAGTCATGGGTTATCTCCTGATGGAATGGTTATCTCTCCCTGGCTGACTTGAACTGAATTTCCACCAACGCGAATGGCAGATATTTTGTTACCGTCTTTATCTGCCTCAATGTCTAGAAAGCTGGGCCGTCCCATGTCAAATCCCTGTTCAATCACCCAGCGTAATTTTCCAGCTTTTGCAGTTTGGCCCAGATAGCCTGCAAAAGCTGTGGCAGCGGCTCCAGTGGCCGGATCTTCTTGGATACCCATGGCGGGTGCAAACATCCTGGCTCGAAAATCGGAGCCTTCTAATTCTGGATCAGGGGTGAACAGATAAATGTGGGGAGCCCAATAGGAGGCTAATGTTGCTTCCCATGTGGTGAGATTGAGTTGCGCTTTGGCTAGGGTGGTGCGATCGCAAATCGGAATAAACAAAAATGGTACCCCGCAGGATAACGCCTGAGGTGTCCAGTTATCTGCGTGTAAATCTGACGGTTGGAGAGACAGCATAGAAGCTAGCTTAGCCAGAGGTGGAGGCTCTGGGCCAAACTCTGGCAGTTGAGCCGCTGAGAACTGTGCAAAGGTGGGTTGATCATTGGTGCTATGAATAACAACTGGAATATCGCCAACGCCTTCTTCGAAAATAATCGTTGTCCTATCTTCACTTAAAGGCACCTTGCCGATGGCTGCCAGCACATAAGCCGTACCAATGGTGGGATGTCCGGCAAAGGGTAACTCAGTGCCTGGGGTGAAAATCCTCAGGCGATAGGTTCCCTCTGTGGTCTCTGGCGGCAGAACAAATGCAGTCTCAGATAAATTAAACTCACTGGCAATCCGCTGCATTTGCTCTGGTTTTAACCCGTCTGCTTCTGGAAAAACAGCCAGGGGATTACCGCCAAAAATATGTTTGGTAAAAACATCAACGGTGTAAAAACGGTAACGCATAGAGCACTCCAGTAGGTAAGGATTGTTTGTTGAGCAGAGGAGCCAAGAAAGCGAGATTCCTGGACAATTTTATCGATAATGTCGTTGATCTAACCAGATACGAACCTCGTTTTCTGAGCTGAAGTAGTACATTTTCTCATCCAGCGGATCGTAGATTCGGTAATAGCGCTCACCGTTTCTATCCTGGTGTTCTGAAACCACGGGTTCAGTGCTCACGTGATCGTGTAAAAGCTGCGCCAAGGTCTGAGCCATTGCCATCAAGGCTGCTTGAATTCTGTGTTTAGTTGAGGTTGTCGGAGTCTTCTGATGGGATCTGCTTTTAGCAGAATCCGCCAACCGATTTAAAAATGAGGAGGACTTCATGACTGTCTCCTTAATCAGGATGACTAATTGGTATAGTGGGGTGAAATTTAGACTATGGAAAAGAGTTGAATGATGACAGCGAGGGTGAGTGAGATCGCAGTAATAACAACAACTTCTCGATCTGTCTGTTTCATAGCTTTAGGGGTTGGCTGTGACCAATCCTTTGTCTTCTACAAGCTTTGTCAGCCCATGGGTGTCAGTGTTGTAGACATAGCCGTAGATGTTGACATGTTTGGGTGTACCTTTCGATTCCCTGACTAAGCGAGTGTCATACTTCAGGGATGTGGCAAAGTCACCAATGGAGATGCTGGCCCGTTCATAAAGAGCCGCAATGTCCTGATGATGTTCACGTTTATAGGCCTCGATCAACCCATCTGGCGTAAATGAGGTAGCCCCGCAATAGGTATGATGGACGATGACAATATTCTCAATGCCAAATAAATGTTGTGCCACCGTAATTGAGCGCAGTGCATCCACGGCTCGCCCCCCGGCCACAACAACTTCAAAGAGAGTGGCCGACGAAGCAACTTTATTTCCCTGGACATCGGTGACAATAGTGCCCGGATACACCTCGTCAAATTCTTCTGCCACAGCGATGGGAATTTCAATCACCCTAGGATCATAACAATAGACCACAATTGTTCTCAGATTCGGTACGGCCTTGGCAAATTCCTGACGTACCGTTGGTTCATGGTAGTTAGGTTGTTTTGAGAAGATGTAAGCATCAAAATTTGGTACTGTAGAACTCATGATGTAACTCCTTTGGGTTAATAAATTTTCTCATTTGAGCTGAACTAAGCCCTGGGCCTAAATATGAAGCCAAAACCTAATCCCTTTCTGGGACGGGAAACGAGGTGGGTTAACCGCTAACACCTTAAATTGCTCCCCTCATTACGCCAATTTTTCAGCAACAACGCTGTTGTCATCTTTCGGATTTATCCTCCCAATCCGCATCACCTGATGAATCCGCTTATCCACTTCGTAGACTCGAACCCACTCTAGATCTCCAGCCTGTTTTAATAACCCAGAATGGGGCGATCGCACCGTTTGCCTGTACTGCACCTGAGTCATGCGGCAGGCTTGGCCACCATAGCGATAGAGGTATCCAGTGGTCCCTTCTATCACCCAACGAGCCTGATACAGCTTCCAGAACTGACCGTCATGTTCGTAAATATCAAATGTCATCTCATACTGACTCTCTATTTGAAGATGCCAGGGGTTCCCCTCGATCTTTTTCCAGTCAGTAACCAGACTGCCGTCTTCAAATTCTTGACCTGGAATTTTCCATTGCAGTGTGTTTTTCATGATTGTTGCATGATTAAAATACGACCAGTCGTCTTAAAATAACGATAATTTCTCAATGTAGGGCCGCACAGCTGTGCGGCCAATGCAGGATATTCGCTATTTATCTAAATTTGGACACACGCAGGTGCGTTCTTGCATGGATTGTGGAGAGGTTTAGGGAGCCACCAAATAACTGTTGAGCAACTGCCATAATTTCCGGATGGGTTCTACCGATTGTTCGACCTGCATGCGCAGTAAAGCGCCTTCATAGGCATTGATCAAAAAATCTGCAAGGTCTTCGGCAGAAATATCATGCCGAATTGAACCTTGGGTCTGGCCCCGCTTCAGGGTTTGGAGAAACTGGTTTTTCATGGCGGCAAATCCCTCAATCATGGCCTGTTGGCATCGCTCACTGCTTGCCCCCAACTCTGCTCCTAAATTACCGATAATGCAGCCTGCTTTCACCTCCTGATGTCGCTGCATTTCTTGCTCAAAAAACTGTTCAAGGGCAATCAGTGCGTTGTCCTCTGAACCATTGAGCCAAGCGGCCATGTTTGTCACAACCCACCTGGCATAGTGCCGAATGACATCAGCCCCAAACTGTTCTTTGCTGTCAAAGTAGTTGTAGAAAGACCCCTTGGGAACCTTGACTAAATCCACAACTTCCTTGATGCCAGTGCCATGATAGCCCTGATCCATAAACAGCTTAATGCCTTGGTCCAGTAACTTTTCTCGAGTATTGTCGTTGCGTTTTGGTCTAGCCATGGGCTTATTATATGACCGGTCGTTTTAAAAAGTCAAGTGGCTGACTCATGGTTGTCAGGAACTTTGTGGGTGGCAACTGGGTATTCATCTCCTTGTAGGGGGCATAAAGAAGACGAGGCAAGGGGTTTGAGTGTGACATGTATAATAGACAAACCACTTGCCCATTGATATTTAGAAGACAACTTGAGCGCCAATAATCAGTACTGCAGCCCAAGAGACTAGGTAGGTGGGGGTTCTCAGGTAAGGGACACCCAGAATGTAAACACTAGCGTGGAATATTCTGGCCCAGAAAAAGACAGCGGCCCAAATGTTAACAATGTCGTTGTTAGCATCGGTTAGATAAGCTGCAAGCACGACAGCGGCAAAGGCAGGTAAGGTCTCAACCATGTTGAGGTGGGTGCGTTGGGCCCGTTCTGCCCATACTGGAATTGCCGGGGCTTCGGCTGGGAACTTTTTACTGGGATAGTTGCTGGCAAATGCTGGAATGCCCCATACAAAGACTCGATTGAGGATATAGGGGGTCCAAAGGAGGACGCAGAGCATGCCGCTGGCAGCGAGATAAAACAAGGATGAGTTCATGATTTTCTCCTGATGAGTTATCAGACTGTGATCCTCTCACATACAGAGGATCACAGTCTTCTGTTGAATTAATTCAGAGAAGGGGATTGTCCGATCAGCTGATCATCGATCAATAAGATTTCTATGGCTATTCAGTGCCACGGAAGGGATAGTTGTTGGGAATGACGTATTCCAATCCCTGAATTAGGAAGTCAAAGCTGATGCGGGAAAAGGGATGGGTGCCCAAGTTAGCTAGGTAGATATGACCGTTGGGTTTGATCAGAAAAAGGGCGGGTTCACTAAACAGAGTGGGCTCATTATCAAAATGTCCCTTGCTTAGGTATAGCCCCCAACGGCGCATATCGTCATAGGTTAGGCCATATCCCAGCGTTAGCTGTTGTGAGTTAGTTTTTGCTTGCAATTGAGCCGCCTTCTCCTGATCATCGCCACTAATGGCAATAACGGTGACACCGAGCTGACTAAAGGCATTGAGTTTTTGTTCTAGTTCGCTGATGTATTGGACGCAAACAGGACAATGCAGACCTCGGTAGAAAACTATCATCGTGTAGTTTTCAGGCGTCTGGTCAGCCAGATTCCAAAGGCCATGGCTCAATGTGTTCACTTCCAAAGCGGGAGCTGGATGCCCCATGACCAGTTTGGCAGAGGTTCCATTTACAGTGGCTGTCATGATTGTTGTTTGAGTTTAATGTTCGCGTTGTTAAGGGATAAGGGCTTTGAGAAGTTATCGTTTGCCCTTGTCTCCTTAATGGTGTCCCAGGTTAAACTATTCAACAAGGCTATTCTGAGTATAAAACCTATAGAAGGTACCTATAGATGGATTTATATCAAGTGCGTTATTTCCTGGCAATTGCTGAAACAGGTACATTTTCACGGGCGGCTGAGCGGCTTTATCTGTCCCAGCCCTCTCTCTCCACCGGGATTAAGAAATTGGAGCAGGAGTTGGGGGTATCTTTGTTTGAGCGCGGGGGGAGGCGCACGGTGCTGACGGCGGCAGGGCGATCTTTTATGGAGAAAGCCCAGGTGATTATGGATCAGTACCAGGCGGCTTTGCATGAGCTGAAGGGATTTAATGATGAGACTACGCTGCGTCTGGGTGTTTTGAGTACGATGCGCGTTGCGGTTTTGGCTAATTTAGTCAGTTCCTTTCAGCAGCATTACCCCCATATCACGGTTGAGTTACACGATGGCACGCTGGAGACGTTGCAGGATGGGTTAGAGCGAGGGGATGTGGATGTTGTTTTAACGGTGTTGAGTTTGCGTGGGGTATCTCAACCGGTGGTTCATGCTGATTCTCAGACGTCTACTGTGCTCTTTCGGCAGCCGTTGCGGTTAGCGGTGCCGCTCAGCCATCCGTTTTCTCAGCGGACGTCAGTGCGTCTGGCGGAGCTGGAGGGGCAACCGTTTATTGACCGGATTAATTGTGAGTTTTTTCCCCAGGAATGTCAGATGTTGGATGCTGCTCATATTCGTCCTAAGGTTGTTTATCGGGCGAGCCATGAGGAATGGGTGTTTTCGTTGATTCAGGCAGGATTGGGGCTGTGTATTATGCCTTACTGGCAGGGGATACCGGGTATGGTGTATCTACCGGTTTCAGATTTGGACTTTGAGCGCACCATTGGACTAAAATGGCGGCCACATCAGCAGTCTGAGCTGGTGCAACAGTTTTGCCATTTTGCTGCTAGCTATGATTGGCAGTCAAAGGAGCATGCTGCTCTTTAGTTTTTGGTGGGGTGAGTTTACAGTCGATGGCGGCTTTGACGCTGCATTCGACGTTTTGAATGTATGCCTTGATGCCCTATGTTACCTGCATATTTTGCAGCCACTAGTGGTTGTTCTTGGGATGAACTCATCCCTGGGAGACGAGGACTTTTTGCAGCAGCATGAGTAGATCTCGGGTAGTAAACGGTTTATTTAGGGTGCCATCTAACCTTAATTCGTTCGCTACCGAATCTGCCTGCGTTGGGATAATCGCTCCAGTCATGGCCACCACCTTCACCTCAGGCTGAAGCCGTTGCAACAGCGGAATAGCAGTTTGACCATCCATATCTGGCATCATCAGGTCGATCAAAATGCAGCGTACTAAAGCGCGGTGTTCGGCTAGCATTGCGATCGCACCCAATCCATCATTAGCAATCAGCACCTGATACCCATAGGTCTCCAACGACAGCCGCATTACCTTACAAATTGCCGGATCATCATCCACCACCAGAATCACCTCTTGGTGACCGCACAACAACTCTAACGGTGGTGTTGGTACCGAAACAGAATTGGGATCAGCGGGCAGATAAACATGAAACTGACTGCCCTCCCCCACCGCTGTTTGCATGGTGATAAAACCATTGTGGCTTTTCACAATATTGAGCACAGCGGCTAACCCCAGCCCCGTACCCTGACCGGTGGATTTGGTCGTAAAAAACGGATCAAAAATATGTTCTTGAATTTCTGGTGCAATCCCTGTGCCCGTATCTGTCACGGTCACCATCACATGTGGACCCGGCGTAGCATCACCATGCATTTGTAAATAGGGCTCATCAATCACCAAGTTTTTTGCAGAGACCCGCAAGATGCCCCCCTCGGACATGGCATCTCGGGCATTGACACAGAGATTCATGAATACCTGGTGCAGCTGTGTCTCATTACCTTTGACCAACCATAGATCGGCAGGCACCTCAACATGAACATTTATAGACTGAGGCAAGGTTTGTTTTACAATCTGATTTGTCTCTGCTAACAAATCGCCGATGGATAGGACACTGCTAACACTCTTGCCATCTTGGGCAAATGAGAGAATTTGCTGGACGAGTTTGATCCCCCGCTGAGCACTACAGTTTAAGGTTTCAATCAGCTGCTGCGACCGTTCGTCGATGGTCTCCAGGGTAATCGGTAATAATTGCCCAGCGGCCAAAATAGGAGTCAAAATATTGTTAAGATCATGGGCAATGCCACTGGCTAATGCCCCTAGACTTTCCAGTCGCTGGGCCTGCAAAAATTGGGATTCCAGCTGTTTCTTTTCAGTAATATCCAAATGGATGCCTAACATTCTCAGGGGTTTACCATCCTCCCCGTTGAAAATGCGACTGCTGACACTAATCCATCGAATACCGCTGGGGTGGGAGATTCTAAACTCACTGTTGAGACCCTTGCCCACGGTGACAGAGCGCCATAAATCTTGCTCGACCCGAGACCGGTCTTCACTGTGAATTGCCTTGATCCAATTATCATAGGACCCATCAAAGTCACCCCGAGATACCCCATAAAGTGCCTCTAATTCTGCACTCCAGGTAACCTCGTTAGAGCGAATATTCCATTCAAAAATGCCGGTTTTACCCGCCTTTTGGGCCAGGGCTAGCCGCTCCTGCACCGTTTGACGATAGTTGACCTCCTGGCGTAGTCGCTGATTGGCCAGCTCTAACTCCCGCGTCCGTGCCTGCACCCGATGTTCTAAGGCTTCATTGGCTGCCCGTAGTGCCTCGGCCTGCTGCTTGCGCTCAATGGCATAGCGGAGCGATCGCACCAACACCTCATGGTGCATTTGTCGTTTAATCAAATAGTCTTGCGCCCCTTGGCGCACAGCTTCAACCGCAAGCTCAGGATTGTTGGTATTGGTTAAAACCACAATCGGAACGCTGGGTGCCTGGTGGAGGAGGGCATTCAGTGAGCTCAGACCATCGCTATCGGGCAACGTCAAATCCAACAAAACAACATCATAGGTGTTGTCCTGTAGCTGCTGTAGTGCCTTACCAAGACGTTCCACATGGGTCAAGAGAAACTCATCATATAAGGTTTCCCTGAGAAACTCTTGTAGAAGTCGAGCATCGGCAGCGCTATCTTCAATCAATAACACTCGGGTGCTAGTCCCTAGTCTAGGATCGGTCAAAGTTTGGGTAGCGTAGCGGTTTTCAGCCAAAACTCTTCAATTCCTTGGATGATGGTAAATAGCTGAGCTAAATTACGAGATTTGGAAATGTAGCAGTTGACATGTAAGTCATAGCTATTAAGAATGTCATCTTCATTGCGCGATGTCGTTAATACGACCACTGGAATATGTTTAAGCTTGGGATCAGCTTTGATTTCGGCTAAGACCTCTCGACCATCTTTTTTAGGTAAATTGAGATCAAGAAGGATTAAATCAGGCATCTTGACTTGCTGAAAGTCGCCCTCGCGACGCAGGTAGGCCATAGCTTCTACACCGTCTCTAGCGACAGCAATATCACAGGCGGTACCCGCGTGTTTGAGGGCTTCTTGAATTAGGCGAATATCGCCCCGATTATCCTCGATCAAGAAAATAACTTTGCGTCCTGCGTCCACTGGTACGATCTCGACCTCCGACTGGCAATGTGAAATAGAATGTCGCGCCTTGACCTACTGCAGAGTCCACCCAGATACGACCTCGGTGACAGTCAGCAATCTTCTTGCAAATGGCTAAGCCCATACCTGAGCCAGGATACTCATCACGGGTATGTAACCGTTGGAAAATGACAAAAATACGTTCAAAAAATTCAGGATCGATACCAATGCCATTATCCCGTACTGAGAACAGCCAGCTATCTTCCTCACGGTCTACACCCACATGAATTGTGGGAGACACTTCAGAACGTCGAAACTTAATGGCGTTACCAATCAGATTCTGGAATAGCTGCATCAGTTGGGTGCCGTCAGCCACTAACGTCGGCATTGTGTCGTAGGTGACAACTGCCCCCGTTTCATGAATTCGTCCCTGTAGATTCTTTAAAGCTTTCTCTAAAGCTACATCAACTTCTGTTAGGGCACAGTCTATCCCTTGGATATCCACCTTGGAGTATAGCAATACGTCATCGATCAGGGTTTGCATTTGGTGCACACCCCCCACCGCATAGTTGATAAATTCCTTGGCGTCCTGGTCCAGTTCTTCGCTATAGCGCATTTCCAATAGCTGCACAAAATTGGCTACCTGGTTCAAAGGCTCCTGTAGATCATGGGAGGCGATGTAGGCAAACTTTTTTAATTCCGCATTAGATCGCTCTAGATCTTGAGCCAATAGGGCAAGTTCTTCGGCCTGGCGTAGAACTACATTGACAACAGCCTTGCGCAGTTCTAACGCTGCTTTAATTTCGATTGGTTTCCAATGGAGTGACTTGCATCGCACAGTCTCTTTCCACAGGGCAAACGACTGCCGTGGCGAGAGCTTTAGACCCTGTTCAGATTCTTCTACAGCATAGGCATTGTTAGGGTCACCGCCCCAATTGACCGTTTGAATCACCTCTGGACGGAACCAGAGCACATAGCTGCGCTTAGAAATGGGAATAGCCAATAACCCACTGGCTAAATGCTTAAAACGCTGGGCATCTGAATAGATTAGGGGTAAAGCATCGGTGTAGAAAATATCATCATCTAGCTGTTTCCCTAACCATTGGGTTAAATAGTTCAGCTCATTTTCTGACGGGGTGGCTCCCACTAAAGTCCATCGATTACCAAAGTAAACGGCTGTCCCACTAGCGCCAACCAGCTCCAGCAGGCTGGCTTGATCGCCTGTTAAGCCCTCAACAAAATAATCCGCCTGGGACATAGCCTCAATCAGGCTGGATTGGACATTGGCGATCCGAATACGGTGGGCATGATCGGCAACTTCCTCTCGGGTGGCAATCTCGGAAAAGATCACCCGTCCTAAAAACTCACAAGCTTTACGGAGTTCGTAGGGAACATATTTAGCGGTTCGATGATGGCAGGCAATCAATCCCCATAGCTTGTTATCCTTCATCAACGAAATTGTTAATGAAGCCCCTACACCCATATTATGGAGATATTCCAAGTGACAAGAATAGGCGCTACGCAGGATCGAGTGCGTTAAATCCGTAGGCTGTTGCGTCACCGGATTTTTAGCAGGATAGAGATCCACCGCAGTAGCCGCTGCGTCGGGAATTACCCGAATCCAGTTGGAGAGAAACATCTGGCGAGCTGTTTTGGGGATGTCCGATTCGGGATAATGCAGCCCCAAATACGGCTCCATGTCCTCACATTTTTCTTCTGCTACCACCTCACCGTGACCATCATCATCAAACTGGTAGAGCATAACCCGATCAAACCCGGTCACCTTGCGCACTTCTCGGACAATGACCTGGCAAAACGCATATAGCTCCGCTGTAGATTCCAGCTGATTAATTGAGGCCCTAGCCAGGTGATAAAAGCTTAAAAAAGGAATATTTTCTTGGGTAAGGGCAGGCTCAAGTTCAAGCACTAAAAAGCCATCTTTACTGCGATGAAAGACAGCATCAAATACCTGATAATCATCCCCTTCTCTGCGTACCCATATCTTGACCGGATTAATAAAATCTAACTTCTCTTCTGTCAGCCCTACCTTAAATTGATCAACTTGGAAAGGATCGAGAATTTCATCTAAAGGCCTGCCGATGACGTCCCTGACGTCCAAGGCAAATTCATCAATTGTGTTGGTACTCGCCTGCAATACGGTCAGGTCATTGGGGTCTAGCACCAACACAACCCCATGGGGCTGAATCTTTGTCAGACTGGTGATTGATGGCTGTTTTAAGGCTGCCAGGTTGGGACTTGATTGAGTTAGATTTGTATGTATCATACTGTCCTCCGTAGATGATCAGTGAAGTGAACACCAAACGAACGATCAGCACGGCACTGTTCGCTAGGCGCAACGCCATCAATTATTGACAGCTACCTTGCAGAATATCCCAGGTCTCTCTCTGTGCCTTGTTTGAATTGTTAAATAAATAGGGAGTTCTTGAAATGCTGTCGTAGTCATGTGTTGAGGCGACTAAACTACTCTCTCAGTCGCAACAATTATCATGACTTTTTACACATAAATAGATGCTTAATTGGCTTAGTTCATTTTGGCTGAAGTGTTTACTCCAGTGGCAGCGTTACAATGTTAAGCCAGAATGATTCAATCACCTGTATGACATCGGTCAAACTTGTTAAATCCTGAGGTTTAATCACATAGCTATTACACTGCAGTTGATAGTTACTGATGACGTTAGTCTGATCAGCTACAGGGCTGAGAACAATCGTAGGAATACGACGGAGAGACACGTCTGTTTTCACCTCTGAAAGAACAGCCTGGCCTTTGCCATCTGCTAATTGTGGGTCCAGTAAAATTAAATCAGGGCGCGGCACCTGAGGATAATCTCCTTTATGCCGCAGAAAATCGATGGCCCGATGGCTGTCAGCGATAGAAACGATGTGACAAGGAACAGTGCCATTGGTGAGGACCTGTTCAATAATTTGTAAATGCTCTGGCTGATCGTCAATTACTAAAACCAGTCGCTCGCGTTTACGATCATCCATAGCAATCCTAGCTCCCCATACCTTGACGCCCAACTGGGCAACAAAATTGTTCAGATACTAGCTTTGATTCATTGGCTATGACCTCCCATAACTCATCTAGCACATTAATTTTCATGATTTTTAATGTACTAAGATGCCAGTCAATTGGTTGGGTAGGCAGTCTTTTCTTTCTGATTCCATTCCCAAGGATAGTGGCTATGAAAGGGCGGTATCCACGGACGATAGGAAATGTGGGGATTACCGCCATGTACTAGGGCAAAGTATCTTGTTTCTGTATAAGCGGGAGCATGGGGTATAAAGGCTGGCTGCCAAAAACACAGCCTGGGGTCATCTGTCTAACCTGGGTAGTCAGGCTTCCTTGGAGAACAAATTCTTCTTCAGGCATAGGATGATACTCGGATTAAATTGTTTCCCAGGGCACCGTTTATAATCAATTCAATCATTACAATTCAGCCACTAGAGACCGCTGTGAGGATTTTGCTATGGGTACTAAGCGCGAGATTATAATTCCTGAAGGAATGGAAATTTTGTATGAAAAATATCGCTATTGTCCTGGGATAAAAGTGGGAGATACCTTATATATTTCAGGGCAAGTGGGAAGAGATGAAAATATGCAGGTGGTGGAGGGCACAGAAGCTCAATTTGACCAGGCATTTAAGAATGTGGAAAAGGTTCTATCATCAGCAGGAGCCACGTTTGATGATGTGGTGGAGATGATTACGTATCATGTTGTTGATACTCCGATAGAGAATCCACAGGATTTAAAAATTCCTCACTTGTTGTTGTTTATTCAGGTAAAAGATCGTTATTTCACAAAGAACTTCCCTACATGGACTGGTATGGGGATTGTGGCCCTATCTACACCAGGGCTGATTGTTGAGATTAAGTGTACGGCGGTGTTGGGGAGTTAGTTGTTGGCGGTGAGGGAAGATTGGTGATGGAGTAGGGGAGTGTTCCATCACCCCATCACTCTATCACCCCTCATTAGACTGCACCTTTCAAAAAATCAAGTACCATATTCGCAATCTCTTCGGCCATCTGATTCATCATGCAGATAGTTCCCTCGGGAATGTCGATCACCTTACCATGGGGGATTACCTGGCTAACAAAAAATCTGTCTTCTGGTTTGGAGAGACCCAGTCTTTCGAATTCTTTGACATCGTCTAAGCCCCAGAAGATCAGGGTGGGGCATTTGACCTGTTTTAATCTTTCCTCAGCTTCTAGACAATATTGTGCAACTGCCCAAACAGCGTACAGGGGGTGACCAAAACATTTGAGGTCGTCCAATACCCAGCGATGGTTGAGCTCAGACGTGCCGATATAACGGGAACGGGCCTGCCATCGTTGCATGAGATGGGAGCCATCGTCTTGGATCTTAAAGCCCTGTTCAAATAGTTCCATGAGTCTGGCTTTGCCCTGTTCTCCAAAGCCAGGGACATTACCTAAGATCAGTTTGTTGACCCGCTCAGGGTGGGCGGCGGTGACTTCTCCGGCGATAAAGGCACCGGTATGGTTGCCGAGAATGTTGGTTTCTTGAATGTCTAATTCGTCCAGTAATGCCATTACGGTTTTGGCATAGTCGTAAATCGTGTACATTCTGGGGGGTTTATCGGAATCGCCAAAGCCCATGGCGTCCATGGCAATTACCTGATAGTGTTGCCCCAAAATTGGCATCAGTTCTCGGTATTCGTCGCTGCTTCGGGGGTTCATGTGGAGTAGTAGAAGTGGTTCGCCTTCGCCGCCGATGCGATAGTGAATTTGGCCATCGGCGGTATCTAGAAAGGCTCGTTTGATGGGTTGCATGGGGTGTCTCCAGGAATCAAACACGTGTAAATCTTCTTTTCTTACTGAATTCGTGCTTCTTTGATTAGTGTTCGTTGATAGATTTCTCCATTTTTAAACCAGTGCCAGGTGCGGGCGCGATGGTTGTTGCACTTACTCAGGTGGATCATTTCGTAGACAAAGGCATCTGGGATTCCTTTGTAGGCAAACCAAAGGATTACAATGGAATCGTCTGCGTCCCAGGCTTTGCCTTCGATGCGTTCGGTGTCAAACCAGAGCTTGTTATCTCGATACATACCAGGGAACTGATATTCTTCTACTTTGCCGTCGGCCCAGGTGTAGCGATTGGTTTGAAAATAAGGATGGGGCTGGTCGTCTGGAAACTCGCAGGTAATCAGACATTGGTGTTGATCGAGAATTTTGCCATCATTATCAACCACTGTGTAAGTTCCGGTCCATTGGCCTTCATGGCGAGTGAGAACGGGCATTCCTTCTTTGATTGCAGACATTTGACTAGCTCCTAATTTTACTAAACAGCCTAAAATTATGGAACGATAACAACTTTTCCCATAAGATGATTCTGTTCCATTTGTAATAATATTTGTGGCACACACTCCAGGCCCTGAACTACAGTGATGGCAGGCTGTACTTGACCGTTAACAATAGCGGGAACCACCAAATCACGCAGGGTGGTTAAGGTGGTTCGATAATGCTGGTTATACCAGAGGGCAATGCCAAATAGCTGTACATTACGACCGATGAGTTTGACCAGCGGCAGCGTTGCTTCCACACCTGTTGTATATCCATAGGAGATAATGCGACCTTCATTGGCAACAGCTGTTAAGCATTGGGGCAAGGTGACCTGTCCGCCGCCGTCTAGAGCTACCTGTATACCTTTATTTTCTGTAATACGTTGTACCTCTGTAACGACATTTTGCGTGCGGTGGTTGAGGGCATGGTCAACGCCTAAATCCTGTAAATGGGTGATTTTTGATTCAGAGCTGGCAGTGGCAATAACGTGGGCTCCTAGCAATTGGGCAAGTTGGATGGCGGCGGTGCCCACAC
>NZ_QXHD01000004.1:5041602-5056966 GCF_011009555.1 Adonisia turfae CCMR0081 | reverse complement strand
TGAGCAGTTTTGTGCCCTGGAACTCTTTGACTTTCCCAAAATGCATATGTATGGAACATTCTCACCAATCAAATAGGAACGCTATATTTCAGATAAATACAAAAAGAGTGTCTGTAAATTAGTTTATTTTTACATGCTCTTAAAAAAAAAATTAAGATTAATAGATTTTTAATCCTAAAAATCTAAGTGGATTGGTTAAATAACCTGTGATTATATTTTTAGGGAGAAATATATCTCTGAAAACCTTATTTTTGATGGGCTTTAATTCTGAAATGCCTTTCTGGCAAAAGAATTTATAGAGGTCTAGCTATTTAATTGGTTGATTTCATCTCAAGGATTTATACTTATTTATTCCATGTAAAAACTCCTGTTAAACACCTATTTTTATAGGAAAAAAACTATAAAATTAAAGTTTTTAAAATTCAGCTATTTTTCATATTCAGGGATTATTATTGGATTAAATATGTTGTTAGCCATGCCAGCGACAAACAACTTGATTAATTTTTTTCGTGCCTATTGGAGCATATTGACGCGGCGTAAAGAAGTTTTCACTACACACTCTTTAGGAGACACTATGACCGACTTAAGCAGTAGCATGACCAGTCAGCCAAGTAGCAGTAAAGGAGGATGCCCATTTACTGGTGCGACCCAGAAGTTTACCGCTGGCACTGGAACCTCTAACCAAGATTGGTGGCCAAATCAGTTGAACCTGAAGATTCTCCACCAGCATTCTCCCCAGTCGAATCCCATGGGTGAGGTCTTTAACTACGCTGAAGCGTTTAAAAGTCTTGATTTAAATGCCGTTAAGAGAGATATTTTCGATCTGATGAGAACATCTCAGGATTGGTGGCCAGCAGACTACGGTCACTATGGACCATTCTTTATCCGGATGTCCTGGCACAGTGCTGGTACCTACCGCATCAGCGACGGACGTGGTGGCGGTGGCACCGGCAACCAACGGTTTGCTCCCGTTAACAGCTGGCCTGATAATGGCAACCTTGATAAGGCTCGCCGGTTGCTTTGGCCCATTAAGCAGAAATATGGCAGGAAAATCTCCTGGGCCGATCTGATGATCCTCGCTGGTAACTGTGCCCTGGAGTCAATGGGGTTCAAAACCTTTGGCTTTGCCGGTGGACGTGAAGATATTTGGGAGCCTGAGGAAGACATTTATTGGGGCTCTGAGTCTGAATGGCTTGGCGACAAGCGCTACACCGGTGACCGCGAACTTGAAAATCCGCTGGGTGCGGTTCAAATGGGTCTTATCTATGTGAATCCAGAAGGTCCCAATGGCCGTCCTGACCCAATCGCTTCAGGCCAAGACATTCGCGAGACCTTTGATCGGATGGCGATGAATGACGAAGAGACTGTTGCCCTCGTTGCCGGTGGGCACACCTTTGGTAAATGCCACGGTGCTGGCGATGCCGCATTGGTGGGGCCTGAACCCGAGGCGGCTCGCATTGAAGAGCAAGGGTTGGGCTGGAAGAACAGCTTTGGTAGTGGTGTCGGTGTTCATGCGATCACCAGCGGCATTGAAGGGGCATGGACCACCAACCCAGTGAAATGGGATAACAACTACTTTGAAAACCTATTTGGTTATGAGTGGGAGCTAACAAAAAGTCCTGCCGGTGCCCACCAGTGGGTTCCCAAAGGAGGTGTTGCTGACGATGCGGTACCCGATGCCCACGATCCATCGAAGCGTCATGCTCCCATCATGACCACAGCGGACATGGCCATGAGAATGGACCCCATTTATGGGGCGATTTCACGACGTTTCCTTGAGCACCCAGACCAGTTTGCTGATGCGTTTGCCCGTGCATGGTTTAAGCTGACACACCGCGATATGGGTCCCCGCGTACGTTACCTCGGCCCTGAGGTTCCTGCAGAAGAGCTGATCTGGCAAGATCCGGTTCCGGTAGTCACCCATGAACTGATTGATGGGCAGGATATTGCAGTCCTTAAGGAACAGATTCTTGGTTCTAGTCTCTCCACCTCTGAATTGATTTCAACGGCCTGGGCATCGGCCTCCACATTCCGGGGGTCTGATATGCGTGGCGGAGCGAATGGAGCCCGCATTCGTCTTGCACCGCAAAAGGATTGGGACGTGAATCAGCCGGGACAATTAGCCACTGTGCTACAGACGCTGGAGGCCATCCAACGTACCTTCAACACGTCTCAGGTTGGTGGGAAAAGAGTTTCGCTGGCTGACGTGATTGTTCTGGGTGGATGTGCAGCTGTTGAGCAAGCGGCGAAAAATGCTGGTTGGTACGATGTTAAGGTTCCCTTCACCCCTGGACGCACCGATGCATCAGAGGCGCAAACTGATGTGGAATCATTTGCTGTCCTTGAACCCATGGCGGACGGGTTCCGCAACTACGTTAAAGGCAAGTACACCATACCTGTAGAGAAACTGCTGGTGGATCGGGCTCAGTTACTGACGCTGAGTGCGCCTGAGATGACGGTTCTTATTGGTGGCATGCGTGTTTTGAATGCAAACGTTGGCCAGACCCAACACGGTGTGTTTACTAACCGGCCAGGGACATTGACCAATGATTTCTTCGTAAATCTGCTCGATCTTGATACAACGTGGAAGGCAACCTCTGAAGCGGAAGATGTATTTGAAGGGCGCGATCGCAAAACGGGCGAACTTAAGTGGACCGGTACCCGTATCGACTTGATCTTTGGTTCAAACTCTCAGCTGCGTGCACTTGCTGAAGTTTACGGCTGTGAAGATTCACAACAACAATTTGTGCAAGACTTTGTGGCAGCCTGGAATAAAGTAATGAACCTCGATCGCTTTGATCTTCTCAATTAGTCTCAGTAAATAGGCCTTCAAGGGGGGCTGAGCGTAGCCTCACCCGATGCTCGGGTGAGGCTATATAAACCTTTAGAAATCTTGAACGCAGATGGATGTATTTGCTGTTGGTCTCAGGGTAGTGTCTCTACTCAACAATCTCGTAGGTCAGGAGGGGATAACTGACTCCACTGTTGCCTGCAAGTAAGGAGTTAGTAAAGTGGTATTTAATCATAGGGGCCAGCGTGTTCCCCAAGTTGCCTTTTGGATGTTTGCTGACGGGGGATGGTACAAGACTTCGACGGCAGATCTCTTTAATAATAAAATCGTAGTGGCGTTTGCGGTGTCAGGAGCCTTTATCTATCCCTATGCTTCTATTCAGCTATTAGGCTACAACGAATACTCCAAGGTATTTCGAAGAAACGGTGTGGATGAGATCTTTTGCATTTCAGTCAATGATCCGTTTTCACTGGCAACCTGGGCTGAACAAGAGGGAGCCGATCAGGTCAGCTTTATCCCCGACGTAAATGGCGACTTTACTCGCGAGATGAGGATGATGGTAAATCTTTCCAGTCAAGGAATGGGTTACCGCTCTTGGCGTTATTCCATGCTAGTGAGAGACAGTGTGATTGAAAAAATATTCATTGAACGGGCCCCGATTGAAACAATTCCGGTGATTTCTAATGCTGAAACAATGTTGAACTACATTAACCCAAAGGCTGAAACGCCTGAGCAAACAGCTGTACTGATGCAAATGTGGCGGACGATGCTTTCTGACTAAAAAAAGGGTGAATACAGGTAATGACATCGCATGACATCATGCAGTTCTTGGTTGGAATGAATATATCCTGGTGGTGTCAAGGAATAGACAGCAGGGGTTAGGGAGTAGGGTAGGGTCGATTCAATGCGATTGAAAATCGTTTGCTGGTTTAAAGAAATCCATAATGGCCAAAAATGCGCCACCTACAATTAGTAGACAGGCTAGCCAGATCGACCAGGTTGCTTCAGCCAACCCGCAGACGATCAATAGAATGGTCGATAACAAAGGAGCTGTGTAAGAAAGCGCGCCTAACACCTTAATATCACCATGTTTAACACCGTAGTCCCAGGTGAAAAAGGCCAGACCGACGGGACCCAATCCCAAACATAGAATCGCAATCCACTGCCAGCCTGTGGGTAAGATGGTTGGCTCAAACATAAAATGACAGAGCCAGGCCAAAATTGCCGTCGCCCCACAAAAGCCGCCCACGGCATTGGTGGGAATATTGCCAAACCGCCGTGACAATAACGAATAGCTTGACCAGGTCAACGCGCAGACAAGTGCGGCCAAATAGCCTGTAGTATAGCGAGGGTCAAAGCTTAAGGATTGCCCTTTGGTGATTAACAAACCAGCACCGATGAAACCTGCGATCGCACCTCCCACATGAAACCATTTCAGCCGCTCCCCCGGTAATAGTGCTGAAACAAACACAATCAACAATGGCCACAAATAGGCAATCAAACTCGCTTCAACAGCAGGCGCATTTTGCAATGCCATAAAGTAGAAAAAGTGATAGCCAAATAGCCCGGCAATACCCAGAGCCCACACTGCTTTGGGCAGTTTTAGATGATCCAGCGGATTGCCTCCATCTCGTATCCAGGTGGCAACCCCAATGAAAAAGGCAACCGTAAATGACATTGCCGTCAGTTGAAACGGCGGGATCGGCCCACTAAGTTTGGTCAATAAGGCCAGAGTGGCCCACATTAAAATAGCTGTAAACCCAATAGTGGTAGTTTTTTTTCGACTCACACTCGATTGCACCGCAGCAGCACCCTAATGGTTACGCTGCCCATCATAGAAGCGTAGCCAATGGCTAACTTATCCAGATTTCAGGAATAAGTTAGCTGGATTTCGGATCCGGTGCGATAACGCTTTGGTGAGATTCCTTCTAGCTGTTGAAACAAACGTGTGAGGGATGACGCCTGCTCAAAACCGACCTGTTGCGCAATTTGATAGATTGGTAAATCAGTATGCAGGAGTAGATTCTTTGCTTTTTTAAGCCGTAGGTCTTGAATATACACCTTAGGAGATTTTCCCGTTTTTGCCTTAAACCATTCGCTGTAATAGGAAAAGCTATACCCCTCAATCTGGGCTAAGTAAGCCACATCCAGATGACAATGGTAGTGTTGGTGAATATAATTCAGGGAACGAGAGCCGAACGATTGAGCCAGCAAGCTACTGATATAGTGCACCAGATGCAATAACGGACCAGCTGGAGACGAGTTCTCCCCTAAATCACCCTGTTTATCAAGTTCAGCTAACAAGAGTAAACGCAGAGCATGCCATCGCTCTTCAAAATCGGCTCGAATACCCTGGGATATTTCATGTCTGGCCAGATCTGCCACAAGATGAGCAGGAATATCGAGCACTAGAAACTCGTTTGTATCTTGGGCATAGAAATAGTGTGAACATCCAGAAGGTACAAAAAAGACAGACGACTCATCCAGCTCAAATTGATGTACCTGGGTTTTGATAAACAGGCTACCGGTAAGCGGCACAATTAACTGAGCAAAGGGATGATCATGGGTACAGCCCTTTGCAGCATAGGTTCGCTTTTCACCAATAATTGTCTGTAGCATGGACATAGCCTTAGGAACCCCACACTTACAATACTATCTCGCTTAGGTCACTTGCAGCTTGTTAGCCCAATAGGACGATGCGACAACTAGCAACCCACCAATTCCTTGGGCTAAGCTCGGTTGCTCGCCAATCATCACAATGGCACTGGCTACACCAAAAACAGGAATTAAAGCAAGATAAAATGCCGCATGGCTAGCAGGCACATGCCGCAATGCAGTGAGGTATAGCAAAAATGCTAAGGCATATTGCATAATTCCTGAACCAATTGCTAGCAACCAAAACTGTGGTGAAATATTGGCTGCACTGATCCCATAGCTGGGATTAAGCAGAGATAACGCCCCAAAACATAGCACCGTTGTCATCAAACCGATGGTCTGCTGCGATGTGGTGAGCTGTAAAGGATTTGCTGTTTGGATCTGTCGCTTACTTAAAAGAGCATAAAATACTGCAAAAAGTGTGCCCAGGAGTACGAGTAAATCGCCCCTGAGAGACGCATGGTCAATACTTTGAACATCTTTCAATATCAGTAAAGACACGCCGCCAAAACTAATGCTAGCCAAGAGTATTTTCCCTAATGTCAGTTTTTCACCTAAGAAAACGGCTGCTAACAAAATGGTTAGAATCACCTCAGTTGAACCAATTAATGTGGCATTGCTGGCAGTTGTCATCTTGACACCAAAAATACCAACCATATAGGCCAAAGCCGGTTCAAAGATACCGGCCACACCTTGCTTAAGTTGTTGCCAGGACAAGGGAACCTGATGCTCTGTCAGATAACAGACCGTAAAAAGAAAAAGAACACTGGACAGTAATTGAATAATCAGCAGTGTGGTTGCTGAAATTTCTGAAAGGGCAATTTTTGTCAGGGTTACCCCGACTCCCCAGCAAAAGGAATAGCTGAGGGCAATAATAATATTGTTCATGGGTTGTCCAGCAACTGGCAATATTTTTGTTCCACAGGGCAACTGTCAGCTGGACACACGTCTTCTTCACAAAGACGACAAATTGCAAAACTTCGTAGCTCGCTAGTAGTCATCGCTGTCAGCATCTTTTCCAGCAACTTTGTTAGCTGTTGGCGTTCATCCAGACTCAGAGGCTCTACAGCCAGGTTCAACTGTTGTCGACGCTCGGTTAAAATTGCTCGCCGTCGACCTTGCCCTGCCTCCGTAAGAAATAGGGCAAGGGTGCGACCATCTGTCCCAGGTCGACGTTCCACTAACGCTTGGGAAGCCAAACGATCGATCAAGCGCACGGTACCTGGATGGGAAAGACTGAGAATTTGACTGAGGGTATTGATCGAAAGACCAGGGTTAGCACCCAATGTTACCAAGGCAGCAGGGGCTTCACCGCCATATCCAGCGTTGACTTTAACCACTGCATTTAAGGCATCACCAAGGCTGAGAGCCAACGCACCTAGAAGGTTTAGGGTTCTTTCATTATCCATAGAGCACATTCATCAGCCTATATTTATTTTACATGTATGCATTATGCATATATTTTTGAAAAATGAAATTGGTTCCCATGGTTTGCCATGGCTATCCTAAACTGCCCTTGATGTTTAATACTGTTTAGTTAGCGTCTGCATTACTCGCATTATGATCTCCGATTCTGCACCTCAACGTCTACCCAAGTATGTCTCTCAGCTCCGCTGTGGTCTCGGTTGGGATGCTCAAGCTGAAGCAGAACTAGATTTAGATATGGCAGTCTTAGCCCTCACTGCTGACGGTAAACTGGCCGCTGGAAAAGAAGGCGTCATCTATGCAGGACATCCGCATCACCCATCTGGCGCTATTCAATTACTCAATGACAATATTACGGGAGCAGGTGAGGGCGATGACGAACAGCTTTTAATTCGTCTACAGGTTGTGCCTGCTGAAATTAAAAAGTTATTGTTTGTTGTCAATATTGACTGTGGGGAAGAGCAACAACAGGACTTTAGCCAAACTGAGAATGCATTTTGGCGCATCTTGGATAATGCTAATCAGCAGGTTTTACTCCGTTCCGCATTGTCTAACCCTCAGTGGCAAGGTATTACGACACTGTTTATTGCCACATTGGAACGTATAGAGACTCAATGGCAACTAGCTTCTTGTCTTGAGGCCAGTCCATTAAATAATCTCAATGAACTGCTTTATGGGTATCTGCCAGCCTAAACTTTTGTGTCTAAGACCAGGCAGGGAGTCCCTATCAGCTTAGTTATGCCTGCATTCTCTTTTTTCAAAAAACTGACCTGAACGCTCCCAGCGACTGCATTCTTGTAGCGTCTCAGTAAAGTTAATTTTAATCAGGGAGTGCATTTCTGACCCTAGGGTCTCTGTTGACAGTTCCTGGTTTGATATGTATGCATGGTGTGTGCCTATTGGATTTGATTGTACCCTAGCTATCCATCCGTCTCAAAAGCCTTCCAAAAGCGTTCTGACCGCTTAGTATCATTCAGGCTTTGTCCAGTCAAAATCCATTTGTTTGGCTGTTTTTTGAGCCAAGGCTTGCCCACAAAATTTACTCACTAAATATAAGCTCATATCAATACCTGCCGAGATACCAGCTGACGTCACAACCTTGCCAGTATCAATCCAGCGGATATCTTCTTGCACATCAAGATTAGGATACTGTTGGCGCAGATCGGCGATATCTTCCCAGTGGGTTGTCACAGACTCTGTAGTAATCACCTGAGCTGTAGCGAGTAGGAAAGCTCCAGTACAAACAGATGCTGTTAGTTTAGCGGTTTTGGATTGCTGAGCAATCCAGCTAATGACCGGAGGCTTGAGCATTTCTTCGGTATGCACACCTCCAACAATAATTGGCACATCAATTGGAGGATGATTATGAAATCCATACTCAGGAAGCACTTTATAGCCACCCCGAGCAGTAACAATTTCCCCCGTTTGGCTCACTAAAAATGTCGTGAAAGGTGTGCTGCCAGGACAAATTCTAGAGGCCGTGCAGAATACTTCAAAAGGACCAGAAAAATCTAGAACCTCTGCCTGGTCATAGATGTAAATCCCTATGTTCATAATGACATCCTAGAATTGATAACTGCTTCCCTCTTCTACCATGGAGTGATCGGGGAGCTTCTAGTTTAATGACGTTGCATTACAAGACCTAAAAATAATATAAATCACTTACATGCATGCTATCGATAGCTCAAACACACTTCTAGCTAACCTAGTACACGGTCACAAGTTACACTAGAATTTGAACTTAATCATTTAAATCTAACGGCTGTCCCCTTGACTCTATTTAAAAACCTGCGCGGTGGCGCACTGGTAAGCATTGGGTATATGTTGTCTCCCCTCTCATGGTGGAATGATCTATTTTTTAACCTGCCCATCGCTCTGGCTTTTGGTTATGGGGTGAGTTGGCTAAATTCCCATTGGTTTCTCCCAGGCACAATAATTGGCTACTGGCTCTCCAATGTGCTGGGGATGATTATGATGCAGTTGGGAGCAATCGATATATTTCTGCCTGACGATAAACGGAACATTATCCGAGATACCTTAATTGGCTTGGGCAGTGCCACCCTCTATACAATCATTGTTTCTGCCTTAGTTTACTTCCACGTATGGGATATTCCTGACTTTATAACGGACCTACAGCTCTAATCTCCAAGAACATTTTTATAGAGATTTAAAGACTGCATTGAGGTCCTGTTTGGTCATGTTGGCGTTTACTTTATCGCTGTATAAAATCTTGATTATCTGCTGATCAATCGCTGAATATTCTGTGGTTTCCGTCCACTTTTGGTAAAAAATACTCTCTGGATATTTATATGAGTCATTTAACAATCCTAAAGACTGAGTAAGCTCTTCTCGTAATATATGTTTCTGAGCATTTTCATCGGTAGCCCTCAGTACATCAACATACATTGAGCCCTGGTATATTTCACCATTACCATCCCAATAAACCCAAAGCAGTCCCCAGTTATCATCCACATAGGGTTTAGCGTTCGGCTCTATATCTGAATACTCTGCTGCACTGCCAAAATGAATTAAATAATTAGACTCTTCTTTAGAGGCTGTTCGTGTCAGCTGAATTGACTCACTTAGCTGGTTAAGCTCGTCGATAATTTTGGTTAACTCTACATCTAAATATGTAGAATATTGCCCAGAAATAAATATTTTTATATCCGTCTCCCATTTGATAACTCGGCCTGTGGATTCACCAAATTCTGAACTCAGAGCAACCTCATAGAAATAGTCTAGAATCTCGTTCGTTTGCTCCACTGACATATTCGTGATCTCAGCATCAGAGCCATCTGCAGTGGATATTGAAGAATTTTCACCATGGGGCTTAAGACAACTACTAAGGCTGACAAGCATTAGAGTAGTACCGACCAAAAAACGGATCATCAATTGCTAGGTGGCATGGGATTAACTAGCCGGATCTTAGCCTAATCAGCCGGCGACGTAATCTGCGATAGCAACCAATATTGGAGGCCACTTTTGGGGGCTATATCAGTGTGAATAACTTCAAAGCCAAGGTGCTGGTAAAGGGGGACATTTTTCTCGTTATCCGTTCTCAGTAGACAGGTTGAGTAACCGCTACTATACATGTCCCTCAGTGCTGATTGGAGCATCCGTTTGCCCAGCCCCTGCCCCTTGGCCTGCGGATGCACACCCACGAGCCATAGGTAGGCAAACGCCTTTGGTGCTTTGGACAAAAGCACATGTTCACAAAAGCCATCATGGGCTTGTAAACGATTAAATGCATCAAAACCCATGTTCAACGGCGTCCAAATCAATCCGCTCCGGAGTAGCTGAAATAGATTCAAGGGAAGGACATGCCCTGGCAGCCAGGCAAGTACGCCATGTTCTGGGGCAAATTGAACGCTACCGTAAAGCATAGCAGAACGGATAATGGGCAGAAAAAGCTGTGCCAGATTTCTCTCCCGTGTTGCAGCATCGGGAAATAGATAGGCCATAAAGATGTCTTGGGCAAAGGCTGCGCCTAAAACGTCAGCAGCCGTTTCTTGTTGAGCAGTGGTTAAGGTATTCTCTGATTGTTTAATCATAATTCACTACCAAGCTTGGTTTAGACCTTTCCCCATGATTGAGTCTTGGTGCAGGGCAAGAAGTCTTCTGGCAACAGCAGACCTAGACCCCAACCTAAGAGGGGATAGATAGCCCAGGTAATTGTGCCGCTGAGGGTGACGTTTAGGGCAAGTAAAAAGGCATTGACAACCGCATAGGTTTTCAGACTCTGTTGGAATTTCTGGCGCTTTGACGCTTGCATAGAGACGGACTGCTTGGGCACGGGTACCTGTTGCAAAGTTTGCTCTGCCTGCTGGAGAACCTCTGGGGAGATGCCTAGGTCAGTAGCCATTTCTATGAGTTGCGATCGCGAAAATCCATCTTCCTGCCGCTGTCCCATGGCCGCCACCAAAATTTGCTGCACCTGCTCAGCTGAGTAACTTTCTGCCATTACTAAACCTCCCTACAAACATCATTCAATATTTACGCTGTCAACTTAAAGATAGCCAACCATATTGACACTGTCAACATGGTTTTTTCGCCTGCCTTGGGGCCATTAGGTAAATACGCTAAAGCTCCTTACACCAAGCTTTCAGGGCGCTGTAAGCCGCCAATGCCTTAGAAGTTCCTGAGAATTCAAGCCAATATACAGACCTGTCTATATAATTGAAGTTGTGAGCGACCTTAGGCGGCTATTCTTGTCAGCTGCTTTTGGTTTATAAGTACAGACCTGTCTACCTATGCAGTTGCGTAAAGGAGATCCTTGACTATGAAACTTAATAAACGAAATCTCCAAGAACAAAATGATCATATTTACGATGCAGTTGTTGTAGGAGGCGGAGCCGGTGGTCTCTCTGCAGGGATCTATCTGCAACGCTATCTTCTCAATACCCTGATTATTGATAAGGGCAAAGCTCGCTCATTGTGGATGCAGGAATTACACAACTACCTGGGTCTGCCTCCGGATACGCCAGGACGGGAACTGCTTAAGCAAGGGAAAGAGCATTATCTTTCTCTGAATGGCGACTGGCTGAATGCTTTTGTAGAAGACGTGACCGACGCAGGCGACTATTTTATTGTGCGTGTCAAAATTGGACGTAGCAACAGTGTCTATCACAGCTTTAAGACCCGCTATTTAGTTGCTGCCAGCGGTGTAATTGATCATCTGCCCCAGCTTGAAAATATGCAAAATGTCTTTGATTATGCTGGCTACAATCTGCATGTGTGTCTGATTTGTGATGGCTATGAAGTTGTTGATCAGCGTGTGGGTATTTTTGGTGCCAGCGAAGCCAGCCTGGGGGTTGCCGAACCGTTAAGCTGGTTTACTCGCGATATTGTTCTATTGACCAATGGACAGTTTGAGGTCAGTCCAGAACGTAAAAAGTCTCTAGCTGACCAAGGCTTTGAATTAGTTGAAACGCCCATTAAGCAATTCCTCGGTGAAAACCATCAGATGACTGGTGTGGAGCTAGAAAATGGCTCCAAGGTTCAGCTGCAAGCTGGGCTAGTTTCCATGGGCTCTCGCTACCACAGCGATTACTTAAACGGTATTGATCTGGACTATAAAGGCGGCAACCTGATTACGGATGATATGTTGCGCACATCTCACCCACGTATCTTTGCCATTGGTGACCTTAAAGTCGGTATGAATCAGGTGATTGTGGCCGCCTCTGATGGCGCAAAGGCAGCTACCCAAATTTGGCGAGACATTCGCCGGGTAGAAGGTAGCCGACGTGCTGGGAAAGCAATTGCCGCCTAATAAATTTGTTGTTGCTGAGGATCGGCAACAACAAAAATCTCTTTTACCATCTCTATGTCTTTTCAGAATCATGCTCCCTATTACTATTGAACGTATCCTCCATGCCATAGCCCTTACTAGTCTGGTATCTTCATTTGCCCCCGTTGCCGTCGCTCAACCGTCTACTAACTTGGTAGATGCTGTACCTGAAGAGATCGCCTTAGATCTGAGATCGCCTGACGTACGCAACGGAACTTATCTCTTTAGTAGTGACCTACAGCCAACGTCATCCGATAGCCTTGCTGACAGCTCTGAATCTGCAACTGTTGAATATATGGTGTTACAGCTAGAAGAGAATCAAGTAGTCGGTGGATTCTATCAGCCACTATCAGAATATAGCTGTTTTACAGGAACTGTTCATGGAGAGAGTCTGGATTTGTGGGTGTCTCCTCCTAGTACCACAGAGGTTTATCCCTACAGCATTTTGACCCAGCTACAGCCTACCATAGCGGGGCATCCAGAGGCGACTGGCCTAGCCCCCTATGAACTAGAACTCAGAGATGCCCATCGTCTTAGCACGCTGGATCAGGTGAGCCAAAATGTTCTTAATGCTTGTCTGATTGAGCTGAGCGTTCGTTAACCTAGAAAAGGATAGTCGGGTCCCAAAGGCGTAACCCAGTTGCAGGAGGGGTCACCGAAGATTTAACGCGACAAATATCAGAGCATCACAACGATAACCTACAATGAATAGGTTTATGATCATGTTGCTAGAGCTGCCATGGGTTATTTTCGTTCTGCCATTGATGCGATGACGGGGTATGTACCTGGTGAACAGCCGGCACCAGGTACCAGGGTAATCAAACTCAACACCAATGAGAATCCTTATCCTCCTTCACCTCAGGTGGCAGTAGCGTTAAAAAATATCAATCTTGATCAGCTCAGACGCTATCCTGAGCCATCTGCCAGAGAGTTTCGTCAGGCAATTAGCGAGGTATTTCAGATACCTGCGGATTGGGTGATTGTGGGTAATGGCAGTGACGACATTTTGAATCTTTTGGTACGGGCCTGTGCTGAAGGGGATAATCGTAAAGTTGTCTATCCCATACCCACCTATGTGCTTTACAAGACACTGTCTGCAATACAAACCGCCGATATCGTTGAGATTCCCTATCCTCAGAATTTTCAGTTACCTATCGAGGCGCTAATTGCAGCAAACGGTGCACTCACATTTGTTGCCTCTCCCAATAGCCCCTCCGGTCACATGGTGTCCTTGGATGATTTACGGACTCTGGCTCAAAATGTGTCAGGTGTGGTTGTGATTGATGAAGCCTACGTGGATTTTGCTGAATTCTCGGCCCTACCATTGGTGCAGGAATTTGAGAATGTTATTGTCTTACGAACACTGTCCAAAGGCTATGCTCTGGCTGGGTTGCGGGTGGGTTTTGGCATTGCCAATCCGACGTTATTAGCAGGGCTGTTGAAGGTGAAGGATAGCTATAACGTGGATGCGATCGCAATCACCTTAGGCGCAGCCGCCATCCGTGATCAAAATTATAAAAATGCCCGTGCCAGTCAAATTAAAGCCTCCCGGTCTAAGCTATCCATCGATTTAAAGCGTTTAGGATTTTCAGTCCCTGAATCCCATGGCAATTTTATCCTGGCCACACCCAACAGCCACCCTGCAGAGTCGCTGTATCTAGCTCTAAAAGAGCAAGGAATTCTTGTCCGTTATTTTAAGCAACCTGGCTTGGAGGATAAACTACGCATCTCCATCGGGACTGAGGAAGAAAACAAAACACTCATAGAAGCATTAGCTAGCTTGATTCAAAACAACCCATAAAAATTTCTCTATTGAGTTAAATATAGGGAAAGGTCAACCAATTTCGGTGTAACGTTGCGCCGAAATTGGCTTGCATACTATCTGATATGTGCTTAAACCAGATATTTGATTAAGTAATGTCTCATTTACTGAAAAAAGATAACATGTTCAGAAAGGTCCGTCGGTAATTTCTGTTCTCGCATATGATTAATCTAATAACTTAAGTTAGTGATTTTGCGAAAAGTCGTTTCGCTTTTTCTAAATCAAGTAGTACGAATCTATTTGATAGCGGTGTGTAGCGGGCACTGACATGAAGAGTCCCGCGTGTAAACTTCTGCTCTAACTGTAGTATGCTTGCCATAGGGCTACTGTATTCCTTCTTCTGGTCTGGTTGGAGACAGAGGGTATGACCCAGGAGGACATATGATCATTTTTCACAATGCTTTGTTTAGGCGTTATTCCCTGGCTTACATTTGTTGAAGATAAAGTTGTTCTAGCGAGCTATTACAGCTTTACAGAGAATTAGCGCTCTATAGAATTCTATAGGCGGTCCCTGACAAGGATCAGAGAAATTTTGGTCTGAGACTTCTGTCTGAGCGCGATCTAAGCTGGCGATCTCGGTGAGGTGATCGTTAAACTCTCCTGTTTAGCCTTGGTTTTAAGCACCATGGTGCCAGCTTTTGTTGATTTCTATTTTAGAGAATATGGTTGAAACATCACTCTCAGTAGAAAACTGGGTGGCTGTTAGCCAAATGTTTGGGTTGACCGATTTAGTTGATGAGGTGAATGGATCAACAACATCGACTTCAACACCAGTTTTACTATCTTCTTTTCTCCACCATGGCCAGTTAACAGTTGTAGCTAGTGACAACCAAGGTACATTATTTACTAATCCCACGGACCTCAGCGCCAGGATAACCTTTATCCCTGATGTCAATGGACGATGGTTTATTGAGCGTCCACGCCCGATAGATCAAGCAGAATCAGAAATATTGGAACTTGATTCCCAAGGCAGTGAAGAGTGGGCCAATGTAGCAACTGTTGACTCTTATCGTCCTTTAGGTGCAATCCTCTTTAGGCGAGAAAGCTGGGATGACAATACATATAAAAAGGTTGGAACACAGATAACAAAAGGACTAGATCCTGGAGAAAACATCTACTTAGTCTGTAATTTCTATCGTGAAGGCTATGAGGTGCCGGGGAATGTCAATCTCGCTACCAATTTGTATTCTTCGAACAGCGATAGTATAACCGTTTGGTGGTTCCTTGAGGTTGATCAGGAGGAACCTACTCGAGGTGAATTTACAGTCAAAGCTACCTCGGGACGTCTATTTACCAATAACTTTGATCGCACATTAACATTTTATTTTGTGGCTGAGGGAACATGGCAAATTTTCCCAACCGGTCAGTTAATTGAATATATCGG
>NZ_QXHD01000004.1:4930853-5041592 GCF_011009555.1 Adonisia turfae CCMR0081 | reverse complement strand
CAATTAGACCAAACAAGATGGCCACCCCACCCAGGGAAAACGCCACAGGGTAACCTAATGACAGCAGCACCAAGGCCCCAGCAAACATCAGTGGCCCCAACCAATCAACTAACATCATCCGCCTCCCCATCTAATGTCTTTGGGGCCTCATCTGCGGGTAGATACCCTGAAAAAATTGCCCAGTTTTTAATGGCTTCTGAGATGCCCTGTAGTATCAACAGCCCAAAGCTAACCAAGATCATCGTCTTGATTGGGAACCGTAAGAGCCCACCAGGGTCCGGAGAGTTCTCCCACACCGCCCAAGACTTCAGCACAGCTCCCCAGGAGAAGTAGATCACCAGTGCAGAAAACGGAATAAGAAAGAACACCGTCCCAATGAAATCAGCCAACGCTTTGCGGCGACGGGACCAGCGATCATAAAACACGTCCACTCGCACATGGCCCCCCTTTTGTAGGGTGTAGGCAGCCCCAAGCAAAAAGACAATATCAAATAGATACCATTGAGTTTCGATCAGAGCATTGGAGCTTAAATTTTGACCGACCACATTACCTAAATAGCGGCCAATGACATTCCATGTGCCAACCCCAATCATGGCCAGCACTAACCAATAGGCGAACTTGCCGATTTGACAGGTAAATGCGTCAATCTTGCGAGCAACGGAGAGTAGTGATTGCAAAACATCGTGTCAATTTTCTACCGAGGTATTTTATCTCGTTGAGAGATTAAATCGGTTGCGATCGCACAATTTGCAATGTTTTAAATGTTTTGTTAGAGGGCAGCAATGCTTACCCCCAATAAAATCTCCCCCTCAACCCTTTTGAGCCAAAATCAAACCAAACCACTGCCGTTCATCGGTAAAGGTTTGCAATACTTTTAACCCATGATTAGCCAGCTGAGCACCCATCTGAACCACATCAAACTTGCGAGAAATCTCACTTAACAGTCGCTCTCCCTCAGCAAATTTCACCGTCAAATCTAGATCTTGGAGCGTCACCGTCTGCTCTTGCTTACTCACCAAATACATCTCTATCTGATGTTTTTGCGAGTTATACATCGCTTGATGATAGAAATTATCAAGGCAAAAATCTCCTCGATAGCGATGGTTGAGATGCTGCAACATATTGAGATTGAACATGGCCGTTATCCCTTGAGCATCGTTATAAGCCGCCTCAACAGTGCCAATATCCTTTTGCAAATCTAAGCCCAGCAAAAAGAATTGTCCTGGCTCCAGGGCCCCACTTACCAACTGCAAGAATTGTTCACAGTCATTAGGAGACAAATTACCCAGGGTACTACCAATAAACATCACCATTCGGGTAGCCAAGTTGGCAGCTGGCAAAGCATTGAGGGCAGGTTCGTAGGTACCGATCATCCCGTGAATCCTGAGTTCAGGATAATCATATAGTAGTTGATCAGAACTATCTTTCAACATGCTGCCACTGACATCGACAGGGATATAGCGTAACGGCAAATTAGCAGCCCGATAGGCATCTAAAAGAATGCGTGTTTTTGTCGCACTACCGCTGCCCAGCTCCACCAGCTCGCAAGGGCCAGTCAGCTGAGTAATGGCATGGGCATAGCGATGAAAAATAGCCGATTCAGTGCGGGTGGGATAGTACTCTGGGAGCGTACAAATTTTCTCAAATAGCTCTGATCCTAAGTGATCATAAAAATATTTTGGTGGCAAAGATTTTGGTATTTGGGTTAATCCTTCAATCACATCCTGCCCATCCATTACCCTGACCTCAGGCTCATTACTGAGCAGAGTTTGGATCTGAAGGCGAGCTGGATCGATAACGTTGCGATCTGCCAAGTTAGCATTGGTGCGTTGGCCATGCTTCTCCATCGGAGAATCGCAATCAGCTGTGGAAAAAGTCATAGAAAACCGTAATAACCAGGGCCAGTGTAGCGTGGGACTGTATTTTTCGTGGGAAGATTGCAAACTTCTCTAGCGCACACAGCGAAAGCCCATAAATAGCTCTCTCACATGGGGCTCGTACCAGTTGCGAAAGCTGGACCGTAGCCCCCAAGGACGAGTCGCCCAGCTGCCCCCTCGGAGCACTCGATGGCCATCATCAAAGTAAACTGCTGAATAGCCTTGATAGGGATAGGCTTCAAATCCTGGATAGGGACGAAACCAACTATGGGTCCATTCCCACACATTCCCCAAAAGATCATAACAACCGTAATCGCTAACGGCTTGATCAGATCTCCCAACAGGGCTGGTGCAGCCCAAGTGATGATTGCAATTAATTTGATCTGTTGTTAGCAATGTTTGCAGCTTGGGCGTTAATCCCTGCGCTGCCAAGGCCCACTCTGCCTCAGTCGGCAAGCGCTTATCTACAAAGCGGGCATAGGCAGTTGCCTCATACCAGTTCACACCAGAGACTGGATGGTGTCTAAATGCGGTTACATCTTGGGCAGGCCAATACAGGGGCTGGTTCACCTGGGCCGTCTGTAACCAACACCAGCCCGTATCACACCACCATTGCCGCTCCTGATATCCACCAGCATCCATAAAACGCTGATACTGTTCACAGGTGACTGGTGTGCGGTCAATGGAGTAAGCTGCTACATCCACCCAATGGGCTGGTCGCTCATTATCAATGGCCACATCACCATCCAGACCATCACGGTCAGCTACTAAGCCCAGACAAACCTCTCCAGCAGGGATATGGACCATACCTGTAGGAGTCTCATGCATGGGCCCAGCAACAGGATTTCTTAGAGGCGTGACCTGACCCTGATTTTGATGTAGGGCCATAACCAGGGACATGGTTTCACTGTGCTGACATTCGTGTTGAATCAGCCAATGCCATAGACGTGCCTGCTCGACCACAGGGGCAGTACTCAAATACGCCAATGTCCGCCGTCGCACATCTGCCAAGAAAATTAGTAGCTCGTCCAAACTAGGTAACATCTGGCGTTGAGACTTAGGCAGTCCATCGGCAGCAAACAGCGTTCGATAACTGGGGAACGGACATGGTTGCCCAGCTAAATGCTCCAAAATCCATAGAGACTCAGTAAATGCAATATGTCCCAAGTGCCAACCCACAGGGCTAAAGTCAGGATGTGCCTGCTGTTGCAATACAGTCTGACTAATGCCATCCACTAGGGCTAACGTGCCATGGCGACAGGTTTGGAGAGTGGCTTGAAAGTAGGTGCGAAGTTTTGACGCATCAGCAGATCCAGTGTCAGGTAGCGAGAGAAAAACCATGAATTTGGGGTTGAAGATCGTTAGCAGCAACAGTCAAACTATGGGCCTGAGCAATGGGCTCCCAATCCCCTGAAAATAAAGGTTCGGAAGCCAGAATAATGCTCTCTGGCTGACGCAATAGATAAAATGATGGGGCCTTGGCTTGATTATCAAAACGAGCTGCAACAAGTTTTTGACCGTCGCTCAGAACGATCACACCCGATACTCGGACGTCGTATTCATTGGCCAAGGATTGAATCATTTCAATGGCCTGTTCCAAAGCTCCCAATAACGCCAACTGGGGATCCAGCTCTAGCAGATGGGTAATCAGGGCAAAAATATGTTCAGAGTCTGTCAGACCATAGATATTTTGATAAGCGACATCGCCAATTAGATCACGCATGGGGCGATACAGTGTCTGTCGAAATTTATCGATATAGCCGTTGTGAACAAATAAGAGCTGGCCGTGGCGAAACGGCTGACAGTTACTAAAGTCGAGGGGCAAGCCTGGTGTGGCACTGCGAATATTGGAAACGAATGACTGCGCCTGAATGTAACGACACAGGTGAGGCAGGTTAGCGTCATTCCAAATGGGTAGCACATTGCGATAGATAAAAGGCTCAGCCGCAATGTCATCGGGATGATGCCAGCCAATACCAAACCCATCTGCATTGAGCAAGGCCACTTCTAACTCTTTTGGCTGATAGCTTTGAACCAGTAAGGAATGCTCAGGTTTGAGGATGAGCTCTTCAAGGAAGATGGGCTTTCCTAAATAGGCAAGTAAACGACACATAGTACTAGTGAACAGAAAAAGCTGAGTTCAAGATTTTTTGCCTTGAGCTTGAGCTTATCGGTAAGGGCAATCAAACCTATTGCTAAAAATGCAAAACTCATCCCCTAGCTCTTTAGTTTGTCAGAGAGAATGCAGCTGTGGCTAAAAATGCCCAACCAATAATGAGGGCCAAACCACCAATGGGGGCCACAGCACCCAGAACTTTGATGCCTGACAGACTCAAGCCATAGAGACTGCCGGAGAAAATCACAATGCCGATGATGAATGCCCAACTGGCGTAGCTGAGCCAGCTATTATTCGGAAGTTGTAACCACAGAAGTCCCACCAATAGCAAGGCCAGGGAATGATACATCTGGTAGCGTGTGCCTATCTCAAATGTCGCCAGGGATTTTTCTGTCAGCTGGGCTTTGAGTGCATGGGCCCCAAAGGCACCGCCTGCTACGGATAAGCCTCCTAAAATAGATGCGATCGCAATACACAGCCGAGCAGTCATAGTGTGGTCAACAAACGAACCTCTCCAGAGTAAACAATGCCCGTCGTTCTGTCTTAGAGGTTGCTGATTAAATTGACATCAATTGATTGACTTCAGAAAAACTTAATGCAAATTTGGTTAGTTTTACGTAGGAAGTAAGACCTGACTTACGAGTCTTATAGTTGAAAAGAGACCAAAGAGACCGCTCTATTTCTTTGAAGCCCGAACATTAATTTTCTTGGTTTATCGGTGACGATGACACCCCTCAATCATCGTCACAACTCTCGTTTGACTCCTGAATCGCCGAGATTTAGGCTGACCTTGATCTATGGAAGTCTTGACTAAAGTAACCGCCGCTTTTGCGCTAATCCCCGTCGTTGGCAGTGGAATTATTATCTCAACGCCCTTTCCACTACAAGCACAAACAATTGTGCCCACAAGCAACGCAACCCAAGCCACTGTTTCCGAACCAGGCATCATTGATATTAGTGGTGGCAATCAAGCAGGAAGCAATCTCTTCCATAGCTTTGAGCAATTCAACCTGGACCAGCACCAAACGGCAAACTTCCTGACCACCTCAAACACCCATACAGTCATCGGACAAGTCATCGGTGGCACTGCCTCCAATATTGATGGATTGCTGCAAGTAACCGGTAGTAATGCGGATCTGTACCTAGTGAACCCTGCTGGGCTGCTCTTTGGCCCCAATGCTCGTCTTGACCTTGGAGGTTCATTCACAGCTACAACCGCCACCCACCTTGGTACTGACGATCAATGGTTCGAGATCATGGGCGATCCGGACTACAGCACCTTGGTAACTCCCCCCAGCCATTTTGGCTTTAGTTACCCAAGTACCATCATCAACCAAGGCCAGCTCACTGTGCGTGAGGGACATAGCCTCAGACTGTTAGCCTCTCAAGTAACAAATACTGGCACGTTAAGTGCCCCTGATGGCGAAATCACCCTCTTGGCTACAGAACCGGGTCAGTCCATTCGACTGGCACAAATGGGCGGCCTATTAAGCTTAGAGATCTCCACCGAGCCTGACATCTCAGAGACTCTACCAGCCTTGATCACTGGTGGTGACTTCAACCACAGCAATGAGTTGGTCATTGGCAATGATGGTACAGCTACTCTCATACATCGTGATATTGCCAACAACATTCCAACTCCCTTTAGTCTCCAGAATGCTGGCAACATCTCTACCCAAGGCATCACAGGTGGTGAAATCAATCTTTTAGGAAACACTATTCAGGTACTTGAGAGTACCTTGAATGCTTCTGGTCACACCAGCGGAGGCTCGATTCGTATTGGAGGAGACTATCAAGGGCAAGGAAATTTACCCCATGCCTCTCAAACAGAAATTACGGCAACCACTAGCCTAGTTGCCGATGCCACCCAGGGGCATGGGGGCCAAGTAATTGTTTGGTCAGATGGCACAACAGTCTTTGATGGTAGCATTTCAGCTCAATCTGCAACGGGTCATGGCGGTCTGGTAGAAACCTCTGGACTGCATCAACTCACCATCGGAGACAATGCCAATGTCACAACCACTGCTCCTTACGGAGACGCAGGCATATGGCTCATCGACCCCATCGATCTCACAGTCATCGAAACAGGTGGTACTGGAGGCATTGTGGCAGGCACTAACGATGTCATTAACAGCTCCATTAATGCGTCTACAATCGTCAGTTCATTAAATAGCACTAATGTCACTTTACAAGCCAGTAATTCCATTACTCTCGATGCAGCTATTAATGCTAGTGGCAACAGTTCTAGCAGAGATTTATTTATTGATACAAACACCTTAAATCTCAATGGGAAAATTACTCTTAAGGGCATTGGAGAACTATCGGGTTCGGCCAATACAGTGAATGTAGGCGCTAACGGCAGTATTCAAAATGCTGTGGATGCTGTCGCTTACGGTGGCACGGTAAATCTAGCGGCCACCACCTATCGTGAGCCTCACACCATCACCCTTAACCACTCCCTTAATCTTGTCGGGCAAGGTCAAGCCAGCACTTTTATCAGTGGTGATGTTGACAATAACGGGATTGGAGATCAACGAGTCTTTGATATCACCAGCAATGGAGACAATATCAATATTAATAATCTCACCATACAGGATGGCTCTAGTACGTCAGATGGTGCTGGTCTCAGGACATCTGGCAACAACGTTGCAATTAGTCATGTAACGTTTACCAACAATGAGGTCACAAGTAGTTCACAAGATGGTGGAGCCATTCAAAATAGAGGCTCGCTTATCCTGTCTAACACGATTTTCGACAATAATCGTAGTGCCTCTGATGGTGGAGCGATTGATATTGCTCAAGGTTCAGTTACAGTGGTTGATAGCACCTTTAATAACAACCAAGCTGGAGAACATGCTGGGGCCATCGATGTTGATCCCAATGGCATAGTTAGCATCTCCAATACAGATTTTTCTGACAACAGAGCAGGAACCAACGGTGGCGCAATTTTTAGTGAAGGTGCATTGAGCATCGACACGGCCTACTTTACTGAAAACCGTGCTAGCGATGCTGGTGGAGCCATCTTCTTAGACGATGATGGAGAGATTAGGGCCAGCCACTTCATGAATAATATGGCTGAAAGAGGTGGCGGGCTTTATAACCAAGGTGAACTCACCTTAGTGAACAGCACTGTTGCCAACAATCAGGCAACAGGAATAGGCACCTATGATGGCGGCGGCGGAATCTTAAATACTGCTGGAGGAGAGATCACGATTGATGCGACACTGATTAGTAATAATCTATCGGCTAAGAGTGGTGGCGGCATTCTCAATCTGGCTACTGATAGTGAAACTGAAATTGCGATCGCAAACAGCGCCATTGTTGGCAACCAAGCAGCTACCCTTGGAGGCGGCATTGAAATTGCTAGCGACTTCGGATTTTCGAACCTGTCACAGGTAACCATTACCAACAGCACTATCTCCGGTAATCAAGCTATCGTGGGCGGCGGACTCCGTACCGTTGGCCCCACAACACTCACAAACGTCACGGTAGCA
Source organism: Adonisia turfae CCMR0081 (assembly GCF_011009555.1). Lineage (GTDB taxonomy): Bacteria > Cyanobacteriota > Cyanobacteriia > Phormidesmidales > Phormidesmidaceae > Leptothoe > Leptothoe turfae. Next base: position 5,034,105 of record NZ_QXHD01000004.1, on the reverse strand, counting down.
GCCAATATCGCCACAACCTCTGGAGGTGGCATATCCGAAAACCTCACAACTTTATCTACTCCAGAGCTAATTAACACCATTGTGGCCAACAACCTTGCCCCAACTAATCCTGACATAGAGGGAGAGTTTAGCGATCTGGGAAACAACCTGATTGGCATCGATCAAGGCAGCACAGGTTTTGTCTTTAGTAATCTGGTAGGCACAATCAATACTCCACTACAGCCAAGATTGACACCCCTTAACAACACTTTGGGCAATCTCCCATCACATCAGTTGCACAATGATAGCCCAGCCGCTAATACTGGCCATAATTCAGCAGCCACCATCAACGATCAACACGGAAACCCTAGAATTATCGGTGGTATCATCGACATCGGTGCTGTCGAGAGCAATATTGTTAATGCAGTTTCTCCCCTACTAACAGAAACTGAAGGTCTTGAAACAAATGGATCTCAACCTCAAAATTCATCACGACCTATCTCAGGCAAGCCTCAGCCTTCCCCTGTTTTAGAACAGCTCCAGCCTCCTCATACACCCGCCGTACAATCAATTCGATTTAGCAATAGGGAAGCATTAATTCAAGCAGAAAAGCCGTTCCGCCGTCCCCTAAACCCACGTATAAGGCCAACCCATACAACAACTACAAACGGTCGTTTACAGTACTTTGACGAATCAGCTTTTCAGCACTTAGAAGATGCCTTGAGTAACGACTATGTAAATTATTGGCAATTGCCTCAAACTCAACCCGTCACCTTACAGTCAGTACAAAACATCCTAAATCAAGCTAATCACGACTATAAAAGTAAATCAGCAGTTATTTATGCTGTCTTTGTGCCTCCAGCCTCTAACACTGAGGCCGGTCTCGACAGATTTACATTACCTCGGACTCAGCAAAATGCCAGCCCAGAGGATCAACTACTGTTAATTTTGGTATCCGCTACTGGAGAACCCGTCCAACAATTGGTCGATGTGTCACGGGCTGAGCTAACTCAACAGGCAAAGCTATTTCGACTGGCTGTTTCAGACCCTGAAGACCCACTTAGCTATAAAGCCTTAGCTCGCCAAATGTATGACTGGTTATTAGCACCGCTCACACAAGACTTGGAGGCAAAGCAAATTGATCATGTGATGTATTCTCTGGACCAAGGACTGAGAACCATTCCCCTAGCGGCAATGATGCAAGAGGACACCTTCATCATTGAAGAATATGGAGTATCTCTCATTCCTAGCATGGGGTTAATACAGCACCAGTTTGACAACACTATTTCTGTTCCTCGCTCACTCGTTGCTGGTGCGAACCAATTCGAGGCTCTCGATACTCTACCAGCCGTTCCCCTTGAACTCGATGTTGTTGCCCAAAGCCTCCAAACCAGAGAAATTCTTCTTAATGAAACGTTTACACTCGACAACTTTCTAAAGCTAAAAACATCACAACAACCAGAGTTATTACATTTAGCCACCCATGCTGAATTCAATGCAGGCAACTTAGAGCAGTCATTCATTCAATTTTGGGATACGCCACTTAACTTTCATCAAATGAAAACGCTAAGTTGGCCAGATTTAGAGCTCTTAATCCTGAGTGCTTGTGGGACAGCTTTAAGCAGCCCTGAAGCAGAACTAGGCTTTATCGGGCTAGCAGCAGCAGCAGGTATTGAAACCTCCATTGGGAGTCTATGGAATGTTTCGGACATAGGGACCCTGGCATTAATGACAGAGTTTTATCACCAGTTACCCCATACAACGCTCCGTCACCATTCTCTACAAAGAGCACAAATCTCTTTGATTACTGGGGCGGCTCATATCAATAACAATATGCTATACACATCTCAGGGAGATATAACCCTGCCCGTTGAGTTAAGGCTACCCACAACAGAGTTTTCGCATCCGTTCTACTGGGCAGGGTTCACGATGGTAGGCAATCCCTGGTACTAGTGTTGACACACAGACACATCCTTCAGTACAAACACGTACGTTACACCTCAAAACTTTACTGACTCTGAACATATCTTCTAAGGCTTTTTAAGTGTTTTTTACACTTCTTTAAGTCAAAAAGGATACATTGAAATCACTAAGGGATTTTCTAAATGTCCCATTAGCTCATCCTGATAAGACATGTACATCCTGTCATGATCCAGTTCACCGTATTCACTTCGCAGCAAATAATAGCTGTACTGCAAAAAAGTCATCGGCTATCATCGGCCATACTAGCTAGTTGCCTTGGGTTAAGCTTGATAGCGCCTAGCTATGCTGGAGAACGGATTCGCTGGACTCCTGATACAGATCGAGGTAACGTCGAATCAACCTTATCAGGTGGACGCAGAGGGCAAGAAGCCGTTAGTTGCAGCATTGATGATGGCGCAACTCGCTTAGCCCTGATGGTTCCAGGAGATCGATCAAACTTACTGACAACTAAGTCAAATCCTACATTGGCATGGCATGTATCAACTACTATGCCAGTCTCAATGACATTGCATGTGTCGGATCCTGCTTTGGCGACTCCCATTTATAGTCAAACGATTGAGCTAGAGAAAACTGCCACAGTCAGTGTGACTTTACCTGAAGACAACAGATTAGCTCTTCATAAGAAATATCGTTGGACAGTTTTTGTCTCATGCCCAGGAGATCACCACGCTGAAATTTCTGCCCGCAGCTTCGTTGAACATATAAACCGGGAATCCTTAGATGTAAGTAATCTATCTAGCCTGGAACGAGCCAGTACTTACGCAAACCAAGGTATTTGGTACGACGCTATCGCTGTGCTGCTTGCGGCTAGGAGTCAGGGGGTAACAGATGCTGAAACCATGGTGCAGACTCTTTTGGAACAAGGGCAAAGTCCAGCAGAAATACCGTTATCAGCGGTGGTACATCTCTAATCTCATTTAGGCAACCACCGTGTGGCTGAAGTACTGGCGATTACATCATGCACGGATGGTAACCCTTGGTAAAAACAGACAAGATTGGAGACGTTGCAAGAACGCTCTGGCATAGCGTCAGGAAAGCATATGGTTTTGGAGCCATGGCCAGTGTGATCACAGCCAGCAGCATCATAGGCTTGCGATCGCTGGGCAGTTTACAAATACTAGAACTACGTGCTTTTGACAAAATGTTGGCGCTGCGAGTGCCTGAATCCACTGATCCACGGGTCGTCATCGTTGGTCTTACTGATGCTGATTTGGATAACTACCTAGGTACTAACCATGTCAGTGATCAGACTATGGTGGATCTAATCCACCAAATTCAGATGCAACAGCCTCGCATTATCGGTCTAGATTTTTATCGTCATTTACCCAACGAACCTGGAAGCAAGAATTTAGCGACAGTATTTACCCATACCCCTAATCTTATCGGGATCGAAAAAGTAATTGGTAATCAGAAAGGGAATGCAATACCTGGCAACGCCATTTTGAAGAGTGCCGATCAAATCGCCGCCAGTGATGTTGTGGTCGATGCCGATGGCCGCGTTAGACGCGGCATATTATTTCCTGCGGCCAGTGGACACAATGTTATTGAGTCTCTTGGTTTGCGTCTAGCCCTTGAATATTTAGCTGGTGAACCTGAGAAAATCGAACCAGATTTAGAGTCTTCGATACTAACGCTTAAGAATGTTCAATTTCCTCCGATAGAGACCCATACAGGAGGATACGCTGAAACAGATGCGCAAGGATATCAGCTTCTCCTTAATTTTCGTCGACATAAAACCCCATTTAATGTTGTTTCGTTCAAACAAGTATTACGTAACGAAATTCCACCAGATTTGATGCGCGATCGCATCGTCTTAATCGGCAGCATGGCATTTAGTAAAGCTGATATTTTCTACACCGGAGGTCAACAGCCAAATGGACAACCCACAATTCAATTTGGTGTACAGCTACATGGAGAAATTGCTAGCCAGCTTATCAGTACGACCCTCGACGGTCGTCCCCTCATTCAGGCATGGCCCCAGTGGCTAGAAAGCCTGCTGATCATAGGTATTTCTATTTATGGCAGCTATCTTACTCAACAAGCAACCAAACTATGGCAGCGACTGACGCTGATTCCAGGCATCAGCTTGCTCGTGTTTAGTATCAGCTATGGAACATTGAGCTTTACAGGACTCTGGCTACCCGTTGTCCCTATGCTTTTGGGATTATGGATCGCCGCCGGGCTCTCAGGGGCACATCGCACCACACAATTACAGGTCCTTTCCACCAACGATAAATTAACTGGGCTAGCCAATCGCCGCACATTTGATGAGAGTCTGCAACAAGCGTGGTTTAGGGCCTTGAGAGCGCAACACCCCTTGGCCCTGATTGTTGGTGACGTAGACCATTTCAAAAAATATAATGATACCTACGGTCACCCCCAGGGGGATGAATGCCTCAAACAGGTGGCTCAGGCCATCCGCACCACTGTTAAAGCGAGTGGTGCGTTAAATGCTCGCTATGGGGGTGAAGAATTTGTTGTGCTGCTACCCAATACCTCAGCGGAACAAGGGACTGCGATCGCACGTGCCATTTTATCGAAGCTAGCCGCCTACAACTTGCCCCATACCGCCTCCGAAACCGCCGACTATGTCACCATGAGCTTAGGTGTGACCAGCTTTGTGCCAACATTAGAAATTCCACCGAGTGCCCTAGTTGAGATGGCTGACCTGGGCTTATATACCGCCAAAAAGTCAGGGCGCAATTGCGTTTGTCTACATCAGCCCAACACCCTCGACCAGCTTCCCAATCAACACCTGCAAAAATAGCGTCTGTCATTAAGACAGGAGCCAACCCTTCAGGGCTAACGCGTCAGCCCTGAAGGCAACCTCTAATCTGTAACTTTCACAGCTTCAAACAAGCGAGAAAAGTAAAACTGTGTTGCTGTAAATTCCTTACGCTTAATCTGCCAGCCGTTTGCCTTCAAAGCTGCACGAATATCGGCCTCACGGTGGAGATAAGCACGAGTTGCTTTACTTGGGCCCGGGAAAAACTCGCCAATACGCTTAAGTAGGGTATAGAAGGGGGTTTTCGGAGCAAAGCTAAGGATCAGTCTGTCCTCAGCCAAAGAACTTAAATGGGCAATCATGTCACCAGCCTTTTCTTGAGGATAGTGAATGAGTACATCCAAACAAATAACTGTGTGATAGCTACCGTCTAGGGTTTCTAAATCCTGCGCATCAAAGGTAGGTACAGACTCTGGCGGCAACAGTTCCTTGGCACGAAAACTAGCTTCTTCTACCATTTTCTCGGAGATATCACTCGCAGACACTACTGCCCCCATCTCCGCTAAAGGAATACTGAGACTACCGACACCACAGCCAGCATCACAGACCGTCAGCCCCTGAGCATTACCATCCTGCTTAAACCAGTAAAGAACGTGATCAACAGTTTGCTGATGCCCTTCTCGAATGTCTCGCTGGACTTTATTGACCTGACCGTCTCCATAGATACGGCTCCAACGATCGAAACCTTGGGCATTAAAATAATTACGAACGATGGTTTTATCGTCAGTTGCACTCGTCATAGGATTGGCCAGAAGTGATCATTAGGATTTCTCTACCGTCAGATCCTATTACGTTTTGGCAACCTGAAGTGTAGTGAAAATATGGGCAATACCTTATTCGTCTAAAATTCTCTGCCAGCTGAGAGTCGTGCCATCGTAGTGCCAACGGAGTAAGTTGGCAGTTTGTCTGGGAGCTAATCCTGGCAGCCCTACAGCGTGGCGTGGTCTTTCGGTAGCCAAGACGATGGCTTCATTGACATCACATAACCCCCATTGGACCAAATTGGTTACCCCCTTCAGTAAGGGCTGGGTAGTGCCTGACAAGGTCCCGTCCGGCAATCGAGCCGTACCGTCTACCACCTCCATCTCACGACTATCCCAGGGATAGGTACCATCCGGTAAACCCAGGGGAGCCAATGCATCACTCACCAGAAATAGACCGCCCTTGACACCTTCAGAGGCACCTCGTCCAGCTCGTAGCAACAGGTCGAGCATCGTAGGACACACATGCTGGCCATCGGCAATCAGACCTGCATACACATTGGGCTGGGTTAACGCAGCCCCTAGTAACCCAGGTGCACGGTGATGCAATCCTGGCATGGCATTGAATGCATGGGTCACCATTGAGGCTCCTTGGGCAAAGGCTTGCTGAGCTTGGGTTGATGTCGCCAGGGAGTGGCCAAGACTGACAATGATGTTTTGCGATCGCAACCAGGGAATCACCGCAGCATCGGTTTCTATTTCTGGAGCCAGGGTAATGATCTTAACTACGTCAATACAGCCCCCCAATAACCCTTGAACGCGATCCAGTGAAAGCGACTGCAAATAGTCCTGAGGATGCGCTCCTCGCTTAGCCGGATTCAAAAATGGACCCTCTAGATGTGCCCCCAAAACCACAGCATGCCGTGGCTGCCTGTTAAAACCTTGAGTCTGGTAATCCTGAATTACAGAGAGACTGCGTTGAATTTTATCTGGATGGGCTGTCACCAGAGTGGGGGTAAACGCATCAATCCCCTGACTCCACAAAAAACTAGCTGCTTTCTGCAGTTCTACAGGATCAGTCAAATCAGGAAATGCCAACCCTAAAACGCCATTGATCTGTAAATCCACACCCCCTAGGGAAACCCAATCGCCGTTGAGGTCAATTGCCTGTACTGCATTAGCCGACACTTTAGCCATGGGTAACATAGAGCGCAGCTGATGGCCGACTACCTCAAGACAATAGAGTCCCGACAGATGAGGTAATCGTGCACTTAGCAAAATTGACATGGGCAGTTGCAGTTCAAATCTTTGTACGAATCATCCCATAGGAACCCGGTAGGCTAACAACAGCAACTCTGGCACAGCCAGATATAACGTTTCACCTTTCATCCCATGACTTCTCCTCTTGTTGGCATCATTATGGGCAGCGACTCTGATCTGCCCACTATGGAAGCAGCCATTACCGTTTGCGAAGACTTTGGTATTCCTCACGAAGTGGCCATTGTATCGGCTCATCGCACCCCAAAACGCATGGTGAGTTACGCTCAAACCGCTGTCGAACGAGGCCTAAAAGTCATTATTGCTGGGGCTGGTGGAGCTGCTCATCTGCCCGGCATGGTGGCCGCCCTGACGCCACTTCCTGTGATTGGCGTCCCTGTAAAAAGCCGCGCCATGCAAGGCATAGACTCACTTTATTCCATCGTCCAAATGCCCGGTGGCATCCCAGTGGCAACGGTAGCAATTGGCAATGCAAAAAATGCGGGTCTGTTAGCGGTGCAAATATTGGCAACATGCGATCGCAAGCTCCTCGAGCGCGTCCAAGCTTATCGGAAATCCCTTGAAGATAGCGTCCTGGAAAAACAAACTCGACTCAACGAACTGGGTCACCATCCCTACCTAAAAACGATGTTCCCTTCAAAGGACACAAAAGAGAACACATAGCAGCAAGGGTTTTAGGCTGTCAATAATATTAATTTTTGAAAATAAGCCAAAATAATGAGGTCTCAAACCCCGAATATTCCAGTCACACAAACCAAGTGTATTACTTGATACAGAATGACTTGGCTGAAATTGGTGGAATCTATCTAATAGATATGCACAATGCACCAAAGAGAAACCAGACGCTTAAGGCTAGGTGTTTAGGGCGCAGAATGTGGCAGATCTGCCATTCATGATGGTGAAAATTCTTAACTAAGATTTTCTCCAATTTTTGGCAGAGCCATATCACGGTCCTAAATCTCTTGTCGGTCATTGAGTATCTTGAACTGTCAAGGTCCCCTCACACAAAGACATCACTGTCTAGGGCTGGATCCTTTGAGAGTGAGTTTTAGTTGATTGGATTGTGTTGTAGGAACGTCTGTTGAGATGTCTAGTCTAAATTTGAGCCGCAAGGCGAGACGGCGTAAATCGTCTGTCTGGGATTCTTATGCGCCGCCATTTGATCAGATGGCTAAGCGCTTTTTTGGCAGAAGCTTTTCATGGGCTTGGTTAGTTTGTATCCCCCTGGCATTAGTAATCGTTGCCACGTGGAATACTGCAGCCCATGCTCAAGAAGATGCAATTACTGCTGACAATGTTCAGTTTGTTTTGGATAACATCTGGGTGCTGATCGCAGCCATTCTGGTGATCTTTATGAACGCTGGTTTCGGAATGTTGGAAACCGGTTTCTGTCGCCAGAAGAATGCTGTCAATATTCTTTCCAAGAATTTGATCGTGTTTGCCCTTGCTACATTGTCTTTTTGGGCAATTGGTTTTGGTCTTATGTTTAACGAGGCCAACCCTGTTTTTGGTATGGGTAATTTCTTCCTGTCCGGTTTGTCTACAACCGAGCCCTATGCAGGTAACTTAACTGCTCCTGTGTTCTTCCTATTCCAGGCAGCTTTTGCAGGTACTGCAGCAACTATCGTGTCTGGTGCCGTTGCAGAGCGGATCAAATTCATTGACTTCATTCTCTTTAGCATTCTGCTGACCGCCATTTCGTACCCCATCACTGGTCACTGGGTCTGGTCTGGCAATGGCTGGCTAGGTAACCTGGGCTTTTTTGATTTTGCTGGTTCCACCGTTGTTCACTCCGTGGGTGGGTGGGCCGCTTTAGTTGGTGCCGCTATCCTTGGCCCTCGTCTTGGTAAGTACCAAGATGGTCAGATTAATGCGATTCCTGGCCACAACATGAGTATTGCTACCCTTGGCTGTCTTGTCCTTTGGATCGGCTGGTTTGGCTTTAACCCTGGTTCTGAGCTAGCAGCTAGCGCATCTGTACCTTATATTGCTGTAACCACTAACCTGGCGGCAGCAGCTGGTGGTGTAGCCGCAACTGTAACTGCTTGGATCATGAGCGGTAAGCCTGACCTATCCATGATTATCAACGGTATTTTGGCTGGGCTGGTAGGTATCACGGCTGGCTGTGCTGTTGTTGGTTACTGGGGTGCGATCATCATTGGTCTGCTTGCAGGTATCCTTGTTGTCTTCTCCGTTAGCTTCTTTGACAGCATCAAAATTGATGACCCCGTGGGCGCTATTTCCGTACACCTTGTGTGCGGTATGTGGGGGACCCTTGCCGTAGGTTTGTTTGATACCACAACTGGCCTGTTCTACAGCGGTAGCATCGAGCAGCTCATCTCTCAGGTGATCGGTATCGTTGCCATTGGTCTGTTTACTGTTGTATTCAGTGCCATTGTTTGGACCATCCTGAAGTCTGCGTTTGGTCTACGTGTCTCTGCTGAGGAAGAGCTGAAGGGCTTGGATATTGGCGAGCACGGCATGGAAGCTTACAGCGGTTTCCTGAAGGACACTAGCGATATGGGCGGTGTTGCCTAAGCTTGTTAAGTCGTTCCGGTTCTTTATAAATACTTAGAACCCATAAGGAATAGCGTTTTAGAGGTGGGTGGTTTCATTCAGGAAACCGCCCACCTTTATTTTTCGGAGAATTAAAGCCTTCGAACTTTACAGAGCTTTTTCCGTGGCCCCTTAGCAGCTTGCCATCCTTGGAAGGATGGCAAGCTGCTCTTCTGACGCCTTACACCTCTCCTCTAAGCTTAGTTACAATTCCTCCGCAGCCTGGATAGGCACTGATAAGGTTGGGGCAGTTGGGCGAAGAGTCTCGACATCAATTAAATCCTACAGTTAATGGGCAATCCGGCTTCAGTTTTAGACGAGCTGCTTGCGGTCTTACCGGCACTAAGGCCACAAATGTATTTCAAAACATCGCTGACGGCCCTTTCCCATGCGATGGAAGATCAGGTATTGGCGGGGGACGATCGTCCTTTGATGATTGCCAGCTTTCAGCAGGAACGCTTTTATCGTCAAGAAGCTCATCGTTACTTACGACTCGCTGACATTACGCCTCAAATTTATGTGTTAGCAGCCACCAATACCAAGTTTGCCAATGCTGATGGCACTGTCAGGCATGAAACCATTGCCTTTGATCCTGAAGATGCGCTGGTGCATGAATGGCACCTCGTAGTTTTGGGCCAACAGTACACGGCCTGTTTGGTTTGCCGTGAGCATCATGGTTCGCAAAAACCTAGGGTTTTAAACGGTGCGCCTGCGTTTGATCAAAGCCGTCGTTTTGAAGGCATTTGGACGCTTGATCGGCGTGTCTGTGAACAGGCAGCTTATATTTTGTTGAAGCGTATTGCTCACTATCGACCAGATTTATCCGATAAAATCACCCAAGCTCAGACTGATTTTTTGCCAGCGGACCTACTTGGGGGTAAACCTTATAACGCTGAGGTTACTGAGTCCTATCCCTTTGCTCAGCGATTAGTTACGTATGTGCAGGCTAGTCAGTACAAGCTACTTAAAGCCTATAAAACGATGGCCGCTCAAGAAAATCGTGAGCGGTTGATCAATTCAATTACAGCGGCTATTCGTCAGTCATTGAACCCAACTGAGGTGTTTGCGATCGCAACCCACGAACTCGGGCAAGAAATTTCTGCTTGTCGCTGCATTATTTATCGTAGTGACCGTTACGACAGTATTGAAATTCAACATGAATTCCGGCAACCAAATATCACCTCTCTCAAAGGCGAAGTCTGGCCTCTTATCGAAAATCCTCTGTTCCAAACTGTCAACCGACAACGGGAATCCCTGACCTACTCACAAACCCCAGTTGGTAGCCAACAGAAGAATCAAATCGACGATATCTCTACTATTGATGGTTTATTAAACCAATGGGATATTCATAGCTGCTTACTAGTACCTCTAATTTACCAAGAGCGGTTACTAGGAATGATTGAGCTTCACCAGTGCAGCGATACCCCACAACCCTGGAGCAAAAACGATATCAGTCTGGTGGAAGCCGTTGCTGCTCAACTCAGTGTAGCTGTAATTCAAGCTGAAGCCTATGCAAATCTAGAAAGTCTCAACCAACAGCTAGAAGCCCTCGATCGAACACGCAGCAATCTCATCGCCATTACTGGCCACGAGCTACGCACCCCCCTATCGACTATTCGAGTCTGCCTAGAAAGTATTTTTACAGAGCCTGACATGCCCATGGATATGCGGCAAGCGATGTTGCAAACTGCCATGGATGACTCTGAACGCATGCAACGGCTCGTCCAAGATTTCTTAACCCTATCGCGCCTTGAAAGTGGTCGTATTGAATGGAACCTGGAGTCCCTTGCTCTAAGCGAATGTGTTGCCCTTGCCTTAAGCAGTCGACGAACAATGACCAGTTCCTCGACAATTATGGTTGACTTACCAGAGTCCCTACCTTTGATTCGGGGCGACGGTGAATGGATCGTTGAGGTACTTACCAAGCTACTGGACAACGCTTGTAAATTTACGGCGGCCAACGGAAATATCTCCATCCAAGCCCACATCAAAGACAATGCGTTTGTAGAAGTCTCAGTCAATGACAGTGGCCGAGGCATTGAGCCAGAGCGATTAGAAACGGTCTTCGAACGTTTTTACCAAGAAGAAGGGGCACTCCGCAGATCAGTGGGTGGAACAGGTTTGGGACTTGCCATTTGCCGTCAAATTGTAGAAGCGCAGGGCGGCAAAATTTGGGCCACATCTAAAGGCAAAGATCAGGGCACGCAAATTCACTTCACATTGCCCATTGCAGCTCAGCAATCAAACCACAGGACAAAAAAGCGCTCAGGTATCAAATCATCCCGTCCTAAAAAGATTTCAGTCTCATAAAGCCCATGGCTCTATGGAGAGTAAATATTTCGAATTTAGGGCATTACAGTCATAGGGGGGCAGCACACTGCTGTTCCCCGAAACCTCAGTGCATTTCAGATCTTTTAGCCTAGATCCCTTCAGGTAAGGGTTGCCCAAACTGTAGCGGCACAGGTAAGTCCGTTTGCACAATTGTACGCTCAGCGGCAGGTTGTTGAATAGTCTGAAAATCAGGTGGGTCACGATCTTCCGCAACTGTCTGGTCTTCTTCAGATAAAGACGATAATTCAACCGGAGCCAGTGCAGTTGACGCCGGCCTTGCAGGAGCAGGCATCTCGACGTCTGGCACAGCGGCAGATGACTCCCCTGGCATCTTGACAGCAGGAGTCGGCTCTTCCGCTGCTACAGTCTCATCACCAGCGACGGCCACATCTGCGTTCTGCGTTACCTCCGCACTAATCGGCTCAGCGGCAGCGACAGGTTGCTCACTCGTACTGGCAGCGAGATCTGGTAGGGTCGATTGCCGTGATTCTGCTTCTAAAACTACTGTTGGCGTCAAGACATCTTCTGTACCAGTATCTTCAAGCTCTGGAACCTTCATAGGTGGCAATTCTGGCACCTCTGCATCAACGACAGACACTGGAGCAGCATTGTCAGAAGCATTATTATCTTCTATGGATAGAACGTTAACGTCTGCTAAAGGTGGAACACTGACCCCATCATTCTCTTCTAAGGGTGGAACACTCACTACACCGCTAGAAGCCTCAGACTCATAGGGATCAATGGGCAGTGCTGTTGTGGTTGTCGAGCTTTGAGGAATGTGTAGATTCGCTGCGGCAAGACTGACATTATGATCGTCAGAGTTCTGGACTGGGGTTAGGGAAGTACTCTGGGCAACTGTATTGTTTTCAGCAATTAACGGGCGAAAACGCCAATGTCGTTGACCATCATCACTATCATCAAATTGAATGTCAGCCTGCTCAGGGGATAGAACTATTTCCGGAGCTAATTCAATGACAACCCTGACATTTTCTGGGGTGTACTGGGCTACCCGAATATTTTTGACAGCTCCATCATAAATCTGCTCTGGGTCAATATCGCCAATGTCTGTGTTGGGGATATCGAGGACTAAGCGTGGGGGTTCTGAAAGTAGAAAAAACTCTGGAAAAACCTCGTCAGACAAGGAAAATGTTAGTTCATTGCTACTCGTATCAAACGACCAATTCTGTAGATTTTCTGCGAATGCTGGTGCCATTGATAAAGCAAGAGCAATCAGGCTACCTCCTAACGACTGATGCAAACAGTGCTTGAATGCCATAAAACTACCCCACAGAACGCCAACAGACACAATTAAAAGTAAAAGGATACGGTACTTTGTCAAATACGACCCATATTTTTGATAAAAATTCCCCACGCCTCATAGATTTATCGGCCATGATAAGTGCAGTCAGAAACCATTAAACCGTTGCTGATTGAGACGATAAGTCCATCTGTATAGCTTGCCAACAGCCTCAATTTGACAGATGGAATCATCACGAGGTCAGCAACACCCGATTAAATATCCGCAGTCTTTTGAAAGGAAACATCTAAGTCTATGGAAATGCATGAGCTGTTAACGCTAATTTTGCTATTAAGCCCTGGTCTTCTGCTATCTGCGGTTGTTATGTCAGCCATGGCATTTGGTGGCTAATGAGCCGGGTTTTAGCTGGCGATTAGATCCACTAAATCGCTCACAAACTTGATTGAATCAGCAATAAAGGACGTACTTCGAGGTATCTGCCATGGTGATGGTTGAGTCCACAATGTTGGCATTGGGAACCCAAGCTCCAGAATTTTCATTAATCGATGTTGTGTCGGGTGACACTGTCACCCTAGAGAATTTTTCAGGCAGCAAAGCGCTGTTAGTCATGTTTATTTGCGTCCATTGCCCATTTGTCAAACATGTGGAACAAGAACTAGCCCAAATTGGGCATGACTATGCCGAGCAAGGCTTAAGCATTATCGCCATTAGTGCCAATAGCATTCAGACGCACCCCCAAGATGCTCCCGAGCATATGAAAACTCAAGCGACAACCCAGGGGTTCAACTTTCCCTATTGTTATGACGAAACTCAAGGCGTAGCCAAGTCCTATACCGCTGCCTGCACCCCCGATTTCTTCTTATTTGATGGCGCGCTGAAGTTAGCCTATAGAGGACAGCTAGATGATAGCCGCCCTAGTAATGGCAAACCAGTCACAGGCAAAGACCTACGCCAGGCAATTGATACGCTCCTGGCCGGACAGGGCTTATCTGACGACCAGATACCCAGCGTTGGGTGCAATATCAAATGGACTCCAGGTCAGGCTCCTGCCTATTTTGGGGCTTAATTTAGTACGTTAAGTGAGCCCTAGGATTAAACGCTTCAATTGTTCGTAGCTTTTCATAGAGCTCGGCTTCTTGGTCACTGAGAAGCTTGGGGACTGCCACTTCGATCTCCACAATTTGATCGCCGCGTTCTTCAGTTATGCGACCATACCCCTTACCAGCCAACCGTAGCTTTCGCCCCGATTGAATACCTGCCGGAATGGTCATTTGGACAGGCCCATCAAGGGTGGGCACAGTAATTTGTCCACCCAAAACTGCTTCACTGGGTGTAATCGGTAAATGACAGACGACATCTCGTCCTTGCACCTTTAAAAAGGGATGGGGCTCCACAACTATATTTAGATAAAGATCACCACCATTAATACCCTGACCCCGTAGACGAATACGTTGCCCCGTGAGCATGCCAGGTGGCATATCCACTTCTAAGGCACGTCCATCTTCGAGGCGTACCCGTTCAGCTCCTCCTTGAAACGCTCGTTCTAAGGGAACCTGAAGAGATGCTTCTGCATCCCGCCGTCGAGGATCACCCGTTGTCTTTGCTTGCGTTTGTTTTTTCTTAGGTTGAACTGGCGATTTGGGAATCACTTGGCGATTAAGCAGCTGATCAACAAACCGGTTAAAGTCTTCTAAATCCCGATAGTCGGCCTCAGACTTTTGCTGTAGCCAATACCGTCGGTAGTCATCGTACTGAGCCTTCCGATCAGCATCGGAAAGTATCTCATAGGCTTCACCCAGGGATTTAAAACGCTCTTCAGCCTCTTGATCTCCAGGGTTTAGATCGGGATGAAACTGGCGTGCAAGACGACGATAGGCCTGTTTGATCGTTGATGAATCAGCACTCTCAACGATGCCGAGAATCTCATAGTAGTCTCGAAAATTTTGCATAGTGAGGGTCCCGACCGGCTTACCAGAGTTCGTCCTGGTCGCCCCATTCATCCTCGTTATAGCTTTGTGAGCTGCTGCTGGGCCGACCAGAATTATCAGAGTAACCTTTGGCGGGCTTACTGGCTGGTTCACCAGCCTTATCAGCCCAAGGATCTTCATCCAAAGACGCATTAGAATTCCAGCTGCTAGCTGTAGATTTACCTCCATTGGCATAGCCATCGGCTGGCTGAGATGGATATCCAGCATTAGAGGGCGCATAGCGACCAGAACCAGTCTGCGGTCTCACCGAATTTCTATCCGTGGAGCTTGGTCTATAGCGATCTTGCTCTGCATTATTATCTTGGCCATAAGCCGAGCGGCGAGCGGCTCCAGCATCTTGACCATCACCCACGTCACGCTGACCGTAGCGATCTTGGTTATAGCCCTGTTGGTCGTAGTTATCCCTTACATCTCTGTAGGCATTGCTGCGATCAAAATTCTCCTCGCGATTACGGTCGGGACTACGCTCATACCGGTCTTGGTTACGTTGACCATGACTTCCTTGGTCATATCCTTGGCCATAAGCCTCTTGGCCATAGGTCTCTTGGCCATAGCCGCCTTGAACATATCGATCTTGAGAAGAACGCTGCTCATAGCGATCTTGCGGCTGAGACTCATAGGAATTGCCCCCATAGCCACCCTGGGTATTTTGGTCATAACGACGCTGATCATAACGCCCCTGGTTAGACCTGTCTTGATTAAAGCGCTCTTGACGATACGCATCAGGCCCATAAGCATCTTGACCATAGGATTCTTGACCATAAGCTCCTTGATCATAAGCCCCTTGCCCGTAGGATGCTTGATCGTAACTGTCTGCCCGACGCCCCTGGTTATCGTAATCCCGATTGTCGTAACCACTGCGATTATCGTAACTACGAGGAGGGGCAGCATCATAGGATTGACGTGCGCTACCTGGACGTGATGCTGGCTGATTCCAGCTATCATCCCAATCGTCCCAACCACTGCGATTATCACGACGACCAGCAGTCCAGCTGGGGGTACCCCACTGGCCTTGACCATTCCAGTCATAGTCACGACGATAGTAATCGTCGTCATCCTCAAAGGCTTTTTTAATGGTGTCGCCAATCTGGTTAAAGATATTGCCGTCGTCATTATCGGCATCGTACAGATAGGCCTCGCGATTCAACTCGTACAGTTCATCCTGTAACTCAGATTGAATCATGTCTATCATGCGCTCATCCTCTCGTTTGAGGGCATCACGCAGGTCTTGAATCAGGTTATCAATGCGGCGTTTGCGATCGCGAGCAAACTGTAATCCAAAATCAATGGAAACACTGCGCATCGCTCGCTCCGCTTGGAACGTTAGCGTCTCAGCTCGATTACGCTTCTCAATGCGTTCTCGCTGGCCCCGGTCAACGTCAGCAAATTCTTCCGCCTCCCGCAGCATGCGCTGCACATCATCGTCAGAAAGATTGGACGCTTCTTGCACGGTAATACTTTGCTCACGGCCCGTGGTTTTATCCATGGCCGATACCTGCAAAATACCGTTGGCATCAATATCAAAAGACACCTGAATCTGTGGAATTCCCCTTGGTGCTGGGGGGATTCCCATAAGCTTGAACCGCCCCAGGGATTTATTATCTATCCCCATTTCCCGCTCACCCTGGATCACATGCACTTCCACAACGGTCTGATTATTTTCAGACGTGGAGAAAATATCGGAGCGTCGGACAGGGATCGTAGTGTTACGCGGAATCACCTTTTTCATCACACCACCAATAGTCTCTAACCCTAGAGACAGCGGCGTGACATCCAGCAACATGATGTCCTTCACTTCTTCGGTGAGGATACCGGCCTGAATAGCCGCACCAACGGCAACGGCTTCGTCAGGGTTTACATTTTGGTTGGGTTCTTTACTCAAAATAGAGCGCACTAGCTGCTGAACCATGGGCATACGGCTAGAACCGCCCACAAGAACCACTTCATCGATTTGTGAGGGAGACAGATGCGCATCATTCATCGCCTGTTGTAGAGGAGCACGGAGGCGACCCACTAAATCAGCACACAGGGATTCGAAGTGCGATCGCGACAGCTTTTTCTCAATGTGCTTTGGCCCATCAGCAGTAGCCGTAATGAAAGGCAAATTGATTTCAACTGTGGGCAGCCCCGATAGCTCAATTTTGGCCTTCTCAGCGGCTTCAGTCAGACGCTGCAATGCCTGGCGATCTCGTCGTAGGTCAACACCTTCAGTTTCTAAAAACTCGTCTGCTAACCAGTCAACAATTTTCTTGTCAAAGTTGACACCACCGAGCTGAGTATCGCCGCTGGTAGCTCTCACCTCAAAGACGTTATTACGAACATCCAAGATGGACACATCAAACGTGCCACCCCCCAGATCAAAGACCAGAATAGTCTGATTAAATTGCTGATCCAGTCCGTAGGCTAATGCTGCTGCTGTGGGCTCATTGATGATCCGTTTTACCTCTAGACCTGCAATGCGGCCTGCATCGCGGGTAGCCTGACGTTGCGCATCATTAAAGTAAGCAGGCACCGTAATAACTGCGCCAGTCACCGGCTGCCCCATGTAACGGCTAGCCTCTTCAGCTAGCTTACGCAGCACCATGGATGATATTTCTTCAGGGGCAAAATCCTTATCTAGACGCGGGCAGCGAATTTTAACATTGCCAGCATCATCTTTACGCACGGTGTAGGGAACACGTTTTGACTCAGAGGTTAACTCTGTATACTTACGCCCCAAATAGCGCTTAACGTTGTAGAAGGTGTTCTGAGGATTGAGTACCGTTTGACGCCGGGCCATTTGCCCCACCAAACGCTCACCCTCTTTGCTAAATGCAACCACCGAAGGGGTCGTACGCATCCCCTCCGTATTGGCGATGACCACCGGTTTGCCACCTTCGATGACTGAGACAACTGAGTTGGTAGTACCGAGGTCAATACCGACGACCTTTCCCATCCGCTAGGTTTCTCCCACTGCGCGTGTAACGACAACAGTCGTCTACACAATTAATCATATATATAGTAGTCACTTAGTAGTCTAAGCCACTATTGTGCTGCGGCTTAACCACATGTACACATCCCTATAATGGTCCGGCTAGGACAACATTGTCCATTCCAGAGAACCGACTATCACTTGTTCGAATTCTTTTGATAATCCGACACGCACTAAACTAGTGTGATTATTTTGAGGAGTCATGATTTGATGGAGGGAAAAATATCTATTCTAGAAAACTAGCTACTAACTTGTTCAAATTCTCTGATAGTATGGAGTTCGCAAGCGGATGTGGCGGAATTGGTAGACGCGCTAGGTTTAGGTTCTAGTGTCTTCGTGACGTGAAGGTTCAAGTCCTTTCATCCGCATTAGAGCCTCGGTTTCTGTGAGAAACCGAGGCTTATTGTATGAATACTCAGAGAAACTGGGATGCTAGCGGATGGTTGCAAAATCGGCAACTGATGAATCCACGATAGAATTTTTGGACTGACACTACTTTCACCGCTCATACAGGCTTTGCGACTTTATAAATACGTATGCATTAAGGCTGATTTGCTTGATGGGTGAGTGGCGAAACGCAGTTAGTCAAAATAAACTAATTAGCCTGTAATCCCTTCCAAATATAGGTTTTGTATTTCAACTTGCTCCTGACTTCAGAGTATGGCCTAATTTTTGGTTGGATCGTTAGCTATGGAGTCATCAGACGAGACACCTGGATTTTTATATTCTGAAAGGCCATAGGCGATACGATGCCAGTTTTCAGGACATCTTCCGAGGTATATTGCCCATTCTGTAGATTTTTGAAGACATGGAGCTGTTTATCCGTTAAATTGACGACCCAATATTCTTGAATCCCGGATACAGCATAGGTGTTTTTTTTGGTGGTCAGGTCCTTGGTGAGGGTAGCGTTGGAAAATTCGATCAGCCAGTGGATATCGCTGGGGTAGGGGTGATGCTTTAGATAGACAGTGCCCAGGGGTTTGATGATGGCCAGATCGGGGATGGGTTCTGAGTCGTCGCTGAGGGTGATGGGATGGGCTTCGCTGACTTTAGCCCGGCTGCCGAGCAGGCTGCGCAGGTAATCGCCTGCTTCACGGTTGTAGTAAGCGTGGGGTTCACCCTCCGGTGGCATGACGATGATTTCTCCGCGTAGTAGTTCGACGGGCTGGTCGTCGAATACGCCAGCTTGGATGGCCTGGTGGTAGCGGTCTATGGTCCATTTGTAGGTGGTGACGGTCATAGGGACCTGGCCTCATGCTGGGACAACAGCTGATGTATCAGTAGTTTTAGTATGGCAAATTTACGTTCAGACTTTTATTTTTCTAGTTACAGCACTAGCTACAATCGTTCCATCTTCGAAGTACTCTGGAGTACGGTTTTTGCAGTCATAAATTTTCAGTACTGAAAATTTGAGGTGAGGCTCACAGCCAAAGAGATATGCGGTGTGGCGTTGTTGCAAAATTGGTAACCTGGCGAATTTAGCCAGAATTCCCTTTCATACTGAGGACAAGCAACTCGTATGAGACGTAAGAAAACCCATGGCAAAGTCAATGAGAGCAGGCCTAGCAATCCTTGTGGCAGTCGCTAGCTTAGTGAGCTGTGGGGCGGCCACTGAAATGAGTATCAGTGGTGATGAGTTTCGCTCCAAAGCCCAGGCTCCAGCCGAAACAGCAGCAGTTGCTGAATCAGCCAACATCTTGACAGCTCAAGAAGCAATGGAAGCCGATGCAAGCAGACCTGTCGAGCCCCCCAATGATGCCGCTGTAACCTCTGGCCAACCTCAGCTGATTAAACGCGCCCAGCTTAACTTAATCGTCGATTCGGTCGATGATGGCTTAAAGAGCGCCTCACAAATTATTCGCACTCACCAGGGCGATATTCTAGACCTCCAAGACAATCAAATAGAGGCAAGTCAACGCACGGCCTACTTACGCATTCGAGTGCCCCAAGCGAATTTAGATCCTCTCTTAGAAGCATTGAGTAACCTTGGCACTATTCAACAGCAGGGCTTAAGTGCTGAAGATGTGTCCACACAAATTATTGATGCTCAGGCTCGGCTACGTAATCTCCGAAAATCAGAGGAATCTTTGCTCAAAATCATGGAACGCTCCGGTGAAATCTCCCATGTGTTAGAGGTGTCTCGCGAACTAAGTCGTGTACGGGAGCAAATTGAGCAAATTGATGCCCGTGTGCAAAATTTACAGACCCAGGTACGTTACTCCACAGTTGATTTGTCATTGGCAGCAGCTGTTGCACCACAACCCATTGGGCGTCCCCTCGGCGAAACGATTAGTACCACATGGCGAGATGCTACCCAGTCAGTCGGCAACCTGACGGTAGGGCTTATGCAGCTAGGGTTATGGTTAGTGGCCTATAGTCCCTATCTATTAATAGTGGTGATTGCTAGCGTGCTGGGTTATCGCACCATTCGCCGTCGGCCTAGCTAGGGCTAACGTCCATAATAGTCTTGGTACCAGGCAACAATTTTCGCAATGCCCTCCTCTAAAGGAGTGCTTGGAGCAAACCCTACATCCGCGGTCAAATCAACAACATCCGCATAGGTTACTGGCACATCGCCTGGTTGCATGGACATCATTTCCTTGACAGCCGTTTTTCCTAACACTTGCTCAATAATCTCGATAAAGCGCATTAGCTCTACTGGGCTATGATTACCGATGTTGTAGAGCTTGTAGGGAGCAGCCGTATTAAAGGCATCATCTGTGATCGGTTGAGGCAAGTGCCGTAGCACCCGTACTACACCTTCGACAACATCATCAATGTAGGTGAAGTCCCGTTGCATTTTGCCGTGGTTGTAAACTTGAATGGGACGGTCGTTTGCGATCGCATCTACAAACTTAAAATAAGCCATATCTGGCCGTCCCCATGGACCATAGACCGTAAAAAAGCGCAGCCCTGTCGTCGGCAGATTATACAAATGACTGTAGGAATGAGCCATCAACTCATTTGCCTTCTTAGTTGCAGCATAAAGCGATACCGGATGGTCCACATTATCCTCTGTGGTAAGAGGTTATCAATGCCATAAACAGTTTCGCCCTCAGCTAACAGCAGCTACGCTAGAAAATAGCCAATAAAACCAGCTACCCCTGTCACCAATACAGTCATAATGCAATAAATTCCATTAATCGCGCTTACTATAAAGTATCCTGCCCTCGGCAACACCAAAAGCTGAAACAAATCTAGGCTTCACCCAGTGATGCTAAACAAGATTAGAAAAAACGCATGAGGCAGCCTCTCAACTTCCGAGACAAAATTTATGATCACTTCAAAAACCGTGCCAAAGGTTTAGAGTTCGTTTTTGAAAAATACTTGAGCAAAACAAACTATTTCTGATTAGTTTGGCCTTAACTTTGTCCTTACTCACCACATATTTTCAACTGGGCATATAGCTTGAAATATTTTTTAGAGAAGGGTCTCCCATAAAGGTGAGGCCTCTTAGGGAACAAGTATTCAAACGAATTCAATCTTATTTAAAAGTATGTGCTGGCAGCAGCCATATCTTTAATTTTGAAGAGGAAACAACTGTTCTACATCAGTGCTAGGATTGCCAGAGAACAAATGTGAAAGAAGTAAGAAGGACGTAGTTGTAAATGCAAGAAATTGACAAGTCAATATCTTTTGATGGACGGGATATTCGACTTAAGGTGGGTCTTTTTGCCCCCCAAGCAGGCGGTTCAGTACTGATTGAGTCTGGAGAAACTGCTGTATTAGTAACCGCAACCCAGTCCGCTAGCCCAAGGGATGGCATCGATTTTTTACCCTTGCTAGTTGACTACGAAGAACGCCTCTACGCAGCAGGGCGGATCCCAGGTGGCTTTTTACGTCGAGAAGGACGTCCACCAGAAAGAGCAACTCTGACCAGTCGTCTTATCGACCGGCCCATGCGGCCCCTATTCCCATCATGGCTACGGAATGACATTCAAATCGTTGCCACCACTGTCTCGATGGATCATGATGTTCCACCTGATGTTCTGGCAGCCACAGGCGCATCTATCGCAACTCTACTAGCCCAAATTCCGTTCCATGGCCCTATGGCAGCGGTACGGGTAGGTCTAATTGGTGATGATTTCATTATCAATCCTACCTATAAGGAAATTGAAAACGGCGATTTGGACTTGGTCGTTGCCGGTTCACCTGACGGTGTGATCATGGTTGAAGCTGGAGCCAACCAGCTGCCTGAGCAAGATGTTATTGAAGCGATTGACTTCGGTTATGAGGTTGTTCGTGACATCATCCAGGCTCAGAAAGACATCTTGGCGGAGTTAGGTGTTGAGCAAGTGACTCTGCCTAGCCCAGAAACAGATTCAACTCTGACAAACTTTTTGTCAGAGAAAGCAACCGATGGCATCAAAGATATCCTGAAAGAATTTGAGCTTGCCAAGCCAGAAAGGGATGAAAAACTGGATGCACTAAAAGCTCACATCAGCGAACAGCTGGATGAGCTGGATGACGAGGATCCCATTAAAGTAGCTGTCACAGAAGATGGCAAAGCGTTTGGCAATGCCTATAAAGGCTTAACCAAAAAGTTGATGCGCGCTCAAATCCTTGAAGAGAGGGTTAGGGTCGATGGTCGTAAACTCGATGAAGTGAGACCCATTAGCTGCCGCACAAAGGTGCTACCCAGTCGGGTTCACGGTACAGGACTATTCAAACGGGGCCTTACCCAGGTTATGTCTGTAGTTACTCTGGGCACTCCAGGGGATGCCCAGATGACGGATGACCTGCATCCCGATGAAGAGAAACGCTATCTGCACCATTACAACTTCCCTCCTTACTCCGTTGGTGAAACTCGCCCCATGCGTTCACCAGGACGTCGAGAAGTTGGTCACGGAGCACTAGCCGAACGCGCATTGCTGCCTGTCCTACCATCCATGGGCGACTTCCCCTATGTGATTCGGGTTGTGTCTGAGGTTTTGTCCTCCAACGGCTCAACTTCCATGGGCTCGGTATGTGGTTCCACCCTATCCTTAATGGATGCTGGGGTGCCGCTATCAAAGCCGGTAAGCGGTGCTGCAATGGGTCTAATTAAAGAAGGCGATGAAATCCGCATTTTGACCGATATTCAGGGTATCGAAGATTTTCTCGGCGATATGGACTTTAAGGTTGCCGGTACTGACAGTGGCATTACAGCATTGCAGATGGATATGAAGATTACGGGTCTATCCGTAGAGACCATTGCAGATGCAATCAACCAGGCTAAGCCTGCTAGATTACATATCCTCTCCAAGATGCTGGAGGCGATCAATGCCCCACGCACTGAGCTATCACCCTATGCGCCTAGACTTCTAAGCTTCAAGATTAACCCCGAAATGATCGGCATGGTCATTGGCCCTGGCGGTAAGCAAATCAAGAGCATTACCGATGAAACCGGAGCCAAGGTTGATATTGCAGATGATGGCACCATTACCGTGTCCTCAGTGGATGGAGCAGCTGCAGAGCGGGCTCAGGCCATTATCGAAGGCATCACCTTCAAGCCTTCGGCTGGCGATGTATATGTGGGTAAGGTCACTCGCATCATTCCCATCGGCGCGTTCGTCGAATATCGACCTGGCAAGGAGGGCATGATCCACATCTCCCAATTGGCAGACTACCGTGTCAATAAGGTCGAAGATGAGGTAACCGTCGGTGAGGAAGTGCTAATCAAAATTCGGGAAATTGATGGCCGTGGCCGTGTCAATCTCACACGTCTTAATATCCATCCAGATGAAGCGGCAAAAGCGCGTGAAACAGCTGGCTTAGCACCGGAATAACCCCCTTTCGTATGGACTAACATCGTATGGACTAATAGTTGATGCACGTGAGGCCTGGCAAGCATCTGCCAGGCCTCATATGTTTTTATCGATGATGTCCCCTATCTTTTTTGCAATCTATTGACCTGATTTGCACTGGGTTCAGGTTTCTCGGTAGGATGCTGGATGCAATATTGAGAGCAAAATTAAACACCCGTGCGAAGAATTGTTATCGCTGGTAATTGGAAGATGCATAAAACCCAGGCAGATAGTCTGGCGTTTTTGAATGGTTTTTTGCCTCAGCTAGAGGCCACCCCTGAGGAGCGAGAAGTTATTCTATGTGCTCCTTTCACGGCCCTGACCACACTTTCGAAAACACTCCATGGTTCACGGGTGATGATAGGGGCTCAGAATATCCACTGGGAATCTTCTGGTGCCTATACCGGAGAAATTTCTGGGGAAATGCTGACGGAAATCGGTGTGCGCTATGTCGTTGTTGGTCATAGTGAGCGCCGTGAGTATTTTGGGGACACCGATGAAACGGTTAATTTACGGTTGAAAGCGGCTCAAGCTGCTGGACTTACCCCCATTCTCTGTGTTGGTGAAACCAAACAGCAACGCGACGCAGGTGACACAGAAACCCACGTGGTTAACCAAATCGAAAAGGGGTTGATGGGGGTTGATCAAAGCAAATTGATTATTGCCTATGAGCCAATTTGGGCCATTGGAACTGGAGATACCTGTGCCTCAGAGGAGGCTAACCGTGTGTGCTGGCTCATTCGCTCCCAACTGGCAAATAAAGACGTGCCCATCCAGTATGGTGGCTCGGTCAAACCAGGAAATGTGGATGAAATTATGGCCCAACCTGACATTGATGGTGCCTTAGTGGGTGGAGCAAGTCTAGACCCTCAGAATTTTGCACGCATTATCAATTATCAATAACGCACATACCGCAGCTATCTATCTGGTGAGCTTAAATCATGGGTAATGGGCTCTAATTTATTATTGCTGATAGGATAATCATCTTCATGCATGCAGTAATGGGCATGGACGTAGATGCGATCGCGACCCTGTTGCTTAGCATGATAGAGCGCTAAATCAGCAGCTTGGAGCAGGTCTTGGGACGCGAGGTGACGTCCAGGGATAACGGTGGCAATTCCCATAGTTAACGTCACGTCCTCAGCAATGCCAGACGTTGCGTGGGGAATCGCTGCTTTAGCAAGCAGACCCTTTATGGCAAGGGCAACGCTATGGCCACCACCCGTGTCAGTGTTGGGCAAAATCACGGCAAATTCTTCCCCCCCATAACGAGCCACCAAATCTGCAGGGCGACGGATACAACGAGTCAGAATATCACTAACTTTAGCTAAGCAAATATCTCCCGTCGGGTGGCCATAGTAATCGTTGTACCGCTTGAAATAGTCGATATCACACAAAATCAGGGTGAGCGGCTTTTGATCCCGTGCTAGCCGCTGCCATTCGGCATCAAAATAGCGATCAAATCGTCGCCGATTAGCCAGCCCTGTAAGGCTATCGGTTAATGCCAGGGATTGTAAATCTTGGTTTTCTCGCCTTAGCTGTTCGTACGAAAGGCTGTGATGCAGTGCGATCGCAATCTCATCCACTAGGACTTTTGCGTGTTCTAACTCATCCTTCGTCCAAATATTCGCCTGATCTTTGCGACCAATCGCAACTATGCCCCAAGGTTTATCCAGTGTTTGTGTCTGCCGCTTATGAGGCAAGTGTATTGGCCCTAATAGCCAAGACCCAGGGAATTGACTAAGCCACTGCTGATGTACTGGCAACTGGAGAACAGATTGGTCATTAACCATGATGGGAAACGGCTGCTCTAGCTTTGCAATCACACTCTCTAACCCGAGATAATCATTCAAAGCATTCGTTTGATGGGCATTACTCGT
This sequence comes from Adonisia turfae CCMR0081, assembly GCF_011009555.1. Lineage (GTDB taxonomy): Bacteria > Cyanobacteriota > Cyanobacteriia > Phormidesmidales > Phormidesmidaceae > Leptothoe > Leptothoe turfae. The sequence goes on along the minus strand of NZ_QXHD01000004.1, from coordinate 5,008,609 downwards.
TGAACAGAGTGATGACTCTACAGACTGCCAACAGCCTGGAGCATTTTCAAGAAGAAATATGCTGTCTGCCTGAAAAAAGTCCATCAGTGACTGTACAACAGTCTTATAGATATCATTGATTGATAAAACTTGTCGGATCTGCCGAATGGTTTCCCGTAAGTCAATCTGTTGTTGTATCTGCCGTTGAAGCTGCTGAGCATGATCTACAGCATCTTCAGGATCAGAGAAGCAAGCCATCCTTGAGGAAGGTTCGAGGGATTGATGAAATTGCCCAATAGAGGCAGAAACTGTATGCCAAGATGAACACCATCCCGGCTCATCACACACTGAAGACTTCACAGGTAGCAGTGTCTGTAGCTGAGATGATTTTTTACTGAAAGACCTGTGGTACATAGGATGCCCAGGAATAAAGGAAGTGCAATCAGTGACAACACCCGTCAATGCTTACTAGGCTTAATGTGCCACTCGCTTTGGTGAGCACTTCATCCAGAAGACGTGCAATGTCGTCATTGGGTTAAAACACCAGGTAACATAGCCATCCAGCCCCCAAATGCATTTCTCAACCGCACATGCGTAGGTTTTTCGAGAACATGCAAAAGCGCATAGTCTACAGGCGTAGATACATCAGGATAATGATGAAATTGTCAAAATACAACACACAAACCAACTGCTAAAAGCTAGCTACAGAAGGAAATCGCCAGTTTTCGGACTGCTCTTTCTGACTCAACAGCTACCCTTGCTAGCTGCACTTTACAACACAACTCATCTATAAGTATCAAGCCCTATTCAAAGAACTTCTATCGTAGAAAGACTGAAATCAATCATGATAGCCGCTACAGATTGCTCAACCTACACACTAAAAACCATTGATACAACAAACAAAAAAAGCAGTTAATCACCATTGCTAAGAATTGTAAAATTAGCCAGGCACAATGCATCCAAAATATTTTTTTGCCCGAATGTTGCTGCATGCCCATGCTTGGCAACGCAACCTGTTTCAAAAAAAAGTGTCACACTCTAACGCTCTGTAATCGTTAGAGTTTTAAGAAATGGTCTAGACCGGCCACTAAGGAGGGGGGCCAACGTCGTACTTTTTTGACCCACTTTAAATCGGCATAGCGACGATCAAGGCCTCTTGCAGCGGCCCACTGACTCTCAGCTTCTCCCCAGTTCCCCGTTTCCCACAATGCAGCTGTCAAGGCAGCACGCACATCTGCATAGTTGGGATACTTACGTGCAAGGCTTTTGAGTACTTGCACTGACTTGGCCCGTTCACCTACTTCAAACAGTGCAATTCCGTAGTTGGCATACCCTAACGAAAAACTCGGTTGAATCGTAATCGACTTTTCGTAGTCTTTAAGCGCAGCTTTCCAATCCCCCTGAGCGCCTTTAGCATTACCACGATTGTTGTAAGCCGCTGGATCGTCAGGGGAGAGCTTGAGGAGCCGATTATAGTCATCAATGGCTTCTTGCCAATTCCCCACAGCTTCATAGGCCGCGCCTCGGTTGAGATACGGATCCGGTTGCAATGGGTCTAAGGCAATGGCCTGGTCGTAATCGTGAATTGCATCCTGAAGTTTGTTTTGACTGACTCGCACATTGCCACGGTTGCTCCACACAGCAGGTTCATCAGGTAATGCTTCAACCAATTGCGTCCATACCACTTCCGCTAGGTCAAATTTACCTTGACGGGTCAAATCAAAAGCCTGATGGCGTAAACCATTAATATCAGCCTGGGAGCCCCCTATCGGCCCTGCCAACGCTGGTAATAACGATAGAGGAGTGAAGCTGAGACATAGCCCCAGGACAACTGCAATTAACCAACGCATAGTGTGCCAAGAAGTTTCTCTCTATAGCTTAGGTGGATTGCTCGATACTTGCTAGGTAGATCCAACCGTTCATGGGTACCCGGTGGTGGCACTATTGCAACGTGATCCAGTCGTGCTCAACCCGAGCAATTAACCCACCTGGAAACGGATCGGTCTGGGTGCGGTTAGGGGCATCGGCTAAGGCTACGAGTTTTTCAATATGGTCAAAGGTTGGCTGCTGAGGCAATACCCTTTGCAACAACCGACGAACGACTCGACGCTGTAACGCTAAAGGGGCAGCTCGCAATAGTAATCGACGCATACGCCAGCCATTCTGGTCCATCCGATTAATCACCTCGCTGTAGAGTTGCTGAGATTGCGCTTCTAGATAAGTCACCTCAGCAGTAAAAATTTCGGCGGTTTGGGCCAGGGTGGTTTCGACATTGGGATTAAAGTGCGATCGCAAATAAGGCATCAGCTCTTGACGAATGCGATTGCGACGATAGTGCAGGTTCTCGTTAGAAGCATCTTGCCAGACAGGTAGCGCCAGTTCTCGACAGAACAGCCCCGTCTCTTGACGAGTCAGCTGTAGTAACGGTCGAGTTACATAAACATCCTGGTGGGTAATACTGAGAGGCCGCTGCCAGCTCAATGCCTGCACCCCATCAGCACCACTGCCCCGCAACAGGTTATAAAGCACAGTTTCAGCTCGATCAGTTGCCGTATGTCCTGTAACCACATGGCAATAGCTATGGGTGCTAGCCAACTCTGCAAATATGCCGTAGCGCCAACTGCGGGCAGCAGCTTCTGTTTTCGGTAGTTCTGGGGCTGTCGCCACAAAATAAGGGAGTTGCCACTGCCGAACAAGTTTTGCCACATGGGCAGCGTTATCAGCAGAGTCAGATCGCCAGCCATGATCACAGTGCACGACTGCCAGCTGCCAATTCCATTTTGGCTGTAGGTCTAACAATAGCTTCGCCAAACACAAAGAATCCTGCCCTCCAGACACTCCCATTAAAATGGCTGTGTCTTTAGGAAGCAGGGACGTTGTCTTAAGTAAAGTATGAATCTTGGCGTGAATGGCAGTCCAAGGCATGGCAGGTCAGCGGTGAATTGTAAATCACAAACAGCTCTATAGGGGCGGCCAAGACATTGGCACGAGAAGCAAGGTGACCAGGGGCAATCACTGCTAGCAACGCAACCGTAGCAGCCAGGGTCAAGGTAGAGCGGGGCTTAAACATATCTAAAAACCTCATTTTGATAAAAGCCGTGCCCACCGAAAAGCCACAGGATGTAACCGTCAGTTACAGAAACATTAGTAGTAAACCACCAATAATCTTGTCGTCACCCAAAAATTCAGACGACTTAAGATGTACTGAATAAACAACAAATATCTAGATATCCTAATTTTTCAAGAAGTAACGCCCTATATTTGCCCCATTCCAGGCAAGCTTCACTCTTAAATACACCTGAAAAGGAATAGATGAGAACGAATCAAACATAATATGTGTCGAGTTCAACCTTATGACCCATTCAATAGCAATGTGACAATCAATATCGAAAACCCTGAGGGCAATCCAAACATGCGCTGATTAGAAAGAGGTTTGGGCTCTATAGTGGTTTATGCTCTTCGGTGACCACTGAGTGGTCGATTTTTTATCTGTAGTTAAAGGCGTCCTAGAAGCACTCTTAGCCAACTCGAATATGGATAACGGCGCAGGCAAAAATATAACCAATCAAGAGGTTTTCGATAGTCCTCTCCAGCCAGACGAGCCTACTAATACTGATACATCTGAGCAGTCGAATATGTCTGAGCAGACATCGCAGCTAGACCCTGCAACGTCAGTCACGGCTGATCATGAGGCTGATCAAACTAGCCGCTCCGCGCTGTCTGCACGGTTAAAGAGAACGCAAAATGTAGAACTCTATGTATTTGAAGAGGAAAATAATGACGAGGGTGACGCCTTGGTCGATGTATCGTCTTTAGACCTAGAGGTAGACCAGTCAGAAAGCGTCTCTAAACAGCAGGTTACCTTTAAGAGCGAGCAAGGGCGACTATTACTGATGCTGTCTCCCGCAGCGGAGAAAAAGTTCACCCCGGTGGAGTGGGACGAGTTATGTCAACAGCTTTCTCGCCGTCTTAACTCTGAAAATCGTTTCTTTCAACCCAATACAACGGTGCATCTAATTGCTCGTGATCGACTGCTCGATAATCGTCAGCTGCAAGAACTTGATGAGCTATTGCAAACGGCTCAGCTAAGGATGAAGCGTATTTATACGCAGCGGCGACAGACGGCGGTTGCGGCGGCCACAGCAGGCTATTCCGTAGATCAGCAAACCTTAGAACATCTGACTGATTCCCGGGATCCAGGGAAAGCGCTGGAAACGCCTCTCTACATACAGTTGACCGTGCGCTCTGGAACTGAAATTCGACATCCAGGTTCCATTGTCGTTTTAGGTGATGTGAATCCGGGGGGATCCTTGATCGCCGCAGGCGATATTTTTGTTTGGGGTCGTCTGCGGGGTATAGCCCATGCCGGTTCAGATGGTAATTCAGATTGCCGAATTATGGCATTGCACATGCAACCAACACAGCTACGCATTGCCGATAAGGTGGCTCGGGCACCGGAAAAACCACCGGCCTTATATCAGCCAGAAGTTGCTTATATTAGCAATGAAGAAATTCGGATTGCGATCGCATCCGAATTTGCCCAGATTCACCTCAATGTCCCTTGAAAAGAGGGTTCCAGCACAGACTCAAGCACTTGCATAGGGCGATCCACAAAAATTCCCTGGAGAATTTCCCATAAAATTTGCCACAACGTGCGATTATTGCCCTACTTGAGCCCTACCCTTCGCGCACACCGTCCTCAATCGCCCATTTAATTCATGGCTATGAACCGCATTATTGTCATTACCTCCGGTAAGGGAGGCGTTGGGAAAACCACCTGCACGGCCAACCTGGGAATGGCCCTAGCCAAGTCAGGTAAACGCGTCGTAGTAATTGATGCTGACTTTGGGCTACGTAACCTAGATCTACTGCTGGGCCTAGAAAATCGCATCGTTTATACAGCCCTAGACGTACTGGCTGGTGAATGCCGCCTCGATCAGGCACTGGTCAAAGATAAACGTCAGCCGAATTTAGCCCTGCTACCTGCTGCTCAGAATCGCTCTAAGGAATCCATTACCCCAGAGCAGATGAAAAAACTGGTCAGAGCCCTGACCAAGGCCTACAACTTTGTATTAATCGATAGCCCTGCTGGAATTGAGATGGGTTTTCGCAATGCGATCGCAGCAGCCCGCGAAGCCATTATTGTCACCACGCCTGAAATCTCTGCTGTCCGTGATGCTGACCGGGTAATTGGTCTTTTAGAAGCCAATGACGTTAAGGCAATGCGACTGATTATCAATCGACTAAAGCCGTCCATGGTGGAAGCTGAGCAAATGATGTCGGTGAAGGATGTGCAAGATATTTTGGCAGTGCCACTGCTAGGGGTCATTCCCGATGATGAGCAGGTGGTAGTCTCAACTAATAATGGGGAACCCCTCATCCTAAGTAAGGATCTTTCTCAAGCAGGTACTGCTGTTTCCAACATTGCTCGTCGTCTACAAGGAGAAAAAGTCCCACTCATGGATCTGAGTGTGCCAAAGGATAGCTTTTTAAAAAAATTACGTCAGTTATTTAACTAGTTTTTTATTCAAACGGTTGATGGACAGCGACCGTTGATTTTGCCATCCGCCTCATCGGAAACGATCATGATTAGTGAATTCCTAGAAAGACTCTTTGGAACCCCTGAACCGGTTAGCCGTGACACGGCTAAACAGCGCCTTCGGCTTGTTTTGGCCCATGACAGATCTGACATCTCACCCCAAAACTTAGAAAAGCTGCGCAAAGAAATCTTAGAGGTCGTTTCGCGTTATGTAGAGATCGATTTTGATGGTCTGGAATTCTCTCTAGAGTCAGACCAGCGGGTAACGGCATTGATGGCCAATTTACCAATCCGACGCATACGGCCTAATCCACTAGAGCCCGATAGTCCGGTAGAGGCAACCAAGGAGCCTAATCTTGAACTCGAAGATACTGCCATTGATCTAGATCAGGTGGTTGAGGAGGCCTCAGAAACGGCTGACATTCCCTTGGATTAATTGGATGATCGCCATTGACGATTGTATTCGTAGATTGCGATCGCACCCGCCGTCTGTACATTTAATGATTCCACTCGTCCATATTGGGGGATGGTTAGAGTCACATCACACATAGCAGCAATATCAGCTGGAATACCCGTTAATTCACGGCCCAATATTAACAAGGTTTTTGCCGGAAACATGTAGTCTGTCAACGTTTGGACTGAACCGCCTACCGTCAGAGCAACACGGACATAGCCATTCTGCTGAGCTAACCATTGGTCCAGCTGTTCTGGTGGACAATACTCTAATGGTTGCCAACGCTGTGCAGATGCCGAAATTTTACGAAACTCCCAGGAAACATCAGGGGCAGGCAGAATCAGCCGGTTTACCCCTAACACTTCGCAGGTACGACATAAGGCAGCCTGATTCGTAGTGTTCTCGATCAGTGATGCACATACAACCAAGTCCAGAACTGATTTAGGTACATGCCCCTTATGCTTGTGGGTCATGGGCACTCTCCGCTAAACCCCATAGTTAGGGGCATAGTTAGGGACGAATGCCTAATCCCCTGGCACAAGCTCCACGTTTAATTCATTGACAACACGGCGGCGTAGCTCTTTAGATTCTTCACGAGGCATCAGATCAAACACCTCCCTAAAAACATCATCCACCTCTTCATAGGTAACGGCACCAGTCTGGTCAAAGCGCACTTTACCACTACCATCTAGCACCAGAGTTTGAGGAACTGAACCTTTGAAGTAATACCCTGACTCATTAGGCGAAAATGAATCTTTTAACGGCACAGCATCAGCCATCACAGGTACAAAATTAGCGACCCTGCCATAGGGAGCCTGTAGCTGTGAAATGACAAACGAATATTCTTTGCAGTCGCTGCTGTCATCGACATAGAAAAACAGCAGCGTTGGCTTTTCTTGCTTGAGGGACTGCGCCAAGTTGACACGGGGGGGCACAATGGCTCCATTTCCCGCATAAAGGGCAAAAATATTGCCGTCATATCTATCGTCAGTGAGGCTCGCCCAAGCGTGACCAGGATTGCACAAGGTGGGGATGAGGAAAGTTGCGATCGCAATACCAAACACCACCCAACGCTTTATTAAAGAATGATTGACAACTGCTCTCAACTGTCTAATCACAAAACTGCCCATAACATCCTGGTTTTAATGCCTACACTATTACCATTACGCCACAGAACGGACACTATCTCCCACAGCAGCTATAGGAAGAACACCACTAACTACCTCGAAAACTTTCAATTACAGTCAGCAATTCACCCTTGGCTTCAGAGTACGCTTGCGCAGTTGTCCAACCAACCACCTGAAAATAGCTGTTTTCCCCCTCAACTGTTGTGTGTAAGTACGTCACAGCTTGATTGTCCACATTCCCTTGGATTTCATACTGCACAGCATTAAGGCCATTCAGCGAGGTAACATTTGTCGCTTTATCAGGCTGTTTCTGGCTCAACCCTCTATCAAAAAAACTTAGATACTGGAGGGCATGATTACCCAAGGGAAACCCATCCAATTCAGACTTTTTAGGATCGGCCAAGACCATGACATACATCGTCCGATCTTCGTGGGCAACATATAAGTCAGCATCAGGACGCAACGTCTGGACATCAACCCATCCCGCAGGAAGCGTTAGCTGCACATCACTCTCTTCGTTTTTCAATAGCGTCTGACCATTGGACAAGTTTTGCATCGAAATCGCATTGATGACATCTTTAGTGCGCTCACCCACGCGGTTACAGCTGGTGAGACCGAGCAATAAACATGTTGAAAGCACGAGTGCTGAAAATGATTTCACTCTACCCTGACGTCCCTGAAGATAAAATCTAAAAACCATTGATTTACACCAGTTTCGCAGCATTTTTGGCATTTTACAGCGTTCGTCCCATCATTAGAACAGAGGCTTATAACTATCTCCATGCTCACAACAGGAGAAACAAAATGAAGGCCAAGCATCAAGACACTTACTAGGAATATCTTGACTTAACGTGCTAGATACCCATTAGCCAAAGCATAGACCACATCTGGCTAAAATCTTGAGTTTCTAACACCAAAAACCACAGTGATTAATTCAGAGCATCCGTGAATTACAGTTTCCCAAACCCCAAGGTTATCGCTTTGACCTATGCTGGACTATGGAAATTTCTTCATAAAAATTAGAGACCATGCTTAGAGCTGGAATCGTCGGGCTCCCCAATGTAGGTAAATCAACCCTTTTCAACGCACTAGTTGAAAACGCAAAAGCCCAAGCAGCGAACTTCCCGTTCTGCACCATTGAACCCAATGTTGGCGTGGTGGCAGTGCCCGATGCTCGTTTAGCTGTCTTGACCGAAATTTCCAAATCAGAAAACACGATTCCAGCACGCATAGAATTTGTAGACATTGCTGGCCTTGTCAAAGGCGCAAGTAAAGGTGAAGGCCTCGGCAACCAGTTTTTGGCTAACATCCGTGAAGTAGACGCCATTGTCCATGTAGTGCGTTGTTTTGAAAATGACGACATTATTCACGTTGATGGCTCAATTGACCCGCTGCGCGATGCCGAAATTATTAACTTGGAACTGGCCCTGGCTGACCTAGAGCAAATTGAACGCCGCATGGAGCGCGTTCGTAAACAAGCACGGAGAGATCCAGAAGCCCAAGCGGAACTGGCTGTGCTTGAAAAAATTCAGCCTGTGCTAGCCGAAGGGAAATCAGCACGCCTTGTGGAGCTAGAAGACGACGAAGAACTACTCATTAAGTCCTTAGGTTTTTTAACCCGCAAACCCATTATCTATGGGGCGAACGTATCAGAAGATGAACTTGCCGAGGGCAATGACTGGGTTGAGCAAATTAAAACCCTGGCAGCAAAAGAAAATGCACAGGTAGTCACCATCTCCGCTCAAGTCGAAGCAGAGCTCCTAGAGCTGCCAGAAGATGAACGCATCGACTTTCTAGAAGCACTTGGAGTGGAAGAAGGGGGACTCAAATCCCTCATTCGAGCCACCTACGATTTGCTCGGGTTACGCACATATTTCACCACTGGCCCCCAAGAGTCCCGTGCTTGGACGATCAACGCAGGCATGTCTGCCCCTCAAGCAGCAGGTGTTATCCACAGCGATTTCGAACGGGGCTTTATTCGGGCTGAAACGATTGCTTACAAGGACCTGGTAGAACACGGCTCTATGAACGCTGCCAAAGAGAAAGGCCTATTGCGCAGTGAAGGTAAGGACTACGTGGTGCAAGAAGGGGATGTCATGCTCTTTAGATTTAATGTTTAGGCCATGGTGAATGCGGAGAAGACTGTGCCATCAAGATTGCATCTCAAGCGCCCATGCCTATTAGTGGCAGATTTGGAACAGTCCCTCAGACTATATCGTGACTGTTTGGGCTTCCAACTCGACTATGTAGGCAAGGCGGATGCTGATTCCTATCTATACTCAGCATTTCAGCTGCCAGCAACCGCACAGCTGCGGTTCGCAGCCCTGAGCACAGAGGAAGAGCCCCGCGCCTTGGCACTCACGGAGGTTAAAGGCAGCTGTTTGCCACCAGCTCCTGTGCCTCACCGTGGCGCTACCGTCATTCGCATTCCCTCCTTGGCTGCCGCCTTGCCCCAGATCCAGTCCTTGGGTTTAACACCCATTAAAGCGAGTTCCTTTAACACCCCTCCCGACCTCAAATTTACAGAACAGGCCGTTTGTGACTTTGATGGCCATTTACTAGTCCTTTACGAAGTGCAACGGATCTCTGAAACTTAGGTCTACTGCCCTGGCGACGATCCCACGAATTTATCAGAAAAAATCTATTCCCAAAGGCTGTCCATCCATGGCAGATCCGATTAGAATCTGTCCAACGCCTTATACGTTGGCTCGAATACTGTTGTGGCAAATCGGTTTCTGAAATCTCCGTTGACAATCCCTTATTGGGCCGCCCTCTCACTGATGATGAACGGGGTATTATTTATTGCGCTGCTAGTCATTTGGCAGGACAAATCTGGCGGCGGTGACCCAACAGTCCTGCCGCAGGCGAATGCCGCCTATGCCACTGATCCGACATCTGCCATTGAACCAGCAGCACTAGAGACTCAACCGAATCGACGGCGTCTGAGTTACCAACAGTGGGTCAGCCTGTTGGGGCAAGAAATTGAGACCATGGCTGATAAAAACCCAGATCACCTGACTATTTTGCTAGGTGACTCGCTGAGTTTGTGGTTTCCAGCAGAATTGTTGCCTGGGCGTCGGATATGGATGAATCAGGGGATTTCCGGCGAAAAAACCTACACCCTACTGTCACGTCTACACCTGCTTGATGTTGCCAATGTCGACACCATCTTTTTGATGATTGGTATTAATGATCTGATCTGGGGCCAAAGCGATCAAGATGTCCTGAACAACTATCGCGACATCATGGACTATCTGGCCACCAATCATCCTGATACCCAAGTGGTCGTTCAGTCCATATTGCCCCATGGCGCAGAAACCGCCACCTGGGAAAGCCGTCATCTGTTACTCGAACTGCCCAACGAACGGATTCGAGCCATGAATCAGTCCTTAGAAAACATCGCAGATGATTACGATGCTTACTATCTGGAACTGTATCCGATTTTCTCCAACGGTGAGGGCAAACTGAGACCGGATTTAACGACCGATGGCCTACACCTGAATCGAGAAGGGTATTTGGTGTGGCGTGCTGCGATCGCACTTTATAGTCAACTGGAATTGCCATAGGTGAGAAAGGGAATGGGCAAAGACCCCAGTTTGAGACCCCAACATAAACTTTGAAGGGTATTAAAAGCTTTGGCCACTCAAGCATTGAAATTTATCTCTACTCTCTAGTCCCCACTCCCTATTCTCTAGTCCCCACTCCCTATTCCCCTTTTCGGTAGACTAGGTACATTCGCTGCATCTTTGTAAAACCAATGGATACCAGAGCATTTCGCCGTAGTCTCAACAAATCCGATAACTACTACCGCAATCAAGGCTTTGGAGAAAAAGAGCAAATTGCGGTTCAAATGGATGACGAATACCAAAGCGACCTCATTCAAACTATCCGCAACCAGGGTTATACCTACACTCAAGGCGATGTAACGATTAAGCTTGCTAAAGATTTTGGTTTTTGCTGGGGCGTAGAACGCTCCATTGCCATGGCCTATGAAGCTCGCCAGCATTTTCCAAACCAGCGTATTTGGATTACTAACGAGATCATCCATAATCCCGGTGTCAATGAACGTCTCCAGGAAATGAACGTTCAGTTTATCCAGGTCATCGACGGCACAAAAGATTTTTCAGGCGTTGAGCAGGGTGATGTGGTAATTTTGCCCGCCTTTGGAGCCAGTGTTGACGAAATGAAGCTCCTCAACGAGCTTAACTGCACCATTGTCGATACCACTTGTCCCTGGGTATCTAAGGTCTGGACGTCCGTAGAGAAGCATAAAAAACAAGCATTTACCTCCATAATCCATGGCAAGTACCAGCATGAAGAGACCGTAGCCACCAAATCCTTCGCAAATACATACCTGGTGGTTCTCAACCTGGACGAAGCACAGTACGTTGCTAACTACATTCTTAACAGCGGCAATTCTCCAGAGGAAAGGCTGCGCAAACGCACCGAGTTTCTGGATAAATTTGCCAATGCCTATTCACAAGGTTTCGATCCTGACCAAGATTTAGGCGCTGTGGGCGTTGCCAATCAAACCACCATGCTCAAAGGGGAAACCGAACAAATTGGCAAACTGCTAGAACGCACCATGCTGAAAAAGTATGGCCCTCAAGCCATTAATGAGCATTTTTCCAGCTTTAACACCATCTGTGACGCCACTCAAGAACGGCAAGACGCCATGTTTGAGTTAGTCGATATGGACATGGATCTGATGGTGGTGATTGGTGGTTTCAATTCATCGAATACGACCCATCTACAAGAAATTGCCATTGAGCGTGACATTCCGTCGTATCACATCGATGGTCCCCAGCGCTTAGGGCCTGGCAACCAGATCGAGCATCAGCCACTCCATCAAACCCCAACCGTTTCTAAAGATTGGTTGCCCACTGGCAAAATTGTGATCGGCATTACCTCAGGCGCATCAACCCCTGATAAGTCAGTGGCACAGGTCATTCAACGCATATTTCAACTCAAAGCAGAGCAACCAGCTCCTGTCGTTGCACAACCATCCGTCTAAGGGATTAGCTGCGGTGAATAAGCTAACCCTTTGAGTAATAGGTTACCTATGAGTTCCAATCGTACTCCTGGTGCAAGCAACAGGGACACCGAAAGGGAGCAAATCAAAGCTAGGCGTTCTAAGTGGCGTCACACCAGTGATTTTCCCTAGAATGGAAAGATGGGTATACCAGACTATTCCCATTTTCTCATTGAGGGGCAGATATGGGTCTTATTGTTGCTTACCCGTTCAATTTTAATGCTTCGACATTAAAACCTATCGGCAGCCTCTGGGGAGCAGTCCATGCTTTTTAAAAAGCAATTTCATGATTCATACGCAGACATCCCAGCCCACTCTTATGTCTCGATTTATACTTTTCAATAGCTTTGGCAGTGCTTCAGTAGGCACACGGGTGCCATTACATCCGAAAATCATTAATTCTTTTAGGTAGACTTAGCTGACAATATGTAAGTTCCTGATTGAGTTCCTGGTGACTATGGTTCGTACAGATATCCAGAACGCCCAACACGTCTTATACGATTTCTTTCTCTACAGTGTCCAAACGGAACCTGTTGACGTTGTTTTGGCCACATTTCGTCGTCTTTTTGTGGATTACACAGAATCATCCACTGAATCAGAGCTTCCTGTCGCCCTATATTCTATAGTCATTGCGAACAGCGAACAGCAGTTTCTATTTACCCTCAAACGGGTTTGCTACATCCTAATTAACAACTGGGGCATTCAACGCCAACCAGACGCCATCCGCGCTCTGATCAAGATGTTTGATGACCAAGTTTTAATGCGTCCTGGGTTTTCGCTAATCCTCAAGCGACTGCGCATTTGGATGCGGAACTTTATTACCAGTCAAGACTTTCATGATCTGAAACTGTTTGCAGCCCGCTACGAACAGCATGAACATTGGAGCAATCGATATACATCCTATTTATTGGCTCCTCAGTATCTAAATCTAGAGAACCCATTAGAACAACGCGAAGCCGCTCGTCACTTATCGTCACAGCTGAAGTCAAAGTTTCGCTTTGATCTGGCAATGTATACAGCCAAATCCCAGATGGAGTCTCCGCCCACAACAATCGATAACCCAACGGTATTAGGCGAAGCTGCCATTAATTTGATCAAGATGCTGCTGTTGCAGCCAGGTCGTTTTGGCTATGAGAACCTGGCAAATTTGTTGCGTAAACAATGCCAGCAGCTGACTTACTGGGAATTTAAACGGGCGTTATTGCACTATCTAGCCTATGCACTCCCCAATACCCCCATTACTCGCGCCCTCAAAGACAAATTACCCGACTCTGTTTTGACAATTTACAGGCACAATAACTCGGAGTTATTAACAGAAGCTCTGATTTTACGTACCTGCAAACGAGTCATTGACATTCTTACCTGTGAAGATGGGGTACAACCGTCCAAATTCTTTAGTATGTTCCTAGCCCAAGGAAACCCACTGGTGCTAGTCATTTTATTGCTCAAAATTGCCCTATTTTGTCCCAATGTACAATCTCATCTGGAGCTTCGTATTGCTAGCTTAATTCGATATTACGAAACCTATTCAGAAGAAGACTGTCGCTGGGTCATCAACTTTTTTGAGGTATTTCGCATTACGTTTGCAGTCTATGCAAGCGGCACTCTTTACAACTTAGTGCAGATCTCCACAGACGATGCGACTGTGCCGCCCCTCAGTACCTATCGGATTTTTTCACAACTGCGAGATCAGCATCTGAACTTTAACCAAGTTGCAGCAGAGCTTGAACAGCGCATCATGGAGGACGAGACCTTACAACAACACTTAGTAGCCCAAACTCCACTAGAAATCGCAACTATGCCTCCCACCATGCAGGACGCGATCGCAAGTTAGTCTTGCTGGCGGGCAAACTGATAGGCCCCATTCATGGAAAGTGCGATCGCAACTATCAACAACACAGGAATCGAGTACCAAGGAAACTCATTCAGGGGTTGATACGCTACAGCCCGTAAGCCAATGGTTGTATAGGTGAGGGGCAGCAGATAAACAATGCCCTTTAGCACAGCGGGCAGCGTAGATGGGTCAAAAAATGTCGCCCCCAGAAATGACATCGGTACAATCAAAAAATTGTTAAAGAGTCCAACGCTCTCCAAGGACTTAACATTTAAGCCAACAATTACCCCTAAACCAGCAAACACCGCACAATTCAGCACTAGCAGCAATAAAAACAGTGGGTGCAAGAAACTCCATACATCACGGGTAAACAGGATGGCCACCAAAATCACTGAGCCAGCCGTTAACAAACCACGTACTATCCCTGCCAACATCTTTCCTAAATGCATCGCTAGAGGATGAATGGGAAACAGCAGCATTTCCTCAAAATTTTTCGTAAACAGTCGCTCACCACAAATCGAGAACGTGGTTCCACCAAAGCTAATCACCATGGATGATAGCGCCACCATACCAGGCAGAATAAATTCTAAATAGCTATCCCCTACGGGGGGGCGGGCAGCTTGGTCGAGAGAACTCCCCAACCCCAACCCAAACGCCAAAATATAGATAAGGGGAGACACCAACCCTGATGCCGCCACTTGGGGAATCCGCACCCGCAAATCCAACCAGTCCCCCCAAAAAATGGTCCAACTGTCTGCAAACAGGGTCTGTAGTGTGCGAGCTCGGAATATTTTCACAGCTTATAAATCCGAAATCTTAAATGTGCCTTTATTATCAATGGTTACGGTGCCATTTTCCCCATATATTCATTACGTATCTATATTGACCTTATTGACCTTACTCAAGAAATTCTATAAATTTTTTCCACCAAATAAATAATTCACCATATTTGATGATTGTTCTTTGTTACTACCACTAGATATGGTGTTTTCCTGGGAAGAAAACAGTGAAGCTAGAAATCCTTTAATCGTCATGGGATGTAGCAGATTTAGACAGCCACATTTAAACTCTGAAGAACTATTACGCTTCCTCACAAAGAATGTAAACAACGTCATTTACAGTGATAAATTTGTGAGCGATAAGGTTGAGAGATAATATTTCCATGTCTGAAGAAATTACTGGCAAAACTCCGATCTTTGGTGGCAGTACTGGTGGCCTACTTTCCGCTGCTGAGCGGGAAGAAAAGTACGTTATCACCTGGAGCAGCAAAAAGGAACAGCCCTTTGAGATGCCCACTGGTGGTGTAGCTATCATGAACACAGGCGAGAATATGCTTTATCTAGCTCGCAAAGAGCAGTGCTTAGCTCTCAGCCGTCAACTCAAGACCAAATTTAAGCCCAGAATTACTGATTATAAAATTTATCGCGTTTTACCTACTGGTGAGACTACCTATTTGCACCCGGCAGATGGTGTTCCTCCTGAGAAGGTTAACGAAGGTCGTGGTTACAGCGGCAAGATTGATCGCAACATTGGGAGTAATCCTAACCCAGCGACTATTAAGTTTAGCGGTAAGGAACCCTACGAGGTTTAAGGATTTTAGCTACTGCACCTATTGCATTGGTTTAGAAGAATAACCGTTACGGCTTTAAGAGGCAGTCTATGGGCTGCCTCTTTTTAATGGTCTAATGGCCGACTATCCTCTGATTAATTTTGCCGCTTACCCAAGGTTCAACCCCATAAGACAGGCTGAACAACGTTATCCACATCTAGAGCTGTAGTTTTCTGCAAAACAACTTAAGGTTGAACTTGCATATGCGTTTACGCCTACCTTCCAATACTCCATGATTTATCCAGACCTCGACACATTTAAGACGCTTGCAAAACAGGGTAACTTTGTCCCGGTATACCAGGAGTGGGTTGCCGATCTGGATACGCCAGTGTCAGCCTGGTGCAAGGTATGCGCAGGGCAGCCCTACAGTTTTTTACTGGAGTCTGTCGAGGGGGGTGAAAATATTGGCCGCTATAGTCTATTGGGGTGTGATCCACTATGGACTCTTGAAGCCAAAGGCGAAACGACCACTCAGCGATTTCGCGACGGTACTGAGCAAGTGTTTACCGGCAATCCCTTTGATATTTTGACGGACTGTCTTGCTCCCTATCAACCGGTGAAATTGCCCGCCTTACCCCCTGGTATTGGTGGGTTATTTGGCTTTTGGGGTTATGAGCTGATCAAGTGGATTGAGCCGACGGTTACGATTCACCCGTTTAGTCAGGGTGACCTGCCTGATGGTCTATGGATGCAGGTGGATAGCCTCTTGATTTTTGACCAGGTTAAGCGAAAAATTTGGGCTGTTAGCTATGCAGATTTACGTGACCCTGAGATTGGGCTGGAGCAGGCTTATGGGGAGAGTTGCGATCGCATAAGCAACCTCGTCAATAAACTCAACCTGCCCTTAGCGAGCCAAGACAGTCGCCTTGCATGGACCCCTCCTGGCAGTAATCAAGCAGCTGAGCTGGCCTATACCAGTAACCGTAGCAAAGACGAATTTTGCCAAAGTGTAGAAACGGCCAAAGCCCACATCAAAGCAGGCGATATTTTCCAGTTGGTCATCTCCCAGCGTCTGACAACTGACTACAGTGGTAATCCGTTTGACCTATATCGCTCATTGCGACTGGTCAATCCATCGCCCTATATGGCCTATTTCAACTTCCAAGGCTGGCAGATTATTGGCTCCAGCCCTGAGGTTATGGTCAAAGCCACCCGCGAAGGCGATGACGATACCCTGACCGCCATTCTCCGACCTATTGCCGGTACCCGTCCTCGCGGCAAAACAATTGCTGAAGATAATGCCTATGCTGAGGATCTATTGGCTGACCCCAAAGAACTTGCCGAGCACGTGATGCTGGTGGATCTAGGCCGTAATGATTTGGGGCGCGTATGTACCAGCGGCACCGTCAGCGTTGATGAGCTGATGATCATTGAGCGTTACTCCCATGTCATGCACATCGTCAGCAACGTCATCGGCGAACTGGCACCTGGCAAAACCGCGTGGGACTTACTCAAAGCCTGTTTTCCAGCAGGTACAGTCAGTGGTGCGCCCAAAATTCGCGCCATGCAGATCATGAATGACCTGGAGCCCTGTCGTCGCGGCCCCTATTCTGGGGTCTATGGCTACTACGACTTTGAAGGTCAGCTCAACAGCGCGATCACTATCCGAACTATGGTGGTCGAAAGCAAGGAGGATGGCACACATCGGATTAGCGTTCAGGCAGGAGCAGGACT
Organism: Adonisia turfae CCMR0081; assembly: GCF_011009555.1. Classification (GTDB taxonomy): domain Bacteria; phylum Cyanobacteriota; class Cyanobacteriia; order Phormidesmidales; family Phormidesmidaceae; genus Leptothoe; species Leptothoe turfae. Next base: position 4,991,361 of record NZ_QXHD01000004.1, on the reverse strand, counting down.
GGTTGCCGATTCGGTGCCTGAAAATGAATATCAGGAAACCCTGAACAAAGCACGGGGCATGCTCGAAGCTGTCAGATGCTTAAAAAAATAGGCTGTGGGTGTCGTACTCCACAGCCTAGAAAAATAGTTTCAGGATCCAACTTTACCTGAAGCAATATTAATCAATTAATCAGAGTGATCAAGCACTCGCGGGATTCGCACCATCAGCGTCTAAAGCCGCTTCACCTTTAAGCACTTTATAGACCATGAGCAATGCCATAACGATGGGAGGCGTGATCACCAGCCCCAGCAAATTGGACACAATGGTGGCACCCCAGGGCAAGGCGGCACCCACAATAGCGCTAACAATAAACAGTGGAATCACCAAGGCAAGCGTAATCACAAAAACAGCCCAGAAGATTTTCCACCATTTTCCTTGGGTTAGCTCCCAGCTGGCTGATAACGCCTCGGTTGGTGACTTATTTTCCAAGACAACAGCGTATTGGGTCGAAAATAGTCGTACAGAGAGGTAAATGCCTGGAATCAATAGCAATACAAATGCTGGGATTAAAATTACGACTAATAGCAGTGACGTCAGAATTAGATTGCTAGCCTTTCTCCAGGCCATGGCCACCGCTTCACTCAGATCCGTTGTCTGGCCTGTTAAACAGCGATTAACCAGAATAATCATGGCTCCACCTAAAATAGGCGCAACCAAAATTGCATATATTACATTGAGCATGCCTTGAAGCATCACATTCCGAACCAGAACAGAAATGAGTACACCAGGCAACGCCAGCAGCAAAACTGGCACAAACACAGGGCCTACCCGCTGAAACGTATCCCGAAGAATTTCTACAGGTTTGAGATTTGTGGCTGTCATAAAACCTCTTAATAGCTAGCAATGAACTCTCTGAATGGTTTAAGGTTAATGCTTTCAACCTTTTTCACTGACTATCGCTTCTTAAAATGCAATAAAGCTCCAACCAAAACGGATGGAGCTTTATAAAGCATCTGTAGCTATATAAGTTAAGCTAATGAGTTAGCCTGGCTGGCTATGACCTATGCCTTAAAGGAAATGATGGAATTTCTGCTCTTGTCCAAGGGCTTTCACCGCTTTTTTGATGTCTTGGGTGCGGTCTTTTTTAACAATGAGGGTGGCTTTACCATCACGCACAATCACTACATCCTCTAAACCAATGGTGACCACTACTTCGTCTTCCGAAGAAGAGTAAACAATGCAGCCATTGGTATCGTGGGCCTGGTGCTGACACATGTCCACATTTTCAGCATCCCCCTTCATCAGACGCTCGATGGCATTCCAGTCCCCCAGGTCATCCCAACCAAAGTTGGCAGGCATTACATAGGCTTTCTGGGTTTTTTCCATTACTGCGTAGTCAATGCTGAGCTTCTCCAGTTCAGCATAGGCATCGACACCTTTAGACATCAGCGGTCCCATGAGCTCAGGCGAATAGGTCTTGAGCTCGTTAATCATTACCCCTGCCGGGAAAATGAACATGCCGCTGTTCCAGCTGTAGCGCCCACTCGCCAGAAACTCTTCGGCTACGCTACGCTCAGGCTTTTCTGTAAAGCGACTCACACGGTAAGCGGCTAACTCACCATATTGACCCGCATCATCGCCCTGCTCAATATAGCCGTATCCCGTGGATGGGAACGTGGGCTGAATCCCTAGTGTGGCAATGGCTTGCTGGCTCAGAGCCAAGTCAGCTGCGGCACGAATTGTGGCACGAAACTTGGGTTCGTCAGTGATGTAGTGATCGGCCGGGAAAAAACATGCGATCGCATCCTCCCCATGGCGCTTAGCCACTTCCAAAGTTGCCCAGGCCACAGCCGGTGCTGTATCACGGCCTTGGGGTTCCACCAAAATATTGTCCTCAGGCAGTTCAGGCAGCTGCTGTTTGACACCATCCGCCAAATGAGACGCTGTAATCACCCAAATTGCATCCCAGCCACCGGACAAAGGCAATAAACGATCCGCCGTAGACTGCATCAAACTGCGACCACTACCGTCTAAACATAAAAACTGTTTGGGGTTCTTCAGACGACTAACCGGCCAAAAACGCTCACCTTTACCGCCAGCTAAAATAATTGGCACTAACTTTGGAGTTGGGTTCATAGGTTGTGTCATTGTTTACTTAATAAAGTTAAATTACGGCGTTAAAATGGTGTGTCCTTATAGAATTCTGAACAATATTAGCGATTCCCCAAAACGCGAAGCATAGAAACAGCTTAATATTGGTTAACTTCTCACTAATGTGTGGAACACATCAAACGTCCATAGCCCCATCCCCATAGACACACCAGCAAACACAACTGTTTCTACACCTGAGAAATCCATAAACAAACATGCTGTTTGGATGATAATCCGCAAATCACGTCCAATCGCGTTCTGACTCTCGATTGAAGAGTGCGTAGTTTGTTTCTAGGGATCACCATTCATTCTTTGCTAGGCATCCCCCGCCTGTCCGGGCATTCTAATAAATACCCTATGTCTCCCTCTCCATCGTCTCAGTCCGACTCCACGACTTCATCCGATATACCTCAGCATCGTTCATTTCTAGGTAACGCCCTCAGAGTTTTTGCCTGGACTGGCATTTTTGGAACAACAGCAGTGGTATCTGCAGCGGCTGGGGCAGCTTTTATATTGACTGTGCCTCTACCTAAGGGTTTGGGAGAAGAAACGGCCACACCGCCATTGAGCGATCTATGGCAATCAGGTTTCCGCTATCAGGTATCCCGTCCAGTGACGCTCCTAATAATGGGACTCGACGAGGCTACTGATATTGATGGAGCAGTACCCACTGACTTGGTGGGTCGTACTGACACAATGCTACTTGCCCGGATCAACCCAGAGGCAGAAACCATTAATGTCATGTCAATTCCACGGGACACCCGTGTGGAAATTCCAGGCTATGGCATTGACAAAATTAATCAAGCCAATGTGGAAGGTGGAGCAGAACTCGCTGCTCAAACCGTCAGCTATAACTTCAACGAGGTTGAGATTGACCGCTATGTCAGGGTCAGCACGGCTGCCTTTCGTGAAATTGTCGATTTAATCGGTGGCGTCGAAGTCTTTGTCCCCAAACGAATGCAATATGAGGATAAAACTCAAGGGCTAGTAATTGATTTAGAACCTGGTTGGCAAACCCTTAATGGCGATGAGGCTGAACAATTTGCTCGATTTCGTCAGGATAACTTGGGGGATATTGGGCGGGTACAACGGCAGCAAATTTTGCTAAAGGCTTTGCGCGATCGCATGATCAATCCCAAGGTCATTACCCAATTGCCACAAATTGTTCGCATTCTGCAAAGCCATATCGATACAAATCTATCTACCGAAGAAATTCTGGCGTTAGCAGGTTTTGGACTACAGCTTGACCGAGAAAATCTCAACATGGTGATGCTGCCAGGTCGCTTTAGCAGCCCAACTGAATATAGGGCAAGCTATTGGATTGCTGACACCAATAATACGAATGAGGTCATGCAGAAGTTCTTCGATGCAGAACCCGATGCCCTTCTAGCTACCGATACACCTCGCCGTTCTATTAGTCGCCTCCGCATCGCTGTTCAAAATGCATCAAGGGAGCCATATATGGGTCAAGCCGTGGCCGATCATCTACGCAATGAAGGCTTCCGAAATGTTTACCTGATTGCAGATTGGCCTGATTTCCAGCATCAAACAACGGTGATTGCCCAACGGGGTGACATTGACGGTGCTGGCTTTTTAGAGGCCGTCCTGGGAGCTGGTAAAGTCGTTGCTGACTCCACAGGTGATCTAGACTCCGATATCACCATCCGCGTTGGCGATGACTGGACAGAGCAGCTGATTCAGTGATATGAGCACTGCCCATGGTTACCCATAAGTCTTCCAGAACAGTATTTTCAAGCACCGTTCTTCACACAATGCTCACCACACTTGTATTAGCAACTGTGCTGGCTTGTCTTTGGGTACTTTTAGCAGCAACACCAGCTCAGTGATGCCAGGTTAAGCCTCAAATCTTAGACTAAGGCTTGCATCAATGGCTCCCATACTGAAATTTCCTGCATAAGCGTACGATATCCCAATACGTTAGGATGCAAGCCATCTTCACACAGGCGTTCGTTACACCAAGCTTGGCCCTGGGATTGCCACCGTTGAAAAAGATCTAGATAGGGAATCTGTCGTGCTGCGCAAGCATGACGAGTGATTTGGTTGTAATGGATTTGGTCACTATTTGAAAAGTGAAGGATATCTGCATAGGGCATCGCAGCCTCATTCACAGGAATCATGCCCACAAAAAATGTGGGGCATAACTGCGTAGCTTGATCAAGTAATCCGTAAAGTTCTTGAGTAAAGGCAACCCGATCCATGATGGGGCGTCCTATAGACCGTCCTATGCGTGCACTATCATTTAAGCCTACGGAGAGCACCAAAATATCAGGCACTCGACGGCGCAGCTCACCGCGCAGCTTAAACTCCCCGTCTAACCGTCTAGCTACACGCTGTACACCATCGCCTCGCACGCCCAGGTTATAGATAATGGGTCCTGGCTGTGATGGATCCATCCATTGACGACGCAAGCGCTCAACCCAACCGCCACCTTCGATATCACCGTAACCGTAAATCAGGCTATCGCCGATAACAACTACTTTTTTAGGATGAGCGGACTTAGCCTGACCATTGCGGGACTCGGCAGCACGAGAAGTAAGAGCAGCCATAAACCTTTTAACCGAAGAAGCAACGGAATAACAAAACTTGTGACACTAACCCTAAAGACTAAGTCAATACATCTAGCTCCCTGCAAATTAACATTTTGTACCGCTTAGTTTCAAATCTTTACGCCTAGATCTAAGTTTAATAGTTTTTTGTGATGCCATAAGACATCAGTGGGCGGGGGATGCGATCGCATCCCCCGCCCACTGATGTCTTATGGCAATTAGCTCAGTGTTTAACTCATAGCAGCATTACTACGACCATAGGTATGCTGCACATCATACCTAGGCTTACCTTGAATGCGACTGCCCCCACCAATTGAATCCATTGGCATACCAACATCCACGGCAGCACGACTCAGCAAAGAACGTTGACGATTAGTAACAGCATGGCGGTTGCTAACGATGCGCAGCCTAGCAGATTCTTGAATAGACATATCTATTGAACTCCTACAAAAGTACAGCAAAGGCACCGTTGTAGTGCCATGGACTCTTTTCAGTTTTAATTATAGCCAAAAAAACCGTATCAATTGATACGGTTTTAAATTTATTTTTAAACAAATGCTAATCTTATTTCAAATAAAGATTGGTTTTACTCAATAATCTATTGGCTACTGCCATAAAAAAACGCCAGTCCAGAGACTGGCGTCAGACCAAAAGCGATCGCTAATCAAAAGTCATTCAAAACAGATTAGCAATCATAGTAGAGGGCTAACTCATAGGGGTGAGGACGAATATCCATTGGAATTACTTCAGTATCCAATTTGTAAGAGATCCAGTTTTGGATAAAGTCCTCGGTGAACACGCCACCTTGAGTCAAGAAAGCATGATCGCTCTCTAAGGCAGATAGGGCTTCTTTTAGGGAAGCAGGAGTGGATGCAATCTTAGCCAACTCCTCAGGGCTGAGCTCATAAATATCCTGATCGATAGGCTCAGGAGGCTCAATCTTGTTCTTAATACCATCAATACCAGCACACAGCATTGCAGCAAAGGCAAGATAAGGATTCGCAGTGGGGTCAGGACAGCGGAACTCCAAACGCTTAGCCTTAGGATTATCACCAGACAACGGAATCCGAACAGCAGCGGAACGATTACCGTTTGAGTAAACCAAGTTTACAGGGGCCTCAAAACCAGGAACCAGGCGCTTGTAAGAGTTAGTACTGGGGTTAGTAAATGCCAGTAGTGCAGGGGCATGCTTAAGAATACCGCCAATGTAATAGGTAGCGAGTTCGCTCAAGCCAGCGTACTTATCGCCTGCCATCAAAGGCTGTCCATCTTTCCAGATGGACTGGTGCGTGTGCATACCAGAACCATTGTCCTCAAAGAGAGGCTTGGGCATAAAGGTAACGGTCTTACCGTACTTCTTGGCAACGTTCTTAATGCAATATTTATAGGTCATCAACCAGTCAGCCGCTTGGATCATCTCACCAAAACGGAAACCTAGTTCGCACTGACCACCAGTGGCCACTTCATGGTGATGCTTCTCAATGGGCACACCACAATCAGCCATGGTTAACAGCATCTCAGTACGCATATCCTGAGATGTATCAGTGGGAGACACGGGGAAATAACCACCCTTGTAGTTGGGCTTATACCCCAGGTTGCCACCTTCCTCTTCGCGACCAGTATTCCAACGGCCCTCAACGGTGTCTACGTGATAGTAGCTAGAGTTAGATGTGGTATCGAAACGCACATCATCAAAGATGAAAAATTCTGCTTCAGGGCCAAAGTATGCGGTATCGCCAATACCAGTTGCATTCAGATAGTCCAAAGCTTTCTGAGCGATAACGCGGGGGCAACGATCATACCATTCACCAGTACGAGGCTCTTTAATAGAACACACAAGACTGAGGGTAGGCTCTTTCATAAAAGGGTCGATCCAGGCTGTTGCAGGATCTGGAACCATAGACATGTCCGACTCATTAATTGCCTTCCACCCCCGGATACTGGATCCGTCAAAAGCCACTCCGTCGGTAAAGCTACTCTCATCAATCTGGCTACGATGCACCGTAAGGTGTTGCCAGATACCAGGCAAATCAATGAACTTCAGATCAATCATCTGAATGTCCTGATCATTGATCATCTGCAAAACTTCTGCGGCGGTTTGAGCCATGGATCACTCCTTTCTATGCATTCAACTAGAGCCGTTTTCACAAATATCGTCGCTAAGCGGAGGTATGCCTTGCTGAGAATATCCAGAGATTAGTAATATCCCCAAGCTCGACTCAAACCAAGCCAGCAACACCAGGAAAATCTGAGGGTAATGTAGGCGCTTTGCAGCACGGACAGGCCAACCTGTGTAACGACCAAAACATTAAAAAATGAGTGTAACGAAAAATGTATGCCTGTTAGAAGTTTTCTATATCCCTTAACAGTGGCAAGCATATTATTTGCACTCGGGCCATACGACTATGTCACCCAGAGACGCTCACTCATCCCCATACAACCTCTGAACCTGGCTATGATCCAAAGGTTTAGTAACACCCATAAACAGATCTACTGGGTTAAAGCATGCATTAGTGCCTACTTTAACCAGGCATGGATAATCCTAAGAACTGTAATACCGAGCAATTGTATCTTTTGTTACAAATTCAAGTTTTCTCAAGCAAACCCATGGAAGATTGGGATGTTTCCGTCTCATTTTTGAGAGGTGAACTGACATCAGAGTTATTCAGATGCCCCTAAAATGGTGTCTAAGCATGCCATAAAATGTTGCGAAAGATTGCGGATTGTAAAAAATACGCAGGTCAATCCCCTTCTCCATTGAGTCGATTGCCTGGGGTTTAATCCACCGTGGTAGACTAAGTTTTGGTACTCAAGTGTCGGTAATCGTTGTCGCTGAACGGGTTTCAGGATTTACATGGCAGCGGCAAGGCACTTGTAACTACCTTAACAAGCGGTTGGATAGCCCTTGCGCTTGTTCTCATATTTGGGTCATACCATGGTCTGTATGAGGACTTTCACTCCAAGCTTGGTTACAAATTCTTGCTCTAGTTTTTGAGTCGCACATTAATCGCACTGGGAGAAAGGTTTCATGCGGGATACGGTGACGGGTTTAATCAGCACCTACGACATCACAGGTCGGTACCTCGATCGCGACGCCCTCGATTCTCTAAAGAGTTATTTTGACAGTGGCTCTGATCGGGTTAAAGCCGCTGCTTATATCAGTGCAAATGCATCTGGCCTGGTAAAGGCGACAGGAGCTGAACTGTTTGAGCGGATACCTGAATTGATTCGCCCCGGCGGCAATGCTTACACCACTAGGCGCTATGCCGCTTGCTTACGCGACTTGGACTATTACCTGCGCTACAGCAGCTATGCGCTGGTAGCAGGCAACTGTGATGTCCTCACTGAGCGCGTTCTCAACGGTCTGCGTGAAACTTACAACTCTTTGGAAGTGCCCGTTGGCCCAACGGTCATTGGTATTCAAATCATGAAAGATGTCCTGAAGGAGCAACTAACGGCCCAGGGCATTAGTGACACTTCATTTGTGGATGCTCCCTTTGAGCATTTAAGCCGTGAGTTGGGTGAAGTGAGCGTTTAATTCCACCTAAGATCAATAGTTTTGAAAAGAGGTGCTCATTCGGGTACCTCTTTTTTTGCGTGCTTATGAACTACCTAGGAATTGACTTTGGCACTTCGGGCGCACGGGCGATCGCAATCGATGCCGATGGGCAGATTGTCGGCGAAGGTCGCTGTCAGTATCCTACTCCAGAGCCAAATGCGAAGGGATGGGAGCAAACACTATGGGCGTTGATTGACCAAATCCCCCAGGCTATTCGCCAACACACGAGCGCGATCTCAATTGATGGCACCTCGGCCACCGTTCTCCTGTGCGATCGCAACCATATCCCCCTAGTGCCGCCATTGCTCTACAACGATACTCGTGGTGGTACTCCTGCCATTGCACCTACCCATAGCCCAGCCCACAGCACCACCTCCAGCCTGGCCAAAGCCCTATGGTGGAAAAATAATTTACCGGCTAATATTTTGGCCAATGCTCGTTACCTGGTGCATCAAGCAGATTGGCTCAGTAGTCTGCTCCATGGTCAACCGGGTATCAGCGACTATAACAATGCCCTCAAGCTAGGCTATGACCCACAGACTCTCAGTTATCCCGACTGGCTACTGAGCGTAGAGATCAGTCCATGGTTACCCAACGTTTTAGCGCCTGGGGATGCGATCGCACCCATTCAGCCTCAACTGACTCAGCGGTTTAACCTGCCGAAAAACTGCATGATCAAAGCGGGCACTACTGACAGTATTGCCGCCTTTTTAGCCAGTGGTGCCAGCACCCCAGGAGACGCTGTAACCTCCCTTGGCTCTACGCTGGTGATTAAACTGTTAAGCCCCGTTGCCATTAATGACACCCAAAGTGGTGTATACAGCCATCGGCTCGGTCAACAATGGTTAGTGGGAGGTGCATCCAATACAGGGGGAGCTGTATTACGTCACCACTTTAGTGATGACGAACTTGGCTCAATCAGCCAACGTATTCACACCGAAATCCCTAGCGGACTTGACTACTATCCATTACTCACCGCTGGGGAACGATTCCCCATCAGCGATCCTCACCTGCCACCTCGCTTGACTCCCCGTCCCAGCGATCCGGTACGGTTTCTCCACGGATTATTAGAAGGCATAGCTCACATCGAAGCCTTAGGCTATCAAAAGCTGATTACCCTGGGTGGAGGTCCAGTACACCGCATTTATACAGCGGGAGGAGGAGCACAAAACCTGACCTGGCAAACATTAAGGGCAAAAGCCTTAGGCATTCCCCTGGTTTCTTCGCTACACAGTGAAGCCGCCTATGGAACTGCACGCCTCGCCGCTAACCTAGTCGCAAAAGCCTGAACGAAAAAAGCCAGCGTTTTTAGAAACGCTGGCTTCGCAAAAGTTCTTACCAATCAAAATCTAAAAGTTGAGCTGATCACCCCGGCGATACTGCATGTAAGCCGCTACAAACAAACCGGCCAATGTTACCGGAATTAGGCCCAAAACAATTCCTAACAGCAAAGGTTCAATCACGCCGTATTTCCTCAATGACTTACAGAGCTCATAGAAGCAGCACTACACATTACTTCTTCTACCTTTATATTAAGACATTCCCTTAATTGATCCTAGTCCCTTGGTCAGGCCTAGCCAGATCCCGTGACGATGTCTGCTGGTAAATGCGCAAGATTAAGCTTGATAAATCTATAGCTTAATCAAAGCTATAGATTTGATCTTCATTTTCCAGCCAAAACAACTTGCACTGGCTCCTGAGAAAACTTTAAACTATGTATCATATGCGTAATGACAAAGTGTTACGTTCTGCTTGTGACCCAAAAAACAGTCGATAGCCCATCTCTTCCCCAGACAACCGTAGCCAACTCGGACAATCGGCTGTTGGTCCAGTTTGTATTGGCGGCAACAACAATTTTATTGTGCGTCATTTTGATTATTTGGGGAATTCATAGGGTACAAGTATCCGATCCGTACGTACATGACGTCTTAGCCTCCACAGGAGATCTCGAACGTGGGCAACAGTTATTTTGGCAAAATTGTGCCACCTGCCATGGATTAGAAGGAACTGGAGAAGTTGGACCAGATTTACAGCATGTCTCTGAGCGTAAATCACAGGTAGCACTCATCCAGCAGGTTATTAGTGGTAAAACTCCACCTATGCCACAGTTTCAACCAAATACTCAGGATATGGCCGACCTACTCGTATTTTTAGAAAGCTTATAGGACGGGGTCGCTCTAGGATTTACGCGCTGTGCGCTCTAAACCCAACTGAATTAATCGATCAACCAACTGATCAAACTCCACACCGGCAGCTTTCCATAACATGGGGTACATGCTGGTAGCTGTAAACCCTGGGAATGTGTTGATTTCATTGATCAAGACTTCGCCTGTGTCTTCAAGATAGAAAAAATCTACCCGTGATAGACCGGCACCATCAATTGCCTGGAACGCTTTCATGGCCTGTTCTTGAATCGCTGTCACAATATCGGCTGGCAGTGATGCAGGAATGGCTAAATCAGCCTGGCCACTCGTGTATTTTGTTTCATAGTCGTAGAAATCTGCATCAAAGCTAATTTCACCAATGACCGAGGCTTTCGGATTGTCATTTCCCAAAATGGCACATTCAACTTCACGGGCTACAACACCCGCCTCAACAATGATGCGACGGTCATAGCTGGCCGCATTATCCAGAGCCGCTTCTAGATCTTGGCGATCTTTTACTTTAGCAATACCAACGGACGACCCCAAGTTGGCAGGCTTAACAAAACATGGATACCCCAGAGTAAGCTCGATATCGTCGCACAGCTTTGGGAAAACACAGGGGTTGGAATAGACTTGCGATCGCAAAACTTCCATATACTTCACCTGAGGCAACCCTACCTGAGCAAACGCAGACTTCATGGCGAGTTTGTCCATACCCACAGCTGACGCTAAGACGCCACAACCGACATAGGGCATTTGCATCAATTCAAATAGGCCCTGAATCGTGCCATCTTCACCACTGGGCCCATGGAGTACAGGAAACCAAATATCAATATTGGCTACCTGTGTCGGTATACGCTCCGTTGCTAAAACTTCTTGATCATCAGCTACTAGTAGTGGACTACCCGACTTCAGAACATCGTAGGCATCCATCACCCAAGCGCCATCCTTACGAATGTAAACCGGCACCACGTCATACTTCTCAGCATTACTTTTCAACTCTAGCCCTCGAGCAATTGCTTGGGCTGAGAAAATAGACACCTCGTGCTCACCTGAGCATCCACCAAACAATAAGCCTACGCGCATCTTTGCCATTAAGTGAGGCTCCTTTTTATCTCAAAAGGACGTTATTCTGATTTATCAATAAACCGAGCTACAACGAACGCTATTTACGTAAGGCTAAATAAAAAGTTGCTGTGCCCGAGGATCAGAAACGCCAAAATCCTATTAAGGGGTTAGCCTATCACAGACTCAACCTACCCATTAGGCAATCTCGATACTCCGTGGCTATCAGCCAATTACAAAAAACTCCCAAGCCCCAAAAGGGCTCAGGAGTCAGACATCAGGGTGCATCTACCAACTAACTGTCCACACAACTCCTACCGACTTCCGGACAGAATAAAACATCAGTTTTATTTACCAGTGAGACCTCACAATTTGAGCACAAATAATGGTGCTAACATCTCGCTGCTAAAAAATTAGCAAAAAAAACTCCCAGGCCCAAAAAGGGCTTAGGAGTCAGACATCAGGGTGCATCTACCAGCTAACTGTCCATGCCATTACTCCCTACTTCCGGACAGAATAAAGATCAATTTTTATTTACAACTTAAGTAGTAGAAATTTGGATCCATCTTTGATCAATTGATAGCACTAAAATCTAGATTTCAGGCAATAAAAAAACTCCCAAACCCCAGAAGGGCTCAGGAGTCAGACATCAGGGTGCATCTACCAGCTAACTGTCCATGCCATTACTCCCTACTTCCGGACAGAACAAAATCAAATTGCATTTACAACTGAATCTTCTTTTTAAACGTCATATCTAATTAAGTAATTGAGTTGATCAAAAATAAACTCCTAAGCCCCACAAGGATTCATAGGTTAGGCATCAGGATACATCTACCAGCGAACTGTCAATACTATTCTTCCCCGCTACCGGACACAATAGAATCAAGTTTTACTAGCAACCTGGCCCTCATTATTTGGTAAGAAGTAGCAGCATTAATTAGCAAAAAAAAGCTCCCAAGTCCCAGAAGGGCTCAGGAGTTAGACATCAGGGTGCATCTACCAGCTAATTGTCCATGTCATCCCCCCTGACGTCCGGACAGAACTCAAAATCAGCTTCTTTTTCCGTCCTTACCATAAGAAAGCATCAAGATTTTAGCGACCCCGTGTCAAAAACAACATGACCAGAGATAATGCGATTAAACCTTTGACCTTACTCAGGATCTGTGAAATATTTTTTTCTGTCCGACGGCTGGACAACTGGCAGAGTATGGGAGTTTGGCGGCCTTTGGAATGAAATTGCCTGGCAGCGCAAACCAATTATCAACAAGCTAGGGCTTTACATCGAAGAAGCCACAGAAAAGCTATGGTTATATCAAGTCGAAGAGGATGTACTAATGGTTGAAGTCTTGCCTGAAGATGAGACTGGCAACCCAATTGGCCAAGTTGTTCTGAAACGGCTCATGACCGCTGATCAAGTCATTGAGAAATTATGTGGCGGTGAGATATCAACCACAGACAACTCCAAACTCTCAATGTCCGAACAGCTAAGCTATCCAACTTAGTTGAATAGCTTAGGAATGTCCGTTCAAAGTGAAGGAGTTTGCTGCACTGGTGCTTGGTTAAATATAGCTCAGTGCACTTATCCTTTGGAGATATGCATTTCAGCAGCTTGCTATATCTTGGAGCTGTTAAAACACCTCTAACCGCTATAGCGTAGAACGCAAGTTGCTAACAGCTCTCTGTAATGAGGCGAGCGCTCGGTTATATCCTAAGGCTGCACTGACCCAGTTACCTTCAGCTTCAGTCAATTCAGACTGGGCTGTCAGCACATCTAACTGTGTCCCCACACCCGCATCAAGACGTAAATTAGCCAATTCCAGGGCGGTCGTAGCCTGAGTGATCGCCGTTCTAGCCGTTCTCACATTTTCTTCATTAGAACGTAGCGTGAAATAGGCCTGCTCCACTTCAAAACGGATTTGATCCAGCTGTTCTGAAAACCGTTCTTCAGCAATATCAGCATTGGCTTCTTGTTGACGAGCTCGGGCTCGAGCGGCACCGCCATCCACCAGTAGCCAGTTTAACTGCGCCCCAAAGCTATAGTTATCCGACGAGTCGTCCAACAGATCGCTCCAACTATAGTTAGCAAACAAACTCACCTGTGGGCGAATCGCTGCGCGAGCTGCGCGAGCTTGCTGAGTGCTAATTTCCCGTTGCGCTAACTGCTGCTCTAATTCCACACGGCCTTGGAACGCAAGCAGAATACTATCCTCTAGCGTTAAACTCCAGCGCTCATAGGTTTCTTCCCAGTTATCTGGGGCAGGTACCGGCGTAGCATTAATATTCACCGTAGAGGGGATATTCAGCAGACGCGCCAGGTTACGCCGAGCAATGCGCTGATCTGCTTGGGATTGAATCAGTGCCTGTTGAGCATTGGCTAACTGCACATCTGCCCGCAGCACATCAAAGCGGGTACCTACACCAGCTTGGCGACGCAATTCATTATCCCGCTGGTTCCGCTGTGCTTCTTCCTCAAAGGACCTGTTAATGCGAATCTGTTCACCACTTTCCTGCAAATCATAGTAAAGACTGGTAGTTTGAAGACGAAGCTCTTCGCGACGACGATCAACTTCCAGCTCATTCAAACGGACTTGCTCTTTTGCGGCTCGGACTGAAGCAACTCGCTGGCCTGATGTGAATAGATCATAGTTCACCTGCACTGATGCATTGAGGGTGGTATCAAGCTCATCCTCCCCCACCGTAGTCCCAAAGATTGTTTGCGAATCCGACTCTTGGGCCGTCACATCTGCCGACGTGCTCACGGTGGGAGAAAAAGCAGCCCGCGCTTCCGCCAGGGTGGCCTCAGCCTGCTCCAGCTCTAGCAAAGACGCTTGCAAATCTTGATTATTAAAGTAAGCAAGCTCAATCGCTTCTTCCAGCGAAATTGTTTGCTCGTCACCTTCTTGCAGCAATACTTCCGACTCTAACGTAGGTACAGTTAACGGATTAGGGTCTGCAAGCAATTCTGTAGGTGGCAAATTACTTTCATCTAGCAAGTCATCACTAGATGTAGATTCGGCCTGACCAGTTGCTGGCACAATTTCTTCACTATCGACCGCAGATGGCTGCTCAGCTCCATCACTATCTACAGCTGCGGGGTCTTGTTCTTCATCTAAAGCTGCGGGTTCTGCGGGATCTGCCTCATCAGTAGACGGAATCGTATCCGGAGCAACCTCTTCCTCAGATTCGTCCTGCTCAGACAACTCAGGCAGTTGAGACATTTGGGTTAGCTCTGGCGGTAAAGCAATTCCATGAGCCCTTGACGACTTTACTGAAAACGTCGGTGATGCCGCACTTGCCATCACAGCAGGAGCCAGCATATCTGGGAAAGAATCGGCATGATTACCGCTACTTACTTCAGTCTCCTGCACATCTAACTGAGCTGTGATCAAAGGCAGCGAGGTACCACTTGGATCATCATCAATTAAGACCTTAGCGTGCGCTGGAAGAGGCAGTAGGGACAATGCGCCTCCAAGCACAGCTATGCGGATCAAAAGCGAGTGGTTGATGTATCCCATAGTGTTTGCGTCAGTTGGTAGCTAATAAATTTAGTAAATTCGTACACAAGCTCGTTTTTCAAGCAGCTTACACAGATATACAAGCAATCGAGCCCAAGGCCGCCCATTCATTAAGAAATTCTCATTCAATAGCAATTGAATCAGACTTACAAGCTGACAATCGTCATAATTGAGAGAATTAAAGCTTAGAGCTAATCGGTGCAATCTGGAGTGGCACAGGCCGCTAATAACTCGGTAATATCGTCCACTGGCCAGACAGGACACTGAAGATGATGACTTAGCTCCGATAAGGACAGATCATCTAGGAAATATGTGTTCTCAGGTGTAGCATGCTGTCCCCGCTTCAACATCAAAGACGGCAGTAACACTCCATCCCCTAAGTTGCGTTCCTTTAGCTTTTCTAAAATATCGTAACCCGTCAGTAAGCCAGTAACAGTAATCTCCTGTCCCCAATACTCACTGTTTAGAGCCGCCATAGTAACTGTTAGCCCCCTTACCTGGTTGATTCGTTCCAAAATGGGCTCAAACGCCTTTTCAACAGCGTTACCAACCACCCAGGTTAGATGTTTAGAGGTATTGATAGATTCAGGCAATTTCTGAGCTGCTGCCTCAAACTGCTTCAGAAATAAACGAATAGACCCTACACCGTTGCCAATTTGGGGATAGGCCTCATAGTGAGACTCTGGTGGCAAGCTACGTCGTGCAATTAAAAACCATTCGTCTGCCAGCCAGGCAAATGTAGAGCCCAAGGTGTCTTTGAATTCAGACTGTAGCTGTGTGACCTGCTCAATCACCTCATTAGCTTTAGCGGTGTTGACAGGGATGAGCTCGTCTTCTGTTGGACGAAACTGAGTAAGCCCAACTGGAACAACAGCGGCTGAAGCAACAGCAGGGGTATCACCAACATGAAATTGAGCTAAATCACGCAACGTGCGCTCTAAATGTGGACCATCATTAATGCCAGGACAAACAACCACCTGTGCGTGGATTTGTAGACGGTTCTCTTGAAACCATTTGAGCTGCTCTAAAAGTAAGCCAGCACGAGAATTCTTCAGTAAGCGCTGACGCAGTTCTGGTTCGGTGGCATGGACCGAAACGTACAACGGAGACAAACGCAAACGTGCAATCCGTTCCCATTCTGAGGGAGGCAGATTGGTCAGTGTCAGATAACTACCGTACAGAAAACTAAGGCGATAATCATCATCTTTCAGGTATAAAGTGTCTCGCTTACCAGGAGGTTGCTGGTCAATAAAACAAAAAGGGCAACGATTATTGCACTGGATCAGGTTGTCAAAGAGAGCACTTTCAAATTCCAGGCCCAGATCTTCGTCATACTCCTTTTCAATCTCAACGGTGTGGCTATCCCCGGCGGCGTCTAATACTTCCAGGGTCAACCATTCATCCGAGCAAAGAAATCGATAGTCAATTAAATCACGGGGACGATCACCATTGATCGAAACCAACCGATCGCCAGGCTCAAAGCCAATAGCTTCAGCAATAGAATCACTGAGAACACTGGTAACGACAGCCGGTTGGATAGACGCACTACGCATAAACCATCGGGCTAGACAATTAATCCATAATACTTAGGGAAACCACCTATTGTGGGAATAAATAAAAGCAAAAACGCCCTAAACGTTTTGAATAGTCTTAGTAGCTAATCCAATTAAAATAGCGACGCCAAAGGCCAGGCGATACCAAACAAAAACCCAGGTACTATTGCGCCTTAGAAATTGAATTAGCCATGCGATCGCAAGATACGAAGAAATCACCGCCGCAATCAAGCCACCGACCAGGGGCACCAAACTTGCATCGCCCACTGTCGCCATCTCATCCAGCAACCCCTTAAGTTCTACTAGACCAGACAGCAAAATAGCTGGTGTCCCTAGCAAAAACGAAAAGCGTGCTGCCGTATCTCGCTCCAGACCTAAAAACAAACCGGCTGTTAGCGTTGAACCTGAACGAGATACACCAGGAACCAGGGCCAGGGCCTGACCGATGCCAACGCCAACGCCATCCCAGAGGTCTAACTTCTCAAACTTGCGCTTACGAGAGCCTACCTTTTCAGCAATGCCCAAAAGGACGGCCATCACAATAGATGTAATTGCGATCGCTTGGGTACTCCGAATCACTGACGTCTCGTACTGCGTTTCAAAAAACAGCTTGATGATTAGGCCACACAATACGATCGGAATCGAGCCCAGAATTATACCTAACCCCAAACGAAAATCTGAAGACTGATAGCGCTTTGCAATGGCCGCCTTGATCGTATTGCGAGTCACTTTGGTCAAATCATCCCAGAAGTACCACAAGATTGCAGCTAAACTACCAAGCTGAATCACAGCCGTAAATGCCACACCAGGATCGCCCCAACCTAGCGTTACAGGCACAATTTTGACGTGAGCGGTACTACTAATAGGCAAAAACTCCGTCAGTCCCTGCACAATGCCAATCACAATGGCTTGAAACAGGTTAATTTGCGCTGCTTGACTCGTAGGTGCTTGGGCCAAAAGCTCAAATAATTGGCAAACAAACATGAAAAATGCTCCAAAGCTCGAACTTTATCAATTAGGTCTAGCGCAGACCACTCCTATAGGACACGAACCATTCACAACTACATCCGGACTACCTCGACAAGCTTTTACTGATGCGCCATATCAGCACTTTGGAATCCAACTGCACTGAAATTAAGAATGTCGGTATGGGTGCACCACAAAACCCTCGGCAGGCAGTCGCAAGTATGTATCAACAGACAAACCGCTCATAGACTGAAGCATGATCCTCAGCTAAGCAGCAACCCAAAGAAAATCTGAAGTTTAGCAAAGATATATCCAATGCTCGCTAAGGTACATGCTGGCAAGACAAATCAGAACTGAAAATTCCTTATCAGCAATTTTTAATTGGGTTCTCCCTAAAAATTTACATACTGCAATATTATCTAGGTCGCCATTTACGAGGCTACGGTTCCTGAGTGGCTCAATTGACATGTTATGTTAACAATAATTAACCTCTCTCAGAATTCAATTGAATTCATCAGGAAGTATTGCTATCCGAAACTTCACCTCAAACCCAACTCACTGAACAACTAACGCTACGTTCTGATGAGCATGCAGCTCATCGGTTACCTGCATTCCTAGCATCTGCTTTCTTGGTCAGTGTGCCCGTTTTTTTTCAAGCCCCCCTTGTGCGGTTTCAGCCTTGGGTGAGCTTATTAATGACCTTTATTTGGCTATTCGGTGGGATCTATGCCCTGCGTCAGCACACATACAAACTCTGGGGAGACTTGGCAATTGGGTTTTCCTGGACATGGCTCGCTGGCAGCCTTTACTGGGGATGGCTGAGGGAAAATCCCTATGTCCACTTACCCGTTGAAGCCATTGGGTTACCCATCGTCATTATTTTAATCAGCCAGACTCGCCTTAAGATTGGCAGTTATTTTTATGTAGGGTCTTTACTGGGTACTGCTATTACGGATCTTTATTTCTACTGGGTCAATCTAATTCCCTATTGGCGACAAGCCATGACCGTGGAACCCACAGAGGCAGGTAATGTTTTGCAGGCAGCTCTACTACAGATTGAAAACCCTATTGCTGTCGCCAGGGCGTTGGCATTGCTCATAGCACTTATCTGTGTTGGCACCCTAGCACTCAAATCTAACCAAACCCATTGGTGGGCATTCGCTGGGGCAGTGCTAAGCACAATTCTGGTAGATGCGCTATTCCTACTTGCGGCAATCCTGGCATAAATAAGTAAGAGGCCCCATAAGCTTGTCTGCAAGAGCCTTACCGCTAAACGGCGTGACTTTCTTGACAAATAAGCAAGATTATTCGAATCTAGGCACCTGGTGGGGACTTAGAAAAATTAGCCTTAGCGTTGAAGATCTAGATAACGTATGAAGCTTTGACCATGAATCCTTAGGATCAGCAGTATTGTGTATGTAATGCATAATAAATAAGCACAAAGGCTATAGTGCTGTTAGGAGCAGTAGCGTTAAGGTATAGGACATAGCTGACTCGAAGCGTCGAGGTATAGTGTTATTCCCTGAAAAGACCCCTCAAGTTGGACCTTACCTGGTCCTAAAAACAGACTCAGGTCAACGTCACTTATCGTTGATGGGTAATAGTTGTTGGACTATTGGCCGCAGCGACGATAATAATTTTGTTCTGCCCGATCGCTGGATTTCCCGCAACCATGCAATGCTGCAATTTATGGAAAGCGGAGAATTCTATTTGATCGACTTAGGTAGCCGCAATGGCTCATTTGTGAATGGCCGTCGAGTCAGTGTGCCAGTTACCCTACGGAATGGGGATGCTCTAACCTTTGGGCAGACTGAATTGCAATTCTATTGTCCTGCACCAGAACCCGTTAACACCAATAGTAATAACTCACTGAGCTCACACGACTCTACCGCAACCGCTACACTGCACGTGCGTCGTTTGATTTCGGTCATGGTGGTCGACATCCGAGACTTCACAGTCATGACCCGGCAGATCGATGAAAAGATTTTATCAGAAGTCATCGGCACCTGGTTCCGTCATGCTGGCAACATCATTGGCGAGTACGGTAGTTGGGTCGATAAATACATTGGTGATGCTGTGATGGCCGTTTGGATTCATGGCACCCAGGCGGTAGAAGCTGAGGAAATGTTGAAAATCAGCCGCGCCATTAGTGCACTGAATGAGATGACGCGTCAGCTTCATAAGCAATTTCCCCTCCCTTTCCCGTTACGGGTGGGAGCTGGTGTGAACACTGGCTATGCAGTCGTAGGTAATACAGGTACAGGAGACCGTCCTGACTACACGGCCCTAGGTGACACCGTCAATGCGGCCTTCCGCTTTGAAAGCTCCACCAAACAGCTAGGCCTAGATGTAGCGCTGGGGGCAGAAACTTATAAGTACTTGAGTAAGCTGGGAGCCAACGAACAAACATTTAAGCGCTATTCAGCTTTGTTAAAGGGTTATGACAAACCGTTAACGACCTATGCATGCACGTTTTCAGACTTGGATAGATTTTTGATCAGTTACGATCGCAAATCCTCAGTTCCAATAAAATCCTCGTCTGTGCAGTCATCCTAAATTAGGGCTCAGGTGAGCATTTGCGTAACGGTCCGCAAAGGATTATCACCATTACTCAACATTGGCACAGCGAAAGTGATAGGCTGCTCATTAATGCTGTGTATGAGATTTAAATAAATCCGGCGGAGAGATGAAACAATTCTTTGGCCTATTAATGGCGCTTGGACTGGTATTTGGTACTTTGGTGAGCGATGCTCAGCCCGCAGTAGCCAATATGTTGAATGGCGGTACGGTGTTTCTGGCAGAAGCTAACTTACCTCGCAACGCAGTGGATGACAAGCTGGCTACAGAGTATGGCTATAAGCTTGATGTGAATAACACTAACGTTGCAGCGTTTAGGAAGTATCGGGGCCTATTTCCGACGATTGCAGGCAAAATCATTCGGAATGCTCCCTACGAGAACCTGGAGGATATCTTAGAAATCCCTGGACTTAGTGATGTTGAGAAATCACGGATTCAAGAGAACATGGACATATTTACTATCTCTCCACCTAACCCTGCGCTAGTGGAAGGTGACGACCGTTACAACAATGGTGCTTACAAGTAAGCAAGCATTCCCAGACTTGAATATTGGGTAAATCTCAAAATTTCAATTCCCTGGTATTGTCTTTATCTATCATTGCTCTTGATAGAGTGGTTTAATCCCTCTGTCAGGAGCAATTTTTATTGGTGCACTCCTCTTCGTCCTATGCTGCGTTGCCATCACAGTTTGATGTTTTAGTCGTCGGTGGTGGAGCTGCTGGCCTGTATTCAGCCCTTTGTTTACCCGCAACGCTCCAAGTAGGCTTAATCACAAAAGATACGCTGTCTATCTCCGCCAGCGACTGGGCACAGGGAGGAATTGCCGCTGCGATCGCACCTGACGATGCCCCAGAACTCCACATTGCCGATACTCTCAAAGCTGGCGTTGGTCTATGCGAGCGCCAAGCCGTAGACGTGCTAGTTAGACAGGCAGGGGAATGTATTCAGCACCTGACCCAAATGGGTGTGGCATTTGATCGCAAAGGCGAGCAGCTAGCAATGACCCTAGAGGCGGCCCATTCTCGGCGTCGAGTGTTACATGCCGCCGATACCACTGGACGAGCCGTAGTCACCACACTGGCAGATCAAGTACTCCAACGCCCAAATATCCACGTCTTTAACCAAGCCCTAGCATTAGACCTATGGATGCATCAGGGAGAATGCCTTGGTGTACAGCTGGTCCACAGTCAACAACTAAAGTTGGTAAAGGCTAACGCCGTCGTTCTAGCCACAGGTGGCGGTGGCCAAATCTATTCACAAACGACCAATCCCACTGCCAGCACAGGGGATGGTGTGGCCATGGCCTGGCGAGCGGGAGCCACCCTACGGGATTTGGAATTTATGCAATTTCATCCCACAGCCTTAACCCAAGCAGGGGCTCCTCGCTTTCTCATTAGTGAGGCTGTCAGGGGAGAAGGCGCACATTTGATTGATATTCATGGCCGTCGGTTTGCCTTTGACTATCATCCTGACGGCGAATTAGCCCCCAGAGATGTGGTCAGTCGAGCTATTTTTAATCATCTTCAGAGACATCCAGATGAGTCTGTGGTGTATCTGGATCTGAGGGTGATTGCCCCAGAGCGAGTGAACCATCGGTTTCCCAATATCATTCGCAAATGTCAAAAATGGGCAGGTATTAACGTCTTTGAAACGCCGATTCCCGTCTCACCTGCAGCCCACTACTGGATGGGCGGAATAATCACTAACCTTGGTAGTCAAACGACCATACCTCGCCTCTATGCCGTTGGTGAAAATGCCAGCACGGGTGTACATGGTGCTAATCGATTAGCTAGTAATTCATTACTGGAATGTTTGGTATTTGGAGCACAGCTGAAGGACATTACACCACAACCACTAGCAGATTTATCTCAAAGCGATAGTGCTGCTAGTGATGAATTAACCACGCCCCCGGATTTAGATGAGGTTGCTAGTTGGCTCCAGCAACATCGAACAGCCATTGGGCAATTGGTGTGGCAAAGTGCAGGCATTGCCCGTGAAGCCAACCAAATGAATGCGGCACTGGATCAGCTAGAACAATGGAAAACCGAGTTCGACGCATTACCGCTGACACAGATAGTAAACAGGGTGAACGAACAGAAAAATCATACGCTCCCTGCAACGCTAGATTTCACAATACTCCGTCTTTGGGCAGAAACTCGCAATCTATTAACCGTGGCCAAATTAGTGCTTGAAAGCGCCCTGTTTCGCACTGAAAGTCGCGGTGGGCATTACCGCAGTGATTATCCTGAAACAGATGCTACCTGGCAGGTGCATACCCTAGTTCAAGATGGAATTTGTTTGCGATCGCAGCCCATCCAGCAATAAAGCACTTCTTCCCTTAGTCAGCAGATAGTTCTCTCTAGCGAATTTTGTCCCTTTGCTGACTCATAACAATCTGCTCCATCATTTCTTCAACACTCATTGCTGACTTACGACATGACAGACCGCGACATACTAACCCGGCCTCTCCATCCGATAAATTTTGATGCACTAAAACAACGGTAGGTAAGTAACTACGCGATAGTTTAGTGACATTCTCTGCATGCGTTCTGACCAGGGTGTGATGACGATACCAGTCGAGGGCCTGAAACAGGGTTGGACAAGCCCTAGTCGCCTGCTCCATAACGATGCTAAAAGACTTTAGAGCCTTTTCAGCATGATCTAAATAGGTTAAATCTTCAGTGAGTAAGAATAATCGTATCAGGCTGGCAATAGCCACACCATTAGCTGCTGGCGTTGCATTATCTTGATAGCTTCGTTCTCTGATCAATAAACTCTCACTGACATCGCTAGCCGTGTTGTAATACCCATTGGCTACATCACTCCAAAGCCATTGGTCAAACTCAGCTTGAATGTTCTTGGCATGGGCTAACCAGTCTGCTGCTATACCCTTCGACAACCCAAGACTAGCTTGCTGAATATCCAACAGAGCCTTGATAAATAAGGCATAGTCTTCGGCCTGAGCTAATACAGCAGGGGCCCCATCGTAATTCAACCGATGAAAGCGTCCATTTATCCATTGGTTTTCTAAAATAAACTGAGCTGCTTCAACCGCTAAATCTAGATACTCCATCTGGTTAAAGACAGCCGCCGCACGAGCTAAACCAGAAATCATCAGGCTATTCCATGCGACGATCATTTTGGTATCAGTGACAGGGGGAATGCGACCTGGCCACGCCGAGTTTTTGGCAGCATGAGCATCGATTGCTGGTGCAAAGGTTGCCAAGGCAGGTTGACCGTAGCGCACAGCAAACAGTTTTTGCAAGGCAGACTCTGTCCCTGGCTTAAGCGCTCCAGGCTGCTGCCGTTGGAGCACGATATTACCCTCAAAATTGCCTTCAGCCGAAATAAAAAAGTCGGCGTTCAGGTCAGCAAATTCCGCATCTGTTAAAAGTTCTCGCAGCTCGGTCTCACGCCACACATAAAACGCCCCCTCTTCAGGTTCAACGTCATTAGGGGTGACAAAACTGTCGGCATCTTGGGCGGCATAGAAATACCCCGCCCACATCTCACGCTTTAGCCATTGAACAGTTCCAGCAACCGCTCTCTCAAAGGCAGGTTCCTGATGTCCCTGACTCCATAAATCTGCCAAGTACTCCATGATCAAACCATTGTCATAGAGCATTTTTTCAAAATGAGGCACCGTCCAATTTGGATCGACGGTGTAGCGATGGAAACCGCCAGCTACATGGTCATATATCCCCCCAAGGGCCATATCCACTCCTCGACGCAGACAAATTTCCTCAGGATTCAGCTCGTCTGTGGGCTCCACCCAACGAATAGAACGTAAAGCACTGAGCCCATAGGGAATCATGGGAAAACTGGTGCCTTGACCCGATGGAAGCAGGATTTTCACACTGGTGGCCAATCCACGGACTAGCAACTCTGTACTGAGGTTGTCGTCTGCGGGCAACAACGTTGACTGCTGTAGCGTTTCTAAAATCTGAGCTTTGACTGCACCCACTTTAGGCTGATCTGTATCGTAGAGATTGCGCAAAATCTCTAACAGTTTCAAAAAACCAGGACGACCATAGCGAGGCTCAACGGGGAAGTAAGTGCCTCCATAAAAGGGCACTAAATCATCAGGAGATAGAAAAATATTGAGCGGCCAGCCTCCTTGTCCTACAAGCATCTGAAGGGCTTGCATATAAATGCTATCAAGATCGGGACGCTCCTCACGATCAACCTTGATAGGCAAAAAGTTGGCATTGAGATAGGTAGCTATTTCACTATCCGAAAAAGCTTCCCCTTCCATTACCGTGCACCAATGGCAGCTAGAATAGCCCACCGACAGAAAAATTGGCTTATTGTCACGTCTTGCTGCCTCTAATGCGTCATCACACCAAGGCCACCAGTCAATTGGATTTTCGGCGTGTTTACGCAAGTAGAGACTTTGACTTTGGGCAAGACGATTCACCATAGGTCAGGGAAACAAAGAACTGTTGCCCCCTGAGTCTATCAAGATTAGCCATAATGATGTGCTTAAGAACAGCCTTCAGCCCATGTGACGGCAGGGAATTGTCCAGTGCGAAACTGGGTGACTCGGCCTTCTTTATCGGTTTCAAAGACGAGGCTATACAGGTTACTGCCAGCAGCCTCCGAGGTTAGTGTGACATAACTGCCGTCGGTGTATGGATGGGGCGTCACGTCTATCTGTCCGTCATAAACGGCATCAATCTCTTCAATGGTGGAACCAATGCCAAGACCACTCAGGGTTTTAATTGGACTCTCCGACCAAATATCAATTCGAATTACTTGATCATTCACCACCATGAGGCCAATGCCATCAATCGACGCGACACGGGTTGCCTTTTCAGGATCATAAACTTCTGGTAAGTAGTACTGGCACAATTCTGACTGGGTCATCGGAGCCACGACAAAACTAACCTGGGCAGCATTGGCTGCCTCTTGAATAGACATTCCCAGTCTTACTGGGCCTAAACCGCCAATGGATACGGCTTCTTTTTCTAACGGCTGTAGGATATCCAAGCGTTGATGAACCTTACTAATCAGAGCGCCAACCGCCGTAGCTCTAGCCATGATGTGAGTCACCAAGGCGGACACAGGGCGCAATGTGGAGATTTGCCCAGTCATCATTACACAGCCACTCATACCAAGAGCAGGTAAAGCGATGACCAGTAAACGCTTGGCACGACCCACTGTAGATTTTAATTTGGACTTTCTAAATCGTAAAATCATCAGTCAAGAAAGTAGCAAGCTATGGTAGCTCACTGTCAAGAAATAACCACTTACGCAAAAGCTTAATAGAAAGAATAATTTAGAAATGTAAGTAATAACGCTTAAGTCGATCCTTTTCTGATTTATCTTTATATCGGGAATATATTTTGATTAATCCTCTATTAAGGGATTAGGAGTCTGCTGTGTCACAAATTCCGTCTGACCCAGGTACTGATAATAATCGTCGTCGCTCAGTTGACTATGATGAACTGATTGCTTTATTTGTAGCATTTCTAACCTTGGGCAGCGTATTATTTTGGGGGTTGACCCGATCCGGGGTGAACTTGTTGGGGCAAGCGGGACTCTTTAATGCCGATAGTGCACCTTCTGTAGCGGGTGCGTTCGACGCAGGAGAGCGACTGGGTCGAGCTGAAGACACTGATAGTAGCCTGGAAGCTGAAACTGATGGAGATGGTATTGGCTTTGGCACTGTAGAGGATATTGGTTCAGGTAGTGCTGGCGTCCTTAGGAATAGCAATCAGGCGCTAGAAAGAGCAGCTGAGGATCCCTTTCTGAAGGGTCCCTCTCTGAACAATAGGGTTACTAGTCAGACAACAACGGTACCGTCGCGTTCTGACATTCAGACATCTGCCTCAACGGAGCTGCCTCAACAATCGGCGCAGCCTGCACAAACGGATACGGCTGCTGCCCCAACGAACCAGGAGCCTTTGGAGTCAAGCCGTGAGGCGCTTCAATTTCAGGATGTGCCTGACGATTATTGGGCTAAGCCCTACATTGATGCTCTCAGTGAGCGATTGGTCTTGGATGGTATTTCTGAGGGTACGTTTGCTCCTGAGCAACCAGTGACACGGGCACAGTTAGCGAGTGCAATTGCTCAAGCATTTCCCCTAGAAGATCAAGAGGCCGCGATCGCATTCTTGGATGTTGAGGAAGGCTATTGGGCAACCGAAGCCATCGACAAAGCCGTAAAAGGTGGCTTTATGAGTGGTTTCCCTGATGAAAGCTTCCAACCTACACTACCGGTACCCCGTGCCCAGGTCCTCACGGCCTTAGTTACAGGGCTGAATAGCACTATCCCCACAGACACTCAAACCATAGTTAATCTCTACAGCGATGCCGCAGAGATCCCTAGTTGGGCAATTGACAAAATGGCGGCGGCTACCCAAGCCAATATTGTCGTTAACTACCCCAACTTGGATATGCTCAATCCCAATCAGCCTGCTACCCGTGCCGAAGTTGCAGCGATGATTTATCAAACGTTAGCGAACCAAGGGAGAGTTGACTCCATTGATGGAGAATACGTAGTTCAACCTTAGGCGTATATGATTGAGGGCCTCATTATTGGTGTTGATGAATGGGGTTCACTAGCCGCGTAACTTTTGGCAATATGAGCCCACTCAACGCCCGCTTGAGTGTGACTACGCAACTCTATCTCCAGCTGAATAAAACGCCAGAATCTCTAGCGTTAAGCAAGGTTTAAAAGAACCGGGGCTAGTTATTTATTGGACCAACTACCGTCTATGCCTTTATGCAGGCCATGGGTTCCGTGAACGATCATCTGGAAAGTTGCTGTGTTCGTCAGAGCGTCGAAGAAAAGCCAGCTTTATTTGAGTGGCCATGAAGACAAATAATTTTAAGGTGTATTTCTTGAAATAAAGCTCAGGTGCTACACCGTTGCTAGTAGCCATAAGGCAAACTAAACTCGTCTGAATAACTATGTTTGAACGTGTGGAGGTTCCCCCTTGGCAGATGCGATCGCAATTTACCTAGTCAATGAAGAGGAGCTCCAGACCGATCATCCTGATAGTGCTGCCTGGTGCCAGGCAGCCGGATTTTCTGGTCAAACTGGCAAAGTATGCTTAATTCCCGATGCCACTGGCAAAATTGGCAAAGTCTTAGTGGGGCGTCCCGACACCATAGATACCTGGACCCTGGCAAGTCTACCCAAAACATTGCCAGCAGGGACATACACCTTGGGCAATGCGTTAGCTATCGCTAACGCGACCAAACTGTATTTGGGTTGGCAGTTGGGCAGCTATAGCTTTGATCGCTACAAACTGACCAAAACCAGCATTCTTGCAAAACTACACCCCCCTGATCATGTAGATGTAACCTACGTTAAAGCCGCCACAGAAGCCACCTATCTAGTACGCGATCTGATCACCACACCCTCCAACAATATGGGGCCTGATCAGCTTGAGGAAACAACCCGCAGCTTAGCTGAGCGCTACGAAGCCAAAGTGGAAGTCATTGCAGGTGGCGATTTAGTCATCGAAAATTACCCGATGATCTATGCCGTTGGAAAAGCCAGCACCCGTGCGCCTCGCCTGATTGATCTGCGCTGGGGCAATCCAGACGCCCCCAAAGTCACCCTGGTAGGCAAAGGAGTTTGCTTTGACAGTGGCGGCTTAGACGTTAAATCCGCCACTGGCATGCGCCTCATGAAAAAAGACATGGGGGGAGCAGCCCAGGTGCTAGGGATAGCACAGATGATTATGGAAATCGGCTTACCGGTCAACCTCAGAGTATTGGTGGCAGCCGTTGAAAATAGCATTGCGGGCAATGCCCTACGCCCCTTAGATATTTTGACATCCCGCAAAGGAACAACCATCGAAGTAGGCAATACAGATGCTGAAGGACGCTTAATATTAGCCGATGCCTTATGGGAAGCTAGCAGCGAAGACCCAGACTTACTGATTGACTGTGCCACCCTTACCGGTGCTGCCCGTGTTGCCCTTGGCACTGAACTGCCAGCCTTTTTCTGCAACGACAATGGGGTCACTAAAACATTACTTGATGCAGGTCTAAATATAGACGACCCACTCTGGAATCTGCCTTTACATACGGCCTATCGCTCCATGCTAGATAGTCCAGTAGCTGACATGAATAATAT
Source organism: Adonisia turfae CCMR0081 (assembly GCF_011009555.1). Taxonomy (GTDB): domain Bacteria; phylum Cyanobacteriota; class Cyanobacteriia; order Phormidesmidales; family Phormidesmidaceae; genus Leptothoe; species Leptothoe turfae. Next base: position 4,963,192 of record NZ_QXHD01000004.1, on the reverse strand, counting down.
TGCCAGCGGCTCCTATGGTGGTTCCATTACAGCAGCTCTCTTTTTACAAGAATTCGTTCAGCCAGACATCTCCTGGATCCATGTAGATTTTATGGGTTACAACCTCCGGAGCTTGCCCGGACGCCCTGAGGGAGGGGACGCCATGGGCATGAGAGCACTGTTTGAATTGATCAAACAGCGTGTAACTTAAAATGCACTCTACTCCCCACACTCAGTGTCTCTACTTAGAGCACACAACGTTGGCATCAAGGGTGATAGTCATAAAGCAAATTGTTGATAGCCACACCAACAATTTAGTCAATCGCAGTTGACGTTTCTTAATAATTTTCGTTACTGTTAATTACATAAGACAACGCTTGCACTTATTGACCGGCTGGTGTTGCCCTACATCGCAATATCATCAGCACTTTAAATAGGAGATTAAATATGGCTATCGTATTGGCACTTTTGATCGTAGGTTGGCTAGCCGCTGTACTGATTGGCTCTCAAGCATACTTCCTAGGCGAGCAATCTAAACCCATTCATGAGCGTAACTGGCGTTCTGATTCCTTCGACGCCCTATCTCAAACTATCACTGGACGTGAGACTAGCTTCAGCACTCGTACTCCTGCCTATAGCTATGACGCATTCTCAAGTCGAAGCTTAGAGGGTTAACCCTCTCGTATCAGCTGTAGAGCTGGTACTCATAGTGAATCTACATTCACTGTCTCCAATTCATTCCAACTCCATGCCTCTTGAACTGCGGTTTGAGAGGCATGGATGTATCTAGGACTAAGCGATAACTTGTATGGCAAGCAGTTCTATCACTCAAACTTAAGACGTAGCATCACCAGCTACAACAATCCTCGATAACGAATAAATGTCAGAATAGCCGCCCAAGATCCCAAAGCTACTTTAACCGCCACTAAAATATTGAGCAGTGGAATCCAGCCACCACTGACTAACGTGCCGACTTGGCCGTTGGGTAAAGCAATGCCGACTAACGAAAGCACTGCTAAAACAATAAAAACCAGCACTGCTATCTTTTCCCAAATAGCAGCCCCCCAACGTTGATAAATATCCTCCATCCATTTTGGTGACGAGGTAATCGCCACAAGGCCAATCGCTGTACCGCCCGCAACACCAGCAGCAAAACCGCCACCGGGGCTCAAATGCCCCCGAATTGCCAACTCAATACCCACTAAGGCTGCAATCGTTGCGCCTAACCGTGCCAATACTACAGATGGGTGATCGGTAAATTGGTAAATCGTGCAGGAAGGCTGTTCATTAGCAAGCAAAAAGCGTGCCCCCATAATTGCTAGGGTAAAAACAACAACTTCAAAAATGGTGTCATAGAGGCGGTTTCTAAAAATAATGCCTGACACCGCATTCGACACACCCGTATCTTGCACGATCACGTCAACAATAGAAACCTCAGCCATATCAGTAGATGGATTAGGAAAAACCAGCATCTTAATGTAGAGAGCAACTCCAGCAATCACATAAATCCACTTCATAGTCCTTTCCCTCTGGATAAATTAGCGGTTTCTACATCAGCAAATCTGAGGTTCACTAACTCATGAGACAATTTAGCCTGCAAGATCTCATATAGACGACGCACACGAATTTGCAAGTCACCAGTAGGAGCCGTTAGCTGATCAGAGTTCTCGGAATTTGGCACCATGAAAACCGCATGAATTTCTTTATTGGCTAATGCTGTCTGCAGGGTAGAAGTCTGAGTGAATGGAATCACTTCCAATCTCAGATGCTTTTCTTGAAGATGAGTGCGTAAAGAAGATAACAAGGCCTCATAGCCTGGACATTCACTACTCGCGGTTTCAACCACCCCTAGCCGCATACTCATCGAGGAGCGTACCGCTACTGCATAGAGGGTAATTGATAACATTGTGCCAACCAAAGCCTCGGTCAGAGCAACATCAGCCGCACCAAACATTGCATAGACTAAGGCTGCAACAGCACCAAGGATGCCACGAATCACTAGCGCATTGTATGGATTTACTTGTGACACCAACATACTGGCTGTCATGGGTAGCAGGAGAAGTATTGCAACCGTATAAATATCTTCAGTCATAACGTCCCTCATTTGAGCAGTAAGCCAGAACATAACCCAACACCGTATTCCAAAGAGACAGAGAAATCAGTGCTAGCAAAAGCAAGGGCCATTCTCTCGGAATTTTGAGCAAGAGACCCACAATAATGCTCATTGAACCAAGGGTGTCAGAAACAGACAAACTATGTAGTTTAAAGAGGACGGAGCGATGCCCCAGCAACGGTAATGTGCCCCAAAACCAAAAGATTAGACCAATTACAATACAGCTATAGCTGATGACATTAATAACAGTATCTATCATGATTCATTCACCCGTCTCAGCACATGAGCTAACAACATTAATGCAGCATTGCCAACACTTAAAATTAGGACTCCAACAACACCAATCATCCAGTCATCACGTAGGATAGAAAGCATCAGAATCATGACTGATGTTTTGGTGGCAATGCTGGCAAATGCCAACATTTTTTGCCAGATATCGTCATCTTGCCAAGCTTCATAGATTGGTATCAACAAAGCACCGATCATGGCTAATAAAATACCGTTCATGGGCGTTTCCTCCGCTCAACTTGATGGACCTCATACCAGCCATCCTCACGACATTTAAGGACAATTGTTTTAGGTGTAAACGTGATTAAAAAGATATCGAGAAAAATCAAGCCAGGTGTTCGAAAAGGGCGTACACGCTCTCGCGTTATTACCTCCTTTGCATGGGGACGCAATATAATCTCAAACGCTTCAAAATAAGCCTTGGGAATAGCTAAGACAATTTCCCAGCAGACTCGCAACAACTCTTTTAACCAGCGCTTCCAAGAAGCGGGAACAGTATACCGGTGAGGAATGAACCAGGCAACAAAGAGTCCAATCGCAATGTTTGCTGGACTTAAATCAGCTGTGAGTAAAAACCAAATCGTCAGTCGCAGTAATAAATCTGGAATACTCATTACACCAACACCATACTAAACAGCAACACTAAAATCAGGCTCATTGCACCAATCAAATGTTCAAATTGTTCAGCAGCACGGGGCAGTTCAAACTTAAGTCTTCTAACACCTATGAAGTAAATCAACCAGCCTGCAATAATGACCAGCAATGCTTTGACAATATTAGGAAGTGTATACCCCCCTAAAAAGAAACTATTGGCTGCAATAAGGCCGCCCAACAACACTATCGTCGCTGACCAAAATCCACGGGACGGTTTCTTATCTGAGATGGCGAGTTTTTCAAATGGTAAAAAGATAAATCGGGCAAATGCAACTGCTGTACCAATGGCTGCAAGGGTAAGTACTGTGGATTGCCAAGGTGCCATTAATTTTAAGGTGAGCGCTTTAGCACCGAAACCAGCCATTAACGGAAAACCTGAAATAGACAGACTAGCGGCTGTCAGTACACCCCACACAGGAAACTGTATAGGCATCTGACGCAATTCTTGAAAACTGCGACTTTGTAAATTGCCTGCGACTAAAAAAAGCAATGCCTTGGCTAAACCATGACTTAGTGCATAAAAACCTGATGCCGCTGGCGCAGCCACAACAAATCCTAGCTGAGAAATCGTGCTGGATGCCAGCATTCGCTTTGTGTCTTTTTCAAAGATTGCGTAGCCCACACCGAAAAGCGCTGTGGCTATACTAAATAATTGAAGAATCGGCTGAATATCATCAACTAACAGCGCACACCGTGCCAAGGGATAAACACCTGTATTGACCACTACACCAGATAGTATTGCTGAGACAGGTGTTGCGGCTTCGGAATGGGTTAACGGCAGCCATAAACCCGATACAAACATGCCGCCCTTAGTTAAAAGGCCCAACATGATAAGTGCGATCGCATCTGCAGGAGACGTCTGTAAACCTGTGTAGGCAAACGATCCATTCGCCTGATACACTAGCACTGCTCCAATTAGATAAAACAGCATGGCCGTATTGCTGACAAATAAGTAGCGCAAGCCCACCCAAATAGAACGATCCGTTCGTGGATAGGCAATCAGCAAAAAAGCAGCAATACCAACGACTTCTAAGGCTACATACAAACTAATGAAATCAGCACAGATGAAAACGGCATTGACACTACCGTGCAAAATTATCATCTGCGTAAAAAAGAAAGCCGATTTCTCTTGCTCCCAACAATAGAGCAGCACCGCAACTGTTACCAGGGCATTTCCTAAAATAAAGTAACCACTCAGTGAATCCGCTAAAAGAGTTACACCAAAGTTGTCTAATAGACTTATATCGAGGGCATCTGGCATTTGGAATAAGGCCAAACCATAGCCTATTGAAACCAGCGCAACACCCATGGCCAGATAACGATCTAACTTGGGCAAAAGATAGATGCTAAATCCAATTAAGAGCGGTAATGCAATCCAAGCAATCGTTAAAATCATCATGGCGTATTACTCTTTTCAATCTCGGAAATCTCCAGAGTCGGGTTATCCCGTGACAGCTTCATCACCCCGACCAGCATCAATGCTTGAATCGAAAAGCCAATCACAATAGCCGTCAAAATCACAGCTTGAGGCACCGGATCCGCATAGGCCCCAGAGTCTGCTCCCAATTCGATCCCAGCCCCAGATCCTAAGATGGGCGTAAACAAACCGCGATGCGATGCCACAAGCACATAACAGGAAATGACACCAGTGCTCATCACATCCATAGAGAGAATTTTCATCATGAGGTTTTTCTTCAAAATAATTCCAAAGAAACCACCCATGACTGTGGCAAAAATACAGGCTTCGAGTACAGCAATCATTGATTTAAATATCAAACAAACAGCTGGTTGATTCAGATTATGAGGAATATCCTGTCACTTCAATTGAGCACAACAGAAGTGGCAGGATATTTAATCTGTCCCCGGCAACAGAGGATTGGACTAGCGACTTTAATCTGTCGCTGGCAACACGTCACTAGACGACATCTCCACATTAGATCCTTTCAGCGTCAGCTGAAGTAGTGGAGGCGCTAAGAATGTGGTCAGGATTACCATCACGATAATCGCCGCTTCCAAAGGTCGATCCAATACCCCGCTAGCAGATCCAATTCCAGCAAAGACAAGACCCACTTCACCACGAGGAATCATGCCAACACCAATGGCCATACGGTTAATTCCAGGCTGACCAAACACAGCCCAACCGGTGACTAACTTACCTACCACAGCTACCGCAATTAAGAAAGCGGCAATAATTAAACCAGCCCGATTTTCAGCAACCATAGGATTCAAAACTCCCAGGTCTGCTTTCGCACCTACAGTAACAAAAAAGATTGGTACCAGGATATCGGCAATCGGCATAATTTGCTGATCGAGTTCTTTGCGCTTGTCAGTTTCATCTAGCACAAGACCTGCTGCGAATGCACCTAAGATGGCTTCTAGATGTATAGCGCTAGCAAAACAAGACATTACCAAAGCAAACGTAAACGCAGGGATCAGCAATGCACCACGAGTTTGCAACTTATCAGCAATCGCAACAAATCCTGTATTGAAAAACTTACCGAGGAGAATAGCTCCTAGCAAAAAGCCACTGGCACTGATGATGAGATAAACCACATTTAGCAGATCTACCTCACCTGTCTTAGCCAAACTAGCCACAACCGCTAAGACGATAATGCCTAAAACATCATCAATGACAGCAGCTCCAACAATAATTTGACCTTCTTTAGACTTTAAGTGGCCTAACTCCGATAAAACCTTAGAGGTAATACCAATGCTAGTCGCAGTTAGCGCTGCTCCCGCAAAAATGGCAGGAATAACAGGAACATGGAAAATCGATACCAAGCCTACGGTGCCTAAGGTAAAAGGAACAACTACCCCGACAACAGCTACCACAGCAGCTTGAAAGCCGACCTTACTCAATTCACGTAAGTCAGACTCTAAGCCAATTTCAAATAGCAGAACGATAACACCTAATTCTGCCAATACTGAGATTACTTCACTCTGCCCCTCAAAGACACGCATTGCTGCATCCGCATCCAGATGCCCCATCCATTGCACTAATTGAGCAATCAATGAATCTGTAATCGTTGCGGTGTTTTCAGGAAACATCAACAGATGTAGAGCAGAGATACCAACAACAACACCCCCTACTAATTCACCTAATACGGGAGGTAAATCAAGGCGCTTTGATAGCTCACCACCAATCTTACTAGTGGCATAGACTGTTATCAAACTCAGCAGCACACCCATCAAAATAAAAGGGCTGAACTCAGCTGGCAAGACTTCTGCAAATGTCCATGGGGTTGATGGCCACGTGTCTATCAACTGATCCAGGGATAACGCTGACACGTTATTGAACAACATGAGTAAATCCTCTTTGCTTCATAGTTTTAAAGTGTTTTTGTCTTAAATTCAGTATGAAAAATATGCACTCTCCCAAGATAAATAGCAAAAATAGTAAGTTGAAGGTGTTGGTTGCTGGGTATTCACCAAAAGCTTGAATTCAATACCCAGCAACACAGCTGGATTACTCGCCGACAACAAGCCTCTAATTACGCCGACTACTCATTTGTAACCAACCAATGGCAATAGCCCCCATTGTCAGTTGCACCGTACTAGGCACTAAGGAAAATCCCCAAAGCCCACTCAGCAAGGCAACGATATAGAGCGCGAGCGCATAAACTTCATCACGATGGCGTAAGCGGTAACCTAAAGCAGTCATGCCGAGAGCAAGTAACAGCCACAAAACAGGTTGCATAGCCCTTATATGATTTGGTTTCAGGTTTTGGAAGAGGCGTCCACAGACACAGTCACTTCTGGGGACGTTGGATAGATTTGAAGAACAGCTTGTCTTAAAGCTTCAGTACGATCTGTATACAGATTGTTAGCAGGCATTAGATTAAAAACCTTCAGTGACGCTAAACGACGCTTAGTTTGGCCAGCAGCCCCTACAATATAAACAGAGCGACCCTTTTCAACAGCTTCTTCGATAGCACTTTCTAAGGCTAGAGATGCTGTAACGCCTAAATGAGGCACATCGTTTACATCAAAGACAACTGCATCATACTCACCAATGGCGTTATGTTCTCGGGAAATCGCTTTTGCAACCCCAAAGATCATAGGGCCACTGAGCTGGAATAACAGCACGCGACCATTGCCCTCATCTAACCAACGTTTTTCCTCAGAATTTAACCGAATCGCATCATCCGCATCAGTAATTGCTCGAACTGATTCAGAACGGAGCTGACTCATGCGATCAATAGTGAGAATATTGGCAACAAACACGCCAATACCAACAGCTGCAATCAAGTCCACCAAAACCGTCAGCAGAATAACGCCATACATAATCAGCGCACCTTTGACAGAAATTTGATGCGCTCGTTTGAGAAAACCCCAGTCAATAATGTCAATACCGACTTTGAGAGCAATACCTGCAAGCACCGCCAGGGGAATTGTTGCAGCTAAATTAGCAGCCCCCAGAATAACAACCAGCAGAACAAACGCACGAGTCAAGCCAGAAAGGGCTGTACGACCACCCGTTTGGATATTCACAACGGTTCCCATGGTAGCCCCTGCACCAGCAATACCACCGAACAGTCCCGACATCAGGTTCCCGATACCTTGACCAATCAATTCCTTATTAGAGTTGTGGTCAGTCCGAGTAAGACTATCAGCAACGACAGAAGTCAAAAGTGCATCAATACAGCCCAACATACCAAGCACAGCTGCATCAACAAACATGAGTTGCAGCTGATCAGCACTGAAGGTAGGCACCTGCATTTGCGGGAAACCCATAGGAATCTCGCCAATGCGACGAATGTCTAAGTCAGGAAATAAGACTAATGAGAGAATTGTGCCACCTATTAATGCAACTAGTTGAGGGGGGACCAACCGTTTAAGGCGAGCAGGCATGAACAAAATAATGGCAACAGAGACAGCCGCCAGCATTGTCTCTTCCGGTTGAATATTGACTAACAGTTCCGGAATCGCCTGTAGCGTACCGACAACACCGCCACTAGGACTCGCTTGGCCCAAAAATGGCGCTAGCTGCAAAATCACCAGAATGATGCCGATACCAGACATAAAGCCCGATATCACTGTGTAAGGCATCATCGTGACATATTTACCAAGCCGCAAAGCGCCAAAAATAATTTGGAATACGCCGGCCATCATGACGACGGTAAAGGCCATCGCCATACCGTTGTCAGGATCAGCAGCCACTAGATGGGCAATCACAGCTGTCATAACAACTGTCATAGGGCCAGTGGGCTCAGAAATCAGCGTGGGTGTACCACCAAATAAAGCCGCAAAAAAACCTACTAATACAGCCCCCCATAAACCTGATGCCGCACCAGCACCTGAGGCAACACCAAAGGCTAGGGCCATGGGTAACGCAATCACAGCAGCGGTGACACCCCCAAAGAGGTCACCGCGTAAATTTCGGAAATGTATCTTATTTGTAATTTGCATTTTGAAGCACCTATTAGTCCAACCAAGACTACCAGTTGCCTACCATTGGTTCTGAAATCAGCAAGCTTGCCTGATGCCTCCCAAAGAAAGCTATTGTTTGCACTGCCTCAGAAAATCAGACTCAATGGTTAGGCTACCAAGGGAGAATTGACTCTGATAAATGAAACTCCTAATTTTCATTGATTAAAGTCTACCAATAAATTGAAATGACTCCACTATTTGTTTCGTTTATTAATTTGAATTGGAGTGAAAAGCTTAACTTATAAGCCTACAAATCCAAGACGGATTTACCTTTTGGATAAAATTCCTGTGGAAGATTTACATGCAAGGCAATACAGAGGTTTTCATTTGCTGTTTTCACCCACTGATTACACATCAAGTCCAGTAAAATCTCACGTTGCTTAAATGCTGATATTCAGGCAAATTGCCCTTGCAGCTCTACCTTTCGGAATGCTTAATAAATCAATGAATTAGATTGATAAAAGCTTATATCTAGGGAGCAGTGATTGGAACCCGGCCTTAGATCTAGATCCTAGATATGGAGGGTTGGCATGGGAAACCTTTGGGTTATCTTGGTTGAGTGGCTGCCCCTCCCCTCAACCCTTAAAGACACCGTGGTAAAACGTTTGACCAACCGTTCGGGCTAATCTTCTCGTTCAACAACAATGACATTCTCGGTTACCTTTTCAAAGGTATCGTCATGGCTGATCACGAATAACTGCTTGAATGCCTTCAACCGCGCAATCGCCTCAGCCAGGCTCTCACGTCGGGAGCGATCCATATTAGTAGTCGGTTCATCAAAAAAGGCAATATCAATATCAGCAAGGACCTTTAGCAAGGCTAAACGCACAGCGAGAGCGGCACACATTTGCTCTCCACCAGACAGATTAATAAACCGACGCGTATTGCTACCTTCCTGAACCACAATTTCATAGTCCCGTGTCCATTCTAATGAGACGTTGGGTCGATTGAGCAGATCGCGAAATAGCCGATCTGCCTCCTGGGAGATGCCCTTTACATAACGTTCAGTGATGCGGGGTCCGGCTTCTTTATATGCTTTTCGAGCGAAGTTAATAAAGCGTTTGGTACGCTCCTTTTGTTTCAGGTCGAGCTGAGTCTGATCTCGCTTTTCTTTTACTTTTTGCAAACTCTCAAGTTGATCGGTCAGTTCAGCCTGGAGCTTGCGTTGCTGAGGCAGACTGCCCGTGATGCGATCGCACTGAGACTTCACCTCCCCATACCGTTGGTCTACCAGTTGTAATGTTGCTGGGTCTAACTCATCCAAGAGACGACTCAGCTGATCAACAAGACGTTCACGGTGCTGGCTTAATTCCACAACCAACTGATGAGTGGCTGCTACATCAGCGGTCCGCTGTTCTAACAATTGGGCATCTTTTTCATTTTGAATATAGATCAGATAGCCCGGTTGATACTCCTGGCGCAACTGCTGCTGCTGGGCAATTTCTTGATCGAGGTCAGTAAAGTCAGAAAGCTGAGTAGTCAGTTCAGCAAGCTGCTTTTCCCAAATTTGATGCTGGGCGGTGAGACGCCCATAGTCAGCCTCAACATTTTCCATTGCCTGAAGCTGTTCTTGTAAAAGCCGCCGCCGTCCTTTCGGATCACCGAGAGCATCCAAAGTTTTATCTATCTCACTTAACTGCTGCTCAAGCTGCTCCGTTTGTGTCAGCTGTTGTTCAAGCTGGAGAATATCGTTTTGAAGTTGGCTTTGTTGCTCGAGCAGTTCTGCATATTTTTGTTGTAGACGTGGGCGATGACTCAGCTGCGCTTTATGGCCATAAGCTTTGTTTAACTGTGTCTGTACAGACATTAATTTACGAGTCAGCTGTTCAGTGTCCACTTGTCCCGAGAGATCATTGAGAATATTCTCTAGGGTTGACAGAGTAGTCTGACTAAGAGATTGTCCAGTTGAGATCGCAGCTTCTAACTGCTCAAATACATCATTAGACAGCAGGGGTAAACTTTGTTGCAACTGTTCTAAGGACGCCAAGGCAGCCATCGTTTGTTGACCATAGTCTATAGCTTGAGAACGATGGGTAACAACCAGTTGTTGAAGCTCTGCTTCAAACTGTTGAGCGGCCTCAACTCGGCTCAGCTGTTGCTGCCAACGTTGTTGCTGTTGCTCCAAACTAGAAATTGTCTCTACACTGTCTTGTAGTGCATCAAGAGCCTTACGTTCATATTGCACCTGTTGAACATCCCGCTGGTTTCTAGACAAACGCTCTTTCAAACTGTGACAACGCAGCTGCAACTTACCCAAAACTTGTTGTTGCTGAATCACCCCCTGGCGTTCAGCCTCTAGCTCATCTTGTTGCTGACATGGTTGGGCTACATTAGCTGCCTGAGTTTGAAGCTGACTACGTTGTTCCAGTTTCACTTTAAGTCCTGCCATGGTAGCTGCTTGCTGATCTAAGCTACGTTGTTGGGACTGCTGTTGCTGTAATAATTGCTGATACTGCTTATTTCTCTGGGTTAACGTCTTAAGAATATTTTCTACCGCCAGATAACATCGATAAGCTTCAGCATGGGCTTGACATAGTTCTGTTGCCTGTTGTGCTCTTAGCTGAGCCTGCTCCATCACTTGCTGGGCTTGCTGCTTTGCCTCTAGCTGCAACACTAGTTGCTGTTGCTGTTGCTGTAAAGTCTGCACTTTTTGAGCTTGCCTAGTTAAGGCCTCTTTCTTTGCCTGGAGTTTCGTCAGATCCTGCTGTAAATTAACCAGCTGTTGCTCATCAAGAGCAATCTCTTCGGCAACACCATCATAGCGAGTCTGTAGCGTATCCAAAGACTGGAGTTGCTCCTCATACTGTTGTAGCTGATGTTTAAGCAAATCTACTTGAGCCTCAGCATACCGCCGCAGAGCGTTAGAATCTTTATGAACCCGGCGGTATTCCTCTACCTTGAGAACATTATCAAAAATAGGTTTACGCTTCTCAGTACTCAGCAAAAAATCAGCGGTAAAAGTCCCTTGGGGGACCCCAACCGTATTAGCAAAAAGTTGCCCCAACTCTGTTCCGATCGGTACGCCTAAATGCTGCTTGAGCCAGGGTTCTACCTCATCTTTAATGCGACTATAATTTAAGCGTTCCCCAAGCTGGGGATCGTATAGGGTATAGCCTCGGCTAGTACAACGCTCTACTTCGTAGGTACGGCCATCATGGCCAGAAACAAACGCGACTCTAACCTGCGCACTACCACTGCCATTCCGAATCAAGTCCTCTTGCTTATAGTTCCCTCGATAGTTAAATAGGGTCCAAGCAATCGCTTCTAAAATACTAGTCTTACCCGCACCGTTGACCCCACAGATGGCATTGGTCCCTAGCTGGAACTCAAAGTTGCGATCGCGATGAGTCTTAAAATTAGTAAGGGTAACCGACAGCAGATACATGGCAACCCCTGATTACATCCCTAAACGATCTTCTAAAGTATGCATGCGCTAGCCTAGTTTACCTGGACAGCGATTGCCACGACGTTTTCTAGCATGGCATAGCCGCAATAGAGATATTAAATCAAAGATTCGAGTTAAGGATTGCCAATTTCTTTAGAGTTTCTAGAAAATATCTAGACGACTAGAAATGTTTGACGGTTGTCGCAAAACCGGCAAAGCCTGCTGAGCCCAAACTTGAACTCTGGGATGAGAACTCGTCGCCAACTGACGGCAGAGTTTAATGGCCTGTGGCAGTTGACCACTCTCTTTATAGGCTCTGACCAACCAAATATTTGCCGAATAATATAGCTTATCCGGTGGACGCACTTGAGACGCAACATGCCTCAAGCCACTAATACCTGCTTGAAACTGTCCGACCCTAACCGCATCTATAGCAGCCTCCAGAATCTCTTGTGACATATGAAACTATCCTAAATAAACCTATGAATTGAGTTTTCGATTAAGGTAGTTCAGCAGCACCCTGATGCTTAAGTTAAGCCCCTAAGACCAATTTCAATAGTTTGAGTTAATACTTTTCGAGACTTTAACTGTTAAGATAAATAATTCTCAAAACCACCCATTATTTATCCTTGAAGGATGCAGGCACGCAAAGTTCCTAGAGTTGAACAATATTGAAATGCAAACCTTAACATTCATGGGAAATCAACGGTTTAGCATAGTCACACAAGCGCTTATTAAAGGTCTCGCCCATTGACAAGCTAGCATTCAGCAAACAAGACCCCTCTCTTATTCTGCACTGTTCTTCCCCCAAAATCTCATCATATTCATTGATGCTGTTCCTTTAGATTTTGAGGTGCATTAGTTTGTTCCTTATAATTGTGAATTAAGCTATTTTGCTGATCCATAGTAAAAGGCAAGGCAACGCTTTGCAGGAAGATCTTTCTAAGTTCTGATATCGCTCAACTAGGCTAAGGCTTATACCTATAAAGACTCCATCGAGAGTACTTTTGACAACGTTCCCACGCAAACAAAGAACATTAGAATCCTTTATTAGCAAGCTTTTCAGCCTTAAGTCCGTGCTCTATCAGATAGAGAAACGCTATATTTTTTCAAAATAGCTAAAGCACAAACAACCAGTTTAGTAGATCTCCTTAAATTGCTGAGTATAAAAACTCCTAAGTATCATTACTACTGATAGATAAACCCCCAAACTCTACGCGATTCTATCTAGACTCTTCATATTGGGCAGATTCACAACCTTAGATTTTTTCTTTGTAATCAAAGATAATTACACCACAGGTTATAGCTCAAGCAAATCAATATATAGACATTTCTAACCCTGATATCAACAGATTTTGATAGTGTCAGTGCGTGAGACATGAGCAGTGACACCATCGTTAATGATATTAAAAACGCTATATATTTTTAGACTTCATTCAGACAGATCAGTAGAACCCCTATTAAACAAAGGTTTACATCGGTCATCACCGAAACACCCAAACGGAGTCTTGCATAGTCTTACGGAGTCTTATTCAAAAATATCCGCCGACTGGCCGATATAAATTAATGATGACCGATTGGCACCTTTTTTTTGTTTGCTGTGGACAAAGTAAACCTTTAATTCACTGATTTTTACTAGCAAATTTTGTTGTTACTTTGAGTAAACATACGTCTAACCATAATCAATATATCAACCATAATCAGTGTTTCAATGAAGTTCCTACGAGTTTTTATGGATAACCCATAAAGCACAACCCATTAATTCTCTTTGATATTACCGACAGGAGGGTCTCACCCCTCTCGACTGTCCGCAAAAACTTCTAGTATGTTGAGTATGAAAACAATCATATTCAAAGCCTACTGGCATCAGTTTTTGCTCAAACACCCAAGTGTTCTGCGAGCTAGCTCTGAAAATATTGTTTATATCTGAAACGAGCATCAAAACGATCTGATGCTTTCATGTCTTGCTCCAGAAAACTCATTTGCTTGTGTTTTTCTCTCAAGATATATGAAAAATCCATCTGGCAGCCATAGTCTTCTGCACAGTAGAAAATCATGACGCCACCTAAATATTTATTGGAATGTACCGGTCATGTCACGGGACGCACTTATTGTCGGCATTAATCAATACCAGACATTACCTAGGCTTACAGCAGCAGCTAAAGATGCAGAAGGCATCGCTAACTTGTTGGAGAATCATGGTAATTTCCGTGTACGTAGGTTACCGGAAATCATACAAAATCAGCGTCCCAAAGTAGGCCAACAAACATTAGTATCTACACAACAATTAGAAAATAGCTTAGTTAGACTTCTACTGCCCAAAGGCAACCATATTCCCGAAGCTGTCTTTTTTTATTTTTCAGGCCATGGGCTTCAGCGTGAAATAGGCATACGAGAGGGATATCTAGCCACTAGTGAAACTCAGCCAAACAATTCAAATAATAGTGGCATATCATTGTCCTGGCTGCGCCGACTTATTAAACATAGTCCTATCAGACAAATCATCATTATTTTAGATTGTTGTCATAGTGGTGAGTTTCTTTCACTAAAAGACGAAGCATGGCAAGGCTGTGATGGTCAGAGTTACCTCTTTATAGCAGCATCCCGTGAGTATGAGGAAGCTTATGAGTCATTAAGTAGCGATTATAGTGTGCTCACCCAGGCAGTTATCTCTAGCCTACGGCCTCAAAATTCTAATAGTGGTCGGGTCACAAGTACTGACTTAGTTGCATCTATCACTAATCAACTAAGTGGCGAGCTGCAACAACCCCTCTTTGAACAGGGAGGCAGTGAAATTGTTATTACCCAACACACAGAGCTCTCAACATCTACATCAGAGAACATCTCAATTATCTCTCGCCTCAAACAGTATAGTTTTAACTTTTGTCCCTATCGAGGCCCACATCCCTTTGAAGAGAAACATGCTGAGTATTATTTTGGTCGCGACGAGTTGATACAAGAACTTCTTCAGTCACTCCAACAAACCAATGTCTGTGCCGTAGTAGGAGCATCAGGTAGTGGAAAAACATCACTCCTGCGAGCAGGACTAATTCCCAGATTGTCAGCAGGTAATGATATTTTGGGCAGCGAGAATTGGCTTATACGCTATGTCAATCTTGGGACAACGCCATTGAAAACTTTAGCAACCGCATTCACACTCGGCAGTCGGGAAATAGATGTGGCCAAACAATTATGGCAAGCAGAAGAACTTCTGCGTCATGAATCCAGTGGTCTGATTAACTTAGCTACTGCTGCATTACTAAAACAACCTACTGGCACTAAGTTATGGCTCGTTATTGATCAGTTTGAAGAGCTATTAATGCCAACGACTGATCCCCTAGTTCAACAAGAACGTGCTCAGGTTATGGAAGTTTTAGTCACCGCATTGCGTTGTTCATCCATAGCCTTAGGCGTTGTTATTGGCATCCGTTCAGATGCTCTCGACCATCTGACATGCCATAGCGAGATGTTTTCGCTAATCGAAAATAATCAGGTTGTCATCAAGCCGATGAATTACCAAGCAATCCGAAGTGTGATTGAGAAACCTGCTGAGAAGCTGGGGCTCAAAATAGACCCTCATTTAGTACATCATTTAACGTTAGATCTCACTGGAGCTCCCGGTGAACTAGCCTTGCTACAAAGTATTCTATATGAGCTTTGGCAACATCGGACCCCTATGTCCTATAGCAAAGGCGGTCCTTGTCTCTCAGTAGATAGCTATATGAAGTTAGGGCGTTTATCGCAAATGCTCACGAACAGAGCAACAACTTTTTATGAATCCTTACCAGCAAATGAACAAGCGATCGCAAAACGTATTTTTATTGCTCTATGTGATTTAGGGGACGGTCGCCTGGATCAGGGTCGTTCCGTTCGCAAATCTGAGCTGATCAATCCACAATTTTCCGCAGTGATGGTTGAGCGAATGTTGCAGAAGTTAGTAGCTGCCCGGCTCGTAGTCTCAGATAAACCACACTTAGCAGCACAAACAAACGGTCAGACCATTGCAACAGCAGCTTGGCAAGCTAATCATCATTCCAACCGCTCAGACATGAGCATCATCGCTCACTGGTGTGAACAGGGAATAACATCCGACGAAAGGATTGAACTAGCCCATAAATCTTTGGTATCAGACTGGCATCTACTACGACAGTGGCTACAGGCTGATCGTCCTGCGTTACGTCAGCAGCGGGACCTTGAAACCCGTGCATGGATATGGCACTCCCGTGGGGAATTAAAATGCTCTGACTATCTATTAGGGCAAAAGTACTTAAACGATATTAGTCAGTTCTTGTTGGTACATGGGCAAGAGCTTTCTACATTGGCTCAAAAATTTATACAACTGAGTAAACGTACTGCCATTTATCAGCAATGGCGAAATCGCAGTGTAGCTGTTCTATTACCACTAGCAGTAATGGCAGGTATGACGGCTTCCTTGGTACGCCACCAGTTAACAATGACCTGGCAGAGTCGCACCGCACCCGGAATCATGACACCGCTATCCACCCAGCAGTGGAGTAGAGCAGGCAACACAATCAGCCCGCAACTACCTCAACGCTGGGGCATCAAAGGGACAGATCAGCTGGCAATGACCTCTCAAATCTTAGACTTTAGACGCAGGCATCCAAACTCTGAATTGAATCAGCTCTCTATTATTCAGCTCACGACCCTCATGACACCCGGCGTGATCATGGCCAACTCAGCAACATTACCGGATGAAAACAGCGTCTTGGGGAATGATGAGGCAGGCATTGAACCCTAGGGTCTATATTTGAAAGGTCTCACCAACCTGCGACAATCAATGTCGGCTAGACAGAGGCAATAGAAACTGGACATGATGGGCTAAAAAATCAGACTTATGAGCAAACGGTATGTTGACTATTGGCTACTGGCTTCATTGTCATTTATGCTGGGAGCCATTGTTATTCCCAGCATCTAATCACTGGCAGAGGTACACTTTAATGATGCACAGCATTTTCAAGAAATGGCCGTTGAGACGGTTGCTACAACAAGGATTTCTGAGTGTGCTAATAGGGTGCATATGGTGTCTAGGAGCCTCTACAGCCGTAGCAGAAACGGCCCAGGCAACATTTGCAGGGGGCTGTTTTTGGTGTATGGAGCATCCCTTTGATGAGCTACAAGGGGTAACAGATACCACCTCAGGCTACATGGGAGGCACAGTTGAAAACCCTAGCTATCGTCAGGTCTCCTCAGGGGCAACAGGCCATGCAGAGGTTGTACAGATTCAGTATGACCCCGACATCATCAGCTATGAAACACTTTTAGATACCTTTTGGCGAAATGTAGATCCCCTGGATAGCCAAGGGCAGTTTTGCGACAAAGGTAGCCAATATCGATCGATCATCTTTTATAAAAATGAAATTCAGCGTCAGCTTGCTGAAACGTCAAAAGAAGTAGTGAGTCATTTATTTGATCAACCCATTGCCACTGACTTGCTACCAGCAGACACGTTTTATCCGGCAGAAGATTACCACCAGAATTATTATCAGACTCATCCAGCTCGCTATCGGTTATATCGCTTTGGTTGTGGTCGTGATCAGCGTTTAGGAGAGCTTTGGGGTAATGTGCACGAGTAATCTTTTGAGTATATGTTGTGACGATGATTCCCATCGGCAGAATCACTTCAATTGACAGCCGATATATATCTATCTGCTCAAGGGATAAAAAACTGACTAAAGTAAAGGGTAGATGTAATCCAATAAGTGCCCATGACTGCTGTACAGCTTTCTGCGCGCGATATCATGCGTGCCGCCTACGAAAACCGCTACACCTGGGATGGAAACTTCCCTGGCTACACTACAGATGTCGAATTTAAGCATGGTGAGCAAACCTATATTGGGAAAGCTCGAGTTAATCCCGACCTGTCAGCTGAGGTTTTTGATATTGAGGATGAGGCAGCGCTGAAGCTGGTTAAAGGGCAACTCTGGGAGGTTGCCATTCATCGAGTACGCCGTGAGTTTGAAGATACCCATGGAAAAAATACATTTGCCATGGGTGACACTGATGAGCGTGGAGCTGTGGAGATCCTGGTCGAAGGAAAATCCACTGGTGATAAGTACAAGGTTCTTGATAATGAGGTGGTGCTAGTTCATCGCCACATTCACGGCGTAGTCGTTACTATTAACACCTTTAGCACTCACGACACTGGTGCCGGCTACTTATCCCATACCTATGATTCGGTATACCACGACCCAAAAACTGGAGAGCAGAAAAAAGGGCGTAGCGAATTTACCGACGAGTACGACAAAGTAGGTGATTACTTTATCTTGACTCGTCGTGCGATCTCATCTGATGATGAGGGCGACATGGAGTTCAACTTCTCCAATATTCAGTTCCTAGCCACCGCAGCTAAATAACGAATAAATAGCCAAAACAATCAGTCACAAATTATTTGACTCGCTGCCCGCTCTACAGTTTTACTAACGGAGCGGGCATTGTTTACGTAGATTTTCCGTCACTGCCCCCACCTGCGCTTCAGAATCTAGCTGTAGTGTACGCACATCGGTTTTAATCTGATCGTTAGGGTCAGGGTTGCTAGCTATCAACTCCGCCGCTTGATAGCGATAGTCCGAAGCTTGCTGATATACCTCAACAAGCTGGAACTGAATCGTTTGCAACTTGCGATTTGAGATCAGCAGACTATCAAGTACCTGGGACACATCATAGTAAATGCGGCCAATCTGACGCTCAATGCCCTGGTTGTAGTCCGAGCCACCCAGATTGCCTTCATTGATTTCTTGAATACGTAAGTTGCCCTCTGCTAGCGCTCCATTAATTAAGGAACAGTCTTCACGAGGAGTACAGCTAGTCAAAATTAGGGCCGCCGAAACACTTAACGATAAAACTAAGCGACCTACGATACGAGAACAATAAAAAGTGGACATATAAGATTTATACATACAGTGATTGGGTTGCGACGAAGGCCCCTTTGGCTTTATGCGTCTCCCGATTTCCAGTGAAAAGACATTAGCCAACTTCCACAGGACAAGCAGCAATATTATCGCTTCTTAGTTTTACAGGTTACTAGGGTTACCCCAGGACAGCTGGAATTCAAACATACTGACATAGAGGAAATTAAATTGAACATTGGGTTTCTAGGTACAGGGCTGATGGGTACCCCCATGGCACAGCTGCTCCAATCAGCTGGATATCAAGTATATGCGTGGAACCGCAGTGCTCATAAGTTAGAGGGGCTGTTAGCAACAGGGGTTAAACAGGCAGAGACTCCTGCTAGTGCGATCGCAGCTTCTCAACTGATTATCCTGATGTTGACCAATGCTGCCGCCATCGAGACCACACTCTTAAGTCCAGAAGCTAAGGCAGAGCTAACGGGCAAAACAGTGTTACAAATGGGAACCATCGCCCCTCAAGAAAGTAAAGCCATTGCCCAAGCCGTCCAAGCGGCTGGTGGCGATTATTTCGAAGCGCCTGTTCTCGGCAGCATCCCCGAAGCCAAAGCAGGCACTTTAATTGTGATGGTAGGGGCCACCCCAGAGCAATTTGCTCAATGGCGACCCATTTTGGCATGTTTTGGGCCAGAACCTCAGTTAATGGGTCCAGTGGGTGCAGGCAGTGGTGTCAAACTGGCTATGAACCAGCTGATTGGCACCCTGACCACTGCCTTCTCCATGAGTTTAGGACTGGTCCAGCAAGAAAGCATCGACGTTGAGAAATTCATGGCCATCGTGCGACAAAGTGCACTCTACGCTCCCACCTTTGACAAAAAATTAGGACGTATGTGCGATCGCAATTTTGCCAATCCCAATTTCCCCAGCAAGCATCTACTCAAAGACATGAACCTGTTTGTGCAAGCTGCCGACACCTTTAACGCCGACGTCGCCAAAAGTGTGGCTCATATGGTGCAACAAGCCGTAGACAAAGGACTAGCTGACCAAGATTATTCAGCCGTGTTTGCCGCTGTGAATGAATAATTTTGAGTGCTGAGTGTTGAATTTTGAGTGACATCCACCCACCAAACTTCAACACTCTGAACGCAATACTCCCAAAACTAGGCGGTCAGGGCCTTAGCTTTTACGGGTTCTGACAGGGCTCCAAATCGGCGATCGCGATTTTGGAAGGCTAGCAGTGCCTGGTGAAACTGTTGGCGGTCAAACTGGGGCCAAAATACATTAGTAAAGTACATCTCGGCGTAGGCCATTTGCCATAGTAAAAAATTGCTGAGCCGCTGCTCGCCACTGGTGCGAATTAACAGATCTGGATCGCTACAGCCAGAAGTATAGAGATGACGTTCCAACAGCTCTTCAGTAATCGCATCAGCAGACAGCTCACCCTGCTCAACACGTTCAGCAACCGAGCGACAGGCCTGAGTAATTTCATGGCGGCTACCGTAATTGATAGCAACATTAAACTCCACAGCATCGTTATGTTTGGTTTGCTCCATAGAGCGTTCCATTTCACGACGCAGGGATGTATGTAAACCGTCTAGATCACCAATAAAACGAATACGTACCCCCTCTGCATGCATTTCCGCTAACTCTTTGCGTAGCAAGCGCTCAAACAGAACCATCAGAAAATCGACTTCTTCGTGGGGACGTCGCCAATTCTCAGTCGAGAAGGCATAGGCAGTTAGAGCTCCAATCCCCCAATCCTTACAGCAGCGCAGCAAATCTTTGAGCACAATGGCCCCTCGACGATGGCCTTCAATCCGGGGTAAACCTTGGCTCTGAGCCCAGCGGCCATTGCCATCCATAATCACAGCAACGTGGTTAGGTAGACCGCGAGGGTCAAGGTCAGACGGTAGAGTTTTCAGAGTTTGGATCGTCATAATTGCAGATACGTATTGCTCCAAATATGCCTTAAACGTGAATGGCCTGTCTGTGCTGTCACGCAACCGATATAGTCAAGTTCAAGGAAAAATTAAAATATTGGCTCTTACGAAACCATTGACTTTCATACAATCATCCACACAACGCTCCTTAACTAAGAACGGTGACATGATTCAAGGATGCCCTAAATCATTGAAATTTAGACGTCTCTATAATCTATGAACAGCAGACTACAGAAAGTGCATCAAAATCCTTTGATTAAAAGACAGGTCAGACCAGTGTACCCCCTTGCTTGTTTACACCCTATAGGGTTCTTTGTCTGAGATTGTAGGTAAGAGTTTGAATT
Organism: Adonisia turfae CCMR0081; assembly: GCF_011009555.1. Classification (GTDB taxonomy): domain Bacteria; phylum Cyanobacteriota; class Cyanobacteriia; order Phormidesmidales; family Phormidesmidaceae; genus Leptothoe; species Leptothoe turfae. The sequence goes on along the minus strand of NZ_QXHD01000004.1, from coordinate 4,942,193 downwards.
TAAAGGTCTGAAAAAGTCGGAATATCCTATGCGCAATGGCTTGGAAGATAACGGTAGTCTATCAATGGTTTTCCATTGACTGTGGCCGATGGGTGTCGATACTGCTATCGAATTTACGGATTATCTACTCTATGAGAAAACAGGACAACACCTCAGTGACCTGCAATGCTGCATATTGAAGCAGGTATGGGGAGGCAAAACCTACCGTGCGATCGCAACCATTGCTGGCTATAGTGAAGGTCATGTAAAAGATGTCGCGTCTCAGTTATGGCGCTTGCTTTCCGATGTATTAGGGGAGCGCATTACTAAGGGTAATTACCGTTCACGGCTGGTCTACTGGCTGAAACGTGCCAAACGCAAAATGGTGCACGTTGCTGAGGAAGCCTGGCCCCGCGTTAGTGCATCGCATACCTCGCAATCCACTCAAAAAACGATCCCAAACAGCGAATCGCCAATTTTAGATCCACATTTTATTGGTCGGAGCGCAGCGCTTGAAACAATCAATACCATTAGTCATCAAGGGCACAAAATCATCGTTATTCAAGGTGAGGGCGGGCTAGGCAAAACCACCCTCGCCCAGCATTATTTACGGCAAATGACATTCGATGTAGTGCTAGAGTGGCGTATTGCGCAGGAAACCTCCAGCTTAACTGCGGTTAAAAATATTCTCGACGAGTGGCTGCGTCAGGATCTCAATGATGAACCCGGTCAGGACTTGAGTATTAGCCTGAGTCGATTAAAACGTCATCTAAAACAAAAACGCGTTGGTATTCTCATTGACAACCTTGAGCCCGCTCTAGATGGTGATGGACAATTTGTTATTGAGGCTCGTTGTTATGCAGAACTCCTAAAGTTGTTAGCGGATTTTTCCATTAATGCAACAACCTTAATAACTAGCCGCGATCGTCTCTGTGAGCCAGGCATCCGAGCGTATCATTATCGCCTACCTCGTCTCACCTTTACAGATTGGCAACAGTGTTTTACCTATCATCAATTGCGCCTACCTGAGGTTGACAAGATTTTGCAGAGGTTACACCGTGCCTATGGTGGTAACGCCAAGGCAATGGAGATTTTATGTAGTACAGTACAAACTGATTTCAATGGTGACCTAGAGGCCTATTGGCAAGCTTACGGCGCAGACCCGTTAGCAGAGATTGATTTAAATAACCTGGTCATCAGCCAAATCAATCGACTCCAGTGCCTCGACCTCATAGCGTATCAACTCTTGTGTCGTCTGAGCTGTTATCGCTATCAAACCATTGCTACACTATCGCTGCCTGCTGTTCTGGCTCAATGTAACAGTACCGACGGTCAGCGGGCGATTTCATCTCTTCGCAACCGCTCACTGATTGAGATGGAAAATGGCCAATATTGGCTGCATCCAGTCATTCGTGCTGTCGCGATTGAACGGCTACGACAAAGCGACCTCTGGTATCAGGCTAATCAGGTAGCTGCCCAGTATTGGACTAATAGCATAGAGAAACTAACAGAACTGCTAGATGCTCAGAAAGCATTGGAAGCCTACTATCACTATGTTGCGATCGATGAATATCAGGCAGCAGCACAGGTGCTGTTGCAGAGCCGTCATAACCAATGGCAACAGTTCTTACCCCTGGCCAGTAGCCTGTATCGCATGGGCTTATTGCAACCTGTCAGCACATTAATTTTAGAAGTGTTATCCCATCTGGAAACGGCACCTGACCCATTGCCCCAGGTGAGCGAACTCCGTAATATTCTGGGCGATATTTATTGGATTACGGGGGAAATTAGTCAGGCCATTGAATGTCAGCAAGGTGCGATCTCAACTACTCAGCAGCGACTAGCGATTACGGATCCAGCAGATTCCCTCAACCACTATTACCTCCAGATGTTAAACATCGATTCACGGTTGAGCCTGGGACTGTATGCCATGGATCTATGGGAACTAGACCAAGCCAAAGCAGCCTTTAATACCGTTATAGAACTTGGGCAAGATACCCCACATCAGGCTTGGGCAGATAAGGCAATGGTTGCCCTGGCCCTGGCCCTGGCCTATCATAATCAAACGAAAGCTGCCCACACCCTCGCTAGCCAATGCCTCAGCACCTTTGCCCATCACAGTCCAAAGTCAGGCAGACTCGCCTATTTTATCCAGCTTTTGGGGCAAACCTATGGTCAGCTAGGGGATATGGAACAAGCTGAAACATTACATCAGCAGGCCCTCACATTTGCTGATGTTGGCCATTATCTACAAGTAAAAGCAAAAGCTCTGACTGGATTAGCCACCATTGCCCGCCAGCGTCAGCATATGGATAGGGCAATGGACTATCACAGACAGTCCATTGCCCTATTTCATAGCATTGGTGCCAAGTGCGACCTAGCCAATGCCCATGTGGAACTAGGACATAGCTATATGAGCCTTCATCAAAAAGATACTGCCCATGAGCACTGGCATCGTGCCCTAGCTTTATACTCTGATATTCATGCCCAAAAACAGGTTAACCGAGTAGAAAAACTATTAGGTTAAATGACTGACTGTAGAGTCAAATCAATTGATATTAAAAAAACAGCCTGTTCATTTTGAAAATCAGTGAGTCCCAGTATAAGCCGCTATCTACAGGCGGGTTTTATAGGCAGATCATACGAAATACTGATTTCTTCATCAGCGATTTATCCAACTATCGAAGTTACTGACTATTCTAGAAATGTGCCGAACGAGCACATCAGCAATCTTCCCCGAGACAGAAGGTAGCTGTCAGTACGATCTAGTCTCTTTGATTCTGAAAGCCAATGATTAGACTGTGCGGTGCAAACCGGCAGTCTTTTTTTTGCGCATCTCACTTTCCAATCAAAAACCACGTATTGTAAAAGGTAAAAATACTGCCTTTAATCAAGAAGTTTTATTCATTTTCAGGCACTATCTTCCCTAAAAAATAGCAATCACAAAAAACTGTTACAGCTACAGAAATCATTAATATTGATTAGTATGCGAATGAAGACCTGTGTAGCCCTATTCTTGACACATCATATCAATTGGCGTTCTCTTTTTGTTGTCGCGATCGCAACGTTGTTGCATCAATACCGTCATCGCTCACAGCCTCGAACACAACTTGATCATCCTGAGACAGCCCTTCCAGATAATAAATCCATTCGAAGATAGCCTTTGTGCTGAGTATGTGAAACGCAGAGATAATCACTAAGAGGTGCTTCAGTGCCATAGGCTCAATGTGAATCATGGGAGAGAAAAACACATTACCAATGGTGTCATAGGAACTTGTTGCCACTAAAACCTTGGCTGGATCTACTCAATTGCTGCTGCTGCGAATTGTTCGACGGCATCAAAGCCTAAGCCTTTACGCAGAATGACTGGCTCATCTTCAGTCATATCCAAAATCGTCGATGCCAGATAGCTCGGCTCAGCTTCACTATCAATAATCAGATCAACCTGCTTCTCTAAAGCATCAAACAACTCATAGCGAGAGAAGTAAGCTTCATCCATATCCCCCGTATGGGCCGACGTGGAAATAATCGGGTTGCCCAGACTCTTCAAGAGTGCCTGACACACTGCACTATCCGGCACCCGAATCCCTGTCGTCTTACGTTTAGGATTCATCACTAGCTTCGGCACTAATTTTGTCGCAGGCAAAATAAATGTATAGGGTCCTGGCACCAGATAACGCATTGTCCGATAGGCCGGATCACTGACATAGGCATACTCAGCAATATTCGACAGCGACGAGCACAGAAATGTCAGGGGTTTATCATTTGACAGTTTCTTGAGCTGCCGTACCCGCTTAATGGCATTCTTAGACAGCAAATCACAGCCAATAGCATAAACAGTATCAGTGGCGTAGAGCATCACCGCACCACTTTGCAACTGCTTACGAATTTTCTCGACTTTAAACAATTGAGGCGACTCTGGATGGAGAGTATAAATTGTAGCCATGGGTCGAGCCCTCACTCGTGACTCGCTACTGCAAACTGTATCGTAACGAGTGCTACCGTATTTTTACGAAAACGGCTAATTCTCTTAACAAAAGTCCTATGGTCACCTCCAGCTTTGAAACACGTGTACCACTACATCAGCAAACGTTTTCCTTAGATCACGCGGCGTTCACTAAGTTACTTACCCACACCGAAAACCTACTGATCATTCAAGATTTGGATGGAGTGTGCATGGGACTGGTTAAAGATCCCCTCAACCGTGAAATCCATCCATCATATGTAGAAGCTGTCACAGCCTATGATGGTCATTTTTTTGTTCTGACCAATGGTGAACACATTGGCAAACGAGGAATTAACGGCATTATTGAAAAGGCATTAGGGAAAGACGTGAGCGATTGTCACTTACCAGGGCTAGCAGCCGGAGGTGTGCAGTGGCAGGACCGCTACGGCCAGTTAAACCACCCTGGCGTCAGTGATGATGAGCTCATTTTTCTTCAATCTGTCCCCAATCGGATTACAACAGCCCTGCGTGAGTTTTTGAACAACCTTAACCACGGTTTATCCTCAGAAGTTCTAAACCACTGCATCAATGCATCAGTACTAGACAATGTGGCATCCCCTACAGCCAACCTCAACACGTTTTACGAAAAGCTTGCCAATCCAGCGCTTTATCAACAAATTCAAGAACACATGAAAGTGCTAATGGATCAGCTTTTGACAGAGGCTGTAGAAAAAGGCTTGGGGGACTCATTTTTTGTGCACTATGCCCCTAACTTAGGGCGCAACAACAATGGTGACGAAGCTGTATGGTGGGCCAATGAGACCACTTCAGGCACCACAGATTTTCAATTTATGCTGCGCGGAGCCATTAAGGAAGCTGGAGTACTGGCTTTACTTAATCGCTATTACTTCAAGAAAATAGGGGTACACCCCTTAGGGATTGGATTTAATGCGCGGCAAGCCCCTAGAACGATGGATGATATGTTGGCTCTGGTCAAGCAAGACTTTGACCCGGCGCACATGCCGCTGATCATTGGTGTTGGTGATACGGTTACCAGCCAGGCTGTGGAGACAGAAGATGGATTGGTGTTTCAGCGTGGTGGGAGCGATCGCAACTTCCTCCAGCTGATCCAAAATATCGGCCACGTCTTTAATAATGGCAATCTCGTCGCCTATGTCGACAGCAGTGGTGGAGAACTTAAAAACCGTCGTCCCGTCCAAGTGGAGACCCAAAATGGTATCTCAAAAGTAACCCAAGGCCCTGGTGATCCACGGGATAATAGCGACCCGCTAAAGCTAAATGTGGTTTTTCCTGGTGGTCATCAGCAATATTGCCAGATATTCGAAACAGGTGCCCACGGGCGGCGACAATTGTAACCTGAGAGGGTCAGCTTCGGAATTCATTGGGCGGTATAGCCATCAAGCTGGGCAGGCTCGCGACACCGACGCCTCAACCACAATATCCGGGACCGATACTAGAGCATTGCGATGGCAACTGTCATCGCAATGCTCTATCTACCTAAGGTGCAATCGGAAAGCAGATAGTCTCGATACGGTGGCATCTCATGCTCATAACAGCCGCGCTGCGCAATGGTGCAGGCATGATTGGCGAAGCTAAATGAACAAAGGATCATATTAGTCAGCCAACAAAAAATGAAACCCTTAAAGTAGGACTAAAACGTTACAAAACTGACTCTAACCAATTTTCTAAATTGATAAAGATAATCAATCGAAGACTTATATAAACCGTTGTAAACTTGAGTAAAGGCCATCGATCAGACCATGTCGCTAGTGCTACATTAATCCTATAGAAACAACTGAATAGCTGTCAGGCAAATCCAATTGTTCCTGACATTTGAAATCCAAATCTTCTTCAGGTTTAGCTATGTGTCTAAGTAGGGTTAGCATCATTTCAAGTAATTGAAAAAAGCAACCAAATCTCAATCGATATAAGGCAAGTAGCAAATTTGAATCGTAAACCCTAGCAACTTAATCTTATCTATTTCTCCAACCAAATTAACAGTAGACTAGCGATTGTTTTTGAGTTTTGCCAAGTTAAAAGGGACCAGTTAGAAATAACTGGTCCCTATTTTAATGAATAATTTTAGACCGCATAAATCTGTACTAAGCCAATAGTTAAAGCAATAATGATTGATTGGCTAGCCCTCGTCATTGGGAATACGCGATGGCACTGGGCCTGGTTTCAGGATGATCACTTACAACACGTTTGGCACCATGAACATCTAGTCAATAGCCAAACACCCACCCCAGACTTATCCTCAATTTTGGCAGCCCATGCCCCCTCTCAGATACGGCTCTTACCAATTGAATCTCTCAATATTTGGGCTGTTTCAGTGGTGCCCAGCCAAACACGGGGGGTGGAACATATATCTACGATTCGATGGCTCCGTCATTTTCCTTTAGAGAAGGTTTATCCCACCATGGGGCTGGATCGCATTGTTACGCTTTGGGGCGCGGGTCAGCACTATAGTTGGCCTACTTTGGTCATCGATGGAGGTACCGCACTGACATTTACAGCGGGAGACGCTGGTACGTTTGTGGGAGGAGCCATTTTATTGGGCGTGAGATCGCATCTAGCTGCCTTACATCACTACACCGCAGCACTCCCCCATCTCAGCCCGCCGCCACACTTACCAACACGGTGGGCTCAGGATACTCCTAGTGCCATTCAAGGCGGTGTAATTCATACCATCCTGGCTAGCATCCATGAATTTATTCACAGCTGGATCAGCCAATATCCTGACACATCTATTCTATTCACAGGCGGTGACGGCGAGTATCTCCATCGCCTTTACCTGGCGCAATATCAGATACAACAAAACCAGGCTCTAGTAAATAGAACCTGGTTTGATCCAAACCTTATGTTTTGGGGAATCTCTGCTTACCGCAAGGAGGAAACTCGAGAACTATAGGCTGTAGTATCAGTACCGGCTGTCGCTGAAGGAATTGCTGATTCGTTATCCATTTGCTGTAGACGCACTACTCGATCACGAGGATTTGGGTGCGTGCTAAAGATAGCTGGTGGGCTGTTGCCACTATCTAGCTTTTGCATCAGCGTTGCCATACCAGTCTGATCATAGCCAGCTTCACCCATGGTGACAAAGCCATGTTCGTCAGCTACAAGCTCATCTCTACGGCTGTTGGGCAGAGTCAATGCCACATCCACAGCAATCCCCACCATTTGGTTGCGGCTCAGCCCAAAGGCCCCGGCCACACCCTGGGCAATGGCAACATCTCGCATCTGATCAAGGGCATGCTTTTCGGCAATGTGTCCAATTTCGTGTCCAAGCACCCCTGCAACCTCTGCCTCATTGTCAGCCGCGGCGAGCAGACCAGTCGTAATGTATACATACCCCCCCATCGTGGCAAACGCATTAATGCTGTCGTCTTCAACCACCTGAAATACGTAGGGGATATCTGGACGATCGCTATGGGGAATCAGGCTCTGACCAATTTGATCTACATAAGCTGTGAGGGAGGAATCTCGATGTAGTCGAAATGAGCTAGAAAGCAGCTGTTGATTAACCTGCTTACCCAGACTAACTTCCTGCTCATCAGACATATTGGTAATCTGAAACACCTGAATCGTCGGCAAAATGATGTCGAGCAAACCGGCAGTAGCAGGTCTTGGTGTAAAGACGCCAAAACTTAACGTCACGAAAAAAGCCATCAAGCCATAGGCTAAACGGCGTTGCCAGCGATTACCCCAGCGGAGAAATGCATTAGACATGGTCAGCTTACTGTAGTGAAACGATGAATCAAACAAAAGACAGGTACGGTCAACTCTGAAGTTGGACAACGACAACAGTCAATTGATGTCCATGGTTTGACCATAACGATAGCTGCCGAGGCTTAATCTGGAGGCTGTGACAGTTAATTGACTGTAAATTTGGGCACTAAACCCAGCTTAAGCAGTCACATGAGGAGGCAGCATTCGTCAACTGGCGGATACTCCATCAATCTACGATTTGACACTGCAACCCAGGCACTGCTTAATAGTCTGACGCCCATTTAATCGACATGCCCCATGGTTAAATACTAACGATTGCTTTGCATATTCTGTATAGAGACGTTGCATGTCTGTTACATTATCGCTTGGGCTAATCAGCGCTTTCAAACGCACTAAGTCTAAATAGTAGGGATTGTTCGGAGTGCCAGAAACTATGGCTATTTTGGATTCTAAAGGCCGCTTATTTGGCAAAATCAGTCTCCTAGATATTGGAGCAGGACTGATTATTCTAATGGTGGCAGTTGCCATATTTTTCTACCCTGGTGCCTCAGGTTCGGTGGCCCCAGTTGGAGCTGTTAATCAGGAGGTCGAAGTCGATGTGATGACTCGAGGTTTGACTGTTCTCAATCCTGAACAGTTTCTAGACGACCTGAAGGCTGAAGGCACTACCAAAATCATTATTCGCAATCAACCCTACGGCCAAGTTACCGTCAAAGATGTGCAAGCTCTGCCCCGTAGCACTGCCGTCCCCCAACCTGATGGCTCAGTGAAATCGTTTCCTGATCCAAGACCTGAACTAGGATTTACGGCTGATATGTTGATCACTCTGACAGGAACCGCCGAGATTACCAAGGATGGTCCTGTCTTAGGCAATAGCAGAATTAAAATTGGCACCCCCATTGAATTAGAAGGCAAAATCTACACGTTTAAAGCTAGTACGGTAGCTGTTCGTATCCTTGAGTGATCCGGCAAAGAATGTGATTTAAATCACATTCTTTGCTCAGCCAACTATCATTCTTTTTTTAAAAGCTCTCAGACTTCTATCAGAGGCTATTCAGATGTGTTGTCCAAAATCACAGATAAGAAAGCATTAAAAACTTCCTTTCTTTGGAGGACACACTATGAAACGCTTCGTACTTTCTGGTTTATCAGTTCTATTAGCTGCTGCTGCTATTACACCTGCTGTTGAAGCTAAAAGTCCTACTCATGATTCTTTAGTAGACACCACTCTTCAGCAGCGTCGGTTAGATGCGTTGGATCAGCGCACGAAGAGCAGTGATTCTTTGGTTAATACTACGCTTCAGCAGCGTCGCCTAGATGAGCTAAATCTACGCACAAAAAGCAGCGGCTCACTAACTGACACGACTATCCAGCAATATCGTCTCGACGCTCTAGATACACGCGATAAGTCATAGTCAATAGCATTTGATCCGCTTTTTCTCAATTAATTTCAGGGCTTAGGGGGCAAATCATCGCCCCCATTTTTTTGCCTAATTTTTGGATTATTAGCCAATGAGCTGGGGCAATCGCAGGAGAATCGTTATGATTACAATTAATTGACATTTCTTAAAGGTTTTTGTCGTCCATGACTGCAGCTGCCGACTCGCAGGGTATTAAGCAATTTTTGGAAAAACGCATTTTACTAGGTCGGCCCCTGACTACTGAGTTAACCGCTATCTTGCTGGTGTACTTTGTGCAAGGCATCTTAGGTCTGGCTCGGTTAGCAATTAGTTTTTTTCTTAAGGATGATTTAGGTCTGAGCCCTGCAGAAGTTGCAGCACTCACCGGAATCGCTAGCTTACCTTGGACCATTAAGCCCCTATTCGGATTCTTATCTGATGGCTTACCTATCATTGGCTATCGCAGACGCCCCTATCTAGTCTTATCGGGCGTGATGGGTACAGCGGCTTGGCTGACCTTGGCAACCCTCGCTAATACCGCTTGGCTAGCGACCACGATGATCTTGCTCAGTTCGCTGTCTGTTGCGATCGCAGACGTGATTGTGGATTCCTTAGTGGTCGAGCGTGCCCGTCAAGAATCCCAGAGCGAAGTTGGCACCCTCCAGTCACTGTGCTGGGGGGCGTCTGCCCTAGGGGGGGTACTAACGGCCTACCTGGGCGGATTATTATTGGAGCAAACAAGTACCCGCGTAGTTTTTGCGGTAACCGCCACATTTCCCCTAATTGTCTCCGTCGTCGCCTGGCTGATTGCAGAGGAACCGGCCCAAGAAAAAGCAAACTTTCAAACGGTATGGAGTCAGGTCAAACAGCTAAAGGCAGCCTTTAGCCAACGGGTCATTTGGATGCCTGCTTTATTTCTGTTTCTCTGGCAGTCCACCCCCAGTGCTGATTCAGCTTTTTTCTTTTTCACCACTAACGATTTAGGGTTCGAGCCTGAATTTCTAGGACGAGTCCGCCTAGTCACCAGTCTGGCAGCCCTGGTAGGTATCGCTATTTTTCAGCGCTTTCTCAAAGCCGTTCCATTTCGGACAATTTTTGCTTGGTCTACCGTTCTAGCAGCGTTGGGGGGCATGACCACATTGCTTTTGGTGACCCATGCGAATCGCAGCATCGGTATTGACGATCACTGGTTTAGTCTTGGCGATAGCGCAATTCTTACCATCATGGGCCAAATTGCGTTTATGCCTGTGCTGGTCTTGTCAGCAAGACTATGCCCCGCTGGTGTAGAAGCCACCCTCTTTGCGCTGCTAATGTCGATTGTCAATCTGGCCGGTCTTGTTTCCCATGAGCTAGGTGCCCTCTTAACCCATTGGTTGCATGTGACTGAGACAGATTTTGAGAATTTGTGGCTGCTCGTAACCATTACCAGTCTCACGACGTTATTACCACTGCCACTACTATTTTTGCTCCCTAGCACGTCTGCATCGTCAGACATGGAATTATCTGAGGCCGATGGGGAAGACGCTGCTGACAAAGATTCAGCGGCTCCAGAACCGGTACTTACATCGTCATAACGCGCTAGCCAATTAGGTGGTGATTAACATCACACGCAGGCCTTACACATTCACAATTCATACCCGAATCACATCAATTACCTCTTCCTATGCAGACTCTCTCATCTCCCAGTGCTTCCACTAGCTTTGACATGGACGATTGGCGTAGCGGCTATCGTTCACAGCCCAATGAGTATGCCTATGCAATTGAAGACATTGATGGCACCATTCCCGCTGAACTAGAAGGAACACTCTTTCGGAATGGCCCAGGATTACTCGATGTTAACGGTTATCCTGTACACCATCCTTTCGATGGCGATGGCATGATTACGGCCATCTCTATTGCCCAAGGCAAAGCCTATTTTCGCAATCGCTTTGTACGTACCGAGGGTTATGTCAAAGAACGAGCTGCTGGAAAACCTCTCTATCGCGGTGTATTTGGTACCCAAAAACCCGGTGGTCCCATGGCCAATGCCTTTGATTTACGCCTCAAGAACATCGCCAATACCAATGTGATTTATTGGGGCGAAAAATTGCTGGCCCTATGGGAAGCAGCGGAACCCCATCGACTCAATCCTGAGACATTAGACACCCTGGGTCTGGATTACTTAGACGGTGTGCTCAAACCGGGGGAAGCTTTTTCTGCCCATCCACGGATTGATCCAAGTTGCGATCGCACCAACAACCAACCCTGCCTGGTCAACTTCGGCGT
>NZ_QXHD01000004.1:4918538-4930843 GCF_011009555.1 Adonisia turfae CCMR0081 | reverse complement strand
GGTCAAGCTCCGTATCGCAATTATTCGAGCAGTGGGTGAACGGATGCCTGTACCCACTGCCGGTAGTCGAGACGCTAGTGGCTTTAAGGGAAAAGCGTTGGAAGAGTTTGCCACTGACCTGACGAAATTAGCTGCCGAGGGCAAAATTGACCCGGTTGTTGGCCGCAGTCAGGAGATTGAGCGCGTTGTTCAGATTCTAGGTCGTCGTAGCAAAAATAACCCAGTACTTATTGGTGAGCCTGGTGTGGGTAAAACAGCGATTGCTGAGGGATTGGCTCAACGGATTATCAACCAAGATGTGCCGGAATTGCTTCTCGACCAGCGGGTGTTGAGTCTAGACATTAACTCATTAGTAGCGGGCACTCGATTTCGCGGAGACTTTGAAGAACGCCTCAAGCAGATTGTGGCTGAGGTTAACAAGGCTGGCAATATCATTTTTCTCATCGATGAAATTCATACCCTGGTGGGAACAGGTGGCATGGAAGGTGGCATGGATGCAGCCAACATGCTTAAGCCGGCTTTGGCCCGAGGTGAACTGCAGTGTATCGGTGCCACTACCCTCGACGAATATCGCAAGTACATTGAGAAAGATGCAGCTTTAGAGCGACGCTTTCAACCTGTAATGGTTAATGAACCTAGCGTTGAGGAGACGATTGAGATTCTGAAAGGAGTGCGATCTAGCTATGAGCAACATCACAATTTGCTCATTTCCGATGATGCTCTGGTGGCTGCTGCAAAATTGTCAAATCGTTATATCGCAGATCGCTATTTACCCGACAAGGCGATTGATTTAATTGATGAAGCGGGTTCCTGTGTGCATCTGCGTCATTCTCAGACGTCTTTAGCCAAAGAACTTAAGCAGTCTCTTCGTAAAATTATCTGGGATAAAGATGCTGCGGTAAAAGCTCAGGAATTTGATCGGGCTAGTGAGTTACGGGATCAGGAACTGGAACTGGAAGCTAAACTGCAAAATCTTAATGAGAACAGAGCTGCTACAGATACACGCCCTGTGGTGACAGTGGAGGATATTGCGCAGGTAGTGGCCTCGTGGACAGGTGTTCCAGCTAACCGGATTACTAAATCTGAGTCTGCCATGTTAATGAAGCTGGAAGAAACCCTACATCAGCGCATCATTGGTCAAGAAAACGCAGTGAATGCTGTTGCTAAGGCTATTCGGCGGGCCAGGGTTGGCTTAAGCAGTGAGCAGCGACCCATTGCGAGCTTTATTTTCTGTGGCCCTACTGGTGTCGGTAAAACTGAATTGACTAAGGCCTTGGCTGATAGTGTGTTTGGTGCTGAGGATGCCATTATCCGCTTGGATATGTCGGAATATATGGAGTCCCAATCAGTCGCTAAACTGATTGGCTCCCCTCCAGGATATGTGGGCTATGGCGATGGTGGTCAGCTGACAGAGGCTGTGCGACGTAAGCCCTACACAGTGGTCCTATTTGACGAGATTGAGAAGGCCCATCCAGATGTTTTCAATCTGTTGCTGCAGCTGTTAGATGATGGCCGATTAACTGACTCTCAAGGTCGTGTCGTGGATTTCAAAAACACTGTCATTATCATGACTTCAAATATTGGCTCCCGTGCCATTGAGAAGCAGGGTACGGGTATTGGTTTTGACATGATTGATGGAGATCTGGCTACGGCCCAATATACGCGCACCCGTGAGCAGGTCAATGATGCTCTTAAATCCTCTTTCCGACCTGAGTTTCTCAACCGTCTGGATGAGATTATTGTCTTCCATCAGCTTCAGCGTAGTGAGGTCAAACAAATTGCGGATATCTTGCTACAGGATGTGGCCAAGCGCTTAGTTGAACAGGCAATTAAGATTGAGGTCACCGAGGCCTTCAAGGACAAACTTGTTGTGGAAGGATACGACCCGAGCTACGGTGCACGTCCCCTAAGACGGGCGATTACTCGTTTGGTGGAAGACAGCTTGGCTGAAGCTCTTCTGGCTGGTGACATTCGTGCCGGTGAAACGGCTGTTCTTGATGTAAATGATGATGGCCAGGTAACAGTTCAGCGGGAGCGGGCATTAGCTCTTGTCAGCGGCTGATAGCAAAAGGCCCTAGACTGCCCAGGGATAGGGCATAAGGTTTTGGATTGGGTTGAGTTCAGTGCTGACTAACCATAGATGTTTTCTATGGATTAATCTGCCGAGAGTGTGGCAATGATTGTTTACATTGCGTTACACTTTCTATAGAAAGTTAGGAAGCAGTTCCATGAAGTCTACAAATTGCATTAACATCCAAGGTCCTGTTTGAGTAACTTTGTAATTAGGCTAGACGACTTACAAGAACAGCGGTTTAGCTTTAATAGATAGGCTGAATAATTTGATGATCCACTGGCCGGAATTGTGGCTTTGTTCTCATTTTGTTTACAGCTTTTGCCGAGTACTTTGTTTAGGTTTTGTTCCCTCATTAAGCAGACGGTATTAAGCGCCGATTTATCTGTGGACTTTTGATGTTGTTGTCAATGGTCTATTTGATAGTTGTGTACCAGTCTTCATGGGCTTTTAAAGACATCATTGATTTTCCCAATTGTCATACATTAACTAAGGAATTATTCAATCATGACATTTACTACAAGCACTTTTTCTAGTCAGTCTGTTAGTTTATTGGATGCTGTTCCAGCGACTGTTGCTGCATTTAAGCGCTTATCTACGGATGAGAAGCTTGGTGTACTTTGGTTTATTTATAAGGCGATGGGGAATGGTTCTGTTACGCCAGCTGCCACAGGGGCTGCCCGTCTGCAATTTGCTGAAGGCTTGCTCAGTCAGGTGAAGGCATTGGGGCCTGACGGTCAAATGGCTTTTATGCAAGATTTGATTGCTCAACGTAAGACATCCATGACCCAAGCCTATGGTGTACTAACTAATAACACTAAGCTTGCTTTCTGGTACCAGTTGGCAGAACTCATGCGCTCAGGAGATGTGATTGGAGTACCGACCAATTACGTACTTTCTCGCAATGCCAATGATATGTACAATCGCATTGTTGCCTTAGACTTTGGTCAACAGATTACGGTCTTGCGTCAGATTGTTGTCAATATGGGTTACGACTCATTTGCTTAGAGGGTTGACCAAGATGGCAACGATACACCTGATCGACCAGCAACTTGCAGATGCTACTGGGTTAGATAACCAATCTGAAGTGGTTTTGCGGTACTTTACACTGTTTAATCGCGGTGAGTATCAGCAGGTTGCTAATCTCTTTACTGTTGAAGGGAGTCTTTATCCGCCTTTCGAGGCCCCTGTTATCGGGCCAACTCAAATAAGAGATTATTTGGTTAAAGAGGCGGATGGAATGTCAGTTTCTCTGTTGGGTGCTGAAACATGTCAATTGGACAGTGAACGTCTGCAAGTTGACGTTCGCGGTAAAGTCACAGCGCTGGTTTTTAAGGTGAATGTTACCTGGCGCTTCATTTTGGCAGCAGATAACAAAATCGAGTCAGTTCGTATCAACCTTGTTGCAACTTTAGAGGAGCTTTTAAAGTTGCGACCTGAGAGTTAATTTAAGCAACGCTGGATAGCTCCCATGATTGGATCAGGGTATCACGCCCCAGGGCAATGTCTTGGGGCGCACACCGCCAGTCTGGGTGGGCTGTCAATAAAAAAGCTTCAACTGTTTCACGATCAAATAAATGCCAAGCTAAGGCACCGTTAACAGGGTGTGGGATAGCGTAGAGATTACTTGTCAGATAGTGGATGGTGAGTCGCTCCCTCGTAAACGTTGGTAGTGTCAGTGTTGCGCCAACGGGTAATGAGCGAAAACTTTGAATGGCTTCCTTCAGAGTTTCCAGTGAGGGAATCAATAGTCCTGGAATTGTGATTTTTATGGTTGTTTCACCGTCAACCTTGATCCAATAGCGACGCACTGGGTCGATGCCGATAAGCCAAGCAGACTCATCGTCCAGGGTGTAGCGGGGGGCTAAAGAAAGTTTGGACTGCATGGGATTAATCGAGCAGAGAGCGGGCATTAAATCAACAAGTACCTACCTACACCATTACTTGGCTCGACAAGAAGTGCAATCTCTTGCAATAAAAGTTAAGTGTATTTGATGTTATGTATTAAATTTTGTAACAAACTACAGATGCTGAGGTCGAACTGGATGGGATTGATGATTGCGCTTGCGATCGCGATCACTTGGCTCATCAGCCTAATAGTTCTCCTCCCACAACATTCTACCAATTATTCCCCAATACTCTTGGTCTTTTGGATCTTGTCGAGAACATTCTTGCACACGGGACTGTTTGTTATTGCCCATGATGCTATCCACGGCAATGTCTTTCCCGGTGACCCATCTAGAAATCGTTGGGTTGGTCGCCTGGCCTTAGGTCTATATGGTTTTTTGCCCTACCAAACCTGTCGCAAACTGCACTGGCAGCATCATGCTTACCCAGCCCAAACACGGGATCCTGATTTTTACTCAAAGCCCGATGGCCATTTGATTCGGTACTTTATACGCTGGTATGGTAGCTTTATGAGGAATTATTTGACTCCTCGTAATCTAGCTGTTGTAGTAACTGGCATTGTCCTGACAACAGTTTCTTTAGTATTTCTTGCCAAGATTAATAGTCAAAATCTTATTTTGTTTTGGCTTGTTCCCTGGATTCTCAGCTCATTGCAGCTATTTACGTTTGGTATATTTTTGCCTCATCATCATGATGATGACCAAAGCAACAACAATGTTCATCAGACTCGAAGTTACTACTATCCAGTGCTTTTCTCCTTGCTAACTTGCTATCATTTTAGCTATCACAGGGAGCATCATGCCTACCCTGAAGTTCCCTGGTACCAGCTACCTGATGTAGCGATGGCCGATGGTTATCCTGAGCCTTTTCTCCCATAAAAGAACGACGTTGCTGCTCCTCGGGAAAATTTAACCTGAAAAGTGTCAATTTATCCCCTCATTCAGCAACGGCAAAAGAACCACATTGACGTTTCCAACTCTTCAATATCTCGTTGTCTTTTTGTAAAGAAATGTAAGGTGGTCATATACCCACCTCAAAAAAATCCATGAACTTTCCTCAGATTCAAGCCTTCCTTGACAGCCCCAACCCGCAATTGCGGATGAAAGCCATTGCTGAACTTCATCATCATGAGCCTGCCGCCGTTGTGCCGCTGCTAAAGCAACGAATGAATGATGGTAAATTTCTCGTACGCTCCTTTGTGGCAATGGGACTGGGACATAAGCGAAATAATGAAGCGTTTGAAGCCCTGCTTAGCATACTTAACAATGAAACCGATCATAATGTTGTTGCCGAAGCCTCTAATTCACTCGCCAAATTTGGAGCCCAAGCACTTCCTCATCTCATAGCTGTGTTTGAACAGAATTCAAACTGGTTGGTACGGCAGAGCATTTTTGGTGCTTTAGAAGATTTGGATGATCCTGAGGTTCTCCTGAAATTATGTCGATTAGGAATTCAAGGGGAAGATCTTACCGTCAGAATGGCCGCGTTAACTCAGCTGAGAAGACTTAAGGAAACCTATAAACTTTCAGAAGCGTTGAATCTTGCCCTGGCAGCGGCAACCGACGATAATGGCTTGGTTCGAACAAGTGCTGCTAGGACTTTGAGACACCTTGGTGGACCTGAAGCTCAAGCGATGTTAGACAAGCTGCAACAGGATTCTGACTATCGTGTGGTTAGAGCTGTTCTAGAAGGACTCTTGTAATTACTGCCTGGACCGAACTCATGACCGGACGGCTATTACCCCCTAACGGATGATAAAACAATGTTTACAGTTCGTTACACTGAGGGTGAACTGGAAATAGTCCTCACAACGGTTTCAAACTGTATCGAAGAGCCGCATTATCCAGTTCCAAGTTATTGAAAGGAGACCGATATGAACGGTAATCTTCGCATTGGGAATCTGTTTGGTATTCCCTTCTTTATCAATATTTCCTGGTTTTTTGTGTTGGCCCTCACCACTCTAAATTTTGGCAGTGGTCTAGCTGCTCAGTTTCCCTGGCTGGGAGGAATGGCTCTAATTCTAGGATTGATCGCAGGCACTCTCTTATTTGCTTCTGTTTTACTCCATGAGTTGGGGCATAGTTTCGTTGCTCAACAGCAAGGTATCAAGGTCAACTCCATCACACTTTTCTTGTTTGGTGGCTTAGCAAGCTTAGATGATGAAGCAAAAACACCCTCTGGGGCCTTTTGGATTGCTGTAGCTGGTCCCCTTGTGAGTTTAGTACTGTTTGTTTTGCTAACCCTCCTAGCTAGTAGTGGTCTTGTGACTGGGCCAGTCGCTGCAGTGACTAGCTTGCTAGCCTATATTAATTTGATCCTTGCGACCTTCAATATGATTCCAGGTTTACCTTTGGACGGTGGTAATGTTCTGAAGGCTGTTGTTTGGAAAATTTCTGGCAATCGCTACCGTGGGATTCGCTGGGCCAGTCGCGCGGGGCAAATGATTGGCTGGTCAGCCATTATGCTAGGTATCCTTGCTGTTCTAGGGCTGTCTAATGCTGGTAGTTTTTGGACGTTAATTATTGGTTGGTTCATTTTGCAAAATGCTGGCCAGTCTGCACAATCGGCAACTGTTCAAGAGGCATTATCTGGCTTGACAGCCGCCGATGTAGTTCTTGAAAATAGTCCCATTGTCCATGAAAGTGATACGCTTCGTGAGCTAGCAGATACGACACTGTTGGCAAGTGGTAACAGTCGATGGCAGCGTTTTCTTGTGGAATCTGCAAATAACCAGCTAGCTGGGACGATCGATTTGGATGTACTTAAAATAGTTCCATCAGATCAATGGAGCGATCATCCGGTGCGTGACTTTCTGAAACCCGTTGCGCAAGAAATCAAGGTTCAAGCTAATCAGCCTCTGTTAGATGTTATTCGTCAACTGGAGGCTCAGGGAACTCAAGCACTGGCAGTTACCCGAGAAAATGGTGCCTTAGTTGGGCTTTTAGAAAAGGCTGAAATCATTAATCTTTTGCAGCAGAAAGCTCAATCTCAGCCAGCGTAGAAACCATAGTATAAGCATGGCTTTGCTTCTTAGCAGAATTGTTATGAAGCAAAGCCGTTTTTACTGTTTGCTTCTTAGAACACTTCCCTTCAGCCAGCGTTACCATAGAAATACCAAAATTACTCATCGTTTGTTACCGATGAGCTGCTGACTTTTCAGAGGGTTGGGGCATGAAAAATCAAGAGGCAAAATATGGTTTTACCCGGATTGCTGAGCGCTGGAATGGTCGTCTGGCAATGCTAGGCTTTACCATCGGCATTATTACCGAATTGCTTACTGGTAAAAGCATCTTGTCTCAGCTAGGCATTATGTAGTGTGACCGCATTAGGGCGCTTACATGCCTGCTTAGAATCCTATGCACCGGTACAACCTATCCTTGAATCATTTCAAGAATTAACCCTCGTTTGGCTTGCAAGTAAGATTGCATTGCATTTTGCTCATCAATACTTAAATAAACTCGGTCTTGAATCTGCTCAAGTAAGTGTCTAACAAAAAGAGCCTCAGGAAGGTTAGAAATATTCTCTGGTGAGTTTTCTAAGATTACGGACCAAAGTAACCTTAGCGTTGAAGCATCCATACTGTTTGCTCTGTTATTGCTAGGATATTTTTTTTATCATTGGGGTATTTAAAACTGGTTTGTTTAATATTTTCTTTAGCTTTCATTCTACATTAATGCTTCATAGCTGGTGTAAATGAAGCTACAAACCTCTGGCTGATGGGGTGTAAGTTCTTTTGGATATAGGTTTGGGTATATATGATTTTTTATTGCTCATTCACACTTGTGTGTATAAAAATTGGCACATATATATTTAGGTCAATGATTATTAGGTAAACAGCCACACTAAAAATTTGTAAAAGTGGATTGTATTTAATTGAAAATGTCAACTTTATAAAATCTAAATTGACTTAAATTTAGATTTCGTTACACTTGAGGGGTTGCTTCTCGTGCCAGCATCCTTTGCTGTTTAACCCATGCCTTCTGCATTTTTTCCCACCCCGCAGCCCCTCAAGCCGATTTCAACGGTATTTGATCTGAAGGATCGTTTAGATTGGGGCGAGCCTGCTCTCACTATTATTGATGTTAGAAGCAGGCGGCTTTTTAATGAAAAACGCATCTTAGGGGCCATTTCTATGCCTGTGGATGAACTTGTTGCTCGTGTTTCTGTAAGTCTTGAAAGCGATCGCGATATCTACGTTTATGGTGAAACTAACGAGGTTACATCCAGCGCTGCTACTAAGCTACGTGGTGTGGGCTATCAAAATGTTGCTGAACTGATGGGTGGTATTGGTGCTTGGCAAGCGATTTCGGGCCCCATTGAGGGGACTCTTGCGGTGTCTTAAGACTAATGTATAAATTACAAGCTCCCAGTTTCAAAGTCGTGGGCAGATTTATTTCTCCGTTCATGTGTGTATTTTGAGCGATAAATCAGACTGTAAACGGCAGGGACAAAATATAGTGCCATGATGGACGAACCGGTTATGCCGCCTGCGATCGCAATGGCCAGTGGCCGCCAAAACAATCCCCCACTGATGATTAGCGGCACAAAACCCGCAATTGTCGTAATGGTTGTTGTGATTACGTGCCGTGTGGCCTTATTTACGACTGTGGCAATGGCCTGACGATCCCCTAGTTTGGCTCTGTTATCCCCATTGAGTGCAGAGAGAACAATGACCGTGTCATTAATGGCAATACCCACCAGCCCCATACTGCCAACAATGGCCATAAAGCCCATCACAGCCCCAAATACTTTGAGTGAAAATAGGGCCATACCAACAGAGCCAATCCCCACCATTGCGACGATACCGGCCTGGCGAAATGAACCCAAGGATAACACCAGAGAAATTACCATGACCAGTGCTAGCAAAGGTACATAGAGTAGTAAGTTGCCTTGGGCCTGACTTTGTTCAGCTTTTTCTCCGCCAAACTCGAACCAATAGCCAGCCGGTAATTCGAAGTTGGCTTCGGCCAGTTTCTCCTCAAAGGCCTGTTGCACCACTGAGGGCAACACTCCAGCAGTAATAAAGCCCTGCACAATATTCACCCGCTGTTCATTTCTGCGGGCGATCTTGGCTAGCTCAGGTACTAACCTGAAGTCTCCTAGAGCAGCAGTGGATGCCCGGTTGCCTGTTCCACGCAAGTCTAAAGAGGCAATTTGACTGAGGTCTGCCCGGTCGCTATTGGCAACCCGTACTCGCACTGGCAGGTTTTCAGTCGCTTCTAGAATTGAGCCGCCAACGCTACCTTCTAAGTAGGCTTCTAGCTGCTGTGCAATGGCCGTATTGTTCAAACCTGTCTGTTGAGCCTGTTCTTCATCAATCCTCAGCCCTAGTTTGGGTAGCGCTTCTGTTAAATCATCTCGTACATAAACAACATCGGGAACACTGATAAGAATTTGTCGGGCCTGTACACCCAGTTGCCGTAGTTCTTCGATGTTGGGTCCGTAAAGTCGCAGTTCGATAGGGGCATCAAAGGGTGGCCCCTGTTCCAGTTGTTTGACCAAGACGCGGGCTGCCGGAAAAGCATTGTCTAGTTGCTCTTGGAGGTTTTTCACAATGGATGCCAGGTCTCGATTGGTGTTGAGCTGTACCATGGCCTGGGCATATTGGGCCTGGTTACGCCGGTTGCCCGTAAAGTTGTAATAGAACTTAGGCGCACTTTCTCCAATGAACCAATGCACTTCGTCGATATTGGAATTTTCCAACATGACCTGGCGAGCCTGCAACATTTGCCCACGGGTTTGCCCAATAGCAGTTTGGGGGGCAAACTCCACTTCTACCTGGAGCTGGTCACGGTCACCTGCGGGAAAAAACTGCTGGTCTAGGGTGGAGGCGGAGATAAAGCCGATGAGGGGGATGGTGAGGGAGAGTGCGATCGCAAGCAAAGGATGTTTCATTGTCAACTGTAGTGACTTGCGATACGGACGAGCTAACAATGGTGAGGAGAATCCATCTGCCCACCAGCTACCAGGCCGTAACAAAAATCTCTGTAGTGACTTAACAGGGCCAGTTTGAGTCGGATCTTGCAGCTGATGTGCCTTAGTTTGACTACGTCCTAAAACTCTTGCGGCTAGGGCTGAAATCACTGTTAGCGATAGCACCAACGATGAAATTAAAGACACAATCACCCCCAGGGCAATGCTGCCAACAAACTCTCCCGCTGCCCCTGGCAATAGATAAATGGGTAAAAACGTCATGACCGTAGTCACGGTAGATGCAAACAGCGGTACCTTAAGGTAGTCAACCGTTTTTGCCACAGCATCAATGGGGCGATGGCCGTGCTGTAGCTCCATTTGGATTTCATCTACCGCAATAATGGCATTGTCAATCAGTAACCCCAGGGCAATGATCAGTCCGGTTACCGACATCTGGTGAATGGGTACTCCAAACACTGTCATCCAGCCAAAGACTGCCATGGTGGTGATGGGCAGAGCCGTACCTACTACCAAAGCCGAACGCCAGCCCATGGTGAACAAAGTAACCCCTACCACCAGCAGGGCACCCAGTATCAGGTTTCCTAACAGCTTTCTGATTCTCTTTTCTACATAGTTACTTTGGTCAAAGACAATATCCAGGCTCACCCCCTGGGGCAACTGAGCTTCAAAGTCTGCCAGTACTGCACGCACGCTCTCAGCCCAGACATCAATGCGTATGCCCGACTCCATCATCACTCCAGCAACGATGGCAGGCTTGCCACTCACAAGCGATAAATCTGTTACCGGTTGTTGTATGCCTCGATATACCTGGGCAATGTCGCTGAGGCGAGTAAAGCGACCATCGTCAGTTTGAATAGCAATCTGGCGAATTTGGTCTAGAGTTTCTAACTCTCCTTCTACCTCAATGGCTAAATTCTGTTCGTCGCTACGAAACTGGCCTGCGGTGATCTTGGCATCACTGGTTTGAATGCGATTGGCTAAATCTTGGGGAGACAGACCCACTGCTGTCAGACTGGGGGCATTGACCTCTACTACAATTTCTTCTACAGGGTCGCCAAATAGTTCCACTTCTTCTGTCCCAGTCATTCCCCTCAGGCGTAGCGCCAGTTCTTCACTGTAGCGCCGCAAAATTGCATAGTTTGGGTCTGTCGGTAACTGCCAGGTAAGGGAGGCAATCATTGTGTAAGCTTTGACAAAAGCCTCGTCTAGCTCGGGTTCACTGGTGCCAGCGGGTAATTGTATGGCTGCGTCATCCAATTCATCTCGCACCTTGGACCATACCGGCTGAGCGTCGATAATTGATTCACTTAGCTCAACAGTCACGGTTGAGAATCCTACCCGTGAGTCAGACGAGAGAACATCGATTTCTTCGAGTTCCGATAGTTCTGCTTCAATCACTTCTGTGACTAGAGCCTCCACACGTTCGGCATTGGCTCCGGGATACGCTGTCTGGACGGCGGCGATACGGGAGACCAGTTCAGGATCTTCTTGTCGTGGCAGGGCCTGGAAGGATACAAAACCCCACACTACGACCATCACAATGGTGAGGATTAGCAGCCGGATGTTGCGGTAAAACGGTCTAACCATGGTGGCAGGTTCCTAAGGTTAATGGGGAGGGGCGCACTGTCGTGTGCCCTACGAGATATCAATCCTGCATTGAGCGCACAACTGTGCATCCCTATGGGAGTTTTATGGTTGGACTGGAGTGACTAATTGGCCTGGAACCAGGCGATGGGGACCACTGGCGACGACCATGTCATTGGGTTGGAGGGTGCCGCGGACTAGGATGCGATCGCTATCTTGATATACAACCTCTACGGATTGGGATTGCACTGTATAGTATCCTCCGTCAGAATTTTCATCTGGAACTAACACATAGCAGGTCCACAAACCCCGAATTCCCTGGGTTAGGGCTTCTGTGGGTAACCACATGCCGTCTGTGGGAATTGACGCTTGCAAATTCACCCGCACGGTTTGTCCAGTATTTGCTTGGCTAGCAGCTGCAGATTCCAATGCCAGCACAACTGTTTGTGTGCGTGTTTGCGCATCAACCTCGGGTAAAATCGACGATACTGTCGCCGAATATGGGCGTTCACCCAGATACACTGTTTTCTCATCACCGATATTTAACTGATCAATAGCACTGACGGGCATACCTACCCTGGCTTCAGGTATTGCATTTTCTAAAAGACGTATGACCGACTGACCAGCACCGACTACGGTACCTTCGTCTACCTGTTTAGCAGAAATTACACCGGCAAACGGAGCCTGTAATGTGCTTTTGGAGATGGTCACATCTAAATCTGCAATGCTGGCGTCCAACTGTTGCACCAGTGCTTGCTGAGCCATTATTTGTTCGGGGCGAGTACCGTTTTGTAACTCTTCTAGCTGA
>NZ_QXHD01000004.1:4898602-4918528 GCF_011009555.1 Adonisia turfae CCMR0081 | reverse complement strand
CATAGGCTTGAGCAATCACCATGCTGGCACTGCTCAAGCCCCCTAGAATACGGGCCATAAACAACATCCATAAAGTGTTAGCAAAGCTAAGCCACAAAAAGGATAAAGTTGTCCCCGCAATGTTGAAAAGAAACGCCGGACGACGGCCGATGCGATCGCTCAAACTGCCCCATAAGGTGGGTGCAAAGGTCAACATCATAGGAAATAACCCCAGCAAAATGCTGATTGCCAATGGAGACGCATCCAGGGATTGGGCATAGAAAGGCAACAGGGGAAGCACGATGCCAAAGCCCAGAAAGTCCATTAAGATACTGGCCAGTAGGACTACCAAAATCTTAGTTTCGTTTCCCTTTTGAATCGTTTGAACCATTGATATGCCCATGGGTTGTCTCTAATGTTTTCCTAGCAAGGATTTATCAAATGAAAAGGTTTTATTATACTGTGCATACGACTCTCTCTCGACTGAGATTAACTGAGCTGGTAAATCGATATTTCGATTTATTTATAGGGGGAGACAGTCGTCCTGTTTTCTTTAATATTGATCAAACCTGCCCCGAATTAAGAATTGTAGATAATGCGCTTAATGAGATTTATGCAGAGCTTTTAGATTTGTTGCCAGATCAGAGCCAAATACCTAAATATCATGAGGTTGATCAATATCAAACCACCATCTCCCAAGGGAGTGATCCTCAAAAAAGTTGGCGGACCTTTATTTTATTCTCCTTAGGAGAAAAGCCACTGAAAAATCGACAACGATGTCCTAAAACCGTGGAAGTAATCCATCAAGTGCCGGGGCTAGTACAGGCTATGTTCTCCATTTTGGATCCAGGGAAAAGTATTCCCGCCCACGAAGGCCCTTCCCGAGGATATTTACGTTATCATCTGCCTTTAATCGTTCCCGATATAAATCCGCCAACAATTTACATCAAAGATCAGCCCCACACCTGGCAAAAGGGCAACAGTATTCTCTTCGATGATACCCATGTACATCAGGTTCATAACAATGCCTCCGAAAGCCGAATTGTTCTGATTTTGGACATTCTGCGTCCCATGCCTTGGCCTGCTCATATTGTTAACCTAGGGGTACTTGTATTTGCTAGATATACGTATGCCAAACGTCTTAAATTTTAGGCACGGATTACAGGGAAGATTCACGATTCAGACCTCATAATTAATTTGCAAGAAATTGAGCTGTGACATGGGGGTTAAAGCGAAATATAGGACTTCAGGTAATGGGTGATTGGAGTTATCTGATCGGCTTCTCTCAAGAGACTAAAGTGATCTCCAGAAATAGTAAATTGTTTGAAATCCCCTTGGATAATTTGCTCCCAACGGATCTGTTCCCAGCTCAGACTAGCTGAATTTCGGACGCGCTCCGAGATTTTATCCGAAGCCTGTGTCACAGATTCACCAGCACTGATGAGTAATGCTGATCCACCATAGGACTGGGGACGATATTGGTGTAGGGCCAGCACATTAGCCTGAAATACCTGCCAAAGATGCTCTAAACGGTGAAACGTCACACCGGGAGGCAGAAGCTGGTGCTGCTGGCTGAGCTCAAATGCCTGGGCAAGGGACATGGGAGAAGTTTGAAGGATTTGTAATGGGGACGGTAAGGGTTGCCCCATCTGTCCAGCCAAGTCTTTGAGTAGCTCCATCAACAACAACCCCTGATTGAATTCTGGGTGATCCATTGGGTCATTTTCCCCATCAGTGACTATATTTGGACAGTAGAGGTAACTATCAATCAAACCTAATAACGCTACCGTTTCCCCTTGCTGGCTAAGCTGCTGCGCCATTTCATAAGCAACAACGCCCCCCATGGACCAGCCCGCCAGATGATAGGGGCCATGGGGCTGAACCGTTCTAATTTCTTCGCAGTACGTTGCTGCCATGGCCTCAATGGTGGTCAACGGTTGCTGTTGCCCCATCAGCCCCAGGGATTGGAGGCCGTACAGGGGATAGTCTGCCCCTAGCTGCTGACTCAGGGCGGCATAGCAAAAAACATTTCCACCGATGGGGTGGATACAGAACAGCGGTGTTTTGTTCCCTTGTGCCTGAATCGGAACTAGAACCGTCTCTGAAACGCTATCAATCCCCCCATCCCGCTCAAGATACATGGCCAACTGTTCAATCGTGGGAGATTGGAACAGGATAGCCAAGGGCAGATCGGCCTGAAATTCTTGCTGGAGCCTGGCCATCAGCTGAACTGCCAGGAGGGAGTGCCCGCCCAAATCAAAGAATGTACTCTGCACACTTATGGGGCGCATCTCCAGGATTTCTGACCAGATTTTGGCCAGCCGCAATTCAATCGGCGTGCGAGGTGCAATGTAGGTTTGGGAGGAGAGAGACTGTGCTAAAGCCCCATCAGGAGCCCTTAAGGCATGGCGATCTACTTTTCCGTTAGGGGTGAGTGGCAGGGTATCCAAGGGGACTACCAACTGAGGGACCATATAGGGGGGTAAGGACTGTTTCAGATAGTCTTTTAAGGCACTGGTCTCAATCGCTCCATTTGTTTCATTACCTGTCTCATTGTCTGTCTCGTTACTGATATCCTGGACAACAACATAGGCGATCAATGTCGAGTGGCCCAGGGAATCAGTCTGGGTAACAACAACACATTGCTGCACCTGGGGGTGGCTATGGAGCAACGCTTCAATTTCCCCTAGCTCAATACGAAAGCCACGAATTTTTACCTGGTCATCCAAACGGCCCAAATAGTCAATATTGCCATCGGAGCGATACCGCACACGATCGCCTGTTTTATAGAGTCGTCCTGCGCCAAAGGGATGGGGTATAAAGTTCTCTTTTGTTAATGCTGGCTGATTTAGATAACCTCGGGCCAGTCCGGCTCCGCCAATGTACAATTCACCAGGAATGCCCATGGGCATCGGTCGATGGTGAGCGTCCAGGACATAGGTTTGGACATGGGCCAGGGGTCGCCCTATGGGTACTTCGACTAACCGGGTTCCTTCAGAAGTCTTATTGGTGGAAAAATTGTAAGTGGTGGCCACAACGGTGGTTTCTGTGGGGCCATAGCTATTGATCAGCTGGGGAAACTGCCCGACATTTTGCTGCCAATGGTTAACCTGCCTGGGGTCTGCCCGTTCTCCTCCAATAATGACTAACCGCAGAGGCTGCAAAGATTGGGGGATAAATTGGGAAACCAGTTGATGCCAGTAGGCCGTGGGTAAATCGAGGACGGTAATTTGCCAGTTCTGGCATTGGGACCAGAATCGGTCTAAAGCCAGCATTTCCTCAGTTCTTAGCACCAGGGTGGCTCCGACGCTCAAGCAGGGATAAATTTCTTCGACAGCAGCATCAAAGCTAATGGAGGCAAACTGTAGTACCCGGTCTGTGGGGGAAAAACTATAGGTGGTGATGGCCGTTTGGGTAAAGGCTATCAAGGCCTGGTGCTCAATCAAAATGCCCTTAGGTTGGCCAGTGGAACCGGAGGTATAGATGACATAGGCCAAATTCTCAGCACCCACCTGACTGATGGGATTGGTAGAGGGGCAGGTGGCAATGGTTGACCAGTCGCTATCTAAACACACCGTTTTTGCCCCGTGGTCTGGCAATGCCGTCAGCAAATGGTGCTGGGTCAGCAGAAGAGATAGGCCAGTATCCTGTAGCATAAAGGCAAGGCGAGCTAGGGGACTGGTGGGATCGATGGGAACGTAGGCTGCGCCAGCTTTGAGGATGCCCAATAGCCCCACTACCATGTCGAGGGAGCGGTCTATACAAATGCCCACAAGGGTTTCGGGACCTATGCCCAAGTCTTGGAGATAATGTGCTAGCTGGTTAGCTCGCTGGTTTAAGGCTTGATAGCTCAGGTGTTCCGATTCCAGGCTGACGGCGATCGCATCTGGTGTGCGTTGCACCTGGGCCTCAAACAGGTGATGAATACAGTCGTAGGTCTCTCGGGTATCAACTTTAGCTGAGAAATCTTGGCTAGGGTAGAAGGCGGAAGGCGGAAGGCGGAAGGCGGAAGAAGATTGGACTCTAGGCTTTAATGACTGAACTTCATTTCCAGTAAAATTTCCTGCGTTAAATTGGCCTCCGGTCTCTCGGTTCTGGGCATCGGAGATGCCATTAAATTCACCATGGGCACCACTCCATTCCATCAATAGCTGGTGTCGTTCTGGCTCCGTCAGGAGGGATAGCTCACTGATGGGGCTGGATGCCCTGGTCACCATGCCCTGCAGCAGGGTGATAAATTGCTGGGCCATGCGCTCGATGGTATTGGGGTTAAATAGGTCGCTGTTGTATTCCCAATGGGTGACCAGGGCAGGGGTGGTGTCTGTGATCGACAGGGTGAGGTCAAATTTTGCGATCGCACTATCCACAGCCAGAGGCGTCAGGGTAAGTTCCGATGGGCCAGCGGGCAACGAAGCCAGGGGAGCAATCTCAGCATCCAGGGCAAACATCACTTGGAAAAGGGGAGAATAGGCCAGGCTACGCTCAGGCTGCAGAGCTTCCACAATCTGTTCAAATGGCACAGTTTGATGGTCGTAAGCCTCCAGGGCCATCTGTTTCACCCTGGTTAGAAAGGCAACAACCGTATCTGTTTCGTCCACACCAAGGCGAAGCACCAGCGTATTTACAAAAAAGCCGATCAAAGGTTCCAGTTCAAACCGCTGACGATTTGCCACAGGGGTACCCACTGCAATATCCCGTTGCCCACTGTAGCGATGGAGCAGAAGTTGGAAGGTGCCTAGCAACAGCATAAATAGGGTGACATCCTGCTGCTGGGCAAAGGCACGCACCTGCTGGCTTAAGTCTGGCGGCAAGCTGATCCTATGGGTCCGCCCCTGAAACGTTTGGACGGCAGGACGGGGGCGATCGGTAGGCAATTCTAACAACGGTGGTAGATTGGCCAACTGTTGTTGCCAGTAGCTTAACTGGGTGGCTAAATCTTCCCCCTGTAACCACTGGCGCTGCCAGAGGGCATAGTCAGCATATTGAATTTTTAACGGCGGCAGGGTCGCAGGTTGGCCCTGGGCATAGGCTGTGTAGATATGGGCAAGTTCCTGAATCAGCACCTGCATGGACCAACCATCGCTAATAATGTGATGTATTGCTACCGCTAGCACCGCAGCCCCGTCATCGAGATTGACTAACGCCATCCGTAGTAAGGGACCTTGTTCCAGGTCAAAAGGTTGTTGTGCCCTTTGCAACAACCAATCCTCCAGGGGAATCTCCAACGTTGGGATAACCACTAACGGAATTTGCACTGTAGGCTTAACCACTTGCCTGGCCACACCCTCAACAACGGGAAATCGAGTACGCAGACTCTCGTGACGATGCACCAGGGTATCCAGGGCCTGTTGCAAAGCGGCGGCATTGGGTCTGCCACTGATGCGAACGGCTGCAAAAATGTTATAAATGGCCAATGGCTCCGCCTGTTGTTGTACCTGATTTTCCTGCTGCTCCAGCTGAGCCAAAAACCATAATCGTTCCTGGGCAAAGGAGAGGGGGATAGGAGAGTCATTCTGGGATCGAGGCGTAATGGGAGGGACAGACCGAGAAGGGTAGGCAGCCTTATCCAGAGCAGCATCCAGGGCATCTATAGTAGGAGATTCAAACAGGGTGCGCAGGGGCATTTCCAGATCTAATGTGCTACGAATACGAGCAACTAACTGGGCCGCAAGGAGAGAATGACCCCCCAGGTCAAAAAAGCTATCGTGGAGACCAATGGTATTAATGGGTCGGGATAACACATCAGCAAAGAGACTGGCCAGGTGTTTTTGTCGCTCTGTAATCGGGGCAATATAGGTGGCTGCGGGACTCGCTCCATCAAATACAGGCAGGGCCTGACGGTCGATCTTGCCATTGGCGGTTAATGGAAATGCGGTAAGAGACATGATCCCTGTTGGCACCATATAGTCAGGCAAATGCTCCTTCAAATAGGCTTTCAGAGCATAGGTATCTATATCGCCCGTCTCTGTTGCATAAGTCTCTGTTGCGCCAGAGTTTAGATCGCTATTGGGCACCATATAGGCCACCAGACAGGGATCGCTAGAGGCATTGGCCTGGGAAATAACAATACATTGTTGTACTTGCGGGTGCTGACTGAGAACCGTTTCTATTTCACCTAGCTCGATGCGAAAACCGCGAATTTTTACTTGATGGTCCAGCCGTCCCAGATACTCAAGACTGCCATCGGTGCGATACCGCACCCGGTCGCCTGTTTTATACAGTCTCCCTGCCCCAAAAGGGTTGGCAATAAATCTCTCTGCCGTTAGCTCTGGTCGATTGAGATAGCCACGAGCAAGACCGGCACCACCAATGTGTAATTCCCCTGCCACCCCAATGGGCACTGGCTGTAGACCATGATCCAATACATAAATTTGAAGGTCAGCTAAGGCTTTACCAATGGAATTGCAAGATTGTTGTGAGTGCTCAGCCGTTAACGGTTGATGGGTAACATGGACCGTTGTTTCGGTGATGCCATACATGTTGATTAATTGGGGCTGGTCCTCACCATGGCGATTAAACCAGGGTAGGAGACTTTCCACCTGTAGTGCCTCACCGCCAAAAATGATGTAGCGCAGCCCAAGGGAATCAACAGCGTGGTCTTGATCAACCTGCATCAATTGCTGAAAGGCTGAAGGGGTTTGATTAAGCACTGTGACCTGATGACGCACCAATAAATCATAAAAGTCTTGGGGAGAGCGACTCACCCAATAGGGCACAATCACCAAGCGACCACCGTGGCATAATGCCCCCCAGATTTCCCACACTGAAAAATCAAAGGCATAGGAATGGAACAGGGTCCAACAGTCTTGTTGATTAAAGTGATAAAGGTCCTGGGTAGTCCGTAATAAGCGAATAACATTGCGATGGGGAATGAGTACTCCCTTAGGGTTGCCAGTGGAGCCCGAAGTGTAGATCACATAGGCGAGATTCTCGGCAGTCCCATTTCTGGGAAGATTCTCTGCAGGATACTGGGCAATTTTCGATGTATCATCCTGCCCACAGTTATCCAAACAGACTATCTTGCCGTTATAGTCTGAGAACAACTCCAGATGCTGGTTTTGAGTCACCAGAACGTTCACCTGTGAGTCCTGAAGCATAAACTGCAGACGTTGGGACGGATAGGTGGGGTCCAGGGGAATATAGGCCCCACCCGCCTTCAAAATTGCCAACAGCCCTACCACCAGGTCTATTGAGCGCGACATACAGAGACCCACTAATGACTCAGGGCCAACTCCCAGGCTGCGGAGATAATGGGCCAGTTGATTAGCCCGATTGTTTAACTGGCGATAGCTGAGTTCTTCTCCCTCAAACACCAGTGCGGTGGCATCGGGTGTGCGGGTGACCTGGGTTTCAAATAGCTGATGAATATAGGGGCAGGCAGCTTCTACCTCTGGAGGCACAACCGCGGGCTGATTCCAGTCCACTAACAATTGATGCCGCTCCGTTTCACTAAGCATGGGCAGAGCGCTCACCGGTTGGGATATATCTGCCACCAGGCCAGTCAACAAGCGCTCAAAATGGCTGGCCATCCGTTTAATGGTGGTAGTTTCAAATAGATCACGGTTATACTCCCAGGTTGCCATCAGCCCCTGGTCTGTCTCACGGATTGAGAGAGTTAAATCAAACTTTGCGATCGCAGCATCCACAGACAACGGTGTCAGACTCACCTGATCCAAAGCCAATGTTGTTAGCGGAGTATTTTGCAACACAAACATCACCTGGCAAATGGGGGAATAGGCCAAACTGCGTTGGGGTTGCAACGCCTTCACCACCTGTTCAAAGGGCACATCCTGGTGGGCATAGGCCTCTAATGCCATCGCTTTCACCGTTTGCAACAGCTCGGCACCTGTGGCGGTCTCATCAATGGGTGTGCGCAGCACCAGGGTATTCACAAAGAACCCCAGTAACGACTCCAATTCAGGACGCTGGCGATTGGCAATGGGGGTGCCCACCAGGATATCGGGCTGACCGCTGTAGCGATGGAGCAGAATCTGAAAGACTGTTAATAACAACATAAACAGGGTTACCCCCTGCTGCTGGGCCAGGTCTCTCACCTGGGCACTTAAAGCAGGAGACAGATGAACCGTGTGGGTGCACCCGTTAAATGCTTGCACTGGGGGACGGGGATAATCGGTGGGCAATTCCAACAAGGCTGGAGCCTGGGCCAGTTGTTGTTGCCAATAGTCCAAATGCTGGTTAAGCCTGTCTGTTTGTAGCCAATGGCGTTGCCAGCAGGCATAATCCACATACTGTAGGGAGAGCGGTGGCAGCTGGGGGGATTGTTCCTGGCTATGGGCGCGATACAGGTGGGCTAATTCCTGGCTAAAGCAGCCCATGGACCACCAGTCCCAAATAATATGGTGCAGATTTAACACCAACAATGCGTCGGTGGGCGATCGCTGCATCAGGCTGGCCTGCACCAGTGGCCCCGTGGCTAAATCGAAGCACCTGGCAGCTTCTTGCTGAATCCAGGTTTGCAGACCTGGGGCAAGGTCGGCAACAGAGTTTAGGGGGGCAGGCTTGTCATTCTGAAAATCTGAAGTTGTTTCCCCATGGGGCCAATGTTCCAGAGAAAGGGGCCAGAAACCGCTGGCATGGATCACCTGTCTGGGTTCACCATCAATGGATTTAAAGGTGGTGCGCAAAATCTCATGGCGCTGCACTAGCGTATTGAGTGTCTGCTGCAGTGCATCAATCTTTAATGGCCCCTTCACCTGCATCACCACCAAAAAGTTGTAGGTGGGGCTGGGACCTGCTAACTGATCCACTAACCAGAGCTGTTCCTGGGTCCAGGAGAGGGGGAAATGGTTGGTGGTGCGATCGCAGGACCAGATCGGCAAATTAGCCGGGTCAATCCCTTGCTTTTGTAGCAGTGCAAGCACAGCATCTCGCTTTTGCAGCGGCAAATTTGCGAGCCGTTTGATCAGGCTTTTGATTTTGGTTTGTTGCTGCAGCTGGCTTTGCTCTGGCATGGGTCTTTTCCTTGCGCGGCTGGTGTTCTTGGGTGTTAGGTCACCGGCTGTTAGGGTGAATGGGTGGATGGGTGATGGGGTGATGGGGTATTAGGGTTGGCTTAAGGCATTGAGTTCCTCCTCACTTAGGGTGTCTACCTGGTTCAAAATGTCTTCTAGCTGATCCAGGTCGGCGGTGGAGGAGCTAGCCATAGCAGACGGCTGCTTAGCCTTAACTACAGTGGCCAGCTGGGCAATGGTGGTGGCTTCAAACACGGTGGTAATGGATAGATCGATGGCAAAGGTTTGCCGCAGGTGGGCTAAAAACTGCATGCCGATAAGCGAATCTCCCCCCATTTCAAAGAAGTTGTCGTGGATGCCAATGGTGTCGCGGCCCAGCAGGGCCTGGAGAATTCCAATAATTTTATTTTCCACTGGGTCATCAGACACATTGACCACGGGAAATTTGATCGAGGGGGTAGCGGCTGGCTGATGGTGTTCTGGACGGTCACCCATCCGCCGTTGGGTCGTCAGGCGGGAAGTTAACTCTCGTGTGGAAACGATCACCTGGGGTTCCGGTTGCCCCAACAACTGCTCTAGCACTTGACCACAGTCAGTGGGGAAAAGACCAAGGGCTAGCTCTGAGCGCATCTGGTTCAGCAGCCAGTGGTTGGATGGATCGCCTGCGAGACGTTCAGACAAGGTTTCCATTGCCTTTGCTGCCATGCCCACCTGTTGTAAACTCTCCCAGTTAATGGCCAGGTAACGGGTGGGGGAGTTTACATTACGAGCCTGGGCATAGGCATCGAGAAAGGCGTTGGCGGCACAGTAGTCGATTTGTCCTACGGCCCCCGTAATGGCGGTCACAGAAGAACAGAGCACCATAAAATCTAGTGGGCGATCGTTTAAGTCCTGCAATGTTTGGTCTAGAGTTAGGGTGCCTTGTAGCTTGGGTTGGAAGACGGCTATTGTCTCTGCCTGGGTGCGCAGATCGATTACCCCACCACCGGGAATACCTGCTGCGTGAATAACGCCGTTGATAGGACCAAATTGTTGAATGGCTTTGGTTATCTCTTGCTGGAGAGCTGTGCGATCGCAAACATCCGCCGTGACCACTAAAACCTTTGCCCCCGCTTCCTTCAAAGCCTGTAGGGCAAGAATTTTAAGGCTA
Source organism: Adonisia turfae CCMR0081 (assembly GCF_011009555.1). GTDB lineage: Bacteria > Cyanobacteriota > Cyanobacteriia > Phormidesmidales > Phormidesmidaceae > Leptothoe > Leptothoe turfae. The sequence continues at coordinate 4,908,427 of NZ_QXHD01000004.1, read as the reverse complement.
ATGGAATCATCTGAAGGGTGGGTTTCCAGCCAATTTTGCCAGTCTGACTCCTGAGGAAAGAAGGACCGACTCATCAACACCAGCCTGGCTTGCCAATGTTGAGCCAGATGTTGAGCTATGGTCAGTCCTAACCCGCCTAAACCTCCCGTGATCAGATAGATACCCTCTGGTCGCAACAGCGTCTCTCCCTGGTTTTCTAATTCCATCGGAAAAGACTGAAATTGTTGGACCCAGCGATAGGGACCCCGATAGGCAATTGCCTGGTTTTCGGGTTCTCCTGCTGGTGCTTCCATCTCTGTAACGAGTTGATGGATAAGGTTTGATGATGGCTCTAAAGCAAGGTCAGGCTGGGATGCTGAATCAGGCAACAGGATATCCACACAGCGACAGGTTAACCCAGCGATTTCTTGAGGGATAGTCCGGATGGCTCCCCACAGGGTGGCCTGGTTGGGAAGCAGATGTTCTTTTCCAGTGACCCTCTGGAGATGCTGAGTAATCACAACGAGATCACAGGAATGGTCAAACTCCTGCTTGTTCCAAGCTTGAGCTAAGAAGAGAAGACCATAGAAGCCCAGGGCCAGAGACTGATCCGTAGATTGAACTGGTTCAGATACCTGTGGAACTAACGTCCAAAGATGGAGAATTTTATCGGGCTGTTGTTCCAAACGTTGCAACGCCTGGAGTAGATGGTCATAGTCCTCTCGCTGCTGGGGATTAAGGCTGTAATGATTCTCTCCTAGAGATTGAAACGTTTCGCCAATTTGGACTTGGATAATCGTGCGATCATTTCGCCCTAGCTGCTTAATCAGGGGAGTCGCCACATTGAGATCATCAACAAAGACAAGAATCGTATCTGTAACAGTCTGGGTTTCTCGCTTAACTGGGGGAATGGGACAACGGCTCCAAGAGGGGACATAAAACCAATCTTTAAACTCTCTTCGATGTAAGCCTTGGGACTGATTTGATTGGGCAGCCAGAGAACCAGAGGTCCCCATGGGCGCATCAGACGCCTCGATCCAGTGGCGTTGGTGTTCAAAGGGATAGGTGGGTAGGGCCAGACGGTGGCGACGTTCATGACCATAGACGGCAGGCCAATCAATCTCCATCCCTTGGAGCCAAAGCTGTCCCAGGGCAGATAACAACGTAGCCCTATCAGATTTATCTTCCCGAGGGTGGCGCAGGGTGGCAATCACTGCCTGACCCTGACCGGCTGGATGCTTCTGGACCAGGGAACTAAGGGCACGACCAGGGCCTACTTCCAATAGGGTATGTGGTGGGTCCGCATCCTGACAAAGCTGGGTTAGGGCCTGGGAAAATTGGACGGGTTGGCGCAGATGTTGGACCCAGTAGTTGGGATCCGTTGCTTGGGCGGTGGTGATCCAGGTGCCGGTGAGGTTGGACAGGTAGGGGCGTTGGGGCGGCTGGAAATCAACCTGCTGGCACTGCTGGCGAAACGCATCCAGGATGGGCTCCATCATGGGGGAATGGAAGGCATGGGAGGTGTGTAGACGACGACCTTCGATGTCCTGACTGGTAATGTATTGTTCAAAAGCTGATATGGCTGTCTTGGGGCCTGATACTACGCAGCGGTTGGGTTCATTGATAACTGCGATCGCAATCTCTTTAAACCTAGAATCTTTATCCAAAAGAGATTGCAACGTTTCTACTGCCAGAGGTATCGCCACCATTGCCCCTGGCGACAATTGTTGCATCAGTTGCCCCCGCTTAGCCACTAGGGCCAGTCCCGCCTCCAGACTAAACACTCCGGCAAGGCAGGCCGCCACATATTCTCCAATACTGTGGCCCACCATGGCTGTGGGTTTTAATCCCCAGGCTAACCAGAGTTGGGCCAGAGCATACTCGATCACAAAGAGAGCTGGTTGGGCAATTGCCGTCTGCTGCAGCTGGGCCGCAGCGGTGGCCTCCTGTTCTGGAGCTGGATAAAGAATTTGGCGCAAATCTAGTTTTAACAGGGTTTGTAACAGGTCAGCACAGCGATCTATCTGTTCCCGAAAAATGGGTTCGGTTTGATAGAGGTCTCGACCCATGTTGACATGTTGGGAGCCCTGGCCTGGAAAGAGAAAGGTCAAAGATTTCCCCTGTGGTTTACCCGATCCAGTAACAACCTGAGGCCCGCTTGGCAGAGCTAGCATCTCCTCAGCGTTCTCTGCAACTGCCCGTAATGCCTGGATGGCCTGGTCAATGTCCTGACAAACCAGGATACGGCGATAATTAAATGCCTGCCGTCCACAGCTCAGGGTGTAAGCAACATCGGCCAGATTTAATTCAGTTGCCGATTGTTCCTGGAAGAAATCAGCCAGGTTGGTGGTCATCTGAGCCAAGGCCGATGGGGTTTTGGCCGACAGTAACAACAACTGCCAGGGACGCGCAGAACCCGATGGTTCCAATGGGGGTGCTTCTTCGAGAATCACATGGGCGTTGGTGCCACCAATGCCAAAGGAACTCACCCCCGCCCGTCGGGGCTGGAGCGAATCAGCACGGGGCCAGTCCTGCAGTTTGGTGTTGACGTAGAAAGGCCCCGTACCAAAATCAATATTGGGATTGGGGGTTTCAAAGTTAAGGCTGGGGGGAATGGCCTGGTGCTTCAAGGCCAGTAAGGTTTTGATTAGACCTGCCACACCCGCTGCCGTATCTAAATGGCCCACATTGGTCTTAAGGGAGCCGATGGCGCAGGTGGGTTTCTCAGGTTGCTCGGTTTGACGACGAAATACCCGATTGAGGGCGGCAATTTCGATGGGATCTCCCAGTTCTGTGCCGGTGCCGTGGGCTTCTATATAGCCAATGGTGTCGGCGTCCACATTGGCCACTGCCAGGGCTTCATTGATCACCGCTGCTTGACCGGCGACACTGGGGGCCGTGTAGCCCACCTTCAGGGCACCGTCGTTGTTAATGGCTGAGCCACGAATTACCGCATGGCAAGGGTCGCCGTCTGCGATCGCATCTTCCAACCGTTTCAGCAGCACCACCCCTACACCGCTACCAACCACAGTTCCTTTTGCCTGGGCATCAAAGGCCCGACAATGGCCATCGGGGGCCAGAATCATGCCCTCTTGATAGAGATAGCCCGTGCCCTGGGGAATCGAAATAGACACCCCGCCCGCCAAGGCCATATCGGTGTCCCCATTCAGGAGGCTTTGGCAGGCCAGATGGACCGCTACCAGGGATGTGGAACAGGCCGTTTGCACCGCCACCGCCGCCCCGGTCAAATTGAGCTTGTAGGCCACCCGACTGGGCAAAAAGTCCTTGTCATTGGCAATAAAGAGGGGATACAGACCCACCGTCCGCAACAGGTCTTGTCGCTGGGCCAGATGATGCAACAAATACCCATTCACCCCCACCCCAGCGTAAACACCCATCAGTCCCTGATAGCGTTGAGGGTCATAGCCCGCCGCTTCAACCGCCGTCCATGCACATTCCAGAAACAACCGGTGCTGGGGATCGAGAATTTCTGCTTCCCGAGGAGAGATATCAAAAAATGGAGCATCAAACCCAGTCACATCATCTAAAACAGCCTTGGCCTTGACATAGTTTGGGTCGGCCAATAGCGCTGGATCCACCCCTGCCTGCAACAGTTCCTGATCTGAGAATTGGGAAATGGATTCCACCCCTGCCTGCAGATTTTGCCAGAATGATGCCACATCCGGTGCTCCAGGGAACTGGCCAGCCATGGACACAATGGCAATATCCGCACTAATATCTCTGGCGTCAGGATTAAAATTGTCGTGATTCTGTTGCACCATTGTTTTTCCCCTGTTCTGCTTGCATTAATCCACATGTAGAGAGCGTGAATGTCTAACGTTCTCGATGTCGCCGTCGGGCCTGTCGTCGTTCTCTAGTCGCCGCCCGTACCTGATCTCGCTGGTCAGAATTTAATCGTTCAGGAGGTGACAGCTGGCCCTGAGATAGATTCGTCAGATAATCCCCTAAAGCTTTAATGGTGGGATAGGCAAATAGATCCACCAGGGGAACAGAAAGCTGTAGATCTGTCTGCAGAGCATGGTATGCCTGAATCAGCAGCAGAGAATTCCCCCCCACATCAAAGAAATTGTCGTGGATGCCCACCCGTTTCACCGGTAGCACCGATTGCCAGATAGCCACCAGTTTTTTCTCCATCTCGCTTTCGGGCTTAACGTATTGCACATCGCTCACCTGCAGTTGCCCCGGTGCAGGCAAGGCGCGACGATCTACCTTGCCATTGGGAGTTAAGGGTAATTTTTCCAAGGGGACAAAGGTACTGGGTACCATATAGGCTGGCAGCCGCTGATTTAGATAGGCTTTTAAGTCACTCAGGGCTAGTTCCGGTGCATCACCCACAATATAGGCCACCAGGCGCTTATCACTGGGGGTATCACCATGGACAACCACCACCGCCTGCTGCACTTGCCCATGGTGACGCAGCACCGCCTCAATCTCTCCTAGCTCAATGCGGAAGCCACGCACCTTAGTCTGATGATCGAGACGTCCTAAATACTCCAAATTACCGTCTGCACCATAGCGAGCCAGGTCTCCAGTTTTATAGAGACGGCCTTCACCAAAGGGATTAGAGATAAATTTCTCCGCCGTTAAATCCGGCTGATGCAAATAGCCCCGAGCCAGCCCAGCACCACCAATATGCAACTCCCCTGGCACACCGATGGGAACAGGCTGGAGATGGTCATCCAAAATATAAACCTGGGTGTTGCCAATGGGACGACCGATGGAGACTAGAGAGTTGCCCCCCTTAGATTTGACCTGCTCAAAGTTAGTATCCCGAGATTCATCAGCTAGGTCTGTATCATTAGCGCGATGGTCATCAGTCTCCACCTGGAAACGAGTGGACCAAATCGTCGCTTCCGTTGGGCCGTACAGGTTCCATAGGTCTGCTCCTGACGCTGACAGCTGTTGCGCTATAGTTGTCGGCAATCCTTCACCGCCACAGAGCATGGTCATGGGTGCTGACTCCCCAGCCCAGCCCGCCGCTAACAACAGTTGCCAGGTGGCTGGAGTGGCCTGCATGATGGTCACTGGTTGGTCAGATTCCTGATGTGAGGCTGGGTTTAGAGGCTGTAATTGGCGCTGTAATTGCTGACCATCCCGAGTTACCGCTGTGGGCAGAATTACCACCTCTGCGCCGATGGTCAACGGTAGGTAAAGCTCCAGGGCAGCAATATCAAAGGCCAGGGTGGTGACGGCGGCCAAGCGATCGCATTCCCTCAATCCAGGTTCATCCTGCATCGTAGTGAGGAAATTCACCACAGACCGATGTTGAATTTGCACCCCTTTAGGAGTCCCCGTGGATCCAGATGTGTAAATAACATAGGCCAAATTCTCCGCCGTCACGTCCGTGGGGCAGCTATCGACACTGGCCTGGGCGATAGTCTCCCCATCTCGGTCCAAACACACCACCTGTTCCGGCGCAATCTCTAACCCTAACGCCTTAAAACAATCGGCCTGGGTCACCAAGAGAGCAATTTGGGCATGGTCCACCATAAACTGCAGCCGCTGTTGCGGGTAGCCAGGATCCAACGGCACATAGGCTGCCCCTGCCTTCAAAATCCCCAACAGACCCACCATCATATCCAGGGAGCGTTCCACACAGAGACCAACTAAAACCTCAGGTCCCACCCCCAACGTTCTCAAATGATGGGCCAGCTGATTGGCCCTGGTATTTAATTCCCGGTAACTCAGCTGGTTATCTAAATAGGACACCGCCACCGCATCTGGCGTACGCTCCACCTGGGCCTCAAATAAGTCATGGATGCACTGGTGTTCGGGATAGGGCATCGCCGTATCGTTCCACTCCACCACCAGCTGATGCCGCTCTGCCTCACTCAGCAACGGCAGGGTGACCACCCGTTGAGACTCATCCAACACAAATCCGGTCAACAAAATCTCAAAATGGCTAGCCATTCGTTCAATCGTAGCCATCTCAAACAGATTGCTGTTGTACTCCCAATCCGTAATCAATCCTTGTTCTGTTTCTTCCACTGAAAGGGTCAAGTCAAATTTGGCCGTAACTGTTTCCGTGGCCATGGGGGTGAAGGTTAATCCAGGTATTTGGGTAGAGGCAACGGGGACATTTTGGAGAGAAAACAGTACCTGGAAAATGGGGGAGTGGGCCAAACTTCGTTCAGGCTGTAGGGCTTCAACAATTTGCTCAAAGGGCACATCCTGGTGGGCATAGGCTTCTAGAGCAACCTGTCTCACCTGATGCAGTAATGTGGCCACCGTGTCTTCCGGATGAATTTGGGTACGCAGGGCCAGGGTATTGACAAAGAATCCAATCAGCGGTTCTAACTCTGGCTGTTGACGGTTAGCGATGGGTGTGCCCACCACGATATCGGACTGGTTACTGTAGCGAGATAACAGCAGCTGAAAGGCCGTCAATAAGACCATAAACAGGGTTACCCCTTGCTGTTGTCCTAGCTGGTTTAGCTGCTGACTTAACGCCAGGGGTAGAGTGAGGCGATGACGCTGCCCCTGGAAGGTTTGTACGGCAGGCCGAGGATAATCGGTGGGTAGCTCTAAACGGGCTGGACTCTCAGCTAACTGCCGTTTCCAATAGTTGAGCTGAGACTGTAGCACCTCTCCCTGGAGCCATTGCCGCTGCCACAGGGCATAGTCAGCATACTGAATTGTCGGTTCGGTTAACGGTGAAGGGTGCCCCTGGTCATAAGCAGTGTAGAGCGCCGCCAACTCCTGCATCAGCACCCCCATGGACCACCCATCGCTGATCAGGTAATGGGTAGTAATAGAAAGAACTGCAGTCGGCTCAGAATTCCGCCTTCCGCCTTCCGCCTTCCGTCTTCCGCCTTCCGCCTTCCCTAATCTGTTGATATCTGTTGAATCAAAACAGATTAGCTTAATCCTAAATAGGGGACCTGCAACCCAGTCAAACGGCTGCTGGGCCTCTTTCACCAACCAATCAGATAAGGACAATTCCAGGTCATCGGCCTGAACAATTTGCAACGGTGTTGGGGGAACGGGATTCATCTGTTGTACCGCCATGCCATCTTTCCAAGGAAAGGTGGTGCGCAGGGCTTCATGCCGTCGGACGATTTCACGGATCGCCTCCGTCAGGGCAGTAAGATTTAGATTCCCCTGAATGCGCAGGGCTGTATGGGCATAGTAGGCGGTAGACAGACCCTCTAGCTGGGTGAGAAACCACAGCCGTTCTTGGGCATAGGAGAGGGGGATGGGGGCATGATCCTGTAACCTTGGAGTGATGGCAGCGATCCCATGGGTTGTCAGGTTCTGATTGAAAACAGCATCCACTCCAGCCACCGTGGGAGCTTCAAACATTGCCTGGAGGGGAAGTTCCACCTCAAAGGTTTGGCGCAGGCGGGCCACCAGCTGAGTTGCCAATAGAGAATGGCCACCCAACTCAAAGAAGCTGTCGTAAATACCAATCTTTTCCAGAGGTAAGGAGAGCACCCCAGCAAAGAGGGTGGCAATCAATGTTTGTCGCTCGGTTTGAGGGGCAACAAAGAGGGCGCATGTGGCGGACTGTTCCTGGTTTAGATCCAGGGCGAGTAAGGCCCGACGATCTATTTTGCCATTGGGGGTAAGGGGAAATTTCTCCAGGCAGGCAAAATGGCTGGGTACCATATAGGCTGGCAACTGAGCTTTTAGGAATTGCCGCAGTGCGTCAGGTGTGGTAGCGGTATCCGTTATCGCTTGTTGTTTCGGTTTCTTTGATGGGTGGGCGGGGGCGGCATGGGATCGCGATGGATGTACCGCGTATACCATATACACCTCCAAATCAGATTCTGATTTCGTTGTTTGTAAGGTTGTTAGGGAATGACTCCCATTGTCCTCCTGGCTATTTTCATCACTGAAATAACGACCAGCCATGGGAGATTGTGCATCCGAGGAGACAATATAGTCGTCAATCTCCAGACCATAACCATGGGACTCTAGTAGTTGACAGACCTGTTGTAGCATTTCGGCCCCTTCCACCTCCAGGGTCAGTTGCTTAATCTTCGGCCAGTCTTGAGGTTGGATTCCTTCCAGCACCAACAGTTCACTCTTTTCCACATCGACCTTGAGCAAATCAATTTGGTCTACCTCATAGTGTTGAATTAGGTCTGATAAGGTGGTCAGCTGACAGGCATAGGTTTCAGACCGATATCGCTCGTCTACAAACTGACGCACTTGATCAATGTCATAGTTCATCAGCACGGCCTCAGCCACCTGCTTATCCTGGTCTGGATCCGCAAACCGCCCCGAAACACCCGACATTTCAGGGTAGAAGGTGAACTCTAGTGTCTCCGCCTGATTAGAAAGCCCCTGGGGGATGACAGTCACCTGATCGCCATAGGGTTGCACATTGGCCTGTAGGCGCTCGAATGTGGGGGGAATTGGTTCAAAGGCATAGACTGTCGTTTCAGGGCAGGTCTGTTGAACAAATAGGGTAAACATACCAATGTTGGCCCCCACATCAAATACACAGTCCCCCGGCTGAATCGTAATGCCGTGGCGCAGGTAAATCTGTTGCTCAAAGATTTCGTCATAAATGGCGCGGGTTTGATGGGCACTAAAGTGGGCCACCGTGAGACCATTGGGCAACTGCATCCTGGGCAAGGTGGGCGATGGCACAAAATAGGCCACCAGTTGTTGTTGGGCAGCCACCATCACTACTGCTTCCTGTACACCAGGATGGTGACTGAGGGCTGTTTCAATATCTCCTAACTCCATTCGGAAACCGTTGAGCTTGACCTGATGGTCGATCCGACCCATAAACTCCAAATTGCCGTCCGATCGCCAGCGGGCTAAGTCCCCTGTTTTATAAAGACGTCCTGCCCCAAAGGGATTGTCAATAAATTTTGCTGTCGTGAGTTCCTGTCGATTCCGGTAGCCCCTGGATAAACCATCTCCACCGATGTGTAGTTCCCCTGGCAGACCCATGGGTACCGGCTGAAGATGGGTGTCTAGAATATAAATTTGGGTATTGGCAATGGGGCGACCAATGGCAACTGCTGGGGCTGTTGAGCCAGCCTCCTGCTCAATCGCCTCAATACCGAAACTGGCGGACCAAATGGTGGTTTCAGTGGGGCCATACATATTGTTGATTTTGCCCTGCATTGCTCCTCGAATTTGCTGAGCTAATGCTGGAGGCAGGGCTTCTCCCCCCACCAACAGATGCTGCAGACCACTCAGGTGATTTAAACCATCGGGCGTTGTCATCAGCATCCGCAGCCAGGAGGGAGTACATTGTAGATGGGACACTTGATGGGTCTGGATCTGATTGAGAACGGTTTGTTCCGGTTGTCGAGATTGATGGGCTAAGTTACTCCGATCTTTCAGGGTTTTGAGATATTCCAGGCTAGCAAGCACCGGATCCACATCCACCCCAAAATCAATCAGGCAGGCCACTTCATTCACTCCAGTCATCTGCAGCCGATCAAGCATCTCCAGGCATTTCTCTGGGGTACCCAGCAAACCACTGGTCTCAAAATAGCGATCAAAGGCAGCGGACAATAACGCATCTCGATCTGCCTCGTCAAACGAGTCAGCCTGGACCGTCACTTCAGCCTCTGGCAAAACTTTGAGCATGAGTTCCAGAGAACTGTTTAGATAGGCGCATAGGGGCTGACGCACCTGCTCCCGTACGGTGTCGAGATCCTCTCCGATAAAGGTGTGAAGCATCAGGGTGACCTGGCCAATGCCTGAATGTCCCTGCTGTTGCCAAGCCTGACGATAAATTTTAATGTTCTCGGCCAGGTCTTCAATGGTTTGGCCCAGCAGATGGGTCAAGAGATTTGTGCCCAATTCCCCGGCCAGGCGAAATGTTTCTGGATTGCCTGCTGCGGTAATCCAGAGGGG
>NZ_QXHD01000004.1:4829239-4898592 GCF_011009555.1 Adonisia turfae CCMR0081 | reverse complement strand
TGTAGGGGGGATTCCTCGCTCTAAGCCCGTAAGGATTCCTGAACGTCATCTAGGACTATGGCGGGCGACAGAGGAAGAATTAGCTGAGACTGACTATCTGGACAGTCTGGCAAAGCTGGTAACCGACAATCTGGATTTGGCAGAGTTAGTCAATATTGCCAACTCTCGCTCAGACCAACTCGTAGCATCCAGTCACCTGGAGATGAAAACCGGTGCTCAACAATGCTTGTCCCACTCTCCTAAGGTCCGTATTGGGATTGCCCAGGATCAGGCATTTTGTTTTTACTATGGGGTCAATCTGAGTCTGCTGGAACAGGCAGGGGCAGAACTGATTCCTTTTTCTCCCCTAAAGGATGCTTTGCCTGAGAATTTGGATGGTCTTTATATTGGTGGGGGGTATCCTGAGCTGCATTCTAAACAACTGTCTGGGAATAAGGAGATGCGGGATGCGATCGCAAACTTTTGCCGGTCAGGACGCCCAGTCTATGCAGAATGCGGTGGCCTGATGTATCTTTCCCAGGGATTGTTGGGTGCTGAACAACAACGCTATCCCTTTGTCGGTATTCTTCCGTTTTGGACAACAATGGGACAACGGGTGAAGCTGGGCTATCGCCAGGTAGACATGGTGGGACCCTACGGTGGCTTCCCTAAACAGGGCGCCATTCGCGGTCATCGGTTTCACTATTCAGACATTGTGGATGCTCAAGGTAATCTGCTGGAAATCACCCCGACGTCCCCTGAGCGAAGTCGAAGGGGACAATTAGAGTTTAATTACAAACTGCAAGGATGGAAAAACCATCAAACCTGGGAAGGTTATCAGGTCTATAATGTCCTCGCCAGTTACGTTCATTTACACTTTGGCAGCAATCCCACCTTTGCCCAACAGTTTGTTAAATGTTGTCGGCCATAGTCTTTAGAACTACCTCGACAACATTAGTATCAGCTAACGTCCTTGAGCCTAGCGATGCGGCAAGAACTCTCGATTAAAAGGACACCCGTGATCGTCGCACCCCTAGAACATTATGGCTGTAGTTATCTCTAATGCTGAGCCAAATGCCAAATCTGCTCTAACGCCACCGCTGCTCCTAGGGCAATCCGATATTCCACCACAGACGACAACATCGTTTCACCCGGATTAATTTCTACCGTGGGAATACCCTTCAACTGTGCTCTAACCAGAGGTTCAGCAATATACGGAAAAAGCCCCGACGTTCCTACCGCAAAGACAAGATCCCAGGCTGTGTCCTGAAACTGGTAAAGCGCTTGGATGCCCCGTTCGGGCAAAGTTTCACCGAACAGGACAACGGCAGGACGAATAATCCCCTGGCAGGCTGGACAGATGGGGGGCAGAGGCACCTCTTGGCCATAGTCCGCCAGGAAGTCCTGGGCTGTGGTGACATCATCACACTTGATGCAATAAAGCTCTGAAGCACGACCGTGAATTTCCACCAGGTTTTGACTGCCTGCCGAGCGGTGAAACCCGTCAATATTCTGGGTTAAGACCCAAGTGTTAGGCTTATGGTGCTCAATTTCCGCAATCACCTCATGCCCACGATTGTGGCAAGTATTGTGTAATGCCGCACCAAGTTGCCAGAGATATTTCCAGGTAATGTCGGGCTGCACCTGAAACATGGAGCCACTTAGGGCTTCTTCAATCGAAAAGCCTTCTGCTGTCGTTTGTCCTTCGTATAGCCCACCCACACCCCGGTAGGTGGGCAAACCCGAATCAGCAGAGAGGCCTGCCCCCGTAATAAACAGAATCTGTTCGGCTTGACTCAAATGCTCGGCAACGTCCTCAAGAATAGTAGTCATAGTCTAGGTATAGCAATGGGTAAGGTGTTTGGAACATCCAGGTTAACCTACCTATCCCAATGTCCTAATTGCTTAAGGACGACTATAGTCTGGTATTACTTCCTCGAAGCTACCGAACCACTAAAATCTCTAACTACAGGCCTTTTCTACATCACCCTTTGTAATGGAAAACGCATCAAACTCTCCCCCTTCAAACTCACCGGTTACAGTCACTTGTTCCCCGACGGTGATGTGACGAGTGGTGTTATCTCCACAAACGTCGTAAGAGTCAACAGTTATAGAGCGATCTTCCGTCTTCAACTGAAATCCGTCTTCCCACACTCGATGCACTTCACCCACAAAGGTAGTATCCTGCGTCTGGGCAGTGGCAAGCTCACCAATAAGGATGCCGGCAAACACAAAGAAAGAACTTACAATAGTTAATTTCATCAGATACCTCATCTGCCATTGAGAATTATTAATTGTTTTTTAACCTTAATCAACTTTAGATGAATTGAGAATGACGTTTTTTTTATCGTTTACATTTATAAAATCTCAGATTGCTGCAACACAAATTTCCAATATTCAAACAATTCGACGGCTCAAAGAGATACAACGCAGTTTGACTTCGCCTTACTTCGATGAACTTCGCCTGACATCTGGCCTATTGGATCTGCTTCCGTCAGCTACACCATACTCATGGAAAATTCATTGAAACTATTGCCAAACTGGCCCCACAGACAGATGAGGGTTCATGCAGGTAGTGGCTATGTCCAAGTTTCGTCGACAACTTCGCAAGGAAGCAGAGCAGTGGTGGCAAGAAGGTGTCATCACTGTAGATATCTACGAACAACTGTCGGAGCGTTATAAATATGGACCTACAACCGAGACGTGTGGAGGTTGACCCCCCGCTCCATCAATACCCGACCAGATCCGTTTCAAACGGTGTCGCGCAGCCTGGCTATTACGGTGCTGAGTCTAACACTCTATATCTTTTCATTTAAGGCTACCTGGGCCAGCCCACACCTATTTCAAGATGATACGTTGACCGAGTTGTCCTGGTGGTTTGTGAACAGTGTAGTATTTAGCGTTTTTGCGGGGCTAGGATGGCTGCGACTGCGACACCAGCTGAGACATTGGAATCTCTGGCAAGAACAGTCGATCAATACCGTTGCAATCGCCCTGATACTCATCCTATCTACCGGAATCGTAATTACCCACATCTCCCTGGGGGGTATCAACATCGTTGCAACTATTGTCGTTAACATTATGTTGTTCTTACTGGCGCTGGCCCTGTTGCGGGATAGTTTAGCCTTAGGCGTACGACGCACCTTTTGGGGTGGAATGGTGTTGTTAGTGTTAGGACTACTCAGTCGCTTGTTTGAGTACAACACTGACTTAATGTTGAAGGCCGTTGTATTAGTACTCTGCGGCATCGGCATAATTGTTGCAGGGTTATGGTTTGAGCATCGACTTAAGCATTCATCAGCACGCCTCAGTCAAGCTTAAACCTGATTTTTGCAAACGACACTTCTTGAACAACAAAACAACATTTATCATTGATCGTTTTTTTAGGTACTGTCCTATGTCATCTTCGTCATCTCAACATCCCGACATTAAAACTCTGGTTAAGCCTGATGGTAAGCCAGTGCCCATCCAATCGTTGCCAAGACGTAGACTACCCGGTTGGCGATTGTGGGCTCCCCTACTGATTCAGGCCGCGATAATTGTCGCAGTGCCTGCTCAGGATGTCTATACCTCTGCCACAGGCACATCTGTTACGCTACAAACTGCCCCTGTCGATCCCTACGATTTTTTGAGAGGGTATTACCAAACCCTGCGTTATGACATTTCCCAACGTGAGACGTTGCACACACTTCCGGGTGGCGAGAAGTTTTTTGAGGACTATGACTATCAGCCTCAGGCCTTTTTTGTTGTCTTGGAAGCTCCCAAAACAGAGACTTCGCCTCCAACTCCCTGGCAACCCATTCGCGTCAGTGAAACACGACCTGACGATCTAGACACTAATCAGATTGTTCTAAAAGGTCAATACGCTAACAATCGAATCACCTACGGTCTGGAGCGTTACTACATGCCAGAGGATCAAAGAGTAGATATCAATGCACATATTAATGATACTCAATGGCGAGATCAAGAAGCTTTTGTGGTGGACATTAAAATCGATAGCCATGGCAATGCGGTGTTAGTAGGACTATGGGTGAATAGCACTAACTATCGTTTTTAATGTAAGGAGATATCTTTGGGTTAGTCCCATTGGTGTTGTCGAGCTTCATCGACGATCCCTTGGGCCTCTTCGAGGGGAATATCATAGCGAGTGCTCAAGAGTTGGGGCATGCGATCGCAGGCACGATTGGGATTCACATCTGGTTGCTTGGAATAAGCAGGCAATGCAACATTACATAAAAAAGGTGAAGGTTTCACCTCGAGTTGAAGCGGTTCAAGATTTAGAACTTCTCGTAAATTTATAAAAAATAGCAAGGCACCGCTGAGGTTAGCATCGCTGAGGTTGGCATCGCTGAGTAGGGTACAGTTGAGGTTGGCCCCGCTGAGGTTGGCATATCTGAGATCGGCCCCGCTGAGGTCGGCATATCTCAGGTCAGCCCCGCTGAGATTGGCATACCTAAGGTTGGCACCGCTGAGGTTAGCCCCACTGAGGTCAGCACTGATAAGGTCAGCCCCACTGAGGTTAGCGCCGCTGAGGTCGGCCCCGCTGAGGTTAGCGCCGTTGAGGTTGGCCCCGCTGAGGTCGGCATATCTGAGGTCGGCATATCTGAGGTTGGCCCCGCTGAGGTTGGCACTGATAAGGTCGGCGCTGATGAGGTCGGCCCCGCTCAGGTCGGTCCCGCTCAGGTCGATTGCCTCTGCATTTCTGTTAGCAATGCGGAAACGAAGAAACAGGAAAACCCCACCGGCAACCATTGCGAGCGTCCCAATCCCCCTGATGAGGGTTTGACGATGTGGGTGAGCAAGGGTGACTCTTTCGTTGTGGGATAGGCGACCGTCATCTGGCTGAGGTTGACGAACGGGGAGTAACCAAAGCCACCACACTAACCAGAGAAAGACTGGAGTGGCGATCGCTCCCATCACCCACCCCTTGTTGATGCTTATCTTTGGCGGCCACTGCTTGAATCGCTCTCGCATGCTTGGGACTCCCTCAATGTTGAGCCCATTATCGCTCCCCTCATTCGGGAACGCCCTAAATATTTATGCGCGCTTAACCACCCCATTTACGCCAAGGCGTATTCTGCCTGCTTTGTGCTTTTGCAACCAATGCGGGTTTGAGCCATGGTCCATGGACTTTTGAACTAAGTCGATGGGCCATGGCTCACCATCAGGCCTATGCAGTTCCTGCCATAGCTTGAGTAACGGTCTCTTTATCCAGCTCAGAGCCAATGACCACTAGCCGAGTCTGACGAGATTCATCCGCTTGCCAGGGGCGATCATAAAAGTGATCAAAACGCTGGCCTACACCTTGCAAAACTAGTCGCATCGCTTTGTTTGGGACAGAGACAAAGCCTTTAATGCGATAAATCTCTTGCTGCTTCACCAATGATTGCAAACGTTGCACCAAAACAGCAGGCTCAAACGCCTTATCTAGCTCAACATAAACGGACTCCAGATGATCGTCATGCTCATGCTCTTCTTCATGATCATGATGGCTGTGACGACTATCCAAGTCATCTTCAACAGCGGCATTAAAGCCCAGCAAAATATCTGGGCTAATCTCACCCTGCTGACAAGGAACAACCTTAACACCCGTGGGTGCCTTCTGTTGGAGCCATCGTTGTACCTTAAGACGGTTATCCTCCGACATCACATCGGTCTTAGTCAGTAGCACCATATCAGCACAGGCTAGCTGATCCTCAAACAGTTCCTCAATGGGTGTCTCATGGTCTAATGAGTCATCTGCCTGTCGTTGGGATTCTAGGGCCTCTAGAGCGCCAACAATTTGACCCTTGGCAAGGGCATTGCCATCCACCACCGTCACCACACCATCCACGGTTGCGCCAGTCCGAATTTCAGGCCAACGAAATGCCTGCACTAAAGGCTTCGGCAGCGCTAACCCTGAGGTTTCAATGACAATACAGTCAATGTCTTCTCGTCGCTTTAGAAGAGTTTGCATGGTAGGCAAAAACTCTTCTTGCACAGTGCAGCATAGACACCCATTAGCAAGCTCTAGAATTTTAGTATCAGGGGTCTCATCTTCATCACAGACCTGGCAGGATTTTAGAATTTCTCCATCAATGCCAACTTCTCCAAACTCGTTGACTAATACAGCGATGCGTCGTCCCTGGTTGTTTTGCAATAGATGACGCACCAGCGTAGTTTTACCGGAACCTAGAAAGCCGGTGACTACGGTAACAGGAATTTTATGCATTGGTTTTTCCTAACGACTAAAGATTCAAGATTTTGTGCAAATTTGGTTTGGTAGAGGTGCACATTGGTGCACCCGTCAGGATGCAGACAACTGATTCTGATCCTGTATTGGACGTACAGCAGTGGGTTCCTACAGAGGAACTATTTATTTCTAAAAAAGCTCTTTCCTAAATTCTCTCCAAGCAAATTGAAGTCAAGTATGAAAGAAAGCTAAAAATAACAAACAGGATAGTTTGAGATGTCTAGTCGATCTTTTACCTTTCCTTTTGGAGCTACCATGTACGCATAAGTTGCAGAGTGGGCAAATTCAAGACCATGTCTACCTTTTGGGACATTATCTTCTAGATACATACACAGTACCCTTTAAGAGGGTTCACAGTAGATCAGCGTAGGTTAAGCGAGCAAAACATAATCCATCATCAGTGTGGACAGAAACGTACCGCCCACACCGCAAATAATAAAACCAGCAAATCGCAGCGCTGAACTTTCGGGTGACTGTTGGAATAGGCGACTACCCATCCCATAAGCAGCTGTTGCGATCGCAAGCTGGATAAATGCAAATCCTAGCAAATAAGCCATCAAAGGACCCATTTCAGCACCAAAGATGGATTCTCCGTAAGCAAACCCATGGAACAACCCAGAAATGGCAGCTAAACCAGTGACAATCGCGCCATTTGGCCGCTCTTTTAGGGCTAGTAGCACACCAAAGACAAGCACTGAGGCAGAAATTACCAGCTCAGGAAGCGGCAAATCAATGCTCATCAAATGAATTCCTGTACCCAAAAGAGAGGCTAAAACAAAGGCAACAGGAATAATTAAGTTGCGACCAATGGCCGCGGCTAACAACCCTGAGGCGATGACAAACACTAGATGATCTAGTCCAATGACCGGATGACCAATACCCGACAAAAAACCTTCAATGAAATTACCGGGTGTCTTTCCACCTAACGGATGGTGAGCTAGGGCAGGCAACCCATTGAGGAGAAGTGCTGAGATCGCAACAAGCGCAATCTCACCTGAACGACAAAGACTCTTAACCTTGAAACCCTTCAAGGCGACTAAAGCATATAAACCCATCTGTACCTCGCAGATCAATAAAACGGCAGGTTGACCATCGGCGGGCATTCTGACTGGGAGGTATAAAACTTCCTTCACAGCTGCGGGACAGTGGCAGATTTTCACTGCGCTTTCCCCCTTTCCTCTAGCGGCTGTTCTCCACTAGAACCGATGCTAAGCAGATTAAATCTACCACCTTCGCCTTCGCTTTGGATATCAAAATTGCACAGGATTAACTATTTAGGATTGGCATAGAACGTTGTTTCTTGGCCTTTCTGTTAGAACTATACCCATACCTTGTTGCAGGTCCTATGCCATTTGCCACGTCATCTCTTCCCCTGCCCGTAACGGCACAAGTTCAGACTCAGGCAGAGGCACTTGATCAGGGATGCGCCACGGTGTTTTGACCAAGGTAATTTGCTGCGTATTGCGGGGTAGTTTGTAAAAGTCTGGTCCATGGAAGCTGGCGAACGCTTCTAGTTTATCGAGGGCGTCAACACTCTCAAACGCTTCTGCATACAACTCCATAGCATGCAAGGCCGAATAGCAGCCGGCACAGCCACAGGATGTTTCCTTATTGTTGCGATCATGGGGGGCACTATCGGTACCCAGAAAAAACTTAGGATTACCCGAAGTGGCCGCTTGCAAAATTGCCCGACGATGCTGCTCATGTTTCAAAATTGGTAGGCAATAAAAATGGGGGCGAATTCCCCCTTGGAAGAGCGCATTACGGTTAAACAATAAATGCTGCGGTGTGATGGTTGCAGCCACATGGTTATGGGCCAGAACAAATTGCACAGCATCTGAGGTGGTAATGTGCTCAAGCACGATACGCAGGTTGGGAAATCGCTGCTTAAGTGGGAGCAACTGTTGCTCGATAAATATCTTCTCACGATCAAAAACATCGACCCCTTTATCGGTCACTTCCCCGTGTAACAATAGGGGCATGTCCACCTGCTGCATGGCAGCAAAGACGCGATCGCACTTACGAATATCCGTCACACCAAAGTCTGAATTAGTTGTTGCACCGGCTGGATAGTATTTAACCGCTTTAACAAACTGGGAGGCTTTGGCCGCAATGATTTCTTCGGGGTCTGTATTGTCAGTCAAGTAGAGGGTCATCAGCGGCTCAAACTGCTGGCCAGCTGGGATGGCTGCGATAATGCGATCGCGATAGGCTGCCGCATCCGCTACCGAGCGCACAGGGGGCTTCAAATTCGGCATAATGATGGCGCGGGAAAACTGACGCACCGTATGGGGCAAAACCGCTTTCAGCATCACACCGTCCCGCACATGCAGATGCCAGTCGTCGGGTCGAGTTATGGTAAGCTTTTGCATCTTTTAATCATTAAACAAGTAGCAACGTGATTATAGTGTCCATCCACTATGGAAAGCCATCTAATACTCAATCCCTATCTGGGCTGGAATACCTGCACTGATGGGGTGCTTGATGCGATTCATTTCTGTCACCAAATCAGCAACATCAATTAATTCCTGGGGCGCATAGCGTCCGGTACTGGCCACATGACAATGGTTAGGACGAGCCTGAATGCCTGCCATTACAGGTGTCAGATCTAGCCGAGCTTTTTTGAGCGCAATGTGTAATTCATCCAGAACAACCAGGGAAATATCGGGGTCCGCAATGAGCTTGGTTGCCGTTTGCCAGGCCTGCTCCGCCATCCGCTGGTCTTGATCCGGGTCCTGGGTTTCCCAGGTGAACCCCCCACCCAGGGTATCGATACTGATGGGAAAACCCTGTTCCTTGAGCTTTTCCAACATGATGCGATCGCCATCGGGAAACGCACTGTCGTTTTTAATAAACTGCACCACAGCCACCCTCATATCATGGGCTAAATGGCGATAAACCAGGTTCATGGCACTACTGGTTTTACCTTTACCTAATCCTGTAAACAAAAGATACAGTCCTTTTTCATTCCCTGCGCGGTTGGCACGGGACTGATCTTTAGCGGCTTTTATCTTCTGTAGACGGGCTTGCTCTTCTGACGTATTTTGTGGGGTGTTCTGTGGGTTGGTCATAGTGTTTCCTCAATGTGAGCTTCAGCATCTAACACAGTTGCCCTCAACTGTTCTAGCATTTCGGGTGAAACCTGTTGCCATAATCCTCGCTGGTGGGCTTCTAACAACCGTTCTGACATATCCCGTAACGCCCAGGGATTATGGGTTTGGATAAAGCGTTGAACGTTGTCGTCTAGAATGTACGTCTCGGCAACGCCAGCATACATAAAATCAGCCACCGCGTGGGTTGTTGCATCATAGGCAAAGAGATAATCCACCGTGGCAGCCATCTCAAAAGCGCCTTTATAGCCATGGCGCATCACCCCGGCAATCCATTTAGGATTGACAACGCGGGAACGGTAAACTCGGCTGATCTCCTCGGGCAAAGAGCGAATTCGCGGCTGTTGGGGGCGGGAGTGATCACCAAAATAGGCTGTGGGATTTTTGCCCTGGGTGGCGCGCACGGCAGCGACTAGGCCCCCCTGAAACTGATAATAATCGTCAGAGTCCAATAGATCATGTTCTCGATTATCTTGATTGTGCAACACAATTTGCAGCTGCCCTAGCCGTTGTTGAAAGACATCGGGAACGGAGGTGGAGCGCAATTTGCCGTTACCCGGCTGTTGTTGCTCCGAAGACTCTCCTGTGCTGGGTCGCCCATAGGCATAGCAACTCCAGTTAATATAAGCCTGGGCCAGGTCGCGATCGCTACTCCAGTTTTGTGCCTCAATCAGTCCCTGAAGTCCGGCACCATAGGCCCCTGGCTTAGACCCAAACACCCGGTACTGGGCACGAATATCGGCATCCTCAGCACTAAACCCCAGGGACTGCCAATGGTCGGCTTCTTGCTTTACCTGGGTAGCCAGGGGATTCATGCCAGACGGTTCATCCAGCGCTGCCACCGCTGCCACCGCTGAGTTAAACAAATCAATCAGGTTAGGAAAGGCATCGCGGAAGAATCCCGAAATGCGCAGGGTAACATCTACGCGGGGGCGTTGCAGCACCGATAGGGGCAGAATTTCAAAATCCACCACCCGACGACCCACCCCATCCCAAACGGGGCGCACTCCCAGGAGAGCCAGGGCCTCAGCCATGTCATCTCCGCCCGTGCGCATGGTGGCCGTGCCCCACATGGACAGACCCAGGGTTTTGGGATAGTCTCCCTGCTCTTGGGTGTAGCGCTCCACCAGGTTCTCTGCGGCTCGACGACCCACATCCCAGGCACTTTCCGTCGGCAGTCCCCGAATATCAACGCTGTAAAAATTCCGCCCGGTGGGCAGCACATCCGCCCGTCCCCGCGTCGGTGCACCAGAGGAACCGCTGGGCACATAGCCTCCATTTAAGCCGTGGAGCAGGTGGGTGATTTCCTCGGAGGTTTGGGTGAGTTTGGGCCAGAGCCACTGGCGGATCCAGGTAAGTTCTGCAGTTGTTTTAGGACCGCAGACGAAATTCTCTTCCTTAGCCAGCAATTGTTCCACTAAGCAAGCCGCCTGGTGTTCTAGTACTTCAACGGCATCACCAACGGTGTAGAGAGTTGCCAACCGCTCAGGCTGCAACAAAGTATCTGGTATCTCCAGATCTTTGATAACAGTGCCTAAATCTGCGGTGAGGGGGTCAAAATGCAGATCCCAGCCCCAGTCGTCTGCGATCGCACGGGTTAACCCCTGACGACCAGGGCCAGGCTGCCGGGCAATGGCCACCATCAAATCCCGCAGCTGCCTGCCATCGGGACACAGACCTAAAATATGCAACCCATCACGGATTTGAGCTTCCTTGAGATCACACAGGTACCCGTCTGTTTGGGTAATAAATTCGCTAAAGGCATTTGAATCTAACGATTGATCATTGCGCCGCGATCCAGGTTGCTTTTCTTGGGAGAGTTGCAGCTGTGGCAAGATGGGAGCCAGACCTGGCAACAAACTGAGATCCTGTTGTAGATTTGCTTGGGTGACCAGGGAACAGATGCGATCGCGAATTACCGGAAGTCTTTTTGGATCTAACGACTCCGCATCATAATACTCATCAATCAGCGCCTCCAAGCGATGCAGCGAGCCATAGAGTTCAGCCCGAGTCAAAGGTGGCGTCAGGTGATCCAAAATCACCGCCTGCGCCCGACGTTTTGCCTGGGTGCCTTCCCCCGGATCGTTGACAATAAAGGGATATAAATGGGGCATTGGCCCCAGGGCCACTTCTGGATAACAGGTTTCAGACAGGGCCAAACTCTTGCCCGGCAGCCATTCCAAATTGCCATGTTTACCCACATGGACAACAGCTTGGGCTCCCCACTGGCAACGCAGCCAAGCATAAAATGCAAGATACCGATGGGTGGGTTCTAAATCTGGCGCATGGTAGTTCAGCGACGGATCATCGTCATAGCCCCGAGAGGGTTGAATGCCGATAAAAATGTTACCCAGTTGAATGCCGGCAATGGGAATATCCACGTCAGGGGCCACCGCTCCCCAGCGGTCAATGACACCCTGTTGCACAGCCACAGGCAGCATTTGAAAATACTCTTGATAATCTTTTGCTGAGAGAGTTTGATGCACAGGGCGCATGCCTTGCCCTTCAGGATCATTGGTAATGCCCTGGGTAAGCCAGTCGATCAAATCTGCACCGGTGGCCGATAAAATTTCTTCTGGGGGAATAGTGCCGGGGGTAACGGTATAGCCTGCTGACGTTAGCGATCGCAAAATCTCCAAACAGCTAGCGGGAGTATCCAGCCCCACCCCATTGGCCAAACGACCATCTTTGTTGGGGTAGTTGGCCAGAATTAGTGCCACCTTGCGCTGCTGGGGTGCCGTGCGCCGCAGCGTTACCCAATTAGCTGCCAGGTCAGCAACAAACTCAATACGATCAGCCTTCGGCTCATAGGCCATCACCGTCGTCTCCAGCTGAGGATGATCCGTCTGCACCGCCTTAAACGACACTGCCCGACTAATGATGCGGCCATCCACCTCCGGTAGCGCCACATTCATCGCAATATCTCGGGGTGACAATCCTCGCCACTGTTGTTGCCACTGGTCTTCACTGCCACCGCTGAGCATCACCTGAAGCACCGGCACATCTAACTTTTGCCAAAAGTCCACCTGGGGAGACTCAGCATTTAACTTAGCAAGAGAGAATCCAGTGGTATTCAAAATCAAATCAATACTACGATTCTCAGTGAGTTCAGTTAGCAGCTGAGCCTGAATATCTGGATTGCGGAGAGAGGGCAGAAAAAGCGGCAGCGGATTTAACCCACGGCATTGCAAGGCTTCGCAAAGAGTATCAATGACGCGGGTATTGCCAGACAGATAATGAGCCCGATAGAAAAAAATCGCCACCGTCGGCTGGGGCTTAAGATATTTTCTCGAAGAAACTATATCGGTATTGGTTGAAGTCCCCCCGAGCACCCCAATTCTGGGAGAAATAACGACATTTTTGTCTGTTTCTTCCCTCTCCCACTCTCCCATTCTCCTACTCTTCCATGCATATTCCCCCCACTGCGGCACGGACTTCGGTGCAGGTGGCTCATAGGGATATTCCAAACAGGTTCGAGCCAAATACTGTAGCCCGTAAGTCAGATTTTCCGCTCCCCCTTCCACAAAGTAGTGCCAGAGTGTATCCGCTACGATTAGGGGCACCGTACCCAAACTGCTCAGGGCCGGATCGGGGCGATCGTCACCGGGTAATACCACCAGGCTAATGCCCTGGAACTCTGCAACTTCCCGCAGGCGTTCTAGACCATAGCTCCAGTAGCTGCGTCCCCCCAACAGCCGCACTACAATGACCTGGGCTTTACTCAATACATCATCTACATAAGTATCAATGCTCAGTTCTTGTTGTAGCTGCAGCAGGCTAGCGACTCGAAATTCAGGAAAGTCTTTAGGAAGTCTCGGCAGGCTAGCAGCCAGGGTTTGGATTTCTGTATCGGCAGCGGTGAGAATTACGATGGGAGCTGGGGTTTGTTCCAGAATGATGACTCCGTCTGTATCTGGGCTCCATCCTCCCGGTGTTGCGGCAATGCGATGCATGCGGTCATAGGTGGGTATCGGCTATGGATCTTAGCACTTCCCATCACCATCCTGATCCCGTCCATTGTGCAGACAGCCTTCACGCATATGCTCAGCAGAACAGCTTAAACCCCGCAATTAACAGCTTGGCAGTTCAGCACATTGATATTGTAGGTAAACCGTCCTGGTCTGTAGACGTCAAAGTTAATAAACGCAGTGTTACCAAATGTCACGTCCCTGGCGAAAACTTATCGATTACCAATCCTCCCAAGTTCCTCAAATTTTTTACCTATATTGCGGGGGTAAGGAAAAGAACTCTACGAGGTACTTACAAATGCTATCTCAAATAGAAACGGTAGCGCCACCCAGGACAGTACTTAGTATACGTAATACTACCGTACGTTATGGCCCTGCCTTGGGTGTTTACGACGTTTCTTTCGATATTCCAGAACATCAGATTACGGCTTTGATTGGTCCATCCGGGTGTGGGAAGAGTACCTTAATTCGTTGTTTGAATCGCCTCAATGATTTGATTCCAGGAGCACGTACCCAGGGAGATATCTTCTTTTATGGTCAAAATATTTATAATTCGACAATGGAGGTAGATATCCTGCGTCGAAATGTTGGCATGGTGTTTCAAAAGCCCAATCCATTTGATCATTCTATCTATGAGAATATTGCCTTTGGTGCACGCATCAATGGTTATACCGGTGATCTAAATGAGCTAGTCGAGCGCTCTCTGATGCGGGTGGGGCTTTGGGATGAGGTAAAAGATAGGCTGTATTGTAGCGGTTATGATCTTTCAGGAGGACAACAGCAGCGGCTTTGTATAGCCCGCTCCATTGCGGTTGAGCCTAAGGTGTTATTGATGGATGAGCCTTGTTCTGCTCTAGATCCGCTGGCAACTCACCTGATTGAAGATCTAATGCAAGAGTTGCGGGAACATTACACCATTGTGATTGTTACCCATAACATGCAGCAGGCATCTCGTGTGTCTGACATGGCGGCATTTTTTAATACGAAGACTGATCCGAAAGGTCTTCGCTATGGTTATCTGGTGGAATATAATACTACCGAGACAATTTTTCAACAACCCCATGAGACATTGACCCGAGACTATGTGAGTGGTCGCTTTGGCTAGGCGAAGAGAAGGACGATAAACCATAGCGAACATTAAACTAGCGACGGGGAGATAGGGGGCAATGGCTGCCAAGTTTCTGCCATCGGATACTAGAGGCCTTTAATTACTGCTTTTTGCGAATATTCTTCAATCTTTTTTAAAGCCGTGTGATGGGCTTTGGTGTGGGTGGGCACCTGATGTAAATAGTTCAAGGCTTGCTCAAAGTTTTCAATAGCAGCTTGCTTATAGGCTGCGTGCAACAGGGTTTGGGCCATGATTTCTTGCTTCTCGCTGTATTCAGCTTGAGACTGGCTAAAGCTGGGACGAACATCAAATTCGCCGGGAGTCTCTGGCACAGGAATGGGGACTGAGTCACGGTTAGTTTGAGCAACCTCTATATCATCAGTAATAACCTTGGATGAAGTATCTGGTGCTGCGGTGACGTCTTGATTGAGATAGTTCCAATTTTGGTAGAGAATAACGCCACCCACTGATGTGGTCATTGCCAAGACAGCTGGTGTCCACTTAAAGTGAGATATTTTTGAACCAGGTGACTCTTTAGGCAGCTCAGGAGCCATCAGCAGTGTTTCTTTTGAGCCTTCAATAACAGTAGGGTTGGCATAGGCTATGGTTGCCTCAACGATAGTCGGTTGGGATAAATCTTCTATGGAGACTGCCTCTAGTGACATAGAGGCTAGGACTAAGGTCTCTGTGTTCACCAGTTCTGGATGAACAAACGTTGAGTCACGGGATAGTACGTTTAACTCTGACTCGATAGAAAGTAAGGCTACCTGCGATTTGACAACTGGCAACGTGTCGGGACTTGATTTAGACTGGAGTAAAGCATTGGCTGATGGTTCTTTACTTGGCAGAGAGGCTGGGAGTGAGCGCTGATCTAGCATCCCATCATAGTCTAGGAGCCTACGCTCCATTTGACTGAGTTGATAATGGTTTGGCTGTCGCTGCCAGGAATCTCCTAAGATCAAGGGGGCTTGTGGAAGTTTGTTTTCTTGCTCTCTTCGTTGTTGTTCTATGGGTGCTGGTCGTTGTTGCTGGTCGTCTAATTGAACATTATCTAGAGCAAACAGTGCGATCTGAGCATTCATATAGCGCTGGTCTGGGATGCTATTAACCATGCGCTTAAGGATAGTTACCAACGGCTGATAAGGTAGACTACTAAGCAGTTGATGGAGCTGCGTTTCAGAAGTCCAAGACTGGCGACCAAGAAGAAACTGCAACCCTAACATTCCTAGTGCATAGATGTCGCTGCTGGGTTGATGACAGCCTTGCCATTGTTCGGGAGCGGCGTAGGCAGGATGTTCTAATAGTCCTAAAATGTTACTTCTAAGGCCCACCTTATGCCGTCTCAGGGTTTGGTGATAGCGTCCTTGGGTACCGGTAAAATCCGTCAATATCAGCTGTCCATCAGGTCGACGGATCACATTATTGGGGTGAAGATTGCCATGAACGGCACCTTCTTGATGACATTGGACCAGCGTTTTCAAAATTGACCGCAGCAGGTTAATGACCTGATTGCCATTCCAGCCTATCTGATTTGGAATTTCCCAAGTCAGCGGTTGTCCAGGAATATATTGACGAATGAGATAGCTGTAACTGTCTACTTGAAACCCACCTAGCAGTTGAGCTGCCGCTGAGATGCTGGGTGTTGGCTGAAACAATTCTAAAATCGGTTCGTCATTGTTATTTATCGGTAACACGCGTACAAGACAATAACACCCTTCAGGTTCGCGGTTATCTCTGGCGACGTAGGTGACGACATCTTGGAACGTGCTGAGCTGCTCAATTAGAGCATAGCCTCGGAAGGTTAAATGTTGGAGAACATGTTCCTCACGAACGGATTCACATTTGAGGCAATTGTCCACGGTCATAGGACTACCAGTTGAGCTAATAACGTTATATCGGTAGATTTGTGACCCTACCTACTTTCGATAGTTAGGAATTTAAATTAGCAACAGGGATAATACCCATTGCTCGTAGATGGTCCTGGCTTTCCTGACGATTGAAAAGTTAAGCAATAGCTGCCTCCATTTCAGAGTTGTTTGGATATACCAATACCAGTGCATAGGCTAGTAGTTCTTCATCTACTAGCTGGTAGATCAGGGTTATATCTGGTTAAATAAAATTCTTATGGTCAAATGCATGATTGACATTGGTAAAAATGTCTTACTGTCTCCGGCTATGGCCGCTTAGAATTTGCGATCGCACCTCCCAAACAGATCCACCACCCAGTCCTGAGACCGTATTTAGCTGAGAAAAACCGTGTTTAGCCGAGAATTACCGTGCGTAGCCGAGAATTACCAAAATAATATCATCGGCCCGCAAAACCGCCATGACTATCAGACTTTGCTATTGTCAGAGGCTTAGGCTAAGAGACGTCTAAGCATGGGATGTTCTATCAACACTGGCCCTTCCGGTAGAAAACGGGGAGGATAATTAGATTTTTTGCCTAATGCCTTCATCTTACCGATGGGCAAAGGGGGTTGAAGTTTTTCTAAATCTTTGAGTAACCAAAAAACGGCCCAGGTGGGTTTGTCAGTGGCGGTTGTTTCTGGGCGATGTATCGCTTTGCCAGGATAGCGACCTCGACGAGAATGAACCTGTTTAATGTAAGTTGCCCTCCAGGTCGCCTGGGGATTTAAAGTGGGATTATCTGCATGGGATGCATAAATATAAACATCGGCCATGCGATCTTTACGCAATGCATCTGCTTGCCCAAAAACTTCAAAGGCATTGCTGCCTAAGGCTACCATGGGTTGTGTCTCAATCGCATCATCGTCCAGCTGGCGAGTAATCGCATCAAGCCCCGAGACCAAATGATGTTCTGGCACAGGGGCCAAAATAGCAAACGTTTTAGTATTAGTTTTTTCCATAGACTGTGTTCATTGATGCCAGCTGTTTAATGTAACAAGTTCTGAGGTACTTAGGTTAGATCGGGGCATAGAAAATAAATTTACCCTTCATACCTTGTTACCAATAAACACCCACCCAATAGGCTTACAGCCGTTAGTAAATATCATCTCCTGGCTGATCACCCCATCCACATTTGATAGTGGTCAAACTTACGCCACACACGCCACACACACCACACACACCACACAGTACTAGTAGGCAGTAAATAGCCGATGACCCCGAAATTACAGAAAATGGGCCATCAGACTAAAGGTATTGAATTCATTACACGGTCAAACGTTGGGCATGGGCATCACGGTTACACCATCGTTGCATTCATAAGCTCAGACGATTTTAACGGAGTGTACTATCTGGTATTGTTTGACGGGTTTCAGCTTTATGGTTTGATTGGCCTCGGTTGCAGAACTACCAGCACTGATAATTTCATCTTTCTCTTTAACGGTAACCTTATATATGCCAGTGCCAGAGGATGTCTCATAGCTAACGCTCATATTGACCCAGGTTGCACCTTTGGTCCAGCGGTCTAACCAGAGCTGCAACAATTTAATAGGAATGATTTTCAAGATCGGATAAGCAAGTTTTTTAATTCCCGTCAGTCCCTTACTGGTGGTTTTAACAGTTCTCGGGCAGTTAAACCAGTCCCATCCTTCTTGTTGCCAGACCGCTCGCTCAGCCATCTGCTCAAACTTGTTAACGCCTGCCCAGCCCCGATAGCATAATGCAAGCTGGCGTTGATCGCCGCTGCGCTGCATCAGATGTGTTAGGAGACCCGACTCTAAGTGCCCCCAAAACTGTCCTGTGGGTAGGTCAATTAATGTGGGGGCAAACTGATGACCACCAAAGTGAGTGCTTTGCCATACCCGAACATGGGACTGACCAAATTGTTTGCGTAACTGGCGATATATGGGAGTGCCAAATCGGCCACAGGCCAGATCAACCTGGGTGTGGGTGCACACTAGCATCTCTCGTATATGTTGAGTCTCTTGTTGGTAGGTGGCAAAAGACTTGACCGGATTTTTTTTGCCCAATAGGCGATTTAAGAGGCCCAGAACCAGCTCAATGGTGAGAGCTTCGGGGACCAGGTATTCTTCTTTCAGGTACTTGGCAAACTGTTTTGCGGGACGCGAGTAATACAGAACGCGGGTAAAGCCGGGGGCAGAATAGTCGGGATCGGGTGCGATCGCAATCGGTCTCACTATTACTCCCCGTCTAAAAATCAGCTTTTTGATCAGCGGAAATATCTGACTGATAGCTGGATTATCTGTAGCCATTGTGATGGGCCAGGGCTGAGGAACTTCCACAATTAGCCAGTAATCTATCTGAGGGGCTGAACCAATGGGATCTTCGCCATTGGCCTTAGAGACCTGGGAGCAATAGCGACAGTCAGCAAGATTTTCCGGCAGATTATCTAGAATGTGCATAGCTCCTTTATAGGATTTATTCCTAATAAATCTAATCTATGCACATCTTAACGCCTGGCAGGATTTATTGAAATATTGTTCTCTTTTAGGCTATGCCTTGTACCAGCACTTTGCGCCCTCTGGAAATCCGCACCATGGGAATCCACAGTCGTATTTCAGACCAGACTCTGACATCATGGATAGCTGGGTAAAGAGATTCATCAGGAGAGATTTAGAACATTATAAAAATGGACAAAACCCTTTTTGTCTAAAACCCTACGGTGTACACATAAGTCCTGGATACTAGCGTTCGCGGTTGCATCACCCCCTCTAACTCCCCCTTGGTAAGGGGGAGGACTGGAGTTTCCCCCTTACCAAGGCAGGGCTGTTTCATTGTCTGGACAGAAAATCTGAAGGCATTGAAAGCTCATTTGAGGAAAAGCATGCTCTACTTGGAGGTGGGCCAAACAACAATGCGATAACCTGATTAATCGACCCCGCCGTAACCCCTACTTTAATGCAATTGAGGACAACTCAGTAGGCTGGGTCCTAGGGCGGCCTCCCGGTCCTAGCCATGGGGGTTTGGGGAACTCGGAGGGACCCCAAGCAACCGGTTTTGGTTCCCTCCGATCATATCTCGATTCAGTATGAACAAAGTAATAAGCCTTACAGATTTTCTCTGGTGAACACGAAACGACCCTGCCCTCGGTAAGGGAGGAAGCTCCGGTCCTCCCCCTTGGTAAGGGGAAGTTAGAGGGGGTAAAGCGACCGCAAGCACTAGTCTCCAGAACTTGTGTACACACAGTAGCAACCAGATATTGCCAAGCCTCAAAACGATTTCTTCTTTTCTCACACATCCCTAACACCAACGGACTTTTACCCCTGCCAATGCACGACTTTTGATGCAATCGCCCTGAGGAGAAAGTCGGACAGCACCCCAAAAAAGCCAATCATCAAAATGCCAACAAACAGCGCTTCTACATTAAAGAAAACGCTGGCATCTTGGATGATGTAGCCAATGCCTATATCCCCTGCCAACAGCTCAGCGGCGACCAAAATACCAAAATCCACAGACAGAGCTACCCGCATACCGGTAAAGATACTAGGTAATGCCGCAGGCAGAATCACATATAGAAAAATAGCTAGATCGTTTGCCCCCAGGGTGCGGGCGGCTAAAATCTTATCCTTGGGACAAGACTGCACACCTGCCATCGTATTGAGCATGACAATCAAGGCCCCGGCATAGAGGATGATTAAAATTTTAGAGACTTCACCAATGCCAAACCAAAGAATAAACAGGGTGATAAATGCCAAAGGCGGAATCGGTCGCAGGATCTCAGTGACGATATAAAAGGCCGCCCGAACATACTTGTAGTAACCCATGAGCAGGCCTAGAAGTAATCCAACGACGGTACCAATGCCAAAGGCCGTGAATACCCGCCGCAAACTGCCTAGAACATGACTCAGGACAGGAGTACCCGCATACCCTTTGCGGGTCATGGCTAAGAACTCGGTGACAATACCAGACAAACTGGGGAGAAAGAGTTCGTCGATCCAACCCATGCGGGTGGTGGTTTCCCAGAGGATGAGGATCAGGGTAGGAATTGCGATCGCAACACAAAACAACACCCCTTTCTCACGCAATGCCTGGGTTTGCAGATCCTGCCCTTTAAAAGCAGGCACCCCGTCTTGTTTAGACACCTTCAACTGCATCAGGTTATTTCCCCTCTGACGTATAAACCCATGGAACGTTTCTCCACTGCACAGACGTTCCATGAACCATCTCTTCACCTTTAACTAATCGCCTTCATTTTCAAATAGAGATCCGTTCGATACTGATTAAACGCCTCCGACACCCGATTCATCGCCGTATAACGGGGTTCAGGCAGGTGAATCTCAATATTGTGGGCTATACCGCCTAAATTGCGATCTAAAATCACAATGCGATCGCTTAGAAAAACAGCCTCCTCAATGCTATGGGTAACAAACAAAATCGCCCCAGCTACTTGCTCATGAAGCTTTAACAACTCCTCCTGTAACCCTTCACGGGTCTGAACGTCCACTGCCGCAAAAGGTTCATCCATCAGCAAAATCTCCGGCTGCACCACCATGGACCGAGCCACCGCCACCCGTTGCCGCATTCCCCCCGAAAGCTGATAGGGGTACTTACGCTCATTACCCCGTAACCCCACCAGGTTAATAATAGTTGCCACTCGATGTCGCTTTTCGTATTTTGAAAGCGATTGAAACCGAAAGCCAAACCCAATATTTTGCTCAACCGTCATCCAGTCAAAGAGGGCATTGCTTTGAAAGACCACCCCTCGCCTGGCGGATGGCCCCTTGACCTCCTCCCCACCGTGGGAAACAGTACCCGCTAATGGTTTGTAAAATCCAGCAATCAGATTGAGGATGGTCGATTTTCCACATCCCGATGGCCCCAACAACGTTAAAAACTCTCCTTGCTGGATACCCAAGTTTAGGTCTTGCAGCACCAAGCGCTTGCGACTATACCCGAAAGAGACGGCATCTAGCGCAACAATCTCAGCTTGAGTTCCCTCAAGTTGACCATGCTGCTCACGGGAGCTAACCGTTGCGTGGACAGGAGATTGAGACATGCTGACAAAAATTAGACAGATCTTTAAATGGGCATGGATAGAAAGTTAGAAGATTATTTCGATTCCAGGTATTCCGCCACGTAGGAAGAATTAATCAATGGCGTCAAATCTTCTGGCGCACTATCCAATCGACCCTGATCCACGAGGAACACAGCATATTCCTCATAAGCCTTATACAGATTAGTGGACTCAGGCTGTCCAGGGGTACCCAACCACTCGTCAGTCAGCTGATCTGCCATTAACACCACTGTTGATCCTTGCCGATCAACCATGGCTCCAAACTCTTCAGGCGTCAGATTTAGACGTTCGGCTTCCCATTTTTGCCCAGATTTTAGATCGGCCAAATAATCCTGCTGGGCCATGTCCCAGGCTTCCATAAACTTGACCATCACCTCAGGGTTGGCCTCTGCAAACTCTTTACGAGCGGCCCATAGGGCAACCGCATAGGCTCCCACTGATTTTGCTGTGGCGATGTCCTTACCCCCCAGCTCATTGAGCTTACCAGCCGCCGGTTCCCAGGTCCAAGCTGCATCAATCTTCTTCGCAGAGAAGGCCGCCGCCATTTCAGACGGTTTTAGATTTACCATGTTGATGTCGTCTTGGCTCAACCCCGCTTGATCCAGGGCAGCCAGGAGAGAATGGTGACCTGAGGTACCAATGGTCACTCCAACGTTTTTACCCTTGAGACTAGGCACATCTGCTGCCAATTCATTCGCAATCAAGCGTTCTGCCGTTAGGGGAGCATGGTCTAAAAGCACTACCTCAATATCAATACCCGTGGCAAACGCTGTCAGTGAGGGGAAAGGAAAGAACCAGGTAATATCCACCTCACCCGCTGCCAGGGCAGGCACCATAGCCCCACCGGAAGAGTAGGGACTCATTTCCACATCCAGGCCCACTTTCTCAAAGTATCCCTCGTTGTAAGCAACCATGGTGATGTTATTGATATCACCGGTCTGAAACCCTACCCGCACCTTGGGTAAATCTGATGTCGGTGATGCAGCAACAGCAGCTGTTTCTGCTGTCTCTTCAACGGTTTGATTAACGTCCGCTGTTGGTGAACAGGCTATTGCCAGGGTTAAGGAACAGACTGTTAAACTGCTGAGTGCAAAAAACCTACGCCGGTTAAAAAAGCGTGTAACTGATCGCTGCATGGTCGCCTCCAATCCTCATGATTGCTGATAGCTTGCTGTCAATACCTCGCACGTTAGAAGACACTTTGACAGCTGTAGAAATTTGAGCCGTATCGTTTACTACAAATCTTTATGTACGGTCATCCCTATCAATCAATAAAATTTATGGATCGATAAATTTTCTTCTACAAATCCATCAAAGTCCCCAAACCCTGTTTCCCCTTGTCAGAAAACAGCGTTGTCTCTATACTGCTGTTCCCATAGCTCGCCCTATTGCGTTTTATACCAAGTAAGACCTTGGCCATGCATATGCCGTAAAGAAAGCAATTATGACTCAGCACACCGATATAGACATTCTCCTAACGATCTCTTCTCTCCAAGAACGTTATACCCAGGGAAGACTCACGCCTGTCCAGGTGATTAAAACCATTATCACCAAGCTAAAACAGCGTGGAGATGATGGCATTTGGATCTACACGCTATCGGAAGAAACACTAATTAAACAAGCGATGGCTCTGACTAACATGTCCGCAAGCCAGCGATCGCAACTCCCTCTGTGGGGCATTCCCTTCAGTGTCAAAGACTGTATTGATGTGGCAGGCATCCCCACATCGGCGGCCTGCCCGGCCTTTGCCTACGATGCCACCCACACTAATCCAGCCGTTCAAAAACTCCTCGATGCTGGGGCCATACTCATCGGCAAAACCAATCTGGACCAGTTTGCCACAGGACTCGTAGGGATTCGCACTGGATATACGGCTCCCCATAACGCTTTTTCAGAAGACCATATTCCGGGTGGATCCAGTTCGGGGGCAGCCTTATCTGTTGCCCATGGGTTAGTAGCGTTTGCCATTGGCACAGACACAGGGGGCTCTGGACGGGTCCCGGCTGGATTTAACAACATTGTTGGACTTAAACCCACGCGAGGCTTATTGAGTACTCGCCATACGGTTGAAGCGTGTAGAACATTGGACTGTCTTTCAATTTTTTCGCTGACGGCAACAGATGCCCAGACCATACTAAAAATTGCCCAAGGATATGATCCAGACAGTCCATTCTCTCGACCAGCCAATATTACTCCAGCATCTTTAAGCTCTGATCAGACCCAGCAAGCATTTCGATTTGGGGTGCCCAGCCAGCGAGAGTTTTTTGGCAATACGGATGTAGAAGCCTGCTACGACAAAGCTATCAAAACCCTTACAGACTTAGGTGGGCTCTGTATTGAAATTGACTACGAACCGTTCTTGCAGGCTAACAACTTGTTGTTTAATGGCCCCTGGGTGGCCGAGCGCTATGCCTCGGTGGGGGCATTTGTTGAAGCCAATCTGGATAGCGTGTTTTTTACCACCCGTGAGATTATTCTCAAAGCCAAAGATATCAGCGCATCTCAAGCCTTTGAAGGGATATATGCAATGGAAACATTGAAGCAAAAAATTCAGCCCCTTTGGCAAGAGATTGATTGTTTAGTGGTGCCAACAACAGGAACAGTTTATCGCATTGAAGAGATTGAAAAGGAGCCTTTGGGACTAAATTCTAACTTGGGGTATTATACAAACTTTGTAAATTTGCTAGATTTAAGTGCGATCGCAATCCCCAATGGCTTCCAATCCAATGGCATTCCCACCGGCATTACATTTATAGCCCCCCCCTACAGTGAAAGCTATCTGGTAGATCTGGGGTCAAGCTTTCACCAGGTTTTCAACAACAAATTAGGAGCAACAGCTTTTAACCTGGAAATCGCTCCATCTTTAGCACAAAAATAGAATCGCTGAGTAACTCTCAACCCCGCCATCTCTCGACAAATCCTCTTTCCTTAAGGTGTTCAACTTGAGCCAGTCCACAGCACTAAAAACTGGGGATGGAGAGACTTTTGTGCCTTGGAAATCGAGCAGTAGTATCCACGTAAGTTACTGCCAACCAGATGTAGTTATTTCAGGTTTCCCATTGATTCCAGTGGGTAACTGTTTGTTGTGCCAGCGTTATTGTTATGGCTAATCTATTTACGTCCTCTGGTGGGTTTAATGTAAAGTCCATCATAGAAGGCGTTGCAATTTGGTCAGAAAATTGGCTGGCCAGTTTAAGGATGAATCTGATTGAGGATCATCCGCAGTCGATCATAATCATCCTTGAGCAAAGTCCCAACCGTTCGACCAGCCAGCACCAACCAATCGCGTTCAAACTGCCGTAGCTGATAAATCTCACGAATCGCTGCTGCCACCAAACTCTCATTCGGTACCGCACTCACCTGCAACAGCGTCCGCAAAAAATCCAACTCTTCCGTAAAGCCGATGACCTCATCCGGGTCGCATCGATAGACTGCCTGATGCACCTGTGGTGGTCGCGGTGGCAAATGCTGATAGTAGCGCTCACTGGGCGTCTCAAATCCGACAATCGCCACCCGAAATTCAGTTTTCAACATCGCAAAGATCTGCGGCTGCTGCTGACGTAAATCCTCCAGCGACATCCCTAATGCCCGCGCCCGATGCACCGAATCAATTGGGCTAGTGGTCGCATGGTAAACCACCCCATAAATCTGATTGCCCGCTTCCTCATCAAAAGACTTCACCCAACTACCAAAGGGTGGCATTGCCGGAAAACTCAAATCTTCCGGCTCCAAACATTGAGCCAAAAACTCAGTCGTTGCCGTTTCAATTACCTCTGCAATGTGGGTCGGATGACGCTCACGCTCAGCCAGCTGTGGTAAAGGAAGACGCATAGTTTACATAGTACAAACGTCTTCAGTACATTAGCACCCTGTCCAGAAAAAGACATCCCGTAGGGGCTCCCCTTGTGGGTGCCCTGACCAGGCTTACCTTCTTTCTGCTTGTTTGATTAGTGGAAATGAGGCTTTATTTATGATGGGCATGCACAAGGCAAGCCCCTACTTCTTCTTACCGCGCTTAGGCTTAACCACCTCAAGTTCAGACATTCTGAAGGTCACTAGCTTATCCCAGTTGCCCCCCTCAAACAGCACAGCCACCTTACCATCCGTAATCCGCTGTACTAATCCTTGAAACCCATAGTATGTATCGTTTACATTCATCACCTTCACAGGAGAGCCAGGCAAAATTATCATTGGTGTCGCTTCACTAGAGTTTCAATAAATAGTTTAACGGTAGGTTGGGTTGCCACAACGCCAAAACCTTTGCTGCTATCTCAAAAGTTGGTGATGTTGGGTTAATAAGAGCCTTTGAAAAATGCCAGAAATATGAGTGTGGGGTAACCCTACCTACCTGGGTGTTGAACTCGGTGGGCCAGAGTTTCACAACCGATGCCTTAAAACTTCAACCGATGATGAAAATTCGCTACCGACTCCACAATGCCGATGCCAATAAAATTCGTCAGCAATGACGATCGCCCATAGCTCATCCATGGCAGCGGAATCCCCGTAATCGGGGCTAGACCAATAGTCATCCCAATATTCACCACCACCTGGAATACAATCATTGACAGCACACCGATGGCCAATAGTGAGCCAAAATTGTCCTTTGCATGCTGAGCAATAATAATCAGCCGCAGGCAAATAAACCAAAAGACTAACACCATGACCAGGGCACCCATAAATCCGAGTTCTTCACCCAGGGCCGAGAAAATAAAATCCGTATGCTGCTCAGGAATAAAACTCAGCTGAGTCTGGGTCCCATGGAATAAGCCTCGACCCCACAGTTGACCTGAGCCGATGGCAATCCTTGACTGAATTAAGTGATATCCACCTCCTAAAGGATCCTGTTCAGGATTCAAAAATAAAGTCAGACGATCCCTTTGATAATCTTGAAGTAGTCCCCAAAGCAACTCGCCAATCTTACCGGCAATGGAATTGACGACAACGGTGATCAACGTGCTATACCATCGCAGCGGTAACGTCATCCAGGCAATGACTCCGGCCAGCACTACCCAGCCAATCCATACAGGAATCGACAGAGTAAAGATAATGGCAGCAACCAGGGGCGACACCAAAATCACCAGCCAGCCTGGATTCATATTGCTCCAGTAGAGCATCCCTAAAACGATGGCACCCAGTACAAGCGAAGTGCCAAGG
Organism: Adonisia turfae CCMR0081; assembly: GCF_011009555.1. Classification (GTDB taxonomy): domain Bacteria; phylum Cyanobacteriota; class Cyanobacteriia; order Phormidesmidales; family Phormidesmidaceae; genus Leptothoe; species Leptothoe turfae. The sequence continues at coordinate 4,872,101 of NZ_QXHD01000004.1, read as the reverse complement.
TCTGGTTGTAAAAAAATCAGAGCCCAAGGGACTCCCGTAATGGCCAGAGCCTTTATCAAGCCGACTAATGTGGTGGATTCTCGGTCTTTTAGGGTGGCCGCTAACGTAATGATGATGCCGATTTTAGCAAATTCCGACGGCTGAATATTAAAGCCACCAATGCTGAGCCAGCTCTGGGCACCGTTACCCACCGTACCCACCAGCATCACAGCCACTAAGGAGACATTGGTAATTAAGTAGATAACCCAACGCCATTCCAGTAAAGACTCATAGCGACTACGGGCGATCCACATACACATAACTACGCCAACCACGCACATAATCACGTGGTTCCAGGCCAGGTCGGTCTCACCGGTATATAACCTGGTGCTGGCAATCAACAGACTCGAAAAGAGCGTGATACCTACAGGAAACAATAACAGCAACCAGTCAATCCCACGCCAGGGATGCAACCAACGGTGAAACCATTTGCCTAGAAGTGCGGTTTGAGCCATAAACACAAAACCAATTGTAATTTTTTTATTTTGTGGAGACGTTCCATGGAACGTCTCCACAAAATAAATGAATACCTACGTTAACGCTGCGACCGAAACCTTAGCTGCTACCTGCTGAGAAATTTTAGTTAAGGCGACCGCTGAAGCTGACTCAGGCTGGGCCAAGACAATTGGCTTACCTGCATCGCCACCTTCTCGTACTGGCATTTCTAAGGGTACACAGCCTAGCAAGGGCACCCCTAATGCTTCCGCAGCTTTTTCACCACCTCCGGAGCCAAAAATATCGTAGGTCTTTTCGGGCATATCGGGGGGAACAAAGTAGCTCATGTTTTCCACAATGCCTAACACGCGCACGTTTAGCTGTTGGAACATTTTTAAGCCGCGACGGGCGTCGGATAGGGCTACATCCTGGGGCGTAGTCACAATTACCACACCCGCCATGGGGACGGCTTGGGCCATGGTGAGTTGGGCATCACCGGTACCAGGGGGCATATCTACAATCAGATAATCTAATTCACCCCACTGTACCTGATACAAAAACTGACGGATAATGCCGTTTAACATGGGCCCGCGCCAGACAACGGGCTGGTCAGGATCGATCAAAAAGCCCATAGAGACTAATTTGACGCCATGGTTGAAGGCGGGCTCCAGTTCCTGCTGACCGTCAGATCCGTCTCTAACAACGACATTACCTTCTTTCACACCCATCATGATGGGTGCGTTGGGGCCATAAATGTCGGCATCGAGTAGGCCGACTTTGGCTCCAGCTTTGGCAAGAGAAACAGCGATATTGACGGCTACAGTGCTTTTACCAACGCCACCTTTACCGCTGGAAACAGCCAAAATATTTTTGACCTTATCAATGCCTTGTTGGTCGGGAAGGGATGACTTCTGTTGAGGGGTCTCAGCCGTGACTTCTACATCTACAGAAGCTACACCTGGCAAGGTTTTAACTGCTTTTTCACAGTCTTCAACAATAAATTCTTTAAGCGGACAAGCCGGAGTTGTTAGTACAAGGGTGAAACTCACCTGGCCATCATCGACAGCCACATTACGGATCATATTGAGCTCTACCAAGCTTTTCTGTAGCTCAGGGTCTTGGACGGGGCGCAGTACGTCCAGAATTGCCTCAGTTGTCGGCATCATTTTGGTGAAAGACAGATGTGAACGGATAGGATTCTTAAAAGAATATTTACAGTCCATTCTAGGACGTCATGTCCGATGCGTTGGAAACGTTGTATGCAATGTCTTTATAGCCTTAATAGGCAAATGGCAAATATAAAGACGTTCGATGCCATGATCCATCCTGTTGCTTGTTAGCTAAAGATATCGCGATATTTATTGGCCACTATGCCAGACGGAGTGGCCTGTTCAGCGGCTTGAGCTAAGGCGTCGGCCACCCTGGCTGCATAGGGACGTAGAAATGACCAAGCGACTGGTGATAACCAGCCCTTGAGTTCTATGGAATAAGAAATACGGGTGCCGCACAGGGCTGACTCTAGACGATAAATTGCTCTTTCTTCTAATCCTGGTACTGGAAAAATTCGCAGGCTGATGTATTCACCAGGGAGTACGTTCTCTACAAAAATTTTGATGGGTACCGGTACCCAATGGGCAAACACTCGATAAATCAATCCTGGCTTGGCTTCCTGGCCAGTCGGGGCATTGGTGGAGGTGATCAGTGGATGCCAGGATGCCAGATCTGCTAAATCATTGATCTTTTGCCACAACACCTCGATCGAAGCCGTGCTGCTAACTTGATAGTGCTTTTCTAACGTTCTTTGATTTCTCTGGTTCAGAGCGAGTTGTCCGCTTGCCTGGGGCTTGTGGCGACGGAAATGCTGTTGGAGTGATTTAAACCAGCGTTGAAGCATAATTAAAGGCTGTGGCCTGCCAAATTTAGTTGTTGTAGCCCTAGGCGATGATTTCTGCTCCACTATTGTTGAAATGTTGAAACAGAAATACTGATTGTTAAGGGACTCACTAATCAAGACTTGACCACGTAAGTTTTTATATTGAAAGGCATTTTAACCTTGGGTTAACAGTTCAACTATTTGCTGATCTAAGGACAGGGGCGGAAACGAAGATGTCACACAGCTTTAGGCTTTTGTCAAGGATTGTCACACTGTGTGTCAACTTGGTTTAAAACGTCTCAAATCATGATTCATTATCATTATTAGCTGCATCCCTAAGTCTTTGACCTCACTGGGCTTCCAACAATGGCAAGCAGCATTAGCCTTAATTAAATTTGTTTTTTAGTTCAAGATCGCCATGGTCATCGCTTCTACGCAGAAGGTATCTAGTCCAGTTGCTCCTCCTAGTGATTCACGCGAGCGTGTAAGCCAAGGGTTTAAAGGGCTGCAAGATCGCATATGTCAGAAGCTGGTTGAGGTTGATGGTGTCGGTCAGTTTATGGAAGACCAGTGGACCCGCCCCGATGGTGGTGGTGGTCGTTCACGGGTGATGAAGCAGGGCGATGTCTTTGAACAAGGCGGTGTGAACTTCTCTGAGGTGTGGGGTGATCGGTTGCCTCCCTCCATCTTGATGCAGCGACCTGAAGCTGAAGGTCATGGCTTTTATGCGACAGGCACTTCAATGGTGTTGCATCCTCGCAATCCCTATGTGCCTACGGTTCACCTCAACTACCGCTATTTTGAAGCTGGCCCAGTTTGGTGGTTTGGTGGTGGTATTGATCTGACTCCCTACTATCCCTTTGAGGAAGATGTGGTGCAGTTCCACCGCACGCTTAAGGAAGCATGCGATCGCAACCATCCTGAGTACTACAATACGTTCAAGCTGTGGTGCGACGAGTATTTCTACCTTAAGCATCGTCAGGAGACTCGCGGTGTTGGCGGTGTGTTCTTTGACTATCAGGACGGCACTGGTGAGCTTTATCGTGGGCCAAAGCCAGAAGGACCTGCTGCACAGCACAGCAAGCAAGTAGGACAGCCAGCACAGCGCAATTGGGAAGATTTATTCAAGTTTGCCATTGACTGTGGCGATGCATTTTTACCCTCCTACATTCCAATTGTTGAAAAACGTCGCAATACGGAGTATGGAGAGCATCAGCGTAACTTCCAGCTTTATCGCCGTGGTCGTTATGTTGAGTTCAATCTCGTCTATGACCGTGGCACCATTTTTGGCTTACAAACCAACGGTCGTACTGAATCGATTCTGATGTCGTTACCTCCCATGGTGCGCTGGGAATATAGCTATGCACCTGAGTCAGGAACTCCTGAAGCAAAGCTTTACGATACGTTTCTGAAGCCTCAAGACTGGGTTAATTGGGACGCCTAGAAAAGAGACCAAGTCTTTAACATATGACTCCTTCTGAGGATGAGCCAATCTGTGAGTTCTTTGTGAGATACATTGCTCTCAGGTTGGCTTATCTTATTTTTGGGTTTTGGTAACTTTCTGCCATCGCTTTTGGGAATGTTTGGAACTACATGCCCCCTTTACGCATCAATAGATATACAGGGTAAGGTGGGTCATCTTACCTCAAGATTAGGTGTGATTGAGTGCGTAAATATCCTGATGTGGTCTGCATTTTTATGCATACTTGTATGCACGTTATTCTGATCACGCTGTACTTCAATACAGTCAGGCATACTGATATGTCAATAAAAACCCGCAATTTGTCGTAAGCATTTGACATTTCAGTCCTTTCTCCTGATTGTACGGGCATCATGGTACGTATGAGCGCAATTTTCAGTGTGCACGTCAGACATTAGACATTTAGATATGAAGGGCCGGTGACTATGGAGCAAAGAATCGTCAACCCTCCTGAAGGCAATCACAGTATCGTTGTATTTTCACCCCAGGGGCGACTAGACATTACTACAGCTTGGCAATTTCGCTTGAAGCTCCAGGAATGTATTGTCAATACCACTCCCCATATCATCGTTAATCTCGGTCAAGTTAATTTTATTGACAGCTCTGGGTTAACTTCCCTGGTAGCAGGTATGCGCGATGCTGATAAGCTACAAGGGAGCTTTAAGCTGTGTAATGTTCATCCAGAATCGAAGCTGGTCTTTGAAGTGACTATGATGGATTCTGTGTTCGCCATCTACGACAGTGAAGAAGAAGCCATTAAGGCAGCACCTGAACCCATGATTTTTTAAGTGGGTCTTGAGGCGAGTCTAAAGCTCGCGCCCCATAGGTTTCCTGTTCGTTCTGCGCTAAAGTGCAGGCACTTATAGTTCTGATCGTTTTTTCAGAATTGAATCTAAAACGAACATAGGCGTCTCAGCGCCAGTTGATTGAAGCCACACATTAGCAATGATTGCTCGACTTGTCTGTGAGATAAGCCGTTAATTTCGTTAAGGTGGTATAGGCATCCATCACGCAAAATACTATTTCGCCTAGATCATAGGATTCTTGGCAAAAGGTCGTCCGCAGTAGAAAATGATGTCTAACGTTTTATTACCCCCACCTGTGACTAATCTCCGTACGGTTTCCGATACCAAGCGAGCCTTTTACAATTACCACTCTCGTCCAATCAATTCTCTGTATCGGAGAGTGATTGAAGAGCTGATGGTGGAGATGCATCTGCTTTCGGTAAATGTTGATTTTGTTTATAACCCCCTCTATGCCCTGGGTGTGATAACTAGTTTTGATCGGTTCATGGTGGGGTATGAGCCTGAACAGGATAAGGAGTCCATTCTTTCGGCCATCTGTCAGGCAGTGGAGGGTGATCCCCAGCAGTATCGCCAGGATGCTGAGGCCTTGAAATCTGATCTTGCCAACCTATCGCTGGGCGATCTCAATACTCAGCTCGCCAGTGCCAAAACTACGGATGGTAATGGTTTGCAAAACAAGCTTCACGTGGTGGCTACCCAGGCTAGTGCAAAGTACACGCGCTTGATGGCCGTGGGTCTTTACACCCTATTTGAGACCGTTGATCTGTCTGCCCTAGAAGATAAGGACAGCCGCGAAGAGATGCTAAAAACCGCTGCCGAAATGCTGGCATTGCCAGCTGAAAAGGTAGATAAGGACCTGGAGCTCTATCGGAGCAACTTGGACAAAATGGCCCAGGCTCAGGAAGTGATGAAAGATATTTTAGAAGCTGAGCGTAAAAAGCGTGAGCAGCGTGCCCAGGCTAAAGCAGACTCTCCAACGGCAGAGACGGTTGCTCCTCCTGATGTGACCGATACGCCTGATGCGCCTGAGACTGAAGAAGCTTAGGGTTTCCCTTCCTTAATTGTTTGCTAATTGTTTGCTGAAGTTACCCAATAGAGGTAATACTCTTCATTTTGCCAGGCCTTTGTGAATTGCTCGATGGGTTCAACCGTTAGGCCTGGTGTCGGTTCTTCTAATTTTTTGGTAAGCACCAGCAGAATTTTGGGGTGTTCCAGTATGAGCTGCTTCACCTGCCGAATCACTTCTGGATGATCAACCTCGTTGCGAACGCCCTTGAAAAATAGGGTATAGCTACCGATGGCCTGACGTTCTGGAAAATAAAATGATCGACCAAAATAACCGCTTAAAGATGCCATTTGTGCATCTCGGCTAGCCACGATAAATTCATCTTGGAGATTGGCCTGACGCATGTAGGCAGCAGCAGCTCGACTTGCTGAATAGGGGATGGTGAAATCCATCACAAACATGAAAATACCGCCTAGCAACTGAGCTATCAAAACAGTGGCAAACATGCGGTTAAACCAGCGGTTAGATGTTTGCTGCTGCCTTTCAAGGATTGGTAAATATTGGGTGATAGCCGTGGTTGGCGGGTAGTAATGAGCTAACCACAAAGCAGCTATTAGGATGAGATAGAAGTTGCCAAAATGCCGAATAGAGTTGGGCATAAACTTGGCGTAGGTAAAGCCTAAAATAATGCCGTTACCAAGCAAATAAAACGCCAGTGGATAGGGCTTTTTCACAAGCTTGAGACACACCAGCCAGCAAGAACCAAGGGCAAGGACGCCACAGACTAATAGATCTAGATACTGCCGACCGTTGGGGATAATCACATAGTAGCCGCCAAAGATCCGGCCAATGGCTCGCAGTAAATGACGGATGTCTAACCCAGTGACATAGCCCTCTAAGGCTTGATTAGCGACATAACTGGGGGGCAAGATGAAATGCAGAGCCATGGCGTAGCCCGCTATAATCAACCCGCCGCTGAATAGGATATCTAGCCAGTTACGGCGAAGTTTAGCGTCAAAGACAAGTTCTAGCCCCAGGGTAAGGGCAAGTGCGATCGCAATCAAAAACGCATATACATTAGTATTAGCCAATAGCACCAGCAAGCCTGCCAGGGGCCAATAAGCCCGCTGTCGCTGCGGCCAAAGGGCACAAATAGCGAATAACAGTAGCATGGCCACAGCGTAGTTGCGGGCAATCAGCAGGTGCTCATAGAACGGCAAATAGCCAAAGGTAAACAGCCATTTCTGCCATTGAGTAAAGGGGCTGCATCGCCAAATCAGCAGCACTGAGCCCATGGCCAGGAGCCAATGAAAGACCTGCATGGAGACGGGATGGCCAAACAGGTGATAAAGCATCGCCACCAGCAGGTGCCAAAGACCAGGGTGGGCTCGGTCATAGCGAATATTCTCAACAAAGGCTCCCCAGGATGGACTGTCCCGCGCGATTAGCCAAACGTTCATCTCATCACGCCACATGCTGTGGTTGAGTGTGCCGATTAGACCCAACACAGCAATAATGATGACGGCTGTCCAGGGTGATTTATAGAGGCTGACCAGCTGGCGTGGCAAACGAAGCGTCATGGAGATTATGAGACTTGGGAGCGCCATCAATCATACTGCTAACTGTCGCTGCTATTGTGCTGTTGCTGTCACCTGTTGCTCCAGCACACAGCTGTTGCTCTAGCACACAGGCATTGTTAACTAGCCAAAAGCGCTCTGTCTCTACCACTGTGCAAGACTCAATGCGGGTCCGTAACACACTGGTATTACTATTACTGACCTGTTGCACAACCTTCGCCGTTAATGGCTGATAGTTATTGGCCCAATATTGATGATGGTCTAAATAGTCAGCGGAGAAAGCACCTTTGTTCACCAGCCAAAAATCTATGCCATAGCGATTGCTAAATGTGGTCAGCTCAGTTTTATCACTGGTGTAGTGGGCCTTTAATAAATCAGCCGCTCGCTGTCGGATTTGACGGTAATAGCCCAGATGAAAAGGCGTGGCATATTCAGGGGCGATCAGGGTGGAGCGTCTAGCAAAGGCAGGAATATTATCGGCTTCGTAATCGATGGAGGCGATCAGGGTGTCGTGAGGTTGGGTTTGTAGATATTCATAAATCGGCGCTTCTTGGCCAGCCATGTAGAGGGTTTTGGGAAACTTTTTCAGCAATAGCGGGTAGTAGAAAAATAAGGGCACGACCACGAGCAATATGGCGATTGGGGCCACCAACTTTAGCTGGCGGCGGCGTTTACAAATGGCTGCTAAGATGACGGTCCAGGCGATGGCGGCCAAGATGGGGATAGCTAGCATGATGGAGTGGCTGGTGTAGCGCCCAGGCATATGGAGCTTAAAAGCCTGAGCATAGGCGGCTATAAACCAGACCAAGCTAACCAAAGTCAGCTTAGTAAACACGTGAATGGCGGGACTTATGGCGCTTAATCCTGATGGTGAAAATCTCTTACTCCATCGCATCGGGATTAAAAATAGGGCTGCGACCAGGGTGACTGGCGTAAAAATTGTGCGCTTGAGAATGGCTCCATGGCCCCCAAACAAAACCAACCAGTAGCGGGAGATGCCTTCTCTAAAAAAGGAGTGACGGCCTGTTGGCTGAAATTCTGGTATGGTGTGTGCCTCAGCCATGGTCACCACTGGCCCAAATGCATGGTTGGCCAGTGCATAGGTGGGCAATATGCACAGCGCGGCGAGGATGAATGCTGCGATCGCAATCCTCAGCCGGCCACGATGGACCACTACCCAAGGTTGAGACCACTTGGCAGGCAGGGTTGCCCAATCGACGGCGTGGGCTGCGTACAGCGTTGTTGCAACCACAGCAACCGGCGGATAGAAAAGGGTCAATAAGCCTAAAAAGGCTAAACTCACCAACCACCGTCGTCGCACAAAATAAAACAACAGTGGAATTAACAGCGGATAAATAAACGCTCGCGGCGATGCTGATACGACATCGTCAGTACACCAAATATGCTGACTTAGCATCACCGATGCCATCACTCCAGTGGCGGGAACTGGGAAAATAGCCAGGGTTAAACCGTAATAATAGCCCGCTGCAACCATACCCAGGAACATAGGTATCACCTTGGCAAACCACTCAGGCTGTAAATGTAGGCTGCTGGCAATGCGATAAAACAGCTTATAGCCCACGGGGGTAATAGACTGGAGATAATCAGCAATTAAATCATTGGGAAAAGCATCAGCATCCCGCCAGCGTTCCATCCAAAACAGATAATGTCGGGCGTCATCTTGGATCACGTAATGGGCCGCAAACCCCTTCTGCATAGCTAAATAGCCATAGAAAAAGGCAAAAAAAAGGCTGAACGCCAGCCCAAACCACCACTGTATATCCTTTTGAGGATGCTGCTGCGGACTCAATAATCTAGCCAGCATAGATCAACCGATTGAAGAATAAATAAAACATCGCGTTTGTCTCAAAAAATGCAAAACCTATTACGTCTATGCGGCACCTAGAAAGCAAAAAGCGCAAATGAAATCAATGCGCTCCAACTATCAAGAGCATGCTAATGTCCTGAAGTCTGGTCGCCTATCAATATTTCCCTGAGCTTTGTTGTAAATCCTTAAGCTTTTACAGAGAAAATACGGATCATTACTGAGCAAGAATACGGATTAAGTGCGTTCGCTCAATTTTTCCTAAAGAGTCATAGGGTTTCGTGAGTGTAGGCAATTCATTATCTTCAATCCAGATATAGTCATTGGGACCAATTGCTTCCAGGGTGTCTAATTTTTCCCCTGGGTTGGGGGTATAAAACCTGAGCAGGGTACTGCGTTTGCTGTTGAGTCCAGGGGAAAAACCGACGGCTTCAGTTTGTAAAACAGGTTGAATATCATCCCGAATTAACAGGGCCTTCATGTCAGGATTAATGTTGCCTAAGTCGGCTGTTCCCCAGGCGATTGTTAACCCTAACCAATGCCCTAACAGCAGTAGCACAAGCCAGCTGAGTAATATGGGTTGATTCTGAGACGTGCGAAACCACAGCATGCCAGCAGCCAGCCAGCCAAGCCCCAGGCCGAGAGCAATCGGTGCATAGGGGCGAATGTCATCGGCGCTAGGCAGAATGTCTGTGACAAGTGCCAGACCACCGGCAGCTATCAGTACTGTCCCCAATAGCACCAGTAGACCATTGACAGTTGTCAGCAGGCGTTTGATGGTGATGCTAAGAGAGGGGGTGAGCAATCTCTCCATGGTGTATCCAGTCAGCAGAGCCAGAAATGGATATGTGGGAATGGCATAGTGGGGCAATTTAGTAGACGCAAAGCTCAGTAAACCCAGGTACAGCAGTGGATAAAGTAGCAATAGGGAAATTTGCGGCTGACACACATAGGTGACTTTTGTATGGGTGCGTAAAAACCGTAAACCGAGTAAACCGACTGCTGCCAGGGCAAAAAAGATCCAAAGAAAATCATTGACTAACAGATTGAACAGATAAAACAGTGGCGATTTGGCTCGATCGGTGGTCAACCCCTGACTGACTGGAAAGTTAACAATGGCCTCAATAACGGCCATGTCATAGCGCCGCCAACAGAGCCATAGCCAGGTTGCCGTGGGTAGCAGACCGATCAGCCCCCCTAAATAGAGACTCCATTGCCTTAAGTGGTGTTTGCCCGATAGCAGCATATAGGGTAGCAAACAGGCCATGGGAACAGCGGCCAATGCACTGCGGATGAGAACGGTTATGCCCAGGGTGATGCCTGCTCCGAGGTAACACCAATGCTTGGAGGATGACTGTTGCCTTTCTGCCGCTAGCATGAGCCAGATCGCCAGCAAAATGAGTCCTGTAAACAGAACGTCTGGGGTGGCTAAACGACTGTACTGTAGCCATAGGGGAGCCACACCCAGAGAAAGTGCCCCCAGTAGGGCAGCGGTTGGGTTCAACAGACGGCGGCCAATGCTATATGTGAGCCAAAGGCAGCCAATGCTGGCCAAGACGCTGGGTAGACGTACAGCGACTTCGTGCCGCCCTAACAGCTGAATAAATAAAGCCACAACCCAATAGGGACCAGGGGTTTTATGGTGTGGCGTGGCCCAAGGATGAATCCAATCTCCCGAATCGACAATGACCCTGGCGCGACGGGCGTATAGTCCTTCGTCGTGCGCCATCAGACTCTGGTGATCAAGGTCAAAAAAACCGGCTAATAACAAGGGCACTATCCACACCAAAAGAACGAGCCAGTGCCAGTGCTCTGCTTTAATCAGGGCGTGTAATTTTGGAGTGAGCCAACCAGGTCCCAATTGCCAGCGGGTCATGGGGAGAGGAATATGATAGGGCGTAGTTATTGTGCCACTGTATAGGTTGAATTGTCGTGATTGATCAGTGGCTACTGTGCCACTGTATAGATTGAATTGTTGTGATTGATTCAGTGGCTATTGTGCCACTGTATAGGTTGAATTGTCGTGATTGATCAGGTAAACGCATCCCGTCAGTTAAACCGTTCTACTGCTATCGGTGCCCTATCTCGAATAGTAAGTCTAGATGGGGTTTGGCTTACCCTAGCGGCTGTTTTACTGTACTGGTGGCGATTAGGCATGCTGCCCCTACGGGACTGGGATGAGGGCACCATTGCCGCTGTTGCCCGAAGTATGGCGGTCAGCGGTGATTGGATTTATCCCACACTCTATGGCGATGCCTATTTGAATAAGCCGCCTCTGGTGGAGTGGTTAATGGCCACGGGGTATCTGGGGGGCGTTTCAGAATGGACATCGCGGTTGTTGCCAGCTCTGGTGAGTGCCCTAGCTATACCGCTGCTGTATTGGGTGGGACGAGAAGTATTCCAGCAGCGGCGACCGGCACTGCTGTCAGCTGGTGTGTTCTTGACGCTTCTACCCGTAGTCCGTCATGGTCGCCTGGCCATGCGAGATGGGGTGGCGGTGACGCTATTTTTGCTGTTACTGCTGTGGGGGTTAAAGGCGCGCAAGCGACCGGCATATGCCCTGGGTGTTGGTGTTTGTCTGGGGCTAATTGCACTAACCAAGGGGATTTTAGTGATTCTGCTGGGCGTAATCGCCCTGGTGTTTTTTGCTATACAGTTTTTTGCTATACAGACTGTGGGGTTGGGGCGACAATCTGCCAGCCACTGGTTGCTACGTAATCCTTATTTATGGCTAGGTCTAGGTTTAGGCAGTTTGCCAGTTTTACTGTGGTATGGTGCTCAGCTGCTACGCTACGGCAATGTTTACTGGCAAGGGCACTTTGTTTCTCAGTCCTTTGAACGAGTGACCTCGGCAATTGAGGATCACCAGCAGCCGCCCTGGTATTACCTATTAGAAATGCTGAAATATGGCTTTCCCTGGCTGATGTTTTGGCCTGGCGGTGTGTGCTTAGCCTGGCGACAGCGTAATCGCCCTTGGGGACAGCTGGTTTTGGTGGGCACTGCGATATATCTGGGGGCTATCTCTCTAATGGGTACCAAGCTACCCTGGTACATCATGCCGCTATATCCGTTTGTGGCTCTAGCCATTGGTGCCTATTTGCATCATGCCTGGGAAAAATCGCCCCGTTGGGCGGTTGGTCTTTTGGCCTTAATTAGTGTGGTTGCCCTGGGTGGTGGTGTTTACTTGGGCGTGGCCGATCAGCAACCAACGCTGATCGCCATTGGTATTGGCTTAGGGATGAGTGCGGGTTGGACAGGTTTGCAGCTATGGCGACGACGGGCGCGGTGGTGCTTGACCCTGATGGCAGGCCTATACCTGACGCTGTTGCTATTGGTGGGGTCTGATTTTTGGCTGTGGGAGCTAAATGAGGCCTATGCAGTTAAGCCAGTGGCAGCGATGGTTAAACAGCATGTTCCGCCTGAAGCTGAGGTGGTAACGACGTTTAGCTATGGGCGACCGAGTCTAAATTTTTATTGCGATCGCAACATCCCTACCCTATCGGGTCAACCTTTGCTTGAGCGCTGGCAGGATAATCTTTACGTTCTTGCTGAAGTCCATCATTTAGATACACTGCCCCCGTACCACGAAATTGGCCGTACCGACGACATGGTACTTGTGCAACCAATGATCCAGTAACCTTTAGAATATACGCCGATATCTGAAGCCATTGGTATGATCATTAGATGTATAGGCATCTGTCAACTGCCCTAATCAGAGGACCTTCCGTTGGTTGATGAACCTAACGAACAAAAGCAAGACTTTATTATGCCCCGTGCTTCTTACCATGGGGAGTTTTCGCCTGAACGGATGGTATTCAATGCTAATTTGCAAGAGTTTGCCACCCGAATTTCACTGATTTGCAATCTAGAAACAGGGGGCAAAATCTCGTCTGAAGAGGCCTACCAGCAGATTAAAAGACTGTGGAAAGAATTAAAGTCATCTAAAAAGAGTTTGTTAGATGAAGCCCAGAAACGTGGGGAAGGCTCCTAGTTTTTAGCGGTTGAAATAAGCCAATACTGCTTGGACGATGCGTTCTGATGCCTTACCATCCCCAAATGGGTTAATGGCTCGGGCCATGGCATCGTAAGCCGCTGGCTCCCTTAGTAACTTTGCTGCTTCGCCAGTAATCATCTCTGGGTCGGTGCCTACGAGTTTGGCTGTGCCCGCTTCCGCCGCTTCAGGTCGCTCCGTTGTTTCCCGCAAGACAAGAACAGGTTTCCCAAGGCCAGGGGCTTCTTCCTGTAATCCACCAGAATCCGTCATCAGTAGATAACACCGTTGCATGGCTCCTACGAGCTGGCCATAGTCCAGCGGCTCCACCAAAAATGTGCGAGGGTGGTGATCGAGGGCCGCCTTTAAGGGCTCTCTTACCGTTGGGTTGCGGTGCAACGGCAGTAGCAACGCCGTATCCTCGAATTTGTCTAATACTTGTAGAAATCCCCTGGCAATATCCTGTAGCGGCTCCCCCCAGTTCTCTCGACGATGTACGGTGGCTAGAATGACGCGATGGGCTGTCCAATCTAGCCCAGGGACATCACAGGCAGGAGCCTTAGAGGCCACGGTCTGTAGGGCATCAATAACGGTATTGCCAGTCTTAAGAACAGTACCGCTGACGCCCGAGGCTGCTAGATTGGCCACCGATTTGTCAGTCGGTGGAAAATGCAACGTTGTGATCTGGGAGACCAAGCGACGATTGGCCTCTTCAGGAAACGGATTAAGAATATTGTCAGTGCGTAGTCCGGCCTCCACATGCCCCACGGGAATCTTCTGATAGAACGCAGCGAGAGCGGCGGCAAAAGCAGTGGTTGTATCCCCCTGCACCAGCACGATGTGAGGCTGTAGTTCTTTAAAAAGTGTTTGTAAGCCTTGCAAACTGCGACAGGTAATGTCTGACAGGGTTTGCTTAGGCTGCATGATATTCAGATCCCGATCAGCCTGAAGCCCAAATAGCTGCATGACCTGGTCCACCATCTCCCGATGTTGCCCCGTGAGTACAACCTGAGTGTCAAAATCTGGTGTTTTCTGAAACTGTTGAATCACTGGGGCCAGTTTAATTGCCTCAGGGCGTGTTCCCAGGGTGATACAGACGCGAATAGGAGATGTGGTCATCGGCATAAAAACATATATATCGTGCAGTATGGTCTGGAAACGGAGGTCGTAGTCAAGACCCGGCTGACCCCCTAGTAAAGTCTTCCACAGCAAGGCACACTGTAATCTGTTTCATCTGCTTCACTGTTTTATCTCCCCCACCATGCCTCAATCCATTGTTATCGATGCTGCGCACCTTCAGACTTTGGACCTGACAGTGGCCCAAAGTACCTTGAGTCAAGTTGACTGGAAAACCGACTTTAAACTGAGTTTTGCTATCGATTATCCCCGCGAGGCCAATGACCCCCGCGAGCTGTCTGAGCTTCCTGAAGTACGGCTATGGTTTATTCGGCTCGATAGTCAATATCCCTGGCTACCCCTGTTTCTAGATGTTGAGTCGGGTGAGTTGGGCCGGTATGCAGCCATGCTAGTGCCCCATCAGTTCAGCCCCTTAGATGGCATTCGCTATAACCCAGAAGCTCTAGAGATTTTTGTGATGGGCAAAGTGTTTACCATTGCCCAATGGCTCAAGGATAACCAAATTGATGGCATCGAAAAACTCAAACTGATGGTACGTACTTTGGGCTATGAATTGGACGACGGATTATTTGAACTGCTGCGATAAAACATTGAATCCGTTATTGCTGGTGATTGCTTCAGATCCGAGAGTACGCTACAAATCTTACGGATCTATGGATAAGATTTATCCATAGATTACCTATTCACATGGAAGAGGAGTAACCCTTTAATGACAGGGATTTTGGGCACGCTGGTAATCCTATTGATATTGCTGACCCTGGTTGTTTGGCTACTGATTGAACGGCAATTTCAAGACCGCCCTGGGAACCGGCTAGAGCTGGAGTCTGGCAAATGGACCATGACTACCCAAGAGCCTCAGCACTATGTCATTGAGGGAGAAGCTGCCCTGGTAAACCTAACCCGCACCTTGGAGATTATGGTGCCGGAAATCTCGGTTGAGGCTCAGCTATTATCGGGAAATAGCCTAGATGGAGTTACGGTCAAGACTAAGCTGGTATCGGATCATGAAGACGCACCAGCTAGACCAGATAATTACTGGTTTGCTTACATTGTCAAAACTGGAAAATCCACTAGTCTGAAGATCAACGTTGATATTAAAGGCCCCGACTTATCGAAACTAAAAGCTGTCTGGGTAAAGGTTCATTATTTGACCTACGGCCCTGAGGGGCGCATTCCCAAAATGGGCAATGTGGTGGTGCCCCTGAAGTACCCTGACCCCGATGCTCCTCAAAACTGGCGGTCTACACCAAAAGCAGACGTGTTGCCGATTCCCACCCATTTGCTGGGTCCCCTGGACAGCC
The DNA here is from genome assembly GCF_011009555.1 of Adonisia turfae CCMR0081. Lineage (GTDB taxonomy): Bacteria > Cyanobacteriota > Cyanobacteriia > Phormidesmidales > Phormidesmidaceae > Leptothoe > Leptothoe turfae. Next base: position 4,856,631 of record NZ_QXHD01000004.1, on the reverse strand, counting down.
CTATTGATACGGTTAAGCGTTATGTTGAGCCCTTTGCTAAGCCTGGGGACATTGTCACCATCGGTGAAACACCTGTGGCGATTATGCAAGGGCGTTGGCGGCATCCCAGTGACATTAAACCGGGCTGGGTAGCGAAGCGGATTTGCTATTTCTTTATGCCTACGTCGAGTCTGGCGACGGCCTGTGGTATGCAAACCCTGGTAGATCTGGTGGGACCATGGCGAGTGGTGTATGCCTTTGTGGTGGGTGCGATCGCAAAGAAGTTCTTAGGTCGTGCTGGCATGTTTTACGTACTTGCAGGTGAGCAGGCCCGCTTGATTGATGATGTCACCGGCACCTTACCCCCCTATGACCAGTTCATTGTGCTGGGTCCAGACAACCCTGAAAAAATTGTTCAAGATATTTATGACGTAACTGGCCTGAAAGCGGCCATTGTCGATGTCAATGATTTGAAAGCGGTTAAGATATTAGCAGCAACACCTGGCACTGACGTAGACTTGATAACGAGTGCTCTGCTCGATAATCCGGCTGGTAACGCTGATGAACAGACTCCTGTAGTCTTAATTCATCCCAAATCCTAGGGATTTTGTCCATATTTTGGTCCTATGACACCCGTTAACTCCTCTGACTCCATTGCGGTTCGTCCCGTACATTTTCGTGACTCAGAAAAGCTGATGCCCAATGGCGGCTCAGAGGTGGTTACCTGTGGCGCATTTACCAAAAATCAGCCTGTACTCGACTCGGGACATTTGTTTGGCAAAGAGGCTTGGCAGCGTTTATCTCGTCTGGTAAATCCTCTACAGCCTAAGACCATTACCTTTGCTGCTGGCTGTAAACATACTACCCAGGGTGTGATTCAGGTTTCGCCATTTAACTCTACACGCAGTACCTGGCGGATTGACCAGGTGATGGTAAAAGCGTCCTCTGATGAGGTACTAACCCTGAACTTAGACTTGGCCAGTTTGCTGCTGCGCCACTGCTTTGAAACCATTGTTGAGGCCCACACCTGGATCAGTGAAACCAGTATCCAAGATAAGTTCGGGCTAGCCCTCTATCGCCAAAATGGGTTCCAGCCCCTGGCCTATGTCACCTACTGGTCCATAGACGCAGAGCAAATTACCAGTCTGGCGGAAAATGAGCCAGATTTACCCAATCTATTGCCGGTCAGCAACGCCGATGCCCAGCTGATTTACCACCTGGAAACAGCGTCGATGCCACCTCAGTTGCGTCAGGTGTTTGATCACCAGATTCAGGACTTTCGGACGCGCTCCATTGCTGGTGTGAGAGCCCAAGTGCAGCGTTGGCTAGGTCAGTCTGAGTCAGTTTCAGCCTACGTATTTGAACCCCAGCGGAAGGCGGCCATTGGCTACTTTAGTCTGCGTCTCTCCCAGGATACTGAGCAACCGAATCGGGCAAAACTCACCGTCCATCCTGCCTACACTTGGCTATATCCAGAGCTCATGGCTCAAATGGCTCAAGTGTTGCAAGGGGCATCCAACCAAACCCTACAGCTGGCCTCTTTGGACTATCAGCCTGAGCGCGAAAGTTATTTACGGGAAATTGAGGCCACAGAAGTAGGTCACACAGTGATGATGTCCCGTTCTGTATGGCATAAGGTACGTGAGTCAAAGGCTGTTTCCATTGAGGGTTTACAGGATGTTTTGCAGGGGTTACAGCCCTCTGGTAAAGCGATTCCAAGTCGCTTTTTTTGGGATGCCGCTAATCCTGGTTTGAGACGCCCAGCCAGGGATGACTCTTCGGGTGGGACAGCGGGTTAACGCATGATTTCTGTCTTGGGATTAGATATTGGTAGCAGGCGGATTGGTGTAGCTGGTTGCGATCGCACAGGCCTAATTGCTACGGGGTTAACCACCATTGAAAACAAGTCTTTTGTCTATGTGACTGAACAACTCAGGCAACTTGTTCGTCAGCGTGAGGCCACCCTGCTAGTGGTGGGATTGCCCTACACCTTGGATGGGACAAAGGGAGCCCAGGCTAAGCGGGTACAAAAATTCACTAAGCGTTTAGCTAAGGCTTTGAGTTTGCCCGTGGCCTATGTAGATGAGCGGCTTACATCAGTGGAAGCAGAACAGCAGCTGCAAGCAGAGCGCCGCCCCATTGAAAAAAATAAGGGCCTAATAGACCGTCGAGCGGCTGCTATTATTTTGCAGCAGTGGCTAGACAGCTCTCGGGCTGATCGCCCTTCTTAGTTAGGGCCTCTGCCCAATGATCCACAACCACGCATGGCAAATTTGAATCACAACTCCAATCAAAATTCTGACCCGTCTCCTGATTTCCAACAGGGAGGCCAGCCCATCGTGACCCTCACTGATGAGGGCGGTCATACCCTCGCTTGTTACGTTGAAAAATCCATTACCCTCAGTAATTCTGGCCAAGAGTATTTACTGCTGCTCCCTGTTTCTGCCCCGATCGAGATTTTTAGCTGGCAGGATAACGATGATACCTTGGCGGATATTGAGGATGAGGAGATTGATCCGCTCTTTCCCAGTGCCCGTGCAGTTTTAGCTGAGTTAGACTTGACCTTGCAGCGTAGTGCTTATACGCTGACAGCCGTAGGTAATATCCCTGATGCAGAAGACGAAAGTTGTTTCGCATTAGAGGTCGATGATGGGGGGGCAACGGACAATTTTCAAATGCTGGCGCAGTTTTATCATCGCGATCAGCGTTATGTGACCTGTACACCTCTAGAGCCCTTACTTTTCTTTGCCTACCGCACTGATGCTGATACGGTGATGTTGCTATCCCCTGAAGAGTTTCAGCGGTTGCAACCCCAAATTGAAGATCAGCTTTTTGAGGGCTTAGATTAGGCATCTACAGTTGAACGTACCAAACAATTCTGAACCTGGTCCATGGCCTGTCTAAACGAATTATGGGTTGTTTAAAACGACTATTTTATGTTGGCATTTTCCCGGTTGCCTTAGGTGTGGCCGCTTGGCAAGGGTGGTCATGGTGGAGCTGGGCCAATAGCCCTGTATTGGCGAGAGACGATGAACAGCCAATACAGTTGCAGATTCCATCGGGCACTGCCGCTCAGCAAATTGGCCAAGACTTAGAAGCAGCTGGCTTAATCCGCTCTACCACTGCCTGGAAAGTCTGGAATCGTCTTCAGGAATTTCAAAATCGCGAAGGAGGTCTACAGGCGGGGACATATTCGCTATCTCCCACCCAATCCATGTCGGAGATTGCCGACCAAATCTGGACTGGTGATGTGGTACAAACCAGCTTTACAATTCCGGAAGGCTGGAATCGTACTCAGATGGCGCAAGCTTTAGAGGCACAAGGTCTGGTCAGTGCTGATGACTTTTTGCGGTCTACTGAAGAAATTCCCTATGCCCAGTTTCCCTGGCTGCCTCAGGGGTTGCCCCATCTGGAAGGGTATCTCTATCCAGATACCTATCAGCTACCCAGCGAGCAAATGGATGCTGATAGCATTGTTGATGTGATGCTGCTGCGCTTTGAACAGGTCGCTCTGCCTGTGTATCAGCAAGGAACCAGCCCCTATTCTCTGGATGAGTGGGTAAACTTAGCTAGCATCGTTGAAAAAGAATCTGTGGTGCCTGAGGAACGGGATACGATTGCCGGAGTATTTGCTCGACGGCTGCGGGAAGGTATCAGTCTGGGATCTGATCCAACGGTGGAATATGGTCTGGGGGTGACTCAAACACCAGAAAGACCACTAACCTTGACCCAAGTCAATACCCCCAACCCTTACAATACCTATCGTAACTTAGGACTTCCTCCAACTCCGATCGCAAGCCCTGGCATTGCCAGTTTAGAAGCTGCCTTAAATCCGCCGGATACGGAGTTTCTCTACTTTGTTGCTCGCTATGACGGTACCCATGTGTTTAGCCGTTCTTTAGCAGAACATGAGCGGGCCCAGGGTGAGATTCGCGATCGCGTTGATGCCCAGTTAGGGGATGATCTTTAAGCACTATTAACCAGGGCAGGCACAAGACCTGCCCCTACCTAACCATGACGCCTTGGGGTCGCCTCCTACAACCTGACCTTGCCCTTGATGCTTCTGTCCTGGGCCTTACTCCTGAGCTGATTCAGCAGCATCAACTCAAAGGACTGATTCTTGATGTAGATGAAACCTTGGTGCCGTTTCAGCAAAGTCAGCCTCTAGAAGAGGTACGTCAGTGGCTGCAACAGATGCAAACGTTAGTGCCAGTGGTGCTGGTCAGTAACAATCTTAGCCATAGCCGCATTAGACGGATTGCGGAAACCTTGGAAGTGCCATTTTATACGAGTGCAGGTAAGCCGTCCCGACGTAAGCTGCGTCAAGCCGCAGAGCTAATGAAACTGCCTCACCATGAAATTGCCATGGTGGGCGATCGGTTATTCACCGATGTCTTAGGGGGCAATCGCCTAGGTTTGTTTACGGTTTTGGTAGAACCCATGGTGGACCCCATGGCGGCAAATTCCCCAAAACAATGTCTGCGTAATGCTGAGATTTGGCTATCTAAGCGTCTTGGTGTGGTGCTGGCTGACCGCACTTAATTTCTCGTTTGAGATCTAAAAAAAAATATTAGGTCAGCCAGATTGTCAGAGGTTGATTGTGACGGCCTTGCATTGGAATTTTGTATGACAATAGGCTCTGTTACTAGTTCCCACCTTCATCGATTTCTGTGACTATATCGCCTTCTGCTAACGCTCAGACTTCTCAAACCATTGTGGTCAAGATTGGTACGTCTAGCCTCACTTCGGCCAATGGTCAGCTAGCCCTATCGGTGCTTGCTCGTTTAGTAGAAACACTCTGTCAACTAAATCGCCAAGGTCATCGAGTCATTCTGGTTTCTTCTGGAGCTGTGGGTGTAGGGTGTGCGCGACTGGGGCTGACAGAGCGACCTAAATCCATTGAGCAGAAGCAGGCGGTGGCTGCCGTGGGTCAGGGGCGGTTGATGCGAGTGTATGACGACCTATTTACCGTGTTAGATCAGCCCATTGCCCAGGTGTTGCTGACCCGCAGTGATTTAATGCAGCGGGCGCGCTATGTGAATAGTTATCACACCTTTCAGCAGCTGTTTAACTTAAATGTCATTCCCATTGTGAATGAAAACGACACGGTGGCCGTGGACGAACTGAAATTTGGCGATAATGATACGCTGTCAGCTCTAGTGGCGAGTTTGGTGGGAGCCCAGTGGTTATTTTTACTAACGGATGTGGACCGGCTATATTCTGCTGACCCACGGGCCAATCCTGATGCTGAACCGATTACCTGGGTACAGCATTTAGGGGATTTAGATATTGACGTCGGTGATCGTGGCTCTGCGTGGGGAACTGGGGGCATGATTACTAAATTGGAAGCGGCTCGCATCGCCACCAGTGCCGGTATTCGCATGGCCATCACCAATGGTCAGACCCCGGAAAACATTCTCAAAATTTTGGCCGGTGCTCCCCTGGGAACTCAGTTTGCCCCTAAGCCGAATCCTTCAAATGCTCGCAAACGTTGGATTGCCAATGGACTACGTCCCAGCGGTCTGCTTTATTTAGACGCTGGGGCAGTTCGGGCGATTAGTAAAGATGGAAAATCATTGCTTTCTGCCGGAATTGTCGAAATTGAAGGTGATTTTCAGGCCCAGGATGCGGTCGTGCTTTGCGATCGCAACGGTCAAGAGATTGCCCGTGGTCTTGTGAACTATAATCACCATGACCTTCAGCAGATTCGCGGACGTCGTTCTAGTGAAATTTCTATGATCTTGGGCTATGACGGTGCTGAGACAGTTGTGCATCGGGATAACTTAGTGCTCAATCCTGATGCTGTGGGATCTGATATGAAACCTATGGTAGAAGGTGAATATTCCCATTAAATTGGGCTCTATCTATTAACTCTAGGGGCAGCTGGAGGAGCTCTCTCTCTCCAGGTCGTTTGGCTATTTTCATGGTTATACCTATCTAACTTTACGAATTCCTCATATGAGTAGCACAAACACCTCAACTCCAACGATATTGGTAACCGGTGGTGCCGGTTATATTGGCTCCCACGCCGTGCTTGCCCTAGAGCAGGCTGGTTATCAGGTTGTTATTTTAGATAGCCTTGAATATGGTCACCAAGAGCTAGTTGAGCAGCATCTCAATGCCAAGCTAATAAAAGGGAATACAACCGATCGAGCATTACTGGATCAGGTATTTACGCAATACAAGTTTGCGGCTGTCATGCACTTTGCTGCTTATATCGCAGTGGGTGAATCGGTGACAGCGCCAGCCGACTACTATCGCAACAATGTCTATGGCACCCTAAATCTGCTACAGGCTATGGAAGCGGCTGGGGTGAAACGATTTGTCTTTTCGTCCACCTGTGCCATTTACGGTCCTCCTAAGACGGTGCCTATTCCAGAAGACCATCCGAAAAATCCCATTAGCCCCTATGCCAGTAGCAAGCTCATGGTGGAGATGATGCTAAAGGATTTCCAAAAGGCCTATGGCTTACAATCCGTATGTTTTCGCTATTTCAATGCTGCTGGCGCAGATCCCCAAGGTCGTCTGGGCGAAGATCATAATCCTGAAACCCATTTAATCCCGTTGGTACTGCAAACGGCTTTGGGTAAACGTGATCATATTTCGATTTATGGCACCGACTATCCGACCCGTGACGGTACCTGTATTCGCGATTATATCCACGTTGCTGATCTGGCGAATGCCCATGTGAAAGGGGTGCAGTATCTTATAGACGGCGGCGAAACAACCTTTATTAATTTGGGTAACGGCAGTGGGTTTACCGTCAGAGAAGTGATTGAAGCAGCTCGCCAGGTGACTGGGCATCCGATTCCTGCTGTGGAATGTGAGCGCCGCCCTGGGGACCCTCCCAGCCTGATTGGTAGTAGTGATCATGCCCGTGAACGCCTGGGTTGGGTACCCCAGTACGCTGATCTAGAAATAATTATTGGCCATGCTTGGCAATGGCATCAGAAGCGCCATGGTTAACTATGAAATGCTAACCTGGGTTGTCTCTTTAACCTTTCCGGAATAAATTTACACAGGCTGTACTGATAAAAAGTATTCTGATCGGTAGTTGGGCTGACAGTTCTAGACTTGATCAGGATGCTTTACCGGGTAGCAGCCTTAAAGGAAAATACACTAATAGGGAAAAGTGATTGTATCCGGATAAATCGAGGGATTGAGTGCACTAGAATGAGCAAATCATTCATCAATCCTTTCCCGTGGCATTTTGCTTGGGGTTTCTCTAATCAGCAGCAGGCGCACGCATGGCAGTGGCAACTACAATCGTAAATCAATGGCAGCAACGGATTCAGTCCGATTTGCCCGATCAAAGCCACGATACCCATATAGCAATTACCCAGTGGCTCTGCGGTGAAGACACTGATCGATTTGAGGCGCTTTCTCACAAGGATCTATCCATTGCCACTCAGGCCATGGATTATCGCTATCGTATTTTTTATAAAACCTACTGGGGATTACCCCCTGATCGAGCTTATCAAACCCTGATGCGGAAGCTGGGTGGCTTGTTTTTAGTCCGTAGCAAAATCCGTACCTGGATTGCCCTCAGTCGTGATCGACAGCGTCAGGTTAAGGACGTTCTGCAAGAAATTATTCAGGAGATGTTGCAAAGCGATCGTCATCTTCAACAGCAGATGAGGTGGATCGGTGAGTGTACAAAGCGGCCTCAGCTTCGTAATTTGCTGACCATGGCAACAATTGAGGAGTATTGTCTGCGGCCAATTCGTAACCAGCCTCTAATTGTTTATCGCTTTGTTAACTATCTGAGACGTTCCCAGCGCGGGGGAATGACCCAAGTTCCTGGAGCGCAGCTAATTCAGCTAATTTCAGAGGAAATTGGGACAGATGATACTGAAAGTACTATCAGCCTGTTTGATGTGCAAGCTGTGAGTACCTATGAGCAGCAACAGGACTTTGAAGCAACCCAGCGGGCACGCCAGTCAGTTAAAGATAGCTTTACAGACTATCTGCAAGAAACCTTGGGAGATACGGCGACCCAATGGCTAGAGCTGCATTTGCAGGGGTATACCCAAGACAACATTGCTAAGCAGCTAAAAATGTCGATCAATCAGGTGTATCGACTACGGGAAAAAATTAGTTATCACGCGATCCGTATTTTTACCCTGAAAGAACAGCCAGAATTGGTGCTGGGATGGTTAAAAACCACATTGTCTGAGCATGACTTAGGTTTAACCTCTAGTCAATGGCAAACCTATTGGCAAACGTTAGAACCTTCTCAGCAGCAGCTACTGGCCGAACTGAAGCAGGGCAGTGATATCGATGCGATCGCACAAAAGCTTGGGTGCAGACCTAAACAAGTCATGAGTGAATGGGCTAAGCTTTACCTAGCTGCCCAAGATTTACGAACCTAGCCAATCCCAGGCTCTTTGAAGGTTGTCTTTGGGCAACAGGCGTGGGTGTCTCATGGGCAGGTTATCTCATTCACATGATTACACCTGTACCCTTGTCTTCGTTATTTCCTTTTTGGCAGCCATCATGTCAACTTTCCCTGAAAACCATGCGTTGTCACCGCCCTCAAGCCATATTCATCAGCCTAATGTAAAGACAAACCTAGAGCAAATGTTCCTGTTAATCGAAGGAATTTTGCCCTTTGAAGCCTGTCTCTATTATCAGGTTCTGCCGCTTTCAATTGAGGGTAGTAGCCTAAACCTGGGCATGGTAAACCCTGACGATACTAAAGCTGCTGACTATGTCAGACGTCAGGTCTCTTATATTAATTGCTCCATTGTCTCAAGGCCCATATCGTCTGACTGGCATCGGGAAATTCTATCAAAGTTTTTGAGCCACTCAGCCAAAAACCGCCAGGCTTCTCAACCCTCACAATCTAAGGCTAACGCTACGTCCAGTCCATTTCAGGATCAGCCTACGCTGGTGGTAGGAGCTCCAACTGAGATTATTGAACACCCCCATGGGGTTATTGCTGAGCAAACGACAGCGCCTCAGCAGTCTGACCCGCCGCCGCCCGTGAGAGCAGGGAAGGAGGATAAAACAAATAGTGCAGATATGCCACCAGCTCCCTTGAGTATTGAGTTAGAAGAGTCGGTAACTGACCTAGAAGAATTGCCATCTGAGGAATCATTATCTGCGGCAGAACCAGCGCTATCTGAGCACGAGTCGCTCGTACTCGAGCCACCAGAACCTGCCAACGAGCCATCAGTACCAGCGGCTGAAGAGCCCTTGTCACCACCCACCGATGAGCCGTCGGCGACCGCCGTTAAAGAACCCACAGCAGAACCTAGCCCGGAGGTAACCTTTGATCCCAACCGATTGAATCCCAAAGAACTTACCCAGATCTTATTGAAACGGCTGATTACTCAAGAAGGGATTGGACGACTTTATCTAGAACGTCAAAGCACCACCTGTCGAATTCTTTGGAGTAAAGATGGTGTTGTGCAATCAGTTGTCAGCGATATTTCCCCTCAACTTTTCCAAGGTATCATCAATGAACTCAAACGTATGATGAGTCTTTCCTTGATTCCCGTCCGTAAACCTAAGCAAATCGAGATCGAACGCATCCATAACCAGAAGCGAATTTTGCTACGCTTCCGAGTCATGCCCGGTGACCATGGAGAAGAGGCCACCCTACAAATACTACGGGGAGCAGCTCTGAAGTTTTATCAGCAGCAGCAAATGGATAACTTGGGCCGTGATGCGCTAGGCATAGCTCAAGATTTGCAACAACGCATCGACGATCTGCGAGCTCAAGCACAGCGAAATCTTGAGGTTCAAGACGACACAAAACAAAAAACGCTACCAGCGATTATGACAATGCTCAAACAAATGGAGCAACAGCTTCACGACATCCTTGAGGCATCGGATTAAATGTCAGCATGACTGCGCTATGGCCAGATTATCATTCAGAAGCCGAGGGTTGCTTCGACTTGCGCCAACCTTGAATTAAGCGGCGAAAGTTGATAGAAAATTCAGCAATTCCCAGTAGACTGCCTGCTTCATCCTCTTGCCAGGATGCAGACAACACACCATAGCTGAGGCCAATGGTTCCTAATCCAAAAAAGCCCAGGGAAACGATGAGGACAACGACATTGGGAAATTCAACAATGTGCTGAGTCAGCAGAACATAGGCAATCACAAACGAAGACATACCTAAAGCGGTAGGCACCCCAGCAAATACTGCCATTCGTCGAATCATACGACGACTGACCACTTCTGGGATACCCATTTCTTCCTTTTGGGTCTGCTTACTTCGTTTGCTCGCTTGCTTGTCTGACTTCTTAATGCCTGAGCCTGATTTTTGAGGCTGTGATGCTTGGCTAGATGGAGCAGCTTTATCACTTTGCCGCCTATTTGACTTAGGCTCAAAGGGCAGCGACTCACGCTGAGATTCAGAAGGCATAAACCAGTTGATCCTAGACTGCGTGTTTGAAGGTGATGAATATCACCACCTTGTATCTTAGCCGCGGATACCCAGCTTTTTAATCAACTCCTGATACCGACTAGAATCCTGCTTGACCAAGTAGGCTAACAAGCGCTTACGACGACCGATCATACGCAATAGACCTCGTCTAGAGGAATGATCTTTTTTATTAGCCTGCAGATGCTTACTCAGCCGATTGATCTTTTCAGTGAGCATGGCTACCTGCACATCTACAGAGCCAGTGTCTGTTTCATGTACCTGATAGTCAGAAATAATTGATTGCTTTTGTTCTTGCAGGAGCGCCATAGAGCTTACCGATTACAGTCTGTGGAAACGAATAAAGTTGAACCTGTGAGCATGCACAATTCAACGCAGGATTTTGTATTGTACTACAGCAATGCTGGTCAGATGCCATAACTCTAGAACTTGTTCCGTCCTAAGTTTTTCCATACCGCTATGTAGGTACGGCACGGTATATCATGCAAGCGTGGCTATCTTCTAGCAAAGCAGCATGGTCATATCTACATCGTAGGCAGAAACTTTACAGAACAAGGTAGGAAAACTAGACCTTATTTTCTGGGAAATCTTCTAGCAGATGTAAGGAGAAATAGGGTTCATTTTTATGCGTACTGCCCTAAGAACGTATCTTTGTCACTACTTCAATAAATTGCCCGCTACTGGGGTTTATTAGCCTTGTGGTCGCGGTTTTAAAGACATAGATTACTTTCTCAATGTTTTAGTTGAGGTTACTCGATTTTGCTGTTTAAAACGGCCAAATCATCCCCGATAATAATGACCTCTTTGGGTTTAATTCTTTGAGAAACGGTTTAAAACTTTTTTGAAACCTGAGTTCCATACAGTGTTCGGCATTGTCTTTGTTTTGTTGCGTCAGTATTCTTGCTTCGTCTGATAAGCCTGCTCATGTTCCATTCTCTATTTTCTACGTCCTATGCATTGGCCGTTTTGCTAGGAGGTATTGCTCTGGCGACCCCAGGATTTGCTCAATCATCGCCTTTACCAAAGACCGATAACGAGGCTGTGGAGTTAGAGTCGTCTTTGGTAGAGGCGGAGCATGGTCAACTGGCCCTAAATGCCATGGATCCAGCCGATAGTATTGAACCTCCTGGTTTAGATGTGCGGCCTGGCAATGGCGTGATTAGCCCGTTCTTAGAACTGGCCATGCAGCAAGAGCTTCATAACTTGATGGGGCGCTTTGAAGGTGCTTTGCTGCATGGCTATGCTAGTGGTCAACCAGCAGAGTTAGCATTGACCTCCATGCGCACTGACGGTAGCCTCAGCGCGAGTTTGGGCGGCGCGAGTTTGCCGACTCCCCTGTCCCATCCTGCGTTGGAAACGGCACAGCAAACTCTGGATGATTGGCAAAATCTGATCGCTCAAAGAGACTATGGCACTGCTCGCCAGCGATGGCTTGAGTCTCGTCAGGCTCTCTGGAATGCGTTTCCAGTTGAGCAATCTTTGGCCCACGCGGAAGTTCGTGCCATGTGGTTAGACCGCGGCACGATTGTGCGTGCTGGATCGGAAGCAAAGTTAGCAGATGTTTTTGACCGTCTTGCTGCTGCCGGTATCAATACGGTCTTTTTTGAGTCCATGAATGCCGGCTATCCTATTTACCCTAGTCGCATTGCTCCTCAGCAGAATCCCCTAACCCGTCATTGGGATCCGTTGGCCTCAGCTATAAAACTGGGCAAAGAGCGAGGCATAGAAGTTCATGCCTGGATTTGGTTATTCGCAGCTGGGAATCGTCGCCACAATGCGCTGTTAAATTTACCAGCCAGTTACCCAGGTCCCCTCATTAACGCTAACCCTGGCTGGACTGGCTATGACCGCCAGGGCCGTATGGTGCCTTTGGGCCAGGACAAGCCGTTTCTGGATCCTGCGAATCCGGAAGTGCGTAGCTATCTGATGCGTATACTGCAGGAGCTGGTCGAGAACTATGATATCGACGGTGTGCAGTTTGATTATGTCCGCTATCCCTTCCAAGATCCTGGTGCTAATCGCACCTATGGATATGGAACAGCGGCACGGTTACGATTTCGAGATATGACTGGGGTGGATCCAGCGGCGCTCTCTCCCCGTGATAATCCAGCCCTGACTACCCATGAGCAGCGACGTCAGCGCAGGCTCTGGCAGCAATGGACTGAGTTTCGTGTGCAACAAGTGAGTTCGTTTGTGGCTGAGGCTTCTCAGATGCTGCGCCAGCGACGTCCGGGCATCACTGTGTCGGCGGCGGTGTTTGCTAAACCGACCCATGAGCGTGTCCAAAAAATTCAGCAAGACTGGGAAACTTGGGCAGAACGTGGAGATGTAGATTGGATCGTATTGATGAGCTATGCCATGGATACCAATCGGTTTGAAGAGCTGATTCATCCCTGGGTTTTAGACGGTAATTATGGCTCGACGCTAATTATTCCAGGTATTCGATTACTGAATTTGCCTGAAATGGCAGCATTAGACCAAATCCAAACACTACGGGATCTACCGGTGAGTGGCTATGCGCTGTTTGCAGCTGACAATCTTCAACAAGGGATTCAGACGCTGCTGAATAACACTCAGGGCGATACGTCTATGCCGCATTCCTTACCGCAAAGACAACCATTTAATACGGCAGCTGAACGCTATCAGTCGTTACAGCGAGAGTGGGGATGGTTGTTGAGTAATGGTCAGCTATTAATGCGCGAACAGCGAATGGCGCAGTGGGTTGATGATGTCAATAAGTTGGGTGACCAGCTGGCAGATTTAGCAGAGGATCCGTCTCATCGGAAATTAGAGGAGGTGCGATCGCACCTACATCAGCTCAATCAAGTGATCGATTCTGAGCTGACAGTAAAGTCCCAGCAAAATCGCTATCGACTGCAAACTTGGGAATACCGGTTGGCAACCATCGAACACCTGTTAGCCTATGGTGAAAACCGATTTATTCCCTAATGGTATTAGCCGACAGAGTATGTGGGGCGATAGAGATAGATGGTATGAGTAATGGTTACGCATCATAAGTGCCCTGTTAACCTGCCAGTCATAGATAGATAAAAGATCAATTGGACAATAGGGAATCAAGAAAAACTGATACGTAAATTTTCCCGTCGGGCAGAATAGGGTCATTGGCCTTATCCATAAGAACTAATGACCTTGGCCCCCAATCTACCAACAGATCCAACTCCTCCACAACTGTCATCCTTAGAGCAGTTAATTCTTTCACGCAACGCAACGGTTGGCGTAGTGGGATTAGGATACGTGGGTTTGCCCTTTGCCTTAGAAAAAGCAAAGGTGGGGTTTAACGTGATTGGCATTGAACAAAATCCTAAGCGAGCTGAACGAGTAAATCGCTCGGATAGCTACATTGACGATGTTCCTTCAGATGTCCTCAATCAGGCTGTTGCCAATGGCAAACTAAAGGCTGTAACCCATTTCGATGCAGTTACTGATATGGACGTCATTGTTATTTGCGTCCCCACACCGTTAACTAAAAATTTGACCCCAAATCTAAGCTACGTAGAAAGTGTGGCTCAAGAAATTGGAGCGAGATTGCGCCCTGGTCAACTGATTGCATTGGAGTCCACCACCTACCCAGGGACAACCGATGAGGTTATTCGCCCTATATTGGAACAAAATAGCGAACTTAGACAGGGACGAGACTTTTTTCTGGCACATTCGCCTGAGCGAGTTGATCCAGGCAATCAGCGCTATACAACCCAAAACACAAACAAAATTGTGGGTGCCTCGGATGAATTTTCACTCAGAGCTGCTGAACTTTTTTATCAGCAAACGATCTCTCATGTGGTACCCGTAAGCAGTGCTAAAGCTGCCGAACTGGTCAAGGTATTTGAAAATACATTTCGTGCCGTCAATATTGCTTTGGTGAATGAGTTAGCGTTGCTCTGTGATCGACTCGAACTGGATGTTTGGGAAGTTTTGGATGCGGCTAATACTAAACCCTTTGGAATTATGCCTTTTTATCCAGGTCCTGGTGTTGGTGGCCACTGTATTCCGATCGACCCGCATTACCTGGAATGGAAAGCTAAAGAAGTAAATTTTAATACTCGCTTTATTGCCCTGGCTGGAGAAATCAATCGGAGAATGCCTTCTTTTGTTAGAAGTAAAGCGTTCCGGGTTCTGAATCGGCTGGGTATTGCTCCGTCGAAGGCCAACATTCTAATGGTTGGTATAACCTACAAAAAAGATTTAGCTGATTGGCGAGAATCCCCTGCCATTGACATCATGAAATTTTTACTGAAGGACCAGGTCACCCTGCGCTATCACGATCCCTATATTGCTGATATATCCGTAGCAGGTCAGTGTTTTAGTAGTGTCTCGCTCACTGATGCTGAAGTTGCCAGGGCTGACTTGGTGGTGATCGCCACGGACCATAGTTGCATTGACTATGGAAATCTGGTGGCACACGCTAAGGCTGTGCTAGATACTCGAGGAGCCACTCGACAATTAACATGCGATCGCACTAAGGTGACCTTGCTATGACCCAGGTTATTGTTGTCGGCAGCGGACACTGGGGTAAAAATCTGATCCGCAATTTTTATGAACTGGGTAGCCTTGCAGGGGTAGTTGAAGTGTCACCCCCATTGCAGCAGCGCGTACAGACCAAATATCCCGATGTGCCTCTGTTCACCAACTTTCAAGAGGCATTGGCGACTAATGTATCAGCCATTGTTCTAGCTACACCTGCGCCAACCCACTATTCCCTGGCATTGGCAGCGTTGAAAGCAGGGAAAGATGTGTTTGTGGAAAAACCCATGACCCTACGGGCTGAAGATGCCCGCGAGTTAGCTACTTACGCCGATGACCATGATCAAATTTTAATGGTGGGCCATTTACTGCTCTATCAGCCTGCCATTGACTGGATACGAAACTATCTTAAGTCAGGTAAAGCTGGCCAGGTAAACCATGTTGCTACCCATCGTCTAAATCTGGGTAAAGTGCGTACGATGGAAAATGTTTGGTGGTCATTTGCCCCCCATGATGTGTCCATTATTTTAGATTTGCTTGACAATCCGCCCATTCAAACCATTCAAGCATCAGGGGTTTCACGGTTGCAAACTAATATTGCTGATGAGGTCCATGTTGATTTGACCTTCGAGTCGGGGCAAACGGCCCATCTGCATTGTTCCTGGCAGTGGCCGCTAAAGCAGCGAGGGTTAGTTGTGATCGCTGATAAACAAATGGTGGTCTATGACGAAATCCAGCAGGTGGTCACTATCCACAATAAACAGATCAATTCACAGCTAGAGGCCATTGATGACGGTATCACTATCGTTGATATTGCTGATGAACAGCCGCTTAAGCTGGAGTGCCAACACTTTTTGGATTGTTTGAAAACACGTCAACAGCCCCACTCCGATGGGTGGAATGGAGTGGCAGTGGTTAACATTTTAGAGAACGTGCAGGAGGTATTGAATGGCTGATTATTTTGCCCATGAGACAGCCTGTATTGATGAGGGCGCACAAATTGGCGAAGGCACGAAAATCTGGCACTTTAGCCATGTGATGCCCAAAGCAAAAATAGGTAAAAACTGTTCCTTAGGCCAAAACGTTTTTGTTGCTAATAATGTTGTTATTGGAGACGGCTGTAAAATTCAAAACAATGTCTCTCTCTATGAAGGCGTGATTTTAGAAGACTATGTTTTCTGTGGTCCCAGCATGGTCTTTACTAATGTTAAAACCCCTCGCTGTGAGTTTCCCCGCAATACCTCAGATGATTACCAAACCACAGTGATCAAGCGAGGGGCTAGTATTGGCGCAAACGCTACTATTGTTTGCGGAATCACTTTAAATGAATATGCATTTGTTGCTGCAGGTGCTGTTGTCACCAAAGATATACCTGCCTACGGCATGGTCGCTGGAGTACCTGCCAACCTCATCGGTTGGATGAGTGCTTACGGAGACGTACTGAAATTCGATGCCCAGGGACATGCAATTGATTCTATTGGGGCAGCCTATACCCAGAAAGATGTGATCTGTATTCAGCCCCAATAGCTCAAGAGAAGTTTTTTTACTGAATCAATAACAATGAAACTGTCAGGTAAGCGTTTATTAGTGATTGGGGGAGCGGGTTTGATTGGCTCCCATACCGTAGATGCTCTTCTTAAAGAAGATACTGAAGAAGTACGGATTTTTGACAACTTCACCCGAGGTAGTCGAGAGAACCTAGCCAGTGCATTAAAAGATCCTCGATGCAACATTTTTCCTCTAGGCGGTGAACTCCTGCATCGCGATATTTTAGATGCTGCCATGAAAGGTATCGATGGAGTATTTCACTTTGCAGCCATGTGGTTGTTGCACTGCTACGACTTTCCCCGTTCTGCCTTTGAAGTTAATATTGGCGGCACTTTTAATGTTTTAGAAGCCTGTTTGAATAACGGTATTCAGCGTTTAGTCTTTTCATCTTCTGCTTCGGTATATGGCGATGCTGTGACTGAGCCAATGACAGAAGATCATCCCTATAACAATCACACATTTTACGGTGCCACAAAAATTGCTGGTGAGCATATGTGCCACTCTCTATATCACAGATACAAAGATACAGACCAACATTTTGATTATGTTGGTCTGCGTTATATGAATGTCTATGGTTCTCGCCAAGACTACCAGGGCACCTACATCGCCGTGATTATGAAAATCTTGGATCGATTAGATCAGGGATTACCTCCCATTATTTATGGTGATGGCTCCCAGGCTTATGACTTCATCTATGTTGAAGACTGTGCTCAAGCTAATGTTTGTGCGATGAAATCTAAATCGACAGATGCTTTTTATAATGTAGGAACAGGTATTAAAACGTCGCTTCGAGAACTGACCGAGCTGATTCTTGAGATAACAGGCTCTAACCAAAAGATTCAGTTTGAACCGTCAGGCAAGACCTTTGTGAAAAATCGGGTTGGATGTCCGCTCAAGGCCGAAGCTGAAATTAATTTCCAGGCCAAGATACAGCTGCGAGAAGGGTTGGAAAAGCTGATTGAGTGGCGCAATCAGCATAAAGATTTGGTAGCTCAGCGACGTCAACATGCAGGAGTAGCCTAATGACGGAACGTCGTAATATTCCTATTTCGCTGCCCTCCACGGGGGAAGAAGAATGGCAGGCCTTGCAAGAACCGCTATTCACCGGATGGTTAACTCAAGGCCCTAAAGTTGCTGAGTTTGAGTCGAGGTTTGCTGAGCGACATGGGGTGAAACATGCGATCGCAACCACCAGCTGTACCACCGCCCTCCATTTAATTCTGACGGCTTTGGGTATTGGTCCTGGCGATGAGGTGATCGTGCCCGCTTTTACCTGGGTATCTACGGCCAATGTGGTGCTGTATTGCGGTGCAACGCCCGTGTTCGTAGATGTAGATCCTCAAACCTGCAACATCGCCATCGATCAAGCTGCGGCAAAAGTCACTAATCGGACTAAGGCCATCATTCCCGTTCATCTGTTTGGACGCTGTGTTGATATCGATGCCCTGATGGAGACCGCTCCCAATATCCCTTTGGTGGAAGATGCAGCCTGTGCAGCAGGTGCGGCTTACAAGGGACGAGCCGCAGGTTCTCTTGGCACAGCCGGAGCCTTTTCGTTTCATCCCCGCAAATCCATTACCACCGGAGAAGGCGGCATGATTACCACCCATGATGATGCCCTAGCCGAGAAAATACAGATTCTCCGCAACCATGGTGCCAGTGTTTCAGAAGAGCAACGCCATTTAGGGCCAAAACCCTATATTTTGCCGGAGTTTAACCTTCTCGGTTTCAATTATCGCATGACCGATCTTCAAGGAGCGGTGGGACTAGTACAGCTAGCAAAATTGGATGCTCTCTTGCGGGAACGGAAACAGTGGGCTGATTACTACAATCAGGAGCTGGCGGCTTTAGACTGGTTGCAAACCCCTGACGTGACACCCGAGTACGACCATGGCTGGCAAGCCTATGTCTGTTATATCGACGAAATCCGTGCGCCGATCCCACGGAATGATCTAATGGAATCGCTTCAGGCCGTGGGGATTAGCACACGTCCGGGCACCCATGCTGTGCATATGCTGGGCTATTACAAAGACCGATTCGGCATGAGAGCAGAAGATTTTCCAGGAGCGAGAGATTGCGATCGCTACACTCTTGCCCTACCACTGCACAATCGCATGACTGCTGAAGACTATGAATACGTGGTTACCGCTTTAAAGAATCTCTAGACTCAGCCACATTTATAGACTTATGCATCTAGAACATGCTTCTCTCTTTCACAATCCAAACTCTATCTCTACTCTAAATGGTGTCTATGTATCCTCTGTAGATCATCAACTGTCTGAGAACCAGGCGCAAACGAATAATGCATTCTCGGAAAAGTGGACTAATACTCACCAACAAGACACTGATAGTGCCACATGGAAACTACATCAGTTCGAATGGTACATGACACTATATGGCTTCGAAGATGAGCAACATTTGCAGCGATGGATTTCAAAGCGTCGTGTGATTCTAGATGCGGGATGCGGATTAGGCTATAAGGCTGCATGGTTTGCCAAGATGAATCCAGAGGCCATAGTTGTAGCTATGGATTATTCTGATTCCATCTTCCAAGCACATGAACGATATCAAGGACAGCCCAACATGATTTTTGTCAAAGGAGATATTGCAAACACACATTTCAAGGATGGCTTATTTGATTTCATAAATTGTGATCAGGTTTTACACCATACAGACTCTCCTCCTAAAACGTTGAAAGAGTTTCATCGCATCTCTTCTCAAGATGTTTATCTGAACACCTATGTATATAAAAAAAAAGCTCTACCACGAGAACTACTGGATGAATACTTTAGAGAATATTCCAAACAGCTTGATAATGAACAAATTTGGGAATTGAGCAAACAACTGACTCAATTAGGGAAAACTCTGACCGACCTCAATATCACAATTGATGTTCCAGATATTCCAGCCCTGGGCATTAAGGGCGGTAAGCAGAATTTACAACGTTTTTTCTACTGGAACTTTATTAAATGCTTTTGGAATGAAAACTTAGGTTTGGAAACAAGCATAAATTGCAACTTTGATTGGTATTCGCCAAGTAATGCCTGGAGATATTCTCAGCAAGAATTTTTAGATATGTTAGAAGAGACAGGGTTCAAATCTGAATATTTACATTGTGAAGAAGCCTGCCATAGTGGTCGTTTTGTTAAACAGAATTAATGTGTGGCATTGCTGGCTTAGTCTACTTAAATAATGTGGCTGTTGCGCCTCCAGTGCTTAAACGGATGACCGATGCAATTGCCCATCGTGGCCCTGATGGTCAGGGGCATTGGATTGAGGGCAATATCGGTCTAGGTCATCGCCGTTTGGCTATCCTGGACTTGTCACCTGCGGGGCATCAACCAATGGTGTCGGCAGATCATCGCTTTGTGCTCACTTACAACGGTGAAATTTTCAATTTTCAAGTGCTAAGAGCAGAGCTGGAGACAATTGGCTATTGGTTTCGCTCTAAAACAGACAGTGAAGTCGTACTCTACGCTCTAGCAGAATGGGGGGTCAGGGCATTTGAACGTTTCAATGGTATGTTTGCCCTGGCACTATGGGACCGCAAATCGCGAACGCTGCTTCTAGCTCGTGATCGTTATGGCATTAAACCGCTTTACTATGCTCAGCAAGGCAATCTGTTTATGTTTGGCTCCGAGCAAAAAGCAATGCTAGCCATTCCAGACTTTGAACGCCGTTTAGATAAGCCCGCTCTGCTAGAGTACTTTACGTTTCAAAATTTCTTTACTGACCGTACCCTATTGGATGGGGTCAAACTTCTACCTGCAGGACATTACGCTACCTTGAATGTGGGGCAGGACTCCCCTGACCTACGGATAACTCAGTATTGGGATTTTCACTTTTGCGAACCTACTGAACAAATCAGTACACAAGACTATCGAGAAGAGTTAGATCGATTATTTCAGCAAGCGGTGAATCGGCAGTTGGTGAGCGATGTTGAGTTGGGTTGCTATCTCAGCGGTGGAATTGATTCAGGATCGATAAGTGCGATCGCAGCACGCTCCTATCCTTACCTCAAAAGTTTTACCTGTGGCTTTGACTTGAGCTCAGCATCAGGCATTGAATTAGCCTTTGATGAACGTACTAAGGCTGAGGCAATGTCCTACCATTTCAAGACAGAACATTATGAAATGGTGCTCAAAGCAGGAGATATGGAACGGGTATTACCCAAATTGACCTGGCACCTGGAAGAGCCTCGAGTCGGACAAAGCTACCCTAACTACTATGCAGCGCAGTTAGCCAGTAAGTTTGTCAAAGTAGTTTTGAGTGGCGCAGGAGGAGATGAGTTATTTGGAGGCTATCCGTGGCGCTATTATCGTGCAGTCGTTAACGATGACTTTGAGAATTATATTGGTAAATATTATCAGTTCTGGCATCGCCTGATTCCTAACAAACAGTTTAAGAAAGTATTTAGCCCCATTTGGGATGATGTTAAACATGTTTGTCCTCGCGACCTCTTCCGGGATGTATTTCAACAGCGTCCAGATCACCTAGAGGGACCAGAAAATTACATTAACCATTCCCTATATTTTGAAGCTAAAACCTTTCTCCATGGCCTTTTAGTTGTAGAAGACAAGTTGAGTATGGCCCATGGTTTAGAAAATCGCGTACCATTTTTAGATAATGACTTGGTTGAGTTTGCAATGCGCTGCCCAGTTGGCTTAAAACTCAATAACTTAGCTGAGATAGTGCGGTTTAATGAAAATGAACCAGGCAATAAGCCTCAAAAGTTCTTCCAGAAAACTCGCGATGGTAAACAAATTTTGCGCGATGTGATGAAAAACTATATTCCTCGAGAAATTACCAAGGCTGAAAAACAAGGGTTTTCTGCACCTGACGCTAGCTGGTTCAAGGGAGATAGCATTGAATTTGTTAAACGAACATTGTTAGATGGCAATGCCAAAATCTACACTTTGATGGATAAAAGCACCATCCAAAACCTTATTCAAGAACATTTAAATGGCAAACAGAATCGACGATTACTCATTTGGTCACTACTTAATCTAGAAGAATTCTTAGGTACATATGTATGACTGAATCCTTTTTTGAGAAGCTTAAGATTTTTTTGTTTTCTCGTCGTCAAGATATAAGCAACAATTATCAACGCACGTTACCTTTTGGCGATTACGTCGTAGACAGATGGGAAAAAGCCCGTTTTTTGAATTTTGGTGAAGGTACATCGGTATACGATAGTGTTCTCGTGATTGGAGATGTTCACGTTGGCCAAAATACGTGGATTGGTCCTTTCGTTGTACTGGATGGTTCAGGAGGGCTAACAATAGGCTCAAATTGTTCTATTTCTGCAGGCGTTCAGATTTACAGTCATGATTCAGTGGATTGGGCTATTGGTAAATCGACATCTTACGATTACGCTCCAACCAAAATTGGTAATAATTGTTACATCGGCCCAAACACGGTGATAACCAAAGGTACTTCAATCGGAAATAGGTGTATAGTCGGTGCTAATAGCCTTGTACTGACAGATATCATTGAAAACTCTAAAGCAGTAGGAACACCCTGCAAAATCATTGGAAAAGTAGTTTAATTTGCTACAAGTACTGCTTCTGAATTAAAGGCTCAAAAGATATAAACACTGTCTAAAAACCGCTAATCAGAAAAATTACAATGCATGTAAGTTCTATGAGCATTAATAGCTGAGCTCATCTGTTCGTGAAGTGTCTTTATGGAGTCAGCTAATCCTCTCTAGACAGTGTCTTTTATGACTCTACTCAGGGGATAAACACAAACTATATGTGTGTATTTCTAAAGCTATCAATAACCCAGTAAAACTGCATGAAGAGTTTTCGTATTTTTATAGGCGTAGTTGAAATTGCAGGTTACTATGGCAACCTAGCTTTTGCCCTTAGAGAACAAGGACATCTAGTTACAGTAGCAGGGGCCTCTGGTCATGTCTTTGAGTATGAAGGTCAACACAGCAGTAATCCATTTATCATCAGAATCTATGATGCTTTATTAAAAGCATTGGCATTAAAGCAACTCAGTACAAGCAAATCTATCAATCATCTTGTAAGAAAGAAGCTTCTTGAATTCCTTACCAGTCTGACAAGAGTAGTTTTATTTCTATGGGCATTACCAAAACATGAGGTATTTATTTTAGGATTTGGCTCTTCTTTTTTACCAAAAGGTTTTGACCTCCCAATTCTCAAACTCCTTAACAAGAGGCTGATTTGCAATATCGCTCACGGTTCAGAAGCTCGACCTCCATACATCAATGGAGGCCCACTAGAGAGCTTGAATGATCCAATCACAAAAGGCGATTTACACACTATAAAAAGAGCTACAAAAATCATTAAAATACGTTGTTCAAAAATAGAGAAATATGCGGATATTGTAGTGGGAGCACCTCTAACATCTCATTTTCTTGAAAAGCCCTTTATAAATATCTTTCATCTAGGTCTAACCTTCAAAAGCCAATCAGCAAGCAATATAAATAATAACGCTTTAATAAAGAATATTCGGATCTTACACTGCCCTTCTAATCCTGCTGTTAAAGGAACATCACTCATTAGAAATGCTATAGCATCCCTTAAAGATAAGGGTTATCCAATTGAGTTTATTGAGCTAATTGGCAAACCTAATACCACTGTATTGAAAGAGCTACGCCTGTGCGATTTTGTTGTTGATCAAGCCTATAGTGATTTTCCATTACCAGGTTTCGCCACAGAGGCTGCTTGGTTTGCTAAGCCTTCAGTGGTTGGAGGGTATGGTTGGCCATTTCTAAAAAAGCTGATCCCTAATAATATTTTCCCCCCCAGCCATCTCTGTCACCCTGCTCAGCTAGAAGAATCCATTGAAAAGTTGATTGTTGACATACCGTATCGCCAAGATCTAGGAAACAAAGCGCAAATCTTTGTTAAAGAAAATTGGTCTCTTCAAAAAACTGCCGATAGATATTTACAACTAATTAACGGTGACTTTCCGAGAAATTGGTGGGCAATTCCTTGTCAAATAAATTATCTACAGGGCTGTGGTGTTTCAGAAAAAAAACTTTTGAAAGTGCTACCTCAACTACTTCAAGAGGGTAAAGATGTTCTCCAGCTAAAAGACAAACCATCTTTGGAAAAGGCATTTATAGATTTTTGTATTTCTAAATGACAAATTAATTGTGAATAGAAAGCTCTTTTCTGAAATTTTTATTTATACATTACCCACGATATTGAGTCGTGGAATGGCATTTTTCATGCTCCCCATTTACACCCGTATCTTATCTACTACAGACTATGGGATGTTAGATTTAGTCCTGGTGCTTGGAAATTTAGTAAATCTGACCATCTCGTTAGAGATTAATCAAGGGCTTGCAAGGTTTTATTCTGATGAGAAAGATACTAGTAAACAGAATATATACGTCGCTTCTGCTTTTTGGTTTTCCACTGTTTGCTATACATTCTTTTTAATCATTGGATTATATTTCTCGCAGAGTATATTAACTAGTTTTTTTCAAGCTAATGGTAGTGTATTAATAGTTAGGCTTGGACTTATTTATATTTACTTCAATGGTTTAGTATACTTTCTTCAAAGTCAATTGCGCTGGGAATTTCGTAGTAAGCAATATGCCATTTTAAGTACGTTGGTAAGTTTACTAATCTCTGTAGGGTCAATAATATTCGGTTATTTTCTTAAATTACATCTTCTAGGTGTCCTAATAAGCATGCTACTAGCTCACTTATTAGGGTACGTTTACGGCATTAGTATTTTAAGAAAAAGCATAAGCTTTCATATGAATTTTGAGCGATTGAGAGAGATGTTGCGATTCTCAATACCACTTGTTCCTGCAGGTCTTTCTATCTTTGTAAGTACCTACATTGATCGAATGATGCTGAATCACTTTCTATCTTTAAATGAAGTTGGTTTATATAGCTTTGGTTTTCGTTTAGCTAGTGCAGTTAGCCTTATCACAATTGGCTTTCAACGGGCATTAACTCCGCTAATTTATTCGCACTACACTGACGAGAGTACTTCTCAAAAACTAGCATTTATATTTCGTTTGTTTGTCGCAATCTCACTACTTCTTTGGTTGTCTATCTCTATTTTTTCTCAAGAGATACTTTGGATAGTAACAAGCCCTCAATATTATCCTGCCTCAAAAATTATACTTTTTCTTGTACCATCGGTACTGTTTTCAGGCATGTATATTTTTGCTCCTGGCATATCACTCGCAAAAAAAAACCACTTTATTTTCTGGATTAATTTTTTAGGAGCTATATTAAATACGCTGCTTAACTGGCTTTTTATCCCTAAATTTGGTTTTGTTGGTGCTGCTGTTGCTACTTTGCTAGGAACACTGTTTGTTTTCTGTGCATATATAATACTCAGCCAACGCTTTTACTATATTCCCTATAATTGGAATCTCATTGGTGTTAGTACCATTTCAATATCTATAGGTTGTTTTCTAGGTTATTTGATAAATTTTGAGATAGGCTTAAACATATTTTTGAAGTCTTTCACTATTCTCTTTTATGCTCTTTTTCTATTATCAATAAAGCTAGTTAGTGTTGACGAAATACAAAGATTTGTTGACTCCTGACTCTAAAAAATAATTTGCTTGTTATTTGAGTTTATCTTCAAGATTAGATAATACGTTCACATAGAATCGTTATATCTCTAACTAAGCATGTAGAAGCTGTACAATTTTCTTGCAAACTTGTGTGCTATGAGAGGCCTATACGTAACTAATATTGATCCTCAAATCTCAATAGGCTATTTGCCTAAAATTTTTGGGCAAGTTAAGGGCTTTAGCCAGTTAGGATGTGACATGGATTTGCTATGTTTTAACTACCACTCTCAGGTTGTATTCATGCACTGTCCAAGGGATACAGAAGAGCTTCATGAGTTAAAGACACTAAAACAGCAGCATAATAACTTGTTGATTAGGCGATGGAGTTTACTAAGGGCAGCCATCCATCACATTTTAGATACGAACCCTGATTTTTTATATCTAAGATATCCACGCTCAGAGCCTTTATACCTATATTTTCTCGATAGAATCCGAAAACATTTTCCTAAACTTCTTATCTTAAGTGAATTTCCAACCTATCCCTACGATAAAGAATATTGTGGCTCTCTAACTAGGAAACAAAAGACTGTTTTCTTATTAGATAAAATTACTCGTCGCTATCTTAGATATTTTATAGATCGCATCATAGCCATCAACTATGAAAAGTCTATATTTGGTATCAATACTATTTCTATTGATAACGGTATAAATCCTCAAGATTATCAACCCATTTCTAATCTGCCAGTTTTATTAGAGACTATCAACATCATTGGTGTTGCAAATGTCAGTCCATGGCATGGTTATGATCGTTTAATTAAAGGTCTTGGTGCATATTATCGAGAATCTAGTAGCCCTAGGTACAAAGTAATATTTCATATTGTTGGTGCTCAAGGAGCTTATTTAAGAACACTGCTCACTTTAGTTGAACAAGAGCATGTCAGTCATGCTGTTATCTTTCATGGACCTAAGCAGGGGAAAGAGCTAGATACTCTTTTTGTAGGCTGTCATCTTGCTTTAGGCGTTTTAGGGGGACACCGCAAAGGCTTAGCAGTTATGTCTCCTCTTAAGAACAGGGAGTATTGCGCTCGTGGGATTCCTTTTATTTTTAGCCATGTTGATCCAGACTTTCCAGAAAATTTTCAGTATTGTTTGCAATTAGAAGCAGATGAAAGCCCACTGGATATTAAACAGATAGTCAGCTTTATTTTAGATTTGTCTAACGAAAACAATGTGGCCTTTTACATGCGCAATTACGCATGTAAATATTTCAATTGGCCAATTAAACTAACGCCAGTGTATGACTACTTAAATGCGGAATTAGCTCGATGGAAGTAGCCATCATCAAATGCTAGATGAGTTTATATCTATCATAAAAAATGTCATAAAAGGCTGAACTTAGAGAGTAGGGATTATGTTGAAAAGCTTCAAAACCTATTTAAAGGCCAATTACCCTGGGCTCTTTTCTTTTTATAAATCATCACGTTCAAAAGCAAAATGGTGGGCAAAGGGACCTAAAAGGTTAGATTTGTGTGCAGCTCAATTTGCTTACATGATGCACTACACTGGTAATCTCTTTAAAGATTCCGTCTGTTTAGAAATAGGATCAGGCTGGGTTCTATCTCATGCAATTTTAGCTTACCTTTTAGGAGCTAAAAAGATTTACGCAACTGATTATTTCCCACTAGCTGATTTGGCAGCCCTTAAAATATCTATTGGCTACGCAGATGCTGCCTTAATAAGAGATATTTTAGCTCCCTATGCAGATCATGAGGTCTTGCGAAAAAAGATTGAATTTCTTAGATCTATTTCAACTTGGTCTTCAGAACATTTAGAACACTTAGGCATTGTGTATAGTGCACCTGTTGATTTGACCAATCAACTAAACTTTAATGATGTCGATTTTGCTTATTCCCTCAGTGTTCTTGAACATATACCATGTGAAGATATTGAGTTATTAGTACATAACCTATCAGTTATTCCTACTCAATTTCATTTTATCCATTTAGAAGATCACGCAGATTTAGCCAATGCTCCATTTGATTTTTTGGCTTTCTCTAATTATCCAAAGCAGTTACAACTTGAGCGAGGGAATAGATTCCGAGCTAGTCAATGGATCAAAATGCTTTCTGTATATCATTCTGTAGAAGTAATTCATGCTTGGAAACGTGATATGCCCCTTCCAGAAAATTTAGCTCCAGCAATTGACTTTATTGATGAGAATGATTTGAGGACTTCTCATCTTGGTGTATTGCTCAAGCAAAAGTGATGAAATATTTTTATGTTGTTTGTTTCATGTGAAATATGCTTCTTATACTTACAGCATTTTTCAGTCTTCTGAGGTACAGTAGCAGCAATGAGTGAACCAGCCTCGAATATCGTCAAGAGAGACTTGAGAAAAGGCTGTCTCAATTGCATTTGCTAAGTCAGGGTAAGTTCTCGGTCCTAGTGTTCTGAGAATACTTTTGAGCTTAG
>NZ_QXHD01000004.1:4812421-4829229 GCF_011009555.1 Adonisia turfae CCMR0081 | reverse complement strand
GGCTTTTGTAAGATTGCTCGGTGGCCAGGGTCTTCAGGATTTGCTGGGTGTGCGGTGTCCAGTGGTGGATGAGGTTATTTGCGATCGCATCCCAAACCACCGTTACATTGATTTCCAAGGCCCGAATCGTCACCTGACAGTCAGGATTGACCTGCTGAATCGTATCCAGGGCCGCTGCTGTGTTGTATCCCAGCCCATAGCAAACATCCAAAATAGATAGCCGTTCCGCTTTGGCCAGCTCCGGAATATTGGCCGCATCGACATAATTTCGCTGCGCATCGGTATAGGCTCCATGACGGCAGTGAAAATGCTCGCCAAATTCCTCCGAGTAAAACGTGGCTGAGCCATCCCCAGTTAATTCTATCGTCAGACCACTAGATGAATTTTTATAGTCGTCATCAGCCATTAATGAGCTACCAATCCTAACGAAACTATAATTAACATCGTCTTTGCTACGGATCCAAACGTTGTCTTTACCGCCAGAGTCGCCTATTGATCTGACCACTACTTATATTGTTAGTCCCCAGTGGCTGGCAAAACATCTCAATAGCGCCTTGCTTGTTATTGATTGCCGATTTTCTCTGCCAGAACCGGAACTGGGTCAACAGCAATACGACTCTGGTCATATCCCCGGTGCCTACTATCTCGACCTAAACAAACATCTCTCTAGCCCCGTTCAAGACCATGGGGGCCGTCACCCGTTGCCCAACTGGCAAACGTTTGTCGACACTCTAAACCTGTTAGGCATGCAGTCTACGCCTCAGACACCCGTTGTGATTTACGATGCCTCCCGGTTTGCGTTTGCCGCCCGCCTTTGGTGGATGTTGCGCTATTTAGGCCACGGCAATGTAGCTTTGTTGGATGGGGGTATAGATGCCTGGATTAAGGCAGGCTTACCCCTTAGTCGTGAAACGCCACCATCTCAGGTAGGTCGCTTTATGCCCCAGCCCCAGGCTGATTGGGTTGTGGATATTGACTATGTGCGTCAACACAAAGACACCCCTGGCACGGTGGTAATCGACGCTCGATCCGCCGATCGCTTCCGTGGTGAACGTGAACCCATTGATCCGATTGCGGGTTCTGTGCCTGGGGCAGTGAACTACTTTTGGAAAGATCTTAGTACTGACGCCGGATTGCTCAAAGCGCCAGACGAATTGGCGCAATATTGGCGAGGGGTGGACAATGCTGATGAAGTTATCGTCTACTGTGGGTCTGGTGTGACGGCCTGTGTTAATTTATTTTCCCAGGTTGTGGCCGGTAAACCCATGGGTAAGCTTTATCCCGGTGGCTGGAGCGATTGGTGCTCTTATCTGTGAATTGGTATGCCTTGTGACACGGGCATCCACAAAGGAGTGCCCCAGAGAAGGGTCCCTATAGAGATAACCCATTGTTTATTGCCAAATGTCTATTCGTATCTACGGTAATCGTGCCATCAAAACGTTGCCGGGGCAGGCGACTCGCCCCACCCCCGCTAAGGTACGCGAGGCGTTGTTTAATATTTGGCAGGGGCGAGTCAGTGGCTGCCGTTGGTTAGATCTATGTGCGGGTAGTGGTGCCATGGGGGCAGAAGCCCTTTGTCGCGGGGCCAGCGTGGTGGTGGGCATAGAGCAGTCGGAGGCTGCCTGTCGGATTGTGCAAACCAACTGGCAGACTGTTGCTAAACCAGAACAATCCTTTCAAGTCATTCGTGGAGAGGTGACTAAAAAGCTACAGACTTTAACGTTAGACCCCTTTGATCTGGTGTACTTAGATCCACCCTACGCTGCTAAACTCTACGACAAAGTGCTTGCTCTTCTGGTTGAGAAATCTCTATTAGCTCCAGGGGCAATAGTTGCTACAGAATATACCCCAGAACATTGGCAGCCCAAATCTCTCATTGGCCTAGAACTCTCCCGCACTAAACGCTACGGTCTCACCCATCTAGCCTTATTTAAAGTGGCTTAAAGGCTTAAACCCTGATTGGGTCCATAGGAAGAACGGCGCTGTGGGCTCCCCCCCTGGGAACTGCCACCACCACCTTAAGCGCTATTAGTATTGCTTATGCTTATCAGTTACGTTAGGAAAAAAGACTGCAAAAATTAATGTTTTGAGACACAATAATACTAAAGCAACCTTCGTGTTGCTAAAGTCGTGCGCATGCGCGTTATGACATATTAGTCAGACCAGTTTAGAGGTACCTATGGTTGTAGCTGCTCCAAACACTGCCAAACCAGCTGAAAAGCGTCTCACTATCGCTACTGGTGAGATTGCTGAAAATACTACGACTATCCGGTCCCTGGACTGGGATCGAGATCGGTTTGATATTGAGTTTGGGTTGCAGAACGGTACGACCTATAACTCTTACATAGTGCGTGGGGAAAAGACAGCACTGATAGACACCTCCCACGCTAAGTTTCAGCAGCTCTATATGGATGCGCTGACGGGGCTGATTGATCCTAAGGAAATTGACTATATCGTGATTAGTCATACTGAACCGGACCATAGCGGCCTGGTGAAGGATGTGTTGGATCTTGCACCTCAGGCAGTTGTGGTTGGGGCTAAGGTGGCGGTGAAGTTCCTGGAGGATCTGGTTCATCAGCCCTTTGAATCGCAGCTGGTGAAAAGTGGTGACACTCTGGATTTAGGCAATGGCCATGTTTTGGAATTTGTAAGTGCGCCCAATCTCCACTGGCCCGATACCATTTTTACCTACGATCAAAAGACTGGCATTCTCTACACCTGTGATGCTTTTGGTGCCCACTATTGTAGTGACGATACCTTTGATGAAGATCTGGATGCGCTGACGCCTGACTTTCGCTTTTACTATGAGTGTTTGATGGCTCCCAATGCCCGCTCGGTGCTCTCTGCCATGAAGCGCATGGATAAGTTGGGCACAATTAGCACCATCGCCACCGGTCATGGTCCCCTGTTGCGTCACAATCTAGAAGAACTCACCGAGCGCTACCGCCGCTGGAGTAATGAGAAAAGCAAGGCCGAGAATATGGTGGCGGTTTTCTATGTGTCGGACTATGGGTATTGCGATCGCATCTCCCAAGCCCTGGCTAAAGGCATTACTAAAACCGGCGTCGCTGTCGAAATGATGGATATGCGTCTGGCGGATCCCCATGATGTCACTGAACTAGTCGGTCGCGCTAAAGGTATTTTGATGGGCATGCCCCCATCCTCAGGTCAGGGTGCCGAAGAAGTGCAAACGGCGCTGAGTTCCATTTTGGCAGCTGTCAATAATAAGCAAACCTATGGTCTTTTTGAGTCCTACGGTGGGGATGACGAGCCCATCGATACGCTGCAGAGTCAGCTACAGGACCTGGATCTAAAGGTTGCGTTTGACCCCATTCGGGTGAAAGATACGCCATCTGAAGCGCTCTACCAGCTTTGCGACGAGACCGGGACTGACCTGGGTCAAGACCTGGCTCAAGCAAAGAAAATTAAGAAAATTAAGGGGCTTGATGCTGATCTACAAAAGGCGCTGGGTCGCATCAGTAGCGGTCTTTATATCATCACTGCTGCCAAAGGCGCAGTGACTAGCGCGATGTTGGCTTCCTGGATTTCCCAGGCTAGCTTCAAGCCATTGGGCTTTACCATCGCAGTTGCTAAAGACCGAGCCATTGAATCCCTGATGCAGGTGGGTGACACGTTTGTGCTAAATATTTTGGAAGAGGGTAATCATCTGCCACTGATGAAGCACTTCCTGAAGCGTTTCCCCCCCGGTGCTGACCGGTTTGCTGGTATTCGTACCCGCCCTGCCAACAACAAGTCTCCGATTCTAGCCGATGCTCTGGCGTACCTGGAGTGTACGGTAACAACTCGGATGGAACTTAGCGATCACTGGCTGGTGTATTGCACCGTTGCGGATGGCAAGGTCTCGAAGGATGAATCAATGACCGCTGTTCACCACCGCAAGATTGGTAACTACTATTAAATAAAAATCTCCTTAAAAACCTTGACAGAGAGTCAAATGGGTAGATGGTCACCAACTGTCTACCCGTTTCTTACAATTACCGAGCCCGTTTCTTTCCATGGTGAATACTTTTGATGAGTATTACGGAATCTTGAAGAATAGCTAAGAACAATATTATACAAAGCCCGAATTCCGTATTCTCAATCCGAAATGGATGATCTCGCCAAGGTGTTGACTGGGTCTGACACCGATCTATTGCGTGCTGTCACCTATCCATGGCTATTGTTCTTAAAAGAGACTGGCGGTGAGCTGTGTGCGCAAAGCTACAGACGCTATCTATAGCTAATCTTTATCTGGTGTGAACCAATCTTGACAATGCCTAAACAAATTGTTTAAATGAGCATCAAGGGTACACTCGGCTATGTTTTGAGTCCTAACAAACAGTAACGTTCATTAGTAAAATAAGTCGGCTATGCACACCAAGGTGCTCTGTTTCTTTTCAAGGAAGCAATGACTCTACCACATCGGCTGATTTCCGAGGACATTAATTAGAGACTCTCCGGAGCCCGCAATATCTTTGTATTCTGAACATTTGAGTAAACTTAAAACTCCCGTGACGAAAAGGTTGTTCAGAAGGGCAATGATTACCGATAGCTATACTTTTTAGTACCAAAGGTTATATGTCTTGCAGATTGTTCCCGATGCAGCCGCAGACCAGGTATTAAACACAGCTACCAGTCCAGTTAGAACAAGATTATGGATTACTTGTTCAAGATTTCATGTAGACAACAACTCAAAAAGATCGTCTCGCTTATTCGCAGCAAAATCGTGCTGACATAAACCGTTCTTTCAAGAAAGTTTTTTAGATACTTTACGCGACACTCGATAACGCAGAAGGCTACATGTATTCATGCCTTTTGTACCGCCCATAGCTCTTGCTGTCTAAATCTTTCAGCGAGCACCACTGTTATGAACTATGTGCGCAAAGTTATCGGTTCTTTACGCTCGACTAATTCATCCATTCATCTGTCAAACGGGGACTATTTATGACCATCAAAGAACTTACCAAAAAGACTAACAACCTGGATGTCTCTGGTGCTACTTATCTGGGTGGCAACAGAAATGATTCTGCCAATGCAGTCGATGTTTCAAAAAATGGCATCACCGTTTTTGGTGGCGCACTCTCTCAATATAGCTCCAGTGCAAAGAAAATCAACTTATTGGGCGGTGGTGAAGGCAGCGTTGTTCGCTACAACAACAAGACTAACAAAGTCCTTTCAGTGACTCATCTCCCCAGTGAGGTCGACGATCTAGAAGTCAACAGTAAAGGAGAAATAGCCGTTGCTGGTGGCTTTGGAGTAGCCGTTCTGAGTGCAGATGGCAACCGCATTATTTGGAGTGACAACAGCGTCTCAGCCAGTCAGGTCTCCATTTCTGACAGCGGTAGAGTTGTTGCCATACAGGGTAGTAGTCAAATCAAACTATATAATAGCCAGGGTAAAGTTCAAGAAGAGTTTTCCACTGGCAAGAACAATCGCCGCTTTAACGATGTGGCCATCACCGATAAAAACGGTGGCACGTTGATCGCCACTGGCTATGAGCAAAAGTCATCGAACTTGCAAGTAGCCTTTACCCAAGCTTGGGACTACAACGGAAAACAGAAATGGAAAAGCTATGACGAAAGCGCCGCCAACATCCGCAAAGCCAATTTGATGGCCGATACGCGTGGTGAAAGCATTGCCATTGGTGATGACGGTGAACTCTACGCCGCTTATTCAATTAACGGAGGCACCGGCTTTTCTATTTTTTCCCGGGACCCACTCAATTTTTCCCAGTCATCGGGGCCTGACACAGTACAAACAGATCGCTACACTCAAGCCACCAATGTCGGTTCAGTCAAAATGACCTATTACGGTCGTTATGATCTAGCTACAGGTGATCTTAAAAAGGGACAATCGTTGCTTACCCGGCTAAGCAGCGGTAGAGGAAACAGTGTTAAACCAACCGACATTACGGCTGATCAACAGGGCAATGTGTACCTTGTGGGTCAGGCTAATGCAAGTTTAGCCAATCGCGATAACCAAACTATTGAGGGTCAAAGAGTACCTGGGTACTCAGGGTCAGAAGGCTTTCTGGCTGTTATGAGTCCTGATTTAAAGACGCGTTATGTTTGGACCCCCTTTGTCGATGGAGACGCCAATGCGATTGGTGTCGGTGGTGGTGTAGCCGCACTAGCCCTGACGGCTGAACCAGGGGCTGACCTGGTGACGGCAAACGCGGTCCAGAGAAATGCTGGCGGTGGAGACGATGCTTACCTGCTGCTAATTGGAGGTGAGAATGGGAATAGTCCAACGCCTGCACCTCCAGCCCCCCCAGTGCCCACTCCCACACCGCCAGCGCCCCCAGCGCCCACACCGCCAGCGCCCCCAGCACCCACACCGCCAGCACCCACACCACCTTCAGGACCGAATCGAATCACAAGTAACAACGCTGTGATTCAGGGTACTCGCCGCATTGACACCATTACTGGCGGGTCAAAAAAACAGCGTATCTCTGGCAAGAATGGTAACGATACTATTCGTGGTAAAGGCGGTAACGACACCATTTACGGCGATCAAGGCGCTGATAAGGTGTTTGGTGAAAGAGGTAACGATAAAGTCTTTGGTGGTTCAGGCAATGATTATGTTCATGGTGGCTCGGGCAATGACCGTGTTAACGGTGGCTCGGGCAATGACAGACTGCTAGGTGGCTGGGGCAATGATAGGCTCGTTGGTGGAGATGGTAATGATTTTCTGCAGGGAGCATGGCGTAGAACGGCTGCCGAAAAAGACGTGATGACTGGAGGTAGAGGGCGTGACACCTTTGTCTTGGGTAATCAATCTGGCACCCTTTACGATGACGGTAAAATACGCTCCATGGGAATATCAAACTACGCTCTGATCACGGACTTGAATACGAGGCAGGGTGATATGATCCAGCTTAGTAATGACCATGACTACCGTTTGGGTTCGTCTCCCAAAGGTGCTGATCGTGGCCGTGGATTGTTCATTGATAATGCGGCTGGTCAAAAAGATGAACTCATTGCCGTGATTCGCGGCTCGGGTAATCTCAACCTCAACAGCAGTACCTTTAAGTACGTCTAGACTAGTGAGTGGAAGCATGTCTCGGGGGAGAAACACCTCCGCCTATTGAACAGATTGTATTAGTCCTTGGCAGGGAGCTAAACGGGGGGATAACTCTAAGGGCTATCCACCCGTTTTTCTTTAACTTTCTTTCTTTTCGAGAGTACGGGCTGGCAAATCGTCTTGCCTTGATTCTCAATCCGGTTTACAAGCCGTCAGCTCTGACGTTGCAAATAACGACCATGAACCCACCCTTCTATATCCATATTGTCGTTGATGGTTTCTAGCACAGTGACTAGTTTCCAATTATTGCTAGTGTCTAGAATGTCAACGGGTGTGTGGGCAGGTAGCGGGCTCTCTGGCAACTTCTCATACTGAGTGCCTGGACCCGTGCGAATATTTAATCGACCTGTTGTTTCATAGAACTCTTCTAAATCCTCACGTCCCATCACCCTGGCCCGAAAACTATCCATGGGGAAAGCGGGGCCTGGATCATTCTTGCGTTGGGGGGCAATATCATCATGGCCGATGACATCTTGCAAACCATATTCGTCGACCAACAGGCTGGCAACGTCCATCGCCGCCTCTAGTTGTTCTTCGGTATAAACATGCCAACCACTGGAGGATGACTCATGTTTGTGGGTTGCTTCGAGTACATCAACGTCGTCATACACCTGATTAAACCAACTTTTCCATTCGCCCCCTTGACGCTTTAGCCTACCAGCGTTCACCAGTTCAATCCCAATCGAGTATTTGTTGAGACCTGTTCTCCCCTCCCAAGAACTGCGACCGGCATGCCAGGCTTTCACATTAAACGGCACCAGCTGGGTAATACTGCCATCTCGACCAATGACCAGGTGGGCAGACGCTTTGGCCTGAGCTTGAGTGAGCCATCGTACAGCCGATTTTGCAGTTCTACCCGCTGTGAAATGCATTACTAAATACTCATGGCGCAATGTGCCACCAGAGTTGGGACTCTCCTCAAAGGGATAGGGAGTACCATCATCATGGTAGAGAAGGTGATTAATAATCTGCATTGTTAGTCTCCTAGTAGGTGTGTTGACTATTGTTGGAAGTTAATTGCCCTAAACTGTGACAGATTGTTCAGAAACACTCGTTTTTTAGAGCTAAGGGAACGTCGTAGACTGGGACCATGGGTGGCCCATCTCGATACATCAAGGGGATTACTGCCCCTTAATCCCCTAATTTTTAGGTCATTGAATTCAATAAGTGCCCCCAGGAAAGCCTGGAGGTCAACCAATAGGGATGAATAGCCCGGCATCATAACTCGCTGAAATAAAATGACATATTTAGCCATGGCTATTACCAGGTCGTGTATTGGGGGATTCAGTTCGGCGTAATCAAGCCCATAGGACGTTGTCTCTAAGATGAGTTGAATGGCCGTATCGACATCCATTTGAGAGAAGTCTTCATCCAGGCCCCTGATGGGATGCTCAGTCATGATCTTGAGCAGTTCATCCATAGCAATATGCAAAACTTGCTCTTCATGACTGAGGGGTTTGACAGGTTTATCAGGTGGTTCAGGCGTTCCACCACATTTGTTTACCATGATGGGTGTTCTCGAAACGAAAGAATATAAATGGGGGCATTGCTGATCCTCAAGATGACTTGAGCTGTCGGATACCGTCAAATAGCAATAGTTCTAACCGGTTCATCCCCTAAATCAGCGATCGCAAAATGGGTGACAACGCTATATCCAATCCAAATCGGGATCTGGATTAGGCGCTTTGGGCAAGTTCTTGCAGACGAACCCAGCTAACCAGAATGCTGGGAATAGGTCTTCAATTTCCTTGTCAGGATCTTTCTCCACAGGCTTGCTCGGTGCGGGATGGGGTTTGGGTGCGGGACGGGGTACCGGTCTGGGCCGAGGTTTTGGCACCGCAGCGCGGGCAGGCTTGACCACCAACACATTAAATGTGACGTTGTTGGGAAGAGGTTTGCGGTTTTGGTTGTAAACTGTCCATTTATTATTGGAGTACCAAACGCCTATGGGATTTGGGTTATAGGTGTTGATCCATCGCTGGGTAACAAAGACAATGCCCTGGAGAACACCATTGCTAAACCCGTTATTAATGTAACTGACATGCTTCATGCTGCCCTGTTTAGTGGCATCAGTTACTTTATGTTGGAAAGCGACACCTTCTAAGTCACCAAATCGAATAGGAGCCCCTGGTTTTAAGACCAAAATATTAAACTTGGTACCAATTGGCATGGGCTTCAGGTCTTCGTTATAAATTTTCCATTTGCCACCGCTAAACCACACACCTACCTGGCTAACATTGTATTTCCCGTAATGCTGGGTAACGAGCACGATAGCATTACTCTGGTTGTTGGTTAGCCCATGATTAAGGGTGGTGATATGGCCACTTGTGTTGTTTTTCGTGGTTGTATGAACAAACACATTTCTGTTTAAGGCTGGATTAACCGCTAGAACATTGACCTGGTTATTCTTAGGCATGGGCTTTCGATTCTGGTTATACACAGTCCATTGGCTGCCATTGAACCAGACGCCGGTTTCATGGGTGTTATATACACCATACTTTTGGGTGGTAAACAACAAGAAATTGCGGTTGCCATTGGTAACACCATTGTTAATGTTGGTGATATGGCTTGAAATATTGGTTGGAAGCGCCTTGTGGCTAATCAGATACATCCCGGCAGATTGGGTTAAGACCCGAGCTCTGCCTAAGGCGATTTTTGTACTCCCTGTGAAATTGGTAAAGGCAACCGGTTGCACAGTGCTAGATGCCGTCAGCTGAGTTTTAAGAGCATTAATGTTTTTACCTTTGAGTATCTGGACGCCTGACTGATTGTCTATTTGCCGGTGTAGTATTTGTCTATCCTTTTTGACGGCCTGATAGTTTAGAGCTTTGGGGGTGGACAGAATGTTCACAGAACCTGATTTTAACTGAGGTGATGCATTGAGCATGACGTTACCAACAAAAATAGGCAGATTCTTCCCAATGGTTTTTTTGAATGTGTTTCTGTTTTTGGCTGAATCTTCCTTCAGTTCTACGTCTAGATTCCGCAAAAAGATCATTTTGACCGGCAGCACCGATAGGGACCCGGTGGGACTGGGTTCACCATCACTGAGAGGGGCAATGAATTTTGGCAGATCCCAGAATCGTTGATGGAAAAGATCAATACTAAACCAATCTCTGACAACGGAGAGAATACCAATGTCGACACTAATTTTTTCGATTTCTAATTCGTCCTGTTCATCACTGAAAAAGTCTTGGTAGTCTTTGAATACAGTGTTTTTAGCATAGTTGTAATATTCGTCGACTTCCCTGGCATCCATGGCGATACTGGCCCAACCACTCCCCCCCTCCTTAAAGAAGTTACTGGGCACAAAACTGGTGGGATAATAGTAACCGGACGTTCCTTTACCAATTTTTTCCCGTTCGGCTCCCGAGAGCTTTGACTTGTAATGCTCTAAGATATTGGATGGATATCTAGCTTCCAGTTGAAACTTGATATTTTGATGGTTTTCATACACTAGCTTGTTACCGATGTCCTGCCATTTACGCAAGGCAGCTTCTTCTCGTTGTCTAGCAATGGCGATCAAATCGTTGAGGGAGGCAACAGCATCGGTATCATCATCACGTTCCGCAGCTGTTTTTTGAGAAATCAAGCTAGCAAGTTCAGCCGCCGCCGCCAGTGCTTCATCCTGACAGGTGTAATAGTTTTCTCGATTTTCAGGATCCTCAACATA
Organism: Adonisia turfae CCMR0081; assembly: GCF_011009555.1. Lineage (GTDB taxonomy): Bacteria > Cyanobacteriota > Cyanobacteriia > Phormidesmidales > Phormidesmidaceae > Leptothoe > Leptothoe turfae. The sequence goes on along the minus strand of NZ_QXHD01000004.1, from coordinate 4,818,473 downwards.
GGCGAGTGCTTCCTGGAGTTTGGCCTCTTCTTCGGCGGTTAGAAAATTACCGCTGGCAGCAAAGGCCTTACCCAGACTGTCTTTATAGACATCCCAAATAAATTTAGTAGTATCAGGCTCATAAAACCGTTTGCTAGGAACGATAAAATTGGTGATTTCTGCAAATTCCTGGGGATGTTGAGGTTGTTCAAAATCGTATAGCGTATAGGCTTCTGCCAGTTTGTTGATGGCAACAAATGTATCTTTTTCGGCTAAACTGTCCTGATGCAGTTTAGCGAGTTTGCCCATTAAGGCTAAGCTAATTCTGTTCATTTTGAGTTTATATGAACGTTTTTAGTTTGTATGAACGTTCTAAGGCGAATTTTGAAAATGGAGCGCATGGCCCACGGACTAGAACAGTATGTCTAGTCCGTGGGCAACCCTAAGCCCCGTAATGAGTTGTTCTTAAAAAGAATTACTCGATATCAATAAAGGGAAAAAGCAATCCTAAATCCACTTCTTGATACTGGGGTTTGGATTGGGAGATTTGGACATCTTGTGACACTTAAACCCAATCAGCTGCATGCCAGGAATCCGAATGCCCTGTTCCTCTCGGTGAGAGTTCACATTTCTTTCAAAATTATCCTGCTTGTAGCTACCACCCACGGAGAAAGGACCCCAGCCACCGCCAGCGCTGACATCAAAGTGCTTCTTCAAAGAATCGTAGCTGTACTCAGACTCACCAAACTCTAGAAATAAGTCTCTGACAAAAATCGCAGTGGTGGTGAAGGCTGGAATCATACCTTCAGGTTGAGCAGCTCCATCAGACACCATCTGATTATTAAAATCAGGCACGGCCTCGTCAAATCTCCAGTAGGTGCTCGTTAGAAAGTTGACGTTAAACCAGGGTCGAATAATGGGAACCTGAGCGATCTTAAAGCGCAGTTTAAACCGCGAAGTGTTGATCTTGTGCTCAATTTCAGTTCTGTCGTAGTTGGCTTCAGCCTTAGCCCGCCATAGGCCAAAGCCAGCTTTGACTTTAGTACCGACTCCTTTCTTGGAGTAGTCGTAACTACTGGCGTAGTCAGAACTGTCAAACTTGAACTGGGTCCATCCGTCTTCGTATCGGGCAAAACCACCGGGAACAAAGGTAACAGGATGAAACGGCAGCCCCGTTAGCATGCTGTTGAGCTGTCCCTCTTCAAACAACTCCTGGTATTGTTGCTTGAGTAACGCAATGCTTCTACCTTCGACTTGTTTGATAAAGGCACTAATACGATCAAACTGTTCGCGATAACCTAAGGTTGACCATTTGCGCTCAGCCGCTTGCACCCGTCTACGAAGAATGGGGCCATTGATGGCCAGGCCGAAACCGCTTTGGGGTCATTCCCAGCCTCAGCCTCAATACGCAGGGTATTGTAGGCTAGCTTAGCCGCCTCCCACTCACCTAAGTACTGGTCATACTTAAGAACAAGTGGACTGGGTTCTTCGATGACTCTTTCTTCATCGGTCAGAAAATCGACTTCGATTCTCTTAGAAACCATCAGGCTCCGCAGTTTCTCTAGCTTGGCCTTGGTACGCTCATCGGGCTCAACATCTGCAACCTGACTAAACCTCAGGACCTGTTCGTAAGCTTGAGAGAGGGTATTTTCAACATTCCAAACATTGAAAGAATTGGTGCCAGTGCCCGATGTATCTGGAATGAGATCGCATAACCGTGCCAGATTTTCGGCATGGATATACTTACGGCGGCTTTCATCAGCCAACATTCTGTTGAGCTCTTCTACACTGGTGTCTTCATCGACTTCTTCAGTTTCACCATTATTGTTGGGTTTATCGGCGTTAAAATCATCCCTGACATTTTTATATACACCGCCCAGACCCTCGGTTAGAAAATCAAATTCGTCTGGTGGAAAGGGAATGCCAGGGGTCACCCAGGCCAGATAATTGTCTTCGGAGGGAGGCGCAGCACCATCGCCACTGCACAGTGCATCATAGAGTTTTCCTAGAACGGAATTCATTAACTCACTGGGGAGTACGTTAGCCATAGTTCCTTACCTAGTGTGTAGTATTGTTGTTTGTTATCTCGCTGCGTAGCGAGTAGATAGATGACAACAACTCACTAATCAATTTTTCTTGCTTTGTATACATAAGTTAATATTTAAATGTTTTCTCCTCTGGAAGGATAAAGCCATGGCAGGAGACAGGTTCACAGGTGTATTATTTTTTGTGGCACCACCTAAAAAAGAGAGTTAGCAGTAGCTTGGGATAGAAATATTGGATAAATTGTCTCTAATACGAAATCCCGACTGATAGCACCCGGTATCGAAGGGCATCCACAAGGGAGTGCCCCTACAGGATGGTCTATTTTTAATCGGGTTTAATACATTCGGATTTGGTATAACAAGATGAATGGATCGGTTTCGAGAAAATTTACAACTATCCTTGCCAGGATGTTATCAAAATAACTATTCAACAGATATTCAACAAAAAAGCAGAAAGCCGCTGTTTTTTGAAAAAACAGCGGCTTTAAAGTAAGAAACTCCACCCTAACGGTTGTTGGCGGTAGTCCTATCTTGAGGGAGTGACCTCTCGCTTGTTAGCTAGTCTGCCTCAGCTTGCGCTGATGATGATTAAAGGAGCGTTGTTCATTAGTCAGTACAGCATAGTCAATGGGAGGGCGCATATCCCATTGAAGCTGAGTCAGTAATAGTAGACTGCCGCCAATGATGGCACCGGTCACCCCGTATTGCCAGGTACCTAGCTGGGTCACGGTAAACGCGGCAACCCCATGCACCACCGTCAGCCCTAAAAACGTACGCGAGCGAATGCCCCAACCCGTCAGGCCATGGCCAATGGCACACAGCCCTAACCACAAGGGGCAGAGGTTTATCAATATTGGCCCTACATAGCCAAACACGCCCCAATTGGTGATTACAGTGCCGACTAACATTAATGTAGCCCAGCTGTATACTAGCCACATGAGTCGTTCTACCCGTGCCCAAAAGCGCACGATGGACACCATACCCACAACAGCAACTACCGTAAGGCCGGACCAAGCAATTGCCAGTTGCTGCCAGCTAGCGTGGGACACTTGAGCTGAGGCAAACATGAATACTGCCAGGCCCCCCCACAACGCAAACACTTGATCAACGCGAGTGTAAATACTTGAAAATGCATAGCCAAGGACACTGTGACGAAAGTGCCAGGCCCCGCGTAAATCTTGCAAATCTAAATCATGCTGCTTTGAGCGCAGCAGGGGCTCATTTGAAAAGCCAATAGTCATAGCAGTTACTCGTAGAAACCAAAGATGGATCCAAAGCGCGAGAATCAGTCGCGGCTTTAGCAATACGACGACTGGCTACGCATTTATGTACTTTTAATTCTAATTGTATCGTTTTGTCAACTATGTGTACTAACCCATATATTTGGTATAACAGGCCGGATGACGGTTTCGGGAGCATAAACCGCGTGGTGTAATGTTTTGAACACGCCCTAGCTGCACGTATGTCTGTCCCCATGCGACCTGACCGTTTTTTATATCTACTGCTGGCAGTGGTGTTGATTGTATTGCTGTTCAACCTGCATCTGTGGGTCATCACCACAGGTCCCGAGGGCAGTATTGCTGAGATTAGTCGGGATATGCTGGCCCGGCAAAATTTTATGCATCCTCGGTTGCTGGGGGTAAACGATTTTAGCCATCTGCCATTGCCCCTCTGGTTGACCAGCCTGGGAATGCGGCTGTGGGGCATCAATACATTTGGGGCTCGCTTCTTTATCCAGATCAGCATTTTGGTCCAGGTAATTTTTACTTACCGCATTGCGATGCGATTATTTGGGTCGTCCCAGGTCGGTCTGTTTGCTGGACTGATCTATCTGTCATGTCCCCTGGTGTTGGCCTGTAGCCGTTACCTATCCGCCGATATATTGTTGGCCACCTTCGAGCTGGCAGCTATCTACTATATCCTGCTCTACCATCTGGAAAAACTACCGGCTGCCCTCTATGGACTCGCGATCGCATTCGCCGGTGGCCTATTATGCGGCGGGTTACATAGTTTGCTATTGCCCATCACCGTGGGCACCTATGTCTTGATATTTGGGCCTCGCAACTATGGGATTCACTGGCGTCATGGCCTGGCCGCATTGATCATGGCAGTTGGGCTCACCTGCTTTTGGTTTGTGCACGCCAGCCATCACCTCCCCGATGTCTGGGCCTTTATCCGCCAGACATTTTGGCAAGACACCTTTTTCGGGCCACCCAGGCATCCCCGCTGGCAATATGCAATCACATTTCTGTTGGGCAGTTTACCTTGGTGGTTTTTAGTTTTGCCCAACCTTGCCAGTCCGGTCTGGCAAAACCCCAATGTGTTGCCAGTCTGCATCACCTGGCTAGCCCTACCGTTGGTGTTCTACACGTTGACCGGTAGTGCATCCCTGGCGGCATTGTTGCCCCTGGTATCTGGGTTCTCGATTCTTGTCAGCTATTGGGTGCAGTTTCTAACGAAACAACAAGTATGGCGTTACAGCCGCTGGTTTGCCCAAATTTATGGCTGTCTGGGTATGCTGGCCTTCATGGTACCCCTGGGCTATCAAATTCTTGGACAGCCATTGCAAAGCACCTGGCCCATGGTGATAACGGCGTTGAGCACGTTAGGCTTAGTGCTTTTGCTATACCGATTTATCCGGGCGGGGGTCAGAATTCGGCTGGTGGCTATGGTGCTGGTGCCATCATTTATGTTGTTGTTATATGGCGGTTACTACACCCAGGCCAATGGACCATGGAAAGAGAGTGCTAATGTTGTCTCTCAGATTATTCAGCAACGACGGTTAGAGAGTTTACCGGTCTTGGTTTATAACGAAGCGCTCCCCTCCCTGGCCTTTGCCCTAAACAAAGACACCATTACCATTAACGATGGCATTGTCAATGAGGCCTATTTTCAAACCACCCAGGGTTGGGAACCCCGTTGGATTCGGCTGGGGAACCCCGAGGATAATCTTTATTTACGTCGGCTGATGACTGACCCATCGGTACTGGTGATTCCAGGGGATTTGCCCGACCGTTGGAACTGGGTAAAAATTAATTATCCTGAAATGGAATGGGCCGGTCGTTGGCAGGTGTTATATCGTCCCCAGTAGGGGCTTCCCCTTGTGGGTGCCCGGATCGCAAATGCTTGGGTCATAAATGGCCTGACCTAAAATGCCTTAGGCACGGTCATTCCTGCGCATTAATTGGCCTCAGGCCTATGGGGCATCCACAAGGGAGTGCCCCTACTGGGTTTATTGCACCCCTTTGTAAGGCTGCCGTGTACACAAAAGTATTGGAAACTAGCGGTTGCGGTTGCCTCACCCCCTCTAACTCCCCCTTGCCTTGAGTGGAGTTCCTCTCTGATACCAGTGGTTTTTGTGCGTTACATGGGGGGTAGCAAGAATCATTAAAAATTGATTGCATGCCTGGACATTCCTGGTTGGGCTGGTTATGGTAAGCATGAATTCCTAATTTTCCGATGGATTCAGCCGAACCTTGAAAACCTGATTCTTCCGTTAGATCCCTCGAACAGTGACTGTGAGAGGCTTTCAGACGTTTTTCCAGGGCTTTATTGAGAGCTACTCTCGATTAAGTAGGTCATTTTTGGAACCCTTAGATTTGGGTATCTAGAAGCCCCTGGTTACAGTGGTTTCAAAAGGTAGGGGTTGCCAATTCCATTACCCCGCAAGGGGACGGAAACACACACCTCACCTACAGCCACATGATCCAAATCATTCTTGCAGTTGCCAATTCCATTACCCCGCAAGGGGACGGAAACCTATAAACTTGTTGAATGCCTCGACCTCTCCACAGGCCGTGTTGGTTGCCAATTCCATTACCCCGCAAGGGGACGGAAACGCAATGACAAAGGTGCGGACCTGGAACTGAGATTGAGGCAAGTTGCCAATTCCATTACCCCGCAAGGGGACGGAAACCTTCACTAATCATCATCGCCCCGGTATCATCAACGAAGGTTGCCAATTCCATTACCCCGCAAGGGGACGGAAACGTGTACTTGTTAATCCACACTCTCCCACCCGTGATTAC
>NZ_QXHD01000004.1:4804416-4812411 GCF_011009555.1 Adonisia turfae CCMR0081 | reverse complement strand
GGATGCCGGACAGCTACCCTGTTGAAGGCTAAGATCGACCTCCTAAAGGACTGATCTGTCTGACAGAATATTCACGCACCAAAGCCCTACAGAGTAAAAATTTTCCAGCAGCCTTACTACCACTGCTATTACAAGCAGCGGCCCGCAGCACCAAGGGGCGTTGTCTAGCAATTGCTCCAGAGCCACGCTACCATCGGCCAGGCTACCGCCGCATTATTTACTTTCAGCGCCCTACAGAACAGTTTTCTGTCTACGATAAGCAAGAGTTTTGGCTACCTGAGCATCTTGTGGTACCGCTGGTCAACGCCCTATCTACACCGGCCAAACTTAAAGCTTTTGAGGCCTATCGCCAGCCAGCTACAACGCGAGACTTTCTAGTTTGCGCCCATGCCGAGTTAGATATCTGCTGTGGTCGCTTTAGCCGACCCATTTATGAAAGGCTTAACACCTATGCTCAAAAAGATACCGTCCGCATCTGGCGCACCAGCCATATCAGCAGCCATAGACTGGCCCCCACCCTAATTGACTTTCCCGAAGGCCGCTATTGGGGACATTTAGAACCCGATACATCTCACCATTTGGCACAACGCAACAGATCTGTGACCGATTTAAGATCCTACTACCGAGGCTGGGCTGGGCTGCCACCCCTGGCCCAGATCGTAGAGCGAGAGATTTTTATGGAGAGAGGCTGGGACTGGTGTACCTACCGTCAGTCAGGCTGGGTATCTGCCATAGATGAGGCCCGTTCTCAGGTGCAAATTGACTTTACTAGCCCGGATGGAGAAACAGGCTGTTACCGCGCCACCGTAACAGTCAATGGCACCGTGATGACGTTACACAATTCGGGCAAAGGTGATTTCAGTCCAGTTAAGCAATACAAAATTAGCAACTTAGAACAACTGTAATGCCCGTCTACCCTGTATTTAGCCATGTCACCATTGACGCGTACTGACGGCGACTTTTGATCAGGATTCTGACCTTGGCGTAGTTTGGAAACACCAACGTACGCCAAGGCCAAAACCAATTTTCAGTAAGCGTTAGGAGTTTAGCTAATGCTGTTAAACCCTTGTTGTTACCATTCCATCAAATACATAAGACGTATGGTTCGGCCTCGACCTCCGACATAGTTACGATCGTCAAACCCCGACAAAAATTGAGCTGTAGCTGGATAGTATTGGATGTCAAAGATATTCTCAACACCCAGTTGCAACCTGCCTGAGCCAATATCCACACTACTGATAAAGTCAATCGTGGTATAGCTCTCAATCGATAAGGGCTCAATGCCTTCATCAGCGGCTCGACTACGACCGCCTACGATCAAGGCCTGTAGACGATTAGTCCAGCCAGGTAGGGTTTCATTTTCCACATAAGCGGTAAATTTAATCGGAGAAATTTCGCCACTATTCAAGGGGTCAAAATCATCATCTCGATCCACATCATTTTCACCTTCAGACCAACCAACCGTACCGCCAATGCCCCAGGTGTCTGCTGGTTGCCAATCCACTGTGGCTTCTACACCATATATCCGCTGAGGGGCACGCTGAATAGTCAGCAAACCATCTTCGTTGGGCACCAGACTTGAACCCAGGTCTGATGTGTTGTAAAAACCGCTGAGGCTCGTTTGAATCGATGGCCAATTACCGCGCACACCAATTTCATATTCAGTAACTTTGATCGGTTGAGTAATATCCAAATCGTCCTCAATACTAGTAAAGCCAGGGGGGGGCAAGCGTAAGACTCGACTAAACTCAGGCACACTGAAGCTCTGGGCAAAGCTGGCAAAGAGTGAAACCTCGTCAACAGGCTGATAAACCGTACTAGCGTTAAAAACAACGTCATCAAAGTTGCGATTGCCACCTTCAATATTGCGACTGCCAGTGACTGAAAAATAGTCATCCACGTCAAGGTTGATATTTTCATAACGCACCCCACCCCGCAGCAGCCACGATTCACTGGGCTCCCAATCAAGCTGAGTGAAAAGACCCAGACTATTCACCCGATAAGGGGGGGTAAAGTCAAATTCTTGGAGCGGGGTTAGTCGCTGCTCATTGTCAAATGTTGTTGCATCAAACTGGGCCGTAATCTGTTGATTTTTCTGATTTTCATAGTCTGCACCCCACAGTAGGTTAAGGGTTTCATTCCTGGTTAAAGGGGTTTCAACCTGTAGTCGCCCGCCCCAGCGTTCGGCCTCAAGACGTGATTGAAACAGAAAGGGAAAGAAATCGATGCCGAGACGACCATCAGCAAATTCACCACGGGCGAGCGTATTTTGGTAATACAATTGTCCTCGCAATTCGCTACCCCATAGATCATCATGGGAATAGCTCAAGTTTGTGACCAGGCTCCGATCTGTTGGATTATTTTCTCGTTCAAAACCAGGGATCTTCAAGGCCCGAGCAGTTTGTCGACCAGGAATAAGGAGGGTTTCGGGACTAGCAATAAACTCCGTATCTCGCTGGGAATTAAAGTAGTTAATTGTGAAATCGAATTGCTCTTGGTCGCTGGGCTCATAGTTAAATTTGCCCAACAGGTTGTAGCTGGTGGTATCGCTCAGACTCGACTCTGAAACGTTACGATTACCGTCGGCATCGAAAAAGCTACCGGTTTCGTCACGGGATAGGATCAATCTATAGGCGGAGCGTTCAAATCCTTCTGAAATATTGATAGCAAAATTAGTGCCAAAGCCATCGTCCTCTAGGTCACCTAATGATGCGCTACCGCCAACCCGAGTTTCCAGAATCGCTTGACCATCTTCGGGACGACGGGTGATGATGTTGATGACGCCACCGGTACTTTGGCCACCAAAAATGGCGCTGGGGCCACGAATCACCTCGACTCGCTCAATGGCAGAGGGGTCAATACTACGCAGTTCTTGGCGATTAACCCGAAAGTTAGTGGACAGCGGTACACCGTCAATTAAGATGGCAGCTTCTCGACCTCGAAGGGTTTGCCCACGGGTGGTGCGTAACTGGTTCGGGGGGCCAAATCCTGGCACTAAATTGCCTAACGTATCAGCAAGATCGTTGGAGAGAATAGACTGTTGTTCGATTTGTTCTCGCTCAATGACGGTGATGGAACGTCCGATGTCGTCTATTGACTCTTCGGTACGGGTGGCCGTAACAACTAAGCGCAGGGGAGCTGCGTCTTCCAGTCCCTCTGCCGATTCATCAGTGGGTCCAGGGGGATCGCCAGAGGGATCGGTGGTTACGGGCTCGCCATCGGGGGACGCTGGGTCAGTGACGACGGTGCTGACGGCGAAAATTAGACCTCCAGGCTGCTGATCAATTTCAACGGCTGGGGCAGTATCTTGCCCGACAATCGTTACCTGAATACGGTTGGTGGCCAGGGATTTAACCGTAATTGATTCGATCCCCGTAGCCGGATTGTCTTGCTGAAAGGTATCCCCCTCGGAGGTTTGAAGTTGGGCGTCAACAACATCGACAACAATTGTGTTGTCGCCACTGCGATTGATAAAGGTTTGTAGGGGGGCCTCAGTGGGAGATTCAAGGGTGAGTGACAACCCTGTGTCAGTTTGGGTCAGCTGTACAGCAGTAATTATGGACGTCTGTGCATAGACAGGTTGCGCGATCGCAACCGTAATCGCACTTGCGATCCCAAGCGTACAGGTTCCTAAAGACAATTTCATCATCATTCCTCACACACAAATAATGGGGCCCTAAGCCAAGTAACTGGGGCCTAAACTCGCGGGTCTCAGACATCGCTGTTGCCACGCTAAAGCTAAATATTGTCAATTAAGAGACCAAAAAATGGATTTTTAATGAGAATATTATCAAAAACCTAAAGGGCAAAACACTCCCTTGTCAAGCTCATCATGGACGTCAAGAAAATAATTAAAACCATTGATTTGCATAGAGTAACTGCATTGACTATCTAACTTCTTGCGAATGAGAGCTGAGTCATCTATACTCACTATTGCGAAATGGTATCAATTAATAAGTTTGAGTTTTAATCTCATTCGCAAATGTATTGCCTCCGCAATTCGCAAATGTATTGCCTCCGGCACTCCGGTTCGCTCCCGTTTACCTCAACCTGTTGGGTCCGTCTACCTCATCTATTAGCCCTACTCCATGCCCCATCTGACCTTTAACTGTCTCCAGGGTGTTAGCCCAGGTTTGACCTGGGTTGATCTCCTTAGGGAGAGAGCGGCACAACAGCCCTCTCGAATTGCCTTCCAAATGTGGAATGACGGTGTAGTGTCGTCTGAACAATTAACCTATGGCGATTTAGACTGCCGCAGTCGAGCGATCGCCGCCCAGATGCAGCGATTAAATCTCCAGGGAGAGCGCGTACTCCTGCTCTGTCCCCCTGGATTAGACTATGTTTTGGCATTTTGTGCCTGTTTGTATGCGGGTGCGATCGCTGTGCCGATACAGCCACCTCGCCCCAATCAGTCCCTAGAGCGATTTCAAGGTGTTGCTGCTGATACGCAAGCTGCGCTGATTTTGACAACGTCTGCTCAGCAGTTCCAACCCAGACCCCTGTCGAACATTCCCACGCTTCAGCTAGATTCTGTTCTTGCTACAGCGGCAACTGCCTGGCAGTCACCCAACATTGATCCTGAAGCAATCGCCTTCTTGCAATACACTTCGGGCTCTACCGCTGCACCGAAGGGGGTAAAAATTAGCCATCGTAATCTCATCCATAACGTTGCTGCCATTAGCCATAAGTTTGAGTTAAACAACCGTAGCGAGGGAGTGTGCTGGCTACCGCCGTATCACGATATGGGACTGATCGGCGGCATTCTCACATCTCTATACCAAGGATTGACCACCACACTGATGTCGCCCGTGGACTTTTTACAACGTCCCCTGCGCTGGTTACAGGCTATTTCCCGCACCCAAGCAACCATCAGTGGCGGTCCCAATTTTGCCTATGACCGTTGTGTAGAACGGTTCAAGCCAGAACAATGCGTGGGACTGGACTTAAGTCATTGGTCAGTGGCCTTTACGGGGGCGGAACCAATCCGGATGGCCACCCTTGAGCGCTTTGCTGCAACATTTGCCGATTATGGGTTTTGCCCTGAGGCATTCTATCCCTGCTATGGCATGGCCGAGGCGACGTTAATGATCACCGGTGGCGATCGCACCAGTGCCCCCAAACAATTAACCGTAGATGAGAAAAAACTAGCGGACCATCGCATTCAGCCTGCCGACCAGGGACGCTTGCTAGTGGGCTGTGGACAGGTGATTGACTCAGGTCAGCTGATAATTGTTAATCCCCAAACCCTGACGCGGTGCCAACCCAACGAAGTTGGAGAAATTTGGGTGACTAGCCCCAGCGTCGCCCAGGGCTATTGGCAGCAGCCACAGCTAAGCCAAGAAACCTTTCATGCCCACCTGGCTGACCCTGGGGCTGGACCTTTCCTACGCACAGGGGATTTGGGCTGTCTGCAAAATGGAGAGCTGTTTGTGACCGGGAGGATAAAGGAAGTCATGATTATCCACGGTCGCAATCACTATGCCAGCGATGTGGAAGCCACCGTGGCTGCTAGCCATCCGGCTTTTCGGACCACATGGGGAGCCGCGTTTACCGTGGATCGACATGAACAAACTCAGTTGGTTGTTGTACAAGAAGTCGGACGGGTGTGGCTGCGGCGATTAGAGCCTAAGCCCATCATCCGAGCCATTAAGCAAACCGTGAGCCAGGTTCATGGCCTGCGGGTGGAAACCATCGTGCTCGTTAAGCCTGGAAGTATTCCTAAAACCTCCAGCGGCAAGATTCAACGTTCTCGCTGTCGTTCACAATTTTTGGCTGGGCAGCTGCATCCCATTCCCATGGCCCAACCTGCAAACACTCGTTAATTGTGAGCAACTGTGAGCAAGGCTTCTCCTATGAATTCATCCGTTAACCCGCAACCATCTGTTATGGACCAACCAACGATAGCAAACATTGAGGCTTGGCTGTCTGAGAGACTGGCAGAGTCTCTGGGCACCACAATTGAGGGCATTGATCCAGATGCGCCTTTTGACAGCTATGGACTCGATTCTACCGAAGTAATTGGGCTGTCAGGAGAACTTGAGGAGTGGTTGCAGCGACAGGTTTCACCCACATTGCTTTACGACTATCCCACGATTGCCACCCTGGCTGAACACTTAGGAGACCTGTCCTTAGAAACTGAGGGGCAAGAGAGCTAGTACTTTATGGCGTAAGTTTGTCCACCATCCAATGTGGATGAGTCGATGGGTGGATGGGTGGATGCAAGGGTGCCAAATTTTTGCCATCGGGTACTAGGTCTTTGGCATTCCTGGCGAGAACAGTCTGTTTAAGAGCGACATTTGGCCAAGCCGATGCCATGGATGATGGCTCTGGCCAGGCAGCAGTGAACCAATGACCATTTGTTAATCTGCACTGAGAGGCATTCTAAACGATGAACCCAATTGCGATTGTCGGTTTGGCCTGCCGGTTTCCGGGGGGCGACAATGCCGATAACTTTTGGCAGTTCCTGTGCCAGGGAGGTGATGCCATGACGTCAGCTGCACCCAGAGAACTGCCAGGGCTAGCCACCACCGGATGGGGGGGGTTCCTGTCCCATATCGATCAGTTTGATGCAGCGTTTTTTGGGATTTCCCCCCGTGAAGCGGCCTATCTCGATCCCCAACAGCGGCTGTTATTGGAAGTTTGTTGGGAGAGTTTAGAGCAGGCGGCTATTGCACCTCAATCCTTAGCGGGCAGCCGTACAGGGGTATTTGTTGGCATTAGTCACAGTGACTATGGTTATCTTTTGGGTCAACACCACAGCCCAGAGAGCGACGTGAGCCCCTACAGTGCCACTGGGACGGCGCTTTGTGTGGCCGCTAATAGAATCTCCTATGCCCTCAATTTAAAGGGGCCTAGTCTAGCCGTTGATACTGCCTGTTCATCGTCGCTGGTGGCCGTACACCTGGCAGGGCAAAGCCTGGCGGCTGGCGGCTGTGACTTAGCGCTGGTAGGGGGTGTGAATTTAATTCTCAGACCCGAGGTGACGGAGGTGTTTCAACAGGCCGGGATGATGGCCGTTGATGGCCACTGCAAGACGTTTGATGCTGCCGCCGATGGCTATGTGCGCTCAGAAGGGTGTGGCGTTGTGGTGTTGAAGCGACTGGCTGATGCTGAACAGGCGGGAGATCGGATCTTAGCGGTGGTACAGGGTTCAGCCGTTAATCAGGATGGGCTGAGTAACGGTCTAACCGCCCCCAACGGCCCTGCCCAACAGGCGGTTATTCGTCAGGCATTGACCCAGGCCCAGGTGCCTGCCGCCCATGTTAGCTACGTTGAAACCCATGGTACGGGGACACCCCTGGGGGATCCGATTGAAGTGAATGCGCTAAAAACGGTGCTAATAGCGGGTCGTTCCTCCCAACAGCCCTGTGCCCTAGGGGCGCTAAAGGCCAACGTCGGTCACATGGAAGCGGCGGCTGGCATTGCGAGTCTGATTAAGGTGGTACTAGCACTACAGCATCGCTACATTCCGGCCCATGGGCATTTACATCAACTCAATCCCCGCATCGACCTGACGGACACGCCGTTGTTTATTCCTCAGCAAGGTTGCCAGTGGCCGTCATCGGTTGGTGTGGATCGACCGATAGCGGGGGTGAGTGCCTTTAGCTTTGGGGGGACCAATGCCCATGTAATTGTGTCTGCGGCATCCAGCTCCCCGACGCCTGCCTCGACTTCTGTTGCTGCTCCCGCCTGGCACAGCCTGATGCTAACGGCTAAATCGGAGCCTGCTTTGACCGCCCTGGCGGGTCGCTATGCGGAGTTTTTGCAGGCCCATCCTGGGGTGAATCTGGCAGATGTCTGTTGGACAGCCCATATGGGGCGTTCTATCTTTTCTCATCGGGCGATGGTGGTGGCGGATTCGTTAGAGGGGATGAGATCGCACCTCACTGATATGGCCCAGGGGAAAAATTCGACCGCTGTGGCTATGGCGAAAGCTCCCCGTCGTCCCCAGCGAGACATTGCATTTTTGTTTACGGGGCAGGGGGCACAGTATGT
>NZ_QXHD01000004.1:4786808-4804406 GCF_011009555.1 Adonisia turfae CCMR0081 | reverse complement strand
GCGTTTCATCGGTACCGTGTTTGTGTGGTAACTGCACTTTACCGGCTTCTATGGCTCCGCAGCTACCTTATTCACGCACCAAAGCCCTGAGAAATAGCACTTCATGTGTTAAAAATTTATCCTGGTTGGATAAACAGTAAAGCTTACTTAAAGGCAATGTACTAGATAACTTTTACGATTGCCGGATATCACGGATCAACGTTTTCTTACATCTTGTGGCAACAGTATCCTATCAACGCTACTCCACCACTTCAAAAACCGCAGAAAACGCTGCTAGTCGCTGGGTATCAGAATTCTGGCGACCGCGTACAAGTACGGTGCTGCGTGCACTACTGTTTAAGTCACCCAATAAACTATCTAAAATCTCTACGGGAGCATCATCCCCTTCGTTAGAACCACGGGTTTGACCTTCGCCAAAAACAAGCGGATCCCCAGAGCGGATCCCTCGTCCACGGGCAATTTCTCTAAGCCCCCTCAGGGCATCCCGCAACTGGTCGGTACTGGCCAGGACCAACAGCTCAAAATGGCCAGCCGGTCCACCCACTTCAAACTCGAAATTGCTGCCTGGACTGGGGGCAACGAGTCGCTGACCGGGTTGCACCAGCGTCGCGGTTTCCGCTGCATTCCAATCCACAGGATGTAGCACAACGAGCTGACCTTTGCTATCGATAATGAGAATACTAATATAGAGATTTCTAGACTCATTGTTGGTGACAGCAATCTCTATGCGAGTCCCCACCTCAACTTTTTGGATACCTGTGTCGACGGTCTGGGCAATCAAGCCTGCTTCTTGAGCGGCGCGGCTGCCCCGACTGAGCAAAGTACCCCCAGTCGCGACTGGGGTAACGTCCACTTCTACATTGACATCCGAGGTCTCTCCATTAGCAATCGACTTGAGAATCCGCCCTGCCAGCAGCATCTTCATACGAGGTCGTAAACGAGCAACAGCGTTGACAACCGACTCATCGACCCGGCCAAAGGATTCAGGAACGGGCGTTAACCCTTCTGTAAATAAGCCGATACTACCGACAGGAGAGACCATGGTGATGCCCTCAGTGGCGGCTCTAGTTTTGATACTATCTGTCAATCTACCCAGTAGATAGTCAATGGGTTGAGTTTGGTCAACATCAACCACCGTGATGCGGTTAACGGCAGCCAGCGTTTCTCTAGCAACAGCAGCGTCCTCCACCAGGCTAGTATCTATGCCCACTCGTAGGGAAAGATCTGCCGGAATCCCCCGCACCTGTTCTCTCATCAAGATGCCGCGATCGCGTCCGCTGCGACCCATTGTTTCCAGAGTCCCATAGCCTTCCAGGCCAGCCCGGCCTGTTTGGGTTACCACACCGATCGGATTCCCCTCGGTATCGATCAGATTAAAAACGGCTCCTGTGGTAAAGGCTTCGATACTCTGCGGAGAGACACCCCCTAGCCAAAACGTGATGTTGTTGCCGTCGATTTGTCGCACAACGGCCTCTGCTGCGGGGTGAGGAGCCTTAAGAAATAAAGGTGGCTGCTGTTCAAAATTGCTGTTGGGAGCAACCTCAAAGATGGGTTCTTGCTCTAGCCCTGCGCTTTTAGCCACATCTTGGGTACTACGGGATAGGTTAACAAATACATTGTCGACCGATTGATCGCCCACCTGCTGCCATAAATAGCGCGTGAGTAAATAGCTAAACGCACCTGCATTAAAATCTCCAAAGGGCGCATCGGCGGCTAGCTGGTTAATGCGGGCTGATCCTAGGGCCATGCCTTTGGCAATGCCTGACTGGCGTAATTCTTGAAGTTTTTGTGACGATAGATTATTGAGCCCTTGCCACCTCTCTTGATAAGCCAGTTCAGTATCCGAGGGTTCTATGTCACCACTCAACAATCGGTCGGTGACTGAACGAATGACTAGATTGCCCCTGGTGCCACCCCCAGCATGACAGCTATCTAAAATCAGGCTAACATTGTTGGTCTTGAGGGCATAGGTGAGCAAGAATAGAGTTTTGCCCATAATGTCCTTGACCTGTTTATTATCGTGAGAAACACCAGCGCGTGCATCAATTGGAACAATAGTGCCATTGCGATTGTTAAAGCCTGGAATTCCATTTTCTTCTTTGACCAGCGCTCCATGGCCAGAGTAATGAAAGACAACAACATCGCCTTCGTTGGCCTGGTTGATCAGATGCTCTTCAAATGCAGTTAGTATATTTTCCCGCGTGGGTGGTGCGGCGACACGAGTGCTCAGGATGCCGTCAATCGGGTCGCTAATGATTTTTATGTCGTCGGGTTGAAAGCCAAAGCGATGGACCAGTAACTCGTACTGCATTTCGACATCTGTGAGGCATCCACGTAGACGACCTACCGATCTGGGATAATTATTGATCCCTACCAGCAGAGCCAGCTTGCGAGATGTGTCCTGAGCCAGTGCTTTGCCGTAGCGATCGCACTGTCGCAAAAAGTGTGTTTGACTAAGACCAATGGATGCCAGGGTAGATCCGGCAAGCTGTAGAAAATGACGGCGCTTAAACTGAGGCATGACAGGGGCTCTAACGTCTTATACATCGTCGCTATTTCTGGTGCCTTTGCGCTTATTCACTCAAATATTTTAAGAAATAGACAGAAAGTGCATCATATTATGTAATTGTTTTTTCTGGCTATAAACAAGAGGATTATTCTACGGACTGATGCCCCTCAAGTCTCTTCACGTCTCAAAACAAGACCTACTGCAGCAAACTCTTCATTACCTACAAGCTGGCCTTCTATGCGTTTTATGACCTTAAAGCCTTCAGCAAGATACAGTTCCAGTGCAGGTGTATTGCCTTCAAGCAATTCAATTGCCATAGTTGGTGCTGAGTTTGCAACAGCATGTTGGACTAACGCACGACCCACACCTTTTCTATAAAATTTAGGATCAACGTAAAGCCAGGTAAGTTCTTCATTCGTATAGGCAACAAACCCTTGGATAACATTATCGACCTCTGCAACAAAGAGTTGACCATCAAAAAGGCCCTCCTCCTTGGCTGTTTGCTCAAGGGTCAGGAACGCATCCATACCAACAGTTAATGTCAGTTCATCGACACGTGATGCATCATGGATTTCGCACAGCCTGGACCAATCTGTAACTTCATAAGAACGTATGTTGATCATTATCGGTAATCGCCAGCAGCTATAGTTGCAACTACTGTTGATCGTGAGTGGGTCGTGTTGCAACTGCGGCGGGATGAGATACGGATGCCAGCGCGAAAAACATGCAACGGAATTTTATTTGCCACCTGATTGTTGATCTTAGTACCCACAGGGGTACTTTTCTTGCGCCTGTGAACCATCTCCACTGAGACCCGATGAAACTCCAGCACCAACGATGCACAACAGTCTTCTAACAAAAAATACTCATAACCCAAATCATTAGCCCTTTATTTTCCATTGGGCAATAGAATAAAGACATTGTCGATGCTGAGGATCAACCCACGACTAACCTTTCTCAGGTTGCTAGCAAAACAGCTATCCGCACTGGATGTAAGCTGATTGCCCAGGACAATAACACTCTTACCACTGCATAACAAATTCACCGCTAAAACCCATACCCACCTTTGTTTTTTAACCTATGACCCAGACCATCCCTTCATCTCAACAATCGCCAGTCCAAATTATCGGGGCTGGTCCCGGTGCTCTAGACCTAATTACCGTTCGCGGTCAGAATCTCCTAGCGACGGCAGATACGGTTTTCTACACTGGGTCGCTGGTACCTGAACAGATGCTGCAATGGTGTCAGTCAACGGTGGAAACCATCGATACCCGATCCCATACCTTAGAAACCTGGTTGCCAATGCTCCAAGAACGGGTGATCAAAGGCCAGCGTGTGGTGCGATTGCAAGATGGCGATCCGTGTCTCTATGGGGCACTCCATGAGTTGATGGCGTTTTTGCTTAAGCACCAGATAACGTTTGAAATTGTGCCGGGGGTCAGTGCATTTCAGCTAGCAGCAGCACGTTTGGCGGTGGAGCTAACGGTACCTCAATTAGTGCAGAGCATTATCCTTACCCGAGTGCAGGGCCGTACCAATGTGCCAGGCGATGAGGACCTGGCCTCCCTGGCCGCGCACCAGGCTTCTCTGTGTCTTTACCTCAGCGCTCGCCATGCCGCTGCCGCCCAGGATAAGCTAATGACCCATTATCCACCAGAAACCCCTGTTGCCCTTTGCTATCGCCTGGGCTGGCCCGATGAAGAGATTTTTGTAGGGCGTTTGGATACCATGGCAACCATGACTCAGGAATCAGGCCACGATCGCACCGTGATGTACCTGATTAGCCCGGCCTTGGCTGCCCAAGAAGCGCGATCTCAACTCTATAGTCCAGGCCACAGTCACCTCTTCCGTCCCCATTTATCCAGGGTGTGACCATTTGGCTAATCGGCGGCACCAGTGAAAGTCGAGCCATTGCCCAGCGACTCACTCAGCAAGGGATTTCGTGGTTGGTGACCGTCGTTTCCCCTACGGCAGGGCAGCTGTATCAGGGGCTGCCTGGTCAGATACAGCCAGGGGCATTGGATTGGGCCAGTATGCAAACCTTGGTTCGGCAGCACCGCATTCGTGCCATTGTCGATGCCTCCCATCCCTTTGCCACCGAAATTTCTAAACAGGCCATGGCCCTCGGCTTGCCCTACCTGCGGTTTGAACGCCAGGCCTGTTCTCTAGAGCCACCTGCGGAGTCCGTGCCTGATTTAGAGACCCTTTTGCAACCTCAATATCTGGACAATCGTCGTGTGCTCCTTACCCTGGGTATCAAAGCACTACATCGGTTTCAGCCCTGGCAACAGCGGTCTTACCTCTGGGCCAGAATTCTGCCAACGGCTAAAGCTCAGGCCATCCAGATTGGGTTTGAACCAAAGCAACTGATTTGCGATCGCTCCCCCACCGAGGCCCTAGCAGAACAAATCCTATGGCAGCGTCTGGGAGTGGATACCGTCATCACCAAAGCCAGCGGTGGTCCAGGAGGAGTCCCCGTAAAACTAGCCGCAGCCAAAGCCCTGGAAGTGAGGCTATTAGTGATTGCTCGTCCTGCATTAGTTTATCCCCAACAAACCTATAATTTAGATGAGGTCATTGAATTTTGTTGCTATGCATGATCCCGTAGGGGTAGTTCTTTGTGCCTACAAGATATCTATGAGGAGATTCTATGGCCCGAGCCGGGTATACACTGCCAGTTTTTGCTGTTGCTGCCGCTAAAGCTGCTCTCATCCATCTGCTTGTTCAGTCTGGAGAGTTTGGAAAGAAAGAACAGGGTTCTAAGGCTCTACTATCTGACAAGGAACACGAGATACAAGTAACCCTTGATTTGGCTCCAGGTGAGGCTGAAGTTACAATCCAGCAAGTGGCCAACATCGACTCCACCACGGCCCTTGGCATTTGTCTTAGCGACCCCGGCGATAATCTTGACCTGACCCGCGATACCCCTATCTGGGCCTGGGTAAATCTAGAAGAAATTGGTGCAGATGCTGAAGACAATCTGATCTTGGAAGCGGGTGAAGGCATCGGTCACACTGCCGCCGGAGAACCTGCTTTCTATACCTATGCTCGTAAACTGTTTGGTGTGAATGTTCGCCCTCTCATTCCAACTCAGTATCAGGCCAGGGTGCGGATTATTTTGCCAGAAGGGCGTCGGTTGGCCCAACGAACCTCCAATGAAGCTTTTGGCATTTTGGAAGGACTCGCCCTCGCGGGCACCAGCGGCATCTCTCAGCCTCACTCGTCCACTGACCAGTTAGCAGAGTATCGAGCTAGCTTGCAAAAGGTCGTTCAGACGACACCGCATCTGGTGTTTTGTATTGGTCACAATGGTCAGCATACGGCCCACCGGTTGGGGATTGGTGCACAACATATTGTGCAGACGGGTAACTGGATGGGACCAATGCTGGCGGAAGCAGGGTTACGGGGTGCAAAATCTGTGCTGCTGCTGGGTTATCACGGCAAGTTGGTTAAGTTGGCAGGGGGGATTTTCAACACGTCGAGTCATGTGGCAGATGGCAAACTACCGATACTGGCAGCGGCAATTGCACAAGTGGAGGAGACTCCGGAAACGACGGATCGTTTGGCGGTAATTCGTTCAGTGTTGGCATCTCCTACGGCGGCAGCAGCCCATGAACTTTTGATAGAAGTGGGTTTAGCTGATTCGGTATTTGGGTTGTTGGCAAGGCAAATTAGCGATCGCGCCCAGACGTATATTCAGAAGTATGCCAATGTGCGGGTGGAGGTGGGGACGGTGTTGTGCGATCGCAAAGGCCACATCATCGCCCAGGATACACAATTAAATTCCTATCTCTCGGATGATCTTTGAAAATAATGGACAACCCTGTAGGGGTGGTGCCTAGTGCCCACCCTGGACAATCTGGCGCAATCAACCAGAATCATATACAACAAATTCCGTTGGATGATATAGGTTTTCCCAGGGCAGGTACAAGACCTGCCCCTACCGGGATTGTCGCCTATTTTTCAATGTTTTTTGGAATTTGCCTATCTCTCAGATGATCTGTGAAAAAGAATGGATAACCTGGTAGGGGTGGTGCCTAGTGCCCACCCTGGACAATCTGGCGCAATCAACCAGGATTTATATTTAACGAAATGTTGCTAAATGGCATACGTTGTCCCAGGGCAGGCACAAGACCTGCCCCTACAAGGGTTGTCATCTATTGTTTGATTAAAAATTGTTCACTCCTGGGATAAATAGGCCAGGGCATTAACGATGGCAGCAGCCACTGGAGACCCTCCTTTACGTCCTCGCACCTGAATCTGGGGCACATGCACCTCTGCTAGAGCCTGTTTGGCTTCTTCAACGGCAACAAAGCCTACAGGTACCCCTATTACTAGGGCTGGTTTTACTCGTCCTTTGCGAATTTGTTCCACTAGGGCAAGTAGGGCTGTAGGGGCATTACCGACAACAAAAATGCCAGTGGAGTATTGTTGTGTCAGGGTCAACATGCCCGCTGCCGTGCGGGTGGTGACGGCGGCACTAGGCATAAAATCCTCTGGAACATAATCCAGAGCACAGGCGATAGAAGAATGCCCTATGCCCTTGAGAACACCTGTGATGCCCATTTGCACCATGCGTACATCGACAATTACGGGTTGCCGTTGCTGAAGTGCCGCTATCCCTGCTGCCACTGCACCATCGCTGAACTCAAACAAGTTTAGAAGTTCAAAATCAGCGGTGGAATGGATGGCCCGGCGGATAATGGCATATTCCTCAGGGGGCCAATTGTGATGGTCAATTTCTCGGTCGATGATGGCAAAGCTTTCGGCGGTGATCGGGTGCATAGGTAAAGGACGAAGGCGGCAGGATGAGGAATTTGGGCGTTGTATGGACGGTTGTATGCAACGTCCCCGCGTGGTTAAGGTTGTAAGGCCTGGGCAAGGGCGGTTAATAATTGATCGTTCTCTCCAGGAAGACGAACAGCAATGCGAAAATAATTCTCCCCGAGTTCTGGAAAGCTAAGGCAGTCGCGAATCAGAATTTTGTGAGATTTAAGTAAATCCTTTTGTAATTGAGTGCAAGGAACCTCTGTTTTGACCAGGAGAAAATTAGCGGCACCGACTAAGGGGGTAAGTCCAGGTAATTTTTGGAGCCCTGCAATAAGGGCATCGCGGGCAGGGGGCAACCAGTCCCAGGTTTGTTGCTGGAATGAATGGTCTTGGAGGGCTGAGATCGCAGCCACTTCAGCCAATGTATTCACAGGCCATGGATCCCGCCACTGCTGCCAACGTTTTAGATAGTCAGGATGACCCACGGCATAGCCCAGCCGTAGACCCGGCAGACTGTAGAATTTGGTTAGCGATCGCAACACAATTAAGTTAGGAAAGTCCAGAATCACATCCAATAAACTCTGTTGCTGCTCCGGCGGCAAAAAGTCCATAAAGGCTTCATCCACCACCACCAGGGCAAATTGATCAAGATAAGGGATTAAATCTTTTCGCAGTGTGAGGGTACCCATAGGATTATGGGGATTGTTCAACAATAAGCCGCAGTTAGTCGATGCTGTTATGTTTGCCTGGGGGGGCACTGCTGCTAGATCCATGGGCACAGGAACAATCCTGGCGTTAAAAGCCTTGAGACTCCGTTGATAATCGGCAAATGCGGGTGTGACCAGATAAGTGGTATCTAACTGCGCCAGTTCTCGACCAATCCAGGTCAATAATTCAGCGGCTCCATTACCTGGCAGAATCCAGTCCATGGGCAAATGGTGAAAGTTACTGAGGGCTGACCGCAGTTGAGGGTATCTGGGGTCAGGGTAGGCCGTTAGGTGCTGCAACTGCTCCGCCAGTATTGTCAAGACAGATGGGGGCGGTCCCAACGGGTTAATGCTGGCAGAAAAATCTAAAATCTCTTCCGGTGTGCAATTGGCAAGCTGAGCTGCCCAGTTACGATTACCACCATGGGTAGGGCGACCTGGGATGGATGGGGAGGGAGCTGTAGTCATAGGGTGCCAAGTAGCCAATTACAGACATCCAACTGCAATATGTTAAGGAATGTATAGTCGACCAGTTCCAAGGTATTTGTCAAGGTCCAGAATAATTGCGACAAGACGTTCAGCACATTGCTCTCGATAGTGGCTATTTCCCAATCGCCTCAGGTTAGATATTGTTACGACTGGTAAAGAGGTATTTGTGTTTTCCTTACGAATAATCTCCTCTAATGAATTGTCTCCCTTCATATTCCGATTTGCTGTCAGCAAAATCATCTTATGAGATTGGGCGAATTGCCAAACAACTCGGTCACTACTATCAAAAGGTAAGCCAACGTCTTCAAATGTGACCAAACGAATTGTTAATAACTCTAACCACCCCTCAGTAGCAATAGTATTGGAAATCAGGACTGCATGACCTTCAAGATTATGATCAACTAGATAGCTCATGATTATTGGGCGTTCAGCCTGTTTTTCCAGGCTTGCAGCTTTTTATGAGCCGCCGTCATTTCATGCTCAGATTTTATAGATTCTCTGTAAGTCAGTAGCTCTTGATTACGGGTTTCCCAGTATTGGCGATTTTCTTCAGCTTGCTCTAAAACCTGATGATACTCACCAATAATATCTATATGATGGGCCGCAATATAGGTTTGCGCAGCATCCCACTGAGCTTGATTTAAACTCAACATCTTCCGGATAGTCTCATTTTCATATCCGGCTGTTAGATAATCCATTACGTCGTAGAGAGTAATGCGAGTACCTTGAATCGTTAAACCACGTTCAGTGCGACTAATACTAACCGATTCCCTATCTGATTCATTTTGTAGGGCATGGGTAATTAATTCAGTCACTATCTTATTGAGATCTTGACCTTGTTCGGTTGCCTTTTGACAAAGTAGAGCCTCTAAGGCGGGTTCTAGAGATATTTCTAGCGTCATGCCCCTCACATTAGTCAACAATGCTTAAATTTTAGCACTTGTCAAAGGTTGGCTATGTAGCAGTAACACAACGCTTTCAGTATCCTATCGCTACCAGAACTGACTGACACTTAACCAAATACTGAGCCATAGTAAAAAACAAAACCGATTTAACTGCAAACACTCTCGAATTACTTCAGGCGTAATCGCACGTATCGGGTCGCCCATCAGGGGTTTCACTTTAACCACACCTTTATAGACGTTCTTTCCACCTACCTGCACCCCCAAGCTGGCTGCATAGGCACATTCACTCCAGCCGGAGTTAGGACTGGGGTCAGCGGCGGCATCTCTCTGGCAAAGACCCATCACGGTTCGAGGTTTTCTAGACAGTAAAGCCAGGGTAACCACCGTTAGCCGACAGGGAAGCCAGGTTAAGGCATCTTCGAACTTAGCGCTACACCAGCCGATGTCGGTGTATGGGGCGGCCCGATAGCCCACCATGGAGTCCAGGGTGCTGGCGGCCTTATAGGCTAGGGCCAGGGAAGCACTACCCAGGGGGGTTGCAGCTCCGACTAGGGCATAGAACAAAGGCCCCATAATGCCATCAACGCTATTCTCGGCAACAGTTTCAAACACCGCTCTAAGGATTTCAGGTCTCTCCAGATCGTGGGTATCGCGACCGACATAGCGGCTCATACGCTGGCGAGCCTCGGCTAAATTGTCTTGCAGTAAGGGGGACAATACATCTTCCGCCGCATCCCGCAGGCTGCGTCCGGCAAAACAGGAAGCGACTAAGATTATTTCTAAACTTAGGCCAAGCCAGGGATTGAACCACCGTGAGATCGCAACCAGTCCCCAGCCCACCATCGCACTCCCCCCAACCAAAAGAACGCTCAGCAACACCCCCAGCCCCTTCAGCACCCTTGCCGACTGCGTCGCCTTAAACGCCAGGTTGGTATACCGCTGAATTACCCAACCCATCGCCTGCACCGGGTGAGGCCAGTGCCACGGGTCCCCCACTAGAAAATCCAGCCCTGCCGCCCCCATCAGCACAATGGCCGCATAACCATCCACAAATTCAGTCATAGTAGTCATTCACCCATCCACCCCATCACCCATCCACTCCATGAAATCACTCTCCGTCCTCGGTACATCGTCTAATGCTGGTAAAAGCTGGATTGTTACGGCCCTCGGGGCCTGGCTGCGGCGACAGGGGGTAAAGGTGGTGCCCTTTAAGGCACAGAATATGTCCAATAATTCCTACGTCACCCTGGAGGGGGGGGAAATTGGGCGGGCCCAAGCGGCCC
Organism: Adonisia turfae CCMR0081; assembly: GCF_011009555.1. GTDB lineage: Bacteria > Cyanobacteriota > Cyanobacteriia > Phormidesmidales > Phormidesmidaceae > Leptothoe > Leptothoe turfae. The sequence goes on along the minus strand of NZ_QXHD01000004.1, from coordinate 4,793,743 downwards.
AGGCGGCGGCCTGCGGGGTACGTCCGGTGGCGGAGCACAATCCGGTGTTGCTCAAACCCTCGGGCAATGGTACGTCTCAGCTGGTACTGCTGGGGCAGCCGAAGCAGCATATTCGGGCGGGGGACTATTACCAGCACATTGAGGATATCTGGCAGGTGGTGGCGCAAACCCTGGACTCTTGGCGCGATCGCTGCGATGTTTTGCTGTTAGAAGGAGCAGGCAGCCCGGTGGAGCTGAACCTGATGCATCGAGACATTGTCAACCTGCGGCCCATTCAATACCTGCGGGGGCGCTGGCTATTGGTGGGAGACATTGAGCGGGGGGGCATTTTCTCCCAAATTATTGGCACCCACACCTTGATACCGGAACCGGCAAAATCCCTGGGGTTAGGGTTTATCGTTAACAAGTTTCGCGGCGACCTCAGCTTATTTGATACAGCAGGAGAACATTTTGCTAAGCACCTACCGGATTTTCCTTACCTGGGCACGTTGCCCTACCGGGGTCATCTGCAGCCAGAAAGTGAAGACAGTCTATGTAAAGAAGCAGAAGAATTTGGCAGTGGTGCAAAATTCGCCTGGATTCGGTTTCCTCGGGTGTCGAATTCCCAGGATAGTCAACCCTGGCAGTTGGATACGGGGATTCGCACCTGTTGGGTAACCACACCAGAAGACCTGAAGGATGTCCAGGCCATTATTCTCCCTGGTAGCAAAAACACGCTGCAGGATCTGGAGTGGCTACGAAAGACGGGATTAGCGATCGCGATTCAACAGGCAGCTCAACGGGGTATTCCCATTGTGGGTATCTGTGGCGGTTATCAGATGCTGGGGCAGTCTCTCTCGGACCCCCATGGCTATGCAGGGCTAGCAGGGGAGGTGCCAGGGTTGGGGCTGTTGCCCATTGCCACTGAGTTTATTGCTGAAAAAGAGGTGCGGCAGGTGAGTGCGATCTCAACCCATAACAACACAACAGACACCTGGCAAGCCTACGAAATCCACATGGGCCAAACCCAGATAATGACCTCCCATATTCCAGCTTCACCCTTGCTAAAGATTGAAGTGAAGGGAACACAGCGACCCGAGGGCAATCACTGCGTCCACACCTGGGAGACAACCCAAAGTCACGTATGGGGCACCTACCTCCACGGATTGTTTGAATCCACCTCTATGCGCCAGGCTTTAGCCCAACTGGCACATGTGCAAGACTATCGACCTGGCACCATATCTTGGCAACAACAACAATTTAAGCTCTACGATCAGATGGCCGACACTCTGGAGGAATACTGCGATATGGCCCTCATTCGCGATTGGGTTGATCTGGTCTGATGAAGCTAATACAAAATATATGTCCGAATATGTCCGATAGTGATGAGCGGCACTATGGGCAAAACCGTTGAGATATACAGACCACTCCTGATTTGCTAAGCTTAATAAGCGTGATATCCCTGAAATATGCCGACCATCTTGAGAGTAGGGCCTTATCGGCTCTACTTTTATAGCCATGAACCTAATGAACCACCTCATATTCATATTGATCGTGATAGTTCATCAGCCAAGTTCTGGATCGAGTCTGTCAAGCTAGCATCTAACATTGGATTTAGTCCAAAGGAGTTACGCAAAATACAGGCCATTGTTGAGGCAAATCAAGAAAAATTATTGGAGGCTTGGCATGGGTACTTCGGCAATTCAGGTGGATGAGCGGGTAAAAGCAGTTCAATTTACAGAAGAGACAATTAGCGTTGATCTCATGGATGGACGAACAATTGTCGTCCCACTGGTGTGGTATCCAAGATTATTAAAGGCAACTTCAGAACAACGAGAGAAATGGGAGCTTTGTGGAGGTGGCTATGGTCTACATTGGGAAGAGATTGATGAAGATCTAAGTACATCAGGAATGTTGCGTGGTGCACCTGCGCCAGCCAGGTAAGGTTCCCTGACACCAGATCATATTTATTTTATCTGAACATTGTTTATCACAGAATCTCCGTTTTTACACTTAACTTCGGATACAGATACGTTCCATCCATAAATCTTTCGGGTAGCCTATCGTAGGCTTAGTCACCATAGGCTGGGCGCTAATCATCAGTTGAATTACAGATGAAATTGCTGAGATTGTTCTACCCAGTGGTTTTTGGAGTATAAAATTGCCATGGCAAGCGATACTTTATATGGGGTCCACTTATTATTTACAGATGGCCCTTCCCACCTTAATGACAATTCATCTCGGGCTGAAACCTTCAAGAACTACATTGATGAAGCCATTCGACTAGGCTCGGATGTGGTTCGATTTCCAGGGGATTGGCATGAGCTAGAACCTGTAGAAGGTCAATGGAATAACAACTACATCAATGATGTCCGTGATGCTATTCAGTATGCTGAGGACAATGGGGTCCAGGTTGTTATGTTATTTGCCCAAACCCCTGCATGGGCGCGCCCCAACCCTAACGATGACATTTGGCACCCGCCAGCAGATGTGAATGATTTTGCGAATGCGGTTGCTTACTTCTACAATCAATTAGCCAGTGTCCGCGACAATATTACGGCTTGGGAAATTTGGAATGAACCCAATGTGTTTGAGTTTTGGGGTAGCGCTGATCCCGCCACAGATCTCCGGGACGTCAACGGCCAAACGGCCTATGCTCTGATCGATACAGGGTTTGTCAGTGATTATGCCCCATTATTGAATGCCGCCTACACTACTCTTCACAATGCTGCTAACGCTGCCAATACAAATGTCACCGTATTGGGTGGTTCGGTAGCGGGCACCGATTTTCAATATGTCCAGGCGTTACTCGATGCCGGGGCCATGTTTGATGGTCTGGCGGTGCATCCCTACACCCGTCCTAATGATTCCACTGGGATTCCCTGGGCACCGGATACAACCTTTGCACCCACTGCTCAGCCCACACTGGATCAGCTATGGTCGTTTCAATATGGCATGGAACAATTGCGGAATTTGGTTGCTCAGCCCCTCTGGATTACGGAATTTGGCTGGCGGATTGGTAATGGCTGGGGAGATGTGTCGTCTGAGCTGCGGGTCGACTATATGGAAACAGCCCTTGAGTTAATTCAGGGATGGAATGATGTGGAAGTTGCGATCGCATACCGTCCGTTTGACGATCCAGCCAGTTCTGGGAATACAAATCGATATGGTTTGTTTAATGACGATGGTTTAATTCGTCCAACTGGCAAAGTGTTGCAGGAGTATGCAGGGTTAACTATTCATGGGACTCCCAGTAATGATGAACAATTGTTTGGTGCCCAAGGCCAGGATGAGCTTTTTGGTCATGCAGGCGATGATATTCTCTGGGGGTTTGGTGGCGATGATTTTTATGTTGGTGGTGCTGGCAACGATCAATTTGTCTTCACGGCTGGCAACGACTTTGTCAAAGATTTTGAGGTAGGTGCTGATACTGTAGTGCTCTCAGAGTCTTTGGGAATTTCTTCTTTCAGTGAAGTTCAGCCCTTACTACAACAATGGGGAAATAATGCCGCCATTGTGATTGATGCAAACACCTCAATCGTAATGGAAAATATCGATATCAATCATCTCAGTGCCAGCTCTTTCCACTTTGATGATCCTGATTTACAAGTTTACGGCACACCAGATAATGATTTGCTGTTGGGCGCGTTAGGCCAGGATGCCCTCTTTGGCGATGCCGGTGATGACATTCTTTGGGGGCAGGAAGATAATGATTTCTATGTCGGTAATGCTGGTGACGATCAGTTTGTTATTACGGCTGGCAATGACTTCGTTAAAGACTTTGAACTCGCTGCTGATCGGCTGATATTACTAGATTTGGGAGTTTCTACCTTCAGTGAGGTTCAACCTTTGCTGCAACAGTGGGGGAGTAATGCCGCCATTGTGATTGATGCAAACACCTCAGTCGTGTTGGAAAATGTCACCACTGGTGATTTGACCGCTACCCATTTTGGCTTTCTCAATCCTAGTTTACCCGTCTAGAAAGAACGTTTATTTTGCACTACTGGGCACTAAAAAATGTGCCTTGCAAGATATACATCCGGATAACATCTCGATATTTTCCACCTGTAAACACTTCTTGGATCAAGCGACCTTCTTCAGTAAATCCTGACTGATTATAGAGATAAATTGCTTTTTCATTTTCCACTGCAACAAGAAGATATACTTTATTGAGGTTGAGAATCGAGAAAGCATAATCTAAGGCTTGGGCAATCAGAGATCTCGCAAATCCTTTGCCTTGATAACCCGGTGAAATAATGATTGCGAACTCTGATGTTCTATGGATGTAGTCAATTTCCAGGAGTTCTACAAGCCCTATGGAATTGCCGTCGCTATCTTCAGCAATGAAACGTCTTTCTGTATTGTCGTGAATATGCTTTTTGTATAAGTCTTCCAATTCATCAAATGATTCATACGGCTCCTCAAACCAGTAGGCCATTATATTTCGATTATTGTTTAATTTATGAATAAATTCTAGGTCTGTTTTCTCTAGAGCACGTAATGTTAATTGTTCAGGCATGGTTTTCCATAACTTAACGGTAGGTCTATCTAACCATGGTTAATTGAACAGTTAGGATACTTTTCATGGTCCTATGCATTTGAATATAACGTTGCTCATCATCCGCTGTAGATAACCTGTGCATCATGCAGCTCATGTTTTTGGTTCGTCCTTCTTTCCCAGCACCTTGGTCACCAAGATTCCCATGCAGACGGCAGGAAACAGCAACAATAATCCCTGATAGAGCACCCGCCCGCCATGCAGAGGGAACAGGCCTGTCGAGCCGGCGACACAGAGGAGAACGACCAACGATGTATAGGTTATTGCGATCGCGTCATACACGTTGTGGCGAATATACCGACCGATCCCGGCTTGAAGGTCCCGAAAGAACTCTTTGGTTGATGCGATGGTGTACGAGAAATAGAAAACAAACCAAATCCCTGTGAGAATTCCCAGTCGAAGCAGGAGATGAACGTAAGCAAACCGTCCTTCCTTCGGTGTGTCGAGGCCGGTTACCATCATAACGCTGTTGATAACAGTGACGATCAAAAACGCGTCAGAAACTCCCGCGACGGCGTTCTTCTCGGAGAAGAAGCGCTTGAGCGCACTTATCACTTTTGGAGCACGAAACGGCATGTGCATTCACCCTATTATCGACTCAAATGCTTGAACAGTGAGCATCTCTTCCAGTTTTCCTTTAACCTTTTCCAGCTTTTCAACCTGAGAGAAGTTCAAGCTAGCATGAGGCCAGAATCAAGCGAAACGCATACAATTATGATTGCCTTTTAACTTGATGAGAGACAGCTGCACGGCCCCAGCTTCTTGATTGAGAACAAGATTCTGAAGATACAGCACCCTCCTATAACTATACATATATCTAGCTATAACTATACATGTATCTAGAAACTTTCTGGACAACACCCTTTAGACCACAGGGCAAACGCATATTCAATTAGCGAGGATTCCTAATAGAATAATCGTTATCCTATCCAGCTTTGAGACGTTTGCCCTTCGTGCCAGCTTTGGTTAAAGCGTTCTACCCCACCGTCAAAACTCAGCAAATAATAGCGTTGTTCAAGACTGGGAGGGTTAAGCTCCTTAGCTCAATGTCCTTAAGGATATTGAGCTTTTCTATAGCTTTGAAATAATCAGCCTTGTCATACGTTCAGTGTGCCCATGATTCTCTCTCGTAACCATAGAGACCTACGAGGCTGAACTTATTAATGACGCAATTGTTCGTAATGCCTGATCCACCCCTTGTTCTGCCAGGTCCGATAAGGGATGACCCATGGTAAAGTCGCAGGCAGGCACTTCAACCCACCAAGCTTTTGGGAAATGGCCATAGACAGATTGGGTCAATGCCAACAAGGAGCAGGGACTACAGGAATGACCAAAACCAGGCAGTGCAGAACCCGTAGTTTCGGTGCCACGGGCATCCAATGGCTTAACTTGAACCGTGTCAGTATTTGTTAATTTACAAGCATCAACAAAAATGGCAACACTTGCCCTGGCAAGCTTACTAGAGAGTTCTGGCGTGAGTTGTTTAACTGAATAAGCTTCGAGATTAGGTGTTTTTAACCCTTGAAGTTGAGCAACGACTTTCTGACCAATGGCATCATCGCCTTTGTCAGGATTACCATAGCCAATCACAACAAAAACAGGACTAACCTCAGAGGAAAAACCGTCAATAACATTGGCCATGGTACCTTCCTCTACTCATTTACCGATGTCTTACCTACCTACATTCTAGTAGCAAATTGATCTACCTGCTAAACGATACTGATGTCGTTTTATTATGTCCTCTACCAGGCGTAATTGCCTGGTAGAGGACAAGGGAGCAGAACTATAGTGTGATGAGGCGTTATTGATGGTCTACGATGACGTCCTCAGTCTTGTGTTCATGACGTTTGGTTGCATTCGGCTCATGGACGACCAAGACCGAACAGGGAGCATGATGCATGACATAATTACTCACACTGCCCAATAGCATCTCACCCAAGCCTTTACGGCCATGGCTGCCGACCATCACCAACTCAGCTGACCACTCTTTTGCATGGTCACAAATGGCACGACCAACGTCGCTATTGACCAGCTTAAAATCACTCCGAACACCGGCCTGTGTTGCTTGGTCAACAAAGTGACGCAACCGCTCGGTTGCCGCCGCTTCATAGTCACGATAGCTTTTGAGATACACCTCCCAAAGACTCTCGTGCCCCCCTAACGCGAAAGCTGTCAGCCCAGTCTGTTCGGGGAGGGGTAAATGCCCACCCCCATCAGGGGTTAAGACACTGAAAAACAGAAGTTCAGCCCCAGTCGCCTGGGCAAGGGTCAGCGATTGTTGGCCGAGCTCATGGCAGGTATCGCCATGATCGAGAGCAACCAGAATTTTAGTGAACATCCCACAACCTCCCCATCAAAATAGATCGAATAGACCAACAATTATCCATCGTCGTCATGC
>NZ_QXHD01000004.1:4769821-4786798 GCF_011009555.1 Adonisia turfae CCMR0081 | reverse complement strand
GCATTGGGATGTACCCGAGTGCTTAAGGTGCTGAGCTCATCGGCCTCTCTCAGATTGCTGGTATTGGGCTGCAATGTCTATGCCCAGGGGTATGAGCTACTGAGTTGCCGAGGAACTAGAGGCAGAGTTCGGAGAAAGTTGAAGAATCTAGGAAATTAATAGGTGTCAAGTATGGGAATAAGGACAGACGAATCAGCGTAGTATGCGCCATATCACAGCATATTTAGTAGCAGATCACACAGTCCCATCAGGCCCGAATAAATCTGAACTTTTCGGTAGCACAGAGAGTCACATAAAGTTATCACCCGCTAATGTGTGCCATTGAACTATTAGCGGGCTTCTTGTTTTGAATACGCACTATGAATGCTGGCGTGTCCTGGGTGGGTAATCGGTGAACCAGTGTGTCGGTACATAAAAAGGGACTACTTGTTGTAGCCCCCGAGACACTCAGTGCATCTTTACTCAAACGTATGTGCGACTCCACTTTGCAAAGGTGTGTCTCTAGCTCAACAGAAACTTAGACGAATTGGAAACTATTGGTCGAAATCGCTGAACTCTCGACTCCCTCAAGAATCGCAATCAGTTCAGGAGTATTCTCCATCTCAGAAAAGATAGCGGTACCTTGCTCAACGGCTCCTAAGAAATAATCTTCAGCGCGACCATGCAATTCAATTGAATCTCCACCCTTCAATTCAAAGTCTTTGATCAGCGCATAATCATCAAGGCCATACGTCGATGCATCACCGTCGCTATAGTAAACCTGTGTAGCATCTCCAAGTTTGAACACATCAGCACCTTGGCCACCGATCAGGACATCAACCTCTCCTTGCCCTGCTAAGGAATCTCCAAATTCAACACCAATCAGTACATCCCGACCACGGCCACCATCAATGACGTCACTGTGGCGTCCACCAACTAGATAGTTACTTTGGGTACCCCCTGTCAGCAGATCATTGCCCTCGCCTCCATAGAGTTCACCTTTGCCGCTCAACGAAAGAACGTCATCGCCCCCTAAACCGGAGATATGACCATTGGCTCGGTCTAAAACATCATTGCCACTTCCCCCTTCTAACAGGCCCTTCTTATCTTGATAGACACGAATGTAGTCAATCACATATTCATTTTCATCTGCTGTAGTGTCATCGGGAGAACCAGCCCATCCGCCAACCGCTAAATTCGACAGCAGATACATGGTTTCTTGAGGAATATCCTCATGGAGAGTATAGGTTTTCTGGCCGTCAATGTAGAAGGTGAGCTTATTCTCTTTCCATTCCACACCATAGGTATGGAACCCCTCGGAGAAATCAGTGCCTGACGTCTGATCATGGTGCATACTTCGACCTGATTCAGTTTCATAATGCACTGTTTGATGGATAGTGCTTGTATCATGGCCCAGAGCTTCCATAATGTCGATTTCTGGAGGCCATCCTCCATCCGTGGGTAGCATCCAGAAAGCAGGCCACATCCCCTGCCCCGCCGGGATTTGAGCACTAATTTCGATGTAGCCGTATTGGAAAGCTGCCTTATCATGACCAGACAGCATCCCAGAAGTCCAGTCAAACGAAGTATCTTTCCCCTGGTTTTCGAGAAGCCACTGATCGACACCTTCAAATGCCTCAATCGGAGTATCTAACCTAGTAGCAACGATACTGAGGGTACCGTCCTCATTGAACTGGAAGGCATCATCTAAGTAATACTGTTCTTCATTGTTGAATGTATTGGTTCGACTACCATAGTAATAGGTCGTATTCCAATCACTGAGGTCATCAACACTGTCGAATGTGTTCTCAAAGGTTACTTCAAAGTTCTTGTTCTTAGTGAATTTCTTAGACATTACCGTTGCTTCTTTGTTGCGTTGTTTTACTTGAGAACACTGCGATTGTGCTCGTGCGGATGAGACACACACTTTGTCATCCGCTGTTGGTATTAAAACCTTGCGACTAGGCAGCAGTGATGGGTGCATCTACTCTGTTAATAACAACGTAGAACTACTGAGTTAGCTGGTTTAATTTGTAGAATCTTTGTCTAGGAAAACCCTGAGTTCAGTTAGAATCTAGAAACTTGACCTGTTTTCTTGCCCTGGCAGCACACATGGTGCTGTGTAGTTTCTTGTAGGCAGGGCATCAGCGACAATAGCGCAAAGACTTCTTCTTACTGAAAATTCACAAACTTTCTCAGTTAGGGCTATCTATACCCTCATCCTATCTCGCCTCGCCCTCAACTTCGCTGAGTAAAGTTCCAGGGGGCAAAGCAAACTGAATCTCCACCCTACGTTGGTCTCGGGTGCGGGTAGCCCGACCAACGTAGAGCCAGGCTCCATCCATGAAGACAACATAGGCCCAGACAGTGGTCCCTTCTGGCGTAGACCAGTTGAAACTTACCCGTCCTGTCGCTGAACCATCGGTATTGATCTGAAGCACTTGGAAGGTTGCTAACTCATCTCTGGCAGGGGTCTTGGGCTCATCATCATCAGTCGGTGCAGATCCATCCACACATATATGGCTGAGATCGATCCGCTCGCCTCCCATATCCATGTAGCAGGCACGAACGGAGGTGTGGGCTGCAACAGTGAGCACTGACAACAAAGCGATAACTGCCAGGGTTCTCATCGTAATGCCTTGTGAAACTGTATCCAAGGGTACCGGAGTGTGTTCAACGAGCAGGCCAGTCTTGAGTATTCGATACTTTCAGCTAACCCCCTCAATACCATCCATTGAGCATTCCTTTGCAACTTTCAAAGACATTCGGATGTCGATACTACAGATTCCTCAGGACAAAAGGGTGCTCACCAGACTCTAAATTCACTTATTTATGTCCCTCGGCTTGCACCTGCCGAGGGATTTTTTCTATAAAAAATGCCCCTAATTGCTTAAGGGCGTTCAGGCTTCATTTTTCATACTTCATTAGCATTCCCAGTCTGACGAAAGGCTATCGCTCGCTATTCCTTGCTCTCCCTGGGCAAACTATGTGCGGCTAGAGCACAGCAAGCATCTCTAGCTGCACATAGCACGACATCCCCCCTGGAAGTCCGCCAATGCTTCTGGGGGTTTATTTCGGAGGTTGCCCACCCACACAAAAACGCCCAGCACACGACCGGGCGTTAGTTAGAACTAGCTAAGTGAGTAGTCGTAGTATAGGACGTATGATGGGCTGCTTCGGGTAGCCTGGATTACGTGACCGGATTGACTTCCCTGCTCTGGCTGCTGTAACACACACTGTACTTCTGGGGGGTTTGTTTTGGGTGGATTATTCACGGAATATTGTCACGGTTAGCGCATTCCGTGAACCTGAGAAATCAGCCGGTTCTTCAGGCTCAAGGAACACGCCATACGCTTCGCCGTTGTCGTAAAATCGGTATCGCGTACTACTTGGCAATGTTTCAACGACGTCCGCGCAAGCTGTGATGTCGTTGTGTGTCTGCTCTATGCCCTTAACTACAAAGTCGCTGTAAGCCGCCCTCGCTTCTTCTGGGCTGCTATGCCGCCATTCAATTATGAGTGTGACAGCATACGGGTAGCTGCCATCTGTAGCTTGGGTGACATCAATGATGACCCAATCCTCGGTCAATGGATCTGCATCGTCGTCCGGGAAAACAGTGCTCTCACCGCTAAGATCCGCGCCAGGGGCATTCGCTCGCTCAATCATTGAAGAAAATCGATGCAGGGCTCTGCACGGCCCTTCGGTTGGCTGAGATTTTGCAGCAGATGGCCACAGTAATAAAAAGGAGCAGCAGACAGCAGCTAGCTTACTAAGTGCCATAATTCAGGTTCTCCATCAGTCGGTGCGCTCATGATAGCGGACGAGATCGGGTATCAGCCCACACACAAAAAAGCCCAGTACAAGACCGGGCGCAACCACTATGGGTGGCAAATGATTGTCCTATAGTACGACATATATCAGGATACTTTGGGTAGCCTGGATTACGTAGCCAGGGGCTCGCCGCGCTCTGGCTGCATGTTACGCATTTCGCCTGGGGGTTGACTGGCTCCCAGGTTTTTTGGTGGGTGGGGTTAGCCTTTTTCGCTGTCGTCAGTGGACTGGTTGCGATCTCGCACCTTTTTATAAACTTCAGGCTTGGTGTACTTCTCAAATTGCACCGCCAGGCCATCCAAAAAACAATCTCTATATAAGTCGCCCTTGCTAAGCCCCTGATCGTTGGCGAGTGCGTCTGCTTTTTCAATAATTTCTCTTGGCAGATTGACTGTGACAGGGATCAGTTTTTCGGTTTTCTTAGGGGGCACGATATCAGCCACGTACAGAACCTAATGATTTTACCGCTCAAATATACCCTAGACACACTGAGCCCGTCTATAGGGTTCTCTAAGGGTTGTCACAAGTGTGTAGGGTGGCTATAATTCATGCAACGTTCTTGAAACGTTTCAAAGGCGTTTTGCGAATTGGGAGGTGATTTGGTTGGGCGCTTGTCATGCCGAAGTTGTAGACGATAGCTCATCAAAAGAACTTCGTTATTCGCAGAAGCAGTTGCTGTCTTTGTCGAGAAAAGTCGCCGGATACAACGTGCCTTCTAACACGCTAAGGACTTGGCGCAATCGACTGGGTGTCAGGATGGGCGACGATCGCTGCTACGGAGAGGACGAAGTTCGCTATGTGCTTGAGTTTCTGGCATTTCGTACCCATGGCTACACGCTACAGCAATACGTTGATTACAAACACGGACAATTTCAGCCCTCAATGGTTAGTTAATTTAAGGAGAATCTAACAATGCCAATTGAAAATAAGAGCACAGAAGCTAAGCAGAATAAAGGCTTTGGGAGTGGCACTGAGGCAAAACAACAAACCAAAGCTACTGCCAACGCTTCTGATATGGCTCTAGCCATTCAAGGATCTATGGGTAATGAAGCGTTAGCCCTTGTGCAGCAAGTGATTGTGGCCCAGGAGCAGGTTGAGGACGCCGCTGCTAATGCGATTGTCCATAATCGTGCACAAATGGGTGCACGCATTTTAGACAAGGTGTGTGCCGAAGTTGTCGAAATGGGCGCAACAGACCGGATTCAGGACCCTGATCAGTATGCGAATCAAGTGGGTCAGGCATTTATGGCGTTGACTGAGCAGAGCCGTTGGCAGAAGTCTGACCCCAGCCAACTGGCTCGAAGCAAAAACTTATTTCTTAGTCCGCAGCAGATGGCTCAACAGGCATTGCCTGGAGCTTAGACAACCTGTCTTGGATATCCGAGATATCTTAGACGCCTTAGATACGCTAGACATACTGAAAATAAAGGTGTCTACGTGTCTTGGAGTCTATCTTGGATATCTCGGATACCGTGTCTAAGCCGAAAAAGCAGGGGTTAAAACTGTCTCAGATATCTTGATCATGATCATCAAAACATCCTGGCTTATCTTGCTAATTGGCGTAGGGGGTCCTGCGTTCTTGAGTTCTCCCGAACTGTCTGATAGTTGGAATGATGCATCTGAGATCAGAGAGCAGCGAAAAGCGCAGGCTCAAAAAGACCGGATGGCAACTATGTATGCCACCCAAGCACAGAAGGATTCAGAAATAGCACTAACCAGGGTCAAGGCTGGATGTGTCCCAGTTGTAGCTAGAGAGACAGGCGGTGATACACGCTTAGCCGAAGGGGTGCAGGTAAAGGCCGCTAGTGACAGCCCTATCCCTCTGGGGGATGGGTCACTTGTCTGCACTAGGTCCGGCGATACGGCTGAGGTGTGGGAAGGGCGCGTTGCGCAGGTAAAACGTATCGGTCCCAGTGATGCCGACGAATACTTAGATTCTTTTTCAAAACAGCCAGGAGCTTATTAAAAAAATGACTTCAAATTCAGGAGCTAGACGGGCTAGCGAAATTGCTACTCTCGGTTTTTGGTTGCTGGCGACCGCTGTATTAGGGGTCGTTTTGTTACTTAACCTCCAGCCGTGGTTTGCGTTGGGCGTAGATTACATGTCCCAAATTGACAAAGGTATTTTGATTAGATTTGCAGACTGGCTGATTGGTGGCAGGGTCGCTAAAGTTTTAGGCCTTATTTTCCTGTTTGCAGCTGCTCGGTCTTTCAAGAAAAAGCCTTGGTTGGCAGCCTGGCTGGTTATGTGCGGCATTGTTTTATTACTAAGCGCCAACACATTGGTCTCAGCAATTGGCGAGTTAGTTGGCTTTGTGTTCTGGAGCTGGATACAAATCATTCAGGTTGCTCCCATGATTTGTCAGTACAGCATTGCAGGACGAAACCGCAGCTGGATGGAGGGTCTCAGGCAGTATCGAAACGCCGCCTATTTGGTCGAAGCGATCGCATGCTTTATCAAGTACCCACCCTATGCCGGAGGAGACACCAGCCGATTGTTAAGCGATCTGACGACTGGGTTTTATCTAGATGCATCTCTCTGGAATTGGGGGAATTTCTTTTGGGCGATCGCAACCATGGCCGCTGTTGAACTAACACTGCATTTTCTGCTGAAAGCGGCTGTTGCCATTCGAGTGACAAGGGTTATGGCGGAGGAAACAGCATGAGTGATTTAACGAAATACACTGAGGCCATCAAACTTGAAGACGACTTAAGCGAGCCAACCCTTGGTAGCGTTATCAAAGATGACACGATACTTATGGGCACCTGGGCGTCTCTGGCGATCGGGTCGTTTTTGTACCTTCAGCCTTTCGGGCTTATCTCACTGGTGGCTTTAGCCTACTTGGGGTATCGCGATGTTAAGGCGACTTCAAAGAAGCAAGCTAAAAAAGAATCTGACAGGAAAGAATCCGAATTAGCTGAAGCAGTTATTCAGCAAGAAGAAAAGCTACTTGAAGCGCAATTTAAGCAGCTTGAATCAACCCAGCCCGAACAGGCTAGAGCTCAGCAGTCCGAGTTTGTAGACAACCCTTGGTTAAAAAACAGGAAGCCGAGATATGAGGGAGAGGTTTATGCCTCTCCTGAAGATAAAGTTTCTAGTCAGTCGGATGTGAGCCCAGAGGTGAAGGTGGAGCAGGCTAGATTTAGGGCTCCTAGTGTCAGTGAATTAACTAAGATCCCTATCCACGAGCGTGCTGAAAAATTACTTGAAGATTTGGCATTATCTGGGTGCGATTTAAGGGGATTGATTCACGATCCGATTGTTGCAGTAACAGGAGAGCAGCAATCAGGTAAGTCCACGCTACTTGTGATCCTGTCTGTTTTCGAGTCTGCGTTATTAGATAAAGAAATTCATTACGCCACTACAGATAGTGATATTTATCCATTTAGATTTACGTCTGTAGTAGATTGCCCTGAAGGCTACAAGGATGAGGTTGAGGCTGTCTCTAAATTGGTCAAAGGCCGTGCTTCTGGTCACTCTTGGTTGTTTGATGAACTGACCAAACAGAGTAGAGAAACAATCACTCAACCACTATGGAATCAGCTATTAACTGGCTTTGTAAAAACAAGGGCGAGTGCTCGGTTAGTTATTCATGGAAAGACTCTGTCGGCCATGGGAGTACCTATGGGCTTTAACGAACAGGCTAAGCAGGAAGCCACTATCTTGAGAGCTAAGCGCATGTCTGAGGCGGTTGGTGTTGCTGAGAGACGCAAGCTGGCTCATGGAGGTCGTTATCCAAGCGGCAAATATGTCTATTTAGAGATGGATTCTGACAAGTTGGCTGATTCGCAAGACTGCATTACCCTTCCTGATTGGTTGCAGTTTGAGCTTAATGATGAAGGCTCTCCTTGTTATGTTCGCTCACTGCTGGCATACTTTCCTGAACTGCAAGGCATGGTACAGCCAAAATCCTATGAGCCCGTTCCCGTCAAGTCGGTTGAAGTTGTAAGCGACGGAATGGATGCAGTTAGAAAATCTTTAGACAATATTTGGTCAGTCAGTGCGCCTCATCCCGCTGCTGAGGAAACATCAACTGATGACTCCGGAATAGAGTCTAATGCTCAAATGTTTGCTTCTTCTGTTGTTCGATACCTAGAAGATAAAGCTGTCCCTAAGATCACTCTGGCTCAATTACTAGCCAATTGCTACGAGCTGAAGAAGTATCTCAAGCTAGGCAGTCACGATGAAGCTATCAGGGCAAAGGGGCGGGAGACTGCCCGGATTCTGACCAAGAAAGCAGCCGCCATGAAGTTGCTCAAGATAGATGAACGTGGCCAGAGTATTACTATTTGGCCGCCTGAAAGCCCATTGTTTGGAGGTGTGCGATGAATAGAAAACCTGTGATATCTATTATTCCTTTCGAGAGATCAAATAAAGAGAATCAGCAGCAGTGTGTTGATGCAATGAATTATTTGGCTGGCACCATAAAGCACAGTCATCCTGATTTATTTGAACAACTGGATTCACTGCAAAGCGAGATCACGAAAAGGCTAGGGCTAGCAGAATGAAACCCGTTTTTCTCTGGCGCACACTCCCCCTGCGCGATCGCGCCAACCTCCCCTCCAAACCCGGACTATACGCGGTTAAACCCAATGAATAACACTAGATTCTCTGATGTCATCGAAATAGTCAGAAATTGTCAAACAATACGAATCACCCCCGCTCAGCTTCAACCTGGGGATGCTTTGCTTATTAACGATCAGATTCGTATTGTCGAAGGCTACAACCCCCAGCGTGGGTGGGCGTTGCGTGCTCCCCGCTTCGAAGAATGTGAAATTGAAAACCCAGCGGTTCGGGTTGGGCTTGGAATGCTTAACGGATTGGCTAAATTTTTAAGCTAGGGGAAATCAAATGTCTAAATACTACAGCCTCCGCCACCACCACCCCGCCTGGCTTGATCGCCTCCGCCACACCTGCCAATTCACTGGCGCACCCGTGGGGAAGTCTCACCAGGGCAAATACCGTGGGTACAACTTTCACCACACTCACAGCGGTGCTTATGGACATGAACGCCCTGGCTGGAATCTTCTGTTACTTACCCCCAAGGCTCACCGGCTAGTTCATGCTCTAGGCGGAGTACCAATGCTGGGCATGGATAAGCGAGCGGTGACCATACAAAACCGCAGAGCTGAGAGACTTCCGTGCCCATGGCTGTGGCGGTATCCGAATCCGTTTCAGAGGATTTTCCATTGCTGGTGCAGGCTGCCAATGATGGCGCGAGGCTTTGGGGTGGTGGCGTTGGTGTTGATTGTTGCCGGAATTCTTCAAGGGAATCTGTAGAACCAAATGATTAACCTCGTTGGTTTAAATAATTGAGCGTCGCCTAGCAACTTTCGGCGGCGTTTTTTTGTGGCTAGAATGGGGGCGTAAATTTACACGGATCTAAGATCCGAGTGAATAGGGAACTCGCGGCGCTGTCTCTCGGGGTGGCGCTTCTTTGTTAGAATCGACAGACTTCAAATCTTTCGCGACTGTTCTTTAAAACGGTCGCTTTTTCATGGCATGTTCGCGGATGCGTGAGGCATACTTGATGTGACCTCCGCTTTCAAAATTTCACCATGGACAATATCACCGCACTGTTTGGGATTGACGCAGTTCTAGCCGTCGCAATTACCACTGCACTTGTTCGGCTTTTCTCTACCGACGTTGGCAAAGAAATTGTTGAACTGAAGAGTAAATACGACGAACTACGAGGCAAGGTGGAAGGTTATATCGAGATGGGCAAGGATGGTTACAGCGCCCAAGAGATTGCTGCTATTCGCCAGGATTTACGAACTCTGCTGAACCGGGGAGGTGATGCAGTTTGACTATTGCCGCCGCCCAAAAAGTCCTTAGCCTCAAGAACAAGCTCAAGCGTGCTGCCAATTTCTCAGCCCTACTCAGTATTAATATCTGGGCAAAGAACAAGGGCCTTCCCCCATTTTTCTCGGTTGAGAACGGCTTCAACTCTGGCTATAGGATCGATGCTAGGGGGATAGGCTACGAGTTTAGCTGGAAGCACTTTCCAGGATTCCCAACATTCTGGTTGGAGCATGTTCAGTCAGGCAAGAAAGCCTGTTTCGGGCTGAGCGAAGACATCGAACAGCCGAGGCCGAGGGACTAATCCCACCCACACCCCACACGCACACCTCATGCCGCCTCTTTTGGGGCGGTTTTTTGTGTTGGGGGTTACGGGGGATATTGGCTCTGTTTCGGCGGGGGTTGTGAACTGGTTAGTCCCCTTTCGGGGTAATGGATTCTGAACTGTAAATGATCAGAAAATGCGCCAGCAAGCACGTCGGTTTCCGTCCCCTTGCGGGGCAAGTGGAATGTAAGCCTGATGAGGCTAGAATCGCAATTTACTCAATGCCAGAGTTTCCGTCCCCTTTCGGGGTAAGTGGAATGAAAGTTTCTTCGTCTTTCAATTGGAGCTGGAATTGGTCTTGGTCTTGTTTCCGTCCCCTTTCGGGGTTTAGGTAATGAAAGTGTGGCTTATGTCTGGGACGAGGAGTACCAGTGGCACATGAAGTTTCCGTCCCCTTTCGGGGTAAGTGGAATGAAAGACTTGCAGATTGAACTAAAGATTTCTCTGCCCCATGTTGTAAGTTTCCGTCCCCTTTCGGGGTAAGTGGAATGAAAGATCCTTAATGGTGGCGTTACGGCCAACGGCAATGGTCATTAGTTTCCGTCCCCTTTCGGGGTAAGTGGAATGAAAGGCACCTTCTGAGGAGCCTTTCCGCTCAACGACTTCAGCCACCGAATACACACGTCAGAAATCCGAAGCGCAATCCATGGCCTCTGATAGCCTTAAGCCTTAACTCTACGATGCAGAGGCCTTACGGACCAAGACCTACACACTTCGCAACGACGCTATGCGGTTTTCAAGGATCTGACTGAAGCGTGTACCTCAGCTAGCGATCACCCTAACCCAACCAACCGGGACCGCGCAACTATGCTTAATATGTACGTAATAATCACGGTACGCTTAGGCTTCAGCCCTCGTTGTCTCTAGGTTTCCTGAAAGCCTATGGACATAGCCGAATGGGTTGGCTATGCTGGGCGAAACCTCTACGATTTGTGGGGGTCTGCCGAACCT
The DNA here is from genome assembly GCF_011009555.1 of Adonisia turfae CCMR0081. Classification (GTDB taxonomy): domain Bacteria; phylum Cyanobacteriota; class Cyanobacteriia; order Phormidesmidales; family Phormidesmidaceae; genus Leptothoe; species Leptothoe turfae. Next base: position 4,775,912 of record NZ_QXHD01000004.1, on the reverse strand, counting down.
CGAAAACCGCATTATTTCGTTGACCCTAGAGAATCGACTGGCATATAAGGGTTGCAGCCTTTTTTGAAGGTGCTTTATTGCAACTGATTCTCAGTTATGCACCCCTGATTTAGACCCCCGCGAAAACGGGTTCTAGAAGCCTTGATATATATAGTTTCCAGAAGGTAGGGGTTCAGATCCCATTACCCCGAAAGGGGACGGAAACACTCAATTGACCTCTTGGCGTTGTTGATGCTTTCTGGTTCAGATCCCATTGCCCCGAAAGGGGACGGAAACACCATTCAATTCGATTGCCAAAAGCAACGCTTCATAATGTTCAGATCCCACTACCCCGAAAGGGGAAACCAACCACACAAAAACAGGGCATACGCATGACGTACACCCTTGCCAAATTCCCTATATGTTACTCGGCTTAGCGGTTTTTCTCCCTAATGCTATAACCAAACGCGTTTACTATAATCACAGTTTTACCGCTAGCTGTCCTAAATCTAACTATCGGGCTGCATTCACAAATTTTTGATGCAGCATTTTGCATATTGGTACCAAATTCTTTTAGCTCTAAATCACTCTGCTTATAAGCCAACGGAGTTACTACAACATCGACCAGTCCCCTGCCATTTTCAATACTGATCTCATTAATCAAAGCCTCTGTAGGGTCTAATTCTGAAGTCACATCCTTAAAAGCTCTAATTTCTTCAGCATCAAATCCTCTCTTATCCTTCTTTTCTCTTTCTGCTTCCTGCTGTGCTGCTATTGCTGCCCTAGCCTGCTCTTGTAATTCTGCGTTTCCCTGACTAGCTTTCCATTCAGATCTAAGTTCAGCACGCCTGACTTCAGTTTGACGATGCTCCAGCCAGGCAACGCCCACCCCGCCGACCAAGATCAAAAATCCTAGACAGCCAGCTGTAATGAGCGCAGGACGTTTCCAGTTGCTAGCGGGTTTACTAACCAAGCTTTTGGCTTTGAACTTTTGACCGTCAGACATAAGAGAACACAGAAACCAGCGCTCTTATTATTCAGCAGGGTGTCAAAACAATTAGCATTAGATAACTACATTCAGACCTTCAGTTAACTAACACCACCCCCCAACCAACCCCACCCCCGACCTTAGTCTCATATGCCAGCGCTGACGTCTCCAAAATGCTCCACTAAGGTCTGGCCGAGAATGAAGGCAAGCGATTGAGGCTATTCAGGCTTACAACGAAGGCAAAGAATTAGGGCAGATGTATCGGCTGTCTGAGGCCAACGTTAGATACCTGTCCGGCTCCCGTTATGGCACTATCAAGGCTGACTTTGTGGTCCACCCTGAGGTAGCTGATTACGACAAGGGTCATGGCTTCAGCGTTCAGCGTGATCGGGGTAAATAGCACCTATATTATTATTTCGTAGCTTCTTCACCCAATGCACACATACAAATAAAATTGTTGATATATATTGATCATTAAGTGTTATGGCTATTGCGATAGTCAATAAATAAAAAAATTATTTATGAATAGAAAAGTTGCAAAAGGAGCAGTCCTAGCTGTCTCCGCTATTTCCTTGTGTGTCGGAGGTTTTATGTTTTATCTAAAGGGTGCTTATGAGAGAGAATTAGAGAGTGATTGGCTAGCGCGCAACACAAGAGACTTGACAGATCAGGATGAAAAAACCCAGAACGTGCTAACAAATGTTATGGGCATATCCCTTGCTGTTTCTGGTGTTACTGCTTTTTTAGGTTTTAGATTGGATTCTCAGCCAGATAAGTCAGACAAAATACTGGAGTAAATGCAGTATTTTGTATTCAGTAATGTACAGTCTTAATCTGAAACTATCTTAGTTGAGGGATCTACTACAAAAACCAACCCCCCAACTCAACCCAACCAATAAACCCGGCCCCGTCCCAGACAGCCGGGTTTTTTGTGCCTGGTTCTCACTCCCCAACCAACCTTTGACGCTGCCCTCTAGCACTCTGGAAGTTCTGGTCTAGAAGCGTGAGCATTTCCCTGGGCAGCTTCTTGGAATTGCTCAAGACTAAAAGTAGCTAGCAATACTACATGGAAACGCAAAGCGTCTTTGAGGGTAGTATCGAGATCTGACACTATGCCCCTCGTGGTCACTTGGATTGAAATATGATGCCTAGCCCATACGATGACGACTTCCGTTTTTTTCCATATCCCGCTGAGCATTCCAACAGTCGCACAAATAACGGCGGCATCAATCTGGTACAAGAGCCACACCGAATAAATGAAATCACTGAAGCGGTTAGATTCCCGGAACTTCGTGCGCTGCTTGTCGAAGTTAATGGCGAAGGAAGCCCATTCATGACTCTTGGCTGTGCGGCTGCAACCGAAAAACAATCTTTTTTAGGGTATATCGAATTCAGCGTGCGCCCAGAGTACGCTGAAAATTCAAGTCATCTATTGAACTTAGACTCTCAGTTTGCTGCGCTTATGAAACAGGTTGGGTCTCCCGAAACCGACTGGGAGAATTACTGCGATCTCACACTTAAATGGGAATCGGCGGTATTTGCCTTTAGGGAAACTCCTGACGTAACTCAGCATAAAGTTACCGTATGGTATAAATTCAACAATCTACAAGAGGCAGCTACGTTTATATCAGCGTTTCATGTATTCCTCATAGACTATGCCAATATTTCGGACTCAGAGCCATAAATGCCTACAAGGCTCAGGCTATTTTGAGGGCGATTGTTACACCATAGGCATCTTGCAGATGATTGCCCCCTTAGCTAGTGAGATCGCACTCTAAACGCTAGCAGCCATCCCCATTTCTTCCTTAAGCCAGTCGGGGTATGTGTCTGGGTTCAGTTTATGTGTCTCAACCCATGGGTTATCAGCCTCGGCAGGGGGGCGTAGACGCATTCATACATCCACACTCCCACCGCACCTTCACTGGCTGCGTCACCGGCACCTCACACTCGGGACACCGGCCAGTGAACAGTGGGTGCCAGTCGAGCATAGCTAGCTGCTGCTCTGGGGTGAGACGAGGGCGGGATTTATCTAGATACGCGACTGGTGTAATAAGAAGGAAGTTATGAGTAAGCTCTTCCTAGCTCTGTCAAATAAACGTTGCCAAGCTTATTCGTGCCCGCTTTTCTGATATAACCGGCTTTGTCTAGGCTTTCTATAATGTCAGCCAATTCACTTAGCCCAATTTCACCAAGGTTTTTCTCGTACTGTAGCCGAGGCACAGCCCTCTCCAGATCCCCTTTGCTGGCATCGGAAATATTCTTGAGTACTTGCTTTTGAACATTATTCATAAGGCCAAACTCCATAAAAATAGGACTTAAAATATAAGGTATCTCTCAGTCCATCCCCTGGGCACCCTATAACCAACCACAGGAGCGCCCATGACCAAACCAAAGCCTTACAAACGACCCCGCAAATGGTGGGGATGGGTGACGCTCGTTATCGCTGGGATTACCTAGCCTTGGACGGTTGCTGAGCGGGTGAGGCGGGGGATTTATGGGCGGAAGTGGCGGCGTTGAGTACTGTGGTTCTTTGCTGCTGATGTGGAGGCACAATGGAGGAAGGGGAAGGAATTAATCTGAAACAGCCTGCCGCACTCTAGAAAAAACATTAAATACAGTGTCATAAAAAAAAAATCGAGAAATACTACTTATGGCGCTACAAGTATATTTAGAAAATGAAGCTAAAATCAGCAGCTCTTACCGCTATTGGAGTAGTAGGTTTTTTGACCTACGGCAGCAGTGAAGGATATGCAGGCAGTCCTGAGGCTAGTGGACGCAACCAAGCGGCTACTTCTAAGACTAGCGGGCTGAAGCAAAGGCAGGGTCGCGCTTATGATGCCCCCTTTGAAAATGGCACAATTGTGACTTTTGCTTACACTGAAGGCTATCCACAACGGACATATCACTACTGTGGAGTAATAAAGTCGTGGAGTGGGACGTATGAAATTACGGGGTGGGTCTGGAACAACTACACGCTTAAACATGATGACGTCCCATTTCACAACATCCCACACGATTCAATTGTCGAAGGGTGCCAGCTTGTTGATTAAATCCTACGAGAGCTAAAGCGCACTTACTTCGTAGATATATCTACGAAGTAAGTGCGCTTTCTAGTTAACACTTTTGGCGAATTAGCTCAAGATAATATAAGTTCTTGTGATTTGCTCACGCTGCTATTCTCCTACTAATCTCTGACGCTGCCCTCTGGCACCTTGGAAGTTCTGATCCAATACACTCAGCATCTCCCTGGGTAACTTCTTGGTGATGTGAGCAGCTGGTTCATGAATCCACTGAGCCTCATTAATGCCCATAGACGAAATCCACTGACGGCAAGCATCATTAGCTTTCTTGCCCTTCCCAAACCCGTAGCGTTTGGATAGCTCAGTAATGGTCACACCATCGTATTTCTCGGCACGACCATGAGCATCAAGAATGACGGTCACTGGCTTCTCCACCTCAATAACCGCTTCAGGCTTACCAAAGGCTAGTGCTGGTAATGCTGGGTTGATGGTAGACAGCATCTGAGTAGCCGAGGCTAAGCGTTCTTTAGCCTGAAGCAAAGCCAACTCTAGCTTCATCTTCTCTAACTCTGCATTCTGAGCAGGAATGACCGTTTCGGCTTCTCTGGTCTTAGCCGCAAAATAAGCTTGGGCTGCTGCAATTTCTGGCTTACGTGGATCGCCATTCATCGCAGTCAGGTATGCACCGTAACGAGTCAGTCTGAAATCATTTATTTCTCGCTTAGCCCCTGAGCCAGTTTCGACCATTTTCGAGGAGCCTCGAAAATGGTCAAACACTTCATTACCAGAGTTTTCACAGGCTAACGTTGCCTTTTCGATAACCTTGCCAAACCGGTCCCATTTTGGATACCCCAAAGGGGCACCTAATTCTCTGGCGTTCCAATACTCCACGCCATGGCTATCAACCCTGCGCAGCTCATCAAATATGGTTTGCGTAGCGACAATGTTAGACATCTCAGTCACCCTCTGGTTTGCCTTCCAATAACAGCCCTTCGTCAGGAGTGAAAACCAATAGATCTCCTGGCGTTATAATCTCGTCTCTTTCTTTTTGGCGATACGCGACAGTCAAGCCGTTGCAGAGCTTATTTAGGACATCGCCTGAAATCTGTTTAACCACATCAGAATTCTTGAGCTTCGACACGGTAACGCGATGAATTCCGGCGATCTCAGCCAAGTCATTGTTTGACAAGTTAATCTCTGCCATTAGCTGTCGCAGTCGCCACTGAATCATGCCTTGAGAACCGAAAAACGCCCTCATCTAGCATCCTCCATAGCTGACTACATTGGTAGCCCTTTGGCTACATTTCACAGTATAGCCTTCAAAAGAAGTCTGTCAAGAAAAATATTAGCTACCTATTGACTTTAGGTAGCGAGCTAGCTACATTAGTAATCAGATAAGAGCAAGGGCCAATTGCTTCTCCGACCAAGAATCAGCAACCAGCCCTCTAAACCAAAACCTTCTGTTACAAGGATTTGACCTAATGAAAACTCTAACCCGCGACCTAGTATTTGTCGCCCCGTTTGATACCGTAATCACCGCCCCATCGGCCCCGCATTGCGATATCGATACCGCCCAGCCCTTCCACGCCATTGCAGACGATGCCCTGGATGTCGTAGCCGATCAGTATTTCATCACGCTCCAGAAGCTAGCCACGTACCAGCCCAGTCCATTCGACCACGATGCTATTCACCCAGAGTGGATGACGTTGGACCTAACGCTGGAACTCAAGCGCCTACCAAGCCCTGCGAAGCCACGGATTGAGGAGTGGGTGTCTGATAACCTACCGGGTTGGCACATCGTTGATTGGGCCATGGCCGAGCCAGATGATGAGTTTGAGCCGATGCCTTTCTAACGATTGCCTTGTGGCCGCTACCTCTACACAGCGGCCCTTACCAACCCTACGGAATTTAGAACGATGCGAATACTCCTATACACGTTGCTGTGGCTTGTTGTTTGTCCCCTATGGCTACTGACTCAAGCCTTGGACAAAGGTAGCTATATCGAAGGTCAGTTCAGTGATCTTGAGGTTCATCTGAAGCTTGAGATTGAGTCGAAGGTCAAAGCCGCTGTTAATGCTTGGGCGGAGGCTTGATGATGACACAC
>NZ_QXHD01000004.1:4754206-4769811 GCF_011009555.1 Adonisia turfae CCMR0081 | reverse complement strand
AGCCTACTGAGTTGTCCTCAATTGCATTAAAGTAGGGGTTACGGCGGGGTCGATTAATCAGGTTATCGCATTGTTGTTTGGCCCACCTTCAAGTAGAGCATGCCTTTTCTCAAATAAGCTTTCAATGCCTTCAGATTTTCTGTCCAGACAATGAAACAGCCCTGCTTACCAAGGGGGGATTAAGGGGGGATAAGGCAGGATTTCGAACTCTCTTCTGAGAGATATATACACAGCCTCCTTCTCAACAGAGAAGCTCTATAGCTCGCGAGAAAAGAATATATAGGTTTAGATCATTTATTTTCGGAGTGCATTCAATGTTAGAAACCCTCTCTACCCCATCAGAACTGACCGATCTACAAGAACAGATTCTCACCGGTATCACCCAAGAGAAATGTGTGCAGCTGATCAAAGACCTGGTACCCACCGGACAACCGGGCTGTGGTAATTCCATTGACCCGGAAGCTCCCATGGCCCATGAGGAAGATATCTCACGACAGGTGGGACAGCACCTACAGTCCTTAGGGTTAGATGTGGAATGGGTATCGGCCATTAAAGGTAGACCCAATGTAGTCGGTCGCTGGAATGATGGACTACCCGGACCTTCTCTCATTTTTAACGATCATCTGGATACTTACCCCTCCTGTGATCCAAAAGAGTGGCATATGTCGGGACATAACCCCTACAACGCTACCCTGCGCGGCAAGTATCTTTATGGTCGAGGCACATCCGATACCCGTGGCAATATGACCTGCCAGCTGATTGCCATTGAGATGCTGCGTCAGGCCGGGGTAAAAATCAACGGCGAGCTGATTTGTGCCTACACTGTAGATGAAGAGCGCCATGGCAAGGCAGGCGCACTGCATTTGTTGAATGACTACGGTCTCACTGCCGATTATGAGATTACGGCGGAGCCCACCTCCTGGACCGAGGGAGATGACTGGGGCATTGGCATTGCCCTGGCTCACTCAGGCCTATGTTTGGTGGATATTGAGACCACGGGGGTAAGGTCTCACATTTGGCGACCCGATGAAGGAGTCAATCCTGTATTGCACATGGCGCAGCTGATCGAGACATTGCGCAACACCACTTTTACCCATGACGCACCACAAATTTATGGCCCCACCCAGCCCAGCATTTGCCCAGTCAAAATAGAAGCCGGACAAATTGGGGAAGGGCAGTTTACCCCACCCTCTTGTAAGGCCAGGGTGTGGGTCATTGGCCTGGTGCCCGGCATGACCTACGAGTCCATTGTGCAAGATATGGAAACGGTGATTGCTGAACTACAGGCCAAAGATCCCACCTTCCAAGCGACGATCACCCAGGTAGAAGGAGAGACCTTTGTGCCTGCCTCCATAGAGGTATCAGAAAATGCAGAACATGTGCAGGCGTTATCGAGGGCGTACCAGCAGATTTTAGGTAAAGATCCCGTACTCTATCGCAAGAATGCTTACTGCGATACGCTCCGTTTTGCCCACAGTGGGATTCCGTCCATTACCTTTGGTCCGGGTGAAGATGGTTGGCCGCCGGTAAATGAGTTTATCGATATGGACAAAGTTGTAGCAGCAACAAAAATCTATGCATTGTTTCTGTTGGACTTTTTCAAGGTAAATCAAAATTAGCCAGGGCTAGCCAAGGCAGACATAAGACCAGATTTTCAACAGACAGTCCATCTCACACACGCCCTAGCAAAGCTAGGGTTTTCTTTTGATCATGAATACCCATCAAATAACGGTTCCGGCTCAATCCTATCCTCTAAAGCTCGACCTGGCGCATACAGCGCTGTTGGTGATCGATATGCAAAACGACTTTTGTACCCTGGGGGGGTGGGCCGATTGTAAAGGGTTTGATGTGAGTCAGACTCAGAAGCCGATTAAGCCTTTGCAAACATTACTACAGTCATTGCGGCACACACCCGTGACGATTATTCATACTCGTGAGGGCCATCGTCCGGATTTAAGTGATTGTCCTCCCCATAAGTTGGCGCGTTCTAAAAAACAAAACGCAGAAATTGGTAGTGAGGGAGTTATGGGGCGGTTGCTAACCAGAGGTTCCAAGAGCCATGATTTTGTGGATGCGCTACAGCCAATATCAGGGGAAATTGTTTTAGACAAGCCAGGGAAAGGGGCCTTCGTAGCAACGGATTTGGATTTAATTTTGCGACAGCGAGGGATTCGAAAGCTGTTACTAACGGGAGTAACAACAGAGTGCTGTGTGCATACGACACTGAGAACGGCCAATGATTTAGGCTATGAGTGTTTGCTGCTAGAAGATTGTTGTGCCTCGTTAAATCCGGAGTTTCATCGAGTGTCAGTGGCAATGACACAGACGATTTTTGGATGGGTAACAACGTCTGGGCAATTGCTGACAGCCGTCAATCTACAGGCTGCTTGATAGGCGTGTGCGGCTACATTGGCAAAATTACGCTAGAAAATTATTGGCATTGCTGATCCTCGGGATGGTTTTAGCTGTAAGGTCCGTCAAATAGCAACGGCTACAGATTGGCCCATGCCCTAAATCAGCGATCGCAAGTTATTATCGCTCAAGGTTTAGTGAGGCTTAGTTGAATGGCAAGTTTTGAGCAGGCTTATCCCCATATCACCTCATGGGTCCAAGATGGCTGCTTGGAAATTGGCAGTATTAGCTACTATGATGACTCGTTTATTCGCGCAATTGATGAAGGAGGAACTGTTTGGGAGAGTCCTGCACAGTTTGAGACCCTAGATGAGGCATTGGCAGCGGCAGATAGGGGAATTGCTGAATGGTGCAGTATCAATATGCCTGAACTTGTTGTAGAAAAGGATGCTCAGCCGTCATTTATAGCAAAGCAGGGGCAGTATTTGTCATATATTTACAATTACACTCAAATTCATGGACGTCCGCCAGCACAGGCTGATATTCAGTCATTTTTTAGGGTGACTCCACCGACTGTGCATCAAATGATCTTGAAGTTAGAAAAAGAGGGTTTGCTAGCACGGGTCGCTGGTGAGGCGCGCTCATTGCATGTTTTGATTCCAGCAGAGCAGTTGCCAGTACTAGTGCGACCATAGAAATCTGCAAAAATAAATATTTCTCAATATGTCGTGGTGGTGTGCTATCACACGTATAACTCTCCTATCGGCATCATGGAGCTTATCCGTTAGATCTGGCGTCAAATTATAAGTTATGTAGCCTCCAGATGATGAAGGTAATATTTCCAGGCCACCGGTAATGTCCAAAGTTAAATTGTTCTGGGTTACTATTTAGAAAAATCCTTGGGGCTTTGAGATTACTTACAAGATAATAATGATACTTATGGCGATATTTCCTAGACGTGTAGTTCAGAAATGCCTTGATGAAATCAGGAGCTTGAACTTGCTACCAGAAGAAAAACTTACAAGATTAATTCAAAAGGAACTTAACTCTTCTGATCCGGTAAAAAGTATTGCTTGTGAGTGGGAAGTTATTATCCTTTCTGCTTTAAGTAAAGTTAGTAGGATCGAATATGAGAAAAACTTCATTGAGGGAGGGCGTACTCCTGACGTATTTTGTGGGTTACCTAGTGGAACTTGTTTTTTAGCTGACATTACTACGGTCAGTGATCGAGCAGCGCATAAAGAAAACCCTGCTCATTACTTTTTTCAGCAAGTTCGTGAGTTTTTGAGCAGAAGGGGAGTGTCGTCTACGGCAGGGATTGATATTAGAATTGGTGGGGACTCTGTTGGAAAGTATGGAGATCAGAAAGCTAAACTCGCTTTACCTCAAAAAGGAGATATACCAAGGTTTATCAATCAAAACTTGTCATCTTTTGCTAAAGATATATCCTCTAACGAGTCCGCACCACGTAAATTTTCAATAGACGACGGTACAATTAAAGTCCAAGTCACATATGCACCTGATAGGGGTTCTTCTGGTGGAGGTTATCCTTCGTACACCTCTTTCTATTCTCCTACCCGCAATCCAATTTTTAACAAATTAGAACAGAAAGCAAAGCAACTTAAGGAATCAGGTTTTTCTGGAATTACTGGAATATTCATATGTGATGGGTGGTGTGCATCTCTACATAATGTGAACATCAGTCCTGACGAATTTTCTCAAGATACAGTTATCCAAAATTTCTTTAAAGGTAATCAACGAGTGAGTTTTGTTCTTACTCTTACTCCAGAGGAGAAGCATTCAGCCATTTCTGTTGTGATGAGGAATAAATTGAAGTTTTTTCAAAATCCCAATGCTGATTATCCTGTGACCAGTGAGCTTATCGAGACTTTAAATCTCATGGGTCAGCAGTTGCCAAAGCCAGAGAGTATGCTAATCAATGCATTACAGTCTTTAAAGGGGAATTCAAGTACAGGTTTATCTCACTATGGAGGATATATTATGGAAGGGGATATGATAAAAATTTCATCAAGAACTCTTGTTGAATTACTAGCGGGTATTCTTGATGTTGACAAATTTATTGCCGATCACTTTGGCTATGTAAACGAGAATTCTCAGGCATCTAATTTTTTTAGAAATAAGATTTTGAGCGGAAAAATGATTGAAAATATTGAATTAGAGAGGTCTGAAGATGAGGACGACGACTGGGTTGTTATTAAATTTGGAGAATCTGATCCTGCATTATCTCCGTATCGGTGATTTTACAACATAATTTATATTGGACATAGCGAGTAGGATGCTTGACTACGCAAGCTTTTCTATATGGGCCAAAACACTGACTAAACCTATTTTTATAGTTTCAATAAGTGTATTGATATTGTAAATACGTTTGTTTGCACTACAGAATATGAATGTGTATTTTGTACTCAACAGTATTACGTTTGTTTGGAACAATGAAAAAGCGCAAATTAACTCTCAAAAGCATGATGGCGTAACGTTTTAGTAAGCCGCTGAAGCAGTCTTTTATCCGCTTTTCGTGGTTGTTGACGCTAGCCGCAATGACGAAGCATGAGACGCCATTATCGGACTAGATAGGCGTTAGAATCTCTTATACGTCGTTTTTATTGAACGTGAAGACGACATGATTCGTATTATTTCAGCTCGTAAGGCCACACGAAAAGAATGTGAATACTATGAAAACTGACGCATTGAAAAAACGGTTAGACAGAAATCGCCCAATGACGACAATCACAATTCGAATGCCCGAAGATGTGATTGAAGACTTAAAGCGAATAGCACCGTTACTCGGATTTTCGGGGTATCAACCGTTGGCTCGTGCCTACATTGGGCAAGGTCTTCGTGCTGATTTAGAGCGTTTAGAAGGAGATACTGTCTCTGCGCTGATCGCGAGCTTAAAGAGTCATGGTGTCAGTGATGAGATTTTACAGGAAGCGCTTGGCGAAGTTACTCAACGATAGCTACAGCAAAGACTCTTTTGACGAATATATGTCTCGATTAGCAGATATTTGTGAGTCGTGCTTTCAAGCTTCACAGCTATCCGCTAGGTATTCCTAAATTAAAGAGCATAGGCTTTGAGGAGCTGTGGCTGTAACCCCTTTAAAGCCTGTAAAATTGAATTAATGAGGAGGTAAAAATGAGTTTATCCATCATTGATCAAGTCATTGAGCAGCTAAGCAATATGCCGCAGTCCTTGCAGCAGCAAGTTCTTCAATTTGCCCGTATGTTGGGCCAAGTCAGACTTCAAGGCACCCCTGGCCATAAGTTGCTTAAGTTTGCTGGTTCTATCCAATCGGATGATCTAACTCTAATGCAGGATGCTATTGAGGAAGGTTGCGAACAGGTAGATTTGGATGAGTGGTAGCTACTTACTCGATACCAATATCATCATTGGACTCTTTGCTGGGCAAGCATCAATCATTGATCAGCTGCAACAAGACTTTTTAGCGAATATACGTTTACTGCTCGCTACGTCCCATTACAGCTAGGCCAATGCCCCCTAAAATCAGTAAAGACGCCAAGACCAATCGTGCGCTCAATGTCTCTTGCAAAAATAAAATTCCCCCTAATGCAGCGATCACAGGCACGGCTAACTGCACTGTTGCCGCCCGCGTTGCCGTTAGACCCTTCAGTGCGGCATACCACATTGCATAGCCCACACCAGAGGCCAGCGCCCCTGATAACAAGGCTAAAACCACACCCGTCAGAGTCAGGTGCATCTCCGATAGGCTGATCAGACTCACCCCAATGGTAAAGGGAACTGCCCGTATAAAATTAGCCGTTGTATAGGCTACTGGGTCCTGGCTTCCACGACCGAGCAGCGAATAAAATCCCCAAGCGACACCTGCCATCACCATTAGGAGAGAACCCATCACTGGCGGCGCTGCCAAACCGGGTGATACCAGATATAACAATCCCATCAGCGCCAGTAGTAATCCTGCCCATTCCAACGGATGTGGCTTTTCCCCCTGTTTTAAGGCAGCTACAATCATCGTTACCTGCACTGAGCCAAAAAGAATTAAGGCTCCGGTGCCTGCGGCTAGTTGCAAGTATGAAAACGAAAAGGTAACTGCGTAGAGAAACAGTATCAATGCGGCTGTCCATTTGCCCTGGAGCTTTACAACAGACTTTCTTTGAGAGAACGTCATAATGGCTAACAACATGGCTGCACCAGAAACTAATCGCAGCGTCATAAAACTGGCTGCATCAATGGAGCCTGGACCCAGGGCCATGCGGGTAAGTAAGGAATTGGTGGCAAACGCAATTAGCGTGCAGCTAGTCAGAATTGACGTTTTCAGGGCAGGTGCATGATAGGACATGGATTTAAGGTAAAGCCATTCCTGGTCTAAAAGCCAACGCGCTCAGTGTTTGAGGATCGTTAAACAACAAACAGAAGCTTAGGAGTAGAAATTAAATAAATTCCACCTAAACCGGACTTCGGCTCCGCTCAGTCCTCTATTTATGACGTCGAGGAACGTGGATTTTGTTAATTCCTCTATCCTTAGAACGCCGTTGTTGTCTGATTGATTATATGATTTTCTGTCCGATCTACAGTCGGAAAAAATGTATGATTCAAACCAGTAGCGATCGCAGCAAATACCTGTGACAAAGGAGCCTCTCCATCGGCTAAAGGCCGCCCCCTATCACCTCCCTGACAGATCTGAGGATCGATAGGTACCTGGCCCAACAGCGGCACGGATAGTTCCTGGGCCATTTGCTCTCCCCCACCGCTACCAAAAATTGATGTGCGCTCCCCACAACAGCCACAGAGCAGGTAGCTCATATTCTCCACCAGACCGAGGACGGGCACGCCCACCTGACGAAACATGTGGATACTGCGTCGCACGTCTGAGACTGCCACCTGTTGCGGCGTTGTTACCATTACCACGCCGCAGATGGGGCTTTCTTGAATAATGGTAATCTGGGCATCGCCGGTACCGGGGGGCAGATCAATTAAAAGATAGTCTAACTCTCCCCAATCCACCTCCTGGATAAACTGGGTGATAATCTTATGGAGGACGGGACCACGCCAGGCTAAAGGATGGTCAGGCTCTGCCAACAGTCCCACCGACATGACCTTTATACCATGGGCCTCCAATGGTTTGAAGCGCTGCCCCTCCGGTGTGTCAATCACCTCAACCGTAGTTTGAGCAAGTCCCAACATCTGGGGCACATTGGGACCGTAGATGTCAGCATCGAGCAGACCCACCTTAGCCCCAGTTTTTGTCAGGGCAGCGGCTAGATTCACAGCGGTGGTGGACTTACCAACACCTCCCTTGCCACTGGATACGGCCAGTGTCGTGCGCACGCCAGGAATTGTGCAAATCTGAATGTAGGCTTTTTGACACCAATCTAAATCTCCCAGGGCTAACTGAGCTTGCTCCTTAAGGTCATGTTGGTGGACACCGATATAAAGCTTCAGATACACATAGTTATCCACCACTCGCAGGTTTCGCACCATGCCTAGATCAACAATGTTTTTGTTGAGAATCGGTTCAACCACCTGCTTGAGACATCGAATAGCCGCCTGTTTACGGATGGCTATCACCGGGCTATCGGGGATGGCATCGGGGGACTGGTGAGGGGCACGAACAAAGGGAGAATCATGGTTAGGCATTGGACGCTTCCGCTAGCTGATCCTGAATCTTTTGAATGGCCCGCTGAGAGAAAATCTGGACATCCCGATCTGGGTCATCGAGAGTTTGTTTTAGGGCTGGTAAGACTTCAGGATTACCCAAATTACCCAGGGCAATGGCGGCATCGCGTCGCACATCGGAATACTCGTCAGAAAGGGCTTTGATCAGTATGGGAATGGTCTCATTGGTGGCAACTTTCTGTAGGGCACGGGCGGTAAATTTGCGCACCTGCCAGTGGTCATCGGCCAATGCCTGGGTCAGGGCTGGTGTGGCCGCAGTGGTGGCATGGAGGTCGAGGGACTGGGCCGCGTTACGCCGCACCTGCCAATCTGGGTCATGTGCGATCGCACTACACAACATCGGCACCACAGTCTCATCACTCAAATACCCCAGGGTCAAAATAGCCGAACGTCTGACCTCATCATTAGTATCTTTGGCCAGGGCGAGGGCAGGCTCACAGCGCACCACCTGGTTTAGATACCGCAGGGTAACAACAGAGGCCTCCCGCAGTACCGGATTCTCAGACTCAAAGAACGGCAGAATATAGGGCAACGCCTGGGCATCGTGAATTTTGCGCAGCAGGATCAGCACATTCAGCTGCACATTTTCGTCATCGACTTGAATCGCATCCAACAGCTTGAGTAAATCGTCAGGAGCGACCAGTTCTTTCAGGGCAGATAGGGCCTCTTCGCGCACCTCGGGTTCATGGTCAGACCTTAAACAGTCCAACAGCGGCGGGATAACCACTGGGTTTGCCATTTCCCAAAGAGCGGTTACGGCAATCTCCTGAACCCTCGGACTCTCATCATTCAAGCTCTGGATCAAGGCGTCAATGGCATCTTCATCGCCCAGGTGCTGTAGTGATTTGGCAGCAACCAGACGGTCGTTGAGGTCTTGCGATCGCAACATTTCTACCCACTGCACCACTTCTGGATCAAGGTCGGTATGGGCCATGGTGAGTTTTTCTCCCTAACGCAGTAGAAACGGAATCTGAACAGTAATGGCATTGGTGGGACATTCTTTCTCACAGGGAAGGCAAAACCAACATTCGTCGTATTTCATATAGGCTTTGCCCGTCTCGGGGTTTTTTACCAACACATCCAGGGGGCAGACTTCGATGCAGGCCGTACATTTTTCGAGACATTTAGATTCGTCCACAATTACTGGGACATCAACACGCTGGGTGGTTAGAGCCATAGATGGGTTTCTCAATTAAAGAACAGAAATTTTTCGTCCTTTGTAGAGGCGTTCCATGGAACGCCTCTACAAAGGATCCCTACCGTACCGCCACGTCATACACTTCCTGCTGAAGATCCACCTCCACAATATAAGGAGTTACCGAGCGCTTAAACATTTCCATCTTGCCCGATTCTGTTTTCTTTAAGTTCACATGACAGAACCATTCCTCATCATTTTTCTCAGGATAATCCAGACGATAGTGATACAGTCCCCAACGACTCTCCTTACGATAAAGCGATGCCCGGGCCGCCATTTCGGCACAGTCTCGGATAAAGTGAACCTCCATACAGCGCATCAGCTCATGGGGGTCTCGGGCTCCCATCAAATCCAGGGTTTCGTGATACCGCTCAAAGGCCGCAAGACCAATATCCATCTTGGTAGGAGATTTGGGCGGCTGTAGATAATCATTCACATAGCGACGTAGCTTATACTCCACCTGGGTGTGAGGCACGCCATCGGGGCGATCCAAGGGGGCATAGATGCGAGCTTTTTCTGTTGCGAGAAACTCTGGGTCGGGGTCCACATGCTCTAGGCCTTGTACATACTCCATGGCATTGATGCCGGACAGGCGTCCAGAAACAAAGGCTCCAATCATGTAGTTGTGGGGCACGCTGGCCATATCACCAGCGGCGTAGAGACCGGGCACGGTGGTTTCAGCCTTGTCACTGACCCAAACGCCGGAGGCGCTGTGGCCACTGCAAAGACCGATCTCTGAAATGTTCATCTCCACCCCGTTGGTGCGGTAGTCTTCCCCTCGTCCTTCATGGAAACGCTCACGGCTGGGGCGTTCATTGGACCAGAGCACCCGCTCAATTTCGGAAATGGTGTCGTCATCCAGGTGATACATCTTCAGGTGTACCGGCCCCTTACCAGAGTTCAACTCTTTCCAGGTTTCCAACATCATCTGGCCACTCCAATAGTCGCAGCTGATGAAGCGATTTCCCTCGGCGTTGGCGGTGTAGGCCCCAAAGGGACTGGCCACATAGGCACAGGCGGGACCGTTGTAGTCTTTGATCAGAGGATTGATCTGAAAACATTCAATGTTGGTCAGCTCTGCTCCGGCGTGGTAGGCCATGGAATAGCCGTCCCCCGCATTGGTGGGGTTCTCGTAGGTACCATAGAGATACCCGGAGGCCGGTAGCCCCAGGCGACCGCAGGCCCCGGTACACAGCACCACGGCCTTTGCCTGGATAACAACAAAGTCTCCCTGGCGCACATCGAAGCCGACGGCTCCAATCACCCGCCCTTCTTTTACCATGACTCGCGTGGCCATTACCCGGTTGGTGACCCGCACCTTATGGCGTTTAACCTGGCGAGAAAGAATCTTTTTTAAATCTTTTCCTTCGGGCATGGGCAGTACGTACTTGCCCACGCGGTGTACCTGTTTGAGGTCGTAGTTACCTTCAGTGTCTTTTTGAAATTTAACACCCCAGCTTTCCAGCTCTTGGATGACTTCAAATCCCCAGCGCCCGGTTTGGTAAACATTTTTTTGCTCTAAAACGCCGTCGTTGGCGATGGTTATTTCTCTCACATATTGTTCTGGGGTGGAGTTGCCGGGGATCACGGCGGTGTTGACGCCATCCATGCCCATTGAGATCGCACCGCTACGACGAATATTAGCTTTCTCAAGGATTAAAACATCGGCATCGGGGTTAGCCTGCTTGGCCTTGATACCCGCCATCGTACCGGCGGTACCTCCACCAATCACTAAAAAGTCTGTTTGCAGATGCTGAGTATTCACACAAAAGTCCTCATTTCCAATAAGGTGATCAAACCTCAACCGGTTGGAGGCTCATCAAAAGCAAGCATTAGCTAGTACTTTCTTAAGCCATGGCTTCAGCGGTGTGGTTTCTATAGAAAACTCGCGGTCTAATCTAAAAATCTCAAGTGTCGAACATGGCTTCGTTAAGATGGCGTTGTTTAGAAATATGCATACTTTTCCATGTCCGTTATCCTTATTCTAAAGAGACTCAGTGATCGCCTCAAGATCCTTTGTATCAAAAAGCACTGTTTTTCGATTCAACTTTTTTATATACTCATAAAAATCAGAAATAATATGTTGAGCTGTACGGCCATTAACTTAGGTAATTAAGAGACTAATTAGAGAGGTTACTTGTGCCAAATTTGATTGATTTGGTTACCTGATCGAGCCTTACAGTAGGCCTTTAAATCGTCGCCTAGTTCGCTAGCGATTTTGTTGTGGAAATTTATCATTTAAGAGTCTTTTTAGAGGTCGCACGCTACCTAAGCTTTACCGAAGCAGCAGATGCTCTAAACCTGACCCAGCCTGCTGTGAGCGCTAAAATTAAGTCTCTGGAGGCCAACCTGGGTGTCGATCTATTTCATCGGCTTGGTCGCAAAATAAAGCTAACCACGGTGGGCAGCTATTTACTCGAAGCAGGCCCTAGTTTACTGGCGTTAGAGAGTCGTTTAATCAATGAAATTAATGAAATTAAACAGGGAAAATATAGCCGTTTAAAAGTTGGCTGTACTGTCAGTATTGCTAGCGGATGGTTATCTAAAATCCTGTTTAAGTATCGTCAGAAATATCCTGATATCGAGCTGAAATGTTTGCCCTTTGACACATCGCAACAGCTACATCAAGCCATCACATTGGGAGAGATTGAAATTGGTTTTGCCGAGACAAATCTCAGTGAATTTGATGAAATAGACTCATTGCCCATTGATAGTTTTCAATATTTCTTGATGGTAGCTGCTGACCATCGGCTAGCCCCGTGCCAATGGCTGAGCCTGCGCGATCTAACCTCAGAAGCATGGGTATTTCCAGGTGCGGGTACACCAGGGCGAGTGGCTTTAGAAGCAAGGCTTGCAGAGTTGGGTATGCACCTCTCGGACTTTGCCCACCGAGAGTTTGTCCAATCGGCTAGCTTATTAAGCACATTTTTGACCCAAGGGCACTACCTAGGCTTTGGCTCCAGTTTACAGCTTCAAACAGAACGTCAAGCCAAGCTCTTGGTTACCATTCCCTTGCAGGAGTTTGCTCTGGATTATCAGCTGTTTATGCTAACGCCTAAACGACTCTCCAGGGTTACCCCACGCCACGCCCAAAAACATCGCGCCGAAATCCAACCCACTGAACCCCTACAACAATTTATTCAGCTGGTCTCCAAAGAGTCTGAATGGGCTCAGCGGATTAGAGCACAGAAATCATTCTCCAAATCGGCTACGACGGCCCACTTACAATCCCCTAGCCTATGGCTACGCCAGGCCCACGGAGCCTCTTCAGAAACCTTGACGCTGGCTATCGGTACCCAAAACAAAACCATACAAACGGTAACTGCGGGGGTGATTATTCAACGATTGGGACTACTCGAACATTTTTTGCCCAGAAGCGGTCAGTACAGCAAGACAAACTATCAAATTAAATGGCATGACTTTACTTCGGGAGCTCCCATTGCCAAAGGTCTGCAAACCCAACAGCTAGACATCGGTATTTTAGGAGATTACCCTTTGTTACTCAGTGGTTTGGCCGACAGTCTCACCTCAGAGAGTAACTCGTCTTCTGCTACCAAAACTCGATTAGTTAGCTTTGTTGCCAGCAACCCTGATGGGACAGGGAATACCATTATTGTTCCTGGTCGTTCTTCCCTAAGTAGCTTAGATGATTTACGAAATCGAGTACTTGCCGTTCCCTTTGCATCATCTGCCCACGGAATGGTGATGCGTACGCTGTTCCAGGCCAATCTACTCCATAAAGTCACCTTAAACTCAATTGATAACCTGAGCATTGATCGCCTCACCCCCCGTAATGATCGGGCTGATGGCTATGCCTATTTTGCTCCTCTCCATGAAATTGCCAGCCATCATGGTCGGTTCAGGCGTCTAGTTGATGCCCCTGATTTGACAGAATTACCGACATTCCATGGGATTGTTGTTAGAGAGTCCTTTGCTGAACAGCATCCAGAACTAGTGGTTGCTTATTTAAAGGCCTTGATTGCCGCTCAGCATTGGTATATCAACACACCGAGTGCTCTTTCCCTGGTCAGTAATTGGGTCAGGCTAGATCCTGAAATTGTTTCTAAAACCCTTGATTACCAACAGTCAAATCGCACGGGACTGTTTTTCCCAGAAACGCAAATTCGCACGGACTGGATTACAGATCATATCCAACAACTCAAAGTCGTTCCAGGTAATGAGCAACTGGGTGAGATTGATGTCAATAGTTGGATACAGCCTGAATTTTTAGAGACGGCTATAAACTCCTTCTAGGAAATTAAGTGGATGGAAAAAACTATCCATCAATCCGGGCTTTGAATCCGCTCAGCCCTCATCTTCTCTAAATTAGCTGATTAGCGGAGTCTCTAATTTAGCTGGTTGAGTGAAGTCGAAACCAGCGGTATATAGAAACGTTTACTTTGGGCTATCTACTCAATAAAAGGCCTTGATTAACCCCAGACTCAGCAGTGAAATAAAGAACCATGCGGCTCCCCCTAGATAAAGTGGTTTGAGACCAGTTTGTTTCATCTTCAGGAGATCTGTCTCTAACCCCATGGCAGCTAGTGAAAGAGTTAACAGAAATTTATTGCCTTGAATTAAACTATCTTTTAAGGCTGGAGGGAACAGATCTAGACTATTGATGCCAATGAGTACTACAAAGCCTACAATAAACCATGGAACGGGTAACTGCCTGGATTTAAAAGAGGAAACACGCAGACGATGGGTAAGATCTGATCCCATTGAGATAGATCTCAGCGTCAGCATAATCGGGACTAGAAATAACATCCGTGCTAACTTGGCCACAGTGGCTAACTCACCACTAACATCTCCCTGTTGAAAGGCTGCTGCTACTACCTGAGCCACCTCATGAATAGACGTTCCAGACCATACACCAAAAGCGACTGGCGTGAGCTGGAGCATCGTTGAGAGTATAGGGTAAAGCAACATCGAAATTGTGCCAAACACTGTCACGATCGTAATTGCATAGGCTACATCTTCGTCTTGTCCCTCTAGGAGAGTATTTGTAGCAACTACAGCCGATGCGCCGCAGATTGAAGTGCCTGCTGCAATTAGATGGGCTAGCTTACGGCTAACGCCCAGATGACGCCCTAACCAACAGGTAAATACAAAAGTAGAACCAACGGTGGCAGCGACAATCATTAACCCGACGGGACCAACCTGGATCAGCTGGAACACACTCAGCTGTAGTCCCAGTAAAATAATCGCTAGCCGTAAAATGCGTTTGAGCGAAAAGGTGATGCCTGGCTGGCAGACTTTGGGAACTCCAGCGGTATTTTTGACCAGAATACCCAATAGGACCGCTAAAATTAAGGGACTCAATAATCCTAAGCCTGGCAGCTGTTGTAGTCCTGTTGCCAGGAAGGCTATTCCAGTTGCCAAAGCAAGGCCAACCAACGTAGTTAGGCTGGTAAGGTTAAGCATGTGTGGTTGTAGGGGATAAAAATACCCAGATGTTGGAGAGACGTTCCATGGAACGTCTGTACATTCAATTACTATGAATCTAGTTGATTTTATTTCCTAGTGAGTCTCCATACTCTTCAGCGTTTCTTCTCGAATTAATTCAAAGACCTGACGATTAAGCTGACTAAACTCTGGCGTTAGTATGTCATCAACATGGCGGGGCCTCACTAGGGGAATATCCAACTCTGCTTTGATACGACCTGGCTGTACGCCCATCACAAAAATGCGATCGCCCAAAAAGACCGCTTCTTCAATATCGTGGGTAACAAAAATGACCGTAGTTTTTAATGTCTCCCAGATATTGAGCAATAACTCCTGCATCATGTGACGAGTTTGAGCATCTAAGGCTGCAAAGGGCTCATCCATCAACAATACTGAGGGTGAATTAACCAAGGCCCTAACAATGCTGGCTCGCTGCTGCATTCCACCCGAAAGCTGTCTGGGGTAGGCATTGCGATATTTGCCCAGCCCCACTAGATTTAGATATTCTCCCACCATATCCTCTCGTTCTGCTTTGGGGATACCCTTAATCTTTAGACCAAACTCAACATTTTGATAGGTTGTTTTCCAGGGGAGTAACGAATACTGCTGAAAGACAAACCCTCGATCGGCCCCTGGTTTTCTAACTTGTTTTTGATCGACCATGACATAGCCAGCCGTGGGTTTGATAAAACCGGCAATAATATTCAGCAGCGTGGATTTACCACATCCTGAGGGGCCTAAAAGACAAACTAGTTCCCCCGGCTTTATGTGTAAATTGACCGAATCTAAAACCTGGGTGGAGTGGCCCTTTCGATTAAAGATCATCGAAATTCCTTCCACGTTGACCGAGCCTTTGGCTTTAGATGTTGTTGCCGCTGATGCTGTCACAGCCTCTTTTATCATGGTGGGCACTCCTACTGATTTAAGCATCCTGTTTTT
>NZ_QXHD01000004.1:4746319-4754196 GCF_011009555.1 Adonisia turfae CCMR0081 | reverse complement strand
GGTGCACCTGTTTGAGAATGTATTGTTCGCCTGGCTTGGTAATCCGAGGTGGAGCAACATAGATTTGGGCCTTAGGATTCAGCTCACGGGAAAGCGCCACTGCGTCCCGATAGCGCACCGGGTTTTCCAGCTCGCAATAAACCGTCGTAATATCCGCCGCCAAAACCGCCCGAAGTTGAGCAAAATTACGAACAAGAGGCAGTAACGTAGGTTGGATTGAGTCCCCAAAACCCAACAAACCCGCAGATTGTTCCGAAACCCCGACACCCGACGCCTCCACCAATTGCTCTGCCCTGCCGCACCCCAACCCCCCCGGCAACAAATCCCCATAGGTATGCGTTACCTCCAGCTTCCAAGCCTGCGGCTGCATCCGCTGCTCCAACAATTGCTCCACCAAATCCCGACGTAGGCGATTCAGCTCACTCACTGGCACCATCAGCCCTGCCGCCAGATAGTTAGTCAAAGCACCTAACTGAAATGGAGTGTTCCCTAACCGAGAAAGTTGTTGTACCAACTTTTCAGACGTCAGAGGCTGATTACGAGCCAATTCCAGCCGCTTTGCAGATGTAGCCCTGGCAATGTGGCCTTGGGGATCGGTGGCGATCGCAACCACCGGCTCTCCCTCCACACCATGCACTTCGATATCAATGGGCTGCTGAACCTGGGGCTGCTCACCGCTGTAGCTCTGGCGTAGGACCTTATCTAGCTCTGGGTCAGAGGTTTTCCAAACTTTATAGCCCGGTTTAACCTGACGCAAATCAATGCCGTGCTTAGAAAAGCTCAGACAGACAGTACGCCCCCGATCTTCCACCCCATAAATCCGCCCACCTTGGTCCGTATCGGGATGCCCAGAGTCAAACACAATGCCATCCCCAGCCTTAACCGGTACCTTGGGCCGTAGCTCCACCTGCTGCCTGGTCACCCGCACCACATCCCCCAGGTATACTCCCCGCTTCTTAGCAAACCGGGCATGGACTAATTTCTGGTTATTGATACCGCGAAACCAGCCTGTATACAGACCCCGGGAAAAGGCCATCTCCAGGTTATAGCGTTCATCTGCCGTTGGCTGATAGGAAATGGGTCGATTACCTAGCTTCAGAGATACCTTTTCTGTTGCGATCGCTGGAGAGACCGTCTGCAACGCCCGGTCTAATGCTTGACGATAAACACGGGTAACGTTGGCAACATATTCTGGGGCCTTCAATCGTCCTTCTATCTTCAAACAGCTCACCCCAGACTTAATTAAATCTGGCAACACAGGCAGTCCAGAGAGATCTTGAGGGCTGAGAAGATATTGCTTATCTCCTAGATCGACAAGTTCTCCATCAACCTTCATATCGTAGGTCATACGGCAGGCCTGGGCACATTCACCTCTGTTGGCTGACCGTCCACCGAGAGATTCACTAGTCAAACATTGCCCTGAATAAGCAACACATAGAGCTCCATGAACAAACACCTCTAGCGGCAATGCAATATCTTTTGTTTGTTGTTGTATTTTCTCAATATCTTTAAGAGAACATTCTCTTGCAAGAACAACTAACTGGGCTCCAAGATTGTTGGCAAACTCCACCCCCGCTGCTGAGGTCACCGTCATTTGGGTAGAGCCATGAATCGGAAAGTCAGGGGATAAATGGCGAATTAGTCGGCACATGCCCACGTCTTGAACGATGGCCGCATCCACCCCCGCAGAAATCATGGTGCGCAGGTAGCGTTCTGCTGCTGCTAGTTCGCCAGGAAAAATCAGCGTGTTAAAAGTGACGTAGCCCTTCACACCACGGCTGTGGAGAAATGCCATGAGTTCGGGCAGGTCGGCTTCGGTGAAATTTTGCGATCGCATTCGCGCATTAAACCGATCCAGGCCAAAATAAATCGCATCGGCACCATTCTCCACTGCAGCTTTAGCACAGTCCCATGTGCCTGCTGGCGCTAGTAATTCAGGGCCGTAACACATCGTCATACTCAAACCTATGGAACACCGAACCTATCCACTATTATGGCTTCCGCCATAAATCGCCAGCCTTGGTTATATCAGGCCATCCCCACAATTCCAATAAAATTTTCCAAAATAAGGGTATCAACATTGAAGGACTGAGTCATGAAAACTAGGTGGTTAGCGCTATCAATCGGCACAATCGCAGCAATAGCATTAACCCACACCGCCCAGGCTGTTGAGTTAGCCAACGGCACCACGGCTTTTTTACAACCCCCTCAATTCCTCAATGCGTTTACGACCAACGACTCAGTCATGCGTCGTAATGCCACGTATTTCTTTACCCTCGATCTGCCTGCCAATGCAGATGCCGCCTTGCAACGTGTGGTGATTGAGCCCCAAAATCTAACCCGCCATCTCCAACCCTATCGACTAGATCAGACCGTAGCCTTTTCAGAAACAGCCGGAGACGAGAGAAGTGAACTAGGTTTGGGCAATATTTCCGTCAACGAAGACACCAAAGCTGTGACGGTAGAATTTAATCCGCCCGTTACGCCAGGCAGACAAGTAACCATCGGCTTACGTCCACAACGTAATCCACGCTTCGATGGCATCTATGTATTCCGAGTGATCACCGTTCCAGAAGGCGACCAACCTCAATCTCACATTGCTGGCCATGGGCGTCTTTACTTTATTGATAACGATAGCGATCGCCTTTACCCTTAGGCCGTATTTAGAGGGGAAAAACAATGTAGAGACGGTGCATGTAACGCCTCTACACCGTTAATTTTCATCCCCTATTTACCAAGGGCTTCATCCAATACCTTTCGAGCTTCTTCTGCACTAGCTCGCGCATCACGATAGCGCAAATTACTTTGGGCAAAGGTTTTAAGCACCTTAAAACCATTCTTTAATTCTTCCAGCTGCTCATCAGTAATGACATCATCAGTAAACAGTAAATCTACTAGTTCTCTCACTTTCAAAGCTTCACTGCGGGATCCTTGCACCTTAATTTTTAAGTTAGCCAAGCTGCTCAGGATCTGCACCGCATCAACAATTGCATTTTCCTCAGCGGTGGGTTCTGTCTTTTGTTCTTTCACTTCAATAAAATCCTTTGGGGTAAAGCCGTCATCTAAATCAGCCGTTAGCTTACCATCGCCCATCATCTCTAGAAGCTGATCCATTGCCTTTTCACGGGCTTTTGCCGAATCACGTCCAGAAACGGTGATCAATACATTTTCGGGACTTTGAGGAATCGTGTATTGAACCATGGGATAGTATATTTGTACCCACCAACAGTATCAATAATACTACCGGATAGTGAACCCCACAGCAAAAAGCTCTTGATCTAACGACCAAGAGCTTTTCAAATCTTAAAAGTTTCACCGCAACGCCGTCTTACCTCAGTTTTTGACCTGGAAAATCCAGGTGGGCCCGTGGTCGCGATTTATAGTTTCCGGGTACAAGCCCGGTATACTGCCACCGCGATCCTGTTCGATGCCCTTAAGTGAAAAGCATAGATCAAGAAACATTGTTGGCAGTCACCAACGCCGTAGTGAAACTAGAGTCATCATAACCAACTGTCCTGGTAAATCGACAAGGGTTGATCGATAGAGATGATTGAGCGGTTTTCCTCACCTCAATCACTATTTCAAATAGAACCCAAAAACGTGGGGACGTTCCATGGAACGTCCCCACGTTTTAAGGGGATTCGGGATACCAGAGAGCTTCTATCTGATGAATGAGTTGGTTGAGCTGATCACGGGTATAGACGCGATCGCATGTCACCGTGACATGACCTAATTTTCGTCCCGGACGAGATTCCCCTTTGCCATACCAATAGACTTGGGCATTCGGCAATGCGGCTAAAGCCCCCCGCTGTTCTCTATAGTTTGATGTGGAACTTTCAAATCCAAGAAGATTGATCATCAGAGCCTGAGAGCATTTAAGATCAGACGAGCCCAGTGATAGTCCACTCACTGCCCGTAGCTGTTGCTCAAATTGGGACGTCACACAAGCATCCAGAGTGTAGTGCCCCGAATTATGGGTACGGGGGGCAATCTCATTAATCAAAACGCGATCATCAGCGGTTAGGAATAGCTCAATCCCAAACATACCAATTACGCCAAGCTGAGTTAATAACGTAGTGGCAATGTGAGCCACTTGCTGACACACGGGATCGCCAACATCTGCTGGTGCAATCACACGGCGGCAGACCTGATCAATTTGCTGGGATTCAACCACAGGATAGAGGGCGATTTCACCCGTCTGAGAACGGGCGGCCATAACTGCCAGTTCTCGATCAAATGCTACAAAGGCCTCTAATAGAATTGGCTGATAGCCGAGTTTTGCCCAGGTAGCTTTGACAGCATCCAGGTCTTGCAAAATAAAGGTGCCTTGACCGTCATATCCATGGCGACGGGTTTTGAGGGCCAAAGGGAATCCAACAGTAGCAACGCTAGTTTCCAATTGGGGCAGATCGGCCTTTGAGTTTAGCGCGACAAACTTAGGAGAGGGCAACCCCAAACTCTGACAGTACAACCGCTGATCATATTTATCTAACAATGGTTCCAAACAGCTCAGCTGAGGATAAAACTGAGTGCCCTGCTTCTCAAGGAGTTGCAGCGCTGGTAGATCAATAAACTCGTTTTCAAAACTAATGACATCACAATGCTTGGCCAGGATAGCCGTTGTATCGGCGTCAGCCACTGCCCCAAAAACCACATGATCAGCAATGGCAACGGCGGGATCAGATTGCTCTGGCGTTTGAATGATCAAACTCAAATCTAAAGTTTTAGCGCCAGCGGCCATCATCCAGGCCAGTTGACCGCCGCCAATAATGCCAATTTTTTTTGCTGTCTGTCCCATAATCAACTTGAAAACTATAAAGGGAACGGTAAGGTCACCTTTTTTAACTGTCCCTTGTAACAGAACAAAGGATGTCTTTTTTAAGGATGATTGCCATAATATATCTTTACGTTTCGCCTTAGCTTAGATAGACTAATCCGTCCCAATCGCCCACACAATAGTAGCGCTCTGCTAACGAGAGAGCTTTTTTATCTATGACTCAGATGACGGTTAATCCCAAAACGTCTTCACTAGAATTGTTTTCTTGCCTCTTAAATCAACTGTCCCAAGGCCCTGTTGTTTTGGCTATTGTGACAGCAACCCAAGGTCACGTAGATTCTCAAGTAGGCGATAAGCTACTGATCTGGGGTGATGCTCAAAGTGCTGGCAGCTTAACAGAAAACACTGTCAAAGCGACCGTAACTACCCAGGCATTTTCTGTTCTCAAAACAGGTATTTCCCAGCGGATGGTGATCGATCCCGGCAATAATATGTTTGCCGTCTCCTCGATACCTACAGAAGATAAATCCACAACAGATCAAGTTCATGTTTGGTTAACACGCTGGCAAGGAGAGGGTGCGATCGCAACCGCCCAAGCCATGCTATATGCCCTCGAAGCACCTCACACCAGCCGACTTATTGTCCCCTTAGTAACAGGTCAATTCCCGTATATTATTGACCGCAACTCTCCATCATTACGAAACCTCCAAGGCCAGGATGCATACATAGAAGAGCTATAACTCATTTCCACTGCCCCATCTCCTCAACAACATTCTCAAAAAACAGAAAATAACAACAGAACATCTAGATTGGCACAACCTTCCCTCTGGAGATATTCATCCAGCAGTGCGCTATATCTAACAAAATAGAGAAAAGCCCTGAAATGTCTGTAGACATTTCAGGGCTTTATCGTGATGAAATGGCATTAGTACGTAGCAGTTAGGCGTAGCCTCCAAATGCTTTCTGACAATACACTTAAACTGACTTTCGCTTCTTTCGCTTAGCTAACCACTGTTGAAACACCATACCAAAGAAAGGCATATCTTCAATCAAATAACGTCTCCACAGACGCTTAGGCTCAGACATTGTTCGGTACAACCACTCAAGACCCAACTCAGTCACAAACTCAGGAGAACGAGGCTTATGACCTGCCTCAAAATCGATAGCTGCACCGACTGCCAAAAATGTCTTAATGGTGGATAGTTTCTCTCTGTGCTTCACAATCCACTTTTCTTGCTTAGGCGCACCAACACCAACAACTAAGACATTCGCAGACGAAGCATTAATGCGCTCTATAATTGCTTCGCACTCCTCAGGGTTCTTCTCAAAGCCATAGGAAGGTGAGTGAGCCTCAACAATAATATCACGCCCAATACGCTCATTAATACGCTGCTGAGCCAGCTTGGCAACACCAGGAGCCGCACCCAACAAATAAATTTTCACGTCAGGATTTTCGCGGTGATAATCACAAAACCAGGGCAACAAGTCAGAGCCTGAGATTTTGTCACATATGGGCGTACCTAAAAATTGAGCCGCATACATCAGGATCTTGCTATCACAAACGCGATAGTCCACAGCCTTGTACACGTCACGAAAGTCTGTATCGTGTTGCAGCTTCATCAAGTGATCCACATTGGGTGTAACCACAACTCCGCCATGGGCGTCTAAACGCTCTAATAGCTCCTGTCGGGAAAGGTTGTCAATCTCAACGTCTAATATATTGACCTTAGGCACTTTATCGGTAGTTAGGGCAGATACATTTGTATAAGAGTCTTTGAAATTATGGTCTGAAGTGACGACAGAAGCTTGGTACTGCATGATTTTCCAGAAGGCTACCTTACGACTAATACAAAAACATTCACAACTGAGGTCGAAGACAAGAACAATCATTCAAATGTCCTATACAAGGAACTATTTGCCTGTCAACCTGAAGGCCTGTTGGTGAAGGGAGATGACACCTGAACAACCATTCCAATAGCGTTATACCACTGCTGTAATAGTCACTCCGTGCCTTGCATGAACTCATCGAATAAACTTAATGGGATAATAAAGAACCGATGAGAATACATACATACCCACACAAGCACAGCAACAATAGTCCCCAAGCAGTAGTGGCAGACTAAAGTTTTAGCCTCTCATACTGCTAGAGCAATTAGCAAACAGCTTTCCGAAAAAACACTGTAGTGATAATGCCCAACCTACTTTAGTGACTAAGAAGTCCTAACAATAGTTTCCTGCTGGAGGGCAAATAAATTTACGTATGTAGCGGTTGCTTTACTATGTAGCTTGTGCACTCATTTGAACAAATTGCCGAAAATTCTACAAAAAGAACATCCACCTCAACAAAAGATCGGTAAGAATCTCAACAGAACTATACATAGTCTTTAAAACTGAGGCTTTCACTACCCAACTTTTTCATCTACTACAGCCTTAACAGTCCTCTTTTAGGCAAAATCCATCGAAATACTTACATAAAATTCATGTTCAGGTAGATTGTTCTCACAACAACTTTTTACAACGCCATCAATCACTATTGACAAAATCATTAAATAACAGTTGTGCCGTTAGCTCAGCAGCACTTGCTTCAGCATACTTAAAGCCTTGCCGGTCATGAATAGGACAAATGTGCCAGAGAACTTGGTGGAAACAGCCTGCGCTGATCTAAGTTGCAACAATTCGAGCCCTGAATAGTGATAGTGGCATGATGCCAATCCCACCATTCAGGACATCGATGTCGGTTCACTCTAAACCCTAAAACCCCAGAATTCCTACGCCCAGGCCATTAAGAACCCTCCATAGCGATAGGATCGAGCACATGAGGTTTGTACAGGTACCGCCTTGATGAGCTTGCTATCGGATCGCACAGTTGCCATGACCATGACCATCTAAGCCGTGATCATCGCTATCGAAAGATATGCGCTATCGGCCCAGATATCATCATCCTTGATCGCTATGGAAATGCCCTGAAGCATTCTTAAAAGCCGACAGGCACAGAACTATCAGCACCCGCAAGATAGTTCTGTGCAACTTCGCTAGCATCGAAAGCTTGATTATAAATTGCAACCAGGTCATAACTACCGAGCCAGGGTCGACCCCCACC
>NZ_QXHD01000004.1:4658121-4746309 GCF_011009555.1 Adonisia turfae CCMR0081 | reverse complement strand
TTTGAGCAGTTTTGTGCCCTGGAACTCTTTGACTTTCCCAAAATGCATATGTATGGAACATTCTCACCAATCAAATAGGAACGCTATACAAGAAATTATCAAAGAAAAGAACCTACGAAAGAGACTCTTAGTTGAAAAGAATCTCCAGAAAAGAGCCGCCAGATCTGACATATCAAACTACAATCCATCGTCCATTCGCCTGGGCATATGAGTAATGAAGGCGCTTTTTAAACTGTTGGACTGGCATTCAGATTATTTTGTAATTGCTGTTGTAGATCATCGACAGGATTAATCACCAAGCCAGAAATCTCGCTTTCATTGGGAAGATACTCACTAGAGTGGGCGGCAGTTTTTGATAAAAACAAAACTTCAGCGCTGTTGCGGGGCAATTGTTTACCCGCTTGCGCTGTCAGCCATATGATGGGTGGGGCTGGCAATTTTTGATTACCGACATCGTTTAGTTGAATGCCTGCCAACACCGTCAAAACCGCTGTTGAATCATGCACTAGCCCCGTCCTGGAACTCCAAAACTGAGTCGCCAGACCTTGGCGCTGACCATAGTGATAGAGTGATGCTGCTGCGATTACGGCTCGTTCAAAACTATCAATATCCCATGACTCAGAGGTATCTAAGGCAATAATTAAACTCTGGTGACTGGTTAACACCTCTAGCTCCCGCACCCGCAGTTCTCCGTAGCGGGCACTGGTGCGCCAGTGGATTAATCGAGTGGGGTCACCCCAGCGATAGGGGCGCAGAGCACGAGTGATACCTTCCGTGCCACTGGCATTGATGGCCGTTTTTTGCAGCTGCCGCCGTCCTGTTTCATCGCCCAAGGAGTCGATGACTGGACAACGCTCTAAGGGCAGTATTTGAGGATAGACGACAGCCTTTGCGTGAGCGGCATGCAAACGACTGCACCAGAACAATCCTAAAGGGGCCGCCGTTCGTAGACGGACATCAGGCCAGGTATAAATACCTCGCTTTTCAGTCGGAATTTCGTAACGCCAAGTGTGTTGCGATCGCGCCTGCAAACTGGCAATGGCATGGGTCGGCTTAGGCCCTAACTTAGCAGGTACAAGGTCTTGCATCTGGAGCAAATTCTTGGGGGAAGCAGTGGTATTTTTCAGCGTCACCACCATCGCTAGAGCCTCTCCTGCCGAGACAGGTCGAGGCATTTGTCGAGCCACAGATAGCCCATGCAACGCTCGCTGCGGCAAAATCGACGACACCGACAATAAGGCAATCATGATGCCACTAATCACATACAGCCAACCTGCCATGGTGTTAGTTGCCGCGCCGAAAAAACATAGCGTAATCCCCAGCAACACCCAACCACTATAGGCAGGGGTCACCCAGTTGGCTTCCATCCAATGAGATAAACGTTTTAATAAAAACATCAACTATGCCCGAAAAGAACGATTGGCTGCCTTTCTGCGCTTCAGGATGCCCTAAGTAATTAGGTTAAACTAATGACACCATAGATGGCTTCTGAGCGATTTAACCATGCCAGATATCCGCTCTACGCTACACAACGTTACATATCCTGAGTCCGACGGCCAGCCAATAGCGGAAAGTGACGCTACCCGCGATTATTGGTTTTATGGCGTTGAAGCCCCCAGACTGTAATTCAAAAGCCGTGGCAGCGTTTATGTGTCTGGCAATTTATTTGTCTATTACGAAGAAGGAAACCCCAAGGCCGTTATCTCACCTGAGCTGACGCTTTAGCAGAGAAGTTGCGATCGCTCGGCATTGATCCAGATGAGATTTAAGTCCCTGATGCAAATACGGCATCTGTAGTCAAATCCAACTCAGGAAATACCCCAGAAACCAACTTTTCTCCCCCTACAAACCATCGAATTTGGTACTTTTCTGCATGGGGGTTCACTAGACAAGTACGAGGAATCGAATAAGGCAACTGATTGCGCCGAATTTCAAAATTGAACTCTGCGCTCAAAAAGCCGCCGATATCTTCATGGGGACCGGTTGGCAACATCTCAACCACAACTCCCTCAATCAATTCATACCGATAACCATCGTCTGGATACCAATCCAGGAAAGCCTCAAAATTCATCGGGCTTGCTACCCGCCCCTGAACCATAAGGAACCCTCAACTCGTTATGGAACCTGGGTTTAAGCCTAGTACAGGCGCAATTTACTCAGCGGTGGGGTGATGGGATTTGGGTGATGGGTGGATAGGTCTTTAGACATGGCCTTTGAAGGCTTTGTCGAGGATGGCGGGAGCAGGGCATCGAGTTCGATGGCGGTTTGGGGTTGGAGGGTGCGGAGGGTGTTGATTTTGGTTTGGAGATTATCGAGGTCAGTGACAATCTCGCACCACTTCCACAAAAGAGTTTCAGGAATCAACCAAGAGCCTTAAATGACTGGCTCACTTTACTACCAGAGCTATTTTGTCGCAGGAGAATTGCGAATCATTGAAACATAAACTACGGCCAAAGTAAGACGACTCCAGTTGGGCTGGTTAAGCGTAAATGAGAGACCGCCCAAAAGGGCTAACCAACCCACTGGACCAATCACGAGGGCAATTGCTTGACTCATTCCCATATAAACAGCAAAAGGCAAAGTAATACCCAGAGTGCTAGTCAGCCCTCCAAGTACGGTGCTGGCCATCAGATACACACCAAACCCACTGACCTTAGCAACAGTCATAACACTACCTGTACGTAAAAAAGCTTCTACTCTGGGGTCATTACTACTGCGCTGCGTCTCCATAATTACTTGCTCTTGTTGCTCTAGAGTCAGGCGGTCGAACATATCTTGAAAAACCTTAGCGACCACAGCTGTTTCAATTTCATGAGTTTCTAATTGTTTCCAGCGTCGTCCTTTGAGGGTGGCTAACCATTCAATACCAATGTGATCAGCTACATCAGTTACAACTTGTTTCCACGATTCATCCCAAAACAATTGCCCAATACTACCTGCCCTGAGATAGCGAATGTGATTACACAGAGTATCAACATCACTACCAAAACCAGAGGCGGTTAGTTTTCCAAGATTGTGACGATGTTTATGGGTAGTGCCTTGGACAATTTTTTTGAACTCATGCAGCGGCATAGTATGACCAAATATATGGTTTGAAATGCTTTTCTCTAATTTTTTCAATGCACACATCAACCAAACCGCATGATTCTTTAATGCTAGTAGAGCTATTTCATTCTAAAAATATGAGAGCACAAAAATCGTAAGTTGTGCGACACAACAAAGCCCCAATGGCACTCAACCATCGGGGCATTTTCACAAATTTATCTACCAACCGTAACCATCCCAGAGAAGCCGTTGCCTGAGCAGCACCGTTGCCTGAGCGGAGTCGAAGCCAACATCCCCTTCGACTCCGCTCAGGGGACGCTTACAGACCAACCCTTAACGCTTCTTCGCTAGCTTCTTCTTCGGCATCTTGCGCAGACGAATCGACTCAGGCGTTACCTCAACCATCTCATCCGACGCAATATACTCCAGCGCCCGTTCTAGACCCATTTCCTGGGGTGTCTGCAACTGCACTAGCTCATCACCACTCGCTGCCCGATGGTTGGTTAGCTGCTTAGCCTTACAGATATTCAGCTCCAGATCCTGAGGCCGATTATTCTCCCCAACGATCATGCCCTTGTACACCTTAGTACCAGGCTCAATAAAGAAGATGCCGCGATCCTCAGCATTCTTCAATGCGTAGAACGTGGCCACACCTTCCTCAAAGGCAATCAGCACACCGTTGCGGCGAGCACCCACATCACCAGACATGGGGCGATAATCCAAGAAACTATGGTTCATGATGCCCTCACCACGGGTTTGGCGCATAAACTCACCCCGGAAGCCAATCAGACCACGGGCAGGTACCACAAACTCAAGCTGGGCACGGCCATTGCCGTCCACCATCATGTCCTGCATTTCACCGCGACGTTGACCCAGGCGCTCCATACAGCCGCCCACAGCATCTTCAGGCACATCCATCACCAGCTGCTCATAGGGCTCACAGGGCTGGCCATTGACTTCACGGAAAATCACCTGCGGCTGAGACACTTGGAACTCGTAGCCCTCACGACGCATGGTTTCAATCAAAATACCTAGGTGAAGCTCACCACGACCAGATACGCCAAAGCGGTCGGGAGAATCGGTTTCTTCCACACGCAACGCTACGTTGGTTTCCAACTCGCGCATTAAGCGATCGCGAATCTGACGAGAGGTAACAAACTTACCTTCTTTACCTGCAAATGGGGAGTCATTCACGGCAAACGTCATCTGCAGCGTGGGTTCATCCACCTTAATCAACGGCAAGGCTTGGGGGTTGTCAGCAGATGTGAGGGTTTCACCAATGTTGGCATCGGCAAAACCGGCGACTGCAACGATGTTGCCAGCGGTGGCTTCTTCAATGTCAGTGCGCTGTAGGCCTTCAAAACCCATCAGCTTCGAAATTTTAGACTTAACAATCTTGCCGTCTTCTTTGACTAGCGCAATCTGCTCACCAGCACGGATAGTCCCATTGTGAACCTTACCGATCACAATCCGCCCTAAATATTCGGAATAAGCCAGGGTAGTGACCTGCAACTGTAAAGGCTTGTCAGAATCACCGACTGGTGGTGGAACATGATGCAAAATTCCCTCAAATAGAGGCTGCATATCCTTATCTTCGTCTTCTAGCTCATTTTTGGCATAGCCAGCCAAACCAGAAGCAAACAGATAGGGGAAATCACACTGATCGTCATCAGCACCCAGCTCGATAAACAGATCCAGAACCTTATCCACGGCACCCATGGGCTCTGCCCGTGGGCGGTCAATCTTATTCACGACCACGATGGGACGTAGACCTTTCTCCAATGCTTTTTTAAGCACAAAGCGGGTTTGAGGCATCGGCCCTTCATTCGCATCCACGATCAGGATGCAGCCATCTACCATACCGAGTACGCGCTCTACCTCACCGCCAAAGTCAGCGTGACCAGGGGTATCAATAATGTTGATCAGCGTGTCTTGATAGTGAACGGCTGTGTTCTTAGAAAGAATCGTAATACCGCGTTCACGCTCCAAGTCATTGGAGTCCATGACACAGGTGGGAACGTCTTCACCTTCCCGAAAAATACCAGACTGCTGAAGGAGAGAATCGACCAGGGTTGTTTTGCCGTGGTCTACGTGCGCGATGATTGCAACGTTACGGATGGGAAGGCTCATTGGGTTGGAACTTCCAGAACTAGCGGTGTGATGTTTCGTAAAAAACCTTAACAATTGTAGCTTAGATAGCAGCGATGTCGGTCAAAGCTATATGGATTGTCAGGAAATGGGGAATAGGGAATGGGCAGTGGGCCATGAAAATAGCCCTTATGATCTGGCCAATTCTCCATTGCAAAGTTTCTAAGCTCAGGAAATTGTTCACTCTTCTATCGAGAAATAATCAATTTCCCCATTCGTAACCTATAGGTTCCATTCTGATATACAGACATTGCATACAACGTCTCTCCAGAGAAAATCCCCACCTCGCAGTTCGGTTCTACCCACTACGAGGATTCAAATGGCTTTGTTAAATTGGCATTACAGCGGCAAAAGACCTAACAGCCGCTACCAGCCACGTTTTGAGTGAGGCAATCATGACTAACGAGTCTTTTAACAACACAAATTCCGAATTTATGGGTGGGGCTGCTGTACAGGGCAATTCTCTGATGCAATATGTGCAGTCTATGGAAACAGAGACAGTGGCACAGCTATCGCGTCCGGTATCAAGTGATGTCATGCAGGCAATGGAACATAACATCATTGCGATGCTGGGTGGTCTACCCTCTGAAGGATTTGATGTCTCTGTCACGACTAGCCGTGAGAATCTAGGTCGCTTGCTAGCTTCGGCCATGATGGGTGGCTATTTCCTTAAAGGCGCTGAGCAACGTCTGGCCATGGAAACCACACTGATGGGTAGCCTGGAAACTGACCTACATGAATAACGCGGTCTAGATCGCGCAAATGCGCTCACCCATGGCAGGATCAGAAACAACAGTCAAGATTGATCCACGGTGGGTGAGGCAAAGAGAACACAATACAGCGTGCACGACAGTGCTGACGGTAAATATAGCCAAAAGCAGATGTCCTTATCCCAGGCATCTGCTTTAAGTTTTGGGGGGACTGCCAATCTAGGGCATGCGGCCCCCGCACTACGGCAAGCTTTACTGACTTGGTATGGCGAACAAGGTCGTGATTTACCCTGGCGACGCAGTCGAGATCCCTATGCCATCTGGATCTCGGAAATCATGTTGCAGCAGACCCAGGTCAAAACGGTCATGCCTTACTATCAGCGCTGGTTAAAGTTATTTCCGACAGTGGCAGACCTGGCTAAAGCTGACCAGCAAACTGTACTTAAAGCCTGGGAAGGGCTGGGATATTACGCTCGAGCTCGCAACTTACACAAGACGGCACAGTTGATTGTGAAGCAGCATGATGGCGTGTTTCCAGAGGTGTTTGAGGATGCGATCGCACTCCCCGGTATTGGCCGCACCACCGCCGGAGGCATCCTCAGTGCCGCCTACAACCAACCTGTCGCCATCCTTGATGGTAATGTGAAACGGGTGTTGGCTCGACTGGTGGCCCTCCCAAAGCCTCCAGCAAAAGCCATGAAAGAACTGTGGCAGCTATCCGAGCAACTCTTGGACCCACAGCATCCCCGCGACTTTAACCAGGCAATTATGGATCTGGGCGCCACCCTATGCACCCGTCATCGGCCATCGTGCCTGCTATGCCCATGGCAAAGCTACTGCACCGCTTACCGTCAAAATCTACAGTCTGAACTACCCATGACCGAATCTCGTGCTCCTCTGCCCCATAAGCAAATTGGTGTCGCTGTTATCCACGACAATGATGGCCGCATTCTCATTGACCGTCGTAAGCAAGAAGGCCTACTGGGGGGCCTATGGGAATTTCCTGGGGGTAAAATCGAGCCTAACGAAAGTTTTGAGGAATGCGTCAAGCGGGAGATTAAAGAAGAATTAGATATCGATATTGAGGTCAACGACCGGCTAATTACGGTTGACCATGCCTATAGCCACTTTAAGGTGACGCTGAATGTCTTTAACTGTACCCACATCAGCGGTGAGCCCAAACCCATTGAATGTGATGAAATCAAGTGGGTTACCCTGGATGAAATTGATAGTTACCCGTTTCCTAAGGCGAACGGTCAAATTATTGACGCAATTAAAGAACAGGCTAAAGGGTAAACAGCCCGCCATCTGAATAATGGGAAAAAGTCTCGGAGACGTTAAGAAGTACGAAGGGCAATATTGTTGTTATGTCTTCTCTAATGTCAGATAACAAGCTTTACTTTTGTATCTTGAGTTTTCCCAAGGGCGACAAGTCAGTGTACGGTGTGCATTGAACAGTCTACACGTTTTGAGTGTTACACCCTCTAAAAGGAGAAGAAAGAGCCCCAAAGATGCATCTCCAGGGCTCGGAATCAGGGTGCATCTACCACTCCAACATGCTCGATATATCGGGTTATATCCGGAGTTGAACGGCGACTTCACTAAGACTTCAAACAATATCCATTGTCATCAGGGTGTTAGTAAATTTTCTAGCTAACCTCTTTAAAGCAGGTTGCATTATTTACTTAGAACTGCCATGACTCTTCAATGCGTCCAGAAACCTGAACAGACTGATATTGGGTCATCCCAGAGGCTACAGACATTCTTTTATGTGTCCATAAAGGGGGTATTCGGCTTGATCTGGGGACTGAGTCTCTGGCTATCAGGGGAAGCAGCTGTTGCCCAACGCTATTGTCGGGCAGACTTGGTGGACAAGATTGATGCGATCGCAACCCGCCCCAACCTCACCCGAGCCCATCTGGGACTACTTATAGAAACCCAAGCAGCTCAGCCTTCAGAACGCCAGATTATTCTGGAACGGAATATCGACAAATGGTTTGTTCCTGCATCCACCTTAAAACTCCTGACCACTGCCGCCGCGCTCCAGCAACTAGGCCCAGACTTTCAAATCGAGACCTCAGCCCACCTCCAGCAACAGGGCGAACAGACCCATTTGTATGTCATAGGAAGAGGCGACCCTACGTTTGGCGACGACCAACTCCAGAGCCTAACGCAGCAAATTACCCAGCAGGGAATCAAAAAAATCGATCAGCTATTAGGATATGACAGCTACTTTGCTGGCCGCACTGTGCATCCCAACTGGGAATGGGAAGATGTATTGGCAGGTTATGGAGCCTCAGCCAACGGTCTGATTTTAAATGAAAATGCTTTAGGGGTGACCCTATACCCAACAGAGGTGGGCCAACCACTACGGGTGGAGTGGGCTACCCCAGAGCAGACTACTCGTTGGGAAATACACAACACTTCCAGCACCGTGGCAGCAGGCGAGCCTTTAACCGCAGACGTTGGTCGTGATTGGAGCCAACCCATTTTGCATGTCTTTGGTAACCTCAGCGTTGATGCTGGGCCAGATCCATTTGCCATTGCCATCACCCAGCCAGGGGAGCACTTTATGGAACAACTAGCGAATAGCCTGCGCCAGACCGGCACTCCAGTAGATTTAACCGCGCTGACATCCAGCTGGCCCGATCGACCAATGCCAGAGATGGCAACAGTCATATCACCGCCACTCTCTCAATGGCTGTCAACGATTAACCAAG
Source organism: Adonisia turfae CCMR0081 (assembly GCF_011009555.1). Taxonomy (GTDB): domain Bacteria; phylum Cyanobacteriota; class Cyanobacteriia; order Phormidesmidales; family Phormidesmidaceae; genus Leptothoe; species Leptothoe turfae. The sequence goes on along the minus strand of NZ_QXHD01000004.1, from coordinate 4,737,686 downwards.
ATAGCAACAACCTCTATGCAGAGGCCTTACTCAAGTCCTTAGGAACAATCGCAGCAGAATACGACGACACCACGCAAGCTGGCACAGAGGCTGTCAAAGAGATTTTAGATGGCTTGGGCGTTGACTCAGATAGCTATCAAATGGTGGATGGATCAGGGTTATCGAGACACAATTTAGTCACCCCTCGCACGTTGGTTGATACACTGCAAGCGATGGCCTTCCACTCCCATAGCGAAGTCTATCGCAGGTCTCTCGCCGTTGCTGGAGAACGGGGAAACTTAATCCACCGGTTTCAGAACACTCCCGTTCAAGGAAATCTACAAGGCAAAACGGGATATGTAAGCAACAATGAATCCTTGGCTGGCTATCTTCAACCTGTAGACCATCCACCCATGGTATTTAGCATTTTCTTAAACAATGCCGATCTCTCAGCCACAGCCATGCGAGCAATCATCGATGAAATTGTGGTTAACATTGCTCAGCTATCGGACTGTTAATCGAACGATCTGGAATTTAGCACCATAAACTTGTATCTAGTTCCAATGGGACTACGCCACATTGCCTACACTATTGACTAGCGCCTCATACCATGGATCCCTTCCTCAATCAGGTGCTGTGCCAACGCTATAAAATTCGCGCTCGCCTCAGCCAAAAACCAGGACGTCGCACCTTCGTTGCCACCGACTTACAGACAGACACTACCGTTATCGTCAAGCTGCTGCTATTTGACGTTGACTTTACATGGGAAACCCTCAGACTCTTTGAACGGGAAAGTGCAGCGTTACAGTCGTTAGATCATCCGGCAATTCCCCAATACTTGGATTTTGTGGATATTGAAACAGACTTGGGCAAAGGTTTTTTACTCGTACAGACCTATATAGAGGCTAAGTCTCTACAAGACTGGATTATGACTGGTCGCACCTTTAGTGAAGAAGACCTGCACTACATTGCCCAAGAAGCACTCAACATTCTTGATTACTTGCATGATCGTAAACCAGTCGTTATTCACCGCGATATTAAGCCGAGCAATCTGTTGCTCACAGAGCGCACTGGCAACAATCCTGGACAGCTTTATCTAGTAGATTTTGGTGGCATTCAAGCACCACAACAAGGTAGCACAATCACGATTGTGGGCACCTATGGCTATATGCCGTTGGAACAATTTGGCGGGCGAGCGGTTCCAGCTTCAGACCTGTACAGTTTAGGAGCCACACTAATCTACCTCGCTACAGGGCTACACCCCGCTAATTTGCCGCAAAAAGATATGCGGTTACAGTTTGCCGATCAGGTCAGATTAAGCCCCGAATTTGTCCATTGGCTAGAATGGCTAACGGAACCTGACATTGCTAAACGGCCTCAAACAGCCGCCATTGCCCGGGAACGTTTCAATCAATCACCCACACACCCGACCGACGGTCTTCATCCGCTCCGAGTACCACCACCCCAAAATAGCGCCATTCAGCTGAGCCAGACCCAAGAGCATTTTAATATCCAGGTACCCTCTAAAAAATTCAAACTCGAATTTCTCTTGCCAGCTGTCATCAGCAGTCGGCTAACGCAAACCTTTGGTGCTTTTGGTAATATTTTAGCAGGCGTTCTTTTAATTCTCTTAGTTGTTACTGGCTTGATCTGGCCAGCCCTCATCATTCTACTGCTTATTTATTTCCATATGAATAAACGGAGCAAACGCCACGCAATTTACTCCATAACATTTGAGAAGTCGATTCAAGGCACCCTGATCTCGTTAACAGAGATTCATGGAAACAGAGAGAGTGTGTTGTTTAAGCAATCCTTAACTCACATGACGGCAGGTCCTGACAAAATTCCTCAGTATAAAATTAAATTGAGAAGCGAAGGGCCATTTCACACCATTCGCATTAATGGTAGCTATCAAGAAATTCGTTGGCTCTGTGATGAACTAGATAGTTGGGCTCAAATCCCAATTACCTATGAATCCTACAATGAAGAAGTTTAATACTGGTGGTGCATGGTGCGTGGTGCTCGATGAAAAAGCTTGAAAACCCAAAGCTACTGGGTAGGCTCCTCCATTTCTTCTAGTTTGGTCTCCAACACCGATACTCGCTGTTGCAATTCGATAACCAAAACTGCCAGGGTATCAAACTGCTGATCAAAGGATGGTGTTTCAGGGCTGGGCGGACGGTCAATGGGAGCGGGCCTAATGTTGCCAGCGCGAGGGAGTTGAGACTGAAGGCGGTTGACCTGGGATTGGAGCGATCGCAACTGTGACTCCAGCCGATTAATCCGAGGATCTGAAAGGGAAAGCGATGCCTCCACTGGCTGTAGCCAAAGACTAAGAAATAAAGCCAACAATAAACAGAAACAAGTCAACGGTTTTAGAGCACACTTCATAATTCATCAGTGGTTAACCTGATGTCATTCTAGCTATCGTTTTTTCTTTTGTTAGGAACAAGCACTACCTATCTTACAAATCTCTCCCCCAAAAACAAGCTAACGACTCATCTTTTCCTAAGACAACAATCTCCTTTAAATACGAGAATTCCTTGGGAGTCGAAGTTTAAGTAGCAACACCTCAAAATACGGTTTAATCGTACTAAAGCAACAAAATCAATCAACGTCCAAACCTCAGAAAAAAGCTCCTATCTTATAGCAATCTACTGAATGCCATAAGATAGGAGCACTCTATCATCACTTCAATAACAAGAGTTACTAACCAGGTCTAGTAATCTCGTTTAAGTTAAGATCTTTCAAATCAGACAGTTCAATTTCTTATGGCGAATGAGAACATTACTCGATGAGTAATGTTCAGCTAGTCAGGGAAGGAACCGCTATCGCCACAGGAGTTGCCTCGCCTGAGGCCAGATCAAGGGGAAAATTATGGGCGTTACGCTCATGCATCACTTCCATACCCAGATTGGCACGATTGATAACATCAGCCCAAGTGCTGATGACACGTCCCTGGGAATCAAGGATGCTCTGATTAAAGTTAAATCCATTGAGATTGAAGGCCATGGTACTGATACCCAGAGCCGTAAACCAAATGCCTATAACGGGCCAAGCCGCCATAAAAAAGTGCAGAGAACGACTATTAGCATCTACACCCAAGAGAATCTCATTCGTGCGTCCGACTAAGCGACCAAAGTAACCATGGGCGGCCACAATATTGTAAGTCTCTTCTTCTTGCCCAAACTTATAGCCATAGTTCTGAGACTCGATTTCAGTGGTTTCTCTCACCAAGGAAGAGGTTACCAGAGAACCGTGCATGGAACTGATCAGGGCTCCGCCAAATACACCTGCTACACCCATCATATGAAATGGATGCATCAGGATATTGTGTTCTGCCTGGAACACCAGCATGAAGTTGAAGGTACCGGAAATACCTAGGGGCATGCCATCGGAAAAACTCCCCTGACCAATGGGATAAATCAAAAACACTGCGGTAGCTGCAGCCACCGGAGCAGAGTAGGCGACACAAATCCAAGGGCGCATACCCAGACGATAGGACAGCTCCCACTCACGACCCATATAAGCAAAAATGCCAATAAGAAAATGAAAGATGACCAGTTGATAAGGGCCTCCATTATATAACCACTCATCAAGGGAAGCGGCTTCCCAAACGGGATAGAAGTGTAGACCAATCGCATTGGAAGAGGGCACCACAGCACCAGAGATAATGTTGTTACCCAACAATAATGAACCTGCTACAGGCTCACGAATACCGTCAATATCAACGGGAGGGGCTGCAATGAATGCAAGCACGAAGCAGGCTGTGGCCGCCAAGAGAGTGGGAATCATTAAAACACCAAACCATCCCACGTAAAGACGATTTTCTGTACTGGTTATCCAGTTACAAAACTGCTGCCACGGACCGGCTTGGTCTCGTCTCTGTAAAGTTGTTGTCATAAGTCTGACGAAAAGACGACAGGGTTAAGCTGCAATAATTAACCAAATAGTTAAACTAACCTGTTAGTTAACTTAAAGGCATTGGTCGCACATGTCAATAACTTTTTAACTGGTTAGTTAATTAGATAATGAAAACCTGTTGATAGGCCTTGGAGAGGCGTTGTATTCTGGTAAGAATCCTCTATCTGCAAATCCTGTAGTGAAGTCGTCAGCCAAATCAAAGCGCTCATCGGCCAAGCGGCAAAGTCGTGACCCGGAAGCCACCAAAGCAAAAATTTTAGATGCGGCTGAAGAGGAATTTGCACGCCATGGACTAGCGGGGGCACGAACGGAACCAATCGCTGCGAACATCGGTTTCACCAAGGCGATGATTCACTATTATTTTGGTACGAAGGAAGAACTGTATCAGGCAGTGTTAGAGCGCTATGCGGCTACTTTTTTGGTGGCTGTTGAGACCTTAAATTTAGAGAATCTATCGCCACCGGATGTTTTGAGGACATTCCTGCGGGCGGCTGTAGCCCATGAAGTTAACAACCCTTATCAGGGTAAGGTACTGCTCCATGAGGCCATGGGTAATGAAGGTAGGTATTTTAAGCTCACGGGTTGGGAAGTGCCCATTAACCTGGGGGTGAGTTTTTTACGAAAAGGGATGGATGAAGGCTATTTTCGCCCCCTGGACCCCTGGTTGACGATGATTCACATCATGGGAACAATGACTTTTTACTTTAATGCGGAGAACAATCTGAGAAATTTGGTGCCAGAAAGTGAATGGCGAGCACCCCAGGCGATAGAAGCTTACGCAGAGTCTGCGATCGCATTTATTCTAGCTGGCGTGCTCAAACACTCTCAGGCCAACGGGTAGCCCCATAATACCCATGGTTTAGTGAGGTGGGTGTTTGTTGGCAATCCCCCCATAGGTGGACAGCTGCTCTGTGCAAAACAACAACCCCCAAAATGTAGTCAACGAGGAATAATAGAACATATCGGGGTTTGCCCTGACTTGGAGCCATTACTTGTTCTATCCCCATGAGATACCTTGTCGCTGCTTTTTGCGATCGCACCAATGCCGAAGAAGCCTATGCCAGGCTAGAGTCCAGCAACTTTTCCATGGACGATGTCTCTATTCTGGGTGAGGGGTGTCCGACCACTGACGAGTTTGGCCTGCAAAATCCTAAAGAAGCCGCCTGGACTCAGGTACGACGCATGGCCACCTGGCTAGTCCCCTTTGGGTTTGGCGGAGGCTTTGTCTTTGATGCTATTACAGGTCTGAATACCTTTGAGTGGACAGGCACCTTAGGCAATCAGCTTTTAGGAGGTCTGCTAGGCGCTGGGTCTGGACTAATGGGCAGCTTCTTTATTTGTGGTGGTCCTGCGTTGCTGTTTAACAATAACGAAACACCTTATCGCGATCGCATTGATGCTGGAGAATATTTAGTCGTCGTTAGTGGCGGTGAAAGCATCATCACCCAAGCTGCCCGTATTTTGCAGGCTCTGGATCCAGAAACCATCGAAGCCCGTTAAACAGAGGATCTCATGGCATTACCTTGCAGGAAAAACTCCATCAGGGTTATCCCAAATGCCCATAACACCGATTAGAATCCTCTAGAACAAGCCCCTGTAATTTCTACCCACACACTCACCAAAAATCGAACTAACATTATATAGATAAGTCGGAATAATTCCGGGAAGTTAGTTTTTCTGAGAATTCTGTCACACTTAATTTTTTTCCAAAGCAACCTATGACTTCTAAGGCAACTACCAGTGCTCCCGCTGTAGCAACCAACCCTTTTCTGACTGGCCATGGTCTCCCTCCATTTGATCAGTTTCAGCCCGATCAAGTAGAACCCGCGATCCAGCAGTTGATTGGCGAACTCACCACAGCCTTGGAGTCATTGGAAAAAACCATGAGCCCCACCTGGGAAGGCTTAGCCAAACCGCTAACTAAAATCAGTGAGCGGCTGGGTTGGACTTGGGGTGTTTTAGGGCACTTAATGGGCGTTAAAAACAGCCCTAAACTCCGAGCCGCCTATGAAGCTGTGCAGCCTGCTTTAGTACAGTTTGCCACCCGCTTAAGCCAGAGCAAAGCCTTCTACACCGGTTTCAAACAACTGGCCCAAGACACCAACCTCAGCCCTGCACAAAAACGCATTGTGGAAGCAGCCATCCGCGATGCTGAACTTTCAGGTGTGGGTCTAGAAGGTGACGCTAAGGAAACCTTCAACCAAATTCAACAACAGCTGGCGGAGCTATCAACCCAGTTTTCGAACCATGTGCTAGATGCCACCAAAGCCTTTAGCTTAACCTTAACAACCCAGGAAGACATTGCTGGGTTGCCCTCTAGTTTGTTAAGTCTAGCGGCTCAGGCAGCCCGCGATGCTGGAGAGGAATCGGCTACCGCAGAAGCAGGCCCTTGGCGAATTACCCTGGATATTCCCAGCTATGGTCCCTTTATGAAGCACAGCCAGCGTCGTGACCTGAGGGAAAAAGTTTACCGCGCCTACATCAGCCGTGCGTCCTCTGGTGACCTCAATAACTCACCCCTGATTGATAAAACCCTGGTCCTCAGAAAACAGCAGGCTAATCTCCTTGGCTTTGATTCCTACGCCAATCTCAGCATTGCCAGAAAAATGGCCTCCTCAGTCAATGCAGTGGAGGAGCTGATGGAAGAACTGCGCAGTGCCAGCTATGACGCTGCTGTTAAAGAATTACAGGACCTCAAAGTCTTTGCGCTAGCGCACAACGCATCGACAGCTAACGACTTGAAACAGTGGGATATCCCCTTCTGGGCAGAACGCATGCGGGAACAAGAGTTTGATCTTAACGACGAAGCGCTCAGACCCTATTTTCCATTACCTCAGGTACTCAACGGTTTGTTTGAGTTAGCCCATCGCCTCTTTGGGGTGACAATTCAGGCCGTCGATGGGGAGGCTCCCGTTTGGCATCAAGATGTGCGCTACTTTGCCATTGCCGATGGCAACGGTGCACCCATTGCCTATTTCTATCTTGACCCCTACAGTCGACCCGCTGAAAAACGCGGCGGTGCCTGGATGGATGAATGCATTGTACGTGCCCATACAGAGCCTAAACTCCCCGTGCGTCTACCGGTGGCCTATCTTGTCTGCAACCAGTCACCCCCCATTGATGGCAAACCCAGCCTGATGACCTTCCGAGAAGTAGAAACCCTGTTTCATGAGTTTGGCCACGGGCTACAGCATATGCTGACCCAGGTCGACTATCCAGGGGCTGCGGGCATTAACAATGTGGAGTGGGACGCGGTCGAACTGCCCAGTCAGTTTATGGAAAACTGGTGCTACGACCGTAATACCCTATTCAAAATGGCACGGCACTTTGAGACTGGCGAGCCTTTGCCTGAAGCCGATTACCAGAAGCTACTAGCTGCCCGCAACTTTATGACCGGCAATGCCATTCTGCGCCAGGTGAATTTTGGTTGGCTCGACATTGAACTGCATTCTCGTTATCAGCCTGATGGATCTGAGACCATCTGGGATGTGCGGGATCGACTGGCCAAAAAAACTACGGTGCTGCCACCCTTAGCTGAGGATGCGTTTTTATGCAGCTTTGGCCATATCTTTGCCGGTGGTTATGCGGCAGGCTATTACAGTTACTTCTGGGCCGAGGTACTCAGCGCCGATGCCTTTGCCGCGTTTGAGGAGGTGGGCATTGATAACGAAAGTGCTGTGCAGGAAACTGGTAAGCGTTTCCGCGATACGGTGCTGGCCTTGGGCGGCAGCCGTCATCCCATGGAGGTATTCCAGGCATTTCGCGGACGTGAGCCTAGCACGGACGCGCTGTTGAGACACCGGGGATTGAAGGCAGCATAAACCATCAGGAGGTTGGGAAATGTCCATCCTCCTAAATTATGTACCTGAGAAATTTGCAGGATTTTCTTCGTTCTAGACCCATTCCACCACTAGACTATAGGCAACTGGATTGGGCATACCTTCCTTGACGGACACTGAACAGGCTACAAGCACTGCATCATTTTCGCGCAGGGAACTGCGCGAACTGGTGCGATCGCAACTTCAGGCTCTCCTAGAACAGAACAATTACCAAGGGGCAAAAGCATTACTGGTCCCTGTACAGCCTGCGGATATCGCTGAAGCTATCGAAGGATTGCCTGATACGATGCAGGCCCTTGCCTTCCGCCTACTGTCTAAGGCTGAAGCCATTGAAGTCTATGAAAATCTAGACTCCAGCATTCAGCAAACCCTGGTTGAAGACTTTAAGCGCCAGGACGTCATCGACATTGTGGACAAGATGTCGCCTGACGACCGGGCGCGCCTCTTTGATGAACTCCCCGCCAAGGTGGTACGACAATTGCTGCAACAGCTGAGTGCACAGGAACGCGAAGCCACAGCCCTGTTATTGGGTTATGAGGCAGGCACAGCTGGGCGGGCCATGACCCCCGAATACATCGCCCTAAAAGAAAACTGGACGGTGGAACGGGCACTCAATCACATTCGCAAACTGGCCAGTGCTAGTGAAACAGTGTACTACCTGTATGTCACCGACAGAGCCCGGCGTCTCACAGGTATCTTGTCACTGCGAATTTTAGTGACCGGTCAACCCGATCAAACCATTGGAGAGCTGATGACCCGCGAAGTGGTTTCAGTGCAAACAGGTGTGGACCAAGAAGAAGTCGCCAGGTTGATTCAACGCTACGACTTTTTGGCAGTGCCCGTTGTCGATACTGAGGAACGGCTGGTGGGCATCATCACCGTTGATGACGTGATCGATATCCTCGAAGAAGAAGCCACCAAGGACATTTATGCCCTAGGCGGTGTTCAATCTGGCGGTGATAACTACTTTCAGACCAACCTGCTAACGGTCGCTCGTAAGCGCGTTGTATGGCTCTCAGTACTGCTGGTGGCCAATACCTTTACCGCTGCCGTGATCAGAAGCCAGGAAAGTTTGATTCAACAGGTGGCAATCTTAGCCTCATTTATCCCGCTACTGATCGGTACCGGGGGTAACGTAGGCGCTCAGTCATCCACCGTGGTGATCCGTGGTTTGAACACCGATGAGCTTAAGCTACGAGAGGCGTTCCAGGTGATTCGTAGAGAAGCGATCGCAGGTGCTTTCCTGGGTCTCATGCTGGCCCTAGTCGTCACCGGAGTGCTATACATCCTGCCTGTTATCAATGTAGGCGTAGCCCTCACCGTAGGCCTGAGCCTGATCGCAATTTCCGTCCTGGCATCCAGCGCCGGAGCAGCTCTACCCATTCTGTTCCAAAGCTTAGGCTTTGACCCTGCGCTGATGTCAGCCCCATTTATTACCACCGTCGTAGATGTATTTGGAGTCTTTATCTACTTAACGCTGGCAAGACAAGTGCTCCAGCTGTAGTGGTTGGTGAACAATAGGGCATAGGATGCCAACATCTGTAGCAAAAAGCTAAAACGCTTGAATCTTGGCGCTCAGTGAACTACTGTCTATTCCCTCAATTGGCTACCGCGTATAACCGATCCCCGGACCGATCACAACATTTGCCACAATAATTTAGGATATATATGGTGATAAGTGACACTGCGAAACATTCCAGTTTTCTGAAACAGGCCCTACCTAATCAGCTTATTTGACTGAAATAGACCGCTACGACTACAACCGAGACATCAGCCCGTGCTAAAAAATTTCCAGCAAGGTTTGAAGAATGACCTGATTGCAGGTCTTCTGGTGATTATTCCCCTAGCCACAACGATTTGGCTAACCATTACCGTAGCCAGCTGGGTAATTCGTGCGCTGACCAAATTTCCCAAGCAGTTAAATCCTTTTGTTGATTTACACCCAGCTCTAGTAGCCCTCTTTAATTTAGGCGTTGGATTTGCGGTACCTTTACTAGCCATCTTGCTCATTGGTCTGATGGCTCGCAATATTGCTGGTCGTTGGCTATTAGATCTTGGTGAGCGCATCCTCCAATCTATTCCCTTGGCTGGCTCAGTTTATAAAACTCTGAAACAGCTACTTGAGACTGTCTTAAAAGACACCAAAAGTCAGTTTAGCCGTGTGGTGTTGGTGGAATATCCCCGTCGAGGCATCTGGGCCATTGCCTTTGTCACCAGCTCCGTCACATCCATGAATCCTGATTCCAAGATGCTGAGTGTGTTTGTGCCCACTACGCCTAATCCCACCAGTGGCTGGTATGCAGTTGTTCCCGAGGCTGATGTGGTTAACCTCAGTATCTCTATTGAAGAAGCGTTTAAAGTTTTGCTATCAGGCGGTATTGTTGGACCCAATCTAGCTGAGGCCTTGGTAGCAAAAGATTCAGACAGACCCCAACTGCCTGCTGGAGACGGAGAGGCCTTACCATTCGACTCGTCCACATCCCAACAGGCTGAGTCCGAAACAGCTGAATCCCCTGAAACCAGAGTTGAACTCGTTAATATTGATCAACAAGGATAGCCTCGTATATCCGCGCCGCCCACACACTGGCTGATAAGATATCTGAGCTAGACCACCCATTCCCAAACGCCATGCAATCCCGTCGTATTGCCCGTGAGCTTGCCCTCCTTGGCATGAGTCAGCTTACGGACGATCCAAAACGTAGTAAGCAAACTTCTGGCCCATCTGTTGACACATTGTTGACCGAAGCCATTCGCACCCTCACAGCCGAGGTGAAAGAAACCCTAGAAGCAGCATCGGCAGAACTGGTGCGGGGTAACCGCCAATTGCTCGATAGCGAAACTCGCTCTGGCGATCTTCGCAGTGCCCAAGAAACGGTCAAGGGTGCCATTGAACAGGTGCAAACTGCTATTAACCGGCTTGGGGCTGCCACAGAACTACCAGAATTTGTGCAACTGGCAGGTCGTAAAGATATTCAGGATTACTCCCAACGGATTATCACCCAACTCACCCAGCATCGTGATGACATTGACCAGCAGCTAGACAGTGCCATGGTGGGGTGGAACTTAAAACGTTTGGCTCGGGTGGATCGCGATATTCTCAGGATTGCTCTCACCGAGATTTTGTATCTGGCAGTGGATAAACGAATTGCGATCGATGAAGCCATCGAAATCGCCAAACGATACAGTGATGAGGAAGGCTACCGGTTTATCAATGGTGTTATGCGTCGAGTGACAGATCAGCTAGCAAGCCAAAAACTGGATGCCAGATCAACACCTCTGAAATTATCGAAAGTGGCATCAGAGAGCAGCCCTGACCCTACGCCTTCTGATGATGAACCTTAAGTTTGCAGCCAAATTTCAAATTTATAACAGGCCTGATTGTTACATCAGTGGGTGATGCCCACTCTACACGTTGAACATTGCCCATTCATTGACCTATGTCTTCATTTAATTGGTTTCGCCGTGGCTATGACGAGTCCTCTGAAACAGAGGATGCCAAAACAGATGAAACAACAAATGATTCAACATCTGCGGAGGCTGCCGCAGACGACAGTGATGCACCTGCCAGTGCTGAAGACTATTTAGCTTGGGCCAAGGCCGCTTACCAAAATATTCAGCAGCAACAGGCAACCGTTGAGGAACCTGAAGCAGAACCGGAACCCGAGCCTGAGCCCGTGGAACCGGAACCAGAATCTGAACCGGAGCCAGCAGTTGAGGCTCCAGTAGGGAGTAAAGCCGCTGCACCAGCGGCAGAAACTCCGGTCTCTACAGACGTGTCCACAGAGATTTCTACGCCGGAAGAAACTCCTGCAATCACTGAGCAAGAGGAAGCAGAGGAAGCATTAACAGAAGTTACCCCCTCCGTTGCTGCTCCCTTCTGGGCCAAAGCAGCCGAGGCAGAACGAGAAGCACGCTTGGCCAAACTAAAGGAAACTGCCATCGTTGAGCCTGAGCCAGAACCGGAATCTGAGCCAGAACCAGAACCGCCAATGGTGATGCCCGATGTCGATTTAGACGAGGCATTTCTTTGGTCAGCCGAGGTTTTAGCATCCCAAGGGCGACGTCCGGATGACATATCCCTTGAAGAAATCACCTGGCTTAACCAGTTACGTCAAGGGCTAGGCAAAACTCGACGGGGCCTGGTCAATCAGCTGAAAGCAGTTGTGGGGCAGGGACCGCTTAATGAAGATGCCATCTACGAAATTGAGGCCTTGTTGCTGCAAGCTGATGTCGGCGTAGAAGCCACCGATCAGATTATCGAAGCTCTCCAATCCAAAATGCGTGAGGCGACCTTACCGCCTGAAGCCGCCATTCGCTATCTTAAAAAGCTGCTGCGACAGATGCTGGATAGTCCGCTTGAGGGAAATCACAACTTACTGTTTGTGCCCGAAGGTGAACAGCTCAACATTTGGTTGATAGTGGGTGTCAATGGAGCCGGTAAAACCACGACCATCGGTAAGCTCACCCACATTGCGAAAAAATCTGGCTATAACTGCCTGATTGCAGCAGCGGATACCTTCCGCGCAGCTGCCGTGGAGCAGGTCAAAGTTTGGGGAGCCCGCAGCGGGGTCGACGTCATTGCTAATCCAGGGCAAAACACTGACCCAGCTGCCGTCGTGTTTGACGCCATTGCCGCTGCCCAATCACGCAATACAGAGCTACTCCTGGTGGACACAGCAGGCCGTCTACAAAATAAAAAGAATTTGATGGATGAGCTCAACAAAATCCGACGCATTGTCGATAAGAAAGCATCAGATGCCAATGTAGAAGCACTGCTAGTGCTAGATGCCACCCTGGGGCAGAACGGTGTCAGACAGGCTAAGGTCTTTTCAGAAGCGGCCAATCTTAGCGGCGTAGTGCTGACAAAATTGGATGGTACTGCCAAGGGTGGAGTGGCCCTGGCGGTGGTGCAGCAACTAGGCCTACCGATTCGGTTTATTGGTGCCGGCGAAGGGATTGAGGATTTAAGACCGTTCTCTAGCTATGAGTTTGTCGAAGCATTATTAAGCGGGTAGGTTGGGTTGAGATACCATTGGGTGTTGGGTTTCGCAAGGCTCAACCCAACCTACGGGAATTGTTCATTTCACCATAAATGCCGGTTTATTTCTTTTGGGGTGCCGATGAGTTTCGGATGAAAAAGGCGGTACGCGCATTGTGCGATCGCAACCTCAACCCTGACTGGGCTAGCTTTAACTACGAAAAAATCCCACCGGAGCAGTCCGACGCCATCATCCAAGGGTTAAATCAGGCCATGACACCCCCCTTTGGCATGGGTAAACGGGTTGTGTGGCTAGTTGATACCCCCGTTTGTCAGCGATGTTCTGCCGACCTTGTGGCTGAACTAGAGCGGACACTGCCCAAAATTCCTGATAGCGCCATCCTGCTGCTGACCAGTAACAATAAACCTGATGGACGCTTAAAGTCCACCAAACTCATCAAAAAATACGCTGATATCCGCGAGTTTGACACCATCCCGCCGTGGAAGACGGACCAGATTGAACATCAGGTATATCAGGTTGCTAAAGATGTGGGACTGCAACTCACTCCCCAGGCAGCTGCCCTACTGGGAGAAGCAATTGGTGCCGACACTCGCCGTCTTTATAACGAACTGGAAAAACTCAAAACCTATTGGCCCCAACCGAAACAGGCACTGCCACCCGAAGCGGTTCATGCCCTCGTGGCCACTAGCACCCAAAGCAGTCTGCAGTTAGCGGCAGCCCTGCGCCAGGGCCAAACAGACCGAGCCCTGACCCTAATTACCGAACTACTAACGCGCAATGAACCCGCTTTGCGTATCGTCGCCACCCTGGTAGGGCAGTTTCGCACCTGGCTATGGGTCAAACTTATGACCGAATCCGGTGAACGGGATACCCGAGCCATTGCCCAAGCGGCAGATATCGGCAACCCTAAACGTATTTATTTTTTGCAAAAAGAAATACATGGCATCTCATCCTCACAATTGCAAAATGCCCTGAGACTTCTACTATCCCTTGAATATTCCCTTAAACAGGGAGCACCAGAGACTGTAACATTACATACCAAAGTCATCGAACTAGCACATTGCTTCAAGCCGGTCTAAAGGCTTACCATGCAGTACCCATGTTTTATTCACTAGAATTGGTCAAATCTTGCTAGGTATTGCCATGATGATTACTCGTTGCTCTAGTAATGACATTGACGGTCCTCGTCACCTTCGCCGGATAGTTGGGATTAGTGCCAGCCTGCTTGCCAGTGCCTGGTTCCCGCTATCTACACTCTGGCAGAATGTCTATGCCCAGAGTTTTACAGAGGAAGAAATCGGCAACTACGCTGCTGCCATATTAGCTGTCGAAGAAATTCGCTTGGACGCTCGCGCTGACATCAGCGACATCATGCAACTTGCTAATGAGGATATTACCCGGCACGATTTACGCTGTATGAGCACCAATGATTTATCAGAGCTTAAACGTGAGGTAAGGCCTCAAGTCCGGCGTTTACTGATCAAATACTGTAACGAGGCCAAAGATTTAGTAGAGGAACAAGGTCTCACTACTGATCTGTTTAACGCAATAACTGCTGCTCATCGTCAGGATGAGGCGCTAACTGAGCAGATACAATTGGAAATAGCAAAGCTACAGTAGGGCAGTTAGCTACTCCTTTTTACCGTCTACCCGTTCCCCCTTATGCAATTTATTGATCAAGCCGAAGTTGACGTCCAAGGGGGCGATGGTGGAGATGGTCTAGTGGCCTTTCGCCGAGAGAAATATGTGCCAGCAGGGGGGCCATCTGGCGGCAGGGGGGGCAATGGCGGCTCAGTCATTCTCCAAGCGGTCTCCGATTTACAAACACTGCTGGACTTTCGCTACGCCCACCGCTTTCAAGCAGAACATGGCGAACGGGGTGGCCCTAAAAACATGACGGGGGCAACGGGGAAGGATCTGGTTGTAGAAGTGCCCTGCGGCACCATGATCTACGATGCCGAAACAGGCGAACTACTGGGGGATTTGGTCACCGAGGGTCAAACCCTATGTGTGGCCGAGGGGGGTAAAGGCGGCCTCGGCAATGCGGCTTTTTTGAGCAATCGTAACCGGGCACCGGAGACCTGCTTACCCGGACTCCCCGGAGAAGAGGGACGGATTCGTCTAGAACTAAAGCTGCTGGCAGAGGTCGGGATCATTGGTCTGCCTAATGCTGGTAAGTCAACGCTGATTTCCGCGTTATCGGCAGCCAAGCCAAAGGTGGCGGACTATCCATTTACCACCCTAGTGCCTAACCTTGGCGTGGTGCGAAAACCCACAGGCGATGGTACTGTATTTGCTGATATTCCAGGACTCATTGCAGGAGCCCATGCCGGAGCTGGCTTGGGGCACGATTTTCTGCGCCATATCGAACGAACTCGTGTGCTTCTACATGTCATCGACATTACGACATTGGATCCCATTGAGCATTACCACACGATTCAGCAAGAACTCATCGCCTACGGTCACGGGCTAGCAGATCGTCCGCAGCTACTGGCACTCAATAAGGTGGATGCAGTCCCTGAGGATGAGCTTGAGGTTGTCACTGAGGAGCTGATGGCTAGCAGTGGATGCGATCGCATCTTTGGGATCTCCGCTGTCAGCCGCCAGGGTCTAGACGAATTGCTGCAAGTGATCTGGGACTTACTTGAAGAGACCGCGCCCAAAGAAGTAGAGGTAGAACCAGAACCATTCCCAAACCTGGTGCCCCAAGAAATGGCCCCTACCCAGTGGACATAATCCCAAATGCACAACGCCCAGCCAAACAACTCCGTTATCAAGAATCGGTACAGAATTCTTGATGTCCTGGGTCAAGGGGGCAGTAGCATCACGTATGAGGCAGAAGATCGAGTTACAGGGCACCATGTGGCCCTGAAGGAGCTATCGCTCAAGGGATTAAGCGATTGGAAAAAGCTAGAGCTATTTGAGCGGGAGGCTCAGGTTCTAGAGGGTCTCAACCATCCGGGCATTCCCAAATATGTTGACTATTTTCAGGTTGATACAGATTGCGATCGCTACTTCTACATTGTTCAAGAATTAGCTAAAGGGCGGTCCATTTCAGACTTAGTCATTGCTGGTGCACGCTTCTCAGAAGCAGACACTCGACACATTGCCATTGAAATTTTGCAAATCCTGGAGTACCTCCATAGCCTAAGTCCACCCATCATCCATCGGGACATTAAGCCCCAGAACATTATTCGTGGTCATGATGATCGGATTTTTCTGGTGGATTTTGGGGCGGTGCAGAGTGTGTATCGCAATACCATTGCTTTTGGCAGCACGGTGGTTGGCACCTTTGGCTATATGGCTCCTGAACAATTTCGTGGCCATGCTTATCCCACCACGGATCTCTATGGCCTTGGGGCAACGTTGATCAATCTGCTCACCCATCAAAATCCAGCGGATTTGCCACAAACACGTCTGAAGATGGACTTCCGTGGAGTAGTCAACGTTTCTGAGGCATTTGCCAACTGGTTAGAGGGGTTGATTGAGCCTTTAGCCGAAGAGCGATTTGAGTCTGCTAGAACTGCTAGGTTGGCGTTGACCAGACCTAGACTGACTGCAACAAAAGGCCTCCAATATCCTGCCGGTAGCGATATTCAACTGACTTATGATCGTCACCACCTATTCCTAAATATCCCACCCACAGGGTTAAGAAGAGCGGCCTTCAGAGGACATTTCAACGTGGCTTTGGCCTGGAATAGTATTGCCTGGTTTGTAGGTTTGGCCATTTTACCGGTTTTCTCATTGGGGGCAGCTGTTATTTTTTTTGTACCTTTCTGGGCGATTGGCCTAGGCCTCGCTTGGAGAGCTTTTTGGACGGCCCTTGAACACGTTACGTTAGACATTAGTCAAGAGCGTTTTACCCTCAAACGAAAAATGTTGATTTGTAAAAGCGTTCATCAAGGTCATGTTGCTAATTTGGAAAGGGTGGCTTTAGAAACAATTCTGCTAAGTAACGATCAGCCTGTGAAGACGTTGGCACTGCGGGAAGGTGTCTACAGTCATCAATTTGGTATATCGCTGTCGATAGCAGAAAAAGAATGGTTACAGGAAACGTTAGACAACTTTATCCAAAGGCAAAAATCAAAATAGCTCTGACGGCTAACGCAGTTTCCAAAAATGTTCCTGCTGATTTAGGGCTTGCTGTAAATGGTTAATGGTAATCTCTTCATCGCCTGCCAGACGCTGTGTCATACGTCCAATTTCAGTAATCTGCTGAGTAGATAAGGATAAGCCTTCAGCTAGAGTAGTCCAGCGGACTTTTCCCATGGATTTAACGCCGTTGGGGAATATTTGTTGCCACAGCTGCAAGCGTAGTTCGGTATTGGGCATGGGGATATCGATCGTCGTGAGCTGCTGTCGCCATTGGTGGCGGATAAGGTGACGATGATGAACTATAAAAAAGACGTGGGTTGATGATTTGGTCAGCCAGTGCTGAAGGGCTGCTGTATCGATGGCTGAATTGCGGCCAAGCCAATGGTGGGCTGATTTAATTAAGACAATGGGATACTTAGCCTGGCCTAGTTCGGTAAGACAGTTGGGCCAGTCTTGGGGAGAAATTTGGGCCAGATCGAGAATATATAGAGATTGTTTGAGGTGAGTGGCGAGTGCGATCGCACTGCGCTCTTTACCCACACCTGGCTCTCCCACCAGCAATAGCCTCAACCGTGGCTGCTCTGCCACTGACTGTAGTCGCTGCTTGAGTGCATCGGCCAGTATCAGATCTGGCCAAGTCACTCGCCCTCGACATAGTTGGGCATACCAGTCAGCTGCTATAAACTGTAGCGGCCAGCTCGGGTCAGGATTCTCGGCCAGCAGGTACTCAACCCATGCAGGAGCCAGCTGCATCTGACTACCCAACAATGTCGAGGATGAACCCTCAACACATTGTAAAACCTGGCGCTTGATCAACGAATTTTCACCAGACAGCCGGGCACGCGCACGCCGACGCTCCAAATCATTGCGACACAATAATCGTAAGGCAAGTTCGACGGTCGGCAATGCCCCTACCGCGCAGTTAGTCCCTGTTTGCAAATAGTGATAAAGCCGCCCATAACGTACCTGAACTTCCGGAGCCAACGCCATCAGTACCAGCTTCTTTTCAAACAGGCTCAGCCCCAGCACCATTTGCATAGTTGGTAGCCCTAACGAAACTTTGCTAGCCCGACTCAGCAAAATCCGCTTGTCTATTGCTTTTTGGTACCCCAGTGAGGGTTTATCAGATGATTTAGGCGCTGTATCATCGTAGGCACGTTTTTTAACCGCAATGAGACCTTGCCACCAGTCACTAGTCGCCTTGTCAGACGCATTTTTGGCCACCTGATTAACCGACTTTAAATGCTTGCGTTGCTGAGAAACCGCCACTAAAAGCAGCCGTTCTAACCAGCTGAGCTCTGTTTCCAGATACGCCCAATTATTTGCAAACGGAATCCCAGAACCCATTAATTATTTCAAACGACGCAGGAACTCAAGCGGTAGCCCATCAGTATCAGCAATAAAGGCTACTTCATACACACTAGACCCAATCATCTGTTGCTGAGGTTCCAACAGGACGTTTAGAACCGTATCTTGAGAAATCGCTTTTTGCTTCAACTGTTCCAGCCAGGTCGGTAAACTGTCAGCTGCTTGAGTCAGGTCAAATGACAGATGATAGTAACCAGTGTAATGCTCATCACTAAAGGCATCGGCAGCAGGTTTGGGTTCTGGCACCTGCATGAGCTCGATTCGTCCATGTAAACCTTCCATCCAACACGCCAGAGTAATGCCAGCAGTAAAACGTTCTACCACATCAAATCCCAGCAGCTCATAAAAGGCAATGGCCTTATGAATATCCGCCGTTCGAATCGACGCATGATGCATAGTATTCCTATCACCGTCTTTTAACCAACAACTCGAACAGCTTACTCAAAAAATTTTAGATACCGATAATTATTCGGCACCCCAGGCTCTTTTTCTAAATCAAAATTGATCACTTCCCACTGAGGCACTTCTTGGGAAGACGGACTAAACGCCACAGGTAACCCATATAGCCTGGGAGTTCCTGTATCCACTTGGCCACGCCAAGGTGCACTGTATTCCAGATACGACTTCACTAGGGGCCGATAGCGTTCTGCAATAATCACTCGTGTCGCCCGATAACCCTCGGTATACAATCGATCGAGCGCTTCATGAATCTCAAACCGAATACCATCAGGATGAGTATGCTGACGATACCACTCCCCTTCCCATTGACGCCAGTGACGCCCCGATTGCACATGTACCAAATCATGGGTTTCAAGACTGACCTCAAACGCACCATGGCGTGTACATAGATAGCTATCGGTCAAGGTTAATGCCGGAATTGTCTGCCGACAGTGGGGGCATTTTATCTCTGGCCCATAAAACGGATACTGAGAAGCGGAATTTAGCATGCGGGTTTATTAAAGCATTGACACCTAAATATGTATTGGCCTGTCTCAACTACCCCAACGTTGAGCCTAGGCAAAGCCCCAGGTGCCGGAACGTACTAATAGAACACTCCAAACAAAGCCAATTAGGCTTTCACTCGCCTTATTATAACGGGAGGCAAAATAGCGCGCGCTAACCCTTACATACATTATTCTGAAGAGTTTTGTCCATCTCAATGGTTAACGTTGATAAACCCATGGACATTGAGACGGGGTATCAATCACCTGATTCCTACCCTCCGGCAAGCCTCCTAGGTTCAATTGGTAACCTTTAGAACTAGATCTATTCTGTAGGTAATTCTGTGACTAACCTCACTCCTGTCTTAACCACACCTGAAAGCTTTTGGCCTGCACCAGACCTCTCACAAGCTGCCTTTATTGCCCCAAATGCAACGGTCATTGGCAATGTAGAGATAGATGAAGGTGCGAACATTTGGTATACCGCCGTCGTCCGAGGCGATGTCGAGCTGATTCGCATCGGTGCCCACACCAACATACAAGACGGTGCCATTCTCCATGGCGATCCTGGGCAGCCCACAATCCTTGAAGACTATGTCACCATTGGCCATCGCGCTGTGGTGCACAGTGCCCACGTTGAGCACGGCTGCCTCATTGGTATTGGAGCCGTTATTCTTAACGGCGTCCGTATTGGTGCAGGCAGCATCATCGGCGCGGGCGCAGTCGTGAATAAGGATGTCGCACCCGGGTCACTGGTGGTCGGCATTCCTGGCAAGGTATTGAAAACTGTATCCGCCGAACAAATCGAAGAGCTGATCGACCATGCTAAAAAGTATGAACAGTTAGCCCTAGTTCATGCAGGTAAGGGCACTAATTTAGGGTTTGAGTAAATCAGTTTGAAGTTTTGAGTTTTGTAGAGTTTTGCTCTTCTCAACTTGTCGAGTATTTTGAGTTCGATTACACGACTTGGAAGGTTACGAGCAGAGAAAAATAACTGGTGAGATGGGGGTTAGCTCGGCATCAGGACCTCCATAATGAGATCAACCGATTGCCCTTGCCCCGTGAGTCGATGAATCAACTGGACCACCTGTTCGAAGGCATCCCGAGACAAGGAGTACAGTCGCTGGCCGATGGGTTGCTGATTGTGATCAGCAAAGTCAAACCGCTCAGATTTTTGTCCATAACAGCTGGCTTGCTGAAGGGCAGACTGCGCTATACAACTTAAGCAGAAGTGGCGTTTGACCGCTTCCTCGTTGCGGAGCTGAGCGTCTTCAAAGCCCGTCAGCTGTTTGGCAAACTCGTGAAAGGTTTCTATCGGCCATCGAAAGGTCCAGGTAGAAAAGGTCCGGTTGGCATCCCAATGCAGGGCATCGGTTAAGAGAAAACGAGGGGCATCACTGAGGTCTTCAGTTTCATGAACAATGACAATACGTTTGCGACCATATTTTTTGAGACGAACAACTTTAGTAAATGCCCAAACCTCTCGATATTGACTGTTTCGGCAACGAACGTTCTTGTGTCGAAAACTCTCAGGATGACTCTCTTTAAGTTGTTGAGCCACGTGTTGTACCTGCTGCCAGGTGTGGTTCCACATAATCAGTCGCGTCCGTTCAATCTCACTGACCCAATGTTTGCCTTTAGATTCAATCAGTTCGGTTAACGGACGAGTCAACACGCCCTGGTCAAAGGCATAATCTGCTTGAGGGTACTGCCCTTCGGCTTCGATAGTGCGAACACTCTCAACCACCATCTCCGTTCGTTTCTGATAGCTTTGTTGGTGTAAATAATAATGGAGTAATTCCAGCAATCGCTCTCGCACCTGGTCAAGTTGTTCGTAATGCTCTCGTTGTGTCATCGCTAAATACGCCAACTCTGCTTTCTGATAATTGGGCGGTTGCACCTCAACCGCTAAGCCATCCACCCGATGGGGATTGGCAATGGCAGCGGTGACCACTGTTTGATAGCGACTCCAACCACTATGCACATAATCATAGGCGGACTTGGCTCCATAGATCTTGCGGCTGTAGGGATGATACGAATAGGTCCAGTCCAGACTAATCACCGCTCGCCCACGACCTCGATAGCGGGGGGCCACCAGTGCCCGATGTCGACGCATGAGCTCATCGCGACTCCATCGCGATTCGAACACCGATTCATGCATCGCTCGGCGGCTCACCTGGGTCCCCTCTGGCCAGACGATTTGAGCGTATATTCCTTGTAGAGTCTTATTTGGGCTTAACAACAGGCCATTGATATAACGACTGACATGGTCAAACCCGGCCTGTCGGCAAAAGACCGGACGATAGTTCTGCAGAAACCCTTGTAGGGTAGAGCCAATCCCAACTAACGGACAATGCATCGGGCCTTTCCAACGTCAGTCCGTCTATTGTCCTAGATGGAATACCTAGCTAACCTTCCAAGTCGTGTTTTCACATTTTTTAGGCACATATACTGGAAGTCAGAGCCTCGATATTTCAGCGAACATTTTTGTTTTTTTCTCCTAATAGTGCAAAAGCCATCGATAAATCACTAATGCTGAAGCATTTGACCAATATCTGAGAAACCTCGATCAATATAAAAATTTCGAAGCTGGCAGTTTTCGGAACTTAGATACAGTCGAAAATACTTAGTAGCATTCTTTGGTTTTAAATCATGCATAACATATTTGAGTAAGGCGGTTCCAATACCCTGCTTTTGAAATTCTGGCAACACTGCAAAATTATCAAGATAACAATATCTAGAATTATACATAGCCTCAAATATTTCTTTCACTTCAATTTGACCAATCAACCTTAAATCTGAAGCTCTCCAAGCTAACACGTAGATTCCAAGGCTAGGATTATCCAACATTTGAATAATACCAGAACGCATAATTGGACAGGAGACTTTAATCCCATGCATAAGTGCCAAATACTCATTGAGGTAGGTCATAGCCTCCAGAGTTTGAGCATAAGGAAGGCATGCTTTGTTTGCCAGGAAGAGGTTGGTAGCATCTTTCCCTACAAGATGACTAACAAGATATTCTGTATGGATCATGACTTTCAAAAGAACTATTTAGAACACTACAGAGAACCCTTGCAGAGAGGGCATGTATTATGCAAAAACTGCATTACAAAGTGCTTCAAACGAGATTGATTCAAGTCCTAGAAGGGCATAAATCAAAGTCATTAAGAGGAATAACCAAGGTAAGCAAAAAACTAGACAAGCAAGTTTTTGTTGAGTGAGTGAAGATACAAGTAATAATCAAGAATTCAGGGCAAAGCCTGATACTCATAAAGCCTAAAAAGGCTTTATGAGCTAATTGAATCTGACCCTTAGGTTAGATTCAATTAGCTCCCTATATGAATCATTCAAGAACAAGATAACGTGTGCTGAACAAAAAACTTGTTGAGTCCCCATTTGTAGATTCAATTAGCGCGTCTAAAGATCGACACCCGTAAAGTGTAATAGATCAAACTTCATCTGACAGAAGGGGGTTATCTGACACTTAGAGATTTGTCAGGTTGTGTTTGATTTTTTACACTCTTTTCTCCGTATTGATCTAATTGTTTTTCTTCGGCTAAATGCGCACTATCGAGCAAGGTTTGAATGGGTGTCTTGCCATAACAATATCGACCTGAATGGGGTCGTTCCCAATTGTAATACTCTATCCATTCATCCACATCAGTTTGTAACTCCTCAAGGCTTTGATACACCTTTTTACGAAACGCAATTTGATAAAACTCCTCCAAAATCGTGCGATGAAAGCGTTCACAAATCCCATTGGTTTGGGGTGATCTCGCTTTTGTTCGGGTATGGTCAATGTCCTCAATAGCCAGATAGAGCTGATATTCATGGTGTTCTACGTTCCCACAATATTCGGTGCCTCGGTCGGTCAAAATCCTCAATAAAGGAATGCTCTGTTCTTCATAGAATGGGATCACTCGGTCATTCAACGTATCAGCGGCCACCAGCGCATTCTTACGGTCATACAGTTTCACCTGAGCCACCCGTGTGTAGGTGTCAATGAAGGTCTGCTGATAAATCCGTCCGATGCCTTTAATGTGCCCCACATAGAAGGTGTCTTGAGAGCCGAGATACCCTGGATGATGGGTTTCTATTTCCCCATGGGCTTCCTTTTGTTCCTTCGCCTTTTCGAGGGCTTTTACCTGCGCTTCGGTCAGAATCAGGTTGTCCTGAGCGGCTTTCGCTTCTAGTGCTTTGAGCCGGAGCTTAAACGTTTGAAGGTCATGACGTAGCCAGATTGAGCGAACACCGCCTGGAGAGACAAAGATGCCTTGTTTCTTCAGTTCATTCGAAACTCGTACCTGGCCGTAAGCCGGTTGGTCTGTGGCAAACGCAACCACGGCGGCTTCAATCTCAGGTTCTACTCGGTTCTTAGGGCAAGGCTTTTTACGGTCAATATCCCGTAGAGCCGCTTCTCCTCCTGTTTCGTAGAGTTCTTTATAGCGATAGAACGAGTCTCGCGATACGCCCATCACTTTGCATGCTTTGGAAACGTTGCCGAGTGTTTTGGCTAGATTTAGAATGCCTAAGCGGTTCTTTACGATCTTGTCTTGTGTATTCATTGTGACACTCCTGATTCAGTGTGAGTTTACAGGATGTGTCAGATAAAGTCTTAACTATTACACGTAAAGCCTCTGTAGCCAACGTTGACCGGTGACTTCACTTCTCCCATGCATACATTGGAAATTATTCAAAATAACTAGTGTGCCCGGTGATATGGAGACTGAACGAGCCACTTTATTGGCGGCGTCTTTCAATGCACTCAATGCTAATTCTGCTACAGGATCTGTAGCTTTTGTTGTGTGTAGATGAGCGTTGATTGTTGCACATTGATCTTGATCAATGGTAATCAGAGGCCGACGTTCTGAGCGTATTATTTTACCGCCCCATATTTTCATGACTCCTGGAGACTCAACATGAAAACGAGGTTCGCTCAATATTTGAATATCATTGGGTGTAAGCTGAGCCAAAATCTCGTCTAAACTTGCTAAGTACGTTGGAGTGTCATGTTCATTTAGTAGGCCCAACACTAGTAGGAACTCTGGAGTATATGGGGGTTTTAAGATTGCTGCATCGGTGTGTAAAGCAAAGGTCACCCTCCCAGCATTTGAAACTGTATTTTCATATCCATCTCTAGGTGCAATTTGATGAATTAGGTCCCCTTGTTTTTCTTCCTTATAAGCTGGCGGATGGAGATTTGCAATCTTTGACAAACAAAGCAATAATAGCTCACTAATCCAAGTATTTTTCTCTTTAGGTCGTTGCCCATTAGTAGGCGGTGCTGGTAGCTTAGGATCGATTGGAAGCTCCGTGATAACCATATATGGTTGATGATGGACTTTTTTCAATGGGAGCTGAAAGTCTTTGAAGTATTTTAGCAATTTAAGTGCTTCACATTGTAGTTGAGTATTAAGGTCATGCTCGGGAAATGGTTTAAACTTCTCTGCTTGCCTCTGAAAGGCTATACGATGTGAATCTTTCCATATATCCAGAGAATTGAGTTCCCAGGAGTTTGTATCTAGAAGGTTAATAGAGTATGGCGGTGTATTGTAAATTGACATCTTTCCGCAGTAGTAGTGATGGTTGACTTTTGCTGAACACTAGACATAACAATGATTGAAAAAGAGACTAGATACATTTTTCAATCATTTCAAAGGTATGAATTAAACAGTAGAATGCTTAGCTAAACTCTAGCCATAGAAGATGGATTACCCAATTTTGGTTCTAGTGGTTTGGGTGATTGTTGAAGATGAAATCCTTGGATAGGTTTGACATTAGGCTAACTACTTTGGGATCGATGAAGCCGCATGGCAGGTTA
Source organism: Adonisia turfae CCMR0081 (assembly GCF_011009555.1). Lineage (GTDB taxonomy): Bacteria > Cyanobacteriota > Cyanobacteriia > Phormidesmidales > Phormidesmidaceae > Leptothoe > Leptothoe turfae. The sequence continues at coordinate 4,712,716 of NZ_QXHD01000004.1, read as the reverse complement.
GGTAATGCCTCTTACCAAAACCGTTCATTTCTCCCAACACTTATTAATTAGTGCAAACTAATTTAACTGGTTCACTTGTTATGAAAAAGCAGAGCTGACGGATATGATGATTGTGGAGTCAATGCTAATAGTTTTCCAGCTCTATGACTCTGATTAACCACACAATATGGATATCGTGGATTCTTAAGCTTCTAAGTTTCGACTACAGGGTTGTACGTTCGACATAGAACCATTTTCTCCGATAGGGATAAACCCAGAAACAGGCATTTGGACCTTTTGCCATGTAATGTTGCTAGCGTCAGTCATCTGTCCTTGCTCAGAAGAATCAGTATTAAATTCAACTACTGTTGCCATTGGTAGGGCCATGACCTTTTTACTGGTGAAGGTAGGCTGTTCGTAGACACCTAGGCCCAAATGATAGCTGACTATATGCTCATTGGACTGAATTCCTGAACATCCAGTAGTTTGGGCAACTGTAGGTAACTTTGTACTTTGTGCGCTATTATATGCAGCTAGCTGATGTGATCCGAGAGGCTGATCTCGCGCAATTCTCCAAGCGTCAGGACCGTGGAGGATTTGCGCGACTTCGTTCGTGAGCGCAATTGGTGTTTCAATTTTGAGTGAGAATTTCTGATTTTGTGGAATATAGATAGCTCTTTCCACACTATCTCTCATAAAAAGAGAGCCAGCTAAAATAGGCAATAATGTCCCTATCATTTCTCCAAGCTGTGCATCATCAAAGAGCATTTGCCCGAGGGTATAGCCAGCTGGTCTAGTATAGGCCATAAACTCGGTTATTTTTTCCGCCTTTGTACGAGTAACTTGACTTTCTACAGGTAGAATGTAGCCAGATGCTTCGATTGGAACCTCCATTCCCTCAACAATAATGTATCGGGCTACAATCCTTGCTCCTTCAGGTTCATCTGTTAACTCTAAAGAGCCTGGAATCTCAGCGCCTGCTGGAATTAAGACTCCTCCTCTATGATCTTTCAATGACTCAGCAAGCGTCCAAGAGACTGTAGGAGTATGCTTACCCTTAAAGCGGATAGCAATAACATTTGGATTGGAAACAGATAGTCGCTGATCTCGTGCAACAAAAGCACTGTTGATTATAGTCTCACCTGCGAGGGCAGCTCTAGTAGGTATTAAGGCTGCTATTGGAGAAAATAGGGAAAGCAGGCATAAGAGAGATATAGACAGATTTCTTTTCATGGTTAGAGTTCATGCTATAGAGATCAGATTTTACATAAACTTTTTGTTAGCACAGATCTATGGGTTGAGCTAACAAAAAAGGGGAGTTTATGAATAGTAGGAGCCTCCCCTCTTAATTGCCAGGAGCACTTTAGGCAAGACTTATGGGTAGTATTCTGAACCAGTATTTCGTCTAGGTTGATGATTGTTGGGACGTATAGGAGCAGAGCCTGCTACCCCCTCAATAACACTGCCAGCGTGATAACCAAATTCAGCCATGTCCATGGCTTCCTCATGGGATCTTCCTCCTGCCTTACTTGTCCAATAAAGAGCGGAGCCAAGCACTGAGCCGGTTACTATTTCACCTTCTTCTTGGATGGTGCGAGGGCGGCGATGGCTTACGCGGTCTTGTGGAGGGGCATTACTGATAGTGGGACCATCATGATAGTCGAATTCTAATGGTGTTAGATTCCCATCAGAATTGTATGTAAATCCATAGTCTTCTGGGTCACAACTCAGATCTTCAGTACTGATATGGCTATAGGAGTCTTGAGGTGAACACATTGGTGCAGTCTCATTTGCTTTCGCTGGCAAAATGCTGACAAAAGCTGCTACTAATGAGAGTAGAAAAGAGATCTTGAATTTCATAATTGCTGTTGTGCTAGTAGAAACGATTAGTGTAGAAAGCTGTTATAAGACTTGGCTATTCAGCAACTACACTTGGTAAAGATGGATGAGGACAAGAAGAGTGCTATTCCTCAAATGTTTTATGAAAAGGTTTAGACATTGGATAACGATAGTCCTCTTGCAGGATTGGACGTGATGACGAGGAGTCTAATTGCCTAAATTGACCTTCTTTTATATCAGGTAACTTGGGTAACGGTTGACTCGCATCTTCCATTTGAGAGATTGTCAGAGTAAATTGAAGATGAGTTGTGTTTCTATTTTTATCTGTTTTTTTGACAATTTCCCAATTCGGATTTAAATGGACTTTAAGGTGCTTGAAATTTTTCAAATCTCTTAGTTCATCTGGGTGCATATCTTTACTGGTGTATGCATCTCCGACCCAAAAACTGGGAGCTTCACGGTCAAACGGGTTGAAAGCTTCGAGTCTTAAGCTTTTTGATGCTTTACCCCATATAGAAGGCTCTTGTAGATGGCGAATGCGGAGTCGGTAACCAGTTGAGTCTTGACCTACTAGATTAACTGAGTAACCATTACTGTCATAACGCTTGCAATGACCAGTCCAGTCAAAATTGAGTAGTAGGGGGGCAATATGGGTGTAGGAATGTGAGCTATATTCCTCCCAACAAGCTTGTTGACCTGGAATTTGCTCTAAAACATTAACTTTGTAATTTCCTCTTGAAAGTTTTGAAGCAACTACAACAAGATTGTTGGTCTGATGTCCTGATGACAGCTTGAGTGGGTGAGCATTAGCAGTTTTATTTATAAGTGGCAGACTGACTGCGACTGCTAAAGACAGTGTGAATGATGTAAGAAACTTAAGGTCAAAGATCATGGTTCAATAGTCCAAATTAGAATGGAAGACATTGTTATTTCAGGTCAATAGATAAGTTATGCCCTAAAAAGGAACGTATCTAAGAATCAGGATTTTAGGGACTCAAGCCTGAACTTATATGCAAGCTAGGCTTGAGCCTAAAAACATTCGGAACGTGATATCTCTCTTTCAACTACTGCAATAGTTTTAATAACTCCTGCATTGCTGGAGAAATGGGAGGAGATTGAGGCTGTGGTTGTGGCTGTGGCTGTGGCCATCCTGGAGAGCTATACACGCTAGAGGGAGCCTGTGGACGTGGGGCCATTGAAGTTTTTAACATGTCATTAAATGGACCCAGTAATTGGTCAAGACGTTGTGCTCGCATCTGCTGTTTTGCCAAGTTTGCCTGCATTTCCAATGCTTTACGCTCAGTCTCTAAAGCATACTTTTCAACATCTTGCTGCCCTAAAGCAATAGTCACCTGGTCCTGAGATGTTCCTAAAGCAATAGTCACCTGATCCTGAGATGTTTGTATTGCGGTGAGATGACTAAATAAAGCAGTAACAATTCCATTGTAAGCATTAACGGCTGCTTTACAGTCTTTGCCAACAGCAGTTGGATTAATGGTTTTACCGTGGAAAATACCTTCCTGAAAGACCTTTTTCTTTGAATTAGTGAGATCTTCATTAGAGCCCTCATTATTACCAGAGGAGCTATTTTCGCGATTGACCTTAAAGGGACCCCATCCCCCTCCTGTATTAGTAGTTCTCTGATAACCTGATTTAAACTGATTAGCTGATCTCATAGCTTCCTCACTACTGGTGTTATAGCGATTCTCAATTAGTGTGTCAGCTACTTCATTAGCTACAATGTCATCACACTTTTCTAAGACGTCTCCAACATTAATATCATTGATAATATTTTCAGTTGGATTAGCTCGAACTGGAAGAGAAGTTGCTAAACTAAGAGCTGTACATGAAACTGCTAGTAGCAATGAACGTTTTTTAGTTGTCATGATATCTCCTTGAGAGAATGAAGATGAAAGAGAAAGCTTGGAAAGTAGAAAGCACTGATTATAGATAAACGTTATTTCACTTATCTGAGAAATGAAATAGATAACTTCAGAACGTTAGTCATAAGGCCCAGGAATGTGAAAAGACGTTATTTAAGGCCATTTCGGCAATACCATTGTTGGCCGTATTTCTCAGTACATTCGTCATCAAATTGATAGTTGTCATCATCTTGAATAAAATCAGGGTCTATTGCGGGACTATCGTCTGGTTGTGGTATGAAAATCGGAACGTGATCATCAAATAAATTATGTGGATAGTCAGATTGTCCAAATGGAGAATCATTTAAAAAGTCTATGTTAGAGTCATGCTGTGGCTGTCCGGAATCTCCAGAAAATTCAACTTGTGAGAACACTGGTCCACTAATTATTCCGTTTGTAGCAACAAGTAGCATTGAAGCTGAAAGTAACTGATGTGCTTTCATGAAATGTCTCTTCATTTTTGATATTGATAAAGCCCAAACCAAAGTTTTCGATTGTCCTTTGTTCGAACTCATTTATGTATTGTTGTAATTCCAATAAACTGGTTCAGTTGTTATTTTAGTTGCTTTCTTAGTGTTGTTCTTGTCACGCTAAAGCTTATTGCCAGTAAGTTTTTCATAGCCTTGGAGAAAGTCCTAGTGCCGTACAGCCTTCTCAAACTGTGATGAGATTATAAATTGATAAATAGGTTGAGATGATGCAAGGCCAGTAGTAAAAGTACTCTAAGATGTTCGATTGGTATCTTGTCCACGTCCAGAATTATTTTTTCTGTAGAGTAATCTACGGGTTTCAACTTGGACGTGGTGTAGGTTTGGATCTTTATTTTGGATTGCAGTGTTGCTGTAGACTCCAGGTTATTGGAACTACTGCAGTAGCCACTGCCAGCTTAGTACAGTTGGAGGTTCTTATAAGTAATGTCTCGAATGGCTTGCTATAAATACGATTCAGTAAAAGTGAATCGGTTCAGATGCTCTACACTAATCTATTTATGGATGTGTATTTCTTATGTGGTGAGTCGAAGGAGGATGGGTGCGTTATGAACGACGATAGGTCAACCTACGCAGAGATGTTAGTACCATCTGCTGCTGAACATGGCTATGCCAAAGTGTGGCTAATTGAGGATAGCAGAGAATATTTTAAGGAATTTGAAATTCATGTTTCTATACAGCTTCAGTGTGCGAAATCTGAAACCAGATATATTGATGATCACCTTTTACTTACTTTTTTAGGATTATTAGATCCAAAAGATCAAAAGTTTCCTGAAACATATGCGCAAGCTCTGGCTGGTGTATGTATTCGTTGTAAGCTTTCTCAATACTCCTATGCTTGTGTCCAGAAGATGGTTACGATGCTAGATCCTAGAGATAGGAATAAGGTTTTAAGAGAAGAACTAATTGCAGCAGTTTTGGACGATGATGCGACTCCCTATATTTTTCTCAAAGCTGATATTGGCATTCCTTCTGTTTTTCCAAAAGCTGAAATAGCAACAAATGACTCTCAAGATACTGATGGTACATTAGAAAATAGTTGCCAGAAAAGCAGGAAGAAGCAGAAGAAACAGAAGAAGAAGACTTATAAGCTTTATACAGCCAAAAAGAATGGAGAAATTCGATTTAATGAAGACAATAATGAACCTCAGCCAAGTAAGTATATTCCCTTTAACTTGAAGATTTTGGCGGATTATAGTCTAGATGTTTCTTCTAGTAAGTTGAATTTGAAGAATTGGATTTACAAGTACTTAGGTAACCAGCCAAGTATCCAAAATATTTTGGCAACGCATGGATTTCATCGATTAACTGACTGGGCATATCTGAATCGTAGATGTGAACCGCTTCCTAAGGAAAATTTAGTTTCTTGTCTAGATATCAAATTGCTCAAGGTATATCATGACGTTTATCGTCGAGACCGTTTGTCATCTGTGCAAAATCAGTACTCTAGTAATTCTAGGAAATGTCCTCCGCCAAACTTAGAACAACTCAATGAAATGTTGACTTTACTAAGAAAAGAGGACATATATTTTGAATCACCAGAGAGATTATTACAGGAGTTACAACAGTTAGCAAGACAGCTCAAGGATTTTGATTTGAGCAGAATAGGGTCTGGCATGGAACCAATTGAGCTACCCTCATCAGAAAATGGTATCTCTGGTGAGCACCCAGAATTGCCTAAATCTCCAGGATTAGATGCTGAAGGAGCTGTAAGAACAGTCCTTTCCCAAACATTAAATGATGAGTTTGTAGATCTTTTAGATCAAGGTATTCAGTTTGTTGTGGAGACACGTCATTTACGCTTGCAAAAAGGACGTTACAAAGAGCATTGGCCAAAATTTACAAAAGGTTTAAAGCTAACTTACCTTAACAATCTTTTCTTGCAAGAGATAGCAACAGGATTTGGACTTGATAAGCAAAAAATGCGGCGAATATTAGATCTGGAAAATTTAGTATGGAAGACTCGTGATTATGTTTTAGATAAATTGACTGAACGTGTTCTAATTGCAATAGGTGAGTCTCAGCTTTCTTCTAGTGTAGATTTTATTACTAATTTGGAAGTTAATTTAGCGGAGTATGCAGATGATAAATCTTTTCGAGATGCTTGTTCTGAGCTAAAGGCAGGTAGAAACCGTGTTTTTTATAGTCTTTATGCTCAACGGCTACAGATTTTTTTGTCAGAACAAATATAGGAAATATAGACATGCAAACTAATAACATTGGTAACTTCCAAATTTCTTATCCGGAAACCGTGGAATTTGATCCTGAAGATATTTTTCAGGCCAGTCAGCAGATTGATGATAGGCTTCCAGAAGCTTATCGGTGGGCAACTTATATTCGACACTTAGCACGGATTGCTGTTGATGAGTGGATATCTCCGCGACTCAGGGGACTATCATATAGCCAACAAAGTTGTAGTTTATTGCAATTTCCTCTATCTCATGTGTTAGAAGCAATCTGCAATTTGAAAGTGGGGGATTTTAATGTTTGTGTTTTAGCGATTGAAAGTGTTTTAAGTGGTGAGGTCGTTATTCCACGCGCGGCTGTAGAGCTACCTGAGTTTAGACCGGATATTTACTTTTTGGTAGAGGTGAAGGAAGCTCAAGAAGATTATATGGATGCAGAATTTGCTGTTATGCGTGGGGTGGTGTCGGCAGATAAGCTGTGTCAGTATCTGAGTGACTTTGAGATTCAGCCATTATCAAATTGGACTTATGAGGTGCCACTTGCATTGTTTGGTAATGAGCCTGGTTGTTTAATGACCTATGCAAGACATTTAGAGCCAGCAACTATTAGGCAAGCTGTATCCGTTACTGAGATTTGTAGGAAACAAAGCCATGAGCCAGGCGTATCTTTAGATACGGTGATAGATATTAAGGAGCCGTTATGGCAGCAGTTGAATTGGGACGGGGGAGCTGCTCTATTAAGATCACAAGAAAGGCTTCAAAAGCTCTATGAGCAGCCCAAATATGAACAGTCTAAAAAGGTCATTGTAGAGTCTGCTGCCCTAAAGGTTCTAAATATTATGGGATGGCTTCAGGGTAAGTTAGATGAACCAAGTCGACAGTTAGGTTTTTGGTTAGGGGAAGCCTTATCATCTGAACCTGCTTTAATGACTGATGCTGGTCCACTACGCTGCAGTGAACTCATGTTAGATATTTCTTCTGAGGTATTTAGGCAGGGACTCAGAAGCCTGCGTGAGCAGGGGGTATCTATTCCATCCTTAGTTTTGCCTATATACTATCAGACAGAATTTCAGGAACTACAGTTACGCTTTTGCTTTGTTTTTCCCCTATCTAAAGAAGATACTGAGAAACAACATCTACTGATTATTCTAAGGGCGGAAGATGATGAAGATTTGCCAATGGGGTTAATATTTAAGGCGGAAACGGACTCTGGGATACTTCAACAGTATGAACTAGATATGGATGAGTCTGTGGTATTTCTTCGCTTGAGTGTATCGATCGGAGAAGCTTTCCGTTTTAGTGTGAAGCATCCGAATGGTAGTTACCATGCTCTACCAACGTTGACATTATAATTTGGAGGTAGTGGCATGAGTAGCAAACGTACAGTATTTCACCTAAGGCTCAGATATCAAGATTTTGATCAGATATGTAGTTTTAGTCTCATAAGAGATGGAAAACCTAAGGAGCTATATGCACGAAAACTGTATTCGCAAGAAATGGAGAAGTTGTATAGACGATGGCGTAGTCGTTATTTACAATATTATGATCCTCGTTCAGAAAACGCCCAGGCTTCAGACTTAAGCCAGGGTGCGGGGGCTCTTAGAGTTTCGAGCACAGGTGATCTATCTGCTGATGTTCGAAGGCGTGAGGAAGAGTTTTGTGATTTCTTCCTTAATTGGTTGGCTACTGATGAAGCCGCTATTATCGAACGGGCAATTTGGCCTGTTGCTAACCAAAATATTCCCCTAGATATTTATTTGTCTTGTGATCATGAGCGATTGCTAAAATTACCTTGGGAAATTTGGGCGAGACATTTTGTGGTTCAATCAGCGTCTCCCGATGCTGTTCGCTTGATTCGAACTACTGAAGATGATCGTGGTACTGAAGATGATCGTGAGCTGCTTGCTGGCAATATATCAACTATCAAACGATCTGGGAAGCCTAGAATTCTTGCTGTGATAGCTCAGGAGCCAGAATTAGAGCCTTTTCTTGAAAAAGATTTGCAAGCATTGAAAAAAATTGAAAGGGCTGGGTTAGCTAATATAGAATCGTTTAGAGCTAAAGAAGATGAAAGTAAGCGAGAAGTTATTCATCGGCTTTGTGAAACAATTCGAGATGATCGAGGCTGGGATGGTCTTTTATTTGTAGGTCATAGTGATGATAAAACAAGTATAAGCGGAGCGTTTCAGCTAAGACCAAATATAGTTCTGTTTATGAAACAATTGGCAGAGCCTTTACGAGTTGCCCAAAGTAATGGATTACGTTTGGCAATTTTTAATTCTTGTTCAGGGTTACTGATTGCTGAGTCTTTAATTAAATTAGGTATTCAAGCTGTGGTAATGCGTGAGCCGATTCGGAGTGATGTGGCGTTAGCATTTTTGCAGCAATTGTGTGAGGGGTTATGTCAGAAACAGGATGTACATGAGGCGGTTATTAAGGCCTCTGAGTACTTAAAGGTCAGTGGTCCTGACTCTAGTGAATATCCATCTGCTTATTTACTGCCATCGTTTTTTAGTCCGTCAACGATAGTGCCTTTTCAATTAGAAGACTATGGATGGCAGAAGCCTTTTAAGAGATGGGGGCCAACTCGTCGAGAGGCAACAACTCTTATTGCGGCATGTTTAATTGGTTCGCAGGCTTTTGTTCAGCAGCCTTTAACTGAGGTTAGACAATTTATTCAAGCTGTATTTCGTGATGTGACTGGGCAACGATCAAATCATGCATCACCAGTAAATACTATCTTGATCAACCAAGCCGCTCTCAATGAAAGAGGAATTGAGGACACGAAGAACATTAACAGAGGACTACTAGCAGATGTCACTCAAAAATCTTTGGAAAAGTATCAGCCTGGTGTGTTGGGGTACACTTATCAACTCAGTAATTCAGCAGAAGGTGATATTGAAAGATTATTTGAAACAATTGAGTCGGCGGCAGTCAGTGAGAAGCATTGGTTTATATTTCCCTTTAGTGCAGCAGAGGAATATAATAAAATACCTGATGAATTAGATCAATATGGTGTTGAGGGAGAAGGTTATTTTCGCTTGCCATACTTAGATATTCCCGCTAATTCGAAGACAAATAAGCAAGAGTGTTCTTATTCATATCTTGTATCTCTTGCCCATGTCCTTAAGCAAGAAGTGCCTACACTTAAGCTAACATCTCTAAAGAGAGAGATTCAATCTTATTTGCATTCAATAAAAGCTGACGAGCAAAACTTTTGCCGAGATCTAGAATTATTTTCGAATAATACAAATTTATATAGTTCGGTATCCCAATTCATAGAATCTGTACAGTCAATCTTTGGATGGCAACAAATTATTGATTTTTCGATTCCACCAAGTCATGCGTATCATAAAGAGCTTGCATCTAATCTTTTGGAAGAGGATTCTGAAAGCTCAAAAAAGCCTGAGTCCTCTAATTTGAACACAACAATTGTAATTATTGGACGTGGTCTTTATGGTGACTACAAGTCTAATACTGTTAATCCACCACTTGCAGTGGACTACTGGTGGTGTGATTCAAGCCTGACGACTGCCATAAAACCAGATACTGTAGGGTCTCAAAATATTAAAAATAAGCAATGTAATCGCAATATTACCAAGGCAGAATTATATAGTTATTCAGTCTATAATTTGACCACAAATACTAGCATTATCAGATTTTCTGACGTACTTGCTATTCTCATTACAGGATTCTTAGGAAAAGCCTTGAGCGTATATTTAACGCAATTCTCTCTAGAGAGACGTCGGCAAGCCTTGTTGTGCTTAATTCCTATTTTACTTAGTACTATAGTCATTTCACTACAGATTTATGTGTCAGTAAGGCTGTTAGTTCCAATATTAGTTCCTGGTTTCGTCCTATTTAAATATCTTTTGCCTATTTATAGGAGTGTGTTCCATGTTCAAGTTCACTTTGGTAACAGGAAGCTTTTTAATAGCATCTTCCTCACTCGGTTTTGTTAGCATTCAAAGTAAAGCAGTAAATTTAGCATCCTTAAATAATAATCCTCTCAATGAGCGTTTAAGTAATTGGGTGGATTGTGTACTTCGGCGTAGATGTGGAGAAGTTGTTGATCCTGACCGTCGTCCCAGCACAGTTTGTCCAATTATTTCAGAACAAAATAGGAGGAGTGTGGCTTATTTTAGTGATCTGTCTCCTTCATTTATTTGGCTAGACGAGTCCTCATCGACCGAGTTTTTATCCATTGAACGGCTAAGTATCAGACGCTACAGTGAGTCTGAAGTATTTTGGTCCTGGCCTCAAGAGAGGCAAGGAGAAACATTAGAATTTATCTCTGATTTAAGCATAGGAGAAGCTACTCTGTACCAAGTATCCTATGCTGGTTCAGAGTCTTTAACTTCAGATGAGGCATATGTTTTTGAAGTATATGAGAATGCTGACAGTAATGATCCTGATATAACCTTGCCATTCAAGGTTATTGATGAAAAATCGCAACAACAAATTAAGGATGATTTATTAAGTATGGGGCTTACCCCAACAGGTGGAATATCGGATCAACTAATTCATCAGAGAATAAAGTATTTCTTAAGTCATGAATACTCTAATAATAAACTTGACGATATTTCAGAAAAATATTCATCGGCTGACTATGATTTTAAAGATGTGCTAATCTATGATGCAATCAGTGAAGTGTTTAACTTGGCTGTCAGCTCCGAAAGAGCGCCATATCTAAATGTATTACAAGCGTTTTGCGACCCAGAAGAATAGCAGAACCTAAGTAGGAGTCAGTTACCATGGGCTTCCTACCATTGTAAACTGACTCCATGCCTGTGGATTCTCAAGCTCACTAAAGGTAGCTGAAGAAATTGATATGTTTGTTGGCAAAGGGATCGAAGTTTCAACTCCATCGTATATAACGATAAAATTAGAATTATCACGGTTAAACTCCCCCTCTAACATCATCAACTGAGTTTTTCGTAGAGCATCTGCTTTGATTAAGGATGATTGTAGATTGGTATAGAACAAACTCATCAACACATAAGTCTCAAAGTCTCTAACTGGCTTAAGACTCGCTAGAACAGATTTAACACCAGCCTGTTGAGCTAATCCAGAAAAGCCTAATTCAGCACCCTTGTCATCAGATGCTGTTTGACATGCACTTAAGGTCAAGAGATCCACATCACTCAAATTTAACTGTTCTAATTCTTTCAGATTAAGCGGTCCATCTGAAAATTGAATAAATGAGTTGCTAACATCTCCTGCCCCTATTTTGGCATGGGTTGCTAAATGAACTATGTCATATTGTGTATCTGTCAAAAGTTGATTTAGGTTCTCTTTAGTAAAATCTTGATCACGCCGAATAGTTGGAGTAGGAACCGTTGGTCTAGCCCAATTCTCTTTAAGAAAAGAGAGTTCAGCATCTGCTGATGGTAAATCTCTCAAATTGTCAAAGTTACGAGTTCCCATTGCCAATAGCCTAGATCGACTCAGGTTTTTATAGCGTGTTTCAGTCAGGCTCATGCTAGGCATAAGACCAACGCTGTAATCTTGAATTAAAAATCTACCAGTATCGCTACTTTTTAGAGCTGATATTGGAAATTGATCGAGTGCTGAACTCTCAGTTTCTGAGGATAATGCAGAGAGCGGTAAAGCACGCAAATTAGTATCCATGATGAATACCAGGTTTTCTATAGTTTGTGCTTCTAAGGAAGGTACTAAATTAGCGACTAACGCCTGATAGAGCTGTTTAGAACCATCTTCCCAAACACCTGCAAAACCAAGGTTGTCACGTAAATTCTTTACAGATACTTCAATATCGCTGTACTTTTTACCCGTCAGTTCTAACACTGGATAGTCACGTCCACTCACTAAGAGTAAGACTAACTCAGCATCTTGTTCTTTATTCTCTGTGCTAGTATCACCATCATTATCTAAATCCTCAGCAACATACCTACTAAGAGTTCTATATTCAGTGGCAACACTTTCTGAGTCATATCGCCATAGGATTTCTTCGTCTGAGTCTTCTCCATCTAGTTCATTTGCAGTCAGTTGCTCTTCTTCGAGACTACTGATGTCAGATCTTTCTCCAAAATCAGTATTACGACTTCTACGTTGGTCAAGACGTTTTTTGAGATCAGTTAACTCGTCTTCTCTGTCGCTAGGAACAAAGAAGGCATAAATGATGGCAGGACGAACATTGGTTTGTTTTTCAATAATGAGCAGTTCGTTTTGAATTTCGTCTAAGCTCTTAATGCGTACGTCTTCACTACCGAAATAGTCTGTGTAGGGTGAGGTAAATCCTTCTTCTAGCTCTGCGACTAGTTGTTCAACTTCTTCGGTGGGGTCAGGAATAGGAGGCAAAGACAGAGGATCTGGTTCTTCAACATCTCGTGCTTCTGGTGTGGGTGTAATAATTCTGATGTTGCCCTGAGTGAAAGAACCAGGAAAGACTTGAACAGGATCAATAACATTATCAGCTGCAGAAGTAATAGCGCCTGCTGTTCCATTAACACTTGCATCGCCTACGGTAAATGGAACATTTATAAAACCACCACCATGGGTGATAGTAATATCCCCGCCATCCCCACTATCTACAGTAGAAATGCTAGCTTCAACGCCATTTGAAGCAGAAAATATTTCAGACGCACGGAAGAAATTACCTGCTATGGCATTTACAATCCCGCCTCCATCAACACCTTGTCCCTCTGCATTAATAGAACCGACTTCAATATTGTTTCCTGCCCTAAGGGTAATATCGCCAGCTTCACCAGTTGTAGTCTGTGTAGAAATAGAACGACCTAAAGCATTGATAGAACCACTTCGGCTAATAATTTCTAAATCACCAGTTGTCCCACTGCCAGCAGCAGGAAGTATATCAGTAATGTTTACTTCTCCTTCCGCATCAATAAACAAATCTCCAAATGGTCTAATGCCTGTTAGTGCACTAAGGCTAATATCTCCACCTGTCCCTGTAACTCCCTCAGTAAAGGTCTCAATTACACCACCATCAATAACATTAATTTCATCACTTTGACTAATAATTGTGATACTGCCAGCTGTACCATTATTTGAGCGAACTTGTGCACTGACATTATCCACAGTAACTTGGTTGGCAGCACGAATGAGAACATTGCCCGCTGTTCCACGATTGCTATTCGCGCTAACATCCTGTAAAGAGCCAGCTGTCGTATCAATAGACCCGCCAGTACTGATAATGCTGATATCACCACCAGTACCAGTGCCATCATTATTGGTACCAAGGAAAGATTCAATATCACCAGTATTAATATTGCCTTCTGCTTGAATAGTGATATTACCACCAGCGCCAAAAGTGCCACTACTGGTAGCATCGACTTGAGCACTAGTTGTATCAATTGATCCATTTTGGCTAACTATGCTGATATTTCCAGCAGTCCCACCACCAGTGATACTAACGCCCACAAAAGAGGCAAGTGAAACACGCTGAATACCTGGAGTACCTACGCTACCATCAAGAAGACTTCCATCAGAATCAATTATAACTCCAGTACCTACAACATTAATATCAGCGTTCGCTTCTAAATTGATATCGCCACTCCTACCACCATCAGTCCTAACTCTGGTATCAATATTTCCAACAGTTAAGGTTTGACCTTGAATGGTAATGTCCCTTGCCTGAACACGTATAGTATCACTGTTATCCATTGAAAAATCCCCAGATCCATCACCATCCGCATCCGCTGTAAAGATAATTGAACCGCCTGGACCATCTGCAAATGCAAGTACATTATCAGCCAAGTCTTCAATGACGATATCTTCCAAGGCTTGAAGTGTAATATTGGTGTCTTCTGATAAATCTTCCAAAGTCTCTTCCGAAATAGTAAAACTAACCCCTATGCCATCACTCGACAATATTGTTCCATCATTATCTATTTCAGAATCATTCAGGCCTCCTGAACTGTTATCAACTATATTGATATTAATAGGATCAAACAAAAGTGTCCCAGCACTTCCATAGGACGCACTCGTATCCACATCCCCCTGAAACAACAAACTTTCCTTTCCTGATATTTCTACTAATCCACCATCACCAAACTCACTTCCACCCCTAGCAGTAACCTCTCCAAAAAAAATAGTTTCGCCATCTGCCCAGAAGATAGTCTGCCCAGCATTACCACTATCAACGGCATCTACAGAAATCACTGAATCAGAATCAACAAATGTCCGCAAAGCATTGGGAACCGTTCCATTCCCTTGATAATCTCCCCCAACTAAAACAGTGCCACCACCATTAGCACCAGAAGCATCAATCTCCGCTCCAATCACCCCAACCCGCTCACCTAAAACATTAACCTCCCCTCCTACCTCATCAGGAGCAGCATTACTCACATCCAAAACACCCGCAGCAATCGTAGTCCCCACCTCAGCAGGAACTACAGTGTCCGCACCAGCCACCGTCACTGCCCCATCTGGCTCTACAGCCAGCCCAGTCTCCACATCGCCAGCCCCCTCCGTCAGCAACCCAGGCAAATCCCACACCGCGATAGCTGTCGTTTGCCCATCATTCCCCTGAGGTACCTCCACCTCAAACCCCAATACCCAGCCTGGAGGCCGTAACTCTACCTGACCACTACCCGGTACCGACACCATAGACACGTTGCCACCCGTCGACTGCAACGTCCCCGTATTCACCACCGTTCCCCCCACCAAAGAAAGTGTCGCTCCCTCTGATAAAGCCAACGTTCCCGCATTCACAATAGAACCTGGTGCCGCACTATCAAAACGCAACGCCAGCGGCTCCCCGGTTAAACTACTATAGTCACCCGTTTCAAACGCTTCAAACCAACCATCCTCAAACCCAATACCCGTTGCAGTCGATACATTAAACGCAGCAGGCAAATCCAAACTCGCATTAGTACCGAATACTATTCCTGATGGATTCAGTAAAAACAAATTTGAGTTTCCACCAGTGACCTGCAATAAGCCATCAATAATGGAGGGATCACCCCCAACCACACGACCCAAAATATTATTAATTGACGGAGTTGACAAAAACGTGGCCCACTCTCCCTGGGTTAACCCAAACTTCTCAAAACTCTGGAAAAGATTCCCCCCATCAATAGACAGAGTCCCCCCATCAATCAAATACCCATTTCCTTGGGGCGTAACTATCGTGTTGACAGGATCATTTGCTGACGTAATCGACTGAGCTATAGCGGGTACAGCACTTCCAACCACTAAAGACACCGTTAAACCTACCGTCCCAACCCTTTCCCAGGTGCAGAGACTAGATACACTTGTTAAATTCCTTGCGAACTCGGGCAGTATCGCACCAAAACCTGTTTTAGCCTTTTCTATCTGCAACATTGACAATACCCCTATGATAGTCACCCGTATCTAACCGTACTCAAACTTGCTAATCTGAACCAAACTGCAGCTGAAAATAAATTCCAGCATCCTGCAGATTGTTACCACGCCCTGAAAAATCTGTTATTGGTAACGCAAAATCTAAACGAGTCATCAAGTTGTTATTAGGTAAGCAAGCATCCCAAATCAAACCTGCTCCAATTCCAGCCAAAAAACGATCTTCAGGTATCTTATTCGGATTGCCAGAAGCATTCCACACACCGCCAATATCAAAAAAAGGAGCTACCTGCAATTCCGGCACTTCCCGTGCTGCTGTAGAACAACGTGACAACGTAAACCGATCTTCGATAGAAAAACGAATGCCATTATCTCCTGAACGAGCACTTTGCTGAAACCCCCGTAGAGACTGCCCACCCCCTAAAACAAACTGCTCTGAAGGTAATAAACTATCACTACTGAGTTGCATCGAACCACTGATCACCAAAAGCTGGTTGTAGCCTAAACGTTTTACCCGTTGCACCTGTCCTAACCAACTTACAAACTGTCCATCGGGAACTGGAGAGTCATTATCCGTTGCATCAAATAAACCAGTTCCGACTCGAAACTGAGATTCCGCTAACCAGGCTCCGTGCTCATCTCGATATCGATAGTCTTGCCCAAAGGTAACAACGCTTGTCCGACTGACCCCATCTTCATCTGGACCTATGCCAAATGGTGTAGGTAACCTTTCAAAGACAAACGTTTGACCATCCCTAAACTCAAAACCAAGAGATAGGGCAAACTCTTTATTTACTGTTCGCAGTAATGGATGACGATACGCTAATTTATAAAATTCACTTTCAGCCCGTAGATCCAGCTCTTCAAACTCTGTTCCTGTAATTTCACTATCCTGCCAAACTCCTTGTAGTAAGAGTGTGTTTCCTTCAGGTCCTAACGGCAGTTGATAGCTGGCATTCCACATATCTAAACCACCTGTGAGAGACCTGGCATAGCCAACAGTAAACAAATCCCCTAAACCCGTTGGATTGCGGTATCCCACATCTACGCTCACACGCTCAGAGCCAACACTGGGCGGTAAGTAGTTATCTATAGAAACACCATATATAAAAGGATCAGCTTCTACATATTCAACCTCAAGCTTACTTTGATTGTTGAAGCCATTCGAATCTGTAGCTCTAACCGTTGCTTCAATTTCTTCAAAGAGCGGATCTTCTCGCAAAAGTCTTAACTGCTGTTCCAACCTAAAGGCATTAAAAGGTATCCCAATTCCTAAATGAATTCTGCTTCTTATGTAATCAGCAAGAGGTCCAGATTCATTCTCATTATCTTTTATTTTAATATCAATATTATCTTCAATGACACCCTCAATTAACTGAATCTCCAGAACGGCCTCACTACCAGCATCCCAAACTGGACGTAAGTCCTCAGGCAAACAAGCACGAGACGTAATATATCCTTCTCCTACATACCAGGCAGTAATTTGATTAATGACATTCAACACATCAATTAAAGAAATCTCTTCCTTAAAAGTACCTTCTTTATTTTTTAAGGGAGCAAGAAATTTATTCTGACTATTAGTGTCAAGCACATCAGTTGAAGAGAAGGTTATACGACTGCCACGAGGTAGCATTACATCTTTGTATTTCATCGTGTTATCTCTTTCCGTAGAAGAGTCAGGACACCCTCCTAGCCCAGCTAATTCTGGAAAACCTTCTTCAGAATCGTTTAATGAATTTTGAGCATATAACTCTTCAGTACCCAGAGCCTCATTACCAAATTCTGAAGGATGCGTTGATGCCCAACTTCGATTTGTAACATTTGCCAAAACGGTCAATGGCAATACCAAACCAAGCAAAATTTTTCGAGCCACACTACACCACACCCTGATAATTTAGGAAATCCATAAGCTATAGAGCCTATTAGTGATTAATCTTCAAAATCCGTAAAAATACTGACTTACAGATAAACACTAGTGACAAATTAGTGCAATAGTGCGGACACTAAACTCAATAAAGTTGTAAGCGTGTTCAAAATTTATTTTCAAACCATGTAGATAGTGCATAAGTTGAGATTGAACTTCATTCCAATTCCATCTGCCGATCATACGCCCCTTGACGTCTCGTCACAGTGGGAGCTTGCTTACTAATGAGCATCCTTCGTATAGTTTGATTGACATAGAGTATCGCCTGCGGCTTACCCTGCTCTTGACTGATTCGCCGCACCATAGTGCTAACTGCTGAAAGCATCAGCGAAATATCCTTCTGGGTCTGGCCATCCTTCAACGCTCGTCGTGCAACCTGGATGTCAAGATTCGCGGGGTCACTGGCTGTAAGCCCCTGACTATAGCGCTGCCAAAGAGCCATGTACTTCTGTTTTGCTGATGGCTGAGTATTTGATTTGAGGAGTGGAGATTCAGTTTTACGTCGGTCAATATCTGGATTAGGACTCTCATTAGGGACGACAGACTGTTTCTGTCCTGATAACTCTTTTGTAATTGTCGTGTTTACAGGCTGTTTATTAATTTGAGAGGTGCTTTGAGGATTTTCAGGTGAGCTTGTAACTTTCTTTTCCACCACTTGAGCTAATGGAACATAATCACTCGTATTTTCCTTAGCCTTTGATGCCTCAGCCCACTGCGATAGCGCCACCTTATCAGCCGTATACAGTGCTAAATGGTACTTGGCACGAGACACCGTCACATAAAAAGACTCTCGATTTGTCGTCGTGCTATCCATTAGAGCCATGACCCGATCCGCTGTCTTTCCCTGACTGCCATAGGTTGTACTCACCCAGGCATAGTCCACATACTGCCGACTGCTGAGATTTATCTGCTGCGTATTCCCTTCACTGTCAGTCACCTGAGCGGTGCCATCAGTCCCAATATGCTGAACCGTAAATCGCTGGCCATTGCGCCGTTTATTAGCCCGATCATTTTTAGTCCAACGCAGTTGATCGCCAGGAGCTACCTGAACATCCTGGCCCACATAAACTGATTTCAACGGACACCGCCCAGGATCAACTCCCATCACTTGACCAACCGGTGTCTCTACCAGTAGCCGATGGTTTTCTTGATCTACCGAAACTACCGTATACTGCTGCCCTTTCAGTAAACCCTGCTTCTGATAATTCTGTGTTGGCACCAGCACATCTCCTGACTGATACACCGTCACATAACCAGCCTGGGCTTTGGTGATATTCTTCTGGCGCAACCCCATAACCGTGAAAGCATCTTGCCCTAAACTCCCTTCAGCCTGAAGCTCCGCCCGTAAGTTTTGAGTCAATGCCAACCGCTCCTGATTAGTCCCTGCCAGAATTAGCGTTTGCTTCCGATCCTCTGATGATAGCGCCAGATAATCTTGGGCTAATTGTTTACGCCTGAGGTCAGCATTTTCAACCTCACAAATACATCCAGCTGCATCAAGAGTATCGATACCTTGAACCATCTTGCCCTGAACGATCAGTTGCACCGCTGTTTTTAGTTCCTGGCGCTGCTGCCGTAAGGTTTCATCCAGATACGCGGTAGTAATTCCCCCTGCCTGCAAACTTTTGAATGGATTGCCTGCTTCAACAGCAGAGAGCTGCTTCGTATCACCCACCAGAATCACTCGGGCCTGCTCGACGGTGGCACGGGTCAGTAAAGCACGAGCATCTTTCATGCTGAGTAGGCCTGCTTCATCCACAATCCAGATAGCGTTTCCGGTTTCCCAATTTTGAGAAGCTAGCAAGGCAGCCACGGTTTCTGTCTGAATATCTAATGTCTGGCCCAAACCATGGGCCGCTTCAGCACTGGTGGCAAAGCCTCGTACCTGATAGCCCTGGCCTTGAGCAATTTGCTTGAGCGTATTCAGGGCATAGGTTTTACCGGAACCAGCAGAGCCTTGCCAGGCAACGAACTGGTCGGGAGTGGTACAGGTGAGTTGGATAGCTTGCTTTTGCTCTTGTGTAAGGGAGAGATCGTTCACCAACGATTCCGAAAATGCCAGTGGTTCCACCTTTCCCCTACCCTGCTGCATCAGTCGGATGGTATTGAGTTCGAGATTTAAAGCAGCTTGGGTGGTGAACTTCTGATCTTCGACTTTGATGAGTTCGGGGTTGGTCGAGATCGCACCCTCCAATTCCTCCCAACTCTGCTCCCCTAAATGATACTCAAACACAAACCGCTCCAGGTGCGTTTGCCGAAAAACCGCATCCCGCTCACCACAATGTTGGATGGCAGGTTTGAGATTCGATTCGGCATTATCGGCATGAACTGTTTGACCGGGAGAGATCGCAACCCCCTCCCCCGGTAATTCCGGTAACTCAAACCCCTTCAACTGCACAAACGCATTCCAACCCTTTAGCAATCGTTCAGCACTGGTTACTTTTGGTTTATTCTTCCGCGTCTTCAGATTCGCTGCTTCCCGTAACAGCATCTCCGACTGAATTTCCTTGCCATTAGCCGCTGTCGGCTTCTTCCCCTCAGACTCCCATTCTTCCAGTAAAGACAGAATCTGTTTTCGTCTGGTAGAAAAAGCTTTCAGCAATTCTGGAGCATAGCCCTTTAACTCAAATTGACCGTGGGCTTTGGGCTCAATTTCGTACCCTTGTCGTTTGAGTAAGTGGGCCAGTTCATTCTGATAGAGCTGACCGAGCAGTTTTTTATTAGCTATGGCCTGCTCATTACTAAAACTAAACCAGCGACCATCGGACAACTGGGTAGCATTTAGCACCACACAATGGCTATGAAGCTGAGGCTCAACCTCTCGACTGGTGCCATGGGTAAACACAGCCGTAATGAGATTTTCAGTCTTGATCCGTTGCCGTCCTGTTTCCGTTGAAATTCTTGTCTGAGCATAGCGTTCTTCTAAAACAGAAACGGCTTTTGCCACGGCCTGATGATGCGCTTTCACCACCCGTTCATCCTGTTGCACCAGGGCAGCAATGCTAACACTCTTCGGCGCACTAAAGGTAAAGTCTGTCGCCGCTCGGCGCTTATCGATATTGACTTTACGACTGAACAAATTCTGCCCCTCCGGCGTCTGTCCTCGCAACAGCTGTTGAAAGGTTTCGGTATTGACATCACCAGAGAGATTTAATTTCTTGGCACCCTCACCCAACCAGCGAGATAGAGATACCCCTTCCTCCTGGCTGTAATAGTCTTCTTTTGAGTAGTAATGGGCCGCTTGATGGGCCGAAAGATTACTCGTGGAAAGCACGGAAAGCTTAGTCTAAAACGACACAACAATCGAGCAAAACGAGTAGATGAGGTGAAAAACCTTGAAACTGTTGGGAGATGGGGGATAGGGGAAAATTGCCAAAAATTTGGCGTCCTGTGTGGCCTCCCCGTGAAGCCCCGGATCGGGGCGTAACCTGGTAGACAAAACCTGAAATCTAATTCCAATACTAACCAATATGTCTATTATTTGGTCAACTATATTTCATTATTTATCCATTTATATCCATGCTGGTTTAATGCCCTTAGCATGGGCGGTGTCGGAATTGGAGAACCACATGACTCTAACTACAGTTGCAAATCCACAGATTTATCTGGCGGCGGACCTGGGTTCGTCGGCTTCAAAGTTTTTCTATCGGGTGCATCCAGGCCAAACCGTGCCCCTATGGATGGGGGCGGAAGTAGCCGATGGACTATCGTCGGTTTCAGTGCCTAGCTTGAATGCCTCAGGTCGGCCTCAAGAGTGTGCCTGGTTACAGTTGGATGATGAAATTGTGTTAGTGGGGGATGCGGCGAAGGCATTTCTGGAAACCAATAGTCTGATGGCCAAGAAATCGCAGATGGCGGCGTATAAGATTGCGGCGGCGTTGGGTGCGATCGCAACCGCCGAAGAACTGCCCACCCACTACGATGCAACCGTCTGGTTAGCATTGCCCCTCACAGAAATTCGCACCCGTAATGAAGTAGCCGAACAACTGAAGGCACTCTGTCAGTCCGGCTTTAAGTTTCGAGATACCCCTCAGCGGATAGGGCTATCACTGAAGTTCTTTCCTGAAGGATTTGGCTTGTATCTTCGACATAAGCAGCGGTTGGAATCGGTGGGCCAGTCCATTGCCCAGCGCTGCATGATGGTGCTGATGATGGGACACCGGAATTTGTCGGCACTGTATTTTGAAGGTGGCTCATTGCGAGTAGCATCGTCCAGCTCTAATGGTCCAGGATTCTGGCCAATATTTGAAAAGACGGCTGACTCGCTAGGAGTCACAACGGCTGACTATGGGGCCTTAATGAATGCATTGATGACGGGACACAATCAGCAGATTTCCCAGTCGCGGGGCAGTCTCTATGATTTTGGTGAGCTGGCCGAAGCGGTACGGCAAACCTACTGGCAATCGGTACAGGTGCATTTGCAGGACCACGTCTTTAAGCAACTGGGTAATGCAGCCGTGGATATCACCGTCAGTGGTGGAGCCTCCCATGTATTGCGCCCCAGGTTGGAAGACTACTTTTATGATCTGAATCTTACTGAGCGAGTCACCTTTGCCGATGGCCGTCAGTCTCAGCTCACGGCCATTGCCAATCAGTTACCGGAATCGGCCATTATTCCAACGCTACCGTTACGAATGGTGGACGGTTACGGCCTATTTCAGGGCCTCATCGGTAAGCTATGCAAGGTAACGGCCTAGGAGACATCAATGCCCCGGAAACGACAAGCGAACACGGAACGCCAGCGGATTTTGTTTTCCTACAATGCGGATCTCGATAAGCCCATTGGGGTGGTGTTTGAGTATCTGATTCAGAATGAACAGATACCTGCCCGCCTGGGTAAGCATAAGGGACTGGAAGCCATGTCAGCGTTTTGGCAGCCCTTTGCCTATCAGGCGATGAAAGATCTTAGTGAGGACGAACTGCAAGGAATGGCCAGAGAATCGGTGGCGGCACTCAGTCGTCAGATTGATTTGATCTGTCAAACCTTTAGCATCGAGTCTCCCCAGACAGCTCAGGTGAGTCCCGAGTTGAAGCAGGCGATTCAGCAGACGATGGGTGAAGTGTTACAGCAGTTTATTGTGACCGGGGTATTGGCCTCCCAAGGTGGAGACCAACAAGTTTCAGTAGAGAATTCATCTGAGGAGAGTGACGCCATTCCCCAGAACGAGGGAGTGGATTTTGATGAGGCAGCAGCCCTTGGAGAATTAGCCCTTGGCGAAATAATCGATAATTCGGAGCTTGCGGGATAGATGGCATTAACACCAAAGGAACCGGCCAGTGAGCGTGGGGTGGTCGCGAGGCAACAGTATTTAGACCTGGCGCGGCGGGTCATTGGAGACCCAAACCTCGAATATGGTGTGCTCTATCAGCGGTTTGCTGAAAATGACTGGGCAGCGATTAAGTTGGATGAGGCAGTTGCCCTGAAAGGATTGACGTCAGGACATTCGCCAAAGGTGGTATCGGGGATTTTGCATCAAAGTCCCTATTTGCAGTACCACGTACATCAGAATAAGGTGCCACTTCCACCAATGAGTCAATATGTGAGATCGACCGTGATGAAAGTGTTGCAGCAAGTAGAGAAGGCGAAGTCTTTGGGAACGAAACCGATAAAATCTCGAAAGGCTGATTTAGAAATTGACTAACGAGTGATTTTGATGACGGATAGCTAAACTCAAAAGCGTATGAAACGTCTTCCTAAGCCTCATACATGTAGGACCCAACAAGCTCAGGCCGCACGGCACGATTATTTAGAGATTAGCCGACAGGTGATTGGAGAACCTGATATTGACTATATCGAGCTATACCAGCGCTTTATTGTTAATGAGTGGGCTGCCATCAAACTAGATGACTCAGTGGCCTTGACCGCACTCAGACTTGGAAAACCGGCTATGAACGTAGCCATTACTCTACTTCAGGGACCGTTTATTCAGTATCAGGTCTATGAAAAAGACGTGATAATACTGGCCATGGTTCGCTATGCAAAATACACAGTGCGAGACGCGTTCAAGCAGTTCAAACAACAACCAAGATATTTACCCCAGCAGAAACAGAGTGCTTCAGCAGTCACCAGTTAAATCACGTCTGGGAATCTTGGTTGAACTCGCGATCCATCTCCTTAAGAAGATGAATCGCGAGCTGAGAATGATGACTGTTCTGTAAATTAGGTCGGCAAGAGACTAATCCACCCTGACCCGCTTGGTTAAGATAGCCATCACTTCATTAGGCCGACCCGTGGCCAAAGGACGGCTCCAGTCGTTAGGCTCTGCGTAGTTGAGCTTAAACAGTAGGGCGATGGTATTTTGCACCGATGTCAGGCTACCTAGCAGCAGTACTCGAACATCTTCATAGTTATGCTCTGGCAAAGTTACGCTGACAGGTTGATCCGTAGGCGCATCTGCGCCCTGGTCAGTTTCGATAAACATGGACTCTGATCTCCGATAAACGACGAGAAGGAAACCAGAGCCATAAGATAGCCACCCCCTGCATAGGTGCAATCCGGGGTGGCATCAGGTACATTAAACCTGCGTTCCCAGGCTGCTCGCTCAGCTTGGAGGGCGTATGTCATCGGCATGGTGTTGCTGCACCTGCCGATGGCGCTAAATTATGGGCTCTGTAGTAAGGCCGTGAACAGCCTAAGGCTTAGATTAGCCACAACGCCTGACTGAGTCAAGGGGCAATGAGCTAGGCAAGTTTAGATTTTGATAGGAGCTAAAGTCCAGCTAAACCAGTAGTTTTGAGAGTTATGCTGATCAATCAACCAGGTATAACTGGTTGGCGTCCTTACATAGTCACTTTATGCTGACAACTTTGGTAGGTTTCTTCAAAACCCAGAGCTTTAGATAGGTTGAGTTCAGGCATATAGGTTAAAAAAGTTGACGTTTCGCCTATATGAAATATTCAACCACAAACTAAATTAAGCAATATTTCTTCGTCCGCATAGATTCAGCATTGATCGTAATATAGAAGCTATCAGGACTGCTGAGGGTTTACTGGCATAGCAGCAAGAACCTTCTCACACACATCTGCCGATTTTGGAGTTGACCAATAACGGTTAGGAGTAGCGTCATGCTTCTCTTTGCAAGTAAACGTCAAGCAACAGAATGTTTGAATATGAGTGCTTCGACACTCAAGCGCTATCGTCGCAGTGGCGAATGGATTGAAGGTCTCCACTGGGTGAGGATCAACAGTCGTTGCATTCGCTATAATCTTGAGCTTCTAAAGGATTGGTTGCATAACCGAGAAGATCCTGTTGCCCATGGTAGAGCTATTGCAATTTACCAAAAGTCTCTTTTGAGTAATCAAAAGAGAACACATAAGAGATAGAATTTTTACTTTTAATAGCAGAAAATTTGTACCATTTCACTCTATTGCTTGTTAAATTCAACAAATAAGACAGCAATGGTGAAAACCCATTTGTAGTAGATCAAAAAGCAAAGAAATACCTTAGTCCCTTGGCATTTCAAGTTGAAATCGCCAGAATAGTGAACATCAAGCTAAATTGAAATAAAGCCCATGCCCCTTGCTGTAATCCTGACAGCCTTGCCGGTTGAGTACTTGGCTGTACGCGAGCATTTGACAGATCTTGAGGAAGACACGCATCCCCAAGGGATGATTTATGAACGGGGAAAGTTCGTAACGGATACTCAGCTATGGGATGTAGGTCTTGCTCAGGTAGGGGCTGGCAATACAGGGGCCGCCGTTGAAGCAGAACGGGCCATTGCTCACTTCAAACCCGATGTACTACTTTTTGTGGGCATTGCGGGGGGAATAAAAGACGTTAAGGTCGGCTCTGTCGTGGCTGCCACTAAAGTCTATGGATATGAGTCTGGCAAAGTTGGTGAAACGTTTTCAAGCCGCCCTGAAGTTGGAAATTCTTCCAATGCCATTGTTCAAAGGGCTACGGCGGAAGCAAGAAAAGCTGAGTGGGTCAAACGGATAATTGGTGATGCTAGCACTAAACCCAAAGGATTTGTAGCTCCTATTGCAGCTGGAGAAAAGGTAATCGCATCCCGTGAGTCTGAATTATTTCAGTTTTTGCGGGCTACATATAATGATGCGATCGCAGTCGAAATGGAAGGCTATGGTTTCCTGAAAGCTGCCTTTGCTTACCCTGATATCCAGACTTTGGTAATTCGTGGCATCTCCGATCTCATTAAAGATAAAAATGCAGACGACCCAGTCGAAGGTAATGAAGAAGACCGGCAGGAGCGAGCTTCACAGAATGCTAGCGCATTTGCCTTTGAAATTTTGTCAAAGTTAGAAGTCAAAGCCCCTAAATCTACCAAACTAGAATCAAAACCTACCGAACCAGCTTCTCGTCCTAGTTTCTTTGCATATGACGATGGATGGGTTGGTCGAATAAACTTGATTCAAGATTTGAGTACCCTTATTCAAGGTAACTGTCGATTACTCATGCTATTGGGTATTACTGGCATTGGTAAAACTGCACTTGGAGAACGCCTATCCGTAGAGGTCATTGACTGGTTAGGTAATGACTGGTCCCATTACCATCAGGAAAATTTTGATAATGATCAACAGAGTGGTGACTTTATTAGTGTGGCTGCCCGTTGGTTAGAAAAATGGGGCGAATTGGTTACGCCTGATGATCGTAAAGATCCTGAGCGGCTAATGAACCGAACTATTAGCTATTTGCGCGAAAATCGCTATCTGGTCCAAATGGACTCTCTGGAAAATATTTTGCAGGGTGATGAAGAGAAAGGATGGAATGACTTCAAAGATGAGTGGTGGCTCAAGTTCTTCACAAGTTACCTGAAGACAGACTCCTGCCAAAGCTGTTTTATTCTGACAACCCAAGATATGCCTGGTCAGTTAGGAAAAGTTGGGACACGATCTCAAAATTTCTGGCATGCTCAACCTCTTAGCGGATTAGCAAAAACAGAGCAAATAAATTTATTTCAAAAAATAGGTTTGGATATTAGTGACAACTCTGAAAGCAGAGAGCGATTGGAACAAATTGGTCAAGCTTATGAAGGTCACCCATTAGCGCTAAGGGTCATTGGAGGAGAAATCAAGAATACCCCCTTTCATGGTAATGTCATCGCTTATTGGAATCGTTACGGTGACGAAGTCCAGGAAGTCTTAGACGCGATTGAAGAAGCCAGACAAGGTAATGCACAACAGGGTGCAGACGATCAATGGAAGCTTGATCGGTTTACGAAAACACTGAGAGATAATGTTCAGTACCGTTTGAAGCAAACTTTTGAGCGCCTGAAAGAGGGAGCTAAATGGTCTTATATCCTTTTATGCGAAGCCTCTGTTTATCGTTGTGAAGTGCCAGAGACTTTCTGGCTAAGTCATTTAGAAGATTGGGACAGGGATACAGACCAACAGATAATGGCTCTAGATGCTCTCCGAGAACGGTACTTGGTTGAACAAATTATCACTGATAATCAAATCATGTTGAAACAGCACAACCTAGTCAGAGGTTTATCTTTGCAATGTCTGGAAAAGCTGGATGATGATTTTGAAGATTTTTAAACTCAAAATATACTTTTATTCATTTAGTTCAGTAAACCGTGTCTTCTCACAGAAGACTATATTAAATCGCTTTAAAGAGTCCTAAAGAGCATCCATTTTGAAATCAATCAACACCCATGTCATCTATCCTGTCTCGAACAGAACTCCTTAGTGTAGTTGGCCTAGATTCTGTTGATATAGGCTCTATTAAGCAAACCCAGAAGCGAATTCATTATAGAGCCACTGTTAATTGGCTAGCTAAATATCACCCCAAATCCGGAGAGAACAATATAGATCAAGTCAAAGGGCTAATTGAAGCTCATCACCACCTTTGTGAACTAAAGGAATGGGAACGAGTATCCAAAATTCTTTTTATCCAATTAAATACACCTACACAAGAGCAATTCCATAATCAACTTCTAACCTGGGGATACCATCAGGAGGCATTGAAGCTAAGCCAACAAATCTTGCATAAATTAAGCCCACGCGAAGATGCCATCTTACTAAATACATGTGGAAATGCATGGCTGACATTTGGGGACTTTAAAGAAGCTGTTGAACACTATCAGCAAGGTCTGAAAGTTGCCCAATCTATCGATGACGCCTCATTAGAATGTTTATATTTAGGTAACCTTGGATTAGCCAGTACAGGTCTAGGTAATGCTGAGAAAGCACTTGAACATCAGCAAAAAAGCCTTAGTATTGCAGTGAAAGTTGGAGATGCGCGCATAAAAACAGGTTGTCTCAAAGCATTAGGCAATGCTTATGTCGATCTTATTAACTATGACAAAGCGGTTGACTATTTTGAGCAAGCACTTACCTTAGCGGAATCACTTCATAATATCCAAGAAAAATGTCAAATATTGAGCAGTCTTGGATCAGTACATATTATTCGTGGCAATTTAGAACAAGCTCTTAGCCATTTTCAAGAAAGCTTAAAACTAGCTAAAAAATTAGAGGTTCGTCAAGATGAGGAAATTGCCCTAAGCGGCTTAGCGAAGGTCTACTCATTATCTGGAGAGAGTGATAAAGCTATTCAATACTTGCAAGACAGTCTGATGATTGCAGAGGAAATTGGCTCATATCGCAATCAAGAAAGTTGCCTAGAGCTTCTAGGCAATATTTACCATCGTCAAGGTGATTATAGTCTCGCCAAGACTTTTTATCAGAAAAGTTTAAATATCGCACTCACGATTCAAGATCACTTTTGGCATAGTAAATCTCTCAGAAGCTTAGGGAATCTTCACTCAATTACAGGAGAAACTGAACAAGCCATTACTTTTTATAAGCAAAGTCTAGAAATCGATCAACGTATCCAAAATATTACTGGACAGGAAGCTGCATGTGCACATCTCGCTGAAATATATCTTGAATTAGAGCAAGTAGAGAAAGCTTTTGAATGTTTCAGAACATGTTTAAGCATTTCAAAACAGTTAAACGATTATCCAGCCCAAAGTGAATATCTAGAAGGTTTAGGTGAACTTTACTTATCCACAAACAACTATTCCAAAAGCATTGAACTCTTCAAACAAAGCCTAACAATTCGCCAAGAAATTGGAGATCATGACGGGGAATGTGAAAGTCTAGAACGTTTAGGATTAGCTCACTTGGCCCTTGAACAATATGACAAGGCAATCAATTATTACGAGACTGGTCTGGCTATAGCTAACGAAGTTGACTATCCCGCCATGGAAGCATCCTTATTGCTACACCTTGGCGATCTATATGTAGAACTAGACGATACTGATAAGACTCTGAGTGCTTACAAGCAGAGTGTAGATATTTTGTCTCAAAATCAAGAAGAACTGAATGATATGTCTATCTATGTTGAGGCTTTATTAAAGTTGGCAATTACTTGTGAAGCTGTTCAACAATGGGACCGGTCTATAAAACTTTGCGATCGCGCTCTAACTATCGCCACAGAATCAGGGATTCCTCTAGCTCAAAACTGTCAAGCACTCAAAGATAGACTTCTTTCCGAAGCAACTTAGACATGAGAAATGATATTGCTAAACTTGAGATGAATGATTCGGGCACAGTAGTTGAAAGCAGCGCTGAAGCTTGCTGTTCTAAGCGTATCAGTGATAATCAGAACGCGCTAAGATAGATTTATATGATTAGAAGCTGTCTCTAGGATACCTATATAAACTAGACGATGACTTTGAGGAGTTCTCAGTCAAAACCAAATGCAACTGAAATGGCTAAGGTCAATATCAACTCCTTAGAGCTGACAAAACAGCTAAATCAGCTAGGTGCAAAACATTATGCAGAAGGAGATTACTCCAAGGCAGTCAATGTTTATCAACAAGCCTTAGGACTTGCTCAGACTCTGGATAATCAATCGCTAGAAGCCAATATATTACTCGGCTTAGGTTGGACTTACCAAAAAATCGAACCTTCTAATAGTCAGTACCCGTTAATGCGACAAACGCATCAGTATTGTTTGGAGCTCGCAGAAGATATTGGCGACCAATGGCTAATTGCTGCTTCATCTATTAGCCTAGGAAACCTCTATTGGAAGCTTAAGCAAACTGATGAAACCGTCACCTATACCCAGCAGGGCTTAAAGGCTGCGCGACAGGTTCACCATCTATCTTTAGAAATTAATGCCCTAAGCATTCTACGCCAGGTATACCAGGCACTAAATCAACCTCTGCCAGAAGAAATCTCTTCTGTTACTCCTAGCGGAGAATCGGTACTATCCACCCTAGGCATTAATGCAACTGAACTGAAGCGAGATCGCAAGCATCCCCATCGTGTTCAGTATCGTGCTGTCATTAACTGGTTAACAAAATATCGTGCTTCTAAAGACAGTCAGACACTTGAACAAATTAAAGGCTATCTAGAAGCCTTTCACCATCTTAGTAAAGCAGATAACTGGAAAGCTGCCAGCCAACTTATCTCGGTCAACTTAAATACCCCTACCTCTGAAGCAGTTCATAACCAACTCAAAACATGGGGCCATTATTCTGAACAGGCTGAACTCTACAAAAATCTTCTGTACAAAGTTGATTCTACTTGGGATGTTATTTGTCTGAATGGTCTAGCAAATAGTCAAACTTCTTTGGGAGCCTATAGAGAAGCCATTACCCTTCAACAGCAACATGCTGAAATTGCTGCTCACATCAAGGACCATCAAGGAGAAGCCTACGCCTTGGGTAACATTGGACTTAATCACTACTACTTAAGCCAATACCACGATGCGATTGAGTATCTACAAAAGAGCTTAGACATCCTCAAACAACTTCAGGATTACCGAGCAGTGCAGATGTTTTTGGGTGATCTTGGGCTAGCTTACTATGGTCTTGGCCAGTATCAACAGGCTATTGACTGTCATCAACAGACCCTGGACCTGGCTCGCACCCATGATAATTATCGCGGTGAAGGTGAAGCCCTGGGAAATTTGGGTAGTGCCCATGCAGGACTCGGCGACTTTATGAAAGCTGTTGAATACCACAAGCAGCATTTAGCGATCGCACAGGAACTGGATGATCGTCAAGCTGAAGGTAATGCTTTGGGAAATCTAGCCAGGGCATTTCAATCCCTTGGCAAATATACACAAGCAATCAAACTACAAACAGATAGCCTACAAATCTCTAAAGAGTTACATGACCGTCGAGGACAGGCCGCATCGTATTGTTTTCTGGGCAGTGCCTATTTTGACCAAGGTGACTATGTCATGGCTGATAAGCACTACACTCAGGCGCTTAGTATCAGTCGGGCCATAGGAGATAACCGCTGCACTTGTCAGGCGATGAGTGGTTTAGGAACCGTCGTCCATGTTCAAGGTAAACCGCAGGAAGCAGTTTCACTCCACCAACAAGCCTTAGAATTAGCGCAGTCTATTGAGGATCAGGGTAGTCAAGCCACCATTTTTGGACACCTTGGTAATGCTTATCTGGATTTAGAGGACTATGCTAATGCGGTGCAATCTCAACAACAAAGCTTAAAACTTGCCTGGGAAACGAATGATCGTAATCAGGAAAGGCTAGCTTTAGCAGGCATTGCGGATATCGGTTTCTATGTTGGTGAATATGAACAAGCCTTGGACTTTTATCAACGGAGTTTGGCATTTGCTCAAGAGCTGAAGATAAAATCTGATGAGACAACAATGCTGAACAACATAGGCACCACCTTGCTACAGCTAGAAAAGTACTCAGAAGCTCAGACGTATTTATTAGAAGCATTAGAGAAATCTAGGAAAATGTCAGCCACTACTACTGAAGCAAGAGCCTTGAGAAGTCTGGCAGAATTGCATTACGTACTAGGCAATCTGGAGCAGGCGTTAGAGCATTGTCAAAAAGCGATTGAGATCGCAACTACTCTAGATAGCCCATTATTAAACGCTTGCCAAGCACTAAAGCAAAAACTGGTTCAGACACTCAAAACAAAAAATCCGCCTATTGATAAATAATTTAAAGACCGCATAAATATGGCCTTAAATGAAACTCAGCTAGAAGAGGTTTATTCTATTTTAATTCCAGGAATACGTTTCTGGGAAACGATTGAAGCGGATATAGCAGAACAAAAGAAATTTTTGTCTCGTCTGAAACGAGCTAATTATAGAGCAGTCAAAAATTGGCTCGTCTATTATCAACTTGGGAATAAAGCCTCTAACCTGGAACAGGTACAGGGCTACTTAGAAGCATTTCATCACTTATGCAAAGTAGAAGACTGGAATCATGCCAAAGCCCTTTCTTCTCTATCCTTAAGTCCTGCACTAGAAGAAAACCTGGACAATCAGCTCGGTACTTGGAGTTACTTTCAACATCAGATCGAATTATACACAACACTATTTGAACACGTAGATCCATTATCTAAGATCTTTTGTTTACAAGGACTTGGTAATGCTTATCAAGCCCTAGGTAATCATACTAAAGCAATTGAGTACTATGAAAGTAGTATGCTTCTTTGCCAAGGGATAAAAAACCTTAAAAGTGAAGGTCGAGCTTTAGGCAATCTAGGAAACGTCTATGATTCAATCGGTCAATATCAAAAGGCTATTGAATATCATCAACTTGCCATCGAAGCAGCGCAAAAAGCAGGTGATCAGGCTGCAGAAGCGACATTCCTGGGCAATTTGGGGAATAGTCATTATTCACTCGGGCAATATTCTCAAGCCATTGAGATTTACGAACAAAGTTTAGAGCAACTGGAAGAGCTTGAAGACTGGTTTGCTATAGAACGGTTTCTAGGAAATTTAGGTTTTGTTTATCTCTCCTTAGGTGATATTTCCACTGCGATCGATTACTTTGAAGACTGCCTGCAATTGTCGCAAGATATCGGAGATCGTCTGGGTGAAGGAATTGCTCTAGGAAAATTAGGCATGGCCTATGAAAATCTTGGGGAGTACAGCAAAGCATTAGAGTACCATAAACGTAGTATAACCATTGCAAAAGAAACTCAGGACCAAGCTGGCGAAGGGGAAGCTTTAGGAAACCTAGGTCTTGTGTATGCGGCTCTTGGCCAATATCAAAAAGCATTAGAATGCCATTCAAAAAGCTTATCTATTGCTCAAATGATTGGGGATCAACAGGGTGAGGGAAGAGCATTTGGTAATCTGGGAGATATTCTGTTCTTCTTAGGGGAATATCGAAGCGCCATTCAACATGTTGAAAAAGGTATGGAAACCTTACAAGGCATTGGAGACCAGGCTGGCGAAAATGCTGCCCTTGGAAGTTTGGGAAATATACACTATATGTTGGGTAATTACGAGAAAGCAATTGCCTATAGCCTAGACAGTCTCAAACTTGCCAGACAGATTGGTGATCGATTATCAGAAGGTGAAACCTTAGGTAGCTTAGGCAATGTTTACCTGTCTCAAAAGAATTATCCCAAAGCGCTTGAGTACCATCAACAGAGCCTTACAATTGCACAGGAGATTGGAAGTCGGGCTGCAGAAGGGACAGCTTTAATGAATTTAGGCCTTGTGGAAGAGGGCCTAGATCATCATGAGAAAGCTCTTATGCTCATGCATCAAAGCCTTGAAATTGCTCAAGAAATTGGAGATTTGGGTACAGAGGGTTCTGCTCTCAGTGCTATTGGAGATACTTTGGTACATATTCAGCAATATGATACAGCTTTAGAGTATCTAAAGCAGGCATTGACGATTTGCTCAAAGATTGGTGACAGAGCTGTTGAAGCGGAGAGTTTAGCTAGTTTAGCCCAACTTTATGGGGGCAAAGGGCAGCTTCAAGATGCTCTAGAATATTGCGATCGCGCTCTTTCCATCGCTATAGAATTAGAGACTCCTCTGGTCCAAGATTGCCAAAAGCTAAAAGAAGATTTACTGAAACGGCAAACCGCAAGAAAGGATTATGAGAAAGAAAACAACATATGAAAAATATCACTTTGGCTCCCCAAGAGGCTTTAAGCATACTCGATATCGATAAACAGGGAATATCGCGCCTTCACCCTCGTCTAAAGCGCACCCATTATCGAGCAGTCTTAAACTGGCTCACGCAATACATCTATCCACCAGAAGCATCCAATTTAGAACAAGTACATGGTTACTTGGAAGCATTTCACCATCTTTGTGAAGTAGAAGACTGGCAAAGGGCCAGTAAAATTCTTACCTTTCAATACAACACTCTCAGCAAAGAAGAATTCCATAGCCAGTTAGGTACTTGGAGCTACTACCATGAAGCCATTGACTTGTATACCAGACTCATAGGAAAAAT
Source organism: Adonisia turfae CCMR0081 (assembly GCF_011009555.1). Lineage (GTDB taxonomy): Bacteria > Cyanobacteriota > Cyanobacteriia > Phormidesmidales > Phormidesmidaceae > Leptothoe > Leptothoe turfae. The sequence goes on along the minus strand of NZ_QXHD01000004.1, from coordinate 4,678,918 downwards.
AGACGATACCTGGGATATTTTGTGTTGGAGTGGCTTAGGGCGTATACATACAGCGTTGGGCAATTATCAAAAGGCAATTGATTTCCATCAACAGCAGTTAGTCATTACTCAGAAAAGTAATGATATCTATGAAGAAGGTATCGCAATAGGAAATTTAGGAGTTGTTTATGATTACTTGGGGCAATACCCAAAAGCAGCTGAATACCACCTGCGATGTTTAAGTATTGCCCATGAACTTAATGATCCCAGCATGGAAAGCAATGCTCTGGGCAATTTAGGGGCCATTTACAATGCCCTAGGGCGATATGAAGAAGCTATTGAGTATCATGAGAAGTGCTTAGCGATTGCTCATGACATCAACGATCTCAAGGGGGAAGGCAAAGCATTAGGAAATTTAGCAACTAGCTACAGTTCCCTAGGAGAATATAATTTGGCAATTGAATACTACCAAAAGCAATTGCCAATCTCGAAAGAGATTGGTGATCGAATGGGAGAGAGCAGAGTACTTGGAAATTTGGGAAATTCTTACAATGTCCTAGGAGAATATAATTTGGCAATTGAATACTACCAGAAGCAATTGTCAATCTCGAAGGAGATTGGTGATCGTAGAGGAGAAGGTGTAGTAGTAAGTAATTTAGGGTGTGTCTATCGTGCTTTGGGAAAACATCATGAAGCATTGAAGTATCACCAAAAAGGGCTAGCCATTGCGCAGGGAATTAATAATCGCACTGGAGAGGCAAATGCTCTAGGTAACCTGGGCAATTATTTCTACTCTTTAGGAGAATATGGTCAAGCGATCACGCATTATCATCAACAACTAGTGATTACTCAACAAAGCGGAGATCGATGTTTGGAAGGTATCACACTAGGTAATTTAGGAAATGCTTACTCTACTCTCAAGAACTATCCAAAAGCTATAGATTACTATCAACAGCGTCTTGCTATCGCCCAAGAAATTGGTGATCGTAATGGGGAAGGGGCAGTGTTAGGTAATATGGGGGTCGTTTATTACTCGCTTGAGCAATATCAGAATGCTGCAGAGTGTTATCACCAAGCTCTAGTTATTGCTCAGGAAATTGGTAGCCGCCCCAGAGAGGCAATTGCTCTGGGTAATTTAGGGGAATCTCAAGTCAAACTTGGAAAATACGAACTAGCATTGGCAAACTTTCAGGAATCTTTAGCCATATCTAAGGATATTGGAGATATTGAGGGTGTCGCTGAATCTTGCCACAATTTAGCAAAACTCCATTACCAAAAGTCTCAAGTTGACTTAGCTTTAGAGTATTGCGATCGCGCCCTCGTCATAGCTACAAAATTAGACGTTCCATTAGCCCAAGAGTGTCAAGAATTTAAAGAGCAGTTGCTTCATAACCCACTAATCTAACAGGAAATATTTTGATTGACTTAAAAAGTGCTAAAGAGGAGCTTCTAAAAGAGCTTCAGTTACCAATCTCTACTCTAAAAGAACTTAAGCCCAGAAAACGCAGGGCCTACTACAGAGCTATTTTAAATTGGTTAACTCAGAATATCAGAAGCCCTGATTCATCTAATCTTGCACAAGTCAAACCCTTTTTAGAAGTTTATTATCACCTAGGCACACTTAATGAATGGAATAAGGCTGAGACAGTTCTTAAGCTCAAAGTAGGAGATTCTGATGATGATGATGAGCTATGTCTAACATTAGGAAACTGGGGCTACTATCAAGAGCAAATCGAGTTATGTCTGCTTATTATAGGTAAGTTAAATCAAGATACTGACAGCACGTATCTTAATATTATTGGCAACGCCTTCAACACACTTAGCAAGTATGAGGACGCTATTCACTACTATGAAGGAAGCTTAGAGTTACGACGAGAAGTACAAGATCTTGAAGGAGAAGGTATTCTCCTTGGCAACATAGGCAATGTTTACATGTCTCTAAACAACAATGAAAAGGCTAGAGAATTATTTAGACAAAACCTCCAAATTTCAAGACAGTTAGGGACAAAGAAAGCTGAAAGCAATAGTTTTGGAAATTTTGGTAACCTTTATGCTTCTATTGGTCAATATAAAAAATCTGCTCTGTATCATAAGAGATCTCTAAAAATTGCTGAGGAAATCAATGATCTCAAGGGGCAAGCATTCGCTTTAGGTGGATTAGGTTCTGCCTACAGGTACATGAATGATTACCACAAGGCACTCGATTTTAATCAGAACCAATTGAGAATTGCGAAACAGCTCCAGGATCGCGAGATTGAGAGTATTGCTTTAGGCAATATAGGGAACGTCTACGACAAATTGGGTGATCATAGACAAGCCGTAGAATATCACCAGCAGCAGTTAGTGATATCGCGTGAAATTCACAGTTTGTGGCAAGAAGGCAATGCTCTTTCTAATTTAGGTCTTGCATATTATTCTCTTGCTGAATATAACCTATCGATAGACAATTTCAACAATGCCTTGCGTATTGCCAGAATGATTGGTGATAGGGAGGGAGAAGGGAATGCTTTAGGAAATTTAGGTCTTGTATATTGTGATCAAGGGAGATACCAAAAGGCTCTTGATATGCATCAACAACATTTGTCTATTACAAGAGAAATTAACGATGTACAAGGAGAAGCCAATGCTGTCGGCAATATTTCCAACATTTACTTCTTTACAGACCGTTTTTGGGACTGTGTTGAATATTCTAAATTACACCTCAATCTCTCGGAAAAACTTAATGATGACCGAGGTATCGCTACGGCCTATCTGAATTTAGGCAATGCTTACGATGATTTGGGAAAATACAATGAATCCATTGAGTGTTACTTAAAAAGCCTAGAGATTACTCGAAAGATAGGAGATCGAGAAGGTGAAGGTAGAACACTTTGTAATTTAGGGCTTACAGTAGTTCAAGATAAGCAATTTTCAGATGCTTTGAACTACTTACGTTCAGCACTGGTTATTGTTAGAGAAACTGGGGAGAGTGCTACCGAGGCACTTGTGCTCTATGGAATGACGGAGGTATACCAAAAATTAGGACAACTGGATGATGCTTATATAGCTTGCGATCGCGCCCTCACCATCGCTACAGAATTAGGAATTCCCCTGGCTCAAGACTGTCAAGAACTAAAAGAGATGTTGCTTTATGACCAATCAAACAATTCTTGAGACAGACGATCTAGCAGAAGCAGGGCACGTTATCTTATCCCACCTGGCAATCGCCAGGACCGACGAGCGCTACATCCAAGCATCCCGTGTTGAACGTGCTAACTACAAAGCCGTTCAAAACTGGCTAATCAGCTATCAGCCTTACACAGAAGCCAGTAATCTAAAGCATATGAAAGGATTGCTCGAAGCCTTTCATCACCTATGTTCAGTAAATCAGTGGAAACTAGCGGCTGAACTATTATTTCTTCCTATTCAGGTGGTAAATCGTCCCTTGGAAGGGGCCATTACCGAACCACTCCATATGCAGCTTGGACATTGGGGCCAGTACCCTATCCAGATTCAGCTATACAAGAAGCTATTCGGACATTCCACCCCAGAAACGGATATGGTTTGTCTGAATGGGTTGGGGCTGGCTCATCAAAGTCTAGGCAACTACAATCAGGCCATTGACTACCATAGTCAGCATTTGATGCTTGCCAGTCAGCTTGAAGATTTAGATGCTCAACAGAATGGGCTGTGTAATCTGGGTAATCTGTGTGGGCTTTTGGGGCAATATGATGCAGCTACCACTTACTATGAGCAGGCATTAGTCCTTGCCCGACAACTCAACGATCAACAAGGTGAAGGGGAGCTGTTGGGAAATTTGGGTGTGGTGATGCGATCTCAACGGCAGTTTGACTAGGCTATTGCCTATCATCAGCAGCATTTAAACATTGCCATTGGGTTAGAAGATCAAGCAGGGCAAGCGAATGCCCTAGCAAATTTAGGTGTCGCCCATTATTTTCTTGGGGAAAACGACATGGCTGAGGATCTGCTCCAGAGTAGTTTACGTATCAGTGCTCAAATTGGGGACCAAAAGGCCATGGCTGCTACCTCAGGTAGTTTAGGCAATGTCTACATGGCGTTGGATAACAAACAAGAGGCTTTACGACATTATCAGCGACAACTTGAAATCTCCCGTGAGATTCAGTATCTCGAAGGAGAAGAAAAGGCTTTAGGCAATATGGGCACCTTGTTTAAGGAGTTAGGGGATTATGCTGCATCATTAGCGCATCTTCAGCAAAAGCTAGCACTGGCTCGTCGTCTTCAGAATCGTGAGAGCGAGGCCTATGCTTTGAGTAATTTAGGTAATACCTATACTTGTTTGGAGAGCTATGCAGAGGCCATTGACTGTCAGCAAGCCAGCATAGAAATTGCGCAAGAAATTGGAGATAGTTGGGGGCAGGCTGCGGCTCTGTGCAATTTGGGGGATACCTATCGGCTATCTGAGCAATTTGTCCAGGCGATGGATAGTTTACTGCATAGTTTGCTGATATTTGATGCCTTGGGTGCTCCACAGGTTGAAACGGTTATGGTACTACTGACCCAAATTGCTTTTACAACTGGCATTGAAACCTATACCGAATTACTGGAGCAGCATTTGGTGACTATTGAGCAAATTCAGGGGGAGGAAGCCATTTCAAGATTAAGAAAATATTTATTTGAGGAATAAAACGTACCTTTAAGTGGGCAATTTGCTATGGGCTTGGCAGAATATAGCAATAAACATTAATACAAAAGTATTTACCCATGTTTCGTGCGGTAATCTTAGCGTCCGATCCCAATGATTACCAAATTATCCGCACTCATTTGACGGAGTTGAATGAGGAGACACATCCCCAAGGGACTATCTATGAAGTAGGCCAGTTCCCTGAAGATGAGCAAGTCTGGAAAGTTGCGATCGCTGAGATTGATAGTAATAACGCTAGCTCAGCAGCAGAAGCCGAACGTGCAATTAAACATTTCGAACCAGATGTCATTTTTTTAATCAGCGCTGCCACTGGAATAAAAAATGTTCATCCAGGAGATATTGTAATTGCTAACAAAGTTTATGGTTACGAGTCAGGTAGAGTAGACCATGAGTTTCGTCCTCGGCCAGAGGTTCTAAAACCGTCTTACCCTCTTCGTGAACGAGCTAAAGTAGAGCGTCGAAACAAAGACTGGTTCAATCATCTATCTACCAATACATCTAATTTACAACCTTCCGTTTTTCTAGCACCAATCGCATCTGGAGAGAAAGAACTAGCTGACGCAGGAATAGAATTTTTAGAATTTCTACATTCCCAATATAACGATGCTATTGCTGCTGAGAACTCAGGTTTCGGGGTTCTTCAAGCTGTCAGCATTAACGAAAGTACTCTTGCTTTAACGGTACATGGTATCTCTAGAGTAATCAGTGAAGGTATTGGTACAGAGCTGAAAGATGTTAGAGATATTGCAATAAACCATGCAAGTGCATTTGTCTTTAGAGTTCTTTCCCAATTTAAAGTAGGCAATGCAGCAACTACTGACAGAATAGAAGGAGTTGTGTCATATGGCATAACTCCTGAAGACTTGTTTACTGGTATTGGACATCAAGTTAAAGCAACAATCAATGCAAGTGTTACTGATGAGCGTCATAAGCGTGTTAATCATTCAAGTACTCTAATTAATCAAGGAGAGTACAGACAGGCCATTCAATATTTAACAGACCTCAAGTCAGAACTATGGCACCAGGCAGATGACAGGCTTAAGTATCGACTATTAGCTAATCTTGGAGTAGCGCAATTAGGTTTTAATGAAAACATCGCCAATGCGGCAACTTTATTTATCGAAGCACTGCAGTATAACCCAGAAGATGAAAAGGCAATAGCTTATGCTGCGATGGGATATGTCTTTCAGGGAGATTTAATTAACTCTGAAAAGCATGCTGAGAAAGCCTTACAGAAAAATCCAGCAAGCACTTTAGCGTACTCTTTACGCATTCGGTCAGCACCAAAGACAGTACCTTTTGAGTCGTTATTAGAATTGGTGCCGGAAGTTTACCATACAGATATAGAAATCTTGATAGCACTTGGAGAAGCTGCCCTGAACCGTCGTCTCTATGAGAAAGCAAGAGAAAGCTTTCAAGTTGCCTTAGATTTAGATAATGGCCATAGCATGAATAATGTTAGGGCATTTCTTGGCGTTTCGATATTAGAACCTATCTCTCATTACTTTCCATTAATTACAGCTGGTCAATTGTTAGATTCTCAAAAGGAGGACTTGGAGCAGGCTATTACCATATTTACTGAAGCTTTAGGTGGAGACTACCCTGACCCAAATAACTTATCGCATCCAAATTTCACTGCATTGGTTAATAGAGCTGCTGCCCTACGTCTTCTAGGTCGATACGATGAATCAATTCGTGATATTAAAATTGCTCGTCAGAAAAAACCAACAGACCCTTATCTAATTAAACAACGAGCTTTGTTAGCTCATGAGAAAACAAATTATGCTGAAGCTTATGATTATATCCAGCCAGTTCTCTCATCTCCAGAAATGCCGGAATCGCAGCTAATAGCAGCTAATTCCCTAGCGAATCTTAGTCGGTTTGAGGAGGCAGAAAGCCTTTTGGATGATTTTATCCAAACAGATTATCCTAAAGAACTTAGGGAAACTGCAAAACGTCTGAAGTTTGGGCTACTTTTAGAACAGAATAAACGTGAAATTGCTGAAGCAATATTAAATGAAATAATCCAGGAAGATGCAGAGAACATTTTTACGCTAATTAGCAAAATTAAATGGCAAAAATATATTGATGATGAAAATCCTATTCCAGAATTGATTGAGCAAGCAAAATCAACTCTGACTGCTAAAGATTTCAGAGATTCTATTCTGCCCCAACTTGAACTTGCAGAACTTCTCTGTTCGTTGAACTATTATCGAGACGCTGCAGAAGTATATGAGCAGTTTGTTGATCAGAGCCACAATACTCGACTGGCGCATCAATTGTGTCAGTCCTATTATTTTGCGGGTGATTACCGAAAAGTACTAAATTTATGCCAGCAGCTACTTAATAAATACGGACCTTTGCCGATCATCTCTGAGATGGCCGCCCATATTAACGGTGAAATAGGTAATATGGATGTTGCCCGAACAATCCGTGAAGATTACCTTGATGTCTATCCAGACGATGTAAGGATGCAGTTGCGGTTAGCAGTAATAGACTATGCTACGGGTGAATTTGAAAAACTAGATGAATTCCTTGATTCACACCCAAACTTTGAGGGATTCAGTATTGATGAATTTAAGAAACTTGCGCAACTTCATAAGGTGAGAAATCGAATAGATTACTTTCTTGAAGTTATTTATGAGATGAGGCATTGTTTCTATGAAAATGGTCAAACTCACGCATACTATCAAATTTCGTATTTGGAAGCGACCAAAACTGGTGTAGATATTCAGAGTTTTGAGTCAGTGCAAAATGGGTGTGGGGTTCTTTTAGTAAATGAGTTTAATAAAGAACAGTGGTATATTCTAGAAGACAGAGAAGATTCAAAATCAGATCGGAATGAGCTGAACGCCAATCATCCACTTTATCAGGCTTTAATCGGCAAACGTCTTGGTGAAGAAATCATTCAAGCAGAAGATAGTTTTGGCAAAAATGCTTTAAGAATAGGAGCTATTACTAACAAATATTTTGCTGCAGGGAAACAGAGTTTTGAAGTTCTGGAAAACCAACCTAACATAAAGGACTTTAGGGCTATTGCCGTTCCAACTCGGGATAATGAAATATCTCCTGATTGGGTTCAACAGTTTATTGAAGGGATAAAACAACACCAAAAGCATTACGATCAGGCTAAGGCGCTTTACACATCAGAGAAAGTTCCTTTAGGTTCTGTTGCTATTCTATTAAATCAAAATCCAATAAAGGTTTGGCAAACTTTTGCATTGGGAGCCCACCCGCATATTCATGCCTGGTCTAACTTCAAACATGAAAAATTTGAAGATGCTTTGCTCAATCTACAAAAGGGGGGATTTGTAGTCATTGACCCAATTTCGCTAATTACTCTTCATCATTTCAAAATTGCAGATGATGTTGTTAGGACTGTAGGAAGGTTCGGAGTCGCACAATCAACGATCAACTTATTTCAAGCAATGGTTGAGACATCACAAGGTTTGAATAAGGAGGGATTTACCACTGTTGGAGTAGAGAATGATCAAAACATTTGGATAGAAATCACTCCTGAGCAAGTTGCTAGACAAAAGATATTTTTTGAGCGAATTATTGCCTGGGTTAGAGAAAATTGCGAAGTTTTGCCTTGCCACAAAGCTCTGGACATTAGTAATGAAGAACGCACTCAACTTAACGAATATATTGGCCTATCATTTACTGATACTGCCCTAATTGCGGCGGAACCTGGACGTGTTTTATATTCTGATGATCAGTTCTTACGATGGCATGCTCACCTGGAATTTGGTGTACCAGGAATTTGGACACAGGTTATTCTAGACTACTGTTTTAGACAACGAAATGTTAATGAGTCTCTATACCAAGAAACGGTTATTAAGCTTGCTCTTTATGGCTACTCATACACAATTATAGATGCTGGCATTTTGTTTAAGACAGCTAGCTATGATGGATGGAAACCTCAGGCAACCTATATATCTGTATTAAAATCCCTGGCACATAGAAATACTAACTTGTATTATATGTCGTCCGTCGTAGCAGACTTTCTTCGGATGCTTTACCTCGAAAATATTATCTCAGATAGCCAGTTTCTAAATCCTCGTGATGACTTAGTATTCACGCTCTTGAGAATACTTACCGGAACCCGTTCTACAAGCGATTTCTTTAAAGTACTGATACCAGCTATTCAAGAAAGATTTCAACTCATACCTATACATGAGAGGCACGTCATAGAAAACATTTATACTTGGGCAAGTACACAATCAGTCATTACCTAGTCAAAATTTTCTTGAAATAGGAGAAAATATATAACTGCTCTTTGTTTGGAAACTCTAATGACACAAGATCTTGTGCTAAATGTCTGGCTTGCTGAATACAATAAGCTTAAGGATGAGCAGATTAGGCGTATTAGCTTTCGTGATAACATCCTTTACGTTGCTCTAGGTGTTTTTGGTGGCATTGCTTCTTTTGCAATTTCTAACGTCAGCAACCACTATGCTTTTCTGATATTGCCCTGGACTTGTCTAATCTTGGGATGGACCTATTTAGTTAATGACGAAAAAATTTCTGCAATAGGACGCTATATTCGGCTAACCCTAGTTGAAAAAGTAAAACAAAAAAGTGGCTATGCAGACTTAGAGTCCCTTTTTGGTTGGGAAATCGCACACCGGAGTGATCGTCGTCGTTCCCGACGAAAAATTGAGCAACTGGTCATTGATGAAATTACATTTGTTTTGTCAGGGATTGTAGCGCTGGTGGCTTTTTGGATTTTAGTTCCAAAAGCAGCTCTTGCCCTTTATTTGCTTAGCGCTGCTGAATTACTTTTGCTATTGATTCTGGGATGGGAAATTTTTGTCTATGCAGATCTGGCCAAAGGTCGATAGAGCATGGGGCTAGATCTGGCTCAGCACAATTCCCGTAATATTAAGTCAAAGCTAGTATTGAGAGAATAGACACCACCACTTTACTTTATCTGCTTACCTAACAATTCCTGTAGTTCTAGGCACGATTGAACTAGGGGGATATCCAAACTCGTGGCAATCGTCAGCGCTTGTTGACAGTAGTCTTGACTTTCAGCCATTAAACTCAATTGATAGTGCAGCTCAGCTAAATTGAGAAGGGTCACCGCGACAGCATTTTGATCACCTAACTCATCAAAAATTTGATGCGCAGCCCTCAAAGAGGCTTCAGAGTCTTGGTAGTTCTCTAATTTCAGATATGTATCACCTAAATTACTGAGAGCCATAGCTTCACTCCATCGAACATTGATCCGACGAGCAATTACCAGTTGCTCTTGGGAAAACTCTAATGATTTTTCGTAGTCGCTACTTTCATAGTAGATGTTGCCCAAATCACCTAGCGCGATCGATTCAGCTTGCTGATCGCCTAGTTCCTGAGCAATATCTAGTTTTTGTTGGGTATACTTCAAAGCTAAGTCATACTCTCCGAGAGAGTAATGAATATTGCCTAACAAACCAGTTGCCTTCATGCTGAGTTGACGATCATGGATAGACCATGGGCTATTGAATAGCTCCAACAAGTTTTCTAAGGCTGAATCATAGTGTCCAAGGGAGTAATGAATACTAGCCAATGTACAAAGGCCAGAGCAAATACTAGGTTGCTCCCCAATGGTACGAGCAATAGATATTTGTTTGTTGGTGTGTTCAAGAGCCTGCTCGTATTCACTAATAGAGTAATAGCTATTCCCCAGGTGACCATGGGCAGAACAGATACCTGATTGACTCTCAATTTCTGTAGCAAGGGCTAGTTGTTGCTCAGCATAGTCAATTGCTTCATCGTAAAATCCTAGAAAAACATAAACACTGCTCAAGTTCCCCAGCGTTGAGACTTGAGAGAATGTATCATTGAGTTCCTTCAAAATCTCTAGATCAGCCTGGTAATACTGTATTGCTTCTGCATAATTGGATAACGAGAAATGGGCATTCCCTAACGACGATAAAGCACGCGCTTCATCATCCTGACTGTTGAGTTCTCGTGCGATTTTCAAGCTTTGACTATGTAGCTCAATGGCATCCTCATATTTTCCCAATGTGTCATACAGATTACCCAAGCTAACAAGAGCCTTACATTCTCCTTCTTGATCGTTAATCCTACGAACAATACGAAGATATTGACCATAGCATTCGGCAGCAGAATCTATCTGCCCTAGTGTGTGATGAATATTGCCTAATGCGAGGTAACTGTTTGCGTCAACAACAATACTTACCTTACCTAATAAAGGCTCATAAAGCTTGATTTGCTCGGTAAAATATCCCCACACAAACAGTTGATTATGAAATTCTTTATCAGAGTCAACTGTTGGCTTAGTATCCAAAATGTTACTTGCTAAATCCCACCGCCCAACTTGACAGAGATGATAGAACGACTCAAAATAACCATGCACTTGCTTAATGTTTGAGCTGTTATCTATTGGGCAGTAGAGCATCAGCCAGTTTTTTATGGCACGGTGATGTGCTTTGACTATCCGAGATGGTCGGTGTTCAGCCTTTCTAAGTTCAGGTTCTAAAGTCTCCCATAAGGCTCTACTAGCCGTTGTGTTATGCAGAGAATTGCTCATTTCATTTGTGATTAAAATCCGTCAAATAGTGATAACCAACAATACAGTAAACCTTACAGGCTATATCTTAGCTAAGGCTTCTAGAACACGTTCTGCGATATCTTCTCCAAATACTTGATGGATTACTGTTAATGGTTCTGGAAAGAAGGCGTTGCTGATCTTCGGGATGATTTTATCTGTCACAATCAGGCAGTGAATGAGATCTACAGATCGTTTCATCCTATAAATCAGCAACGGCATAATTTCCTCTCGCGTATTTAGCCGAATATAGCAGTCAGGCACTGATTCCGTCAGGTGGAATGACATAAAGTCATACTGTAAGTTTGATAGGCGATAATTGGTCAGCACAAGCCTATCTAAGTCAATGGTGTTATGGACCTCTTTTCTTATCCGTGTCCAAGCTGCAATAGTAGTCAAAAGATTCATCCGCATACCCGCTACACCACACAAATTCATGGTGTTCGCACCATCTATCATTGCCGAGGGTGTGAGATCGGTTGCGTTGCAAAAAGATCATGAAAAGAGAAGATCGTTATCGATCTCACTCTTGTTATGCAGTCACTTCGAAGATTTTGCTGATGAAAGAGATCTGTTCTATGATATCTCCTTTGTCGATACCATTGATCTGCCCCTTGCGAATCATGTTCATCGTCTCATAACCTCTGAGCGTCCGTCTGGCCGTATTGAAAGAGCCAAATCCTAGGCCTGGATTAACTTTTCGTTTTATAAAGCGGTGGTCCTGCTCTACTATATTGTTCAAGTATTTTATTTGTCTGGTTTCCGTCGTCTCAGGCAAGGCTTTGTCTTTCTTTAAATTCTCGATCGCAGGCGGATAGGCTGCATTCTTATCGACGGTAATCACCCTCGGTTCAACTGTGTGAGCTGAGTTGAGGACCTTTGTGAGAAATCGCTTGGCCGCTTTCGCATCTCGTCTGGCACTGAGCATGGAGTCCAGCATATTCCCCTCAGAATCAATCGCTCGATAAAGGTATTTCCACACCTTTTTGATTTTGATATAGGTTTCATCCACCCTCCATGAATCGTTAGTGGGCCTGAGATACGGGCGACAGCACTTGTCAATCTCTGGGCTGTAAGCCTGGACCCAACGACAAATAGTGGTGTGATCAACTTTGAGTCCACGCTCTAACATCATTTCCTCCAAATCCCGATAGCTTAAGCTATAGCGGAGATACCATCTGACATTCAGCAGAATGATCTCGGGTTTGAAATGACGCCACTTGAACGATTCTGAGGAAGACATGGGCAATGGGTAGGTGCGATCGATGACGACTCAGGCTACCCTGCAATCTCAAAAGATGCCGCCTTTTGCAACACAACCCTTTTGGGAGTGGGTTATAACGGCTAAGCCAATTTTGAATGACCGCGTATAGCGCTCGCTCATAGCGTGTCAGCGATGTTTCTCGCGCTTTACATACAGCATCAATTAACACCTCAGTAGGATTGTTTGAAGGATTTGATGGCATAGCTAAAAAGTCTCATTTTATTGAGACAGCTTTTGACGATACTCGCTTGCCAGTGTCAAGTCACCCAAAGTTTCGTACAGTATGCATAGGTGCATCAACACTTCGTTTTCCTCAGACTCCATACCTAAAGCTCTAAAAATCGTAAGGGATTCTAGTAAATGATTTTCTGCTTCATGTGTTTTTTCGAGACTCATTAAAGTTTCTCCTACGTTGCACAGTGCAAATGCCTGTCCACAAGTATCGCCTAAGATATTTGTTAGAGTTAACCATGATTTGAAAAACGACAAAGCCTGTGTATGATTGCCTAGTTGGCTAAAAACACTACCTAAACCAGAAACTGCGGTCGATCTTCCTACTAGATCACCCGCATCATTAGCAAGCTCTAGGCTGCACTGATAGCAGTTAATAGCCTGATCAAATCTACCCAGCACATCATAGGTTAATCCTAGTTTTGACAAAGTTGCCTGCTTTTCACTTTTGAAGCCCGTCTTTTCCAGATTCTTTAAAAGTTGCTGATAATAAACGTTTGCTTTTGAATAATCTCTCAAGCTGAGAAAGATATCTCCTAGTCCTTGTAATCCTCTCTTCTCGAGTCCCAAACTGCCGATATCTCTAGCCAGTTCTAAGCCCTTTTGAAGATATTCTGTAGCCAATTTATTGTTATGAACCGAAAGATAAGCCTGTCCAATATTGAGTAGTGCGCCCGCTTCATTCTGCCGATTAGCGATTCGCTGAGTAATGCGTAGATCCTGAAGATAGAAATCAAGCGCCTTCTCAAACTCTTGGCAACGAAAGTAAACGTTGCCTAGCCCGCTGAGAGCAATACTTTCGTTCTCAGGACTAGAAATCTCTTTCGCTAACTGTAAGCTTCTCTCTTGATACTCAATTGACTCTAAGTACCTCCCCTGAAAAAGGAAGATGCTGCCCAAATTTCCTAAGGCGCACATTTCTCCTCTGAGGTATTGATGCTCTTCTGATCTGTGTAAGCTGACTTTGAAATTGTCCATAGCACAGTCATATTCGTCCAAAGCAAGATACACACTACCGATATTCCCCAAAGCCTCAATCTCTCCTTGTATATTCAAACAGGCAAGCGAAGCATCCAAACTTTTCTGATAGCTATTAAGAGCAAGTTCGTAGTTTCCTTTGTAATAGTGGACGTTTCCTAGATCCCTACAGGCTTCCCCTACTCTCTGAATATCATGACAGGCCTTCGCAATAGTCAAACTTCTTTCAATAAAACCAATGGCAATGTCGTACTCGCTGAGAGCATTGTAGACATTGCCGATATTGCCTAAAATATCTCCTTGCTGTCTAATATCTTGCGACGCTTCAGCAAGTATCAGAGCACTATGATAGTGAGTGCTTGCTGCTTCGTAGTTTCCCATAAAGTAGAAAGCAGTGCCTAACCGATTAGAGACTGACGCCCCTAAAGCAGGACGGACTTTTCCCTCTAGTTGTCGATACAGGCCTATTTGTTCTGCATAATATCCCCAAGTATCTAGTTGATCGTTCAATAGTTCGGTTGTAGGTGCAGAAAGTGGTAAAGCAAGCAGGTGACTCGCTTTTTCCCATAGTTCTAAGTCGCATAGCAAGTGAAAAGACTCGAGAATTCCCTTTAACTGATCTAAATTATCAGCGTAGGGACTTACGGAGTACTGAGAAATCCAGTTCACTATCGCTTTGTAACGACTTCGCTTCCATATAGGGGTTATGAGTTTAACGCTATTTGGATCTAGATCAATATGATCAAAGATAAAATCACTAGAAGGTAAAAACGTATTTTTTCTCTTCGTGCTCTTACCCATAACAACAGATTCCTGAAGGCAACTGAACTTAAGGCATTATTTAGGAGACGACGATTAAAGATATTGCAAAATGATTGGACTCATCTCTAATATTTGTATGTCTCACCAATATTCACAGTCTCACCTCGTACTATTGTTTGATAGCCTTTGGCATTATCAGTATTAATTTGTACGGCCCGAGTATTTTTCAGTCCATGCGATTCTGAGCTTGATTCTGACACGTTTAACAAGTTCAGCTTTGCTAAAAGTGAAAAGGCAAATGCAGCAGCATGTTCAGAAGCCTGTTGCTGTCGAATCGCTTCCGGTGCCTGTCCAGACTCTGGAGAACCGTCGTTCTTATCCTCAATCAGGTCAGAAATACCTCGAATCACCATCGCTTTAATGTTTGGGTAGGCAAAAGCCGTACTCAGGAATCCAAACCCTTCCATTTCTACTGCGATCGCATCGTTATAGCTGGCTCTCAGAAACTGGAATAGCGCTGACTCCCGCGACGCAATTACCTTCTCCCCAGCCGCAATCGGCGCAACCCATACCTTTGGTGTCACTGGGGCCACTTCATCCAACTTCTGCCGCCATTCATCCCTCCTCGCTTCTGACTTGGCCCGCTGAACAAGCGCATAAGCGCTTTGCCCAACGGCTGGCCGAGTCCAGAACTGCTCTTCCACCTTGCCTGATTCATAGCCATAGACCTGAGTGGCGACAACCACATCACCAATAGCGACGTCCTTAATACCACCAGCTATGCCTACAAAGAAGAGAACATCTGGCTTTAAGGTTGTGATCGCCCGCTCTGCCTCTACTGCTGCCCCTGCATTTCCAGCCCCTACCTCGCCAATTCCAACCTCCCAAGTCAGTTCATCGCCCAAGAACTTCCCTACCTCATAAATCGTCCCTTGAGGATGCATTTTTTCTTGGAGGTCATTCAAATGAGCACGAACCGCCAGATACTCTACTGGTAGGGCAGTCAAGATAACAGCACTCGGCATAATGCGTGAGGAATTAGGGGCAGCACCTAATTCTGACAATTTTCATGCAGATCTGCCATGGCTTGTAACGCTTTTATTCGTTAACGAGCGCTGCTAACCAGACTTTTTAAGCATTAAGACGTATTGCGATCCCAGCCGTAGAATACCAGGCACGCTATAAGTGAAGGTAAGCGTTTTATTACGAATATGATGGAGGCAACTGTACGTTGAATCTTCAGTTCAGACAAATCACAGAAAGTGAAACTCTAAAACAAGCTTTTTGCCAAGTCATCTCTGATTACGCTCAACAAATAGCTGATAAAGGTTTGCTTACTGATGAAGATATCAATGTAACTAAACTCACTATTCCTCACATCAAAGAAGTATCCAAATTTCCGCCTACGCAACTTAATGAGCACGACTTTGTGAGTCTTTTCTTGGGGCTTATAAGATACTATTCAAGTCAAAAGTTATATCCGATAGAAGAGATCTGGTGTCTCGAGTTTTTAGACAAGGCAAAAGACAGGTTTGAGGATAACCATACTAACGTAGCAGTATGCCTAAGAGAACTGGCTTTGGTGTATCAAGCGCAGGAGAAATACAGTGAAGTTGAAAACCTCTTAAACAGAGCTATAGATATTCAAAACGAGCAGTTGGGTGAACGCCATATTGAAGTCGCAAAACTTTTTAGAGATTTAGCCAGTTTCTACATTATCCAAGGACGATTAGATGAGGCTGAGTCGGCCTATAAAAAAGCTTTGGATATTTTGGCTCATCAAAATGAAAATGTTGATTTTGAAATAACGGTGGTTTATAACAATTTGGCATTGGTATACCATGCACAGCGTCGCCTAGATGAAGCTGAAAAATTGTCTCAACGTTCTATTTATATCTTGACTGAATTAACTCGAAACTGCATTTCAGAACAACCTAGAATATTTTTAAATGCGATGGCAACTGCAACGCATACTTTAGCGGCCATCTATGAAATGACAGGTCAAGATAATAAGGTTGAAGCGCTACTTAACGAATCGATTTTTTTGCATGAAAAATTATTGGGAAAAGAGAACGTCAACGTGGCAACAGGACTCAATTACTTGGCAACTTTCTACTATGAGAGAGGGCGCTTGCCCGAAGCGGAAGCTCATTGTAAACGAGCACTCAACATAAGGTCTCAGAAGCTGGGGAAGCACCATCTTTCAGTCGCAGACAGTCTCAATAATTTAGCCCATATATATCGATTGCAATCTAAAAACATAGAAGCTGAAAGGTTACTATTAGAGACAATTCAGGTCAAAAAGAATGTCTTTGGTCAATTTCATTCGTCTGTGGCCATTAGTCTGAAAATATTGTCAGATTTTTATTATTATCAACAGCGTCCTGTCGAAGCACACACTACATTAGTTGAAGCTTCGGAAATATGCGATCAGTTAACAGACATAGATCTGAACCTAAAGAATAGTATTCAAGTAGGCTTAAGTGCCTTAGAGAAAATGACCAGAACTGCTAGCGCGATCACAAATGGCTAATCTGATTAACCAGCTCAGTAAATACATCGCTGAGAACCTAGAGGCGAACCCTACAGCGACGATTACCGAGCTGGTCGCACAGCTTCACTCCGATGACCGTATTCTCCAAATCAACTCAGGTAATGCGCTAGCCTTCCAAACCTTAGTAGAAGAAGGTGGCACCGCGAACGTTGGCATCCACCTACACGATTTTGATCCAGATAAGCTAGAAACCGTTCTTAAAACATTTTGGCAATCCCTGCAGCCCACTGGAAGTCCTAATAATGTCCCTCGTAGCGGTGTCGCCAAATTTATCGGCAGAACATCTCAGCTACAAGAACTCCATCAGCAATTGCAAAATGGAAATCTTGTCTCGATTTCAGCTTTGCAGGGGATGGGCGGGATTGGAAAAACTGAGCTAGCCATTCAGTACGCCCAGCAACAGACTAATTTCTATAGCGGTGGCATTTGCTGGTTATTTGCTCGCGAGTTTAATGTGGGTACTCAGATCGTGGGGTTTGCTCAGTCACAGCTCAAACTTAAAATCCCAGAAGGCTTGGAGCTCACTGACCAAGTCTCATTCTGCTGGCGACACTGGCGAGAAGGTCAGACACTGCTAGTACTAGATGATGTCGTCAACTATCGTCGTGATGTGTCACCCTATCTACCTCCCACTGCATTTGAAAAGTTTAAGGTCTTAATGACCACTCGGCTCAAATTTGGCCCACCGATACAGGCTATCTCTCTGGATGTTTTATCACCAGGGCAATCCCTTGATTTATTGACTTCCCTTGTTGGAGAAGCACGCATTCAGTCAGAACGGGAGGTTGCTACTACACTTTGTGCGTGGCTCGGCCATTTACCGCTAGGCATTGAATTAGTGGGTCGTTATTTACTCAGAAGAGACGATTTATCCTTATCAACTCTGCTCTTTCGTCTACAAGAAAAAGCTCAGAAGCGAGCAGCTATTCGCCACGCCTCGCTGAAACAAGAGGAAGATACAGATACTTCTACTGCCCAAAGAAGTGCTGAGGCTGCTTTCGATTTGAGCTGGGAGAGTTTGGATGAGCATAGCCAACACTTAGGAAAATTATTAAGTCTTTTCGCTCTAGCGCCTATTCCTTGGCATTTAGCTGAATCCGTTGAGAAAAAGTATTGTGAAAGTTCTGATAGTCTAGCAACGTTCGACGGTGAACAATTAGAAGAATCTAGAGGTCGATTACAGGCTCTCCATCTACTTCAATTATCACAAAAGCAGGAACAGATATACAGGCTGCACTCCCTTATCCGAGAATTTTTCAGAAGCAAACTAGAGGAAGAGTCTGATGTTATCACCTGAATGTCAAACTGCTACCGAAGCCGATTTACTGAAGCAAGCCTTTTGTCAGGTTTTAGTCGCAGAAGCTGAGAATATTCCTCAACAGCCAACCCTTCTACAGATAGAAACAGCCACACCCATCATTCCTCACCTAGCAGAAGTAGCAACGAACTTTGCCTATCTACTAGATGAGGAAGCCTTAATCATCCCATTTAATCGATTGGCATGGTTTTACGAAGGGCAAGGTCTTTACCACCAAGCAGAGCCTTGGCTACGACAGCTGCAATCAGCGACGCAAACTCGCTTAGGTGATACGCATCCTAGTCTGGCTAATAGCTGGGTTAGTTTAGCGGCTCTGTATCAAGCCCAAGGACGATATACAGAAGTGGAACCACTTTATAGTAAGGCTCTAAACATTCTCGCAGTTCATCGTAGCCCAGAACATCCCGACAGTCTCCAGGCTCTCAACAACATAGGCGAATTCTATCGACTTCAGGGACTTTACGACAAAGCCGAACCGCCTCTGCGTAAAGTCTTAGCTGCTCGCAAAGTCCACTTTGGAGCAGAACATCCTGATGTTGCCCAAAGCCTAAACAACCTAGCATTGCTATACGATGCTCAAGGCCGATTTGAAGAAGCTGAACCTTTGCATCGTTTCGCATTCGAAATCTGGAAACGGACGCTTGGCGCTTCGCATCCTCACATAGCCACTAGCCTAAATAACTTCGCCCTACATTATGATATCCGAGGCCAAGTCAACGAAGCCGAGCCACTTTATGGTTATGCACTTGAAATTTGGAAGCATAGTTTTGGGACAAATCATCCCTATGTTGCGACGACACTCAATAACCTCGCAGAAATCTATAGAGCACAATCACGGTATGACGAAGCCGAAACACTCTATCTCAATGCCCTCGAAATTTGGAAGCATATTTTTGGGTCTTCTCATCCCAACATTGCGACTAGCTACAATAATTTGGCTTTGCTGTATAAAATTCAGGAACGCTATAATGAGGCAGAAACGCTCTACCAAAAATCCCTCGAACTACGAGAGAGCTTACTTGGCCCAGATCATCCCAGCATAGCGACTAGCTACAATAATTTGGCCGGACTTTATCGCTCGATAGAACGCTTTAGTGAAGCTGAGTCATGTTACAAGCAAGCCTTGAAACGGCAAGAACAGACGCTGGGGCCAACGCATCTTGATGTTGCGATTACCCTAAATAATTTGGCAGGGTTATACGAGGAACAGAAGCGCTATCAACAGGCTGAACCTCTTTATGCGCGATCACTAGAGCTGTTTTCTCAAACGCTAGGTGAAGACCATAAAAACACTCAGACTGTCCGCAACAACTTCGTGCGACTATTAGGGACAGCTATCGAAAATAACATAGCTAATAGTCTCTCAAAACACTGTTTTACCCAAACATTACTAAACCACCTTAAAGAGAAATTAGATTAGCAATGCAGCGTCAGTCAGTCTTTCAAAAACGGTGAAAGGTCTTGCAATACAGTCAGCACTTATAGAGGGTTCCGTTGCAAAAAAGCGATACTTTTTGAAATCGCAGGGTAACCTGATGCGTCATCACTCGGAGAGTCTTCAGAATTTTGTGTAAGCCTTTTAGTCCCGTCAACTTCATGGTCAATCTCATCTGTGGATTAATTGCCTATTGTCATCAGCCTAAAAAGCTAGCACTCAAGCTAGAGTGGGCATTACCGCCTATGGCTTAAACCCGTACTGACGTTAAAAGATTTCCAACAATCCTTTGACATAGCCAATGTTGCTTGAACTGGAGGATGTGCGATAATACACTATCCAATTCAGGATTGCCCGATAATGAGTACGCTTAGACCGTGGCTTGATATTTCTAACCGTTAATTGTTCAATCTCAAGTTCAGCTAAAATTGTTTTTCCAGAGGGAAGAATATCTTCTTCTTTTTCCACAATCTTATCCCCCCCCTTAAAGATAAATTCAATACAACGATTCAAACATTTATCTGTTGAAATGATGAGCAGCAACAAGTATCACCTTAGTTTTTATGTAAACAGCACAGATATAAAAATCAAATGATAGATTTCTTTAATTCTAAGCAATCTTCTAAAAAAGGTATTTTCAGATTACTAGCAATAGAGATAGCCTCAGTGCAGTAATGATTTGCTAGTTTATCATTACCCAAATTTTTATAAATTTCTGCTAATCCTTTAAGTGCTTGCGCTTCAGTATATGGATCATCAATATCAGCACAAATTCCTAGCGATTTCTGTAAACAGTCTAGGGATTTTTCATAACTCTCAGTTTGAATCAGGACATTACCCAAATTACACAAAATAATGGCCTCTTCTGAGCGAGTTTTAGTCATTTGTGAAATTTCTAGAGCCTGGTATTGATAGTCGATTGCCCTATCGTAGTCTTCAAGAGCAAAATAAATCATACCCAGGCTTCCCAATGATTGTCCCTCCCCTTGACGATCTTGAATCATCCTCGATAATGTCAATCGCTGTTTTTGGTAATCAACCGCTTTATCGTATTCGC
>NZ_QXHD01000004.1:4593527-4658111 GCF_011009555.1 Adonisia turfae CCMR0081 | reverse complement strand
CCCGTATCTCCCATGAAGAGCTGGAATGCTTGTTCCGGGGCTATGGTTATACCCCCTACTTTGTGGAAGGGAAAGATCCCGCTGAGATGCATCAGCGGATGGCCTCGGTGATGGAAGAATGTGTGCTGAAAATCAAAGAAGTTCAGCGAGAGGCACGGGTATCCGGCAAAATTGAGCGACCTCGGTGGCCCATGATTGTGCTACGCACCCCCAAGGGATGGACTGGCCCTACTGAAGTTGATGGCAAAAAAGTTGAGGACTTCTGGCGTTCTCACCAGGTGCCCATGGGAGGCATGCATGACAACCCTGATCACCTGCGCCGATTGGAAGAATGGATGCGCAGCTATAAACCTGAAGAGCTATTTGATGAAAACGGAGCGCTGATCTCTGAACTTAAGGCGTTAGCACCAAGCGGTAGTCGCCGCATGGGGTCTAACCCTCATGCTAACGGTGGTTTACTGCGTAAGGCCCTAAAAATTCCTGATTTCCGTGATTATGCCATTCAGATGGAACACCATGGCACTGAGGAGTTTGAAAACACTAAAGTGCTGGGCTTTTTGATGCGCGACATCATGCGGGATAACCCCAATAACTTCCGATTGATGGGGCCCGATGAAACCGCATCAAACCGGTTACAAGATGTCTATCAGGTCACCAAAAAGGTTTGGATGGCAGATATCTACCCGGAGGATGAGGGGGGAACTGAGCTGTCCCGCGATGGTCGGGTGATGGAAATGCTCAGCGAGCATACGCTGCAGGGTTGGCTAGAGTCTTACCTGCTGACCGGACGCCATGGCCTTTTCCATACCTATGAGGCCTTTGCCCATGTGGTAGATTCCATGTTTAATCAACATGCCAAGTGGTTAGATATTTGTCGTAACCATGTGCCCTGGCGACGGTCGGTATCGTCCCTCAATATTCTGTTGTCGTCCTTGGTTTGGCGACAGGATCATAACGGCTTTAGCCATCAGGATCCCGGCTATATCGATCTGGTGACCAATAAAAGCCCTGATGTGGTCAGACTGTATTTCCCACCGGATGCCAACTGCTTATTGTCGGTGGCTGATCACTGCTTCCGCAGTACGGATTACATCAATGTCATCATTTCAGATAAGCAAAAGCATTTGCAGTATTTGCCCATGGATGAGGCCATTGCCCATTGCACTAAGGGCATCGGCATCTGGGATTGGGCTAGCAATGATGACTGCGGAACTGAGCCTGATGAACCTGATGTGGTAATGGCCAGCTGCGGTGATATTCCCACCATGGAAGCGCTAGCGGCAACCGCTATTTTGCGAGAAGAGTTTCCTGAACTGAAGATTCGCTTTGTCAATGTGGTGGATCTGTTTAGGCTAGTGTCCGAAGGAGAACATCCCCACGGTCTATCGGATTGGGATTTCAACTCCCTATTCACCCCCGATAAACCCGTGATCTTTAACTTCCATGGCTATCCCTGGCTGATCCATAAGCTGGTATACCGTCGTTCTAAGCAAGAACGTATCCATGTACGGGGCTATAAAGAGGAAGGAAATATCAACACACCGCTGGAGCTGGCGATCAATAACCAGGTGGACCGGTTTAACTTGGTGATTGATGTGATTAACCGCGTACCGAAGCTGGGATCGGCTGCAGCCCATGCAAAAGAGCGGATGAAGAACAAGATCATTGCATCCCTAGCCTATGCCCATGAGCATGGTAAGGACCAAGATGAAATTGTTCAATGGAAGTGGCCCTACACAACATGAAGATCCTGGTTCTCAACGCCGGTTCTAGTAGTCATAAGCTCTGTTTGTATGACCTAGGTGAGACTCTGCCTGAGAATACTCCTACACCTGTTTGGGAGGCCCAAATTGATTGGTATCCCAAACAGGCTGTGATCGAGGTTAAGACTGAAGCTGGTGAGGCTTTAGAACAGAAACTGGCCATAACGTCTCGGCGAGAAATTCTCTCTCAGGTGCTGGGTTCTCTTTGCCAGGGGACAACGCAGGTTCTCAAGCACCTGGAAGAGGTTGATGTGGTTGGCCATCGAGTTGTGCACGGTGGTCAGACCTACCAAGCTAGCACCGTTGTTACGTCTGAAGTAAAAGCAGAAATTGATTGTCTAAAACAGCTGGCCCCCAACCATAATCCGGCCAATCTCGAAGGCATTGAGCTTATGGAGGAGTTACTGGCAGTCCCCCAAGTAGCTGTATTTGATACGGCCTTCCATAGCCAGATGCCAGATGTAGCAGCGATTTATCCAGGCCCCTATGGCTGGGTAGACCAGGGCATCCGTCGCTATGGGTTTCATGGCATCAGCCATCAATATTGTAGTCAGCGAGCTGCCCAGCTGTTAGGAAATGATGATTTACGGCTGATTATTTGTCATCTAGGCAATGGGGGTTCTCTTTCGGCTGTTCGCCATGGCCACAGCATTGATACCACCATGGGCTTTACTCCCCTGGATGGTTTGATGATGGGTACCCGTTCTGGGGCGGTTGATCCCGGCATTTTGATTTACCTGATGCGACAAGGCTATGGCGCGGATGAGCTGGACCACATGCTTAATAAAGAGTCAGGGCTTCAAGGTATTTCTGGGATATCCCATGATTTACGACACATTAGACAGGCAATTGCTGCTGGAGACTCCCATGCGCAACTGGCCCGAGATGTTTATCTCCATCGTCTTAAGGCCTGTTTTGGTTCAATGCTCATGAGTTTAGGCGGTGTAGATGCTATTGTTTTTACAGCTGGCATTGGTGAGCATGATGCCTCGATTAGAGCTGATGCCTGTGGGGCGATGGATTTTTTAGGACTGACACTAGATCCTAGTAAAAATGAAAAGGCTCCTGTCGATCAGGATATTGCCACTACTGATTCTAAGGTGCGTGTTTTAGTAATTCACACCCAAGAGGATTGGACCATTGCCCAAGATTGTTGGCACTGTTTGAAACAAGAGAAGCCATAGATTAACGGTTTAGGCCTTGACTGGCAAGTTAGGCGCTTGCGCTGAAATAGTCACCCCATTCCCCCATCACTCATCCACCCATCGACAACCCCAACCTGGGTCTTTATTATTGTGCGCGCCTGTCAATCTGAAGTTGTCCTATGCAGCCTGTGATTATACGCGTCTGTCAATCTGAAGTTGTCCTATGCAACCTGTGATTATACGCGCCTTTCAATCTGGTTTGCTATGTGCGGCATCCATGCCTTTAGGGGCGGTGACCTCTCGTTTTTGGCAACCCTCGGGACGGGTTGTCGGTGCCCTGACCGCATTTGGAGCCGGAGCGTTACTAGCAGCAACGATGCTGGATCTAGTCTCCCATGCTGTAGAGGAAGGATTTATTGTTGAGTTGGTGACAGGTGGTATTATTGGCAGTCTCTTTTTTACAACGGTCAATCAGTTTATGAACAAATATGGCAGCTTTTTGCGAAAGCCAGCGACGGCTGCTGCCCATATTGCCAATCATCAGGAGCAACATTTCCAAGACCTGTTAAAACAAGTAAGACGACTTGAGATCTTTCGTTCGCTAACACCCCACGCCCTAAAGCGCTTGACTAAATGTCTACTGGTTAGCCACTATTCCAGTAATACCGTACTGTATCAGCCGGGTAGTGCCTGCGAGACGTTATACATCCTCAACAGTGGAAACGTGCAGTTGCTAGATCCTGACCAGGATATGCAGCCGTTTGCCCAGCTGAAACGAGGGGACATTTTTAGTCGGATGGCGTTTTTTACAGGGGCTCCCCATGGGACGGTTGCGATCGCAACCACAGATTGTGAAATCGCCAGTTTACCCAGAGATTCCTTCGAAGATCTGCTAGAAACCTGCCCTGAGCTGAATGAAGCCACCCAACATCTAGTGCAGGGAGATGAAATTGCCCAATACCTACTACAGCGTCACCATCTCACCCGTAACGAGATTAAAGCCTGGGTTGAAAAAACAGTGACCTGCCTCCAAACAGCCGCACGAATTCCCGATGCTGTGTCCATCGATAACAAGGCCAACGAATTTATCCAAATTGCCCGTCAGATTAAACGACTACCCATTTTTCAATACCTGCTAAGCGAAGATATTGAAGCAATTGCCAGCCGTCTGCAATATCGACGAGTTGGAGCTGGGCAAACATTCTTTTACCAGGGGGAGGAAGGCCAAACCCTGTACATCATTCATGCAGGACATGTTCTCCAGAGCGATCCCAAAAGTCCTAGTCGAAAGGCGATCAGGCTTCATCCCAAGGATGCCTTTGGGGAACTCTCCTTTTTAACCGGTGCACGCCATACGGTGACTGCTGTTGCCGACAGTAGTGTTTGCCTTTGGCAACTGAGCAAAATCGACTTTGAAGAGCTGTTAAAACAGTCCCTGAATCTGAATCATGCCGTTGAGACATTTCTGCGCCAGGGAGAGATTACTGGCTATTTACAACAAAAGCAAAATTTTTCTCAAAAACAATCTACGGCATGGTTACAACAGGCATTTAATGATTTGCAAGGAGGCGAAACGCTACCCTCAGCCCAGGCCATGATTCAGTCATTAGGGGAGCATAACAATGCCCCTTTAGCCATATGGTTAGGACTGTTAATAGACGGCATTCCTGAGTCCTTAACCATTGGTGCTGGCACACTCGTCAGCGGTGGCGTCAGCGCCACGCTACTGGCTGGACTATTTATCTCTAACTATCCAGAAGCACTGTCTAGCTCAGATGGTATGCGCCAGCAAGGATTCCCGTTTACCCGTATTGTCACCATGTGGGTATCGGTTATGCTGATTCAGGGCATTGTTGCGGGCTTAGGAAGCTTACTTTTGGCAGGTGCGTCCGAAAACCTAGCCTCCTTTATCGAGTCGATTGGAGCCGGTGCCATTCTTACCATTTTAGCAGAGACGATGCTGCCCGAAGCCTACATGCGTCGAGGTTATTTTATCGGTCTTTCTTTGCTGCTAGGATTTCTTGTGATTGTACTGATCAAAACATTTCTATAACGTGGTGTAGATTCATGGGATCAACTCATGCCAGAATTAGAGTCAATGACACCACCCCATGACATGATTATAAAGAAACCCTGTGTAACGAAGTCATTAAAACTCTATGTGTGCAAGTTCAGTTTGGATAACCCTACTAATTTTTAAGCTATAAAGCTTACTCTTGGATTATCATCATCAGCATAGATTTTAATCTCTTCAAAGACGATTAGTGCTGTTGAAACTCTTAGAGAACAATCATTAAAATTTAATATTTATGGCTCATGGTTTGCAGACATCTGCCTAATTCCATAGGCGGCCTTTAGATCTCCAATCACTTTGGATGAGGGTGATTACAATAAGGACATGGTCAGCCAACAAAATGGAGCAAACTATGGCACAAACTCTCCTGGAACAATTGCGTGAAATGACCGTTGTAGTCGCCGATACTGGCGATATTCAGGCAATTGAGCAGTTTAAACCGCGAGATGCCACAACCAATCCATCCCTGATTACGGCGGCGGCACAGATGCCCCAATATCAAGGCATTGTTGACGAAACATTACAAACTGCAAAAGCGGATGCAGGTCCTGATGCTAATACTCAGGAAATTGTCAATTTAGCCTTTAAGCGCCTGGCGGTTGCCTTTGGCCGCAAAATTCTGGAAATTATTCCAGGTCGGGTATCCACTGAAGTCGATGCTCGATTGTCCTACGATACTGAGGGGACAATTGCTACGGCGCGCGATCTGATTTCCCAATATGAGAGTGTCGGCATTTCCCGTGAGAGAATTTTGATTAAAATTGCCTCTACCTGGGAGGGCATTAAAGCCGCTGAGATTTTAGAAAAGGAGGGCATCCATTGCAATCTGACCTTGCTATTTGGTTTACATCAGGCCATCGCCTGTGCTGAGGCGGGTGTGACACTCATCTCTCCCTTTGTTGGTCGCATTCTCGACTGGTATAAAAAAGAGACCGGTAAAGACGCTTACGAACCCGCCGAGGACCCAGGTGTTTTGTCAGTCGCTGAAATTTATAACTACTATAAAAAGTTTGGTTACACCACTGAGGTGATGGGGGCTAGCTTCCGTAATACGGATGAGCTAACAGAGCTAGCAGGGTGCGATCTGCTGACTATTTCACCCAAGCTTTTGGCACAATTGGATGCTGTTACGGCCCAGCTACCGCGTAAACTTTCCCCTGAACTAGCCCAAGACCTGACAATCCAGAAAATCTCAGTTGATCAAGAAACGTTCGAAAAAATGCATGGGGCCAACCGCATGGCTTCAGAAAAACTAGCCGAAGGTATTCAAGGGTTTACTAAGGCCCTGGAGTCATTGGAATCCTTATTGGCAGAACGTCTATCTCAGCTTGAGGGGAACGAGGTGGTTAGCCACGCTGCCGAAGACATTTTTCGTGCCTATGATCTGGACGGTGATGGCTTTATTACCCGTGAAGAATGGATGGGTGCGGATGCTGTCTTTGATGCCCTTGATCTGGATCATGATGGCAAAATTACGCCTGAAGAGATGGGCTCTGGGTTAGGGGCTGCATTTAGGTTGGTGAAGGTGTAAGACGTTCCATGGAACGTCTGTACATTAAAAAAATAGCGGGGTTGTTTAATTTTGACCGCTGGGAAACGGCAGTTGAAAGGATAGCTCACGGTTATGGGTTTGCCAGTCGTAAGGTTGGCCATCGCGCCAAACCTCAGGTAAACCATTCACCTGGGGGACTATGGCAACTCGCTTACCAGTACTATCCCGATAGTTCACTCGCTCGGCTTCTACAATCAGCTGAGATTGCTTGGCAACAGCTTCCTTAAACGCGGCAAAACTGCCATGGGTTTGGGCTTCACCCACCTCCAGGGCAAAACCTCGCTCAAAATGGTGCACGGCTATCCAGGTTTGGTCACAGGCCAGGAAGGTGATGCCGTCTACTGTTTCAACACGGGCATTGGGGAATGTCAGTTCGGGAGCTTCTGCGCCATGCCAGATCAGCAGGTTTTCATATTGGGCAATGCTATGGGGGCGGTTGGTGTTAACGGTAAATTCGTCAGTCTTGCTGCTGCCCTTAGCCACCCGTAAGCTAAAGCCATTCCAATCGCCGCCGGTGCCCCTGGCTAAACTGCCTAGCTGGTAGCTGTGGCCGATGTAGATGGTTTCGTAGAAGGCAGGTCCATAACGCTCCGGCTTCCAGTTTTCGTAGTGGGGGTGGGTGCGCTGTAGTTCAATGGGTTTGAAGAATCGACGCTGTGCGATCGCAACCACATCATCCGGCGGCAAGTAATCACTGGTCAGCCCATAGATCCAGTCCCGCTCAAGCTCATCGGGCACGGGGCCATGGCCAAAATACAGCCAGAAAAATCGGGCAGCACTGTCGCCATAGGTGCGTTTAGATGGCCCATTCCAGCTACCGCGCCAGTACTTAATGGCCGCTGAACGATAGAGCCAGTCTAGGGCATCGTTAGCCAGCTGTTTAACCTCAGGGTCCTTAGCAAAGTCATACAGGTTGAGATAGGCCGCCGTGGTATACCCGTGGTAAACCGGACTGTCCCATTCCCCCATGCCAATATCCAGCAGTGTAGAAACGTAGCGGTCCAGGTGTTGTTTATAAATCAACCGGGTGGCGTCATTGCCGGTTTCCTCCGCCATCAGGTACACCGAGGTTTCTCTCATGGCCCTTAAATTGTCAGTGTTGCGACAATCAACCGGTGTTTTGCAGTCATCCTTAGAACGGGACCAAAATTTTCGCGGTGGGTCAGCTGTGCGCGTCAGCGGGTCAGTTAGGGTGAATTCATACATGGCATCCCACATGCGCTGTCGATAGGCCGGGTCCAGCTGGTCACCAAAGTAAAAATACTTGCGCATCTGACCTTTGAGGGTAAACCCTGAAAGCAGGTCGATACCCTGGGTTTCCGTAGCCTGCTCGTCAATTTGCTGCAAAAAGGCTAGACCTGATGATTGTTGTCCCCACAGCACATCGGCCATGGCCAGCGGGTATGAATTCTTTTCATACTCATAGGCAATGCTGCCATAGGGTTCAACCGCAGCCAGCTGGATTAAGGCCAGCTGCGCCCTCAGCCGAAACATTAAAATCCACCAGATTTCTTGCATGGGTTGTGACTAACGACTTATCCATTACTGTAATCCAGGGATATAAAATCAGGGAATTGCCCTACATCTTGGAGGGTGTACCGCAGTCCCCCCCTACATGGCAACGTTATTTTTTACCCTTAAAACGATGGTAGATCTGGCCTCGACTCGATAGGTTTTATCCTTCACCATAGGGGCAGCATCCAGGGGACAAAAATCTTCTGGAGACGGCAGTGCTGTATCGATAATGCGGTGCCAATAATCGTTATTGTCTAAGGGCGGTAGCTCAAAACTCAGGGGCTGCCAATAGGCATTGAACGCCACATATAGATGTTCATCGTGCTGGGGGTGGCGTAGCGTAAATGCCAAACTGTGGGAATTGTCGTCCCAATCAGGCTGCCCCAAACGCACACCATGCCAAACAATATGGGGAGACTGACTACCGTAGGTCACCTCTAACAGTTGTTCCTGCTTAAAAATCTCAGTGGTTTGGATAAAGTCAATCAGTCCTGTGACAAATCGCAGTAAAGCCGCTTCTTTTTCCACGGCATCCCAATCAAACCAGCTGAGACCATTGTCCTGACAGTAAGCGTTGTTGTTACCCAGCTGGCTGCGGCGCACTTCGTCGCCCATTAACACCATTGGAGTCCCTTGGGACAGTAACAAGAGGGTAAACAAGTTTTTAATCTGCCGTATCCGCAATGCCTCTATATGTGGGTTTTGCGTGGGTCCTTCCTCACCACAGTTCCAACTATGGTTATCGTTAGCACCGTCCTGGTTATTCTCACCGTTGGCTTCATTATGCTTATGGTTATAAGACACCAAATCATTCAGGGTGAATCCATCATGACAGGTGACAAAATTCACACTGCGATTAATATCAATCCCCTGTCTGCTGTAAATATCGGGACTGGCTAAAATGCGATCGGCCAACAGCTTGACGGTTGCATTATCGCTTTTAACAAACCGGCGAATATCATCTCGAAATGGCCCATTCCATTCTGCAAACCAGTCTGCCAGGCCTACAAATTCGCCAACATGGTAAAGTCCAGCCGCATCCCAGGCTTCAGCAATCAGCTTTGTCCCCGCTAAAGCCGGATCAGATTCAATCACCCATAAAATATTGGTAGATGAGATGTCACCCGCGGGGGGTTGTCCAATATGATCCCGCGTCAATATGGAGGCTAGATCAAAGCGAAAGCCATCCACATGCATTTTGGCAACCCAGTAGCGTAAACAATCTAAAATCAATCTGCCACTAATGGGATGATTACCTTTAAACGTATTACCGCAACCACTGTAATTACGATAATACTCAGGAGACTCTTCTAACATGTAGTAAACAGAATTTTCCAACCCTCGAAATGATAAGGTGGGTCCTGTATGATTCCCCTCCGCCGTATGGTTAAAGACAACATCTAAAATCACCTCAATGCCTTCTCGGTGCAGCGCTTTGACCATATCGCGAAACTCATCCAATGGCCCTAGCGGATCGCGACGAGAACTGTAGCTACGGTGAGGGGCAAAAAAACCAAGGGTGCTGTATCCCCAGTAGTTGGTGAGCCCCGGTTTAGCATCCTCAGCATCAAAGTAATGAATAGGTAACAGTTCCACCGCTGTGATACCTAAGGACTTGAGGTAGGGTATTTTTTCCATCAGGCCAGCGTAGGTGCCACGCTTTTCGGGAGCGACTCCGGAATTTGGATTGCGGGTAAAGCCTCCCACATGGAGTTCATAAATAACAGTGGCAGAGTAGGGGGTGCAAGGGTGGACGTCATTTTCCCAATCGTAGGTGGTCAGATCGGCCACCACTCCCTTAAGGGCATGGGCGCAATTATCTCCAGGGCCAATGGCAGCAGAACGGTTATACCTCTCTTCACCCACCAAGGCTAGGGCATAGGGATCAAGCAAAACCTTACGACCGTCAAAGCGCAATCCTCGCTGTGGCTCAAACGGCCCATGGACTCGGTAAGCATAGATTTGCCCAGCACCGATATTTGCTACAAAAATATGCCAGTAGAAAAAGGTTCGATTGTGTTGTGGGTCAAGGCAAATGATATGGGCTGGCTGTGGGTCGTTGGCATGATCAAATAGCAACAACTCTACAGAGCGAGCACTTTTGGAGAAAAGACTAAAGTTCACACCGTCAGGTTGAACCGTTGCGCCTAAAGGGTAACTCTGCCCTGGTGAGAAATAAAGTTCCATGGTGATGACAGACCTAAATCAGCAGCGTGCGGTACGGTATGGAAAACGTCAGAAGAATCATGGGTAATTTATGGAACTGTTGGAAGTTGGACTGGCCGCAATTGTTAGGGTACTTCAATTGGGTTTTGAAGCTATTTCAGTATTGTGCATTTTACTAGGGCTAATTGCCTGCCTCAGACTGGTGCTCGTTCAACCCAAACGATTGTATACTCCACCGTTTATCGATATTCGACTGACTTTGGGGTCCTGGCTAGCCCTGGGGTTAGAATTTCAGCTGGGAGCCGATATCCTGGGTACAACAATTGCTCCCTCCTTTGAGGCCCTGGGCCAGCTAGCCGTGATTGCGGTGATTCGTACATTCCTAAATTTCTTTCTTAGCAAAGAGATTGAAGCTGAGGTCAAGATCAAAGGCTAAAGCTTATATATATCAACAAAGCTAGTGCTGATGGCATTTTGAATGTTTTTGCTGCCGCGCTAATCACGTTGCTTTTTTCGGCTGAATCATAGGCAATAGCTCTGCATTTAGCTCAAAACTTAGCTAGTGGTTAGCTCAAAACTTGAAGCAGCGATATATCCCCACTGGAGCCCCTGCCAACCCTAAGGGTTTAGAGCAGGCTCAAGCTCAAGCTTATAAATTGGAAGTTTAATGAATTGAATACATAGCAGTCGCCACTAACGTTACTCCCTTGTTGTCCTACGTGACGGGTGCATGACAATGCCAATGTTACACATAGGAAAACCCGCTAATAGTTCAATGGCGTACATTAGCGGGCCGATGTCCCTACTATGGCGAATCTCAAGGGCAGCGAACATACCGGAAAGTTCAGGTTTATTCAGGTAAATGTTCAGGTTTGTTCAGGTCTGATGGGATTGTGTGATCCATTGCCCAATATGCTGTGATATGGCACATGCCTGGCATCTGTCCTCAACGACAAACATGAGCTCTATGGCTCTCTTTGGCTATGCCACTTGCCTCAATATTTTCCGCCCTGCGTTGCTAAGATCCGTCCATGGCAAACCTGTGTCCATCGGCTGGGTCGGTAAGTGTCAGGAATTTAGCCCTAGGTACTGTAGCCATAGATGGCAGGCATACTGCCTATTCAAATTCCTATAACAAAGTAGCCCCCAGTGCTCAGTACATCGGGGGTTATTTAATGCATGTTGATCAAGTATTGTATTTTATACAGTTTATCCCCAAGTATCCCACAGGGCTGTGGAAAAGGGACAGCGTCAGCCTTGGTTAGGGAGTGAACGGACGTGCAGTGCTATAAGTGGTTGCATTCAGCAGCTAAGATGTCCTATTAAACGAATAATTGGCACTTTTCCGCAAATTCTGAGTCTATACCTACATCTTTTTACCAAAAAAGCCTTTAACCTTCAGGGTTGACGGCCTGAATTAAAGTTTGTACTGTGGCAACTATTCTAATTGTTGAAGATGACCCCCGAATCGCAGCCTTTGTATCAAAAGGATTGAAAAAAGCAGGTTATCAAACCCAGATAGCATCAGATGGAAATCAAGCTCTACCTTCAGCTTTATCAGGAAAATTCGACCTTATATTGCTAGATTTAGGACTACCTGAAATAAATGGCAGGGAAGTTTTAAAGGAAATCCGTGCGCAAGCAGTGCAGATTCCTGTGATTGTTGTGACAGCTCTTGACAATGACGAAGTTCGAGAAGAAATTCTCTCCTTAGGGGCTCAAGCATTCATTGCCAAGCCTTTCCGGTTTAACAGTCTATTGACTTGTGTTCGTTCTCACACACGGTAGTGTGGCGAATGAGGAGCATCTGATATCCAGATTCATGAACGACCCCATCTTATAGAAGGCGTGATCTCAACCTCTCAAACCCAATAAGAACTTGAGGTATTGTGAACACCTGAAAGGTGCGATCGCTCTCTACAGATCTGGGCACCCTGGATGCACGAATGTAAATATTCGTAACATAATTCGAAATCGATAAAATTTAGCGCCTTTATTTTTGAGATGCCTTTAGGTAGGCTAGGCGATACATTGGCCTGAGGGCTTTGTTTGGTCGGTCTTACTCCCTAATCCTCTGGGCTTATAGGACGCATGGATTTAGATCAACAGCTTAAACAATTGGCTATAGAGGCGCAGCAGCATCCTCCCCAAACCCCCGAACGGCAGTGTGCATTGGCTCGTTTGGTCGATACTATATATCGCTCAAAGAAGTTAGTGCGTCCCTATTCAGGTCAGTTTTATGGCCTGTATGAGGATATTTATGCGGAGGCGCAACAGCAATTGTTTCTCTATCTATGTGAGGATATTAGCCGTTATAACCCAGAGTTAGAAGTGCTGCAATGGGCCAATTTTCTGATGAGAAAGCGATTCTTTATTGAGGCGAGTCGTGATTTTATGCCGGTTGCGCCTAAAGGAATGGATCGTTCTCAAGTCAAGCGCATTACTTTAGATGCTTTGGATAAACAGGAGTCGCTGGAGTTGCGATCGCAATCCAACCCATCCCTATCTGAAGAAGTGCTCCAGTGCATTCGTGACGACCGCGATGGTTTGTTTAAGGAAACCCATATCCGCAACAAACCCGCAGCCAACTTTCAGCATCTCGCCCTCAGATTTTTAGGTGGCTATTCCTGGAAAGAAATCTCCGATGAACTAGGGGTTAAAGTCGTCACCCTCAGCTCCTTCTACTTACGTTGTCTAACCAAATTTGCCCCCAAATTTAAAGAGTACTTAACCACCCACGCCAACTAGCCCCACTCCCCACTCTCCGTTTCTTTCAACCACTGTGCGATCACCCCTACTCAACCCTAGAACAATGACCACTCACTGCCAGCCAACAAAATTTAGGATGCCGCTGACTGACCGTTTTCACCAAATAGCCCAGCAATTTTATCAGCATCACAGCGATCCTCAAAAGGCAAAACAGGTTTATCTCAACACCCTGAGTTTACAAACCGTGAGATTTTATCTGACCTGTCTTGGTATAGAGACTGACCTAGAGCAAAGTATAAGCTGGAATCCTACATTACAGGTGCTCAGTAATGCTACAGATTTGTGGGTAACTGGGGTCGGTCGTTTAGAGTGTTGCCCAGTGTTACCCGAACAAACTGCCTGGACTATCTCGGAAGATGTGTGGACAGATCGCGCGGGCTATGTCTTTGTTCAGCTGGATAGTGAGTTAACGGAGGCTACACTGCTGGGATTTCTGACTCAACCGTCAGAGACACCTGTAACAACCCAGCAACTACAGCCCATGGATCAGTTCCCCGCTTACCTGGCTCAAAATGTAGTGAAGCAGACAGCTCCAAAGGAGCAGCCATCCGCATTGCTACAGTGGTTAGACAATGTAGTCGATGAGGGCTGGGCCAGCCTCGAACAGATTTTTGCTGACTGGCAAACCCAGATGCCCGCCTATAGTTTTAGAAATTCGTTGGCGCATCAAGAATTAATGGAGCAAGTGGCCAAAGGTGTTAAACGAGGTAAATTTTTAACCTTTACGCCAGGCACTCAGGTCTTATTTTTGGTGGGTATTGCCCCGGCTGATGACAGTGTTGCCTTTGACATTACCGTGGAGCTTTATCCAGCAGGGCAACAGGCCCATTTACCGCCGTCTCTACATTTGATGGTGATGGATCAGGCCAAAACACCGGTTTTGCAAGCAGAAGGTCGCCAAAGTGAAGGGTTAGAGTTTCAATTTAGTGCTGAACCGGGTGAAAATTTTGCCGTCCAAATTAGTCTTGACCAGTCAATACTGACCGAGCAATTTGCCATTTAAAAATCTGCCATTGCTGAGTCTCGGCAGGATGTAATCTGAAAGATACTGATTTAGAGCGATACTACCAGATCGATGTATCCCCTACATCAGCAATGGCAAGAATCTTATATGTACGTGGCACAATCACGGTTGAATTTGACTGACCCATTATATTAGAGGTCAGTGGTGCCCAAAAGACTATGGCTGGACGGTGGGTAGTTCTAGAGTTAGATGGAGATTTGGCTACCTCAGGGTTTCGGACAACCCTGGAAATTCAGGCTGAAAATGAACCGCATGCCTTAAAAGTAAAAGGATTTTTACCCCCCAATCCAGGGATGTTGGCCCACCTGCACCGCCACTGGCAGGATGCCTATCGCCCCTTGGGTATGCCGTTACGGATCAAAGGCCACAAGATTATTCACAAAGGATTTATCAATCAGCGTCTGGTGGATTGTCAACAGTCAGCCCAGGTACTATGTGACTGGTTTCAAACGTGGTTAAATTCTGAGTCTTTTCAACCCATTGATCGGCGTTTGCGAGAAGAACTGAGCCGGGATGACACCATTCGATTGTTGATTCGCACTCAGAATGTTGATGTTCAGAAACTGCCCTGGCATGAATGGGATTTCTTTGATCGCTATCCCTATGCGGAAATGGCCCTGAGCACCCCCGAATATGAGGCCGTACGTCCTTCTGTTAAGTCAACCGTATCTCATCCGGTCAGAATCTTGGCTATTTTGGGCCATAGCCACGGTATTAATATAGAAGCCGATCAGCGTTTACTGGCTGGACTACCCCAGGCAGACGTCTCATTTTTAGTGGAGCCTGATCGCCAACAGTTAAACGATCGTCTTTGGGAAACGCCCTGGGATATTTTATTCTTTGCTGGCCATAGCGAGACCTATCGGGACCAGGGACGGATTTTTATTAACCCCACCGATAGCCTTACCCTGTCGGAGCTACGCTATGGCTTGCGCAAAGCCATTGATCAAGGCTTGCAGCTAGCAATTTTTAATTCCTGTGATGGATTGGGGCTGGTGCAGGCGTTGCAGCAGCTATCGATTCCCCAAATGATCGTCATGCGAGAACCTGTGATCGATCAGGTGGCAGAGGCGTTTCTCAAATACTTTTTAGAAGCCTTTGCCCATGGAGAATCGCTGTATTTGTCGGCGCGCCAGGCAAGGGAACGACTACAGGGGCTGGAGCATCAGTATCCCTGTGCCAGTTGGTTGCCGGTCATCTATCAAAACTTTCTCACCCCTCCCCCTGACTGGCATACGCTGCAGGGTAAACCCGCTGCCCTACCGGCGGCACCCACTGCATCCCACCGATTTAACTGGTTGCAACCGGTTTGGCTTAGTTTGGTGGTGACAATCATGGTCTTGATTGTGCAGCATTTGGGTTGGTTGCAACCCTATGAGCTGGCAGCGTACGATCATTTGTTGCGATCGCGACCCGCTGAAACCATTGATTCTCGCATTTTATTGGTGGAGGTCAACGAGACAGATTTGGATGAATTAGGAGGATATCCCCTCTCAGATGCGGTACTAGCCCAAACGGTGGATGTACTACAGGAATTTGAGCCGGTTGCGATCGCATTTGATATGCATCGATTTCGCCCCAGGGGAACAGGCCGACAGGCATTGATCGATCAGTTTCGCCAGCATTCTAATCTATTCACTGTCTGCGCCTACGATATGCCTGGACAGGATTATGGTTCACCCCCTGAGTTCTCAGACGAGCAGCAGATTTCCCAGGTGGGGTTTAGTGATTTTCTGTTGGACTCTCCTTTACAAATCTCCCAGGGCCAACCCAACGCAGTAGCCACTGCCCTGACATTGCAACAAGTCAATAATGTGGTTCGCCGCCATCTGATTTCCTATTCGCCAACCTTAGTTTCCACCCGCCCCAGTTGTGCTACACCCTATAGTTTGAGTTTTCAGCTCGCCTACCGGTACCTATCCCAAGCAGGTGTTACACCACTAAAAACTAACGAGAATAACCACTGGCAATTTGGTGCCATTACTCTTCGCCCCCTGTCCCGTCGATTTGCCGCTTATCAAAACCTGGACGGTCTCAGTAGCCAACTCATGCTGAACTACAGGGCGGCTCAACCAGGGCAAGCAGTCTCCCTCGATTCAGTATTAACAGGACAGCTGAACCCAGATATGGTGCGCGATCGCCTAGTATTAGTCGGCTATACCGCTGCGGTCGCCAAGGATAACGTTAATACTCCCTATGGAGAAATGCCCGGTGTTTGGGTCCACAGCCACATGGTCAGTCAGCTGCTTAGTGCCGCTCTAGACCAACGACCGCTGATCGGTAAACTACCCCATTGGCAAAATCTACCCTGCTTAGATGGTCTTTGGATTTTAGGATGGTCCCTCCTTGGCAGCCTATTTACCAGCTGGTTATATAACCGACCCCCATTATCGTTCAAACTCATCATCCCCCTAGGATTGACCTTTGGCCTCATCTCTCTATACTGGGGCTTAGAACGAGTGTCCGTGACAGCGATTACCCAGGGTTTATGGCTCCCCTTTATGTCTGCCATTTTTTCCGTATTTTTGGCCATCTGCTGTGTAGCCTTCATGATGGAACTATCAAAAAAACATCGCTGATCAGAATTTCAACCCATAGATGATTCTGGCAATTTAATTGAAATACGCCTATATCTGTTCTGTTGCCCCCGGAATTTAAGATGACTGTTTGGAAACTCGTTATCGTATCTAGCCTGTTAATAGGGAGTTGGAACTTTCCCATAACAGCGGCCCTAGCTCAATCAATCAATCAGACAACCGTTAGCCAGCGACCTCCGGAACCGCCCTCTACCCCCCTACCCCCCAATCGCACAACACCAGGGGGTGGCTTAAATCCACTGGCATCCTCATGTCATGCTTTTAATGAGGACCTACGGGCGCTTATTCCTGTTGAAAATCCTGTTTTGACCACAGCTGCCCAGCCCACGTTTTTATTTTTTAATCCGTTTGCAGCAGACCAGGTAAAGTATGGAGAATTTTCCTTACTCCTATGGCCTGGAGAACAGCAGCGTCATTACCATGTTCGTTTTACCTTACCTGAGTCTCCCGGAATTGTCAGCGTGACGGTGCCCTCACTACCGGAGCATGCCTTAACAGAAGATCAGCCCTATCGTTGGTATTTTCAGCTATATTGCCACGACAATATTAATGCCCAACCCGACTTAACGATTACAGGTTCGGTGCAACGAGTTGCCAGCACCCCTGAGCGAGACCAACAAATTCAGGTAGATGCCCCGAACATTTGGTACGACACCCTAGCGAGAGTGGCTGAGCAGTTACAAGAGTCTCCCCAAGACCCACAAATCCAAGAAAACTGGAATATGCTATTGCAGTCTATCGATGCTACAGAACTCTCTACCGCACCCTTTTCAGGCCCAGTCATCACCTTAGAAAACTGATACAAAATCCCGAACCAAAATGCATAACCCTGTAGGGGCGTTGCCTTGTGCACGCCCTGGGATATGGCATGCAATTAATCAAACAATTCTATAGGGGCGTTATCGTGTGCCCACCCAAGGACATCACAACTTATTCATAAACTTATGTAAACAGTTTAGATATTTGCAGATTTCCCCTTCTCATTTCTTGAGACCCCTATGGACAACACAAAAGCAATCTGCATTTGAAATACAATGCGCTAGCGTCCAAACACACACTAGTTTAACCGCACATTCGCTTCTGGAGAAATTTACAATGTTGCTTGAACAAACTCAGGGGCTGCGACCCATTACAACGATGGCCCTATGTATAATTCTGCTTTGCCCTGTGCTTTATTGGGCAATGACGTTATCACCCACAAGATTGTTATTACAGGAGACTGAAGGAGTTTCTAACCTATGAAAGCAGGTGGTAAGAACATTGACCTGCCGCTTGAAACGCTGTATGTAGGTGACCAGGGACCCATGGTGATTCAACTGCAAGGGAAGCTGCACGAACTGGGTTTATATAACGGCAGATTAACAGGTCAATTTGACGACCAAACTCAGCAAGCTTTAATTGCTTTTCAAGATCAATATGGCGTCATTGAAACAGGTTTTATGGGCCCTAAAACCTGGTATGCCCTCACCTTTTGGAGTCAGGAAACTGACATTCAGCTTTTTCCTGAGGCCTTAAAACAGTTTTTCTACAGAGTTAGATATACTGTCTCCACCTATGCAGACAAACTAACACTGCTGGCAAAGTAAGTTAGACACACTGTCTCCACCTATGCAGACAAACTAACACTGCTGGCAAAGTAAGTTTGCCAAAATCTCATAATCCCCAAAATTTGGTATTGCTGCTCCTCCAGATGGCTTTAGCTATCAGACATCATCAAATAATAAGGGTCTAGATCAGCTCATCTCTTAAATTAGCAATCGTAAATTGCTTCTCTGAACCTTGAAAGCATTGTATTACTTAGGTTCAGGTTGCTTGGCTATGCTTGCTTAAGGTGATGCCTTTGAGTATGCCACGGTTTAACAAGTGGCAAAGATAAATCAAAAATTGAAAATAGGAGAATTAATCATGTCAACATTAACTGTTCCTCGATTAAATGATGAACTGCTGAATCGCTGCGCTGAACGAGCTGCCACCTACGATCGTGAGAACCGATTTTGTCAAGAAGATTTTGATGAGTTAAAAGCCGCAGGTTATTTGTTACTGACAGTCCCTCCCGAGTTTGGTGGCAAAGGGTTAACCCTGGCTGAAATGGCTAAGGAAACCCGCCGTCTTGCTTACCATGCCCCTGCTACAGCGGTCTGTTTGAATATGCACCACTATTGGGTTGGGTTAGCGGCTGATTTGTATCGGTCTGGTGACCATTCAACCGATTGGATTTTAGAGCGAGCGGCGCAGGGTGATGTCTTTGCCGCCGGGCATGCGGAAAGTGGCAATGATATTCCGCTGCTCTACTCCACAACAACAGCTACTCACGTTAAGGGTGGCTACCGATTCCAGGGACGGAAATCCTTTGGCAGTCTGACACCGGTTTGGGATTGGCTGGGCATTCATGGCATGGATGCCAGCGATCCTGATCATCCCAAAATTGTTCATGCTTTTATGCATCGTGACACTGCTGGCTACCACATCAAACAGACCTGGGATGTGTTGGGGATGAGGGCCACCCGCAGCGATGACACTATTCTAGAGGATGTGTTTATTCCAGATAATTATGTCTCTAGGGTGGTGCCAGCTGGTTTTGGTGGTGCTGACTATTTTGTGCTGTGCGTTTTTGCCTGGGCCTTGATGGGCTTTGCCAATGTGTACTATGCGATCGCACAGCGCGCCTTAGACCTCACACTGGAAGCCGCCAAGAAGAAAACGTCTATTGCTCTACAACATCCCATGTCTCACCATGCCGAGATTCAACATGGTATTGCCGATATGATTCTAGAATTAGACACCATTGGCCCCCACATCGAAAAAATTGCTGAAGATTGGTCCAATGGCGTAGATCATGGAGGCCAGTGGCCAGAAAAGTTAGTCTCCGCCAAATATCATGCCGTCGAAAGTTCCTGGCAGATTGTGGATCGAGCCCTTGATCTCTCCGGCGGCTTTGGCATGTTCAAAAAGAGCGAACTCGAACGTCTCTTTCGAGATGCCCGAGCTGGACGGTTCCACCCAGCCAATTCGGCTCTCACCCACGAAATTGTTGCCAAAATTGGCTTGGGCATCAACTTAGATGAACAACCCCGCTGGGGTTAGACAATTGCACATAAATAAAATCCCAGTCAAGCAATAGTGTCTACAAGAGTCCTCCCCTTAGCAAGGGGAGGTGCCGTAGGCGGAGGGGTCTCGATCGTTTGCGCCAGTTATCCAAACCCCTCCCTGACGGTTCCCCTTACCAAGGGGAACCAGATATCGCTAAGCCTCTCAAAACAGTAGGTTATTTACCCGCACACCGATTAGATATATAGATGCCTCATATCTTAGCCAGACCACCTCCTTAGCAGCAGAAGCTTTTAACCGTTTCTGAAAATGCCAACCATATTATCTTCCAACAACTTTCTAAATCATTTAAGGAGCCTACTATTATGTCTTTACAACTTGGCGATACCGTTCCGAACTTCACCCAACAAACCACCGAAGGTGAAATCAACTTCTACGACTGGGCAGGCAACAACTGGGTAATCTTATTCTCTCACCCAGCGGACTACACCCCAGTTTGCACAACGGAATTGGGCCGAGTGGCCACACTCAAGCCTGACTTTGCCCAACGTGGGGCCAAGGTGATTGCCCTCAGCGTTGATGGGGTTGCCTCTCACCAGGGCTGGATTAGCGACATCAATGAAACCCAAAACACAACCATTAACTATCCCATCATTGCCGATGAGGATAAAAGCGTTTCCGATCTCTATGGCATGATCCACCCTAAGGCTAATGCCAAAGTGACCGTACGGACTGTGTTTATCATTGATCCCAACAAAACCCTGAGACTGACTCTGACATATCCTCCTAGCACTGGTCGCAATTTCAACGAAATTCTGCGGGTGCTTGACTCCTTACAACTCACTGATAACTACAGTGTTGCCACACCTGTGGATTGGGAGAGTGGTGAGGATGTGGTTGTGTCTCCTGCAATCTCTACCGAGGCTGCCAAGCAGACGTTTCCCAAAGGCGTTACTGAGATTAAGCCCTATCTGCGCATGACGCCCCAACCCAACAAATAGTCCCTAGAACACCGGTCCAATACTGTTGAGAAACCCCTTAAACAGCATTGGGCCGATTATCCACATTTTTTATATTGGCCTCTAATTATGACACTAACACCAACAGCTCCCCCCCATGCTTATCCTAATGAATGTTCAACGCTCAACTCTAACCGACAAGCAATTGTGATCGGCGAACGGCCTTTGACCATTCGCCAGGTTATACAGGTCGCTCGTCACCATACCAAAGTTCAAATTAGCCATAATGAGCAGGTTTTACAGGGAGTACATGGCTCGGCTGAATATATCGCCCAGGCCGTTAGTTCTGGACAACCGGTCTATGGGGTCACCAGCGGTTTTGGTGGCATGGCCAATGTGGTCATTTCCCCTAAGCAAGCCCAAGATCTACAAAACAATCTGATGAGATTTCATAAGGTTGGGGCTGGGCAGAATCTACCCAAGACCCACGTGCGTGCTGGTATGTTGCTGAGGGCAAACTCCCATCTCTATGGAGCCTCTGGCATTCGCTTAGAGTTGATCAAGCGCATTGAAACATTCCTCAATACCAATGTCACCCCCCATGTCAGAGAGTTTGGCTCCATTGGGGCTAGCGGTGATTTGACGCCCCTGGCCTATGTGGCGGGTTCTCTCGTCGGGTTAAGTGAACAGTATAGGGTTGACTTCCAGGGAGAAACGATGCCAGCGCCTGAAGCCCTTAAACGATTGGGCCTACCCCCATTAGATCTGCAGCCCAAAGAGGGATTGGCCATGATGAATGGGACGGCCATGATGACGGGCATCGCCGCCAACTGTGCCTATGA
Organism: Adonisia turfae CCMR0081; assembly: GCF_011009555.1. Taxonomy (GTDB): domain Bacteria; phylum Cyanobacteriota; class Cyanobacteriia; order Phormidesmidales; family Phormidesmidaceae; genus Leptothoe; species Leptothoe turfae. The sequence goes on along the minus strand of NZ_QXHD01000004.1, from coordinate 4,636,657 downwards.
TGCCAAAATTCTGTTGGCCCTATCCATGGGCATGCATGCCCTGGCAATTCAAGGGTTACAAGGGACCAATCAGTCATTTCATCCCTTTATCCATCGCCATAAGCCCCACACCGGGCAGCTATGGGCCGCTCAGCATATGCTTGATCTGCTGTCAGGGTCCGATCTTATTCTGAATGAGCTTGATGGTGTGCATGACTACCGTGGGGAACAACCGATTCAGGATCGTTATTCGTTACGGTGTTTGCCCCAGTACACCGGCCCGATTGTAGATGGCATTCAACGGATTACGGAACAGATTGAAACCGAGATTAATTCTGCTACGGATAATCCTTTAATTGATGTGGCCCAGCAAGCAAGCTATCACGGCGGTAATTTTCTGGGCCAATACATTGGCACGGCCATGGATAGCCTGCGCTATTACCTGGGTTTGCTGGCTAAGCATTTAGATGTACAAATTGCCATGCTGGCCATGCCAGAATTTAATAATGGTCTACCGGCATCTTTAGTGGGCAATCCGCAACGACCCGTGAATATGGGGTTAAAGGGGCTGCAAATCACTGGAAATTCCATGATGCCCCTGTTGACTTTCTATGGAAATTCTCTGGCTGATCGGTTTCCCACCCATGCTGAACAATTTAACCAAAATCTCAATAGTCAGGGGTTTGGCTCGGCCTATCTGACCTGTCAGTCCATTGAGATTTTTCAACAGTATATTGCGATCGCACTCATTTTTGGAGTGCAAGCCGCGGATTTACGAACCCATCAGCTTGCGGGTCATTATGATGCATCCCAACACCTATCCCCTGCATCGCAACACCTGTATTCAGCTATCCACACAGTTGTTGGTAAATCTCTCTCCGCCGATCATCCTTACATCTGGAATGACGACGAACAGGCCTTAGATGAACATATTGCTCTGATTGCCGCTGACATCGCCGCTGAGGGGCACATTGTAGCTGCCATTGGCCCAACAATCTCTAGTTTAAATTAGCTCTCTTTTAATTTATAACCATACCGATGGAGGTCACCCATGACGTTGCATCAATCTATGCATCAGCCCCATGAACTTGTGGGCAAACATCTGGTCTATACCTACGACAATGGCTGGCAGTATGAGATTTATGTCAAAAATAAAAACACCTTTGCTTATCGCATCCATAGCGGCATTGTGGCCGGTCGCTGGGTAACCGACCAGCAGGCAGATATTGTCAAAATTGCCGAGCACACCTTTAAAATCTCCTGGGATGAACCCACCGGTACCATTGTTTGCGTCACCATTAATCTCGCCCAAAAAGAATTACACGGTGCTATTTTCTTACCCCAGTGGATAGAACAGGATCCCCAAAAAACCGTTTGTTATCAAAATGAACACCTTGAACGCATGTATCACTATCGTAAGCAGGGACCCACCTATCCCAAAATGATTATTTGTGAATTTGCCAAGATTTTCTTTTTAGAAAACTGTGGCCCTGACCGTGACGATGTGATCAACTGTCCACCCAGTGAGCTGCCAGCCAGTTTTCCACAGGTTAAAAGTGTGGCTTAAACATGACACTTAGAAACCATCAAGCAACAATTTCATGATTTAGATTTTATCCTCTAAATTTGTTGCAGTAAGCAGTCCAGGATATCTATAATCGCCCCTTCCGTAACCCCAACTTAGTGCGATTAGGAATAACCTAGTATGAGGGTTGTAGGGCGGCATCCCGCCATGCCCATGGGGAAACCCCAGGTTGCCTAGCTGAGAGAACTTGACTATTTCCGGAAAGGGAACTCGGAGGGACCCCAAGCAACCGGTTCTGCTTTGAGCCAACTTCTCAAGGTATATCGGCACACAGTCGATTATTAACGCTAACCCTAAACAAGGAATATAAATGCGCCCTATCAGACATTTTTGATCATGAAAATTGCAAAGAATATTACTCAACTGATTGGTAATACCCCCCTAGTAAACCTCAACACCATTCCCCAGGCAGAAAACTGTTGGGGCCAGATTGTGATGAAACTAGAAGGTATGAACCCTACCAGTTCCGTAAAGGATCGGGTAGGCTTGAGTATGATTCAGGCGGCGGAAGCCGCAGATCAGATTCAACCCGGAAAAACTGTTTTGGTGGAACCCACCGCAGGCAATACTGGAATCGCCCTGGCCATGGTAGCGGCGGCCAAGGGTTATCGACTGATGCTGACCATGCCAGAAACCATGAGTCTAGACCGGCTTACCCTAGTGCAGGCCTATGGTGCAGAAATTATACTCACCCCTAGAGAAGAGGGTATGAGGGGGGCCATTGCCCAGGCCCAGGTGCTGGTGAAAACCTTGCCAGATGCATTTTTATTAAATCAATTTCAAAATTTTGCTAACCCCAGGATTCATCGGGCAACCACCGCTGAAGAGATTTGGCGAGATACGGAAGGGCAGGTTGACATCCTCGTGGCTGGTGTAGGAACAGGGGGGACGATTTCGGGTATCGCCGAAGTGATGAAAGCTCGCAAACCCTGCTTCCAGGCCATCGCCGTTGAACCTGAGCGCAGTCCAGTGCTATCGGGTGGAAAACCCGGTCTCCACAAAATTCAAGGGCTGGGGGCTGGCTTTATTCCTACAATCTTGCGCACCGACCTGATCGATGAGGTGATAACGGTATCAGATGAAGATGCGATCGCATATGGTCGTCGCCTTGCCCATGAAGAAGGTTTACTCTCGGGCATTGCCACAGGTGCTGTGCTCTCAGCAGCAATCCAAGTCGCTAAGCGCCCTGAAAATGCTGGCAAGTTAATTGTTATTCTTCAGTCCAGTTTTGGTGAAAGATATCTACGCACCGATTTGTTTATGGACCTTAATCATGTTGAAAAAAGATTGCCGGTGTCATTAAAGACTAATCCAGTAGCCGTATCTTGCCCGTAACATTTATCTATAAGCACATACTGTTAATTTACGGACTTTAAGTCCTTAGTGTATTGTGTGGGTAGAAATATTCGAGCTGGAATCTGTCTTTTGTACTCTTTGTTACAACCCTGAGTGCACTATGAAATGGATGGGGGTAAGCGTTTGCATGATGCATCGTTTAATAATAAAGGTTCTTGTTGGTGGTGTGGCGATTGTGCCATTGCTAGTAGGGCAGTTTGGGCCTCAAACCCTTGCCCAAGTTACCCCCGATACTACATTGCCGATCCCCTCTAACGTACCCGAAAATTGTAATGTCTGTACGATTAATGGCGGCACCGTTAGGGGGACTAATTTATTTCACAGTTTCCGCGAGTTTTCTGTGCCAACTGGCGGACAAGCTATTTTTAATAATGGTTTACAAATAGAGACTATTTTGGGCAGGGTTACGGGAGATTCTATATCTAATATTGATGGTTTGATTCAAGCCAACGGTACTGCTAATCTTTTTCTACTCAATCCCAATGGCATTATTTTGGGACCCAGTGCACAGCTGGAGATCGGCGGCTCCTTTTTAGCAACAACGGCTGACGCGATTGAATTTGACGATCAGCGAATCTTTAGTGCAACAAACCCTGGAGACTTTCCTCTATTAACCGTCAGTATGCCAGTGGGGTTAGCGTATTGGACTGACACCCCACAACCGATTACAAGTGCTGCGACTGTTGCAGTTGACCCATCTCAAAGCCTTATTTTAGCTGGCGGTGACATTGCTCTCACAGAGGGACAATTATCAGCTGTAGGAGGACGGGTTGAGCTAGGAGGTTTAGCAGGTCTTGGGACCCTTGGACTAGCCATAGATAACGAGGAAATTCGTCTGACGTTTCCAAGTCAAGTGGATCGCGGCAATGTGTCGATGAATAACGATGCTAGGGTTGATGTGACTGCTGACAATGGCGGTGACATTGTTGTATCTGGTCATGATGTCAGCCTGATAGGAGTTAGAACAGGACTATTGGCTGGCATCGATTTCTTCTCGGGTACCTCAGACAGTCAGGCGGGGGATATTGTCATTGATGCTACCGGCAGGGTCACACTTGATCAAGGAAAGCTATTCAACGAGATTTTGCAGGGTGCTACGGGTAATGGTGGCAATATCACCATTATGGGTCAAGAACTGCACCTCATCAATGGTGGACAACTTGTTGCAACATCCTTTAGTGCAGGCAATACTGGCAAAATCACATTGGATATCCAAAACTTGATTTTGGTTTCTGGTGTAGGCAGAGATAGCAACGGCGTTCCTTTACCCAGCGGTTTTAATAGTGTCGTTCGCCAAGGAGGAGTAGGAGAGTCAGGAGGTGTCGATATTACTGTTAGGAACGGTTCTCTAATCATCAATGATGGTGCGTCAAACAGTGCCACTGTTGTGGGTGACGGCATTGCCGGGGACATTAATATTCAGGTTAGTGATGCTGTCATTGTGGATGGAGTGAATGAGCTAGGTTTCCCTAGTGCTATTGGCAGTACTCTGCAAGTTGGAGCCAGGGGGCGCGGTGGCAATCTCACCATTATTGCAGAAACGGTAGCTGTCCGTAATGGAGCTAATATTTCAGTAGCAACTGCAGGCTTTGGCGATGCTGGAACGCTCACCATTGAAGCGCAGGATATTGTATTGGATGGCTCAGACACCTTTATAAAAGACTTTCCAGGAGATAATGAGCGAGTTGGAGGTATTCTGGCCGACGTGCAGCGTTCAACCCTGTTTCCAAATGCCCCTCCTGCGGAAGGTCAAGGTGGAGATATCACTCTGATCAGCGATACCTTGACCATCATGGATGGGGCCATTGTTCGAGCCAGTACCGCCGGCATTGGTGATGCTGGTCGGATTACTGTTCAAACCAATGACCTGATGATTCAGGGTGAATCTGCGGGTGGCTCTCTCAGCGGGATCTTTAGCGCTGTCAATGATACCGGTAGAGGAGAAGGAGGCAGTATCAGAGTGATCACTGATTCTCTGCAAATTCTAGACGGTGGCACTATTAGCGTTGATAGTCAGGGCGAGGGCGAGGGGGGTGATATTCAAGTCACGGCTAATACGGCAATTCTGAAAGATGGTAGCGAAATCTCTGCAGCAACTAACGGCAATACAGGGGGAAATATTAATTTACAGATTGAAGATTTTCTGCTCTTACGGAATGGCAGTTTGATTTCTACCAATGCAGGGATAGAAGACGGAATCGGTGATGGCGGCAACATCTCTATTAATGCCCCAGAAGGCTTTATTATTGCGATCTCTGAAGAAAACAGCGACATCACGGCAAATGCATTTCAAGGACGGGGAGGAAATGTCGATATCACGGCGCAAAATATTTTTGGCATCAGGCCTCGTCCGAGACGGACACCGTTGAGTGATATTACAGCAAGCTCCGAATTTGGCATTAGTGGTACGATTGAGATCAACAATCTTAGTGTTGAACCTGAGCAGGGAGTCACCTCATTGCCAGCTGGTTTGTTAGATTCTTCTCAGCTAATTGCCCAGGGTTGCGATCCCACAGCAATCGCCGCCCAAGGAGAGTTTTACACATCGGGTCGAGGTGGGATTACGCCTTTAGGAAGCAATGTTCTGAGTGATGCTGAGGTATTGGACGATTTACGATTCCCCTATCCTTGGACCGAGTCTACTGCGATTACAGAAGCAGAGAGTTGGTTGGTGAACGATACGGGTGATGTTATCTTAACTACGTCACCGCCTGGACTATCCCATAGCAACTGTTGGAGACAAAAGTAACAAGCATAAAGCTCGGGAAAACGACATGAGATGGTGTTTATTGATTGGCTTAATAAGCCTTGCGATTACTTTGGTGACACCAGCTGTTATGCCAACAGCTATGGATGTTGCTCTGGGACGTACAAATGTCTCGTTAGCAGCTGCGTCTCCTCAAGAATTACTAAAAAAAGGGTTAGCCTATTATGAGATTGAACACTATGCCCAAGCAATTCAACAGTGGCAGCAAGCAAACCTATCCTTCAAAACCGATCCTTGGGGACAGGCCCTTATCCTCAGCTATCTCTCTCTAGCTCAGCAGCAGTTGGGTCTGTTAGATGAGGCTAGTCAAAGCTTACAGGATAGCCTGAGCCTAATTGATCCGGTTGATTTACGGACAATCTCAGCATCTCAGGCTGTGATTTATGCCAAGGTTCTTAATACCCAAGGCAAACTACGGTGGCTGCAAGGAGATGCCGATGTTGCTTTAGCCCATTGGCGATCAGCAGCCCAAACCTATAGACAAGCAGGAGATGAAGCAGGGGTCGCGATCGCACAAATCAATCAGGCTCGCGTATTACAATACCTGGGCCTCAACCACCAGGCCAAAACACTGTTAGAAACTGTTTATCAAGGCATTCAACAACAGCCCAACAATGATCTAAAAGCGGCAGGGCTATACAACTTAAGTAGTGTGCTGCGACAAATTGGTGACTTAGACACGGCTCTCAGCTTACTGCAAGAGGGAATCTCATTAAACACCCAGCCCAGTCAGACAAGTAATCTCTTTTTAGAGTTAGGGAATACAGAATGGTTGCTGGCCCATCGCGATGGAACCATTGGGCGTCAGGCAGAGGCAGAGCAACATAGTCAGTCTGCCCAAGCAGCCTATCAACAAGCCATCAATACCAATGACTCTCCATTGGCTCAATTGAATTTGTTTCGGTTATGGGTTGAGCGTAACCAAATAGCCCAGGCAATGCAGCTATTACCCCAGGTGCAGCGGGCCATTGGACAATTACCTGCTAGCAGGTCTGCAATCCATGCCCATATTCACCTGGCTGAGAGCTTGATGAAAGTACAATCATCTCTCACAGAGAGTTCTAGCTCGGTTATTCATACAACTCTACAGCCAAAAGAAATTGCCAAGCTGTTATCCAAAGCTATTCAGCAGGCTCGTATCCTGAAGGATCAACGGGCAGAAGCCTATGCCTTGGGGCAGTTAGGGACTCTGTATGAACACATGCAGCAATGGGCCGATGCCCAGCATCTAACACAGCAAGCATTGCTCACATTAGAAACCGTAGATGCCCCTGAGATTCGCTACCGTTGGGAGTGGCAACTGGGCAGATTACGACAACAGCAAACCGATCGCCAAGGGGCAATTCAGGGCTATAAATCGGCTATCAGAAGCTTGCAGCAGGTTCGTAACAACTTGCTGAGCGTCAATACAAATGTGCAGTTCTCCTTTCGCGATCATGTGGAGCCCGTTTATCGTGAATATATTGAGCTGTTGCTCTCAGACCATGACGAACAGACGCAGCCCTTAGAGGAGGCAATCCAGACAGTTGATCAGCTACAGCTGGCGGAGTTGGAAAACTATCTGGGCTGCACCCTTGATGCTAGAACTGTGGATCAAGTGCAGGATGACCAGACTGCCATTCTGTATCCAATCATTTTGAGCGATCGCATCGCCATGATTGCCCAGTTACCTGGCAAAACTCTGTACCGGGAGACACTGATTGCTAAAGAAACAGCGGACACCACCCTGCTAGCTTTGCAGGCAAACTTAGCAAATCCCAGTAAAACACCTGAAGTATTGACCGATGCCCAGACCGTCTATGACTGGCTGATTCGGCCCTTGGCAACGGACCTGAACCAGGCGTCCATCCAAACCCTTGTATTTGTGTTGGATGGGCCCTTACGAAATATTCCCATGGCGGTGCTCTACGATGGCGAACAGTATTTGATTGAAAAGGGTTATGCGGTTGCGATCGCACCCCGACTCCAGATATTCACACCCGAGACTGCCAATCCATCACTGCGGGTTCTCATGGGGGGTATGGAGCTATCTCAGGAAATTAAACAAACCCAGTTTCCTGCCATTGCTAAGGTGAGAGAAGAGCTAGACGGTATTTCCCAATATGTAGATAGCAGCAATGTGTTGCTCAATGAATCTTTTACCCATCAAAATCTGCAGCAGCAGTTAGAAACAGGTAATTTTTCCGCCATCCATTGGAAAACCCACGGTGTTTTTAGCTCTGATCCAGATGAAACCTATGTCGTCGCCTACGAAGAACAGATTTCAGCCCAAGACCTAAACAATCTGATTTGGCTAGGCAGTCGAGGCGGTGTCCACCCCCTTGAACTTGTTGTGCTGAGTGCCTGTGAAACCGCCCAGGGGGATAAACGAGCAGTCCTAGGATTGGCTGGCCTAGCGGCTAGAACAGGCACCCGTAGCGTCCTATCAACCCTATGGATTGCCCAAGATACACCCAACACCCAATTCATGATCCGTTTCTACGAATTATTGACTCAACCAGGAATGTCAATTGCTAATGCCGTACGTCAGGCACAGTTGTCCTTAATTCACGACTACGGATACACAACCCCCTATATTTGGGCCAATTACCTGCTCATTGGTAGTTGGTTGTGACATTCCATACCTTAGGCTCAATGCCCTCAAGGTCGTCGACTGTGACGACTATGTGTTAGAAACCTAGCACATAGTTATCGTTATCCAGATCTAACCCATGGCCCCTTCAAAATTCAGTGAACTGTCTCCAACAACCTATGCTGATGCCCTTCTAGGACGTGAACAGTTTATGGATATGGGGATCAGGGAAATGTGGCCCCATATCCCCCGAATTGCCGGGCCAGCGTATACTGTCAGCTGTGCTCCAGGCGATAACCTGATGCTCCATGCAGCCATCTATCGAGCAGAACCAGGTTCCATAATTGTCGTAAAAGCCGGAGACATAGACTATGCTATGTCCGGTGGTAATGTTTATGCCACAGCTCAAAAAAGAGGTATCGTTGGTTTTGTTATTGATGGTGTGATTCGTGATGTGGCAGAAGTCCGTGAGCTACGGTTTCCGGTGTTTGCTCGCGGGGCAATGCCAATCCCAGGTAAAAAACAAGGGTCAGGCTCCTTACAAAGCACAATCATTTGCGGTGGTGTACAGGTCGATACAGGAGATATTGTTGTTGCTGATGAAGAAGGAATTGCAGTTATCCCAGCTAAACAACAAGAGACTATCTGGGATATGGCTAAGCGACGGGCAGAGAAAGATGCAACCCAATCTTTAGAAGAATGGGAGAAAAATCACCGCGCTAAGGTTGAGAGAATCTTGCAAGAGATCGGATTTAAGGGGTGATTGCATGTGACTAAAGAACACAGCTCAACCGTCCTAAAGCGTGATAGATTTTAGGCGTGACAAGTCGCAAGATCAACATCCAGGGGAATGCTATGGGCATCATGTCCAGCTAATTTTAGCTTATTGAGAATCTGCTCAAGATGTTGATGCCCTCGGATCAGTAGGGAAAATTCTAAAATTGCAGATTGTACCGGTAGACCGGTAAACATCCGATGGTGCTCTACCCCAACAATATTGGCCTGGGTTTCAGCAATGATTTGAGATACAGCTGCCAAAGCGCCAGGAATATCGCGAATATTCACCTGTAGCCGCACTAGACGCTGATCTCTTACTAAACTACGTTGCAAAATTGAAGCAAGAATCAGTAAATCAATATTGCCTCCACTGAGAACAATACCCACTGTCTTCCCAGAGAATTTTTTATGCCTCTTTAGCAGGGCCGCTAACCCCACCGCACCAGCCCCTTCAACCACGGTTTTCTCAACTTCTAAAAGCAGTCGAACCGCCTGTTCAATGTCTGTTTCTTCCACCAGGACAATATCATCCACCAGATTCTGAACGATGGGTAATGTCAAACCACCTGGGGTTTTGACGGCAATCCCCTCAGCAATGGTGCTGTAGCCAAAACAAGGCTGTTTGCCAGCAATTGCCTGATACATGGATGGATAGCGAGTAGTTTGCACACCAATGATGTGGATACTGGGACGCATCTGTTTAGCCGCAATGGCAATCCCAGCAATTAAGCCACCGCCGCCAATGGGGACAATGATGCTGTCAAGGTCAGGACAATCCTTGAACATCTCTATGGCAACAGTCCCCTGCCCGGCAATAATAAACGAATCATCGTAGGGATGAATTAAGGTAAGCTGACGTTCCTGAGCCAGTTGTTGGGCCAGGGTTTTAGCTGCATCCAGGGTGTCGCCATACAGATGTATCTCTGCACCAAAGCTTTGGGTGCGTTCAACTTTGACACTAGGAGTGAATTGAGGCATGACAATTACGGCTGGAATGCCTAACCGTTGGGCATGGTAAGCAACTGCCTGGCCATGGTTGCCTGCTGACATGGCTACGACACCTTGCTGCTGCTGTGTGGTCGACAGCGACAGCAGTTTGTAGAGGGAACCACGATCTTTGAAAGAACCAGTAAACTGAAGATTTTCAAATTTTAATGCCACTCTTGTATTGGTCAGCTGTGAGAGTTTGGTGGAGTAGACACAAGGAGTATGGACAATGCCTGAGTGGATTTGCTGAGCAGCCTGGCGAATTTGATCGAGGGTAATGGTCATCGGCAGTTCCTACAATAGCGACGGCAAGACTATCGAGTGAGGTCCATGTCTGCCAGTGCTGCCAACAGACGATTGATCTCAGCTAATGTGTTGTAATGCACTAGACCAATCCGTAACAGTCCACCCTGATCTTCAACTCCCAGTCGTTGTGTCAAATTTAGCGCATAAAAATTGCCATGCCACGTAAAAATTCCTTGTTCTCCTAATATTTTTGCCATAGCTGCTGGGGGATGCTTTGTCATGCGAATTGCCACTGTTGGCAAACGCCACAGTATCTGTTCTGGTGCAGTAATGCCATACACTGTTATCCCTGGCAGCTGTAACAGTCCCTCGATCAATACCTGACAAAGTTTTTCTCCAGAGTGACGAATTGCCGTCATCGCTGCGAATACAGCCCCACGACGATTGCTCACTTGGGGAGACACAAGCCGTCCTAAGTCTGCTAGGTATTCTATAGCAGCAGTCACACCGGCTAATCCTTCATGGTTCTGGGTACCGGTCTCCCATCGATCGGGAATCACATCTGAGGCTGGTCTCACCTTATAGGGGTGCAACCGCTCCAGGTGTTCTCGTTTGCCATATAAAACCCCCATATGGGGACCAAAAAATTTGTAGGGAGAACAGACTAAAAAGTCACAATCGAGCTGCTGGACATCGATGGGTCCATGGGCGGCATAGTGGACTGCATCCACATAAACCCAGGCTCCAACATCATGGGCGAGTTGAATAATTGTTGGCAAATCATTGAGGGTGCCCACCGCATTGGATGCATAGGTAATGGCCAACAGACGGGTACGAAGACTGAGCTTGCTGGTCAAGTCTTCGAGATCCAGGGTGCAGTCTTCAGGATGCATATCCACCGTGTGAACGATCATACCCTGTTCTCTTAAGGCTAACCATGGGGCAACATTGGCATCATGGTCCAGACAGGTGACCAAAATCTCATCTCCTGGCAGTAGCTCATGACCGATGGCACGGCTGATGGCAAAGGTGAGGGTGGTCATGTTGGGACCGAAAACAATTTCGTTAGGGTTACATCCCAAAAAATCAGCCATGGCCCCACGGGCCGCTGCTATAACCTCATCGGTACGCTGACTGGTGGCGAACGCTCCATGGGCATTGGCATTGCTGTGGATGAGATAATCTGTCATGGCATCCATCACCCGTTGGGGCACCTGGGTGCCACCGGGACCATCGAGAAAGGCGATCGGACTACCATTCATTGCCTGAGCCAGGGCGGGAAACTGGGGACGAATCCAGTCTAGGGGTAAAGTGGCGGTGTCAGAAGCGGGAACAACAACAGATTGAGACACTGGAAATACTCCTCTACTCAGGGAGATTAAAGGGAAGATCTGGACAGGTGAAGACAAAGACATCGCGGTAACCGCTGTCTTCTACAGGCACAATTGGGGTGGTGTAGTGGAAAAACTGGTGGTCATTAAATACGAGCAGCTCTCCAGGATTAAGTACTTTACGGAAAACGGGGTCAGATCCTTTTAAAATAGACAGTTGGGTTTCAGCGCCTGATACGCCATGGCGAGCGATGCAAAGAATCCCAACCAGATCGACACCGTCATGGTGAATGCCCTCGGGGGCAGGATTACCCGTCTCGCTCTGGTCTGCGGTCACGCGAATCTGATGTACGCCCACTTCATGAAACGGTGAACATTGTCTGCAGAACTCAAAAAATGTGAGCAGGGTTTGCTGAAACGCATCAGATTGAACCAGTGAACCAGACAGTTCTTCATAGTCTCGCTTAACATTACCCAATAGTGGATTGTAGGTCTTGCTCTGATAGAAAAATGCATGGGACAACTGCATCATTTGCTTGTTTGTTTCTTGAAAATGAGAAAACCGCCGAAACCGGTAATGCCCTTCCAAATAGGGATCGGCTGGTAATCTCTCAAAAAAGGGTTGGATAGTCTTGAGATTGCGATCGCTAATGGTTTCAATCGCGTAGCTACTCAGACAGCTAAATTGTTTTCTATTTGATATCGTTTGAGTAATCATAGGTCGTTCCTGGCACAGGTGCGGATGTGATTTGAAAATTCTTATCCCTTTAATGTTTTGGCGAATAGAGAGGCAATTTGTTGCGAGGCTGGAGAAACATCGTCGGCTGCGAGATGCACATCAAAGACGCAGAAAGACTCAGATGTACGCGCCTGATTAAACGCCTGGCAGAGTTGTTCACCCGTTTTGATCACAAACCCCCTACCGCCCATCAACTCAGCTAGCTGGGCATAATCCAAACGAGGAATCTTCACAAAGTCCGCCGTTTGATGGGCCATCATCCGCAATGACGCATAGGCACCGTCATTGGGATATTGGTGATGCTTCACCGAGATATGCTCTGAGGTCGCAGAAATGGCATAGGCTGGCTCTAAGTGAGCGCTAAACAGACCCAAGTTAATATCAGTCAAAAACGTGCCCACGACCAACGGTGACTTTTCGGCATAGGCTCCCGCCACGGGGTTCACCATGTTCAAACCACCCACACCATAGATGACAACGGCCAGCCCTAAACCTCGAATGCGTGAATAGGCATCAGCTGCAAAGCCAGCCGAGGGTTCATGGGTCATCACAATAGGTTGAATCTCACTCTCAGCCAACGCATCGCAGAGCGTTAAGGCAAAATCTCCAGGAATGCCAAACGCATGTTGCACCCCTTGCTGATGCAACATATTAAAAATATGTGGTGCCAACTGAGGCATCTTACTTCCCCCAAAGGCTTGACTTTAATTTAAAGAATTAAGTCGATCCTAATCTCTTTTCTATGTAGATCATGGACGAACCAAACTAGAATGTGTGGATTTTGTTAAGAAAAAAAATATGATGGAGGACTCGTTGAAAGCAAACGTTTTTCCAGGTATAGAATTCAGGGCTCAGAAGTCAGAAGTCAATCGGTGACTATATTCCGACTTCTATCTTCTGATTTTTGGATTCTTCCTACATCGGATTTTTAAGATTAAGGGGTACCCATAAAAAACTGTGGTGACCATGTTACAAGAGATACCAGAACCCTTGATATCTGAATCATGCCAGCATTATTGATGGTATTCGCCTCAGCAAGGCCCAGCGCTATCGCTATGGTCACAGTGACATGAAAGACCTTGAGACTGCGCTGCAAACCTCCCAGGCAGCAAAACGACGGCTGATCGCCACGGACGGAGTGTTTAGCATGGATGGTGATGTGGCTAAGCTCAGGGAGATTTGCAACCTGGCCGATCGCTACGATGCCATGGTGATGGTGGATGACAGCCATGCTACCGGATTCTTTGGCCCCACTGGGCGCGGTACCATTGAGCATTGTGGTGTCATAGGGCGAGTGGATATCGTCACCAGCACTCTGGGTAAAGCCCTGGGAGGAGCCTCTGGCGGGTTTACAGCCGGGTGTAGATCTGTGGTGGAGCTTTTAAGGCAGCGATCGCGACCGTATCTATTCTCAAATACCCTAGCCCCGGTCATTGTCTACACCAGTCTCAAAGCTCTGGATTTAATTGAACAGAGCCATAATCTCAGGGAACGATTAAATGAAAATACGCGCTATTTTCGGCAGTGCATGTCAGCACAGGGATTTGCCATTGCACCTGGCACCCATCCCATTGTGCCAATCATGCTCTATGACGCCCATCTAGCTCAAACTATGGCAGCAGAACTTCTGAAAGAGGGCATCTATGTGATTGGTTTTAGCTATCCAGTGGTACCTAAGGGTAAGGCCCGCATTCGGGTGCAGATTTCCGCAGCCCATAGCCGTGAGCATCTGGACCAGTGCATTGCCGCATTTACCAAGATAGGCAAACAAATTGGCTTAATCTAGTGTAACTGTAGGATATCTGAGATTTTGCACCTGGCAAAGAAGCATTAACCCACCTTGGACTCAAAGTCGCAAGGCTAACTGGCTCAAAACCGCTCAAGCGGTTAAAGACTCCCTAAAAGCTCTCTATTTAGAGCTGCCCAGCCAATCTTGTCCCTTGAGTGGACAGCCCTCAATTAGCGTTGGGTTTTGAACCCAACGTGGGTTAATGCTTCACAACCGACCTTAGTGTAACTGTAGGATATCTTAGCAACTGGCCTCGCTTGTTACTCGTTACTTGTTACTTGTTACTCGTTACTCGTTACTCGTTATTCTGCAACAAACCCAAGACACCCTTCCCAAACGTTATCTACGCAATCAGCTGTAACCCAGGGCCATGGCGCTTACTGCGATAAGCTGTAGCTCTGCGTATGCGCTGTTCAGCTATCTCAATTGCAATTTGTCGAGGTAGCTTACCCGTACTTGCAACGTTTTCCAACATTAGAGTTGTGTTCTTGCGAATTTTTTCCTCAATGGTTTGAAACGCGATCTCCTTGGTACCGCCGCCATATTCTACGGCACCACAAATCACACCACCCACATTGGCAATAAAGTCAGGGATGACCAGGATATTGCGGTCATGACAGATTTGTTCTGCCTTAGCCGTAAATGGAATGTTGGCTCCTTGAATAACCAGTTTAGTCTTTAGCCGATTGACGTTGTCAGCGTCAATGACATCGGGTCTAGCCGCAGGAATCCAGATATCACAAGGAATATCAATGACAGCATCACGAGACAGTTTGCCTCCGTCAGCATAATCAAGCACACTCTTGCCTTGACGTTTTAATTCAGTCAGTTGATCAATGTCGATACCATCAGGATTAAACAAGGTGCCCTGGGAATCGGTTACGCCGATCAGAAGGGCTCCCCTAGCTGCTAGAAAACTGGCTGTATGCAGCCCTACTGAACCAGCCCCTTGAACCACAAACTTGGCTGTGCTCAGATCAATAGAACAAAATTCGCTGGCCACATCGGCAACAACGCTAAGGCCATAGCCAGTGACTCCAATTTCATCTAAGGGAATACCACCGACTGCTGATGGTAAACCAATGGCTCTACCGGTTTCCTCCTGCACCCAGGCCATACAGGCTTCATCTGTGCCCATGTCAGGACCAGGAATGTAGCTAGTTATTTCTTTGATCGCTACCCCAAACGCTCTCATCAAGGTTTCTTTTTTGGCTGCAGGTACTTTTGGGTTAGCAAGAATGGCCGCTTTCCCACCACCATAGGGAAGATTGGCCACTGCATTCTTAAATGTCATGGCTCGTGCCAGTCGAAAGACTTCTTCCGTAGTGACATCGGGAGCCATGCGAACACCTCCCATGGCAGGACCACAAGCAACATTATCTACCACGAGAATAGCTTTTAATCCGCTATGGTGGTCATAAATATGAACAACTTTGTCTGGCCCTAGAGAGTCACCAAACTCAAATATACGTTTCATTATCAGATTTCCTCCGAAGTGACATTTCACTGCCAAGGTATTCGGAGCACATTAGGAGATACCTATAGTGTGAAGAAAATATTTAATACTGTGTTGATTTTGACAAAAAACATAATGTCTTAGCAGAAATCCTTAGACTTCATATTTCACCAGTGCCCACAGGGCCAACATGCGAGATTCTTTAACCTTAAAGACATACTCGCTGTAATCAGCTAAATCGTCGAGCTGAACAAAGGTTAGAAAAACCTCTGTCGCAATTAGAAACAGGGATCTCACTAAAAAGAGGGAATTTGCATCATAAAAACTCCAGATAGTGCATATGTACTTTTATTCTAGCAAATATTATTGAGTGATCGCAGCGAGAACGTGTCCCCGACATTCGCCAAACCCAATTTTTTTGTAACCTGGTGTCTCACAATATCCTCGCAGACTGATTTCGTCACCGTCAGCTAAGAAAAAACGCTGTTCTCCCGTGGATAACTGGATGGGCTTTTTGCCCTGGTGGGTAATTTCTAAGAGGAACCCCCAGGTGTCCGATGTGGGTCATGGGTGGTGTCAGGTAGAGAGGACATAGGACGTTACCGACGCAGGATCGTTGAACAGCTTCAAACGGTAAAGCTCGGCCAAGGGTTCTTGGAAAGAACAGGAACCAATTCCTAGGAAATAACGACTGCGTATACGGGCAAGGCTGTCTAATGGTAAATGTCCCGCTATTGTGGATAGTTCCGATTCCTGTGACCAGAGGGGGCTATGGCAAATAATCTCGTGTTCCGAGAAAATTAGATCATTAAGGGTATCGATTTGTAAAATGCTGGCAATCTCGGCTGCAGTGGCCCCATAGCCATAGGCAAAAGCGGCTGCGATCACTAGGTTAAGCAAGCCATGCATCTGAACCGAATCACCGTTGGGCAAGGGTTGCCAACTGCGTAACGGATGGTGTAGCCCGGCAGTCGCTTTAAAGGGAAGTCGGGCCGCAGCGCAGGTGACAAGAAACTGGGCTAGGGCTTCAACGGTGGGAAAATCAGCTGCGGTTAGCCCTCCCGTACGGACCTTGACAGCTGCTCGAGTGCCCTGGAGAGCAGAAATGTAGTCAGTGAGTGTAGCATCCAGAGGAATTTCAAAAAAGAGAGTGCTGTGGGAAGGTAAGTGGGGTAGGAGAGGTGCGATCGCATCTCTCCTACCCTTACTCTCTAATGCTGATGTTACCCTTGCCATTGCCCATCCTAACGAGCCCATGACCTACTGGTATCGCTTTGCCCATGGGGATGAACTCTTGTTTATTCACCAGGGCAAAGGGTGTTTGGAAAGTCAGCTGGGAGAACTGCACTATCGGTCAGGAGACTATCTAATAATTCCAGCGGGTGTGCTTTGGCGGCTGATACCAGAAAGGGGAGTGGAGCAAATCCATCTATCTCTAGAAGCCTCGGGGCATATCCAGCCACCGCAGCAATACCTCAGTCCCCAGGGACAATTTTTAGAACAAGCTCCCTACTGTGAGCGCGATATTCGACCACCGGAGAAACTATTGACCCATGATGAAATGGGGGTTTTTGAAGTGCGAGTGAAAGCCAGGAGCAGCCTCACCCAATATTGTTACACCCATCATCCCCTAGACGTGGTGGGATGGGATGGCAGTGTATGGCCCTACGCTTTTAATATCAAAGACTTTGAACCCATTACTGGACGGATCCATCAACCTCCATCTGTGCATCAAACGTTTGCAGGACCTAACTTTGTTGGGGAGCACGTCATTGACAGTATGAGAACCAGAAACCTATAACGTAAAAAGACCTCATCTTAGCCTTAGGGGATGGGTCGAAAATGAAATACCCGTAGAGCGAGTTTCAACTTCGCGGTTCGGCTGAGCTCACCATCAAAGCCTCAACTCTCAAAGCTGGACGGTTGAGCGAAGTCAAAACCGGGTTGAGCGAGTGCATCATTTGGCCGCAGCTCCCTTAGCCTCAAAATCAACCTGTTGCTGCAACAACAACTGTAAAGTACTGTTGCGAAAGTAGGGAAATTATGTTTGCTATAATGAATATAAGAAAACACAAGCTTGACACCCATTGTCTATCAAAATAATCCCCAAACACTGTCCAGGCTTGCTCTTTCTTGGAGATAGAAAGTCTTACAACATTTATATTGAAACGAAAAAAGACTGACCTACCTCTGATTCTGCTACGTGTCCCGATAGCCAACATACTCATTTCGCTTCAGGGTCGTTCGTTTTGAGTGTGTCACCTTGAAAATTGGATAGCTATTGAGGCAGTACTATTCACACTTGTCGTAGAGCGCTAACAGCTGTTGGACATAGCCTGAGTCGTTAAACTTCAACAGGTCAGCTCCGCTAGTTAAGAGAGGTATTCTTTGGGACATTCCTGTAAAGGACTCTACACCATACCATGTGAATCAGTCACTAATAGCTGGTATACGTGGGCTTTTGCAGAGCCCAAGGAGGATCTTATGAGTACACCTGGAACACTATCATTAGAGCAAGAATTTCAACTTAAAGTCCTCAGGGAACAGGTTGAAAACCTTGCCCCCGATCAAGCTCAAGAGTATTTGCTTGAAGCCATGCGTCAGCTCATGCTGAAAGATAATTGGATCAGGCACACGTTCAAAGAATGTTACTTGAAGCTATAAAGCCATGCTCAAAGGAGTGTAAGTGGGCTGATCGAGTGACTCGATCAGCCCTTGGGTTAAGGAGGTTACCATGATTAAACAAATGGCCTGGCTACCCCAGGATAACGGGCAAGAAAAGATTCTACATCTGCGCATCGAGCAGGGAACATCCTGGCGTCCTTACACGATGTTCCCTCAGTTTATAAGCCCTGACCATATGGCCATCGGTTCACGCGGGTTTTCCACGTTTCAAAAACTGTTGCGTGAAGGTTGGGAACTTATTGCTAGCGATCAGGCTAGCCAACTGTCGCTATTTAATGGTCCAGAACCAGCCTAGAAGCTGACGGATACTTTATCTTGATATCGATCTCTGATTACAGGGACACCAGATATTCAAATATCTGGTGTCCCTGTACATTGAACTAGAAATGACACATGATCAGACCAATTCAATTTCGACGTCACCACTTGACACTAAAATTTTGAAGTGAATATAATAGAGCGAGCGCTCGATATAAAATCATGCCTAAGATAGTTGACTCTGAGCAATACCGAAAAGAAATTCTGTACAAATGTTTTAATTTGTTTGCAGAGGAAGGGTATGCCAATGTCACAACAAGAAAGCTATCCAAGGAGCTAGGTATCTCAACCGGGGCAATGTATCACTATTTCCCTAGTAAGCAGGCTTTATTTGAGCAGCTAGTGGAAGAAGTGAGTATGCAGGAGTTTCAGTTATTTAAAGCAGCCACGCGTGGACATACGCTTTTGGATCGCATGCAAGCGCTGGAGACGCTTTTAGTAGAGAATGAGGATCACTTTATTAAACAAGCCGCAATTTGGGTGGATTTTTATCAACATCACGACATAGCGGAAATTAATGACAATCCTGTCTTTCAAAAAATTGATCAGAGAAGTCAGCAGGAGATATCTGAATTTTTAGACCTCACCGATCTGAAGCTCGCTCGATTTATTTGGACCCTCATTAATGGCATTTTGATTGAGCAATTAGAGGACGATAGCAGTTTCTCATTTAAGGAACAAATTCATCTATTAACACAGATGCTGCTTGCCTATTTCGAGAAGCATTCTCCCAGTAGACAGTAAATATGTCGTTATAAGTTGCATCGCGCCATAGAAACTTTTTGTGGTCAAAATAAACCAAGCGCTCGATATAAAAACTAAAGAGAGTAAGGAGGATAAGCCCAAATGGACATTGATTTCACCCGTTTTGATGGATTTATGGAAATATTTGAAGCTCTGGAATTAATCGATCTCATCTTTTTTGTGGCTATCATTCTTGAAGCTGTATGGGATATTGTTTTTGTGCGTCGTCGGGCTCAGGGAGAGACTTTTGCGAACTCCGGCATTGCTTTTGTGGGTCTGCTGTTAGATCGCACCTTTTACGGACTGGTCTTTGTGTTAGGTCTATTTGCTGTTGAATATTTTATTCCCTGGAGGCTACCCTTAACCTGGTGGACTTGGGGAATGGCCCTTATTCTGGCAGATTTCACGTATTATTGGATGCACCGTTGGGAGCATGAGGTACGCATTTTGTGGTCGTATCACAGCGTTCACCATTCATCCCCTGAGTATAATCTCACCACATCCCTGCGGTTAGCCTGGGTTGAAAGTCTAATTGAGTGGATATTTTCATTCCGATGATTTTAATAGGCTTTGATGTTATTCAAACACTGATTGCCTTAGTGATAGTTGTTGTTTATCAAACCTGGATTCACACTGAAAGAATCGGAAAGCTGGGTTGGTTAGATAACATCTTTAATACACCATCAGTTCATCGTGTTCATCATGGGGTAGGTCCGAGGTGTATTGACAAAAACTATGACGGAATCTTGATTATCTGGGATCACCTATTTGACACTTACCAAGCTGAGACTGAGAAAATCACCTATGGCCTTACCAAACAGATCGGGTCGGTCAATCCAATTGTCATTAACTTCTATGAGTTATGGCAAATCATCAAAGATGTTAGGCATAGCAAGCGATTTTCCTGTGCTTTAAAGTACATCTTTGGTAAACCAGGTTGGCAACCCAATGGTAAAAAATAACACTATAGGTAACTAGCGAGAATAAGGTATTCCATTCATTTTCGTGTGATCAAAAAAACGACAACACCTTCAATTCTCATCGAAATCCTAAGCTATCCGGAATAAGAGAATTTGGATGAAATTCTTGCAACCTTGAAAAATTTATGTTAAATTGACGTTAACAACAGAAAAGCTTGACACTTTATTTAATCAGGGTTAATAGGTTTGTGGGATATGTCCACAATTTCAAAGGCTCATCTTCCATAAGGCTTAACGTAAACGCTTGAGAGCTGAGTTATAGCATCGCCACTTGCTTCTCGTGTGGCCTGTTCCTGTGTATCAACTTGCCGATGGATTGAAACTAACGTTGCGCATTGTAGTGGCAGTACGTTTTGACAAGTTTTTCAAGCCACGTGTTCTCTTGGCTATTTATTGAATAATTAAAATACTCGTCAGCACAAGGTTGAGACATTACTGACTCCCTGTAAGGTTGGTTCTTTCAAAAATATTCGCATGTATTTTTCACCAGTCGACACTCCTGCTTGGCTGATGTTTTTGCATGCCCATAGGTCAGAAACGACTCTGTTTTGCCGTAGCAATATCTAACCCCTCATAATTATGTATTCTGTTGAGTTCCTAGAGAATGATCGCTGGAATAGCGGTTTCAATGGTTCCATTACGATTGGCAACCCAAGTGATACGCCCCTAGATGGTTGGACATTGGAGTTTGAAAGCAATTTTGAGATCTCTAATTTTTGGAATGCAGAAATTGTTAGTCACAAAGACTCAAAATATGTCGTTCGCGCATTAGATTGGAATAAACAAGTAACCTCAAACAACAGCATAAGTATTGGGTTTAGTGCAAACGCTGCCAGTGATGTTGATCTAAGCATTAGCAACGTTCAGCTCAATGATTCAAGTATTGCATTAGTTTCTGTTCCTATGCCAACTCCCGAATCTACACCGATACCTACCCCTGAATCTGCGCCGACTCCCGACCCTCAACCCACCCCACCTCTTACAAATTCTGCTCCAGCAGACATTGACTTCACCGTTGCAAACAATTGGGGAAGTGGATTTACAGGTGGTTTTGAGATAACAAATTTAGAATCAACGGCAATTGATGGTTGGCAACTTGAGTTTGAAGCAGATTTCGATATCACTAATATTTGGGGTGGTAAGGTCATCAGCCAAAACGGTAATCTCTACACAATAGAGAATGTTGACTACAACAGCACAATAGCAACAGGTGAGCCAATTTTTATTGGCTTCAATGCAAACGGTTCCCCAAAGGATCCCTCAAACTTTGTCCTGAATGAGGATACAATTTTCGATGAGGATAACAATGAGAATGTTACTCCACCAGAGTCTGATCCAGACATACCTGAGGTAACTCCAACTCCACCTAGCCCCCCGAATCTTTCACCACCTGATAACGGCGGAGATTATAACTATGGTGAATCCTTACAGAAATCTCTGTTGTTTATTGAGGCTCAACGCTCTGGCGATTTACCAAAAGAGAATCGCATTGCATGGCGAGATGACTCGGCTCTCAATGATGGTGCAGATGTTGGAGTGGATCTCTCAGGTGGCTATTATGATGCAGGAGACCATGTAAAATTTGGATTGCCCATGGCATCTTCAATAACGCTTCTAAGCTGGGGAGTCATTGAATATCGTGAGGCTTATGAGAAAAGTGGTCAACTGGATGAGGTTCTTGCTGCCATTAAATGGGGAACTGACTATTTTCTGAAAGCACATGAGACCAACAGTAATGGAACAACAGCTCTATGGGGACAGGTGGGTAATGGTGGAACTGACCATGCCTACTGGGGTTCAGCAGAATCTATGACGATGGAGCGTCCAGCTTACAAAGTTGATAGTAACAATCCTGGATCTGATTTGGCTGGGGAGACAGCCGCAGCCTTAGCTGCTGCATCAATCGTCTTTAAGTCCACCAATGCTAACTATGCAGATAAGTTGTTAACCAACGCAAAACAACTTTATGACTTTGCTGATACCTATCGTGGCAAATACTCTGACTCTATTCCCGATGCCGCAAACTACTACAATTCCTGGAGTGGCTATGAAGATGAACTTGCCTGGGGTGCCGCCTGGTTGGTAAAAGCTGGCGAATCGGGGTATTTATCTAAAGCCAAAGACTCTTACAAAGGAGTGAATAAACAATGGACCCAAAGTTGGGATAATAAATCTTACGGGACAGCTGTTTTACTAGCACAGGAGACCGGAAATAGCCAATATCGCAACGATGCTGAGACATGGCTTGACTACTGGAGTAATCGGAATGGGAATGGAATTACCTATACAGAGGGAGGGCTTGCCTGGCTCGATCAATGGGGTTCACTACGGTATAGTGCCAACACGGCCTTTTTAGCCGGAATTTATAGTGACACCGTCAATGACTATGACAACCGTTACAGCAATTTTGCGCAAGGGCAGGTTGACTATATTTTAGGTAATAATCCCAACAACTTCAGCTATCAAGTTGGCTTTGGTGATGATTTTGCCCTGAACCCCCACCACCGAGGTGCTTCAGGCACAACTGACATCAATAGTAGCGCTCCTAACGAACATATCTTGTATGGCGCATTAGTCGGCGGACCCAGTTCACCCAATGACTACAGCTACATTGATGAACGGACAAATTATATTACTAATGAAGTTGCCCTTGATTACAATGCTGGATTTACGGGGGCAGTGGCTCGGTCATACAGCCTATACGGTGGTGAGCCGCTCAATGATACGGCACTCGCTGCTTTGCCAGAAGTAATGATTGGTTAGATCGATTAACAATTCAAAAGTCTCTTTTCCTTGAGAGACCTTTCTATAGAAAGGTCTCTCAAGGATTAGTCTGATTGTGGATAAAACGTATGAGAAAGCATTGGTTCCGTATCATGGAACATTCATAAGAGTTGCCATGTATAATTTAAGAGATAATAGGTGACATATGATTTTTGTTCAGCCCCCATGGCCACACCCTCTCCAGAAGCAACCGATCAATTCAACAGTCCTTTTGATGCAGCCACCTACGTGCGACAATCAGCACAGCTGTTAAATTTAGCTATTCCGCCAGAACAGATGGCTAGTGTGGTCGAAAACTTTGAGCGTGTTCACACTATTGCGCAGCCCGTCTTAGACTTTCCATTACCTGATAATCTTGAGTCTGCGCCAAGGTTTGAACCATGACCCCATCAGCAATCACATCAACCGCCGCAGAAATTACTGCCCATTTCCAACGGGGAGTAATCACAGCCCAAGAGGTGGTAACAGCTACCCTGGAGCGTATTCAAACCCAGAATGAACGCTTGAATTGTTTTACGACAGTCCTAGCATCGTCAGCATTAGAGGCTGCCGCTACACTAGATCGTAAACAGGCAACAGGAGAACCGGTAGGTCCCTTAGCCGGTGTTCCCTTTGCGGTTAAAAATCTCTTTGACATTGCTGGCACTGTTACCTTAGCTGGTTCCAAAATTAATCAGGCCAATTTACCAGCCACCCAGGATGCAACCGCTGTTGCTCGCCTCAAAGCGGCAGGGGCAATTCTGGTGGGAGCCCTCAATATGGATGAGTACGCCTATGGATTTGTCACGGTCAACGAGCACTATGATGCCACCCCAAATCCCCATGACTTGACGCGCATCTCGGGCGGGTCATCGGGTGGATCTGCTGCTGCTGTCGCTGCCGGTTTAGTGCCGTTAACCCTAGGGTCTGACACGAATGGTTCCATTCGGGTGCCTGCGGCTTTATGTGGTGTATATGGCCTGAAGCCCACCTATGGTCGGTTATCGCGGGCAGGGGCTTTTTTGTTCTCTAGCAGTCTCGATCATATTGGCCCGTTTGGCCGTTCTGTTGCAGATGTTGCCAATGCCTTTCAAATATTGCAAGGCCCAGATGCACGAGACCCTATTTGTACGGATCGTCCGGAGATTATCCCTGATTTGTCAGGCGATATGGCTGGAATGCGGGTTGCGATCGCAACCGATCACTTTGCCAAAGGCATGGCCCCCACCGTTGCCCAGGCCTTAGACAAGGTCGTCACGGCCCTCAATGTCACCCGTACTGTGACGATCCCAGAAGCCGCACGAGCCAGAGCTGCAGCCTATTTGATTACCGCCAGCGAAGGGAGTCAGCTGCATTTATCTCGCTTACAAACTCAGCCACAAGACTTTGATTCAGCGACGTGCGATCGCTTTTTAGCAGGGGCATTAATCCCCAGTAGCTGGTATATTCAAGCCCAACGTTTTCGGCGTTGGTATCGAGACCAGGTCCGTGAACTATTCAAAACCGTGGACCTGATTGTAGCACCAACAACACCCTGCCCGGCTCCTCTCATTGAGCAAACCACCATGGAGCTAGACGGTGAGACGGTCTTGGTACGCCCCCATCTAGGATTTTATACTCAGCCTTTATCATTTATTGGTTTACCAGTCCTTTCCGTTCCCGTTCACCTACCTGGAGAGTTACCCGTGGGTGTGCAGCTGATTGCCCGTCCCTATGATGAGCAGTCTCTCTTTACAGCAGCGGTGGCCCTGGAACAGGCTGGCATCACTCAAGCTCCCCTGGCGATGACATCTGCGCTAGAGTAGTTCTTTGATTCAGTTATTAGCCCCAATATTATGAAACCAAGTCAGGGACTGCTAATTGTTGGGATAATCGTTGGCTTAGGAGCGCTGTTTGTCTGGGGCTATCGGGCCGCATCTGCGCCTTTGCCAGAGGGGTTTCCACCCCCTACGGCGAAGGGTGAGATTGAAATTAAGCAGTATCCGGCCTACCGAGCGGCGACGGTGCAGGTGCGGGGCGACTTAGGTAAGGCGGCATCTCGTGGGTTTTCGCCGTTATTTCGTCACATTAGCGACAATGATATTTCGATGACAGCTCCGGTGGAGACGCGGTATCCGACGGCGACGCTACAGACAGGCACTATTTCAGACGGAGATGCGGCAGTTTCGTTTTTGTATCGCAGTTTGGATGTGGTACCGAAAGAGGTGGCGCAGAATGTGCGGGTGGAGGATATATTGCCGATGACGGTGGTAAGTATTGGATTGCGGGGTGGTTATGGCTATGGGGTGTATACGCGGGGTGTACAGCAGTTACAGGATTGGCTGACGGCGCATCCGGAGTATGAGGTGGTGGGGCCGCCGCGACGGTTTTTCTATGATGGACCGTTTATTCCAGATGGGTTAAAGCGGAGTGATATTCAGATTCCGGTAGAGCGGAATTAGAGAGCTGGCTTTAGGCAATGAGGTAACTGAAGATTTTCAGAAACCAGATTAGCAGTTTACGGTTGTTATTCCAGATCCCCTTCAATAAGTTGAATAACCATAATTCTTCGATAAGATTTAGGCAAATTTAGTAATGTTGATCATTCGTCAGGACTAAGCTTATACAATGGTTTCTCAGCTCTCTTCTCTTACAAGTTCATTCTCCCTCGCTGATTTACGTATCAACAAGGAGCGTCTTCTCCAACGGTTAGATCAGCTAGCTCAAATTGGTGCGATCTCAGATGGCGGTGTCTGTCGTCTTGCTCTCACCGACGAAGACAAAGCTGGTCGAGACCTGGTTGTTAGCTGGATGAGAGAGCTAGGACTGACCATCACCATTGACCAGATCGGCAACGTTGTCGCCACCCGTGCCGGTCTAGAAGCTGGCCCTCCAGTGATGACCGGCTCCCACATCGATACGGTGGCAACGGGGGGCCGTTACGATGGCAATTTTGGGGTACTGGCTGGGTTAGAAATCATCGCCACCCTGAATGAAAACAACATTCTAACCCGTCATCCGATCGCAGTGGCCTTTTTTACCAATGAAGAAGGAGCCCGATTTCAGCCCGATATGATGGGTAGCTGGGTATTTAGCGGTGGCTTCCCGGTAGAAAACGCTCTGACCTCAGTGGGAGTTGACGGTACTACCGTTGGCGAAAATTTAGAACGGATTGGCTATGTCGGAACAGTGCCCTGCGGTAGTCAACCGGTAAAAGCATTTGTGGAATTGCACATCGAGCAGGGGCCAGTACTGGAATTAGAAGGTTTCCAGATTGGTGCAGTGACTGGTGTTCAGGGGATGTCCTGGAAAGAGTACACCGTGAAGGGTGTGTCGAACCATGCCGGTACTACGCCGATGCATTTGCGCCATGATGCAGGCTATGGGGCAAGTGCGATCGCAATCGCTGCCCGCAATCTTGCCCTGGACATGGGGGGTAATCAAGTGGCTACTGTCGGTTCCATGCAAGTAAAACCTGGCTTGATCAATGTAATTGCCCAAGAAGCTAGCCTCACCGTTGATTTGCGCAACACCGATGAAACCTGTTTAAAAGACGCTGAAGCCCGAATGAATACTAAAATCGCTGCCATCGCCAAGGCAGAGGGGCTGAAAATTACCAGTCGTTCTTTAGCTTGCTTTGAACCCGTTGTCTTTGACGCTGGCATAATTGACCTAGTAACAAAAACAGCTGAGGGATTAGGACTATCGGTCAAATCCATGCCCAGTGGAGCCGGTCATGATGCCGGGTTAATTGCGCCCATGGCTCCTACGGCTATGATTTTTGTTCCTAGCGCCCATGGCATTAGCCATAATGTAAAAGAATACACAGCTCCTAAAGATTTAGAGAATGGGGCAAATGTGTTATTGCAAGTGTTGTTACAGCTGGCGATATAAATATCTCTTTTTTTAACACAAGACTGTTGTGAAACTTCTCATCTTACGCTCATGGTGGACCGGGCCAACTGACCTAGACCTACTGGTGCAACAAACCCTCAACGACGGCTTTGACGGTATCGAAGGACCTATTCCACAAGACAAGCAGCAACAACAACAACTCCGGCAGCTGCTTCAGGATAATGATTTGGTTTTTATCGCAGAAGCTACCACGGGGAGCGATTCGAACGACCCCAAAGACTGGTGGATACCTCGCCCCGACCGCAGCATCGACGATCATCTGGGTGACTTGAAATGGGTGATTGACCATGCCCAGGATATGGGAGCGCTGTTTGTCTCCACCATGTGTGGTTATGATGCCTGGTCCTGGCAGCAAAATGTAGACTTTTTTGGACGTGCCCTGGAATTAGAGCACACTTCTGGCTGTATCGTCAGTTTTGAAACCCATCGCAGTCGTTCACTGTACAATCCTTGGACGACTCGCGACCTGTTAAAAGAATATCCTTCAATGAAGCTCACCTGTGACTTTAGCCACTGGTGTGTTGTTTGTGAACGCCTGATTGATACAGAATGGTCTATTTTGGAACTGTGTGCTGAACGGGCGCAGCATATCCAGTGTCGGGTTGGTTATCCTCAACATGCCCAGGTTTCTGATCCTCGCGCACCAGAATACCAAGAAGCGCTTACGGCCCATGAACGATGGTGGAGTTTAATCTGGGAGAAACAACGGATAAGAGGTATGGCACAAACGACAATGATGCCAGAGTTTCTCTACGACGGTTACATGCAGACCTTACCGTATACGAACATGCCCGTTGCCGATGTGTGGGAAATCACCTGTTGGATGGCACAACGACAACGACAGCGGTTTGCAAATTGGCAGTGATAAGCACCTATTAAAGACTAACACTCAATTCATTTTGAGACCAACCAGGAGCATTTTCTATTTCAACACGAGGAAATTCAACTGGCTCTATCGTTAATATTTTTGCTAAGGCAGAGGCATCCCCATCCGGTGAAATGAAGGACCATCAGGTGATGGCCCAATTGCAGTGATTGCTCAAAAACAGGGAAACTAGGGTGGTCATGGTGCAGCCGCTAGGGGTGTGCTTCCTTAAGCATCAGTATTACTCATCTGCATAAAAGCGATAAAACAAATAGTCGTTCTTGAAGTCTTGCTCATCGACAACGTGATGAATAATGCCGCGCTTTAACAAGCGCTGTCCTACACGTACAGCTTCATCGAGAGTCAGACCCAAGTTACCCATTAACCATTGGACAGCTTCAGACCCAACAAAACACTTTCGATACGTCGTGAGGTTATGCCGACGGTCTTTAATACTAACTCCAGCCGCACTTCGCATCTGAATAACGAGTTGTTTTAAATCTTCTGACGTTGCGTAGGCGGCCAACTTAAGTTGCCCATCAACATAAGTGACATCCCCAGCCAAAATCCATTGAACTAATGTCTGGTAATCATATTGAGGATATTGTTTATGCCATGCTGAGACTAATGCTTCAGCTTCACTATAGCGAATGTTGAGATTCAAGTATGCCACAGCAACAACTTCAACTTTCCTATCTATCACCATGTGATCAGGCCTCGTCATAATTGGAAATCTATAAAAATTAATCTAGTGACAGTTTCTGAGACTGAAAACTGTTGCCCCCCGATTACAAACATGTCGCCAGCGGCTGAGTGCCATCTGACCAAAAACTGAATTTTTCATAAGACTTTTCTGAGAGTAGCTGAGTGACTTGGGTGATGCCGATCAGGGGAGTGGGCCATGGTTTGGTGGAAGCTTTAGAGGTTGAGACGGCGGGTGGTGCGATCTCATTTCCATGCGTTACACATTTCCCGCGTTACATCGGGTAGACTCAGCCTCGAAAGCTAATACCACTCATCGGGGTAGATGCCTGTTTCAAATTCTCCATGAAACAGGGGACTTAAACGACTCACCAACTGCCCAACAAAATCAGATGAAAGTGGATTCTCTGGAAGCCGTTTTCCCCCTGTTGTCTGAGAGTTTCTGCACCGGGACGGTTTGAATATCGGGCAGTGGATTCGATGGTGAATCCTTATCTGAAGAAGCTACCCATGTGTTTTGGGGAGGCCTTAGAACGGCTTGCCGATGATGAGGTCATTAAGTCGGCATTGCCCGGTGAAATGTATCGTCTCTTTGACGAATACAAACGAGATGAGTGGATACGCTTCCTGGCTACCACCAGTGATTGGGATGTAGAAAACTATCTTTACTGCCTACCTTAAGAGTGGGTTCGTAAACTAATATGCTGGCCCTCCAAAGGATGTTGGCCATCCGCCGCAAGATTGTGATAGTCCCGCAAGAAATAGACAGCCCCACCTCGGCAGTTTCCATAAGCTGAAACTGTCGAGGAAATTTCTGGGAGTGGCGCGATCGCATCATCTATCAAAAATTTTTTACTCTGTTGCGATTTCATCTCCCTATATAGTTTCCGAAATATCACTATAGCGACCCCTCAAATTAGGAGACTCAACCCATGTCAACCACAGCTAGCTTCCAAATTATCTTACTCTTGGCAACATTGTTATGTTCTCTCGTGGCAGGCTTCCTTTTTGCGTTTGCCTCAGTCGTTATGCCAGGAATTAAAACGTTAAATGATCGGGAGTTTATCCGGGCTTTTCAAGTGATCGACGGAGTTATCCAAAATAACCAGCCGATATTTGTCGCCACCTGGGTTGGTTCAATCGTAGCGTTGTTGGCCGCTGCCGGATTGGGTATTGGGCAACTGGATGGCATGCAGAGTATGCTGTTGCTTGTAACTCCGCTGCTCTATATCCTTGGCGTCCAATTACCCACATTCACAATTAACGTCCCGCTAAATAACAAACTCCAAATGCTACAGATCGATGCCATGGAGGGAACGGCGCTCAGAACCGCCCGTCTGCACTTTGAACCTCGTTGGAATCAATGGAACGTAAGCCGAACCCTATTAGCGAGCCTGACTTCAATCTTGTTGATGGTTGTCCTCTTTCAACTTTGAACCCTTCACCATTTGGAAACAGCATCAGGAAACAGTGTAAGCCAATGGTAAGCAACCTGTTCTGCAAAGGTGGCAGCATTGTCAGTATGGATGTTTATCTGTTTCTGTATTTGCTGGTCTAGATTGGGATAGTGGGTATCAATCCAGTCACTTTTCGCCGTTAGCCAATCCACAATAATCTCTGGGGTAACTTCCAGGTGAAACTGAAACCCATAGATATTGGTGCCGATGCGATAGGCTTGATGCTTACAAATATCGTTGGTCATTAACAATGTTGCTGGCCCTGGCAGATCAAATGTGTCGAAGTGCCACTGCATAATGTGCAGATTGACAGGGCAATTTTTTAGCCAGGGCTCTGTGACGGCATCTGTCACCACCGCCAACGGAGAAAATCCCAATTCTGGTGTACTGTGGGGATATACCTGAGAACCAAAGGCTCGGGCAATTAACTGAGACCCCAGACACACACCCATGGTGGGCTTGTTCTCAGCGTGAAATTGATGAATCAGAGTAACCACCTGCTGTAAATGAGGATACTTGTCATCCTCATGGGCATTCATATGTCCCCCCAGGATAATTAGCCCTGAAAACGCTCCTTCAGGTAAGTTGGGTTGCTGTTCTGGGAACCAGGTGGTCAGTTCAGCACCCTGATAGATTAAATGGTCTCCTAAAATGCCAATGGGATCTCGAACACTGTTTTGAATAACTAGAATTTTCATTGCGATCGCAATCTTCAACCTATAGTTTGATGCCAACAGGCGGTTAGCTAAAAGCCATGCTAGCGATATTACCCATATCAAACTGTCCTCAAGTTGACTAAATGAATAGTCACTATTGTTACATTTGTTATGATAAGCGACAGCTATTTATCAAGGCTGAACTCTTGTAATCGCTATGATTTATAGGTCAAGCAGCTTGATTAAGTGTGATGCTTCATCAGATGGTAGCCACAGCTACAAAAGCTGCCTATTACTGCTGTTTTACTGAGGGAGCATAGCCTATGGATCCTCAGATTATGGTAGGAACGCAGACGCAGACGCAAACACTGGTCGAAAAAGCAAAAGAGCTGGGCATTAAATTTTTTCTGGTTTCATATACTGACCTGTTGGGCGGTACCCGGGCAAAGCTGGTGCCAGCTACCCAGATCGCTTCCGTAGAAAAGTGTGATTGCCGATGAGAAGGATGTTGCAGAACGTCCTTGCTACGATCAGATCAATCTTATGCGCCAGTTTGATCTGATTTCTACGTTGGTGAACTACATGGAATAGCTGGGCTGGAGACCTATCACCACCATCAAGCTGACAGCATTGTGGCGGTGGGTGGCGGTGCACCCATGGATGTGGCCAAGGCCATTGCCCTGGTTGGTATTTTGCCCCTACGGTGTTAACTAATGTTACCCATGGGATGACGGTCATGGGTTCGGCTCTACACTTTCCACCCTGGGCATCGCTAACTTTCTACAACCCCGCGGCTGGCATTTGAGGAAGGTATAGAAAATGACTGGTTAGAGATTTAGACGACGGGTGATGCGATCGCCATAATTCCTTAACCTAGCCTGCCCATATTGCACCTGACGTCGCCAGTCAGAACAGCTACACCAGGCCTGGTAAGCTGGTATCGCCACCTCATTCAAAAACTGTTGCCATCGCTGAGTAATCACTTCTGGAGTATAGTGAATGGAGCGGATTTGTCCTTTTTTGACAATCCTTGCCCGCAGTAAGCTATCTTGTCGCAGTCTATCTAAACAAGACAACAGTTCTGCCATAGAGTTAGCTTCTAAATAGTTCACACCAGCAGTACCCACCGTTTGGTAGGCCAGCTCTCGACCCACTATGGCTGGAACACCCGCTAACCAGGCATTATAAAGTTTAGTGGCAGGCTTACGACGATAGCCAGGACGCTTCAGATTAAACTGACGCACCGCCACAATCGCATCAATGTTTCGATAATCATTCCAGCGAGTATCCACGGCTTGATGGCTATCCCACACATTAGTATTAATTACAGGTAGCCAGTTCAGGCCGCGCTGCTGTAGCTGTTTCTCCCACTCTGGTTCCATGAGCTCAGCAGCTAAACTGTTGCGATGTCCTAAAAATGCAATAGTTTCAAACCGATTTTTTCGCTCTGCCAAACGAGGCTGTAGTCCAGGTTGCGGCCAATGGGGTATGAAATAACAACCTAACCATCCAACTGCCTCACAAGGATTTTGTACCACATGGAATTGGGCCTGAGCGCATAACGTTGCCTCTGCCTTCAAACAAATAAGCAACCGATGGGCACCGGGGCGAATATTCCCTCCCCGAGTGGCATTGGCATGAAAGAGAACAATGCCCTCCTCAGGCAGTTGATCAGTTAGCCGACAGGCAACCCCTGCTTCCCGTAGTTTGAGATACGTCTGTACAGTCCAGGCATAAATCCCTAACCCAAATCCCGACCAGTTCTCAGCACTTGAGAAGGGTAACTGAGTAGGCCAAAATGTCGTCGGAATGTAAAAGCAAATATCAACAGACGCAGAATTCTTCAAACTTCCCCAGGAATTTGTAAATGGTTACGATAATTTTATCAGTTAGCCCACTGTGGACTCAAAGTCGCACGGCTAATCCCATCAAAATCCACTATAGGCGTAAGACTTCTCGAAGAGTAGGGGTTGAGTGATCGGTAAAAGGTCTATATCCAGAGCCCCACAGCCAAGTTGTCGCTTCAGCAGACAGCCCTTGATTAGCGCTGGGTTTTGAACCCAGCGTGGGTTATTGTCCCATCACCAACATGAGTGCAAGATCTAAGACAAATGAAACACCTAAGCCTTGTTCGGGAATCTTAGGGTCAGCTCAAGCATGTTCAGCTTGTACAACATCAACATTATTGTTACTAAGGTTGTTGGTTAAAATGAATAACGTCAAAGAGTCTATTCAAAGCTCACTATCTGTCGATGGTGCGATCGGAGCTGCTATTGGAGATTGGTCTACAGGATTTTCCCTAGGTCAGGTTAGTAAAGATGAAGCTACATTCTCCTCAATGCAGCTAGAGCAAGCAATTGCCCTCAACTCTGAAGTGATTAAGGCTAAAAACAGAGCCCGTGAGGGTCTAGGAATCACATCACCCATCGAAGATATTCTCATCAGCTTGAAGAATCAGTATCACTTAATTCGCATTTGTGAAGCCCTTGAAGGTGTCTTCTTTTACATGGTGATGGATCGAGAAAAAGCAAATTTAGGTCTAGCTCGTATTAAGCTACGCCAGATTGAGCAAGCCCTACAAGTTTAGTAATCAAAGCTAGGTAGCAAAATAAATTACATTAGGTTGCTCCTAACTCCCATAGCGTCAGATAGCTCTCCATTAGTTTATGTCCAGAACGGCTGTCAATCGTTCTGGATTTTTGCTGTTGCTGATCTAGGGAATGCATCGATCCAACAGACTTGTCCGAAGCCAGCATTTTTCAGATTAAACCTTCCCTACAAGTACTGGAAACTAGCATTCGTGGTTGCCTCACCCCCTCTAACTCCCCCTTGGTAAGGGCAGGGCTATTTCATTGTCTAGACGGAAAATTTGAAGGTATTGAAAGCTCATTTGAGGAAAGACATGCCCTACTTGGAAGTGGGCCAAACAACAATGCGATAACCTGATTAATCGACCCCGCCGTAACCCTTAAGTTAATGCCATTGAGGACAACCTAGGCGGCTGGGTCTTAGGGCGGCCTCCCGGCCCTAACCATGGGGGTTTGGGGAACTCGGAGGGACCCCAAGCAACCGGTTTTGGCTCCCTCCGATCATATTTCGATTCAGTATGAACGAAGTAATAAGCCTTACAGATTTTCTCTGGTGAACATGAAACGACCCTGCTTGGTAAGGGGGAGGACTGGAGTTTCACCCCTTACCTTAGCTTTAGCCCATGCCCGGAGGGCTTTAGGGGGGTAATGCAGGATTCTGAACTCTCTGCCGAGATGTGTGTACATTATATTGCACATTGCCACAACAACAGTCCTCTGGAAGAGAACATAGACTAGAATCGCCTGGTCCCCTGATTCTTCCCAACAGAAGAACCAGGGGACCAGGCTGAAACTAAACACCCAGAGCCAAGATTACACTCTCTTACTTGCTAAGACTTTGATTTTAGTAATCAACGAATTTTTAAGTCTTTCATAGTCTGTGGCTGATCCGGAAGTGGGCTTTGGAAAAAAGTCTAGTGCTCCTGCCTGCATTAAGTTATAGATATTGTCTACATCGCCTGGGTGTACAGTATTACTTACCACCAGAATCGGTCGAGGAAATTCAGACATGACTTTTTTCGTAAACTCTAGACCATCCATTTTGGGCATCTGTAGGTCGGTACAGATAACATCTGGCATTGTTTGAGCAATTACTTTCAAGCCATCAGAGCCATCTTGAGCGGTACCAACAACATCTACCTCGGGTGATGAATCGATTAACCGCTGTAGAATTTGTAAGGCAATGGCAGAATCTTCAACTAAAACAACTTTAATGGGGTTAGCCATGGTTAAATTAAACTCCTAAGAGTAGTGAGAAGTAGACTTTGGTCAAAATCACCTTTGGTGATGTAGGCATTGGCTCCAGCGTCAGCACCACGCTGTTTATCTTCATCTTTAGCCAATGTTGTAACTAAGATAATGGGCAATTTTTCATATTGTGCCTCCTGACGAATACGGGTCGTTAATTCCAGGCCACTGAGATTGGGCATTTCCACATCAGACACCACAGCATCATAGGAATCTCCTGTTTGTAGTTTATTGAAGCCATCAAGACCATCGACCGCTGTTGTTACCTGATAGCCCGCCCCTTCGAGAATCCGTCTTACCTGGGTACGAATCGGAATCGAGTCTTCCACTAGCAGGACTTTCGGTTTAACCGCTATAGGCTCCCAATCAGTAACCTTAGCGCCGATTTTCTCACCTCTGGAAGATTTAATCAGGTCCTGGGGGCTGAGTACCATACAGACTTCCCCTGATCCCAAAATAGTTGCGCCAGAAATATTGCGTACTTGTTTAAGGAGTTTGCTATGGGGCTTCAACACAATATCCTGTTGATCGATTAGGTTATCAACAAATATGCCTAATTGGCTAGGTCCAACTTTAAGGACAACACAGGGGACTGATGGGTTAACGCTATTCAGCTGAGGTTGGGTAGCTACTGATACAGGCAATCCCAACAGATCTGTCAACCAGGCAACAGACAATGGATTCTCTCGAAATGTAATTGCCGGATTGCCATCAAGGGTGAAGATATCCTGGGGGATAACCCGCATCATGTTTTCAATAGATTCAACAGGAATGGCATAGGATGCCTGGTTAGCTTCAACAATCAAGGCCGATTCTGTGGCTAAACTGGTGTTGATGGTGAATCGAAATGTACAGCCTTGACCAGGGGTGGAATCCACTTGAATAGTTCCCTTCAGGCGCTCCACATTAACCCGTACAACATCTAATCCCACACCCCGACCAGAAATTTCAGTGACAACCGTTCGAGTGGAAAATCCAGGCGTGAAGATCAAGTATTGAAGTTCCTCATCGCCCATCTTGTCCAACTGGGCTTCGGTATAGAGTCCCCGGCGCAGAGCTGTACGTTTAATGCTTTCTAAACTAAGACCACGACCATCATCAATGACTTCAATTTCAAGGCGATTATTTCGCTGTCGAGCCTTGATGCAAATTGTAGCCATAGAAACCTTATCCATGGCAATGCGCTCGCTTGGAGCCTCAATTCCATGGTCAATGGCATTACGGATAAGATGGCTCAACGGTGCCTTCATCTCTTCTAAGATCCGTTTATCTGCCTGAATATCTTCTCCCTCAATGACTAAATTAATGCTCTTTCTCTGCTGTCTTGCCAAATCCCTGACCATACGAGGGAAAAGGTTAAACATACTGGACAATGGCACCTGGCGCAGTTTGAGAATCCCTGATTCTAAATCATTAGAGAGGGTCTCTAACTGGGCAGAGTCTTCATAGGAGGTATTTCTGAGCTGCTTTAAGAGATCGCCTAGTTGATCTAGACGCTCGTCTGTGGTTTGTTGTAAGGCCTGTATCGAATTTAGGGCTTGGTCTGTTGATTGTGCATTCTCCAGACTATTCAACGTTAATTTTTGCTTTAAACTATCACGAACCCAGTTCTCCCAGAACAGAAGCACTTGATCAATATCATCCATCCGACGAGTAATCCGTCGTTTGGTCACAGCTAACTCACTGGCTTGGGTCATTAAGGTATCAAGCTTAGTGGCTTCAACCCGAATAGTGTCAATGTGATAGCCCTCATGTGACATCGTCTCAGACTGAGATGGCTGCTGAGTGCTTTCTTGGGGGTCGTCTGGAGTTAGCGATCTGGAGATAGGGGGGGCGTCAGCACCTATGGCTAAGGCCGTCTCCTCTTCTAAGGCTGTCTCCTCTTCTATGGTTGGCGGAGGGGGAATAACAACACTGGTTTCGTCTGGAGTAGGTCGTTTGAGGACAGAGTGCTCAAGATTAGCGCCCATGCCTAAGGTCGTCTCTTCCTCTTCTATGACAGGAGGCGTGATGACGGCAACAGAGTCGTTATAGTCAGGCTGTGGGGGCGCATTGGTGGGCATCCATTCCAGCATGGCCCGCTCCTCAGCAGCAGGGGCAATGGTGATTGGCTCAGAGGCTTCTCCAGCATTGATCAGCTGAGCCATCACATGAAACACACTGACATTTGACGCTTCCCCCGTAAAGGCCTCATGGGCAATTTTGCGGATGGCGTCTAACCCCTGATAGAGACAATCACAGAAGGCAGGTGTGACATCTCGTTCCCCTTTTTCGACACCACTTAAGAGTTCCTCTAATTGATGTGTTAAAGTTTCCGCTTCCTGGACACCTAACATGCGGGAGTCTCCCTTTAACGAGTGGGCAGCCCGCAATAGATTTTTTAGATTATTTAGATCATCTGGATTTTTTTCTAAATGTAGAAACCCAGCTTCTAAGTTGTCTAAATGGTCTTTACTTGCGTCTCGATAGAGCGTTCGCAGTTCTTCATCTTCGATAAACATGATATTTCTTGATGAATGGGGTAGATGGGGTGAGATGATTAATCTCTCTACCCCACAACAGAAGGTTAGATTGCGACCTGTAGTTCTTTGGCAATCGTTTTCAGTGTTTCGGTGGAGTCTTGTACTTTACTCACTGCACTAACGGTCTCTTTTGCTCCCAAGTTAATGGTGTTCATCGCAGAGACAGCCTGCTGTACACCAACCGCCTGCCGTTTTGCAGTTTGGGCGATCTGTTGAGAGTTGTTATAGACTTCGTTAATCGCTTCTGCAATCTGATTAAAGACATTGGCGGTATCTTTTGCGGTTTCAATACCTGCTTTTGCTGTTTTCGTCCCTTCGTCTGTCACCATTACCGTGCTGTTAATGGAGGACTGAATCGCTTCTACCAGGGTACCAATCTTACTGGCTGAGTCACGACTTTGGTCTGCCAGCTTTCGAATTTCACCCGCAACCACCGCGAAACCCTTTCCTTGTTCACCGGCTCGGGCTGCCTCTACCGCTGCATTTAGGGCTAACATGTTCGTTTGGTCTGCCACGTCCGCCACCAGGTTTGAAATGATCGAAATCTGGTCGGTTTGTTCACTCAGCTGCATAATCTGATCTGCGATCGCACCCACCTTAGACTGTAGCTCCTCAATCTCCTGTACCGTGTTTTCCACCGCCTGGCTTCCAGTTTCCGATAGGGTCAGGGCTTCACGGGCACCGTCAGCAGAGGTATCCGCCTTTTGAGCCGCCTGGAGTGACGCCGCACCCAGGTCCTCAATGGTAGAGGTGGTTTGGGTTACCGATGAGGTCTGTTCTGTGACAGCCTGTTCCTGCGCTTCAACCGTTGCCGCAATATCTGAAGAACTGTTAGCCACCGATGCAATCGAGGTTTGCAGTAGTTTCGCTGTCCGCAAAACAAGCCAGAAAATAAAGCCCAGTACCGCAATGTCAAAGATAAAAAACGCCAACTGCGTGTTACCTACTTCTTTAATGTGCGCCACCGTAATGTTCTCCGCTGCCTGTACAGCTTTATCAGTGTCTTCAAAGAAGGTTTCACTGTCTTTGATCAACTGAGTCTTTTGACTAGGATCTCTACGATATTCAAGAACATCTGCCTTTAATACCTCCCAGTTGGCATCAACCTTTTCCATAGCATCGACAAACGTCTTATCCTTCTGCTTATGCAGCTTCAGCTCTTCAGAACCGTTGAGCAGACCATCAATATGAGTATCGATTTTAGTGATCAGTTCATCACTGGGTTGGCCATGGATTTCCAGTTTAACAAGTCTTTGGCTAGCTCCGCGAACAATACCTGCTTTGTTTACCATAGAACCATCAAACTCACCCTCCTGAGTTCGAACATTTTCAAAGATGGTTACACCTGCGGTCAAAACAGCCAGTCCGATAATACTGTATTTGAGCTGTGCAGTAATTCTCATGGGATCGATCCTAAGTTAGATTGCAAATAAATTGGTCAAGAACGTTGAGAGTGGTCGGTAGCACCAGGGGCTTGCTAGGCTGCTTGATCAACAATTAACCCCCCATCCGAAAAGAGCTTAGGGAGGTCAAGAATACTCAAGTTTTTCTCACGGTAGCGTGTGGCCCCTTGGAAAAATACTTGAGAATGCTGAGGTAACGCTGCAGGCATAGAAGCAATGTCTGATGGGGGAATATAGATTACATCCAGCACTTGATCAACCGTTATACCAGCAGCAATATCATCAACCTCAATCACAACAGCCTTAGGCACTTCGTCCACTGCCTGAGAGATATTCAACGCCCCTCGAATATCAATTAAGGTCATCACTTCTCCGCGCAAATTAATGTTGCCCATAATGTGGGGAGGGCAACAGGGAATGGCCCTGACATTGCGCACATTAATAAATTCCCGCACCCGTTGCAGATCTAGGCCAAAGTATTCCTCCTCTAATCTGAATACGGCCAAAGGCAACAACTTATTAATATCAGCCCCAGAGCTTTCTAGGGAATGGACGAGGGCATCGGCCCTCTGGCGAAAAATCTGCCGTTCCTCTGACGAAATATTCGGACAATACAGTGAGAAAAAGTTGGTGATAATAGGCATCTGTTGGGCTTCAAATACCTGCTCATTTGGATAAGCCGTCGTACCGTCAGACTCGACATCATCCAGTTTAGACTCTAAGGCTATGGTCTCTACTGCATCCGTTTGGCGAATTAATGTCTCTGGGTTCAACAATGTGATCAGACTATCATTGACCTTAGCAATACCTGCAGCAAATGCCGTATGGGCATGCTCCCTCAACTCATAGGTGGGAACCGCTTCAATGATAGATGGCGACAAAGACTGAACATCATAAACCTGGTTGACCACCATACCAACCTGCAAACCTTGCCACTCAATAACAATAATACTGTCACTAAGCTGACAAAGGGGACTGCCCTGCCCTAAGCGCTTCGCGAGATGCATAATCGGCAGAATTTTGCCTCGAAAATTCAGAATACCAATAATATCGCCTGGCGCATCGGCAATCGGTGTTAATTCGGGAAGTTTCAAAATCTCTCGAACTTGAGAGGTTTCAATGCCATACTGCAAATCATCAAGTTCAAAAAACAAGTAGGATTGGTTGTCCATCATAGCTATTTAACGATAAAAGTGTTATGACATCACCGTAATGGGAGCATACTTTGTCAAAACCTCCAACAGTTTTGGACGATCAACTGGTTTGGTCAAATAATGGGTTGAGCCAACAATTTGCCCTCTGATTTTATTAAACATTCCATCTTTAGCAGTGAGCATCACAATTGGCAGATCCCGAAATCGACCAATGCTGCGTACGGTTCGACAAAGTTCTAGTCCATCAATGTCAGGCATCGTTACATCCAACAGCATTAGTTCGATTTTTTCCTTATTTAATAGGCTAAGAGCATCCATGGCATTGCTCGCCAATAGCACATTATATTGCTCGCCAATAGCCCGTTTAATCATGGTTTGTACCACTAAGCTGTCATCAACACTGAGAATCGTAGGCCGATTCTCAGCGACTGCGTTAGCGGTAGGAATGGCGGGACTATGTGTACTCTTTTCTAAAGAATTAACATTAACTTTCTGCGACTCATTCGTTGTCGGAGGTTGATTAATAACTGTTTTCTGAGGCTTTTGAAGCGCAGCCAGATACTTCTCTTGTTCAAACGTAATCCAGTCCATTTGAACAAGTTTGCGATACTTATGGGCAAGTTCCAGGGGATCTAGATTGATGTGGTGGGCAATATCATACAGCGTGCGCTGACCATCTATCCATTGGGGTACATGTTGCTTGGCCCAATCATCGGTGATCGTTTGGCGACTATGGTTAAGCTGATAAGGAATGGCATTGGCTGCTGGAATTACATCCGCTAGGGACGCCCATACCTGTTGTCGCTGCATGAACTCCAGTTCAAGCTGATCCCACGTAAATCCATGACCATCGTCTCCATAGGTAAGATCCACGGCAACAGACCTATTTAATACGATCTTGCCAGCGTAGGGAAAGATTTGTTCTAGGGTTAAGATGACTTGCTTGCGCATATATCTTTCGATATCGTCCCAGGCAAATAACTTAAGTCGAATAAAAAGTTCTAGATATTTACGTATAGAGGTCTGATCATCAATTCTTTTCTGGGCAAGCTGTAAAGCCGTTGCCATGATTTCTAAATCGAACTGTTGCCCCAGCGCTTTGGAAAAGTTCGTTGGATCAGGTAGTGAGAACCCACAATACGTAAGTTCTCCATTATGCAACACTAAAACAGTAGGATGTTTCTTCTGGAGAACATTTGGCAGTAGCTCTACATAGGCAACTCCACTAAAATTACTATGTTGCAATTCTAAGATTGAATCGCCTAGCTGTTTAGGTTTAAAGTGAAGCATCAATCCTCTCCTATGGAAAATTTGGAAGATTCTAAAATCTTTTTATGGCGTAGCCATTGCCATGATCTGCAATCAGAGTCTCTACGTACGTGAATCTACGATAACTATCAATGCGGCCAGTTAAAAATCGCACGGTCCAAGTAAGCAATGGGTTCTCATTAGCTATCAGACATTGGGGTTTCTTTTCCGGTTTTGGACATTTGGCGAGCGTTCAAATTTCGGTTCGAGGAGTTAAGCCGAGGAGACTGGACCCGTCCCCAAAGCTTTTAGGAGATGGGGGCGAACCCCAAAAATCAAACGTGTTGTTCACGGTTTATAAAGGGTGAAGCGCAGGACTTAATCAGCGTCAAACTAACGCATTAATTTTCTCTCGCCTAGGATCTAGAAGAGGATAAAAATGATCTTATGTTGCCAACAAACTGATGAACATATCGACCATTTTGGCAGTGATTTAGATGGTAAAGCATTCGAACAAGCGATCAATTTAGCTTGACATTAATTATTAGTTAACAACAAGATTAAGATGAAAATGTTTAATCTCATTGTTGATTTGATATGGTTAAAGTGCCCACTAAATTAAAAGATGAACATGGAAAGTAGGTGTGATAATTTAACCTAAAAAAAACTTAACCAAGGGAGTGTACAGGGATCAAGCATGCGAAAATAGCCATAGCCTATGAAAATCTTTTATTACCAACGACGGGATGGCCAACCTAATTTTGGTGATGAGCTGAATAGGTGGTTGTGGCCCCAACTCCTACCAAATTTTTTTGATGATGATGAATCCACCCAATTTATTGGTACAGGGACATTATTGAATCATCGATTGCCAGAGCGCACGGCCCATGCACAGCGTCTGATTATATTTAGTAGCGGTGCAGGCTATGAACAGCCTCTGACCGAAATTCCGCCCCATTGGCACATTGCCTGCGTTCGGGGGCCGTTATCGGCCCGTCGTCTAAAACTACCTCGCCAAAAAGCAATTACAGATGGAGGCATCCTGGTGCGTCGTTGCTTCTCTCCCATCGGCAAAAAAGTGTTTTCCCATGGGTTTATGCCCCATATTCACCATGCTAATTTTGCCGATGGCATCTGGAAATCCCGATGTGAAGAGGTGGGTATTGGTTACATTGATCCTCGTTGGCCCATAGAACAGGTCTTAGAGGCCATTAGCTGTATTGATGTTTTACTAGCGGAAGCAATGCATGGGGCGATTGTGGCCGATGCTCTCAGAACGGCTTGGATTCCTATGATTACCAGCCCCAGAATTCTGAGTTTTAAATGGCAAGACTGGTGCGCCTCAATCGCTGTGCCCTATCGTCCCCAGAGATTGTTACCCCTTCCAGACTATCCAAACTATGCGAGGGGATTGCGCTCGTCATTACAGGCAGGATGGCTGCGGGCTAAGTGGGGACAGCAGATATTGTCATCTCAGCCGACAAAACTTCTGTCCCCGTCTGCGGCAGATACGTTAGCCAGGGTGATTAAACATGGTCGACCGGTTTTGAGTACGGACAATACCATTGAGCGATTGACTATGAAATTAGAAGAAGCATTAAGTTCTCTAAAGCAACCTATAGCTTGGTAAATTGTTAGGCGGGTTGCTTAACACAGGGAAGAAAGGCTGACATCAGGAAAATCAACATGAATTGATTCTGTTTAGCTAGACTAAAGGCAAAGCAGAATTTTCCCTTTAAAATATGTCTCTCATCGCCTTTTCCCAGTATGTTCCGCGCAAGCGGGGGCTAACGGTTGCTCTGCTTGTAACGTTAGGGCTGTGGGCGGCTCCAGCCGAAGCCGCCACCCTTGTTTTAGAAAATCTAACATTCAGGGAAGTTACAGGTGATTTTAGAATTACAAGGGGAGAAAGAACGTCTGATGCCTTAAGAATTTTTCAAGATGTTACGGGGCCTAATATAGATCTGTTCTTATCCATTGAAGGACTACGTAGGGAGGGGTTGATCGGGTTTCGTCTAGAGTCAGTGGTGACCAACCGCACTAACACGCCTTGGGTGTTTTTTGACCATGAGCTACAGGAACAGTTTCGGGTGCCTAGCCCTGAGGAAGATGGTTTATCCTTTGCCCAAGGTATTCCCAGTGTTAGGCCACGCTCCAATGCCTTTTCAGTGGTTGATGAAGTTACGGATGTGCGAGACTTTGTGAACTTTACGGGGGGCGTTGTAAATCCTAATCAGACGGTTACCTTTCGCTATTTCATTCTGGACAATGCTCCAAATGATCTATTTTTCCTGAGGCAGCGTCCTAACTTTGCGCCTG
>NZ_QXHD01000004.1:4570129-4593517 GCF_011009555.1 Adonisia turfae CCMR0081 | reverse complement strand
CACCATGGCTGCAGCATCACTGCAAGAAAATGGTTTCAACGTTGCAGGCTTATACACCTTTGGACAACCTCGTGTAGGCGATCTTACCTTTAGCCGACAACTCAATAAAAACTTGTCAGGCCGGGCTTTTCGCTTTGTTAACAACAATGATGTTGTTCCCCATGTGCCACCGCCGTTTTCATTGCGAAACCCAATGCATCTCTATGGTCACTTGGGAACCGAAAAGTACTTTAATTCAAAGGGATTTTTAGTCGATAACTACAAGGCTATTTACCGAGCCTTTGATGGGTTTATGGGTTTGGTTAAAAGCATATTCGAGTCAGGCCTTGACTTGATTGCTGATCACAGTATGTCTTACTACATCAGCAACCTGGACCAAGCCATGGAGGATGAGATTAAGGATATAAAAGTGACCAAGCTGGAACAGGATGTGAGCAGGGTCGGTGGTGCAGAAGGACTAAAGCGAGTAAAGAAGAGTGTCTAGACTCTAAATGTCTCACCAAAATTGACGGAAGTCTTCGTCGGTGGTGCTAAGTTGGGTCCAGGTAACGCCCTGTTGCTGAAATTTCTCCACAAGGTTGGCACAGGCGGGGCGTTCGGTGGCATAGTGGCCTGCATCGATCAGGATCAGGTTGCGATCGCGTCCTTCCTGAAACTGGTGAAACTTACAATCGGACGTCAGATAGGCCTGGGCTCCCGTTGTCGCAACCGCCGACATAAAGCTGGCACCGGAACCACCCAACACAGCAACCCGGTCAATCACTTGCTGTAAATCCGCCGTCGGTGAATGAATTAAATTTGGCGGGTTGAGCTTAGCCTGAATCAACGCCAGCAGCTCATCCAAAGACTGAGCACTTGGCAAATCACCCACTCGACCATAGCCTAAACCATCTTGGGTGGGCACCACCGGTACCGAATTTTGTAGCTGTAGCAACTGGGCCAAAACATCAGCCGTACCATCAGCGACCTGATCAAAATTAGTATGGGCACTGTACACCCCAATGCCATGGGTAATGCTGAGACGAACCATATCCCCAACCGTATCCCCCGCTGCCACAGATTTGAGCGGACTAAAAATTAAGGGATGGTGCGCAAAGATAAGGT
Source organism: Adonisia turfae CCMR0081 (assembly GCF_011009555.1). Classification (GTDB taxonomy): domain Bacteria; phylum Cyanobacteriota; class Cyanobacteriia; order Phormidesmidales; family Phormidesmidaceae; genus Leptothoe; species Leptothoe turfae. The sequence continues at coordinate 4,592,413 of NZ_QXHD01000004.1, read as the reverse complement.
TAACTGGGGCACCCTCCTCTTTAAGCCGAATCGCCTCGGCCATGACCGCCAGCGTTGGCGTCAGACAGACTAAGACCCCCGCCGGTTGAGACAGAATACCAGGCTGAATTTGCCAGCCACAATTATCCCAAGCCTCCTGCCACGCAGGTGGAGCCCAGGCTTCAACCCAGTTAATTAGCGCATCAACGTTCATGGCAACTTCTTCTTCTCAAAGTGACTCCAATGCTCTTGCTGAAACCGACAAAACAACAGCAGCAGCAACTGATCTATCGTCAACGGCTAATGCAGCCGCTGAAACACTATCCTCAGTAGAAAATAGCCCATTAGAGTCTCAGACACCTAGTTTAGGTCAATCCTGGCTCTACGCAGGCGGTATCCTAACAGCCATTTATGGCCTTTTTGCCTCTATTGATCTACTAAATCTTGGGTTTCAATCGATTTTTGGTCCCCAGATAGAAAGCTGGTTGAACTTAGCCGCCACCCCCTGGTTAGGCCTGTTACTGGGCATTCTAGCCACTGCTTTAGTGCAGTCATCCAGCATTATTACCACCCTATTGGTGGGCCTGGTTGCTGGTGGTCTCCCCTTAGCCACGGCCATTCCCATGGTGATGGGGGCAAATGTTGGCACCACCATTACGAATACCCTAGTCAGCCTGGGCTACCTTGGCAGCGATGACGAATTTGAACGGGGGTTCGCCGCTGCCACCATTCACGACTGCTTTAATCTGCTTGCCCTGGTTATTTTCTTTCCCATAGAACTATGGCTGCACCCCCTAGAGCGACTAAGCCAAATACTCTTAGAGCAAAGCAATCAGCTCGCTATTTTTCCCACCAGCGTTGTATCTCCCATAGACTGGCTATTGCAACCCGTCCATTGGGTAGCAGCCTATGGCATTAATACATTGTCCGGACCATGGGATGCTTTGCTGCTATTTGGGACTAGCGTTGGCGGCCTAATGATCTGTGTTACCGCCTTAGGCTGGCTAATGAAACATTGGTTAAGCACCTTTGCCAAGGAGACCATGTATTGGGCACTGGGCCATGGCTCAAAGTTGGGTGCTTTACTCACAGGTACAGGGTTGACAGCAGTGCTACAGTCATCCTCCATGACCACCAGTCTAGTGGTGCCCCTAGCAGCCGCTGAAATTACCACATTGGAAAGTATTTACCCATTTGTTTTAGGGGCAAACATCGGCACATGTATTACAGCCCTCATCGCCACTTTGGCCGTTGACAGCCCAGTGGCATTGCAGCTAGCGATAGTGCACTTAAGCTTTAATTTGGCAGCTGTAATTTTGATTTATAGCATCCCAGCTTTACGCAGTGTGCCTTTAGCCTTAGCACAGCAGCTAGCCACTGCTACACGCAACTATCGTATCGTTGCCATTGGCTATGTCATGGGACTATTCTTCCTGTTGCCATTTCTGGCGCTATGGCTATCCTCAATGCTGTTTGCCTGAGAGCAGATCAACAGAATGACAGACGCCATGGGCAGCCTTACTGCTCTTCTTCCCAACTCTCCACAGCTAGTAAATCGCTAATGGGATCTTGCATAGAAAACTCAAACTCTTCAAGCTCATGCTTCCAGTGCTCCCAGTTATTTCTAAACAAGAACGCTATTTTCCAGAGCTTATCGGTGGACTTGATGACGTCAGATTCTACAAGGGACTTCACTTGACGCTGAAACTTAGCCATTGGATGCAATACCAATGGGGCAGCTGTTGTGGTTTTAGCCATAAACGAAAGGATTTAGTTTTCCGAAAAAACTGTGTCGTACATTAAAAATTCAGGCCCTCAATCGGGGGGCAACGCTAACTAATACACGCGCTGAATTTCACAAGCATCAACGATACCACACCGATTTCCGTTTGGCACAACTCTTTAGAAAGATTGCAACTCAGATATCGATGTTATTGAACTCTGATACCCTTATAAACCTACATCACCCCACACGATGTTTACTGAATTTGCATGCATATTGCCAAAGCCATAGCGCCTGTCTAAGCTAGGATGCGGCACGTGTCCCAATCAACGGATACATTCGTTGATTGCGAATCAGATTAGCGTTTTAATTTATAAGCTTATAGGGATACCCAGTGTCTTAGCTAATCTGACAGATGTTATCGAACCCGAACAGTTCCTATGGCTGAGTCTGAAAACATATACCTTCCCAAAACGGACGAGTCCGAAGACCTTAAGCGCATTCGCCATACGTTTTCCCACGTGATGGCAATGGCTGTACAGCGTTTATTCCCTAAAGCTCAGGTCACCATTGGTCCTTGGACCGAATACGGGTTTTACTACGATTTTGATAATCCCGATCCCTTCTCTGATAAAGATCTAAAAACGATCAAGAAGGAGATGATCAAGATTATCAAAAAGGATTATCCGGTTGAACGGGAAGAAGTATCGAGAGAAGAAGCGAAAAAACGCATTGAAGCTTTAGGAGAACCCTACAAGCTCGAAATTTTAGATAGTATCGAAGAGCCCATAACCCTTTACCATCTGGGCGATCAGTGGTGGGACCTGTGCGCTGGTCCCCATGTAGAAAGCACGCGCAAATTACATCCCAAAGCCTTTGATCTAGAAAGCGTTGCTGGAGCCTACTGGCGTGGTGACGAAACTAAAGCACAGCTCCAACGCATCTACGGAACTGCCTGGGAAACCCCTGAGCAACTGCAAGAATACAAACGCCGTCGTGAAGAAGCCAAAAAGCGGGATCACCGCAAGTTAGGCAAAGAGCTGGGATTATTTTTATTCTCTGAGGATGTTGGCCCTGGCCTACCGCTTTGGACACCCAAAGGTACCCTGCTGCGCTCTACCCTAGAAGACTTCCTTAAGCAGGAGCAGGTTAAGCGCGGTTATCTCTCCGTTGTCACCCCCCATATTGCCAAGGTAGACCTGTTCAAAACATCAGGCCACTGGCAAAAGTACAGCGAAGACATGTTTCCGATGATGGCGGAAACAGAAGAGGACAAAGCCAATGAAATGGGCTTCGTCATGAAACCCATGAACTGTCCCTTCCACATTCAGATTTACAAAGATGAACTGCGCTCTTACAAAGAGCTGCCTATGCGCCTGGCCGAATTTGGCACAGTTTATCGCTATGAGCAGTCCGGTGAGCTGGGTGGTCTTACACGGGTACGCGGCTTTACCGTTGATGACGCCCATTTATTTGTCACCCCAGACCAGTTAGACGACGAATTCCTCAAGGTGGTCGACCTGATTCTGGCGGTCTTCAAGAGCCTGCAGCTAGACAACTTTAAAGCTCGCCTAAGCTTCCGAGATCCCGACTCTGACAAATACATTGGTTCCGATGACGTGTGGGAAAAATCCCAAAACGCCATCCGCCGTGCCGTTGAAACCTTAGGCATGGAGCACTTTGAAGGCATTGGCGAAGCCGCCTTCTATGGACCGAAGCTCGACTTTATCTTTACCGACGTCCTGGGTCGTGAGTGGCAGTTGGGCACCACCCAGGTAGATTACAACCTGCCAGAACGGTTTGATTTGGAATATGTCGCTGCGGATGGCACCCGTCAGCGTCCGGTGATGATCCACCGAGCTCCCTTTGGGTCGTTAGAGCGTCTGATCGGTATTTTGATCGAAGAATATGCTGGCCTCTTCCCCCTATGGCTCGCCCCCGAGCAAGCACGGCTAATGCCTGTAACTGCTGAGCAGCTGCCCTTTGCTGAGCAAGTAGCTGAGCAAATGCAACAGCTAGGTATGCGCGTTGTGGTTGACCGCAGTGGCGAGCGCCTAGGCAAGATGGTGCGTAATGCTGAAAAGGCGAAAATCCCGGTGATGGCGGTGATTGGTGCTAAAGAGGTTGAGAACAATAGCCTCAGCATTCGTACACGGCAGGAAGGGGATTTGGGGGCGATTTCGGTGCCGGATGTGATTGCCCGATTAAAAGCGGCGTTGGATAGCCACGGGTACTTCTAATCTGGAATACTGATTGTTTGGAACCTTGATTTTAGGACACCCACAAGGGGAGCCCCTACGGGGTGCCTGAATTGCTTGGCCCTCGCCTTTAGGGCACCCACAAGGGGAGCCCCTACGGGGGAACGTTTTTGGGGTTACTTGGGGTAATTCTATGGGGTTTGACCTGGTGGGTTTCCATGGGCTCAACCCACCCTACGGGGTATCGGCTGTGTTTGTCTCAGTTAACCCACACCGCCCGTTGGGCCCCTTCCCAAACGGGGAGGCCCCTTGCAGCTTCCTTTCAAACAAGACACTTTTAACCAAATCACAATGCCTCAAACCGCCCAAGTAACAGTCCCCGCAACCACCGCCAACATTGGTCCCGGCTTCGACTGCCTTGGTGCAGCCCTCACCCTCCACAACCACTTCACATTTACCCCTGCCGACACTCTCACCATTACCATCACCGGTAAAGAAGCTGATCGCCTCAGCACCGGCCCCGACAATCTCGTCTACAAATCCTACGAAGCCTTTTATAACCACTTACAAAAAAGCGCCCCACCTGTCCACATTGCGATTGACCTCCACGTTCCCCTATCCCGTGGACTAGGCAGCTCATCTACCGCCATTGTTGGCGGCATCGTCGGCGCAAACCTATTAGCAGGCAGCCCCCTAACTCACAGTCAGCTCGCTAGCCTCGCCACCGAATTAGAAGGTCACCCCGACAACGTTGTCCCCGCCCTGCTTGGCGGCTGCCAACTCGCTGTCCATAGTGAAAATATACCTCTCGCCATCTGCCAACTGCCCTGGCATGAATCCATCATTCCCATCGTCGCCATTCCAGACTTTGAGCTATCGACATCTGCAGCCCGTAGAGTTCTACCCGAAAGCTATAGCCGCGCTGATGCCATCTTTAATACGGCTCACCTGGGTCTACTAACTCAAGCCCTAGCCACTGGCAATGGCGACTGGTTGAGAACAGCACTGTGCGATCGCATCCACCAGCCCTACCGCAAAACCCTCATTCCAAATTACGACGACATCCATCAAGACGCCCTTAATGCCGGAGCCTGGGGCCTTGTCATCAGCGGCGCTGGCCCCACACTATTGACCCTAGCCAGTCCAGAAACCGCACCCACTATCCAGCAAACCCTGGGTAAATCCTGGCAATCAGTCAATATCCCCTATACCGTTCATCAACTCGCCATTGATCACCAGGGCACCCAAGCTAACCTCATTAGCTAAGCCGCATCACAAGTGCCCCCACAGACAGGGTTAGTCACATTACATATTTTTATTTATTCACATTTTTATAAATACAAATTTACATAAATGTGATTGATTACCTCTATATCTTTTTTTTATGTGTGATGCTCTAACATCTTGCCAAGAGCTTTATATATCTGGCCGATTAAGAAAACAAATGATTTTTAAGACTTTAGACCTTATCAAAAGTTAACCAAATTACATATACTGTGACTGGGCGTATTTCAATAGGTATTTTTCCTCATTGCCGTCCGGTTAGTTAGCCTAGTTTTTCTTTAGTACATCGTGCTCCTGAATTCCTCCGACCTCTTCGACCAAGGCCGCCGCGAAGACAGTAGCTCCCCTGACAGGGGGTACGTTGTAAACAACAAGCCTTTTCGCTTCAAGCTAGACCAACTGCCTCTCGGCAAAATGCGCCTCTACGAGTTGTACGCATGAGTTGGCATGATTGTTGAACACTTTCCGTGGTTAACAGCGCTAGTTATTTTCCCCCTCCTAGCGGCTATCCCTATTCCTTTGCTGCCAGATAGCGAGGGTAAAACTATCCGCTGGTATACCCTTGGCGCTTGCTTGGCCGAACTGAGCCTCATTTTTTATACATTTGCTAACTACTACGATCTCAATCAGACCGGCTTACAGCTAGTTGATAACTTTGCTTGGGTTCCTCAAATCGGTCTTAACTGGTCACTGGCGGCTGACGGTCTGTCCATGCCTTTAGTGATTTTGAGCGGACTAGTCACAACGCTGGCAGTGGTTGCTTCCTGGAATATCACCATGAAGCCCAGGCTTTATTTTTCACTGCTGCTGCTGATGTACAGCGCCCAGGTCGGCGTTTTCTTGACCCAAGACATGTTGATGTTCTTCATCATGTGGGAGCTAGAACTCGTACCGGTCTATCTGCTGATCTCTATCTGGGGCGGTCAGAAGCGTCTCTATGCGGCGACTAAATTTATTCTCTACACGGCTATCGGCTCCATCTTTATTTTGTTGGCAGCTCTGGCAATGGCCTTCTACGGTGACAATCTCACCTTTAACTTCAGCGAGCTGGCTGCTAAGGAATATTCTTTACCAATGCAGCTGCTGACCTACACGGGCTTTTTGATTGCCTTTGGCGTCAAGCTACCGGTCTTTCCATTTCATACCTGGCTACCGGATGCCCATAGCGAAGCCCCTGCGCCTGTGTCCATGATTTTGGCAGGTGTGCTGCTGAAAATGGCAGGCTATGGCCTTATTCGTATGAACATCGAGATGTTGCCGGATGCCCATGTTTACTTCGCACCCATCCTGGCAATCCTTGGCGTAATTAACATTGTCTACGCTTCTTTAGCAGCCTTTGGTCAGGACAATCTCAAGCGCCGCATGGCTTATTCATCTGTGGCCCATATGGGATTTGTCCTCATCGGTTTGGCAGCATTTACTACCTTGGGTATAAGCGGTGCTCTGCTACAGATGATTTCCCATGGTCTGATTGCGGCAGTTCTGTTCTTCCTCTCTGGGGTGGCTTACGAGCGTACTCACACCCTGGCGATGGACAAAATGGGTGGCATGGGCAAAGCCATGCCCGTGGCCTTCGGGATGTTTACTGCCGGTGCCATGGCGTCTTTGGCGCTGCCCGGTATGAGTGGTTTTGTGGCTGAGCTAGCTGTCTTCCTTGGGTTCTCCACCAGTGATGCCTATAGCACCTTATTTAAGGCAATCATCGTAATTTTGGCTGCTATCGGTGTGATTTTGTCTCCGATTTATCTGCTGTCCATGCTGCGTCGCATCTTCTTTGGTACTCCTGGTGAGCTGGAAATTCCCAACAACACCTCCTGGGATATCAAGCCTCGCGAAGCATTTGTGGCTGTCTCTTTGCTAGTGCCCATCATTGGTATCGGTTTGTACCCTAAGTTGGCGACTCAAACCTACGATGTGAAAAGCACTGAAATTGCTAGCCGTGTGCAGAATATTCGGCTTGCTCAAGATGCAGACCACGGTCCTTTTTATGCCCAGGTTCTAACTGCACCTGAACTGTTGGCAAGTCGGTTGTCGAACACAAGCATTCGATAGGTAAGAAATGTTGCCTGGCTCGACCCTCTACTGTTAACTTCTTTATCCCTTGCTCAGGGTTAATTGAGTCTTCCAATTTCCTTTAAAGTCGCTGGTGTTCTCCATTGGGCACCAGCGACTTTACGATTTTGGGACTTTAGTTAGCCCATGTCCCCCCCTGGGGCATTGAACCCATAAAAGAGAAGACGCTTAACTAATTGGGGAAATTCCTTATGTGCATCTATGGTGGGTTCAGCTAAACAATACTCAAGGGAATCTTCCTTTAGTTTGAATGGGCGATGGCTATTGTGGTTATGGTGGCTCAATGGTTTGGGGTTGGTATTGTTATGGGGGCAACCGGGCTGGAGCCACGGTGCGATCGCAACCGTTACCCAAACCTTTTCTGTCGAAGCCAGCTATTCTTCTGGAGAACCCATGGCTTCAGCCCAGGTGGTGGTTTACAGGCCTGACAACCCCGATGAGCCTTGGTTAACGGGGCAAACCGATGAACAAGGGAATTTTGAATTTAGTCCTGACACAGAAGGCGATTGGGAAGTTGTTATTCGGCAAGCGGGCCATGGTACCACCGTCAACGTTCCCGTCACTAATCAGGCGGTGGCACAGGTAGAAAATCCTCAAGCTGTCGCCAGGAGCACAACGGCTCTGGTATCGTCATCGGAACCATTGACTAATCCCCTACAACGCTGGGCCAGTGCTGGAGCCGCACTGTGGGGCCTGATCGGGACAGTTTTATTTTTTTCGCGAGGTAAACAGTCTTAGTGCATATTCCAGATGGTTTTGTCCCCCCCCAACTGTGCATCATCGGGTATGGTGTCAGCGGGTTTGTTACCTGGCAATGTCTGCGAAAAATTAACCGGCAACCCAACCCGACGGCCCAAATGCCCAAAGCGGCTATGCTGACAGCGGCCTTTTTTGTTGCCTCATCCATTCAGATCCCCCTCCCGCCCATGACCCTGCATCTGGTGCTCAGTGGACTACTAGGAGCAATTTTGGGCTATTACGCTTTTTTAGCGATCTTGATTGGTTTATTTTTTCAGGCCTTATTTTTAGGCCACGGCGGGTTGTCCACCCTCGGATTAAACGCCATCATCATTGGTGTACCGGCCTTAGTGGGCCATGGCATTTTTCAATTGCGGCATTGGTTGCCCCGCTCTATAAAACCATCAATGCGCTATGGTCTGAGCGGATTTTTAGCGGGAGCTGTTGGCATGGCACTGGCGGTGATCATTTTTATCAGTCTGCTGACTTTCACGGTGCCTGCTGGCTTTGATGTCGCCACTGAACGGGCAGCCCTGTTCACCCTGGCGATCGCCCATGGACCCTTGGTGATTGTTGAGGGCATTTTTACTGCACTGCTGGTGACATTTTTACAGCGGACAAAACCAGAATTGTTGACCGGCTTAGATATCAGACCCGTTGAGCCCATGCCCTCATCGGGAGAACAACTATGCGACTAACCCTCGACTCTTATACAGCATTGCAATCTCCCCTGCATCGCTGGTGGCCCCGTAGCAAATTAGTCGGCTTAGGGCTGTTAATGCTGGGCTTTACCAGTGTGCAACAGGTGCAGCTAGTGCCAATTTGCTTATTGGTGACCGCTGTGCTGTATATGCTCTCCGGGTTACCCTGGTCATTTTTGCGATCGCGCCTCCGCTATCCTGGGCTCTTTGTCCTGGGCATGGTAATCGCGTTACCCCTGTTATCAGGCAGCACCATTCTCTGGCAGTGGGGGCCCCTCGCCATCCGACAAGAAGGCCTGATGGCCATGGGTTTAATTGCAGGGCGATTTCTCTCTATCGTCACCATTGGCATGCTGTTATTGGGCACTACCCCACTGTTAAAACTGATTGATACATTAGTCTCCCTGGGGTTGCCAACATTAATGGCAGAAATGGCACTGCTGGCCTATCGATATCTATTTGACATTGCCGACCAGCTCGCCATTTTACGTCAGGCCATGCGGCTGCGAGGTTTTCAACCAGGGGGTAATCGTCAAAGTTGGCAACAATTAGCAGCCGTAACTGGCACGTTATTGGTGCGCAGCTATGAACAATCTGAGCGGGTGTACAAAGCCATGCGACTGCGAGGTTATAGTAATGGTCGTAGCAACATGTCCCCTCAGATTCAAGGCTGGGGGCGTGCCCCTGACATTGCAGCCATTGGATTATGCGCTACCATTGCTCTGATTTTAATGAGTCTGCAAATTTGGCCAGTAGTTTCTGGGGGATAGGTAGTTTTGAGTTCTGAATGGCCCCCTCAATTTTGATCAAACTCAAGCTTCCCGTTGAAATCTGTTGCCCTCATTTTTATAAATCTTAATTCTCTAAACAGATTCTCCAACTTAAAACTCAACATTAAAAACTTGATATTCATTTCAACCTCTCTTCAAAGCACAAACGCCCAATCTCTGAGTAGTATCTATGACCTCTCTGCTACCCAAGAAGCCAGTAGCGCCTGCTGTTTTTCCGGCTATAACAGCAACGATTGCCATTGAGCATCTTTGTTTTTCCTATCCTGATCGGCCCCAGATACTTGATAATATTTGCATACAGGTTACTCCTGGCGAACGGGTGGGGATTATCGGCCACAATGGCTGTGGGAAAACCACCTTGTTTATGCTTCTCTGCGGAGCGCTTACCCCCATGTCTGGCACTGTGCGACTGATGGATAAACCTGTTGTGACTGGTGGGTTTAATCCTCAAATTGGATTGTTGTTTCAAAACCCCGACAACCAATTATTTTCTGCATCGGTACGAGACGATATTCGTTTTGGCCCAGCAAATATGGATCTACAGCCCCAACAGGTAGATGAGCGAGTAGATGCAGCAATTGCTTTGACGGGGTTACAGCCTTTAGCTGAGCGCCCTCCCCATCACCTATCGGGTGGAGAGAAACAAATGGTGGCCATTGCTGGTCTCTTGGCCATGAATCCCCAGATTGTTTTATACGATGAGCCTACCGCCAGCCTTGATATCCGCAGTCGACGACGTTTGATCACCTTTATGCAAGGCTTGCAACAAACTATGGTAATTGCTTCCCACGACTTAGAGTTTTTGTTGGAGGTTTGCGATCGCACCCTGATCATGTACCAAGGTAGAATTGTTGCCGATGGTCCTCCCAGAGAGATTATGGGAGACAATGACTTAATGCACACCTATGATTTAGAAAAACCTCACTCGCTGATTCCCCACGTCATCGATCACCACACATAAGAGATTTTTCGTAGGGGCGTACGGCGGTTGTTGCTAGAGGGCGCAAGGCGGTGCGCCCCTACAGGTTTTCTATTCGGAATGGCTCACCTGTCCGTCATGTTTGGTGGCAGCCGCAAACGTCTCTTCAAAAAATGTTGCTGTTTTTTCTAAATCAGTGCCACCTTTAAGGCGATAAAATGCCAGCGCACGGATTACGGCTTGGTCGCGCTGGATCACCCGCACTGCCCGTGAAGCCCCCTTTTCCGCTTTATAGGGATTATCAATCCATAGGGCATCGCTCAAATTCAAGGCTGCCACTAAAGGTGTAGCAGTTTCTGTCTTTAGGCGCTCAGCGATCGCAGCTGGCAAATCCGCCAGTGCTTCTGCTTCGGTTAACTGCTGAGCACGGCTGAGTAAGGTTTGGAGTCTTTCTGTATCTATGCTCATCAAGCTAAGAATCCATGCGGTTGTAAGTCAATATTTTACTTGGCATTGCTAATCCAAACTATGATTTTCTTCTCAAAAACTTCACACACTACCCGAAACCCTGACCCCCATCCGTAACGTCACGTAGGCTAAGAATAGAATCACTCTCGCATCTAGGCGTCCATTCATGGCATTTCCGAGAATTTACTCAGAGCAACACTATTCGTCAGCCGTGACCACTGCTGTTGCCGATCTTCTACAGAGCTACCGAGGTTATCAAATTGATGTTCTGCGACAGCTCCCCTGTCATGAGCGCGATACTCGGGCCTACGAGCTATGGATTACAGCCTGGGATAGAAACGAAGACCGCTATGAGTTTATTTATGAGCTACGCATTGGCGTGGTCCAGGGCGAGCTGATTGTCTTGTCGTGGATGCCAGTGTAGACAAAGAGCTATTGGCTATTGGCGGGGCTATTAACCATAAATAAAACCCCTAGGGCTGACGGACCTCAGGGGCTAATGGAAATTACTAAACTAGCGCGGTAAGAATACAGCAGGGTATGCCTAAAGTATTCAAGTAGAGCGACAGTAGGTCTACGCTTTACGGGAGTAGTACTCAACTACGAGTAGTTCGTTGACGTTGAGGGCTATCCATTCACGTTCGATGATGCTGTTCACCTTAGCTTCGAGCTTGGCTTTATCAAACTCAAGGTGAGTGGGGATATTCGCCAAACCAGGAAATTCAAGGTTTGCTTCCACTAGCTTCTTCGAAACATCTTTAGGGCGAACACCGATGACATCACCAGGACGGCACTGGTAGCTAGGGATGCTAACAACGCGACCGTTGACGGTGATGTGACCGTGGTTAACGACTTGGCGAGCAGCGGGGATCGTAGGTCCCATACCCAATCGAAAAATAGTGTTATCCAAGCGCATTTCTAGCTGCTGCAGAATTACCTGCCCAGTAGAACCACTGGCACGACGTGCTTTTTTCACATAGCGCAGTAGCTGACGCTCAGTCACACCATAGTTATAACGAAGCTTTTGCTTCTCTTCTAGACGAATACAATATTCGGACTTTTTCTTCCGCGCCTGACCATGTTGACCAGGGGGATAGGCCTTACGGGCAACTTTCCGGGTTAAACCGGGTAGTTCACCCAAGCGGCGAGTAATGCGAAGGCGAGGACCTCTATATCGCGCCATGTAGCGTTTAGCTCCTTTGTAGGAATATTCCAGTCCCCAATTATAGGAGATGAGGTGACTCAACGCCATAGGAATTTGAGACGACTATATCTGGAGCGCAACTAACATAGCCCCAAGCCTTGAGCTGCCGCTGTCTACAGGAACACGAAATGGTTGATTGCAATCCTAACCTACCTCTTCCTAATCGGCGAACAATGCGTTCCGGAGTATGTCCAGCGGCATCTGTCCACCACCAATTGCCTAAAAAGATTTAACCTCAATATTAAGCTTATCCATCCAATCATCAGGATTCTCAGTCATCAGATTCATCAACTGCATTGGCTGCTCCGGCTTAGCCGAAATACTAAACCCCTTCGGATTTTCAATAAACGCAACCACCTCATTCACCGCATCAGCTGCCACCTCATTATCAGGCGACACCAAAAACTGACTGGCACCCATAAGCTGACTGGTTAACTGAGCCTTAAACTCATCCACACTTTTACCATCCTCAGCCGCCATCGATGCTAACAGCTTCTCCGCAAACGAATTATCCCGATAGGTAATTTCAAAACTGTGGAAAATCGTATCCATGTTAGTAGGGGCCGCATCTTTTGACTCAACGTCTTCCATGTCGACATTGCCCAGCTTCATATTGACAACCAAATCTCCCACCTGATCGGCACTAACCTTAAACGTTTCGACACTCATCTCACGCTTGGCCTGGTTGTACCGATACTTTGTATCAATATCGAAACTTAGCGCAGTGTCATAACCAGCCCTCTGCAAAAAGTCAGCCATTTCTAACTGTTCCGGCTGGTTTAAGTCCACCACTATCCCCTGAATTGATGCATCAAACACCGTGGGCACATCTGATTTTTCATCAATGTCACGGATGATAACTTTCTTGATAGTGACCTCAGAGGGATCATCCTTAGACGTGATCGTAATATCTTTGACATGGACATCCTGGGCCAGGGGTTTGAAGCTAATATCCTTGTACTCAACAGCCAGGTTCTCCTCTTCCATGCTGTCAATTAATTTGTTTACCTTGGCCTCGGCGACTTTAGTGCCGTAGAGATTTGCACCGAAGTATAGGCCAACAGCAAGAACACCTGCACCAATTCCGGCAATTGCTAGCTTTTTCATAAAGAAGGATCACTGTTTTAATCACTGTTACCTACATCAGTGAACCCAACTTTTCCTAAAAGGCTCTAATGACTGTAGCTATGGAGCTAGAGCTCAATATACACCATTGCCTCTTCCTGGAGGGGAAGAAGTATTGACTATTGTCAGATGACGGTCGGGGCTTTGGGGTGAACCAGTCAGGATGATTTCTATGAAGTGACCTCAGTCAAATAAGTGACCTCAGTCAAATTTTGTTCAATCAAGTCTTGCAACGAAGACCTATTGCCCTTGCCATTAGCAACCATCTCGTTTGATCGTTTCTTCTTTTTTGTGCACGATGCTTGATAAAGCACGGCGGCTTCTAGAGCACCTAAACCTTAGTGAGTACCTTCAATTCCTTCAGCAGTTCCTGCTCGTTATACGGTTTTGAAAAATAAGCCGTCGCCCCTAAATTCATGGCCAGCTTACGATGCTTCTCACTGCTTCGAGACGTCAGCATCAGAATCGGCAACTCTTCATATTCCGGCTTTTCTCTAAGCTCTTCTAGAACGCCGTAGCCATCTAGTCGAGGCATTTCGATATCACAAATTATCGCCTCCACAGTTAGACCGGCGATCAATTTATCTACGGCCTCTCGACCATCCTTAGCCTGCTCCACCAGATATCCTGATCGCTCTAGCGTCGTTGCCATATAACGACGCGCATGAATCGAATCGTCAACCACCAAAATTTTGGCCGATTGAGAGGGTAAGGACAATACGGGATCCACTGGCTGAGCAGCCTCTCGTTTAGCGCCTGCCACAATCCATGTCATCAGCTGGATCGGTTCAATCAGAGGAATGACGCGACCATCACCCAGCACCGTAACACCGCTAAATCCAGGAGGTAGCGGTATGGGACTCGCCACTGGACGGATAGCGACTTCTTGTTCTTGCCAGAAGCGGTCGATATTCAGACCATAGTAACCATCGTCTTCGCCCACTACCACGATCATCGGGCAGTTGATCAAGGGTTGACCACTCATGTCTAGCGGTCTGGCCAGCATTGTCCAATGATCTTCTACACGCACGAGGGGAATAGAGGTGTCTCTCCAGGTCATGGATGGTTCAGTAATCTCTGCGGCTGGAGTTCTGATTACTTCTTGCACCGCATCAACGGGTAAGGCAAAGACAGAGCCATTGCGTTCCAATAGCATGACCCGCAAAATCGACAACGATAGCGGAATACTCATGGTAAATGTGGTGCCTTGACCGGGCTCCGTATCCACCTGAATATCACCTTGTAATTCTCTCAGGTTGGTGCGAACTACATCCATCCCATAGCCCCGCCCCGATAGTTCAGTAACCTGACTACTGGTGCTAAAGCCCGGTTCAAAGATAAAGGACAATAGCTCTTGACGCTCCATGGCATCCACCTGCTCAGCTGGGAGGTTGTATTTACGGATGCGATCGCGAACGCCCTCCAAGTTAATCCCACCACCGTCATCGCTCAGGGTAATCACCACTCGGTTACCACGATTCACCGCCCGCAGGGCAATGGTGCCTACGGCAGGCTTTTGCTGTATTCGACGGCTTTCAGGGCTTTCAATACCGTGGTCAAACGAGTTGCGCAAAAGGTGCATCAGCGGATCGCTCAGCTGATCTAAGGCAAACTGTTCGATCAGGGTACTGGCTCCCTCAATCTTAAGTTCTACAGGTTTGCCATACTGTACTGACCAGTCCCGTAACGCCCGAGGGAAACGTCCGACAATCTCTTCAAACGGACGCATCTGGGTCTGGGTGATGCGGTTTTTAAGCAGACGACTGGTGTAGTTAAGCCCGCCGATGGCCTGATCCATCTCATTCAGGCCTAACTCAATGTCACGGCTTACCTCTTCAAGTTTAACAATGGTCTCCATATGTTCCTGGGCCAACAAATGGAGCTGAGAGTAACGGTCAAATTCTAGAGCATCTAGTTCTTCGGGGGCAGCAACTTCAACAGCTCGGCCACGTCCATTCTGACTCGATCCGTTGATGCTATTGGCAACACTGGCCACGGCAACATTTTCAGCCACAGCCCCCATGGGTCCTTCCGTTGACGCCCGGTCATACCACTGACGTAGCTCGGTATTAAATAATGTCAGGGCGGCCATACGCTCCTGCATCAACTCACTAAATGTCTGTAGCTGTTCTAGTTTAAGGTTGACTGCATTTCGGTTAAGAATCAGAGCCTCGAAATTACTGTTAATTTGCTTGAGCTGATCAACCGATACCCGCACCGTTGTTGTTTTTTGTGTACTGGGGACAGCGACCGGCGGCGGCATATTCAAAGGGATCAGCGGAATAGCCTCTAGGCTAGACGTTGATTTAATCGCTTCGCCAGAGAGTTCTTCACTAGCTATCTCTTGACTAGCTATCTCTTCACCAGTCGGTTTCTCTGCCTGATGAAGACTCGGCTGGACTAACTCGGGAGCTATGGTAGTCGCATCAGCCGGTTCTAGCTCTGGTTCTAGCGGTAGTTTCGCAAACTGTGCCTGCAAAGCCTCTAGATCAACCGTCTGATTGTTGGTTGGCTCTCCTTCTATCAGCTCAGCAGTGGGGAAGGCATCAATGGCCTCTAAGGAGGTTAGCGGGTCTTGCAGAAAATCAATATCATCGGCACTATTAGGTCGCTCATCTAAAAGCTCTGGTAAAGACAGATCGCTCAGGTCGTGATGCTGTGTACCCGAGATGTCGGTAAGTGGTTTTAACTGAGAGGGCAACCCTTCTGTACGTCCTAAAAGAACCAGTGAATGACTTCGCTGCCAGGTTTTCAGCGCCTGATGTGCGATCGCATCAATAGATTCAGGCTGAGCAGACAGGCACTGTTGTTGCACAGAATCGCATAGGGATACAAATGCCTCCAACTGAGCCATCATGCCAAACTCAGACATCCGTTGAGCCATAGCAACTACAGCTTGTCTGAGATCATCGCCCCGCAGTTGAGATAGGTCTTGATGAAACTCTTCTAGACAATCTTCAACACTTGTTGTGAAAATCATGACATCAAGATTTTCATCATTGTCTTCTGACAACAGACGAGCCTCATCTTCAGGGGTGAGATCACCCAGATGTTGATTTAGCTTTTTAAATATAGGCTCAATATCAGTGGCTAACCACTGGGAGTCTATGGGTAGCTGCTGCTGATAGTGCTGACGAACTGTTCGCAAACAATCCACCCCCTGCAGTAGCAGAGTTTCCAGGGAGGTATCTACCGATAGCCGTCGGGCACGCAGAATTTTAAATGCATCTTCTAGCTGGTGAGCAACCTGACTAAGCTCGACAAAGCCCATCATGCCAGCTGTACCTTTAACAGAGTGAGCAGCACGCATGGCAATATTAATCTCACCCAGGCGATCATCTGCCGTTTTCAGACCTAACAGGACAGTTTCAATTTCCTCGAAATAGGTTTCCGCCTCTGCCAAAAAGGTCAATCGAGCCTGTTGCTCTTTGTCTAGTTCCATGGTTAGTCTTCAACTTTAAATTGCTTGACAGACGCCTGTAGAGATTGGGCTACTTTTGCAGTATCTTGAATCGCTTGGGCCATCTGAGCTGATGCATGGGATCGCTCTTCGGAAGATTGAGCAGATTTTTGGATGAGCTCAGTAACAGCCGCAGATGCTTGAGTTTGATTAACTGTAGAATCTGAAATGTTTTGCATCAGTTGGTTGATTTGATCAGATTTAGT
Source organism: Adonisia turfae CCMR0081 (assembly GCF_011009555.1). GTDB lineage: Bacteria > Cyanobacteriota > Cyanobacteriia > Phormidesmidales > Phormidesmidaceae > Leptothoe > Leptothoe turfae. The sequence goes on along the minus strand of NZ_QXHD01000004.1, from coordinate 4,575,544 downwards.
CAGTACCTCGTTCAACTGTTGTTGGGTCATTTTCACCAGGCTGCTACTATCAACCACCTGGGCTGTACCCGTTTCGATGGCTGCGACTACTTCCTGAGTCTCCGTTTGAATGTCAGCCACAATTTGAGCAATGGTCTTAGTGGCATTGGCCGATTGTTCCGCCAGGGAGCCAACCTGTTCCGCTACGGCAGTAAAGCCCTGTCCTAATTCTCCAGCACGGGATGCCTCAACACTAGCATTTACAGCCAACAGGTTTGTTTTCAGAGCAATTTCGTCAATCAAACTCACCGACTGAGCAATCTTCTGGGCAGATTCTCCCAATCGTTTAATCTTTTTAGAGGTTTCACCCACCGTTGAGCGCAGTTCTAGAATACTGTCTGCCGTTTTTTCCATTGACTGAGACCCTGCCTGTACCGTCACATAGGTGTCATTGGTCAAATTAGAGGCTTCACTAGCGTTTTGAGCAACCGTCTGAATAGATTGACTCATCTCTCTAACAGCCACCATGGTATTCTGCATCGAGCGCGCTTCTTCAACGGCCTGCTCAACCACGCTAAGAATTTGCTGCTCGTTAGTCAGCAATGAACCACTCACTTGGCCGGTTGATTGTTTCACATTGACAGCAATGTCTCGCAGGTTTTCAATGATGGCGTTAAAAAGGTCAGCTACAATACCCACGTCTCCAGCCGAAAGCTTTGCCCGCACCGAGAGATCGCCGTTTGCTGCATCCCCCACTTCTTCCATTAGCTGGGTGATATCATTTTCTAGTTTTTCTCTTTCTTGTCGCTGTTCTTCTGCAAAATCTTTTTGCTGTTTAAGCGATGACTGTAGCTGATCTAAAAGATTATTAAAACCACGTCCTAGAATTTGAGTTTCAAAGGTTCCCTCGATAATGGCACGGGCATCTAGTTCACCTCCAGCCGCTTTCTGAGCCACCTCGGTTAATGTCTGCAATGGTTGAGAAAGCCTGCGTGCCAGCGACAGCAGCAAACCACCTGAGGCGGTACCCAAAATTATGGCAGTCACAATAAAGACAACCAACAAAGTCATTCCCGCTTGGTCAAGTGCAACTGCATCCTCAGACGAGATTGCAACCCAGGGAAGATTGGCTACGGTCGCCAGACTATAGTTCCGACCTTCATAGGAAACTACAGCCTGTAATACTTCTTTGCCAAGTAATGTTGTCCGGCTAACTTCAATAATTTTAGCGCCTGTTTCCTGCTGTAATTCCTGTTTAAATATTTGGGAACCATCGGCCTCGCGGCCTAATTTTGATGATAGTGCCTGGGCAAACTGCGCAATTACCTCTCCACCAACCACGGTTGCATTATCAGTGTCAGTATTTTCTGTTAGGGGTACGGTCGCCAGCGCCAAGCCATTACGGACATCGACCACCTGCACTGCCTGAGTTTCACCAATTGAATTACTCAGATAGGTAGCAATTTGAGTACTCAAGACCTGCTGGGGCAGAACCGACTTAACAACTCCAATAACGTCCTCGGATCCAGCAGGAGTAATTGCACTGGAAATCGATACACTGACGACATTGGCAGAGTCATCAAATTTTACCGGTTCCACATATTGACCAAATTGCTTAGCTTGCAGCCACCAATCCTCATCACTTTGAACAAAGTCATCAATAGGGTTGCTGATACCAACAGTTAAACCAGCTTGTTCAGTAAAAAATATTTCACCAACTCCTTCAGCAGCCACAATATCTGCTAAATATTTGTTAATGGCCGCATTGGGCGCTAATAACTTAGTCTGGGCAAACTGTTGCTCTAGCGCCTCAACAGACTGTTCGCTGAGTTTATCTTCCTCAACCTTGGCATTCGCCTGATTTAGTGCCTGCTGAATGGAGGGGCTAATCACCAAGTTTTCTACAACTTGAAAGCTATCCGCAACAAAAAAACCAGCCACTTCACTGGCCAGGAACGCTTCCTGTTTCAGGGCGAATACCACATCTTCATTTTCAGCGCGCTTGGTGATAACAATCCCCAAACCACTCGCAACTGCCAGTGGTAACAAGGTAACGGGCAACAGTGTTTGTAGTAACTGTCTACCAAGGGGACGCCCACCTTTTTTGTCTACCTTAGAAATCCGGGGTATTCCTCTCCTAAGAAAGCTGAGTCGCTGAAGCTTATCGTTTTTTAATGTATAGTCCTGCGCAGTCATGGTGGTGTCCTAGTTCGCTATGTTAATCAAAGAAAATGTATAACCCTAAAACTCAGCTGATGTTAATGATCGAGCTGCTCCAATCGCTTCAGCACTTAAAACGAGAATCACCTCGTCATCAATCACAACCTGACCGCTTAAGTAGGGATGTAAGCTAGCATCCACTTCATCGACAGGAGAGACAATATCGTCTGGTGATAAGCGAACAGAACTTCGGATTTTGGGTACAACCAGCCCTAAATAGAGTTCTTCATCTGCGTTAATATTCTCTTTAGGAGAAGACTGATCAACGTTGGATGGCAAAGCACGAATGACCACTACTTCATAGTATTGAGAAGGCTCTAGAACCATAGGTAACTCTAATAGTTGGGCCAGGTTAATCGCCCAAAAAACCTGATCTTTTGAACTCATTAGTCCCATCATTGATGGAAGCATATTGGGCATGGGTGTAACTAACTGAGTTGGCAGCAACAGACTTTCTTCAACCCAACTTAGCGCTAAGGCAATCGTTAAGTCTGGAGTTAGTTGTACCCTCAAAAATTGTTCGCCTGCAACAGTTTTTGGGTTAAATACGTCAGGCAGAAGCTGCTGAAGGCGATCTGCCGTTTTAAGTGTCTGAGTCGAAGGGGTAGGCGAGATTTGCATAGGAGATAATGCGCTGTCTTACATAAACTACAAAACTGCAAAGCGTACAGCGTCAGTCAATTGCTGAGCGGTGCAGGGCTTGACTACATACCCAGCAACTCCCTGCTTTTTAGCCCAGCTTTGATCCATTTTGCGGCCTTTTGTTGTACAGGCGATGATCGGAATACTAGCTGTAGCCGGATCTTTTTTAAGCTTTCGGCAGAGTTCTAAACCGGTAACCTCCGGCATTACCAAATCCGTAACAATTGCATCGGGCCGATCAAATGCTATCTTTTCCATTGCTTCTGAACCATTTTCAGCCGTTATCACTTTGTAACCAGCCTCTTCCAAATAATGGCTGATCAAATCCAACTCAGATTTAACATCATCAATGACCAATATTTTTTTTGCCATGTCTCCACTGCCTTATCGTTACAACTACAATTTTTATATAGGATATTGAGCTATATCCCTTCATTGAGAAAGAGATTCATCGTGATTTTATCGACACTTGTTAGTTTTGAGATAATTATGTTTTTTGTTCTGATGTCCGTATCACTCAATCGGGTTAAGATTCAAGTAGTTGTCTAATAGCTGCATTAGCTGTTCCTTTGAAAATGGTTTTTCTAGATATCCAGCTGCCCCTGAGACCTCGGCTTTTGCCTTATTTAGGGCACCCGAGTTGCTGCTGATCATAATGATGGGGACATCTTTGAACATATAGCTCCGCTTTAAAATTGAACATAGAGAGTTGCCACTTATGCTTGGCATTGAGATATCCATCAGTATCAAACTAGGTTTTCTAACACATATTTTAGAGATGGCCTTGACTGGATCCATAATCGTTTTAAGTTCAAAATAATTTGGATCAAGATAGCTTTCTATCTTTTCTAGCATGGCCTTACTATCATCAATGCATATGATTAAATGCTTGGATCTTAAGTTCCCTGAACCCTTGCTTTGGAGATTGTTATTACCTGATGCACTAGATTCTGACTCGTTCTCATTTGACCTCCACGTGTCAGTAGTAGATTGCTTCTCAGATACAGTGTTATTGTCAGAACTGGTCTTATTCTCAGGGTAAGTGGTGTTGCCAGTGGTAAGGGTCTCAGACGGCTTATTGATGACTGTGATATCTGCGGGTTTGCTAACTGCATCTGTGACCGATTCAGGTTGTTGTTGTTGCTTGATTGGTAACCAGGGCAAGCGGTTAAGCGGTGGTAATGGGGGCCATAGCTTGATCGCACGCTGTTTTATGTAGGGATATAGTAGCTGGGCCAGCTTGGTTTCGTCCTGTTTAACAGTTTGGGCTAGCTGACGGATACTGGCTCCCTGCATCAGGCGTACTAAGGACTCCAGCATTCGCTGTGGGAGTCCACCCTGGCGTGCCAGTTTATAAAGATCGTCCGGACTTTCGCAGTAGGGACGCTGGTAGGGGGAGCAAATGAGATCTCCAAGAGATTGCCATGCTTTCAATCTTCCAGAAAGATGGTTAACTAAGGCAGGAATTTCTGTTCCGTAGATTGTTGTATACCATAGCTCCTTGGGAAAGGGATACCAAACAACAGTTGCTTTTTCCAATCCTAAGAGAGCTTCAACGGCATCTTCAGCTAATTGAGCCAGAATTTCCCCAGCCTGTTTTGTCTCAAGCAAATTATATTGGACAAGCGCACCAACAATCTTGCTCGTCCAATTAAGGGCTTCCAGACCAGCCTGGCCAATTTGGCGCTTATACACCTCCAACTGGGTCAATCGCCAATAAATAGGCAGTAAGGCTTCATAGCCTAACCTCGGCAATGTTGTCTCTAACGTATTTAGATACTGTAGCGAGTGCGCTGCAAATATCACCCTGCCGTCAGTAATATCTAGACACCATTCAACATTGTCACCCGTGATATACACTCGTCCAGTTTGACCAGATTCAAGTGTCTTCGTCAAGAAAGGTATTACCTCAAAATGATCGTGCATAGCGCTCAAAAATTACTTTTATAAACCTAATCACAAATCATAAATTCTCAATGTTACATAGAAAACAGGTCTAAGTAAATCAAACAAATTTTCTTTCTGTTTTTAAGAGAATATTTTATTTATTTAATGTCCTGACGAAATAGATATCAGAAAAAACTGGGATTTAGCATTTTCTAGTTTTAATATTTTATCAATAATTATTTTTGTCTATTGATGGATATTACAGCCAATCACATTGAAGTTCTGTCAAGAAAGAATCAGCTAACTTCTCAAGGCAAACAACTTTGATGTCAAATTCAACACCTTACTATAGAGAGCCAAGCACCCATATCAAGCACCCATATATAGAGAAGCTACAAGATTTATCCTCGACTCTAAATCAATAGATTCAACCGTTTTAAGTCAGGAAAGCCGTATGCCAATAACATATCTTTGTATCTCCGCTCTCATTGTAAGCATCCGTGATGCTACCCCATATATTTTTGAAATTAAGAGCACGGGTATTAAGATTAACTTTGTATAAACACTAGGCATTTTCGATACTTGTAATGTCTAAAGATTAAGCATAAAACAAGAAATAAAGTTCTTGTAATTGGTCCTGATACTCACAGAAGAATTGGAATAACATTCATAGTAAAAGGTGCTAAC
>NZ_QXHD01000004.1:4485005-4570119 GCF_011009555.1 Adonisia turfae CCMR0081 | reverse complement strand
ACCGTAGTCATCACCCACGGCTCACCCCGCCCCACCCGTCCCCCCGTAGAAACGCTGCGGCGACCACACTCAAAGCCTTCACCCTCTTGGTTTGGCTGGGAGGACTAATTTTTATAGGAGTTTCATTAATCCTTCACGTGCTATGAAGTTTCTCAAAGGTCATTTTAGGTGGAACTACTGTTCTCTGAACCAGTCATTTATATGTAGTCATAGGGAGGCATATTTAAAACCTGATTAGTTTGAGGTTTGGATATAGCTACCCTGCTAATTAACCCATAGCAGGCATACACCGTCGAAGAAGGGCTATCGACTCAGACCAGCGTATCTACCTAGCTATGTAGCTGAAGAATCTAGGGGTATATGAAACACGTTCAGCATGATGCCTTAGAGCAAGCAATCGATATTAGAGCCGCTCGTACATTGTGTAGAGACGGCTGGTCCTGTGAGCAGATCAATGCAGTCTTAAAGAACATTGACATCAGCCACCAGCAATTTGAAACGATCCAAGCCCAATCCAGGGAACTGGACGAGCTACAACAGGTGTTTGGGCCACCGATTAACTCTTTGCGTTCTGAGCATGCTGAACCGAGTCAATCGGATCTGGATTTTTTAAATCGTGGTCCCGATGCGGCGGCCTCAGTCCTGCGGGAGAAAGGCTGGAACAGTTACGAAATTGACCTGGTTATCCGAGAATCCATGTTTGTGCCGTTAGAGGAGTCCAAACTGGCCCCTCAACAGCCTGCCTATGTTAGCTACCCGACTACCATACCGGTGTTTCCAACCCAGAATCCGAATGGCTATGCCCTTGGATATCCTGATGGTGGCATTGCTGCTGCAGCCACTCTCAGCGATCGCAGTCACTTTCACAGAACTAGCAGTGGCACCTTGAGACGTGACATTTTTATCCTGACCTTCATGGCAACCATCGGCCTAGTCATGGTATTCACGCTGCTGTAACCGCTAAGAAGCAGTCAAGACGTTACCGAGCACTTCCTATCAAGACTCGATAACAAATTCATCAAAACGATTGATGGGCAAACATTCTTCCACTTCAAGCTGCCTGACGCTAGCTCGTTCAGGCCCTTTTTTTGCCCATTCAATCAAGGCCTTTAACTGCTCATCAGAACCATCAGCCACAATTTCTACCGTATGGTCAGGCTTATTGGTGACATAGCCTGTCAACTTTAATTCTTGTGCTTTTTGGCGTGTGTGATAACGAAAGCCCACACCTTGCACCCGTCCATAAACCGTAATCTTTACTCGTGACATCTAAGGGGTGAACTAATTTCTGCCCCCATTTTGTATCAAATCGTAATACTTTTTTAAGATTTATTAAGAGCTAAAATTTTTGTCACCAAGGTATTTGTTTTTGTCTATATCCAGGACATTTACGTTGACAAAAGCATGGTGTTATAGGTATTTTTACGCATTGCCTCTACAACTTGCACAGCGGCTTCTTTGACCACATCCACACCTGCACCAGCACGACAGCTATGGTCAGTTAAGTGTCGTTTCCAAGCCCGACTGCCTGGTTGACCATGGAAGAGCTGTAGCATATGGCGGGTAATGGAATGTAGCTTTGTGCCCTGTTCAGTCCAGCGAGCAATATAGGGCAGCATGGCAGTCACTATTTGATGGCGAGTCAAGGGAGCATTGGCTGCATAAATATCTCGATCGGCAACGGCAAATAGGTAAGGGGTATCGTAGGCAGCGCGACCAATCATCACAGCATCCACTTGCTGTAGATGGGTGTCAGCCTCTTCTAGGGTTTTGATACCGCCATTGATTTCAATCCACAATTCGGGATGCTCTTGCTTAAGACGGTAAACATCGTCATAGCGTAGGGGGGGAATCGTGCGGTTGTCTTTGGGGCTCAGTCCCTGGAGCCATGCTTTACGGGCATGGACAGTAAAGCGATGACAGCCTGCTGCCATTACGGTGGTCACAAATCTGACCATGTCTTCGTAGCGATCGCAATCATCAATGCCAATGCGGTGCTTCACCGTCACCGGAATATCGACCACAGCCTGCATCGCCGCGACACAATCCGCCACCAACTCTGGCTGCGACATTAAACAGGCCCCAAAGTTACCACTTTGCACCCGATTGCTAGGGCAGCCCACATTCAGGTTGACCTCGTCATACCCCAGATCTTCAGCAATCTGCGCACACTTGGCCAAAAGCTGAGGGTCATCGCCCCCAATCTGCAAAGAAAGGGGTTTTTCGAGGGGATCGAACCCCAGAAGCTTGGTGCGATCGCCATGGAGAATCGCCTGAGCCGTAATCATCTCGGTATATAGCAGCGTTTTTTGCGTAATCTGCCGCATGAAATAGCGAAAATGACGATCCGTGCGGTCCATCATGGGAGCCACACTAAGAGGGTGCAGACGTTGGGACGGTGGGTCAAAACTCATCACTCATCTCCCTGCTTTTCCAAATACGCTTTTGCCTTTTGCGGCTGGCCCCAAAGCACGTGTTCATGCTTATAAATCACCATGCCTGGGCGAGCGCCTTTAGGTTTATAAACATGTTTGGGTTTGGTGTAAACCACCGGCACCTGCTCCGACTGACGGGCTCGACTAAACCAGGCCGCAATATTGGCTGCCATGCCCAGGTCTTCATCACTGGCTTCAGCACCAGGCTCTAAACGCAGCAACACATGGCTACCCGGAATCTCTTGAGTATGTAGCCATAGATCATAGTCATTGGCCGCTTTAAATGACAAAGCCTCATTTTGGTTATTGTTGCGTCCCACCCATATTTCAGTCCCGCTAGGAGTTTGGCATCTATAGAAATTGGGCAGTTTCTCTTCCCGTCCCCGTCCCTGTTGTTTCCATTGGCGTTGGTGCGGATCGGCTATATAGTCCTGTTGCACCAACTCATCTCGAATTTCTTCAAGGGCGGCGAGATCGTCAGTCATGGTGTATCGAGGGGTTTGACTGAGGGCGGCTTCTACCTGTTCAAGATAATGCAGCTCCGTTTCTACCTCTGCGAGCAAAGGCATGACGGCCTGACGGGTGCGCTTTAATTTTTGATGTCGCTTATATAATGCTTGGGCATTTTGCACCGCAGTTTTTTCGGGGTTTAGTGCCAGAATAACGGGTTTGCCCGAGTCAAAATCCTGAAGTTGGATTGATGTCATGCCCGGTCGCCACTCATGCAGATAAGCCATCAGCAAATCTGCCTGCACACGATGGCCCTCGGCCTGGTCAGAATCATCTAGCCGCTGATGGAAATTAGCCGCTTTCTGCCGCAGTTTTTTCGTCAGACCTTTTATCTTTTGAGTGAGTTGGTGATGGACTTGCGTAAATGTCTGCTGGTTGAGCTGCGTCGTGTAGTAATCATCTAACAGCTGTTGGATAGAACCAGCAAACCCTGGTGATGATTGCGTCCAGCCCAACACCGTGTACCCCTGATCGGCATGGGCTGGTTGAAAGTCATTTTTCCCTAGACATTGAAGCCAGCGTTGCCATTGCAAATAGAGTTGCTGCCAATCATCAGTTGTCAAACTATCGGTGGTTTGATTTGGGTCTAGACCAGCTGCTCGGCTTAGTTGTTTTGCTAACGCTGTACTTAGACCGCTATAGCTTTTCACCATCATTTTGCTGAGCTTGCCAGGCACCAAGCTAATCCGTTCTTGCCAGTCAGTGCATGGCTCGTCTAAACGGGGCAACGTCCCCACAATGGCCGGCGGTGGCTTGTATCGCCCCCCTGTGCGGATAGTGCGAACACTTGATTGCTGCTCATTCACCTGGTGTGCAGCGGTCACAATTTCCTGATGGGCATTGGTCAACAAAACATTGCTGTACTTACCCATAATTTCCACATAGAGATGCCATTCTGCAGGCTCATCAGGACGCCGAGCGAATTGCAGATCAACAGCACGCTCCCAAGGGGCAAGAAAATTAATCTTCGTTAAGGCAAGTCCACTGAACTGATGTTTCAGTTGCTGACTAAAGGTAAAGGTGTCAGGCCGTTTTGGAGGAGCCATCCCAATGTGGATACGCGCCGCCTGAGGATGCCAAGAAATTGTCAGCCATCCACGTCGATTAAATGTCCGCAGTCCAAGACAAACAGTATTACGATCTCGTTGCACAACTTGTTCACAGCGAGCAGGCAACCATTCGGAAGACAATTCACTACAAATGGCTCTAAGGGTTGTTATATCAACCGGTTGCACTCTTTATCCTCTGTTATCAGCAAATTTGGATATTTTTGAAAGATTTACCTGTTTTTTATTCAAGCTCCTTAAGAAGCGAGCACACTGGAGGTCAGTAAATCCATGAAGAATTCGTCATTCTCAATCATTAGGCCTCATTTTTCTCATGTTTAATTCCTATTTTTTTAGTTAACATTTCGGTACTAGGATTTAGTCATTTACGCACTTAAACGAGCGCATTATTAAGCATGGTAGCTGTTGCTGCTTTTGCAATTTTGTGCTCTAGATGCTTGCTTTTGAACTTATGGATATTAAGCTTATCAACATTGGCTTTGGCAATATCGTATCTGCCAATCGGGTAGTTGCCATCGTTAGCCCCGAATCTGCACCGATCAAACGATTGATTGGCGATGCCCGCGACACAGGACAACTGGTTGACGCCACCTACGGCAGGCGTACACGGGCCGTGATCGTCACCGACTCAGACCATGTGATTTTGTCAGCGCTACAGCCTGAGACTGTTGCCAATCGTTTCATGATTAACAAGGAAAACGGTGATTGACAGGCAAATGGCGGCTAATAATCCTACCTTATTGAGCAATAAAGCCTTGATAGAGACTTGAGCGGTTTACACTAGAGACATTCGTAATGGCAAAAAAATCGCATTTTGCAGATGTCCGTTAATTCCGCTCGTCCTCCCGCCTTAGACAAAATTGTCAAACGTTTTCAACGGATTCAAGACCCGCGACGTCGCTACGAGCAGTTGTTGTGGTACGCCAAACGTCTAGAGGGTTTTCCTGAAGATGCTAAGACACCTGAAAATAAGGTAAAAGGCTGCGTCTCACAGGTTTACATCCTTGCCAATGCAGATGAAGAGGGCAATGTTTGTTTTCAAGGTGATTCAGATGCACAAATTACGAAGGGTCTGGTCGCCTTATTGATTGAGGGTCTCAAGGGAATACCACCTCACGACATCGTGCAGTTGGAACCCGACTTTATAAAAGAGACCCAACTGGATGTGAGCCTCACGCCATCGCGAGCCAATGGGTTCTACAACATCTTTAAAACAATGCAGCAGAAGGCGATGGCGCTAGCGAATGAATAACCTACTGTAGGGGCGTTCCATGGAACGCCCCTACAGTATTAAGAATAGAAATCCGTAGCAAATTCATCGCTGTAGAAGTCATCTGGATCTTCTTGTTGGTTTTCCTCAGTTTTAGGTGCTGTAAGGCCAAATGCAGCCAGTAATCCTGCATTTTCAGCGGTGGAGTCTAGCACATTGGCCTGAAGCTCATGCCATATCGGGGCTGCTGTGAGTAACAGTCGCCGACCTTGGGGCGTGGCCTTGAGGAACTGACTCCGTTTGTCTTTGCCAGGCCCAATCTCAATCCAACCATGTTTCTGCATGCGGTCAATGGTGCGGCTAATGGTGGACTTTTCCATGCCGAGCATTTGCCCTAGCTGGCCAGGGGCAATTGGCCCCCGACTAATAATTGTGGCTAAGATGTTGAGCTGATTAACGGTTAAGCCTAAGGGGCGCAAAGCCTCGTCATAGAGACGCGTAACCATACGATTGATTTGTCGTAATCGCATGGCAATACAGTGATTGGTCATCTGACGAGCAATTTCTTTAGGGGTACCGTAGGTTGCCGCCATGGTTAAGTCACACTTCACTAGTTGTATATTCAACCATTTAGCACTTAAACTCGTAAATTACATCAGTAGCCAGCACATTAGGCTGAAAAGCTAAGATTTACATCACAACATTTTTCTTAATAATCAGTAAGATTTAGAAGTACGTAATCATGGCGGGACCCTATGGACATCCTCAATGCGAGTATGGCTGACAGTCTCTGGATTGGTTTAATTGTGGGGCTGGCGTCTCTAGTGCAGAGCCTGACAGGGTTTGGGTTTGCCCTGGTAGCAGTCTCATTGCTGCCATTTTTTATGGACCTACAGCTGGCGGTGACTTTAGTGATCGCCGTGGGGCTGATTGGCAACGTCGTCCTCTGGTGGTACTACCGGGATAATTTTGAATGGTCCCGGATCATACATTTATCGGTGGCTGCCCTGGTGACAATTCCAGTGGGCGTTATGGGCCTGCATTATGTCCCAGAGCATTTGGCGCTACAGGCGCTCGGTGTTCTGGTTTTGGCCTATGTTGGTTACTCATGGCTACAGCTATCGCTACCGGAACTGACCGGACGCCCCTGGGCCTATGCCTTTGGTGCAGCCTCGGGCGTCTTGACAGGGGCCTTTAATATCGGTGGGCCGCCGATTGTGATCTATGGCAACTGCAATCAGTGGAGCCCTGAGCAGTTTAAGGGCAACTTACCGGGGGTGTTTTGTGTGCTGTCGTTGGTTGCGATCGCAACCCACATCTGGCAAGGCGATTTCAGCGCCGCCCTACTCACCCAGGTAGAATATGCAGCACCGTTCTTTGTCGCAGGTTTAGGCCTCGGGATTTGGCTATCTAAATATATTGATGCCGCTAACTTTCGGCAGATTGTCCTCGTGCTACTGGGGGCAATTGGCTTAAAACTGCTGATTTAATTATCTGACCCTGGTGCTGGTGGGGCCTCAGGTGTAGGCTCCTCGGGCGTAACATCAATGGTTTCGTCGGTGATCACTTCCACCTCAGGTAGTTCCTCAGGGATTGCATCCTCCGTGAGATCTTCTTCACTTAGCTCGCCATCGTCGGGGGGCTCAATTTCCACCGGAGCAACATCAAAAGGAGGATTATCCTTGAGTTCCTCCCTTAAAGAGTCCCCCAGGGTGGGCTCAGTCTCTTCAGCCTCAACAGTGTCCTCTGGGGTACGGTCTAAACTGAGCTTGGCCACCTCACCTCTAAAGTAGGCTTCACGGTATTGAAGGGACTCCGAAAACGCCAGCCCTGCACGAAAAGCAACCAAAGCATTGTCGCGATCATCAATGCTCAGGTATAGCTGTCCCAGGCGGTCATAGGCCTCTAAAATGCCGTGCTGGTTATACGCTTGCTGCTCAGCCCTGACCAGCAGGTTATACATGGTGAGCGCTTCATTGGTCAGGCCTTGCTCGGCATACAAATCACCCAAATCTTTCAGCACAGTACTCACATGACCATACAGCTGTAGGCTCTGGGCTGTCACGTAGGCCAGGTTGTAATATTGCAGCGCCTGGGGATAAACCCCAATGGCTCGAAAATTACGAGCCATATCAATTTCTAGGGGGGGTTCGCGATCATTTTGAGCCGTCGTTCTATACAGTCTTAGCAACTCGGTTTGCACTGGCAGTGCTTGGGCATAGTCTTTGGCTTGCTGATAGCTATAAATCAGATCCTTTAAATATTGCGTATGCTCCAGGGTGTTGCCTTGGATGTCAGCCCTGTCAATTAACTGGGTATATAGCTGAGCCGCATTGTCAAAATCAAACCACTGTAAATAGTGGGCCGCCAGCACCACCACCCACCCCTGCTGAGTCAGCGTATCCGCTGCGGTCATGTCGATCAGTTGCTGATAAATCTCCGTGGACGTGTCCCGCATCCGCAACGTCTGAGCAATCGTCGCAATGGTTTCCACCCGTTCTAAGGTGGCCGATTCCTTTTCTGCTTCCCAAATCCGCTCCAGCCGCACCGACATTAAACGGACCTCTTGCGATCGCTGCGAATTCCAAGCCTGCTGACCAATACGGCTCAACGCTTCCAATTCTGCTTCAAGGCCAAATACACGACGTAGTTGCACCTCACGCATCCAGAGTTCAAACGCTTCATCAGGCTGTTCCGCCAGCAGCAGTGCCCGAGCCTCGGCATCCAGTTGAAATAGCGCCAGTTCCAGAGCGTAAAGTTCTAGAGGACTCAGGGGACGGTCCACCACCGCCGTCGGTAGCAACGGATCCCGTGGTTCCTCCTCCAACGGATCACTCAGAAATGCATCCAGCAGCACCGGGTCTAAACGCTGACCATAGGCTGGCAACGACATTAATGTAAGGACAGCTAAACTACCCACTAGTCGCTGACCCAAGCATCGAAACCAATGCCGCTTTCGTAAACTAAAATAAACACTCATTTACAGAACTTTGTACTTACGCTGCTTTGCAACCGTGAGCGGTCGTCCGTGCTGTAACCTTAAGATCTTGTGTAAATCTTTTGTCAGCAGGCCTTTGCTGGCTGTCTAACCATAAAACAAATCTGTTAACTATGTCCCCAAATGTAGCAACCCGCACTATTCGGATTGGTTCTCGTAAAAGTCAGCTTGCCCTAGTGCAAACCCACTGGGTGCAGGGTGAGCTACAAAAACGCTTTCCTGAGATTAACTTCGAAGTTAAAACTATGGAAACCCAAGGGGACAAAATTCTCGATGTCTCCCTTTCTAAAATTGGCGACAAGGGCCTCTTTACCCAAGAACTTGAGGACGACATGCTCAACGGCACCGTTGATTGTGCCGTTCATTCTCTGAAAGACTTACCCACTCGCCTACCCGAAGGACTAATGCTAGGCTGCGTGACCGAGCGAGAAAACCCCGCCGATGCCATGGTTGCCCACGAGAAGCATGCGGGTAAAAACCTGGATCAGCTACCTGAAGGCGCTGTCATTGGGACGTCTTCCTTACGTCGTCTCGCCCAGTTGCGTCATCACTACCCGTCTTTCCAATTTAAAGATATTCGCGGCAACTTAAATACCCGTCTACGTAAACTCGATGAAGGCCAGTACGATGCCATTATCTTGGCTGTCGCGGGCTTAAAGCGTCTGGACATGGCTGATCGCATTCAGCAAGTGGTTCCTGCCGATGTTTCTCTGCATGCTGTGGGCCAGGGTGCCCTGGGTATCGAGTGCCGCAGCGGTGACGACGATATTCTGGCGGTTATTAAAACACTGGAGCATTTACCCACTGCCCAGCGTTGCTACGCAGAGCGCGCATTCCTGCGGGAGCTAGAAGGTGGCTGTCAGGTCCCCATTGGTGTGAACACCGTGATTGAGGGAGATACTCTCACACTGACCGGTATCGTCGCTAGCCTGGATGGTCAGACAGTGGTGAAGGATGAAATCTCAGGTCCTGTGACGACAGCGGATGAAATGGGAACTACTTTGGCTAAGCGAGCTAGAGATGCCGGTGCCCAAGCAATTTTGGATACGATCAACGCTGAAAACCGTTAATTGCGCATTCGTCCATAGTCGAGCGGTCTACATTCTTAGGGGCGTTGCCTGCAACGTCCCTAAGAATTGATTGGTTTACTTGCCCTTCCGTAGGCTTAAACACTATGCACAAATCCAATCCCCCTCTAGACTTGATCCCGTGGAAGATGGGTTTTTCATCGGGGCAATAGGAACGCGATGCGAATTTTATTTGTGGCAGCAGAGGCCGCACCTTTAGCAAAGGTCGGTGGCATGGGAGATGTGGTCGGCACATTACCCAAAACACTGCGCGCCATGGGGCACGACGTGCGCATATTTATGCCCTATTACGGCTTTATGGGAGACAAGGTAGAGATCCCCGACGAGCCCACCTGGTGGGGGTATGCCATGTTCAATGCCTTTGCAGTGTACGAAACCACACTGCCAAAATCAGAAGTTCCGCTATACCTATTTGGTCATCCTGCCTTTGATGGCAATGAGATTTACGGCACTCCAGACGAAGATTGGCGCTTTACCTTCTTTGCCAACGGTGCTGCCGAATTTTGCTGGAACCATTGGAAACCCGATATCATTCACTGCCATGACTGGCACACGGGCATGATTCCAGTCTGGATGCATCAATCCCCTGAAATTTCCACTGTATTTACCATTCACAATCTGGCTTATCAAGGCCCCTGGCGCTGGAAACTCGACAAAATCACCTGGTGTCCCTGGTACATGAAGGGTGACAGCACCATGGCAGCCGCCCTACTATATGCCGACCGGGTGAATGCCGTCTCTCCCACCTATGCTCAACAAATCCAAACCAAAGAATACGGCGAGAAATTAGAAGGACTGCTGTCCTACATCAGTGAGAAACTGAGCGGCATCGTCAACGGTATTGACCTCGATGAGTTCAACCCTGAAACCGATGCGCAAATTACCCAGACCTATACAGCAGAAACCTTAGAAAAACGCGCTCTCAACAAAGAAGCCCTCCAGGAAGAAATGGGCTTAGAAGTTAACGACGGGCGTTTTCTCATTGGTCTGGTTAGCCGGTTAGTCGAGCAAAAGGGTATCGACCTAATTTTGCAGACGATGGATCGATTTTTGGCCTATACCGATGCACAGCTCGTACTTTTAGGCTCTGGAAACCGCCATTACGAAACACAGCTTTGGGAATTATCCAACCGTTTCCCCGGTCGCGTATCAGTTTATTTGATGTATAGTAGCCAGCTGGCCCAAAAAATCTATTCTGGCGCTGATGCCTTCCTAATGCCATCAAAATTTGAGCCCTGCGGCATCAGTCAAATGATTGCGATGCGCTATGGCTGTGTACCGATTGTGCGGCGTACAGGTGGCCTTGTGGATACCGTTAGCCATCACGACCCCGTCACTGGCACTGGTACCGGCTACTGTTTTGACCGCTATGAGCCGTTAGATTTGTTTACCTGTATGGTACGTGCCTGGGAAGGCTTCCAGTACAAGCCGTTCTGGAAAAAACTACAGCAGCGGGCCATGGCAGAAAACTTTAGTTGGGAAAACTCTGCCCTGGAATACATCAAACTCTATAGCGAGATCAAGGGAATAGCTGCTGAAAGTCAAATCCCCATTGAGTATGGCGGCCAGTTGGCAATCAAGCACAACTAAGCCGCCGATTTGGTTATGGCTGCTCCGAGCATTAGTACCCATATCCATCAAGCTGGAGCAGTGTTGTTGATAAATGTCTAAAAACACTAAACATCGTCGCGAACTAGATCAGTGCTTGTTGTCGAATCCAGGCAGCTCTCGACAAGATTGAGCTGCCAATCTCTCGCATCTGCCCAGTTAAGACTGTCGTAATTCAGCATCCAGTTTGTTTTCCATTTCAGCTAACTTTTTGGCAAAGCGTATCCGATGACGACGAGACACCTGCTGCTCAGGGTCAATGCCATCAAATGTGGGCGGAATCCAGGCACGGACCACCAATAAAGTCCCCAACACGAGCAGAAAAGAACAGGCAGCCATGACCTGCACCCACGGGGTTTCCAAAATGCCCCGCACAATGATTTCCCGCAACACTGACACAATCGAGACTTCCACCGCCACACCAATAGAAACACGGTGCTCTTTCAAGTAGATAATCAACAACCGAAACAGTTCTACCAGGATCAGCAGGAACAATATATCGGCGGTGACCTGAGGGAAATTCAAAGGGGGTAACAGTGACAAAAACATCTCTCGTAGCTGCATCACCATAAAGCTAAACAAACCAATGCAGAGAGAAATCACAATCAAGTCTTGTATCAGCTCTAAGAAGCGTACAACGTGGGTGCCACTGAACCAGCTGCTCCAGCGAGGGGACTTTGATGCCGATAAGGATTCCATAATAGTTAGAAGGTAAATGGTCAGGCGAGCGAAGCAGTCTTAATCCCAGATATAACGACAGATTGCCGGGAACCGTTGGATCAGTACTGCGAACTGTCGCGTAAACGCCCAGATTCTTGAAAGGATGAGTACCAACCAGTCAGCTTAACCACAGGAGCTATCTGCTGGAATGGTTGATAGGTTAATTCCTATGATTAGCGGTTTATCATGATTTGTAAAATGTCAATCTTAAAATCAATTGATAATATTTTCTTATAGAAAGATATCTGGACTATTTGCCAGACAAATACTTCAAACGGATAAGCCCCAGCGCCCCTACGACTGTGGTGTGGCAATACTGCTGTTTTCACAGTTCGTAATTTGTTCTAACACTAGTTTTAAGTCATCTTGATCGCCCTGCTGAATCTGTTGCATCATTGAGATGTTGACCAGTTCCATGCCTAAACGCACCCAGTAGGCACCGGTAACAGATTCAAAATCAATCGGGGGCATTTGACTAGAATAGGACTGTTTTAGATCCAGAGAAAGCTTCTCACTCAGCGCACGAATTACATGCTGGCGATGGGGTTCAGCCTGGTTCAGAATGTCATCCATAGGCCGGGCCAAAACCTCAGCAATCTTGTCTTTGCTGGCTTGTTTTTGCAACCACACTTCTAAGGTAGACACGGGCCAGTCAGTGGTCTCTTCATCCACTTTTGCAAAGGCGTGGGCTTCAGCATAGGCGACTGTTC
This sequence comes from Adonisia turfae CCMR0081, assembly GCF_011009555.1. Taxonomy (GTDB): domain Bacteria; phylum Cyanobacteriota; class Cyanobacteriia; order Phormidesmidales; family Phormidesmidaceae; genus Leptothoe; species Leptothoe turfae. The sequence goes on along the minus strand of NZ_QXHD01000004.1, from coordinate 4,557,773 downwards.
CGTCGATATTATAGTCAGCCGATGCCACTGGCTGGCCTACACGGTCAACACCGCTTAATCCAGCAAAAAAGCTAGAGCTGTAATCACGATAATCGGCCTCATTCACTGCGGGCGTGCAGCCCACCGATGGCCGCTCAGCGACGGTGGCAAAGAAACCACAGCGAGTTTGTAAAGCAACAGGATTTTCAGGATTACCCTGTTCATAAATGAGATTAGCAAAGGATCCTGAAAAACACTGGGCCATCATTGCCACAAAGGGTTGATCGGATGATAGCTGATCGAGCCAACCGCCCAGTTGTTGCACTGAAACCAATTTCTCTTCCCAGAGAATCATCGCATTGTTATCGGGATTCTCGCTGTTATAAGCACCATGGCCAGTGAAATAGAAAAATGCTGGGCATGGTGAAGACTTATTGGCTAAATCGTCAAACCATTTTTGAGCATTATCAACGGTGGCAGCACCATCCAGACTGTCAATTTCTGGAGGCTTAAACTGCTCTTGCCCGACAAGGTTGATGTAGCGAACGGTGGGCTGACCATCATTGCCGTTAGCAAAATATTGGCGAACACTGCTGATGTCAATTTTGAGGGTATTGAGAGTGCGTTGAAAGTAACGTACGTTTTTCTCCAGGGCAATTTCGTTGTAGTAAGCAGCCCCACCCCCAGCTAACACCAAAAATTCCATGGGCACAACGACTGCCTGCGCCACCGATGGGGCATTCTCTGTATATGCCTGTTTTCTCCAGCCCACCACCAAACCAATGGCAATACCCATGAGGCTGGTCGTTAACAGCTGAGTCAGAAACGGGAATTTGCGCATGGGGAATGCCGATGTACCTTGCCTTATTTTAGACAAGGTTTCTGCTTCATTGGTGGCATTCACAAGCCATTATCCTGACCAGGCACTCCTCAGGGGGATGCTCCTACCGATTTCCATGATTACAATGGGAAAGATTTTTGGCTCATTTGCCGTCGCAACCGCCAACCTATGCATCAACTTGTCACTACAGCCCTTGAAGCCCAGGATTATCGTCGTGCCAGTCAATTGCTTAAGCAGTGGCGTAAGGCGGCTCCTAAAGATCCGTTTATGTTGCTATCGATCGGGCGATTGCACGAAGGCACACTACAGTGGGATGCGGCGGAGAAAACCTATCTCACCTTTCTCAAACGGGTGAATAATCCTAAGCTCATGGGACAGGCTCGTGCCGGATTAAAGCGTGTGCAGCAAGCACGGGAGGCTAGCCGTCAAGCAGCTCTCAATGAAGCAAAGGCGGTGCTGGGCAGTGATGAGCCAGGGGTACTGGTGATTACACCACCGCAGGATGCTAAGCAAGCGGCCATGGGACTCGCCGACGTTTTACGCATTGACCCGTATATGGCAAGACTGCAGCTACCTAAGCGGGGCATGCGATTGCAGCGCAGCGGCCCCATTGGAGAAATGCAATATTACGGTGAGGCGTTGCAGGCGGTAGGTGTGCCAACGTTATGGTCAACCATTGACGATCTAAAAACTGTGCAGGTGTTTCAGATTAAGCATTTTCGCGAGATCGCACCGGAACCAGTGATTGTATGCCAGAGTCCAACTGGTCAGATGGGCTCAATGCAGTTTGACTGGTCTGAGGTCACTCAAATTATTCGGGCTCAGCTGCCAGTCTTTGAGCGCATTACGGAAAAGGGACCTTGGGGTAAAACCAAGGACAAAGTGCAGGTTCAGGACTATGTCCAGGTGATGGATTTGCATGTACATGGGCGGAAGAGTATTTTGCGGATTTGCGATCGCACCTACGAATTCCGCAATAGCGTTGCCCTAGTGCCTGACCAAACGAATCTCACATCCACCCGCATTCGTTGGAATGGCCTCATGCAGCAAATCACCAGTACAACTGAATGCCCGGTGTGGGAAGACTTTAGCAACTTTGGCCAGGGCGCTTTAGAAGTGGTGCCCTTACTGCCCTATATGCCAGTTTATCTGGATCTACAGCGGCGTAAGCCTAGCGACTGGGATACCGCGTTTCAAATCTATACCGCCCTGATTTTCCGCCAGAAACCGGGGGCTACGGCCCAGGCGGAGGCATAACGCGGATACGTTCTAGCTGCTGGCTGATACGATTCAACAAATCAAAATCTGCTTCTGGCAAATCACCCCCTCGTCCAGCCCGGTTCTCTGCCTCCAAAAATGAGAATGCCTGGCGGAATGTGTGCCCATCCGCCTTAATCAGTGCATTCAAATGGCAAGGAATTATCTGCTCAAACGACAGCTGGGAGACTTCATCAGCCCAAGTTAAAACCACTTTTGCACACCGGTTAAAAATCAAAGACTGCAAAACCGGCGCAACCATCAATCTGCCATTCCCCCGCAGGCGTTCAAATGATCGCTGCCAGTGGGGGTGCCAATCAAAGGGATATAAACCAAAATAAGCCCGCTTAGACCGATCAGATGCCGTTTTAGCCGCCCGTAAAACCCGCCACCATTGAGGATCTTTAAGCGCATCGGGGCGAAAGTAGAAGGCAAACAAAACAATACGTTGCCAACCCTTACGGCGATTTTCAGCCGTATCTGCCAGGTGATCAGCAGCACTATCCTTGGCATGAAACAGCAGCGGATAGCTATCTAGCTGCACAATTGCTGGCGGTTCCGCTGGAATTGAAACCACCGAATCAGTCACTAGCAATGTTTTAGACGCCCGATGCAGCAGGGCTACTTCTGAAAAGGGACCAACCCCTAAATTGACGGGACCGAGCACACGGTAATCGAACTCATCACCAAAGGGAGCATCAGCAGGACTCTCAGGTAACCAATGGGTACGACCCATGGGAAAGCCTAGCCAGCTGAGGGGTAAATTCAGCGGAAAGCTCCATTGATGTTTCGCAACATATACCTGAGCTGAAGGAAACTTGCGAGCAAAGGGTCCTACAAATACCTTGTGCTCTAACCCAGTGACGGTGGGCAAAATAATGTACTTTACATCGCCATGCTCAGCCACAAGCTCATGGACCAGACGAATACATTCGGGGGTAGGAGCAACGGGCGCATAGACTAGCAAACCTCCGGCAGCCAGCCGGATCACCGTCATGCGAATGGGCACCACCACATACAAGATGCCCTGCATTTGGTCAAAGGTCCAAACCTGGTTAGCGATTACCTCACGGCGCAGTGTGCGTCGCTGACCATAGGGATATAACGGCACCAGCGGCCACCATGGCCACGACCAGTCGGCGGAACGTTCAATTGCCCGCGAGTCAGACACACCCTCTCCTCCAGATTTAACGCTCAAGTTTTAGTATTTTACGACCCTGGCCGATCTAAGGTGATGAGAAAATCCTAAACTTGTTGACGGATAGTGGATTAAAGGGATTGTGATCCCCTGAGATCGGTAAAGAAAGTTAGTAGGTAAAGAAAGTTAGCCAAAGTTAGCCAATTAGAGATGAAACTTATATGTGGGTAGATTTACAGTCGCTAAAATGACAGGCAGTGTGCGAGCTACCAACAGTCCATCACCAACGTAGTTCTTAAAACGTAGTTCTTACCATGGCTAACACCACTATTACACCCACAACAGCTTCTACAACCTCTACACCACTAAAGGCACCATCATCAAAATCAGCATTTGAAACACAACTCCAAGCCGCACTCGAACATGCCCGTCGCCTCACTGAGATGCAAGGCCCCGAGAGCATTGAGGTAGCTCTTGCCTGGGAAACCGTCGAAGAATTGCAAACGGCGAAAGCGGGTCACCAAAAGGTCAATCCCACCATAGCCTTTGTTCGCTACTGTGCCGAGAATCCTGGCGCTGCTGAAGCTCGCGTGTATGACGTCTAAGGCATTAGACACCCGCACTCAGGCATTGCCTCTCTTCTAAATACGTACACTTTAAGTCCCTGCCCTATCGGTAGGGGCTTTTTATTATCCCCAACTTGAACATAACGCCTCCATAGAGTTATCTCACTGATTGACAAGAACAACAGTGACAAAAACAACGTTAACGTTTGTATCAGAGAAGAGATTTTCAAACATCGCCGGAATATTCTAAGGACATGGGTTGAGAAGCCCTAGTCATAACGAAAGGAGGTCTAATAATAGATATCTCAACAGAATCGTTTGACGGATCAAAGACAGCACCCAAACAACTCACTGATTCTCTTCTTACTGGTACTAGAGAGCTCTGTTTATAGTAGGCTCACCTGTTATAAAACAACTCTAAAAAGTCTTGTTAGATTTAGAAGAACTCTTCAGGTGATTGTTATGGGTGCTGTAGCACTTTAAATCTTTACTAGAGAATCATCCGATAGCCTCAGTCGTCGGACAGTAGCAACAAATATCCCTGGAGTCCTTTAGTGAACACCTCATCTGATCGTGCCACAGTGATCTAAGACACCAATCAGAAAAAATTGATAGTTATATAAGGAGACGGTGGGGGTATCCTGCAAAGGAGGGCATATGCTACATCTCGGCATATAGTGAACTCACAGGCAAAGCAAACTATGGAGTAACGTCCTATAGCGAACCCTATATCTAAGTAGACAGAACACTGTACTACTTAACCCTTTATATCTAACCCGAAGCCTCCATGAACCTTAGTGTTCGTGGGGGCTTCTTATATGGAAGTATAGGCAAGCTGCTCGATTAGTACGTTGTGGCTTAGGTTTGCCCAGGATCAAAGGGGGATGGGGAGATGGGAGGCTCATACTAAGGCTATCGATAACCTCCAGAAAGTTTTGCCTTGATGCGCGTAATAAGTCCATTGTCCGCTGATGGAGCAGGGGGCTAGTCAGGGTTAACCAAGATTGGGTGCTGAGTGCATCCCGTACAACTGATACATAAAAGGGTTCAGGTACTTCTACCTGAACCCTTTTAGTTAGAGCTAACCTTTACAACCAAACAGCTACGAATGACTGGACGTCATATATTCAATAGCCATGGGAAAAGTTTTTACCAACTTTTGCGACCGCCACCGCGATTTTCACGGGGCTTAGCTTTATTAACCTTTAGATCACGCCCCATCCACTCTGCACCATCTAGTGCTTCGATGGCAGCTTCTTCTTCAGAATCTGTACTCATCTCGACAAAACCGAAGCCGCGCATGCGACCGGTTTCACGATCAGTGGGCAGATGAACACTCTTGACTGTTCCATAGGCTGCAAATGCAGTCGTTAGATCAGCATCTGTAACGTCATAGGACAGATTGCCTACATAGATTGACATGGATTTTCTCCAAAACTTAGGGGATATGTAGAGGGAAGTTTCGAGAAGGGAAATGTCAATGGAAAAACGATAAAACTCGTTAATACTAAAAACAAAAGCTACCAACCGATCTTTAATCTCTGGGTCAATTATAGGCCATGGGACAGCACCTTGGATGGGTAAGGGACTGCGGCGGGTCAAAATCACTACTATCCTTGGCCTACATTACGCTCCCCACCTGCATTCACGCCTTAAACTGGGCTATCTGACTGAGCGCTACATGACACGACCAGGGCCGAAAATCCTTTGGTTTGCCAGTGGCATTTCACCATTTAGGCAACGGAGCTGCCCTTGACTCGTCATTTGTATTTTGATTGGAGCGTGGATTCTTAATCTGCGACGGAGTTATCTATTTCTAGACAGATAAACTCAAAATGAGCACTAGTTGATGCTACATCACACCATAGACCGAGTTCACTAACCAGAAACAAAAAACAACAACATTAACGTTTATATCCCAGAAGAGACATAAACCTCTCCTGGGAATATGCTGTATACATGAGCTGAAAAGCTTATATCCACAACAAAGGAGGTCAACAATCGATATCTCAATAGAATCGTTTGAAGGATCAATACCAGCATCCAAACAGGTCACTGATATTTCTTCTTGCTTGCGCTAGAGAGTCTTATTGATAGTGAAGATAGCTCTTCAAATAATAATCTAGAAAGTCTTGTTAAATGTAGAAGAATTCCTCAGGTAGATCGTTCTGGGTGCTGTTGTGTTTTAAAGCGTTGCTAGACCAATCGCCCAACGCTACACCTCACTGGGCAATGGCACAAAACAGGCGCTGAATCCTATAGTCAATACTCAATCAGTTTCATCCACAGTGATCACAGACACAAACCAAGGAAACTTGATGGTTGTGTAAACAGACGATGGGGTTATTCTGCCAAGGGATGGGTAGGTGCCATCTCGGCATACAGTGAAGTCACAGGCAAAGCACTGTATGGCATAACCTCCTATAGCGAACCCCATATCTGAGTAAACAGACTACTGTACTACTGACCTAAATTTATTTAGGCACCCTTTATATCTAACTCGAAGCCTCCATGGGCCTTAGTGTTCGTGGAGGCTTCTATAGTAGCCGCGCAATCGTCAGTGCTATATGTTAATGCGTATAATTCAGCAGCTTGCTCCTGATCAAATTGAGTCATTATCATATTTTATTTTTTAATTGAAGTGGGCCTGATTCATGGATCACGCCCACTTTCTACTGATAAGCCTCTAACGCATGCACGCTGACTGACTAGTCACTGAACACAAGTGCGGTGAGGACTGTTTAGCACTCCATAAGTTGCATCAGCAACCCTGATAATTCAATGTGTGTGTCAGCGGCCCCACTGAGGCTGTGAGCCGAGACTGCCATGATGTCCCATGGTAATTCATAGCTTTTATCGCAGAACAAGTGAGTTATTTTTGATGAGGCAACTTACAACTTACTACAATATGTAGCAATTTGCACTACACAAGGGCAGACACAAAAGAAAAAGGCTTCAAAGTTGGTATTTGACTAGTCGCCATTAGTGTGGGCTTGGTTACCGCATCCATTCTGGGTAACCAGGTCTATTACTTAGGTAAGCAGTCCTAGCCACGAGCCTGGTAGAGCAGGTGGTTAACATACTGTCTAGCTCTAGCATCAATCATTCTCTCTTATACCCTTAATAATTTCCTCCTCAAGTTCTGTATTGAGAGACTGAATTTGTTGGATAACATCAATGAGCTTTTGGCCTAATGGCGTTATGGAATATTCCGTACGGGGTGGTACTTCAGGAAACGAGTGTTTTTTTAAAAGGCCATATGCCCTTAACTTTCGCAAACGCTCTGCTAGGACTTTTTTCGAAATACCGTTGATATGCTTTTCCAGAGCCCCTGGCCGGATAACACCATTGCTCACTGCAAGCAGGACAGGTACGGACCATTTGCAGCCAAGAACATTTTCAAGTTTTCGAGCGCTACTTTGCATCTGTTATCTAATTTTTCTCTAGATAGTTCAATGAATTAAACCAAAAAGTGCCTACCCCACCAAAAAGTGCCCCCTTTCCTAGATGGTTTGCCTACGTTTAGCCTAAGCAATAGGCGCACATCGCCCAATACTTAACCTAGGAAAGAATCATGAGTAAGACAGCTACTTTTTATCATGCTGGTTGTTCAGTTTGCATTGCTGCTGAAAATAATCTAGCAACAGCAATAGATACGTCTCGCTACAATGTGGAGAGCGTACATCTCGGCAATGATCAATCCCGGATTGCTGAAGCCGAATCAGCGGGCGTCAAATCTGTACCCGCATTGGTGATAGACGGTGAAGCATTCCATATCAATTTTGGCGCTAGTTTGTCTGATTTGAAATAGCTAAAACGGGTATCTGCTTCAAGCACAATATTCTCTCCAAGAAAGTAGTTTAAAACACTTGAGTTTTCCAGTTCCCATTGGCTTTTATAACTATCAACAACAAGTAATAAATATCTACTCACCTCAGCGTGCAGTGGAAACAACACTTGAAGTTGATTATACCTGCCGATTAATCCCTTGGCTAGATAATCCCTCGGCTAGAAACGTAAGCTTATCAGTGGAATCGCTATGAATTCAGTAATTGAACCCTCAAAAACACAAACTGTCAAGCCCGACTCTTCAGCTGATATCTCTCACTCTCGGATGCTATTGGAGAAAATGGCCCATAATTGGCACCTTAGGTCCCAGGTTAGCCAAGTTAAAAAGAAAGTAGCATATGAGTCATCATCCGAGATGGCCTTCAACCCAAATCGAGAAGATTTTCGTTTAGATTTGCTACCATTTAAAGATCACCCGGATTTTTTAGCTGCACCTTCAGAAATTAGACAAAAAGTCCTTTCCTGTGGCTGGATTGCCTATAACGAAAAAACAATTGATATTGAATCCAAGGTAATTGCCCCAGCATGTAATCATATTCTCTATCGGGAAGTTCCAGGGGTAGATGATGAGACAAGCCAATTGATCGCTAGCGATACCTTAGTCGATGAAGCTTATCACATTCAACTGGTTGTGCATGCTTGCAATATCACCCGTGAACATCGTCAATTACAACACTTAAAATTACCAAGTTTTACCTTGGTAAGAAAGATGACGCAAGAAAAAGAACGCTATTCAGAACCATGGAAAAAGCTTCTTGTTCAGATGGCTACAGCTATTGTTTCAGAGGTTTTTGTTAGCGATTATTTGTCGCTGCTTGCGTATGATAAGGAGATCCAGCCTTTGAACCAGCTGACTGTTTATACCCACCTACGTGACGAGAAGGCTCACCATAGTATTTTCCTAGAGTTGGCCAAGTGTATGTACGCTAATTTGTCACTAGAGCAACAGATGTTCTTTAGCCAGATATTGCCCAAGCCTGTCCGCTGGTTTGCCGATGCAGAACTAGATGTATGGGGGGCTATGCTACAGCAAATCAATTTTCCTAATGCCAGAACAATCATCCAAGACACAGCGACAAATGCAGACGTTGATCTGCTGAGAATTGACTATTCCGATGTCATTCAACTGGCTAAGGAATTAGGAGTGCTAGATTCTGTAGCAGGGGCAGACAGCTTTGCACAAGCAGGTTTATGTGACTAAGACAACACCTTGCTTCTTGATAGACACACACCCAAAACGCGTAAAAGTTTTCAAAAAAGGAACCATGAAGACAGCCATTGCAATTCGACATATTGCCTTTGAAGACGTAGGTAGCCTTGCCCCTGTCTTAGAAGATCAGCGATATTCTCTTCAGTATTTAGACGCAGGGGCCGATAATTTAGCTAACCTTGACCCAGCTAGCCCCGATTTGCTGATTATTTTAGGTGGACCGATTGGAGCCTATGATGAGCAAGATTATCCGTTTCTAAAGGATGAGCTTCGGATATTAAAGCACCGACTTGAGGCTGATTTGCCCACCCTAGGAATTTGTTTAGGTGCCCAGCTAATAGCGCGTGTTCTGGGGGCCAAGGTTTACCCTGGAAGCGCAGGGAAAGAGATTGGTTGGTCCCCCATCAACTTAAGTGAAGCAGGCCATCAGTCTGTCTTACAGCCCCTCGCGACTGCCGATGCTGTTTTACATTGGCATGGCGATACCTTTACATTACCCGATGGTTGCGATCGCTTAGCCTCAAGTGCTAAGTATGAAAATCAAGCATTTTCCTACAAGCAAACGATCTTAGCCCTACAGTTTCACCCAGAAGTCATCACTCAAACAGTGGGAAAATGGTTTATTGGCCATGCTTGTGAGATTGGCTCGACCACAGATGTGACAGTTGCAGCCTTGCGCCAAGATACACAGAAATATGGGAAAACGTTGCAGCACTTAGCCAGTCTCTGTTGGCGGCAATGGTTAACCCAAATTGAGCAAGCAACTCATCTACGTAATCAGCCCGTCAATGTTTAGCGCATAACCTTGACAAGGTGTCTTACTTTCATCGAACGTACGCAAACGCCGAATCACTCTCGACGTTTGCGTATCTCGGTATCCAAAAAGAAAGTACCCGCTAAGCTGATCGAATCAAAATGTCCCAATCACTTATCACACCATAGAGTTATCTCACTGTTTTACAAGAAAAACAATGACGAATAACAACATTAACGTTTGTATCAGAGAAGAGACATTCAAGCATTATCGGAATATCCTAAGGACATGAGCTGAAAGGCTTATGGCCATAACGAAAGGAGGTCTGACAATAGATATCTCAGTAGAATCAATTGACGGATCAAAGACAGCACCCAAACAACTCACTGATATCTCTTCTTAATGGCACTAGAGAGCCCTGTTTATAGTAAGGTCGCCTTATTAAAACAACTCTAAAAAGTCTTGTTGAACTTAGGAGAACTTTTCAGTTGATTGTTTTGGGTGCTGTTGTTTTTAAAGCTTCACTAGACTAATCGCCCGACGCTACAATTCTCTGGGCAATAGTGCACAACCACGTCAGAACCCTTTAGTTAATATCCTATCTGCTCATCCCACAGTGATCTCTGACACATGCTAGGAAAAATTGATGGTTGTGTAAGCAGACGATAGGCTTGTGCGGCAAAGGTATGTATGTAAACCATTTCGGCATACAGTGAATTCACAGGCAAAGCACTGTATGGAATAACTTCCTAGCACGAACCCTATATCTAAGTAGACAGAATCCTGTATTACTTAACCCTTTATATCTAAACCGAAGCCTCCATGAGCCGTAGTGTTCGTGGGGGCTTCTTATATGAAATGCCTGGTTGCCTGATTCCGATATAGCAGGGCAATCATAAGGGGAAGTGGTTGATTGTGACGTGTGTAAATTTCTTTAAATGCTTTCTGGTAGTCCGTTTCAATCCCCGTGAGGGGAAGTGGTTGATTGTGACCTGGACCATAAGCGACAAAGCTCACAAGCAAGCTGTTCCAATCCCCGTGAGGGGAAGTGGTTTATTGTGACGCCGTGTCTATCCCACCCTTTGCCGCTGTGGATTGTTTCAATCCCCGTGAGGGGAAGTGGTTGATTTTGACCTGTCTGCACTATGGTTTTGGCGGCTCCATCTTCCAGTTTCAATCCCCGTGAGGGGAAGTGGTTGATTGTGACGGCAGTGCAGCTAGCCTCACCAATCAAATAGAGAGTTTCAATCCCCGTGAGGGGAAGTGGTTGATTGTGACGACAATTTTATCTATTTGTTCTGCGCTAAAGGTTTCGTAGTTTCAATCCCCGTGAGGGGAAGTGGTTTATTGTGACAAGATTAACTATCACGTTTCTGGACAGGACATCATCGTTTCAATCCCCGTGAGGGGAAGTGGTTGATTTTGACGCCAATCTAGCACCTAACACGGTTTCTAGCCTTAGGGTTTCAATCCCCGTGAGGGGAAGTGGTTGATTGTGACGTACTCAGAAACGCGATAACCGACAGAGGCTTTCTTGGACGGTTTCAATCCCCGTGAGGGGAAGTGGTTGATTGTGACGGGATAAGCCCTTAAAGTCTGTCCTTGACTATGAGTTTCAATCCCCGTGAGGGGAAGTGGTTGATTTTGACACGCAGCGGGTAGCAGCCGCCAAACTGAAAGCAATTGTTTCAATCCCCGTGAGGGGAAGTGGTTTATTGTGACTCGCTTCATCCAAGTGAGCGTTCGTAATTTCTCGGTTTCAATCCCCGTGAGGGGAAGTGGTTTATTGTGACCGACCAGCATCCCGATGTCGCATCCAGCCTCCATGTTTCAATCCTCGTGAGGGGAAGTGGTTTATTGTGACGTAGGCATCTGTGTCGCCAGGCCGGGTAAACATTGCCGTTTCAATCCCCGTGAGGGGAAGTGGTTTATTGTGACGGCAGCCCATTGAAACGTTGGCTGCATTTAGTTTTCAAGGTACATTTGAGCGAACCTACCCCATTATAGTTCTCAGCCCAGTAAATGTGCACTTCTTCAAGGTACCTTAATCCTACGAAACATTGAACTGATAACCCTTCCAGCCCTTGCGCGGATCTCAAAGACAAGCAAAAAGCCACTAATCCGCTCTGACAAAGCTTTTCACCCCCTTTATTCAGCCTGCCACAGAACACAGCCCCACAGTCGCGCAGCCGATGACAGCACCAGACATTGCATTAGTTTAGCCCCATCAACCCTGATAATGCCTCAACTCAGCATCCACCTCTGCCTGCATCCGTTGACGTAATGCCAGGGGGGCAATCACCTCACCTTTAGGCCGCCAATCCCGGAGCCGCATCACAATATTAATATCCCCCAGGCGTATCCAAGCCCGATAATAAGCATCCTGCGGATTGCGCCGAGCTAAAATATCCAGCACTGTTGCCTGCTCGTCACTATCCCCGATCGCCTGTTTTATTAACCCTGGCAATGCTTGATAGTCAACCGGCTGAAAAGTAGAATGTCGCTCAGTCTGCTCAACATACCACCGAGCAAACTCAGACGGAAAACGCATAATTAATAACCGACGAGGTAAATAAAAATTAAACCCCCAGGCCTGGTCCAAAGCCGCATTCACATTTTCTGACGTTGGTAATTGGCCCATGCGCCGCATCGCCCGTAGCGATTCTGGGACCTGGGGGTCACCCCAGACAAACACCGTCAATCGAGATGATGTAATTCGATCTAACCGGTAATTATGCCAACCGAATACACCGGTTGGATCATCACCATAGGCACTGAGATATTTAGCCCGTCGAGAATAATGTAAACACACCGGATAAACCGTAATCGGTACAGTGTCCTCCGGGCTACGCCAATAGTTAAACTGAATAACACCGCCGCCACTGCGCCATAGCTGTTCGATTTGTTCTTGCAGTGTATCCACCTGCTCCTGCATCGCCTCCGACAGGATGTAATCTAGATGGATAAAGATACGCCGCTCTGGCTCTACAGTGGTCACTGACTGTTGACTGGTCAGCTGTTCCCACAGAGATTGCACAATTACATTTAGATTGGGCTGCACAAACGAAATCGACTCTAGCGATCGCAATACCTCCCAGGTCTGTGCTACTGACAAATTACCCAACGGCATGGGTGCCTGCATCTGTAGCTGCGGCCAATGATGGGGCTCAAGGGTACGAAACCGTCCCTTACTCTCCCCAGCCAGCCAGCCCAGATCGGCCAAATGGGATAAGTCATTGCGAATCGAACGATGCACGGTCGCGAATGGACAGGCGGCCAAAGCGGTGTCTATGGCCGCTTTTGGTAGATGGCTCAAACACATAATTTGTTGCTGCCAATCTATTAACGAAAAGGCAGGATCACTGTCCATTAACCAGGTTGCTAGGGAACGCTGGCAACAACAATCAAGGTCGCAATGGGCAGTTAGCTCTGGTACCTTCGCTGTTTCACTACGGCCATGGCTTGGTGCAAAGAGAAGAGTGCGCAAATCACCATAGCGAAATGGCTGTGGTAGCTGCTGTGCCCAAGCATCAGGTCCATATAGCTGATGCAGCAATACCCACAGGCGTACTGCCCGTAACAGTCGATCTGCTAATCGTCCCTTGGCTAATTCATGTAACAGTTCAGGTGTAGGTAAGTAGTTAAATACCATCACAACTTTAGCGAAAGCTGGTTTTGAAGCCCCCTCTTCTAAAGTGTATGCATAATTGGCAAGAGGAAACCATATAACGAGATTAGTGGTGAAAAGAATCCACAATGCATCTGCTACATCTCAATGACATTAAAGTGTTGTGTTTCTATATCTAATGTTTGCCTTTGGAGAATGATCTGTGGCCGATGCTTCGATTCAACTGACGCTGAGCCATCATCAAACGACTCAGGGATTGGCGTATCAGTTGGTAACTATTGAGTTGGTGAGTCGCGATCGCATTATTGAACCGCAAGAGTTAGCAACATTGCGTTTACCGGCGGGTCTAGATCCACGCAAGGGTGTGGTGCTCTCTGGGCGTGCTCCGGTCTGGCTCTATGCGTATCTGGTGCATGAATGTCATCCGACGGTGTGGGTTGCTTGTTTTGACCCACGATTGGGGGCGGTTGTGACGACAACTCATTCTAAACTTGTCAGTGTTGGGCAGGTGCTCCCGCTTGAGGATTTAAATTTGGGAGTACCGTCTATTCAACCTGATAAGCTGGGGCCTGCTCTATTGGTGGTGGGGCCGCCGGACAGTGGCAAGAGTGTTTTGTCTCACCAGTTGTTTGTAACTTTGGTTAAAGATTATCCGGATGTGTATTTGCAACGCGCTCAATGGGATGGTGAGGGTAATTGGACATTAGAGCTGCCGGAAAATGCATCCGAGCGAGAGGCATTTAAGTTGGCTAACAAAGGCACTCTGACAGAGCGATTTTTTCCTTATCAGGGGCAGGCGATTCGTAACCTGCGGCAACAAAAGTCGTTGGTGATTGTGGATGCTGGGGGAATGGTGCAACCGGAAAAGCAATCGATTCTGGATGCTTGTACTCATTATTTGATTATTAGCTCAAAGCCTGAAGAGATTGAGCCCTGGCATAAGTTTTGTGGAAATCAGGGGAATTTACAGCCGATTGCAGTGATTCACAGCACGTTAGAGACCATGATCGAAGTGTTGCAGCGTGAGCCGTTTTTGGAAGTGCGTTGTGGACCATGGGTACAGGGGGAGACCGATGGAGTGCCCGAAGTGCTGGTGGAACAGGTGCGAGCACTTCTACAGGAGTCTCTATGAGTGCGACTATTGACAAAGTCGATTGGTAGCACAACAGAAATCCGCTTACCGTGAACTGGCACAAGGCAGACAAGATTTTCTGTGGATAAAGACAGTAATGAGAAATAATCATAATGAGTGCAATCTCTAGTCAAATTGCTTTACAAGTATTTCAGCAGGCTTTCCTACGGTTGGCAAAAGAGGTCAACTCTGACCTATCCTATCCAGTATCGTCAGCTTTTGAATCTTCTATTCAAAAGTCACAAGACCATTTTCGCTGGCCTAATGAGCAGTCAAAGCTGTCTCCTCTACGTCTTATTTTTGATTCAATCAAATTAAAGAACGGAGGGGGAGGTGAGAACTTTTGGCCTGCTTGGAAGATTGTAGATACAGACCCACTGGTTCCTTATCCCGTTAGCAAAATAAAAGCAACGTCAGACCTTGAAGCATTAAAGCTCGAAATCAAGAATGTCTTAGATGCCTTAAATACGAATGAAGATGATTGGAAAAATCTTTCACTACTTAGCCTAATTTTAGAGAAATATGGCTCTTATGTAAGTTTTGGAGAATCAGACGCTTCTTTTTTTGATCTGGTTAAGATGACAGCAGCTGTGGCGTCTGCCTCAGGAGATACACTAAATGCTAAAGACCTCTGTTTAATAGCTGGTGAGATTTCCGGTATTCAACCTTTCATTTACACAATTGCTTCCGATGGAGCCCTCAAATCTCTTAGGGCCAGAAGCTTCTTACTAGAGTTGATTACAGAAGAAGTTGTGCAACAGCTTCTATCTCAACTTAAGTTGCCACGTACTAATGTTATTTATGCAGGTGCAAGTAAATGCTATATCCTCGCACCTGCTCATGACTCGGTAAATAAAACTGTTACTGCGATTAAGGATGCCTTTAACAATTGGTTTTTAAAGGAGTATCAGGGCAGAATATTTTTGGGTTTAGATAGTCACTGCTTTCCTGCCTCAGATGTGGGATTACCAGTGTTTGCTAACCATTGGCAGACTGCCATTAAACTTCTGCATCATCAAAAGAATCGAAAGTTTGACACTCAAATTTCAAACCTTCTCAAAGCGAAAAATGCTCATGAGCCTTGTAAGGTATGCCACCGAGATGACGTTAAACGTTTGGCTAATTTAAACAAAGATGACCCAACATCTGTGAATGCCTGCGAAACCTGCAGGCGAATATTCCGCCTCGGCAGACAGCTTTTGCAAGTTAAGGCAATTGTGCGATCTCAAAAATCACCCATTACACCTACCCGACTACGTTTCAAACTAGGCTCGGGTAGGGTCTTTTACAACTTATTTGACTCACCTGAAGAAGCTTTAAGAGCTGCAGATGGTAAACCAATATTGCTAGTGAATAACTGGGATATTGAATACTACAAGACTAGTAATGTTTACCCACTATTGTTAGGAAACTATGCCAAACCCAGTAAAAGTGAATTTGATGACACAGCAGACATACCGAAGGCCAGCTCTATTACAGCAGCTGAGATGGCAGATCAATCTAAAGGAATTAAACGAGTAGGATATCTGCGTATGGATGTAGATCGGTTAGGACAGATTTTTGCCAATGGCTTGAACAAGTCATATACATTGCCAAAACTGTCTGGCCTTTCTCGGCAAATGAGCTACTTCTTTAAGGTATATCTCAATAGCCTTGCCAAAAAACGTTCTGCTAACCTACCGAAGGATTATAGACAGTTGACTAATCCAACTATAAACGCACCACCAGTTGCTAACGATAATTTACTGTTTATTTATGCAGGAGGTGATGATCTCTTTGTTAGTGGTGCCTGGAATGAAGTTGTAGAGTTTGGCTTTGATGTTTATCAGAGCTTTAGAGCTTACACTGGTCAACATTCAGGTATTACCCTCTCAGGCGGCATTAGTTTAAGTGTCCCAAAATATCCGTTATATCAATCAGCGGATGACTCTGGTGATGCTGAAAGTACCGCTAAGGGGAACGGACGCGACAGCCTAACGCTGTTTGGTCAAACTTTCAAATGGCAACAATGGCTTGGTTATGAGGACACCAAAGTATCGGATATATCTGTTATTCCTGACAAGATTAGAAGTTATCTCAAGGACGACAGTTTACTTGAGTTATATGGCATCTTGCCGTTTGTAAATATTCTTAATCAGGTTAACAATCTACCCCATAGCTTTGTACAAAACTTACTAGTGACTGCTCAGTTACAAGAACAGCATGTAAAAGCTAGAAAGGAAAAGACCAGAAAAGCATTGAAGCAGCCAGCTAATAACACTGACAAAACTCAACTTAAGGAGAAAATGCGAGAAGATATTCGAGACATTCAATATTTTTTGCATCTGCCTAGGGTGGCGTATACGCTGGCTCGGTTACCGAACTCAACTCAAAAAGCTCAGGATATGAAAAGAGTGACTAGCTCACTTAAAAGTCCATATAATGCACCTTACTTTCGTGCGATCTCAACCTGGCTAGATCTTCTCAATCGTTCTTCAAATCAATCCAAAGGTGACAATGTCAGATAAACCCAAGGTCAAGCACCCAAATGGGCCTAAGCAAAAACCTAGAAGTAAAGATTCAACTGATGTGGTTGAGCGCATCATCAACACAATTAACAGCTTAGACTCAGGCTTGCAAAGTTATAATATTCGTACCCTGGTCGAAGATGCCAGCGATTTTGGTCCCTTCTTACGCAATCAGCGCCTGGAGACAAACCAAATTCGTAAGTTTTTAGATGCGATTAATCGTGTCAAAGCTGATCTGATCGGTGATGAACCTGGTTCAGGGCAAGAACCATCCAAAAGTTTTGTCGAAATTGAAGCTGATATTGTTCTTCTCAAACCTAAGCTCGCCTATGCCGCTGCTCGTCAACGAGCAGCAAAACCGTTGAGTAGCGTCATGTCTGCCGCCATTGACAAGGTTCACAGTCTAGAAGACTTCGAACGCCTGGTGCAATTCATTGAATCAATTATTGCTTACCACAAAGCTGCTGGAGGAAGATAAATATGAGTGTTGTTACTAAACCGCAAAAACCCCTATTGGGTAAGTTACGTATTGTCAGTACTTTAACCGCTGAAACCGGCCTACACATTGGTGGAAGTGGTGAGTCTCTCGATATTGGTGGCATTGACAAGCCAGTCATTCGAGATCCGATGACTCAACAGCCCTATCTGCCAGGGTCATCCCTCAAAGGGAAGCTGCGATCTACCCTAGAACGATTGCTCAACAAGCCGCTTAACCGACCGGGAGGGAGTGGCACTTATCGCTATGAAAGTGACGATGTTGTCGATGGTTATTCAGAAATTAGCAACGAACGCTATGTTGCCTTTGAAGGGTCTGCTACTTGCCCAGTGAGCCGTCTGTTTGGTTCAACAGGGAATAACTGTTGGATTAAAACATCAGATGCTGAAGCGGCTGAACTCAAAGATAATAACAGCCGCACAACAATTATCGAAAACGAGTCTTATACTCGTGTGAAAGGCCGTAATGCCCCTGCTCGTCTGATTGTTCGCGATTGTCACTTGATCGAAGAATCTGTTAAACAGCTGGCTAAAATTGATACGGGTCTTTACATGACCGAATGGAAGTTTGAGAATGGCATTGATCGGATTACGGCAGCTGCTAACCCCAGGCAACTAGAGCGAGTGCCAGCAGGAGCAAAGTTTACGTTTGAACTGGTGTATACCGTCGAGAATCCAGAGCAAGCGAGTGACGATATTAAGAATCTTGCGATCGCACTTGCGATTCTCGAAGACGATGCCCTGGGAGGTCACGGTTCACGCGGCTATGGCAAAGTAAGCTTTAGCAACTTTAAGTTCTACTATCGGGGCGTTGACCAATATCAACAGCTTGCCAGCGGTAATGTTGACTTTCTACAGCCAATCCTTGAACTAGACAATACCGCTGCTCTGCTCGAAAACTTTGGTCAGCTTACCGGAGCAGTTGAGCAGCGTCTGTTACCAGCAAGCGAGGCTCAGTAAACCATGGTGTATAAGCTTATCCGACTCAACTTTGGTCGCAGCCCTACCCATTTTGGTGAAACCGGCATTGGCCTAGAACAAACCAGCGAACGGATTCGTTCTGATGCTCTTTTTAGTGCTTGGATCAGCGCTTATGCTCGCTTATTTCCTGGTGATATCGAAACACTGCTCGATCAGTGTCAAACAGCCAACCCTCCGTTTCGACTAAGTTCCACTTTTGTCTATCGTCGGAGCCTCGATAAGCCAGATCAGTTTATCGACTACCTGCCTAAGCCAATTCAGCACCCGGCAGGTTATCCCTCTACCTCAGAACGAGAGCTAAAAATCACCAAAACCTATAAAAAGATTCACTATCTGCCCCTAAAAATCTGGCAGCGCTGGTACCAGGGCACCGGCTTTAGTAATGAGGACTATGATGCTCTGGTGGCCTATGGTGACGATCCAGACAACAAAATAAACGAGTTAGGTAAAGCGGGAGCCTTTGACTATAGCAGCGCCTTTAAGCGCTATAAGCTGCCCAAGGTCGCCATTGACCGCACCACCCGCGCCACTAATTTCTACCACACGGGACTCAATCAGTTTGACTGGAGTCCTGATAATCAACCTGAGCGCAAAGATGGTGTCACTAACCTGGCAGGTTTGTACTTTTTAGTTG
The DNA here is from genome assembly GCF_011009555.1 of Adonisia turfae CCMR0081. GTDB lineage: Bacteria > Cyanobacteriota > Cyanobacteriia > Phormidesmidales > Phormidesmidaceae > Leptothoe > Leptothoe turfae. The sequence continues at coordinate 4,538,802 of NZ_QXHD01000004.1, read as the reverse complement.
ATTTCAGAACTGCCGACGAAGCACTTAAAAACAAACTAATGGCCGCATTACACTTGCTAGGAGAAGACGGCATCGGGGGTGAACGCTCTAGCGGTGCTGGACGCTTTGAACTGTTGCCAGAGGAACCGCTATCATCTCTATGGACAACGGTGTTAAATCCTAAACTGACCTCTGACACATTACACCACAGCCTGATCAGTCTTTACTGGGAGAATCCGGTACCCGATGTCATGTTAGGGGATGCCACCTGTTACATCCTAATCGAACGGGGGGGCTGGATTGCGTCTCCTTTTTTTGGGCGACAGCTGCGTCGCAAGAAGGTGCATATGTTTGCTGAGGGGTCTGTATTTACTGGTAAACCTGATGGCAAACTAGCCGATGTTACCCCTGCACAGTTTAAGAAACATCACATCTATCGCAGCGGCATCGCCTTAAGCCTTGCAGTTCAGCCATAAGTTCCTTGTTATCATACTCTGTTATTGCATAAAGCCCATGGTCTCCACCAGTGTTCTCTCGAAACCCAATTTATGTGAGACTAGACAAATTCGGCTGACGAGCCGCTTATTACACATTGGTTCGGCGGTTCCGCAGCTAGGCCCATTTGAGTATGTGCAGACGGGTAAGTTTGTTTATTTATCTAAACCCGATGCCCTGGCGCGAGCACTACAGGCGCGAGGATTTCTCAATGACTATATTCAACGCATTCAGGACCAGGATGAAATTACATCTCTGTTAGAAAATGCTTTTGGGAAAAAGTGGTGGACGGCATCAGATACAGATGGAGAGCCATTGTTTCCAAAACATTTGCGTAGTTTGAAATGGGCTGATCGGGTAACTGAGCTACGTCCGATGATTCGCAATGGCTTCGGTCAGTTTTATATTCCCGGCTCATCGATTAAGGGAGCAATTAGAACTGCGATCGCATATCACCTGCTCAAATATGCCAACAAATACAATGTGCCAGGTCCGCAGCGTCCCAGCCAGATCGAACAGCGGCTGCGTCAGTCCATGGGAGAGCTAAAACGCCGGGCTAAGTTTGCCGATGATCCATTGTTTATGGAAACGCTCTTTTCAGACTTTAGTTTGCGTTATCAGGGACAGGCAATAAAAGCGAGAACCAGACCAAATACAGACTTTATGAGAGCTATTCAAGTGAGTGATGCCTCTCCCTTAATTGAAGAAAGAATTCAGCCGGAAGGCAAACGTCCGTTCTTTAGAAACTTACCGATTGTATCTGAGGTGGTGATCTCTAGCCATTACGGTAATAATCGAGCCAAATATCGAGCCTCTATCTATGCTGAGATGGTGCTCAATGTGCGATCTCACTTTACCCTCAGTCTTGACTACGAGATGCTGAAATGGTTTCGCCACAACCAGCAGATGTCTCTGCCGTTTAAATCCATTGAGGATGTTTTAAACATCTGCCGAGAATTTGCCCAAGACCAATGGGATTTTGAACATGACTATTGGGCCAATGTGAAAAACAATCCAGATGATCGAGGACAGGCGCTAGATTTTAACGATATTCGAGACATTTACGAACCTGAGCAATGCCCCCATACGCTGAGAATTGGTTGGGCTAGCGGTCTGATGGGAACAACAATTAACTTGCTGATACCCGATGACACGGTTGCTAAGGTGCGAGATACCTGTGGGATTTCAGCGCCTAACTTTGAAGCGCCCAAGTCACGTCGTACAGTGAAAAACCACAGAGGAGAAATCAGATATGTACCCGGCTGGGTCAAATTGGAGATGATGTAGCCAATGCTAATGCGATCTACCTGGATACTAAAACCTAAGGCAACAGCCACCCTGCCTCGCTCTTATCGACTGGAGCTGAGCAAACGGCTTCATACCCAAGCAGGCATAGAGTTGGGTAGCGAGACCATTCCTTCGACCACATTTTCGGGATTGTTGGGAAAAGCCCAGACAACTGGGGAGTTCATCGCCTTCAGCCCAGATGAGTTTTATCGGCTGTCACTGAGCGGTTTACAAGAATCTGCGTCAAAAGCAGTTGCTAATCTCGACCTGGGCGAAACGTTGGAGTTTCTAGGCGCAGAGTTTAGCATTCTAGACCGCGAAGATGATATTACCAGTTACGAAGTGCTTTACCACCAATATGTGGTGGACGAACCAGAACCCGAGCGTCAGCTAGCGCTTTCGTTTCTCTCCCCCACTGCGTTTTCTCAAAATCGCACCTACTTGCCGTTGCCAGTGCCAACGTTGTTGTTTCGTAGCTGGTTAGAGCGCTGGAATCACTTTTCACCGGTTTATTTAGGTGGTGATGAACTGATTAGCTATCTAGGGGAAGCCGTAGCTCTATCTCGTCATCGCATTCAAACCCAGTCTTTTCCTATTTACAAAGGTAATGTGAGTGGCTTTGTTGGGACAGCTACTTTGAGTATTTTGTATCGAAGCGATCCGCTGCTAGCTCAGGTGGCGAACTTATTAGTTCATTATGGCCAGTTTGCAGGCAGTGGAATAAAAACAAGACTGGGAATGGGACACAGTCAGATATTAACTTCAGCAAACAGTATTGCAAGGAGCTAACAACAAATATCATGGGCGTTTTTCAGCTCATGGGTCTGGGTAAATCACCAGGTGTAATTTCAGCTCCCATATCGTATTTCTCCCATTGCTACAAACGATCTGACTGGCGGAATCCCATTAACTTTGCATTACAACTTGCGACAACATTGTCTGGTAGCAATGCCCGCATGTATTATATGCAGGCTCAAAACGCCGATACAGAAACGGAAAACTAATGCAGGGGTATACTCTTCAGATATTTTTCGGGAAGAAGTTCTCAACCCCCTATAGAAACGGATGTTGATCGTGGACAGTGAAGGTGTTACTCAATTGGTCCGCAATGATCAATCATCAAACCCTATAGGGAACGATGGAATGAGGTTCAGGAGTCTGCGATCGCAATAGAAACGTTAGCAAAACAAGTACCCTGGCTCGAACACCAAACTCTGTTGCTGCAGTAATGCTTAGGAAGCCTTTTAGCGCTTTGCTGATTTCACACTAGATCTAAGAGCAATCTCGATTGGTGTCATGGACTCATTCGAGCGATTTGGATTGACCGGCGTATATTGCAAAGGAGCCTTCGGAGAAAGGCTAGCCAGCACCATGCCGACCGAACCATGGGCCGTCATGCCAGTGTAATCAGCCATCACCTGCTGTGGCAACCAGCCAATGGGCAGCTGGTCATAAATGCGACGAATATGCTGAAAAAACTCCATCGGGTCATAGATATCATTCACATGAATCAGTTTGAAACTCATGCGATTACCAGAATACGTATCAGCAATTGCAACTGCCATGGCTTTAGTCTGGTCTGAATGCAGCAGCCAACAACGCTCTAAGCGATCAGCATGATGCTGGATAGCAACGCGACAAGGTTCCTCTCGACTGACCAGCAAAATCAAACCACGATGCTTGATGGGAGTGCGAGCATCAGCCAGCGTCTCAGGCTCCAGCTGTTTTAGACCTCTAGCAAATAACAGCACCGACAAGAGAAATATTAACAGGGAGCCGATCGCCAACTGGACAGCGGCAGCTAGCGCATTATTATCATTAAGGTCAGTAACCAGGGAAAACAAAACCTCCCAAACAGCACTTCCCAACACCGCTAGAAAAATAGACCCAATTAGAAAGGGCAACAAAGTTTCAGGATTAAAGAAAATAGACGCAGCTTTGGAAAAGGGCGATCGCATAGAATTATCTGACCAAACGATATCAGTAGGTGAACTCAAGCCTTGATAAGAGTTAAACAGGTTGTTCAACTGCCTAGAGCTTGCCCATGCAGCTGAGCTAACCGAAGCCCAACTCCCTAATTTGGGGGCCTTTGAATCTAGTTTCCCCAAAATTGGGTGACAGAAGGAGCCTGGATATCTTATAGCTAATTGAGACCATCTACTGACCCAGTCTACTCTCAGCTTGGAAGAGGGTTCTTCCAAGCCGATGGCTGACTAGAAGAGAGGGGGACATCCCAGTTTTGCGACAAACACAATTATCCCTTGCATTGTAGCCAGTCCCGTCAAGCAAGCTGAGCCGACTATTCTTTGTTTCTCGCCAATGCTGATAGGTAAAGAAAGCTAATGAGACATAGATGAAACTTATATGATTTTCGTCTACTCATTTACAGAGTTTATAGATAAGTTATAAACAGTTCACGATACACCCGGTTTTTACCATGTCTTACACGACTATCGCGACGACAACAGCGCCTTTAATCCCTATCTCTCTACAGCAGCCATCTTCTGATAGTTCAGCGTTTGCAACCCGCCTCAAAGCCGCATTGGAACATGCCCGTCGCCTAACAGAGATGCATGGCCCAAGAAGCATTGACGCGGCCATTGCTTGGGAAGCCGTAGAAGAACTACAAACGGCAAAGGCGCGCCAGCCACGGGTGAGCGCCAACGAGGCCTTTGCACGTTACTGCGACGAAAATCCCCATGCCCTTGAATCTCGAATTTATGACGTTTAGGTGATTCGACGTTCACGCTCAATTCGTATCTCGCTTTGCTAGCGCAAAACCTCTCAGTCCCTATCGATCGGTAGGGACTTTTTTTGCCTAAAAAAGGAACACAGTATTTGCAAAAGGTAAAGAACAGAAAAAAGCCCCGGCAGTCACCAGAGCTTTAGTTTACCTACTGAATTCAACAAAAATAGCCAGCTTATCTCTGCAATACTAACTGTTGGGTTGCCTTGGGTGATGGCTGTGTTACAAAGTCTCCATTTAATCGGGCCTTTAACTCCTGGTCTAGCGCAAACTGTTCCACCAGGGATCCCGCCAAGAGTACACTGATTTCACCAACTTTAATCGTGCCCCAGTTAATCAGAATGACACCTCGGCCTTTGTCTGGATCAAACGTAATATCAGTTAGATCAACATTTTGAAGTGAGCGCAACGGCGTTTTATAGGTAATGCTGCTCCAGCAAGGAATCTCCATTCTATGGGCAACGAGGGTTGGATAAGATGAACCATTAAAGCGTGGATTGCATTCAATCGCTAAATACTGCACCCCATCAAGTGTTGGCACAACGGCAACATCAACAGCAAAGATCCCCTGCATGCCATGTTCACCTAACCACATTGCTAGGGGCTCCATACTCTCCCAAGGCTCATGTTGAGACGGGTAACGGTTACCGCGATGGACACAGCCTTCTAAAATCTGCTCTGACACCAGTAAAGGTTGCACACCATCAGCGGTCACTCGATATTGCAAGTTCAAAAAAGCAGAGGCTTGAACTTCGGCTTGAATTTGCAGTGCTGCATCTGGAGCCAGTTGTGTAAATGCCCTTTCTAAAGCAGCTTGATCGGAGCAGCGTGTAATACCTGCACCATGATCTGAGACAGCAGGCTTAACATAGCAAGGAAATGGAATATCTGTTGCTGCTCTCGCCGCTGATAGATTGGCAAATCGCAACGTCTTAGGAACAGGTACACCTAAAGCTTCTGCTAATTGAATAAAGTTATTTTTAGAATTAATAAATTCAACAACTTCAGACCACTGAGGATTTAGGTGAGTAAAGAACTGACGATATTGATGGTGTGAATTGACCGCATCTCCAAAGAAATAAAATGAGGGCTCATACTCACCATGCCGATTGATTTCGTCTAGAGAATGTGACCAAATAACGTCATGGCTGTGAAACACCCCCACTTGAGCATAGTGATCCACAATAAATGCCCACTCTGACTGGAGATCAGGCGTCATCTGAATTTTGTCTTCTGGATGAGTCAAGGCAAGGACTCGCCCCGAAAAGAGAACTGTACCAGCTTCCTGGTCATGGGTACTGAGGGTAATATCATGGTTAAAAATTCTCATGGTTGCTCCTAAAACTTTTTACAACAAAAATCTTTTGAGGTGATCTGCGTTGTACCGAAGAGATTTGCCGACCAAGTATAAGCAACCGGCAATACCCTGTAGAAGAACACACAACTGAGTTTTTGAATCGTTAAAGTACCAGTGTTAACAAACGATGACACTATACACACTGAGTGACTTTACGCTTCTGCACAGTGACATTTAAACGGTGCTGATCAGGCCTGTACCCGGCCACACCTATCGCACGTTCAGGCAGCTGAGAACCTGAAAATTCAGAGACCAAGCGTCGATTAGTCTCTGACAGTAACTGAGACAACACTAAATGAACAGAGGGTTCACACGACTGCAATAGCTGGTTTACTGTTTGCAGTGCGAGCACCTTCAAATTATTCTGACCAGTAAGGTCTAATGCCCGATTGAGCCCAATTATTAAGGAATAGGGCGTCATTTCATTTAAGCTTTGTTGAGCCAACATCGGGATGTTTTGCTCAACAAAAAGCTCTTTCCTACACAGAATTTTAAGTAACGGCAAAACAATTGCACTACCAAATTTAGGGAATAGCTGAGAGAGTTGTTGGCGAGTCCCTGGAGATTGAGTAGTAATAAACAAATAAACTGATAGCCCTAGAAAATCTTCAAAATCATAGGCAGCAAGGCGTTCACCGACACCTTCATCATATGCGAGGGCATAAACTGCCAACCAGTCAGCGTGTTGGAGAGTGTGTTGACTATGCAGTGCAACAAAGCCTGAACCAATCAAAATAGACATGGACAGAAGGCTAGCTAGGCGCTAGTTTGAGTTTTGCCAGATAGTAAGCAGTAAAAAAACAAGTCAGACCATACGCGACACAAACGCTGTTTGTATCGCAAAGATGGGCTACCAACTCAAGAACCGAAGCGTTTGTCTAAGCAGTCAGAAAGATCGAACAGATAAAACGTGATACCTCACCATAAAACTTGAGGCAATTAAGTGTTTAGCGATACGCTTTTTAAGCTACTTAAGTTGTACAACCTATCAAATCGTATTGCAAGCTACATAATCAAAAAAATTGGCTGATCCGTCGTGATTTCCTGACATTTGAGATGGGGCTCCCATGGCTGAATAGAGACAACAACGCCCAACAGAAAGCTCCAGTCTCAACCGAGTCTAGTTAGTACTGACTCATTTAGCCTTGAACATTACGATCGCAGATGCAGCAAAGCCGATGACCCAGGCAACCACATGCACGTCTACTTCACCTGCTTTCTAACAGTGGACACAAGATACATGGACTCATCTGCGATCGCAGTGTTAACACCCAATACCCGTTTGCAGCTGCCCTGGAGTTCGATAATCGACTCAAAATGCTACGGGGGCAAATTGCAGTTCTCCACAGGAACTAACCTGTCAGTTGGTAATTTCTACACCCAGAGATTCATACAATCATTAAGGCGTATTTAAGGGCGAATTATCTTCTGAAAGAGCCTTATGGGCCAATACCCAGCATCCGGAGCATTTTGATGAAAATCAGCCAATCTAGGTAATTTTATCAAAATACATTTATTCATACTCACAGAAGTTTTCCCCAGGGTTTTCCTTGGTTTTTCCACAGGTTAAGTAGAGTTCTCCCCAGGGTGTTACGACTGATGAGCAGATCTAGCGATTCTGTGGAAAACGGTTAAGTATGGGGATCAATCTCACTTTATAAACGAATGTAACGAAAAAAATGTCTTAACCCTCTTGGTGTCGTTACCCCAAAAATCTCATTAGAAAAATATAAAGAATCGGTGCGCTTGCGAATTACCTCCTCCTCCTGCACAATAAAGCTCCACTGAATTAGGCGACCTAGTGAAGGCCTCCTTGCCCTGTGTCCCCGCTGCTGCTAGCCCCCATTTGCAGCACTTAGGTAAGGGTGATCTACTAGGCCCTGATTTGTTGTGCCCGTTAATTTAAGAGATATTAGATTTATGACTTCAGCTCCTAAAGCTTCAGCAAGTACAACAGCTCCAGTCACTGTCAGCCTGATGATCGAGATTCCTGAAACGCTACACCATTCAATACAAGATTATCTAAACACCCACGAGCTGTGGAGTCAGGAACGCGTTATGCAGGCAGCACTTTCTCTCTTTCTGATGCAAAATGGTGCGAATCAGCCCCATGTGAATAGACTTTACCTAGACAGCCTATTTGGCTGCACTGTATAGGGAGTGATCGACTACGTTGCACAGCTACGAGAAAATTAGCAGTGCCATCAATCACCTCAAGGTAAAAGCCTCTGTGGCGACCGAGGCTAAGGGGTGAGAACGCAGACTGGGTAACAACTGACAATTAAGCCCCATGGCAAAAGCCTGGCAGCATGCCGGGCTTTTGTGTTGTGGAGCTAACCCGCAACTTCAAGGCTCCATGATGGGAATTTTGATGCTGTTAGCCCTGGGTATGGCAGCCTTCTGCTTGTTTGGAAAAATCTTAATCAATACGATACCGAATCAGGCTACGTACTGTTTCAGGGAGAATGTCCAAATCCTGAGCAATCGCCTGCTCTATTTCGTCATAGTCTGCTAAGGGGTACTTAAATTCCATTTCTTGCAAAGAAGACCCGCCAATCTGTACTGATACCTCGGTTATCTGAAGGTTCTGGTCAATTTCTGCATCAATGGCCAGAACTCTCACCATAAAGGCAACATTCACTGTCTGCGCGCCTGTAGTGTCGATCGGAACCACGTCTGAACCACTTTGACCAAAAACCTGCCTCGTTAACCAGCCGCTGCTTAGCCAAAATGCAGCCCCAGTTAGCAGCATCGGTAGTCCAAATCCCAGGCTGATTTTGAGGGTGTTTCCCATTTGCATGGCTGCCGCCTCGGTATCTATTGTGAGTATACGACTCGTCTCCAAAGGATCGTACCCCCAATGAAAATTTTACTGGTCGAGGATGATGCAGTCCAGCTCCAACCGCTTCACCAAGCGCTCAGCAAAGCCGGGCATGGTGTCGATGCCGTAGTGGACGGAGAGACAGCCCAAAAGCTGATGTGCGATCGCACCTACGATCTACTCGTGCTCGACTGGATGCTGCCCCAGATCAGTGGACTAGCATTGTGTGAGCAGTATCGTCGTCTGGGCAAAACTACTCCAGTCTTGTTGCTGACCGCCAAAGATACAATTCTCGATAAGGTAACTGGACTCAATGCTGGTGCCGATGACTACCTTGTCAAGCCTGTAAACCTAATGGAGTTTCTGGCACGGGTACGAGCGTTAGGGCGGCGCTCTCCGCTGTGGGTAGGAGATTATCTATCATTAGGAGAGCTAGAACTAAATCTCGACACCCTAAAATTACAACACCAAAATGCCAGCGTTCAGCTTTCAGGGCGAGAGTTTCAGCTCATGGAATATCTGCTACGGCATCCTCGTCAGGTACTCAGCCGCAACCAGATTGAGCGAGCCTTATGGGAATGGGACATGCAACCCGACAGTAAAGCTGTCGCGATTCTGGTGCATCGCCTACGCCAACGTCTACAGTCTATCCAGGCTCATGGCTGGCTGCAAACTGTTTATGGCATAGGATATCGCTTAGCTATCCCTGAAACGGAGTCTTAGAGCTGATGTTCGAGCACAGTCGCCTTAACCTAGCTCGGTGGTTTAGTCTCTCCATGGGCAGTATTTTAGTAGTTTTTGCCGGAATACTCTATACCTGGAGTGCTCGCAGTCGTCTCTATTCTTTTGACCAAGAATTGTACAACACAAGCCAGGTAATTGCCTCTGGAGTGGAAGAAATCACCTTTGAAGCACAACATCATATCGACTTAGAAGACGCCCCCATCTTGGGCCGTGATAGCATCAAGCTGGATACTAATATCGTCTTTGCCCGGTGGTACACCCCTGACAAAAAACTGTTGCAGTTTATGGGAGAAATACCTACCCCTGTTCTGGAGACAACATTAGGATTTCAGACACTACAGGGCATTGAGTCTGCTCCATTGGAACCACTACGGCAGTTGACTCTGCCCGTTTATAGGGATGATCGACTGCTGGGTTATCTACAGGTGGCAGCATCTCTCACCCCGGTGATGAGACCCCTACAACAACTGCGCGTGTTTCTAGGCATCGGATTACCGATTACCTTAGCGGCCATTGCCGGCACTGGCTGGTTTTTAGGTGGCAAAGCGATGAGACCCATTCGCAATGCTTATCATCGGCTACAGCAGTTTACCGCCGATGCCTCCCACGAACTACGGGCACCTTTGGCTGCAATTATCAGCAATGCCCAACTTGGCCTGATGGAACCCACCTCCCCAACAGAGCAAACTAATTGCTTGAAGACTATTTCTATAACCGGAGAGTCAATGAGTACATTAGTGGGGCATCTCTTATTTCTAGCCCGGCACCAGGGTAATTTGCCTGCTGAAGTCTTTCAGCCCATCGATGTAGTTGCCCTACTAAAGACTATTAAAACTAACTATGCTCCTCGGCTAATGGCTCAGAACCTGCACTTTGACAGTATGCTCCCCGATGGTTCTGCAACAGTACAGGGAGAGCATGGCTTATTGCAGCAAGCCATTGCTAATTTGTTGGACAATGCCTGTCACTATACTCCGACAGGAGGAATGATTCGCCTGAAATGTCAAGTTCAAGCTTGCTGGATTGTTATTCAGGTTGAAGATTCTGGGATTGGTATTCCCGCAGCAGATCTACCTCATATTTTTGAGCGATTTTATCGAGTTGATCAGCATCGATCGCGGCAGGCAGGCGGGTTTGGCTTAGGACTAGCTATTGTGCACCAAATTGTTGAGTTGCATGGCGGACAAATTAAGGCTAACAGCCAACTGCAACAAGGCTCACAGTTTGAAATTCGGCTACCCCTAGCCGCTGATTATATCCCTTGAAACCTTCGTGTTACTTTTAGGCCACATCATAGAATCCAGATCTTTATTAGACACCGTTGCGAAGTAATCTGGAGGAGTTCAACCATGAAGACACTTTTATTGGGTGCAAGTGCTACCACCATAACTGTGCTAACCGGCCTAGCCATGCCGGGGATGACTCAAACCCAAACCACCGTTGAAACACTGCGTAGTAACAATATCGTCACACTGTCTGGAGAAGTGGTACGTCTGATGGGTGATGACTTTCTGCTTGATGATGGTACTGGACAAATTGAAATCGACGCTGAAACTAGCGCTATGCGCGAGGCAGCCATCTCAGTAAACACCACAGTTACTGTTACTGGCTATTATGACGATGACGAATTTGAAGCTCTCACCTTAACCCCCAATGGTGGTGAAACCATCCCTGTATTGGATGACTAATAAAGTCGCTTAATACAGCTCTTAATTTATAGCTACTCTATACGGTTGCGTTAGAGCTATGATTCGTGTGCTTGTCACGGCTAGCCGGCTACGCCTTGCCAAATTATTAGAAAAAGGGCTTCAGCTTCAAGGCTGGAACACTTGCGTTGCGACCACCTACAACGCTGTTATTGAAAAAGTGAAGCACACCCCTACCGACTTGGTGTTAGTCGATGCCGATTTCTTTCAAGCCGAGACCCTGCCATTGCTAGCAGTGCTCCAGCAGCAGAGGCTTCCCTTTGTTGTGATAGCTAAAGATTATCAAGTAGGGGGGCATGACCTGCGACAGGCCACCGCTGCTAAAGATATCTTTATCAAACCCTTTTCCACTAAGCATTTAATTACTGTTCTCAGCCAAAAAATCACCCTTGAAGAGTATTAAGCAGTCAGTGACTTCATCTAATTGTTCTGGTTTACGTTTTCTCGATCCAGTTCATCCAGAGTTATTACTTGAGGGATTTTCTTATGAATTAATTTACAAGCAGTACCTACAACAGGGAAGACCTCTTCTTATGAAGGGACTGTTAGAGAATTCAGATGGTTGGAGCCTTGAGTTTCTTCGCAAACATTTGGGCACACAACTGTTTCCTGTTCGCCAATATGGAAGAGAACGATATCAACAGGACAAGCGCCAATGGAAAGATATGGGCAGTGGCGTATCTGTTAGTAGTCTCACCTTTGAAACCTACGCTGATCTGATTCTCAATGGTAACGCACACAAGTACGATCTCTATCTCGCTAGATGCAGCCTTAAGGGAACATCTCTAGAAAAGGTTTCTGTACTTTCTCCAGTTGAACAGCTACTGAAGTTGTCAAATCCCGTTACTCCTGAAAATCTATGGTGTGGTCCTGCAGGACATACCTCTTGCTTACACTATGACCCAATGGATGGCACACTTGCTCAATTGGCAGGCACAAAGCAAGTCACATTATTTCCACCTTCTCAGCTCTACAATTTATATCCATTTGCCGTGTGGAATCACTTAATGCATGGGGCAAAACGTCGTGCTGTTTACAGTAAGGTCTATCCAGATAATCCAGATTTGAAAGTCTTTCCAAAGTTTAAAATGGCTATGCCTCATCGGATTGATATCACCCTCCAACCAGGGGAAATGCTCTTTATTCCAGCTGGTTGGTGGCATGAGATTACTTCTGTGGGCCATAGCATGGTTTGTTCGATCAACCGCTGGTGGAATGTACCACTCTCAAGAACATTTTCGAACTGGAGCAAGCTACGTGCCCATATTGGTAGCTTATTGGGAATACCACACACGTTGCTAAACTTTGCAGATGCGATGGCCTCATCGGATAGTCGCCAGCACAAGTTGAGGGCATTAATACAGCGCTTTTAGCCTGTTTAGATAGAACAGAAACAAGCTATGCAACAGGCCATTGACCCGCACTAAGTGAGCAAACACACACTAAAAACCCATGGGGATCACAAAAACTGGTTGGGAATGCACCTGGTATGGATTGAATCCCTATACACCAGAGAAAGAATTAGCTCTCCTATCTCTCAAATTCTCTTAAAGTACAGCCCCCCTGGCAGCGATGTCAGGGGATTTTTATGCAAAGCCTATGATTGTGATTAACACCATATAGGACTGCATTGAGTTACTGTGCAGCTGCCGATTCAATATCAATGGTGAGTTCATAGGTAGTAGCATTTTCTCGCGACCCACCAACAATCACCATATGGTCTCCCGGATGGGGCAACAGAATGGTTTCTTCTTTCGCTTTATTGGCCAGAATATAACGGCTCGGAGAAATCACATCAAAGAGCACATTGTTCTCCAGTGACTTGATGGACAAATTCATTTGCTCCCCCCCATCTACCCTCAAATAGTAAACATTCTGCTTACCCTGGAGAGCGCTATTGCTTAGCGTAATGGAGCTGGTTCCTGGTGCAAATCGGACTGATTCTGTCAGGCCAGTGTTTATGTCATCAAGCAGATCACTGGCTTCTAAACCATTGAAATCCTGAAAAGCTTGGCTAACTAACTGACAGTCCGTCAGGTTAAGCACATCTTTACCAATCGTGAGCGTATCATCTGTAAAGCTCCAGGTCTCATCATCCGCTTGAAAATCATGTTCACTCCAGGTAAATACCCGCATTTTCCCTTGATTATCGGCTAGCTTGCCTGAAAATGACTGGGCATAGGTGGCATAATTCCCTGCCTCATCATTTTGTGCTGCAGAGCGGGCATCCCCTTGAATGCTTTGGCGCTGATAGTCAATGGTCAAACGCAGGTTAGTTGTCAGGCGATCAGTGTCTAGTCGATAACATTGACGTTTAGGTCTACTAAAACCCGTAGCAGGTGAGTCTGGCGGTGTATTGGCCAATTGATACTCAGCATCAGACGTTTCGATATTCGATGGTTGTGTTGCAGCAGATGGGGCTGATTCTTCAGCTTGGCGACTCGTTACGACAGGGTTGCAACTGCCAAGCAAACTAGCGGTGAATAATCCGAGTAAAGTGATCTGTGCCTTCAACCGAACCATAGTAAGTAATTCCATAGTGACCGATCTGCCAATCCTACCGAGCCAGGGCCACCATTACCTGAGTAATAGGACTTAGATCAACCGGTTTAATCATGTAGGACAGCATAGTGTACACCAACACTTTTGCAACCTGCCAAACCTTATCTAAGCCTCTTGAACAGGCTGAGGCAGCGTATGCCGTTTATTCGCCTTAACCCCAGTCATCTGGTAAAGCTCACTCACGTACACTGCAATCAAACAGCTCTCGCGTTTCCGTAATCACAGCCTATCTGTAAGCATCATCATCATGATCCTTAGCATCCCATAGACTTAACTCACTGGTCAGCAGAAACAACAGAGACAAATAACAACGTTACCATTTGTATCAGAGAAGAGATTTTGAGGCACTACAGGAATATGCTGTACACATGAGTTGAAAAGCTCATAGCTGCTACACAAGGAGGTCTAACGATAGATAGCTCGATAGAATCGTTCGACGACTCAAAAACAGCACCCAAACACATCACTGATATTTCTTCTTACTTGCACTAGAGAGCCCTGTTGATAATAGGTTCGCCTGATATACAACAACTCTAAAAAGTCTTGTTTGATTTAGAAGAGTCCCTCAGTCGATTGTTCTGGGTGCTGTTGTGATTTAAAGCTGTAATCGCAGACACAAAATACCTCAGTAGACAGAACTCTGTATTACTTACCTAAATTTATTTAGGCACCCTCTATATTTAACTCGAAGCCTCCATGGGTCTTAGTAGCTGTGGGGGCTTCTTATATTGAATAGATATTGGGCAGTTGCGATGCTCCGCTGGAGCGGCTCCGCCAACACAACCCACAATCACCCTTGTGACCCATATCACTACATTTCCTCAGCCAAATTCAGAAACCCCTTAAGCAACCTTCAGTTTACGGTCAGATAGCGTTCAGGTAGCCCCGGCATCCTTGTAATCAATGAAGCAAGTAAACACACTTCACGAATTCATAAGGAGCTTTAACCATGAAACGCACACTTCTTTCCGCTTTAACTGTTCTCGTTGCCTCCGCTGCGATCGCACCCATCGCTGCCGCCGCTGAGCCCGCTAGCTTCAATATTCAGTCCGCTCGCCTCGAAGCGCTAGACGCCCGCACTAAGAATTCCGTCCACAAACTACGCCTTGAGCACCTTAACAACCAAACCAAGGCTATCGAAGATATCCAAGCCGCTCGCCTTGACGCCCTGGATGCCCGCACTAAGGCTATCGATAACATTCAAGCTGCTCGCTTAGATGCGCTGGACGCTCGCACCAAAGCCGTTGATAACATCCAAGAGACTCGGCTCAACGCCCTGGATGCTCGCACTAAGAACAGTGTTCACAAGCTACGTCTTGAGCACCTTAACAACCAATCTAAAGCGGTTGAGGATATCCAAGCTACTCGTTTGGAAGCATTGGATGCTCGTACCAAAGCTGTTGATAACATCCAGGAAGCACGCCTCGATGCTCTAGATGCTCGTACTAAGTCCGTCCGCTAACAGATTGCTGAGCTGTTGCGGTGCTCAGGTTGACAAGCTTGGGTGCCTGGGGCCGAACTGTTGCGGTGCTCCGACTAAAAATTCTGGATGCCCGGTGCAGACTCCGTAATCTGTGAAATGCTTCATTATTTCAGGGCACCCTTTTCTATTCAGACTCTCCCTACAACACACACTCTAGAGCCTCTACCCTACTGGTAGGGGCTTTTTTTAAATTAATGGAACCTGATGCTGGGAAAATATGACTGAATAATTCTGATGATCCACTCAGTTTTAAGGAAAAGACAATGCCCATTGATCCATATGAACCAGAATTAGCAAAACGAAAAACCATACTTGCGATCGCAGATCGTCAGCTAAAGCAAGCGATGTCAGCCTTCTCTAATCTGAACAAAGTAAATTCACAAGAAAAGCTGAATGGAGTGTTAATAGCGCTCAAGGACTATCAGGACGCAGCCAAAGGCGTATCGCAGTGGGTGCAACAAAAACCCCAAAAATAGTGATATCACGGCAAGCAACACCATCAACTATCACACTCCATAGAGTTATCTCACTGCTTCACAGGGAAAACAATGACAAATAACAACATTAACGTTTGTATCAGAGAAGAGTTTTTCAAACATTGTCGGAATATCCTAAGGACATGGGCTGAAAGGCTCATGGTCATAACGAAAGGAGGTCTAACAATAGATATCTCGATAGAATCGTTTGACGGGTCAAAGACAGCACCCAAACGAATCACTGACACCTCTTCTCACTTGCAATAGAGAGCCCTGTTTATAGTAGGTTCACCTTACATAAAACAACTCTAATTAGAAGTTGTGTTGAATTTAGAAGAACTCTTCAGTTGATTGTTTTGGGTGCTGTTACACTTTCAAGATTCACTAGACCAATTATCCAGCGTCAGAACTCACTGGACAACGGTGCACTATCTCCTCAGAATCCTTTAGTTAATACTCTATCGGAGCATTTCACAGTGATCGCTGACACATACGACTAAAAATTGATGACTGTGTGAGGAGACGATAGGCTTGTGCTGAAAAAGGGTGTATACAAACCATCGCAACATACAGTGGGTTCGCGGACAAAGCATAGTATGGAATAACCTCCTATAGCGAACCGTATATCTAAGTAGACAGAAACTTGTACTACTTGACCCTTTATATCTAAACCGAAGCCTCCATGCGCCATAGTGTGCATGGAGGCTTCTTATATGGGTCCATACCGAGTGGTTCAGCTTAAAGATTCACTAGACTAATCATCCGGAGCCAGAACTCACTGGGCAACAGTGCATTATAACAGAACGCATCTAACCTACAGTTGCCTTAGATTTCCTCTGCGCGGCAGTGTCCCTCTCCTACGTGTCCTAAGCCTTTATAGATGTCGGCGAGCTGAAGTTTCTCCACCTTGGTCAGCCTTGCTTCCAAGTCTTCAGGAGTTACATTAACAACACCATCTTGTGCTAAAGCCGCAAACGGGTCAAATCCCAGCGCCCCGCGATTGAGGACCTCATCTGCAGGTATATCAATATCACCAAACAGATGGTCAAAGTGAAACGTGGCTTCCACATCTGCCGTTCCTTCAGGATCTAAAATCCCTTTACGCTCATCACCAATAAAATCGCCGCAGAAGAATTCTAACGACGGATTCATGGCAATTTCAAAAGGAATGGTTTCACCATCACGGGTTGCTGTTCCGATTAAGACCAAGGATGGTTCCCCCTCTGAAACTAGCTTCCAAGATAGAGCGTTATAGCGACCTGCTGGCGTCTCTACCTGTTTTACCAAAATGGGTGCAGCAGTTGCATCCCCCTCAGCTAGATCCACATTGGCGGCGTCTGCTAGCACAGTATTGGTTTGAGCTGTAATTTCTACATCAGCATCTGGATTAAAAGGAGGCGATGTCTGGTAAGCAACAACATCCTGGATATTGGTATAGGCATGGTCAAACTCAATTTGCCAGCCATCTTTACTAGTAAACCCCTGTCGAATAAAGTCTTCACCATTAGCCCTTAATTCTAGGGTGCCGACTTTAGCCTCAGGTGACTGGGTACAAGCAACTCCCCCTAACAAGAGTGGGAAAACAGCCACATGCAACAACCAGTTTCTAGACATAGTTCTTCCTCAAACAGCCATCTAATTGAAACGTTGTTACCCTGATCTCTCAATGCCCCCTAGGGGGACAAACGCCTATTACTAGAAATTCTATTCTAAACTCGCCTAATCTCCCTAGCCAGGTCTTGTCGACTTATTATTCAGCCTCCCTAATGGGAAATTCTTCACCTGCTTGATAGGCATCAAAATATTTTTTGAAATAAGTCGTACTGGTAACGTTGGGTTCGTCGATGGTATCTGGGGTGTGCTCATAAATAGGTACACGCTGACGAATTACTTCAATTAATTTTGGATTGAGTTCTTCAAAAGTTTCCACTCGCTGAATGGTGGTTTCAAATCTCAGACGAGCAGGATGCTCATAACCCATCTTCATCCATGGGAGCCAGGGACAATCGCGAGCCCAAAGGGGGGTGGGCGCTGTCACTCCAGGGCGGACAGCGTAGGTTGTGAAATATTCGGTGCCTTGAAATGTAGGCCCAGGGCAATGTTCGCGATACTGAGGATCGTCAGCCAGGGGATGGGGATAGGTGAGGGGTATCTCCTGGACTTTCTTCAGGTAAGGTTGCCCCGCAGGAATCGTCGTCGTTTTGGGGCTGACATCTCCCTGCACAACTCGGTTGGCAATGGGTACTACGGATACGGGTGGCCGATTGGGAAAGGGTTGCCACTGGGTAAGTACATCGCCAGTGTCTAGATCGCAATAGAGGCCTAGCTCTCGATTAATACGGTGGCCATACTCGCCATTTTCACCAGAGCAAAGGAATACTTTGGTGGCATTCATGCCTGCGATCGCAACTATCTTCTCTAACGGCGCTTCAGGTGACAGTCGCCACCACACCGTTCCCTCCCATCGATAATAAAGCTGCTTACCATGGTAATGACGATAAAAGTCCAGGTTACTGACATCGTAGGCACGATCTAAATCAGTCATCAGTAACATCCCCAAAAAACATCACCCTGAGTTCAGGCTTACCTTAATCCTACCTAGGAAGAAATGAAAAAAGTATCAAGGACTACCAATAGGGAGCAATTATAAAGAAAATAAGTAATTACACCTATTTGTTATCTTTCCATGGGATTCTTAACTCAAGTTGATAGTTCAACACGTTTCTTCCAGTTGTGAAACATTGAAAGGTACAGATGTTTAGGCAAGAAATGTGCAAGTCAGTGCATTAACCCTTCGTTACCAGGGCAATGCCTGCTACTGAGCTTCCTAGGTTTTGCTAGTGTCTGTCGATGCTGGCAATTTCAGAACCGGGGTTGTCTGTTTTATGATGGGCAGCTCCTGGGGTGGGTTAACAAGGAGCGGGCGAGACAGCTTTACGCTGTTTCAACCGCTTTTTTTTTGCCATAGCGGTAAGCGGCCCAAGCTACCCTAAGCATGTGTGGTGTCTTGAGTTATCCATGGAAACATCCAAAAACCCCCAATCCCTATGGCAGCTAAAACCTTGGTGGTGCCAACCCTGGTCCATCGTTTTAACTGGCCTGGCTATCCCTACAATTAGCTGGACATGGC
Source organism: Adonisia turfae CCMR0081 (assembly GCF_011009555.1). Lineage (GTDB taxonomy): Bacteria > Cyanobacteriota > Cyanobacteriia > Phormidesmidales > Phormidesmidaceae > Leptothoe > Leptothoe turfae. The sequence goes on along the minus strand of NZ_QXHD01000004.1, from coordinate 4,520,016 downwards.
TGCATCGCTGGTGGATTACAACACCTGTTGCATTCGTGATTTTCGTCTGGTGGTATTTGTTTTTATATTTAGTCCCAAAGCAATACAAAACCACCCAATCTGACCTATGAAGTATCTACCCCTTGCCGCCCGTGTTTGCTTAGCGCTGATCTTTCTAAAAGCAGGCATTAATCATCTGATGGGCTTTTCTGATTTTGCTGACATGCTGGGTCAGCGTTTGCCCCTTGGCAGTCTATTAGCGGCTGCAACCATCACTTTTCAGCTCCTGGGGAGCCTGTCATTACTCCTGGGTTACAAGACCAAAATTGGCGCACTGCTGCTGGTTCTGTTTCTAATTCCAGCGTCGCTCATGTTTCACAATTTCGTAGCAGACCCTACTCAGATCAATTCATTTCTCAAGAACTTAGGCCTGATCGGTGGACTGCTCATGGTGATTGATGCTGGTGCAGGGGCTGTGAGTTTAGATAGAGCCCTCAAACATTAGTCTTTTGAATTTTGAGTGTTGGGTTTTCTAGGGGTTAACCATACGGCCCTGAACCATAGTCTGATACGACATCCTAACTGATAGGATCGCTCACAACTCACTCAACTCGTCCCAGGGAGTTGCGCATTGTCCAATTGTTGCTCCAGTTCTTCGACGGTGGGTAGCGTCCCTTGCAAATCCGCCGGTAGCTCACGCCCCAGCCGATGGGTGGCCACACCAATCGGCTTGTTGACATCCCGCAAAGAATACTCCGCCACCGTCGCATCATTGGACTTGCACAAAATCATGCCAATCGTAGGCTGGTCATCTGCATGACGCAGCAGATCATCGACTGCCGAGACAAAGAAGTTCATCTTGCCGGAAAACTCCGGTTCAAACTCACCTAGCTTCAGGTCAATCACCACAAAGCAGCGTAGCTTCAGGTGGTAAAACAGCAAATCAATGGCATACTCCTTGCTACCCACCTGGATGGGATATTGGCTACCCACAAAGGCAAAGCCCACACCTAGCTCTAGCAAAAAATCTCGAATGTGGCCTAACAAAGATTGCTCCAGGTCCCGCTCTTGAGCATCGGCTGCCAGGGTTAGAAAGTCAAAATTGTAGGGATCTTTAATGAGATTTTTAGCCAGATCGGACTGGTCCGGCGGCAGCGTACGCTCAAAATTGTTGATGGCTGCGCTTTTCTGATGGTGTAGCCCCTGATCAATCTGCATAAGCAGCACATTGCGACTCCAGCCATGCTCAATGGTCTGGCGCGCATACCAAAGACGCTCTTCAGGATCTTTGAGGGCATCCAACAGTCGGACATTATGGCCCCAGGGAATTTGTGAGAACACCTGGCGCACCAGCTGAGCATCAGGGTAGGCATCGGCAAAGGAACGCATGTACTTGAGGTTACGGGACGAAAAGCCAGTCATTTCAGGAAAGTCGCGTTTGAGATCCTTAGCGAGGCGATCAATGACTTTAGTGCCCCAACCTTCTTGCTGTTGACGGTCTAAAATTTCACGTCCAATCTGCCAATAGAGCAGAATCAATTCTTGATTGACGGCTAAGGCTGCCTTAACCTGGGCCGAGCGAATACGATCCTTGAGGGATTGTAAAAATCGGCGGTAGTTATCGGGTGACAGGGGATTAGCCATGGGTGGCAAGCGAAGAGCAATCTTTGGCGTCAAATTTAGCTCACTATAGCCCCACTTGCTGGCTGCGACTGCGCTCAGCCAGCGGCCATGTCTGCATGGGTTGAGACCAAGCTAGCGACCTGTCTACATTGGCTGAGTGCAACGGATCTGACCTTTAGTAGTCATGCTTCATCTGTTACGTTTTGAAATAATTTATATTTTTTGTAACAATACCCCCAATAAAGAAATTGGCTGTCCAAAACCCTCAAGGTCTTAGACAGCCAAGGCAATCATCACTATTTAGCATCCTGACTTCTACTAAAGAAATCTGAGATGCCTTCACATTCATTAATATAAGCTAATAAAAGTACAAAATGTAAATTTTCTTATGAATGAGGGTAAATTCCATCAATGCGTCCCATGTCCCATGGATACCCTCGACCCATCAGGCAACAGAAACGATTCAAAACCATGTAGTGTGGTCAATGCCTGACATCTACAGAAACATTGTCCGTCAGAATCAGCCTTGCCCACCATTGTTAGGTATAGCCAGAGCGTGGAAAAGCAACGAGTAATAGTCATTGGTGGCGGTGCAGCAGGTTTTTTTGGCGCGATCGCAGCCGCCCATGCCACCCCCAACGCCATCGTCACCCTTTATGAAGCCGGTCCCGAGTGTCTAGCCAAGGTGCGCATCTCCGGCGGTGGCCGCTGCAACGTCACTCACCACTGCTTTGAACCTAGCCAACTGGTGCAGAACTATCCCCGTGGCGGCAAAGCATTGCGCGGCGCATTTTCTCGGTTTCAGCCCCAAGACACTGTTGACTGGTATCGCAACCATGGCGTCAAACTCAAAACAGAAGCGGACGGACGCATGTTTCCCGTGACCGATGACTCTGCCACCATCGTCGATTGCTTGATAAAAACTGCCCTGAAAGCAGGCATCATCATCAAAACTCGCTCGCCTGTAAAACAGGTAAGCGCAACAGAACCAGGTTTTTTAGTGGGGCTAAAGGAGGGCAATGTGAAGTGCGATCGCATCCTCCTGGCCACCGGCAGTAGTCCCCAGGGACACCGCATTGCCAAAAGTCTGGGCCACACCATTGAGCCACCGGTTCCCTCTCTGTTTACATTCACCATTAAAGATGCCGCCTTAAGGCAGCGCAGCGGCCTCTCCATGGACCCCGTAGAGGTAAAACTCAAACTGCCGGGCCAAAAGAAACCCCTTTCCCAAACAGGTCCGGTGCTGATCACCCATTGGGGTCTAAGCGGTCCAGCCGTTTTGAAACTATCGGCCTGGGGTGCGCGTGCCCTCCACGAGCAGAAGTACCAGGGCACTGTACTAATTAATTGGTTGCCCCAGCTGACACAGGATAATGTGCGAGCACTGCTGCAAACTGCTAGGGAGGAAGGGGGGAAACGTGCGATCGCAAATCACAATCCCACACCGGCCCCCAAACGTCTTTGGACCTATTTTGTCCAACGCGCCCAAATTGATCCCCAAGCCCAATGGACAACATTATCTAACAAAGCCATCAACAAACTCACCCAAGAGCTCTGCCAAGGAGAATACTCCCTCCAAGGCAAGGGCGTATTCAAAGAAGAGTTTGTCACCTGCGGCGGCGTTCGCCTCAAAGAGATTAACTTTAAAACCATGGAAAGCCGCCTCTGTCCTGGACTCTTCTTTGCAGGAGAGATTCTAGATATTGATGGCATTACCGGTGGTTTCAACTTCCAAAGTGCCTGGACAACAGGCTGGCTAGCAGGCCATGGGATCAATTCGTCACACCTTTGATGGCCCATACGCACTCAAATATGCATGCAACGCAAATATCATAGATAATCAACCTATAAGCACGATTCAAAAGGCACCATTAATTCAACATTACAAAAACAGAGACAAAAATAGAGATTTATCCGGTTGAAGAAACACAGCAACTTAGCACGAGAAATCGTTAACATCTTGCCATTCAAATCAGTAGAAACAACTTTAATTGCTGAGTTCACAAAAGAATCAAAATACTTTGTAGTGTATTAAAAGATCTGAATACAGGAAACATTTACCCCAAAAGCCTTTTCAAAGATCAATATTATCTTCTTTGAAGACTGTATCCTTCGCACCGAAGCAAACCAAGTTTTGTTGTTGAGTTCATAGAGGAACCACTTATGCTTCGTATTATATTTAAAGAGTTACATACAAATAACCATTATATTAGTGATGTGACAGCGAAACAGTTACTATGCTCCAAGTGCACATAAACAAGATAAAACAAAGGATGTCAACAACTTTCTTTGCGTTCGAACACCTCATTACCAGCATACAGCTTCAAATTCGTGCATATCTTGTTTATTGCCACAGCATATGCAACAACTATATCTTCGAGTCTTAGGGGGACCTCCATAAGATTCAGAAACTGACAGAGTTTCTACGTCCTGGCATGGTTAGCTTTAGTTATCGTTAAAGCCCATTTTCCAGATTATTTAAATCTGCAATAGCTTCTCAATGGGCATCTGCCAATGTTGAAGAAGTTAACTGATCTGCCTGCCAAAAATACAAGGTTGCATCTCTTTGTTGAGCTGAATTGGCGGACCTTCTTTTGCCTGAACCAGTAGTAGGTGTAAGCCGTCAAGAACTGCTCTCGCTTCACCATCTTGCTAGCAAATTCAACACACCAAGGAACACGATTTAAATGGATATCAAATCTCTAAGTGCTGCTTTGCCTGAGCAGCTAACATTGAAGGCTATCAATCGTATTCACCGTCATTATAGTGATCCTAACGATCCTAACGATTCAACATATGTGGATCTTGTGATTGAAGATGGAGGTGTCTTAAATGGCACATACGGTGGCTTTTGTATCGATAGCGACCGAGATATTGGGTTTGGTGTAGATGAAAACTTCAACGGTATCATCGATGCCAACACCAATGAAGTGGGGAGTAGCTATTCTGCCAAAGTTTATTCCAGCTACGAACCCTTACCCGATGAATTAGTGGGGCAGGGTCTCATCGAAAAACCTGAAAATCTAGACTTACTAAACTGGATTATCAATCAGGATTTTACTCAGCAAACCTCTCCTAGTGGTTCTGGGAATTACACTTGGGCAGACCTACAGAGGGCTGTTTGGACATTAATTGATGATGAAAACTCTACCGCTGGTGGCATTGGTGAAGAAGGGGACTACTGGCAACAGGAACGAGTAGATGAGATTGTTGCAGCAGCTCGTGCCAATGGTGAGGGGTTTGTTCCGAGCTATGGTCAAAAAATGGGGATTATTATTGTTCCCGATACAGATGGTGATGGTGCACCTGATGCACAGGTCCAGTTTGCGGCTATTGAGCTAGCCAAGCTAGGCGATAAAGTATTTGTTGACAGCAACCGTAATGGCATTCAAGATGTGACAGAAGTGGGGGTTGCAGGAACAACCGTTAATCTACTAACCGATGTTGATGGTGATGGCACTATAGAAGCTGATGAGGTGATCGACTCTACCACTACTGATAGCAATGGTGAGTATCATTTCACCGTTGTTGCTGGTGATTATAAAGTTCAGTTTGAAACACCTGATGGATTTGAATTTACCGATGCCAACACCGGTAATGATGCCCTGGATTCAGATGCAGATACAACCACAGGTCTTACTCACAAAATCACCCTAGACCCTGGTGAGTACGACAGCACCATTGATGCAGGAATTGTATCTGAAGCAACTGCAAGCCTGGGCGATCGCGTTTGGTACGACACCAATAAAAATGGCATACAAGATGCGGGTGAACAAGGCGTTGCAGATGTCAAAGTCACCCTGACGGGCGGTGGTGCAGATGGCATCATTGGGAATGCTGACGACACCACGGCTGAAACTGTCACTGATGCTAACGGCAATTACGCTTTCACAAACCTCAATGCGGGTGAAGAATATAAAGTCACATTCTCTCACTTACCCCAGGGTTATACATTTACCCAAGCTAATGCTGATGACATGACAACAGAGGAAGTCGTCTTTGAGTCCAGCTTTGAAAGCGTCAGCAATGGCAGTTTTATTAAAGCACCCCTAGAAGGATGGCGGTCAAAAGACGGTTATCTTGAGCTGCACTATAACCACTCAGCAGATGGGAACAACCACATCGAACTGAATGATGACAGACTGAATTATTACAATGATACCAGTCAAATTTATCGGAATATTGCGACTGAAACAGGCAAGCAATATACCCTCACATTCCAGTCAGCAGCCCGACCAGGGTACAATGCCGATGTCAATGCCCTAGAGGTTCGTTTAGATGGTGCAACACTTCTAGAGGTCAAAGAAGATGGCACTCAGAGTTCAGGGCTCAACTGGAAAACCTATACCGTTACATTTGAGGGTGACGGCACCACAAAACAGCTGGAATTTTTATCCACTGGTATCGCTCAAAACTATGGTCGTGGAGCCCGTTTGGATGACATTAAGTTGGTTGCTAGCAGCGGCAGCAACAACGATGCTATTGATTCCGACGCTAATCCTGACAATGGCATGACTCAAATAGTCACCTTAGCCGCTGGTGAACATAACTCCACCTTAGATGCAGGGTTAGTGAAAACAGCAGTCTGTGCCAAGTTAGTAGGTACAGAGGGTATCAATGAAGGCAAAAAAGGACGTTACTTTGTTGAACTCGATGGTGTTAGTGATGTTGATCGCTATTTCACAGTTCAAGTAAACAGTGGCTCTGCCAAAATGACGACTGATTACCGTGCAGGTTATCAAGACATCATGTGGGGTGGCTATTACGATACTCGTAACCGCTGGGGTCGGGTGATTAAAAAGACCTATGGTTATATCGCCCAAGGTCGCGCTGGTTACACCGGGGACGATCGTAAAGCCATTGGCCCTGGCGATGCTAGCTGGGACTATACAGTCTATGACCAGAATGGTCATAAAGACTACGATGGCGTGATTCAGGTTAAAGTCGCTGCCGGTCAAACCAAGTCTGAAACCTTCCATGTGCAAACCTGGAAGGAAAAAGTCACCGTTGATTGGGATGCCCCCACGCGCAATGGTTACTATGAGGGTACTGAACGTTTTTCGGTTAGTCTGGTATCCGGTGATGCTGACAAGCTATGTGGCGATCATATCGATGTTTCGATTCGCGATCGCACCCACTACGACTTCTTTAGCCCCATTGCCCTTGATCTGAATGGTGATGGCGTTCAAACCACTGCTATGGGTGCAACAATTGGGACCTTTGACCTTTTAGGCACAGGCACTGCCATTGAATCTGGCTGGCTCTCCGGTGCTGATGCATTCCTCGCCGTAGATAACAACGAGAATGGCATCATCGACGATATTTCTGAGTTGTTTGGTGGTGAAGTGGGTGAAGGTTTTGCCAAACTACAGACATTTGACACCAATGGTGACGGTCTCATTGGTAATCAAGAGATTCTTACGGGTGGCATAATTCTTTGGCAAGATGCCAATGAGAACCACACAACTGATGAGGGAGAACTGATTACCCTAGGCTCTCAAGGTATCACCAGCCTCAACACCAGCTTTGAAGAAACCCCTGTATATCAGCACGGTAACGTTCTGATTGAACATGGTTCTGCTAACAAAGTGGACGGCAGTCAGATTGACATGGTAGATGCCTACTTCCAGATTCCTGCAACAGCCAGTAATCATGCTGAGACCATGACTAGTCTTGGATAATTAGTCAGGCACAGGCAAGCCGATCAATCGGCTGTGACCTTTATAGCAAACCGCTGACTGCATATCTCCAAAGGAGAGGCTGCAGCAACAGCGGTTTGCTGTGCCCATAGCTGTTACCACCTAATGCTTCAGCAATTATCTATGGCTGAACTATGGGTGCCAAGCGATGCTAACCCGACAAGAACAACAACCCTAAACTATCCGTCTCTTTTGCAAGGTAGTATCCAGAGTGACTAAATTTGTCCCTTCCAGGTCAATGTCTGCTCTGCAACATTACTCCCATAGGAACGAATAATCTTGAGCTCCACTTGAGCCCGGGTGCCGCCGCTGAGAAGCTGGGAGGCAATGGGCAATCGGCCCAGGGCTAAGGTAAACCGGTTATGGTCCTGTTGCACCAAGTCATCTGGCACGGGGCCATCAAACTCTACGTCATAACGACGACGGCGACCGTCATTGCCTGAGGTGCTATAGCGAACTTCAAAGCGTGTGTCTAACACATCAGAACGCTGGGCCAGATCGACCACGTTCACTTCAAAGGTACGGCTGCGACCATCAACGCGACCCATGGCAAGCTGGGTTACGTCCGCCACAGGCACAATGCCATCTACTCGGTAAGTAGTTAGGGTCTCTTGTTCTACGGTCTCTCCCAATAGCCAATACTCTTCAGGAAAATCAATATCGACTTGACCATTGGGTCGTAATGTTAAATCTATCGTTTCAGTAAAGGCTTGCAAGTCTTGGGAAGCCTGCCAATCAAGGGTAAATTGTCGATCAATAAATCCTTTATAGGCCTGATATTCATCGGCAATGACAGACCCAGGAGCCAGCAGGTTTGTCGATCCTCTGCGGGTCTCCCACAGGTTACGGGACAAAGTAACGGTTTTATTCGCCAGACTGGAAACTGAATGGGACTGTTCAGGATTTGCTTGGGGTAAGGGCTCTAATTGATTGATGAGGACCAGCTTGCCGATGTTACCCGCTGTGCCGTCGGCACCGTTGCGGCCATCTGCACCATCGCGGCCATCATTACATTCGTACTCTTCTTCTCGGCAGGTGCCGTTTTCACAAACTTTAACGGTCCAGCGTTCGTCGTCACATTCACAACCATAGGTACCATCACCACCACGACCACCACGACCACCGCGTCCCCCGCCTGCCATTGCTAAAACCTGTCGTAGGTGACTGGGGTCAGTGTATTGAACCGTCAGGGTACCGCCATTGCCACCACGACCGCCATTGCCACCATGACCGCCATTGCCACCATCGGCAGCATTCAAATCATGGCGCTCATCGCGGGGCTGACGTCGACACCGCAACCACTCAGCGTTTTCACCAAAGCCACCGTCTTCTCCATCGGTCCCGGATAGATTCAAATTCAGGGGTTGACCCGTTGCTCGAACGGTTTGGTCAGCGCCATCCCGACCATTACGACCGGCTCTACCATCACGGCCATGCCGACCATCACGGCCAAATTCCCTGGTACTCCTGGCCAATGCAGCTGTGCCACAGACATCCATAGCAGCCAAAGACACCCAACTAGTCAACGTCAGGGTGCTCGCTGTTAATGCCGTCAAACTCAATCGCCATAAATAAGGAAAACCAGAAAACATAGTCATGGGGCAATACTCAACAAAAATCCTGTCACAGGGGGGCTGACAGCCACGTAGCCAGGTATGATCACAGACCACAATGTCAGTGGGATGCATTCCTGGTCAAATGGCTGTTACTCCCAGATAAACCAACATAAATACGCTTGACAACCCCCTATAGGCCAAAGTTTTTTCCGACTACGAATGAATGATGTAGCGCAATGTGTAAGAGGAGTTGATAGGCTATAGGTTGCTTGCACATCACATTGGCTTTGCCAGCCAGAGGTTGCAGCCTAAGGGTTCAGGGGTCTTCATGCTCCTGACCAATCTGAAACACGTTACAAATTGGTGTCCATGTTATCCACCCTCGACGATCTAAAACATCGCCTGCAAACAGCCCTTGTGAGTGCTTTTGGCCCCGATTTGGCAGGTACCGATCCGGTCCTGGTGCCGACGAATAATCCTAAATTTGGTGACTACCAAGCTAATGTGGCCATGTCACTGGCCAAGCGATTGAAAGACAAGCCGCGTGCGATCGCAACCAAAATTGTCGCAAACCTCACCCTCGACGACCTTTGCGAAGAGCCCCAAATTGCTGGGCCTGGTTTTATCAACCTCAAGTTCAAAACCGAGTACCTGCAAGCACAGCTCAAAACGGTTTATACAGACGATCGCCTGGGCGTCCCCACTGCCGACCCAATTCAGCGGACCATTGTTGATTTCTCTAGTCCCAACATCGCCAAAGAAATGCACGTGGGCCACCTGCGCTCCACCATCATTGGCGAATGTATCGCCCGCACCCTAGAATTTCTTGGTCATGATGTATTGCGCTTAAACCACGTGGGCGACTGGGGCACCCAGTTTGGCATGCTGATCACCCATCTGAGGGATGTATGCCCTGAAGCGATCACCGAATCATCCTCAGTGGATATCGGTGATTTGGTAGAGTTTTACAAACAAGCCAAAAAGCGCTTTGACGACGATGAAGACTTTAAAACCACGTCTCGCGAAGCCGTTGTTGATCTCCAGTCCGGAGAAGAAAATGCCCGAAAAGCATGGCAGCTCCTCTGTGAACAATCCCGAAAAGAGTTTCAAAAGATTTATGATCGCTTAGACATTACCATTCAAGAGCGAGGAGAATCTTTTTATAATCCCTTACTTGAAAATGTTGCCAAAGATCTTAAGTCTCTTAACTTGTTAGAAGAAGACCAGGGTGCCCAGGTTGTTTTCCTAGAAGGATTTACCAATAAAGATGGTAATCCTCAACCATTGATTGTGCAAAAGTCTGATGGCGGTTTTAACTACGCCACCACTGACCTTGCCGCTATCCGCCAACGCACCATCGACGAAAAAGCCCAGCGAGTCATCTACATTACCGATGCAGGACAGGCAAACCACTTTGCCCAAGTCTTCCAAGTAGCCAATCGTGCCCATTGGATCCCCGCAGGTGTGGACCTAGTGCATGTCCCCTTTGGCCTGGTTAAAGGAGAAGATGGTAAAAAACTGAAAACCCGTTCCGGTGAAACCGTTAAGCTCAAGTCCCTGCTAGATGAAGCTGTCACCCGAGCAGAAACAGATTTACAAACACGGATTACCGAGGAAAACCGGGACGAATCGGCAGAGTTTATCCAAACGGTGTCTACGGCTGTGGGTATCGGTGCCGTTAAGTATGCCGACCTCAGTCAAAACCGCACCAGTGATTATATTTTCAGCTTTGATAAAATGCTGGCCCTTCAGGGAAATACAGCACCTTACATGCTCTATGCCTATGTAAGAGTCCAGGGCATTAGCCGCAAGGGCAACATCGACTTTACTCAGTTAGGCGATGCCCCTATTTTCCTGGAGGATGACTCAGAACTGGCCCTAGCCAAACATCTATTAGAACTTGACACAACCGTGATGGAAGTAGCGCGAGATCTATACCCCAACCGATTGTGTCAGTATCTATTTGAACTCAGCCAAAAGTTTAACCAATTCTATGATCGATGCTCAGTGTTACAGGCAGAAGAACCGCAGCGGACTTCGCGCTTAATGCTGTGTGATCTGACAGCTCGTACCCTTAAACTAGGACTTTCACTCCTGGGCATGCCAGTATTGGAACGCATGTAGTCTGTATGTACAGACATCAAACAGGGGGCTAAATAGGCAAGTTCCGTGAGTAATACAGTCGCAACCTTCCGTGGTGTCTGTAGTTTCACCTATCGAAGCTGTTCTGCTGTTTCAGGTTCTTCTATGAAAAACCTAACAGCAGGACATGAGAAAAGGGGAGAAGTTATGGAGTCCGGTGCTTCTAGGAGACGCTTCTCCCCAAACTTTGTAAACCCAGAGGGAGGGTAAATTCTTTATATTCAGCTGGATGCTAGGCCACTTACCTAAGCAGATGTTTCAATCAATTACTGTTCCTCTGTAATTACCTATGCAACAATAAAGTCGCGCCACAATAACAAACTATTGAGATATGCAGTCGCATCTGATTAACCATCATGATTAAATTATCTCCCTGGTTGACTATAGAACACGTAAAACAAAAATCTCCCAGTCTAAATGCTGGTTTTAAGAGACTTCAGACACCCATTAGATCCGCTTGATTGTCAAACTATCCAAATAAGCTTGAGGATTAGTAGGATCAAACTTAATGCCATCAAAAAAGGTTTCAACACCACGGGACATGTCACTGGGAATACCGTCAAATCCAGCTTCCTGGGCTGCTTCTCGCCAAATATCTTCCCGATTCACCTGATCAATGATCCGCTGAATCGTATCAAAATCACTAATGAAATTCTGATGGAATCCCCAGCGTAACATCTCAGTCAAAAACCACAGATCATGACTCTTGTATGGATATGAGACATTACCTCTGGGGTCAGTCCAGTAAAGGGGACCCACATTGACATCCTTAAAATCTGCCTTAGCATCACCCATCGCATAGCCACCTTCATAAGGGGGCGTTAGAATATCCACCGAGACGTTGAAATAATTACGACCAGAACAAATCCGCACTAGCTCAGGACGATTCGCTGGATCATCAGACCATTGCTGTGCTTCCATCAGACCTTTTAGCAATGCCTTTGTGGCGTTGGGATTAGCATCAACCCAGTCCGCCCGCAGTGCTAGATACTCTTCTGGATGAAATCCCCATAATTCATGGGTGAGACAAGACATAAAGCCAATCTTGTCAGCAACAATACGATAAGGCCATGGATCACCGGTACTAAAGGCATCCATCGTACCATTACGCAGCCCTTTTACTGTCTCAACAGGGGGTACAGTCAATAAATCAATATCGTTATCAGGGTCTACTCCTCCAGCCGCAAACCAGTAACGAATCCAGAAGTCTTGATTTACATTGGGGAACGTATGGGCGGCCTTAAATTTACGACCTTCATTGCTGGGAAAACTCTTAATATAGTCAGCTGCTCCCGAGATATCCAAACCTAAGCCTTGCCCTCCATGGATACCGGAAATAGCAATACCATTGCCCTGAGTATTAAGCTGGGCCAAAACATACATGGGCACTTTTTGCCCATTGGTGATAATCCCTTCACTAATTAAATGAGGCATGGGCATCTGCCACTGACCACCGTCAATACCACCCCCTTCTGAACCAATTGTGACGTTATTCCTTGCTGCAGCCCAGGTCGCTTGCTTAGAGAGTTCTACATCAGTCATCCCATATTTAGCAAAAAATCCCTTCTCTTGAGCGATAATCATCGCTGCTGATTCCACAATAGGAATATACCCGAGTTTGACAGCAGTCGTTTCTGGGGCATCTCTTATGGCTACAGGAACAGGCACGTTAGCTGTTTCTGAGGAGGGATTACCGACACAGCTTTTTAGCAGCACGGCACCTGCTGTTGATGCACCTGTAGTGTACAAAAATTTCCGACGAGAGACCCTCTTAGTAAAATCCGTCATCAACACCTCCTTTTATCCAACAACCTTGGACAATATGTTCGACATTTGAACAGATCCAAAAATCCTTAAATAAACACATATGCAAAGGCTGCAAGAGCCTTTAACAGATCAGTAAGGGCACCCGACAATCAGATTGCAACTAGCCACCAACAGCTCAATGAAGTATGTACTACTAACAACCGCCATTGAATAGATCTAAATCTATGAGACTTAAATCTTTGATATACATAATTCTATACTTAAACCATCAAAAAACAACCTCTGTTCGCATTAATCACAAATAAATTGTTAAAACTCAATTACAAGGTTTGCTTATGGATCAATACAAACACTTTTTGTTTGATTATAGAAAAATAAAGGTACCACCGCGAATAAAATAGACTCTAATCTATGAGAACAAAATATTTTACCCTCTAAAACTACGAATTATCAGTAGGTAAGCTCTTGTACAGTCAAAAAAAGGACAGGAATGAGCGGCAACTCCCTGTCCTTAAAATTGAAATATTTTCCAGTGCGCGATCGCAAACAAAAGAGAAATATCTATCCTTTCCCAAACGTAGAAGCAATGCGACTAGTCCACCTGCCAAGCGGGCGTATGCTTTTGATTACTGTAATTATCAGACATGGGTGTAGGCGTTGCAGGTGGGCGCGCGAGATTAAAATGAGCAATAGATAATAACAAACCTGTACAACAGCCTAAGAAAAACAGCCAGCCGTGGGACGCATCAAAGACCCACAGAAGCTTACGATTTTGCCCATATACGTGAACAATCCAGGGTTCTGCAATAGATTCTCCCAGTTTTCTCATTACCAGTTCTCCCAAATAATAATGTAGTAACGTAAATCTCAACCATTGAGAAGTTCAACAAGATGACAAGAGCTTACTAAGTCAACCATAGGCAGGGATTACACTTGAAAACAACAATTCTGAAGGTGAAGTATAAAGATTGGACAAATGAGACACTTTTGTTGTGAGTTGCGCCTACCTTAATAAGATGCAAGTGATGAACAAGGAATGTCAAATATTCATATGCAAATCTGCGTATAAGCGATCACTATCATTAAAGTAGGGTTCACGATACCCTCGCTTTCTCCTAATCAAATGGTTTAACTGGGCTGAAAACTTGCTACGTAACTTAAAAATAAAAGCTATGGATAACAGTGCGGATTTAATTTGTATAGGATGTATCCTGTAGCAGGTCCCTATCTTCAGAAAAATCCTGCTATGAAGCGAATTATCCTATCTTCTAGCTTAATCTTAAGCACAGTTCTCGGTATCACAGGAGCGGCTAATGCCCAGGTTCCAGCTGTAGACGTGCAAGCTTCCACTGAAACAGCCTGCTCTTCTACAACACAAGCAGAGCAGATAGCACTGAACGCCGCCAAGAATGAAGCTCGGCAAATGGCAGAGTTCACGAACGGTGGCTTAAATTATTATCGTGCTGAACGCGCTATGCATGGCGCTGCAATCGAATCTCCCTGCGAAGTAATTGCCCCAGAAACATGGCGCTTCACCATCAGAGGGGGCGACCCAACTGACGTTGTTCTTTCAGAAGAATATACAACTGTCAGCATTGTGACGGTGCAAGGTACTGGTAGCGATCGCACAATCACCTTAGACTACAATGGCCCTATTGAAGAGTATGGCCAGCAGTAGTTTTTAGCACAACGGCAGTGATCGTTTATCTACTTCAACAAGAACTTCACTGCCGCTATCCCTCACATACCCAAACAATCAAGCATCTTTCTGCCAGGGCATTAAAAGCCATTTCTGCTGCGGCAAGATCTGCCATAGTAACCATCAGAGAGGGTCCTTTAGCCTCTTCATAATTACCTGGCATTGACTGATCTACACCAACTTAGACAAACCTGGCTCAAGCCTTAGCAATGCTTGAGCAGTCCCTGAATCCGGCACGATTAACTCAAAGTCTTCAAACTCAAATCCAGGCGCAACCGAGCACCCTACAAGCACGCGATCTTTGATAGGAACAGCAGCCTGCCAGTAGCCCGCTGGAATCACATGGCAGAAATTCATGGACTTCGCTGAGAGTTCAATGGCATCAATGGTGGATGCACGACCGTCCCATTGGTACAAAAACACTCCTTCCCCCTGATAAAGGTTCCACACCTCGTCATTGCTTACACGATGAAAGCGACTGACCTCATAGGGCTCCAGAGAAAAATAAATATGGGTAAGGGCAGTTCTCGTTTTGTCAGTGGCGGTAACTATCGTTGCAGAACGGTAGACCTCAAGATAACGACCACCTTCAGGATGGTCTAACAGGTCAGTATATTTCATGGGCAAACATAGAAATCTAATGCTGTATACGTAAGTGGATACTCAGGACTACTCTAGCAACCGTGACGTCACTATCATCAGCCCTGTGTGCAAAACTCACAAACAGACGAGCATATGCACCCACCCTTAGCACTGGTTAGCGCCGCTCCCTGATTACATTCGCTGAAACGAGGCAACATTAGACTTGCCTATAAAACGCTATCCATGCATTGCTGCTACGTCCTAGAGATACGCCACCAGTATCAGGGAATAATACTTAAAGATAGTGAATAGGATCATGGTCAGATAATCTTCTTCCATAAGAAGGAGAGTTCAGTGAGTGAATTCTTTGAGGTGTTGAGAATGACTGTTGGTACTCCCAGTGATTCTAGAGACATTACGAACCGGAGTGCTTCAAATGAAATAGTGCACTGCACAGATGCGGCAACAAGATACCCCTTAACGGTCAGCAAACAAACAGCATTAAGCAAAGTTGTTGCCTTAATGAGTCATGATCGTCAAACCTGTGATCTAAACTGTACCCTCCCTGCCAATAATCCCTCCCATAGACCACCTGAAAATTCGTCCTATCAAGACTCCCCTGAGTTCCCCCCATTGGTACTAAGCTGTGCCGTGATCCTAGACAACGGTAAACCCATTGGTATCGTGACTGAGCGTGATCTTGTGCGTTTAGCGGCACGGGGAACAGTGATTGCAGAGCAAACCGTTGAAACAGTGATGACGTCTCCGCTCATCGCCATCAATCAAACACAGGCTAACGACTTATTTGCCGCAGTTAATCTCTTAAAACAGCACCGTATTCGCCACTTACCTATCGTTGATCACGATGACAGATTAGTTGGTATTATGACCCGTGAAGGGCTGCGCCAGTCTCCGCAAATTAGTAATTTATTACGCCTACACCAAGCAGTAGACACCATGACTGGTGATGTCATTCAGTCTGCGCCAACTGCGACCTTAGAATCAATTGCCCAGTTGATGAGTCAACATCAGGTCAGTTGTATCGTCATTACCGAAACTACTGAGAATCAGACGTTTCCCATTGGCATTGTTACCGAAGGCGATATTGTTCAATCCCAGGCATTGTTATTGGATTTTTCTCATCTCCCTGCCCAAAGCGTGATGAGCCATCCCGCCTTTTGTACGTCACCTAACCTTAACCTATGGCAGGCGCATCAGCTTATGGCTGAACGTCGGATTACACATCTGGTCATTATCCATGAAGATGGTAGTCTGGCTGGAATTTTGACCCAAACAACAATGTTCAAGGTCTTGAATCCAGAAAAAATGGTCGACGTGATCAGTATGCTACAGCAACAGGTCGAGTGCCTGGAAACTGAAAAGTTGCAATTACTAGAATCGCACAATACTGAACGACCACAAGCAGCGCACTGTGAATTAGCGACTTATCAACAAACAGAACTTTGCTTCTATGAGAGTGACCAGCACTATGTCTCATTAGCTGCCATCATTCCTGTAATCATCTTTCAAACTGATATTTTTGGAGCATGCATTTACATTAATGAATATTGGACAGAACTCACTGGCATCTCCCGTCAGGAAACCTTAGGTCAGGGTTGGGTACAAGGGATTTACCCAGAGGATCGCCTAAATGTGCTAACCACCTGGCAACAAGCTGTACAAATGGGTCAATCCTGGCAGCAAGAGTTTCGATTACAATTGCCCGATGGCTCAGGGAAGTGGGTCTATGGGCAGGCCCAGCCTAAATGTTGTCTTGCAGGGAAAATTAGCAGTTATGTCGGTAGTCTGATAGATATTAGCGATCGCAAACAGGCAGAATTGGACCTACGTGAGAGCGAACAACGGTTCCGACGGGCAATCGCAGACGCTCCGGTACCGATCATGATCCATGCCGAGGATGGCGAAGTCTTACAAATTAACTCAACCTGGACAGAACTTACAGGCTATACCCACACAGATATTCCCACCACCCAAGCCTGGATAGAGCGGGCCTATAGTGAGCAGGCTGCCAGTGTGATGGGCAATATAGTTTCTCAACAGTACAGTTTGAAATCTCGTTTGGAAGAAGGAGACTTTACCATTACGACCCATGATGGGCAACAGCGCATCTGGAATTTCAGTTCAGCCTCACTCGGCAACCTCCCTGATGGTCGGCGAATTGCCATCGCAATGGCAGCTGACATCACAGAAAAACAGCAAGCACAAGCTGCCTTGCAAGCTAGTGAAAATCGCTATCGGGCATTAGTTGAGGTCATTCCAGATTTAATGATACGTCAGGATGCAGAAGGTAACTATCTCGACCTGGTAATGTCTGACGAAGTTCGATTTATTCAGCCTGACCTCGCCTATAGTGGGGTCAACATTTATGACCTGCTACCGTTAGAACTCGCCCAACAACGCATGGTTTATGTATATCAGGCATTAGAAACTGGCGAGGTACAAATCTATGAATTTGAAATTGATATTGGAGGAGAACTACGCTGGCAAGAAGCCCGGATTATCGCCATTAACCCAACAGAGGTTCTAGTCATTGTTCGCGATATTAGTAAACGTAAACTTGCAGAACAGAAACAATATCAAACAGAAGCATCATTGCGTCAGATTGTTGAAGGTACTGCAGCTGTTACAGAACACGACTTTTTCCAGGAGTTAGTTCAACACATTACCGCAGCTCTAGATGTACGGTATGCAGGCATATCCGAGGCGACATCAGATGGTTTTGAAATCCTGGCATTTTGTGCGGATGGTCACTTACAAACGATTGATGCTTACCCGGACGAACAGTTTCCTTGCTGTATTCAAGCACTTCAACAAGGACAATATCATCAACCTGATTCACTGCTCAGTGTTTATCCAGAAAGTGAACTGTATAGCAGCTTAAACGCAGAAAGTTACCTTGGCATTGCCCTGCGTAATAGTGCAGGCACCTCCATTGGCAATCTATGTATCATGCATGATCGTCCTTTAAGGAATCACCAATGGATGATCAATTTACTCAAGATTTTTGGAGCCCGAGCTGGTGCAGAGCTGGAACGCTATCAAACAGCCCGACAACTCCAGATACTGACTAGCGAACTAGAACAACGGGTTGCTGATCGCACAACAACCTTAGCTAAAACTGTTGAACATTTACAAACCGAAATCAAACGACGACAAGCCCTTGCAGACCTATTACTCAAGAGTCAGGACCAATTGCAAGATATTTTTGACAGTGCTAATGACATGATTCAGAGTGTCTCACTCGCCGATGGTTCGTTCGAATTTGTCAACAGATCTTGGTTGGAAACATTGGGATATACGGCCCAAGATTTAGAACACATCACAATCCTGGATGTTTTGCATCCAGATTATCAGGAACACTATTTAACGTTGATACAACAGCTAAAAACAGGGCAATTACAAAAGCTTGAGCAAGTCGAAATTAGTTTTGTTACTAAAAATGGTCATGTCATTGAAGTTGAAGGCAACGTCAACTGCCGCATCGTTGATCATCAGACAGTTTATACCCGTGGGATTTTTCGCAATATTAGTGAACGTAAAAGAAATGAAGCACAACTCTATAATCTTTCAACACGTTTGAGTTTAGCTGTTAAATCTGGTGGTCTTGGCATTTGGGAATGGGATCTTATCAACGAGCAGTTGGCCTGGGATAGTCGCATGTGCGAACTCTATGGCATTCCACCAGAGGAATTCACAGGACATTTTACTGATTGGTCAAATCGGGTTCATCCAAACGATCTTGCAGAAGCACAGGCTAAATTTGAAAAAGCCATTCAAGAGCAAAAAGAAATGGATATCGAATTTCGGGTGATTCATCCTAATGGTCAGGTGCGACACATTAAAGCCAATGGGTTAGTCCAGCCTAATAACAAAGGAGAACATCAACGCGTAATTGGCATTAACATGGACATTAGCGATCGCAAAAAAGTAGAAATTGAAATCATCAAATCGCTAGAGCGGGAACGAGAGCTTAATGAAATGAAATCCCGCTTCGTATCCAACACTTCCCATGAGTTTCGAACTCCTCTAACCGTAATTTCAAATAATGCAGAACTGTTAAAACTATTTGGCAACAAACTCAATGAAACCGAACAACAACAATGTTTAGACACCATCTTGAACTATGTCGATCATATGACTGAGCTAATTGATGAGGTTTTGGTGGTCAGCAAAGCTGAATCGTATCAGATTCAGCTTAAAACTACCCCTCTAGATGTTGTTGAGTTTAGCCAACAACTAGGGCAAACAATTAGCCTGAGTTCACCAAAGCATCACGTCGAATTTGTGGTACAAGATGCCCGCTCCCACTTACAAAAACATAGCTATTATGCTCCAGTAGACAGTAAGATTCTGCAACAAAGTCTGACCAACTTACTAACCAATGCCATTAAGTATTCTCCCGAAGGTAGCAAAATAATTTTTCAGTTAGAGCTTTTACCTGACACTATTCAGTTTAGAGTCATTGATAAAGGGATAGGAATTCCTAAAGAAGATCAGAAATATTTATTTGAGCCCTTTCACCGTGCCACCAACGTTGGAACACGTCCAGGGACAGGTCTGGGACTGTCCATTGTGAAACATCTCGTCAATATTCACCAAGGCAAAATCAACGTTCAAAGTACCCTTGGACAAGGCAGTTGTTTTACAATCACAATTCCTAGCCAATGGCAGGAGCTCGATTCATGCCATAGATGACCCCACAGCTTTAGAAGGTTTAAGAAACATCAGAGGAATCACCAATTTATAGGAGTTATCTATCACAATCAACATGAGAAATTTGAATAGATTAGATGAGTTGAGATTCTTGTCAAACATGTTATTTACTCTCACCTTCTATGTATCCTCCTAAAGTAGCTTCATCTTGAGCTGGTTCAGCAACACAACGAACTTACTACCAGAGAATTCATCATGACAAAAATTCTAATTATTGAAGATGAAGAAAAGATTCGATCCAGCTTACAACGCATTTTGAAACTGAGTAACTTTGATGCTCTAGTAGCTGCCAATGGCTTAGAGGGCATTGAAATCGCAAAGAAAACACTGCCAGATATTATCCTTTGTGACGTTATGATGCCAGTGCTCGATGGCAATCAGGTCTTGCGAATATTAAAGAACAATAGTTCAACCGCAACCATACCGTTTATTTTTCTAACCGCGAAATCCCATCGGCTCAATATCCGTGAAGGAATGAATTTGGGAGCCGATGATTATTTAACCAAACCTGTTAAAATTGAAGACTTATTAGATTGTATTCATACAAGACTGGGCAAAAGAGAATTACAATTTCAACAATCACAGGCACAACTGAACACATTAAGCGCTAATATCGCTCGCTCCATTCCCCATGAACTCAATACACCTCTCAATGGAATCATTGGTTTTGCTGAAATCTTAAGTACAATGCCCGACCCCGAGGTGCAAGAACTCAGTAATGAAATTTTAGCTGCTGGCGAACGTCTCTTGGTCACCATTACTAAATTTTTGGTCTATATCGAGCTAGTAGAATTAACTATACACTCAGCGAAACCGAGTAACTTTTGCAAACAAGCCACTAACCTAGCAGCCTCTCCTGTGATTGAGGAAATTGCCAAACGAACCGCAACCAAATTAAATCGCCAAGCTGATCTTCGCCTTAAACTTCAATCTGGCAACATAACAATTTCCTCCTTCTTTTATGAGAAGTTACTGGAGGAACTGATTGATAACGCTTTTAAGTTTTCTGAGAATGGTGATGAGGTCATCATTAGTAATCGCTGGGAAAGTGGCCAAATGATTTTGATCATTCAAGATTATGGTCGTGGTATGACCTCAGACCAAATCAACGAAATAGCGGCTTATAACCAATTAGAGCGCTCAATATATGAGCAGCAAGGCCTTGGCTTAGGATTAGTAATTGCTAAGTATATTGCTGAACTTCAAGGCGGAACATTAATGATTAATAGTCAACCCACAGTTAGTACTACGATCTATATAACACTTCCACTACAACCAGCTCTAGCGAGAAAAGATCAATAAATCTCATAAAAGAGAATTCAACACAATGACAAACTTTACCGACTGCTCCATGCCGCATAGCTCACGTCTAAAGTATTAGCCTCCCCCCGCAAAACAAGCAGCTTTCTCCACAATACTCAGAGCAACAGCTTCAGCAACCTTAATACCATCAACACCAGCCGAGAGAATTCCTCCCGCATATCCTGCACCCTCTCCAGCCGGATATAGCCCCTTGGTATTAAGACTTTGAAAATCATCTCCACGCTTAATGCGAATCGGTGATGATGTGCGCGTTTCCACACCTGTTAGCACCGCGTCATGCATAGCAAAGCCTTTTATCTTTTTATCAAAGACAGGCAAAGCTTCACGAATCGCCTCAATGGCGTAGTCTGGCAGGCTTGTACTGAGATCACATAGATGCACGCCAGGTCGATAGGTGGGTTTAACATTCCCTAGCTGTGTGGAAGGCTCACCTGCAAGAAAGTCTCCCACCAACTGACTTGGGGCCTTATAGGTGCTGCCACCCAACTCAAACGCACGGGACTCTAATTCCCGTTGTAAGGCGATACCTGCCAGGGGACCATCTGGATAATCCTCTTCTGGAGTGATGCCAACAACAATACCGCTGTTGGCATTTTTACCGCTGCGTTCGTATTGGCTCATGCCGTTGGTAACAACACGACCAGTTTCTGATGTGGCCGCAACAACCTGGCCCCCTGGGCACATACAAAAACTGTAAACTGAACGACCATTGCTGCAGTGATGCACCAGCTTATAGTCGGCAGCCCCCAGGATTGGATGGCCAGCCTGTTCACCAAAACGACATTCATCAATCAGCGGCTGAGGATGCTCTACACGAAAACCAATGGAGAACGGCTTAGGTTCAATATAGACACCGCGTCGATGCAGCATTTCAAAGGTGTCACGCGCACTGTGTCCCACCGCCAGGACAACATGGTCAGTACGAATATAGTCACCATTGGCCAGGATCACCCCCCGCATCTGACGGTCTTCGATATCAAAATCGTCTACGCGGGTCTCAAATCGCACGTCTCCACCAAGAGAGAGAATAGTATTGCGCAGATTCTCCACAATCTTGACTAGCCGATAGGTGCCGATGTGGGGCTTATTGATGTACAGAATTTCTGGCACAGCGCCAGCATTCACCAACTCTTGCAAGACTTTACGACCATGGTGATTTGTGTCTTTAATCCGGCTGTAGAGCTTGCCATCAGAAAACGTACCTGCCCCACCTTCGCCAAACTGAACATTGGACTCGGGTTTGAACTTGCCCTTACTCCAAAAGCCAAAGGTATCCACAGAGCGTTCGTGCACCGCCTTGCCCCGCTCCAGAATGATGGGCTTAAACCCCATCTGGGCCAGCAATAGCCCGGCAAACATACCACAGGGTCCATTGCCAATCACCACAGGTCGATGCTCTAACCCCTGAGGGGCTGAAGCGACATAGTGATAGCTAGTGTCCGGTGTGGGATTCACATGGGGATCTTTCTTGAATCGGTTCAGCAGTTGCTTTTGTTTTGGTGTCTCAATGTCAACGATGTACACCAGCCGAATTTCACTACGCCTGCGGGCGTCATAGCTACGTTTGAAAACTTTGTAGCTAGCCATGTCAGCTGCTTTAAGACGCAGTTTTTTCAGAATAGTGGCCTGTAGTTCCTCGTCCGTATGGTCGAGGGGCAGCTTGATCTCAGAAAGACGCAGCATGGACAGAAATTGGGCGTGGGTCACTGTGGGTCACTGCCTATTTTGCCACGGTTGTCTGGCGATGGCGCTTTGCTCAGCCACTAGAACGTGACCAGAATCACAAAATGCGCTGGGGAATAACGATCTGAGGTTTGTATCAAATTTAACCGAACCTTGCACACACTTAAGGAGCCAACCCCTATGGCTTATTACAGACACCCATTGCCCCAGCTGTCTGACGATGTCTTTATTACGGATGGGGGCATCGAAACCGTGCTGATTTTTCAGCAGGGCTGGGATTTGCCAGACTTTGCAGCATTTACGTTGTTGGATCGTCCCCTTGGAACTGAGGCGTTGCAGACCTATTTCAGCATCTACGGAAAACTGGCTCAAACCTATGGCCTGGGTTTAGTTTTAGAGAGCCCCACCTGGCGGGCAAACGCTGACTGGGGTCATCGCCAGGGCTATGGTGCTGCTGAGCTAGCAGATGTGAATCGACGTGCGATCGCACTGCTCGAAACCACTCGCCATGACTACGCCACTGCCCAAAGCCCCATCGTCATTAGCGGCTGCATTGGTCCCCGGGCCGACGGCTACAGCCTTGACGTCATGATGAGTGCGGCTGAGGCTGCGTCCTATCATCAGGACCAGGTGGATAGTTTCCGCGACACTACAGCGGATCTGGTTTCAGCCATTACCATGACCTACCCTGAGGAAGCCATCGGCATCGCCCGCGCGGCCCAAAACGCTCAAATGCCTGTGGTCATTTCCTTTACGGTGGAAACCGACGGCACACTACCCAATGGCATGGGGCTACGGGATGCGATTCATACGGTTGATGCAGCCACTGATAGCGCTCCCGCCTATTACATGATCAACTGTGCTCACCCCATTCACTTTGACCGTGCCATTCTGAATCAAGGTGCCTGGGTAGAGCGCATTCGCGGCATCCGTGCCAATGCCTCCATGATGAGCCACGCTGAGCTAAACGAGACCGAAACCCTGGATGAAGGCAATCCCCAAGATCTGGGCGAACGGTTCTACATGCTGAAGCAACAGCTACCGCATCTAACGGTATTGGGGGGCTGTTGTGGTACCGACCACCGTCACATTGAAGCCATCTGCAAAGTCTGTAGTCCAGTCTCAGTGGGTTGAGTTCAGTGCGTAGGATATCCGTGGTAAACCAGTACAAAGATCAATATCTATCCACCACGCACCGTGCTCACCAAAACCCTAAAATCCTTATCCCAGGAACGTTGGCTAGAGGTAACCTCCTTGCTCGGCCTTGGGATAGGGATTTTAATGCGACTTAGCCAGTACTTTAGCAATCGGTCCCTATGGTTCGACGAAGTTGCCCTCGGGCTTAACCTATTGGACCGCAACTATCTGGAATTGCTAGAGGCCCTAGATTACAACCAGGCCGCCCCACCCCTGTTTCTGTGGGTTGAGAAATTTGCCATTGATACATTGGGCAGCCATGAGTTTGCTTTACGGCTATTCCCGTTGTTGGGTGGGTTGTTGTCCCTGGGATTGTTTTATCGGTTTACCCAACAGTTTACGCAAGGATGGGGGCGACCCATTGCAATTTTGCTATTTTCAGTGCTGGGCTACATCGCCTACTTTTCGACTGAAACCAAACCCTATAGCTGGGATGTTGCGATCGCATTATTGTTATTCATGGTGCTGATATCCATGGATACCCTTAAACCCAGCCTCAGAAAATTATCTATGGCTGGCATGCTGGGTATAGTCAGCATCTGGCTTTCATTTCCCAGTATTTTTATCATGGCAGGTGTTGAAGGCGCTAACATCCTCACACTTCAACCCTGGAAAATATCCTGGCAATCTCTAAAAGAATTTTTACTACGACGGATTCCTCTCTATGGTGCCTGGATAGCTAGCTTCATCGGCCTATACTTTGGGGTGATCAGCAAAGCATTGTCAGAGACAGAGTTAGCCGATAGCTGGGCAGGCCGCTACCCCGATAATTTCTGGGATATTGTATGGCTGTTAGATTCCTTTGGCCGGTTCTTTTATCGCCCCCTGGGGTTTCCCAGTCCCACAGATGGTGTTGCCATGGTGGCCTTTGTGACTGGCTGTATTTTGTTGTATCAGAGATCTAAACGGCGACTACTATACCTTGGCAGCCCATTCATCATTTCTCTAATCGCTGCTTTTCTCCATAAATATCCGTTTAGAGAACGACTGATCTTATTTTTAACCCCATTTGCGCTTATCCTTCTGTCAGAAGGAATTGTTTTTTGGTTGGAGAGATGGAAACAAAAGCCTAGAATCCTGGGCGTTATCAGCCTGATCATGGCAATAACCATGATATTCATGCCGTTACAGCGAGGTCTACGCGTTACGATAGTGCCTACAGGTTTGCATTTTGATCACGTGAGACCAACGATTGAATATATTGATACGCACTGGCAATCAGGGGATAAGCTCTATGTTTTGCCAGGAGCACAGCTACAGTTTAAATTTTATAATCGCCGCTTTGAACTGCCGACATCTGACATTGTCCTCAGCCAGTTACAAAACATTGGCATTTGGAAAGTATCTGATGAGGATTTAGAACAGCACTATAGGGAATTAAGGACCCTCAAAACAACAGAGTTACAAAACAAAAAGAGGGTGTGGATTCTGTTGGCGCGCAAACGAGCCGAATCAGAAGAAGCGATTGTAGAGCAGCTGAACCGATTAGGATCACCGTTAGAACGGAAACAATATCCAGGTGCTATGGTGGGTCTATACGATTTTTCATCGTAGCTCTCCCATGTCACCTAAATCCTTAGACCTCACCAAAGTCGCATCTCCCATTGGCACTATTTTATTAGTCACCGATGCCAATGTAGTTGTATCCCTTGACTACGAGGGATATGAGCAACGAATGATGCGGCTATTGGCTAAGCGCTATGGCACCTTTGATTTAGTTGAACTACAACTCGGCAGTGCATGCTACAACCTACTTGAACGTGATTTATTAACCCCCATTCGTCATTATCTAGCAGGGGATCTCACTGCCATTGACCCTATTCCAGTTAACCCTGGTGGCACTAAATTTCAGACAAAGGTTTGGCAAGCTTTACGCTCTATCCCCGCTGGCACTGTAATGTCCTACGGAGAGCTGGCACGACAGTTAGGCAATCCAGCGGCAGTCAGGGCAGTGGGCACCACCAACGGTTTGAATCCTATTTCCATTGTGTTGCCATGTCACCGTGTCATTGGTGCAAACGGCAATTTAACAGGCTACGCAGGCGGATTAGATCGTAAACGCTGGCTCCTAGAGCATGAAGGTCTCGACATCACTCAACTCAAACAGAAAAGCCAAGAAAAACAACTTTCTCTGTTCAACAATTAATAACAATCGACAGATTTCTCTGTTTCAATTTATCTGTTTCATCTGTTTCAACAGTACGGGGAAAACACCAGCAGCCAGTATTCCATGGGTTTGAATAGCATCACCACCCATCAACTCATAGCTCAAGTTTTGCCCCGCTTTATGGTCAGAAACATATGCGTCAACTTAAGGGACTCTAGCCGTACCGACGCTGACGTCGCCCACCGTGACAACAACCGTGTCAAATAAACTAATATCGGTGTCTCCAGGAAATGACACATTAAATGCCCCCTCAGTTGCAGGCAATGTGCCCAAGTCAACCGTCTGCTTGGCTAAATCACCACCGATGGTTAAGTATCCCTGTAGCTCACCATCGGCATCTGTTGCAAAGTCTTGAAATGCCAGATCGCCACCAACGCCAGCGATAATGGCCACACCTACATTGCCGCTGGTGCTGTGGTTATTAGCTCCTGAAAAAGCGCCCATACAATCCTCCTTTTATTGGCCTTTTATTGGTTTACATAGGGTCCGCCGTAAAAATCCAATAGGTATCCACAAATTTCCAGCAGACCTAAGCTTGATGCACAGTCAGATTACTAAGGTTCCAGCTCCATCGCAATTAGAGCTGAGCATATAATCCCCAAATAGCCATGGGGCGCAGATAGTGACAGGCCCGAAACGTTCCCATAGCCGTAATTGCCTCTGGGGTGCGAAACTGCAAGCCATAGTTATAAATTTGCTGCACCACCGCTTCTGTAATTGCCATGGCTTGATCGCGTTTGCCCATCTGAGCCAAAAATGCCGCTAACCCAAAGTTAATGCCGGTCCAAACCTCTAACTGGTGAGTGTCATCCGGGTTTTCTGGCGAACCATCGGGCTTCACACCATTGGCTGCACCGATGGCCATCCCTAACTGGGCCGCACTAAAGAAACCCGTTTGGGAACCTGCAAATTTTTGATTTTGTGGTGTCGAATGCTTAGCTGCATACTCATTGAACTTCACAAAACAGGCATCGTAAATCGTGTCGAGGGCAATATTGATAAACTCTTGGTCCACAATGTCCGGCAAATCCATCAGGCGTGCACAAAATTGGCCGCACAGCTGATCGGCCATCACCACGTCAGAGTTGCTTTCGGAGTCTAAACGATAGAAACTGCCTGTCCACAGCTTGTTTTGATAAACAATTTTGCCCTGCTTAATCCAGCGCTGATACTGGGATTTCACAATGGCAAAGCTGCCAGAAATTTTTCCATGCTGCTGCAAAAGGTCACCCATTTTGATCGCGGCTTCCAGGGCCGCCAGCCACAGTCCGCCACAGTAGGCACTCAAGCCCTTAAGCTGCCAGTCATCAAAGGTTTGATCCGGAGCCCCTCCATTTTCAGGGACACCGTCACCATCCAGGTCAAACAGCTTGAGATATTGCAATGTCTGAGTCACGGCGGGCCAGCATTCCGCCAGAAACTCAAGGTCATCGCCCCCGGTGAGCACAAAGGCGCGGTATACCTGTAGTACAAAGTCACTGGGTAAGTCCTTCCACTGATTGCAGTCTTGGTAGCTGGTGTAGTTTGTGGCTATCCAAGGATTCTCATTGGGAGCACCCAAGTCGTGAGGGGTGGCACCTTTCAGTTTGCGTGGAGCCAAATGCTCGGATTCACCCATCGTGTAGTAATAGCCAATGATTCGCTTTTTGGGATCTTCTGTGGGGATAGCCCGGGCAAAAGCTCGGATAATGGCCTTTTCGAGTTCGGGCCATAGCATTAGCGTTGAGAAACCTCCGTACAGCCGTACATCCAGACTTTCGTACCAGCGGTAATCTATGCACTCCAGCACCCCAAATTGGCCCACAGGATCAGCTTCACTAGCTGCCGACCAGAGCGTACCGCCGCTGGCCATGTCGTAAAGCTCATTAAACAGAGCCATCTTGAACCAATCGGGCAGATCGGGCCGATCGAGAATTGGCTGCTGCCAGTCGATAATGTTTTGTCGCCAGGTTGGGTAATTGGCTAACGCCTCCTGGGCTAACTGCCAGGCATTGCGGCCAGAGCGACCTGATAAGTCAGTGCTGTCGCTACCTAAAAAGTCTGTATATCGTCGATAGGCCAGTTTGCCTTTTGCAAACTCGGTTACGGGTAAATCCCAGGTCAGGACAAAGGGCAGTTCTTGAGTCTCGCCAGGAGCCAGGGTGAATTTGATTGCGATCGCACCACCCACCTGTTCGTCTTTAACAGCAGACGTTGTATCAGCAACATTACTTAACGTCCCATGGCCAGCGAAGCTGTCCCACAGATCACCGCCATCCCCAGCCGGGTTCCAACGGGTGTGATAAGTCATACCCTCCGTGGTTGGCACCGCAATACAAAATTGGCCATCTCCTTCACCAGGACTCTCCGTCCAAGCCCCATCCATGACAATGCCCGTGGCCCGCTCACCGCTGACTAGCAGATTAAAATTGCCAGCACTCTGTCGCAGCGGTGGCACATAATCATAAAACGGGCTGCCATCCTCCCGCTGCTGAATTTCTGGCGAAGACTCAGAGTTAGTAAACCAGCCCACCATGTTCTGCCAGCTCAGCAAAATGCTCAAGGTAATCGGTTGATCAGTGGGGTTATGGGCTGTCCACACAAACACCGCCACCGGGTAGCTACTCTCTTGATAGTTATCGGGCCATATGGGCGAAAACTGTTCGCAAGTCAGGTTTGCGTTAAAAACATCTTGATAGGAATACCAGCTACGGGGATATAGAGCTTTATAGGTGCCTCCCTTGGCATCGTCATTTCCTGTCTGCCCCGCCGGGTACCATTGCCAACGCTCTAACCCATCACCAGTCGTTGCCATGGCATAGGTTTGCGAGGCACCAGCTGCTTCCTCATAGACGGCAAACTGACAGGCCGGAAAATGATCAAAGATATGCTCGCCACCGTCTAAATGCCACAGGTTGAAGGTGCCGTTGGGTGCCCGGCCAATGCAGCCAGCCCCCAGCCCCCCCAGTGGCATGCCGTGCTCAGGGCCATCATCTAAGTTGCTAGCGTAGCGAACGATATAGGGCGTTTCCCATTGCGCACCGATGGGCCAAGTCCAAGCAACAGAGGGAATTTCAGGGCCAGGCATAAATTACCGTCAAAAACAGCAATCAGCATTTTATAGGGGGAGTGGGGAATAGGGAATAGATACTACAAAGAATCGCTATAACATGGACACAATCGAGCGTGGTTACGATAGCGTTATTTCTAAAGCAAAGGGCTAAGGCAATTTCGGCGCAAGGAGACCGCCCCTATGAAGTCCCCAAACGTTATCTATCCCATCAAAAAACCGATCAGGCGTTTGAGCCATTGGTGCATAAGGCTTTGGGATGGCATTAGTGGCAATGAATATCGCCGCGTCAGGCAATTACGGACAGCCTTAGCAGTCTCGCAACAGAATGAAGCAGATCTAACCCAGCAACTGACCCAAGCCCAAGCTCAATGTTTGGACCTGCAACAGGCCTTAGAAAATAAAAACCAGCAGGTCCATGAGCTATGGGAAGAGCTAGATGTATTAATCGCTGAAAATGATACTGAACTTCAAACGTTAAAACGAGAACTCGCTAACCAAACATCAGCCCTGAGCAATTGTCATTCCAATTTAGTGGCTGTTCAACGGTTCCAGGCAACCGAGGTTCCAGCAACAGCGCCTTTATCAAATTCTCAACCAGATACGACACCAGAAACTAATTTAGCCAATTGGAAAATTGCTTTTGTCGGGGGACACCAAGCCACTAGACGTTTCGTAATCGACACATTACACACTAGCCATGGGCTGATCCATACACCGGTAGAAATTCCATCCCATCGAGAGGTGAGTACGTCTCAGAAGCAACTCAAAGATAAGCTAGCTGATTGCGATCTGGTGGTTTCGATTGTTGGATATTCCAATCATTCACTGACTAAATCCCTAAACCACCTACGGGACAAAGGAGCCCTCAAAGGCAGCATCCTGATTCCCAATAGTCGCGGTGTCACTGGTGTTGTTCGCGATATTTTGGCCTTTGTAGCCAAGCAACCAGACCCGATTCAGGAGCACACTGATTAAGGGAAGCACAGCTTCCCGCAGCCCATTATTTCAAACACCTTTTGGCTAAAGCCAACCATTGGCGACGCCCACAATTAAGCCCACTCGGAATAGTTGCCAGCCAATAAAGGCTATGAGTAAAACGAAGATGATCCGATTGGTCCAGTCTTTTGGGGTAGGGGTACTCATGGCGGAATGGCGGAATTTTTCTTCACTATAGTGTTTCTTTTTGAAACACGTGGGACGGCAATCGTTGAGTTTATTGGAAAGAATACCGATCTTTTGACCGTCAACACTAGGATGAGGGACGTAGTGAGCTCTAACGTAATTCATGGCTGACACCACACCGACTTTGGCTGATTTAGATATGCATCCCTATTTAGTGGAGGGTGAGTTACCACCAGGATTAGCTAGCAAAGTGGGTATCTATGCCATTTTTGATGAGGCTAAAACGCTGCAATATGTTGGCTACTCAAGAGATGTCAGTGTGGGGCTCACGCAGCATTTAGTGCGCTGTCCGCAGCAGTGCCACTGGTTTAAGGTCCACACAGTAACGCGCCCTAGCCGCACACTGCTAGAGGAAATTCGGAAGTCCTGGATCTCAGAATATGGCACCATCCCACCTGGTAACGCTGACCAGCAAACTATGTGGGAAAAACCCATTGATGCTAAAGCCTTTATGACAGAAGTAGAGCGGGATGCGATCGCAAACGCCGAACCCTCCCAAACCAACAAATTGCTCAAACAGCTCGCCCGCCGCGTTGAAGCCGACGTCAAAGCCAAAGTTGCCGACCGAGGTGCTCAGATCCCCATTAAGTTCAATCCCAAGCTCAAAGAACAGGGATTATTAGCTCTCAAATAGTATGAAGCGGGACGTTGAGGATGAGAAGCTTTTCCGGCTTAATTAGGGGCGCTATTCACATCCCAAATTGTCCAGCCTTCTTGTTCGCCTATTAAGGTGCCGGGCATATCTGGGTGCCATTCTTGTCGAGTCAGGATATAGCCTGCACCAAACTGCTTTGCCACGTCGACTAATTCCGCCGCCGTGCGCTGCATAAATATTGCATCTAACTTATCTTCCGCAGGGGCTGGCAATGTGCCCACCATCGCCTCTAGCCGCTGTTGCCAGGTAACAATACCAGCATCTGTAAAAGGAAATGCCTTAAAAGTAGCGACTACAGAGCGCTGGCTATAGAAACGAAAGATCCGATCTGCGGGAGGTACCAGCACCAGAGCGTCAGTGGGGGTGCGATCGCGAAAGGTTACCCCCAGCTTTTTAACCGGGTGATCATATAACGGAGCAAATTTAATCGCCCGATGAACAGGCCCCAAACTGCGATGAACAATCACACCACCCAGATTGAGACCAACAAACACAACACATACAGCAGTGATCACATAAGCCGCTGGACGCAACCGTTTCACCTGGGCAGGGAACTCCTCTAACAAAAACGGATACGCAAAGCTTAAAAACAGTGCCAAATGGAAGGAATAGGTCACCGTCAGCACAATCAAAAAGAGTGCATAATTCAGGACCGGAAAGCGGTTAACCCGTTGGTTCACATACTTCCAAAAGGTGTCTCCGCCCGGCTTAATCAGGCTTAAAACCACCACCACCAGAGTAGTCAGTCCACCATAGTTGTCGACAACAGGCGCAGCAATTAAGAGTAATGCCAGCGCCTGATTCCCTCGGCGATAGTGTTCGCTGGCATACACAGCAATAGCCGTCAGCGCCATTAGCAAAATAAACGGTGTTGTTCGCGCAAACTGTAGTTTAGCCACAGTCGCGATGGGATAAACCTCCACAAACCAATAGCCAAGAGCTAAGAGCCCACAGCCCATCACCATGGCAGAGCCAATGGTCATTTTGTGATTGGGCTTTAACTGTCGAGAGCCATATAAACACGCCAAACCTGCCACCAAAAAGTGAACAAACCGCCACCAGCTCTTGACGGAAAAGTGGGACATGATGATGTGGTGGGGGTGTCGCACATAGCCATAGAGCCAAATAAAGTCTGAATTGCTGAGCAAATCGCTACTCGTATTGCCACTCAGCACCATGGGACTGTAAACCATGCCTGCCAAAACCAGCAGGGCTCCCCATGCCCCTAAAAGCTGTTTGGGTCGTTTGTGCCTGAGGCAATAAAAAATCAACGCCGGAGTGAATAAAACCCCTGGCAACAAACCAACCAGAAACTGTAGTAGACAGCTGATGCCAAATAAGACATAGCCCCGTATCCACTGCTGCCTCAAACAGAAGTAAATCCCCCAAACCGCGATCGCAATGGCATAAACACTGGGGTTCGGAGAGCGCCGAAACAAATCCGTAACCCCCACAGTGCCATCCACAACAGCTAAGCCCAGAAAGGGTAAAGCCGCGGCAGCCAGTTTAGACTGCCCCAACTCTCGACCAATGGCATATAGCCCCAAACTCAAGCCTGCAAATGAGATCGCAAAGTAAATAAAGCAGACCATCGGCACACTCAAGCCCAGCTTCACCGGTAGCGCTAAAGCATAGTAATAGTAGGACCTCGGTGTGAACTGGAGCATCTCCTGCACATAGAAGTCCTGACTGTAGAGTGTGGGGTCTACCAGAGCCATCACCGCAGGCATCTGATTAAAAACATTCTCTTTTGAGAAGTTGTAACCATAGGCCACTAAACCACTCAGTGCCATCGCCAGCTGCATCAGCACAGGAGGCTTAGTCATTGTTTTTGCGTTGGCCATCATCCAGTAGAGTTCGTGGGGTCTAGCGATCAGGTTAAAACGCAATGGCACCTCTGATCAAAAAAGGAGCCGCCTCATTAGCCGCTCCCTTTTCAAAATTATTTAGGTGAAAAACACAAAATCACTGACTAAAACGTGATTCCAAAAACGTTATCCAAAATGCGCTGCATGATTTGCACACCGGTCACCGCCTGCCAGCCAAACAAACCCACAAGAATTACGTTGAGGCTAATGTGGGTCAAGCGAGCAGTTTCGCTACCACGCTGCATGTAGGGCACAAGGGATGCTGCGATCGCAATTAAACCCGTCATACTTAGACCAGCCAATAGATGGGGACCGACAAATAGCTTGCCGTTGTTGAGATAGGTAACCGCCATACCGCCGATGGTACCGAGTACCATCAGCGCCAAGATGATTGACCCGATCTGGTGGTGCTTAAGGGCAAATTTACCTTTGATAAGTTCTTTCTTTGCTTCACCACTGGCATAACGGACCTTTCGGCTCTGGAAGCCCAAATACATGGCATATACAGTGAGGCCAAACAGGACCCACATCAACATCGGATGGAAAAAATTCAGATAAGGCTTAATAGTTTCAAGGGTCTCAGGAGTCATGGTGGGTAACCTCTTAACGCGTCATAAAACTTAGTATATTGCGCTCATTTCCATTCTGCCGTCGTATTGAAGCGACTTTCACCGAGAAAAAACCTGCATGTCACCCATACATTTGCAGCCAAGCCCCTCAAACAAGCACGATCGCTCAGGTTATTACAGGGCAGATTTGGCAAAATAGTTCCATTAGGGATGTCCGAGCATCATTCTGAGATCCAATCGCTTCGTTATTCCGAGCCATGATGAAGGTCAATAAACGTTTTGCGCTGCTCTTAGCAGTGGGGTTGAGCCTTACACTACTGCTGAGCCCAGTATTGCCAGGTCGAGCATCAGAACGCCCTGGTCATATCATTCTCCAAAATAGTGGTAGTAGTGACACCCCAGAGCAGAGTGTAGAACCGATGGGCGAGGAAACTAGCGACGCCGCCTCAGACGCTGAGACTACAGCGGAAAATGAGGTTGAAGAGGATGCCGCTGATGAAACTAGTGACGAGGCCTCAGACGCTGCAACTGTAGCGGAAGATGAGGTTGAATACGATGCTGAAGCTGCCGCCCTGGAACAAGAAACTTGGTTTCAGCGAGAGCTGATTATAGAGGCAGACCGACTATATCTGGCCGGTGATATTGCCACTGCCGAAGAGTACTATCGTGAAGCCAAAACGTTTGGTTGGCGCGATGATGATGATTTAGAAAATATTCCAGCCGAACCTTTTCGCAATCCTGAGCAGCTTTCCCCTGGTGGAGCCGTCTATTGGCGCGAGTCTGCCCGTGGCATAGAGGCGGGCAGAGAGTCGCAAACCCTGGTTCCCTTAGGCTTACTCACAGAAGAAGTTCCAGCCTTTATCCCAGGTCATCTGCGTTATGCCGAGCTACTCCAAACCTACGAGCGTCCAGAGGATGCTGAAATAGTTCTGGAAAAGGCACTGACACTATATCCATACGATCCTGATTTACTCAGTGCTCAGATTGAGTTGATGATGAAGCAAGAAGAATGGATTGAAGCATCGATTGCGTCACGTCAATTTGCATTATTGAATGAAGAGCATCCTGACGCAGAACACTACGCCAATCTAGCTGATGAAAACTTGGATCGGTTTAAGTCAGCCACGAATGCCAAAATTCGGAATAATGCGATCGCAAACATTTTCACTGGAGCCGCTGGTTATATCCTCACTGGCGGTCTATACGGTCCCTTTACCGCCCTCAACTCCAGCCTGATCCTGCTGCAGGGCGAAAAATCGTTAGGAGAATCAGTCGCTAACTCAGCCCGCGAGCAGCTTCCCCTCTCCGAAGATGAAGAGCTTTTAGCCTATGTCCGTGGCATTGGAAATCAGTTAGCTTCCGTAGCCGGTCGCGATGATTTTGACTACACCTTCGATGTCATTCTTGACCGAGAATTGAATGCATTTGCCCTACCTGGCGGCAAAATCTTCGTCAATGCTGGAGCCATTCTCGACACCGATAGCGAAGCTGAGCTTGCTGGACTGCTGGGCCATGAAATCTCCCACGCCGTCCT
>NZ_QXHD01000004.1:4464688-4484995 GCF_011009555.1 Adonisia turfae CCMR0081 | reverse complement strand
GGGAAACGAGTAATCAGTATATCAATTGGGGGTGGGGGGCGTTCGCTGCGCTGGGGGAGTAGGGGACGCTGAGCTAGGCAGTAGGGGGCACGAGAAAGCCCGCAAGTCTCAAACAAATGGAGCCGTTGTTCAACCTGATAGTGGGTTCCCCCCATTCCCCACGGCCTATTTCCCGCTCTCCGCTCTATATCAAACCGTTGCCGCTGCCGTTGGCACCTCAGTCTCAGCCCCTTGCTTTAGCTGAATCAACTCAACCTTATAGCCATCAGGGTCAGTCACAAACGCAATCACAGTTGAACCATGCTTCATCGGCCCAGGCTCACGAACGACTTGCCCGCCCCGTGCTTTGATCGCTTCGCAGGTCTGATAAATATCGTCTACCCCAAGGGCGATATGGCCATACCCTTCACCGAGATCGTAGGACTCTACGCCCCAGTTATGGGTTAGCTCGATGACGGTATGATCGCTTTCATCGCCATAGCCCACAAACGCAAGGGTAAACTTCCCACCTGGGTAGTCCTTCTGGCGCAGTAGGGTCATACCTAAAACATCGCAATAGAATTGCAGGGATTTTTCTAAATTGCCAACCCGCAACATTGTATGCAATAAACGCATGGCCTTTCTTTCCTTAAGCTCAGTTGGTTCTAATCCTAGCGTTGGTTAGTTTCTATGATGGCCTAGACCGGTATATCTAGGCAGATTGATGTGCTTTTCCTTACATTTTTGCTCTGCAACCCTATCGTTGATGCAGGATAGCACCGTATGCTTGTTTATCGTGCAATCGTTCAGCCGTCATCGGCATTGAAAGATTGGACATAATGACCAGTGAGTCCTACACCCCCATCGTTTAACCGTAGTTAATCCACAAGGAAGCGTAGATTTGATGATTGACCTACTCGAAACCACTATTGAAGAGATTCGCGCCCGCGAAATCTTGGACTCTCGGGGTCGCCCCACGATTGAGGCTGAAGTTTATTTATCGGTGGGTGCAGTGGGCCTCGCCCAAGTCCCCAGTGGAGCATCCACAGGCACCTTTGAAGCCCACGAACTCAGAGATGGTGATACTCGCTACGGAGGTAAGGGGGTGCTCAAAGCGGTCAACAATGTGCATGAAGCCATTGCTCGTGAGCTGATGGGTCTAGATGCTTTAGATCAGGTGGTCATTGATCGCACCATGATTGCCCTGGATGGCTCAGACAATAAGGCAAATTTAGGTGCCAACGCTATTCTGGCGGTATCTTTGGCCAATGCGAAAGCGGCGGCTCAAGCATTGGGACTACCGCTCTACCGGTATCTGGGTGGACCATTAGCCAACGTACTCCCCGTTCCCCTGATGAATGTGATCAATGGTGGAGCCCACGCCAATAATAATGTAGACATTCAAGAATTCATGATTGTGCCCAGCGGTGCTAGCAGCTTTAAAGAAGCTCTGCGTTGGGGTGCAGAAGTTTTTGCTAGTTTGAGCAAAGTTTTAGATCAAAAAGGTTTGCTTGGCGGTGTGGGGGATGAAGGCGGTTTTGCCCCTAATCTGGGTTCAAATCAAGAAGCGCTAGAAATTTTGATCGCTGCCATTGAGTCAGCAGGGTACAAGCCGGGTGAACAAATTTCCTTGGCTTTGGATGTAGCTGCCAGCGAATTCTATAAGGATGGTAAGTACACCTTTGATGGTCAGGCTCACTCTCCGGCGGAGACCATCGAGTATCTCGATAAGCTAGCCAGTCAATACCCCATTGTGTCCATTGAGGATGGTCTCCATGAGGAGGACTGGGATAGCTGGAAAGCGCTAACCACCAAGATGGGTAATCGGGTACAGCTAGTGGGCGATGATTTGTTTGTGACTAACCCCACCCGCTTGCAAAAAGGCATTGATCAGGGGGCCGCTAACTCCATCTTGATCAAGTTAAACCAGATTGGCTCGTTGACTGAAACCTTGGAAGCCATCGACTTGGCGACTCGCAACAAGCTGACATCGGTGATTAGCCACCGTTCTGGTGAGACTGAAGATACCACTATTGCTGATTTGGCAGTGGCTACCCGTGCAGGCCAGATTAAAACAGGTTCCCTATGCCGTAGTGAGCGGGTTGCAAAATACAATCGTCTGCTACGCATTGAAGACGAGCTAGCAGAACAAGCCGTCTATGCTGGTGCCGTTGGCATGGGACCCGGTCAGGGCTAATTTCTCTTCGGGAAATTTATAGTTTGGCGCAGCCTCTCCTTTGGAGATATGCATTCAGTAGATTGCTATAGTTTCGAACCCACAACGGTTACCCCGTTGTGGGTTCTCCTTAAGAAATAGTGAGAGTAAACGTTTTGAGGGTTATTCGTCGTCGGTTGGCAAAGGAGATGGGCTGCTGGGCGTGAGTGAGCTGTCTGGTAATGAACTGTCCGGTAATGCACTGCCCGGTGTTGTTGGGATGGGCGTAGTGGTGGATGGATTCAGGGGATCGCTGGGTAATTCACGCCCTGGCAGACTGGAGTCTGAACCGTTGATTAAGTCTTGAATATCAGCCGGTAGTTCACCAGGCAATGTATCTTGTGACGACTGCGTACCCGGCGGTAACGTTGCCAGAGCCACACGGTTCCCCCCCACCGTCCGCAGGATGTCTAGCACTCGCACAACATCGTCATAACGAGAGTCTTTGGCTGCATACAGCACCACAATCCCCTCCGGGTTACCTGTATAAAAATCACCCACAAGCCCCAAGAGGTTCTGTTCCAAAATGGGGTCTTGGTCAAGATATATGCGGCCAATGGGGTCAACACTCACATATAAGCGATCGCGACCAGTGGTTAAGGCCGCAGGCGGTAATGCCGACCCGGTATTCGCATTGGGCAGATCTAAACTAATCGCCTGTTGGCGGCTACCCACTGCCGCCAAAATAAAGAAGGTCAGAATACAAAAGACAACATCGACCAGGGGAAGTAGTTCGATGACAATGCCGTTTTGTTGCTCGTCTAGGTCTAGTTTCATGGCGATGCTCAGGGGGTTGGGGGAGATTGGATTGGAGGGGGGAAGAATAATTTTGAGGTGATTGCTGTTTTATCAGAACGACCCAAGCCGCAGGTTTTGAACTTAAAATTCAGAATTCAAAACCTATTCCACCTTAATTAACTGAAGCACCCAGTTCGCTGGGCTTACCCCCGCTTAGGGACCAGGCCTGACGGTAAAGTAACTCTAGCTCGCTACCGGACTGACGAAAGACTTTGGCTTGACCAAACACCAAACCTTGAAAGAGGCGATAAAACATCAGGCTAACAATGGCAATAATCAATCCAGTAGCCGTGGTGATCAAGGATTGACCAATACCTTCAGCAGCACCACTGGTTGCACTACCAATGGCCAAATCATTGAGATTGAGTGACCCAAGGGAATTCATCAAACCTAAAACGGTACCTAACAATCCCAACATTGGAGAAACAGCGATCACGAGTTCTAGCACCTTATCGCCTCGACGCATAGCGGCTAATTCTTCATTGGCAGCTGTTTCTAGGGCCAGACGAAACACTTCAGGATCTTGATCTTTGAGCTTCAAAGCAGCATAGAGAAAACGCCCCATGGGCAAACGGTGGGCCCGTTGAGCAATTTCAGTGGCGGCAGTCCATTCTCGCCGGGCGGCTTCGAGCACACGACCGGCGATCTCCCGCTCGCGGGTAATGATGCGCGACCAAAACCAAATACGCTCAATAATTGTGCCGAGGGCAATTACTGATAGGACTAGCAGGGGCCACATGGCTATCCCACCTCTGGCAAATAAGTCAGTAATGTTCACTCGTTTTCTCCCCTACGCTTTCTCAGACGCATGTTACCTGCTCGGGTCCCAGATCGGCCACTATCTTTTAGCACAAGCTGCCTTGCCGGTGGCCAAGGCTAGAATTTCGTTGGCGGCGCGATCGCAAACTCCCACGGAGCCCAAATGCTTTCGCATTGTCCTGTAGCCCTCCACCATTTTTTGACGCTGATCCGGATTGTTCAATAGATTTAGCGCCATTTGGCTAATGGTGTCAGGTTTGGCATCCCACTGCACAAACTCTGGCACAATCGGCTCCATATTAACCAGATTTACAGGTGAAACGTAGGTCACCGAAAATTTAAGCACAAACTCCGCCACCCAGGCAGTTAAACGATTCAGCCGATACATCACCACCTGAGGGACTTCCATCAAGGCGATCTCCAGATTAGCGGTGCCTGACTTAGCAATGGCTAAATCGGCAGCGGCAATGGCCAGGGCCTGTTCTTGCTGAGCCACAACCTGCCCTTTCAAACCATACTCTTTCAGTGCCGCTTCTAGCCTTGAACGAAAGGCTTCCCGAGCCAGCGGGATTAAAAACTTGATCTGAGGGATTTGGGTCTGAATCTGCTGAGCCGCCGTCAACATGATCGGCAGCACATAGGTTAACTCCTGGGGGCGTGAGGCGGGCAACAGGGTAACAACACAATCAGAGCCACCTACCCCCAACTGTTGACGAGCCTGTTGTTTTTCAGATGCTGGATGATAGTCGGCAAATTTATCCAAAAGGGGATGACCCACCCAGGAGACCTGGCCACCTTTTTCACGATAGTAGCGAGCTTCGCCTGGAAAAATGGCCAAAACCCGATCAGAAATAGACAAGATCTTCTCGGTATCGCCCGGCATCATGGCCCAGACCCACAGCTGTGGTGCAATGAAATAGGTAATCGGTACCGCAGGAAACTGTCGACGAATGAACTGCCCAATGGCGACATTAGGCCCCATGTAGTCAATCAACACGACTACATCGGGGGGCGATTCCAGTAAATGCTGCTTAGCCTGGCGCTGCATTTTAATCGCTGCCCAAGCATGGGGTAAGGCTTCAAAAATGCCGATAGAGCTCACGGGCACCGTATTACCAATCAGTTTCGCCCCAGCAGCAGCCATGCGGTCTCCCCCCATGGCACTGATTTCCACCTCAATGCCCTGCTGAGCAGCTTGGCGTTTAAGCCCCTCCATCAGCAACGCTCCTTGTAAATCACCAGAGACTTCCCCAGTGTGAATAAACACCCGAACAGGAGACGCAGGGGCACGTCTCACGGCAACGGGAATGTTGGTGTCAGTATTGTCGTTATGCTGCATGCTAAGACCGGTTGTAGCACCGAAGATTTAGGGCCAGAACCTTATTTGCGTGAGATATGCCGTCCTGGAATAACACCTCGTCGGCTGTCGCCTTGGGAAGCCACTAAGAATCTATGGAGATGTTGCACATACTCATTGTTAGCAACAGAGTCCAATTTATTGAGAGCCTCGCTAAATGTGAGCCCCGAGCGATAAAGCAAACGATAGGCCTGTTTGAGACCATCGTATACACGCCCAGATTCTAGATCGCCAATGCCTGATCGCTTCAGACCGACCTGATTGAGTCCCCTTACCCTTGATGGATTGCCTTCCACCATCATGTAGGGAGGCACATCGCGCTCAATCCGACTCATGCCACCAACCATGGCATGGCGACCAATGTGAACAAATTGGTGAATGCCAACAAGACCGCTGATGCGGACATTAGATTCAATGTGAACGT
This sequence comes from Adonisia turfae CCMR0081, assembly GCF_011009555.1. GTDB lineage: Bacteria > Cyanobacteriota > Cyanobacteriia > Phormidesmidales > Phormidesmidaceae > Leptothoe > Leptothoe turfae. The sequence goes on along the minus strand of NZ_QXHD01000004.1, from coordinate 4,479,463 downwards.
GACCGGCCAGTGCCACCGAATTTGCAATGATAACGCTGTCTTGAATCAGGCAGTTATGGGCTATGTGCACATAGGCCATCAAAAGATTGCCATTGCCTAAACGGGTAATTTCACCAAATCGAGTGGGTCGGTTGATGGTGACATATTCACGAATGTTGTTATCGTCGCCGATGGAAACCAAGCTCTCAGAACCGTCATACTTGAGGTCCTGAGGCTCTAAACCAATGGCAGCTCCAGTAAAAATGCGATTGCGCTGGCCAATTTCGGTGTGCCCATCCAATACCACATGGGGACCAATTTCGGTGTCTTTACCAACACTGACTTTTTCCCCGATAACAGCGTAGGGGCCCACTTTCACACTAGAGTGGACCTGGGCCCTCGGATGAATGACCGCCGTGGGATGAATCAGAGCAGTTGGGAACATTGGTTATTTGTTATTCCACCACAGAAAACATCAGGGTACCTTCGCACACCAGTTGACCATCAACTTCAGCCTTAGCCTGCATTTTGCCGAATTTTAGCCCGCGAACGCTAAGCAACTCTGTTGTGATAACCAGCTGGTCACCTGGCACAACTGGTCGCCGAAACCGAACTTTATCGATACCAGCAAACATACATAAGCCATTCACACCAGGCATTTGGGTCAGTACAATACCGCCCACCTGAGCCATGGCTTCAACAATCAGGACCCCGGGCATAATAGGACGCCCCGGAAAGTGTCCTTGGAAATGGGGTTCATTGAACGTGACATTTTTTAAACCAACTGCCTGTTTGCCAGGAACATAGTCGATGATGCGATCAACTAGAGCAAACGGATAGCGATGGGGTAACAACGCGTGAATCTGCTCTAGATTAAGGGTAATAGGGGTAGGATTCTCGTCGGCAGTCGGTTGAGATTCCTGATTGGTAGGATGAGCTTTATCTTTAACAACGGTGGTGGCCATAGACGTTTTTGAACAGCAACGGCGTAGGTGCTCTCGGCTAAGCGGGAGCCGATGTTTCTGACAAACAGATAGCGGCCAAATGACGAGCTAACTGCACGTGCAAACTATGACTAGCTCGATAAGCTGTCACATGCATCGTAGGGAGAACACCTAATAAACTGAGATCCCCTACTAAGTCTAAAAGTTTATGACGTGCCGGTTCATTTGCAAATCGCAGCGGGGGATTAAGCCAGCCCTCTTCATCACAAACTAGGGCGTTTTCAAGACTGCCACCTTTAATCAGACCTTGCGATCGCAAACCGTCAATTTGATGGGCCATGGCAAATGTACGGGCCGGAGCCACCAGCTCAACAAAGTCTCCAGCCATGGGAGACCAGCTATGCCACTGATTACCAATGGCAGACATCGGAAAGTCAATGCCATAGCTAAAACGAAGCTCTGAAGCGGGCAACGCCATCACATAGGCATCCCCATCCCGCACAATAACAGGCTCAGAGAGTATTCCACCGCCGCGTGGGGACTCTTGTTCCACCGTTCCCACCGATTGCACAAGGCGACTCCAATCAAGTGAGGACCCGTCCATGAGAGGCACTTCTGACCCGTCAATTTCAATACGGGCATTGTCCACCCCGGCAGCCCACAATGCTGCCAACAAATGCTCCACCGTTCGCACGTATGGCCCTTCAGGGCTGCCCAACTGTGTTGAAAGACGAGTTTGACTCACAGCTGAGACATCAGCTGGAATCAATTCAGCACCTGCATCTGTGCGAACAAAATGACGACCCACATTAGTAGCGGCAGGCAACACCGTTACATGGGTTATCTGCCCTAAATGTAGCCCCACTCCCGTAGCAGTAACCGGAGCAGCCAAAGTATGTTGCATGCCTGCTCCCTCTGTCATTAGAAGCGTTCTCCAATCCCAAAGTGAATGCGACCATCACCGCCGTCACCTAAGCCATAGTCAAGCCTGAGCGCACCTAACGGTGTTTGTACTCGAATACCGGCACCGTAGCCAAAGCCATCTCCAGGCTTATCACGAATAATCGCCGGATCGCCAGGGACATTATCCCCTGAACCCAGGTCAGTACCATAGTCAACAAACAAAGCGCCGCCGAGAAAAGACGTGAACAATGGGAAGCGATATTCAGCAGTTGCCTGCACAAAAGAACGACCACTCCCTAAATCACCCTCATCAAACCCGCGCACTGAGTTGGTTCCCCCGAGAGAGAATGCTTCATAGGGAGGCAAGTCACCAAGCACGGTTCCCCCTTGCACATTAAAGGCAATGGTTTGGGGACCATCACCCAATTTGATGAAATTAACCGGCACATAGCGACTATAGCTAGCCCGTAATCGATTAAAGAAAATTGTGCCTTGACCAACCGGAATAGTCTGTTCTGAACCAAGCCGCAGCAAACTGCCACTAGTGGGAGCTAAGGGGTTATTACGCTGGTCCCAAACAAAGCCGATGGGAATACTCAAGAGATCATCACGACCATCGCCACTAAAGCTTAGATCGTTACCAAACTGGTCTTCAGGAGATAAATCGCCATCGCTATCTCGAATGGAAACACGCTGATATTCCAGACCAACTGAACCACTCCAACCGTTATCTAAAGGACGTCCAAAGGTGACCCCCCCACCCAAACGGTTAACCCGAGGAGTATCTCCATTAGGTAGATCAACATCGGTGTCCCCTCCGTCAAAGATTAGAGAAATTGAGCGGCGGTTAAAGCCATTCACCGTGTAGGACGTGCGATGGGGGTCTCCAGCAATCCAAGGATCCGTAAAGCTGACATCAAACAACAGCTCGCGTTCACTTAGCTGCACTTCGGTGCGCAGCGTCTGATTATTACCGCCCAGGTTATCCTGCTGATAGCTGACACTACCAAAGACATCACCACTGAGGTTAAAGCCAACGGCAGCACCGACAGATCCTGTATTGCCTTCATCAACATTGACGACCACCTTGACTTTTCGAGGATCTTCATCACCAGGGTCCAGCGAGAGACGGACGTCATCAAAAATCCCTAGACCAAACACTCGCTGCAGATCCGACTGGATTCTGTCCTGCCGGAAAACGTCACCGGGCTGGGTTTCGAATTCTCGGGTAACGATAAACGGGCGGGTTCTACCGTCGATGGGTTCTCCCTCTGCATCAACGCTATTACCATCCGCATCGATGTAGCGAACTTCGATAGATTCAATCACACCCTCAGCAACGACCAGGGTGGCCACACCATCGTCTGAAACCTGGGGAGCCGCCGTCACCTGAGCCAGTACATATCCCTGGTCACGGTACCACTCGTTCAATTCTAAAATACCGTCTTGGAAATCAATCAGATTGAGGATTTTGCCATATTGCTCGCCAAAGATTTCATCAATTTTCTCATCCGGCAACACACTTGCCGTTTCAGCGTCAGTGCGCACATCTACACCCGTTAGTACTGGGTTGGGTTGTACCCCAAAGGTAACCCGCACCCCCAAATCAGTATCCTCGGGTCTGGCCCTAACATTGGCAAAAAAGCCCGTGGCAAACACGTTGTTAATGTCTTCTTGCAACTGGCTACGGGTGGCTGTACGACCAGGACGCAGGTTGATTGCCTGATAGACAATGTCTTCAAGTTCTGGATCGAGGGGACTACCGTCCAGGGTAATGACATCTAGCTCAGCCACAAGCACCTGAACTTCTTCGTCTGCGGGCTCCTCTTCTACAACCTCTGCATCGGGTGTTGGACTCTCAGGACTCTCAGTCTGTGGCGTATCCTCAGGTTCTGGCGCTGCCTCAACGGGCTCGGCTGGCTCGGCTGGTTCAGAGGGTTGATTGTTAATGCCGTCTAAAAGGCGATCTAACGTTTCTTCAGGGGTTTCGTCAGATTCTTGAACCAATAAGGTAGCGCTATCAGTCGATTCGGCTGCGGCAACGGGTAGCTCAACAGCCACATCCTCAGAGGTTTCAGAGGCAATTTCTGTTTGCTGCTGAGGCAATCCCTCTGTTGGGGTTAGCTCTGACTGACCAGCAACCGCTGATTCTGCGGCATCATCTGCCATAGCATCAACTGTGGAGGTGTCCACTACGTCAGCCGCATCGGCTGCGAGTACGGGCAACCCAAACAATGTCGCAACGGTGCAACAAGCCAATAGAGTCGGCGAAAAGCGCATAGGCAGAAAACGTACTCCTTACACCAAATAGGAACAGACGCTCTTAAAAAGCCCCTGTTAATGACATACACTAAATCCGGCTTAGGGGTCTATAACTAAGGTTCTAGTAACCCTTCACTTTTTCAAACACACGTCTGATTGCGCTAGAAAAATGTGAACAGAATTTAATATTTTTCTGAAAGATTCTACCGCACCGCATCCCTCAGTGCTCAATTTGTATGTGCCAGAATTCGATCCAACACCTGCTGATATCCTGACTCCACATCCCCTAAATCCTGACGAAATCGGTCTTTGTCCATCACTCGACGGGATTCATCCGTTTCCTCTTGATTCCATAGGCGGCAGGTGTCGGGGCTAATCTCATCGGCCAAAACCAGGGTGCCGTCAGCAAGGGTGCCAAATTCAAGTTTGAAGTCAACCAGGGTAATACTACAGCTATTGAAAAAGTCTTTGAGAATTTGGTTAATACTGCGGGCCATGCGATCTAGCTCAGTCACAGTATCATCGCTGGCGATATCCACGGCACGGATGCGATCGCAAGTCAGCAGCGGATCCCCCAGGTCATCATTCTTGTAGTAAAACTCCACCAGCGGCGGCGTCAGCGGTGTGCCCAGGGCTAACCCCGTTTGCCGACAAAGACTGCCAGCCGCCAGATTACGCACCACCACTTCCAGGGGCACAATGGTTACCGGCTTCACCCACATCTCCCGCTCATTGGGAGAAGCAATCCAATGGGTGGTCACGCCCTGGGCTTCTAGCAGCTTAAACAAGTGGGTGGACACGGCATTGTTAATGCACCCTTTATTGGCAATGGTCCCTCGCTTCTGAGCATTAAACGCCGTGGCATCATCCTTGAAGTACGTCACCAATACCGCCGGATCCTCAGTGGCATAAAGAATTTTTGCCTTGCCTTCATAGAGCTTCTTTCGCTCAGCCATGGGGCCTCCCAAGGAAAATTTGCATCGCTCATTTTAGCGTGGATGGGTGTTACAGGGGCGTCCTAAAAATTTGTAGAGGCGTTCCATGGAACGCCTCTACAAATTAAGGAAAAATGGCAAACCTAATTTTTATTTAGTGGTCATGACATATACCCCATCCCAATCCGCTGGCGGTGGATTCTCTAAATAGGAATGAATACGGGCAATGTGCACCGATACAGCTTTATCCTGAGGTCGCATCACCTTTGCCCGCGTGAATAGGTCTAATGCCCGCGTAAACTTTTGCGAGGTGTAGGCCTTACGGGCTTGCTTGTAAAGGTCTAGAAAGTCCTGGGTTGCCTGATCTAACTGGTGATTTTGTCGGCTGCCAATCAGCTCATAAATTTTCACAGGCTTTGTCTTACCCTTCACACGCGTTAGATCCAGCTCTCGCACCCAGACTAAGTCACGACATCGAGCATAGGTATGTTCGCTCATGACAATGTCACAGCCATACTGTTTGGTCACCCCTTCCAACCGGGAGCTGAGATTCACACCATCACCGATCACCGTATATTCCATCTTGCGACGGGAACCGATATTGCCAGACACCACCTCGCCAGAGCTCAGACCAATACCGATGTTGATTTTGGGTTGGCTATTCGCCTGGCGTGACCGGTTAAAGTGCACCAGCCGCTCCCGCATATCGAGGGCCGCTTCCACGGCTGACCAACCATGGTTTTCCAGGGGCAACGGCGCACCAAACACAGCCATCAGGGCATCACCGATAAATTTATCTAAGGTGCCTTGGTGATTAAAGACGGCTTCCACCATGGTCTCAAAGTACTCATTCAGCATGGAGACCACCTGAGATGCCTCCAGTCTCTCGGTCAGGGTGGTGTAGCCACGAATATCGGAAAATAGTACGGTGACATCCCGACGTTTACCCACCATCAGGGAATCTTCCCCAAGGGCCATGACCTGATCCGCCACACTGGGGGTCATGTAGCGATACAACGTCGTTTTCATCCGCTTTTCCTGGCTGATGTCTTCCAGAACCACAAGACCACCCCTGACACCGCCACCGGGATCGGTCAGGGGATTGACCGTGAGGTTAATGCTATGTTCAAGGTGGTGTACGTTCTCATAGGCCTTGATCGCGTCAGACCGTTGCCCCCAGAGATAGTAAGTCTGGTTAGTATCGTCATGTTCTCGGGGAATAAACGTGGAGGATTTGCGCCGAATTTCGGCAGGCACTAACATAACCAACTGGTCTTTAACCGTAGTTAGCGCCACCTGTAGGGTTTGCTCAGGTACATACTGATGTGTACCAAACTCTAAACTATCAGCCAGGCGCGATCGCAAATTCTCAATCGGCACCACTTCCCAAAGCAATCGCCCGATCAGCTTTTCTTCCCAGGTTTTCTGTAACGCCTCCAGAGATTCACCCTCAACAATCACTGACTCGTCCATGGGACACCCCAGCAAGCTCAGGGCTGTTTCATTGATGGTGACGATCCGGCCCCCCATATCTGTGGAAATAACGGCATCCGAAAGACTCTGAAGAATATCCTTCTGATATTGCTTCTCCACCAACACATTTTCAAATAGCTGGGCATTTTCTAAAGCAATCCCCGCCTGGGTATTAAACGCCCGCATAAACGACTCATCCGAGCGAGTGAATGCCCCCTGCATCTTATTAATCAGCTGGGTCACCCCCATAATTTTGCCCGATGAGTTAAACACCGGCATGCACAAAATACTGTGGGTGCGATAGCCAGTGCGCTCATCCGCCGAGCGATTAAACCGACTATCCTTGTAGGCATCAGGAATGTTCAGAGTTTCGCCAGTGGACGCCACATAGCCCACAATACTGTCCTTATCATTGGCCTGGCGTAACTCCATCAGCTCTGTACCATCGGCACTTTGCACTTTAGACCATAGCTGATTACCATCCATCAGCCACAGGGTGCTGCGATCCGCCTGCATGAGTTTTCGCGCTTCAGCCATGACCGACTGCAGAGTCACTTCTAGCTCCAAACTCTGCTCTAACGATGAAATGGCATTGAGTAGCGCATTGAGGCCTTTCTGGGTGCGGGCAGCCGTATAAAACGAGTTACAGCTTTCTAGGAGTACACCAATGGAGCGAGCAAAGGATTCAAACTCCTTTTCATCCTGGAGCGTAAACCGGTTACCGCCAATTTTATTGAGCAACTGCACCACCGCAACGACGTTGACACCGTCGCTAAAGATGGGCATACACAGAATATTTTTAGTGTGATATCCCGTTTCTTCGTCCGTTGCCCGGTTAAATCTAGGATCATCATAGGCACTGGGAATGTTAAGGGTTTTTCTAGTCTCAGCAACATAGCCAGCAATCCCTTTACCCATTGGTATTCTGATCTCGACCGCCTTCTCCCCCGCACCCTGAGCAATTTTTGACCAAAGTTCTTGATTCTCTTCATCGACGATGAAGATAGTAGTGCGATCGGCCTGTAGAATCTGACCAATTTTTAAGGTAAACGCCTCCAACAGCTCTTCCAGAAGCGTTTCCAGCGATTGATTATTAATCAAGTTGATCGCTTTGAGAAAATACTCAAATTCTTGAATGATCAACTCTAAAAGCTCAATAAATCTAGGCTTAGATAAATGCCGAACCTGAGCCTTAAGACGACCGGGCATGGTGCCCTGCGACAAGCGGGCCAACGTGCTATCTGCAGATGACTGAGCCATAGTTATTTATACGGGTTAGCCAAAATTATAAATTAACGGGAGTTATTGAGCCTTTATGGTGCAGAAACTCGGAAAATGCACGGGTGCATTCTCTAAATACTGACAGAAGACTGCAATTACAATAGTTTGCCCTCAACACCTTCCCCTATAGTTTAATCAGTTTGGCAAGATTAACTAATCACGACTTCCTTGCTCAGGCTTCAGCAAGGGAAATGCAATCACATCCCGAATGCTGGGCGAATCCGTCAGGAGCATCACCAGCCGGTCGATCCCCATGCCCATCCCCCCTGTGGGTGGCATACCATATTCTAGGGCAGTAACAAAATCTTCATCTAGGCTATGGGCCTCCAAGTCACCCGCTGCTTTTTTAGCCGCCTGGGCCTCTAGACGCTGACGTTGATCCACAGGATCCGTAAGCTCTGAAAAACTATTAGCGGTTTCTCGACCAACGATAAACAGTTCAAATCGTTCCACCAGACCAGGCTTATGTCGATGGGGTTTAGCCAATGGAGAAATTTCCACCGGATAGTCGGTAATAAAGGTGGGCTGAATCAGCGTCGGTTCCACTGTCTGCTCAAACGCTTCATTTAAGACATGGCCAATGCTGGGGCAGTCATCGATACCATGCAAGCCCGCCGCTTTTGCCGCCGCTTTCGCCTCATCTAGATCAGTGAACTCAGCAAAGTTAACCCCAGTTTTTTCCTGGACGGCATCATGCATCGTGATGCGCTTCCAGGGAGTGCTGAGGTCAATGGCATCGCCTTGATAGGTAATTTGCGTAGTGCCCAGCACCTCTTCCGCAGCATTAATGATCAGCGCCTCGGTGATATCCATCATGTCGTGGTAATCAGCGTAGGCCTGGTACAGCTCAATCGACGTAAATTCTGGATTATGACGGGTGGAAATGCCTTCATTTCGGAAAATGCGACCCATTTCAAACACACGTTCAAAACCACCCACAATCAGGCGCTTCAGGTGCAGTTCCGTAGCAATCCGCAGATAGAGCTGCATGTCTAGCGTGTTGTGATAGGTCACAAACGGACGGGCATCGGCACCACCGGGCTCCGCCTGTAAAACCGGCGTCTCAATTTCAATAAAATCTTGCTGGTCCAGATAGCGACGAATTGAGGCGGTAATTCGCGCCCGCTTCCGAAAGGTATCCCGAACCTCAGGGTTCACAATCAGGTCAACGGAACGCTGGCGGTAGCGCTTGGCCACATCGGTGAGGCCGTGCCACTTATCTGGCAGCGGCAGCAGCGCCTTGGTAAGAATGGCATAAGTGCTCACCTTCACCGACAGCTCCCCTTTATCCGTGCGCTTAACGATGCCCTTCACCCCAAAGAAATCGCCCACATCCGTCAGCTGTTTGAGATGGGTAAATGCTTGCTCATCGATGTCGGCCATCCCCGCTTGGATGGTCTTTTTATCTAGAAATAGCTGAATTGAGCCAGTTTCATCCTGAAGCGTGAAGAACGCAAGCTTACCGAATACCCGTCGGCCCATGATGCGACCGGCAATACTGACCTCAACCTCGGTCTCTTCTCCCGTGGGCAGATCAGCAAATTTCTTCTGAAGGATGGCAGCCTGATGGGTCACATCCCATTTGTAGGCATATGGATTGAGTCCCAGTTTTTTTAATTCACTTATTTTCTGTAAGCGAGCAGCGCGAATTTCGCGAGGACTTTGATCGTTGGGCTGGGAGCTAGCCATGCGTTAAGGGTCAGAAGTAATTGTGCAGTTGTTAATTGTATGGGGGGGATGGGGAATGGGCAATCCCCCATTACCGGGCATCAGAAATATACTTATCCAGCAGCTGAGCTACTTTCTCAGGCGCTGGCGGTTTGGCTAAAAAGTCATCTGCACCTACCATTTTGGCCCGCATCCGATCAATCATGCCGTCCCGTCCCGTCAAAATGATAATGGGTGTTTTATAAAATGCTTCAGTCCGACGGAGAAACTTGCACAGTTCATAGCCGCTGATATTGGGCATGGTGATATCCAAAAAAATCAGGTCAGGCCGGTGCTGGGTCAAGATGGAAATTTGCTCAACGGGCTTGGTTACGGGCAGCACTTCGTAGCCTAGGGGTTGCACCAGCTCTGCCATGACTTTGCTGACTAAGGGGCTATCGTCAATACAAGCAATCAGCCCTTTGGTCAGCCCCTGGGTGGCTAAGGATCGGGGGGGGACATAGGGGGCAGGAATATCTTGCACGGGCTGTAGATCGACCCAACCTTGATAGATCAGTGGCAACAGCAGCTTAATCACATCCGGCAGTGAATGCTGGGTTTGGGCAGCCATATCCCAAAGGGTAATGTTGCCCTGCATCCAACGACTCAAACGCTTATATCTAGCCGCTGTCAGATGCACCTGTAGTCCCCGTGGATTGATCACAACAGGGGATAGGTAAGGCAGGTCGTGAGGGGCAACGGTGGTGAGGGGATCGTTTAATTTTTTGGGCCACTGATCATGGTTTTTTTGCGATCGCACCAACGCCCGCTGCACCGACAAAAACACCATCTGCTGAGCCACCATACGATTTGGGTGCCATTGCACATCATCGGCTGGAGAGGTAAGCAATGTCAGGATCACCTCATCCACAATGCTTTGGATGGCGGCCTTAGCCTGATTGAGGGAAATGTGTTCACACCGGACGGCTTGATTAATAAAATCCACCTCCCAGTAATCATCAGGGGTGCGCATCGCCGCGAACCAGCTACTGGAAAACTGTTCACTATGGCGACGCAGAGAGCGATACCAGCGTCGCACGGGATGCGGCCCTCCCGTGGCATAAATCAACCGTCCAGAATAAAAGTAAAGCTTCCAGGGTTCAGTAGTTTTTGCACCGATCACCAGCTCACCCGTGCGATGTTGCTGAGCAAGGGTGAGTAAATACTGGGGTAAGGATTGGGCCTGGGTCAGCATATTTAATATACTTGGAGGCTTCGGGCTCGCCTCTAGTACGGCGTCAAGCTAATGAGTTTGAATAGGGAGCGATTTTCCCCATCATGCACCTCAGGCCTAGTTTTCCCAGAGTTAGGAAAACACAGCTATTATGCTCCCCAGACTATGACCTGATCACTGGACTAAAAATTACATGTGCCCCCATAATGCACCCCTACGTGGAGCGGGCCAGTTCTTTAGTGGGTTGATCAACAGCAGACGAGTCAGCCAGCACACTCACATCTGACGTGCAGCCATTTTGCAGTTCCCAAACCTTAAGGGTGATCAAATACTCATAAAATGCCTGGAGCATACACCAGGTAAATCCAGCCCGACCGTCTAGAATGCCGCCCAGGACAAAGTACATGTAGATAAACCGCACCAACGGGCGTAGGGGCAAACGCAGGGACAGGTCCTTCAGGGCGCGACGGCGTTCTACTTCGGAACGGCCCAGGAATAGGGCACGCCAGTCTACGCCATGGTCCGATAGTTGCTTAATGGTTTCGGCAGCTTCGTCACTGGAATAGCGGTTATGCTTTTCAATCCAGCGGTCAAAGCCTTTGCTACAGGTGTAATGGGGGTAGGTGGCCTGAAGAAAATCGGTGGACCCCTCACACACTTCGCGTTCGGTGTGGCCGTAGTCGTCGAACCATACGTGCTGCTTGTCGAGCAGCCGTAGCTGGTAGCGAGGATACTGGGTGCTGTGGCGAATCCAGTGGTCCATGAACATGACGCGCTCGGCGGCATAATAGCCCACATGCTGGCCAGACTGGGCAGCGGCGATACATTCGTTGAACAGCTCTGGCGTCATGCGTTCATCGGCTTCTAGAATGTAGACCCATGGGTGCTTGGTGGGGACATTGCGCAGCATCCAGGTGCGTTGTTTGCCATGGCTTTCGAAGGCGTGCTGCACTGTACGAACAGGATAACGCTGAGCGATTTCTAGGGTGCGATCGCAACTAATCGAGTCGACCACAATGACATCATCCGAGACCAGAGCTGACTCTATGCATGCGGCAATGTCTCGTTCTTCATTGTGAGTCAAAATAAAAATCGAAATCATCGCGATATCCTAGAAATCACTCAGCGATCAACTTATCAAGAAACACTCAACCAGCATTACTGCCAGCTCTTCTGCTCAGATTGCCCTGAATTGGCTATGGGCAAGTCAAAAAGACAGACTTACTACAGAATATTTGGTTTAGGTTGACGAACCCATAAAGGCATCCGTAAATTCAGCCAAATTTAATGTACTCGTACTAGGCATCAAGGTGTGGAGATTTGCACTAGCAGATTGGGGGTGGGAGTTATTGGGTATTGGGTATTGGGTATTGGGTATTGGGTATTGGGTATTGGGTATTGGGTATTGGGTATTGGGTATCGGGTATTGGTGCAGGTCAGTCGGATGTTTTGAGGCGTTGATAGGCTGCAACTGTAGGATTAGAGGCTTCATAATCGGAGCAGTCGATGGCGTCTTCTGACAGTGCGGTGGTGGGGTGGAGCGAGCACTTGAGGACGGCCTGATTGGTAAAAAATGCACAGTCAGCGCAGGGAATACGGTGCATTGTCTGGGCGCGCTGCACGCTATCACGGGTGGCGGCAATCATTTGCCAGAGACCCAGGATAACGACGGACCAGGCAAGGACAAAGCAAATGGGTCCCAGGTATGGCTGCAGCCATTGCATAATGTGCAGCAAAATGAAGTGAACCAGTTCTAGTAGCTGATACATGCGACCCTGTCAGTGTGATTGGGTATCAGCTTAGGCGACGGATAAAATTCGTTGCTCAGAGTGAAAATATTTGTAGCAAAGGGGTGGGGGTGAAGAATAAACTGGTTCCCCTTGGTAAGGCTACCGTGTACACACAAGTATTGGAAATTAGCGTTTACGGTTGTCTAACCCCCTCTAACTCCCCCTTGGTAAGGGGGAGAACCGGAGTTTCCCCCTTACCAAGGGGGGTAATGCAGGATTGTGAACTCCCTTTCGAGATGTGTGTACACGGTAGCTTTGATAAGGGGAACCGTCAGGGAGGGGTGATCGATAACGCTAATGATCGAGACCCCTCCGCCTGCGGCACCTCCCCTTGGTAAGGGGAGGACAGTCAATCACCCCAACAATCCCCCTTGCAGGTACCTGACAAATATCAATCAGAATTGCTAAAACGTAGGTGCCATCACTATCTGTAAATGCCCTATGCTCGAAGCGCTTTCCCTAACCGCTGCCACGGCCTTAGCCAAAATCGTCCTCGATAAGTTCTTTGACGGTGCTGGACAAAAGCTTGAAGAAACCGCTACAAAGCTCGGTGGTACCGTGGTTGAAAAGGCTAATGAAAAGATCCTACAGCTGGGTAATTTGGTTTGGCAGCGCTGTTTCAAAGGTAAAGGGATTGATCAACGGTTAGAAGCTGCCGCCAAGGGATCCGAAGCAGATATTAAAGTTCTCAAAGACTACATTGATCAAGAAATAGAAGCTAGTGATGACTTCTCAAGGGAAGTTGAACAAATCGCTGGCGATTTGCATCAGGTCGTTTTCAATATGAATGACATGAATGCTGATTCGGTACAGCAAAATTTTGGTGGCAACAACAATCAGGTTAATGTCAATGCGCCCAACACAACTGTAAACAATGCTAGTGATGGGGCTACTGTAAAAAACTATCAGTTCGGTGATGGAGCAAACATTACATTTAATGAGATACCTGATTAGCTACAGACGTCGGGACGGGAACCGCCAAAGATAACTACCCCAGATTTTGGTCTTGAGAATCTTGTTGCCCGCGAGTTTGTCGGGCGACGGGCTGAGCTGGAACAACTTGCAGAGAAACTAAAACGCTCTGACCAGGTGGCGATTACTGCGGTGTCTGGCATGGGGGGCATTGGTAAGACGGCCCTGGCGCAGCAGTATGTGCGGGAGGCGAAAAATCAGTACCCCGGTGGGCGCTGGTACTTTAAGGTACGAGAACAGAATCTGGTGTCGCAGTTGGTGAGTGCGGCAACAATATTTGGGCAGTTGCCGGATAATTTACCGGACGATAGAGCCAGGGTGAAATGGTGTTATGACCAGTGGTGTGATCATTTTCCAGGGGCACGATTGTTGTTGTTGGATGATGTGCAAACCTATGGCGATGTAAAGCATCTGTTGCCCCAGGAGGATGCTAGCTTTCGAGTGTTGATGACGTCGCGACAGCGGTTTGGTAAGCCGGTGGATCGGTTGGATTTGGGGGTGTTGCCCCTGGATGAGGCGATGGCATTGCTGACGCGGTTGATAGATGATGGGGACCGGGTCAGGCAACAATTAACCGAGGCGAAGGCGCTGTGTGAGTGGGTGGGGCGGTTGCCGCTGGGGGTGGAGTTAATTGCGCGGTATTTGGCGCTGCATCCGAATGTGACATTTGTTAAGTTGCAGGAACGGCTGGAGCGTAAGCGGCTGGCTGCCAAGGCGATGCGGGAGCTGCCGGAGGAGATTGCCTATGAGTATTCCATTGAGGCGGCGTTTGAGCTGAGCTGGCAGGATTTGTCACCGGAGGCGAAAACGCTGATGGGGCTGTTGGCGGTGTTTGCAGCAGCACCGATACCGAAAGGGTTAATTGAACGGGCGCTGCCGGAATGGGATGAGGAAGAGTTAGAGGATCGGCTAGATATAGACCTGGTCAGGCGTAATTTATTACAAAGTGGTGAGGATGGAAACTATCAGCTGCATCAGTTGATCCGTGAATTTACGGTGGGCATGTTAGAAACTGAACTCAGTGATCAAACGTCTGCATTGCAAAAAGGCGTGGCCGACTCGCTAGTTAATTTTGCTAAGCAAATAGAGCAGATTGTTACCGTTAGTGCACAGCAAGTAGTTGGTGAAGCGATTCCCCATATGGAACTAGTTGCACGGGAACTGAGTCATGTTATTGAAGACAGTACTAATGCTACATGGCCATTTGTGGGGTTAGGTCGGTTTTATGAAAGTCAAAGCCTATGGCCAGAAACCGAGCATTGGTGGCAATCTTGCTTGAAAATGACGGAGGAACGGTTTGGCCCTGATCATCCCGATACCGCTCTGAGTCTGAATAATTTAGGATTGCTGTACCG
>NZ_QXHD01000004.1:4419928-4464678 GCF_011009555.1 Adonisia turfae CCMR0081 | reverse complement strand
CTCGTTCGTTGGTGGCTTACTACGATGGTCAGACATTGATGCGGCGCGGTATTCTTGGTCCCAATAAAGAGGTTGAAGTTGGCCCCATTATGGAGCGTACGCTGACTAGAAAACAGCCGGTTTATTTGGTGAATCTTAAACTTTATCCTGGTAAGGTTGAATTCAATTATTTGCCTGAAAACACCCAAGGAATAATTTGCCAACCCATGGGGGAAAAGGGGGTACTGGTTTTGGGGGCCAATGCGCCTCGCAGCTACACTAAACAGGATGAAAGCTGGGTTGAGGGCATTGCCGATAAGCTAGGGGCTAGTTTGGATACGCAGGCTACTCGTGAAGTGAAGGCCTGAGGCGATGGTCTTGTATTCTGTCTATTGTGCTAGTGAACAGATAGCAGGAGTAAAGAGCCATGGCCAAGTTTGTGATGTGGGGGAGCTACTGTGAGAATGCTCTGGAGAAACGCACCCCTTATCGTGCAGATCATCTCGCTGGACTGCAAGCACAAAAAGAAAAGGGCGTGTTGACCTCGTTGGGGCCAACAACCGATAACAGTAAAGTGTTCGGTACCTATGAAGCTGATGATGAGGCCATAGTTCGGCAGCTAGTGGAGAATGATCCTTATTGGGTTAATGGTATTTGGACCGAGTACGAAGTGTACGAGTGGAATAAAGTCTTCTAACGCTGGCATCGGTCGCTGGCATCGGTCGCTGACATCGGTCGCTGACATCGGTCCAATGGCTCAGGATATTGTCTTCGTCTTTGTTTGATTGTTAGGCATTTGGTTAATATGCTCAGTTGTTGTCTAGTGCGCCTGTTATAGGCACACTAGACCAGCTATAGTCCTAAGCTTCGATGGATTGCTTCCGCTTGCGAATAGCCGCCAGCCCTAGTCCAATTAAGCTCGGCAGTAGAGCCGGTGTAGGAACCTGTTGGAGTACGGCAAACTGAACATCAGATATGTCAAAGGGGGTGGGTATACATTCGTAGAAATCAGGGCGATCGCAAGAAGCGGCAAACACAACCTCTTGATATACCTCGTCTCCGTAGTCTCGAAACTCGGGAGGAATGGTGGCAACAAAGGCAGGATCATACTTGATTCCAATGAAATCGAGGCCAACGAAGCGCTCACCAAATAGATGTGCGAACAGGGGACCTTTAGTTGCATGCTGTGTTGCTAGATCTACGGCGAGTTCCTCGTTCCCGTAAAAGAGCTGTTTTTTTAGTGTGGGCAAGACATCTTCATATGTCTCACCAGAAATTGTTGAAACAGAAAATTCGCGGCTACCAATAAAGATATTGGCGGCAGCAGCAGGTGTTGTCGTCGAAAGTATGGCAATGCCAGCCGCAACTAGTGCCACAGAAGTATATTGAGCTTTCATCGAGCTTAGCTCCAAAACAACAAAGTAGATGTAAGCCACAGCTTTTACCACTTTGCCAAGATCTCATAGACGATTTGACGAGAGAGATTTGGCGAGTTTGAGATCGCAACAAGGACGTGACTCGCGATCGCACACAGACAATCAGCACAGACGAGCACTGCATACAGCCCCATACCATCAATCAGGTCACAGCGCTACGTTATTACTGAGTCAAAAGGGCGCAGACTGAGATGAACCAGTAGATGAAAGCTGTGGGATAGATGACAACAATACAGTGATGGACACCACTGGAAAGTGGTGGGCAACCCTTACGGTCGATTATTTAGTTACTACGCAATGAACGTAACTCGTCAGGCAAAAGCTGCATCATAAATTCACTCAGTTGGGCCTGACGCGCAGCAGATTGGCAAAACGTGATGCATGGGCACAACTTTAACGAAACAGTGACCTTTGCAAGCGGTGCTAATGGACAGTTAGTGATGCGTCTAAAGCATGGTTAACGCTTATCGAGGCACTTAAACACGTCTATTCTGACCTCTGAAACCGAATAATGAGTGGTGGGGAATGTTAGTGTTTGTTTAGCTCTGCCTAAGTCCATTGGATTCAAATCCCACTATGGTGACCTCCCCCAGTCAAATTGCTGCCGTTAATACTCGGTATGAGTTATCGGTCGTTGTGCCTATTTATAACGAATATGACAGTATTCCGTTGCTGGTGGAAAAAATTACCAACGCAGTTCGGACCATGAGGGTTTCCTATGAGTTGATCTGCGTGGATGATGGCTCAACGGATGGTTCAGCGAAGCTACTTAAAGCCCTGGCCAAAGAACGCCATGATTTGCGGGTGATTTTGCTACGACGTAACTATGGCCAGACTCCTGCCATGGCAGCTGGATTTAACTACGCTAGGGGGCAGGTGATCGTCACCCTGGACGGAGACTTGCAAAATGAGCCTGCAGATATTGCCACGGTCTACCAAAAGCTGCACGAAGGCTACGATCTGGTAAGCGGCTGGCGTAAAGATCGGCAGGACAATGCCATTACTCGACTGCTGCCATCCAAAATTGCCAACTGGCTAATTGCCACGGTAACCGGCGTTAGGCTGCATGACTATGGCTGTTCACTGAAAGCCTACAGCGCCGATGTGGTCAAAGATATGAACCTCTACGGTGAGCTCCATCGGTTTCTGCCAGCCCTAGCTTACATTGAGGGAGCGCGTATTAGTGAAGTCCCCGTACGCCACCATGCCCGTCAGTTTGGCCAAAGTAAATACGGTCTGGGTCGCACCTTTCGAGTTGCCCTAGATTTATTGACCATTTACTTTATGAAAACCTTTTTGACCCGCCCCATGCACGTCTTTGGGCCGTTTGGAGCCATATCCGTGTTTGCCGGGTTAGGTCTGAGCATTTATCTAGCATTTGTAAAGTTTATTTTGAATGCTGAGATCGGCAATCGCCCTCTGTTGATGTTGGCAGTGGTGTTATTTATTTCAGGAATTCAGTTATTGAGCGTAGGACTGTTAGCTGAGCTGATGATGCGCACCTACCACGAATCGCAAAAACGCCCCATTTATCGGGTGCGCGAAATCGTGGGTGGCAAATTGAGTGGTGTTCAGGATTAGTCCTGAACATAAGGCTCATCATTGACCAGGGCAATTTCAGCGCGCACAAACTCTCGACCAAGATAAGCAGCATGGTCTAAATAGCTTATGAGGCAAGGGTTTTCTTTGTCTTCGAAGATTTTCATGCACAACTCTTTAGCGGTGCGACCCTGATATAAGCGAGAAGACTGGCGTGGGGCCTCAGTCTTTTTCCCCAATAAAGGTTTGCCTGTGTCTGGATCGCAGGCTACGCCCTTGTCGTTAATGACATTGGTAAAATGCTTGGCGCAGATCAGCCCTTGCTCAGTGTCTAGATAGATCAAAAAATAACCGTCAGGATCGAGTTCAATAAACCGTTTAGACAGTTTGTTATCTAGGGTTTTGAGGGTGGCGGCAGATGGGCGTGTGTCTTGACTTAGAGCCATGGTAAAGAGACGGTTTCACAACGTGAGAACATTTTTGGGACCCATAGGGTCCTTTGGGTCCCATATTCTACCGTGCAGATCCCTTGATTTCACCTAGGATCGTGCTGATTTAGGGAATGCACCGGTCTAGCACTATGGCGATTTGACGGTGTCTCACCCCTCAAGTTATCCCGAGGCTCAGCAATGCTTCTATTTTATTTATTCCGTCCTTAATGGCTTGAGGGGGAGGTCTGCATTGATGTCGTCAATTTCCTGCTGTTCGGCGACATTAATGCGGTCGATGTAATTGTCTAGCACCTGGGCCAAGGTGGGATGATAGAACTTATGCAGGCTGTGGTTAGGGGAAGCGGGGAAACCGCGTCGTTTTTTGTGGCGTCCTCCAGCACCAGGGTCAAATAGCTTAATGCCGTTGGCGATGGCCCAGTCGATAGGTTCGTAATAGCAGGCGTTGAAGTGCAGGTGATTGTACTCTTCAAAAGCTCCCCAATAGCGCCCGTAGAGCTTTTCTCCCTTGGTCAGGCAAAAGGACATGCCAAGGGGATCGTTACTGTCGTCGCTGTAGGCGGCAAATACAACGGTGCGATCGCAAAACTCTGGATATAGCTGCTGAAAAAACTTGCGGGTTAAATATTTACTACCCCACCAGCCAAACTTGTCACAGGTATCACTGTAAAAGTCGTACACCAGGTTGCACAGGGTATCAGATAGGCCATTGCCAGTATGCACTTCAAAATGCAGTCCAGCCTTGGCGACAGACTTGCGTTCTCGCTTAATATTGCGGCGTTGGTTGGCATTAAATCGAGCTAGATAATCGTCAAAGCTGCTGTAGCCTTCGTTTTTCCAGATATAGCTATGGTGTAGCCATTTTTGAAAGCCCAGCTTCTCCATTGACGCCCGCCAGTCAGGGTTCGCGTAGAGAAAATGGCAGCCTGAAATCTGATTCTGGACGCAAAACTGGTCGATAGCTGCCACCATGACTTGGGTGAGTGCAGTCTCATCTTCCCCAGCCGCGATTAAAAACTGATACCCTTCGACAGGGGTAAATGGCGACATGCCCAGCAGCTTGGGGTAGTAGTCAATGCCCAGCTGATCTGCTAAATCTGCCCACTGATGGTCAAATACAAACTCACCGCGACTATGGCCTTTGAGATATAGCGGTGCGGCAGCCACTAATTTATTTTTGCACCACACTGTCAGGTGGTTGGGCAGCCAACCGGTCTGAGCTTTAGTACTGCCAGAGACCTCCATGGAATTTAGCCAAAACCACTCGAAGAAAGGGGTCTTGATCGATTGTGCCATGCTATCCCAATCGGCTGCGGGTAAGTCTGCCATACGATTGACCCAACGCAGCGTATAGTCGGTCAACGGCTGATTGATGGTTTTCCCCATTACTTGGCATAGCGTATTGATCCACTACGGTAATGTAGCGCGGCAGATGGGGAATGGGAATGGGGCAAAGTCGGCGTAGGGTAAGTTTTGAGTTTTGTAAGTTCTTGGTTCCTGGTGCCTTGTTCTTAGTTAGTTGCGGCTTGGCAAGTTCAAACCAGGCAAACTACGTCAGCTCAAAACTCAATAGTCTTAGCGGTGACGTTTATAGTTTAAGAACACTTCATTCCCAACGGTTTGATGCGATATCAGGGTGAATCTTGGTGCATTGTCTAGGGAAAATCCATCTCCGTCGCAGGGGGTGGGGGACTTGTCTCCGCCGATGATTAA
The DNA here is from genome assembly GCF_011009555.1 of Adonisia turfae CCMR0081. Classification (GTDB taxonomy): domain Bacteria; phylum Cyanobacteriota; class Cyanobacteriia; order Phormidesmidales; family Phormidesmidaceae; genus Leptothoe; species Leptothoe turfae. Next base: position 4,459,562 of record NZ_QXHD01000004.1, on the reverse strand, counting down.
GGGGCAAATGGTGAGCCAGAGTTCGTCAATCAAGTCAGCGGCCATCAGAGCCGCCACGAGTTGACCGCCGCCCATGATAATTAGTTGATGAATATTTAAGGCCTTGAGTTTGGTCAGGATTTGTTCCCAAGCGAAGTCTTGGCCTGTGGGGACAGTAGGGGCGATCCATAGCCGTTCAAAATGATCTGTGTCTTGCCAGTTGGCTGCCCCATGGCTGGTTGTTAACAACCAACGGGGGATTGGCTGAGTAAAGAACTTAGCAGTCGGATCTAATTGGCCTGATCTGGAGCAGACGATGTGGATGGGTTGGGGGTGTTGAGTGTTTTGACGCCGTTTTTCCAGGAGCTTTGCGTCTTTGATCAGGGCCGTGGTGCCGTAGGCTCGTAAGGTGCCAGCGCCGAATAGAGTGGCATCTGCGATCGCTAATCGCTTTTCTAGATGGTGCTGGTCGGCGGCTGATGGAAAACGAGCAGCACCGCGCTGAGGATTACTGATCTTGCCATCGGCACTCATGGCCAAAACAGTAGTGACGTAGGGACGATTGGATGTTTTGGCGTAGGGCTGTAGGTTTAACGGCGGCATTTATTCAAAAAGCGGTGATGGCTTCTTCTCGGTATGAAGCAATTTGTGAGAGGCTGAAGCATAGCGAACATGACCGATCGATTGACGAATTGAAGCATCGACACTGACCTGTCTGATGCCTGACAATATTCAATTTCAAGGGATTAAGCTACCTTTGATAAGGCTTCATCTATGTGAGTGCTACTTCAACTTTTGGCTTGCTAGCCGGTAGCTAGACAAGACCAGTCGATAAACTAAGTGGGTGTTAGTACCGGTATCAGTAATAACACGATGGTCATGGGTACGGTCGTTGCGAAAACTGATATTGGTTCATTGTGGTTTACCAGTAGATATAACATCAAAGTAAATGAGACGGTGACGTCTGCGGACCATTTTGGCTAGACTGCGGCAGACCAAGATGGCAAGCGTTTTCTTTTGTTGTTATCTACGAATTTGACTCCATGTCTTATCTACGTTTCCTTGTTGAAGTCAGCGACGATCCTATAAGTTGTTAGCGGTTTATGGCTAAGCGTCCTCTTTCATTTCGCCGGTTACTGATACTGCGTATCTTGCTATTGAGTACGCCTGTGCTACTCATTGGTCAGGCGATTACCTTGCGTAAGGCGCGTTCAAGCCTATTGGACACGGCCCGCCAAAACTTGACCAGCAGTGCTATTAACAAGGCAAGTGGTCTTAGGGACAGCATACGAGCAGTAGAATCAGAGCTGATGTTGCTCGCTGATAGCCAAGCTTTGAGAACTGGAGAGACCCCTGAAGTCTCTAGAGCCCTGAGGCAGTATACCGAAATAGCTTCCCACACGGTTGGGTGCTTAGAGCTGACTGATGCTGGCACCGGTAATGTCGTGTTAAGTACCTGTGAGTCTTCCCTCTTGCCCACACCGTTACAGCTGCCTTGGCAACAGGAATCCACGGGAAAGTCAGACTTCTATTTAGTGGACCTTGATAGCCCTAATCGGACGGTTTCAGAAACTGTCCTTGAAGTGGAAAATGAAGAGCAAGGGATGCACTCTTCCCTGCTTGATTTGATTGTCGCCACACCTATTTATAGCCCCGAAGGGCAGCTGCGCTATACCCTATCAGCTCAGTTTGGATTTACGCAGCTAGAAGACACCAATCCCCGTTCTCTGGTAGGTAAAACGGTCATTATCGATCCCAATGGCATTGTCGTTACCCACCCCAATCCAAACCTAGTCGGTCTATCGGTCGATGACCTCCATGGTGCTGATCGGTTTGTTAGCATCATGAGCAGTATTCGCGTAGGGAATTCGGACACCCTGCACCTGTTTAGTTTGCTGGAAAGTGGTGACGAGTGGCTAGCGGGTTACAGCGGTGCCAAACTGCCGGTGTCTACCGGTCAGATTCAGACGTGGAATGTGTTAGCGGTAACGCCGCTTGATCAAGCCCTCCACGCGCTGTGGGAAATCCGGATGATTCTATTTTTGCTGACCCTGGGATTGCTAGCTGCCAATGCTCTGTTAGCGCTTTATGTGGCCCGTAGTCTGTCATTGCCGGTGGAGCGATTGATTCACTATACTCAGCAAGTTCAGGACCTTTCCTCTGAGGTCAAGGCTGCGCCCAAGAACCGAAGTATTTGGGAACTTGATTATTTGGGGCAAGTTCTAGAACGCATGCTGCGTCGTCTGGAAGGAGGAGCCCAGGAGTTACGCCAGGCTTGGGAAAACGCCCAGATGGCCAATCAGCTTAAGAATGAGTTTTTGGCGAATACATCCCATGAATTGCGCACACCACTGAATGCCATTATTGGCTGTGTCCGTCTGGTGCGCGATGGCTCCTGTGATGATCGCGAAGAGGAACTGGAATTTCTAGAACGGGCGGATAATGCAGCCATTCATTTGCTGAAAATTATCAACGACATTTTGGACATTGCCAAAATTGAATCGGGCACCGTCAGTCTTGATCTAGATACTCTGGACTTGGGGGGCATCGTTCAAGATGTTCTGGATATGCAGGTTCTACAGATTCAGCAAAAGGGCTTGACCCTGAATCGTCCTGAGAAGTCAGACCCCATCTGGGTGAAGGGGGATGGCGATAAGCTCAAGCAGGTGTTCCTGAATATCGTTTACAACGCCGTTAAATTTACCCACAGTGGCAGTATTACGGCCAAGATTGAGATAGTGCAATCGGTTGATGCTCCAGATGACGATTCTGCACCAGTGCCCGCACCTCGCGTGAGCGTGACTATTCAGGATACTGGAATTGGCATTGATCCCAAGGATCAGCAAAAGCTTTTCCATCCTTTTGTAATGGTGGACGGTAGTCACACCCGCAGCTATGAGGGGACGGGGTTAGGCCTGGCGATTTCGAAGAACTTTATGAAACTGATGGGGGGCAGCATTAGCCTCTACAGTGAGGGGGTGGCTCAAGGTACGGCAGTTACCGTGAGTCTACCGCTCTTGGCTAACCAGGGTGAAGCCGATGAACCCGAGACTCCTGAAAAGGATAAGACAGAAGCTGCTGAGCAGGTGCTGGTGGGGCAGAAGACAGAGGGGTAAGTTTGGAGTGTTTAGTTTTGAGTTAACGGGTATAAACTCAACTCAAAATAAAGATCTGAGAACGCAAAACGACTCTTGTTTTTACTGTCTTGCTTTTACTGTGTAGAAATCCATGCGCCTGCTTGATTTAGGGATTTGGATAAGGCTTCTAGGATGGCGACTAGATCAGTGCCAACGATGCCCGAAGATATGGATGATGACTGATTGGTGAGCACACTTTGGACAAAATGCTCGCACATCGTGGCCAATGGCTCCTGCTTAGGAATGTCGATGGACTCTGTACTTAAGCCTATGGGACTAAATGTGTCGGCTTCTAGCTGCCCTAGCTGTAGTGTGAGGGGCGATTCAGGTCGCATTTCGTCAAAGATGAGGCTGCCGCGATCGCAAACCATAGTCAATTGTCGTTGCTTGTGGGGATTGGCCCAGCATAGATGTACCGTTGCTTCAAACCCACTGGCATATTTCAAACGACACCACACCACATCGGCTAGCTGCACTTGGTTTGAACGCTTTAGCCAGTTCAGACCTTGGGCCTGCACATGTGTGGGGAAATCCCCCAGCCAATGGTTAAAAATAGCAATGTCGTGGATCGCTAGATCCCAGAGGGCATCAACATCGTGACGTACGGGACCCAGGTTAGTGCGGGCGGCATAGCCGTAGCGTGGAGTGCCTAGACGGTTTAGATTCGCCTTGGCCGCCATAACAGCCGGATGGAAGAGATAGGTGTGGTCAATAAATAGCTGCCGATTTTGCTGACGGGCTAATTGGCAAAGTGCCTTAGATGTATTGGCAGTCAGCGTCAAGGGTTTTTCACACAGCACATGCAGCTGACGTTTGAGGGCAGCGGTGACAATAGCCTCGTGGGTGGTGGCGGGGGTGGCGATCGCAACAGCTTCTAAACCGTCAATGTTTAAGGCCGCTTCCCAACTCCTGAGTAGTGCCACTGAGGCATCTAGGTGAAACGTTTGGGCTATGGTCGTCAACCGTTCTGAAGACGGATCGACGACCGCCCTCACCTGAAGTTGGGGATGAGCCAGACAGTTGCGCAGTAGATGGGTGCCCCACCGCCCCACTCCCATCAGTGCCAGCTTGATTTGCCTTGTTTCTGGATCCATTGCCCTATACCTCGCTGAGCGGTCCGCTGCCCATTTTGCCCATTGTGGCAGTCAGGGTTACTAGCTATTTGAGTTAACGGTAATCAAGGGTTCCAATTGTTGATAGGCTTGCTGCGCGGCGCGTTGTTCTGCCTGTTTAATGGAGGGACCTTTGCCATCTCCCCAGAGTTTGCCCTGATACTGGACCTGGGCATAAAACCGCTCCGGATCGCCGTGGCGCTGGCTAATTTCTTCGACAGTATATGCTGGCAGCTGTTTACTGTGGGCCTGGGTGAGTTCTTGGAGGGCTGCTTTATAGTTGTGGCGGGCTGGGTCGTTTTTGATGGTTTGGGTAAGCCGCTCAAACTGACGATCAAGCCAGGGATGAATCAGGCTGAGATCTTGGGTGCTCAGGTAGAGTGCGCCCAAGACAGCTTCAAATGCGTCTGCCAGCCGTGAACTTCTGCCGGCCTGGTCCCCAGCGGCACTAGACGATATATGTAGGTAGCGCCCAAAGTTGTAGTCTCTGGCCAAAACTGCCAACGTGCGGTCGCTGACAAGTTGCGATCTCACTGCTGCCATTTCTCCCACCGACATGTGGGGGTAGGTTGCTTGCAAAAATTCTGCGGCAGCTAGCCTTAGGGCTGCATCACCTAGAAACTCCAGCACTTCATTATTTTGATCTGCTGAGCGAGAAATATCTATCAGGGCCTGATGCAGCAGGTCCCAACGCACTGCCGTAGGATCCGTTACCCCTAACTTTGCTACAAATTGTGATAACTCTTGTTGTCGTCGTGGATCATCCTTGATTGCTGACTGATTGCTGTCTACTGCCCTGTGGCCACTTAGCATTCACTGTTATTTGGTGGACTTGCCCCACCCTCCTATGCTCAAAAAAATGGAAAGAGTCAGCCGTAAGCCGGGTTCTGTTCTCGCTGATGCGAACATCAACGGGCGGTTATCTATCTGGGACGACTGTTACCAGTTGCCTCTAGCGGTACACCAAAAGCGGGGCTGGAAAAAGGTCAACCATGACCCCTGCGACCTTGCTCCTAGCCGGGGTTTACCGAGCCAGCACCTCTCGATGCTGCTGGTGCGCTCTTACCGCACCTTTGCACCCTTACCTGTAAAAGGATGAAGGATGAAGAATGAAGGATGAATTTAAATTCCGCCTTTCACCTTCCGCCTTCCGCCTTTCCATTGGCGGTATGTTTCTGTGGCACTATCCTCACGGTCACCCGCACTGGGAATTACCCAGCAAGCCTGACCTTTCAGGAGCCCGGACTTTCCTCAAGCTAAGGGCTTTGCTAAGTCCTTAGCCCGCAACCGCAGCACCAACTCTTTCCGACTAACTATAATATCGCGGCGTCACAGTGTAGCGTCAAAGCCGATAATTAAGTTAGGGCATCGTGAGTGCGGGCATGGACGATCAAGGCGTATTGTTCTATCGTTTGGCATTTAGCTGCCATTTACAATTCCTGTAAATGGTGCAGTAGGCCGGATCGTTCTAAAACAAGCTTGACCTGCTCATTCATGTCCCTAGCAATAATTTTGGCTCCTTCTTTGCGAGATTGTATAATTCCTGCCCAAAATACAGATGCTGCCGCAGGTTCGAGAAACTTAGTCTTTGCCATGTCGATGATGATGGTGACGCCAGGCTGAAGCTTCTGTTTCAAATCTTGCTCAAAAAACGGTGAGATAAAACTATCCACACGACTGGGTAGACGAATGACTACATGGGATGCAACCGAACTTGTATTCATGGGTAGTAAATGTTACTCAGTACATTACTAAATTAAGCGAGATATCTCGATGAATCCTTGGGTTTTTTCACGGAGATAGACACCATTTTGCGTAAAGTTTCCACATGATGTGTCGTTTCTAAGAACCGTAATATCCCTGAAAACACTTAGATCTTTGTCGTATAGAACTGCACATCTTTAAAGATCGGTGCTTGTGTGATTTAACTCACCCGTACTCATAATGAGTTTGAGTTAGTATGGAGTCCTGAGTCGGAGATTTTCTGTCGGAGGTTTTCTATGGAACAGCTCTCTCAATCCTGGTCTAGTGTCGCGTCGGATGTGATGTCTGACGGGGTTACATCTAGTGTGTTAGCCAGTTTTGGCACAGGTGTGGGTGCGGTACCCATACTGTTTACGTCTCAGTTAAGTGATCGTTGGCAGACTCTGTTGCTGAGTATGGGGAGTGGGGTGATGCTCTCAGCGGCAGCATTCTCGTTATTGATACCGGCTGTGCAGTTGGCGGGGCAGTCGGCTGGCTATGGCACAGGCACAGGAGAAATTGTGGCTGCCGTCATTATTGGTGTTGCGATTTTCTATGGTTTAGACCGTGTATTGCCTCAGCCAGAGCTGACACAGCCAGGCCATGGGCGACACCTGTGGCTGTTTGTGTTGGCTATTGCTCTACACCATTTTCCAGAGGGCTTGGCAGTGGGTTTGGGGGCAGCGTCTACCCATGATGCGAGCATTGCCATTGGTGTGGCTGTGCAAAATTTGCCTGAAGGCTTGATGGTAGCGCTAGCTTTGCGTCAGTTAGGCTATGGCATCGGTTTATCGCTGCTGTTTGCTACCCTATCTGGCTGGTTAGAACCCTTAGGAGGATGGTTGGGAGTAACACTGGTCGATGGGGGGCGTGCGATCGCCCCCATGGGCATGGCATTAGCGGCAGGTTCCATGCTGTTTGTTGTATTCCATGAGCTATTGCCTGAGTTAAACTTGAAGACCCTAAAAAGCAGCGGTTCGGTTGGGTTGTTGACTGGCGTTGTGATCATGGGAATGGTCGAACAGTTTTTAGGCTAAAGAGTTAGGAATTATTGAATGAAAAATTATCTCGTGTAGGGATGTGCCATGGAACGTCCCTACACGAGAAGAGAGATTAACCTTGAAGACGATTTTCTAACGCGATAATTTTTGCCTGTAGGGGCGCTGTAGCTGCCTCAATTGCCTCCTGAAGGTCTTGCTCAGAATAGCGTACGGGAATATGTTGAGGGCAATTCTGGCTAAATGCTTCAAGGGTGAATAAGACTGCACGTTCGATCTTCGCTGGGTACCCTGGCATGTGGAGTTGTTCAATTAATTCAGGATCATTTTCGACATAGTGGGCACGACCCCACAGTTTGAACCGACGGCGATGTCGATAGTCCATCAAAAAGAGAAAAGATTTATCGTTTTCAGACAGATTACCCACCGTGATGTACTGCACATTGCCGGAGAAATCAGCGAAGCCAATGGTCTTATTGTCTAGTACTTTGAGAAAGCCAGGTGGTCCCCCGCGAAATTGTATATAGGGATAGCCGTTAGAACCGATGGTGCCTAGATAGCCACCATCCATCTGAGTGATAAACTCAGCCAACTCCGGCGTGATTGTGTCATTTGGCGGGGCTTTGGCGGTGTAGCGTTCGTAGGTTTCTCGAGAACCTCGCTGGGTTTGGGCGGCTTTGACGGCAGGGGTGAAGGCAATGTCGGCGAATTTGCTGGGCATGAGTTTAGGGGGGGAAGATTTGAGAATATTTAGGGTTTCACGAATCTTATAGGGATGTTACATGCAACGTCCCTATAAGATTTGTTTTTCACTAGGCAGTCACTGCAAGAGTTTCGATTCCTCGCATGCCTACGAAACCAGGGAGCTGTTTGACTCGTTTAATCCAGGACAACACATGGGGATAGGGCGAGAGGTCAATTTTGCCATCGGGCGAAAGGGCAACATAGGGAAAGACGGCAACATCAGCAATAGTAGGCGTACTACCAACCAACCAATTATGGTCGCTCAGATGCTGATCGAGCTGGTTGAGAATAAATGTTGCTTTTTCGGTTGCGCGCTCAATGTTAATGGTGTTAGCACCAAACAAATGGTATAGACGGGCTGACTCTGGACCTTGGCGTACTTCCCCCGTCGTGATGGAGAGCCAGCGAATCACTTCGGCCATGGCCAATGGTTCCGTTGGTAGCCATGCCCCATTGTTGTCATATTTACGGGCTAAATAAACCAGTGAACCTTGGGCATCAGCTAGAACAACGTCGCCATCGGTGAGTACAGGTACCTGGCCAAAGGGGTTGAGTTTTAAGAATTCTGGCTGTTTGTGTTCACCTTTTAGCAGGTCTACGGTGACCCAATCGTGGTCTATCCCTAGGAGGTTCAAGAACAGTTTGACTTTGTAGCTGTTGCCGGACATGGGATGACCATAAAGTTTTGGCATGGGTTGAGACCTTAAATGATTTAATATTGAACCGAACGATCGGTCTGGTTAATTTATACCGAACGAACGGTACAATGTCAATAAAGATGATTCTCTTTTAAAGGTGGCCGTAAGGTTGATCCCTTTTGGGAAGGCTCAAGACTGTAAGTTTGGTGGTTGTTTGTGGCGCGTGAACCCTATTTGCCAGTGCTATTTCGGTTATTTCGTCGTCATGGTTATGACGGGGTGAGTTTGGCGAACATTGCTGAGGCGACGGGTCTCGGTAAGGCAAGTTTGTATCATCATTTTCCAGGTGGGAAAGCGGAGATGGTACGGGAGACGTTGGCCTATTCGGGTAGATGGATGGCGGACAATATTGTGGCCCCGCTGCAAGGGGATGGCGAGCCGTTGGAGCGGTTAAGGGGGATGTGCGATCGCATCTCTGCCTTATATGAGGCCGGTGAACAGCCTTGTTTGCTGGCATCGCTGACGCTGGGGGCATCGCGGGATATGTTTCATGAAGCGATTAAGGATCGCTTGCAGACGTTGGTGGATGCGATCGCATCAGTCTTAATCGAAGCTGGCTTAGATCCAGACCTGGCCCAGCAGCGAGGTGAAGATGCCGTAATGACCATCCAAGGATCATTGATTTTGTCTCGTGGTTTAGATGACCCCAAGCCATTTCAGCGAGCTATCGCTCAGCTTCCAGATCGCCTTTGGGACGGATTGCCTATGAAGGTTTAATTTTTGAGCTTTTGCACTACTGATTCAAAGCTTCTTGAGGTGTGGCCTGAATCGTTGCTGGTTTAAAGCACAGCTTACGATTCCAGCAATAGGCTCCTATTCCCACGGCTAAATTGGACACCAGCGCAGCAACAAAAATTCCTATAGGGCCAGCGATACGGCTACCTAGGTAGGCCAATGGAATATACAGCACAAACATCCGAGTAATGGTCATAATAATGGATGGCACCGGTTTACCCATGGCGTTAAACGCAGAACTGCTAACCTGAATGATGCCTGCGGTACCATAGCTGATGGGAACTAGCCATAGATACTGGGTGGCCACGGCAATTACACTGGGATCTTGATTAAACAAGCCCGAAAGAAGGCGTCCGCCCAGTCCTAGACCTATGGCCATAAATAATCCCCAGCCCATGCAGAATAAAAAGCTTTGGCGCAGGGCAAGGCGGACTCGGCCAAACTCTTGTGCTCCCCAATTTTGACCCACAAAAGGTCCCATGCTGGCGGATAGGGCCATAACGGTAATGAGGGCAAAGGCTTCCAGTCTTGAGGCCACACCAAATCCGGCAACAGCTGCAGGACCGTGGATGGCGAGAAAACTGGTAATCACTCCGATGGAGATGGGGTTGATCATACTGGAGGCTGCCGCTGGGAGACCGACTGTGAGAATGTCTTTCCAGCACCAGAGGGTTTCGTTGATATCTGGGAATTGGGCAGAGAGAAGATTCTCTTTAAAGCGAAGAACGAGCAAGGCGGCGACTAAAGTGGTGGCACGGGCAATAACCGTGGCGAGGGCTGCGCCTTGGATTTCGAGGCGGGGGAAGCCGAGGGCACCCGTGATTAATAGCGGGTCGAGAATGATGTTGACGGCGGCGGACAGGGTCATGATGATACTCGGCGTCAGGGTGTTGCCTGCGGCACGGATAGCGCTGTTACCAACCATAGGTACAACCAGGAAGACCATGCCAAAGTACCAGATGCGCATGTAGTCACGGATGTAGGGGAGAACATCAGGACCTGCACCAAGGGCTTTGAAAAGTGGGTTGATGGTGAATAGACCCAGACTGACGAAGAGGATGACGGCAGTGACGGCAAGGGTAAGGCTATTGGTAGTGAAGCGTTGGACTCGACTCATGTCGCCTTCGCCAATGGCACGAGCGATGACGGAAGATGCACCAACACCAAGGCCCATGGCGAGACTGCCGAAGGTCATGACAACGGGGAAGGTGAAGCTCATGGCAGCCAGCTGAGCGGTGCCGAGTTGGCCGACGAAGTAGGTGTCGACAAGGTTAAAGGCGATGATGGCGAAGACGCCCCAGACCATGGGGATAGTGAGGGTAATGAGTTGTTTGCCGACGGGGCCTTGGGTGAGTTTTTGGTTCATAGAGGGGCAAGGGGTTTTGCTCAGTGTAGAGTAGGTGGTGATTGGAGGTTGTACTGAGATCTTGCACTAAGTCGATTGTGAGGCTAAAACCCACGTTGGGTTCAAAACCCAACGCTAATTGAGGGCTGTCTGCTAAAGCGACAACGTTGGCTATGATGCCCTAAATATAGGCTTTCAGCGATTCTTTAACCCCTTTAGAGGGTTTTGATCCAATTAGCCGTGCGACTTTGAGTCCACGGTGGGTTATCGCCACCACGCCAGGTGCAAGATGTGAGTTGGATTAATTAATTTGGATCACCTCATAGGGGCACTCCCTTGTGGATGCCCTCCGATATTTGCAGCGATTGACCAGACTCTCATAACGTAATTCTTTTTGTTTACCTAATCCTTAGGCAAACCTGAAAGCCCTCCAATGTTTGGGGATTTAAGAGTGGTGGATAACTGAATGTGTCTTTACTGAAAATTCTCTATCTAATCTGCTCTGAACCAGAATTCAATTTCTGAGGTTTCTTGTTCGAACCTTGCCGCATGGACTGCTTGGGCGGGAACGTGATACCAATCACCTGGCTGATAATGACTCTCTTTACCATTTATAATCAGAATAAGTTCGCCTTGGGTAATGACGCCAACATTGTCGGTATTGTGATGGTGGGGTGAGATTTCTGTTCCAGCGGGATAGGTGGCAAAGAGAACATCGCAGTTTTGGGCCATGAGTTTATAGGCATCAAATGGGCCATCGAATTTAGGTAAAGCACGTAGCTGTTTGGGAAAGTGGGTCATAGATCGGTGCTGAGAAGATTTGTAGATACTACTGTTTTCCAAAAAACCTTGGGAGTTACACCTAAACGTTATCAACAACTGCTGGCCTCACAGGGTGTCACTCCGAATCTATTGCTAGTTGTGGGAGGGTACAATGTTTCGTGCCAGATCATACCAATTACTATTCTGGATATGTTTGATTTCTTCGTCAGTCGGTAGATCTGTTGGGTCTAGAAAACTTTCGACTAAAGGGTGAGGTTTGCCTACACAAAGGTCTAGCGCTTTGCGGGTAGGATTTAGAGCATAGTTGCCTCGATGAATTATTTGAGCGCTAAAAATCAGTACATCCCCTGGTTCAAGTTCAATTAAGACAGAGCCAGGCAGGGATTCATAATTTCTATGGCCATTTTGCTCGAAGCGTACGTTTCTTTCTAGTTCGGTGTCCCAACGTTTGTGGGTTTCAGGTATGAGCTCTACTCCTTTTTCTGCAACAAGGGGAATTCTCACATGGAGACTAAGCATATTGTTATGTTCAGCGGCTTGCACATTATCATCAATGGGGCTGTATTGCAGATCACGATGCCAGTAGGGTCGTTTTTCCTTGTCGTGGGGGTTAAAAAAGAGTTGTGTATTGTGAAAATAAATATCTGTCTTGAAGATACTCTCTAATCTATTCGTGAGTTTACTTGGTAAGAGTAGTTCGAAGAACTCAGTTCTTTTATGACTGCAACCTTGAAAATATCTAGGGTTAGTCAGCGAGTGCATATTGATGAGTTTCTGCTCAATCAGAGCATCATGATTTTCCTCCTGCCACTGACTGTAGATGCGGTCAATGATACGAGTAAGTTGATCAATCTCCTCCGGATTAAAGAATCTAGGCAGAATGACATGACCTTGCTCTTCAAATTGTTTAGCCGTATTCATAGAAGCCTGGTTGCAAAGTATAAAAAGACAAGTTTAAACAAGACCATAAGATCATAGTGCGTTGCTGCCTGGTCAAAATTTTTGCGAATTATCGACTCAAGCATAAATATAACTGAGACATTGTAAGGCTTAGCTTTTTAAGGATATACCGGCTGTTCTAATGATTTGAGGCGCAAAACCTCCATCAAAATGAAAATCTTGAGCCCATGCCATTGGCAATTCTCATGTCAACAGGGCTTAGAATTTGTAAGAATGCGAGAAATAAGTTAGCCTTCTTTGCCCCATGGATAAGCCTGTCATTCTGACCATTGACGATGATCCTGCTGTGCTACAGACTATTGCCCGCGATCTGCGCAAACAATATGGGGATCGCTTTCGCATTGTACGGGCCGACTCAGGTGCAACAGCCCTAGAAGCTGCCCAGCAGTTAAAGTTGCGTGGCAATACTGTGGCGTTATTTTTGGCAGATCAACGTATGCCGGGCATGAGCGGTGTCGAGTTTTTGAACCAGGGCTCAGACATCTTTCCTGCTGCTAAGCGAGCATTATTGACAGCCTATGCAGACACGAATGCAGCGATCGATGCCATCAATATGGCCCAACTAGATTATTATCTACTAAAGCCTTGGGACCCGCCAGAAGAAAAACTTTACCCAGTATTAGATGATCTGCTGCACGATTGGCAGGCAACATTTAAGCCAGTATTTCAAGGGGTAAAGGTAATTAGCGATCGCTGGTCACCAGATTCCCATGCGCTGCGGGATTTTCTCTCGCGGAATCAAGTGCCCTATCGTTGGCTAGATATTGAGTCGAACCAAGAAGCGCGGCAGCTAGTGACCTATGCCGGCGAGAAGGATAACCCCTGCTTGCCGCTGGTGCTGCTGCCCAGCGGTGAGAAACTGGTAAAGCCTAGTACGACTGACCTGGCGCAGCAGGTGGGGATGCAGACTGAAGCGGCGAATCCATTTTATGACTTGGTGATCGTCGGTGGTGGTCCGGCAGGGTTAGCTGCTGCAGTGTACGGTGCTTCAGAAGGGCTGCGGACCGTGATGATTGAGCGAGAAGCTCCTGGCGGACAGGCGGGGACAAGCTCTCGGATTGAAAACTATTTAGGCTTTCCGGTGGGACTTAGTGGAAGCGATTTAGCTCGACGCGCAGTCACCCAGGCAAAACGTTTTGGGGTGGAGATTTTAACGCCTCAGGAAGTAACGGGGATTCGGTTGGAAGACAATTATCGGATTGTGACCCTATCGGATGGTAGTGAGATTAGTTGCCATGCTCTGATCTTAGCCATGGGGGTGTCATGGCGTCGGCTATCAGTACCTGGTGTAGAGCAGTTTACGGGGGCAGGCGTTTACTACGGTGCGGCCCAAACAGAGGCGGCTGCCTGCAAGGATGAGGATGTGTATGTGGTGGGCGGTGCCAACTCAGCAGGGCAGGCAGCCATGTATTTCTCGAAGTATGCCCGCAAGGTGCGGATGTTAGTGCGGGGTGAGTCGCTGACAAAGAGCATGTCGCAGTATTTGATTGACCAGATAGCAGGCACTGACAATATTGAGGTGATGCCGTTTCACAGTGTGGTGGAGGCTAAGGGCGGTGATCGACTAGAAGGGATTTTGGTGAAAGATTCTCAAACAGGAGAGGTGAAAACGTTTAAGACCAATTCGCTGTTTATCTTTATTGGGGCAACACCGAGCACAGGCTGGCTCGATGATGTGGTACAGCGGGATGAGCGTGGCTTTATTTATAGTGGGGCGGATATTCCCAATGGTGCGCTCTGGCCGTTAGAGCGCGATCGATTTTTGTTGGAGACGAATGTTCCGGGGATTTTTGCGGTGGGTGATGTACGCCATGGGTCGGTGAAGCGGGTGGCATCGGGTGTGGGTGAAGGGTCGATTTGTGTGCAGTTTGTGCATCGGCACTTAGCGAATGTGTAGGTCTGAGGTAGGATGAATCCTTAAAAATCTATTTACGATTGAGGGTATGAAGTTGTTACTAAGCTTGTCACTGTGATTGTTTTGGTTTGGAGATTCTAACTTTGGCTGTAATGCCAGTAAATCTGAAAAATCTGAAAAATCTGAAACTACTCTTAAAATAGCTTGCTGCTTCGATCGATATCGGTATCGTATTCAGGCTGTTTCACTCGACTTTTAAAGAAACCAGGTAAACGCCTAAAATATGTAAATAATCCATTGATTTAGATCGACGATATTACAAATCGTAATGAATTTGCGTATTTTAAAGGCTGAGATTACGTAATTTTCTGGTGTTGTTAAGTGTATTTTGTTACTGGTAGAGATTTTTTGCGTACAACAGAACATCAGTGATAAATCATGTGATGAATCATGAACCTGTCTACTGTCATTGTAATAAAAATAAGCTATATTCGTGGCTACAACTTGGGCATTCAGTAAAAGTGCTTATTTTAGATTAGAGTAGTTTATTTTTTGATGGTACAGAAGACATACGATTTATCCCTTCATGGCTTGGAGTCAGAGTATATTTTTGCAGGTCATGAAGGCGCTATTACTGATATTAAGTGGTCAATGGATGGAAAACTCATTGCTTCGGCCTCGATAGATAAAACTATTCGAGTTTGGGATTTAGGCAATCGTAAGCAGCAATCTGTTTTTATCAACAAAGGCCGCTCGGGAATTGTTACAAGTCTTGCATGGTCTAAAAATAGCAAAGAACTTGCTTTTGGTACTACAACTAAAAATCTAAGGGTTCTGAATCGTAGGACAAATAAAGCAGTTTCAAAGCAGGGGCATTCAGCTTCTATTAACAGTGTATCTTTCTCCCCAGATGGGAAGATAAGAGCATCTGGTTCGAATGATCGAACTATTAGAGTGTATAATGCAACAAATAATGGGAAATTACGCTTTACACTCAAGGCCCATTCTGGAAGTGTCGATTCTTTAGCATGGTCGCCAGATAGTAAAGTTCTAGCAACAGGTTCTAGCGATAAAACTATTAGATTGTGGTCTCTTAAGAAAGGGAATTGTGTTCGAGTATTTCAAGGCCATAGTGGACGTATTGCTAGTCTGGCTTTTTCTCCCAATGGTCAATTTCTTGTGTCGGCTTCTGCTGACCGTACTATAGGCGTATGGGACTGTGAGCAAAAGAGATTAAAACATATTTTAGAAGGACATGCTGAAGAAGTCACTCGTGTTTCATTCTCCTTCGATGGTCGCTTGTTGGCATCACAATCAAGTGATGGAATTGTTAAAGTATGGCGATGTGACACTTGGGAGATAGTTAGAGAGTTTAATGAGTCCTCTAGCTATTTACAAGCTAGAGGACTTGCATTTCATCCACGACTGCCTATACTGGCAACTCTTGATAGAGAGGGTTCTGCTGTTCATTTATGGCATTTGGATATTGATGCTATTCTTATGGCCCCTGATGTGGTAGAAACCGTTCGATATAGCAATGCTAAAGTTGTGTTGTTGGGTAATACAGGGGTGGGTAAATCGGGCTTAGCTCAAGTTCTTACTGGAAAGCCTTTTGAAAAAACCGACTCAACGCATGGAAGGCGTGTTTGGATCTTTGACAGCCAAGAATCTAAATCTGATGATGGTAACACTACCTTGCGAGAAGTTTTGTTGTGGGATTTAGCAGGGCAACCCGGCTATCGTCTTATCCATCAATTACACTTGAATGAAGTTGCAGTAGCTATAGTCGTTTTTGACTCAGGAAGTGATACTGATCCATTTACTGGCGTGCATTACTGGAGTAGGGCTTTAAACGAGGCTCAGCGTCTGCAAGGTGATGCAGCTCTGCCACTTAAACGACTGCTCGTATCTGCTCGTGTTGATAGGGGAGGTATTGACGCCAGTAATCAACGTATTGAAGCTATTCTGAGGGACTTAAACTTCGATGGTTACTTTAAAACCAGTGCCAGAGAGGGGTGGGAAATCCAAGAGCTATCTGCAGCTATACAAGAATCTATTGATTGGAGTATTATCCCATCAATTAGTTCAACAGAGCTTTTTCAGAGGATCAAGCGATTTCTAGTTAAGGAAAAACAGGCAAACCGTTTATTGTCTAGTGTTGAAGATCTATTTCGTGCTTTTTTACAGGCTGAGAAATCTGCTGTCAATGAGAGCAAAAATCTACGGGCTCAGTTTGAAACTTGTATTGGACGAGTGGAATCCCAAGGGCTTGTACGAAAACTGAGTTTTGGTAATTTGATCTTGCTGCAACCTGAATTGCTAGATGCTTATGCATCTACATTAGTCATGACTGCAAGAGATGAGTCAGATGGATTAGGCTGTATAGCAGAAAAGAAGGTTCGTGAAGGAACTTTCAGAATGTCTGAGGATGAGCGAATTTCAGATAGAGAGCAAGAAAAACTGCTTTTACTAGCTACAGTTGAAGACTTGTTGACTCATGAAATTGCTTTGCGAGAAGAATCTGAAGATGGCACTTATCTTGTATTTCCTTCCCAATTTACTCGGGAACTTCCTGATGTATTAGATCCAGAAGGAAAGGCAGTAACCTTTGAATTTGAAGGATCTGTTCAAAATGTTTATTCAAGATTAGCTGTTCGACTTTCGCATAGTGGTTTATTTCGAAATCAACAGATGTGGAAAAATGCAGCGATTTTCACGACATATACAGAAAGTGAATGTGGTCTTTTGTTGCGGCAGCTTGAAGATGGAAAAGCAGAGTTGACGCTATTTTTTAATAAGCTTACGAGTGAAGAAATTCGGTTCCAGTTTGAAGAATATATTTCCATATACCTGAATCGTTATGTCGTAACAGATAGTCTAAAGAGAAAAAGATTGTTTGTGTGTCCTAAGTGCTCTACTCCTGTAACTGAACAACAGGCAACAAAACGCAAAGAATATGGATTCAATTCAATTAGATGTAATGTCTGTGATACAGAGGTTTCCTTGCTAGATCGTAAGGAGCGTCTTGGTTTTCTTAAATTTATTAATAAAAAATCAGATATTGAAAGTGATGATGAAAATATGACACTCTCTAAAATTGCTGCTATGGATACAGCTGCCGATAATCAACGCACTTTAGATACAGCTAGTTCTATCTTAGAGGGTAAAATAGCTACTGAGGACTTTGATGTTTTTCTTTGTTATGATCCAAGAGATAAATCGGCAGTTAGAACAGTAGGCAAGCATTTAAAGAGAGCAGGGGTTTTACCTTGGTTTGATGAATGGAATTTACAGCCAGGACTGTCATGGCAGCAATCTCTTGAAAGTCATATAGACAAGATCAAGTCAGTAGCAGTTTTTGTTGGTAACAATAACTATGTTCCTTGGGACAATCAAGAGTTACAGTCTTTCATTCGCGAATTTGTGAGAAAAGGTTGTTCTGTTATTCCTGTTCTTTTAAGTAATGTTTTAGAGTGTCCGAAGCTTCCAATTTTCCTCAAAGACAGGCCATGGATAGATTTTGGTGCTTCCGATCCAGATCCAATGGACCAGCTTTTATGGGGGATTACTGGAAAGCGTGGTTTGCTCAAACAGAATATTGACAGCGATGAGGAGGATAATGTCAGCCTTAAAGAGCGCTTAGATATATCTGAGAAAAATACCTCTGAACTGCTAGGAATTGTCAAATCACAAACTATGAGACCTATGAATTCACAGACTAATCATTTCCATGGACCTGTAGGTAATGTTGCAGGTGAAAATTATGGTTCCATGACAGCTCATATTAGCCAGAATAGTGATGATATTAATCGTCTTATGACTACTCTACGTAGTGCAGCGCAATCTTTTCCAGAAGAGCAAAAAGAAGAAGTTCTTATGGAGTTAGATGATATTGAATCTGATCTGAAGATGCCGGAAAAACAGAACCCTAAACGTATAGGAAGACGCCTACAGCGTTTAATTGTTGCTGGTACAACAGCAGCTACTTTAGCTAGTGGGGCAGCCACATTCTCTAGTGATGTAAATGAATTTACAGAGAATGTTGTAGACTTGGCTGGAAAAATTGGCATCTCAGAATTTATAGATGTTCAAACCAATCTGTAGTTCACAGTCAGATGTTTTGCTTTGTCTCAGGTAACTACTCAGGCTTAAAAAATAGAGAGCTTTTCAAGCCTATTGCCCAGGCTAAGGTAGTGTAACCCTAAGTAGGGCTTGCTGAATAAATCGGAATCGAATCTAGATAAGGCTTTCAGCCTCAAAAGGCTCAGTTAGGTGCAAGGTTAAATAACAGAATTTTACGGAAAATCAATGGTTTCAGCGATTTCGACCTTGCACTAGCTTTTTGAAAAATCGGTCAAATTCCTTGCTGTTAGAGCACTGATTACTTTTTCAGCAAGCCCTAAGTAGCCTCAAGCCATACATTGAGTAAATCAAAGCGTCGTCTCAAACTCAGTGAAGACGAGATCCGTGCCGTGTACCAACAGGGAGAGGATGCGGTCGTTAGCTTGGTAACGCAACTGTTAGAACGGCTTGATGCGGTGAAATCCCGTTTTGAGGCATTAGAGAAACGATGGCGAGTTGTACTAATCCGCCTGGGTTCACCCGATTGCCATTTAGGAATATTGTCACCCTTATGCAGTACCAAATCTGGAGCGCAAGCCTGAGTCTCTGGTTTCTCAAGCAAACAACGCTCATAGGACTGAAACACCTCATCAGGATGCAAGAAAGCCCAGATAAAAGAAAAGGCTCAATAGCTGTTTTGGGGAGGTTGATAAACTCAAGCTAAGCAGGGTAGTGTCAGGGAATCCCGTCCACGGTCATCTCCCCTATTATGCTAACGCTATCCAAGTTAATCGATGAGAATAAATGCTACGAGACAGTACGTACGATGCGTTGGTCCGAGGGTATTTTCTGTATTGAGTGTGGCTCGAAAAACATTACCAAATGAGGGAAGCATGAAACCTATGCGGCTCGCCAGCGGTATGTCTGTAGCGACTGTGGTCGCCACTTTGATGATTTGACCGACACCCTCTTTGAGGGGCGTCATCAACCGTTACAAACCTGGATAGTGTGCTTGTATTTGATGGGCCTCAATGTCTCCAATCAACAAATTGCCAAAGAGTTGAGTCTGCATAAAGATGATGTGCATCAGATGACGAGTGAATTACGCAAAGCGATAGCCGATAAGCGCCCAGAAGTGCAGTTATCGGGGACAGTGGAGTTTGATGAAGTCTATGTGACCGCAGGACACAAAGGGCAACCCGAGCAGGTTAAAAAAAAGGGCGCAAGGGTCGCAGGCGTAAACTCAAGGGGCTTCGGGGGCGCGGTACGCTCGAAACGGAGAAACCGCCAATCTTCGGGATGATTCAACGGGGAGGGGAGGTGGTGATTAAAATGCTCGCGAATGTTCAACAACAAACCATTAAGCCGATTATTCAGTCGATGGTTAAGCCTGGAACCCTCATCTACACTGACGAGTATGATATCTATGCTCGCTTGGAGACCTGGGGATATACTCATAAGAGTGTTTGTCACAGTGCTGGAGAATATGCCCGAGATGACGATGGAGATGGATTCTGTGAAGTCCATGTCAATACCATGGAAGGCTTCTGGTCATTATTGCGTTCATGGTTGAGACCTCATCGAGGCATCTCGCAAGAAAAATTGCCGATCTATTTGGGGTTCTTTGAATTTGTGCATAATGCCAGAAAAAGAGGGAAAGCCTGGCTGGGTAGTCTATTAGGCACGTTGCTGGGCTAACTCCCTGAATCCCCTATTGAGCCAAAGAAAATTGCCGTTACTAAGTCACTAAACGAAGCATCATTTGGTATCAAAGCTATTGGCGATTGCTAAGATGATGCGTCATGATAGGCAAAGCCCAAGTCAAGTCACCTTACTAGACCTTAGAGGAGTAAGCCTGATGATATTGATCCAAAAAATCATCCACGAACTGCAAGTTATTCCTGAGGAAAAGTTGGTCGAACTTTACGACTTGATTCATTACTTTCGATTAGGGTTAGCAAAAGAACATCCTCAGCCTCGTACACCTGGGCTATTAACCGGTCAGCTGGATGATACCTTCTTCGAGCCTCTACCCGAAGAGGAGCTTCAAAGATGGGAATGAGCTATCTTCTCGATACACATATCCTATTGTGGTGGCTTTTTGATGATCCCAAGCTGAATGCTGACTGTCGGGATATTATTCGAAATCCGGAGCATCGCATTTTGGTAAGCAGTGCATCTGCTTGGGAAATTGCTACCAAATATCGCATTGGTAAACTTCCTGAGGCCAAAGAGCTGGTTGAGAATTATCCGCAGATTTTGCACAAAGCAAGGTTGATCGAATTAGCGATTACGGCTACCCATGCTCTTAGAGCTGGAAATTTGCCGATTGCCCATCGTGATCCTTTCGACCGTATGCTTATGGCTCAAGCGGAACTTGAGCAATTGCCAATCATTACCTATGACAATGCTTTTCAAACTGGACTCATTCAGTTAATTCCCGAACCAGAGTCAGAGTCAGAATCAGAAGATGAATAAGACCGAAACTCATACCGTGCTAATCCGATGATGGCAACATACTTTCATCAGTATTTTCCAAGCCTATTACGACTATCCAATTCTCTAATCATTGTTTAGAGAAACTAGGTTGTTATCCTTTCTCTCTGATGAAATGCGGAAAATGTGTCTGAATTGATTATATTTGGCGTAAATTAACTGAATTCTGTTGTAGAAGTAAATCCTGTGCAACATTGGTTAGGGTGTAGGCGCTATGCAAACAGGTTTTTCTGGTCAGCGAATTGTAGTGGTGGGTACGTCCGGCTCAGGCAAAACAACATTGGCGCGTGAGGTGTCGCAGAGATTACAAATTCCTCATTTAGAGCTAGATGCCTTGTATTGGGAGCCAAACTGGGGAGAACCACCAGACGATATATTTCGCCAACGGGTATCAGATGCACTGATGGGCAATTGCTGGATTATTGATGGCAATTATGGCCAGGTGCGCGATATTGTATGGGGACGAGCCGATACGGTTGTATTGTTAGATTATCCATTTGGCTTGGTGTGGCGACGATTGTGGCGACGCACCGTACGACGGGCATTTCAGCAAGAAGAATTGTGGAACGGTAACCGCGAAACGATTCGGCAGTCTTTTTTTAGCCGGGAGTCCATTTTGTTATGGATGTTGCAAACCTATTTTAAACGCCGTAAACAATATCCTCAGTTGTTGAAGCAACCCGAGTATAAACATTTGAAGGTGGTACATCTGCAATCTCAGTTCCAAACCGATAACTGGTTAGCCACGCTTGGTGATGTGAAGGCTTAGGGGACTGCACAAAAATAAAGACCCAGGTTGGGGCTGTAGATGGGTGGATGAGTGATGGGGGATTATTTAAGCGTAAGCGCCTTAGATCAGTGTTAAACCCGCTAAAATAGCCGCAGGAACTTGAAAGTCATTTTTTTATCGAAAGAGTTAAAAGAATACAAATTAACGTTAGATAGTCTATTGGCCCCATCACTAAGTGTTTCCCATGCCTGATTTTGCTACCTTTTCATTGTTTCTCAGTGCTGCCATTGTGCTGGCGATTACTCCTGGTCCCGGTATTTTGTATGTGATGACCCGCAGTCTCAGGGGTGGTCGCATTGAGGGGATTGCTTCAGCAATCGGCACCTCAGTGGGGGGAATGTTTCATGTGGTAGCAGCGGCCTTAGGGATTTCGATTGTGCTAGCAGCGTCAGCGTTTGCGTTTAATTTGGTGAAATACCTGGGCGCAGCATACCTGATTTATCTTGGCGTCAAGACGATTCTGAGCCGAGATCACCACATAGGGATGGCAAATGTTCGTAGCACAGGGTATAAACGGGCATTTTTTCAAGGGGTGACTGTCGAAGTTCTGAACCCTAAGACAGCGCTCTTCTTTTTGGCGTTTATTCCTCAGTTTATTAATCCAGACGGTGTTGTGTTTGCTCAATTTCTGTTGCTGGGTTCCACATCTGTTGCCCTCAATACTAGTGTTGATTTTCTTGTTATTGCCCTAGCCGGCCCCATTGGTCAGTGGTTGAAGTCCAGTCCGAGGCTGAGGAGAGGACAGCGCTATGCGACGGGAACAGGGCTGATTGCGCTGGGTAGCTATGTGGCGTTAACTGGTGAGGGAGAATAACGATGCTCTGTGTTGATTCTCTGTTGCAGATGAAACCGTTTCAAACATTGCCTCGGGAGCGGTTGGATTGGATTTGCGATCGCGCCGAACACATCCATCTCTCTGCCGGTGAAGTCCTGGTTAAAGAAGGCGATCGCCCCCGAGGATTCTTTATTCAGCTAAGTGGTCAGACTACCATCAGCCGTAAAAGTAATGGTGTCGATATGCCCCTTGGTCGCCATGTAAGCCCATCCTTTTTTGGAGAGATTCAAGTACTCACAGAAGATCTGGTGCCGGTAACCCTGACAGCAGACACAGATGTTGACCTCTATCGTCTACAGTGTGCCGACTTTTTAGACGTTATCCACAGTTGCCGAGAATTTGAACGCGATATCTTTCGCACCGTTGGCAAACGATTACGGGGCTTAGAATCATTTATCCAGGGCCGCGAAAAAATGGCTGCATTGGGCACCCTGTCAGCTGGGTTAGCCCATGAACTCAATAACCCAGCCGCCGCTCTTGTGCGAGCACTTAAAGATCTGCAACCTGCCATGTTGGAGTTGCAGCGGATGAACCTGGTATATGGTCAACAGCAAGTTGAGGATGACCATACTGAGGAATGGGAAGCCATTCGCGATCGCGGGTTTGCTGCCATTGCCCATCCCGATAATGACCCCTTAGCCCAGGCTGATCGAGAAGATGCCTTAACGGACTGGCTAGACGATTATGGCGTAGAAGATGCGTGGAAGCTGGTAGAACCCTTAGCAGCTGGTCATGTTGACCCTGCTAAGCTAGAAGACTTAATGGCGCGTTGGCGCGATGACCCAACTGAACTGCGAGATATGGGACTACGCTGGCTAGCCTTATCCTTTGACGTCATGGGAATGATTCAGAACGGTTTAGACGGTGCCGAACGGATTTCTACCCTGGTTCAATCGATGAAGTCCTATTCCTACATGGATCGAGCGGCCCAGCAACAGATTAATGTCCATGACGGCATTGAAGATACCCTACGGTTGTTTGCCTTTAAACTGAAACACGGCATTACAGTGGAGCGCAAATATGATCAGACGCTTCCCGAGATTACGGCCTTTGGTAGTGAGCTAAACCAGGTATGGACTAACCTGATCGACAATGCCATTGATGCTCTCTGTGAGAGCGACTCAGGAGTACCGCCAAAGATAACGATTCGAACCTGTGAGAAAAATAACTGCCTTAGAGTAGAAGTCGAGGATAATGGTCCGGGGATTCCAGAAGAGATTAAAAACCGATTAACGGAACCATTTTTTACCACCAAACCCATGGGCAAAGGTTCTGGTCTGGGATTAGATGTGGTCCGTAGGATTGTTGAAAATCGCCATGAAGGTAGCCTGATGATTGAGTCTATGCCAGGATGTACCTGTTTTATTGTGCTGCTCCCACTTTAAGGGAACTGTATATCTGTAGGAACATCAATTATTCCGATACTGTAGACGGAATCTAGGCATGGCCCAGATATTACCCAAATCATTGCACAGCAGCCATACTCCTCCTGTGCAAGTGGCATTGCAAGCCTATACTCAGGAGCTAGCGCGACTGGCGAAAACCTCTGACACTATAGCGAAGCAGCAAGTTTTGCGATTACTGTTGATCCGAGATGCCCTGGAGAGCAAACTCCAGGCAACTGGCTCTATTATTCAGCAGGCAAATACGTTAGCTCGTCTCAGTGATTTGGATAATCAGCTCCAGCTGCTAGCTCCAGCTTTGCTTAAAGATGGCAAACTGGCTGACTGTCGTCGTAGTCGACAACCTGATGAAACTGCTTGGTGGTGGTGGTTAGAGCCCTATGTATCCGAAGAAAAGCGTCATAGATTAGATCACTTTGACTGGCTGTGGAATTTTTTGAGTGCTAGTTGTTTGGTGATTTCAGCGTCATTCTTAACCATTACAGCACAGGCATTTTCGGTTGTCGGTGGGTTTGATTTGATCCAGGCCTTGAGTACGTTGTCCCAAGCGACAGGGCTGGTGGTAATTGCCAGTGGTACCTTAACCCACCGTGGTCGCAGGTTAGTCAAAAACACTCTCAAAAAAATTAATATTCCCACCTATTTTCACTCGGAAGCAACGCTGGTAGTTTCTATTTTGTTATTGTTGGCGTCCTATGGGGTGTATAACTCTCTGCCTCAGTTTTCTAATTACTATTATCACCAGGGGCTTAGGGCTCAAAATGCTGGTAATCTCTATGTGGCAGTTGAGTACTATAAAGAGGCCATTGCATTTAATCCAGATGCTACAGAGCCCCATAATCACCTGGCAGAAGTGTATCAGAATTTAGAGAAATTTCAAGAAGCCCAAGCCGAATATCAGGATGGTTTGCTGAAAGGAGATCTGGTTGCCCTTAATGGCATGGGTACTTTGAGTTTAGCTGCCGCTGAAAACGAGCAATCTACTGAGTTTGGAGAACTTAGTGGTTTATTTGATGCAGAAGTTCTGTTTCGTATCGGGTTAAATCAGTTGGAGGATATGGACGAGCTAGATGACAGAAAGCTGTTTCTAAAGGCATCAATGCATCGAAACTTAGGCATTACCCTTATGAAACGAGGGAAATCTGAGGATGTTTCTGACGTAGAACAGCAGGCATTACTTACAGAAGCTCATCAGCACTTTCAAGCATCAATCAATATTGAGAAAATGGTCGTGAATGAAGGCACGTATCCAGGTCAGGGGGTGGCTTATTGCTATATTGCTACCCTGGATGAACAAAATGAGCGTTTGAGTAGTGCTGCGGATAACTGGCAGAACTGTCAACAGAATGCCTATCCCGCATCGTTGGAGCAGTACGAAGATATTTTACGACTAGGCACTGGGGCTATTGGTTTGCAGTTGAACACGAAGCACATTCTTGAATCTAATTTAAATTAGACTTGCATAAAATGGGAGACTTGAGGTGGGGGTGAAAGGTGTAGACCATTTTTCTACCGTTGCCCCTGACAGTTGACGTAACTGTGGTTTATCTGCGACCAAGGTAAAAGCAATGTGAGCCATGGCCCTGGCTGCAAAGTCTAATCAGTTGAATGAGACGATATTGAGCGAGTTGGACCATTATGTGGCCTTAGGCCGACACCCCTGTGGTCTAAAGTGAGCCAATAAAAAGCGAGTGATTCCTAGAACCACCCGCGAATAACACTAACAAAATCTCGATTTAGTTAGCAGTTAAAAGTCTAGAAAGAGTTGCGACGATAGCCACCACCACCACCACTACCTGCAGATGCAGTACGAGGCTTGGCTTCGTTGACTCTCATCACACGACCCATCCACTCAGCACCATCTAGTGCTTCGATGGCTTTGGCTTCATCTTCTTTAGCCGCCATTTCTACAAACGCAAAGCCGCGAGGACGACCCGATTCACGATCCATGGGTAAACTGACTCGGTTTACACGACCGTATTCATTGAAAACGTCTTCGATATCTTCACGAGTGACATCGTAGGACAAATTGCCCACATAAATAGACATAAGGAAATCCCCTTAATTGAAAAACATGTAGCGAGTTAAACGGAGATATTCCTGTTACTGAAATTGAGACTGCAACAAAACTGATTTCTCTGCCGAAAACTTACCGTACACTATCGTAGCATTTGACTTTAGGATTTGGGAACCCTATGGTGATAGCTTTTTTAGTTAATAGGGTGGAGTTTTAGCTTATTACTTTACTATTTCCGAAATTTAGACCTTTATTGGATTGGCGTAGTGGTGTGTTGCATCTACTAGATCAAGTCAATTCATAGCTCTAAACACACCTAATTCTTGGGCTTCCGTATATTTGCGATTACACGCTGAATCAGGCGTTATACATAGCTATTATTCTATAGGTCAAAAAAAATACGAAAAACTGCATAATTAATCTGGAGTATGAAAAAATCATGGATGTACGAGCGTCTTGATTCGATATCTATTCGTTCCATAGCGATACGGTTTGAGACTGTGTTAAGCCAATTTTGCCAGGTGAGTGAACTCCTAGAGATATGTTTTAGATGACTATCTCTAAGAGTTCAACTTTAGGGTTCGAAAGTTGCTATTACGTCACTTTTAGCTATTACGTCGCTTTTGGCTATTACGTCGCTTTTGGCTATTACGTCGCTTTTAGCTATTACGCTGCCTTTAATGGGTACTTACTCTGGTCCGCTAGCTTGCGAGAACAGAGACTTCCTTTGTCTGCATTGTTGTTCTAAGGGACTGGAAACATCATTGGTGCAAACGTTCTTAATGATTGGAGATCGCTTCGTTGCCGAAACCATAGGATGGCAAGTCATTAATACATCAGGTATCAATCACGTCAGATATCAAACAGTTCTCTGAGGATTCCTCTATTGGTGCTGCAAAGCGCGATAGTCTTAGGTGGATTAAAATAGCCAGGAAACTTGAAAATCGCGCCCAATGAGTTTAGAAAATGGCTGAATTTGCCGCCAAAATCAACTCGCCTCTGGAACCCAATAAATAGGAGCAAATATGAGAGAACAACACTGGTATGGTGCTCTATTAAGAGGACTAACACACTATCTTTCTCGCAGGTTTCGTCGCTGGCAGTTACTGGTGCTAGCGACAGGGATAACCCTTGGCCTGGTGATCTTGGGGCACGACGCGATCGCACAAACTGATCCGGTTGAGACGACACTTGAAACCGGCCCGACCAATGCCGCCGTCTATCACTTCAAAGTGGGTGACCTTAACGCCATGGTGGTAAGTGATGGTACCCTCTCCTTTCCCGCCAGTTTCTTTGTCCCCAATGCCGACCCCAGTGCCGTAACAGCGGTGCTGACAGAACATTTTCTCTCA
This sequence comes from Adonisia turfae CCMR0081, assembly GCF_011009555.1. GTDB lineage: Bacteria > Cyanobacteriota > Cyanobacteriia > Phormidesmidales > Phormidesmidaceae > Leptothoe > Leptothoe turfae. Next base: position 4,432,518 of record NZ_QXHD01000004.1, on the reverse strand, counting down.
ACAGAAGATGTGTTTGCCCACGTCAATGCCCTGTACATTGAAACTGACGACCATAAAGTGCTGATTGATACGGGTGCAGGCAATGCCTTTGGGCCTACCGCTGGTCATCTGTTGGAAAATCTAGAAGCGGCAGGCATTGCTGCCACAGATATTGACACTGTTATTTTGACCCACGCTCACCCGGACCACATTGGCGGTATTTTAGACACCGATGGTCAGTTACGTTTGCCCAATGCCTGGTTCTACATCTCCCAGGCAGAATCTGAGTTTTGGATGGCGGACACCGTGGAGATGCCTAAGTCGCTATTGGACGAAGAAACACGCACCGGACTCATTGCTGCGGCTAAGGGGAACCTGACGGCAATTCGCGATCGCACCACCCTATTTGCCATGGGCGATGAGGTCATTCCCCATATCCAGGCGATTGATTCTGCCGGGCACACCCCAGGACAAGCGTCATTCCTCATTACCTCTGGTGAAGATAGTCTGCTCTCCACAGGAGATGTGTTCTTTAGCGATCCTCTCAACCTGGAAAACCCGGACTGGGAAGTTGTCTTTGATGATGATCCTGCACAGGGCGTGATGGCCCGTCGTGAGCTACTTGAAACGACTACAGCTGAGCGTCAACTGTTGTTGGTGCCCCATATGCCCTTTCCAGGGTTGGGGCACGTGAGAACCCAGGGGAATGCCTATGGTTGGGAACCTGTTGTCTGGCGGTTTACAGCTTAGCTTACTCCTAAATTTATGGAGATTGGGGTGCAGATCTTCTGTAGAGGTGTGTACCCCATTTCTTGTATTTCCAAGAGGGATTCCAGCAGGGTTGAGCGGCAGGGGTCGCGATTTTGTGGCAGTTATCCATGATCAAGCTGCCTTATACGAAATAATGAATCGCGACCACTCACCATCAGACTACCCGTCGCTACAGATGCCCTGCTGGGCAATTTCACTCTCGGGATGATTGGTGAGATAGTCCTGGAGCCAGTCACAGCCAACTGCCATGGCCCGATTGAGATCTAGAACGCTGAGGTCCCAGCTGATTAGGGCATCGTCATAGCTGGCTGAGATCAAGGAGAGGCCGTCCTGGAAAAACTTCACATCAAGGACAGCGTCTTGGTGGCCTGACCAGGATGCGATCGCATCTCCGGATCGCTGCCAGAGGCGAATGGTTTTGTCAGCACTGGCGGAGGCCAGGAGCTGGCCGTCGGGACTAAACTCCACTCCGTAGACTTCTCCTGCATGGCCCTCCAGGATTTGTAGATTCCCTGAACCCACTGTCCAAAGACCCACCTTGTTGTCACTGGCGGCAAAGGCCAGCAAATCTCCGGTAGGGCTATAGTCAAACTGGTATACGCTGGCGGGGTAGTCAATTTGTTCAACCTTCTCGTAGGTCTGCGTATTCCAGATCTGGAGGCCGCCTTCTCCGGCGACGGTCATATGCTGGCCGTCGGGACTGAAACCCACATTAAAGACCGAGTCGCCATAGGCCAGAGTGTGTTTTACCGTGCCATCTAGCCCCAGCAGATAAACTGTTCCATCATCTGTGGCGGCGGCAATGGTCTGATTCTCAGTGTCAAAGGCCACACTAACAACCCATTGACCATAGCGGCCCAGGCTGCGGAGGAGCTGACCTTCAGAGTCCCACAGCTCCACTAGGCCAGTGTTTGTGTCATCGTCGCTGCCGCCGCTGACAATATATTGACCGTTGGGGCTGACGCTAGCGTGATAGACAGTGTCGATCTCTCCTTGCAACACATGACTCTTTCCCTCCTGGTTCCAGATCCGGAGGTTGCCATCGGCGCTAGTGGACACCCACTGCCCCGGACCCGGACCAAGGGATACGCTGTAGACATCGCCTTGATGGCCCAAGTATTGCTGGGTCAGCGGTAGATCCAAGGCCCAGAAACGCACAACGCTATCGCGACCGGCGGACAGCAAGCTGCTACTGTCGGGGGTGAAGGCAAAGGTCTGGATCGCTCCCCGGTGCTGCCGTAGAGTTCTTACCAGGGTCTGATCCTGGCTATGCCATAGCTTGACGGTGCGATCGCGGCTGGCGGTGGCAATCCACCTGCTGTCAGGGCTAAAGGCTACGGCGTTGATTCTGTCGTCGTGGGCTACGAATTTTGTGATCAGAGTCCCATCTTGCTGCCACAGGTGGACAGTGCCATCGTCGCCAGCGCTAGCCAGGGTTGTGCCATCGGGGCTAAAGGCCACATCCATCACCCAGCTCCCATGACCTGCTAAGAACTTTAAAAACTTACCGTCGGACTGCCACAGCCCCACGGTGCCATCATCACTGGCAGAGGCCAGCAGTTGCCCGTCGGGGCTAAAGGCCATTTTATTTACAATATCCTGGTGACCCGTCAGTTCCATGCTGGTCTGATTAGCCAGGTTCCACAGCCGGGCGGTACCGTCGTCACTGGCCGATGCCAGGGCGTTGCCGTCGGGGCTAAAGGCCAGGCCAACCACAAAATCTTGGTGTCCTTCCAGGGTGTATAGGGGGTCTCCCTCGGCGGTCCACAAGCGCACCAGGCTGTCTTCCCCGACGGAGGCCATCATTTGCCCGTCAGGGCTATAGCGCACGTAGTTGATCGCTGCACCACCATGGGCGTCGGTCAGGGTCTGGCGCAGCTGCCCCGATGACTCCCAATATTTGATATCTCCATCCCGGCTAGCGGAGACGATCGTGCCATCGGTAGGATGTATTGCAAGACCGTATATCCAGTCGTTATGACCTTCGAGGCGGTTATATTCCTGGGTTTGATAGAGTGCCGTTACCATAGCGGTCCGCACCGACGCCAACAGATCTGGCTGCTTCAGCCAGTGGGCCTGCTGCTGCCGATGGCCCGCCTGGATGGCCTGATTTAGGCCATCCAGGGGATAGCCTTGAGCCAGGGTGGCGGCAGAGGCGGTGGTGAGGGCCGCAATTTCTCGGGTGACAGCGGTGCGTCGCCTCATCTCCCCGACAGTGGCGAAAAGACCAACCAGCAGCAGTAGGCTGGAAATTACCATCAAGGCCAGACGTTGCTGCCGCAGGGTTTGCTTTTGTTGCTGAGTTTCTGCTTGACGACTGGCAAGCAAATAGTTCCGCTGCTGCTCCGTCAGAGAAGAGCTTTGCTGAGCTGGGGACAGCGCCCACTGCTCGAAGAACGCTAGGTTTTTGCCCCTCAGCAACAGACTGGTATCCTGTTGGTGATGCAACCATTCATCGGTCTTAGTGAGCAGGCGGGTGTGGACACGGACAGCATCGAGATCTTTGCTGAGAGAATCGCACAGGTCGGTAAAAGCGGACTCGAATTGGTCGGGTTCTTTGTCAGGATCTGGAAAAAAGACCCAGTTAACGTTTGCGATCTTATGATTCACTGTCTGAGGCTCAACCGTTTGGTAGAGAATCGGCACTAAACGTTTGTTGTGGGCAATGGCACAGTCCACTTCATTAGTGCATTCTGCTGATGCCACAGAATCAGGGCTCATGATGTACAAAAAATTGTCTGCTGCAACAATCCCCTGACGAATTTCTTCTCGCCATTGAGACAGTAGGGGAATCTCTTCCCAATCTACCCATAGCTTGTAACCGACGGAGCGGAGCCGCTCCACCAGTTGTTGCACAAAGGCCTTGTTGCGTCTGGAGTAGGAAACAAAGAGATCGTACTGGCTGCGAGGGCTCTCTTGAACAGTATCAGGTGACGCGTCAGGTGACGCGTCAGATGACGTAGGTGAAAAATCCATTGGGAACACTGGGTAGATGGTAGTTAGGTGTAATCGTCTGGGAAGCACCAGGCTGGGGCTCTAGTAAACGGGCTCTAGCAAACAGAACGTGGGACACCACTGGCGCAAAGCCTACTTGTCCTTTTTCGTTTTAATCGGTGTCGTTAAACGAGTATCAAGACCGTAGTTGCTCACCTCTACCCACTTGGTGGTCAGCAGCGTCCACCAGTGGGTGGCCAGTCCCTGGAGCACATAATCATAGGACAGCCAGCCATAACCTTGCTTGCCCCAGTCAGTTCCCCAGGAGTTTTGAATCAAAAAGGCCCGGCGATCGTCGTCGTAGCCTATCGCCAAAGCCGCATGGCCCGTCACCTGGCTGTTGTTAGGGTCGTGAATTTGCTGCTTGAGGGCGCTGATTTTCTCTGAATCTATCGGACAGACAATATTACCCCCGTTAGTATATGTTTTGCCGTAGGGCTGATCGTAGGTTGCATCGTGGATAAAGCCAAAGACAGCAGGAAAGCCCGAGGCTAGAATCACTTTAATTTGAGACAGGATGATTTGAGCACATTCCAAGGTTGGCTCATTGGGGGACCCAGGATTCTCTGTTATGGGATCCAATCGGAAATATTTAAGTGCCTGATAACTTTGGGCAAAGGCGTAACAGAAGGGGCTGGGCTCTAGATCAAAATCTGGAGAGCTAGAAGTATAGGGCCAGTAGCGCTCTTGGGGAATCCCAAATAGCTGTAGTGCTTTAAAGGTTTGCCGCAGGGAAGCGCCGATATCGGTAAAGTCGGTCATAAATTCGGCGATTTTTTCATCGTCAATGTACTTCTGCAGCTGTGCGGTGGACGTAAACGCGACCTCCATGTCTGCCTTAAGCTGTTGCAAGAGAGCCTGCTGCTTTGCCTCGGAGACAGCCTGGCCGGTCTCGGTTTTGAGGTATCGACCATATCGTTTCACTGCGTCAGCTCCTAGTTCCCCAGCCCCCAACCGACGAGCAACCTTATATAAAAAGCGAGCGGAGAGATGGCTTGGGGTAAAGGTACCATCTGCTGATGAGCCCTGGGCGTAGCGATTTTGGAAATATTCCACCAGGGATGCAATGGCGCTGCTGGTACAGGCATTCAGGCTCCCTTGGTCCTTGACTGGCGAACACCAGTAGGATAAATCCACGACCCGAGGCAGCTCTAGCAGGATGTCTTCGCCGTGGGTAATGCGATTCACCAGATGCCGAGTCAGGGGCAGTTGCAGTCTGATAGTCTTTGCCTCCCCAGTAACCGAGTCTGGATCAGTAGTAGGGAGCGGAAACTGACGAATTTTAAGCTTGTCCCCCGATGGTCTAGTGGGCGATATCAAATTTTTGAAGTTGGTGAGGTTGGCTATTAGCTCTGGCTGCTGCATCAGCTCCTTTAGCATTTTTGAATCTGTGAAGTTGGTGAAGTTGGCTATTAGCTCTGGCTGCTGCATCAGCTCCTGTAGTATTGGTGCATTGGAGAGCTTAGATATCAGCTCCGGTAGCAGGTGAAAAGCATCCTCAATCAGCTTTGAATAGGCTGCTTTTTCCTGTGCTGAAATAGGAGAAAGTTCCTGCAGAGCACCCTCAACCTGTGCCAGCAGCTCATGGTTAAATGCTACGCTCTTTGGCAGATTTGCTAGGCTGCTATCTAAAATCTTGGCGAGGTGCTGGCTGATTTCCGTGTCGATGGGGGGGGCGATGCGATCGCTATTGACCACATCTTTCTGGGCCTGGTAGTCATTCGGTATCACCAACTCAGCATCAAATAACTCTATGTCCGAATCAACATTAGCCAGAATCTGTTTAATGTTGTTTTGAAGATGCTTGATCGATGTGTTCAGCAGCTCATTCGAGCTAGCATCCTTTGTAAACCACTTTTTAAGGGATCTAAAAAATCTCGGGATGAGGTTTTCCTCAGATGGCTCCTGCTGAGTAGCCGCTAAAATTTCTTCATCATTCTGGGTAATTTCCTGCTTGGCCTTTTCCAGGAATCGAATAAACTGCTTGGTCACTTTTACACGGGTTAAAAGCGCCCTCACTTCTTGATTTTCTAGCTGGTAATCCTGGAGACTCTGCCCGTCAGTAATCCAGCCAGTTTTGCGATCGCCCATAGTACTCTTAGCACCCCTAATAGTGTTAGATACGATTGACTTTGCTCAAGTGCGAAAAAATCGTCAAAAAAGTCAGCAGTCAAGCTGCTACTTGGATCAGCCACCAACAGCTTGAGTGACCGTAGGTACCAATCTCTCCTTAAATTTGTAACTTCTTTGTAACTTCCTTGTAACTTCTTCTCCGAAACTACGGACTAATTTTTCGGACATAACTTAGTAAATTATCAAATTATTACCTGATTTCACGATCCGTTATGCTCAATCGCAGCAATTCTCAGTATGAGATCTTGGCATTGAAACTAGCCCCTAAAGCTCGGTTTTCTGAACGAAAAAATGGGCTTTCAATCCCTGGCTGATTTCAAAACAGCTCTGTCTATTGAGGGATAAAACAGTATTCATTGGTACCGTTCATCTGACAAAGTGGAGTGTGGTGGTTGCTCCATCTGTGGTCCACGCTGTTTTGGTGACTCGACATTGATGGCGACGAGTGGATTAGCCTCGCTATGGGACTATTACTGTTATTGCCTGATTGAGCAGACCATCGCCTAACAAATCTGTTGCCATAGAATAATGTAACGCTCTAGCATTGCCTGCACAAGGATTAACATCCCCCTGAGCGAGGCGAGATCATTATAAGCTAATGACTACCTACTGTTGCCTGAGATGAGGAGAGAACTTTGACGCAGTTAGATTCACAGTTTATTAGAAGTCAATTTCCTGCCTTTGCAGAACCGTCATTAGACGGATGGGGCTTTTTTGAAAATGCAGGCGGGTCCTATACATGCCGACAGGTAATTTCCCATCTAAACGACTACTATACACAGACCAAAGTTCAACCTTATTACAATTATCCAGCCGCACAAAAAGCTGGTGCGGCAATGGATGAAGCCTACCGTCAACTAGCTGCATACCTCAATGTTAGCGAAGATGACGTTCATTTTGGCCCATCTACTACCCAGAACCTCTATGTTTTGGCCCATGCCTTCCGGGAGATATGGCACGAGGGGGACGAAATCATCCTCTCTAATCAGGATCATGAGGCCAATGCCGGATTTTGGAGACGTCTTGAAAAAACAGGCATTGTGATTAAGGAATGGCGCATTGCCCCTGAGACAGGTAGGTTGAATCCGGATCATCTGGATACCCTGTTGTCCGATAGAACCAGACTGCTGGCATTTCCCCATTGTTCCAACGTCATTGGCCATACGAATCCGGTCGCAGAGATTGTCTCAAAGGTAAAGACTGCGGATATCTGTGTTGTTGTTGACGGGGTAGCCCATGCCCCCCATGGCCTACCGGACATTAGGGCTCTGGGGGTCGATATTTATCTGTTTTCCCTGTACAAGACATGGGGGCCACATCTCGGTCTCATGACTATTAAAAAAGAGATCATGGATAAATTACCCAACCAGGGACATTCCTTTAATGCACATAGTGCTCGGAAGAAGATGTTGCCAGCTGGTCCGGACCATGCCCAGATTGCTGCTGCTGTTGGTGTAGCCCAGTATCTGGATACAGTTTATGAGCATCATTTCTCTGAAGCTGTTAACCATGCAGAAAAGGGACGGCAGCTTAAGAAACTGTTCCAAGAGCATGAGAAAAGCTTGCTAAAACCTCTTCTGGAGTGGCTACGGCAGCGCGACGATATTTCCATTATCGGGCCAGATGATCCAGCGTTACGCGCGCCCACTGTATCTGTCGTACCCAAAAAGAAATCCATTGATGAGATATGTGCGGTACTAGCAGAAAAGAAACTGATGGTAGGGCAGGGAAATTTTTACAGCATGCGTCCGTTAGCGGAGATGAATATTCCCGTTGATACTGGAGTTTTGCGATTATCATTTCTCCATTACACAATCGAGGATGAGATTAGCCAATTGATTAACGGGCTTGCCGCTGCTTTGGATTAACACGATAAACCTCTCCATTTGCGCATGGGTTAGTCTAATCCGCCACTATCAATGCCAAAGCACATACCCGGCACATAGGATATGGCATCGGAAGCTAACCACTGGGGCGTTGCGCATGTCGACTTGTATGTAGGTGGCTTCGTCACCCATGGTGCGGCGGGAGAGGTTTGGTCTGGTTTTGGTGTTGGTTAGTTTTTTAAACGGGTGCTCCTGTAGGGGGGGATCTATCGGAACGATTGAATTGGCCTACAGCGCGCGCGCCCAGGCAAATGCTTGAACAGATATGCTTATTAGCGGTAGCTAAGCATATCTGAAAAAAATATTAATGGTCTGGCAAAAAAATGGTTGATCACTGGGCCAAAGATTGTGGACAAAAGTCTGTTCAGTGGAGTAGAGAGCTCTTTTCCAATATTAAAGGCTTCCTTAAGATCCGCTGGTTTGGTTTCATCGAGACGTTCTCGTTCGATGCCGATGTAGCCACGATTGCTATGGATGCTAGACCAGGCGAATTGCTGTTTTACGGTGAGGGGACGGTTAAAAAAAGCCGCGACTGATCAAAAGCTTGATCAATCGCGTATAAAGGAATGCCGTGGTTTTTTAGACATAGAAAACCCACACCGTGGCAGGCTCGAAAAATTGCTTGCGCGGTGTGCTGCTGACTTTTTGGAGTGCCGACAAGAAATTTGGAACAGTCGATTATCGGTATCTCTGTTTACTGAGGTTGAACGTTATCAGTGTTCATTACCCAAGGATTAAGCGGCCTGTACTTGTAACACCTCTCTTACAAATTCGGTCTGAAACTCGGTGATTAAATCTTGCTGACCTTCATCCAGTAAATCCCACACTAATGTCTGTAGTGATTTTGGCACCTTTGGATAAAAGGCCTCCGCAATACCACCAGCAATGGCGGCCAGGCTTTTAGCATCACCCCCGAGGGCAATGGCTTTGCGAACAGCATCTTCAAAGTCCTTGGAGTACAGGAATGCAGTAATAGCTGCTTCCACAGTGTCTGTTGCTAAGCAGCTGAACTGATAGCTTTGTTGCAACTCTTGGTAAGGTGTCTTAAAGCTATAACCAAAAATACTGGTTAACAGCTGTGAGATGGTCTCCTTTGGAGCCTTTTCTTTGGCTAGAAAGATAGCAGCAGCAGTTGCTTGGGCACCTTTAATGCCGTCAGGATGGTTGTGACTGACCATGGCAGAGCGCTCAGCTTCTTCCATAACCTCTTTAAGATTGTCAAATGCATAGGCGATGGGGGCCGCTCTCAGTGCGCCATCGTTACGACAACTGTAGTAAGGCTTTAGGCCATTTGTCTTAGCCCACTCACTAAAGCTGTTGTTGTACCCTCCCTTTACATCGGGATACCAACTATACCAACGTGTATAGCTTTCTTCGTATTCCCCGCCATAGAGCAAGTAGTCTGCAGTAGCCAGTGTAAAAACTGTGTTTTCTGTCCAGTGGCTATCTGGAGTAATCAGTTCAAAGTCTTGGATTTTGGTGCGTTGATGGGCAGAACCAAACGCATCTCCAAGAATGACTCCGAGCATATCTTAGTTAATTGATTTCCATCGACATTCGCCGCTTCCGCATTCTAACGTATATGTGTTCAAGTGGGATACTGTTACTGATTAAAACCTGAAAATATCCTTTACAACTTGCGTTTGTGAGGCTTCATAAAGTTGATTTCCGGACCTTTGGGAACAATGCTGGTTGGATTAATGGTTTCATGACTTTGGTAATAGTGGCGTTTAATATGTGAGAAATTTACCGTTTGTGCCACGCCAGGCATTTGATATAGCTCGCGCACATACCCCCAAAGGTTTGGATAATCCACAATCCGCCGCATGTTGCATTTGAAATGTCCGACATAGACTGGATCAAAGCGCACCAGCGTTGTAAACAATCGCCAGTCAGCTTCGGTAAGCTGATTACCGGTAAGATAGCGCTGATTAGTTAGAATCTCTTCCAGCCAATCAAGGGATTCAAACAGTGGTTTTAAGGCTTCTTCATAGGCTGTCTGGGTAGTGGCAAAGCCGCATTTATACACGCCATTATTGACGGTGTTATAAATACGTTCATTCAAGGTATCAATTTCTTTTCTGAGCGAATCAGGATAGAAATCTCCTGATTTAGCCCCAATTTGATCAAACGCACTGTTAAGCATGCGTATGATGTCTGACGATTCGTTGTTAACAATAGTTTGAGTTTGTTTATCCCATAGGATAGGTACGGTTACCCGCCCAGTATAGTTAGGGTCAGCATGGGTATAGATTTCATGTAAAACCTTAGCATTAAATAAAGAATCGGCAATGACGCCTTCTCCTGGTTCAAAGGTCCAACCATTGTTACCCATAAGCCAATGGACAACAGAGATCGATATGATCTCTTCTAGGCCTTTTAAGGTGTGAAAAATTAGGGTGCGGTGTGCCCAAGGGCAGGCGTAAGAGACATAAAGGTGATAGCGTCCAACTTCTGCCTTAAAGCCACCTGCTCCTCTGGGGCCAGGGGCACCATCAGGTGTAATCCAATTGCGGAATTGAGAGGCCTTACGAACAAAGCGTCCGCCGGTACTACTGGTATCGTACCATTGGTCTTGCCATATGCCATTGACTAATAGTCCCATCGCTATACGCTATTCTGGTAAAGTTCACTGTTTGAAATGTTGACAGTACTTTAGCTTCATAGCTAATAGGCTAAAGCACCCAACGCCTAACATCTGACAGCCAGGCAAAACGGGTATTTTATTTAGCGGTAAGTCCCTAAACACTCATGCTTAGCTTTTATCTAAAATCGTTTCTCTTCTAGCCAGGTTCCGTCGTTGCCTACAATCATATAACGGTAGTTTTGATCGGCAACTTGCCAATAGTCTTCTAGTAGAGCTGTGTCAAAATTCCCAGGGACATTAATTTCAAAATAGCCATTTTCTGGCACCCAGGCAATCCACCAGTCGCTGTTTTCATAGCCTATGGAGTTCCAGAAGTTAAGCCGGACTCTCTTTTCAGCCATGGCACCGATGGGGAAATTAACCTGTCGCCAGCTTGGTTGTCCCGCGTTGCGTAACAGGCTATCGGCTAGGTTATAGGGCTGGCTGCGACCCTGACTAAGATAAGCCCAGCTGTAGCGCTGCTTTTCGGTCAATAGGATAAACACAGTACAGCCGTCATACACTCCGCGTAGTAAACGGCCCTCATGGGTCATGACCTGGTAGGGAGACAGTCCCATTCCTGGTGCTTTCAGACGTTCTAAATAGTCTTCTTCGGTGAGGTAGTCTCGACTATCAAAGGAGAACAGTGTCTGAAGTACTTGCTGCTTTTGTTCTCCGTCGAGCGTATCAAAAGCTTCTGTTAGAAAGACCTGGCCGTTTTCAATACGTTCAAAAACACGGGCGTTACCCCATGGATAGCTGGTCTGGTTTTGTAGAAATTGGAAATGGGCGGTCATTGTAGGGCGATGCCACTCTACACTACCGACCCAATCGGGGCAGTTGGCCCAGGCTGGGGTTAGCTGAGTCAACCAGCTGATAACAATACCAGCGGTGATGCCAGAAAAGAATAACGTTTTGGATCTGAGGGATACCATCGCCTTTTCCAGATTGGTGAGGCTATTGTAGCCGCCCAATTTTGCCTTAATAGGTGCTAAGTGACACTTTTGCGATAAGAATCTTGATAAAAGTGGAAGGTGATGGAGGATAAGGAGAGTTCAAGGGGAAGAGGGAGTAAAGGGAGGCAGTTGTTTACTCTGTGCGATCGCATCCGACTTTCCATCAGCGTGATGCGATCGCACACCACTCAAAAACTTTTCCAAAGCCTACTTTAACGCCGCCAAAACAGCCTGAGCTGCTGGTTCAGACGAAGCTGGATTTTGACCCGTAATCAAGTTACCGTCCTGCTTAGCAAAAGCTCCCCAGTCTGGACCGGCTTCAAAGATTGCCCCCAACTCCCGCAGACGAGTTTCTAACAAGAAGGGAACAACCGTGTCTAATGCAACTGCCTTTTCTTCACTGTTGGAAAAGGCAGTGACTACTTTACCCTTGATCAACGGCTCACCCGCAGAGGTTTTCACATTCACCAATCCAGCAGGCGCATGACAGACAGCTGCAATGATTTTCTCTTCCTCATCAAAGGCTTCAATCAAATTGCTCAGGGTAGAACTGGTTGCAAAGTCCCACATGGTGCCGTGACCACCGGGCATAAAAATAGCGTCATAATCACCTGCATCAACCTGGTCAATAGCCAGGGTATTGGCTAATGCGATTTGGGCTGCACTATCTGCTATAAAACGCCTTGTATCGTCAGTTTGACTCTCTTCTAGGTGACTTTTTGGATCTAACGGAGCCTGGCCCCCCTGGATAGATGCAAGCGTAACAGTGGCATCAGCATCTAAAAAGGTGTAATAGGGACAGGCCAGTTCTTCTAGCCAGAACCCAGTGGCATGTCCGGTGTCACCTAGTTGGTCGTGGGATGTGAGAACAATCAGAATACGAGGATTAGCCATGGAACGTTGCTCCTAACGAATTTAGAAAATCTGAAAAATCTAGCACAAAGAAATTAATCCGAAAACCCTAAAGCACGCTAAACCAATGCTATTTTGCCTAACTGTCAATACCCGTCGGCATTGTCTTAAAAGTCAGTACTACAGCCCCAGTTGGGTCGAATCGGTCAACTATATGCTTATTGTTGCTCAGGCAATATAAAATCGAGTTTAGTTAAATGACCTTTGCTCAGCAGCAACAATATAGATCCATGGGCATTTGGGATGGTGTGTCAGAATTTGTGACCGTGGTGGATGCAGGCAGTTTCTCCGCTGCCGCAAAGCGGCTGGGCGTTTCCACATCCTATGTCAGTC
>NZ_QXHD01000004.1:4389922-4419918 GCF_011009555.1 Adonisia turfae CCMR0081 | reverse complement strand
CATGGCAGTATAAACGGCTTTTCAACCGCCGCATCTGCTAGCAGCTATTCCCAAACACTGTTTCTGCCAGCCCTGGCAGCCTTGCTGGGAGAGGGTGGGGCGGCTGCCGGAGCGGCTGGCGGGGCGTCGTCCTTGTTAGGGTCGGCTGGCGGGGCGGCCAATCTTAGCGGGTTGATGACCTCCCTGATGCCGTTGCTACAGCAGGTGCTGACCCCAGAAACTGTACAGATGATGCTGCAAAATATATCCCCCACCAAACTGTTGGGGGCGGTTACCGACAGTGTTACCCAGGTGGCTAAGGTCAGTATGGAGGATAAAAAACAAGATCAGCAGCACATTGAGAAACTGATAGAGAATGTAGATGATACGGCTATGGAGAAGTGGGCCTATAGCTCGGCGATGGTCAATGCTCTGACCTGGTCGCCTCAGGAAATTGACTATCGACGGGTGGCTCGGGTACGGCTGGACTTTATGCAGGTCACTCCCCTAATGCTCCACGGTCGTACTCGGGTGCTCTACCATCAGGGGCATGATATTGCCTTTCCTCTTAAGTTAGATACTCCGCGACCGATTGCCAGGGGGATTCTCCAGATCCTGGTAAAAAATCCGGAAACCTTGGAAGTTTTAATTGAGAAGACATATCGGGTGGAGGATCTCACCCATGGTCCTTTGACTGTCGTGCCAACGCTGTCCCAAGAGCAGTTGGCTATGCTCGAACCCAACGAGGATTATTTGGTGATGGCGGTGCTGGCCTGGGGCGGTCGCTCCCAACGGACCATGGGGAAAAAGCGCATGGGCACCAGTATGACCCAGATGATTACCCTGGTGCGGGACTATTGCTTTGACCGCATTGAAGGTCAGGGGGAGACGGTGGCGCTTAACGATGTGGATCGCTACCGGTCTTACTGGCATAAGGTGTGGCAGGGGCAACTGTCGAAGCAGCGACGTCAGCTGACCCTGGACTGCAAGTACTACTACTCATTGGAACGCGATCGCACCACTCTGGCGCGCATGGAAACCCTTACCCGGATTGAGCAAACCAGCCATAGTCACCAGGAAGGCAAACTCAAGGCCGGCATGATGCTTAATCCCGAGCGGCTCAATGAGCTGCTGGGACAAATCTCTCACCATGCCCCCCTCAACGATGAACAGTTAAACGCCCTATTTAATCGCGACAATATTGATTTGTTTAATGCCCTGGCCCGCAGTTCAGTCAAATTTAGGGGCCGCAGAGGTAGCACGGTGGCCCTATGGGTATATCCAGAGTTCAAACTGCAGCGTATCCTGCTCAAGCGAGTCTCAGACATTGATGAAAACGGCCATGTGACAGAGCTAAGCGAAGCGCCAGTATATTTCCCCATGCCCACTAAAGCCCACTTTATAGGCGTTAGCGATGAATAACCATACAGAACCTCCTACAAATTCTCCTAATCCCAGCCAGCCAGTCCCACCGCTGCCTGGCAGGAGTGACGTCACACCGTCAGAGATGATCGAGTTAGAAGTTACCTCTCCAGACCCTATTGTCACAGCTGCCACCAGCAGTGAACAGTTTGAAGAGCTAGATCCGCTGCTCCCCCTAGCGGACCTGATACCTACCCTGGCGGACTACGAAAAACAGCGAGTGGATCCGGACACAGGGCAGGTCTTAACGGTGGAAGAAATCAAGCTGGATATGCCCGTTGAACTGCGGGTAATAGTGGATGAAGCGGGTCAGGTTACCCTCAAGGGAGCCCCGCCCACCCAGCGGACGGCCACCACCGTATTGCCAATGTTCCATCAAATGCAGATGCACATTGTGGAGGCTCGCTATGGCGACTAAAGGAAACAAATCTTGGAATTTAGAATCCTTTCTTGACTCCTTGATCCTTGAGTTAGACAAGGCCCAAGACACATTGTCGGTCAAAGGTTTAAACCGCCGATTGACTTACATGGTGCAGGATATGAATCTAGAACTCCAGTTGTTTCCAGAGTTTGATGGCGACAACGTACGCTTTACCACGGCCAAGCCAGGGGAAAAGGGTGCGTCCAAAATCTCCTTCCAGCTCGGGTCCATTAGCGACAGCCAAATTCGAGAAGTGACTCGCCCGCCAATTCAACATGGGGAAACGTCCATTGATGAGGTGGACATACCTGACCACGAACGTAAGGAGCTAAAAAAACTTGGTATTCAATCCACCGAAGATTTACGTCGCACCGTCGAAGATCGCAATGTGGACCTGGGTAAGGTGACCAAAAAGAAAGTGAGCTATAGCAGCCTGGCTAATCTTATTAACCAGGCCCGCCGTCAGGAGCATCCACCCAGTGTGGCCAAGGCCAGCCTTTCTAAAGCCCAGGGCGATACGGTTTTAACCTTGGAAGGTAACAACTTAGCCAGTGCCCAGTCGTTGGATCAGTTTCCGGCAGCGGTGATCAACGATCAGCCAGTGGAGATTCTTTCCGCAAATAACAAACAGCTCAAGATCAAGGTTAATCAAACTCACCTAACAGGCCACGACAATCAGCTTAAGGTAGCGTTGGATCCCTATGCCGTATTTACGATGAATTTGGAATCTTAGACGAAGCCGCCATAGGGAGCGAATTGGGGAATCGGTTAGTAGCGTTAGTGGTTAACCCACCTCGCCTTTCAGGTGCCCCTCCCGAGAGGGGATTTAAGGGAATTAAATTAGTCACCTTACGAGAATCTTGTTACTTAAACTTTGAACTTTGAATTTTCACCTTTGAACTCACCATGTCTGCTTACACGCCACTTAGCCACAATCGTCTATTAGCCCTGGAGCACCATATCCGAGGGCATCAGCCTCGGGTCAGGTCTGTACGCCAGCAACCGTTGCAGCAACCAGTGCGACGAAGACGACGGGCAAAAGAAACACAGCAGGCATCCATGAAAAAACAGGAAGCACCCCCATCTATGGACTATAAGGCACTGATGCAACGGCTAGGTGAGCCTCCTACTCCCCGATTAAAACAGCCCCAACATGCTCCAGCGTCAGTCCCCCCTAATCCAGCCCTACAAAACCCGCAACCACAGCCAACTCAGCAGTCTGCCGGAGCCTATCGCCAGCTAGCCGCCCAGCTGGGCCAACGATATCATAGCTGCCCAAAAACTCGTACACCTAATGTCGATCTTCCCACCGTTCCCACCCCCATTAATCCCAATATTGTCGAAACATTTTCGGTCACTCCCACACCAGACACCATTGCCAAAAAACAACGCCGACAAACCCTTAATTCCCTCCTAGAATCTTCTTCTGCTCAGTCTTGGGCTAAGCATCCGTCAAAGCCTACCCCCTCTGCTCCTCCTGCATCTCGCTCTACCCAAACCTCTAACCCACAACCAACTGCCCCCCTAACCAGCTATAAATCCCTGGCCACCACCATTCGCCAGGCCAGACTTGGTCTCTCTTCCGATCTTCCAGAGCCAGCAACTGTTGCCACTAAGTTCTATCCACCTGCAACCAATGGAGCCATTGACGAGGTTTTTACGACAGACGCTGATGCCTCATCAGTTGAGTTAACCAGCGTTATACAACAAGATGTTACAGAAGTGGAGATTGCACAACCACCTATTACACAGGAGCAGATAAGATTAACAGATAATTTGCAAATCACTGACGGAAATTTGCAATTAGAGAACTATCCTAAGGTTAATTTTAACTACGAGCGGGAAACACAATCAAATGTTCCGTCGCTTGAGAGCCAAGTCGTCAAAGCCTTCTCTAATAGTCAAATACAGTCACCAGAGAAGACTATATTCTCTGAAGAGACTCCGACCAAAGATATCCCAGCTTCGGCAGCTACGATTGATGTAGTGCCAATAGTTGACACTGACGATACCAGTGGTGATAGCCCCCCCCCATCACCCACTCAATCGCTCGAAAATGAGTCCATAACTATTACTGAAAGCTCTCTTTCCATTCCACTGCAAATACATGAACAAAGCTTGACCCCAGTCCCATCAACCTTTGATATAGAAGGACTACGTAACAACGTATTGCTGTTGACCTATCAGCTGGCCTGTCCGCCCCAATTGGTAAGCCATATGGCGCAGCTACAACGCAAACGCCATAGACGAAAACAGTCCAATAAACAGTCTACGTTAAGCGCGCAAAATACAACTCAGTCCTCTCCAAAAGCATCATGACTTCATAGTCAATCTCTACTTTTTACTTATAATTCGTTACTTTTTTCTTTCCTCTGCCTCCTATGAAAAATCGACTCCTCACGTTAGAACATAACCTCTGTAGCTCTTCTGACAAACCCAAAAAATATCGAAGAAAACGATACCATGGCCCACCTAAACAACAGTCGCACCAGGTTTACACTCAAGCACAATCCTTTGACTGGGGTGAGCCCATTGAGCTGACCTATAACAGCGAGAGTAATTCCTACATAGCTAACACAGCCTATGCAGCTGCCTATGGGGACGAAGATTATGGCGAGGATGACCATGCAACCAATGCCTTCAGCATGGACGACGGTTATGACGAGGATGACCATGTAGCTACCACCTTTGAGTGGCGTGAGGATAAGGACGATGAGGGTGCCTACAGGGCTAGTACCTTTGGCATAGACGACGACTATGACGAGGATGACCATGCAGCCAGTTCCTTTAAGTGGAATGATAATAGAAGGACTTCAGCCTTTGAAGTCGAGTCCTTTGACTTAGAGGATGGCGAGCAAGATTATCAGCAAGAGACTATTAGGCAGTCATTTGGGCAGTCATTTTCAGTCGCTGATCTTGACAAGGATACGTTGGCGGAGGATTTGGACTTTAGCGATCTCGATACAGCATCGGAGAAGGCCCGGAGTGACCAGGCGATGAGCAATCGTGCCTTTGCTGCAGACCTTCAGGCGATTCTCAGTGGCAAGAAAACCTATGACCAAGGTCGCAGTGACAGGGTTAAGGCCAACAAAGATGCTCACCAGTTATCGACAGCTGCATCAACAGAGACAACCTCAGCATTACCCGATGACATCCGAGAAGCGGTGGCTGATCCCCACGATGTGTTTGATCAAATGTCGTCCCATATGCCCCACAATCAAATGGATGATACGCCTGTAATACCGGTGAGTAGTCAACCGGTTGAGGTTAAGGAAGATATGACTGGGTCACGTGCCCATGATGTGTTTGACCGCATGGGACATAATATGAGCCATGCGACCTCGTTTAACTTAGGCACCATTTCCCTAGAACAGCGGTTTGATGAGTTTGATAAGGAGTTACAACAGACAACAGAGAAACAAAATCAGCCCCATAAGGCGCGAGCTGGAAACCGCCCAATATCCTCAGATCACAGTGCGTCATTGACATTAGATGAGACAGCGTTAGCAGCGGATCTAGCCCAGATGCAGTCGTTAAGTGAGGCAGAGGGGAGAGTTGAGATGAGTGAAAAAGAACAACAAGAGCATGAAGCTGAAATGCCTCAAGAAACTGAGACTAGAGAGTCCAATGAAGTAATAGAAAACGTGTAGGAAAAAGATCAACCACATGAAACTTTCGCTAGCCGTTAAAAACTGCTTAGCTAAAGATTTTTTCCTGCATCATCAAACCACCTTTCGCTTGATGCACCACGACCTTCGGATGACATGATGCCCAATATCTATGGATTTTAATCAACATTGTGAAGATAATTATGGACGAAATATTGGCGGCATGTAGCTAGTATGACGTTGCTAAGAGATTTATCTAGAGCACAACAAAGAGAGGATAGAGAAAGTCGTTCAACCAGAAAATCAAATAGATTTTATCTGAGTGAAACCTCTGATCATTTGAGCAGAAGAAGAGAAAGTACTTCGATTGATCACCATTACCTAACCACAACGAGAAGAAGCCATGAATCGGTTAATAGCACTTCAACAAGCCCTCAATGCAAGACAGTCAGTATCTGTACAATCCCAGCAGAAAACACAAGAAAACAGAATAATTAGACCGTATCGGTCAATTCCGATGCAACCACATCCGTCACATCACCATGCCACCTACAGCATGGGACAGGCATACCAAAGCTGGTCAGATGTGGAAAATGCAGCGAAAAAAGACAATGTGGATTATGCAAACCGTTTAAATGCCATTATCACCGATCCCGGAGTATTAAATCAGAATGACGAGGGCAATTGTGGCATCACATCAGCGATAATGGCGTTACTCCACCTTGTCAGTGTCAATAAGCAGAGTAGCTCGGAGAAACGAGACGCACGGAGGGAAGAGATAAACAAGCTGATCTATGCAATCCACAAATCTGAACAAATCCCCCAACAGCTTATGTGGCGTTCAACATACAAGCATATGACAGCAACTAGCAAAACTAACCCAGCCACAGCTAGTAAGTCAATTATCTGGAATAGACTTAACAAGAGGTTCGACCAATATGGAAAGCAAGACGACAATAGTAATATCATAGATCTCAAAAATAGTTCAAATGTTGGCGACTATACCCTCATTGTTTCAGTCCTTCTGTTCTTCAAAGATCATTTGAAAGCTACGGCACCGCATGAGTGGTCAGCTCTGGAAGATTTTAATACCGCCCATGGGTTTACATTACGCCCCCAGACGAAGTTAAAGAACATGCAGCAGAAAAGTGCCGGCCCTGACCCCAAGACAGGTGATTTAGCGTTAACTGTCAGAGCTCTTCGCCTACTGAGCGATTTAATGGACATTGGCACAGGATATCCACTACGAGACTATGAATTCGCCAATATACAGGCCCCAGTTAAACCAGTCGATGAGAATAAAGTCAAAGCCAAGATCCAAAAAGAAATAAAGGGCCATGATAAAAGAACATTAAAGGAAATATACGATAAGAATCTAGCTGCTGTTAGACCCCACCCTAAGGCAGATCCGGTTCAATGGCAGTCAATCAAATTTCCCTGTTATGTTGGAGTATATTCGCCTTACCACATAACTGACGGAAAACTCGACACCACCAAGCACTATAAATCGGCAATGGTCAAGAACCTAATCCCATACAACTTATTGCAGCATTGGATTTACATGCCAGACCATGAAACAGTTTGGACATGGGGCATGAATACAAAGTTAAACAACAATAAAGCACACGTAGCAATCAAAAACCTGGTACCCCAGATAGTTATACCAGTTTACCTCCGACCCTAAAACAGAACTAAGGTACGTTACAACTTTCCTGTAACTCACTGATTTCCTGAGTGATTAGCTGAAACCAAGCTAACTTGTCCAATCATCAGTCAACATTTTTTTTCGCCATACTCAGACCCTAGAGAATAACAAGTAATAAATGATATTTATCTCTCTTCCTGCTTAACCCTCAAATACTGCAAGGATCTCTCCCCATGAATCGCCTCTTCAAACTACAAAACGCCCTAACCAGCAAACCAGCAAAGCGAAGACCACTCACACCAAGACTAAAGCCCCTTACTCCCATACCTAGACCAGAACCACCCAGGATTCTAACGCCGCCACCCGCACCCACCGCATTCTCAACCTACAGCCTTGCCAAAACCATCGACAACTGGGAAGCCCTGGATCAAATCACCATCAATATACCCCTATCCATCAAAAGACGACTTACCCGGATAGCAAAGGCACCCTGGGCATTGGACCAAAATCAGGAAGGCAATTGTGGCTTTGCCGCCGTGATTATGGCCATGCTCCACCTCAAGGCGATAGACCCAAACAGTGGATACTCATTAGATGTAGATCTACAGGCAATACTGCTTGAATTAATTGATGCCATTTATACATCAACTGAGCTATCAGCAGCGCAGTCACAAGACTTCAAGTCTGAGAGCAAGTATAAAAGCCTAATTGCCACCAGCCGATATACCAACCAGGAGCGAAATGGTAAGGCAATTATCCAAAATCGGATTGAAAAACGTCTTCTCCATCACCCATCTATTGGAGAAGTGGCCTCCTTTGCTGGTGACTATGTGCTGCTTGTCGGCTTAATGCTGTTCTATAAAGATCATGTCAAAAAGAGAAATACTAATCTGTGGCAACAGCTAGAGAAATTTAATCAGATCCTTAAAAATGAATGGCCTAAGCTTCATTTAAAGGACATGGGTATCCTCGATTTAACAAAGGACGGTCTAAAAAAGGGCGATTTTGGTTTAACCCTAGAGGGAATGTTAGCATTGTGCCAATATTTGTCCATAGATGCAGTACACTATACCGACAATACCGTTAGTGCGACTGAGCGACAAAAAACACCTCTTAAGGAAAAGGTGTACAATACGATGCACCAAAAGTTTATGCAGGAATCTAGTCGTGGTGGCAACGGCATAACTTTGTTCAACTGCTACAAAAACAATATAGATAAGTTCGTCCGAGCTGATAAAGCAGATTCTAGTGCTCCAGTTAGTTGGTCAAACCTCCCATGGCCCTGCATTGTCGGCGTTTATGAAGAGTCCGATTTTTACACCAAGCAAGAGACTGAAACTAATGGAACTGAGGAAAAATTCAATAAAGAACAATTGAAGCAGTGTATTCCCTACAACCTATTGCGACACTGGCTCTACATGCCCAGTAAAGACCAAGCCTGGTCCTGGGGCTATAGCGTAGATTTTAATGAAACTTACGAGAGTGATTCCATAGAGGCCGATATCCTTAATGCTGTTCCCATGGAAGTTATCGCCCTGGGATGAGGCCTTGGCACAAAATATAACAGCGACAATTAAACTGTAACGACTCGGCTTTACCACTATCCTGACCTTTGCCAACCTCCGTTTTAGTCCTTTATCCCCTTTATCAGATCATTCACCATGGCTTACGCCCCCTACACCTACGGTTATGCTCTAGATACCGATAATTTAGACGATGAATATGTTAGTGAGCCCAGGCTGGACTCACAAGATGATTCCAACACTCCGGTATTGCTCAATGGCATGACCATTCTCTTTGAGAGAGCTGTCCCTGTGTCTCCCATTCGTCTAATTCCTAAGGCCCAGTTATCCCAGCGTCGTCGGTAAAAGCATCGGACATGAAAAACGTTTCAAGGAGCCGCTATTAACCCAGTGACCAGACCTGATTAAACCCTTGTTGCAGGTACTCTAGCTCCATTGTCATCAGTCATTTGCCTCTTTCCGCCACAGCTTTGGAGCATTGCTAAGTTTCGAAGTAGCCTATCAATTGCACGAGCGCCTGGGGAATGTAATGTTCCCCAGGCGCTGACGGTTTCAGTCCGTTAACACCCTCCGGCTAGTCCCTCAGCTTGAGTTTATCTCCATATCGCAAGACCATTGGGAGTATGGACAACCGGTAGTTTCTTGCTTAAACATGTCCCCATCCTGCATTTAAATCAGCCGCAGTTGGAATCGCTGGATGTGTTGTCGATCTATCGACCTTATGGCTTCTCCATCCACCATCGTACATGAACCTCACATCTGTACTATCGGCCTCAAAATTTGGCAAGATAGAGGTACTGTCTTTACTTTCGACATTGTTATCATGTCCAGTGCCACCAGCTACTTGAAACGGCAGAAATTTTCTTTCATTTTGATCCCATATAAACCACACCCGCCGTACATTGACATGATCGACCTCAGTATCCGTAGCGTTCATAACAACTTCTGCACTGGTATAGTGCGCCTTACCCATCCAACCTGCCCACTCCTCACATAGAATATGGGGATATTCATCCTTATCATCATTCTTATAAATCCACACTACATTGCGAGGTGTTCGGCCAGGTGATGATTCATCTTCCAGATATAGCTCCTCATCGTTGATGGTCAGACGCCCCCGAAACCAATTAATTGAACCTGGATATTTTTTTGACGGAAATTGAGCTTCATCTAAACCCTCTACTGATTTACCATCAACCTTGGCGTAATCCAGTTCCTCTGATTTAAATCTGTAGTTTTTGTCATCTCCATGGAGACGGACAAACCAGCGTTTGTCTTTGTTGGGGCCTTTATCGGTAATCACACCACTTTTGCCAACTAGTTTGGCTTCTGTATATTTCTTGTTAACTGTGATCTCTACTCCAATAGCATCAGCTCCCAAGCCATAGGTAACATGCCGTTGTATATACCAGGACGAGCCGATACCTTGGTCATGGCTTCCGCCCCCTTGTTGAATAACGTGAGTGAGCTCATGGATAAGTAATTCTTGCCCTGCTTGGGTCTCTGGCTGGTAAGCATCCTGTCTAAAAAAGATGTGATTTCCAATCGTAAATGCGATTGATCCCAGGGCACGATTCAAACTATCAGATAGTGAATCATGGTGTAGTTGCACCCTGCAAAAATTGGCTCCCATGATGGTTTCTAGCTGTTGTTGCAATGAAACTTCTAAAGTCTCTCCATCCGTTGTACAGGCTTGATAAACCAATGTTTGAAATTCTGGATTGGTAGGTAAGCCAATACTTCTGTCACTCTCTGGGATCAGGGTAGGTCTAGAAACCACGGCTATTCCAGGGTTAGGAGAGTTAAGTTGTTGAATCACATGGGCAGCGATTTGATCCGCTTCTTGCTCATACTTGTCATTGATGGCACCAATTGTCAGTTTAGGTTGAATCACCAAGTCCGTATTGGAGATTAGTGCTGATGTTACCTGTGATAGGTTAGTTTTCATGGATAACTCCGAGTAATAATTGACAGAATAATGTGACTGCACGATATCAGCAGCCAAATACTGGAACATTGAAAAGATCTGATGAGAACTGACTAGCAGTCGTTACTTCAAGGTATCAAGAGATATTTCAATTTCTTGAAATATTGCCTATCTTTTGAACTTTGTAACAATCTCAAGTAATCCTGAGACGGAAAGACTTGTGTTTTCATCAATGTAACATGGCATTAAAATCTTCTGCATCCATCAGGTCAGTACAGAATCCAAGATCAAGCTAAAAGATAAGATTTTCATATAAATACAAGGGAGCTAGTAACAGAACTCTCAAAAAATCTGTGTTAGAGTTTAGCTTGAGTGGTACAAGAGAACTTTTGAAGATATAAGTTCTCAAAAGAGATAGAGAAAATATAAATGGCCGCATCCTATTCTTTCCATAGCAGATGGTTCAGTCATTGTAGTAGCTCACCTGCCTAGGAAATACATAAGCTTATTCAGTTCTTTAAACAGCTAGTGAAATTATAATTTAACGTCATGTAATGGTTGGACAAAACAGATAATTGACTCAAAGACATACTTCTAGATCTTAATTGATAAACAATAGCCCTCTAGAGGACCAACTATGAACCGCCTACTAGAACTTCAAACAGCACTTCAACAACAAAAATTACAGCAACAACAAGGGGATGATTACGCAGGCTGGTCAGGCTCCTTGTCTAACTACAGCATTGCTCAAAATGTAAATGATTGGCAGGATGCTCTTAAGCTAGGTCTTAGTGTAGAAATAAAATTAAATAGCTATGAAAGGTTAGAAAATCTTAGAGATAAGCCATGGCTACTGAATCAGAATCAAGAGGGGAACTGTGGCATGGCCTCTGCCTTGATGGCCATGCTTTATTTTGCTAATCGGCAGAATGGAACACAAGGTAAGGAGCAGATATTGATCGAGTTACTCGACGCAATTTACCATGGCACTGATTATAAAGGGATGTCAGTCAAAGCCAACTTAAATAAAGATCGAGGAGGTAAGGGCATTGTACAAAATCGAATAGAAAAACGAATGGCCCATTATTACGATGATGATTCAAAAGAGACAGTGCCTGGGTATCCAACTGACTACACGCTGATTGTCGGTTTGATGATTTTCTTTAAGGATCATCTTCGACAACATAAATCGCAACTATGGGAAAAAGTAAAAGACTTTAACAATTTGTTTGAAGGCATTAAAATAGACCAGAAGAATAAAAAACTCCATAGCCTGCAACCTCAAGAAGTATCAGATTCAGGATACAAGAAAGGAGATCTAGCATTAACGCCTAGAGCCCTCTCTGTACTGTGTGAAAAGCTAGGAATCAGAGTCACGCCTTACAGTGATTTGGATATACTTTATAAACGCAAGAAAGACAAACTTCCTTTACAGCAATTGATGAGTGAATCTGTAAAGAAAGTCATAGATCTGGTGGAACAAAAAATAAATAATGAGCACAATAGCTTTACTCTACGTGCGCTTTCTCAAAACCCTACATTAGGTAAATTAAGTGGTTTCCAAGATCAGAAAATCTCTTGGAATCAGCCTGCATGGCCACGTATAGTTGGCATCTATGACAAAGATTCTTTTCAAAAAGAAGATCCTAATCAGCGCAATCAGAAGATTTTTGATCGTGATAAAATCCAAAGATTTCTGGATGACAACTTGCTAATGCACTGGGTATTTATGCCTGATGCAGATACCGTTTGGACCTGGGGAGGAAAGCATAATCTTAAGGATGCAAATGTCGATACGGAAGTCGCGAATATGATTCCTGTAGAAGTACTTGTTGTAAGTCGAGCTTAATGGGTGCTTTTCTAATCAGCTATTATTATGTCTTTTAGACCTGACCTATCCAATGACTATACCCTGGACATTGCTGCATCTACCAGTAATGTCCAGGGCCCCACACGCTTAAACGGTATGAGGATCCTTTTTGATAAAGTTGTTCCTGTCTCGCCAATTCAGCTAATGGCTAATGGCAAGCAAGATCGCCATCCACCCCATCAGCCTAATCCTATTGGCTCATCAGATGATGTCTCATCAGATGATATTTTAAGATCTCCCCACCCTTACCCTGCAATCCCTTCCAACCAAAGTCATCGCCTTTCTCAACCAAATCTTTGGAAAATCCAGCGTCAGTTCTTTGAACAACAGGGAGTTAAAGCGTGAAATCAAGGTACTGTCCCCCACTACATTACCAGTAATCCCTTCATTGCCAATGCCTATGGAAAAGTTGTTTATGGTTTCCTACAAGATTGGTACGGTTCAAACCTGAGTAACAACAAAACGCCTAGAATACCTGCTCAGCCTATTTACATCATTGAGCTCGGAGCAGGCTCGGGTCGCTTTGCCTATCATTTTCTAAAAAAATTCTTTGACTTCTTTAGGCGATCGCCGCTAAAGACTATTCCCACCAAATATATACTAACTGACTTTAGCGATCGCAACCTGAACTTCTAGCGCAAGTATCCATTACTCCAGGCCTACTTTGACTAGGGCATCCTCGATATCCCATCGGCGAGTCTCGTAATTTGGCCAATTATCTTGGCAATCTCCTCTATGAGATAAACTATTATGATAAAGCTCTAGAGTATTTCCAACCTCAAGTACATTAACCATGTTCTAAAATTAGAATCCAACCACGTCCAAGCCATAGCCCTACGCACCGAAATCCAGAAAAAACTCAAATCCAGAAAATCTGACAGCTCAGTGTGAATACATTCCATTCAATACGCCCTACTCCCAATTCCTGTGCGTCGCTAAAATGTGTTTATCCCATCAGAATCTGCTATAGCTAGCTCGGTGCAATGTCACACCGAACATATAGAATTTGTCCAGTGCAATAGTGACTATCCTACAAGTATATAACAATGGTAGATGATATTCGTCAGAAAGTTGCGGAAGCGTATACGCAAGCCCTAAATAAGGAGACTGCTAATTCTGATACCTCAGATTCTGACACATCATCAGAACAGCTATCATTTTCTGTCAATCATGAAGCGCTGACAAAAGTGTCTGGATATAGGGATGAGCAGTCAACAGAAAGTCATCAAGGAGCTGCCGGGAGTTCTTTTGGTTGTGGTAATCCAGTGGCTTTTAGCGCTATAGAGCCTGGACAGACAGTGCTGGATTTAGGTTCAGGAGCTGGGTTGGACTTACTGTTGTTAGCGGAAAAAGTTGGTCACGAGGGTCAGGTGATTGGGGTTGATATGACTGATGCAATGCTGCGTCTAGCTCAAACCAACATTGACAAAAGCCCTTATAAAAATATCCAGGTTTTACAAGGATATATCGAGGACCTACCCTTAAAAAATAATTCAGTGGATTGGATTGTGTCTAATTGTGTCATCAATCTGTCTCCTGAAAAAAATAAGGTATTCCAGGAAATGGTGCGGGTGCTGAAACCGGGTGGGCAATTTTCAGTCTCTGACATGATTGTTGAACAGCTGCCTCAGTGGATGCGCGCAGATCTCGACATGTATTTTGCTTGTGTGGCCGGAGCAATTACTGAGAATGACTATATCAAGGGGCTGGAACAGGCTGGATTTGGAGACGTTCGAGTGGACGATCGAATGGTTTATGATCGAACTATGATAGGAGCTGTGCTAGATTTTGAGCAAACGTTGACTGCCAAAAATGTTTCTAAGCAAGGCATTGACTATATTTTAAAGAAAATTGTAGGCAAAGTTTGGAGTGCCAGATTTTGTGGTGTGAAGTTGGTCTGATTAATGATTTGCTGAAACGTCACACCAATCATGGTTATCGAGTGCAATGTAATTGGGCCTTAGATTCCCGTATCAGGTTGTTAGATAACAAAAATCCGAATAGAAGGAAAGGAACAGAATCGCTAAGGTGACTAGCTTTTAGCTTCTGTTGTGTTGACTAATGATATTCTATGGCTTACGTAGCTATGGCAATAATAAGAGGGGTCTGTATTTGACTCTTCTGCTTAAAAAACTTTGGAATTGGCAATTAATATTTGAGAAAATTTTTGTTTCTCAGTATTTCTAAGAGTATTTCAATCTTATAATCCTAATCATGTGGTATTAATCACACAGTAATTTAGATATAGATCTCATTCTCATTTCATTAGAAGCAGGCGAAATACGAATGGATTCATTCCATCCTCAAGTCTCACCTCAAGCTAAGGTCAGACCTTATCAAAAACGCAAGACAATATCGAGTGCCTACATAAACCGGATTCAGCGAAATCATTTTTTGTTGTACACAATCGGTCCATTTGTAGGGACTATCTTAGCGTTTATCTCTCTCAGTTGGTTAACGTTTGGTCCCATAGAGTTAGGCATTACGCTATTGATGTGTGGTGTAACTAGTATGGGGATCACGGTTGGATTTCATCGTTACTTTACCCATCGCTCCTTCAAGACGAATCGAGTTATGCAGGTTCTCTTTATTATTATTGGCTCGATGGTGGCTCAAGGTCCTGTTGTGTCTTGGGTGGTGATGCATCGCCGTCACCATGAGTGCAGTGATGCACCGGAAGACCCTCATTCACCCAACCACCATGGAAAGGGGCTGATTAACCGGGTAAAGGGCTTATGGCATGCCCAAGTGCAATGGCTTATGGATTATGAATATGCTAATCCAGCCTATTATGCACCTGAACTGATGAAGGACCAAACACTGGCTAAACTAAGTCGTTATTACCATGTTTGGGTGTCCCTGGGACTATTGCTTCCCGCTATTTTAGGAGGGGTGTTGAATTTAACCTGGCAGGGTGCTGTACAAGGATTTCTCTGGGGGGGAGTTTTTCGAATATTTATTACCCAACACTTAACGGGTAGTGTAAATTCCCTCTCCCACGTTTATGGTCAACGATCCTTTGAGACAGATGACCATAGTCACAATATATTTTGGTTAGCAATCCCCACTGGAGGGGAAACCTGGCACAATAATCACCATGCCTTTCCAAGTTCAGCAATTTTTGGTTTGGAATGGTGGCAAGTTGATTTGGGTGGATATTTCATCCGTGTGCTAGAGAAACTAGGGCTGGCGTGGGATGTTAAGATGCCAACAAAGGCAATGTTAAGCCAAAAGAAGATGCCTCAGAAGGTATAAGAGAGGTAAATTGAAATGACGGTGCCAAACTCAGCTTTTTCCCTCCCTGTCCAACAACGAGCTTTTACGACTAAAGAGTTACTTAAAAGTTTGCCTCAAGACTGTTTTCTCCAGCAACCACTCAAAGCCTGGACTTCTGTTTTTGTTAGTGTATTGGCTGTTGCCTTAGGCACTGTGGGATTATTTTTTGCCCCCTGGTACCTCTGTCCTCCATTATGGATATTTACCGGGACTGCTTTGACGGGTTTCTTTATTTTAGGACATGAGTGTGGCCACTACTCTTTTGCTAAAAGAAAATGGGTGAATGAGTGTTTAGGACACTTGTTAATGCTACCTCTGCTCTATCCCTTTCATAACTGGCGCATTCAACACAATACCCACCATCGTTTTACTAATAAATTGGGGGGGGAGCGCTGGCGACAACTTCAAGATGTTATCCATCGACGAGCTGATATAGCTTGGTATCCTCTCCGACCTGAGGTTTGGAAGTCAATGTCCCTTAAAGGGCGATTGACTTACCAATTTTGGCGGGAATGGTTCTGGTGGTTAGCCTCAATTCAAAACTGGTGGTATGAGTTGAATCTCAAGCGTTCTACCTTGTCTACGGAAGAGTGTTCCAAAGTGCGACTCTCCTCAGTGTTCGTTTATCTCTTTGCTGTAGTTGCCTTGGCTTGGCTCTACTATTTGGGTGGGATTTGGGCTATGGGCAAGTTTTGGTTGTTACCTTGGTTAGTTTTCCACTTCTGGCTTTCCACATTCACTCGTGTGCATCATAGTGCGGTAGATATTCCATGGCGAGTAGGAGAAGAATGGAATAATGCAGAAGCTCAGCTATATGGAACAGTACATTGTCGATATCCCCGTTGGGTTGAGTTTCTTTGTCATGACATCAACATTCACATCCCTCACCATATTTCCACTGCAATTCCTCACTATCATTTGAGAATGGCTCATACAAGTCTCAAGAGAAATTGGGGAGAGTATATGCGAGAATCAGAATTTAGCTGGCATTTATTCTGGCAAATGGGAAAGCTAAATCTCTATTGTCCTGAGCAAAAATGTTATTTGCCATTATCTGATTGAAATTCATTCAAACACTAATTTTCAATGCAAGTTAATCTTTTCACATTTTCACACCTTTACTAAGGGTCACATTTTATGAACGATTAGATGTTATTTACGATTAGCTCTGCTTAAATTACGAATATTGTTGCTAACAAGTTAGGTAAAACTAGGAGAGAAGAATTATGGTTGCTGAAGTTCAGACGAAGTCGGTTAAATCTTCTACTTTGAAGGAATACAATAAACAATATCAAGATTTATTGGCATTTCTAATATCAACTTTAATCGCTGGGGAGATTACGGCCACTGAGAACTATTGTCGTTTGGTTGCTCTACTGGACGATACAGATGAGAAGATGGAGGCTGTTCATCAAGCTTATGCTGAATCTAAGCATGTCAGGAACTTAGTGAAACTGGCAAAACGTTTGAATTTACCAGTGGTTGAAAAAATTGTAGAACCAGAATGGTTTACCATTCGAAAGCACTTTGACGCAGCGCTAGCGAAAAAAAATCTAGCTGTATGCTACATCATTCAAGACGTTATGATTGAGATTTTAGCTATCACTACGTATCTGGGGCTAGCTGGAATTGGTAAAACAACGACGGTTGACGGAGAGACTGCTAGAGTATCAGAAAGTATTCTCAACGATGAGCTAGAACATTTTGAAATTGGTATATCTCGATTGAAGCAATTACTTCAACAAGATTCAGATGAAGTTCACGATGCATTGATTTGGGCTCATCACAGAGTCATGCCTGAAATCTTAACTGTTGTTCGTGAAGGATGTACCTCCTTGTGTGGAGAGCTGGGTGTGGTTTGTGGCACATTTAATGCTGGAGATATGGGATTTGAAAGTGGTCTGGCAGCGAAAGAAATTGTTCGTCGTTATATTGAAGCCTTAGAGAGAATTGGTTTTGACCAAAAAATTGTTAATTCTCTGGTCTCGGGTTTGTCAGATTATCAACCTACTCAGGAATCAGTTCCAGTCAAAGTTAAGACTAGTGGCTGCTGCTAAGCTAGAGCAACAGACTTGCAAGGCCCCATTTAAAGAAATTAAGCCGATTTAGGAGAATCATGAGCCTGTCTGTTAGACCACGCACGTCAGTTCCCAAAACGCCTACGTTAGATGATCAGTGTACTCTTTTGGATTTGTTGACTTGGAGAGCCCATCATCAATCTCATCAGATTGCCTATACCTTTCTTGTTGATGGCGAGTGCGAAGTAGCCACTTCCTGGTCCTATCAAGAATTGGAGCAACGAGCCAGAGGCATTGCTACTCACCTGCATAAAATCTCAGCTGTTGGAGAGCGTGCCCTCTTAATTTATCCGCCTGGATTGGACTTGATTGCGAGTTTTTTAGGTTGTCTTTATGCAGGTATTGTTGCAGTTCCAGTCTATCCCCCTAAATCCAATCAGCGGTCGTCTTCATTCCAATCGATTGCTGCTGATGCTGAGGCTAAATTTGCACTCACAACAACAGCGTTGCTGAGCAATAGCCGCAAACAGTTAGAACAGGAGGTATATTCATCGCCACTAACATGCATTGCTACTGACGCTCTGCAAAATGCAGACAACTTAAACTGGCAGGATCCTGATTTAACTCCTGATAGCCTTGCATTTTTACAATATACCTCTGGGTCTACGAGTAAGCCCAAGGGGGTAATGGTTTCCCATGGGAATCTCATCCATAATTCAGAGCTGATTCAAAGGTGTTTTCACTTTACCTCTGATACTTGTGTTGTGAGCTGGTTACCCCCATACCATGATATGGGTTTAATTGGCGGCCTACTCCAGCCCCTTTATACAGGCTGTTCGGCAGTGCTGATGCCGCCAGTCAGCTTTTTACAAAAGCCAGTTCGCTGGTTGAAGGCGATTTCGCACTATAAGGCCACCATCAGCGGTGGCCCAGATTTTGCCTATAAGCTTTGCGCACAGAAGATTCGACCAGAACAGTTAGCGGCTGAAAATTTGGATCTGTCCCATTGGTCAATGGCCGTTAGTGCAGCTGAACCCATTCGAGCTGAAACCATACAGCATTTCACGGCTAAGTTTTCACCCTTTGGGTTCCGTCAAGATGCGTTTTCTCCCTGTTATGGGTTAGCAGAAGGAACCCTGCTGGCTTCGGGGCGCTTTGATGGGGCTCCTTTGAAAACTAAGTGGTTTGAACGCGAGGCTTTAGTTCAGGGGCAGGCTGTAGATGCTAAGCCCGATCACCCGAAAGCGTCCTGGCTAGTGAGCTGTGGCTACAGTGACCAGAGTCAAAATATTGTTATTGTTGATCCTGATTCATCTAGAACTCAGCCAGAAAATACTGTAGGTGAAATTTGGCTCTCCGGGGCTAGTGTGGCTCAGGGGTATTGGCAACGTTTTCAGCAAACTAGTAAAACGTTTCAGACATATCTTGCAGATACCGGTGAAGGGCCATTTATGCGTACTGGTGATTTAGGGTTTATTGCGGAGGGTGAACTTTTTGTCACGGGGCGACTCAAGGACTTAATTATCCTGCGTGGTCGTAACTATCATCCGGAGGATCTGGAATTGACACTGGAGCGGATATCACCTGTTTTGCGTCCCCACAGTGGGATTGCCTTTTCGGTTGATGTTGAAGGGGTAGAGCGATTGATCCTGGCCCAGGAGATAGAACGTCACCACTTAAAGGATTTTGATGCGAATATGCTGGTGGATTCTATCCTTGACACTTTTGTAGAGCAGCATGAACTTGAAGTCCATGGCATTTTGTTCCTGAAGACAGGCAGTATTCCCAAGACAGCAAGTGGAAAACTCAAGCGTTCTGCTTGCCGCAGGCAATATCTGGAGGAAAGCCTGAATGTTGTGGGGCAATGGTTTGCCACGATAGATAGCCGTTCGGCTGATGCAGAGGACAAAGCAGCTCAGATAGTTACTGAACAAACCGCTAAGGCTGATTTGAGTGAGGCAGGAATTGCAGAGTATTTGATCAATAACCTGGCTCAAGCGCTAGCGATTAACCCAGAAAAAATTAATCCTCGTCACAAGATACTTCGCTATGGTTTAGATTCTGTTACGGCGGTTAATGTGACAGCGAATTTGGAAGCCAGGCTTCATCTAGAATTGGATCCCACAATATTTTGGGAGCATAAGACTATCAGTAGTCTGGCTCAACATTTACATAAGTTGTTGGAGGAACAAGATTAGCATTAGGTATTGAGGGAGCCTTTTCTTCTAGTCTTTTATGAAAGAACCTATTGCAATTATTGGTATTGGTTGTCGTTTTCCAGGCGTTAATGATGCTGATGCTTACTGGAAGTTGCTATGTGATGGAGAGGATGCGATTTCACCCATTCCCTCCAAGCGAGCCTGGTATATGCCGTCACTCCATGCGCTAGATTCCGACTCATCCAGTACAGAGGTTTCCTGTTTAGGCGGTTTTTTAGACCATGTGGAAGACTTTGACTGCCAGTTTTTTGAAATTTCTCCTCGCGAAGCCATTACTATGGACCCCCAACAGCGGCTATTGCTTGAAGTCAGTTGGGAAGCCTTAGAAGATGCGGGAATCTCGCCTGAGCAGACCATGGGTAGCCAGGGGGGAGTGTTTGTCGGGATCAGTAGTGGAGATTACTCATACTTAATCTGCCAGTATCGCCAGGTTGATGCCTACTACAACACAGGGATTGCCTTTTCTATTGCCGCCAATCGTCTTTCCTACTATCTCGATTGGCATGGCCCTAGTTTAGCCTTAGATACGGCCTGTTCTTCCTCGTTGGTGGCAGTCCATCAAGCCTGTCGGAGTTTGCAGTATGGAGACTGTGATCTGGCTCTGGCAGCTGGGGTTAATTTGATTTTGCGCCCGGAGATGACCCTGGCCTTTAGTCAATCTAAGGTTATGGCTGCCGATGGTCGTTGTAAGGCCTTTGATGCGCGAGCTGATGGCTATGTGCGCGGTGAGGGAGTGGGGGTGGTGGTTTTAAAGCCCTTGTCGAGTGCGATCGCAAATAACGATTCCATTTATGCCGTCATCCGAGGCAGTGCCATCAATCAAGATGGCCAGAGTAACGGTCTGATGGCTCCAAATCCTGCGGCCCAGGAGGCCGTATTACAAGCCGCTTACCAGGATGCGAAGGTCTCTCCAGGGAGGGTACAGTATGTGGAAACCCATGGCATTGGCACTCAGTTGGGAGATGTGATTGAAGCAAAAGCATTGGCCAAGATTCTTTCCCAGGATCGCGAAGCAGGGAAAGACTGTGCCCTTGGTTCAGTCAAGACCAATTTGGGTCACTTGGAAGCTGCTGCTGGCATGGCTAGTTTGATCAAGGTGGCGTTAGCCCTTAAACATCAAAAAATCCCAGCAAGTTTGCACTTTCAAAAGCCGAATCCTTATATTCGCTTTGAGCGGATTCCGCTTAAAGTACAGCAGACATTATCTCCCTGGCCAGAAAGTGACTATCCAGCCCTAGCCGGAGTAAGTGGGTTTGGATTTGGGGGGACAAATGCCCATGTGGTTTTAGAGGAAGTCGGACGTCGGAAATCGGAAGTCGGAAGTCAGGATCTGCAACAAAGTCATTCGATGCATCTGCTGACATTATCGGCGAAAAGTGATGGGGCACTTGATCAGTTACGGCAACGATATCAGGTCTATATTCAGCAGAACCCAGATGTAGACTTGGCAGATCTTTGTTTTACAGCCAATACTGGGCGGAGTCATTTTCATCATCGTTTGGCAGTTGTTGGGGATACCCTGGAGGACATAGCTGAGAAGCTGAATGATGATTCCGTTGAAATACCTTCCGAAAAATCTACAAACGGATATGCCAGAGCAACGTTAGGGGATGATGATATTCCCCCTAGCGTTGCCTTTCTGTTTCCGGGGGAACAGTCTGCTTACCTGGGGGTGGGGCAGCAGTTGTATGAAAGCCAGCCACTGTTTCGACAAACAGTGAATCGGTGCCATGAATTTTTGCAAGCTGATTTAGGTGCATCCTTAATCGATATTCTTTATCCTCAATCTGCTCAAGATCAGTTCGCTTCGCTGTCTGATGTGGCGGTGTTTGCTCTAGAATATAGCCTGGCTCAACTTTGGGTCTCCTGGGGAGTGCAGCCAGACTTTTTAATCGGGCATGGGCTAGGGGAATACGTTGCGGCCTGTGTAGCTGGGGTATTTAGTTTGGAAGAGGGGCTGCGTCTGTTGGTGGCTCGACAAATGCTATTGCAGTCAGTCGAGTCTGACGGTGGAATGGCGGTGGTGATAGGAAACCAGGAACAGGTTGAAGCTGCAATCTCAACCCATGCCTCAAATATAAGTATTGCGGCCCATAATGCGCCGAGCCAGTGGGTTATTGCTGGTGACAAGCAAGCACTTCAGGCCGTCTGCCAAACATTGGAAGATAATGGGCTCTTGACCCAGCTGTCATCGACAGAATATGCCCTATATTCTCAGGTGATGGCACCGTTGCAACAAGAATTAGAGTCGGTTACAGCAGAGATCAACTATGCTTCACCCAGTATTCCGATGATTTCTGGTATTAGTGGGAAAATTGCTGGCGACGAGATCACAACGCCTGCTTATTGGGCCAATCATCTCTGTCAGCCAGTTCAGTTTATGGCAGGAATGCAAGCGCTATGCAAGCAGGGCTGTAGCATTTTTCTAGAAATGGGAGCCAAGCCGTTATTAACCCGACTGGGCCAGCAATGTTTATCGGAGGACTATCTTTGGTTGTCGAGTTTACGCAGTGGTAGGCATGGAATCTCTAAGGCACAGTATCAAGATTGGCGACAGCTACAGGAAAATCTCGCTCAACTTTATGCTCAAGGAGTCTCCATTGACTGGTTTCAGTTCCATAATGGCCAACTCTGTAAAAAATTAAGGTTACCAACCTATCCTTTCCAGCGAGAACGATACTGGATTGATACTGACTCTGTGGATCAGGTGGAAACTCCCTTTAGGCCTATCATTAGTCAAGATCCTCTGACACTATTGCAAGCAAAGATTTGGCAACAGTTAATGCAAGTTGAAATCGGTGATCGATCTAAAGTTCTAGAAACCTACCTCCAAGAAGTTGTAGCGTATATTCTCCGGTTAGCCCCTTCTAATATCCCCAATCCCCACCTTGATTTTATTGAACTGGGGATGGATTCCTTAACAGCTATGGAGGTCAAGAATCATATTCAAACCGCGCTAGGAATTTCGCTTTCTGAGACTTTGGCATCCCGCCACTCCTCAATTCACAAACTTGCCAAATACTTAGCTGTCACAGTAGAGGTGCCTTTGAGAAAACCGCAGGATAATTCAGAGGTTTGTGGATAGAGTGGAAAAGTAAACATCTCAAACAGTTAAGTTAATACTTTTCTTTAAGCAATTTTTTGGAAGCGATGGAACGTAGCATAAAGACAATATTAATGGATAAAATTGCAGCAAAAAAGCACCATACCGATATGAATGCGTAGTTGTAAAACCAGTAGGTGACTAATAGTGCTAGAGCAATGACCCCACTTGAACCTCTAATTTCGGTAAGATCACATAACCAAAATGGCCCTGCAACAATGAGCAAGTAAATTAGCCGAGACACATTGCGAGGAAAAAACTGATCATAGATTAGTGTGGTCTGATAATGGATAGAGCCTTGAATGACTGTTACTGAAAACATATCAGGAGATAACAGCAAAGGGACATACAGAGACATACCAAATAAAGCACCCAACAGTGTTACAACTAATAGTAGTTTTTTAGCCCAAGGTCGTTGCACTATTGCAAACACTGTCAACGGGAACCAAATTGGCCAGAATCCATGGGAAAAAACGAGATAGCCAAGAGCGGCTAGATGAACAGTGTCTGCTTGGTTTCCGTGGATGGCTAACCACTCAATGCCTTCAAACCCTTGCTGAATACCAAATATGCAAGGGATAAGGGCTCCAGGCAGATACCTGAGATCTATATCTATGGCCAGCTTACAGGCATATAAACCAGCGGGTATTAGAAGAGTAGCAGCAGTGAAACTAGCAGTAGCAGAAAAACACATGGGCTTGTGAGGTAGTTCAAGATAATTAGTGACTCATTTCTCGTATTTTGCTCAGCTTAACCTAGGGAGGCAGGCTTTTGTTTAATACTGGGTCACTTCACGAATAATTGGACACAATGGACAAACAAAACCGCTTAATTTTTAATTATAAGCATGCACATTCTAAAAAGAATGCTCCAAGATCAAATTTGGATTTGGGGCTGTTTAATTTATTTCAATTACTTTAAACTTACCTGTGAAGGTGCAGAACACTTACCGAAAGATTCTCCATATTTATTAGTTGCAAACCATGCTAGTCACCTTGATGGACCTGCCATTATTGCGGCCCATGGTTGTCATATGCATAAGGTACATAGCCTGGCCGCTAAGGATTATTTCTTTGATCATCCCTTGAAAGGTTGGTTCTGTCGGCATGTCTTGAATATGATTCCAGTGGATCGCTGCAGCGGCTCACTCCAAAGTTTTCGAGAGTGTGAACAGGCAATCTACCATGGGAAAATTCTCTTAATCTTTCCAGAAGGAGGACGCTCCTTAACAGGCCAATTACAGGATTTAAAGTTGGGATTCGGGATGATGGCATTGAAATTAGGCGTTCCTATTGTCCCAGTCTATATTCAGGGCTCTTATAAAGCTTTGCCCAAAGGGCAATTATTTCCTCAGCAATATCCCATTCAAGTCTGTTTTGGCCCTCCTATTGACCTTATCTCTTACCGAGATAAGGTTGGCACCTTAACAAGACGTCAGCTTTACCAGGCTATTGTCAATCAGGTAAAAAAATCGATAGAAGACCTGGAGCGCCAAATGACTTTATAACATGGGAGACAATGATGGGGGATAAGCCTAAGATTGCTATTTTCGATTTTGATGGGACTCTGACAACTCAAGATAGTTTTGTGCCCTTTTTGTGCTGGACCCATGGCTGGAGACGATTGGTGATTGGCCTTATGCGCCATAGTTCAGCAGTACTCAGTTATGGAATGAAGCGTTGCTCTAATCAAACTATCAAAGAAATACTTTTGACCGAATTTTACAAAGGTTGGTCCATTGAACGTTTAAAGACAGCGGCGGCTGACTATGCTCACCATTACTTACCTAAGCTGGTCGATCCTGACGCATTAGAACGGTTACATTGGCATCAACGCCAGGGACATCAGATCATTTTAGTCAGCGCTACCCTGGAGATTTATTTACAACCCTGGATGAAAACACTGCCCATTGATCATCTGTTGGCTACTCGATTAGAACATCAGGGTGGCAGTGTGACAGGCAAATTATCAGGAGAAAATTGCTATGGCCCTGAGAAAGTTAAACGCTTAGAGCGGTTGCTAGGGGATTTACAGCAATATTACATCTATGCCTATGGTGATGGCCAAGGCGATCGCGAGCTGTTAGAGGCCGCCAATGAACCCTACTACCGTTTCTTCAATCGTGGACGATATTTGATGATTCGATAAGAATCTTTAGTAATTGTCTGTAGAAATGTTCAATGGAACCTCCATTCGTCAAAATAAACTTAAAAAAAGCGTCAAATATACTTCTACCTTGTTGATCAGGTGCAACAATTATAAAAAGGCTGATCAATCCCAAAAAGTAACGCAATATTCATTGCCTGACATTGAAAGCGCTCAGTCATAAAAAGCATCAGAAATTATCATGGCAGATCATCACCAAAGTCCATTAGAGTACAAGGGCGATTCTCAGCTATGGGGCCATCAGTGGGGCTTTAAAGATACGACCTTAGTTGTCAATGATGATCGGTCGGTGATGATGACTGGTGAGCGCTATGGTCTCACTGGGGTTAAAATGCCTGGTTTTATTCCCTTTCTAGAAGCTGAACTGGGAATCACTATCGATGAAAAAACACCGTTAACCGAAGTCTCTGAAAAGGTTGTTGGGACCGTCCATCGTAACAAAGCTTTTTGTGCAGCAATAGAGGCTTCATTTCCCTCAAGTCAATATGCCTTTGAAGACCATGACCGCTTGCTCCACAGCCACGGTCAAACGACAACAACAGAAGTTTACAAAGTTCTGTATGGCCAATTAACGCGCACTGTTGATATGGTCTTCTACTGCGAGTCAGAGAAAGATGCCCAAACTCTGGTGCAGTTGGCAGTGGAACATGATGTCTGTTTGGTGCCGTTTGGTGGAGGTACTAATGTGACCTGTGCCCTGCAGCTTCCTCCATCAGAAACCCGAATGATCGTTTCCGTCGATATGAAGCGGATGAGTCGGATCGAATGGATTGACTCGGTGAATTTAAAGGCCTGTGTGCAGGCGGGTATCACGGGCAAAGATTTGGAGAATCAGCTGAGGGCATCTGGCTTTATATGTGGCCATGCTCCCGATAGCTTAGAACTTTCCACTTTAGGTGGTTGGATTGCCACCAATGCTAGCGGGATGAAGAAAAACCGCTATGGCAATATCGAACAGATTGTGGAGAAGGTTACCCTGGTAACCCCAGCAGGTGTGGTGGAACAGATGGAGTCTGTTTCCCGTGCTTCCATGGGGATACCAGTGCAACAGTTACCATTTGGTAGTGAGGGGAATCTAGGTCTGATTACCAAGGCTGTCATCAAAATTCATCCACTGCCTGAGGTCACAAAATATGCCTCTTTCATGTTTCCAAATTTCACCTTAGGGGTGGAGTTTATGAAGCGCATTGCCCATAGCGGCTTAGTGCCAGCTAGTTTACGCCTTATGGATAATAAACAGTTTCGGCTAGGCTTTTCTTTAAAACCTCAAAACTCTGGTGTTGTTGAAACTTGGATGACTTGGCTAAAGCAGCTGTATTTATTTAAGGTGCTTAAGTTTAACCCTACCCAAATGGTTGTGGCCACCGTGGTGATGGAGGGCTCGGCCCAGGAGGTAGATCACCAGGAACGCAATATTTATGCTACGGCAAAACAATTGAAGGGATTGGCGACGGGGTCTAAGTATGGTGAACAGGGATATATGTTTACCTTTGCCATTGCCTATGTAAGAGATTTTCTATCCTCGTATCACATTAT
The DNA here is from genome assembly GCF_011009555.1 of Adonisia turfae CCMR0081. Classification (GTDB taxonomy): domain Bacteria; phylum Cyanobacteriota; class Cyanobacteriia; order Phormidesmidales; family Phormidesmidaceae; genus Leptothoe; species Leptothoe turfae. The sequence goes on along the minus strand of NZ_QXHD01000004.1, from coordinate 4,393,205 downwards.
TGGTGAAACCTTTGAAACCACGGTTGCCTGGGATAAGATTCAACTGATTTGCGATCGCGTCCAAACCAAGTTAGATGAGCAGCACCAGGCCTTTAATTTACCCGGTAAGCCCTATTTAGCCCATCGGGTTACTCAGGTTTATCACACAGGTGTTTGTCTTTATTTCATTTTTGGAATTTATACCAAGGGTGTGGAACACCCCGAGGACGTTTGTTGGCAGATTGAACATTCCTTACGTCAGGTGATTCTTGACAACGGTGGTTCCATTTCTCACCACCATGGCATTGGTAAAATTCGTCGAGATTTCATGAAAGATGTGTTGTCTCCTGCCGGTATGAAGTTAATGAGAGGAGTAAAGGAGGCCACAGATCCACAAAACATCTTTGGTATCCGTAATGGAGGGCTGTAGTTCAAACTCTATGCAACCCAGGGAATCTGTTACGTCAAAATCCTCAAATTTAGTTGAGTTACTCCACCACAGGGCGGTGAGTCAACCAACTAAATTAGCCTACGTGTTTTTGCAGGATGGAGAGATTGAGTCAGGACGCCTGACCTACCAAGAATTGGCGCAACAGGTTAGGGTCATTGCGCTGGGGCTGCAATCGGTTTGTGCGGTAGGTGATCGAGCGCTGCTCCTCTATCCCCAAGGGCTAGCGTATATTGTTGGGTTCTTAGGCTGTCTCGATGCCGGGGTGATTGCTGTACCTGCGTATCCCCCCCGACGCAATCAGCGGAAACTGGGGAGATTACAGGCGATTGCTAAGGATGCCCAGGCAAAGGTCGCATTGACGACGGCTGAATTGTTGCCGCTTCTGCAGGGGCAGTGTCAAGATGCATCTGAACTAAATCAGCTCCATTGGTTGGCTACGGATAGTCTTGTGGCAGAGACTGAGCAGGATGAGAATTGGAGGATTCCAATCGATCCATCCGACCTCGCATTTTTACAATACACCTCCGGGTCCACAGGCATTCCCAAAGGCGTCATGGTTTCCCATGGCAACCTGATGCATAATTGCGAGACTATCAAACGATCCTTTGAACTGACACCAGACGATGTTTCTGTTACCTGGTTGCCTAGTTTCCATGATATGGGTCTGATTGACGGGATTTTACAACCACTCTACACGGGGTTTCCAGGGTATATTATGCCCCCTGCGGCCTTTCTACAACGTCCCCAGCGCTGGCTGCAGGCGATTTCCAAATATCGAGCCACCCACAGCGGTGGTCCCAACTTTGCCTATGATTTATGTTCTCAAAGAATCACGGTAGAACCACAGGATGGTCTAGATTTAAGTTGTTGGCAAAGTGCCTACAATGGTGCTGAACCCCTGAGATTGTCAACATTAGAACGATTTACCTCTAAATTTAGCTCAGTTGGTTTTCAGGCTAAAGCGTTTTATCCATGTTATGGCATGGCCGAAACCACCTTGATGGTTTCGGGGGGTAAGGTAACCTCTGAACCTGGCCGCTGTATTGTCGATGCTGTTGCTCTAGGCAATAACCAGGTCATTCATGTAGAGCCCATTCACCCTAATGCTAAACAGTTGGTGGGATGTGGTCAAACCTGGCTAGATACAACTGTTACGATTGTCAATCCTGAAACTTGTAAGCAGTGTGTCGATAATCAGGTAGGCGAAATCTGGGTCACAGGGGGTAGCGTTGCCCAGGGATATTGGCGTCGCTCCGAGTCCTCAGAATTTGCATTTCATGCCCATCTTGCTGACAACACAGAAACCATCTTCTTCCGGACAGGAGATTTAGGTTTTTTGCATAATGGCGATCTGTTTATCACCGGTCGCCTGAAGGATGTGATCATTATTCGTGGACGGAACCACTATCCCCAGGATATTGAACGGACAGTGGAGGAAAGTCACCCTGCACTACGATCTAATAGCGGAGCAGCGTTCTCTATCGAAGTTGATCAGCAAGAACGCCTGGTGGTGGTGCAAGAAGTTAAGCGCACACATCTGCGTCATCTGAACAGCGCAGATGTGGTTGAGGCTATTCGATCTGCGGTTCCTCTGCACCATGAGGTACAACTCTACGATGTGGTGTTACTGAAACCGGGGCGTATTCCCAAAACCTCCAGTGGAAAGATTCAGCGTCGGGCCTGTCGAACTCAGTTTTTAGCAGGGGAGTTGCAAAATATAGCGGTTGCGATGCCCGTGGTCTCCAGCCAACATTCTCACAAACAATCGACGATCCCATGGTGTTCCCCAGCCGATGCCCAAGAAATATTGGGCTGGTTCCAAGCTCAAGTCAGGGATGAAATTGCTCAGTTTCTATCCCTGGCCCCTGATGCCATCAATCTTGATCGCAGCTTGCTGAGTTTGGGGCTGGATTCCCTGAAAGCAGTAGAGCTGTTGGAAAAGATTGGTGCTAAATTTCGGCTTTCATTACCTCCCACCCTGCTATTTGAGTATCCCACCTTAGCTCAGCTGGTTACACATCTGGCCCAGGAGTACCGAGAACAACTGGAGTATATTCGCTTGGGGCAAGTGCCTGATCAGAATCAAGATAATCCTCCTGAATACATTGATATTTCTGGCAAAGAAGTTGCCAGCTATTCAGGCCCCCAAACCCCGAATTTTGGGGGCTTTGAGTCTAACTCCCCAGCATTGAAGAGGGCTAGGGGGACCTTCAACCAAGGTAATCTTTCCAAGAAAACTTCTATAGATAGAGCCGTGGAGGATATTGCCATTATCGGCATGGCTTGTCATTTTCCCCAGGCTGATGATCTAGAGTCTTTTTGGCATCTGTTGCAATCTGGTCAGGATGCAATTACGGAAGTCCCTCCTAGCCGCTGGAACTGGCAGGACTTTTATGACCCGATACCTGCCCCCGATAAAACCTACTCCCGTTGGGGCGGCTTTTTGTCTCATTTAGAAGACTTTGACGCTGAGTTTTTCAATATTGCTCCCCGAGAAGCGCGTTTAATGGATCCCCAGCAACGGGTATTGCTAGAGACCGCTTGGGAAGCTGTGGAAGATGCGGGATGCCAGGCCGAAACCCTGTCTCTCAATTCTGTGGGTGTTTTTGTTGGTTGCAGTAGCAATGGCTATTATTCCCGCATTGTTCCCACCTTAACGGCTGAGGATCATGCAGCGGGGGTGGGCAATCATAATGCGGTGCTGGCCAATCGTCTTTCGTTCTTTCTCAACCTTCAGGGACCCTCCTTGGTGATTGATACTGCCTGCTCCTCTTCGCTGGTGGCAATACACCAGGCCTGCCAAAGTCTGCGGAGCGGAGAGTGTCATTTAGCCTTTGCCGCTGGTGTGAATAC
>NZ_QXHD01000004.1:4378411-4389912 GCF_011009555.1 Adonisia turfae CCMR0081 | reverse complement strand
TAGAGGGATAGAGATTTTGGAGTGGATGGGTAGGGGAGCAGGGGAGCAGGGGAGCAGGGGAGCAGGGGAGAGAGGGAGCAGGGGGGAATGGTGAATGGCTAAGGGTTTTCTGCCTCGGTCTTTATTCTGGACCTGCGATTTCTCGGAGTTGTTCGCTTAGGTCTGCTGCTTCATCTTTATCAGATTGTGCTTCGATATCGGCGAGGTCGAGGAGTAGGTCTTGACGGAATTTTTCAGTGGCTGGTGTATTAGCATCATAGGCCTCGGCCAGGGCGTCGTACCATAGACCTTCATTAGCATAGGCCTGAGCATTGGTTAGAGCATCATCTGTTGTCGCTACCTCGGCAGGTAGGGTAACAACATCTAGCTCAGCGGATGAATAATGGCCAGGATTTGTAAAGGCAGCATCACAGTAAAGCACGATCTGCCATATATAGGTTTCGCCTGCGGTCAAAGTGGCTTTATCAGTAGGAAGAGTGTAAGATTCATAGCCCTGCTGACTCGTATCAAACTGCTCAGTAAGTATCCGCTCTGGCGCATTGTCTGGGTTTAAGCGATAAAGCTGAAACTCTACGGGGTCATTGTCAGGGCTGAAGTTATACCAGACAAAAGTAGGGTTAATAGACGCGGTTTGACCAATAGCGTTGAGCCGGGGCGCGATCGCAACGATATCATCCCCACAGCCGCGCACACTGCCACCGGTATGATCCTCACTAGGGCGTCTTATATCATCGCGTGGTGTAAAGACTCGGGATGTGCCTGGAATAGTAGGACCATTGGGACGTCTAATACCGTCACTGCCAGGAGGCGTAAAAGCCCATAAACTGCCTGTACGATACGACTCCCCATAGTTCGCCAACCCAGCCGGAGAAAGCACTAGCACAAAAGCCATAGCGCCGCTACCGCTTAGAATACGACGAATCCAGGAAGTACTACTCATAACCAAATACAGATAACACAAAATTATTCTTTCACTAGATTATATCGACCAGCCCCGCTGATGGGCCATCGTAGTTCACAAAGGGTGCCTGTTTTACCAACTTCACGCCGGAATGTACCCCGTAGCCGTTTGGCCAGACGTTCCGCCTGTTGAGTCCCCCGACCTCGGCTGTCCTGAGCAAAAGTATCATTCTGGCCATTATCTTCAATGCGAATCACATTATCGTTGTCCTCAGTAATGCATAGCACCGTCAGTCGTTTGGGACTGATGGCATGTTTGCCCACATTACACAGTGCTTCTTCTAAAAATCGACAGAGGGCACGTTTATTATCGGATGATAGTCCTTTAATCGCTAGGGGTTGAAAGTCATTGATGTGAATCTTTAGAGAGGCAAAGCCGGGAAAGTCGCGTTCCAGGGTTGTGGTGTAAACGTTATGTAAGACTTCTTTGATGGGATCGCGTAGATCAATGATGCGCTTAGTCCCAAGCTGAAGCTGATGTTCTTCCGGTAGGGATTCCTGGAGCAGCCCAACATAGATGGCGCGAATCTCCTGATTGAGGGTTTCTAGTTTGTTGCTAATAGCGGGGGTGAGATCGTCTTTTTGTTGTAAAAGTGTCGCCAGAGTTTGCAAGGGGCCATTGTGGATGGCATCGTAGGTGCGCTCGATAATTTGTTGGCGTTCGTCGATGCGAGATCGTAACATTTGGTCATACAAATAAAAGCTGGGTAGCCCCAGTCCACTGATTGCTAGGGTCATAATTAATGTAGGTACAACCGGCACCCACCAGCTCCCTAGCCACAGCACCACTAGACCCACGCTGGCTATGCCTAAAACGGTGATACCGATAAATAGAATATAGCGAGCCGGATGGCGAACGATATATCCTAGCCAAAGGCCAAAACTACCCAACAGAATAATCAACAGATATTCCCAGCCGTCAGCCCAGATACGCACCATGGGCCGATTATCCAGGACAGTGCTGACCAATTGACTCGTGATGTGGGTGTGCATTTCCACCCCATTAATCAGCCCTGGATTGTTGGACTTGATCGCCGCTGAGTTAACCAGGTCCTTTACGCTGAGAGTGGTAATCCCGATGATAACAATACGGTCTTGAATCAGGTCTGAATTTACTCTCCCCTCTATCACATCGACCATAGATACGATATCAAAGGGAGCTCTGCCGCTGCGGGGATTTATCAGAAATTGCCAGCCTGCATTATCGAAACGAGCATAGCCTCCAGCGCGAGGTGACAAATTAAAGAATTCGGTATCACCAAAACGCATATTATTGTCATCGCGAATTCCGTTTTCTAGCTCCAGTCCTTCCGCTGCTAAATAGGTCTCTGCTAGTCGAAGACTTAGGGAAAATCGCAGCCGATCCGGGTCGGGTGTAGTGGCGGCTGGCCAACTACCCAGATACGCCCGCCGGACAAACCCATCTGGATCTAGCGGCAGGTCACCAAAGCCCACCTGTTCAGGCGGCAGGTCAGCCGGTGGAGAAACGGCAGGATCGCCAATGATTTTTTCCACACCAATAATATTGGGCTGGGTGGCTAAAATGTTGGCTAGTTTCTGATGTCCAGGTTCAACAGCCAGATCGCGATAAAGATCAATCCCGACCACCCGAGGATTATGCTTTAAAAGAGCTTCCAGCAGCTTGGCCATGTCCTCATCGGGAATCGGGTAGGTGCCCACTTGTTGAATATCGTCTTCATCAATGCCCACAATCAGCATCCGTTCATCCTTGGGTTCTGCGGGCCGCCACCGGAGAAACGTGTCTAGGGTGCGCAGTTCCATGGTTTGAAACAATCCTAGTGCGCGAGCCAGCATAACCAGGCCGATGACGGTGATGCCCGGTAGCAACCGTTGGCGACCGATTCGCTGACGCAGCTTAGAGAGAGAGTTGGGAAGTGGTACCATAGCACTCTAGGTCTAATCAATTAGCCCCTCTTCTCGGGCACGAATCTCGGTCTGGATGCGAATATTCTTGCCCGGTTCTGGATAGACGCCTAGAGCATCTTGCACTTTATTCCAGTAATGACGCACGGTGCGTTCTGAAACATTAATCTTCTCAGCAATAGCCTTATCCTGTAGTCCTTCACCAAAGGCTAGCTGCAACATTTTCATCCACTCGGGTTTAATTTCCAGACGGGTACGCATATCGCGTGGGGTATAAATTAATCCCTTAAGAGCCCATTCAACTTTCTCCAACATGTCCTTTAAAGGCAGATTTTTGTCGGCAATGGTAAAGCCGCCTTGATAGTCACTAATGGATGGTTTAAGGCGAACCAGTGCTTTGACATGGGCGCTCTGGACAACAATATTGAGATCTGTCTGGGTATCAAGCAACTGACGCAAGAGTTCAATGCCTACCTCAGTTTGTGACGGTTCCCTTGGAGCCGTTGGGATAGACAGGTCCATAACCAGTACATCAGGCAAGCCCCTTGCCAGGTCTTCGTTGACGGCTTTGGCGGTGGTTGCCGTGCGAATAGTGGCGTTGGGATAGGCTTTTTCTAAAGCGCTAACGGTACCACCCAGGACGGATTCATGGTCATCAACAACGAGTAGATTAATGCGTTCGGTGGATGCGGTCATGACTGTATTCGGAGGCAATGGACGATAGGGTCGATGGAGAATGCCAGCGTAGTTCCCAACGTATCAGCTGGGGCTGTACAGTCTGGTGATATTCACCTTGAGTTAAGAGTCGAAAGGTTTCTAGCAGGGGCAATATAGATTCTGTAACACGGGGGGATAGGTTATCGCCAGTGGCGTAGCAGATGAGTTCTTTGGCCGTAGTCTGCTGGGTTAGCTCCAGGCCCCAATGGTCAGGCGGTGGGTTGGTGGCGAGCTGACTAAAAAAGCTGTCTACGAAAGTGATCAAGAGCTGTACATGCTCAACGGGTTCAGGGGGCCAGGTACTGGGGAATTCCGTAGTCATGGATAGCTGCTGGTGCCAGGGCTGGATGGCGTGCTGTAGGGCCAGGGGTAGGGAGTCCCGGAAGGGAGAATTTAAGTCATGGCTGAGGTGCTCTAATTGATGGTAAAGACGCTCTAGATTGGCCAGATGATGATCGCATCCAAAGGCGGCATTGCCCTCAGTTTCGCAAGATACTTCTAGCTGACGTCGGATGGCAAAGAGTTCCTGTAGCAGACCATTGCGGATATGGTCTGCTACCCGATTAAGTTTCTGTGCCTGGTGCTGATGCCACCAGCGCAGTAGTTCTGGCGCATCTGGCCGATGAGTTTTCACTAAGTCCCTCCTGTTGTGAATATAGCTTAGGCGCAGATTGCCCAGACACTTTCACTGGTTTCGGACAAGGGGTTTATAGTTTTCTATAAAGTCAATTTATAGTTTTCTATAATAATTGCTCTTACTCAAACGGTTGTAAGTTTACTGAGAAATAAAAGCCATTTTCTTGGAGGGAGTTGCCCTCATCACCGGAAGAAATCACTGGAATGCCGTAGTCCAAGCGCACGTTAACGATATTGCTAGGCTGCCACCGTAGACCTAGGCCGGTACCTATGAGAAACCCAGGGTCAGGATCGGGGGTTTTGTTATTCCAGCCGCCGCCTGCATCAATAAAGGGGGTGAGCTGTAGGTTTGGGCCGATGGGAAAGCGAAATTCGGTGGAGGCTGTAATAGCGTTGTCGGTGACCAGTTGGTTTTGAGTGTAGCCCCGTACGGTGCCGATGCCACCAACGCTAAAGCGTTCTAGAGGCAGCAATGAGTCGGGAGTAAGCTGGGCATTGACGCGGGTGACCAGTAGCTGACCGGCAGAAAACTGTTCGACCCACTGGAACTGGCCTAGCCAGGAGAAGAATTGGCCATCGGTGCCGGTGTTGTTGTTGGTGGCGTCGAAAGTGTCTAAGCCGATGTTGAATTGTGATCGCACCGCCAGTACCGAGTTAATGTCTCGATTTACCCAGTCCTGGGCAAACCGGATGGCCCGCACTTTGGATACTCCATCTTCTGGACCAATGGAGAAGGAAAAGGGAATATCATCCAGAATAAAGCTGCGGCTTTCTCGAAAGTCAAAACCTAAACTCAGGGCAAATTCGTTACTGACTGACCGGGTAAGGGGCTGGCGATAGTTAAAGGAAAATGTCTTACTCTCACTGCGAATGCCCGCATCTCTGAGCTGATCCTCGACGATTTCACTTTCGGAGTTTTGGTACCGCAACTCCAGGCTGCCGTCCAGGCCATTGATGGGAACGGTGTAGCCTACATTGTAGCTGTCCAGACCGTCCGTGAGGCTGTAGCTGGCGCTGAGACTATCCCCAAACCCCAGCACGTTGCCATAGGACACATTGGCATTGCCCTGGAGCGAGCCGATACTGGGGGAGCGATAATTGTCGGTGCTCAGGTTGGCAAAGAATGGATCCGCTTCCGCCAGGTCCAGAATTAGGATATTCAGACCAGGGCCACTGCCTGCGGTCAGTTCTGCATCAACGCGTTGCAACAGCGGGTCAACTTGCAACAGCTGGAGGGCTTCTTCCAAACGCTGGACGTTGAGGGGAGCCTTGGTGGCTCGGGAAACGCGGCTGCGGATGTAGCCTTCGCGCAGGCGGCCCAGACCGTTGATTTGGACCTGTTCGATGGCCCCTTCCACGATTTGGATTTGAACGATGCCGTCTTCTAGTACCTGGTTGGAGGGGATAAAGGCTCCGGAGGAGATGTAGCCGTTATCGATATAGAGCTGGGTGATGGCGGTTCTGAGGGTGAGCAGGTCGGCAAAGGTGACCTCTTGTCCTTCCAGGGGTTCCACTAATGCTTGGATTTCTGCGTCGAGGATAGTGTTGCCCAGAACCTGGATTTCGTCAACTTGAAATGAGCTCGGGGGAGCATCACCGGATGGGGTGACTGGGGTGGGTTGCTCTAGGGTGGGGTGGTCTTCTGGCTGGGGGAATGTGTCGGGTAGGGGGTCTAGTTCCTGTTGTTGGGGAAAGTCGTTTTCAGGGTTGCTATTGTCTGGTATTGCGGGTTGGGCTTGGACGGCGGTAGCGATTAGGAGGGGGACGAGATTTACCAGGAGTAGATAAATGCTAACCATAGAGTTTCGTACTACGGATAGCTGAGCTTTTTCGGGCATATGGGGGCTACATGCACTATTTGAGGTTTAGTATCCCATATTTGGCAATACGGGTTTTTTGCTTAATTTTTTAGGGATTGGCGCATAGTTTTGTGGGTGCAGCCGTAAGGACGCGAGGATCTTAGTGGATAGGGAAATTGTGTGTGGATAGCTGCATGTTATGGGCGTTTGTGGTAGAAGGTTAACAGGATTTTTGGGTGCTTGAGGAGGTTCTTGGGATGGGCGTGAGGTCTCTGATTTGGGCGGTTGGGTTGAGTGTTGTGGGTGCTTGGGGGGTGGCGACGGAGACTTTTGCGCAGAATAGCCCCGTAGAAGATTCTACATTAGGCATCGAATCGTCAATCGTTAGTCCTAGTGACTTAGTAGATGCTAGAGATATTATTACTGGCGGTGCAATTCGTGGAAATAATCTGTTTCACAGTTTTAGTGAATTTAGCATTGGAGAAAACAGAAGTGTTTATTTCTCGAGCCCCACATCAGAAATTCAATCTATTTTTTCTCGAGTCACTGGTACTGAACGTTCAGAAATTCTTGGAACGCTTGGTACATTTGGTAGCTCTGCACCAGATCTATGGTTAATCAATCCTAACGGTATTATTTTTGGTGAGAATGCGATACTCGACGTTGGTGCCTCTTTTGTTGCGACAACAGCCGACAGTCTTCGATTTGGAGCGGAGGAGTTTGAGGAGTTTAGTGCAGTTAACCCTGAAAGTCCTGCTTCAACGTTGACGATTGCTCCATCTGCATATCTTTTTACTCAAGGAGTTCCTGCGGCTATTGAAAGCCAATCGGTTGTCGATGGTTTCCTCGGAGATGGTTTTCCAGGTTTGAGAGTACGATCTGGAGAAAATCTGACGTTTCTAGGAGGAGATATTGTTATTGATGGAGGTAATATCACTAATCGTGCTGGCCTTCACGCTTTTGGTGGTCGTATTCAATTAGGAGCCCTGGGAGTTCCTGGCGAGATTCTTACGGATTCAGAAGGAAATATCGTATTTGCAGAAGGTACTACTAGAGGTGATGTTGAGTTGAAAAATCGAGCTCGAATTGAGGTGAGTCTTGATGGCGGCGGAGATGTCAATATTTTTGGGCGTGATATTACTATTTCAGGTAACAGTCGTGTAGATGCTGGTATCAGTGAGGGCTTGGGAACTAATAATAGTCAAGCTGGTGATGTAGCGCTCGATGCTACGCAAATATTGAGAGTATTCGGCCAGAGTGAGATCGATAATGGTGTTGATGAAAACGCTATTGGTAATGGTGGAACTATTAAAATTACCAGTAACATACTAGAAGTTAGGGATGGTGGAAGATTGTCATCTAGTATCTCGGACTCAAGTGCTGGTGATGCAGGTGATATCGAAATTAACGTTGTGGGTCAAGTTACATTCAATGATGGAAATATCTTTAGTAATGCAAATTCTGAGACTCGCGGTAATAGAAACAGTGTCACGATCAACGTAGGTTCTTTGCGAGCTCTAAATAATTCTGAGTTCCAGGCACTGACACGGGGAGGATCGGATGCAGGTAATATCGTGATCACTGCTCGCGATAAAGTTCAGTTTGACAACAGTAATATCTTTACATCGGCTCAACCTGGAGCAACAGGTGCTGGTGGTGATATACAAATCAGGGCAAACTCGTTAGAACTAGTTAATACGTCGCAGCTATCTTCTAGTACATCTGGTAGTAGTAATGCAGGCAATGTGACTCTAGATGTTCGTGACTTTACTGTTTTTGATAACAGTAGAATTTTCACATCAGTTCAATCTGGAGCAACAGGCGCTGGTGGTAACATACAGGTCACCGCAGGTTCTTCAGACTTTTTAAATAGTTCATCGCTGGTTGCCAGTACGTCTGGCGGTGGTAATGCTGGCAATGTGACTTTAGATATTCGTGACTTTACTGTTTTTGATAACAGTAATATTTTTGGTGACGTAAAATCTGGAGCAACAGGAACTGGAGGAAACGTTCAAATCATTACTAACTCTTTGACACTTAAGAATAATGCCTTACTAAGTACTGATACTGAAGGAGATACTTTAAGAAGTGACGCTGGTGATATTGAAATTATTGCTGGCTCCATAACTATGATGGGTGACTCTCGTCTCCTGACAGGCACTTTAGGTGAGGGAGACGCTGGCAATGTGACTTTAGATATCCGTGACTCTGCTGTTTTTAATAACAGTAATATTTTTACCAGTGTAAGACCTAGAGCAACAGGAGCTGGAGGGAATGTGAAAATTACTGCAGGTTCTTCAGAACTGTTAAACAGTTCCTCATTAGTTGCTAGCACGTCGGGTATTGGTAATGCTGGCAATGTGACTTTAGATATCCGTGACTCTGCTGTTTTTAACAACAGTCGTATTTTTAGTAACGTTTTAGCTGAAGCACAGGGATCTGGAGGTGATATACAGATCACCGCAGGCTCTTCGGAGTTGATAAATGGTTCTTCGTTAGAGGCTAGTACGTCTGGTAGTGGTTCCGCTGGTGATGTTGTACTCAAGGCACCGGAAGGTCGCGTTCTTCTTGCCAGTGAAAATTCTGATAATGGAGCCTATAGTACGATATTTACAAATAGTAGATTTTCTTCTGTAGGTAGCGGTGGTAACATCTCTTTAGAGGCTTCGAGTCTAGTAATAAAAGGGAGAGCTGGATTAGTTGCTAGTAGTGGTAATGATCAGCAAGGGGGTAATATCAATCTTTCCTTAGGAAAACTAGAGATGTTAGATGGTGGTCAAATCATAACTAGCAGTGATGATTCAGGACCAGCGGGTACTATTTTTCTTGACGCTACTGAAGGGATACGTCTTGCCGGTCGTGATCTCACTCGAGAAAACGAGAATACTTTGTTCACTCCTGAGAGTACCCTATCTGTAGTTTCTAGAAAAGAAGGTATAGCTGGAAATGTTGTTATTGGTCGTTTACGTGATACTTCCAACATAGTTTTAGAAGATGGCGGGCGAATAACGGCTGAATCAGCTACCGTTGATGGGGGGAGTATTTTTATTACTCTCAATGAATTCCTTTTACTTCGTAATGGCAGTCTAATATCTGCAACGGCAGGAAATGAGCAGTCTGGAGGTGACGGAGGAAACATTCGCCTTGATATACCATTTATCGTTGCTATACCTGATGAGAACGGCGACATTACCGCTAATGCGTTCACAGGAAGCGGCGGGAATGTTGATATTACTTCACGTGGTTTGTTCGGTATTGAAGCACGACCAGCAGTGACTCCCTTGAGCGATATTACTGCGAGTTCTGAAAGAGGGGTTAGTGGTGTGGTTTCTATCGATGCTCCAGATACAGGTGCTATCGAAAACAGCCTCAATGACTTACCCGATAGCATCATCTCCCCCGACCAAATCCTCATCGCCAGCTGTATCTCCCGCACCAACCAGAACCAAGGCACCTTTAACATTACCGGTAGCGGTGGCCTACCCTCCAGCCCCAACAGCGACATCCTCTCCACCTACCCCACCAGCCAAATCCAATCTCCAGCCGCCACCCAATGGCAACTCGGCGATCCCATCAACGAAGCCACTGGTATCTATGAACTCGCCGACGGACGCCTCTCCCTCTCCCAAGACTGCAATAATCGCCCCTAGTATTTTCCCCAGCCTACTGGACTCAAACTATTTCCATATTCCAAATGCCCCGCTTGCATCAAACAAGGCATTCAAGAAGTTACGAGAGATAGAGGATGACACTACACCATCACCGCATTTGAATTAAGGTTCAAGCTAGTCGTGTCTTGTGCTATTGCAATCAAATCATTCTGATGATAGATCAGTGTATCCCGTGCCGATCCACCGGCCACGTTGCTGTACCCAAGTGAATATTCACTCACATCGCCATGTAGCGTTAGTGAATCCCCTGCGAACCGATTGAAATCAGTGATCAGAGCATATCCGTTACCAGAGTAGAATGCCTCATACTTATCACCCAGCACAAATCTGTCCGCACCTCCGCCCCCAGTCAGGACGTCCAATTCACCCTTGCCAGCGTTGAAATTATTCTGATTTACGCCAGTGAGAACATCATTACCAGTTCCACCATATAAACGGTCGTTGCCAGTCCCACCGTGCAAATGATCATTACCCGCATTACCGTATAAGTGGTTATTGACCTGATTACCAATGATCACATCGTTGCCAGTACCTCCGATGGCATTTTCAATCGTCGTGTTAAATGCAATGGCAAGATTATCCTTAGCATTAGCTCGACCATGCAGTGAACCAACAGAACTAAATGCACCTGCATTTAAGTTAAGCGTTGTCGAACGAACTTGCTGAGATGCATCAAATGTATCAATCCCCCCCGCATCCCAAATAGTTTCGATAAAAGTCTCATTGCGCTTCCATGTGTATCTCGTATTGCCAGCACGAGTGCGCATATTAGCCCCATATACACTCTGCAAAGCCGCAATGTCATACAGCATCAGCGTTCGTGGAAATACTCCTGGCATATTAGGATGAGCGTTATAAGACATCACAGTATATTTATGACTATCTTCCCCTGCTGCTATGACTGCCCCATCTAATCCTTTATGCCGGGCTGCATCTCTAGCTGTATATCTGTTATCGGGATTACGAGCTATTGTGACATCATTAAAGCCACCAACAGCATGTCCTAGCTCATGTTGTATTATGTGATAACCGAAAGAGCCTTTACTGAAATCAGAATAGTCGCGATCTATTGCAATAGATGCCTGTCGAGACAGACCTGGGATGCTACCAAGTCCTGCAGCTCCTTCATTAGATTCCATCCGGCCATTTCCATTAAAATCGTAGAAAAGCTGAGCATATCCAACCTCAATAGTGCCTCCTGTGGCAACTTCTCGAATGTTGATATTGGCAATCTCTTCATAGTGATCAATGGCTGCTCTTACCTGTTGCTTTTGCGCAAAAGTGAAACTCCCAAAATCACGATACTGTGGATGATTTCGTAGGTAGCTTGGTTGTCCATTTATGAAACTAAACGTGATGCCAGCTGCGTCTCCTATATCCCAGCGATTACCAACAGATCCACCGTTGTTCCAGTGAAGTCCATTTTTGTTCAGCAGGGCCTTAATGGAGTTAGTAGCCATTTGTGTTGTTCCTCAGTTTGGTAGTGCTTACAGACCTAACCTTTTTCATTAATTTGAGGGGTTGGCCTGTTCTTGATTGGCTTGCTTTGAGACCCGCTTGGGTTCTCTCTGTGCAAGTTGTCTAAACTGTAGGACCTTTGACTAGCCTAGGCATGGAGGTTTTGCGACAAGGACGAAGAGGCTTTGTACCATGTCAACTTCAATCTTTGGTTGTTGATTTTCAAAAAACTGGTTAGTGGGTTTTCTTGTGGCCGGTTAAATCAACTCCTGGTCACAGGAACCCAAATTTCAGCTGACTGGATACCGTGATTGCACTTTTCGGCAATGCCCCACCGTTAAAACTCAAAAGAATTATGAGGTCATCCCTGTCAATC
>NZ_QXHD01000004.1:4336507-4378401 GCF_011009555.1 Adonisia turfae CCMR0081 | reverse complement strand
TAGGCCGGATCATGGACAGCATTAATCCAGTCTAGGGGGTTGCGATCGCAGGGTTCTACCCACTCCAACTGGTTGCCCATGGCATGGGCTTTCAAGGCTGTGACCACCGCCGTTAATCGGCCGGCATTTTCAGGATGGCCCGGTCCTGTATCGTGGTCCAAAAAACGGTCGGAATAGATGATGCGAAAGGGGGCAGTGGTGGGTATCACTAATTTTCTCTCCAGAGTCTTTAAAGGCCATTGCAAATTACTTTTTTCGAGAACTCCTTTTATCGGAACATCCCCATGGATAATTCGTGGGGCTAGACAGTGACATAGGATCCACCTCAAACCCCCTTTTTTATTGGGTTACGGTGACCATCAAGAATGCCAGTAATGTGCTAAAATTTTATGCATTCTTAGTGAAAATTTCCCAGGAAAACTTTCCTAAATATCCCTAAATTTGGGACCTTAAAAAACCTGCTAAGAATTTATCAAGTTAGGTATTGTTTTTCCGGCATTTTTGGAGTCTCTTTTCCGTATGAGTAATCCCCAAGAGCGGATTGTATCCACTGATCTGCGCAACGAGATGTCCCGGTCCTACTTAGAATACGCCATGAGCGTCATTGTAGGGCGGGCCTTGCCGGACGCTAGGGATGGTCTAAAGCCCGTACATCGTCGCATTCTCTACGCTATGCACGAATTGGGCTTAACTGCGGATAGACCTTTCCGAAAATGTGCTCGTGTTGTTGGTGAAGTTTTAGGTAAATACCATCCCCACGGTGACACCGCTGTGTACGATGCCCTGGTGCGGATGGCTCAAGACTTTTCCATGCGGGCCCCGTTGATTGATGGCCATGGAAATTTTGGTTCCATCGACAATGATCCGCCAGCGGCCATGCGATATACCGAGTCAAGGTTGCATGCGCTAACCAGTAATGCACTGCTACAAGATATCGAATCCGAGACTGTTGACTTTGCAGATAATTTTGACGGTTCTCAGCAAGAACCCACCGTCATGCCTGCACGGATACCTCAGTTATTGCTAAACGGGTCTTCTGGAATTGCCGTGGGGATGGCGACTAATATTCCTCCCCATAATCTTGGTGAGCTGGTCGATGGCGTGATTGCCCTGATTCAAAATCCTGAAATCACTAGTCAGGAACTGATGCTGAATCATATTCCTGGACCCGATTTCCCCACAGGGGCTCAGATTATTGGCAGCAATGGCATTCGCGATGCTTATTTGACAGGTCGTGGTTCTGTCACCATGCGTGCTGTGGCCACCATTGAGACCATTGAATACCCAGGTCGTCCTGATCGGGAAGCCATTATTGTTACGGAACTGCCCTATCAAACTAACAAGGCTGGTCTGATTGAGAAGATTGCTGAACTCGTTAACGATCGTCGCTTAGACGGCATTTCCGATATCCGTGATGAGAGCGATCGCGACGGCATGCGTATCGTCATCGAACTCAAGCGAGACGCCTATCCTAAGGTGGTGCTCAACAATCTCTATAAGCAAACGCCATTACAGAACAACTTTGGCGTCAACATGTTGGCCTTGGTCAACGGTGAGCCTCAGTTGTTAACACTGCGACAGTTTTTAGAGGTCTTTTTAGAGTTTCGAGTAGAGACAATTACCCGACGGACTCGGTATGAGCTGCGTAAGGCTGAAGAGAGAGACCATATTTTACAGGGATATCTGATTGCCCTGGATAATCTGGATGCGGTGATTGCGCTGATTCGCCATGCCGCCGATGTGGGCACTGCGAAACAGGAACTGATGGAATCCTATGAGCTGTCGTCTGCCCAGGCCGATGCCATCTTGCAGATGCAGCTGCGTCGTCTAACCGCATTGGAAGCTGACAAAATTCAGCAGGAGCATGAAGCTCTCCAGGAGAAAATCGCCGATTTGCGTGATATTTTGGCTCGTCGTGAACGCATTCTGGCCATTATTGAGGAAGAATTACAGCAGCTGCGTAATAACCATGCCAATGAACGGCGCACTGTAATTGAAGCAGCTGAAGACGAGCTGACGGATATTTCTTTAATTGCCAATGAGCAGGTCGTCATTCTGGTGACCGAGCAAGGCTACATCAAGCGTATGCCTGTGTCTACATTTGAGGCGCAGAATCGAGCGACTCGTGGTAAGTCGGGTACGCGGATGAAGGACAATGATGCCATTGAGCACTTCATTACCTGTTGCACCCACGACCATATGCTGTTCTTTACCGATCGGGGTGTGGCCTATACGCTGCGGGCTTATCAGATTCCGGAGGGGTCTCGAGTAGCACGGGGTAACCCAATTGTGCAAATGTTGCCCATTCCTCGGGAAGAGAAAGTGACGTCAGTGCTGGGTGTGCAAGAGTTTGTCGAAGATGTGTACCTGGTTATGCTCACCCAGGGGGGCTTTATCAAAAAGACGGCCCTATCTGCCTTTGGCAATATTCGGGCCAATGGTCTGATTGCTATTTCTCTAGAAGAGGGCGACCAGCTGCGATGGGTCCGCTTAGCCCGCGCTGAAGACAGCATTATTATTGGTTCTCAGCAGGGGATGACAATTCACTTTAGGGCTGACAACGATCAGCTTAGACCCTTGGGACGCCCCACCCGTGGTGTGAAGTCAATGTCTCTGCGGAATGGTGATCGGCTGATTAGCATGGATATCTTGCCTGCGGCGGTTACGGCTCAGGTGGCAGCGTCTGATGTGGATGAGGAGGAGAATGATGCGGCGACTGTGGCCGAAGGAGATTGTGGTCCCTGGGTATTGATTATTGCGGCTGGTGGCTTGGGTAAACGGGTGCCTGTGGATAATTTCCGCCTGCAAAATCGGGCTGGTATGGGCTTGGTGGGTATGAAATTCCGCAAGGAAAATGATGAGCTAGTCGCCCTTCGAATTGTAAACTCCAAGGATGAGCTCATGTTAGTTACCCAACGCGGCATCATCATTCGTCAGGCAATTGATGCCATTTCAATCCAGTCAAGAATGGCAACGGGCGTGCAACTGCAGCGTTTGGATGGCGATGATGCGATCGCGGCGGTAGCTGTTGTGCCTGAGCTGGAGATTGCGGATGATGTCACAGAGGCTGTGATCGCAGAAGATGACGTCCCAGAGGCTGTGATCACAGCGGAGGCTCAAACTGATGAGTCCCCTGAGCCTGGAGATGAGTCTGTAGCTGATGCGGCTGTTAACGATGAATTAGAAGATGCTAATGGCGATGACGCATCTGGTGATGACGCATCTGGTGATGACGCATCTGGTGATGAATAGTCTGAGGAGTCAGTGTCTGGGGATCAGCAATGCCCGGAATAGCCCATGGACTGAGTAGTCTTCCGCATACGTGAAGTAGCAAAAAATGCCTAAAATCGGCTAATTGTTGCTTGACAACCCCAGGAAATCATGAATTATGGGCGGTTGTACCTAGAAATACAGGGGATTTATTACAAAGTCTGCTATTAATGTAGCTTCCGGGAAAAAAAATTGATATTAGGCGCTAACCTATGGGCAAACATGATTTTTTTTGCCCATAGGTTAGCGCCATGTTCGGCACATGTAGATGTTCAGTAGGCAATAGAGAACAATGACTCAACTCCACGGGGTGGTTGGGTTTGACTGGTTAAGTTTGAACCCTACATTCAATCTTGCTCAGACAAATTCGATTACTGAATTTACGAGTAGCATTAGTAATCAGCTGGGTACGTTTTTGCCTGGTTTGTTCGGTGCATTCTTGCTTTTAATTGTGGGCCTGGTGGTTGCCACAATTGCGAAAGCATTTGTTAAGTTTTTGCTCAGTAAAACAAATCTCGACAATCAGCTAGCTAGTAAGGCTGGGTTAGGGAATGATGTCTCTGTCGAGAGCACGGTCGGTAGCGTCGTGTTCTGGGTGGTGATGCTTTTCTTCTTGATCGCCATTTTGAATGCGCTCAAATTGGATTCGGTTTCACAGCCCATTAGCGGTTTATTGCAAACTGTCTTTGAGTATGTGCCTCGTCTTGCAGGTGCAGCTGTCATCCTATTTGTTACTTGGGTGATTGCTAAGGTAGTTAAGTCCGCTGTTGTTAACGGTCTTGGTCGCTTTAACCTGGATGAGCGGTTGTCTGAACAGACGGGCGTTGATTCTGAAGGCAATTCTTTCCAGGTAAACGACACCCTAGGGAATGTCGTTTACTGGTTTATTTTCCTCCTATCTTTGCCGCTGGTACTGAGTGCTCTACAGCTGCCCGGTTTATTAGGTCCTGTTGAAGAGCTGCTCAGCAATTTTCTATCGGCCATTCCTCAGATCATTACCGCCGGTATTGTCTTTGGCATTGGTTGGTTGGTTGCCAATATTGTTAAAGGAATCGTCACCAATCTGCTGATGGCAACGGGGGCCGATAACTTTGGCGCTCGTTTTGGTCTGGCCTCTCGCCCTGATGATGGCACGTCTATTTCTAGCCTGGCGGGTGTTTTGGTTTACACCTTGATCTTGATTCCAGCTGCGATCGCAGCCCTAAATGAGCTTAACATTGAGGCAATTTCTGGGCCTGCCGTGGAGATGTTGGAGCGAGTGCTCTTTATCATTCCTCAGGTACTTGCTGCTGGTGTAGTATTGGTGGTCTTCTACTTCATTGGTCAATTTGTGTCCGATTTAGTGGTGGGTTTACTATCGGGTATCGGCTTTGACAATGTTACTAGCCTGCTTGGTTTCCCTGAACTCACTGAGCCTGAACCTGAAGTGTCTACCTTGGCTGAAGGTGAGCCCATGCCTGCCGTAGAGCCACCTCAAAAAACCCCTTCTGAGATTGTTGGGATAATTGCTCTAGTGGGCATTGTTCTACTCGGTGCAGTGACTGCTACTGAAATTCTTGGTTTTCCCGTTCTAACTGAAATTGTTAGCAATATTCTGGCCGTCTCAGCCCGAGTGCTAACCGGTGTTCTTATCTTTGCCGTTGGCCTATATGCGGCGAACTTAGCCTTCCGTTTGGTTAGCGGTATGGGCATGTCTTCGTCGAATACCCTGGCCCAGACTGCTCGGATTGCCATTATTGCTTTAGTTGGCTCGATGGCTCTACAGCACATTGGTTTGGCCACTAGCATCGTTAATCTGGCCTTTGGTTTATTGTTGGGGGCTGTGGCTGTGGCAATTGCGATCGCCTTTGGTTTGGGTGGACGTGATGTGGCTGCTGAAAACCTGCGTGATTGGGTAAATACCCTGAAGCGTTAATCTGCTCAGGGATACAAGCATCCAAAATACTTGATAGGATGCTAACTTAATTAAAAACCCGCAGAGAGAAGCTAAAGTGCTTCCCCTTCTGCGGGTTTACTCATTAGGACGGTTCACCATAACGAGTCTGGATTTTTCAGTAAGGTAAAGATGGTGTGAAAAAAATATACCTCTGTCAGTGACCTTACCTTACTATTTGCGAGGGCAACAATCCTATGAACAGCCATGAGTTAGCAAAATATATTGAAGCAACTGACGGTATGAGTAAACCTTGGCTGCTTATACAATTACGGCTCAAAAAGCTTCAAGAACGTCGTCATGAGCTATCGGCGGATGACTATGCTAAGCAGGTGGCAGATATCCATGACGACCTCATGAAATTGGGCGAGTGGTGGGTCGGTCGTGAGCGTGATGTTTTCTAGAACAAGTCAGAAATAGACTAGGGATATCTACAAAAATGTTGGATAAAAGCGCTGAGAAAACGGCACCTAAGAGGTCGAAAGATGATGATGTTAATGGCCAAGCTAAAGCAGTATCCTCTGATATTGACTTAACCTCGCCTAACTATTACATCAGTCGAGAATTAAGCTGGCTCTCGTTCAATGAACGAGTGCTCCACGAAGCGCTAGATCCACGTACACCCATGCTAGAGCGGCTAAAGTTCTTAGCGATTTTTAGCAATAATCTAGACGAATTTTTTATGGTGCGCGTGGCGGGGATCAAAAAACAAATTGAAGCCCAGGTCAGTCGTCGTACTGCTGATGGTCGTACCCCTATGGAACATCTGCAAGCCATTGGCAGTAAGCTCAGGCCAACATTTGCTCGGCAACAAGATTGCTTTTTGCAAGTCAGAACTCAGCTCCATGAACACGGCATCTATCTGCTGGACTATGACGATCTCAGCAGCAAGCAAGTGGCTTACCTACAAGCCTATTTCGAAGATCAGATATTTCCGGTATTGACACCACTGGCCGTAGATCCGGGCCATCCCTTTCCCTATATTTCTAATCTGAGTCTCAATCTAGCGGTTGTGGTGCGGGAGGCAGATTCTGAAGAAACTCACTTTGCCCGGATCAAAGTACCTAGGGTTTTACCAAGATTTATCCAACTGCCTAAGTCACAACAACCGAAGGGCGCACTCTGGGCTGCTATACCCCTAGAACAAGTGATTGGCCAAAACCTCGCGTTCCTTTTCCCTGGCATGGTAATCGAAGACTATTACACGTTTCGCATTACCCGTAATGCCGATTTGTTCGTGGAAGAGGATGATGCTGATGATTTAATGTTGGCGCTGGAGCAAGAACTGCGTAAGCGTCGTCTGGGAGGTTCCCTAGTACGTATAGAACTCCAGGTAAATACGTCTCCTGAGGTACGTGCCACCTTGCTTTCAGAGATGGATTTGACCGAGGACGATATTTATGACGTCGAAGGTCTTATTGGTCTAGGTGATTTGATGAAATTAATTGGATTACCTCTGCCAGAGTTGAAAGATCCTGACTGGAATGCTGTGATTCCTTTGCCATGGCACCGCATCAACCATGATGAGACCGACGGTGAAGGCGATGATGTATTTTCAATTATTCGCCGTCGCGATCGTCTAGTTCATCATCCCTATACTTCATTTGCGGCCACCGTTCAGCAATTTATTACTCAGGCGGCAACTGATCCGGATGTGCTAACGATTAAAATGACGCTTTATCGCACATCCGGAGATTCTCCCATAATCAATGCGCTGATTTCAGCAGCTGAAAATGGGAAACAAGTTGTTGCCTTAGTAGAGCTAAAAGCTCGTTTTGATGAAGAAAACAACATTAACTGGGCTCGTACCCTAGAAAAAGCGGGAGTACATGTGGTTTATGGGCTCTTAGGTCTGAAAACCCACACTAAAGTTGCCCTTGTTGTGCGTAAAGAACACGATGGCATCCGTCGTTATGTTCATATCGGCACTGGCAATTACAACCCTAAGACCGCCCGGATGTACACAGATCTGGGCCTGCTGAGCTGTAGTGAAGATCTGGGTGCAGACTTAACCGATCTCTTTAACTACCTGACGGGATACTCGCGACAAAAAGCGTATCGTCAGCTGCTGATTGCACCCATTACTTTGCGAGAGCGCATGCTGGCATTAATTCATCAGGAAACTGCCCATGGTGATAAGGGGCGCATCATTGCCAAGATGAATTCTCTTGTAGACCCCGGTATTATCCAGGCTCTCTACCAGGCATCTCAAACGGGGGTAAGTATCGACCTGATTGTGCGGGGTGTCTGTTGTTTAACGCCTGGTGTCAAAGCTGTGAGCGAAAATATTCGAGTCATTAGTATTATTGGACGATTTTTAGAGCACTCTCGTATTTTTTACTTTCAGAATGATGGCAATGAGCAGTTTTACATTGGTAGTGCCGATTGGATGCCCCGCAACTTAGATCGCCGAGTTGAAGCTGTGACACCGATTCTAGCCCCGCATTTACGCCGAGAGCTGAGCAATATTTTGGATATTTGTCTTGCCGACAATCGTCAGGCTTGGGAGATGCAGTCAGACGGGACCTATGTGCAGCGTCAGCCGCAACCCAAGGAGGTAGAAAAGAGTACCCATCAATGTTTGATGGAGCAGGCTAGAGGTGTCAAGGTCTACTAAGATTCTCTGCGGAGTTGTTCTCCTTGGTCAAATATACCGATGTTTGTGAGACAGTTCGGCGGACACTTTCATGGCTGTTGAAGGAATATGTCCATGACACCTTGCTAGAAATGCACTTTTATCAGCAAAAGTGCGTATAAATATGGACTGAAAAGACCTGGTTGGTGGCTGGGTATTCTGTTAGAAAAGAGCCATCTACCTACGTATGTTTGGAAGTCTGTATATGAGGTTTACTGTAATTTTAAGGAACCGTTCAAATGCCTGAGCCTTCTAAAAACTAAGTCTTACATTGGATGTGATCTAAGCATGGCATCATTAAAAATACGATTTACGTACATATCCGGAAGGTGCATCAATTGAAACATCAAATTTTAAAATTTGATTTATATAAACTGCTAAGGCAAAACATATAAACTTTCGACCAGTTCCTACGAAAATACTTGCATTTCTAAAACAGTTGATTGAAATTAGTCAATATAACCGTGAAATGAATCGTTCAAGCTTGTGTTCTTCGATTGTCGTTAAGTTCAATTTGAAAGAAACTCTAGGAAAATACAGATTCTGTGCCTGGATCAGCTTGAGCTTAATTTCAATATAGGTGTATCTACTTAGTTGTTAATTACTTCTCATCTTTATTTATATCAAGAGAGTGCAAGGCAATTAATTTCTTTTTAATTGCTTGGATAACGACACCAGGAAGAGACTGCAATTTCGATATTGTCACGACTGTATCGAATCTGTTTCCACTAGTCCTTAAGTCATCATCCATCGCTGCTCTATCTGATTTTTACCCCTTCGAATACCGTTCTTTGACCGGAACTCTTCCCATGGTTTTAGCAGGCACTATTACACAAAAAACATTACATCCGCTCACGTTGCTAGCTCAGCTTGTCGGGCGTCAAGTGAGTGGCGAACTCTTGGTGGTTTCCAATGATGTTCGTTGGTCTCTATGGCTACAGCGGGGTAAGCTCCTGTTTGCAACGAGTTCTCAGAATGGATTCGATGCACTGAGATTTGAAGGACGCCAGCTGTTTCCTGACGCAATTTCCGATTTGGTTCTAGCCCAGCTGCAGCTCTACCATCGGCAATATACGCACCAGGGCAATGATTTGACTGCTGACTATCGAGCTATTCGTTGGCTCGTAGAGCAAGAGCACATCACTTTTGACCAAGCAGGGCAGTTTATTCGTGCTTTGGCAGTGACTACAGTCACATCGCTACTAAGGGTTAGCCGAGGCAGCTATGAGGTTAATAACTTTAGCAATATTGTTGATTACCCAGCTTTTTGTACGCTAGATATTCGTACATTGGTTGAGCAATGTCATCAAGAGGCAGAAACCTTTTCATCCAAGCGGAATACGCCACCTCCTGTTAAACAACAGGAGGTCGTTATGCCTGAGCCAGGAAACGTTATTGATCAACTGGTTCAGCCAAAGAGTGATATTGATACCCTGCTCAATCAGGCGTCGTCTTCCAGCACATTTGGGTCCTCTTTACAGGTACTGAGCCCTGATACGTTTAATCCTGCTCAAATGGTTGCAGGGGGTGGATCTCCTTCGTATCAGCTCGTTTGTATTGATTCTGATAGCCAATCCTTGCGGGAGCTGAGAGAGTTTCTAGAAGACACGGTCTTTTCCATTACATCAGTGGATGACGTGGCTACAGCCGTAGCAGACCTGGCAAAGTGTCAGCCTGATTTGATTATGCTGACCACCGCGATGGAAGGTTTGGACGGATTTGACCTATGCTCTCACCTGCGTCGGCATCCCCAGTATAAGGATGTACCGATTATTCTGATGGCTAGGAAAGCCAACCTTATTGGCCGTATTCGCGCCAAACTGTGTGGTGCTTCCTTTTATATCAGTAAGCCTATCAATCGTACAAAGCTGATGGTGAAGCTTTTCACCCTGCTGGTTTAGGCAAAAGCGTTGTAATGGAACCATAAGGGGGTCCCAGGTTAAAAATCAGAGTATTAAGGCCAGAGGGCATCAACAACAATGATGTCCTCTGGCCCTTTACTGTGAGGGGGCAAATCTTCAGGTATCAGGGGCACCTATTGGTTTAATGGGATGTCCAGCTGGTGAGTTGCTCTTGAGGATTTCGATGGGCTGTACTATGTTGTTCCACGGGCTCAATCGAGTGAAAATGATTGTAGTCCACGACAGAGCGACCTTTATCATTGGTTGAAATAATATCTACGAACTTATGATTCCAGTAGATGTCGTATGCACTGAAAGAGTGGCGTGCGTGGATTGTCTGGGATAAAGTTTCATCTAAACCGGTGAGGGTAACAATAATCTCAGCTCGGTTTTGGCGTAATGTTTCTGGGGTTTCACCATAGAATGGGCTATCGCTGGTCAGGCGGTGCATGGCGGTCCAGGAGAGGCTAAATACGGGTGTATGGGAACGGACCAGGGGGAGATCGTGGAAGCGGCGAATGTACTCACCTTCTTCAGTGGTTTCATCCCGAACGAGGGTAACCCACAGCTGCGCCTCTAGTATGTAGTTACGGCGCTCATTGGCAGTGCGAAACATCAATGTGGGGACGCCATTAAAGGGGGCTACCACTGCGACACGACTATATAGAATTCGAGCGGTGGGCAGGGAGAAGCGGGCAAATACCAGCCCCGTAGTGACCGCGATGAAAAACACACCAAAAATTGCCTCGATCACCACTAGCCAGTGGGTGTATGTACTGGTGGGGTACATGGCACCGTAGCCGATGGAGGCCATGGTCTGAACGCTGAAGAAAAATAAGTCCTGAAAGTGACCATCTCGAATGTTTGCGATCGCATTCGCATCCAGACCATAGGCCATGGCAAACAGACTATTCACCAGTAGATAGCAACCGCTGACCAGCATGATAAAAGCCGGCCAGGAAATGGTCAGTAAGATGTGATAGAGGTCTCCCCAATGGGAATGGGTTACCCCAATCCGCTCAATATTGGGGTAACGTTGTTCTCGGTACAGCAGTAGCCGTCTTGAGGCACGACGAAGTCGAGGTTTTAGCATACGGTCTTAGCGAGATAGGACTAGGAGGACATCAGGATTTGTTACAGCCAGATACGACAAACATAGGGCATGGGACAACTACAGCCACATGTCGCAGGTTGAACAATATGGGTTAGCCCTATTTGCTGTAAGAATGCCAGGCTGGAACCAGGTTTTATTAGAGGTAACAGCTGGAAAATATGAGCATTGATGGCAAGCGCTTAAGCCAATTAAAATAGCTCAATCCGGAATGTGTTACAAATTTTCACGCTTTGTTTCCGCTTATTGTAGCTAAAACCGATTGCTTTCCCAGTATTCGTTTATCGATTGGTTCTAATCTTAGGACAAAACACCTGAAACCATAGGTGGGTGTCCAAGGATCACACCAAGGCAAAATTGCCCCCATACCAGCTTTAAATAGCTGATATTTTTACGTAATTATGCGTGCTGATATTGACGAAGGCTTATATTCCTTAGGCAGGTGATTTAATAGACATATCGCGCATATCGGAGAAAATCTGGGCGTAATTTCACTTAGCCGGATGTTGTATTTGTTAGAAATGATGACATTAGGACAACAAGCCATGAGCGTTTCGGTTTTTTTGCCCACCATTCGTCATACTGCTCGCCTCAGTGTCAAGCTGCTTGTGGGTGTCTGGTTGTTAAGCTGTGTGCCTTCTATGGCGCAGATTCCAACCCGATTTGATGGGTCTGTTTTAATTGCCCAAAGTCGGCTCCGTCTTCGGGAAGGCGATCGGGGCCCTGCTGTGCTAGAGCTACAGCGACAGCTAGACAGTATCGGGTTGTTTCCTGTTGCCATCAATGGCGTATATGGTCCAGCCACTACCCAAGCAGTACGACAGTTCCAACGTATTCGCCGTCTCGATGTGACCGGCATTGCTGATGCGGAAACCTTAGATTTGCTCGGGGTTGACCTGTCGCGTTTACCTGTCGGCCTATCCCATCCTGTGCACGGGGCAATTAGTTCTGATCGCATTACGCCTGCTTCCAGTCGAGACGATGTGCGAATTCTACAGCGAGTACTCAGAACCTTTGGCTTCAATCTGGAGGCAGATGGTGTTTATGGCGCTCAGACTGAGCAAGCGATCAGAACCTACGAGCGAACAGCAGATCTACCGGTTGATGGCATTGCCGATCGAACCACCTTGATCGATATGGGATTTAGCGCCGGTACTACTGGGGACAGCTCTATTCGTGATGCTGACAGTAGTCGGTCTCCTCGGGGACGTTATGTTGCCGCGATTATTGCCGGCCCATCTCAGCTAAGTAAGGTTCAAGAAGATTTTCCCAATGCCACGGTGGAGCGGAATAATCTAGGCGAATATATCAGCATTGGACGCTTTTTCGACCAGTCCGATGCTGGTACTTGGGCTGATTTCGCCAGTGACCTTGGTTATGACGCACGGGTGCTGCGGGATTAAATGGGAGTGATTGCCACGCTAATCAGTACAATTTCGGTGATCATCCGCTAATATATACGCCATCCAGCTGAGCGGGACTGATATCCACTGAGCTGGCATGAGCGTATATGGCTGAGCAGCTGTTTGTACGCTGAGTTAGCATCTGTCGCATTATAGTCAGGGATTATTGTGATGCCTAAGTTACTGACAGCTGTCGTCGTTAGCAGTATTTTTCTACTTCTAGGGTCGCCTGGTAATGCTCAGCAGCGCTTACCACCCCCACCAGGACCACCGCCACTGCCTAGTCCTAGTGGGGTGCCTCGGTCCGTGACGACACCTTCCCTTGGGCCGGGTGATTCGGGCGAGGCCGTCGCTGCATTGCAACAAGCTTTGAATCGTAACGGGATTGAAACAGGTCCGGTCGATGGTGCCTATGGCCCCATGACCCAGGCTGCTGTGGCAGAGTTTCAGCAGCTGTACGATTTGCCGGTGACCGGTGTGGCTGGCCCACAAACCCTCGATATCCTGGGGCTCAACCCCAATACAGTTGATGTGGTCGTAGAAGATGGTCGCAATGGTGGCAATGAGCAGGGAGATGATACGCCCTATGTGGCTGCCGTTATCGAGTCACGTAGAAAGTTAGGACAAGTTCAACAATCCTTTGGCAATGCCACCATAGACTATGTACGTCAGGGTGAGTTTATTAACATTGGGCGTTATGGCAGTCATGCTGATGCGGTTGCCCGAGTGCGGGAAGCTCGCCGATTAGGATTTGAAGCTCGCGTGCTTTATCAGCGATAAAGCCTTTATCAGCGATAAAGGCTGCGATAAAGGCTGGGTAAGCTCCCTCCGGGCTTGATTCTACGCTGATTCTACGATGCCCAGTGCCTGTCCTAGGCTGGGTATGGGCGGGCATTGTTGTACGTAGTTGTAATACACCTCCTGGGATCGCTCTAAATTGAGATTGAGTCCCAAGTTAGTTCCCAAGACAATTAATCGTTTAATGCCTTGAATAGCAATTGGATTGACGGCGAGGGTACAGGCTTGATGCGTCGCATCAGTTTCAATCTGCAATGTTTGACGTAGAGCTTGTAAGATTAAGCCCTCTAAAATCGGTGTCGCTTGGGGTAGGGTGAGGTGACATCGCAAATGATTGGCTTCAATAGCGATACCCTCTAGCTCCCCTAGATAGCCTGTGCTGATGGCTAAAATGTGTTCGTCAATATCACTAAGGTCTTGTTCTAAACGTCGTAAAACGTCGATAACACGGTGGCTAAGGGTGATTTCGGCAGCTACCTGTAGTTCTCGGGGAACATCCATGCTTTCCCGATGAAAAGCCATGAGCACGCCATAGTTTTCCCGATAAATTTGGGTATACAGCTGGTTAAGCTGATCCAAGGTATTTTGGCTCAGCAGCTGCATAATGTGCTGTCGTTCTTCACTAAACAGCTGTTGTAAGTTAAAGGTGTACTCTCCAAACTGAGTCTGGATGGCATCAATTGTCTGGACAATGCTGCCCTGGGCAAAAATTCTGAGTACGGCTTCTTTAGCCCGGGCATAGGCAATTCGATTTTTGAAGGGGCGAATGCCACACAGGAATTCTTGGCCCCCTAGATGACATACGGCAAAGGTATAACAGCCCTTTGCCTGGGTGATTTCTGACACAATGGTCACCTGACCCAGGGCTAGGGTGAGGGCTCCCATGGTCTGTTTTTGATAGTCCTGGTGCGTTAGCGTATGGCAGTACAGACGCTGTTCGCGGTGATAGGTGTGAAACAAGGAGGACATTGCGTAGTGGGCCACCACCTGCTCGACACTGATGCGGGCAGGGCGTACCTGGGCTCGATAAACCCCAGCACCATCCCTAAATAGGGGGATATTGCTGGGGGCCAGGGCTAGCTTGGCAATAAAGTCTTCTTCTAGCGACTCACCGCAGATTTCTTCCGCTAGTTCAATGGCACGGGCTGCGTAACGGAGCACCTGGGTGCCTTCTGGACGGGAAATTTCTTCAAAGAACCAACCACAGCTGGTATACATCAGCATGGCATGGCGCTGCATCTCTAAGAGAGACAAAGCATCTGTGCGTTCAACCTGTGTCAGCTCATGGTGCTGATGTTTGGCGAAAAATTGTTCGATGGTGAGGGGGGTGCGATCGCAAATAATATTGATATAGCTATCCCGTGCCGCCCAAGCATCCTTAAACAGATCTTCCCCAGTAATTTCGTAAATCTCGATCAGCTCATCCCTCAGCCAATCTAGGGCCTGACGCAATGGGGCACGCCATTGTTGGTGCCACTCACCACCGCCACCGCAGCCACAGTCACTTTGCCAGCGCTCCACACCGTGGGCACAGCTCCAAGCCGTGACCGGTTTCAGTTCCAACTCCCAGGTGGGGGGAAATAGGCTGAGATACCGGGCATAGCTAATGACATTCCAACCCCGATCCATAAACTCATGTTGCAGAGCATAGGCTAAGGCACGTTCTGCCCCACCACGGTGGTGACCAAAGGTTTCTCCATCGGTGGCGACGGAAATTAACTGAGCCCCTTTGCGCTCGCCACGAATGGCCTGGCCGATGCGGTCAGCAAAGGACTGGGACGATTGCAAAATATCACTAAAGCCCATGTCCCCAGAAATCGGCCCGTCGTAGACAAAAATATCAATGTAGTTTTGCCCTGCCGGTAAACCTGGCACAAAACAGCGATAGGGACGGGTGGGATCAATCTGGCCGCCACCCACCTGATGCCATTCTCCGGCGGCCTGATCCCCAGTTGCCATCTGACGACAACGCTGTACCTGGGACGGAGCCACAATGGTGAACTTAATGCCCTCTTGGATTAAGACCCGCAGTGTATCTTGATCAATCGCTGTCTCCGCCAGCCACATGCCTTCGGGATCACGATTAAATCGCTTACGAAAATCTGCAATGCCCCATCGCACCTGGGTGAGCTTGTCACGTTCGTTGGCCAGGGGCAGAATGATGTGGTTATAGACTTGGGCAATGGCATTACCGTGGCCGTTATTGCGATCGCAACTACGTTTATCAGCGGCCAAAATTTGTCGGTATGTTTCAATATCGTGGCGAGCTAGCCAGCTCATCAGCGTAGGGCCAATATTAAAACTAATAAACTCATAGTTGTTGATAATTTGCAGTATCTGGCCCTGGTGATCCATGATGCGGGCAAATGCATTAGGGCGATAGGACTCACGCAAAATCCGTTCATTCCAATCATGGAAAGGGGCTGCACCTGACTGTCGCTCAACTACTTCTAGTGAGGGATTCTCTCGAGGCGGCTGATAAAAGTGCCCATGAACACATACATATACTTCAGACGAGGGCACCTCAGATGAAAGTACCTCAGACGACGGCATCAACCCTTGATTATCAGAGAATGATGTCGTCACAGAATGGAAATTAACCATGTTATGTGACACTGCACTATAGACAAAAATCTTCTAAAAAGAGACTGGCGATAGACTTTCCCTGGGATTCACCATATCCAGAGTGATTAGCCTTGAAAACTCAGCCTACATACACTAGCTAGAGTAATCGCCTGCTACGATATCAGGACCATGTATAGTCCAATGACACTCTAACGAAGGTAGGATTTCTGATCCAGCGTCGTTACGTTTCTCAAGGCAGTGTTACGTAAAAAAATATTCTCTATGCCTAATTTTTTCTGTTGTTCATTTTGTTGTGACGACATAACACTTTTTTCATGAGAGTGAGAATTGTTTAGGCATTATTGAGGCTACATGACGGTTCCATTCCTTATTTAAACCAATAAAGAAACCTGAGCTTTCAACCGTTGCTTTTGAAAACCCAGGCGATTTGGACAGTGCTGATGGGATGCATCGTTAAGACAGATGTACACCCAAGTAAGTTTTAGATAGATAGTTGGCAAGACGCTTCACGTTATTCTGCACGGCTGGGCGTACACTTTCTCCTGATCTGATCCCTAGAAAATTGGCAAAATCTTCATCAGACAGGGTGCCATTTTGATGCTGTCTAAATGCATCAATAACTGACAGTAGTTCATCGTTAGAAAACTGGTAGCCCATGGATGCGGCTAATTCAATCACTTTAGGAGCCCGCTGGCTAAGGGCTAACGATTCTTCGGGATCAAGGTTGACGCTGGAACTAATGTCGCCGTCCCCGCAGCCAAGCAATTGCTCAAGCTGCTTCTGGAGTGCGGTATTGCCAGCGGTTTTCTGCATAAACTGCAGAACATTATGGGTAGTCATGGTTAGCATTAGGGTAGGTTGTTCAATTGATCTAGTGAAAAGTCCCTCACGAGTTAATACTCCAAAAGGTCTATTCACATCACTAGCTATAACAACTCTGCCCCGCAGCTAATGTTAACAAAAACAGAAATTTTACCGAGCACCGCCAGAACGTGTACGTCTGGGCTTGCCATTGGGCGCAGGAGCAAAGCGATGGCGGTTACGACGTTTGTTACGTTTGTTGTGAGCCAAATAAGCCATGGTGCAGAGTCCTTTAACTAATATTACAGGTGCTGTCAGAAAGCCAATGGCCAACGTGGGTATAAAACGCTGGTTGTGATTTCTCTGTATTGGTTTCTTCAGAGACCCTGTTCGGAATTCCGCACTTTTCTAATCAAATTCCCCTTAACCTTAAACAGTGAACTCGCTGCTTCACCCTAATATTTTTTTAGGATATGTAGGTGTGCATTGGGCTCACCGCAGCCCTATAAAATGTGATGGGATCAAACCCAGTGCCTAGCATTAATGGTTCCACACACTTAAAATCCTATCTATAATTAATTTCGTATAAGACCCTACTAACGATGTCATGCTCGATCTCGTCGTTCTTGCTGAGAAACTTAAAACTGGCGATCTCAAAGATAAAAAGCTATCGCTGGCAGCTTTGCGAGACGTACCGGGGCCGGATGCATTAGAGCTGATTAAGTTGGTTCTGGATGATGATAATCAGCAGGTTCGCTCAATGGCAATTTTTGCGTTGGGTGTGAAGCAGACTGACGAAAGTTTTCCCCTTTTAGTCAAAATCTTAGAGTCTGATCCAGACTATGGAATCCGTGCAGATGCGGCAGGTGCCTTGGGCTATTTGGAAGATCCCCGCGCATTTGAACCCCTGATTCATTCGTTCTATGAAGACACCGATTGGCTGGTACGTTTTAGTGCAGCGGTATCCTTGGGCAATCTCAAAGATCCCCGTGCCCATGATGCTCTGATTCAGGCTCTCCATAGCCCAGAGGTGATTCTGCAACAAGCGGCCATTGCTGCTTTTGGGGAAATCGGTGACCTAGAAGCCCTGGATGAAATTTTGGCGTTTGCTCAATCTGACGATTGGCTCGTACGCCAGCGATTAGCCGAAGCCTTAGGCAATATGCCTAGCGAGAAGGGGACATCAGCCTTACGATATTTGGCCAAGGATAGCCATCCGCAAGTGGCTGAAGCAGCAGAAATTTCATTAGATCGTCTAGCTGGACGTATTGTGGGCTTGGAAGGCCGCATCTAGATTCGACGTTGAGCCTAGTTATGCTCACGTTAGTCATGCTCATGTGAACAAGGTATCTAGCTCGCTGTAGTCGGGTAACGTTGTATCAATTTGTTTCCCTTGGTGGAGCACTACTCGATCCCACTGGGCCCTGGCTACTAATTCATTCAACGTCCGGGCCTTAAAGCAAATTAGACTGGCCCAATTGCCGGGGGCTAACGTTCCCATATTGGCTAGACCCATGAGTTGGGCAGGGCGACTGGCTAGACTTTTGGGCCAGTGGGTAAATGGACGATCGAGGTGACCAATGCGAGCTGATTGTTTAAACACCTCTAACCCATCATGATCGCCATAGGCATAGAACGGATCTCGGCAGTTATCGCTAGCAAGTGCTATGGGTATGCCGTAGTGATGCAGTTCATGCAGGATGGTCACCCCACGGTAGCGAGGCGTGTAAGCAGGCCGGCGATCTTGCAGATACAGATTACACATGGGCAGGCTAACAATGCCGATATTGGCAGCTTTGACCAGTGAGAGGGTTTTTTCGACGACTTCAGGGGACTGAACCGATAGGCTACAGCAGTGACCGCAGGTAATTGAGCCTTGAAAGTCATGGCGTAATGCGGCTTCTGCCACATAGCGCAGGGTTATATCCTCTGGGTCGAGGCTTTCATCTGTATGGAAATCGAGATTCAGACCATAGCGTTGGGCCAGGGTAAAGACCTGATCTAATTGGGCGATGATGTCTTTATTCATGTAGGCTACGCCGCCGAGGATGCCGCCAAAATTGGCCACTAGCTGAGCTAAAGGCTCACCGTCGGGGGTCAGGAAATAATCGAGGGATACGAGGCAGACAGCTTGTAAGGTGAGCCGATCGCTCCACTGACGTCGCAGCTGGTCAAATACGGTGAAATTGGTTTTGCCTAGGGGGCCAAAGCTGTCTAAATGGGTGCGAATAGCCTGGGTGCCGTGGGCATAGCTGCATTTCAAACCAAATTCCATGCGCTGATACAGTTCGTCAGGGTGCCAGTTGCCATGGTCCTGTCGTACAGTTTCTAAGGCTCCCATAAATGTGCCGTTGGGGTTAGGGCAGCGTGGCCAGATATGCCCCTTGTCCAAATGGGTGTGCATATCAACAAAGCCAGGCCAAATTAAACCTTGTTGTAGATCTACTTGTCGTTCTATGGTCGGTTGGGGGGGGAAATCTGTTGCGCCCGTTGGCCTGATACTTGAGATCGCTCCCCCCCGCACCTCGACATCCACCGCCACTAGGTCTTCTTGATGCGGAAATGCCTGTAACGAGGGTATCGGCTTGAGATCCGTATCATTCTCTAAAAAACAAACCGGTATTCGACCATTGGCTAACCAATAATGGTCTTCATCAGGAATAGCAACAAATCCAGTTTTTGACATCATTCCGTTCCCCACTCCCTACTCCCCATTTTCAGTAGCTAATGTCGTTTACGTTAATTTTCGCGCCGAACCGCGCTCTCATGCCAATGCCGGAGCAGGCGATCAGACAGAACCGTTAACCCAACAAAAATAGCCACCCCTAGCACTGTCGTCATTAACAGAGCGGCAAACATGCGAGGAATTTGCAGGTTAAAGCTAGAAATTAGGATTTGATAGGCAATGCCAGAACGGCTACCGCCAGTGCCCGCCACAAATTCAGCGACGACTGCCCCAATTAGGGCGAGACCGCCGCTGATGCGCAAACCCCCTAGAAAATAGGGTAAAGCACTGGGTAAACGCAGATGAATTAGGGTTTGCCAGCGAGATGCTCCATAGATTTCAAACAGATTCTGGAGGTTGTGGTCAGCGCTGTTGAGACCCAGGGTGGTGTTGGACACAATGGGAAAAAAGGCCACAATCCAGGCGCATACCACCAGGGCCATAAAGGTGTTGTTTTGTAGCCAAATGATAATTAGGGGTGCGATCGCAACAATTGGCGTTGTCTGCAAGATCACCGCATAGGGAAAAAAACTGCGCTCCACCCACTTGCTTTGGGCAAATAAAACAGAAATCAACAAGCCTGAAATCACAGCAGCTAAAAAAGCCATCACGGTGATTTGAACTGTGATCAACAGTGATGGGAACAAATCTCCCCATTCTTCTATGAGAGTTTTAATCACTAGCCCTGGTCCTGGTAAGAGATAGGGTGGAGTATGGGTGGCGCGGACAAAAATATCCCAACCAATGACGGCTGTAATGCCTGCCAATGCTGGAGCTAGCCAATTCCACACAGCTGCTGGTTTTCTCTGCTTAAACACCTGTTTTTGATTCCCTCTCTGATGTACGCTATCCTACACTCACACCTTCTTCTTGCGATAGAGCGGCCATAATCTCGCGACAATAATGATTAAACTGTGACGATGTGCGAAACGAATCTGTTCTGGGATAGGCTGCTTCAATGGGAATATCTGCCACAATTCGGCCAGGGCAAGCGGCCATAACGATAACCCGTGTGGAGAGATAGACTGCTTCATAAATATTGTGGGTGACAAATAAGACGGTCCAATGTTTGGCTTCCCATAGATGCAGCAGGTCACTGTTCAAACGGCTACGGGTCATTTCATCCAGGGCACCAAAGGGTTCATCCATTAGCAGTATTTGAGGTTTAGTGACCAGTGCTCGGGCAATGGATACGCGCATTTTCATCCCCCCTGATAGCTGGCGAGGATATCTGTGTTCGCAGCCGGAGAGGTCAACGGTGTTGATGGTTTCTTGAATGCTTGCCCGCACAGAACGTAATGACTGCCCCTTTAGCTTGAGAGGGAGATGAATATTGTCCACAACGCTGGCCCAGGGCATGAGGGCGGGATCTTGAAATACAAAGGCTAGATGCCGCTGCTGGCTAGGGTCTTGCCAGTCTATAATGCCGCCTGTGGGGGCACCCAACCCGGCCACTAAACGCAGCACGGTGCTTTTTCCACAGCCCGATGGCCCCACCAGGCTAATGAATTCCCCCGGTTTGACATCTAGATGGAGCCCCTGCAAAGCGACTGTACCGTTTTGATACACTTTATCGATATCCTTAAGGGAGAGCAGGGAGGCCGGCATAGGGGTTGTCGTGAATCGTCGAATTCTAGGGTAACGGCTTTGGTGCGATCGCATCGCTATTTTTGCTACTCTACAGAGGGAATGGGTGCAAACTTGAACCCTAGCCCCTGATTAATCATTGAGACAGCGGGTATTATGGGCCTAGAATTAAGCTGCTATATGGGTACTGACCTGTAGATATGAGCAATGGACTATTTGCCTGGCGTGTGGGTTTGCTGGGTATGCTCGGGTTTTTGGTATATGTTAGCCCTAGCTATGGCCAAAACGTAGTTTCCGATGGAACGGTGGGTACGACCGTTTCAGGCAATGCTTCTTTTATAGTCACTGGAGGTAGTCAGCAACTGACCACACTGTTCCATAGTTTTCAAGAATTTTCACCGAATACAGCTGATGTTCTATTTCAGTTAGATGGCACTCAGAGCACTGTAGATGTTGTTATTAGTCGCGTAACCGGTACAAATCTCTCTTTAATAGATGGACGATTACAGCTAACTGGTGGTAACAATCCAGATTTC
Organism: Adonisia turfae CCMR0081; assembly: GCF_011009555.1. Lineage (GTDB taxonomy): Bacteria > Cyanobacteriota > Cyanobacteriia > Phormidesmidales > Phormidesmidaceae > Leptothoe > Leptothoe turfae. Next base: position 4,357,115 of record NZ_QXHD01000004.1, on the reverse strand, counting down.
TTTCTGATTAATCCCAACGGCATTACCTTTGGCGCTAATGTCGATTTGTTGTTGCCAGGCTCATTTTTTGCCAGTACAGCAGAAAGTGTTTTATTCAATGGTGGTCTGAGTTTTAGCAGCCGTGAGCCTGGAGATGCTCCTTTGTTGTCAATGAGTGTGCCAGTAGGCCTACAGTTTGGCAATGTTGCCAGGCCAATTACTGTGGAGCAAGGAAGTCTAGTGGTTAATCCAGGAGAATCCCTAGGATTTTTAGGGGGAGATCTTCAGTTTACAGAAAGTCTCTTGAACGCCCCTGAAGGAATGTTATCTCTAGGTAGCGTAGCCTCCGGTAGTCAAGTTGGTCTGGATTTAGATACTTTTTTGCTGGCCTACACCAAAGCAAACTCTTTTCAGGATATTACCCTCGACCAAGGCACCGATGCTGATGTCAGTGGTGATGGCGGTGGTAGATTCCAAATACAGGGGCGTAATGTGAGGTTACTTGATAATGCTACTTTGGAAGCCTCTAATCTGGGACCAATCGATGGTGGAACGGTGACCATTCGAGCGTCTGAACAGTTAGAGGTGACGGGTACAAATAGCAGCGATATTACCAGTGCTATCTTCGTGAATGTTTTTGATGAGGGACGAGGTAACCATTTGGTGCTTGATGTCAGTCAGTTATTACTGAGTCAAGCCGCTTGGATCATCACCGATACTGAGGCTTCAGGTGTTAGTGGTGGTATGACCATCAACGCAAACGAGATTTTTCTTTTGGGTAATCCTGACGGAAATGAAGCTGCAACTGTTCTTAGTTCAGGCACGTTTGGCACTGGACGAGGAGGAGATATTGAAATTACTGCTGATCAATTAATTGCTCAGGGTATTTCACGGTTGACTAATGATGTGTTTGGAGTAGGCTCTGATGCTGGAAATGGGGGTGATTTAAAACTGAATGTTGGCTCTTTAGTCCTACGTGATGGAGCCCAGATAGGCACAGGGCCGCTTCAGGGGGCAGGTGGTGATGCTGGTGAGTTAGTCGTGGTGGCAACAGACTTCGTGGAAATCACTGGATTTAACACATCTGTAGCGGGACCTTTGTCAAGTGGTCTATTTTCTACGGCTGAACCTGGCTCCACTGGTAATGCTGGCAACTTGAGTATCACCACTCCGCGATTAAGTGTTGTGCAGGGGGGTAAAGTCGCTGTCAACACAGTTGGAGATGGGGATGGGGGCAATATTACTATTCGAGCGGATGAAATAGACGTTGCTGATCCGATTATAGATTTTACTGGGGCAGTCAGTGGTTTAGTGGCCAATGCAGTGACTGGTTCGACGGGCAATGGTGGGTCGTTAGATATTGAAGCAAATCGCTTAACTGTGTATAACGGTGGGCAAATTACAGCGTCTACGGATGGAACTGGTAATGCAGGAAGCGTAACGATTCGTGCCGATGACATTGAGGTCATAGGACAATCGACAAATGATTTCCTGGGTAGCGGTATTATGTCTGGTTCGAGAACCAGTGCCGATGCGGGTTCAGTTAATCTCATCGGTAACCAGATTACGGTTCGTGATGGGGGCAGTGTCTCAGTCAATAGCCTTGATGGCGGTGCTGCGGGTAACTTAACGATTTCTACTGAGAGACTCTCTCTGAACAATGGCACCCTTCAGGCTAAGGTAACTGGAGGTAATGAAGGGGATCTCAACATCATGGCAACTGACGTTATCTTGCTGCGTCAGAATAGTCAAATTATTACCAGTGCCACGGGCATGGCAACAGGGGGAAACATTACCCTAACGGCTCCTGTGATAGTTGGTTTAGAGAACAGTGACATTGTTGCCAATGCAGTATTTGGAAGTGGTGGCAACATTGATATTACGACCAAGGGGCTGTTTGGGTTAGTGTTCCGTGGGCAACTCACCCCAAATAACGACATTACCGCAAGTTCTGAGTTTGGTCTTAGTGGTACGGTTGCCATTAGTAACTTTGATGTCCAACCAGATGCCGGTTTGGTAGAATTGCCTGCAAGCTTGGCTGATACGAGTAACCAGGTTGCTCAAGGATGTACGGGGGGGAGTAATCGGTTTGTTGCCACGGGGCGAGGGGGCGTTCCTGTGGTCCCGACTGAGAATATGAGTCAAGCTCTCACCTGGACTGATACCCGCGACCTCACTGCTTTTCTCAACCCCACCCAGGGTGACGTGCAGGTTGAGGTACCGGATGTTTCCACTGATGCGACATTAGCGGAGGCCAATGTCTGGTACAAGAATGAGCTGGGTCAAGTTGAGCTAGTTACAGCTAATGCCACTGTTCCACCCAATTTCAGGGCTACCTGTTCATTATCGCCTCGTTAAATTATGGGAGAAAAAGGATGCTTTTATCTGCTTAACGCTATTGTTGCTTTAGGAAAATTCTGGTTGCATTAGGGCAAAAGTCAGGCTATGGCGCGTTTGTCTTTCTACTTTAAAGGACTCCGTTGGTTTGGGATTGGGGTATTGGGTTTTTTGGGGGCAGTTGCGATCGCCCTTGGCCCCCTTGTTTTACCTGTTCCAGCCGTTACCGAAGATGTTGTACCCGCTGCGTTGCAGATTTCCCCTGAGACAGACCCCCTGGCTGCCGGACGCACTTACTACCGCTCAGGACAGTTCGCCACTGCTGTTATACAATGGCAAATGGCAGTCCAGCAGGCTGCTCAACAGGGAGATCTAGCCCGTCAAGTCATGGGCTGGAATGGGATTGCCTCTGCCCATCAAGCGCTCAATAACTGGGACCAGGCCCATCAAGCAATTGAAAATAGTCGCACGTTGCTAGAGAGCGCCTCCCTTGCAGAACCCATTCTTTGGGCTCAAACTCTGAATACGCAAGCCAGCCTTCTCCTTAACCATAGTGGGCAGGCTAAAGCGGCTCTAGATCTGTGGCAAAAGGCGGAGACGTACTATCTCCAAGTCGGTGACACAGCAGGTGTGTTGGGGGCTCGCATTAATCAGGCCCAGGCATTACAAACGTTAGGGTTTTACCGACGTGCCAAACAACAGTTGCAAACCATTACGCAACAGTTGGATACGATGCCTGATGGTGAGTTAAAAATTGCCGCTCTGCGCAGTTTGGGGCAAGCGTTACAGCTGATCGGTTCTCCCCAGCAGAGTTATAACGCTCTGGCCCAAAGTCTTGAAATTGCCCGCGATTTAGAGGCATCTCAATCTGAACTCAGTTCTATTTTCTTAAGTATTGGTAAATTGGTCGCCAGGATAGAGTCACCCCATAAGGCACTAGAGTACTTCCAGGCTGCAGAGGACGCGGCGCTCACTCCCCTCGATCAGCTCCAGGCTCGTTTAGATAAACTCTCCACCTATATTGAACTCAACGACACCATCGCGATTCCAAAAATCACAGAGCAAATTCAAACACAGCTTGTTACCCTGCCCCTGAGCCGGACAACCATATACAGTACGGTGAACCTGGCTCACCACCTGGCCCGCCTCCCCCGCGATGCTCAGCCCCTATCTGCATCTCAAATACATCAGCTATTGACCAATGGTGCTCAGGCCGCAAAAGCACTCAAAGATCAGCGTGCAGAAGCGTATTCTCTCTTTCAGTTGGGACAGCTTTATCGTCAGAACCAACAATCTACCGATGCCCTTAATCTGACCCAAAAATCCCTTGCCATAGCCGAATCAATTCAGTCAGTAGACATCATTGCTCAGTCAGCCTGGCAACTGGGAAAGCTATTTGAGCAGCAGGGAGAATTACAATCATCAATCGAAGCTTATACCAAGGCTGTGGAAGCCCTTCAGCTTTTAAGAGGGGATCTGCTAGCGATCAATCAAGATATTCAATTTTCTTATCGAGAGCAGGTCGAGCCCGTTTATCGAGATCTTGTTTCCCAACTCCTAATAGAAGGTAGTCAGGACTCTTTAGAAAAAGCACGACTCGTTTTAGAAAACCTGCAGATAGCTGCATTAGATAATTTCTTCCGGGAAGCTTGTATCGACATCGAGAGTAGTAACGTGGAGCAAATTGATCCCAACGCTACAGTTGTTTATGCCATCATTCTGGATGATCGATTGGCGGTCATTTACTCTCAGTTCGAGCAGCCGCTGCAAGTTTACGAAACCAAGATTGAATACACGACTCTTGAGGTAACACTGCGTTCATTTTTGGCGAGCTTGCATCCATCTACCGATTTCCAGGAACAGTTAAGCTATGCTCAAACCCTGTATAGCTGGTTGATCCGTCCGGCAGAAGACGCTGGTATCCTCAAGTCGGATCAAACACTGGTATTTGTTTTAGACGGTCTGCTACGCAATTTGCCCATGGCCGCTCTCCACGATGGACAGCAGTACCTAATTGAAAAATATGCTGTTGCCCTATCCCCTGGTTTAAAGCTTCTACCTGCTAATGCATTAGATAGCCAAGATGCTAGGGGGATTGTTGCTGGTATTAGTCAAGCTCGTGGCCGTTTTGCTGCATTGCCTGCAGTTAAAGAAGAGGTGGCCAATATCAGTAAGCTATTTCCGTCATCTCAGCTATTAGATCAACAGTTTACGCGTCAAGCCTTACGCGAAAGCTTGGCCGCTCGCCAAGTCAATATTCTTCACTTGGCAAGTCATGGTCAGTTTAGCTCTGATTTTAGCCAAACTTTTTTCCTGACCTGGGATGGGGCGATCAATATCAATGAACTGTCGGAACTCCTGGAACGTAGAGAAACAGACCGTAGTCAGGCGATTGAGTTGTTAACCTTGAGTGCCTGTGAAACTGCTACAGGGGATGATCGGGCCTTGCTAGGTTTGGCTGGATTAGCGGTGCGCTCGGGGGCCCGTTCCACGTTGGCCACACTTTGGTCTGTTAAGGATGAAGTGGCTAAGCAGCTGATGATCGATGTGTATAAAAATTTAGGACAATCTGGACTAACTAAAGCAGAAGCCCTGCGCCAGGCACAATTAAACCTTTTAAACAAAAAAGACTTTGCTGATCCCTTTTTCTGGTCAGCCTATGTACTCATTGGTAATTGGCTCTGAGGTGAGTCTGTTAAAAGAAGACGAGAAACTTCCGTGGATTTACGGAAAAACTGCCCATGCTTTTTCACAACAGTCTTTCCGTGGATTTACGGGGAAAGCCCATGGCAAAGGTTTTTCTGATAATCTTTTTATTACTTTGCGCCGTAAGGTGCTGAAATAAATAAGGGTAAGTGGTTCCTTTTTTATTAAAATTGACAAAGACCTGTCATGGATGACAGCGATATTGTTGCTAAATAGTTACAATTCCCATTAGAAATCTGTTTATTAAAGAATTGCTCTAGCTCTAGTTGACGTCTTGGTGCTTGCATATAATGCATATTTTTTGAAAGGAACCTTAAGCCTTCAATTTTGATGCGGTGTGCCAGAGGTCAGTCATGCTTTTGGTGCTTTCATAAGGGGTATCTGCAAGCTTGTGTTCCTATGGATCATTACTTCAGAAATCTTACTGGGGGTTGAGTGAGGCTGATGACTATGAAGTGTGGCGTTTCGATACGTTTGGTCAGATTTGCTGGGACGGTTCTAGGTGTCTGGCTAGTCACCCTAGCGCCTGGCTTAGCCGTGACCTTTATTCCTCCAAGTGATAACACCGCCCCCCCTCAAGCTGATGGGGGAGCTTCCCGCGGTAGTCGTATTCGGTTTATTCCGCCTCAAGATAATTCAGCGCCTGCAAGTGCAGATGGCGGTGCGACGCGCATTGGTTTTATTCCACCGCCAGAAAACTCTGCCCCTGACCAAGCTGCGAGTGGCGCGTCTAGAGTAGGGGATGCTGAAGATATTGCACTACTATTCTTGCCAAATGGTGGGACAGTAGATGAATTCGCCCATAACAACAATGGGACTGCTATGTTGGCGGTAACCCCATCAAGTCTTTATGGCCTTACTGTTTCAGCGCGACCTACAATCATGGCTTATTTGCCTGAAACTGAGGCTCATACTGCAATTTTTAGTCTTAAAGATGAGACGCAATCCGTCATTTATCGTCAGGTTGTTCCTCTGAATGAGGCTGATGGCATTTTAAGGATTACTCTGCCAGAGGGGGCTCCAGAATTATCCATTGGTGAATATTATCAATGGTATGTAACGTTGCAAACGGGCAAATATATTAATCCAGGTAGTCCCTACGTGACAGCTTGGATTAAGCGAGTTGATATGGCCTTGGTGCTGGCTCAGGCAGATTGTCCTACGCAAGATGGTTTAGCTAAAGCTAAGGCATTAGCCCAGGCTGGTATTTGGTACGATGCTGCTGAGCAACTGGCTGCACTACAAATCAACTCTCAAACCCAGGCTGATACGGCTACTAATTGGACTGAATTCCTTGGATCGGTTGGTTTAGATGTACTGTTAGAGCATTCTTTTCTTTAATTAACCCGCAGCGTATATTATCTGTTAAAAATGAAGTCTAAACTTTGCTGGTGAAGGGTGTGTGTCGATCATCATTGACTGATTTAGACAGCAAATCTTGAATACTTCATAACGTCTGCATGGAGTGTAATTTTGACAGATAGATTAATCAGTACGTGTTTTTAATTGCCCTGAGACAATTTATTCAACAAGCTAAGCCCATTTGGCTTGTGGCACCCAGCGTGGCAGCTATTGTGATGTTTGCTAATGGGTTTGGTCTATTAAATTTGCTGGAATGGACTATACGCGATGAGTTCTATCGTCGTCGTTGGTTAGGGCCTACTGACGAGCGGGTAGTGGTGGTCACCATAGATGAGCCAGATATCCAGGCGTTGGGGCACTGGCCGATTACTGATGAAGCCTTGGCCCAGGTGTTGAACAATATTCGAGCTCAACAGCCTCGAGTGATTGGGTTAGATCTTTATCGAGATTTACCAGAAGAACCAGGGCACCAACAATTATTGGATGTTTTTAAGACAACGCCTCAACTCATCGGTGTTGAAAAGGTGTTTGGTACGCAGGTAGCCCCTCCACCGATCTTGGCAGACTCTGGCCAGGTGGCTGTTGCCGATTTTGTGGTAGACAAGGATCAAACAATTCGACGTATTTTAATCGTTGCTGAAGATAAACGAACGTCTGTTATTAAAACTGGGTTGGGTACTCAAGTCGCCCTTAATTATTTAGAAAAGGATAATATTTTTCTTGAAGCTATAAATGCTGAGCGCCAGCACTTTCGGTTAGGGCAGGCTGATTTTTTGCCAATGGTGCGACGGACGGCAGGCTATACCCATAGTGAACTCGGGGGCTATCAAATTTTGATGGGTTGGCATGGTCCCAGTCAGCGATATCAGCAAATTTCAATTATGGATGTGCTGGCTGGTAAGATTCCTGAGAATTTGATGCGCGATCGCATTGTCTATATCGGTTCAGTGGCAGCCAGTACTAAGGACTTTTTTGGTACTCCCTACAGTAATAGCTTCATGCCTACGGATCAGCGTATGGCTGGTGTGCTTGTCCATGCCAACATTACCAGTTATCTATTAAACATTGCCCTGGGACAGCGACCTTTATTGAAGGGATGGACATGGGAGTATCAATGGGCCTGGATTATCCTATGGTCCTTATTTGGAACCGTGGGCAACTGGTTTTTGGAAACCTATAATCATCAAGAAAATCGTCAGCAGCGCTGGTTTTTAATGCCAAGCATTGTCACGGCAATGGGTACTATGTTGTTGCTGGGGGGAAGTTATGTCAGCTTTCTGCTGGGATGGGTAGCCCCTGTGGTATCACCGATGGCTGCTTTGGTGGGTAGCGCGATCGCAACGACTAGTCGCTTTAAAAAGCATCGGTTACAGCTCACAAATCAACAATTAGAATTTTCTAACCAACAGCTTTTGGATTATTCGCTCACCCTGGAAACAAGAGTAAAGGAGCGCACCCAAGAACTGGCTCAAGCTAAACAGGCTGCTGATAGTGCTAATCAAGCAAAAAGTGAGTTTCTAGCCAACATGAGCCATGAGTTGCGTACTCCCCTTAATGGCATTTTGGGATATGCCCAAATTTTGCAAAACTCACGGACGTTAACGAACGAAGAACACAATAAAATTTCAGTTATTCATCAATGTGGCAATCATTTGCTTACTTTGATTAACGATATTTTGGACCTTGCAAAAATTGAGGCACGTAAGCTTGAACTGTTTCCCAAAGATGTGTATCTAGAACCACTTTTATCTGGTGTGGCTGAGATGTGTCAAATTCGGGCCAGTGCCAAGCAGCTGGCTTTTAACGTTGACTTTGATTACCCCCTGCCTCAGATCGTGCGGATTGATGAAAAACGATTTCGCCAAGTCTTAATCAATTTGATGGGCAATGCGATCAAATTCACCGATCAAGGCAGCGTTACTTTCAGAGTAGAACAATTGGATAATCTCCATTCTGGTCATTCACCAGAGCTACCTCACAGTTGTCGGTTACGCATATCGGTTGAAGATACGGGAATTGGCATCATTGCGGATCAATTGGAACAGATTTTTAGACCCTTTGAACAGGTTGATAATAGCCAGCGTAAGTCAGAAGGCACAGGTTTAGGGTTGGCGATTAGTCAACAAATTGTCAATTTAATGGGTAGCCAACTTCAGGTGCGTAGTACTCCAGGAGAAGGCAGTCTATTTTGGATGGACTTGGAAATTCCTGTATTGGACTATGGCGATGGTAATAACCCTATAGCTTTAAATCACACCATTGTTGGTGTTAAAGGGAAAGTCCCCAGTATTTTAGTGGTTGATGACAGTGCAGAAGACTCTAACCTGTTGTTAGATTTTCTTGATTACATGGGATTCCAAGCCCATAGTGTTGATAATGGTCTCTCAGGCTTAGAGTTTGTCAAACAGCAACCCCCTGATCTGATTATCACTGACTTGATCATGCCAAATTTAGATGGCATTGAATTTCTTCAGCAGTTACGCCAGACACAAGAACTCAATACCATACCTACTATTGTCATCAGCGCTAGTGTTTTTGAAGCTGACCGCCAACGAAGTTTAGCTGCTGGAGCTAATGTTTTCTTACCCAAACCCATTGATTTAGATGCTTTAACAGAAACACTAAAAACACTACTCAACCTACAGTGGATATATGATGAGAGCGATTGTAATAATCTTACCCTTGACACACGTCAGCCTGCTGACATAGGTGTCCATATACCTGTTTTAATTCCCGATGCTGTTTTAGATGAGCTCTATGACTGGGCGATGATGGGGAATGTTCAAGATATTGAACAAAAGCTAAAGACCCTAGTGGTGACAGACGCTCAATCACAACAGTTAATTAACACCCTACAAAAGTTGGCTGAAAATTTTCAAATTTCAGAAATCAAACAACTATTGCAAGTTCACGTGTCATCGAGAAGATTTTTATGAGTGTCTCCTGTGATAAACCAGTGCGGATCTTGCTTGTGGACGATAAACCCACAAACTTAAAAATGCTGTCCGATGCGCTAAAAGGTAATGATTGGACGATGCTGGTTGCTACTGATGGAGTATCTGCCATTGAACAGGCTCAATATGCTCAGCCTAGTCTCATTTTACTGGATGTGATGATGCCAGGTATTGATGGTTTTGAGACCTGTCAGCGGCTAAAGACTAACGCTAAAACGAAAGCAATACCCATTATTTTTATGACCGCCCTCTCGAATTCTGACTATAAAGTGCGCGGGTTAGAGATGGGGGCTGTAGATTATATCACTAAACCTTTTCAGCAAAAAGAAGTCATCGCTCGCGTCAAACTTCATTTGCATTTGAAATTTCTGGCTCAAGAGTTAGAAGAAAAAAATAAATTGTTAACCCAGGAGATTACTGAAAAAACTGTGGCAGAATCTCGGCTGCAACAATTAGCTCAAGAACTTGAACATAGGGTTGAGCAACGTACGGCTGAATTGTCAGATTCCCTAGACAAATTGCAGCAGGCTCAGTTACAGCTAGTCCAAAGCGAAAAAATGTCGGCATTGGGGAATTTGGTGGCAGGTATAGCCCATGAGCTCAATAACCCCATTAGTTTTTTGCAAGGTAATTTAGGGCCCCTCCAAGAGTATATTCAAGATCTGTTAGCTTTAGTTGAAGCGTACCAAAAGACATTCCCAGAGCCAGGGCAGGCCATTCAAGAGCAGATTGAAACAATTGAATGGGACTTTTTACGCCAGGACTTAGAAAAGATTTTGTCTTCATGGTTCACTGGCATGGAGCGTATTCATAATATTAGCGATAGTCTTCGAACTTTTTCACGGGCAGACAAAGAACATAAGGTATTGTTTAATGTCCATGAAGGTCTTGATAGCACATTGCTAATTCTGAGGCATCGCCTCAAGGCCAATGAAACTAGGCCAGAAATCGAAGTTAAGAGACATTACCAGAATATTCCGGAAATTGAGTGTTTTGCGGGGCAACTCAATCAGGTGTTTATGAATCTGTTAGCCAATGCCATTGATACGTTGGATGATGTTAATCAATCATCCAGTTGTGACATGGGTCAATCCCGAGTAAATCTGATAACTGTCAGCACTGGCTTGGCAGTAAATAGTAATAATATTGTGATAAAAATTGAAGATAACGGCGCAGGTATGGATGAAGCGATCAAACTACGCATTTTTGATCATTTATTTACAACCAAAGAGGTTGGTCGGGGGACAGGTTTGGGCTTAGCTATCGTGTGGCAGATTGTAGTTGATAAGCACGGTGGCTCTATTGATGTGACATCTACTTTAGGACAGGGAACGTGTTTTACCCTGATGTTGCCGCTCCAATCTGGAATAATTTAGCTAATGAAAGCAGATTAACGTTGTTGGTAGGCGATATTGATGCCATTGGAATAGGTTCGTTGACATCGCTTCTCTGTTATTCTAGACCCCGTTATCAAACGCTCATACTGCTGAAACGTTGAAAATTATGCCACCAACGGGACACCCGGAGGCAGCTTATAGTTTCTAACTTTGCCGGATGGCATATCAATCGGATTATGGCATTGAGAGACAAATTCTTAGCTAAAGTATTGTTGGGGTTAGGGCAATGTGGCTGTTTACTCTTGTATTCGGCTATTGGCCAAAGGCCTGAAGGCGCTCTCATAGCCCAGGTATCGCCGCTCCCTCCTGATACCCCCCCCGAAATACCGCTCCCTCCTGATATCCCCCCCGACATACCGTTGCCAGATGAACCCTTGCCACCTTCGTTACCTTCGCCCGATGAGTTGCTATCGCCTGGTGGAGATACATTATCGCCGCAGGATGATTTAGGTGAGGGTGATGCTGCTTTCTATGTGGCAGATATTGAAGTTGTTGGCAGTACGATTTTTGATGCAGACGATTTTGCGGATCTGCTGGACCAGTACCGTGGTCGCCAGGTTAGTTTTAATGAACTGTTACAACTGCGTTCGGCCATTACTGATCGATATTTAGATGCAGGATATTTAACGTCAGGGGCGTTTATTCCACCCCAAACCCTGGTCGATGATACGGTCATTGTTCAAGTGATTGAGGGTGAGTTAGAAGAAATTATTGTTCGGGGCACCCAGCGGTTACAGCCCGACTATGTGCGGAGCCGTGTGGGTTTGGTGGCCCAGCCACCGCTTAACGTTGATAACCTTTTAGCGGGTTTGCAGCGGTTACAGCTAGATCCATTAATTGAGACAGTTTCTGCTGATTTGCAGGCAGGTGTGAGCCAGGGCACTAGTTTGCTGGTTATCGATATTGTTGAGGCTGATTCATTTGCGGTGAATACGGGCTTGGCCAACAGCCGGTCGCCCAATATTGGGGGGACTCAGGTAAGTGTCGGTGTAGACGAAGGTAACCTATTGGGTATTGGCGATCGCATTACTCTGGGCTATAAGCACACTGATGGCAGTGATGGTGTGGACTTTAGCTATACTCTGCCGGTTAGCCCCAATGATGATACGGTGCGACTGGCCGCTGGGTATGCCGATAGCCAGGTGATCAATTCTGCCTTCTCAGTGCTCGATATTTCCTCTGACAGTGCCTATTATGAGTTGGGCTATCGTCGTCCTTTGATTGAAACCCCCACCCAGTCGGCGGCTTTGGGCCTCACACTCTCCCACCAAACCAGCCAGACCCGTTTAGGCCTTGATGATATTGGGCCATTTCCCCTGTCTCCGGGGGCCGATGAGAATGGCCGCACTCGCATTAGCACTGTGCGGTTTTTTCAAGAATGGACCCAGCGGAGTCAGCGTCATGTACTGGCATTGCGATCGCAGTTCAATGTCGGTGTTGATTTACTCGGTGCCAACATCAATACTGATGCACCTGACAGCCGTTTCTTTTCCTGGCGAGGCCAGGGACAATGGGTGAAACTGTTGGGCAAACCAGATCAGCTCTTTTTTCTACGGGGTGACATTCAGGTTACCACTGACGATTTGCTCTCCCAGGAAGAGTTCAGTTTAGGCGGTGCTCAAAGCGTACGGGGCTATCGGCAAGATGCTTTGCGACGGGATAACGGGGCGCTGTTAACGGCAGAGCTGCGCTGGCCCATCGCCAGGGTGCCAGAGCTGGATGGCCTGTTGCAAGTGACACCCTTTGTCGATGTGGGCACCGTTTGGAATGATGACGGGAGTTCACCGGGACCCGATACGCTAGCAGGTATTGGTTTTGGCCTACTCTGGCAACAGAGCAACAACGTGTCAGCCCGCATAGACTGGGGCATTCCCTTAGTTGATTTGGATACGGACGATGAAGGCCTACAGGACAGTGGGATTTATTTCTCAGTGCAATATACGCCGTTTTGAGGTTGCTCCCAATCTAAGGTAGGGCCTCTGGGTTAACGAATCTGCTGAATGATTGTTATGCCATCCAGCAATGTGCGATCGCTACTAATGTGCGATAGTTTTACCTGGGCATCATCAGAAACCCCTGACTTTAAACGCTGCTGTCGTAGTTGTTTAAAGCTACCGGCGGCTAAAAGATTGAGCTGAGGGGAGGTAATATCATTCTTCTTACGCTTCAATGCATAAGACTCATTGGCCCGTTGCATATGGCGGTCAAATGTCTGCAAAAACTGTTGTGGCTCAGCGAGTTTTGTCGCTTCTGCCAATTCCATATTGAGAACGTAATAGGGATCAATGAGAGATTTTGAGAGAGTGACGCAAAAATCTTCGATGGGGAGATTGCCCTGCAAAGCTGCCATTGCCTGGGTAACATGATATTCAGTGGTTTTTTCTGAAATCGCTGAGAGTACTCCCCCCTGGCGATAACGGAAGACGATTACTGGCACACCTTGGTACATATCCACCACCTGTAGGACATCGCCAATGTCATAACGACAAAAACCTGAGTAGTTGGTGACGAGCACGCGATAATATTCACCCACTTCTAGCTGGTGAGGCAGTAACGTTTGGGGATTTCTCTTTTCCCATTGATCGGGAGGAACAAATTCAAAGAAGTTTGTTTTGATAGCTAAAATAGCCCCATCTGCATCAAGTCGACAGTAGCTACCAAATGTGGCTTCTGATGCGGCATAGGTGCCCCCAAAAATCGGTGTTTTGCCAAAATATTTGTCAAAACGCTCGAAGTAAAAATCTGAGGGGCCGCCACGGGCGGTGACCAAAAAAGATAAATTTGGCCAGACATAGCGGGGTAATAAACACCCATGTTGCTTGAGTAAGGTTTGTAGCTGTTTGGCCCGTTGCGGCTGAGGCGATAGGTGTTTTTGTAGAGTCTGACGCAGTTCAGGCTCTAGAAGAATGTCTTGGGAAATATCACCGCGGCCAATATCATCGATCAAGGCTGGCCCAAAACGTTCTAAGTAGCTGCAAAACTGCAGCATAATGAGCGGAAAGTTGGCAGCTATGGAAGTGAGGTTTTCCTGACGGAGTCCAAATAGCAGACAGACATAGTTACGGGCAGCTGTGTCGCTCACCCGCATGGCATCGTAGGGCTGGGGAAATAGCTGTTTGAAGACCCAAGGATGGGTGCTTCTTATCTGATTGCCGCTGACGTGGCCATAGGTAATGCCACCCTCAGTTTGCCCTAGGGGCGTAATCAATGTGGTTAGCAATAGCTGCCCTAAACCTCTACCCTGGGCTTGAGCTTGCTCAAAGGCATAACCCATGGCAACCTGATTGGCATAGGAGCGAGTTTGCTGGACTCGTTTAGTGATGGGGATGAGCTTGCGGCTGCCGGTGGAGCCGCTGCTCATGTTAAAGTCCTGCACCGGAAACGGCGACACCACGTTAGTTTCGCCGGCTGCCGCCCGTTCAAAATAAGGGGAATATCCGTCATAGCGCCAACAGGGCACCCGCTGGCGAAATTCCTCAAGGTTACTGATGCGGTCTAGTTTTAATGCTTTTCCCAGGACCGTGTCTTGCTGTTCTTTCAGTAATTTTTGTAGAAAGCGAGCTTGGATGGCTTGGGCCTGGGGCAGCTGACGGGTAAAGGCTCGTTGCTGCCACTGGGCGGCCATCGCAAACACAGTTAAGGATAAATGCATGGGGGCATGGGGCATGGGCAACTTCACAATCCGTCTTGTCTGCGTAAAAATCCTTCACAATAATAAGATGAAGCAGTAGATTTATTGGCGTGCCTCTGTGTTTGTCCTTAATGGAGTTATCAATGCCTCAGCCTCTAGTTTTTGTCATTAGCTTTGTAGCGGCCTTTGTGTTTGCCAGTTTTGTTGAGTATTGGCTGCATCGGCTAATGCATTCCTCCCCTCAAATTGGCCAGCGTCATCGCGATCACCATCGCCGCAATGAAGGCCAGGGTGTGGTGTGGGAGTTTCGAGATTATGTCGTGGGAAGTGCGATCGCAATGGCCATTCCCTTTATCTTTTCCCTGCTGGTGGGTTTAGGCTGGGCCAGCGGCGCGCTAGTGTATGCCGCCTTTTCTGCCTATGCCCACCAGCTACAGCATGAAAACCCTCGCAAGTGCTTCTGGATGAAGATGCCCGTCCACTACATACACCACAAGTACGGCATGTGGAACCACAACTTTGGCCTGGGCGTTGACTGGTGGGACCATATTTTTGGAACTTACAAGCCAGTCGAGTGGCCAACGGAAGACGATTTGCCAGAGCTACCCATGCTGGCAGTCAGATGGTGGTAGGTCTGTAGAGGCGTTCCAGGGAACGCCTCTACATCCGCCTCTATACACCGTTCCTACCGGCTAAAGCTTTCGTAATTTTCCTTAGCCTGTTTCACCTGAGGTGATAGCGCTAAAAGTTTGGATACAGCCGCATTTACCCAAGACAGAGGAAAATTAAAGGGGCGCTCAATATCTAAAAACAACACCACACGATAGCCATTGGTGTCGTTCCAAACCTGGTGGTAGTAGGTGTCATCAAAGATCAAGCTTTTGCCCTCTTCCCAATGGGTAATGGTGGTGTCTACCCGAATGCGACAGGCTTCCTTCGGTTCTGGCACCCGGAGACCCAGGTGATAGCGAAGTAGGCCTTTGTGTTTGCCGCGATGTTCAGGGATGTGTTTCCCAGGGGCCAAAATAGAAAAGAAAGCCACCTTTAAGCCAGGAATATCCTGGAGCAGCTCCCAGGTTTGAGGGCATTTTTCACAGTTTTTAGTAGCAACAAAGCCAAACGCACAAAAATAATAGGTTTTCCATTTATTATCTGGGCTAATCCGATTCTGGCGCGGCATAATATCCTGAAAACTGGGCAGAGCATCCACATCAGTTAACACCTGATCCAGCTCTTGGCGAATGACAGTCCAGTTGTTCTCAAGTGTTGTTGCCCAAGGGAACGTTTCCGGTGGAAAAATAGACGCATTGCCGAGGGGAGATGAGTTGCCAAGCCACGCTTCAAATCGGCGATACCAGGGGCGGTCAAAAATTGGGTGAATAGGGGTGTCTGGACTTTGGGGCTGAGTGATTTGCATAAACAGCGTAATACGTTAAGACAAGCTAAAAAACACTCTAAAAACTGGGCAAAACCCGTGGTTACATCAGTGTAAAGATATAGTATCTGGTTAGGCCCACATGTCAGCATGCTCTACCCCTGCTTCCCTATGAAATCGTTTCTGCTTTCTGTCCTTGGCTCCGTAGCGTTCTATGGAACGCCGGCGATAGCCCAGGTAATTCCTGCTGAAAATACCCCTGAAGTAGCAGGTACTGTGAATCAGGATGGCTACTCCGTGATGCTGAATAACAGCGTTGATCGCATGGAGCTAGAGTGCCGCGCTTATCTGGCGGTGAGCTTTCCTAACGG
This sequence comes from Adonisia turfae CCMR0081, assembly GCF_011009555.1. GTDB lineage: Bacteria > Cyanobacteriota > Cyanobacteriia > Phormidesmidales > Phormidesmidaceae > Leptothoe > Leptothoe turfae. Next base: position 4,341,003 of record NZ_QXHD01000004.1, on the reverse strand, counting down.
GATTATCGACCCGGCTTACTTGCGAGAAGACCTGGAAGCCACTTTTTTAGAAGCCGGACGTCGAGGTGGCATAACCCCTGACACTCTCTACAATTCCAGCGAAATCATTGCCAATCGAGTGGGTGAGCTTATGGAACTCAGTGATCAAGCTGCTGATATCGAGTCAGGTCTCAAGCTACAGTTTCTCTATGAAGAGATGGAAGAGTTTGTTTGTGAACGATTAGCGAAGGGCTAGTTGATAGGTAACACGACCCATACAAGCTAGCTCAGCTATGGCGTAAACAATCGTTCAAATCGTTTCTGCAAAAATGCTGTTAGCAGCTGTACTTTAGGGGATAAGTGTCGATTGATCGGGTAAATCACACATAGCGATAATGCCTGAGGTTGATAATCCAACACCACTTCTTGCAGGTCCCAGCAAGCTAAACTTTGCTTAACAATGAACTGAGGCAATAAAACAATCCCCAATCCGCGAATGGATGCGTCCCTGAGCACTTCACCATTATTTGAGCACATTGACCCAGTGACAGTGACTCTATTTTCTTTATTGCCATTTGATAATACCCACTCATGGCGACCTGACAATTCACCATAGGCCAAACAATTATGGTTACCCAAATCCTGCGCTGATCGGGGAATTCCTCGATGCCATAAATATTCAGGGGCAGCGCAGAGTAAACAATTGAGTTGAGCCAGTTCATGCACCACCAACTGCAGGGATGTTTGGGGTTGGGCAATGCGTACCGTGAGGTCGAATCCCTCTGCTAATGGATCTATAAACCGATCTTCCAACGTCAGCTGTACTTGGACTCCAGGATATTGCGCCATAAAATCTGCCAGAATGGGGCCTAAATGCATGGTGCCAAAGGTCATTGGAGCATTGATTCGCAGCGGTCCGACCGGTTCAACTTGGGTTTGGGAAACTGCCAGTTCAGCTTCCTCTAGGTTTGCCAGAATACCCAAACAGCGTTCGTAAAAGGCGGTACCCGTCGCCGTTGGTGTGACCTTGCGGGTACTGCGTTGCAAAAGTTGTGCCCCTAATTCTGTTTCTAGGCTAATCACTAATTTATTGACTGCTGATCGCGACATACCCATGTCCCGCGCCGCGGCGGCAAAACCCTTAGCTTCCACGACCTGTACAAAGGCATGAATGGCCGCAAACTTATCCATGCTGACCTATCCTTTCAATCAATCTTGAATAGCTTTTTTCGTGAATCTCAAGTAGGTTCATTGTTGCCTAAAAAAGGACAATGCGTCAATTGAATTGATTATTGTCTTTTTTAAAGACGCAATTCATAATTGGATTAGTTCCACCCAATACACCACACGGGAGGTAGACCTATGATGACTGTTCGCCCTGCATCAGAACGAGGTAATGCTAATTTTGGTTGGCTCGATAGCCGTCATACCTTCTCTTTTGGCAGCTATTATGACCCAGCCCATATGGGGTTTGGTACTCTGCGAGTGATTAATGAAGACAAGGTGGCTCCAGGGCGCGGGTTTCCTACCCATAGCCATCGCGATATGGAGATTATTTCCTACGTTGTGGACGGTGCTTTAGAGCATAAAGATAGTATCGGCAATGGATCCATCATCCGCCCTGGTGATGTGCAGCGCATGTCTGCAGGTAGTGGTATTAGCCACAGTGAGTACAATGCTTCTAAAGAGAGTCCTGTACACTTTCTCCAAATTTGGGTGTTGCCTGACAAGCAAGGCATTGAGCCTGGCTATGAACAAACGTACTTTAGCCCTGAAGAAAAACAGGGCAGATTACGCTTGGTTGGTTCCCAAGACGGTCGCGATGGATCCATCACCATCCATCAGGATATGAATCTTTATGCAGCTCAACTAGGGCTCAACGAGCAAGTTGACTATACGCTGCAAGGCAATCGTCTTGCCTGGGTTCAGGTGGTGCGCGGGCAGATTAACTTGAATAAGAATCTCCTTAGTGCCGGTGATGGAGCCGCAATTTCGGCCTCTGAAGCAGTCTCCATAGCAGGTCAGACAGATGATACTGAGATTCTGTTATTTGATATGGCTGCATAACCAGGCAAGTCATGCTCAATAGGAGATAGCCTGCAACCATGGGCCTACTTATGTAGGCCCATGGTTTGTCATTGGGATGTTTTTTGCAAGTGCTATTCTGACCTAGCTAACATTAGGGATAGTTTGATGATTACTCGTGGATTCCTAGCATCATTTCTCGGAATAGTTTCCATAGCTACTGCGGCACAGGCTCAGATGAGTGATGTACCCCGGTTTGATACTAACGGAGATTTTTTCTCAGCGCGTGTGCAGGGCAACCGAGGCATGTATCCCCACTGGCAATGGGTTGTTGTAGAGACGGATAACCTGGGCCTTAACTGTCGCAGCGACAACGGAGATGTCATCGTTGTACTGGCCTATGGTGCGGTTGTTGACTCTGTCTTTGAGGGCGATGATGCCATTAGCCTGGTCAACGGTCAACCTTGGCTCAAAGTGAACGCAGACTTAAGGGATGTGCAGCGTAGGGTGGTGGATGACTTTGCTGTTGCTTATACTTGTTATGTTCGAGCCAATAATCAATATATTGTGCCCTTAAATCCAGATACTCAGTGAGATGTGTGAGGTCTCACATGGCCGCAGACTGTGACCATTTTTCTTCACTTAATATCCATCGGTTAACAGTTTGCTGAAAGTTAATCCAGCCTGGAGTGGTTTCATAGGTTTTAACGAGCTCAAACCCCACTTTAGCCAAGGTTCTATTAGGGGCTGGATTCATAGCATAAGGCTCACAAACTAATCGTTTAAGTTCAAATGTTTGAAAGTATTTGCTAATGCTTTGCCCAATAAAATAAGTTCCATGATTTCTCTGGCGCGTTTGAGGTTCCCAGAGATGTAAATGCATGTAGGCTTCTTGACCAAATGTAATCTTATTAATGTTGGAATGACCGATGGCATGGTTATCCAATTCCCAGAGAATATAGTAAAAGTGTCTTTCAGATATTGGGCGGTTAAGGTCTTTGTTCAGAAGGGCTTTCCATTCATCAGCACTGGGTAACTTGGTAGGTTCAACTCCCATGCCTTTAAGGAACTTAGAATCTGCTTTCAGAAAGTATTGGATAATTTGGTCAATGTCATTAGCTTCCAATTCCCTAATAGCTCTATTCAAGAATCTTTACCTCAATCGTTTTGATTTGTAACCTGATTTTCATACTAAAAAAATGATTCTAGTGGCTAGATGAATTCAGGTTGATTCTGTTATGAATTGTAGACATTTTGACTGTACTCCTTGACCATTTAGGGTATGTGTAACATAGAATATAGATGTAAAGACCGTTCATCCTTTGATTCAAAAAGCTTTGAATATTGAAGGACGGAAGTAGGGATATTCTCCTGAAGGAACGCGCCTCTGCAATGTGTATTTTTAGGAGGCGATTCTCATGACATCTAACGCTTTAACCGCTACCGAGCTAATTACCGTACTGACAGTCTATTGCATCGTATTTTGTCCGGTTTTGTGCTGGACGATTAGTGGTTCATTACCTTTCAAGCAGCCTTCTGACTCATTCGACGAGCACTCTCACGCTTAGGTTTGTTTGCATTTGACCAATATGCAATCGGTACGGCCTTGCTGATCTTTATGATGCTGTCGTTAGGCATCATAACTGTAGCTTGGCGCACATCGTTCACAACAACAGTTATAGCTGAGAGCTCTGAATATCAGCGACTATGTGTGCAGTAAACTGCTGAATACATTCAGCAGTTTACTATGGGAGATAAAACACAAGCGTCAACGGTAACCCGTTGATGCCTATTTTGTGCACTGCTTAAATCTATAGCTTCCAAATGGGCCGCCGATAACTCTAGTAATACAAGATTGAGTTATTGAAATAGCCACAATTTAACACGCTTACATTTTGAGGCGTTATGTATAGGTTCTGACTCAGGGGATGATTCTTACGCACTTGAGCACTGAGAGTTTCTGAATTGCTTGTGAAGCAAACATTACCTGAGACAACAAAAAATGTGCCGCCAGTCATTTGTCCAATATCGGCTTGGGAAATTAAAACTGGTCCACTACATGTGGTGAGGGGCATGACCAGATAAGCTTCAATGTAATCTTCACCACTGATTTCCATTGTGTTAAATCCGACACTGGCAATGTCTTCGCCTTCATACACTAAAGCTTCACATAGTTCGCTGGCGAGGGCTTTGTTGCCCCACCATGGTTGGTTTCTAAGTACCTGGTCTGTAGCCTCATGATCTAACTCAACACTGTAGGATGAGCCGTAGACATCGACAGTCACTGGCTCGCTAGGAGATGCATAGGTTGATTTGACCAGTGCTAACAGTGCAATAAATCCTACAGCGGTCCCAGTGAAGAGTTTTTCTAACATTCTGGTGGTAGAGAACCTAGCTAGAATAATGATTCTGATGCTTTAAGTATTGCCCAACACTTTTTTGAGCTAAACAGAAAAAGTCGATTTGAAATAATGCTTAATACCTCTTTGTAC
>NZ_QXHD01000004.1:4333600-4336497 GCF_011009555.1 Adonisia turfae CCMR0081 | reverse complement strand
AGAACTGCAGGAGTGTAGACAGCTTTTTTAGATTCTATCCAGAACAAACAGAATTATTTTTGTTAATTACCTACGGATTTATTGCCATTCAAAATTAATATTCTGAGAAAACTTGTTTTCTGGTGATTCACAGAATCTTTACCAGAATTCGGGGAAATGGCTGTGACTTTTTTTTCTCAGCACTTTGCATAATATGGGAACTGAGAAAAAAATTTTTCCATGACTGAGCAGAATTCTACCGTTGAGCACCAGATTCGTCCGACTGTTTTGCAGGACCAGCTTGGTATTAAAAAGGATGATTACTATGCTTATCTGAAGCATTTGGGTATCACGGCTGAGAAGGATTCTACGGGTAAGGCATTTCTAAATTCTGAGCAGGAAAATTTAATCTGATCGCTCCGTAAGCATGTGGTTGCTGGTGGAAAGATTGAGGCTTTTGAGGTTGATGAGCAACCGGCGGCGCTGGCTGTTGCCGATGGTGGCGAATTGGGACAGGTCACTGAGCAAACCGTTGAGGAAATCAATCCAGCCCAGGGGTTAGATATGGAAGCGCTGTATCTGGAGGCTTCTGAGCTTGCGGCTCAGCGGCTCACGGCAGGGCAACAGGTGGTGATGGCGATGGCTAGCCGCATGACCTATGAAGATTTGCATCCTACCGCTAAGGCTAAGGTTGACCATGTGCGGACGGTCGCTGCCCCAAAGTTCAATGCTCAGGAGGTGGCGGAAAACCTTCTGAATCAGTGTCGTCAGCAGATGCAGGTGGCTTAGGGCAGATAACCGAGGGGTTTAAGCATGTCTGCGCTACTATCGATTCGGGTAGCAGCGTTTTGGTGCTGGCTGAGTTGGGGATGGTGGGGACAATGCCCCAGGATTTGGCCAAGCATTATGGGGGTGAATTTGAGATCGCAACCGCCATTTACAAGGGCAGTGGCAAAAAGTTCTTTGTGGCTATTGCTGAACAGCTGGATATCCCAACGACTGAGCCAAAGTACAACAAGGAAGGTGAGCCGGTCGGTGAGAAGGCAATGACCATGGATGCGCTCAAGGATGAAATCGCTGAAAATATTGGTCCTCAGACGTTGCTGATTTTCCCTGAGGCAAAGCGACTGACGACGGGGGTGAGGTATTGGTTAGAGGATGCGATCTCAAATGGCGTAAAGGTCATCTGCTTTGCGGCAGCGAATCCTGGCCGGGATATTTTCTTGGAGATGCTGGAGGTTGAGCTAGAGCTGCCCAGCGATAAGTTGATCCGCGAGACGATGCAGGCCGAGGCGGAGCGGATGGGGTTGCAGTTGAGTCGGTCTCGGTTGGCAGAACTGCAGCCGTTGGCCGGACGTAATCCGATGCTGGCGCGGAAGGTGATTCGTAATGAGCGGCTAGGGTTAAATCGGGAGGCTAGTCCTCAGCACACTCAGTATGTTGTCATTATGCCAATTTTAATCGCTTGTTTGATGGCGTTTGGTGTAGTGCGATTTATTGGAATGGGAACGCGGAATAAGTCGCTGTATATTTTTGGTGGTGTGGCTCTGATTGCAGGAATGACCTTAAAACAGGTGGGTCAGGTGCGAGGTGCGAGGAAGCGTTTAGGGCAGTGAAGTTGATTAGAGGCTGTATGAAAAGTGGTTGTTGGTATCGAATTATGTGTAATAGTTAAGACTTTATCTGACACATCCTGTAAACTCACACTGAATCAGGAGTGTCACAATGAATACCCAAGACAAGATCGTCAAGAATCGCTTAGGCATCTTAAATCTAGCCAAAACACTCGGCAACGTCTCCAAGGCGTGCAAAGTGATGGGCGTATCGCGAGATTCGTTCTATCGCTATAAAGAACTCTACGAGACCGGTGGAGAAGCGGCTCTACGCGACATTGACCGTAAAAAGCCCTGCGTCAAGAACCGAGTAGACCCAGAGGTTGAAACCGCTGTCGTTGCGTTTGCCACAGACCAACCAGCCTACGGCCAGGTGCGTGTCTCGAATGAGCTGAAGAAACACGGCCTCTTTGTCTCTCCAGGCGGTGTTCGCTCTATTTGGTTACGTCACGACCTTCAAACGTTTAAGCTACGGCTCAAAGCACTGGAAGCAAAAGCCGCTCAAGACAACCTGATCCTCACCGAAGCGCAGGTAAAAGCCCTCGAAAAGGCGAAGGAACAAAAGGAAGCCCATGGAGAAATAGAAACGCATCATCCGGGGTATCTCGGCTCTCAAGACACCTTCTATGTGGGTCACATCAAAGGCATTGGACGGATTTATCAGCAGACCTTCATTGATACCTACACTCGGGTGGCTCAGGTGAAGCTGTATGACCGCAAGAATGCGCTGGTGGCCGCTGATACGCTCAATGACCGAGTAATCCCATTCTATGAGGAACAGAGCATTCCATTACTGAGGATTTTGACGGACCGAGGCACCGAATATTGTGGCAATGTCGAACACCATGAATATCAACTCTACCTGGCCATTGAAGACATTGACCATACGCGAACGAAAGCCAGATCACCCCAAACCAATGGCATTTGTGAACGCTTTCATCGCACGATTTTGGAGGAGTTTTATCAAATTGCGTTTCGTAAAAAAGTCTATCAAAGCCTTGAAGAACTACAAAACGATGTGGATGAATGGATAGAGTATTACAATTGGGAACGACCGCACTCAGGTCGATATTGTTACGGCAAGACCCCCATACAAACCTTTCTCGATAGTGCGCATTTAGCAAACGAAAAACAATTAGATCAATACGGAGAAAAAAGTGTAAAAAATCAAACACAACCTGACACATCTCTAAGTGTCAGATAACCCCCTTCTGTCAGATGAAGTTTGATCTATTACATCTAAAGAGTGCACAGACTTCTAACAATTGATGCCAGTCTTTAGATGAGCGTGCCAGACGAGACATC
>NZ_QXHD01000004.1:4329175-4333590 GCF_011009555.1 Adonisia turfae CCMR0081 | reverse complement strand
ACCAAGGCATGGCCAGTGCCTCATCGGCGACGCTACAAGGTAGTGCTGGTGAGTTTAATGCTGGTCTTAGGGCTGTTGTTAGCGATCGCAATATCCCTATCCTTCGGCTCGGTTGCTCTGACGCAGCCAGAGGTGTGGGCCGCCCTCAACAGGGAAGGTAGCAGCATTAACCAAACCATCGTCTGGGATCTGCGGTTGCCCAGGGTGCTGATGGCCATTGTGGTCGGTTCAGCCCTGGGCATGGCTGGCGCATTACTCCAGGGCATGTTGCGCAATGGACTGGCTAGCCCCTTTTTGCTGGGGATCTCCTCTGGTGCTGGGTTAGCCGCTGTGCTGATCGTGGGCCTTAATGTCTGGGATATTTGGTTGCCGTTGGGGGCCTGGCTGGGATCGGTGATCGCCATGGCCATTGTGTTTGGCCTGGCTAGAACCAAGGGGGAAATCTCAGTGGAGCGGCTGATTCTGGGGGGGGTTGCCGCCAGTACATTATTTGCCGCGTTACAAACCATGCTGCTCTTGCTATCTGCGGACGGCCGGGTGCAGGCTGCACTGACCTGGTTGACCGGCAGCCTCAATGGTCGTGGCTGGCAGGAGTTAACCATTGTCAGCCCTAGTTTAGTGGTGGGTTTACTGGCGGGGTGCTTGTTGGCACGCCAGGTGAACCTGTTAAGCCTGGGGGATGATTTAGCTGTTGGACTGGGGTCGTCATTGGTGCGATCTCGACTGCTGATTGGCGCAGTTGCCACCCTACTCACCGCAGGAGCCGTCAGCATTGCCGGGTTAGTGGGCTTTGTCGGTTTACTAGTACCCCACGGTGTTCGACTCTTGGTGGGCAACGATTACCGATTAGTGCTTCCCTTCTCTGCCATTGGGGGTGCCCTGGTGCTTTGCAGCGCCGATTTGCTAGCCCGACTAGGCCCCATTGAACTACCGGTGGGTATTGTCACCTCCATTATGGGAGCCCCTGTATTTATGTGGCTGCTGTATCGTCGTAGTGGAGCTATTACAAGGGGTTAGCCATGGTTTTAGAGGCACAGGGGCTACAGGGCGGCTATGGCAACAAAGCAATTATTGAACAGGTAAATTTAACCCTGCATCAGGGCGAATGGCTCAGCATTCTGGGGGCCAACGGCTCTGGTAAATCCACCCTGCTGCGATTGTTTGGTCGTATTCTCTCCCCTCAACAGGGCTCTATTTTGCTCAGCGGTCACGATATTCAAAATCTGTCGCCCACATCAGTGGCTCGTAAACTGGCCTTATTGCCCCAACAGCAGATTTTGCCAGCGGGTCTCAGCGTCTATCAGCTGGTTAGCCTGGGCCGCTCGCCCCACCAACCCTGGTGGCAGTGGGATCTCACCAGCCGTGACCATAAACACATCGACCAGGCCCTGATCTGGACTGACATGGACCAGTATCGCCACGAACCCGTTGCCAATTTGTCTGGCGGTCAGCGACAGCGAGCCTTTTTAGCCCTGGCCCTGGCCCAGCAACCCAGGGTATTGCTGCTGGATGAACCCACCACCTATTTAGATATCCACTACCAGCTACAGCTTTTAGAGTTACTCAAGCAACTCAATCAACAAGAACAGCTAGCCATCATCACCGTATTACACGACATTAATCTGGCGGCTCGCTACAGCGATCGGCTGGCCTTTATGCGCCAGGGCAAGCTGTGGGCCATCGGACCAGTCCATGACACCCTCACCCCCGACATTGTGACCCAGGCATTTGACGTGGATGTGGCCATTTTGGACACCCCCATCGGTCCGCAGATTTGCCCCCTGGCAGCAACCTCTCACACCCCACCCAGCAAAAACACCGAATTAGCCTCAAACGCCATTAATTAAGGTCAACCAGGCTCACGGTCTTTGCTTCTCGGTTTATTGCTTAGCTTTTCAATCAATTCCTTCTTCTGAAATGAACCCTATGCGCTTATTGAGATTTTTTCTTTTTAATATCCCTTTTTTTGCCATTCTAATAGCTCTCAATAGCACTGCTCAAGCTAGTAATAGATGTGATTATTTAGCCACCTCAGAAAACGCTGGATCTTTTTGTAGACAGGCAGTTAAGCCCTCATTTGCAATCACATCAGAGGCGACATTTATGGCTCAGGGAGAATCGTCTGAGGAATCAGAAGAATCGGAAGAACTTATCGATAACGATGATGATGGTCTGCTGCGCATCACCGTCACAGGCACCCGTACCCCCCGCACGATTCAGACAGCGCCTGCCACGGTCACAGTGATTGACGCCGATAATGTCAATCGCCTCCTGATTCGCGATATTTCTGACCTGATTCGTTATGAGCCTGGGGTATCAGTCGGCAACAATCTCCAGTTTGGTCTCCAAGACTTTAATATTCGCGGTATCGATGGCAATCGCATCCTAATTCAGGTGGATGATATTCGATTGCCCTCAGCTTTCCAGTTTGGGGATGCCGTCACCGTTGGCCAGGGGTTTAATTTAGGCCGAGATTATTTTGATACGGAAATTCTTCGTACAGCTGAAATTCTGCGGGGGCCAGCCTCCACCCTGTATGGCAGTGATGCGTTAGGTGGAACAGTCAGCTACTTTACCCTGGACCCCACCGAGCTGATTGAAGCCGTCGGTCGTGACTCAGCTGCCACTGCTTCAACCAATTTTGATAGCCGCAACACCGGGTTTACCAGCACATTTGTGCAGATCAATCGCTTTGACAATATTGACACGCTGTTGGCCTATTCTCGCCGTGATGGTTCTGAAGCTGAAAACCTGGGTGATGACCAAGATAGCCAACGCAACAGCCTACTGGGCAAATTGGTTTACAACCTGGATGAACGTAGTGCCGTCGACTTTACGGTGGAGTTGTTTGATAACGACGTCGACACCACCACATCGGATGAAAATTTGCCTTTAATTACGGGGACAACCACACGATTTGAAGAGGAAGTCGATACGACTCGCACCCGGTTAAGTTTGGCCTATAACTATGACAATACCGAAAGTCGCTCTTTTCTGGATTTTGCTCGGGCTCGCCTTTATTTTCAAGACTCTCGCACCCAAGAAGAGAACGAGCGGGAGCTGTTGGGCTTTGACTTTAGAACATTTCAGCGATTTCCAGCATTGCGGTTGAGTGAAAACCGCTTTGTGGATCAGGTGTTTGGCGGTGATGTGCAACTGCGCAGTGATTTTGACTGGGGGAAAACCGACCACCGTCTAACCTACGGTGTGGATATTTCTAACACCTTTAATGCCCGTCCCCGGGAGCGCGTTCAAACCAACCTGATTACGGGGGATACCACCCAAAATGCTATTCCTGACGATTTTCCCACCCGGGACTATCCCAACTCAGACACCTTCAGGGTGGGAGTTTATCTCCAGGATGAAATTGAGTTTGGCGATGGTGCCTTTAGCGTTATTCCCGGCCTGCGTTATGACTATTACGACCTGAACATTTCCATTGACGAAGACTTTGAGCGCAACGGGGCAACGGCAACGGACTTTAGCGATAGTTCATTCTCTCCCACCCTGGCCCTGGTCTATCAGCCAACGGATACCCTTAGCTTTTACGGTCGCTATGCGCGCGGTTTTCGGGCACCGCAGTATGACGAGATCAACAGCGGTTTTACCAATCAAATCTTTGGCTATCGCACAGAGCCCAACCCTGACCTGGAGGCAGAGACCAGCAACAGTTTTGAAGTGGGCATGCGGGGTAATTTTTCGAAGTTTAACGTTAGCTTGGCCGGTTTCTATAATCGGTACAACGATTTTATTGACAACCAGTTGGTGGATACTGAATTTAGCGGCGGTCGCCCCCTATTGGTCTTTCAAAACGTCAACATTGATGATGTAGAAACCTATGGTGTAGAAGCAAAAGCAGAGTATCAATTTACCCCAGGTCAGGGAGGATTTAGTTTACTCGGAGCCCTATCCTGGACCGAAGGCAACAATCTCACCTCTGATGAACCGCTATCTACTGTGGACCCGATTGAGGCCGTCTTAGGATTGCGCTATAGCTCGTCCGATCAGCGCTGGGGTGCAGAATTGGTCAGTACCTTTGTGGGTGAAGCCAGGGGGGAAGGGTTTGAACCCGAGGCCGACCAGGATCCCTTCGTCCCCGATGCTTACTCAGTATTTGATCTAATTGGCTATTACCAAATCAATCCTAATCTGACCTTTAATTTAGGATTGTTCAATTTATTTGACACGGATTACGAGCGCTATTCTGACGTGCGCTTTTTAGATAGCAACGACAGTTTATTTAATTTACGGCGGGCTCGTTTTGAGCAGCCAGGGTTAAACCTTCAGGCTGGTGTGACCTGGCAGTTTTGAGCCAGGGTAGCAATGTACCAGGTACCTGGGCGTGCTGCCTGAGGCAACAATCAATTGTGTAATTGTGTATTAGGAGAAGAGACATGAGCGAAAAACCTATGGGA
>NZ_QXHD01000004.1:4314499-4329165 GCF_011009555.1 Adonisia turfae CCMR0081 | reverse complement strand
TGTAAAGGGGTAACAGACTCAATAGTCGAAAGACACCTTTACCAGGCATGGCGGTACGGGTCAGGGCATAGGCATATACAAAGGCCAGGCTAACGGAAACCAGGGTGGTCAGAAATGCCACATATAAACTGTTACCAAAAGAGGCCAGCAGAGAAGGCGTTGTCAGGTATTTTAGATAATTATCAAAGCCCACCCAGGCACCATCGGTGTCTTGTAAACTCCGCAACACCATAGGGAACAAAGGTAAGATCACACCCACGGTGAGCCAAATAACAGCCAAGATCAGTGCGCCCCGCATGATCCAGTCTTCTCGGGTAATCACTTGTTTAATGGGCTTATTACCAGCGGTCGAGGCAGCTGGTGGCGGTAAGGATGGAGAAACAGTCATGATTTCAAAAACCTTTACTGTCTTGTTGTCGTAAAAGTGTTACTTTCTGAATCGATTAGTTTTCTGCTGCAAATACACGAATAGATTCTGGGGGGAATTGAATCACCAGCTGAGATTGCAGGCCCAAGTCAAATCTCAGAGCCTCTGTAGTGGTGATTTCCACCAGCATTGGTGAGGCTGCCTCTGTGCCGGACTGAGTCACCACATCTATTGGCATCAGGGATAGTTGATAGCTAGACCCTAAAAATTCTAGACCTGTAACTACGGTTGAAAGAACATTTGCAAGACCTACTGGAGCATGCTTTCCCAAGACTTGAACATCTTCAGGACGAATTGCCAGGGTGACTGCTTGATTGGTCGGTACATCATTTCTGGGGGTCTGTAAATATAACTCTCCACATTGAACTTGATCAGTGGAGATGACCTGTCCTGGAAGAAAGTTCATCGTACCAATAAAGTCAGCTACGAACGGAGAATTGGGTTGTTGGTAAATCTCGTAAGCAGTTCCCACCTGGGCCAGGTAACCGTTGTTCATTACCACCACACGGTCGGCCATGGCCATGGCTTCTTGTTGGTCATGGGTCACCATCACTGTGGTGATATTCAACTCCCTTTGTATACGGGCAATTTCGCTACGCAGTTTCACACGCACTTTAGCATCCAAGGCAGAAAGGGGTTCATCCAGCAGCAATAATCCAGGGGAGAGTGCTAAGGCCCGTGCTAAGGCCACCCGCTGTTGTTGTCCACCGGACATTTGAGCTGGATATTTATGACCAATTTGGCCTAAACCTACTTTGTCTAAAAGCTCTGTAACTCGGGCTGTAACTTGTTCTTTTGGGTGACCTGCGTTTTCTAAACCGTAGGCAATATTTTGGGCTGCGGTCAGGTTAGGAAATAGGGCATAGGATTGAAATACGATTCCAAAGTCTCGTTGATAAGGAGGGAGTGCTGAAACATCTTTCCCATTTTGGATAACGCGTCCACTGGTTTGGGGATCAAGGCCAGAAATAATACGCAGCAGTGTGGATTTACCACAACCACTAGGTCCCAGGAGACAGACTAGTTCACCTGGATAAACGTCTAGGTAAATGGCTTTGAGGGCAACAAAGGAACCAAACTGTTTATAGGCGTTTTCGATACGCAAATAGGGCTCGGCCTGCCTTTCTGTTGTGACAACGGTACCGTGCCGTTGAACTAACGGGTCAGAGTCAACCGAAGGGATGGATTGGGACGAAACCTTAGGCTCATTAGGAGAATGCATTGTCGTAATTCCTAGCTAGCTGGGGGATGGATTTATTCTTTAGGCTCAGACTTGCCGTCGTAGCGATTGGTCCATTCTTCTAGGATGCGATCGCGATTCTCAGCCGCCCAATTAAAGTCATTTTCGGCCAGTTGAGCAATGGGATCGGCAGGGAAACCAGCGGGTACCGGAACATCTGTTTTCACCGCCGTGATTGCATAGCTTTTCGCATACTTCTCAGAAATTTCAGGAGTAATGGCCCAATCTAAAAAGGTTTTAGCTGCAGGCTTAATGTTGTCTTTCTTAATCAGAGCATTGGCTTCCATTTCCCAGCCAGACCCTTCTTGTGGAAAGACGGGTTCGATGGGTTCTCCATCATTCTTTTGCTTAACCGCCCGATAGCCAAAGGAAATACCAATGGGATATTCACCTGCCCCTGCTAGTTTGCAGGGCTTGGAACCTGAGTGAGTGTACTGAGCAATATTGTCATGCAACCCATCCAGATACTGCCAGCCACCCTCTTCACCCTTGAGCTGAAGCAACGAAGACACCGACAAAAAGCCTGTCCCCGACGATGCTGGATTTGGCATTACCAGATGACCTTTGTACACTGGATCGGTTAAATCTTCCCAGGACTCGGGTATGGGCAATCCCTTAGCCTCTACTTCTACGGTATTCACACAAAATGCAGAAATCCAGGCATCAATGCCAATCCAGCGGGGAGGATTTTGAGGATCCCGAAATCGCGCCTCAACTTTTTCCAACCCTGCCGGGGCATAGGGTTCTAACAGTCCTTTTTGATCAGCCAGTACCAGGCTGGACGCGGCTAATCCCCAGACAACATCAGCTTGAGGATTATCTTGTTCCGCCAAGAGTTTAGCCGTAACAATTCCTGTCGAATCACGCACAATGTTGACGTCGATATCCGGATAGGCAGACTTAAACCCAGCTAGGTAGCCTTCAATCTGGTCATCTTCGATGGCAGTGTAAACAGTAATCGAACCTGCTGTTGCACTGGCGGTATCAACGGCTGCCGCACCCGATGTATTGGCACCGCTAGTGTTTGTATCCTCTTTGACAACACATCCGCTGACCGCAATGGCGACCATTAAACTGGCTAGGGACGTGGAACAAAGACTTAGAAACCGTTTTCTTGAAAGCATAAGTGACATTCCTATTTGGGGAACTAAAAGATAGAACGCCGAGCAGACGGGAAGAGAAAATACTTGCTGAGCTGAATTAACAAACGATGCGAGTTCAACAGACCCAGAGTGCGATTAAACAGGGAAATACAGCATGTATAACGGGATGGAGAACTCGAGCTGAACCGTAGCAGTATGACGATTGACTAGACGTTATGGACCAGATATCCATGGGTGGCTAGTTGTCTAGACAAGTTGAATGATATTGAGCTTACTTTGATAAATCGTTAAGGCAGGGTTAAGCTTCCCAAAAATTGGGTTCGATACCTTTTTGACATTGATTGTTAGTTAGCCTTGCTCAACCAGGGGCAAAAGAGGTCTTCAGGAATCAATCAGCAACTTTATACTTATTGGCCCGGAGTACTCAGGCATCACTCAGTAACTCGGCACTATCGGCCTGGAGTATTCAAGAATCAATCACCAGCTCGATACTATCGGCCCGGAATCGTGTGATTGTGTACTCAATGGCTGTGCCGTACTGGTTTTCGTTAATGGACTGTACCAGCAGAATCGACTGATTTTTGGCAATTTTTAGGAGTTTGGCATCTTGAGGCTTGACCGGACGAGACGAGATAAACGTGCGACGACGAATGTGGTCAAATCCATAAACGTCATGCATAAGCTTGGAAATTGATGCGAACTCAGACAATTTCTCGGCAATATTAGGACAGGATGCGATCGCAAAATAACTCGTTGACACATTTAGCGGTTTGTCATCTGCCCACCCCGTCGTTTCGTATTGAACGACAACATCTCCCAGGTCAAGGGCTAAATATTCAGCTACCTTGCCGGTCGCCACGGTTTCAGTGAGCTGAAGTACTTTTTGTCGAGACGAACGGCCCTGGGCCTGGAGTGAGTTGTTATAACGAACACGCTTACCAATGGGATAGTTAATGGGCGCGTCTGCAACAAAGACCCCCAGACCTTTATCTACCCGGAGCAATCCTTCCTCTTTTAGTAGGTCGACAGCCTGACGCACAGTATGTCGATTGACTCCAAAGCGAATGCCTAACTGCTGTTGACTCGGCAACCTATCACCAGTTTGATACACACCTTGCTGAATATCGTGGCGTAAATCGTTGGCAATTTGCACATAGCGGGGCAGCGCTGATTGAAACATTGTCAACACACAGTGGCCAAAGTGCTTATTCGCTCAATCGTAACAGTATAGCAAGCTAAATACTGAAATTTATAGTAAACGACTGAATGCATTCAGCCATTTACTGAGCACATAACTGCTGCTAAATAGAGATTTCAGCCATAACTGATGTCATAAACTATGTGCACCAAAATATAGTTAGCAACCATTATTGTCAATTTTCCCATATGGAGTAAGATCTAGATGTCTAGACATCTAGATGTGTTGTTTTTTGAGTGATCTTTACATTAGGGGGTGTCAAGGATGTCTAGAATCCAGTTAGTTGTATTTGATATGGCTGGTACTACCGTTCAGGATCATAACGAGGTGCAGCGTTGTTTTTTTGAGGCAGCTGATGCAACAGGGTTGAAGGCAGATCCTAAAAAAATCACGGCCATGATGGGCTGGTCCAAACGGTTAGTGTTTGAGACTCTCTGGCAACAACAAATTGGGGGGGATCATCCCCATTATTTACATCGGGTAGAAACCTCATATCAAGCGTTTAAGCACATACTTGAAAACCATTACAGGACTCAGCCAGTCTTACCAACGGCAGGATGTTTGGATGTCTTTGATTGGCTGAAGTCTCAAGATATCCAAGTGGCGCTAAATACAGGTTTCTATCGCCAGGTGACAGATATTATTCTGGAGCGTTTGGGCTGGGATCGTGGTCTTGATAAAAACTACGTAGGGACTACGGATAGTGTTATACAGGTATCCGTAACCCCATCGGAAATTTATGGCAATGAGGGTAGACCAGCTCCCTACATGATTCAAAAAGCTATGTATTTGTTGGGTATTAAGGATCCTCAGGCGGTCGTTGTCGTTGGTGATACGCCATCAGATCTAGAGGCCGGTATCAATGCCCACTGTCGTTGGTCGTTAGGTGTCACTAATGGCACCCATAGCCGTGAACAGTTAGAGCTATATCCAAATCACGGTCTTTTGGATTCGCTATCAGCATTAAAGGACAAAGGCATTGCTGATCCTCGGGATGGCTTTAATTGTGAGACACCGTCCAATAGCAATCGCTCTAGACCGGTGCATCCCCTAAATCAGCAATCGCAAGACAAAATTGCGAAGGTCTAGCTGCATTATCTGACGTTTCTAGAAATAAAATCCATCTCACGAACAGGGAGTATAACAACTATGGCAAACGTAGAACGCAGGGTTGATGTAGCCATTGTAGGCGCTGGGATTGTTGGGCTTGCCCATGGGTTGGCTGCTGCGAAACAAGGTAAACGTGTTGTTGTTTTTGAGCGAAACCTTCAGTGTGTTGGTGCTTCTATCCGCAACTTTGGGATGGTATGGCCGATTGGTCAGCCTGGTGGGACGTTGCTGGATCGGGCGTTGCGATCGCGCAAAATTTGGCTAGAGCTATCAGCAGCAGCTGGGTTTCATGCCAATCCCTGTGGGTCTTTACACCTGGCGTATCGCCCCGATGAACTGGCGGTATTAGAAGAATTTATCGCTGAGCGGCAACAATATACCAATACTGTTGCCCTCTTAGCTGCTGCTGCAGTTAATCAGAAAAGCCGTGCAGTTAGAACAGAGGGATTACTAGGTGCCCTTTGGAGTGACACTGAAGTAATCGTTGATCCTCGAGAAGCGATTCGTAAATTACCTAATTACTTATCCCGTACCTATGGCGTAGAGTTTCACTTTGGTACTGTTGTCACTGACATTGCATCTCCATATTTATTGGCAGATGGCAAGCGTTGGCAGGCTGAACAAATCTTTGTATGTAGTGGAGCTGATTTTGAAACCCTTTATCCTGAACTTTATCGTGATAGCTCCATTACGAAAGTCAAGCTCCAAATGATGCGTACTACCCCTCAGCCAGATGGCTTTAGTATCGGCGTACCCTTGTGTGGTGGGTTAACACTGACCCATTATGCTGCTTTTGCCAACTGCCCCTCTTTGGCTGCATTAAAAGCTCGCATTGAGCAAGAAACCCCTTATTTTCCTCAGTGGGGCATTCATGTCATGGTTTCACAAAATGCATTGGGAGAATTGGTTATTGGCGATTCCCATGAGTATGGCGATAACCCAGATCCTTTTAATCGGGCTCACTTGAACCAATATATTCTGGACTATCTAAAAAGTTTTTTCCAAGCTCCCTCGCTAGATATGGCTGCAACCTGGCATGGCGTTTATGCTAAATTACCGGGCAAAACAGAATTAGTTCTCTGTCCAGAAACTGGAGTTACAATTATTAATGCTTTGAGTGGGGCAGGCATGACCCTCTCTTTTGGATTAGCAGAAGAAGTAGTCGCGGCGATATCAGGAGAAGCCGTGGTTGCAGCGGCATAAAGCATGACTACGTCGCGGCAAGTCATCATTAGTCCACGATGAGACTACAATTTTTCAAGTACTTCTCTAGCAGCAGGACAGTTTTTGCGAGGATCTTGCTGATTTTGAAAAAAGCTTTCTAGTAAAGGCCTAATTTCTTGGGGTTTACCGGACGTGTTACGATTTTGTTCCCAGAGACTAAATAGAAATTGAGCCTCTTTAAAATACTCTGATCCACTTCCTTCTGGAATTTTACAGAGTCGAATAAAGGAGGTGCTAAATTTACCCTCTGTTGCTTTAATAATCGCCGTGTCATAAAGGGCACCATCCAATTTATTCTGACAAAAGTTAGTCCATTTCTCCTCGATCTGCGTCTTAAGTCTTAACAATTCTTCCACAATTATCTCATTGCTCTCAAAATCATCTTGACAATAATTTTCTGTAATTACAGGCAACTCGCTTATGACAGGTTGAGACGAAGTTTTAAACATAAAATAGGCAACAACACCAAGTGCCGATATCATGAAAGCGGCTGTTGACCACGTCATTGAGGAGCCAGAAGCATCCCTTTTTATATCTTGTTTACGCATGATTAAGGTCTACTCACATAATTATGGTGGCATCACTTCCCGCTTTTTCATCTTCCAGCGTTACCCTTAATCCTCTTCTAGCCGCTGTGAAAATACCCACATTATTACTAGTATTTTGAATGTAGCCGCTTTCATTTAAATTTAACGCGTAAAGAGATAACCCTATCAGCACCCAGGCTATTAAACTCAATAGGAAAGTAACGACCACTACACAGCTACACCCCAAAGCTTGGTAAAGAAATTGCTGAGTAACAGGATAAACACTACTAAATTCACGGGAGAAACTTTGTGCAAAAATCCCCACTGCTATCGTCCCCCAGATACCACAGAAGAGATGAACAGGCACAGCACTGACTGGATCATCAATGCGTAACAGTTTTTTTTCAAGTAAGCCCTCACCAATCAGCACCAGGATACCGCCGACGGCTCCAATGATGCATGCGCCTAGAACATCTACATAAGCAGACGAAGCTGTAATACTGACTAATCCTCCTAGCAAGCCATTTATAATAGATGAGAGTTTTACTTTATAGCCCGTTACCAGAGGACTATAAAATAGAATGGCTAAACCTCCAGCAGTGGCAGAAAACATCGTTGTGGTAATGACATGGGGAACATAGTCTAAAAAGCGTGTTGAACCACCATTAAAGCCAAACCAACCAAGCCACAAAATTAAACACCCTAACGTAGTAAACCCTGTATTGCAGGGCTCAAATCTTTCAGTATCTCTCTCAAAAAGGAAGGTTTCTTGCTCTGCATCATATCCAAACCGTCCATCCCTTGGCCCTAAGACCCAAGCACCGACTAATGCAGCTGTTCCTCCAACTGCATGAATTACGGTTGCACCAGCGAAATCATGGAAGTTAAGCACATTTGCGATCCAACCACTTTCTCCCCATACCCAGTAACCCACTAGCGGATAAATAAAACCAACAAGAACAAAACTAAAGAGGATAAAGCCCCAAAATTTAATTCTTTCTGCAACGGCCCCAGACACAATCGTTGCTACAGTGCCAGCAAAAGATAATTGGAAAAAGAAAATTGCTGCAAACGACCTGTTTTCCCAAAAGCTTCTGATATATTCAAAACCTTGTGGAAAAGGATTTAAATTTTCCTTGGATGGAAAGATGAAATTCACAAAAAAACCAACTTGTCCAAAGAGAGAATTTTCACTATCGCCAAACATAAAGCGAAAGCCAAACAGGAAAAATGCACTTGCTGCCACACAAAATACGATTAAATTCTTAGCTAGAACATTAGTCGAGTTTTCAGTTCGACAAATTCCTGCTTCAAGCATGGCAAACCCAGCATTCATAAAGAAGACGAGTAACGCTGCAATCACCATCCAAGCAGTGTTGACCGCAGAGAAAAGCTCTATGTTCGTTGGGATTCGACTAGTAGATTCTTGGGCAAATGATTGAGTCGATATAACTAGTAAGAACGTAACTGTTAATAAACTAGTGAACAACCAGTGTTTTGATAATCGACTCACTAAAAGATTCATATTTCTAGAGAACAAGAATTTCAATTAACCTTCTGCATAAATGAAAGGTATAAATTTAAGCTGGGCAATTTTGATATCTATTTCGATGTGATCGCTTGTTAGGGGGTCTATTTATACCTTGAAGATTGCACCCACAATCGCTTTCATGACCAAGATGCATTTATCCCCATCGAGAAATTCTATACATCTAGACATTAAGTATCAGAGTATCTAGTTGATATCTAATATGTCATTGACAGAAGAGGCCATTATCTATGCAAAATTGGCCAAGTTCAATCAGTGTTTTGGGCAGGAACTTGGTCAGAGTATTATTCGTCACTAGCCTGGAAGCTCTGATTGAAGGGCAATTGGTCAAAGGATACTTTTTCGCTTGTGGCCAGCTACGAATGATTTCGAAAATTGCCCTGAAACGATACAAACGTTAGGCAAACATATAAGTGCATTCAACGTTAATGTTTATTAGATGACTCGTAAGCTACATCAAACGATCGTAGACACCTCTATTCGGATACCTGGCTACGAAATTATTGAAAACCTCTACAGTAGCAAACGAACTCTGATCTATCGGGCCATACGTCAGGCTGATCAGCAAATAGTCATCCTAAAGTTATTTCATAATTCGGAGCCTAACCTTAAAGAACTTGTCCGGTTTCGTAATCAATACTTAGTCACTCGGCAGCTGCAACATCCAGGAATTCATCAGATCGAAGCCTTGCTGCCCTATCAAAATGGCCTAGCTTTGGTTATGCTTGCTGACGATCGCTGTTCTCTTAAAGATTATCTAGAGAATAATGTTCAAGCTGGCTTGCCCCTGGCTGAGGTGTTAACTATTGGCATTCAGATGGCCGAGGTGCTCCATTATTTGGGAGAAAAGCGCATTATTCACAAGGATATTAAACCGGCTAATATTCTGATTCATCCAGATACCTTACAGATTCAACTCATTGACTTTGGATTGGCATCGTTGCTGCCCAAGGAAGTTCAAGAGCTGTGTGCCCCCAAGCACTTAGAAGGGACATTGGCCTACATGGCTCCAGAGCAAACGGGGCGCATGAATCGTGGGATTGATTATCGTGTGGATTTCTATAGTTTGGGGGTGACGCTGTATCAGTTGCTAACAGGGCAGCAACCTTTTTGGGCCTCTGACTCCTTAGGGTTGATTTATTGTCATTTGGCTCAGCCACCTACTCCACCGGTTGAGATTCTGGGTGTCGACTCCGGTCAACCCATTGATATTCAAAGGATACCGACGGTTGTCTCTGACATTGTGCTCAAGTTAATGGCCAAAAATGCAGAGGATCGTTATCAGAGTGGCCTGGGGTTGAAGTATGACTTGGAGCAGTGTCTATGTCAGTGGCAAGAGACCGGCACGATTACTGACTTTGAGCTGGGACAACGAGATAGGTGCGATCGCATCTTACCGCCCCAGCATCTCTATGGACGCGACACAGAGGCAAAAAAACTGCTAGATGCATTTGACCGAATCATAGCGGGGAGTGTAGAACTAATATTAGTCGCTGGTTTTTCTGGCATTGGTAAAACAGCCGTTATTAGTGAAATCCATAAACCCATTACTCGCCAGAGAGGCTATTTTATCCAAGGCAAATTCGACCAATTTAACCATGGTCTGCCATTCTCCGCCTTTGTCCAAGCCTTTCGCAACTTAATGGGCCAGTTATTGGGAGAATCAGATACGGCTCTGGCTGCATGGAAAACAAAAATCCTGGAAGTCGTTGGAGAAAATGGGCAGGTTTTAATCGACGTCATCCCTGAGTTAGAGTATGTTATTGGCCCCCAATCTAGGGTTTCTCAACTGTCTGGCAGCGCGGCTCAAAACCGCTTTAATTTACTTTTCAGCAAATTTGTTGGTATCTTTACCACCCAAGATCATCCTCTAGTCATTTTTCTAGATGATTTACAGTGGGTGGACTCAGCCTCCTTAAGGCTACTGGAGCTATTGCTCACTCAGTCAGACGCAGATTGTTTATTGATTTTGGGTGCCTACCGAGATAATGAGGTGTTTCCAGAACACCCTCTAATGTTGACACTGGAACAACTTCAAAAGCAACAGGCCAGCCTCAGGACATTAACACTGGCACCCTTAACAGCCAAAGATGTTACCCACTTAGTTGCAGATACGTTACGGTGTTCTGCAAACACCGTAACTCAGTTATCACAAAGGCTCTATCCCATTACCCAGGGGAATCCATTTTTTACCCTTCAATTTTTGCAAGGTCTCTATGAGGAAGGCTGCATACAGTTTGATGCAGCAACGGATAGCTGGCAATATAACCTGACACACATGCAACAGGTTGAGCTAGCCGATGATGTGGTGGACTTTATGGTGAAGCGTCTGCAGAAATTACCCGCTGCAACCCAGGAAACTTTAAAGTTGGCAGCTTGTATTGGCAATCGCTTTGATCTTGAAACATTGGCTATTATTTGCGAGATCCGTCAGGGGGAGGTGGCGGCAAATTTATGGAAGAGTTTACGAGCAGGGCTGATCATCCCAGAAACTGAAATCTATAAGTTTTTCCAAAGAGCTGATAGAGGTGTTGCCAGCCTTAAAGATATTACAGTTGACTACCACTTTCTACACGATCGGGTTCAACAAGCCGCCTATGCTCTGATTCCGCAAACTGATAAACAAGCAATTCATCTTAAGATTGGACAGCTACTTTTAAAGAAAATGTCTCCCAGTGATCAAGAGGAGACCATTTTTACGATCGTTGGCCAGCTTAATATGGGTCGTGATCTTTTGACCACGCAAGCAGATCGCACACAGTTGGCTCAGCTAAACTTACAGGCAGGCCGTAAAGCTAAAGCATCCACAGCCTATAGTGCTGCCCTTGGCTATTTGACCATTGCCCGCCAACTGTGTGCTCCAGATAGTTGGCAACATGACTATCAAGCTACTTTGGAGACTTTTATTGAGGCATTAGAGTTAGAGTACTTGAATACCAACTTTGATGTGGTAGAACCCCTTGCTGACGAAATTCTTCTTAAAACACAAAATTTGCTTGATCGCATCAAAGTCTATGAAATAAAAATTCGAGTGTGGATTGGCTATGGAGATCAACATCGGGCATTAGAGATCGGTCTGGATGTTCTCAAGCTTTTAAATATCCCTCTTCGTCACCATAAGCCTGATTCTGTTGCTAATGTTGCAGGGCTGATTGATGTCCCAGCCATGAACGATCCATACAAATTGTCTGCCATGACTATTATGGCCCACATCATTACACCTGCGTGGGCCGTCAGCCCTGATGATTTTAAGAGAATCACCTTTACTATGGTGGATCTGTCCCTACAACATGGAAACTGTGCGGCTTCTGCCTTTGGCTATGTCTGGTATGGCACTCTGCTATGTGAAACCCTAGGCAATATTAGCGAAGGCTATGAATTTGGCCGATTATCCGTTGATTTACTCAATCACTTTGATGCCCGTGAATTAGAGTCTAAAGTATTAGTTTTATATGCCAGCTGTGTGATTCTTTGGAAGGAACATATTGAGAAATCTCTTCCTGTCCACCTTAAAGGATTACAGCGGGGGTTAGAAACAGGAGATTTAGAGTTTGCCAGTTATGGTGCTGCTGAATATGGTCAGTACCTGTTTTTAACTGGCGCACCTCTGACACAGGTACGCGATGAGGTTGAGCAAAAAATCTCGATTATTCATAAGCTCAAGCAAAACTTTCATATTGACTACTTAGCACCCTGGCTCCAGGGAATCCTTAATTTATTGGGGAACAGTGAAACCACGACCACATTAGATGGCCCCACTTATAATGAGGAGCAACGTCTCCCCATACTAATTGAGCAAAAACAATTAACTACAGTATTCGTTGCTTATTTTGTTAAAAGCTTTTTAAGTTATCTGTTTGAAGACTTTGACCAGGCTGTTGAAAATGGACAGCGGGCACGAGACCACAGTGGTGGGGTGGCTGGAACATTTTTTATTCCAGTCGAAATGTTTTATTCTTCACTAGCACGGATTGCTCGTTTGGAAAACCTTGAATCTTCTAAACAACAGTCTGAACGTCAGAATATTAGTGAGTGCCTTGAAAAATTAAAACGCTGGGCCATCCATGCCCCCGAAAATTATCAACATAAGTGCGATCTGATAGAAGCAGAGCTAGCAAAGCATGATCGCCAATTATTAGTAGCAATGGAGCAATATGATCGTGCCATTGGCAACGCGAAAAAGAACAAATACCTTCAGGAAGAGGCATTAGCTAACGAACTAGCGGCAAAATTTTATATTGATTGGGGTAAAGAAAAAGTTGCAGTAGGCTATATACAAGAAGCCTATACCTGCTACAGACGCTGGGGAGCTACGGCCAAAACAGATAAGTTAGAGCAGCGCTACCCCAAGTTATTGGGACCAATTCTTCAAAACCATTCAACGGAGATTGTTTCTATCGTTTTCCCTGCCACACACAACAACTCGACCAAGGGTACTGATCAATCATCCGGTGATTGGGAACTCAACTCTGTGGACTTTATTCCAATTATGCAATCAGCCCAGGCTCTGGCTCAGCATACCGACATCAATGAACTGATTCGACAACTGATCCAAATTGCCTTAGTTAGCTCAGGTGCTCAAACCTGCATGATTGCCTACTTCAACACCCATGAGCAATGGATTGTTCAAGGCAGCCATATCCCTCACAACAGAACAGATAGTGCTGAACAATCTTCTACGGCCTTAATAACTCCCATGGAGTATCCTAACCATCTAATCCATTGGACTAAAAATACTAAAACTGTGGTGGCTATAGACAGCCAAAGTCCTCTGGCCGTCGTCGATCACTATCTACTTGACCATCGACCTCAGAGTGCTTTTTGTGCTCCTATCCTGAAAGGTGAAACGGTTCTTGGTGTCCTTTATCTTGAACATCGCCATGTTGCCAATATTTTCACCAAACGAGATCAGCTTATTCTGTCGTTTTTATGTGCCCAATCTGCCATTGCCTTTGAAAACACGCATCTCCGTCAAGTTACCCAAACGTTACGAACCGAGCAGACGTATTTCACCACACTCTTGGCCAATATTCCCCATATGGCATGGCTTCAGGATCTCAGCGGCCATATTTTAGCGGCTAATCCAGCCTTTGTCCAAACCTTTGGTCAAGGTACTTTACCAGGTATGGTCGGCCAACATTACACCGATTGGCTGCCAAAATCACTAACAGAAAAGTTCCAAGCGGATGCCCTAGAAGTGACCGTGACTGGTCAACCAAAAGTGACTGAAATCGAGATTATATTGATTAATAGTCCTCCCCGTTGGTACGAAGTCATCAAAAATCCAATCCGTGATACAGAAGGTCAAATAACTGGCATGGTTGGTATCTGGATTGATATTCAAACGCGCAAACAAAACGAGATTGCACGTCAAGCCATGGAGCACCATTACCAAACTCTCTCTACTCAAATGCCCGGTGTGGTCTTCCAGTTATGTCAAGAAACAGATGGTGTTCTCAGTTTTCTCTATATCAGCATCACCTGCTATGAGCTATGCCAGCTGTCAGCCACTGCCATCATGACCAATGCAAATTGCCTACTGGGCATGATTCACGACGATGATATTGCCGGAGTCAAAGCAGCCATTAACCAATCTGCTGAGACATTAACTCCCCTATTATGGATGGGGCGCTTTGTTTTACCCTCAGGGGAAGTCAAATGGATAAGACTAGCTGCTCGTCCTGAATCTAACAGACAAGGAGCAACTATCTGGGATGGGGTACTGCTAGAAAGCGATGTCCCTATACAACCTGCCACTCAAAATACTCCCATCTCAATCAATCACCGAACGGCTGCCCTGACCAAAACCAAAATGTGGAAGTTTGCCCAGGCGCAATTAACCGAACCTTTAGGCACACCAGAGTACTCTAATTCTTTCTTAGAGCAGGTCAAAGCAACCTTGGTTGAACTATTGCCCATGGGGCAATGCTCAGCAGTGAGCGTCGCTAAGAAATTAGAAGTTAGTCCGCGTACTCTACGGCGGCGTTTACAAGATAAAGGAACAACCTTTAAGACCATCGTATCCCAAATACGGATGGCCCTTGCCAAACATTATCTACGTCAGTCTGATCTAACCTGCAAGCATATTGCTACCTTGATTGGATACGATAATCCGAGTTCCTTCACTCGAGCTTTTCACACAGCAACTGGCACAACTCCTGAGGAATTTCGTGAAACTCAGTAGGAAAGATAGGTAAATCGATTTTTAGTATCGACAGACACTAAGACTATTGTTCTTTCCGAACAATCAGCCAGGGCATCACCGCAAACAAGCAAAGCATGATGTAG
>NZ_QXHD01000004.1:4310564-4314489 GCF_011009555.1 Adonisia turfae CCMR0081 | reverse complement strand
GGTTACACCCGATGATGCGCTAGATACTGGCTTAGGCGATCTAGACGATCTATTTGACAATGGTGGTGATGTCACGAGTGCTGATGCAACTACATCAGATAATGCTTTAGATAATCTCTTGGGTGATGCAGATATCGCCTTAGACTCCACTGTTGAAAACAACGCTGATGAGTTGTTAACCGATCTGGATCTAGACAACCTGGAACTAGATGAGCCAGAGACAAATCTGTCAGACGTTGATCTATCCCTGGAATTAGGCAGTAACCTAAACGACGTCAGTAGCACAGCATCAGAATTGCTGAACGAGGAACTGGATGAGCCAGAGACAAATCTGTCAGACGTTGATCTATCCCTGGAATTAGGCAGTGACCTAAACGACGCCAGCAGCACAGAATCAGAATTGCTGAACGAGCCTCCTGTCAGCACGTTTGACTTTGACTTACTCGATATCGAGGACGATGGTATCGTTACCGGTTTTGTCAATGAGGATGAAAAGCCTGAGAGTCTTGAAAAACCCATTGAAACTGACACAATCGATAACCTCGAAATATTTGAGCCCTCATCAGATGAGCCAGGACTCGAATCCTTAGATTCCTTACTATCAGAACTGCCTGAAGAAATTGATGAATTTTCTGCATCCACAGCCACAACAGACAGCAGTAATGAGTTTGGTGAGCTTGAAGCGCTACTCGAAAGCCCAGATAACTTGCCTGAACCCAGCTCTGAATCACCATCAACCACAGACTTAGACGATGAATTTGGCGATTTAGAAGCATTATTACAAGATACGGATAAAACACTAGCTCCCGCAGCAGCTAGTGGCACAAGTACTTACAGACCCAGACCCACATCTAATCGGCTATCGGCACGGCGCATGGTGACGGATCAAACCATGCGGGTATCGGTTAGCCACCTAGATAATCTCAGTAACCTGGTAGGTGAACTTGTCGTTAATCGCAATACCTTAGAGCAAGACCAAGACCGCCTTCGTCAGTTTTTGGACAACTTATTATTCCAGGTGCAACAGTTAAATGACGTTGGACAACGCATGCGTGATCTCTATGAGCGCTCACTGCTAGAAAGCTCTCTGATATCTAGCCGTCAGTCATACCATATGACCTCTGCTAGTTTTTCTGTAGAAAATTCAGATATCGAGGATCATGCCACTGGCGAATCCTTTGATGCCTTAGAGATGGACCGTTTTACTGGTTTTCACACGTTATCTCAAGAAATGATTGAGCTGATCGTGCGGGTCCGTGAGTCTGCATCAGATATTGCCTATACCGTTGAATCATCGGATCAAGTGACTCGTCAATTTAGACAGGTCACCAATCAACTCCAGGAAGGGTTAAATAAGGCCCGGATGGTGCCCTTTGCTCAAACAGCTTCTCGATTACCTCGGGCTGTGCGTGATATCTCTCTCAAGTGTGGAAAAGAGGCACGTCTTGTCGTAGAAGGCCGGGATATTCTCATTGACAAGATGATTCTGGAGCAGCTCTATGATCCCATGACTCACTTGGTGAACAATGCCATCACCCATGGGATAGAAACACCTGAGGAGCGCCACCAAGCAGGAAAATCATCGGAAGGCCTGATTACCGTTCGTGCGTTTTATCAAGGTAACCAGACTGTTATCTCGGTCGGTGACGACGGTGCTGGCATTGATCCCGATATTGTCAAACAAAAAGCACTACAGAAAGGATTAATTTCTCAGTCAGATGCCCACACAATGACTGTGTTAGACGTCTACGATCTACTGTTCCACCCCGGATTTAGTACACGGGACCAGGCTGATGATTTTGCTGGGCGAGGGTTTGGGATGGATGTGGTACGTACCTCGTTGGCAGACATTCGCGGTAATATCACCATTGATTCTGAACCAGGGCACGGCACAAATTTCACCATTCGTTTACCCCTAACCCTCAGTATTTCTAAAGCTCTCAGCTGTATTAGCAATCAAGCACGGATAGCCTTCCCCATGGACGGTGTCGAAGACATGTTTGATGTGTCTCGAGAGCGTATTCAGAAAAATGATCAAGGGGAAGATTGCATACTTTGGCGTGACACACTGCTACCGTTCCAGAATCTATCAGATTTACTGTCATTTAATCGCACCCTGGGTCGAGGGCGAGTATACGGCGGTAATCAAGATGAGAATATGATTTCCATCGTGGTATTGCGCAGTGCCAATAGCTTTATTGCCTTGGAAGTTGACCAGGTAATGGGCGAGCAAGAAATTGTCATTAAACAGCTAGAAGGTCCGGTCCCCAAACCTACTGGCATTGCTGGTGCCACCGTTTTAGGGGATGGTCGAGTGATGCCCATTGCCGATGTGTTAGAGCTAATTGATTTAGCCATGGGGCGCGTACGCCGTGAACCCAATGCAGCGTTATGGGCTCAATCAGAGGACACTCCGCCTGAAGAGCCTGCAAAAGTCAAGTCTGAACCCACGGTGTTGATTGTGGATGACTCGATTACGGTTCGTGAGCTGTTATCCATGAGCTTTAACAAGGTTGGCTACCGGGTTGAACAGGCTCGCGATGGCCAAGAAGCTTGGGAAAAACTGCGTTCTGGCTTGCCCTGTGACCTTGTATTCTGCGATATCGAAATGCCAAGAATGGATGGTTTAGAGCTACTATCTCGTCTACAAAAAGACGATGGCTTACAGCAAATTCCCATTGCCATGCTCACATCTCGTGGAGCCGATCGTCATCGACAGATGGCGGTCGATCTAGGTGCCAGTGGTTACTTTACAAAGCCCTACTTAGAGGAGGCACTACTGGATGCCGCCAATAAGATGCTCCATGGGGAAAAGCTTGTCTAAGTTGGCTTTTTTATTGTCGGGATTTTCCCATGGTCCCTATTAGAAATAGGCCAGTCTACTAGTCAGCTTGCTGCGTTAGGATCAATACACAGACCTAACTTATTGGCAGTAATCAATGACTTCTGAGGTAGCACTACAAGACTCAGCAGCTGAACAACGCGATTGGACGCCCATTGTTCAGGAATTTGTTAACGTCCTCAGCGATGATCAGGTTGTGCGTCGCAAGGAGGAGCTGCTGGTATATGAGTGTGATGGGCTAACCAGCTACCGTCAACGGCCTGCCGTTGTGGTGCTGCCCAAAACCACCGAAGAAGTGGCAGTAGCCGTTAAGGTGTGCGATCGCAACAATATCCCCTTCGTCACCCGTGGTGCTGGCACGGGGCTATCCGGTGGGGCCCTCCCTCTGTCAGACAGCGTCCTGATTGTCACCGCCTGCATGCGGCAAATTTTAGATATTGACTACGATAACCAGCGCATTGTTGTGCAACCGGGTGTAATCAATAATTGGGTCACCCAAGCCGTCAGCGGTGCTGGCTTCTATTATGCGCCAGACCCATCTAGTCAGTCCGTCTGTTCCATTGGTGGCAACATCGCCGAGAATTCCGGCGGGGTTCACTGCCTCAAATATGGCGTGACCACGAACCATGTGTTAGGGCTCAAGCTGGTCTTACCCAACGGCGACATTGTTGATGTGGGTGATATGCCAGAACCCCCAGGGTATGACCTGACCGGTATTTTTGTAGGGTCTGAAGGCACCCTGGGGATCGCCACCGAGATCACCCTCCGTATCCTGAAATCACCGGAAAGCGCTCAAACTCTGCTAGCTGATTTTAATAATGTGGAAGCAGCCGGTAAGAGTGTCTCTGAAATTATCAGCGCAGGCATCATTCCAGCTGGCATGGAAATGATGGATAACTTCAGCATCAACGCTGTGGAAGAAGTGGTCGCTCTAGATTGCTATCCCCGTGACGCTACGGCCATTTTGATTGTCGAAGTCGATGGCTCGCCTGCGGATGTGGCCGCCAGTGCCCAAAAGGTTAGCGAAATTGTTAAAGAAAATGGAGCCAGGAATGTTGCGATCGCAACCACCCCTGACGAACG
>NZ_QXHD01000004.1:4230202-4310554 GCF_011009555.1 Adonisia turfae CCMR0081 | reverse complement strand
AGAATTTGATCGCTTGGGCGGCACCTGTGTAAACCGAGGGTGTGTGCCCAAAAAGCTCATGGTGTACGCCTCTCATTTTGCCAGCCATGTGCAAGAGGCCGCAGGCTATGGTTGGACGTTTGAGCCAGGTAAATTTGACTGGTCTCGCATGCTTACAGCCGTCAACGACGAAGTCACTCGGCTAAATGCCATCTATCAACGCATGATTGACAATGCGGAGGTGACTCTCTTTAAGGGCCATGCCCGAATTATGGATCCCCATACGATTGAGGTGGCAGGACAAACAATCACAGCGGAGAAAATTTTGATTGCCGTTGGCGGCAAGCCCAGTAAACCCAACATTCCGGGGATTGAGCTGGCCATCACCTCCGATGAGATTTTCCACTTAGCGCAGCAGCCCAAACGCATGGTGATCTTTGGCGGTGGCTACATTGGCTGTGAGTTTGCCTGTGTCCTCAATGCTTTGGGAACAGAAGTCACCCAAATTATTCGACGCGATAAGATTTTGCGAGGCTTTGATGAGGATATTCGCACCGAGGTCCAAGATGCCATGCTGCGCCACGGCATCCGCATTATTAATGATGAGCTGGTTAGCCTTGAGAAAACCAATGAGGGACTTCAGGTTAATCTCAAAAATAACAACCTGGTATTGACTGATGTTGTTGGTCTTTCTGCCCTGGGGCGTATCCCTCGACTAGAGAATCTGGGTTTGGAAAATACTCGGGTAGAGGTGAAAAATGGAGCCATTGTTGTCGATGCCCATAGCCAGACAGCAGAATCCAATATCTATGCCGTAGGAGATTGCACAGACCGCATTAATCTCACGCCTGTCGCCATTAATGAGGGGCGGGTGTTTGCCGATACCCACTACGGTGGCAAACGTCGGGTAATGAGCCATGAAAATGTCCCTTCAGCCGTATTCACCACACCAGAGGTGGCCACGGTGGGTATGACTGAAACCGAGGCCATGGAAAAATATGGCGAAGTCGCCATTCGGGTGTATCGGTCCCGATTCAGACCGATGTACTATACCCTGCCTAAGCTAGAAGAAAAAACGCTTATGAAACTGATTGTGCATGTGCAGACTGATAAGGTTCTGGGGGCACATATGGTGGGTGATGCTGCCGCTGAGATTATTCAAGGGGTGGCGGTGGCGGTCAAAATGGGGGCAACGAAAGCAGATTTTGATGCCACCGTAGGGATTCACCCAAGCTCGGCAGAAGAGTTTGTCACCATGCGGTAAACAAGTGAATACGGGAAATCGTATTCCTGGTGTAGGGATGTTCCATGGAATGTCCCTACACCAGGAACAATTAACCCCCTAATTTGTTATTAGTGCCTCGATATCCTTAGCATGCGTTGGTAGATCTTTTGTGATGACCTCACAGCCATTTTCGGTCATCAGCACATCATCTTCGATGCGGATACCTCTGACATCACTAAACTGGGCTAGGCGGTCCCAGTTGACGATGTGGGCATAGCGATCGCAATTGCCCTTATCCTCCAAAATGCCCGGCACCTGATAAAAACCAGGTTCAATGGTCACGGCCATGCCCGTCTGTAAAGGCCGATCAAGACGCAGAAAACCGAGGCCAAAACGGTCACTACGACTACGACCGCTGGCATACCCTGCCAGATCACCCAAATCTTCCATATCATGCACATCTAACCCCAACAGATGACCGACACCGTGGGGAAAGAACAACGCGTGGGCATCTTGTTCCACCAGGTCATCAGGCTGGCCGATGAGAATACCAAGGTCTACCAAACCCGCTGCCAGAGTTCGACAGGCCAAGAGATGCAACTCCCGATATTCCACGCCAGGTTTGGCCGCCTCAATGCAAGCATCATGGGCTGCCAAAACCACATCATAAAGGTCCCGTTGAGTCGATGAAAATTTGCCACCAGCAGGCCAGGTACGGGTAATGTCTGACGCCCAACCCGCCTTGGTTTCTGCCCCCACATCCGCCAACACTAAATCGTTTTCCCCTAGGGCATAGTGGTAATGGTTGTTGTGGAGAACTTCACCATGGACCGTCACAATACTGTTATAAGCACAGGCCATGCCATGGGCCATGATCACCTGTTCCATAGCTGCCCGAACATGGGCCTCAGTCAGGTTTTTTCCCAGTTTTGTTGCCGCCATGCCTGCCCTGTGGGCTGCGACTGAAACCCCTGCGGCACGACGCATCTCATCCAGGGCATAGTCATCGTGACACATGCGTAATTGCACAATAGCCTGGAGTAACGCCAGATCTTGATCCTGAGATTGTTTGGCGATAGGAATCGAGCGATTTAAAAGTTGTTCCTGGTGCACCGCTGTGGCATTATCTTGTACCTTGAGAGTTGCCACCTGATCGCCCACAAAATGTTTTAAGTCTTCTAGGGGCAGGGCTTTGCCAGCACCAATTTTATGGGCCAACTCAGTGCGACTAGGGCTAGGACCATGCCATAGTGCTTCAGCCGGTGTCGCCTCATCCATAAATAACGTTAAGTGCCCATCTGCCATATGAATGACCGCATTTTCCAAGGGCAGCCCTGCAAAATAAAGAAAGTGACTGCTAGGTCGAAACGGATGGGTGTTAGCCGGAAAGTTGCGTGGCGTTGCTTGCCCCGACCAGAGTAAGACCGGGTGATCCAGGTGCTTTGCCAATTGCTGGCGACGGTGTTCAAGGGATTTTGCAAGGCTGGAAGCAAATGGCATGTTAGAAAACAGAAACGATCAATCCGAAGGGTAGGCAACGCCCACTCTCCTATCGTAACCGGAGCCTTTGATATGGTTAGGTATGACTGATACGGAGTCTAAATCAAAATTCAAAGAATCAAAATTTAAAATTAAAGCCTATGGTGCCTGCAAACGATGCGGAAAAGTTTATCCTAGACCTGGTAACCCCTGTGGAGGCGTTAGAAACAGCGGCTTTAGGGGACTGTTTAGGACGAGTTTTAGGCCAACCCATAAGTAGTCAGCTGGATTTTCCCCATTGGGATAACTCAGCCATGGATGGCTATGCGGTGCGGTACGACGATGTAAAAACAGTACCCACCACATTGACCGTTGTAGAGGAAATTCCGGCGGGACAGGTGCCTAAATGCGAGCTACAGACGGGGGAAGCAGCTCGCATCTTTACTGGGGGCATGGTGCCCACGGGTGCCGATACCATTGTGATTCAAGAAAATACCCAGCGTCAGGGACCGCAGGTAACTGTATTGACCGCTCCTTCAGCCCAGGCTTTTATCCGTAAGCAGGGTAGCTTTTATCAGGCAGGTGCAGAGTTATTAAAGCCTGGCATCAAAATTGGAGCTGCTGAAATAGCCGTGCTGGCGGCAGCGCAGTGTGTGTCAGTGCCTGTGTATCGACGCCCCCGTGTGGCAATTTTATCCACCGGAGATGAGTTAGTTGATGTAAACCACCCCGTAGCACCTGGGCAAATTGTGGATTCTAATCGCTATGCCTTGGCAGCTTTGATCGCTCAAGCAGGTGCGGTGCCTGTGCCGTTAGGAATTGTGCCAGACCAAAAGGCAGCCACGCGGCAGGCCATTGCTGATGCCCTCAATCAAGCGGATGTCGTGATTTCATCCGGTGGAGTGTCTGTGGGTGACTATGACTATGTGGACCAAATTTTGACTGAATTAAGGGCGACTATTCACATTCGTTCGGTGGCCGTAAAGCCTGGCAAACCCCTGACGGTGGCTACGTTTGGGAGTGGGAAGAATCAGCAACTTTATTTTGGGTTGCCGGGTAATCCGGTCTCATCGCTGGTCAGTTTTTGGCGATTTGTACAACCAGCCCTGCGTAAGCTTTCTGGTCTGGAGACTCGTTGGTCACCGACCTTTGTATCGGCAAAGACAGACGATGATCTCAAGGCCGGTGGTCAGCGGGAGACTTATTTATGGGGGCAACTTTCCCTAGATACTGACGGCTATCGATTTACCCTGGCGAAAGGAGGACATAGTTCTGGAAACTTAATTAATCTGAGTCGCACCAATGGCTTAGGGAGGGTGCCGCTTGGGGAAACCCTGATTCAGGCAGGCAGCACAATTAAAGCCATGGTTTTAGGTGATGTGTAATCTTCTTAAGCAATTGTCTTGATAAGATGCTCAGGGGACGAACAGTGTAGACAGGGCAAGTAAGACATGGTGTCTTTGTCCTTTAAGTTGGATCACTTTAGCGAATAGCGTATACACTACTGAGTCATTGCGCTAAAGTATCGCCATATTCAGCGTATTCTTTCTCTGGCTGATCTGTTTATGAGCTCCAAACGCAATCGTCGCCGCCCGTCTAAGCCTATTTCTGTGCCCCGCAGTCGGCCTCAGCGTATGCCAGTGCCGCCTACTCGTCCGGCACCCTCTCCGTCCTATGCAGGGGGATCTCCTATAGATGCGGCTCCTGCTGAGACTGCACCCCAGCCATCTGACTTAAAGGGAATGGTGGTTTTTAGATGGGTTGGTAGCTGGCAGTTTCTATTGCTAACGACCTTGATGATTCTGGCAGGCAGTTTGGCCTTTGCGGTGACTAGCTTGTTTCGGATGCCGAACCTACCCAACTGCCGAGCGATTTTTTGGCCCACGGCGTCGGCAGCCATG
This sequence comes from Adonisia turfae CCMR0081, assembly GCF_011009555.1. Classification (GTDB taxonomy): domain Bacteria; phylum Cyanobacteriota; class Cyanobacteriia; order Phormidesmidales; family Phormidesmidaceae; genus Leptothoe; species Leptothoe turfae. The sequence goes on along the minus strand of NZ_QXHD01000004.1, from coordinate 4,305,970 downwards.
CGCTTGCAGTGTGCTGAATCCTATGCAAATCAGGGAAGCGTGGATTTCTTGTTAGAGGCCATTGCCCTGGTTGAAAGGCTACCGGATGATCATCCGCTGCGGGCTGAGATCAATGCCAAGGTGGAAACCTGGTCCAGTGAAATTCTAGAAAGGGCTGACGATCTATTTCATCAGGGAGAGCTTGAAGCTGCGATCGCAACCGCCAATAAAATTCCGGCCAATACAGCAGCAGCAGATCAGGTTGAAACAAATGTTCGTCGCTGGCAGCGGGTCTGGGGAGAAGGCTCAGAAGTCTTTGAAAACGCCAAAGAAAAGCTGGTTGATGGCAATTTCAAAGAGGCGTTTCGCCTATCGGTGTTGTTATTAGATGTCAACAATGACTATTGGTCAGACACCAAATATGCCGAGCTGACTAAGCTTATTGCCATGGCGCGGGAAGATAGTCGTAAGCTCGGCAAAATTAAACGCCTTGCCGATAAGGGAACGGTCAAAGGCTTTCAAGATGCCTTGAAACTCCTGGCTTCCATCAAGCCTGAGAGCGTGCTCCATGATGAAGCAAAGGCTGTGAAAAAGACTATCGCTAGGGACATGCTAAGGTTGGCTGAGAGATTCTTAGCCCGTCAGCAGCTACCCCAGGCTGAAGAAATTTTAGGGGCAATTCCTAGAAATGAAGGATTAGATCAGGAAATTGCTGATTTTCAGGTCTTTACAGAAGCCTATCGGCGCGCTTGGAGTGGTGATGCCCTGGGGTTAGATTCTGCCATTACCCGCTTACAAAGTTTAGGCAAAGATCGGCCACTCTATGATCGAGCCCAGACGTTGATCGGTCAGTGGCGTTCCGAGATTAAGGCCCTGGCCCAATTGGATATTGCTCGTCAAATTGCGGCCCAGGGGAATATCAATGATCTGCGTTCAGCCATTGTTGAAGCCAATCAGGTGAATCGCGATAATCCTCGCTGGGATGAGGTTTCCGACCAGATTGGCCAATGGGAAGATCGGGTGGAGACAGCGGAAGATTTACCCATTTTGAATCGGGCTGACCAGCTAGCGGCTGTGGGCACCCCTCAAGCACTGCGCCAGGCAATTCAGGAAGCTCGCAGAATTGAGTCTGGTCGAGCCCTGACGGATGATGCTAAAAAGCGCATTGACGGTTGGCAAGGACGGATTGAAGCCATTGAAGATCGGCCCCTGATGGATCAAGCCCGTCGGCTGGCGGCAACGGGAAATTTATCGGGTGCGATCGCAACCGCATCTCGTATTTCTCCAGGACGTTCTCTCTACCAAGAAGTCCAAAACGATTTAGCAGTCTGGCGTGACCAGCAACAAAACCAAACCCGGATGCAGGAAGCCAACAGTATTGCCCGTTCTGGCGCTGCCAATGACCTGGCCCGTGCCATTGTTACGGCTAACCAAATTCCTGTCAGTAGCAGCCAATATACGGATGCGCTGCAACAAATCAACCGCTGGAGTTGGGATCTCTTAAATCTGGCCGACAGTGAATCTCGCAGTAATTTAGATCGTGCCATTAAGCTGGCTACGCAAATTCCCTCTCAGGCCGAAGCGTATACGACTGCTCAAGCAAGAATTCAGACTTGGCAAGCGGCGAATCAACCACAAGAAACAGACGTCATCGAGTGGACTGAATCAGAGGCTGCACCTGTGTTTTTAGAAACGGATGAGACTGTTGACGCTCAATCTTTTAGATAATAACATCTGAGAAAAGATGAGAAGCCATTCGCGGGATAGAATCGCTAGATAACTGGCGCATTTCGACGTTTTTTGGGATCAGAAAATGGGAAAGGCCCCGTAAACTCCCCCACATAAACCGTGTGGGACACCAAAATATCTTGATGCCATAGGTGTAGCTGGTAAGCAGCAGGTTCCATGACAAAGGTTCCTGCTGCGTCAGGTTGGAGATCGAGAACGACCTGGTGAACCAGACTGGACTGGGTGCTAGCGGTGGTCCCGGCCCACTGGCAATGAATACTACGGTGCAGATGACCACAGCTCACACGCACAATCTGGGGATGGTGGCGGATGAGATTTTCCAGCTCTGTACGTCCCTCCAAACCAATATTGTCCATCATGGTAATGCCCGTCGGAAACGGCGGGTGATGCATAAAGAGAATGGTGGACTTGGTGGTATCAGCGTTGAGTTGAGCCTCTAACCAGGCGAGACGGCCAGCATCCACCAGACCACTTCCCTTACCAGGAATAGTAGTATCTAGCAAAATCATCCGTACTGGATAGTCTTCTAGGGTGTAACTCAAATGCCCTAGATGATGATGGGGTAAATACGTATGATGACTAAATACTTGTTTTAAAGATTCTCGGCAGTCGTGGTTTCCTGGTAACAAATAGATGGGGGCATTGAGCTGCGAGAGAATGATTTTTAGTTGTTCGTATTCAGCTTCCGTGCCTTGATGAACTAAATCTCCTGTGGCAATGACTAAATCGGGTTGAGGGTTCAAGTCGTTGATATGGGTAATGGCATTGGCCACTAGGGCATTGGTATCCACCACACCGTAGGCGCGATCATCAGCTACTTGGACATGGAGATCACTAATTTGGGCAATGAGAGTCATATTAAGTCGTGGGTTATGCAACACATCATAGGAGATCGCCAGGCCAGTTGCGATCGCACAACCTAACAATTTCACCACTCTGATTATCAAAAATCACCGCTCCTAGCTGCAACGGTCCTGGTGCCAGATCAAAATCTACAGGTGCATCCGGCTGATTTTCCTTAGACAGGAAATATCGATTGCCCATGCCCAATACTCCACCCGTAGGTCCATTCATACCCACATCGGTCACAAAGAAAGTCTTCTGGGGTAGACGATATAGATTTAACGTCGGTTCGTGGGTGTGGGTGCCCATTATGGCCATCACCTGACCGTCTAAAACGCGGGCCAGAGACCATTTTTCAATGGGAGTATTGGCGTGGTAATCGATAATAATTAAACTGTTTTCTGAAAATGTTTGAGCCTGAAAATAGTCAAACGGTCGCTGGGTGTGATAGCGCTTCCCAGCGGCAGTATCGCCAATTAGGTTAACAACGGTGACTAGTTCCCCGCTCACCTCCAGGGTGATATGCCCACGTCCGGGTAAATCATTGGTCACGTTGCCGGGGCGCACTATTTTTGGATGAGCCATCACAGCATCGGTATTAGGCGCATCCCAGGAGTGATTCCCCCCGGTCAGCACATCTACCCCTGCGTCGGTTAAGCGAGTGATCACATCTAGAGAGATACCGAACCCACCCCAGAGATCCTCCGGATGACTAACAATGGCATTTTCCATATTGGCAATAACCAAATCAATGGAGTGCTCTTGTCGCCAGCGGGGGATATCGGTGACTAATTGGTCAACTGCCTGTTCACCAACAATATCACCAAAAAATAATACACGCATTTTCAGACAATATAAGAAAAGGAGAAGCCACATGGACGACATCTCAGGTGAGGAGACAATCTGGCTTCCCCTAAAGAGTAAGAGTATGTGAGAGTAAGAAAGAACAGATGTCTCTCAGACAGGGAGACATCTATTTCAAAGGAACGCTTACTTCACCAGGTCCTGAGCCTGATCAGCCGCCTTGGTAATCGCCGCTTCAGGAGTTTCCTTACCAGAAACAACCGCCTGTAATGACTCCTTGATGGTGTCAATAATCTTCAGGTTATTCTCACCGGGGAAGGAGTACCAGCGGAAGATGTAAGGAATTTGATCAATAGACGCCTGGTAGTTGGGGTTAGCCTCGTAGAATGCTTCGTCAACGGCTTCTTTGTGCATGGGCATATAGCCAGTGCCGTTCACCATAATGTTGTTACCAATGGGACCAGCGGCAAACATGGCATACTCGTAAGCGGCTTTGGCTTCTGCGGGGTCATCGGTAATGATCACAGCGGCGTTACCACCGGTAGGTAGACGACGTTCGCCACCTTCATCCGTGGGGAAGAGGGCAGTCTTGAGGTTAAAATTAGACTTCTCTTGCAGGTTAGCCAGGGAGGAGGTGGAGCTAAAGTAAAACCCTACTTTGCCACTAACAAAGGACTCAATGCCCTGCTCACGACTCCAGTCCTGCATCACCCCTTCATCCACAAAGCTACGGAGCAGCTGAGCGGCTTCTATACCAGTTTCGCCACCGAAGGTGATGTTGCTTTCACTATCGTCCATCATGCTGCTGCCCTTGGAGTACACCAGGGCTTGATAGGCCCAGTTACCCGTAATCAAGTAGTCATACCACATGCCAGTGACGTCACCACCCAAAGCCTGAACTTTCTTAGCTGCTTCGATGACCTCAGGCCAGGTTTGGGGAGGATTCTCAGGATCAAGACCGGCTTGCTCCAATAGCTCTACATTGTAGTACATGATGGGAGTAGACACGGCAAAGGGAATGGCATACTGCTTGCCGTCGAATTCTCCCAAGGCCATCATACTTTCATAGAGACCACCGTCGGTCCAACGGGAATCTGCCGCCACAAACTCACTCAGGTCACTGGCATGGCCTGCATCTACAAACTGACGCACCTGGTTAATGCCCTGGAAAGAAATGGTGGGGGCCTGTCGCTGGGTAATGCCCACCAGGGTACGCTGGGCCAGTTCTTCGTAGTTCGCCAGGGGAGCCTGGAGGGCGATGTCGATATTGGGATTCTCGGCCTCAAACTTTTCGATTGTCTCCCTGTGTACATCGGTAAATAGATCACCGTAGGGATAGGCCAAAGTGATGGTAACGGGGTCTTGATTATCCGCGGCGGCTGTGTCAGGGGAGGCAGTATTCTCGGAGGTAGTAGTAGTACCGCTACAGCCAACAGCTAACAGCATCAGTGTGGCGAGAGCACCACGGGTTAATGTTTTTGCTAACGGTAGAGTCATAATCAGGATTCCTTACAACAAGTTAGTCGGAGATTATGCAGGAACTCAAAAAACAGAGGAAACACAAAGGCAAAGACACCAGATATCAGGCATTAGAGTAGAGATACTGCTAAGACCGGGTATCAACTTAATCTGGAAAATGTTGGCTGGGTGAGGTGTTGGGTATCGGGTGTCCGAAGACCTATTGACTGACATCTAGCAGATTTTTACTTAATGCCCGTCATGGTAATGCCCTCAATAAATCGACGACGGGCAACTAGAAACGCAATGGTGAGGGGGGCCACAATTAGGGTGGCGGCGGCCATCATTGCCCCCACGTTGTCGCCACTGTCCCCCCCCTCAAAAAAGGTAATACCTAGGGGAGGGGTAGCCTTTTCCCAGTCATAAATCACCAGCAAGGGCCAGAACAAATCGTTCCAGTGGACCACGATGGAGAAAATGCCAAAGGCTGCCAGGGTGGGTAACGAGAGCGGTACAATCAGGTTCCAGAGAATGTACAATTCATTGGCCCCATCTACCCGAGCCGCGTCAATCAGATCTTGGGGAAAGGCTTTGAAGCTCTGGCGGAAGAGAAAAATGCCAAAGGCGCTGGTGGTAAAGGGCAAGATCAACGCCCAAGTGGTATTGATTAATCCTAATCTACCCATCAACAAGTATACCGGGATGGCGGTCACCTGGGGAGGAATCAGCAACACCCCCAACACAATGGCAAACAGCACCCCCTTCAAGCGAAAATCTTTACGGGCCAGAACATAAGCTGCTGGAATGGTCGTGAGATATTGAAACAGTAAAATCCCCAGGGTAACAATGGCCCCGTTGACAATAAACGAGCCCACATGGGCGTCAATAAAGGCTTCAGTGTAGTTGGCCCAATCCCACTGCTGGGGGAATAGCCTGATCTGAGCGTTATAAATTTCGTTCTCTGGCTTGACCGACAGACTCAGCATCCAGATAAAGGGGGTGAGCATGACCACCCCACCAATGGCCAAAATAAAATGCAGAAAGAGTTCGTGCTTTTTCATCAGAGGCTCCCTAACGGTAGTGGACGTATTTTTCAAATACCCGCATCTGATACATGGTCAGCAGCAGCATGATGGCGAAGAACAGTGTGGCGATCGCAGATGCCAATCCTGTCCTAAAAAACTCAAACCCTTCACTGTAGAGGGTATACAGCAGAATCTCACTGGCGTTGTTGGGGCCGCCTTGGGTCAGCACCTTCACCGTGTCAAAAATCTGAGATGACTTGATGATGGTGATGATAAAAATAAACAAACTGGTGGGACCCAGCATCGGCCAAGTAACGTGGCAAAACTTATCCCAGGGAGAGCGGGCACCGTCAATCAGTGCCGCTTCATACAGATCTTTGGGCACATTTAACAACCCGGCAATAAACAGCACCGTGTAGTAACCCACCAGCTGCCAGATGGAGATAAAGCCAATGGTGTAAAGCACCACGCTCTGGTCGTTGAGCCAGTTAATGGGGGTGAGGCCAAACAGTTTGAACAACTGGGCCACCATGCCAAACTGGGGATGCAAAATCCAGGACCATACCTGGGCCATGGCCACCAGCGTGGTGGTTACGGGCAAAAAGTACACCGTTTGCCAAAAGCCTTGAAAGCGATTTAACCCATTGATGGCCAGGGCCAGGGCCAGGGCCAGGAAGAATGACACTGGGACGACAAACAGGTCGAGTTTGAGGGTATTGATCAGACTTTTACGATAAACCTCATCTGTAAACAGTTCTTTATAGTTGTCTAACCCGATGAGGTCAATGGAGGATGACCCCAACTGCCAGTCGGTAAAGCTAATACCAATGGTGGTCAAAGCAGGTACTACAAAGAACACCAGCAACAAAAAGAAGGCAGGCAGCAGATACAGGGGGTAAATTATCCAGGGGGTGCGATCGCGACTCTTCACACGAGTACCTACGCGATCGCGACCAGGAGCAACCAGGGTCATACGCTTACCTCCTCTAGCACAGCTGTCGTAGCTTGGTGAAGACGGAACCCATCCTGGTTAAATAGCAATGCCTGGGACCAGTCGGGTTGTAGATGAACAGTATCGCCCGGGTGCAGTTGACGCCCCACCATAGCCGCCACCCGAGCCACTAATTTCATCGGCTTTGTCGTATCACCCCCACTATTTTCCACTTCACCGATGGGATGAACAATGACTAGAAACTCATTACCCAGATTTTCCAGGATGTGAATGCGTCCAGTGAAGGCATCTCGGGCCTGAGTGGGCAACAACCTCAGGGCTTCAGGCCGTAAACAAAGTGAGAGGGCCTCGCGCACCGGCACAGCAACACCATCAATGTGTTTCGGCACCCCCTGCAAATGATTACCAAAGCCATAAAGCTCTCCAGCCGTTGGAGAGCTTACTGCCAGGGTATTAATTTTGGGACTGCCAATAAACTCAGCCACGAACAGATTGGCAGGGTTGTCGTACAGCTCACTGGGGGCAGCAATCTGCTGAATACTACCCTCATGCATCAACACCACTCGGTCCGACATAGTCATGGCTTCACTTTGGTCGTGGGTGACATAGATAAATGTGCCCCCCAGCTGCCGCCGTAGTTCAATAATCTCCGCTCGCATATCTGCCCGCAGCTTGGCATCCAGGTTAGACAGAGGCTCATCCATCAGGAACAATTGGGGAGATCGCACCATGGCCCTGGCCAGAGCAACCCGCTGCCGCTGGCCTCCAGACAGTTGCCCTGGCTTACGTTTTAATAGCTCCCCCAGGTGCATCAGGTCAGCCGTTTGGGGAACCTGTTCTTGCAGATGGGCTTCCAGGGTTTTACGAGCTTTGAATAGGTGACTAATAATGGGAATGCGTGTGAACCAGGGGGCCTGCATCCTCAGAGGAAAGGCAATGTTCTCAAATACACTCTTGTGGGGATACAGGGCATAGGATTGGAACACCATGGCAATATTGCGCTGAGCTGGGTCCAACTCATTGACGGTCTGCCCTGCAATCATCACGTCACCCTCGCTGACGGTTTCCAAACCAGCAATAATTCGCAACAACGTGGTTTTACCACAACCCGATGGTCCTACCAGAGAGACGAATTCTCCATCGTCAACGGTGAGATAAATATTGTTCAGGGCTTGACTGGCACCAAAATATTTGGAGATACCTTGTAGCACAAGATTAGTCATCGTTTTGGGGGAGTGCGATCATAGATGCTATGCCCAGAAACAGACCAAACATCTATGTTGTATAGATGTTTAGACATTAATTGTCGAGCATTCAATCCACATCAAGAGAACTTTAAGTTTGGATTAAGGTATGTATTTCAAAGAAAGCGAACGCTGCCTGGTAAAGCCTATGAATACAGACCATAGACTGTGTCAATGGCTTTGATTGAAGAACTTGAATAAGACAATTTTCTAGTGGACTGTCAAGACTAAGATTTAGGATAAGCCGTGGGGCGAGTAAAGAGTGCAGAGAGGGCACTCCTTTACCCTTTACTCTTCATCAATACATAGTCCTAATTTTTAGTTTGACACAGTATTAGCCCCAACTCTTTTGGTTACTTTAGGGTATTTCCCTTTAAGAGCTTTGGCCTGAATATCAATGACTTCCACCTGATGCCACCAGTCATCCCCAACATCAAACCAGTACCCAAAGAAATCTCCCTAACTGAAATTCATAGAAATGTTCTTCTTCTCGATCAAAGGCACTAAACAGGAGCTTGTGTAGGTCCTTAAGGGTGTGGTCACCCTTAAGTTGAATGATGCGTGAGTTTCAGGATTATCTTCTATAAACTCTTCTGTTACTGGGCCTCTTCTGTTACTGAGCCATCAATGATGACGACATACAGAACAAACAATATTTCATCCGATTGTTTCGTTGCTTTTGTTTTACTAGCGATTATTATTGCTCTGTATTAAAACATTAAGGCGTTAGATACAGGAACATATACAGCAGGGGTGATTACGGAAAGTGTATGAATGTTCATAGCTTTACGAACCGAATGGTATTTGATGTCTCATAGCTAAACAGTCCATCTTCCAAGTGACGAGATTTAATCTCAGCTTTGACCAGTTGCTGATCAACAGCCTGTTTCAAATAGCGTTCAGGTAGTTCTTCCAAGGGTACCAAAGGTTTAATTTTTGTTGGTGTGCGGTACAGTTTCACCTGCTTGCCATTGCTCAACGGAATCGCCTCAGCACCGTTATCAATCAAATATTGAGTCACCTGGGCCTTCAAGGACTTCACCGTTGCATCCAAGGCATTGCGCTGAGCGGTCAACTCTTCTATCCGAGCCTGCCACTGTACTAGATCTTCTACGTCCTGAATATCCACCAGGTCCGGGTCGTCCTCTAATGAACTATTGGCTATTTCCTTAATTCGTTCCAGTGTGGCCAGACAGTCACCCAGAGCACTGTGATCACCCTCCAGGGCCTCAACTTTGGGAGCGCCCCGAAACCGTTGCCATAACCGCATGGCACATAGGATATCGCCAGTGTGAGGTGTATCCCTACCGTGGAGTATGGCAGTGGCATCCAACATGGCCATATCAAAAACAGCGTTATAGGCCACTAAGGTTTTACCATCCAGGTGCTCCACCACCTCATCATGGATTTCAGGCCATGCGATCGCACCCTTTGCTTTTAGCACGTCCTTCGTCAGTCCATGAATCGCCGCCGCTGCCGGTGCAATGGCATGCACCAGGTCCAGAAAATAGTTGCATAGAGTAGCCCCCACCGGGTCAATGATGGCAATTTCCAAAATCTCCGCCGTCTTGCCTAAACCAGAGGTTTCAGTATCGAGAATGACGTACCGATCTGGATTTGCCAAAATTGCCTGGGCTGTTTGGATAGCATTGTTTCTCGCAGCGATAGGCGTCATAGCTAGATATCCGGTTAGATGTCTGTGGGTGACTAACTATGTATAAATCCAACTGTAGAACCTATACCGACATCTACAGAGAATCTACATGTTGACTTGACACTCACTATCTACGCCCTTATGTGCCCGTGCCAAGGTCACCTTCAGCTATCAGGGCGGTTAAACTGAAACGTATAACGGAGAGGGAGGGATTCGAACCCTCGGAACCTTGCGGCTCACTCGATTTCAAGTCGAGCGCAATCGACCACTCTGCCACCTCTCCAGGTAAGATAGCTTGCTGACAAGCGCCAGAAGCATCAGCTAGCCATGCTAGCCCAAATTCATCACTAAGTCTAGAGGGGGGGTAGTTTTTGATGTAGAGCCATAGAGATATTCTTCAGATACGATGGTGTCTATGTTATTGACCCAAACCAAACGGACCGTCTGGACAATACCGTGTTGCAGTGTCACCAGAGTAAAGCTGCGATGCCGGCCACTGTTGATTTCAATCACCCGAGGCACCTGGGCTCCGTTGATATACACCGTGCCGTAGTCGTCTACTACTAGACGCTCTCGCAGTCGGGTTTTATCATGCCTGAGTTCGTGGTGCATATGGCCAAAGGTAACCAGGGCTACATGCCGGTTAGATTGCTGTGCATGGGCGATCGCATCTGCAAAATCCGGATCGCCATAGTCACCGCCGCTACGTTTCCAATCTCGGCCACAGATATTATGAGCCTGGCTGCCAAAACCGGCTGGACCGTTGTGCCCCAAAAAGATGAGCGTGTCTTGTCGTGCTGCATCTACTGATGCACAGATTTTAGCCGTTGAGTCGGCAAAACTTGAAATGTTGTATCGTTCTCGATAAAACCGTTTGTAACGCCAGTTTGCACCGCCCCAGCTAAATGGACGTGCACCGACTACAGTCAGATTGCACTGGGGCACCTCCAATTTGCCAAAGCCGACATGGGAGCCACCCAAAGCGTCTAGCTGCTGTTGGACACGGTCCTCTTTGGTGTGATCATAAGGACACTTTTTGCGGTTTTGCCGACTGGCTGTGTACCAGGCGTCGTGATTACCCAGAATGACAGCCTTAGGCACTGAGACAGCGGCTATCTGACGGACAATGTCGATCGCTTCATTGCCAAAGTCACCGACAAATAGGGCCAGGTCTACGTTCAAAGCTTGCAAAGCATGGGCATCTGCATCGTTCCATTGGTCATGGACATCGCCGACGATCGCGATGGTTGTGGGATTTGAGATCGCGCCAGCTTTATTTGCCTCTATCGGCGTCATAAATCATTGTTTAATCTAAACATGTTCTGATTGGTCCAAGGTGCTTTTAATTCCGATGACCCAGCTGATTATTTTTACCGACCTCGACGGCACACTACTCAACAGCGAGACCTATGATTACGCTGCGACCGTACCTATTATCCAGCAATTAAAGTCATTAAAGATCCCGGTGGTACCGGTCACCAGCAAAACGCGAGCTGAGGTCTCTACGCTCCGTAAAGATGTGGGGCTGACGGATCCATTTGTGACGGAGAATGGCAGTGGTATTTTTGTTGAAGTTAATCATAATCCCTTCCCTGAACCGCCAGGAGAACAGGAGGCAGACTATTATGTAGTGGAGTTGGGCTGTCCCTATGTCCAAGCGAGAGCTGGTTTACGGGTAATTGCGAATGAGTTACGTCATTCCTTACTGGGATTTGGCGATATGACGATTACCCGATTGCAGAAGTATACGGGGCTTTCGGCTAACGATGCGCAAGAGGCTAAGGCACGCGAATTCAGTGAGCCCTTTATCACCCCTAAAGCCCTGACCGCAGGACAAATCGTTGAGGCGGTTGAATCCATGGGGTTCAAGGTCGTGGTTGGTGACCGATTTTCCCATTTGATTGGACCTGAAGCTGGTAAAGGGAATGCTGTGAAGCGTTTGGTAGCACTTTACCAAAGTATCTTGCCACCTGAAGAAACCATCGTCACCATTGGCTTAGGTAATAGCCCGAATGACTTAGATATGTTAGAGCACGTGGACCATCCAATTGTGCTGCCAGGGGTTGAAGGGCCCCATCCTCAACTAGGAAATCGTAGTTGGGAAATTGCGCCATCACCGGCCCCCCAAGGGTGGGTAGAGGCTGTGACATCCATATGCCAGCAGTTTGATGTGGTTTTGAAAAATTAGGGAATGCACACTTAAGCTGGGACATCTTCTGGGTTATGCGGAGGGCAGTAGTCAGTGAGGCACTGTTCTCTGGCCTCGACTGACACCTGATCCCTACTAACTCCTGATCTCTGCTCCCTATAAAACAATTGCTCTATCTTGAAACCAACTACCTATTGAGGGCTATTTAATTAAGACATACAAAAGACCCTGCTGACAGTTATGGTTAAAATAACTATAATCAAGTCACGTTGCAATTAAAATCAAACTAAAACTAGGCACGAGTTTATCTCTATGTTCACAACCGCATCAGCATCGGCCACGTTACCTAAGGATCTGTTTAGGGCCATTGAAGACTTGAAAAAAGAACTCAATGCCATTGTGTTGGCCCATTACTACCAAGAGCCTGACATCCAAGATATTGCTGACTATATTGGGGATTCGCTGGGGCTATCTCAGAAAGCGGCGGCCACTGATGCTGAGGTGATTGTGTTTGCTGGGGTGCACTTTATGGCGGAGACGGCCAAAATATTGAACCCTGACAAGTTAGTGCTGTTGCCAGATTTAGATGCAGGTTGTTCACTGGCGGATAGCTGTCCGCCGACAGAGTTTTCCAAATTTAAGGCCGCCCACCCTGATCATATTGTGGTGTCATATATCAATTGCACCGCTGAAATTAAGGCCATGAGCGACATTATTTGTACCAGCTCAAATGCCGTAAAACTTGTGAACCAGATTCCACCGGAGCAGCCAATTATTTTTGCGCCTGACCGTAACCTAGGGCGCTACGTTGCAGCCCAAACTGGACGCGATCTAGTGTTATGGCAAGGCAGCTGCATTGTGCACGAGACCTTTTCAGAGAAGAAAATGCTGCAGCTCAAAATGGAATATCCCAATGCCGAAATTGTGGCTCACCCCGAGTGTGAAGAGGCCATTTTGCACCACGCCCACTATATTGGTTCAACCACGGCTCTGCTCAAGTATGTAGAAAGCAGCGAGATTGAGCAATTTATTGTGGTCACAGAGGCTGGCATTATCCACCAGATGGAAAAGCAGGTACCTCATAAGTTATTTATCCCTGCCCCACCCGATGCTAATTGCCAGTGCAACGAGTGCCCCCACATGCGTCTAAATACCTTGGAAAAGCTCTACTTAGCGATGAAAAATCGCACCCCTGAAATTACGCTGCCTGCGGACATTCAGAAAAAAGCGTTGGTGCCTATTCAACGTATGTTAACGATGAGTGCTTAGCCATGGATGTTGAGGTTTAGCCCTTCAAATGTTCCCGCAGCTGGTACGTTAGCAGATCAACTACATTACTACCCTGGGCTTGATTTTGACCAAGGGCTATTTGGGCTGATTGCTCAATCCGCTGAACGGTGCCACTCGGCAGTCCTAGCAAGTCTACTAACTTTTCATAGGTGGCTTGTTCGTCTTGGTTGATCAGATCTTCATCTGGTGTTCGAGCACTAGCACTGATCACCTCATAGCCCAGGCGTAGGACAAATTCCTTTTCTGCCTGAGTTGTGATGTTGGGGACTACCTCTTCTAGGGGAATATCCTGTACTAAATAACCTTGGAGTTCCTGTTTAACGGCCTCTTGAGCTTCAGGTGTATTGGCAAAAACCTGACTAAAGTTAGTGAGCATGACATCAGCCTCTTCTTTGGCTAAGTTGCCATCAGCCCATGCCAGTGCTAGCACGATGCGGAGCAGATTCATTTGACGAGGGGTAATAGACGGAGGCAGTTGAGTACCCATGAAGCTTCACTGTGTGGCACGGCATCTTAAGTATCTGCCTAACTTTAAGAACACCTCCGTGGGGCAAGATTTTTTTCAATATGTCGCAATGATTTGTAATCAGACTGATGCATCAGGGGGCATCAATTTGAGCTGGGAGATCTTGGTTAGTTAGGACTCAGAAATCAGAAATCAGAAATCAGAAGCCAGTACCCTCCTGACTCCTGACCCCTGATGGCTATTTTGTTGGGAGCTGTCCTGATGTGAGTTGATACCCTATAACTACTTCTGTGCCAGCTGAGTCAGATGATTAAACCCTTTTAACTGAAGTGTCTGGCCATTATCACTGATGACAACCCAATCCTTTTCATGCAGCTTTTCCATAATCTTGGTTGCGTCATCTTTAGGAATATTGGCAATGGCGGCTAGATCATCAATCGTCAGGTTGAAAATTTCTGGAGCAGCGTTTGTCTTGTCGCCATAGGCTTCGGCTAGGGCGACAAGGGTATGGGCTAGCTTTACCGCCATGGGCTTGCGTCGCCGCTGAAAATGACTATTGGTATGGCGTAGTCGCTGTACCATCATCTGTAGCATGCGATGATGCAGGTGATGATCTTGAAAAAGGGTGTCGATGAAGTGCTGAGCTGGAATGCTTAGTAACTTAACCGGCGACAGAGCGACGACGTCCGTGGAGCGGGGGGACTCATCCAGGATGGCCATTTCCCCAAAGAAATCGCCTTTACCTAAAACGGCTAATGTAACGTAATCGCCACCGGTGTCATGGCGTACTTTAATCCAGCCAGCCACAATCAGGTAGATAGCATTACCCCAGGAGTCTTCCATGAGGACAGTGCGACCGGCTGGATACGTAAGTTCGGTGGATGCAGATAAAAGACCCGTTAAGGTTTCAGGATTTGCGGCATTAAAGAGTGGAAATAGTTCACTTAGGAGATCGGGCCGCATGGACTTTTTCAGGGTAAGTGTAGTCATATAGTAGATCTACGCGTGAGCAGCAATGCCACAAAAAGCAGGGTGGATGTATTTTCTTAGATACTCTCTGTGTTTGTTAAAAAATCGATAAAGTTGAACAAATAACTAGGTAGGGTTACGGAAATAGCTGTTGGACATCAACGAGCGATATTCGTAATTTTCATTACAGAGGTTAGGAAATGTGACATCCCATAGTCTACCCAGCTTAGGTGCGTTATACACGTTATCTAGGGGGAGGGGTCACAGCCTCAATGGGTGAGGGCCAATTGGTGGGTATGCTAAAAAAAATACATCCTGGTTTGGTTGCTGTCAGTGTATTTAAGGATTTTATTAGCCAGTTGGAATAAACGAACCGCCAATGGCTATTCCTTGCTCAGAATTTCTAATTTACAGCAAACGCTATCCCTAAAAAAATCCCAATGAGCCGATTAGCTCATTGGGAATATAGATGACACAAACGTGTCAGAGGATTAAAAAAGGGAACACAAACCAGCCAAGTGTCAAGCAAAAAATCGATAAGATTAACTGCAAACTTGCTTGTTGTATTTATATGTCCTTAGTTTAGTCGGATAAATTAAGGGGTGTTTACGCAATATAGCTGAAGTTTTCTTGATAAAACGGCTGAAATGTTGAGTTCGAGAACAGACAATGGGATGCCAATGCTGACGACGCTACTTAAAGCCCTGCCTAGTGGGCATATTCACTCACGTAGCTGTGCTGGGTGCATTTCTAAATCAGCAACGGCAAAGTTTGCCTAGCTGCTAACTGGCAAACTCCTTTATAGATGCTTTTCTAGGGTTGCACTAAACTCGCTGTAGGGCTTGGCTCCGATGACGGTGTCTATCTGTTCCCCTTGTTTGAAGAATAGAACGGCGGGAATACTTTTGATGCCAAATCGCTTAGCAACGGGCTTATTGGCATCAATATCAAGTTTGGCAACTGTAATTTTCTCACCGTACTCTTCTGCAAGCTGATCCATTAATGGGCCAACGAGTTTACATGGACCACACCAAGAGGCTGTGAAGTCTATGACAACTAGAGGCTTACTGGTAATGAGATTGTCGAGAGCGGCTTCATCGGGGATGTAGTCGGTGGCCATGGTGGAAATGCTCCAAAGGTGCAGAATATTGCGATCGCAACTCCTATCATAACCATAGATGGTTACATTCACCTAATCACAGCTACTTTCAGCTATTCCTTGTAACATCCCTCGATGAAACCGTTTAACTGCAAGGGCTTAAACAGCCACGAAGTTCACCAATTTACCTGGCACCACAATTACCTTTTTAATCTCCTTGCCTGCAAGATGTTTTTGGGCAATGTCCGATGCGCGGGCATACTGCTCTAGCTCATCCTTGCTAGCACTGGCAGGAACGGCAATGGTGCCTCGGGTTTTACCCTTAATTTGGATCACTAGGGTAATCTCATCGGCTACCAAGGCACTTTCCTCAAAGGTAGGCCAGCTTTGGCGGTGAACCGACTCGCTAAAGCCCAACTTTTGCCACAGCTCTTCGGCAATGTGGGGCGCAAAGGGGGCCAAAAGAAGTACTAAGGTTTGCACACCCTCAGCATAGACATCACTGTCTTGTTGTTTGGCATCTTTGAGAGCGTTGCTCAGCTTCATCAGCTCAGACACGGCTGTGTTGAACTGGTAGCCTTCCTCAACATCTTCTGAGACTTCCTTAATAGCCGTATGAATAGCCCGCCGCAAGTCTTTGTCAGCCTTGTTGAGACTGCTTTGATCCACATTGGTAATCCGTCTTTTGCTGCCATGGGTCTCTGCAAAGCCGTTTACCAACAGCCATACTCGATTCAAAAAACGGAACTGACCTTCCACATCGGCATCATCCCATTCCAAATCTTTCTCAGGTGGTGCTTTAAAGAGGATAAACATGCGGGCGGTGTCGGCCCCATACTTGCCGAGCACCACACGGGGTTCCACGCCGTTATACTTCGACTTGGACATTTTTTCGTAGAACACCTGCAGTGGGTCGTCGGTTTCAGGATCTTTGGGCTCGTTTAGATCGGCGATGTCGCCAGGGGCGATGTACTTACCAGTGGTGGGGTTTTTGTAGGTGATGGCCTGCACCATACCCTGGGTCAACAGTCGCTGGAAGGGTTCGTCAATGGAGACGAGGTTGCGATCGCGCAACACCTTGGTAAAGAACCGGGAATACAACAGGTGCAAAATGGCATGCTCAATACCGCCCACATATTGATCTACTGCGAGCCAGTCATTCGCCTTGTTTTTTGCAAAGGGCAACTCTTCATTCTTGGCATCGGCATAGCGCAAGAAATACCAGGACGAATCGATAAACGTATCCATCGTGTCCGTTTCTCGCTTGGCATCTGCGCCACAGCTGGGGCACTGGCAATTAATCCAGTCGGTCATCTTAGCTAACGGTGAACCACCGCGAGCACTAAATTCCACATCCTCAGGCAAGACCACGGGGAGCTGATCGGCAGGTACGGGCACCGTGCCGCAACTATCGCAGTAGATCATGGGGATGGGCACACCCCAATAGCGCTGGCGAGAAATCAACCAGTCTCGCAGACGATAGTTGGCTGTGCCTTCCCCCTTATTGTTATCCTCTAACCACTTAATTGCGGCAGGAACACTCTGGCCTTCCCCTTTACCCGCAGGAATCCCGTCCAGAGGACCCGAGTTAACCATCACGCCATCGTGGGAATAGGCTTCCTCCATGGAGTTCGACTCTAAGGCTTCTCCCTCGGGTTGCACCACCACATGGATCGGTAAATCAAACTTACGAGCAAACTCAAAGTCTCGCTGGTCATGGGCAGGCACTGCCATAATTGCACCAGTACCATAATCCATCAACACATAGTCAGCAATCCAAATGGGAATTTTCTGGTGGTTAACTGGATTGATGGCATAGCTTCCAGTCCACACGCCAGTTTTCTCACGGTTTTCAGCAGTGCGATCCATCTCACTCATGCCTGCTGCCGTATCTTGGTAGGCCTTAATGGCATCTGTCTGGTCAACTGTAGTGAGTTTTTCCACCAGCGGATGCTCCGGAGACAGCACCATAAAGGATGCACCCCAAAGCGTATCTGGGCGAGTGGTGTAAATTTTGATATCGTCACCGTCCTCAGTGGTAAATACCACGTGGGCTCCAGTGGACTTACCAATCCAGTTGGCCTGCATAAGCTTGACTCGTTCGGGCCAGCCATCAAGCTGATCGAGATCGCTCAACAACTGGTCAGCGTAGTCCGTAATTTTGAGGAACCACTGACGCAACAACTTACGCTCCACCTTTGCACCCGAGCGCCAGGAGCGGCCTTCACTATCAACCTGTTCATTGGCCAATACAGTCTGGTCGATGGGGTCCCAGTTAACAGCGGCTTCCTTTTGGTAAGCCAAGCCCGCTTCGTAAAACTGCAAGAAGATCCACTGGGTCCAGCGGTAATAGTCTGGCGAGCAAGTAGCCACTTCCCGTTCCCAGTCATAGGAAAGACCCAACTCTTTAAGCTGCTCTCGCATTTGGCCAATATTCTGATACGTCCATTTGGCCGGAGGAATGCCACGGTCAATAGCCGCGTTTTCTGCGGGTAGACCAAACGCATCCCAACCCATGGGATGAAGCACGTTATAGCCCTGCATGCGACGTACACGAGCAATGACATCCGTAATCGTGTAGTTACGCACATGCCCCATGTGCAGGTTGCCAGAAGGATAGGGGAACATGGATAGGGCATAGAATTTTTTCTGCCCTGGGTTCGCAGGTGTCTTGTCTAGCCCCTGTTCTACCCAATGCTGCTGCCATTTTTTCTCGATGTCTGCTGGATTGTATCGAGACTCCACGTTTGGTTTCCCCTTCCTAATAAATGTTTTCAGTTAGATACATCTGCGGATGCCCACTTTCGGCAACCTTGCAGAATTGCATAATCAATTCTAGTCGTCTGGTGCCCATCTGGATGGAATTGGGACTGCATCGAGCAAAAAAGTTTTGAGTGGTTTGGCAAGTAGTCGCTGAATGTAGGCGTTATCAGAAATGATACGTATCGGTGAGCTAAAGGCTAAAAATTGGCTTATCAGCTATATAAATGGAGGTTGTTGCCGATCCAAATCATGATTCCATCCGGCAAATTTTAAGTAGATACGTTTCAAGTAGATACGTATATGACGGGAGTGGATGATGCCAATGCGTTCACCGCCGCAATTCTGTTTTAAGGTATGCGCAATGGGAACCTTCGTTGAATCTAGGCAAGATTGGATTAATTCTATAGATGGGATAAATGGTTGAGGGTACTCATCTCCTAGAGAGAAGGGTTTAGGATGAGAGTCAAGTCAAGATTCAGATTATCTTTCAAGTCATAATCTTCTGGATTTACATGCACGATACCTTCTAAACATAAGAATGCCTTACACCCAAAATCTACATTAATTGCTCGGCTGGTTAGCCTTTATTCCTGTTACTTAGCTTTGGCCTCGTTTCCTATCTATCTATCCATGTCAGTCAGCATCAACGATCCGATCTCTAAAGTTACTTCTAATTTAGTACCCGACTACATTCAGGAGCGGCGTGCTGTAGTCTTTCTAGTCTTATCAGGCTTATTCCTTGGCACCTTGGGAATGCTGAATATTCTTGGAATTAGCCGGTTTGTCAACATTTTCACTTGGAATGATTTTGCCATTACTGTGGCCGTAGGAGCACTACCCTATCCGCTTACATTTTTATGTACTGATCTAATTTCTGAATTATATGGTCGTAATCGGGCCAATCAGGTAGTTTGGGTGGGACTGTTGCTTAACCTATGGGTTGTATTTATTGTTTGGCTGGGGGGGGTTTTACCAGGGTTTGAAGCAGTTGATCCCACCACAGGGGAATTGGTAAAGGATGCAGCTGAACGTCTTCCCATTTTCTTCGAGATTCGGAATCTTACCTTTGGCACAGTAACAGCCTCAATGATCGCATACCTAACGGCTCAGTTTGTGGATGTGCAGCTGTTTCATTTTTGGAAAGAGTTAACCCAGGGAAAATATTTGTGGTTACGAAACAATGGCTCCACATTGATCAGTCAGTTGGTGGATACGGCGGCGGTGGTGCTGATTACTCATTTTTTTGCTGGTGTCTTGCCAATTGATCCGACCCAGGATCTTTGGACTCAGCTACTGCTGTTTATTGGTTATGGCTATGTATTTAAACTGGTAGCAGCCCTATTGGATACGGGGCCATTTTATCTGTGCGTGTATTGGTTATCGAACTACCTGCAATTAGAGTCTCCGGTCTTTAGAAAATCATTTAAGTGAACAGCAACTAGTGATCCCAAGTTCACCTAGAAGACACCTGATCAGGCATCTAAATTCTTGGAGATTTCAAAGCAATCAAACGCATCACTCACCAGGGGACTCGAATATGACGATACCAGGCCATAGGGAGATTGGCGCAACGTTGGGAGTGGCAGAGTTTGAGGTGATTTTTGAGAGACCATAGACACTTAACTCACATTTTGCTAAAAAGCCCACGTAGATGGCTTGAGTGTCTATATCTATCTATGGTTACTCAAGCATATTTGAACAGATTGCTTATTAAGGGGCTGCTATTACCAGGTTTGCGCTCTTAAATGAGAAACATTAAAGCCCATCAGAAACTTTGATGAAGCTATTCTTACCTTTGACCTAAATATGCCGTCAAGCAACCATCTGCAGAGGCTTTCATAAGCACACCATCTCGGTGAATTAGATTATTGAAGAATCTCAGAGATTTGAAGAAACGCTAGGATAGCAACTAAAAAGTAAGTATCACCCTTTCGAGGATTTATCTAGCCAATTAGTTCGCATGAACTACTTCTCATTTGTCAATCAATTGTCGATCAAAGAAAATTATGGGAAAAGCTGCTCACTGAAGCGGATTATGAGGTTTTTACTGGCCTCGATCTCACTGATTTTGATCTATTGTCGTTGGAGGAAGCTACACATTTTATATAGGTTTAGCATCTAAAATATTGCCAAAAGTCAAATGGCTGTAGAGAATAAGAAATAGGATAGAAGCCCTAACCTACTTACGAAAAGCAATCTGTGGTTAAAAAAGCATTGAAATTTATTCGCCTTCGAGATTCAACTGTTTGTAGAGAAAAAGAGAGATCAGGGAAAACTTTAATCTGTCAGTATTTTGGTGATTAGTGTTTTGAAGTGCTGAGATTGCGGTATGCTTGATTACTCTCCAAAGTCACACATTAAGACGTCAATTGACTTCATCTTTGAACTTTAGACCCCATAGAGGAAACGTAACATGTCAGTAACTGTGCTTCCTCAGCTTGTAGAAGCTGAGTCCCTTTTGTCTTCGCAAGAAGCTGCATTAATGCAACAACTTGCTGAAATTCAGGAGCAACGTAAAGGCTTACAGACAGTCATTGCAATGTTTGACTCATCAGCCGATAACGGTCAACTTGCTGCCGTGGTAGCTCCTGTTATTAAAGAAGCCATTGCATCTACTAAAGCCGAAGCTGCTGAAGAGACTGTGGCTGCGAAGCTCGCCAGGGTGACAAAATCAAAGATTGCCGCTGATGAACCAAAGCCCACCAAAGCACGGCAAACAAGCACTGTGAAAAAATCTGCTCCAACCAAAAAGGCAGATGGTCGATCAGCGCGGTGGCAACGGTATGTACTTGAGAAGTATCGCCAGCAACGGTTGCCTGATGTTGTGACTGATGTCTTAAAGACTAAGCCTAAGGATAGCTTTAAGATTACTGATGTGATGTTGAGTATTTTTGAAGAGGATATGCCAAAGCCTCAGTACTTAAAGGCACGTAGCCGCGTTTCGAATATCCTGTCGGCAGGTGCCCGTGATGGTGACTGGTATCGTGGTCGTGGCGGTACTTATAGCCTATCTAAAAAGGCAGTTAAGACTAGATAGAGCCCCACACGCTCTCTGAATAGAAGGAAACGTGCTGTCGAAGGATTTACCATCGGCAGCACGTTTCCTGTTGTAGCGGTGTATGTTTGAGTGACGTGAGAAATAGTATCTCTTTCCTCAATCCATACGTTACTTAATAATGATTGGAGAACTCATGGAAGAGGCAGTACCACTCCTTAGACTCAATGTATACGGCTACTGTGCTGTTAAAGGTAGATTTTCCAGATGGGAACCATTGATGTTTTTGTTTACGGTACGCTCAAGCCGGAAGGCATCTATTATCAGCAATATTGCGCCGCTTATTTAAAGCAATCTCAGCCTGCCCAGGTGCAGGGTCTGCTCTACGACTTACCGCATCTAGGCTACCCAACTATGACAATGGGAGATGGTTGGGTTAAAGGGTATTTATTGACCCTAGATGCAACCGCCATGGCAAGACTGGACTATTTAGAAGGTTATAATCCCGATGAGTATCAGAATATGAGCATTGATGATATTGAGGAAGAATATACACGTCAACGGGCAATGGTTTTTAATTTAGCTGGTCAGCCTATTGGTGAAGCTTGGATATATTTAATGGATAAACCACCTATAGGGGCGGTTTGGGTAGCGTCAGGAGAGTGGGAAGCGTACGCTAAATAAAGAAAATTTAACTTCTACAAATCATGATTACTAGTAACGCATCAAATTCAAAATTTGCGTTAGGGCAGTGAATCGTGGGTAATGATTAGTGATGTGTTCTTTTTATGTCATCCGCAGTCTGAGATTTTAAATTAATTCGTAAATTATGGGTAAAACAGAATGGGAAAAGATGTTAGCAAATGAGCCCTATCTGTCGACCGATCCAGAGTTGGTATCTATGCGACATAAGACACAGGGTCTTTTGCATGTATTAAACATGACTCCTCCTGATAATTTGAGGGAGCGCCAGAAAATTATTCAATCACTTTTTAGTGATCTTGGACCTGGGTTTGAAATAAATCCACCTTTTTACTGTGACTATGGCCACCATATTCGGGCTGGCAAAAATCTTTACATCAATTTCAACTGCACTATTCTCGATTGTAATTGGGTGACCATTGGTAATGATGTCTTAATGGCTCCGAACGTACAGATTTATACAGCCTATCATCCGACTGATCCGGCAGTGCGGATGACGGGTGTAGAGATGGCTGCGCCTATTACCATTGGCAATAATGTGTGGCTTGGTGGTGGAGCAATTATTTGCCCCGGTGTCACTATTGGAGATAACAGCAGTATTGGTGCAGGTAGTGTTGTTACTAAAAACATTCCGGCCAATAGTGTAGCTGTGGGTAATCCTTGCCGCGTGATTCGACTTTTGCACAGAGAGCCCTAGGGCACTGAGTAGCACTGAACTAACACCTAGCCATTAAATAGCATGCGTTTGTGTTATTGAGCAGGGGCAGGATAACGATAAGTTGCCTGATAATGGTTACTCATGAGCTCTAAATCAGGCAATGTTTGTTGACGGTGCTCAATTTCCTGTTAAAGACTAGTCTTTTAGAGCTTCCGACGCAAAAATGTTGCTGCGATTGAATGATTCAACAGCTACACGAATATAGGCTGAGATAAACTTAAACCGATTGGCAGTTTGATCAGGCACAAAAGTCTTACTAAACAGAATAACTGCAAACAGCTCATTAGATGGCAACATACCGCCAAATCCCAGAACTGATTTTACCCGATAGGGGACAACAAACTTTTTCTGCGCAGGAATATAGGGACTATTTAGAGCAGTTGGTACATAAAAAACATTAAATGCTTTATGGGGACTTTTGGTAATTAAGGAAGAATTGGTATCAACTACTGTACTGACTTTTAATCCAAACTGCTGGATCAGTTGAAAAACCATTGGTGCCTGTCGTACAAAATCTTCGTCTATCAGAGGAATAGCCTGATGACCGTTAGATTTGTATCGAGAATTCCATTGAGGCTCATCACCTGCTGTGGCCATTAATGTCAGACATTTTGTCGAAGGAGGAACATATCGTTCTTGGGCGATTGATTGCGCTTCTCTCTGGAGTTGTGGATTCAGTTCTCTAAAAGGGTGAGTTTTAAAGAAGCGAACAAGGGCCAATTCCTGATCGCCAGTGCGTGAGTCAAGAAAACTGTCGTAAATATAACGCACAATGCGATTGGCAGCATCTTCCATATTCTGTGACTCGTACTCTAGGTTGCGAAGAGCAACAGCGCAATGGGAAACATCGGCATTTGTAAAGGTTTCAAGACTGTACATTGTTTAAATGACTAAATATTTTTTTGAATATGAGCGCTTGTCTATTGTTCTTATGAACAGATGTTAACCCGGAGATTTTTTTAGAAACTCAGAGGTAGACACTAGAAACTTGTTACTCAGAATACCTATATTTATCAAGCACCTAAGACATCTACCTATTTCTCACTGACGGACCGCATAGAGACTTTTAAAATAGATGCATGGAATTGATATGATGGCTCCACAGAATTGTATAATAGGCTACCGAAATAGATATTTAGATATCTCCATTAACTTGTTGCATCTCTATTCAAAACATAGAAGTATGTCTTTGTTGTGATACTTCTATGAATACTTTCGATAGAGCTATTAATAGACCTTTGATAGGCTACCGGCTAACCAACTGAATCGGCCATGGAAAGAGTTGCTTCAATGGTTAGCATTGCGGTTGTCCTGGGAGTCGGAGCCCATGGGTTCTGGGCTTAGCTTTGTTATGGTGGCTCAAATGGAACAATCCTGTCACTGCTAGGTGCGAACCTTATCTTCGAGGCGAATCCCCCATAAGGCTGGGTGGAGACTAAGGCTCGGTAACACCAGCAATAGCCATTTGGCAAATTTAAACAAAAACAACACCCAAACAGTTATCAAAACCATTTCTCTCATACCATGCGCTTAACTTAGAGATGTGTTGAAATCGGTTAAATAACAACAACAGTGCTCCCATTAGCTTATTAGAGAAAATATTGATAACACAATTGAGTGCTGCCTTTGATTTGACGAGACAGATTCTTGTGATTCAGCTATGTTAACCTCCTCAGCCTGTACAGGCCTTTTTGATTTAATCTGTCAGGGGAACTTTCGCTCCACCCACAATATAGATCCCTTCACCAATAGGTTGGGACTGATGAGATGAAAGTTCACAGTTGTAAGTTGTAATATATAGCTTGGCACAGCCTCTCTTTTGGAAATATGCATTCAGCAGTTTGCTATACATCTCTCCGCAGAATATGTAAGCCTCTGGAATAACCTGGGTTTGCAAGTTTGGGTGAGACTATTTTTTCACAGAGGCATAATTGGTGTGAGCTGCTTTAAGTAAGTCTTTTATTGCTGGCAAAACAGCATCAGCCTAAACCTAAGGTTAAAGCTATAGAACTCAATCAATTAATCTTGTTACAGAGATTAGTCAGTCAGTGCAACATCACACTACAATTCCACAGCTAAGTTGTTGTTTTGATAGGTAAGTTTACTTACCAGTAGACAACATTGAACTGTTCTGTAGCAACGTCGCAATTTCTGTATGGCAAGTTTGGGTCAACCTTTTAACTTCAGTATTTGAACGACTATTTCGATAGCTCGCTCTATGTTTAGCGGTTATCCATAGAGGTTGTCCAATAATCACGTGGACCTGCCGATAATAAATGGCAGGGTGCCATCCAGGTCGATGGAATAAGGGTTCAGAGGGAGCTAACCATTGGAATAATTTAAATGGAGCAATGGGGGTAATGATTTCCTTGGTAGGTGCGATCGCAACCGGTATAATTGCCAAACGCTCCATAGAAGACTGTAGAGCCAGATGAGCAAATCCTCTATGGAAAGGTCCCACTTGCCGAGTTAGTAGGGGTTGAATCATCGGTCGGGCTCCTTCAGGAAAGAGACCCACAACCTCACCGGCCTGCAATAACGGCATCGCCTTTTGGAAAAGTGCCTTGGGATGTTGCCCCGGAGGAGCTAAGGGAAAACATCCCAAGGCATTTATCACTTGCTTGATGCCCTGGGTCTGTCCCATAAAATGATGACAGGCAAACCTCACTGGACGTCCCACAGCCGTCATCAGCAACGGCACATCCAGCAAACTTCGGTGGTTGCTAATAATGATCAAGGCCCCCGTTGTCGGTATTCTCCGCTGATGGTGAATAGTTAGTTGAGAGCCAGCTAGCCTGAGCAGATTTCGCGACAAAGGTAGGAGCGTATCATCTGCCATAGTGGAATTATTCAACTACACAGGTAACCTTGAAAATTTGTTCAGACGGCTTGCTAGCAATCACCGTTTCCCAATTGAGACCCGCTAAAAATTGCTCAGGCGATGTTGTCTCTACCACATCCACACCCCACTCACCGGTTTGCAATGATGTAGGCGAAGTACCCATAGCAGGTGTGGTTTTGACACCGCCTAGTAACATCACCGTGAAACTGTCAATGCTTTTTGCCGGGTCCGCCAAACGTTGAGAGCTAAGACTCTGAGCACAGAGTGTGGCCACCTCAGTGGGAGACGTTTGCTCTGCATCAAAAAGAACTTCCACCATCCAATGGGGGTTGTCAATTAGGCTGCATGTAATATCAGTATGCACCTGAAGCCCTCTAATGAATACACTGGCAAAGTCGTCACGACTAAGGCTAGATACTTGGCCATCAGGAAGTGTGCAATTGTGAGAGAGAAGCATCCGGGTAGTCGCTGCCATATCTGCTTGGTGAAAAAATGTTACGACGTTAAATAGGATATCAGTGGTAGGTCAATCAAACTATTGATGTGGTTGAATTAATATGGCTGATTTGCCTGTATTCACAATTTATATTGTCTGGGTTTTATATTGTCTGGGTGTATTTGAGACAGGCTGATGTTGATAGCCGACTATGCCACTTCAAAATGCGGAATGTGGGTTGCGGGATTTATCTGCCCAGTGGTGTTGACACACTTAGTTCAGGACACCATTTATACCTGTGCCTGACTGGGGGCAAAGCCAAGTAATCTGCTTGAAATGATGACTATGCTTAATCAAGAACTGTCCGGTGATCATTACTCCATTACTTATAACGCTGACACAGCGACTGTAAAATTCAGGGGACAGTTGGTGCTCAGGGGATATGCGGAATATACACCGATTATGCACCTGTTGCTGAAGATAGCAGCGACTCAACCCGCTGCCATAACGCTGGATCTGAGGGATGTGTTATTTCTCAACAGCTCAGGCATTAACATGTTTTCCAAATTCTTGTTAAGCTTACGCACGCAAAAAAATATTGGATTAATTGTTATTGGAGATCGAGGGATTCCTTGGCAAGCTAAATCTCTCAAGAATATGCCTAAACTTTTACCCAGAGTACAGCTAATCCTTGATTGATTAATCTAAAGGTAACTTTCCTAAGCTGATTTCATTGGCTGAACAGTTTTTGACAGGGGAATTAAACGAGAGTTAACGTTGTCACCCTGTTAAAAGAAATGTTTTTAGACAACAAAGTTTTTAGCTGTTACGTCTGTAGCAGTCACGCTCTCTAATACAACAATGGGATTGACTGTCACAAACAGAGATAAAGAAAAGATGAACATCACGCTAAAGGCTGAAGCTTTTTAGATGGGCTTCATGCTTGTTACTAATGCTTCATTAAGTCCTTACTATTTTTTAGGGATGTATTTCTTTAGGACGTGCCGCCGCATCGGAGTAAGCCGGTTTTCGTCGTTTGAGTGTTTCCACCAGTAATCCGATGGTTCCATCTCTTCACCGATACACTGATGGCTGGACATATCCATTGATTGGGTTTAATCATCCCTTAACCTGATGCTGAGACCTGACAGTTCCGTGCATTTGGATATATCCGGGAAAAAAACAGATTTTGGCAATAAACTTATCAATTCTGGCTGGAATCTTTATGAAAGCCTAGGTAAGGCGTCGAAGCTTATGAAAAGGAGCGGTTTCAAAAAATGCGATCGCAAAAATGACGGAATTCAGCCAGCTATAATAAAATTATTAATTCTGATATTAGACTTTACAGGCGGTAGATCTCAGAGATGCTGCCTGATTTTAATATGCCGGCCGCTCCTATTCCCAAAAACGATGCTGACCGCCTAGCGGACCTAAGTTATTACAGGATTTTAGATACCCCTTCTGAAGCCTCCTTTGATCAACTGACTCGTCTGGCTGGCTATATTTGTCAAACCCCTGTAAGCTTAATCAGCCTGGTTGATAAGCATCGTCAGTGGTTTAAATCTGTTTGCGGTCTTGATATTAATCAAACGCCCAGGCAACAAGCATTCTGTGGATATACAGTTCTGGGCAAAGTTCCATTCATCGTTGAGGACGCCACGGCTGATGAGCGGGTTAAGGACAACCCCTTAGTATTGGGCAATCCAAAAATTCGCTTTTATGCAGGTATTCCGCTGGTTACACCTCGGGGCCATAACCTCGGCTCCCTATGCGTGATCGATTTTGTTCCTAGAAAATTGAACCAGCATCAAATTGATGGCCTCAAGACACTGGCATCGCAAGTAATGTACTTGCTAGAAGCCCGGTTATTTTCTGAGAAGATTACCCACTATACCAGTGTTCTAGAAGAGGCTCATTTTCAGGCACTGGAGGCGAATCAGGCAAAATCCCAGTTTTTAGCCATGATTAGCCATGATATTCGCACGCCGCTCCACGGCATCATCGGGGCATTGGACCTGCTGTCCGATACCCAACTGTCGCTAGAGCAACAGCAGTATGTGGATACGGCCAATACCTCTGCACAAATTTTGCAGGCTATTATCAGCGATGTTCTGGATTTCTCAAAAATTGAGGCTAACAAATTAACCCTCAAACCGACCCCAACATCATTGAGCAATCTTTGCACAATCATCGAAGAGGTTTTGCAGGATGAGATTTTTCAAAAACAGCTGCAATTTTCAATTGACGTTGATCCGTCCATTCCAGAAAGGCTTTTAATCGATAAGAATAGGCTCTCCCAAATTTTGCTGAATTTATGCAGCAATGCGGTTAAATTTACACCTCGCTATGGGTTGATTAATCTGCGCTGTAGTTTACAGCACATGGCCTCTGATGTTGTAACTGTCAAAATTTGTGTGTCAGATACGGGTATTGGCATTGCCAACGATCAGCAGCAAGACATATTCTCACCGTTCGTCCAGGCTAGTAACCATAATCGGCAAGAACATGGCGGCACCGGCTTAGGGTTGGCGATTTCATCACGGCTGTTGGAGCTTATGAAGTCGAAACTACACCTGAAAAGTGAGTTGGGAGAGGGCTCAATTTTTTCGTTTACCTTGACGTGCCCAATTATTCAGGCTGCTGCAATTCAGGTATTGCCCGACAATCCTCTCAAGGATGTGCGGTTGCGGCTGCGTCGTTCAATTCGTGTTTTGGTGGCAGAGGATAATCCCATTAACCAGAAGCTTTTGGAACACCTGTTGCAGAAAAATGGCTGTATTGTAAGCTTGACTAACAACGGAAAAGAGGCATGTAAACAGTTTTTAGAACATTCTTTTGACCTGGTGCTAATGGATCTTGAAATGCCTATCATGGGAGGGGAAGAGGCTGCTCAAGAGATATTTAAGTACTGTCAAAAACAACAGATACAGGTGCCTGTTTTGATGGTTACGGCCCATGCGATCTCAGAAACCCAGGAGCGGTTAATAGCACAAGGGATCGATGGCTACTTGACTAAACCGATTCGGGCTCAGGAATTGCTGGGTGCGATCGCACAAGTACTGGCTTAATTGCTTGTATTCAGACCGATCATCAAACGATGTGTGTTGGGCCAGGGCCTACTCTAGGTTAGAGTTCCAAAGCCATTGTGGTATTACATTCTAAACTGTTCAGGCAAAAAGTGTGGTGTTACATATGGGGCTCACCAAACAACACAATAGAACAGGTCAGTTCTCGGATTAATTGAGTCGTGACATCACTTACCATCAGTCCCCCTGCGGTCCGACGTCGCATGGAACGCAGAATAACCAAATCGAAGTTGTCTGCAAGCCGGAGCAGAGTTTGGGTAACATTATCGTGGGCAATGGTCTTGATGCGATCGACCGCTTTCAGTTCATCATGGGTAACGAATGGTGCCGCCACATGGGGCAAGCACAATGACCACATGGTTAATATCTCATGCCAGCTATACCGGTACATCAGCTTAGCCAGATAGGTTCCCAGAAACTTACTGATGACCACACCACTCACGATCGCGAAGGTAATACCTAGGGATGATGTGAGCGATGAGATAAAAACTGGCAAATCAACTAAAAGACCAACATGAACAAAAAAGAATGGGATAAATAAAACACTGCCAACAAATTCAACTTTCTCTTTGACTGGCCCTTCGCCCAAAACATCATTAACTGCCAGACCCGCTAGAAAAGCGCCAACAATACGCTCAACATTGACCAGTTGGGCTCCAGCTGCAGCTAGGAATACCGCTAGAAGAACAAAAACAAATTGATTACCCTGTTCATCTCCTGTACGCCGAAAATAAAGTTTACCCGCCCAGTCCAGGCCAAAAAGAACAGTGGCAGCGTAGATGGCAAGGGCAAGGATTTGAGCGACCAGACTAAATAGAGAGAACTCTCCGGCATGGATAGAAACAGAAATTGCCAGGAGTAAAAGCCCCAGAATATCGGTAAAAATGGTGGCACCAATGGTAACGGTAATGGCTTCATTACCCATTACCCCCCAGCCGATTCACAATTGGATATCCCAACAATGTATGGGGAGCAAATACGGCTCCCATCAGTAGGGCCGTATTCCAGCCAAAGCCCAGCAAGCGTCCAACAAAAAGCCCAGCGGCTAGCGAGGATACAAAAATAAATAATCCAAAGCCTTATGTTGCATGAATAATGTTTGTATCACCTGACAAGGCTTGCCGTAATGTGCAAAAAAAAACAACGGGTGAAGCCCCTCAGAACCCCACCCGCTGCTTTTATCCAAAAGACGTCCGTAACCCTACTCGTCGTCGTCCTCATCCTCATCATCTTGAGGATACTCAAAACTATTGGACCGATTAGTCAATACCGACTTGCCAAGGCTCAAAGCCCGCTGAGCCTGTAATTCTGCTTTACGCTTCCAAACAGCGCGGTGCATGTTGCGCTTAGACTTGGAGCGTTTCTTCTTAGGAACCGCCATGGACCTGTTGGAAAATTAGACAACCTATTGATAATAGACCAAAGTTGTGCGCAGGGGCTAGTTTCTAGTGAGGAAATTTAGGGGCGTTGTAGGGGCTGGTCTTGTACCTGCCCTGGGATATCCCTAGTCATTAGTAGGCTGGTCTTGTACGTGCCCTGGGATATCCCTAGTCATTAGCAGGCTGGTCTCAAAAATTCCCTAAAACGACGATTCTGACGAAGACTCAAGTAACGTCTGAGCCCCCCGAAAATATGTCGCCCAATATTCAGTCATCGGCTGCTGCCCCCACTCCTGACGGCTGACCCGTAGGTTCAAAATAGGCACGGCAATACCGTCGCTATTTTCCGCAGTCACACTAATCATCACTTCCGTGATTAGCAAATCTTGGTCAAAACTACGCTGTGCCCCTGCCCGAGCTGCCATATTGGCCCGCGTTACCAGACTGCTGTAAGGTTCACCGTCTTCCAAAGTCAAAAATAAATTTAACCGAGACGTATAGGCATAGGATGCCTTAGGCATGATCAAAGCTTCGGTTAGCCACAAAGCTCCAGAGGTCCCCAGTAAGACCGCTAACCCAAGGGGGGCGCATGAGGCGCTGAGGTGTTGCGCTAGGGTGCGCTGGCGTCGCCGTCTGGAATAGGGTCGGTAGAGGGATGTCGTAGACATGTAGATTAACAAATGCTAGGAGTAATGCCGTCCGGGTAGAACTGTAATATAAACTGCGTTCATGTGCAGAATTGCGGTTTCGGGAAAACTCAAGGGTTTACTCCGATATGACAGCTAAGTAAGACTATCGTCAAACTTTCCCACTTTTGTAGCTTGAATGAACAAGAATAGCAAAGCTGTGCAGGCCACAATTTTGACTGGATAAGGAAGTCACTCAGTAATTGATCTATAAGTTGATGCCGGATCCCAACGCAAACGGCTCAACTTGCAGTAATATATGGCGCTGAAAGCTTCTGTTCCCTTCAACGTCCAATCTGTATTTGGTGGTCTCTGATGTCGAATTGCTGGGCAATTATTATTGGAATCAATCAGTATCAGGGGTTTCAGCCGCTGATGCAAGCTCAAAATGATGCGGTGGGTATTCGCAGATATCTAATTGAAGATGCTGGTTTTGCGCCGGAAAACTGCATTTTGCTGAGTGATTTGTCCACCTCGACGGAACAGGAAGCGGTTGTCCCTGACCGGGTGGCTATTCATGATTGGTTAGAGACCATTTGCCAGGGCCGGGTGCAACAGGATGACACCCTTTGGTTTTATTTCAGTGGCTATGGGGCTCAAGCTGATAACAAAGACTATTTAATGCCTGTGGATGGTGATCCGGCCCAGGTGAAACAAACTGGGATTGCGCTACAGGATGTGGTGCAATATCTCAAACAAGCACCAACTGACAACATCATGATGGTGCTGGATATGAACCGTAGTCAGAGTGCGCTAGCGGGTCAAGCCATTGGTGAACAGGTGGCTAAGTTGGCTCAAAAGGCTCGGATTCCCTTAATTTTGTCCTGTCAGCCCAACGAGTTTTCCCACGAGACATTGGCGGTGCGCCATGGGTTATTTACGGCAGCACTATTAGAGGGCCTGCGCTACGACGGTTGTGCCACCCTCAGTCACCTGGAGCGCTATTTGGTAGAACGGATTCCTGAGCTGTGTGAGCATCATTGGCGGCCCATTCAAAATCCGGTGGTGATACTCCCTGAAGAACAAAAGTTTCAGTTGCTTTGGCATCAACGGGAAACAACGGCGGCTCAGTCAGTGGAGTCTACGGCTGTTGCTGGAGCAGCAGGGTTGGCGGTGATGGTGGATGCTCCGAATGCGATCGCAAACGATGAATTTACAGATGAATTCACAGATGAATTCACAGATGAGTTTACAGAGGATGCGATCGCACCAATAGACACACCAGAATACATGCCGGAAGAACCGCCTTTGATTCCTGAAACGTCAGCCATGGATGCTGGAGCCATGGATGCGGGGCTTGTTCCCGACAATCCAGATGCCGGTGACGATGGCGATCTAATCCCAGAGCCTGTACCGGAGTTTGTACTGGAAGATGAACTACCGGAGGAGCCACCACGGGAGCCGTTTTCGCTGGATACCGACACCGATGATGAGGGCGATATCTATGGCAGCACAACGGTGGATAACCTGCCAGAGGATCCACCTGCTAAGAACCGCACGGGAGGCTGCCTGGGTGCCTTAGGTGTGCTGGGGGCTCTGTTGCTATTGACGGCGGTGCTATTTCGTGATCAGCCGTTGGTGCAGCGGATGCTGGGTACGCTGCAAGAGCGCATACCGCCGGAATTGTTGGCTCGCATCGGTAGGGATCCGGAGGGGGCTGATGATCCGGACGGAGCGTTGCTGGATGATCCGGATGCGGATCCTTCAGTGGGTATCCCTGATGGCACTGAGGTACCTGATGGATCCGATGTTGCTGACGCTCCTGATGCGGAGGCTACAGCGGACCCAGAGGCCGAAACATCTGACGACCCGGATGCTGAAAACCCTGACGACCCAGAGGCGGCCACCGATGCGGAGGCAGGGGATACTGGGCCAGAGGTAGACGACCCAGATGCCGATGATACAGCAGATGTGCCCGATGATACGGCAGAGACTGAGACGCCGACGGCGGCTGCGCCCAATACTGTAGCTGCGGCTGGCAATACGACAGGTGATGGGTCTGACGATGGTGCTGATACAGCCGCAATTTTGGAAGAGGCACGTCGGTCACTGCGCCCAAGTCAGGCATCTCGGTTTGCAAGTGCGATCGCAACCGCCCGCCAAATTCGTCCAGGCGATCCCAACTATGCTGAGGCCCAGGCTGACATCCAACGCTGGAGTCAGGTTATCCTCGACCTGGCTGAAGGTCGTGCTGCTGAGGCTGAACTCCAGGCTGCCATTGACGCAGCAAAGCTGATTCCCAGTGAGCCTGCCGATATTTATCAAGAGGCTCAGGAACGCCTTAGCCTATGGGAAAAACGAGCGGATGCCCGCGCCCTGATTCGCGAAGCCCAATCTATTCCACGCATAGGTCAGGCAAGCACGTATCAAAACGGCATTTTGAAGCTTCAGGAAATCCCAGAAGAGCTGTCGGTTGAGTATGCCGATGCCCAAAGGTTGATTGGCGACTGGACAGGCAAAATGTTGGCCATTGCCCAGACCCGTGCTGACCAAGGCCTCTTTTTTAGTGCCATTGAGGCTGCGGAGCTGATCCCCGAGGGCACTGAAAATTACGACCAGGCCCAAGCCGAAATTCGACGCTGGACAGGCGAATAGGAGACTCTACATACAGATGCTTTCTCGACGTATTCCACCTGGTCCAGGCCAGGAGTCTGTTTGGGACTATCCACGTCCGCCTGCATTAGTGGATAGCCCCAAGCACATTAAAATTGTCTTTAACGATCAGGTAATTGCTGAAAGTAATCAGACAAAACGAGTCTTAGAAACTAGTCACCCACCGGTCTACTATATTCCTCCTGGTGATATTGCCATGGAATATTTGACCGGGGCATCTGGCACCTCGTTTTGTGAATGGAAAGGACGCGCCCACTATTACTCGCTCACCGTTGGTGAACAAATAGCGGAGCGGGTGGCTTGGTACTATCCCACCCCTACGGAGCGATTCAAGTCAATTGCTAACTACGTGGCCTTTTACCCAAGTGCCATGGACGCCTGCTACGTCGATAACGAGCAAGTTCAAGCCCAGGCTGGGGATTTTTACGGCGGTTGGATTACCTCAGATATTGTGGGCCCTTTTAAGGGCGAAGCTAATACCTGGGGGTGGTGATTTTCAAACGTCGTGTAGGGGTGTTCCATGGAACACCCCTACACGACATTGGTATTATTAATCTGCCAATACCATTTGTATATCCCCTAAAAGCTCCACAATGGCCTGCAATTTTGCTTCAATGGCCTGCTTCTGCTTGATCAACTGGTTGAGCCGTCGATAGCGAGCAATGGCCATACTCAACACCGGCACTTGATCGGGTGGGCATTGTTCTGTTTGAATTTGCCCGCTACTGTTCAGCCGACATAGATAATACTGGCTAAGGTTGCCGTTAGCCAATGAACTGGAGGGAGATTCTGCAGCCAAGCATGTGTTTGCGTTAGCCACTGCGCCATTTTCTAGCATGGCATTTTCTAAGGCTGACAGATAGTTCATCAAATCATCCGCGTCGCCATGGCGAAACAAAGCAACATCCATGGCCTCTAAGGAGCGGGATGGGCCAGCGTGATCCCTTGCATAGCAGGTTTGAGCATGCTCAGAACGTGAGTATTTAACTGCCGCATTTAAGCTGGCTTCCGAGGCCAACCAGCCAGATACCACGGGCCCTTCCGCATAGACCTGATGAATTTTATTGACTAGCTGTCTTAGTTGTATCTGATACTTCTGGACCTGCTTGTAGATATCGGTCAAAGTATTAAGGGCAATAGCCGGATTCACTTCATAGCGAACGCTATTAGTTTCGCCATTGTCTGTGGGTGGGAGCTTGGGGACTCTAGAAGTAGACATTACATGTTCTACCAAACCGCCAATGGAATAATCTGTAGGCTTTGCTGAAGATAAAAGAGATGCTAACCCTGGCGCGCTCTAATCTTAAAACAATCAGGACAAGACCGTCGGAACGCCGGAACACTTAACAGAATCTTTGAATATTTGGAGTTTTAGCAAATTTAATTGTGATGAAGGCTTCCTCGGTGTCGATTAAGACATCCTGTGTGACCCCATATCAAAACACTACTCCGGAGTTGAGTTCAGAGAAATAAAGTAGCCAATACATGCCACTCACCATCTTTGTAATCAGCTTGAGAAATTTAGCTAACTACTTTTTTCGTCCCGAAGGGAGCTTGCTAGCACATCCAAATGGATTCCTGCCCTAGTATACTCCTGCTTTATAGAAGCGCCACAGTGAACCCAATAAACCCTGTAATATTCACGGAGAATTTTTCCCATGACATATAATCTTTTACAAGCTAACCTTTAATCTTTTACAAGCTAACTTTTGTGCTTGTGCCACTGAAGCTATCGTTACGTTTCTAAAGGCAAGATTTTTTGATACGTGCCAGCATAAAGGTGGGTACTAAATCTCTTTAGAGCGTCTGTGTTCCTAGTTCATTGTCTGCTGCTTTTTTAGCTGCCCACACGATTACCATCGTTATTGGGGTCATTGACTTATGCGATTACCTCCATCTGTTCGATACTTCCCATCTCGCTTACAGGTCCTCTTAAATCCATGGCTTTGGCTTGGCATTCTAGTGACCGGAGTTGTAGGTGTATATGCCTGGGAGTATCGTCAAAACCCAGGCCAGTTACCATGGCAAATTGGTTCTACGGGGCTAGGTAGTTCCGGTGATTCCACCTCTAGTGATGTGCTGCTAGAGTCTCTGACTCCTGAGGAACAGGCCGTAGCTGCGGAACTGGACAATATAGAACTGCTGCTGGCCCAACTAGATTCAGATGTATCTGCCTTGACGTCTGGTGGTGAGCTCAGCGCTGCAGCATCGCTGAATGAGGCGTTGGGTAATGCTAGCGGCGTACCTAGTGAGACAGGTGTGGAGCGTTTAACTCGCTACATTGACGAATACAGTTTCCTTGGAACTCGGGCCAGGGGCTCTAATACTCAGTCGGACAAAGGGGCAGGGGCGATACCGGTACAGCGTCCTTCTGAATCTGTTTTGACATCACAGCCTAACGCTAATCAACCCACCACTGTTTTAGCTCCCAGTGCCTTAGCTGACGCCTTGGCTCGACAAGAGGCGGAACAGGAAGCTGCAACCACATCTGCTCAGACCCCTGAGGTAGATTCCAGAGGTCTGCCTGTTTTACCTGCGAGTGATGCTGCGGCAGCTACAGAACAGAGCAATGTCGACACGCCAACATTTTCCTTTGGACAGGTGGATACGGGGGTAGTACCTGGTAGTTTGAATGGCCTTGATCGGTCCTTTATTCGCACGACTCCCAACATGTCTCCACCGCCAGGGACAACTGGCTACACCCCCCCGGCGTCACTTTCAACATTTAATGGTGCACGCCAAGGTGCTAATAGTGCCAATCCGTTCCCAGCAGCTCAGCCCGCAACGGGGGCCTTTGGTAATCAGCCGTCAATCAATGTACCTGACCGTTCCCAGGTGTTGCCATCGGCGGATACGTCAGTGGCTGCACCTCTAGAAGTACCTACTTTTGATGGCACTTCTCAAGACACGTCGAATCAACCGCGTAATGCGTGGGAAGCCTTCTGGGATTAGATTGTCCGAGCCAAACTTATGGGTATGCCATTAGGGCGAAAGCTTGCCCTGGGCCTTTGGATTCAACCCTTATGAAGGGTAGTTTAGAGTCATGTTGCCTAGGCTGTATGCTCTAGGTCTGGCTGGGTTGAATGTTTGGGTAGAAAGGAGCACCTTAGATGGCGAAACACAAGGGTAAAAAGACAGATCAGGCAACAAACCGGGTTGTGTATTCAGAATTTGGTCAAAACCCGGCTATGGCCAGGGCAGTGCCTGACCGCCCCCCGACAGAGCAAGACCTGCGGGTGCAGGTGAGTGGTAAAGGGCGTCAAGGCAAGAAAGTAACCATTATTAGTGGGTTTCAACATGCCCCTGAGACACTGACAAAGCTGGCTAAGACCCTCAAAGCTCAGTGCGGCTCTGGCGGAACAGTGAAGGATAACACCATTGAAATTCAAGGGGAGCATGCCCCTAAGTTGGTGGCACTGCTAATTGAAAAAGGCTATCGCGCCAAGCGCAGCGGAGGCTGAAGCAGGCGAATGTCTTTTTGGGGATCTTTTTTGCGAGCAAAATTCCTGTGCTATGGGATTTTGAGTTTTTTCATTTGTGCTTGGCTTGGGTGTTTCGGTTTGGGTGTGCGGGCTGCAGACTGGCGTCAACAGCCTTGTGTTGCCACCCTTGGCCAGCGCCAAATCTTAGATACTAGTGCGATACGCCAGTCGTTTCAATCGATTTCGCAGCAGACGTTTGCTTCGGCAGTATTGGTGACCTTTCCAGGTAAGTTTGCAGCCGCTAATGAGTCGTTGGGATTGACGTTTGAGGGGGATACCGAGGTCGAGCAACTGTTGGATGCAGCCCTGGGTGATGAGGCTAATGGACAGCGGGCACTTTTGCGATCGCAAGCCCTATCCATTCTCACCACCGGTGCGGCTTTACCCTATGAAGCCCAGGCCACACAGCTATTAGACGCCACATTTCGTGACAGCGCCCTCATCGCTTACGAAAATCGTGAAGGTGTGGCAGCAGCGTTAGGCCAAGGGGTGATACCGACTGAGTCCTATGGCCGAGCCTCCAGGGAACAGGTTCGTTTTTACCCCAACCGCAGTGCCACCTATGGTATGGCCGCTAATCTGTTGTGTGCGGCGAGCCCAGATCAGACCGTGGCTGCGTTGGTTCCTGATCGAGTGCAACCGGGGACCATGGCTGATGCCCCCCTGCCCGCAAGAGAGATTCGCGGGGTGTGGATGACCAATGTTGATAGCCAGGTGTTATTTTCGCGGGATGCCCTAGAGACCAGTTTGCAGCGCCTAGCCGATCTCAACTTTAATACGGTATATCCAACGGTGTGGAATTGGGGATATACCCTGTATCCCAGCGATGTGGCCAAACGGACCTTTGGCTATCAACAAGGTCTGTACCCGGATGTGGATGATACTGGGGAGCGTAATGAAGCCCTGGAAGCTGCCCAGGGCGATCGCGACATGTTGCTGGAGCTGATCAGCTTGGCTCGTCCCTTAGGGTTGCGGGTGATTCCCTGGTTTGAATTCGGGTTTATGGCTCCAGCTGATTCGGCTTTAGCACGCAGCCACCCAGACTGGCTCACTCAAAAAGCTGACGGCAGCACGGTGAAAGCAGAAGGTACCCATAATCGAGTTTGGCTCAATCCGTTTCACCCTGAAGTGCAACAGTTTATGCTCGACATGGTGAGCGAGTTGGCAGCTACTTACCCCATCGATGGCTTCCAGGTGGATGATCATTTTGGGTTACCGGCGGTCTATGGCTATGACCCTTATACCGTTAACCTGTATCGCCAAGAACACAACGGTAAGGCTCCTCCAGCAGATATCCATGACCCAGAGTGGACTCGCTGGCGGGCTAACAAAATTACCGACTTTATGGGTCGCACCTTTGAAGTGGTGAAGGCCCAACAGCCCCAGGCAATTGTGTCAGTGTCTCCCAATCCCCAGGAGTTTGCCTACAAACACTTTTTGCAAGATTGGGATACCTGGGTGAATCGAGGCTACATTGAAGAACTCATTGTGCAGCTTTATCGCAGTGATTTAGGGCGATTCGTTTGGGAAATGAACCGTGATCCTGCTCAGGATGCGCGCCGTCACATTCCAACGGCGGTGGGTGTACTTAGTGGTTTACGAGGCCGCCCTGTGCCTATGGCGCGGATTCAAGAACAGGTGACAGCGGTGCGCGATCGCGCCTATGCTGGCGTTTCCTTTTTCTTCTATGAGTCTCTC
Source organism: Adonisia turfae CCMR0081 (assembly GCF_011009555.1). Lineage (GTDB taxonomy): Bacteria > Cyanobacteriota > Cyanobacteriia > Phormidesmidales > Phormidesmidaceae > Leptothoe > Leptothoe turfae. The sequence goes on along the minus strand of NZ_QXHD01000004.1, from coordinate 4,266,889 downwards.
TGGTGGTCAAATACTGAGACGTTAGAACAACGTCAAAACTCTCTTCTACAGATATTTCCTGAGAAAGTGATTGCGCCTCAAATATAACAAGGACAAAAAAGGACAGAGGAAAGTTGTTTCCTCTGTCCTCTTCTGCTTGGCCCATGCCTTACGTATCTGGCGTATCTGGCGTATCTATTGTTAGGTCCCTGGGGGTGCGTTCACCGGCGCTGTTTGTGCCGGTGGCTCCACAGGTGGCTCAGCGACAGCGTCTGGCAGACGGTCTATTTGGACCTCAGTCTCAGGCTGGGGGACCACCTCGATGGGGCTTTCCACAATATTTTCAACGTTGTTATCGGGGGGTATGACGGCTTCAGGCGCAATCGGTTCAATGGGGGGTGCAGGTTTGTCAGGAGGTGGAGTTACCCCAGGGACAGTCGGTTCAGGGGTACCTACAATGACGGGAGTATCAATCACAGGTGGTGAAGGTGCCGGTTCAGGAATGCTCGGTTCAGGCGGTGTTTGAGGTGTTGGCGCAATCGGCTCAACACCTGGAGTTGGCTGAGAAATCGGTTCTGTAGGCTCAGGGGTAACGGGGGCAGGAATATTTGGTGTTGGTTGGTTAGGGGGCTCAATCGGTAGATCAGGCTTGTCGCCGCCACCAGGGGTTGGGCCACCAGGGTCACCAGGGCCACCAGGGGTTGGGCCGCCAGGTGTCGTCGGACCACCGGGATTGGTCGGCTCAACGGGTCTAGGTGCCACGGGTGGTTTAGGCGTTGTCGGCGGATTGGGTCTAGCGGGGGGCTGAGGATTAGGGCGATCTACCCCAGGTGGATTAGGCCGTCGCGATTCTATATCTGGTTGATTCACCGTAGCATTAACCGTATTATCAAACCGCTCATTGATATTACGCTGTTGTAAAAAGTCAGCAGCGGGCGATAGGGAAAAGTCCGGGATGGTTGTGGACGACGCTATACGGTTAGATGAATTAGCCGAAAGGAATTCTGGATTTTGAATGACATCGTCACCATCCTCAAAACTCTCTCCTTCCAGGGCCTCCTGAATTTCTTGTCTGACCGCATCAATGGCCTCATCACCTGTGGATGCTTCCGGGTTATCCAATAGGAGGCCAGTGACTAAATCACTGGTGGCATAGAACTCGTGGAGGTCAAAAGAAAAAAGCTCTAACTTGCCATCTTCATGCAGCACCGCCATCTCTCCAGCGTAGAGCGGCTGTTGGGCAGAACCATCCTCATTAAAGGCCATCATCGGACCTTCTGGGTTGTTGGTCAGGGCACCAATAATCGTGGTGTTGGTGTCAGGGACAAAGCGCACAAACAGTGCTGAGCCATGGATACCAGTGACGGCGTTAGGGGTTTGGATAGTCGTCCGCCCCTGACCAGGGGGAATTAGTAGCAGGACCGTACCGTTGGACAGCCGAAAATTACGGGTATTGGGGGTAAATTGGAAAACTGCACTTTCGCCAATGCGGGCAAGGGAGCCATCATTAAAACGCAGCTCTGCTCGTGCCCTGCGAGCCGTGCTCAAGGCGTCGCCAACGCCGAGCACATCGGAGACCCGTGCCCTACGAGAGCGACCATCGGTAAATAGCTGTACTTGATTACGTGTAAGTTCTATTCTGGCCCACGTCAAAGCAGATTGAGCACTGGCAGACCTGGGCACAGCCAACAGTATGCCCAAGGATGCGCAGACCAAGGACAACCAGCGGCCCGTTGCCGTCACATTCAGTTTTTCCATTACAGTCGGTTAGTGAACCCGCTAAACATTAAGGACTATTAATCAGCCATCTAAGTTCACACCAGAGCTAATGGGCTAGATCAAACCGGATCTGGCTATCTGGCTACAGGAACAATAAGACAGCATTAAACCCCCGAATATGTAAAGTTCTTGATACACCCTTGAACTTATGCTACTGGCCTTGTTTACAAAGATGGGCAAGATTTGATGAAGTGTCCGCAGTTAGTTTACGTTTTTTTTGAAGATTGTGTTTGCAAAGCTATAAATTTTCCGGTGTGGCTAATCCTCAGTCGGATTTTATGTCTCCAGTTTTGGTGGGTACGCAATTAGACTGATCGGTTTATCATCCTCTGAATCAACACCGGTAATTTCCCAGTTTAGAATTCCTCCAATAGAGGACCCAAGCGATTAAGTACCGGGTCATCGGTCACTGTCACCGCATCGGCTTCTTCGTCTGGGACTGTGGCCTGCTCTGCCGGAATCTCATGATGAGTTCCCCTGTTAGGATCCCCATGCTGACTATCTGGTGGGGGAAAGGCCGCTGCAAGGCTGCTGTTGTCTTCGAGGGTGGCTACACGCACATTCAATTGGGCAATCTGATGCTGCAATTCCATAAACAGCATTACCGATTGCGTGGGTTCACGGCTTAATAGATATTGATGGAGTGCCTGCTTACAGAGATCGCTAAACGATTGAGCATGCTTAGACTGGTGGTTTGCGATCGCATCCAGCAAAACCCGATCCCCATCACTATCGTCAAAGGAAACACTCTTACGGATAGATTTGGCAGGCATGATCGAGCAGCGGCACAAATAACACTGCCCCTAATAACGCATAGCTGGGGGTTACCCGTCAATCTAAGGTTCGATTAACCTTTATTAGCTGGAAATTAAAATTACTTACCCAGAAAACTACCCAGCAGCAGCTTTTAGATTAGCTAGCTGGGCCTCACCGTAGATATACTGGCCTAACGCATTGGCCTGTCGTGAAGGCTTAGCCAAATGCCCCTTAAGTCTGGCCTCTTTTAATAAAGGACGCAGATCGCTCCAGAAAAATTCACCGCCACCACCCGTCACAATCACATCTGTAGCGCGCTCTGGCAACCAGCTTAGAAAACGTTGGGATAGCTCACGGGCAAAGCTCTTTCTTAAGCTAGGCAGAATTTCATCCAAATCCGTTGGCCGAGAAGCCCCCTTGGGACGATAAAAACGCTCCCCTTCGAGATTATGTACAGCCGTAATTAAGGAAAGGGATTGACTATCAGCTCCATCAATTTGCGCCGCCACCCGCTCATAAAACTGAGCCATCCCAAACGATTCACTTTGGGACGCCCCACGGGCAAACCGGAAACGATCAATGGCCAGAAAATCCGTCGTTTGATGGCCAATATCCACAATGGCGACCGATAGATTTGGGAAATCAGGACTGGAAGTGCGCTTATTTTGAGCCTCACTCCAAATTAGACTGCCGTACCCCTCTGGCATCACCCAAACCTTGTCTATATTTATTTCCATGGACTGGCCTCGATAAACCATGACATGGGGAGATGTCAGTAAACTGATAATTTCTGACTTTTCGCTATCAAACTGCTCCTGGGAGTGATAAGGCAAACCCAATACAACGCCCAGGTTGCCCTTGAGGCCAAAGTAACCTACACAGGCCAACGTTTTCACCAGGGCATCATCTACTTTAGATTGCCCCACACCTAGATCAGCCCCAAAGTCAGCAGCCAAATGCCCAACGGCATATCCCTTGCCCTGGTATTCCAACCACATATCAAGCAACGGATCGCTGGGTTGCGATTCAAAGCCACCCCGTCGAGCTTGCTCTACTGTCAGATGGGCAACATTCGAAGGAACTAGTACCACATCATTCTGATTTCGCTTAATACAGGTTTTCGTGGCTGTACGACCCAGATCAATGCTAAGGAGCTTCATCGTAGAAGTAGGCATAACGCAAGTTGGGAGCTAAAAAACTTTTGACAACGAATAACTAACTCAAACCGATACTAACTGTGAAGATACTGCTAAGTAAAACCCCATATCAAGGTCGGCAGCTCAAGTTCTGATACATCATGCCGTACCCCTGGATAACCATGGGTCGTCTTCGTGACAAAGCTGTCATTTCAATTAAAATTAGTACATATACAGACCCAATAGTCAGTTCAATTGTACTATAAGATGTAAATCACACTCAACCTCCCGAATAACCGAGGGTTTTAGTAGCAAATAAAACCTTGAATACAGGGTTATTACATGGAGTTTGAAGAAAACCTATGAGTCCGTCCATGTTTTAGAAAATTGTGTCTACGCTGGTACCCAATGACAGCGCCAATATTACATCGTAGACACTAGGAAACAGGTTATGGCACAAAGTTTTGGAGTAATTGGACTGGCGGTGATGGGGGAAAATCTAGCCCTCAATGTCGAACGCAACGGTTTTCCGATTTCTGTTTACAACCGATCGCGCGAAAAAACCGATGCCTTTATGGCAAATCGAGCAGTTGGTAAAAATGTTGTAGCTGCCTATTCCCTGGAGGAGTTCGTTGCTTCGCTAGAGCGCCCTCGTCAGATTTTACTGATGGTTAAGGCGGGTAAGCCAGTGGATGCTGTGATTGAGCAATTAATGCCATTGCTTGATCCCGATGACATGATCATCGACGGTGGTAACTCCCTATATGAAGACACCGAGCGTCGTGTAAAGACCCTGGAAGCGGCAGGTTTTCGCTTTATCGGCATGGGTGTAAGCGGCGGTGAAGAAGGAGCCCTGAATGGTCCCAGTTTGATGCCCGGTGGTACCCGTGCTGCCTATGAGTCCATCGAATCCATTGTCAGAAAAATTGCGGCCCAAGTGGATGATGGTCCCTGTGTCACCTACATTGGCCCCGGCGGTGCTGGCCACTACGTCAAGATGGTGCATAACGGCATCGAGTATGGCGACATGCAGCTAATTGCCGAAGCCTATGATCTGATGAAAAATGTCTTGGGTTTGGGACATCAGCAGCTCCATGAAATCTTTGCCCAGTGGAATACAACTGAGGAGTTGGATTCCTTTTTAATTGAGATTACGGCTGATATTTTCACCAAAACCGAAGGTGATACGGCTCTGGTAGAAAAAATCTTAGATGCTGCTGGTCAAAAAGGCACTGGTCGTTGGACAGTGATGAATGCCCTGGAAATGGGTGTGAGTATTCCCACCATCACAGCAGCGGTCAATGCGCGGATTATGTCTTCTCTTAAGGATGAGCGGGTGGCCGCATCTACCCAGATTAGCGGTCCCGATGGCACGATCACGGATAACACCACCCTGTGGATCAACAAGATTCGGGATGCGTTGTATTGTTCTAAAATTTGTTCCTATGCTCAAGGAATGGCCCTGTTGCGTAAGGCATCAGAGACCTATGATTATGACCTGGATCTAGGCGAATGTGCCCGCATTTGGAAAGGTGGCTGCATCATCCGCGCCAGATTCTTGAACAAGATTAAGCATGCATTTTCTGAGAATCCTGCACTGCCTAACTTGTTGTTGGCTCCTGAGTTTAAGCAGACAATTTTAGACCGCCAGTCTGCTTGGCGTGATGTGGTTGCCATGGCCGCCCAATATGGTGTGCCAGTGCCTGCCTTTAGTGCATCTTTAGATTACTTCGACAGCTACCGTCGGGCTCAGCTACCCCAGAACCTCACCCAGGCTCAGCGCGATTACTTCGGTGCTCACACCTACAAGCGTGTGGACCAAGAAGGTACCTTCCACACAGAGTGGACTAAGGAAACAGCCACGGTCTAACGCTTTACTGTTGATAAACAAGATTGGTTAAGTTCCAAAAGGGTCTGTCATTTCAGCAGGCCCTTTCTTTATGGGAGTAATCTAACCTTCAAAGAGTACCGGAAGAGGTTGGCATGCTGGACGCATTTCAAGTATCTGAGTCACATTGCTGTGATTCAGATACTATGTTCGCTGCTTCAAGGCGACTTCGAAACTCTGCATCATAGATAGCAAAGCCTTTATTTTTAGAAGTTTTGACCTGTTCGATCGTCAAACCTAAAGCTCCTCGAAAATCTGTACACAGCAGATCTGCATTATCTAAATTAGCGCCTGTCAGATCGGCACCGCTAAAATCGATACGGGCTAAATTGGCATCACTCAGATTGATCTCTTTAAGATTACTTCTTTGAAAATCAAAGCTCCCTAGATCCAAACCTGCTAGAAAATCACTATTTTGGAACTTTTCAAACGACAGACACGATAAATCCAGACGGTTTTCTTGTCGACGGCCTTCTAGATAACTCTTCAAGTTATTCTCTGTAAACTCGCCTTGGCCAGGTATATGTCCAATTACTGTGGAATTATATTTGGCAGATTCTTGCAGTAAAAAGTTAGCTATTCCACAAAGTTGATCTGTATTTCTAAGTTCATCACTGTAGATGGCAACACTATTGTTTGTTGCAGCAAGAATCTGTTCTACATCAATGTTTGCTGAGGGAATACCAGAAAAATTAGTGTAATATAAATTTGCCTCAGCCAACTGAGCATCGCTTAGATCGCTATTGGCAAGACTCACTCTAGTCAGTATGGAGTTGCTAAAATCTGCGCCTGAGAAGTTTTCTCCCTCAAAGAATTTTGTATTTTGAAAGACGGTTAAGTCATAACAGCTGAGATCAATAGTCTCGTATTCTCTTAGATTGTTCAAATATGCTGCCACCTCTGTTTTTGAGATCACCTCGTCCTCATTGCCTGAAGCTTGTTTCTTAGCATCATAGGAACGGATTGACCTCCTATCATTAGGGCGTTGTTTGATTAAGAACTGCACTTTCCTACACAGTTCTTCTTGACGCCTCATGGACTGGCTAAATAGAGCAACCTTCCAATTACTAGTTTCGGAGATAAGGTCTTCGAGATTGAGCTCATCCGAACTCACCTCGGTCAAGTCAGCATATTGCAGATCAGCTTCAGTCCAATTGACGTTGGATAAGTTACTTCCTTTAAAGCTAACTCGCGCTAACTTAGAATGACTAAAATTAGCCTCTGATAGGTTAGTTTCTTCTAAACTAAGCAAGACTAGATGTGAGCGACCAAAATCTGCCCTCTGTAAATCTTCTCCCTCAAAAAAATCTACATTACTGAAGTTTTTAAAGCTATAGCAACTAAAATCTAAGCTTCCACTGCCTCTTAACTCACCAATGTATTTTTTAAACTGAATTTCATCAAAGTGTCCTTTCCCCTCACCATTGGGATTGCCCCCCTTAGGCAAATGTCCCAAGACTTGAGAACTTGAATTACCGTCATGTATAAGGAAATAAGGCTCGCCAATTGAGGAGAGCACAGAATTATCACCTTTACAAAATTCTCCCCTTAATTCCTTGCTGTAAGCTGCTAATCTTTCGTTTTTGGTTTTCACTAACTCCTTGACATCAATCATCTCAGGAGTAATACCTGTCAAGTTCGTGTGCGTGAGGTTGGCGTTTTTCAAAGAAGCATTAGAGAGATTTGTACCACTAAAGTTGACTTTATTTAAGGTTGAGTCTGTAAAATTGGCATTGATAAAAAGCTCAAGTTCATTGCTCAGAAAGTCTGAATCTCTAAAGGACTGAAAGTCAAAACAGTCTAATGGAATTTGTTTTATTTCATCATCCCCATTACTAGCAAGATTCTTTATATGGTCTATAAATTTTCCCTTTGTCATCTGACTGGGGAAGTGACCTAAAAACTTAGGAGGTGATTCTGTACTGAAAACAGAAAACTTAATTTCACCACATAGAAATCTATTACCTTCCGAAGTGCTTTTATATGTTCTCAGTTCAGGATCATATATGGCACTTTTCCAATTCTTTGCTTTTCGGAGTTCTTCAATAAAGACCTTATTATCTCCAGAAATCTTAGCACTTCTGAAATCTGCTCCTATTAAATCTGCACCATTAAACATATTTTCATTAATGCCGTCTCCAAATCCCCCAAATGTCGCCCATCTAAAATTTACGAACTCAAGAATGGCGTTTTCAAAGGTCACATTGGTTAAATCGGCATTGTAGAACGAGACATTAGTCAAATCAGTGCGGGTTTTATAAGCAACATCAGTTCCCTGATGTTGGCCCGAGGATTTTTTTTCATCAGGTTTGAGGCCTTCTTCAGAATCTGGTGCAGCTATTTCTGATATTGCATTAGAATCTACCTCCTGACTATCAGGAACAGACTCGTTACTTGGAGAACTTACCTGATTGTCAGAAGTCGTCGTAGCCTGAGCCGAACCATTGGACGTAGTATCATCACTCAACTTTACAACTTGGGCCGAAGCATTATTTTCCTCAAGACCCGTTTCATTTTCAAGCTCTGATGAGTCACTAAAATCAGCTTGAAGTAAATGGGCATGGTCAAATCTTGAGCTTTGCAGCTTTGATCCACGAAAACTTGAGCGAGCCATGCTGACACAGGTAATGCCGTCTCGAATGCTGTTAGACCAGCCTTCCTGTTGAGATCTCTGAACGCAATTGGGTTCGGGCTCGGCATTAATGTCTTTTGTATCCGCTGTTCTATTCTTGGCGTTATTCCCTTTGAAAAAATCAGTGAACCAGGCCCATTGACCTCTGGCAGTTAGCGATTTCTTTATTTTCTCAAGGTTGTTGGGGCTAAGATTCAATAGAGTTAGATTTTTCTGATTTATCGTAATCCCATCTAGAGACCTGCCTTCAGCTGCGAGCAGTTCAATGGCACTTTTGATTTGTAGACTTCTGTCACCCACACCAGCTGTATCGATTGATTGTAGGGCGGCTTGGATCGATTGTTCTCGGGCTTGAAGGATTTCTTCTCGTCTTAGTTGATTACTTGCGGACCATTCCCAAATAAAACTTGACGCAGTGATTAAAGACGCAACTCCCCCGATTAGAACTACCCAACGCCCAGATAGATTAACAAACCAGATACCACTTGCCCGTAGCCAAATCAACGGTTTTGTAAAATCAATTCGCTGCTGGGTATGGCGGATCCTCTGGGCTACCATGAATTTATGATAGGACTTGCGGATCTCATCTTTAGGAATATCGAATTCTTTATTGATAAATTGAAAAGCTGTTTCCTTCTTGATCAGCCAGTTTTGGCTAAATAGTTTTTTGTTATTGTACAGGTCCTGTAACTCATCTATGGTCTCTCCTGTAATTAGCTTACTGCTATCAGATAAACCCTCATTACGACTTTTTAACTCCAGAGCAGATACATACTCGAAGATTTTATCGATTACGTCCCAGTTGCCAAGAAGGGTATGTGGTTTTTCTGAGGCTTCATCGGTTTTAGAAGACGTTTGTGACGTTTCCGAAGCTTGGCTAGTTTCTTGGGGTTCAGGGATTGGAGAAGAGTCGCTCATGGTGGTAAATTTCTGAATGTCAAAGATATGACTCCAGGGGCAGCAGCGAGATCAGCCATGGTTATCGAATACCCTTTATATGGAGAATGCTATTTTTGAACTCAGACGCTTTTAATGTCGCAGGTGCTTAAATTTTCTCTGAATATCTACGTTGCAATCGGTTATATCTAGTCTAAGCAATAAAAATTTGCATAATCAGCGCCAAACCCTGGCTAGATGCTAAAAAAATTGATTACTAGCTTTGGGTAGAAAAATAAATTAGCAATTTACTCTATTTGTGTAGCCATACTTGTGTAGCCATAAGGCATCTTGTACTGGTTTAAATTCAAAGGGCTCGTCATTTTCTAAAAATAACGAGCCCTTCGGATTATTGTTTATTTAATCAATCAGTGCTTAGCCCCTAAGGTTGCTGCTCAGTTTGGTTTTGTGTCAGTTGGACGGGAGCTGTAATATCCACAACAGCCAGGTACAAAAAGCCAGAGAATAAACTAACGCAGCTGAGGGTAAACCAGGACCATCTAAATCGTGGTTGTTCGAGGTTGGGGTCTTGAGGGTGTTGCATATGACCAGTATAGGCAGAGGTATAAAAAGACACATCTATCTCAAGCTAAACGTGCCCACCTGGCTTCACTGACTATCGATAACAATATCGATTCACTAAAGTTTCAATTATTTCATTTTTAGGAGAGTTTATGGGTGTTTCTACTAAGTTGATAAAATCTATCTATCCGCAATTATCCTGAGATTTCTCAGTCGATTAATGACAGCGGCGAGTTCATAGCGACGAAATTCACTGAGGTCGGCCATGGGATAAGGAGTGAGTGAGTCAAAGTCTCCTCGGTTTACCCAGTCCATGATGTCGTCTAAGAGACTTTTTAATGAGTGGGAACGATTTTGCTGTTGCCAGGTGAGAATGGCGTGGGCGATGGCTCTGGTTTGATTGGGCTCTATGAGTTGTTCAATGCCGCGTAGGTCGATATCTTCTTGGCCGATGGTTAGGGTGGTGAGACTTTGGGTTTTGACTTTAGCCGGTTTGCGATCGGTGTCAAATTTAGGTAGCTGAATGTGTCGTTGGGTGATGGTGCCAAAGTTCTGACCGCCTTCTATTTTGCGATCGCTAGGATACTCAGCCGCAATTGCCTTAGCCTCAGCAGTGACATCCTTAGCCCCATAGTTATCCAGGGCAATCACATGGTCAGCCACTTCAAAATAGTCACCGCTGCCGCCCATGACCAAAACTGTAGAAATACCGTGATCGGTGTAAAGCTGTCGGACCTTATCAATAAATGGGGTGATGGGTTCTTTATCCTTGGCGATGAGCGTTTGCATGTTGCGATCGCGAATCATCAAATTCGTCGCCGCCGTATCCTCATCAATCAACAATACCTGCACCCCAGCTTCAATCGCCTCTAAAATATTGGCGGCTTGGGATGTACTGCCGCTAGCGTTAGTGGTACTAAAAGACCGGGTGGATATTCCCTGGGGCAGCCGATCAATAAACGGCGAAATATCCACACCGGTCACACTGCGACCATCCTCTGCTCGAATCTTGACGGTGGCTGTATTGGCTACTACCTGTTCACGACCGTCACCAGGGATATGATTATAGGCCCCCTGGGCAATGGCTTTGAGTACTGTCGATTTGCCATGGTAGCCACCACCGACTATTAACGTTACCCCCTGGGGAATACCCAGACCTGTGACGGGTCCACCATGGGGGGTTGGTAGGGTAGTCTCTAAAGAACCTGGCGATTTAAACGGCATGGCTGTTGCTAGAGGTCGAGAATCGACACCGCTACGTCTGGGTAAAATTGAGCCATTGGCGATAAAAGCTACGAGGTTTTGAGCCGACAACTGCTGTCTGAGGGCATTGGCATCTTCGACGGTCGCAATATGCTGCTCCACAGCCTGACACCATTGGGGCTGATAGTGTAGAGCCGTAGCCACAAGATGCGGTAAATCTTGAATTAGCAAATCCCTGACAGCGTGACCTGCGATTCTGCGGCCAAAGGCAGGTAAACCCACCCCCAGGCGCAGCTCTATCCCCTCGGCAGTGACCTGCACAGCTGTGCGCGCCAAAACAGCCTGGCTAGTGTCTGCAATGATCAGTCGACCGCTTTTGCCGGAGCCCCGCCGTTGCTGAATTTTGGGGATGGCCTGATGAATTTGCCGATGCAGAAAATCGGCTAGCACGATGCGTCGCGTTTGGTCATGCCAGTAGGTTTGTGGCCATTGACTGTGTTGGTGACTGGTCCAGAGGCTGACCCGACTGGGGGCAGCAAAGGGATCTCCCTGAATATGGGCCAGGATGAGCTTAAACCCAGGGAAGTCATAGCTGCCCTTGAGGCGTTTGTAAGCAGAGTAGCTGCGTCCATCAAGCTGCTCTAGCTGTTGCCTAAGGGCATTGTGTGACGTCATGGGTGGGATGTGAACGGCATTTGCGTCAAGCAATCATGATTTTACGGTTAAAGCTGATCATTTTCACCGCGTTAGATCTGTATAAGTCTTGCAATACAAGCAATACAGTTCATTGTGACGTCAGTCACATGACCCAGTGTTAGACGTCATCAGCCATGTCTAGAGGTATCACTTAGCTAGCCCAAAAATTCATCAATACTAGTTACATAAGAGGTGTAATCACGTATCCCATGGCTTATTTGTCAGTTCACCCCCGTTGCCCGAAATTCGTCAAGTCTGCTCTCGTTTTCCTCGGTGCTACTTTGCTAAGCTCAGCTAGCGCTCTAGCCAGTCCTTTATCTAATGCCCCCCTGGTCGACGGTGTTTATCTATATGGTCAACAACCAGCAGCGGCTCAACCTGGGTCAGTTTATATGGTGTTTGAAGTAACTGGCGATCGCACGGTTGGTGCTTTTTACATGCCTAGCTCTTCATTCGACTGTTTCCATGGTGATATCTCTGCGACCCGTTTAGACTTAATGGTTGTGGACAGTTACGAGCAGACAAGCCATCCCTACTCTCTTGCAGTTGAGACTCAGCCGACGCTAGCTGCCGGTGGTGCCGCTCCTGAATTTGGTATTGATGGATTTACTCGTATCAATACCCTATCTGAGCTAGATGAAAGAATTTTAGAAACTTGTCATGCCGATCAAGCTGGCGTTATCTAGGGTGTCTCAAAAGTAGCTGACAGACTGCCACACAAAGACGGTTCATGATTGAGTTTCTAAACTAAAACTTTGTTAAAACATTTGACATGAACAGACCGTAGAAAGTTGTGTACGTGTAATGGATATATAACTGGGCGGTTTTGCCCTGAGTTTTTATTGCTAGGTCTGATAGTTTTTCCTCTTGATTGATTTTTTTAGGTTATTTTTTACGGCTGATAGAATATTGCACCGTACCACTCGCCCTCTTGATAAATTCTTTCTAGAATTCTTCTTTTAAGCTGAAAGAAAATAATCAATTTAAATAGATTCCGTCCGGATGCCCCCCTGCTGACCACGAGCAAACATCAGTGAGGGGGCGATTTCTTTATCAATTTTTTATCCACCCTGCATAGATATGGAGATTCGGTCTTCGTTGATTCATAGACCTATAAATTCCTTTATCCTTCGGGCAAACTGAAACCATATCTGTTGTCTACAGGGCTATACGGATTACCCCACTTTCTCAACTTCGGCTCTCCAGGCTGTCGAGATGCAACGAAGATGGGTATATTTTTATTACATAGTTAAAAAACTTAATGTCTGGAGTAATCTTGGTTAACACCGATTACTTAATGTCTTTTATAGGTTTCGACTCCATATCCTGGCAGAGGTCCACAAAATATGTTTGAACATTTCACCAATGCGGCAATTGCGGTGATCATGCAAGCTCAGGAAGAGGCAAGACGCCTGGGTCACAATTTCGTTGGTAGCGAGCAGTTACTACTTGGGATTGTGAAGGAAGGCTCTAGCATTGCCGCTCGAGTACTCAGTGATTTTGGAGTCAACCTGGCCAACTCTCGTGCTGAAGTGGAGTCTATTATTGGTCGTGGATCTGGTAACGGGCCTACTGAAATTCCTTTTACGCCTAAGGTTAAGCAAGTTTTTGAGCAGGCTTTCCAAGAGGCACGTAAGCTGGATCATCCCTACATCGAACCAGAGCATTTACTGCTGAGTCTGACTCAAAACGTAGAAAGCGTTGCTTATCGAGTCCTGACTAATTTAGGTGTAGATCCTACTCAGGTCCGTACACAGTTGATTCGCACCATTGGCGAGGTGTCGGCGGTGACGGCTGGTGGTCGTTCCCGTGATGGTGAGCGACCGGAACAGGCCTCTAAGCGCAACAGCGGTGTCCTGGCTGAATTTAGTACTGACTTAACGGAGCTAGCCGCCAATGGAAAGCTAGACCCAGTCATCGGTCGCTTTGAAGAAATTGAGCGGGTGGTGCAAATTCTGGGTCGGCGCACTAAGAATAACCCCGTGTTAGTAGGTGAACCGGGTGTAGGTAAAACTGCGATCGCAGAAGGTTTAGCCCAGCGCATCGTCAACCAAGATGTGCCTGAGGCGTTATTTGACCGTCGCGTTATCAGTCTTGACCTGGCAATGCTGGTTTCGGGTACCCGCTTCCGGGGTGACTTTGAAGAGCGTCTCAACCAGGTAATGTCTGAAGTACGGGAAGCTCAAAACATCATTCTAGTGATTGATGAAATTCATACCCTGGTCGGTGCCGGTTCGTTAGAAGGCAGCATGGATGCGGCTAACCTGCTGAAGCCCGCCCTGGCTCGCGGTGAACTTCAGTGCATTGGAGCGACGACCCTGGAAGAATACCGCAAGTACATCGAGAAGGATGCAGCCCTGGAGCGTCGTTTTCAGCGAGTGACTGTGGCACCGCCTTCCGTCGAAGATACGTTAGAAATTTTGGGCGGTATTCGGGGACGTTACGAACAGTTCCACCGGCTAACCATTACAGATGAAGCCCTTGAGGCTGCGGCGACGCTGGCAGATCGCTACATCAACGATCGTTACTTGCCTGATAAAGCTATCGACTTGATTGATGAAGCCGGCTCACGGGTGCGTTTGCGATACTCACAGAAAATTCCGGCTGGGGAGAAGCGCACGGAGCTGCGTCAGGTGCAGGGCAAAATTATGGAGCTTTTGGAAAGTCAGGCCTTCAATGATGTGGCAGCTTTAAGGGTTAAGGAACAGGGTCTATTGGCAGAGTTATTGCCCAATGGCACGCCCCATCCTGAGGTCACGAATGAAGACATTGCCGACATTGTGTCCTCCTGGACTGGCGTACCCGTTAACCGCTTGTCTGAGTCAGAATCTGCCATGATTCTGCATCTGGAAGATACGCTGCATGAACGTGTAATAGGCCAGAACGAAGCGGTCGAAGCGGTTGCTAAGGCGGTGCGACGTTCTCGTGTGGGCATGCGTAACCCCAATCGCCCCATTGCTAGCCTGATTTTCTCGGGTCCCACGGGTGTCGGTAAAACTGAGTTAGCTAAAGCGTTAGCAGCTTCTGTCTTTGGTGCAGAAGACGCCATGATTCGCGTCGATATGTCGGAATTTATGGAACCTCAATCGGTGTCTAAGCTGATTGGCTCTCCTCCGGGATATGTGGGCTATGACGAAGGCGGACAGCTAACCGAGGCCGTACGCCGTAAGCCTTACACTGTCATTTTGCTGGATGAAATTGAAAAGGCACATCCCGATGTCTTTAACATTTTGCTACAGCTGTTGGATGATGGTCACCTAAATGATGCGAAGGGCCGCAAAGTTAGCTTCAAGAACACCTTGATCATCATGACTTCGAACATTGGTTCCAAGGTGATTGAGAAAGGTGGCGGTGGTTTGGGCTTTGAGCTCAGTACCGATGATGAGATGACGTCTCGCTATAACAATATTCGCAACTTGGTTAACGAAGAAATGAAGCAGTTCTTCCGCCCTGAGTTGTTGAACCGTATTGACGAGATTATCGTCTTCCGTCAGCTAATCAAGCAGGAGGTTGCTCAGATTGCCGATATCCTCCTTGCTCAGGTAACTGGACGCCTGGCTGAACGCAACATTACCTTTGAACTCACCGATGCCTTTAGGGAGCACCTGGTGAATGAAGGCTATGACCAAACCTATGGTGCTCGCCCCATGCGTCGAGCCATCTCTCGTTTGGTAGAAGATTACCTGGCTGAAGCCCTGCTGGCAGGAACGATCACAGATGGCGATACGGCTGTTTTTGATCTGGATGATGATGCTCGAGTTGTAGTTAGGTCTGCGAAACAGCCTGCGTTGGTGGGTGTTAGTCGTTAGCGACTTAGGTGCCTTAAGCCCTTAGGGCACTCCAATTTCTATGGGTGCCCATCTTTTCAGCTTTGAATTAGCGATTGCTCGGTCACCTATCCCAGTGGCTGAACCCGACTGGGTGGCCAGTAGATTTTGTAGGCTGCCCCTAGAATGTTGGCTTCAGGAACATATCCCCAGACATGGGAATCCTGACTGTTGTTGCGGTTATCGCCCAATACAAAATAACTGTTTTCGGGCACGGTTTCCGGTCCCCACCCATAGGCAGATGTTGCTTGAGCGTAAGCTTCTGTAAGCGGGCGATTGCCGACATAAACACGACCCTCTTTAACGGTTATTTGCTGACCCGGTAAGCCAATCACGCGCTTTACATACAGTAGATTCTCGGCTGTCTCTGGCTCAGGAAGATCGAGCAGGGCCTCATCGGGTGGGGTAAATACAATAATGTCGCCAATGTTAGGGCGATACGTTTGATCACGCCGTACAAAAAGACGATCGCCCACTTGCAGGGTCGGGGCCATGGACTCACTTGGGACAATACATTGCTCAACCGCCCGTTGAATCCAGCCTGGTATTGAACCTAAGCATAGCCGGATCACCAGGAGACCGATCACGAGGCGTGAGATCGCGTCAGCTCTGGCTTGGTAGTTTGCACCTGATTTACCCCTGGTTCGATGGGGAAAACTGGCATACACGTGATAACAACTCAGTGCCCAAATCAGCGGTGGAATGGGCACCAACTGGGGAATAGAATTCGCTAGCCAAGCCGTCAGCAGACCTGTACCAAGAAATAACCCACCAGCCAAAGCCTGCTGTAGATACAAATGGCCTAATCCAGGCAACAGCTGTGATAAAAAAACGGCATACCAAGGATCGGACCTGCCCTGAGGTACTGAAATCCGGCTGGCGTACCCCGGTTGAGTGCCACGATAGGCATCCAAAATACTAAAGCTATAGACCATGAGGAAGCAGCCTATCGTCCAAAATCCCCACATGGTTTGGCCATGGGCCCCAAAAATAGACCATGTGGCATAGCCGATCATGACAACTGCCATTAGCACCAGGCTGATTCCTTTCCACCAGAAAGCGCTGTATAACTGCCCCAGCCCTGGAAACACCAGCGAATAATTCACGGCTAGCCAAGGGTTCAGATGGGTTGACCGGCTTGACTGAAACGATGGTTTCATGCTTCAAGTATCAGTAAAAATTGACGATAACCTGTCAAGGAGCGCAAACGTATAGCAACCAGTTGTAGGCTAACAACGTACACGGTTAAACCTGTCGTTATTTAATAAATTTAGGCAACGGTGAGTCATCATAATGAACGATTTCTACGATCGCCTCGCGCCTTTTTATCACATTATTTATAAAGATTGGGATACAGCTGTTGAAACGCAAGCAACACAGCTATCCACCATTATGCATGACCATTGGGGTGAAAAGGCTCAGCATATTCTAGACGTATCCTGCGGCATTGGCACACAAACCCTCGGTCTAGCCGCCAAAGGTTATAGCGTTACAGCCTCCGATCTCTCACCTAAAGAGATTCAACGGGCAATAGAAGAAGCGCGATTACGTCACCTCAATATCAGCTTCTCTGTGTGCGATATGCGAGAGGCCTATAATCACCATCAAATCCGGTTCGACGTTGTTATTTCCTGCGATAACTCAATTCCCCACCTGCTCAGTGATGGGGAAATCCTCAAGGCACTTAAACAGATGTATGCCTGTACTTGTACTGGCGGTGGTTGTCTGCTGACCGTGCGAGATTATGACAAAGAAGAAAGAGGTCAAGGTCTTGTCAAACCTTATGGAGTTCGTGAAGATGCTGGCAAACGCTACTTTGTCTTCCAAGTATGGGACTTTGAAGGCGAGATTTATGACGTGTCAATGTACTTCATTGAAGAAAATCGACAATCTGATATCGCTAACACCCACGTTATGCGCTCTCGCTACTATGCAATCACCCCCACCCGCCTTATGCAGCTAATGGAAGCAGCAGGCTACACGTCAGTCACTCGGCTGGATGAACCATTTTTCCAACCCGTTTTAGTCGGCACAAGATCAGCATAACCCTTGGATAGAGCTATTAAATATGACGACAAAAGACATTAGTAACATTCTTCGAGACCTTGCTGATCCTGTTATAGCAGAACATTCACAACGCTTCTTTAAGACAGGAAAAGGTGAATATGGCGAGGGTGACCAATTTCTCGGCATTCGTGTTCCTGCGCTTAGAAAACAGGTGAAAAAGCATCAGGCAACATCACTACCAGACGTCAAAAAACTGTTAATGTCCCCTTTTCATGAAGAACGCTTGTTTGCGTTGTTACTCCTGGTGCACAAATTTAGCCAAGGTAACGATGCCGAGAAAACAACGATTTATCAGCTATATTTGGACCATACTCAATACATCAACAATTGGGACTTGGTGGATAGCTCAGCTTACAAAATTGTGGGTGTTTACCTCGAAACAAGGGATCGACAAATTCTCTATCAATTAGCTCAATCCTGTAATCTCTGGGAAAGACGAATTGCAATCATGTCCACGTTTCAGTTTATTCGCAACGATCAGTTTGACGATACGCTACAGCTGTCAGAGTTGTTGCTAAATGATTCAGAAGACTTGATCCACAAAGCTGTGGGCTGGATGTTGCGAGAAATTGGCAAGCGGGATGTGGCAACTGAAAAAGCGTTCTTGAAAACCCATTACAAAACAATGCCTCGCACCATGCTGCGCTATGCCATCGAGAAATTTTCAAAGCAAGAACGGCAACAGTATTTGACCGGTGTAGTATGAAAATGAGAGTACATCCTTCACGCTATACCTACCGCTCCATGGCATCAATCTGCCTCACTGCGGTTAAGGCTGCATAGCTAACGCCAGCGGTTCCTTCCCCTGGATGCACACAGTCTCCTACCAGCCATAGCTTAGGAATCGGCGTCCGGGTGGCAAAGCCAAAGGGACCAAAGGTCGATAACCGCTGACCGATGCCGCCTACCATGCCCTGGTGTCGAGCTGTGTAGCGCTCAAAGGTGCGGGGAGTGCCCGATTCAGCGTGGATAATGTGCTGTGGGTCCAGGTTGAAGTATTGGTTTAGTTTTGCGATCGCATCCCGTTCATACTCAGCCTTCAAAGCCCCATAGTCATCACACTTTTGCCATGCCTGCACATCCGTAAATGACGACGCCACGATCGTTGCCTTGCCTTCAGGGGCACGACCATCTCCCGATCGACTGACTGACACAAACAGCGAGTTATTCTCCCCAATTGGGCCATCATAGTCATAGAGAAACTGTAGATGCGGTGGGCAATTTTCAGGAATCGCCGCTTGATCGACACCGAGGTAAACCACAAACGCTCCCGATGACGGCATCAGCTTATCCACCCGCCGCTGATAGCCTTGGGGCGTTTGCTCACCCAGCAATGTGGTTAAATTCTGCACGGTCACATTAGCGACGATATGATCGGCAGACTCTAACCAGATGTCATCCGTTTTCTGATGGCGGACCTGGGCAAACCGGGGTCGATTATTCTCTAGCTGAATTTTCTCAACGGCATGTCCCAAAAAAACCTGACCGCCAAACTGTTTGATTGCGTTTACCAATGCGGTGCTCAACCCCTGCATACTGCCCTGTAGATGAAATAACCCCTGCGGCGCTTGGGATACGCCCAAGGCTGTTGCCGCATATAACAAAGCTGTTTCATCTGCACCCACCTGGGAATAGAGCTTGAGCTGTAGGTCCAAAAATGTTTTTAGTCGACGATTTTCATAGAGGCCATAGCCTTTAAGCAGTTGGCCCACGGTTGAGAATGTGTAGGGCACTGTCAGCAGCGTATCCGGTCGCAGTGCATTGCCCAGCTGCCAAGCATCCCAAAGATTGCGCGGTGGCAACACCGGCTGTCTGGCCTGAAATCGCCAGCTATAGCTAAATAGATCGCTCAGCTTTTGCCAAAACGGTTCACTACCTGGAAACTGCTGTTGACGCTCGGTTTTCCACCGCTGCGGATCCCGCCAAACATTGATCGGCGTCGTTTCTCCGGGTAAGAAAACGGCACAAGCCGGATCGCAATGCTCAGCTGCCGGTAGATCTATCCCTAATTCTGAAAAAATTTGATGGTGAATTCCCCCTGGTTCTAAGCCAGCAACCTGGGTCGCACCGACATCAAAGGTAAACCCCCGTCGTCGAAAGGTAGACGCACAGCCCCCCGGCACCAGGGCCTGTTCAAAAACACGAACCTGGTAACCCCGTTTGGCCAGTAAAGCTGCAGCTGTCAGCCCGCCAATACCCGCCCCGACGACAAGCACCTTGGATGGGCCATAATGTGTGTGGGATTCTACCAATGGGGTCATGTTTACATTTGTTTACCTGACCCTAGTGTAACGGTCTGTGCTGACCACTAGATATCTAGATCAATGATGCGGTGCTTGTTATCGACAGCTAGAAAATGCATCTGACCAGCAAATACAATCGTCAGCGTATTGCCTTGAACATCGTCAATGACTAAAACGGTTTGATCGTCTACTTCAACATGCTCTGCCTTAAGGATGCGTTGGGGCTTTTTCTCCGGTTTAGGCAATGTCCCTTCAGATAGGGCGATACCCAGGGTTTTAGTGGCCTTAATCAGTAAAAAAATCGGTTCGTTCTGATTGGCTTGACGGGTGATGGCTTCGGGAAGCCACAATGAATCCCATAGTAAACAAAGAACAGTTTCACCATAGGTTTCTGCACTTTGATACGTTCCTAGCAAATAGGCATCGTGCAATGTGTAAACCTGGCTGAAATGACTGTAAGCCTGACATAGACCATGTTGCCAAGGTAGATTCCCTAACAAAATATTTTCGCAGAGCCAGCGTGGCAGGGTGGGTTTGGTGCTAACAAATACCATAGTCAAGACGTATGGACTAAAGAAACGGCAATAATATGAGTCCCCTAGATGCCTCCAAAGACCTTTGGCATAGAATCAATCTTGAGCCATTGCATTTATTGATCATGCAGCGGCTCAAGCCATATATCATCCATGGGTAAGAAAAAATCCTATGCCGTGTTTGTCCATAGAATTATTCCTACTAACTTTATGAATCCAGTAGCTTCTTAATGAAATCTTTTTGATAAAATTTCCTTCTACTAGTGAAATAAAGACTCGTATATCTCACATAGGTAAATTACTGTATTCAGCATCTGACAGGTATCACAGGTGCTTTAAGGAATATTAGCTTAATAATTTAAAATGTTGCTGCTCCGAACTATGATTCTATTCAGCCGGATCGGTAACAACATCTCATAATAAACCCATAATTGTGCTGATTGATGAGGCCAGTAAAAAAATAGGAACATTCCTACGCATGGGAGAATTAAGTGACACTAGATCCTCTTGCACAACAATAAGAAGTTATTCATAACTCTCTGTCCATAACAGTTTCAGCGGCATCAATTGAAGCTGGGATTTTTGGCTACTGACTTCTTTCTGGCTACTAACCTCTGAGTACCATGCTTAGGAAAACGTCTCGATTTGAGTTGATACCCCGTTTTCAGAGAATAAGATCTTTGCCATTGCTGATCCTTGGGAAGATTTAAGTGAAAAAACATTGATGTAGAGTGATCTTGCCAGATCGATCCATTTTCTAAATCAACAACGGTAAGTCTTGCTGATCTCATCTAAATTCAGTAGGACATTAGATGAGGTAATTGTTTCTCGTCAGCGATTTTACGTTGTGCCTTTTGTCACTTCGTTAGTGCTTACATCAACTCACAAAAGAGAATGTGATTGCTATTTCCACGTTGCGGTAGGTCTTCATCACTTGCAAAGTTCTCTAATAACTAAGGCTTTAAATATTTTTTAGCAAAAATGTTTTCTCGGCTGTCTAGTTATACAGACGATCAAAAACATAGGGTTCTATGTCAGTGATCATTGCAACGTACTCAATGTTATGCTAACCGCCATAAACTTCGTAAGACCTACTAATAATAATGTCGGTCATAACAGAGTAAAAAAACTGGCTTCGCTGATCCTCGGCATAATTTCATCCTTCAGGTTATGGATTGATATTCTAATAGATTGCTCAGTTTCTCCCCTAAATCAGCAACAGCAAAAACTCAATCTAGTTGGATGTTTTTTCGAATTGATAGACCGTTGATCCGTCAACTTGCCGGTTTTCCTGGTCAAAACCTGATTAATTATTGGAGCCAGACTTCCCTGATATCAGGACTTTAGCTTGTGACACTAAAAAACTAACATGGCAATACTGAGTGAAGCCATGGCCGCCTAAATAACACTGAAAACATGTACCAAGATCATTGCAATTATTGTTTTTTGATGATAATGAAAAATGTTAAATAGGTAACTTTTTAGGCATTAGCATTAGCAAAATCTGACTTTACAGAAACTCCGCACAAAGAATATAAAGATACGTAGCTCATTTTTAAAATTTAGGTTATGTTAGACCCAGATATGCAGTTTAATTACTAACGCTTAGTGCTTCAGAATGTTTATCTGTTTTCATTTCTGAAAGCCCCTAAGAAAATTTTTCTTGTACGCATCTATGGTTAGATACAGTCAACAATGTCTATGTGAATCTAAAAGTCTTCTATTTTTGCTAGATACCTGATAATCGTCATTCATGCTCGTGGCTTTTAAGTTTTAAGCGTGGTTTCCCCATATGAGAACGCCTAAAAGCCAGAATGGCAAGCAAAATTTTGACTAGATGACATTTAAGTACTATGTTTACATCGACTCCGTTTCCCTTCTTGGGGTGAGTGCACAAGCAGAT
The DNA here is from genome assembly GCF_011009555.1 of Adonisia turfae CCMR0081. Classification (GTDB taxonomy): domain Bacteria; phylum Cyanobacteriota; class Cyanobacteriia; order Phormidesmidales; family Phormidesmidaceae; genus Leptothoe; species Leptothoe turfae. The sequence continues at coordinate 4,244,789 of NZ_QXHD01000004.1, read as the reverse complement.
TGTGTCGGTAGTCCACGAGTCACTGTTTCCTGAATGGTTAGTTAAGGCTAGATCTTATTGTTGTCCTGTATGTAAGCTTACGAAGACTGGTTTTTCATCTATAGTGTGTGATCCCAAAAAATAAGAACTGTAGTAGACGGCAGAGTTTTAGTTAGATATCTGTAGGATACCTATGGGTATGTGGCTCTGTTGATTCTTAGCGTGCAGTTCTTGACGATTTTTTCAAGTTTCAATGTTATCACTGCCTAAATTCTCTAGCCCTGTGGTGGGAAGAGTCTTGCATGTGGTTTACATCTGTGATCAGTGATGATGCGATCGCTTTAGGCATCTAGATGTTTGTATTTATTGTTGGCAGTCATCATGAAAAAGCATTTTTCAACTAGAGGAATATTTCTGATTAAGCTGACTCTGATGTGCCTGGTTCTAGGAGAATCTGCAGGCCGCTATGCGGTTGCCCAGTCTACGACTCCAGCTGAACCGTCGTTACCCCCCTTGCCTGTCGAAACATCGAGTTCATCAGAGTTGGCGGCCCCTGATCCTACAGTAGGAGAATCCTACATCCTGGGTGTTGGTGATTACTTACGCGTAGATGTGTTTAACATCCCTGACTACAGTGGTGAATTTCGAGTATTGTCCAGTGGCAATCTAAATATTCCCATCGTCGGAGCCATTGATGTTGAAGGTCTTTCTCTCCAGCAAGCAAAAGTTCAGATTGAACAAACCCTTGAACCCTATGTTCAGCGTCCTGTGGTTACCCTGAGTGTGCTTGAGACGCGTCCTATTCAGATTGCCATCGCTGGTGAAGTCCATCGACCTGGCTCTTATCGAATCTCCGCGCAGAGCGGTACAAATGTTGCAGCTGAAGATATCCCCACCTTGACCCAGGCAATTGAGTTAGCAGGGGGAATCACCCAGTTAGCAGATATTCGCCAAATTGAAGTGCAACGTCGGCTGCCGCGCTCATCAGCTGCCTTAGTATCGAGTGCTACTTTATTAGCTGATCAACGTCATAAGGAAAATAAATCCCAAACAGTTGCCGTCAATTTGTGGAATCTCCTAAAAGAAGGTAATCTCAATGAAGACTTGCAGTTGCAAGATGGCGATCGCATTATCATTCCTACGGCTAGCAATCTGAATTCAGATGAAGCAGCTGAACTAGCCACGGCTAGCTTTTCACCTGATGAGATTTCCGTAAATGTTGTTGGGGAAGTAGAATCTCCTGGCAATATTCGGATCCCCCCCAATACACCGCTTAATCAAGCAATCTTAGCTGCAGGTGGGTTTAATAATCGGGCTCGAAAAGGAACCGTAAGACTTGTTCGCCTAAATCTCAACGGTACAGTATCCCAGAGCGATATCGACATTGATTTTGCTCAAGGGATTAATGAGGAAACTAACCCATCCTTACGCCCGAACGACACGGTTATTGTCCAACGTTCTGGAGTTGCTAGTGTAGGCGATGCATTCAGCTCGGTTTTATCACCTTTAAACTTTGTTTTGCGTTTGTTGGGCATTTAGGAAAGTGTGGGCATTGAGTCGACAAACAACGACCTTCAGTACCATAAATAGAGATTCTTCAAGGATCTTTGTTCCCTCTAGATTGTTACTAATTCAACATTGTGATTATTTCTAGAGATTGGTTTTAGTATGAAAATTGCATTGGTGCATGATTACCTTACCCAGAGAGGCGGCGCAGAGCGTGTATTTGAGCTTCTTTGCAGACGATTTCCAGACGCAGATATTTACACCTCATTATATAGTCCGAAAGATACGATTAATCTGGGTGACCGACCTGTTCACACGACTAAGCTTCAGGCGATCCCCGGAGCAAGTCAGAATTTTAGATTGCTGGCTCCCTTTTATTTCCCAGCTTTTGAAGCCTTAGATTTGCAACAATATGAGCTGATTATTAGCAGTACAACCAGCTTTGCAAAGTCAGTGATCAAGCGTCCTAATGCGTACCACATTTGTTTCTGTCATAATATCACTCGTTTTCTTTGGGATACGCGTACCTATATTGATCAATACAAAAATTATAAGACTTTGATGCCAATCATTCAGCCAATTTTCCAAAAGCTGAGAGAAGTGGACTTTGTACATGCCCAAAAACCAGACCTGTATATTTCTAACTCATCAATTGTCACTGAGCGCATTCAAGAAACCTATAAGCAACCGGCAGTTACCGTTAACTATCCAATTGATATCAGCCAGTTTGAATTTTCGGATCAGAAAGATGATTATTACCTGGTGTCATCTCGGTTATTGGGATATAAGCGTGTAGATGTAGTAGTAGAAGCCTTTAACTGGTTAGGGTGGCCACTGATTATTACTGGTGATGGCCCAGAGAGAGAGAGATTAGAAATGGCTGCTCTACCCAATATTTCTTTCTTGGGTCATGTCAGTGATGATCAGCGTAAAAGCTTGATGTCAAGAGCTAAAGCGGTAATTGTTACAGCCCTCGAGGATTATGGGTTGGTGCCTATTGAAGCAAATGTTAGCGGTACCCCTGTTGTTGCTTACGGTGCTGGAGGGGTGTTAGACACACAGTTGCCTGGGAAAACAGGCGTCTTTTTCTACCGCCAATCTCCAGAAGCTGTCCATCAGGCCTTGCTCAGAGCCGATACCATCGACTGGAATTATCGTCAGATTCGCGAGCATGTGCTCAAGAATTTTACTGAGAAAGTTTTTTTTGAACGGGTGCTGAAAATTATTGAAGAAGCTTACGCGAAACATAAAGCCGTTGCTCCAGTTTTAACTCCATCTGCATAGTGGCCACGATAGTTAGCGCAGCTCGATAAATCTGATGGCGAATAACAACACAGATATGCGAACATCACAATTTTCCTCCTCCTCAGATAAAACAGAGATTGGCTATGGTCAGCTTCTGAATATACTGCTAAGACGCTTTGTCTGGTTTGGTGGAGCCGTTTTAGGGACGGTGGGGATTGCGATCGCATTAACTTTAAAAGAAGATCCTCTTTATCAAAGTTCAATGCAGTTATTAGTTGAGCCTAACTATCGTCAGACGGTTGATATCACCAACGGACAACAGCAAGGGCGACGTTCATCCTCTTCCCAAACAGACTATGCAACTCAGCTCAATCTGATGCGCAGTAAGTCCTTTGTTGAAAAAACGGTTGAACAGCTTCAGTCTGAGTATCCAGAGCTATGTGATGCGTCAGCCCCACTATCAGAATGTGCTGATGGTTTTCAAAAGGCGTTGACCCTATCCCAGGTGGCTGAAGGCGATGCCAAAACTGGTATTTTCAAAGCAACCTTTACCGGTAAGGATCCAGAAGTTGTTCAAAGGTTTTTAGAAAAATTAGGCGATGTCTATTTAAGCTATAACAAAGATCAGCAAGAGCAGCGCCTTAAGCGAGGATTAGCCCTGGTTAATCAGCAAATAGAAAGCGTGCAAGAAAATCTTGCTGTGTCTCGTCAGGCCTTAAAAGAGTTTCGCGAGTCAGAGAACCTGATTGATCCAGAGCAGCAATCACTGACGGTTGCTGAATCCCTCAGACAGATTGAGCAATCGAAAGTGGATGTCGAGACTGAATTTTTAGATGCTCAGGCTAAATATAATTCCCTGCAAGATCAACTGGCCGCCGATCCTCAATCGGCGATGATTGCTTCACGTTTAAGTCAGTCATCGCGTTATCAGCAGCTTTTAAATGCATTGCAGGCAACCGAGCTAGAGTTAGAGGAACGGCGATCACTTTATGCAGAAGCTGATCCCGGAGTGCAGGATCTGGTAAGTCGACGGGAGGGAAATATTTCTCTGTTGCAATCAGAGGTTGAACGGGTATTAGGTGATATTCCACAACAGATTAATCTGGATGAAACGGCGTTGTTAACCGAAGGGCAGTTGGGTGAAATTGAACTGGGATTGGCCGCTGAGCTGGTGCAGGCTACGATTAGCTTACAGCGTTTTAAAGCACGAAAAAATGGTTTAGAACAGGCTGCGCAACAATTAAAATCTGAACTCTCTAAATTCCCTAGCTTAATTGCAGAATACGACCGCATTCAACCCGAAGCTCAAATACAACAGCAATCGTTGGAACAACTGTTACAACTACGCCAAGAACTAAGTAATGAATTAGCTCAGGGTGGTTTTAGTTGGGATATTGTTGAACCTTCACAGCTAGGTGAACAAATTTCACCTCAACCCAAGCAAAACATACTGTTGGGTGTAGTGGCTGGTATATTCATTGGCGGTGGGTTAGCCTTTGGTCGAGAAGCGATAGACACGGTGGTACGTACATCGGATGAGCTGAAAAAACAAGCTGCCTTGCCTCTCTTAGGGGTGATTCCTGAAATACCCACCCGCAAAGCCGATGCCTTGCTGACCATTCTGGATGCTGAGCGGGCTCCTGCGGATTCTCCTGCCCTCAGCCAAAGTCAGCCATTTCGAGACGCTGTCGATCTGATTTATAAGACTATTCAGCTGACCAATTCTCAGTCATTGTCTTCTTTACTCGTCACATCGGCTCTGATGGGAGAAGGGAAAACAACATTATCCATTGGCTTAGCGCTTAGTGCAGCTCGATCTCACCAACGGGTGTTGTTGATTGATGCTAATTTCCGTAATCCATCGTTGCATCAATATCTGGGTCTATTAAATGTTCAGGGTTTATCAACCCTGTTGCATCCAAATTTGGCACGGTGGAATAAAACAAAAATTTCTCCTGTTTCTCTGTCTCATTCCGGCACCAGTGTTGATGTTCTGCTGGCAGGAGCGGTACCTGAAGACCCCATGAGGCTTCTAAGCTCACAACAAATGCGACAGGTGTTAGAAAAAGCTGAAGCAAATTATGATCTTGTGATTGTTGATGCCCCTGCTATTTCAGGCCTGGCTGATGGACTACAGCTGGCATCCATGTGTAACGCATCCATTATTGTCAGCCGCCTAGATCGCATTACTCAGGCTGATTTAACCCATACCACTACCATGCTGGATCAAGTAAATACCATTGGTATTGTCGCCAATGGTCACCGCGAGAGTATGCGACCTATGAAACATTATGAGCGAAATGGCTCTTCAAAACTCTCCAAAGAGCCCGTAATGCTCTGGCGCAGCTAGACTTTACTCTACTAGTTCAGTCACTGAATTGACACAATTGTAGTTAATCGGACATACCAAATGGAGATTTATTTGCTATAAGTTTATCTAAGACAAGTTTTTAGGCAACAGGCTTAACTTGAATCAGGCTTTCTATTAAGAGACTCTTCAGACGTATGACAACTTCTACAGTTTTGTTAAAGGCTCCCATTGTTTTTCAAGTGCCACCTACCAAGAGAACACCATCTGCATTTGAAAACTGTACATTGATTTGGGAAAAAGATGCATTAATCGTAAAGCCTCGCTCGTCTAAATTAGAACCCGAGATTCCTGCTCTCAGCAATAAAGTGTGGTTGCGAGACTGTCTGCGCCGCTCACCTGTCAAGCGAGTATATCTTGACCCACAGTTAGAATCATCGAAGTTTACTGCCTGGGCAGATATTTGTAGCGCTACTAAAAAGCAGGTCTATTTGAGAGTACCTTTGGCTCCCGATTTACCCCAGGCTCGACAACCCATCCTCTGGCGAGTAAAACGGTTGGCAGATTGGTTAGTTGCATCTTTCCTATGTATTCTACTCAGCCCATTAATGGGGCTATTGGCTTTATGGGTTCGATTAGATTCTCCTGGGCCTATCTTATTTCGTCAGTGGAGAGTGGGTTACCAAGGCAGACTGTTTCAGATTTGCAAGTTCCGCAGTATGAAGACAGATGCCGAAGCACAGCACCATAAGGTTATGAGGAATCAGACCGGCCTACATAAACTGGAAAAAGATCCACGGGTAACAGGGGTGGGTCGTTGGCTACGAAAATTTAGCTTAGATGAGCTGCCTCAGCTGGTTAACGTGTTGCGCGGTGAGATGAGTTTAGTGGGACCAAGACCTTGGGCTCTATATGATGCGGTACGGATTGAACCAGTATTGCGGAGACGATTGAGAGCGTTACCTGGTATGACCGGCATGTGGCAGGTAACGACCCGCTCTCAAGGATGCGATCTGACATCGGTCAATCGAATGGATTTGGATTACCTTCGACAGTGGACATTCCAGGAAGATTTAAAACTGTTGCTAATGACAGTCCCTAAAGTCATGACAGGATTTGGTGCGTTCTAACGTATTGCTTACTTACCTTGTTTCTTTTCTTAGATGTGAGTAGTTTCTTATGAGTTTGCGACAGAAAGCAATTCAAGGGGCAATGTGGTCCGCTATAGAAAAATGGGGGGCTCAGCTTGTCTCAACTGCAATTTTTCTGTTGCTAGCTCGGCTGCTCGGTGCTGAAGCCTTTGGTTTAGTAGCTCTGGCAAATGTATTTATGTATTTTATGCAGATCTTTTTGGATCAAGGCTTTGCTCAAGCCATTATTCAAAAAGATAAGCTGGAGCCGGAGCATCTAGATACAGCTTTTTGGACCAGTGTATTGATGGGAGCATTGTTCCTTTTAGCTGTTTTAGCTGGAGCTGGAGCTGTTGCAAACTTCTACAGTGAGCCAGAGCTAGCACCGATTATTCGGTGGATGTCCATCAGTTTTCTGTTTGCAGGGCTAAGTAGCGTGCAGTCTGCAATCTTGCAACGTAATATGCAGTTCAAGGTTTTTGCAGCACGTTCTTTAGTGGCAACGGCAGCCTGTGGGGTAGCGGGCATTGGGGCTGCCCTTATGGGGTTAGGGGTTTGGAGTCTGGTTATTAAAGAAATAGTATTTGGCTCAACGGGAGCCTTAATGTTGTGGAGTTCGAGCGACTGGCGGCCAGGATTTAGGTTTTCTCCTCAACATTTTAGAGAACTCTTCTCATTTGGCATCAATATCATTGGCTTTAACTTTCTAAACTTTTTGAACCGCCGCTCCGATGACTTGTTAATTGGCTACTTCTTAGGAACAGTTGCTTTAGGCTATTACAATGTAGCCTATCGATTGCTGTTAATCATGATTAAACTCCTAACAAATGTCACAGCTCAAGTTGCATTGCCTACATTTTCTCGACTGCAAAAAGAACCAGAGAGAATGAGAAATGCTTTTTATCGAGTCACTCGATATACGAGTTTTGTTTCGTTTCCTGCCTTTTTAGGGATGGCAGTGCTTGCTCCAGAACTTATCCAAACTTTGTTTGGGCCTGAGTGGTTACCTAGTGTATCCGTCATGCAGATATTGGCATTAATTGGCATTCTACAATCAGTGCAGTATTTCTCTGGGACGGTACTTTTAGCGATGAATAAACCCTTGTGGAGACTGCGAGTAATCTTCATGATTACGGTATGTAATGTTATTGGCTTTTTCATATCTGTACGTTGGGGAATCACCGCAGTTGCCGCATCTTATGTCATCTGTGTATATATATTTTCTCCTGTATTCTTAGTTTTGATAAAAAAACTTATCGATATAGACTTTAGAAAATATTTCTCCCAATACATAACTCCATTGCTAAGCAGTCTCCTAATGATGGCATTTATCCTAGGCGCAAAGCGAATATTTTATGACTGGAATAATGCATACATAACCCTAATCACATACATGACAATAGGAACAGTCGCTTACTTGTTTGGAGTCATGTTTTTATCACCAAATTTACTTAGTCAGACATACCGTCTCACATTATCTTCTTTGCCAAATTCATTGCAAAAGAGAAAGTAAGCATTCATATTGAGCATAGTAATATGTTTGAATTAATTAAGAGAATAAAATTTGCATTAGGGAAAGAGATTGTTAAGCTTGTATTTTGGGCTGAACCAGCTATTTTAGAAGAGAACAATCGACGTACAATTGCTCAAATAAAATATTGTGGAAAGGCAGTTAGGCTTAATGGTCGTATTGCTATAGTGCAGCCCCAAAAACTAGAAATTCATGACAATGTTCATATTGGTGACAATGCATATATTGATGCTCGTGGAGGCATTGTTATTGGTGAAAATACCCATATCAGTCGTAATTTTGTAGTACACTCTGCTAATCATAGATATGAAGGAGATTACCTTCCCTATGATGAAACATATGAATTTAAGCCAGTAACCATCGAGCGCAACGTATGGATTGGAACAAATGTAGTTGTAGTTCCAGGTGTAAGCATTGGTGAAGGAGCAATCATTGGTGCGGGTGCTGTTGTCACCCAAGATGTGCCATCGTTTGCTGTTTTTGGTAACCAACCGGGAAGAGTTATTAAATTCAGAGATCAAACACACTATCGTTGCCTTGATAATGCCAAAGCATATTCAGGTGCAAAAGGTAAGCCCATATGAATTGAAAAAGTAAAGAGTAAATTTTGTTGGGAATTAGAATATTTTTATCTTAATTCAATTCTTCAAGTAGAAATATATTTTCTAGCCTTTGTGAATATAGTTTGATATTTAAAGAGAATTTTGGAATTAAAAATGATGTTTACCTTAAAATCTATGCCCACACTTAAAGAGCAAAGTAAAAAGAATCACGACTTAGACAAACAGGACATACATATCTTCTATGAAGCCCGCACACAATATGGAAATTTAGGGGATCTGATTATTAATAAAACTCTCTTAGAAAGGTTAAGAGGATATGGCCAAGTAGTAATAAATGATCATGGGGTTCCCGATTGGTATTGCCAAGAGCTAGGAGTTGAATTAGATGAGCGAGCAAGTTTTTATGAAAACGGATTTAATCGTTTGATAATCAAATCAAAGTTAAAATCGTTATTTCAGTTAAAATCCTCAAAAACATATCTATTTTTGGGGCCAGGACATCTTTCTGATAATAGTCGATATTTAGGCTCAAGAAAATGGATATTATATTTTCTATTGCTTCGTATATTAGGAGTTCGACTTTGTAGATTAGGATTTTCTATTGGTGAATTGTCAGATCATAATCAAAAGATTGTGAAATGGGTCTCACGTTTTTCATATTTCTATGGGGTTCGAGATAGCATTTCTGAAAGCCTGGCTCACCAAATGAAGATGTGCCAGATACAACATTTTCCCGATCTGGCTTGGTTGTTTCGGTCTGGCTTCCAAACGGCTATAAAGCCTTCTATGGATAGAGAATATATTGTTTTCAGTTTTAGAGAGTCTGCCCATTCTTGCGATACCTCAAATGCCTATCAAGAGAATCTTATTATTGTATTAGATAGGGTCGTAGATTTGGTTTGTAGACAATGGTCAAAAAGACTAGTTGTGGCTTATCAAGTTGATCGTGATTCTGATTTTTGTCAGCGATTAGTACAGAGATATGTTGAGCCTTATGATGTTGAGTTTGTTGATCAAAAACTCAATGTTCAAGCTGCACTTGAATTATATTCCAATGCACTGATGGTATTTAGCAATCGATTACATGTGCTTCTATTTACGATTATGGCAGGGTCATTGCCGCTTGCTGTTATTGATAGCAACAGCCAAAGCAAAGTCACCGGTATTTTCCTAGATGCTGAATTAGCATCACTGGTTTTAGATATTCATAGTGATTCAGATCAAGTTATGAAGCTTAATATATTGGTTGATGAGATGAATCCTATTAAAGAGAAAATTGAAAGATATCGTGAAAATAGAGAGCTTTTAGGCCAGAATCTACTTGCGAAAATGATGGCTGGCTAAAACCTTAAGTGATTAAGTAGTGTTGATGTCGAACGATTCTTCAAAATCGACTTTGATTTTGTATCCATAATCAATTGTGAGTTTAGCTATGAGCAGTAAATCTAGAACTGTGTTGTCGATATCTCAAAAAGTTCCACCAGAAACAAATCCAACCGCAATTCGCTCTAGCAAAACACTCAAATATCTGCCAAAAGATTGGCAAATTCATGTATTGTCTGGCAATAAGGAAGCTACTTTAGACCAAGCGCATATCCATTTTGCTCGTTCTTGGTATCCAGGTAAACTACTTAGATTCATTCGGGGCATTAAGTTTGGTAAGCTCTTAGACTGGCTCGTTTGGCCTGATGAAGATATTTTTTGGTTGTTGCCTGCTGTTTTCAAAGGCATAAACGTTATCAAAACCTATGATATTGATTTAATCATTGTCTTCCTCAAACCCTATTCTGCAGGCCTCATTGGTATTTTGCTGAAATGGCTGACGGGTAAACCTCTGGTTATTAATGTCTGTGAACCTTCAACCTGTGATGATCTCTATGCGGTTTTTCCAACTAAACTTCACTACTATCTCAACCGTTGGCTCGAAGACATTTATGTTAGACAGTCTGATGCTATTGTTTATGTATCACAACTAAGTTTAGAACAGGTATGTTCTAGGCAGACTAAAGAGCAACATTCTAAATTTCACCTTATCCGTGGCGGGGCTGATCCTCAAGATTTTCAAGGGATTATTGGCAGTAACGCTGTCTCAAATGATTTTAAAATTGTCTTCACAGGTGGTATGACAGGCTGGGAAGAATTTTTGAACTTCCCGAATCAGAGCGTTATTAAGAAGCTACGTCACGCATGGATGAACTGGGGACGGTACTTTAATGTCAACGTTAACCCTGCTAGCTCAAGCCCTATTTTTATTGGTCGTGCTATTAAACAGGTTGTTGCTCAGAATCCTGATTGGGCAGGTAAGATCAAATTAAAGATCTACGGCAATAAATTTGAATCAGCGTCAGCCGTTTTAAAGGATCAGGATCTATCTGATGTGGTGACTGTAACCGGACCGGTGCCATACAGTGACGCACTCCAGAAACTGCAATCGGCAAATTTGTTATTTATGCCTTTACCCGATCGTCTTGACGGAACTCCTGGCGATCGCATATCGCTCAAAACCTACGAGTATTTGATGACTGACCGCCCCATTTTGGCCGCTGTGCCACCCGGTGAGAATCGCAACTATTTGAGTGATAAGCCAGGTGTGCATTTAGTTAATCCCTTTGATGTGAAGGCGATGGCTCAGGTGCTTGAGCAGCTAATGGCTAAACATATGGTAGGCGAAACGTTAGTGGTCGATAGGGTCGAGACGCAGAGAAAGATTAGTTATTCTAGGCGAGGAGATGAATTAGCAACGCTAATTCTTGATGTTTTGCATAAGGCAGATGATGGCAAGTCCTTGACAGGACCGCTAGTCATGGGGACGACAAATATTTCTGGGCAGAGATGAATCCTTTTCCAGGCATAGGTTAGAGAACTATTTAGCGTATTATTACATCGATGGAATCTAGTCCTAAAAAGCTACTCATGATTTTCCCCTCCACATTACGTGGAGGTGTGGAGCAATATAACCTCACAGTTTCCGGAGGGGCTGTAAGGCATGGATGGGATGTGCATGCTGCGTTTCCCAATGTGCATGGGACGGCTTCACTAATTCAAGATTTTGTGGAAAGCGGTGTAACCTATCACCCACTCTCCATTGCTGAAGATAGAAACTGGCTGCCGGGCATTGCTCGACATGTGCCTCGTTTTTTTAGAACACTACGGTTGTTGATGACGCTTAAACCTGATGTTGTTCAAATCACCTTGCCTGCTCCAGAATATTGTTTTGCCAGCATCCTTGCCTGTGGACTGTTGAAGATTCCAACGGTTGTACGATTTGGATTGGTTTTGCCACTGGAGATACCGGTTAATCAATGGCGAGTTAAGCTTTATAACTGGGTTAGAACTCGTCAGCAACAGTGGGTGGTGATTTCACAAAATAATAGACGTTTACTATCTAATCTGTTTCAAATTCCTGAAAGCGAACTTACGTGTATCTATAACGGTGCTAACTCAGATGCGTCTCTTCCATTAACGGCTGCTCAGCAGCAAACATGTCGTCGGCAAATTCTCGACGAGCTGACGTTACCTGATACGACCAAGTTACTGATCACCGTTGGTCGGTTGAATTTTCAAAAGGGCCATTGTGATTTAATCCCAGCGATTTCGCACATTATTCGAGATTTTCCCGATGTGCGATTCATTTGGGTTGGTGATGGCGATTTGCGAGGGACTCTAGAGAGTCAACTAAATGAGTATCAGGTTACAGATAAAGTCTTTCTTTTAGGCTATCGTTCAGATGTGTCCCAATTGTTACAAGCATCTGACTTATTTGTATTTCCCACTCATTTTGAAGGGGGACAATCATTTGCTATAGCAGAGGCGATGGCATCTGGTTTACCGATTATTACCTCCAATGCCAGTGGCATTCCAGAAGTGATCCACCATCAAATCCATGGGCTTGTTTTTAGAACAGGGGATAGCTGTGATTTGCTGGAGTCTGTTCGCTGGGCGCTTAAACATCCTGACGAGATGAAGCAGATGGCAAATAATGCCTGCGATCGCGCTCAGGACTTTACTGAAGAAAAAATGCTCCAGAACTATATAGAGATTTGGCAAAACCTTTGCCGGGCTGTCCCTAGTTCTGCCCAAACGTTGTCGCCGTTGCTCAATACCGATCGTGCTTAGTTCCATGAGAATCTTACTTATTTCTTGCCGATTTCCTACGGATCTTAAACGAGATGTTCAGGGCACCTTTAGGCGGTTTAATTTATTTCTGGATGCGTTGAAGGCGATGGCACAGCTTGACGTCCTGTTTTATGTGCCAGCGGATGTCGATTGTTCTGTGGATGCGATCGCAACTCACCAAAAAGCCCTATCAGAACATTGGGGAGCACCCATTAACCTGTTCCTATGCCCGCAACACACAGCTGACAATTCAGGACCCAAATGGCAGCGACAGTTTGCCCCCATCTTTGACTATCGTGCCCAGGGGAACTTTGTGGCAACTAGCGCGGCTAAACAGGTAAAGGCTTTAGAGACTTGCTTAGAACGGCAGCCCGATGCAGTTTTCTGCCATCGCCTAGAATCAATGACGCCTATTTTGCAAACTCAGCAAACCCTGCCGCCATTGTTCTTTGACCTGGATGATGTTGAACATATTTCCTTTGCCCGTCAGATTCGTCAGCCGCCCACTCGATTGATAACAAAGCTTTATTACTTGCAAATTCCTGCCCTCTGGTGGGGAGAACGGCGCAGCGTGCAAACAGCTCTACGCACATTTGTTTGTTCTCAGTTAGATCAGCAATATTTGACTCAGCAAGGACGACTAAAGGGAGTGGTGAGCGTGCCCAATGCAGTGGCAATTCCCAAGCCACAATCCCTCTGCCCTGAACCTACCATCATGTTTCTCGGCGGCTATTACTATTACCCTAATCTCAATGCCGCTAACTTTTTGATTGAGCAAGTCTGGCCCCAGATTACCAAGGTCAGATCCGATGCTAAGTTAATCATTGCTGGCACCCATCCTGAGAATATTCGCAGCTATCACTCAAGAATTCCGGGAGTGGAGTTTACTGGCTTTGTTGAAAATTTGGATGAGCTCTATGCCCGTAGCCGAATAGTCTGCTGCCCAATTTTGTCGGGTGGCGGCACCCGTGTCAAAATTATTGAGGCCGCAGCCTATGGCAAACCCATTGTCTCCACTTCCATTGGCGCTGAAGGATTATCTCTCAATGACGGTGACGATGTACTGATTAGAACGTCAGCCCAGGGGATGGCGCAAGCCTGCATTGACTTGTTGAGCAACGATCATCTCTGTCAACGTCTGGGCTCTGCTGCCCACCAACAAGCGTCTCAGCAGTACGATCGCGCCAACGTTATTCAGCTGATTCAAAACCATGCGCGAGCTGCTTTGGCATCAAATTCAACAGTTAACGTGCCTTCATTAGCCACCTCTTAGTTCAATACTCTTTTGATGATGGATAATCCTTTAGAAAAAACGCATAATTCAGAACTGCCACTGATTAGTGTGATTATTCCCACCTATAATCGTCCGGCTTATTTAAAAGAAGCGATCGCAAGTGTCGTTAATCAAACCTATGCCAATCTTGAGATCATTGTTTCGGATGACTGTAGCGATCACAGTCCGGAAGACATGGTTAATTCATTTCAAGACCCCCGCCTGCGCCTCAGACGTAATTCTAGAAATCTGGGTGTTGGCTTAAACACGAGCTATGCTTTTGCTGAGTCTAATGGCAAATATGTGGCCAGTCTCAACGACGACGATCGCTGGGCCAGCGACTTTCTAGAAACACTGGTGCAGCCGCTGGAAGAAAATTCAGAATTAGTGCTGGCGTTCTGTGACTATTACGTGATTGATGACAATGGTATTGTCCAATGGTCAGCCAGTAAAAAACAGACTCAAAAAGAAAAACGTCATCACCTACAAGAAGGTGTTTATCAGCCTTTCTGGAAGATTGGTTTAGTTGATCAGGCGGTCTTTACCGCATCCGCTGCATTAATTCGTAGGGCTGCTGTACCTTGGGAGCAGCTATTTAAGGCAGGGGTGTTTTGGGATTACTACATCGCTTATCTAGCCTGCCGTTCAGGGAAAGGGGCCTACTACTGCGATGAGCGCTTGGCCTATTATCGGGTGCATGCTCAGTCTGAAAACATGGTTAGTGGAAGCCGTAATATTCAGGCAAAAATCCGTAAGGGCAAAGCTGCTACATTTTGTCATCAACAGTTTATGGAGGATGAAAATCTCCAAGACTATCGGCCTTATTTTCAACGGGAATTGGCCCACGCCAGTACTACCTTAGGAATTGGTTTTCTGCGGCTTGGGCAGCTTGACGATGCCCGTTTTCATCTGAAACAAGCCTTACGGCATCAGACT
>NZ_QXHD01000004.1:4217909-4230192 GCF_011009555.1 Adonisia turfae CCMR0081 | reverse complement strand
ACGATACGGGGGGAACATGCTCTGATGAATACAATTTCTCAGATCATACCGATCTACCCTCAAGAATCAAGACGGATGACTATATCAGGCATAGGCGTTGACTCAAAATCCGAAACGTATCTACCTAGAATTTTTTTGCCACGCATTAGGCTACTTAATCACTCACATAGGTCTCTAGTGTAGCTACATTTGGGCATCCAGTTGAACCATAAACATCCATAATCGCTTTTTCAATATCAACATCCTGTGAGCAATAGCCGCCTGGACACAATCTATTTGCTTGTTCGATGAGTCTTTGCTGTCGGTTTTCAACCTGCCGAATATGATCCTGCAAAATCCTTTCGACTAAGTCAGTATCAGAGGCTGAGTTTACATATGCTTCATTCTGTTGAAAAGAAATTGACTTTGTTGCAGGTCCCCTAATCCGCTCTTATTCAATGTTACTTGTTCTCGTAATCAACTTCTGAAAGATCAACAACTCTATAGCCTGGATCGATTTCCTCACTCAATACAGTTTGGACAAAGACGTCATCAAGCTTACCAACGCAAAGCGGGACGATTTCTCCAGGAAGTTAGAGTTCGAAGTTCGGAAGTAGGAGGACTCTGCGAGAAGAGCAAAGCCCTACGCAATGCCTTCCCTTTCCGACTGCCGACTTCTGGCTTCCGAGTTCAGTCCTAGCCCACATTTCCGTTTATAAGAACTATTGGATATTCAGTCAATAAATTGCCAGGAATAATGGTTAACTTAACTGACATCTGAAATAATCGTTCGAATCAATTTAGAGACTCATTTTTAAGGCTCAAAAGATGCAGAGAGCACGTTTGATTGGGGGGTGTTTATTATTCATCACAATGACCCTTATCGGTTATCGGTTTCGATGGGGGGGTTTAAGTTGGGTAGGCATTGGCCCACCTCAAAGGGCTTGCGAAAATATCAAAGTTCTCAATACTTACTTGACCACAGGTGGTAGCCCTTCCGCATATCTTGGCCGAACGCCATTGATCATGTGTGCAGCAGAAATGAGGAGCTATAAAATCGTCTCTAAACTGATTGATCTAGGTGTCGATATTGATGCTCAGAAAAAAGCTATACCGTTCCCAATTATGTTTGAGGATGTTGGGACTACGGCATTATATATGGCGGTTCAAAAAGGGGATATGAAGATTAAAAATTTATTACTAGAAAATGGAGCAAATATAAATATTTCCAAGGCTGCTGAATCACCATTAAATCTAACAATTGTGCTCAATCGACCTAGGCTGTTGAGCTTGTTTCTAAAGAGTGAAAATGCTGTTTTTGAGTTTGATGGGGGACTAATTGCTAATGCTGGATACTATGACGGTTCAAAAATTTTTAGAATCCTATTTGAAGCGGATGTGCATATTGAAAGCGCATACTTATCTAGAGCACTAGAGAATGCTGCATCTAGAGGTAATTTACAACTTGTGAAGTTTTTGTTTGATGAGGATGCTGAGGTAAAAAAAGAGCCTAATTCAAATGTTCCAAGTGCACTTCATCGCTCTGTTGAAGGGAATCATCTAGATGTGACAATTTTTCTAATAAGCGTTGGGGCAGATGTAAATTTAGCAGATTGGAATGAAAATACCCCTCTCCATAATGCAGCGATTTTCAACCATCATGAAATAGCAGCCATTCTCATTGAGAATGGCGCAAACATAAATCTCAAAAATTTCAAAGATAAAACACCTCTTGAAGTTGCAATTGAACACAGTAGCCTAGAGGTAGTAGATTTGCTTATCAAGAATGAATAGGGTTTTAGAGAATCCTATTTTCTTTGACAGCATAATGAGCATGAAATGAAAAGTATTGCCAACTTTTTATATTGAAATTAGGGCATAAAAAGCAAACAAATTAATACCTTAAAAAACGTATTAATTGTCCCAAATGCGCTATTCCTAAACTATGTACTTTCAGTGCAAGGCTTTAGCTCCTACTAACTTCCGAGAGATATGATTTCTTGGCCAAAAGTTAGCCAATATACAGATTGATATTTAAGGTTGATTTTTCTGTTCCTAAAAATAGCAGGTGAAAATATGGGATTCCTATTTGGATTTGAAAGAGTTACAGGTGAAGAAATTGCTGATCTAGCTCTCATGTCTAGAGAAGCTTATGAGGACGAACCAGCAACCTTAGAGTTTAGCAACAGAGAAGACAAATGGTTGAATATAACCGGGCAGCTTGGCCTTCCAAGCAATCTTTTAGGCTCTGAAAATGCAAGCTACGTACCTTTCCTAAATCCAGATCTAGGTGAAGCTGGTGAAACAGTTGTATATAGAAATACTGAAACAAACACATTAGCATTAGCTTTTCAGGGGACAGGAGATCTTGCAGATGTTCTAATCACATATGTAGATGGAAGTGTTCCAGTCCCAGTCTTAAGTGATAGTCGAATTAGAGCACTTTATGATCCTCTAGTAGCATCACTCAATACTTATTTAGATGAACATAATAATGTAGAAAGAGTTTTGTTGACAGGGCAGAGTATCGGCGGCAGTATTACTCAGAGATTAATGGATCTCTACTTTGCAGGCAATGAAGATTATAGTGCGGTTACTTTTGGCAGCCCTAATGTCGGAGTTGATGATAGGGTTCTGCATATAGGGACTTCTCTAGATCCAATTTACAAACTTGTTGATGCAAGAGGTCGATTAAGTACAATGGGGCTAAATGCCGCATTTGCACCGGAGGTCCCTAGTTTTCTAGGTGGTTTTCCTGGTCTAGAAAATCACGATCCGCAGATATATGCTGAAGTATCAGAAGCTCTTAGTACTTCTATCTTCTCGAATATTGAGAATAGAGATGCTTTCATTAATGATCTCCCTTCGAAATCAAACCTCAATGATATCTTTCCAGAATCAATAAATCTTGTTAGCAATATTACGGTTCTACTAGGTGGACAGGTTGACTTACGCCAAAACTCAGGCGTAGAGGAAAATTTTGTGATCGCAGGAGATGATTATGCAGTAAAGGTTATTGCCGGAATTAACCGCAATTACTTTGAAGGTGGTGAGAAAAACGATAGATTTCTTATGCCTGATGTTCCCGATCCTATCAGTGGCGACGATATTCTAATTGGTAATGGTGGTGATGATATCCTAGAAGGCGGTACCGGCCAAGACTTTATTTTTGGCGGAGACGACAACGATACTCTAATTGGCGGAGACGACAACGATACTCTAATTGGCGGAAAAGGTAACGACATAATAGATGGTGGACCTTCTTCTGATGAAGGTGATGTCGCTATTTATTCAGGTTCTTTTCTCGCAGGTGAATACACAATCTTCTTTGACCCCGATGATTCTGTCAGAGTTGTTGACAATGTAGCTGGCCGAGATGGTACTGATACTCTTTTAAATGTTGAAAAAGTCGCCTTTGAGACTGTAACTGTAGATATAACTCCAGGGCAAGATATTGCCTTTGTCATTGATACAACAGGAAGTATGCGTGATGATATCGATGCAGTCAAGGCCGGTGCTGTCGCAGTCATCAATGCCATCTTCAGTGGACAAGTCGTAGGGCTCGATTCCCGAGTAGCTGTGGTCGGATACAATGACCCCGCAACCAATACCGTCCTCTCGTTCACAGACCAACCCAGTGTCGAAGACCGCAAAACCGCTGCTATTAATGCTATTAACAGCCTCTCTGCCAGTGGGGGCGGGGACTTCCCAGAAGCTGTCAATGCTGGACTAATTCGGGCTCTATCAGGTGGTGCCGGTGCATGGCGAGAAGATGCTGCCGCTCGACGCATTATTCTCTTTGGGGATGCACCTCCTAGCGATAATCAACTGCGCTCGCAGGTACTCGCACTCGCTAATGATGTTGGTGTTTCGGGGGCGGCAGCATCAACGGCAATCGCAGGAGATATCTCGACTGAAGCCGTCTCTGATGGGCTGGCGGTCACTCGCTTTAATGTCGCCATGGATAATGCAAGTGCTGAACCCGTTGCTGTCCCTGTCGAAATCTTTACTATTGTCATTGGCGGTGACCCCACCACTACTGCGGACTTTGGCAGTCTTGCCGCAATCACGGGAGGTGAGGCGCTGAATGTTAACGGCGCTGCAGATCTAGTCGATGCCTTAATTGCAGCAATTGAAACTCCACCAGATAGACCGAGACCCAACCAAGGTACTCCTGGCAGTGACACATTTGTAGGCACTAATAACGATGACGTGTTTAACGCTATCGATGGTGATGATGAATTAGACGGGAAGGAAGGCAATGACATTCTCTCGGGGAGTGGAGGTGATGATCTCATTGCGGGAGGCTTAGGTAATGACACTCTCTTTGGTGGTAATGGTAATGATGTCATGCGGGGAGATCTCAATAATCGCAACCCGCAGATTGGCATTGGGGGCGATGACATCATTTATGGCGGTCGTGGCGATGATGCTATTAGTGGAAAGGGAGGAAATGACACCCTCTTTGGCGAAAGTGGTAGTGATAGGCTCTTTGGTGATGATGGCGATGATATTCTCCGGGGCGGATTAGGTAACGATACTTTATCAGGCGATGATTCTTCAGGGGAACAAGGCAGCGATACCTTTGTGCTGGCGACAGGGGAAGGACTGGATACCATTACTGATTTCGAAGTTGGCACTGATTTCATTGGGCTCGCAGATGGACTGACCTTTGGCAGTCTTAGCTTTAGTGAAAACAGCATCTTTGCTGGCACTGAGGAGCTTGCAATGCTCAATGGTGTCAACACCAATACCTTGACTGCTACAGATTTCACACTGATTGCTTGACCTCTACCTTTAAGCACCATTGAATACGACTGCTGTACATCTGGAGGCTATCTATTAACATGTGCAGCAGTCTTTTGGATTCAGGCATTGTAGACATATGAATTACTAAGTCGGTCAGGCTTGAAAAACTCAGCTATGTGAAGTTGAATAGTAAGATTCAATGATTTCTGGATACGCCCTCCGAACACGTTCCAGTAAATTATTTGATAGTTCCAGGATAAGAGCAATGTACTCGCCTTGGATTGGAGGCTGATTAATGACATCGAAAGTAATATGCGGAGGGATAACAAATAAATCACCCGCTTCAAATGTCAATGGTTGTTCATTGATATAGAAGATTTTGGATCCTGATAGGATGATAACAAGCGAGGGGTAGGTTACTTTCAGAGCGCGTATCGTCTCTCGATGGCGAACTACTAACTTTGTTAATGTGGCTAAGGGTTGAACTGTAGTGTTATTTACCGCTGTGTTAGGAATTAATTCTTGAGCAGTCAACAAAAGTTGCTGGCAAAATTTCTCTTTAAGCTTCTTGTCTGACACCTGAGACATCTGCTTTGACAAATAATTGAAACACTTTAATTTTGATATTCTACAGGCCTACTCAGGCATCAAAGCCATATCTGCTAGAAATCCTTAGTGTGGATCAGAGATCGCCTCCCTCAGGTTTGCACTTAGGTTTGCAAACATAGATGGTACCTCCCTGATGGATAAAGCCCAGCTTGCTAAACAAGCGAATAGAACGGTGGTTGAGGGTATCAATATCAGCTCGCAAGCGCGTGATTTTGCGATCGCAAAATGCATACCAGATAACTGCGCGCAGTGCTTCTTGCATATACCCATGTCCCCAGGCTGACCTGGTAAGCATGCAGCCCACCTCTGCCGAGTTGTTTGTCAGATCAAAGGAGTGCAGACCGCAGGTGCCAATCAATGTATGGTCGGTACGTCGCTCAATACCCCATTCCATAGATGTCTGTTCTTGGAAGAGCTGGCTGACACTTGAGAGCATCTCGTCAACTGTTGCTGGGGTCGAGAATGTCTCATCACTTGCGAACCGCATCACCTCTGGATCGCCATAGATAGCAAATAGACTGGCCTTGTCATTAGTCGACATGGAACGCAGCCTGAACTGCCGAGTCTTTAGCTCGGGGAGAGTTGTTGGAAAGGGTTGCATAGGTCACCTTGAACCAGGCTAGTCGGCAGTCGTTCTACCCTCTTAGCATGGGCGACCATGGCATATCTAACCATGCCATGGTCGTGTTCTGTATTCAACTAAGTACCTGTATCCAACTAAGACGCTGACTGACGCTTGCGATAAGCATACTGCCCATGGATATTGACAGAGTAGGGCACGACGTAGGTTAACAGTCCAGCCAGCCAGCGGGTGGGTGTCATTTTACCCTTAGCAAGGGCGGGGCCATGGTTGATGCTGAACAGAAGAGTACCAACGACAAGCGCAACTTTGACCGCACCGGGACATAGATCACGATCAATCAGGGCAGAAAAGTAGCTTTTCATAGCAGATGCTGGTAACGAATGTTTTTTATTTCAGGTACATGGATTTAAAAGTTAACACAAAATGTATCGAATCGAACAGTTTTGATGGGCTGTGTTACTTAGAAACCCTAACTATTTCCTGGGGGGAATAGTGGCGGAATAATGCTCCGTTTTACTTCCCTCTAGTTTGATGATGAAAGGAGCGACCATGATGACAATTGGGAACAACACCCACAGCCAGCCAAAGGCTAACGCCCAGCTTGGATAGCCTTCATAGGGAACACGGAGATCATTGATCAGTTGAGCTACTAAGAGTGCAGTTAGACAGCCTGGAACAATAAACTTGATCAATATGGACCACCATCGATTTACTTGCCAGTTGCTGACGTTGTTAATGTATCGACGCAGTACTTCAGCCCCATAGATCCAACCTCCTAAAATTGCTTGGGCAATAGCAATCAATATGAGGGTGTAATTTGTGATGAAGTGGTCTGTAATGTCTAGAAAATAAAGACCTGCCTGGGTGGTGTATATTAATCCCGCCAATAGGCCTGACAAACAGACGCCGATGGATACGTATTGAGTCTGCCAGTTAGGTTTAAGATCTAGGATGGCTGCGTTAACCGCTTCCACAATGGAAAATGCGCTATCAATCCCCAGGAAGAATAGCATGAGAAAGAAGAGGACACTAAACACCCCTGGTAGTGGCATGAGACTAAGGGCTTGGGGAAAGACCACAAACGCTAAACCTGGTCCAGAGGCCGCCAGTTCTGTTACTGGGGTATCTGTTTGCAACGCCATGTATCCCAAGACGGCAAAGACCACAAAACCTGAGAATAAACTAATGGCACTGTTGGTCAAGGCTGTGATCCAGGTGTCTTGCACAATCTCACTGTCAGGAGATTTATAACTGGCGTAGGTCAGCATTGTGCCAAAGGCCAGGGAGAGAGTAAAGAAAATTTGAGAGAACGCGGCTGACCAGACTTCAGGCTTAAGTAATACTTGCCAAGCGGGAATGAGATAGACCTGCCAACCGTCTAAAAAACCAGGTAGGGTAACGGCCCTGATAAATAAGACGCCTAGTAGGATAATAGGCAATGGTACAGTCCAGAGAACGACGTGACCCGCACTGTGAGGCCCACGCCAGATACAAAAATAAATCATCATCCACACAGCTGCCAAGGCAAGCAGAATGGGGAAATTAATGGCACCAACTGTACTTATCCCTTCACTTAGATGCAGGACCGACTCAAAAAAGTATTGTTCTGCATTTTCTGACCAACTGACGCGAAAGGCTGCCAAAAAATAAATAAGGGTCCAGGCCATGACGACTGCGTAGTAAGCAATGATTATGAAGCCTGCGATAACTGCAGCTAAACCAAAGCCTTGGAACCTGGGATGCATTTTCTTAAATGCACCGATTGCCCCTTGCTGCATTTTTTGCCCAATGGCAAACTCCAGCATCAGGAGAGGAATCCCAACAACTAATAGCGCTACTAAATAAGGAATTAGAAAAGCCCCACCGCCATATTTACCGGCAAGATATGGAAAGCGCCAAACATTCCCTAAGCCAACGGCTGAACCAATAGCTGCGAGGATAAAAACTGTTTTGGAAGACCATTGCTGACGTGCCATAGTATTGAATTCTTGTTGATGCGGTTCCTGATATTGTCTGTGTCACAGGCTATGGGAAACAACGTTGCCAAAGCGTTAGTAAAGCGTTCAAAGCTAAACGGAGTACCCCAACAAGGGTTTGTTAAGCTAAGGCATTACGGGATACGTGCAAAGATGCTGTTCCGTTAGTGCTCTGGAGTGAAGATTACGCGAGCTAACTGATAGGTGCCTGCTGTTTGTAAAATCTCTCCTGACTGGCTGGCGCTAATGGCTGTGGCAATTTCATCGGGATGACCCACGACCAGGGCTTGACCAGTGGCCTGTAATTGCTCTGAATCAGGGTTATAGGTATATAGTACAGGGCTTTGGGTATAAAACACCAGACTGGGTTTCATAAACCCTACCATTGCTATGGTTTCATCTGGTTGCTGTTCTGTTTGGATGGTCTCGGCTAGCTGTCGTAAGGGTAGCTGACGCTGGCTGTCGGCAATGGCGGCTACGGGCAAAATGGAAACCACAGTAAATGCCATGAATGCTATAAAACTTACGGCCCATACCCAGCGAACACGTCGCATTAGCAACAATCCTAGCCCTGCCAGGGTGGCTAGCCCCCATACAATGGAGCCATAGGCCATAGCCTGAGAATCTCGTACTAATACCGGAAAGTCTGGCATGACTGGATCACCCCCGATCCAATTGGGGGTGAGGTAAGAGGCTATGGAGAGAATTGCAAAGAACACAATGCTCAAGATAGCGCTGATCCAGGTACCGCGCTGACGCGGCCCGGCCCACATAAGCCCCACCAGGATGGCTGCTGCTGGCATGAGCGGTAGCACATAGCTGGGTAGCTTAGTCACCGCAGCCGTAAAGAAGCAGAAAATGGTGAGAAACCAAATGAGGGCAAACAGTCCTAGCTGTTTCTCTCTGGGCTGATGTCGCCAGTAACCTAAGGCCCAGGGGCGCAAGCGGGTCATGGCAAAGGGTAACCCTGGGGACCAGGGTAAAAAGCCGACGGCGACGACGGCAAAGTAGAAATACCAGGGGGCGGCGTGGCCATTGACGACGTCGGTAAAACGTTCGTAGTTGTGGTAACCAAAAAAGCTGTCGATGTAGGTTTGACCATGGATGGCGATGACGGCGATGAACCAGGGCACCGTCAACAACAGTGTTATGAGACTACCCTGTAGCAGTTTGATTTCTTTGAGTAGGGTGCGAATCTGGCCCACATAGGCCGCAAACACTGTCACAATTAACCCTGGAATGACCAGTCCCACAGGGCCTTTGTCTAATACTGCCAGGGCGACAAAAATGTAGAAGCCGTAGTACCAGCGGGGGGCTTGGGCATACCCCCAGAAGAAACACAGCAGCGCGGCTCCCATACAGCCTGATAGCAACATATCTGAGACACCAGTGCGGGCCCACACCAGGGTCTCTGGGTGGAGGGCCATGGAGACGGCACCCACTACAGCTGCCAGGGTGAAGGCTTGTCGTTTATCTTGAATGTCGGCGGACTGCCCTCCATGGGCATAGCCAAACCGTTGCAGGGTGTAAAAGCTAAACCCGGTTAAACCAGCAGCGGCCAATGCCGAGGGTAGTCGCACGCCCCATTCTCCCACACCAAAAATGTGAAACCCTAAGGCCATCCCCCAGTACACCAGGGGAGGTTTATCAAACCGGGTTTCACCGTTGAAATAAGGGGTGATCCAATCGCCGGTAGCGTACATCTGACGGGAGGCTTCGGCAAATAAAGGCTCTGTTTCATCGATTAAGCCAATGCTGTCTAAACGCCAGAAAAAGGCAATAAACAGGGTGAAAACCACGGTAAGGATGGCGACCCAGCGGACAGATGACTGTGATGAAGCTGACCCCATTGCGATCGCACCTCCGATAAACCATGTTTCCGCACTAGTTTACTGTGCAGCGGTCGGATTCATGGAGTGAATCGGTCGGGGTTGATAGCGTCCCATCACACCATAGGCAACGAGACCCAGGGTCTCTCGCATGGTCAGTAGACGGCGATACCGTAGCCCCAGCGTCTGCGGCAGGGGGCTGGGGTAAGGAATGACGTCAAACCCAAGGCTGCGAAAAACTAGCTGCGATCGCAATAGATGGGGAGGATCACTCACTAAAATAATTGATCTAACCCCACTGGGCATCAACTGTTGAGCCGTATATTTAGCATTTTGTTCCGTGGTGCGAGAACAAGCTTCCCCCGAGATTTTGCTAGGAGCTATGCCCACACGCTCTAATTGATTAGCCAGAAAAGGTGCATCTCCATGGCCGCTGACAAATACCTGTGGGGCACGATCCATCGCCATGAGTTCAGCCGCTGCCATCACCCGGCTATTTTGTAACGACCTGCCGCGCCCCAATATGACAACAGCATCGGCGGTTTGTCCCTGATAGGCCGGGAGGAAATGCGTCAGTAAGGGCTCTCCAATCAGCAGTGGTGAAACGCTTACCAAAAATGCGATGGGAAAACCCCAGCTCCAAACCCGCTTAATCGAGCGGCCTCGACCCAGCAGAATAAAACCCCGCATCAAGAGTCCACTAATAATTAGGAAGCTGAGCATAAGCATGCCCCCTATCATTAAGCTTGCCAGGGGAGATTTCGCCACCCACCAAGTGATGGAACCCGTAAACTGGACCCAACGGCTCACACTGATATTTTCCGGACAAATGTCTAGAATCATTCCGAGGTTCATGGGCGTATTAGTCGTGTGAGATTAGGCAGACGCGCTACCCGCGTCTGACAAAATGCACATTAGGTTTCTATATGATAATTAGTTAGTAAACCTTAATGTTCCAATATACATACCATAAAGGCAAATTTTTTGGGTGTTACCCAGGTCTACCAATTGAACCTACACAAAAGACACAATTGCCTGGGCTGTGTTCCTGGGTTTTTCTAGGTGGGGCACATGGCCACAGTCATCAATCCACACCAGCTTGTTATTGGGGATGGTCTGCTGAAAGCGTTGAGCATCTTTGGTACCCAAGATTTTGTCCTGCCTACCCCACACAATCAGCGTCGGTGGTTCAATCTTTTGAATATAGTTAGTCAAGAAGTTATAGCCACCGCTTTTAGTAAATGCAATCAGGGCTTCTTTCCAGTTGGGCATCTGTAGATGTAAGGCAGCACAAAGTTCAGCATCTGGAGTCACAAAGGTGCGATCGTAGTAAGCCTGTTGGCTAATCCGCCGCCGTACACCAGGATTTTTGAGAAATGTGGTTGCCCAGCCATCAAGGGGGGGTACCATGAATTTTCCCATGGCTGGTCCAGCAGCAAATCCGGCACTGTCTAGAAGCACCAGTTTCTCCACTGCTTCTGGAAAATTGAGGGTAAAGTCAATAGCGGCGGCTCCTCCCATGGAAGCACCGACCAAGATCATTGGCTGGCCGATCTGCTGTTGCCAAAAACTATAGATATGCTGCTGGATAGCCGTAGGAGTAATGGGAGCATCCGTCGTGCGGTCAGTAAACCCAAAGCCTAGTAAATCCATTACCCAGACTTGAGCATTAGCAGATAGCTGGGGGACTAAACGACGAAATTCAAAAATCGAACTGTCAAATCCATGGATTAATAGGATAGGTTTGCCGGTTCCAGCACACATATAGCTAGTGGCTATGGGCGATTCTGTGAGATTGGTAGAGATATCAGCAAACTGGATTTGACTGGCTAGGGCCACCGATGTGTCTTCGGTTAGATGCTGAACATCAGCGGGTAATGTGGTTGCCATTAAGCAAAAATCGGGAAAAGTACAAAACGTCTGCTGACGTACCTTTCCATTATCCATGGCAACGGAAGGATTTTCTCCCAATGGGGCTGTTAGCGTTTGAGGCTTGATCTATGGCAGTTCCTGACATACACAATCGACCTCGTCGTAACCCCGAATATATGCAATTAGAAATAACTTATTTTTTCACAACTCCTTACCTTGTTTCTAACAATTGAAAATCCCCCAGAGCTTTACCTGCTAGGGGCAGAGCGGAGTTAAGGGGGGATCTTCAAAAATCGAGTAATGAACCTTTCTTTTTTACTTAGGAGACTTTTAGAACCAAAATATTATCCCGTTCTAAATCGCTGCAAAGCCAAAGGTTACATTAAACTGACGGCACCAAATCACAGCAGACTTAAATTCATCAATGGAGATATCCTCAGGAATCTCATAGCGCTGACTACCGTTAATGGATTGTAGATTTCCTAGATTCACAAACTTGTCAGAGCTATAGCTTTGGGGAGTCGCTTCTTTGTGTAGCAATACAAATAGATCAGGACCGTCATCAGTGCTGAAGGTCTCGTCAAATTCGAGATAGCGCTTACCATTTTCTTCGACAATAGTTACGCCACCAACGGTATCGCTGGATACAGTAACAAAGCTGCCTGTACCCGTTGCAGCGCAGGGGT
>NZ_QXHD01000004.1:4191796-4217899 GCF_011009555.1 Adonisia turfae CCMR0081 | reverse complement strand
TAACGATACGGGGGGAACATGCTCTGATGAATACAATTTCTCAGATCATACCGATCTACCCTCAAGAATCAAGACGGATGACTATATCCGTATAAGCTTTAAGAATTACTGACAAATATCTGCCTCAAAAGTATTTGTAGCTACACTGCAAAAGGATTGCTTCAGGGCAATACTCGGATTGATATTATCTCTTTAATTAATGTTTTATTTGTTCCATAATCTTTGACTAATCGTCGTTTGACATAGCCCCATAGCAGTTGCAGAATCAGTCGATGTTTGTACCATGGTTTTGACCATGCAATAGCTAACCGTGCCTTGAGATGGGAGGACAACTATGAATTTAGATGGAATCGGTGAAGAGCAAGTACATGCGCTCTTAATGTTAATTGTCTTAAATATAATTATCTTTGCAGCTTTGATAACTAAAGTTCAGGCTGAATTGGCTGTGTCGGGCCTGTGTGCCCTGTTTTAGTAAATGATCTGGTGGCAAGGGGTACTTTGTGATTATTGATGACCAGCAGTATGACGTAATTATTGTCGGTACTGGTGCAGGGGGCGGTACCCTAGCCTGTAAACTGGCACCCACCGGTAAAAAGATTCTGATCCTAGAGCGGGGAGACTTTATGCCCCTCGAAGAACAAAATCGCAGTGACGTCGATGTCTTTAAACGAGAACGTTACCATGCTCCCGAGCAATGGTACGACACTGCTGGCGAGCCCTTCTCCCCTCAGATGAACTATGCCGTAGGTGGCAATACTAAAATCTACGGGGCTGCCTTGCTAAGAATGCGAGAACGAGACTTTGAGCGGGTAGAACATCAAACAGGTGTTTCCCTGGAATGGTGTTTAAAGTACGCTGATTTTGAGCCTTACTACACTGAAGCTGAGCGGCTGTATAAGGTGCATGGCACCCTCGGTGGCGATCCAACGGAGCCTGGGCATAGTCGAGAGTATCCCTATGAAGCGATTAACCAAGAGCAAGAGATTGAAGAAATAATGGTTGCGATCGCAACCCAGAACCTCCACCCCGCTTGTCTACCCTTGGGCCTTACTCGCCAGGACGATGACCCCACCAACGACTCTGAAGTCAGCGGCATTGCCCCGGCCCTCACCCACTCCAACGTCACCCTCAAAACCGAAGCTAGGGTGGTCGCTCTCCACACTGACCCCTCCGGTCAGATGGTCAAAGCGGTGGAAACCCAAATTGGCAACCAAACCTACTTATTCTTTGCCTATATTGTTGTCCTATCCTGTGGTGCTGTTAATTCAGCGGCTCTATTACTTCAGTCGGCCAATGAGCAACACCCCTGTGGTCTAGCCAACAGTTCTGACCTGGTGGGTCGTAATCTGATGAAAAGCTTACTGACAGCCGTGGTACAGCTCACGAATAAAACTAACTCAGGAGATTTTCCTAAAACTGTCTACATTAACGATTTTTACTGGGGAGATACCGATTTTCCCTACCCGATGGGCCATATCTACAATACAGGTGGCCTGCTCAGCGACATTATTTTTGCTGAGGCTCCCCCACTGCTCTCAATTCTGGCCAAATATATGCCTGATTTTGGCCTCAAACAGTTGGCCACGCGCTCCATTGGCTGGTGGATTCAAACTGAAGACTTACCTGACCTCAACAACCGTGTGCGCATCGACCATAACAAACTCTACATTGACTATACTCCCAATAATTTAGAGGCCCATGATCGCCTGGTTTATCGTTGGATAGAGGTGCTAAAGACCCTTGAAAAAGACTTAGGTGGGTTTCAGCGCGGTACCCATCTCCGTGGTGAGGTGCCTATTCAGGTGATGGCTAACCAATGCGGTACCTGCCGATTTGGGAATGACCGGACTACGTCGGTTTTGAATCCTAACTGCCGCACCCATGACGTGGATAATCTTTATGTGGTGGACAGCAGTTTCTTTCCGTCTAATGCCAGCGTAAGTCCGGCGCTGACGGTGATTGCCAACGCCTTACGGGTAGGAGACCATTTAATTGAGCGGTTGATGTAGGGGCGTTCCATGGAACGCCCCTACATCAACCATGGAACGCTCCCACACCGAGAAATCATAAACCCTCATTCCTCAGCGTTTGTAGAAGCATCGGAGCTGTCTGCTCTACCATTGCCTACAATAGAAATACTCTCAAGTGGCCAACTGGCCATGAGTCAAGCCGTTTGAGAATATTATGAATCGTCTCCCTATGTCCCTGTTACCCCATCTCTCCCAAGTTTCTAATCTGCGTCAAGCCCTTGCTGTTCAGCTTGAGACGATGATCAGTACGCTTCAGCCGTTGCAAGAAACGTTTGATCTCACCCAGCCCCTCATCGATCTCTCGGCTGCTAGTGAAGGTCTGCGCCAGGGAGTCTTTCGCCTCATGGTGCTAGGGGATATGAAACGGGGGAAGAGTACGTTTCTCAATGCGCTACTGGGAGAATCCTTACTGCCCAGCAATGTGAATCCTTGCACGGCCCTACTGACGGTGCTGCGCTATGGTCCTACCCCTGAAGCAACGATTTACTTCAACGATGACCGACCGCCTGAGCAGTTAGACATGGAGACATTTACCCAACGGTACACCATCGATCCAGCTGATATGCGTCAAAGTGGCAGTACCCCACCTTTTGCCCATGTGAGCCATGCGGTGATTCACTATCCGCTATCGCTGTTAGAAAACGGTGTTGAAATTGTTGATAGTCCGGGTCTCAACGATACTGAAGCTCTAAATAAACTTTCCCTTGGCTATATCCAAAGCTGTCATGCAATTTTGTTTATGCTGCGGGCTACACAGCCTTGCACCCTGGCTGAGCGTCGCTATCTCAATAACTACTTGCAACATAAAGGGCTGTCGCTGTTTTTCTTGCTGAATGCCTGGGACCACATTAAGGATAGTTTGCTAGATCCCGATGATCCAGATGAATTGGCCCAGGCAGAATCCCGCCTGCATCAGGTGTTTCACAGTACCCTTAAAGACTATTGCGATCGCTACGACCAGCGGGTATTTCCCATTTCTGCCTTGGAGGTGCTACGTCAGCGGATTAAGACTCCAGATGAGCCCATTCGCGATCCAGGATTTTCGCGGTTTTTGCTCACCCTGGATCAGTTTCTTACCCATGAGCGGACCCAGGCTGAGTTTCAACCAGTAGTGGCCTTATCTCGCCGTACGCTGACAGAACTTACGGAAAAGGTGCAGCTGCGTCAGACTCTATTGGCGCAAAGTGTGGCTGAGCTGAAGCAAACTATTTTGCAGCTGGCTCCGGTGTTTGAACAGCTGGTGGTGATTCGCGATCAGTTTCAGCAGGAGATTCGGACGAGTTGCGATCGCAATGCCACAGCCTCCTCCTCCTCCTTTAAGGACTTTATCCTCAGCCTGGAAACCACCTTTGAAAAAGACTTTGCCCCTTACCAACCCGATCTCTCCCTGTTAGATCTTGTCAGCCCTGCCGGTCGGCAACAGTTTAACCAATCCCTAGAGACGGCCTTTCAACGCTATCTCAACGATCGACTTTTACACTGGAGTCGCACCCTGGAACCCACCTTACGCAGTGCTTTTCAAGCTCTGTCTAAGCGGGCCGCCCACTACGGTACCTCCTACAACCAAATCACCCAGCAAATTCTAAATACCCTCAGCGGTCAGTTTGTGGAGCTTCCCCTCGACAACAGCCAACCCAGCTGGGCAGCATGGGCCATTGATGCCCTCAACCAACCGACAGATACCCCTGAAATTAAAGCAGTTCTGGCCAGCATCGATCTGCAGAGCATTCTGATCAACGTAGTCGCTGCCATCGGTGCCAGCCTTTTAGCTTCCAGTCTGATCAGCACCATCGCCGGACCCATTACCCTAGGGATTGCCAGCCTGGGCATCGGGGCCTTCCAAATTGACCAAACCCGTCGTGCCTTAGTCGCAGCGGCGCGCCAGGAACTCAGAACCCACCTACCCCGCATTGCCGCTGAACAGCAGCAACCTATCCATTCAGCCATTATTCAGTACTTTCGCGACTATGAGCAATCCGTCATCAGTCGCCTGGATGCCGACATCAAAGCTCGCAAGGCTGATTTAGAAACCTTACTGACCCAAAAGCAAGACCAAGAATACCAGGGACAACATGAATTGGACCAATTGCAGACGGCTTTAAATCAACTACAGCAGGCAGATCAGGTGATTCAACAGCTTTATGGTCAGGTTTAGGGGGTTTTTAGTTCTTAGTTTCTAGTTTTTAGTTCTTGGTTCTTGGGGCCTGATGGATGTCTTGTAGGGGCTGCGCCTTGTGCCAGCCCTGCTACACTCAAAACTAATCACCAATAAGTCCCCCCTCCCATGCCTGATTTCAAACCCAATGACGGTCGTCTCTATGCCCCTGCCACTGAGCGTAATCGTGAGTTCATTCTCGCAGTGCTAGAGCGCGTTCTACCCAATCCAGGCACCGTGTTGGAAATTGCTAGCGGTACGGGTGAGCATGCTAGTTTTTTCGCCCCTAAACTTGCACCCCGACGGTGGTGGCCCAGCGATATCAGTGAGCCCATGCTGAAGAGTATTGCCGCCTGGCAGCAGGCCACCAATGCTCGCTATCTACTCCCCCCCATAGAACTCGATGTTTGCCATGACCCATGGCCTGTGGAGGCAGATGAAAAGCGGTCGATTGATGCAGTTGTCACCACTAATATGATCCACATTGCTCCGTGGAAAGCGTGTGAATGTTTGATGGCTGGGGCTGGGCGTGTACTGCCTGAAAAGGGTGTTCTTTACTTATATGGTCCCTTTAAGCGTAATGGTGAGCATACAGCGCCTAGTAATGCCATATTTGATGGCTGGCTGAAAGAACAGAATCCTGATTGGGGCGTGCGGGATTTAGAAACTGTTGAAGAGACGGCTAAGGCACATCAGTTAGCTCTGCAGGAGGTGGTGGAAATGCCTGCTAATAATCTTTCGTTAGTGTTTCATAAACAACCTTAGTCGTTACTCAAAGCCTTAGAAGGGCTACCGTGTACACACATCTCGAAAGGGCGTTCACAATCTTGCATTACCCCCCTTAATCCCCCCTTGGTAAGGGGGGAAACTCCGGTTCTCCCCCTTGGTAAGGGGGAGCTAGAGGGGGTGAGGCAGGGGAGCTAGAGGGGGTGAGGCAACCGCGAACGCGCTAGTTTCCACACTTGTGTGTACACGGCAGGTGCTAAGGGGAATGCGCAGGGTGAAACAGGTGCCCTTGCCAGGGGAATAGGCCGCAGTCACTGTGCCCTGTAAGGAGGCGATCTGAGGACGCACTTGCTGACAGGGCGTTTCTGGATTGAGGCCGTATCCATCGTCCCAAACACACATCACTAGATGCTGCTCTGCTTGCTTGGCCGCCAGTTGAATTCTACCCAGAGCTGATTTCCCTTGCTGCTGTCGAACGGTAGGCATCTCAAGATCTTGTTTGAAGGCATAGTGTACCAGCTGTAGTAGCGGATCATATAGCCGCTGAGCGATGGCTTGGTCAATGAGAACTTCATTCTCTCGAATTTCGACCAGAACAGGTTTATCATGCTGTCTGGTTAAATCACTCAAGTCCTCCTGACAGTTTAGGAATACCTGACTGAGGGGCTGTTTCTTGACAACAGGGATGGGTTTTGTGGGGAGTGTTGGCGGAGGGCTTGATGGCTGAGTGACTTGAATTTGGAGTGCTTTGTGAGGCATTGTTATCGGTTGGTTTAACCATTGCCATAGGCCCTTCAATCGATTTGTTCGTTGGGGTACCTGGGTGCCCAGCTGTAGGAGAGCTGAACTCGGGGCACCCCCCTGGTTGCGATCGCCCTGTAGTACTTTTGTCTGGCCAGCACGATAGTCGGCCAATGCAATTTGAGCAATGTGAACAGTTTGGGCAGGATGCTGTTTGAGGGCCGCTAACGTCGCTTTGGCAATTGCCCCAAACCCTGGCAATTGAAGTGATTCGGCTAACCCAATGAAGACATCAGCGTGAATATGGAGTAGGGCTTTTAAAGATTCAGGGTCAGGCGTTTTGAGAGCGTAGCTTAATTCATTTAAGTAGTCGGTGACGCCACTTTCAAAGATCGCCTGAGTAACATCAACCCCAAGCTCAATGGACGTGGGTAAATAGCTATCTTGACCAAACCGATCGCCTAGGTTTTCCTGTAGCTGTGAGACGATAGTCGCTATCCGGGCCAAAATATTGGACTCATCAATGGGTTCTTTGGCTAACCGTACTGAGACCATCAGTTCCAAGCAGTTGTACCCTTCAAAAATTAAGTCTTCTACTGCGGGAGTTAGGTTGGCATCTGGAGTACACAATGCCTTAAATGCATTTTCTAATGCCTGGGTGATGGTTTTGATAACATCTAACCCCACGGTTGCTGCGGCCCCTTTCAGGGTATGAGCTAAACGCATCAATGTATGCGCTTTCTGGATACTAAAGTTTTGACTTAGAGATTGAAGCTCATCCCCTATTTGCTGAAGTAATTGAGAAGCCTCCTGTTGAAAATAGGTTGGCGGTGGTTGTAAGATGACCTGATTAGAACTCATGATGACTTAAGGAATATAACGCTATGGTGTCCTAACAGAAGGATAGATGATATCTATTCTGTTAAGCTAAATTTATTGTTTTGTAGTTGTTTCCGTCTCCGGTGTTGCCCCGTGTCTCGGTTAGACAGACGATGGTGATAGCCTGCTAAACTGCGCTGGACTGGTTGATG
The DNA here is from genome assembly GCF_011009555.1 of Adonisia turfae CCMR0081. Lineage (GTDB taxonomy): Bacteria > Cyanobacteriota > Cyanobacteriia > Phormidesmidales > Phormidesmidaceae > Leptothoe > Leptothoe turfae. The sequence goes on along the minus strand of NZ_QXHD01000004.1, from coordinate 4,211,216 downwards.
TCACTGGCTCAGTTTGTAAATGCTTGAGCACCACTTTCAAAACTCGCTTGGGTTTAATGGGTTTACCCAAAAAACCATTGGAACCCACCACTTTGGCCCGTACTCGATCAGGAATACTGTTGTTATTAGTCATGATGATGACTGGAACGTCTTTAAGTACCGAGATTCTTCGAATCTGAGCACAGAGTTCATAACCATTGACCACAGGCATAACCAGATCGAGAAAAATTAGCTGAGGTTTAAGCTCCAACAGCTTGGTGAGAGCCTGTAAAGAATCAGAAATATTGACATAGCGATAGTCTGATTCTTTGAAAATATCGGCCATTGCCTGGCTATCTGCCAGGTTGTCGTCAACATAGGCGACGACAGCTTTACCCTTATCATTGTTTGCTTGACTGCAGGTACAAGGTCTTTGGCGCTTGACCGGGTTAGCCTTAATGCTAGAGGTAACGGCTGCTCTCTTTTTAGCTACGGAATGATGACTACCAGAAGACGGTACAAAAGATGTTGGGGTCCTTGGCTTGATATAGGGGGCAGATGATAAATCTTTCACGTTGACCAACTTCATCAGATCCCGACGGATGTGGGGAATCAATGACTGTGTTAGTAAAATCAGGGGTTGGCCTGTTTTCACGGCTAAATCTCGCAGGGTTAACCGACCATCAGCTAATTTTTCCAACTCGCGAAATGTTGCCTCTGATGTGCGCTCCCGAAGAATATCAGCTCTGATAATCTTCGGTGCTAGATTAGGATTGTAATCAGTTAGATTTGCCTGTTGCCAGGCATGCCAATCTTGTTGAACCTGCTGCCAGATAGGTTCTCGATGAAGGCCGATACAAGGAAAGTTAGCCCCGTTGCGGGAGCTAACTTTATAAATTAGTTTTTGCGAGGTTTTGAGCTCTAGTGTCGCCTGGTAGATGATATCGAACAGAATTTCAGAAATGCAGCCTATGACGACTTGAGAAAATTGCTCCCGACTAAACTTTTGTTGCATAACTAATTGCGCCATCACTTTATAGTTTTCAGGTTGATGGGCAATGTCATGAATTGCTTTCTTGCTTAAATCCGGAGAGTATTTGAGGCATTGGCGATGCCAACGGCGTTTTGAATGGGTGCGGGTATTCGCCCAAACAATTTGACCAACGAGAAAATATAGGAACCATTCGACCTCGTTATGGGTCCCTATTGCAAGTACTCCGGTAAACAGACTCTCTTTAGCTCTCTGGATTTTGTGATTTAACTCACCAATAATGAATACATTTGACATGCTTGTGCTCTACCCCTACATGAAGAAGGGCTGAATACAGACTGCGATAAAAGCCTCTTTAAAATCGGCCCAAACCTCTACTAGTTCAGCAATGTACTCACCAATAGGGTATTGGAATTGCATACACCTGTGTCTTCTATTACGAGCATAACCCGCAAGTTATGCTAGTTCAAGTTATCTTCCTTATTTCAGAAGACACAGATTGTAAGTTCCGTTACATCTCAAGGACGTTTATGTGATTTTCTCATTAAACCATGCAATAAAAGCATGGTTTAATACAAATGGCGCATCATCACCATAGATTAAGTGTTGGGTCTATTTATTCTGTTTGGATAGTAATAACTTGGGGTGGGGTGGCATCGGGGGGATAGCGCAAGATGATGTCTACTCGACGTTTTTCCTGAGGGGCTAGGGTTAATGTTGTTAGGGGTTCAGCCTGTTGCCCGCGCAGTTGTACTAGATGGAAATTGCGTATACGAGGGAGGTTGTCGTCGTCGCGATATCTGACTTGGACGGGGCCTCGGAAAAAGGTGCGGTTTGGTGGGGTTTCGAAAAACTGTAACCCTGCTGTTGACAGGGTGTCTTCTTTAATGGGGGTTTCCAGGGCAATGGTGACGGTTTGATGACTATCGGTGCTGTTTTGTAAGGGAAATGCCAGGGTGTATTCCACACCATAATTACCATGGGCTTGGTAGGCGGTGTCTCCATAACGCACCAACATGGGAGCACTTTGGTTTTGGTTGGTACCCATTTGCCCTGCATGCAGGGTACTGAGGCCATAGGAAATGGCTGTATTTGATGCTGGAATAGTCAGCACGTCAGCGCCATCATCAGTCACGGTGGCGGTCCAGCTAGATCCTTGGGCGACCCCTGCCACACGGCCATAAATCACCTGACCTGAATTGTCGGTGATGGGGGTGGGGGTGCGATCGCGAGGTCCAGCCAACCCTGAATTCTTTACTATGGACGCCCACTGGGCCAATGTGGGGGCAGTCTCATGGTCATTGCCGTCCACATTGGCGGTTTCTGACAGGCTCGCCAGATAGACAGGGCCACTGCTATCCAATTCAATTAAAGTGGAGCGACCATTAATGGGTGGGTCAAACTCGGCCACTGGAATGGGTGCATTTAAAAGCAGAGCATTGGCCCCAGGGGGAACAACTAATTGAGACGGGATTAGATCTTGACGACGCCCCTGGATCAAATCTCCCATCACTCGACTACCGGGGCCAGCAAACACCGGATTACGGGGCGAAAAGCGGATTGCACTCGGCAATGTGATAAACGGTGCATCTGGTTGACTTAAGTAGCTAGCGCCAGCCAACACATTCACCGTCACTGTTTCCACACCAGGGTTGTGCACCAAAAGGGCCACATACATTGGTCTGAGATCCTCAGGATCATCTGCCCGATAGACATGGTGAGCAAACACATCAAATCGTCCCTCAAAAGCAAAGTCCAGATGGGCTTCTGGATGCTCCATGCCCTCGGGTGGAAATGTGGAGAGTAAAATCCCTGGCTCGCCAATTAGCTCAGGACTGTTGCTATTAAAGACAGGGAGCGTATCTAGCTGAGCCGGTAGGGGTCTGACTTCTTGGGGGCGGACGATTTGCGGCGGTGAAGGAGCTTGGGCAATGAGGGGGAAGAACATTGGACAAACAGTGGGGGCAAAATAGAAGGTACATTTTCCGTCCCCTAACCTGTCTGGGAGCTATTGATGGTGGGGACTATACAAGATTATCAACAGGCTGAATTTAAATGGTCAACGATTTTTAGGAAATCAAACTCAATGACGGTATGGTTAGCTGGGGTAATCAACGGCACATGGACAAATAGGGCGGCAGCGGACTGTTGCTTAAGATGTCTGAGCACCCGGTAGTAAAGGCGATTGCACACAAAATTGCCAGCATCGTTGCTGATGTGGGTGTGAATTGTATTCTTGATCAAGGTCTTGAGATCAATGGGCGTTGCCAGGCGATTGTCCCCATGGGTGCCCCACTGTTCTACGGTTAATGTCTGACGCATTTCCGCCATGCCGCAGCAGATAACGGCCTTGGGCCGATACTGAACAATGTGATTAATCACCTGCATCGGTGCCAGGTCAAAATTAACCGGCAGCCAGCGCAAAAAAATAGCATTCTGCGGTAATTTTGCCGCCACACGTTCTAGTAAGACATCGCTGGTATTGAGGCCTTGATGCGCTTTCCAGGGTCGGAAGCTGGTGATCAAAATAGGCGCGGACATTGGTCTAGGGGAGTAGGGAATGGGGAATGGGGGCTGTTCTTAAACATACCTGCCCTTTTGCCCTCCCCCCAACTACCCATCCTTCAGTCAAGCCGATACTATAGAGCAGTAATCGCCTACCAGAGGGACTATGCCAACCATCGCTGTCATTGATTACGACATGGGTAATCTGCACTCGGCCTGTAAAGGGCTAGAGTTTGCTGGGGCTACGCCGATAGTGACTGATCAGCCAGAGGTGATTCATCGGGCTGATGGTGTGGTGCTACCCGGTGTGGGTGCCTTTGACCCGGCGATGCGGCATTTGTGCGATCGCAACCTAGCTCAACCAATCCGCGATGTCATCGCCAGCGGTAAACCCTTCCTGGGTATTTGTGTGGGGCTACAGCTCTTATTTGAAGCTTCTGAAGAAGGTGTTGAGCCTGGCATTGGTGTACTCAAGGGCACCCTGCGTAAATTTAAGCCCGAGCCCGGCATCACCATTCCCCACATGGGTTGGAACCAGCTACAGCTAACCCAGCCAGATCACCCCCTCTGGTCCACAATTTCATCCAAAGAGTGGGTTTACTTTGTCCACTCTTACTATGCCGAGACAACCGATCCCTCCATTGTTGCAGCCACTGTTACCCACGGTAGTCAAACGGTGACAGCCGCTGTTGCTAAGGACAATCTGATGGCTGTACAGTTTCACCCTGAGAAGTCTGCTAAGACAGGTCTACAGTTGTTGGCGAACTTTGTTGAGAGGGTGAAACAGCCGGTGGCGGTTGGGTAGGTTTTATGGCCCCTAAGCCCTACCAACGTATTCCCATTCAAGAATGCGGCGAATCTTTAGTACCAATTCCGTTAGAACAGTTTGCAGTTGTTGACCCTCATCCCTATGCGATGTTGGGGGCTCCCTATGGAGAACGATCTCCTTACTATGTGCGGGAAGGGGTATTACGGGCTTTAGTGCAGGCTCAAGTGCACCTACAGCAGCGGTATCCTGGCTGGCGGATTCAAATCTTTGATGCCTACCGTCCCATTCCTGTGCAGCAGTTTATGGTGAACTACACCTACGAACAGTTGTTGCAGGTGTGGCAAAGTAAGCAACTGGGGGGAACTAACGACGCACCTAGGGAAGAACTGATGGCTCAGGTATATCAGTTTTGGGCGGCTCCTAGCCATGACATGGCAACGCCACCGCCCCATAGCACCGGAGCAGCCATCGACATCACCCTGGTAGATGCCCAGCGGCAGGTGGTGGATATGGGGTCTGACATTGACGAAATCTCTGAACGGTCCTATCCCAACTATTTTGCGGATAAACTCGATGGCCAAACATTTCATCACCATCGCACCGTATTAGCCCAGGCAATGCAGGCGACTGGGTTTCGTCAACACCCCAACGAGTGGTGGCACTTTTCCCTGGGCGACCAGCTATGGGCCTGGTTAGGGATGACGGTTGACGAAACCCCTAATAATTCAAAGGCGTTTGCCTACTATGGCCGCGCTGAATAGGCTTTGGTATTGCTAAACTTTCGTTACGGATGCCAGCGAATATGCATAACCTCCCTGGCAAGAGACAGAGGAATATATAGTTGCATGGGCTACCACTGATGCTGTCTCAATCTATTTCCAATCCCACCTCTTGTTACTATGTCGTAGTTTCCGAATGGGGCACCAAAACCCTCGTTTCAGTTCACGCCACCAGTGTTAAAGCAGCTGAAAACATTGCTAGACAAAACGCCGGAAAAAAAGACGGCTGGGAAGGCATTCATAAAGTTTACAATGCCTTTCCAATCATTGAAGAAAAGCCTTAAGTCCTAAGTCCTGAGTACAGTTGCTTCATCATAGAAATATCTTTTGATTAGAGCACCCCCCAATGCTGGCTACGGTGTATACATAAGTCAGAGAGAATGGCCAAAAACCTGAAGATTCAGTAGTTTCAAATAGTCTGCTTAGGGTTCCCCTTGGTAAGGGGAACCGTCAGGGAGGGGTTCTGCATCACCTTAGGGCTGATCCCATTGCAAATACCCACCAATACGAACAATAAAATCATCGTAGTCATAATCGGCATTTTCTGCCCCAACCAGAAGTTCACCCGCATCCTCCCAGCGCAGCAACAAACCACCATCGATCACATCTCCTATGGGGCCATCAAATCGAGCATACTGACGATTGCCAGCATTTTGCCGGGTAGTTGAATATAAAATGCCGGCAGGTTGCCCATTAAATGAAGACTCTAAGTAAAAGCTATACTCAGTATTTGCTGTTAATCGAAACTCTTCTAAAGGTTGAGGCACGGTCACACCAGGAGTTCCCTGGAAATCATCCCGGTTGTTCACACCGGCATCATCTTGGTAATCCGAGGGTTTATTTACAGGTTGTGGCACATCGGATCCTTTAACTTCACTGTAGATAGGGAACTTTTCACCCGTTTGTACATTGATAATGCCAAAGGTAGATTGATAACTACCGTTAGATTCTAAAAACTCAAATTCAACAATAGTGTCTACGTCTAGCCGGATGCCTTGATTGCCAAAGCTTTCCTGAGCTTGCGTAGCAGTCGACGACACCCCCAATGTAGCCGCTATTGTTAGCAAACCCACAGCTACACGGCGTCCATATTGGGCCATAAAATCAAAAAAAATTCCCATCGTTAGATCATCCTTCTGAGAAGTTTATATGCATCTTATTTGGGTAATCGTTGCAACCCCAATACCACTCACCACAATCGTTGATCCACTGTGTTGGATTGTGGACGCGCTTGTTTGTATTGGTTTAAAGATTGTTGAGCGGATTGAACCAAGCGACTAAACTCCTCACAGGCTAGGGAAACTGGCTGGATACTAGAGCCTGGATCACGGGCAAACCGCCGAGTGCCGCTGTTCACTTGAGCAGAACAGCTTTGAACGGCCTGCCTTAATTTGTCAGACAAACTAGCATCTTTATCAATGCCCAGCTCTTCACCATAGGTGTCAAAAAAATCTTCAAATAATTCAGCCAGGCTAACAAACTCTCCGTTGGCATTTCTAAAAATTTGTTCTCCACCAACCGCTGTAGTATCCGACTGGTTAGTGCCGGTGGTATCCGATAAATTAGGACCCGTCATATCCGACAAATTGGGGCCAGTCACATCTGATTGATTCTGGGCTAATCCAACTGAGGGACTACAGATAATTGCGCTTGCTGCCACACCAGCTGACAAAAGCTGCCAAAGGGAACTCGTTGATGTTGACTGTTTTAGAAATAGCATGTTGATTTCGTGCCTCTATAGTTCTCTTTATTTAAAGTTGAAATGACAAGCCAGCACCCATGACAAATCGGCCACCATCCCCCGCTCCGGTAATGTCTCGAACAGCCGGTAGAAGGACAATTGGAATATCTTTAAAGGGTGTAATGGACAGTCCCACAGCTAAATCTTGTCCGGTCCATTCCACAATGGCACTGACGGGTTCTGCCACGCGCACAGCTGCGCTACCAAAGACGCCAACACTATCGCGATCGTCAAAAACGTCGTCTTCTGTGCGAAAACGACCGTTGCCGACACCAGCCGTTAAGGCGATGCGACTAAACGGCTGGGTAATGCTTTCACGGGTACGAATCAGGTGGGAAACAGAGCCATAAATTGAGTCTTCAAAGTCAACAAATCCAGTGGTGGCAAAACCTTCCCAGCCTAGCGCCACTGACCAATCATCGGCTAATCGCTTATGGAGCTTGGCATTAAAACCACCCGTGCCAAAATCTCGACTGCCACCAAAACTAGCCACGGTATAGGATAGCTGCACACCGATGTTTTCACGGGCATCACCCAAACCAACGCCGACGACTAATCCCCCGTCGTCTTGGTTAGCAAAACGAGTTCTTTCTTGATAGCCAACGCCAATAAACCCTGTAAAGTTATCCGCACCAAAACCGGAGGGGTTAGAAATTGTAATCGCTGGAGAACTGCGATATGGAGTAGGGATATCCGCACTGGATGGAGCCCCTTCAAGTAATTGCTCAATGACTTTCTGCTCCTGGGACCTTGGCGTCACAATGGGAGGTTCAAGCGGCAATTGGGCAATTTCAAGGGAGCTATCTAAGTCAGACTCTACATTTTCATCCGAAACAACTGCATCTTCGGCTCCACTACGGTCAACGGCGTCAGTATTGAATACATCAATCGTGGATACCTCTACAGGCGTTTGTTCCGCAGGAACCGTTGCAACAGCGATTTCTATAGCACCCTCACTATGTGCTAACGCTGATGCTGTATCTTCTGAAATGTCCTCTAATATGTCTTCTGACAACAGAGAGTTGTCAGAAGGTAAATCACGGGTGGTTGTATCCACCAGGTGCTGTAATCTAGCGGCTCTGCTATCTTCTATTGTTGCATGTGCTGAAATATCTTCATTGCCTGTGATGGCAACTGATTGAGAGGCAAATGCTGGCTGTACTTCATGATCAGGCTGAATGCTTTGGGCATGGAGGGTTGCACCAGAAACATCCTCAGAATCTGATTGCTGAGTAACGGTTAAATCCGGTACATCGTCACCGGACCTATTATCGGCATCAACATTGATTTCTGCGGCCTTACCATAACCTAAATTCGCTGAAGAATAGGTTGTAAGTAGCGTTAAACAGCTGAGCAGGGCTTTACTTTGGGGCTTGGACACAATTTTAGTTCTCGAGCAAATATATGTGTAATGTTCAAAGCATGGCAGTAGACACCCAATCGTTGAATCAGACGTATTTTCTTTGAAATTTTCAGACAAAGGCCTGGAAGGTCGGGATAGTTCTCAATAATCCTTTGTGAATAAAACCGGATGCTTTACTAAAAAACACCAGCGGAAGAGAGAAATGTTCTTTCCTACGCCCATAAAGCGATGGCTAGAACGATGGTGCCTATTGTTAGAGATGAAGCTAATTATTTAAGTCGGCCAGGGTCATTTTCTATACCAGGTATAGCTCAGCTGACTAATGTGCTCTAGAGCCATGTATCTCTACAGAAGTTCACATTGTTCGATGGTTTTATGATTTTTGTCGAAAAGTTCAAGATTATAGCAACCAAAATCATGATTGTGGTAGCGCCAAGACTGAAATCAAAAACTGGCTACATTCCCTTAACTAAATCAAAACGTTAATGGCTATGATTCAACCAACGTTGTGCTGTCCCTGATTAGGTTGAACAGGGTATCGATAAGCTAAACGGGTGCAGATCTTCAGCATTTGGCTTTTCAGTACTCAGGTTTGCATAATTAAGCAACTCAATATTGATTAGCCTGGCCGAGACGGGTGCAGATCTTCAGCATTTGGCTTTTCACATAAAGAATCTAAATGATTTATAAGGCTTTCGCGCTGGGCACATTTGCGACTTTAGCATCCGTTGCTCCTAGCAATATTGCACTTGCCAATGATTTTGACGATGACGCTCTCTTAATCTTTGGTGAGACCACCATTGGCGACATTACTGCCAAAACTACCCAAGGGATAAACCCTGGTGATAGCGCTGGTAAATTAGGCGCATTCTCAGATTTTTATGACGACAATACAACAACGATCGATTTCAATTCAGCTGCCACACAAGTAGGAGACAATAGCTACAGCTTTGGTAGCGACTTGATTACCTACACATTTGAAAGCAGCCTTAGCACCACGTCAGGTGACCGTACAGGAATTTACAATAGTGGCACTTACAATGACCGCTGGGCTCCCACCGGTGCCAATGGCGAAAAAAACGTATCGGATTATCTAGCGGTTTTCCAAGGTAACTCAGTGACGATCGACCTTGCCAAAGAACTCAATTACTTTGGCATGAATTGGGGATCTTTAAGTGATGGCAACCAGCTATCATTCTTCAATAATGGCACAAAAATTAGCACCTTCACTGCCAGTGACATTGAGCCTATCCTGCCCATAAAAGCTGGCCACCAATTGAATCAGGGCAATGGCTATGTCCACTTCTATACCGATACAACAGGAAGCACCTTTAACCAAATTGTTATTTCTCAAACCCAACTAAGTGGCTTTGAAACGGATAATCATTCCTTCCGAATGAGCAACAATGTTACTGACATCGACAATCCTCAAACGCCTGAAACTGTTCCTGAATCTAGTACTGTAGTAGGTTTAGCAGTGGTTGGGGCGTTTATAGTACGGTGTAGATTTTCCCGTGCTTAATTAGCCTGACCAGCCGAAAAATAAAATCATTATCAACAAAAGATAAACCGTTTCGAAGAGCTGTTAGGAGATTATTTATCTTCTAACCAACAGGTTCATCTCATTCATTGGCACTCAATGGCTGCGATAGGCAACAGCGTTGCCATTAAGTGTTTTGCCTCTTATTCACAGGAGTAACCCCATGCCAGTGTTTAACCATGGTGAGATTCTTTCAAGTTTGTTCACCTGGCTAAAGTTAGGTGTGTCTTTAGCCTGTTTGGTCTTGTTAATCACAAAGCTAATCGATGTTTGGGAAGATACTCAAACATCATCAGAGTTTCAGAATCGGACAGAAGATGCCGCTCGATATTAATCGGACAGAAGATGCCGTCCGATATTAAAAAATAATGGGGCATCCACTTAAACCGGGAAAGCGCAGCTGGGTGGTGAATCGGAAGTCAGAAGTCCGTGAGACCCTATATTTTGCCCCCCGACTCCTGACTTCTACCCTCGGGAAAACGTCCCGCTGTGATCAGTCGTTTTTAGACTTTTTTCAGCCAGCTAAACATAGCTCGCAGATCTTTGCCCACTTCTTCGATGGGGTGCTCAGCTTCGCGGCGACGAATAGCATTAAACCCAGGGTTACCTGCCTGACTCTCAAGGACAAACTCACGGGCAAACTGACCGGTTTGGATCTCTTTGAGGATCTGCTTCATTTCCTTCTTAGTTTCTTCGGTGATGATGCGGGGTCCGCGAGTGTAGTCACCATATTCAGCCGTGTTGGAAATGCTGTAGCGCATGTTGGCCAAACCACCTTCAACCACCAGGTCAACGATGAGTTTTACTTCGTGGAGACACTCAAAGTAAGCCAACTCTGGTTGGTAACCGGCTTCGATCAAGGTTTCAAAACCAGCTTTAATCAATTCGCTAAGGCCACCACATAGAACAACCTGCTCACCAAAGAGGTCAGTTTCAGTTTCTTCACGGAATGTGGTCTCTAGAATGCCAGCGCGAGTACCGCCGATGCCCTTGGCATAGGCCATGGCCATGTCGCGACCTTTACCAGAAGCATCCTGAAAAACAGCGAACAGGGCAGGTACACCTTGGCCTTGCTCATAGGTGCGGCGTACAAGGTGACCAGGTCCCTTGGGCGCAATCATAACGACGTCCACATCTTCGGGGGGAACGATCTGAGCGAAGTTGATGTTAAACCCGTGGGCAAAGGCTAGTACGTTACCTGCTGAAAGATTAGGGGCAATGCTCTCTTTGTAAACAGTCTTTTGAACTTCGTCGGGAAGCAGAATCATGATCATGTCTGCAACAGCAGCGGCATCCGCTACGGACTTAACCGTCAGACCTGCGGATTCTGCTTTGGCCTTAGAGCGACTGCCTTCGTAGAGACCCACAACGACGTTGACGCCGCTGTCTTTAAGGTTCAGGGCATGGGCATGTCCCTGGGAGCCGTAACCAATAATGGCAACGGTTTTTCCGTTGAGTAAATCTAAATTTGCGTCGCTGTCGTAGTACATCTGGGCCATTGTGAAAGCTCTCCTTGATTTGCGGCGGGTAACCAAACTTAAGATCCCAATTCAGCGCCGGCATTCTGAATCAGTAGTGCAGCCTTTCATCCTACCAAACCACCTGCCACTGATATATCCATTCACATAAGTCTTTAGAAGATGCGTCAGTCGCTGACGCATGATGTCTACAGGCTTCCCTGAGAACTGATTTATGGCTGGGCGCAGCCTCTCCTGTGGAGATATGCATGAGCAGGTTGCTATAACCCTAAAAACCTGTGTGGCCTTGATATTCAAAGCCACACAGGTTTTTCAGTCGATAAAAATCTATTAGATGCTGATCAAAACACCTATGCCATCAAACGACGACGCATCATCAGGCTAGCGAAAGCAGTCAGCCCCAACAAAATACCAGGTTCAGGTGTTTGAGCAGTATCTTCCCCTTCCTCAAAGTCAAAGGACTTATCGCTAAAGCGGAAGGAATAGTTATCGGTCTCAAACCCACCACCACCAGTTTGAGTAATTTTGATTCGATTAAACAGACCGTCTACTTCATTGGCATAGAAGTGAACGTAACCGTTGTACTCGTTATTGTGATGGGCTGCTTGGGTGGGCAGCTTAGAGTCACTCGAACCAAAGACATTGTTATAGTCAAACAAACCTAGACTAGTTTCAACGCCATTGTCGTCAACTTTCAAGAACTCAAACTTGTTCTCAGGACTCAAGGCTCCCCAGTTCATTCCAAAGTAGTTAAGACTACTTGCTAAATCAACAGTGACCGAATTACCTTGAAAAACAGCTAAATAATCGGAGGTATTTTTCTCAGCATTGGCACCAGTAGGTGCCCATTTGTCACTTTTAACATCTGTTCTATCAACACCCAGGGCCTTATCAAAGGTGAATATCATCGACTCATCGCCAAAGGTATAGGCATTGGCTTTGCCAGCCACAGACTCGCGAGCACTGGGATCATTAAAGTCAATGGTAACCACCCCTTCGTTGTAATAGAAATCAGAAAAGGCTCCCAGGGTACCGTTGGGGTCATCGAGCAGGTTAACGCCCTTAGTCACTTTAGCGGTGATGCCATCAATGGTGAACTCGCTGTAAACAGGCAAAGATGCATCATCAAAATCGTCTGCCTGGGCCAGGGGCGCAACTGTTAGGGGAGCTGCTACAGCAACGGTTGCAGCCAGCAACATCTGGTAAATACGCTTCATAGTGGGAGTGCTTTATTTGATACTGAATGAATGATTTAGAGTGGATGTCGCAGATGTGCTTTCTGCTACATGCATGCAATCAGTATCACCAGCAAGGGGCTCCACCCCTAACAGGAAAAACCCCTAAAATAGGCGCATTAGAACTTTAGTTGGTTTTTCTAGGATTAACATTAAATTGAAACAACAATCGTGTATTTGTCAGTAAATATATTTAGAAAACCTCTTAACCAACAAGTTACTTAAAAGGTTTGTTCTAGTTAGCTTAACTGAGTCCATAGCATTGGCTTACGTCTTATTTCGGACTCGGATTAGACACAGTTTCTTGTCAGCCTTGCTAATTGCATAAATTTTATTCAAACCAATTTATGCCAATTAAAAGAGTAACCGGTGAAGAGAATCCACTCTTCACCGGTTACCCTTGATCAACCGATATGTCTAGCTTTTTAGTCCTACGTTGCCCTAGACCTGCGGCATCTTTTCATGCCAGGGTGTGGCTTGTTCGTAGGCCGATGCTACTTCAAATAAGGTGTCTTCTCGCAGGGCATTGCCAATGAGTTGCATACCAATGGGTAACCCAGACTCATCAAACCCACAGGGTAGACTGATACCGGGTAAACCCGCCAGATTCACTGTAATTGTCATCAAGTCAGACAAATACATGCTGAGGGGGTCGTTCACTTTATCCCCGGCTTTAAAGGCGGTGCTGGGTACCGTGGGGGTGAGCAACACATCCACGTCTTTAAATGCGGCTTCAAAATCTTGTTTGATCAGGGTGCGCACCTTTTGTGCCTGGAGATAATAGGCGTCATAGTAACCGGCAGAGAGGGCATAGGTGCCGATCATGATGCGACGTTTCACTTCTGCGCCAAACCCTTCAGCTCGGGTTTGTTTGTACATGGACAGCAGGTTGTCGGTCTCAGCCCGCTGACCGTAGCGAACACCGTCGTAGCGAGCCAGGTTTGATGAGGCTTCTGACGGGGCGATGATGTAATAGGTGGGCAGACCATATTTGAAGTTGGGACAGGAAATTTCAACAATCTTGGCCCCCAGGTCCTTCATTTGCTCAATGGCTGCCTCCATGGCCTGGGCCACATCACCGTCCAGACCTTCGCCAAAGGTTTCTTTAATCAAACCAATGCGCTTGCCTTTGAGGTCGGTTTTTAGGTGCTGGGTATAGTCAGGAATCTTGACATTCAAGCTGGTGGAATCTTTGGTGTCATGGCCTGCGATCGCACCCAGCAAAATCGCGGCATCCTCCACCGTGCGACTAAAGGGACCAATCTGATCCAACGATGAGGCAAAGGCCACCAATCCGTAGCGGGACACCAACCCATAGGTGGGCTTCATCCCCACCACACCACAATAAGCCGCAGGCTGACGGATAGATCCCCCCGTATCTGACCCCAGGGAAATCGGGGCCTGATCAGCAGCTACGGCAGCAGCAGAGCCCCCGGAAGAGCCCCCGGGAACACGGGTTGTATCCCAGGGATTAGCGGTGAGCTGATAGGCAGAGTTTTCGGTGGAGCTGCCCATGGCAAACTCATCCATGTTGGTTTTACCCAGGAAAATTGCTCCAGCATCGGCTAAGCGCTGGGTTACTGTCGATTCATAGGGCGGAATAAAGCCCTCCAAAATCTTTGAAGCACAGGTGGTGCGAATGCCTTTAGTGCAAAGGTTATCCTTAAGAGCAATGGGGATACCGGCCAGGGGACTGAGGGCCTCGCCTGCTGCGATCGCACTATCTACCTGCTGGGCCTGAGCCAATGCCTTATCAGCCGTTACAGCCAAAAAACTATGTAATTTAGGCTCTAGCGCCTGCAATCGATCTAGATATGCTTGAGTAATTTCAACCGCAGTACGCTCTTTTTGGGTGAGCTGTCGCTGCAACTTGCGGATGACTGACATTCGGGCTCCTTCAGTATGCCTAGCAATTCCAAGCTAACAGTATAGGTGGGAATGGCGGCAATGGGACTAATGGGTCAGCCAGCTACAGAATTCATCATGCCCATGATAAATAGCGTTTCTACCACGAAAATTTACTCTGACGACGTTAATTTTTCGGATCAATCTGGTGGGTTCACTAAAGTAGTAGTAAGCGCTTTTCTAAGCAATGCTTTTAGGCGTAATAGCCTGGATATAGGTCTAAGCTGCCCATGAATGTTTTTAGGTAAATGTGTAGCCAGGTACAATCTTTCTTATTATTTTTCTATTAAATCTTTAATGGATACTTAGTGTATTTAGTAACTAAGTCCTACAAAGACACGTCCATACTGGCCCCGCTTGTTTCCCTGATAATCATCGCGATTGTTGATTCTGTTTCATAATCGTTTATGCTCCTTTTTCGTTCTACTCCTAAGCCCATTTGGCGTCAGACCTGGCTGCGACTGTTGCTGTTGTCCGGCAGTACCCTTGGGGTTATGTTTCTGGTTATCCCCCGACTACCTGCCGAATGGGCAGTGGCACCTGGAACACTAGCAGGGTCTCCAGAACAAACCGTGGATGGTGCAGTTATTGAAGCGGACTCTACAGCGACAGCAGCGCCGATCCAGGTTGCTCAAGCATCCGTGGGCCAGATCAATCCAGAAGGGGTGGTGCGGCCTTACATTGCGCTAACCCGATTTAGTCATGGTCTGACGGAGCGTGTCTTGGAAAAGAAGCAATGGGGGTCTGGTTATGAGCGTGCGATCGCCCTCGCCCAAGAAGCGTTATCCCTACGCAAACAAGGCAGCAATATTGAACTGAGCCAACGGGAAAAAGCCCTCTGGCAACAAGCAATTTGGGCACTTGAGTCCGTCAATAGTGATTCAGAAGAATATTCTCAAGCCCAGGCTAAGCTCAAGGAATATAGCAACGTTGCCACATTTGTGAGTCGTCGCATTGAGCAGCAGCGTTCTGACTTCTTGATACCGATTGCGTCTGCATTGGGCAATCCTAATACTGTCCGTATTTCCCTGTGTCAGCTAGGCACCAGTGAGTGTCGGGGCTATCGAGGTGATGTTCCTCCCCTAAGCCTGGCTAGCTTGGTAAAACTGCCTATTGCCGTTGCTTTGATGCATCAGGTCACCAACGGCCAGGCAAATTTAGACGATCAAATTTACATTGACCCCAGCAACTTTACAGAGAATGCCCAGGGTGCCAAGATTTTTGTTGACAAGACCTACACCCTGCGAGAGGTGATGGTGCGAATGATTACTGAGAGTAATAACATCGCCACCAATCAGCTGATCGATTACCTGGGGTACGACACCATCAACGCTGCCCTCAAAGCAGAAGGTTTCACAAAGACTATAGTGGGCCACAAACTCGTTGGTAGTAGCACCTTTCCCAAAAGTATGGGATCTGGTCGAAACGTTAGCACGGCTGATGAGCTAACTCAGATGATGATGCGCATCTACAGCTTTACCAAAGCCAGCGATGAAGAGATTCTCAACGCATTAGTGGGTCAGTATGACCTTGACTTTGGTTATCGAGCTCTAGTTAGAGAAAAGCCCGACATTTTTTGGATTGGTGAGAAAACCGGGCAAAACTCTTCAGTAATTGGCAGCACCGTGGCGTTCAAGGTCGGTGAAGAGCGCTATGTCATGACCGTCACCATTGATAAAAGCGCCAATCAATTCCGACTGCGTCAGATTATCCGAGATGCGGCTCGCCATGTGCTAGATAATGGTCCTTTAGATCAACAATTCACCTCTAAAATCGCTCAAAAAATTTAAAAATTAGTCATTCACTTTTTCAAGCTGAGCCCATAGAAGGCACTAATGTTCTAATGAAAATTAGAACATAGATGTTTGGGCTATGGCATTTTTATTATGTCTAGAAATCAATTTTTCTAGTCATTTTCTCTATGAAAAAACTGGCTATCAGCGGTGTGAATTGTCCGTTTTAGTGACTAGGTATGACGCTTGATGTTAACCATCGTTAAAGTGCTGCACTGCTTGGAATAATAGCTGTGAGGCTTAGGGCTTTTATATATATTTGCCCAACTTATGGCGTTGATAGGAATAGGCTTAAGGTGATTCCAACTATCGAGTATCTCAGGACACAAACCCAAAAATAATTTGTTTCAGCCTCTTGTCAAGGATTGGATACACCCTCAAACTAAATAATGAATTAATAAACTGCGCTAGTGAGACGAGCCTGTGAAAAGAGTTCTTTCAATTATTCTTGGCGGTGGTGCTGGCACTCGCCTCTACCCTTTAACGAAGTTTCGTGCAAAGCCCGCAGTTCCCCTAGCAGGTAAATATCGGTTAATTGATATTCCAGTTAGTAACTGTATCAACTCAGAAATATTAAAAATCTACGTTCTCACTCAGTTTAATTCAGCATCGCTCAACAGACATATCACTCGCGCCTACAACTTTTCTCAATTCAGTGATGGTTTTGTGGAAGTGCTGGCTGCCCAGCAAACCCCTGAAAGCCCTAGCTGGTTCCAAGGAACTGCCGATGCCGTCCGTAAGTATCTATGGCTATTCGAAAGCTGGGATGTGGATGAAATTGTCATCCTTTCAGGCGATCATCTCTACCGTATGGATTACAGTCTGTTTGTGGAGCGCCACCGCAGCACTGGCGCTGATGTCACTCTTTCGGTCGTTCCCGTCGGCTACAAAGTTGCGTCTAGCTTCGGTCTAATGAAGATCGATGGCTCCGGTCGTATCGTTGATTTCAATGAGAAGCCCAAGGGTGATGCCTTGGAAGCTATGAAGGTGAATACATGCACCCTCGGTCTGAACCCTGAAGAGGCAAAAGAGAAGCCTTTTATTGCTTCCATGGGTATCTACGTATTTAAGAAACAGACACTGATTGATTTACTACGCCGTTCTCCCGAACAGACGGACTTTGGTAAGGAGATTATTCCAGGCGCTGCCCGTGACTACAATATTCAGGCCTATCTGTTTGATGATTACTGGGAAGATATTGGGACTATTGAAGCCTTTTTCAATTCCAATCTAGCGCTTACTCAACAGCCTCGACCCCCATTTAGTTTCTACGAAGAAGACGCTCCAATTTATACTCGCGCTCGCTATCTTCCCCCGAGCAAAGTTCTCGATTGTAAGATTACTGAGTCCATTGTGGGGGATGGTTGCATCCTTAAAGATTGCCTCATTAATCGCACGGTGATTGGTCTGCGTCAGCGCATTGGAGCAAACTGTGAGATTGATCATGCATTACTCATGGGCTCTGACTACTATGAGTCTGCAACTGAGAGTCATCAGCACTTGACCCGTGGCAAAGTACCGGTGGGCATTGGTGAAGGCACGATTATCAAACAGGCCATTGTTGACAAAAATGCTCGCATTGGCCGGAATGTAAAAATTGTCAATAAAGAAAACATTCAAGAAGCTGAGCGGGAAGATCTCGGATTTTACATCCGTAGTGGTATCGTCGTTGTTCTCAAAAATGCGGTAATTCCTGACGGCATGATTATTTAGCCGTAGTGGGGACTGCCCACCATTCACGGGTATTAAATGTTGCAAAAAGGCCCCCAGTGATGGGGGCCTTTCGTAATAAATGTCGTTATTGAATCTTAGGTTTATTCTAGTGGTGTAGCTCTTTGGTGGGCAATGCCTACCCTGCAACGGTTTAAAGATGGATCTTCGCGAAAGTTTTAAAATGGCAATCAAAACCCTGACTGCCAGCAAGCTTCGCAGTACCTTGACGATGTTAGGCATCATCATTGGCAATGCGTCAGTCATCTCAATGGTGGGGTTAGGCGATGGGGGACGTCGCTACATCAATGAGCAAATTCAAAGCTTAGGCCCCAACATTTTATTTATCTTGCCAGGCAACCGAGAAACCCGTGAACTGGGCGGTTTGGAAATTACCCGTAACCTTGTCCTGGAGGATGCCAATGCCATTGCAGAACAGGTCCCTTCGGTGATTGATGTTGCGGCTGAAAACACCACCCCTGGCTTGGCCACATTTCTCAATCGCAATGCCAATGTCAGTGTGATTGGCACTAACCCAGCCTTTATTAATGTCCGCAACTTCGATACAGACCAAGGGCGCTTTATTTCTGATCTAGATATGGAGCGTACCAGTGCGGTTGCTGTTTTAGGCAACTCCCTGGCTAACCGTCTGTTTGACGATCAAGTGCCCCTTGGACAGTCACTCCGCATCAATGATGTTTCCTTTGAAGTTATCGGTGTACTAGCGGTTCAAGGGTCGAACTTGGGCGTTAACTATGATGATGCCGTGATGGTTCCCCTGACTACCCAAGCAAGTCGCCTTGTGGGCCGCACGTCTCCCTTCGGCATCGAGGTTGGTTTTATTTCAGCAACAGCCCGTGATGCCGCCAGTATGCAAACAGCAGAATTTCAGATTACCAATCTGCTGCGGCTGCGCCATGGCATTACTCGACCTGAAGATGACGACTTTTTTATTCAAAACCAGGATACGCTGCTCACCATTGCCGATACGATTACCAGCGCGTTGACTCTGATGTTAGCTGCGATCGCAAGCATTTCTCTCCTGGTTGGTGGCATCGGCATCATGAACATCATGCTAGTCTCCGTCCGCGAACGTACCCAAGAAATTGGCCTCCGCAAAGCCATTGGCGCATCTCAGCAAGATATCCTCGTGCAATTTTTAATCGAGGCTATTATTCTCTCCGCCGCTGGCGGTATCATCGGCACCCTGCTGGGCGTCAGCGGCATCAGTCTGCTGAGTATCCTCACCCCCTTCGAATCCTCCGCTTCAGTCAGCGTCATTGTCATCGCCGTCGGCGTATCTGGCAGCATTGGCCTATTCTTCGGCGTTATTCCTGCCCGTCAAGCTGCCAAGTTAGATCCGATTGTGGCGCTGAGAAGTATTTAAAAATTATTGTCCCCATGCCCTCCCTCATCGACCTCCGCAACATTTCCAAAGTCTACGGCAGTGGCAATACGGAAGTAAAAGCCCTGTGGGATGTCAACCTGTCCATTACCCAGGGAGACTATTGCGCCATTATGGGACCTTCGGGTTCAGGCAAATCTACGGCAATGAATGTGATTGGTTGTCTGGATCGTCCTACTCAGGGTCACTATTTTTTTGATGGTCAGGATGTGGCCCAGCTGGACGAT
>NZ_QXHD01000004.1:4186718-4191786 GCF_011009555.1 Adonisia turfae CCMR0081 | reverse complement strand
AATGGGCAGTGGGCAGTGGATTACTCCACAGTAATATCGGAGAGCATGACTACGTTCTTCGGTCTGTCTTGGAAGACTTTGAAGAGTTTTTGTTCCACGGAAGAGGAGGTTAAAAACAAATCGTAGGCGGTTTGCAGGGCCTGGCGATAGGCTTTCAGCTTTTGTTCTTCGGGTTGGGCTTTATCTTCGTCTTTGACAAGCTGGGCAAATTTCCGCAAGATATGCAAACGATTGACATTGACCACCTGCGGGTCATAGGCCAAGCCAAAAAACTGAAAATAGTCTTCAGCGTCTTTGAGCTGGTTAAACTGGGCTAAGGTACGAGTTAACGTTGTCATTGATCGGCCTCCAAGGTTTTGAGTTGCTCTTTGAGTTCACGCAATTGACAATAGATGTCATAGGTGCGAGCAGCAGCGGTGGGCAATTCTTCTAAATCAGTAGGTAAGCCTTCGGCAATGTCATGCAGGTCCATTTTCATCTGGCCCGCTTTGCTATTTAGCCTTCTGATTTGTTTTTTCAGATCGTCAAGGGTGGTCGGTGTCGTAGTTTCGGGCATGGGACAAACGAATGATAAAGGAAAGGTAGGGGAGAGCGGCCCCTACCCGGCTGCAGGCTTGACTAAAGGTTACAAACGGCGGGAAACCGCTGGGCTAGATCAATACCTTTTTGGACCAACTTCTCACCTTCAGTATTGAGTTTTTCGAGGGAGTCAAAGCCGAAGCGTTGGGCATCTCGTAGGGTTTTGGACACTAGAATTAGGCGGCCAGAAAAGATTAGCGCCCAGCCGAAGCCTTCGTGGCTGAGGTCGACTACGACTTGAGAGAGCTGACCGGTTTCTTGCTCAATGCAGGCTGCGATCGCACGATAGAATGCCATAATCCGCGCCATGGTAATCGGATCAACGTCCCCTTCCACCGGAATTTTCCGACGCTTTTTCTTAGGAATGATATAGGGCTTCAGTAAAATCTCATCGGCCCAGTTCCGATAGGTGCCATAGGCATCGTTAGCACGAATCTGCTGAACAATTGCCTTGAGGAATAGGGAACTATCAATCACTAATGCGGCATCTAATTCAGTCGTTTTTGGGTCAGTGGCAGCAACAGGACTCATACAATTACTTCCTCTTCAATGGTTTCAAAGTCATCATCAAACGTTAAAGCAGGTTTGTTTTTACTCAAAGCCTTACGTAGCCATGGTGGCGGGCTATGCTTGAGAGATTGCACCAGACGGGCCAGTACATCCCCAATTTCATCGTTGCCAGAGCCGGTCTTGATCGGAGTAATATTTTTGCAAATCAGCCGGGCCGCAGCACTACCCCCAATCGCAGAAACATAGACAATGGTGCAGTTTTGCAAAGCTTTAACCTTGGGCTCTAGCTTATCTTCGTTACCGTCTTCCTTGAGATCACCCTCAAATTTCAGCGCTTCTAGAAAGGTGTAGCCAGTGGTATCCACCTCATAAACATCGATCTGTCGGGCCCAACCAAAGTGGGCATTGATGTGTAACGAATCTTGGGTAGCAAAGGCAATTCTCATCGTTAAATCTCCTTGTGCATACTTACACGTGACCTTCTCGCCAGGCATGAACCTGGGCATGGGCATCAGTTTCATCGACCTCCATAAAAATGTTGCCGATATCAAACAAAAGCTGAGTAGTGCCGTCATAACCGACGGTGTAGCGTCGACCGTTACCAAGCCGGTCAAATACTGGGAAGCCAAGGCGATAGAGGGGAATACCCAGGCGCTTTGACATCGCTTTGGCATTGGAGTTGGCAATTAACAGGTCTGCCCCCTGGGCGAGATCTTCAAAGTCTTCCAAATCGCCAATCGTAACCGTATCAGCTGGCAAGTTTTTGAGTGGTTTGGATGTAGTTGTCGTCACAGCCGCATGAATTTCAGCCCCCGTGGTTGTCAGCCACCAGGCAATCCTATGGAGCAGGTCAGGCTCCAGCGCCAGGGCCACTCGCTTACGACCAAAGAAAAAGTGGGTATCGAGGATAGCATCCTGTAACTGCCGACGCTGGTGACGGAATTTTTCAGGCACAGGGCGACCACTTAGCTCTGAAAGCTCTTGTAAAAAGCTATCCACAGCACCCAGACCGGTGAGACTATTAAAGAGTCTGAACTCAGTACCAAAACGCTGTTGCAAAATTTCAGCCGCCAGCTTCATACTGTTGCCAATCGCCAGGGTGAATGAAGAATAGGCCAACGACTTCAGCTGATTAAGCGTGGTACCTCCATTGGTGAGACCGGAGTAACTATCGGCTAAATGGCCGTCAAGAGACTTAGATAGATCGGGAACAAACACTGGATTGAGCCCAAAGGCCGTCACCATGTCTTTAACTGCCTGTACATCGCCAGGAGCTAGGGACGAACCGGCCAGGACCGTTACCTGGGAAGGCATACCAGGTACGGCGTAGGTATAGAATGAATCGCTACCCTGTTGTCGCAGTTCGTCTTGCCCACTATCCGGAATATCCCGTACCAGTGCCTCTACAGCGGCGGCATAGCCATCCTGTAACGCTCCTTTAAAGTCTGGCGTCGATGCAAATGCAATGGGCAGTGAGGACAGCTCGGGGTGACGCTGCCGGAATTCCTTTAAGATTCCCTGCATATCATCGCCTCGGGTTTCCGTCAGTCCGGTTGTACACAAGCCGATAATGGCTGGCTTGGTTTTCTCCAATAGCGTTAAGATTGCTGTCTCCACATTGCCTTCGCCGCCTAGAATTGTGGTGACCTCTGTCATAGCAGTCGTAGACATAGGGACCGCTTCTCGGAAATGGCGTACTAACATGACCTTGGCAAATGCGGTACACCCCTGAGAGCCATGGAAGAGCGGCATCATGCCTTTGATACCTAAGTAGGCCAGAGCTGCACCTAGAGGCTGGCTTTGCTTGAGGGGATTAACAGTGACGGATTTTCTACGGGAGAGAACTTTGGTTGAAGCCTGGGCAGGATGAGCCAGAGAGGCTCCAGGCTGATCCCAGGCTCCGCCAACGCTATCCCATGGGGCTTCACGTCGCACCTGTTCCCAAATGGGGCTATGCAGAGCTTCATCCAGCTCTTTTGCCATCTCAATCATCCCCAGATAGCCCGCATAGGGATGGTGGCGTTCCTGGTTGATATCAAGGAAGGGAATTCTCGCTTTTAGAGCCGTGTACTGATTACGACCACCGGCAATCAACATGTCAGCTTTAGTTTTGGCAACCACCCTCAGGAGTTCCTGAGCATTGCCTTTGTTCATCATGATGCCGTCTTTACCCAGCAGATTTTTGATCCGGGCCTTATCTTCTTCGGTACTCTTTTTGGTACTCGTGGCCACGACATCAATGCCTAGATCCTTAGCAGCAGAGATAATCGACCAGCTTTTAACACCCCCTGTATAGAGAACAACTCGCTTACCTTTGAGGCGTTGACGATAGGGAGCCAGAGCAATGTCCAGTTTACTGGTCTCTTCTTTGATTAAAGTCTCAACACGGCCCTGTAGATCAAAGTCACCTAGTTTAGCCGCGATCTCTCGCAGCAAACGATTCATATCCTCAATGCCATAAATTGACTCTTCGATGTAAGGAATCCCATAGCGTTCCTCCATCGTATGGGCCATATTGATCAAGGCTTTAGAACAAATCATCACGTTGAGTTTGGCCCGGTGGGCACAGGCCACTTCGTTGTATCGAGCATCACCGGTAATCTTCGCTAGCACTCGAATTCCTAGCTTTTCCAATAGCGGTAACAGGCCCCACATTTCTCCAGCAATGTTATACTCGCCGATTAAATTTATGTCATAGGGTGTGGTATATTCAGGTTCCCGAGTACCGACAACATGCTCTAGCAGTGCTTCACCCCCAATCCGGTTGCCAAGATTCTTACTACCCACAAAACCAGGAGAACTGACCGGAACAACAGGAATGTCAAATTTTTTGCTAGCCGCCTGACAGACAGCATCCAGGTCATCGCCAATCAGCGCCGTTACACAGGTGAGATAAACAAAGATCGCGGCGGGGCTGTAGCGTTCTTTAACGTCATGAATTGCCTTGTAGAGCTTATTTTCACCACCAAAGATAATGTCGTTTTCACTCAGATCGGTGGTGAATCCCATTTGGTAGATCCTGGGACCAGAGGAAAGACTGCCACGACTACCCCAGGAATTACCTGAACAAGCAATGGGTCCATGGACCAAATGGGCCACATCGGTGATCGGCACCAGGGCAATACTGGCCCCGTCAAAGGCACATCCTCCTTGGGCAGCACCAGGCTGTGCCTGCTGTTGACAGGCTTTTTTCTGGCCCTTACCATCTTTCTTATGGTTGTGCTCACAGCCAGGCTGGGTCAGGAGTTCATTGATTTTGCCAGAGGTCATTTTCATGGCGATAAAGAAGGAGGAGGTTACAGTGTTTTGGTATCCCTTAGCGAATATAGGTGGAGATATTTTCGCCACAGGTATCCATCAGGTAGGTCAATGCTCGTAGCCGCAGATCGACAATTTCCTCGTAAACTGGGTTAAGTCTACAGAGGGCCGGGATATGAATGGTGTACCCAAAAAGAGAAATATCTCGTTCAAACGGACAATGACTGGGAATGACTCGACAAATTAAATGGGCAGTTCGGGAATTGGTAACCTGAATCTGATTTATCCAGCGACGTAGTGGGCCAAGGAGACTGGTGCGTTGAGACGTTTGCTCCAGGACGGGGTTGGTTTTTTGGGGGTGAGAGGTGAGGATAGCCATTGGTTCTTACCAATCTGGTTGTTCAATCAAGGGCGGGCGCTCTTCTGCTAGATCGAGTTCTTTTTTAAGACAGCCGACGACATAGTTGGTTTCTAGAAAATGCACAGAATAAATATAAGCCCGTTGTAAATAGGTGCCGATGCCAACGATATAGCCGATATCGCCTTTTTTAGCGAGATGAAAACCGATATCTTTGCCAGGAAAGGTGCCGTCGTTGCGGATAAGCTTGCGAACACGGACGCGATCGCCCATGTCGAAGCAGGGGGGGGAGTCGATTTCGATTTCTTCGCTGAGTTTCATGGAGATGGGGAGGGGGGGAGTAGGGGCTGGTCTTGTGCCTGC
>NZ_QXHD01000004.1:4118577-4186708 GCF_011009555.1 Adonisia turfae CCMR0081 | reverse complement strand
CGATCGTCAATACACATTTGTATTGCAGCACAGTGTCCTTGGGCGAGTAGAAGGTGAAGGTTGGATCGCCCCTAGTTCAATTGTTCAACAATACTGGGCACTGCAGGATAGACAAATGCGTACCGGGTTTGAAACCCTCTACCGCCTAAGTCCAAAGCGATATCATTTCTCCGGAGGCATTATGGCAGGTCATCATCTGACCAGCACCATGGAAGCTGTCGTTGAACGTCATCAGAGTTAGGCTGATGAAACTATTCTTCAAGTTGCTATCAATTCGCCCTGGGAGTTTGCTTAGTCCTATGTATTGATAGATAGTCGAACTCTCAAATTGTGTTTTTAGACACCAAGGCTAATAAAATTTGGGCGTTGCTGATCCCCGGGAGGATTTAATCTGACAATGCTGATGTGGGGCAATTTTGTCAGATCGATTCATCCCTGAAATCAGCAACGGTAAAATTAGCTACTTAATTCTCTAGACTGGGAATTAAGGCTGAATGAGCTTGCTTTATAAGCTCGCACTGTCAACCTTGCAAAAATCGCAGTGGCTATATTGTTGGTTTAGAAGCGCAGCGTTCAATGACAGACAATAACTTCGGTCGTAGACTTGCCAATCGCTATGAGCTCATGGACTCCATAGGCCAAGGCTCCATGGGAAAAGTCTATTTGGCCAAAGACACGCTGCTTGGTGGTGTGCCGGTTGCTGTTAAATTTTTGGCTCAAACCCTGCTAAATGAGCAAATGACCCAGCGATTTATGCATGAGGCCATGACCTGTGCCCAGCTGGGAAATAACAGTATCCATGTCGTCAGAGTTACCGATTATGGTGTGGCTGATGATGGTGTGCCGTTCTACGTCATGGAATATCTGAAGGGCAAAAATCTGGGCCAAGTGATTCAGTCTCATCCCCTACCAGTCAAACGATTTCTCGATTTTACTAGACAAATTTGTTTAGGCCTTCAGACAGCTCATAAAGGCATTATTCTCGATGGTCAGCTTGTGCCTATTATTCATCGAGATATCAAACCTAGCAATATTCTGGTCACTCAAAGTGCCAGTGTAGGGGAGCTGGTCAAGGTTTTAGATTTTGGTATTGCGAAGTTGACGCAAGCCGGTATCAGTGAGCAAACCAGCAGCTTTTTGGGAACCTTAGCCTACGCGTCACCAGAGCAGATGGAAGGTCAAGAGCTGGATAGTCGTTCTGACATCTACAGCTTGGGTGTCATGATGTACCAGATGTTGACAGGTACGCTGCCATTATGTCCGAAGGTTAATACGTTTGGAGGCTGGTATAAAGCCCACCGTTCTCAAGAACCAACACCCTTAGATGGGTTATCGCCCTATGGCACATTGCCGCAACGGCTCAAAGAAGCAGTAATGGGGTGTTTAGCCAAGGAACGGTCCCGGCGACCGACTAGCGTTAGCCATTTGCTGGCACATCTTGAAGGGGCTGTTGACAGTCCCATGTCAGCCTTTCTAAGGTCAGCGAAAGATCCCGAAGAGCTGCCACAAGAGTCTGAGGAAGAGCGGTTTTACCGGCAGCAAGTATGGCCGAAGGATAAGCCGATTGCTGAGATTGTTTTTCCAAAACTCTTGACTATGGGCGAACGCCAATTGCCTACACTGTGGGTTATGCTATCTGCGCAAGAAATAGAGCAACGCGTTAGTAACACCGGCTACAACAATTTTTTATGTACCCTTAACCCTCATCCCATGGTTCTATGGGTGACGGCGTTTCACAGTAAAGTTCAAGGGCCTCGATGGCTATCTAGCTATCTAGATCTTAAAAACCCTTACCATGGAAAAATTATTTGGCATTTAGGGGGAAACGGTAGTTATCGTGTGCTGTTTTTCGCTAAAGACTTTCCTAACCAATTTGTTGATTCTCGCCGTTTACATATTGCTCCCCCTCAGCGAAAACTCCTTAAGGAATGGGTGCTGAGGGCACGTACGACTATCTCAGTAGGTAGTTCCCAGGACAGTAAAAGTATGCTGAGAAAAGAGCTGAATACCAATCTAAAGCCTCAGATGCTCTGGTAGATCTGGCACTGTTGCTCTCTATAGAATGGGGGTGTGTTAGACAAAACGGGTATTTTAAGAACAGTTAAAACGTTCTTAAAGCTAGTGAAGTTCGAATCGGGAGGAATTCTGGTTTGTTGCGATTTAACATGCTGATTGCCCTTTAGATGGGGCAAAATCGCTACACTGCCATCACCTATTTTCTAAAATACTTTTATTGCTAAGCTACCAGTTGTGTCTCTGGGGCATTACAGCGAAAAGGGGCGGGGCAACCTAGTTTACGACGAGTAGCAACCTTGATGTCATAGGTCTTGATGCGTTGATTTGTGGCTGTAGCTGAGTGTTTTAGGTTTTTCGCTATTCTCAGCAATAGGACCAACGCTATGTATTATTTGCTTAGAAAAACAGCCTTACATGACAGACAGTAATTTCGGTCGCAGACTTGCCAATCGCTATGAGCTCATGGACTCAATAGGTCAAGGCTCCATGGGTAAAGTCTATTTGGCTGAAGATATGCTCCTCGGAGGTGTTCCTGTTGCTGTTAAATTCCTTTCTCAAACCCTGCTTAATGAGCATATGGCCCAGCGGTTTATGCGTGAGGCCATGACCTGTGCTCAGCTAGGAAACAATAGTATGCATGTCGTCAGGGTTACCGATTATGGTGTGACGGATGACGAGATTCCCTTCTACGTTATGGAATATTTGAAGGGAAAAAATTTAGGCCAGGTCATTCACCCAACTCCTTTGCCTATTCCACGTTTTCTCGACTTTATTCGCCAGATTTGTTTAGGGCTGGAGACAGCCCATAAAGGCATCGTTCTGAACGGTCAAATTATTCCTATTATTCATCGTGATATTAAACCCAGCAATATCTTGGTTACTCAAAGTGCCAGTGTGGGTGAGCTGGTCAAGATTTTGGATTTTGGTATCGCGAAATTAATTCAAGTTGATAACAGCGAGCAAACCAGCAGTTTTATGGGAACGTTGGCCTATGCATCTCCAGAGCAGATGGAGGGACAAGAGCTTGATCGGCGTTCCGACATTTATAGTCTTGGGGTAATGATGTACCAGATGCTGACAGGTACATTGCCGTTGCGCCCTCGTAATAATACGTTCGGTGGTTGGTATAAAGTCCATCTTTCCCAAGACCCCATACCGTTGGATGGGTTATCACCCTATGGTGTATTACCTAAGGTGTTAAAAGATACGATTCTCCGCTGTCTAGCGAAAGATCGGGCGCAACGGCCTAATAGCGTTAGCCATCTTTTGGATAGTCTAGCGCCTTTAGAAAATCGTTTTGGTCGCTCAATTGATCTGGGTAAGCAGATCAGGGGGACGTTGCGAGAGCTGCCGGTGGTTCCTAAATCGGACCCACCCAACGATTCGGAAGAAGATCGTTTTTGTCGACTACAGATGTGGCCCGAAACTACGCCTGTTGCCGAAATCGTTTTTCCTCAACTGCTCAACATGAGCAATCGTCAGTTGCCTACACTCTGGGCAATGCTGGCTGCGCAAGAAATTAACCAACGAATTGGTAATACGAGTTCTAATAATTTTCTGTGTGTTCGTAATCCCCATCCCATGGTTCTTTGGGTTACAGCGTTCTACAGCAAGACCCATGGAGCACGATGGTTATCTAGTTACCTAGATCTCAAAAATCCTGGTAACCAAAAGTTTGTATGGCATTTGGGTGCGGCGGGGGCCTACCGCATTCTCTTTTTCTCAAAGGAAGCGCCTAACCAGTGTCTAAACTTTCGTCGTTTACACATTGCTCTACCTCAGCAGAAACTTCTGAAAGAATGGGTCCTGATGGCCCGCACGATTGTTCCAATCGGTAGTCCTCGAGATAGTAAAAAGATCCTTAGAAAGGAGCTAAACGATAGCTTAAAACCTCGGATGCTTTTGAGTTTTGAAGCGATGCAATCTGATACTTAACTACAAAGCCACCCCTTACATTTAACTGATGCCGGGAAAATGTATGACTGGATGCCAACTAGAACGTAAGATGGCACTTGTAAAGCTTGGGACCGACCATTTTAAAATCCCTTTGGAGCTGCCTGAGCAAATTGCGATCGCAGATATATCATTTACCTCTGCTGATTTCAAGACTTCACCCTGAGGATCACCCTGGCGAATCTCAGTAAATACCTCTATTCCAAACGCTTCTAAGTCTGCTTTTACCTCAGCCAGTAAAGTCTGAACCTGCTCTTCAGACTCCCTCAGTTCCACACGAATACACTCATCAATGACCCAACAAAGTGTGCACTGCTTAGGATGACCATTGGTTTTAGCTGCTGCTTGGATACGTGAGACTAGATGTTTAGCACTGTTGCTGCCATCGTAGGGAATTAATAAATGGGTAAATAGAGTTTGGCAACGCAACGCCAGCTCTTGCTCACGATAGGTAGCTACCAACTGGGGTCTTAAAATTACAAGCGGTATATTAAGTTGCTTGGTAATCCCCGTGGTTGTGCTACCAAAAAATTTTTCAGCTAAAAGCGAACGCGTGGGAGTCCCCAGAAGCAGTACATCAGTATCGTAGCAGCGCACTGCCTTCTCAATATTATTGATGACACGCCCCGAACGAACATCAACGATAACTGACTTGCCGTCAGGTAGTGCAGCTTCATTAGCTGCCGCGAGCTGCAGTTTGGCTTCTTCAACAGCGTCATCGTTCACTTGAGGAATTTCGCGCTCAGTTGTAATCGAAACATTATGGAAAAAAACTACTGTATCTAAGCCAGACTGAACTAAATCAGGCACAAACTTGATCAGCCGTTGGAGACTATCCTCAAAATCAGTACAGACTAGTGCACTTTTAAACATCTGGCTTCACTCTACCCTCATAGCATTGAGATTCACGCCTAATTTTCTGCTGTAGAGTCCTTATGTGCAACAGTGCTACAGTGGAAAATTAATCTTGAAAGGCTACTACCACTACTGTAATATTGTCCCGTCCACCCCGCTGTTTGGCTGCATCAACCAGAGATTCAACAGCAGTTGGGCATGAACGAATACTCTTTAAATGGGTAGCAATTAGGGGATCAGACAACTCCTCAGTTAATCCATCGCTGCATAACAATAGTCGATCACCCGCATCGACATCCAGTGACTGAATGTCGATGCGGTTTAAATCTTCTCTGCCTAAACATTGGGAAAGCACATGCCGCCAAGGATGATGCTTAGATTCATCGGGAGTCAATTCACCATCTTCGATAGCTTTAGCAACCCAAGTGTGATCGGTGGTAATTTGGTCTAGCTTAGCCCCTCGTAAGCGATAAAGACGAGAGTCACCGACGTGGGCGCACCAGGGATGGTTGTCACAATCTCGGAACATCACTGCTACGGCAGTTGTCCCCATATCTGCCCGCTCAGGATGGTGATATTGGTCTTTTAATATAGCGTCATTAGCTGCGATAAACGCTTTGCGTAGCATTACATCGGGAGCCTCTGAACTCTCCCAATGATTGTCCAGATACTGATAAATAGCTTCTGTCGCTAAACGACTGGCCTCCTGGCCACCAGCATGTCCCCCCATGCCATCTGCAACCACAAAAAAACGGCCTAAATCATCCAGGTAATAAGCATCTTGATTACTAGTGCGTAGCAATCCTGGATCAGTTAAACCGGCAAAAAAGCGTTGCATAAAGCATCTAGGCATAAAGGGAGGAACTAAGGCATACGATCAGTGCGACCAAGACGCATCAAGGCGCGGACTAACGCTATTCCCGAAGCAATGGCGGGTAATATCATACCCAAAGCAACCCATGGTAATTGACTAATTAACAAAAGGGTAGCTGACAGAGTAAACGTGCCCAACAGCAGAGTGTAGTTTGTCATTAAATTGACACTACTAAGGCGACGTATAGCACGATCTGTTTCAATAGAGCGTACTCTTACCCGAATATCGCCTCGATCCAACCGGTCAAGCGAGTCCTCAATTCGCCGTGGCAAGCCAAATGCTGAACTTCCAACTTGAGCGGCTTGACGACCTATTTCGCCGATCAGTCCATTGGTAGAAGAATTAGAAACGTTAGTCATAAGCTGATTAGCAAACGGTTTTGCGGCTTCCATAAAGTTAAAGTCTGGATCTAAGCCTTTCCCGACACCTTCTAATGTGGAAAAAGCTCGCATAACGAATGTAAACGTTGCTGGAAACCGGAAGGGTTGATCGTAGGCAACCGCATACAAATCGTCGCTGATAGCAGTAATGGACTGTTCCTCAAAAGGCTTATCCATGAAGTTATCCAGAATATACTGAATCGAGCGACGCACAGGCCCCATGTCCTCAGTTTCTGTTAACGCACCTAAGTCAATTAGGGACGCCATTACCATATCGGCATTTCGCTGAGATACTCCCATAAAGGTCCGCATCAGACCATCGCGGGTAAGCGGTTGGATCTGCCCCATCATGCCAAAATCATAAAAGATTAAAGCACCATCTGGATTCACAGCAATATTGCCAGGATGAGGATCGGCATGGAAAAAACCATCATTTAGAAGCTGATGCAAGTATGCTTGAGCTCCCAATTGGGCTAGTTGTTGACGATCTAAGCCTGCAGCTTCTAGAGACTCGTAATGACTTATCTTAATGCCTGGCAAATACTCTAAGGTTAATACTCGTCGTGATGCGTAGCGCCAATAAATACGAGGGGCTTTTACCCAATCAATAGCGCGGAAATTACGCCGGAAGGTATCTGCATTGCGACCTTCGTGGAGGAAGTCGATTTCTAACCAAAGAATACGACAGCACTCTTCATAGATGCCGATCCAGTCTCGCCCTCTACCCCACTCAGGATGACTCTGAAAATAATGGGCAATGCCCTTCAAAATCGAAAGGTCTATTTGAAAGAGACGTTGCAAGCCAGGTCGTTGAACTTTAACAACGATTTCTTCACCTGAATGGAGCTGAGCCCGATGTACCTGCCCTAGGCTAGCTGCTGCTAGCGGTATTGGGTCAAAGGTTCGATATAGTTCCCCAATGGGTCTCCCCAAGTCATCCTCAATAATTGCCTTGACTTGTTCATAGCTGAAGGCTGGAACTTGATCCTGGAGTTTAGACAGCTCTTCAACGTATTCAGTGGGAAATAAATCAGAACGAGTGGAGAATAGTTGGCCTAATTTAATGAATGTTGGCCCAAGGTTTAAGAAAGTCAAGCGAATCCAACGAGCTTGGGCGCGTCTTCGAGCCGCCTGTTTTTCAGGTGATATGCCTCCGGCATAACTCCAAGACTTGTTATACAGCCAGCGTTTACCCAAGAAGGATAGAAAAAATGACCAGATATCAACAAATCGCTCTGGACGACTATAACGTCGGTTCCAGCGATAGTTTGTCTCGACTGATGTCACATTAAGCGGTTTGTCGGCAAGCTGTCTTGCTTCTAAGGCTGCATCCGCTACTTCAACTAGGGCTAGTCGGGAATTATCGCCACCATGCCCATTGAGTGAGTGCTCACTAGAACGCTCACTGGACGATGGCTGATCAGTTGTATTGGGAACTGTAGACACGCAGTCTCCTAGATGGCCAGCGGATTCTTATAACTATGAACGGAACGCGAAACTGTTAAGGAACGACGCTCCCACAGTTAGATGTGAGCATCTAACTGTGGGAGCGTCGTCTAGAAATTAAGAAGAACGATATTGCTGTAGAGCAACACGCACTTGAGCAATTTCAGCGCGCAGATTATCGATTGTTGCCTGCAGATCTTCACCTACACCATCATCAGTCTCAGAGTCCATCCCTGCTTGGGAGGATTGAGCCTGTTCAAAAACATCTTCAACAAATCGATGTAGCCATTCTCTCTGCTCAGCGTCAAAGCGGCCAACACCACTCATGCCAGTAGTAATAGCTTCCTCAACTTTTTCACCGATAGCCGTTGCTAAGGCACGTCCCAGAAAGAACGCTTGCAGCGTTGGATTGCTCATAAAAAAAATTACGGATATCTAAGCGACATTATACCCATGGTTTAAGACTACCTGAGCCCAATAACCAAACCCACCCAATATTTTCTAGAGATGGAAACTTTTCTAATCTACTGTAGTTAAGTCAATCTGACAGTAAATCAGATGACTGGATGGGTTCTTCCGGAGCGATAATAATCGGCCCATCTTCAAACTGAGATTCTGACGCGGGCTGTTTGTTAAACCAAGAAGGCGTTTCAGTTAAGGGGATTGTGTAGTCAGCTGGTGGCTCATCGATGAAGCCAGGCTCAGGGGTGAGCTCTCCTCTATTGGTTGAGACTACTGGAGGTAAGGATTCTTCTTCGAAAACTTCGTTCGTAATATCCCGTACAGCATCTTTTTCATTGAAGGTAGCTGGAATTGGGCTAGAAGCATCGTCTAGAATTACAGCTTCCTCAGCAGGAAATTCTTCATCACGGTAGATGTCTTCGCTGACGTTATAGTTTTCGACATCCGTATCGGGAGTATTGGTGTAAACCAACTGAGGGGGCGATATTGAATTTTCTTGATCAATATCAAAGGCATTACGCTCTTTAACTGAGGGTACCTGGGGGGGCCATTCTGCTAACGGAGGAAAGTTTTGTTGGGGATTAAACAGTGGTGCTGGACTCACAGCTAATACTTGAAAACGTAAGGTGCTGCCCATAGCAATACCCAGGGTACTGGCTAAAGCTGCTGTTGCAACTAAAGAGAATAATTTCTGTTTGGAAACTCTGACAGATTTTGGCCTTGAAGTCTTCACAGTGGATCTAGTTGGCGGCGGCATTATCTGCATACGAACACAAAAAGCTTCAGTAAGAAGTCGCTGAAAGTTTTGAGGATAAGAGGATGAAATAACGATGCTGTCTGATAGGCCGCAAGCTTCACTAGAACATTTGACGCTTGCCAGGTGAGTTAAGTGCGGATGGGATTTAATATTTCCTCAATTTCCAACTTTATCGATAGCAGTGGAGAAATGGCAATGGTATTAGCTAAGTAACTTTTATCCTTTATGGCTATATGAACTCGTGTTAGAGGATTTCGACCAATTTAAATTGTTTGCTACTTAACGTCTGTTTGCTACTTAACTTCAAGGGGATAGTGATGATGCAGGTAGGTTTCAGCTGAAGCTATGGAATTGATCTCTCCATCTAGGGTTGCATGGGTTAGAGCAGTCAATATTTGACGATATAGAGGGCCAGGAATGTAACCCAACTGTTTAAGGTGATGTCCATCAATGGGAGGGCAGATGTGAATCAGATGGCTGATGTAATACCAAATGTAAGTGCCAATTGATCGAGGATGGCGTACGCTAATCAGCAATAGGCTAGGCAGGTCGTGGGGGGCTAAGGTCTGATAGATAAAGCTAGGCTGGGGCTGATCAGCGTGCTGAAATTGTTCTAACAATTGATTTTCAACCTGTGCTAGCTGTTGTAATCGCTGAATTGAGCCGAGGGGTAACTGTAAGTTGGTTGCTATTTGCGATCGCACCTCCACCCTTGCCAGCAAAACCTCAAGCCTCATGAGCCAGGCTTCCACACCAATATCTTTGCCCACTTCATCGATAAATCGCTGTCGCCAACGACCGGCCCGATGCATTTGCCGCCATAGGTCTGCATCAATGGTCAAAGATGGATGCAGGCAGCTTAAAGCACCGAGCTTATCCAATAATCCTAGGGACTGAGCCCAGTAATCGGCCTGGAAAATATAGGTCAGCTCAGCTTTAAGTCGTGTTTGCAGGGCTGGCATTCGTTTCTTTGTTTGCTGTGCCTGCAGGTCCGCATAGATGCCGCTATCTACCGCATAACGGATAAAAGTTTCAGTTTGAGAGTCGAGGCCGAAGCCTAAACGCACGGCAAAACGTACAGCTCGAAAAATGCGAGTAGGGTCCTCGATAAAGCTATTGGCATGGAGTACCCGCACCTGGCGCTGCTGGATATCCAAATAGCCTCCAAAAAAGTCTAGCAGCAACCCTGGCTGAGGCGATGTCAGACGAATGGCCATGGCGTTGATGGTAAAGTCACGCCGATAGAGATCTTGGCGAATTGAGCTGGGTTCAACCTCTGGATTGGCAGCGGGATAGGGATAAAACTCGGTGCGGGCGGTGGCAATATCAATCATCAACGGAGCATGGCCAGCCCGTGTCCGCCAGATTAAAGCGGCAGTTTGAAACTCTCCATGGATCTGGAGTTCAGCATCTGGGTACTGCTGTTGTAGCTGCTGGGCCAAAACGATGCCGGCCCCTTCTACAACAGGAGATCGAAAGCTATCTACCACCAAGTCAATGTCTTTGAGGGGCACCATTTGATCGATAGGAGCCAATAATAAATCCCGTACAGCTCCACCCACCAAATAGAGATGCCACCCCTGTTCCTGGGCCGCTAGGGCAATGTGAGTTAACAACGTCCATAGCTCTTTGGACTCTAAAGCTGTGGGATAGGCTTGCAATGACGTTTGTAATCTTTCATATACATTGGTTTTGAGCGGTGTGAGGGCATCGTCATCCACCGCTTGAGGTGGGTACATCTGTCGTAAAACGTCAGTGCGGGTGACAATACCCACCAGCTCATTTCCATCCAGTACGGGCAATCTACCCACGTCATAGGTGACCATCAATGCCTGAATCTTGCTCAGGGGGGTATAAGGCGTGATGGTCTTCAAGTTGAGGGTCATATACCCTTTTACCGGAGCATGACTAAAACCATGGTGTAGCGCTAAGTCAATGTCTCGCCGAGAAATAATTCCCTGTAGTTTCCCGATGTCGTCAGCCACACACAGACCGGCGTGGCCATAGCGCAGTAAAATGCGCTGTGCATCCGCTACCGTAGTTGTTGGTCGGATAGTCCGTACTGGCGAAGACATAACATCCTGAGCTGTGACTGATTGGGTGTGGGATTGGACAACAGCATCACAGAGTTGATGGAAAATGGTTTCAGGTTCATCGGAAGTGAGATTCGCCGATGCCGCACAGACATGACCTCCGCCACCATGGGGTTGGAGCAATGCCCGACAGTTCATGCCGGTTTGAGGGCGGGTACGGCCAATTAATGTCAGCCGAGGTTTGGCCTTAGATGTGTAAACACTCCCTAGCAGTAAACTATCCAAACCTAATAGAGCTATTAAATGACTGGCCAACCCTGAGAGCCCAGGTACAAAATTGTCTGTTTTTAGATAGATAGTGCCTATGGTGTAGCCTTCGATTTGCTGAATTTTTGTGGTGTCCAGGGCTGTGCTCAGAAAATTTTGGAGGGTGGTTGATAAACCGGGTTCCACTGCTTCAGCAATGGTTTGCTGATTTGCCCCTTGTTCCATTAACCAGGCCAGGGCATAGGCGTCTCGAGCTGTGGCCTGGGCGAATGTCAATGAACCCGTGTCGACATGGATACCGAGGGCCATGACTGTGGCTTGGGTAGAGGAAATCTGTCTGTCAGACTGTTGTAAGGCTTCCACCACAAGGGTGGTAGTGGCTCCTACCGCCTCAATATGGGTTTTGCCAGGCATATCAGGAGAAGACTCCGTATGGTGGTCATAAATTGTGATGGGTAGCTGGGTTGCGATCGCATGTTCAATCCAAGCGGCGGCGGTTCCTACCCGATGACGTTGGTGAGTGTCTACCAACGTAATTGAACGAATCATAGACGTCGTCACCGCCCGTCGTTCAATCAGGGGATACTCATCCCGATGCAGGGCTAAAAAGGATTTGACGGCTGGATGAGCACCACCGGTCAGTACAATCCGACTGCCCGGATTCAGGCAAGCCAAGCCAACCGCTGCTCCCAACGTGTCAAAATCTGCAGTGGTATGGCAAAGAATTAAGTCCATAGGAGATCCATCAGCCCAAGCAACTGACTTGTCGATGGCAATCTGCAAATATTAGTTCAGAAAAATTAATCCCAAGGGATTCAAATAAAACGCTTTCTTTAAGTACCTAATATTTGATAGCTTACTAAGCAGAGCAATCAGTGCTCCATACTGTATCACCATCGATAGATTAAGATGCTTGCCCAGCTTTAGAGGCGAAATTCTATTCGGTTAATATGGCAGTTTTCCGACTGGGCACGGTGAATCAGATTTTTTGCTGTCTTGAGAGTGGCGCGTTATGTCTATCCTGTTTCAACTGTTTCTGTTTGTTCTGGTAGTTTGGTCTTTCGTTATGGTTATTGGGGTTCCCGTGGCCTATGCTTCACCCCAAAACTGGGATCAATCCAAGCGATTGATATTCCTTGGCTCTATTATCTGGGCAGTCCTGGTAATTGTAGTAGGTAGTCTGAATTATTTTGTGGTGTAAGCTATTATTTCGAAACCTAGTTTTGGGCACTTAAGCAGCTGTCATTGCTGAGTGTTTTACTGGTGAAAAATATTTGCTGTCGGGTGGTAAGGTCATTGAGACCTACCACCTTATTTTTTTGAAAAAGTAGAGAACTCCATGGCTGTTTTTGAAGGAAGTTTCGACCGTGCCAGCGCTGCTAAATTTGCAATCGTAATTGGTCGATTCAATGATTTGGTTACTAACAAATTGCTAGAGGGATGCCAGGATTGCTTAAAGCGCCATGGTGTAAATGTAGACCCCAATGGTAATCAAGTAGACTACGCCTGGGTCCCTGGTAGCTTTGAAGTGGCTTTAGTGGCCCGACAGCTGGCTCTCAGTGGACAATACGATGCCATCATTTGTTTAGGGGCTGTCATTCGTGGTCAAACCCCTCACTTTGACTATGTTGCGGCTGAAGTTTCTAAAGGTATTGCAGCAGCAGGGTTTCAAACTGGCGTTCCAGTGGTGTTTGGTATTTTAACCACCGACTCTATGCAACAGGCGTTAGAACGAGCAGGCATCAAAAGCAACTTAGGTTGGAATTACGCCATGAGTGCCTTAGAGATGGCTAGTCTAATGTCTCAGTTGCCTAAACCAGTTAATGCTCTGGAGATGTCCAGTGTGATGCCTCAATTGCCCAAATCTGCAGAGGTCTGATGGTTAGGGCGTTGGCGACTTGGGGGTACCTTGAATTCGGAACTCTCAAGTTCTTAAAACCCACTCCAGAAAGTTTTTTTAGAATTTGTTTGACAAGGAAAAACTTTCTGTGGCATCCTTGATAAGGTCGAAACAAGGCAAATGCGGGTGTAGCTCAGTGGTAGAGCGTCACCTTGCCAAGGTGAATGTCGCGCGTTCGAATCGCGTCACCCGCTTCCAAAATGGATTATAGGTGAGTCTAGTCGACGGCTTTGTAATCTGCTTTACAGATTTGATTGCTATCAAGGTTATGTCTAGACAAGGTGTATTTAGGTGATTAGGCTATCTGAATAAATTTTTTCAGATGCATAGTTTAAGCGTTTTTGCCTCTGCATTATCAGACTTCCAGGCTTTTAATTTGCACCTACTGGCAGTGCATCTGGTCAATGTGGTTGCGTCAGTCTACATGTTTAGAGTCGTCCGTCAGCTTAGCGTTGAGCTAATTCGAGCGCTTTCAATTCGGCGAGATCTAGAATCATGCCCTCGCGAGCCACAATGCTATTGGGAAACGCAGCAGCAGTCTTGCGACCAATATCGTCCATAAAGTCATCATCATGAAGTGGATCATGATGGAAGACCACTAGTTTTTTCACGTTGGCAGCCTTTGCCAATTTCACTGCTTCTTGCCAGGTGGAATGTCCCCAGCCAACTTTACTGCTAGTTTCAGAGTGATATTCTGCATCGGTGTAGGTACAGTCATAAATCATCACATCTGCATTTTGCGCTAGATATAAGACGTTTTCATCCAGTCTTTCAGGAAAATGCTCCGTATCAGTCACGTAGGCGGCTGCGAGGCCATTCCACTCCACGCGATAACCCACTGCTTCACCTGGATGATTGAGTAAAGCATTGGTTACATTGATGTCTCCAATGGCGACTGTTTCACCAACGGATAGGTCACAGAACTTTAGCTGGGCCTGCATAATCTGCAATGGTACCGGGAAATTAGGATGCAGCATCTGATCGTTAAGACGCTGTTCGATGGTGGCTCCGTTTGGGGAAATGACGCCGTATACCTCAAACTGATTGCTGGGTAAAAAAGCAGGCACAAAAAATGGAAATCCTTGGATGTGATCCCAATGGGAATGGGTGAAAAACATACTGGCCCGTATGGGCGTGCCTTCGTTCAGTAAATGCTGTCCCAGTTCGCGCAAGCCTGTCCCGCCGTCAAAAATCAAATGCTCACCATTAACTCGCATTTCGATACAGGAAGTATTGCCGCCGTAGCGAACTGTTTCTGCACCAGGACAGGGGATACTGCCTCGTACTCCCCAAAAGTGAATCGTAAATTGAGCATTCGAGTCGGACATCAGTGGCTAATAATGACGTTAATGAGGGACGCGAATCTTGCTGAATGGCTATTGACGAGAGTGGTTAAACCCATTAGCGTAGCGTATCCCCCTTTTTTCTAGAGAAATATATGGTAATCAGGAGTAATCTTACCCAGTGATCCATACAAATTGCTTGTAAACCCAGACTGTCTTTATAGATCAAGCCATAGTGCGCACATTGGCCATCGTTAAGATTTTTACATCCGAGCTGACTTCATCGCATGGTTAGGCGTTTGAATAAGCATTTTTAGGTTAGGCCATCTTGCTTACAGCCAGTTTGCCCAAAGCTTTATCGAAAGTAGGCGCAAGGCATGCCTCTTCTTGCTAGCAAGGCAGCAGCTGAGGTAAATGGCTTTGTAGGCTCGCTAAGTCACTATAAGCTGTGAGGTCGTAGTGTAGAGGTGTGACTGTAATATAGCCAGCTTTAATCGCTTTTACGTCGGTGGTAAACCGATTCATAAAGTCAATAGTCTGCGCCTGATTCAAACTATTGGGTAAGCCATGGGATAGTTCGCTGTCGCTTTCTTCTAAGACTTCTCCTGCCAGCCAGTAATAGGTTTTTCCACGGGGATCAATGCGTTTCTCAAAAAGATCTCGGTACCGACGTATCCCTAGGCGGGTTACCGTTATTCCCTGTATTTTGGATTTCGTTATCGGTGGAATATTGAGGTTGAGGAGTAATGGCTGATCGAGCTGTGTCAGCGTTTGCACTAACTGGCAGGCATAATCTGCTGCAGGTTGAAAATCTGAATAATGAAAACTGGCTAAGCTAAGGGCTACACTAGGGATGCCTTCTAGCAAGCCTTCCATGGCTGCTGATACGGTGCCTGAGTAGAGGACGTCATTACCTAAATTGGCTCCGTGATTAATGCCTGAAAGTACGCAATCAGGTGCTGTGTCTAACAGGGCGTCGAGGGCAAGTTTTACACAATCGGCTGGGGTACCTGAACAGGCCCATGCCTGAATGCTTTCATGGTAAACAGAGGGGACCTGTTCGGCTCGAATCGGGCGGTGCATCGTAATGCCGTGACCTGTGGCGGATCTTTCACGGTCGGGACAAACTACGGTCACGTCATGACCTTTGGATGCCAGGGTATTGGCGAGGGTACGAATGCCAGTGGCGAAAATACCGTCATCGTTGCTGATTAATAGTTTCATAGGGAATCAAAGCTTAGGTGTAGACTAAAGGTTGTCTTTTGTGACCCTCCCGTTTCAACTTTTTGGCCAGTATGACCACCGACCTAGAGCAGCAACTGAGTACATTACAGCAAGAAGCCAGCGATGCGATCGCAACCTTAAGTAACCTCGACGAACTCGACCAGTTTCGGGTGAGCTATTTGGGCAAAAAAGGTAAGCTTTCCAAAATCTTAGGCGGTATGGGCAAACTCTCTGCCGAAGATCGCCCTCGCATAGGGGCCTTGGCTAATCAGGTCAAGACAGTGCTGCAAACTAGCATTGACGAGCGTAAAACCGCTTTGCAAGATGCCAAAA
Source organism: Adonisia turfae CCMR0081 (assembly GCF_011009555.1). Taxonomy (GTDB): domain Bacteria; phylum Cyanobacteriota; class Cyanobacteriia; order Phormidesmidales; family Phormidesmidaceae; genus Leptothoe; species Leptothoe turfae. Next base: position 4,170,925 of record NZ_QXHD01000004.1, on the reverse strand, counting down.
TCCAAGCGCAGCTAGAGGCTGAAACCTTAGACGTGTCAATGCCTGGAACATACTTACCCCAGGGAAGGGTTCACCCTATCAACAGCATTATTGACCAGATTACCGATATTTTTGTGGGCCTTGGGTATACGGTGGCCAGTGGACCTGAAATCGAAGAGGATTATTACAACTTTGAAGCCCTTAATTTCTTACCTGATCACCCTGCTCGGGATATGCAGGATACCCTCTATTTGCCCAACGGCAAGATGATGCGTACCCATACGTCCAATACCCAAATCCGGTACATGGAAAATCATGAGCCGCCGTTGCGGGCCTTGGCTATGGGGCGCTGCTATCGTCGCGATACAGTTGATGCAACTCATGCGGCAGTGTTCCATCAAATAGAATTTTTTGCTGTTGATAAAAACATCACATTTGCTGATTTACGTGGCACTATCCAACTCTTTTTAGAGGCTTTATTTGGTGAGATTGAGGTCAGATTACGGCCCAGCTATTTCCCATTTACTGAGCCCTCAGCCGAAGTGGATGTGAAATGGAAGGGCAAGTGGTTAGAAGTGCTTGGGTGCGGCATGATTGACCCCAATGTGCTTAAGGCTGTTGGCTATGATCCTGAGGTTTACAGCGGCTTTGCAGCTGGCCTGGGGGTTGAACGCCTGGCGATGGTACAAAGCCAGATTGATGATATTCGTCGGTTGTATGCCAGCGATCTACGCTTTCTCAAGCAGTTTTAGGTTTGAGTGAAGCTTGATGACCGTTCGTTGTTTGTTGGGAAACAGGGACAGCTTTAGTCACAAGCTAACCCCCCTATGGAACATCCATTTGACAGAGGGGATTACTTTAGCTATCTGTTGTGGATGAAACCGTTGATTAACTATCGGATGCCACACCAATACCAATGGGGCAAGCCACATTGGTGCCACCAAGACCACAGTAACCACCAGGATTCTTCGCTAGATACTGCTGATGATAATCTTCAGCATAGTAGAATTCAGGTGCATCCAAAATTTCGGTTGTGATGGTGCCATGACCAGCCTGGGTCAGTGCCTCTTGATACATGGCTAAGGACTTCTCAGCAGCGACTTTTTGCTCAGGAGAGTAGGTATAAATTCCAGACCGGTACTGGGTTCCTACATCGTTACCCTGGCGCATACCTTGAGTAGGGTTATGGCTTTCCCAAAATACTTTTAGCAGTTGCTCGTAGCTAATCACGTTGGCATCAAACACCACCAACACAACTTCGTTATGTCCGGTCATCCCGGAACAAACTTCTCGATAGGTGGGGTTAGGGGTGTAACCTGCGCTATAGCCTACGGATGTTGAAAATACGCCTTCTTGTTGCCAAAAGCGGCGTTCAGCTCCCCAGAAACAACCCAGACCAAACATTGCTGTCTGCATGCCATCGGGAAACGGTGGCTGTAAAGGATTGTGGTTAACGTAATGCTGCTTAGGGACAGGCATCTTATCAGAACGACCTGGCAATGCTTCATTAGTAGACGGCATTGTGCCTTTTTTGCCTAAGCTACCAAGTCCAAAAAACACCATAGATTTGCAATAGATTTAAGAACGCCTATGTCTTAGTCTACTCAATCTAGCCCAGAGTGGTGAGTACTTACTTCGCATTTATAAAAGCAATAGCCCCCTGACAGAGCAAGGGGCTACCAGTACTGAAGCAACTGAATGTTGATTCAAGACTATTTGAGAACACCTGCCTTAAACGCTGCTCGGTCCTCAAAAATTTCAAAGACCCTATCCATGCTGGTTAGTTCAAACAGCATGCGGATTTGATCGTTGATAGAACAAACGTACATGTTGCACCCAGCTGTACGTGCATTTTTCAAACAGGCGACTAAAACGCCCAGACCTGAACTGTCTACAAAAGTGATGTCTTTCAGGTCAATTAGCAATACTTTGGCACCTTTTTCTAGAGCTTCATCAACTTGCTGGCGAAATGCCGAAGTTTGAGTTCCGTCTAAGATACCGCTCGGCTCAATTACATGAACACCTAAGTCCATAGAGATTGTCATGGCTTAATATCAATAAACTATAGTTTAGCTTTACAGATGTTCAAAACTTGCACTTTTGCTCAGTTCGCCATTGGGAGCTGTTGAACTGAAGCAATAGAGAAGTGTTCGTCCCCTTGTACATTAGGCTGTCAGTTTTAGATAGCCATGGTTGCAGTTTAGAACACTTAATCCTTCAACAGAATTGAGATTTTTCCGGCTGATTGATTAACTGTTGGTTGATTGCCAGTGATTGCGATCGCATCAATTGACTGATTCCATGGCTGTAAAATGGGTTCTATCAAGGAAAACCAACGATTACTAGCTAGAAGACGTTCCAGTTCGTTCCAAGTTCCATATAAATATCCTTGGTCAGGGATAGCCATTGATGGCATAGTATGTTGGAACCTTTGAGTATCTGACAGTCGGTTGTCTGGAGCTTCTAAAGCGGCAGTTAAACCATCAATGGACGTCGAAAAAATAGTGTGTGCATCCACATTAGTATGGAGGGCTAAAAGGTCGGTTTCAACCGTAGTTTCTCGATTACGGCTGTTTGCTACCCGAGTTTTTAAGCGACTCCATGCTGTGACAGCTTGATTACCTAGGGTGAACTGACTGACTGTTAACCCTTGGTCCGTTGCAATTGCATCCAGCTGACTGATTAACCTTGGGGCAGGATCCTCCACAGCCATTAACCACGAGCCATCGTTTAATTGACCAATTGCATAGTGGCTAGCTAGAAGCTGAGCAAGCGGTTGTAAGAGTGTCTGGGCTAACTGGGTGGACAGTTGTTCCTGTGCCAGTTGGAGTGGAGCCGGTAGCTGCTGATAATAGCTCAGTTCACTTTGTACTGCCAGCCATAAAGGTCGTAGATCGTGCCCTGTTGCTCCCCAAGCCAGTGATGCGGGTAAATACTTGTCGGAGATATTGGTAGTGGCCTTTAATTTAGAACTCTGGTCTGTTGATTTAGCGGCTGATTTATCTAAAAATGCCCTATTATTCAGAGTCTGTAATTGACTGCTGATTACTAGTTGCTGTTGATGAAATGTCGCTGTTGCAGTTAGCTGCTGCCATTGAAGTGCCGACATAAATCGTGGCTCTGTTGGCGTGGCTAACCCTAGCCAATCAACAAGGTCTGGAATGCGTAAACTTAGCCAGACTGGTGTGCAGCATTCGGATTGTGAGAGCTGCAAAGTAGGCGTCTGGGCAACACGCAGGCTCTGCTGTAAAACTTTTATATCATTGGCAACCAGCAACCTACTCCCACTGATAACTGCGGTGGCTATCTGCTGCTGTGTTTTGGCTAGCTGACCAGTAATGATGGGCACTCCACTGGTCTGGGTGAAAACAGGTTTAGTGCCCGCAATAGTTTGTCGCTGCCAAAACAGCTCTAAGAATTCACGTAGTCGATCACCATCATCTGCATCAACCACCAAAAGGTATCCAACCTGGCGACCATTACTATTATCTTGATCAAGATCCTTATTCGTGATCGCAAAGGCAATATCTTGCCCTAGCCAGGGACGAACATCTTCATCGAGATTAAAATCAAAGGAAGCTATTAGTTGGTCCCTAGCCTGTGATAAAGCCTTGAAAACGTCAGATTTCTCCCAATCTTTGCCAGGTTTAACATCAGTACTCACTACCGCTGTTAACAGTGCATGCTTTGAAACAAACGCTAAAGTTTCACTGCTTGAAAGATGGGACGGTTGATTTGCATCTGAGGATAGCTGGCTGCAGCTGTTGATACCAAGGCTAAGGCATAATAGTGCGATCGCAATTACTATTAATTGCCAACGCCGCCAAGGTATCCCCGACAAATTCACCATAGATAGTCTTGCTCAATCCTGTGCGACTCTAGTTTAGTAGAGCAACGACCCTGGAACTGAGCGAACAATTAACGTTTCAATGCTTAGGCATTGAAACGTGGCAGTAGCTTCTATAAACTAGCTATCAGTGACCCTAAAGTTGAGATTAAATCAAATCTTGGCTACGCCAAACAGCTAATAAGCGACCTTGAATATCAACTTCTTGAGCTGGATAAACCATAGGCTCATAGTTAGAATTGGCAGGTTTAAGCACTACATCATCACCCTGACGATACAAATACTTAAGGGTGGTAGCGCTTTCTACCCGGGCAGCCACAATGGTGCCATCACGAATGCTGTTGGGATCTTCCACTGGACGCATGATGACAAAATCGCCGTTATCAATGAGTGCGTCGATCATGCTATCACCTCGCACGCGCAAAGCGTAATCACGCGACTTAATAGGTAATGAGGAGAGATCAAGGTGTTCTTCAGCAACATCTGAAAAAACTTCAACCATAGAGCCCGCAGCAATGGTGCCTTTCACAGGGACTCCCCCACCCTGCAAGATCCGAATTGTTCTAGCTTTACCCTCATTCCAGTCAATGTAGCCTTTCTTTCTGAGGTGATCGAGACGGCTTTGAATAGGAGCTGGGGACTTTAGCCCCATAGCCCTCATCATTTGACGAATGGAGGGAGAATGCTGATGCTCACGAATGTAATCAGCCAACCAGTTATACAGCTCCTCTTGAGCGTTAGTAAGAGGTTCCATGGGTTACTCACAGGACGAACCATAAGGGAACAAGCGTACCCCTATAAGAACAACAGTACCAACAAAACTGTCTTTTTGTCCACTTGGTTTTGAAACAGATAACAGGATGCTCTAATCACCCCATAAAAATAAGCCGTTGCTGATTTAGGAGATGAATCGATCTGGCAGGATTGCCCTACATCAGTATTTCCCAGATTAAATCCCCCCGAGGTTCAGCAACGGCAAAAATAATACTGAGACTCGGCGGCTACGCTCAATGTCTGTCGACCCAAGCATAAGAAACAGGCCTGAAGGATTCCTTCAAGCCTGAACTAATGAATATGTGCTTGCTACAGTAAATCCTTAGCGGATGTACTCTTTCAGAACACTGTTGCGGTTAGGATGACGCAGCTTACGAAGGGCCTTAGCCTCAATCTGACGAATACGCTCACGAGTCACATTGAAGATTTGGCCGATTTCCTCCAACGTCTTCATACGACCATCATCCAAACCGTAACGTAGACGCAGCACATCGCGCTCGCGGGGACTCAACGTACTTAAGACGCCTTCCAAATCTTCGCGTAAAAGGCTCTTGGATACTTCGTCCTCAGGAGTTTCACCGTCTGATTCAATAAAGTCACCTAGACGCGAATCTTCCTCTTTACCAATGGGCGTTTCCAAAGAAATGGGCAACTGAGCAGATTTAGCAATAAAACGTAGTTTCTCGATGGTCATTTCCATCCGAGTAGCAATTTCTTCCTCGGTAGGCTTACGACCTAGCTCTTGAGATAAAAGTTTGGTGGTTTTCTTGATACGAGAAATAGTTTCGTACAGGTGGACAGGCAGCCGGATAGTACGGGATTGGTCAGCAATCGCACGGGTAATAGCCTGACGAATCCACCAAGTTGCGTAAGTTGAAAACTTATAACCTTTTTCGTGGTCGAATTTCTCAGCAGCACGAATCAAACCCAAGCTGCCCTCTTGAATCAGGTCCTGAAAAGATAGACCACGGTTCATGTACTTCTTGGCGATGGAAACCACCAATCGTAAGTTAGACTGCACCATCTTATCCTTGGCACGGCGTCCAAGGTGAAGACGACGACGAAAGGCCGGTAAAGGCATATCAACAGCCGCTGCCCAATCAGCATCATCGGGCTCGTGATCCATTCCATCGGACAAATCATCGCGAATTCGCTCAAGTTCTAGCAAATCAGCAATCTTACGAGCTAATTCAATCTCTTCTTCTGCCCTTAGTAGACGAATGCGTCCAATTTCTTGTAGGTAAAGTCGAATAGAGTCTTCAGTGTAGTGTTTTTTCTTCGACTGAGCTGATGATGATGATGATGATGAACTACGACGCCGAGTTGTACCTTTAGCAGCCTTAGCACCCTGGATATCTTCCTCGGAACTTGAAAAAGTTTTCCCAGCCTCAGGATCGATTAGCGAATCCAGTTCATTTCTGGGCCTCAAGTCCTCAAGAACAGTATTAGCTTGGGTCATGCCGCTTTCCTCGTATTCCTTCAAATGCAACAGATCAAAATATCAAAACAGAAGATCACCAAACCTAGCAGGTCCATACCAGAGACTCAACATTAAAAGTGCTAAGGCAACTCGATGGACCCCTTGAAGTTTATTAATTAGTGAAAGACTTATCTGATATGGTGAACGAGCTGCCTAGCATAAAGGTCCATAGTTTACAACGGTAAACATTCGCTAACACTTTGAATAGGGATTCCATAGTCAGCAAAGCTTGAAATTTCACTACCAATGTAAAAACTCAGGACCAACTGCTGAAGCTGTCCGTGTTTCTACAGTAGTAACACGCTTTCAACAAAACGCCCAGAGGAATTTGAGCAAGTTGTCATCAATCCATGGTTTTTTATGAACAACTCTGGACTCAATCCCTTTATTTTCAACGGGTTTCAGACTGTATCAATGCACACATTAATTTTGCCTATCAAAAACTAAATAAAATATAAAACTTTTGTGCTTTTGATTTATAGAGCGGTTGTAGAGCTAGTTTGATGGCGTAATTGTTTGAATTAATTTGGGCTAAGGGTGTGCAGGATCAAGGCTATGTGGTTTATGCTTTGTGTTTAAGATTTAACCAAAGGTGACATGCCTGATCTTCGTAGGTTACCAGTATGTCAGCCCCTTGTTGCGCTAGCTGGCTGGCCTGTTGATAAACCTGATGGCGCTGTTTGTAGTCTGCTGTATGTATTCGTTGGAAAAGAGCGTATTGATATTGCATGCCATCTCGCAAGCGCTGGTTGCGCCAAAACTTGAATCGTCTGATTTGCTGGGATTTAAATGATTTAGATGTCACAGATACAGTGTCGCAGAATATACAGTGGCGCAGGATATTTCTTGTTAAGCCGCTAAACTGCTTTAGTCTTTCAACTCTAGATTAGGAAACTCTTGTAGCAGGACAAGCCGCTTGATATTACCTATGGCACTGAGGTCATAAATATGCTTGCCTACCCTGACACCAGGGTAGTTGCTTACAGTAAGCTGTAATCTATCTGTATATCTAAATATCTATAAGATGGCTTTTGCTACAGCTGACTTCACTAGTAAATGCAGCACATCTTTACTAATTGGTTCAACTAGAAATCCATCAACCCCTGGATGCTCTTCTTGCACAGGCCAGCTTGGCTCATGGGATTTGGTCAGGGCTACGATAGTTGTTCCTAAGGGTTTTACAGTTTCTCTTAGTCGATCTACAAAGGCTGATGACCAGTGCTTTTGAGTGCCAGAGAGGATGACTAAATAGGGAATGCTTTCTTCGATACGGGCAACAGCTTGATCGGCTGAATGGGCTACAAATACGGAGCCCTCAACCTGGTTTGAGAGTGATTGGACGACCAGTTCTGTTCCACAGTACTGGTCCAGCAATAAGATGTAACCGCTAGAGCTGTCCATATGCCATTACCCATAAGGCCTATTTCAGCACCCTAAGTCTATGGGGAATGTCTAAAAAACACAGCCCCATGAAAGGTATCGAAAGGCTTCTTAGGGTGGGTTATCAAAGTTGAGAACTAGTACATTCAAGTTAATGAATTGCAAGATTAACCTGTGAAAATGGCAATAATCCTTAAGGCGCAAGACGTGCTTTCTTAAGTCGAGTTGTTTCGTACCAAGTTGCGATCGCAGGTACCCAGCTCTGAAAGTGTGGCCAAATAACTTCACAAAGCTTTTGTGCCTCTAGTTGGGCATCTGCTTTCCAGCGGAGATCTAACAAATGCATGAGCGATCGGACATTAGCCGACATCACCCAATGCTGCCGTACGTCAAAGGGAATCAGGCCTCTCGCATGCTCTTCAGAAAAACCTTGCCCAATGCGAGTTTTGTAGCGCTCACAGGCTTCTAAACACCAGGCGATATCCTGCTGACGAAGCTCCTCAGTATAGGCGTAGTGTTTGCCTTGTCGGTCGCTATAGTCGCCAACAGGACGCAAATAAAAAACATCTTCCACATCCTGTTTCCCGGCTATAACATCTAAAATGCGGGAGCCTGTATAGCGAAAAGACTGAACATCGAAGGAAACCCCGACTCGATGGGTGCGCACTTGTTGCATGGTGGAATGCGGGAACCAGCCACAGTTCAAGATGATTTGAGGGTGTTCTAGGGGGCCATAGTGTCCCCGTCCGCCTCTTAGTAAATTTCGAATGATTAGGTCACCACATTTCTCTTCAGAAGGCCAGTTTTGGCGATCGTTCCAAACAAAACCCTCAGCATAGTCCTGGTGCATCGCAGCGTAAATGGTTTGCTGTGGGTTAGGTGTTTGGGAAATAACTTCGACGGTAAACCGATGCATGGGCAATTGTAAAAAGGAATACTATTAGACAGCGAATGAATTCACGTGTTTAGGGACGACTAAATGTCAGCAACGAACTCACTGATGGATAGTCGACCGATATAGTCTATCGGCAGAGAAGCAACAGCTCAAGCCAGCCTTTCAGAACATGTAGTTTCCTAAAACTAACTAACGAAGTCCTTTAGGCAGCGATAAATTTTAGACTGAGATCTATAGCCTTGAAGCTTCTCATTGTTAGGATAGCGACATATGATTCAAGCAAACTACGTCCGATTAAGTTTTTGCTTGAGTTCATGTTTGAGGCGAGCCATTATGGATGTTTCATCTAAGTTATTCACAATTTTGGTAATGATTGCCTTAGGGCCTTGCTCGCCCCAACTTGCGCCATTTATCAAATATGTACGTGTAACTTGGCCGATGGCATAGGTGGCAACACCTGCTACAGCTGCTTGGGTTAGGGCTACTGAGAAGTAGGGGGCTACGCTTAATCCTCCCGTTGCTAAACCGGCTGCTCCTAAAATACTTTTCAGAGAGCTTAGCCCTAAGGTAATCAGCAGTTCGCTGGCGGAGAGACTGCCGGTGGATAGGGCAATTGTCCGCAAAAGTTTCAAAGACTCTTGTTGGGTCATGGGTAACCCATAAAGTTTAGATAAGCCCACTACAAGACCTACATCTACTGTGATGCCGCCAACCATATCGGCGAGTAACACTGGATTTACGGCTACTGCCACGGCTTTAGTCAGGGCGGTTTGCCAGATCAGGTCATTAGCTCGGCGCTGACGAATTTCTAGCTTACGTGCAACTAACTTCGCCTGTACGTCATCTGCATATAAGAGCGTGTTGAGAGCAATTAAGGCTTTACCCTCTTGTTCGAGTACATCTAATATTTTGAGCCTCAGAGTCTGAATATCGGGGGTGCCTCGGGTGTTCTGCCGCCGCCGCACACCTTTCGAGTCTTGCACTACTGTTGTGGTTAGTGGGGCTGCAGCTGCCAACACAATGTCTTCAGTCAATATGCTTAAGGGGGTAACCCGTTGTTGAATTTTCTTGAGCAGTAATGTCTGTTCCTCTAACGAGTACTGATCAGCTTTATTGAAAACTAGCAAAATTGGTTTGCCTGCATGGCGTAACCATCCCAACGCGTCGTATTCCACTTGAGTCAGATCGGCTGATATTACAAATAGAATTAGATCGCTCTGCTGGGCTACGCGCTCGGCTAGTAGCTGACGTTGTTCACCGCCAACTTCATCAATTCCTGGTGTATCAATGAGTTCGACGGACGCTCCAGTGTTACCTGCTTTGTCACCTACAGACACCCGGTGAATCGAGCTATCTTTAGAGACCGACTGCCAATCTACACTGGCTACATCCTGGGTTACCCCGTGCAGTGGTCCCGTAATAAAAATAGACTGCCCAATTAATGCATTGAGCAATGAGGATTTTCCCCTGCCCACCATACCAAAGGCTGCAATATGCAGAGAGCCTTGCTCTAACTTGTGTTGCAAGCCAAGCAAGTTATTGATTTCAGGCTGCAGACCCTCGCGTTCTCGAGGGGTTAAATCTAGACTGTCAATGACTTGTTTTAAGCTGGCCTGTGCCTGCCCGTAGTAGAGATCGGCTGCGAGTTGATCAAACTCTGGCAGGTTATCTGGCGATGGCTCTAACGAAGAATCAGACAAATTAGTCAATGTCGGGATACTTTTTGTGAGTGTGGAAAGCTTTATAAGTTTAATACTGCCTTCATTGCCGTAACATCATCAAGAAACTTTTGAGCACCTGTAAAACATAGGTGAGAGAATGTTGCTTGGATATCGGGAGATATCTCCACCAGTCGTCAATCTTGCTGCCGCTTCATGGATTTTCAAAGTTCAGCTCAGAAAACTTGCTACGAACGCATTGCCCCCTGGATGGATGAGTTATTTGGGGAAGCGACGGTAGCTTTCGAAGATGAACCTCTTTTTATTATTACTATTGGCTCAGCGGTAGCTTCTACCCGTGTAGTTCCCTGGGGAGAAAGTGAAGCGTTGATTACTACACGATCTTATGTAGTTACTGATGTAGATGCTACTTCAGAGCTTACGTACTATCTACTACGGGCTAATGACAATATCTTGTTTGGACGTTTTGCTTTGGATAGTGAAGACGATATCGTATTTGAGCACAGTTTAGTGGGGTCTACTTGCGATCGCATTGAACTCAAACATTCGGTGACCACAGTAGTGCGACTTGCCGATGATTATGATGATGAAATTGTTGCCCGTTGGGGCGGTAAGCGGGCGCTCGATCGCTGGGCTTCCCCTGATGTTAGAAATTAGTCACTGGGCGTCAACGTATATACGCGTTCAATTAAAAATAAATAGACATTGCCTAATTTAAAGGGGCGTTATCTATTAGATAGCGCCCCTTTAGAAAATTATTAATTAATTAGAGGGAGTGTAATTTCCCTCTAAAGGAAAATTAGTGACCAACACCAGAATAGGTAAAGCCAGCCTCTTCCAAGGTTTGACGGTCAAGGAAATTCCGGCCATCAATCAGGTTAGGAGTATTCATTAGACTAGCCATCTTGCCATAGTCCAAATCCTTAAACTGTTGCCAATCCGTTACGAGCACCAGCGCATCACAGCCATCAGCTAGACGCTCAACGTCAGTTTCTACAATCACGCCGGTCATGCCATTGCGCATGCCACTTTGGGAAACAATGGGATCGTAGGCTTTGACTTTGGCTCCTAAACGATTGAGGTGTTCAATCAGAATTAAAGAAGGTGCATCGCGCATGTCATCGGTGTCGGGCTTAAAGGTTAGACCCAATAGTCCGACGGTTTTACCCTTTAAGATTTTCAGCATCTGCTGTAATTTTTCAAGGGAGAGTAGGCGCTGTCGAGTGTTGACATCAATGGTGGCTCTCAATAGCTGGGCTTCATAGCCGTAGTCATCAGCGGTATGCAGCAGGGCTGATACATCTTTAGGGAAGCAAGAACCACCCCAGCCAATACCAGCTTGGAGGAACTTACTACCAATGCGAGAATCTAGACCAATACCTTGGGCAACTTGTACTACGTCAGCACCAACGCGATCGCAAATGTTAGCGACTTCGTTGATAAAGCTAATCTTAGTGGCCAAAAATGCGTTGGATGCATACTTCACCATTTCAGCTGAGCTGAGATCAGTCACCAAAACAGGTACTTGAGGTGCTTCTTGTTCTTCGGCAAATTTACGCTCAACGATAGGCTCGTAAAGCTCCTTCATCATGGCAATTGCCTTAGGATTGCTGCCACCTAAAACAATCCGGTCAGGATTGAAAGTGTCATAGACTGCTGACCCTTCACGTAAAAATTCAGGATTGCTAACAACATCAAACAAGGGAGCCTCAGGCTTGCCAGCAGGAGCACCGGCACCCACTGGCACTTGTTTACGCTCAGCAATACCGTCCATCACAATCATGCGGACCCAGTCACCAGAGCCAATGGGCACTGTGGACTTGTTGACAATTACTTTATAACCACCATTCAGGTGCTCTCCAATGCCCCGGGCAACTGCCTCAACATAGCGAGTGTCACTTTCACCGGTCGGTAGAGGGGGGGTACCAACAGCAATGAAAAGAATATCGCCATGGGAAACGCCTGCTGCCAGGTCAGTGGTAAACGTTAAGCGGTCAGCTTCCATGGAAGATTGCATCAGCTCAGACAGTCCCGGCTCAAAAATAGGCGATTGCCCAGACTGCATCAATTTGACCTTTTCCTCATTGTTATCAACGCAGATAACGTCGTGACCAATGTGGGAAAGGCATACACCTGTAACTAAGCCGACATAGCCTGTACCAATAACGCAAACACGCATATAAATACTCCTTACTTAAAAGATAAATCCAATGAAATTAACCGTAATCAGCGCTATCTGTTGTTCTAGTCCTCGGGTTCCAGGAACCCGAGGAGAATACAGAAAGGCGTTTTAACCGTAACCTGGGCCAATCATCTAAGAAGATGACGTTGCCGTTGTCGGCATAGCCAGGTTACCCGCTGCTTCTAAGCGAGCTTGAAAGTCCGCAATGGTCAGCTTCAAACCTGCTTGAAGGGGCACTGTTGGCTCCCAATTCAGCATGGTTTTAGCTTTTGTAATATCTGGCTGACGACGACGTGGATCGTCCTGGGGCAGGGGTTCAAATTTCAATTCAGCATCAGGGTTAATCATTTTTTGAATAGACTGAGCCAGTTCCAAAATAGTGTATTCACCTGGATTCCCTAAATTCATAGGACCAATGTAGTCACCATTCATAAGACGAATAAAGCCCTCTACTAAGTCGGACACATAACAGAAACTGCGGGTTTGAGAACCATCACCGTATACAGTCAGAGGATTACCTTGCAGTGCTTGCACAATAAAGTTGCTAACTACCCGACCATCGTTTTCGAGCATACGTGGGCCGTAAGTGTTAAAAATGCGTACTACCCGAATATCAACGTCATTTTGACGGTGATAATCAAAGGCGAGAGTTTCAGCGACCCGCTTACCTTCGTCGTAACAGCTACGAATCCCAATGGTATTCACACTGCCTCGATATTCTTCTGGCTGAGGATGAACTTCAGGATCACCATAGACTTCGGAGGTAGACGCTAGGAAAAAACGAGCTTTGACTCGTTTGGCCAGACCTAGCATATTGAGGGTACCCATCACATTAGTTTTGATGGTTTTTACCGGATTGTACTGATAGTGCACTGGTGAAGCAGGGCAGGCTAAGTGATAAATTTGGTCGACTTCTAGCCGAATAGGCTCAGTAACATCATGGCGAATGAGCTCAAACTTGGGGTTATTCAACCACTGCAAAACGTTTTGCTTCCGGCCAGTATAGAAATTATCTAGACAAATAACCTCATGATCATCTGCCATTAGGCGATCAATGAGATGAGAACCTATAAAACCGGCTCCACCGGTAACTAAAATTCGCATAATACTTTTGAACTAGTAAGACGCCAACACAATGTGAAATGTTTATAAACTACGTGCTTCCTTAAGACCAGACCTTTGTTGAGGGCACAGCAGAGCAGACGCAACTTGTAATAGAAATCACAAGTTGTACGGCCAATTCCTTAGGAGGCCTTGATGCTATCGCTGGCTTACCTAAGTCAGAATGCCTACATAATTTCCCTAATATGTCTGCAATTTAACAAAGTTTGCTGGTTAAACGATCGACTGCAATAGGCATTCACTACAACTTCAAATCCTTTTTACAGGAATACCCAAAATTTGACTGAATATACCAGTGACCGATTTTAGGTATTCTAAGCTGTAACAAAAAGAACGAAGGATGTCTGTGATCTTCTATCTAAAGGTTAGTCAAGACATTAAGGTCGGTTTTAATCCAATTGATACCTGAGCGACTACCTTGGCGGCTATAGATGTCGCTAGCAGTGACAAAATCGCTAGCGGCAGCTTGTGTTTTTGCCAGATTTGCTTGAGCCCGTGCTCGATTATGAAATGCTTCTGCTAAATTAGGTTCAGCTTCGATGACCTTAGTAAAGCAGTCAATGGCTCGAGCATATGCTTTTTCCCGATAGGCCCAGATGCCTTGGTTGAACTGATGACGTGCATCACCACCAATGGGTGTGGAGATATCAGTGATCGGGGTGGTGAAGGGGATGTTGGGCCCCAAGGGCTGGAGAATTGTAGTTGCGATCGCACCGCCCCCAATTCCCAAAATCGCCAATATTACAGCGATTACTATCCATCCATTGGTTGAGATTTCCATAATTCCTTACAAAGCTGACTTCAGCCTGTTTTTCAGCAAAAATTACTACTAATAAAGTCTTATTAAAATCCTGTTTGGCTGATGAGCCCCCTGAAAAGATTTTATGAAGTCCTACAGCTAAGACAACTGATTCACTGTTTAAAGTAGTTTTGCCACACTGTATTTCCATTGACTTTATAAAATCTTCATCTTTAATGATGGTCAAGTATCTACAGATACACCAAGTGAACCTTGATCTAAAAAGTACATAACTATGAACGCTTGGTGGATACTAATATGGCTTCTTGCTAAAATTTTATGAGGTTCATTCCATGCAGTTTGGTTAGCAACAGGACCAACAGCCGTTTTATCTGATTTGTCATAACGCTCCGCTATCGAAATTTAGAGGATAGTTAATGCCTGATATGTTCCCCGGCATGAACCCTTACCTAGAGCACCCTGATCTTTGGCCTGAAATTCATCCACAGTTTGTAACTGCCCTGGCCAACCTCTTACAGAAAGAAGTTTCTGACCGATACAGTATCCTCATCCGCAAACGGGTCTATCGCGTTAGTGGTGAAGATAGTCTAGTCGTTGGGCAGTTGGCCCATGACTGTTCTCCCAATAGTCCACCGACCAATGATGTCGCTGCTTCCCATCAGCAACCAATTCCTACCTACATTGCGGTGCCGCAAACCATACAAGAGGACTATATTGAGATTCTCGATTGTCAAATTGGTAGGACGGTTACCATCATCGAAGTGTTAACGCCTCAAAAGAAACGTCCTGGCCGTGGTCGTGAAAATTATGAGCAGCGCTGTGAGGCTATCTTTGGCAGTGATACTCACTTTGTCGAGATAGACTTGCTACGAGGATGGGAGCCAATTTCTGCCTATGCAGCAGGTAATGTTGATTATCGAGTGTTGGTGAGCCGTAGTGATCAGCGCCCAAAGGCAGATTTGTATGCCTGGCAAGTGAATGCGCCGATTCCCCCCCTGAAGTTACCTTTAAGTTATCCCCAAGACGATGTAGGGGCTCAGGCATATTGCACAGTGGATCTCAAACGGGCACTTGATGAAGCGTGTTTGCGGTCTCCTTGTTATTTTTCAATTGACTATGAGCGATCTCCAATTCCCCCTCTACCTCCAGAGGAAAATATTTGGCTAACAACTTTATTGGAACGATCAAGTCTGCGGCCATCGCACCAGAGCATAAATCGATATGATCAAGGAAAGCTCACAAAACAAAGTGCACATCTATAGGCATGATCAGCTATTGGATTGGCTACACTCCCAAAACCTATAAGCGTTTGAGCAAAAAGATTTTCCGGTTTACATTGTGTTTTAGATCAACGTATTTTCGTCTATTACGAATAGGGTGAGAGTATCCTCTCCATGGGGAACAACAGCGACATGGCTGGCAATTGCAAGCGTGTCAGATTGTCGGTAAGACTCTGGTAATATCCTGATGTGGTCTCGTTGAATATCCATTAGATTGGGTGAAGTTGTTACAGGAATAGCCAAGAGGTCACCCACCTGAGGTTTGAGGATGACAAAATATCCATGTTTATTGGCAGTGGGTATATTGAATAGTTTGTGATGTAGATCAATTACGACAACAGCATGATCATCGATATGGGTTACTCCTGTGTATCCTAAACCGCTACTGTGAACTTGGGAGTGGCTAACAACTTTATAAACAGATTCAATACGACAGGCGAGGGTTAATTCTCCTAGACTCATCACAATGAGTCTAAGTGAGTTGATGGTGGCGGTAGATGTTTGGCGTGTCATGGCTTTTGGAGAAGAGTTGCGATCGCACCTACAAAATCTTTCTCAATGTAGGGTTTAGTAAAGTAATCGTTAGCACCTAGATGTTTGGCTAACGTTCGGTGCTTATGGTTACCACGTGATGTCAGCATCACTGTTGGGATCTGAGTCCATGAGGAATTAGCCCGACGATGACTGAGAAATTCAAATCCATTTAAGCGAGGCATTTCCACATCACAGATAATTAATTCTGGTAGCGCCCCTCTCTGTAATTGGTCCAGCGCATCACGACCATCCTTTGCCTGTAGCACCTGGTAACCTGCTTTACGTAGCGTTAACGCTAAAGTGCGCCGTAGTGCTGATGAATCATCGATAATCATCAGTGTTTGGGAATGATGCTCATACTGAGGTTGGGGCTGTATTGGGAGCGAGAGTTTTGTACTAAACTGCACTAGAGCCGCTCCGTCAATGACAGGCACTAGGCTACCGTCGGCTAAAACAGTACAACCGTTAATGTAGCTAGGGGTGGCAATGGCTTTACCCATCGGTTTTATGACTAGTTCTTGCTCTGTGACGATCTGTTCCAGGCCTAAGGCTAATAATCCTTGCCCCTGCTCAATGATTAGCATGGTTTGCTGTTGTCCTCTGACTGTCTGGCCCGTTTGCAGTTCCTTGGGTAGCTGCTTGGGAACCTGGCACTGATAGTTGAGAAGCTCAGCTAATTGATATATGGGGATTAGTTGCGATCTCCAATGGAGAAATCGTTGACCACCAGACTGTTTAAGTTGGTCAGCAGCAGGTCTAATAATTTCCTCAATACTGTCAGAAGCGATGGCGATGGCTGTCGTCCCAACACTGCCAACTACCAGTTTTGTAAGGGTAAGGGTGAGAGGGATTTTTAGGGAGAATACGGTACCTTTATGTTTATTGGTGGTTACTGATACCTTACCATTAAACGTTTGTAAGCTCTCTCTTACAACATCTAGACCTACACCACGCCCTGAGAGTTCACTCACTTGATTGGCGGTGGAGAAACCAGGTTCAAAGATTAGCTGCTGGATGCGCTGTTTTGTCATTGTTGTTACCTGCTCTGGAGCAATCATTTGCGCTTCAATTGCTCGTTGAGCAATCTTGTCAGTGTCTAAACCTTGACCATCATCGTCAATTTCAATAACGGTATAGTTACCTTGATGGAATGCTCGAACCTCAATAGTACCCTGGTCAGGTTTGCCCAATGTTTGCCGCTTATCGGGGGGCTCAATGCCGTGGTCAAACGCATTTCGTACCAGATGTAGTAGCGGATCGTAGAGCTTTTCAAGCATGACGCGATCGACTAAAACATCTGTGCCTGTTAGTTTAAGTTCAACCGGTTTCTGATATGTATTTGAGAGTTCTCGAATCACCCGAGGGAATCGCTTTAAGACTTGATCTAGGGGAACCATGCGTGACCACATCAGCTCATCCCGCAATTGATTGAGAGTCCGTCGCTGTCGTTCTAACAATCGGTTTGATTGGCCAGCAAACAGGGCTACATCATCAACCGATTCTGCCAATTGAAATACTTCTTCTAGCACTCCTTCGAGTAGCGAATTAATTTCGCTATAGCTATCCATTTCAAGAGAGTCAAATGTACTATCTTCAGTGCGAATAATCGTGCTAGATCGGTGTTGATTAGGAGAAACCAAGATTTGGTCAGAGATACTCTGTAACTGTCGGACAATGGTTCGGAATGAAGAGAATCGTTGGCCGAGTCGATGAACTGTGCGTTGAAATTGATCATTTTGCAACGACAAGCTGTTACGGTTGATGGCTAACTCACCTACTAAATTGTTCATTCGCTCTAGACGATCTAGGGCAACTTTGGCTGACAATCTAGATTGTGTAGTTGATTTAACTGGAGCTTTCTTCTTTTTGGAAGGTTTTTGCTGTACCGCTTGGGGCAATCTTGGTAGCAAATCATAGATTTCGCTGATGTTGGTTACAGTGGTTTCAATATTATTAGAAATAATATCTGCACCTCCAACACTTTTTGCCATAGAAACCTCAGGGCTATCTGTGGCATCTGTAGAGATTTCAAGGTCTGGAGTAGACGGAGTTGACCAAGAATCTAAGATTGACTCCGTTGGAGCATCTGCCATAACAGCTTCAAAATCTGTTATTTCTACATCGAAGTTATTGTCTGTTGATTCTGGATTGCCCCATATGTCTGCTAAGGCATTGACATCAGGTTGTATAAGCTTTGAATTGTCGCCCTTTTCTATCTTTTCTACCGAAGGGAATTCTAAAGCTTCTATGGACCAGATTTCTTCTAAAGCCGAAATTTGGTTGGCTGAGCTGTCTGATGGAGCAGAGGTTGTTTTTTCTATTTCATAGTTGTTTGGAGGTTCCAACATATCAAGGTTGAGATTAGACAAATCCAGGTCATCGATATGTTCGGAGATATGAGTATGAATTGGTTCATCAAGCTCAATTATATTGCCTTCTGCTAATGTCAATAACTTCTTTGAAGGTTCGCCAATTGCAATTCGCTCCCCAGCAAGGATAGCTTGGCGAGCATGTTCTATATTGTCTATAACTTGTTCAATTACAGGTAATGGCTGATCGTGATATCTGTTTGCAGCTGCTTGAGCAAGGGTTGTAATCTCTGTAAATTTCGGTATATCTATAATTTCGGCAAATCCAGTTAGAATCTCAAGCTGAATCTGTAGCTCTTGCCCACAATCATAGTTTTGAGGATCGGTAATTAAGGTGCGCAGTTGTGTTAATACTTCAGCCACATCGACCTCAAAAAGTGAGGCGACAATATCTATGCCTAGCTCGGCAGAGCTAGGCATAAAGCTATCTGTAGCATGTAATGCTGGTCCAAGGTATTCCTCCAAGTCATTAAAAATACTCTCAAATGCAACTAGAGTTTGTTTTTCATTAAATTTGCCTGTGTCAATCTGTGATTGCAGGGGATGGCGTAAGCAATCATAGGCACGTAAAAACAAAGTTTCTAACTCTGCGTCCACCACTACTGTATCGCTGTACAACGCTTTTAGTGAGTCTTCCAGCCGATGGGCAATGATTTTAATGGTATCTAGTTCGACACTGGCAGCTCCTCCTTTGATGGAGTGTGCTGCTCGCATCAGCTCATGTACCCTTTGTACACTAGTGTCTTGGCGCAGGCTAAGCAGGCCAGTTTCAATGATGTCTAGCAGTTCAGACGCTTCTTCAATAAAAAATTGATAAGCCTGATCGCGAATCTCAGGATCGATGGTCATAGCCTGCAGAGCATTGAGGGGTCAAGATTGAAACAATAGTTTGGAGCTAGCTCACCTTAAACTGACGCACACTTTCCTGTAGAGCTTGAGAAATTTCTAGTAGCTCTCTAAAAGATGTAGAGACAGTGTTGGCATCAGCTGATGTTTTCTGGGCGATGTTGGCTACATCCTTCATCACTTTAGTCATATTTTCTGAACTCTCAGATTGGGAGAATGTGGCTTGACTAATCGAATTGACGAGGTCTTTGATTTCAGTAGTGACTTGGGCGATGCTGTTTAAGCTTTCACGTGTTTTGTCTACTAGCTGAGTTCCTACGACTACCTGCTCGGTTCCCATTTCCATGGCCTCTACCACCTCATTGGTTTCTGCTTGAATTTCGGCGACCAGGTTCTCGATCTCGGTGGTTGCTTCTGCGGATTGTTGTGCCAATGAACGTACCTCATCTGCAACAACTGCAAAACCTCGTCCTTCTTCGCCAGCCCGAGCGGCTTCAATAGATGCATTCAGCGCTAATAGATTAGTTTGGGCAGCAAATTCGTTAATTAGGTTAACGACACCTGAGATTTTTTGTGATGACTCACCCAGACGTTTAACCTTTTTTGCGGTGGCGGCTACTGTTTCTCGAATGGCTAGAATCCCTTCTACTGCCCGATCCATGGCAACATCACTAGATTCTACAGTGGCAGTTGTTTGTTGAACAATAGCTTCAGCTTGGTCTGCGTTGGCGGCTACGGCTCGAATAGAGGCAACCATCTGATCTAATTGCTCAAGCGCGGCTGTAATTTCTTGGGTTTGTTGTTGTGCGGCTTGAGAAAGATCTTGGACAGAAGCTTCATTTTGACTGGCTGTGGTTGATACCTGCTGCGAAGCAATTTGCACCTGTCCGACAATTTTCTTCAAGCTAGTAATCGTAGCGTTATACGAATCGGCAATAGTACCAATTTCATCGGCGGTGACTTGGGCCCTGACGGTCAGGTCACCTTGACTGACTGGATCAACTTCCAGCATCAGCTCTAAAGCACGTTTTTGTAAGTTCTCTTTTAAGGATTTCTGCTCCGCTGCTAGGGAAGAAACCTGTTGAACGGTCATTAAGACACCCAACTGTCGACCTAGCTGATTACAGAAGTGGATTTCTGTCTCTGTCCAAATGTGTAGCCCTTGCACATGATGAATTGCCAACAAGCCAAACAGGCGAGCCTGACTCACAACTGGTATCACCAAGGCAGATTTAACATTGAGGACGTGCCACCGCTGACGTACGCTGTCTGTTAAATCGGCAATAGTAACATCATCTGCGATTAACGGTTGACCATCGATATAGTTCTCAATTTCTGTTTGTGAGATGAATAGGGACGGTACTGTTTCATCAAGAATACTAAGCTGGCTAGTTGTAACGGATTCATTCTGGCCTAATATTTGGGCATCTTTGGTGCGGTATAGGACAACACGGTCGGAGCGGAGGAAGGTCCGTACTTGTTCAACAAACAGATTTAGTTGGGCTTGATTGTGGTCACTGTCTAAATCGCCTGTAATTGACGTAGCTGATGCCAACAGCTTTGATTGCTGTGCAGTAGTCTGTTGTTCATTGTTAAACTGCTTGAGCTGCGTAGCCATTTGGTTGATGTTGTTACCAAGCTGAGCAATTTCATCTTGCCCAGTAACGTCTAGTCGCGTACGCAGATCCCCTTTTCCGATTTTATTGACAACGTCGGCAGCCCGCAAAATAGGTTGGGTGAAGCGTCGAGTTATCCAAATTGCTAAACCTGTTGCCACCCCTGCTGCGGCTAATGTTCCTAGGGCGATCGCAAAAAACAATCGCCGCTGAGTGGCTTGTAGGACGGCTAAGTCAACTGAAGTGACTGCACTCCAATTTAAGTTAGATAGATTTTCTGTCGCTATAAATGGCGAGAAAGCAACGATTTCTGGAGCTTCAGTTAGGCTATTGCTAGCTTTTACAGTTTTACCACGCTCACCCTGGACAATGCCCGCAATATCGGGAAAAATCTTTGCTAGAGTTAAGATCTCAATGTCAGTGGATTCAGAGAGATCTACTTCTTGACCGGAGGAATTCACTGGTATGATGTAACCTGCCTGGGGAGATAAAAAGACATCCCCTGATTCGCTAGCTAGATAAAACTTATGGCCATCATCTCCAAAATTGTTGAGAATTTCTCCTAATTTTTCAATGGGAATCCGTGCACGGATATATCCTATTGGTTGCCCATTTAACTTATCTTTGACAACAGAGGCTGAATACACACTAAATTCACCAGAGGTGGTGGAAATTAGTGGCTGACTCAAAATTGCGCCGTTAGCGGCTTTAGCGGCTTGAATATAGGAACGATTAAGGTGGTTGGACAGTTTTTTCCCTTGGGAGGTTTGAGCAATGGGATTACCAGCAAGATCAAAAAACGCGATGCTGCTGTAAACCCCATCATAGGCCTTCATCATTTGGTCGAGGCTCTCAGATTTTTGTTTTGGAGTGATGGTGCTCCGTAGCTGAGGATCAGTGAAAATCTCTAAGTTAGCTAAAAACTGAATGTCTGAGTAGCGTTCTTTCATGAAGAGTGCTACTGCTGACTGTAGATCATTGACGCGTACTGTTTCTAGCTCTTGGAGTTTTTCAAAGGTTCCCTGGTTGGCAATGTTATAGGCGATCGCACCCACGCTAATGACAGGAAACGTACCTAGTAATATGGCTAATAGTGATGCTTTTGTCTTTAGCCCCAGTCGATGCCACCAGACTCTGAGTTTACCTTGGTGAGATATAGACTGACTTTGTATAGGTAAACGTGATACTGTTTCTGAGCGAGGTTTTGTGATTAAACTAGCGAATAGTTCATCAGACTGCATCTTGGTGGTGTCTTCAGTAGGCAAATCACCACTGTCAGAATGTGTGGGTGTGCTTAATGTCATAGAAAACTCTTGAACTCAAGTGATAGGTTGAATAGTGTGATTAATTAAACGGGCATGTGGTCAAAAATTGATAAGCCTTCCAAGAGAATAAGCATTTCACCGGCTTCTCCTAACCAATAACCCCGTAAAAATGGCACAAGCGTTTCAGATATAACTGATGGAGACTGAATGGTATCGAGAGAGAATAGTTCTATTCCCTTTATCTGATGAACAACTAAGCCGAGATGATATCGCTCGGGTGTCTCTATCGATGATTTTTCTAAGAGTAGAGTATTGTAGTGTGTAGTTAGTGTGGGTTGTTGATGTAAGGGATTTCCTCCAAGCAGATGACCTATATCTACTAGCCATAGAATCTCACCGCGCCAGTTATAAACTCCCATGATCCAAGGTGGTAAATGTGGGATTGCGGTAATCTGAGAAACTTCAATCTTTAAGGCTGCTGCTAACTGACTTATCGGTAACAGTGCCGTCACATCATTCAGTAGGCTAAATTTTAGGTACTGATCTACAGCTGATGCTTGAGATGATGTCTGTGTAGACAGTTGCATAGTTGTTTTTTATGATCTCCATTTGTCTAGTCCCATC
The DNA here is from genome assembly GCF_011009555.1 of Adonisia turfae CCMR0081. Classification (GTDB taxonomy): domain Bacteria; phylum Cyanobacteriota; class Cyanobacteriia; order Phormidesmidales; family Phormidesmidaceae; genus Leptothoe; species Leptothoe turfae. The sequence goes on along the minus strand of NZ_QXHD01000004.1, from coordinate 4,148,293 downwards.
AAGAAGCTGGTACAGAATTGATGGTAAAACTGACAACTTTTCCCTAGTGGCCAATCAGTTGCTTAACTGTTTTAGATAACTCTGCTTGATCAATGGGTTTTGTGAGATAGGCATCAGCTCCCTGTTTCTTTCCCCAAAATTTATCCATATCAGTATCTTTTGTAGAACAGATAATGATGGGAATTGCACTGGTTGTAGCTTCTGCTTTAAGATCGCGACAAATTTCAAATCCACTACGATCGGGCAAGACTACATCTAACACGATAATGTCAGGTGTCTGGGTACTCAGTTTTGCCAAGGCATCGGCACCATTGGTTGCTGTCATTACGGTTAAGCCATCTTGTGACAGACATTTAGCCAGCATTTCTAAAATAGTTTTAGAATCATCAACAACTAGTGCAATTCCCATGGATTTATCCAATTTCAATAAACAAAAAAATAGCTTGAGCAAACCCTGTAATGAATGCCTAGAACAAACTTGTTAGCAGTGTTCCCAGCTTTAAGACCTGAGTGATAGTTTATATCTAAAGAAATAGAATTATTCCCAAAATTGGATAATAAAACTATCTATATTTCAACTGAAGCGTGTTTAGAAAGTTGTCTTTCAACGACTGATAATACCTGATGTGGATTAATTGGCTTGCTCAAGAATGCGGATGCACCTACCATCCTGGCACGCATTCGATCAATTACTCCATCGTTCCCAGTCAGAATTATAACCGGTGTTTCTTTAAAACAGGATATCTTTCTTAGCTTACTACAAAGCTCATAGCCGTTGGTTCCAGGCATCACAAGGTCTAGAAATATTAATGCAGGTTTTTTGGATAACAATACGGCGATCGCTCTTAATGGATCTTGGACACAATGAGTCTGATAATCTGCTGTGCCTAAAACTCTTTCTAATGCTCGGCAAATGGCGGGGCTGTCATCTATACAAGCAATCAAAGGGCCACTAGGAGATGGCTCTTGTACTGTAGAGGGTGAAATTGGTGATTCTAGATCATCAATTTCAATGAGCTCTACTGCACCCTGTTGCACATACGGTAGCAAAGACGCTGAAAGGGAGACAATATCACGATTGAGTTTAATGCTTAGATCTCTGAGGGTCTGCTGACCCGTGAGCATCATTGTCAGGTTTCGGTATAGAGGTTCAGGAACCTGTTTTTTGAGTTCTAGAGGATGACGGACTATGGGAGCTAAATCAGGAGAACGATCACCTAATTTTGCCTCAAGCCATGATTTCCAAAGGGCTTTGGCTTTGTAAATGATAGTTTCGGCATTTATCAGTAAGAGCTGATGTGATAGTTGATTGTCAGTTTGCACCTGATAGACCACTTCACGGGCCTGATTAATATCGAAGAAGGCTTCTAAAAAAATGTTTTCAATGATTTGATTGATTTGTTTACGAGATATTTTTTGTTGGCTATACCAAAAGCCTAACAGTTGATATTCCCAGCATGTTAATTTTTTTTGATTCTCTGTTTTAGATAACTTTCTAAACTCGGATTTGAGAGTCGAGAGTTCCAAATAAAGGTCAGGGCAGGCGTGTTTGACATGACGATACCAACGACGCATTGGTTGTTTGCCACCCGTGACATAGAGCAATCGGCCCATATAAAACTCAAATGTCCACTTAGTGTGATGGGCGGTTAGTTGTAACTGCCCGTTAAACTGACTTTGCTTGAGTAGCCCAAAAAGCCGACTTTGTTTTGCTGCCGTAAAATCACTAATGGTGATGACAGACTGTTTATTGGTCATTGTTATTGTCATCGCGTAGACAGGGTAAATAGACTTAAATTATTGCTTTATCCCCCTGGTAATCAAAGTTTTGAGTCGCTACATAACATGTTGCGACACCCCATGATTCTTTAGTGGTTCAAGGTTGAAGTGTTTGATTTCATGACATTATCCTTGACAGAATGGAAAAGATTATTAAGGGGTAAAGAGCGTTGAGAGAATTCTGGATAGGCTTCGAGCCCATGTTCGCTCAGATCTAATCCCGTTGACTCAGCCTGATGAGATACTCGCAGCCCAAAAATGATGCGGAGCATGAACCAACTAAACAGAGTACTGATGCTTACAAACGCAGCCACAATGACAATTCCTGTAATTTGAATTAGAACAGGTTTAATGTCTCCGCCCAGCAAAAAACCAAGGGCTGGACCTGATGTTTCCGAGTGCCAATCATTAATATTAGGACCAACGCTAAATAAGCCAACGGCAATTGTTCCCCAGATTCCACCTACTAGGTGGACAGGGAGCGCACCTACGGGATCGTCAATCCGTAATTGGTTAAACAAGCCCGCTGCAAAGACTGCAAACATGCCCCCGATAAAACCAATAATAATGGCACCGATGGAGGTGACATATGCACACCCTGCGGTGATAGAGACCAACCCAGCTAGGGCACCATTAATAATCATGCTGAGGCTGGGTTTGCTGGTGATTAACCACGATATAACAGCTGCCGCTACGGCACCAGTGGAGGCCGACAGGTTTGTGGTCAGGATAATACGGCTAGCGATGGCTGGGTCTGCTGTCATACTTGAACCCGCATTAAATCCAAACCAGCCAAACCACAGAATTAATCCACCTAGTGTTGAGATCGCAAGGTTATGACCTGGTATGGTGTTTTCACCATGCGGCCTATACCGACCAACCCGTGGCCCTAATAGCCAAGCACCGGTTAATGCAGCCCAACCCCCGACACTATGGACTACTGTTGAACCGGAAAAGTCCCAAAACCCCATAGTCTGTAGAAACCCCCCACCCCAGATCCAATGGCCAACCATTGGATAAATAACGAGGGAGAGAACAGCGCTAAATGTAAAAAATGCTAAAAATGATATACGTTCTGCAACCGCGCCAGATACGATTGTTGCTGCGGTACCTGCAAATACTAATTGAAAAAAGAATTTAGCATCCAGGGGTATACCTGCCCAAGCAAGGGAGTCAAAGACCCCACTATAGTGCTCGTCCGTTAATGGACTTAAATCTAGGCCTTGTAAAAAGAATCCAGAATAACCGATAACCGCGTTACCATCTCCAAACATTAGGGCAAAACCCACTGCCCAGAAACAGAGAGAAACAACACCAAAGACAATGACGTTTTTGGTGAGGATGTTAACAGCATTTTTGCTTTGACAGAAACCGGTTTCCAGCATGGCGAAACCAGCATTCATGAAGAATACGAGTATTGCGCATAACAAAACCCAAATGGTATCTACAGTTACCTGGAGAGATTCAGGCAGCGACTCAGGCGTAGTATCCGCAGCCAGGACGGCTCCATTCCAAACTAGCCAAATTGCAATGACTAGTAATAGGGTAGGCTGCCACCCCATGCGCTTCTGGTAAAATTGTCTCATTATGGAGAAAACATCTAAAAATCTCACTTAAGTAGCTATTAAGAGACAATTTCACCCTAGTGGATGTGATTGTCTATCGATTGCTAAGGGCGAGGTTGTAATAGATCTATATTTCCCAGAGCGATTTTGTTCTCTCAGGTAGAGGGCAGTTCTAATCAAAAAATCAGCATAAATCGGTTGATTTTACTGAAGCGTAATGTCCTTAAGGGCAACTTTGCGTCATATACATAAGAGATGTCACCCCTTAGCGAGTGCTAATATTCGTTTTGCCACATCGTCGGTGACTGGCATGACCGATAACCGATTACCTCGTTTAACCACTTGCAGTTCGTCGGGTTCAAAATTACCTTTGAGCTCATCGAGGCTGATGTAGTGCTGGAAAGTCTCAATGTAACTAACGGTAACCGTATGCCATCGAGGATCTGCGGGCGTGGATTTGGGATCGTAATATTTATTGGTTTCATCAAACTGGGTGGGATCAACCACCATTTCTTCACTGATTTTCATCAGACCAGCAATACCAGGGGGCTTTGTATTGGAGTGGTAAAAGAAGGCGATGTCGTCCATTTTCATAGACTTGAGAAAGTTGCGAGCCTGATAGTTACGCACACCATCCCAAACTTCGTTGCGATCGCGCTCCAAGTCATCAATGCTATACACATCTGGTTCAGACTTCATCAACCAGTACTTCATCGTGCTTTACTACCTCCTGTAGGTCATTCCATACGCTATCGTGCCAACCACGGGGCCAGTTAACTTCGGCGCAACGCCCATCGCCTGCATAGGCTAAATTAAGCGTAATTGGCTTATTCGGCAAATACCGTAGACGTTCGGCCCACTCAATCACTACTATTCCGGGGGCTACCTCTTCCCCATCCCAATAGGTTTCTAGATAAAGACCATCCGCTCCCATACTGTCCAAACGATACAAATCGACATGGTACAGGGGGACTCGACCCGTCAAGTACTCATTAATCAACGTGAATGTGGGACTGTCAATGGTTTGCTCAATACCTAAACCTGCCCCTAAGCCTTGAGTAAAGGTGGTTTTGCCGCTACCTAAAGGACCTGATAACAAGAGCACTGTTTCTACTGGCAAGTGTTGACCCATCAGCCATCCCAGCCGATGGGTAGCTCTCAAGTCTGGTAACTGAATTGAAAGAGCGGTTGACATTGCTAAGGTTAAGCGGGACTGAGGTATGGTAACTGCCATTGGATGGGCAACCCTCCAACTGTATCGTTAATCTAATAGCGAGTTCACACCGAGTTCAGGATAGGCAACACTGCATGATTATCACGGTCGCCAGCTTCAAGGGTGGCGTTGGCAAAACTACCACTGCCATTCACTTGGCCGCATTTTTCCAAGGAAAAGGAAGAACATTACTCATTGATGCTGACCCCAACTGCTCAGCGTTGGGGTGGGCCAGTCGTGGTGAATTACCGTTTGAAGTGGTGGATCAGTGGCAGGCCGAAGCCCAAACTGAATCTTATGGGCATGTCATTATTGATACGCAGGCTCGACCGACTACTGAAGATTTAGCCGCCTTAGCCAATACCTGTGATTTACTCGTGCTACCCACCATGCCAGATATTTTGTCCCTGGATGCTCTGGTGTTGACCATTGAATATCTCAAATCCATTCAGACTAACCAGTATCGGATTTTGATTACTGCGATACCCCCTAAACCCAGCCGTGCAGGTGACGAAGTCAAAAAGTTACTTAAGGAAGCTGATATTCCGACCTTTGATGTGGGAATAGCTCGTTTAGCTGCGTTCCAAAAAGCCGCTATGCAAGGCATACCAGTTTATGCTGTCAAAGATCAGCGGTCTGAACGAGGGTGGCAAGATTATGAAGCAGTTGGGAATGAGATTCTTAATTTGGTGAAAGGGCTGTAATTTTTAAAGACAGAGGGTAATGGTGACACTGCTTGGTCAACAGGAATCTGAATCTATTTATGGTGCCGACTAATAGACAAGAGCCCTGACCTTCTGGCCAGGGCTCCGTATTTTTGCATTGCAAATTGGATAGTTATACTTCCTTAGCGGCGGGAAGACATCAAGATGCGTAACACATACCAGAACAAGAGCATGACCGCAGCAAATAATTCTAAGGATGCTGCCACGTGTTGATTTGTGGAATAGCGATGCATCACATTGGATGTTTTGTACAAAATCGCTGCGGCCGCAAAAGCCACCATAAAGAAAGAGAAGAATAGCCCCAGGGAGAAGCCAAACAGCAGGCTACAAACAATGAGGCCCAGAGCTACCATGCCACCGACTTTAAGAATGCCGCCTAAAAAAGCGAAGTCCTTGCCGGAGGTGAATGCGACTGCGGTCAACCCACCGAATAGGAACAGGGTAATAATGCCTGCAGTAGGTAGGACAGTTGGATCTGAAAAGGCGACCGCCATATAGAGTAGGGGGGCGAAGATAATGGCCTCACCTACAACGTAAAGACCCAAACCCGTATACTGCGCATTAACATCGTCAGCTTTGGCGGCCATATTACTAGCCAGATAGCCTAATAACGCAAAACCACCCAGCAGTGCCAGCCAACCAAATCGACCCCCTCCGAGGAATACATTGGCGAGAAAACGAGCAATACCTAGCTGAAAAAATAAAAATTCAACCACTACAAACGCACCAACGGCCCCAGCAAGATGGGTGTAGGTACGTTTAATAAATTCCGCTCGCTCACTGGGGCGAGCCTGAGCCACCATAACCATGCACAAATGCCTCCTGTAGGCAAAAAGTTAATTAGTCTGATTGCATGCAAACTGCGCACTGTCAATCAGCGATACCTCTCTCAGAGGCTAACATACTTGCTCAATGTACAGCTTCTCCATGCACAGTAGCTGTTTGGCCACTACGTAATGCATAGGAAAATATTAATCGTAATGTAGTTTAGGATACAAAAATGCCAATTTAGGATATGAAGCTGACAATAAGCTCTTGCATTGCTGATTTCGGTAAAAGTACTGGAAATGTATGATGAATAACACCCTGTGCAATACTCACGATGGTTGATTCAGCCACTGCCCCCTTAGACTCTATGGTCTATGTTCCTAGTCTTTCAGACACCTCGATTGAACTACGTCAATCGCTTCAGGAAGATCGAATCTTAGCCGCTATTGATGTGGGAACCAACTCAGTTCATATGGTTGTTGTCAAAATTCAACCAGAGTTGCCCGCATTTACTATTATTGGTCGTGAGAAAGATACTGTCCGCCTTGGTAATTTTCGTCCTGGCACTAATTGTTTGTCAGACGAAGCCATGGAGCGAGGTATTGCTGCCTTGAAACGGTGTAAACAAATTGCCAATAGTCACCATGCTGACGATATTGTCACGGTAGCCACCAGTGCTACCCGTGAAGCGAACAACGGTCAAGTATTTATTGATCGGGTAAAACAAGACGTTGGTTTGGATATCAACCTAATTTCTGGCCTTGAAGAGGCCCGACGCATTTACTTGGGTGTGCTGTCTGGCATGGAACTCAATGGTCAGCCCCACGCCATTATCGATATTGGTGGTGGTTCCACTGAGATCATTTTGGGTACTGGGGAACGTCATCGATTTCTCAGCAGTACTAAGGTGGGGGCCGTTAGGCTGAATGCGCGAATGGTGACCACCAATCCCATTAGTACCGAAGAGTTTTTGCAGTTGCAGGCCTATGTGCGGGGGCGGCTTGAGCCCAATATCGATGCGCTGAAGGCTAAGCTGGTGGATGGCGAACCCCTGTCATTGGTGGGCACATCTGGCACGATTGAGTCCCTGGCTATTTTGACAGCCATTGATCAGTTGGGTTCAGTTCCTGTTCGCATGAATGGGTATACCATGGCCATGAATGAGCTAGAACGCTGTATCCAAAAGCTGCGCCGCATGAGTTTTAGTGAACGGCTTAAGCTGCCAGAAATGTCGTCTCGACGAGCTGAGATCATTGTGCCTGGAGCCGTGATTCTACAGGAAGCAATGCGGATGCTAGGTGTGGATCGGATCACCATCTGTGAACATGCCTTGCGAGAAGGCTTGGTTGTGGACTGGATGCTCACCCATGGTCTTATTGAAGACCGGATGCAGTATCAACAATCGGTACGGGAGCGGAGCGTTATGAAAGCCGCCCATAAGTATCGGGTTGATAAACCCCACAGTGAGTTAGTAGCCAAATTTGCATTAGCCTTATTTGATCAAACCCGTGGTGTTTTGCATCAGTGGGGACCTCTGGAACGTGAGATTCTGTGGGCAGCAGCTATGCTCCATAATTGCGGTCATTTTGTCAGTCATGGAGCCCACCATAAGCATTCTTATTACTTAATCCGGAATGGTGAATTACTGGGTTTCACCAGCACTGAGATTGAGCTGATTGCTAACATTGCTCGTTACCATCGCAAGAGCGCACCCAAGATCAAGCATGATCCCTATAAAGACTTGACTAAGAAGAGTCGTAAGATTGTCAGTCAGCTCAGCGCTATGTTGCGGGTAGCGGTTGGTCTGGATCGGCGGCGGCTAGGTGCGATCGCAAGTTTTCAAACCACCTATGATTCAAAAGCTCATACCTTAACTCTAAGCTTTATCCCCACCCATGCTAACGATGCCTGTGAGCTAGAAATCTGGAGTGCTAATGACAAAAAAGCTTGCTTTGAACAGGAGTTTAATTTGCAACTGCAGGTGCGTCACCAGGCTTAATACCCCATGTCCATATTCCTTGCAAAAAGGTATGGGTCGTCTGAGCTATCTGGTTTTGTTGCCAAACGACACATACTTCAGACTGGGGAGTCGTTCTGGGGAGTCGTTTCTTGAAAGGGAATGAAACATACCCCTCGGCGCTGGAGATTCTGTAACGACTCAGGCACAATTGCCACACCGATTTCAGCGGTGACAAGGCTTAAAATTGTTTGCATTTGAGCCGCTTGCTGGGCCACGGTGGGACTAAAACCCCCTTGGTGGCACAGGCTAATGATTTGATCGTACAGCCGGGTAGCCATGGCCCTAGGGAACAATACAAATAACTCTCCCTGTAACTCTTGGATAGAAAGATTTGGTTGTGAGGCAAGTCGATGACCCAACGGTAAGGCGACCACTAATGATTCTTGTAAAACTGGCTTTGCCTGTAGAGTTGGATGATCCACAGGGGGACGCATAAAGCCAATATCCAGTCGGCTATCTAACAATCCTTGAATCTGTTCTTGGGTGGAGAGTTCATGGAGAACAATTTCCACATGGGGATATTGTTCTCGAAACTGTTTTAGGTAGTCAGGTAAGAGGCTGTACATGGCAGAGCTAACAAATGCGATCGCAAGTCTTCCCAACTCTCCACGGCTAGCTTGTTGCGTCTTGCTGACAGCCTGTTCTAACTGTTGTAGAAGTTGTTGAGCTTCTTGCTGAAGTACTTGTCCCGCCGCCGTTAAGGATACCTTGCGCCGCGTTCGTGCAAAGAGTTGTACGCCTAGCTCAATTTCGAGTTGTTTAATCTGTTGACTTAGGGGAGGCTGAGCCATCTGTAAACGACCTGCAGCTCGACCAAAATGTAGCTCTTCAGCCACTGCCAAAAAGTAACGAAGATGCCGTAATTCCATAATGGGTTTCTAATACTTTCTAGATATCAATAGATACTAAAAAATATATTGGACATCTCAATAGCTTGCCCATAGTTTTGAGATATCGTTTCAAATCCAGTTGCTATGGCTTCCGATACCGTTTATGCCCATCACGTTTGGGATACTGATCGCTACCAAAATCAGCACAGCTTTGTTTGGGAATATGGTGCAGCTCTGATTGATTTACTCAGTCCGCAGTCGGGGCAACAGATCCTTGACCTGGGTTGTGGCACGGGGGAACTGACCCATGCGCTGGCAGAAACGGGGGCTGTTGCCAGTGGGATTGACTCAGATGCTGCCATGGTTGCTAAGGCTCAGCAGCAATATCCACAGCTATCCTTTGCCATCGCTGATGCTCGTAATTTTGTAGTGGCACAGCCGGTGGATGGCATCTTTTCCAATGCGGCGCTGCACTGGGTTAAGCCACCAGAGCAAGCTGTTCAGGCTATGGCTAATGCCTTAAAACCTGGTGGGAAATTGGTCGTTGAATTTGGTGGCAAGGGCAACGTACAAGCTATTGTGGGGGCGGTGGAAACCGTCAGACAGCAGAAAAAACTCTGCCCCTGGTATTTCCCGAGTATTGGCGAATATGCTCACTTGCTAGAAAGCCATGGCCTAGACGTGACGTTTGCCGCCTTAATCGATCGACCGACGCCCTTAAATGACGGTACTCAAGGCTTAGCCAACTGGCTCAAAATGTTTGGTAGCAATCTTTTTGTAGGTTTGAATGAAATGACCATAGAATCTGTCATTCAAGATGTGGAAAGTCTTTTGCGATCGCAAATGTACGATGGTAACCAATGGGTGGCAGACTATCGTCGACTGCGCCTGGTTGCAGTTAAACAGTCCCACAAGCCTGCTTAGGACTGGTTTATCTGAACAAATTTAAGAAAGCCTTTCCATTATGATGCGATGATGGGGCAGGTCTCTATGGCATTAAGCGTAATTCATAATGTTGTACCCTGCGTGCAACGAGAACGTGTTTACCATGGAAGTTATGACACCTCACATCGGCATCACGGAGCGGCTGAAACTATGGCAAATGTAGTGCTAGAAAGCGAGCTAGATCTTGAAGCACTCAATAAAACCTTAGATGGCATGGATGCTGCTGAGCTTGTTTCTTGGGGAGCTGAAACCTTTGGGGAGTCCCTGGTGATGAGCACCAGCTTTGGCATTCAGTCAGCTGTCATGTTGCATCTAGTTACTCAGGTGATGCCCAATATTCCAGTCATTTGGGTTGATACGGGTTATCTACCTGTAGAAACTTACCGCTTTGCTGAGGAACTAACCCAGCGTCTGGGCCTGAATCTTAAGGTTTATCAGTCGCCCATGAGTCCGGCTCGCATGGAAGCTCTCCATGGACGACTGTGGGATCAAGATAATGTCGAGGCGCTGAACCGATACGACTATATTCGCAAGGTGGAGCCTATGCAGCGGGCGCTTAAAGATCTGGGGGCTAGGGCCTGGCTGGCGGGATTGCGAGCAAATCAAACATCCCATCGCCAAACCTTAGGCCGGATTGCTCAGCAGAATGATATTTACAAGCTACATCCAATTTTGTCCTGGCATTCACGGGATGTGTATAAGTATTTGACCACGTTCGATTTGCCTTACCATCCTTTGTTTGATCAAGGATATGTGACGGTGGGGGATTGGCATTCAAGCCGTCCGATGACGGATGATGATGGCGATGAGCGGGCAACCCGCTTCAAGGGATTGAAGCAGGAATGTGGCTTGCATCTGCATCTACCACAAACCCAGGGAGAAGCCGATAGTTTAAATTCGAGTTCGTTGTAGGTTAAGGGATTGGCGAAACGTTGCATGTGACGTCTGTACAGGATGGCAATATCTCACTGGGCTGAGCCTTTAACCTTAAAATCTAAACCTGATCAAAGGCCAAAGTATATAGGTCTGCTGATTGCAGGGATTTTAATGGGGTTGTGGCCTGCTTGGCCCTTGGCTTGGGTGGTGCTAGTACCTCTTTGGTTGATGATCCATCGAGGGGTAGGACTGCGCCACAGTGCTTTATGCGCGCTGATTTGGGGTGTGGGTTATCACGGCACCATGTTGGAGTGGGTGCTGCACTTGCATCCTATGATGTGGTTGGGAATACCGTGGTTAGGAAGTGTTGCGATCGCACTCTTTGCCTACACGTTTGTCACGCTTTGGGGAGCCGGGATCGTCATTACTTGGGCCATGGGGATGGCGGCCCTAAATCGAGTCGCGACTTTGGGTAATGCTGGTCGAATTTTTGTGGGTACAGCTTTATGGTGCGGTGTTGAGGCACTGTGGAGCATGGGCCCACTATATTGGACGTCTTTAGCAATTACCCAGAGCCCCGGTAATTTGGTGATTGTGCATTTAGCTCGACTATCAGGGCATTTGACAATTACGGCGGCTATTGTGGCGGTGAATGGAGTATTGGCAGTAGCTGCGGCAAAAATCTGGCAACGGAGTGCTGACTATCGTCGCTGGTTGGTGATGGCGCTGGGGGTTTTTGCGATCGTGCACCTCATTGGCTGGGGTCTTTATCAGCAACCTTTGCAAGACCAATCGGCAGAAGCCATCAAAGTGGGTGTGATCCAGGGAAATATCCCGAGTCGAGAAAAGCTAACGCTGTCAGGTCTTCGTCGTGCTGATGACCGTTACCTAAGTAGCTATCGGCAGCTAGTGGCTACAGGTGTGGATGCTGTCCTGACGCCGGAGGCTGCCATCCCTACCATCTGGAACCCAGATACAAGTGTCTTTGGTGAAGCCGTAGCCCAAACAGGCATTCCCCTATGGTTGGGCACGTTTACCAAAGCACCCGATAAACCCACCTATCTTCACCAAAGTCTGCTGGCAATTTCTCCTAGAGGAACTACTCAGTACAACAAAATCAAATTAGTTCCTCTGGGAGAATATATTCCGCTGGCATCTGTTTTGGGCAATTTAGTACGTCAGCTTTCGGCCATTGGCACCAATTTGCTCCCAGGCCAGCTGGACCAACAATTTGAAACATCCCTGGGGCAGGCGGCAGTGGGCATTTGCTATGACTCTGCCTATGGTTGGATCTTTCGTCATCAGGTGCGTCAGGGAGGCCAGTTTATTCTCACCGTATCCAATAACGATCCCTATCCGCCTCGCATGATGGCACAACACCATGGGCAGGATGTTATTCAAGCGATTTCGACAGATCGTTGGGTGGCGCGGAGTACGAATACGGGGTTATCATCGGTGGTAGATCCCCATGGACGAGCGCAATGGATGTCAGAGCCGATGACCTTTGACACCCAAGTGGAAACTATTTATCGACGTAATACACAGACACTATATGTACAGTGGGGGACTTGGTTGGTGCCTGTGTTGCTATTAGCCAGCACTGGATGGATGTTATGCTTGCTAGCATTGCCCTAACTGAGCTATGGGACTATTTCTGCATGCCCCATCAGAGTTGACGGTAGGTGATTCCGCGACTTCTATACCTCGTTATACATACACGGCTCAGTGTTCCGAAACAGATGTTGTCTGGCAGGTACCTCGCACGGGTGAAATTGAGTCAATCGCTAGGGGGCTAATGCAATGTCTTGTCACCGCACCTGAGTATCTGTCAGAAGGTAACTTATACGGTGTGCTCCTGGTACAGACAGCAACCGGTGATAAGGGGGTGCTTAAGGGGTTCTCCGGAGTGATGGATGGTCGAGGTCAAGTGTCGGGTTGGGTGCCTCCATTATCTAATCAGGCTCGAATAGCGCTCATTGAAGATCAAACTTTGGCGACGCTTGACCAGCTAAAACGTGAGCTGATTATCCTTGACCAGTTGCCCATACGCATGACTTATCAGCAAGTGTTACAGGGCTATGAGGTCCAAGTAAAGCAGCTAAAAGTAAGGCATCGTAAGAGAAAACTGGGGCGCGATCGCAAACGCACCCACTATTACAGCACCTTACAAGGAGATACCCTTACCAATGCCCTCAATGAACTCAAGCGAGAGAGTCAACAAGATAGCCTTGAACGCCGTCGCTTGAAGCAGGAGCGTGATCGGGCACTCGCATCTCTTATTGAGGAAATTACCCAAGTCGATCAACAAATACAGAAACTCAAACAGCAGTACAGTACACTTTCTCGGCAATGGCAGGCCCAAATGCAAGTTGCTTATGCAACTGAAAGATTGGGAGAAGGCGAAGTCTTGTTGGAAAGAGCTATAGATAGCGGTATTTTTAGTTCTTCTCTAGAGCAAGTCTGCCAACGGGCTGCTGCCAAACTTTTACATTACGCAGTTACCCATGCTTTACAGCCTCTTGCCATGGCAGAGTTTTGGTGGGGAGAGCCAAAAGAAGATTTCTATACAGGACAATTTTATGGGGCTTCCCCTAAAGATTGCCAAATCCTGATGCGCATTGCGCGGATGCCGGTGAAACTGATATTAGTAGCGGAGACTGTGCCTCTTCCTATTCTCTATCAAGATGATGCGATAATTGTGGTCGACAAACCTGCGGGTTTGCTGTCGGTTCCGGGGCGCAGACATGATCTCCAGGACAGCGTGCTGAGTCGTCTTCGTTATCAGTTGCCTGATTATGACTTTTTGCAAGTTGTTCATCGTCTGGATCAGGCCACATCTGGTATTTTAGTCCTAGCAAAATCTCCCAGTGCCCATAAAGAATTAGGCCGACAGTTTGCTAAACATCAGGTACATAAAACCTATGAGGCTATTCTCAGTCGTCCAATTGGTAAGACGGCTGGTGTGATTGATTTACCGCTTTGGGGTAACCCTGACGAACGGCCTAAACAATCTGTGAATATAGAATACGGAAAACCTAGCGTGACCCACTTTGAAGTGTTGCAAACAGGCAACCACCCCAGGGTGAAGTTTATGCCTCAAACAGGTCGAACACATCAGCTACGGGTTCATGCAGCCTCTCCTCAAGGCCTGAATTCGCCCATTTTAGGAGATTCGTTATATGGTGAGGTAAACCAGACAAAGCGCTTGCACTTGCATGCTACATCGCTACAGTTTATTCATCCGGTTACGCAAAAGCGATTGCAGTTTAGGTGTGAATTGCAATTTTAGATAATCTGATTGGACTGTGGATGTGAATTAGCAGCAATTCAATCAATTCAAATGTACTATATATTAATATAAGGTAAGGCTCTATTGGAGGTGTCAGGATATGAAGCTCAGGGTCTTGCTAGGGGCCGCGATGCTGTTGATGACTCTAGTTTTTGTGGTGGAAGCATTACCATCGGGAAAGCTCCAAATGACACAAGATAGTATCCAAACTCTAAATCAGATGGGTCTTTTGAGCGAAGCTACCTATCAAGAGCTAAGAGCAGCTTTAGCACAAGGCTACGATAAATCACGCGCTGCTATTTTACAGCGTATGGCTGACGACTTGAGTCAACGCAGTTTAGGCGGATATAGACTCGATCTAGGAGTGGAGTCTGGTTATGCAGATATCCTGATGTCAGTGGATGAGGTGGAGCAGCTACGCCATTTAATGGATCGGTTAAATGCTACAGAGGGGCCTAGTGAAGATGATTTGCAGCAATTACAGAGTTTCTTTGAACAGTTGACTGCTAGGCAGAACTCTCATGTAAATGATTTAGAGGAGCGGCTATACCACTTGTTAAACCAGCTGAATACAGCTGATTTACTTACCGAGAGAGTTTACCGTCAGCTACACTCACAGATTGATTCCGAAGAAATTGCTTCGGAACTTGCCCTGCATCAACAGGCGGCAAGCTGGATGAGTCTAGACGAACAGCTCTCAGCTGAGATACTAGCTCCCGAACTTGAAAACTTTAATGCTGCAGAGATTCTCTCTGAAGAAAATCATACAAAGCTGACAGAAGCACTGAGACAGGAGGAAATTGCTCATCCCATCCAATTTCTCAACTATTACAACAGAGCATTACTCATTGACCTGCGCAGTTATTCTAAACAGCCAGAAGATTACCTCTTAGCCATATATAATGCTGTTGCAGAAATGCTACTGGAAAATGATGTGGTTGATACGCCTATTGACAACTTTGAGGTCCAGTTGGAAGTCAACGAAGAGTCTAGAGTAATTTTAGAAGCTGATAGGAGATTAGCAGAGTCAAGCGAACATGGTGATCGCTATCGACTTTTAGCTAATGACGACTCTTTGTATTACGATGCGATTTTATCAGCAAAAGTAAATGATCGTACTTACTATCAACGAAATTTCTACGGAGGAAATCCTGAAGGACCTAATGACTCTTACAGAGTTACACCTGAAGACATTACTAAACTCTTTAACAAAGTTCTGTATGATCAGGCATCTCCCTATCGAGTTTATAGTGTTTCTAATTTTGGACCAACGTTTGGGGATTCGACTGAACTTGCCAACCAATTAGGCTTTATTGCCCTAACAAAAGCTCAAGCAGATATCTATTTTGATCACGGTTTTGAAGCGAATCATTCTCCCTTACAGTTTACTAGCGATCGCATAGACGAAATTCTGGACCTATTTGAACAAATTGGTCTGCTAGACCACCTGAGTCCAGACCAGATTGAGTCCAGCCGAAGGTTAATCGCCGAAAGCTATGTCACTCGGCGTTATGAAATCTTTTCAGCCTTTAAAGATGTAATTCTTTTGTTTGAATGGGAGTCAGGCGATATAGATACGCCTTACCAGCGTCTGACAGAAAACTTTGCTGCTATTTCGCGTGGGCAATTTTCACCAACTGAGATATCCAATGAATTTGACTGGGAGAGTCAGACCGCTGCACAGACATTTATCCTGAATGGCACGCAATATCACACCCCCCTAGAGTTTAATGGAGACTGGCTCGACCCTAATTTTTTTAGTTTTATTCAATCAGTTGCAGATCAAGAAATCTCGACAGGGCGGTTTTATGCTGTTGATGTTGGCTATGATACTCCTGGATATTTGTTCTTAACACCCACTCAGTTAGAAGTTCTCAGATCTGAAAACTTAATCCAACTCACTTCTAATAGGTAATTTAAGTATCAACTCAGCGCTGACAGCATGGCCTGTTTCGCTGCAGTTCAATAGAGGCTTGTGAAGCATATACTTAAGGCGCGTATGTTATCGAAAAAACATTTTAAGAAAATTCTTGAAATAAACCAAATGCTCTAATGCAGATTTACCATTGTTTAAACATGAAATTCTTTGGTTTAATTAGCACCGCAATAGTTTTAATAGCTTCTATAGGGCAGTCCTGTACAGCTACATTTCCAGATGAGTCATCAACCATACCATTGCAAGAAATCATTGAGAACCTGAATGAAGCTGGTTTATTAAGTGAAGAGGCTTATCAAAAAGCATTAGTGGATGTAGAACAGGGACGCCTGGAATTGAAATCGGAACTGCTAAGTCGCCTCGCTGATAATACATATCAACAATCTTTAAATGAGCATAATCTTTCAAATGATTTTTCAGCTCAGAATACTCCTTTAGGAGCAACCGAATCTTACAGGTTAGTGACATCTGCATTTGCCATCGGTAGCGACTTAAATGAGGATGAACTTAAAGAATTCTCAAATGTAAATTTGCGTGAAACATCAAGTTGGTTAGATCAACTTAATAAAACAGGAATACTTAGCACACGGGTGTATAGCCAACTAAAAACTGATATTCTTACTGAGTTTGAACAAACTCATGTCTTTCTGCCAATATCATTGGCAGAAAGACAATCTCAATTGTATAGGCAAGCGTCAGGCTGGATGGAACTTGAAGAGGATCTATCAATCGAGATCTTAGCTGCTAGACTAACTCAACTCAAGGAAGCAGGAATTCTATCTAATCAAAAACATAAGGACTTGCTCGAAGCACTACAACAGCAACAACTAAACGGCTCTATCGAGCTTCTAAATTACCTTGATAATTCACGCCTCCTGGACTTATGTGAGTATTCTGAAAACACTGAAGATTACTTCACCAAGGTCCATAGCGCTGTTGCAGACATGTTGGTGTCGCAAGGTATTATCAATAGCACTTTCGGAGAGTTTGAAGTCACCTTTAAATACAGCGAAGACGTACTCAAAAACTCGAACATTAGTGAGATAGAGTACTTTAGCTTCAATGAAGCAAAGGTTTCAGTCCACGTAGATAATCGTATTTATCGACAGAGCAACGCATACCGTCCTTCGAAAGAAGAAGGAGATTCCATCTATAGAACTCTCCCCAGAGATACAATAAAAATATTCAACAAAATTCTTCATGACCAGAATTCACCCTATCGAGTCTATGAGGTCTCAATTCCTTCATTCCATGCACAAAAGACCTTTAGAGACCCTGATAAAGGTAATACTCAAATTGGGTTTATCGCACTTACAAAAGCTCAAGCAGATATCTATTTTGAAATGTATGTCGACAATATTCATCCAACACCACTATTTACTAGCGCTCGCATCGACGAAATTCTAAGCCTATTTGAGCAAATTGGTCTGCTAGACCACCTGAGTCCAGACCAGATTGAGTCCAGTCAACAATTAATTTTAGAAAGTTACATCATGGAGCGTCATGAACTTTTTTCGGCCTTTGAAGATGTAATCCTTCTATTTGACTGGGATGGTGTGGGACATACAGATATTCCCTACCAGAGTTTGACGAAATACTTTTCTGCTATTTCGCGAGGACAATTTTTACCCACCGAGATATCTGATGAGTTTGATCAGAAAAGTCAGACTGCTGCACAGACATTCATCTTAAATGGCACTGAGTATCACATTCCTTTATCGTTTGAAGTCTCGCTCGATCCCAAATTCTTTAGTTCTATTCGGTCAGTGGCAGAACAAGAAATTTCTACAGGTAAGTTTTATGCTGTTAACGTTGATTATGTTCCTGGTTACATGTTCTTATCACTCGCTCAATTAGAGGCTCTAATAGCTGAAAACTTAATCGAACTCGCTTCTAGTGAGTGAATTAAGATCAACTCAAGGCCGACATCATTGCTTGTTGGGCAACGCTTTGATAAAGGCTTGTGAAATGGCCACTTAGTACCTGGGCATCGCTGGCTGGGAGGGGCATTGGCCCTAAGAGATCCAACACTGTTTGATCCGCTGGGATAATGACGACGAGAGATGAGTCTAGAGCATCATCATATTGCCAGAAGTTTTCTAAGTCAAGGGTTGGAGATTTTGTCTCAGCCGCAACAACAATTTCTTCAGTGTCTTCAGCGATGGTTTCTATAGGATTCTCTTCTACCTGCTGTTTTCGCTTTTCACGAATGGCATCGATAATCTGTTCTTTAGTACGACCGCGAAGCTGAAAGAGAACGAATGGCTCTTCTCGAAACGCATCTGCTAGCTGATAGTACACAGCGGCAATATGCTTACAGGGATTTTTCGGGTCGGGGCAATTGCACTTGGAGTGTACATCCGCCAGGGTAAAAGGAAATAGGCTTAACCCGTTGGCGGTAAATACGCTTTCAATGTCGGCAGGCATTTCACCAGCCAGGAGCTGTGCTGAGTAGAGTGCTTTTTGAGATAACGTATCTACCACAAAATCCCAATCTTCATCGGCAAAGCGATCAATCCAGATAGACAGCTTGTAAGGTTCATCCGCCGTTCCCTGCACTGAGGCATGGACCTTAGATTCGGTGAAATCCAGTCGGAGAATGTGACCTTCACGGGCGTAGCGGCGACCACGTTCTAAGCGCTTTTTGAAGCGATAGGAATTAAGGAGGTCCACCCATTGCTGTACCCACCAGGCTTCGGATTCGAGTTCGTAGGGATTGGGTGCTGCTTGGTATGAGGTCATGAATGTGCAGGTTTTGGTGACTGGTGGATGTTGTGGGGACGGTTTATTCAGGAATTTTGCTCATTTTTTCTAAATCAAGCACTTCGTTTAGTTTATCGTCGGGCATTAGATTTTTTTCTAGCACAAGCTGACGCATGGACTTGCCGGTTTCTAAGGATTCTTTAGCAATGGCGGCGGCATTAAGATAACCGATGTGGGTGTTGAGGGCTGTCACCAGGGCAAGACTGCCTTCGGCGAAGTCACGGCAGCGTTCGGGGCGGGCGGTGATACCTGCCAGGCAACGCTTATCGAGGGCGCTGATGGTGTTGCCAAGGATTTCGATGCTGTGGATGAGATCGTAGGCGATCAGGGGCATCATCACATTTAGCTCTAGCTGACCGGCTTGGGCAGCGCAGGCGATGGCTTGATCGTAGCCCATCACTTGGAAGCAGACCATGGAAGTCATTTCGGCCATAACAGGGTTATATTTCCCTGGCATGATGGAGGAGCCTGGCTGAACCGGTGGGAGCTGAATTTCTTTGAGTCCTGTTTTAGGACCTGAGTCTAGTAAGCGCAGGTCGTGGGAAATTTTGACCAGGTCTTGGGCCAGGTTACGGAGGGCACTGGAGACGGCGACAAAGGGGGCCATGCTCTGCATTGCGGCCATTAGGTGGGGGGCACTGGTGAGGGGTTGACCAGTGAAGCCTGCCAGCAGCTCAGCCACGCGATGGCGGTATTGGGGATGGGTATTGAGACCGGTACCAGTGGCACTGCCGCCCAGACCCAGCACGCAAAGATCCTGAGCGGCAGTGCGCAGACGGCGCAGGTGATCGGTGAGAATAACTTCCCAGGCACGGAAGCTTTCGCCAAGGCGGATAGGCACAGCGTCCTGCATGTGGGTACGGCCAGAGCGGACGATGTCTTGGAATTCGGTGGCTTTGGTTTGGAGTGTTGCGATCGCACCCGCCAAACTCGGATATAAGGTATGCTCCAACGCCAGTAACCCACCAATGCGAATCGCTGTGGGAATCACATCATTGGTTGACTGCCCATAGTTCACATGGTCGTTAGGGCTGATGCGCTTATAGTTGCCTTTTTCATCCCCCAGCAGTTCCAGTGCCCGATTTGCCAGCACCTCATTCACATTCATATGGTGGGAAGTACCTGCCCCGGCCTGGTACACATCCACAATGAACTGATCCCGCAGCTTGCCTTTGAGGATTTCATCCGTGGCGGTGACGATGGCCTGAGATAGTTCTGTAGGGATGCAGTTGAGTTCGCCGTTTGCGATCGCAGCTGCTTTCTTAATCAGCAAACACGCATCTACGTAAGTGGGTAATGGCTTTAGACCGCTGATGGGGAAATTTTCCACCGCCCGCAGGGTTTGGATACCGTAATAGGCTGCTGAAGGGATTTCCTTTTCCCCCATGGAATCTTTTTCAATGCGGTTGGTGGAAGTAGTCATTGTGAAATGGAAAGAGCAATAGCGATCGGTGGGGGAGTTTTGAGTTCTTAGTTATTGGTTATTAGTTTTTAGGGTTAAACCAGCTCTGACTAGGTAAAGTTATTTGCTTTGAGTAACTCAAAATGCTCAGCAAGCTGAGAAGAGCAAAGCTCTACAAAACTCAAAACTGCCTAGTTGATAGTAGCGGTTATAGTGAACCTGTGGTCATCTCTACGGTAGCAATTGTGGTGGTGGTGCACAGGTGAGTGTCATTGATTCGCCTGCGGGATGTATGAATGAGAGCTTATGGGCGTGGAGCCAATAGCCACAGTCGCTAGGTATGGCTGTGCCTTCTGGATGGGGGTGACCGCCAGCGATGTAAAGCGGATCGCCTAGGAGTGGGTAGCCCATGGTGGCTAGGTGGATGCGGATTTGGTGGGGTCTGCCGGTGAGGATAGCGACGTCTAGCAGGGTGGCGTCAGGACGGTGGTGGACCACGGTGCAGCCGCTATGGGCATCGAGACCGTTTGGATTAGCGCCGTAGATGTATCCCAATTGGGGATAGGGAATTTTGCCGATGGGATGGGTGATGGTGAACTGGTCAGGTAGGTTATCTGCTGGGCCGATGAGGGTGCGATAGGTTTTGCCTAGTTGACGCTGACGCATCTGCTGACTGAGGTGGGCACGGGCCGCCTTGGTTTTGGCGATGAGCAGAATCCCAGAAGTACCTCGGCCTAATCGATGAATAGGGGCTGCGGTTGGATTGCGCTGGCGGAGCTGCCATAGGAGGGTGTGCTGCAAGAAATTGCCGCCGGGGAGTACGGGTAAGCCTGACGGTTTATTGATGACTAGCAGCAAATCGTCTTCGTAGATCGTAGCGATATCTAGGGGAACTGGAGGTTCCTGCCAGGGAGGACGATGATAGCTGAGGCGTTGTCCGGCTACTAGGGGGGTGTCAGATGTTGTGGGCTGGCCGTTGAGGAGGATTTGGCCTGATTCGATGCGGGTTTGCCAGGTGGCTCGGTCTGAATGGCGGTAATGGTGGGTGTAGTAGTCGAGGACGGTGGTTGGAGGTGGTTGGGTGGATATGTGGCCTGACGAGTCAGGGCTGATGCGATCGCAATAAACCCAGCCATCATTCAACCCCGGAGGGTGAGCATTGACCACTCTTCGGGGTTGAACACCATCTATCTGATTGCGCGTCTCATCCAATTGTTTATCGCTTAAATAAACCAGTAACGCTGTTCTTAACCTGATTTGCAATGGCCTGAACGCCACCCGCAATACCCGGTTTAGGAGGCACTGCTACAGTAATCGGTTCATCCTTAAACGCCTTTACTCTGTAGCCATACTCCAGGTTAGTCTTGTTCTTCCGCAGAATTGGATAAATCCGAAACGCACCTTGGAGCAGATCTTCTTCACTGGCAAAGATAGCGCGATCGATATCAGTCGACCGCTTTACAGCCACTACGCCCACTGGGTACCACTGCTTTTTATCTTTGATGCGAATATGCACCTCAAACTCAGGATCGCCAGAGGAACGGCGCTTATCCATTTCCTGAGAGGCTTCCTGCCGTCGCTTAGTGCGTTCCGATACCTTGGGTTTAGGTTTAGCTTTGCCAAATCCGGTGGCCATAGGAATACCTCTTGAGGTTAGTGCTTTGTAAAAGTTTACATCTTTTTAATTATAGACCCTTATAAATGTGGTCGATGGTGGCTAGCTTAGGTGACTGCTAGGGTTAGTTGCAGTATCTACCCAGGTTTAATTTGAATATACAATCTGGTCCGCTCTACGCCATTCTTGCGTATGGTTCTTGGGGCTTGCTCCCCATTTATTGGAAGTTTTTTAGTGCGGCCTCACCCATAGAGGTGCTCAGTCACCGCATGCTGTGGTCACTGGTCTTTCTGAGTTTGATTTTGACGCTGCAACGGCGATTGTCAGAATTGCGCAAGCTACCACGGCGTCAAGTGCTTGGACTATTGGCAACAGCTTTACTGCTCAGTGTTAACTGGGGGCTGTACATTTACGGTGTGAATACGGATCAGATTGTAGAGACTAGCCTAGGGTACTTTATCAATCCGCTAGTGTCGGTGATGCTGGGTTTTGTCGTTCTGCGAGAGAGGCTTTATCGAGGACAGCAATTAGCAGTAGTGCTGGCGACTATCGGGGTGGGTTACTTTATCTGGCAGTTTGGCTCAGTACCTTGGATTGCATTGGGACTAGCAGGCACGTTCGCACTGTATGGATTGTTGAGGAAGATGGTAGCTGTGTCTCCAATGGTGGGACTGGCAGTGGAAACAGCACTGATGACGCCAGTGGCATTGTTACTCATTTTTTACTGGCAATCATCGGGAACTGGGAGCTTTGGTAGTAGCTTTAGCCTGACGTTGTTGTTTATTGGGGCTGGTGTGGCGACATCGATGCCCTTGCTGTGGTTTAACAATGCGGCGAAGCGGTTGTCATTAGCCACGTTAGGATTCTGTCAGTACATCGCTCCATCACTTCAGCTGATGCTTGGTGTATTTTTGTATCAGGAGTCGTTTACACAGACACATTTAATTAGTTTTAGCTGTATTTGGACTGCATTGTTGGTTTATTCGAGTACATCTTTGTTTAGAGCAAGATCAACAGCTTAATGTTACTCATCAATGGATAGCATCACTGTTTAACAGAATCATATTCGTAACTGGCCATCACGGGCATAGGCCTCGAGGTCAAAGGCACATTCGTTGCCTTCAACCATTTCGCGATCTGGGTATAGTTCGGTTAGGGATTTGCTGATGTGGTATGAGATCGCATTCGTTGGCAATTGCAATGCATCCGTGATCAACTGCTTAATTTCCATGGATTTCTGGCTAAAAGACGAATGACACCTCTATGCTAGTGACCCTTGTTCTCCATATGTGACCGTTATCAAGTATTTACATGGCTTCAGTTCCAGGCATGATGCCAAAAATCTGATTGGAATAGTGAAGCAGTTCTTCGTTTTTGAGCAATAATAAAAATCGTTCATCTTCAGCGAAAGTCTGCCAACGATTAGTGACGTCCATGGTTTGTGCATTGCCACTTAAACCTTGCTGATCAAACGAACTGCCACCACCATAGCTGCTGACATAATCCAACCCTGCATCAGAGAAGTTGATGTCCAGTGCTTCTGCAACGCCCTGACGATAGTCCTTGTCTGAAAACCAATAATTATAGTTAATAACAACTTTCTGATTGCCGAGATAAGACGTTTCTCCTACATATTCTTTGGCATGCTCAATCCACATGTCAATCAATGAGATGCCTTCCGTTTTCACATCTAGATAGTTTTTCCTCAGACGACTAGCTAAAAGATTAAAGGGATCTCTAAGGACTAAGACATTGTATCTATTCTGGGTTTTGCCAATGTAGAGATCATGTTTCTTTTCAGTACTCGAATGAACAATCTCAGCCACACTATAGTCTTCATAGCTATAGATAAAACAGTCTTTAGGTTGAAACTTACCCCAAGCTTCGTCATGAAAACCTTTATGGGGAAAATGCAGATGATAGTGCCGAAACGGACTGGTTTCCACTGACACATTATTGAGAAACTTAACGTTCGGTATTTGAGCTTTAATCCAGTGCAAAACCGCATGATTACCGCTGCGTCGCAGGCCGATGAAGCGAATTTCCTTTTGATTGATAATTTTTGAGAGTTCATTCCGTTGCGTTAACGCGCGCCATGCATCATGGGCGTCATAGGCTAAATCGCGTTTTAGCTTTCTCAAAGGGTTGAGTTGCCCATTGATGAGGGTAGACAGCTGATTGACTGGATTCATTTGAACTTCTTCGATGACGAGGTAGCACGTGTCATTAGTTATAAATCCTATACTGCCTGTTATGTCCGTAGATAGCTTTACAAAGCAAGAGCGCTGATTGTTCATCGTTGCTTCATAGCAGTGCTTATGAGTAATTCTTCCCTGCCCATGGGGCTGACTTAGCAGTGCTGACTAATGAGACGATATCTACTAAATTCCACAAAAATCCGTACTCAAATCATTAGTCGCTGTAGATATCTAGGCTGAAGCCTTTAAATTTTTCAACAGTCGATGGGTGGTCTCAGAAAAATAAGCCATAGTCTTATGCAGAGCGGCGCTAGTCAGAGGAAGTGGGATAAACCATGGGAGTAAATCTAGGTCGATTTTTTCGAGCGTGTAACCCAAGCAAAACGCTGAATCTCATATCCCCTGATGATGGTAAGTATTACATCGACTTTTCGGAGGTGCGGGGTAGTGACTTGGTGCGAGAGCTAAAGCGCACCATTACCTTTTCGGATCATGAGCCCACCTGTCAGTTGTTTACGGGGCACATTGGCTGTGGCAAGTCCACCGAGTTATCCCGTCTGCGTCAGGAATTGGAGGATGAGGGTTACCATGTGGTTTACTTTGAGTCCACTGATGACCTGGATATGGGAGATGTGGACATTAGCGATATCCTGCTAGCCATTGCTAAACAAGTTAGTAACAGCCTGGAGGAGGCACGTCTGCGTCTGACACCCAATAAGTTTCAGAAACTGCTCCAAAGCACGGCTACTTTACTGAATTCTGAAGTGACAGGGCTCAAGGTGAAAATTCCCGAGATCGCTGGCTTCAAGGTGGGCGAAGAGGTGGGTCTGAGCAGTGAAGATGGTAACTATTCCCTGGCCTTTGGCATTGGTGAGCTGACCACGAAAGCAAAAGACAGCAAAGATGTGCGATCCCTACTAAGACAGCATTTAGAGCCCCGCATTAATTCTATTTTGGAGGTGATCAATAGCGAACTGATTGATACAGCGAATCAGCAGCTGAGTACTCAGGATAAGGCTGGGTTGGTGGTGATCGTTGATAACCTGGACCGCATTGATAATAAACCCCGTGGCCAGGGGCGTCGTCAGCCAGAATATCTATTTGTTGACCGTGGTGACCAGCTCAAGAAACTGCGCTGCCATGTGGTGTATACCGTGCCGCTAGTGCTGTCTTTTTCTAATGAGCAGGAGAACCTGACCAATCGGTTTGGTAGTGCGCCTCAAGTATTGCCCATGGTCCGTACCCAAAACCGAGATGGCAGTCCTTGCGAAGCCGGTATTAGTGCCCTCCGACAAATGCTGCTGGCTCGGGCATTTCCAGACCTATCGGCTCAGGAACGGTTAGCTAGAGTTGGTGAGCTGTTTGACTCGCTAGAAACTCTAGACCGACTATGCCTTGCTAGCGGTGGTCATGTGCGAAATTTACTTGTATTAATTAACTACTGCTTAAAAAAAGCCGATCCACCTTTTACCAGGGAGTTGCTGGACCGGGTGATTAGTCTTCGACTCAGCGATTTAACCAAGGCCATCGACTTTGAGGAATGGGGTCTGCTGCGGGAGGTGAATCGCACGAAAACTGTTCGAGGCGAAGGGGAATATCAGTCGCTATTACGCAGCTTATTTGTGTTTGAATATCGGGATGCTGGACAAACCTGGTTTGCGCTCAACCCAGTTTTACTCAATGCTGAGGAACTAAAGTCTGATGCCTGAGGTGCCATCACTGCAAAACCAAGAAGCCTTAAACGAACTCTGCCGCCTGCTGCGATTTTCCCAAGGCGAGTTTGCATTGATTTTGGCTGTGTGTAACTCTAGCCAGCACCGCCAGGCACTAGTCGAAGAGCTACGGCAGCAGTGCCCTATCTCCTTTGATGAAATCACCCTTTCTCCTACTGCCAGTACCCTCTTTACCACAGTTAATACTTACATTAAGGATGTTGCGACAGCTCCACCTGAAGTCTTAATGGTTTATGGCCTAAGCGAAGTAGAAGATCCAGAACAACTGCTGATAGCCACTAATCAGATTCGTGAAGAGTTTCGTGAATTTTCGTTTCCCCTAGTACTATGGCTTACTGATAATGACCACAAACATCTAATTCGTACCGCACCAGACTTTTACACCTGGGCCAATCAGATTACGTTTGATACGCCATCATCGTTTTTTCTATCGTTTATCGATGAGCTGATTCAAAATGTGTGGCAGCAGGTTACCCAGTCTCAGGAGAATCGTTTTCTGACGACTCAAGATCTGGGTCTTACAGCGACTTCGGCAAACTATCGAGAATTAGAAACCAGCCTTGCTGCCTTAGTAAAGCAAGATATAAAGCTTCCAACACATCAGGCAGCCAACTTGGAATTTGTGCGGGGTCGTATTGCAAATAACAACAGTGCTACAGCTCGTGAACACTATGAGTACAGCTTGGAGAAATGGAAAACTCTAGTCACTGGGGAAGATGATGATCCGAGATGGCAAGAGAAAATGGGTCACGTGCAGTTTTATCTGGGACTGTGGTGGCGCAATCATGCTGAACGGCATCGACCTGATTTTGAGCTGGCGTTTGGTGAGGCAAGGGAGTACTTTGCAGCGGCGATAGAGACGTTTGAGGGGATTGAGGAGTCGGAATTTAGCGTTAGCACTCGAGACCCCTCCGCCCTTCCTTTAGAAGGGGAGGGATCGAAGGAGGCAGAAACATTATCTAAGGGTCAAACCCTAGCGACTAGATACATTAATTACTTAGCTGAAGCACTCCATCGTTTGGAACGATGGGCGGATTTGGAAGCAGTGGCAACTAAGGCTAAAGCTTTGCATCAGACACTGCAGCATCCATTTCGGGTGGCTCGTGCTGAGGGATTCCTGGCCGAAGTTGCATTGGCTAGAAAAGACTGGACGACAGCACAACAGCTTGCTGAGAGGGCACTAGAGTTGATCCAATCAGCTGAAGTTACAGAAAAAAGTAAGCAAGATGCTGATTTTTATAGCTGGATTAATAGCTTTCATCGTGGTTGGTATTTATTCTCTCTGGGGAAAGCTCAGTTCCAACAAGAGGACATTAATTCAGCTGTTCAAACCTTAGAAAAGGCATGCGGTATTGCTCAGCCAGACTATGATCCGAAGCTTTACAGCTTAATCTTAGCCCAATTACAACAGTGTTATTTTCAGCAGGGGTTATATCTGCCTGCGTTTGAAACACGTCGCCAGCGAGATGCTATTGAAAGTCGGTTTAATTATCGTGCTTTTGTTGGGGCTGGGCGGTTACAGCCGAAACAGCAAATTGCTAATCCGGCATTGCCGACTCAGGAAAATCGTAAAGATGCCATTGTTGCGTCTGGTCGCAAGCAGGATGTTCAAAAGCTAGTGAAGCGACTATCGCAAGATGAATATGTACTGACTATTGTCTATGGTCCTTCTGGAGTAGGCAAAAGTTCGCTGATTGAAGCGGGGCTGGTACCTGCCTTAGAGCAAGAGCGTATTGAGACTCGGCGAGTAGTGCCAGTTTATTTGCGGAGATATCGTAACTGGGTAGAGGACCTGGTACAGCTACTGACGGATTTAGATTCTGGAATATTGGCCTACCGGTCGGATATTTTTAACTACCCCCAGGATCTTTTAGAAGAGGCGATAGACACAACTTCTGAAAATACAGCTCTACCCGAAAAGGTCTTGCGTCGACTGAGGCATCATACTCAGAAAAACCAGATCATCGTGCTTGTGTTCGACCAGTTTGAAGAGTTCTTCTTCGAGTTTGAACAGACTGCTGAACGTCGAGCCTTTTATGATTTTTTAGGTACTTGTTTAGGCATGCCCTATGTGAAGGTGGTGCTATCGCTTCGGGAAGATTATATCCACTACTTGCTGGAGTGCGATCGACTGACTAATCTCGATATTGTTGATAACAATATTCTCGATAAAAAGTGGCTTTATTACATTGGCAATTTTAAGCCGGATGAAACCAAAGCAATCTTCAATGATTTGACCTATCCTACGCCCTACACACCTGAACAGGAGTTAGTGGAAAAGGTGGTGGATGATCTAGCTGCTGGTGCTGGAGAAGTCCGCCCAATTGAGTTGCAGATTGTGGGAGCACAGTTGCAGGCAGAGGGAATTACAACGCCGGAGATTTATTATAACTGGGGCGATCCTGAGCTGCCGACTAAAGAGTTGTTGGTGCAGAAGTATTTGACAGACATTGTGGATGAATGTGGTCCACAGGAGCATCAGGATTTGGCAGAGATGGTGCTGTATTTACTGACAGATGAGAAGGGGACACGACCGTTAAAGACAGAGTCAGATTTGGCAAGTGATTTGAAAACGATGACAAATCAGCCTGATTTGGATCGAAATTTGTTATCTTTGATTCTGAAAATCCTGACAGAGTCAGGGTTAGTGACTGAGGTGCCGGAAGCACCAGAAGAACGGTATCAGTTGGTGCATGATTATTTAGCAGTATTTATTCGGTCATTGCAGCAGCCGTTGCTGGCGAGGATTGAGGAAGAGCAGAAGAGACGAGAAATAGCGGAACGACAACAGATTGAGGAACAGCAGAAACGGCTGGCAGCAGAGCAACAACAGCGAAAATCAGCTCAGCGAGCAGCATTGGGATTAGGAGTGGTGACTTTATTGGCAATCTTTTCTGGTAGTGTGGCTTGGCTTCAACAGCAAAAAGCTGCTCAAGAAGAAGCTAATGCTAAGCTACTAGCTGACAGTTTGAGGATGGAAGCATATTTAGACGGTGGCGCAGAAAAAGATGCTGTCGTAACAGCAGTACAAACTGGACAAACATTGCAGGCAAAAAATAAGCATTATTGGCAAACAGATATTCGCTTTCGTGCCCTGGGTGCCATGCAACAGGTAATGTATGACATCAGAGAAGAGCAAAGATTGATTGGCCATACTGCACCAGTCTTAAGCGTGGCGTTTAGTCATGATGGGAATACTCTTGCTTCTGCTGGTGCAGATAACACTATTAAGTTATGGAATAAAGATGGAGAGGAATTGCAAACACTCAAAGGTCATAGTGATCGGATCTTAAGCGTGGCGTTTAGTCCTGATGGGAATACTCTTGCTTCTGCTGGTGCAGATAACACTATTAAGTTATGGAATAAAGACGGAGAGGAACTGAATACACTCAAAGGTCATACTGCACCAGTCTGGAGTGTGGCGTTTAGTCCTGATGGGAATACTCTTGCCTCTGCAAGTGCAGATAACACTATTAAGTTATGGAATAAAGACGGAGAGGAATTGCAAACACTCAAAGGTCATAGTGATCGGATCTTAAGCGTGGCGTTTAGTCCTGATGGGAATACTCTTGCTTCTGCAAGTGCAGATAACACTATTAAGTTATGGAATAAAGACGGAGAGGAACTGAATACACTCAAAGGTCATAGTGAACAGATCTGGAGTGTGGCATTTAGTCCTGATGGGAATACTCTTGCCTCTGCAAGTGCAGATAACACTATTAAGTTATGGAGTAAGGACGGAGAAGAACTAAACACACTCAAAGGACATAGCGCTTGGGTTTGGAATGTGGCATTTAGCCCTGATGGTAATATCCTTGCCTCTGCTAGTGATGACTATACAGTTAGGCTATGGAGCAATGAGGGCAAGGAATTAGACACACTCAAAGGACACAGTGATCGAGTCTGGAGTATAGCATTCAGTCCCAATAGCAATATTCTTGCTTCTGCCAGCAAAGACAACACTATCAAGTTATGGAGTCAAGACAAGAATCAATTTAAAACATTCAAAGGACATAGAGCTTGGGTCAGAAGTGTAGCGTTTAGTCCCGATAAAGACAC
>NZ_QXHD01000004.1:4113994-4118567 GCF_011009555.1 Adonisia turfae CCMR0081 | reverse complement strand
ACCCTAACGCTGTCAACGGATGCAACCCAGTGGACTCGTTTACGACAGCTGGGGACACCTGAGTCACAAAAAGCATTGGATCGATTTTTAACCACCTGGCGCGATCGCATCCTCAGTACCAACGGCTATCGCTTTAGAACCGACATTCAACCCTGGATTGGTGAGCAGGTAACCCTTGTCTTTTTGCCCAAGGCCGGTGATAGCGAAGCTGCTGCGGAGATGGTGCTGATTGTGCCCATTGCTGATCCGGATAAAGCCCAGGAACTGATGGCAGAGCCACGGGACGGCACTACTTGGGTTGGCCGTGACTATAACGGTGTTGGCATCCAGTCCATTAAAACTACGGCAGGTGAGACCTTTGAGAGTACCGTTTTAGGTAACCAATGGCTGGTGTTAGCGTCAGGTGCTAACGGTATTGAATCTGTGATCGATAGCTTTGATGGTGGGACTTCGATGCTCAATAGCGATGCCTATCGCCAAGCCGTTAAGCATGTACAGATGCCCTCTGCCTTAGTCCAGCTATATCTCAATATCCCTGAGGCAGGCAAGACATTTTTGGGCAGTGATAGCTTACCTAGTATTAATGGCCTAGTCGCCGCTGTAGAGCCATTGCCCAATGGTTTGGATATTGAAGCCTCAACCTGGCTAGGACCGGAAGATCAGCCAATTTATGTCGATATGATCAACACCCAGTCCATGACGCCCCAACGGTTACCGGACTCAACTGTGCTGATGTTGTCCACCAGCAGCATTGGTCCATTTTGGCAGGCCCTTAGCGAAGCTGAGCAGCTAAATGCCCTGTTACCGATCTCGTCGGGCTCCCTCACCAAGGGTCTCAAGAACCAAACGGGACTGGATTTTGAAAATGATATATTGCCCTGGCTGTCAGGTGAAGTTGCCTTTGGCCTGTTACCGCCAAGCACGGCAGCGGAATCACCCATGCCCATGGGACAGCTAGCCTTAGTGGCAGAGGTCGCCGATCGTCAGGCAGCTGAGGCCACCTGGGAGCAACTGGATGAAGTCATGACCAGTCGATTTCGCTTTGATGTGAAACCTTTGGATGCGGAGCAACCCGTTAATCAGTTGGTGTCTTATTACGGTGGCATTGCCATGGGACATGGTTGGTTGGATAACGATGTCACCTTTTTTGGCGTTGGCCCAGAGGTGTTGGATGCGATCGCACCTCAACCGTCTAAATCTATCCAAACCAATCGAGCCTTCCAGACCCTTCTAGACATTTCCCCTGATGAAAACAGTGGTTATTTCTTTATCGATGTTGATCGCCTGAAGGATTTGCAAGGCACCCTGCCTTTTCCAAAACTACCTGAAGGCCCAATGGTCTCAGCCATCAAAAGCATCGGAATTGCCACCAGTGCTCAAGATGAGCGTACACTCAGCTATGACATGTTTATAGAATTGCCCAAGGGTAGACGGGTAAAACCGCTCTAAGCTTCCCCACTGGCTGATGAGTTGGCAAACGCAGGGCTCAAGAATGCAACCAGGGCACCAATCATAAAACCAGCAATGTTACGAACCAGGGGTAGCCAGTCCTGGGTGCGAGAAACCACTGGGCCAATGCCAAACGCAATGAACAGCATGCCCCACAGGGGTGAGAAAATCAGCATCCACTGCCAGGAAAAGACCTGGCCCTCTTTGCGGGGATGGGCAGCAAAGCCACAGATAACCCCCCCAAGGATGGATGTAATGAGGGTTAAAATCCATTGCTCTCTAGGTAGGCCAGGCACAACTGAACAGCCACCGCGAGCGAGGCAAGTTTCTAAGGATGCAATGGATTGCATAATGGACTGATCTTCACCGTTGTCACGTACAAAAAACTGATTACCAAAGCGAGTTTGTAGCTCAATCCAGAAGACTCTGGGCAACAGTGAATAGACCGTATCACCAACGCTAAAGTTAAGGATATTGCCTCCCCGTGGGTCGGCAATCAGCATAATGCTCTTATCGTCTAAGTTCCAAAAATCTTTGACAGCACGTCCTGGAGTTTGATCAAACTGGGTTAAAACCCTAAGTTTCCAACCCGTCTCAGCCTCAAACTCCGGTAAATGTTCATTCAAATACTCTTCCTGAGAATTGGTCAGAATTCTTGCTAAGTCGATGACCATAGTCGGCTCATCTGGCAGCAGTTCTGGATTGTTGTAAGCATACGCAGCTGGTGCCGTGATCCCTGTGACGAATGCAATACAACAAACCAACAGCCCCCCTAATAAGGAAGCCTGCAACCAATCCTTAAAGCGTACGGTCATGATGTTTACACTTATTTACCTATCTTTAATGTAGAGAAGAAGCCCGGTTTCCGTCAATCATTGACCAGGAAAGCGATCCTCGGACGTATTACTGGGAGGGCGCTGGGGCGATGTTGGTTGGACTTGGGATGAGGGGGGATGCGGCGGC
The DNA here is from genome assembly GCF_011009555.1 of Adonisia turfae CCMR0081. Lineage (GTDB taxonomy): Bacteria > Cyanobacteriota > Cyanobacteriia > Phormidesmidales > Phormidesmidaceae > Leptothoe > Leptothoe turfae. The sequence continues at coordinate 4,116,155 of NZ_QXHD01000004.1, read as the reverse complement.
TCAACAGGTTTGGGTGGTGGTGGTCGTCGTTTACGTTTACGCGCATTAGCTGGTTTGGTGAGGACCCGCCAGGCGGCCCTAAAGCCGACAGCCACACTGCGAGTTGAGCGTTTTACCTGAGACGCCTGCAGACGCACGTCACTGAGACTTTGATCCACTTGTTTAACAATATTACGAGCACTGCTGACACTATCGGTCATGTCATCCGCCAGGTCACTCAGGTCAGCACCCGTGTGACGCATTGCCTCTAGGGTGCGGGGTAACTCGCGATCAAGGGTATCAAAGAATTTTTCAGCACTGCGGGCAGCCCTCGCCAGGCCAATCAACGCAGGAATGGACACACACACCAATGCGACTAGACCGAAACCTAGTAGCAGAATGGATAACCCTAGCCAAATTAAAGGATCAGTCACGCTTGGACTCGACCACCGTTTGAGCAAAGTCTTCTCGAGAAGCAGCTTGCCCAGCAATTAAGGCCTCTCTCAGTCGTTCCAGGGTGCTGTCCCAATTTTGCAACGTAGTATTGGACAGCCTATCGGCATGGAATTGCAGGCTAGTGGATAAATCTTCAATGATGTCAGGCACGGCATCCGCTGACTTTTTAAGAACCCTACGGGTATGTTTGCCGCTGCGGGGAGCGATCAGTAAACCGATGACGGTGCCGATGGCGGTACCAGCCAGCAGGCCACTGAGGAAGTGATCGGAGTTGTGTTGAGCCATGGGGAATGCGGGGAGTGGGGAGCAGGGAATGGGGCGTGAGGGGTTAGAAGCGGTGGCGACGTTGGCTAATCAGCCAAACACGCTGTAGGAATTTTGCAGTTTGAATGAGACGTCGCTGTTGTAGCTGCCATTTCAGATGAATCAGCTGCCATTGCCGTAGGTTGGTGCGTTGTACAGTAAAGGCTAGGGTTTGTTGGGCCAAGTTGTCCTCTAATAGTACTGTCCAACGTTGGAGATTTCGGTTGAGCTGGGCAACCTGGTGACCAAACCGAGCGACATGCCAGGTGAGAACAAGGCAGAGAATCGCGATCGCAACATTAGCTATGGCAATAACAATAAGCATGGAAGTTTAGGCATCGCAAGTGCCATTTTGGGAAGACAGAGACGCTAACGTGCTGATTTACTCGGAAATAGACTACAACGAAGATAAATTTTTCAGTCAGAATTATTAATCATAGGTCAACCGTTAGCGTTTACCTTTACCCTGAGTGGGTTAATCAATCAGTCTAGTGGCCATGGTGCAAGCTACTGCCTCTGTTTTATATGTCAATCATGCCAGCGGTGCCCAAGGTAATGGCACTCGCCAATCGCCGTTCAAAACCTTGACCCAGGCTTTGGATCGCGCCAGTTCTGGCACCACCATACAGCTAGAAGCGGGCACCTATGGCAGTGGCGAATCGTTTCCGCTGATTGTGGCCTCTGGAGTAACCGTTGTGGGTATTCATGGCACCGTGACCATTCGAGGTGGAGGGGTGCTGGCAACGGAAGAATTTGGGGGCATGTCCGTCACGATGAAGTTAGAGGACCGCTCCCAGATCCGCAATGTCACAGTGACGAACCCACAATCGCAAGGTATAGGGGTGTGGCTAGAAGCTGGTTCAGCGTTACTCACCCGCTGTCGATTTAAGGGGTGCGGGCGTGATGGTGTTTTTGCCACCGGGACTGCCATACCAGTGTTACTGGCCAATGAATTCACCGAAAATCAGGCCAGCGGTCTGTTTATGGTGCGCAGGTCTAAAGGAGAAGTCCGACAAAACCGCTTTGAACAGACAGGGTATGGGGTGGCCATTAGCGATCAAGCAGCACCGCTAATTATTGATAACGAGGTGGTGAATAACAAAGCGGGCATTGTTCTGTCCCGTGCCGCTCGGCCAGTGCTACGGCAAAATCACATTCGTCGTAACGAAACGTCGGGATTATGGCTACAGGATACCGTGCAACCCGATGTAGGCCAGAGTCAGGACCTGGGCGAAAATGAGTTTCGAGACAATGGCCAGTGGGATATCCGTAACGAGAGTCGGCAACCCTTAACCAGTGCGGGTAATCATATCAACCCCAATCGAGTTAAAGGATCCGTTCGCTATGTGGCCAGTGAACTTCCCGATCTGGTAGCTGTGCCAGCAATGTTATTAGGCAAAGTGCCCCCCCAACCTGCCCCCCC
>NZ_QXHD01000004.1:4094033-4113984 GCF_011009555.1 Adonisia turfae CCMR0081 | reverse complement strand
TTGTCGTTATGGCCCAGGTCTACACTGAGGCCATCTAAAGCCGCGAATGTGTTGTTCCGAATAATGTTGCCTTCACTGCGGGGGTAAGATGCGATCGCAACGCCCGGTCCCGGCTGATGCTGAATCACATTTTCAGTCACCTCATGGCCGTTACCCATCAAATAAATGGCCGCCCGCCTAAAGCGCCGACCATTAAACCGAATATCGTTGCCATAGATCCGTGCGGAGCCCTCTGGCTTGAACATAAATACACCGCTACCATCGGTGCCGCAGATGAGATTACCGTGGATCTGGGCCCCATCAATATTACCATCAAGACGAATACCATCGGGAATCCCTGCAACACCATTGGTCCGCATGGTATTTTCGGTCACATCCATGCCCATGGCCTGGGCAGCCGTGAGAATGCCGCTACCTTCATGGAATTCAATCCGGTTACGCTGAATGACCGTATCAAGACCATTAAAAACAACTACACCGAGGGCCGACATCTGCTCCACAGGGGGCATTTCACCAGACGGCGACATCCCTAACCAGTTGTCTTCAATCACCACACCAACGGGGGCATCTGAATCTTCATTGGGCAGCAAAGTCCGCCAACCAGGGGGATCAGGCAGCCCAGCATCCACAGGGGGAACCAAGTGGGTGATTAAGATATCTGCCGGTGGTGTTGTCTGCGTAGACCGATGTTTAGAAGAAAATCCATAGAGACTTAAGCCTCTCACGGTCACCGCATCAGCCGTAATCGTCAACCCTCGCAACACTTCGGCCCCCGCCGCTGGGGTTAAAGCGACCACTGGTGTAGGCACCGGGGTAACCATTGTATCGGTGGTAGACAGAGGCCCGTAACCTGGCTGGCTAGCACCATCGACCAATGTGCCAGCAGCCATAATTGGAGGCAGGGGCTCCACCAGCTCGATAGTTGGATCATCCGCCAAACTAAAGTTGATGGATGGGCTGGCAGCAGGGGTCACTCGAGCACGCTCAGCAGCACTCAGCGCATCAACCGGCAGAGTTCCATTCACCACAGAAATGGCTTCTCGCAATGTCAGCGCGTCATCAGGACGAATGTCACCGTCACCAGACGAGTTCACAATCACAGAGTAAGGCGTAATCTCTTGGGCACTGACCGTTTGGATAGCCACTGCCTGAGCCACTAATGGCACCGTGGCTGCCAGTGCAGCTGTCCCAACTAGCTTAGATAGATACATGGTTAATTTCATTACTCCTCACCCCCAGCAGTTGTCTGTGTACCCTCAGCCGCATTGGCTGCATCAACATTATTAACGTCGTTATCGTCAGCGGCGGTGGCTGAAGCCGGAACAACACTCACCGGTTCTGCTGTGGGTGAACCGTCTGCCTCCATTAGCGACTCTTCCTGTTGTTGGGGCGCTACCTGCTGGAGACCAAACTGATCCCACAGTTCATTGACCTTGAAGGTGACGCCAAGGTAGGGGCCATCATCGGAGCGGAAACCACTGCCTCCCAAGGAGCGATCATTGACGCTACCAAAGCTATACCCCACTCCCAAACGCAGCTCTGGGGTCAGGTAATAGCCCGCTTCAATTGCCATACCGACTTCGTCATAGTTGGTCTCGGGCTGAGTGATGTAACGAACTTCACCGGTAATATCCCAACGGTAGGCAAACCGGTGGGTGGCTCTCAATTGACCCAGATGAATCGCATTAGACGACGTCACGCCTAAGGAGTCTAAGTCGGCATTGGTGGCTCGTAGGGCATATTTACCGTAGAACTCCCAACGCCAGCTCGGAGCATAAATGCCTTCCATGGCCAAGGTATGCTCCTGAATAGAGTCTGAACCTGCACCCACTAAAAGAGAGTTGGGAGTACTGGATGGGTTAATGGCATATTCATAACTCAACAACGCGTTGAATTTATCGCTTTGAGGATTACGATACGCCAGACCTAATCGAGCACTGGTGGAACTATTCAGACGATCGGTAATGGTCTGGTTAGCAAAGTTAGCATGCTCAATGCGGGCCAGGGTGGTCAAAGCGTCTGAGAGTTTACCCGCAGCTGAGGCGGTGATGACAGTGTTATCACCATCATCCGAATCACGATGCTCAAACCGAGCGCTAGCCTGGAAGTCAGAACTATCCGTATATTCCAGCCCTAGCGTATAGGTTGTGCCGCTAACCAGACCCAGGGAAGCCGCTGATTGACCCACGGCATAGGGCTGTAGCACCCGGTTACCGCCAGTAATGGACGAAAGACTATCACCAAAGATCCGCTGGAAGCCCAAGTCTACATGTAAACCAGGGCTGAGATTAATTCTATGGTTCAGACCGAGAGCTCCCTGGCCGCTCATGCCATTATTGGCACCCAAAATGGAGTAACGACCAGTCAGAAGCGTGTTGTCCGTTAGATCGTAGTTAACAAGAGCATCAACAGTAGTCAGGGCATCGGGCGTGACATCATCATCGTGGAAGAACCGTTGGGCAAATCTTAGGGTCACCTCTGGCAGTACATCCCAATCCAGGCCGACCACCGTCTGGCCTGGATAGGCATCATCTTCATCACTTAAAGCGATGTCTGTCTGGGCCCGGAAGGATAATTTCTCAGCCAGGGGCCAGGTCAACCCGGCAGAAATTTGGTTTGACTCGATATCATCGCCGGTGACCCGATCGTTGCGATCTCGATAAACCCAATCCAAATTCCCCGTTATCGACCCAAACTGTTGTTGGACACCTGCCCGCACTGTGGTGATGGAATTGTTCACCGTTGCTCCATCAGTCCGCACTAAGCCCGGATTGATCAGCTGGTCCAGAGTAGTGGGAATCAGATCTTCGTTACCCCGGTTGCGCTCACGATCAAACTGTAATTGCAGCTGAGTGTTACGACTAACGTTATAGCCCAGCTGACCGCCCCAGCGGGTTTGACCAGCCCTAAAACTCGTGGTTGCCGTATTCCGAAAGCCACTGTCAGCATCCCTAAAGTAGGCGGTACCCGCCAAATCAGGCGTAATCCGTCCCGTGGCCTCTACCCGAATTGCTGTTCCATCTTCATCAACCGTTGGATTATCCAATGAAGAGTGGGCAAGCTCAGCCACCAACTGGCCAGCATCACCCAGCTGTAGCAACGCATCTACACCGATTAAACTAAAGTCCTGAGCACCCTGGTCCTCAAAGATGGCCGACGCACCAACCCAGCTAGGAGACTCGAGACTGGTGTCAAAGTTATACTGCAGCCGCCCACCAAACAAATCGCCATCATCATCGTCACCGTCTATCTGATATGTGGCCACAATGCGACGCACTAGAGCCGGGCCAAACGGGTTAGCGTCAACGGCAGACACAGGGCTGTTAAACAGAATTGCCCCTCGGTCATAGTCAATGGTGTAATCGACACCGCGCGCTAGTCGCACTCGTTCAATCACTGTTCCTGGACGGTTGAGTTCCTCTATCTCAAAAAAGAGATCCTCACTACCGGCCAACACCAAACGACGAGACAAGAAATAGTAACCACTGGTGCCGTCAGGCACAATCGTGTCACGCTGTAGCGCTCGTAAATTGTTGGCATACAGTGCAGTGAGCTGCAAACCATTGTTAAAGGTGTAGTTCCCCTTAAAACCATGGAGTTGACGATTTAACGCCGAGAATTCTTGAGAGAAACGAGAGAATTCTGCCGTATCGTAATCCCCCCACATAAAGAAGTCAGGCTCATAGCCGACGATCTGAGAATCTCGTTCAAACCGAACATAGAAACTATCAATGGATGGTGTTAAAAAGTCGGTGGTTGAACTATCTCCATAAGTGGGGTAAGTTTGTTCACAATTTTGCACGTCCCGGTAAAGACGATTGTCGTTACAACGCTCGTTTAAGGCTCGCTCACTATTAAACGCTGCTGTCAACAACCAGCTACCAATGGTGCCTGTGGCAAAAATACCCGCATCAAGGTCAGCGTCATAATCTCCGATATCACCCGGATCGAGGAAGTCGGCATAGCGACCCCAGAAATCAGTCGCTCCAGGGCCAAATCGAAAGTCGACAACACCAGCCACCAAGGATGGGCGATAGGGTGTTGTGAAATTGACCTGGGTATAACCATCAACGTCAGCGGCGGGTTGTTGCGCGGTTGCATCATCACCCACCAGACCCAGAGCTTCACGAGCTTGTACACTGGCCCGAATGGTTACAGGCTGGGTATCAAGGGCTGAACGGAGTTCAACCTCAAATTCTCCCTGGCGAGCCAGTACTTGAAAACCACTGCGATCAATATCGTAGTCAGCCCCAATAAATGTACCTGCTGAAGATGTCAGCGTGACTACCACATCTTCACGCACAGGTCGCCCAGACTCATCCAAAATATTTCCCTGCAACCCCATGGTTGAGCGACCATCAGCAGGGATAAACGCATCACCCGTTGGAAAAATCTCCAGGGTCAACTCATCACCCAGTTCATCCTGAATCAGCGGTGGCAACCCACTGGGCACCTGACGAATAATCGTGCCATCGATAAATCCTTCAGCTTCACCAGGATCTTCTTCCACGGGTAGCGTATTCGAGTCCAGCAAATCGCTAGGCAAATCATCGCTCGCCTGGGTCAATAGCTCAGGCACATTAACAGGTGCCACGAGAATATCTGACTCAACAATTGACGCAGAATTTGTTGTTTCTTGAGCCGCTTGAGCTGGTTGCAGTAGAGCCACCACACCCGTCAGGGTAGTGAGCAGTCCTAGACAAATTGAGTTGGATAACAAACGCATCATCATTAGTTCTGGCCCTCCCCGAAGGTCGGTGTTACTGCAAAGTTCATACGTGCCAGACCACCTGGCTCTAAGCGAACCAGTCTAGACTGACTGTTATTTTCTAGGCGGTAGAGGTTGGGGGCCAAGGTGTAGCCTGGCAAACTGCTGAGGTCAAGCACACCTACACGATTACCAGAAACCACATTGGCCATGGAGAAGAGACCATCTGGGTCAGCAATGATGCGGTTACCATCATCAAGGTAGATGACCGCATTGGGTACACCCGCCTCGCCTGACTGTTGTTCACCATCAAAGTTCTTATCTACAAAGACCCGACCAATAATGGTGCCGCAGTCAGACAAGATACCGGGGCGAATGGTTAAGCTAAACTCAGCCTGAGCCGTGGGGAAACCAGGCGCTGAAGCAGTGGCTACGTTGACACCAGAACCACGTACAGAATCAGGCGTCAAGGTGACAGCATACAGAATCTCAAGCAAGGAGTTGGCAGCCAAAGAGTCAAACTGAAAGTTGAGCTGCCTACCTGCGACTTCAAAATTTGTCAAATTAGGTGGTATTGGGGCGCTGTTAACAGAGTCGTCGATGTACTCTAGGCCTCGCGGCAGATTATCCATGACAGTTAATGGAGTCGCTGCTACCGCACTTATGTTCTCCACCAAAAGCCGATAAATGACAATGTCACCAGGTTCAGCCGCTGACTTATCAGCTGTTTTTGTTATTCTCAGCAGTTGATTTTCAACTGGGGGAGTACCAATTGTTGTTGGGTTACTTGGTGCTCTCACCCTAGGTCGATTAGGGTTTGTCGGATCGTCGAAAGCACCAGACGCAGTGTTGGTAACTTGAATCTGCGCACCTACGGGCATCACAGGGGTATGTAAATAAACCAGCAAAGTGCTCAGCAGAACACCCACTAAAAAAAAACTTACAGCTTTAAACAGGTGTCGAATGACACCTTTAGGACGGCTTTTCAAAACTCTCATGACCCCTCACAGGCACCAACAACAAGGCAAACGGCTAAACATTGCTTTTGATCTACAATCAACTCGAAGCAATGATTCGCAATTGCTTATGACCAAACTTGCGTATCGTCACAAACACAACGTGACCGAATCAAAATTTATCAGTAAAAACTCTAACCAGAAGATGGTTAAAGAGCTAGGAAAAACCACTTACTGCAACACCTAAACAATTTACAAATCAAAGAAGTTTGCCGTATTTATACGGTTATTCCTCTCTTTGGTCAAGGATTATGACACTCTGGTTTGGCTGAGTGCAATACCTCACAGCGACAGACAAAATTTAGGAGCTTATACTGAGGATTACCAAATCAGGAAATTTTGATAACGACACTAAGAAAATATCTAAGTTTTAGCGACTTTACCTAGCAAATTCATGGGGATCGCCGCTCCCATGTCCTGATTTAAGAGAAGTGTGACCCTTCATTGAAGATCAGTTGAACTAACATGAAGAATTATTGAAGGTTACATTGCTCAACATTTGTCAGCAAACGTTAACGATAGCCTGTTGCTGTTTGCATAATTCCCTAAGTTAGATCAAAAAAAATTGAAGTGTCCAACATTGTTCAACAATGTTGGACACTTCAATTGCTACGTCTATTCTTTTTTACAGATAGTTCAACAATTTAGTATCTGAACGGCTTGGGTTGTGATTGTTAACGAAGTCCTTATTTCAAAGCCGTCCTTAGTTGTTGACAGAAGCTCTCAACTTCTGAAACACCATCACCTGAGCCATTGGCAGCTAATCTCTTGACAAAAGCACTGCCAACAATTACGCCATCTGCACCCCATGTTTTGAGTTGGGCTGCCTGCTCGGGGGACGAAACGCCAAACCCAACCCCTACAGGCTTATCAGTAACCGTTCGGAGCTCTTGCAATAAATTATGAACGCGGTTACCAATTTGTTGACGCATGCCGGTTACACCGGTAACGCTAACTAGATAAATAAAGCCTTGACACTGTTGTGCGATCGCAACAATTCTTTCTTTAGGCGTCGTCGGTGCCACTAGCAACGTCACCTCAATGCCAATTTCCTTAGCGGGTTTCAGCAGGACGTCCATTTCTTCAAGGGGTAAATCAGGCACCACAAGACCGCGGGCACCAGCCTGATAAATATCCTGCAAAAATTGTTCAATGCCTCGGTTGAGAATAGGATTGTAATAGGTGAACAGTACAATTGGCGCTGATAAGTCCGGTGATACCTCGGCAACTAAGCTTAAAACCGCATCTAAAGTGACACCCCGCTCCAACGCGCGAGTAGCTGCCGCCTGGATCACCGGACCATCAGCCAACGGATCGGAATAGGGAACACCCAGTTCAATTAAGTCTGCACCCGCTCGATCCAATGCCCGGAGAGCCTCTGCAGTGGTAGCTAAATCGGGGTCGCCAGCCGTAATAAATGGAATAAGCGCGCAGTCTTTGTGGTCACGCAATGTCTGAAATTGAGCTGAAACCGATTTACCCATCATTTATCTGTGTGAACCTGTGTTGTTTGCGGTGATCAATGTGGTAAGTAAAAATTTAGGAGGATGACTGGGATTTTTTCTCGGCGTCCAGTTCTGCCTGCAGCTGAGCTAGCTCCTCTTCAGACATCTCGTCCAGGCGTTTTTGCAAAACAGCATCTTCATAATCTTTGAGCTGTTGATTGTAAGTCATCTTTTTAGAAAACACCCGTGTCAGGTAAGTAAATACCCAGCCTAAAAGCCCGCCAGTGAAAATAACCTGACTCCATATGCCTGCCGAAAGCCCATCTAGGCCAGCCATTGAAAGGGCCAAGTATAGACCGCCACCAGCGACAAAAATTCCCAGCCCGACGCCAATTACATCAATACGGCGCATAGCTAAATCTCACGACGTTGGGGTCTAAAGTTAAGAAAGGGCGATAGCAACAACATCCCTGGAAAAAATACAAACACCAGTGAATAAATCAGCAAGCGCTCAATGGATGACGCCACATTCCAACGCTGCTTTAGATAAAAAAGCAGAATGCCAGGAACCACTAGCAAATAAAGACCCGCCAAACCAGCATATACAGCCAACGTAATCAAAAGTGAAATATCGAGGTTATCCATAGCCCTTAAGGTTTTTGCCCACGTCGTTAGTCATCATAGCGTTCAGGGGGTTGCACAGAGTACCACTTGGTGTTGGAATTAAACAGGAGTTTTGGTTAACCGGTTAGCGAAGGGTCGCTCCCCAAACTGCCGTTAGCAATAACTCAACTAAGGGGGCGTGGCGGAATGGTAGACGCTGCGGACTTAGAAAACTGAGCCTTAGTGGAGAAATCTGCTAAGTGGAAGCTCTCAAACTCAGGGAAACCTAAGTCAGCCTCAATCAGATACCCCAGGGTTATGGTTGAGGGGATATGGCAATCCTGAGCCAAGCCGTTTGATAGCAATGGCTATTGCCGTTCTTCAATCGGAAGGTGCAGAGGCCCGACGGGAGCTACCCTAACGTCAAGTCGAGGGTAAAGGGAGGGTCCAATCCTCAAAGCCCGCTGAGCGTGGCAGCAGCGAAAGTTGTGGGAGGGTGAAAATCCGCTGACCTTAAACGGTCGTGAGGGTTCAAGTCCCTCCGCCCCCATTTAAAAAAGTCTTTCTTAAGTCTTTTTTAAGTAACGCCAAATTGCTGCTGACCTATAATGCGTCTGTAAGTTTGTACGGAATGCAGCATAGATTGTGCCTAGATCCTGGCATGATAGTATCTAGACATCGATAAGCCGCTTATGCAGAGAGTTTCATTCTCTAGATTGAGTGTTAGATATTCATGAGTCAGTGGTGTTACGGAGGAAAATTCGGCGCAACTATACTTCCCAGTTTGGGTAATTTCTTGTTAAAAATTGAATATTCGAATACATCTTTTTGCTTCTTACACTATCTATCTAGTTAGCCGTGAATGCTAATGGCATGAGTTGCCCTGTATACCAGTAACTTACATGGTTGTTGATAGAGTTTCTGATTCGTTTAATCCCAGACGTCGAAATCAAGACGTTCAGCAGGCCCAGCAGACAATTTATGACTTCCTGCTAGAAATTGTTAAAGATTGGCCTTCAACTGATGTGCTCGAAGAATTTAGGGGCCTATTTCTGCAACATCAGGAAACGGTAAGTACAAATACTGCTCCTGCGTTGTATTCCATTCTATTTTCGAATAATAAGCAGGAATTCCACAACACGCTTAAGCGTTCCTGCTACATCTTAATTAATAATTGGGAAGTAGCCCGCGAGTATGGGGCTATTCGAAGCCTTATTCAACTGTTTACTGACCCGACAATTCGTAAGGTATCCCTTTCACCCACCATCAAGCGGTTGCGGCATTGGTTACAGTCCTTCGTTGATAGTGAAGACTTTAAAGACCTTAAGCTTTTTGTTCAAAACCGGTTTAGTAATGAGGCTCCCCATTGGTCGAGGCGTTATACGGCCTATTTACTGGCACCCCAGTATATAGACACCAGTAACCCGTTAGAACAGCGGGAAGCGGCCAGAGCTTTATCTCAGCGACTGAGGGACAAGTTCAAGTTTGATTTGGCCATGTATACAGCACATTTTCCAAAAGCCACTGCTCAACGAGAGCGTCGAGTTAATCCGACTATGCTGGGAGACAGTGCTTTACGGGTGATTAGAGCCCTTGTTGCCAAGCGTGGCATGTTTAGCCACCGCAACTTGGCTCGAATTTTCCAGCAGCAAACCCAAGGGCTAACCTACGGCAGCTACAAAAATAGTCTGGTTGAATACCTGCTCTTTTCTGCCATTAAAACTGACTTTGTAGTGACCCTTGAAACCCGTTTGCAAAAAAAGCTAAATGGCTTGTACGTCAAGTTTAATCACCAGCCGTTGGATGCTTCCCTGGCCTTGCTGACAAGCAATCGAGTGATTGACTACCTGATGACGGAGGACGAAGAAACTCCGTCATCTCTTTTTAGTTTGTTATTAACGAATGGTCGCCCCCTGACGTTGGCAATCGTGCTGCTGAAGCTGCTGTTGATTTCTCCCAGTTCCCATCCATATTTGGATGCTCGAATTGCTGATCTAATTCGTTATTACGAGCAATTTCCTCGGGAAGAGTGTCAGTGGATCATTAACTTTTTGGAGATATACGGGGTCACCTTAGCTATCTGCGGCAGCGACGTGCAGTACAACTTGGTGCAAGTTCAGCAGGATGGTGCCCAGGCCAGTAATCCAGAAACAGCCTCATTGGAGGAATATCGCATCTTTTCTCAAATGATGCGAGAGTTGCATTGGGCACCTGTCCATCGTGCATCAGAGGATGTTAATGGCATCAGCTAGGTACCCAGACTACTTTTATGACATTCCTTTTATGATATTCCTTGGTTTATCGGGTGAGGTGAGTGGGTGTGTGGTCCCATTCCGCAGCCCTATATTCATCCTGATATATTGATTGGGCAGCGGCAATGGCAGCCCACTGAACTTGCTTCCAACCTATGGAATGTTGGCGAGCAAGCTGAGCACAGGTTTCATACTCAGGCTGTAGATTCACAACTGGGCCATTGGGTGTGGCGAGTCCCGCTTTAACCTGCACCGGACCGTAGTCAGTTGTAATGGATTGCCAGGACCGATAGAGCGTCTGACGTTGCTGCCCATGGCTGCGAATGCCCAACGTCGTCGTTTCTGAAAACAGCAAGGACTGACAGGCTGCAGCATCGGCTTCGGCACAAATAACCGTCAATAAAATGCCCGGACGATTTTTTTTCATGCCAATGGCTTGGGTAAATACATCCAGGGCACCAGCCTTAAACAAACCGTCATATAGATAACCGATAGCCTGGGGGGTTAAGTCATCCAGCTGGGTTTGTAGCTCCACAATGGCTTCACAATAGCCAGGAATAGTTTGCTGATGACCATGCTCAGGGGCCGACTGCTGGTGCTCTGCATGGGGATGGTCTGTGGGCTGAGGGTCTGTGGACTGGTCATGGCTATGGGCTGACTTGTGGGCTCCATGGTCGGTTGTCCGTGGCTGCGCTCCGGTCCCAATCCATAACCGCAAAATATTGGGAATGGGTAAGTCATGGCTGCCTGCCCCTAAGCCCACCTGGTTTAAGGTCATGGCAGGGGGAGGACCAAAGGCATCACTGAGGGTGGTTGCGATCGCAGCTCCAGTCGGTGTAACCAATTCTTTGTCAATACCATTGCTATAAATAGGCGCTTGAGCACGGCGGAGCAGTTCCAAAACAGCGGGGGCAGGTACCGGTAATCGACCATGGGCTGCCCTGACAGTGCCGCCACCTATCGGTAAAGGCGAACAGACCACCCGGTCCACACCCAGCCACTCCAGGCCTAAACAGGTCCCTACCACATCGATCAGGGCATCCGTAGCACCCACCTCATGGAAATGCACCTGCTCTGCAGGAATGCCATGGACGGCAGCTTCAGCAGCGGCCAATTCTCGAAAAATAGCCAGGCTCCAGTCCACTACCCGAGTGGGCAAGTGGGCCTGACGGATCAAGTTCTCTATCTCAGGTAAATGGCGATGACCACGGACAGCGTCACTGTTCAAACTGATCGTAACTGCGGTCGCTGCTTGTTCCTGACGCCTTACCTGAGTCACTGTAAATTCATACTCATCCTCTAAACCCAGGCGTTTGAGCTGATCCAACAAATTGTCTAAAGGCATCCCTGCCGCCAAAATTGCACCGAGGCACATATTGCCAGCAATGCCCGTTGGGCAATCGAAATAAGCGATCTTTTCCATAGCTTTACGGAATCTCCCCTGAGCGCCAAATTTCCCTACATACACTTCATCCAGGCCTCCTGTAAAAACACCGGACAGGCTCAGACATTAACGTAGCTATTAAATAGTGCAATACGTCAGGGAACTATTAGAATATTCGGCGGTTCATCAATTGTTATTGATGTATTGAGATTAATGGATAGAAACCCATAAATTTCATGTCAATCCCATGCAACTGTCACAAGGTTAAAAATGGACTTACGGGATAGACTATCTACTCAACTGTCACAGTCAAGGACATTGCCTTCACGCGTGTGTCATCTCGTTCGAGCTATCTACCAAATGATTACACAGTAAGTATTTTAGAGTTATTGATGCCCCATTCTTTCGAGCAGCATTCAGTCTTTCAGCAGACTTTTTGGCGATTTGGTTTGGATAGTGACACACTGGTATTCAGGTTCCAGATTGAGTCCCTTTACAGTGAAACTGTCCACTAGCGGACAGGCCTACAGCTCCAACTGCCAATTGAACAGCTCCTCGAATTGTAGGGGCGTGCATCACTAAGGGAATTATGAAAGCTCAATCTACCGCTACAAACGTATTAAACCTAACTAAGCCATCTAATAACGTCGTTCTTCATCCCACGGCTGGCTCTATCCGGTCAACTAAGGACGACACTGTGAATGCAAACCATGAAAATGAACTGTGTCCTGTTGATCAGGCCCTGGTCAGTTTTTTGGTTCAACTAATTCAAGAGCAGGTTAAAGGCAGTACTCGTACTGTCAATGCTGTGGCCAACCGTTTGGCTATCGAAGTGGCTCGTATTTGCCGCAAAAGCGACCGAATTCAAGCCTCTGGCGAAGTTAATGCTTGGCAACACTCCCTAGCGGAGAACCGGATTCAGAAGTATTTGGAGTACTACCGTTTAGGCTCTCGCCAGGGTCGGGTGGAACTACAAAGTCGACTGAGTGCGATCGCATATCGCTACATCGCTCCGGCTAAGACTCAGCTAGGTTTTCAGGGACGTTGCAATCTACTAGAGGATTTCCTCCAAGGCTTCTACATCGAAGTACTTAAGGCATTTCGTCGGGAAAATCACCTCGAAGCTGACTACACGCCTAGAACTCGCCTGGAGTTGGCTGAATATATGGCCTTCACTGAGCAGTACGCGAAGCGTCGAATTTCTCTACCGGGTTGTTACAACCAGCAGCTCTTGGTTCTACGGGCCCAAAGCTTTGCCAAACGTCTACCCGCTGAGACCTGTGTTGATATTGAAATGGCCGTTGATTCACCGAAGAGTGATGATGCCGATTCCCGTTCTTCAGCACTACAGCAAATTCGCGAGCAAATGGTGGCCGATGTCACTGACCCTGCTGAGGCGGTGCTACGCGATCGCATCATCCGCGAACTAGTGGAGTATCTCGAAGACCAGGATCAGTCCGCCTGCATCGACTATTTAGCACTACGTCTACAAGACATGGCTGCTTCTGAAATTGATGAAGTGCTCGGTCTGACACCACGGCAGCGTGACTATCTACAACAGCGCTTTAAGTACCATGTGGAAAAATTTGCCCAGTCTCACAACTGGGAATTGGTTCACCAGTGGTTAGGGGCTGATCTAGATAAAAACCTCGGGTTGTCCCCCAAAGAGTGGACCGCATTTACCGCCGAGCTAACCGCTGACCAACAGCATCTGCTAGCGCTCAAGCAGCAACAAATGCAAGATCCCCAGCGGTCTACTCCTTCAGATGCTGATATTGCTCAGCAGCTGGGGTGGACTCCAAAACGAGTACAGCGCCGTTGGAGTCAAATTGTATCGAGTGCCTGGAAACTTCGTAACACTAGCCGCTCCGCCAAGACTACAGCTAAACCTGTAGCGAAGGTAGAGCAGTAGGCGGCTCCTAAAACATTTCCTTGAGTGCACGTCCATGGCCTTCGCTTTGCGGAGGCTTTTTTTGGGAATGGGGAACTGGGCAGTGGAGAATGGGGAGTTCGCTACCCTAGGGCAGGGTGTAGGTGATTGTAGAGACCCATATAAATAGAAGATATAGAAAGAAAATATAGAAATGTATATGAATAAATGACGGCTACAGAATGGCTCTGTAGCCGTCAAAGGTGATGTCAAAAATTAGCGAGAATGGGGAGTGGATTAAGCCTTTGCGTAACAAGAGACCCACCCCCATGTTTTTATCCTTCAGCTACCTCAGCGCCTGTTGCAGGAGGCTCAAACTTATAGCCAACGCCACGAACAGTTTGAATTAATGTGGGCTGATTGGTATCAATCTCAATTTTTTTGCGAATCTGACCAATATGGACATCCACAACTCGCTGATCGCCGACATATTCATAGTCCCAAACTTTTTGAATCAGTTCGGTACGCCGCCATACTCGGCCAGGATGGCTAGCAAGGAAGTGCAGTAGGTCGAATTCCAACGCCGTTAAGGGAACCAACTGGCTTTCAAGGGTGACCTCTCGGCGGATTGGATCAATGGCCAGGGAGTTGAAGGTGAGACATTGCTGCTCAGCCGCTGTCACTGGTCGCTGACGCTTGAGAATTGCCCCGACCCGTACCTCAAGTTCACCTAAGCTAAATGGCTTAGTAATGTAATCATCAGCCCCTTGATTGAAACCATGAATCTTATCTGATTCATCGGTACGACTGGTAAGCATCAATACAAAAACACCTGTGCGTGATTGCATCTCTTTACACAGGTCGTAGCCATTGGCATCGGGTAAATTAACATCCAAGATGACTAAATCTGGATTGAACTGTTCAAACACAGCCAGAGCATGCTTCCCATCCTCAGCAGACTCCATTTCATAGGTCTGCTTCGCTAAAAATCTGTGAATAAGATTGCGAATGGCTGGGTCGTCGTCAACAACTAAAATTTTGGCAGAGGCCGTGGTCATAATCCTTACACCAAAAAATACGAATCTAGGTAAAAAGGTAAAAATAAATCTGACGTTGCTAATCCCAGAAAGACTTTAATCTGAGAAGGTCTGACAAACGGCACCCATTCTAGATCGATTCATTCTACAAATCAGCAACGGCATAAATCCTAGTAAGATTTAGACTGCCCGTGAAAGCACGTCTAAAGTCCTATTTCACAAGTTTTCAATAACTTCAGAGAAGTTTTACAGAGCTTCCACACCTTATCAAAGAATTCTGCTAAAAACAGCTGGTCAATTGGCACTATAGATAGCCACACCTATAAGTTTATTGAAATATATTGAACCTATCGATTGGGAATGTGAGCAGTGCATCATCAGCATGTGCACCAGTTCTCAATACAGGTACCGTAGTTGATAGATACCGTAGTTGCCAGTCATTATAAGGATGCGACCGTTATAGACAAAGAAACTTCTAAAAAGTTATCTGACATTTCTGTCATCCTCAGCTTGTTTTTTTTTCAGGATGGTTAAACTGATAGTTATTATTGGCAATGGTGCCAGTTGGCAATGGTGTTTTGATGTACAGTGCACTATTTGCCACAGGTGTACGTCATATCACTATTTGTAATCGTCGTAATGGCCACCGTACATATCAGGTGTCGAAATGAATGAGAGCAACTACAAAACGTTGGGATTAGATGAGTCCTCCTCCTTTGAAGAAGTGCAGGTTGCGCGTAAGCGACTTTTAGAAGAGTGCGATGAAAACAATCCCCAACAAAAGGAGGCCATTGAGGCTGCCTACGACGCCATTTTGATGGAACGGCTGCGAATGCGGCAAGAAGGCAAAATTAAGGTACCTGACCGAATTCGGTTTGCTGAAAAAGCAGCTGAGTCATCGTCATCGTCATCGAAGGTATCTTTGCCTGCGCCCCAGCCTCCTAGTTGGCTTCAGGACTGGCTGGATACTCCAAGTCGGGACGATATTTTATGGCCATCGGTTACGTTTTTAGCTTTAGCAGCCCTAGGGTGGTTTTCAGCCAATAGTGCAGCGACTGCCTTGGGTTTCTCAGTGGCAGCGACTATTTACTTTCTCAATCGCAAAGAGCGTAAGTTTTGGCGTTCGTTTGGGTTTGCAGCTGGCGGTTTACTAGTGGGTGTTTTGCTGGGGCTGTTGATGATTAGCTTAATTGGTCAGCAAAGTCTGGGGTTAACACCAGAGCGCCTAAATGCGGTGGTGGCGATCATGACTATGACACTTTTGTGGTTTATCAGTAGCTTTCTGCGGTAGGGCTGATTTCAGCGTCAAGTTTAGGTCTAACCCAGGCATCCTAACTGATGGGAATGGATATCGAAGGGCATCCACAAGGGAGTGCCTCTACAAGATGGTTCATTCTCAGAAAATTTAGAACGTTAAAATGGCTGTTGAGCAATGATTAAGGTCTACTCAACAGCCATTTTTTTTAGACTAACTTTGCTGTGCGTTGCATGGCTGCTGCGATCGCTTGATTACTAGATTTGGCCACATAGCAATTGCCTGCATAACGGTCAATATGGCGAAAGATACCAATGGGTGACACGATGCGGCAGGTGTAGAATTCAACAGCAAACTTCCCATTCGGTAAGCTGTGTACCCTTGGAGTTAATGTTTTAGGCTGATCCATACGCCACTGCCAGTCCCGCTGTGAGGGGACAGTGCCGATCAGTCGATGATAATGCCAACGGTAGAAACGACCGCAGCGGCCAAATTCTTGCAATTCTCGCTGTAGAACAGACGCAATTAAAAAGGAACTCGGTGTGAAATTGCCGGTTATGGCATTCATATAATTATGCAGCGCCCCCTCTGGGTAGGGAGGCGTATTATGATCACCAGCCAGGACTAAGGCGGCTTCCAGATGGGACGTGGTACTCAGTGCATTTGCCATAGCCCAGGTAACTGCACCACCATGGTTAGTATTGGCTCGTCTAATACGGTAGAGATAGGTAACTAGGCAGTAGTCAGATTTGAGCGCAATGCCCGGTAGATTTTTAAGGGCAGTGCTCGCATCAGCGGTACTAATAAACCATCGACCATTGGCATTGGGCGTTGAGCCTTCAGCATGGACAATTCCCCCTTTGCGAAACAGGTTGCTTAAAGTAGCGAGTGAGTCAGGCTCAGGCTCGTCTGCAACTACAGCACTGGGCGCATGTTCACAAGCTGGTAATACCAGTTGCTGCTTGAGCGAGCGTCTGAGGGCTTGTACGGAACTAATGGGAAATTGTTGCGACGACATGGCTGTGGATGACCTGTATCCTCAACGAGCTACGCATCATCATCAATGTATATTACTCAGTACGTGACGGGTTATCCCGTTTAGTTAGGCCATTGTTGCCATAGGACAAGCCATGATCTAAAGAGATAGATAGTATGCGTTTTTGTAATGATCGAATTCTTTAGCTGGCTTGTCTAGATACTTTTGGCTCCAATACCTCAGCAATTTTCATTAGATAAATGAATTAATTGGGGACTGTTAGCCAAGTTTTTTGACTATGGGCCTGGTGGGTAAGATCCATCAGTAATTGTGAATAGACACCCTCTGCGAGAGAAGGAGCTAAAGATTGTTGCTTATCAATACATGATACCCAGTGATCCACTACCCGTATAAAAGGCGCAAGCCTGCCATCATCGTAAAGTTTGGGAAATGCAAGATGGTCTGGAATTTCCAGCTCAGTTAGGGGCTCACCCGCTTGGCTACCAGATAGTGTAAACCCATGAATGTAATCTTTTTGGTTAGCATTACCGAGTACCAAAGTACCCTTATCACCATAGACTTCAACCCAGTGCCCTCGCCCAGCCATGGCTACAGCGCTTAGGGTTACCTGCACAGGAGTCCCATCGGCTAGCTCCAGGCTAATGCTGCAGGTGTCGTCAGAATCAACGGGCTTATAGTCACCCGATACTGGATCAGGACGCTGGGTAATGGTGGTACTCAGATTGGCGGATAACCGTTTGACTGGCCCAAACAACCAGTCGACATAGTCAAACATATGGGAGCCAATGGACCCCAATGCTCCACCGCCTTGATCTTTGCGAGCATACCAGTTCCAAGCCCGTTCAGGATTGGCTCGACTACCGGCAATCCAATCTATTTTAATGAGACGCTTTTGCCCAACGTAGCCTGCTTGAAGAAGTTCTGCTAAGTGTTGCCAGGCAGGGATAAATCGAAACTCAAAGTCCATGACAGCGGCCACATTATGCTGTTGCGCTAGGGCATGGAGCTCTTGAGCTTCCTGAATATTAAGGGCGGTGGGCTTTTCTAACAGTAGGTGTTTACCCGCTTTTAGCACCGCTGATGCCATGGGGTGGTGGGCAAACGGTGGAGTCGCCACACTGACGGCCTGAACCTGGGGCAGGGAGACAACCTCCTCAAGGGTGTCACAGCCATGGGGAATGCCATGGTGTTGGGCAATGGCTTGGGCTTGGTTGCGATCGCGATGATACACCGCCACCACCTCGGTGCGGTGGTGAGCTTTAAACCCTGGAATATGGATTTTTTGGCCAAAGCCTGTGCCAATAACAGCAACGCCAATGGATGCCTGAGTCATAGTGCAACGAAAATTAGACAGTAGTAAACGTTCAGAAAGGCAGAGGACCTCTTTGACTACATAGCCTAGCGATAAGCGGGGACACAGCGCTAGCGGCCACTGCTAAGCGTATAATAAGGGGCATTAACAGAACTTTACACAATACGGCCCAGCCATGAACTACTACTACTTGTTTACGCCTCCCTACTTTTTTATGGTGGCCGGTCTTTTGATCGCAGTGACGTCAGGGGCCGCCTTTAGTGCCGTCCTCAAAGACATCGTAGAGGCCTGGCGTAAAACGCGTTCATCTGAAGTAGTTGCTAAGCTGGGTGGTTTGAATATTCAACTGCCATTTTTGGGGATTTGTGCTGGCACCGCCATCTTTTTGGCGTCAGGTTTAGGCTGTTTTGGTACCCCCATCTGGCTGTCCTATGCTACAGCGGCTCCTCTCACATTCCTGAGTGCAGGCCTGGTATGGCGACAGTTAAAGAGTAATCTGGCCCTATTGGAAAGTGGCCAGGCTCGTGCATTCGAGTTGGATTTCTTTTAGCTAGGCGATTGATTGGGGTGATCCCGTAGGGGCATCCCCTTGTGGGTGCCCCAGATTTGAAGGATGGGTAAACTATCACCCTTAGATCATTCTTGCCGACAACAGATTTTATTCACCAGGGCACGGGGGTAGCAACAAGGGCGACCCCTACAAAAACCGCAAAAATAGATTTAGGTGACTAATCAGGGCGGCTCCTACTGGCGGATGCGGTCTAGCTGGGCTTGAGTGTTAGTTATCCACTGGTTACGGCCCTGGTTAATGTATAAGCCAAGGGCCTGTTGCAAGACTTGTTCAGCTTCATCAGTCCGTCCTAGTTCTGCCAGGGCTAGACCTTTAGAATAGTAGGCATGGCCAAAGGTGGGATATAGCTGAATCGCTCGATCAAAATGTTCAAGGGCAACAGCTGATTCACCGCGACCAAAGTGGGTAATCCCAAGGTTGTAGTGAGCTTCAGGATAGTTACTATCCAAACTAATGGCTGTTTCAAGGGCTTGTACAGCCCCATCTAATTGGTTTTGTTGTAGGTAAATCAGCCCAATTTGATAGTGAACTTCTGGCGCTTGAGGACTGTACTCTACCGCTTTTAAGAATGAATCGAGGGCCACAGGTAGCTTGCCCTGACGACGCTGAACTAACCCCAGGTTGTAATGGCCAATCCCCAACTGGGGTTCCAAGGTAACCGCTCGTTGTAAGTAGCTCTCTGCTTGCTCTAGATTGCCTCCATCCAGTAAGGCAGCACCTAGATTTACGTAAGCCATCGTAAACTGATCATCAGCCTGGGTTGCCTGCCAAAAGGCATCGGCCGCTGCCTGCATTTGGCTCTGTTCACGATAGGCAAGGCCCAGGTTATAGTGGGCAATGGCTAATGTTGGATCAAGGGCAACAGCACTCCGGAAGGCTGAGATCGCATCGTCTAGTTGCCCCTGTTGCACATGGATAACACCTTGCTCTAAGGCCGCCTCAGCGCTCTGAAAATCCTGAGCAAGCGTTGGTTTGGCGGCAGTAATGCTTAATGCCATTAACAGTGGCAGTCCGTAGCGATGACCTAGGTTCATGATTCAGTCTCCCTGAGTTGCTACTTAGTGAGCAATATCGGTACACGATCTATGTCTTACAGTCAATCCTTACTTAAGGATATGAAATAATACGTGGGATGGTCCATAGCCTACCATCTAATCCTGATTACTCTACCTTGGTTTGTCAGTAATTTCCCTTACTCGACTAATGTTCCATAGCTAACATCGTCAGGGTTCATATGGGCATGAATAACTTCGCCGTCGCGAAACCAGACTACTCGCTCGGTTAGCCTGGCCACTGCCGGTTCGTGAGTGACCATCACCACCGTAATTCCACTGTGATTGAGCTCGGCAAAAATGGTCATCACCTCTTCAGTGGTGGTGGTATCTAGAGCACCGGTTGGTTCATCAGCCAGCAGCAAGAGGGGGCGATTAACAATTGCGCGTGCGATCGCAACTCGCTGTTGTTGTCCCCCTGATAATTGGCTGGGTTTATTATGCAGCCG
>NZ_QXHD01000004.1:4078573-4094023 GCF_011009555.1 Adonisia turfae CCMR0081 | reverse complement strand
CTATCGGATAGGGGCACGCTGTGCACAACTCGATTGCTAGCTCCAGGACACAGACACCTGTTCTTAAGTCGGAATTTGGAATTGCTGGCTCAGTGAGCAGATTGGCCCTGATGTCTCTCGCGTTCGAGTAGACGGCTATTTTGTTTCTCCTAAATTTCAGCCGGACAACTTTCCTTTGGGGAAACGGATTCGTGCTGTTCTTAAGGAACTGGCAACTGAATTGGAGTTCAATGGCGAGTTTGAAGCAGCGCAGATTGTACCAAATCGGTTTGTTGCAGTTACTAAGGCATTAGGTTCTCCGCTCTCTGGCTACTTTTATTCGGTTGGAGGTGGCTAATGTTGGATTGGAATCCGCCCAAGCTAACCAAAGCATCCAGCACAATCGGTTATCATGCCGAGCATGCACCTATTGTTCATAACGGGGCACAGCTAAAGTCCGGTGGCAGCATCCCGCCTGCGCCATGGATGACAACTACTGTTGATGAGCTTGAGTCACCGAAGATTATCGTCCCTGAGATTTCAGATAGCGTTATCCATCAAGCTTTCCAAGAGTTTGTAGAAGATGTTGCGGGACAAATGCAAGACAACTTGCGAGATCGTCGGTGGTATCACCCGCGTGGTACTCAACGCCGGAATGGTCAATACATCCCCCCTGGCTTACGCGACAAGGTAGATACCAGTGAACTCTTGAACTCTCAGGAGGTGCGCCATGGCTAGTATTGCGACAGATGAAATCCTGATTCCCTTAGCGACTCAACTACGCGATGAGATCGGTGATTTACTGGGCCAGTTCTCGGATGGTGAACCCGCTTTTACCGTAGAACCCCCTGAAGATGTACGACGTAATTCAGTGACGGGCTTATTCTGTGGCATCGATCGCTTTCTGATGGGCGGCAGCGATCGCGTTTCTGGTGGGGCTCATAAAAACGCCTATACCCGCGTCACGCTTGTTAACTATGACCGGCAATCGGTGAATTTAGTTGAAGCTGCCAATCGAATTGAGGCGACCTTTAATCAGTTTCGTCCGTCCATTCATTCCCCATCTTCAGACGATGTGTATGAGCAGATCGTCTTCTCTCTATATTCCCCCTATTTTTTGACAAGGAGTTAAACAATGGCCAGAGCAGTCGGCTCAATTATTCTTCAAAATGCATCTCTTGATCTGGTGCTGTTGCCCATCGGCAGCCGTACTCCGCCAACGATTACGCTGACAGCGAGCGCGGCTGCAGCCAACGATACTACGATTGATATTGCTGGAGAGACTGGCGACACTCAGACGCTAAACGCTGGCGCATCATTTTCGTTTGAAGATACCGCCAACAACCGGCGAGTGCAGGTAGTTCTAGATCAGGACGTAACGCTAACCGAAGACACCCCAGTAGCGGCAACTATTTTCCCACTCAAGGCGGATGTACCAGTCGGGGCCACTGCAACCTTTATTGACGGCATTTTGCCGATGGAAGGCTTGCAGTCGTTTGACCTGTCCACCTCTGATACGTCAGTTGACACCACGGATACTAAGTCTGGCAGCGGTACCGAGGTTGCATTAATCCGAGCATCAAAAACAGTGAACTGCTCGTTCATCATCCGCCCGAACAACCGTGCATTCTTTGAGCTGGTGCAAAACGTAGCGCTCAAGGGAGGGGGATTCTATGGGCGCGAGGTTTATGCCACGCTGACTCTACCCGATGGTGAGCGCAAGGAGGGTGCTGCCCTTATTCAAAACTACCAGGAGCCGGGCAACCAAAACGAAGTGCGTCGGGCATCGTTTGATCTGGTATTCCAGGGCGATTCCTTCACCGTGTTGTCTGGCTACACGTATGCACCCTAATGGAGATTGACTGCCTGAGCGATGGACGTTTTCTCTATTGCTTTGATTGCATCATCGAAGCGTCTGAGATTAAAAGCTCTGTTGTCGTGATTCGGGGCGGGCTGTGGGGTGGCGTTACTCTGGCCGCCTGCGATCGCCCCCTTTCTCTCACGGTCGATGTGCCCCAAGATTTGAGTACTGGGGTGAACTGGAATACGCATTGCTCACGAGACCGAGATATCGTACTGCCACTGAAAGTCTGATGCTCTTTTTTAAGCAAGGATTAATTGCACTATTTTCGGGAGGGGCCGCTTGGAATAGCCCTAGCCTGAAAGCAATTTTGCTATCGAGCTACACTTACGATTCCACTCATCAATTTGTTAGCGACATCGCCTTCAATGAACTCACTGGCTACGATCGCCCTGATGTATCAGCCAGCGTGATCTACAACGACGGTGAAGATCGCCTAGAACTACGTTTTGTTGACACAACAATTACAGCCGTGGCAGACGCCCAGACAGTAGGGGCGTTTGCGTTGTTCATCGAAGGTGAAGACGATACAGACTCTGATTTGATTGCCTACCAAACGGGTGTGTCTGAAGCTACCAACGGTGGGGCCATTACTTTGAATGCACCTCCCAATAGCTTAGGTTCCGATAATTTTATCTTTGCCGTACCGAGGGGTGGCGTATGAGCATCAGCGATCTCTATTCTGACCTATCAGCCGCCCTGGAGCGAGTTCAGGACCTCACCGAAACCAACGACACAGGTCGCGAGTCTGAGATTTTAGCAAAACTAGACGATACAGCCGCACGGCGCGGTGATGATGTGCGTTACCGGCTGCACTATGTAGCGGCATTGATTGAGCGACAGAACTATGACAACCAGACACTAGAACGAGCCGATGGTGGCATTCGCTTTACGGGTAATCGCGTGCAGATTAAGTCGTTCCTGCGAGAACAGGCGGCACTGGATTTAAGATGGCTGGCGGATGGGTTTGAGATTCCTCCAGGCTATAGCGCTGCTGATGAGCTAAGAGACTTGCTATTAGAGCAGGGTATTGACCCGGATGATGCAGCGCCGCCGGTGATGTCGATATTCACGGGGTGATTTGGAGATGGCCCGCGCCAAACAAAAAGGCCCAGGTGGCAGACCAACGAAATTAACCAAGACTCTCACTGGTGTCGTTGTCCGTGCTATCAAAGACGGCAATTATCAGAACGTAGCTTTTGCAATTGCGGGTATTCCTGAGAGCACGGCTTACCAGTGGATTGAACGTGGAGAAAGAGCCCTTGCTGAAGGCAACGAAAGCGCTGAAGAATTCCCATTCATAGGGTTTTCAGAGTCCATTAAAAAGGCAGTTGCTGAATCTGAATCAGCGTCTGTGAAACGGATAAAAAAGTCTAAATTTTGGCAGTCTGACGCCTGGTATTTAGAACGGAAATTTCCCGAACGCTGGTCACTTGCTAGTCGTATCGACCAGGCCGCAGAGAAGAAAGCGGCCCAAACAATTGATCGACTACTGGAGGTGGTCAGCGATGATGCTAAACGGGAAATCACTGGTATCCTCACTGGGCACTCTCAGCCCGATAGTGAAAGTAGCGCACCGCCACCAGAAGAAACTACCACCGACAGTTGACGCTGCGATCGCAGCACTACCCGATACCTTTCCTGAGTTTTGCAAACAAGTCACGCTAATGACTGAGGGCGGTTTAGCTCCATTTTCGTTGGTCCCTTGGCAGCTTGATTTTTCTTCTTTAATCCTGGAAAGATTAGCCAACCAAAAGGCTAGCCTGTCAGTGATGAAGTCCAGGCAGATTGGCAATACGTTGTTACTGCTGCTGATCGAGCTATGGCTGTGTGCGCACTGTCCCCGGTTCAAGGTGTTGGTACTGGACAGAACAGAGCGTGATGCTCATGAACATGCCCGTGAATTACGGATAATCATTAAGCAGATGGGGATAGAGCTGGTCACTGATAATCTTTCTCTACTCCAGTTCGACAATGGGGCTCAGATGATTTTTAGAAGTGCTGACCCATCTACCTGTGGTCGTGGGTTGCGCTCTGTAAACATCGTTCACATTGAGGAGCAGGGCCACCAACCCAATCTAGAGGAGACACTAACGGTTACTGATGCGCTGCGAAATAACGCCCCGAATTCTAAAGTAATCCTAGTTGGGACACCCAATGGAAAACAGATGTATTACTACAGTCTGCTAAAGAGCATTATTTCTGAAGCTGAGATAACACGGACTGTTGAGGGTATCCGGGCTGAGACTATAGAACCTTATCAGCAGTTTACTAAGAATGGAGTAGATTTTGCTTTTCTAATTAATTGGCGGGCGATGCCATGGCTTGCAGAGAAGAAAGACCCAGGGTTCCTTGAGGAGAAACGCAGATCTGGGGTTATTACTGAAACAGGGATTCTCGTTGAGTATGAGCTTGAATTTAGCGAGAGTGAAAGCGCTGTATTCTCACCAGTACTGGTCCGATCTGCAGAGGTGGACCTAGAGCCCATACGCCAATCGCCACATACAGGCGAGATTTGGTATGAAGAACCTGATCAAAATGTCGTTTACTACGTGGGTGGAGACCCCAATGGTGGCAGCCTAACCAGTGGTGATGCAGCCGCTTTGGTGATTTTACGGCAAGAGGGTGACATCTTAAGCCCTGCTTACATCTACCGCAAGAAATCAGGTACTAGTTCCGCCCATGTAAGCCGGTGGGCGGATGCAATCCAGGCATTTAGCCCATTAGAGACACGAGTTGAGAGCAACAACACCGGCTTGACCTGGATAGAGCAGTTAGCGGCATTGTGCCCAAGCCAGAGCATTGAAGCCAGTAAGACAACTGAGAGCACCCGACCCCAGCTGATTACCTTGCTGACATTGGCATTGGAGCGTGAGCACCTAAAGATTCCAAAGGACAGTCACATTTCTAAAGAGCTGTTATCGTTTGTAGTGAACGCGAATGGTAAGCCAGAAGCCGCCCAGGGTGCTAACGATGATGTTCTTTTTGCGCTAATGCATGCTCTTAAGGCTTCAGGCTATAAATATTTTGGTTCCAAAAAGTAAAACGACTGATACCCATGGTTATTAACCTGACACGGCTAGAAGGAAAGACCCGCGACAAAACAACAGCTTTCAAATGGGAAGCTGGTGACGATGTAGGTGTTGTTCATTCAAGGCAACAAATTGCATCTGTCTGTTTAAATCCACTGGGCACCACTATGGGTGTAGCACTGTTTCTCAAAGATAAAGATGGCATAATCTACCCAATCACAGCCCAAGTTGTTAGCGTACAAGACGCCGATTTTTTAACACCGCTAGAGCAATGGGTTAAGGACTACAATCTCAACGTCGTCGTTGCTCCATATATTGAGGGACTTCCAGAGGAAGCAAACAATGATTTGGATAAGCACCCCATCGCAAGAATCCTCAAGAGAGAAAACATCGGTTGGGAAATTCACATCGCTGAAAAATTACTCCCACTCATAGCTCAGAGCAAAATCAACATCGTCAAAAAAGAAGGCAAGCTAAATCTAGATTTCTTCGCGACTGCTGCCAAGATTCAAGCGCTACAAAGTCAGGAAAAATTTAGTGATGGTCGTCTAATGGCCTATCTGCAGTACTTTACTGGCAACTGGGAAAAATTCGATGCAGCAGAGTGGTTGAATGCAATTTGAGCCTATGGTTGATCAGTACCCCTTAAGCGGTCGTGGGGGCGGCGGCAGAAAACAACGAAAGCCCAAAACTCAGGACGCGGGAAATCCGTCTGACTCCTACGCTCAAGTTGTTGAGATTCTGAGTGCAGGGCCGTGCCGAGGCGTGCGAACGATTCGGGATGTATTCCTAGATGGAACACCACTTGAAAATTTAGACGGTAGCCGAAATTTTTCAGACCTGCTGTTTCAGCAAAGGGCAGGTCGTAATGTCGAAGCTCCTTTGCAAGGTTTCGGCACTTATCAGTCTAGTGAAACGGGTGTTGGCGTTGAGGTGAAAAACTCGCAGTTTGTTACCCGAACATTTTCCAACGATCAGATTGATGCCGTTATTGTCCGTTTTGGTGTTGCGCTGGAGCGCAGAGAAGATGACGGCGACGTAAAGGGCAACGCGGTTCGCGTTCAGATTTTTGTACAACAAGGTATTGGCCCATTTGTGCTGCGCTATGACCGGACGATCAACGATCGCTTCCCGCAGATTAGAGAATTTGAGGCATTCATCCCTGTAACGATCGGTGTCCGTGACTTTTCAATACGGATGGTCAAAGCGAGTCCTGATATTGATGAAGGAGACCAAACTGAGCTTCGTCAATTGCGATGGCAAAGCTACCAAGAAATAATCACGACATCGCCAACGTACCCAAATCTACATGTCGTGGCGATGCAATTTGGGGCAGAGCAATTTAACAGTGCACCGAGGCGTAGTTACCGAATCGGCGGAATGATTGGAAGAATTTTGATTCCGAACAATATGCGTGTAGCGGTTGCAGGGATAACAGATTCGTTGAACCCACTAGCGGGTGGGCTTGATCCAATATTGGGCGGAAACGGACAGCCCATTCCATGGAATGGACGCCTAGTACCTTCACCGCAGCCAACATCCGACCCAGCATGGATCGCACTGTTTCTACTGACAGACCCGATGTATGGCTATGGCAGTGATTACTCGATCAACGATGTTGACCTGATGGATCTCGCAGAGATTAGCGCTTATAACAACCCAAAAATTAACTCTGGGTTGGGCTATCTGGAGCGACGGTTTCGGCTATCGACACTGATCCAAACCGAGGCCCAAGGGTTTAAACACATTGATGATGTACTGAGCAACTGCAACGCGCATCGGTATTTTGATGGTGAAAAGATGCGATTCTGGCAAGACCGACCAGGGACGCCAAAGTTTCAATTTACAAATGCTGATGTCGTTGATGGCAGCTTCACGTATGCATCAAGCGACTTAAATTCGCGGTATTCGGTAGCCTTAGTCACCTGGCACGACCCGGATGACCAATTTAAACCCACGGTAGAGCCGGTCGAATTAGAGGAAGCGTTCGCGGTCTATGGCTATCGCGAAACCAAATTTGCTGCCTACGGATGTTATTCCCGGTCACAAGCTGTCAGGGCAGGACTCTATCAGCTAGTCACCAACTTCTACGAAACGGATACGATAAATTTCCAAGCCAGAGGTAGCGCGGCTGGGTTGCGTCCAGGGCAGCTATTCACGGCCTACGATAATCGTTACAGCAGCGCGATCGCAGCAGGGCTTCTCCTTAATGCATCGGTCACTGAATTGCAACTCGATCGCACCGTGACAATACCGGGCGGCACAGTCCACGTAGAGGTAATAACGCCATCAGGAGAGATTGAGCGTAGGCTACTTGCCAACAACCCTGGTTCAGCTGATCAGTTGATTGTAACGACTGCATTTAGTGCGGCTCCGGTGGCGGGTGCAAGCTGGGCGATCACCACGGTTCCGGGGCGTATATGGCGATGCTTGACAATCAATTCAGAGGAAGGTGACTTATCGACGATTGAGGTATTTGGCTCCATTTACCTGCCCGACAAAGAAGCCCGAATAGAGCAAGGTATCCCAATCTCGCCGCAGGAGATTCCTGGGGATGTAGCGCCAGCTGTAGCATCACCACCATTTAATATCAATGTTGTCTTGCTGGTACTAGATTCTGGTAGTTATGTGCTGCAAGTTAGCTGGCAGCCGCCAGCCGATGCTGCCTTTGTATCAGGCTACATCCTGGAATATAAACGCGGACAGTTTGGCCAATGGCAAAGCCAAGCGACAACCCAGGGCGTTTCCTACGACTTTCAAGGCGTATTGTACGATCCGATTTATCAAGTGCGAGTGGCCAGCCTGCTTTCTACAGGTAAATTTTCTAACTGGGCAGAAGGCGCATACTACGAAGCTGAAATCGAAGTTCCTTCGACTGTGCTATCACTCTTATCCAGGGCTGTGGTTGTGAGAGAACCACCTAAAGCTAATTTGGTGCTGAATTATTCGAGAGGAGCGAGTGCGATCTCGTTCTAGTTATCATGTCCCACCCCAACACCGTACGAATCTTCATCTCCTGGGAGGCTCCTGGCGGCCTACACGGGAGCCACATCGCGACCATCGACAAGGACGAGTACAACAGCGACAGACTGTTGAGCTTGGTGGAGTCGATGATTCTCGCCAAAGCTGGAGTAGGGAAGGTGCATATCTGTGCCTTGAACCTGCTGCCGATTGTTGAATGAGGTTAACCCAGCCACACCGTCCGCACTGCCAAAAGGCTACACTAGTGGCAGTTCCACCAATCTCACACTATGGCCAACTTTGATTACGACGTCCTGGACGGCAACGAAACCGCGCTAAAAATTCGCGGCGAAGATCTCGGGCTTGATGGCCCCACGCAGATTGTTGGCCAGAAGTTCTACAGTGATGCACTGGGTGTAGTCGGGGACGCTGCGGCAGCCGATGAGACAGTTGATGCTAGCGCGATCGCACTCCTAAAGGCACTACTACGCGAATCCCGAACGACTGAGTTTGATTCAGGCGCAGTAACCGTCAGTGACCCATCAACCGAGATTGTCATTGTGGATGTCTCTAACGCCAAGACAATGGGCATCCAGATTGAGAATACTGGGGCTACAGCGCTTAACACATTTGTGTGCTCTGCTCGTTATCACTCTGACCTGGGCGGTTTTTTTAATCCATTTGCTCAGAGTGCAGCAGACTATGACACCAATGCAGGGCGGCAGACTGGTAATACATTGAACCCCGTGATTGCATCAAGTGCGATCGGGTTTCCGGCTGGTGACCCACGAACGTTGGCAGGTGGCGCGTCGGCATGGCTGGAGTTAAATGTAGCGCGGTATCAGTCCGTAAGGTTTGCGGCGTCAACAGCGTCGGGGTCAACAGATGTTCGGTTGAGGGGGGTGGCGAAATGACCCGAAATTATACCGACACACTCAAACTCTCCGAGACTATAGTTGATGCCATCCCTGCACTCCACCCCAATCACATGCTCCTTTGCTTGGTGTTTTCTAGGCTTGCAGAGACGGCCTTCCGGGTTGGTCATGCCACGCTCGCTGATTTGAACAGCTGCATCGATCAGTACCCCCAGACAGTAAATCTTTTAGCTAACGAGCTAGAGTGCGACCCCAGCTTGGTTAAAACTTTTGTTGGAGATGGCCTTGTCGGTGGGGATGATGTCATGAACGCGATTCAGAATTGGGCTTGGGACTTCCCGTCGACTTCTTAAAAACAATGCCTTACCCTGATATTCCATACATTGGCAGACCCGGAGATCGCTCATCGTTTGCAATGCGGCCAATCGAAATCGAAGCGGCTGAAAATGCGATGGTCTCTCGTGGCAGGCGGAATCAATTACAGCGATCTCGTAGTCGATGGGCTGTCGCTGGCAATGTTAGAAATGGGCTGGAACTGCACCAGTTTTTGCAAGAACGCCGAATGAGACCATTCGGATTTTCGCCAGATGGAACCCCTGACAAGCGGCGGCTTTACTTTTGTAGAGATTGGCGACTCAGATTCTTAGGAGCGGGGTCGGGAGTTGCCTTTCATGAATTCTCCGCTACGTTTGAGGAAACTTTTGTAAGCGAATGACCTTCAGACTGGATGTGGTGCCGATCCTGGCGCTGGCCACATCATGCGCCACCCCCTGACCCTAGCCCCGGATAATGCGGTGGGGGTGGGTGCTGGAGGAGGACTACTCTGAGTAGCGTGATGCGCCGGAAACCCAAAACAAACAGCCGAAAACAATGGACTAATTTTGGACTAGATTTTTTAGTAATTATGTTATTTATGCTCGAATATATGCTTTAACAAGAATCTTCAAAATCATCTGAAAGCATTGAGCTCGCTAAAATCCAGGAAGCCAACGACGGGATTTGAACCCGTGACCGCTCGATTACGAATCGAGTGCTCTACCACTGAGCCACGTTGGCATGTTGAATGCTAAGTCTAGCTAGTAGATCATGGTACTGCATCCAGGGTGCATCAGAAATTCAGAAATTCATCAATGGGGAATGATAGAGCCTGAGAGGCAATTGCTATGGGGATCATCGTAGTCCATCTTCCAAAAATCCAGGCCCCCCTGTGCTAGATGGGACATAGTTTGAAAAAATGGTACTTATCCCCTCTAAATAAAGGCTCCATGGCAAAAAAGTCTGGCTCTAGCGATCGCACCCCCACCAAACCACCAGGCATGAGCCAGGAACGGTTTGAGCGCCTGGTTCAGGAGACGCAGTCACCTTTCAAAGGAATGCGTAAGGTTATCTATGGTGCTGTGGGGGCGTCCGGGCTGTTGGGGGCATTTGTATTTTTGACTCAGCTGATGGCCGGTAAGGATGTAGAGACGGCCTTGCCTAATCTAGCTGTACAGATGGGCGTCATCGGCATCGTTGTGTTTTTGTTTTGGCTAGAGGGTCGGGGCAAGCGTGACGCATAATCACAAACCAGCGGTTGTGCTGGTCCATGGTCTCTGGAATACCGTTAATATTTTTGGACGGTTGCGTCCATATTTAGAAAATCAAGGTTGGCATGTCTATGCCATTAGCATAAAACCCAATAACGGTGATATCGGTATAGAGCAACAAGCGAAGCAGCTCGATGATTTTATCAGGGCATCCCTGGGAGAGCGGCAACCATTTTCCCTGGTGGGGTTTAGCATGGGTGGCTTGGCTAGCCGTTACTACCTACAGCGTTTGGGTGGTTTGCAGCGAGTGCAGCGATTTGTTGGTGTGGCAGTGCCTCACTATGGTTCAGCCCTTGCCTGGTTTCGGTGGAATATAGGATGTGTACAAATGCGTCCAGGCAGTGCCTTTCTAACGGAGCTAAATCAAGATATGGAACAGCTAGTCACCTGTCGACCGCTGTGGCTATGGACAGCCTATGATCTGTTGGTTCTGCCTGCACACCACTGTTGTTTGCCGATTGGTGAAAGCCAACGACTACCCGTACTGACCCACGATGGCATGGTGTGGGACGAACGGGGTTTAGCGGCCATTGCCCAAGGGCTAAAGATTAAGCCATAGCAACTTCGCCTACTTGAGCATGATGACTCTCACCAAAGATGGCACTTGGATGACAATAGTATTTAAATTCCAACAGATTATGAAATGGATCTTCGAGGAAGAATGTGCGGTGCTCTAAAGGAGTCCCCCTAAAGCGACACTTTGGCTGTTGGTAAAAGGGGAGGTTTTGGACTTTAGCCCGTTCTGCTAAAGCTTCCCAGTCAGCCTCAGTATCGAAAACTAGGCCAAAGTGCCGGGGATAGATACTTCCTTGGTCAGATAGCTGATCTCGGGTAACGTGGGCCACTAGCTGATGTCCCTGAAAGTTCATAATTAACGCACTGGGAGATTCACGACCCGGCTGACAGCCAAGACCGTCCACATAAAATCGCTTGGTGTCGAGAATGTTGCTAACAGGGAATGCTAGGTGGAAAAGATTTGCCATAGCTACATAAGTGAAACACGTTTCTATTATAGAAACATGGGCTGATAACGGGTTCAGAACTCGAAATCTAGACCTGAGCTAAGGGCAGTCTGGCATGAGCTCAGGTCTATCTGGGCAAAACTTCTTCAGCGCTTGCGCTTAAATAATCACCCCATTATCCCATCACTCATCCACCCATCGACAGCCCTAACCTGGGTCTTTATTTTTATACCATCCCCTTAATCACCCGACCCAATAGTATGAATTTTGAGAAAGTTAGTGGAGCCAGAAACCTTAATCGGTAGACCCCCTAGAAGTAAAATGCGATCTCCAGGGGCTGCAAAATGTTTCTCTAACAAACAGGTTTCAACTTGTTCAAACAGTGTTTCAAGAGAACCATCTAACTGTTCTAACAAAACAGGACGGACTCCCCATACAAGGTTTAGCTGTCGATAAACCTTAGGATTCGCGGTTAAAGCCACGACGGTAGCTTTGGGACGTTCCGCAGCTGCTAAGCGAGCGGTATATCCCGTCTCTGTAAAACCAACAATACACTGGAGATCTAAAACATGATCAATGGCATTAAGAGCTTCACTAATGGCTGCAGGAGCATCAATCTTTTGGGGTGGAAAGTTAGGATAATCGATCTCAGGTTCCACATCAGTGGCAATCCGCGCCAGCATTTTCACAGCTTCCACGGGATAATTACCAACAGCAGACTCTCCTGATAACATCACTGCATCGGTGCCATCCATGATCGCGTTAGCAACATCGCTAGCTTCGGCACGGGTTGGCCGAGGGCTATGGGTCATGCTATCCAACATCTGGGTCGCT
The DNA here is from genome assembly GCF_011009555.1 of Adonisia turfae CCMR0081. Classification (GTDB taxonomy): domain Bacteria; phylum Cyanobacteriota; class Cyanobacteriia; order Phormidesmidales; family Phormidesmidaceae; genus Leptothoe; species Leptothoe turfae. The sequence continues at coordinate 4,081,933 of NZ_QXHD01000004.1, read as the reverse complement.
GTAATGACGGGAATGCCTCTGCGATTACATAGGCGAATAATTCGTTTTTGAATGAGGGGAACTTTCTCCGGTCTCATTTCTACACCGAGATCTCCCCGTGCCACCATGATGGCGTCACATTCATCGATAATTGCTTCCAGGTTTTGAATGGCCTGAGGTTTTTCTAATTTAGCTAATACTGGAATATTAACCGCTTTGGCTGCCAAAAAAGCTTTGAGGTTTTTGATATCCTCTGGGCTCCGCACAAAACTTAGGGAAACAATATCCACCTCTTGTTCTATGCCAAAGGCTAAATCTTCCTTATCTTTTTCAGTTAAGGAGGGTAGCCGCAGATTAAGGCTAGGGAGATTTACACCTTTACGGCTTTTAAGGATGCCACCGGTAATGACACTGCACTGTACTACATTCCCTTGAACCGTTTCTACCCGTACTTCCAACAACCCGTCATCTAACAAAATTTGAGTCCCTGGAGTAGCCTCTTCGGCTAGATGTGGATAGTCAATGGCGATCGCATCTGTCTGGGGGGATTCCTCAGATACGGGCACAAAGGTAATTTTCTTTCCTGGCTGGAGTTCTAGCTCGCCGTTGGGCAACTGGCCCACTCGAATTTTAGGACCTTGTAAATCTTGTAAAAGCGTCAGGGGCATTTCTAACTCATCGGAAACCGCCCGCAGTTGACGAATCTGCTCAGCATGATCTTCATAGGTGCCGTGGGAAAAATTTAACCGGGCTACATTCATGCCGGCGAGCATGAGCTGTTTGATCACCTCTGGAGACCGACTGGCAGGACCCATGGTGGCCACAATTTTAGTGCGATGAATAAGTGGCTTCATAAAGAGTATTTTAAGGACTGCTAGAGAGAAATCCAATGCTTACTCAGCACTATAAGTCAAACCTATACTAATGCTGAGGTTAATCTAACAAGAGGGCATTAAGAGATTATTAATGTTAGGTGAGTTTGCTGAAATTTAATCTAACAAGAGGGCGTTAAGAGATTGTTAATGTTAGGTGAGCTTCACTGCGTTGGAATTGGTCCGTCCTGCTTCCACATCACTGATGTTAGCCAGGGTGACTTGAGCAATGTTGCGCAAGGCTTCTTTGGTGAAAAAGGCCTGATGGGCTGTAATGACTACGTTAGGAAAAGACTGCAACAGCTGAAAGGTATCATCCTGGATAACGGTGTCAGACAGGTCTTCGAAAAACAGACTGCCTTCGCGTTCGTAAACATCAATACCAAAGTACCCTACCCGCCCTGATTTAATGGCTTCAATCACGGCGTTGGTATCAATTAACCCACCACGACTAGTATTGATGAGCATTGAGCCTGGCTTAAAATGCTGTATAGATTCAGCGTTTATTAAGTGGTGTGTGGATGGTAACAATGGGCAGTGGAGAGAAATTATGTCGGAGCGGGTCAGCAATATGGGCAGCTCTACATAGTCCACACCGATATCTGCACAAGCTGGATTGACCCGTACATCGTAGGCTAAGAGCTTACAGCCAAATCCATTCATAATCTGGGCAAAACATTGGCCAATTTTACCTGTTCCTACAATGCCAATGGTTTTGCCATGGAGATCAAAGCCCAGTAAGCCATCTAACGAAAAGTTATCATCCCGCACACGATTGTAAGCGCGGTAAAGTTTACGATTAAGGGCCATAATCAGTCCAACAGCATGCTCTGCCACGGCATAGGGTGAATAGGCGGGCACACGCATGACTGTAATGCCTAGCTCTTCTGCCACACTGAGGTTGATGTTGTTAAATCCAGCACAGCGCAGGGCAATGAGTTTGGTGCCTGTGGCTGCGATCGCACGCAGCGTGTCCTCGTCCAATTCATCATTAATAAAGACACACACCGCTGGAAAACCAGCGGCTAGCGATGCTGTTTTGGGTGTCAGGCGGGGCTCAAAAAACGTGAGCTCATGGTTATAATCTTCATTAATCTCAATAAATGAATGTTTATCGTAGAGCTTAGTGTTGAAAAACGCTGTTCTCATCGTTGGTCTCAGCCTCCTGACGCCACAATCATAAATAGTGCTAGTTCAATCGTCTGCATTGAATACAATCTTTATTGTTCTTAGAAAACAATCCCTTGTATCTATCTAAGTGTTTCATATAAAACTATAGAACTTGGTCAATGAAATTGGTCAGATGTGATTATTTCGCAAGCTTCAAATCTCTCCACCATGAACTGTTTAAATAGTGATATTTAGCACAGTAGAAAATTACAGAGAATAGGATTCTAAGTTCATCAGCTGTTTACCAGGAATCTTAAAAGAATCCTAAGACTCATGGTTCATTATCAAAGACAAAAAATAGAATTTGGTTATGGGAAACTGTAGCTAGATACTGGGGATGTTGTCATGAAAGAGCAACGTTATCAAATACTTAAATAGCGCTTATCATGTGCTTAAACTGGTCTTAGCAGCCAGTTGCAAGTTGTTAAATCGCTGTTGCTAGCAAAGAAGTTAAAAGTATTAAGAGTTGACTTTGTTGTACCTCTTATCTGCACAATTCTAATTTGGAACCTACAATGGTGCATGCATCGTAAATGAAGAACTCTTCTTAGATAGACTTTGCGTTAAAGACTCCTTTCAGGCTACTTATTTGTGACTCTAAGAGAATTCTTAAAAAGAGTCTGTCACCGTATCTTCAGTTAAAAACCTGTGATTTTTGTTAGAGGGAACTATTAACTATGGTTCAAACTCCCATTCAACCAAACTTTTCCCCATTGTCTGCGCCTACGGAAGATGAATTACGTCTCATGGATGCCTACTGGCGAGCCTGTAATTATCTTGCTGTGGGCATGATCTACCTGCGTAGCAACCCATTGCTCAAGAAACCTCTTCAGCCTGAGCATGTTAAGCATCGCTTGCTCGGTCATTGGGGAGCATCTCCAGCCCTGAGTTTTACGTATGTGCATTGCAACCGGCTGATTAAGAAATACGATCTGGACATGATCTTTGTGGCCGGTCCTGGCCATGGCGCGCCGGGTGTGTTGGGGCCTGTTTACTTGGAAGGTACCTATTCCGAAATCTACCCAGATAAGGGCGAAGATGTTGAAGGCATGGGCCGATTCTTTAAACAGTTTTCGTTCCCTGGGTATATCGGCAGCCATGTCACTCCAGAAACGCCGGGATCAGTCCATGAAGGGGGTGAGCTAGGCTATAGCGTCTCCCATGCCTACGGTGCGGTGCTGGATAATCCAGATCTGATTGTTACCTGTGTAGTGGGTGACGGGGAAGCGGAGACCGGCCCCCTGGCAACCGCCTGGCATTCTAATAAATTTATTAACCCAGCCAGGGATGGCGCTGTGCTCCCCATCTTGAACTTGAACGGATACAAGATTGCCAATCC
>NZ_QXHD01000004.1:4056012-4078563 GCF_011009555.1 Adonisia turfae CCMR0081 | reverse complement strand
AACAAAAAAACGCTATGATATCACTGTCTAGTCAGTCTCACTATTTAAATAGTCTCTCTTCTCCACAGGGAATACGCAACAGTTTTTCTTCACCCTGTACTGTTTGTGGCAGTTTTCATTCCGCTCAAGATCACTGGAATTTAATGGCAGACATCGAAATGCCGCAGAATCCAGCTGACTTGATCGATGACTTGGTAAAGATGCGGGTTTATCAGCCAACTGCCATTGAGGCAGCTGATTCCATCACCCAGGCAGAGCTGCGGACAGCTTTATTTATTAGCATGGTGGGCCAAGGCAAACCAAAACGAGAGCGGTTGGTGAGAGATTTGATCAAATTAGCTGGCGGTCTCGACCAGGCATTTAGTGCTGCGTTTGGCCCCAAAGCTGGTGAGTTTTTTACTGATGCTAAACGCATGAGTCAGGTGACTCGACGCAAATTTCTACAGAACATTGCCGTGGGGGCTGCCCTTGTCAGTTTAGCTAACTGTGGCTCAGCCACGGAAGTGGCTGAAGAACCTGCAGATAGTCCAGCGGTAGAAGATTTAGAAAAATCTAAACTGAAGGTCGCATTTCTTCCAATTACTTGTTCAACACCCATCATTATGTCGAAACCATTGGGTTTCTATAAGAAGTATGGGCTCGATGTAGAGTTAATTAAGTATTACAGTTGGTCGGTAGTAAGAGATGCAGCCATCGCAGGGGAACTGGATGCTTATCACATGCTGGCTCCTATGCCCATTGCCATGTCTCTTGGTTTAGGTTCAGCGCCCTTTCCGGTGAGGCTCGCCAGCATTGAGAACAATAATGGTCAGGCCATTGCCGTCGCTAAAAAACACATGGGCCAGATCAACGGACCGGAAGACTTTAGGGGCATGAGTATTGGCATTCCCTATGATTTTTCCAATCATAATTTGCTGATACGCTATTACTTGGCTACTGGCGGACTGGATCCGGACAAAGATGTCAATCTGTTGATTTTGCCACCACCGGATGCGATCGCAAAACTGGCTTCCGGACAAATCGACGCCTTCATTTTGCCCGATAACTTTACCCAACGGATCGTGCAAGACGACATCGGCTTTATTCACCTGCTTAGCAAAGATTTGTGGGACGGCCATCCCTGCTGTGCCTTTGTTGCTACTCAAAAGTGGATTAATGGTCATCCCAAAACGTTTCGGGCCTTGAACAAGGCCATTATCGACGGGGCCAACTATGCCAATGACCCTGTCAATCGTAAAGAAATTGCAGCGACCATTGCTCCACAAGAATATCTCAATCAACCATTACCGGTTCTAGAAGCCGTCATGACTGGGCAGTTTGAAGATGGGCAAGGAAACTCCTTTGATATTCCAGATCGCATTTGCTTTGATCCCTATCCTTGGAAGAGTTTTGCAAGTTGGATTACGACCCAACTCGTACGTTGGAATTATGTACCGACTGATAAACCCACTACAGGTGTAGAAGATTTCTTTTTAACTGATTTAGCAAGAGAACTTGCACTAGAGTTAGGAGTGGATGCACCAGAGGAATTATCTCGAATTGAAAAGATGAAATTCGGCGATTTTGACCCAGCCCAAGCAGAGACCTATCTGAAACAACAAATTGATACGTTTGGTGTATAGAGAACGTGATCACACTTAAAATTGTTGTATTCACACGAGCCTAAAGACAAGACAAATAATCATTATCAATAGATTGCCCTGAGCGTTCTTTCAGTTTCCCAATTGAGAGAACGCTCAGAGTTTTATTACATAATCGATACTGATGTGGCCTTAGCTCCAATCCTCCTTTTTTGTCCGCTGCGCTTTATACAGCATTTCAGTCTGATGAATCTCACGGGTTTTGGCCATTAGGTCATCTTCCGTTAGCGACCAGTTTGCCAACACGTTATCTAAATCCTGCTGAATATCCCGTGCCCCTGGAAATCCGTCATAGCGAATGCGCAATCGGGCTAGCTCAATTAAGTTAAAGTCTGTCGCTTCACCATTGAGCAGATTAGTCACAATCTCGCGATCTGCCTTGTACTGGGGATGGGTAAGTTCTTTTTTTTCGGCCATGGGGAGCTACAGGTACTGATTCAGCCAGGCTAATGGTAACCCAGGTGAGCACTTAAAATAGCGTATCAGTCCAATGCTCTAATGTTAGAACATCAAGATTTCAATGGTAATCATAAAAAGGTATGTAATGGAATCTGCACTTGTTGTGGAAAATCAGTCCATTATCGCTTATTAAATCTTAGTGATTTCGTTAGGCTAGGCATAGTGCCCCCTATGGACGAGCCTAACTTCAGATTGCAGACTATGACGATTACCCAAAAACTCTATCAGCTCCAGTCGATATTTTATGCAATGGATCGAGCCCTGATTGCTTACTCCGGCGGTATTGACAGCACACTGGTAGCCAGGATCGCCCACGATGTTCTCGGATCCCAAGCCCTCGCCGTCACGGCTGATTCTCCGTCACTCATGTTCGAAGACCTGGAAGCGGCAAAAAGTCAGGCAGTCTTTATGGGGCTGAATCATCGCATTGTCCAAACCCACGAAATGGACAACCCCAACTACACCAGTAACCCCACCAATCGCTGCTACTTTTGCAAAAGCGAGCTGCACGACACTCTGAAACCACTGGCGATGGCTGAAGACTATCCTTATGTTGTAGATGGTCTCAACGCCGATGACCTGCAAGACTATCGCCCTGGTATCCAGGCTGCTAAAGAACGGGGCGTACGCTCTCCCTTAGCAGAGGTCGGGATCAGTAAATTAGACGTTCGGGAAATCTCAAAGTATCTGGGCCTGCCTTGGTGGGATAAACCATCGCAGCCCTGCTTAAGCTCACGATTTCCCTATGGTGAGCTGATCACCACCGAAAAACTACACCGCGTCGGTCAGTGCGAACGCTATCTGCGCCAACTGGGTATACGTAATCTGCGGGTTCGGTCTGATGGGGAGACAGCACGCATTGAATTACCGCCTGACGGCATCAAAGACTTTGTTGCCACAGTGGATCTAAACACCCTGGTGACTGCTTTTCAAGAGTATGGCTTCACCTATGTCACCCTAGATTTAGAAGGGTATAAAAGCGGGAAATTAAATCGCGTTTTGGCGAAAACCGTGGTTTAACAAGCCAAAACTGTCTGGTGGATGTCTAGCCATACTAATACTCTGTGGCGTAAGCTTATCCACTATCAAATGTGTACGAGTCGATGGGTCGATGGGTGGATACAATCGCTGCTAAATTTCTGCCATCGGTTACTAGACAATAAAAAACCTCGGCTAGCAACTAGCCGAGGTTGACTCATTCATTGTTCAACAAGAGGGCTTTGAGTCTCTAAACCTAAGCCGCTACACCCTGACGCTCTTTAGCTTCCTTGATCACCTCTTCAGCAACGTTCTTAGGACAAGGCGCATACTTTTCGAAGGACATGGAGAACTGGCCACGACCAGACGTCATCGTACGCAGGTCGCCGATGTAGCCAAACATCTCACTTAGGGGCACATCGGCCTTGATGCGCACACCAGTGGCACCGACGTCTTGGCCGAGGATCATGCCGCGACGACGGTTGAGGTCACCGATTACATCACCGACATAATCCTCAGGGGCAAATACGTCCACCTTCATGATCGGCTCTAGAATCTGAGGACCGGCTTTAATGAAGGACTGACGATAGCCTGCCTTAGCAGCAATTTCGAATGCGATCGCACTGGAGTCAACCGGGTGGAAACCACCATCAGTCAGGGTCACCTTCAGATCCACCACAGGGAACCCGGCTAGCATCCCCTTATCCATACTGGCCGCAAAGCCTTTCTCCACAGCAGGCCAGAATTCACGAGGCACATTACCACCGGTTACCTTAGACGCAAACTCAAAGCCAGCACCAGCCTCATTGGGTTCAATGATGTAGTCAATCTTGCCGTATTGACCTGAACCACCGGACTGCTTCTTGTGGGTATAGCTGTCTTGTAGCACCTTAGTGATGGACTCGCGGTAGGCTACCTGAGGCTTACCAACTTCCACTTCGATACCGTGGGTACGCTTCAGAATATCCACCTTAATGTCCAGGTGCAGCTCACCCATACCCTTCAGAATGATTTCGCCGCTTTCTTGATCAGTCTCCACCTGGAAAGAGGGATCTTCTTGAACCATTTTGCTCAGGGCAATACCCATCTTCTCAGATTCACCCTTCTTCTTAGCTTCAACTGCGATAGAAATCACAGGGTCGGGGAAGACCATAGGTTCTAGCGTAGCTGGATTCTTGGGGTCGCACAGGGTATGACCAGTTTGTACGGTCTTCATACCCAGTAGCGCCACAATGTCACCCGCTTGAGCTGCAGCCATCTCCTGTCGGTCATCAGCATGCATTTCAACAATGCGGCTAACGCGCTCGTTCTTGCCAGTAGCTGTATTCAAGATAGTGTCACCCTTCTTGACGGTACCGGAGTAAATCCGGGCAAATGTCAGAGCGCCAAAGCGGTCGTCCATAATCTTAAACGCCAGCGCGCGCAAAGGCTTTTCAGGATCAACGTAAGCCAGCTCGCCAGTCTCATTACCTTCGAGATCAACCTCAGGCTGAGGCTTCACTTCAGTTGGGGCCGGCAGGTAATCAACAACCGCATCCAGCACCAGCTGTACACCCTTGTTCTTAAAGGAAGAACCACAGTAAGTGGGGAAGAAAGCTAACTCACGAGTGCCCTTGCGAATACAGGCTTTAATCTCATCAATGGAGATATCTTCACCTTCGAGATACTTCTCCATGATGTCGTCGTCTTGCTCAACAGCCGCCTCGACTAGCTTCTCGCGCCACTCGGCGACGTCATCGACCATATCAGCAGGGACATCCTTGACCTCATAGTTCATCGGCTCACCAGAATCATCCCAAATCCAGGCTTTCTCAGTGAGCAAATCAACCACACCAACGAAGTCATTCTCAATGCCGATGGGCAGCACCATCACCAAAGGATTAGCCGCCAGCACGTTCTTAACCTGGTCTACTACGCGGTAAAAATCAGCACCGGTCCGGTCTAGCTTGTTGACGTAGATAATACGGGCTACCTCAGAGTCGTTAGCATAGCGCCAGTTCGTTTCAGATTGAGGTTCTACACCACCTGAGCCGCAAAATACACCGATACCGCCATCTAGTACCTTCAGGGAACGATATACCTCAATAGTGAAGTCAACGTGACCAGGGGTGTCAATAATATTGAGCTGATGTTCGTTCCAGAAACAGGAGGTGGCAGCAGACTGAATCGTAATGCCTCGCTCTTTTTCCTGGTCCATAAAGTCGGTGGTCGCTGCACCGTCATGTACCTCACCGATCTTGTGTACCTTACCGGTCAAATTCAAGATCCGCTCAGTGGTGGTGGTCTTACCCGCGTCTACGTGGGCAAAAATGCCAATATTTCGATAAGTGCTGAGATCTTTCATGGGTATTATCTAGGGTTTAACTACGTCTCCAAACAGTTTTTGACCACCTTTAGGACCGTTTCAGGACCATTCAGAGCTAAAGCAGACTTGCCAAGCAGGGGGCACAGACGCCCCAAGCAATAGATATATTACTTCAAAATTATTCACATTCCCTGAATTCTTAGGACAGAGAAGTCTAAGAATCCAGAGAATGTGAATAACGTATAGCTGCTGATAGATAGATAGGACCATGTTATCAACTTAACCAGTGCAATGGTATGCATGCGCATAGGGATAACCGATCTGTCACCCGGCATTAGTTCACTTCGTTTTATCAGGGGGCATCCATGCCTGACATGGGCAAAAAAAAGGCCACTATAAAGTGACCTTTAAGAGATTCGATAAATAAAATGGGTCCCGCGACTTGCTGGGCGTAAACTCCTCAATCTGCTGCAATCTAGGTTCCTTGATGAATCTAGATTGCCCACAATTGAATAAGAACTCCCTAATCCGCCAACCTCCCATGACAGTTCCCCATCATTCGCCTAATTCATCTGATGTACTTCTATGGCTATGTCATGTCCGAAAGTTTTGCTTCACTCCGGAACGCGGCCATCATTGGGCATCATTTTTTGCCACCATCCCAGCGAGTTCTAAACAAATGATTCGGGAAAATCTGAGTCACGAACAGGAGGTACAGATTTGGGATATCTACAACTACAATCGCGTCAACCGCTGTGCCCTGGCAGAGCATTATTGCTATGATCGGGCGGCGGATCCATTTAACTGCCACCAATTGGAGCTGTAGTAAGTTTGTAATTGCGTACATCGTAGGCCATCGGCACAACGATATAGCCTGAGGCTAAACTGCCCAGCACCTGGTTACGAGCATGGCCCCAATACCACCAGTGGGCGGCTCCATAGGCACAGACAATACTGTCAAGCTGATCTTCCACCGCTTTCAAGGCCAACCCTCCCTTAGGTATGGCAGGGAGCGTATCCACCATTAAGCGCGGTGTATGGTGAGGCAAATGCTGCAAAATTAAGGACCGGAGTCGGTAAAGTTGTTGACGTCGCTGAGCAACACGACCTTTTTTATATTTAAGAATATGCGACAGCCCAAAAAGATGCACCATGGCTGGGTGAGGAAAAAACTCGATCTGATAACGACCAGATTGCCTGGGTTTTAGAGTTGGTGCATGGAGGAAGCCTTGCTCAGTTAACGCCTCACCAAAGGCCACGAGTTGAGTGGCAAATGCAGACGCCTGATTCGCTGGGTAACAACCGGCATGATATTTACCAAAGTGTTTGTGAGCTAGACGATCCGGTTCACGCATTCCCGTTGGGTTCGGAATAATTGTCGGCGCATCCACAGCCACCATCGCGGGGACCGGTGTTGGCGCATGTTGATGCAGCCAGGCCAAGACATCGCCATGGGTAGTCATTCGATCAAGAATACTTAAAGAGAGGCAATCATTTTCCCAGTGCAGGCAGCAAACACCACTCGGTCCCGTTTGCCAACCCAAATCAACGCCCAAAAAAATCATAAATTGCTGAAGATGTCCATGCTTGGCTAAGGGCTGACAACATCAACTAACCACGTTGTTGCCTGATGATACCGGATCTGATTCTGAGAGCTAGGAACATCTAGATGTAGAGTCCGCAAAGTTACGGAGATACTTCTATATCTTATCTCCAATCAGAACCATAATGGTCGTGGAGATTACAGTTCACATTGGCCCTTCATTTGAGATGGTTGCTGAAAGCTCCTGTGGTGTCTTTACCTTGCCAGTCATTCAATCCATCGTCCGTCCGACATGAAACTCGAGTCATCCATAGCCAACACCTGTACTCACAGCTCAAAGGACGCCGAGCTCATTGAACTACGTATACATAATGAAAAGCTCAGGGCAGACAATAGCGATCTGCAATCAATGATAGATATTGTCACAGAGCATTCGACCATTTTAGAGAACGCGTTAGAAACGCAGAACCAAGAAATGGCGGATTACATTGAGCAGGTCAAACAGATTACGGCAGCGGCCATTACGGTCCAAAATAATACCTTCACTCCCCACAGTCTTACAGCAACGGCCCTGCGCGGTGATGAACTCGGTAACCTGGCTCGGGTATTTTCAGAAACGGTACAGTCTGTGAAACGCCAAGAACAAAAACTTATTGAAACGAATGCCCATCTCTCAGATCTTTTGGAGTCTTATAGTCGCTTTATCCCTCCAGAATATTTAACGTTTCTTCAGCGAGATAGTATTCTCGACATCAAGCTGGGAGATCATGTGAGTAAAGAGATGGCGATTATGTTCTCTGACATTCGTGCCTTTACCACCCTCTCTGAGCAAATGACGCCCCAAGAGAATTTTGATTTTGTTAATGCCTATTTGCGCCGCATTAGTCCAGAAATTCGCAAGCACAATGGCTTCATTGTTAAATATCTAGGTGACGGCATGATGGCCGTTTTTCCCGATGGCGTTGATGATGCATTGCAGGCAGGCATTGCCAAAGTCAATCAGATCAGAACCTATAATCAGCATCGCCTTACTGAAGGCTATCCACCACTGACGGTGGGTATTGGTTTACATGCTGGCCACATGATGGTCGGTATGGTGGGGGAGACAAATCGCATGCAGGCCGATGCCGTGTCTGACAATGTTAATCTAACAGCTCGTTTAGAAGGTTTGACCAAATACTACGGAGTATCGCTGTTAATTTCAGAAGATGTGATGCTCAAGCTAGAGCAACCCAATAAGTATTCGGTGCGACTGATAGACCGCATCGTTGTCAAAGGTCGCCAAGAGCCCATCACCATCTATGAGGTGCTCAATGCAGACATAAATTCGGTCCGTAAATTGAAGCTAGAAACCCTGCCAATGTATCAACAGGGACGACACTTCTATCAAGAAGGTGACTGGGCAAAAGCCATGGCCTGCTTTGAAGCTGTTCTAAAGATCAATCCCATTGATAAAACAGTTCAGTTTTATCTAGAACGTATTCAGCAGATGGCTCAGCAACCAATGCCCAAGCACTGGAATGGTGTCTGGGCATTTACCGAGAAATAAGATCACTCCAAAACAATTTCTAAACTAGGCAACAGTCGCTTTAAGTTCTTGAGAGACTTTCCCTGCCAGGGAGTGTCTTCACTGCCCACAACCATCATATTCACTGTTTTAGCTGAGCGAACACGAATAACAAATTTGGAAATCATACTGATACCAGAGCTATTGAGGAATTTTAAGTCCCTGAGTTCGAGGGTAATTAGCTCAGGTTCTCGTTGGAGCAATTCTCCCATCAGTTCATCAATGGGGGCATAGGCATCTGGGCCACTCAGTCTTAGAGAACCGTGAAATTTAATAGTCGCCGTTTGGTTGTCGCACTGGACTTTGTAGCTTTCCCCTTCAATCGTGTGAATCCCCATAGTATTTATTCCTTGTTGTCCGTCATAGGTAATCATTGATATCAGATACTTTTTATAGTTAGAGAGCGCTATCAAACTGTGAGCTGCGCCATCGTCGTCACTGTAAAATTTGCTGATTGGTATTCAGATGGCCTAAATTTCCAACCTAAATGGGCCTGGTAGTCATTTTGAATTGTGATAAACCCCATGCCAGAACCAGGGATGGAGGTGTCAGTGGCACTGCGCTCAAGCTGACGCAGATAAAAGTCATCAGGATCTGAACCAAGAAAATCTTGAATAAAGCGTTGTAGTCTGGTTGCGCCATCAAATGAAAGACCATTGCTAACGGATAGAACAATGGTTGAAGGTATCCCTTGCAATAAGTGCAAGCTAAATTTAATCGGCTCTTCTGAGGGTTCATAGTTGAATTTCATCGCATTTTCCAGAAGCTCATTGGCAATGTAGTTGATGGCTGCTTTGATTTCTGTTTGTCGCCGTTTATGTTGACTATTAGCGTCATAGATAGGCAAAAATGTAGTCAAATAATCAGCAACAAAATCAGCGGAAATACCATTGTTACGCCACCGTTGTTGCACAGTCAGCGATGTCGGAGAAAAGCCTAATTCTAAATACTCATGGTGAGTTTTCGGTATATTGTCCTTAAACTCACCAAAGATTTTGGTCATCATAGTTAAGCTCTAGTTTCATTAAATGTCGTCTTTTAGATAGAGGGCATATTCCACTCATTGTATTCAGCAGAACTAGCCATTTTTGCGATTACCGGTTATGGGCCACCACAGTTCCTGTCAGCCATAGTAATAAGGACAACACGTGGACGGGTAAAAATAGCCAGAGGTTCAGCTCATGCCATTTACCCTCGTGTACATCTTCGAGCCAATCTGTTCGGCGCACGGCCACTTGCAAAACGTCACCTGTAGCTGCAGCTACCTGGGTTTTTAATTCGCCATGATCTTGTAAAAAGATACCGGTGGCAATAATAAAGATCATGGGAATAGAAATTGCGATCGCAATCCACCGATGAGATAAACGATGCCACCGGGCAACCCGCTTATTGAATGACGCTGAAGACATAGGATATTCTTTAAATTAAAGGAAGAGATTCATTCGTTCACACCGTGGATCGCTGACGTAGAGTGACTATTTCTACAACTCAGCCAAAACTTAAACATTAGGCCAGATTCACCGTCGCCATGGTTGGCCGTTTCAACACCAGCAGGGTGATATCGTCAAAAACTTTGTGGGTGCCAATGTGGGTTTGCACATCCTGAATCACCCGTCTGCGAATCTCTTCCGCAGGTAAGTGCCAATGGAGTTGGACCAACTCACATAGCCGTGGCAATCCATAATGAGTTCCGTCACTATTCTCAGCTTCGGTAATCCCATCGGTGTAAAGAACAATACCGTCACCAGGGTCAAGGTTGATGTGAGTTTGATCAATAAACTCAGAAATGTCGGACTCTAACCCCAATGGAAACCCTAAATCAATGGTGTCAATACGCTCTAAACCACCATCTTTACGAACAATGATCACCTCTTCATGCTGCCCCGTTAGACTGACCTTACCGCCACTGTAATCCAACAGTGACAACGTCATATTGCGTTCGGAGTTCATCCGTTGCACATTGGCATAGATCGTTTGATTCAGGGTCTTTAGCACTTTTGCAGAATCTGACTCACCGTGGAGTAACAGTGTGCGCACTGCTGTTTGAGCCATGAGCATCAGCATGCCACTTTCAAGACCATGGCCGGTAACATCGCCAATACCAATTTGTGTCCGACCATTAAATTGCAACACATCGAAGTAGTCACCGCCAAATTCTTCCGCAGGCTCCATAAATGTGGCAATATCCAGCTGATGAATTTGTTTAAGTTCTTTCTCCTTAGGCAGGATCAGCGCTTGCAGCTGTCGGCTAACCTCCAGCTCCGCTGACATTCTTACATTTTCAGCGGCCAGCTTCTGATTCAAATGCATAATCTGAGTATTTGCAGACGCTAGCTGCGCCGTCCGTTCTTGAACTCTCTTCTCCAGCGTGCGGCTATAGTCCCCAATCAGGCTAGACAGTTTTTCATAGGTATCCACCATGTAGCCAATCTCATCGTATCGCTTGCCCTCAAGCGGTTGATAGATCGTTGTGGTGGTACCAAACTCGGTATGCTCTCGGGTATCGGTACTCAAACGGGCTTGACGACTTTCATCGAGAAACGTGGTGAACCGACTAATGCGACGCATAGGATCGGTGACAGCAAATGCTAAGATTCCAGAGCACACCAGAATAAATACGATCAGTCCCCCGGTGCTAATCAACAATACCGTTCTGATGTGGCTTTGATTATTTGCTGTGAGTGTTTGTCGGTCGAGGTCAATCTGCTTCAATACATGGGTGAGTTCTTCGCCCACCTCTCCCCCTTCGCCCCGCACGTACTGATCACCTGCCCGCGGGTCTTGCGTTTGCTTAAAGATTTGGACACCTTCCGTATAGGTATCCATTAGCAATGCATGGTTTTTCAATAACTGCTCTAAATCTTTACGGTAGGGCTCTGCCAATGGATACTGCAACACGTTATTCGTCTGCTGCTCAATCTTGACCGTCATGTCGTTGACACGGTCTAAATACTTGGCCAAGTCTTCTGAATTATGGCCACGCAGAAATAAATTTTTTCGATCTTTCGCCTGACGATTGAAATAATCATTGATGATCTCAACTTCACGGTTCAGTTCATCAAACTCCAGGGTGGAACGATGAATGCTTTCAACGCTATTGGCAACGTAGTAAACGGCTGATGATAAGGCCGCAATCAAAAAGAATGCATAACCCCCCAAAAGCCACAGGGTTTTATGGAGGACACTGTTTCTTTGAAGGCGATTAAATGGGGCCATTTGAAATGTTCGCTAGCTAGAAAAATGCGCCTAGGGTGTGAGTTTTGATCGCTGTCTCAAATGATTTCCGTAGCGCCTGTAGACATTATTCACGTCCCAAGCTCTCCTTAGAGCCACTATCTTATTCTTGGTTAGCTTCTTGGTTAGCTGTCAGCTGATTATGGGCCAGGTAGGACTTTAGTCCCGAATTGTTGAAACCATTAACAATTCAGATACAGAATTCATTCAGTTGTCCGTAGACAATGCACGCAAACTGTTGTGAATACTTCTATGATGTCAGTCGTCTTCGCCCGCAGAAATCCTCAAGAATTCAGATTTATTCAGCAAAAAAATCAAGTTTATTCAATTCTTGTAATTTTTTGTTGTTCCTAATCCTGAAAAGGTTGACAACTGAATTACTGATTCAGAGGGTGAATTGATCACTAGAATTACTCTATATCCAGTTCAGATTCAATCCTCCTGAAGATCAGCAACGCCAACATTCTCCATAGGGTGAAGATTGTGAGTTTTTCTAAAAATTAGAGTTACAAAATTAAGACGATTGGCAGATGGGCACCAGAGAGTTATTCAGGCCAAGTGTCTTGATTTCCGCATCTTCATCAAATTTTCTCAAGCATGAGCTTGCCCATATCCGATATTTATCAAGGCCTAATCAATTACACTTCAATACAGTAAATCTGGGAGATTCGACCAGATATTAAGGATGCATAATGGCAGTAAACAGCGGATTTATCTTAGATTTAACAGTAACCTTAGGAGCCTCTGCCTCTGGGGGGTACATTGCTAGTCGCATGCGCCAGCCAGTACTGTTGGGCTATTTACTCTCAGGTCTAGTGATTGGTCCCTTGGGGCTGCAACTGATCAGCGATGCAGATGCTATTCAGAGTCTGGCTGAACTGGGGGTTGCTTTTTTATTATTTTCCTTGGGTGTACAGTTCTCTCTAGCGGAACTTAATCGTGTTCGCAATGTCGCGCTCCAGGGCAGTTTGTTACAAATTGGTCTGACAACAGCTGCGGTAGCCACCATTAGCAGCTTACTGGGTTGGGCAAATTCTTGGGTGCAGGGCATTTTTCTGGGCACAGTCCTCTCTCTATCCTCCACAGCCGTTGTTCTTAAAACCCTCACGGAGCGAGGAGAAACCAACACTCGCCACGGTCAAATTATGCTGGCAATTTTGATTGCTCAGGATTTGGCGCTTGGGGTCATGCTAGCCATTGTGCCCTCCCTTAATTCTCAGGGATCAATACTGCTGGTACTCGGTCTAGCTTTGCTCAAGGTGGGTATTTTTATTGGAGTTGCGATCGCAGCTGGCTATGGGCTTGTGCCCCGTATGATCCGTGCCGTTGCCCGTACCGAAAGTGCAGAATTGTTCCTGCTCACCCTGCTGGCCCTGTGCCTGAGCGTGGCACTCGTCACCGCGCGTCTAGGCCTCTCCATTGAAATTGGCGCATTTGCTGCCGGATTGATGATCGCGGAAATCGACTACGCCGACCACGCCCTCAGCCGATTTTTGCCCCTGCGAGATACCTTTGCCTGCCTGTTTTTTACCTCCATCGGCATGCTGATCGACCCGCAGATTTTGATCCAAAATGCCGGGGTGATATTAGGACTCGTAGCTCTGGTGATGGTAGGTAAAGCCTTAATTGTGCTCCCTGTGGTGCTATCCTTCGGCTATTCATTTAAAACAGCGCTACGTAGCAGCCTGGGTATCAATCAAATTGGAGAATTCTCATTTGTATTAGTCCTTGTGGGTCTAGAGAACAATCTGATTTCAGAACAAACCTACCTGCTATTGTTAGGAACAACTGCTATCACCCTGGTATTTACACCTATTTTATTTAAGTCTGCAACACCCATTGCTGAAACTCTACTTAAATCCCCACGCATCAGACCGTTTCTAAGCATTTGGGAATCTCCCCAGGAGATGTGGGTTGAGGAAGATCTTACCAACCATATTGTGGTAGCTGGTTATGGTCGGGTCGGACAGGTCGTCGTCAACATTTTGCAGCAGCAGGGGCACTACCCAGTTTTAATCATTGAGAACAACGAAGCGGCCATCCAAACCCTGCGGCACCACAAGATGCACTATATCCTCGGCGATGCTGACTCAGAACAGATCTTAGAAAAGGCGCATTTGGATAAAGCCATTGCCCTGGCGATTACCCTGCCAGACCCGGCGAGCACCCGGCTATTGTTGAAGCGTTCCTTAGCCATTAATCCCACTCTTGACGTGATCGCCCGCGCCCATGTCACCGCTGAAATCGATAGCTTGACCCAGGCAGGAGCCCGAGAAGTCGTACAACCTGAGTTTGAAGCGGCCCTTGAACTAGGCTCTCACCTACTTAAAATTTTAGGCAATGCCCCTATGGATATTCAGAGCACCATGGAGGCCATTCGACACAACCGCTATTTAAGTATTCGTGGCGGCAGATAAGGTAAGGGAGGTGAAAACCAATACCCTTGCCCATGGGTACAACCCAGGTTGACAAGCTGTTGAGCTTGCCATTCTGTCTCGATGCCTTCAGCGACAACATCCAGCTTCAACACTTGAGCCAGTTGCACAATGGCCTCGACAATCTTGAGATTATCAGAATCAGACTCCATATCCTTAATAAATGCCCGGTCAATCTTCAAGGTGTCAACCGGTAACTGCTTAAGATAGCTCAGGGATGAATACCCCGTCCCAAAATCATCAATACTAATTTGAATTCCCCAATGTCTAAGCCGAGCCAGGGTTGCTAGCACTGGCTGTGGATCACCGATGAGGAGGTTTTCTGTAATTTCAAATTTAAACCAAGCAGGTTGAGCCTGCGTCTGTTGCAGAACATCATAAATCTGTTGGGCGAACTGCTCACCCTGTAAATGACGCACTGAAAAGTTCACACTGACAAAAGGAACAGGTTTGGAGGGATTCTCCTGATGCCATTGGCTCAGCTGCTCACATACTTTGTAAAACGTCCAGTTGCCCAGCTGAGAAATTAGATCGCTTTCCTCCGCCAGTGGAATAAAATCGGCAGGTGACATAAAGTCAGATGTGCCCTCAGGCTGCCAGCGGACTAAGGCCTCATACCCTTCCACAGGAGCCGCTGCCGAGGCTGAGGTCAACGCCACAATGGGCTGATAGTAAATCTGTAGCTGCTGTTGCCTCAACGCCTGGCGAAGCTTACCTTCTAGAGTCAAACGATGGAGCGCCTGCGTATGCATTTCAGGTTGAAAAACACGCCAGCCTTGGGGCTTTTGCTTGGCCTGCAGCAAGGCTAGGGAGCCATCCCGTAACATGTGTTCACCATTGCCATAGCTGGAATCCACCAGCACAATACCCACATTGGCATTCACCGTGACTTCATAATTACCCAGCTCAATGGGGGTCGCTAACCGCCTTTGTAGACGCTGGACCAATGGAATAATCTCGTTTTTATCCGCTAACGTTGGCAACAGAATCGCAAATTGATCATCCGCTAGACGTACGGTAAAACTGCTGTCAGAAACAATTTCTGTGATCCGATTAGCGATTTCAATCAACAGCCGATCGCCCTGTAAGTGACCCAGGGTGTCGTTAATGGCTTTAAAGCGATCGCAAGCCAACATCAGCAGTATCGACCATTCATAGGGCTGTCTGGCCTGCACCGTCTCTTCCAAACGTTTCAGTAGCAGCGTGCGATTTGGCAATCCCGTTAACGAGTCATACAATGCCAGGTGCATTAATTTTTCCTGAGCTTGCCGCCGCTGTTGGATTTCTGCCTGCAAGGCTTGATTGGTAGTGTGTAACTCTTGGGTACGCTCTAAAACCCGCTGTTCCAACTCCTGATTATTTTTATGAATCTGCATTTCAGCAATTTCATATTGCTGAAGAATAATGCGTAGCTTTTGATTTTGAGTTTTAAGCGTTTGTCTAAGATGCCGTAGTTCTAGCTGATGCTCAATGCGTACAAGCACTTCAGCGATTTGAAACGGCTTTGTAATGTAGTCTACGCCGCCTACGGAAAATGCCTTTAACTTTTCCAGCACATTATCCATAGCACTCATAAAAATGATGGGAATATCAGCTGTTATGGCATCACTGTGGAGATGGCGGCAAACGGCAAACCCATCCAGGTCAGGCATCCGGATATCAAGCAAAATAAGATCGGGTAGCTCAGTGGCAATATCCATAATTGCCATAGCCCCGCTTACAGCATTACGAACACTGTATCCAGCCTCAGACAGCGCTGAAGACAGCAGTCGTAGATTGCTGGGAAGATCATCAACAATCAAAATCTTGGATGCACGGTGCTCTTTTTGAGGCACAGCCATCTTAGGAATATCAGAGTTTTGAATAGGGGGCAAAAGACTTACACCGTTGTTGTCGTATAGTTGTTCTTTGTAAAAACCCAGCCTGCCCTTCTATAGCTATGAAGATAATCTCAGGTTACAACAGTAACTCTGCATAACCCATAGCTAACGCTCATAACTCTATACTAGCCTTAAGTGTTGTTCCAAACCTAGATACTTGCCGGTAGCTTTACAGTAATTATAGGAGCTTCTGCTGCTGCCGGTAAAATCAGTTCCCCATGGAGAGCTTTGACCATTTCTTGGGCAATGGCCAGGGTTAGCCCTGTGGAAAGATAAACCGATGAGAGATTACTCAAATCAACTTCACGACCGTAGAGAGAGGTATCTAGCCTGACACATAACTCATTGGCTGGGCGCTCGGCCTCTAACCTGATCAAGATAGACTCCCCTTCAGCCACTGCATCCAGGGTGATATGGCCGAGTTTTGTGGATGTAATAGCATCATCCAGCAAGCTAATGAGCATCATCTGTAGCCACTTTAAATCACTCAATACGGAAAGATCGGTAGGTTTGAAGGCAAGACGAAGATTACTATTCGCTGCTTGCAGATGGGTTAACTCTTCTAATGTTTTAAATAGGGTTTTTAGGGGTAAGGGTTCCAGGGTTGGAACTTCACGCCCAATATCGAGTTTGGATGCTGCGATGATCGTATCAAACAGCTGTAAAACCTTATAGGCAGCTTCTTTGGCCTCAGCCGTAAATTGTTTTTCCTCTTCAGGAGTTTCACACAGCCCTTCTAGAATCAACTGGTGCAAACCAATGACACTATTAATGGGCGATCGCAACTCATGGGCAGTCCGTGCCAAAAAGCCACTTTTAAACCGTTCTAACTGGCTGAGACGCTCATAGGCGAGGGCTTGGGGATCATCGGTAGGCGTTCCTTGAATAGCCGAAGGCTGCGGAGAGGGGGGATCGTCTGGGGGGGTAGGCTCTACGGGAGCTAACTCATTAGTAGGGTTAGTGGGGACCTCAACAGCAGGCGGCTCCTGAGGAGCAAGATCGGTCGCAGCTGGAGAACCCGTAGAGGACCGAGAAGCAGTAAAGGCGGTAGGGGCAGGGGCAATACTGTCAGACTGACGCGTTCGGCGCAGGCTGGTGGTAATGGTTCCACCGAAAAAGCCAATGCCAATGAGTACTGCTGTTTGCCAATCCATAGGAATCTTTATGTAGAAATACTTTGGTAATTAGAAATAAGGTCAGAGCGCATCCCCATTACTTATACTCTACAAATATACGGTTCCCTGACGTATAGTCTGCCAATGGTCAGATTGCCAGAAAGCAACGGTGGAGGGTAATCCAGACGGAGCGGGAATGACGATGTCAGGTCCCAAAGGTTCCACCAAGGTCTGTAACGCTTGGTCGTTTAGACCATAAACGTGAGGGAACTGGGCCAGCACTTCATCCAAGCTCGCCAGGGTCGTTTGCCCAGATAGATTTGCACTGGTAGTTGCCAAAGGCCCTGTCAAGGCCAGTATTTGGCGAGCGATGGGATGGTCGGGCACGCGGACACCAATGGTATCTGGCGTTTTGGGATGCATCACCAACGGGACCTTCGATGTGGAAGGGACCACCAGGGTGAGTTGTCCTGGCCAATAGCGCTCAGTCATAGTCTGCCACTGAGCCACCTCCATAGTGACATAGGGCCACAAATCAGCTGCGCTGGTCCCCATAAGTATTAGAGACTTCTCTAGACTGCGCTGCTTGAGCTCATAGAGTTTGTCACTATGGTCAGGTGTTACGGCTAAACCCCACACGGTATCGGTAGGTAAGGCTACAATACTGCCGGATCGAGCTGCTGCAACATAATCTTGTAAGGGGGTATAGGGCATAGGTGACACCGGTTCTTAGTTCTTAGTTCTGAATGGTAGTTCTCTAGCACAGAGGAGGATGGCAGTCTTTGAACTTTAGATAGATTTTCAGGAATTGGTATAACAAGTTGAGAGGGTGGGTAGAGAAGACAACGGGGAAAATACGGATCTTCTAGGTCACTCATTAAACTCTTCTCTCCAAAATAGGAACTGAGGGGACTGCACAACAATAAAGTCCAGTTTGGAGTTATAGATGGTTGGATGAGTGACGGGGTAATGGGGTGATTATTTAAGCACAAGCGCCTTAATCGATTTAGACGGAAGAATTTTATAAGATGTCTGGTGTCTTTGTAGGGGCGGACGGCAGTACGCCCTGAGGAATATAAATTAATTTCATTGTTACTCTGGACGTGCCATAAGTGCCTGTCGTAGATTGCCATTATTTTGATCTAACGCCGCTTGAGCCGCGTCTTTATCCAAATCAGCCCAGTGCATTAACAAAGCAAGTTTTACCTTTTGATCACTTTTGCCCAAAAGAGTATCGGCTTCGTCACGGGATAGATCTGTCAGAGCAGAAATAATGCGCAGAGCCCGGTCATGGAGCTTGGTATTCGTAACCGATACATCGACCATGCGATTGCCGTAGACTTTGCCCAGTTTCACCATCACCCCGGTCGACAAAATATTTAGGGCCATTTTGGTGACGGTGCCCGACTTTAGGCGGGTGGAGCCTGCCAATACTTCAGGCCCTACCGGTAACCGCAAATCGATATCCACATCAATATCCACCTGCTCCGCTGGTACACAGGCCATAAAAATTGTGGTAGCTCCCCTGAGCTTGGCTTCTTCAAGCGCACCATGTACATAGGGTGTGGTTCCACCAGCCGTAATCCCTACCACTACATCAAGGGCAGAAATTTGGTGGGTCGCCATCGCTGCTGCCCCATCAGCAGGCAAGTCTTCTAGGGCTTCTGAGCTGCGCAGCAAAGCTGGTGGTCCCCCGGCCAAAATTCCCTGCACCATCTTGGGCGGTGTGCAAAATGTTGGTGGACATTCAGCCGCATCCAACACGCCCAAACGCCCGCTGGTGCCAGCACCTATATAGAACAGACGACCGCCGTCCCGTAGCGACTCTGCCGTGCGGTCAATGGCCATCGCTAGCATGGGCGCTGCTTCTGCGATCGCATCCACTGTCCGCTGATCTTCCTGATTAAACACCTGCACCATTTCCAGCGTTGACAGCTGGTCCAGGTTCTGACTATTGGGGTTAATCTGCTCGGTGAGAAGGTAGCTGCGATCGTTAATGGTGTCAGGCATGGGACAGAGGGGAATGGGGAATGGGCAGTGGGGCCAGGCAGTTTAACTGCCTGGCCCCGGACTAAAGCTCAGAACTTAACTTCGATAGATTACAAGGATTTCGCCCAAGTGATAACACCCACCTTCCACCAATCAACCCCTAGCTCAAGCACGTCCCCCATTCCCTACTCCCTCCTCAAAGCAACTTCTCCAACTGCTGTCGAATCCGATCCAACTCCTTCTGGGACATATCCTGAGCTGATGTGCCTGAATCAGCTGGCTGCACTTGCTCTTCGGGGCGGGTGTCTGGGTCCCAGTCCTTTGTTTCCAGGTTTTGCTCTGGGGGCATGACCAGCGTGCCAGTTTCCACATGCTTCGCTTCGTAGTTTGCACCGCGACAAAACTCTTCGATTTCTTCCGACTCAAACCCTTCCACACTACAGGGCGGAAAGTCTTGTGCCTCTAGCAAACCACCAAAGCGTACAGCATCGTCTTCGGCTTCAAACATCAGCACGATGTTGCGATCGCCCACCTTCAGAGAGTGAATTCCCTCATTTTCAGTACGAGCATTAAACAGAACCACATAAACACGCATGGCTATTCTCAGGGCTTGAAGGTTTGTTAGTTATCTTATCAGCACCATAAAACCCTATCTTCAAGCTTTTCCCCCTAACTGACTGAGCGTAGTCGAGGTCAGCTATAGCACCTGCGCGTCTGAGAAGCAACCAATGAGTTTTCAATTCTTTTCCAAATAAAAAATAAATGTTACATCCATCGTATCCGTAACCACCTAGACAGACGATAGAAACCTTAGGCACTTCACTGGAAATAGCTACGCACTTAACCGCTATGTCTAATCAATCGGGCAATATTCAACAATCGTCTGGCCTGGCAGGGGCCATCGCTAACTTTTTTAACTTCGATGCCCTGGGCACCGATCTACCTACGGAAATTTTGGCTGGGGCAACGACGTTTGTCACCATGGCCTACATTCTCATCGTCAACCCGGCAATTTTGTCGGAGGCTGTTTTTCTCAATGGGTCAGGAGACTTATTTGGGGAGCTGGTCATGGCAACGGGGATATCAGCTGCGATCGCAACCCTGATCATGGGTCTTTACGCCAAACTTCCCTTTGCTCTGGCTCCTGGCATGGGCATCAATGCTTTCTTTGCCTTCAGTGTTGTGCTAGGCATGGGTGTGGACTGGCGTGTGGCCCTGGCTGCTGTCTTTATTGAGGGGATTATCTTTATTATTCTCACCCTCACCAATGTGCGCAACAAGATTGTTGCCGCTATTCCCGATGCGGTGAAGCATGCAACAACAGCCGGTATTGGTTTGTTTATTGCCTACATTGCCCTTAAGGGGGCAGGCATTGTTGCCCCCTCTGAAGCCACATTGACCACCCTTGGAAACCTCAGATCACCCCAAGCAGCCATGACACTGCTGGGGTTGGGCATCACTGCATTTCTGTTCTCTCGCCGAGTGACGGGTGCCTTGTTATGGGGAATCATTGGCACTGCTTTATTGGCCTGGTTGTTTGGCGTTGCCCCCTGGCCCGAAGGCGTGGTTGCCATTCCTGCTGCCCCCACCCATCTCTTTGGTCAAGCCTTTGTGGGTATCGGTGAGCTGTTTAGGCTCAACTTTTTAGAAATGGTCAGCATTGTCTTTGTCTTTTTGTTTGTTGACCTATTTGACACCATTGGTACCCTAACCGGCTTGGGCTCAAAAGCAGGCTATATCAACAATGAAGGTGCATTTCCCGGCGTTGAAAAAGCCTTTATGGCTGATGCTGTGGGCACCACCGCTGGTTCTATTTTGGGTACCTCTACTGTGACGACCTACATTGAGTCTGCATCAGGCATTTCTGAAGGGGGACGCAGTGGCTTTACTGCCGTTGTTGTGGCAGCTTTCTTCTTAGTGGCCCTATTGTTTATACCTCTCTTCTCCGGCATCCCCGCCTTTGCCACAGCGCCTGCATTGATTATGGTGGGTGTGATGATGATGTCTGGGGCAAGGGCAATTGATTGGGAGGATCCAGCGGCTGCGATCGCGGCATTCCTAACCATCATTATGATGCCCCTGGCTTACTCCATTGCCGAAGGTCTGGCCATGGGCCTAATCGCCTATCCCTTAGTCAAAGCATTCCAGGGCAAAGCAAGAGAAACCACCATCGGCATGTGGATCCTAGCCGCAATCTTTATTCTCCGCTACATCTTTGTAGCCGGCGGTTAAGGGAAAGATCCATTTAAGGTCAGTCCCCCCTTCTCCCCCCAGGGAGTAAGGGGTTGGGGGATGAGGGCTAATCTTACGGTCAGATAGCCTGATCGTTGCTGATCGCCGACAGGGCCTATACGATCAATAAATCCCACAAATCAGCAACGACAAATCTAAAGGACTTCTCCTTATGCGCGGTTGGCAGATGGTCATTTCCGGAATACTTGCCCTCACCTGTGGCTTCAGCACCGTCAGCTGCACCACCACAGCCATTGAAGCAACTGAGTCCCGCATTACCTTCGAAGGCGATACACCAGCCTGGGCCGATTCCGCCAGCTCTGTGATGACAGAACTAGAACAGTGGCGTGGCCTCAGCTTTAAGGAAAATTTAGTCGTTACCTTTCAGCCCCAGAACGATCCGGGGCTCAATGGCTGGTATAACTCCGAAACCAAACAGCTCGTTGTCACCACATCAGGCTCTGATGAGCTGGGGCGTGGCGTCATGCTCCACGAGATGTTTCATGCCCTGCAGGATCAGCACTTTGACCTCTACAATCTACATCTCCAAAGCCAGGACAACTCTGACTACGATCAGGCTGTCACTGCCGTCATTGAAGGCGAAGCGATGCTGGCCGTCAGCGAGCTGCTGAACTATGACTTCCTTGCCCACGCTAAACTGCCCCCCGAAGGTCCCATTAATGACCGGCTCTTTGAGAATATTTTTCTTTATGGCGCTGGTCTCAAATTTATTAAGGCTGTGCGCGATCAAGGGGGCTGGGAAGCAGTAGATGCAGTCTTTGCTGATCCCCCCCAGGCGACTACGCTGATTTTGAATCCACAACGCTATTTGGCCGGAGAGCGGACGGTTGAACCAACGGAAATTCCTCTGGAAACAGGTGAAACTCTAGATAGCAAGACTATCCGTGGTGAATATGCCATACGTCTCATGCTGGCCCAACGGCCTGAAACACGTCATCTGGTAGACAGTATGGACAACAGCTATGTGACAGACACGCTGGGAGTGCTTACGAACAGCGAGGGTGATAGGGTCCATCGCTGGGTGATTGAACTCAATGGTCAGGAGACTTCTGAGGCATTAGCCCAAGGCATTAAGACTGTGTTAGCCGGAGAGCTAGGAGAAGAGCCTTTGATGGAGTTGTTGCCGAATGGTAATCTGAGGTATCTCTTAGAG
>NZ_QXHD01000004.1:4044964-4056002 GCF_011009555.1 Adonisia turfae CCMR0081 | reverse complement strand
GGATAGCTAAAGAGAATGCTATGGATGCTGTTGAGGGATAATAGCTGCTAGCAAAGTCCCCAACCTGTGGTGTTATGGAGCTATACCACACCTTTATTGACATGCCCACATTTATTTCAGAGCGGGCCACTGGTCATCGTAATCGCGCCATGGCCCACCTGATGCTCAACTTTGGCATGATTGATAAAGACATTGATGCCGCAGTCATTGGCGTACTCCCACCCCCAATTCAATCGAAAACATAGCCAACAAAGTATCCCACCATATTTCGGTATTCTAGGCCACCACTACCAAGTATCTACCCACAAAGTGAAACCTAGGTCAATGCCAACAATGCGTTGTCCATTCCGTTTTGGCCCCGTGGCAAGCGGATAGGGACGTTTTGATATGTCTATTTTAGGCATGGTCTCCTGTCCTCACTCCTCACAATCATCGGGCACACTTCGCCCTACAGCAACATGGTCCAAATCGTTATTACAGCGTCTAACAGCCCATTGTCGTGCTGTTTGCAGCATCCTTAACAGGCTTTTGTCAGCCAGCTAGGATTCTCACACAAATTTATTGTTTATGTGAAGTTAAAATAAATTACACCCCCATCATCAATTCAGAGTATTTGATCTGCCATAATCTCTCTACGACGATAACAAGTATTTTCACTCTAAACGCAGTGTTAATGCTTAGGTGTTACCATCGACTTCTTTTGGTAAAACAGTCACTTATGTAACATGTCATGAAGCATCACAAAAAAGCTTTCTGCAAGCTAGATCTAGAGAAAATCAACGAGAGACTTAATAAAGCTGATTTAGGTAGCGCTATTAAGGAGAGGATGGTGAAGAAGAGGCCTAATACTCTTATTTGCGCGTAATTGCTCGTTGTAGTGGTTGATAAAATACCAAATTACAGCAATATGATTTTTGAGCTTTTTCGAGAAGGGTAACATTTTGCGCACCAATCGAGATACCCGCTGCTGCATCGTATCTTTAAATCGCTCAATATAGCTGGTATAGCCACCATCCTTGTCTATAGGATGATGACGTTTGCTGGGTAAAGCCACTGGATAGGAACTCAACCGATCGGTGTAAATCACAGCACATTGTCGATAGATGGCTGGTAGGGACATCCATATGGCCTGAGCTGACTCTCCACTACGGTCACCGACATAGGCCCCCATGTTCTCACGCGTCTTGACATCTAAGGCTAACCACACCCATTGTTCATTACCTTTATTATCGACAAAAGACCATAATTCCTCCCTTTGAACCGTTAGGCGTTTTTTTGGCTTGCTGGTTACCTCTACTTGGGTGGCAACGGTATTGGCTTTCCGATTGCCATAGCGTTGGATGCAGTCGTCTGAACGCGCCAGGGAAATCCACTCCAGAAGAAAGCGGTCAATCAGGTCTCGTTGCTCCTGGGTGCAGTGATGCCACTGAGGATTCAGGACAAACTGACATCCACAATCCCGGTATTTATGGTTCTGTTTGCCATGATGGCTTGCCCATTGAAACTCATAGACTCAGGGTGACAGCTTGGACACGCAGGTATAGAACAAGACATCTTGTGACTGAGGGTAGAGTCGATTCTCTAAGGATGCTTTATCGGTCTCCAGAGGATCTCTCTGATCCACTTTTCTTATCCTTTTTTTCCTAAAAGGGGCTACCCTGATTTGCTGTCTCACAACAGAGTTTAGTTTTAACGGGTAGAGCTTTTTGAATAATTCAACCTTTGGTGTGTAGAGGTTTCAGTACTCGACGCAGGTAATAGAAATTTTATTTTTTTGACTAATGTGAGTTTCTGGAAGAACTACTCTACTAAGGTTTTGGTGCAGTAGAGCTGTTGACTTTTTAGATTGTTGAAAAGTTCTCTGATGTAAAGATTTTATATCACTCTCTTCAATATATGGAGTCGATCTGTTTTTAATGAGTTAGTGAGCTGATACTGGACAGTGCGAAGTTTTCTCTTGTTGGTCAAGTTCTTCCATCTAGGAGTAAAACTCAAGCCCAATACCTCGATTTACAAAGGGTACGTCCGAATAGAAAGATCTTAAAAGACCAAGTATGTGCCTACTTCAAAGCTGGTAGAAAACGATTTTCAGTAAAACTATGGCCTTTCGACCATTAGGTAATCTATCGAAAATCTATCGAAAAACCAACCAATCTGCTGAACGTTAGCGAGGAATCAGGGCTTTACTGACTGATTTCTAAGTTTATCCACAACAAGAACTTTTCACTGTCCAGAGCTTTTAGTAATTCATTTTTTCGACAACATGTCTAAGCTTTTAACAATCGCGATACCTACCTATAATCGTGCCTCTCTATTAGACCAGCAAATGGCTTGGTTGAATGAGGCTATTCATCGACTAGAGAGTTCTGTCGAGATTCTTATTTCCGACAATGCCTCCAGTGATGAGACTCAAAGGGTAATCGAGAAATGGTGTCCCCAGTTCTCTAATGTAAAATTCACAAATCATCGTCAGCCATCTAATTTAGGACCTATTAGAAATATTGAATATTGCATAGAACAGGCGAAAGGGAAATTTGTCTGGGTAGTTAGTGACGATGATCGATTAAGACCAGAGACCTTAGGCTATATCATTAAGCATCTTTCTGAAAAGCCTGACTTAACCCTTATCGTGCTGAATCATGCGGCCAAAAATTTTGCTCAAGATATTGTGGCTTATGAGCAGTGCTATCGCATTAAGGAAGATGTTTTTGCTACCGATGGTAAATCTCTGTTTAGTAAATGTCTGCTTCAGCATCAGGGTGGAGTCACTCTAACAACAGCCTTAATTTATCGAACCTCTGTGGTTCAAGATTCACTGACATCTTGGCCCGAGGGTATGGATAATTTTTCAGTGCAAACCTATATGACAGCTTACTGCGCTCTTTATGGTTCTGTATTGCTAACGGCCATTCCTTACGTTGTTTGTGCCTTGGGAGATCATTGGTTTATCCAAGATACCTCAACCCGCAATCGTTTCCGATATGAAGACAAACCAGCAATGTATGCCAGATTATCTGATATTGGCTATGGCAGAGTTCTAATATGGAAATTCTGCTTGACAGTTGGCCAGTCCATTTTTGAACTCCTACGGCATCCCAGTAAGTTATCGTTATTTTTAAGAAAACTCTTCTCTTTAGCTAATGCCAAATTCCATAAGAAGAGTGCATAAGAATTCATAGAAACTAGATGGGTGGAATCTTTAACCGACATTCCACCCTCTCAGGGTTGCTACAAGCATAGCTGTTATTGCTGTAACCTATTATGTTGTTCATTGTGAATGGCCTGGATAAACTCAGAGTGAGTGGCATCGTACCCATGGTTTGACTTTTCGTTACTTTAGAGATGTAACAAAAAAGCTGACAATGCTCTGATTAGATTTAAAATTTTTATGTTGAGCTGTTATTCCTTAGGCTTCAGATAGAAGTATCAACATGGTTTCCCATACACGGTAACCATCATGCGATCAGTAGTTTGTGAATCCAGGAAAAGAGGTAACTGCTTTCAAGGCCATTCGAGTTATTTTTGGGTTGAGATTGTCTCTATTTAAACTCCATTGAGTTGTTATCAAACAAATTTGATAACACGTTTTAGGAAACCACATTTATGAGTTACAAACACCACCTTAGCTTCACCTATCTATCTCAGGAAGATCTGCTTAATGCCGGATGTTTAGATATGCAGATGGTGATGGATATCGCCGAAAAAGGCATGTTTGAATTTGAAAGACATCATGTCATTTTTCCTGAGAAAATTGTCCAGATTTTTAATCAAGCTACCCAAGAACGGATTAATTGTTTACCGGCAACGCTATTAGATGAAAAGGTCTGCGGCGTTAAATGGGTTTCGGTCTTTCCCCTGAATCCCAGTCAGCACGACCAGCAAAATTTATCGGCTATTTTTATCCTTTCGGAAATTGAAACAGGGTTTCCTATCTGTGTTATGGAAGGAACTCTCGCCTCAAATATGCGGGTTGCAGCCATGGGGGGGATTGCTGCCAAGCATTTAGCCCGTCCCGATTCTGCAGTGATTGGTTTTATTGGGGCCGGGGAACAGGCAAAAATGCATTTAATCGCGATGAAAGCTGTGTGCCCTGGTCTAACGCAGTGTCGAGTCGCCGCTTACTTGGTAGCCCATGAGGAGCAGTTTATTGCTGAACTCTCACCCCTGTATCCAGAGATGGAGTTTGTATCCACAAACACTAATGCGCAACAAGCCATGGAGGATGCTGATATTCTGGTGACCGCCACCAGTGCCCAGGCCCCTCTGCTCAAAGCAGCCTGGATGAAACCCGGTGCCTTCTATAGCCATGTGGGGGGCTGGGAGGATGAGTTTGAGGTGGCATTACAGGCCGATAAGATCGTCTGCGACGATTGGGAAACCGTGACCCACCGCACCCAGACATTAAGCCGAATGTATAAAGAGGGGCTGATTAACGCCAGCCATATCCATGCTGATCTACACGAGTTAGTCTCTGGCAAGAAACCAGGGCGTGAATCGGAGTCAGAGCGAATCTATTTCAATGCCGTTGGTTTGGCCTATATTGATGTTGCCATTGCCACCGCCATGTTCAACCGAGCTAGGGAGAACCAGCAGGGCACTCAACTCGATCTACAACAGAGTATGGTATTCGAACATCCTGATTTGAAATCGAAACTGAAACGCTGATACTAAGACCGGGCAACGCAACTATGTTTAAGCGTCTGAATAACTTAACAGATGAAACCGTCACGGTAACGATTGAAGGTGAAGCTGTTCAAGTCCCAGTGGGGGAAACCGTGGCGGCAGCTGTTTTAGTACATGGGTTGGACTATACCCGCACCACCTCTTTATCAGGGGCACCTCGGGCACCGTTATGCATGATGGGGGTGTGCTTTGAGTGTTTGATGGAAATTGATGGCTTGCCCAACCGTCAAGCCTGTCAGGTACAGGTGGCAGAAGGGATGACGATTCGTCGTCAACAGGGGGTGGGAGGAGATAATGCGTAAATCTTATCAGCTGGTGGTGATTGGGGCTGGACCGGGGGGACTTGTTGCAGCAACAACGGCGGCGAATTTAGGCTTAGATGTGGTGGTGCTCGATGAGCAGCCATCGCCCGGTGGACAAATTTATCGTGCGATCGCAAATGCCCCCACAAACCGCGCCACATTACTCGGAGCCGATTATCAACACGGCGCTGACCTGGTAGCCGCATTTCAGACTAGTGGAGCCCACTATTTACCCAACACCACCGTTTGGCTATTAAATGCTCGTCACCAGGTTGGCATCCTGCACAATGATCAAGCATCTATTATTCAAGCGGAGTCTGTGATTGTTGCCAGCGGTGCGATGGAGCGACCAGTAGCGTTTCCCGGCTGGACCTTGCCGGGGGTGATGAATGCAGGGGCGGCCCAAATCTTGCTGAAAACCGCTGGTGTGGTCCCCGCCAATGGCACGGTCATCGCCGGTGTGGGTCCGTTACCCCTACTGGTGGCTTGGCAATACCAGCGGGCTGGCATACCGGTAAAAGCGATTCTAGAACTCTCGCCTGGAACCAACCTGTGGCGGGCTGCACCGCGCTTACCGAAGGCATTAGGGGCCGGTAACTACATTAGCCGTGGATTAAAATACACCCTGGATCTCAATGCAGCGGGCATCCCCATCTACTATGGGGTTTCTCACCTACAAGCTCAGGGGGACAAACACATTCAAACGGTAGAGTACGGCTGGAATAGCCTTGGCATTCGTCGGCGAGAAACCATCCCCACAGACAGTCTCTTGGTCCATTTTGGGGTGATTCCTAGAACAAATCTGACCCAGGCCGCTGGTTGCCACCATATCTGGGATGCGGGGCAACAGTGTTGGCGACCCCAAGTAACGCCGTGGGGAACGACCACTGTGCCGGGGATCGCCGTTGTGGGTGATAACGCCGGCATTGGGGGTGCCCGCAGCGCCGAACATAGTGGCCGATTAGCCGCCCTAGAAGCTGCTCGGGCGTTGGGCCTCATCAGTGAGCAACAGCGCGATCGCCAGGGCCAGGATGATCTCAACTGGCGGCAGCAAGATTTAAGGGTACGCCCTTTTCTAGAAGCCCTGTACCGCTTACCGGAGTCCCTGCTTATTCCCGCCGATGATGACACTCTGGTCTGCCGTTGTGAAGAGATTTCAGCTGGGCAAATCCGCCAAACGGTGCGAGAAGGCCATGGTGATCCCAATCAAGTGAAATATTATCTCCGCTGTGGCATGGGGCCTTGTCAAGGAAGACAGTGTGCCTCGACCGTAGCCCACATTGTTGCAGCCGCTCACCAGCGTCCCGTCTCAGACTATGCTCCCTTTCGCATTCGCCCGCCGATCAGGCCCATGACCATTGACCAGCTGGCTAATTTGACAGGAACAGAAGCATGACGGTTGATGTTGTAATTATTGGTGGGGGGTTGATTGGATCCTCAACAGCGCTACACCTGGCCATGGCCGGACAACGGGTCATCGTCGTAGAAAAAGATAGCCCTGGCCGCCATGCATCTGGTGTGAACGCAGGCGGTTTACGTCGATTGAATCGTCATCCGGCGGAGATTCCCCTCGCGGTTGTTGCCGCCAGAATGTGGCGAGATATCTATTCCCTGGTGGGCAGTGATTGTGACGTAAAACTCAGCGGCCAGGTGCGGGTGGCGGAAAATGCCGCTGATCTGGAGAAACTCAAAGAACGCGCAGCTATGGTCTGTGCCCTGGGGTTTGACCATGAACAGCTGATTGATCGCGAACACCTCTACACACTGGCCCCTGCTCTGGCTCCCCACTGTGTGGGTGGACTGTATACCGCTGGTGACGGCTTTGCCCGACCCTATCACGCCCTCACTGCTTTTCGCCGCAAGGCCGAGTCCTTGGGAGTAGAGTATCGAACAGGCTGCCGTGTGACGGGGATAGAACGGATGGGAGATCGTTGGCGTGTGATGTCAGAGCAAGCTAAATTGGACGCACCTATCCTGGTCAACTGTGCAGGGGCCTGGGCAGGGCAGGTGTGTGACTATTTAGATGAACCCGTCCCGCTCAAGGTGGGAGCTCCAATGATGATGGTGACTGAGCGGTTACCCCCTTTTCTCGAACTGGTGGTCGGCGTAGCGTCCCGTAAGTTGTCGTTTAAGCAGATGCAAAACGGCACTGTATTGATTGGAGGGGCTTATTTGGCTGACCATGACATGGTTAACGAGAGAACAGAGATTGATTTCTTCAAACTCTCTGAAAGTAGCCGCACCGTTGTAGAGCTGTTTCCTAGAATGGCAGGTGTGCGAATTGTCAGGACATGGGCAGGCCTGGAAGCCTTTATGCCCGATCGTATTCCCGTCATTAGTGCCAGTGGAAAAGTCCCTAATGTTTATCATGCCTTTGGGTTCTCGGCCCATGGCTTCCAACTTTCACCCGTTGTCGGGCGCATCATGTCAGAGCTGATTTTGAATCAAAAGAGTTCCTTAGAAATCGAACCGTTTTCGATTCAGCGATTTCAAGCCATCGATGCCAGCCATACTTCACATCAGCTTAGTTAACGTTGGTAAAGGGAACGTTACAGCGCTACTCCTTGCTGTATCAGCTGTAATGTGTTCTCAATCAGCGGTTTAACCGCATCCCCTTCAATCCCTAAGCGATTATCCAGCAGCAGCATCGCCAAACCATGAACCAACGACCAATTGGCCAACGCCAATAGTCGTGGCTCGCCAGGCTGCATTTCCTGAGCCGCCTGACCATCCGCAATAATATCCACCAAAATTTGAAAAGACTTATTAGCCGTTGTTGTTAACGAAGGAAACGCATCTGCATCTGCACAGTAACTGCCAAACATCACCTGATAGTGGGTGGGGTAGCGTAGAGCATATTCAACATAGGCGATTCCCGTTGCCTGTAGCTGGGCCAGCGGAGTCGATTCAGCATCTCTAGCCTGCTCCAAGTAGCGACTAAACTCCCGAAAACCTTCTTCGGCGACGGCGGCTAGCAGCGCTTCTTTATCAGCAAAATGACGATACGGAGCTGTGTGGGATACCCCAGCCCGACGAGCCACCTGCCGTAAAGATAGGGCAGATATATCCTGCTCCGTAATAATTGCCAGGGCAGAATCTAGCAATGCCCGTCGTAAATCTCCATGGTGATAGCTCTTTTTTGTCGCCATATAAACCTTGAGTTTGAAAATTCTCAGGCAGACTCCTATTTTCGTTAATTATGTTAACGCCGTCAACTTTTATAATGTTGTCCTGTGGTGATAACTGCTCGGCGCGATCGCAATGCCTTGAAACCTGGCAAAATTTTAAGAGGTGACGATGCACAGGTAGAAAATGCCCCAGGCAGTATTTCATTTCCATGGCAGCTTAAATGATTTTCTGCCCCCTGCCCGCAGGCACAAAGCATTTTCTCACACTGTAAAAGATCGAGCGTCTATTAAAGATGCCATTGAAGCCCTGGGGGTACCCCATCCAGAAATTGAGCTGATTTTAGCGAATGATCAGTCTGTTAGTTTTGCGTATCTTTTGCACGATGACGACCGTATCAGCGTTTATCCTCACTACGAGTCGCTAGAGATAGACATCGTTTCTTATGTTCGGCCTCAACCGCTGGCAGAGCAACGCTTTGTGCTGGATGTCCATTTAGGTAAATTGGCCAGCTACCTACGATTGTTAGGGTTCGACACGCTGTACCAAAATAATTATGACGATGGCACACTGGCCCAAATCTCTAGCCAGGAAGAACGCATTTTACTCACGCGCGACATCGGCCTGCTCAAGCGGAGCATTGTCACCTATGGTTACTGGGTGCGATCGCATGATCCTAAAAAACAGGTGCATGAATTATTGAAGCGCTTTAGCCTTTATGCAGCAGTCGCCCCTTTTCAGCGCTGTCCCAGCTGTAATGGTTTGCTACACTCGGTCGAAAAACAACTGATTGAACATCGGCTGCCCCATTTCACTCGGCTTTCCTATGATGAATTTTTTGAATGTCAGAGCTGTTGTCAGCTCTATTGGAAAGGGGCTCACTATCAGCGGATTCAGCAACTAATCGAACAGTTTGTTGGCTGATTTTGTGGGCTGATTTTATGGGTTGATGTCTTTTACCCCAGAGCAGAACTCGATACCATAGCCTTTGGCCTGTGTGTAGTTGTCCCCATGGAAAAGTTATCTAATTCTGGAAATCGCTGGCAATTCTGGATTGATCGAGGGGGCACATTTACTGATTTGGTAGCCCAGCGACCCGATGGGGGGTTGGTTATTCATAAGCTGCTATCGGAAAACCCAGAACGATATGTGGATGCGCCGCTGCAAGGCATTCGGGATATTTTAGGGATTGCAGCAGGACAGCCGCTGCCCACCGAGCAAATTGGTGTGGTGAAGATGGGCACCACGGTGGCCACGAATGCTCTACTGGAGCGCAAGGGCGATCGCACCCTACTGGTCATTACCCAAGGCTTTAGAGATGCACTGCGCATCGGCTATCAGAATCGACCTGACATTTTTGCCCGCCAGATCGTGCTGCCAGAAATGCTCTACGAGCAGGTGATCGAGGTGGAGGAACGCTATAGCGCCCAGGGCGAGGAGCTATTGCCGGTTGAAACGGAGTCGCTGCTGCCCCAACTGCAACGGGCCTATGATGCGGGTATTCATTCCTGTGCCATTGTGCTGATGCATGGCTATCGTTACCCCGATCATGAGCATCAGATCGCGGCCCTAGCCAAGGACATTGGCTTTACGCAGATTTCAGTGTCCCACGAAGTTAGCCCCCTAATGAAACTGGTCAGCCGGGGGGACACCACCATGGTAGATGCTTACCTATCGCCGATTTTGAAGCGCTATATCGATCGGGTGGCGTTGGAGCTGGGTGCCGTGGGCACAGATAATTCAGACGGTAAGAACACTACTCAAACAGAGCCTAACCAAGGTCCCCAGCTGATGTTTATGCAGTCCAATGGGGGGCTGACCGATGCCCATCTGTTTCGGGGCAAAGACAGTATTCTCTCGGGACCCGCTGGCGGTGTGGTGGGGGTGGTACAGACGAGTGCGATCGCAAATCTCCACAAAATCATCGGCTTCGACATGGGCGGCACCTCCACCGATGTCTCCCACTACAACGGTGAATACGAACGGGTATTTGAGTCAGAAGTGGCAGGTGTTCGCATCAAGGCACCGATGATGGCAATCCATACGGTGGCAGCCGGTGGGGGCTCCATTTTGCATTTTGACGGAGCCCGCTATCGGGTGGGGCCAGACTCTGCTGGCGCTAATCCGGGGCCAGCCTGCTATCGCAAAGGCGGCTGCCTCACCGTTACCGACTGCAACGTTATGCTGGGCAAAATCCAGCCGGAATTTTTCCCCCAGGTGTTTGGCCCTGAGGGAAATCAGTCCCTGGATCGCGAAGTTGTCCAACAAATGTTTGCAGATCTGACTGAACAGATTCACCAGGCGACCGGTGATGTGCGATCGCCCGAGCAAGTGGCAGCTGGCTTTCTGGCCATTGCCGTTGAGAACATGGCCAATGCCATCAAAAAAATCTCAGTGCAGCAGGGCCATGACGTGTCAGAGTACACCCTGTCCTGCTTTGGGGCAGCGGCTGGGCAACATGCCTGCCTGATTGCCGATGCCCTGGGCATGCGACAGATTTTTATTCACCCCCTGGCCGGTGTGTTGTCGGCCTATGGCATGGGGCTGGCCGACCTGCGAGCCCTACGCCAGGCAGCGATAGAACAACCTTTAGTCGCTAGTTTGCTGCCGGACCTGGAAGACAAACTAACTGGGATCACGGCCCCTGCGGTTGCCGAGGTAAAACGCCAGAAGGTTGCCGATGACCGCATTGAGATCCTACCCAAGGTGCATATTCGGTATCAGGGCACCGACTCAGCGCTGATCGTGGCCTTTGGAGATTTATCCACGATGCAGGCCCAGTTTGAGCGAGATTACCACCAGCGCTACGGCTTCACCATGGCGGAGAAGCCCTTAATTGTAGAAGCGGTTTCAGTGGAAGTTGTTGGCAAAATGCCGCTGCCAACGGAGCCCACCCCTGGGTCTCTCCGTTCCCATCCCCCCCAGCC
>NZ_QXHD01000004.1:4035747-4044954 GCF_011009555.1 Adonisia turfae CCMR0081 | reverse complement strand
ACACATAGAAGCGGGCCTGGCGGACACCGCGATCGCGAAGATCGGTACTGCGTAGAACACTGCTGTGGATTGCCCGCGCCAGGTTACGACCTGACGAATAATAGTAAGTCTCTAGACCATTCACCTCGGGACGACTGAGACTAATGGCGTTGGCGTGAATGCTGACAAATATCGTTGCATTGGCCCGCTCAGCAATATCCACCCGTGGCTGCAGGTCGAGTTCTACATCTTGGGTACGGGTTAACGCAGCACGATAGCCTCGCTGTTCTAAGGTACGTTGAAGACGACGCGCAATAAAGGTATTAATTTCTTTTTCTAATAGACCATTTCGACCGACGGCACCAGGATCACGACCACCATGACCGGGATCGATCATGATCAGTACTTCTCCGCGCCCTGCAGATGGCGTGGCGGGTCCTGGAGAGGGTCGGCTAGGAGGAGTTGCCACAGTTCCCGTTGTTTGCACAATGCGAGCATCCAACCCTGAATCTTGCAGACGCTGCAGTAGCTGATTTGCCCGGCGTTGTTCACGAAAACGACCGGCCTGAATCACCGTCTGACCATTTACCGTAGTGCGAAACGCACCAGGCTCAATGGAGTTTACGCGCGTTCGCAAAACTGTAGAGCCCCCCGGCACAATTACCTGGTAAACCACATTGCCAGCAGGGGTGGTGGGCGCAGGCGTGCTGGGACCATCTGAGCGACCGGCTTCTACAATTTGTGCTGACAGACCGGCTTGCACCAACCGTTGACGTAACTCATTAGCCCGCGCCCGCTCACGAAAACGGCCAGCCTGAATCACCGCTCGGCCATCCACCGTAGTGCGAAACGCACCAGGCTCAACGGAATTTACACGCGATCGCAAAATCGCAGAACCGCCTGGCACAATCACCTGGTAATCAACATTAGACCCATTGCCGGGGGCAGGCGTACCGGGTCGGGGTAATGGTCGATTAACGGGGGGCGTCGGCAGCGGTCTAGGCGCAGGCGTGGAGGGCCGAGGAGCAGGGGGCTCAGCCCCTACCGCTGCAATCACAGCATCTAAGGATTGATTATTGGTGATGTAAGTGTGACCGAGAAGCTGGCCGTTATAGACCCGTCGGGTCATCGTCCACCCTGGATCTAACTCAATTTTGACAAAATCATTCGCACTCCCATTAGAGCGCCCCAACTCTAGCCGTGGCAACCCTCGTTGTAACGGACTCGGGGAGGCGACCAGCACCAAACTATCCCCTTGCTTCTCCACTTGCAGACGATAGCGAGACCCTAAATCTTCTCCGCCAATACGTACAGAATATCCATTGCTGTCAGAACTACGTCCACAAATCCCTGAGAAATCAAAGTTTAGCAACAGGGGATTAATTGTCGTCGGATTGCTGCCTTCCTCTTGCCAACAACGTCTGACAGAGCTCAATTGCTCAATAATCAACAATTTATAAAACCGACCATTGCTTATGGGTTCGGCGACAGCGACGACACGCTCGTCTGAAATAGGCTGCTGACCAAATTGAGCTGCCAATGCGTTAGAGGGCAAAGTGAGCACTGCACTACAAGCAGTAGTAGCAGCAACAGCTGACAGTGTGGTGAGTTGGCGAAGAAGTGATTTCATATCCCTAAGGGGTCGCGGGTAGGAGATAGCGTGTCTAAAAGTGCGGCTACAGGAAACACAAGGTTAGCGTCTAACAGGTGTCTATGTAGTTTTCCGGGAAAGTTTGCCCATTCGGTAAGAAACTATATCAGTTCATCAGCTGTCCGCAATGAGATTTGATTGTAAGTGATTAAAAACCCCACATGGGCATGTCTTTGTAAACACTGAGATGTGGAGCTTTCAGGGTTGGCACAGCTAAACACTACCGATTAAATATAGCTGGGCGCAGCCTTTCCTTTGGGGATATGCAGTCAGCAGTTGACTATAACCGCCTGGGTATCAAATTGACTGGCGGGAAATCAGATTTGTAGATGGGTGGATGAGTGATGGGGTAATGGAGTAATTATTTAAGCACAAGCGCCTTAGCACCAAAAAGATGGGTAGCTAATGCCATAGCCTTGGACATAATCAACACCAATTGTTTGCATTTTAGTTAGAATGGCCTCGTTTTCCACCGATTCGGCAATGGTCTGTAAACCCATAACATGGCCGATGCGATGAATAGATTCGATGATGGCCTCCGTTGTAGAGTCAGTAATAACACCTTGAATAAAGTCACCATCGATTTTGAGAAAATCAACTGGTAGTGCTTTGAGATAAGCAAAGGAAGACATGCCGCTACCAAAATCATCTAAGGCAAAGCGGCATCCTAAACGATTTAACGCTCGAATAAATGAAATTGCACACTCAAAGTCAGCAATCGCTGCTGTTTCTGTAATCTCAAAACAAATACATTCAGGCGGAACATTAAATCTCTCAAACTGAGCACTCACATACTCAAGAAAGTGCTCATCATTCAGGCTCATACCGGATAAATTAATACTGTAGAGGACGTTTTCAATACCGTCTTGCAGTACCTGTTCTAGATTGGCTAAACAGTTTCGTATAATCCAACGGTCTAACATTGGCATTAAGCCATAGCGTTCAGCAGCTGGAATAAACTCCCCTGGAGAGATATTTTCCCCAGAGTCTCTGATCATCCGCACCAGGACTTCATAAAAAGCAATCGGTGTCCCCTGAGGGTTTATCGTTTGGGCAATTTGTTGACGATAGAGACAGAAACGATCATTTTCAAGGGCCTGACGAATAACAACACTCCAGTGTCTTTCTTGGCGTTGTTGATTAAGTTCAGCATTATCTTTTTGATAAATCTGAATACGATTACGACCCCGATATTTAGCTGCATAGCAGGCCGCATCGGCAGCACTCATAACAGCTATGGCATCAGTACTATTGGAGTCTATAACAACTAAACCAATACTGACACCCACACGAAAAATCTTCTCTTGCCAGATAAATGGATAGTCGGCTATTGCCTGACGTAAATCTTCTGCAATGTTGACGGCTCGATCAAGGGGACACTGAGCCAATAGAATGCCAAACTCATCACCGCCTAGACGGGCTATGATATCGACAGCTCGGATGTGTCGCTTGAGCAATCGAGCTAATTGGCGCAACAACTCATCTCCAGCTAAATGACCGCTGGTATCGTTGACCACCTTAAACTGATCTAGATCTAAATAACAGAGCACATGGGACTGATTTTGTTGCACAGCTGTTGTCACGATGTCTTCGAGTTCGGCCTCAAAGTAGCGACGGTTAAACAATTCTGTTAATGTGTCGTGGGTTGCCTGCCAACTGAGCTGGCGTGCCATGGAACGAGACTGGGTCACATCATGAAAAACCATGACAACCCCAATTAATTGACCGCTTTTGTTGCGAATTGGTGCGGCTGAGTCTTCAATGCTAAATTCCTGGCCATCCCGTCGGATCAAAATAGTGTGATTCGCTAACCCAGTGATAAGACCAACTAAGAGCACCTGTTCTACGGGATTAATGGCAGGTTCTCGAGTCGTTTCATTGATGATTTGAAAGACTTGGGTTAAAGGGCGTCCACGGGCGGTTTGGGTAGTCCATCCTGTCATCGTCTCAGCTATTGGATTGAGATGACGCACATTACCAGCAGCATCGGTAGTAATTACGGCATCACCAATAGAGTCCAAAGTCACTTGAGCCATTTCTTTTTCGGCCTCTAGTGCTGCTTCTAATTGTTTATGCTCAGTAATATCAGTAATAGTACCAACGTAGCCCATGTAATCACCGTCATTGTCGTACTGAGGAACAGCCTGACCAAAGACCCAAGTTACACTGCCAGCAGGGGTTTGCAAGCGATACTCAGCCTGAAAAGTTTGACTCGTTTGGGTAGCGTGATGCCATTGTTGCGATACTCGCATACGATCATCGCAATGAATTGCCTCAGCCCATCCTGTGCCTAATGCGTCTTCTAACGAGAGGCCAGCAATCTTACACCAGCGTTCATTTACATAGACGCAATCGCCCCATCGATCAGCACGAAAGATCCCGACAGGAGCGGCAGCCGTCAGACTAGCATAGTGATTCTGACTTTCCTCTAATTCAATTTCTATACGTTTGCGATCGCTAATATCTCGTCCTTCTGGAATAATTAAAATCACCTCACCTGCGTCATTTTTGACCGGACTCAGTGAAAAATCAATTGTAATAACTTGATTATTCCCCCCGATGACATCCACCTCATATCGAATGAATTCACCTTGAGCAGATCGCTCAATATTCTTACGCAGTTGGGCCTGAATAGCAGCCGATAACCTCCACCAAGGTGTCTGCCAAAACGGTAAATTGATGACATCTTCTTGACTTAGCCCAACAAAATCCAGTGCGGCCTGATTGGCTTCGATCAGAGTTCCATCAGGTTCTAGCAAACCAATAAACTGAAATGTGTGGTCAAAAATTGCCCGAAATCGAGATTCACTAACTTTTACTTGCTGCTCTAATTGAGATGCTTTGGCCTGTAATAGATCTAAACGCTGATCTTGCAATCGATTGAGCTCTTCCCTCAGAACTTGAATAGTACAATACATCTCTGATGGATCGAGCATTGACAGGATGCTGGTTTGGGTGACAAGCCCACTCAAGGCACCCTGATCAGCAACGACTAATCGACGTACACCCATGGTTTGCATCTGTTTCTGAACAGTCCAAAGACTATCCTCAGGAGCAACACATTGCAAAGGTTTGCTCATTACAGCCTCGACCACCAGAGCAGATAAATCTATGTTTTGAGCCTGTAGCTTAACAATGTCACGCTCGGTCACAATGCCAATTGGCACTTGAGCACCTTTCCCATCATTGACGTCAACAATGACAACACAGCTAACCTGATGGGTAGCCATAAGTCTAATCACACCTAGTAGTCGCTCGTCGGCAAGAGCCGTTACCACATGGGTAGACATCGCTTCATGAACCCGCCTTAAACGCAATAGATCAGCGGCCTTTAATGCTTGACGTAAGTTGGTATGCGTAACAACTCCCACAAGATGATGCTGGTCATCTAACACAGGTAAATGGCGAATATTATGTCGCCTCAAAAGAGCAACTACATTAAATGGTCGCTCCAATTCTCCAGGCGAAATTGTAATCAGCCCACGACTCATCACTTCAGCAATGGTGAAAGCACTCAAATCTATATCCTGGGCAATGATTTTAACAACATCACGCTCAGTGAAAATACCGAGTAGCTGCTCGCCAGACATGACAAGGCAGTAACTGGATGGGCGAGGCCTATCGCTAACAGCATCTTGACTCTGGCTCTCGGCCTCATCAGCCTGACCATCTTCCCCTTGGGACATCCATGATAAAACCTGACTTAAGGGAACCTGGGGCTCCACAATTAGAGGAGTTTGATCAAATTCGATCCGATTACTAAATCCCTCAGTTGATGGGATGGCAAGCTCACTATTATCAGGATCTATACTCATCAGCTATCTCAATCAGATATGCAAGCAAAAATATCCAAATCAATAAGTGAGCGTACAGTGGATGTTCTAAATCACATACCAGCAAAGGAGACTCTTATTGTTGGAATCGATTCACTCACTGTAAAGTCACGCTAATTTTGAAGTCACAGCTAAAGCATGATTGATTTCGCTGACACAAAGCCTCAACCTACACCACCCGACCTAGGGTTAAAATCGCGATGCAATTTTCTTCTGCATTAAAGGCCCTAAAAGTTCGCATACCTTACTCAAGATACATCATTTTAAGGAGGATATAGGAGGAGCCTGACTAATCAACAGTAACCTCTTGAGGGTAGGGAACTGTCGCTAAATGAAATACCCGTTTTACCTGGATATTAAGTGTTGGGTGCTTTAGCTTATAGACCGATACCTAGAACCTCATATTTTGTTAAGTGGATATTAGCGAGCTCTGCCTTAGCCTCAGGGCTCCATAAACGGGCTATCTTATGCTTCTTCGCTCATGAGTTGCAATAACGCATCAGTAGAGAGCTTACCACTCATGTCAGCGCCTTCTAAAAGGCTGTCAGCTAGATCTCGTTTTTTATTGTGTAGTTCAACAATTTTTTCCTCAATAGTGCCTTCAGTGACCAGACGATAAATGGTCACTGGGCGAGTTTGGCCAATACGGTGGGCTCGGTCCGAAGCTTGATCTTCCACGGCTGGGTTCCACCATGGATCCATATGGATCACATAGTCAGCCGCTGTCAGGTTAAGGCCAGTGCCACCCGCTTTTAGGCTGATTAAGAACACATTACCCTTACCGGATTGAAACGCATCGACTCGCTGTTTACGCTGTTTGACTGGCGTGCTGCCATCCAGATACTGATAGGTAATATTTCGTTTATCTAGATACTCTCGTAAAATTGTTAGGTGATCGACAAACTGGCTAAACACCAAGGCTTTGTGACGGTTACTGAGCAATTCTTCTAACACTTCGCCAAACAGCTGTAGCTTGGCGCTGGTGGGAGGCATCTCTGGCATCACTAGCTTGGGATTGCAGCATATACGTCGTAATCGAGTAATCTCAGCCAGGACCTGTAGGTGTTTAGCTCCAGCTTTTGCATCAGTTGTCGTAAGCTTTGCGATCGCATCCCGCCTCAGCGCCTCATACAGTGCTTTCTCCTCACCGCTCAGTTTTACATGAAGAGTAATCTCAGTACGAGAGGGCAGTTCATCCAACACCTGCGCCTTAGTACGCCGCAGCATAAAAGGTTGAATTAGTTTCTTAAGCCATAAACGCGCCTGCTTGTCTTGATGACGTTCAATGGGAATCGCAAATCGTTCATTGAATTTCTCTGACGAGCCTAACAAGCCGGGGTTGATAAATCGAAACAGATTCCACAGTTCTCCCAGGTGGTTTTCAATGGGGGTACCAGTGGTCACCACCTTAAACCCAGCTTTGAGCTTCATCGCCGCCTGGGAACGCTTCGTAGCACTGTTTTTAATGGCCTGAGCCTCATCTAGCACAATGGTTTGCCATTCAATTTCCGCCAGCAGTGCCGCCACCTCCGGTTGCTGTAGCAGACCGTAGCTGCACACCAGTAAATCAAACCCACTCAGCTGATCAACCACAGCTTGACGATCACCACTACCCAACTGGAATACATTGAGTGTGGGCGCAAACCGCTGCGCTTCACTAATCCAGTTAGCCCCCACACTGGTGGGAGCAACAACGAGTGTGGGTCCCCCAGGAGCCCGCATCAAAATCACCGCCAGTGCTTGGAGAGTTTTACCCAAGCCCATATCATCAGCCAGGCAAGCACCCACCCGCCAGTGGGCAAGCTGGGCCAACCATTGAAACCCCTCCTGCTGATAGTCTCTTAGCTCAGCCTGCAGTGTGGAGGGAACTTCTGGAGCGATAGTTTTAGATTCTTTTAGTCTTTTAATGTGGGATTTCCAGGTTTTATCCGCCTTTAACTGTCCCACTTCATCGAGAGTTTCTTCTAAAGCCAGGGCCGCTAATGGGTGAAAGCGAGCCCCTTTACCGTGACGTTCTGAATAGGCTCGAAATTCATCCAGCCGTTTACGAAAGGCTTGAGTCAAGGCCAAAAACTGACCATCCCCGATGGGTATAAATCGACTAGAGGTTTGATCTAATAAGGATAGTAAAGCCTGCATATCCATGACACTGCCATCATCTAGCTCTAGCTCGCCACTGACTGAGAACCAATCCTGTTCCTGCTTAATGTGCAACCGCCAGCCATCGATACCGGCTTTATTGCGAATCTTTAGTTTCTCTCCTTCAGGCCACTCCAAAACAATATCTTCTTCCACGGCCTCAAGCTGCAACAACAGCTCCAGGCAGGTTTCGGGCTCGTCTAAAATCCATTCTCCTTCAGCTTCTTCCCCCAGTTGTAGCGCTGGACAAGCCTGCTGAATATCCTGGGCCAGGCGTTT
Source organism: Adonisia turfae CCMR0081 (assembly GCF_011009555.1). Lineage (GTDB taxonomy): Bacteria > Cyanobacteriota > Cyanobacteriia > Phormidesmidales > Phormidesmidaceae > Leptothoe > Leptothoe turfae. Next base: position 4,037,073 of record NZ_QXHD01000004.1, on the reverse strand, counting down.
TTCCATGGCTAAATCGCGAGTTGCCTGGGAGCGTTTGCCATCAATTTCGGCAATCACTGTCTTGCGACCAGTTCCCGGCGGATAGTAAGCCCCAGAATTGGGGAAAGGTCGCGTCAACATTGATAACTTCAGACCATCACCGGCTGGCATCAGGTGCACATGGGGTTTGGCGTCTGCCTCAATTGCTTCCACATCATCCATATCACCGTCGATGTCGGAGTGCACCGTTACCAAGCTCGACACCGATTGAATGGCAGCCAGCACCTGCTCATGCCCAGCAGCAGGCACCGTCAATTGATTACGCTTACCCAAAATCTCGGCAATCTGCTGGTGTTCGGAGGTAACCTCCAAAACCTTGACCCGAGTGGGGGTTTCCTTCAACAAGGTAATGCCATCTCCTGGACTAATGGCAGGCTCCATCTTAAGTATGAGGGTGCCATCACCAGCCTGTTCAATCACCAACTCTGGTGTTGCGGCAACAATCTCCACACGCACCGTTGGAGAATCTTCCCAAAATACGAGGGGGTGACCCACTAAAGCCTTGATGGCGTCTCGATTGAGGGCGTATTGAGAACCAGAATAGTAGTCATATTTGATATGGTTGCAAGCCTTGAGATCCTGAGCTGTTAGGTAATCAAATTCTGAGGCATTCTTGGCCAGGCGACTGAGGGCAACAACGCGGCCCTTAGTCCACGTTCCCTTGGCGCTGAGTTTTTGTTCTCGAGGCTGTAGCAACCAGTGCTTAGTATACAGGGTCAAAAACCAGGCCAAACGCCGTTCTGTTTTGGCATCATTACTACTGACACCGGCCACTTTGGTCAATGCCTTTAAGCTGATTTCCCAGGTGCTTTGGGGTTCTAGGGTATCAACAATTGAAACACCCACTCGCTGGTCAGCCCATGCTCGATAGTCACTATCCGGAATTAAACGACTGAGAATCTCAGCCGCTTCGGTGGCAAACCAATAGAATCCTGCATCGTTTGCCTCTTCGGCAAATATCCCGAGGGGACGGGGCGATTCTGCCCTAGCTTCATCCAAATCTAGCCAGTAAAGGCAGAGCTTGCTAAAAAATCGGCCAAAGCTATCTTCTGCATCATCCCCATAACATTCGATGAGCTCGAATAGTCTCTGACGAGCAGCGAGATTGCCTTGTTGGAGCACTGTCATCTCATGCAGCAAGCCGTAAGCATTACTCAAATAGCCAGAGTTTTGCATCAGTGGGGTGCTAATGGCAATCGCTTGTTTTAGATGCTTGGCATCCCCGGACTTCAGCAAAGCCAACATATAAAACAAGCCAGCGATACCACCAATCACTGCTTTTTTGTT
>NZ_QXHD01000004.1:4016249-4035737 GCF_011009555.1 Adonisia turfae CCMR0081 | reverse complement strand
AAGGGGACGGAAACGTGTACTTGTTAATCCACACTCTCCCACCCGTGATTACGTTGCCAATTCCATTACCCCGCAAGGGGACGGAAACTGAGTGAGATGTTCCTTGCCGTATTGTCTGTTAGTTTCGTGTTGCCAATTCCATTACCCCGCAAGGGGACGGAAACTTGGAAGATGTGTCTACGATGGATGATGCAGAGCTAGAAAAGATGTTGCCAATTCCATTACCCCGCAAGGGGACGGAAACCCCAAGAGCTACGCCTGACGCGCCAAGGGTTGTTCCTAACGTTGCCAATTCCATTACCCCGCAAGGGGACGGAAACTTCTCCCCGTCGGGCAGTTTGACTACGAGGGCAAAATCTCGGTTACCAATCTCATTACCCCGCAAGGGGACGGAAACTTTAGATACAAAGCGCTGTGATAATTCTCACCGCAAAGTTACCAATCTCATTACCCCGCAAGAGGACGGAAACTTAGCCTATTGGGAGTAGCAACACGATTATCTGATTGCAGTTACCAATCTCATTACCCCGCAAGGGGACGGAAACGGATAGTGGCGGTGTAGAGAAGGGATTGCATGGCGGTGTAGAGATAAGTTGCCAATTTCCTTACCCTCTAAACATACAAGGGGTGTCCCTTGTTTCGTGATGTCCATGTCGCTGGTGAGATCGCACATCCCATACCCAATTCAACCAAAGACATAGATTATCCCAAGCACCCGGTAGGGGCAATGCCTCGTGCTTGCCCCTCGATCATTGTCCCCATAAACCGACAACTCAATGATCGTTCTGAGCATCCCATAGGTTATCCTGGGCACCCACCAGGGGATGCCTCTACAGTGTGATGGCCTAATATTTGTTAGGCACCATACGTTGCGTTTCCTTAGGCGGGCGTTGATAATGAATCGCCCCCTGTCGCTTAGGTAACATAATTGGCTCGTAAGGTAGCTCCTCGTAGGGAATCAGAGTTAGTAAGTGACTAATACAATTAAGCCGTGCCCGCTTTTTATCATCGGCATCGACCACATACCAGGGGGAACTAGTGGTATCGGTCATCGCAAACATGTCATCTTTCGCTTTAGAATACTCAACCCAGCAGGCACGGGCCTCTAAATCCATGGGGCTCAGCTTCCAACGCTTAGCTGGATCTTTGATCCGGTCCTGGAACCGCTTTTCCTGTTCTTTATCACTGACAGAAAACCAATATTTGACCAGAATGATGCCCGAGCGTTGGAGCATATGCTCAAATTCAGGGCAGGTGCGCATAAATTCAGTATATTCATTGTGGGTGCAAAAGCCCATGACGCGCTCCACACCGGCGCGATTATACCAGCTACGATCAAAGAGAACAATTTCGCCAGCTGCCGGTAACTGGTTCACATAACGCTGAAAATACCACTGGGTTTTCTCTCGATCAGTGGGCTTACCCAACGCTACAATACGACAACCACGAGGGTTTAAGCATTCAGAAATACGTTTAATTACCCCACCCTTACCGGCAGCATCTCGCCCCTCAAAGATCACAACAACCTTCAGGCCTGCATACTTTACCCATTCTTGCATCTTCACCAACTCAAGCTGCAAACGCTCTAGTTCAGACTGGTATACAGATTTTTTCAGGCTTTTCTTCGTCTTCGAGTGCTTTTTCTTCTGGGTAGATTTATTGTAAGTATCATCCTGTTTTTTAACAGTCTTCTTAGTTGCCTTTACTGATTTAGCCATCGGAATTGTAGCGATCTGGCCTAAAGGTTTGTTATCAGCGCTCTTTTCGGTAGCTTTTCGCTTTGAGGTGATCTTTTTTAAAGCTTTCTTTTTAGTCACTTTGGGTTTTTCATTTGAAGAATTAACATCTGCTTTCTTCATTGTGCTATGGGTGTTTGACTTAACCATAGAGTCTCCCAAAATATCTCGATAGTGGTCAGCATACGTGCTTATTTATCGAAGTATGGGCGAGCTTAGGTTAGTCTAAATATTTGCGGATACAAAAAATTAAAATGTAACGCTTGAATCAAGCCTACCCAGACTTGGGGAGGTGGGCTTCGATACCGAGCATATCAGTCAGAATTTCGGATAAGAGGTTAAACAGCTGATTTGCATTTTATAAAAGATTATGCATAGGCCTTACGTTATCAACGCCTCAACCATTGCGGCAACTCTCTCACCCGTTCTAAATAATCTGTTTCCATAGCTCGCTCAGGCCTTTACACCAGACATTATGCCCTGCATTTTTCCGAGCTTAAAATCCATAACCCTAGCGTCTGCTTTAATGACGTCCGCTCATACGAAAATTAACACAGGCTTAACATTGAGTTAAAATTGTTCGTCAAGTTACGGAATGTTTCGACGAATGTTGATTCGATGGTTTACCAGCAACGTATGGCAATAGTTGTTTGACTTGAATTTTAAGCGGTTACTAGACCGCTGGTCATGTCCCTGCATGGCCGTTAGGCAGCGTGTTTGTGCTTCAACATCTGATCCGACGCCTGCAAAGGGCCTGACGAGGGTTGCTATATGCAAACAAAGAATAAAAAATGCGATCGCACAAATGCTGGCTTATCAGTATTCAATCTGAGTGATCGCTGGCAGACTGCCAGCAAGCTGATTTTCATAAATGTACTTTTAATTGGTCTACCGACCATCATTTGCTACTACAGCCTGCAGCTAGGCGGCATTTCCTTAACGTGGCTGCATTTTTCACTGGTGGCGCTCTATCTGTCCAGCGCAGTCATGCTCATTGCTGAATCCACTGCCGCTGTTTCGCGACGATTTGCTAGCCAGTCAAGGTTTTCACCGTCTCAACCTAATAGCTTTAAGCGTCGCCTAAAAAAGAGCCTCGGCGTTCAGGGAGCAGAACTGCCAGAGGGTCAGCCCTTGCCACGCTGTTCGTTTATTGTGGCGGCCTATTTACCCAATGAACAAACCATCATTTTAGAAACCATTGATCACCTGCTAAATCGGATACATCAGCCTGAGGCAGGTCTGGAAGTGATTTTGGCCTATAACACCCCGGTGGTGCTACCCATTGAGCAAACCCTGGTGCGATTGGCCAGAAAGTATCCTAATTTTCGGCCTTATCGAGTTGAAGGCAGCCATTCAAAAGCCGAAAATATTAACGCTGCCCTCAATATCGTGACCGGGGAGATCACCTGTATCCTTGATGCAGACCATCATCCAGCCCCAGACTGTTTTGAGCGGGCCGGTCGATGGATCGCCAATGGGTACGATGTTGTGCAAGGCCGCAACATGATCCGTAATCGCAGTGAAAATCTCCTCACTCGCCTGGTGGCAGTGGAATTTGAGTCGATTTACGGCGTCAGCCATTCTGCCAAGTCGTTAATGGTAGATACGGCTTTATTTGGTGGCTCCAATGGCTATTGGCGCACCTCAGTGCTACAGCAGGTCCGTTTTAACCCAACGATGCTGACCGAAGATATTGATGCGTCGATACGCACCCTTTTGCATGGGTATCGCATCGTCCATGACCGCAGCATTACGGTTACAGAATTGGCTCCCAACCACATCAGTGCCTTTTGGTCACAGCGTAAACGATGGTCCCAGGGATGGCTAGAAGTTAGTTTGCGCTATCAAAAGCGGTTTTGGAAGTCACCCCAGCTAACCTTTGGGCAAAAGCTAATCTGGACCCATTTGCTCTACTACCGAGAACTGTTTCCCATTTTATCGGTACAGATTTTGCCAATTGTTTTCAGTAGCTGGCTGCTAACAGGAACCATTAATTTCACAGACAATGCATTTTTGTTGTCGGCAACAGTTATTACGTTTTTGAGTAGTGTTTACAAACTGTTGGTTACTGCAAAAATTGGGTATCACCATTATCCCAGGTACTACTTTTTGCAATATGCCTTACTGACACCGGTTTACTCATTGTTGAAAAACATGATTGCGGTTGTTGCACTCTACGATCATCTCCATGGAAAAACCGAGTGGGTTGTCACGCCGAGAGAGGCGACACCGGCTGTGGCTAAATTTGGAAAAAGTCTATGGATTACCTGAGACAGCCAGGCTATAACCTTGTCTTTTGAGAAAATTTCAACACCCTTTTAGAAAACAGATTTTACTCTCCCATCTTCTATGAAACGTCGTTTTAATCGGTCAGCGGCGGTACAGCGCTTAGCGTGGCTAGACGGATTGCGCATCTTTGCCGCCGTCATGATCCTGCTTTACCATGCCCAGCTGTTGTTTACTCAATATCGCTATACGCCACAGCCTACGGGCCTAATCCATAATCTGCAACAGCTGATTGCTGAGACAAACTCTCTGGCAACGCCCTCGGGATGGATGCAGTTGCTAGGAATTCCAACATTATTTGGGTTTCAGTTTGTGGATGTGTTTATTTTGTTGAGTGGGTTTAGCCTAATGCTAGCCGCCCGGCATCGTTCTTTTGATTGGTTAGGTTTTTGGCAAAAGCGTTTATCGCGACTGCTATGGCCTTTTTGGACAGTTGCCCTGCTGTCTTGTCCGGTTTTATGGATGATTGGCGCTGCGACTGAAAGCTATATCCCACCAGTGTGGAATTATTTTGCAGCGTTTACTTTTCCGCTATTAATCGATCATCGCGCTAGTCTCTTGTTGCCCATCAGCGGTCCATGGTGGTTTATTCCATTAATTCTAAGTTTTACCCTGTGTTTTCCGGTGCTACATCGACTGGTGTATCGCTGGGGTAGCCGCAATCTGTTGCTGGTGAGCCTGGTCATTACTCTGGTTTATCGAGCACTGGCTATATACACCTTTGGAGGACAGCCCACATATACGATTCTGGCGACTCCCAATGGACCGTTGCCGTTTTATGTGTTGCTGGCTAAACTGAGCACCTTTGTGATTGGCATGGTGGTGGCTCAAGCCTATAAGCACGGTCGTGGTGTGCTTTTTTGGCCCCAGTTTAAGGCGTTGCGAGTGGGTCTTGGTCTTTATACCATTGGCTTTGTTTGTCAGTTTTATCAGCTAGGCTGGATAGTCTGTGACCTACTGGTACCTCTAGGATTAACCCTGGTTTGTGTGGTGATTTGCCGATGGCTTACGGCAGTTCGCTTTAGTCGTTATTTGGCGCTGAGGCTAGGTCAATATAGCTATAGCTTTTTCTTGGTTCATAATTTTGTGGTGGATCGTACGCTGGGTCTGGTTGTGAAGGGGGATGAGGTCAGGTATGCGATCGCACTTCCCCTAATGATTCTCGGCACCTTAATCCTCGCTGCCATTACCGATGCCGTTACGCCTCTGTTACAAAGAGCCCTAGCCCGTCTGTGGCAAGATATTGACTATCTACTAGCCCGTAAACCTGCGGTAACGGCTCCTCGCTGGGTGCCTTCAGTGGGGGATACCGTTGGCTATCTTGACCAACAATGGACTGTTCAGGCCATTGAAGTATTGCTGGACGATGGTAACTATTACCTGTGCAAAATTGCGAATGCCCAACAAACCCGCTGGGTTAGCCAAGAGCAACTCCAGCTGATGGCTCCGACTGTATTGGCTGGATAAGTCAGGGGGAAAACCGAATTGATTTTAAGGTGCGATCGCACCATTCGTTAGATTATTCAGCGCCCCTGAAACTGTCTTAATCGCCTCTACACCGCAGCCATCCAAACGATGACGCCCCCCCAAATACTGCGGGTCGTTATAGGCTAGCTGCGTCTGACCCTGGTCATCCTCCCAAATCAGTACCTTTTGCGGTAAATCAATGGCAATGGTTGGCTGACACTGCATCAGAGGCGTTCCCAGTTTGGGGTTACCAAAGATAACGACTCGGGTAGGTCGCAACTCCAACCCTACCCCAGAGGCATTTTGGGCATGGTCAACGGTGGCAAATAAATTCAATCCGTTAGTTTCTAGAATCTTTTTGAATCGAGTTTCTGTTTCCCCAACGCTGTAAGGGCTAGGCTTAACAACTAAACCTGTGGGTCCAGTTGCCTGGGCGACGGCCTGCTGACGAGAAAAATAGGCAGCTCCTGCAATCAGGATTAACCCTAAGAAACCGATACCGGCTGTAATATTGCGCATGGTGATGAGCTCAGAAGCAAAACTGTGTTTTCAGCCTATAACTATAGGACGTAGATGTTTTAAAAACAGCTATGTCGTAAGATTTTTTACAGGCTCTTGCTGAGTGGCACAGTGGATACTGCCACCTCCAGCCGCAATAGCATCAATATTCAGGGCAATGATTTCGCGATCTGGGAAGGCTTGTTGTAGTGATTGTTGCGCCCTTTGATCAGCGCGGCCATCCCCAAATTCCTGCATGATCACCGCACCATTGCAGACATAAAAACCGACATAACCAGCGGCAAAATCTAGCGTCTCATAACTGTCTCGGATTGTGCCAGGTGCTTCGAGGACAATGGTTTCAAGCGGTCGACCCTGGGCATCCGTTGCGTTTTCTAAGATTGCTAGATGCTGTTGAGTCACCCCATGGTCAAAAAAGCTTGGATCGGGTTCATAACCAGCCAGCACAACACCCGGTCTGGCAAACCGAGCATAGAAGTCGGTGTGACCATCGGTGATATCTTTTCCCTTAATCCCAGGTAGCCAGATAATCTTCTCCAGACCGAGAAGCGGCATTAGCTGGTCTTCAAACTCAGACTTGCTCACACCTGGATTACGATTGTCATTGAGCACACAACTTTCAGTAATCATGGCAGTACCATCGCCATCGACTTCAATACACCCTCCCTCCAAAACGAGATTAGTATTGACCACTTCAGCCCCAGATTGCTGGGTAACAAATGCAGCAACAGCAGCATCTTGCTGAAAAACTTGCTTCTGGCCCCAACCATTAAAGTTAAGGTCAATGCCAGCTTTTTGACCCTGCTTAGAAAACACAAACAGAGGACCCGTATCCCGTATCCATAGGTCATCTAAGGGCGACACAATCAATTCAACAGATGCACCTAATAGATCTTTGGCGAGATCATACTCTTCAGGTCTGACCAGCATAGATACGGGCTCATACTGGGCAATTGTTTGGGCAAGGGTAACTAAGTTACGTCTCACTTCTGGCAGTAGTTGTCGCCCCCAAATGCGCGCACTTGCCCCAAATGCCATCCAGGTTCGCGTATGGGGTGCAGCTTCATCGGGCATATACCATTGCTGGGTGCTTACTTGAGAATTCGCGCAACCCATCAGCATTCCTCCAGCAAATAGCGAAGTATTTTGAACAAACTGTCGTCTTGTGATCATGGTCATCCCCGATATGCAATTTGTGCCCCAAGAGAGAAATTCTTTAAAATTATTGGGTGATTTTCAACATCTTATTGCCGTTGCGTTGAAACTCATAGGCAACAGTCTGAATATCACACTGATATCCCTTTTGAGTCAGAGCATTTATGACAAACTCCAGGTGCGGTGAGGGGTGTAGATCTAAGGCAACTAAGGGGAAAATGCGTACTTCCTGACAGATGCGCAACAGTTCACAAATAGAGTTGAGATGAAATATCTGATCAAATTGTTCAGAATAGAGAAATAGAAAATGAGAACATAACCCCAACTGGTAGCTAGCGTCTGTATAGCTTAACTGGGGTAATTCTCCTAGATCATAACGGCCTTCAGTTTTGCCTGAGGCAAAATCTTGACAAAACAGTCGAATCGCAGCCTCACGGTTTTTTCTCAGATCACTGGGCGAATGATGGTAGCTCCAAACCCAGTCATCCAGGGTGTTTTCGACCTGTTGAATAATGTTATCTACAACTGCATCAAAGCGCTGTTTAATCTCTATAGCACTAAAACAATAAAGCGGATCGACGGATTTGATCTGATAGCCTCGCCGAGTGCCTTCTGCATTAAAACTGGCGGGTCCATCGGCAACAGAAAGGATAGGGTTTTGTAGTTCCGCCTCAGTTAGGTTGAACATTTTGGTGTATTCATCCAACGATCGACCAAAGGGGACTACGCTATCTAACTGAACGGCCATAGGTGATTCCGAAGGGGGTTGATGTGGGATGTTGTTTAGCGGTCGTTATGATTGAGCTCTGGATGATTGAGCTCTGGCAGCAATGATTCAGGACCGATATTTGATACATCATAGCCTTGGGGATAGCTACGAATGGATTGATCGGCAAAGAAGTCTGGTAAAGAACGGGGCGGCAGTTTACGTAGCAGTCGACTGCGAGCTTTTAAACTGGTTTTTAGCAACCGGGTGAGGTGCTGGGGCGCAGGTTGCCAGCCTAAGGCATTGAGCAGTGGGGCATCTAACAATGCAGGTACAGCTGTGTTGGCGAGCGATCGCACCCCCACCGGAAACCAACTCAATAGCATTGCCCGCGTCGCATCCGCCACCCGTTGATTGGCCACAGCATAGGTAAATTTCTCCCGCTCATAGGCCAGGTTATAGGCTTCAAATGCCCCATAGGAGTCTGGCATATCGGTAATGCCCATGCGTTCGCCAACGCCATACCAAAAGTGATACATGGCCTGTTTCTCTAGCTCGCTGAGGGCGCGCCAACCAAAGCGATCGCACCAGCGCACAGGCTCATAGATAAATGTGGACAGCACATACAGATAATCGTTATTGCCGATGGGAAACCGACTGTGGATGGCATTCATCCGTTCTAAAAATGCCTGTCCCTTTGGATGTCGGTAGCCCCACTTAAGCAGCTGTGAGACGATGATCCCGGTGTCGTCATAGCGCTTTTGGGTATGGTGCTGAAACTCCCCCGTATGGTCCAGCAGTTTGGCAATACTGGGCACACAAAATGTCCGCAGCAGGGCAATTTCTAACGCTCGGGTCATATCCCAGGGAAACTCATAGCCCGCCAGGAGATGACAAATTGCGATCGCATCCTGCTCCGGATCCATCGTTTCAATTTTCCGGGCAATATCATATCGCCTCATGCTCTTGTCCCCATCTACCCTGTTAGAATAACCCAGCTCCAACTAATCCTTGCCATGGCACGTTGGTTTAACACGGCAGGTCCCTGCAAACCTGATATTCACTATATGCTCTCACCAGTAGAGCGGCTGCCCCAGCTTCGGCGCATTATCGATCAGCAGGGATACTTTGTGATCCACGCTCCACGGCAAACCGGTAAAACCACTGCTATGTTAGCGCTGGCCCAAGAACTAACAGCTAGCGGAAACTACACGGCCATTATGGTTTCTGTGGAAGTAGGTTCTGCCTTACTGAATGATGTAGATGCCGCAGAGCTCAGCATTTTAGATGCGTGGCGGGGAGCTGCTCGGTTTCGCTTACCCAGTGACCTACAGCCACCGCCATGGCCAGATAATGTTCCCACAGGGCGACGTATTGGTGCCGCTCTTAGTGAATGGGCCGCGCATTCATCGCCTCCTTTAGTGGTATTTATTGATGAAATTGATTCGCTACAGAATGAGTTGTTGATTTCAGTATTACGCCAATTACGAGATGGCTACCCCAATCGCCCTCAAGGGTTTCCCCATGCCTTAGCACTGACCGGTCTGCGAGACGTACGGGATTATAAAGTAGCTGCGGGTGGCAGTTCTCGACTGAATACATCTAGCCCCTTTAACATTAAGGTCAAATCGCTGACACTGAATAACTTCACGGCGGCTGAGGTAGCCCAGCTATATGGCCAGCACACTGCTGATACGGGTCAACTGTTTACAGAAGCTGCTGTGGCCCGAGCGTTTGAGCTCACCCAGGGACAACCCTGGTTAGTAAACGCTTTAGCAAAAGAAGCGGTAGAAGAACTGGTGCCAGATTCTCAACAACCAATTGATGTAGCAACTATCAATCGAGCTAAGGAAATTTTGATTCGGCGGCAGGATACTCATCTGGATAGCCTGACAGAACGACTCCAGGAAGACCGAGTGCGCTCTATTGTGGAACCTATGCTAGCAGGTCAAGAGTTGGGTGTTGTGCCAGCAGATGATCGTCAATTTTTAGTTGATCTGGGTCTGGTTGTACATCATCCTGCTGGTGGGCTAACCATTGCTAATCCAATTTATCGAGAAGTCTTACCCAGGGCCTTGGCCAGCGGACCCCAAGCAGGTTTACCGATTGTTCAACCCAGCTGGTTAACTGACGATCATCAGCTAGATTCTAAAAAGTTGTTGGATGCTTTTCTTCGCTTTTGGCAACAACATGGTGAGCCATTGCTCAAAAGTGCCCCGTACCATGAGATTGCGCCTCATTTGGTGATGATGGCCTTTTTACACAGAGTTGTCAATGGTGGCGGTACCCTGGAAAGAGAATATGCCATTGGTAGCGGTCGCATGGATTTATGTTTACGGTATGGCAATGTTACCCTAGCAATTGAACTAAAAGTTTGGCGAGATCATTGTTCAGATCCCCTATCAAAAGGGTTGGAACAATTAGATAGCTATCTTGCAGGGCTGGGACTCACCCAGGGCTGGCTCGTGATTTTTGACCGTCGCAGTGAGCTGCCCCCCATTGCTGAACGCACGACAACAGAGTCGACCATGAGTCCCCAAGGCAGGCATATCAATGTTATTCGTGGTTAAGCATCTGGGTCTTCAGAGTCGACTTTTGGTGTTAAGCCCAGTAGTTCCGCCACAGTAATTGCTGTGCCTGGTGCCAACAATATGCCATTGCGATAATGCCCTGTTGCCAAAATCACATTCTCATAGCCCGCCAGTGGTTTAATCACTGGGGCACCCTGCCCCTGGGGGCGAGGGCGTAATCCGCTCCAGTGACGCAGGGTTCTAGCCTGGGCAACGGCTGGGCAATAGCTAATGGCGCTTTGGCGCATCTGCTCTAATCGCTCTAAATTAGGCACCATCTCAAGGTCATCGCCCAGGGGAAATTCAACGGCCTCACCGCCGGGGGGAAATTCCACAGTGGCCCCTAGCCAGTAACGTTTCTCTCCTAAGGGTACCAAGTGCACATCATGTCCATTAAGCACCGGTTGAAACGAGGTGTTATCTAAGGGCTGATCCAGCTCAATTTCCATGGCTTGACCCAGCACTGGGATCATCGGCAATGGTTCTGCCCCCAGCTGGCTTAAGTCTGCTGAGTTCAGACCAGCTGAGAGGATCACCCAATCCACATCTAAGATCTCTTCAGGCAGCTGTAGCTGAGAACAATAACCAGCGTTTTTATTTAAGCCTAAAACTGGACTCTGCCAGTGTGTGGTAACGCCGCGCTGTTGTGCCGCTTCAACCAACGCTAATGTTAGTTCTTTTGGATGTACCTGACCATCTTGGGGAGAATAAATTGCCGCTGCCACAGCTTTTGTATTGACCTGGGGACAGCGGTCCTTTAGTTGTTGTGGTGACCAAATTTCCAATGGATATCCCTGGCTGGCACGTTTAGCTTGCAGCGATTGCCAACGTGGGATTTGTTCTCGATCAAAACAGAAGCTGATTAAACCCTGTATGTGGGGAATAGATCGTCCTAACGATGCTTCTAATTCAGGCAGTAATGTTTTGTAGCGTTCAATACTGTCCCGACGTAGTCGCCAGTTACGACCTTTAACCTTGTGGCTAATAATACCCATTAAAACGCCCAAGGCCGCTTGGGTAACACCTTGGGCGGGGTTGCCTTGATCAATGACATGAATATCAAGTTGGCTATGACTACTCAGCTCATACGCTAGGGTAGCGCCGACAATTCCACAACCAACAATAGCAATTCGTGTCATTTAGCAGTTTTGTTTAGACTGATTCTTCGGTGGGCACCAGGTTAAGAAACGTACTTAAGTCCTTAGCAAACCTAATGTAAGCCTGATTGGTGCGATTACTATCAAATGCAGTAACTGCAGCACTCATGGCTTCAAGATCCTCTGTAATCTCGTTGGATAGGGCCAGAGCTTCAGATTTATCGTTAGGTAACAATAGAAATGCCAAGCGATTCATACGTTCTCTTAGTTCACCCAAAGGACCGTGGATGAAGTTGTCGATATTAGCCCAGTTTTCATCACGGATGTAACCCGCTAGCTCAGGCAGACGATCTTTGGAAGTCTGAATACGGCCAGCGTAAATAGAAATTTGAGCGATCTGGTCCGCAGAATAGGTTGGGGGGGCAGTTGCCTGACCACCAGAACTGCAGCTCACGAGTAGGGTTGCGATCGCAACCAAGAATACTCCCACCATCGACCGTGCTAGTGATCGAAACCGTTCCATACCAGCAATACCTCCTAATGAAGTTAATCTGTGGCTGAATTGAATCAGCAATGACACAGTATCAAACCCAGCTAATTATAGTACGTCAATCATTGCAAATTACGTTTCCACAGTCTTAGACACGGGTTCCGTGTCAGTCTGAAGTACATTAGGTATGATTTTTAACAAGTCAGCAGAATTATAAGGTTTTGGGAGAAAGGCTTTAACGTTTTCCCCAAGGGATAATGCAATTTGCTCATTACTCGGTAAACCGCTGACCGCAATCACCTTAACGTCAGGATTAATTCTCTGCATCACTTGGATGGCCGTTGCCCCCCCTAAAGAGGGCATCGTCATATCCATCAAAACAACCTTGATATCGGTTTGATGTTGAGTATATTTGGCGATTGCATCAATCCCATCCGTTGCCACTATCACCTTATAGTTATGGCTTTCTAAAATGCTTTGGGCGATGTCACGAATAGGGGCTTCATCCTCTACAACCAGAACCCCGTCTCCTTGGCCCAACGGGAAAGAAAGGACTTCTGCTTCCACTCTCTCTTCTGCCTCAATCGCAGGCAAGTACACCTTAAATTGAGTACCCCGACCAACTTCGGTATCAACGGTGATAAATCCACCGTGACTTTGAATAATGCCGTGAACCGTGGATAACCCCAATCCAGTTCCCCCCTGAGCTTGCTTAGTGCTAAAGAAAGGATCGAAAATGTAAGCCAATTTATCCGGGGGAATGCCAGTGCCGGTATCGGTCACTATGACAACAATATAGGGACCTGCTTCCACGTCTAGATGGCTGGAGACAACGGCCCGATCAAGCTGTATATTCATGGCCGACACCGTCAATTTTCCGCCATTGGGCATCGCATCACGAGCATTGACAAAGAGATTCATAAATACTTGATGGAGCTGGGTTTCATCACCTTTTACAGAGTCAATATTTTTAGGTACATCAACAGCAATCTCGATAGATTTCGGAAATGTTTTATGGACAAAGCTCCTGATTTCTTTAATTAAATATCTGATGGATAATAACGACCGGTCACCCTCTACACCTTTTGCAAACAAGAGCATCTGGTTAATAATCTCAGAGCCGCGTTTGGCACTGCTTTTCAATATCTCAAACTCATGGTGAATGTGTTCGTCCACATCGGGTAATTGCATCGGCAAGAGATCGGCCACGCCATAGATCGGCGTCAAAATATTATTTAGATCGTGGGCAATCCCGCTGGCCAATGTGCCAATGCTCTCTAGTCGTTGAGCTCGCAAAAATCGAGATTCTAATTGCTTGGCCTGGGTGATATCAGTATTAACGGTCAGGATGGCATTGGGCTGTCCTTGCTCATCGGTTACTAACGTCCATCGACTCATCACCGTGATGGATTGGCCCGCCTGTGTCACTTGTTTTCGTTCGCCTTTCCAGCTGCCTTCGCGGATCAAAGATTGGTCAATCTCATCGTCATCTGGTGCGTCCGCATACAACAACTGATTTGCATCTTGGCCGAGTGCTTCCTCAGCAGACCAGCCATAGAGGGTTTCGGCCCCTTTATTCCAAAATGATATTTGTCCATTCATGGCCCGGACAAGAATGGCATCTGTGGTCACATCTAAAAGTGCAGCTTGTTCTCGCACCCGGTGCTGGGCGAATTTGCGATCGCTAATATCCGTAATCGTGCCAACATACCCCCGGATGCCTTCCCCCTGCTTGCGCTCTGGCAATGCCTGACCAAAGACCCAGATGCTCGTTCCGTCGGGATGTTGGAAACGAAACTCTAAACGAAAAGGAATGCCGTCTTTCAATGCCGCTTGCCAGGTGGCTAACACATGATCACGATCGTCTGGATGCAAAGCGTTGACATGATTCTCCATTTGGCGGGACTGCTCCAATGTCATCCCGGTCATGTCACACCATTGTCGATTCACATAAACATAATTTCCCTGGGCATCCGTACGGAAGATGCCAACGGGAGAGGTTTCCGCTAAGGATTGATATTGGTGCTGGCTTTGGCGCAGTGCGGCTTCGCTTTCTCGCAAAGCATGCTCTGCCTGCTGTCGTTTCCGTCGTTCCTCGGCTTCCCTTAACTCCCGCTCAACAGCCGGCACCAACCGGGCAAGATTCCCTTTGAGAATGTAGTCATGGGCCCCCGCTTTCATTGCCGCAACCGCTGTCTCTTCACCAATGGTGCCGGAGACAATAATAAACGGCAGATCTTGCTGTTGGGCCTGCAGCAGCTTTAACGCCTCTAGTGCACTAAACCGAGGTAATGTGTAATCAGCAATGACGATGTGCCAATCCTGGTGATCGAGGGCCAATTGCATCTCCTCTGGCGTTTCTACCCGAACGTAATCTAGCGTGTAGCCGCCGCGACGTAGCGTCCGCAACGTTAAGAGCAAGTCGTCTTCTACATCCTCAACAACTAAAACTTGCAAATGGGTAGTCACAGGCGATTACCTTCCTAAACAGGCGGGGATTGATTCATCAATAACCAGTACATTCCAAGCTGCCGAATGGCTTCGGAAAACTGGAGAAAATCCACTGGCTTGCGAATGTAACTATTACATCCCAGGTTATAGCTATCGAGTAAGTCTTGCTCTTCATTGGATGTGGTTAAGACAACCACGGGTAAAAGTTTGGTGAGTGCTTCCCCCCGTAAGCGACGTAAAACTTCCAGGCCATTCAGGCGGGGCAGCTTAAGATCCAGCAAAATCACGGCTGGTTTAAGGCTAACATCGCGATCTGCATACGGACCTGTACCAAACAGGTAATCCAGTGCTTCGACACCATCATGGGCAACGACAACCTGATTGCCAATATGATTGCGATTGAGGGCACGGATGGTTAAAATCTCATCATCGGGATTATCCTCTACCAAGAGAATGACTTTGTGATCAACCTGTCCACTCATACCCCAACCTCACTCTTCCGTTAACGTGAAATAGAATGTGGCCCCTTGATCCAGTGCGCCTTCAGCCCACACTTGTCCCCCATGTCGATGGATGATTCGCTGCACCGTAGCGAGGCCGATGCCATTGCCAGAAAACTCATGCATCCCATGTAATCGCTGAAACGGTCGAAATAATTTGTCGATAAAGGAGATATCAAAGCCCACGCCATTATCTCGTATAAAGTAGGCTGGGATACCGTTTTCCTGAGTAATTACACCAAACTCAATCTTAGCGTGGGATTGCTTAGAGGTATATTTCCAGGCATTATTCAATAAATTATCCAATGCCACTTGCAGCAGCGGCCGATCACCATAGGCCAGCATGCCTGGTTGAATCTCCCACTCTACTTGCCGTTCTGGGGACGCTTGCTGTAAATCGATACAAATGCGATGGGCTAATCGGCTCAGATCAACCGATCTTTTGTGCATATCGTTACGGGTCACGCGCGATAGGGTGATCAAATCATCGATCAATGCCCCCATGCGTTGCGTGGCCGAGCGGATTCGGCGTAAATAGTCCTGGCCGTTTTCGTCTAAGTTTTCCAGGCAGTCTTCTAGCAGTGCCTGGCTAAAGCCATCAATACTACGTAAGGGGGCGCGCAAGTCATGGGAAACGGAATAGCTAAAGGCTTCCAGTTCTTGATTGACAGCCTTTAGTTCAATAATGGCTTGCTGCAATCCTCGGTTCAGCGCTTGCGCCCGTTCCTCGGCTTGCTGGCGTTCGACCACTTCTGCCTGGAGACCCGTCAAGAGTTCTGCATGCTGGAGTGCAACTGCTAAGTGGCTCGCAATTTGCTGAACAAACTCGATTTCCGTTTCCTGCCACTGGCGCGGGGCCTGGCACTGATGAATGCAGAGTAATCCCCACAGGTGACGACCTTGCACGAGGGGCACCACCAAATTTGCCCGCACCTGAAACTGGGACAGGATCTGGATGTGACAATCGCTCAACCCGGCATCATGAATATCTGTGACGTTCTGGATCTGACCTTGCTGGTAATGAATAGCAAACTGATCCCCAAAGCAGTGATCATGAATTTTTTGTGCGATCGCAGAGTCAAATTCGGGGTCTACATCTTCAGAAACAAATTCCCCGTCATTCCAGTTAGTATCAGGGTAGAAACGAAACATCCCCACTCGGTCTGCGGACAGCAGTTGCCGAACTTCAGCTGCCGTCAATTTAAAGATGGTTTCTAGATCCAGAGGTTCCCGAAGCCGAGTGATCAAGCGGAATAGAGTTTGCTGCTGATCAATTTGGCAATGCGCTTGATGAACCTGCTGCTCCAACGCTTGAAATTCTTTACCTAGGAGTGCTTGGACCTGCTCCCATTCAGCTTCATCGTGACAAGTACTGCGTAATCTTGCCAATAGATTTGAGTTCATAACGCTCAGCTCGCTAATGCTTGAAGTCACTAAATGCTTAACTGAACGGCTACTTTAGCAGATCCAGGAACTGGGTTAAGTATTCAGTATCGTTATAGATAACAAACAAAATATCTTCTCTAAGCTAGGGGCGCATTTTTCAGAATCACCCGTATCGCTGAGGATTGCGAATAGACGTTGTTAGACAGACACGCTCAGCAATTTCTAATAGTTTTAAACCTACATTCAAGAAAGATTTATTCTGACCTCAAAAATACTATCTGCTTCTATGGAAAGCTTGTGTCGTGCCTGAGGCGTTGTCTTCGACAATTTGAGACACTGAATAACTCACGGCAGCTGAGCTAATGCAATGTTATCCATAGGGAATTCATTAGACCATGACACGTCTTTCTAAACTGACTTCACACTGCCTCAAAGTTGCTGGTATCGGGTTCACTAGTTTGCTGATTGCATTACCCGTAACCGCTCAAAGTACCAGTAGTCAAAGCATTACCCAGATTGCTGGCTCAAACGATTCCTTTGATGTTCTAGTTTCTCTCATGGACCATGCAGGTATTTTAGAGGCATTTAATGGCTCTAATGGGAAAGAATTCACTGTTTTTGCCCCCACCGATGATGCCTTTGGTCGTTTATCTGAGGGAACCATTGAAAGTCTCTATAAACCTGAAAACAGAGAGACTTTACTCGACGTTCTTGCCTACCATGTGATCGGTGGTAGTATTACCTCTGATCAGCTTGCTTCAGGCGCAGTGGATAGTAAAAATGGCTTACCTTTACAAGTAAATGTGGGACAACAAGTAACAATCAATGATGCCACTGTTAGGGCAGCAGATATCACTGCAAACAATGGTGTTATTCATGCCATTGATACGGTATTGATTCCACAGCGATAGGGTTATCCCTAATCCTCGATTAAAAATAAAGAGTCTTGTAAGGGCTGCACTTTGTGCAGCCCTTATGAGCTGATTAATCCAACTTCTCCCATTGCCTGGGACCGGTACTTATTCAACCCCATATGAGTTGCTTAAGTTAAGCCGTCATATTTTACTTAGCTGCATCCCTTAATCCTTTAACTAAGCTACGGTTAAGCTATTGAATTGAATATCTTTTCAAAATCCCCATGAATAAAGGCATTCCTTACCAGGGACTGCCAATGGCGCTATGCCCTCCCCATGCCACCACACGAAGCCCAGGAAATTTAGGGCAGTTGTCCCCTGGACTAACGGTGAATTTGTATGTGAGGATGGGGAAATGATTCCAACAAAAAGATCTCTAACCGCTATCCACGAAGCTAGCCACTGCTGCCTGTATACGGCTTTCGGCGTCGTGATCAATGGAGTCAGAATCAATCCTGACGGAACCGGGCGAGTCCATCGCTACAACTTCGAGCCGCCACAGGAACCGTTTCCATTGATGATCAATGCTCAAAATGGAGCTATATCGATTGCAGGCGTTGTCGGTGAAGCCATTCACGAACATGGAGAAGTCGAGCTCAATGCCATACTGACGAAGTTGACGTTTGGAGGTGGCCAAAGCGACTACGACAGGATACAACAATGCGGCGTTGATCATCTGATTGAGGCGTTGATGACATTTTCTTCTTCTGCTCTTATGGAGCATTGGGGCAAGGTCTTGAGGTTAGCGGCTAGATTGGACCAGGTGCAATATCTAGACTCAGATGAGATATCCAGTGAACTGCCATACGTGTGTGATGTCAGTCGCTATTCAGCCCAGTTACAGAAGGAGATCGACAGTTGCGGTACCAGATGGCCGTGGAATCCTTCTATAAAGAGGGGACTTATGCGTGTGTCGTCTGCATTGCTGAGGTGAGGGTTGTGGTGTGGCTGATGGTTTTCAAAATGTGGCGATGTTACGCCATTAAAGCTCTCGCAATTTTGGGATTGAGCACATTTCTAGTCACTGGTATGCAGTCCTCCGCCGTATCTGGCGAACGCTCAATCTTTGGTGAAAGCCCCCCTGATATTGAGCGTTACTTTGGTCAATATTGGACTCGCTTGACCCTTGGGCATACCGAAGGCGAGCTCAACGTAACGTATACTTACAGCCCTGGACAAATAAGATCTTTTTTCAGCAATGCAGAAGACTTAAGATTGTCAGTGGGGTTTATCAATGATCAAGCAGTGAGTGTTCGCATCCACCAAGATGGTGCAGGGTTCAATATTCCATTAGAGCGATTCGAGCCTTCAGATCATTCAATGAATATCTTTGATGATGTATTTGAATCTATTTTTGGTTATCGCCCTCCTGTTACATCTCCTGTTTACCGACAAATACTTCAACCAGGATCATTGCAAGGCACACTCCATACGGTTACTTATTGCATAAGCCAGGAAATCGCCATGTCCTATGAATGGATTAGCACAGAAGATTACATCTGGTTTATCCGTTTTTTCCAGGAACCTGCTTGTGTTTGAGAACGAAGTCAAACAGGGCAGCCGCTTTGATGCAAGTATTGCTAAGCCTCGGCAGACTTTCTCTGTGGGAGTGACAGCCGAGCCTAGTGCTTTTGCTGACTTTTCCTGCTAAGTCTTAGAATCGCCTATTAGCAAGGGTTCTAAAACCAGGCTCAATTCCTAAGGAGTTAGCTTTGTTGAGAATGGGGCACGAGGTTGCAAAGCCTCCAGCACACTAAAATTAAGTAAGTTTTTCTCTGAAAAAGATAATGGGAAAAGTCAGGTGCTTTTGCGGGGCAGCTATTTGAACAATCGGATCAGGATTTCTTAATGCAAGTAGTAACAATTCTGAATGAGGTTTTGGCATGACCTACACCACAAAATAAATTACCAGCATCTCAAAGTGGTCGGAGAGAGTATTAGAGCTGTTTAAGGGGAATTTGTGAGGATTTGTCCTATCTTGATTAGCCTGCTTAATCAGGTAAATATTTTTGACGAATGGAAAAGCGATTTTTCAAAAAAAGTTTAACTTATGCGCTAGTTGAGACTTTATTATCTTCCAAGCTAAGTGGACTCGATGGCGCTGAATTTTGAAGTGAACCACGCAAAATATAATTCCGACAATTCCGACAATTCCTAGAATAATTCCTAGAATAATTCCAATCGCAGCCCAGATTGGACGTATAGAGTGGT
>NZ_QXHD01000004.1:3903858-4016239 GCF_011009555.1 Adonisia turfae CCMR0081 | reverse complement strand
AAAGATGAATCATCGCGCTCGCGTGCCCTGAGTGGGGTGGCCCAGCATCTGCCAGAGCTCTGGCCAGAAGCCCTGGCGATTACGCGACAGATCAAAGATGAATCTTTGCGCTTGAGTGCCCTGATTGAGATGGTCCAGTATCTGCCGGAGGTATTCTGGCCGGAAATCCCGGAGATTACGCGACAGCTCAAAGATGAATCTTTGCGCTTGAGTGCCCTGATTGCGATGGCCCAGCATCTGCCGGAGCTCTGGCCAGAAGCCCTGGCGATTACGCGACAGATCAAAGATGAATCATCGTGCTCGTTTGCCCTAAGTGGGATGGCCCAGCATCTGCCGGAGGTATTCTGGCCGGAAGTCCTGGCGATTACGCGACAGCTCAAAGATGAATATTGGCGCTCGATTGCTCTGATTGAGATGGCCCAGCATCTGCCCGAACTCTGGCCGGAAGCGCTGGAGATTACGCGACAGCTCAAAGATGAATCTTCGTGCTCGAGTACTCTGCGTGCGATTGCCCAGCATCTGCCGGAAGGCTTCTGGTCAGAAGCGCTGGCGATTACGCGACAGCTCAAAGATGAATCATCGCGATCGCGTGCCCTGTGTGGGATGGCTCAGCATCTCCCTGAAAACCTCTGGCCCAAAGCCCTTGAGATCGTCTGGGCCATCAAAGATAAATACTATTGTTCCAGTGCTTTACAGGCGTTTTTGCCCAACTTAGAACAGCTATCCATTCCTTTTACAGATTGGGTTAATGTCCTAAATATTTTGGCCTATCAAAATCGTGAAGATCTCTTTGACGCATTGCCAAAAAGTAAACCGACAATCATTCGCCTCGGCAACGAGCAAGCATTTTTTGACATTTTGCAAGCCATCCGCGACGTTTGCCAACAATGGCCCTGACATCCCACAGTGTCGCACAAAACCCTTCTATAGCTATTTAACCGCTTAGGCGCTTGCGTTTAAATAATCACCCCATTACCCCATCACTCATCCACCCATCCACAATCCCAACCTGGGTCTTTATTTTTGTGCAGTCCCCTTATCCGAACAAAATCGGCTGATTTTCTTCCCGCGCCTGATCGCCAGAATAGGGATAATCCAGTACCATATCCCCCTCTGGACTGCGTAGTCGGATGGTGCCAGCCTTATTGCGTAATACACCCTGGTTTGTCGGGACAATAAACTTAAACACATCCCCCGGTGCCACCTCAATATCCGCCAACTCAAAGCGAGTGCCATTAGGGGCTACAACTTGCCAACCCAGTAACGAAGCCGTCTGTTGAGATGCATTAATAATCTGAATAAATTCTCTGCCACCTTCTGGATTCTGGGGATTGACCATAGCAGCAACAACCCTGAAAGGACTAGACTCTGTGTTGCCAGGTGGTTGATCTTTATCCTTATCCTTATCTTTGTCCTTGTCATCACCATTGCCATTGCCAATATCAATCACATCGGCGCGGCGAAACCGAGGGAAAAAGGTGCGGATGGCATTACGGTTGTTGTCCAGACGGTGCAAGTCAAGCTGATACTCAGCCCCATTGATCCGGGTGATTTTATTACTCTGGGTACGACACCTGACCAAGCCTAGGGCAATTAGCCCCTCAGGGCTACAGCCAACAAAAAAGCCACCAATGGGCTTATGCAAACGCTTAGTATTGTGACTGCCATCACCTAGTGGAGCATGCCACGTTAACTCTAAGGTAACAACCTCAGGAACCAGCACTCCCTTTTCAGGTTCCTTGGCTTTTTCATATCGAGTACCCAAATACTGGATTCTATCTTGACCATCATTGCCAGGTATAACACTCGGGCCAGCGTCATCTAGGTGGTACTTATACCAAAAATGATACCCGCCAGCTTGACTCGCTTTACTGGATTGTTCCCCCACAAAAACATGCTCAAAGCCTGATGCATCTTGTTGCCCACCAGCGATGCCCATGTCAAACCAGGTCTCTTTGATCATCGCCGCCATCAAGCTTTGGGAAATGGTTAAATCTAGAGAAGATTCTAAAAACTGTTGCGCCTTTTTAATCGGTGGCGTTGGCAGAATCGCATCAATAAAGTCCAGCTCTTCCTGGGTTTCGGCTGGGCTAACCTGTTCACGGACGGCTCGCTCAAGGGCATAGTTATCAAAAATTCGCTCACACAGCTGATAGGTTTCCAACTTATCGGCAGGGATAACCACTTCCTTGAGCACCCGGTGCTCAGCATCAACCTCAGTGGCGCGTTCATCCACAACTACACACCCCTGAGTTTCATCCCTGGCTTCACCAGGTCTGAGGGCAGGCACCCCATTTCCACCCTGGTCCGCATCCCAGATTTCTTGAAAAATATTGTCTGACATGGTTATTCCTGCCTCATATAGCGGGTGTTGTCATGGAGTGATTAATAATTTCAGTATGAAATTCGCCATAAAGCTTCGTCATGCCCCTGACGGGTACTTTTCATTACCCATGCGCAATTTTCTGAGAAATCGTCATTAGAGGGAGATCTGGATTGGCCGGTCTTAAAAAGGCTCGCTACTATTGAGCCAAAGCGATTAAACCGCTAGGGTGTATAGGGCACACCGGCTTACGATAAAGCAAACCTAGAATGCGATACCTGATCACCAGCGCACTTCCCTATATCAATGGAATTAAGCACTTGGGCAACCTGGTGGGATCGATGCTGCCCGCCGATGTGTATGCTCGATTTCTACGTCAAGAAGGTGAAGACGTCCTATATATATGTGCCACCGATGAACATGGCACCCCAGCCGAAATTGCCGCCCTGGAAGCAGAGCTAGACGTAGCCGAATTTTGCACCCGCCAGTACGAAAAGCAAAAAGACATCTACGAACGCTTTGGCCTATCTTTTGACTACTTTGGCCGTACCTCCGCCCCAGAGAATCATGAGCTCACCCAGCACTTCTATCGTCAGCTGGCCGAACACGGCTTTATTGAAGAACGGGAAATCAGCCAGATTTACTCCCTAGACGACGAACGCTTTCTACCCGATCGCTACGTTACCGGTACCTGCCCCCACTGCGGCTATGATAAAGCCCGAGGCGATCAGTGCGAAAACTGCACCAAGGTGCTGACGCCGACTGAACTGATTGACCCCCGCTCCACCATTTCTGGTAGCACTAATCTGGAAGTCCGCAGCTCTAAGCATCTATTTTTGCTGCTGGATAAACTTAGTGACGAAGTGCGTGCCTGGGTCGAAAAGCAAGAACAGTGGCCCACGCTAACTAAATCTATTGCCCTCAAGTGGCTTAATGAAGGTCTACAGAGTCGAGGCATCACCCGCGACCTCAGCTGGGGTGTGCCCGTACCCGCTGACGGCTTTGAAGGCAAAGTCTTTTATGTGTGGTTTGATGCCCCCATCGGCTACGTATCGGCCACAAAAGCCTGGGGTAATGCCACCGGCAACGATTGGGAAAGCTGGTGGAAGGGGGGCGATGATATCCACTACACCCAGTTTATGGCTAAGGACAACCTGCCGTTCCACACCATTATGTGGCCCGCAACTATCCTTGGTAGCCGTGAGCCTTGGAAGCTGGCGGACTATATCAAAGGCTTTAACTGGCTCAATTATTATGGTGGCAAATTTTCCACCAGTTCGAAGCGTGGTGTCTTTTTAGACCAGGCCCTGGAGATTGCCCCGGCTGATTACTGGCGCTATATGCTGATGGCCAGTGCCCCCGAGTCGTCTGATTCTGCGTTTACTTGGGAGCAGTTTCAGAATCGTGTCAATAAAGAACTGGCGGATAACCTGGGCAACTTTGTCAACCGCATTCTCAAGTTCACGGCGTCTCGATTTAGTAAAGAATTGCCTGAGGGTGGCACCCCTGGCGAAGCGGAAGCTGAGCTGCAAAAGACCTGTGGTGAGCTGGTGGAAAAACTGCGGGGCCATCTGCGTAAGCAAGAATTCCGCCGTGCTACTGAAACCTTAAATGCCCTATGGACAGCGGGTAATCAGTATATTGATGTGCGTGCCCCCTGGGCGCTGTTTAAGACCGATAAAGCAGACGCTGCTGTGGTGATTCGCACCTGTATTAATTTGATTCGGCTGTATGCGATCGCAAGTGCCCCCTTTATTCCCCACACCGCCGAGGCCCTGTACGATGCCCTCCAGCTCACCGAAGACGAGCGCCATAGCACCATGGCCGATGCGGTGGACCTGACCATTCTGGCCGCTGGCCGTCCATTTGATGTGCCTGCACCTCTGTTTCAAAAGCTCGATGATGATCGCGTAGCTGAGCTTAAGGCCCAATACGGTGGAGAGTAGGGACAAGGCCCCACACCATCCATCCCCGCCTGGGAGAGCAGACCCCTCCGCCTACGGCACCTCCCCTTGGTAATGGGAGGATATCCTTAAAAATTCTTTTCCTTAAAAGACCAGATTAACCATGACAAGCACCCGCTTTTTAACCAAAACCCTAATCGCCCCTGGCTTGCTTTCAGCGACACTGCTTGGCTGCGGCACCATCACCGTTCAACAAAACGAATACGGCGATCCGGTTGCCACGGCTGATGTCCCCTATGTCGCTGTTACCCAAATTGTGGAACACCCGGCCCTTGATGCGGTGCGGGATGGTCTGCAGGACAAACTCAAAGAAGAAGGCTACGACGAAGCTGATAGTTCTCTTAAGTGGGCGTGGGAAAGTGCCCAGGGCCAGGCATCTAATGCAGCCCAGATTGCCCAGAAATTTGTAGGCGATAGTCCCAATGTGATTGTGGCCATTGCCACCCCCTCAGCCCAGGCGGTTGTGGGTAACACCGATACTATTCCCGTGGTCTTTTCAGCCGTAACTGATCCCGTCGCAGCAGAATTGGTGCCCAGTCTAGAAGCATCCGGTGGTACGGTAACTGGCGTCAGCGACTTGTCCCCGGTTGATGAACATTTAGCACTGATTGCCGATATGGTGCCCGGTGCAAAAAGCGTAGGTGTGATTTATAACGCGGGAGAATCCAACTCTGTCAGCCTGGTGAATGTGCTAAACACAGAAGCAGATGAGCAGGGGTTCACGGTTGAAGCAGCAACGGTATCGAGCTCTGCCGATGTGGCGACCGCAGCAGAAAGCCTGGTGGGTAAGGTGGATGCGATTTATATTCCCACTGACAATACGGTGGTGTCGGCGTTGGAATCGGTGATTCAGGTGGGCAATGACAACCAGCTACCGGTGTTTGCTGGCGATACAGACTCGGTGGAGCGGGGAGCGATCGCAACTGCCAGCTTTGACTACTACGAAGTTGGTCGCCAAACCGGTGATATAGTTGCCCGCATTCTGGGGGGCGAGAGTCCTGGCGATATCCCTGTCGAGCTGGCCAACACCATAGATTTAGCCATAAATCTAGCCGCTGCAGAAGCCATGGGTGTCACCGTATCTGACGCCATCAAAGACAGCGCCAACCAGGTATTTGAATAACGCATGGTGCCGGGGTACACCATGGTGTACCCCGGCACCATGGCCCTACACGCTCCGTATATCCTTCAAAATTCCCAACAAAAATAGGGCTAATCAACAGTTCAGACCTGGCCTTTTCTGTACCGACAGCAATGGCCATTGATAGATTGCGCTCCAGTGTCTGATGCAGGTAATCACTGGGCTGTACCGGCGGAAATCCTCGCAAACATGAACCCGTCTCAACTAACTTGATCGCAAAGTCAGTTTTTACTTTACGTAGTGTAAAGTCACTGTAGGCCATGGGACTACGATATCCTTCGATAATCTAGTCTATCCTAGGGGTTCAAAATGTTACGCCCCAGCCCATCTACGTTATACCGATTGTCTTTCCATGTCCCTTGTCGCATTCCTTGGAGCTATTGAAACGGGTTTACTCTATGGCTTTCTCAGCCTGGGCGTATACCTCTCCTTTCGGGTGCTGAAGTTTCCAGACCTGACGGTGGACGGTAGTTTTCCCCTGGGAGCTGCCGTAGTGGCCACCCTGATTACCCAGGGAGTAAACCCGTGGGTCGCGACAGTAGTGGCCATGGTGGCTGGGGCTTTGGCTGGTTTATGCACTGCCATTCTGAGCGTACGGTTCAACATCCTTAATCTCCTGGCCAGTATTCTCACCATGATTGCGCTGTATTCCATTAATCTGCGCGTTATGGGGCGACCCAATGTGCCCTTGCTAAACCAGCCCACACTGTTTGATGGGCTGGAAACAGTGCTACCCATCTGGGCAATTTTGCTCATTGGTTTAGGGTTAACCAAATTGGCCATCGACTTTTTCTTGACCTCAGATATTGGCCTGGCAATGCGGGCCACTGGCATGAACCCGATTATGGCCAGTGCCCAGGGAATTTATACCAACCGGCTGATCTTATTGGGAATGGCCATGAGTAATGCGTTAGCGGCCCTGTCCGGTGCCCTGTTTGCCCAGGTGAATGGCTTTGCGGATGTAGCCCTGGGCGTGGGTACGGTCGTGGTCGGCCTGGCCACAGTAATTTTAGGTGAGGCAATTTTTCCTAGCCGCACCGTACGCTGGGCAACGCTGGCGGTTATCTTAGGCTGTCTGATTTATCGCCTGGTGATTGCCATGGCGCTCAATGCAGATTTCCTCGGTTTACGAGCCCAGGACCTTAACCTGGTGACGGCCATCATTGTCGTGTTGGCCCTGGTATTGCCTCAAGCCAATCTGTTAGCCAGGTTTAAGCGCTAGATTTTCTAGTGAGCCACCCCCTTCCCCCTGCCCTCTTCCCTCTTCCCTCTTCCCCCTGCCCCATGATTTCCCTGAACGATATCCACGTCACCTTTAACCCTGGTACTCCCCTGGCGAAACCGGCACTGTTGGGGATTAACTTGGATATTGCCGCTGGGGAATTTATTACGGTTATTGGCAGTAATGGAGCGGGGAAATCCACCCTGCTAAATATTATTAGTGGCGACATTAGCTGCGATCGCGGACGCATTGCCGTGGGTACCGACGACGTGACAGCTTGGTCCACAGCGCGTCGAGCCACACTAGTATCACGGGTATTCCAGAATCCCCTGGCTGGCTCCTGCGCTGAGCTAACCATCGAAGAGAATCTAGTATTGGCCTTTCGGCGGGGAAAGCTGCGGGGTATGCGACCGGCGCTAAACAATCGTCTGCGAGACCAGTTTCGGGCGCGGCTGGCGAGTTTAGACCTGGGATTGGAAAATCGACTTTGCGATCGCATCGGCCTCCTTTCTGGCGGCCAACGTCAAGCCCTGAGTTTGGTCATGGCCACCCTGGCTCCAGCCACTATCCTGTTGCTGGATGAACACACCGCCGCCCTCGATCCCAAAACAGCCCACTTCATCATGAAGCTGACCGAGCAACTGGTCACTGAACATAACCTCACCACTCTGATGGTGACCCATAGCATGCGCCAGGCCCTGACCGTAGGCAATCGTCTGCTGATGTTGCACGAAGGCCGCGTTGTCTATGATGCCAGTGCCTCTGAGAAAGCCCACCTATCAGTTAACGACTTGCTAAACCGCTTTGCCAGTGATGGCCTCAGCGACGATAGCCTATTGCTAAGCTAAAGCATTAACAGCTATTGCCTTCACCCACTCACCCATCCCCCCTGCTCACCCATCCACCCATCCACATCTAATAGTGAGCAAACTTACACCACAGAGTACTCATTCCTGAAAAACACCTGATCCCAGGAGACACAAACCGTGGGTATTAACCCTATTCTTGCGGAGGCTCCATATTTCAAGACCAGCTAACCTTGACCCTATCTATATCAATTATTCAAAACTAAAAATTCAAACCTCATTGAAACAGTCGACAGAACGCCCATAAGCTAAAACGCCCTTAACACACATTGCTGACTAATTTCCTGATAGGTTGGCTCAAAATCATCTAACGGATGTCTATAGGGCTGATGCGCTGCCTCAAATTCCATTGAAATTCCTTAGAAAATGATCAATGACTTAATGCCGCTTTTGTCACGATTGATGCAGCCTAGCCCATATAGATCAATTATCTTAGGATTCACCTAAGCAAGACTTGACAGCCAAGAGTCGAAATTACAACAAAGGAATAAAAAAATATTTCTAATAAAAGTTACATTACTTAAATTATGCTAACCTAGGCTTACTACAAAGCAGCATCACTACTTCAGTTGAACAGCACGTATGGTTTTACCCCTAATGTAACAATCTAAGTTGTTATCACTGTAGTCTATGTAGTTTTATCTATATCTGTAAGCGTTTTTATCGCTGCGAAACATCCTGCGGATCGATACGACTGATGTTTCAAAAGTTCTCAGATATTTTCGTTACCCATACGTCTTTGTTTGCGTCGCATTTGTGAATTATGTCTGCCATTGCTCTTATTGAAAGGGCACTTTGATTTCTCTCTGTAGTCCGTGACTTCTCGTATTTATGAAAGCTGCTCAAACATCCAGCGATTTAGTTCGCACATATCTTAAGGAAATTGGGCGAGTGCCACTGTTAACCCATGAGCAAGAAGTTGTTTATGGAAAACAGGTTCAGCGCTTTGTTGCTCTGCAGGCCTACAGGAC
The DNA here is from genome assembly GCF_011009555.1 of Adonisia turfae CCMR0081. GTDB lineage: Bacteria > Cyanobacteriota > Cyanobacteriia > Phormidesmidales > Phormidesmidaceae > Leptothoe > Leptothoe turfae. The sequence goes on along the minus strand of NZ_QXHD01000004.1, from coordinate 4,007,752 downwards.
TGAGCTTGAGGCAAGCTTGGAGCGTGAGCCCAGCAAGTTGGAATGGGCTGAGGCTGCCGGTATATCAGTGGATGAGCTGACTCAGTCCATTGATGCTGGTGACCTTGCGAAGCGCCGTATGGTGGAAGCAAATCTCCGCTTAGTGGTGTCCGTTGCTAAAAAGTATATCAAGCGCAATGTGGACCTACTGGATTTAATTCAGGAAGGCACCATTGGTATGCAGCGCGGTGTGGAAAAATTTGACCCGCTCAAGGGATACCGTTTTTCTACCTATGCCTATTGGTGGATTCGTCAGGCCATTACCCGTGCAATTGCTGAGAAAAGCCGCACAATTCGCTTACCAATTCACATTACTGAGAAGCTAAATAAGATTAAAAAAGCCCAGCGTCAGCTGTCTCAGAAGCTAGGTCGGGCGGCTACGGTGGCTGAGCTAGCTGAAGAAGTTAAGCTGACCCCAAAGCAGGTCAGGGATTATTTAGAAAAGTCTCGCTCTCCGCTATCGCTGGATTTGCGCATTGGCGATAATCAAGATACTAATCTTGGTGATTTGCTTGAAGACCCTGGTCAGTCTCCTGAGGACTATGCGACTCAGTCGTTATTGCGTAAAGATCTAGATCGCCTAATGTCAGAATTAACCCCTCAGCAACAGCGTGTTCTGAATCTGCGCTTTGGCTTGGATGATGGTAAGAATATGACGTTGGCCAAGATTGGTGAGATGTTGAGCATTAGCCGCGAGCGCGTACGTCAAATTGAGCGGGAAGCGCTGACGCGTTTGCGGAAGCGTCAGGCTGATATGCGTGAGTATTTGGCTAGCTAAAGTGGAGACGTTGCACGCAACGTCTGTACATCAAAGATTTATCGGAGGATGCGCCAACAACGCATCCTTTGTTTTTGCTCAGGATGGAGATGAGAATGGGTAAAGTGGCAACGTTGTTTCAAGCGGTAAATATCAAATGGTGAAACTTGTTCCCAATGGTCCTGACATTGCCCCCTTAGGAGTGGGCACCTGGTCCTGGGGAGATTCTTTATTTTGGCAGTATGGCAAAGACTATGGTGCCAGGGATGTGCAGCAAGCATTTGATGCATCCCTGGCCGCAGGAGTGAGCTTCTTTGATACGGCGGAAGTGTATGGCTTGGGTAAGTCAGAGGAGCTGTTGGGCCAGTTTATCCAGGGGACAGCGACTCCCGTGGTCGTAGCAACCAAGTACTTTCCATTGCCCTGGCGGTTTAATACTCAGGCGGTGGCCGATGCGTTGACGGCTAGTTTGAAGCGACTACAACTGCCCATGGTGGCTCTCTATCAAGTCCATTGGCCCTTTGACTTTTTGATGGGTCAAAAAACTCTTATGAATGCTCTGGCGGACGAAGTTAAACAAGGACGCATTCAGTCCATTGGGGTGAGTAATTATTCTGCCAGCCAGATGCATCAGGCCCATAGTTATCTAGCCGAGCGCGGCATTCCTCTGGCCGTGAACCAGGTGCAATATTCTCTTTTGCACCGCAAGATTGAGTCCAATGGTGTGCTTAGTGCGGCCAAGGAACTCGGCATGACAATTTTGGCCTACAGTCCTTTAGCCCAGGGGCTGGTGACTGGCAAGTATACCGTGGAGACCTATCAGCCACCCACTGGAGCACGGCGAATTGACCCACGATTTAATCAGAACGGTTTGCGTAAAATTGAGCCGGTGATTTCTGTTTTGAAGGAAGTGGGTCAGTGCCATGATAAAACCCCTGCCCAGGTTGCTCTTAATTGGCTCATGGGCCAGGGGGATGTGGTGCCAATTCCAGGGGCCAAGAATGCTCAACAGGCAGAACAAAATGCTGGGGCATTGGGGTGGTCGATGACGCTGGAAGAGCAGGAAAAGATTAGGGCGGTGACTACACCCTGGTTGTAGCGTTTTGCGTTACTTACTGCCTGATGGGCAATGTAATCGTAAATGTCGTTCCCTGGCCCGGTTCAGTGTTGTAGGTGATCGTACCGCCATGGGTTTCGGTAATAATTTGATAGCTGATGGAGAGACCCAGTCCCGTGCCTTTGCCCACTGGCTTAGTGGTGAAGAAGGGATTGAACAGGTGTTCGATGGCATTTTTGCGGATGCCTGGGCCGTTATCGGTGATTGCGATCGCAACCGCTGGATGCTTCAACTGCCCCAGTAATTGGGTCTGAATCCGAATGATGCTCGGCTCATTTTCCATCTGTTGCCAGGTGCGTGTTTGATCCAGTTCTTCAAGGGCGTCTACCGCATTGCTCAACAGGTTCATAAACACCTGGTTGAGCTGCCCGGCATAGCATTCGATCTGCGGCAAATCGTCATACTCTTTTATGACTTGAATTTCGGGCCGCCAGCTCTGCGCCCGCAGGCGGGTTTGCAAAATAGTCAGTGTACTATCGATGCCGTCGTGTAAATCCACTTGCTTAATTTCTGCCTCATCCAGCCGGGAAAATAAGCGCAGAGATTTAATAATTTCGCGGATGCGTTCAGTACCCACTTCCATGGATTGAAATAATTTAGGCAAGTCATCTTTGAGAAAATCCAGTTCGATTTCATCAATGATGTTTACAATCTTAGGGGGGATGTTGGGATAATGCTGCTGATAGCTTTCGATCAGTGTGACTAAAGCTTGAGTATAGCTCTTGGCATGGGTGAGGTTGCCATAGATAAAGCTAACCGGGTTATTAATCTCATGGGCGACGCCAGCCACCATCTGCCCAAGGCTGGACATTTTTTCACTTTGCACCAATTGAGACTGGGTTTTTTGGAGCTGAGTCAGGATTGTCTCTAGTTCCTCGGCACGGGCACGACTTTGGGCCAATAAATCTGCCTGGTTTAGGGCAATTTTGAGTTGAGCTACCACTGACTTAAGCAGGTCTACCTCGTGATCCTGCCAGGGGCGCACAGCTTGGCTGTGGATACAGGAAATAACGCCAAACTTTCCAGATTCTGCGTACACAGGCAGCACTAACATAGACTTGTTGCCTAAGGTCGTTAAGACCGCTTTCACCTCATCATCGTCTACGGTGGAGATGTCATCTAACTGTAAAATTTCCTGTTGCAACAATCTGTCTGTGAGGGCACCAAAACTGCTGGCAGCATGTTTGCCAATAAAACTGGACAGTCCCGCTACCTGTACTTCAGACGTAATGTGCCAGTAACCATCATTGTTATGATTAGCCTCGATATACCATGCAAAATGACACCGATCTACCTCAAGAAACCGTTGGATCTCTTGAACTGCTGTGTCCAGAATATTATCAAGATTGAGGGATATACGAATCTGGTTGGCAATCTGGTTCAGTAGCTGTTCTCGTTGGGCCTGTTGTTGAATTTGCTCAGTGGAGGCCAGTAATGCTTGCTCGAACTGCATCCGTTCCATCTCTGCTCCAACTCGGGCCGCAAAAATCTCTAAAATAAATACCTGTAGCTCCACATCTTGTTCCATGGGCTCGGTATTGATGACAGAAATGTATCCCAAGAACTTGCCACCAGGGTTTAAGACTGGAATGCCAACATAACTCTCCGCATTGAGGGTGACGAGGACATTGTCTTCAGGAAATTGTTCTTTAATCGAGTGATCATGGCAACAGATTGCATGGTTGTGGGCAACGTTATAGCAAGGGGTGCCCGCCAGGTTGTATTGAAAATTCTCGCCAAAATCTGAACCATTCCAGAAAGCTAAGGTTTTACCAATCTGTTGATCTCCATCCTCAATCAGCTCAGCAATTAAGGCATATTGCATATTGAGGGCTAACGCTAAATGTTTAACGCAGGTTTTGAAGAAGGCTTCACCTGTCTGGGTGGCGGTTCCCTCTACAATCCAACGCAGGGCCTGTTCCTGATGTTGTCGTTCGGCTTCCAGTTTGACTCGCTGACTAATGTCCCGCAGGACACATAGGGCATGGGGTTGTCCTTGATAATTATAGGGAAGGCCTTTAATCTCAAGCCCAATCAAACTCCCATCTCGATGAATATTGGTTGTCTGGCCGCTAAAGGTATGGCCTGCTTGTACGGTGGTCAGGAATTCTTGGTAGATAGGTTGGGAATCTGGATGGATATAGGCTCCAGGGTTTGAGGGGATAGATGCTTGATCGACATAGCCATGCATTTGATAGTAGGCCGGATTAGCCTCTAACATTTCTCCTGTTTCCAAATTGACAATGGCGAGGCCATCGATAACAGTTTCAAAAATTTGACGATATTGAGCTTCTTTCTGACGTATTCGTTCTTCAGCCTGCTTTAAATCGCTGATGTCTCGCATGACTGAAGATAAAAACTCCAGGTTGCCATCCTCATCGCGATGGGCCAGGATAACCTGGGAGACAGGAAAGTCTTGTCCACTCTGACTACGTAGATACGATTCTCCTTGCCACATGCCCGTTTGGATTGCGGTTGGCAGCGCTTCAGTTTCGATCTTTTCCAGGATTTCTGGCGGATGATAGGCCTGAATTTTGACCTGCCCAAGGTCCTCGGCGGCAATTTCTAAGGCTGTTTGGCCAGCCTGATTCAGGTAGAGGTGGTTACCCTGGGCGTCACAAATGCCCACAATATCAGGGGTGGCTTCGAGAATGGATAGTAGCCGCTGTTGTTCTTTTTCGGCTCGCTTGCGATCGCTAACCTCAATGATCAATCCATCCCACAAAATCGAGTCATCTGCCATCTGTTCAGGACGGGCGATGGTTTGTACCCACTTAAGTTTGCCACTGGGAGTCATGATCCGATGCTCGTGGTGAAAACCAGAAAGCGTTAGGGCCGACACCTGAAGTGCCTGTTCTAGGGCATCGCGATCGCAACTGTGCACTAAATCAAAACACCGCACAAAATCGTCCGGTTCCAGCTCATGGATATCACGGCAGCCCTCAGACACATAGGGAAATGACCGGGTGCCATCCGCCTCCAGCCGAAATTGAAAAATCAGCCCCGGTAGGTTGGCCGCCAACTTTTGCAAGCGGGCTTCACTACTTTGGAGCTCCTGGGTGCGTTCATCAACCCGTTGTTCCAATGCTTCATTGAGCTGTTTTAGCTGGTTTTCAGCCTCAATTCGGGCTGTAATTTCCATATAGGTTCCTAAAATGCCAACAACGACACCCTGGGAATCATGCAGTGGAATTTTATTGGTTTCCAGCCAGTATTGATTACCATCTGCCTGCCGTTGAGGTTCGATAAGGTTCAACTCAGGGGTATTTGACTCCATGACCTGGCGATCGCAGGCTCGAAACCATTCAGCTTCTTCCCGCTTCCAGGGCAGATCAAAATCAGTTTTGCCAACAATCTCGGCGGGAGATGCTAAACCTGCCGCCTTACTAAACTGCTGATTACAACCAAGATAAACAGAATTGTGATCCTTCCAGAAAGCGGCGGCTGGCAGGTTATCCAGGACCCAATATAGCGCCTGTGCCGATGGCTGTGTCTGCAAACTTTGCAGCTCATGGCGCACTTGCTGAAGCTCCTGGGTGGTGTGCTGATGTGCCTGGTGCTCTGCAGCTAGTTGAGCTCGAAGGGTTTGGTTAGCTGCTTCTAGCTCAGCCATTCGTTGCTGATAAGTTTCCAGATCTTTATCCATCAGTGTTTTGAATGGGAGCAGGGCGTTTTGCTTGTTAGCGAATAGGCAAATGTAACACCTGATAAATTTTTCCCTATTGTAAAATTGAGTTTGAACTTCAACTCGTCGTTGTTGCTAATTCTCCGTATGGTTTTATCTTTCTCCGTATGGTTTTATCTTTCAAGTCATAAGTTAGTAACTTATGAGGTTGATCGATTCATACTCTAAGTCATCAACGGCAAACTGCGCTTATTCAGTTTCCGAATCTATAAGCCAGGTACTGAGTTCCTTTTCAATGGGTTGCGTTACCGATCAGCGATGTTGGAGCAATTATTACAATGGCTGTAGATACATTTACAAACAATAAAACCCCAGCAGCTGTTTATGAGGTTTTACATCAGACTCGACGACAACGGGTCAGTGATGGTGCAGACACTGCATTGTTAATAAATGCTACCAAGCAGTTGGTGTTGGTATGGCCCCAGCTAGGCGACTTTGATAGTTTGGAGTATGCCTGGTGGCTGCGGCGCGGCGCTGAGCAGCTGATCCAAAAAGGAGTGGTGGTCCGGGCGGTGGGCATTGGCGATCTCAACTCAGGCAAGGCATTCTGTGCCTACACTGGTTTCCCCGAAGAGTCTCTACTGCTAGACCCAGACGGTACGCTTCACCAAGAGTTAGGCCTTTACCCAGGGCTAACATTATCGGTTCCCGGCTTTAATCAGCGCCAGAATGCTTGGCTGAACCTATTGCTGATGTGCGCTGGGATTGGCAGCCCTGGCACCTTATCGGAAGTATTTCGTGGCTATCTGGGCGATCGCAACGCCCCCCAGCTGATTGCAGACGATGACGTGGTGCAAGCAACACCCCTGCCACCCATCAAAGGAGAGTTTTTCAAACGGGCTGGCGGTAAAGGGTTTCAGCGGCCTTTTGAGTTGGCTACCCTGCGGTTACGAAATATGGCAGAGGTGCTGGGTAAATGGACTACCTATGTGCCGGATGTGAGCCACATTACCCAGCGGGGAGCAACCTACGTAATTGCTGATGGTGGGGTAATTTATCAACATTGCGATCGCAATATCCTCGGCTTTGCCACCAACATGGGCAACCCGCTTTCGTTTCTAGAGGACGTAAATTTTCCGACACCAGTGTAGGTCCCTCTAATCCGTTTGGCCAGAAATTTGATCGATGTGGCCAAACACATGGTTGAGCATTTCTTTGCTGGCCTGGGATAACGGCCCCCGTAACAACGAGCGAATGTTCTCTTCTAAATGTTGGCCATCGCCGGTGCCAAACAGCACAGAATGAACGCCCGGTTCATGGCGACAGAAGCGATACGAGGCATCAGCAAGACTTTCAGCTTCTCCACTTTTCATCAGAAATCCAAGGGGCTCATTGAGATCTATCTTATGGGGGTCAATGAGAGACTTTTCGATCATCTCATCGATTAACGGCTTTAAGGTTGCTGGGCTGGCGAGGACGCGCCGAACTGCAAATATGCTTAGAATGCCGATATTTTTTGCTAATGCTTTCCGTAAAACTCGTTCACGGGCAGATTGATTCAGGATATTAAACCCAAGCATAAAAACATCCCAGCAGTCATCTTCAACCGCACGACTCAGCATTTTATGCTCAGGATCCGAAGCAAACCCCTCCGTGATGCCAATAAATCTTACTTTTCCAGCGTCTTTAAATTTCAATAGGGCTGGTAAAAATTCAGCCTTCACATAGTCATAGTCACTAGGGCGAACCCCATGCAGATGATAGATATCGATGTAATCTGTATTTAACTTTTTAAGACTATTGTTTAACCCCGCTTCAAGTTCATTGGCACGAATTAAGGTTCTTGGCCTAAAACGACCACCGACAGAAATCTTTTTCTGGGTCGATAACACTAAATTAGAGCGCCCTCGATAGGCAATGGCCTCACCTATAATGTGCTCTGTTCCATAGGATTCTGCTGTATCCAATAAGTTAATACCCCAATCTAAAGCCCTATGAACTATGGCAATAGATTCATCCACAGGGCGATTATAGCCTTGACCTAAGCGGCTGTATCCTCCGCCACCTAAACCGGCCACACTCACCTTTAAGTTGGTATTGCCCAGAATGGTATATGCCATGGGCATATCCGGTGACTCACGGGAGATTTCTAAAGGGTCAGGCTTATATCGCTTATCTGCAATTTTAGTCTTAACTTTATCGAGTAGTGCCTGCATAATTAAACAATAATAGATATTTAAAACTACAGGTTTTGGTCACCTCTAAAGAGAATTTTCCGAAAAATCAGTAGAGAATTTAAATAAACAAAATAAAGAACTTACAGAAAGCGTGATTGATAGTGCCCCGTATCGAAGGACATCCCCAAGGGAGTACGTCCCCAAGGGAGTACGTCCCCAAGGGAGTACGTCCCCAAAGGAGTACGTCTACAAGATGGTCCGTTGTTCATCGGGTTTGATGAATTCAGATTTGGTATCCTATGGCCCATAAAATCTGGAAAATCCCAAATTCAATTCAAAGAATTTTTATTCGTTTGCGTATCTGATTTGATTTAGATTAAGTTCAAGAAAAATATCCTGTTGTCGTTTGGTATAGCCTGCGACTATGGTGAGAGTATAAAATGTTTTGTATACATGCCTTTTATACCCGCTAGCTTGAGTATCAGCACATGCTGATGAGCTCCCGTAAAAGGTAAGGTAGAACATGGCTAACCTCAGGCCTTGTCCTTGCTTCTAGAGCCTTGATCATAGTTTGATAGGTGATTGCATGGTGCAATATACATAAAGGTTTTGCGATATTCCAGGCCGCTGATAAACGTTCAGGTGATTCATATTGTTGCCATTGTTTTAGATATTCATGTCGTAGACGCGTCATGCTTCGCTGTTGCCATAGCCTTGTCATGAGATTTACCTTCACGCTGAGCCATAACAACATCTTTGATGGCCTCTACGATAGCCTCCGGAGCCTCATAGGGCATATTGTGAGATGATTCTAATATCGTGCGATGCTCTGAGTTAGTGGATAAGGCTGCAATTTCTGTTTGCAGGACGGGCCATATTTCAGACCACGTGCTCTGAAGTTTAGCCATGTTATCCGCATCCAATTGATAGGGTAACTCATCTGGAAAATGGCCTGCTGTAAGCACAACCATTGGCATATCTCCAAATGGACCAGTGGATTGTGCCTGAGCAAAAATGCTATCCATGGCTGCAATCTCATCAGCAATGCCTGTCATGCTCTCTGGTAGGTAATCATGAATTGCCTTACCAGCTTCTTTGGGGAGCGCGCTGGGAGCAGGAGGAGACTGTAGACGTAAGATGCCCAGTGTCGAAATAGTTCTGAGCAGCAGTGTTGGAGGATAGGCCATTATTTCCATGAGATCTTCAGGAAACCGTTGATTTTGTTCTGGGTGAGATGAGTCAACAAAAATAAGACCCTCAACTTCATCACTGAAATGGTCGGTAAAGACTCTGATTAGCAGCCCCCCCAGGGAGTGGCCCACCATCACATAGGGGGGAGATTCATGGGCGGCCATCAATAAGTTATGCAGGTCTTCCGCAATATGGTCTGCGTCTCTTGGCTGTTCTCGACGCTCACTCCACATAATTCCAGACTGGTCGTATGCGCACACACGACTCACCTGGCTAATGGCCGGTCGCACGGCTTCCCAAACTAGTGATCCACCTTCGTTAATGCCAGATTCTAAAACGATGGTGGGGCTGCCTTCACCTGTACAATAAAGGTGGGATAGTTTTCCGTTGACTGCCACAAGTTCCCCAGGGGGAGAAAACGCTTGAGCGACCGCATGGCGCGACCATTGTTCATAAACAAACCCTGTTATTAGGGTCAGAAAAAGTATTGCAGCGACAACAAGGGTGAGACGTCTTAGCCATTTGATCATAGAAATATTTTGAGCTGAGTTGCCTTGTCTACTTATCTTTTATTCCATCGCTTGGAACAACTATCCTATCTTACAAGTTAGAAAACGTGATGGTGTGGTCTAAGTTTTTAGTATGCAGATGATACCTCAGGGACATTGTCAGGTTTTCTGCCATCGGCTACTAGTGGGTGGTCAGTGCTTTAGTTAGCTGAGTATTGCTTGTTCAGGTTATTGAATGGTCAACGTTGAGTCGGCAACTCTAACAAAATATACCGATTTGCATTCTTTAAATCTTGGTGTGCTAGCAATGGATGTATGGTACGTTCCTTATTAGCAATATGTTGCTCAGCATCAATGGCATCCCGACCATCCCTGATCTTACCCACCCCCAAGAGTTACAGGCGTTTGGTCAACAACTGTTGCTGGTGGGACGGTGGCTGCTCTGGATATTAGCCAGTTTTGGTATCGTACTGGCGGCTTTAAGATTTGCACACCGGAGCGATCGCACTGGCTGGCTCACTCCAGTCATGTTCGGCTATGATCGCTTGCTGACGGTGACCCTGCATAGCTTACTTGTGGTGACCATACTCGTCGGGGGCTATTTTCTCTGCGCCACCCTAGCTAATCGGTATCATCATTGGGAACAAGCCAAAATTGAACAGGTTGCCAGTAGTGTCGCTGGGGCCAGGGTAGAACAACGCGCTCCCTACGTGCGCTATATCATTGAAGAACCTTACACCACCATCACTTACATTGATGGGCAACCCACCGAAGTTGAAAGGCTACAAGAGATCGATCGCTTTTTATCGCCCAGTGCCTCTAATGTTGAGGTCACTCTGACTCAGGTTGTAGACCCCGCCACCGAGCGTTTGATTTATCAATCTGATTTTACCAGCCAGTATCAGGTGACCAATACCCTGGATGTTACCCAAGACTTCTTCTTTGAAATACCCCCACCAGACGGATATAGCCTATTACAAGATTACCGGATAGAACGGGAAGGCCAGCGTTTAGAACCTGTGAGCCAGGGAGAGTATCAGTTTCCGTTGCAGCTGGCCCCAGGAGAGTCCACCCAGTATACGGTTTCTTATCAGGCCCAGGGGGCACCCCGTTGGGTCTATAGCGCCTACGGGCGACTACTTTCTCAGTTTAGGTTAACGGTACTAGCTGATTTTCCCAATGCTGACTTTGCCAGCGGCATTGTACCAACAGAGGCGAGCTTAGAAGGCCAGGGTACGAGATTTACCTGGCAGTTTGATGAGAATGTTTCGGTGCGTAATCCGTTTGGGGTATTTACGGCAACGCAGCGCATTCGCCAGACGGGGATATTACCGCGATTGTTATTGTTGGCTCCCGGTCTCTTTTTGTGGTGGTTGCTGCTGCTTTATTTGACGGTGCCGATGCGGTTGCAGGATGTTGCGATCGCAGCCGCCATCTTCTTTGCCTGTTTATTAAGCCTCACCTATGCCAGCCGCCTGTTTGATGCCCGCGTAGCCTGGGGGCTGTTATTGCCCTTCTTCTTGCTCTTCAGCATTGGGCTGGGAACCCAGCAAAGAAAGCGCTGGGGCGTGCTTACCATTACGCTGAGTGGTGCCGTTTTACCTGTTGCGGCTATGTTAGTACCCTATACAGGGTTAACCCTGGGCATCGCTGGTTTAATCTCAGTCGGATGGCTCATCGTTAGATATTTTAGGGAGTCTGAGACATCGCGTAATCGTACATAGTCTGCCGATAAAACTGAGGCATGCCCACGTCAAAATATTGCCCCTTAACTAGATAACCCACCATGCCAGATTCCGCCCGCAATCGCTCCAGGCAAGTGGTTAGCTGAAATTCTCCTTTAGACCGCAGGTTATTCTCTATTTCTGTTTGTAGAGCATCAAAAATTTCTGGCTTGAGCACATACATGCCAAAAACCCCTAAAAAGTCTGACTCTGGCATGCCGGGCACATGGAGATGGGTCTTAGCATAGTCCAGGTCAGGTTTTTCGTAGAGTTGGGTAATGTCTAGAATAGTATCTGGCTCTCGCCAGGTGCCGGTGACACAGCCTGCTTTGTGGATAATGTCTCCAGACATCACTGTTACCCCAACAACGCTGCTATTGGTTTGGGTAAAGGCTGCTAACACCTGTTGTGCGCAGGAGCGTTGCTCTTGGGTTTGATAGATGTGATCTCCCAGCAACAGCAGAAAAGGGTCATGATTAACCCAGGTTTTGGCACAGTACACCGCATGGCCAAAGCCCTCTTGCTGGTCTTGAATGAGAAACGTAATGCGGTCACCCAGGCTTTGGAGATATTGGCTATATTTTTGATTTTCTGGAGAAAGTTTGGCCAATAGTTCTGGCTTGGGTGGATTTTGGAAAAATGCTTGGAAAATTTCCAGATCCCCTTTTTGGACAACGATACCAATTTCTTCAATGCCTGCTGCAACAGCCTCTTCTACAATTTTGAGGATAATTGGTTTTGCTCGGCCATCGTGATCAATAATCGGCAACAGTTCCTTTTTGACAACTTTGGTGGCAGGAAACATTCTTGTGCCAAAACCAGCTGCTGGAATAACGGTTTTCTTTATGGTTGACTGGGAAGAAATGGTGGAACTTAGGGCTTGCATTTCTGGAAAATCTCGTTGGATAATTGCGATCGCACCCAGTTGACTCTCTTGGTCTTTGGCCACTAACTGAGCTGTACCATCGCCTTGAGAGCCAACCCCCTTACCGCCATAGATAAAGGGTTGCAAGGCTGGATGGGTGAGTAAACAATGGAGCTTGGGAGCCGTTAACTGGTCGGGGCAAGCTGGTGTCACATGGCGATCAAAGTCAGCTTGAACCTGGGTCATTAAAGTGCCTAGACGTTTTGCATCTCCTTGCCTGATAGCGCTAGCCGCTTGCTGAACAAATTTAGCATTGATAGTCCCTAGATATTGCTGAACCTGTTGGTGAATTTGATTTTTAGGATATGGATAACAATTATTTAAATCGCTCAGGATTTTTTGGGTATTTTTAGAGCCGCCCAAATCAACCATCACTAAAAATAATGTCTTTTGTATAGGCAGTGCCTCCAGGTTTACCCGCTTGCCATCAAAGGTCATCAAGATCGGTTTATTGCCAAAGGCACAAACCTGATCCATACGGCCACATAGGCTTGGTGTGGTTCTTTCGCCCAGGTAGGCCAGTTCCATTTCGTCTTGAATGGTTAGCTGTAGGTTGTACAGCTGATTAAATGCTCGCGCAATCAGCACACAGATGGTAGCACTGGATGACAATCCTTTTTGGATGGGCAAATCGGTCCGATAGTTATTGACTGCCAAGCCCTGGACCCCGTAGCGGCTCAAAATTTGATAAGCGGTACCAGCAATGTAGCTGGCGAATCCTCCTTGTTTGGCTTCTTCTAAAAGTACATCAGGCTGCATGGGTAATTGAATCGGTGCGCATTGACTGCCATCGTTGAGAGTGGCTTGGAAAATTAAATCTTGAGGATGGTGTTTGATGCTGGCGTAAATGCCTTGATTGGTACCGACAACCAAGGCATAACCTTTTTCAATGTCAGGGTTAATTGTGCGATACGTTCCGGCCCAATCGCTATGTTCACCAAACAGACAAAGGCGACCCGGTACAAACAAAGAAGTCATAAGGGATTGTGAATTAGCTTAATTGACAATGCTCCGAGTTCCGTGGCTGTTTCCTTTATCCCTATACAGCCTATACCGACGGGCAAATTGGTTATAAAGTGCAGTATTGTGCCCATCATGCCAGGTAGACATCGAGACTCTATCCCTGTCATTTTATAGAGAGTGTTAATTACTTTCTCCTACTTCGAGAATCTGCCCGTTTATGTCATAGTAGCCTTCACCATCTGCTTGCAATAGCCCTTGATATTGCTCAAAAAGCCACTCCCAAAGAGGATCAATTTTCTCAAGGGTTGCTTCCAATCCCCTGCCTTGCCAGAGCACCTGTAGTATAACGGTGAAATGAGCATTCTGTAGCAAATGCTGGACTCTTTGGCGATCTCCAACCTCTTCGTTATCTATATCCTCAAGTAATTCTTCAAGCTCTTCATCCATTAGCTCTGAACCACGACGATTAATTGCTAATGCTCCATAGACATCTGTTCCTAATAAGAGTTCTGCATATTCTTGCGTAGGAGCCTGATTAGCAAGACGATAATTTGGGTCTTTACGCCTGAGGGCAGTTTCGATCATACCAAGGCTGATCTCTTTGTCTTCATTAACGATGTAGCGCATGTAATAGCCCATCGGTCGCTTCCTTAATAGCCAGAGTTTTTATGAAAGGAGATTTTTTATTTATCTATTTTGCACAGCTGATGCATCAACATGTCAACCTAATCTAAAGGTAGAGTTAACTAGATCGTCAATAACAGGCTAACCTTTAGATATTGCGCTGCTCGTACCCACCTTGACAGGGCCCCTTGGCAGTAATGGGAGCCCCGGTTGGGCTACACTCTGGCCTCTGTGACCTGGTGCGATCGCCTGGGATTGGCCAGACGTACTATTTGTTGTAAGAGGAATAGTAATTGTTGTCGTAGAAAACTTTGAAACCATGTCATTTTGGAAGATTATGACAGGGCGAATACCTGCTTGTTCAGAACCTTGAGTAGGATCGAGATTTGCCAGCCAGACTTCTCCACGATTCAACTGCTGGGTCATAATTGGTCTTCCTTAGCCAGCATGTCCGCGTAGTCGTCCATACCTGATTCTGCAAGCACACGGTCTTCCTCTGCAAACTCAGTTGCAAGGGGAGCTAAAAGGACCGGATCAAGGGTTATACGTTTCCGTTTTTCTTGAAATTGAAGAAAGGCAATAAACTCAGCAACTTGCTGAAGCTGCTCGTTAGTGAGCTTTTCAATATCCTGTTTGAGGGATTCACTAGTGGCTAGCAGCATAATATAGGCATCTATCGGTTTTCAGTTGCAAACCTATTATAAATAACCTTTACTAAGTACAACATTAGGAACTGTATGAATCGATTCGAACATCCTCACCAGCTACTAAGGCAGCAGGTAGTAATGCCGTTGCTGCATCTAGATATCTTCTGGTTAGGTTCCAAGAATCTTGAAGGCACATGCCTAGCAGCTCCCAAGTGACGCATAACCGCCCATTTAACCTGCGTTTTTCAGAGCGTAGCGGCGAAAAACGTCAGGTTGAAATGATTGTTAGCTGTTTTTTTTCAAGAAAGACCTAATCTGCATTTTAAATATCTCTTGACTGTATTGGATTTTCTTTTCTTTTTCCTTAAACTTTTTGTCAAACTCTATGACTTTCTTATGGTCAAAAACAAATACATCGCTTTGCTTTGCCTTCCATTCTTTATTTCCAAAGAATCCAGGCTGAAGCTCTAAAACTAGTAAACCTAAAGGATATTCTCCATCCATATTGCTGACCTGATAGTCAATACCATTTTTAAACCCATACTTACAGTAGTTATGAGGATCTCCATAAATAACAATTGCTGGAATATTCCTTTTTTCTACTAGCGATTTTGTCTTTTCAATTAATGCTGTACCTATGCCTTTCCTCTGATAGTCAGGATGAACACAGAAAGGGCCAAATGAAACGATTTGCACCTTCTCTAGGTCATTACTAAAAAGGTACGAATCTGTATACATGATTGAGGCTATTACATTTCCATCGATTTCTGCGACATAATCAAGTTCTTTAATAAAGTCTTTGTGATCACGCAGTATATGACACAAATAGTGCTCATCACATCCTGGCGTATATAAATTCCAGAACGCTTCTCGTGTCAGTTCTTCGACTTTGAAATAATCATCTTTAGTTTCTAAACGAATATTAATATTCACAGTATTCCTTTTTCAGAGTAAAGCTTGCAGCTAACGTTATGCGGCGGCTTCATACTATATCAACACTAAAATACTTTCCGATTCTCTATCTCCAAACTGCCTGATGGCGGCAAAGTTATCTCTCAAAATCTGAACAATCTTTGACGTTGGGTTGTTATCAAATCAAGTGCTTTTTGAAACCCTTGCTGTGCAGGGGGGCTACAATTTCTGATTAAGTCTAATGTCTTTAAACAAAGCCTCATACTCTGTTACCGGATGAAGATGGCCCCGTCCCTTGAAGACTCGCAGCACACTGCCCCTAATGGCCTGATGCTTATACTGAGCAAAGCAAAAGCTCGCAAAAAAGTCATCCGTTCCGTGCCAGATCTCCACCGGGTAGCTTATCTCCTCTAGGCGAAATCCCCAATCTCGATAACATCGGGTCGCATCCTCTGCAGGACCACGACTCCCTTGGGCAAAGCTCTCTTTGACTATGCTGCGGAAAAAGTGCGCATTATTGTCGGAACCAAGAATGAACGCTTTATCGTCGTCACTCATTGACGAGCGTAACAAGCTTGCGAAGCCTCGGTCGCTTAAATGTCGGGCAGCCAGTCCTATGAGCGCAAAGGGAATCTGAAACAAGAGTTTGAAGCTTAGCGCGATCCTCAAGAAGAAGCGATCCAGGGGTGCCAGTGAGCTTCGCAGGTCTTCGACTTGAGCCACAGGTGCCCAGCCCGCCACATCGTAGGCAAAAAGCAGCCGATTAGGGATTGCATAGGCACAGGCATTGATGTACGTGCCACCCCCAGACAAGCCGATGAGACCGAATCGTTCGTGCGACCTATAATCAGCAAAGTCGATGACGTCTTTCGGCCAGTCGAGCACATGATAGTTCATTGCGTGAGAGGAGCGACCGCAACCCGGTCTATCGAGGGCGAAAATCTCAAAACCGGATGCGAGTGCCCATGGGTGAATCGGCGCTGCCTCAAATCGGGATCCCGGACACCCGTGAAAGTAATAAATGGGCGTTCCGCCTTCTTTTCCATAGCGGGCGAAAGCTAATATTCGCCCATCAGCAAGCGTGTGGCATTGCGTGTTGATGGCCTGGAAATCGATGTAAGGGAGTTGACGATCAATCATACGCTTCTATGCATGAGAGGGATGATTTCGACGCATAACGTGGAGTTGTGCGGCTGGACAGCACTTTTCAATGTTAGCCCCTAGTTTTAAGCTCAGCCGCTTCAACGATTTGTTATGCAGCTCAACTTAGCTTTAGATCGGCCCTTGTGTATCTCCTTGATTTAGCCTCAGCATCAAGAACCGCGCGGAGAGCTTCGAAAAACTCGCTCTTGCAAGCTGGATCGGCACTGCCTCCGTCATCTAATAGACTCATCCCGCTGAGTTCGTCAGCTATTAGCCTCTCGGGCATATACTCCCATCTACGCAATAAATATTCATATGCTGCCAAATAGGCTTGCTCAACTGTGATTTTGTCTAAGTATTCAGTCATCTACATTAAATAATTATTGGCCTACAGCCTTTCTTGCTCCCGTGAGGTACGGCGATGAGCCTAGACTCACTACTACAAAAGGATTTCAGGTTCGGAGCCGCACCTCATCCGCCAGGGAAACGCTATATTATACGTCGTTCCTATTATGCTGCTCCCAGTCATTCCAATATTTCTTGCATGCTTGAGACAAAGTAGCAAACGAAATTGGAACACCGTTGTCCAACTCATAATAAGCATCCATGTAGCTTAGTCGTATTATGCCTTCAGTACAGCAAACTGAGATATAGCTGTGCTCATTTTTCGCGCTTAGGATTTCGAGATCACATTCGCCCAATGACTCAGGCTTAATAACAGTGTCGGAGCTTTTGAAAGGACTATATGATATGTCGCTACAATCGCGAAGGTGAATCAATAGAAACTTAGATCCGGTAGCTAATAATTCACAGAGATATTCTATTTCGACTTTTACAGAGATGTCTCCAGGACCAACATTACTGAAAGCAACAATGCTGCCATCGTGTAAAAGGTTCCAGATGTCAATATTGGCTTCCATTTGTGCTTAATAATCAGTACGCATAACAATTACTTAGAGGGAAACTTTCCACCTATCTATCCTACATGGCGGATTAGGTAGAAATATTTCTGCCTAAGATCCCTATATAGATGATTAGGTGAAAATATGTCAGTCTAATCTGCCGATATGGGTGATTAGGCTGAAAGTTTCAGTATAAACATCCGCCCTAGATGGAAATTGAGCTGTTTAAGATTTATTTATGATCCAGGCCTGCTATCTAAGTGCCATATCACTGTCTGCGGCTGATTGCTATATTTTACGATTCATAAAACTTGACAGTGCTGTCCATGTTTCTGACATGAAATGATTGGCCCAACGACACATCTCTTGTAGCAAAGGTAGTAGTCCTAATCCTTTTTCTGTCAGCTCATACTCAAACCGCTTTGGCCGTAGCTGATAGGGGATTTTGTTCACCAGACCAGTCTCTTCCATCAGCACCAGCCTATCCGTGAGTACATTGGTTGTGATCCGCTCTGGGGAGTCCAGAAACTCTGAAAAACGATTTTTGCCATTCAACAGATCGCGGAGAATAATCAGCGTCCAATGTGTAGAGAGAGAAATATGCTTGATTTAAGGGTGATTTCTCGATAAATGTGTCACCCATCTGACGATTAAGACAGATAATGCGGCTAGAATCATACTCACTATCGTTACCTGTCTGGCGATAGGGACTACACCTATGCAGCCCCAACCCGAACAGCCAAAAACGATGTCAGCAAACTGAGCATAAAATGCAGCGGAAAATACCCCCAGAACGATGGCATTTAGCCCAGCACATAGCAACCGAATATAAATGGATTTGCGGCGGATAAACCATCCGACAATAACGCCTATGATTAAGGAAAATATCCAAGGGACAGCTACAAGGAAGGTCATGCTACCTATTCAATACTGGCTATTTTCAATGGTATGGTCTGAGAGTTCTGATCATGAATAATTTATGCAAAATTAGGTATGCCATTGTAGGGGCGCATGGCCATGCGCCCAATGCAGGACATCGGTAATTTGTCTGTATCTCGAAGGGTACACATCGGTGTGTCCCTACAAAAACAACTGATATCTTGAAAACCGTCTTCCTTGATGTGCCAGGAGAAATTGTATTCGTGAAAGCAAAATCTTCCTTTTCCCTAAAAGACCAGCTCTTTAACTCAGATAAGGTTGAATATTTAGCGACTTTGATGGTTCAGGCATTTCCTGATTTTGCTCAAGAAAAATTTCATCAGGATGTTGTTAAAGCCTTTCCTAAGCTGGAACTAAAGGAGCGTATTGCCCACATTTCAACCTGCTTGCATAGGTATTTGCCAGATGACTATGGGGAGTCGTTGGCAATTATCTTAAAGTCGCTGCCATCAGAGCTTGATCCTACTAAAACAGATGATGACTTTGGTGATTTTATTTTTGCGCCGTTCTCTCTGTATGTTGCCCTCCATGGCTGTAGCTCAGAGTATTTAGACGTATCCCTAAGTGGTCTGAAGGAGATTACGAAACGATTCTCGGCGGAATACGCTATCCGTTATTTTATTAATGCGTTTCCTGACGAAACGCTTGGTTTTTTATCGGATTGTGCGGATGACGACAATTATCATGTGCGCCGCTGGGCCAGTGAAGGTACAAGACCCAAGCTTCCTTGGGCGCAAAAGCTAACGATTGATTACCAAAAGCCTTTACCTATTTTGGAAAGCCTTTATGCAGATAAGACTCGCTATGTGACGCGTTCAGTGGCTAATCACCTGAATGATATTAGTAAGGTTGATCCAAACTTGGTGATTGATCTTCTGAAAAGCTGGATAAAAAGCAAACGACAAACAGAGAAAGAGATCTCTTTTATAACAAAACATGCTCTGCGGACATTGACTAAACAGGGGCATAAAGATGCCTTAAAGCTCATTGGATTTGGCAGTAAACCAGATATTACTATTACCAATTTTTCTACCAGCACTCCCCAAGTGAAGGTCGGTGATGCATTTGAATTTTCGTTCGATATTCGTGCTCATAAGTCCCAAAAGCTTTTGGTTGATTATTTGATGTACTTTGCCAATGATGGCAAAAAGAGGACCCAAAAAGTTTTTAAGATTAAGCAAGTTGACCTTAAGAAGGGTGAGGTCGTTGCCCTCAAAAAGAAACATCCTATGCGTTTGATGACGACAAGACGTTTAATGCTTGGCGAGCACCAAATTATTTTACAGGTTAATGGTCAAGCCTGTGGATCGCTGACATTTGAACTCATTGAGGCTTAAACGTTCATAAGTGCAAAAATCACGAGATTTACTGACCTTCAAACGATATGGGGGTGAGCTGTCATCCTAAGGCTCAGGTGATAGTGAACAAAGTCCTTCCCATCAAAAATCGTTGAAATTACGCAGGTGATGAATTTAAAAACCTCTTATAAGAGAGTTATTGCAAGTTGGGAGATGTTTATTCCGTAAAAATATAGTCGTATCACTTCCGATCGCACCACCCATTTTACCTTTGTGCAATGGACCTATCTAATCAATAGGCATAACTTTAGGCTGTCCAAATCATTATGAATAAATCAGTATGTTAAAGAAATTCTTCTAAATACTGACGGAGATGTTAACTAAAGTATTACATTGTCTTTTGGCTTTGATCCTTTTCCTATTCTCTTTCTATGGAGAGGCGTCAGCAAATATAAAACCCAAGGTTGCAGACTTAAACCAGGGTTGGTCACAGCAGGAAGTTCAATTTTTCAATCATGCTTCGGAGGGGACAAATCTTGCTCCCCTTGAATTCTTTCTCAATCTTCCTGATCCAAAAGCGCCGGATACAAAATTTATCGACAAACTCGGCCCAGGGTATGGTTTTATTCCGTCGAAGGAATCAGAGCTTAACCCATATGGATTGCCCATCGGGTTTGCCATCGATCAACGACCCGTACAGTTTGGTGATCGACCTTACGTAGGTATCACCTGTGCTGCCTGCCATGCTCGACAATTGACCTATCGTCCAAATGATGGTTCTAGGTCTAATTCACCATGGATACTGCCAGTTTATGGTGGGCCAGGGTTAGTGGATATTCCCCAGTTCTTAGAAGATTTGTATGGGGCTTTCTACACTCTGTTAGATGATGATGCTCAGATCAAAGCGTTTGCGACAGATGTTCTAGGAAACACTCCAACCCAGGTGGAACTAGACCAGCTAAAAGATGAAATTAGTGAATTTATTGGTCCCTATGGAGTTGCTACCGAGGTGATGGATCAGTTGCAAATTCCAGCGGCAGAGTTTGGCCCTGGCAATCTGAATGCCCTTACCCGAGGTTACTACAACAATGTTGGCATTATCGGCTGGATGGTTCGGAAAGGGATTATAAAATCTAGCGGTAAAACTCCCTTAAGGATTCAACTGGAAGGCAGTACCAATTATCCGCCCCTATGGTTTGCTCATCAAGACACATGGGCACAGTGGTTTGCTGAAATTCACCATCCGAGCGCCAGAAACTGGATTCAGTCTGTTTCCACATCGCCGATTCGTCCACCAAAGATGATCGAGGCGTTTAAAAAGAAAGTAATTCTAGAATCCATTGACTTCGATAATATTGAGAAAATACAAAACTCTCTTGAGAGACTACGCACTCCAAAGTGGCCTGAATCAGTTTTAGGGCAGTTCGATCAAACATTGATTGCGCAGGGTAAACCTCTATTCGAGCAGAACTGTGCCCAATGCCATACCAGAACCAGTGAACCGCCAAATCGGCTAGGCATACGGTTTAATCAGCGCTTAGCATTCGATGTAGGCACGGATCCTGTTGCCTACCAAATATTTAATGAGCATGGAAAAGAGCGTGCAGACGGTCTGCTGGATTTATCTAAAAAAATGTTGCGATTCCGTAAATTCAAACTCTGGAAAGAATTTGGTTACAGGATAGCGACAAACTATCAAAACCATGATTCGAAGGGTAGGCCTAATAAGTTTGCGATCGCAAAAGAACAGTACAGCAACTTAGACAATAATTCATCGGAAAAGAGCGGAGCCGTTTACTGGGCCTCTCCGTTGGCAGGCATCTTTGCCTCCTCTCCTTATTTTCACAATGGTTCAGTACCTACACTTTGGGATGTGCTGTCTGTACCTGAGCAACGCCCCACAACGTTTCAAACTGGAGGGAATGAGTTTGATCCAGATCATGTTGGGTTAAGGGCAGCAGGCTCCTTCCTCTACGACACCCGAGAGGAAGGCAAAAGTAATGGCGGGCACTTGTTTGGGACTGAACTTTCTCCCCATGACAAGACAGCATTGATTGAATATCTTAAATCCCTTTGATGCCCATACCGTCATCACAGAAAAACTATCCTCCATAGGCTGCTGGCATAGGCTGCTGGCATAGGCTGCTGGCGCAGTATTACGTTCAACCCATGGCAACAAATGATGAAAAGATACTTGCAGAAATTCTGCCCAAAAAATGGCTATCTTAAAAAGATTGAGCAACTACCATTGGAACAACGATGGCGGCAGGTGCGCGCATGGATGGATACTGAATCGCTTTCCCTATATGAAGAACTGCGAGAGTCTTGTCCTGTTCTGGAGCTACCAGAACTAACAATTGTTACCCGCTTTAGTGATTGCACATCTGTGTTACGTCAATACGATGTCTTTAGCGTGGCACTCTATAAGCCGAAACAAAGTGATTTCTGGATGTCGCAGGATGATACAGCGATCCATTGGCGAGAAAAAGCGATTATGCGCTCTGTGCTGGATCTTGAGCAGCTTGCCTCTACTCGTCAATATGTTGCGGCTAAAGCCTCATCACTGCTGCACAATGCTCAAGGTACGATTGATGTCGTGGGTGGACTGTGTCGAGCCGTATCCATTGCGTTTGTACAGGAGCAATTTGGCTTTGATAAAAGTGATCCTAACGATTTATTTGAGTGGTCATACTGGAGCCAATACGATGCGTTCCATAATCAAGCTTTTGATTCTGTAGTGGTCAAGGATCCTACTCAGATTGTGGCTAATCGTGAGGCGGCTGGTCAGAACTTAGGGGTCTATTTGATCAAACTGATTCAACGTAGAGGGGCAGAGCTAAAAGTTGGCAAGGATAACAATGATCCAGCAACACGATTACTGAAGTTGTCGATGTCAGGTGCTTTGGAAAAGTTTGACCCTGCCAGAGTCATTCGAAACCTGGGCGGATTGTTAATTGGGACTGTGGAGACGACATCCCATGCTGCTATCAATGCCCTGGTCGAGCTTTTTGAACGTCCTGAGATCCTTAAACAGGCCATAGCTGCTGCCCAAAAAGATGACCCCAGCGAGTTTGACGGTTATGTGCTGGAGGCATTGAGGTTTAATCCATCTTTGCCATACTTTTTCCGAGTTTGTGAACAGGAAACACAGTTGGCAACCGGCACCGACTATGCTTGCACAATTAAACCCGGTACAACTGTCATCGCTATTACCCATTCCGCTATGTTTGATGAGACGGCATTCCCACAGCCCCAGGTGTTTGACCCCACCCGTCCCGAAACTAACACATTTCACTTTGGTCAAGGCCTGCATGAATGCTTAGGGCGTCACATTGGCCGCCAGATGATTACAGAGCTTGTTCGACAGGTGCTTTTATTGCCAGGAGTAAAAGCTGTTAGCAAAGTGGACTATAAGGGCGGACCGTTTCCAGAAGAGTATCGATTGGAATGGTGTCATGAGGAATTAAGAGCACTATTTTATCTCAGATAGACTACGAGGCTCATCAACAGGTTCAAGACCTGTGCAAATTGTTTCTAAGTTGATAATTCGTTCTTCTAATGCTTTTACAGTTTGTGTTAACTGGATGTCTTCTGGTCGACGTCTGCCAGGGCTAAGCCACACTGCAGCTGTCGCTCCTCCTGTGCTGAGAATTACCAGTAACGGTAAGATAATCCCACTGTTGGTAATAGCGACTAGGGGAATACATACACCCAACATGCCCATGGATAAAGTCCACATAGCAGCTGTTGCTCGAACCTTAGGATTTTTCTCTGTCAATCTGCGACCCATCGTATCCCCCTATAGCATCACTATGTTGTACAGCAGGTTAAGTGTTTATCTTAATTGCCCCTCTACGTTTCGTGCTCAAGATGCTTTAAAGGTCATAAAATTTCACAAGAGAATAGAGCCAGAAAATTCTTACCATTTGTTTAAAGCAGTTAAGAATTTGGCTCATCTAGCAAATGTTTAAGCATGACAGGATATCGGTTTAGGAAGTCTCTAGTCACTTTGAAATGCTCAGTCTCTTCTTTAATTTTCTTGAGGTAAGGTCTTGGCTCCATCATTTATTCGCAAGTGTTTTTGTGCCCAGAGTGCGATCTGAGTGCGATCGCGAAATTCTAACTGGCTTAACATTCGACTAATATGATTACGTACGGTGCCATGGCTCAAATGAAGGGTTTGGGCTATGTCCTTATTCGTTTTACCCTCTCCTAGAAGTTTAGCAATTTCCTGTTCACGCTCGCTCAATGAGTGTTTAAATTGATGTTCATTACTTTGCTCTGGCCGTAGAGTGATGCTGGGATTCAGCTGGGCAAATACTTTAGGGGCAATGGTTGGCCCCAACTGACTGTACCCTTGGGCCAAAACACGCACAGCATCCGCCAGCTGGTTAGCGGGAGTACTTTTCAGTAGATAGCCTAAAGCACCATACTGCAAGGATTGCCAAATATACTCGTCTTCGTCGAAAGTGGACAACACTAAAATACGAATCCAGGGATAACGTTGGTTAATGATGCGTGTTGCCTCGACACCATTACATAGGGGCATCCGCACATCCATCAAAATGACATCGGGCTGGTATTGCTGAGTGAGACTAATGGCCACTTTTCCATTTTCTGCCTGTCCGACCACTGTCAGATCTGATTCTAGGGACAACAATTCAGCTAAACCTTGTCGATAGTTTGTTTGGTCATCCACCAACAAGAGATTAATCATGGTTTAAATCAGGCTGCTGTCGTCAGCGGAATAGTAATGAGCAATGTAGTCCCCTGCTGGTGACCACTATTTATGATAAGTTGTCCGCCTAAAAGTTGCGATCGCTCCTTAATTCCCTGTAACCCATATCCTGAGGATTGAGTGCCGATGTCAAAACCACACCCATTATCATGCAGGGTGACGACAAGCTGATGATCCGCTGTCAGCATCGAAAGATGAGTCTGAGTCGCATAGGCGTGCTTTTGGACGTTGATTAACCCCTCCTTAGCCATTAGATAAAGCTGGTAGCTGAGCTGCTGAGGTAGCGGGGGTAGTTTAATGTCTAGGTTGATGGTAAAGGACGAACGTAGCTGCTCCGCCAATGTGTGGAGGGCCGTATTGAGCTCAAAGTTAGACTCGCGCATTGTCTGTAACGACTGACGCACCTCCGTCAAACACTGAACTGTAAGCTGTTGGGCAGTTTCCAATGTTTGTTGCAACTTAGTACTGTTGTTAGTCGCTTGGCTGTATCGTTGGGCAAGGGCTAACTGCACATCCAATGTGGTGAGGGAATGTCCTAAAGAGTCATGGATATCCCGAGCAATACGGGAGCGTTCCAATTGAGTTGCCAATGACTCAACCTCTTGGGTTAAGATTTGCGCTCGATATCGGTTCCGTTGCTCTGATGCAAACAAGAAACCCATCGTCACGACGAATACAGCAACTGTGATGGCTGTTGTTAGAGTGTTAATCAAAATCCTTTGGGGGTTCAAATAAAAGTCCAGACCGCGCAATTGGACTTCTTCAATGGCGGTGGGTAAACCCCAAGTAAATTGCATGATCCGTATGCTTGTGGTTGCAACTGTAGCAATGATTGCATCACTCATCGGCAACAACAAACAGGCTTTAATAATGAATAACTCAAACAAACTTGAAAATGAAATCCGAGAAAACTGCGCAATAATCAGTAGAGTCATCTCTAGGGCGACATAAAGACGACGCTGCTGTAGAGAAGCTTGGTTAGGAAACCGCAGACTCAAGGCGGCAACCATGCCAACAAACAGGGCCAGCTGCCAAGGTTGCCCAAACCGTGGGTCAATCTGAGCGCCCATCACATTGTCTATGACGCATTGGATGAGAATGACCCACTCCACCCAGCGCATAATTTTTCGCACTTTTGGTGAGATGGGAACGGCTGTATGCGACATATCTCTGTGCTCTTTAGCTGTGTTTACAGAACCAATCTTGCCCTGAACGACTGATTCTGATTTGATTGTGCCTTATGACGGGTTGAATTCCGGCAAAATTCCCAAAGGGATGACAGATGTCATGGTGATGCATGACGAGTGTGACTTCGCAGGTTAGGAGAAATCAACCTACCGTAAAAACATCAAAGTCACCTTTGGAGTCAACGGTATGACAATCTCACGAAACGTATCATTGCTGGTAGGTTTTACTATTATACTTGGCGGTGCCTTAGGGCTTGCTGACAAGGCAGTGGCCGCACCCGCTGACATTTTCACCCCCGTACTTTCGACTATTCGTCAACAACTTCCTTCAGGGACAAGTTTACGCTTACCCGCCTATTTCCCTAATTCTTCAATTGATCTCTACCCTTATTTTGAATCTGATGATAATGGCTTCCGAGTCAATGTATCGGCTGACCCTAATTGTCGGGCATCTGCTTGTGCGTTGGGGTCCATCGGGGTGCTAACTGAAACAGAGTCTTGGCCCCCACCGGCAGATACGGTGTCACCCATAGCCATCACCTCTGAGCTGGATGGTTATCATCTGACCTGGGGCCAAGGGTTTTTCAAAACCCACAATATTCTTTGGCGGCAAGATGGGCAAATTTATGGTGTTGGTGCCTTAGATTCTGCAATCGATACCGCAGAATTGGTTGCGATCGCAGAATCCATGATTCGTGAGCAACCCATTACCAGTTCCAGGTAAATGGCGTATACGTGACGGTGCTTGTGCCGGTTGTGCCTCAGTAAAAAGTGAAGCAAACAAGGGGGCAGATCACAACGTCTGCCCCCTTTCATTCGAAAATTGATAATAGGGACTGGCAACCCAACCTGAATTTTTTTTCAGCTTAAATTCAGGCGATGGACTCAATCGTGTCTGGAGGTATGACTATGATCCAGGCTCTAACATTATTGAAGTGTACATTCGACATCTGCGCAAAAAGTTTGGCAGCGATTACATTGAAACAGTACGGGGCATGGGCTATCGCCTTAAAAGTCACCCCACCGGATAAGTCTTGCCAAGACCTACTGATCACTACGCCCCACGAGTGCTGAGAATGTAACCCACATTACGTATCGTGCAGATAAACTTGCCTGCTGATTTTAGTTTTTGGCGAAGATACCGAATATAAACATGCAAAATATTCATACTTTCTCCTGGCAGAAAATCAGGCCAAACGCTATTCATAATCTGCTGATGGGTCAGCACCTGTTTAGGATGTTCCATAAAGTATTTCAACAGCTCAAACTCCTTTAAAGTTAGCGGAATCAGCTGTTTGTTGTAGTAAACTTCATAGGATTGAGTATCCAGCATTAAATTTTCGAAGGCAAAGATCGCCGTCTTTCTCTCCCACTCTACCCGTCGAATTCGGGCGCGCACTCGGGCCAAGAAATCGTCCATGTCCAGTGGAACAGACAGATAGTCATTGGCACAAATATTCAAACTATCGATTTGGTCTTGGCTGTTACCATTACCTATCAGCATAATCGGTGTTTTCTTCATCGACGATGCCAAATAGCGACAGGGTTCCAAATCAAGTCTATTAGCAGTCGGCCAACCCATAATCAAAAGATCTGGGCGTAACTGCCAGACTGTCTCCATTGTTGCCATCCGGTGAGCCAGGAAGCTGATACGATATCCTTGCTGACATAGAATCGCGTCTAAAACTTTTTCCAGTTCTGGTTGTATGCCGATCAAAAGAATGTGAGTTTGCATGTTTCCTCAAGTTGAAAGTAAGGCAAATTGAAAAGACGTTGCATACAACATCTGTATATTTAAGAATTAGCCGCAACGGTTTTTGGTCACCTCCGTAGATTGAAGAGATTTAAAAACGGTTTCCCTTTGCAAGCTATGGTGTACACACAAGTCCGAGATGTGCATACACGGCTGCCTTCGCAAGGGAAACCGCAAACAGGCATCGCTTTAGTCAGCTAGCAACACCTACTCAGACAACGTCGAAGCACGCTGCTTAACTGCATTAAGGTCAACAGCCACTGCCTTAGCTAATTTAGTCCCATAGTCCGCATCTGCTTTATAAAAGAACGCCGTCATCTTGGTGCGTAGGGCAGCATCTTTAACATCTCCCAAGTCTCCGGCTAAGTTAGAAACCAAATGCGCTTGCTCAGTTGCATTGAGTCCCCGATAGAAATCACCTGCCTGGGCAAAGTTCAATGTTTTCTCGATGGGTACATTCTGCGTTACACCAGCAATGGGTAACTGAGAGAAACGATAATCTTCGTTAGCCCCAAAGGTCTGTTGACGGTTAGGCTCGTAATTAACATCAGAACTAGAACGACCAATATTGCCAGGGCCTTCCTGATTACCGTTAATAACATCCACCTGTGGACGGTTAATGGGTAGCATCATGTGGTTAGCCCCTAAACGATGACGGTGAGTATCGGCATAGGAGAATAAACGTCCCTGTAGCAAACGGTCTTCTGAGGGTTCAATACCAGGGATGATATTGCTGGGTGCAAATGCAGATTGCTCGGTCTCTTGGAAAAAGTTAGTTGGCATTCGATTTAGTGTCATGGTACCCACTTTGCGTTCAGGCACTAAGTCTGTTGGCCAGATTTTGGTAGCATCCAAAGGGTTAAAGTCAAACTTGTCCAAGTCATTTGGGCTTAAGGTTTGAATATAAAGATCCCACTTGGGTGCATTGCCATGTCCTACCTGGGCATACAGATCAGCTGTGTAATGATTGAAGTCATCTGCCTGCATAGCTTTTGCTTCCTCAGCAGTTAAATTATGTTCACCCTGTAAGCTCTTCCAGTGAAACTTAACGTACTGATAATCACCATTGCGATTCACAAGCTTATAGGCATGAACCCCATTACCATCCATCTCGCGATAGCTTCTCGGGGTGCCCTTATCAGAGTAAACCTGAGACAGCATGTGTGTACTCTCTGGCACATGGCTGAAGAAATCAAAGAAGCGGTTAGGATCTTGTCGATTTGTAATGGGTGACGGTTTGAGAGAATGCACCATGTCGGGAAACTTAATCGCATCCCGAATAAAAAAGACAGGGAGATTATTGCCCACCAAATCCCAGTTGCCTTGGTCCGTGTAAAACTTAGTCGCAAATCCCCGTGGGTCACGCAGCGTTTCTGGTGACCCTTTAGAATTGATCACGCTTGAAAAACGGACAAAGACTGGTGTTTTCTTGCCTCTGCCTTGGAAGGGTGCTGCCATCGTAATGCTCGACAGGTCAGCCGTACTCACAAACTCACCATGCACACCTGTGCCGCGTGCATGGACAACACGCTCAGGAATACGCTCCCGATTAAACCGAGCTAGTTTCTCAATTAAATGCACATCTTGTAAGAGAACAGGCCCCCCTGAACCAGCGGTTTGAGAGTTTTGATTATCGCCAACAGGGGCACCATTATCACGGGTTTGTAAGGGAACCTGAGCGATGGCTAACGTGGACACGCTAGCCATCAATGCCATGGTGACTGTAAAGATCAAAATTGGCCGAGTTTTTTTGAGAAGTTTAGCCCAGAAACTTGGGGGTTTCATAGTGGTAGTGTCCTTAGTTTGTATCATTAGACAAGCTAAAGCAGACTGTTGATAACAGCCTGAAAAGACTCTTCTAGAACAAGTTGACGAAAAAATGATGTACCTGATGATTCTGGCTAAGGGCACAGATCGTCTAAAAGTACAGTCAATCGCTCAATATCTTTGCCAGGAATTATCTTAGCTTTAGCTAACTATTGAATTAGATTCATATTTAAATCAGAATAATTCTAAAATAGGAATTCATCAATAGAGATGATTACCTATTTATCCAAATCATGAAATGTGTATGTTAGGGAGCTTAGGGATTGTTGGCAAAGCTCTGAAACTTTTTTATATCAAGTGTTAACTGCCACTCCTATGGGGTGTCAATTGGATTGTCAATGTATAGGAATGGCAGTAGTGATGGCCTGGAAATTGGCAATATTTAGTTACACAAAGCAGTTGTCACGCAAGCCGTGGGCATGAAAGCCGTGGGCACGTTCTATTACCTATCGCCCTGACTCTTTTTAAATTGTCGTATGGTTTGAGTGCGCGATTTCCAACGAGCTTTGCTGTTTTGCTGAGCTTGTTGGTGTTGTCGCCGGTGTAAATGGGCCTGTTCTTTTAGCAGCTTGTGATAGCTTCTCAGGCGTTTCTTAGATAAATCTCCTGAGGCTAACGCTGCTTGGATGGCACACCCCGGCTCTGACTGATGTTGACAATCGCGGAACCGACATTGCTGAGCCAGGGCTTCGACATCAGCAAAGGTTTCATCCACACGATTATCCAGACTATCCTCAGCCAGCCATAGCTGTAACTCACGCATACCCGGAGTATCAATTAAGAGAGCTCCGGTGGGCAGGCGCAGCATAGTCCGAGAGGTGGTGGTATGGCGTCCCTTACTATCGTCTGCACGTATTGCTTGAGTCGCCTGTAGGTTACTCCCCATCAGCTGATTTGTCAGGGTAGATTTGCCCACACCAGACGAACCCAGGAGAGCCAGGGTCTGCCCTACTTTAAGGTAAGGCTTTAATGCCTCCAGATTATTGTGTTGTAACGCGCTCAGGGTAATAATTGGCACGCCAAACGCGATGTCTTCCACAAGCCGACGCTTGTGGTCCAGGTCCTCACAAATATCGGCCTTATTTAGCACAATGACTGGACTAGCCCCACTCTCCCAAGCCATCACCAAATAGCGCTCAATGCGACGCAGGTTAAAGTCCAAGTCTAGACCACTGACCAGCAAAAGAGTGTCTACGTTAGCGGCAACAACCTGGACATCGGTACGGTTACCGGCTGCTTGACGAAGAAATTGGCTTTTACGAGGTAGTACAGCCTCGATTAACGCTGGATCTGTTGGACTCTGGGGGTGAAGTACAACCCAATCGCCCACAGCTGGAAAGTCTGATGAGCTTTGAATCTGGTGTCTAAATCTGCCAGTTAGAGTTGCTGTTGTATCACCTTGTTCAGTATAGAGATGGTACTGACTGCGATGAACCACAGCAACACGTCCTACGCGATACCCTTGTTCCACGTAGGGTGCAAAGCTGCAAGCGAAGGTATCGCTCCAGCCTAAATTAGCTAAAGTCATGATAGGAAAAAATCCTCTAGGTCAACTGAGTCTGAGACCTACAGGGCATCTGCCCATAGGCCATAACCGTAGAGGAATGGTGCAAAGAAATGCTGTCAGGGATTATCCCAGCAGTTTCAAGGGTGCATTCCCTACGGATTTAGAGATGTAGCGACAAGGGTTACCGACTCAGACATAAAGGTTCAGCTCCTGAAAAGGGTAGAGAGAACAGCTCTTAGTATAGCGGGGATGATGGCCTACTGTCGAGATATTGGTAAAGTTACACAACATGGACTCAAATGATGTACCAAAAGTCGACGGCTTGTCTAGCCTATAAATAGGGGAACTGTTGACAGTGTCAACCGATAGTGTCAACTGACATTTTTGGAATTAAAACAATAACTATAAGAGGTCCCCTGGATGCAAAGGAGAAAGATAGCCCATTTAAGCCTCTGGCTTGCGATTTTAGTTATGGGCAATGATTTATATTCTTGGCTGGTTTAAGGCCAGATGCTTTGATTGTCTCTTGCTAAGGCACTAACACCATAGAATATGCTCCTCGGGTAACGGGAACAGAATAGCGAGTTTACATGAGCATTGGTTGAGGGTTCAACAGATGTGCCAATTAAGCCGACCCGCATCGCTGTTGCCGGGTATTTCGCAGTAGAAGCGATGATGACCTCTGGGGTCGACACCCACAAGCGGTGCGATCGCGACTTTTAGACTTGTGCAGGCGATGTTTGGTATCTCGTATAGGCGGCTTTGTTGCGTTTAAGGAGAACACCGATCTCAGGAGGGAGATGTTATCTTTAGAGGCTCCCTTCTGACTGCACCCAGCTTGCGGCCAAGAAGCGATCGACATCGGCTTTGAAAGCTGCCAAACAACTTTCATCGAGGTAAAACATGTGACCAGCTTCATAGCATTTGACTTGAATATTATCCCGGAGCGTTGGGTCAAGGTTCATATGAGCCAGGGTATAGTCCGTTGCCAAATGGGGTGTGGCTAAATCGTAATAGCCCTGGGCAACAAAGACTTTCATAAAGGGATTTTTTGCGATCGCTTCCCGCAGGGCCGCCGCCGTGGTGGGTAGTTCTCCATTTTCCCATTGCCAGGCTTTATTGACAGCCCAACTGATGACCTCATAGTTGAGATCGGTTTCGATGCCGAGGTTGCGACGCACGTAGTCATTAAATGTGGTCGTAAACGGTGGTTGGATGGCGTAAACAGCCGGATCGAAGTCGGGGCGCTCGGTAACCGCGAGGGCTTCAATACCTGTGTAGCGCACGTCAAAGCGACCGATACTGCGTTTTTCAGTGCGGAGTAATTCCTTACAAAATCGGGAAATATCGATCCGTAAATTCGAGCCCAGCACAAAGTCCACATCCACACCAATATAGTGGGCGAGGGTGGTAGCAATGGTTTGCCGCTCGCTCTCTGACAAGCGATCACCCTGCATTAGGGCGAGGGTGAGCTCGCGCTCTGACCAGGTTTCGACTTCCGCTAAGATATCCGTTAGCGATCGCTGTTGGAGTTCGGGGGCGAGTTTTTTGTGATACCAAGCAGCGGCTGTGTAGGTGGGGACAAATAGAGAGAAGGGCAAATCGTCACTGCGTCCGAAAAAGACTGGCCGCAGATCCATCGCATTAGAGATTAGGACAATACCATTGAAGCTAATGCCAAGATCGATCAAATGACTGGCGAGGCCTGCGGCACGGGTGGTGCCATAGCTTTCTCCAGCTAAATAGAGCGGTGACGTCCAGCGTTGATAGCGCGTTAAATACAAGCGAATAAATTCGCCAACAGAGTGAATATCGCCTTGAAAGCTCCAGAATTTTTTATCCTTGTCTTTGTCGATGGCTCGGCTAAAGCCCGTGCCTACCGGATCAATAAAGACCAAATCGGCCCGATCGAGCCAGGTGGAGGCATTGGCTTGCAGGCGATAGGGTGGGGGCGGCTGAAAGCCATCGGGTGTCATCACCACGTGCTGGGGGCCGATGGCACCCAGGTGCAGCCACACCGATGAAGAGCCCGGACCGCCATTAAAGACAAAAATCAGCGGTCGAGGGACACTCGCTTTGGTGAGGGTGTAGGCCGTGAAGAAAATCTCGGCTTCGGTTTCGCCAAATTCATCCTTGAGGGGAATCGAGCCTGCATGGGTGGTGTATTCCAGGGTTTTATCGGGCAGTGTTAATTCATGCTGTTTTTCTACGGGCTCGATACCGAGGAGTTGGCGTTTTTTTTCTTTTTTTTCTGGGGATTTTCCGGCTTCTGGAGTTGTCTTGGGGTCGGGGGCAGCGTGATCTTGAGTCGACATGGTGATGCTGAGGTTTAGTGCGATCGCGGGGGAGGATTCGGCGCGCTCCCCGACCTCAATCATATTTTCGGGGCTGGTGCGCGCGACAAAGTAGTACCTATCATCCGCTGTACCGAGG
The DNA here is from genome assembly GCF_011009555.1 of Adonisia turfae CCMR0081. Classification (GTDB taxonomy): domain Bacteria; phylum Cyanobacteriota; class Cyanobacteriia; order Phormidesmidales; family Phormidesmidaceae; genus Leptothoe; species Leptothoe turfae. The sequence goes on along the minus strand of NZ_QXHD01000004.1, from coordinate 3,974,815 downwards.
CTTGAGACAAGAGCTTACCTAAAAGAAGAACCCATCATCATCACCGGAAGTCGTCTTCAAGTGGCTGAATTGCTCTGCTGTCATCATTAGAAAATCAGCATTTATAATTCATGAAATTTTCTTCCCCCAATTCATTTTGGAGTACCCAAAAGCACAGCAAAGTATAACGCCCCGCCTAACCGGCCAGCTTTAGAGCGTCAGCGACAAAGCCGGTCCGGTTGAAGTGATTGTTAGCCCAATACGGCAGGACAGAAGTCACTGATTTACTTCCTGAAGGTTTGAAAGTGGAACCCATCCGGACTCCGAACTGGCAGGATTCTCGCACCAGACCCAGCCGTTCAGTGCTCTCGAACCGAGAAGCAGATCTCCTTTTTGTACACTCAGCTCTCTTGCCGTGTAGTTTTCACGAGCACGGGCAGTATTACCGTTAATGATTTCAATGATCTGAGCTGGAACCCAGCCACTTTCTTGCCCTGGTGTACTGCAGAAAAACCAGTCCTTCCAGCCTTCCGAACCCTCATACCGCTCACCGACAGTAAGAGGGGCACCTTTCGTGAAGGTAATAGGCTCAGGGTACTCACTCGTATGGTCTTGGGTGACGAGGTATCTCTTGGTTCTCATATGGGTATTCTTGCGGGCTAATGTGAAGCTGAGCGGCGGCTCATGCTTTATATCAACTTACAGATTTTGTCATCTGTCTGCTCCTGCGTAGTGTTATGGCCCATTTGAAAAGTGAGATATCTATCAACCTACTTATTTCGTGCCTAATCTTAGAATGTAAACGCCAATCAGGATAATCGCCATGCCAAGCCAGTCGGCAAGCACAATAATTTCTCCAGCAATGAAGAAACCAATGAATAAAGCTACGATAGGTGGAATGTAGGTAACAGAAGATGCTGTGATAGCCCCCAGATTGTTTACAATTATGTAGTACAATATGTAAGCTGCACCAGTTCCTAAAATACCAAGCCCAAAAACTAGACCAATCAGCGCTTTTTCATCACTCTGTATTTGAGCCACTCCCTCTAAGTCTGTTATCAGTGTCATGCTCAACAAGGCAAATAACATCTGATATGACGTGAGTGCTGCAGGCGATATCTGCTTTCCGGTCAAAAATTTCTTCGCATAAATAAATGAGATGCCGACACTCAACGAGCCCAGCATCATGAAAAGCACACCGTAAATATTGATGATAGAATCTTCTGTACTCCAAGGTCTGGCAATGATGAGTACGCCAGCAAAACCGACCAGAATGCCTAGCATTTTTAGTCGAGACAGTTTTTCTTCTCTCAGAAATAGTGTTGCTGTCATGGCCGAAAAAATGGGGATTAGACCACTCAGTGCGCCAGCGATTCCAGAGTTAAGTAATGCTGTCCCCTGAGCAAAACAGTAAAAGTAAAGGGTTGTTGCTAGTAGGGACATCACCAAAAAATGATGAGCTGACTTCAAGTGTGATCGCCGAATTTGCTGCTGCAAGATGGCATAGATTAGCACTGGGAAAAAGCCAAAAAGTACTCTCAGAAAAACAATCTGTGAAGGGGTGATAAGCTGAGCTGCCCATTTCATGTAGAGAAAGTTAGTCCCCCAGATAATGCCAAGGGCTAAATAGGCAAGGTAGAAGATAGGTAAGCGCCCTATGGTACGTGAGTCAGTAGGCATGTTGCAATCAATAGAAAGACTAGCCACAAGCCTAGATAAAAGGAGCATCAGGATTCTAGTACGTTTTTGCGGTGCCTATGGCATATTGACGAGGAGTAATGCCTAAAAATGCCTTAAATCGTTTGGTTAGATGGGTTTGATCATAAAAACCAACATCTAGCGCAACTTGTGAAATTTGGATTCCTAATTTCAGTAACCGTTTAGCTTGCTGTACACGGATTAGATTGAGATAAGCATGGGGTGGTAAACCCATCACTTGTTGAAAAGTTCGGCAAAGATGAAATTTGCTCAGAGTAGTGAGGTTGGATAGTTCAGTTAATGAAATATTACGCTGATAATTACTTTCTAAATAATCTCGAATGAGCTGCACCGTTCGATTGTCTTTAGGCACTAACTGCACCAAAGGCTGTCTATCCGCATGACGCACAATCAGCTTGGATAAAACATTATATAAATATGTCTCTTTTTCTATGGCTGATGTATGGGGATCTTCAAGAGCCCAATGCATCTGATAAATTTGATGCGCTAATCTCTGATCAAAAATTACGGGTGTAGGAAAGAAAGGCACATCATGCTCAAAGCCTGTAATCTCAACAGCAATCTGCTGCAACAACTCAGAAGCTGGATACAGCATACGATACGCCCAACCATCTTCAATATTAGCTGCATAGCCGGTGTGAATTTCTGCTGGGTTAATCGCAGCGATACTACCCTTTGGCATTAATAATTGTTCAGAGCGGCGATAGGTTAAAGCCTGGACTCCAGAATAGATAACCCCAATCGCAAACTCCTCGTGAGCATGGCGGCCAAAAGAGTGAGTCAAATATTTTGCATGTAGTAGCTCTAGATCGCCTAACAGCGGATCTATCCAGAAATGGATTTTTTCGTTTTGCTTCCTAGGCTTCAATTCTTCAAATCCATTCCACAAGAGATGCTAACGAAAAAACTAGGATGACTTCAATGTATTTGGGCCGCATAACGTTCAATCTCACCTGCATGCAGCGTAGTGTTAGCCAGCCTTCGGCGGCGGATCGCCTGCTCTGGATAGCTCCAATTCTTGAAGTAGCAATTGCCCCCAAACCACCGCTTTCGCGTGGTGTTCTTTTAGGTCAGAAGGTTCTCCTACAAACATGATGTCTCGCAATTGATTGTATACGGGGCCTGGAAGATCTCGCTGAAGATAACGCATTCCGAAGTCCCAGCGTGTGGAACAATATCGCATGCGAAGCAGTTCCACGAGTGGTTTAAGCGTGTACCCCCAAAACGCGGCAAGGGCTTCTGCCTCTTGACCGCGATCGATCGCCTTTTGGACAAAACTCTGACTCACGGAAAACCACTCTTCGAGGTCTTGACTGCGCTTGGCCCGGCGAGTTTCCTGCGAGTCCCTCTCTGATGGCTTAAACCGTAGCCACTCCCCTTTGTCAAAGAGTGGCTGCAACTTCCCGTGGCGTTCAGGGTCGAGATACTCGACGTAGTCTCCTTTCTGGAAAACACATACATCCACCAATAGAAAGTCTCCGCTAGCAGCCAGCTTGAAGTATCGGCCAGGAGGCTCGGAGTGGCAAGCTACTACGGGCGATACCTCTTCTAAGGCCAACTGGACAGCGGCGTAAAAGGGTTCTTCTGCGTTTGCACCATCCAACAGGAAATTTAAATCGATATCGGAGTACTCATCCACAAGATCGAACGCGGCACTCCCGCCTTCCCAGCCCGCCAGAACAAAAGGCAGGGTGCTTAACGCATTGCTCAAGGCACTGACGATTCGATTACGGAGAGTGGTGCGGCGAATTTCCATGCACTTCCTTGGTCTGGCTAACAATATATTAGATCTACTTTTCCAGTCTATCTATCAGTCAAGCACTGTAGACGCCCACAAAAATGCGTAACCGATGATACATATATTGCTTACGGGGCTACGTCATCTCGAACATCCTTGATCGATGGATTCAATATCTGCCGTTTTTGACAGTTAAACCAGTGAAATGAGCATTTTCCAGAGCAAAAGTATCCCCTAAGTGCTTTGATAACAGAGTGATACAGCCTATTACAGCCTGCTTGACGAAAGCCTTAGGCCCGTTCTACAGTTACCCAATGCTGCGCTGTTGGTGCAGCTGTTCTACTAGAACCTAATACCTTGGCACCATCGGTAGGTGCGGCTACACCTAACCGATGGCTAACCCGCAGATTCCTAAGCAATCTTTGGGCTGGGCTTATTATGCCTCAACCCCTGCGATTTGCCATGCATCTTGTGGGGGCTGAGAGATTAGGTTCTGGCTTTCCTTGTCGTTTCTCTGGAGAACCAGAACCATGTTTCAAGACCCAACCCAGGGCGCAGATGCGCTCACCCGTCAGCCTGCCCCACTGCCAGAATCCTCCTATGAAACCGGACGGCATCTGCTGCTGGGTAGTTTGACCTTTGTGCAAACCACCATCAAACTACTGCATAAGCTCAACTACACCGAGCCCAACGACTGGAGCCGTCCGCTACCCACCGGGCGACCCAATGAGGTAATGGCGATTTTGACCAAAAAGGTGAAGATTAGTTAGGGCTTAGCGATCGCATCTGCTCAGGTGCGATCTCCACACCCTTCAAGGAATTCATGAACATGGTGCGTTCTCAAGAATCTATTTGCAGAGAGAGAGAAGGATAGAAGGAGGTGATGCTTTAGTCACGCTACGCTTGCTAACTTTCCTGATCGGTTGACTAATTCATTAATACATAGTGTGCCAAAATTTTCTGAACTTCAAAGATCTTTCCTTCACTACGTTTGAACTCTCGCTCAATGGGATATGACTCACCTGAAATCCAAATCTTCATTTCAGCATCTCGATCAAAACCACCAGCAGTCTCCACTGCAAAATGGGTAATAGATTTATAGGGTAGCGAGTGATACTCCTTCTTTTTACCTGTCAGTCCTTGAACATCGACAAGGATCAAGCGATGCTCTGTAAAAACAAAGAAGTCTCGCATCAATTTGAAACCTTTAATGATTTTCTCGCCATTCAAAAGTATTTTACTAAGCTCTTGTTCTAATAGTCCTAAATCAGCTTCAGAAGCATTGTCAAAAATGGCATCTAGCATAGTTCAATTTTCTCTACTTGATGTGCATAGACAGTGTAAATAGGCAGTCATTGATTTTTGCGGGATATATTGCCGTTATTAGCGATGGTACGTCTCAGCACGTTAATGAGCATAATTTTACAGTCTATTTTGATTATATTTATTACAACCCAACATGACACGACCTGTATAAAACAAAACAAACCTACTCCTAAATTGTGAAAGCCACAAAGTTGTAGCAACAGATTTAATCCAAATAACAAGCCTACAGATCATCTGGAGTAAAGTCGGGCAAAAGCCCATACTTTTCTTGTTCAATACATTGGATATTATCCTTACCGCAGACCTTGACCCAACGCATCATGCCATTATCTTCGTGATCGACAAAGTGGCAGTGAAACACAAACGATCCCTCGTAATCTAAAGGCTGATAGCGGAATGTCGAAATCTGATTGGGTTGTACCAGTAGGGTGTCTTGCCAGCGATTAGGAGTTGTCGATGTGCAATCTGCGTAGGTGTTTTGATAGGTGGCTGCAGTGTTTTTGAGCGTTTTAATGGTGGTTACAGCCTTCTCACAGGTTTTGATCTCCTTCAAATAAAATGGATTGGTATGAATATGAAATGGATGGGCGGATTGAATCGTACCATTATCGTCCACCTTCAGAGTCCATTCTCCCAATGCTTCTTTCGTCAGTACAATCGGCCTCATATCTTCCGTAAAGATCTCATAATCTAGCCCCTTTTCAGGGGTATCAAACTCGAGTTCAGACGCTGATGAAAAGTCAGTTGCCATGCACCACTTATTCTTGTCCCTGCTCTCATCGGTACAACTAAAGGCAAAGCCAAAGGTAATATTGTTAATGTACCGTGTCTCATCTGGATGTGTTGGAGCAGGCCCTGTTTTTGCAGCTGGGAAGAAAATAAAGTGTCCTTCATACTTAGCGGTTGGAGATACAGTAGCCATTTTGGGGGCAGGCGGATAGTACTGATAATTGGCATAGGCCAGAAGTTCACTCTCTGGCGGTAGCACTTGATCGGTGTTTCGGCCCTGCACCGTTATAATTGCCGCAATGTCTTCCGTGCTGGCGGCAACAGCATTGCTCAAATACCTATAATTAGGGCTTTTGAGCACCAAATACGTTCCTTGAGTAGGAAATTGAACTAGCGCATCCACACGATTTCCCGGCCCCATCGTCACGCAGTTTGCATAGGAACTCCCACTAATACCGGGACAGGTGGTGTGACGCTCAATCTGCCCCGTGGTGATGCCATCATAGGCAATAATATTTAGCGGTAAGCTGCTAATTCCTGTATCTTCCTGGCGAGGCGTAAAGTTACGGGTATCGGCTAACCATGTATCTGCTGTAGTTGCCCCGGTTCCAATAACAACCTGATTAGTATTGGTATTGGTCAGAAAAGGAAGGCGATTAGGTGCAACCAGAGCATCAAGCGTACCTGTTAGGCTACCAATGCCTTTTGTGCTTAATTGAACAATAGATAGGGAAAGTGGTTCTGCTACTCCTCCGTTAATCAGACGCCACCGTTCAATCTCACCAGAAGCCATCTCAATTAACGGATAGGTTTGGCCATTCACCAACGTATACCCCGTAAAGGTTTGCCCTGCAAAGTTGGCATCCTGTGCTCCATTTTCGGCCCAACCGACTTCACAAGGAGTTGTTGTTATACAAGCACTTTTCCCATCAGGGGCCTCATAGGGCAGGTGCTGAAACATAAGGAGGCGATCATGAATTCCTGCATCGGCCAGAATGGCATCTAACGATTTAACCTTCTTCCCATCGTTCTTCTCCATTTGATCCGGATTAAAATTAGGGATTTCTGGACCGATATCATCAATGATGATGGCCCCTTCTAGGCCACTGGCCAAATCCACCGATGTGGTCCCATGTTGGTGGGGATGGTACCAGAATGTTCCAGCCGGATGCTCCTGTGGCACTTTAATCTTGATATCCCATTGATTGCCTCCTGGTAACAGGCTATCAATCACGTCATCACCAATCCAGTATTTCAGTTCCTCTGGAATGGTTTCAGGGGCTTGCCCTGTAGCCGCTAATTCTGTCTTCATCTTTGGCACAGTCATCGGTGAATCATGAAGACCATGGGTATGAAAATTCGTCATGTTACAGGAGGCATTGGACACTAAACCATTACCAATACATGACACATTTCCCTCATCAAAATAATCTTGGCGAGTATGATATTGGCGATATTCATTAAAGGTAATCTCAGGATGATTCTTGCTGATTTGCCGATAGCCTTGGTCTAGCCATTGCTTATAGCCAGCCTCTCTATCATCAGGCAAGTTATTGATCAGATGCAGGGTGATAGTATCTCCAGGTTTGACGCGAAGGGTTGGTCCAATCAAATCAGTAACCCACGTTTTTTTATTATTGAGGATTGGAATTTTACTTTTCAGGTTTGCAACTGTAAATTCTCCTTGAGCCACATCCAGAATTGTATAGTTCCGTAGGGAAACCACATCTGGACCAATGATAGAACGAGGATTGAGAGAGGAATGACCAGGTTTATAACCTGCATTATTTGGAATGTTATAGTCCACTGAAATGGTGGCTTCAATTCCTGTTTCACCCAGTTTTGTTTGGATTTGGGCAGGAGCCGTTAAGGGCTGTTTGTAATACTGGGATGACGGACTACTCTCAGTAGTTGCCCATGCAGGACTATTCAGGCATAAGCAAAATATGCCTACCGAAAAGAGAGTCATTAAAACTCTAGGCAAATGTTTCATTGCTTTAATTGAAAGGCTTATACTTGTTTTGAGAGATGCATTGTAATTGTCAGTTGCTAACCGACGATAAACTTCCTAACCGCTGTCCCATTAATACCGAAATTGCATTAAATACACCTGACTGAAACAGTAGAATATTCAGGGAGCCACCATAGGCAAAGTGCCCTAACTCATCTCCTTTTTTAACAGCTACTGGACAGGCGTCAGGAGGGACCATTGTGGATTGATTGTTGACAAGTGATGCACTAATACTACTAATGGTATTTAACCCCACGGGGATTAATGCAACATAACCATATTTCTTGGTTTCAATAATGTAATAAGCACGATGAAAATCTTCAAAAATACTGAAATTCGTTGTGCTTTCACCCACGTTGAAGTGATTAAACCAATGTTCACCATCCGTAATGCCATTGTAAATACCAGGGACATCCATCGACTCAACAATATTGCCAGCTACAGGAGAGTGAAATCGATGATAGTTATTGGGCATCAATACACATGAAACCGCAGTTCCTCCAACAAAATGTTGAGCGTATTGAGACTTGTTTAGAAGTTCGAAAACGTTGATTTCTCTAGTCTTAACCCGAAGATCAGTGGTCAAGGTCAAGTCAGACTCTATGAAATTGATTTCTGAATCAGCCGGAGCCACTAATATGGAATCATCGTCATATGCTGCAATCGGACGAGCATTTACCTCAGGATTTAATTCCCTTGTAAAGAACTGATTAAAAGACTGATATCCACCTTTTGGGATAATAAAGTCCTGTATTTGGGTGGCGGGGGCCGCTTCCCATTCTTTGATGTACTGCTTAGATTCTGGAGAGTCCATAAACTCTCCACGAGCAAGAATAAACTTTACCGTCCAGTTAAATATTTCAGTAGTATACGGTGCGTTTTTCCTTCGACTTTTCAACTGATTGAGAAAGAAAAATGCGGTTTCATTATTCCGATAAAAATAGGTAAAGGGAACAATCTTGCCAAGCCCACCATTCGGCTGTGGTAAGAAAGTAAACCATTGCTCAAAATATTCAACAAAGTAATCAATAGTTTGACCAATCCACGGGTTCCTTTCTCCAGTGGGTTCAATGAGGGGAGTCACATTAGCGATCGCATCATTATAGGCTGCCTCTACAACAGGATTACTAACAATATCTCGTAACTCAGCAATCAACTGCTTCATCTTCTCAGTCAGTGGGGGATAAACGGCACTCATGGGAGGTATCTCCTTATTAAGAAATTGCAAGAAGTAAGTGTGAGATTTACGCAGGAAACTGAACAATACTTCAGAAGTATTTCAAAGGCCTAAAAGAAAGAACACCATAAGCGATCTTTCCGCATCACAAGTTAATTAGGGTAAACCCTGAAGAGATTTACCCTGAATTCTAGTTTGCAAAAGTCACTAACCTTTTATATGGAAGGCAATGTCCAAGTTCGGATGTAACTTTTCACCCCGATGATGAATTTGTACTTTATAGTGAATGGGATCACTATCTGTAGCTTCTACAGAGTTCATTGGCCCACTATCCACAATTTCTGCCGGGACATTGCTCAAGGGGAAAAACGCATTCACTTCCAAGTGGGTCAGGCAATTGGCACACTTCACCACATTCCGACGACTGAGAACAGAATGGTGCCCCAGGTAGTAGGTCTTGTCTCCAACTTCTGCATAGGCTCTTAAGACAAACGACCCCTGAAATAAGGCCCGGTCAATTTTTGTAACCACCAACGTTTTTGAGCTAAACCGATCGTCATGGCTTGCTTTCTCTGCTTGAAACATCTCTTCACCATCTGGATCAAGCGACCCAATACTGTAGGTAAAGTTAAGCTGGTTTTCAATATCAATGCAGTCTTCAGATGTATAGGGAACCTCCATACCATCTATAGTCTTAGTAAATGGATGAAGCGGCGAGTTCAGATCAAGGCTGGAATTGGGGGCAAAACCGGGTGTCGGTCCCTGCGAATCGGTTGAACTAGTGCCAGAATACTGGGCAATAACTTCAAGTTTTTGCTTTTGCTGTTGTTTCTTTTGCCATACCCAAAACATACGATCAACATTGCAGTGATGGAAGAAGAAAATTGGATCTAGGGCAGCCGTATTATTTTCGCCCATGTCACCATTTGCGCCTGCTAATAGTCCATCTTGATCTTCTTTTCCCTCAATGATTAGATCAAAGCCTCCCACAGCAAGATGAACATCGTTATGGGGATCTTCTAATGGAATCGCAATATCTGCCTGTTCTGAACCATGATTCCATGCCGCCGCGGATGTCGTGTTGGAAAAAACAGTATAGTTTGGAGCATCCAAACATCTGAGATACCTGAGAAAAATGCTAAATTCCTCTGCTGGTTGTGGCTCATCATCCAACTTTTTTGGAAGCTGCCCAGGTGGCATTTGAGTTACTTCTGTCGGGGGTTTTCCGATTAGCCACTGGATTACATTTTCGTTGAGTTTTTGGGTCCGACCGATTGGATCAGGATACTGATCATTGTGGGCTTTAGTAGCCTGCCGAGCTTCTGGCGTCCCCACTAGGCCAGATAACGGATAGCGAACTGTTTCATAGCCTTTGGGTTTTGCATACTGATGATTGATATCTCCTTGACTAGGGACATTCATTTCATCAGAGACTGCAACAGGCAAAACAAATGAGCGAAGAGGGTTATCAATGGTTTTACCTTTTAACTCTCCGTTATAGTCATCATCGCTAAAAGTAAACTTCTCAGCAGTAAGGGAATGAGGGATGCCCTCAGCCAGAGATTCTACGCTAGTTTCGTCCCAGTACGCCATCATTACGCCTGGAACAATACGTTGTAACGCTTGTTCTAGACGATAGACATAGACTCGATGCCATGTGGGAAACAAAACATTGCCATGATTACAATATCCACCCCAGTAAACATAAGTATCGATTTCTGATAAATTATCAACCCAAGGTCGATAAATAAAGGGTTCACCATGATATCCCCCAATCCGAAAAAATGAGTCCAGGTCATCCGGGGGAAGTTCTTTGATACCTTTCCAGGCACGCATCAAATCCTCAAGCGGCTTTTTATTACCACGAGCATGTAATCGTTCTAGCTCACGCACAGAATAACGAGTTGGGTAATCATTGTGCATAGATCGATTCAACTCCATGTAAAATACATTACAAAGGCTATTGTCGAAAAGCAGCACTTTACGTTGTGAAAATTCTATCCATCCATAATGGAGGGTGATTTCGTCCGCATAGACGAATTTTATCGGCTTTGCCAGATGTAGTACGATAAATTATTGTAAATTTATTCAGAGAGCGACGATTTCGGGTTCTTTTTGAAACAAATATTCATAACGAGCATCAACAAAAAAGGGGTGATAAAGCTATCTTGAGCTTTGATAACCGCCCCTTTAAGCCAATTAAGGCAAAATTTGTATTTGTAGTATTCCTTACAAAGAGATACTCTGCTCACTTATAAGCGTTTACGGATGACGCTCGTTGGATTGTGTATATCTATGCCTATTATATATAAGTCGATCCATGCTACAAGCAAACGATTTATATTTTTGGCTGGTTCAATGCCAGATGCTTTGATTGTCTCTTGCTAAGGCACTAACACCATAGAATATGCTCCTTGGGTGACGGGAACAGAATAGTGAGTTTGCATTAGCATTGGTTGAGGGTTCAACGGATGTGCCAGTTAAGCCGACCCGCATCGCTGTTGCCGGGTATTTCGCAGTAGAAGCGATGATGGCTCTGGGGTCGACACCCACAAGCGGTGCGATCTCGATTTTAGGCTCGTGCAGGCGACTTTAGGTATCTCGATATAGACGGCTTTGTTGCGCTCAAGGAGAACACTGCTCTCAGGTCCGACTATTTTGTGGAACTTCCGACATTGCCTAACATGTTCGAACTTAGCGGCGCGGCTAAAATACCGAACGACGCCCAGTGAATAAGCGTCCGCGTCCACCTCAGATCCTATATTAGGTGTCGAATTGCGCGAGATGGGCAAGCCACTCTGTTTGGTTCATAATAGTGTTGCCGCACCAAACCGATACTTTTGGGAAATTTGCAACATACTTTCCTGCCTCAACCCACAACCTTTGTATGGCAGGGTCATCATTATACAAGCTCAGTGAAAATTTCTCTCCTTCTAACTGACAGTGCTTAAAAAATAAACCTTGTGGATTTTCATCTAAGCGAGAACGAAGCTGAAGGAACCATCCTGTGTAATCATTTGGGACTCGATCCAATGCTTGTTCATTACTATGGTAATAACGCCAAACTACATCCCAACCTTGTTCGTGAAAGTGATTCATCCAATCTTCCGGGGTTGGTAATCTCTGCAATATAGCATAAGCAGAAAAATCAGTAGAGCTAAACCAAGGTTGAACAATCTCTTTCCCGTCCGGGTGCTGCAAGATTTCGAGCGAAGTACAAGCGACTCGCAAAGTTCCAGGTACATCAAGCGTAAATGTCAGTCCTTGCTCAGTCTCTATTAACTCAATTCCCTGGCAACAGTTGCCTGTAAAAAATCCCTCTTCCCAGTCGATGAAGTAACTTTTCACTCCTTGAGCAGTAATCTCAATATCTCGTATCCTTCGCATACCAAGATGACCTATCACTAGGCTCTGAAGAGCTATTTTATGCTACATCTTAACCAGTAACTCAAGACACCTAACGTCTGTCTTATGTGACTATCCGGGAATGTCAGCATGGGTTAGCCCATCGGTCAGGTTGCCCGATATCTGGATTGAGTGCCCCCAGAATAAATCACCATCGTCGTGCCAGAATTCAAATTCGCCATCCGGATAGACAGAGATAGACTGCAAAGTCATTTTCTTCTTGAATTTCTCTGGTGATAATTCCATTTCTTCATCGCTAAGCCAGTTGTCGTTCTTCAGTGGCAAGAGTTTTTCAACAGCATAGTCGCTGACTCGTTTACTCCAAGCTGATTCGGCATCCCAGAGCGCGTAGGCGACATGGAGTGCGGGAATGAGTTCGTCAGCTTCTTCAACGTTCACATTCAAGTCGACGGCTTCACCATGCCATTTCACATTGCCGGAATACCAGCTTACCTGTCGATCGAACGTAAGAGTGCCAAATCGCTTGTCTTGATGTATTACTGGTTTCTGGAGTTCGGCCAAATGTGTGTGCAACTCGGAATCTGCCAGATCAACTTGGATGAATTCTTCAAGCTGCCCCTGGGGGCTACCAAGTACATTGTTCTCGGCGATGCGAGCCCTAACTCTGATTATCGTTTCTGCATCTATTAAAGCTTGAAACGTCCGAAGTTCGACATCGGTGACTCGACGGCGAAGCGTGAGGGACTCAGTTCGGACCGGGTCTGAGCCAACGCGCCACGCATCAAAGGTGAGTAGCAACGACCAAAGTTCTTGTCCACCGGATTTTCCAGCACCGACGCCATTAGAGCTGACAACGCCGGTCAACTCGCTAACGGGGCTAGCTGCGAGTTCATTGTAGAGTTGGTCTTCTCGGCGGTTTGCATCTGCGAAGATGTCATCCATATGCCTTTGTCACATAACGTTGGAATTGTGCGGCGGTCAGCATCTTGAATTGTAGTTGATGATCTTTGCTCCGCCGCACCAACGCAATGTTAACCGATGCCAATTACCAAAATAACTCTATTTTCTTACATTGATTTGATTACTTTAAGGCGATCCTTCTTCGCTGTCGTTAGGACCTTGACCACTATAATAATTTTCTCGAAAAATTTTAAGCTTTAGCAGATCAAAGATTTCAGATGGATTTCCTTGAAGCAAGCGTAGGGTGCGTTCCTGACTACAGACATTTTTCATACTTCTCCCAGAATTGGAACGCACCGCCTTCGGGAACACCACTCCATCTTGGGCACCCTAGTGAACATAATCACTGCCGCTCTCAAGATGCTAAATTACCGTCGTCCCTACATGGCTGGAGGTACCTACTTTATCACCCAAGTCACCTATCAACGGGTTCCTTGATTATGTCGTAATATGGTACGTCGAGCACTTCGAGACGCCTTCATTACCGTTAAAAAACACCATCCATTTTCAATCGAGGCTATTGTATTATTGCCGGAACATTTTCATCGCCTCTTAACGTTGCCAGATGATGACGCCAATTTTCCCATGCGACTTCGATGACTGTAATACTGAAGAAGAGTATGCTCGCGAGTTAGAGCGATTCTGCATTGAGAACGGTTCATGTCCTACTTCTTTATTTGACCCAGATTTCTCTAACAGTATGTAGTTTATTAATGGTGAAAAAGGAGCTTTGGAGAAGTCAGAGTTAATTGAAGTTCTAGAACAAGCTGCCCGTAATGGCACAAAGAGTCTCGACCTATCAGGCAAACGGATAGACGAGTTGCCCTCTAACATAGGTGAGCTTAATCAGCTCATAAAACTCAATCTCTCGTCTAATCATTTAGTAGAACTGCCATTAGAGATAGGTAATTTAAGTAGCTTAGAGGAAATCAATTTAAGTTCCAACAGAATAGCACATCTACCACATTCCTTTTCTCAATTAAAGCAGCTTGAAAGAGCTTTTTTGACCAATAATGATTTCAAACTGTTTCCAAAAGAGATTTCAAGTTTAATTAGATTAAAGGAATTAGATGTTTCTAGAAATAGGCTCACTGTAATCGATCTAGACAAGTCTAGTTTAGAGGGGTTGGAATGGCTTAATCTTTCTTTTAATCGAATTTGCGTAGTATCTTCAGAAGCTCTTCAATTGAAATCCCTCAAAATTCTTCTACTGGATGATAATCGTCTCAAAAAACTGCCTATTGAAATAGATGAGAATGATGCCCTTGAGGACTTAAACCTTAGCAAGAACTTTTTTGTTAAGTTTCCCATTAGCGTTACGAAACTGCAATCTTTGAAGTACTTAAGGCTTGAGGATAATCAATTAGACGCCGTACCTGCAGAGATATCGGATATGAGAGCTCTAGAGGCTCTGTACATAGGAATTAATAAGATCAAATCATTGCCATTATCAATTTGCCAACTTAACAAATTGGTTCATCTTGATCTGTTGGGTAATAATCTTCAATCAATACCTAGTGAGATTGCTCAGCTTAGCAACTTAACTGGCCTGATATTGGGTTGGAACCAATTAAGAAATATTCCTCAGAGTATTAATCAACTTACAAGTTTGGAAGAGCTTGATCTTAGAGATAACCCTTTAGATGATTATAACTCTGCTGACTATACCTTTCCTGAAGGTGTAGTTCTTTTAGGGTCATACGATGATTTTTGATTTTGCTAAACTTGGTAAATTTAGCGGTTTGATTATTCTGTCTATGTCTAACCAGAGTTAGCAGGGGGAACAGCTTCGCTTGAGAATTTAGCTAAAGAATTCGGAACTATAGAGATTGTACAGAAGCTTGTGTAAGCGATCTATCCCATCATGGATTGTGTAAGAGGCCACAAGAGTGGAAATATTCCAGTGTGCATCAGTTTATTGCAGAGGGCATTTACCCGTCTGATTAGTGCGAGGAAGAGAGTCCAGTCATTCCTCATGGTTTTCTGGATAAATAGTGAGGAGAGTGCAACACTAGAGTCATTAATTTTCTAGAACTTTAGCTTCCGTAAAATAAAGAGGGTAATTTCTAAGTCTGGAGTTACTAATGCCAGCACTCTCAACAACTTGATATTCAATATAGATGTCTTGTATGCCTGTAGTATTAAGAACTACAGAAGAAATTTGTGACTCTTCATACTTGATCTGGTTTGACCATAGAATTTCTCCATCACCAAAAACATTTACTAAATAGGTGAGTGTTGTTGTTCCTGAAGAAAGATCTGCTAATCCAAACTGCAAGAAAACACCGTCTGCCTTGACGCCTGGGAGCTCTAGGTTAAAGCTTACTCTAGTTGGCAAATTTCCATCAGTAATTAGAGAAAAGGTAGAATCATACTTTTTTTTATTAATAAACACTTCTCTAGTCGAGAACGTAGCATATTGTGATCCTAGGCCAACATTCGTAATTAATATGGCATCGTTGAATTGACCAATGTCCGGTGGTGTCTCTACATATCCTTTATTAGGGTCAAAACCTGGAAGGTCTGCGTTACTGTTATAGTTAATTGTTACTGATACAGTTTCTCCACTGATTTCACTGTTTTCGAGATTACTCCCTAATTCATTAGAAGTTCGGTTATTTGAGCTTTCCTGGTTGATTGTCCCATCAATAGCCTGATTTATACCTTCTGAGTTTTGAACCTCACCATCATTTTGTTCAATTTGACTAGATTCAACGTCTTGTACGTTTGAGTCATCTGTACTGCTTACGGGAGATGCTACTTGACCGAAGCTCTTGTCACCAATAGATACAGAACCTAGTTTAAAGATGTTAAGGAACAAATGTCCTACGCCAATTGATGCCAAGAACGTTATCAGTAAACCACTGATAAATCCGACTTTGAAAGTATTAAGAGTAGCAAGAAAGCCTTGAATTTTGGAATCCTTCTGCTTTTGACTTGTATTTTCTTCCTGGTACGCCATATAGAGATTAGAAGTCAATTCTATTGAGTTAAATAGATCCATACTATCAACTATAGTAATTCTCGCCATGCCTGAGCAAAGATCAGGAGGTATCAAAAAATGAGAATTTTTCCCAGAAAGCAACTAGGGCAGTACGAGACCAAATCTGCTTAAAGTTGTGCTCAGATGTCCATTTTTACGAACAATTGCTGTGATAATCTATCTCCCGATGACTATCCCAACAGTGCTCTACCTTTTCACAAGGTCGTAATTATATCTGCAGCCTATCCCACTAGGACCTACCTATGCGTTATCCAGACTTTGTCTAGATAAATACCTCCCAGTCGGAGTTATCCCGAAACTGTCTGGATAAAAATCTAATGCCGGAGTTATCCAGACAGCTTCATCAAGTTTTCAGTATAGGGCTCTTGCCAGATTGCGATACATGTGCGTTAGCTAAATAAGAATTAATACCTTTTGCACAGTCAATCTTGATCATAGGGATCGCGATCGCACATTTCACCACACAGCCACAGCCTGCGCTCAAGCAACCAGGTCTTGCCCAAAATCACCCAGACCACCCCAATACTGGGCCCCCCCTCTAACAAGAACCGCTTTATGATGAAGAAGGACTCTCTGCCGTCAACGCAGCTCGTTTTCATTTCTTCTCCTAACAAAGCATCTATGACCGCTCAATTAACCACCGCTCTTGAAAAGCAATATTGGACCTGGCGAGGGCACCGCATTTGTCATACCGTTCAGGGGGCTGGATTACCAATTGTGCTAGTCCATGGCTTTGGCGCATCGGTCGGGCATTGGCGCAAAAATATCCCTGTCCTGGCTGAAGCTGGCTATCAG
Source organism: Adonisia turfae CCMR0081 (assembly GCF_011009555.1). Lineage (GTDB taxonomy): Bacteria > Cyanobacteriota > Cyanobacteriia > Phormidesmidales > Phormidesmidaceae > Leptothoe > Leptothoe turfae. Next base: position 3,958,011 of record NZ_QXHD01000004.1, on the reverse strand, counting down.
GTGCATGCTCTGGATCTCTTAGGCTTTGGTGCATCGGATAAACCGGCCCTCGACTACTCTCTCGAAATTTGGGAATCATTGCTGCAGGACTATTGGCAAGAGCACATTGGGCGACCGGCTGTCTTTATTGGCAATTCCATTGGTGGACTCATTACCCTGATGATGCTGGCTAATGCGCCAGACATGACCCAAGGGGGAGTAATCCTCAACTGCGCCGGGGGCCTTAACCATCGCCCGGATGAACTGAATTTTCCCCTACGAGTTGTTATGGGAACATTTACACAGCTCGTTAGTTCTGACCTATTTGGTCCCTTTATTTTTAATGAAGTGCGGCGTAAGTTTCGAATTCGGGGTTCCTTAAAGCAGGTTTATCGCAATCGAGACGCCATTACAGACGAACTGGTCGATATGCTACATCGCCCTGCCTGTGATCCAGGGGCCCAAAAAGTGTTTGCCTCTGTTGTGACCGCACCTGCTGGCCCAAAGCCCGAAGATCTGTTACCTAAAATTCAGCAGCCCCTCTTGGTGCTCTGGGGGGAAAATGACCCCTGGACTCCGATTCAAGGAGCAGCCGTATATAAGACTCTCAGTGAGTCCCCCAGTGCCCAGCCACCAACGACCTTTCAGGCCATCCCTCAGACTGGCCATTGTCCCCATGATGAACGCCCAGAGGTGGTCAATGAATCAATTTTGAACTGGCTGAATGGGCTTTGATTAGTTACGTTAGGGGTCAGTTTTTCCTCCCTAAGGCACAATGGCCAGAGTGAGTTTCCATCGCTTAAAGAGCTTTGTTTAGACCCATGCTAATCCCCGAAGATCAATAGATTTAGTGGCATAGGCTTTCCGAGCCAGGAAGCATGTTCAGTATGATCTTGCAGATCGTTTCCTGTCAGCCCATGGACAAGCACCGTGAAATCTCCTCGGTTATTTTCCAGCCATGGGATCAGCTGATCAAACTGGGTTTTATCAAATGCCAGTTGACAGCTCCGGCAAGGGTGCGGTCCAATGGGTTTCTGATGGAATCGGCCTATTTTCACTCCAAACAGTTCTCCAGCCTTCTGACATAGTGAGGAGGCTGCTGCCACAGAACTGCCATCGAAATAAACGTGGGCGTGGTATTGGTCGTAAATGTTGGTGGGTCGTTTTATCATCAGTGAGCCGGTTTCTGAATAAAAAATAAAAACATCTAAAGTGCCAGTGCGTTAGTCCAATAGTCGTTAGCTGACAAGCATTGGGGAATCTGTCCGGTGTTGTGCATCCAGGCTTGTAGACGATCGTAGTAATCCGCACTCATGGAAAAGTCGTGGGTAAAACAAGAGATTGTTGCATCGTAGATGGCTTGCCCGGTCTGATCGCCTGCATAGGCTCCGGTACGCTGGTCGTAAATGGCTTGGGCCGCTTGAGGATGCTGGTGAATAAAGTCAATCCCCCGTCGTAATACCTTCAAAAATACCTGCAAGTCTTGTCGCCGCTGTTGCAACAATTCGGGCGTTGCAATCAGAATAAGCTGGCAAAAATCAGGAACGCCCCAATCTTTAAGCGCAAAAAACTGAGCATCATAACCGCTCTGTCGAGCTTCGATCACTTCAAAGTTGTAGAACACCAGCGTTGCCAGATCGGCCTTGTCCTCAATCAGTGCATCGGTATGCAAAAAGCCATTATCGACAGAGGTGATGGCATCTTCAGTAAAGTCACCGCCATCGGCCTCAATCATGGTTTTAGCGATGGCCCGCCCTAACGCAGACGGTGCACCGGGGTACTGTATGCGCTTGCCCACCATATCTTTCGGTCGCTCGATACCGCGTCCTGTAAAGTACATGACGCCACCATTGGTATGCAAAAAGCGAGCCCAACCCACCACGGCATGGCCCTTACCTCGATCTTCTACCAGATGAACCGGCTCTGTAACCGCGATATCGAGGGTGCCAGCTTGCAGTTCTGCGATCGCATCCACATGCTCTGAGGGTTCAACCAGTTCTAAGTCCAAACCAACGTCCGCAAACCATCCTTGCTCAAGACCTACTAATAGAGGCACATGATCTGGATTTAAAAACCACTCTAAGCCCAAACGTAATTTAGACATCAGCCACCACCAATCAACTTCAGATCATTATTCATCTAAAATTTGCTTACAGCAAAACATTGCTAAAAAAAGCCGAGTAGTCTATCAAGGTCTAAATTGTGAGTAGGACTGACACGGGCAGGGTGAGACGCAGAGATCGGTTATTGCTCAAGCTCTCCCCGTCTCCGTGTCTCCCTAGGGATAGTTTGTAGCCTATCTTCCTGATTGGGCTGGATAGACTGAACGTTTGCAATATAGCAACTCTTTGTAGGGAGATAGATGGAAAAGGTAGATCGTGGATCTAATAATAGATAAACAGCAGTTAGACAGCAAAAGCAATTAAGTTCTGTTTATTGGGGAAATGAGACATGAGCCATCCAATACAGTGTCAATGTGGTTGCCTTAAAGGTACTGTTGATGATGTCACCCATGCGAATCGGGTCATCTGCTATTGCCAGGATTGTCAGGCATTTGCTCACTTTCTAGGCAAAGGGAGTGAAATCCTTGATCGTCATGGTGGGACAGACATTGTTCAGACGCTGCCAAAAAATATTTCCTTTACTCAAGGAACTGAAGTATTAGCATGTGTGCGACTTACTGAAACTGGTTTACTGCGCTGGTATACGACTTGCTGTAATACACCGATCGGAAATACTTTACCAATCTATAAAATGTCTTTCATTGGCCTTGTCCATAACTGTTTAGAGTCGTCCGAGATCACACTGGATAATGCCTTTGGGGCTACATGCATACCTGTTAATACAACATATTCAAAAGGAGAAATAAAATCGAACCCAGTAGACCTCATCGTTACAATCATCCGTAATGTAACTAGAATTTTCAGGGCACGTATTGATGGAAGTTATAAACAGACGCCCTTCTTCTTGGTAGACTCTGGAATTCCTATCGTTAGCCCCAAAATACTGAGCTGCCAAGAATACGAGGACATTATGAGTGCTGTTTAGCAACCGCGCTGCGCCGGAACAAGGATGATAGTCCAAAGAACAGACGCAAATACCTGACAAAGCTATTCTGATGGTCACCCTCACCTGATGTGATCGGACCGAGCAAGATACGGTCGAACGGATCGGCGTGCAGTAGCCTTGGATTTTGCCAGCTACCTAAATCGAACCATTCATCATCAGACTTATTCCTGGGAAGTATCAAAAAACTCCAGATGGGGCTACTTTAAAGCATTATCATCCGCTACACTCCTCTTGCACTAAGGTACGGACTCGGGGGAGCGGCACTTGGTTAAGCAGGCATCTTACCGCCATTTTTGGGGTGATGTATCTCAGGGTGCTATAGCAGAAACTGTTAGCGGTCTGACGTTTTATCAATCAGGGCAAGAACTCTTTGATCCCAAGGTTGAAGAGTAAACATAATTAAAAATGAACAATCCTGTAGGGGCACTCCCTTGTGGATACCCTTCTTTAAAGTTTAAATGATGGAAGTCCTTTAAACTTTCTTTCTAGAACAGCTGAACCCTAAGGCCGCAAATAGAACTCCTAAACCCAGGGTAGGCTCCATAGTACTCACGGGCTGATGGTGATGGCTACTCGATAATGGAGCAACATCAGCCACAATTACATTGTTTAGAACAGCTGTATAGTTGCTAGCGATATTGTCACCAATGCTGCAGTCACCCTCATCAGGAATGTAGGCACGCTCATCATGACTGGCAAGGCTATCAGCGTGACCAAAGTTTTGTACCCAATAATTGCCATAGGTAGAACGACTGTCAAAATGCAAACCAAAACCAATGTCGGTATAGGTTGTATTGAGCAAATTCTCTTTATGGCCAGGGCTATTGAACCAGGCTGTTACCACCGAGGCAGCTGAATCGTAGCCAGCTGCAATATTTTCACCAGCGGTACTGTAATCATAGTTGACTCTCGTAATCCGATCCGCAAGGGTTGAACCATTGGAACTTCTATGGCTAAAATAATTTTCAGTCGCCATATTTTGGGCATGGGCTTGCGCCGCTCTGCCTAGCCGATAAGAAAAACTCAGTGGCCTTGCTCCATTTTGTTGACGAATAGTATTGGTTTCGGTCAGCAGGTCGGCAAACAGTTCTGCCAAAATAGTTGTACAACTATTTTCGATGGCAGAGGGTGGTTCTGTTGTGCCGCTGCTAGCCTTGTCTTCGTTGCCGCCGCCACCGCCACAGCTTGTGAGTATGATGCCGATTGCTAAAACTAGTGTGCTGGCCTGTGAATTAAGCCCCATGGGTGCTCTGTAAGAACGATTTGAATTAACTTGCTTTTGAGATAGAGCCCCACGGACAGTAGCATCTCGAAGTTGAACAGATGCCAAGACAATCCTGTGAACACAGTTTGAACAATTACCTTGGTTTCATCGACCGTTACACTACTAGATAGGTGAGTCAGCTTTACTCGACTTATCTCAGTGAAAATAATGTGTCGGAGATTACTGAAATGGTTGCAGTGGCAACATTTGGAGCCGGTTGTTTTTGGGGAGTAGAACGGGCATTTCGCTCACTGTCAGGGGTAACCAAAACGTCCGTGGGCTACATGGGGGGACATTTTGAAAACCCATGTTATTTGGACGTACTCTCTCGCATTACTGGCCATGCTGAAGTGGCTCAAATAGAATACGATTCGGCCATAATTAGCTATGAAGCACTATTAGTAACTTTTTGGAAAATCCACGATCCGACGAGTCTTAATCGTCAAGGTGCTGATCGTGGAGAACAATATCGTTCAGTAATTTTTTATCACACCGAAGAACAACAACAGCTAGCCCACCAATCTAAGCGAACTGTTGCGAGTCAATATAGTAAACCAATAGTGACTGAAATTGTTGCGGCGACTGCCTATTGGTTAGCCACTGAAGAACATCAACAATATTTTGATAAAAAAAGCAACAAACAACAGTGGCAGAAGTGATAGAAGTGTTAGGAGTTGCAGACGTATTAGGCATAAAAATAGCCCTGCTAGTTTTTGAGCTAGCAGGGCTATTACTTTTTGAGCATTAATACAGATAACCCATGGTCTGAGTCACTGTATCTAGATGTTACTGGACTTACTTTGTACGCTCATCAAGCTGATCAAGGCGCTCTGCTTGAATATCTTTAACGCTCTTGGACTGGTTGTCCAAGTGCTCAAGACGCTGCTCATGAAGCTTGTTACCGCCTGCAACATCCTTTAGTTGATCATCAGACAATTGCTCGTCAGTAACGTTCTTGTTCTGCTCTTCCATGGAAGTTACCTCAATGTAGAAACAACGGAAGTCCTGTTCAATCGTCAAATGCACAATGCAGGACTTTCCAATAATATCGAGCATGTCAAAAAATGGAAGAGGTTTGGGTGACTTCTCATGAACTTTTAATGATCCGTTGGCTTTCAACGAGTTTTCTGAGGATTTATTAAGAGATAAAAAGCCAATTGTCAGAGATTCTACGTAAATGCATCTCGAATACTTAAAATCTCCTGAGTATCTCCAAAAAAGCTAAACTTTTTGCTATAAGGGCATAGATAATAGGTGAATTTTACTGGATTATCAACCTTCGTTATTAGAGGCCAGATTTCGGATGGGCGACAGTAGTATTTTTCGTCAAGAAGCTTTGGAGCGTTTATCGTCGCCAGAGCAGCTTGATCAGCTTATGCAAATCGTTTCTCCGCGCAGTTGGCTGCCTCTAGCGACGATTGGTGGGCTGCTGGGGGCTACTATTGTTTGGGCCTGTGAGGGTCGGATCCCAGTAACTACAAGCAGCCATGCCATTTTGGCCTATGCTGAGGGGGAGTCTGGTGAGCTGGTGGGTGTGGCTCATTTTCCCAGTGGGGAGCTGGCTCAGATTGAGCGCGGTATGGACGTACTGCTGATCCCGGATGTGGAAGGTAATAAGCAAGCGGCTGGTGGCATTGAGGGTAAAGTCAGTGAAGTATCACTACCGATGGTAATGACCCTGGATGGGGTACGTGAATTAGAAGATCCAACGGCTCCTGCAACGATTGAGGTGTTGATAGAACTGACACCTGATCCTGATACGAGTAGTGGTTATAAGTGGTCGGCGAGCAGTCTCAATATGATTCCTTTGGCCGGTATGCATGCAACGGCCAGGGTAACTCTCGATCAGAAGGCCCCCCTCTGGTTTGTATTGCCTTTTTTACATCAGTCGTAGGAGTAACAGTCCCCTTAGTGATGGGCTAGATTCTGATCCCTGAACACGTTCAGCTGAGGGGCAAAGTCAGCAAAACCAGCTTTCGTGCTGCCAATGCTCTATGTATATCCGGTGGCCGTAGATGGATAGCTTCATAAACGACTTTCGCTACTCTCTGGCGTCTGTTGTTGTGAACTGGCAGACACCGCTTTCTTGTAGCGGATTAGCCAGGCAAAACCTGCACTGGTGGCAAACATGATTAGGGCATAGATGGCGGCGGGAATTGCCATGCTGGGGGTATTTAAAAAGGTGGGTGCACTGGCAATGGCGATGGCTAGGGTGCCATTCTGAATACCCACTTCAACGGTGATGGCTTTTGTACTGCGGGCGTCGAGCTTGGCGAGGGTTGCGATCGCAAATCCCAATCCCATGGTCAGCACATTTAAAGCCAGCGTGACTCCACCCACCTGGACAAAAAAGCTGGCGACATTGGCCCGTTCTTTGGCCAGCAGACCAACAATAATTAGCGCCAAGAAAAACAACGACAGCCACTTAACCCACTTTTCCACCTTGGCGGCAAACCTGGGGACGTAGTGATGAAGCGCCATGCCGATGGAAACAGGAATGAGGGTAATGACGGCAATTTGAATAACCGTTGTTAAAAAAGAAAGTTGTATAGCTGCTGCCTCCCCCATAAACTGTTGCATGGCAAAGTTAACCACGAGGGGGATAGTAACGATTGTAATCAGGCTGCTAATAGCTGTCAGGGTTATAGAAAGTGCAACATTTCCCTGCACCAGGTAGGTCACCATGTTGGATGTGGGACCGCCTGGGCATGCGGCTAAAATCATCACACCAACGGCCAACTCCGGTGAGAGTGGGAAAAGGCTAGCTAACAAAAAGCCAACCACTGGCAGCATAATTAGCTGAGCAACCAGTCCAAGAATGACAGCTTTAGGTTCGGTCAGAATCCTTTGGAAATCGCGAGTTGTCAGGCTCAGCCCCATGCCTAACATGATGATAAACAGGGCTAGCGGTAGAAAAACTGCGGTTAAAAAACTTGATTCCATGATGTCTTCTCTAAAGCTGTAGCAGGCTGGTACGGGGCAGGTGTTTGGAGACTAAGGCGAGTTTTGAATTTTGAATTTTAAGTTGAGCTCGCAACTTGAAATTGCAGAAACGGAGAATTTGCTGACGCTTAGTCCTATGGTCGTTTGTAACCAGCGGTTGCTAGTAATCCTACCGCGATAACGCCAACGATCAATGTCGGTTCAGGTGTGCTCACACGATTCAAGGTGATAGGAGTGCCAATGGCTCCGCCGTTGGGTAAGAGAAATGTATCGGTGGAGTCAACGGTATTGGCGGCGATGGTCACTATTGAAACTACGGTGCTGCCGGGCACTGGGAAGCTGGTGGGACAGCCCGTTGGGACATTGGTGCCAAAAAACTCGTCTTCTCTGTAGGTTAATGTCAGGTCACAGCTGGGTGTGAGGAGATCGCTCAGGTCTGAAATGGCCGTTGCTTGGTCACAGGTGCCTAGGGCAGTGCCGAGATTGCGATAGCTAAATATGCTCAGGTCAACACCTGTGGTTCCAGGGCTAAATCCATAGGCTCGGGTGCGGAGTAACCCACCTGTGTCACCCAAAAATTGTTCTAAATGGACATATTGCGAGGTCGTTGTGCTGCTGGTCGGTACGGCACAGTTTTCCATGGTCAGCAGCGGCACGGCAGGGTCACTGTTAACCTGTGCCTGGTTGGTAAAGAAGCCCGTGAACCAGTTCACTGCCTGCTGCACCTGTTCGGTTGGTGTCAGGGTGGCAGCCAGTGTTGGAGCACTGATTATGGTGGAAATTAGGGCTGCACTAACCCCTGTTTTCAAAAGTCGCATCATAGGTTTGATAGGGATGACTGCAGGTGTTACGCTGCTGAACTAATCTAATTGCAAGGCTTTTAGGGAAAAATCTGATGAATAATTTCTGAGAAATCATCCGTATCCGATTGTGGTGTGTTTAACTGTTGTTCGTTCTGAATAACAGGGTCTGATGCATACACGTTTGACTGGGTTAACTTAGCCGCTATCACCATTAGGCCCAGACCAAGGCCTACAATCAGCAGCTGTTTACGGTGGGAAATCATAATGGAAGAGAGAAAATTTTTCATGTGGCCAGACTTAAAGAAACAGGGGCTAATCAATCAATTTCGCTGGTTTTTAGGTGATCATCATTGCTGTGGTGAGTGCTTTAGCGCCCATGCACCTGGCGCTATTGAGAGAGCCTGCGGGCGAGATAATAGGTGTTCTGGAAGTCGTTTTCCAGCTGTTGTACTTCGATGTTGCTAAAGCCCGCAGTCTGTAGCATTTCCAGGGCCAGTTCTTGACCCCACATGGCTCCCAGCCCCGGACCGCCTGCTGCTAGGGAAACGGCAGTGCAATGATTACAGGAAATGCTATACAACAATGGTCCTACAGGATGATTTAGATTATCCTCTAGGTTGCTAGATGCTTGAATCTCCTGCATGAGATAGAGCCCTTCTGGTCGCAGGGCTCGGTAGATATTTTGTAAGACGATACCTGGCTGTGCCTGGTCGTGAATGGCATCAAATGAGAGTGCCAGGTCATACTGATTTTCTTCCACAATCAAGGCTGCATCTTGTACCTGAAATGTCACATTTTGTAGCCCCAGCCGTTGTGATTCGGCCTTGGCCCAGGTAATGACGTCGCTAGATAGGTCATAGCCGACAAAGCGACTGTTGGGGAACCAGCTGGCCAGGGTGTGTAATATACGTCCCTGTCCACAGCCGATATCAACGACAGAGATGCCTTCAGCCAGTTGTTCCTTTAAGCCAAGGACCAGGGGTAAAATCTGGGTTTCAAGGGCGGTGATGACAGTTTGCGCACTTTCTTCTGCCATCACCGTATGGAAACGCTGATAGGCCGCATAGGGAACGCCGCCACCCTGGTGGAAACAATCGACAATGGCATCTTCGACACCCCCAATGAGGGGAATAAACTGCATGGTGGTGGCCATGTTGTTAGGGCTGGCGCTGCGGGTGAGCCAGGCGGCATGTTCAGCCGGTAGCCGGTAGGTTTTGTTGCCACTGTAGTAAATGACAATGTGGCCAGTGACCATGGCCCCTAACCACTCGCGAACATAGCGTTCATTCAGTTTGGCCGCATCGGCAATTTGTTGACTGGTGGCAGGCGGCAGTTCAGCTAGCGTGTCCAATAGCCCGGTGCGATGGCCAATGGATAGCATATGGGCCAGGGCACCACTGTTGAGGATGTTGAGCAAGTTTTCGGCAAAGTCTGCAGACTTGTCGGTGTCAAACGGTGGAGTATTACCTTCAATGGTCAGTGAGGTTAGGGAGTCTATCGTTGTCATCATGGGCTCCAAAAAGAGTTGGAATTTTCATGATTCAAGAATAGAAACTGCTGCGTTCCCTAACCGTCTTTTGGGCGTTCCCTGGGTGTAGGCCCTATGATTTCTCGATACTTGCCGGTAGCTCATCCACTAAATCGGCTGACCAAATGGTGTCATAGGGGACATTGCCTCGTTGATAAGCAGCCCGGACTGTGTCAGCATCAGCCGCGTCAAGCTCACAGATACTGCGTTTGCGATCGCGCGATAAATAGGTGCGTTTCCAGATGACATTACGCTCTGTCATGCAGGGGGCTGACCGCTCCACTAGCTCATCCCACAGTGCCTGGTCAATGGGGGGATCGTACGTAGTTTCGACAACAATAAGGGCCATGGTGATGTCATCCGTAAACAAAGAAATTGCGTTATGGGGATACTATCTCAGTCTTCGATTCGTTTTTCCCCTTGCTTCACAGTCTGTTTAGCTTCGGCGATTAACAGCTGAGCCCGACTACTTAAGTTAGTAGCAGGCAATGCCTGTAACAATTGCCAATGGTGATGCCGCGTTGTGTGATCGTCTAGCAGACTAGCACTGAGAACACACAGGGCATTTGCCACAGCCATATCGTTGGGATGCTCAACAATGTTAGCCGCTTGGCTAGCTATGCTTGCATAGGTGAGAGCGATGACCCCGTCCTCTTGCCGGAGGGCAATCTCAGCAGCATGGCTGGCGATAAAAACTCGTTTCCGTTGAGCATCCAGCTGATCAAGTTGGCTCAATGTCTCCGTCAGAGCTGTTTGACCTGTCTGGTCTGGGTTGTTGCCATAGGCGTATAGGGCAATTAAGGCGTCTGCAAAGGTGGCATTACTCCCCTGGGGTAGGTTAGGCGCTAACTCCAGTAGGGCGTTGGCATAGCCAGGGTCAGGCTGTTGGCGGTCCCAACTGTTCATGGCCAGATTGGCGAGACTATGGCTCTCATTTAGCTGATCGCGCTGATTGGGTGTGTGACTTTGAGCTACTTGCAGGGCGGTTGTTAGCTGCTGCTGAGCTAGGTCATAGTCGCCACGGTAACGATAAATGCAGCCTAGTCCTAAATGAATGTCGCTGATGGATGCACCCAGCGGGTTGGCCAGAGATTGGGCTTCCAATAAAATGGCTTCAGCCCGATCCATATCCCGTTCAATTTCAGCTAAACAGCAGCCATTCGCGGCTAGATTTTCTGCCTGTAGCCGGGGAATTGGAGGCATAACCTCTATGGCTTCTAAACATTGTTGATGCACATCGGTCAAGTTCTCTTGGGTGTACTTTAAGAAAGCAAGGGCCTGTCGCGCAGCGGCTTCTGCTTCTGGCAGATTTAGACCCACCAAATCCGCTAACTGTTGCTGGATTTGAGCTTCTACAGTGGTGGCGTCTGATGTGGATACACCGGCTAAAACTCTTGTGCGCAGGAGTTGGGTGGAGTAGAGGATGCGATCGCAACTGGGCAAGTAATGGCTATGTTCTAACCCCCGATTTACCAGCTGCATCACATCTGTATAGGCAAACAGCCGTAAACTGCGGCTGGCAGCAGTGACACAGGACTTAGCCGCCAAGGCATGGTTACCCGCCAGACCCGCATGGTAGGCCACCTGGCTGGCTAAATCATCCTCCACCATTTGGGATTCCAGGATTTTAGCCAGTTGACCATGGATAATGCGACGGCGGGGCAACGACAGCTGATTGTAGGCTGCCTGGCGCACCAAATCATGAACAAAATCATAGTTACCCTGTTCATCAAAGCTGGCTGAGGCCCCTGGGTTAACGGGCTGCACAATCTGTTGGTGTTCCAATTGTTCCATGGCCAACAGAAACTGCATGGGTGGGTAGCTGGCCGCCAGGGCCAAAATCTCTGGATTAAAGCGTCGTCCTAGCGCTGCGGCCCAAGGAATCAAGTCTCTTGCGGCTCCATCCAGTCGCTGCAAACGATCGTCAATTAATCCCTGTAGATCACTGGTCTCTCCAGTATTGGCCCGTGCGACTTCTAAGGAAAATAACGGATTACCACCGCTGTCGCTGTAGATTTGTTGAGAGATTTTTTGAGTATCTAGTGGTTTGGCTCCATCTTCGGAGTTGAGCAGCGGTGTGACGAGTGCCCCTATCGCCTTAGCCGACAGGGGAGGAACGGCTATCTCCTGTAGTCGTTTAGCCCGCCGTAGGGACTTGATTAAGGTAAGAACGGCTGAATTTTCTTGCAGTTCTTGTTGTCGAGCGGCACAGGCAATGCGCAATGGCCCTTGCCCCATTAGACGAAAGACATAGTGTAGCAGTGCCGTTGACGCGTCATCTAACCAGTGAATATCATCAAATAAAAGCAATAGAGGCTGTTCAGGACTGGCTATAGCCCTCAAGCTCTGCACCATAGCGTCCAACAGCTGTCCCCGATTTTGTAAATTGTTTGAGGTATCCCCTAGCTGGGGAAAGGACTCAGAGAGATGGGCGGTACGCAGTAAATCTATCCACACGCCGTAGGAACGCAGCTGCTCTGCTGCAAAGGCACTTCCCCAGCAAGTATGCCAGCTGTCTCGAGCCGCACTCTTCGCTAAGGCTTCCAGCAGTCGAGTTTTGCCAATGCCAGGCTCTCCGGTTAGTAATAATAAAGGTTCAGGCTTGTCCAAGGTCGATAACAGCCATTGCTCTAAGCTGCCAAACAACTGCTCCCGTCCAACTAAGGTGCTCGTAGCATTGGGGGCAGCCAGAGACAATGGTATAGCTGAAGCAGACTGTGCAGATTGAAGAGCTTCTGTTGTTGTCCTAACAGCACTTTCCTCTGCTAACAATAGCTGCTGATAAATGTTCGCTGTTGTAGGGCTGGGAGGTACCCCTAATTCCGTTTGCAGGGTAGTCATGCACTGGTGGTACAACTGCAAGGCGGTGGAGCGGTCTCCTATTTTCCCGTAAAGGGCCATCAACGTCTGATAAGCACTTTCTTCGAGAGGTTCAGCCTGTAACCACTGCTGTCCCGTTGCGATCGCTTTGGTTATTTCACCCAGGGCCTGCAGCTGTCGAGTCAGCTGAGCCAAGGCCTGGCCATAGCTTTTTCTGAGATGTTCTTGCTCGCTATAAATCCAGTCAGCATCACAGTCTGGCCACAGATCCCCTTGATAGACTTTGATGGCAGTTTCAAGAAAACCAACAGCGGCAGCTCCGTCTGCCTCCGCTGCTGAGGCTAGGGCAGTTTCAAAAATATCAAGATCCACTTCACAGGGAATCTGTGGCTGCCAGTGTAGTGTGGATTTGGTGATAGTGATTAGCTGCTCGATGGCAGGACAGGTGTGCCGCAGATAGTGCAGTTCTTTTCTTAGATTCGTGCGGTCTTGAGTGTCGGCGGAATCTGGCCATAACTGTCCAGCAATACGTTGACGAGACTGGGGGGCATGGCGATGCAAAATTAGATAGGCGAGCAGGTGTTGCGATCGCGATCGCAACTCTACACTGCCTGCTCCTGCTTGGACAATGTGAAAGCTGCCCAGCAAAGACACCTTTAGGAACTGCTTGCCCACAGTCAACACCCGCACCTTATAACAGCTGCAATCGTCCTTGCAGTCCATTGTAATTTGTTTGAGTGAACCTCATATAACCTCAGTTGAGGATTCTACATTTGGGTGGGAACGGTGTGGGAACGGAGGTAGAACGTTGGGTTGATTAGGGTTAGACCATCACCTGCAATGTGGAGAACTGACCATGACGACATCCGCTGACTTAACTGAAGCGTTTGCTGAGCGCTTGCTAGATATCCTAAACAATGGCGCGTTGGCACTGATGACCTCCATTGGCCACCGTACTGAGCTATTTGACACGCTAGCTGAACTGCCGCCTGCCACCAGCCAGCAGATTGCTGATGCTGCCGGACTTAATGAGCGCTATGTGCGTGAATGGCTGGGGGCAATGGTGACGGGCCGATTTATCACCTATGACACGGAAGAGGATACCTATTTCCTACCCCGTGAGTATGCGGCTGTGCTCACCCGTGCGGCTAGCCCTGACAACATTGCCGCCTTTGCTCAATATATCCCTCTGTTAGGGACTGTGGAGGATCCGATTATTGACTGTTTTTATGACGGGGGGGGTGTGCCCTACGCTCAATTTAAGCGATTCCATCCGGTGATGGCGGAAGATAGTGGTCAAACAACGGTGTCAGCTTTAACAGAATATGTGTTGCCTTTAGTACCAGGGCTGATGGATGACCTAAAACAAGGCATACAAGTATTGGATTTGGGCTGTGGTAGCGGTCGTGCCCTCAACACAATGGCAAAACTATTTCCGAATAGCCGATTTCGGGGCATTGATTTATCTGAATCGGCCATCACCACAGCCCGTGAAGAGAGCCAGTATCGCCCTCTATCTAATATTCAGTTTGAAGTACAAGATGCCACGTTCTTTGATGCACCTGAGCAGTATGACTTGATTACTACGTTTGATGCGATTCACGATCAGGCCCATCCCGATATTGTTCTCAAGAATATTTATCGTGCATTGCGACCCGACGGTATTTATCTGATGCAAGATATTCGAGCTACCACCAACGTAGCAGGCAATATGGATCACCCAGCAGCGCCCTTTCTTTATACCGTTTCTTGTATGCACTGTATGACGGTATCTCTGGCCCAGGGAGGCATGGGCTTAGGTGCGATGTGGGGAGAAGAAAAAGCGCTGTCTATGCTAAAAGATGCTGGCTTTACCCAAGTCACGATTAAGCAGCTAGACCATGATTTTCAAAATAACTATTACATCGTTCAGAAAGATTAAGCAGTTGTAATTAAGGAGTGAACTGGAGATGTGCACTATCTGTAATATTGTTCAACACTATCAAAAGCGACGTGTTGTAAATATTCTGTCCACAACACAAGAGCTGCCTCGAACTGTTTTGTTAAATCCGTCTTTGTCAGATATGATTCAGCCCAGGCTGGCGATCGATGACTCTCAGCTGAAGCCCACAGTGGGTGCAAAACCCACCGCACCCACCGCTAATTGAGGGCCGTTTGCTATAGGTGTAAGACTTCTCAAAGCGTAGCGAAAACTTGGTTGTGAAGCTCTAGAAATAGGGCTTTCACCAATCTCTTAACCCCTTTAGCAATTTTGAGCCAATTAGCCCTCTTTTGAAACTTCAATATATCTCTCAAATTAAAGTGGTTTTGCCACAACAGGCTTCCAAAACGAAAAACGGAGAACGAAAAACGAAGAACCAGTATTCGAGAGGGATCAAAGAACGGTACTATTGGTACCAGTTCTTATTTATAAGGTAACCGTGGTGAGGAAACAATTTTCCTCTTTACTAAAAACGATTCCAGCTCGGTTTTCTCATTCTGCTAGCTCTGAGCCGACCGAAGAACTGGTGAATGCGCCGCCGGGGGTGCTCAACAGTGTGAACGAACAGGTGGCTCAGCTACTGACACCTCAACCCTACCAAGCCGCTATTCAGGCATCCTTAACTAAAGCATTGCAGGACTGGCAGGCAAATCCTGAGGTTGAGAATAATACGCTGGTGGTGCTAGGTCGTCCGGTGGAAGAGATTGGACCGATCCTTAAAGCCAGTGTCCATCAGGATTTACCTGACTGTGAAGTGCGTTTTTTCTTAGGGGGATATCATCGGCCACCCGATCCGCTGACGGTGCCTCAACACCTTAAGCGGGAGTTAGAGCCTGATGATGAGGTGCCCAGTGAAATTGCCACGCCGGTTACCCAGACAGATCTCGATCGCCATGTGCCCAACATCATGGTGGTGTCTAGTTTAGAGCCCTGTTTTCTGCGCTGCATTGAAGGGTGGGAGGGCATTGAATATTTGCAAACCCTGAGTGCCCAGGACACTTCTCGCTTTTGGGTATTTGGCTGTAATCACTGGTCTTGGAGTTTTTTAGAACGGGTTTGTCAGATCAGTGCCTATTTTGAACAGACGATTTCATTGCCAAAACTGTCTGGGGCAGAGCTAAAAACCTGGCTGGCTCCGTTACTTGAAACCAACTTAGAGACCCAAGCAACGGGTCCCATGGTGCAGTTTTCGGAAGCAAATGATAGCTATTGGGATAGCCTGGCCAGCACGGCAGACGGTATCGCTAGTACAGCGGCTCAGCTGTGGCTCAAGTCGTTGCAAATTAAGGCTGATGTGTTAACAGATGAAGGCGCGATCGCAAATGAAACCGCCTTAATTGAACTGTTGCCCACTAAACCAACGTTACCGGGGCTGATGACCCTGGAAGCAATGGATCGCTATTTGCTGCATTCATTATTGATTCATCGAGAAATGACGCGATCGCACCTAGCCATTAGCCTGGGCGAAGCCGAACGCAATATCCGCTCCCGATTGCAGGTGCTACGGCGCGAAGGCATTATCCGTCAGCGCGGTCGTCGGTTGATTGTCCATCCGGCCCATTATCCCAAGCTCTACAAAGAACTTGGCAATAACAACTTTTTAATTGGAAAAGCTTAGGGGGAGCCATGGTTAAGGGAGTGAAGATTGCGATCGCGACCACCATAGCGTTGCTGGCTCTGACAAGTCTTGCCACAGCTCAGGACCTCACTACATCGGCAGATGTCCTCGATATCTTTAAGCGACCCAACACATCAGAGATTCTGCAGGGCAGTTTTGCCGTGTTAGCGGCCTATGGTTTGCTATTCCTGATTCGGGTTGGCACTGACATCCTTTCAGAGCAAGTACCGCGTCGCTTCAGGCTAATTATCAAGCAGTCAGTCCCTTTTCTGAAGGGTATCGTCTTGATTGTTACCATTGCCTATTTGTTGCCCCTATTCCTAAATCTAACCGGCTCGAATCTGCTTGCCTTGACAGGTACCATTGCCGTTGCCCTAGGCTTTGCCTTTAAAGACTATGCCAGTTCCATCATTGCTGGTGTAGTCAACCTGTTTGAAGGCCCCTTTCGTATGGGCGATCGCATCCAAATTGGCGACCATTATGGCGAAGTGATTGACTATGGCCTGCGGGGTGTGCGGCTACAAACCCCTGACGACAACGCCGTTACCATTCCCCACAACGTTACCTGGACCAATCCCATTTCCAATGCCAACAGCGGTCAACTCGAAGCCCAGGTGATGACTGAGTTTTACTTTGCCCACGAAGCCAATACGGAACTGGCCGTCGAAATTTTGTACCAGGCCGCCTATAGCAGTCGCTATACCCAGCTTAAGCTGCCGGTCATGGTGGTGGTGTCAGAAGAAACCTGGGCAACCCACCTCAAGCTGAGATCCTATCCCATGGATGCACGGGATGAATATGTCTATAAGACCGATCTGATTTTGCGCATCAAAAAAGCCTGCGCCCGGCATCAGTTGCCCTATCCGAGGACGCTAGGTGAAGAAGAAATGTAGGCTCAATATGCGTTTTAAGGAGTGAGCTGAGTACGGTAGCTACATAATAGACTGGCTAATAATGCTTTTCCTCATCGTCGGGCATTATGCATAAACTCAAAGAAACCCAGATACACGGGAAGATGTCCTTGTGAAATCCCTCGGTGAGGCCGTAACCAGGAGCGTAGCAGTGACCAAACGCCCTCAATGGTATTGACATGGACCTCATCAAACTCGATGTCTCCCGAAAGAGTGACTACAGGGGCCTTATCAACAACCGCTTGACGGAGTTTATGCGTCATTTTTTGCACATCATTTTGTTCAAATTTAGCTCTTTAGCAATCTGTTGATTGGAGAGGTTAAGCCCCATTAGATATAAGCAGACAACCCAGACTCGAAGCGGCTGATGACGCCCTGAAAAGATGCTTTTCGTCAGGTCATCAAAATCTCTCTCACAGTCATGACAATGATAACGATGACGCTCAGGATATTTCTTAACCCAGGTACAGAGCTATTTCGCCATTTAGTCAGAAGTTGCGCAAGTGAAATCAGGTTCTAAGCATTGTACAATAAGGTCTAGAGGGTGGTTTGTTAAGGCACATTGTACCCATGTAAATTGACATAGAAGTATTGACTACTGGGTTGTACAGGCTATGATTGTAGCCATGTCTGTTGAAGGTGTGCTCAATCGCAATTCAGAAGAAAAGTGTACGCTGCGTACGTCCTAACTGCTGCCAAGATTACGTTGCCTACAGCCGGCCAACATCAAGCATTTGAGTCATTTTTTCTATTGGTGTAGTGTACCCAGTAAGTGCTCATAAAAAAACGACCTCTATTCCATATGGGGCAAAGGTTTAATGCCATTTTTGCTTGCGCAACTTCCGTTTAGTCTATCCCTTCAGGCCACAGACCTCCCTGAATTCCATATTGAGCCTTATTTTTATTGTGTCTTGGTGCGTTCTAATAGTTGCTTGGCTTTTTACGGTCTTGCCTGAACTTGTAAACCCAGCCTGATCAGAGCAGCATTAACTGCCCGATCACTAGCTTCTTGGTTCAGGAGAATACCTTAGGTCATGCTCGTGCGCTCAAAGTGTTGAACGATTCAGGCCACTCTAAGGTGGTTGTGCTTGGCTGCAATATCTATGCCCAGGGCTACGAGCTAATGAGTTGACGAGGGACTAGAGTGCGGAGAAAGTTGAAAGATGTAGGAAATGAAGATGAGAGCAGGACAGTTGCCCCTGTCCTGACTCTCTAGGCAATCCTTCACGTACAAAAGGATTGCCTAGAGAAAACTACACTCAAGACGCCCTTGACAGTTAGGGAAGCGAACCCATTGTAGAGGTAACCCCTGGTGCATAGCCATGGTAACGCATCAGTAATGTTACGGTTGCGTGTGACATCAGTGTAATATCGGCATTGTCATGCACCCGTAACGATGCAGTCACAGGGACAGACGTCCTCCATGAAACTCATCGCCTCGCAGTGGCTTTCGGGGGTAAGATCGCGCAGAACCAGCCGCAACTTTCGAAGACATTCAGCAGTCAAGTTGAAAGGGTGCTCACCAAATTCTAAATTCTGAATGATCCCATCTGCATCCCTATAACAGTCTGCATTACTGTGCTTGTACTATGCCCGTGTTTCAGAACAAAACATTCGACTCTTTATAAGGAAAGCTGAGAACCTTCAATCTTTAAATAAGATTGGCGGGACTATTTCCGATGCCACCCATGCCGAGCGTTGCAGATCTGCCCTAACCCTCGCCCCGGATAATGCGTTGGGGGTGGCGTAGATCTGGGCGTTGTTCATTCATAAGGACCAATGGCAAAAGGCAGACCCGGAGGCAACCCCAACATTACAGAATATGGGTTTAAGCAAAAATATGAGTGGTCAGAGCCATGCACAGAAAAGATGACGATTCGAATGCCGCCCAGCATGAAACAGGCAATCAAAGACGGTAGAATAAAGAACTGGCAAGAAATAGCAAGGCAAGCAATTGCTGAGGACTTAGGCTGGCTTGATAGCGAGGCCAATGAAACCCCTGCGGATAGCGACTGAAGTGACAGTTTTTAGTTTTAGCGCTTGTGGGGCTGTGACAATTAAGTCAAATTTAGTTCAATCCTGGACCCCAAGCCCTGAAAGTTATGCAAATCAGGCTTCTTAGACACAGAGCATATTACTACCATAAATCACCTCAGCGGTGACGATTCCCAAATACTGTTTAATATTTTTCCCTTGAAGTGTATCGGTAGTTGCTAAAATCATTGACTATCCCATTAGCAGCACCGTCATATTAAGACACAAACTCTGGGTAGCGTTCTGCCAGCTGAATGCAGAATTATTTGAGTCAGTGAGGAGTCTACATCAATGTCAATGGTTACTACACCCATGGGACTATCGCCCGCACCAAAATTAAGGCTAGTGGCCACCCTTGCTGGGATGCTTTGGCTTTTGCCGGTGGCGGCGAATGCGGTTGAGCCCCCTGATGTTTTGCTGGCTCAAAGTGAAGCGCTTGAGGAAATTCAGCAGGAAACTCAGCTGACGGAGCTGTCGGATGCGGACGAGGAACGGCTGGGGGAACTGCTGCGGGTGGCCCAGCAAAATGTGGATAACGAAAACTATTCAGCTGCGATCGCAGCCTACCAAGAGGCCCTGGCCATTGATCGTAATAATGCGCGGCTTTATTCAGGTATTGGCTATCTCCAGATTCTGAAGGGGGACTATCAGCTAGCGGTAGAGAGCTATCGCCAGGCCATTGATCGCGATAGTCGCAATGTGTCATTCCGGTATGGGTTGGCCCACGGTCTTTATCAGGCAGAGCGCTATGCCGAGGCAGCAGATGCCTACCGTACGATTACGCGCATGGCTCCCAGTGAGGCCAATGCTTATTTGGGGCTGGGCAATATGTTGCTGAGGCAGAATGAGTATGATCTGGCACTCAATGCATTGGAAGAAGCTGCTCGCCTGGCACCTAATAATGCCCAGGTGTATGAGGCAATTGGTCTCCTTTACTTGCAGCAAGAACGTTTTGAGGATGCATTAGAGCCGTTGCAACGGGCGTTACGGATTGATAGTAACCGGGGTAGTATCCATGGCAACCTGGCTAAAATTTGGATTTACCAGGGTCGGGAACGTCAAGCGGAGGAATCTTTGCGACGTGCGATTTCAGCGAACCCTCGGGATTGGGAAAGTCATTATCAGCTAGCGCTGATCATGCAGGAGCGAGGTGATAATGCTGCAGCATTTATTCATTTTGAGGAAACGATTGAGGCGAACCCTAGTTTTGTGCCAGCTCAGGCAGAGTTTGGGTCGATGCTGCTAGAGCGAGAGCAGTATATTCGAGCAGTCATTTCATATCGACAAATTGTTCGTCAGTTTCCTGAGGATGCGGGTGCTCGGTATAACCTAGGTTTGGCATTATGGGGACAGGGCCGACGAGAAGCCGCTGTTGATTCTTTGCAAAAAGCTCGCCGACTGTATGAGCAACAGGAGAATGAAGCTGAAGTTGAGCGCGCAACATCTTTGCTAAATGCCTGGGGCGTTGAGTAGACGTAATCATTGCCATTAGCCAAAATCTTCCAAGATGAAATATGGGTAATAGGATTCTGGACAGGTGCCTGTAAATGTCGCAGGGCAACCACAAAGGATTGCCCCTACAGAATTGGCTATTTTCGATCAGGGCTACTGAATTTGAATTTAGCATGGGATATCCTAAACCAATCCTGTTGGCTATCTCGGTTAACCCGACCCAACAAAAATAATGGAAACCCCAGAAAACCGTCAGGCAATTCTTCAAACGGGCAAAACCACCACCGAAAAAGCCTTGCAGCTATTCGATTCTCTAGACCCCATCAATCTGGAGTTTATGATTGGTCGCTGGCAAGGCTCTGGACTGCACACCTCCCACCCTATGGATGGCATGCTAGAAGCATCCAACTGGTACGGAAAAGAATTTATCGACCCTGAGACCGTACATCCCTTGTTGTTTTTAGATGGCCAGGGAGAGATTATTAAAGTTGCCCCCCAGCCCATGGCGATGAAATGGGCTTTGAACATGCCAGGCATCAAGAGTGATTTTATGAAACCACTGCTGGGTCTATCCACCTCGTTGCTGAAAACAGAACAAAGTCAGGCTAGACTGCGCATGATGGAATACCGTGGCAAAGTCAGCGCCACGATGATTTATGACTATCTGCCTATTAATGACACCTTTAGGAAGTTAAATGATAGTACTGTGTTGGGGCTGATGGACTTTAAAGAGTCGCCTCAGCCGTTCTTTTTTATGCTTAGAAGAGACTCTGGAGAGTAAGCGATAAACTCAGAGCTTTCCTCCTTATTCGAGTGTGCCAATTAGATAGGCGCATGTCCGTTAACTCATTACTCTGTTAGCCTGCATATCATAATTATCAATGGGTGGATAGAGGGGAACTACAAGAGATTGCCCCTACAGAATTATCCATTGTTAATCGGGTTTACCGAATTGGATTTGGTATGAAAAGAATTTTCTGTGCGCTGCTGTTGCTGTTCATTCTGTTGACTGGTTTTGTACAACCAGCATCCGCAGCAAATACAGCCCCTGACTATAACGACATCTCCCTATTAAGAACCCATGTTCTTACGATAGATGACCTGGAATCAAGGGATGTGTTATCTCCTGAGGTGGGCAACGCGCAGCGACAGTTCTATGCAGACCAGGCATCAAACATTCGGGGTGAAACCATTGCCGTCAATGATCTACGCCACTGGAATCAGTTTAAAGCAATTTTCCGTATTCAAGTAATCGTCAGGGTGCTGGCCGTTATGGTGAGCGTATTAGGCACGGGGTTACTCTGCTTTGGGGTGATTAAAGAGCTTTTCCAAATTCTGTCGGG
This sequence comes from Adonisia turfae CCMR0081, assembly GCF_011009555.1. Classification (GTDB taxonomy): domain Bacteria; phylum Cyanobacteriota; class Cyanobacteriia; order Phormidesmidales; family Phormidesmidaceae; genus Leptothoe; species Leptothoe turfae. Next base: position 3,936,266 of record NZ_QXHD01000004.1, on the reverse strand, counting down.
CCTTGTCTTGACCGTTGCCGTGTCAATTATAGAATTCCTGAAAAAGATACCCATTACCGCATATAAAGTTCTCTTCTGTGGAGTGGGGGCCGGTTTAATGTTTTTGCAAAAGGGACTCACCCTAAATTTTTTCGGCGCGGTCATCTTCTTTTTAAGCCTGCTCTTACTCCATAGCCAGGAGAACTGGAAAACGTTCTTTCAAGGGGTTGGAAAAGATATCAAATTTGTGTCCGGTACCTGCTGCGCGGTCTATGCCGGGGCAGCCTGGTGGAACCAGAGTATTACCCTGGGGGTGCTGGCATCCCTAGCATTTGTGGCCTACTTTGGGTTTATTTTGTTAGCGGGGCCATTGACCATCATCATCGGGTTTGACAGCACTGATAAAGCTGGTCAGGGCACCTTTGCCGCTGCCTGTTTAATCCTGTTTGGCCTGGGTCTCACCCAGCACTATTTACCCAGATCGCTGGATGTGTTTCAAACCGGTGCTTTATTCACTGGCACATTTGTCTATTTTGTGGGGATGCTAATTCTGTCGTCTAAGTGGGTGGCGAAGGAAAAGTATTGGCTACGAAACGTTGTTACCTGTCTCAGTGGTCCCCTATTGATCGCAGTGGCCACATCTCTGGACTTAGGTGTAGTCAATGCGATCGCAGGCACCTTTTTCGTCATTTTCCTTATGGATAAATACGTGGAATTTTGCACCCTGTGGGTGAAGAACACCATCGGCTTCGGCGCAGCCCTCCTGGGTACTGGGCTCCTGGGCTTTGGCCTGATGAAGGTATTGGATATATATCCCCAATATTTTATGGTTAATCTGCTGTCTTAGCGACGCATCGTAGCAATGACAACGAGGGATTGTCCCCTACAGACTGGGCTCTTTGTAATCATATCCACCGGCTTGCAAGCCTAGTTGCCCAAACCATTCGTTCTAGGGAAACGCCGTAATTCGGTCTCCCTATCATTTAATTAGTCCTCAGAAATAAACTGCCAGGTCTCATCTAATCTGAAATGGCTCCACAAATTAAACCGCAGATTATCGGGACTCGCTTGTACAAAGCCAGTATTTCCATGGGGGTGAACGCCAGTCCACAGACGCAGACCCTGGTCATCAATGCCATTGGCGGCAGGGCCAGGAGCCTCAATGCGTTCAATGCGAAACCAGCCAATGCGTCGGGGAGTTTCTAACGTTTCTCCTGTCATCACCTGTGCTGCCACTTGGTCAAAGGCAGGACGGGAAAACCCGTAAGCTATCCTCAGCGGCCAGTTAAATACAATGATAGAAACCACCATGATGAGTGATACCGCCGCCTGTTGTCGAAAGCGCTTTTGAGACTGAAGATCAGGAATTATCCTCAGTGCCATGATCAGGATTGCTACGAACGCAGCAGCAAAAAAGCCAAGAAAACGGATCGAATGAATTTCTAGCGGTTTTAGGGATAGGAGAATAAGAAGGGTTGGTGGCAGTGCTACCATACTCCAGACTAAAAAGCGTTTCATGATGCGATTCAAATTGACAATGATATCGGTTACTTCATTGTGAGTGTATCGAAATCTTGTCAATCCCAACTTGTGGCGATTTTTTAACTGACTTTCTAACGGTGCACCTTATGGGCGGCCTCAACTCATCAGGCAACAATTTTCTAGTGCGCCCCATGGGCAGCAAGGCAAGAAAAATGGATGGTGAACAGGCTACCCTGGCCCATAACACTTTCAACGGTGAGGGTTCCTCGGTGGCGCGAGACAATGGCCTGGGCGATGGCTAACCCTAAGCCGGTTCCTCCTGTTTTGCGATCGCGTCCCCCATCCACTCGATAAAAACGCTCAAAAATTCGGGGCTGTTCCGTTTTTGGAATGCCCGTACCCGTATCTTTAACTGTGATCATAGCGGTGCGATCGCTAGCTGTTAAATCAACAGCAACAACCCCATAGGCAGGTGTGTGGCGAATCGCATTGTCAATTAAATTCGCCACCAATCGGTAAAGTTGAGATTCCTGACCCGATACATACAGCTCATCACTGGGCAGCTGACAAGTTAGATCCACATTGGCAGTCATTGCCAGTTCCTGGTATTCCTCCGTCAGATCGGTGATCAGATCATTGAGACAACAAGGTTTAAAGGAGGAGGCCGAAGCCGCTTGTTCCAGGCTAGTCAGCAGCAGTAGATCTGCAATCAGCTGACTCAGACGCCGTCCCTGCCGTTCGATGGTTTGTAATCTGGGGGGAATCTCCTGAAGCTGAGCTGGGGATAGGCGTAGGGTGGCCTCCACTGTGGCTAATAGGCTAGCTAGGGGCGATCTCAGTTCGTGGGCTGCATTGGCCGTGAACTGTTGCTGCTGCTGGTAAGACCGATAAATGGGCTGCATAGCTACCCCTGACAGTCCCCAACTAGAGACCACCACCAGCCCCAGGGTGAGGGGTAACCCTAACGCTAGGGTCCAGCGAATCCGTTGAGTTTCTGCATCAAAATCCGCCAGGGTGCGGCCAATTTGCAAATAGCCCCAGGAGGCATGGGTATGAACCTCATTTGAACCGGAATGGCCATGGGCAGCGCCATGCAAAACCGTCGTGAACTGATGGTAGCGAGGTCCATTCTCTACCTGGAGCGTTTGCCATGGGGCAGGATTCAGATCCTGAGGTTGCTGGGGTTGGTTGGGGGAAAAGGCCAACAGCTGGCCCCGGCGGTCGAACAGGCGTACGTAATATGTGGTGCGATCGCTCACCCCCATCGTATGGCGCTCGATCAGAGTGGGACTATCATCGCAAGGTTGATTGGCCAGGCACAGATCTGGAAAAATCTGTTGTAGCACGGTGGCCGGTGTTGCCGATGCAGGCAGCATGGGTTCCAAACTGTCGTGTAATGTCCCCGCGATGGATTCAATTTCTCGCTCCAGTGCTCCCCAGCGCGCTTGAAAGAGGGCACGATACATCACCAACCCCGACAGACTTAAAATGCCACCCATCACCAGGGCATACCACAGGGCTAACCGCAGACGACTGCGGCGAAATAACTGTTGACTTATGCTGGTTTTCATAAAGCTAACCGCAGACGACTGCGGCGAAATAACTGTTGGCTAGTCTTCATGGAACGAACCGATAACCCTGGCCTGGCACTGTTTCAATGGGACAGTCACAATGGTGGCGGGCTAACTTGCGGCGCAGCAAGCGCATTTGGGCGGCAACAACATTGCTCACGGGTTCCTCGTCCAAATCCCACAGCTGTTGGCGAATCTTACTGCCGGAGAGAATGCGATTTGGGTTTTGCATCAGATAGGCCAGCACCTGGAATTCTTTTGTCGTTAACGGAATTGCCTGTTGGGGCTGATCCTCCAGGTCAACTTGCAGGGTGGTATTGGCATCATTCAGGGTAAATGGCCCTACCGTCAGCTGTTGGGGTCGCCACTGGGGTGAACGTCGTTGCAACGCCCGCAACCTTGCCAGCAACTCCGCCATGACAAAGGGTTTCACTAAATAATCATCGGCTCCAGCGTCCAAGCCAGCAATCCGATTTTCTGCTTGTCCCAGGGCTGTCAACATCAGGATGGGCAACGGATTTTGCTGTGCTCTGACACGTTGGCATAGCTCTAAGCCTGAGAGTTTCGGCAGTAGCCAATCGAAAATTGCCACCGTGTAATCGGTCCACTGGCTTTCTAGAAAGTTCCAGGCCTGCCCACCGTCCGTGACCCAATCCACGACGTACTTTTCGTCCATCAGCACTTGCTTAATCGCCTGACCCAGATCTTCTTCGTCTTCTACCAGCAGCACCCGCATAACACGACGGCAATCAACTACGAGCCAATACTACCGAAGTTGTGTCCATTTCACCTCGATTTCATCTGCCCTATGGCACTCTGTGGAAGCTTTTATCAGATACCGTTGGGAGGTTATATGAAATTCGTTTTGTTGTTTAGTTCACTACTGGCCTTGAGCTTCTCTATCGCTCCTCCTGGGGCACTTGCCCATGTGGGTCATGGGGATGAATTCCAGGCAACGGGCGGCGTGAACCGTGTGGAAATCAATGCTGAAACCGACCCGCTGCTCGGGATTCAGGTAGCCCCAATTGAACCTGCCACCGATGGCAGCGCCGCTGTCCTAATTCCGGTGACGGCCCTTGTGGACGATAACGGTCGGCAATTGGTGTTTGTGCAGTATGAAAGTTTCTACGAACCGGTGGATGTGGTCACTGGCCCTACCCAGGGCGAACTGATTGAAATCACCGCAGGTCTATCAGTGGGTGAGCAACTGGTCATCCAGGGCAGTCTGTCGCTCTATGCCGAATCACGCAAAACCCAGGCCGCCACTGGCTTAGAAACCGATGGGGCTTCTCCAACCGCCGTCGCCCAAACCATTGAAACTCTTGAAACTTCAGAGCAACCTGTTGCTCAGGTTAGTGCCGACCAGTCCGGTGGTCTGCCGCTAAAAGCGTTGGCCACAGGCGGAGTCATTTTTGTGGGAAGTGCGATCGCACTGCTAGTCAGCAGTCGCAACAAGAAAAAAGAACTCCTCTAATCAGGCAGACGCCCTCAGATCACTATGTTGAACTCGATTCTGGATCGAATCCTAAAAAACTCCATTGCCCAACGATGGCTCATCGTAATGTTGGCCATTATCGTCACCCTTTGGGGAGCGTTTAGCATCACCCAGATGCCGCTGGATGTCTTTCCCCCCTTTGCCCCACCGCAGGTGGATATTCAAACGGAAGCCATTGGGTTAGCCCCCGAGGAAGTAGAAACCCAGATTACGGTGCCTATGGAAAGTGCCGTAAATGGTCTGCCAGGGGTGACCACCGTGAGATCGTCTTCCAAGGTAGGTCTGTCTATGGTGCAGGTGATATTTGAGCAAAACGCTGACATCTACAGAGCCCGTCAGGCCGTTACAGAACGCCTGCAACAGGTGGCCAACCAGCTCCCCGAGGGAACCCATCCCCCTGAGATTTCTCCCCTCGTTTCTCCCTTGGGCACTATTCTGCAGTATGCCTTTACCGTAGAAGACACCGGGCAAACCTCACTGATGGAGCTACGCCGTTTGGTAGAGGTCACCCTCAGCAACCAGATTCTCTCAGTACCCGGTGTTTCTCAGGTAACCGTTTACGGCGGTGAAGAGCGTCAGCAGCAGGTCTTAGTTGACCCAGAACAGCTGCGGGCGCTCAATCTCTCCCTCAACGATGTGACCAAGGCGGCCCAGGCTGCCAATGCCAATGCGCCGGGCGGTTTTCTAATTGGCGGTGGCCAGGAACTGCTGGTGCGCGGTATCGGTCAGGTGCAGTCCATTGCCGATTTGCAACAGTCTGTGGTGAAGGTTCAGGACGGTGAACCAATTCTGTTGCGGGATGTGGCCCAGGTGCAAACCGGGGCAGCCCTCAAGCGCGGCGATGCTAGCTTTAACGGCCAGCCCGCAGTGGTGTTGATGATCAACAAACAGCCGGATGTGGACACACCCACAGTCACTAAGGCTGTGGAAGCTGTCATGGCGTCTTTGCAGCCCACTTTTCCCACGGATGTGCAGGTGGTGCGTACCTTCCGTCAGTCCAACTTTATTGACTCTGCCATTCGCAATGTCAGCGGCTCCCTGGTGCAGGGCATCATCATTGTCTCGGTGATTATGCTGCTGTTTTTAATGAACTGGCGTACGGCGATTATCACCCTGAGTGCTATTCCCCTATCCTTGCTCATTGGTTTGTTGTTTATGAAGACCTTTGGCCTGGGCATCAACACCATGACCCTGGGGGGACTGGTGGTAGCCATTGGTTCCGTGGTGGATGACGCCATTGTGGATATGGAGAACTGCTATCGCGGTCTACGGCGCAACCAGGCCGAGGGCGGTCCTAAATCTCCTTTTCAGGTGGTTTACGAAACCTCGGTACAGGTGCGGCTGGCGGTGATTTTCTCCACGGTGATCATTGTGGTGGTGTTTGCTCCCATTTTTAGCCTGACGGGTGTGGAAGGGCGTATCTTTGCTCCCATGGGCTTGGCCTATCTGTTCTCCATTGCGGCCTCCACACTGGTGGCCATGACCCTTTCTCCAGCACTCTGTGCGATTCTCCTGGCAAATCAGCCCCTGCCCCAGGAGGGGACTTGGGTATCGCGCTGGGTGGAGCGGCTGTACCGCCCGTTGTTAAATCTCTCCATCAGAGCACCCCAGCTGATTTTGGCAGGGGCATTGGCGGCACTGGTGGCAACGGTGACTGTGGTGCCCTCCCTGGGGAGAGTGTTCTTACCCGAGTTTCAAGAGAAATCTCTTGTGAACTCCATGGTGTTGTTTCCCGGTATCTCACTGGATATTACCCATGGTGCAGGCAATGCCTTAGCGACGTCTCTCCAGGACAACCCTTTATATGAATGGGTGCAGGTACGGGCGGGACGGGCACCGGGGGATGCAGATGGTGCCGGGGTGAACATGGCCCATGTGGATATTGAACTGAGTGATCTGGCCCTGAGCGATCGAGACGCCAGCGTGCAAGAACTACGGGAGACGTTTCTTAAGCTGCCTGGTGTGGCACCGAATATTGGCGGGTTTATCTCCCACCGGATGGATGAGGTGCTGTCTGGGGTGAGGAGTGCGATCGCAATCAAAATCTTTGGCTCTGACCTGGCAGAATTACGCAGTATCGGTGAACAGGTGCGCGATGTAATCGAACCTATTGCAGGTGTAGTCGACTTGCAGCTAGAACCTCAGCTCCCCATTCGCCAGGTACACATTCAGTACAACCGCGAAGCCGCCGCCACCTACGGCCTCAATATGGCCGCCATCTCAGAGCTGGTGGAAACAGCCCTAAACGGGCGTATAGTCTCCCAAATACCTGAAAACCAACAACTGATTGACATTATCGTCGGTCTTCAAGACTCTGCTCGCAATAGCCTGGACGCGATTCGAGCAATCCCCCTCTCCACACCCACTGGAGAGAGCATTCCGCTGGAGACCGTAGCCACCGTAGACTACGGTATGGGGGCGAATGTGGTGAATCGAGAAGATGTATCTCGACTGATTGTGGTATCAGCCAATGTAGCCGAGCGAGATTTAGGTAGCGTTGTCGGCGATATTCAGACCCAGATTCGCCAAAATGTGACTCTGCCCAATGGCTACTTTATCCAGTATGGCGGTCAGTTTGAATCTGAGCAGCGGGCTACCAACAGTTTGCTGGTGTATAGCCTCCTGGCGGCCATCGCCATTGCCGTACTGATGTTTTTCTCAGTCAAATCTCTACCGGCCACTGTGGCTATTATGGTCAATCTGCCCTTAGCGCTGGTGGGTGGGATTGTTTCCATGCTGTTGACGGGGGGGGTTATGTCCGTTGCCTCACTGATCGGTTTTATTACCCTGTTTGGTGTGGCCGTACGCAACGGATTGTTGCTGGTGGATAACTACAACAGAAAATTTGCCCAGGGAATGCATTCCAAAGATGTGATTGCCCAGGGGGCTTTAGAGCGAGTCAATGCCATTTTGATGACGGCCCTCACCTCTGCCCTGGGAATGCTGCCCCTGGCCCTGGCAAGCGGAGCCGGGAACGAAATTCTACAGCCGCTAGCCATTGTTGTGTTGGGTGGTTTGTTTACATCTACGGCCCTCACACTACTGGTGCTTCCCGCCCTCTATGCCCAGTTTGGTCGATGGTTAGTCCCTGGTCTTAAACAGATTAAAGAGACTTAAGTTGAGGAGACTTAAACTGCGAGAAGGTTGAGAATCTGTTGTGCTTTGCAAATATGTCCCTGCTCAAACAGGGCGTCAGCCAGGGCATGGTATGTATCGGCAACCTTCTCTGTATAGGCCCGGAGCAAGGTTCTGTCCGTGAAATCTTGACGGATCTCTTCTTGTACCTTCACTGCTTGCCCATAGAAGAGAATGGTCAGTTCCGGTTGTTCTTGAGACTTAAACAAGAATCCTAAATTTCTCAATGTGTTTTCTTCCCCTCGCCGGTCGCCAATCTCGCGAGCGATCGCAAGCCGTTGCTGATAACATTCTACGGCTTCTTCATAGTGTCCCAGGTTGCGATACCCTACGCCTAAGTTTCCCAGAGCATTGCCTTCCCCCTGTTGGTCACCCAGCTCAACCGTAATTACCAGCTGTTGTCCATAGAGGTCGATGGCCCGCCCATAATCCCCCAGTTTTAGATAGGCATTGCCCAGATTTCCGAGGGTATCGCTTTCTCCAGGGCGATCGGTAATTTCACGGGCGATCGCAAGTCGTTTATAATAAACTTCAATCGCCTGTTCATAGTGCCCCAGGGCAAAATAAGCATTGCCCAAATTTCCCAGTGCTTTACCATGCTCCACCTGGTCCCCGAGTCCACAAACAATCACCAGCCGCTGCCTATACAGTTGAATCGCCCGCTGCTGCTGCCCCAAGCTAAAGTAAACACTGCCCAAATTGCCGAGGACTCTTCCTTCTCGCTTTTGATCGCCAATGTCACGCACAATGGCTAAACTCTTTTCGTAGCAATCAATCGCCCGCTCATACTGCCCCAAACTGTTATACACCAGACCCAGATTTCCCAGCACTCTACCTTCACCGGGTCGATCTCCAAGTTCGCTGGAAATATTGAGTGCCAACTGCCAGGTTTTAAGGGCCGTCCCCAATAGACTTGCCTGATACTGTTCAATGCCTTGCTGCATTAGCTCGTCTACTTTTAGCCGAACAGCAGCACGGTAGTTGACTGTTTTCTTTGCCTTCCCATCCTGGGTTGCCTGGGCTAAGGTATCAAATGCAATGGCTGGCAGTACCGTTGCGGAGATAGTTTTGAGGATAGGTAAACCCATGGGTAAGTCTCAAAAAGGACTGCCCAGTAATTACATGAGACTGGTTTAATATTCCGAACCCATGGCCGTAGCTGTTACTAATCAAAACAAAACTATGACTAATAAGAGCCCTTGTTGTTTTTCTTGTAAAGGTGCTTGAAAATTTCAGGGGTGATGTGGCAAGACATTTGCTCATTATCAAGCCTTGAGAGAATTTAAGCTAAAAATTACTGGCTAGGGTAGTTCTACTAAGCCAGCAGTGGTTAACTTTTCTCTTGAGAATTTGTTTTCTTCACTTGGGTCACACGCCAGCTCAGCTTTAGGTTCATCCAGAAATTCCAGGCGGTAACGACTGCGATCGCAATCAAGTTTGCTAAATATCGATATTGCTGCCCAAAGATGACGTTAAAGATCAGGTTCAGCAGCAGCACGTTTAGCACCAACCCCGACAGGCAGACCACATTAAATTTAAGGAATCGTTTGAGCCGGGCTCCCCAACCCTGTTGCGATCGCGAAATGTCTGCAAAGGTCCAGGCATCATTCCACAAAAAGTTATTTAAAATCGCCACTTCTCCCGCCACAATTTTGCTGCGGGTTAACCCCCAGGCCAGGGTGCTTGGGTCACTCAGCAAATAGAGCACCGCCATATCCACAAACACGCCGCTCAGCCCCACCAGGCCAAACCGCAAAAATCGACCGATGGGAAATTTCTGACGGATGCGGGCAATGCGACCCTGAGATCGCAACCGTACCAAATGGCCCAAATACTCCACATACTGTTTCCAGGTGACTTTGCTTTCTCCTGCCTTACGCTCTTGGAAAACATAGCCCACCTCGGCAATGTCGCCCACATGGCCGCGACCAATCACCTCCAGCAGGATTTTGTAGCCCAGGGGGTTGAGGGTATGGCCAGCAATGGCGCTGCGACGCACCATAAAATAACCGCTCATGGGGTCGCTCACCCGACCGACAACCCTGGGTAAAATCAACAGCCCCAACATCTGCGCCCCGCGCGACAAAAAACGCCGCAACGGGCTCCAGTCACTGACGCCACCCCCTTCAATATGACGGCTGGCCACGGATAGATCAGCCCCATCTTGCACATGGTTCACCATTTGCTTCAGGGTCTCAGGTGGGTGCTGTAGATCCGCATCGATGACGCCTAAAATTTCTCCCTGCGCCACCTGCCAGCCTCGGATTACCGCTGACGATAACCCTCGTTCTTCCTGCCGCCGCATCACCCGTAGCTGGGGATAGTGAGATGTGAGCTTTTGGGCCACTTCCCAAGTTTTATCGGGGCTGTCATCGTCCACTACAATCAGCTCGTACTGGTCTGGCAACAGATTGTCCAGTAGCGCCACCAGGTGCGCCACCAGCTTGCCGACATTCTTGCTTTCGTTATAGGTGGGAATAACCAGAGAAAAGGGTAGATTCGCAGGGGTAGATGCGATCCTTAGCGGCCCTTGGGGAGGCTTAACCAGCTCAGAGATATAAGTCATCGATAAATATCTACAGGAGATATAGCTGTTGCTGATTTAGAGGATGAATTGCTCCGTAAAACTTGCTAAAAGCCTAAATTTGACAGATGGAATCATCGTTCGGATCAGCAGCACCGGGATATAAATTACCGTTCAGGTCCATTGCATGCAACTCACCTGTATGGGTTAGTTGATAGTACTTTAACTATTGTTTTAGACTACGGTTTCGTTAATATTTAGGTTACTGCTTAGTCTGTATAAGTCCGCGATAGAACGGATATTTACCAAAGGTACCCAATGACTTAAAGGATATACTCATTGCGGTGTCATGATCATTATCCCCTCTGAATAATACGGAGGTTAGGGTCCCTTTGCCAGTGGCAGCACAGGGGACGTCAGCATAGCAAATATATAGAAATGACGACTCGCCCTGGTTGACGAGTTCTGACGCTAACTGCTCAATGGCCTCATCGGTTTCGGTGCGAAAAAAAGTCTTCAATCGCGCACTGGGCCAGAGTTGTTGGGCAATCTGCTGCTGTGCCATGGCAACCCAGGGTTCGTTATAGGTGGCTAAGGCGGCAATGGCAGGGGCCACAGGCCCATGGTTACTGGGCAGAGAAATAGAGTTTGTTTGAGGATCGACGTAGGTATTCAGACCGCCATTCACCAGATTGGCATGGGTTCCCACCGTTAGCATCAATGCTACAGCGGCCATAGCACCCCAGCGTTTCGGGCTATCTGGCCACAGTTGATCGAGCCCAGCGGCCACTATCAAACCGGTGAGCGGTACCAAGATTAGATACAGTCTAGGCCCCCACTGTGGATCGTCGACTCCAGATGGGGCAATCAGGGGAACTGCGATCGCAAACGTCACCCCTATCACTAGCAGCACCATGCTGGCAGCACGTGTTCGTCCCTGCATGATCCAGGGCAGTCCCAACGCCAGGAGCACCGCCGGGAAATAACGCACCAGGGAAACTACCATGAACCCATAATTACGCCCAATCTGAGCGAACCTTTGCCCAAGGGATAAGGGGGCGTGCCAAACATAGATGCCCAAGGGATGGCCATAAATAACGCTGTTAACGCCAAGTAGGCCCAATACTGTTAGCGCCATCGCCCCGGTAAAGGCAATCACTAAGCCCAGGGTTAATCCCTGGGGCACAATCACCCATAATCGTTTGGGTAGTCGAGATGTATGGCTGGCCACTGTCATGGCTGCCAAGATGATGACCATACACAAAAACTCTGGTCGTAACCATACCGACAGTCCGATACAGGCACCATTCACTAGGGCCTCATTGATGCTGATGCGATCGTTTGCCCCCTGGGGTAAAGCATGCAACAACAGCCCGGACAGCCCCCAAAAGGCCAGTGCTACTGCCAGGGTATGCTCCCAGTACATGGCTCCATACAGGGTCAGAGGCGATGCCAAAATCATTAGCCCCAAGCTGAGGGCGATGAATCGTGAGCGGATTTGCCATACCCGACACAGCTGCCAGAACCGGAGCCAAATGATCCACAGGGAAACCAGTGGCACCACATAAAAACCGTAGTAGCCCATCAGCGCATAAAACGGAGCGGTAATCGCTGGAAAGGCAAACGGAAAGGTAATAAAGTAATTGCCCTGTTGTTCATAGGCATAGGGCGGTGCAAAGGGATACAATCCCTGTCGCCAGAGGGTTAACACCCAGGTTGGTTGGGGAATCTCTAAGGAGGCCTGCCATGTGCCAGTGCTAAACTGTTGGGCCAGGAGGGCTTTTAAACCCGCATCGCTGCTGAAAAATACTCCATCGCGGTTGTGTACCTGCAGGCCTAGACTTAACCCTATTCCTAATATCAATATGAGTCCAGGTAAAATCCAGGACAACCACTTCCTTGATTTGAGCATTACATAGTTAGATTTTTAAGCTTAGTATTTATCTGTATTCTTACGGACTTGCCAGAACAATTGGTCCATAAGCTTGCTAACTTCCACAGAACTTTATGCTTTGCTCAGTACAGACGGTCTAATACTTGCAACAAGCTTTAAAATGGCCATGGTTTTTGCAAAGCTTTCCTAAACGATCGATCTAATGGGTTGCTCTTGGCTGCCAACTAACTTGTTACCGAAGTCTCAGCTAAAAGTTGTTGTGCTTGCCAGAAATAGGCTGACATCTAGGCTGACATCGTTGCCAACAAGAGTCTAACCACGACCAGCATTGGCGCAGAAAATCTAGATAGAACAAGTAGGAGTACAATTAAGAGCACAAGCGCTTGCAGTCGTAGGAGTGATGGGCAGACATACTATTAGCAGCCCCCCGTCAGCTTGCGCATGGACGGGGGGCTGCCTCAGATTAAAGCTTACCCATATCAGGCAAACTTGTTTGAATCATGATCTTGGTTAGATCGCGTATTTTCTAAATCGCATCTAAACGGCACTCAACGCGGGAGCTTGCATAGAATCGATCAAAATCTGCGCAATCTCAGGACGAGTGAACTCAGCAGGTGGCTTCTTTCCGTCTCTTAGCATGGCGCGAACCTTGGTGCCAGATAGGTGAATGCGATCTTCCTTAGCGCTGGGGCTGGTCTTAGCCGTCGCCATACCGCCAGTCAGTTTGCAGTAGAAGGCATGCTCAAACTTAACGGGCTGAATTTTCAATTCATCTGCATTGAACTCGCGGAACAACGTCTGCGCGTCGTAGGTCCCATAATAGTCACCGACACCAGCGTGATCACGACCAACAATGAAGTGAGTGCAACCATAGTTCTGACGTGCGATCGCATGCATAATTGCCTCACGAGGACCGGCATAGCGCATGGCTGCGGGGAAAACACCCAACAAGGTGCGATCCTTAGGATAGTAAAGGCTCATGATAGTCTCATAGCACTTCACTCGAACATCTGCTGGGATATCGTCAGACTTAGTCATACCCACCAGTGGGTTAATAAAGAGGCCATCAACAGTCTCAAGGGCTGTTTTAGTGATGTACTCATGGGCCCGGTGGATAGGATTACGGGTTTGGAAGGCCACAACAGTATTCCACTCGCGGTTAGCAAATTCCAGGCGAGTCTGCACAGGGCTAAGACGATACTCCAAGAAGTTGTCGTAAGGAATATCATTAACCAGTGAGATGGGACCCCCTAAATACACAGGCCCCTCAGCCTTCATGGCCTTCACACCGGGGTGAGCATCCTCAGTGGTAAGATAAACATTCTGGGCTTCGTGGTCTTGGTCAGGGGTGAACTTACTCTTAACTGTCATGACTGCCAGAATCTCGCCATTGGGATGAGCTAGGGCTATCTGGCTATCTAGGCGGCACTTTTCAGCGTCTGATTCAGGAATTTGTAGCGTTACAGGAATGGACCATGCTAGTCCATTGCTGAGACGCATATCTTTAACAATTGAATTATAGTCAGCTTCATTTACAAATCCTTCTAGGGGACTGTAGATACCGGTTGCAATACACTGCAAATCAGCAATGTTGCGCTTAGAAAGCGTAATACGTGGTAGCGCATGCGCCTGTTCAAAAGTATCCTGACGCTCATGGCCTTCCAAAGAGCGATTGATTAGCTGTTTACCATGGGGCTCAATTAAACCTGCAGACATAGTTCATCTCCTTTGCGTCTTTATTCTTAACCCAGAATACATTCAACAATAAAAATCGAAAAAACAAGCCTCGGACATACGCCTGTGATTGTTCTTCTCTTCTCCAATTAAGCAGTTTTTTGCAGTTTATTCCAGTGAGAAATCGATGGGGGATGGCCACAAAGCATACTGTGAACATTGGCTAGTCTTTGTTTGAGCAAAACAAAACAACTAGCTAAAAACATTCTCAGCAAACTACATGTGCAAGAGACAACCCTCACATCAGTTAGCCAAAATTATCTGAATAGAAGCACACCCCTACGACACCAACCCCTGAGAATGGTTAGCTTTAAACGTCATGAAATGATAGTAAACAAGCCTACATTTACAAATACTTTATGCCTTTGTCTATGCCTTTTCATACTTCCTTTTGTCTAGATCTATATATTCAACATAATTATTTCCTTCTGGCTGTAGATTATCTTCTAGCCATATAAATTGCTGTCTTTAGTTATACACATCGTTTAATCATAGATGTCATTGACCTTTACTCGCTTGAAGCCAGTATCGGCCTTTAGAGCTTAAAAAAAGCTCAAGTGAGATGCCCTTTTATCAAACAGTAGATGCCTGGCAGCTACTTACTTTTTGGGTAAGCGATCGCAACTAGAACATCATTCACTACAGTCTATACAGCGCAATTTTTAATAGCTCTATGCGGCATTTAGTGACCACTTCACTCCTATGTGGGTGCTATCGTTGCCAAGCATCATGGCTGTCAAAGCCCTTTCCATATTTTCTAACTATGGTCCCTGCACAAACTCTAACGTAGCCTAAACAATAATACTTGTTTAACTCAATCATTAAAAAACTGCCAACAGTTCCATGGAATGAATGTTTTTATTCGATCAGAATTAATTGTTGATGTCGTTTTCTGTATTTCTTCCAGAGTATAAAAAGTAGCGTTGACTCATCAGTAAAAATGCTTTGATAGTTTGTATCGAATACAACATGAATCCTGAACGTATTGATGCTACAGGAGCTTGATAAACAAACAATGTTTTCTAGAAATGTCGAGTCATGGGGCAACTCTGATAAGAGCAGATTGTCAGCAGGGAGAAATCCTTGGTATTCCTGGACTATGTTCTTTCTACCCAGATGAATAGGGCAACCAACTTCGAAAAAAAATCAAAGTTAACAAAAATCAAATAAAGCTGGTATTATTACTGACAACGTTTATTTTTAAGATAGTCTAAAGTCCTATAAAAGCTTCATGTTCTTTAGGCCAAATGGCTGATGGAATAAGTTTTGAGACTATTATGGGCTTAAGTACAGGTTCTTCCTTCTGGAGGAGTATGCTGCTTTTTGTGGTGTGAAACGTTGGGAGTGTAAATATACAAAAATGTGTTGAGCATATTGAAAAACCATATGGTTGTTAATCTTTCTCATTGAAATCTTACTTAGGTGTTTTTGAGAGATTGTTGACCTTTTCACACCTTTTTCTAGTGCTTGGCTAAGGGTTTCTATACTATCTGATAGCCGTCTAGAAAGTGGTTTTAATTTTGACAATTAGCCTATGCTTGTAGGCTATTTCGATTTGTTAGCGTTTGTGTTGCAAAGGCGGCTGGTGTTCTGTTTCGAGTATGAACAAGCTGCTTTTGCTGTTGACTAGTTGTTTTTAGCAAGTTTCTTAAGTAGTTGTTGTCTGTGCTGGCAATACTCCCACGGTTATCACGGTTTTTCTGGGATGGCAGGTTGTTTTTGTCAATTTTGCTGCATTTATAAATGCGTCACCTTGCTATAAGTAAGGCTCTCAAGGGTGTCTTGGTGTTTTGATCGACTGCTCTTCAAGATGGTTTTTGCATGCAGAGTGAGTCTCTGCATGCCGATTAAGTTGTTGTGCATACGCTATTTTAACAACGAACAGTTGTTGACACTCAATGAGCGCATTGATGGGTTGCTAACCGGCTTCAGCTGTAGTACGCTATGGCGTACAGCCTGCTAAGCTGCTGGATTGTTGCAAAGATCTATATTCTCTTAAGTCAGTTTTTTAAGTCAGTTTTTTGCGGAGTAAAACAGGGCTATGTCTATATTAATGATTGGTACTCAGCGTTCTGGTTCAAACTTAATGCGATTAATGTTGAACCAGATACCTATGATTGAGGCACCTCATCCACCACATATTTTGCAGAGATTAATGCCTCTAATGTCTGCTTATGAGGATCTCTCGGATGCATCTACATTTGCTCAGCTAGTTGATGATGTTTGTCGGCTGATTGAACTTAATCCGGTCCCGTGGGAAGGTGTTGTTTTAGATCGGCAAGACATCACCAACCGTTGCACTCAAAATTCTCTAGTTGCTGTATTTTCTGCTGTTTACGATGTTCTAGCAGAAACCCGGGGGGCAGAAACCTGGTGTTGCAAGAGTTTGGCTAATGTTCACTATGTGCCCGAGATTAATGAGTATCTTCCTAAGGCAAAGTATCTTTACCTATATAGGGATGGTAGAGATGTAGCGGTCTCCTTTAAGAAGGCTGTTATTGGGCAAAAGCACTTCTATCATATTGCACAGGATTGGGCAAAAGCTCAGCGTGCAGCCCTAAAGATGCGTGAGAAGTTTGATGAAAATCAGTTCTTTAGCATCAGCTATGAGTCTCTAACCGGGTCTCCTGAGGAAAGTCTCAAGGCCCTGTGTAAGTTTCTAGAGGTGGAATATAGCCCTTCAATGATGAGTTTTCATGAGTCCAGTGAAGCTAAAAATACGGCTTCATCCAGCTCTCTCTGGAACAATGTGACCAAGCCCATCATGAATCAGAATACCAAAAAGTTCTTAACGCAGGCATCTGAAGAGGATGTGAAAATCTTTGAATTGGTGGCTGGTGATGTTCTAGATGCCCTGGGCTATGAGCGTACTCAAACATCCCCAAACGATGTGGCTACCTTCAGTGCTGAGGAGATTGCTCAGTTTGATGCTGAGAATCAGCGTCTGAAGGCTGAGAGAAAAGAGACTATGGATGCAGAAGATCTGGGTCGCCGTGAGCGTCAGGCGGCATTGCTTCAAGCAATTAAGGATCGTCGTCCGCTGACCACTGTCTCGTAATGATTTTCCGAGTGTAACAACAATGGTGGGTTGGGATCATCCCGATCCATCATGTTGAGTTAGTAAATAGCACATCTTATCTGCACTACCCATGACTAAGAACACTATGGCCACTCAGCCCGAGGGGCCGAGTGCATCTGCAAATGAACGGGAAGCTGTTAGCTTTAGCTACCTGTTTTGGACATTTCTCAAGATCGGCAGCACCGCCTTTGGCGGATTTATGTCTTTGATCTCTGTGGTAGAAAGCTTTGTGGTACAGCGACGTAAGCTGATGACCCATGAAGATATGCTGGATGGTATTTCCCTTGCAGCCGTTTTACCTGGGCCAATGGCCGCCAATGTGATTGCCTATGTGGGCTATCGAATTCGTGGGAATTTAGGTGCCCTGGTTACCAGCGTTAGTTCGCTGTTGCCCTCCTACCTGATACTGGTTATCTTTTCTATCTACGCTAAGCGATTCGAGTCTATCCCAGCGGTAGAGAAGGCTTTTATGGCTTTTATCCCAGCTATGGTGGCCATTATCTTGGCTGCGGCCTGGCGTATGGGTAAGAAAACAATAAAGTCGATTCGCAACTGGCGAGCGATTTTAATTGCGGTTATATCTGCCCTGTTTTTGAAGTTTGTGGGTGGCTTCTATACAACATTATTGATTGTGGCCATCTCTGGTATTGTCGGTTACTTCTGGTATTTCAATGAGGTGAAGCGACAGGCAGCCCTGGATGAAAACCCAGCACCAGTGGCTGAGTCCAAGGTTTCTAAAGGCGATATTATTGCCTCATTTGTATTTCTGAGCTTCTTTTTGGTGCTATATATCGTGCCGTTGCCATTTATCAGTGATGATAGTCTGGCTCGCTTATTTATCACCTTTTCTGGCATGAGTCTGCTGTTGTTTGGCAGTGGCTATGTGTTTATTCCTATGATCCAGGAGTTGGTGGTCAACACCTATGGCTGGATTACTCAACCAGAATTTACAAATGCGATCGCACTGGGGCAGCTGACACCGGGACCAATTTTGATTAGTGCCGCTGCCATTGGCTATTCAGTCAAAGGTATTTTGGGCTCCCTGGTGGCAACAGTTGGTATCTTTTTCCCACCAGCGATGTTGATGTTAACCTGCTCGCACTTACTTCAGCGTATTAAACAGTCATTGGCTATCCAGGCAGCCCTCAAAGGAATTCGCCCTGCGGTAGTTGGACTGATTTTTGTAGCTGGTATATCATTTGCCCAGCCTATGTTAGAGCTTGGTCAACCCATGGTCGCTTACTTGGTTACAGCCGTTATCTTTGGGGGATCCATGGCTGCGCTACTCAAGTGGAAAATTGAGGTAGCCCTGATCATTCCCATTGCAGGTGCCATCGGCATACTGCTTTATCCGTAGTTTGTTGCTCAGCGAGAGTCTAAATCTCGCTGAGCAACCGCCAGGTTAGGGCATCAACAACTCCAGTGGTGGGTAAACCTTGATCCGCTTGAAAGCGCTTGACCGCTTGATACATTTCATGGTCAAATTGACCATGAATAACGCCAGTGTAGTATAAATCAATTGAGAGCAATTCTTGCACCGATTCAACTGCACTGCCATGGCACCCCTGTCGCAACGTTGGCATATTGACTGGGGCATTTGTGTAGAGAGCTTGCCAGGTGAGAAATCCAACAATTCCATCCGGTTTTAGAAACATGCGAGATTGAAAGGTTTTGACAGCAATCTCGGTTTCATAGTCAAAAATGCCTGTGATAGAAATTGGTCCTACTTTTTGACTGAGAAGCTGTTGTAATTTGATTACTTTTTGGTGACTAGAACCAAGCTTTAATAATGCTTTTGGTGTTGAGGAAATCATAAATCACCTTGATAGTAGGATAATTAGAGTAGATTGAAGTAGATGTCTTCTGAAACAGTAAAAACATCTAGACTTAACTTGTATTCGGAAATTTGAGATATAAAGACACAAAAATATTTGCATCTTTATGACTTAGTCAGCCTCAATTTGCATGTTAAAAAGCTCGTATTGTAATGATTGATTAAGAGTTTTCCAGGCCAGAGTATTACTTTTAGTCTATGATACATATTTTCATCAGTATCTGACTTCTTAAGTATCTCGTGCTATGGGTCACACAGGCCCATTAAAGCACTTGATTTAATTAAAAACTCAAGAATTTGGGCTCTGCTGATTGAGAGCTATGGATTTTGACTATAATTGGAACTTTCTAGGGGTATCCGTTTAATCTGGGACACCCTGGATAGGTAGGGAGTTAGGAGCCAGCATCCAGCGCTTTCCTGCCTCCTGGATGCTGGCTTTTTTTGTCACCGAAATTTCCCGCGCTACTTAAGAACCAAAATTAATTAGGTTCCACTATTGGATGTACAGACGTTTGGGGTCACCATTTAAGTGGTTGGTGGCAGCAAAGGTTGAGTATGTAGCAGCTGATCTGGATTTAAAAGAAACAGAATTGGCTGGTTGTCGGCTTGGATAATCAGCCCACTAATGCACTGCATATTGACTTTAACTGCGTAGTTGGCAGGTAGGGGGACAATTTCTGACTCAGCAAACCGACGTACGGTCGGAGAAGATGTGACGGGTAATCCGATAATGTCTCCATGGCGGTTACGGATAATCAGCAGATAACCCTCTTCAGGTTTTTGTTGTGATGGTTCTGTGGCTTCTGGTGGTTCTGTGGTTGAATCTGCTGCTGGAAAACTGGTTGAGTTTGGTCGATGGCCAAAAATCTGCTGAGCAATGTCTAGAATGAGTAGTTCTTTGCCTTCGTAGACAGTTAACCCTGCGCCTGAATTAGGGTAATTCCCTTGGGTATCGCTTTTAGGTATAACTTTCTTGACGGTGAAAATGGGTAGGGCAAACCATTCGCATTGAATTTGGAAAACAATAACCTGTTGAGTTGTTTCGCCTTTATGGGATCTCAGACGTCGAGATTTGAGGGGAGAGGGAATAGGCATGGGATTGATTACACTGCGCTAAGGGGTTGTTGTTCAAGTACCTGCTCAATCATTTGCAGAAGCTCATGATCCTGATAGGGCTTGGTGATATAGGCGGTTGCGCCCAGACGCATGGCTAGTTGACGGTGTTTTTCACTGCCACGCGAAGTGAGCATGATGATGGGTAGGTCCTTCAGCTTAGAATCGGATTTAATCTCTGCCAATACACCATATCCATCTAGTCGTGGCATTTCAATGTCACAGACAATGGCATCCACAGCAAGTCCGCCAAGCAATTGGTCTACGGCATCTTGACCATCTTTGCCTTGCTCTACGCTATAGCCCGCTTGCTCTAAAGTTGTTCTCAATAGTTGACGCATATTGATGGAGTCATCAACAACCAGAACGCTGGTTTGTTGCGCTTGGGGCAAGGCCAAGGGACGTGGTGGCTCAGGTTCTTCGCTGGATTGTAAAAGTTGTTGCCAGGGTTGGGAGCCTCTTGGGGAGATGGTATCATCATTATCATTATCAATCCATTCCAGCAGCTTGGCTGCATCCGCCAAGGGCACCACATTACCGTCTTCCAAAATGGTGCAACCATTAAAGCCTGGTGGCAAGCTAATAACGTTTTCAACCTGGCGAATAACGACTTCTCGCTCTCCCCAGAAACGGTCAATATAAATACCGCTGAGGCGTTCTCCTCGATTAATGATTAGGATGGATGGCTCATTAATAATGGGTGTGCTTTCAGTTGTTGTGGGCCGTAATGGGCAGCGAAAATCTAACCATTGGTCTAGCTGAATTAGAGGCACAGTCAACCCTTCCCAGTTAATCACCTTTTGCTCTGGAGAATCGAAGACCTGCACGGTATTGAGGCGAATCATTTCCTCAATACCGTCGGTGGGAAATGCCAGTCGCATGCCGCCACTTTCCACCAGTAGAACCCTTAGGATTGATAGGGTGAAGGGGACGCTAATGGTAAATGTGGTGCCAAGACCAGGTTGAGTATCAACTTTGACCTCACTTCGAATCTCTTCGAGGTTAGTGCGTACCACATCCATGCCAATGCCTCGGCCTGAGAGGTTGGTGACCTGGGCCGCTGTACTAAATCCAGGCTCAAAAATCATACCCAGCAGGTCGCCTTGGCTCATGCTATCAAGTATTTCATCCGTGAGGCCCATTTGATAGGCACGACTGCGAATTTTAGTGAGGTTAATGCCTGCACCATCATCACTGATGGAGATCAGTGTTTGGTTACCTCGGTGAGCGGCTCGAATTTCAATGGTTCCTTGGGGTGGTTTTCCTTGCATTTGCCGGGTCTCGGCGTCTTCGATGCCATGGTCAAATGCATTGCGTAGCAAGTGCATGAGGGGATCGCGCAGGTGTACTGCGACAAAGCGATCAATCAGGGTGGCTCCGCCGGTGATCTTCAGCTCGACTGCTTTTCCGTACTGTAGAGATAGCTCTCGTACAGTTCTGGGGAAGCGCTCAACGATGTCGGAGAGAGGGCGCATCCTGGCCCGTGTAACGTTGATTTGTAATGATTTAGCGGTGCGGTTCAAGTTGCTGGATGCCTGCTTGATTTCCCGCATGTTAAGCTTGACATCGCTGGTCACCTCCCGTAATTGGACCAGGGTCTCGCGCTGATCCTGAGATAAAAGGTGTAGATCGCTGTATCGATCAAGCTCTAGACTGTCAAAGGCTTGTTCAGTGGTTGCGATCGCACCTGTAATTTCTATTTGGGGTTTACCCTGCTTTGTCCCTTGAGCTTTACCCTCATTCTTGTTAGCCTTCATATGGGGTACAGATGTATCCACTGAGAGCTGATTACAAAACATCTGCAGTTCTGTATTTGTTCCCTCTAAATTGACCATTCGTTGGGAGAACAAATTCATTAAGTCTTCCATTTGATCCAGGCGCGAGTTCATGGTGTTACGCTGGATGATCAATTCTCCAAACAAGTCGTTTAGCTGTGTGAGCAGCTTAATCGGGACTCGAACGGTATTTTCTTGAACCTCTGGCGTGTTTTTAGCAGGAGACTCTACTGGCTCAACAAAAATCTCTACAAATTCTTCGTGCTCCTCTGCTTGTGCTGCAGGTTGGAAGAAGGACGAAAACTCAACTTGAGGTTCAAAAACTTCCTTTTCAGCGGTAGTAGCAGGCTCTGGTTGAACAGGTGCAGAGAAGGACGAAAACTCAACCTCGGGTTCTAAAACTGTCTTTAGATTCTCAGGGGCTGCCGTGGGTTCGTTGGTAGTTAAGGGATCATCAAATTGAAACTCGGCTGGGTCAAAATTCTCGATGGCTGCCTCAATGCTGGCCCAATCAATGGCACTGTCAGAATTTACAGCGTCATCGGGAGTACCATCGACACTATCAATGGTGCTGGGGGAAACGTCCGTATTGGCCTCTACTGCTGCGTGCTGCGTTTCCTGAATCTCATCTAAGTCCTGGTTAGGACTATCAGGAAAAACCTGGGTTGCATTCTCTAAAGACTCTGCATTCTCTAAAGATGTTATGGAGTAGTCTACGGACGATACCGGCTCGACGATGATCTCCTCTGGGATAGTGACCTCAATTTGATTGAGGTTCTCCTCAAAGACTTCAGCATCACTCACGATATCGGGAGAGCTAACAGCTTCCGCGCTTGTGTCCAATGTTTTAAGGTCAGAAATTTCTATCTCAGGGACGTCTGTTACCCAATCTGGGATGGCATCAGCTGCCTCAAAGATAATGTTGTCAAACTCATTAGTTGTGGTGACCGAAGGCATCTCTAACTGAGTGGGTAGCTTCGCAAATTGGCCAACCATGATCAGTGCCTGAGAACGCTGCCAAAGTTCTAGAGATTTATGGGCAATGGGCTCTATTTGTTCTGGAACAGCCGTCACTAGGTGTTGATGGATCGACTCACAGAGCTGACAAAACCTATCTAGCTCTAGCATTTTTCCTAGGTCGTGCAATTCCTCCACCATCATTTCTAGTTCTTCCCGCAGACAGGGAGAACCTGGTGTGTCCAAGACCGATGTTAGCCGTTCCAACAGCTCCTCTACTTCAGTTCCGAACATGACAACGGCTGTATTGTCGTCGGACTCATCAGCGAGCAATGCCAGCTCATCACTAGGTTGTACTTCGCCTAAGCGATCGTGTAGCTTCTCAAAGCTGGGATAGACATTCTCCTTGAGCCATGAATCGGTAATGGGCAGGGCCTGTCGATGCAGGGAACTGATCTGGCGCATACCGTCCAGACCCCTTAATAGCAGCATCTCCAAGGCAGCATCAACTTGGATGGCGCTTCGACGAACTTTGATAATCTTCAAAGAATCTTCGAATCGATGGGCCAAATGGGTCATTGCTGGGCATTCGATCATCGAGCCGATGCCTTTAATGGTGTGGGCTGCCCGTAGCGCTGCGTCCATTTGCTGTGGATCCACCCCGGTTTCTGCAAGCCCGATTAATCCTGATTCAATGGTGTTGAGATATTCATCAACTTCATCTAAGAAGTTGAGCCAGACCTCACGATCTGCTTCATGTGACATGGCTTTAATTTAATAGAGCAGAATAATTTTTGATATAGAAGAGATGTCTACTGTCGTGTTGCTGGTCCCAGAGAGGAAGGAAAGCAGCCTAAGCCATACTCTGAAACCAGCGACGGTTGATTACATATCTGTCTTGACTTTGAACTGGTCCACAGCGGATTCCAGTTCGCGGGCAACTTCTACCGTATTTTGTAGTCTTCCGGCTACGGCGCGGGAAGAATCTGATGTGCGTTTAGAAGCTTGCGTAATCTGTTGCATAAGCTGAGTAACCGTCTGGGATGTTTCAGCCTGTGAAACGGTTGCTTTAGAAATAGACTGTAGTAGCTCGTCAATTTTCTGTGATACTTCCACAATCTGTCCCAGGCCTTCTTTAGTTTCTTGTACTAGCTGAGTACCTTCTACCACCTGGGTTGTACCCCGTTCCATGGCTTCTACCACGTCTCGGGTACCCATCTGAATGTTTTTCACAATCTGCTCAATCTCTTTGGTGGCTGCTGCCGACTGTTCCGCCAGCTGGCCAACCTCACTTGCAACCACTGCGAAACCTTGACCTTCTTCCCCTGCGTGGGCCGCCTCAATACTGGCGTTTACGGCTAGCAGGTTAGTCTTCATGGCAATTTCGTTAATCAGCGAAACCACCTGAGAAATCTGCTGCGACGATTCACCCAGCTGTTTTACCTTCTTACCGGTTTCTGCCACCGTAGACCGCAGGTCTAGAATACTTTCTACCGTACGGTCCATGGCAGTTCCACTGTCTTGGGCTGCGTTGGATGCCACCTGTGCTACCTGTGCCGCCTGACGGGCGTTGTCGGCCACCTCTTGAATTGAGTTAGACATCTGCTCAACTGAATTCAGAGTGTTGGTAATTTCGTCCATCTGAGCCAGGGCTTCATCGGCCAGTTCGCGAATCGCACCTTCACTCTGATCAATAGACGAATTTACCTGTCCAGTTGCCTGTTTCACCTGGACAACGATTGAACGTAGGTTCTCAATAATGGCGTTGAAAACGTCACCGATAATACCAATTTCACCCGCTGTTAGCTCTGTACGTACCGTGAGGTTACCGTTAGATGCTTCTTCCATCTCGTTCAAAAGCTGCACCAGTTCGCGCTGTAGAACCTCGTTACGTTTACGTTCTTCTTCAGCGCGTTCTACCTGGGCTTGGGCAGAAATTTGTTGCTGCACCGATTCTTCTTGCTTCACCAGCAGGGTTTGAATTTGTGATGCCATCAGGTTGATATTGCTTCCCAACTGGGCGATTTCGTCTGCGCCCTGGGTGTTGATTCGGGTGCCAAAGTCACCTTGACCCAAGCGTTTTACCGAATCGGTAATTTGCAAAATCGGTAGGGTAGCTCGGGTGGCCACCAGGGTTGCGATCGCAGCCACCAGCAACACCGTAATCCCCGTACCCACAAGCACCGTGTTCAACAGCTGCCGTGATGCCACATAGGCCGTGGACGTGTCCACCAAACTAACGACACTCCAGTTCAGCTGCGGATCTTCATCACCGTTAATAATAGGAGCGTAGGCTGTTAGCTGAGGATTATTCCCTGCGTTTAGAACCGTAATCTGAGGTTCTCTATCCTGCAACCAGGACACCCGATCAGAGAGGTTAGCCAGAATTGGGTTGAGTTCTGTGCCTTCCGTGTTAGTCAGAAAGATTTCTTCATTAGCGTCGATTAGCCCCACCTCAGACTGTTGAGCCGTAAAATCACTGATACGTTGCTTTAGTTCCTCGAGGTCAAGACGCACACGAACAATAGAGATCATTTCCCCTGTTTGGGTGTCAAAAATTGGCGCAGCCCCCACCAGCACGAATGCCAGATCACCCGCCAAAGGCGCTCTTGGTTGTACCCAGGTAATATCCTGGGTACTAATCACATTCTGGAACCAGTCAAGTTGACTTACATTGCCTTGAATTACTGAGGGATCTCTGACCGCAATCGGACTGCCGTTGAGGTCCACAACAGCAATATCGTCATAAATTGGTGACGACTCAACCATCCGTCTGAGATACGCATTTCTCTCAGCCGTAGTCATGGCCCCACGCACTTTAGGATCAGCAAATGTGCTCAGCTGTGAAAACGTTCTCAAGTCCTGGAAACGACCATCCATAAACTCTGTCGTAAACTTAGCAATGTCATCTGTTGCTGCTTGTCGAGTATCATTTACCTGGGTTGTTACCCGTTGCTCCACTAGCAAATATCCCAGGCCACCTACCCCCAGTACCGGAGCCACTCCCAGCGAGAGGGCCAAGCCCAGCACCTTTGTTTTAAGCGTCAGTTTTTGCCAAAAGCCTGCGGAGGATGTCTGAGCCCTAGACTGTTCATCGTTCTGACGATTGGCGGTCACGGCGGGAGAATAGCCAGTGGAGTCCATGCTGTCAGGCAGAGTACCGTTGCCGGCGGTGAGGTTGTCCAATTGGGACGGAAATTCGGTGTTAGGGGCCATTGTGGTAATTGCTTAGATGTAAAGTGGATAGAAGGTACAGTGAAAATTAAGCGCTAAAGAATTAACCCCAAGCACTTTGCAAGATGGGAGAACGGGCAATGGCTTCAGCATCCAGAACCAGTAACATCTCATCTTGCTGTAATAAACAACCACGCAGACAAGGGGCGATGCTTGGCGCAAAATGCCCTTTGGGTGTTTGAATTAAATCTAGTGAAAAGCGGATAACTCCCTTCATAGTAGGGACAATCAAACCCAAGAGCGCCTGGTTATGAGCTGTCGAGACAAGCATATTTTGTTGCTGTGCTCTTTGAGCTACCCGGATAATCACAACGTTATAACTACGAGTATTGGACGGTAATGGAGTAGATAGCAGCATATGGGCCAAATCCACTAGCCACATCACTCGACTCCGCCTAGTGGATAACCCCAGCACACAGGGGGGCATATTTGGCATAGGCGTAATCTGCTTTGCTGGAAGAACAATCACCTCCTGCACCTGCTTCATTGAGAACAGAGCAGGAGTTTGTTCATTCAGCTGAAAACTCAAGCAGGCCGCACCAGACGTTGCCTCAGATTGAATTTGTCGATGGGCAAGAACAGATGACTTCATTGACTTAGACTGTATCGAACGGCGTTAACAAGCTGATCTTCAGTAAAGGGTTTTGTCACATAGACATTGACTCCCTGTTTCATGGCCCAGAGACGATCAATCTCACCTGATTTTGAGGTGCACGCTACGATTGGCACCTTCTGAGTTACCGGATTTTTCTTGAGATTACGACACATTTCTAGGCCGTTCATACCTGGCATCACCAAGTCAGTCACGATCACATTTGGCTGATGCTCAATGGCCTTACTCAACGCTTCTTTTGCATCAGTGGCTACGATGACTGTGTATCCACCTTTCCTCAGATAATTGCTGATAAGTTCCAATTCGTTGATAGAGTCATCGACAACTAAGATCTTAGTCACGTTAGTTCACCTCAAAAGCTGTTGTTTGAATGTTGTTTGGGAAAATCAATCCATCAAAGACATATTCAAATAGTCAGAAATTATATGTAAATAAAACTGACTATTTTAGATATCTTTTAAGACAGGTTTCTAGATATCACATCTAGCAAACTAGCTCTATTAAAAGGTTTCTCCAAATAATCGGTAGCACCTACTAATTTAGCTCTTGTCTTATTGATAATCCCTTTCTTGCCTGTTACCATTACAACAGGTATATCTTCAAATCCGGGAAGACGTCTCAGCATTCTACATAATTCATATCCACTAATTGTTGGCATTGTTAGGTCTAACAAAATAATATCTGGCTTCAGCCGTTTTAGTTGAAATGTGGCTTTAATGGGCTCAATAAATTTAAAGACAGAGAAGTTTTCTTCACCTAAAAAACGTTCGATCTGGTCTAATGTATTTGGGCTGTCATCAACACAGGCAATTACAGGGCGAGATTTTTGTTTTTTATGGGAGTTTGATGATAAATAAGGGCTTCTATTTGAATTTATCCCTTTGATTGGATCTATGCCTTGGGCCTTTTTTGCTAGTGGTTTTTCTAGCCCTGTTAGTCGATCAAATGGAGATTCCGGTGCCCGTAGTAGGATTGATTGATTCTCAATGTAGGGATGCAAAAACTTAGCAACATCCAGTTCATCTTGCTGCAAGATAGCTGCGATATGACGAATGCTATATCCCCGTAAAATGTTGCCTAACTTACTTTTTAATCTGGGGGAAATAGAATCTGAATTGTTAGTGTTAAAGAAAGTATCCTGACTGACAATATAAGGTCTCTGATGTGGAGATGTAATTAAGGGACGTAGTAGTTTCCAAGTTTTGATACGTGCCTGGCAATCTTCAATGGTTGCCTTAGGATCAAGCCTGGTAAATATTGGGATTTCAAAAAGTTCTCTTTCAATTCTGACGGCTCCCCCTGACAGAGATAGGAACGACTCAATGGCTTCTCTTGTCAGCTGTTCTATCAGTTCTTGGGCCTGCCATAATTCGAGATATTTTTGGTCGATTAGATAGCAAATGATTTGGTAGTCAAAATATTGGATTGATTGAGTATTCTCAGGTTCTATATTTAGTAACTCTTCAGAATTTTCCTCAAGCCAGGCAAATGCTTTTTGACTCATAGCAGCTAATTTAAGCTTGAGCCACTTTAATGTATATGCAAGGCTTTTATCTGATGCATAGGATGCATAGTTAAGTTTGCCGTCTTTGAAATAAATCCACCACGACATTGATTTTGCATCAACTTCTAAGCATCCGCTTCCATAGGTATGAACGAAGCTTGCTAGCAAAACCAGAGGTTGAAAGCTACGGATGGTTTTGGTGGTATTTGTGAGTCTTGACTTTTGCAAGCTTTTCATAAAGTTCATGTCCTTACAATTCCCGTAGGCCTCAATTCATTAGCTATTACCTAATGTCAAATCAAAAAATCGAGACAATGTGAATTCGTTAAAGCTAAAAACTCTCAAACGTCAGAGGATTTTTAAGCATTCGAATAAAGTTCGAAGAATCTATTGGTAAATCGATTATCGATTGAAAATAGGTTTAAAAAGTTCCTAAGAATCCCAAAAATCATTGATTTTGCTGAAATCTTAAGACATACCTTGAAACCCATTCTTTTTGAGGTTAATATTTAGTCTAGAAATAGATTTTATACATCTACTCCTATGTGATTTTTTGGCTTGAAGCAAAGGGAAACACAATCGATACAAAGAATTATTCACTGTTTGAAGTCGTTTCTCCGGCAATCTAGGTCGAAACTTTAGTACTGGTTTTGGATGGACTTCTAGTGATGTTATAAAGTGCGATTGCTTTGTATTAATGGCCAAGATCAGGCATTAACCATAGCAATGTATTGTCGTGAACAACATATATATTGAACTTCAGGCAAGAACTGTCCCATTCATGTACCTGCTAAGGTCCCATACCTTAAAATTTGACCAATAACAATCTAGCAATGCATTGTGCATTTAGGCTGTCTCAGCCAAAGCTTATTCAAAGGTTGTTGTTTTAGGGAAATCTCGGTTATATTTTTATATGAGAAATATAAGAGATCTTTCATGCCTCGAGACGTATCATTACTTGTTCAGATGCCGAGTATGTTTGGGTATCAAAAGACACTGGTTTTATTATTCCATGCCTAGATGGTCTGATGTTGTAGCTAGTTTTCTCTAGAAGTGTTTGATGTGGTAGATAAACCTGCTTTGCTACTTGACAGATGCTAACAGGTTAGCCGATGTGCACTTCTAGACGATGTAGATGATCCGTTCTAAATAGATGCAGATGTTCCGTTCTTAATACAGTATTCTACCAGACCAGTCGTTTGCCTGTAGACCAAAGTAGATTTATCAATACTTTTTGTATTGCAAGATTGTCGTCTGGGTATGAAAAAAATGTCCTGATCTAAATTCTGGGATTTGAAGAGTTTAAGCTGCTTGAGAGACCCTACAGCTCTGACAATATCTTAATCTGGAATATCTACATCGTTAGGAAACGTAGACATTATATAGTTTATATAGTTAGGAAACGTGGACATTATCCATCGGGTATCTATTGTGTGGGTGATGAATTAATAAATGAAGTCTTTGGTCATGGTGTGGCTAGTGACCTGTGTAGAGCCCTAGACTAAAGTATGATAGGGAGCTGAGTGGCTTAATGAATTGATGTAATGCGCGATCGCATCCCAATCACCTATGTCTGGAGTCCGTCTAAAGTGTCCCATTAGCCTACATTTAGCCATTTAAAAACTGAGGTTCCTTCAGTCCAGAACTATCACCCTTGGACGATTCGCTTTAAGTTGGGTCAAATCCGTCACTTTATTAGCTGACACGTTCCTGAACTTTAAAGTGCAGGGAGTTACCCTCTGTTCTGTCTTGACCAAGACAGAACAGAGGGTTTTAATCTTTACGGTTGCTATCGATTAGTCCGAACGAACGTTAGCTTTTTTTAGTCGCTCTTTGATGGGCTGCCGTTGCCTGTAGTTCTTCGACTACATCCCAAGCAGCAGCACAGGCAGGGGATGTGGCACCCTGGTCCTCACACACTTTGCGCGCTTCTTGACGGGCGACATCAATTTCATCTTCAATGAATAGTCGCTTAGGTTTCTCTACAAAGTCACTTTTACAGAGGATGTCTGACACTGAGATAATGCCCATCAGACGTCCCTGAACAACTGGAGCCCGACGGATCTTAGTATTGGTAAACAAGCGGGCTACGTACTCCACACCCAGATCTGGTGGTACGACAATGCAAGGCTTAGTCATAATCTCAAACACCCTCATTTCTTTAGGATTGTGACCGTAGGCCGCTACCTTATAGACGATATCGGTTTCCGTCACCATGCCGTAGGGATCGTCTTCATTTCTCCGGTCTACGATCAATGCGCGCAATCCTTTGTTTTTCATCAGTTCAACTGCTTCAGCAACGGTGGCCGAACCACTAATGGTAATTACATCAGCGGTCATAATATCTTTTGCCTGCATCATGATTGCTCTGTTCCTCGTCAAAAAGAAGATAAGTAAAAGAGATTCTCAGTTTGGGAGAATCTCTTGCGTCTGACTTTAATTAATTGGTAATTCAAGCCCTAGGCCCTAGCTTCAAGTTTATAAGCATAGGCTGAATTTTAGGGGCAGGCCCTAACGTTTATTCCGTACCTGATATCTTTAGCCTGATGCCTAAACATCATATTCCCGCTGTTGCAGAACTTCTGGATTATCCATGTAGGCATCATTTCCATAGAAATCCTTCTTTGGTTTTTCGACAAAGTCGCTCTTGCGTAAAATGTCTGAAATTGAAATGACGCCGAGTAGACGGCCCTGAACTACGGGAGCACGACGAATTTTAGTATTGGCAAACAAACGCGCTACATATTCTACCCCCAGCTCTGGTGTCACTACAATGCAGGGCTTGGTCATAATCTGATAAACCCGCATTTCTTTAGGGTCATGGCCATGGGCGGCTACTTTGTACACGATGTCAGTTTCTGTCACCATGCCATAGGGATCGTCTTCGTTGCGACGATCTACAATCAGTGCTCGTAGTCCCTTTTCTTTCATCAAGGCAACAGCTTCAGCCACTGTCGCTGAGCCGCTAATGGAGACCACATCCTGGGTCATGATTTCTCTTGCTGCCATCATTGTCGCAAATCTCCTGATCTACAAATAAAAAGCTTAAAAAGCTTCTATGGATAGGCGTTGGGCAAAACGTCTGATGTTTTAAAAGCCTGCTATGTAGGCCTCGAGGACTGCATCACTCTTGGTGCAGAGCACCATTAAATAATCGCAATGGTCACAAACAGTTCGCGTCACAAAGTCATCAGCTGCACATCGCTGTGCTACCTGTTCAGATAACTGACTAAGGTCTAAAAAGTAGCGATCAGCAATGGCTCCGCAATATGGACAATGAACTTGTTGAGAGGAAAAGGGTGTAAATTCCGGCATGGCGATTGGCCCATCATATAAATTAGGCGTTGCTAGTTCTTATATGAATCATCAACAGTTTTATTCAAGGTTGTCTTCTTGGTGGGTTTGAATGGTGCAATCAGACTGGGGATAGGCTACGCAAGTTAGAACAAATCCGGCTTCAATTTGTTCATCTTCCAGAAATGACTGATCTGATTGATCTATGCTGCCAGCAACTAGTTTGCCAGCGCAGGTAGAACAAGCACCAGAACGGCAAGAAACCGGTAAATCAATGCCTTGCTCTTCAGCTGCATCAACAATGTATTGATCGTCAGGCACGTCAATAACTTGCTGTGCACCATCTTCGCCAATTAGTGTCACCTTATACGTCGCCATCAATTATTCTCCTCTCTACAAAAAATACAGCTGCTTTTCCCCTGCGGAAGTAGGCCTAGCCACGATTAAGTTTGTTAGGCTACTAGCAGAACCGCATCCCAAACACCGATATGCTAGGAGTACTGGGTGCCATTTGGGTTCCATACTTATTACCATCCGTTCATAGTTCCTATGTCTACCGACGCTCAAAAGAACCCCATTTGGGAAAGACTAGAATTAGGAAGACGTAGTAAAGCAGCCCAGGGAGGATATGCTGGCTACGGTTCGCCTCCATTTGGAGAAAAAACGGTCGATGGCAATTTAGTGGCCGATGAAAAAGAACAGCAAATCATTGAGCTGATACGTCGTCACCATAAGTCTGGAAAATCGCTACAGCAAATTGCTAACTGGATGAATACCCAGGGCTATAAGACTAAGCGGGGTAAAGAATGGCAGCGCATATCGGTTAAGCGTGTCCTAGACAGGCTCTACGGAAAAACGCCCAGAGTAACGGGTGAGCCTGGCAAGCCTGCCAATGCATCTGATAATGAGGCTGAGGCATAACCTAAACCCCTCCAAATGCTATTCATATGGGCTTTTGGGTTGATGTAATGTTACATCCTTAACTATATACCTCAGGGTAGCTAAAGTCCATGCTTGGTAAAGTTTTAATCTTGTTTATGTGTTACATCCCTAATGACCCTTGATAAGGCCTTGAATTCAATGCCTATGCCCGACATCAATTGTGCTGAGCTGGGTGACTATCAGATTCCTGATGGGAGCGCCACGCCGTCTGATCCATGGCAAACGGTCACTCCGATGATGACAGACGCC
>NZ_QXHD01000004.1:3890578-3903848 GCF_011009555.1 Adonisia turfae CCMR0081 | reverse complement strand
GCACCACCTAACATCGGCAGCATTACCCTGAGTTTGGTGGATGATGCGGGTCAGCCCATGGCTAATGAGACCTATGAACTCACCTGGCCGGATGGCACTGTGCAAACGGGGCAGTTAAGCCCCCAAGGAGACGCGACCCTTGAACAATTGCCCATCGGCACCTATGGACTAAGTTTCCCGAACCTGGATGCCGCAGATTGGGAATTGCAAACCAGTGAAACAGAAACACAACAACCCGAAACACCAGAGGATCGCCCCCCTCTTCCACAGACTCCTACCCAGTGGTCTACCGAGAGTCGCCCTGAGGACACGCCAGGCGAACCCCCATCTTCTACCCCTGAATCCTTTGTAGATTCTCCTGTACAGGCCACTGCCCAGGTAACTATTACCCTGGTGGATGATGCAGGTCAGCCCATGGCCAATGCAACCTATGTGCTTAGCCAGGCGGGCGAGACCGTGCGTACAGGCACCTTAGATGACCAAGGCAACATTCGTCTTGACCAACTATTGCCAGGGGCCTATGAGATTACCTTCCCAGAGTTAGATCAAGGAGACTGGCAGCTGGCTCCCACCCTAGATGAGGATGAGCCCCAGGAGCTGACAAGAGACTTACCCAGGGAATCTCCTGTAGACGACGATCGGGCCACAGACCCCTCTGCGACCAAATGGCTTGCCCTAACAGTGTTAGATGACGATAACAGGCCTTTGACCGGGCTGCGCTATGAGCTATATCAGAACGATGAACAGGTGCAGACAGGTGTTTTAGATGACCAAGGAAGACTCAGGGTTGAAGGACTGGCGGGAACTGTTTATACCCTCTCATTCCCAGAGTTAGACCAGGATGATTGGCAATGGTTAGAGGAGTAAGGAGAGAACCATTATGGAACAAAGTACTTCGGAACAGAAGGGGTTTTTGGCCATCCTACAAACGTTTCAGAAACCAGACAGTGGCGGTTTGGTTGAGCAGTTTACCGGACTGACCCAGGGCATTTCTTTACCTCAGTTTTCCATCGGGGATACGGTGACAATTCCGAAACTAGACGCCCTGCCGGGGGCTGTTGATCGCTTTACAGATTTAGCCCAAACCCTGCCGTCTAACCCAGATGACTTGCTCAGTGGGCTGCTAGGTGAGCTCCAGGGGGTAGCCGATGGCTCGCTGGAAATTGAGACGTTAATGGCTCCCCTAACCACCTCATTTATGGGGGCAGCGCCAGTGTTGGGTGAATTTCAAACCATGTTGGAAGCGCTGACGGAGACTGTTTTTCCGGCATTGAGTCAGCTGAGTGAACAAACTGTTGATGCCAACTATCTAAGCGAATTGTTGTCAGTTCAATCGCTGAGCGAGACTGCCCTCACCCAACTAAGCGATGTGATCGGCCCCTATGGGGGGCAGGTTGAAACGCTTAGTTGGTTACTGACTGGATTGACTGAAGAAAGCGCCACTGAAGGTTTTCAAACCTGGATGGATGACCTGGTGGCCCTACCTCTGGACCATCAGCTAACCGACGATCATCTGACTCACCTGGAGCAACAGGCGCACCAACTGACGCGTCAAATCACTCGTTTAGAGGCCAAAACCCAGACCGCATTTGATCATGTGGATCAGTTTGAAGGGACACTTGCCAATCTCTCAAACCAGGCTATGGAGAAGCTAGATACGGTGATGGCTGGGCTCGATCCACAGGCGCTGGGAGCCCAACTTAATTTGCTCCCCCCCAATGCCCTGGACATTCTGCAACAATTTGATCTCAGTCGGATATTGGACCAGTTGCAACCGGCGATCGCAACCCTAGAAAACCTGGTTAGCCAGGGCGTTGGCCAAATTACAGCGGGGATTGAAACCGTGGTGGGCACCATTGAAAGTGCGATCGCAACCGCCGAGCAGGCCCTGGTCAAAGCCAGTGCCCTGGTGACCAACTTGATCCAGCAGATTGTTGACTTTATCCAAGGGTTTGACCTTACTGGCCTGATCAATCAAGCCAAAGCCATGTTTAACGACATCACCGACCAAGTGAGCGGTGTGATCAACCAGGTCAATGTGGCCATTGGGCAAGTGTATGGATTAGTCAAAGGGCTGATCGATAAAGTTGCAGCCTTTGACTTTAAGACCCTCGTCAGTCAGTTCCAGGCCCTGATTGCCCAAATGACCGCTCTTTTAGATCATCCCCAGGTTCGGAGTATTTTAGAGCAGGCTAAGCAGGGCATTGACCAGGTGGTGCAACAACTAGATGAGGTTAGCCTACAGCCCATCTTTGACGATGTCCTTAACCAGGTGGACACCGTTAAAACCACCCTGGCCTCGATCAATGTGGCCGAGCTGAACCAGATGTTGCGCACGGCCCTATCCGCCGCCTTAGACCTGGTGCGCAATGCCATTGACCCACCCTCCCAGGCCACCGACATTCTCAAAGAAGGTTATCGGACCCAGATAGCAGAGCCGGTTTTAGGTGGAGTGATCGAACCGGTCAAGGCCCAGCTCGATCAGGTGGTGGATATTATCAATCGATTTGAACCCGGCACCCTGGTGGGTGAGCTGCTAACCCCTCCCTTTGAAGCCATGGTTGCCCAGGTGGAAGCCCTGGTTGACCCCGATCAACTGGTGGAGCTGATGCAGCCGATCAGCCAGTTTCAAGCCGACTTACTGGCCAAAGTAGATGCTGTTGCTAGCCCCAAAACCTTGCTGGCACCGCTGGTGGACATCTATCAGCAACTGATGGGATTTGTGCGATCGCTCTCACCGCGTCAGCTACTCATCCCCATCAATGACCTATTGCACACCGTCACCCAACAGCTAGACAAACTGGGGCTGGAGACATTGGTGGATCAGGTGGTGGGCTCAGTGCGCCAGGTCACCGATACGATCAGTGGCTTCCGTCTGCAAGATCAGCCCTTCTGGCAACCCGTACAAACAATTTTAGACGGCGGGATTACACCCTTCTTAGAGACTGTTGTAAACAGCTTGCACGGACTTGTCGATGGCCTGGATCTCTCCGCTCTAGACCCGATGCTCAGCCCCCTGCGCACGGCAGCCACCACAATCATGGCGCAAATCCGCGAACCGGTCTTGTTAGAGCAAGTTAAAACAGTGATTCAGACCGTGGCTGATTATGAAAAAACTTATCTGGCTGAGATCACCCAGCTAGCCCAGGGCTGGCAACAACAAACCCGGCGACTAAACGGGGCAAACCAGATCCCATCAGAGTTGCAGGCACGCTATGAACAGTTACAAACCCAGATACAAACCTTCAACCCCGTCACCCTGCTGGCCATTCCCACCAGTTTGATTGACCAATTTAACCAAAAACTCATCAGCATTTTAGATACCTTAGAAAGCCTCTGGCAGAGCCTCACCCAGCGTCTCGATCAGGGACTGTCAGCCATCGACAACCTGGTGAGCAATGGGGTAGCTGGCCTTAAAACCTATCTAAATCAGGCAATAGACGGTCTGGTGGCTGGCCCCATTGACGCCATTACCCAACAGCTTGAGCAGCCCCTTGCCCACATCAGCGGTGCGATTCAGTCTATTTTGGGGCTACAGGAGCACCTGGCGGTCTTTAACCAGATACCTGACGGATTAGCCCGCATTGGCCAGGCCATGGTTGGCATTAAGGATAAAGTGCAAGCGTTTAATCTCGACTTTTTAGCAGAACCATTACAGCGAGTAAAAGCAGAAGTGGTCAAGCCCCTGGCGGCACTCAATCCAGAAACTGCTTTAATTGCCCCCTTACAAAAGCTATATAACAAAGTCCGTCGCAGTTTAGAACGGTTGGCCCCCGCCCAACTATTAGCAACAGCCCGAGGTAGTATCACTGTCACCTTAGCCGCGCCAGCAGCAAATGCCATTGCGATCCCCAGCGGTACCCCTCTTGTAACAACCACGCCCATGGGGGATATCTGGTTTGAAACCTTAGAGGACAAAGTCTTTGAACCTGGTGTCGCCGCTTTGGAGGTACCAGTACAGTCTTTGGTCTTGGGCCGAGCGGGTGACGTGACTATCCCCGAAGACGTGAGCTGGCAGGTGAATCAAGTAGACAATCTACCCAAAGAGCTGACAACGGCAGATATAAAACAAACCACCCCTATTTTGAGCCTGACAACCCTAGTTCGCGAAGTTTTGCTAGGAAAGCTAACTCTATTTCACCCGGTTGAGCTAATTGCTAAACCCTTAAATGAGCAATATCAAAAGATTATTCAGCTCAAGGATGAGTTAGGCATTGAAACCTTATTTGACGCATTGTTTGAAAAACTATATGCCCTGAGTGAAGAGATTGAGACCGGTGTAGACAAGCTGGGGGTTAGCTTTAATGGTTTGTTAGCCGCCATGCCTTTGTAAAAAAGAATTATAAAAACGTAAAAGGAGATACCAATGCCACCCGAAAAGACTGCACAAATTGAAACATTTTAAAAGTGTTTTTTCACGTAGAATATATTGTAAGCAAAGATGACTTTTAAGTCCGGCATCGAAGGGCATCCACAAGGGAGTGCCCCTACAGGATTGTCCATTTTTAATTGGGCTTAATGAATTCGGATTTGGTATTGTGTCTCTCTTTCTAGGAAATTAATTAAGTTTACGGCCTAAAAGGTAGCTATCTATGGAGAGTTCAGGTGAGGTTTATGTTGTTAAGTTAGGCGATACGCTAACGGGCATTGCCCATACAGCGGGGTTTCGTTCGACAGATACTATTTTTTATCATCCTGAGAATAACAATTTACGGCGGCAGCGACCGGATGGTGAGTTGTTTGTAGATGACAAGATTTTTATTCCTGAAAAACGGGTCAAACAGGTACAAATTGAAGCCTTTGGGCCAGATGATCCCCGTAATCGTCAGTATGTATTTCAAGTAAAGACACTCAAAGCTTATTTCTCTTATGCGTTTACTGACGAGAATGACGACCCCTATGCCAATAAACGTTATGAGCTAGAGGTCAGTGGTGAAACCTATACGGGTACTACAGATGTTAATGGCTATATGAGTCAGGCCGTATCGCCAACGGCTACACAGGCCAATTTGACCCTATGGCCCAGTGAAGACGATGCTACAAAACCCGTTAGTTGGGAGTTTCCCCTCGGGGCAGGTGATCCTGAGGAGATGGCGTAGAAACCATTAATAAATTTCTAAAATATTGGGAGGAATTTCTAAAATATCGTAGAGACGCTCCATGGAACATCTCTACATTCAAAGGTTCAAATTTAGTCATGATTTATATGGGGTTGTCAGGGCTACGGTGTACAAACATCTCGGCAGGGAGTTCAGAATCCTGCCTTACCCCCCTTAATCCCCCCTTACCAAGCTACGGTGTATACATAAGTCAGAGAGAATGGCTAAAATCCTTAAAAATCCTAGGTTTCAATATGGCCTACCAGGGGTTCCCCTTCGTAAGGGGAACCGTCAGGGAGGGGGCTGGATAACTAGCGCTAACGACCGAAGACCCCTCCGTTGGTTCCCCTTGCCAAGGGGAACCGTTGTTTATCATACTCGATGCCAATCATCTTCCAGTTGTGTGTACACCGTAGCCTTACCAAGGGGGGAAACTCCAGTTCTCCCCCTTGGTAAGGGGGAGTTAGAGGGGGTAATGCAACCGCCAACACTAAATTCCAATACTTGTATGTACACGGCAGGGTTGTCAGGGAGAAATATATCAAATGCCTGTTGAAGCGACCAAATTAATCAAACAACAGCCATTGGATAAACCAGGGGCAGATTATCCGTTTCCGCCGTTGGTGGGGTTAGATAAGCCGCGCAAACCGACCAAGCAACCCCCACGTCGGCTCAGTCTAAAGCCGTTGCCTCAGCGATATGGTATTGCCCCCCCGACGGTAAGCAGCAGTCCTTTCCATGGCGTGACTCGGCTGTCGTTGGTCTTGGGTGATCAGGTATCGGAAACATTTAACAACGGCAAAGGGAACAAGACAAAAAAGGGGAAATACTTTGCCGAGGTATCAGAAACCTTTAGCTTTATCTCGCGGGTACAGAATCCATTGATTGCGTGGAAGGTACGCAATATGGATCGGTTTTATAAGGCTAAGTTTGAACTATTTGCACCGGGCTATCCTGAAGCGATTTGGGAAACGGTGTGGGATCAAGGGATGCTCAGTACCTACCTGCGGCGGGGTGGTTTGGTGGCTGGCAGCAAGATTAAAGATGGAGAAGAGGTGGAGATTCCTTGGGTGGGGAGTATTGCCTGGAATAATCTGGTGGTAGATAATTATCAGCCGGATTTTCCGAATGGATATTTGCCACCGGAGAAGGGACCCTATCAGCTGCGGTTGACGATGAATGATGGCAAGCCGGGGACGGATAAGATGGGTTATCCGTTGGTGGCCTGGACGTATTTTTATACAGAACCACCGGACTTTGATGATGACGATGACTTTGGCATGTTGAGTTTACTTGTTGAAGAGAAAGCGGGGGTGGGGTATCGGTTGGATGATGGGATGATGCCGCCGAGTGAGGGAACGGTGGATGAAGATGGGATTTTAGTACATCCGGTTTGTCAGCAAGCTTTTTCTGTTGTATTGAAGTTTGAGGATGAATCGGAGGCATTTGAGATTGCTCTAGAAGAGGATTTAGAAGAAGAGTTAGAGGAGGATGAGCTACCCATGCTGAAACTCTTAATTGAGGAAAAAGCAGGGAAGCAATATATCTTGGATGACGGTGTGCTTGCATCCAGTCAAGGGATAGTCGATTCTGATGGAATTTTAGTTCATGCAATCTCTCCGGAATCGGAAGGGTGCTCGCTACAATTCAATGATGAGCTAGAACCATGGATACTTGAGTTCTAATTTACTTTGAGATTCATTTTGTTTAGATATTTAAGGAGATAAACATGGCAGCAACAAATATCTCATCAACTTCCCCAAAACAAAAATTACAAAGGAGAGGTAGAGGCCGCAGAATAGAAGCATATGCTTATTTTGAAGAAAACAAGAAATTTGGGATGCTATCTGAAAAAGATCCACGCAGCGTAAAAATAAAGCACGCGGCCTTTTTTCAAAAGCCAAAATGGTGGGAAGACCTCAAGTCTATTGATATATCAGCCGCTGGCCAGAAGGGAGGAGTTATCTTCATACATACCAATATTCCGGGAAGAGGTTATGCCATTAAAGTCACAGATGCTCCGCAACAAGTAAAATTTGCGGAACATCTTTTATCAACCCTAGGAAAAGCTAAGATTCCTAAAAGCATTATACTTTCTGTTAAAGATGACAGCGTTGTGAACTCCACAACAAATCTTCTGATGAATTTCATAAAGGAGCGCGGCAAAAAAAATGACATTCCACCACGGGTAAAATATCATCTAGAAGCCAAAGAGGTTAAGGGCGTACTTCCTGAGACGATTGAAGCTCTTGAAAAAAAACAAGAAAGCACTGTTTTCGTAGGAAAATACAATAACAAATACTATATTCGCATCTTTCAGAAGGGTTCCATATTGGTTGATAGGCAAGAGATTGAGCCATCATCCTTTTCTTCTGAAATTATTCAAAATTTAGAAGCTATTATTTCTAAAGAAAAGAGAATCCAAGGTTTTGATTATGACAAACTTACTCAAGACATTATGGATACAATGGAATTATTGGCTAATTCAGGTTATGAGTTTCAATCAAAAAAAAGATTGAGTTATGAGAAATTTTTAAAGGAATTTGAGAATGAGTCAAACTTCTTAGTGGTAATGAAGCTGATTCAAGGAGAGCCTTTATCAGACATATCAGCAGACCTAAACTCCTGGACTAAGAAATATTATCCTGACTCAGTTAGTAATGTGAGAGAAATAGATAGAATAATCAATACAATCAAATTTGGGAAAAATGGCTCCAAATCTCTTTATTGCAAGAACAAGGAGATTAAAGGAGATTCATATAAAGCCTTAATGAAAATAATTGGCTCAATTTATATAAATAAGTCGATTTTAGCAAATCAACAATTTATGCAAAATTTAGGGCGTATTTTGGCTGTTGATAGTTTGCTGGGAAATCAGGATCGCTTTGAAAAAATGAATCTTGGAAATGCTTTCTTTCTAAAAAGAAATTATAGTGATAAAAGTAAAACGAAAAATCCTATCGCTGTGATTGATAATGATTCGATTTTACCGATATTTTTAGGGCGTGATAAACTTCATAAAAACATCTCTATGAAGAATGATGTAATTTCAACTTACATCATGTGGAATATTAGCTTAGGTTATAATTTAGCTAAGAATACAGATCAAATAGCCAGGATCAAATTTCTTATTGAGAAATTTGATCCTGGTTGGTTCAAAAATGTTTTCTTTACGAGTTTTTTCATTAAGGTTAAACCTAAAGATGTTTGGATAGATAAGTATCCAATTATTAAGGAGATCTATCTTGATGATGGATCTTTGATAGGAAAGCCAAAAGTATACCAAAAAATCTCAAGTGATTTCAAAGATGAATTCTGGAGCATGGTCAAAAAGAATATTATTGTAGGTTTTGATGATATTCTTAATAAAATCAGAAAAAAAGATATTTTTTTTGACTCCTTCAAAATTACATCCGAATACAATAAATTATCTGATGAGTATGGCTTTACAGATGACTTTGATTTGATCGCCCTTGATGTCAGAAGATGTTATATGGCTCAGGCTTTTGTTAAATATTCTGGCAAAAACATTAAGATTGAATTTGACCATACGAAGGCAATCGAAGTTGTCAAAAAAGAGTGTTTTCCTGTTGTAAAAATCCCTGACTTTATTAACAACTCAATCCAATACTGTATTTCTCAAGGTCTAGAAAGTGGAAGTAGTGGCGATCAATTAGCTAAACGTCTTATCAATGGAGATTTTTCTTCTAAAAATCTTTTTAAGATATTACCTGATGTTAACACATACCTGCAAAAACAGCTTCAAGAAAATTTTATAAAAGGGGGAGATTATAGGTATTTTAGATTCTTATGCACTTATGCATTTCTAAAGATTTTTGATGCGGATGAAGTTATATTCAAAAGCCACTTGGCTCCTAAGGTTCGTATTGAGCTTTTTAGCTCGAAAGTTCGATTCTGGTCTGACCGATTATGTTGGGTGTTTAAGAATTCGAAGAAAATGTCCAAAGCCGTGTCATCTGTGCTTAAAGAATTTGCGGAAGCCTCTCATGTAAATGATGTTGATCTCTATCATAAATTAAGTAAGGATGCTCTCTACAATGCAGTACATAAAACAGTGGAAAATTAAGAAAGACGCTCTCTACAAGATGACGTAAGCATACTAGTATCGTTGCTTTTTTACACTGAGACTAGTTTTTGTCGAAATTGATGTCTTTAATTTAATGAGATGTCATTCCATATCTGAAGCCATCTGGCAAGGGCTTTACTTAAGTTGACCATGCAACCAGTTTCCTGCAAAATCATCCTCGCCTCCATTACCAACACATCCAGTATCCTCTGTCTCCAGTCTCATACCTCCCTTATTACACCTACCCATCGATGCAAAGTTATTCTTAGCCGCCCTACAGACCTCTCTCTCTCTCTCAACTCTCCCGTCACCGTCGCCCTCGGCTATAACACCACCACCACACCCATCTTCACTGGCACCGCCCACACCATAAACTACGGCATCGACCACATCACCATCGAAGCCCTCAGCACCTTCCACACCCTCACCACCCACCTAAACCTCCTCTACGAGAAACCCACCGCCGGTGACATCGTCAAAAACATTGCCCAAAGCCGCCTCAACCTCAAAACCGCCAAAATCGAAAACGGCCTCACCTTCCCCACCTACACCATCGGCGACCAACAATCCACCTACGATCACCTCGCCCACCTCGCCCACCAATGCAACTTTGACCTCTACGCCGACACCGACGACAAACTCGTCTTCGCCAAATACAACCCCACCACCACCCACACCCTCACCTACGGCAACAACATCCTAAACTATCACCAAGCCCAACCTGCCCCCAACATCACCGCCGTCGAAGTTTACGGCGAAAGCCCCGCCAGCCAAGGACAGGGCGACCAAGCCTATAGCTGGCTCACCAAAAAAGACGTCAAAGGCACCGCTGGAGGTAGCACCGGCACAAAACTACGCATCGCCGACCCCACTGCTCGCACCCAGGCCGTTGCCAATAAAGTGGCTCAGGCCCTGCTAGCCCAAAAACAACAAAAACAACGAGGTCAAGTACGCGTCCTGGGTGACTCAACAATCAAGCTCGGCGATGCCATCAAAATTGAAAAGATGCCCCAAGATCAACACAATGGCACCTTCAAAATTACCGGCGTCGCCCATCACCTCAGCCGCCGTAAAGGCTTTTATACCACCATTGATTGGGAGCAAACCTGATGGATTCCATTGTCGGCGTCATGAAAAAAGTGGCCGCCCACGAGGCCCGCAAGATTTACACCACCGAGCTGGGCATCGTTACTGCCGTCTTCCCCCACAAGTCTGACAGCGACAAAGAGAACTATCAGTGCTCAATTAAACTGAAAAATAAAAAACAACCTGACGGTCAAGACTTTGAACTACGTCAGGTGCCAGTTACCACCCCCCATCTAGGCCTGGTGAATATCCCCAACGTGGGCGATATGGTGCTGGTCACCTTTATCGGCGGCAATATTAACGCCCCAGTCATTATCGGTCGCCTCTACAATGATCCCGACCAACCGCCCGTCAATAAAGAAAAAGAATTTTTGTTGCAGCATAGCCTAAAAGAAGGCGGCAGCCTCAAAATTGATACAGAAGGCGCAGTCACCCTTACCAGTAAAGATGAAAAAAATGTTGTAACCGTAAAAGATGGTGAACTCAGTGCCGTAAATGAAAAGAGTGAGGTGAGCGTTAAAGACGACAATATTACGATTAAAAACCAGCAATGTACCATTACCCTCTCTGGGGGCAATGTTTCCATTGATAATGGCACCTGTAAACTCAACATTGATGGGGGCGGTATTACCCTGGATGCTGCCAGCAGTAGCGTCACCGTCAAAAGCATGGGATCGATCAAAGTCGGAGACGCCACAACTGGGTCGGTGCAACTCGGCGGGCGCATGCCCGGTAATGCAGTGGCAGACAATGACGATATT
The DNA here is from genome assembly GCF_011009555.1 of Adonisia turfae CCMR0081. GTDB lineage: Bacteria > Cyanobacteriota > Cyanobacteriia > Phormidesmidales > Phormidesmidaceae > Leptothoe > Leptothoe turfae. Next base: position 3,892,815 of record NZ_QXHD01000004.1, on the reverse strand, counting down.
ATTCTTAGCATGCATCAACATGTGGGAAATCTAGGCGCACCCTGCCCGATTATGGTCCCCACAGAAAAGATTAACTCGATTCAGGCAAAAGCACGAAATACAAAGGTGGGATAAGGGATGGTGCGCATTAAAGGGGCCAATAGCGATTATAAGTTTGATGTGAATACCGGCCAGATCGAAGGCCCCAAGCCAACGGAAAACCCTGATTTTGAACAACCGCTTTACCTAAAGATTTTTATTTGTCCTTACGATATGCCCAGTCGGGTGGAAAAGCCCCTAGATGAGCAAGAGGGAAACTGGTGCGAAGGCACCGACAGCCAGTGCCCCCATAAGGGTGATAAATCAGGCCATGCCGTAGTCTCATTGCATCAGGATGAGGGCATTCGACTAGAAACCAATAACGGCAACCAGTTAGTGGTTGATCAACAAAATGGTATCCGGCTACGGCCAGATGCTAAAACCTCGTTAGACGTGCGGCCTAACCATATTGTGCTACAGCGCCACAAAACTCGTATTGAAATTGCAGAGAATGGCAATATCGCCCTGTCTGTGCCGCCCCAAAACCAGGTCACGATCAATGGCAACGTCACCACAAACAACAATCTAGTGGTAGACAAGAACTTAACTGTCGGTAACCATTTAACCGTCAATGGTCATGTTACGGTCAATGGCAATGTTGCCGTTACAGGTCGTCTGGACCTGTCTAAGGCAACGGTGAACCTACCTCAGACGCTCATCGATCAGATTGTTTTAAAGGTAAAAAGTCAAGCATAACGTGGGTGTTTAGGAGAGACTCAATGGCAGAGGGGCTGAATAAAATTGATCTCAAACTCACCCGCCGTCAGATGGGCCAGCCGGTAGCGGCTCGGGCAGGGGTTGACCTGACGGTGGAACAGCAAGATATTGCTGCCGTCAGTGGACGCAACAATCTGGCCCAGGCCCTGCTAAATCGTCTCCATACCCGCCAGGGTGAGCTGAAATCTTTGGGGCATAGCACCTATGGCTCTCGCCTACATGAACTGGTCGGAGAACCCAACAACCGTCGCACCCAGCTGCTGACAGAAATGTATATTCGGGACTGTCTGGCCCAAGAATCTCGCATTTCAGAAGTGGTTAATGTTGTATTTGCGCCTCCATCCCGGGGGGTGTCGCGAGATATTTTAGGCGTTACCGTAATCGTCCGCCCCATCGATGACGATGAGCCGCTGACACTGGACCTGGCACTGGGGTTGGGGGGCTAACGGGCAAGTACCATGGCATTTGAACCAAAAAGTTTTTCTCAGTTATTTACAGAAATGCGCGATCGCACCCCAGCGAGCATTTCTGACTTTGAGACCGGCAGTGTTGCCCGCACCCTCTACGAAACCTTTGCCTACGAAATGGCGCTGCTGTATGAGCAAATGCATCGGGTATATCTATCGGGGTTTGTCGAAACCGCCACCGGCATCCATTTAGAACGGGTGGTGGCCGTATTGGGCATCCAGCGCGGGGAGCCAGATTTTGCCACCGGGCTGGTCACCTTTGAGCGGGATCTGGGCATTGATGAAACCTTAGAAATTCCCCTGGGGTTTGTGGTGACCACCAGCGAAGACGCCGACACGGTTAAAAAGTCGTATCAAACGGTGGAAACCAAACAGCTAGGTCCAACCGACAATCAGGTACAGGTGAGGGTGCAAGCGATCGCACCGGGCGATAGTGAAGCGACAGCGGCCAACACCATTGAAGTCATGCCCCAACCCCTATCGGGGATCAAAACCGTTACCAACGAACAACCCATTCGCTTTACCGGCAAACACCGAGAAACCGATGACGACCTGCGAGCACGGGCCAAAACTGCGCTACTAGCCACCAGCGGGGCCAATGTCACCACCGTCGAAAATGCCATCTTTAACCTGCCCGGTGTGAAAGAAGTGCAGGTGCGAGAGAACTTTCACTTTGCCCGTGGCCAGGTAACCCTGACCCCTGATCCAGAAACCACAACAGAAATAACAATCCCCAGGGGCACCGAGCTGGTTTTAGATGCGGGAGATAAACGGTTTAAAACTCGCACAGTGATCAGGCTAAGCCCCAATCCTGATCCAGAGTCATCCCAAAAGGTCGACGTAGAAGCCGTTGTGCGTGGAGAAGCTGGGCAAGTAGACGCAGCGGCACCGTGGCAACCGCTGGAGTTGGATGGCGGTGTTGTTGTCACCATCCATAACGACAATGCCATTGTCTTAAAAGATTTTGGCCTGATC
>NZ_QXHD01000004.1:3864207-3890568 GCF_011009555.1 Adonisia turfae CCMR0081 | reverse complement strand
GCTCTACACTGGTCATTAGTGGCATTTCCTGACGACACCGTAAACACATCCAGTAGAGACCTGCTGCACGAACATGGCGCAGCAAATTCCCAGAACAGCAAGGACAGGCAACCATATGTTTCACCTTTATTAATAGGATTTATTCTCAATAATAGCGTATATTCATGAAAGTGACTTACCCTTAGAGAGTTGAGAATTACTCGCCAATAGATGTAGGTATAATCTACAAATCAGCATCCTGAATAGCTACAGCGAAATCATTAGTAATTTTTAATTTATGAGTTGATTATTGAGAAAATATTGCAATAATACGAGAGGAATATTTTGTTCTTTAAATAACGTACATGCAGACTTACAAAGTGAATCTTGTCAATGAAAAGTACGGCATCAATGCAATCATTGAGGTGCCTGAAGATGAGTACATTCTTGATGTTGCTGAAGAGGAAGGAGTTGATTTACCTTTTTCGTGTCGTGCTGGAGCCTGTTCATCCTGTGCTGGCAAAATTTTAGAAGGAGACGTTGACCAATCAGATCAGTCATTTTTAGATGACGATCAGCTATCTGCTGGCTATGCTTTACTTTGTGTCACCTATCCAATGTCTGATTGCAAAATTGAAACGAATTCGGAAGATGAATTGTACTAGTGATTTCAACGCCTAAGTATAGAGGCAATAGGATTAATATGCCGATAAAACAATTGTTTCTATACTCACATACAGGTATCGCTCTAATTGATTTATGCCGTTGCTGATTCAGGAGATAAATCGATGTAGTAAGATTTCCCTAAATCAGAATTTTTTAAATACCTTTTCCTGAGAATCAGCAACGCCAACTTCAGCTACTCTGAAGAAGTATTCTCATCATTTGAGTCCTCATCTTCGCCCTCACGGGCTTCTAGGGCAGCTTCTGCTAGGGCTAAATTTTCTTGAGCGGCTTGGAAATCAGGCTCAATTTCCAAGGCACGACCATAGGCAACAATGGCGTCTTCATATCGCTCTAATTCAAAAAGTACTGTGCCTAAGTTGTTGTGAGCCTGAGCGTAGTTAGGGTTAAGCTCTATCGCTTTTGCATAGGCTGCTACTGCCTGTTCTGCAGGCAGTAGATTACCCAGGTTTACATAGACCTCAGGCAAGTCTGGATCGATCTCAATGGCTTGCTCGTAGGCCTCAATGGCTTCTTCATAGTTCTCCTGAAATGCCAATACAGTGCCAAGATTATTATAGGTATCTGCACTATCTCCATTGATTTCTAACGCTTGCCGATAGGCATCTACAGCTTCTGCTGGCCGCCCTAATTGATACAGTGTAGCCCCCAAATTGTTATAGGCATCAGCATTTTGAGGGTCAATCTCAATCATCTGCTGCCAGGCCGCTGCCGCCGCTTCATATTCTCCGGAGCGATAAGCTTCTAAACCTTGCTGTGCCACCTCTTCAAGGGATTGGGCCAAGGCTGGCAGCGGATTTAAGAGTAGAGAGAATAAAAACAGTGGAAGGCATTTACGTAGGAGCATAAATGGATAGTCCGCTAGCTACCCTAGTAAGCATAGCAACTATTGACACTAGTTCTCAAATTTAAACCTGCTGGCCAAGGTATCTTGAATTATCCATAAATATCAAAGCTCTCTATTTCTGAACCTAAATAATTGTGATTATTGTTTCAAGTCGTGAGAAATATAGTTAGCTTTTTGCCATTCCATAGTATATCCTTAATAGGAAGAATTCTCATGTAAGTAGATCTGGCATATCTCAAAGTGCAAAGCCTGGATATTAATGTTTGATTGAGTTTTTTCTACAGCAAAATACTGCTGCTAAGCATGGAACAAGTTTATGTGGCAGGTGATTTAAGGGATGAATGGCCCTGGCACAATTGCTTGACATCAGAGGATTTCTCAGGTTAAGCCTTCCAAAAATTAGCAACGCCAATTTTATTACTTCCTTCAATGATGACCAGTTCTCAAGTAGCAACTTTTTCGATCTCCACATCTCGCGCAGGAAGTACTAAACCTATTTATTGGCCCACATTTTCTCCTGAGCATGGAGTGTTGTTGGTATTGGCTGGAGCTTTACTAACCGGTGCTTCTCTTGCTCAAACATGGACATGGGAAACTAGCCTGGCTTGTCTGGGTGCTTTTTTAGGATTACAGGCCGAACATCCCTTAGTTGTACAAATTAAGCAACGACGAAGTTGGAAACCGCGATATTTATTGTGGGCCGGTATCTATGGCGGGATTGCGATCGCAATTGCCGCCTACCTTACTTATCGTCATCCAGTGTTGTTATGGATCTGTAGTGGGGGTGTCATCGCCATGGGGTTCGACATGGTCGCTGTGCTACGGCGACGACAAAAGAGTATCGATACTGAGATGCTGATGTTTGGAGCCATATGTATGGCCACGCTGTTTATCTATGGCACCAATACAGGCACCATTACCCTTCAGGCCATAGGACTATGGGTACTCAATACTCTCTTTTTTGCCAGTGCGGTTTTTACTATAAAGCTACGCAAAGTAAAAACCAGTTCTCTGACCGGTAGTTTGGTGTATCACAGCATTGCGATCGTAATAGCTGCAACACTTTACTTATTAGGCTGGTTATCTTTATTTACAGCTCTTACCCTGGCAGTCGCGTTACTCAAACTCGCCGTTGTTGTTTTACTACGAGACTGGTATTGCAACTGTCGGTTTGAATATATCGCCCGGTTCGAAACCTACTTTGCCCTCACCTATACGGCCTTAGCCTGTTTAACCGTGTTGCCAGAGTATTTACCTGCACCAACCTGAGGGATTTATTTTAGCTTGACTATGTGTGATCCCAGTCGGGCTTAATAGACTTACGACGGTTGAGAAAGCGATCAATAGACATTGCCGCCACACAGCCATCTCCTGCTGCTACAACAGCTTGCTTAAAAGGCGTATTGCGAATGTCACCAATGGCCCACACACCGTCTACGGAAGTGTTCATCATCTCATCTACTTTTACCCCGCCGTCCGGATTAAGGGCAATCTGACCATGAATAAAATCTGTGATCGGTTTGGAGCCACTCTGATAGATAAAAACACCCTCTACAGGTAGTTCAATAGGAGATTGATCCAGCGGTTTAATGTTTATACCGTTAACCCCCATGATGTCACCCTGCACATTCAGTAAACGAGCACGATTCCAAGGTTTGACATTGCCCATCTGCAACAGTTGCTGACTATGCACATCATCCGGCTTAGGCACTTTAGGCGTAATCCAATGAACAGTAGACGCAAATTTAGTCAGTACTTGAGCTTCTTCTAGTGCCTCCAGGTTAGAGCCCACAACAGCGACTTCACGATCCCGATAAAAGGCCCCATCACACGTAGCACAATAGCTGACACCTCGGCCTAAAAATTCAGCCTCACCAGGAAATGAAGCTTTTCGCCCCATAGCCCCTGCTGCCAATACTAAAGCTCGCCCTACAAAAGTTCCTTCGGGAGTATAAGCTTTTTTTAGTGGTCCCTCAACATCAATACTAAAGACCTGAGATCGCTGATAACCAGCGCCATAGGCAACAGCCTGATCGCGCATCATATCCAGTAAAGCACCACCACTGATATCACCAGCTACACCAGGATAATTGGCGATTTTATGGGTAATGGCCAAGGCTCCTACAGCTGGATTTTTATCCAAAATAATAGTCTTTAAGTCAGCGCGAGCTGTGTAGAGTGCGCAAGCGCATCCTGCTGGACCGCCACCAATAATAACAACATCAAACTCATGGGTTTCCACAATACCAGTCCCTCAGAAATATTTGAAAGTAGAACAGTACTCCAACAACTGTTAAGCTACCACCCCACCTGGTTCTAGACCTGTATCTGCGTCAATAGCATTTTATGTATTGGCGTAAGGAAGAGAAATCGACATATAGTGGGAAGGCCTTAACTACCTATAGCTATAAATGGATAGTTCTGCTCTAAAACACCGCCCTCCCAATCAATAGCAATTGTACAGTCGGAGAGCGCATAAGCACGACACAACAATACACCCCCCTCAGCAATTTGAGCGTCATCTAAAAGCGATTGCTCTGTCTGATCAAGATCACCGATCAAAAGTTTACCAACACAAGCATCACACATGCCTGTCCGACAGGGCAAAGGAAGGTTCAAACCCATTTCCTTTGCCGCATCTAATATGGAGTGATCTTCCGAAGCCTTCAATGTGGTCTTTTGGCCCAAGCGGTCATTTTGTAGAGTAACGTTATACCAATGCATTAACTTAAAACCATATCTAAATGTCAAAAAAAACTCATCTCCACCAGGTAGAGATGAGTCGGCATGGATCTAGAGGAATCCATAGTTGAGAAACCGCTAGGCAACGCTGTTCAATCCTATGGCCAAGGCGACGACCAATATGGTAGCAAAACCAGCCATGGCTGCTTCATAGTAAGAAGACTCACTGAAGCGGCCACTTCTCTTCTGACCAAGCAGATTATGCCACACATGGCCACCCAGAAAGACCACGGCCAAAACGGCTTGCAAGACCACTGTTTCTAATCGATTATCTCCAAAAATCTCAATGGGATAAACCAGCTCATTGAAGACAAAGAAGATAGAAATCAATGCCATCAGGCCAACACCAGCAAGACTGTAGGACAAAATGACATGGCCATCATAAATAAACTTTTCTCGGAACCAACCAAATGGGGCACGCACCGTATGCCAAATGCCTCCAGAGATACAAATGACAGAGATCCAAAGATGACCTCCTACTAAATCTGGAAGGTTATCCACCGCTGCCATCCCCATGGGATCCCAACCATGGCGAGTGAAGCCGAAAAGATAACCCAATATAACAGCTGGATTGGTGGTGGCATTCTCAACAAGATGAACAGAGCCTGCTAGAGGAGCGTAAATACCACCAAAACGAGTAGCTTTAAGAACAAATAATGATGCGGCAAATCCTAAGATAATTAAATGTTGCCCTAGGATAAAGCTTAGGGTTTCCGGATTACTCCACAATCCTTCTTCCTTGGCCATAATCCTGTCATCGCCCACTGCATAGTTAGTAGATTGCTTGTTAAACACATGGAACAAACCACCCGCAGCTAAAACAGCTGATGATGCTAAGTGGAGGATTGCGATCGCAAACCAAGCCTCTATATTATCCGTGCCCCAACCCAAATTAACCAGACGGGGCAATAACAATAGCCCTTGATCTGCCAGGGGCACATCAGCAACGTAGCGAGAAATTTCCAACAGAGTAAATGAACCTGCCCAGAACATAATCAAACCAGCATGGGCTAAATGTGCACCCAGCAATAGCTCAGTTCGATTAATTAAACGGGCATTACCCTGTAGCCACGAGAAATCTCTAAGCTGAGATAAACTACTAGAGCCATCGACTCGATTAACAGCTACATCTAATGTTGGTTGAGATTGCATTATTTAAGCCCCTATCTAAAAAACTTGCACATTAATGACGTTGGGAGATATGGGGGGAACGATTAAAAAGTTTTGCCGCTTGCTAGACTCTTTGCACCTTAACCTCCACGCCTAACCTTAAAACTATCGCTTAACTAACTCTTTAATATGCTGATAGGTCGGCGCAGATTGAGAACAGAGTTTTCCACACCTGGGAGAGCTAGAAACATAATCAACACAATCGATAGCTTCTTCAGTCAAAGCAGACACGGGATGGACAGTACATTTCAGTCGGTAATCTCCCGTAAAATAAGCACACCGACTGCAAGGAATCTGATGTAATCGTCTAACATAGTTAGCACCCTGTTTCAAGGTATGAAGCATCCGCCAGATGCAAAACATTAAACCAGCGCCGATTCCAATAATCACTCCCACACGGCCTACTGCATGTAGAACCAGGGCGATAACATTCATGAAACTAAAAAAGAGAGAAAACGCAGAGTCAGAGAGAGAGTCAGTCAATAGTCAAGCATTTATGCTAATAAAAACCGATGCATCAGACTATTGACTGAATTAGGAAAAGCTATCTACAGAGAGGAGTAATAAGATAGCTTAGAGCGACATTTCTTGTTTAATTTGAGCAGTCCAAGTCTTGATACGACTCTCAGTCTTGTCAGACTCATTGTCATCATCAAGAGCTAAGCCACAAAACTTGTTGCCATCACGAATTGCCATGGAAGCCTCATGGTCATAACCGTCTGCAGACCAATAGCCGACAGTTTTACCACCTAGACTAGCGATTTTCTCCTCTAGCTGCCCCATGGCATCCATAAAATTGTCTGCATAGCCAATTTGATCACCTGTCCCCATGTAGGCAACAGTTTTGCCACTGAAATCAACGTCATCTAGATCGTCGAATACAGCAGCCCAATCATCTTGCAATTCACCAATATTCCAGGTCGGGCACGCAATGATCAAACACTCATATTCAGCTAGAGCACTTGCGTCCTCAATTTCAATAAGATCCACTACTGAATCACCACCCAATGCTGCTTGAACCTGCTCAGCAGCATCAGCGGTCTTACCTGTAGTAGACCCATAAAACAAACCTACTTTGGCCATAACGACTCCCTTAATCAAGTCAAAAGAAAGTGGAGACTATAATGCGACGGAACTATAGTCTCCTTGGCGAATTCCCGTCCAATTGATAATCAAAGTCAATTAGACTTGTCTCTAGATGAGTATACATGGAATTCAGTTATTGAGAATAATTCTTTTTAAAAGAAGTTGGAAAAAGTGTGGAAGCATAGCGCTAATTGCCAAGAGAAGCCCATATACCTGCGTTGTCTCATGGCCTTTAACCCGTAGGAAAGGCTTACGGGTTAAAGACCGTTGGGATATATCTACAAAGTCATTAGCAGATCACCGTTACTAACAAGCAGATAGGCAAATAGAGCCCCTCCAGCACCACCCACTAAAAAGCTAGTAGCAAACTGGCTCCAGCCATCAGCAGACTTAAGGTTTTCAGGAAGCTCACCAGCGATCGGCTTATTCGGGACAAAGGCGGCCCTACCGTAGAGCGATAGTCCCAGGGTCAGAATCACCACTAAACCACAGGCAGAAAGCAAGCCAGCAAGATCGGCTAGATCGGTATTGCGCAGTGGCCCCAAAATGGCAAAAGGCCCAAATAGGAAATATCCATGGGCCATGCCAATTTCTAGCCCGCGGGAAAAGGGAGACAGCCCCTGGCGATAAATTGGCAAATTATTAATCCACAGCAGGCTTAAATCAGAGCTGTTGAGAGGCGTATTCATGGTGCCCACCTCTGGGTTATAGCTGAGCACAAAATCCCCTCTTCCAAAGCTATAGCCTTGAGCCTGAGCCCTGGCTCGAATAGCGTGCCATAGATGCCCGGCCAGCAATAGACCGCCAAAGGCAAAATGAAACGCTGCCAGCCAGGTGCGTACGGGAATGATGTCCGCATTACCTAAGAAACCCAGTGGACCATAGAACACTTCTGGATACGCCGTGTCATTCACGGTGACAAAATAGCCGGCAAAAATGCCCATGTAGGCCAGGGCCCCTAGGCTATACGACAAATAGGCTTCGCCGTTATAAACCAAAACTTGTTTAGCCCAGCCAAAGGGGCGAGTGGCAATGTGCCAAATGCCTCCTAGGACACACATTAAGCCAACCCATAGGTGGCCGCCGACAATATCCTCAAGATTATCCACCGCTGCCATACCGGCTTCGCCATGGGAACCTACCAGGTAACCAAAAATTTCTCCGGCACCTAGGGTAGGGTTATTCACCACCCGCATCGCACCTAGCTCAGGGTCATATAAACCACCCCAGAACATCACCTTGGCCACTAACAACCAGGCACCTAACCCCAACAAGACTAGATGAATTCCAATGATGGTGGTCATCTTGCGATCGTCTTTCCAGTCATATCCAAAAAAGCCCGCAAAAGAGCTGTCTTGCTTAAGCTGATCTGGACCTAGAAATGAGTGATAGAGACCACCTGCACCCAACACAGCTGAGGCCACCAAGTGGAACATACCAACGGCCAAAAACGGATATGAGTCAACGATTACGCCACCCTCACCAACGCCTAAACCATAGGTGGCCAGATGGGGAAGCAAAATGAGACCCTGGTCATACATGGGCAAATCTGGGCTATAACGAGACAGCTCAAACAGGGTCATAGCCCCAGCCCAAAGGGTAATAAGCCCAGCATGCGCCACATGGGCTCCCAGAAGTTTGCCAGAAAAGTCAATGAATCGAGCGTTACCAGCCCACCAGCCCACACGCTGGGAAACTGGTCGACTACTAATTGCAGTTGCAGTCATGATTTACCTTTTAGTGTTTTTTAGTGTTGCTAATCCTCGGAACGAGTTAACCTGAACGCCCCTGATCAGCAGCCTGCCTTTCAGATCGATTCATTCTTCTCAATCAGCAACAGCATTTCGTTTATTGACAGGATGCTTAGCCCTTGAGCTGACTAATAGCCATCTGTTCAGTCGGAGCAGCAACACGTCCACCGACGTTCTCAGTCACTTGACCTTGATTGAAGTTAAAACCAGCGGCTCTGAGGGCGTGCCAAAGATGTCCTTGTAGGAAAAAGAACCCTAACCAGAAATGAGCATTTGCTAACCATTCCCGTGATGAGTAGCCATCTACAGGAGAAGTACTCACAAAATAAGGAACTCGGTCAAATTCAATAGTCAACGTAGGACCAAAAAAATCTGTAGGAAATACTAAAGAGTTAACAGAGACAAACAATGTGGCCACAAACGCCATCAGACTGAGTGCTCCCAAGCTATAGGCCAGGTATGCTTCACCTGAAAACACAAACAGCTGTTTTACCCACGCTGCAGGCTTACTGGAAATATGCCACAGACCACCTAAAATCAGCACAATACCGATATACAGGTGACCACCCACGACATCCTCAAGATTATCCACACCCGCTAGCCAAAACTTACCTGCGAACAGATAACCAAAAATTTCAGCCGGATTGGTGTTAGGTGTAACCGTATGCACGGACTGCGTTAGAGGATCGTACAGGCCACCCAACAGCATGGCCTTGGCCACCAAAAGCAATGCACCACCACCAAGCAGCACCAAATGTGACCCCAAAATTTGGGTCATCTTATCGCCATCGCTCCAGTCATAGGCATAGCTACCCCCCAAAGTTTCAGGACCTTTGAGGGTGTGGAAAATCCCGCCAAATCCTAAAAAAGCAGAACTAATTAGGTGCACAGCCCCCACAACAAAGTAAGGGTGACCATCCACAATCGTGCCGCCATCTCCCAAGCCGTAACCTAGACGAGCAAGATTAGGCAGCAAAATAAAGCCTTGCTCATATAGAGGACGGGCGGTGTCTAGACGACTAACCTCAAATAGAGTAATCAATCCAGCCCAGAGCACAATCAACCCGGCATGGGCGACATGGGCACCAAGCAGTCGCCCCGATAAGTTCACCAGTCGAGCATTTCCCGCCCACCAAGGCGGTGAACCCGCTGCGCTGGTTGCAACAGACGTTGTCATAGTTATGAGTCCTGTAGTCAAAAAGTGAACCTTATTGACATTTAAAGTCAATAAGGTTCAAGTAAACTCTAGTTCATTCTCAGATTATTGAGAATATTTCCTTTTTTAAGTTTTATGTCATTCCATGGCGGCTCAAGACGAAGCCATGGGCACAAACGCAATTAGATAAAGTGCTGCAAACGTCATTAAACTAACAACAACATAGGGCAAGGGAGACGCTGGAGCCTTGGGGAATTCCCACCAACTAGGCACTAAAGGTCGTGCCACATAGTCATATCCCAACTCCATCAGCTGTTCTAAATGCCCTAAACCATAGCGAGACATTCGTGCAAACGGCAGTTCTCCAACTGCACGCTGAGGCAAAATTCTTCGACGCTGGTAGGGGACGGTATCGTCCCCAAACGTATTTAAATATTCATCACTATCTAAAAGCGCATCGATAAATCCTGTCAAACCTTTAGTAGCTAGGACAATTGACCAAGCTCTGGACTCAGCTTGACTATAAATATCTCGGCCTAACATTCGTTGCACACAAAGCTGAACGAACCGATAGTTGTTATTACAGTCATATACATAGCGACGAAAACTATCGGCAGTCACCAATCCCCGAATAAAATCACGGACGGTAATTTGACTACTCCTAAGCTGGGATTCTAAAAAACGCTGACGATTGTGGGCAATTGTCTGTTGTTCATTAAAAATCTGTCGATAAGCCGCATAGATTAACGCATCTATTTCTAGAGCGTTAGGTAGAGTATTAGTTGAGAAAATCTTAGGGCTTTCTTCATTGCCAACCCCTAAGGCAGCAACTCTAATGTTTTGAGAAGTAGGATTGTAGGCCAATACAGGGATAGTCATTAGTCAGTCTCCTAAAGTAATAGTTGTGTGTTTGATAACTATTTAATGACTCGTTGCTTAGTCAATTACATCCAAAGCTTTGCTGGCTATACGCATTCCAGTAAACACATTAGCAAGGCGTTTGCGGCAAGAAAGTTTTAATCACGCAGGAAACAACCTGGAGATAACCTCCAGGTTGTCTGACCAGATATAAAGGCTACCTGATACAACACTAGGCTAGTCCTATAACAACATTAGATCAACAGGTTATAAACAAACTCATAAGAAAATCTCAACACAGCCATTTAAAGATTGCTCAGATACAGTAAAGACCATTAGGGAATTGCCCACACATAAAGTCCCAGGCTAGGATTGTGGATGGGTAGATAAAAAGATGAATGTGTTTGAGAAAATACTAGATAATAAGCATCTAATTAAATATCCATAGGTGTTTTCAAAAGATTCTCATTAGTGTTGAAAAATATTTTTAAGGTAGAATATTAAATACGCCTAGGCCCGAACTTTAAATACTATCTTTCATAAGATGAAATGCCATAAGATCAATAAATACAGGCATTTTAATATATCTTTTATATCTCCTATAATTCGTTTAGCTCAACCTCGCAGGAAAACATTTACAGGCTAATTACTGGGAAATAACTATCTACTTATTGATATATAATCGCAATAAGTAGATAGTTGTCAACTTTGAGTTGAATTTGATTTTTCTGTTTTATGAATGCTAGCGCTCAAGATCTGTCCATTAGTCTGACACGTAAAATTGCTAATGTTACTGTGATGTTTAGAGCTGAGTTTCCAGTAGCAGTTCCTGATCTAAGCCCATGGCTTACGGATGACATCACACAACAACAGATACAACCTTCCTCTATTGATTTGAATTTTGTATCACCACAAACATCAAACTTGCTTAATTGTCGATGTGTTTTTCTGCAGATTCTTTTTTCGGATGCTGTGTTAGAGCCTACATGTCGTTTTATTGGCATTGAAGCATCAGGACATGACTACCAGGGAAAATGCTGGACATGTTCAACGGTAACAAATTGGCAATTCGAAGGTAGACATGTTCCTGAGGATCCTAACCAGAAAAAAAGGTTTATCCATCTCTTGGAACAGATTCTCACCCTATTCAACTATCCTACGGCTTTATCTCGGTCAATCTTGGACTAGGATTCTATTCTATAGTTGCCCGCCTAACAATCATAGGTCGGAGACATCATCACCATACACTTGCATAGTGATGATGTCTTCGATAACTGCGACGGCTTCGCTGTCGACAGCTATGAAAAATAATAATAAGTTTGCATACCTGAAAATTAAGGTATTTGGAATAACTTTGCCATGGCAAAAAACAATGAAAATTTTGCACTCCATGGATTGAATCTCAATAGATATTGACACTCAAGCGTTACTCTTTATGTACCTTATCAGTCTTCAAAAGGCTATAATTCTCTTTTTTTATTCTGCTTACTTAAACAGATTTTTCAATGTTATCGATATGTGACTCGATCCAAAGCACTGGTAAAAATAACAGGAATAATCTTTATCCTTTCAGAACTTTGTAGTTGTTTGCATAGTTCATTGCCTGTTATTTGTGCATGCACAAATAAATTATTTCTTGTATTAGTACGACCTGCTTCACTTGTAAGCATTCCCTTCGACTTTGCTCAGGAGATGCTGGCTGGGAGTGTTGGCTTGACTTCGCTCAGCCAACGGCATATCAAGGACGGCTACCTTCACTTAGAAATTAACATTAAGTTCTTCGGCCAGCTAATTGAGTCCCTGGCTTAAAAGTTCTACGTCAGGCTCATGGGCCTGATGGTTCAGCAGCTCAATCAAGCCGGTAATGAGTTGATTACTACGCTCCAGATGGCGTCTTGCGCTACATTCCCCTGGCAGCCCTTCATGACGGTCAGCAGTAGTTGAGTGCCTGTAAAACAGTGGTGGGTAGTGCGGCACTGGGTAATAGCCTTCGCTCCCTATAGTTTTTTACCTCTAGACCCTCTTTACATAACTCCACAAAACTGAATAAGTTCCAGCCTTCTAGATCTAAGGGGTAATGCCCCCTTTGAACTGAAGCAATTTTATCCATGCATTCTTTTACGAAACTATTTAGCTTGGCGAATATCACTACAGCAGTGATATTCGCCCCTTGGTTTCTAGGATTCCTTAAAGTAAAAACCAGCTGAATTGCAATAGCACAAATCTTACACACGTTCGACAAAAATTATTCTTTTGAAAAATCAGATATGGACTCCTTACCTGTCGAGTCTTGGCACTGATCATGGAATTTCCCATCCTAGATTTTTTAAAAATCAAGAAAAAATAAAAAAATATTTGCCAAATCAAAATTACCTTTATTGTAAATACTTGAAATCAGACAAAGCGTCCAAAAAAAGCCATTGAATAGGTCTATAAATATCCATGGATCTAATAAATTCTAGACTTAAACTCTTAAGTATTTTAGCCATTTCTGGGCTAATTTTGGGAGCATTATCTATGCTATCAACGGCTGCATTTGCAGAATCTTCAAAAGTTTCTATAAACGTAGAAATGCGGCTTCAAAGAGTCAGAAATGTCTGGACAAAACAGACGAATTCAGATGCTTCTGAATTCACTGTCAAGTCAGAGTCCAACGAGTCAAGTAATACAGATTTAATTATCAAGCAGGGAAATGAGTCAGATTGGAATAACTGGGACAACTGGGGTAACTGGGACAACTGGGTCAATATGGCTGGCGATAACTGGGATAACTGGGATAACTGGGCCAATATGGCTGGCGATAACTGGGATAACTGGGCCAATATTACTTGGGGCAACATTACTAGCGATAGCTGAGACAACTCGTTAAACCACAAATAATACGAACAAAGTCTCTAAAAATAGTCAAACAATCATCAAAAATAAGGAAAAAACGATGCATCCAAAACTCAAACTCTCAGCTATTCTGCTAGGTGCCAGCATTATTGTGGGAACATTGACAGTTCTCTCGACAGAGGCCTTTGCAGGATCGTCGGAAACACTTGGCAATGTAGAAGAACGTCTTCACAGAGTGAGAATATCTTTGCTAGAGGACCCTCAAAGTCGATCTTCAGAATCAAGTGGCATATTGGAGCAAACTGAGCAGACGAACGTGGATTCCACTCCTGAACAAGAAGAGGTCGCTCAGAACTGGTATAACTGGGATAACTGGGGAAACTGGAGCAACTGGGATAATTGGGGAAACTGGAGCAACTGGGATAATTGGGGAAACTGGAGCAACTGGGATAATTGGTAACTGGAGTAATCATTTAAAACAACTTAGAAAATTAACTGAGGAGCCATGGGTGCTGCAATATTTAGGCTCCCAACTTTTGATATCAACAAGGTTTTATCCACCATGCATGCTTGTTTCCCTCAAAATCCTCAAAATCCTGCAAAAGGCAGGCAGCAGTTTGGCCCCATTAAGCTAGTAGTCATTCAACCAACTACTTTTTGCAACTTAGACTGTAGCTATTGTTATTTGCCTAACAGGCAACAAAAGCACAAATTTTCGCTTGATTTGCTGGAGCCCATTTTCCGAGAGGTCTTTTCCAGTCCTTTTTTATCCGATCAATTCACAATTGTTTGGCATGCGGGTGAACCCCTCACTATGCCAATCAGCTTTTATGAAGCCGCAATTGGTAAGATTCAGGAGCTATCAGATCAGTACAACCATAGAGCCTGTAGATACTCTCATTCTTTACAAACGAATGCGACCTTGATTAATCATGCATGGTGTAGCTTCATTAAAAAACACAAAATAAAAGTTGGCGTAAGCTTAGATGGCCCTGCTTTTATCCATGATGTTCATCGCGTCACTCGGAAAGGATTAGGAACTCACGCTGCCACGATGAGAGGTATCGAGCAGCTGAAAAAGAATCATATTGATTTTTCGGTGATATCAGTCTTGACTGAACAATCTTTAAGCTACCCGGATGAACTCTACCATTTCTTTCTAAGCAACGGTATCTACCGTGTCGGTTTTAATGTCGAAGAGATTGAGGGTAATCACCAAGATTCTTCTTTGAATACACAAGACGCTGATGATAAATATTTCAGCTTTATGAAAAGATTTTACTCGCTGACATCTCAGCCAGGTAACAGGCTGAAGGTTAGAGAGTTTGATCGCCTTAGGAGAGCGATATGTAATCCTACTAAACAAGCAACCCAAGCAACCCCCCTGTCAATACTTAGCTTTGATTATGCTGGGAATTTTATGACATTCTCCCCAGAGCTTCTATCGCTTGATAGTGTTGACTACGGAAAATTTATTTTGGGAAATATTAGGTCAGAGTCTTTGAACACAATTGCTGACAACCCAAAATTTCAACGAATTAACCATGACATTCAATCGGGAGTCCATCGTTGTCGGCAGCAGTGTGAGTATTTTTCGTTATGTGGAGGGGGAGCACCTGCGAATAAATATTTTGAGAATGGCTCCTTTAATTCCACAGAGACAATGTATTGTCGCTACACGCAGAAAATATTGACTGATATTTTACTCACGGACATTGAGAAACAGATGGGGATACGCGGGGCTGCCTAACGTACCAAGGATTTTAGTATCTCAGCAATGTTAAAAAGAACATGGGACATCTTAGCAAAACTGTCAAAATTATTGACTGTAATCCAGAACCTTGCTGCCATAAACCACGATTTCTTCTCAGTGATGGTATGATGCCGACCCATGAGACTTCCTATCATCAAAGTTATGTCGAGAATGCATTTATTCCATCTAACACTTGGCGAGAACCTACAAGTTTAGAAGAAGATGTGATGTCTTTAAAGGACGGTGAGAAATTACCTGCTTACGGCCAATATGTTGGCATCTTTAAGGTAACAGATTCTATGTTGAGTCCCTTTGAAGATATGGGGGTATCTTTTGCTGTAACCAAGCAAGACTGTCACTTTTTATGGTCTCAGGAAGGATATAGGCAAGCGATTGAGAATTTAAACTCCCAATTGAGTCCTTTTATCTTGTCTGTTCGAAACTATAAAGTGCACCCGTTGACAGTGAATGCTCCTGGCCTGAGGACGGTGACCTACAATCGAGAAATCGGAAAATATATCGGTTTACATTTGGATAGCTGGGATAAGCTGCCGCTGGGAAAAAGGCATACTGGCACCAATCGCATTTGTCTTAACCTAGGGCTTGAGGATAGATATTTCCTCTTTGTGGATCTGACGTTACTGGAGATAGCGCAGAGAATTGACAGTCAATGTCCTGTCTCTAAAAAAATGAGTGCAGCTAGTAAATCTGAATGGGTTAGACAGCAATTCTTCAAGCAATATCCTAGGTACCCAATTGTTAAAGTGAGAGTTGCTCCTGGTGAAGCATATATTGCACCTACAGAAAGTATCATTCATGATGGCTGTACATTAGGCAAAAAGTTTGCCGATGTTATTTTAACGATTCGTGGACATCTAAAGCTACCTAACAGTCTTTTGCCTAGAAAGATAGTAATCTAAGATGCTCTAAAGTTATGAGACTATTCGTGGCTAAATTCTGATTGTGTCAATATTAATTGCTTGAAACTTTCTTGTTCTGTCCATTGCTTAGAATAATAGTGAAACAGATTAGCATGAAGCCCATCATGGATGGTGTTTGGGAAATTCCTAATTTCTTATCTCCAGAAGAATGTATGGTGATAATTCTCAAAGCAGAAATGTTGGGCTTTAAGCCTGCACAGAAGAGAAGTTCAGGGCGATATAATCAAGAGGTGCGTTTAGAAGAAACTACAATTTTAGGTACTTTAGCCATGAGGCTAATTAATTATTTATCTGATGATGGGGCATGCCAGTTGCAGCTGGCTGATTTGGGTGATCTGCTGGAATGTTACCGATATGATGAAGGAGAATATATTGCCCCCCATTCTGATGCCCACAAGAAGCTTAAGTCTGGGTTTTTATCGAACTTAACCTTGATTGCCTACCTGAATGATGACATACAGGGGGGTGAAACATATTTTAGTGAGTCTAAAATGCCTATTGTTCCTAAACTTGGTAAGGCAGTGATTTTTAAGCAGGCACTGCGCCATGAAGGCGCTAAAGTATTACGGGGCACAAAATATATTATCCGTACCGATTTAGCTTGTGCAGGTCTATAGAACGAAATAAATAACTCACTGATTTATGGCAATGGAGCTAGCAATGTCCGATCTCAACAGAGCTATGACGAGACATGTCATAGCTCCAGCGTTTTTGCCTATGTCTTTCCACTCTCTTTTCCCTCTTGCCGAAAGATTCCATAAAGGTGAATAAGCTTTTCTGTTTAGGCTTATATACTAATATCAACTCTAGGACTGGAGCTGACCCTCTATGCCTCATTCACTACATCTGCTTAATTTTGTTGTGGCTACTGTGTTGATGTTACCTGCTCTCCAACTGCGGGGAATCTCTCAAGAATCACAAGAATTTACTCCTTCAAAGCTAAAGCTTGCAGAGCAAAACAAGGAGGTTATTATCGCACAAACTGATATGAAAGATGAGTTGGAACTCGAAGGTCAGCTAACAGATGACTCTGCCTCAACTAGCTATCAGGTCAGATCGATTGCTGTTGATATATTTCAAAGAGCTAAGCTGATTTATTCAGCAGGTGATCTAACAAATGCACTTTTGGAGTTTGAACGGGCCTTAACACTTTACAAAGAAGAAGATTCAGCTCTTTACAGGGTAGAGACATTACTGTATATCAGTGAAATTCATCTCAATCAAAATCGATATAATGAATCTTTGGAGATATCGCAACAAGCTTTTTCTTTAGCTCAAACGTTACCTAATTCATTACAATCTGATTTTTTTTCAGCTAGTTCATTAATTGTAGCCGGTAGTGCTTTATCTCAGATGTCAAAATATGAGGAAGCACTAAATATGTGGGAGCTATCTTTAAATTTAAATCAAAGTATTAATGATCCTCATATCAATTCCTCTATTTTAGTGAAAATAGGCTCGGTGTATGCACATGGTCTTGGACAGTATGAAAAAGGAATCAATATTTGTACACGGGCGTTAGATATTGCTAAAGAATATCAAAATACTCTGTGGAGTTACTATATTCAAGCTTCTAGCCTAAATTGTATTGGACTTTCCTATAACGGACTGGAGAATTTTGAAGAGGCTTTTATCTTCTTTCAAGAATCATTAGAGACTGCTAGACAATCTAATGATCCATTTGGAGAGTTCACGGCTTTAGTAAACCTGGGTTGGAACAAACAGGCTCGTGGAGAATATGAGCAGGCAGTTGTTTTCTTTCAACAGGCAATATTAACTATCCAATCAACTGGTGATTTAGTTTCTGAGGCTTTTGCAATTGCCAACTTGGGCTATTCTTATGGACACATAGGACAATATGAGCAAAGTATTGAGCTATTACAGCAGGGATTATCAATTATCCAATCCACTGACTTTCGCTATGCAAAGTGGAGAATACTTCGAGGGTTTGGTGTTGTTTTAGCGTTACAAAATAAGCCTGAACTAGCTATTATCTTCTACAAGAAAGCTGCTAATATTACGGAAAGTATCCGAGAGGATATTGGTGGACTGGACTTTGAAATTCAACAATCATTTCTTTCAACAGTAGCAGATGATTATCGGGTCCTTGCCAATTTACTGTTAGAACAAGGTCGTATTCCTGAAGCCCAACAAGTGCTCGATCTCTTGAAGCTGGAAGAAATACGTGAATTCACCCGAACCACTCGTGCCACCTGGACAGGTACCGATCTGCAATACACCAAAATTGAACAGCCTGTTGTGGATGCCCACGGTAGCCTGATTGCCCTGGGGCAAGAAATCTATGCCTGTCGGCAAATCCGTTGCGGTGATCTAGAAAACTTGCGTGAGCAGCAACGAGTGCTGACGGACAGCTATGAAAAACAAGTGTCTCAATTTGAAGCTGCGATCG
Source organism: Adonisia turfae CCMR0081 (assembly GCF_011009555.1). Classification (GTDB taxonomy): domain Bacteria; phylum Cyanobacteriota; class Cyanobacteriia; order Phormidesmidales; family Phormidesmidaceae; genus Leptothoe; species Leptothoe turfae. The sequence goes on along the minus strand of NZ_QXHD01000004.1, from coordinate 3,872,356 downwards.
CAAGTAATGACCAAGAAGACGACCTCTTTCAATCCCCCAACAGCCTCAGTGACGATGCCTACAAGCTGCTACAGGCCAATCCTGATGCGGTCTTGATTTACCCCTTTGTGACTGACGATAAACTGTGGCTCCTTTGGGCCGCCGCAGGCGGTTCAGTCGGTAGCGTCCCCGTAACAGTTTCCCGAGGGGAATTATCCACAGTCGTCCAGCAATTTGGGGCTCAGCTTACCGATTTGAGCTTCCCTGCAGAGGTGCAAGCAAGCAGTCAGCAACTTTACCGTTGGCTGATTGAACCGCTCGAAACCGAACTACAGGCCAACAACATTCGTCAACTTATCTTTGTCAATGACCGCGTGACTCGCTACATTCCCATGGCCGCCTTGTACGATGGAGAACAGTATTTGCTCGAGCACTACACGATCTCCACGGTCATTGCCCCTGCGATTACAGATACCGAAGCTACCCTGGTAGGGATTGATGAATCAGTCGCTTTGGGATTGGGGCTAACTCAAGCTGTCTCAGGATTTAATCCGCTCCCGGCGGTTGCGCAGGAACTGGACGCCATCATTCGCAGTGATGATGCTGACCCGAGGGGTATTTATCCAGGCCAGGTCTTTCTTGATGATGACTTTACCCTAAAGGCCCTGCAAGCCAATGTTGAATTCCGGCAAATTCTACACATTGCCACCCACGCAGAGTTTGCCCCCAGTCGACCCGAAGATTCGTTTATTGTTTTGGGGAATGGCGATCGCATGAAGATCCAAGACATCGAAGTGATGCAAGAAAGCCTAAGGGATTTGCATTTAGTTGTGCTCTCTGCCTGTAAAACCGCCCTGGGAGGGACCGCCGGTGACGGTACCGAAATCGCCGGGATCAGTTCCTACTTTCTGGCAGCTAACCGTGCAGAAACCGTAATTGCCTCACTTTGGGCCGTTAACGATACCAGCACTAGCCTGTTGATGCAACGCTTCTACGAGTTTCTTGCCTCTGGCGAACTTACTAAAGCTGAGGCACTGCGCCAGGCCCAACTAAGTCTCCTCTACGACGAAGATACCGAAACTCGCCTTGCAGCCACCCGCGCCACGATCTCAGTTGAATCTCGTGATGGTAACCCCCTGGCTACTAATGGATTCCAACATCCCTATCACTGGGCCCCCTTCATCCTCATTGGCAATGGGTTGTAATTCCTCCAGGTGAACTTACCCAACCTGAATTTCCAGAGATTAACATAATGGCGGTACCGGTAGGAGAGATCTCGCTGTTGGTAGGCCAGGAGAATACGAAGTAATACACAGAATAAAGAAATATATACTACTTTGAATTTTTGGATGCGGTTTCGTCCTTGAATCCATCACTTAAAGTATAAATTTATAGTTAGATGTAAGTGATTATGCGCATGAAAATCACAAGATTAGCTTACATGAGAGATTATTTTTTTTAGCTGCCTAGTTAATTCATTACTAATCATCACTAATAGGAGCAGTATGTACAACTTTCGACGAAGGCATTAGGCTTTCAATCATTTTATGTGAATCTAGATTTCCGGTGGCTCTTGAAGAAATCAAGAGTTACAAAAAGGTTGTATATCACGGTAATAGCTCAAATTAGTAGCTCCAAAAGATTCTATCGCTTAACAACGCTAGATAGATTGGTGATATTTGGATCACTCTTCTTGTTCTATTAAGTTACTGTTTGAGTAATTCAGAATGGTCAAGATTGCTGAATTTTTGAACTGCGTAGATTCAGATTTTGAAGATCGCGCCTCCAGGAGAGGAAACTATGTCAGAAATGATTTTGCCAGGGACTTACATTGAAGTACGTGCTGAGGGGCTGATTAGTGCTGGGAGAATCTCTACAGGCAATATTGGTATTGTGGGAACAGCCTCAAAAGGGCCTGTCAATCAGCCAGTTTTGATTAGTAGCCTGGCTGAAGCCAAGGAAGAATTTGGTGAGGGCGATCCCAGTAATGCTACGCTGATGACGGCGCTGGAACTCATCTATAAAAATGGTGGTCGAACTGTCTATGCAGTTCAGACAGGGCAGAAGAGTCAATACACCTTTAAGGTAGCTCAGGACGATGGAAAAACAAAACCCGTATTAACATTACAAGCACGAAAGTCAGAAGACGCAAACAATTTAAAGATCAAGGTTAGTGATGCGCCGAAGGACTCAGAAAACGGTGACGCCAGCAAATCGCAACCCATAGATAAAGCCTCTAAAAAAGTTACAGTCAAGCTTTTTGAAGGCAACAAGATAATAGAAACTCACACTGTCACCAGTTTTCAAGATCTTGTAAAACAAGTGAATGCCAAGGATGACAGTCGAATCAATGCAGTTGATTTAGATGAGGGCTCGAAAAAGGATCTACCCCCCACAGTTGATGGAACAGAGGGTAAATTTGAAGGTGGCCAAAACATAAATTATAAGGATGGCTTACAGGCTTTAGAACAAGAAATAGTTAATATTGTAGTGCTTGCAGGACAGGATGTTACTCAGAAAGATATGTTGACTGAGCTAACGGGACATCTCAAAACAACTGCTGGAATCAAGCGTGAGAGGATTGGAGTAATCGATGCTGGCAAAATTGATCGGGTAAAGGGAATGCCAGAAAATGTCCCTGAAGATGATCGATTAATTGTGGTGGCACCTGGTGTTTTTCTTAAATCGTCTGATAAATCATCTGATCAAGTATCTGGTAGTTATCTAGCCGCTGCTGTTGCAGGCTTGATTTCTTCTTTGCCGGTACAAACTAGCCCTACTAACAAACTCTTAGTGCTTAAAGGTTTAACGGCAAATTTCAACAGCAGTCAGCTTGAAAAATTGGTGCAGAATCAAATCCTTGCTGTAGAAAAGCGCAATGGATTTCGGATTGTTAAGGGGGTGACTACCAATAAAGGAGCTTGGAAACAAATTACTACTCGACGCATTGTGGACTATGCCATCTATGGTGTGCGCTCTAGCTGTGATCCCTACATTGGTAAGCTGAACAATACCCGTGTGCGCAGTGCGATGAAGGCAACACTGGATGGTTTTTTGACACGCATGATTGATAACGAGGCCTTAGTTAGTTATCAACTAGACGTCTCTGCGACCCGTGCTCAGGAAATTGCTGGAGAAACCATGGTGACGATGACATTAAGGCCTACGTTTAGTATCGATTTTGTCAAAGTAACGATGTATCTCAGCTAATTAAAGGAGATGTTTCATTATGCCAAATGCAAATGTTTTTCGAGGCTCTGATGCATCGCTGGTTTTAGCCGTCGATGATATTGAGTCTGTAGAAGGTCAGTTCGCGGAAAGCCTGATTGAGAATTATGAGTTTTCTAATGTGGTTGGTCGTTTGCAAAATGTACAGGTGCGGGTTGAAAATGAGCTACGTCCATACCATGAGCTAGGTAAGCGATTCGCAACAGAATTGCGTCCAGGGAATATTAATGTGTCTGGTGTGGTCGAACGGGCTCATATTAATGGTGCTTTGATTCGTCTGTTGCTGGGGGATGGGGCAACCAGTCCACCGCCAACGGGCACCATTGCGCAACCTTCTTTCAATATTGTGATTAATCTCAGTAATCCGGCGATTCCAGATAATACCAATACCTTAACGGTATTTGGAGTCAAGTTTGAGAGTTGGAGTTTTAGCTTACCTGAGGATGATTTTGTGATGGAGTCCGCAACGTTTAAGGCGTTGCGCATTAGTGCTGAAGAGGTAGGAGGTTAGGGTGGCCTTGGTTGAAATAACACCTGATGAATTACTGGCAGGGGCGGCACTGACTTTTGATGTCGTTATTCCCAAGAGTATCTTGCATCCCCAGGGACAATCCCAAAAGGTTGAGGTCAATGATTCATCACTCACGGTTCAGTTACGACCGCTGACAGTTGGTACGTTTCAGCTGATTATGAAAGCCGCTCGTAATGATGCGGGGCTGATTCCATTGTTGATGATTAAAGAGTCTTTGGCTCAACCAACACTCTCTTTAGAACAGGTTAAGGGAATGCATTTGGGATTGGTTAATTTTTTGATTGCCCAAATTCGTCACATTAGCGGACTCGGAGAAAAAAAAATGCCTCTGCCTTAACACAATCATCGCTAGTGCGATCAAGCTATCGATTAGCCCGTGCCTTTGGCTGGACTCCCCAACAGTTGCAGGTGATGACCATGGGACAAATTTCCCTTTATCTTCAACTTTTAGACGAAGAGGCTGAGCATGAAAGATCCCTCTGACCATTTAACGACGCTGGGTAATGCGTTACGACAGAAGTATCAATCGCTTTGGCCCTGGTCATTAGATACCTGGTGTTCCCACGGGTTAGGGGATGAGGATTTGAGTAGTTTTCATCATCTGGAACAAGATATTCAGGAGGTATTACAAATCTGTGAAGAGCTGACTCAGCTTGAAGCGTGGTTAACGGCTCCATTTTTTCCCGTCCAGAGTAACCCCATTAATGGACAGCAAGATGTTGGTTTTCGGTACTCCGATGTCTCTAGTGCCGTTACTTGGCCACATGAATTGAAACCAAATAGCGATATCCAAAGTCGGGCGACTGTCGATAGAAGTCCGCCTATGATGAGTGATATATCTGCTCCCTCAAAATCAACTGACTATAAGTCACGACAATATTCATATCCTGTTTTGCCTCAGTCCAGTGATGGTGTCAATCCAGCGTCTTGTTCGGGGCTATCAAAAACACAACCAGAATTCAGCCACCCAATCGCTAGAGAACGGGCTAATCAAGTCTTCATACCACTCAAAAATGAAAAAGGTGAGCAAACTGGTAGTCTGCCAGTCACGAGGTTTGATCACAAAAATATATCTCAAGCAAGCTTGGATAAAACGTTTTCCAAACGGATTACCTCAACTCACTCAACTCACTCAACTCAACTTAGGCCGACAGAAACGTTGAATGTTGGTGCCGTTGGTGCAGCTGAACAACGAGTGCCAAACCAGCAACAGGATGCTCAAATCAGCATTCTGGAAAATTTGCCAAACCAATCAACTTCCCCGTCAACAAAGAAGCCTTTTGAATCGACTCAGTCCCAACCTTTGGCCACTCTCTCTTCAACTGTAAATAATCAAGCTATAAAAGATCAGATTTACACCTTACCAACGGTTAATGAGTCTCATTCCATGCCCCCAAGTATTCAGACTCAGGCCAATACTGCCAATACTGTTGATGCCCAACCGCTGAACTCAGAGCAGCCTGTCTCTACAGTGTTCACCCAAGCACCCATCAAGGATCTATCGGCGTTTGCCAATTGGCTAGATCATTCGTCTATTGAGTCTCCACAGGTTGATCAGTCTGACGATTCTTATGTGAGGCCACATCTTAAAATTCCGTCTAACGGTTCAAAAGTTAATCAGCAAACGTCTACAGCGTCTGTTGACTCAACTTCTGAACGTGAACGTGAGACTCTGTCCTCGCAGTGGCCAGAACCATTAGGGCATCAGCAATCAACACAGTTTCCAAGGGGCACGATGCCAGCGATAAACTCTTCCGAGCCAAGGCCAATCACACCAACCAGTCCTCTTCAACCGCAACACTCGACAGACATTTCCCCAACGGACATACACGCTACCCAATCGATAGAGTCTCCGGTAGATTGGCCAGCCGATTTCTCAACCATGTCCTCTGCATCGTCAGTACCATCGACAGATATCTTGCCTCTTGAGCCCCTGGATTTAGAGGAGGTCATGGCGGCCATTTCTGCAGAAATCTCCCGTGAATACCATCGATTTTATGGAGACTAGCTATGCCGATTGAACTGGCCAAAATCCAGTTAGATCGGGTCCACAAAGTGGATACTCTGGAGCGGGCTGCCCTAGTTCATCATCAGGTGCCGGGCCTAGAAGGGAATATCACCCAAAATCTGGGGCGTAATTCCGTTCGATTGCAGATTGAAGGGATCTTTTATGGCACGTCTGCCGAAGAGGATTTGGAGACCCTTCGAAAAGCGTATAAACAACGGGAGCCCGTTGACTTTCTGGCTGACATTGTTGGTAGGGCCTATTTTAGCCAGGTGGTCCTGGAGCAATTTGATGTGTTGCAAGCCGCCCAGGCTCCTGAGCAATTCAGCTATCGGCTCACCATTGCCGAGTATGTGCCCCCAAAGCCATCCACCATTGCTGACGCAGCTGCGGTCGATCAGGCAATCCAGTCCCAGGCGCAGCTCTTGTTGGATGTCGCCACCCTACCGGAGGCGCTGAGTATGGGCAGCTTGCCTGCCCTGACCAACCCCGCTGAGCCGCTGCAAGGAGCCCTCAATCAAATCACCGTCGCCACAGAAGAGCTGCCAGCTGTTGCTGATGGCTTAAGGGGCCTGTTGGACCTCAAAATCGAACCCGTTCAGCCCCCAGCACAAGAAATACCTGAACCGCCTGAGCTCACTTTAAGTTGGCAGCCTAAACCGTCACTCCAGACGTTGCTTGAGTCAGGGGTGCCCATTGAACGTCTATTGCAGTCCGGTATTTCGGTCAACGAGCTATTAGAAGCCGGGGTAGCGATTAGCGATTTACTGGCCGCTGGGGTGTCAGCCAAGGCGCTGTTACAAGCCGGGGTGACCGCTGAGACCCTATTACAGGCAGGTGTAACCGTTGACGCCCTGTTGGGGGCTGGGCTATCGGCTGAGCAGGTGCTCAAAGCGGGCGGCTCGGTGGAAGATTTATTGGCTGCTGGGCTATCGGTTGAGGCACTGCTGAATGCGGGCGCTACGGTGGAAGACCTGCTGACCGCAGGCGTGCCAGTTAGCGATCTGTTACAAGCGGGTGTTGCCCTAGACGAGCTACTCACCGCTGGGGTGGGGGCAGATGTGTTGTTGGCTGCCGGAGTCTCAATGGAGGATCTGACAGCGGCTGGGGTTGACCCAGAACAGCTTAAGGCCCTGACCCAACCGGGTGATTTGCCACCCGTAGAGACTGCTCAGATAGTTTTGTTATTGGTGGATGAAGCTGGTAATGCGATCGCACATACAGCCTATGAACTTCTCTTGCCCGATGGCACCCGTCAATCGGGTCAATTAGACGATCAGGGGCGCGCCCAGATCGAAGCACGGTTAACAGAAACCTATAGCCTGAGTTTCCCCGATCTAGATGCAGCGGATTGGGAACTGTTGACCAGCGAAGCCAGTGAACAATCACCTGATCGACTATCCGAGAGTCCATCGCTCGATCAACCTGTAGAGAGTCCCGCTGATGGATCACCTGTAGAGTCACCTGAACCCAATGCTCAGGTACGTATTACCCTGGTGGATGATGTGGGTCAGCCATTAGCCAATTTACAATATGTCTTGAGCCAGGTGGGCGAGACTGTACGCGAAGGCACGTTAGATGCCCAAGGGCGAATCCGTCTTGACGATCTGTTAGTCGGAGCTTATGAGATTAGTTTCCCTGAATTAGATGCAGACGATTGGCAGCTAACGTCAGGGACTCCCAATCCCACAGAAGATACACCCGTTGCCCCTCCCGCAGACACATCCAGGGATATTCCCACAGACTCTCCAGATGTAGCAACGCCTTCTGACATCGCCAGCATTACCCTGAGTTTGTTAGACGATGTGGGTCAGCCACTGGCTGATGAGACCTATGAACTCACCAGTCCGGATGGCACTGTGCAAACGGGCCAGTTAAGCCCTCAAGGAGAAGCAACCCTTGAACAATTATCCATCGGCACCTATGGGCTAAGTTTCCCGAATCTGGATGCGGCTGATTGGGAATTGCTGCCCAGTGAAGCGATTGATCCACACCCTGGGCTGCCCGTTGATGATGCTCCCATTGATGATGGCTCCCCAGAATCGCCTGCCGAACGTCCGGTGGATAGAGATTCATCTGAAAGCCCTGATGCCGTTGGCTCTCATGCTCTGGTGAACATTGTCCTGGTGGATGATGCGGGTCAGCCCATGGCCAATGCACGATATGTGCTCAGTCAGTCAGGTGAGACCGTGCGAGAAGGCACCTTAGATGCCCAAGGGCATATCCGTCTTGACGATCTGTTGGTCGGAGCTTACGAGATTAGTTTCCCTGAGTTAGATGCAGACGATTGGCAGCTAACGTCAGGGACTCCCTCCTCCATAGAGACCCCTACAGAAACGCCAGTCCCTCCAGCGACTGACCCCACCGACATATCCCGGGACATTCCCACAGACTCTCCAGATACA
>NZ_QXHD01000004.1:3848174-3864197 GCF_011009555.1 Adonisia turfae CCMR0081 | reverse complement strand
GTACCGGGGTGAAACGTTTGGTCTGGTGGGTGAGTCAGGGTGTGGGAAGACGACCCTGGGACGTGCCCTACTACGATTGGTTGAGCCCATCGTCGGCAACATTTTCTTTGAAGGACAAAACATTCGCCAGTTGCCTAAAGGAGAAATGCGCAAGCTGCGTCGCGAAATGCAGGTCATTTTCCAAGATCCTTTTAGCTCACTGGATCCACGTATGAGCATCGGTCAAGCCATTGCTGAGCCGTTAAAGATTCATAAAGTCATCCGCAGTCGTCGTAATCTACAAGAACGGGTGGCCTATTTATTAGAACGGGTAGATATTGATCCTGGCTGTGTCAATCGGTTTCCCCATGAGTTTTCTGGCGGACAGCGTCAGCGTATTTGCATTGCCCGTGCTTTAGCTCTAAATCCTAAATTTATTATCTGCGATGAATCAGTATCTGCCCTGGATGTATCGGTGCAGGCTCAGGTGCTAAACCTACTCAAAGAACTACAGGAAGAATTTGGCCTGACCTATGTGTTTATTTCCCATGATCTGGGCGTAGTGAAATTTATGAGCGATCGCATCATGGTCATGAATCGGGGTCGACTTGAAGAACTTGGCCCTGCCGATGAGATTTACAACAATCCACAACAAGCGTACACCAAGCAGCTAATCTCAGCGATTCCCGCAGGCACGTTGGAACGGATTCAGGAATTACAGGTGGCAAGAGGTGCGATCGCATCATAACTCTCCCCCCTAGTCAACAACAATATTTTTTACCTGAGACATCTCCGTAACAATATCAGAGTTGTTTCAGTGTGCGTTTTTACACGGCGCTAGAAAGCTGTTTCACTCCACAGTCAATGACACCAAAAAGCAATATCGTGTCCCAAAATAGATCTTCCTCACAATCCTTTTATTGCTGTATTAAGCCTCGGTAACCATCGTGAGCTTAGTCGGGACCAACCAGGCCCTACGTGAAATTATTGAGTAAGTCGCTTCAAGTCACTAAAGCGTTTAGTGAAGTTGTTTCCTGAACAGACCCGCTGATAGATAAATGGTCTGAATATAACCATGGGCTCATGTTGTTGCGTGAGCTCATGGTTGTCAGGAACAAATTAGCGGCTTGCCCCCTTAACCGTTTACTCACTATAGAGAAATACAATGGCAAGCCTTGACAGAATTACTCGCCGTGATAACACAAATGACCCTACTTTTACTGCGGATAATCAACTAGAATTTCGAGTCAATTTTACATCAGATGTAAGCAACGTAACAGCTGATGACTTTGATATTACTGGAGTGACCGGGGCTACTATCATTTCTGTTAAAAGCGTTAACCAAAATGATGCTCAATACGACATTGTCATTGAAGTTCCTAATTTACCGGCGTTCACTGGCACCATAGGCCTTACACCGTCTAATGCATGGGATATCATTGACGCAGGAGACAACAGTGCTGTACCTACAAATGTAGGAAGAAATCAAACTTATGAGCTCGTCGGGACTGGCAATCCTGATACAACAGCTCCTTCAATCACCAGCATCGCACGACAAACACCAGGCAACGCAACGACTGATGCAGATACACTGACGTTCCGAGTGACGTTCGACGAAGACGTCCAAAATGTTGATGCTAATGATTTTGTTATCAATGGCAATACAACTGCTACCATCAGTGGCGTCACCCAAGTTAACGGAAGTGTTTACGACATTGTGGTTAGTGGTGGCAACCTAGCTACTTTCAATGGTGCTGTCGGGCTTGATCTTGCTGTTGGCCAAAATATTGCTGACATAGCAGGTAATACCCTACCCAACGGCGAACCAGCTATAGATGAAGTTTACACTGTTGATAATAGCCTGGTTCCTTCACTAACAAGTATTGAGCGACTAACGCCAGCCACCGCAACAACTAACAGTGATACTCTCGTCTTTCAAGTCACATTTAGTGAAGACATTCAGGGAATTGATGCAACAGACTTTGTTGTCAATGGAGGCAGCACCGCCTCAGTTACTGGCGTTGTTGCCGTTAATAACAGCAGCAGTATCTATAACATCACAGTAAGTGGAGGCGACTTAGCTAGCTTTAACGGCCCTGTTAGACTCGCATTAGCTGCAAATCAAAATATTACAAACTTGTCCAATGTAGCTGTCCCTGTAGCTGCACCCACAGGGACTAATGAAATCTACACGGTCAGCAATGAAACTGTACCGCCTACACTGCTTAGCATTGAGCGCCTAACACCAGGCACTGCAATAACTAGTGACAATACCCTAGTATTCCAAGCCACCTTTGATGAAGGTGTTCGAAATGTTGATGTTACTGACTTCTCCATCAATGGCAATACCACTGCCAGCATCACTAACGTCACCGCTGTCAATGATCGTGTTTATAACATCACCGTCTCCGGCGGAAATCTAGCCTCCTTCAATGGTTCTGTCGGTATCGATCTGGCTGACACCCAAAATATTACAGACTTAGTAGGTAATGCTTTGCCGGATAGTGAGCCTGCCAAAGATGAGAGCTACACTGTCTCTAACACACAAGGGGCCAGCAGTAAGCTCACTGTAATAGCCGGCAACCTTCTGGAAATCACTGAGCTTGGCATCGCCCAGTCCCTGAACTTGACCATTAGTTCTTCTGTCAACGTTTCGGTTGAGACAATCCGGATATTTACAACAGATGCCAAAGGCAAAAACCGTAAACAGCTTGGTAGTTTTTCTGTCCTTGAAGGCAGTGTCTTACCTGTAGAGTATACCCCTGGCTTCAGTCTTACAAAGAGCGAAATTGCGACAGGAACGTTTTTCCAATTTGAAGTCGAAGAGATTGATCTAAAGACTAATACCACTGTTATCCGTACGGCAACAATTACCTCTGTTAGTGCCACAGAGGTGTCACTAGACTTTGGCAATAATACTAAGTTGACAACAACATTAACGAATGAAGTATCGGTGACTAACCTACTGCTAAACGATGCAGCAGCCATTGATTTGACAGGCTTAACTGGCCAATCTGAGGTATCATTCACGGTCTATCGTGAAGCACGTTTAGATAATACTATTGGCTTCTACGTCACAGATTTTGCGGATGGCCGCATTATTATCGATGAACTGACTAGGGCCACTATCAGTCCAGGGGAAGAAGGCTATAAAGAGGCCGCCCTAGCAAAACAGTTGAATGTACAACTCACAGGTGAGAATGACAAAGTAACCACCTTTGAAGCAACTATCACCAACGGTGTATTCCTTGGCACCTATGTCGTCATTGATGGTGTTGATCCCTCTGCTGGTGAGGTCTTCTTTAGTCACCAAGGCTCCGGTAGCTTTGACCAAATCAGACAAGCTGGTATTAACTCCTTTGGTGTTGAAGACATCATTGGTGGTGGCGACCAAGACTTCAACGATATGGTGATCGCATTTGAGGTGCGCGCTGCAACTGCCTAACTCAATGCGGTGAACTAAGGCTCTAAGTCGAGTTGATGATAAGCCGATGGGTTAATTCCATCGGCTTTTTTGCGTTTCAACAATAGGTACCCTAGACGGTACTATGGGCTATCTCAAGGACGCGATACACTGATCCAGGAATGTACTCATCCTATGTCCAATGCGATTAGACATTAGGGAACTCAATTTAGGGTCAGACTCTGCCGAGCGCGATATCAATCTTGGCTTGGCGGAATACTTTTATCAGAATGCTACCTATCAGAAATTTCTCAGTGGCCGCAAGACAATTTTGGTCGGGAATCGTGGGGCTGGTAAAAGCGCTATCTTCAAATACATAGCCGCAACCGAAATTCGTAAAGGGAATCTAGTTCTAGAGCTTTCTCCTGAGGAGTATTCTTATGAACTACTGTCAGAGCATCTGACGAGCGAAGAGGATGGGTTTTGGCGTAAACAAAGTGCTTATTCAGTAGCTTGGCAATATTTGCTGTATACGCTGATATTCAAGAGTATTGCCCAGACTAAACGAGGGCTACTACTAGGTGCCACCAAGAACATCTACGACTACGTATCTAGCCAAAAGTTATCTCAACAAACTAGCTCCATTATTACGCTTGTCAATTACCTTAAGCGTATTGAGCAGGTCAAAACAAGTACTGCAACTGGCGGTCTTCGTAGCCAAGACTTACAAGCACTCTACAGTCTGGATGAAATTAAAACGTTGTTACCCAGTCTGCAAGCTGTGCTAAAAAATACCAAGATTAAGATTTTAATTGATGAACTAGATAAGGGTTGGGACAATTCAGAGGATGCCAAATTTTTTATTGCTGGCTTATTTCAAGCTACACAAAAACTTAATCTGATTAGTCCTAATTTGCGAGTATACATTTCTATCCGACAGGAGTTATTTGATAACATTCCTCAGATCTATGAAGATGCTCAGAAAATTCGCGAAGATGTGGAGGTCATTCGTTGGGGCAAAAACGAGCTGCTCGAACTGATTGGTCGCCGCATTGTTCATTCGTTCCCCCAAGCTGCTCAGCTCAATGCCCAAAAACTTTGGCAGTCAATATTTGTGGCTCAAATGCAGGCGAGTGGGACGGAAACTCTAGACTATATTATTGATCGAACTCAGCTACGTCCCCGTGAGCTTCTACAGTTTTGTAAGCTTTGTGCTGAACGCATTGAATACTCCCTGGCAGGACGACGGATTGATGAGGTTGCGATCGCAGCTGCCGAAGAATCCTATTCTGAACAAAAAACCCGTGACCTCGCTTCAGAATATCGGTTTCAATATCCCTACCTGTTAGATGTGTTTGAAGTTTTCCGTGGCAAACGCAGTCACTATAACAAAGAGGAATTGGACTATCTGCTTTTGGCCATCGTCTGTGGTGAATATGACGTTGAGCAAGCATCCTCCTGGGTTCTGGACATGGATTATTTGGAGCTTAAACAAATCCTCTGGAAAATTGGTTTTCTCAAAGCGTGGGTACCTCGTCACACCAACCGCCGCACAACCTTAGCCGCTGCTTACCTGGGCCACTACGAGCTGCCTACCATTAATCTCGAAAATATTGAACGATTTCGCATCCATCCCGCCTGTACCAGTTTTCTACACCTAAAAGAGGCGTGCTAGAGCTCGGCAAACTGTAAAATCACCCTATGAAATGGAGAGCAACTCGACCAACCCACCCAATTGAACGCTGGATGCAGTCAATACCGACATGGGTAGTGGCATCCTTGGCAGTTATTGTATTGCTAGCCCTCAAAATTCTTGCAGCTACCCCGACAATTCAGGATGGGCTGCCCTTCAAACTGGAGGAACAGCATTGGACCATGATCGGCACTCTGCTCAGCGACGTCGAATCTATTGCCGCTGTTATTGCCGTAATTCTCTATATCAAAGGAGCACCTGAACGTCGGGCGCAACGTCATTACGAAGCTTGGCAAGTGGTTGACATGGCGGCTTCGGCAAAAATGTCGGTCAGCTATGCCCGGTATAAGGCCTTGGAAGCTTTACACCAGGATGGATTATCGCTTCAGGGCTTGGAAGCCTCTAATGCCAACCTTGCTAAGATCGAACTCCCCTATGCAGATTTAAGTCACTGTAATCTCAGCATGGCCAACCTACAGCAGGCGAATCTTAGGGGAGCCAATCTTCAGGGAGCTGACTTAAGAGCTGTAGATTTACAACATGCCAATCTGCGAGGAGCCAATTTACAAGGCAGCAATCTGCAAGGGGCCAACCTACGCAACGCAGAACTGTGGGAAGCACAGTGGTGGGATGCAGATTTACGCGAAGCAGAACTGTGGTGGGCAGAAATACATATTGAAGACCTGGAAGGAGCACACCTGTGTCGCACCATCATGCCTGATGGTCAACAACTGGATCGAGACTGCTAGATGCCCTATAAAGCACAGACGCCCTAGTCAAAACCTATGGAAAACCACCTTGGCAATCAGGAAAAGCGCAGCATTTTGTCAGGGCAGCTTGGCACATAGTGCACAACCTCAGTACTTGCTGAATGCCATAACTCACAACAGCTATAGACGCAGCAACCGACTGGTGACACAATCGCTCCTGTAGAAATATGTCTTCAACTAAAGATATGTATTCAGCAATTCGCCATCAATCTACCCTTAATATGAAACATATGATTTTTGTGAATTCAATCAGGTCTGCCTCAAGACATTGCTAGCCCTAAAAGAGCTACTTGCAATAGAGAAGAATACTAATGAATAAAGCTCACAAGGTTTCAGCAAAGCCTTGTGAAGACATAAATCAACCTGAAATTCGTGTAAAAATTTTGCATAAAGACGGCGTCCGTCTCAGTGACATAGACCAATAAAATATGGTCAAAATTATTTAGATATCTACTTTTAGCTAGATATCTAAATAATTGAAAGAGAACGGTGGCCTGATGGCTGCATCCCTCAAATGAACGGGCACTATGGCCGATGGATGGGGTGATACCCCAGTAGCAATTCCAACTGAATTAGTTATACCTAGATACTATCCCCCAGCAAGCCAATTGAGCAGAGCTGGTGTCAAATTAAGGGGGGCTGATTTAAGCTGTGAAAATCTGGAGCGAGTGGATTTTACACGGGCTGATTTAAGTGGAGCAAATCTGGAGCGGACACAGCTGATCGACGCGCAAATGTCAGATGTTAACTTAAGCGGAGCTATTTTGACATCTGCCAACCTGACCGCTACGAGTCTCAGACGGGCTAATTTGTTGGGCGCGGTTTTAATGTTCGCCACCCTTGAACAAGCAACTTTATCCCACGCTAATTTAGCGGGTGCCAATCTTACTGAAGCGGAACTTTACAAAGCTAATTTCACCGAAGCCGACTTGAGCCATACCATGTTGCGAAGGGCTAGCTTGATCAATGCCAATTTTCATCGGGCCTGTATGAAGCAGGTCAATGCTAACGGGGCCGAACTCTACGGCATCGACGGTAGTTACGCGCAGTTATATATGGCTCAGATTCAAGGATGTGACCTACGACAAGCAAACTTGAACCATGCTGATTTCACCCAAGCGGTGTTAACTCGGTCTAACCTTAATCAGGCCACATTGATAGGTGCTACTGGTGAAGCTGCAACCCTTGAACAGGTTAATTTAACCAGGGCCAATCTCAGCCATGCCAATCTGACGTCTGCCAACTTACAACAGGCTGTTATGGTCCATGCAACGCTGACGGAAAGCAATCTCTCAGGGGCAAACTTGCAAAATGCCACCCTAGATCATGCTGTCATCCGTCAATGTTATCTGCGAGACATTAACTGGCAGCAGACCTCCGTACAAGGGACTCATTTTTGTCAACCCATAGGGCTACTAAAACGTGATCAAGACTGGTTGCGATCGCAAGGCGCAACCATTCACTAAACCATCCATTAAGCAGTCCGTTTTCCTGAGTCCCAAATCCGATACACAGTGCCCTGCACAGTCGGCTGATTGGGTCGTTCTAGCGTCATCGGCCTCACCTCAAACTCAAATCCATTAGACATCAACGCTGATTGAAACTCTTTCTTGTGGGGACGATCCGGATCAGAAAGCCAACACTCCCCCCCAGGCTCCAAAACGACTTTCATCAGTCGTATTAATGGACTAATATTACGCACTTCGTAGATAACGTCGGCAGCCAGCATCAAGGGAACCCGTAATCCTTCCGGCGGACAGCGCCAGTCCAACGGCATCGTATGAAACTGTTCAAATCCGTTGAGTCGAGCATTTCGAGCCGCAAAGTCTAAGGCGGCGACATCATAGTCAGTAAAGATTACCTCCATACCCAGCGCCAACGCCACTAGGCCGGATAATCCCAACCCACAACCCACCTCTAAAACCCGAGTATCAGCAGGCCAAACATGCTGGCCAAGTGCCTGGCCCAACATCAGCGCCGACGGCCACAGCTCTGCCCAGTAGGGCATGTATTCATCTTGAGCAAAGGCTTTATAGGTAGCCGGATGATCTAATAAGGCATCAATACTAGTGGGTAGCACCAACCGAAACTGCTGTATACGACCATCCTCTAACGGAATCAGAACCTTTTGTTCAACCGTATCCAGTAACACATCGTCAGGAGTGGTATGCAGAAAAGGTTGCACCGTCATGCCACAGCTTCACCTGTCAACACTTCATCTGGCACCACTTCAAGCCGAATAAAGTCCTGTCGTGGATTGGCATGGACAACCCGAACATCAAAACGTTCCCCCAGAGCTGGCATGCTTTCAAACCGCATCGCCAACTCCAGTCCCAGGTCTTCAATGATGACCAATCCAAGACTTTCATGTTCTCGCAGCCATCGCAACAACATGACTGACCATGCGTGCTTGCCCTCACGCCGTAAGAACTCCAACGCCCAATAGCGTTTAGTCTGGCGTTCTACAGTCACCGCCTCATAGGCAGCAGTGGATACCCCCTGGGTTAGCTCTGTCATTTCTGCGGGAGAGAAAGGCAACGTTTCTCCTCTCAAATGAGCTTTCAGTTGAAAATGGACCAACAGATCCGTATAGCGACGAATGGGTGATGTTACCTGACTGTAATAATCCAACCCTAAAGTTGCATGACGAGCAGGACTGATACCCATCTCACTGCGGGGCATACAGCGACGAATTGCAGAGTCACGCACCCAGCCCGAAGGTAACTGCAATAGCTCATTATCAGAAGGTAACTCGGGTTCAGGTTGGCTACGAAATGGAATAGCTAGTGCATGGGCCTCACCATACCGAGCCGCCACTTCACCAGCCAAAATCATCATTTCTGCAACAGTTTGACGTGACTGCGAGTTTTCCAACACATCAATTGTGATCTCTTCGTCAATCACTTTGATTGATGACTCTGGCATATTGATGGAAATCGCCCCCTGAGACTTACGCCACTGTCGCCGTCGCTTAGCAGACTCAGCAATCTCATTCAACTCAGGCTCAGCCTTGAGTCCCAACTCAAGCATCTCATCAACATCGTCATAGGTAAGTCGATAAGTGGGCTTAATTCGACTCGCCTTGATAGCATATTCTTCAACAGCCCCGGCTTCATCCAGCACAATGCCAAAACTTAGGGCGCAGCAAATTTCCCCCTGACGCAGGCTCATCGGACCAGTCGCTAAAGCCTCTGGGAACATAGGAATCATCCCCGTTGGCAAATAAACAGTTGTACAGCGACGGCGTGCTTCTAAATCAATATCATCTCCGGGCAGCAACCAACGAGTAGGATCTGCAATGTGCACCCAAATCCGCTTACGTCCATCACCAACACTCTCTAGGCTAAGACCATCATCTATTTCACGGGTACTTTCATCATCAATGGTGTAAACCTTGAGATGAGTTAAATCTAATCGGTCAGCATCGGCATCAGGTGGCGGATTATCAATACGCTTCTGCACCATGGCACTAACCTCATCGGGAATTTGGATAGGAATCTGACTACGCCGCAGCGCTAGGTTTTCATGAGGGCTCCACAGGCCCAAATCGACCAAGAGCTGAAAAGCATCTTCAGCTGCTGTTTTGTAGTCAAGAGCCGTTAAGACTTCTTGTGCCGCTACTTTTTGTGAGCAATCTTCTCCCAAAGTTGCATAGCGCTCTAACAGATCTAGACGCTGTCTATCAGTCTTTTCCCATTCTATAGAAGACAAAGAATCTTGCTGATCAGCTCCCTCAGACTGCCGTATGCCAAGAGCTTGCTTTGAACGAGATAAAAATCCTTCCCACTCTAATTTCCGAGCGACCTCACGAGCCTGCTGATGTCGAACCTCATCAACTTGTTTCACCGAACGAGGTTCATAGCGATCGCCTTTACGCTTAAAAAAAACTTTGTCACTACTCAGCAGACAGTAAGCCGCATAACGCAGTGGCGGTGATTGCTCTGAAAACAATAACAAAGCCAAAGAAGCCGGGTCGGTAGCCTCCCCAGCTTCTTGCAAAAATTCCCAGGCAACTTCTAAGCTATCTGGCTCAATATTGGGCTCAGCTTCAGCCATAAAAGCAGCAATATCCGAAGGCTCATAATCACCGTTTTCAACAACGATGTAGGTGATCTGACGAGGATGCAAGACATGGGATTGGCCATTACCATCAATCACCACCCAATTCTTCTTACCTTCTGGGCGATCGGCCACCCCCAATCGAGGGTTTCCCTGCACCTTAAACTCGATCAGCGCTCCCTTTTCCACCAACCTAGATCCTTACCGTATGGTTTCACTGTTGGTTTTACAGTAGTCCAACAATTTACATATAACCCGCTTTACCTAAAGCCGACTATACGAGTTGCTGATAACCAAGAACCTACATGCTGCTGACTTAATGGCCAGCATCTCATCAAGCACTAACCTTCGCGGTTAACGTAGGGTAGCAGTGCCAGTATACGTGCACGCTTGATAGCAACAGTTAAATCCCGCTGCTGCTTTGCAGTCAACCCTGTAATTCGACGTGGCAAGATTTTGCCCCGCTCCGTAATAAACTTGCGCAAAAGATCAACATCTTTATAGTCGATCTTTTCCTCGGGCTTAATGGGTGATACCCGACGGCGAAAATAGGCCATGATGATCTCTACTTAATTTCTTTGTGAACAGTGTGAGTGTTGCAATGGGTGCAAAACTTTTTCAGCTCTAGTCGACCGGTTGTATTCCGGCGATTTTTTTGAGTGGTATAGCGGGAAACCCCCTTAGAACGCTTGTTAGGGTTACTACGACACTCCGTGCACTCTAACGTAATGATAATGCGAACGCCTTTAGCCATGATTGATGGTGCTAGCTAGCAATTATTGACACAGGGGATCTATGATGTCATACCGACACAGCTAGACGCAAGCCACAAAAAATATCTTTTAGCACCAAAAATGATTGATCAACCTCAGACGCTCAATATGGCAGACATGCTTAGCCATATCGAGCGCTAGTTTGATCGAATCGTAAGCTCCCGCATTAATACACAAAAGCAATTCTCTCAATCAATTGGGTACAGATTAACCCGCTAAGTTGACCTCTACAACATCCGCTAAGGCATCAGTCCAATGATCAACAAGATCGGAATGAGCCGCTTCTACCATTACACGAATCACTGGCTCTGTTCCCGATGCCCTGACTAGAACTCGACCTTGATCACCCATAGCAGCCTCAGCTTTAGCAATTGCCCGTTGTACAGGCTCACACGCTGCCCATTGGCGACGTTTCTCACGGCTGATGACCTTAACATTTTTCAATCGTTGAGGATACGGATCAAAACTCTGATCAATTAAGTCAGGCAAACAGCATTCGGCTCGCTTCAGCCAATCAGCTAGATGCAGGGCAGTAAGAATACCATCCCCAGTCAAACTGTAGTGATGACAGAGAATATGCCCAGACTGCTCACCGCCAAGCATGACACCGCGCGCAACCATTTCTGCATGTACATATTGATCACCCACTTTAGTACGGACCAATTTGCCACCTAACCGCTCCCAGGCATGTTCAAAGCCAAGGTTAGCCATCACAGTCGAAATAATAGTATCGTCAGGAAGCTGTCCTTGCTGCCTCAAGGTCTGCCCCCAGAAATACAAGATGTAGTCACCATTGACAACACGACCATGGCTATCTACAGCCATGACTCGATCAGCATCGCCATCAAAGGCAAAGCCGATGTCAGCACCATGTTCACTCACAGCTGCTTTGAGGGGCTCCAGGTGAGTCGACCCACAGTTAACATTAATGCGATTGCCATCCGGACGACCGTGCATTACAACCACTTCTGCTCCGGTCGCTTCAAATACTGACTGGGCTACACAAGCAGCTGCACCCCAAGCTAAATCTAAAACAATACGCATACCGCCCAAATAGCGCTGACCTAAAAATGGTTGATGTAGAGAGTCAACATAGCGTTTCACAAGTTCAGGTCGTTGATAGGTTTTGCCCCATTGATTACCAGGATTAAAAGCACTAGTACAAGACCCTTGACGTAGGGATTGTTCAATCTTCGCCTGTATCACCTTTTCTAACTTGGTGCCATTTGCCCCAAAAAACTTGATGCCATTGTCTGCAGGCGGGTTATGACTTGCTGAGATCATAATGCCACCAGACACACCCATATCGCCTGCCATATAGGCCACTGCAGCAGTCGGACATAACCCCATATCCCACACTTCAAGACCTGCTGAAGTTAATCCTGCCGCTAAAGCTGCTGCAATCATTGGACTAGAATTACGGGAATCTTGCCCTAGAATGATCGCCCCTGGCTGCTGCTGACGCAGAATTTGCCCTGCCCAAAATCCAACTTGTAAGGCTAAAGGAGCCGTTAAGAGCTCCCCCGCTCGACTACGAATTCCATCAGTTCCAAATAGTGGTGTGGTTGGCAAATCTAATGGCTGCCAACCTGTACCAAAGTTAGCCTGTTGAGACTCAGGAGAAGACACTACCATACTTGACACTCCAAACAACGCACACTCAAAGTGGAGAATAACATCTGTAAGTTTGTATAGATTAAAGATTGCTGTAGTCTGCCCATGATTGGTTCCGGTAACTCTTCAAGCACTAATGATCAACCTGCAGAATTTTGGGTAGGAGTTGAGCAATTTAATCAGGGAGACTACTACGCCTGCCACGATACGCTAGAAGCCATTTGGCTGGAGGCCAGTCCAAGCGATCGAGCGTTCTATCAGGGCATTCTTCAAATAGCTGTTGGGCTTTACCATCTGTCCAACAGCAACTGGAGAGGGGCCGCTATTTTACTAGGAGAAGGCAGTAACCGATTGCATGCCTACGGGGAGGTCCACGGTGGCATTAACGTTACTGATCTAGTAGACCAAGCAATAGATTGGCTCACTGTTTTACAAGAAACCGGGCCTAATGAAGTCCAAAAGCTAGCCTGTTTATTAAGTAGACAGCCAGCGACAGAAAATCATGGGCTTGACCGTGAAGATAGACTAGTAACACCCAAAATTCAACTGGCATGAAAATAATGACTTGAGGCCTCCCCTTGAGATTACAAAACTGTGATGCTGAGCACAAAATCATCCCACTTTATTTATGAAGGAACCCCTAGCTAAGTCGTTCCCCATGTTTAGGGAATTTGTAATTGACAGCATGAAATAAACTATTGGATTAGGTGTGCTTGGCAAAATAAGCAACAATTAAGACCTAGCTTATGAAACCAGTCATGCAACTGGGCTAAGACTAATAAACTGTGACGTCATCAACGTTTAGATTAGGAATGGGCAATAGCAGAAGGCAAGCTATGGTTGTAATGCGAGAACACATTTTTCGTTTCCCTTTTCCAAAACCGTTTCAGATTGCCAGCACTGTGGTGTTTGGCATCGTAGTGGCTGCTAACTATTGGATTACTCCTTCTCAGGCCCAATCCGGAGGCTCTATCAAGCTGCGGGCTGATGTTCAAGAAGCTGATGCTAATACGGGCATTATTACTGCTCGCGGCAACGTCAAGATTGACTACCCTGAAGAGGCAATTTATGCGACATCTGCTCAGGCGCAGTATTACAGTCGTGAGCGACGCATCATCCTGACGGGTAATGTATTTGTACAGCAGGAGGCTAACACTCTACAGGCTGAAGTTGTTACCTATTTAATCGATGAGGGACGCTTTGTGGCAACGCCTAGCGACAATAGTCAGGTGGAATCAATATATGTTCTCCCTGAACCGACTGAAGAACCTGCTGCGGCACCTCAGCCCGAAGAACCATCTACACCTCTCCCAGCACTTCCTGAGGAACTGCCTGAGTTTGCTATCCCCACTAACGAATAAATGCTGTCTCCCGCTGCTAATCCCCCATCATCGAATAGGTTGACCCAAACAGGCACTGTACTTGCCCTGGAAAATGTTCATAAGGCTTACGGTAAGCGCACAGTTGTTCGTGGTGTGAGTCTGACAGTAGCCCAGGGCGAAATTGTTGGTTTGTTAGGTCCTAATGGAGCTGGTAAGACAACCACCTTTTATATGGCCACTGGGTTAGAGCACCCTGATCAGGGGATTGTACGTTTAAACGAACGAGAAATCACGGCCCTTTCAATCCATGAGCGAGCCCGTTTAGGCATTGGCTACCTGGCGCAGGAAGCTAGCATTTTTCGGAACCTTACAGTCGAAGATAATATTCGTCTGGTGATGGAGCAAACTCATGTTCCCCGCCGAGAACGGCCTGAGCGCTTAGCAAAATTAATGCGGGAATTTCGATTGGAAAAAGTAGCTAACACTCTGGGCATTCAAGTGTCTGGTGGTGAGCGTCGCCGTACGGAATTGGCTCGTGCAATTGCTTCTGGCAAAGAAGGACCAACGTTCCTATTTCTTGATGAACCCTTTGCTGGTGTGGATCCCATCGCTGTTTCTGAAATCCAGCATATTGTGTCTCAGCTTCGCGATCGCAAGATGGGAATTCTCATCACCGATCATAATGTTCGCGAGACACTGCGTATTATTGATCGAGCTTACATAATGAGCGATGGTCGCATATTGGCCTACGGTAGTGCTGAAGACCTTGCCAATAATCCCCTGGTACGTGAACACTACCTAGGCGACGACTTTAAACTGTGATTTACCCCCTAAACCTTAAAGAGCAAGATAGCTTTGACTGTTAACTTGTTCCTTGGGTTTCTTTTGCACTCACCCCACCGATAGTGACCATCTGTTTATGGCTACCACATCCCAACCCAATGCTCCTAGTTCAGGTTTTCCTCGGTGGCCATTTCTGTCGATTTCGATCATGGATCGATACATTGCTAAGGAGCTTACATTACCTTTTCTCTTTGGTGTAGGAGCCTTTTCGTCAATTTTAGTATCTGTAGGGGCCCTATTCGATCTAATTCGTAGAGTCACTGAATCAGGCCTGGAAGTCGGTTTGGCCATGCAGGTTTTTGTTTTAAAGATGCCTGAATTTGTAGTGTTGGCATTTCCGATGTCGACACTGCTAGCAACCATGATGACCTACAGTCGGTTTTCTAGTGACAGCGAACTGACCGCGTTGCGTGGCTGTGGTGTGAGTGTCCGTCGGATTATAGCACCAGCCCTAGCCCTGAGTATTCTGATCACAGGCCTGACCTTTGTATTTAATGAGGTCATTACTCCTGCCGCCAATTATCGAGCCAAAGTAATGTTGGAGCAAGCCTTCAACTCCGAAAAGCCGCCCTTCCGGGAACGCAATATCCTGTATAAGGAGTACCAAAAGGCAGCTGATGGCAGTGGGAAAGAACTAGGAAGATTATTCTACGCTCGTCGCTTCAATGGGGAAGAAATGCAGGGTTTAACCATCCTCGATTTTTCCCAAGCTGGCCTAGAACAGGTAGTCAGTGCAGAGACTGCCACGTGGAATTTTACGGACAACGTTTGGACCTTCTTTAATGGCACCATTTATGCGATTTCCCCAGATGGGTCCTTCGGTCATATTGTAAAGTTTGAGCAGCAAGAGCTGGCTCTACCCCGTACTCCTTTAGACTTAGCTTCTCGTGGCAAAGACGATGATGAAATGAACATTGCCGAAACGAGGCAGCATCTTAATCAAATTGTCCGCAAGTCTGGAGACGATCGGAGAATTCGCATTTGGGAGCTACGTTTATACCAACGGTATGCGCTACCGTTTGTCTGCATTGTATTTGGGATTGTTGGCGCTGCAGTGGGTATTCGCCCCCAACGTACAGGCAAAGCAACTAGCTTCGGCATCAGTGTCGTCATTATTTTTGGCTATTATCTCTTAGGCTTTATTGCTGATGCGCTTGGCAAAGTAGGTACCTTAAACCCAGTGGCCGCAGCATGGCTACCTCCCTTCTTAGGGCTTGCCGTTGGCACTCTACTAGTGATAAGAGCCTCCAAGTGATTTCTAAGATGCCTCTGATGCCACCTTGGCCGACCATATTCACTCAAATCAGCACAAATAAGTTAGTGAAGTGATTAATATGTGCACCAAGCAAGCTATATGGTCCCAAACATTGGGTTAGGAATGCGTCAGTATTGCCACTTGCTTGGCTCGTGATATGACTTATCTCTGACTAGGGCATGCTAGTTCCACCTTAAGAGCATTAGCTTATAGAGCTGCCAACGTTGCTGCTTAATCCAACAACACTAAGTCCACCCAGCTTGATGTTGAAAATCCAGCATAAAGATAGGTCTCGAAAACCGGTTTAGTTCT
>NZ_QXHD01000004.1:3812035-3848164 GCF_011009555.1 Adonisia turfae CCMR0081 | reverse complement strand
TCGCGACGCTATGGCGACCCGGCCTATGGTCAACTCAGTCAGCGCTGTGCAGAGGAAATTCGTCAGGGAGCCGATGACGAAGCCGAAATGGGAGTATTTCATGATCTCTATCAACCCCAACGAGAGACTAATTTACGAGTACGATTGGACGAATATCTACGCTTCAGCCTAGAAGCCGGCATTTTTTACATCACCTAGTGATTGTCTAGTACCTAGCGATGGATTTAACAGGAGGCCTCCATGAAGGGAGATTTTAGTCGAGATACCTTCGATAGCACCAAGCACTACAATATGGTGCTGTTGCAGATGGGGCGCTTGTTGTTAGACTCAGACTGGGTCGAACAACAACAGATCCATCAACATCGGATTGAAACCGAAGCCCGCGATGTGATTGGTCCATGTGGGGCTCCTAAAGACGATCCAGGGTTTGGCATTGAAGCCGTCGACAATGACTTTACCATCGGTGCTGGCCGCTTTTACGTTAACGGTATTCTCTGCATTAATGAGACCGATGTCGCCTACAGTCAACAACTCGATTTACCCAATCCTGCCGATTTAAGTAGCCTGTTTGCTGAGGCCGGTACCACTAATGGCATTATTTATCTGGATGTTTGGAAACATCATATTCTGCCCATTGACGATCCCCAGATTCGTGAAGTGGCGCTGGGTGGACCCAGTACCGCAACAAGGCTAAAAACCCTATGGCAAGTTAAAGTCTTGCCCATTACCGAGCCGGTCAATCAGCTCAGCTGCGACGATGATCTCTCCGAATGGGATGATCTGATCGCCCCCAGCACTGGCATGTTAAATGCCCGCACAGCTGCCGCCGAGGCCACGGACAATCCCTGTCTAATTCCTCCCGGTGCGGGCTACCTGAGGTTAGAAAATCAGCTATACCGGGTGGAAATTCATGCCGGTGGCGATGGCGACACTGCCACTTTCAAGTGGTCACGGGACAATGGTTCTGTGGTCACAGCCATCAACGGTATGGATGGCCAGGAAATCACCGTGGCTGATCTGGGCCCCGACGATGTGCTGGGGTTTGCCAAAGGCCAGTGGGTGGAAGTCATAGACGATGCCCTTGAGCTGAATGGCCAACCAGGGGAATTGTTACAGATTGACGACTTTACTAATGATGCTGCCGGTCGTCCTGTGATTGTGCTGGCCTCAGCGCCTACCCCCTTAGCCGCTGAATTTCCTAATGGCATCAATCCTGATTACCATCCGAAGCTGCGTCGCTGGGATGGAGCAGCAACCGGTGGACTGCCAGTCTCAGCAGACTGGACATCCTTAGAAGGCGGTATTCAAGTTCTGTTTTCCGAGGGTACCTATAAAACCGGTGATTATTGGCTAATTCCAGCCCGTACCGCCACGGGCCAGATCGAATGGCCGGTGACCGATACCCCTGTGCCCACACCCATTCCCCAGCTGCCATTGGGCATCGACCACCAATACTGTCGGTTGGCCATCGCTCAGTTTTTAACCAATGCCGATGGCAATGGCGAGCTGGAAGTTCTGGAGATTTGCGATCATAGCTTTTGTCCCCTGACCGAACTAGACCCTGGAGAATCCTGCTGCACTGTTGTAGTACAACCGGGAGAAAGTATTCAAGCAGCCCTAGATTCACTCCCACCCCAGGGAGGATGTGTTTGCCTCAAAACGGGGACCCATACTATCCAACAAGCGATTTGGATCAGACGATCCAATGTTGTTCTTAAAGGAGAGAGTCCTGGCACTCGCGTGGTCCGCAACAATGGGCTTAATCTATTGCGAATTCAGCGCCTTCGCAATCAACAGGTGGTCAATGTCGTCGTCCATCAAATTCGATTTGAAGCCGCCGGTATAGACCCTGAACCTTCAAATTTGTTGGATCTAACCGTGGCGGTCATTAGTAACGGCCTCAATGTGCAAGTAGACCATTGTCAGTTTGAGGTAGAGCTAGCCCAGGATACCGACAACACTGGTTCAAACCTACCCATTGGACCTGCCTTGGGATTTGCTGTGGTCAACAGTGAACAAATTACCCTACGGGATAATGTCTTCCGTCTGATGTTCACGGGGATCTGGGCAGAAGCGATCTCAACCTGCAATTTTTCCAATAATCAGTTTATCGGCCCCACAGCCCAAATTGATGACTTTACCTACCCGGTGGGGCTCATCTGCATTTTGTTAAACCTACTGACCTCGGAGAATGTGTTACTAGGTGACAACTGTCAAATCACAGATAATTTAATTCAGGATAGTTTTATCGGCATTGTTACGGGCGTTCACAGTGACTACTGTCATATTATTAACAACCAGATTCGTCGTCCGGCAATTCGACAGCTACCCATCGAAGAATTTGACAATCAATATTTAGCAGGGAGCGATCCCTATCTCTATGGGATTATCACCTACGGTAATCACTGCATGATTGCAAATAACACCATCAATCTAGACTCTCCTTCCTGGGGAGGGATTCGAGTCTTTGGAACCCACACCCGAGTGGAAGACAACACTATAATTTCCAATTTGGATCGAGGGCTTCAGATCGGCAACACCCAGCTACCCCTATCAATTTTCTTAGGAGAAGTTGCCGAGAACGATGATGCCCCCCTGCCTGTCCTGGAACTCAATGCCAGCGTTGTAAAAGGGAACAAAATCACAGGAATTCTCACGGGTATTGGCGCAGCTAATGTGGAAGGGATTGAAATTTCAGCAAATCAAATGACAGTGTCGGGGAATTTCTCCGCAGCTGTTCCCATGGGAGTGGCGCTGGCCAATACCCAGCGGACCGTGGTTCAAAATAATCACATTAGTGGTGCTGAATTTGGTGTTTTTCTGTTGGGCACACCTCCCATCCAAGGTGTAGGTAATCGCGTACTTGACAACCACATTAGCGATGGCACCTACGGTATTGGTGCAGTCTCAGAAACAGCCCTGGAGATTTCTGGCAACCAAATTGATAATATGACGGTGGCAGGTATTGCGGCTAGCAATTTGATTGAACAGGCTTACTTAGCCAACAACCGTTTAGATCATTGTGGCTATCGACCACCCACATCTAACGCCACCAGTATTGCGGCAACAACCGCTGTGGGTGCTGGTATTTTTATTACCTCAGTGCTAGGAGACCTGACTCTACAGTCTTCTCAGATTATCAATACAGGCATCTCACGCCAGGGAGAAGTAGCCGCGACAGCGGCATTCTGGGGCATTGCAATTGGCCTGGTGTTATCTTGCGATATCACTCAAAACCATGTGTTTTACAGTGATACAGAGGCTGTAGCTCAGATGAACCTGATCCCCACCCATCGGTCGCTGTTGCTATTGGGATGGTTTGCCCCAACGAATGTTGATGTTCGGTTTCCTCAAGTCGGCAATGCCATGGTCAATGATAATATTTTTCAAGGGATTGGCTTACCCCATCTTGTCGAGTTTTTGCGTAATCCCAATGAGCCCCGGGTGGGCTTTGAACAGGTTAGTTTTAGTCAGAACCAATGTTTCCATTTGCGATCGCAAACCTCTCAGCCCCCTACAGACTTTATTACTAGCCGCCAAGGCAATGCGACCGTGGTGACCTGGGGACGACACTTGGTGGTGATGGGTAATCAGGTCAAGGCTGCGGATAATCCCAATTTCCCTTCCATGGATCTATCAAATCCAGAGAGGGTGACTGTAATGGGTAATATTGCCAGCGGATCAATTATTAACTTTGGTTCTGGAGTTACCCCACCGAGCCCCGGTGACTTTAATGTTTATTCATAGCCAGGAGGTTTTATGGAAATCAAACGTATCGAAGATATCCTGTCAGCGCAGCAAAAATTTGCTCAGCAACTCCAGCAGCAAATGCAGCAATTTAGCCAACAAACAAGTCCTGGCAGCTTTACCCTAGCCGACAAAAAACGTCAGCTACAACAATATGAGCAACGCTTAAATACTACAAAAAAAGCCAGAGAGGCTTCGATTTCACGGTTTGACACTGATATTCGCCGTTATGATCAGGACATAGAACGTCTAAAACGTGAAATTCAAGCAAATGACACTGGCGTGCGCCGTAAACAGCAAGGTTGATGACAACATCGTTTCACATTTTTGTTAATTTATGCCTTTAGGAAAGTTGGAGTAGAGTCAGCCAATACCGTCACCAGTCTTTGGGCAGAAACCTTTACACAGGTCTATCAAGATCTCCATAGCCCAGAGAACCTTCGCACATGCTGCGCTAAAAACTATTCCAATGAGGAAGCAATTAGCATTTTATCGCCTGATCAGTATGCTTGCATTATCGCCTACCGAGAAGCTGCACCTGTAGGTTACTACATCCTGAACTATCAGCAGTGCCCAAAAGATTACCTAACAGTAGCTACCAGCCCTACAACACATTAATCAGATGTAATGATTCTATTGTGCCAGCGATAATTCTGGCATTAGCACTCTTTCTTGTTTGCAAACTGTTGCCAGGTGCTAAATTGTCCTCAACAAGTGTTGAAACGTCTTAAAAATTAGATTTATATTCCTTAAAAAATGGCCTAAATCGCTCAGCTACGATGAAAAATGCCCAAAATTTAAATACATATCTATTCATAGTCTAAAACTGATTTATCGATCACTACATTCCTTACAAAACAGCTATTTCTGCCATTATTTGTCAGTCCAATAAGACTATAAATTGTTACAAAACACTTCCATGGGCAAGGGCTTTTTTATGGTTTTTGCCATGACATAAGAAAGCTCTCATATGGCTTTCATAGGATACTTACCTACAGGTGAGACCCTTAAACAATAGTTAACCTATTCTTAATGCTTATCCGATGCTCACCATATGCAATGTGATGCTAAAAGCCCTTTATTGCTATGGTCAGGCTGCAATAAGTCTGTAGTAGCAGCCAGTGTTAAAAGCTGCCACAATGGTTAAGGGAAATTTAAGCGAAGTTAAACATGATAGTTAATTACAGCATAACTTCTGACTTCTGACACCTGATTCCCCACCCAGCCAAAATTTCCCAACTTAAATGCTCTACCCTCCTAATATTTTTTATCTACAACTCTTCCATGATCACAAAAAGAAAGAACTTTCTAGGCTCTCTTTATATACAGTTTAGGGGGAATTTGCCCTTAATCGGATTAATCGCAGCTATTTCAACTATTTTCTTAGGCAAGGTAGTATTTATTCATCTCTGGTATAACGTTCCCATCGATCAGCTCACCAGGGATATAATTGCTGTCGGTCGCATTCCTGTCTATGCAGGATTTCTTTCTCAAATAGGTCTCTTCTGCTGGGCTGCCGCAGCAATGCTCTGTTTTTTTAGCGCTAGCGTTATTGAAAACAATGGCAATCACCACAAGATCAAGCAGTTTTTGTTGGCTTCGACGTTGCTAACCTTAATCCTCGGTTTTGATGACGCCTTCTTACTCCATGAAAAAGTTCTGCCCAAACTGGGCATACCAGAAGGTGTCACCTATGCAAGCTATGGTGGGTTACTACTTTTTTACTTGCTTAGATTTCACCAACTTATTCTTAAAACAGATTATATATTTATAGCTCTTGCACTCGTTTTCTTTGGTCTTTCATATACATTAGATTTTGCATTAGCCATAGTGTATCCTGCCGCTCCCATCCCACTCCTGACATCAGGTCGAATCTCGTATCTGCTTGAAGATGGTGCAAAATTTATCGGTATTATCAGCTGGCTTGTTTATTGCTTCCAAATTGGCAAATACTCAATTAGAGTCAGTGCAGCCAAACCAAACATTGAGCTGCCCTACTATTCTGATGGAATTGCAAAACAGCAGATAATACACAAAGGTCTCCATATTGGTCAAGATCGTTAACGATGGCACTTTAAACGCATCACCTAACTGCCACGGAGTGTTGCTACTATCATGACCATCATGCGCGTCGGATTTGAATCCTCATCTAGTTGAATAACTCATCGGGTATTTGCCACGGGCTGCGCTGTGCCGCAGTGATGACAGTAGGGTAAATACTTGTATGTGGGCTGGTGACAGTGATTGCACTCCTGGTGCTGATGATAGCCACAGTGTGGACAATGGCTGTCATGGGCCTGTAGCTTTTTGGCGCACTTAATACAGCGTGACTTTTGTATACGCCCTGCAGCTTGGAGTTTAGGGTTAAAGATAAACCGTTGAACGAACTTAATCATGCCAAAGCCTAGCAGCGGAATCAGCAAAATGTAAATATAGCTGACCAAAAACAGAAGTCTGCCAAATAGGACGGTGACAATATTAAATACAGCGGTAAACAAGACTCCCATTTGCATAAACTCAAACGCTTTGAGAATCAATGGGATAAAAAAGATGACCAGGAGATGCCAGCTAATCAGGGCAATGAGGCCATAGCGTTTACGCTGAGCGATGGTGTAACCGCCAAAAGCCACCAAAATCAGCGGCACAAGGAAAAGCGCCTGAAAAGCTAGCTGAATACTGGGATACCAGAAACTAGCTCGGTCATACCCTTGCTCAATGGTTTGAAATGCAGAATCTTGGTTGAGCAGGGTGAGAAAGGCTGCACTTTCTGAGCTGGACAGGAGCTCATCCTTAAGGGTTGTAATTTCCGCTTTGAGGGCCGTAATCTGAGCCTCATTCTCTGTTAGTGTCGCCTTGGCCTGGGCGGCACTAGTTAGATTAATGGACTGATCACGGGGTTGTTCTGCAATTTCTTCTAGGAGCGTAGAGTCATACTGCTGGCGAATGGTGCGATTTGTATTTTCTAGGGTTGCGATCTCATCTTCCTTCCCATTCAACTGCTCCAGTCGGTTAGTATTACTGGGTTGTTTAATGGCATCCTTAGTATCCGCGTACTGTAAACAGACACTGTTTATTTCCCCCAAACGATCAACAGCCGTCCACCCATACTGCTGCTTCAAGCCAACATTGTTTTCATCAGCTGCCCATCGGACCAGATTAAAGTCTTTATCCTCAGCAGTCTGATCACGATAGCTATCCCACTCGGCATAGCAAGGATAGACTTCAGAAGGAGCCATGTACCACTGACCAATATCGTTTAAGCCAATAAACACATTGGTCAAAATAAAAATATCAATCAGGATAATGACCACTAAACTAACTTTGTTCAGCGGTTCATTATTGATAGTTCGAGAGCGATGAAAGAACCGTCGCAGGGAACGACATAATCTATAAAACATAAAACTAATTGAGCAAAAGCCCCGCAAAGATAATGTGTGTCTGTGGGCCTATTGTGCCACCGTGGGCAATGCATCCTCCATGAGTATCTTGCACCCCCCTGAATCAATCACGCTGCCGGAGACATAGGGCGAAGTGCACCGAAGTAATACGAAGTAATAGCTACAAGGCTTAGCATACAGGCTGTATAAGTTCTGTGAATAGACAGAATAGCAGGCTAAAACCGTGGTTAAGATCGTGAAGAGTTCTCTGCTCAATCACGCTGAAACTCATTAACCAATCATAGCTTCGAGATAAATGACAGATCTAATGACAGGAACAGGAAGTTGTCTTTGCGGTGCCATACACTTCACCGCAAAGACTATCCATAAAAATATGGGTGCCTGCCACTGCCACATGTGCAGAAAATGGAACGGTGGGCCTCTTATGGCCGTCAGCTGCGGTACAGAGGTTGCATTTGAAGGAGCGGAGAATATATCGGTCTTTGACTCATCGGAATGGGCCGAACGCGGCTTTTGCAAAAAATGTGGTAGCCATCTTTTTTACAGACTCAAAGGCAACAACGAATATAGTATGTTAGTTGGGCTATTCGATGATGATAGTCAGTTTATCTTTGAGCATCAAGTATTTATTGACAAAAAACCTGAATTTTACGACTTCTCAAATAAGACTGAAAATATGACAGAGGCTGAAGTGTTTGCAAAATATGCACCACCTTCGGCATAAGACTGCTTTAGGGGATGCATCACATAGCAAAATAAATCTTGCACGGGTGATGGTTAACAGCTCACAACAACAGGATCTGATTAAGCTTAAAGCAATAAAACTCAGCTGCATGGCTCACCATGGCCCACCTCATGCGGTGATTATGTTCAAAGTTCAGCCTATATAATATCGATGCTGAAATTATCAGTTCAGCTTTCCTGAAAAATTGAGCATAATACTTAAATATGGATATTGAATTTGGCAATCTCGACAACCTAGATACCAATGGCACTGGCTGGTTTATTGGGTTTAGTGATTGGACCAAGGCAGATCCTGCTAAGGATGTTAATCTACGATTCAACCCCCATGGTCAAGAATTTTCAAATTTATCTGCAAAGTGGATGCATCATATTGTTGGAGAAACGAGAGGGTTAAACAAACCCATTAGCTATGGTCGTACCATAACTATGCTAATGAGTGACAGCGGTGGTTTTCGGATAGAGTTCTCAAGCCGTCCTGACTTTAAGGCTCCTGACACGCACAACTATTTGCTTGAAAAACGAGGAGATTTTATTGCCTGGGGTGCAAATGTATATCATCAAGCATTTGTCGAGCGTGAAAGCACAACGCTGACCATGCGTTGGGAGCCGTCAAAAAAATTACCACACTAGACTCACCATAGATTTTATTTACGAATAGTTCTGGTCAAGAATCTGTTTGCTAGGCTTTAGATTAGCCTTCGCACTAACTGGATTATTGGTTTAGTTCCTGGGTCATGCAGCCAATCAACACAGCGCGATTAACAATTCGCGAGTTCATCTTTGCTGATGCTGATGCCTTTATCAGCTTTATGACAGATCCTGAGTCGACAAAATTTCTGACGTTTACAGACGAACAAACCACCAGGGAGGGTGCTAAACGTCTGATTGAGTTTACGATTGCGTCCTATGGTTCTGAGCAACCGATGCTTGCATTTGCGGTTGAAGAAAAGAATAGCAAACGGTTTGTGGGTTTTTGTGGGTTGAATCCCCATGATGATGAAGCAGTGGAGGTTATGTATGCTGTGATGCCAGCGGCGAGGGGACAGGGGTATGGGACGGAGATTGCGATCGCAATCTCCCACCATGCTCTTAACGACCTTGGTTATCACCGCGTAGTAGCTCCGATTGCGCCAGAGAATAAGTATTCGCAGATTGTTGTAAGAAAGGCTGGTTTTGAAGATTGTGGGGTAGTGAGACAGGCAAACTTTCCGGAGCTGGTGCGACAATTTGTACTGCAGAAGGAGAGGATAAACGATGCGGATTGAAGCTTGCCAGGGGGTAAGTGATGGTTTTGGCTATGAATGGCTAGGGGAATGATTCAATAGTTCATAGTGATGGGAATTGATAAGTAGCGATAGGGCTGCTCAGGGCTTTCCTCCCTGAAACCCTCCTATTCGTGGGGGCCTAAACTCCCCCCACCCCCCGACAGGGTAATCGTTTGTAGCAAATATTCTGGTGAGGGGTGAGCTACGTCAAGGTTAGGGTAAGAGCTAAACTAACTCATCCGATATTTTTATCCTTCTCAACACTGTAGAACTTAAGCGCTACAGTTTTGGAAGCAAATTATTTATACTCTTTTTGAGTTTTCAATCTGTTATTGATTTTGCAATTTTTTTTGAGTGATGACTTTTCTCGGTTGTGACTTTTTCAACTACGTCTAGAAAGCCTTCAATCACTGGTGATATATGCCGTCGTCGCCAGGCAACGGCTAGTTGGAGTTGGAGGAAGTTGCCGATGAGGGGGCAATAAGAGATACCGGATAAACCTGCTTTTTGAAGGCTTTCGGGGACGAATGTGATGCCGGTACCAGCAGCGACTAGGCCCAGTCGGGTTTGATATTTGCTATCTTCATAAACAATATTGGGGGCAAATCCGGCGTCTTTGCAGAGGGCTAACATTTGATCATACAGCACGGGTCCTTCATGGCGTGGGTGGACAATAAATGATTCGGTGGCAAGGGATTGTAGCGATAGTTGTTTTTTCTCGGCTAGTGCATGGCTATCAGGTAGAGCCAGCACTAGTTTTTCTCCTTGTAGTGGATAGAGGTTGAGAAATGAATCTTCTACCGGTGGATGTAAAAAACCGATGTCAATAGTTTCTTTTCTGAGACTGTTCACCTGGTCAAGGGTGCAAATTTCGTTCATGGCTAGTTTGACATCGGGATGGCGATCGCGAAAATGTCGCAAAATTTCTGGCAGCACTGTATGCATGGAGGAGGCTGTAAAGGCAATCCGTAACGAGCCAATTTCTCCTCGATCGATGCGCTGGGCTAGTTGGATGGCTGAGTCTAACTGCTGTAGTCCTTTGCGAACTTCGATTAAAAATGCAGCCCCTGCTTCGGTTAGCTCTACCATGCGTTTTGTGCGGTGGAGCAGCGTTACACCCAGTTCTGCTTCTAGCCTGTGAATCTGTCTGCTAAGGGCAGGCTGGGTAATCTGTAAGCGAGCAGCGGCGCGACCAAAATGGAGTTCTTCTGCAACGGTTACGAAGTACTGAAAGGCGTGAAGTTTCATAGTAATAACTTTATGTTATTAATGCTGTCCTAAAAAGCATTGGACAGTATTATTCTCGCCTGTTTATGTTGGGATACATAGGCTGTTTCTACAAAATTTATGTGAGTCCTGTCTGGACGTTACGAGAGGTGACACATGATGGCACGTCCAAGATGGATTTCAGGATTAGTTCTCTTTTTGATGACGGTGGGGGTTGCGATCTCAATTACCCACCTATCTCCCTCTGGAATATCATCAGAGTCTAGTGTTAACCACAGTCTTGCGTCTGATCGGGTAACACCAGAGGTTGTCTACGCACCAGATTCAACAGACGCTGCTTCAGTACGGTTTCCAGCTGATTATCAACAGCAGTTTGTTCAGTATGCGATCGTGGACTGTCCCAATAGCAACATTATCCGACAGATGTACGTAAATCGTCCATCTCTTGAGGCCCTTGAAACCAGTGAAACAGTCTCCAGTGGCACAGTGATTGTGATGGAAACTCACTCAGCACGTCAGGGAAGTAATGGCCATCTGACACCGACTCAACTAAACAATGTGTTTATTCGAAAAAAGCGTAGTGGGTGGCAGGTCAATGCTGACAGTGGCGAGTGGCAATCGGCCTGGTACAGCCCAT
Organism: Adonisia turfae CCMR0081; assembly: GCF_011009555.1. Taxonomy (GTDB): domain Bacteria; phylum Cyanobacteriota; class Cyanobacteriia; order Phormidesmidales; family Phormidesmidaceae; genus Leptothoe; species Leptothoe turfae. The sequence continues at coordinate 3,837,146 of NZ_QXHD01000004.1, read as the reverse complement.
CTGGAAGATTAGTTTCCAGTAGTCAAGGGTCTTGTATTGGTTGCCATACGATGGTGCGCGATCGTGACTATTTATTTACGTTACCGGCATTGCTCACAGCGGCAAAAACACAACAGGTGCAGCACCAGATAACAGAGTTTGGCACTTCTGTTTGTCGATAAAAATCATTTAACGATACCAAAGGAAGTCTATGAGACGTCTCATTTCCCTAGTTTTAGGAGGAATTATAATGACGGGTTTAAAAACTACGGGGGCCGTTATAGATAGCCCAGCGGCTGAGCCTGTAGCAGCTGAGGCTGCTGAGCCTCAAGTAGATGATGACTTGCGATCGCTATCGACTCGCTTTGACAGTCCACAGGCACTTCAAGGCTGGCAAGAATTCCAAGTTGAGGGCTGGGTGCCTAAGTGGGAGCCTCCTAGCATCGAAAATGGCAGCTTAGTGCTGCGACCCAGATCCTCTGGCTGGTTTGAAGATAATACAGCAGGGCATCTTTATCGTCAGGTTACCGGAGACTTTATCATTACCACTCGTATCAGGGTAAAAGGCACTCAAAGTACTATGCCTCAGCGATCGTTCTCGTTAGCGGGGCTATTCATTCGAACACCGCGAGCTATCACACCAGCAAACTGGGAACCCAATCAAGAAAACTGGCTATTCTTTAGTGCTGGCACAGCCTTCCCAGCAGGTGAACCGCAGTTTGAAATAAAATCGACCTACAACAGTCTTTCGACTTTAAAGATTTCTGACGCACCAGAGGGCTGGATTCGATTACGAGTTGGGCGTTCTGGTGAACTCTTTACATTGTTGTATCAGGCCGAAAACTCTACAGAATGGCAAGTTCTTGACCAGTTTATTCGCCCCGACTTGCCTGAAACGCTCAACGTCGGCCTAACAGCCTATGCAGACTGGGATTCACTAGCTCCCGATTATCCCAACTACCAGCAATACAATGAGCAGGGCTCAGCTACTCAAAATGCGGACCTGGTGGCCTATGTCGAGTCGATTGATTTTCGTCGACCCAGCACACCGCGCTTCCCGCTCGCAACACTTGATCCAAGGGTTTCTTTTAATCCTCAACTTTCGGAGACGAGGCTAAGAGAACTGATGAGTAATTAGTCCTGATGGCACTTTTGATTCTTAATAATGTCTAATTTAAAGCGAGTTGCTACCGTTTTGATAGGGCTTGCCACTGCTGTGATGTTTGCCTATATCCAGCTCGTCAATGCCCAAATACCCCCAAATTTTCAGGGCCGATACATTGCAGCGATATCTGATGGAGATATGCGGGCCTATGCTTACATTGACGGGCAGCTTGGCGATCCACGCGGTCCTGATCAGCTTTCATTGGTAACATTACCATTGCCTGCTACACCCGCCCTAACTAGCTCAATTGAAGTCTCCAATTCTGTTATTAACCCTGTTTACAGTTTGGTGGCTTCTCAAGATAGCAATACTATCTTTGTTGCTGAAACCAAAGAGCAACGCGAACCAGAAGATCAGCTAATCAGCGATCTGGATCTGGGTACAACGTTACGGGCAGTTGATGTATCTGATCGGGCAAACCCGAGAGTCATTGCGTCAGTGGAGGTAGGTATTGATCCTCAAGGTGTTTCCCTAGATGCTAGCGGCACAACATTAGCCTTGGCAACTAAGGACCCAGATGCACCGCTGACGTTTGTCACCTTTACCAATGGTCGCTTTGGTGAACCGGTCCAACTGCCGATGCGGAGCTTCTCGCCAGTGGCAGAACTGCCAGACGGTGGGATGCTACCCCACCATGTAGAGTGGCACCCTACAGCAGATGTTATTGCTGTCAATGCTAATTTTCGTGGCCAGGTTCAGTTTTCTCGGGTTGTTCGTGATGCCAATGGCAATGTCAGCGATGTGGTGCCCTGGGGTAACCGTGTTGTCACCTCTAAATGGCCAATGTCTGGAAAGTTTTCTCCCGATGGTCGTTTTTATGTGACCAATGATTTGCAGTGGGGGCCAGATGTGAGGGGATTTTATGTCAATGCACCACCATCACAGCTGACAGTCATTGAATTAGCACCGTTGGATCAGATTGATGCAGCCCAACATTTTGTTGTGGCCGGAGTTTCTCTGCCAAGACATGCTGAAAGCATTGCCTTCTCAAACGACGGCACGCTGATTGCGACGAGTAATATCGGCCAGACATGGCTTTCTCCAGATGAGCCAGGGTATAGCCAGTCCTCACTTTCCTTAATCCAGTTCGATCCGATCACAGGTCAAATGGCCAAGACTGGTGACTGGACCTTTGACGGTATTCTTCCAGAAGGCATTGCATTTGATGCGTCTGATCAATATATTGTTGCAGGGGTGTTTGAATACGAGACACCAGAACCACGACGCGGAGCCCTGGAGTTTTGGCGGGTGGTTGATGGGACAAATTTGGAACAAACAGATTACAGGATTGATACTGGACCTGGCGCTCACTCACTGATTGTGGTTAACTGATAGGCATACGCTGGGTTGCAAGAAGTATTCTTATCGGCCTTAGAACCCGCGCTGCGCTATCTGACAAATCGGTATGAACCTTCAACCTATCGAAGATTTTCATCTTGAGAAATGTGCTGCTTTATTTGCTGCAGTCTTCAACAGCCCACCTTGGAACGAAACGTGGAGTCAGGAAATAGCTCTGGGTAGATTGCAGGACTGTTATAGTATGCCAGGGTCTTATGGAATTGTTGCGATCAAAAAGGACAGAATTCTAGGGTTTGCCATCGGCCACACTGAAACATGGTACGAAGGCAAACATTTTTTTCTAAAAGAAATGTGTATCCAATCCACTCAGCAACGAAGTGGAATTGGCACAAAGATAATCGATATGCTTTACCAACAGCTGATAAACCAGGGTGTAAGCATAATTTATTTATTGACCATGAGAGATAGCCCAGCAGCAGCCTTCTATGAAAAGTGTGGATTCTCACATCACTCTAAAATGATTATGATGACCAAAAAATGAAAGTCTTCAAACTTCAGCTACATGTCCCAAACTAACCAGATAAACTCTTCGTTATTGTTGAGTTTTTAAGGCATTAAATATCCCCACAATTAACAGCACAGCTCCAAGGGCAAGGAGAATTGCTGTTGTTGGGATTACAAGTCGCAGCATTCTATAGTTTTTTGAATAAACGTTAAATAAACATCCAGATATTCAAAAGATTTGCTACCAATTCCTGGCTGTTTGAGCCACTGACATCTGTAGCCTTAACTTGCTTCGCCCTGATCTTTGAACTCCAGCAGCCATCGGCGAAATCTAAAAGAATATGCAGCAAAATGAGGACAAACTGGGTGCGTAAAACATACTGGTGAGCTGTAAGCGCAGTCTATGGAAACATCTCCATGCCTCCATAGACTGCCAACGTTACGGTTTGCTAAGGTCTATTCCATGAAATTCAAGCAGCTTATTCTTTTAGGACCTCCTGGTGTAGGGGTTAAGGAACAGGCAAACACACTGTCCAATCGCTGGCATATTCCCCATGTGTCCATGGGGCAGCTCATCCATGGGGCTATTGCTAAACAGTCGGCCATCGGTCTGGAGATACAGTCTTACGTTGAAGTGGGTGAGCTAGTCCCCGATGCTTTAGCAATAAAGTTGCTGCGAAAGCGGTTTGAGCAGCCGGATGTGATGCTACAGGGGTGGGTGTTGGATGGGTTTCCCCGCACCCTGGTTCAGGCCCAAGGGCTGAATGAATGGTTGTTAAAGGTAGGTCAACCTGTAGCAAAGGTGGCCTACTTAAAGACCATGACGGGGCTATTGATTAACCGATTATCTTCTACAGAGAATCATGAGCCGATCCCAGCTATCCGTCACCGGTTAGCCCATCATCAACAAGAGACTGCGCCCGTACTGGAGTATTATCGGCAGCAAGAGCAATTAACAACTGTTAATGCTAGCCTCTCGTTTGCAGAAATAACCCAGGCATTGGCTGAGCTATTTGCAGAAGAAGCAGGGGCAGCCCGCTTTATTCAGGATGAATCAGAACTGAATTCTCTTCTGGAACAAGAACCTCTGCTGGTGGTGGATTGCATGGCGTCCTGGTGTGGCTCTTGCAAACTGATAACGCCCCTAATTGATCAGCTGGCCAAGACCTATAAAGACCGTGTCAATGTGATGAAAATAGATTTTGATGTCAATAAGCAGGTACCCAAACGGTTTGGGCTCAAAGGCATGCCAGCGGTTATGTTTTTTAAGAGTGGTGAACTGGTGGAGACACTGACAGGCGTAAAACCTTACCAGGCCTATAATGCGGCGCTAAGTCGCTGTTTGGAATAAGATGGCTAGGGGCCAATGAGATGGCTAGGGGCCAATGAGATGGCTAGGGCCAATGAAATGGCTAGGGGCCAATGAAATGGCTAAAGCCACAGATTCATTCATTAAGTATGGTGTCAGGGAAACAGGCAAATTAACTGAACCTTAGGAGGGTTTGTTATGACAATTTCCATGTATCAAGCCTCGGTGCCGTTATTAATCCGCGCCCTTAAGAACATGGTTGTCATTCTCAAAAAGGGTGAAGACTACGCAGAGGCCAAAAATATCGATCCGACGGCTTTGCTCAATAGCCGCTTATACCCCGATATGTTTCCCTTTGTTCGACAGGTTCAGGTTGTCTCAGATCTGGCCAGACGAGGTGTGGCCAGGCTTGCAGGTGTTGAGGTGATTGCCATGGAAGACACAGAGACCACGTTCCCTGAACTGATCGAGCGTATGCATCAGTCCGTGGCTTACATAGAAACCTTTACCCCTGAACAAATTAACAACACAGAAGAGACAATCCTCACGTTGCCCATTGGTGAAGGTCAAACTATGGATTTCAGAGGATGGGAGTTTCTGTCATTTTTTGTTTTGCCCAATGTTTATTTTCATGTGACAACGGCTTACGATATTCTTCGACACAATGGCGTCGAGATTGGTAAACGAGACTATTTGGGCCGACCATAATCAGCCTCACGCCAGCCAGTATAATTTTTAAATTAGTACCCTACTCAGCCTCAACCACCTTTACTTCATAGCGCTTATACGCATTAGCCAACTCTTCAATCACATGAATCGGGCGCACCTCACGTGGCAACAAGGCGGCATCGCCAAAGTTCATATCCCGCTCAGGCAGGTCCAATTCCACCTCAATCTCAGGCTGATCCAGGGGGGCAGGCTAGCCCCCCTGGATCAGTTCTTCAATGGCATCGTCAAAGCAATCGTAGTCGATATAGTTTTTGCCCCGTGATAGGCGATCTTGGGCCTGTTTCCGTTATGAAAGGTTTATAGTCATCGTCACCAAAGTCTGCCAACGAACTCCAATGTTCGGCTGTAAAACATTTCGTGAAACAGCTGCATTCTTTACAGGATTTTCATTTGGCACAGATAGTTACCCCTTAGTGGTGAAGGCTACAACACTTTTCATCATTTCGTCACAACAACTTTACGATTGCCCCAGACGTATGCATGGCAAGGCATAGATAATGACAGTGACATCACAATCACGCCCCCTGGCTTTGGCCCCATAGCGCTCAAATGGATTGAAGGACAATGGAAGACACTTCATCAGATATCATGAATAAGCTATTGGCAACAAACGCTTAATTTAAAAAGGGCCGAGAATATATCACTCGCGCGCTGTGCTTAATGACTTGATATTTACCTGCGCACTATGGTCAAGACCCATGGAACGATTACTTGAGCGTGTCAATAGAGATCTTCAGCTGGACATTTCTTCCCTAATTCGTACCGTTGAGGAACCAGGGCAAACCCTGGTTCAGCTAATTGCTGAGATCTCTGTAGATATCGAACAGCTTCGACAGTTTATTGACCATCGTATTGCACAACAGCCTTTTGCAGAATCAGCAGCAAATGCAAAAGATATGCCTAGGGATGCAGAATACAAACTTAAAAAACATACTCATCAAGTCACTAAACTCAGGTCTTCTCTGCTGAAGTTAGAGGCTAAGGTGGCTGAAGCTAAATGGGTTTTAGCTAGGCTTGGAGAAAGTTCTGAGGCTGAATAATCTTTTGGGCTAATTTATAGCCGCTCTCGGTTGGAATAACTATAGTCTGTCGGTGTAAGTGAGTAGGCAATAGGGAGTGGGGTGAATGCAATGTGAGGCTCTACAAAACTCAGAACTAGTCTTAGAGCCCAATCAAAAAGAATGCGGCCCAGTCGCGAGGATCGGGATGATCTGCCAATGTATGCAACATGGCCTGTCGCAGGGCAACGGCCTTATCTGGTTCAATTTGTAGCTGCTGATAAAACTCAGTCATGAGCATTGCCGTTGCCTCATCGGGTACGGCCCACAGGGAAGCCACCAGGTTATTGGCACCCGCTGCTAAAAATGAGCGGGAAAGTCCCACAACACCGTCACCCGTAATCCGCCCTCGTCCTGTATTACAGGCACTGAGCACCACCAGGTCGGCCTTGAGATCAAGCTGCATTACTTCTTGGGCAGTTAGCAACCCATCGTCAGGCTGGTCACGGTCACCTTTTTCACGGGTGGGGGTCAATGCGATCGCACTACTCAACCCATGGCGTTCATCCAGTAAACCATGGGTGGCTAAATGGATAATATCGGCATCGGCCAGCCGTTCACGCACGGCGGTTTCTGTCGCCGCAGTCCCCAATAAGGGAACAGTATTGAGAATGGGTGCGATCGCAACGGCCTCTGCCTCTGCCCCCGGTAAATCCGTCAGGGGCATGGGTGGCCCCCCCACCCTAAAGGGCACCGACGGCATTTCAGGATTGCCCACGATCACCGCTGATGCCGCTTGAGCACGGTCAATTCCCACCACCAGGGCCTCACCGGATTGTTGCACCAGGCGTTGTTGTAGAAAATGCAGCGTCTGTAGCGACGGTGTTGTGCCTAACGTATGATTCTCAATCAGATACTGCCCCTGGGCATTTTGCAAAGCCGGAAAAGGCACCAAAAATAGCTCCCGATGGGGAACAATGATGACCTTTTCCGCTGGGGCCTCGGGTAAATACTGAGCGATTGGAGCAATCAGCAGATCGTAAAGTTGTTTCAAGTCTGCCTGGGCCATATCTTGGCTGGCTTGGGCGGTCTGCACCTCACCACCCCACGAATTAAACCCACGCACCCCGAGACTATCCTGGCTAGCGGTCAACTTATCCCTCAGGGCATGGGGCTGCTGAGTCAGATTCACCTGTTCAAAGGCAATCTCTCCATCGGGGTTAACCACCCAAATAAATAGGGCTCGATCGTTAAACTGGCTGCGTCCAGGGGACGGTTGGCGAATAATGGAATACTGCACCAGTGTGGTCCCCTGCTTTTTAGCCAGTGCCTTAATGTGAGCAATCGTTAGGTCTGCCACAGGCACAGGTGTGGCCGTCTCCAGGGTTTGGGCAGCCAGTAATTCCACAAAGGCCCGCGCCCGTCCTCGCTCTGCCACCACCAGGGCAGCCTCCATATCCCCCTGCTCAATCAGCACCTGCTGTAGCTGATCGTACCGATAAGATTGGGTCTCAAACAGCGAAACCTTATTACTATCCTGTAGACCAGGCTCTAACGCTTCAAACTTATCCAGTACCCCATACAGCGTTTCTTTAGCCTGAGATAGATTGCCTTTGGCCCGATAAATCTCAGCCAGGCCACTGAGGGCATTGATCTGCCCCACTTCATCATGGTGATGTCTGGCCCAGGCATAGGCGTCATTAAAGTACTCAAGGGCTGTTTCCCGATCCTGCCTGACGTAGAGCTGCCCTAAATGATCTAGGGTACGACTATATTCTGGCCCAACATACTTGTCTCGATAGCCCAGGGCTTCAGTAAACGTTTCCAGTGCCTTGTTAAACGCCCCCTGCTCGGCATAGAGCTCTCCCAAGCTGTTGAGAATATTGGCTAGCTCGTGCCACTGCCCCTGGGAAATGGCGATGTCCTTTGCCTCTAAATACGTGGCCCGCGCCTTGTCATAGGTTTGCTGCTGCCGATAAACATGCCCTAAACCATTGAGATACCGAGGTATGCCCTCCCAATACCCTACGGATCTGGCTTCCCCCAGGGCGGTTTGATAAGCAGACTCTGCCTGGCCGTAGTCCCCAAGCATGTAATAGAGGCTGCCCACTTCCCCCAGGGCTCGAGTGCGATCCACCCGGTCTGAGCTTCGGGACAGGGTAGCGTGTAGCGTATCCAGCGCCCGACCGTATTGCCCCGTGTGCCGATAGACCTCTCCTAGGGCTAAATTAAGCCGATTTTGTTCTGAAAAATCTTGCAGGAACCCCCGCTGCACCTGACGCAGCTGCTGCCAACTACGGGTAATATTTCCCTGTTCTAGCCAGATCAACGCCTGCATTAAAAAACCTCGATGGCGTTGAGCAACGGCTGTAGAGGCGGGTATGGTTAGCTGATTTGCTTGATTCAGGGTCTGCTGGGCCCGGTTGAAATCACCCAAACGATAGTGGGCAAAACTCAGGTCCACCAGGCTATTGTGCTCGCCGATCGGGTCTCCTGCACTGCGGTATAACTCACTGGCCATGGTCAACGGACGCAGCGCGGCTCGACTGCTGCCCATCCGTAGAAAGTTTTTTGCTTGTTGATACTGGATCTGGGCAGCCTCAACAGATTTGGCCCTGACAGGCCCATTCACTTGGGCAGTTCTAGCCTCTCCTGCCTGACCCACACCCAGTAACAGACTGATGCCTAACAGCCAGCTAACCGTTCGAAAACCTGCCATAAATGCCTAAATCTGTGACAACCAACCATAAAATCTATGCCACCTGAAAGATTGATAAAAGCATCAATCTTTCCGTGTCTACAATCCCACACTGGTACTTTAAGGACGGTTATCCACTTAATCGCCCGTGGGGCACATTGCTTACTCTGACGAATACAGTATGAAATTTGATTCATCCAGTCCATGGGTCAAGGCCAGCAAAATTTTTCAGGGTTTCGCCACAGCGAAGTGTCCAACCTTAACCCAACGTTTACAAAAGCTGTTGCTATCCTTTGAGAAATAGTCACAATCAGAGACCACCGCCGTCACACTGTGGTTATATATACCGCTGGTGGGTTAGCAAATTGACAGCATGAAAGTTCTAGATAAACGACACCGGATCATGGCCTTGCTATTTGGCTTGGCAATTTTGGTGTCGCTGGGATTTTGGTTCAGCCGTGGCGATGTGAATGGTCCCAATCCTGCTTTTGCGGCAAGGAGTAATTTTTGGGCCGACCGACGCGTGGCGGCAGCCCTGGAGTCTGGGTTTGAGCAAGCTGATAAGGCAGCGGAGTTAGGCCAAACCGCCAGTAACGCTGACCAATGGGATCAGGTCGTTAAAGCATGGACAGATGCGATCGCAACCTTGCAAACCATTCCGGCCCAAAGCCCGGAGCGCTTCTTTGCCCAGCGTAAGCAGCAGGAGTACTTACAAAATCTGGCCTTTGCCCAACGGCAGGCCAACCAACTCAGCTGGCCCAATGTGTTTCCCAGCTTAGGCAGCCCCGTCTTAGATGAACAATTGCGGCTCTACCTGAGCTATTTAGCCACGTTTGGCCCACCGGACATCCTGGTGATTGGTAGCTCCCGCACCATCCAGGGGATAAACCCACAGATCCTCCAAACAGATTTAGAAACACAGGGATATCCCGTGCGGGTGTTTAACTTCAGCATTAACGGCGCTACGGCCCAGGTGATGAACTTTGTCCTCCAGCGACTGCTCACCTCAGATCAACTGCCCAGACTGGTGATTTGGGGGGATGGTTCGCGGGCATTTAACAGCCGTCGTGTTGATGCCACCTTTGCCAACATTCTCAAGTCACCGGGATACCGGGCCGTGCTGGCAGGGGAAAAGCCAGGGTTTAGCAATCGAGCCTCTATCCCCAGACCGCCTAGCAGTATTAATGCCTATGGCTTTTTGCCAGTTGCCGATGTATTTGACCCGGCTGCGTTCTATCAAACCTATCCGCGCATTAGCGGACGCTACGATGGGTTTTATAACCCGTTTGGTTTGACAGGGTTACAGCTGGGGTCGTTGCGATCTCTAGTGGGCTATCTCAAAAGCCGCAATATTGAATTGGTCTATGTTCATCTTCCCCTCAGCGGCGACTACCTAGATGACTTTCGTCTCCCCCTTGATCAACGCTTTCAACGGTTTTTACAAACCCAAAGCCAGCGTCAGGGGTTTGCCGTCATTGATCTGCTTCTGCAATGGCGTCAACAAAATGCCTTCTTTGCTGACCCCAGTCACTTAAACCAGGCAGGCGCAGCCAGCATCGCGCAACAGTTAGCGCGCGACCCATTAGTGCTAGAAAAATTGAATGCCTTAGAATAAAGAAGAAAAGAGCAACTATAAAATCTCAATAACAACAACCAAACTCTCTTCCTAAAGGTAGGTCAGCTGCCCACTACTCAAAGCCGTTATAGCGCCAGGGTACTGGATCAACCGCCACCTGATTCATATATAGCCCCCAGTGTAAATGGGGGCCAGTGGACGCACCGGTGGAACCAATGGCCCCCACTTGCTGACCTGCACTTACGAAATCTCCTTCATTCACATCAATGCGACTGAGGTGAATCATGATACTCAACAGCCCCTGACCGTGATCAATGCCAACGGTATTACCATGGAGCTCAAATCCATCACTCACACGACCCACTAAGCGGATATACCCAGCCGCAGGAGCTACTACCGGTGTTCCAGTTCCCGCAGCATAATCCACACCACGATGGTAGTAGTTTTCGGCAAACTCACCATTGTAATAACGTCGTACGCCATATTCTGAACTCACCCTGCCCTGACTCGGACGCAACAATGTGCCCCGCCAATGGCGCTCAGGACTCACCAGTTGCTTAAAGGCATCCACTCTATCAAATTCATGGTCCGTGCCCAGGCTACCGCTACCCCGCAGTGTGATCCGCTGGGTCCGGAAGCTACGGTTGCGTAAACCGACGGCCAGATTGCGGGTTTCTTCATCACCACTGACCTGGATCACGATACGCCCCGGCGTATCCAGAGGACTGGTGGGAACAAACGCGCGAAAACGATTATCGGATAGGGGAAAACTGGGATATTCTTTACCATTGGCAATAACTGTGGGAGGAGAGCTAGCACCGTTTCTAGCTTTCACCATGACAGAAATGGCATCGCCCAGCTGAGGATCGTTGGGCGTAATAATAACATCATAGGCATGGGCCGCTTTGCCCATCAATCCCCATGACATCAACCCACCGGTTACCAATAGCCCTGCTAATACCTCTCGCCGCTGCATCACCATACTCTGCTAATTCCTTATGTTCTGTCTGGTTTAATCTGACCTTTGATTTGGTGAGAACCTGGCCGATATCTCACCCAACTAGGTATTAATCACCAATATCCCCTGACGATTGATTTACCACTAATGACATGTCGTCGACACCATGCTCTCAGTGGCCAGGTTTACAGAATAATACAGAGATTTTTTATCTGTTCGTGAATATATGCCATTTAAAGTAGCCCGGTGGGAGCAGTTGGACTAAGACTACCGTGGATGTTTGCGACTGGGTATAAATACCTTGGCACAACACCCCATTATTAGGCTTGTCATAATCGCTGTCCCTAAGCAAGCCATCTGGGTGTCGATCACATCAAATGCAATACTTTCCATGGCTGCATTGGTCACCACGTCCTGGTATTCCACAATCTCTTGATATTTCAGTTCGATCAAGTCCTCGGAGAGCAACATAGACATTCATCCAGTCATCAGCAGTTTTACTAAGTAGATCCCTATTGGATGCTTTCCATAGACTGCCCGAGGAGATCGGCAACTCACCAAGTTGCACTAATGTGTCAAATTAGCGCGCCGAACCAGCGGGTCAAACCAGTGCGTCAAACCATAGGTAGTCCTGTGCAGTGGCCTGTAGCTTGGTGTAGTTTGTTCCTAAAAAACTTCAACTTTCTCTCCAATTACATCCAGACAAAGAGTGAGATAGTGTTCCCTATCTAGTTATCAACATTTGACTGATGCTGATCGAACGTCTATCCCACAAGGACTTTAGCGCCCTTGCCCAACTCTACAAATCCACACTGCTAGAGACAGTCTTGCCATTTTGGCAAAACCACTCATTAGATCGTGAGTGCGGCGGCTACTTTACTTGTCTAGACGTACAGGGAAATGTTTACGACACCGATAAGTTTATCTGGCTGCAAAACCGCCAAGTCTGGACCTTTTCCATGGTGTACAACCGCCTAGAACAACGTTCAGACTGGTTAGAGATGGCCCGCCACGGTGTTAACTTTTTGACCCAGCACGGTCGTGATCTTGAGGGTAACTGGTACTTTTCCCTAGATCGCCAAGGCCGTCCCTTAATACAGCCCTACAATATTTTTTCCGATTGCTTTGCCGCCATGGCCTTCAGTCAATACGCCCAGGCCTGTGGAGATAGCGAAGCTAAGGAAATTGCCCTACAGGCCTATAACAATGTTTTGCGTCGTCAAGATAATCCTAAAGGCCAGTACAACAAAGCTTACCCAGGCACACGCCCCATGAAGTCCTTGGCCATACCCATGATTTTGGCCAACCTCACCCTAGAAATGGACTGGTTGCTAACAACAGAATGCCTAGATGTAGTATTAAACCAAACCATTCACGCCGTTATGGAAGAGTTCCTAGATCCTGAGAGCGGCTTGATATATGAACACATTGCTCCAGATGGCACTCCCATCGACTGTTTTGAAGGTCGATTACTCAACCCTGGCCATGGCATCGAAGCCATGTGGTTCATGATGGACATTGGCCAGCGACGCCAGGACAACACCTTAATTAATCGCGCCATCGACACCACCCTAACAATTCTTGAACGGGGTTGGGACAATGAGTATGGCGGTATTTTCTACTTCTTAGACCGCATGGGCCATCCCCCTCAGCAACTAGAATGGAGCCAAAAACTGTGGTGGGTTCATTTAGAAACCTTAGTGGCCCTGCTATTGGGCTATCGACTCACCCAGAGAGATGACTGCTGGCAGTGGTATCGCACCGTTCATAACTATGCATGGTCCCGGTTTAATGACCCAGACCACGGTGAATGGTTTGGCTATCTAAACCGCCAGGGCGATGTACTACTCCCCCTAAAAGGAGGAAAGTGGAAAGGCTGTTTCCATGTACCGAGGGCTCTATACCTGGGCTGGGAACACACCCAAGCAATGCTCTAACGCTTCGTTTTATTCTTCATCCGAGACGGGAGCGGACCTAAAAGCTCGTTAGCACAATTAATCCACTGTTCCGTCTGTTGGCGTAGCTGCTCCTCATCCACACCCTCAAACGGAAAATCCCTAGACAACTGTCGCCAAAATTCCGGATCCTGATTATGACTGGTGTGATCATATGAATTGTTGACAGGTTTGTTCGAAGCCATAAAATTCCTTGATCAGCTGAATAAGTCATGGGTACTCAACCAATCTCAAGGTGCCCAATGATACATAGCTTTTTAGGGTACTGAGGAAAATCAAGTGATATCGACGACAAACCGATTGCGGAAACCACGTGGTTTTGACCAGGAATGTCCTTATTTAACAACACTCTGGCACCCTGGGTACGTAAATATAGCTACCAATACACATTACTTATGCACAAGGAACTTAGACGGGGGCTGCCCAAGAACATCGGAGCAGAAAACCAGCAATGGTGATGCCGCCCCCTATGCGCGCCCCCACGACATTATGAGTCGCATTTTTGGAACAGAAAAATCACCAAAAGTCTTCCAAAGCTTTGACTGACAAGGATAATAAAACATATAGACATGAGATAACCGCTGTATCAGGTTATTTCTAACGCCAGGCAACCCATGGGCCTTAACCAGCATCCAACATCAGAAACCTCTATCTCTTAGAGAATGATTAGCAATAACTTTAAGTACTGTGACACTCTTAGGGATAGTCATAGGTGTCACAGTACTTATTATTGCTGCTTAAAAGTGGAGCTATAATGTCGCCAACCGTGTTCTCCTTGCGTTACCTGGACTGCATTATTACGTCTTATTCTCAGTAATATCCCAATAATGGGGAAATTATGAGCGTTACCTACGTCCATATCAATAGTCCTCTACTTATTTTTACGCCTCCTTCAGTACAAATGAACTAAATCATGGTATCATCCACCGATATCTATTAACCCTGGCAAGGTCTTAATTCTGTTTATAAAAAAGGGATTTATTTATTTCATTCATAGACCTCATTCATCCCACATATGGTGGATGTTAATTGCTAGGTTTAGTCTCGAAACAAGACAAAAGTTGTTCTAATGACTACAAAATTGTTTCTAGTTCGCCTCTAAACTTCATAGTCGCTTAAGTTCTCAAACAGACAGGTATAAGAATTTGTGGATACGTGCATAAATAATCCATAATCAGCCCATTCGGTTCGGTTATCGCCCAAGGAAAACCTCACCCAAACGCCTGAAAGCTTGAGGCATACTAGCACTACGGAGATTGTCGTTTACCCGCTCTTCTCTCAGCCAACTCTAATCTGAGACTTCTTAGATTTCTCATCTATTTACCTTAAAGTAACGAAATAGAGATGTGTTTATGAGAGTTGTTTAATCAAGTGTAATCATTTGTGTTACTTAGGGTAAAATTAAACTCATAATGAATCCGTTTTAAGTTCGTTTTTCAGAAATATAGGTACATGTTCAGCCTTGACCTAGGCGTTTGAAGCGGATTGTTAGAGCGATTCCATTAATTGCAATCCGATTTGTTGTGTTCTGCGTATTACCAGTAAAGTTCAACCTTTCGAATTCAACTCGTGGTTAAGGGTTCATAAATACCCTATACCTGGCACACTTTTCCAGCAGTGGAGGTCCATTACAAGCTATGTCGAAGCTGAAAGCCCCAAAACGAACTTCACCAGTTGCCTACAGTACTGATACCGTACGCACTTATCTTCAAGAGATTGGTCGCGTACCTCTACTCACTCATGAAGAAGAAATTGTGTTGGGTAAGCAGGTACAGTGCTTGATGGCTCTGCAGGAGACTAAAGATAAGTTAGACGAAGAACTCGGTCATGATGCGAATCGAGTCGAATGGTCGCAGGCTGCCGGTATTTCCGAGACAGAACTCGTCCATCAGCTACGGCACGGTGAACGGGCAAAGCGCAAAATGATCGAAGCTAACCTGCGCCTTGTAGTAGCAGTGGCTAAAAAGTATCAAAAGCGTAATTTAGAATTCCTAGATTTAATCCAGGAAGGTACTTTAGGTCTGGAGCGCGGTGTCGAAAAGTTTGACCCCATGAAAGGGTATAAGTTTTCCACCTATGCTTACTGGTGGATTCGTCAGGCAATTACCCGTGCGATCGCACAGCAGTCACGCACCATTCGTCTACCCATTCACATCACCGAAAAGCTCAATAAAATTAAGCGTGAGCAGCGCGTCCTTGCCCAGAAGTTAGGCCGTAGTCCATCGGTTGGTGAAATTGGTCAGGAGCTTGACCTCACCCCTGAACAAGTACGGGAATACCTAACCATGTCCCGTCAGCCCATATCTCTGGATGTCCGCATCGGCGACAACCAGGATACAGAGCTACAGGAGCTACTGGAGGACGACACCGTATCACCTGAGGATTACACGGTTCAGCAGTCCTTGCGTCAAGATATTCGCAATATGCTGACGGAACTCACTCCTCAGCAGAAGGAAGTGATCAATCTACGCTTTGGCCTGATCGACGGCACCCAGCTCTCCCTAGCTAAGGTAGGACAGCGGATGGGTATCAGCCGCGAGCGGGTTCGCCAGCTAGAACAACAGGCCCTTAAGCATCTACGTCGTCGTAAGGCAACGTTCCAAGGTTATTTGGCAGCTGGCTAAGGCCAATGTTCAAGTAACCTTGGCGGACTTTCCCAAGGTTAGACTAGCTTTTTCCTGGACATCTACAAACAAGCTCCTGGCCTCAGCCAGGAGTTTTTTTTGTCCCAAAATTGATACGCAATCCTGACCGATAACGCCCGGTATCGAAGGGCAACCATCGACGACCAGCAGCCCCTATGCCTAACCTAAGTTCTCTCCTAAAGCTAAACGACTGCCATTGGCAAAGGCCCACCCAGACTGAGATTTTTTACCCGCTGGCTGAACCTGACGGAGCAATAAATATCCATCACCTGTGCCAATGACAGGGCCATGATTTTTCCAAACAGCCATAACTTTGCCAGGCTCGGCAGGCTTTAGAGCCCCATAGGCATCTTTTAAAGTCCGATAGTCCTCAGGCAGTTGAGACCAGACGCCATCAAACAGAGGAATCGTCTCACTAATTTTAAGCGGCGGCTGTTGTAGCTGAGTGACACAGTTGGGATAGAAGCCCCGGATTTGGTTATGGATATCCAGAGCCGGACGCTGCCAGTCAATGACATAATCAGCTTTCTTAATCAGCGGCGCATAGGTGGCCTGCTCCTCAATTTGAGGAATGGGACGAATGGCTTGGCCATCTAGCTTATGAAGTGTGCTCAACAGCAGCTCAGCTGTGAGTTTAGACAAGGTATCAGCAATTGCCCAGGCGTTATCCAAGAGCCCAATGGGAATCTTTTCCTCTAGCAACATGGGGCCTGTATCCATACCGGCATCCATCAACATGGTGGTTACACCGGTCTCCGCCTCACCGTGGTATAAACTCCACTGAATGGGAGCAGCCCCACGGTAGGTGGGTAAAATCGAGCCATGACCATTGATTGACCCCAGTCGCGGCATATCCAAAATTTCTTGGGAAAGGATTTGGCCATAGGCAACTACCACAAAGGCATCAGCCTGACAGTGGCTGAGGAAGTCTAGAGCCTCAGCATCTTTTTTGATTTTTTGGGGTTGCCACACAGGAATCCCGGCTTCGGTAGCCACTGTTTTCACAGGGGAAGGGGTCACTTTACTGCCGCGCCCCCGCCGCTTATCTGGCTGAGTAACGACGGCAATAATATCAAAATCAGGGTCTTTAAGCAGACGAATAAGGCCAGGTACCGCAAATTGTGGAGTACCAAAGTAGACAACTTTCATTACAGGAATGGACACTGAATAAGTGAGTTGATTATCAGCATGCCCCTAACGGCGATCAATAGCAATTTCAATACGGCAAGATATCCCGGATGTCGCTAACGGCGATCAATAGCAATTTCAATACGGCAAGATATCTCGGATGTCGCTAACGGCGATCAATAGCAATTTCAATACGGCAAGATATCCCGGATGTCGCTAACGGCGATCAATAGCAATTTCAATACGGCGATTGCGCTGACGAAATTGAGGGTTGCTATTGTCAGTAATGGGCTGGCTTTGGCCATAGCCGATGGTAACCCAACGGTTTTCGTCTGGTAAGTTGCCAGCCAGATAGGCCCTGAGGGCGTTTGCCTGTTGAAATGCCAAGCTCATGCTTTGGGATGGCACCATCCGGTCATCGGTGTGGCTACCAATTAAAATCGTAGCCTTCGGATATTGGCGAAGATCTCCAAAAATGCTGTTGAGGAGTTCTGGAGCAGTAGCCAACAAACGTGCTTCTCCAGGGGCAAACAGTGCATCACTCGGTAGGGTGATCTTCAGTTCGGTGGTTTCTAATAGGGGATGATGCACCTGTGGGGTATTTTCTTCTGGTTGCGGCTCATCGGCAACGGCGGTTGTGGAAACAGGTTGCACACCTGGCTCATCAGCCTGGTCAGGGATAAGGCGTCGCTCTAAATTTGCCAGCCTACTCTCAACATCTGCAGTGGACTGCGCTCGACCTAGTTTGCTTTCCAAGTCATACAAACGCTTACGAATGGTTTCAAATTCTTGCTGAAGAGCGGCGAATTCTTCCTCAGCGATCTGACGTTCTCGATTATTCAAAGCTGGTGGTGGTGTCGTTAAAGGCTCAATCGGCTGAGTGGGTATGGGTATCGGTTCAATACGAGTTTCTAGAGGAGGCGCAGGTCGCCAACGGCTAGGCAAGCGATAGATTTCTGTGAATACTCGATTGGTTCGCCGCAGCACCACTTCCTGCAGAGGCATCCGTTTGGTGGGGGCTGAGACTACTCTAGATGCACCAATTCCCAACAACCAGGCAACCGGGACACCGGCTAGCAATAGTCCTAATGCCAGTAAGCCATGTCCTGCCCGGTTTATCCAACGACGACGACAAGAGGGCGACGGCGGCACAGCCTCCATGGTAGGAGCCGTGGGTGAGGGGTCAGGGCTTGGATAGAGTGAAGGAAGTTCAGGGTATTGCTCATTAGACACAGCAATGCTCCTTGAGTCGTGATTAGTGCCGAGGATCCGGTAAAGACCAGGATCAAGGCTGTTCTAAGCTGTGAGCTTAACCCAAAATACTCATGGAGAAGCGTAAAGCCCCACAAAATTTAGAACTAAGAACTTAGTTAATTCTCAGGCCAACCATCCCAGGGATTAACTTCCACGATATTGTCGTCACTAATTACGACTAAAAAATCCAGCTGCGGCTGCTCGTCACTAGAGTCTTTGATCAGACTCGGTAGATTGAAATCATCTACATACCGCTCGGCAACTGCACTAGTGGCTTCATAACCCGTCACATTACCTTCCTGGTCGAGACGAATCCGATAGCGCACTTCTGGTCCGGTTCGATCTGGGGCACGGTTTTGGATAATGGTACGTCGCAGCCCTTGATTGAGAGCATCAATACGATCTACGTCTTGAATGGGTGTAGTTATTGCCGCAAGGGTATCAGCCGCCGTTTCAGCACTCCGCCCTGTCACAGTCTCACTGTTTGGCACGGATGATTGCTCGGATGTTTCATTGTCAGACTCTTCTGGCAGATCCTCGTCTTCTACCGACTCCGACTCGACCACCTCAAGATTCACCGCATCAGGGGTCACCGCCTCGGATTCAACTGTGCTTAGCTGGTCAGACACCACTGCAACGGTGCCATCTGGTGCGAAGGCAACCTCAAACTGAGCCACTGATGCTACAGATGTTTCATCCACTGGAATGTAGGTCAGTTCAGGTAGGGGAGTACTATCCAAGTTTTCCAGGGAAGCGCTATCCACTGGGTTATAGCCAACAATATCGCCGTTGGCAGCAACGGAGATCTGATAGCGCAGTGGTTGATCAAAGGTTGTATCACTGGATAAACCGTCGGTAATTTGCCCTTGCACCTGCTGTTGTAGAGCTGTTAGCTGTTCAGTATCAGTAATAAGAGGGGGTTGAGACGATGTTTCTGCATCTTCGCTGATCTCACCATCCTCAGCCCCCTCTTCCGGCACCTCGGATGTCGGTGCCGTTCCGTCTGCATCGGTATCAATGGCGATTTCATTCTCTATTTGCTCTTCCAATGCAGCAGAATTCTGCTGCAGGCCTTCTGGTTCAGTCAGTTCTGGCACCGGCAAGAAGAACAGCCCCAGAGCAGCCACAGCCAATGTGCCTAAGCCGAGAACTGGCGGGACAGCTCGTTTCGCTAGCGGTTCCTCAGGCCTGACATACTTACGAGGCAGAGGCGCAAGGGGCACTGTCACATCGGGTAAGGTTTGAGTATCCGCGTAAAACTGATCGATAGCCTCAGCCATATCAAACAGCTGTACCGTTGAAAGCTTAATGTTTTTGGGAGCCTTCCCATCTGTCTCATCACCGGATGAGTCGTTGAGGCACTCAGGCTGGACGATGAGACGATGGTATTGGCCTTCATCCGCTTCAACCGTCACCAGAGATGTCTGGGATCCCATGTGCTCGGGATGGTCGAGACCACTCAGCAAACGTTGACAGTAGGCGCTAACCGCACTGTTGAGCGCCTTAAAAAACTCCGTCCCCCCCGATAGAGATTGTTCAATTCCTACGATCTTAAACTCAGCATTGGCCAGTATTGAGAGCACATTGGAGGCATCTGCACTGAGGCCTTCTAATATTAGACTGCAGTTTGGCAGCACATACTGTCGTTTAATGGTCATGATATCTCCCCATCAAAGAGGCTGGCCCAGAGTCGTTCTTCACCGCGAGTGCCTGTACAGATCAGGAGCTGAGTTAGTAGCGAGAGTGCCAGCTGATCGAGTTTTTCATCTTTGCTGTAGGTAATCACCATCGCCCGTTTGGGATTCATACGAGCCCGGAAATGGGAGCGAAATCGCTTTAAGTATTTAGCTAAGCGAAAATGGTGATCGAGAGAAAGCTGGTGATCTTGGAGTTGTTGGTAGCCCAAAAACAACTGGCGAATCAGCACCGTTAATTTACGACATAGATAGCAGACCACTAACACCAGAGCCTTAGCTTCTTCTAGAGTGAGGGGCTGACGCTGATTAAATTTTCGCAGCGGATTGGTACTACGCAACCGCCAAAGATGAACGCGACTCCTAAGTACATCTTGCAGCCCCAGATCTTTGATGGCTGCCAACATCACTTGAGATGCATTAAGTTCAAGGGCCTCAACGGCAAGCATGATAAAGTCTAGCTGCGTTTTTGCCCGACGGGGGCATTCATCGCTTTGGATTCCGTAGTTTGGCAGCTTGTCCAATATCGGAGATCTGAGAAGTTTCTCTGGTGGGCTTTTAACGGTCATTCCCTATAAGGCTCTTGATGAATTTAGTCGCTGCGGTGAATGTAAATGGATGTGTACGCGTAGTCCAAAAAGACCAGCTCCTATCAAAACATAAACCACATCCATGTTGAAACCCTGAGTTTTCCACTAGAAAAACTTAAGTTCTCACAGTTAATATGGCTCAGCTGAACTAGACCAATGGCCCTGTCTATAGATTAGCCATGGGTTGCGAATACCACATTTATCATCAACCCTTATTCATATCTTTTATGAAAGTACCCGGTGACTACGGCAGAATCAACGCAACTCACTTAAACACCTGCGCATTATGGCGGGTTGAGTAGCGATTTTACGATTGAGAATTAGGATGATACTCTATGGTGCAATAGTAAATCTGTACTTAGCCTATGCAGTGGCCGGTAATTTTTCTGGCAGGGGCAGGGTTGGGCTGTCTAATGAGTTGGCTTATTTGGCAGTCTCGATATCAAGCCGTGAGGGAACGTGCCAAGCATGATCTGGTGGCAGAACGCGCCACCATGATTGAGCAGTTACACGCTAAAGATGAACAGCTCAGCGCTCTGCAACAACAAATCCACAGTTTGCAGACCAGACTTGAACAAGAACGGCAAACGCTGACCCAGGAGGCTGCACAGCGAGCGGTGGCTGAAAGTAAAGCTGCTCAGACCGTAGCTTTGCAAACAGAAAATCAACGGTTGCAGGCAGAGAAGAGCCAGCTCATAGTGCGACTGGCCCAGAGCCAAACCCAGTTACAAACGCAACAGCAGACCACCGACGAAAAGCTAGCATTGTTAAACCAAGCCCGAGAGCAAATGGTGGAGGCATTTAAGGTCCTTTCAGCTGAAGCTTTACGGACTAACAACGAGACGTTTTTGAACCTGGCCCAAACAAAACTAGGGCAGTTTCATACTCAGTCGAGCAGTGAGTTACTGCAACGACAGCAAGCCATTGATGGCCTGGTGCAGCCGTTGCAATCGTCTTTGAGCAAAGTAGAAACCTACTTACAGGATTTAGAACGTAATCGGCTATCGGCCTATAGTCAGCTGAGCGAGCAAATTACTCAGCTGGCCACAGGACAGTTGCAGCTCCAAACGGAAACTGCCAATTTAACCAAGGCGCTGAGGGCTCCCAATGTGCGGGGTCGCTGGGGAGAAATTCAGCTGAAGCGGGTGGTAGAGATTGCGGGGATGGTGGAGCACTGTGATTTTGCCCAGCAGGTCACGACCGGTAACGGTGCACTACGCCCTGATATGGTGGTGCAGCTACCCCAGCAGCGCCGCATTGTTGTGGATGCCAAGGCTCCTCTGGCAGCTTACTTGGAAGCTTTGGATATGACCGATGAAGCCCTACGGCTGAATAAACTCAAGGAGCATGCCCAGCAGGTGCGTCGACATATTCAGCAACTGGGTCAAAAAGCCTACTGGGATCAGTTTCAACCCAGCCCTGAATTTGTGGTGTTGTTTTTACCTGGGGAAATCTTCTTCAGTGCTGCGCTGGAACAAGACCCTAGTCTAATCGAAGCCGGTATTGCCCAGCGGGTGATTTTAGCCACCCCCACCACACTGATTGCTTTGCTTAAGGCCGTGGCCTATGGCTGGCAGCAGGATGCCGTTACAGAAAATGCTCAGCAGATTAGTACCCTGGGTCGAGAACTGTATGACCGGATGCGGGTATTTACCGGACATCTGCAAAAAATGCGGCGGGGGTTGGATTCTACCGTCGACACCTTTAATAAAGCAGTGGGATCTTTAGAAAATCGGGTGCTGGTGAGTGCGCGTAAATTTAAAGCCCTAGGAGCAGCAGCCGGTGATGACTTGGACACCATTGAACCCATCGATCGGTTACCCCGTTCTGTACAGCCTTTAGCATTAGAGGATATGGGGGAAGATTAGACCCATTCATAGCCATACACCAATACGAGATAACTAAATTCTTCATTTTTTTGTCATGGACGTTTAATAGTATGGAAAAGCTATGAACTGATGTCGTTGATGCTAACCGCGTTTAAATCTTTACAGGATAGCCGGCTGACCCAGCTGTTACTGCTTGCAGTGACGGTGTTGGTGCAGAGTGTGATGGCGATCGCGGTGGCTAATTCCATTTTTGTTAGCCAGCTGGGAGCTGAGCGATTGCCGATCGCATTTATTTTGATTGGCCTCTGCTCCATGCCTGCCTATATCTGCATCAGCCAGGTGGTGCAACGGGTTCGCAGCACTGAGCTGTTTTGTGGGGCACTGGTGGTATTGCTGATGCTGGTGGTCGCTCTGCGGCTGGCTTTGCCCCTGGACATGGCTCCTGTTTACTATGGATTACTGATTGTCAGTTTTTTTCAGTGGGATATTTGTAACAATATCCTTTACCCCAGTTTGCTGACTGACTACTTTAATACCCTGGAGTACAAGCAGTATGCTCCCTATATTGGTATTAGCCAGGCGGTGGGTGCCTTAGTCGGCGGTAGTTTGGTGGGTGGGTTATCGCGGTGGTTGAGCACCCAGAATTTACTGCTGTGTTTGCCAGTGGTGATTGCGATCGCACTGCTGCAACTCACCTATCTCGACCGTACCCAGCGCCCCCTCAGCAAACAGCCCAGTGAAACCGTTGGTGTCATCGAATCGCTCCAGTCATTTCCCGAACTGGCCAAGCGCTATCCACTGGTTATTTTTCTGGCGGCCAGCAGCTTTTTGCTGGTGATCATTTACCTCAGTTCTGAATTTCTTTGGTTTAGCATCTACGGTCAGGAGTTTACACAACGGGCCCTGACTGGCTTTTTGGGCCTGATGCGAGTGGTGGTAAGCATTGTCCAAATGGTGGTGCTTTACGGTCTGACTCGGCCTCTACTGCGCTGGCTGGGGGTAGCTCGCATGAACGTGGTCTTTCCATTGACCACCCTGGCCGCATTTATGGGGCTGGGGGTCAACGGCCAGCTGCCAGCTGCCATTGGTTTACAGCTCAACAGCGATGCCCTCTATAAAGCGATTAATCTACCGGTCCATCAGCTTAACTACAACGCCATCCCCAAAGAATTTATGGGGCGGATTCGCACCTTGAGCGACGGGTTTATCTATGCCGTGGGGCTAACCTGTGCAGGCGCATTTTTATGGCTGGGTGAACATACCCTCAGTCTGGAGCAAATCACCTGGCTAGTCTGCAGTCTGGTCATGCTATTTTTGCTAGTGCGGCTGCCCATGGGACGCTTTTATGCCGCTGGGCTAGAGGATCTGATTCGCACAGATGCCATTGACCTCGATCAGCTGGCCAGCCGTCAGGCGGTATTACCCCTGAAGGCAACGATTCAGACCCTGCTACAGTCAGACGAGCGCTACGACCAGATTAAAGGTCTGGAATTAGCAACGCGGGTGGGAGAACCGGGGGAGTTTTTAGACGATGTGCTGACCCTGTTGCCAGGGGCAGATCGCCAGGTGCGATCGGCGGTGGTGTCGTTATTTAGCGAAGGAGTTTCAGAAGAAGGGGTAGGGCCAAACGCTGAGCTAGAGCCAGACGAGACAGGAGAAGCCGGACTCTGGTCTGTTTGGCAAGAGCAACTGACACCAGAGCAGCCGCTCGCCTGTCGGCTAACGGCGTTGGAAATTCTCATGGTGCAGCAACAGCCGATTGAGGATGAGATTTTGGATGAGCTGATTGCGCAGGCTGATCTAAGTTTGAGATCCCTAGCCATGGTGGCCAGACTGCAGGGGACCGCGCTCACGGATACGGCATTTTCAGAGATTGAACAGTATGGGCTGGATGAAGGGGTGGCAAAGGCGGTCATCCGTGTAGTGGCACGCAGTGCCGATGAAACACTGCTGGAATTCTTGACCACACGCCTTTTGCCCCACGGCAGTGCTGACACGAAACAGCTAGGCCTAGAAACCCTGGCTAAGTTGGGTGAAACCATGCCCGATGCGGCCCGCCTCAAGACCCTGGCCCTGGCTCAGCAGCATTTTTCCCACGAGCAACCTGGGGTGAGAATTGCGGCCCTCACCCTATGGCAACAAAGCCATGGGAATCTGGTGCCCCTGGCCACTGCCTTAGGCGACGTTCACCCTCGGGTACGGGAACAGGCGGCTACTTTGCTGGCGGCTAAGGGAGGTCTGACTGAGGCTAAGGAACAGCTGGGGTCTGATAATCGACAGACAGTGAATAGTGCGATCGCAGCTATCGGTAAAATTCGCACCCGCCAGGCCAGCGACATTTTGTATGCCCACCTGGCAGATGATTTTCAGCAGGTGGGTCACACCCGCCGTTGGCAAACCCAGATTCCCCAGGATGAGCCCAACTGGAAGCCCCTGGCCGTTGCCATTGAAGACTATCATCAGCGGCTGATTCAAAAGGTGCTCTATGTGCTGTCCAGCCTGGGCCATAGCCGCACTGTGAATACGGTGAACCAGATTTTTGCCACCACAGACAGTCGCGATCGCTCCAATGCAGTCGAGGTATTAGCATCCCTCAGCCACCGTCGGTTTATCTTGCCACTGTTACCATTACTAGAGCAAGATACCGACGGCGTGGGGACAGCCCAAGGGTCTCAACCCTCGCTTCACTGGCTACGGAATAAAGGTTATAAGATTCTGTTAGAAGCAATTGAATCTAAAGATCGCTGGTTGCGAGCCGGAGCGTTAATCGCTTTGGCCAAAATTCCTCGGGCATCGTTAAA
>NZ_QXHD01000004.1:3802583-3812025 GCF_011009555.1 Adonisia turfae CCMR0081 | reverse complement strand
AGATTCTGGCCTCCCGCGTGGTCACTAAAACGCAACAGCCACCACCACCCACCCGAAACGGATCTAAATGCGCAGGGTTCCAAACGTCATCCACCACGAGCAAAATATGCTTGTCGTACAGCAGTGTGCGTAAATGATTGGATGCGGATTCAATCGCAGTCGGTTTATAGTCATGGTCCCCCAAAGCCTGAATCCAGCCGCTTAGCAAGGGCAAGATATCTGGATTTTGACCCAGCGTTGCCCATAAAATGCCATCTGAAAACCGACACTGAATCTCTTTGTCATGGGCTAACTTTGAAGCTAACACTGACTTGCCAATGCCCCCCAGACCATAGATAGCGCTAACAACTAATGTGCCAACCTTAGTCTCCTCGCACAGAAGTTGTTGTTTTACCTCTCTTTGATGCTCTGGACGCTCAACAAAGTGATCCGGTAACGGGGGCATTTGCAATGGCATCCTAGGCAAATTAGATTGCCTGGCAGTCGGTTGCGATTCTGATGATGGCACCCTATCCGGCAGCATGTCTGGCGGAAACTGCACAATGGATAGAGATCGTCCTGTCCCAAACCGCACAGGTTCTTGACGACCACCTTTGAGCGTTTGCCGCACCTCATCAAATAAACGGTCGCTACTGATTTTGCCATTAACATCTGCATTTTCTGGCACTAACGCCTTGAGGATGGCTCCTGTAAACAGACTGTGGTCATCATTCTTTTTTGCCAATGCCGCCTCAAAGCCTCGACAAGCCGTAATTAAATAATGGTCTTGCTTGGCTCCAAATGTAGAAAAGCTTTGCTTCACCAGAGTACGCTCAATAAAATCGCCACTGTGGCAGGCGTCGATCAGCATTACCAAATTACTCAGATTGGCTGCTTGGATCAGTTTATTGAGGCTATCGAAAGAAATCGCTTTCTTCTGATCAGTGACCTGGCCATCACTATCGACGGTGACGTCGCAATCGGAGGTGGTTAAACAGCCTTCGGTATTACCTAAGGTGTCGACCACACTAATGCCGTGGCCTGTAAAATAAATGATGGCTTCACTGTTAGCAGCCTGTTGGGTTAAAAAAGTGCGCAGTGCTTTCCCCAACTGCTGCGTGGTGACGTTTCCCTTTAAGACGGTCGGCTCTTTGTCGCATTGCCCGTATTTCTGTAGTATTGTGGCAACCGATGCAGCATCTTCAGCTGGTTTACTCAAGTTTGCCAGATGTTTACTTTTATACTCAGAAATGCCAATAACCAATGCGTAACGAGCCATAGAGTCTAGACTTTTCCAGGGACAATGCACTAATAGCGCTAAGTTTTCCCTAACATAACCGATGTCAAAGCTACAACCCAGGCCATGTTACATGTAGAACGGCTGAGGTATGTTTCCGGTTAAGTTAAATGACCTTTGTCATGGAGGCGTTCCGGTAAATGGTCTAGTATGCAACAGCCCCTTTTAAGGCTAGACACATTTATGAAGCATATTTCTCACATTTCTCATTGGCTCGGCTGTTTAACCCTAGGTAGCTGCCTGATAGCCCTCCCTTCATTCGCTGCCACACCTTCCCCATCAACATCGACCATTGCCCAGGCTCGGCGCGAATTTGTGCAACCTGACTTTCAACAACATTTCGAGGACCTGGACATAGAAGGGTCAATTATTATTTATAATCAAAATCAGGATGTGGCGTTTGAGTATAATCGCGATCGCAACACCACCCCTTTCTTACCAGCCTCCACCTTCAAAATTCTCAATTCTCTGATTTCATTAGAGACTGGTGTTATCGCCAACGATCTGGCAATTCTCACCTGGGATGGAATAGAAAGAAGCTATTCCACATGGAACCGTGACCTGAACTTAAGAACAGCGTTTCAGATATCAGCTGTATGGTTTTATCAGGTGCTCGCCCGCCGGGTTGGCCATGAACGCATGCAACAGTGGGTGGCCGACGCTAACTATGGCAATCAAACCATCGGCAGTGCAGACGAGATTGACACGTTTTGGCTCACGGGCGATATCCGGATCACACCTCAAGAACAGATTCAGTTTTTGCGTCGTCTGTACAACAACGACCTGCCATTCTCAGAAAGAACAGTGGCCATGGTCAAAGACATTATGATTGTTGAGCAAACGCCAGACTATACCATTCGTGCCAAAACAGGCTGGGCCCTGGCAGAAGAACTCGGCTGGTATGTCGGCTATGTGGAGCAAAATAACAACGTATATTTCTTTGCCACCAATATCGATATGCTTGATGGGGTAGATCCTAGCCTGAGGGCAGAAGTCACACGACGTTGCCTGGCCATGCTCAACTTATTATAGGCGTATCGTCGGGGCGCACCAATGTGCGCCCCGGAAGCATTGATCATGCTTTCAACAAGTTACGCTGCAGTCGCTATAGGTGGCTCGGGTGCATGGATAGTATGGATCGCTGGAATATCCCACGCTTCGGCAATGTAGCCATTGACAATTCGCCAGACAACAACGGCATCCAGCTTGATGGACTGACCGTCCATAGTCATGGTGTCTTGCACATGGGTCACCACTAACTCATCGCCAATGGGAATAATGGCAACGGGCTCCACGCGAAACGTTCCCCCCGTCATCACAGCCAGCTTTTCAAAGAAGGCTTGCAACCCCTCTACCCCAAGATAATCACCCTGCATGTCAGGCAGCTGAGAATTGAAAAAATGCCAGACAAATTCTTTTGAGAACAGACCTGATGCACCAGCAATGTTGCTATTGTCTAAATACTCGTCTAAGCGTTTTAAAAGAGTTACATTTGCATGTTCCTTAGCCATGGTTCTGACTCCTGAAGGGGACTTTTGTGCAGAATGCTCATACCCTAGCGAATCAAATAAGGACCACCCAGAGTCCATGGTCATATATTTACATGACTTTTGTCATTGTTATTGGCCAATCAATCGAGGATGTACTGCCATAGGAGAAAGAATAAAGCGCTATACCAAGAAACAGAAAAGACTACAAGCCATACTCCACAGAGACCCACAGCCTTGAGAAAGACAGAAAGTGGGTTGCGATTTATCCAACTCAGGCCACTTCGATGACCACGCCAGTGAGACCAGGTTAATAACGATATATTAGTGGCCAGGGCAATGGCTAAAATCCTTATTGTTGTGATCCAATACCGCTCAGGATTCAGCCAGCTAACTCTGGCACCAGCATTAGTCACCTGAGGTACAAAGCTGGGATCGCGTAGAGGAGATACCTGATACGCTACCAAAGCAAAGCCCACTGTAAATAACAGCAACACATTCAAACTGACGATTAACCCATGGTCAATGCGTTGTCCATGCATCTGTAAGGCTCCAACTATTTTAAAATTGAGTTGCTGAAAGTTAGCTAGCCTAGCCTTTAATTCTTACCCTACGGGGAGCATACTTTAGTTAAGCCTACTTAGGCGATGGGAGGTAGGGATTCTAAAAAATTCATCATAGGCTTCAAAAATCGTTTGCCAAACAGGGCCGACAACACGCCACACAACGCCACAATGATGACGACTGCTGTAATGTTCCCAGTGGTTAGAGCGGGCCTAATGACTGCCAACGGCAATAGGGACACAACGAATCCCAGTAAAGCTCCTAATAAAAACTGATAGGCAAAATCAGTTAGAGTACGAGGCTCTGAGTTTTTTTCAGTAGGGGTCATGGTGGAAAATCTAGCTCCAAACTAATAATTAGGGAAATACAAGTCTAGCGAACGAAAACCTGCGCAGGGTAGCGCTAACGAAAAAACACAGGGGAATACCGATCAGGGTGACCAGACCAAATTTAGCTAGGGGGCCGATGGGCAAAGCAACCATCGCCACTTGCAGACAGATAATCAGTAACAGATGGATGAGATAAACCGCATAGACATTGTCAGCAAGCATCTGTAAAAACTTGCTCTGACTATTAATCTTCTCACGAAACAAAACTAATAGTCCAATGCATAGGCCAACACAAATTGTGGCTTCCCAGGCACTCCAAACAACAGAGCGCCAGTCTAAACCACCGCCAGCAATGAGAGCAGGCAACAGCAGCCTGCCTCGACTGAGGCTATAGCCATAGCGCAGCAGGACAGCCCCCAATCCTATGGCAAGCCAGATAAAGCCCTGTCTTCTGGGCATTTGTTTAAGCCAGTTATAGCGATAGGCAACAACTCCTAATACAAAGAGACTGACGTACTGGGGAAAATGGGCAATCTCTGTGGGTAAAAATCCGCACAATTGCACCCATCGATCAATCGGATAGTCAATCCGCACTATGGCTGTTACCGTTGTCAGGCTCAGCAGATAGGCGAGAATGGTTTGATGGCTGGGCACAGGCCAAGGTGCCCCCATAGCCTCTGACGCAGAGCCACGGCGTCTCATTACCTGCTGCCATAGGGTGTAGCCCAGGGCATATGCCAGTAAGTGTAACAAAAACCAGAGGTGGGCCACTTCTATCTTGAGGGGATGAATATAGGTTTGGCGGATAAAGGTCAAAAAAGAGTCTGACGGTGCTGTCAGGTGATGTAGCACGGGCGGAAAAACAACCAAGCTAAAAAATATTAAAGGTATCCCCAAGCGTTGAAACCGGGTCAAAAGAAATCGCCGTGCTCCTTTACGTTCATACGCTACAGGGGTTAAGTATCCGGCAATAAAAAAGAACAGGCCCATAAAAAATGCTGCATTGATTGCAAAAAAAGATCCTAAAATCGCAGCATGTTCCGAATTAACTATGGGCCAGGCTCCTCCGGTTGGACCATAGGGCTGGGCAGCATGATGGGCCAGCACCAGCATGGTTAAAAAGACTCGCAAATTGTCGACAAACACTAGTCGGGCTGAAGGAAGTGTGTGCATGACTCACCCACGAGGGTTACGGCTGCTGACAGACAGTGATGATTCTCACCGTTGAGACACAGGTGTATTCAGTACGGTGATGGCAGTTGCGATCGCACGTTCTTTCTGCGGATCACTGCCCTGGGCATATTCAATGGGAAAGGGCACCACGTCATCCGGCGTGACGCCCACCCCTTCTAGACGAACAGTTTCATCCACATAGACATCGGCCACCGCCACATATAGCAAACTATCGTCGGGCATAATAAACGCTCGCCCGGCGGTCACAGCACCAGCGGTAGTCGTACCCACCACCGGACCAATATCATATTGCTGAAAGCCATAGGCCAAAACCTCTTTTGCACTTCGACTGCCCCCATTGACCAGCATGACCACCGGCTTTTTCCATTGGCTATGGTGAGTCACACGGGCGCGATCGCGACCAATACTGGTCAGACTAGGTCCCCTGGCCGTATACAAATTCAACGCCGTCAGGGGGGCACCCCCCCAACCGTCTCTCAGGTCCAACACCAGCGCATCGGCCTTGCTGAGGCGACCGTACAACAGCTCCTGTTCTAGTTTTTCCTGATACTGGTCCCCCGCATAGGACCAAATATGAACATAGCCAATCTTTTTGCCAGCTTTTTCAATCACCTCCACACTGTCATCCATGACATCTAAGAACATGGTGATGCCGTCATACAGTTTGGGGGTGATGGTAATCTCTTTCTGGCTGCTAGCATTTAACGAGGACTGCACCTGCAAGCTAACGGGCTGTTCCGCTTTCCCTAAAAAAGATTGAATGGGATGAAACGGCTCACCGTCCACACCGAGAATCTGGTCGCCCACCTTTAACCCAGCCTGATCAGCAGGGCTACCCTTAAAAATTCCCGTGATAAAGGTTTTACCCGCTTTCTCACGGGTCACAATACCGATATCGGCATACTCCAGCTTGCCTTCAGGAAAGCGCGCTTCCAAGCGGGTTTGGAAGTCAGACACCCGCGGATAGAAAATCCCCAATAATTGATAATAGGCGGGTTCATCCGGCGTATAAAAATGGGTATGGGATGTGTCCAGCGCACCGAGCATTTCATTAATCAGAGTCGCCTTTTCTTGCTGAGACGAGGCCGCCGCCACCTGAGGGCGATACTCTTCCCCTATGGCTGCCCAATCCACACCGTTAAACTCAGGATCATAAAAGTTGTCATTAACGGTTTCCCACACGGTATCAAATAGATCTGGCTGCTGCGACGCAGCCGGTATGGTCAACCGATGGAGCATGCCGATTAAAAGGCCAATCAAGGCGATAATCAGCAGGCCCCGAACCCAAATTTTATTTCGCCTAAGCATCATGAGTTCGCCCTCAAACATATCGTGGTATTAGACGCTACCAGCCCCAAGAACGTATCGATCAGGTCTTAAGGAAGTGCCAGCGTATCTGGCGGAGAAAAGGGAATATGGGTCTGGAGTACTCGATCCATGGCATCGCGATGTTCTTGAGGCACCCTAATGCTCATGGTGTGAGGCAAAAAGACTACCCGAGGTCGCACTCGAATGGTCAACGTATTGGGATGGGTTACCTCCCAGCAATAAGACTTCATTCGCTGCCAGGGGATAGCATTATACATAAAGCACAGGCCATTTTCTCTTAGTTCAAGTTTGTTCAGACCAAGAGAGATAATTAACATAGCCAACGTCCACCAAAAGGCTATCTTAAGAGGTATGTATACAACCACATTTGAAGTATCTGAAATCCCAGCTGGAGAGGTCACCATAATCCAGGTAATAACAAGGGCAACGACAACCTCTGCTAAGCCAATCCATAACAGCATCTTATTGTGCCAGGTGCGGCCAGCGTCAAGCAATAGGCTGCCAGCCTTACGTTTACGCACGGGCCAGCTAAATAGCCACACACCAATGCTAACGATATAGCTGATGTAGAAAAAGCTCCAAACCAACTGTCCGCCGATGGTTATTAGGAAGGGGGTGAATGCGATCGCAACCCCCACTAAAATCCAGGGCAGCGCGTAGCCCATATTACGATTGGCGGCTTCTTTACCAACAGCGTTTGCCAATAGAAAATAGCTACCCAGTAACGCCAGACTGACAACAACGATATACCCCAAAAAAGCCATAAACAGCTCCTTAATCATTGGCAATACCTTCAACCCTAAAAGCTTCTATTTCGAATTCCCATGACAAAAGTCATTCATACCAATGACCTTCTGACATGGATCTAACTTTCTTCATGCAGGACACTTAATATTTTCAGTCTCCCCATGCACGAGCACCATGGTTAAGCACTCTACTCTACCAACCGTACTGGTTGCTGACAGTAACGAACATCCACTTATGCATGAGTCACAACAGGTTTTGCATAGGACTCTGCCCGCAGCTCAATCCTAAACGGTGTCTAATACCTAAAGTCATCCCCAAGCCCAGCAATGTCGCGAAGATTAATCGTTCATCATTAAGCAGTATTGTGATAGTCCAAAACCCAGACAGTAGTACAACATATTATCTAGAACTAGGCGATCGTTCGTCAGAGACTCTGCTGTTGTTGCATGGGATTGGTGCCGATCATGGGATGTGGCAGCCACAAATGCAAACCTATGCAGATGCGGGATTTCATGTGCTTATCCCAGATCTATTTGGCCATGGCCAATCCTCTAAGTTAACAACTCCACAGCTATCTAGCTGGCATAATCAAATCAACTGGCTGTTAGCCCACCTTGCCATCGAAACATGTACCATCATTGGCGTGAGTATGGGGGGGGTCATTGCTCAATCATTTGTTGTTAACTACCCCAACGTGGTGACAAGGCTGATCGTTGCTGACTCATTTGGGGAACTGCGTACACCTCAAGAAAAACTATTAGGCTTTTCTCAAATCATTGGGTTTAACCTGTTCAAACTATTGGGCAAACAACTCCTGGCAAAAAGCATCTGCCAAACATATCGAGCTAGCTATGCCAGAATGGCCCAAGACTATTTTGGCCAGGTTAGTTTAAAAGCAGATCTCCAACAGCTGATATTAGCAAGAAAGGCCATTAATCGCATTGATGTCTTGCAGAGGTTACAAACTATCACAGTTCCTGCTCTGATTATTGTTGGCAAAGACCTGGGAGAATCATTTATTAGCATCAATCAAAAGATTGCTAATGCTCTACCTAACAGTGAGTTGGTCATATTAGAACAGTCTATGGATCCTTCTAATTTGGTGAATCCATCTGGATTTGATCATCAAGTCTTAACGTTCTTGAACTCAGAAACTACAAGCAAAGAACAATCTCAACCCTCTACTCCCTACTCACCGTCTTAACCTAAATTTTGAACTTGACGCACTACATTAGGAGCAATCACCCATGACCACAAGAACATTACCGAAAAAGAAAACACAATTATTCCTAGCCTGGATTTTTGCCAATGCAATCGGAGGATTTCTAATTGGTTTCTTAGAAAACAATGGTGCCCAGTTTATGGCAACACTTTTTTTGTCAGGAGCCATCATTGGCTCGTTGCAATGGTTAACCTTTAGATTGATGCATCTGCAAGGGGGACGCTGGACGCTGTGGCCCGTGGCTAGTGCCTTAGGGTGGATTGCCAGTACATTACTCAGCATATTACTCAGCATGCTGCTGGTGTCGCTAACATCAATAGTGACGTCTTCCACAGCTGAGGCAATTGCCTGGGAAGAGTTCTGGCAAAATCTGCTGATGAATCCGTCAATTTGGATATGGGGTATGGCCATCGCCCAGGGCATGATCCTGAGTTACCATGCGCGTCAACGTTGGCGCATACTGGGAGTTTGGCTATTGGCAAGTTGTTTAGGAGCCGCCTTGAATGGAGCGGTCAGTGCCATACTCTGTCGTAGTGTGTGCCAGGCCTTACCCAGTTCGCTGATCGGTCTTGTTGATGGAAAAGGGTGGGCTGTCTATGGGGTGATCACTGGGTTTGCACTGTTGTGGGTCTTTAGGGATAATTCTGTTAGATTACAATCTCCTGTACACCGCCCAGATTAAGGCTATTGCGGCTTTAGTAGTTTATGTTCGGCCCCCTGCTAACGCGACGTGACTTTCTTCAGCTCAGTCTTGCAAGTATTCTCTGGGGCTATGACGGTGATCAAGGGCCTGCTCACTGGTCTACGCTATCTAGTGATTACCATATCTGCGGTGACGGTCAGCGGCAATCTCCCATCCAGATCGACAAAACTACGGCGACCGAAGAGACAGTCAGTTTTGACTATCGACCCATGCCCATTTCCCTGCTCAACAATGGTCGTACCATTCAGGAAACTGGTAATGACCGCTGCTCTCTCACCGTTGATGATCAGGTCTATAATCTGAGCCAATTTCACTTTCATACACCCAGCGAACACACTGACGGTGGCGCGCCCTATCCCATGGAGTTGCACCTGGTGCACCGTCATCCCGATACTCAAGCGTTAGTCGTTGTGGGGGTATGGATCACGCCAGGCTTAGAACAGCCGGAACTCGCTGTTCTAAGCCTGCATCTGCCTAAACAATCGGGAGAACAGATTAGCGATTCTGCCATGGTGAATCCTGGCAACCTGCTACCAACGGAGCGAACACTGGTGCGCTACAGCGGTTCTCTGACAACACCTCCCTGTTCTG
>NZ_QXHD01000004.1:3742662-3802573 GCF_011009555.1 Adonisia turfae CCMR0081 | reverse complement strand
TAAGGTGAGAAAACGCTCTTCATCCCGCAGGGTGTAGGGGTGAACTTGCAGCCCTGCATCGTGGGCGAAGTCAATGAGAGGAAAGACCCCTCCAGTCAGGCGAGTGGTGATTTCCGCAACACCATCTCCGTTACCGTCTACGGGTGTTGCCAGGGGCTCACGCAGCAGGATGTTGTTTTTCCAGGGGCCAATTCCGTCGGCATAGCTGCTAATTTCAGTAATGGCTTCAGCATTGGCCAGGGAGTTATAGCCTGGGTTTTCAAAATCTAGGAAGGGGAGCAGGTCACCGTAGATGGCCCCTTTCTCAGCTTCAGATAGATCGGCATTGGCCACCAGGTCATAGGGCACGGAGAAACCGCCACCGCCTTCATTGATAAAGGCACCTTCAGTATCGCCAAAGAGCTGCACCAATTGCAGATCATCTAAACCAGCCTCAGGGAGGATTTCGTTCCGTAGGTCTAGCAGGTTCTGAATTTCAAAGGACTGGATAAAGATGCGATCGCGATCTGTAAATCCGGTATCCACCAGGGTTTGCACCAGGGGTTCTTCTAACGATAGCCCTTGCTGATCAAAGAAGGTGGGGTGCTTGGTTTCGGGATAAATACCAATGTCACGGCCCACTGCGGCGCTGACTTCCTGAACCAGTTCGATGACTTCCTCAAACGTAGGAATTTCAAACTCGTTGTTAAATTCCT
The DNA here is from genome assembly GCF_011009555.1 of Adonisia turfae CCMR0081. Taxonomy (GTDB): domain Bacteria; phylum Cyanobacteriota; class Cyanobacteriia; order Phormidesmidales; family Phormidesmidaceae; genus Leptothoe; species Leptothoe turfae. The sequence goes on along the minus strand of NZ_QXHD01000004.1, from coordinate 3,801,878 downwards.
GATTGCGGTATGGGCGGGACTGAACCGCCCGTAGCTGCTTGATTTCTGCCAGGGTGAAGTCTTCAGCAAAATAAGCCGTAATTTCTTCCCCATCCAGCATCTTGGTGGACATGCGTTCAGCACCAAACACCTCGGCCACGTTAGTGGTGTCGTCAAGCATAGGCTCGTGGCGAGCGATCAGTACACCATCAGAGGTGATCACCAGGTCAGGCTCAACAAAATCAGCCCCTTGATAAATGGCTAAACGATAGGCTTCTAAGGTGTGCTCAGGAAAATCACCGCTGGCCCCCCGGTGACCAATCACTAATGGAGTTTGACCATTAAGGGTATTAAAGTCAAAGTCAGGATTATTGGGAGAGCGCACCTCGCCGGACGTCAACCGATCTACGACAGGATCTCCTGTGCGAGGGAAGTCAGTAAAGAAGCCATCGGCACCAATGTCAACCAGCTGCTGAAACTCTTGCTCTGGTGTTTGGGGTGTGCCGTCAGGATTTAGGGTGAGAAAACGTTCTTCATCGCGCAGGGTATAGGGATGCACCTGCAAATCAGCGCCATGGGCATCATCGATGAAGGAGGTAACTTCTCCGGTGAGACGAGTTGTGATTTCGGCCACACCGTCACCATTACCATCCACTGGAGTCTCCAAAGCTTCCCGGATAAGAATATTGTTCTTCCAAGGACCTGCCCCTTCGGCATATTGCTCGCTGATCACCTGCAAAAATTCAGCGCTATCCAGATCGCTATATACGGTGGTGCTAGACAGGGGATTCTCCACCGCCGCTAAAAAGTCTGCACCATAAATGGCTTCTAGATCGTTACCCTGCTCCACATTAAAGCGGATGTCGTAGGGAGCCGAGAAACCGTTATCTACAGGTGCATCGGGCAAGGTGTTGCCATATAGCTGCACCAGGGGAATATCGCCCAGACCTTCTGCATCTAGCTGGTCCTGAAGTTCAATCAGGTTCTGGAACTCAAAGGACTGGATAAAGATGCGGTTGGGATCGGTAAATCCAGTCCGCTGTAGGGTTTCAATTAAGGGTTCTTCTAGAGACAGTCCCTGCTGGTCAAAGAACGTGGGGTGCTTGGTCTCAGGATAGATGCCAACTTGTACACCGGTTTCAGCTTCAACTGCTTGCACCAGTTCGATCACTTCCTCAAAGGTGGGAATCTCAAACAATCCATCAAAGGCCGGATCGCGAAAGTCACGGGATTGGACGGCCCGCAGTTGTTTAATCTCTTCTAGGGTAAAATCTTCGGCAAAGTAGCCAGTGATCTCAACACCGTCCAATAGTTTTGTGGCCATGCGCTCGGGTCCAAACACCTCGGCCACGTTAGTGGTGTCATCTAAAAGCGGCTCATGGCGGGCAATGAGAACACCGTCAGAGGTGGTGACTAAGTCGGGTTCAATAAAGTCAGCCCCCGCTGCGATCGCAGCCCGATACGCTGCTAAGGTGTGCTCTGGAAAGTCACCGCTAGCTCCTCGATGCCCAATGACTAAAGGATCTTGACCATTAAGGGTGTTGAGATCAACTGGATTGGGAGTGGCAATGGGTGCTTCTAAGAGTTCACCCTCACTGTTGAAGTGCAATAGATAAGGACCAAACTCCTCACCCACCCAGATATCACCGTTATTATCAATAACAAATGACTCAATATCAAAGTCAGCACCGGTCAAAAGACGCTCGGCACTCTCTTCATTTTGAATATCGAAGGGAATTAAATTATCGGGATCGCTCAGTTGAACAAACCCTTGCAGATCTACGCTACCATCACCACCTTGACCCTGAAAATTTGGTCGAGCCTGGTAAATGCGCAACAGATAGTCGGTACTGTTACTTTCACCGCCAAAGCCGTTGTCAGATAAAAACCAAAATGTTCTAGCGTCGGTATCAGGCGCGAATTGTACGGCACTAAACCCCTGCACTGGCTGGCCATTAAAGGGACCGGTGCGGCCATTTGCAGAGATGGGTTGAATGCGATTGGCCGCATCAATCCGACCGTTGTCTGTCCCAGACGGAGGACCATCAGCGAAAGTGTCGGCTGATAGGGAAGCAAACCCTCTTAAGGTGACCATCTTTACCTCTGAACTATGTGATTAGTAGATAACTATTGATGTGGAGACCTTGAACACTCCCAGTAAGGAAGTGAAGAACAATCTCCGTCGTTCCGGGTGGTAACAATCCCCCAGGAGGTAATATTCAGGAGCAAGGTTAACAAAACATTTTCGAACCATTAAACAAACTGGCTACGGGTGCCAGATTATCGTTCAAGGCATGTGGTGCAAATGGTGTAAGAATTATGTTGGCTAATAATTTTCGTAAAGTTGCTGCGATTATTGGCAGCGGCGACTAAACCTTAACCTGTTTTAATCTCTTCTTCATCCACATCAGGAATAATCTAAACGGGGGTTAAGCATGGGTGTCAGCGCTTTTGAACACAGTGTAGGGCCATGCTTATGTCCATCCTTTTTAACTGGCAATGGGTTTTCTATGGTGCTTGATTCCGATTTATTGACGGCGTGGCAACAGCTTAGAAATGGTCAAATTGACTGTCAGCGAGCATTACAGCTGTTGCGGGATGACCAGGGAGCCCTGAATCTAACCCTGCTGGATGACGAAGTCTGCCAACGATTTTTTCAGCTGTTCCCTGACGCACAGCAGCTGCCGCCGGTGGTGCCCCTATTGCTGTGGCGCAATTGTTACTATCTGGGCAGTCCTGTTGCCCTGACCCCTGAGGTAGAACAGCAGGTTTGCGATCGCACCCTCACCCAGGTCAAAATTTTATCCATTACAGAAAAAAGCTATCGCTGCTGGCACCACACCCGCCACTTTGACGTAAATTGCATCGGTGCGGCCCCTTTAGTTAACCCCCTCACCGGTAGCCAGGACGCAGAAGATATTAGCGAAACAACAGAGCTATTTTTGTCAAAGGCGGCAGGCCAGATCGAGCGGATTAAAACCATTATTGCCAGTGCTCTACGCAACCGGGCCAGCGACATTCATCTAGAGCCCACCACCGAAGGTCTACAGGTGCGCTATCGCATTGATGGCGTCCTGCGTAACGTCACAAAACTACCCTTAGACATTAGCCGCCGGGTGATTGTTGCCCTCAAGGTAATGGCCAGCATGGACATTGCCGACAGCCGTCGACCCCATGATGGCCGCATTGGTGAACAATATATGTCTGGGGATGGCAATGCCCTGGGCATGGATATGCGAGTCAGCACGCTTCCCTGTGTCTGTGGAGAAAAGGCCGTTATCCGGCTTTTACCCCGCAAAAATCCGTTCTCCACCATTGATAAACTGGGGTTTTCTCCCAAAGTATTGCCCACCTACAAAACCTGGTTAGAACAGCCCCAGGGCCTAATTATCTTCACCGGTCCCACCGGCTCTGGTAAAACCAGTACCCTATACACCAGTTTGCAGGCCATTGCTAAAGAGCATGTCAATGTGGTCACCGTGGAAGACCCGGTGGAATATGTTCTGCCCCGGATTACCCAAACCCAGGTAAATGAAGCAGCCGGCATGACCTTTGCCGCAGGATTACGGGCCATTCTCCGGCAAGATCCTGACATTATTATGTTAGGCGAAGTGCGGGATCACGAGACAGCAGAAACTGCCGTGCGAGCGGCTTTAACGGGGCACCTCGTCTTTACTACGCTCCATACTAACGATGCCGTTGGCGCAATTCCCCGGCTTCAGGATATTGGTCCCGATCCTAGCTTGATCAGCGATGCACTGCTGGGTGTCGTGGCCCAGCGGCTAGTCCGTCGTATTTGTCCCCACTGCATAGAGTCTTATCCAGCTACCGAGACAGACTTTAAACGATTAGGGATACTGCCATCCCAGATTAAAGCCAACCCTGTTTTACACCGAGGTCGTGGCTGCAACCATTGTTTAGGTTCAGGTTATCTAGGTCGTGAGGCAATTGTGGAACTGCTTGAAGTGGATGAACCCATTCGGGAAATTATCCACAGTGGCAACATGATCGACTTACACCGTTACTTAAGGGAAACTGACTTTATGTCCTTCCGTCAGGCCGCCATCGAAAAAGTATTTGCCGGTGTCACCAGCATTGATGAAGTTTTTCGCGTCTTACCCCGCAGTGCTTTGCGTGTAACCAATTCACAGCACAAGCAATTATCACAACTAACGGCTTAGGCCCAGGATACAGTGCCCTGTTGGGAGCGGATCAAGAAACAATAAGGTACTCTCAAATTTCGGCTCAAGAAAAACAATATCTCTCATAAAAAAGGGCCTCAGGACTAATCCCAAGACCCATTCGCTCATCCGTCACAAACACCAAATCTATACAGTGATGGGTTGACCGTCGGTTCTGTACATCATGATAGTGATACCAGGTGTTTGAATGTTAAAGAACATCTTGGTGCCATCAGCAGAGAAACATCCGCCAGCAAACTCACTGCCTTCAAAGCCAGGCGTAATGTTCTTAGCAAATTTGAACAGACCACCGTCGGGAGTAACTCCAACAACAAAGATGTCGCCGCCGCCATCTTCAAATAGATAGAGACTGCCATCGGCGGGAGAAACAGTAATGTTGTCTGGGTTATCCAGTACCGCTTCGTCAGTGGACTCCACAAAGAGTGTAGCGGTTTCAGTCACATCGTCATAGCACCAGACTTGACCCTGACCAGCATCACCACCGCTGGTACAGACCCAGTAAATCTTATCGTTGCCAGCCCAGGCACCTTCACCACGGGCAAAGATGGCACCGCCCAGTCCCTGAGCATCAAAGCGGAGGGTATCTGTATCGGGATTAACGTTGACACCATTAGCGGTGAGGCTCACCCATCTTACCCGTTGGGGCTGGTTTAATAGAGAAAGCACACCAGTACGAGTATCCTGAAGACCACTTTCAAAGGTGAGTACCTGTAGTTCACCGCCATCTGTCAGATTACCTGGAGTGTTGGGGATATAGCGATAAATGCAGCTGTCGCCACGGTCTTCAGTCTCATAGACATAGCCAGTGGCAGGATCGACAGCGACAGCTTCGTGGTTAAAGCGACCCATTTCAATCAGGGGCACGGGGTTAACTAAACCGCCACGGGCAGGCACTTCAAAGTTAAAGCCGTGCTTTTGAGTAATGGCAGGGTTGTCAGCAGGAACACTAGTGTTCTCTTCACAGCTAATCCAGCTTCCCCAGGGAGTCGGACCACCGGCACAGTTACGGATAGTACCTGCTAGAGAAACATAATCCCGTAGAACTTGACCACGATCGGTAATGATCATGGTGGACGTACCACCAGCCCCTACACCGGGACCCCCATCACCGTCAAATCTGTCGTAGGCTCTCTGTAAACCAGTACCGTCAGTAAAACCGGAACCATCATCTTCACCAGGGCTGAGTTCGTGGTTTTGCACTAGAATATGTGTACCGCGAGGGCCTTGAAAACAAGCCATACCATCATGGTCACTGGGGCAAGGCTTACCATCACTCATCTTCATGCCACTGACGTGGAAAACGCAGTATTCAAAATCAGCAGGTACCTCTAAAATTGCTCCTGCGGACTGGAGATTGTAGACTGGGCTGAATCGAGGGTCAATATTTGCAGGTAGCTTAGGAACCAGAGGACCAAATGGGTTAGCAGTAGGGTTTTGCCCAAAGGCTTTTTTAGCGACAAGGGCCTGTAGGGGGGCAATAGCCAGTGCGCCAGCAGCACCAGCTCCCATATAACCAAAAAACTTACGGCGAGATAGGGAAACCACTATGTTCTCTCCTCTCTAAGAACACATACAAAAATCAAGGCATTAACTCACACGGAACTCCCATCGACAGATGGCAACTGAGGCCATGGTTATGACGACTAAGATAAGAATGCTTTCGAGATATCAGGCGGCAGCCACACTACAGATATCCATCAAAAAAGAGCAGTTTAAAATCACTCTTTTTATAAACCAGCTGCCATGCCTATGGAATAGAATGTTCAGATTCTAGCAACCGTTTTAGGATAAGTAGTTAAGGTGGGATTAAAGAGAGTTTAGTGTTTTTTCTTCTTTGGGTAGGGGGCTACATTTCAGTTGATGCGATCGCTAATCATGCGCCCTCTTCCCACTAATCAAGCTCATCAATAAAAGCCGCATTTTCAATAATGGGTCGACGACGCGCCACCTGAGAACGAGGTGGCGTTGAGTTAGGCTGGGTGTATCCCAACAACATTCGGACACTTGGACTATAGTGAGCCCAGTTTTGAATATCGGGTTGCTGTTGCCACTGGTCACGAGAAATGTCTGCTACTAAAACAGGCAGCACCTGTCCATTGCGATGGACAAGGACAGTCAACTTGATGGGAGCCGCATCAGGATTTGTTGCAAAGACATTAGACATTGTATCATTTGCCGTGCCGACCACCTGCTCGATCAAACGTCCATAGGTGCGCACCTGATCTGCTGAGATGGTAACAGTCAGCGATGGGGATGCTGCCTGATTAGTCGGCACTTGCGCTACCGTCGTTGCTCCTGAAATCCGGCATCCCAACAACACTAGTAGACCACTTAAACACAAGCCAGACAAGAGTTTTAGCATCATCGCATATCCTTTGGTGTTATGACTTAGTTAAAAGAGACACCAAACATTAGGCAAACGTCTTGAACATTCCAATAAGAGGACGTTAATAAAGGGTTAGGACAAGACTATTAACCACAATCTTTAAAGCACAAAACCCCAGGCAACTGCCTGGGGTTTTGTATTAAAAAGTCAATTTTTTCGGCTTAACAGTTTAATTAAGCCGCTTGCTTTTGACGCTTGGCTACAGCTGCTGCTCCTGCTACGGCCAAAAGACCCAGTAGAGTCGCAGGCTCAGGAACAGGTTCAGGATCAGAGACTGAAATTGTACCAAGTGCAGTTAGATCACCATCGGAAATTGTACCTGCACCAAAGTTGTCTACAAACAAAAACTCTAGATCAAGACCAAAATCATCAGAGCTGTAGAGACCCTGATCAAGACCGTCAGTCAACCCAAGTTCATTAGGTGTACCGTCTACAAAGAAGCCAGTATTGTCAAGCAAACTGGCAAACTCACCGTCAGAGGAGGAAATAGTAAATGCGTCTACTTCGCTATTACCACTCCAGCTCCACTCCCAAGAATCAAACTCATCACCGGAGACAACACCATCAGTGGCAGCTGTACCTTCAGCAATAAAGAAACCACTAATGAAAGCATCTTCAGCAAAAAAACCAGTGTAGTCAACACTCCACTTGAAGAGAGCTGCATCGGCAGGTGCTGCAAAAGCCGTTACGCCCAGTGTAGCAGCCACTGCAAAAACAATTCGTTTCATAATTCTGTCTATGAATAAACCAGGTAAATAAATGGACTAAACTGCGTCAGGTCCCCCAAAGCTCGCCCTGTTCTGGTTTGAGCCAGAACAGGGTGGGATACTAATTAGGAGCCAACAATGCCGCCATCCTTACGGGTGATGACAATCGTACAATCGCGAGGAATTGTAATACCATCCGTCGGTGCCGGGAAGTTGGTTGCCGCTGGATTGCCGTTACCGGGATGCTGGGTATTGATGAACAGAGTCTTGCGATCAGGCGTGTATGCGACACCAGTGATTTCATCACCACTCACACCAACGAAGAGACGACGAATCTCACCTGTTTCAGGATTAGCAACCAAGCACTGGTCTTGCAGACCCTTCTGCTGACCACCATCGGTTTCAATAAACAAACGCCCATCGGGGTCAGCCCATAGACCGTCGGGATCGCTAAACGTCCGCTCATCGCCTTCAGCGTGGGTCTCATCTGCAAAGATGACGTGTTCCCAGGTAAATGTGGTGCCAACGTGATTATTTGAGTCCCGTGTTTTCAGAATGTAACCATCGGGGTTGGGTGCCCGGAGATTTACAGCATCCGCTGTTTCACGTCGGCTGTTGTTGGTCATCGCCCAGAAACAATCACCAGTTGGTCCGACGGTTACCCACTCAGGACGATCCATGGGAGTTGCTCCCAAGATGTCAGCCGCCACACGAGTAAATACCAGGACGTCTCCCTGATTTCTAAATAGAGATTGTCCCTGTTCGTCTACAGCATCACGGATGGCAGGATTACTGTATGTAATTTCCATCCACTCGCCGGTATTATCATCATTGAACTTCGCGACATATAGCTTACCGTAGTCCAATGGACTCAGACCGCGAGCAACCATGGAACGCCAACTTGCCTGAGACACAAACTTATAACAGTAGTCGAAGCGCTGGTCATCACCCATGTAACCAACGTAACGACCACCTGCACCCACGGTCCCACCAACACCTTCGTGCTTAAAGCGACCCATCGCCGTCCGCTTCACAGGCTTTGCAGTTGGGTTTTCTGGATCAATTTCCACAACCCATCCAAAACGATTACGCTCATTCACATAACCAGGATTAGAGGTATCACAACGGACATCAAAAACGGTGCCATTGTTACCGCCCCATGCATACCCAAAGCCTTCAGCCGTTACACCGTAGCGCTCATCAGCCCCGGTGAGAGGGCTCCCCTCACCCAACGCAGGATCATCGGGAGGGTTAGACTGGTCGACTTGAGAGTTGTTGAAGTAACCGTTAAAGTTCTCTTCACAGGTCAGGTAAGTGCCCCAAGGTGTGAAGCCGTTGGCACAGTTATTGACAGTTCCTTTGAACTCATTACCAGCAGGGTTTTGCAATAGAGAGCTATTGGCTGCAGGGCCGCTGAAAGCAACCGGTGTGTTGAAGGTGACTCGACGATTCTTGGGGCTGTCCAATACAACCTGCCACGTACCGTTAACTTTCTGAATTTCCACACAGGCAACGCCGTGGGCATGCTCCATCGTGCGAACATCTGCCAGCGACTCAGGAAGATCCTTGCCCAGGACATGGGGAGTACGGCCAAACTCATGGTTAATGCACAGTACACCCTTTGTATTGCTGGTGCCATTCTCAGGGAAGAAGTGCATCCCGTCGTGACCAATACCCACTTGCTTTAGCTGAGCATCAGCGGTAGTTCGGTTGACCGGATCCCCTGCATATTCTGGGACGCCAGACTCCAGTGGAGTTCCCCAAGGAATCAGGACATCGTACTGATAATCAGAGGAGATGTGGGGCACTCTGCTGTCCACAATAGCCTCTGCAATAGTCACTGGACTAAAGCCAATGTCAGGGCTAAGACTCTGAGCAAAAAGAGACTCGGTTAAACTAGTTCCAGGAGAACTTGCAGCGGCGGTTTTACTGGTTAAACCGTTGCCTACAAGCGCACTAGCAAAACTTGCGGCAGACAAGACAGCACTGCGCTTTAGCAGATTGCGCCGTGACATGTTTGCCTTCAATACATCATGGAAAGGGCGATTGCCCGAGCGATTGCTGGGGATTTCATCATGAAGCATGGAAATTTGATCTCCTCTCTTGAATCGTAGTTGCACTATCAAAGAACGGGGGCTTAAACCCTCCATAGCTGACCCTTCAGAGCTGACAAGTTGCAGTCTCCTAATGAGAAGCCTTTCTTACCAAAGACACCTTGTTGTGAACAGCTAATCCACAAAATCCACATAGGACTGCACAGTTCTACCATTCAGTCGACCGGCGTCAAACTGTCGATCAAACTGGGTCGCAATCCCCCGCGACGCAACAGGCGAGGAACGACGAGATGGCGAAGCGGCCACCTGGGGAGGCGACTGGCTATCATGTCGTCGAATCAAAGCATATGCGCTGTAGTACTTGGTCCAAGCACTGACTTGCGGTTTCTCTTGCCACTGTGTCCGAGAAACGGTTGTGGTTAAAACTGGTATCACATCGCCATTACGACTACCCAACACAACAATTTCGATCGCAGCCAAGCTGGGATCGGCATCAAAGTGCTGGTTAATTTCTTGGCTCACCATAGACTCAGCGCGACTAATCAAGTCATCGCTAGATGTCCGACTATAAATGGGCATCTCCAAAAGAACTGGCCCATCTGAATTCGCTAAAGCTGATTCGAAAAACGCACCTATGGAAAACGTGCCAGCAAGGCAGGCTGCCATAGAGATACCGCCTAGCAAGAGCTTGCTAGACCACATAGAAAGACGATTAGCCAACATATTTGGCAGTACTTGTGTAATAAAAAATCAGACAGCACCAGTAATCTGGCTCAGCCCATTTATCCCCTACAGCCTATGGTTCCACAAACAAACTTTTTACAGGTTAATGGGAGGTTAATGGGAGATTTTAACTAGTTAAAGAGTGTAAGTATTTTTACAAAGACAACTATTGATAAAAGCTATAAAAGTGCTCTTATCAAAGAATATAACCTATGCGCACAGGAATGTATGCGTCCTTGATCCCTGGCTGTTTTAATTGTATTTTTAGATTTCCTAGGTAAATATCTGTAAAAAGGGGTATTCTCCAGCGGTTCTCAACAATAGCTTCTTTTATGTAGTGTTAGCTTGGTCTTTGAAGTGAATGCAAACAAACGCAGCTGAGTTAGCCCTCAGCTGCGTTTGTTTTAGCGCTACAGAATCTAGAGATTGGTAAAGCTATTCTCTGTAAGCTCTTCTGTGGCCACACCTTTCAGAGTTGCTAACACTTCGTTGCCAGCAATGATGTCATTCCCCGATAGGGTGAGTTGATTAAAGCTCAGACCGCTGGATAGGCCAATGCGGTCGATGTCAACTGCAAAATCAGTGATGGTATCAATACCGCCGCCAATCATCAAGATAAAGGTGTCATAGCCTTTACCGCCAGAGAGCTGATCATCACCAGCACCACCGTCTAAGACGTCATTGCCTGAACTACCCAGTAACACGTCGTTACCTTCGCCACCTTTTAGGATGTCGTTACCGATACCACCCTGAATAATATCGTGGCCGACGTTACCCGAAAGATGGTCGTTACCCATACCACCTTTTACAACATCATTGCCGCTGCCGCCTTTAAGGGTGTCATCGCCCTGGCCACCAAATAGCTTGTCGTCGCCCGCCTCACCCTTCAGCGAGTCGTCACCAACACCACCATCTAGATCATCGTTACCGCTGCCGCCTTTCAAGGTGTCGTCACCAATGCCGCCCTGGAGGAAATCATCGCCATTGTTGCCAGAAATATAGTCGTCGCCCATGCCACCTTTCAAGATGTCATCGCCATTACCGCCTTTGAGCGCATCATTGTCCTGGCCACCAAACAACTTGTCATTACCCGCCTCACCGTTAAGCAGATCGTTACCGGTACTACCCTCTAGCTCGTCGTTGCCATCTCCACCTTTGAGGGTGTCGTCACCCGTGCCGCCTTTGAGGATATCGTGGCCATCGTCACCCAAAATCCGGTCGTTGCCGGGTCCGCCCCTTAAGGTATCATTGCCACCCTTACCGCGAATACGTTGGTTACCGGGGCCACCAACAATGGTGTCACCAGCATCAGTACCGATAAGGGTTTCTGTCGGTGGCGTCGTCAGCAAACGTTTGTCTGAGTCGAACAAGGGTGTCACTTGCCCGCGAATTGCACCGGGGGTTCCCAACTTGTCGGACTCAACGGTGTGAATCTGAATGTAGAGTTTGCCGGATTGCAGCTCATCGATAAACTCGCTGAGGGGTTTCGTCTCTGGACCGTCATTGGTGTCACCATCTCCGTTTAGATCGGTAGCGTCGCTATCGTTCCAAATACCAGTGATGATGCCATTTTCAAAGTCCACCACAAGATTGTCGTCATCTTCGCTGGGGAGCCCAAAAATATTTAGGGTATGGGGACCATTTTCGCCTTCAGGACCTACATGTAAGTGAATGCGAGTAACATCATTGAGTTCAGTGCGATCAGTAATGTTTTGTTTTAGGGCAATCCCGTCCAGTTTGATCTGGTACGCTAGGCCACTGCCATCCTCCGCCAGGATAAAGGTGGCGGTTGCTCTGGCAGTGGAATCAGGAATTACTGCATCCTGAACCACTTGTGCGCCATCGGCTACCAGAGTAAAGATATTTGCCTTGAGAGGTTGTTCAATCTGACCGCGAATGGTGTCCGGTGTGCCTAGCTGATCAGCTACTACGTCGTGGATCTGGCGATCAAGATCCCCAGCTTCTAGCTCATCAATCGGCTGGCTAAGAGGTTGGGTCTCATTGGGGTCACTGGTGTCGCCATCACCCCTTAAGTCGCTGACGTCATGGTCGTCCCCCACCGCTTTGATCATGCCCTTGTCAAATGAGTCGATGGGGGTGATTTGGCCACGGGCACTGCCGGGTGTGCCCAGTCTGTCGGCAGCGGCGTCGTGGATTTGGATGTAAAGGTCCCCGGCCCGCAGTGCTTGAATAAACTGGCTGAGGGGTTTGGTTTCAGGACCATCATTGGTGTCACCATCCCCGTTTAGGTCGGTGGCATCGTTGTTGTCCCACATGCCGGTAATGATGCCGTTTTCGTAGTCCACCACGAGATTATTGTCGTCTTCGCTGGGTAACCCGAAAATATTCAGGGTGTGGGGACCGTTGGCACCGCGTTCACCCGCATGGATATGAATCTTGGTAACATCGTGGTCTTCGGTGCGAGCGGCGGGATCTGCTTTGAGGGTGAAACCGTTGAGTTTGATTTGGTAGGCTAAACCGCTGCCGTCTTCTGCCAGGATAAAGGTGATTTTGGCGGTGCCGGTGCCATCGGTGATGGTTGGATCTTGAACAACCTGGGGGCCGTTTGCGATCGCAACAAAAATCTCCTGCGATGATGCCTTGGGTTCAGTCACCGAAGTATCCAGCTGCCCCCGAATAGTCCCTGGAGTACCTAGCTTATCGGCAGCTACATCATGAATCTGTAGATAAAGCTGACGCACCTCTAGCTCGTCAATCAGTTGACTCAGGGGTTTGGTTTCAGGACCATCATCGGTATCCCCATCACCATTTAGGTCAGTGGCATCATCATCGCCCCAGACACCAGTAATAACGTTACTCCCATAGTCAACGAGAAGATTATTATCGTCTTCGCTAGGCTTCCCAAAGATATTCAGAGCGTGGGGACCGTTTTGGCCCTCACCTCCCTGGTGAACATGAATCTTGGTAACATCATTATCTGCCGTGCGGCTAGCTGGAACCTCTTTTAGATCTAGACCATCAAATTCGATTTGATAGGCCAGCAACTCACCCCCTTTGAGGGGCGTAAACGTAGCCGTGGCCGTGGCCGTTGCATCAGGAATTGCGGTATCCTGCACCACCTTTTCACCTTCAGCCAAGAGAGTAAAGCTGTTTTCTGATTTTAGAGGCGTAATCTGACCGCGCACTGCACCGGGCGTCCCCAACTTATCAGATGCAACATCGTGAACCTGGATATAGAGTTCGCCAGCCTTCAGAGCCTCAAGAAAATCGCTGAGGGGTTTTGACTCGGGACCATCATCCGTATCGCCATCACCATTCAGGTCTCTAGCGTCACTATCTTCCCAGAGACCTGTAATGATGCCGTTTTCATAGTCAACAACGAGATCATCGTCGTCTTCACTAGGACGTCCAAAAATATTTAGGGTATGTCCACCGTTGGTACCGGGTGCACCTATATGGAAGTGGATTTTAGTAACATCGTTATCTGCTGTGCGGCTGAGGGGATCTTCCTTGAGGGCTAGGCCGTTGAGTTGAATCTTGTAAGTCAGACCACTACCATCCTCAGCCAGAATGAAATTCACGATGGCAGTAGCCGTGGAATCAATAATAGTGTCGTCTTGCACCACCTGCTCACCATCAGCTAAGGCAATAAAGGCAGGTGTTGATTGGTGTACTCCCGAGGGTATCAGGCGATCAGTCATGGTTTCTGTAAAACGGCTAAACAATTCCTACGCGAAAATGCTGACCCTGGTAAGATTTTAACTAAATTGAAAGCTGTAAGTATCAAGAGGATGTCAAATTTAGTAAGGGCAAATAAAAATAAGTTATGAAGCCTTCACCATGGGCAAAACCCAAAAAATCCAAAGCTAGCGGAGGATTAAGGCTGACTATGCCTACTTTTCCTGACCCTGTGGATCCGGTGCTATGGGCAATACAGTCTTAGCGACGTTGGATTTACAGGTTATGAACGTTCACGGCTTCATAGTCAGCGATCGCATGCTTGAGAAAATTAGGCAATAATCTGCGAGGTTTGTGTATTTAGAGTTAGCTGCGCCAAACCTATGATGAACTCATCCAAAAACGCAATGAAAGGATAAGGCAATGGCTCTATTGCCGGTTCGAGCCATTGTGTCGTACATAAGGAAAGTCATCATGTTAAATGCAAAAAACAAAATCATTGCTATCACGGGAGCCAGTAGTGGTATTGGCGAAGTGAGCGCCAAGTTGCTGGCCCAGAACGGTGCGAAAGTTGTTCTAGGGGCACGACGAACCCAAATTATTGTCCGACCGACCGCCAGCGCATTCTGAAGAGAATCACTCAAAGTATAAGACCGTTATTGTAGCGAAGCAAAACCATAAACAGAAAACTCTCAGCGGTCATCGTAGCGAGGAGAATGGTAACAAAGATCGCCCTGACGATCTTTCAAAATGGAGCGAGCTTTTCTGTTCAACGGATATTTCTGACTAATTCCGATAAACAAGAAAGGTCATTATCATGATTAAACCATTTCGTTCTCACACAATATTGATAGAAGGGTGCCTCAATCGAGCATCAACGTATTTCTTAGCTCTCTTGATAGCATCTGTTCGGGTTAAAGCACAGGGGACAGCGACAGCACAGCCCATCTTGTAATTTGCCCATACGGAATAAAAGATTTGACCGTTTTCCTCACTTTGGTCTACATCTAGCCGCCATTCTCGGTAAGTAAACGACCAAATAATATGAGGGAAATCAGGGTTCAACATCATGACTAGGTTGTATAAGCATTATTGAACAGCTCCACCCCGCTGAGGTAGAGCTGTGTAGTAAGACCTCAAGCCAAACTACAGAGTCAGATTGGCACTAGGATTTGAAGAAGATAGCATAGACTCTGTATTCCTTAGGCCACTGCGAGGTTTTGAGCGGCAAAATCCCAATTCACCAGGTTATCTAAGAAGGCTCCAATGTAGTCAGGTCGCTTATTTTGGTAATCTAAATAGTAAGCATGCTCCCAGACATCCATGGTCAGTAGAGGAACCTGTCCATGGGTGAGAGGGTTATCGGCATTCAGGGTTTTTGTCACCTTGAGTGTGCCGTTATCCAAGACTAACCAAGCCCAGCCACTGCCGAACTGACTGGCCCCAGCAGTTTTGAAAGCTTCTGCAAATTTCTCAAGGCTACCAAAATCAGTCTCAATTTTCTTGGCCAAATCGCCTGTGGGCTTACCGCCACCATTTGGCTTCATGCTGTTCCAATAAAAGGTATGGTTCCAAGCTTGGGCAGCGTTGTTAAACACTCCGGTTTTTTCAGCATCGCCTGCGATTGCTTTAATGACATCTTCAATGGGCTTGTTGTCTAAGTCTGTCCCTTGAACAGCGGCATTGAACTTACTGACGTAAGCTGCGTGATGCTTGTCGTGGTGAAACTCCAAGGTGCTCTTTGAGATGTAAGGTTCAAGAGCGGTGTAGTCGTAAGGTAAAACCGGAAGCTTGTAAGCCATAAGTTCTGAATCCTCTCTCAACAAAACAAAATATGCTGCCTATGGACAGGCAGAACTGAGACGCAGTCAACAGTTCAAAAAATGCACTTATGCAGCATTTCAACTATGCGACAGCCTAAAAGCATAAGCTTGATACTGTGATTAACACAGCCTCAAACTATCAAATCATCTAAAGAAGATCTATACCCCTAGGAGGCATATGTTTAGCCAGCGATAACAGCACCCATGGCTGCCCTAAGCACAAGCTCAGCAGTGACAGCTAACGTCGAAGTTGTGCGGCTGTGCAGTACTTTCCAATCTTAGCCGATACTTTCCGCTCAAACCGCTCCAACGTAGTGTTATGCGGTTCACTCTCTTATCCCAAGCTGACGTTTCGTCAGCCCAGAGCTGCTTAAACAGATATTGCCCCTACAGCAAATGACGTTTCGTCAGACTTTGAGTATTTTTATTTACAACAATATATTTTAGGGCTTAAGTTTGATGACGAAGCGTTGATAAAATTGCCTATGTATACAACTTTAGTTTGATAATTCTAGAGATGGATATAACCGACCGACAGATTATCAGCCTTTTACGGCAGAATAGTCGGCTTAGCCAAGAGCAAATTGCACGAGCCGTGAATCTCTCTAGACCGGCTATTCATGAACGACTCAAGCGATTAGAAGCAAATCGAGTCATCCGTGGTTACACAGCATTAATAGATTGGAGTGCGATTGAATTATCTTTAACTGTTTTCATTGGGATCGGCATTGATTTAACTCCCTGCACAGAAGTATTTGCAGAGATCAAAGCGCTGAGTAATGATGAAGTATTTGTTGAAGAATGTCATCGTGTTACTGGTGAATGGTGTTTGCTTCTAAAAGTTCATGCATCTTCAACAAAATCTCTCCAGGATTTTCTGGATCATCTTCGTGCAATCCCTGGCATTAAAAGCACAATGACAAATATTGCACTCTCTATCCTTGGCGAAGCTTTATAGGGGCTCACAAATTTAACGTCTTGAATAAATGGAGGAAATATAATGTTGGGTCAACTTGGGCAGCTACAGAAGCTAGATATAAACAATTTGACAGAAGATATCAGAGAGGAGTGGAAAAACTTTGAGGTCAGCGATATCAATGATCATGTTGTTCGACTCAGCGTTACCCAAAAAGAATTTCACTGGCACTCTCACACTAACAGTGATGAATTTTTCTTTGTCATTGATGGAGAATTATTCATTGATTTAGAAGATCGAACTGAAAGGCTAAGTTCGGGCCAAATGATGACAATTCCCAAAACTGTCAAGCATCGAACTAGGGCCAATCGACGAACAATCGTTCTTTGTTTTGAATCAAAAGATAATGACGTACAAGGAGATGGATAGATGAGTTGATATCGCCCTTCATGGGTTCTACTCACGGCAGGCCCCCAGCAGGGTGATGGTAGTGAGGGTGAGCAAGAGTTGATATCGCCCTTCATGGGTTCTACTCACGGCAGGGGCGATCGTTTAAGCTCAAACCTGTATAACGCCTGCGATTAACCAGTCGCAGCGATTAAATTTAATATTAAAAGCGGCCCGAACTGCGGCTTGGGTCCATTGGCACAGGGAGAATTCATTTAAGAAAGGAAAGAATTGTTGGAATGTCATGAGCTAAGAATCGCCTAGCTTTGGTCAAAGAATGATAGCCATTATGCCGTGCAACATTGATGACCATATTTCGAATAATGGACCAGTTGGTCGCGGCATTGAACGCGGCAAAGGGAGCGTGGTCTTCTCCCATGACCACATCTTTGACCCAATGCACTAGATTTTCAATCCCCCAATGCCCCCGAATGCCTTGAGCAAAGGATTCAGCCGTAGCCTGTAGGGAACTGATATAGTAATGAACTTCATGGAAAAGGTTGCCTTCTCTGAGACCACAGCGGGTGACCTCAATGATTGAGGATAGACCTGGCCAATCCAGGTCAATATTCGTCAGGTCTTTAACAACGTTAACAATCCAACAAACATACCGATTACGACTCGTGTCAATTTCAATGAACTGGTCATAGTCACTGGCTTGGATGGCCGCATTGACTGTCAGCTGTGCCTGTTGATAGAGGGTGGGTTGATTCGCCTTGAGGGTAATCACATAGTCATTGTCATCGTCTATTATTTGTTCAGTTGTTTTTTTGGGCATGGATAGCATCCAGGGTGAACACCACCGAGGTCAGATGCAGACGATCTAAGAGGGTTTGGACAGCCTTGATTTCATTCGTCTGATGGGTTTCAAATTTCTCGGTAGCCAGCACCGTCTCTTGAGATTGGGCATATAACGACACTAAGGTGACAAAATTTTGATACTCTGTGCCACCCTCAATAACAGTCCCTTTAATACTTTTGCCATCGAGACTCATCCAATCGTTGGCATTGATATCGGTATATTGCATGGCCCACCGTTCAAAATGAGCATTGAGGACTTGAAAGTTAAGACGCTCCAAGATCCGTCGAAAGGTTGTATCAGAGGGTAATCGGTTGTTCTTCAGAGTTAATTCTAGGGCGTCACAGAGGACCGAGTAGTGACGGATGCCAAAGTCTTCCAAGGCGGCATAACCCTGACAACCACTCATTGTCCCCATCACAATCAGCAACAAGATCAACCAAAGAGGATATCGACGACCTTTGCCAGAGCGAAAATCACGAATAGTTTTCAATTCTTCGATTAGACTGACCGACATTCTCAACACCTCAAACATAAGTTATTCAGGCATTGTAGTTTTTATACCTTGAACGAATTCTCCCTGGGTCCATTGGCATGTTATGCCACGATTGATACCCAAAGAGGTAACAACGTATCATAGTTATAGCGTCGGTTCATCCATATTGGAAGTTTTGTTCGGTCGCCAAATCTCTTGCCAGTTCGGAAATGCAGCGGCCCAGTTCTGGGCATCCTCTTGAGTCTGGAACCAGCATCGTTCATCTTCCTTTAGCTGTCGAACAACTTCTGGATGATACGCGACCTTGGGGCGAAAATTCTCAACGTGCATTACACTAACGACGCAGGTTATGAATTTTCGGCTCTTGCGATGAAGCCCAACGCACACCACACCGTCGCAAGTCCCAGCGTAACAACCGCCAATGTAAACCTTTGTGCCGCCACGAAATTGTCTAGTTCCAGATTTCGATTCAATACCACCTTCGCCATATGGGTGATCGCGTTTGATGTTTGCCACCACGCACCAAACTCCTCCTGTGATTTGCAACGCGTCATCGATCATGTTTTTTGAGCTTCGATGATATCCTGATCCTAAGGTATTCATCCGCCAATTGGCATAACGAGGAGCTGAGCGGCGGTCAACACTTTTTTCATCTATGCCAGGATTATACATTCCGTCCGCTCCTGCGCAGGGTTATATGGATAGACTACTAACTAAAAGATTCTAGGAAACTCTTCGCATTAAGTATTTGAGCACCACGATACGTTCCCAAAACTAATAAATCCTCATCCCCAGTAACAATGTAATTCGCTTTACCGCTTGCTGCGAGATTCAGAAAATTGTCATCTTTAGGATCTCTACAGATCTTTAAATCTTCCAACACTTCGATGAGTTCTGCTCTTAAGAGAAGTGCTTCTAAAAATTCTTCACGCTCATCGAGTGTTAAGTATTTGTCAAATTTTGGACGATTGATAACTTCAGCCAATTCAGCAATAGTTTCTGAAGAAATCAAAATAATTCCATTAGCTAAGGCAAAGTAAAGTGCCCTCCCTGGTACTGAATTCTTGAAAAGAAGAGCGCTAATTATAGTGTTAGTATCAAAAATGCAACGCAATTTACGACTCGGCTAATATAGCATCAAGTATTTCTGGAGTTAATCCTCGTTCCTGAGCTTTGCGACTCATATCTTCCATTACTTCTTCTAAGGACCGGATTTTTCTGATCACCTCTTTCAATTTGAGGTTAAGTAGTAAATCGATTTTGCGTCGATCTATCTCCGACGACGCTTCATAGGCACTTGCTGTGTCCGTATCTACACGGACTGTAATTGTACGCATTTCCATGTACGACCTCCCAGTAGTTTACTTAGAAAATGTCCTCATTAATCAAGATTTACCCATTTTAACTTGAAGGCTCTAAAATCAGGTATCCATCAACTGCTTCAGATTGAGCTATTGAAGCAATTTGTGTTTCAAAGTCTGTAGGAGTAGTACCTGATGCTTCTAGTAATCTATATTGCTCAACATAGCCTTCTAAGACATTATTACGAGCTACAAGTTTTTGAAAAGAAGGTAGCACTTTTGTTTGTTGTCGGTCTGTTTCTTCTTCTACAACCTGTCCTGTATATCGGCTGGCCAAGTTAAATAAGGAAGATGTAATCTTTTCAGCACCTTTACCAACCTCAACGTAACCATCTTCTGAATACCAAGGACGAGTTTTAGCTCTCAGTTCATCAATCCATCCGTAACCTTTTTCTTCGCCATAAGCAAAATCTAACCAGTCTGCCAAGGTTGAAACAGGTAAATCTTGAGAAAAGTCGCTAAAGAGAAAGCGTTCGGGGTTATTAGATAAGAGTAGATCATTAGCAATTCGCCTGGATTGCTCTTTCCAGAAAATATGAGTTTCTAGAATATCCCTAAATGCCATATCTAGCATTTCTAACTCAGCTAAGCAGTGGGCATGCGCTAAAGACGTAAGACAGAAATACTCTTCGTAAGCCATTGCCGTTTCTATAGTGTCGGCATTTTGCAAAAGCTCTTTATACTTAATACTAACTGGAGCAAAAACATTTTTTGCATTGAAGAGTATTGTGTGACGATGATTAAGATTTTTTACATCGGCTATGCTGAGCAAATCACGCAATGCAGCACCAAGCTTTGCCCTCTCCTCAAGTGCCAGTAAAGCGCGGATTGCCTTAACTTCTTGCTGAATTTCATTTAATTTTCCCTCAAGCTTTTTAAGCTTTGCATTTAGTACAGTGAAGCCGACAGCGCAAACAGCTAAATTTAATCCTGACAAAAGCATAGTTCCATGTGCTATCTGGAATAGTTGGTTGACGCTTGCTGTAAGATTACCAACTTGCCCAGATAGCCTATGTAGCTGATACGTATTCACTGCTCCTAAAGCACTAGTCATCGGAGCAAATAATGGTGATGTCAGTGATTGACTGGCTACTGGGAGCAAATGCCGAACAATTTGCCCCGCATTCTCAGTGCCACTAGCCCATCGAATCACTCCACCGTATTGCTTATATTGTCCAGTAAGTAGCCCTGTTATAACCTCTGGTGGGATAGCCCTAGTGACAGTTAAACCAAGAAGAGACTCTGACATCGAAGTTCACTTAACCTATTTCTTAATGTCTCAAGGATATATGCAGTCAAGGATACCCACTTTCCGGAGAGTCACAGCAGGTATAGAATCCATATAACTATATATTCAGTGTCAGATCTGACGGATAAGATCCATATTTCCGGATCTTATCCGTCAGTGTTAGGTAATAACATCCTTATTTACAGAACTTATATGCAACTCTTGACGTATAACTCCGGGAAAACAGGTTGTTATCCGTCACATTTGACAGTTAAGTATGGTGGATAGGTGCTCATACGTCACATTTGACAGTTGTACCTACCTACGGGATTTATACGGCTAGGCAGCTGCTGTTTTGACCGTTATACCGTTGCTATAACCCTATGGGCATGGGCAAGCCTAACGCATAGTATCTCCAATAGAGTTAGCCAACACTTCAATGAGCGGAGTCGGAGGGGCCGCTTATAAAAACAGGGTGATGCGCGAGGCAATGACGCATCACCCTGTTTTTAAGTCACTCCTTGCTGGCATTCGGGACGATTGGTTCGCTGTAGAAGATGCTACCGCTTAAACCAACCACCCTGAATGCCTGCTAATAGAGCATTAAGCAATTAGCTGAGTAAAGGACGTCTCATCCAATAAAGTTGTTACGTTCTGAACCACAGCTAGATTCTCACCCCCCGTGCTTAACAACAAATCATTGCCTTGCACTGTCTGGGTGATGGCTCCAAAGCTTAAATCTCCCAGCAGACCAATAAAGTCGGTACCGACTTCAAAGTCAGTAATGGTGTCAGTGCCGTGACCCACTGCAAAGGCAAAGGTATCACTACCTTGACCACCGGAGAAGTTATCGCCAGTGAGAGTGTCGTTGCCGACGCCGCCATGGAGCAGGTCATCGCCGTCGTCACCCCAGATCAGGTCATCGCCTTCATCCCCAAACAGCAGGTCGTCACCGCCCTTACCGCCGATACGGTCATTGCCGGCACCGCCAAAGATGGCATCATTGCCACCTCTACGGCCCTGGGGATAGCGGTTGTTGAGGTCACCGCGAAGAATGTCATCACCATCGCCACCGCTAATGGTTTGGTCACCCTCACCACCTGCGAGGGTATCAGCTGCGTCGGTACCGACAACATCGGCATCGGGCTCAACACCGCCATTACCGCCGCCATTGCTACCGCCATCAATAACGGTATCCTCACGGAAGGCCAGGTTCTGGATGCGAGTATCCTCTTCTCGACCAGCATCCGCATTGTTAAAGGCAGTCTCCTCTGTGCCAAAGTTGGCGGCTAGATATTCTGCCAATGCATCTTGCTCAGAACCATCGGGGGCAAATGTGGCCGCACCGGTACGGGCCGCATCGTCTTCTTGGGCTAGCTGGACTACATCGCGGTCAGGGAAGGGATAACCATCGCCACCGCCTGCTAGGAAGTTAAGGGTAACCATGCGGAAGGTGCGGCTGGGGTCACCCACCAGTTCACCATTTTGAACAATCACATCGGCGTCGTTGCCGTCTTCGTCAAGAACAACTAGAGATTGTACCCGGTCATTGGGGTCAGCTGTCAGGTCAAAGCTAAATTCTAAACCACTTACCTGGGGGAAGCGTCCTTGGGTATTGCTGTCATCGGGGCTGCTGGCGGCAATACCGTGTTCGATAACGGCAAGCAATTCTTCGGCGGTAATTGTCAACAGGGTAAGGCCATTGTTAAACCGCAGGCTATTGACAATGTCGTTTTCAGAAATGCCACCTTCGGGTTTCACTCCAGGAATCTCTTCGTTGGGTAGCAGCTCTGGCTCACCAGTGCCACCGGCGGGAACAACGACGCGACCGATGTCATCACGGATACCGCCACCGTTCTTGATGGAGATAACGACATCGGAATCAGTTTCTTTTGCGATCGCAAGATTTGCATCCGCCGTCAGATTACCCAAATTAGTTTCTTGGGTGCGTACGCTGCCGCGCACACCGTTGAGGTACACATCGCTAACCCCAAAGACATTGCTTTCCTTAGCAACAATCACCTCTTCCAGGGCATCGACAATCTCCTGAATGTCAGGATCCACCAAGTTCTCTGCATTCAGATCAGCCACACCCTGTTCGTCAGTGGCATAGGCACCGCTCACCTCAGAGTCATAGCTTTCAGGGATAATGATGCCATTCTCATCAAAGTCAATCACCAAACGACCCACATACTTGTAGTTGCCATCGGTATTGACAATGGCGACGGGATTACCATCAGCATCGGTGGTGAAAATGGGGTAAGTGCCCTGGTCAGTGTCACCATCACGGGGACGGTCGTTTTCATCAAACAGACGGGTGTTAGACCCACCGGCAACAATTACGTCCACATTACTTAGACGCGTGGCCAGCTCTTGCTCAATGCCAATTTGTTGCATGTGAGAGAGAACAATCACCTTGTTCAACCCAGGGTTGAGGGCCAGCATCTCATCCACGTCTTGCTGGATCTCTGCTGCTAGGGCATCCAGCTGCTCAGACGTAGGTACACCATCAAAGGGCTGGGGTAAAACAGTCACATCACCAGGATTAGAGATGCGAACATTCACATTGTTGATGGTGGGGGTGGTGGCACCGACAACGCCAATCTGTTCACCCCCCACGTCAATCACCGTGGTGGCTGCGATGCTGTTGGGCTCAGGAGCCTGATCGTCGGGGACTACCAGGTCTGCCAGATTTTCATCGGTGCTGAAGTCCAGGTTGGAGCTGAGATAGGGGAACAGAGCACCCTCAAATGACTCATCTACGTCTGGTGTCGTGGGGTCATCTTCAGCACCGGCAATCAGGTCGCGCACCAGGTCGGTATCCAGGTCAAACTCATGGTTACCAAAGGCGATGGCCTCAAATCCGAGTTCATTCTGAATCAGAATGTCAGCACGACCGGCACCGCCAAAAGCCTCTTCACTGGCGGAGAAGAACAAGCCAGGAATAATGGCATCACCGGATGACAGGGTAATGGTGTTATCAAAGTCATCCCGCAGGGCGTTAAGGACGGCGGAGAATCGGGGGGCATCTTCTAAAGCAGGAATGCCAGCTTCTTGGTCCGCTGCATGGAGTAGCTGTAGGGTAAAGGTAGAGGGTGCAGTCACAGTTTCTTCTAAGGTAAATCTTGCTACTAAAGGTTCATGGTCACTAGCCACAACAGTGTCAGTAAACTGTGCACCGTTGTCATCGCGGGGGAAGTCGTTATTGACATGCACGATGTCGAATTCGGCTCCGTCTAACAACGAGTCGGTGACAAATATGTGGTCCAGAACCTGACTGTTGCCATCAAAGATAAAGGTGTAGGCATCATCATCGGCAACAGCTTGATCCACCAGGTTGGTTAGCACTCGCTCATCGCCAGTACCGGGCAGAATCTCAGCCAGGTCGTTGGTGAACTCAAAGGTATTGAGGTCGCCCAACACAATTACCTTGGCATCGGGATTGGTGGCCACAATGTTGTCTACAAAATCGTTGAGAGCCTGAGCTTGGGCTTCGCGTTCTTCTTCGCCTGCTTGTACAAAGGGTTGAGGTCCGCCGTAAACAGGAGAAGAACCAAAGCGAGAGGTGAGGTGATTATTGACCACGGTCACCAGATTGCCGTTAAACTCAAAGTTGGCCACCAGTGGCAGGCGAGTGCCATCAAAGGCAGGGGCTTGATCGATAGTGGCAAAGGAGTCTAGGGTGACCCGGTCGGGGTTGTACAGGTAAGCGTTGCGGATGTTGCCACCGGGAACGCCGCCCTGGGTGCCATCTTCTGGAGCCACGTCGAAGAACTCGTAGGTGGGACCGCCAGCAGCTGCGATCGCATCCACCAAAGCCTGTAATGTGGCCGTCGCATCCACGGTGCCGTCATTGGTCACACCGCTGTCATCCTGAATCTCTTGCAAAGCAATAATGTCAGGACTATTGAGATTGTTAACCACTTGCTGACCCAACAGTTCAAACTGTGCTGTATCAGTACCGTCGGCGGCCAGGTTGAGCACATTGTAGCTAGCAACAGTGAGATCATTGTCGCCACCTACCAGATCAGTAACCTCCTGCTCTAGACCGCTGGGGGTAATGTCAAACTCTTCGGTAACATTTACCTCAAAGTTGCCAAAGCTATAGCCAACAACACCGGTCACATCACCCAGCTGATCGCCCACGGTGAGAGCAGGAGTATCAAAGCCCTCAGGCAACAGGTTGGGATTAAACTGAATCTGCACCCGCTCGGGATTTTGATCGCCTGTATTATCAGGACCAGAGTTGAGATTAATGCTGCCCCGCGCAGTCAAACCATCTTCAGGAGTGACGCCTGCACCCTGGTTAGGTAAGGTAACCGCCTCAGCAGAGAATCTACCAAATACCCGGGTGGGAGATACAGCCACTGCATCCTCAACCGTAACGCGCATGCCCTCTAAACTCTCGTAAAAGTCAATGGCATCTTCATCGGGGTCAAAGTTGCCACCGGGTTCCTGTAGGTTGACCGGTAGTTCATCATCACTGATGACAATTTCACTGGGCGCAACTCGGCCGCTTTCACCAATCACCGTGGCTTCTGGTAAATCATTTCCAGAGGAGAGGATGACCACATCTGGATCAATGAGCTGGGTAGTAGAGAGTTCGTTGGTGCGAGAAACCACTTCACTGACTTCACCAAACAGACGCACCTCGTCCCCAATGCTAACGGTGGGACTGCCGCTAGTGGAGATAAACAAGCCTTCGGATGTGGCATCATTGCCATCATCAACAGCAGATTGCACATAGAAGCCACGGAAGTCAACGGCTGTGACAATACCTTCGGTTTGTACCAACTCACCTTCTAACGGAGAGACATGACTTGCACCCTGAATCTCAGAGATGGTAGCAGCCTGCACATTAGTTTCATACACTGCGAAGGTATTGGACTCTTCGTTGGCAATTGTTAGCAACGGCTGACCGGTGGGGCTGTCTTCTGCCGAGATAAAGGTCAAACCCTCAGGGGCAATATCCTCATCACTGCGGGCATACTGCACAAATTCAGGGTTGGTGGGATCGCTCAGGTCATACACCAACACACCCCCGCCAGCCCGCTCTAGACCCACAAAAGCAAAGGGACGACCACCAATTTCGCCCACCGTAACTGCCTCAGGCTCAGCCCCCTTGTTGTCAGAGCGGTTGTCAACCTCAGCGGGGTCACCATCGTTGGCATTAAACAGATCGGGAGTCAGTTCAGCCGTAATCTCAGCAATCTGGCTACCGCTGTCAAACACCTGGTTGCCATTGTCATCCCAGATGGAGAAAGAGCGAGCCCCGTAGGAGAACAGCTGATCGATGTCGCCATCGCCATCAATGTCGCCGTCGATGGAGGAAATTGTTAGGCGGCCCAGATTTTCGTCGTCAGCGATGGCTGGATCAAAGCGCTCGTCGAGGGACAATCCACTACGGCCAAAGGAGGTAACGTCACCTAAATCACCCACACGGATCGCATCGCCACGGGCATCTTCGTCTGCATCTCCCCGGTCATCACCTTCATTAGCGGTGATGTAGAAGGTTTGACCATTCACCTCAAAGGAGGCAATGGAGTCTGGCATGTACATGCCAAACACAGGTTCGGTATCGATGTTGATGCCGCCATCGCGATCGCTAGCATCTAAGCCTACCTGACTAAAGTCCTTAAGCCCCAGGGGAACAATCCCCTCAACTTCATTCGTTGCCAGATTGATCACAGCCAGGGCATTGTTTTCTTGCAGTGTGACAAATGCCTGGGTGCCATCGGGAGAAACCGCCACATACTCGGGTTCAAGATCCTGAGCAACTGTGGCATCGGGAAAGATGCGCACACCATCAGCCCGTAGGTCGTTCTCACGACCGTTGAAGGCTTCAAACCCAACAGTGGTGACACTTGCCTGAGAAATACCGGTCAAGCCACCGGATATGTCAATAATGCTAATGGACCCGTTGGGGTCCACACCGTCATCGGGCTCGCCTTCGTTGGCGGTCAGCAGCTTGGTCCCATCAGGGCTAAAGACAACGTTGTCGGGCAAAGCCCCCACCTGCACAACCTGGAATGCGTTAGGCTCACCCGCGATCACAGCGTCGATGTCGGCAACCGCGACAAAACCAGGGTCGGTTTGAGGGTCAGCACTAACTGCGATCGCAACCACCCCATTGGCAACCGCGACACTGTTTACCCCATCAATGTTAGGAATAAAATCCGCAACATCTAACACACTAAGCAGATCAGGGTTATGGGGGTCAGCCAGGCTCAGCAACTGTACTTCAGTATCACCACTCACCATGAACACAGCATTGGTAGCTGAATCAAAGGCCGCAATCTCAGCACCAATATCACTGGTAAAACTACCAATTCTCTCTAAAAAATCCGTCATGGTTTCTCCCAGAAATTAAATAATTGCTAGCGGACTACATTTCCATGGCCCCAGGGGAGAAGATAGGCTGATGAGCTGCTCCCCATGGCGGGCGACTGTTGTTACGTTTGAACGAAGGATCTCATTGTCAGGGCAGTTATACCTTGCACCCAAGCCTCATCAGCAGTACCCGTCGGATAGGAATAAAACTTGGCATGATAAACAGGAAGCCTGACTTTAAAAGCAGGCAACGCGATGAGCATAACTAGCTCCGTATAACAGTTCAGTAGAACCGTGTCCCCCAAGCAGTAGTAAACGCTAGCCCGACAGACAAAGTAATGCTTCCAGGTAAAGATGGGTTTATGGAAACGTTATCGTCGGAGGAAACAATCCGGATAGAACGGTGAAGTTTACAGAAACTTTTTTAATCAATCATTTCTTTTTGGTTTAAATATGATGTTGCGAAGCTTGAATGTGGTACCCAGAAATAATTCAGATTAATATTGAATATTCTCGCAATGGTACCCCCAGGGAGAGAACACCATGGGTACCATTGAGTACATACGGGGGCATTCCTGTTTGCGATCACCACCATCAGACACGCTAAAGACTACTCAACCTCAGCCCCATTGATGTCATCTGTAGTTAGCTCTCGATTAATGGCAGAATCACGTTGTCTATCCTGCGCTTCCTGCTGAACCGTAGCTTGGAGCAGTAAAATTTCGGCATCTATGCGCTCACGTCTGGCAGTCCAGACTCGATTTAGAGATGCAACACCAGCCTCATGGGCAATGATTTCGTCATTGTCAATTTCCTTAGCAATTTGAAACTGGCGTTTCCGAAATGCAACTTCCTGAGAGGTTACCGTTGGTTCAGAAAGAGGTAATGCCATATCCTTTGCTTCCAGCAACTGCTTAGCGTGCAGCACCATGATTTCGCAATCAAGTCGAAATTTTTCAATCGACAGTACATCCCGTTTAGCAGTTAGGGCTGCCTGGCGATCTAACTCTGCTTGCTCCTCTATATATTTAGCAAAATCAGTCTGATACTGCCGTAATTGAATTTCCTCTTCAGTAATGATTGAAGGAATGATCGGGACTGAGCAGGTTGATGGCACCGCATAGACACCAGGCAAAGCACGGGCAATCAGCCTAACGTCGGATGACGACTGAGATGATTCAGAAGAAGATTCCAAACTAGATTGCCCATCTCCTCCGTTAGAAGAGTGTAGTGGGAACGAAGCAGGCATTCGCGCTCCCATGGCTGACGCACTAGCCAAGCCAATGCACAAAATAGCCACAATCAGTGATTGCAATACATTAGGGGCAAATCGCCATGTTCTCTGACTATTCTTCATCTCAAGTCTTGGGCACCAAACAAAACAATATTGACTATTGACATCTTTCAATGTGTGCCGACCATTTTCTGGGAAGCTCCGGCCCTACTGACGCAAAATTTCCCAAGGAAACGTATCGTCACTAACAATATAAAAATTTTGCCCACACTAGCATTCCCAACAGACTGTCAAGTCAAATTTTAGCGCTCGGAATCTTGATTACTCTATAGGTATGGCCGTACAACCCCATGTTCTTAAACATTTTTTGATCAAAAACACAAGGGCTATTTAAATAATTCACATTCAGCATATAGTTTGAACCATCATTTCCTGTGGTTCCGTCTTTCTAAGCTTTTTATCCCATAAATACCGCCCAAGTACTGAATACATCTAAGTTTGTTGCCCGAGCCTTTCACCGTCTGCTGTAATGAAGTAGTAATTTACTACAGCCTTAATACACAGTGGCAACTATCCTGATTGTCGAAGATGAGCCTCAAATTACAGCCTTTCTAACAAAAGGGTTTCGCCGGGCTGGGTATGAAATATATACGGCCCAAAGCGGTGTTCAAGCTCTATCGCTAGCCACTTCAAAAAATTTTGACCTCATTTTGTTAGATTTAGGGTTACCTGACCTGGATGGTCTGTCGGTTCTTAGTGCAACTCGCTCTCAAGGGGTGCAGACACCGATCATTGTCATAACAGCACGAGACAGTGATAATGATCGACAACAATCCCTATCATTGGGAGCCAGTGATTACATCACCAAACCGTTTAGATTTAGCGAGCTTTTACGCTACGTTCGTGCTCACCTCTAAGAAATAGTCGCCGATAGGTTCAACTGTTAGGGCACCTCATTTAAATAATCACCCCATTACCCCATCCCTAATTCGATAATGGTTGGAGATATTTACGAATCATACTGAGCAGTTCGTTAGGCTCTGGTGGTTTCACCAAGAATTCTGTTGCACCGGCCATACTGGCCCGCGCCCGATCAACGGGTCTACTGCGCCCAGTCAGAATAATAATCGGTGTGTTTTTAAAGGTGGGTGTGTCTCTTAAGAATCGACATATATTATAGCCATCAGCGTTGGGTAGCATGACATCCAACAGTATTAATCTTGGTACATGTTCAATCAGCTGAGAAAAACCCTGCATGGGTTCTTGAATAATCAACGTGCGATAGCCAGCCGTAGCCAATATTTTTTTGAGACTGTGAGCCAGCACAGGACTGTCATCAATGCAGGCAATTAGAGGTTGGTCATCTGTGGCTTGGGGAGCCGGTGCAGACTCAATAAATGATGAGACAGGTTTTTCCAGTTTTGCTGAAATGGTCGACGCCGAAAATGTTCTTGATTTACGGGATACAGATGACGTTGTTGAACGAGTTGACGTCTTTGAGGACTGCGATATGGAGAGTTTAGCTTTGGATAGTGGTAAGTCAGGTATAGTCCTTAATTCTAATGCCTGATTCTTAATCAGGGGCAGTAGATGCTGGGTGACCTCGACAATGGACTTATCAAGCTTTACGGCAATATCCCACAGTGTGTTTCGACCAGTGAAATATTGTTGGGGCAATTGCAATATTTGTGGTTCTACAAACGTTTTCAGGACAGGAGATAGGCTAGGGTTAAGCCCCATTAATCCTGTTGCCTGCCATTGCTGTCGAAGGTTTTGAACTGTACGATGCGTCATCTTGGTTTCCCAAGTGGATAGCGCCAGACTTCGAGATACTTGGGACAGTGACAATTTGCTTGGCTGCCAGTGATGTTGGAGAAACTTACACAGGCTTAACTCAAATAAGCATTCTTGGATAATTGCACGAATCATTAGTTTGGCGCGAATCAAACTTAAATGTTTTTGACTCACTCCAAAATCTAGCCACTGCATCTGCCAGGGCTCATCCGTTGAGGGGTGTATTTCTGTATTAGCCCAACTCACGTTAGGACAATACTTTTCAAAGTTTCTGTTCCAGCGTCGAACAACATGTGTATTATCCACAGCGTAGAGCAATTGTCCTTGGATAACGGTGAGCTTCCAGCTCAACTGTTGATTGCTGAAAATCAAGTATCCATCCAAGTTTGTGTTGGGAAGCTTTAACAGCTGAGTCAGCTCTGTAATTTCCATCGGTAACAGTATTTAAGGGTGCGATGATTGCCAAGAAGCTCCTGATTTTAAGCGCTTCTCGATTGAGATGAATACACGCTGGGATAGTGGTTAAGGGGAATGCATTGGCAGTTCTTTAACCAAAAAGTATCAATAATATAAATAAGACTATGAATAGTGTTTAACCAACAAACCATCCACGTAAGAGAGGATTATAGCCAACTCAAATAAAGTATCTCGCACTAAAAACAAAAGCTTAATGCGAATTAACAATTAACCAATGATGGCTTTGATGATAAATTCTAGAGATCAATCGGACTAATATCACTCCACTGATAATTAGTAATATTTTCAAAGCTAATCGTTTTTGGCTAGGTAAAGCACCTGTCTTGCTTGAACTTTAATCCTATCAGCAACTTTTTTAAAGATGTAGTAAATCAGCCCAAATCACGAATATACTTTTCAGTTTCGCAGTGAGTTATAGAGAATTTCTAATGGTTTTCAATGGAAATAACTATTAGACTTTTGTCTATACAAATTGCTAGATCCTTTGAATAAAGGTGATTTGCCATCCTTTGTAGAGATAGGTACTAGACTTTTGTCTAGAAAGGTAGCTGCAACCAATTGAAATAGAGGGCTTCTGGTGTTCTTTGTTATGAACATATATCTTTCATTATCCCTCTCTGAGCTGCTAAAACTATAGCTTAATTTTGGCTTTTTTAGAGGATTAATAGTCAAATATAGTTCTTATTCTTGGATAAATAAAACAGTTAGATCAGATGCAAAAAGCTTGCGTTTTTAGGTGCTCCCATAAATGAGAAAATTTTTATTTTTGGGTTGCTTTTAGAGATTTTTTAGATGAGAAATCTTTCATATTTTAATTGTTCTGATGGTGCCTGAGTTTTATTTTTTATTTTTTATTTTTTTTTTGATATCTATCCTGATTCTGACTCATTAGGAAGTCATGTTTTGGTGTGTCTAATTAAAGTTGATAGATTCACTTAATGGGATAGGCAACAATATTGGCTGAAGTCTCAAATATGCATTGAATCAGCGAAATTGCAGCGTCTCCTCATTCTTTGCACCTCATTCTCAGTTTTCGTCTAATTTTTAGTTTCTTAATCTCAGAAGAGCACTCACCATGTTTGCAAACATCTTTGGCAGCTTCCAAAAACTTAAAATCCAGCAGCAGCTTCTACTTCTGATTATCTTGAGCGCAGCAATTCCAGCCTCAGTCGTTGGACTATTGGGTACAACCTCTGCCAGTAATACCTTAGGCAACAATGCGACCGAGTTACTACAGGAAGAGGCGCAGGAAACTACTGATGAAATTAGTACTTTTTTGACAGGGCTCAATGAGGATGTTCTGTTTCTGAGTAAGCTGCCTCCAGTTCAGGGGATGATCCGTGCCCGTGCCAACGGTGGTACCGATCCTCAAGATAATTCTTCCTATGATGAATGGGCTGGTCGTCTACAGGATGTCTTTCAGAGCATCATGGAGGAGAAGCCTCAATATATGCAGCTGCGGTATATTGATGAGTCTGGCGAAGAGCTGGTGCGGGTAGATTCTGATGGTAGTTCAGTGACTCCCATTCCGAGGTCTCAGTTGCAGAATAAAGGGGACCGAGGTTATTTTACTGAGACGGTCTCGTTATCACCCGGTAGCGTTTATACATCACCCGTGAATCTCAACCAGGAACAGGGAGAGATTGAAGTCCCCTTTAAACCGGTTATTCGCTATGCTACGCCTGTGGTAGATGCATCCGGTCAGCAGCGGGGAATTATCATTTCCAATGTATTTGCCAATAAGTTTTTAGAGTTTCTGAGTGATTCAGAGGAACTGCAGGACGAGGAGCTACAGCTCGTTAACCAAGAGGGTTATTTTCTCGCTCACCCAGACTCTGAAAAGTTGTGGGGCTTTGACTTGGGTAAAGAGGAAACCCTGGCAACTGATTATTCCCCAGAGCTGGCGGAACAAATCCTGTCCAGTGAATCGGGCATTATTAACCTGGATCAACACATTATTGCTTATAAACGGTTTGTGCCTAATCCAGATCGAGCCTATGCACTGACTGCGATCGCAAAAGTACCCCGTAGCGAAGTATTTGCCTCGGTTAACTCATTCAAACTTTTTGCAGGTTTAACCGTTGTGTTATCTCTGGGGCTGGTGATTCCGTTTGCGATTTGGCGTGGACGGCAGTTAGTATTGGTGCTCGAAAAAGTATCTTCTAACATTGCTACGTCTACCCAAGAAATGGCCTCCACTGTGGCCCAGCAAGAACGGATTGCTAACCAGCAGGCTGTTTCGGTGAATGAAACGACCACCACGATGGACGAGCTAGAAGCGTCTTCTCGTCACGCGGCTGAACAGGCAAGTGCCGCCGTTGAAGCCGCAAAACTGGCTTTTTCGGCCTCGGAAGAAGGGGCGAATTCATTGAATGCCAGCTTGGAGGGGATGTTTAGTCTGGAGCAGAAGGTAGATGAGATCGCAGAGCAAATTGTTAATCTTAGTAGCCAGGCGGATCAAATTAGTAATATCTCCCAACTGGTGATTGACTTTGCCAACCAAACCAATATGCTTGCGCTTAACTCATCGGTTGAAGCTGTCCGAGCAGGAGAACATGGTAAGGGATTTGCTGTCGTTGCCAACGAAATTCGTAAGCTGGCAGACCAAAGCCAGCAATCAGCTGACAAAATCAACAACCTGGTGTCTGACATTCAAAAAGCAATTAATGAAACCGTCATGGTGACAGAGGAAGGTACCAAAACTGTGAAAACAGGTGTGGAAATCGCCAAGCGCACAGAATCAGCCTTCAATCAAATCCAGGACTCTGTCAATCAGGTGGTGATCAATAACCAGCAAGTGTCACTGAACCTCAAACAGCAGGTAGATGCTATCAAACAGGTTGTCCACGCGATGGAACTGATTAACCGGGGTGCTCAGGAAACGGCTGGTGGTTTGAACCAAACCAAAGTAGGTACAGATCAGCTAAATGAGGCCGCTCTAGACCTGGAAAAGATCATCTAGGCCCTGACTGCATCATGGCTCCCTGGCTCAGCCAGGGAGTTTGCCGAACCAGGCGAATTCACCGTAATCTCTAACCCGATGACTCAAACGCATGATGATCCAAGATGCAGAACTGCGCAGCCTCTATCAAGAAACCAGCACACAGCGACTCAACACCCTGGAAGTTAGTCTGCTACAGTTAACAGAAGATCCCCATAATTCAATTATTCTCGAAGATTCGCGGCGAGAATTTCACAGTCTTAAGGGCGACTCCAAAGTCATTGGTCTAGATGCTGTTGCGATCCTGGCTCAGGAACTAGAGGAGTTAATCAAAGCCCTGCAACAACAGGCTGAGTTTACCCCGGATATCAGCGATTGCTTTTATCAGGGTATTTATGCCATTGGTCAACTGGTGCACGAGGCGGTTACGGGTGACTCCATTGATATAGATTATAATCAGACCCTGGATTTTCTCAAGGCGGTTGTAGCCTCAACCACTATTACACCAGCCCCTGGCTTAGACCCCACGGTCAAAACTCTTTACATCGACGATGATGAGCTGCGAGAGATCTATCGGATAACCAGTCATGATCGTCTGCAAGCCTTAAAAGCTAGCCTTCAACAGCTAGGGCACAGTCCGGATGATGCCACCACCCTGGAGCTAATGCGACGGGAAACCCATAGTCTCAAAGGTGACTCTAGGGCGACTGAACTGGACGAGATTGCCGATCTTGTCGAAGTTATTGAAGAGATTGTCAACAATATTCAGCGTCAAACCATCTCCTTTACCGCTCACATTGGCAGTTGTTTGGAAGATGCGTTAGATGCCATCAGTCAGCTGATCCACGAAGCCACGACCGGTGAACCCAGCCAGGTAGTGTTATCTCAAGTGTTTGAACGGTTAGATGAGGTGACAAAAGGGTTCGAGGTGCCAGCCACACCACTCCCTGCACCTGATGCGATCGTCAGCGCCAATTTGATCGCTGACCCTGAACTGCGACAGATTTATCAAACGACTACGGCAGAACGACTGCAAGTACTAGAGTCCAATCTTCTAAATTTAGAGCAGACTCCTGACGATCAGGAGTCTTTATCGGTATTGTTACGGGAGGCCCATAGTCTGAAAGGGGATGCCAGAAGTGCAGGCCTTGAATCGATAGAAGCCCTCACCCATCGGGTGGAAGACATTCTGGGTGGTATTCAAAATCAGGCTCTGTCGCTGGATGCGGTGGTCAGCGATCACTTGTATGCAGGTCTAGATGCGATCGCTGATTTGGCCCATGAAGCCGTCACTGGTATACCCACCAACGTCGACACTGAACAGCTCCTGGAAACCCTTACCAGACTCCTACCGCCAACCGCCATTCCCACAGGCGTTGACATTCCTACCGATGTTGCAACGTTAGCCGACGTCGACACCAACGCGCTGCCAACGCTGGAACTCACCCCAGCCAACCCAGCTGGCAATAAAGACACCCCCCAAACCGAAACCATTCGGGTTCAACTGCGCGATCTTGATAGCTTAACGACCCAAGCAGAAGAGTTAGCCGTCACCCGTATTCAAATCGCCCAAACCTCGACCCAAACTGATCAGCTAATGACGCTTTGGGAAGAATGGCAAGCCAACAAAAATAAACCGCAGGCTGTCCCAGGCCAGTCCTATGAAGATCGCTTAGAAACCCTGATCTTAAACTTGAGATCTACCCTGCAAAGCAACAGCACTAAGCTTGAGCTGGTCTCCGAAGAGTTAAGAAATCAGGTTCGTAAACTACAGCTGCTGCCCTTATCCACCCTCTTTCAACCCCTACAGCGTGTCGTTCGTGATCTAGCCAAACAACAGTCTAAAACCATCAATCTCACCATTGAAGGGGCAGAATCCACCGGTGACAAGCGGCTATTAGAAGGCATCAAAGACTCCCTTATGCATCTTGTGCGCAATGCCATCGACCACGGGATTGAACCCTCAGCCGAACGCGAAACCCTGGGTAAACCCGCTGTGGCTACCCTACGGCTCAAAGCTTATCAAACGGCTATGAGTCTAATCATTGAAATCACAGACGATGGTAGAGGCCTAGATTTAGAAAAAATCAAACAAACCGCTGTTCGACGGAAACTCTATAGCTCAGATGAACTGGACACCATGTCCACCAGCCAAATTCAACGGCTAATTCTGGCACCTGGTTTTTCAACCCGTAGCTTTATTACTGAAATCTCTGGTAGAGGTGTCGGGTTAGATATTGTCCGCAACCAGGTCGAAAAACTCAAAGGAAATATTCAGATCGAATCTACCCTCGGGCAAGGCACCACGTTTCGCCTACAACTTAGCACAGCTCTAAGTACAGCCAATGTGGTGCTAGTGGAAACCCAGGGCATGATGTTTGCTGCACCCATTGAGTTTCTAAAAACAACCCTACTGATCTCTCCTCAGCAAATTCTGACCAGCGATGGAGAATACACAATTATGTTAGGCGACCAGGCTATTCCAGTGGCCAATTTAACCGATGTTTTAGAGCTATCTAACTCTCCCATCTACGATTGGGTTGCTCAACCAGGCTTAAGTTCTGATGATACCCGACCTTGTATGATCCTCAATGCTGGTAATGATCACGTCGGTTTCTTTATCGATCGATTGATTAGTCAACAGGAGGTGGTGAGCCAACCTCTGGGTAAGCTACTCAAGCGGGTGCGCAATGTTTCTGGGACGACCGTCTTGGGTTCAGGAGAAATCTGTATGATTCTCAATGCGCCAGACCTACTTAAGTCGGTACAGCAACAGTCGCGATCTGAAACACTCACTATAACTAAATCAAACACCCAGAGAAAACCTGTCATTCTCTTAGTGGAGGATTCACCGCCTGTTCGAATTCAGGAAAAACGATTGTTTGAGGGTGCTGGTTATGTCGTCGTTACAGCTAACAATGGTCTCGAAGGTTACAACACTCTCCAGAGTGGCACATTTGATGCCGTTGTCTCTGATGTAGAAATGCCCTACCTTGATGGGTTTTCCCTGGCCACCAAAATTCGTCAGCACCAAAAATTTGAAAATTTACCCATTATTCTAGTAACCACGTTAGACTCGGCTGCTGATCGCCAGCGTGGTGCAGATGCAGGGGCAAGTGCCTATATTCTTAAAGGTCGATTTAATCAGGAGGCCCTTTTAGAAACCTTAGCAAAACTTATTTAGTACCTATTTATTCTTAGCACCTGATGTCTATTCGTGTTCTAGTTGTTGAAGACTCTCCCGTTGCCCTGGCAATTCTCAAAAAAATTCTCAGTTCCTCACCTGATATTGAAATTGTGGGGACAGCACGAACTGGACTGGAAGGATTACACCTTATTCCTGACACACGTCCCGATGTGATTTGCACCGATTTTTTCATGCCCCATATGAATGGTCTTGAATTCACATCCCAGGTCATGCTGCGCTACCCACTACCTATACTTGTGGTCAGTGCTTCAGTGCAAGAAGAAGAAGATACTCATCGTATTTTTCAACTGCTAGAGGCTGGAGCAGTGGACATTTTACCTAAACCAAAAGCTGGATTAGACAGCGACAATATACGACTTAAGCAAGCTCTGATTGATAAAATAAAGATACTATCTGGTGTCAAAGTTTTTAAGAAAAAACAACAAAAATCTAAGCCTCATCAGGCATTGCTCCGTCATAATCAAATCGCCTCATCCATAAAACTAAGTAGCAGACCCAAAATTTTAGCAGTGGGCTCTTCCACCGGTGGTCCCCTGGCATTACAGCAGATATTAACATCGCTACCTGCAGATTTCCCCCTACCGATAGTCTGTGTGCAGCATATCAGCCTTGGATTTTTACAGGGACTGATAGACTGGCTGGATGAATCCTGTCACCTCTCAATCCAGATCGCCCCAGCCGGAGAACGCCCTAAACCTGGCAACATTTATTTTCCACCCGAGCGTCAACACCTAGAGATTGATCATCAAGGCCGATTTATTCACTCAAAATCACCTCTGGTCAATGGACATTGTCCTTCTGTGACTACCTTATTTAAATCAATTGCCCAATTTTATGGACGTAGAGCCATTGGAATTTTATTAACAGGAATGGGATGTGATGGTGCAGATGGAATGAAAGCTATCACCGATGCAGGGGGGCTAACTATTGCCCAAGATGAAGCAACGTCCATTGTGTTTGGGATGCCTAAAGAAGCCATTGACCTGGGGGCAGCCCAACAGGTTTTACCCATCCAGGCTATTGGGCCGACCGTTTTAAGAGTTGTTCAACAGTTTTCGCTCGAACTCCAATAATTAGTCCTTATCTTAAAATTCAGAGTAAAAACCCACTGTGTCATCCATAGAGCCCTTAAGTCCAGAGCTGACTCAAGCTTTTATCCAGCTGATTGTCAAGCGCACTGGCATCATTATTAGAGAAAACGATCAGGCAGTCTTCAAAGAAACGATTACCCGCAGGGCTAAGATCATAGGTTCAGATTCCATAACAGCCTATTATCGATTACTGGCCACCGAGACATACAAAAGTCAGCAGGAGTGGGGCAGTTTAACCACAGCAATCACGAATACCGAGAGTTTCTTTTTTCGAGATAAAGGGCAGTTTAATTTATTAAGAAATCATATTTTTCCAGATTTACTTAAACGTAAGGCTCAGACAAAAACAATTCGTATTTGCAGTGCCGGTTGTTCAACGGGTGAGGAGCCCTATTCCATCGCCATGCTGCTTTACGATTTAATCCCAAATATCAAGGACTGGGATCTGACAATTTTAGGAGTAGACATTAACTCGGTAGCACTGGAGAAAGCCAGCAAAGGACTCTATCGTCCCTGGTCTTTTCGGGGAATTGATCCAGAGATTCAGAAACGTTTTTTTAGACAAGCAAACAATCAGTATCATATTAACGATGACATCAAAACTATGGTCAGCTTTCAAATTGGCAACCTACTCGATAACTCATCTTTAAATCCATTCTGTTATTTCAGAGATATGGATTTAATATTGTGTCGCAATGTCTTTATTTACTTTAGTGACGCAGCTGTCAAAATGGCGTTAGATAAATTCCATAATGCGCTTGCTCCCTTGGGTTATCTCCTGGTGGGACACACTGAGCTTCACAGTCAAAATCCTGATAAGTTTTGGGTCAAAATGTTTGAAGAATCTATTACTTACCAGCGGCCAGCAGATACGGTTATCAAACCCATAGCCAGCGAATCATTGGCTCTGCCCCAGCAACAGCTCCCACAGGCAACGGTCATAACTGAGGATAGACTTCAGGTTCTAGATGATTCCCTGGAAGATGTTAGCCTGCAAATGCAAAAAACAGCCCTCAATCTTCTTCGACAACTTCCTGGAGACACTAGAATCGCCAAATTTGGGAATCTCACAGCTGCTGAAATTATTCAGCAGTACGAACAAGCTTCAAAGGAAATCGATTAGAGAACAATTATGGAAACATCCTATTGCCTTTTTGAAATCAATCAGTGTCAAGCCGCAGTGGACACAGCTTACGTTGAGGAAGTATTTGCTTTACCGGAGCTTGTACTCATTCCGAATGCACCCCTGGGTGTCATTGGAGTCCTTGATCGACGCGGGGACACCTTACCTATTGTTGACCTCCAAGTTAATCATGAGTCCCAACCGCGACATTATCATCTGAGCGACAGCATTATTGTTCTCCAACAGGCAGATTTAAACATAGGCATCATTGTGAACTCAGTCCAAGGAATTAAAGAATTATCTGCATCAGATATCAAAGCTGATATGGATAAACAACAAGAGGAATCCAATCTTAACCTAAAAAGATTTTTCTCAGGCATGGTCACAGATGAAAGCGATATTTTGATCTTAAACTCTCCCCAAGCCTGGTTCAAAACTGGGGAAATCCAGCAGGTCATCTCTGTTACTCGCTCTTTAGCCGATGATTTTTATCGCGCTCAACCTGAGAAAGCACTTTCTGAAACACAGTTATTAGATGATACTTCTATAACAACATTTGCACCTGCGGTCACTCCTGAGGATCGAGCAATCTTTCATCAGCGAGCTAAAAACCTGAGGCAGTCACTTGATGAGAAAAGCGCAATTACGGAGTCTAGAGCCTTAATCGTCGTCTCTTTAGGTGATAATCTTTTTGGTATTGACTCCAATCTGGTGCGAGAATTTATCACTATTAGCCAGGCAACTCCTGTTCCTTGCTGTCCAAAACACATTATTGGGGCTATCAATTTACGAGGCAAAGTTTTAGTTGTGATCGATATTACTCAGTCCTTAGGGTTGCCCCTAAAGGCGTTACAAAGATTGCCTAAAGCTATTGTTGTAGAGTATCAGGACAGTCTTATAGCTATTGTTGTAGAAGAGATTCGTGATGCACTATTTTCTGCAACTTTAAGCGATATTCAAGAAGTCACTGATAATGCTCAAATTATGGGCAGTGACTATGCTCAAGGACAAGTGCCTTATGGGGATCAGATTATACAAATACTGGATTTACCCAAGCTTTTAGACGTTAGCGAACTTATAGTCAGCGAATCCTTCTAAAAATGCTCTAAATACTTTCTTAAAGGCTATTTTTGCAGGGAATTAGTATCAATTACATTTATAATAATAGGTATTTAGTATTATAAATGTGGATTCTTTTTCATTATTTAAACACAATAAAAATCACAAACTTCATTATCAGTATTACACCGTAACTATACCGCAAATTGTATAGATATACAGACATATAGACAGGTATGTATACGTACAAAAAAGCATTTGTTTTTATCGAAAAAAGAAAAATAACAACGTATTTCCAGGGGTTTTGCTAACAACAGGATAAATAAGCTTCAAAATTACAAAAAAATAATATTGTTAATGATTCCATGTTTTTTGCGTAGTCTAAAGTATGTTTTTTTACTAAAAAAACTTTAAAATACGGAATATTACTGAAAAAAATCGTCTTTTTTTGACAAGCTTAAGGCGGAATTATCTAAGTAATTTCAACAGGGGGTCCCTTTGTAATAAATTTCATGTGGTCTTAGATCAAGAAAATTCTATAAATATTAAGTAATATCGCTTATGTACACGTACAAATCTCAGCTCTACCATGACTCTTTTGCCCCAAGATCAAGAGCAAATTCTGTCTGATAAATCGTCTCATTCCAAAGAGGTTTTGCCCCGTAAGAAAAATTTTCTTTTATGGTTTTTAGTCCCCGCAATTATTTCAGGTTCAGGATTCTTGTTGTTTATTAGTCGTTATAGCAATAAGAATATTGAGCAGATGGCGCTCCAAACGCCAGCCGAAGATTCCACCTTTGTCGGCTCAACTATTGGTTTTCAGGTTGGCGATAATTATCAAACAGATGTCACATTTGACATTGTTGGTCCTGATGGAGAAACAACCCTTAATCTACGTAATATCGATCTCAGCCGGCTTATTCCCCAAGTGCCAGAGTTTGCTAAGAATAACCCTGCATTGAGACGATGGTTTTTGACCGAACGTGAGTTTAATCGCCAGCGGGTGATATTTGCTGCTGGCTCTGAACACATTGATATTCCGGGTGGATTAGGTGGTTACAGCGCTGATCAATTGTCAATTGGCCTCACCAATAATTGTTTGGGCGCAAGTTACTGGGAACTGGCAATCTACGCTGAAACACCGTCGGGTCAGGAAACTATTTATCAGGGATATTTCGATTTCCCTCGGGGTGCTTATGCCGATATCGTTTCGGATCTTAACCCTGTTAGCTATTGGTCACAGGCACGCAATCTGGAGGCTTGGCCAAAATTTGGTTTCCTTAAAGGCATGCAGCTTGATTTAGGTGCTTTTCGAGATGTGGTCAAAGAGTCGGAGGTCACGGCTACCGATTTAGCTGATGCAGAGATTATGGCCCTTGGAGAACAAGATAAAAAGTCAAACCTGATTGTTGGCGACATCGTTGGAACTACTTGGGCAGATCTCCGCAGTTCGGATCTACAGTTTCATAGCTTTGTGCCCCCTGGTACCTATGATGAAAACCGGCTGTGGGGGTCTGACTATAGCCAAATTGAAACTCTCGATAAAGTAATCGGGCGGGAAATTGACTCCCCCTTAGCTACTGAACCTCTCAAGGAGGTGGAGATTGTATTCAATGGCAGTGAAGGTACGCGCAAGCTGATCTTAACTGGATTGGATATGGACGCAATTCCTCAGCTAGCTCCTGAAGACTATAGTGATGGCATTTATAGACCTTTAGGCTTTGGGACACCCTTTACGCAAGACTATGAAGATTTAAAGCGGATCAATCCAACGGAACATCCATTTATGGCTATGGTGCTTGATGGTGATGATCGGGTCGTTGAT
Organism: Adonisia turfae CCMR0081; assembly: GCF_011009555.1. Taxonomy (GTDB): domain Bacteria; phylum Cyanobacteriota; class Cyanobacteriia; order Phormidesmidales; family Phormidesmidaceae; genus Leptothoe; species Leptothoe turfae. The sequence goes on along the minus strand of NZ_QXHD01000004.1, from coordinate 3,760,036 downwards.
TATCGCATCGATATTGGTCTCAATGGTGTTGTACTACACCGAGACCAGGAGAATCCCAATCTTTTGCATGTGTATCCGATGTCCTATGAGAGAATCACGCTGGTGGGACACTACACGGTAGATATGGGAGAGGTTTAAGTAGGTTGGGTCTTCTTGGTTAAGTAGATAAGTGTTAAGGGATCTGTGAATAAATAAAATCCCCGGTAGTGTCAGGTGATAGGTGTTCGGTGTTAGGGACTAGGCAATTTAGCCTCATCCAAGTGACTGGAAGGTAGACCTAAAAACTAGAACCTTAGACCTTTTACGACAATCTTTTATGGGGGACTTTATTTTTGAGCATATCCCTTATTTCTCTTGCAACCGAGTTGAGCAATTACAACATCTTTAAAGCTATGGCTATACTGATGGGTGTCCCGATCAAGTATGGGAATCGTGGCTATGGCATTGATCAAGTGTTTCTCCTGTGGGGCTGAAACAGACGATATTGATGGGGCTGCCCACAGCTATCTGTTATCCACACCGGGGTGCTGGGCAACGTATGGCGAAGTGCTTGCCCGCGAGTATTCTGATTTTGCCTATTGGGCCGTTCATGATCTGACGGTAGACACCTATTCGATTCAACATCCAGGTCAACCAAGTCGTCAGACCATCAGCTCGTTAAATGTTCATTTATCGAGTCTATATGCCTATTTTAAGTTAGATGTTTCGGCTGGCGAGCTTTCTAACATAAAGGTAAAGGTGGTTCAACACAAAGATCAGTTTGTCTGGTTAGAGCCGCCCGATTGTTTAGGTCATTTAACAATTAATGACATTCTGCGAGCGGAGAATGCCACCCAGCATTATGAGCTGGTAAACCAGTGGGCAGAGAATGTCTTTAATCAATGGCAGGACTTTCATCCTGTTGTTCAGGCATTACTGGAAACAAGCATGTAATGACAATTGGGTGTTGTTCATTTATGGTCAGGAAACGGCGTAAATTTCAGAAGCTAGTGGCTATTGTGCTGATGGCAGCCATCGGTTTTCTCTATTTTAGTAATGCTTCTTTTTGGGTGAAACCCATTGGTCTTTCTCCGATATTGGTGGCCCATCGTGGGTTGAGTCAAGGCTATGATCGCCAGGGGTTAACCAATGATACGTGCACTGCTGAACGGATGTTATCCGTGCCCCATGACTATCTTGAAAATACGCTGCCGTCGATGAAAGCGGCGTTTGACTATGGCGCTGACATCGTTGAGCTGGATGTTCACCCAACGACTGATGGGCATTTTGCTGTATTTCACGATTGGACCATTGACTGTCGTACTAATGGTGCTGGTGTTACCCGTGAGCAAACTCTAGATAGTCTACAGGCCCTTGACATTGGTTATGGGTATACCGCCGATGGCGGAAAAACCTATCCATTTCGTGGACGAGGTGTTGGTATGATGCCCTCACTGGACGAGGTGTTCAATGCCTTTCCTGATCGTAATTTTGTTATTAATGTGAAAAGTCAGGATCCAAAGGAGGGTGAGCTTTTAGCTGAGCGATTAGCGATGCTACCTCCTGAACGTCAGGCACAATTTATGGTGTATGGTGCAGACCAGCCGGTTGGTATTATTCGCGAACAATTTCCCACGATTCGGACGCTGTGGCCACGTCGACTAAAACAATGTTTGATTCGCTATATAGCTTTGGGTTGGACTGGATGGGTACCGGATAGGTGCGATCGCAACATGCTTCTGGTCCCTGCCAACGTTGCCCCCTGGTTATGGGGCTGGCCCAACCGATTTCTGCAACGCATGAACAATGTGGGCACCAAGGTTTTCCTAGTTGGTGACTATAACGGCGAAGGCTTCTCCCAAGGTTTTGATGATCCAGAGCGGCTTAGGGACTTACCCTCAAACTATGCAGGGGGCATTTGGACCGATCGAATTGACCTGATTGGTCCAGCGGTTAAGTCAAGAAAGAGTTTTGCAAAATGATAGTGGCAAGAAGACTCTCTTAGCCATTATTTCTATTAACTTCTAAGCTTTGGATCCGGTGGCCAAACTATTAATGTACCCGTGAAGATGATTGACCGCACGATGTAGATGAACAGAATCATCGTATAAAACGCTTAACAACATAGCCCCTTCCAACGTAGCAATGAATATGGTTGCGATCTCATCTCCATCAACCGCATTCGGCAATTCATCCTGCTCAACACAGTTAACAACCGTCTCCACAATTAAGGCTTTCAGCTGATTCATCGCTTCCTGTGCCTTTTGTCGTAGCGGTAGCATATGTCGCTTGGCTTCAACAGCCGTATTCAGCACCTGACAACCACAGGGAAACCGTGGATTTTGGCTGTAAAGCTCTGCAAATGTGGTCGCAATTGCCTTTAATCGACCAACAGCCGTTTTTTGAGGAGCTATGCCGCGTATTAACTGTTTTTTAAGAACAGATAGAGCATATTCAAACGTTTCCAAGGCTAATTCGTCTTTACTGGAAAAGTGATTGTAAATCCCTCCCCGCTGAATCCCAGTAGCGCGGGTAATATCCTGCATGGATGTCGCAGCATAGCCCTTCTCATTAAACAGAATGGCTACCGTTTCTAGGATTGCCTGTCGCGTTTGTTCGCCTTTGCCCATCAAGCCCACCAAAAAAACCGATTGGTCGGTATTATATTACGATAACTTTAGTGAAGTAAAACCGTTTGATTACCTTATGAATTCTCAAGAGCGAGTTGTAGTTACTGGCATGGGTGCAATTACCCCCATTGGTCTTTCCGTTGATGCGTTCTGGAAAGCAATGGGGCGCGGTGAGAGTGGAGCTGTTCCCCTAACTCGCTTTGATGCCAGTTCCTTCAAAACTCGCTTTGCCTGTGAGCTGAAAGGATTTGATCCTTTAAATTACATGGATCGTAAGCAGGCAAAACGTCTGGATCGATTTTGCCAATATGCCCTGGCAGCTACCAGTGAAGCGATTAACGATGCAGCCCTAACCGATTGGCCGCAAGACGAACGTGATGCTGTCGGTGTTGTCTTTGGTTCAGGTATTGGGGGACTGCAGGTGCTTGAAACCCAATCAAAAGTCTTGTTAGAGAAGGGGGCTAATTCCCTTTCCCCCTTCATGATTCCGATGATGATTGGCAATATGGCCTCTGGCATGATTGCCATGCAATACGGTTTAAAAGGACCTAATCACGGCGTTGTTTCCGCCTGCTCTACTGGAAATGATGCAATTAGGGATGCAGTGCTGCTATTACGACAGGGGCATGCCAATGTGATTGTCTGTGGTGGTAGTGAAGCGCCGATTACACCGCTGGGTGTGGGCGGTTTTGCTACCATGCGTGCCCTTTCGACCCGTAATGACACCCCTGAGACAGCGAGCCGTCCATTTGATGCTACACGCGATGGGTTTGTTCTCGGTGAAGGGGCTGGTGCGCTTGTTTTAGAGACATTGAGTCATGCCCAGATCCGAGGAGCAAAGATTTACGCCGAAGTGCTGGGATTTGGTGCATCCTCCGATGCCTATCACTACGCGGCCCCTGACCCATCAGGTGCTGGTGTGATTCTGGCACTAAAACGGGCATTGCAGGATGCCCAAATTACCCCTGATAAGGTGGATCACATCAATATGCATGCCACCTCAACACCATTAGGCGATGTGGCAGAATCGAACGCTATTAAACAGGTTTTTGGCACGCATGCTTATCAGATGCAGCTATCTGCCACGAAAAGTATGACTGGTCACTTACTGGGGGCAGCGGGGGCGATTGAAGCGATCTCAACCATCCTCGCTACACAATACAATGTTGTTCCTCCTACTATTAATGTGGAATCTCTTGATCCAGACTGTGACCTGAACTATACGGTTGGCAAACCCCATAGCTGTGACGTGAACATTGCTCTATCTAATGCTTTCGGTTTTGGTGGTCACAATACGACCATTGTCTTTGGAAAGTTTTCATCAACTATTTGATCTTGAGACAGAGATAAAGACTATAAAATTATTACTTAACATCGCTTCTGAAACGGTTGGCATTAGCAGCTTCCGATGTTGCCACATCCCCCTTGCCAAAGAAGGCAGGAAACGGCTTGGGAATCTCAAGGGCACGCTGAGTGGCGGGTCGAGCATCGATGCGTTCAAACCAGGCTTTTAGATTGTTTAACCCATCTACCGAAACCTTGGCCCAATAATAAGATCTTGCCCACGGGTACATAGCGATATCAGCGATGCTAAAGTCATCACCAACAAGATAATCTTTATTGTCAAGCTGGTTGTTTAACACTTCAAGCAGTCTGCGTGACTCTGCCCCATAGCGGTTGATGGCAAACTCATCTCGATGTCCTTGAGGTTCGGCGATTCTCTGGAAATACATGGCCTGCCCCATCATGGGACCAATTCCGCTCATTTGAAACATAAGCCATTGGAGGGTTTGCGATCGCAAATTTCTATCCTCAGGTAAAAACTTCCCATATTTCTCCGCTAAGTACCAGAGAATGGCCCCCGACTCAAAGACAACAAAATCATCATTACTTCGGTCCACAATCGTAGGAATACGTCCGTTCGGATTCAGCCGTATATACCAATCAGACTTCTGTTCTTTTTGACTAAAGTCAATCGGCGTTAGTTCATAGCCAACCTCTGCTTCCTCTAAAAAAATCAGTGGCTTCCAACCGTTCATCGTTGAAGCCGTATACAGATGAATATCGTGCATGGGAGTTCCTTTAAGGAATAAAAACCAGACACGCATACCGTACAAATCTAAGATACGATAGTCAACCAGTATACTTTTAGTAACCAGTCATGGGCTTGGCCATAGAAATTGAAACCGATAGTCATGGTCGTAAACGGGCAGTTGAGCCTTGCCTGGAGCCTTGCTCCATTGAACGAGGAATGAGAGTTTTAGGGGGAAAGTGGAAAGGCTCAATTCTCTGGCATCTCAAAGATGGCCCCGTGCGATTTAATGATCTCGCTCGTCAGATTGGCGGTGCTAGCAAGAAAATGGTGAACCAGCGTCTTAAAGAGATGGAAGACGCAGGACTCGTGAAACGCCAGGTAATCAGCACAAGACCCATTGCCGTGGCTTACGAAATCACAACGTTTGGTTGTACTGCCCTAGGCTTTCTAGAAGAGTTAAAAAAATGGTCAGAAGATAACAATCTCTAAGCAAAATTTCAATATAGCTTGTTACCTTCCATTACTTTGAAAGATTAGGTTCGACAACAGTTGGAAAACTTTCAAAGTTACGACGTACCCAGTCCATACCCACTTCATTGTTGAGCTTGATTTTTCTAGGTGTATCAGAGTAAATTTTGCCCAGAATATCTGCATCTTGTTCGACAACCACTTTGCTAAAGTTAAGAAAGCTGTCACCTAGCAGATTAAATAGAGGGTGTTTTACCTGACCAAACAACAAGATATATGTGCGAGTTCGGTTTTCCGCTTCAGGTATAAAGAGATGACATTGAGCAATTTTACCCAATGGAGTTTCTCCATGAAAAATAACCAAAGATGGAAAATGGTTCTCCAGGTGAGCTTTCAGCCTATTAGGCAATAGAAAGAGATCTGGCTTTCTCACTTTCTCTAATAGAGAATAAGGTTCAGTGGGCATTTCATAAAACGCATGGGAGCGATGCCCCTGATCAACAAACTGATGAAATTCTACCTCAGTAATCCGAAATAAATCTCGGTGAGTACCGTTTTGATGGTTATAGTCATGCATGTTGAGCAGCATCGTCAGTAAATCAGTTTCAACCCTGATATCAGCGGTATGACCCACAAAGTTATATGTTTTGGCCACATCATCCAACACTGTGGGAATCCCAATTTTTGGCTGATGATCCCCATAGGACCAGATAAAATCGCCCTGAATAAAGAGTTTTAACGGCTTTAATTGAGGCAGCGTTTTCTTACCTGACCCAGGCAATACCGTACAGCCCTTGCCATCAAAGGCAAGGGCATGAAATGGACAGGTTACCGTACTGGTGCCGCTGTTGGTTTCACACCATCCTTCTGACAGCATGGCTCCCATGTGAGGGCAAGCATTGGGCAGTGCATGAATGTCTCCAATGGCATCCTTCCACATCACGTAGTCACTGCCATACAGCGACATTTTGCGCGGTTGATCCACTGCCAGCATAGACCTGTGCGCCAATAACCAGGGCGCACCAAAAAGCATAGACTTCATGGGGGTCTCCGTTAGTTATAAAATTGTGAGGAATCCGTCGTGTTTTAAAAATATGACAGACCAGTCGCATTTGTCAAAAAATCTTCGTCGACAGCCCAAGCAAGAGCGGGGCAAAGAGCGGGTGGAAAAAATTTTAGATGCGGCGGCGGCAGTTTTTGATGAGGTTGGTTATAACGCTGCCACCACCCATCAAATTGCAGCGAAAGCTGGGACAGCCATTGGGTCTGTGTATCAGTTTTTTGCAGATAAAGCGGCTATTTTTAACGCGATGGAGCTGCGCCATGTGGAACGCGTCAAGCAGTTTTGGGCCCATATTAATACGCCAGAAATTGTGCAGCTACCCCTGCGGCCAATGATTCATGCCCTTATATCTTCAGCAGTAGAGCTGTTTGAGCAGCCCGTATCTAGAGTGGTGTTTGTCCAGTTTTACACCGCTCGCGATATGTTCCAGTCGATTGACGACAGCATGACCCAAGAAGCCATTGACTTCCTGGCCAACATTCTACAACAGCGCAATTCATCCTTAGGGCAAGCCCAATGTGACCTTCTGGCCGAAGTGTGTGTGCACAGTTCTAATGCCTTGATTCTGAAGGCTCTACACACCTCTGACCAAGAGCATCGTCAGCGCTTGACACAGCAGATTGAGGACTTACTAGTGTCATATTTAGAACCGCATGTTGGGAATGATCGTGCCACCAATGTAATGAAAGTAATGATATGCCCGCACTGTCAGTCAAAACAGCTATCAAAAAATGGTCGTCGTCGAGGAAAGCAGTGTTATCTCTGTAAGGATTGTGGTAAACAGTTTGTCCAGTCGCTTGCGAGCGATTAGCCTGTCCACCCTTAGGTCTAATTAGTTACCTGAGCTGATCTTTTCAGATATCTGGTTGAGAAAATTTAGATGAAAATTAATATAGTCATCATTGAGCCAGTCCTGGGCCAGGGAATGACCGGTATTAAGCCCAAAGAACCAAATATCTCGTATGGCAATAAACGGTTCGACAAGACTTAAATCCAAATCAGAAATCTCTCTCTTTGACCTATATCCCTCTAGAAAACTTGACCATAGGGCATCTTCTTTGCCAAGCAGCCTAATCACCCACCTAAATGTGGCCAGATCATAAACGCGCCAACCTAAACCACAGCAGTCAAAATCAAAGTGTGTGACCTTGCCACCATGCTCATGGGCATTCTCTCCATGAACGTCACCATGGCAAAACCCATAGTCCAACTTACCTACCTCTGTAGCATTAACAATTGTAAAAAGACTGTTGGCTAACTCACTTAAGAACTCCCAGTCTGAGGACCTTTCTGCTAAATAAGGTTGGATCTTGACCAAAGGCTCATCGATAAGATGTTTGAGGTCTAGCGTATAGCGGCTAGCATTAGACTCAAATCCTGAAGAACAACTGTGTATTTCTGCCACTGCCTGACCAAAGAGAGTTGCATCTTTTGGATCGTTAAACTTTAAGATATTTCCTTGGGCAAACTGAGTGATAATAACGTATCGTTCTCCTTCTGGAGCCATAATCGGGGTAATAAACCCTCCTTGCTTTCTTTCAATAGGAATAGCAACAGCTGCCCCCTGCTTATGTAAGTGCATCAGTGCCGCTAGTTCAAACTCTATTTCTGAGCGTGTCCTCCAATTGTGTCGATACACCCGCAATATAAAATCATCTTTTTCGGAAGATAATTTATAGGTGTCATTGAGCCCCCTATGCCAAAACTCGCAGGAGACAGGATTCGGCATTTTATATTGCGGTGCTACTTTACTCAACAGCTCAGATGCACTCAAGGTCGAATACGTCGCTTTAATAGTCAAGCTGGGCTGAGGCATAGTAAACAGATTAATGATCGCCGTTGCAGATTCATAGAATGGTGGGGAGCGACCTGGATAGGCATTGGTTATCAAGGTCGCTCACAAGGTGGCTCAGGCAAAAGTCTTTTGAGGAGGCCAACAGTATCTAGTTATCTAATCTGAACATCTCAGTTTAGATCAGTGTGATATGATTTTACTCTGGATCGGTTCTAGTGGGGAGCAGCCACTGGAGTTAATGGGGAAAGCGTAGTGAAAATCTACCACTGTCCCGCAGCTGTGAAAGAGGTTCTAAACTTTGTTTATGCCTCTCAGTCAGAACGCCCGCCGATGCTGTGACTTAAAATATCTGCGAGGTACGGATGTGAATCAAATCTTTTTTGCCCGGTCCAGGCTCCAACGGCGAGTTTGTTGTCGATATGTCTATAGCCCTTGAAACAGAATTGACTAGAGTCTATGCATACGGTCTTTAGCTTCAGTGGCATAGCTAAATAGTCATCTGAAGCATGGCTCTAGCCTTAACTTTTGTCTGCAAGTTGCTTTGGCCTCCACACCTTAAATCCCTCTCCTTCTCCTCAAGGAGAGAATTTTTGGCTTGAAAGAATTTGTTTTTCTCAAAAAATCTCCTCTCTTACTGCCTTCCTTCTTCAGGAGAAGGGTTTGGGGGATAAAGGTGATCCTTTGGTTGTTCGTTTCTCCACACAATACACACTTAAAACCAAAAGACCAATGTCTACTATGTCCAAGTTCCCTGCTTCTCTAACGCTTCTATCTTTTCTATTGGCATCACCTGCCTGGGCTGGAGAAACAACCAAACTAGAAAAATCTGAATTAGCTCAGACTCCTGAGGTAGATGACGTTATTCGGATTAATGTTGTTGAAAGTATCCTTGATCAGCCTGTTTACTCTCCTTTTCGTCGTGAAGGCACTGTTCGTGAATCAACACAACCTGTTTATGTGATTAATCGCGAGCAAATTGAAACGCAGGGAGCCCGCACTGTTGATGAAGCCCTACTCTATCTACCCGGAATATTGAGCGAAGGTACAGCCGGTGGTCAGTTGGGCTCTCAGAGTGGTCAGTTTATTCGGGGAGGTGGAACAGCTCAAACCCTGATTTTGCTAGATGGTCGTCCAATAAACGAGATCGGTGCAGCCGGTGGATTTGATCTCTCGAACTTTACAACCGATGCGGTCGAACAAATTGAGGTGCTGCCAGGGGGGGGCTCAGTCCTGTATGGATCCAATGCCATTGGTGGTGTCATCAATATCATTACCCGCAGACCGCTGGAAGAAGAAGGCATAGAGGTGACCACTAGCTTAGATCTTGGCAGCTTTGGCTATAACAGTCAGGCACTACAGGTGCGGGGAAACACTGGCAATATTGATTGGAGACTCGGTTATAACCGTACCGATTCAGAAAATGATTTTCCTTTTAGCCTAAGCACAACAGACTTTGAGGGTGATCGCAGCAATGCGGAGGTGCTTTATAACAATCTTAATTTTCAGTTGGCAGCTGACCTTAATGAACGCAATCGGGTAAGTCTGGGGGCATTGTATCTCACCAAAGATTTAAATGTTCCTGGTGGTGTGCCGACTCCTAGCGGCTTTGGTGCGTTCAATACACTGACTGAAGACGATAGTCAGTATACAGAAAATTTACTACTGGATTTAACCTATGAATCCAAGCTGGGGCAAGGGGATAACTCATTGCTAACAGCACGATTATTTGGTGATTTCCTTGACCTTACCTTCAAGGATCCCATTGCCGATAGCAGTTTTGATACGCCTTCAGAAGATAGGATCGATCAAATTTCCCTAGGTGGGCAATTGCAGCATACCTGGCAGTTTGCTGATAATCAGAACATTACCTACGGTGTCGACTACCGTAATGTTCAAGCAGACAACGAAACAACTAATTTGTTGACAGATTTAACCACTGAGGCCTATGACAAAAGCATTAATCAAACCGGTATTTTTGCTCGATACCAGGCTGATATCACCTCTCGTGTCAGTGTTAATGCCGGTATTCGACAAGATTTTAACGATCTGGCTGATGAAGACTCTTTTACTTCATTTAACTTAGGTACACGGGTGGCTTTAACCGATACCACGAATTTTCGGGCTAACTTTGCTCGCAATTTTCGTGTGCCTACCTTATCGGATCTTTTTCTGACCACATTCAACACCAACAACCCAAACCTTGAACCTGAAACTGGCATTAGCTTTGACGTAGGTATTGATCAACAAATCGGCGACCGGGGCTTATTTAGGGTTACCTTCTATCGCAATGAAATTAAGGATGCCATTAACTTTGACAGTGATACCATGAGGTTCGAAAACATTGATCGAGTGGAGGCCATCGGGATTGAGACGGAGCTAAATTACCAAGTGCTTGACGGTGTGTTTGCCTTTGCAAATTACACGTGGAATCGTCCAGAAATTAGGGAAAGTGATAACCCCGATGATCGAGGTAATTCTTTGCCGTTTACCAATGCCGACAGCTTTAATTTAGGTGTGGCTTATGAACCCGGCGATGGGGTATACGCGGCTCTATTCTTACGCTCCATCAGTGATACTTTTGTTGATCGGGGTAATTCAGAAACCCTTGATGGGCGAACAACCTTGGACTTTAAGCTACGGTTGCCTCTAAGCGACAGCTGGGCATTGAATGCCAGCTTAGACAATATTTTTGATGAGCAGTTTGAAGAGTTTCCTGGGTTTCCTGGCATAGGTCGGAGCGTTCAGGTGGGTTTGAAAGGAACTTTCTGATCAAGTAGGGAGAGGGGTAACAATGGATCGATTTGAAAAGCTGGCCTCTGTCCTCCTTGTAAAGGGAGACTATAGGGGGGGCTCGACCACGTCAACATCATCTATTCTAAAGTCTGTAACAACCGTCTTGCTATTAGGGCTGTTGGCGACGGCTGGCTGCCGACAACTTCCATCAGAACCTGCCACAGCTGATAATCATGCTGCCTGTGTCGCAGACTACAACCCTGCCACAGACTACTTTCCCAACAAAGTTCAGCCTAAATACGCAACTGGCTTTTCCGTTGACTATTACAACCACTACAAGGTCGTTACCGTTACTCAGCCCTGGCAAGCGGCTAATGAGACTTTTGAGTATCTGCTAGTGCAGTGCGGAACTCCGGTTCCAGAAGGGTTTGAAGAGGCTCAAGTCATACAAGTCCCGGTCAATACAGTGGTTACACTTTCTACCACCTACCTGCCTCACCTAGAACTGCTGAACCAGTTAGATGGGCTTGTAGGTATGGATGACTTCAGCTTTGTGTATACTCCTAGCGTTCGTCAAAAAATTGAACAAGGGGAACTCATAGCCTTTAGCTCTGGTAAAACTCTCGATCTAGAGCGACTACTCGTGAGTGAACCAGAGCTGATCATGACCTATGGTATAGGCGACCCGGATGTTGATGGCTACGGTCGTCTGATACAGGCAGGCTTGCCAGTGGTCCTGGCAGGAGAATATGTGGAAAACTCTCCCCTCGGACGCGCTGAGTGGCTGCTGTTTACAGCTCTGTTCTTTAACCAGGAGGCTAAAGCTCAGCAGGTCTTTACAGATATTTCGACTGAGTATGAATCTCTAGTGGAGCTGACGGCTGGTCTGTTAGACCGGCCAACGGTCTTTTCTGGTTTCAGTTATGAGGGTACCTGGTACATGCCAGGTGGCAAGAGCTATGCCGCCCAGTTACTCAGAGATGCAGGTTCTGCTTATCTGTGGGAAGAGAATGAGTCTACGGTTACCATACCGCTTGACTTTGAGTCTGTCGTTGACCAGGCGGCGACAGCTGATGTCTGGGTAAATGTCAGTCAAGATTGGTTCAGTTATGGCGATGCGATCGCAACCGACCCTCGCTATGGCAGTTTTGATGCCTTTAAGCAGGGCAACGTCTTTAACAACAATGCCCGCATCAATGACACTGGCGGCAATGACTACTGGGAGAGTGGGGCCGTTAAACCCCACCTGCTCCTGGCAGATTTAGTTAAGATCTTTCATCCACAGCTATTACCTGACCATGAACTGGTTTATTACCAAAAGCTAGAACCATGAGCCATTCTATTCTCTTAGCCCAAGTGACTGATAGCCATTTGTTAGCCAAAACCACGGACCAGCTGCGGGGCTGTAATACTTGGCAGACCTTTAACGCAGTGTTACGGGAGGTTGCCCAATGTAAGCCTGATGGATTGCTATTGACGGGTGACTTGGCTGAACAGGGAGAGGCTGAGGCCTATGGGAATTTGGTGGATGCACTCTCACCTCTGCAAATTCCCACCTACTGGCTACCTGGTAATCACGATCGTTTAGACATGCTGCAGCAAGTACTCCAGGTTCTGCCCGCTAGTCAGGGGCTGAGCTCCATTGATCTGGGGCCATGGCAACTGATTTTGCTTGATTCAGTTTTTCTAGATGCCACCTTTGGCGAAGGTCATCTTTCTGAACAGCAGTTACAAAAACTGCGTTTTTATTTAACCCATCATCCGCCCAAGCCCACTTTAATTGCACTGCATCATCATCCCGTCTCTGTGGGCATCGATTGGGTAGATCAAATAGGCGTGAAAAATGCCGATGAGTTTTTCGCGCTGATTGAGCAATTTTCGCAGGTGAAGTTAGTTGTTTTTGGACATATTCACCATGAATTTCAACACAAAACAGCCAGGGGCATTGGGGTTTATGGGTGTCCGTCGACTTGTTTGCAGGTGACACCAGCGGTTACGGCTATGGATGATACTCAGCCAGGGTTCCGGTTGGTTTGGTTGTATGGGGATGGGAGGTATGAGACAGAGGTGAGGAGGGTGAATATTGTGGATGGGGAGCGGTGAGTAGGGATGGGGGTTGCTCAGGGCTTTCCTCCCTGAAACCCTCCTGATGTGGGGACCTCAACGTCCCCACGCCCCTCGCATTAGAGGGGTAGGGAGAAGAACTCCGCAGTGCACCTCAAAAAGGGGGGGTTGGGAAGTTCCTAATCATAAAGACTATCTCACTAAAAACTTACCTCACCCACCCAAAAACTATGGCCAACAAAATCTACACCCTCAACTCCACCCATACAAAACACCCAACCATCTCCCAGCCAAAAAAAATATTCAACAAACTAACTAATCACCGACTTAAATCACTTTCCATCAGCCACCTCGGTGGCCTTACCCTCCTCACCCTGGCGCTCATTATCATATTTCTTGCTAGCCTCGCCCTAGGCTCCGTCGCCATTCCCCCCAACGAAGTGCTGACCGTTCTCTTGAGCGGCACCGCCGCTAAGCCCGCCTGGCAAGAAATTATCCTTAATTTCCGTCTCCCCCGCTCCCTAACCGCCATGGCAGCAGGCTCAGCCCTGGCCATCAGCGGACTCCAACTCCAAGCCCTATTCCGCAACCCCCTGGCCGGACCGTCAGTCCTTGGTATCAATGCCGGTGCTAGTCTGGGCGCGGCCCTGATTGTCTTAACCGGCGGCAGTATTGGCTGGTGGGGACAGCTAAGCGTGGTCGGAGCCGCCAGTGTGGGTGCTGCGATCGCAATGTTCCTGATCCTGCTCATGGCCCACCAAATACGTAGCTCCCTGGCCCTGCTAGTGTTTGGGCTGATGCTGGGCTACATCACCACTGCCCTAGTGACTATCCTGTTGCACTTTAGCCACCTTGAACAAACCCTCACCTATCTAAACTGGACCTTTGGCAGCTTTAGCGGCGTCACCTGGCAACAACTACCGATTTTGCTCTCCGTCGTCATCTTTGGACTCGCCATTGCCCAACTTACCTGTAAACCCTTAAATCTCTTACTCCTGGGAGAAGAACAAGCCATCAGCCTGGGATTATCCATGACAATGGTCCGCTGTTATCTGATCTTTAGCGCCTCTTTGTTAGCGGGCAGCGTCACCGCCTTTTGCGGCCCCATTGCATTTCTAGGTGTTGCCGTTCCTCACCTGGGGCGCAGTCTTTGCCGCACCCAAGACCATCGTGTGCTGGTTCCCGCCGTTGCCTTACTAGGAGCCCTGTTGGCCCTGGTGGCCAACAGTATTGCCCAGGTGCCTGGCAATCAAACGGTCTTACCCCTTAATGCCGTCATGGCCCTGCTAGGAGCCCCGGTGCTCATCTGGCTGATGCTCAAACATGGAAAACACCAGGTTTAACCCAACCATTGCCAAACCCTCAGCACTTCTGCCACCGTCCACGCCTGGGCCATACACCCCCGTGGTGTCATCGGTGCATCCCCGTCAAAAATCTCACTGAGACTACCAATACAGCCCCCATGGAGATGCTGCACTAGGGGGGTAAGTAACTCCCTGGCCCGAGCCGCATCCTGATATACCCGAAAATGTGCCTGCACATAGGGACCCAACAGCCACCCCCAGGTAGTGCCCTGGTGATAAGCACCATCACGCTCCAGCGAATCACCACCGTAGGTACCAACATATTGAGGATGGGTGGGCGTTAGCGATCGCAACCCGTGGGACGTTAGCAGTTCTCGACCACACACATCAACCACAGATCGTTGTTGCTCCGGCTCTAATAAAGCACCCCCAGCCTCACCGCCAGCAAAGGGTAGGGAAATGGCAAAAATCTGATTCGGACGCATCGCCGCATCATGGCCCTCGGGACCATCTAGAACGTCATAGCAGTAAGCCCCGTACCAAAACCGTTGGAACCCGATTAACGTATGCTGTGCCAGGGTTTTATAATCCTGTGCTGGCTTCCCTAAAACCCGCGCAAACAGTTCCATACAGCGCAATGCATTGTACCAAAGCGCACTAATTTCAATCGGCTTGCCAATGCGGGGAGTGACCACCCAATCCTCCACCTTGGCATCCATCCAAGTTAGCTGCACACCGGGCTCGCCAGCATAGATTAAGCCATCGCTATCCAGATGAATGTTGTAGCGAGTACCGCATTGATGCCAGTCAATCACCGCCGCCAACTCTGACCAAATCTCCCTCAGCAGCGCATCATCTCCAGTGGCTGCATAGTACGCTCGAATTGCCTCAAAATACCAGAGAATCGCATCCACCGTATTGTATTCAGGGGTTTCTCCAGCATCAGGAAACAGATTAGGTAACATCCCTTGATCCAGATAGCGAGAAAAGGTCCGAATAATCGTACGCGCGATTTGGGGACGCCCCGTTGCCAAGGTTAGCCCCGGCAAACTAATCATCGTATCCCGTCCCCAATCACCAAACCATGGATAACCGGCAATCACAGTTTTACCCTCAGGTTCATTCACCAAGGGGCGATCAACAATAAACTGGTCGGCAGCTAAAACAAGCTGTTGAAACTCCCCTGACGTGGATAATGGATGCTGTTGTTCTGATATGTTGAATGCCTGGGTCAACAACTGGCGTTCATAGGTTTGCCGCATGGCCAGGGCCGACTCCCCGTCTAAGGACGGTGCAGCCACGGTACTAGCCGCAACCAATAATGATTCACCTGGAGCCAGTTCTACGGCTAAACTGGCAACACATAGGTGATCATCTATATGGGTCAAGCCTCGATACCGCTCTAGGGAAAGCTCAAATTTCTGATACCAATCATGGTGTAATTGAAACTGGCCGCGATCGCTAAAAAGATAGTAGGGAATCGCATCAGAAAAAGCTTGCACACAAAGGCCATGGGGAACATATCCGGTCTCCATCTGCCAGCTTCGTGCTTGGGTGTTACCGTGATAATCCCGATAGTTAACCAACGCTTTTAGCGACAATTTCACCGCGTTGCCCCGATGCAAGTAATATCGGACATAGGTTGTATTGGCCCCAGGCTGCATCCAAATACGTTTTTCTAATAAGGCATCGTCTAGGGCAAACGTCCAAACTGGTATGCTCCCATCAAGCCGAAAGCTTTCGATAAACCGATAGCCCTGGGGAGAAACACTACCATCTATCCAACGATTGGTGCTCAACTCATAGGACTTATTGGTATAGACTGCTTCTTCTAATTTGGTTACCAACAGCGTGCGCCCCAGGGGTGGTTGCAGAGCCGCGACCAATAAGCCATGGTAACGCCGGGTAAGAATGCCTGCCACTGTACCAGCGGCATAACCACCCATACCATTTGTTACCAGCCATTCTCGAGTTTCAGCCGTCGCCAAATCTCCACAAAGCTCTCGTCCAAATGTCAGCATTGCACGGCCATCCCTACCATATAAAAACCTTAGATTCAAATCTTAAAGCATGGTATTTACTGGAAGAGTCCCATGGCAAAACTGACCAGGGAGACAGCCCTCTTTTGTAGGGTTAAGGGCTCTGTCTCCCTGGTCAGCAGCGGTGTGGCGCTAAACGATGTCTGGGGCTATTCACTTCGGAACGGTTACCCCATACTGTTGAGGTGATTCGGGGAAAGACTTTTCCATCTTACGGTCAGTGGAATGATGACTCTGCTTGCTAACTTGTAAAGAGTGATCAAAAAATCTGTTTGAGTGTTGGCTTCACATGGGCAGGTATTTTGACAACTTTTGTAGCAAGTCCGAGCGTTTTCAATACCCAAATCGCCCACCAGGTGACATCAATTTCCCACCACTGCCATCCAGCTCGAGCGACATTAGGATAGGCATGGTGGTTGTTGTGCCAGCCTTCTCCATAGGTGAAGATAGCAGCCCACCAGAGATTCCGAGAATTATCCTCAGTAGTAAAGGTGCGATACCCCCACATGTGGGTAACTGAGTTAATAAACCAGGTGCTATGCCATAGCAGCACCGCCCGCAAAAAGATACCGTAAATCACAAAGGACCATCCACCTAGGCCATAGAGCAATAATCCTAGAGGAATTTGCAAGAGTATAAAGTTGCGATTTAACCATCGATAAACAGGATCTCTTGCTAACTCTGGAGCATAACGGCTGTATAGGTCTGAGTCAAAAAACTTTGCTTCGGGATATAACATCCAGAGCATGTGGCTCCACCAGAATCCTCGCTTAGCAGAATAGGGATCCTCCTGTTCATCTTCTGTATGGGCATGGTGTAGACGATGGCCAGCAACCCAGAAGATTGGCCCTCCCTGCAACGCTAATGTTCCGACCAAGGCAATCAAATATTCCAACCATTTTGGCACTTGGAAACTGCGATGACTGAGGAGCCGATGATATCCCAAGCAAATGCCAATGCTGCCAAAGAGCCAGTGGAGCAATAGGGTAAGGCCCAAAGCCTGCCATGAAAAATACCAGGGAGCTAGCAAAGCAAGAAGATGAACAAGTGTAAAAAAGGTAACAGTTGTCCAATTCAAGGGCGGCTTGGTTGCTGTGTTTTTCGGGACTGAATTTTCTGTCATATAGATGCTTTACACGAATTGTTGACAAAAGAGGGGAGCATTAAACTCCCCACGGTGAATGACTTAAGTTTTGAATTAAGGAACCAATTTTGATCTTATGCGGCGATAGCGGGTGCTGTCAGTGCAACGGGAGCGGCCTCA
>NZ_QXHD01000004.1:3711261-3742652 GCF_011009555.1 Adonisia turfae CCMR0081 | reverse complement strand
CCTGATCATCCCTCTACCGCTCGGAGTCTGAATAATTTAGGAGGGTTGTACCGCACCATGGGGCGCTACGAAGACGCCGAACCCCTCTACCAGCGATCCTTAGCCATCTATGAAGCCCAGCTCGGCCCTGATCATCCCGATACCGCTCGGAGTCTGAATAATTTAGCAATGTTTCTCTATGGGTTAGAACGTTATGCAGAGTCAGCTAACTGTGGTGTCAAAGCCCTAGACATTTTTCTTGCCAAACTCGGGCAGGACCATCCCAACACCCAAACCGTTGGCAACAACTTTATTGCCATCTTGCAAAAGGTGATCGAAACAAACCAAACACAACAACTTGACCATCACCCCCTCACCCAAACCATTCTAAAAAATCTGTTGTCCAACAGTTCCGAATAATTCACCTATCCCACAGCTACGCTACAATACCCAACCCTACAGGGTCATACCCCATTTCCAAACACCCTATCCCCACAACAATCCGACCCCAGGTCTCCAAAAAATAACGCGCCTACAACTACGGATCACCTGATTGGGTGACCCAATCGCATGATGTGAAAGCGGTCTTGTCATTGCCAAACTAACAATCACACATGCCGCAAGTTCATTATGTTTATCCCTGAAACATCTCAGACTGTTACACCTCCGGTTGTAGTCGGTGCTGACCTACTCCCCTCAACAGCCCATAACAGCATTACCCCCACCCCCCACCCCTCCATACCGCTTGCCCTCTATAGCCCCATGGTTGCCCATGAAATTAACCATGAAGCTGCCCCTAGTTTGACGGCCAACCCTAAACAGATCCATCGCATTAAGGGCACCGTTAAAAACGACAACCTGGTAGGCACCGCGAATAATGACATCATTCAGGGTAAAGCCGGTGAGGATCACCTGTTGGGTAACGCCGGTCACGATCGACTGCTGGGGGGCCAGGGGGATGATTATCTCCACGGTGGAGCAGACAATGATCGACTGCTGGGAGAAGCGGGCCATGACCAGCTTATCGGCGGCAGCGGCAACGATGTCTTGCTGGGGGGCCAGGGAAATGATCGCCTATTTGGGCAAGCGGGTCGAGATCGCATACGCGGTGGTGTCGGTGACGATCAGCTCGACGGTGGCACCGGGCAAGACCGCCTGTTTGGCGGAGCCGGTCGCGATCGCTTAATTGATCGCGATGGCGGTGATGTACTCGTAGGCGGGGCCGGGGCCGATGAATTTTGGATCGGCTCCGGGACCAACGGCATCACCCGCATCCGAGACTTTCAAAGGGGTCGCGATCGCATTAAATTTACCCAATTAGGGCTTACCTACAACAATCTTAGCTTTGACCGCCAGGGCCACCATACAATTATTTCCCACCAGGACCAGCAACTGGTAAAACTCCACAATATTCACCCCCATCAGCTCAAGGCCAACAACTTTGAATTTGGCGATGCCAGTCTGATTGCCACCCTGCAAGCGGCCCTGGAATCCAGCGAAGCCCCCGGTGCAAACCTGCACATCATCACAGGGGACGGCTCGGTTTGGAATGGCGCAGCTGGTCTTGCCAACCTGGAAAATGGCACCCCGATGCCTGCGGATGCCGCCATGGACATCGGCAGCATTACCAAACCGATGGTGGCCGTCGTCACCTTGCAACTGATGCAGGAAGGCAAACTAAACCTGGATGATACCCTCAGCCAGTGGCTGCCCAACACCATCGGCAAAATTGAACACAGCGAAACGATTACCCTGCGCCAGTTGCTTAACCATAGCAGCGGTATTCCAGATTTTTTAGATGATGATTTTGCAGCGGCAATATTGTCAGATCCCCACCGCATTTGGCAACCGGAAGATTTTTTGCAGTTGGCCTATGGGGAACCTGGCAACTTTACACCAGGGGAACGCCACAGCTATAGCAACACAAACTATACGCTGTTGGGACTCATTATTGAGGCAGCTACCGGTGATAGCTTAGGGGGACAATTGCGATCGCGTCTCTTTGAGCCCCTGGGCATGGATGCATCCTCGGTGGTCTATGACAATGAAATGACCGATAACGTGCTGCGCGGGTATGTTGACATCCAAGAAATCGACCCATCGGCAGAATCACAACTTGTTCCCGTCTTCTTTCATCCCACTGCCCAGGGCTTTGGCGAAGGGGGTGTCATTGCGTCGGTGGCAGACCTGGCCCGATTTTCTGAAGCCCTGCACAATGGAGAACTGTTAACCCCTAACGCCTTTAATCTAATGCAGCAGGAGAGTCTCGTGGTTGAGGAAGGCGATCGCGATCGCTATGGTCTCGGTCTGGAACTACGCGATACCCCTGGCGGTCCTCTGCTGGGTCACAATGGTGGTTTTCCAGGCGCTGGCAGCTTTATGTACTTTCTGCCAGAACAACAGCTCACCATCGTCACCCTTGAAAACCAAGAGGAAACCTCAGGACAACCGTTTATCAATCTCTTCAAGGCATTGTTAACAGCAGAGGAATAATAATATCCAGATGGTAGGCATGGCCCACCGTCCAAGTCAAAATGAATCCTTCAAAATCAATATCACGGTTGCTGCGTCGCAATCCCCAACCGTACACCTGCCAAATTCCGAATCCGATCCATCACCGCCACCACCTGACCATGGGGCGTCGCCGCATCGGCCCGGATGGTCACCATGGCAGGCTGCCCCGGTGCAATTAGCGCCTGCACATCAGCCGGCAAGGCCTCTAGCGTCACTGGCTCATCCCCCAAAAATAATGCCCCCTCTGCCGTAATCGTTAGGGTCAGCGCGGCCTCATCTTGACTGACCGAAGTGGTTGCTGTGGGTAGCGTCACCGGCAAACCCTCCGCCCGTGTCAGGTACAGCGTAGAGAGAATAAAAAACGCCAGAATCGCAAAGACCACATCGATCATCGGCACGATGTTGATAGTCAGACGAGATTCTTCATCAGGGGGAAGATGCATAAATCGTAGGATGGGCACGGCCCACCAAAGAATAGGTGGCATTAAATGCAGCAGCAGGGCAACCACAAGGGTATGCCCCTACATTTTGCCCCCTACCCCAAAGCCTCTGCCAACTGATGCTTCGCAGCATCCAATGCCTCGGGCAATTTCGACGCATCACGACCGCCTGCCTGGGCAAAGTTTGGCCGACCGCCACCGCCACCGCCAGTAATCTTGGCAATACCGCCGATAAATTTACCAGCCTTCAAACCTTTATCCATGACAGGCTTACTAAAGGTTGCCACCAGACTCACCTTGCCCTCAGCGGGGATAGACCCCAACACCACAGCACCATCGCCTAGCTTCTGTAACAAACACTCAGCCGCAGTCTTCAGAGAATCTGCATCCACTTCGCCCATGTTGGCCACCAGCACCTGGAAGTCACCCAGGGTTTCTGCTTGGTCTAACAGCTGATCAGACTTCAGTAACGCTAACTCAGACTTAAGGCCATCAACGGTTTTCTGTGTGGCCTTAAGCTCACTCTGTAGGTTAGTAATTCGGTCCACCAGGTCCTCAGGCTTGGCCTTAAACCGATCGCTCAGATCCTTCACAATCTGATCGCGCACGTTTAAGTATTCCAGCACCGCCGGACCAGCCACGGCCTCAATGCGTCGCACGCCAGCGGCAATCCCTGATTCGGCAATAATCTTAAACACACCGATCTCAGCTGTATTGCCCACATGGGTGCCGCCGCACAGCTCCATGGATACACCAGGAAAATCGACAACGCGCACCTCATCGCCATATTTTTCGCCAAACATAGCGGTCGCCCCCTTAGCCTTGGCATCGTCAATGGGCATGACGTCCACCTGGGCACCATGGGCCTCAGCAATCCAGGTGTTCACCTGGGCCTCTACCTGCTGCACCTCAGCAGCCGTCAAAGCACGGGGGCAGTTAAAGTCAAACCGCAAGCGGTCAAAGCTCACCAGTGAACCCGCCTGGGAAATGCTATCGTCCACTAGCTTTTTCAGGGCAGCCTGTAGTAGATGGGTGGCGGTATGGTTGGCCTGGGCACGACGACGGCAGGCGCGATCAATCTGAGCACTAACGCTATCGCCCACCTTCAGGGTGCCACGCTCCACTCGACCTAGATGGATATACAGGGTATTGTCCTTTTGCACATCCTCAATGCGTACCACCAGGGTATCGCCAGCCAGAAAACCGCGATCGCCAATTTGACCACCGGACTCGGCGTAGAAGGGAGTCTGATCCAGCACCAGTTGCACTTCAGTCCCCGCTTCTGAGGTTTCCACCGTTTCACCATTGACTAAAATGGCCCTAACCGTACTTTGGCTAGTGGCATCGGTATAGCCAAGGAAGTCAGTAGAATCGATGCCCAACTCGCTGAGGTTGCCCTGGGCCAGCAGGTCAATGGTTTCATGGGCACTCTTAGAGCGCTCCCGCTGGGCTGCCATTTCTATTTCGAACCCTTTTACATCGACGATTAGGCCATTCTCTTCGGCAATTTCTTGGGTCAATTCCAGGGGGAAGCCAAAGGTGTCAAACAGCTTAAAGGCCTCTGCACCAGAAATCTGCTTGGGCTTACGCTCAAGGATTTCAGCCAGTAGCTTTTCACCCCGCTCCAGGGTTTTGAGGAACTGGTCTTCTTCACGCTGTAGCTCAGCTTTGATGATGTCTTCTCGCTCCCGCAGGTCAGGATAAGCGGACTCACAAAGTGCGATCGCACTCTCCGCCACTTCATTGATAAAGGCACCTTCGATACCCAGCAGGCGACCATGGCGCACCACACGACGGATCAAGCGGCGCAGAATATAGCCCCGACCCACGTTGGATGCGGTAATGCCATCGGAAATCATATGCACCACGGACCGCACATGGTCACCAATCACCTTCAGCGAGACCTTGGCAGACTCATCCTGCTTGAAGTAGTCCACCTTAGCGATGTCTGCAGCCGTCTGAATAATCGGAAAAATTAGATCCGTTTCGTAATTATTGGGCTTCTTCTGAAGGATTTGGGCCATGCGCTCTAGCCCCATGCCGGTGTCGATGTTCTGGGCCTGTAGCGGCGTCAGGTTGCCTTCGGCATCCCGGTTATACTGCATAAATACCAGGTTGTAGAACTCGATAAACCGGGTATCGTCTTCGAGATCAATGTCGTCATCCCCTTTTTCAGGGTGGAAGTCATAGTAAATTTCAGAACAGGGGCCACAGGGACCTGTAGGCCCCGACTTCCAGAAATTATCCTCTTCACCCATGCGGATGATACGTTTTTCAGGCACACCGACCTGGTCGCGCCAGATGGCATAGGCCTCGTCATCTTCGCGAAAGACACTGACCACCAAGTTCTGAGGGGCGAGTTTAAAGACTTCAGTGGAAAGTTCCCAAGCCCAAGCCACGGCCTGCTCTTTAAAATAATCGCCAAAGCTAAAGTTGCCCAGCATTTCAAAGAAGGTGTGGTGGCGGGCGGTGCGGCCTACGTTCTCAATGTCGTTGGTGCGAATACATTTCTGAGACGTGGTAGCTCGGTCTACGGGTGCCTGGCGCTGGCCCAGAAAAATAGGCTTAAAGGGCAGCATACCGGCAATAGTCAACAAAACCGTGGGATCTTCGGGCACCAGTGACGCACTGGGCAGGATCTTATGACCTTTCGCTTCGTAAAACTTGAGAAAGGCCTGGCGAATCCCAGCGCCAGTGGTAACTGATTTTTTTAACCCAGGCTTTGACGTAGACATTTTTTTAACAGGCGCGCTTGGCGGACTTAGGTTTGCGTGGATAAGGGGTTAACAACTTAAAGGTGAAAGATATCCTAAGGAAAGACGTTAGGAGCCAGTTCACCCTGACTTCTAACTCCTAGATTCTGATTTCTCACCTAATCAGGCTTTTCGGCTCAAGTTGATACCAGGCTTTACTATTCTGACCGATGTTGCATCAAGTTTGATGAAACGGCAATGGTTTTGTAGGTATTCATTAACGAATGGATGTGTTCCGTAGAACGAGGGGCTAGACCTCTGCCGATTGCAGATTCTGCTCAATCAGCTCGCAACACTCGTTTACGGGACGACGCTCGGCCATGGCATCGATCAAGGCCCCGTAGGCATCAGATTCTTTTTCAATGAGGTTTTTGGCCTGGAGCATAGACCAGCGCTGCTTTAGGGGCACTTCCGCTAAGGGGCGATTTATTTGCCGCCACAATACATTTAGTTTCAGCCGATCGTCCCGGCCACCTTGGGCGGTACCATAGGCGATTTCTTCGGCGGCAATGCCGGCCATCCAAACGGTGCAGTAGCGATCGATTTCTTGCTGGCTGATTTTGCCGTTCTCCACCGCTCGGTCGATGCCGTCGGTTTTGAAAATTACGCCGCCACTGCCATCAACTCCGGAACGCAGGGTTTCCCAGGCTGTCAGGGTGTAGGCATCAATGGGAATGCCCAACAGATAGGCGGTTAAAAAGTGGCCTGCTTCGTGGCGGACAATGCGATCGCAATATTCCGGCGACCGCTGTGACAGCCAATCCACCAGCAGACGACCACCGCGCCCTTGCCAACCCAACTGATCAATGGTGATCAAACCCAATAGAGTCGCCGTAACTGTGGCTAGCCCCTCCGGCGAAATCGCCATTAATGGACCTAGCAAAATTAACATCGTCACCGAAAAAAACGAGACGGCGATGAGATTTAGGGTGATTTCACTCATAGTTTGACCGATACAACTGGGACAATGCGGGGGTGCAACCAGGGCGTCCTCAGACCTCGACCTGCCGGTTTACCATAGCGGCAATGCTGGGTGAGGACGAGGACAGGATTTAGACCAGAATTAGCAGTTGCGATCGCCCAAGGTGCCATCGGGTAGCACCGTGTCACAGATAATCGCCTCTGCCCAGGTAGCCCCACGCAGATTTGCGCCCTTGAGATTGGCTCCACGCCAATCAGCATCACCAATGACGGCAGCCGTCAGGTCCGCCTTCTGAAGATTCGCCCCCTGAAAATTCGCCCCTTCAATATTGGCCTGGGTCAGCACAGTCCCCGTCAGATCGGCCCCGCGCAGATCAGCGCCCTGTAAACGGGCACCGTTCATAGAGGCACCCGCAAGATTCGCCTCACGCAGATCAGCGCCCTGTAGTGCCGTCAGCATCAAATTAGCTTCTTGCAAATTGGTCTTGCTTAAATTTGCATCGGAAAGCTCTGCAATTTTGAGGTTGACCCGAGCAAAATCTTCCCCTGACAGATCAGCCTCATTGAGGATGCAGACAGGACAGTCCCTCAGCTCTAACAGCATGTCCACATCATCTTGAATGTACGCCCAGCCAGGAGACGCAAAACTCAATAGCCCCAAAAAAATAATTGATAGTGCCCCAAAGACCGCACCAAAGCCCGTCGCCAACGATTTTAAGTTCATCCTTTTTCCAAGTGTGAATTCAGACTGGTTCCAGACATCGATGTCACCTACTCCATCCTAAGAGCTGACGGACTTCTCAACCAGCAACCCTATAACAATGGCACCAGACCCATAGTATTTTCCCATCCATTGGCAGCCGATATGCATGGCCGCCATAGGAAATCTCAGCCATACCCAGTATCTGAAAACACCTACAAAAAGCAGCATTCCGTGCATTGCCAATGTGCTAGCCAAGCCTAGACTCCGATGGGTGTTGAATTTTGTTTACGTTCAAAGTTTTTGTGCATTTTTTACAAAAATCTAAGTAAAGTAAAGTACAACCGTCTATCTACGTAGGTGTATCTCATCCCGTTGAGATACGACCATAGGGTGCTTCTACTCGTTCAGATTCACAAAATCTAATATTTATAACAGCAGGTTTGTGTCATGACCGGGGTTAAGCAACAGCTTGTCCTTATCTACATGATTTTGGGCACAGTTATACTCTCGATGTTTGTTCCCATCGACTGGCAAACCCAAGCTAAAGTCCTGCGGGACTGCATTATCATGGCTTGGGTGGTGGGTGTTGTTAATTTTGCCTACCTAGGAGGTGGCTTAAATCGGTTACTGGGCATTCGTCCCCGTGCACCGTTAGGGCTATTGGGTATTGTATTTTCCCCTCTCCTCCATCGCAATGCTGGGCATTTGATTGCCAACACACTGCCCTTTGCCATTTTAGGTTGGCTCGTCCTACTGCAAGGTATCGACAATTTTTATGCCATCAGCCTGGCGATTTTGTTGGTAAGTGGCTTAGGCACCTGGATTTTTGGCCGTTCTGCCATTCACCTGGGAGCCAGCGGTTTAATTTTCGGATATCTGGGCTATTTAATCGCGCGAGGATATCTAGAAGTCACCCTTATGACTATTGGATTAGCATTTGTCGTCATGCTGCTCTATGGTGATCAGTTTTGGACCATGCTACCAGATTCAGAAGAGACCACATTGTCGTGGGAGGCTCATATGTTTGGTTTTTTAGGAGGCGTACTTGCGGCCTATAATCCTATTTTTCTAGAGCAACTTAATAGATTTCTAGCAAGCTTATAAAAGCTTTTTATAAGCTCTTTTGCAACTTTCTATAAACCTGTCAAAAAACGGCTATGACAGCACTTCAACTGTCATAGCCGTTTGTTTAGTTGTAGTTTAGATTGGTTTAATCAATCTGTTCCCAGTATTGACTACATGACTTATTTGACGCCTAAAAATCATTTTTTTGAGTAGGCGCTATTAGCCATGGGTTACATAACAGTTAATGTGTCCCCCTTACCCCTTATCAACCCAGGGATTAAGTAGATGGGTTCCATAACTTGCTCATTTTTGTAGTAAATACTGTGTTAGAAAAGGCCAAGTTAACCAATGGGGGTATCCACCATGAAGGCTGTTGCAATTGCGAGTGCGCTCATTTCTCTCGGTGCCATCATTAGTCCGGTTCTGGCTCAAGAGACTACTGTTGAGCAGACTGAACCCGTTATTGTCGCCCAGACCGAGCAAACCCTGAACACTACCGTTAGTAGCGACGAAACACTTTACCTAAATAAAGATGAAGTCCATGAATACAACCTCGTATTAGAAGACCGCACGTCCATTGGCGATCGCTTCTTGCCAGAAGGCAGCATTATTCGAGGGCAGTTTGAGCCAGTGGACGGCGGACTCCGCTATGTGGCAACGTCTGCCGAGGTAGGAGACCGCATCTTTGACATTGATGCCACATCTGAAACTCTCGCCGATCGCAAAGACCCACGCCAAACTGACGTTGGCGACATTATCGAAGATGCAGCCATCGGTGCAGCAGGGGGATTGATTGTGGGTGAAATCCTTGGGGATATTGACTTCCTAGAGATTTTAGGGGGTGCCGCAGCGGGGGTTGTTGTGGGCAACGTCACAGCACCTAGCGTCGTTGTCATTGAGCCTGATCAATCGATCCTGTTGTATCAAGACTAGGCAGGGTTAATGAAGCTTGCAACTTAGCAGAATGTTATCTTTCGCAAGCATAATTAGTGCTCTAGCATATTTAGATACAGACTATAACTGCGGCAAAAATCTTCTTTTGCCGCAGTTTTTTGCCATTATTGATTTAGACAATAAATCTAGCTACAAGATACCCTAACGGTCTGGCTAACGGTCTGGGTTCAACCGATAAAGTCACCCCAAAAATCAACCAGGCCGTTAATGATTTTCACCTTTAGTATTCTCTGTTAAGAGTATAAAACCTTTATCTGTCAGAGAGCTACACTGGAAGTCTGGCGGGCAAAAATCGTTAAATCGATTTTTATATGGTGAGAGATTGTTGTTTATCCCTCACCACTCACCATTCACCACTCACCACATAGGTAACTGTGAGTCACTGGTATCAACTGGAAGCCGATGTCGTGGCACGGCAGATTAACAGCGATCTAGAGGACGGATTAACCACTGCAACAGCTCAACAGCGGTTGTTGCGAGATGGTCCGAATGAGCTCATGGCGGCCAAGGGTAAATCTCCCTGGCAGGTACTGTGGGGTCAGATCAGTGAACCCCTGGTGGTGATGCTGATTGTGGCGGCGGTTATTTCTGGAATAGTGGGGGATTTACGCGATGCGATCGCAATTCTCGCCATCGTCATTTTTAATGCAACCTTAGGATTTCGCCAAGAACGCAAGGCCGAACGAGCCCTGGCTGCCCTTAAAAAGCTAGCCGTACCAACAGTGCGTGTAAAACGGGATGGCCAGATTCAGGAATGCTCCATGGTCTCTGTGGTACGCGGCGACTTAGTGCTGCTAGAAACTGGCAACGTTGTTCCTGCCGATGGACGTTTAGTGGAAACAGTGAACCTCCAGGTGCAAGAAGCGACCCTCACAGGCGAGAGTGCTCCCGTAGACAAACAGGCATCCGCTGTGTTGACGGAGGAACAACCCCTCGGTGACCGCTGCAACATGGTTTACCACAGTACCACCATCACCCGTGGTCGCGGTACTTTTGTGGTGACCGAAACCGGTATGGAGACTGAGATTGGCCACATTGCCCGGATGCTGCAGTCAGTTGATGTGGAGGCCACACCTCTACAAAAACGTTTGGCCCAGCTTGGCAAGGTTCTCGGCGCAGGAGCCATTGCCATTTCCCTGGTGATTGCCACCATGGGCTTTATCCAGGGAGAACCGCTACGGCAAATGCTGATCACCGCCGTTAGCATTGCCGTAGCCGCCGTGCCCGAAGGACTGCCAGCGGTCGTCACCATTGCCCTGGCCCTAGGGGCAGAGCGTATGCTCAAGCGCCAAGCACTGATTCGCCATTTACCAGCGGTCGAAACGTTGGGTTCGGTAACAACAATTTGTTCTGACAAAACCGGTACCCTCACGGCAAACCGCATGACGGTCACCGTATTGGACATGGCTGACGAACAAGTGGCGCTGGAGGATGCCCTGAATAATCCGTCCCTGAGTCTGTTATTGCTGAGCGGTGCCCTATGTAATGACGCCTCTTTAGATAATGACCAAGCCATTGGCGACCCCACTGAAGCTGCCCTAATCACAGCTGCCGCTCAATTGGGATTACCCAAACGCAAGCTCGATCAGCTGTGGCCCCGCATCGACGAGGTCCCCTTTGACTCAGACCGCAAGCGCATGACCACCTACCACCGCTGTGAACAACCGTTGCCAACCTTTCTACAACAGACATGGCAGCAGGTAGCTCCCAGTCATACCAATACCGTTGTTTTTAGTAAAGGGGCACTCCACAGCCTCATACCCACCCTAGATCGGGTCTGGGTTGATGATCAAGTACAGCCCCTCACAGACGATCTGCGCCAGCGAATTTGCAGTGCCCATGATCATCTAGCCAATCAGGGGCTGCGGGTGCTGGGTCTGGCCTTCCGTCCCTTGGCCAGTGCTCCAGAAGAACTGGAGCATCAGCTGGTATTTCTCGGCATGATGGGTCTGATGGACCCCGCCCGTCCAGAGGTTAAGGATGCCATTGGCCTCTGCCAAACCGCTGGTATCCAGGTGGTGATGATTACCGGCGATCACCCCTTAACGGCCAAACACATTGCCCAGGACTTAGGCATTGGCAGCAATCCCCTACTCACAGGCCAGGACCTCAGCAAAATGCCCGTCGATGAATTGGAGACCGTCGTCACCAAGATCGGGGTCTATGCACGGGTCACACCAGAAGACAAGCTGAAAATTGTTCAAGCTCTACAGCGACGCGGTCACATTGTTGCCATGACGGGCGATGGTGTCAACGACGCTCCGGCCCTAAAACAGGCCGACATTGGTGTTGCCATGGGTATCACCGGCACCGACGTCGCTAAAGAAGCCGCAGACATTGTGCTACAAGACGACAACTTTGCCTCCATTGTTGCTGCGGTCAGGGAAGGGCGGGTGATCTATGACAATATTCGCAAGTTTATCAAGTACACGCTGGCAGGGAATGTGGGCCAGTTATGGTTGTTGTTTTTAGCACCATTCTTGGGGATGCCGATTCCGTTGGTGCCCATCCAGATTTTATGGATCAACTTAATTGCCGATGGTTTGTTAGCCCTGGCGCTGAGTTTTGAACCAGCGGAACAACGCGTCATGGAAAGACCGCCCTACCATCCCAATGAAAGTATTTTTAGCCGAGGCATGGGAGCAGATATCCTATGGATTGGTTTATTCTTGGGTCTGATTTTAATTCTCGTTGCCTATGACTACCAAAGTAGCGGCAACCCTGCCTGGCAAACCATGGTATTTACAACCCTGGCATTTTCTCGCATTGCCCTGTCAGAGGGAGTGCGTTCTTCATCAGAGTCTCTGTTTCGAATTGGTCTACTATCCAATACAAAACTTTTAGGGGCAGTGATTGTCACCTTCTGCCTACAGCTGGTGGTAATTTATGTGCCCGTATGCCAGGTCTTTTTCTCAACCGTAGCTTTGAATGGACAGGAATTTGCGATCGCACTTCTCCTAGGCACAGTCATTTTCTGGGCCGTAGAATTTAAAAAGGCATTATTTCGATAGAATTTTCCCTATAGGTCTTCAGTCCCATTGTCATTTCTTAGAAGACATTATGAGATTTTTTTTAGAATCACAATCATAGCCATCTCTTCTTATATTCGTTCTGAGTTCTTAATTATGCACTTTCGTACATGTTAAGATTAAACATATTTACGCGCTAACATGAGTGGCGTTTCCATAAAGAGAACGAGTATTTTGAAAATCATGCCGTCTGTTTAGCATAATTTAGACAACGCACAAGGTTTTCTGTAGGCAAAAGATTAATAGAGAGGCCAAGTAGAACTGTGATCTACTTTATTGCGGCATGGGGCATTTTATCCGTTATCAGTTGGCTTATTGGCATCGCGATCATTATCGGATTACGAGCAGATTGTTTTGATCGCATCGGTGATAGCATGATGGCAGCCTTTTGGTTAGGGCTTGTTTTATTAGCCAATGGCCTACTTTTAATCTCACTAGCGCTACCACTTTCTCCCATCGCTGGTTTAGCCGTTGCAATGGGAGTGGGTCTACCGCTACTCTGTTGGCCCGCCATCAGGGCCGAAATTTATCACCTCTGGCAAGCCAGATCGCCAGCTATGGTTTCAGCTGTCATGGGCTGGACCGTTCTGATAGCCATCTACATGACAACAAAGGTGACCTGGTTTGATACAGGGCTCTATCATTTTGGAGCGGTTCGCTGGTTATCCAAGTTTGGCACCGTCCCTGGCCTGGCCCTAGTGTTAAACAATCTTGGTTTCACGTCCTCATGGTTTGCCCTAGCTGCCCCCTTAACCCTGGAATCTGTGGCATCTCGCGTCACCGCTGTGGCCAATGGCTGGGTGTTTTTGATCATTACCTGCCATGGGTTTCTTTCTTTGGGGCGTTGGTTCATGGGCAATGCAAGAATCACCGACAAGTTTATGGTGATTTTTCTGGGGCTAGTCCTATCAGCCATGATCCTGAGTCCATTTTTAGAAACCATTCTCATCTCCTCTTCACCCGACATTCCGGTCATATTTCTCTCTGGCATTATGGCCTGGAGCATTCTAGCAGTGGTGAACCGACCTCAGCCCTCTGGGAAAATAACAGATGCCAATCCTTGGAATGCCTCTCTCATTCCGTTATTCCTTGCCTTGGGTGCAATAGCCATTAAACTATCGGCACTGCCGCTCTTGCCCGTTGCACTGCTGTTTTATTGGCAGCGGCAATTCCCAAATTTTCGGCGTTTATTGATTGGATGTGTGCTCTCGTTGCTACTTTTAACGCCGCTCATAGTAGTCAGCATTGTGACTTCAGGATGTCCTCTTTACCCGTCTTCTATGCTGTGTGTAAATGTACCCTGGCGGGTACCCACAGAAGTCATCGACAAAGCGGTAGAGGTGATTACCTTTTGGGAGCATAACTTTGGAGATATTCCCCCTGGCCCCAGCCGTTTTCTATGGCAGCTATGGGAGTGGCTAAAATTCTCCCACTTTAATATTGTCATGCTGATACTCATGGTACTGTCAGCGGTTCTGGCATTACCCACTTTCGTGTTAGCGCGCAAACAGAAGATTTATGGTACCCCATGGCTGTTGTGCTGCAGCGTCATCGGCATGGTATTCGTCATGGTGCGTGCCCCAATGGTGCGCTTTGGTTTGGGTTATTTTGTAACGATTCCAGCCATTGGCACGGCTGTGCTGAGCACCGCCTATATTGCCAAATCTAAGTGGCAGCTAGATTTCTCAGGGTTTAACATCCGCAAATATTTGCCCCAAGCCTTGTTTGTAGGCTTAGGATTGACTGCAGCTCTAATTCTATTTAAGCCAGCGATCCAAGCTCGTTTGCTACTGCCACCAAAGATGCCGAGTACCGGTTTACAGGCAAGGCAATCCTATGACGTTCAATATGTAAAACCAGC
Organism: Adonisia turfae CCMR0081; assembly: GCF_011009555.1. Classification (GTDB taxonomy): domain Bacteria; phylum Cyanobacteriota; class Cyanobacteriia; order Phormidesmidales; family Phormidesmidaceae; genus Leptothoe; species Leptothoe turfae. Next base: position 3,728,433 of record NZ_QXHD01000004.1, on the reverse strand, counting down.
GAATGACAACAGCATTAAATGTTGGGATGCGCCCATCCCTTGCACTTACAATGAGCTTAATATTCGCTTACGCAATCCAGCTCGTGGTCTGCGAGGGGGATTTATACCGGCAGAGTAAGGGTTCTTCTAGGAAGAAGAAGTTGCTGTCACTGTAGAGGTGGTAGACCGCTGTTTATATTTCTCCCAGGCAAAGCCAACCACATTGGCTACTTGAGATATGAAGAATAGTCCTGAGAGACTAAAAGAGCGCAATCCTTGATCCCTGGTGAACGGATAGGTTAGCAGTTGAAAATAAAATGTCAGTGGCTCCACCTGCATCGGTTTGGCCTGACGCTGACTGCGAACTCTGTTAAAATGGAACGCCCCGCGACCATAGTTAAAATGTTGCCGCCAAAAGGACGCTAAGGTGAGATTGTGGGCATGCTTTAGCTGCATTTTAGGGGCATAGTGCATAAAAAAGCCGTGGTGCCGCCAGCGATCGCAAAATTCTCGATCTTCTCCAGCCGCTAACGGAAAGCTGGTGTCAAAGCCCTTGAGCTGTTGATAGATATCCCGGGGCATCGCAAAGTTATTAGATGCAAAAAATGTAGCTTCCCCTTTTCCCGGGTTGTAATAATCGTAAATGTAGTCAATCAGCAACTGACTCGCCGTCGCGCACAGGTTATCGGGTAGAGCATTCAGGGTACGTCCACCAATCAGAGCATTGGGCACCTGTTTACAAGCAACTGCAAGAGCCGTAAGCCAGTCAGGGGCGGGCTGACAATCATCATCAGTGAACACCAGATAATGTCCCTGGGCAGCAGCAGCCCCAGTATTACGGGCAGCGGCAGGACCTGCATTTTGCTGCTGAATCAAGCGCAGTGACAGCAATGACGAGAACTTCTCAGTCACTGAAGTTAAGGGCATGCGACTGCCATCGTCAACCACAACAATCTCAAAACAATCCCTTGGATAGTCCAAGCGAACAAGGCTATGCAGACATTGCTCTAAACAGTCAGGGCGATTATAGGTCGGGATAATAATAGAGAATTCAGGGAAACTCATAACAACAACGATGACGACAACGACGATTACTGTTCTAGAGAGCTATCACTCAAAACTAAACACTCAAAACTCAAACTTGCCCCTAGCTTAATGAGTGCTGCCAACACCGACAGCCGTAGTTTGTAGCAAATGCTGCCCCAAACGGCGAGCCAGGGCCAAGATGGTAAATGTAGGTGAATAGGAGGGGCCAGTGGGAAATACCGCCGAGCTAGCAACATAGAGATTCTCCATCCCGAAGACTCGACAGTTAGGATCAACCACACCTGCCTCAGGGCGACTGGCCATGCGCGTAGTCCCCATCTGGTGGGCGGCATCTGTCATAGTTTCTAAGCTGGGCGGATCATCACCAAAGTCAAACGTCCCTAAACCTACGTCAGCAAAGCGTTTGGTTAAGAGCTGTAGGGTCTCTGCCATAGAACGACGATCGTGATCGGTGAAGCACCAGTCCACCTGTAGCTTACGCTGACCGAGCACATCACAGTCCGTGGCCAATTTCACGCGACTGCCCTGCTGTGGAGCCTGCTCAGTCACGAACTTGACGCGATAATTGGCGACAATGCCATTACCATCTCGACAGATCGGACGCCCCCGCAAGATGCGTCCTAGACGCTCTCTCACCCCTTCATAAATCGGCTGTAGATACAACACATGTTCCAGCAGTTCTTGCTTACGCTGGGTCTCATCATCAAGGGCAAAGCATACACAAAATCTTGGTTTCGGGGCATATTGCAACTCGTGGGCATAGTGTTGGGCTAAGGGACCCGGTCGTAATTTACCAGTATGGTGCTTGGGGTGATCGGTGTAGAAGCGCCCAACAAGGTCATGGGTATTACCAATGCCACCGGGGATTTGCCGGTCAGATGCCAATAACAGGCGCGCTGTTTCAAATGCCCCGGTGGCCAAGACAATGGAATCTCCCTTTACCACCCGTTCTCGGCCTTCGAGGGACCGACAAACTACGGCTGACACCCGCTGGCAAGCGTCATCGAGTTTTAGCTCCGTGGCCGTTGCCCCCAGGACAACTTTTAAATTTTGGGATTGCCGCATCTCATCACCAAACCGGATGGCTGTGCGGGTGGGGGTTTCCTCCCAATAAAAACTGCTCATTTTCAAACCACCCGCCGATAGTTTGGAACGAAAGGCCATAATCTCAGGCCGGATGGCCTCTGCCTCTAAATCACCAAAGCCATAGTCCTGGGCAGCAGAACGGTAGTGTTCTAAGAGATCGTCATAACGAATGGGCCAACCGCTGTTAGCAATCCAGGATCTGCCTTCAAAGTCCCAGGGCTGTAGATATTTCCATTTACCTGTCCACACATTACTGGTGCCACCAAACTGACGTACCCGACTGACGCCGCGAAGCTCAGGCGGCAGATATTGGTGGTAGTAGGTATTGGGGTTTAATTCGCGATGGCGTTTGCCCAGGAAAATAACGTTGTTGAGGGCCTGGATTGAGGGATCAAATTTTTCCCGTCCGCTTTCTAACAGAATCACTTCTTGGCCGTGGCGGGCCAGGTGGGTAGCCACTTCAGAACCGGCTATCCCAGAGCCGACGACAACAACTTGCCCGTGCGTTTGTTCACCTAGTTCGAGAATATCGGTAATCATATAATCTCCGTGTGAAACAATTTGGATAAGGAACGCTTACTGCAGCTTGTTGAACAATGCTGAAATGAAAAATTTGCCTTGGGTATACCCTCCGGGCAATGCCAGCCAAATACAGATGTAGATTAAGGAATAAATCAGACCGGTGACCAGCAGCCTCACAATTAACAGAGCGATGGTCGGCATGGGCAACTGCACCAGATAAAGCAGAGCTGCTGAGAGAAGAGAGGCGATGGCAGGTCGCCACACAGCCCCCATAAAGTCGCCCAGGGTAATGGGGGATTGGTGCACACAGTAAACCACTGCAGGGTAGCTCAACAGGCACATACCGACGGTATACCCAACGGCAACGCCATAGGCTCCCCATTGGACACCGATTGCGATCGCAACAATCATTACCGGCGTGTGGATCAGACTCCAGCGAAACTGTCGTTGGGTTTTGGCAGCCGACACATAAATCCACTTAGTCACACGATAGATGCAGCCCACAAACACCGCCACAATTAGAACGCGAAACATGGGCACAATCTCCAGCCACTGTTCCCCCAGCATCAACAGCGTGACATCGCCAGCGGTCATAAACATGTAAACCAGTGCCGGCATACAGACAGCAAAGATTAGCAACAATCCCCGCCGACAGTAGAAGCGATAACGCTCCGGCTCGGATAAACTGCGGCTCAAACTGGACACTGCTACATCAAACAGCGGGTAGTAAATCTGCCAAAACGGGAAATAGGCCCATTTATAGGCCATGGAATAAAACCCTAGGGAGCTGGCCCCGCCCACATAGCCTAACAGTACCCGATCCATCTTCATGCCCACGCGACTGATGCAGCGAAACCCGGTCAGATGTAGCCCATAGGACAGGGTAGAACGCAGATCTTTTTGAAAGTGGGCAGTATTGACCGTGCGCTGGGGACGCCAGTCACAGTAAAGCCAGTAGGCAATGCCTTTTGTCATCTGCAGGGTGGTCAACTGCAGCACTAAGGCCCAGTAACCCAGTCCTAGCCAGGCGGTTGCGATCGCAACCACTGTACTCACCCCTAACGCCACCAACTCAATGGTGGTCAGCAGTTCAAACTGCATTTGTCGTTTTAACAGCGATAGATGCTGAAACGACAAACACAGACTGGCCACCCCAATGGCCAGACACAACAGGATGTGAGTTATTTCTGGCTGACCATAAAACTGGGCAACAAGGGGGGCCGTCAACACCATGCCACCAATGATTAGGGCATTGATTTTCAAAGAAAGCCAAAAGATGGCACTGGCCTGCTCAGGATTAAACTCCTGTCGCTGAACCGTAGCGGTTTCTAAGCCCATGTTGCTGAGACTATCCACAATACTCAGCAGTGGCTGCACCATCGCCAACAGGCCAAAATCAGCTGGGACCAAGAGACGGGCCAGCACCATGGTGCCACCAATGCCGATGCCCAACTTTAGGGGTTGAGCCGCCACGGTCACCAAACCAGATCGCAGTGAGCGCTGATTTAAGTTGGCTTTCAGGTCCGTCGTTTCAAAGTGACGATTGGATTTGGTCATAGGGCTACGCTCCGGGCATACACAGCCTAAAGCGAGTTTTTAGAAGAGAGAGACGCTTCAAAAACTGCCTTTTGTAGGGAGACCCCAACCGCAGGAGGATGTGTATGGGGTGAATCATCAAAGCGCGCCCCAGCGCCTTTGCTGCCAGCCAAGACTGACCGCTTCTTTGCAGCATATCGGCATGGTTAAACACAAAATCAGCGACTGTTTTGCGAGAATGGCTGGTAAACAGGTCATGGTGTTTTGAGAGAAGCCGCTCAAAATTATGCTGTCGACGGCGTGAATTAGACGACACCCGCACCCCAGCATGGGCCGATAGATGATACGTCACCTCTGGAATACCCCATAGGGAACAGACAGGATTGAGTCGTAAAAACAATTCAGTATGCACCCGTGAGCTAAAACTCGGATCAAAACCGCCCATCCCCAACAGCACCTCCCGTTCTACCACCAGGGTTTGCTTTGAGAAAAAGGACTCTCCCGGTTGAATCTCTTCTAAACAAAAGTGGGACCCTCGGGGCAGCGTTGGCGGTAGGTGAGTTTCGATGCCATTGCCCTGGGTGTTGACAATGGTCAACCCAAATAACAACGCAACCGGCTCAGGCAAATCTTGGGGTATGTGCTGTGTCGCCGCCATCGCTTTTTCAGCCATATCCGGCAGCAAGACATCATCGTCATCTAAGTAGGTAATCCAGCGCCCCCTTGCTTCCTTAGCACCGTGGTTGCGGGCAGCGGCTCCCCCTTGATTGGGCTGACGCACTACCCTGAGACAATCCTGTGGTGGCAGCACCACCGCTGGTTTAGAGCCATCATCCACAACAATGACTTCCATATCCGTGAGGGTTTGGTTTAAGGCACTATTAACAGCCCTAGATAACAGCTCAGGGCGGTTGTAAGTAGGAATAATGATGCTGAGTAATGGGGCGCTCATGACGACAATACCTCCGGATAAACCATGGCATCATCGGCATATGTGGCCTGTACCTGCTGGTAGAGAGCAATAAACCTTTCGGTGCGCGCATTCTCACTAAAGTGAGCCAGGGCTCGGGTTCTGCCCAAATCCCCCATACGTTCTGCCAAGTCTTGGTTCTGCAATATCTGGGTGAGATAGACAGCCATCGCCTCCACATCCCCAGGCGGGACCGCAAAGCCGGTGACAGAGTGCTCAATGATTTCTGGCTGTGCCCCCACCGCACTAACGATAACGGCGGTCCCCCGCATCATGGCTTCTGTGGTCACATTGCCAAAGGGCTCTGACCACAAGGACGGCACCACCTGTACCCAGGCCCGATCAAACTGACGCTCCATGTCTGAACGCGACAGGTGACCTAGCCAGGTAATGTTGTCGGCCACCCCCAGCTCCGTAGCCAGGTCTCGCAGCTCAGGTTCTGACTTGCCCTGGCCAGCGATCAGCAGACGGGCATGGGAGACTTGGGTGGTTGCGATCGCAAATGCCCGAATCAAAACCTGAATCCCTTTTTCAGGGACTAGTCGGCCTGCATAGGCCACAGTGGGTGGAGCACTCAGGGGCGGTCGCCGCTCTCTCACTGGGACACCGTTGTGAATCACCTCTGCTGGTAACCCAGCCTGCATAAGCTCTGCTTTCATCGCATAGCTCAGGGCCACAATCCGGTCAATGGCAGATCGCCATCGCTGCCACAGTCGCCACTGCACCATCAACACCAACCATGTTTTCGGCGTTAAACACCCTGATGACAAACACACTCGACCTGGAGAAACCTGACAGGGGTTTCCATCTGGTAACAAGTTAGTCCCCGCCGGGCAAATGGCCTTGTAAACAGCAGTCTGATAGATACAGGGAATCCCCTTAAGCAAGGGCAAAATCAATGGCGATAGCTGCCAGAGAAACATGCGAATATGCACCACATCGGGCTGAAACGATTGCAGCACCTGCCGCAACTGCCAGTAAGCAGATGGATTAGCCGTCTGGGTCAACACTTGAAGTGTAGAATTCGTGCCAAAACAAACATCATCCGCCAATTGAGGATAGCCCTCAACTGGCATGGCATTACTGGCAAACAAACGCACCTGATGTCCGCGCTCAGTTAACCCTTGACGCAGGGACAGCATCTGCAATTCCGCGCCACCCGTTGCGGTGCCATAGTCATGCAGCAGAAGAATTTTCATCAATTTTATTTTGGAGAATTCCTAATGATGGCGTTGTCGCAACATGCAGGCCCTGATCCCCCATGGAAAGATTTAACCATTTGCGAGCATGGCGATCGGTTAAATACTTGTTGAGGACACGATCAATAGGTGTGAATAGGCCATACATAAAGATCTTTTCTAAAAACCGATCCTTCACCAGCCCAAACGTTGCCTTCTCAAAAAATCGATGCTTAAACATCCCCAGCGTCAGACGGTCTAATAACGGTGAGAGAATCATCCGCCGTCGCCGCCAACCCAGGGCTTTATGCTTCTGCGTAAAGTACGCATCTTCAGATAGATTCCACTTCTGCTTCAGATGCTCTAGGCTGATTGTTTCCCAAGTATCACTCCAGCGCAGCATATAGAAGTGCAAGTCCGCCCAGTTCCAGCTAATCCCTGGTACATAGGTAATCACAGAACTGGGCTCAAAATAAATGGATCTGCCTGCCTCTGTCACTGCCATACACAGGTCCACATGTTCCTTGGTGTTGAGAAACCTCTCATCCAGAAGCCCCATTTTTTCAAAGACATCCATGCTAACTAACATGCAGTGAAACTCCACCAGTTCCGCCGTGCTTCGCTGCAGTTTAGACAGAGTGTCAACTACCCGCTGCCCCTGGCGAGTCATCTTCTCGCGCAATCGCCGTCGCCCTTTCACATCGATAATAATGCGAGCCACACCATTGGCAAAGTGAATGGTTTCATGCACAGGCTCATCCTGGCAGGTGAGGGGGCCCACAATGGCAGCATTGGTTTCTTCAGCGCACTGCACCAAAGCCCCTAGCCACCCTGGAGAAACTACAACATCATTGTCAACAAAGGCTACATAGGGCGTCTTAACCTGGGCTAAACCAATATTCCTCGCCTGATTAGGCGTGAGCATATGATCTACACGAATCAACTCAAAGGATTTTTCCTTAGCTTGAATCTCCAGGTACTCTTGGACGGGCTTTGGGGAACCACCATCTACATACACCAGTTCAAACGGCAGCTGAGTGTGCCCATAAATACTTTCTAAAGAGGTTTGAGCATAGCTAAACCGTTCTCGTGGCGAGACCACAATTGTGACATTGGGTTGATTCATAGATTCAATATCTTCCAATTTTTCAGTACTCCGATAAAGCATCTATCGCTTACCCTCCTTAAGCTGCACGGGATAGCGGTTTAAGTTCGGCCACAGGCTGGGCCGATTTTTTCTTGAGCTGTGACCACTCCTGATCGGTAAAGTTCTCATGGTAAGAGCGCTCTACGTTGATATTCCAGATATCATGCTCCTCACCGAGAATATTCCTCGCCGCCAGCAAAGCTGAGAGCATGGAATGATCCTGATTGTTATAGCGGTGCATACCGTTGCGTCCTACGGTTTGCAAATTCTCAAAACCGCGAATATAGTCTTCTAGCACCTTTAAGTGACGGCGATACTCGCCGTCATACACCGGATATGCCTTATATTGACGAATTACACACCCATCCTCCACATCACGTGCTTTCACTCCCAAATTAAGCTTTGCGATTTCCCGAGAAGCAAACTCAATCATCTGGGAGTCGGTCATCTCCCAAATCTCATCCCCCTGGCTGCAAAAATATTCCATACCTAAACAGGTTTTGCTGGGGTCAGGCACCATCGCCACACTCCAGTTTTTGAAGTTTTGAATACGACCTACCTTAAATTCAGGGCTGTGAATATAAAGCCAGTTGTCTGGAAAAAGCCGAACCCGATCGATGACCAAGGAAACAATCAGAAAGTCACGGTATTTTAGGCCACGCGCTGCCTCTAAAACGTAATTAGGGGGCGGGGGATCCATTCGATGGACCAGTGCCGTAATCGGCATTGAACTCACAAAGTGATCGCCCACTAGCTCAAAGTTGCGATCGCCTTGTTTCGCTAGCACCCTAGTCAAACGATTGCCTTCTCGTTCAACGCGCACTACTTCTGTATTAAGATGCACCGGAATCTCATTATCTTCTAAAATTTCTTGGCACCGCTCCCACATCATGCCAGGCCCCAAACGGGGATAGTCAAATGTTTTAATAAGACTTTTCGAATTCTTACTACCAAACAGTGCGTTAATGACAGCTTCCTTCAAAGACAGATTCTTAATCCGCTGCGCCGCCCAGTCTGCTCGAATTTGGTTACAGGGAATCCCCCACACCTTCTCTGTATAGGTCTTAAAAAAGATTCGATACAGCCTTGCTCCGAAACAGTCCGTCACCCAGTCTTCAAAAGTCTGGGGTTCTCCACTCAACCCTAAATATCTTTTGAGCTTTGCTTTCAAATAGCTCATTACAATTAAAAAACTACGAATGAATCCTAAATTTCTCAGGGTCTTGAAAATGGAAATAGGATAATCATAGAACTTACCATCGTAGTAAATTCGGGATAGCCTCGGCGTTTGAATAAAGTCATCCCCTAAAATCTCTTGCCAGATAGCCTTCACTTCACCCACTTTAGTGAAGAAACGATGCCCACCAATATCAAACCTATATCCTTTATAGCTTTCAGTACGGGAGATACCGCCTACTTTATCAGCCTTTTCAAGCACAATAGACTTAACATTATGCTTCATCAACTCGTAACTAGACGTCAACCCTGCCGGTCCACCACCAATAACGATTACAGGAACGGTACTATCTTCTACAGCTCTGGGCTCCATCGGTTATAAACTCCAAATTAGCCAAATATATGTGTGTTCTTAAATCTGTGTTCAACCGAGCCCCGGTTTTCGCAAATCTCGCACTTGTGCTACCTTGAACGACGAACTCCCGACAACACTAAAGGCTCTGGCAGTCGTAGGAAACGCCCTAAACAATGTTGCAATAGGACAAAGGCAAATGCACCTCCTCCATAGAAGAAGTAAAACCAATGCCACGGGATAACGCGTAAGGCAAATAGCAAACCCCGCTTAGCATAGAAAAATCGATAGACATCAACGTTAATCAGCAGTAATCCCAATGCTGTTGCTGCTGTCAACCACCAAAGCCAGGGAAAGAACAAACCAGCTAGCGACGTGCCTATTAGGCCAAATACACCGATCACACTCAAACGATTGGCATAGCTGAGATTTAAATCAGCATCAAAACGGTTTTCACTCAAAAGCAGAGCTGTCCAAGGAAGCGCTCTGTAAAAAAAATCTGCTTTGAGTAGGGATATGGGCTCCCATCGCTTTAGGTGCTTGACTTGAATATCCTTAAAGAGGCGAATATCATAGCCCATTTGCTTAAGGCGATAGCCTAGCTCGATATCTTCAATACAAGGCTTGACATAGTCCTCATCAAAGCCGCCAACTGCTAGAAACACTGAACGGCGAATAGCACCACAGGCCCCCCAAAATGTTGAAGCAATTTCAGAAGAAACTTGATGGGTATAATGATGAAAGAGATTCTTATATTGAGATAAAAAGTTCTCTGCACCTGGCGAATCATCATAGGAGCCAATCAAGGCTGCTAAATCAGACCGCTCTTGAAACCGCTGCTCCACTAAGCTCAATGTGTCTGGATGCAGGGTTACATCCGCATCCATGAAAAAGATGATATCGCCGTGAGCAGTCTGTGCACCAATATTTCTGGCTCGAGCTGGGCCTCCTGACTGCGGCAATCGCAACACCATCGCGCCAAAGTTTTTAGCCACTTGCCAAGAGCCATCCGTATCTCCATCAGAGACAACAACAATCTCATCTGGAACTCGGAGGCTTTGTTTTATGCTAGCCAAACACTCATAAAATCCTTCTCCACCATTATAGACAGGAATTACAACTGAGATGTTGATTGAAGACATGCTCACCTTGAAGCGTCAAATATCAAAAAAACAAATCCATCATTTAGCAAACAAGCTTATTATTTTCTACAAATGAGCAAGCTGAAATGACACTCCATCAAGGAGAAGACTCTTCCGAACCAGAGCCTTCTCCTTAGCTCAAGAGCAAGCAAAGGGCCAAAACACCTTTTTTTTGCGATTCAAAGATGTGAAATCTTGAAATCAGACACAAACGCCATTCTCATCAGAGTGAATAGCGTTAACTCTAATTCAGAGTTAGAAATTTTCTCCTTACTAATATATCCACTTTTATGGCCTTAAATGGACTGCTTGACCAGAAGAAGACTTTTGACAGCCAACAATCAAAATTTAGAACCTTCCCAAAAAGAGTTCACTTCTAGCTAAAAAGCTAAGAAGAGGCCTAAAGCCAGGTTACCTAGAACAGCAAAGATGCACCCAGACAATTTTCTCCATAGAACTAGTAATTATTAAAATCTACTCCATACAAGTTGTATGGTTAGCAGAAGTATTAAAGAACTAATGAATCAAGTTCTTTCGTTGATAATAGGATGACTGAATCGGACTTTCATGAATTTGAGATGAAAGTTCTCTCATCTCAAATTTACAAGCCTATTGCTCTAAAAAGCCGAAAAACACATATCCATAGATATCTTCAGGCTTCTGGCAGGACATCAATGAACATTCCGATGCTGCTTATATTGACCTATCTGTAATACTTCGAGTATGGGAGTATTACAATGAAAAAGCTATGGCAACCATTATGACATCTGTCGTATTCTTCAACTCGACCTTACCCTCAGCTGAAGATTATTACTGATATCTATAAACTACATAAGCCTATAAAACAGTGGTTTCGGGCAATTTAACTTAGGGATTATCAGGTAAAAAAATTATGAGATTTTTTATATTCACCCTTGGCCCAAATATTTTTTAGACTAACTCCCTATCTTCTCTGCAATAGTTAAGGGAATTTCGATACAGAAGGTTGTGCCCTGGCCTACCGTAGATTGGCAATATAGTTTGCCACCATGCATTTCCGTTACAATTTGGTAGCTAATGGACAATCCTAACCCAGTCCCTTTACCTACAGGTTTTGTCGTGAAAAATGGATTAAAAATACTTGCCAAGACATCCTCAGGAATACCACGACCATTATCTGAGATTTCTACCACTAAAGTATTCTGACTCTCCTGCCAACGGGTAGAGATCTCAATTTCTGGCATCTGACCATGGTAATGCTCCAGATCATCAAAAGCATCAACAGCATTCACTAGAATATTCATAAATACCTGATTGAGATGGCTAGCATAGCAATGAATAGTTGGTAATTCGCCATAGTATTTAACAACATTGATGGTAGGTCGTTGTTTACAAGCCTTTAAACGGTGCTTCAAGATGAGTAACGCACTGTCAATTCCTTGATGGATATCCACATCTTTGATGGCAGCTTCATCCACACGGGAGAAGTTCTGCATACTCTGAACGATATCGACAATGCGGTTGGTGCCCATTTTCATGGACGCCATGATCTTAGGTAAGTCCTCTAGGATAAAATCCACTTCAATATCATCGATTTTGTTTTGAATCAGCTGTTCCGGTTCAGGGTAATGCTGTTGATACAGCGTTAGTAACTCCAGAAGTCCCGTAATATAGTTTTGCATTGGCTCTAGATTGCTAGAGATAAAGCCCACTGGGTTATTAATTTCATGGGCAATACCCGCTGCTAACTGACCCAAGCCAGCCATCTTCTCACCCTGCACCAACCGAGCTTGAGTGCTTTTTAACGTTTCCAAGGTTTGGTTTAATTTTGCAGTCTGCTGCTGTGTCTTCCTCAACAGCTCTGCCTGCTGTAAGGCTATACCCAGTTGAGTGCCAACTTGGGCCAGTAAGCCCACCTCATCATCATCCCAATAGCGAGGCTTAGATGTTTGATAGGCCACCAGCAAACCCCAAAGTTTTTCACCTTGGGAAATGGGCACAAAAACCTCATTACGGGGTAGCTGACCGTCTTGATCAGGTCTAGAAAATACATCTTGAATGATGGCCTGATTTGGCACAGCAGGTTGCCAGCCATCCACAATGGAGTCGGCGACAAAGGCCCCGCTCCAGTCAGCATTAAACCGATAGATAGCGACTCGATCTACTTCAAGCAGTTGACGCACCTCTTGGGTCGTTGTCGTGAAAATTATGTCAATGTCTAACGATTGACGAATTTTATCAATGGTCATGGTCAGCGCGCGCTGACGGTCTGTGGCTTTTTGTAAAGCTGCGGCTTGATCACGCACCCGGGCAACGGCCTCTGCTTGATTCAGGGCCACCCCTAACTGAGTACTTACTTGAGCTAAGAAGTCAATTTCATCGGTTTCCCAATGGCGCGGGCGAGAATTTTGACAAGCGGCCAATAACCCCCACAGCCGATTACCTTCCATGATCGGCACAATCATATAGGCACGAGCATCGGAATCAGCCAATAGTCTCATGTGGTGGGCTTTATAGTCAGTCTGATAGATATCATCAACGGCTAATGTTTCTTGGCGCGCATAACGACCTCCCTGGGTCTCCATTAAATAGGGATCTTGATTAATCCCTTGCGACCCGACTAACACAGGCCAGCCATCGGCTACAGATTCCGCCACAAACTGACCACTCCAGTCAGCGTTAAATTGATAAATAACAACTCGGTCAGTTTTAAATAATGATTGGATACTTTTGGTAGTCGTATCAAAGATCTCTTCAATTTGCAGAGAATCACGAATCGCGTTAATCGTCTGGGACAATAGCTGCTGTTGTTCAAGCGCTAGCTCACGCGAAGAAACATGAGCCAACTGAGCTGCTTGCAACCGTAACTGCTCCACCTGACTCCATTGCTCAAGGGCCACACCCAAATGCTTAGCAATCTGATCGATAAATTCAATCTCAGACAACTGCCACTGTCGAGGACCTTGACAATGATGAATACAGAGTAGTCCCCATAATTCATCACCATTCATAATGGGTGAGACCACATTGGCCTTAATACCCAAACGCTCTAATTTTTGAACATCGTCATTCTGGATATCACCCTCAAAGATGTTATGGGAGATGTACATGCGTCCTTCCTGATAAAGTGGAGCATATCTCTCACCAAAATTTCGATCATAAACTTTCTCTTCTAAGATCGATGAAATGCCTTTTCCACAGTCTTCAGCAACAAACTGCCCTTCCCAATATTGTTCGTTTTGGAAGAAGAAAATACCCACCTGATCTGCTTTCAGCAGATGCCTAACTTCTTGAGCAGTGGTTTGGAAAATGGTTTCTAAATCCAGGGATTCACGAATACGGGTAATCACACCTGTCAGAGATTTTTGTTGTTCAGTTTGATAACGTAGCTGCTCTAGCAGCTTAAGCTGTTGCAAGGCAAAGCTTAAATACTCAACAATTTTCTGAACAAATTTAATATCATCTAAACTCCAATGGCGAACATGCTCACACTGATGAACGCACAGTAATCCCCAAAGCTGCTCACCTTGCGAAATAGGAACAGCAAGGCTTGCCCTGACCTCAAATCGTTCTAAAACATTGATATAGTCGCCACTCAGCTGAGTCGTGTAAATATCGGTTATGATCTGAACTTGTCTTTCATCATACTGATCGGCAAATTGTGTCTCAAAGCTATGCTCATATACTCGCTGAGTTAAAACAGAGCGCCAATCCTCTGATACATCTTCAGAGACAAACTCTCCCTCCCAATCTTGATCAGGTGTGAATTGGAATATAGCAACTCGATCGGCTTCTAAAAGCTGTTTAATTTCGGTGGTAACAGATTGAAATAAGACGCCTATATCAAGGGACTGGCGAATCTTGCTAATGGTTTTAGCAATAGCTCTTTCGCGATTAATATTATTGGAAAACACCTTCGTTTGAGAATACGATTGAGAAATATTCTCTGTCTGTTGTACTGAGTCCTTGAGCCGTTCAACAATTTGCTGAACCAAATCAATTTCTTCAGCAGACCACAATCGAGGAGACTGGCAGTGATGCAGACACAGTATCCCCCATAGGGACTGATATTTGAGAATGGGCACCGCCAAACTAGCTCGCACCTGTAGTTGTTCTAGAATATCTACATGCTGAGGGCTTAAATCAGCGGTGTAAATATCTGCTACAGCCTCTACATGCCCCAGATGATACTGAACTTGTCCATCTCCAAAATATTCATAGCATTCTTCTGTGAGCAAGGACCCACACCCTTCAACCACAGCTTCAGCGATGAACTCACCGTGCCAGCTTTTATCTGGATAAAACCGAAAAATAGAAACGCGATCTATATTCAGAAGCTGTCTAACTTCTGTTGTCGTATCTTTAAAGATAGTGTCAAGATCTAATGGGTGACCAGAATCACAAAGGTTATCTGCCAAATCCTTTTCTTTCTGGGAGTTCCCAGTAGCAATCGTTGGGTAACTGATGGGTTGTTTTGCGTTGCTAAATCTGGGGATGGATTGCATTTCATCCGAGCCTGTTAATACCTTTTTCCTTAGGGATGTAGATATTCAGAGAATTTACACTATAATATAAAGTGTTAGCCAAAAAAGTGTTAGCAAACCCACTCATTGTAGATTCAAGCATCCCATAACCTGGCAGTGGCACCTTTGGACAGACCGGATCAAAGCGTTGATAGTTCCGTAATTCGTAAACCTAGACATTCCGGTAACGAGAGGTCAGTGGGAAGATCTAGTGGGCGGCACCTCAGTAAAATACGGCCTCGGTCTGCTAAAACGATGCGATGATGAGGATGACTTGACTATGCAGCCTCATTAGTATGGTTATTCGAAAAACCGTCTCCTTCAACCAGATTGAACTGTCATATCTAGACTGGCAAACTGATGGTGAACCCGTTTTGCTGCTCCATGGGTTAGCGGATCATGCCTTGGGTTGGTCAACAGTGGGAGAGCACATAGCCGCTCAGCACTATCATCCGGTTGCTGTGGATATGCGAGGACATGGGCAAAGCAGTAAACCCAACGACGGTTATGACTTTGATACGGTGATGGGCGATCTGGTACAGCTGATGGAGCATTTGGGCTGGTCAGCAGCTCACATTGTCGGACATTCCTGGTCAGGGAAGGTGGCTACCTACTGGGCCACCCGGCAACCGGAGCACTTTTTGACGATGGTGTTGGTAGACCCAATTTTTGTATATGGGATGCCGGGCATTTTTCGACTGACATTTCCACTATTTTATGGGATCCTGCCGTTTTTAAAGGGCATGGGACCATTTGCAGATTGGGATGCTGCTATCCAACAGGGCAAACAAATGAAGCAGTACCGAGACTGGAATAGTTTACAGGAAGCTGTTTTTCGGGAGAGTTTGGCAGAGAACCCAGATGGGACTATCGGTAGTAAGTTCACTAAGGCCGCACGGGATGAGATTTTTGATGCGGTGTTGCGAGTACCGGGACTGACCCAGGAGATTCAGGTGCCCAGTTTGTTTATGCAGCCGCAAGCTGGTGTAAATCGGTTTGACTGGCAGCTAAAGCCTTATCGGAAATATTTAAAGAATTTGAGGGTTGAGACAATTCCTGGAAACCATTGGGCATTTTTGGTTGAACCGGAAAATTTTAGCAAAACATTGATTGATTTCCTAGCGTAAAAGATTCTTTTGTAGGGGCGCACAGCTGTGCACCCCTACAATCCTGGCTATGAATGAATATCAGCTGTGGCTCGTTGACGCTGGCGAATGTCATCAAGTTGGGCATCGGGAATCGCAGCAATCAGTTTCTGGGTATAGGGCTTTTTCGGGGTGTTATAAATCTCCTCAGCGGGACCAATTTCTTCTACTCGCCCCTGATTCATGACCATGATGCGATCGCTAATAAATTTCACCACACTCAGATCGTGGGAAATAAAGATGTAGGTAAGCTTAAAGTCCTTTTGTAGATCTTTGAGGAGGTTAAGGACCTGGGCCTGTACTGAAACATCCAAGGCGGAAACCGACTCATCACAGATGATAAATTTAGGTTCACAGGCCAGGGTACGGGCAATGCAGATGCGCTGACGCTGACCACCGGAAAACTCATGGGGCATACGACGCAGGGCACTGGCATCCAACCCCACCCGCTCTAACAGATGGATGGCTCGTGCTTGACGCTCCGCCTTAGTGCCCCCCAAACCGTGAATTTGCATGGGTTCTATGATGGCGGCACCGATCGTCTGGCGGGCGTCTAAAGACCCGTAGGGGTTTTGAAACACAATTTGCATTTCTCGACGGAGACGACGCATAGCCTCAGCATCAAGATCTAGAACAGACTGTTTATCAAATTCAATCAGGCCGGATGTGGGGTCAATAAGACGCAACAAACAACGGCTCAGGGTGGATTTACCACAGCCGGACTCCCCCACTAAACCTAGTGTTTCGCCAGGGTAAACCTCAAAGCTGACAGCATCCACGGCACGAAACTCTTCTCTTTTCCCAAACAACCCTGCCCGCATGGGAAACGCCTTGGTTAAGTTCTGGACCCGTAAAAGAGGCGTTTGCTGCACCAATGTTTGACGATGCTGTTCAATTTCGTGGGGGCTGACCTCAGCTAGTAACTCAGCTTTCTCAGCTTCTGTCCTCACTTTGGCAACAATTTTCCCAGCCTCTGTCCCTGACCCCACTTCCATAAAGTCGCTTACGGTTGGCAATCGACGCAGCTGTTGCTGCGGTCTGGGTCGACAGTTTAATAACCCTTGGGTGTAGGGATGCTGCGGGTTGGCAAACAGATCATAGACTGGGGCAATTTCCACCAGGTCACCTTTATACATGACAGCGACCCGATCGGCAATCTCCGCCACCACCCCCATATCGTGGGTGATAAACACAATTGCCGTTCCCCGCGAGGCTTGTAAATCCCTGAGGAGATCAAGAATGGTGGCCTGAATGGTAACATCCAGAGCTGTGGTGGGTTCATCGGCAATGAGGACAGCCGGATCGCCTGCAAGTGCGATCGCAATCATCACCCGCTGCTGTTGCCCACCCGAAAGCTGATGGGGATAGCGCCCTAGTATCTGTTCAGGCT
>NZ_QXHD01000004.1:3694616-3711251 GCF_011009555.1 Adonisia turfae CCMR0081 | reverse complement strand
TCCCTCGTTGCTTGCGTTTGGCCATCATACTTGGCCTCCAAACTCGATGACCTTATGATATCCAAACAAACTTAGTTGGAACTAGGAGTAGTTTTCATCTAAATCTGGATGCGATCGCTGCACAGCATCATCAATAACCGCGACATCAACTCCAGCGCCTGTATAGTCATCCCAGACATCAACTACATTGAGGTCAAGTAATCCGGGGGTTATGTTCTGAAGATGCCACTGAGTTGAGAAGAGAGGATCAGATGGAATTCTAGCCATGATATTTTTTGTTTTGAGAGCAGTAGATAGATTTTTTTTTGCCTATCTGTTTATAGGTTCACAATAAATCTCCTTAAATGTAGAGATATGGAGACTTTAAGTCATTCCTTGTGAAGAGATATGCCATCGTGATTGCATAAACCTGCAAAGCCAATAGTCTGCGTCCTTACATGTTTATGTAATGCCCAAAATTTATCTCAATGAAGACCAAATGAGAAAGACGATACATCTTGTAAAAAGACTAAATCTAACGGACCTACATCCCTAGGCACCACGGTAACAGTTGGTGATTTCGAAACAAATGTAGATGTGTGATTTCTGGGACACAGATTAGCATGCTACATTAATTAATGCGTCACCATTGCTGTTGTTTGATATAGTCCTATTTTTTGCACCAAGTCTGTAGAAAACTTGGAGACTGGTCGTTTCAACTCTTGGTTAAAGATGTGTTTCAGTTCTTCATATTGTTGTTTAGCAGAAGCATAGTATCCTCTGGCTACATATACCTTGATTAAATCAAGATGTGTACGCTCGCTATACGGCTCTGTGCTAACAGCCAGGTGAGCATAAGCAGTAGCTGCAGAAAGCTTCCTCAACTGCAAACAAACTTTAACCAGTTGATGCAAGACCGCTAAATATAGGGTATGTAGATGTTGACGTTCTGAGAGTATCCAATTATCTTCGAACCGACTTAGGAAGATACCGTAATCTTGCTGGATAACTTGCTGTAAATAAATTAATTTTTGCTGAGGCGTACTACAATGATTGGCCTGTTGAATGAGTGTTTTAACGTTTAAGATATCGACATCAAAATGACGAATATTCAACTTGAGCTTATTTCCTTGACAGATAATGACTGGCTCTTTAGCAGTAAAAAACTCTTGGCTTAAGGCATTCAATGCTATTTGTAGCCTCTGCCTTCTTTCCTCAAGGCTTACATCAGGCCACAAAATTTCTGCAAGCTTTACACAAGGATGTGTTTTCTGGTGAAAGTATAAAAGGTAAGCTAGCAATCTGATGGCTTCAGGTGTTGTCAAGGATTTTGTAACATTGGTGGAGTCTTTTATCTGAAACTCTCCAAGTAGCTTTACTGTCCAAGTGCTCATATCGATGTCACCCCATAAACTATGAACGATTACCTCAAACTGTATAAAACTCCTGTAAGTAGACCATTGCTGATGTTGCCCAACCTGTATGCAGTTTTGTGTAATGCGACTGACCAAAAATGTCATTGACTGTCATAGTTCAGCGAGTTGTTCGCGGGAACGTCTTGTTTTATAGAAGTAGACTAAAAAAGCTAACAGTTTTGTTGTTTTTTGAGTGCGGAAAGATTGTATTACGCCAGCATAATTCTTTACCTGGAATTGCCCCAGTAGCTGAAGAGTCCAAATGCTCATCTATTTTGATGACTCCATCGGTGTCAGTTATGGCACCAATGTAAAAACTAAATAACACTGTACCTTTGCGAGTGATTGCGAATGTTCTATGCACTTTTCTGCAATATTCATGGTTGAAAAGTACAGCCAATATCACAGATAGATTACTTGATTTATAGGTGGGATCTTTCTACCTTTAGAGCCAAAGACATTGCTGGGTCAGGGACTCTAGGGGCTGCCGTATGTGTATTTATGGTTACCGTTATTGGACGTTAGGTGCCTTACATAGATTGTTTGGACAGTTTGATATTGCACTAAACCACTACCAAAAAGCATTAGCTACATTTCGTAATACAAATGACATTCTCAACATGGGTAGGATGCTGAATTGTATTGGTGGCTTACATGGCTCTCAAGGTAATGTTGATTGTCGAAAATGGTTTTGCATGGAAGCTATTCGAACGGTTTGGCAGTTGCAACATGAAATTGCTGCAATTCCAGCACTCGCCAATGTAGCCATGGTCTATCACCATCAAGATTGTCATCGGTTAGCCATAAAGTTGCTAAAACAGGTGTCTGAACGTTGTCAGACAATGGGTGATTTATTGAATGAGGCGATTACTTTAATCTACATGGGGCAGGTGTATGCGGCTTCTCATCAGTATTTGTTTGCGATCGCATGTCATCAAGCATCGCTAGAAATTCTGCAAAACTCTCTTGCCCTGAAGCACCGTGAAGAAGCCGTTTGTTTGACGGTACTTAATTTATGCTACGCGGCCAGGCTCTATCAGATGACTTACCACTCGGAGGCGGCTGAGCAAAACTATCGACAAGCCATGTATCTGCTGGAAAAAATTGAGTTGAATGAAGGCCACTATCTATTATTAAATCGGCCATCAAAAGTAAGTAGGTCAGCATAATCTTTCTGTTCACTCGCCTTATACCCATCTCAATCGAGCATCATCACAGCGAAGGGAGCGTCAAGGCCTGTATCTGCTGCTTACCTGGAGTTTACTTGTTACAGTGAAGACGCATCTTAATAAATGTCTTTTTCATGAGTCAGACTATTTCTAACCTACCCTTGCCCCCTGGTGATTTTGGCCTGCCTCTAATTGGCGATACGTTAAGCTTTTTTCGCGATCCAAACTATGGTAAAAAACAACATAAAAAGTATGGACCGATCTTTAAAACCCGTCTGTTAGGCAGCCCTACATTATTTGTTCAAGGAGCAGATGCCAATCAGTTTATTCTAACCAATGAGAACAACTATTTTGTAGTGAGCTGGCCGCCGAGTACAAAAGCGTTATTAGGAAATCTATCCCTGGCATTGCAAACGGGGGGCGAGCATCAAAATCGACGCAAACTACTAGCCCAGGCGTTTATGCCCAGAGCCCTGTCTGGCTATATTGATACGGTCCAGTCGATTACTCACGCCTATACAGAAAAATGGGCGGAGTCAACTACGCTGATCTGGTACCCAGAACTGCGTAACTATACCTTTGATGTGGCCTGTAAGCTTTTAGTGGGTTTAGATCAGGGGGCACAAACTGATCTAGGACATTTATTTGAAACCTGGTGTGCAGGTTTATTTTCGATTCCTTTGACACTGCCCTGGACTCGGTTTGGTAAAGCCAAAAAAGCTCGTACCCAATTACTTCTACTGTTAGAAGAAATTATTCGTAAACGACAACAAAGCCAACATTTGGGCAATGATGCTTTGAGCTTATTGGTTCAAGCAAAAGATGACGATGGTCATAGCCTGAGCATAGATGAACTTAAGGACCAGGTATTACTGCTCTTATTTGCAGGCCACGAAACGCTGACATCGGCTGTTGCCTCTTTTTGCCTATTGGTGGCGCAGCATCCTCAGGTCTTGGCGGCATTAAGGGATGAGCAACAGACATTTGATCCTCAGCAGCCCATCACCTTAGATGTCTTAAAGCAAATGCCCTATCTAGAGCAGGTACTACAGGAAGTATTGCGGCTGATTCCTCCTGTGGGCGGTGGTTTTCGTAAGGTGCTAAAAACCTGTGAGTTTAATGGTTACCAAATTCCTAAAGGTTGGACGGTGCTCTATGAAATTAATCAAACGCACCTGAATCCTACAGATTATGAGGCTCCTGATGATTTTCGACCGGAGCGCTTTGCTAAAGGGGAACAGCCTAATAAGTACAGCTATGTGCCGTTTGGCGGTGGGATTCGTGAATGCCTTGGGAAGGAGTTTGCCCGCTTGGAGATGAAGCTATTTGCAGTGCATTTGCTGCGGGGCTATGGCTGGGAATTATTGCCTGATCAAGATTTATCCATGGTGGTGGTGCCAACGCCGCACCCTCGCGATAACCTGCGGGTACAGTTTGGGCGGATGTGAGGCTTGTCAAGAGGTCGCTAGAAACGGTTTCTTTGCTTGTAGGGTTAGCCCTCACCCAAAATCCCTCTCCCTAGGGAGAGGGATTTTGAGATAATTTACTCGTAAATCCAGCTCTTAGCGCAGGATTCCCAATTGGCTAGCTCTTCGTCGGAGAACCATAGGGCGATCTCAGTCTGAGCTGTTTCGATGGCGTCGGAACCATGGATAATATTGCGGCCAATGGTAACGCCGTAGTCGCCACGGATAGTTCCAGGGGCAGAACTAATGGGGTTGGTGGCACCAATCAGGGTGCGGGCAGAACCAACGACACCTTCACCTTCCCAAACCATAGCAACTACGGGGCTAGAGGTGATAAATTCCACCAGGCTGCCAAAAAAGGGACGCTCTTTATGAACGCCGTAGTGCTTTTCTGCCAGTTCACGGGAAACGGCCATGAACTTCATGCCTACTAGGGTAAATCCCTTAGTTTCAAAGCGGCTGATGATGTCGCCGACCAAACCACGTTGAACACCGTCAGGCTTGATCATGATGAAAGTGCGTTCCACAATTTTGCTCCTAACAATACATCTATTGAGTTAATGGGGTCACTAGACCCTTGGGTAAGGATGTGACCTACACTACGCTCAGCAGTAGGCAACTATGGTCCAACCAACCATAGGGACTGTCTACTCGGCAATAGAGCCAGATCTAGGGTATATCCCTTTGTGGTCATTTTACGTAGGCACCTTTAAAGATCAGGTGTGATAGAGATTAAATCTGTGCATGGCCTTAGGTTTTTGGGGGAGTGGGGAGTGGGGGCCAGGGAATAGAGGCGTGGTCTATTGCCTCTAAATCCATCTATCACCTATACAAGTTCTTTAGCTATGGAAATTAGCCAAGCGGCAATGAGGCTGATCCAAATGGCGAGTTCTAGTTTGGGGCGATGGGTGAGTATATGCCTCCAATTTGGCCAGGTATCAAGTTGAAAATTTTTCCACCAGGCGATGATGTGATTTTTCCAAAGTCGAGGACTATCTTGGGGGCGAAATTTCCACGTCATCATGGAAAGTAAAAAGGGCGTGCCACCAACTTTTGCATTCATCAGAAGATGAATGGCGATCGCAACCACCATGACGACCCACGATACCAAATGACCGTAATACCAAAAATGCTTCAGCTCTCCGTTCGGCAGCCATTTTTCATCCATCATTTTGCCGCTAAATAGGGCAAATGTGAGAGCTATCAGGGTCAGCGTATTGACAAAGCGACTGAGGTTAACCCACCAAATAGGCTGACCAATTTTCTGAGTCAACGTTGTTAATGCCTCGGGCTGTACCAGGCGATGTTTTCCACGGTTAAACGCGTAGAAAACAAATGCTGGAAAGATCAAGAGTGTATAAAGTCCGAAGGTGCCATGGATCCCTTCAATCGCTTTATAGGCTGGCAGTGGAATCGTGCCCCAACGACCATCGTACGTGTTATAGGTCCAAAAAGCAGTCAGGATTGCCAACACTAGGAAGGCCCCAGTGAGGCCGTGTAAAAG
This sequence comes from Adonisia turfae CCMR0081, assembly GCF_011009555.1. Lineage (GTDB taxonomy): Bacteria > Cyanobacteriota > Cyanobacteriia > Phormidesmidales > Phormidesmidaceae > Leptothoe > Leptothoe turfae. The sequence continues at coordinate 3,705,718 of NZ_QXHD01000004.1, read as the reverse complement.
GCGTAGGAGAAAAGGTTGATAGGGGTAAGTGGGCTTCATGGAAGCTTTAAGGGGAGGGCTTACACGTTGGCATAGATTCAGTGACACTCAATGATAACAAAATGTTCCATAGATGAATGTCAATGAGATTTTTAGGGGATCTCTATACTACGGATGTTTCTCTTAAAGTTTCTGGTTTACTTTGAATAATTATTTGAAGCTCAAGTATTTATCTGGTGAAGTTGTTACAAAGCCGTTCACAAATAAACGGATTGCCATCAACAATGGTGCCAGTAGGTAATAACCGTAAGTGTTATTTTTGCTGATTTGCAGAGTGAGTAATCTGCGAAAATGGTTGTTTTTGTCTCTTTTTGGCCGATAAGCCCCCCATAGGCCTTTATAGAGAAGCGTTACATCCAAACAGTTTTAACAACGAAGTTCTTGGACTGAAGTTCTTGAACTAAATCCTACTGATTTTTTCCCTGTATTTTCCTATATTATTATGCCTTCTGAATTATCGAGTGCTACACAGGCTGGATCGTCTGCTGCTTCCGAGATATCTATTCACACAAAACAGCAGCAGAGCCTAAATCAAACGTTGATGGGATGGCTGCAATTAAATTCGTTTGGTGGTCGTCTGTTTTGGATGATTATGGTAGGTGCCCTAACGGGGATCGGCGGCATGGCATTTCTCTTTAGTGAGATGATTAAGTATCAGGCTGAGGATCAGGTGCGGAGTACCCTGGATGGTAAAGTGAATGCGATCGCGTCGGTGACCGCAGCCGCTGAAACGTTGGCCAATAGCCTGGGCATTAGTGCGACTACGCTCCATGAGCGGCAGGCACAGTATGCAGATACCTATCGGGAACTGACGCTACAGCTCTTTGAGCGCCGTCCAGAGTTTATCGTGGGTCTTGGGTTAGGGCAGCGAGAAAATGGACTGATTGTGGATCAGTCCTGGTTATTTCCCTACTATTGGGTGGATGCTTCAGAAAACGAGCCTGCGTTTAATCAAACTATTCGCTATGAAGACTTTGCCGACGGTGAGGGCGAGTTTTATCCGAATAGCCAACGGTATCGAGACTACTTTGTTCCCCAGACGACTGTCTGGACAGAACCCTATGAAAACGCTGCCAACCAGTTATTGACCTACTATGTGCCCCTATTTGCCAGTAATGGCCGCTGGTTGGGTACAACCCTGGTGGACATTGACGGACAGTATTTAAGCAATCTTCTCAATCAGCCTGTTTTTCGTCAGCAGGGACATTTTATATTGGTGACCCGTGAGGGGAATATCGTTGCCGACCCGGCCAATCCTGAGAACAATCTAAAAACCTATCAGGATATTCCTGAGTTAACGGCTATCTGGCCGCAGATGAGCCTCAATGAGACCGGTTTCTTAGAAGGAGAAACTGGATACTGGGCGTATGCGGTTGTTCCTGAGCACGATTGGTTAGTGTTGGGGTATGTCCCTTACTCAGCCGTATTTAACCGTATTGCTCTGATTACCCTGGCAGCGACAGTGATCATGGTGGCCCTGCTGTCAACAGCAATTTTCTTGGCAGTTCGCAGCCTCAACCGTCGCCTCAGACCCGTTCTGAATCAGTGCAATCAACTGGCTAAGACCGATGCTACATTGTTGGCTCAATGGGACGGGCAAGATGATCTAAATCAGCTGTCCCTCGCTTTTTTCAATATGCTAGAGCAGCTCAATTTAAATGAAGAAACAATCCGTCGCCATGCGCTCAAACTTGAAACAGAGACGTCCCGATCTACTCAAGTTTCTGCGCAGTTTACAGAATTCACAGCCCTCTTGAATCGGTTGGCGGGTGAACAACAGATACTGATGCGTGATTTGCAACAACTGATGGCCGATATTGCTAAGAGTTCCCAAACAATTGATATTCAAGTAGATGCCATTAACACCATGGGGCGTGCACTAAATAGTGAACTGCGTCGGATACCAACCCATTCAACAGAAACATTAGCATTGGTAGAACAACAGGTTGGTGCTTTGACCCGTGTCCTGGGCCATGGGGCTAGTGAACAGCAGTCCGAACAGTTACATACGCTGATAGAGCAACTGACGAAGAATATTGTTACGCTCAAAGCATTGGAACGCCGCTGGCCGTCTATAGATAACCTACAAAAACAAATGGGACATATTACCCAGGCCAGTGGGGTGGCGATATCAGAGTCTCGTGCTGTGGTGGATTCCTTGCAGTCGATTGCCCCCATGTTGTCAGATATTGAGCAGATCTCAACAACATTGTTGAAACGGGTAGAAGGTGTAAATTAAGACCCAAAGGCGATCGCAGTCATCATGTTCCCCGACAGAATATAGTTGTTGATTTAAATGTATTTTGTCGGGTTTATTTATTTATATGATGAAGTCGCTCATTCTCTAACACATATGGTGATCTAGTGAACCTCAATCTACAAGAGTTATGAACTACTATGGGGAATGGCCAAGGGTTTGCTCTGTGGCTTGGATCTGCTCTATAGCCTCATCTATATAGAACTTGTTATTCAACGCATATGTGTTCCTTTAAATTGCCAACGTCTAAGCAGTCAATTTCACCGTTTAAAGAACTCCCACGTACACCCCAAAGTTATCAGCCGACTTTAGTGGATAAGGCTAAAGGATGGTTCAAACTAAATTCGTTTGGTGGTCGTCTGTTTTGGATGATCATGCTGGGTGCCCTTGCTGGCATGGGGGGCATGGCATTTCTCTTTAGTGAAATGTTAAGACGTCAGGCAGAAGACCAGGTGCGTAGCAGTATTGATAGTAAGGTCAATGCGATCGCATCAGTTACAGATTCAGCTGAAACGCTGGCCTATAGTTTGGGTGTCAGCGCTACTACGCTGCATGAGAGAGGGGCACAGTTTCCTGATACCTATCGCGAGTTGGTGCTGCAGCTGTTTCAGCGTCGCCCAGAGTTTGTGGTTGGCTTGGGGCTAGGGCAGAGCAAAAATGGCATCCTGGAGGAGCAGCCCTGGTTATTCCCCTACTATTCAGCGATTACGTCTGCGGAGTCGACATCGTTTGATCCAGACGCTATCCGCTACGAAGACTTTGCCGATGACGTTGGCGAGTTCTACCCTGACACTGATCGCTACCGCGATTATTTTGAACCCCAGACCAGTGTGTGGACGGAGCCTTATCAAGGGGACCGAAATCGGTTACTGACTTACTACTATCCTCTGTTCAATTCTGAAGGTCGTTGGTTGGGCACTAGCCTGGTGGAGATTGACAGCGCCTATTTAGGGAATTTGCTAGATGATGTGGTCTTTCAACAAGCCGGATATTTCTTGCTACTTACCCAGTCAGGCCAGGTGATTGCCGATCCCACCAACCCAACGGCTGAAGCCCAAACCTACCAAACTATTCCTGGGCTGGAGGCTATTTGGCCGCAGATTGACACAGAGGCACCGAGCTTTTTGAAGACCGCTTCTGGCTACTGGGCCTACGCTACGGTGCCTGGCCAGGACTGGTTACTGTTTGGTTTTGTGCCTTATAAAGCGATCTATGGTCGGATTCTACGCATTGCAGCTGTGACGACTGGGTTAATGGTGTTATTGCTGGCAGTGGTGGTCTATCTGGCCATTAGAAAGTTAAACCAGCGGATCAAACCCATCCTGCTGCAAGGCAAACAGTTTGTGGGTACCCATGGAAATTTGCTGGAGGAAGTTGCGATCGCTCAGAAAGACGAGCTAGAGCAGCTATCGGTTTCCTTCTTTAACATTCTCAACCAGCTCAACCTGCACCAGGAGACGATTCGTCGTCATGAAGAAACCATTACCCAAAGCTACTTTCATGCTGATCAACTGACTGAGAAATTTTTAGCATTCACAGCGCAGGTGGATGAAGAAGCGCGTGAGCAACAGGCGTTGATTCAAAAGGTGCAGCAGCAGTTGGATGAGCAATCTAATCAGTATCAGTCTATAGACAGACGATTAGATGCCCTATTTAGCCTGGCTCAAACCCTGGGGGGATATCTGGAGAGTATGCCGTCAGAATCGGAAGCAAACCAGATATTTGACATCCTAGATCAACGGATTATGGCGCTGACAGGCTCTGTCAATCAGTCAGCTCAGTCGGCAGACAAATCCCAGTTTCAAGCCTTGATCGCTCAACTGATTGCGGATGTGGCCAATCTTAAGGCGTACGATCGCCAGCGTCACTCCTTAGAAAAGCTACATCATCAGACGAGCAATCTGACCCAATCTAGACAGGCAACTATTGCCAACTCGCAAGCGATGGCAACTGCGGCCCAAACGATTACCCAGATCCTGACGGAAATTGATGCGATCACCGATACCCTCAACCGAGATGCTCAGCAAGTGTCAGAAATGCTTTGGGGCGATCTACAGCAGGGTAGCTTAAAGCTGCCTGGTCAACCGGACATATTGGCTCGGTCCCAAGAGACTGCATTGCCGCCAGCGGTTGATCCGCTAGCTACGGAACATTATGGGGTGGCAAATTCATGGCAAGAGGGAATGGTTAATGCGGTCGAAAAAGCAGGCTAGCTGAATGTCGGTGTGAGCCACCTGCGGTCGAAAAAGCAGGCTAGCTGAATGTCGGTGTGGGCCACCTGCGGTTTCCTAAATTCGCCTATGATTAGACTTGGCGCAGACAGGGAGTACTTGCAGATGATTAGATGGCAGTGGCTGAGTCTCAAACTAGTCGGAATGCTCGTTGCGATTTCACTGCTACTAACGACGTTGCCATCGGTTGCGATCGCAGAACCTGGCGTCGTCAACTACACCCTGACCGACCTCACCGGGCGCAATTTCGAAAATGCCAATTTAGCGGGTACATCCTTAGCGGCAGCGGAGGTGCGAGACGCTAATTTTCGAGGTGCAGACCTCAGTGCCACCATTTTGACCAAGGCAAAATTTATCCGTACTGACCTAACCGGCGCTAACCTGTCAGAAACCTTTGCCGACCGGGTAGAGTTTACGGGGTCTGATTTAACCAATGCCGTTGTTACTGACGCCCTGATGACCAGCAGTACATTTGCTGACGCAACGATTACGGGGGCAGACTTTTCCTATACGATTCTGGACCGATTCCAGGTGAAGTACCTGTGCGAACGAGCTGACGGGATGAACCCAGTTACAGGTGTGTCAACACGGGAAAGTCTAGGTTGCGATGGGTAGCTTTACTTGACTTCTCTCATCTCATACATTTGGCGTAGTTAAAATCAGCCAAATGTACTAGGCAAGTTCCCTACGTAGGCGCGTGGTGGGATGCATATTTCTTTTAAACCAACCGTATTTACCGCAATAGAGGTGGCAAGACACTATTGCAATAAAAAGACTCGCCCCTTCACGCAAAGATGGCGAGTCTACGATAGCGAACATGTCAACGAAATGCGCTTGTTATTAGCGTAAGTCTTGACAGCCCTGGGGCCAATTGGTCAAAGGTCTAATAGCCATAACGCCTAGTCTGCTGCGTAGTGCATCTCAGCCTGAAAATCGAAGGAGGTTAAACGTTAAAAACAAGGCAACCCATCAGGAATTTCAAGGGCGAGAGAGGGGATGTTTTTATGAATTTGAAAGACTGCGTGTTTACACCCAAATTTTCTTTAGACGCTTGCATATTGACAAAAAAATGTTGATTCTAGATAAGGACACAGGTATTCATGATCAGCATAAACACCACAGTTCCCAGGTGAAGTAGGAGTGGATTCAGGATGTATACATCGCCTCCTTCAATAGCGAGCCACCAGTCAAAATTGGCATCTGCTGACATTCGCCAGCTGTGCCAAGCGCAAATTGACCGCCTAAGCGAGAAGTTATCAGCTTTAGACGTTTGGCTAGTTCGTTGGGATCAGCTTGAAAATAGGCGCGATATGATGTCTTATCGTCGCCATCATGTGATAAACAACGAAATTACGTCGTATCTTGAGCCAGAGCGCTGGATTACTAAGAATTTGCCGTTTTTAGAGCTGATGCCCCTATCACTCAATTCAAGTGATTCCTGTGCCTATGTGTGTGGTTTGCGTCAAACAGAAACTCAATGTGAGTATCTACTGTTGTGGACCGAAAAGCATATTTCCCATCCACAGCAGACCTTAATTAAGGAGTACGCGCAGCTACTCCAGCAATATCTCATTTTGTATCAAGAGAACCTGCGTCAGCAGGAAAAGATTCAGCTATTAGAGCAGACATTGCAACAGGCTGACCATCAATTGCGTAATCCCCTCTCTTTAATTCAACTCTATGCAGAGACCCTTGCTTTGGGCGCTGAAAACGAAACTCAAAAGGCTCAGGCGGACTGTATTCGTCGAACGTCTGAGACGCTTTTAGCCCATTTAGTAGACTTACTCAACTGTGGTAAACAAGCGTGTCTGAAAAAACGGGACCATGACTTACTCACCTTGTTGAAAAATGCACTCTCCTTATTGCAACCGCAGATTGAGCAAAAGCAGTTGAATATAGTGTGCCCTGGGCAATCTATTTCTGTTGTTGTTGATGGTTGGCAGTTTGAACAAGTTTTGCAAAACTTGCTTGACAATGCCGTGCACTTTAGTAATACGGGCGGGACTATTACCGTTGATTGGCAAATCGCTGACGAGGCGGTGTTGGTGACTGTCAGCGATCAGGGGCCTGGTCTGGAAGATGTGGATATCTCTGAGCTGTTTAGACCGTTTTACTCACAACGATCTGGGGGGACTGGGTTGGGACTGGCGATCGCAAAGAAAATTATTTTGGACCATCAGGGTAGTATTGGGGCTGAAACTCTCCCCCAGGGAGGGGCTCAATTTTCGATTTTTCTGCCACGCCCATAACTTACTTGTTTTTTGAAGGCTCACTTCATATGTTTTTCAGTATTAGGTACATTCTCAATGACTGATGCTGTTTCTGTTTTATTAGTTGATGACAATGTTGACTTTAGGCAAGGTTTGCGTACCTTGCTGGGGTTTTATGTCGATGGGCCTGCTAAGTTTGAGGTCGTGGCAGAAGCTGCATCGGTGGCGCAAGCCATTGAGATGGTTGAGGCCCATAATCCTGTCATCACGCTGCTAGATATGGAGTTAGACCAGGGGACTGGCATTGAAGTATTACGGCAGCTGAAAACCTTGGGGGCAGATACGCGCGTACTGAGTCTGTCGGCCCATCGAGAAGATAAATGGATCTTTCAAGCTATGCAGGCTGGAGCCAAGGGTTACGTCGCCAAGGATAAGCTAGGCAGCCAGCTCTATGAAGCCATACGAACAGTACTGCAGGATGAAGTGTATCTTGATCCGGCGTTAGCCAGTGGTTTTTTTCGGTTATTTCATGCCACTTCCAGCCCTCTGCCTCAAGTGTCTGAAGATATTCACTTAACAGAGCGAGAACAGGATGTGCTGCATTGGCTGGTGCAAGGGGCCTCGAATGAGACGATTGCAAAACAGTTATATATCACTGTTGCAACAGTGAAAGCCCATCTGACGGCCATTTTTGAGAAGCTTAAAGTGCGTAGCCGAACCCAGGCAATTGTCAAGGCGATCAAGCTGGGATTGGTGAAGGCTTAGGTTGGAGAGTTGTGAATTTTGAGTTGATGATGGTGTAACGGGTGTGAGCAAAGTAGATAAAAAGTAGATAATGATGACTCAACACTGAGCCTTTAAAACTCAAACCGTCTTCTTGCTATCCGTGCATTCTACTTTTTACAATTTTCTGTCTCGACTGCGACGTTCTTATCAAAACTTCCTGAGCTTGCTAGGGAATACCCCCCGGCTCGTGCGGCTAGTATGGTCGGCGTCTCCAGGTTGGCTGATGCTCAGTATTAGCATCACTCTGGTCAATGCGTTAATACCAACGGCCCAGCTTTATGTGAGTAAGCTGATTGTTGATCAAGTGGTGTCGATGCTGGCCAGTGATACGTCTGGTTTTACATCTTATCTATTGTTCCTGGTGACAGCAGGATTTAGTCTGTTGCTGTTGCAAGAAGTGCTGAATAAACTCAATAGCTATGTGAGCCGAGTGCTGAGCGATCAGTTTTTGCTCCATGCCAATGTGCAACTGTTGCAGCAGGCGATGCGCCTGGACCTGGCCCATTATGAATCACCTGAGTTCCATGATGTGCTAAATCGGGCGCAGCAAAGTGGCAGTAACTATCCGTTGCGGGTCGTGGAGCTACTATCTCGGCTGTTAGGTTCCATTACCCGGTTGGTGGGACTGCTGGCATTACTATTGCGGTTTAGCTCTGGTGTGATGGGCCTGTTGTTACTCAGTGTGTTGCCGACTTTCTGGGTGGGTATTCGTTACTCCTATCGGCGATTTTGGATGAACCGTCGCCAAACACCGTCTCGTCGTCTGTCAGACTACTTTTACGAGATTCTCACGGCTCCTCAGTATGTCAAAGAAGTGCGGCTGTTTAACCTGGGACAACATATGGTGGAGCAGTACCGCACGATTCGTCATGAATTTAATCAAGAGTCACGGCGGTTGGCGCGGCAGCAGTCGCTAGCCCAGTTGAGCACTGAACTGCTGGGCGCTATTGGATTTTATGGAGCCTATGGTTTAGTGCTATGGAAAACGCTACAGGGGATGGTGACCCTGGGCGATCTCACGCTATACACAGGTGCATTTCAACAGGCCCAGGGATTAATTGAGTCCACTCTCCTGAGTCTTGCCACCCTCTATGAATACAATCTCTACGTGTCACAGTATTTTGAACTGTTGGATATCTCTCCCCAGGTGGTCAGTCCTCGTCACCCTAACCCCTTTCCCAAACCCATGGAACAGGGGTTGCGGTTTCAGGATGTGTACTTTACCTACCCAGGGGCAGAACAGCCCACACTACAGGGGATTAATCTGACGGTTGCCCCAGGGGAGTGTATTGCGCTGGTGGGGCTGAATGGCTCTGGGAAGACAACCTTATTAAAACTGCTGACCCGTCTTTACGACATTGAGCAAGGGCAAATTATCATTGATAATATTCCGTTGCAAACATTTTCTCTCAGCGAACTGCGTAGTCAAATTGGCATTATGTTTCAAGACTTTGCACGCTATGCCTTGAATGTACAAGACAATATTGGATTTGGTAACTTGCCCCAGCGACAGAATATTGATTTAGTGGCTCAAGCCGCCCAGGGAGCTGGTGCCACCGAGGTGATTGAGCGGCTAGAAGAGGGCTATCACACTATTCTTGGCAAAATGTTTTCAGGGGGGGTGGATCTTTCCGGGGGGCAGTGGCAAAAAATTGGTCTGGCGCGGGCATTTATGAGTGATGCCCAGATTTTGATTTTAGATGAACCGACAGCGGCGGTGGATGCGATCGCAGAGCATGATCTTTTCCAGCGTTTTCGGCAGCTGACCCAGGGCAAAATGACCTTCCTGGTCAGCCATCGGTTTTCCACCGTGCGCATGGCTGACCGCATTGTTGTGTTAGAGCAGGGGCAAATCATCGAAGTGGGCACCCACGACCAGCTCATGGCCCAACAAGGGCGCTATGCTGAAATGTTTGACCTCCAAGCCGAGAGCTATTTGGGTGAGGCAAAATAATCCAATCGGCCCCAATGTCGGGGCGTTCCATGGAATGCCCCGACATTGGGCGATGCCCTCGCCCCGTATAATAAATTCCCATGGAAATCATCTTTGTCCTTGTCGACCCCGAAGAACCGGAAAATATTGGCGCAGCAGCCCGTGCGATGCATACCATGGGCTACAACGCTTTACGTTTAGTACGACCCCAGGCCGATTACCTGGGTGAAAAGGCCTTTGCCCTGGCCCATGGCTCTCAGCATGTGCTCAAAACCGCTCAGGTATATGAAAATCTGGGGGATGCGATCGCAGATTGCGACTTTGCCTGTGCAACCACCGCCCGCCACCGCTACGAAAAACACCACTACACCTCCGTGCGAGACCTCCCCACCCATCTGCAAGCAAAGGGAGAATGGCTGCATCGAGTGGCCATTGTTTTTGGTGGGGAGCGCTCCGGACTGAAGTCTGCCGATATTGAAGCCTGTGATCTGCTAACAACCATTCCCCAGCATCAGCTACAGCCGTCCTTGAATCTCGCCCAGGCCGTAATGGTGTATAGCTTTGTGCTGTCAGCTGAGCAGACCCAGGTACAGATTACGGATCAACGGCTGAATAGTGAGCCGATGCCTGCTGCAGAATATGCCAGCCTTAAACAACTGTTACAGCAACTAATGACACGGGTGAGTTTACCAGAACGCTATCAAAGCTATGTCATGCATGGTATTGCCCGCTTAGACCGTGAGGATCTCTATGTTATCCATAAGCTGAGATCGGCGTTCAACCACGCCTTAGATCAGGCCCTCACTGGGCAAGAAACCCCGTAAAAATTAAGGGCAGCAATATCAACAGAAAGCCAATAAACAACAGCGTTGCCGGGTCAATGTCAATGACAGGAGGCTTCTTAGACATGGTTCTGATGGTGATGATTTAATGATCTGAGGTTACTGCATGTTAGCTGTCCTCAACAATTCATCTGTTGGCATGCCCATGGTCTGGGGTGTTGACGTCCCTAGTTAGCAGGTGATTTATGAAAAACTACGGATAAATTTGGCCCAGTTTTGCCACCTTGATCCATGATGGAATGGTCTAGGAGTGAGACATTTATGGTGCATCAGAAAAACGGTCTGCTTAGCGATGATGCCTTAACCCGCCCCTGGGATGGGGCCAGTTATGAGTGTTCAATTGCGGTGATTGGGGGTTCAACAGCTGCCTATATGGCTGCTTTGACCGCCCTTAAGCTCAAATTAGATGTGTGTTTGGTGCAGCCCCAGCGAATGGTGGGGGGCCAGTTTACCGCCCAGGCATTGCCCGCATCTGACGATGGGGACCTACTGCGCCACAAGGCCGATCTGACCACGCTGAATGGAGAAGAATTTGCCATTTCCAAAAGCCAACGCCTGTTCCGTCGACGACAGCGACAGTTACAGCCTGTGGCCGGTCAGATTGTAGAGGATCCAGGTGGCTCGTGGGTATGCCCCCTCTCGACTACCCCAGTGGCGGCGTCAACGGCCTTAAATGAAAAGCTATTGCCCTATCTAAAGTCCGGCAAGCTCACCCTAATTCCCTATGCTGAGCCCACTTCATTAGTGCTGGCAGCGGCCAGTAACGAGACGAGTGTGCGCCGTGTGACCGGGGTGATGTGTCAA
>NZ_QXHD01000004.1:3657872-3694606 GCF_011009555.1 Adonisia turfae CCMR0081 | reverse complement strand
GCTATAGCCCGTGGGCTGGGCCACCCCTGCACCGATGAGGCGAGCGGCGGTACCGGAAGCAATTTGACGGATACCCACCTGGATAACTTTGCCAGAGCTACTTTTCTCTTGACGTTGGTTAAAGGCATCGGCCACTTCCACTAGCCAACGCTCATTTTGCCGGTCAATATTGGCTTTTTCCGAGGAGCTGTAGATTTCTAGATAGAGCTGGTCTGCCCTGGGTTGGGCTCCATAGAGGGGAAAGTTCTCAATGTCGGGCAGGGGTTCTGCAATTTGATCAACGGTGTAGCGACTGGCAACTTCGTCGGAGACTAAATTGCTAGCAACATTGATTTTGGGTAATACCTGCTTGGTGAGGGTGGCTTGGGCTGTTTCCAGGGATGTGACTGGCGATTGACAGCCACCTATACCCCCAAGACTCAGGGTAAACATCAATCCTAGGACAAGACTGATGAGCTGACGGTGGGTGCGATTTGGAAACAGTTTTTTGAGCATGGCTGGTATTAAAGCAACGATGGCAGCGGGTGTCTGAGCAGGTATCTAAACAGTTGACTGGCCTAGGCTTCTAGAATTTCTTTATTGGCGGCGATGAGGGTTTCTAATCGCTGGGGTAGGGAGGCATCCCCCTGGGAGAGACTGGCCAAGGCTACCTGATCTTGGAGCTGCTGTAGCTGCTTGTAGGTTTGCTCCATGCGATCGCAACTTTGCTTCAGCTGCCTTTTGGCCATTTGTTGATAGGTGGGCGTTTGAATCTGGGCCTGTACCTGAAGGCCATCGGCCACCTGTTGGGCTAACTCCACGACGGTGTGTAGGGCTTCGAGCAGTTCAGTGCGAAGGGTGGACTCGCGATCGCAAATACCCATCGCAAACGTTTGCGACTGCAATGCCCAAGCTTTAACCGGCTGCCAAGTCTGATAACCATCGCGAGCCACCTGGGCGTGAATGGCCTCAATCCGCCTTTGAAAGGTAGCAGCATTCAGCAAGTCACTGTCATCTTGTACACCGCTGGACGACGATCGATAAGCCGTTACCCAGCTGCCTGTCATCACAGTCGCCACAGCACCACCCCCCAACCAGGCCACCGGTCGGTTACCGGCTAAGATAACCAACAGACCACACCCAAAGGCTGTCCCCAAAAGTAACCCATAGGTCTGAGGTTGCCGTCCCAAGGCTGACCAGTTGATAGGCATCGGGTTGCGCCTCCCTACATTTTCCTTACATTGACTGACAAAAGTACTGTAGTCAGTCTTATCTTGCTCAATGGTAGTAGACGGCGTCACTGCCTGGGGACGGTTCATCTATATCGACAAAACCTTACCCCGCAAATCACTAGGACCATCCACTCCATACCGATCTAGCATGGTCGGCGTAATGTCATATAGCTGGGCATTCTCTAACACCTGACCACCCTGGGGGGCTTTCGGATCATGGAAAATCATTAACCCATATTGAGCATGGTTGGCATCATCCGGCCCAGTATCATTCCCTTTAGCATACAGCTCGCCTGTGCCCACACTGCCCACCGAACGCCACGCTAACCAATCAAAGTACACTAGCAAATCCGGAGCCATTCCCCGCACCTTCTGATAAGTCTCCTGAGGCACATAGGCCTTCACCTCCATCGGAGAACCATCTGGAAACGTAATTGATTCTAATTCACTAATCAACTGCTCGCGAAATGCTTTGAACTCTTGTAAGGGGATCGCTCCCTGGGGTTCTCTCCCTCGCACATTCAAAAAAATTCTGGCATAGTAACCACCCGCACCCCACACCTTGGTGTTCTCCCAATCCACCTCAACCTTATCCAAAGCAATTGGATCACTCGGCTTTTCCTTCAGTGTGAGATAGCCCTTTTCAATTAACCATTCATTGATGCAAATCCCCCCCATCAGAGGCTGTGCGCCATGATCCGACACAACTAAAACAGCCGTGTCATCATCACACTGAGCAAGCAGACGCCCTACCCGCTCATCCACATGACAGTAATAGTCATGGATCGCCGTAGCAAAGGGCATATCTGGCTGATAGTCAGGATGACGTGGATCCATAGGCTTCCAAAAGGCATGGTGAATGCGGTCCACACCCATATCCACCAGCATCAAAAAGTCCGGCTGGTCCTGCACAATCAGCTTCTCCGCCAGGGTAAAGCGCTGATCGCATAGCTTATGAATATTCGACAGAATTTCAGCCTTATCCTCTGACCGGAACTCAGGCACATCCATCATAAAGTCCGGCATCCAGCTACGAATCTGAGCACCCAGCTCCGGCGGATGGGTAAAGGTAACCTGGGGACTGGGCGTCAGAAAACATGACACCATTGAACCATTTACCTCATAGGGTGGCGATGTGCCGGGAACGCTTAGAGCAGCCACCTTCCAACCAGCATCGCCCAGATAATCCCATAGCCGAGGGAAACGCACAGCTCGACCATCAGCAATTGTCATGTTCTGATAGGCCCGCGTTGCTCGATTACGAAAGCCGTAGATGCCCAGTTCCCCCGGATCGCGCCCAGTCATCATACAGCTCCAAGCTGGAACGGTAATGGCAGGAATGGAGCTTTCTAAACGACCATAGCTACCTTGGGTCATGAGGCGGGAGAGATTAGGTAGATCCTCTCGCCATTGCTCAAAGACGAGAGAGGGTTCCATGCAGTCAAGGCCGATGATAATGAGGCGAGGAGAGGGAGGCATGGGACAGGTAGAGGAAGAAGGAGAAGTAAATGAGTTTAGATATGTGAGTATTATTTAAGTCGGGAATGGCCCCTCATCCCGCAGCCCCTTATCCCTGGGGAGAAGGAAAGAAAGACTTTGATTTCTATTAACCGAAAGGCTGATAAAGGCTTTTTCAACGTCCCACTCCCTGGGGAACGGGATTAGGATGAGGGCATTATCTCAAAGCAACACGTCTCCTGAGGAAAAACGTAGCTCCCGCCCCAACAACCGCGAGAAGAGATAGAATGTGCACCACATTAAACGGTGTACCCAGGAAGAACCAGGAATCTGTTCTTAAGAACTCAATAAAGAAACGACCAAAGGGATACCAAATTAAGTACAACAGGGATATATCGCCAGGTCGTAACTGTCTACCAAACCGCTTTGACACCCAGTACAGCACCAAGAAACCTAACAAATTCCAAACAGATTCGTATAGAAACAGGGCATGAAATCGGGTGGACTCAGGGTAGGCAATTAAATCGTTGTAGGGAGCTAAACGGTGCTGTGGATCAATACGCAAACCAAAGGGCCAAGCGGTGGGGGGACCATAGAGTTCTTGATTGATAAAGTTACCCCAGCGACCAATGGCTTGGGCAATGGGTAAACCTACCGCCGCTGCATCTAGGTACATTAGCGTGGGTAAACGACGGAATTTGGTAAAGAGCCAGAGGGCAATGCTCCCAAAGATAAATGCACCAAAAATATGGATACCGCCACCCCAGACTTGTAAAATCTGACCAGGATTCTGGAGGTAAAAGGCTTTATCACTGGACTGGACAAAAACATAGTAGAGACGGGCACCTATAAAGGCTGGGATGAGCACCCAGATCAACATGTCCCAAAAATCTTCAGGGTTCTTACCACGGCGTTCAATTTCTTTACTGGCAAACCAGGAGCCGGTAATCACAGCGGTGGCCATGAGTAGGCCATACCAACGCAGGGCAAAGGGACCAATTTCGACAATCGTCGGATCTACGGGAGGATACATACTTATTCTTCTAGATATCCAAGGTCTTTGAGACGACGGCGAACTTCTGGATCATCAAATCCAGTTGCACGGGCTTGAGAGTATAGAGCCCGATGCTGATCAGCATCTTGACTAAAGGCAGAGAGAGAATTTTGTAATGATTCCACCATCTCTGGAAAAATTTCGCTCAAATCTAAACTCTCATTCGGATCATCTTGAACATCATAGAGTTCGGGAGGATTTTGAGCAGTTTCAATTAATTTGTGATTCCCAACCCACACAGCCCTTCTAGTTTGATCGCAGGCATGTTGAGATATAAGTTCAGGCTGCCGTTTTTGAATCAAGTTCAGCACATTCTGCGGAGTGACTGCCTCTGCATAAACACAATGTTCAGGATCAACCTCTTCTAGAGTCTTGCTGGTGTTTGAATGTTCTAGACTAAGCTCGGCCTCTTCTGGAGTTGCCAGCCCTGTTGCTGACAATACAGTATGGAATAAACAGCGAGTGGAGACGACATCATCACGAACAGTGCCGCGACTAATTATATCGTTAGGGTCATGGATAATTAATGGTACTTGCACCAGTTCATTATAGATAGAGAGGCTGTGGCCGATGAGCTGTTTCTCTCCTAAATGCTCTCCATGGTCGGCACAAACAACAACATAGGTATTCTCTAAACGACCGGCCTGTTTCAGCTGTTCTAGAAAATGACCAACCTGTACATCTTGTGCAGCGACCTCAGCATCATACATGTTATCCAGGGTATCTTTTTGCTGGTCTCCCAAGGCCCCCATCAGGGGCGCAAGCCAACCGTAGACATCGCTATTAAAGCGACGTAGATACGTCTGAGCATCGCGATCTTTGAGGACATTGGGGGCAAATTTTTCGATGTACTCGCGGGGAGGATGGTAGGGCATGTGGGTGCCCATCAGATTGATAAAGGTGAAAATGGGTTGGTTCGCTTTCACACCTTTCCGTTCAATCAACAGTTGAGCGGCATCGTCTAAAGACTTGCGAGTATTGCCTTTGAAGCTGAGGGCCGTTTGCCACAGGGGCACCATTAAAGGTGTAAATGATAATGATAGTAACCAGTCAGAACGAGCAAAGGCATCTTGAACCTGGTTGAGTGCCTTTGCAACAATGCGTTTGAATAGCTGGCGATATTTATCTAAAAAGCTTGAGGGGATACCGGCTTGGTTAGGGCGAGAGCTGAGTAAACCGCTGTAGTTGAGAAAGCTGTAAAACCCACGTCGCAGACCATTGTTAATGACGCCAACCAGAGGGTTATTGCAAAATGCAGATGTGTAGTAACCGCCATCTTGCAGTCGCTCTGCCAAGGTTTTGAGATGGGGCGGCATTACTGAGTAGGACTGCTGCATCTGGTGCTGTGATGGATACAGTCCAGTGAACATGGACGCATGGGAAGGAATGGTCCATTGGCCGGGTGCGATCGCGACTTTAAACCGTGTCGCCCCCTCAGCAAACGCATCTATATGTGGCGAAGTCGGCTTCTCGTAGCCGTAACACGACAGGCGATCCACACGCTGAGTGTCGAGCACCAAAAAAATGACATCTGGTTGATTTGAGGGCATTGAAGCGCAGGAAGCGTAATGACAATCTTGCCGCTGTTGCTAAGCAGCAACGCCGCTATGTAAGTACTACGTTTGCGAAAAATATTCGGATGCACAGTCTCGCCTATTAGCAATGCTGAATTAACCGCAAATTATTGCTAATGCTCCACTGACTACACCAATTTTTTCCACTCGACACGGTACTCATTCAGTCTAGAGCATCAAGACTATAAACTACCTGAAGGATGGCTGAGCAAAAAGTCTTCCACCTGTGCTCGGATTGGCATAGATGACTGTGCCCCAGCTTTTGTAACCGCTAGAGCGGCTACTGCACTGGCCCACACAACTGCTGCCCGCAACGATTTTCCTTCTGCCAAAGCAACTGCTAAACCACCGTTAAACGCATCCCCAGCAGCCACAGTATCCACCGCTTTAACCTCAAAAGCAGGCACATGAAAGACCTCTAAATCTGAGGCAACCACTGCCCCCTGGCTCCCCAATTTCACAATGACTGTCGATACGCCCCGCCGTCGCAGCACCTGAGCAGCTTCCATGGCGGTGGCCACACTCTTTACTTTCATGCCCACAAGCTGGGATGCCTCTGTTTGATTAGGCGTCAGAATATCCACCAGGCTATAAAAATCTGTAGGTAAATCGGAGCGAGCCGGGGCTGGGTCTAGAATTACACAATGCTCAGCCGCTCGCTTTGCAGCTGCCTGTACCGCCACCAGGGGAATTTCAAACTGCATCAGCAAAACTGAGGGCCCAGGCCCTAGAGGTAGGCGGTTTGCATCGGATAAATCCACATTGCCATTAGCTCCAGGCACCACCACGATCTGGTTTTCACCCGATTCATCCACGCTGATCAGGGCCACCCCTGAAGGTCCCGGCTCGGCCAGCACTAACTCTGTAGCCACATTAGACGCCTGCAAGCTATTGCATAGCTCCTGTCCAAAGCTATCGTCACCAACCCGACCCACCATGGTTGTAGGCGCACCCAAACGGGCAGCCGCTACCGCCTGGTTAGCGCCTTTTCCTCCTGGGACTGTGGTGAAGCCGGTTCCCAATAATGTTTCGCCAGACTGAGGCAAACGAGGGACCTGGGCCACCAGGTCCATATTAAGACTGCCAAAAACAATGATAGGCATTGAAAAAACCACAGCTCAGACACTAGGGATCAAAACTTCCCCAACTATCCCCTAACCCTGTCAGGGGATCCAAATTGGACGGTGATTCCTCTGGTGGATCATTTGGTGGATCGTTTACTTGCCAGGAGTTCGGCGGGCGATCGCTACTCCAAGCCCACCAGGCTACGCCACATTTACATTGATAAAACTCTTGCCACTTGCGTTTGTGGTTGTGGGTGTAAACAGGCGATCGGCGATTAATCCAAACATCAGTCGCTACGCTGGCAGACTCGCTACAGTGCGGACAGGAAAACGTCAGGGCATGAGTTGCAGATTCGGCCCACTTAGGTGGGTCAGGGGAAAAAGCTTCCATAAATGGTTAGGGCGATTCGCTAGCGTCTCCTTCAATCAATTATGGTCGTGATTTCTAAAAGCGAACCATTCCCCACAGCTCTTAAAATTTTGTGAAAAGACGTTAAGAATCTATAGTTGAAACAGGGCGGGCCAGATGGTCAGCTGTAAACCTTTAGCAATAGGCAATTACCGTGAAGGCAATCACTCTGCTTGGTTCAACTGGCTCCATTGGCACCCAAACCCTTGATATTGTTGAGCATCACCCTGATAAGTTTCGCTTAGTTGGCATTGCTGCAGGCCGCAATGTGACACTTCTGGCTGAGCAAGTCCGCCAATTTAAGCCAGAAATTGTCGCCATCCACGATGCGAACAAGCTGGCAGAACTCAAAGAAGCAATTGCTGATGTAGACCCACAACCACAAATTCTGGCTGGCGCAGATGGCATCGTAGAAGTAGCCCGCTATGGTGATGCAGAGGCTGTCGTAACTGGCATCGTCGGCTGTGCAGGATTATTGCCCACTATTGCCGCGATTGAAGCAGGTAAAGACATTGCCCTAGCCAATAAAGAAACCCTAATTGCGGGTGGTCCCGTTGTTTTACCCCTGGTAGAAAAGCATGGTGTGAAGCTGCTGCCTGCTGACTCCGAGCACTCCGCCATTTTCCAGTGTTTGCAGGGGCTGCCCGAAGGGGGGCTACGCCGTATTATTCTGACCGCATCCGGCGGTGCCTTTCGTGATTGGCCCGTAGAAAGGCTAAAGGACGTGACCGTTGCAGATGCCGTCAAGCATCCTAACTGGTCCATGGGTCGCAAGATTACAGTGGACTCAGCCACAATGATGAATAAGGGTCTAGAAGTCATCGAAGCCCATTATTTGTTTGGGATGGACTACAACCACATCAATACGCTGATTCATCCCCAGAGCATTATTCACTCACTCATTGAGACCCAGGACACATCAATGCTGGCTCAGCTAGGTTGGCCAGATATGCGTCTGCCCTTGCTCTATGCGATGTCCTGGCCCGAACGTATTTTCACTGACTGGAAGCCTTTGGATCTGGCGCAGTTGGCCACACTTACGTTTAAGGAACCCGATCATGCTAAGTATCCCTGCATTAATCTGGCCTATGAAGCTGGACGAGCTGGTGGCTCCATGACTGCCGTTCTCAATGCAGCTAACGAGCAGGCGGTGGCATTATTCTTGGATGAGAAAATTCATTATTTGGATATTCCCAAGGTGATTGAGAAGGTGTGCGATCGCAACCGTGACCACCTCACCACAAGCCCCTCACTCCAGGACATCCTGGATGCTGACCAGTGGGCTCGCCAGGAAGTGATTAACGTTAGCAATACACTCACCGAGCGTCAGGTTGTAGCCCTGGGTTCATAGGTTAAGATTGGTCAGACTCTAAGAGGAAACACGGCCCATGGAAATTGTGGTTGTCATTGGTGCGATCGCTATTTCAATCCTGGTCTTTACCTGGTTGATCAAGGTGGTAAAAGCCACCCTAAAAACAGCCTTTTTAGCAGCCCTGATTTTGCTAGGGTTACAAATTTTCTTTGGCATTGGCCCCACCGCCATTTGGGAAGCCATCCGTGATTTCGTCGGCCAGCAAGCCGGAAATATTCCCCGGTAGGTTGTGTGGCAAACCCACAAAGGCAGCATGAATGTGACAGTTTGAAAGAAAGAAAGCAGCTTCAAAATAACGATATAGACCATTGTAGTTTTCTATAAAGCTTGCCTAACTCTTTTCCTATCAATGGTTTCAGCAGCTTATAAGTCAGAAAAAACAATAGATAAAAGGTAAATCATCTGATATCAGCGCTTCATATCCCAGATTTGTCACTATGCCAGTTAAAAAGGCGTAATGACACCATTCGAATTTTGAAAATAAGTCTTGTTAGAGTCAATTCGTGAACAGGGGCTCTACCACCTTGTTGAATAGCATCGCTCAACCAGGAAAAGATTTTTAGGGTTATATACGATTTTTCTGTCTACTCATCTATCCTTCTACAGACATTAACCACCTTCTCTCTATAGAACTGAAAGATTTTTTGTAGGGGCGTATGGTAATACGCCCAATACAGGATATTGAGCATTTTGCCTATCTTTCGAAGGGCAAACATCAGCGCGCCCTTACAACAGATCAACAACAACTAAAAAGATTCTTTTTCTTGAGGTTGCAAGTTGGCACAAAGCCACAGTTTCTAAAAAATTATGCATTGTTTTTGAGGATCTTTACTATGCTAAAAATGCGACAGTTTCAGACAACAACTGCTTTATTACTGATGCTGGGCATGGGTGCAGGAACACTCTCACCCCTCGTCACACCAGCTCCAGTTGTCGCCCAAACTCAAACCCAGTTTACTGATGTTTCGTCTAACTATTGGGCCAGCCAGTTTATTATGAGCCTAGCGGAAAGAGATATTATCGCAGGTTTCCCCGATGGCACCTTTCGCCCTGATGAACCAGTAACCCGTGCCCAGTATGCTGCCATGGTACGCAAGGCATTTAACCTCACCAACATTCGTAGCAGCACTAACTTTGTGGATGTACCCGCTAACTATTGGGCCACAGCCGCCATTGACAATGCCTATCGCATGGGCTTTTTATCTGGCTATCCCAACAATGTGTTTCAACCCAACCAAAATATTCCCCGTGCCCAGGTATTGGTTTCATTAGCGAACGGTCTTAACTATGAGGCCACAACCGTCGCCAGCGCAGACGTTTACCGTGATTCTCGGTCCATCCCCAGCTATGCCACAGCTAGCATTGCCGCTGCAACTGAACAGAGACTCGTCGTTAACTATCCTGACATCGAAGTCTTACGCCCCAATCAAACCGCTACACGGGCAGATGTCGCAGCCTTTATTTATCAAGCGTTAGCCAGTCGCAACCAGGTAGCAACAGTACAGTCTCCTTATATTGTTCAAACAAGAACAACGACAACGACTTCCCAGTCATCGGTTGCAGCCGGAACGACGATTTCAGTTGACCACGCTGATGGTGACAAGATTGTCATATTACCGGATGAGACATTACCTCTCACATTTCAGGTCGCTGAAGCTGTCACCAATCGTCAAGGTCAAATACTTATTCCCCGTAATAGCCAAATTATTGGCGAGTTGCGTCCTGCGAGTTCAGGGAGTCAGCGAGGTTCTCAGTTTATGGCACAAACGTTGGTGCTAGATGATGGTCGTCGGCTTGACATCCAGGCACAGTCTCGGATTATCACGACAACTGAAACTATTCGTCGGGGAGCCAGCGTTGGTGAAATATTTGCTGGAGCTGTATTAGGTTCTGGCGCATCCACAGCTGTTGCCTCAGTCACAGGTGATGATGAGCCCCAAACTTGGGAGGTATTAACGGGTACTGTTGCTGGAGCAATCGGTGGTCTGATCTTAGGACGTGAACGCGTAGAGGTAATTTCGATTAATCCTGACAATGACCTGATGTTAACCGTTAGTCAGACATTGGCATTATCAGAATAAAGGTGGTCTGATCCACTGTAGGGGCAATCGGGGATTCCGAAACAATCCCTCGTGGTTGCCCTCCAGCATTGACAGGCTTCTAATTGTAAACCCGTAGGTTGGGTTGTCACAAAACCTAACGTATCGCCTTAACACCAAAACCTCATAAACCCAACATATATCGTCTCAAGAGATTTCGGTTAATTGCGATAGTGTTGCAGGGCTGGCACAAGGCGCAGTCCCTACGAGTTAACCATTGTGCCTTTGATATCAGAATCTCTCAGAATAATACAAATACATGAAAGGGTAGGTTGAGTTGCCACAAAACTATCATCATTATTCATATCGCTTTGACTAAAGCTGTCAGGATAATGGCGACTGTCGTTGACATAGGGCAAATGCTTTGCAGGATCTTAACTCACTATATTCAACAATTTTTCTTGATGTCAGTCCGCATATTGACTGAATTAGCTGAGGACTGATAGCCTACAAAGCTAATAGCTACGGAACACCTCTGTCAGCTATTTCGCACCCAAAAATTTAGCTGCGCGAGATGGCGGTGCGCCAACACCCCCACCCCGCTAACCCCTCCAACTGCACAACCAGTTGGTGAGCTGTGAGCATTTTACAGCCACCCTGATGACGTTGCAGGGTGGCTAACTTTTTGGGCGCTTTCCTGACCCTTACGAAAATACAAGGAAAACGCCCCATGACTGCGCCAACCAAACTGCCTGCCGACCTATCCATCGCCCTACCCACTGGCGAAACTATCCGCCATATTCTCCTGGGCAGCTCCGGCGGCATCCGCCAAACCATCCACCTGTTACATAACCTGAAGTACGTCGAGCAAAGCCAGTGGAGTCCACTGATAGAAACTCCCGACAATCGGCTAATCCTTACCCCTGAACCAGGCGACGTCATCAGCATCCTCGTCAAACGCCTGTAAGCGAGAAAATCGCCTGATGCCTTCGACTCTGCTCAGCCACCAGGCATTCACTGAGCGAAGCCAGACGGTCACTGAGCGAAACCAGACGGTCACTGAGCGAAGCCGAAGTGACCGTTCCAACGAAACCCAGCCCGATGCACTGTTGAGGATTGAGCAAAGGGGCCAATCCATTATTAGTAACAGTATTACAGGTACTAAAACAAGGCCTAAACACCTCTGAACGGCAGTCATTTAAACCGTAGGCTGGGTTAAACCAACATCCCCCCTGCCTTTAAATTAAATTCTCATCAGTCCAGATTACGTCTGCGCATCGCAGCCAGTCCCATACCCATTAGCCCTGGCAGTAATGCAGGTGTGGGCACATCTGTCGCATCATCTGAAGACACATCAAGATTGATAACCGCATAAAAAGTGTCTGAATCGGAGTTAATTTTTCCGGCCTCTACCAAACGCCTCTCATTATTAATGTAGGTAGTAAAATCAATACTCCCATTTATATCCACATCAAACGCAAAAGAGGGTCCAAAAAACCCATCGGGCACTCCTAACTCACTATTCCCATCAGCAAAAGCCTCACCAGCCGCCGCCGCTATGGTCCGCGCTAAATTCTCATCACCAAACCACGGGACTAGATTCTCAAAATCGTCCCTTGCACGCAAATCATCAAACGTAGCTTCCTCTACCGTTAACTCATAGATCGAGTCTTCTGCCGTAATAGACAGAGCAGACACAGGAGCAGCAGCTAAAACGACAGCAGAGACAGAAGCAATGCCCAAAGAACATGCGATAGAAGCAGCAATTTTGTTTATTCTCACAATAGGATCTAGAAAAACAGCAAAATAAGCTGGATCGACACACTTATCGCTATACACTATATAAAAATTGTTTCTAGAGGAAAACGTAACCTAGAACATTAAATATTAGAAAGTTCACTCTTTTATCAAGACTTTAAAAAGATAGCGGACAACGGTGAACAGTCATTGACCTGACTATACGAAGCCAAAATACACAGTCAGGCGAAAAACTCAGAACGGGGCCTGAAGTCAGCCCAAAAAAAGGTGGGCATGCCCACCTTTCAAATGTCAGAATTTAATCGCTCATCAAATTGCAACTTTGACCTTAAACACCAGTCGCTCATTCTCTACGTCAACCACAACGGTGTCGCCACCTTTATAATCTCCCCGAAGAATACTCTTTGCGATCGCAGTTTCCAACTCACGCTGGATTGCCCGTTTCAGAGGCCTTGCCCCATAAACCGGGTCATACCCCACATCAGCCAAGAAATCTAAGGCTGATTCTGACAACGATAGTCCAATCTTCTGATCCGCCAACCGTTTCTCCAGCGCCTGCACCTGTAGCTTAATAATCTCTCGCAACTGAGACTTCTGCAAACTGTGGAAGATAATCATCTCATCCACCCGATTTAGAAACTCAGGACGGAAGTTTGAGCGCAGGGCATCCATTACACGGGTTCTCATTTCCTCGTAACGACTATCATCCCCCGCCACATCCAGAATAAACTGGGAGCCAATGTTGCTAGTCATAATGATCACCGAATTTTTAAAGTCCACAGTGCGACCTTGAGAATCTGTCACGCGGCCATCATCGAGAATCTGCAACATAATATTGAACACATCTGGATGCGCCTTCTCAATCTCATCAAATAGAATCACTGAATAGGGACGGCGGCGCAATGCTTCCGTTAGCTGACCACCTTCGTCATAGCCCACGTATCCTGGAGGTGCACCGATCAAGCGAGATACCGCATGTTTCTCCATGTACTCTGACATATCGATGCGAACAATCGCTTCCTCTGTATCAAACAGATAGCTTGCCAGGGCTTTAGCTAACTCGGTTTTACCCACACCAGTAGGGCCAAGGAAGATAAAGCTTGCTGTGGGCCGATTCGGATCTGCCAGACCCGCTCGTGATCGCTGAATTGCATCTGCAACAGCGGTAACCGCTTCCTCTTGTCCAATCACTCGTTTATGGAGTTCATCCTCCAGCAGCAACAGCTTTTGCATCTCTGACTGCACCAGTTTACTGATGGGAATTCCCGTCCACTTAGAGATAATCTCGGCAATGTCTTCTTCAGACACTTCTTCTCGCAACAAAGTACGACCGCTAGCCTGAGATTCAGCTAACTGTTTTTCGGCTTGGGAGACTTTTTCTTGAAGTTCGTTGAGCTTGCCATATTTTAGTTCAGCGGCTCGATTATAGTCATAGTCTCGCTCTGCCTGCGCAATCTCAATATTGACACGATCAATCTCTTCTTTAATGACTTGAATTTGATCAATTCCATCTTTCTCAGACTGCCATTGAGCGTTAAGCGTACTTTGTTCTTCTTTAAGATTTGCGAGTTCTCTCTCTAAACGTTCTAGGCGTTCAATGGAACCAGCATCGGTCTCATTTTTGAGAGACAGACGCTCCATCTCTAGCTGCAGGATCTTGCGGTCGACTTCATCCAACTCTTCTGGCTTGGAGGTAATCTCCATTTTGAGTTTGGCCGCTGCTTCATCGACTAAGTCAATGGCTTTGTCGGGTAAAAAGCGATCGCTAATGTAGCGAGTTGATAACGTAGCCGCTGCCACCAATGCATTGTCCGCGATGGTGACACCATGGTGCAGCTCATAGCGTTCCTTTAAACCCCGCAGAATAGAAATAGTGTCAGGAACAGTCGGCTGATCAATATAAACCTGTTGGAAACGACGCTCCAGCGCAGCATCTTTTTCGATGTACTGGCGATATTCATCCAGTGTCGTCGCCCCAATACAACGTAGCTCACCCCGAGCCAGCATCGGCTTGAGTAGGTTGCCTGCATCCATGGCTCCTTGAGTTGCGCCAGCACCCACCACGGTATGGATTTCATCGATAAACAGAATGATCTGTCCCTGGGAGTCGGTCACCTCCTTAAGTACGGCTTTGAGACGCTCTTCAAATTCACCACGATATTTGGCCCCGGCAATTAGCGCACCCATATCCAGGGCTATCAGTTTGCGATCGCGTAGCGACTGGGGTACGTCATTATTAATAATTCGCTGAGCCATTCCTTCGGCAATGGCCGTCTTACCCACCCCTGGTTCACCAATAAGGACAGGATTATTTTTTGTACGGCGAGACAAAATTTGAATGGTCCGACGAATTTCATCATCTCGACCAATGACTGGATCGAGACGACCCTCGCGGGCATACTCAGTCAGGTCACGGCCATATTTCTCTAGCGCTTCGTATTTACCTTCAGGGTTTTGATCGGTCACCTTTTGATGGCCTCGTACTTGTTTAACAGCATTTTTGAGCTGCTTGGTATTGATACCCGCCTCCCGCAGCAAAGATTTACCAAAGCGGGTGTCCTCAGGATAGACCAGCAGTAAATGTTCAATGGAAATGTAATCGTCGTCAAACTCTTTGCGAAACACGTCTGCATTGTCCAGCAAAGTATTTAGCGAACGCCCTAAATATATGTTGTCGCTTTGCCCCGTTACCTGGGGTTGTTTACGTAAAAATGCCTCAGTTGCACTGCGCAATGCATCGATGGAAGCTCCGGCTTTTTGGAAAATGCGACTGGCTAATCCATCTTGCTCTAGTAAAGCCAGCATTAAATGCTCGGTCTCAATTTGTTGATGCTGCCACTGCTTAGCCAGATCGGTAGTAGCTGCGATCGCAGCCCATGCCTGCTCCGTAAACTGATTTGGATTAGATGGTTGCATAGCCAAGCCTCCTCGTATGCGCCTATTTGCATTCTAGGCAAAGGGTCAAATACCTGATGATCGGTGTTCCCCCAGTGAGTAGGTAGGTATTGCCGCCCATGCTAAGAATTTGCACACTTCGTTCGTAGCGGCCAATGACAAGCGGGTATGTTACAAATAGGTGCTGAGGGGTAAAAACGTAAGGTTTCTACGATTGTTACTTGATATATAAGTAGAAATCTGTATTTTGAAGAAGTGTTTTGATTAGCTAGACGTTTTGCCAAACCTTCCCCGACGAGAGACTGGTCAGCTGCATTCTACGCTGCGTCAGACGTTGTATACGACCTATTGTGCACAGCAACCGCTGCGACGATTGTCGCGAACCTTCTCGCCGCTCGAATTTATTCGATTTTTAAGCTATATCAATCTGCACACCGTTCGTGCTGTTGTACACGCCACCCTCAGGCGACGGTTACCAAGTTTAGCGTCAGAAATGGCCTACAACGCTATGCTGGGCCTTTTCCCCGGCATTTTAGCCATGCTGACAGCCATTGGTTTAGTTAATTCATTAGAGAATACATTTAATCGCCTGGCCATGCGGTTAAGTGAAATCGCACCAGGCGCTGTTAATGAACTGATCCAAAACTTTGCCGATGAAGTTACCGCTGGTGGTAACCGAGGATTATTTTCCTTGAGTTTTGCGATCGCCCTATGGGCGTCTTCAGGAGCCATCAGCGCCGCCATGCGTGCCCTGGATGAAATCCACCAGATTCCCGTTGAGCAGCGTCGTCCCTTTTGGAAAGCCAGGCTCCTATCCATTGGCTTGACCATTGGCACCATCCTATTGCTCATGACCGCATCCTACCTGGTGTTTCTTAGCGATGGCGTTATCCAACTGCTAGCTGATATTGGGGCAGAGCAAAGCGGTGAAAACGTCAGAGAGTGGGTACTCACCATTTGGCGACTTTTTACATGGCCTTTAGCGTTAGGCATTGTTTCATCTGCATTTGCCTTTGTCTATCGTTTTGGCCCCAGCCGTTGGACCCGTGGTAAACCCCTCATGCCTGGTGCAGTGCTGGCAGCCCTATCTTGGGCCATTTTATCCGCAGCATTCCGCATGTATGTAGCCCAATTTGGTAACTACAACAAGGTTTATGGTGCCATTGGTACGGTGATTGTCCTGCTGCTCTGGTTATTCCTCACATCACTGGTCATGCTCATTGGCGACCAGCTCAATGTTATCGTCGGCGAACTGATGATCCACAGCCCACGGATGCCATTGATCAGACGCAGACGCCATCCGCCATCATCAACGCCCGGTTACCGCACCTCGAATCAGCTGCCTAGCCTGGGCAAGTCAACCATTAATAAAGATCGACATCGGTAACGCCCCCATAGGGCATTGCCTGTAAGACTCTAAGGAGTTTTAATAGTCTGCATTCTTAGGCCAAAATCTCCACCGTGTCCCCCACAGCCAACGTCCCTTCACCGTTGGCAATCAGGTTCTGACCAAACCAAATCGCATGATCCCAACGACGATAGGTAGCCAGGGTCTTCAATGGCTCCTTGCCCTGTTCTCCTGTGGACTGCTCCACACCAGGAATAGAACAGCGGGAACAGGATTTAGCCACATCAAACAAAATGTCGCCAATTTTGATTTGCTTCCAGGTATCTTCAGCAAATGGCTCACAGCCCCTGACCACCAAGTTAGGCCGAAATCGATTCATCGGCACTGGCTGCTCTAGACGGCCATTCAAATCCGCCAACGAGGCTTCGGAAATCAGCAAAAACGGATACGCATCTGAAAAACTATTCGGCGTCTCAAACCGTCCATGGTCCACGGGGCGATGGGTGCTATCTGGCATGTAAACAAGCTGAGCATCCACGCCTAAGAAATGATGGAGCCATTGAGCCGCTTTATCTCCCATGGACCAGGCAGTACAAGCATCACCCCACACATTCACATGCAGCAGCTGGGCCGTAGCTGGCACCGCTGGGAGCTCTAGTGAGGAATCCGGTACTCCAGCAATGCTGAGATGTAGCGTCTCATCAACAGTCACTTGAATCAGCGCCATTTTAGGGAGTTTACGTTGAGTCAGGAATTTGCCATTGCGATCGCACACCATCCAGCGTCGGTCATGCAACAGCCCCCGGCTAGTCACCTGAGCCTGATGCAAACCAATACCTGCCGCCGACTTAACTGGATATGTGGTCAAGCCACTCAGTTCGATCAAAGACATCGCAATGCTCCTAAAAGACGGTTATCCGATCGGCGACTCCCCTAGTTCAATCGCCGCGAAATTATCTATAACTAAGGATAGGGCGTTGGTATAGATATCGCCGCTTTAGACGGTGGAGCCTGCCCAAATCACCCCAATCCCCGTAGACAACCATGGACAAGCTCTACCGAATGGAAGACGCTCAGCGGATCTTGCAACTTGCGATCGAACAAGAGACCGAATCGGGTGAACTCTCCCATCAACAGTTGGTAGAAATTGCGGAAGAACTCAACATCAGCCCAGCCGCGCTGCAAACGGCTGAACAAGAGTGGAAAATCATGAAGGGGGAGGCCGAAGATCACCGCCTGTTTCAACGTCAGCGCATACAACGTTTGCAGAGTCAGGCCATCCGCTATAGCATCGTCATTATCTTTTTAGTCGTAATAGACTTTCTCACTCCAGGCGGCACATTTTTAGGTCACCTTGGCTTTTCGCTCTACGTTGCATTATTTTGGGGACTGGGTTTATCCCTCAAAGCCTGGCGGACATTACAAACGTCAGGCGAACGCTACGAACGTGATTTAAACCGGTGGCGACGCAAACGCAGCATGCAACAAACAATTAACGGTGTCGTCAACCGCTTTTTAGGATCTGTTTAGTGACGTTTTTTTAAGATGTTATAAAGTCTTGCAAAAACATCTGGCAGCCCACAACAACTGTTACAAGCCTTACAACCAGGGTTTATCAAGAGTCACTATCGCAACAATATGATTTCGCATGACCTTAAGCACACCAATAGTCAGGCCAATTTTTATGAATTTTCCTTATAGATAGCAAGATAGTTTGCACTTTATGGTCAATCCTGCAATGATACGAAACACAAGGCTGGTTGTGTGTCCTTGATTTTCACTCAATAGCTGCGGGTGTGATTTTTTATGCTCATACTTGCAGCTGTCCAATTTAGGCCTTTTTTTGGTCATCATTCCTGATGGAAGAACTTCCAGCTAACCGAGCGGCTAGCAAATCGTCACCCCAACGCCGATTTATTCAAGTTTGCCAGTACCGCAGTTGCACTCGCTTCAATTCAGCAGCTGTACTCAAGACTTTAAAGCAATATGCAGGTCCCGATTTGATGGTGGCAGCCAGTTCTTGTCTCGGCCAATGCGGTTCAGGACCTAACGTCAGAGTGGCTCCTGATAATGTTTGGTACTGCCGTGTTCATCCCCATGACGTCAATGACATTCTGGAGCAGCATATCCAACAGGGTAAACCCGTCAAGCGTTTGCTCCATCCTCGATTTCATCCCGATTACAACCATCTGCTAGAAAAGCTCAAATCTCAGACTTAGATGAGGCACACATTATTAGCTCCGAGCATATAACCCGAGCATATAAATAGTAAATGTCTGACCCATAGAGCTGGCACCCCAGTTCGGCATGGTAGAAATAATCATCATAAATATGTAATTATCCATTCCCCAGTGGAGAACCGGAGTATACTATAAGGGTTGCAGCTATGCCGCCCCGTGGAACTCTCTTGCAAAAGTGAATACGCCCTGCTTGCACTGCTAGAACTCAGCTTGCACTATGAAAAGAGCGAGCCTCTGCAAATTCGTCAAATTGCAGCTCAACAAAATATTCCTGATCGATATTTAGAGCAACTTTTAGCCACATTACGCCGCGCAGGTTTTGTAAAAAGTCAACGCGGTGCCAAAGGAGGCTATTTATTAGCACAGGCTCCGTGGAATGTATTGCTATTGGACGTTGTAAATTGTATCGAAGGTCTAGAAAAGAAGGACAATGCAAGCGATGCTGTATTGACAACAGAGCGGCAGGTTGTCCGGAGCTTGTGGC
Source organism: Adonisia turfae CCMR0081 (assembly GCF_011009555.1). Classification (GTDB taxonomy): domain Bacteria; phylum Cyanobacteriota; class Cyanobacteriia; order Phormidesmidales; family Phormidesmidaceae; genus Leptothoe; species Leptothoe turfae. Next base: position 3,675,700 of record NZ_QXHD01000004.1, on the reverse strand, counting down.
AAGCAGTGCAGGAAGCGGCTAGAGAAGTGCTATCTGCTCACACTTTGCAAGATTTGGTAGAGCAACGCAACGCCAAACATCAGGTTGATTTGATGTATTACATTTAGCGCATTGGGAAATAGCTGGCCATGCGGATCGCCCAAAATATTACTGAACTGGTGGGTCGAACACCGCTAGTAAAGCTCAATCGCATTCCTCAAAGTGAGGAATGTGTGGCTCAAATTGTTCTCAAACTTGAAGGCATGAACCCGTCGGCTTCGGTTAAGGACAGAATTGGCGTCAATATGATCGCCGCTGCCGAGGCCGCAGGCAAAATTCAACCTGGTAAAACCACGTTAGTGGAACCAACTTCTGGGAATACTGGCATCGCTTTAGCCATGGTATCGGCAGCTAAAGGCTATCGTTTGATTTTGACCATGCCAGAAACCATGAGCGCCGAGCGTCGGTCCATGTTACGTGCCTACGGTGCCGAGCTAGAACTGACCCCAGGCAATGAGGGGATGGCAGGGTGCATTCAGCGGGCCCAGCAGTTGGTAGCATCAACACCAAATGCTTACATGCTGCAACAGTTTCGCAACCCGGCCAATCCAGATATGCACCGCAACACGACAGCGGAAGAAATCTGGCAAGATACCGAGGGGCAGGCAGATTTTTTAGTCGCTGGCGTGGGCACTGGTGGCACGATTACCGGAGTCAGTGAAGTCCTTAAACAACGCAAACTTGAGTTTCAAACCATCGCCGTAGAACCCGCCAACAGTCAAGTACTCACTGGCGGAAAACCTGGTCCCCATAAGATTCAAGGTATCGGTGCCGGTTTTGTACCTGAAGTATTGCAAGTAGAACTCATTGACGAAGTTATTCCCGTGACGGATGACGAAGCTATTTCTTTTGGTCGTCGTCTTGCCAAAGAAGAAGGAATTTTGTCTGGTATTTCCAGTGGTGCAGCACTCTGTGCGGCTATCAAAGTAGGTCGCCGACCTGAAAATGCAGGCAAATTGATCGTCGTGATTCAGCCTAGCTTTGGTGAACGCTACCTCAGCACTCCCTTATTCCAGGATCCTACCCTGACAGCCTCCCTAGTTAGCGCACGCTAAGCTCACCAGAACAACAACCTCAACCCACTCGACAACGGCCCCATAGGTATCCCCTGTATGTCCCCCTAATCTGCGATTGAGCCAGTCTGCCACCAACCCAGCACTGCTTAATCCAGCTGCGATCGCAACAACACCATAACGCCAGGAAATACCTCCCGCAACAACACCTAAACCGGTCAATAGCACCAGTCCTATCGCCCAGGGTAGAGCGTACCAACAGGATGGTAGTGCTTGCTTATGAAATGCCCCCTTACCCCTGGGTTTTAGATAGGAATAAGTAGCAATAGCCCACTGCTGACCCCACCGTCCCCAGGCAGCCGATGCCATCAGGGCAAACCATCGCCCCTGAGTAATCGCTGCTAAGGCAACTGTTTTGAGCAGCAGAATTGCGATCGCAACCATCACTCCAAATGCCCCGGAACAGCTATCGGCCATCACGTCTAACCGTCGGTTATCCTGCACTGCAAGGCCATCGGCGGTATCCATGGCACCATCTAAATGCAATCCTCCGGTCAGTCGGACCCCTACCAAAATGAGCACAGCACTACGGAGCAAAAGCGGCATCCCAAGGCTGAGCACAGCATCAAGCACCGTCAAAAGCCCCCCCAATCCAAGACCAATAACAGGAACGATGCGGGCGACCTGCCCTAACTCTGCTGGCCATTGCCGAGGTAACGGCACACTCGTGTAAAACAACAAAGCTCCATTTAACAAAGCCCATTGTTGCTGTCCAGCTCGGGCAAAAGCTTTAATCCACTGCTCCATAAATTTCCTTCAAAAGCTTGTCATCAAATAACTTGAGCAGTCAGCAACGTACTCTGACCACACGATTAATCTGAGACGTAAGAATTAACGTTCAGTATTCTGGCTGAAGGCAGTACGAAAAATTGCTGAAATAATGTGAAGTTAAAAGGATACAAACAAACAGAAAGATTATTTTTGTCTTGGACGTTCCAAATAATCAGATTTCATCTATCTTGAGTATAGATTGTTAAAAACTTCGGTGTTTCACGGGCCCACTGCTGACTATAAGTGCCCATCTACCGACCCTGTTATGAGCTATCAACCTTCAACAACTTCCTTACCAGCCCCATGTCTTGTCGATGTAGGCATCGTAGTCAACCCAAAGGACATGGTGCGAATCTTGCAGCATCTAGGACGTGTTCGGTATATCCATCAACAAGAAGAACAAGTTCTCAGAGAAGGCGAGGGTTATGTCGTCGAAGTCTTTAGCGATCCTCAACAAGCAACGCTGGTGGCCAACAGAAGTCTCTATCTCAACGTCGCTAGCTTTGACTACTTGGAGATGGGGCAGCTAGCGGATAACCAACCTTATTTTGATTTAATCCAGGACAACCGTTGCCTTCGCATTTTGCCCCAATCAAATCCTCTCACAGAGCAGAATAGCTGCAACATTAATGACGCTACGCTAGAAGCTATGCTGGCTGAGGCATTAACAGCTCGGTGGGATGCTTGTCTAGACGATGACAGCAATAACTTTACGAGTTAGTCACTTGTATCCATTAGCTTAAATCTAGTAACGTTGCCAACAGTATTACTTGAGGACAACACTAACTGTTGGGTACTGACCATTTTTCATTCGAACATCAAGCCTCCTGCTGCCACACTAAGGCGAGAGCAGGAATTTTTCATACACCCCATGGCCCAGTCCACACGCCACGTTTTATGCCAGTGGGCACCTTAGCAAATGTTAAGACCATAACGCCATCACAGCTCAAAGATACTGGCGCACAAATGGTGCTGTCCAATACTTACCACCTACACCTACAACCTGGTGAAGATTTAGTGGCTGAGGCCGGTGGGCTACACAAGTTTATGGGCTGGTCTGGCCCTATGTTGACCGACTCAGGGGGTTTCCAGGTCTTTAGCTTGAGCAAAATCCGTACAATTTCTGAAGAGGGGGTCACCTTCCGCTCACCCCGCGATGGTCGTGTTATTTATATGCCGCCGGAGGAATCCATCCGCATCCAAAATCAGTTGGGAGCTGATGTGATTATGGCCTTTGACGAATGTCCCCCCTATCCCGCCCATCGAGAGGCAGTCGAAGCAGCCACCCAACGTACTTATCGCTGGCTGACGCGCTGTATAGAGGCACATCAACGCAACGATCAGGCTCTGTTTGGCATTGTACAAGGCGGTGTTCATCTAGATTTACGCCAAGCCGCTGCAGAACAGCTAGTGGAGTTAGACTTACCCGGCTATGCCATCGGCGGTGTCAGCGTCGGTGAACCGCCTGAGCTCATAGAAAAAATCGTTCAAGCCACCACGCCGCTACTGCCACCCGATAAACCTCGATATCTCATGGGTGTCGGCACCTACCGAGAAATGGCTCAAGCAATTGCCGCTGGCATGGATCTATTTGACTGTGTCATTCCAACTCGTTTAGCTCGCCATGGAGCAGCCTTGGTTCAAGGTGAACGATGGAATTTAAAGAATCAAAAGTTTCGTCGGGACCTCACTCCCCTGGACTCAACGTGCACCTGCTACACCTGCAAGAATTTTACGCGGGCTTATCTTTGCCATTTGATCCATGCCCACGAACTTCTGGCATATACGCTGTTATCTATTCATAACATCACTGAGCTAATTCGATTTACCCAGGCCATTCGTAAAGCAATTTTACAAAATCAGTTTGTGGCAAAGTTTCAACAGTGGCTAGAACCCTCTACTTCTAGTAGCTAGACAAAATATGAACAAACCTTAGCATGCACCACAGCATGTTAAGATGTGAGTCAATTATTAAGCAAACTGTCGCCAACGTAGAGAGGTTTTCATGGACGCGGTCCTACTGTTAGCTAAACTCCCCGAAGCATATCAAGCATTTGCTCCCCTGGTAGATATTTTGCCTATTCTACCTATATTTTTCTTGCTACTAGCTTTCGTTTGGCAGGCATCTGTTGGTTTTCGTTAAGTCACATTCCTTAAGTAATTAGCCCCAGTGTCAAGTGCCTTTCGGTTGGTTAATCAGGATGTGATCATATTGTTGCGATCGCAATTCCACTTATATTAATCGACCTCTCGTCAATTCAGTTTTCTCAAATTCTCAATGTTTTTTAATAAAGAGGGAGCGGTCTATGGACTGCTCCCTCTTTATTTTTAATATTGCCCCCAAACAACGTATGCCTGAAGTCCGCAGCTCTATAGTCTATTGCAAGGCTAAAGTGTCATATGAGTATATTTGTGCTGCTTCACATTGTCTTCAGCAGTCACATTGTTAGTCGAATTTAAGATTCGCTTCTTCTCACTAGAGAAATTTACATCCGAAAATGATTGACCATAGGGCACCTTCGCCTGAATATCGTCTCTCGTTTGATAGGTTCTTGCAGCCGCTAATGCCCGCTCTACAAAATCCTCACAAAATTGAACATTTTTTGGATCAACGGGTAAATGAGTTACGATTGGCTGCTTATCTTTTACTAGCTCACCCAGCTGCAAACTGTAGAGGGTCCTATAGGACGTGGGCACCCCTTTAACAAGCGCTTCAAAATAAGCAGAGGGAACAGGCTCTAAAATTTTTACCGGCACCACATCACCGTCTTGCTTCATAAAACAGTGAGCTAAACCAACAATCACGTAGTCATTGTCTGATAGCACTGTCGACGGAGAAGAGAGAGTCATAGTAGCTCAAAACGATTTTTGCTAGCTTTACCGCTTCCAATCGTAACTGTCTCAAGGAAGTAGCAAAGAATTCCGCTGAAATCCGTTATAAAACCCCACGAGCTGTAATGTTTGGCAACTGTCAGGGGATTCGGTGTACGTAAAAACACCTATTAACTTTGTGATTTTACGAGCAATGCTCCGTTATTTCCCGGTTGGGCCAGAAACAACAGCCATGCAACGATTCAGTTAGTGGTGTTGTCAGGCATGAACAACGCGCTATTACCTCGGTTAGTGGCTAACTCTATCCATTAGCCTGAAACGATAGGGAGTGCAATCAACATGCTGCTATCTAGACCCCCATCATCTGCCAACAGCCTTTCAGTTAGCCATACAAGGAAAAACACCCACAAGTTACTGCATCAAGCCATACAGCAGCAGGATTATTCCACGGCAATTCATCTATTGAGCTATCTGATTGCTCAGGAGCCTCAAACCTCAAAGCACTATAGCAACCGGGGCCTAATGCACTATCACAGAGGAAAGTGGCCTCAAGCAATACGCGATTACAACCAGGCGCTTCAGATTAATCCCAACGATGATCGGATTTATGCGTATCGTGCCCGGTGCAATATCGCACTAGAGCATTGGGATGCAGCCATTACCGACTACGACTTCGCTATCGATATCAACCCACATAACACTCAAGCAAGGCTCCATCAGGGTGTACTGTTCAGAGCCCTCCAGATGTATGACGATGCCATCGTTTGCTTCGATTTAGCACTATTTTTAGGTCAATTAAACGCTCACATCTACGCAGAGCGAGGACGTACTTATCAATTAATTGGCCATTGGAACTGTGCCTTTGGAGACTATCAAAAGGCTCTGGAACTCCTGTGTAAAGCTCCTAGCTCACCCTTAAAATCTCAAATACAAGCCTGGATTTCAGAATTACTGCCTAGTCAATAGAAATAGTTTGAGGGCCTTTGCCAGAATTATCATCATCATCTGCCTGGTCTGCAACACTGGCTCCCTGATCCACCAACCAGCTTTTGACTGGATCATCATTCAAGTTGAGCTTTAGAAGACCAGATGCAAATCCGCCAACAAAGGCCATAGGATTTCCCAAGAGTTCTTGCACAAGAGGTGTGAGCTCATCAAGAAACATAGAATTAATAGATCGTCACAAAAATTACCTTAGTTATCCTAACGCGGCTCAGGAAAAATCGGGTGTAAGGTAGAGGCAAATCTCTTAGGTCTTTAGCGTAGCCCTCGACGCCCATTGGGGTAGATCGTAGACCAGTTTGTTTTAGCTGCCGCTAACTGACTCTCAGTTAGATTAGCGCCTGTTAAATCAGCACCACACAAGTTGACCCCTTTGAGGTTAGCGCCTGCCAAATTACTACGACTCAAGTTAGCCCCACGCAGATCGCTATTCTCCAAATTTACTGCTCCCATATAAGCATTGGAAAGCTTGGCATTTTTCAAATTACATTGACGCAAGTCAGCCTTGCTCAAGTTGGTATTCGTGAGGTCAGCCCCTTGTAAATTACAGTACCTCAGCTGCGCACCAGCAAAACTCGCACCGCTAAGGATCATGCGTTGTAAATTGAGCTGAGCCAAAGGCTGCAAAGAAAAATCACGATGACCTCGACTATAAGCCCTTTGCACCGCTTCAGGTGTAATTTTCTTACCATGCCCAGAAAAGGGACCCGATTGGCTTGAGCTACTAGACAACAAATTACCCGAAGGGCGACGGGGTGCAACTGGAGATGGTTTTGTATTTTGGCGTCGTTCCTTTCGCGCCCGAATAGCTGCCGCCATCCGAGCGGATGGGGAAACTACAGATTGGGAATCATCTAACCCCAATACTGTAGCCGTATCGTCACTATTGAAGGTCGGCTGACTCACAGGCCCGACATCTTTAGGTGCAGTGGTAGGAATCGCCATATTTTGCGCCAGGCTATCTAAATATGGCTCTAAATCAAGATCTCGCAAAATGGCATCAGCTGAACTATAGCGATGGCGCACTGAAATTTCCAGCATTTTGCTCAAAACATTTGCGAAGTGATCGCTCACTTTTACATGCTGCTGCCAAAGAATCTCCCCAGACTGGGGATCATAGGACATCTCCTTCGGCGACTTTGCCGTTAGCAGATAGAGACAGGTAACCCCAATTGCATAGATATCACTGGCATATACCGGTCTCATTGCCATTTGCTCAGGCGGTGCATAACCTGGAGTACCTACAGCATAAGCAGTTAAGGCTGTATGCCCCGACTCTTCATTCGCCTTAACCGGGTTCACCTTATCTTTGACGGCACCAAAATCAATCAGTACTAAACGCTTATCGGCATCCCGACGAATCAGGTTAGCTGGTTTAATGTCACGATGAATGACTTGGTTACGATGAATGTACTGCATGACTGGCAACACTTCACTTAGAAATTGTTTGGTACCAGCTTCGCTAAACGCCCCATTGGTTTTTACCTCTTTCTGAAGTGTGAAACCATGGATATATTCCTGCACTAAGAAGAAATCTGTGCGGGCTTCAAAGTAATCTAGCAGACGTGGCAGTTGAGGATGATTGCCAATTTTGCCAAGGATTTTAGCTTCACGCGCAAATAGATCGCGGGCCATCTGCATCACATGGGGAGCTTCTGCAGTGGGTCGCAATTGCTTAATTACACAAGGCGGACAGCCAGGTAAGCCCTCATCATGGGCCAGAAATGTAGTGCCAAAACCACCCTTACCTAACGCGCCGCTGACACGATAGCGATCGCGTAATAGTAAATCTGCCCCACATGCAAGACACTGTCTTGCCGTGGACGGATTTTTAGGGCTAGGACACTCTGAATTGATGCAGTAGGTCATGTAGCTTTAGCCACCCTGCTCACATGATATGAATGGGGCTATGGTTTAACTATGGCACGACATCTCAAAACACTGGGCAGGGAACGACCCTTTACCACTGAATCCATAGAGAATGAAATCGATTGGAATTTGCTCCAGTAATTTCTAATTACTTCGCATTTCTCAACCATCAGCCATGAGTAAGAGAATAACCAAGATTCTTTTAATAGCTTAATTTTATTCCTTACCCATTTAAAGAATTCCCTTGGCTTTGCCCACATGGAGATTAGATCAGTATTAAAGCAATATTGCTTATCAAATAATCACAATGTATTTGTTTATTATCTTTATTATCTTATCCAACTGTTAATGGTGCCAGTGTCAATTTAAGAATTGGTGTCTTAAGGATAAAGCGTTGAGCCTATTTTAGGGAATTGATATGAGAGAATATTCAGACTCGCGCAACACAATTAAACAGGCGGCTTAAATCGGGGCTTCAACGGTAAAATGATTTCGGTCTATTGCCATTACCGTTTAACCCAGTTTCCATGCGCATTTCTGTCAACTGGCTCAAAGAATTTGTCGATCCTAAGCTAACACCTGAAGCCATTGGCGACGCTCTAACAATGGCAGGGTTTGAAGTAGAAGATATTGAAGAACGCCGTAGCTGGGCTGATGGTGTAGTTGTTGGCAGGGTAACTGACCGCCAGCCTCACCCAGACGCTGATAAGCTGAGCGTTTGTACCGTGGATATCGGTGAAGTTGAACCGTCCACCATTGTCTGTGGCGCAGCCAATGTGCGGGCCGATATTTTGGTCCCTGTGGCTAAGGTGAATACTTATTTACCCCAGGTAGACCTAAAAATTAAGTCACGTAAGGTACGCGGCATCCTTTCCTCAGGCATGATTTGTTCTTTAGCCGAGCTGGGTTTGGCCAAGGACTCAGCAGGCATCCATGTCTTTGGGGAATCCACCTTGGAATTGGGGCAAGATGTACGCCCATTGTTAGGTTTAGATGACACTGTCCTTGATTTATCGTCAACGGCCAATCGGGCCGATGCACTCAGCATGGTGGGCATTGCCCGTGAAGTTGCTGCCATTACTGGCGCAGAGCTCAAGCTGCCCATTCAAGAGGTGGCTGTGCCGACGACTGCGAAGAGTCAGATTGAGATCGCACTTTCAGATCCCAAAGCCTGCCCCATTTACATCGGCACAGTATTAGAGCAGGTAAAAATTGGCCCATCCCCCACCTGGCTCAAGCAACGCTTGGAAGCTTCGGGTACTCGCTCCATCAACAATGTGGTGGATATTACCAACTATGTACTTTTGGAATGGGGCCAGCCCCTCCATGCCTTTGATCTTGATCGTCTGACGCAAGGAAAACAAACAACGATTAGCGTCCGCTTTGGCAAACCTGACGAAACCCTCAAAACTCTGGATGGCCAAGATCGACCGCTGAAAGACCAGACCTTAGCCATTACCGCCAATGATGAGCCCGTAGCGCTTGCTGGTGTCATGGGTGGCGAAGACTCTGAAGTTTACGACGGCACTCAAAACGTTTTTCTTGAGGCCGCATTCTTTGATGCGGCTGTGATTCGACGTTCAGCTCGGAGTCAGGGGTTGCGCACAGAAGCATCAGCTCGCTATGAGCGAGGTGTCAATCCAGCTGAACTAGAGCTGGCTGCTGGCCGAGCGATTCAGCTCATGGTGGAGCTAACGGATGCTAAGGCAACCCACCTACAGGACGAACGCACCGAGATCGGCAAAATCACGCCCACTCGCACAGTGGGCTTAAGGCTGGAGCGAGTACGGCAAATCCTGGGCAATTACATCGCCGAAGATAGCACTGTCACCCCCCTCAACGCTGCTGATGTGGAAGATACGTTGGCTCGTTTAGGCTGCGGTCTGACGAACGATGGTGATGGTGCCTGGATCGTCACCGTCCCTGCCTATCGCTATCGTGACCTGGAACGGGAAATTGACTTGATCGAAGAAGTGGCCCGCTTATTTGGCTACAACCGCTTTGGCAACACCTTGCCCCAGCAGACATCCCGTGGTCGACTCTCCCCTGAAGCAGCCTTGGCACGTCAGCTAAGGGCCGCCTTCCGGGGAGCTGGCTTGACTGAAGTGCTGCACTATTCACTAACGAATCCAGCCCCTCAGCGCGTAGTGCTTGAAAATCCCCTATTTACAGAATATTCCGCTCTACGCTCCGATTTACTCTCCGGTTTGATCGATGGGTTTCAATCCAACCTGGAGAAGGGCAATGGTCCTCTCAATGCCTTTGAGATTGGCCATGTATTTGCTAATGAAGATGGTCAGCTTAACGAATATGAGCGCATAGGCGGCATTCTGGGTGGCAACGCGGCTGAAGGTCAGTGGAGTGGCACAACAGCGCCTATGACCTGGTATGAAGCCAAAGGAATCCTGGAGACTGTATTCCAGCAGGTCGGTCTGGCTGTCGATTACCGACCTGATAGCGAGGATGAGAGATTACATCCTGGCCGCACCGCGTCTCTATGGGTACGGGGTCGTACGCGTTTGGGCACCTTTGGTCAGCTCCATCCCCGGCTACGTCAAGAGCGGGATTTGCCAGAAGAAGTTTACGTATTTGAGCTGAACTGGGATGCGATCGCCACATGTCTCGTCAGCGACCGCTTCCGTGCGCCTAAGTTCAAGAGCTTCTCCCCCTATCCTGGGTCCGACCGTGACATTGCCTTCTATGCACCCACTAACGTATCCGTAGCCGACCTAGAGAAGCTAATTTCTCGCACGGGGGGTCAGCTCTTGGAAACAGTCACCCTGTTTGATGAGTACAAGGGTCAGGGAGTGCCTGAGGGTCAGCGGAGTTTAGCATTTCGTATGCTGTACCGAGCTAGCGATCGCACCCTAACCGACCAGGATATTGACCCCCTACAGGACAAAATCCGCGCCGCATTGGAGAAAAAGTTCAAAGTTACTCTACGTAGCTAGAGGAGTTTGTAGGAATTTGTAGAGGTCTGCATGCAGACCTCTACAAATTCCTATCCTGCGGATGGTGGTGCCTCCTCATCCTTCTTTTTCTTCGATGGTCCGTTGAAATAGACCTCCAATACTTCTTTAACCATGGGGGCAGCAAAAGCACCACCACCACCACCGGAATGCTCTCCAAACGCGACAACCAAAACCTCAGGGTTTTCAAAGGGGGCATAGGCCCCAAACCAGGTGTGGTTTTCAAAGGGAGGTGCTTCTGCCGTACCGCTTTTACCCGCTGGTGTTGGAATTGTAGGAACGTTTAATCGGGTACCTGTACCGCTGGTCACTACCTTGCGCAAACCATCTTGAATCACCTTGATAGTCTCAGGCTGCATGCCAACGGACGTTTTCCACTGTTTGGATTCAGCACCATCTAATAATAAGTGAGGGGTAACCCGATAACCGCCATTGGCTGCGATCGCAAACATCACCGCCGTTTGTAGCGGTGTTACCTGCATATAGCCCTGGCCGATGGTCATGTTAATGGTGTCCCCTAGATACCATGGTTCTTCAAGCATTTCCTGTTTCCAGGCCTCGTCAGGCACCAACCCAGCAGCCTCCTCAGATCCTAGTTCAATGCCAGTTTTCTCTCCCAAACCATACTTGCGCATCCACTCGATGATGGGTTCATGCCCCATCCTCATCCCCACTTGATAGAAAAAGGTATCGCTGCTCCACTGCATGGCTCCAACAAATCCCAGGGGACCAAATCCAGCATTGTTCCAGTCCCAAAATAAAATACCCCCCGCATTGATATTGGGGAAAGTGGGTAAAACGGTATTGGCCGCAAATGCCCCCGACTCAATTGCAGCAGCAGTGGTAATGATTTTAAAGGTACTAGCGGGTGGATAAGCCTGTAGAGAACGATTCAAAAATGGATTGCCACGGCTGTTCAGCTGCTCCCATTGGGCTTGGGTAATCCGGGTAGAAAAAATATTGGGATCAAATGTAGGTCGACTAACCATGGCCAAGATCGCTCCATCATTGGGATCCATAGCAATAATGGCTCCAACGTTATCACCTAAAGCCTTTTCAGCAGATTTCTGTAGCTCCAAATCCAATGTCAGGCGAATATTTTGACCCGATTGCGGCGGTTTTTCCCCCAAAATACTGAGAACATTGCCAGCACTATCGACCTCAACCTGCTGACCACCCCAAACGCCACGCAACATTGACTCAAAGGATTTTTCAGAACCCATTTTGCCAATGATATCCCCAAGGCGATAGTCGCGCCCATCCGCCACCATTTGGTCAAATTCTGCTTCGTCAATCTCCCCTGTATAGCCAATGACATGGGCGGCCAGGTCACCATTGGGATAGCTTCGGATCGCTTCTGCCTCCACTCGCACACCCGGTAGTTCCGATGCATATTCGGCCAGGGCGGTGGTCTGAGCCGGACTCAGGCCACGGGCGATCGCAATGGACTGAGTCGACTCATATCCAGCCGATGCAATCCGTTGCTGAATCTCCTCTTTTGGGATTTCCAATAACTGAGCTAGACGTTCTACCACTCGATCACGTTGATCCACCGGTAGTGCAATGGGCCAAATAGAAACCGAGTGAGAAAGACGACTACCCGCCAAAATTTTGCCTTTGCGGTCAAACATCGTGCCCCGAGCCGGTCGTCTTGGCAGCAGCAAAATCCGATTTTCTTCGGCCAGCTCACGATTGCGTTCGCCTTCCACCAATTGCAAATAAAACAGCCGGCTACCAATGCCTCCCAGCATCACCAACGACACAAAAAGCATCATGATCACTGACTGGTATTGGCGACCAACAGTACGTCCTCCCTTTTTTTCAACCTTGGCAGAGGGGTATTGAAGAAAGACCATGATTGACTATGCTGAAAAATTTTAGCGACGGGGCAAAATTATAGAAACAGGGCAGCGGCGAATGGAGAGAGGCATGGGGGTAGATACCATCAAGCCATATTCCTCAAATTACAGGTTCCATCCACCAATTCAGTGATTATCAGTGATTAATAGATTTACATACCTAAGCTAAAACTGCGTCCAAATAGATAGCTTAAGCTTTGAACAGTGTAGCTCCTAAGGCAAAATCCCAGCAGAATGAAAATGCTCAACATCACAGCAACCCAGCATCTGGCAACACGTCATGGTTTGGGTACCCTTGCCCTCACATCTCATCACTCCCTGAATATTGCCCCTACCAATTAATTGGGATTTTGGGCTACTGACCGTAAAATAATTCAAATGGACAATCATGAGGGTTGCATCCTATGGCTCAAACGATCTCTCCGCCAGCAGACACACTAGCGGCGGCATTGGATGTAGAACTCAAAGACGTCGTCAAAATCTTTGGGGATGAGACGGCAGTTCAAGGCCTTAATTTACAGATTCGACAGGGAGAGTTCTTTAGCATCCTCGGACCATCGGGATGTGGAAAAACCACTACACTCCGTATGATTGCTGGGTTTGAGACACTCACCTCCGGCGAGTTAACAATTCAAGGGCAATGTATGAATGGCGTACCTGCCCACCGCCGTTCAGTCAATACTGTATTTCAGAGCTACGCTTTGTTTAATCACATGAGCGTATGGGACAACGTAGCATTTGGCCTCAAAATCAAAAAAACTGCCAAGTCTGAGCTGCGCCACCAGGTAGGGGAGGCCCTCAACTTGGTGCAAATGGAAAGCTTTGCCAGACGGTTTCCCAATCAGTTATCTGGAGGCCAAAAACAGCGGGTGGCTTTGGCCCGTGCCCTTGTGAATCGCCCCGCAGTGATGCTTCTGGATGAGCCATTGGGAGCTTTGGATTTAAAGCTGCGCAAACAGATGCAAGTTGAACTTTCGAACCTGCACCAACGTTTGGGGATTACCTTCATCATGGTGACCCACGACCAAGAAGAAGCACTTTCCCTATCTGATCGCATTGCGGTGATGAAAGATGGCTGCATCGAACAGGTGGGCTCGCCCAATGAAATCTATGAACACCCCACAACCGCATTTGTCGCTGACTTTATCGGTGATACCAATTTACTCTCAGGACAAATTCAAAACCAGCCGCTAACGCTGGTCACCGCCAACGGTCTTCAGGTAGCTCTTTCCCCCTCATCTACAGACTTGAAGCAGCTTAACGGTAGCAGCTCAGTGGATATTAGTATTCGCCCTGAAAAAATTCACCTGAGAGCTAAAACTGAGACAGCAAAACCTATCAACCATGACAACTGTTATGCAGGTGAAGTTAAACACACCCTATACACAGGTCCCCATATTCATTGCATTATTGAATTAGCTACAGGTGAACAGTTGCGCGTGCTGCAACCCAACCATATGACGTATCAACCAGGAACTCCAGTCCATGTATCTTGGGCTGCCCCTGACTGCCAGGTCCTTATAGACCATAGCCCCACATAATCAAGGTTATCGATAACTCAGCTACTCCTGATTTCAAAACCAAGTCGTTCCTACTCCCTGATAACGATCGACATGAACAAATTCCGATTTCCCAATAGCCTAAGGTCAGGAAGTGGTTCTAAAGTATTCATGGTGTCTGCTTAGAGGAGAGAAAGACTGTGCCCCGCCGACTATCCCGCAATTCATCTTTGTTTTCGCGTACGTCTCGTCGCCGTTTTTTGCAAGGCTCTGTAGCAGCCCTAGCTGGAGTCGGTCTGTCGAACTGTCGCCGCACCATCGGCGAGACCACCGAAACACCCCCCAGTGCTGATACGACTGATTCAGCCCCAGCCTCTGGCACACTACACATTTATACGTGGGCTGATTATACAGACGATGAACTCGCTGCACAGTTCACTGAAGCCACTGGAATAGAAGTCAAAATCGACGTCTATGATTCCAATGAAACCATGTTGGCTAAGATGCAGGCCGGTGGTGGAGCGAACTACAGTTTGCTTTATCCGTCAGACTACATGGTCACTGAGATGATCGGTCTAGGTATGCTCACCGAATTGGATAAGTCTCGACTCGTAGGCTTAGACAAAATGCGGGAGAAGTGGAAGAGCCCTGTATACGATGAAGACAATACCCACAGCATTCCTTACAGCTGGGGCACCACAGGTCTGCTTTATAACTCTGAAGTCCTGACTACAGCACCTACAGATTGGGATTATCTCTGGGATAACAGTGACGTCCTATCGCGCAAAATGACCATGCTTGACGATGTGCGCGAAACCATGGGGGCAGTTCTTAGCTCCTTGGGATATTCCTATAACGCCACTGACCCTGCCCAACTAGAAGAGGCCTACCAGAAACTGCTTGAGCTCAAGCCTTCTCTGGCATCATTCAAGTCATTTGGCTGGCAAGACGAACTACTGAGCGGTGACTTATTACTGTCCATGGTGTATTCAGTAGAAGGTATCCCAGTCAGTCTTGAAAACCCCAATTTCAAGTACGTGATTCCAGAAAGTGGCTCCTCGGTTTGGACAGACACCATTGTGATTCCCACATCTGCGCCTAATGTGGAGGCGGCATATGAGTGGATTAATTTCAACCTACAGCCCCAGGTTTCAAAAGATACGGTAGAGCGTTTGTTCTTTGCCACGCCTAATGGAGAAGCGATGACGATGCTCTCCCAAGAGCTTCTGGACAATAAAAATTTATTCCCTCCCGAGGATATCCTAGCCAAGTGCGAAGGCATTGCTCCGGTTGGTGAGGCTAACGCCCTTTACGACGAGTACTGGACTAAAGTTACCAGCGCCTAAAGTAATGGATAGAGGTATTGGACCAACAGCGGCCTTACCAAAAGCCCTGAATATGGCCACCATTGGACAGAAGCTCAGGGCTAGTGTAAGGCCGTTAGGATTATTAGGACCAGCAGGGATATGGCTGTTGCTGTTAATTGTGCTGCCAACCTTGTTGATTGGAGAGTTGAGCCTGGTACCCGGCCTGAGACCAGGCGAGGCAATTGAAGGTTATGGCCTACTCAACTATCTCAGAATTTTAGAACCTACTTATCTACAGGTTTTACAGCGCTCAGCTACATTTGCAATGGGCACCACATTATTGTGCTTACTCCTGGGCTTTCCAGTGGCCTACTGGCTAGCCCTCATGGCACCTAAGCGATGGCGGAACTTGCTATTGGTGCTATTTATTTTGCCCCTTTGGACATCATCATTGCTGCGCACCTATGCATGGATCACGCTACTCAGACGATCTGGGGTGATTAACCTGGTCTTGAGCACCCTGGGATTACCAACTCAAGACTTGATGAATACACCTTGGGCCGTGTATATCGGCATGACCTATAGTTTTCTGCCCTATATGGTGCTAATTTTATATGCCTCTCTGGAGCGGTTAGATTTGCAGCTCCTGGAAGCAGCTGCCGACCTAGGCGCAAATCCGCGCATAGCGTTTTGGCGCGTCACTGTGCCTCAAACCATGCCAGGAATTGCGGCTGGCTGCTTGCTGGTGTTTGTTACCAGCCTGGGTGATTTTGTGGTGCCCACTCTGCTGGGAGGTCCCAACAGTATGACTATCTCCCGATTGATCTATAACCAGTTTTTGGGAGTAGCTCGTAATTGGGGATTTGGTTCTGCACTGAGTATGGTGTTGATCTTGATGGTGAGCTTAGCGATCGCACTTTTACTCAAATATGGCGATCGCAACCCTGAGCTTTATTCATGAAACCTGCTGCCTCTACCAATCAGAAAACTGAACGCAAGCTCCCGTCATGGCAGGCCATGCTGACCCTGGCCATGTACAGCTTTATGTACATCCCCATTATTATTTTGGGAGTGTACAGCTTTAATGAGTCGCGGTATGGCGCTATTTGGAAGGGGTTTAGCCTCACCTGGTATCGCAAGTTGCTAGGTGATGAGCGGCTGTTTTTTGCCCTGGGCGATAGTCTCAAAATTGCCCTGTGCGCTGTTGCGGTCTCTTCGGTGCTCGGCACGTTAATGGCCGTGGGGTTATCGAAGTATCGATTTCCAGGTAAATCGCTGTATACCGGCATTTCCTATTTGCCGCTAATTATTCCAGATATTGCGATCGCAGTCGCTACACTGGTCTTCTTAGCATCTGTAGCCATCCCACTGAGTTTATGGACAGCCATAGCCGCCCACATGGTGTTCTGCTTGGCCTACATTGCCATTGTTGTCTCTAGCCGCCTCAAGGGATTAGATCCCAACCTAGAAGAAGCCGCCTTAGATCTAGGTGCCACCCCTACCCAAGCCCTAATCAAAGTCTTAATCCCGCAGCTAACACCAGCCATTTTGTCAGGGTGTTTGCTAGCCTTTGTTCTAAGCATGGACGACCTACTGATTTCTAGCTTCACTGCAGGTGGGGCAAATCCGCTACCAATTGAAATTTTCAGTCGTGTCAAAACGGGTATTAAACCTGACATCAATGCCTTGAGCGTGTTACTCATTCTCGTCTCAGGTTTGATTGCCGCACTCTCAGAGTATTTTCGCTGCAAAAGTGATAATGCCTAAAAATCTTCTGAATATACTTTTATTTAACTTGAATTAAATCACCTAAAAGCGTGCCAAGGATCACAGGTTTAGACACTAAAAATCACGGTGAAAACCTTGCCCAGAGAGCATATTAGGAGTAGACATAAAAGTTCTCTTCAAAGACTTTATAACTCACTAATTTCTGTTTCCTGTAGTTGTCCTTAGAGCCAATGCCATGCTAAACCACAAAGCTACGACCCAGTCCCTAGAGGGTCTCATGCAAACAATCCTCAATCGTCGCCGAATCAATCGCGAAACTCAACAGGCACTGATGGCATCATTGCTCGGCAAAGCACAACTCAACAGCCATGAACAGGCACAGGTACAAAAAATCTTTGAGGCGATCAGCCAAGGTCGCCTACGAGTGATTGACTAAACTCAGACCTAGGCTTGATCGCTTTCCTGACTCTCTACATCCTTAGCTTCCACATCGGGTATAAAGTCAGGACGTGCCGCATCTTCCCAACCTGGAGGACGCTTGGAGTTGTACCAAGCAAGCGAGCCAATTACAACAGCAGCAATAAAGCCAACTACGTAAACTAATTGAAAGTAATACATGGGGATGCCCGATGCACCTACTTCCCCGAACAAAAATGCCATAAACCAGCCTAACCTCTTCTAAGATGCTTAAATTATATAAACGCGCAAAAAACGCAACGCATCTAAGCAATTATTTACATTTTATATTTTACTCCGCAGACGCTCCTGAATCCACTGGACTTGGCGCTGGCGCAACTGGAGCTGGGGCCGGGGCCGCCGGAGCTGGGGCCGGAGCCGCCGGGGCCGCTGGAGCCGAGGGTTCTGGAGTTGGGGCCGGAGC
>NZ_QXHD01000004.1:3631528-3657862 GCF_011009555.1 Adonisia turfae CCMR0081 | reverse complement strand
CGACTCCACCAAACAGGGGAGAAATGCCCAGGGTAATGCCCGTAATGAGACCTGCCACTAACGTTTTGACAAGAGGCAGATCAGGGTACAATCTCGCAAATCCTGACTTGTCAGGTTCCATAGTCAACTTCCTTAATTAATGGCAGGGGCATTACAGGCTTGAGCATTTGGCAGACCGAGCATTTCGCCCAACGAGAAACAGGTAAAGGGATTTTCAGGAATGGGGATGTCTCCGGCGGCCACCCAGAACCGTAAGCTTTCAGGGTCAAATACCACCTGGCGGAGGGAGCCATTGCCGCCGATGCTGGTGTTGTCGTCATAGATCGATAGATCACTGACTTCACCTGTATTGGGATTGGTGCGATCGCGCAGTACCTGTACCACTTTCTCAGGGTTCATCTGGCCATAGAGCGACCGGGAGCCACCGGGCTCTAACAGCTGCTGAAAACTTTTGAAACGACTAAAACTAGACTCGCCATAGGTGCGATCGCGACCTACATAATCTGGGTCAGCAAAATGGTTGGTCATATACAACACACCATCATCACTGAGTTCCCGCAGCCCCATCTCATCCCCCAGCAGTTCAAACACTCCCGCCTGCTTAGATTTATAGTCGGAAATAATCACCAGGTTCGACCGCATCCGCTCATGGGAAGTCATAATCGCTTTAGCTTCGTCGTAGGTGCTGGCATACTGCGCCACCTGGGCCATCAGCTGCACTGTACTACGCCCCTGCAGCGAAACCTCTTCATAATCCGCCGGGCGAGACGTGTTGTTAGATACAACGATGCCCTCTGCATTAAGCCCCGCATTGGGCCACACCACACCGGGAATCGCAATAAACGCATGGGGAATTCCCTCATTGGGCTGACGGATCATAATCGTCGGGTGATCAATCCAGTAGGGAATCGGCTCTTCTCCATTGTCCAGAGTCCAACCGTGGTACATTTTCCCATCTACTGTGGCGCTACCAGAGGTAATAAAGTGAGCACAGCCAACATTAAACAAAACATTGGGGATCAAGTGTGTGAAATAATCCTGATACACATCCCCAAGGGCCAGAACCATGCAACCGTGATAATTGAGGTCACTCCCTTCTGCACCGTCAGCAAGACCGCGACATTCCTCTGCCACACCGGGAAACGACCGTTTTCGAGCCAGCCGAGAAAGGGCCAATCCACGACCCAAAAAATTTAGGGAGGAAATCACTTCACGCCCCATAGAAGCAATCTCATCCTTGAGTAGACTGCCTTGTTGGTAACCCATCTCGTAGGGCGTTCCCTGGAGCCAAACCACCTTGATTTTGCCGTAATCTTCTCGGTGGGATGGCACTGGTTGCCAGGTGCCGACTTTAGGCTGCCATGGGCTAGCCACGATGTCAGTAGGTGTCTGGGCCAATGATATTTGTGAAGAGCCCAACGTACTTGAGACAGAAAACAGGCCTGCCACCAAAAGAGCAATGGCCAGAAATCTGAGCTTACGATTTATAGAATGGCTCCATAGATGCTTAATGCCTTGCATAAGGGTAGTTACCTCAGCCGTTAATAGGGTCAGTATTGTTCCACTTTTTCCTAACTTGAGAAGTGTAAACCATGTCTTCTCCACCGAATCCTCGGGAAAACGATGATTTTTACATTTCAAGCCTGATTCTTTACAAGGGTTAAATTCATGGGTCAAACGATCAGAATGAAAACCCAGTACATTGATGGAACGGACCAAACCTTTGAATGGGAGCCTCACACTGAGGATAGTCAGACTGTCAATATGGCAAGTAATCTTCAAAAAAGTCTTAATTAAGATTCTGTTGTTGAACAGTCCTTTGATCTAGAACCATCGTTTGACTCTAAATGTACAATGGTCAGGCTAGTGGTAGTAGGCTATGTTTCGAAACAAACATCAAAAAGCAGGTGTCAATGCCCAGGCAGCCTTGAACCAGTCGTTGTCTAAACCTCTGCTATACGTACTGGCCCATGGTGAAGCTTCCGGTGATCCTGGCCAGATTAATCAAGCTGTTTTTAATGGACAAACAGATGTATCGATTGCCCGTGGGGAGCTTGAATTAAGAAAGGCGATCCAATCCTTGGCCTTTATCACTGAGACCAGTATTAATTCATTGCCGACACTAACCGCGTTGTCACTACCAGGGGCGGCCATTCCACTATTTTGGACAATTCATACGTTTCTTCAACATCAGTATGAGAAACCTGGTTTAGATAATCGTATTAATCGTCGTAATCACGATGCTCGACTGCTGTTTAAGCAGCTAGCCCAGCTGGATCTATCGCCCTGGTATGCACAATCGGTCACTCAGGTTGCGCCTGATAACTTACCTGCTGAGGTGCATTTTCCCCCTGAACATCCGATCCCAGGACAAATGTATCGACATTATCCCTACAACATTAAGGATAAGGGCCATCTTTACTACCCTGTAAACAACTATTTTTCAATGTTGTTTGAGGAACGGGAGCAAGAACTGATCACGTTGTTAAGTGATTTAGGTGCCACTCAAATTATTATTGAGTCAGTGAGTGGTGATGAAGCGGTGGCGGATAAAGAGGGATATCGCAAAGTCTTTGAGTATACCCCCCGTCCCCTCACGGCCCCCAATGCTATTAACGTCCAGGGATATCACTGGTTAGTCTATGAGCCGACATGGCAATCGGTGTTAAACGAACGTTTTCGGGGACTGACATCGATTGAGTTTACGTTTGATATGGATGTGATGGGGTTACTGAGAACCCAGATTCAATCTATCGATCAGCTGATGTCTGAACTGGATTCGATGGTGCCACCTGCTGACTACAAGGAGACTATTTACCAACAGGTGATCAAAGTTCGCCGCGTACATGTGCAGTTTGGATGAAATCTTTCCATTTTATGGAAGAGACCCGTCTAATCGCCCTGTTTGGTTTGGCTGACAAGGTTCGAGAACAAGTGCGCCAAGCTGTTGATCGATTACAGCAAATGGGTCTGTAGGTCGTGATGATTGCAGGGGATGCTGAGGCTGTAGCCAAGACAGTCCCTGAGGATATCGCCAAGGAGAATAGTGCTCAGGTGTGAAACTTAATCCTAGTAAACTTCTGAGTTTTGGTCTGTTTGCCAAGTCATCCACAATGGGTATCCATCGCTATCTCGCAGTTCAATGGTGCGGTTGGCATGTTTGATGGCTGAGGCCGCAAAGGTTGTTTCTCCACCCCAGGCACCCCGAATGCCCGTCACTTCAATCGTGTCATCCGTGGTGATGTTGACCTCTTGGTTTTCTAAATACCAGGCTGGACCCAGGTGAACTCTAAAAGTCTCTTGGTCTGTTTCAACCTGTAGCCATATTCCTTGTCTTGAACCTACTCGCTCAATATTAGTCACGCGACCACCGATTGTTTCCAGCGTACTGGCATCATAGGCTCCGTTGTACATTGGGCAGGGGCCTACGCCACCCCAGTGCCTACCACCATGTCTATGCCCATGTCTATGGCCATGTCTCCAACCATGACCTTGGCCTCGTTGTGCATGTCTGGGCACCACCCAATCAGACTGAGCATTTGAAGAGTCAAACATCGGTCTGTTTACCATTTGTGCTCTTAGGGGTGTGGCGATCAGAGCGAAGTAAGTTAAACCAGCTCCAGCTAAGGCGGGAAGAGTAACGTAGGCAATGCGGCGTTTCATAATACGCTCTCCCTTAAGCTCTAATATTGCTTACGGTTCTAGTATAAAGCCTCTAGCTGACTAAAGGCTCCAGTGGTTGTTATAAAAATTAGCGGCTCACTTCGGTTCAGGATCTCAACTGAGCCAAATGCGTTCACCTCATTGCAATAATCTGACTTGAGAGGCTTCTGCCCGCTTTGTTCTACGTCGCATTCGCTTAACAGTTTCTGTTACATCGTCTACCAAGGAATAAACGACTGGCACAACCACAAGGGTCAAAATTGTGGACATCACTAGACCCCCTAAGATGACAGTGGCAATGGGAGAATAGGCATCCATACCGGTTTCTGGGAAAAAGGCCAGCCGGACAATCACAATCAGGGTGGTGACAGTGGTCATGATAATGGCTTTGAGGCGGATAGGTCCGGCCTGGCGGATTGCGATCGCACGTGGCACCCCCTCCTTCCGCTTGGCTAAAATCAGCTCCAACAACAGAATTGCCGCCGACAGTGAAATCCCTGAAAGAATCACAATTCCTAGAATCGATACGGTGGACAGGGTGTGATTAAACAGCAACAACGCACCAAATACCCCCACCAGCTGCAGTGGCACGGACAACATCATCACCAGGGGATGTATAAACGAGCCAAACTGAATCACCAAAATGATATAAAGCAGCACGAGCGACACCAGTAATCCTTTCAGCAACCGGGCAAATTCGATCATCATGTCGGTCATATCGCCCATGGAGTCGATGCCATAGCCTGGTGGAAAGCTCAGTTCTTGACCGGCCTGCATTGCGATCGCCATGGATAAATCCATAGACGCAGGTCCATTCTTGCGGTAATAGCCATTTACATACACCACCCGTTTACCATTCACCCGCTCAATCAATGTCGGACCCTGTTGCGGTTCGATCGTCGCCACCACGCTCAGCGGCACCTGTTGGCCTGTTGTTGTCGTGATGTAGGTATTTGACAGATCCTGCATCGTGCCGCGAGCATCTTCGTCGTACCGCACCAGAATGGAATTCTGTCGCAGGTTGGGACGATTGTAGTAGCGGCGCGTCATGCCGCCATTGAAAGCGTAGTACGCCTGCTGAGACACCGCCTGTACCGTTAACCCTAGCTCCTGGGCACGACGGCGATCAATATTGAGCCGATATTCGGGCTGGGAGAGGGCTGAGCTTGTAAACGGCATCATAATGTTGGGGTTGGCCTCTGCAATGTCTAAGACCCCCTGAGCCAGGCGATGCAGTGTCTCTAAGTCATCGCCATATACCGCCAGCTGAATGGGAGCCGCAGAGGTGGCCATCACATCCACGCCCATTTCTTTAATGGCAATGCGGCGGGTACCGGGAATCGTC
This sequence comes from Adonisia turfae CCMR0081, assembly GCF_011009555.1. GTDB lineage: Bacteria > Cyanobacteriota > Cyanobacteriia > Phormidesmidales > Phormidesmidaceae > Leptothoe > Leptothoe turfae. The sequence goes on along the minus strand of NZ_QXHD01000004.1, from coordinate 3,652,854 downwards.
CGTTTCGCTTCGGCTTCAATGCCGTCCATAATCTCCCAGATGTCGCGCTGACGTTCATCCAGGGGAGTAATGGTAACCGTCATTGATGCGGTATTCACACCGCCCATGCTGTAACCCGTAAAGTAGGTGCTGTTCCGCGTTAGCTCAAAGCCTATCTGGGAAGAGACTTTCTCCACCTCCGGCTGTTGCAAGATAATTTCCTCAAACCGACCTGCCGCCGCATTGGTGGCTGCAAACGAGGTACCTGCCTCCATTTCTAAGGTGGCGACAAACTGTCCCGAATCCCCCAGGGGTATCATCTCCTGGGGAATAAGACCGTACAGCATGATCGCCAGCACCACCGAAGCCCCAGCGATGGCCAGGGTAATCTCTCGGTTTCGCATACACAGGTCTAGCAGCCAGGCGTAGCCCCTTTCCAATCTGTTAAAGCCAAAACGAACAGGTGTCGTTAGCACCTGTAGCCAGGTTTGTCGCTTCGGTTTGTCGCTGTGGGGCTTGAGGGTAAAGGCTGCCACCAGAGGAATCAGCGTAATCGACACCAGCAACGAGGCCACAAAGGCAAACACCATCGGCCACACAATGCCCACAAACATCAGACCTGTGAGACCACCCGAGAGAATAGTGGGCACCAGGGCCGCAATCATCACACAGCTCGCCGCAGCACTGGCTAAAAAGACGTCTCCAGTCCCCTTAATCGCCGCTTGCACGGGCATCAACCCTGCCCGTAACTTTTGGTCAATGGAGTCGAGCACAATAATGGAGTCATCCACCAGCTTACCAATGGCCATCATCATGCCAATCAGCGTGGAGGAATTGAGGGACATGCCGATGGGGATAAACGGCAGGGTGGAAAGGGCCAGGCTGGTGGGAATGGAGATCATGATGATAGCCGTGGACCGAAAGTCTTCGAGAAAGACTAACATGACCAGCCCTGCTAACACGACGCTTACCAACAGCTCCTGGAACGTGCTGCTGACAATCAGGTTGACCAGGTAAGAGTTGTCATAGGCTTCCTGGAATTCGATGCCAGGATACTCGTTTTGGATAGCCTCCAGTTCCATCCTGACCCGCTTGATCACCTGGGGTGAGCTAGAGTCTGGCCGCTGAATCACATTGACCGCGAGGGCCGATTCTCCATTATAGCGGTAGCCGCTGCGGCGCTCTTCATAGGTGTCTTTGACCGTCGCCACATCCCGCACATACACCACCCGACCATTTTGTTCTAAAACGGGGTAATCCATCACCTCAGCTGCCCCCAGGGTTCGCTCGTCGGTGCGAACCAAAATTTCGCTATCTCCCTGGGTTAGGGTACCTGCACTCTGGCTAATGTTATTGGCATCAATGGCATCTCGCACTTGCACAATGGAAAGACCATAGGCTGCCAGCTTCTCGCGGTCTACAATGATCTGCAGTTGACGACGATAGCCTCCAAAGATGGACACGGCCTGCACATCTTCCACCTGTGTCAGGCGATCCACTAACGCATTGTCAGCAAATTCCCTCAGCTGCAGAGGATCCCAGTTCTCACCCTTGAGTGCTAACGTCAGCACGGGTCTGTTTAGCGGGTCAATGGGCAGCACCCAGTAAGATCTAAAGTTAATGCCATCAAATAACAGATCGCCTTCGGCTGCCGTCATGATGTTTTGCACTGACTGCACAGCCTTATCGACATTGCCTCCCCAGGCAAACTGAATGGTGACGATGGAATTGTCCTTTTGGGAACTAGACCGGATAAATCGCACCCCGTCCAGTACGCTGAGCCGCTGCTCGATAGGTTTGGTGATATAGGTTTCAATTTCCTCTGGAGATGCACCAGGAGCCATGGATACCACCGACACCAGCGGGCTTTCCACATAGGGCATCATCCGCACTGGCAAGAGAAATAGCGTCAGTAACGACAGCATAATCACCGTAATGTAAAGAGCGGTGACAACAACTGGATTTTTGATAGACCAGTGGGTGAGAAATTCTTTCATAGAAAGTGTTGGGAATGACTAGGGACGCTAAAAAACGAAGAGATTGCCCTAATTAGTGATCAAATACCGTTGGCTTCGGCTTCGCTCAGCCAACTCTTATTCGCTCAGCCAACTCTTATTCGCTCAGCCAACTCTTACAGCCAGCGTCCCCTGAGCGGAGTCGAAGGGGACATTGACAAAGGCAGTTCATTTTCTGATGGCTGAATCCAGCTATTGTACTTCAAACATAAAGTAAGCTTTGCCCTCTTGCTCCCCTTCATTAACAGTGGTGTTAACGGCCCACATGCCCGCCATACCAAGGTAAGTCGTGACCTTATACTGACCCGGTTCAGCATCCGGTGAAACTTCCGCTTCAGTGGTCATATCCTCCATATCCTCCATGGGCATAAAGATCTCCACTTTCAGGTTTTCAGTGGTGACAGGTTCACCTGTGGCGGTATCTTTCACGGCAACCAGAAGTTCTGCATCTCCTATGGGTACCGCATCAGAACTCACCAGGGTAATCTCTACATTACCTTCGCTGGTGGCTTCCATTCCCTCCATGGTGTCCATTGCCGCTTTATCATCAGTGACGGTTTCAGCAGTATCCGGTGCCTCTGATGTAGTGGCGTCAGGAGTGGATGCTCCTGCACAGCCAGTGACCAACGCGCTGACTGCAATTAGACTCAATAACAGGTTTTTCATGGTCTTATTGATTCGAATGGGGGTATGTGTAACTGAGAGAAGTGTGTGAGCAGCAAAACCTATTTCACTGGCACGGTGAGGCGGGCTTTGCCAGCCTGTTCGGCATCGGTCACGGTGGCTTCTATAATCCAGTCACCTCTCATGCCTAAATGGGTGTTAACTTTGAATTCTCCGGGGTTGTCTGTGGCCGCCAACTCCACTTTGGCCATCATCGGTGCCATGTTTTTCATGGGCATGGTGATGTCGAAGGCTATGTCATCGGTAGACACGGTTACCCGTTCTTCAGTCTCCGTATTATTTAAGACAAGGGTGAGTTCATTTTTTCCAGCTTTTACCGTATCAGGACTTACCAGGGAGAGTTCTAATGCACTGCCTGTGGGACTTACAAAATCATCGGTGGGGTTACCCAGGGCATCAACAACGGTCACGGCTCCCCCTTCGATCAATCGACTGTTTCCCGAGGTAATGACCCGATCGCCGGGTTGCAGACCGTCGGTAATCTCGATGCGATCGCGACTCATCATCCCCGTTGTCACCCGTCGTCGCTGGGCGTTACTGCCATTCGCGACCCAGAGCGCCGCCTCACCGTTAAAGTCCACCACAGCTTTTTTCGGTACCGAGAGCGCCTCGGTGCGTCGCTGAGTGATAATCTCCATATCCACAAACTGCCCGGAGAGTAGTCGTCGCTCCGGGTTATCCACCACAGCTTCCACAGTAACTGTTCGGGTCTCTAAATCCGCTTGGGGAAAAATGCTGGTAATCTCCCCTTGAATAACGCCTGTATCCGTGCCCTGGATCTTCGCCAAAATTGGCGTTCCCACTCGGATTTGATTGGCATCCTGTTGAGCCACATTGGCCTGAAGTCTCACCTGCTGATAGTCGCCAATCTTGAAAATCCCCATTCCAGGCTGCACCACAACACCTGGATCGGCCATGCGGGCTTGCACAATGCCGCTAATCGGGGCTGTAATTTGGGTGTAGCCCTCAAATGCAGATGCCGTCTCTATCTGAGCACGGGCACGTTCTACCTGAGCCTGATCGCTGGCCACCTTGGATTGCAGACGTGTGAGTTTGGCCTTAGCGCCCTCTAACATGGCTTGTTTGGCATTTACCTGGGATGCCGCCAAATCATACTGAGATTGAGATGTGGCCCCTTCTGCCGTGAGGGTCTTAAAGCGATCTCGTTCGAGCATGAGATAGTCCAGATCCGCCTGAATTTGGACAATTTCCTGTTGTTGTTCTTCTAGCTCAAACTGGCTAGCGTCAGCCGCCGCAAGGAATGCCGTGGCCGACGCCTGGGCTTCACTCGTCTGGCTGACCCGCTCAATGGCATCCAAGTTAGCCAACAGCTGCCCCGCATCGACCCAGTCACCGGGATAAATAGCATAGTTTGAGAGCTGACCCGCCACACGGGGATAAACAGTAACCTCTGTGTAAGGCAAAATTGCTCCGGTATAATTAACACTGACATCCAGCGGAGCCGCCTTTACTACCTCTACGGTAACTGGTGTTGGGTTGAAGGCTCCATCCACCCGCATCATCTCATCATGGGACATGCCCTCCATATCATGGCCGCCCATGTCGTGGTCTTCCATAGCAGACGAGGAGAGAATATGGGTGGCACCGACAATGCCTGTACTCAAAACAGCAAAAACGCCTAACCCCAGTAGGGCTTTACCCGATGACTTCCACCAGGGTTGGGGAGGTGCTACATGTTCAGGCTTGTAATCTTCTTCTGATATGGGTTCTTCAGTAGATTCAGGGGGATAATTCATTACACTGCGATGCGACTTCAGTGTGCGCAGTTCAGACTATATCGGTCAATTGTGAAATCAGAATGAAATGTTATCGATAAGTGCCAGCTAAACCACGTCTAGACCTGGAGTTTCCTCTACGACAAAACTCCAGGTCTGGATGTGGTCAAGGTCAACTCAGACAAATTTGAATCTTCATCCTCATTGGCATTTTCCTCATACTCACCTACGGGAGCCCGGAGAACATAACCAATCCCTCGTACAGTCTGTATCAGGCGTGGTTCTCCAGTAGCTTCTAATTTGTTTCTGAGACTGCGCATACACACATACAACACATCTTAGAGACTAGTAAAATACTATGGGCTTCCATAACACACACCTTTTATATCAACGCGTTTCTCACGATAAATGTGTGCAATGAAATCATGATGAAATTGGCAGGGAAACTGTAAACGTGCTGCCTTTACCGAGCTGACTAGAGACTGTAATGGTGCCTCTATGGGCTTGGGCAATGGCGGTTGCGATCGCAAGCCCCAAACCCGAATTTCCCGTCTGTCGAGATCTGGCCGTATCCACCCGATAAAACCGATCAAAGATTTTTGCCTGATCGCCTGGCGCAATACCTACACCTGTGTCTGTCACTAAAATGAGTGCCTGCTGTTGTTGTTGCTGAAGCGTGAGAGTCACACGTCCGCCTTCTGGCGTGTAGGTTAGGGCGTTGTTGACTAGATTGAGTAACAACCGATAGAGATTTTCTTCATCACCTAAAATAGTGACTACAGAGTCGGTTTGCACAGCAATATCTAAGGTAATCTGCTTCTGCAAGGCAAATGCGGCCATCTCTTCGGCAATATCATGGATTAAATCCACCAAATTACAATAGGCCTGCTTAGTGGGATAGGACTGAATATCCAGCTTCGAGAGCAATAGTAAATTACTGACCAGGTTGGAAAGCCTCTGGTTTTGGCGATGAATTACCCCCAACGTATCTTGAGCTTCCGCTTCTGATAAATGGGGTAATCGCAAGACGGACTCTACAGTAGCCCGAATCGCGGCTAAGGGCGTACGTAATTCATGGGCGGCATCCGCCGTAAATTGTTGAATCTGGCTGTAGGAACGGTAAATGGGGCGCATGGCCAGAGTAGCTAGCCACCAACTGGCTGGAGCTACCAGAAACAACGCCACTAATAATCCTAGCAAAATTCTCCAGCGGACTGACGCCAGGTATTCGTCAAAATCTTGAAATGAGCGTCCCACGACTAAATAGGCCCAACTTTCTGATTCAACAGCCGTTAGACTTACAGTTGGAGAGACATTAGGAAAGAGTTCTAAGGCAACTTGGTGGTAGTGTTGATCATTAGCATCCCATACGGTTTGCCAGGTTGCTGTCGGCACGGCAACGGGTATGCCTTGAGGTCGATCTCCAGCTGTTGCTAACAGTTTACCTGTCGGGCTGATGATGCGAATGTAATAGCTTTGAAGATAGGGACTACCAGGTGTTTGTTGCGTAGGTTCCAGGCAATGCTGGTCAGCAAGACATAAATCAGGGAGTAGTTGGGGCGGTAGCTGTTCCAGCTGTTGCTCATCGGCAAGAGTCACTTTCAAGGCATTCTTAAGCGCATCGGCAACAGATTTAATTTCCCGATCAATCGTGACTTCATGGGCATGGGCAATGGCACGATACATCCCAAACCCTAATAATGTCAGAATTACCCCCATAACACCGGCATACCAAGCTGCTAATTGGAGGCGTGATCGTCGGAATAGTTGATTTTGGGGTTTACTCGCTCGGCGGCGGGGTAAATCGATATCCCATGCCATATACAGTTTCAATCGTGTGGTCATACGGTCCCAGCTTACGCCGTAGCAAACGCATTTGAGCAGCCACCACATTACTGCTGGGTTCAGCGCCGATTTCCCATAGCTGAGTCAACACCTGATCGCGGGTGAGAATTTGATTGGGATGCTCCATAAAGTACTGCAACAGTTGAAACTCTTTTTGGGTGAGTTCAATTTGTTGTTCGGCGGATGTTCTTGGATGCAGAAAGGCGAGTCTGCGATCTCAATCTAGCAACAATGGTCCATGCTGTAGCTGGGCTGTCTGAAACGCCGAAGGTCTGCGCCGCAGCGCTCGCAGCCTTGCTAATAGCTCCGCCATACTAAAGGGTTTAACTAAATAATCGTCAGCCCCAGCATCCAGGCCCGTAATCCGATCTTCGACACGGTCCTTAGCAGTTAGCATCAGCACCGGTAAACTGTAGCAGTGCTGACGTAACCATGCACATAGCTCAATACCGGAATGTCCCGGCACCATCCAGTCAAAGACACCTAATGTATAGAGGGAAATATCGTGCTCTAAATAGGTGAGTGCATCGTTGCCAGACTGCACCCAGTCCACCACATACGCTTCTTGGCTAAGGGTACGTTTAATCGCCTTACCAAGATCCGGTTCATCTTCAACGAGCAGAATGCGCATCAATCAACATTAGATAACCAGAGAGTATTTTCGAAACTAACTTAAGAATATGAAATGGCAATGAAATGTATAGGTTCCAGCCAGGGACTATCTGTTTGACATAACTCCTGCACCCTTGACCCTACAGTTCACTATAGAGTTTATCGTAGGCGTATCAAATAGCCTGGAACCGCTACGAATCAGGTATTGCTCCCTTGGCCACAGGCATTGGCTCCCTTGCGGTGGGTCTCAATGGTGTCGCTTCAGTAGTAAAAGCCGTGTATATCGATAAATTGGCCCTCAACTGTGCTTGCGTCGGTGGCAATTCTAAAGCACCCTTGGGAATTGTTAGCTTTGCTGAAAATGCCATTATGACCTTCATGGGAGCTGCCTTGATCGTATCAGCTGCCCGCAATGTCGAAGCTAATGTGCCAGAACCCACACCCCGTTCCGCCGTTGTGCAACTTCAAGAGGGTGTCTAGCCACAATTTCATTTCTATTTCATGATTGCCGACTACCTTAGTGCCAGACTGGGACTATCCAGGCTATCCAGGCCAGAAAATCTGCCCAGCTTTAGCGTTTACACGTAAACGACCATGATCAATCGCATTAAAAGACTTGGGAGCATAGGACTGATCACCATAGGATTGATCGTCACTGGCTGTAGCCTAGCCCAGGGACCCGCTCCTATTTCTCAAGCAGCCTTAGCTAGCGAAATTAACGTATTTCGAAGTCCTACCTGTGGTTGTTGTGGTTTGTGGATCGAACATATGCGTGACGCGGGCTTTGAGGTGAATGATCAAATTACAGAGGACATGGCGGCGATTAAAGAGCAGTACGGTGTACCTGAAAACCTCAAGTCATGCCATACCACTGTTGTGGACGGTTATATTGTTGAAGGCCATATCCCCGCAGAAGATGTCGCTCAACTACTCACAGAAAAACCGGATATTGCCGGTATTGCTGTACCGGGGATGCCCATTGGTTCTCCTGGCATGGAATCAGGAAATTATGTTGAGTCTTACACTGTATTTTCGTTTGAGAAAGACGGTTTAATTGCCACTTTTGCTGAGCACTCATAGTTGTTGCTAAAGCCAGGCAGCTATAACAAGATAAATATGGATTTTCTATTGGCTTAGGTGAAGCTTTATTAGGTCTGATTCTAGTAGGCCCCTTTTTGCTAATGTCTTTGAAAAAGAGACTTTAGAGAAGTGATTATGCTTATTAAGCAAGCTCGACTACGCCAGATACATAGAAGATTAGTGCCTTTTATGACCATCCCTTTGCTACTCACGCTGATAACTGGCATGTTTTTCCAATTTGCTGTGGTTATTGGTCGCACCGATGAATTTCTATGGCTGCTAGAGTTACATCGAGGCAAATTCGGCAGCATCAATCTAGAGCTGATCTATCCAATCCTAAATGCAATAGGTTTACTGACGTTGATCATTACAGGATTGATGATGTGGCTTCAAACTAATACACGTAAGCAGCGCAGAGTATAGGAAAGAACTTGAATTAAAATTCATCTGGTAGCTACATTAACAAGGGAGGCCGAGACTTGAGCAATGTCCGATAGCAACACTCTCTCAAGACACAGAATTTTTGCTACGAGGTTCTTTGGGGTGTTCAATTCCCACCTGATCAGCGATTGTAAGTGTTTCTTCTAGACGTTCTTCTATAGTTATACCAAATCCGAATTTATTAAACCCGATTAAAAATAGACCATCCTGTAGGGGCACTCCCTTGTGGATGCCCTGCGATACCGGGTGCTATCAGGCAGGATTTCGTATTACTTGATCTGTCTTGCGCTGACGCTTGGCCATAGGAGAATCCCTGGCAATAGATGGGGTACCTGAAAGTTATAAAAACTCAAGAGCTATCTCTAACCAATACAAAAACTACCAGCACCTGATCGCTATGGACCGATGCTGGCATAAAACTTTGTTTTCAGGTAAACAACTTTATTGTCGTTATACAAGTGGTTAACTCGTACTCAATACTTATTCAACCGTGACTGACTTGGCTAAGTTGCGGGGCTGATCCACATCCAGGCCTCGTCGTGCTGCAATGTGATAAGACAACAACTGTAAAGGTAGCACCGTCAACATGGGTGAGAGCAGTTCATCTACAGTCGGCACAGGCAATAAAGTATCGAAGGTGTGCTCAGCCTCAGGGTCATTGGCTGGGGCCACGCCGATCAGCTGGGCGTCGCGGGCTTTAGCTTCTTGAGCGTTGGAAAGAACTTTATCGTAGACAGTGCCAGGGACTGCGATCGCAACCACCGGTACCTTCGCATCCAACAGCGCAATCGGACCATGCTTCATTTCACCCGCTGGATATCCCTCCGCATGGATATAGCTGATTTCCTTCAGCTTCAGCGCCCCTTCCAACGCAATAGGATAGTTAACACCACGGCCAATAAAGATAAAGTCTTGAGTTTCCGTAAAGCTATGGGCCAGCTCTTCGGTATAGCCCTCCTGCTTTTCAATCACATGCTCCATCTGGGTGGGCAGTTGACGCATCGCCTCAATAATTTCCGCCAGCTCCTGGCCAGATAGAGTCTTCCGCTGATAACCCAATTCCAACGCCAGGAAGTAAAACGCCATCAACTGCGCCACAAAGGTTTTAGTCGCCGCCACCCCAATTTCAATGCCTGCATGGGTCGCCACAACATTGGGCACCAGACGTCCCAGTGAACTTTCTGGGCGGTTCGTGATCCCTAACATGCGTGGGGCAAAGGCCGCATCACCTTTTTCAACCCGTCGAGTTTGTTCCATATCCAACGCCGCTAGCGTATCTGCCGTTTCGCCAGACTGGGTCACACCAATGGTCAGGGCATTAGCAATCAGTGGCGTGGGGGAATAACGAAATTCTGAAGCATAGTGCACCACGGTTGGAATGCCCGCTAACCGTTCCAGCAAATGCTTACCAACTAAACTAGCGTGCCAGCTAGTACCACAGGCCAAAATTTGTACCTGCTCTAATCCTGCTAGCAAACTTGCATCCAGCCCCAAATTCACCGGAGACGTGTCACTTTCAGGGGTCCAATCACTGGCTAAATACGTTTCTAGACTGGTACGCACCACCCCCGGCTGTTCATGGATTTCCTTCAGCATAAAGTGCTTGAAACCCTGCTTTTCCACCATGGTGGGGCTAATGCTGAGGGTGATAGGGTGCTTTTTCAGACGTCGCCCGGTGAAGTCATAAATAGCCGCTCCCAACGGCGTGAGCATCGCCAACTCGCCATTATCTAAAGGCAGCACTGCACGGGTGTGGGGCACAATTGCTGGCGTATCGGATGCACAGAAAAACTCACCCTGACCAAAACCAATGGCCAGCGGAGCCTGTTGCCGCACCACAATTAGCTCATCGGGGAAATCGGCACTCACCACAGCCAGGGCAAAGGCTCCATCCAGGTCATTCACCGCTTGGCGTACGGCCTCTAGCAAGTCGGATTCGTGAGCTAGTGGCCCCTCCACACCCTTAGCAAGGTAGTCGGCAATCAAATGGGGAATCACTTCGGTATCGGTTTCAGACTGGAACTCATACCCTTTAGCAATCAGCGCTTCCCGCAGTTCCCGGTAGTTTTCAACAATGCCATTTTGCACCACTGCTATGCGACCACTGCCATCCGTGTGAGGATGGGCATTGTGCTCTTCGGGCTTGCCGTGGGTGGCCCAGCGGGTATGGCCAATGCCTAAACGAGCGGGGTCCTCCAAACCGTCTAGTTTGTCCTGTAAGTTCTGGAGTTTACCCTTAGCCCGCACTCGGTTGAGTTGACCTTCGCTAATAGTTGCAACACCGGCTGAATCATAGCCGCGATACTCCAGCTTACGTAAGCCTTCAATCAAAATATTGCTAGCGGCCCGAGTGCCTATATAACCGACAATTCCGCACATATGATGTCTCCTTTAGCTGTGAATCCAACGCTTATAATCTGCTGGTTTAGTATTGACCAATAATGAATGCTGCTGGGTTACTGGACTATCTAAACCCAAATCCAATTTTCCGCCAACGGTAATACGATTTTGGCTGCCATCTGTCCAGGTACTTGTTGTTCTCAATACGGTTGCGAATCAAGAATTAACGAAGATTATTTGAAGATTAGATGACTTAGCCCTCTAGAGTTAAATTTTGGCAATGAACGTGCAGATCTGCTGCTGCCATGGCATGGACAGTGGCCATATGGGTGCTTCAGCCTCTATTCCCCTTTGTGATGAAGCTAAATTTAGGAGCGAGGTTCCTGATCAACATTGCAGACTTTGAACATATCTTCCCTTGGGGTCATGGCGTAAAATAGCAAAAATCCCATCGTGACACAGACTTTATGGTTGCCACCTTACCCTCCAAAAATGCAAAGAAATTGGAAGCCCGCCTGCGGGGGTTAGTGGGTAAAGCTATTCATGATTACACCATGATTGAAGCCGGTGACAAGGTCATGGTGTGTCTGTCCGGAGGTAAAGACTCCTATACGATGCTGTCTCTGTTAATGTCGTTGCAGCGTAGTGCTCCAGTCAAGTTTGACTTGTTAGCCGTCAACCTTGATCAAAAGCAGCCCGATTTCCCAGAGCACATACTACCTGAGTATTTAGAATCTGTCGGCGTGCCTTATCGCATTGTGGAGGAAGATACCTACAGCACGGTGACCCGCATTATTCCTGAAGGCAAGACCATGTGTGGTCTATGTTCTCGTCTGCGGCGCGGAATTCTCTATCGGGTTGCCACTGAAGAAGGTGCAACAAAAATTGCCCTGGGCCATCACCGCGATGACATTGTCGAGACGTTGTTCTTAAACATGTTTCATGGTGGACGCATAAAAGCGATGCCGCCTAAGCTCCGTACAGATGATGGCAAGCACATTGTTATTCGCCCTCTGACCTATTGCCCAGAAAATGACATCGCGCGCTATGCACGCTATCGAGAATTTCCTATCATTCCCTGTAATCTCTGCGGCTCTCAAGAGAATCTTCAGCGCGCCAACATTAAACAGATGTTACAGCAATGGGAAACAGAATTTCCGGGGCGTACTGACAGCTTATTCCGCAGTATTCAAAATGTTTCTCCATCACAGCTGGCTGACAGCGAATTGTTTGACTTCAAGGGGTTGACTACGGAGAAAAATTAGCTGTTGCGAATAGAGGCACGGCATCTAACTGGCAGCATGAGCTTAGGAAGTAAAATCAATTAGCTGCCAAATTTTGGGTGTACAGACGTTCCATGGAACGTCTCTTCAACCTTTACTTTTGGAATTTATTGATGGCTTGCTCCTTGCCTCCGTATTTTTTAGATTAAAGTCTGTCGAGGATCAACAACGCCCACAATTGAAGGACTGCCCTAAAAAAGAGCAGTCCTCTATCCATCAGCATCTCAAATTTTTAACCTTGGCGCACTCCTAGGAGGCCACAGTAGTTTTTTCAGCAGATGATGCCTCAAAGCTCTTTTCCAGCTTCATCACCTGCTTAGCTTTCTCCGACAGAGCGTTCTTATTCAACCAGTAGGTCAGCAGACCATCAATCGAGAACAAGCCTGCTCCGTTGACCGTAAAAAACAAGAAAATAGCCGCGTAAATGGCCGATAGCTCTAAATAAGGCAGACTAAGGCCAGCCACTTTAATGTGGTGATACATGGCTACACACATGGTGCCCAAAAGACCAAAAGCCGCAGGTCTTGTGAGAAAACCAAAGGCAACCAGTGGAGCACCAATCAACTCAGTGTAGGCCGCCACATAGCTAAGAAAAATAGGGAATGGCAATCCTAGATACTCTACGTAGGCAGCCGCAAAACTCTCAATGTTGGCCAGCTTGTCAAAGCCGTTATGCACCATCATGATGCCGACTACAACCCTGACTATAGCGAAGGTAGTCTGAGCACCTAAATTTAACTTGACGTTGGGCCTGAATAAAGAAACGAGCAAAGAATTGAATGCCATGGTTATAGGGTGCGTGTCAAACTGCGTTTTTCATATATTAAAAATTGTAACCAGTTAATTAAGAAACGTAAATGCAACTTATTGAAGATTTCACCTATGGATGGTCTGAACCTTTAAAAATCAAGGCTTAGGCATTTATGGGTGTCATTAATGGCTGGTTGGTATGTGCCCATAGCTATAACGCCTCCAAGCGATTACACAGATTTCACAAGTATCCGATGCAGTATTTCAAGAAAGGTGGCGGGCTGTTCCCAGGGGACTCGATGCCCTGCTTGCTCAATGCTGATGTGGCGGAGGCTAGGTACTTGATGAGCTAACTCCACACCGATTTGGTGATAACGCTTATCCTCACTGCCTGTGATGTAGGTAATGGGGATGGAGAGCTCAGCCAGGTGCGATCGCATATCATCCATCTGTCCTTTGGAATACACTTCAAAGGCCCGCGCAATTTTTGACCGGTCAAAGTCTGCTTCCAGGCGAGGCGTCGCACATGGCCGATTACAAAAAACAGGCAGCCGATCCCATTCGGTCAATAGCTCTTCCCAGGGCTCCGAGAGAAATCGATTGGCCCAGGTGCGATCGCGCCTTAAACATTGTTCTTTCTGTTGAAGACTGACTATGCCTGGATCAGCACTAACAATAACAGCCGCAGACCAAAGGGCGGGCCTAGCGATTAATGCATGCCAGGCTAGCCGCCCACCCAGAGAATATCCCAACAGATATTGCTGAGTCTCTGGCTGGTCAGTTGCTATTGCTTGAACTTTTTCACAAAAAGCATCAGACCAAGCCCAACAGTCATCATCCAGGGTATCCCACAGATTAACCAGATGTATCTTCAGCTCTGGCATCCTAGACTGTAATCCCTGAGTGATCTCACTCCACACCTCAGGTTGTTGCAAGTTACCGTGGAGACACCATAGAGTCTTCATTAGAGTCTTCCTTTTGCTAAAGGTCTTTAGCGTGTCCTGTTTGCACCCATTGCGATCGCACATGCCTCAAAGGCGGCTGTTGCCTCTACAGTTTGCTCACTGTTAAAGAATGCTTCAGCAATCCGGGGTGCAAAGGTGAATGTATTCAAGCCTTGGGTTGCTAAATAGGCAATATCGTCTACATCACGGATACTGGCTGTTAAGATGCGCGTTGAACTTTCTACGCCATCAAGCGCCTGTTGCATTTGAGCCAGTGTCTCTCGTCCATTACGACCTGAATCATTGATTCGTCCTAGATAAGGAGCTGCGTACTCTGCACCTAGGGCAGCAGCAACCAGAATCTGTGGCACTTCATACACAGCCGTCATGGTTACTCGAATGCCGTCGGCAATCAAGGCGGCAGCAGCGGCTGTCCCTAGGTGTGTAATGGGAACTTTCACCACCACACGCTGATCAATCTTAGCTAAAGCCTGCCCTGTAGTGATTAAAGCCTGTTTGTTATCACCCCAGGTTTGCAGCTGAACTTCCTTAGCTCCTAGGCTAAACGCTTTTGCAGCTAACTGAGTTAATGAGTCAACAGTACAAGCAACCTGTGCCCGTTCTAACAACAGCGGGTTAGACGTGACCCCATAAAAGATACCTATGGGTAGCCAGGTTTCCCAGACAGCAGTGTCAGCCGTATCTAGATACAGACGCAAATTCACAGTAGAGCTCCAGTAACTGCACCGAGTATTTCATAAGAGAGGGAGAATCGGGAGTAGAAACTAGAGAGATTTTTAGGAATTCAGCACATTAATTTCTCGCAGCATCTCCAGATGTTGTTTAACAGGAGCTAAAGTATTGGCTAACACCATACCGCTGGCAGCTACGGCAGGTAAGCCAATGCCTGGAAATGTCGAATCACCGCAACACCAAAGTTGCTGGATTGGTGTACGTGGACCAGGAAAAACACCTTGTCCAGCACGAATGGCAGGACCATAGGATCCGTGGTGGCGACGGAGAAAACGTCCGTGGGTTAGGGGGGTGCCCACCAGGGTAACGGCACATCGAGAGCGAATATCAGGAATAATACGTTCCAGCGCTTGCCACATGACCTCAGCTCTCTGCTGTTTTAACTGGGCATACTCCGCACTCTTGCGATCGCAACCAGCCCATACCCCATAGGGTTCATTGCCAGGCGTGTATACGTGAATCGTGTGCTTGCCATCTGGCGCTAAATTTGGGTCTAGCACTGACGGAATAGAAATTAGTACTAGATTTTGGGGTGCATCTATCCCCTGACTCCAGTCATTAACAACAATGTAGTGACAGGCCAACTGATCCAGGCCAGTGGCGTCAATCCCCAGATGTAGATGCATAAAGCTGTCGCACTCAGGGGTGGCCTGGCGCTTTTGCTCAAACCGCTTATACTTTGCAGGTAGTGCCGGTAACAACTTGAGAGTGTCCCAAACCGATGCATTAGAAATGACTGCCTTTGTAGCTTGAATCTCCTGTCCATTACGCAAACGCACCCCAATCGCCTGATCCCCCTCTAACAAGATCTCTTCAACGTGGGCATTTAACCTGATGTCACCACCATACTTTTTTAGCCCACGCTCTAGGGCAGCCACTACAGCAGCGCTGCCACCTTGGGGATAGTCAAGCTGCACACCGGGGCGATACCAATCAGCAAACATAAAGGCCACTGCCGCTGCTATGGTCCCCGTAGCGGGTAATCCAGAAAGCAGGAAGCACAGCATATCTAACCAATGACGGGCAAAGTCATCATGCACTATGCCATCCATAATGCGGCTGAAGGGGCCAGTGAGTTTAGCTACATGCACGCCTTGTTGGAGCAACGACGGTAGAAAATGCCTAACGGTCTGAAAAGCTCCCAGGTCAAATCGCATCGCGGCAGGTGGTAAAGCAATGGCGGCAGTCCCTAAGGGCCGCATGACCTGTTGTAAATGCCGCCACTCTCGAACCGCCTGTTCTCCTCGTAGCTGTTGTAGAACATCACAAAACTGATCTGAACCCACCGTGGTGTCAAAGTCACCTTCTGGCAAACAGCATCCCCAAGTATCATAATTAAGCCAATTTGCATCTTCGCCAATGGCATCTAGCACCTGTCTTAATGGATTGGGAGACGGGCTATGGGATAGGCCTGAGTACAGAGACGGACCAGAATCAAATAAAAAGCCACCTCGCGTAAACCCATGGGCTGCACCACCCGTGATGCTGTGGCTTTCGCACACGATGACATCGTAGCCATAGCGTCCTAATAACGCTGCACAGCAGAGGCCACCAATGCCACTGCCAATCACAACAATTTGCGTCCGCTCCATGCAATCATCGTCTCCACTAATTAGGCATCACAACTCCCCAAGCTTTAACTTTATTGGCGTACAGATGTTGCATGCAACGTCTCTGCAAAATTATTTTTGATTACTGGGCAACACCACAGCTACTACCACCCGAGGGTACTAATGCCACCGCATGGGGTACCGTTCGTGACTCAAACCCGATCAGAGATTCTCCTTGGTACACCAGGGAAGTGCTCGCACCGGAATCTAGCATGACTGCATGATGGAAACCTGCTTGCATCAGCAATTCACCTAGACCTACCGAATCAATTTGAGCGTGGGTGGCACCAACAACAGGTTGTCCTTCCATGTTTATGCCCCAAAATGCCCGAAATCGATGCTCCTCATAGGCAAACAGATTCTTGAATGTAGCTGCAGATTGGGGCTCTTGTTCTCGCACCAACCAACCTGCACCAACAAACGCATCGGTTACGTCCGGCATCTCTTCTTGAATGCCTGTTAATGTGTTGTGCTGTGCTGGGTCAAAAGGAAGAAACTTGACTTCCTGAGGGCTCATTAAAACTAAGGGACGACCTTTGAGCTTGTAAATATCACCTTCATCTCCAGGAATAAATTCCCCTGTGTTTTGACTGAGCACCGGCCCAATCATAGTGTTAGAGTCCAGGAATTCTAGAGAGAAGAAAGTACCATCCACAGCAGCAATCGCATCGGAGTCAGCAACAATGTCAGCCAGAGGGTAACGGCTATCAGCATGGATGGTTGTAGGTTGACCACCGCTAATCAAGGTCATCGGGATCTCATCGATCTCGATCTCCAATCGTTGAATAGGAGATTTGAAGTTTGGGGTAGGTTTAAAGCCTGACAACGGAGGACCACCCCACGCTGACTCAATAACTTCATAAAAACGAGATTCACCAAATCGCTCAATGGTCAAAAGATTTTCTGACTCTCCTGCAAATCGACCTGAATCATTACGCATAATCAGTGCAGCCTGATAGCCTGCTGCTTCGGCAGCCTCTACAACACGCTCATCATGTTTGCCTTCTGGATAGGTAAAGTAATGAATTGGGATGCCGAGTTTTGTCTCTAAGCGTTCCTTAGATGTCTCTAATTCATAGCGTAAGTCTTCATCTGACAGTTCTCGCAGATCCCGTGGATGTGTCACGCTGTGAGAGATAACAGTGACTAATGGGTCTTGGGCCATCTCTTCCACTTGTTCCCAGTCAAGGGTGGAGCGTCCCACAATCTTGCCGTCAACTTTGTCTGTAAAGATAGAGAGGGCTACCGGATAGTTGTAATACTTAGCTAACTTGTAAACATAGTCGTAATGACCTACATACCCATCATCAAAGGTCAAAACAACAGGTTTTTCAGGCAGAGGCACCCCGGTTCTAAGGTGATTAACCAACTGATCGAGACTAATGGGTGTTAGATTTTGAGCACGAATCGCTCGAAAATCTTCGTTTAAGCGTCCAGGGGTAATGTCGAAGAAAACTTCTTTTTCAGGGAGTACATCGTGATACATAATCACAGGTACTTTGGATAATTGGGCACGGTCATGAAGCTGTGGCCAGCGTGCAGATTCGATCTGTGCGGTCAGACTAGCCACCCATTGCGAAATTTGGCTCTGACTGTCTTGATTTACCTGAGTGCCTAGAGCTGACAATGTTTGCCCAAGACTCTCGGTAGAATCCGCAGGTTGCGGAGCGGGCAAACAATAATAGTCAGTAGCTGAGAATGTCTGTGATGGTGTTGTTTCAAGAACATCATCGGCCAAGTCTTCATCAACCCAGGTATTGAAAACAATGGGAGCAATGGCAGGGGAGGGCAAACTCGCCTTTACTCGCTCAATGCCATCCAGCAGCTCTTGATTAAAGGCAATGGAAGAATCAGCCGTTGTATGGGTATCTACTTCACTAGCACCGTATAAAAGGCCACCACTACAAATAACAAGCAGGGTCGCTATAAGTGCAGACCTGCCTCGAAATAGGTGTCGAAACCGTGCTTGTGACTGGCCTTGGGACGAAACATCTAAATCACAAGCCTCCATGCAAGGAATCCTTAACGCTGACTTTAACAATAACGGAGCAAGACTACTGCACTCAGGATAAGATAACTTCAGCAGAAGATTAAGAAAAAATAAAAATCTGCGCATGACAAAGCCACCCCAACTAGCAGAGCAGCATTGCTGGAGTGGCCTTAGTATAGGTGCTTTTAAATGAACCGGTTCGGTATTGAACTTCAGAGGGTCCTAAACTCTGAAGACTGAAGTCAGTTTATCTAAGGAGTCGTACGAATTCAGCTATTTAGTAATAAAACGCCAATGTCTCTTGCAAAACTTCAAAAATAGGAGCTTAGTTGTTTACCAAGGCAATTGACTGCCATCCCATGAGAAAAATGAGCCGTTATCGTCTAGGGTGACGTTACCTAAGACATTCATGAGGAGTCCTACGGTTTTTGGGACTGGGAACAGTTTATCGGGAGGCACCCCCCGTTGAAACGGCTCTGACAGTCGTGTATCCGTAGTACCAGGGTGAAGCAGCACAATCGCTGTTTGCTTACTGCGACGACTGTATTCAATGGCAGCTGTTTTGAGGAGCATGTTCAAAGCCGCTTTAGAGGCTCGATAGCCATACCAGCCACCAAGGCGATTATCTTCAATGCTGCCGATTTTGGCAGAGATGGTGGCGAAAACATTGGGCTGTTTGTGATTAAGCAATGGTAGTAGATGTTTTGCCAGTAGGGCTGCCCCAATGCTGTTGACCTGGAAATAGCGCATCAGATGATCTGGCTGTAGCTGTCGGAGTGCTTTTTCTGGCGCGATCGCACCATCATGCAAAAAGCCCACGCAGTTAACCACAAAATGCAACTCAGGGGTCATCGTTTTAATCTGAGCTATCCCGCTTTCAATCGCCGCTTCATCGGTTAGGTCCATGGCGATGCAATGCAGCCTGTCATGGGTTTGGGCAAGCTCCAGAAGTTCTGACGCAGCAGTCTTAGTCCGGTAGGTGGCAAACACCTGATCAAACCGCTGATCCTTCAGCAGGTGTTTGACAAAGCCAAGGCCGATGCCCCGGTTGCCACCGACAATCAAGGCCTGACCTGACCGTATGCTCGCAAAAATAGAGGGTGAACTTATTAAGGGTTGATCGGTCATGACATGGGGATGGGGTGTGATCGAGCATTAGCGTAAGATAGCGCAGGCAGTTTGCACAGGCTAAGCAGCATGAATGAATTAGCAGCTCCTGATATGAAGGAGCCGTCCCCCTTTGCAATGCCCTCAGGTTTTATTGCAGGCGTTGATCCGACGGCAGCCCCTGCCGGTTTGGGGTGGTGGTTTGGGTTTTGTGGCTCTCGGATGCTGGTGACCCTTAAGGTGGAGGGTACGCAGGAAACCATCGGGATTCCTCAGGTGGAAACGTTAGAAGACTTAGGGGTTAGGGTGGTGCGATCGCAATACCTGGGTACCTTGGTCAACTCACCCTGCTACGGAGCAGAACTACCCTCAGATTTAGAGCTACCGGCAGGGCTCGACCTGAGACCATTGCGAAACCTATATGGTCTATTAGGCGATCCATTCTTTGCCTTGGCAGGACGCGCCACCCAGTTAGTGGAATGGGATCGCACCCACCAGTACTGTGGCTGCTGCGCTACGCCCATGGAGCAGTCAAAACATGAACGAGTTAAGTGCTGCCCCCAGTGTGGCTTCAGGCAATATCCCCGGCTATCGCCTGCGGTCATCATGCTGGTATCTCGCGGATCTGAAGTCCTACTAGCCCGTGCCCCCCGGTTTCGGGAGGGCATGTACAGTGTGCTGGCCGGATTTGTTGAGCCGGGAGAATCCTTAGAAGAAACCGTAGCGCGTGAAGTGCGAGAAGAAGTGGGGGTTGAGATCAAAGATATTCGCTATTTTGGTTCTCAGCCCTGGCCTTTCCCCAATTCACTTATGATTGGATTTACAGCCCGCTATGCCAGCGGTGACATCGTTGTCGATCCAAATGAAATTGAAACAGCAGGGTGGTTTACCAAAGACTCCCTGCCCCCTGTGCCTGGCAAGCTCAGTATTGCTAGACAACTCATTGATTGGTTTATCGCGGCAGGGGATTAGAGGGTAGGGAGTAAGGGGTTATCTTGCAAACCCATTCTCTAATCCCTTGCCAACCATTGCTTACGATTCCCCCATGAACACCCCGAGCCACGTCATCCTTAACCTTGCACTGCTGGGCCATCGATCGCGATCGCACCTCAACCCCTCCATTTTTTGGGGAGCACTGGTGCCAGATCTAGCCATGTTTGGCTTTTATGGATGGGCCAAACTGATAGTCCAGATGGATGAAGCCACCATTTGGCGTGAGGCCTACTATGAGCCGTTCTGGCAAACAATTTTTGATGTGGGCAATTCGATTCCGCTGGCGCTGTTAGTCATTGCCCTCGCCCTCTGGGTGGGAAGACGTTATCCAGTCTGGCAGCCCTTGAGCCTCGGAGTTATTTTTCTAGCCGCTAGCGTCATTTTGCACTGCCTGGGCGATTTACCTGTGCACGTAGACGATGGTCATCGGCATTTTTGGCCCTTCAGTAATTTTCGATATGAAAGTCCAATTTCCTATTGGGACCCTGATCACCATGGGGGCATCGTGGCCCTGGTGGAATTTCTTTTGGTGATGGTGGCTAGCATACGGGTTTGGCAACTATTGCAATCACGCTGGGTTAAAGGCCTGTTGCTAGTTAGCAACGGATTAATGTGGGTGATTTATGCCGGGTTTTATCTGTAATCCAAGTCATTCCACTTCAATCCACCGGTGTCATGGCTCCGTAGAGTTTGATAGAACAACTCAATCGGTGCCATGGCTCCGTAGAGTTTGATAGAACAACTCAATAGTATGCTGACAGCATTCGGTCCTTGCCGATGTTATTAATATGCCTGTTCAAGCTTAGGAGTCTCTGATTAAACCTATGGGGCCAATTGAATCTTGGGAGGAAACGGCTACATCCGATGCCATTTCCTCCGATGCAGATCTGCTGGCATCCTTGCGAGCTGGTCAAGTAGAGGCTCTGCGGATGCTGTATCAACGCTATGGCCGCTTAGTTTATACCCTGTCGCGTCGCATTCTCCACAGTGATGAAGAAGCTGAAGAAATCACCCAGGATGTATTTCTGACGCTATGGCGCAAGGACGCCTATCAGGCGACACGGGGCTCCCTCAGCCGTTATCTGGTCGTCCTGGCACGATCACGCTCAATTGATCGGTTGCGATCGCAAACTTCCCATCGCCAGCGTTTGTATAAATGGCACC
>NZ_QXHD01000004.1:3617761-3631518 GCF_011009555.1 Adonisia turfae CCMR0081 | reverse complement strand
TTTGCGCAGTTGCTCTTCACTACGACGAATGGCCGCTTCCGCCTGTAGCCGTTCAGTAATGTCCTGCAGCATAACGGTGTACCATACCAGCCCGTCCTTGGTCCTACTTTTAGAAATAGACGCCTCTGCCGGAAAAATTTCGCCATTTTTACGGCGGCCACTCACGTTACCTCGACGCTCACCCATCCGCAGTGAGGGCACAGAGGACTTGCCAAATTTATCTATATGCTGCCGATGAATGACCTTAAATGCCGCCGGTAGCAATAAATCAAGGGGTTGGTTGATGGCTTCAGCCGCCATGTATCCAAAAATACGTTCAGCCGCCTGGTTAAATAGACGAATAGTCTGGCGCTGATCAACGCAGATAATCGCTTCTCCAGCCAGGTCAAAAATGTTTTCTAGGGTTTGTTGACTATAGTGCTGGGTAATACGGGAACGAGGATGTTCATTGATACTATTGATCGTCGCCAGGATGGATTTTGAAAAATCGCGCTCTTGGAATAGGGTCTGTTCGGTTTGCTTTTGCTCAGTAATATCATTGGCGGCAGCGTAGATTAGATTGCCCTGTGCGATCGCATTCCATACCAAATAGCGATAGCCACCATTGGCACAGCGATAGCGATGGTCAAAGGTAATCGCCTGGTGGTTATGGACTAGCGCATCCAAAGCATGTTGAGTAGCCTCACGATCATCGGGATGCACAAACTCGATCAAAGGCTGGGTGATAGAAGCGAGCGAGGAATACCCTAGAACCTTAGAAAATTGAGGATTAACGTGCTTGAAATAGCCATCAAAATCAGTAATGCACAGCAGACTTGGTGTGATGGCAAAAAATAATTCCAGGTTTTGCCCAAACAAGGGTGGCTTAGCTTGATGATGCTCAGAGCTGACCATAGACAACGTCCGCCACCTCAATGCGAAAGGGTGATCCCGAGTCTATCCTAGCGATCCTTTTCGGGAACACTGATACCTGGGCCTAGTTCTTTACACGCTGTTACAGATCATCCTTAGAATCAAGGGTTTGCTAGCCAACAAAAACCTATATGAATTGCCAATCCTCACATTTTCTTCAGAATTTTCCCGTAGGGTGTAGACGTTAGGAGGCAATGGCAATGCAATATCTCTACAGCTTCGCAAACGTAAGTTTAATTCTAAGGGTGATGGATCGGTTATCGCAGATGATTGGTCTGTCCTTAGAATCTGTGACGGTTATCTATCTAGTTGATCGGTGGGTGCTGCGTCTTAAGTTAAGGAATGCCTTGGGCGCTGATGCAGAGAAAAACTTAATCGCTTTCCTGATGGAAAATGGCATGCCCCATAAGCCATCTATGCAGTTGCGGGATACCCTCCGTGCTTTGGACAAGGGTAAAACGCCCACTGAAGTGATGAGTGAGTATCAGGTGGTTGTGGTTTCCCATGGGGTGCCTGACCCGACAGAGCTGCATGAATTCTGTGCCCGCTTTGTTGAGGGGTTAGGATACTATCCGCCCAGTTTGGTATAGCCCCCAACGTATTCAGCTATTCAGACACACCTATGTATGGTGATTGATTTGATTGAGAATACGGATGGCCAGCTCAGAAGTAGCAACTGATTTGTTAATAAAATCATCCCCGCCAAAGCGAAATGCTCGACCACGGGTGGTTTCTGCTTCATGAACGGTGAGAAACACGATGGGTAGGTTGCGCCAACGGGGATCTGCCCGCAGTAACTGACAGATTTCAAAGCCGTTCATTTCTGGCATGGTGACATCCAGCACTAAGGCATCTGGCTGGATTTTTTCTAGAACTTCCCACAGCTGTTTGGCATTGGTGAGGGGGGTAATATCAAAATTCCAGGGTGTCAGGCTAACCTGTAACAGTTTTAAGATTTGCGGATCGTCATCAACAATGATGATTTTGGCGGGGGTGGTTTTAGTCCGCATGATTTGCAGAGCTTCTGTCATCAGCTGGGCGGGTGGATGAGTGCGATCCAGTAGCTGACTGGCCCCCTGTTGTACGAGTTGGAGCCGTGACTGGGCGGGCAGGGGTGGCAGGAGCAGCAAAAAGGGGCCGGTAAATTGATCGGTAAAGGTTGCAATATCGTTGAGCAGTTGATTTGGCAGCTCTTCCCCTTGCAGGGATGCCAGGATATCAAAAATAACCAGCTGAGGTTTAAGGGCTTGGAGCAAACGATGGGCGTGGATCAGACTATTAGCTTGACGGACCCGTAAGGATTGCTGTGTTGCCTCTAGACTCAATTGCTCCACCAAAGTACTGTCAGGACTAATTAGCAACAGCAGGGGAGCCCCAGCCGCTAAGGTTTCAGTGGCATCTTCCATCGAGGTTTCATCAATTTCGTGGCGCAACTGCTGCACCAGCTGATTAAACTGCATCGACGGAATATTAGTGGATGGAGTGATTTGTAAGAGTTTTTCTAACCGTTGTGCGAGGGTGGACCCCATGGGAAAGCCAAAACTACCTAGTGCCCCCACGAGCTTATGGGCCGTCATTTGGCTGGTTTGGTATAGCTCGCTGCCCAGGGTACCTTGCTCGATTGCGATCGCAGCCTTCTCCAGCACCGCTACCCGCTCCTGCATCACCCCCTGATACTTTTGCCAGGCCTGCTCCACAGCAGCAGTAGTGGTGGATTTTGGTGTGGGTGGCTCCGTCGACTCACTGACATTGAGTCGATAGCCCAAACCATAGACCGTTTTGATTAAATTTTTAGGTGCGCCCACCGCACTCAGTTTTTGCCGTAACCCTTTAATATGGGTCCGGACAGCATCTTCACTGGGGGGATTCTCAAAGGCCCAAAGATCATCAATGATGGCATCTAGACTGTAGACCCGATTAGGCCGCCGTAAAAACAATTCCAACAGTGCAAACTCTTTAGGGGTAAGATGCACCAGCGTTCCGTTGTAGGTGGTTTCACAGGTACTCGGGTCTAGATTAATCCCTCCTAACCGCAATACAGTCGGCAATCCTACTTGTTCACGTCGCAGTAACGCTCGAATGCGGGCATCCAGTTCATCTAAATCAAAGGGCTTGACCACATAATCATCAGCCCCTGCATCTAGGGCTTTTACTTTTTGAGCTGGGGTATCCGTTGCCGATAACATCAAAATCGGTTGCTCATACCCCATTTTCCGAAAGATCTGGCAAAACTCAATACCACTGCCATCGGGCAGATCAAGATCGAGTACCACCAAGTCATAGTTAAACATGTCGAGATATTCTCGAGCACTTTGACCATCGATTGTAATATCCACGGCATAGCGATGATGAATCAGGTGATTAGCCAATGCATCCATCAGCGCTTCATCATCGTCTACCAGCAATATGCGCATCGATACAAGATAGGAAACCTATCTATGGGAAACGTTACCTATCTATATAAGTCGGAAACGGCTTGTATATGAACGAGCTTTTATAAAAATTATTTACCCCAAAGAAAGTAAATAAAGCATCTTAGTTAGTTTGTTGGAGCGACTCAACACAATTCTAGAAGAAATTTCTACAATAGTAAGTAAGGTTTGTAGAGACCCCTCTCTAATTATAGAGACCCCCTCTAACTGTAGGTTAAGCAGAGGACTGTATGCAACAACCTCCCGTAACAATTCCCTATATCATTAGCACTACAGTTGTTATATTAACTGTTGTTGTCGGTGGAAGTGCCACTGCCATGGCCCAATCTGTACCGAGTTCAGCGATTCCAGCAACTCTGGATCAGGCCACCCTGGCAAGACTGGTAGCTGATCTGGCCTATCCCAACAGTGCACAACGGTTTTTTGAAGCTGGCAATGCTCAGCTTGAGCAAGAAATACAGAAACTATCAGGCGAAGAAGAAATCGAGCCATCTTTAACAATCAGTCCCGAAATAGTAGAGCAGTTTAAAGACTGATCTGTTAGCCAAAGAAGGGATGTGAGAAATGAGCTATCTAAATCATAGTTGTAAGTCTATGACCTGTAAGCCCTAAAGTATCAAGATCCAAGCGGGTTAAACTTCCCACAAACATTACTGCACATGTAGTGATTACTGCACATGTAGTAGTCTGAGCCCAAAAGCCATCCCAAAACTGACTTTGAAATATATCATCGAAGCAAAAGGTGTATATGCACATATATGATTGAATCAACGCTTAATTCCCTGGAAGTCGAAGCGGCCTTTGAAGTGAGAGACACCTGCCTGTCTAAGCATTTGCGTCAGGCAGATCGGATTATTATGCAACTGTATGATGAAATGCTCAGACCTCACCGATTGAAGTCAACTCAGTTCACCCTTCTCATTGCCATTCGGCTACAGCAGCCTGTTAATCAGAAAACTCTGGCTGAATGTACGGTGACAGATCGAACCACGTTGACCCGTAATTTAGCATCCCTGGCGCGCCAGGGGTTGATTCAAGTACAGCCTGGAACGGATCGTCGGGTAAAGGAAATATCCCTAACAACCGATGGTCATCAGCGGCTGAAAGAGGCATTTCCTGCCTGGAAAAAGGCTCAAAGTCAAACTGAAGAACTTCTAGGCAAAACCAATGTCCACCAACTTTTAGCGGAACTCAGCAAGATTTCAATCAAATTTGCAGCAACCTGATTTTTTGTCGAAATATGTGCATATGCATCTTTTTAAAATACAAGATTTACTTTTACACCCATTGAGAGGTAGTTCTATGGACACGCCTAACAGTTTTTGGTCTTCAATTTGTTTTTAGCCTTGTTGTTTATGCTCTCTTAGCCAAGTGGTACTTGATGCCGTGGCTTTCCAAGAAACCCATCAACCAAGCATTAATCCCGCTAATTATTCCCCATGCATTTCGGTATTTAGGATTAGCCTTTTTAATACCCCAATTAGTGGTCCAACCACTGCCTGGATCCTCTGCTAATGCCGCTGCCTATGGGGATTTTATAAGTGGTTTGCTGGCGCTCTTTTCCTTGATAACCCTGTGAGCTAGTTGGAGATTTTCGCTACCATTGGTCTGGTTCTTCAATATTGTTGGCGCAGGGGACTTGATAAATGCTTTTCGTCAGACGGAGGTTGTGCCATATTTCGGGGCAACCTGGTATATTCCAACATTTGTGGTTCCCTTCCTAGGTGAATCTCGTCAAGTGGCGGCACTCAACGTCTAAGTAAAACAGCTCTATCTAGACTGAGAATACTAAGTGTACTGGTCATGGCTTAGTCACCTACTGCCAGCGTCAGTAGGTGCATTCCATAAAGTTGATACAAGCAAGTCGAAATCATGATAATTGGATCTTGCTTACGCACCAGTGCCTAAAATTCTAGGCTCATTGGCTGAGCTATAAATTAATCGTCTCCGCAAAATTAACTAGGGTCAAAGTTATACTCCTCCGTTTTTTCTCTAAATCATAAGTGTGCTATTTACGACAACTTTAAATTTTGAATTTAGTAGGATTTGTAGTCTTATAGCGCGTTATATCGCTTATTTTTGAAATTCATCATCTAAATCTTTAGTTTTTTGTGGATATTCAAATTCTTTTGATTCAACATTTTTGCGGAGATTTATGTCAAAAAAGATACGTGGGAATGGTGACGACTTTGCACAGAAGAATCTCTAAACTCGTAAGCGAGAGACAGCAAGAAAAGGCTTAATAAATTTAGTAAAACCTCTTATGGTTGTGAAAAATCTAGAGTTGTTGAGTTTCTGAAAATTGCTACTTCTTCTCTCATCATTGGCTTAAATTCTATGCTTGTGCACAAGCATAGAATTCGTGAGAATCATTTATTGACTTTTGGAGTATTTCATTTATGACTATGCGTCGTTTTGCATTGACCACTAGCTTGGTGGCAGGTACTCTAGCATTCAGTGGTGCCGCCGCATTCGCTGATACGATTAACCTTGGTGGAACAGTGTCTAACTACAGCACTATCTCATCGACGGCCACGGCTGGTGCCGGCAGCCTTAACCTTTATGGTGAAGGGACTGCTACAGCTGATGTTGTTGTCAAAGTAGCTGATATTGCGCTTACATCTAACAACACAGAGGGTGTTGAGTTAAAGGCTGAAGCTGATAGTGCTTTGACTGGTGGTACTAATGGTGTCACTCTGGCTTATCAAGTGAAACTTGTTGATGATAATGCCACAGCACCAGCAGCTGGGGCTTTCTCCACTACATCAGATACTGTAAATGTAGATAATACAGACTTTTCCAGCAACGCAGCTAATCAAGACCTATACATTGAGTACGATGGTCCAGAGTACTTAGATCCTGATACTTATAGCTCTACCATTACCATGACTGTAGAAAGCTATCTCTAAAGCACTCTAGACAATATCTAGACACTTAATCCCTAGACACTATTGACGGAGGTGGAGCTAGTCGTGATCCGAACAGGATGCCTAATTGTAGGACTCTGGAGCATATATCTATTACCTGCTCAGGCCGTACCTACATTAACTACCACTCCGACTATCAACGCAGGGCAGTTGGATTTGGATGGTGAGGGTAATGCATCGACCCATGTGGTGAAAGTAGCTGATATAGCGCTTTCAACTGATAATAGTTCAGGATTAACCTTGACTATCTCATCAGGAGATATTGATCGCATCGGTGGTCAACCCATATCATTCCAAGTTACTACTGTGACCGACAATGCTTCACCTCCCAATAGTGGAGATTTTTCAACCCCCTCTGGCAATAACTACACCTATGTAACCGGTTCTGTCGGAACCGAAAATAGAGATGTGTATATTCTCTATACCCCTTTGCCATTTCAAGATCCTGGCAGCTATACCAGTTCTGTTGACCTTTCTGTTACTGATAATTAACGGTGTTCAGACATTTCTCTTCAGCTCTAACGTTAACCACCTGTTTATTACTAGGTACTGCACGTCCATCCCTCGCATTTCAGTTCAATCCTCTATCCCAGGTATTTACTCCAACGGGTTCAGAAGCTACGCAATCCTATGAGATCGTTAATGATACAGATGAGCCCATTGCCGTTGAAGTTTCTGTCGTTCTGAGCGAAATGGACTTGACAGGAGATGAGAATTTTACCCCTGCGGAAGATGACTTTTTAGTCTATCCTCCACAAATGATTCTAGCACCTGATGAAATACAAATGGTGCGAGTGACATGGCTGGGTGATCCAACCCCGACTCAGGAATTGACCTATCGCTTAATTGCAGAACAACTGCCTATTCATTTAGTCAATCCTGAAGCACCAATTCCTAACGAACCCCGTGGAGAGATAAAACTTTCTTTTCGCTACATATCTAGCGTGTTTATTCGCCCCCAAAATGTAGCTCCTGACGTTAGCCTGGTATCGGTAGAACCAACCGTAATTGATTCAGGTGAGACCAAGCTATCTGTCGTTCTTGAAAATCAAGGAAATGGTAATGCGCGGTTAAGTGACTGGCAGTTAGAAGTGGTTGGTCAAGGGCAAACGGTGCAGCTTACTCCTGCTTTAGCAAAAGAAATGAATAGCCGAGTAATACTGCCGGGACAACAGCGGCAGTTTGATCTTCCCTGGCCCGAAGGACTGCCCATTGGGGATGTAATGGCTACTTTTCAGTTTGAAAATTAATTCTATAAGTTGATTGGCTTTGCCATGCTCCCGCTTGTGTTTGATACGTCTGCTGCTGTTCCCGCAGACGTAAGCCCTATTCCTGCCAATGTTAACCCTGAGTTATCCGGAGAACTATTTAAAGAGAATATTGATCAACAGTCCTTATCGGTGATTGAGGTACAAGAATCAGCTGTTCTCTTCTCCTCAAAAAAGAATATAAAAACAGATCATGCTCACACTAGATCACAAACAATTTCTCAATCTCCAGATAATGCTGTACTGGATGAAGCTCAACTATTTGAACAGGTATTTGGAAAACCTTCTGAGCTCTACTCTACTCAAATAGAAGTGCCCCTAATCCTTAATGGTCGCTTTGCTGGGAATATTTTTGTTCATCCCCACAATGAAGTTGTCCATATAACGATAGCTGGCAACGCATTTTTGACATTAGCGCAAGATAGCTTGGGAGAAAGCACACAAAAGAATGTGCAATTGGCTATTGCTGCGGATGATCAACTAAGTTTATCAATTCTTCAGAGCGAAGGGTTAGAAGTCAATTTTGACCGCAGACGTTTAGAACTTCAAGTTAATGTACCTTCTGAGCTAAGGCTCACCAATACTCATAGCCTTAACGTCCCCCCAGATAATCCTGGTGAGTTTGCCTTAACGTTACCCGGCCAGCTGAGTGGGTATCTGAATCTCAGGGGCAATCAGAAAATTAATTGGACAGATGACACTAGGCTAGAACCCTTAGGTTTACAGTTTGATGGTGCAATTAATTGGCAGGGCTGGGTCTTAGAAGCCTATGGTCAAGCTACATTAGGCCAATCATGGCAATTCGATCGACTCAGTGTTGTGAGAGATGTGCCTGATCAAGCAATTCGCTATACGTTCGGGGATTTGTCCGTACCCACAGCAGGGTACCAAATGAGCCCATCACTATTGGGAGTTTCTGCTGCTCGTAATTTTTCACTACAGCCTTTTCGAATAGCACGCCCCACCAGTCACTATAGTTTTTTCTTGGAACAGCTCTCAACGGTTGAAATATTTGTTAATGATAAGTTAATCACAACATTACGGCTAGAGGCTGGCCCACAGGATATTCGCGACCTACCATTAAAAATGGGTATTAACGATATTCGCTTAGAAATCACAAATAATTTAGGACAGACAGAAACCCTCAACTTCTCCACTGGGGCCGCTGGTGAACTATTAGCTGAAGGTGTTCACCAGTTTGCATACAGTGTTGGCTTTCCTGCCATAGAACAACAACCGTTAAAATCCTATGATTTATCACGGCCTACATTATCCATGTTTCACCGAGTAGGCCTGACTCCTAATTTAACGTTAGGTGGTTACTTACAAGGAGATATTACTCAACAAATGGCTGGCCTAAATGGTACCTTGGCAACTACAGTGGGTAACTTTGGCTGGGATATGGCCGCTAGTAACCATACTGATTATGGGGTAGATATAGCAGGTAAGCTCTTTTATGAATGGCTAGAAGCATCTCAGAACTCGTCTCAAAATCGACAACTACATTTAGCACTAGAGTATCGAGGTGAAGACTTTTCGATTTTGGGACAAGATACTCCCCAGAATAAGACTGCGCTAAACGTATCCTTTGCATATCAGCAGACTCTCCTCGAGAATATTCAAGCCAGATTCAATGGTGAATATCAAATACAGCGTGAAAACAGTGATGCCTATAACATTGGTGTGAGTTTAGCTCGTCCATTCGCACAAGGGTTGAACGTTAACCTCGGTTATCACTATGGGCAAGATTCTTCAAGTGAAACGGACCATCGCTTTAGTATTGGCTTTAATGGGGCACTCCCCTTTTCAGGCCAACGATTTAATACACGTACAGAGTTTAACAATACATTAGAACCTCAAAATTCTCTCAATTGGAGTTATTCTCCAAGTCACACATTAGGTGCAATAACTCCAAATTTAACCCTGACACAGTCGCTGCAAAGTTATGGGCTTAATGGACGTTTACAGTATCAGGGCTACCGCAGTAGCGTAGGGTTAAACCATCAATTTACACTACCTCGTGATCAAAAAGACTCCATTGAAAGTAGTTCCACAGTGACTTGGGGAACAGCAATTGCTTTTGTGGACGGTATTTGGGGATGGTCTAGCCCCATTGACAACAGTTTTGCTCTGATCAGCCGTCAGGGAAGTGCCGTAGGAGAAACTGTCAAGGTTAATCCTACATTATCTGGCGATATGGCACAGGCTAATGGCACAGGACCTGCTGTTCTTTCTATGGCACCTTATACCTTAACTGAGGTATCTCTGGATGCACCTAGCCTGAGTCTAGGAGAAGATTTGGGCCAAACGAGTTATCAACTCTTACCCACCTATCGCAGCGGTACGTTGATTACAACAGGAACTGAAGCGACTGTGTTTTTGCGAGGTGTATTAGTTGACCAAAGACAGGAACCTGTTACTCTACAGCAAGGATGGATAGAGTCTTTGTCGGATTCTAACTGGCCTGCTATTGAATTCTTCACTAATCGTACTGGTCGTTTTGTAGCGCCTGGCTTAAAGCCTGGTATCTATCGCCTCCATCTATCTAAAAATGATGGAGAAAATCTTGAGTTTGAAATCCCTGAACAGCAACAAGGCAACTTCGATATAGGTACTTTGCAGCTCTTTGAGACTGTACCAGCAGCTCAAAATGATATTTAGATATGCACGCTCGATGTTTCTAGTTCAGGACTAGCCAAATCCATTGTTAATGACGTCGGCTACCTACCAACAAAACATGTTTCGTTGCATTTGATCGTTACATATCTTTTGAGGAACCTCCATCTGTACTAGTCGTGAACTGGGTTGTATTGTCTGCCACGAACTGATTCCTGAAGCTATTCGTTGGAGATTTCAGTCAATCGGATACTTCTTATTAGTGATCTATCAGGGCTTGATTTTGAGGTGAAGGTTCAATGAAGAGTAACGGGTAAAGCGCTGCTCTCCATCGGTATTCACTCTCTACCCTTTATGCTCCCAACCTAATTTTTAGGGTTGATACATTGCTAGAAACTGCGCTCCAATTATTCGACTATTTAGACTATTCAGCCATTTGTCGAAATTATCTCGATAATAAGTGATCAAAGTGCTGAAAAATGCTCAAAATTAGTCAATAAAACTGAACATCGAATATCAATCCTTACCTGTCTTCCTGGGAAATAACTAACTTTCTTCGAAAGATTATTGTTTTGAGTTTGAAAATATCTGTATTTGTCCTTAAAAAATAAGATTAGTTGAACCGACTTGCTTTGATGTACGAATGTTCTGTCAGTAATATCTCTGTAGGGTTACCTTTTTTTAGCTGATAGATTTGTGATGTACTCAACCAAGTGAAATTACTAGATTTTACCTCGCGGCTCAAAGCTAGAAGGATAGGTGTAAATGAGGTGAAAGCTCAAGTTTCTAACTAGGTTATACAGGCTTTTTCCTTATTTTTATGGAGATCAATGTCAATGGTTGTTGCCGTTTCTAAGAAAGATACAGCTTTAAGTAAATTGGCATTCGTCGACAATTTCGAGTCAAAGGTATTTGATTTTACCTTCTCTAAGGCTTCAAGCGATGATCCTCTTCAGGCAGGGGCAGTAACGGTTGTGATTCCAGCTTTAAATGAAGCTGGCAATCTAGAAAAGCTCTTTGAGCGAATCTCTATTGCTTTTGATGAGCTAAGTTTGACACTACCCGTATTAGTTATTGATGACGGTAGCACCGATGAAAGTCCAGAAATTCTGGCACAGTTGGCTGAAAAGCATACATTCTT
The DNA here is from genome assembly GCF_011009555.1 of Adonisia turfae CCMR0081. GTDB lineage: Bacteria > Cyanobacteriota > Cyanobacteriia > Phormidesmidales > Phormidesmidaceae > Leptothoe > Leptothoe turfae. The sequence goes on along the minus strand of NZ_QXHD01000004.1, from coordinate 3,620,222 downwards.
GAGTGTAATTCGACATCCTCAACGTCGTGGTGTTGCCGCTGTCTGGCAAACAGCCTTGGAACACGTTAAGACAGATTGGATTTTCTGGGGTCAAGCAGATCTAGAGTCTGATCCAGCAACAGATATTCCAGCATTACTCAGAGCTTACCGACCCGGTATGACGGCAGTAGCTGGTTGGCGGCAGCAACGCGGTGATGGTAAAACCCAAGCGTCTCAATTGGCGAACCGTGCCTGCCGTTGGACCTTTGGCTTGAAGATTCACGACATGAACTGGATCAAATTAGTGCGTCGAGATGCCCTGGTAGGACTCCCTATTGAGCTGATTACCCACCGATTTTTGTTGGCTGTCTTAGCGGGGTTAGGTCACCAAGTAGAAGAAGTGAAAACCCATTGGCATCCACGGTTTTCTGGAACTAGCAAATTTGGCAAGAAACGCTTAATGACCTCTGCCCAAGACTTTCTGAAAGTTGTTACCTGGTTTTACCTGGAGCGACCCTTGGGTCGGGCTTCTCGCTACATAGCCATGGCCAATACTTACTTGCAAGAAAGATTTCTAGCCGAGACAATCAATGCCTGAGAATAGTACCCAATGCTTTGATCTGTAGATATCCTTAGAGCCCGCTTGAACTGCGGACGGCTTGCAAAAAATTACTGGGTTTCTGTTGAGGGTCCTCAACTAACTGGGCAATCTTCGACTATCTAGGTATTTGCCCTATGGGTAGGGGATAGTGGTCGATGTCCTTAAATAAAAAGCATATTCTTGTTCTTAGCTCTGTCTATCCCCTCTTTCCAGATGGGAATCATGGAGCATTTATTCGAGAAACAATTCTGCGACTACAGCCGACAGGAGCAACGTTTAGTGTGTTTGCCCCTGCCTATGAGGGTGGCCAATCCTATGAGCTGGAAGGAGTCAAGGTTTATCGGTTTCGATATTTTTGGAAGCGGTTTGAGACGCTGGTGCGAGATGGTGCACCGACTAAGTTAAAACGTCAGCCGTTTAACCTGATTCCGGCTGTTTGCTATGTAATATTAGGAACCTGGCAACTAGTTTGGCTCTGCCGCAAAATTCGCCCCAATTTGTTGCATGTCCATTGGCCCTTTCCCCATGGGTTAATGGCCTGGCCTGCTAGCAAGCTATTTAAAATTCCCATGGTCTTTAGTTTCCATGGTGGTGAGCTATTGCTAGCTCAGCGGTTTGGTTTTGTTGCCCATATTTTACGCTGGCTTTTGTCCCACACAGTTGGCGTCACAACCAATTCATCCTTTACCAAGGGCCTAGTAGAGAAATTACGCCCTTGTCCGTTGCAGGTGATTCCCTACGGTTTAACTGTAGAAGCCAAACCGACTGAACCTCGTGCTCCCGAGCAGATACCTACCCTGCTATTTGTGGGTCGCTTAGATGAACGCAAAGGGGTGTGCTATCTGTTGGACGCACTGGCAATTTTATTGACTGAGCGAGATGTACGATTACGGATTGTCGGCACAGGTATTCTAGAAACTGAGTTAAAGGAACAAGTCCAAGGTCTGGCATTGGAGCAACAAGTAGACTTTCTTGGTTTTGTTTCTAAGGCACAACTAGCTGACGAATATGCTAAATGCGATGTTTTTGTATTGCCTGCAATTGTTGATAGTAAAGGAGATACCGAAGGATTGGGTATTGTCATGATTGAGGCACTAGCCCATGCCAAACCAGTGGTAGCCACCGCCGTTGGCGGAATCCCGGATGTAATTAGGCCAGGGGAAACGGGATGTTTAGTGCCTGAGAAAAACTCATTGGCTTTGGCCAAAGCAATTGCAGAGTTGCTTGATCGGCCAGACTGGGCAACCCAACTAGGACATCAGGGTTTAGCGGATATTCAAACGCGTTTTAACTGGTCGAGCATTATAGCCATGTGGCAGGACATCTACCAACGAGTCCTTTAGCAGAGAACCATTTAAGGTTCGTAACGTAGGTTATGTTCAGGGGGATTAGACCTTCAGTCTTGAGTTGGCTGCTGCCTACGTTGGTGGTAGGTCCGTTGGTAGGTATGCTTTTCTTGACGTTGATGGTTTTACTGCCAACACTTAAGGATCCAAATTCGCGTATATACTCGTCGAGGATCGGTTATCCAGCACGGCAGCGGCAGACTGGTAAACCTATCGCCGTGGAAACATTTGTGGTAGGTCAGCAAATTGCCACCAATGCCATTGGTGCGCCAGGCGTATCAGTGGCACTCGATGATGTGAATGTTCGACCTGAAATCAATGGTGTTGTTGAAAGTGTCTTGGTTAAAGAAGGTGATTGGGTCCGTAAAGGTCAATTGCTCTTCCGCTTGAGACAGAATGATATTTTAGCAAGGGTTCAACAGGCTCGTACAGATCTGGCGCGATCGCAAAACCAATTGCGCCAGCAGGAAGTCGATGCCCAGGGAGCGATTCAACTGCTTGAAGATGAAGTCACCCTGGCCAGGGATCGTCTAAA
>NZ_QXHD01000004.1:3588421-3617751 GCF_011009555.1 Adonisia turfae CCMR0081 | reverse complement strand
GCTATCGCGAAAACCGCCTATCCCCCACTCCCCACCCCCCTCCTCTGATGTACCATAACGGCACCTAATCGGTTCAATGCAATGATGTCAGAGACCTATAAGTCAACAGCAATTGCCAAAATTCAAGACCAGAAAGCCCAAATGCGTCGGTCTCTACTAAAGGCACGCCAGGCAATGCCACCCCAGGTGTGGCAGCAAAAGTGCGATCGCATTTGCACCCATTTAGCCCAATGGCCAACCTTGCAAAACGCGCGCACAATATTGGCTTACTGTAGCTTTCGTAATGAGCCAGACCTGGGAAGCTTGCTGGCTCAACAGCGATCTTGGGGACTCCCACGCTGTCAGGGCAAAGAACTGATTTGGCATCGATGGTTTCCCACCTGTGGCTGGCCATTACGCTCCGGCACCTACGGCATCACCGAACCTGATCCAACATCACCTGTGGTAGATCCTCGCCGGGTAGATGTAATTTTGGTCCCAGCCGTCGCCTGCGATGTCAGAGGATACCGCTTAGGCTATGGCGGAGGATTTTATGACCGCATGCTCAGCCAAACCAGCTGGCAAGGCAAAACGACAATCGGCATTGTATTTGAGTTTGCTCGCCTGCCCGAGATTCCTAAAAACCGCTGGGACCGTCCTTTAGATGGCATCTGTACCGAGAGCGGCCTCTTTCTTGCCAGCTAAAATCCAATAAACGGAGCAGCTAAAATCTCAAAACTTTGAGTCAACTCCACAATCAAGGAAACTTGCCGGTCAATATCGCATTGCCGACGGACTAAGATTCTTTTGAATAGTCACCTGTAAAGTATCGATTTACAGTGATAGTTATCACATACACACACCGATGCATTGCACTAATAAATAGAAATAGATAGTTTCTTAACAAAGCAAATGACATATGTCCTTAAAATCATATCCCAGCAGCTTCTCTTAAGAATCCACAGTGTGGTGAGAAAAGCTCTTATTACTCAGACTAACCTCTGATAGCTTCAAGATGACATTTTTTAACAACAAAAAGTTCAAGTACCTGAGCATATTGAAAAATCAAAAACAACAAGACAACTTGTATTGAACTTCGAACCAGACTTAAGTCGAAGTGACAAAAAAGTAGCACGAGTGTTAGTAGTAAATACTGGCTAGAGTTCTTAATGAGTCGAAGGAAGTCCTTCTGATTCTTTAGGTTAAAGGCGTTTCACACGTCAGATGCATCTATTTCTTCTTTCTGCACCGAATTAGCTATGAGAGAAATTCGTCACAATGACCACACAGAATCGAGAAGGCCTCAGCCGTTCTTCGGACGAGGATCAAGGCGTTAGTTCCCGACAAACAATTCTAAGCTATAGCTTCAAACGTCTGCTTCTCATACTGTGGGACCCCATTAATATTTTAGGCACTTGCCTAATGGGTCAAAGACTTTGGAGCCAAGTTACCGAAGAAGTTCGAGAAGCAATTGCTTTATGTCTACTTTTGCAACTCCCAGATTTAATTGGTCAACTAATACTTCAAGAAAATTTTTCTAGCCTTATTATGTGCCCCAAGGATATTTGGAGCGTTAATCGTTACGCATGTATTGTCATAGTTACATCTGACTACTTATTATGGCTCACAATTGGTGCTCGCATATTGACTCGCTCAATAATAAACATTCGAAGCATCTTCATAGATATGAAAAAAAACCAATAAAAATGATGAGATTGTGAGTAAGTTACGTTGATCGACGTGGTGCTTAGAGGGAATTCTTTTATAAGATAGAGAGAAACTAGTCACAGAATCCATACTATAGTGGGCCTGGTTAAGGCATAAACCGATGAAAAACATCAAAGTAATTAGGGATATTGCTCAACCAATGGCTGTTCTACTCTTTGCGATGTTAGTAACAGATGGGCGTCCCTCTAAATTTGGCATATACATCACCTTACTCGTAGTTTTTACATTATTAGTAAGAAAATATTCGCATCAATATAAGCAAAAAGAACTAGTTTATAAATTTCGCAGTTTAGGTTCAGGTAATAGTTCACAAAGAACTATATACAAATCACTTCAAAATTTAAGCAACACCTTAAATGAAGGTGACTTAGCATGGCTATCAAAAGTAGGAGAAAAGAGACAGCTAAAATCAGGAGAGATCCTCATTGATGAGCAGAAACATCTTTCTCATCTATTTATAGTAATCAGCGGAAACTTTAGGGTTTATTCAAAATATCTCGAAGCTAGTGAAGTTGCTAATATCGAAGTCCGATCAGTAGTGGGGGAGATGTCTTTCCTCACTAACATGGTTCCTTCCGCAACTGTTGAAGCTAGTAGCGAGTCACTAATACTAGCGATATCTAGAAGTGATATAGAGAAGCGGATAGTACAGGAAAGTGATTTTGGCTATCGTTTTTCTAAAGCTATTGCATCTATCACTGCTGACCGGCTCAAAAACACTACTATCGGTTATTGGAAAAACACTCATCGTCCCTCCGTATCTAGCCCTTACTCACATGACAACAAATTAGCCTCTACACAAGCTAGTGAAAGTGAGAGTGAGAGCTTTTCAAAAGACAGTCGCCCATCACGTTCTTCTTCAGCTAAAGCAAGGAACTTGCGTCCTCGCTTTATTGTAGCAGCAGCACTAAGTGGACTTGTGACCCCTAAAGATGCATAAAGGTTATTCAATTTATTTTCCCCAATTCAATGTTCTCCTAAATTTCAAAACCTGAAAGCGTCAATTTCCCAATCATTTTTCCAGACTCTAAACGCTCGTGAGCCCGAGCTAGAGTAGCAGTACTAAGAGGCCCCAGATGCTCTGTCATTGTGCTTTTAACAATCCCCTGATCTATCAACTTTGCGACTTGATTAAGCAATTGATGCTGACTAATCATATTATTAGTTTCATGTAGAGCCTTAGTGAACATAAATTCCCAGGCGAACGTAACACTCTTATTCTTTAATAGATTGAGATCAGGGGGTTCTTTGGCCGAAACAACAGCACAAATACTACCTTGAGGTTTAATCACATCAGCCATCACCTGCCAATAGTGGTTTGTGTCATTAAGACAGAGGATATAGTCAACGGCAGTAATCTCAAGTCTTTCAAGCTGGACACGCAAGTTTTCATGATGATTAACACAGTGGGATGCTCCCAACTGCATACACCACTTTCTTGACACATCTCTGGAAGCCGTCGCAATCACCCGTAAACCAGCGTACTTTGCCAGCTGGATGGCCATAGAGCCCACCCCACCTGCGCCACCAATAATTAAAAGAGTTGCATCACTACTGCGAGGTTCAGGAGAAATATTTAAACGTTCAAAAAGAGATTCCCAGGCAGTAATGGTCGTTAGCGGCAGCGCGGCAGATTCCTCAAAGGACAAGCTCCTGGGCTTATGACCCACAATTCGCTCATCCACCAAATGATATTCGCTGTTACATCCCTGTCGTGCAATACTACCGGCGTAGTAAACGTCATCTCCAGGCTTGAACAACGTCACCCGCTCACCTACAGCAGTCACCACACCCGCCACATCCCAACCTAAAATCTTAGGGGTGATCAACCGCCCCTGCACAGAGGCACGCATCTTACAATCAATGGGGTTCACAGATACGGCACGCACCTGCACCTGCAAATCTCGCTGACCAGGAGTTAACTCATTGAGGAAACACTCAGCAAAACAATCAGGATGCCCCGTCGGCAAAAATTGACTAACACCAAATGCTTTGATCATCATGACAGCGATGGGAAAATCTTACCGAGATCGCAACATACCTCCCCTAACTTAGATAGTTACAGATTCAGACTAAAAGACGCCATAAAATACTATAAAACATCAATTCATGACAAATGAGGCGGCTATTGCCATAGAAAAACTAAATATGATTGCTTACATACTAACAAAAAGGGCAACAAAACAGTATACGAATACACATGTCAATCCATTGATTAATACAAAAAAGTCTTCTAGCTGACAGACTAACTACACAACAATGTGGTTATACTCAGAATTGAAAGCACCACATACACTTCGCCAACGGGTCTTTCATTTATTCTACAAGCAGATAAAATATTGTTTTTTCTGTTTCATAACCTAAAAATCATCTTGTTTGATGTAGCCTAAGCTACTTACCCAAAGTTTGTCGGGGAAATTATTGGTTTGGGCAGTTCCACTAAGTTTTTTGTGGTTTTGTCTGATACTGTAAAGTTTGTTATATTGCGGTTGCTATTTTCTCGGAACAACAATGGCAAATACCCCCCCAGCTGTTAAAGCGTTTATCTCGGCATACGACAGTGAGCCTTTGGCGTACCAAAATTTGGACGATGCCATTGAAGCTGTTTGCTGTGGCGAGGTTTTTAGAAGTTTAATTCTCGCATTGGTCAATAGTCCCGCCTTCTCCGAAGAACTGGGCAAAGAGTTTGAAGCAGCAGGTGCGATCGCAGGTTTATCAGCCTGTCGCAGTTTACGCAGTTGCCTAAACTTCTCCATTAGTCGATTTTTTGGACTGTTGGCAGAAGTAATTTCTGCCTTTGATCAAACAGCTGGGGAGGAGTGGAGTACATTCGCAGACCGAGTACACCAGTCAAATTTAGGGGGTAGTAAGCTATTAGAGCGTCTGCTGCGAAGCGCTGACAGAAATTTCTATCAAGACCTGGCCGCACATTTGGTTGACGAAAATCCCCACGCGGTTTATCCAACGTCTAGCTACCGTGAGAGTCAGGCCTCTGTGGTCAGCACCGATGACGATCAGATCATCGAAGCGGTCATGACATCACGGACATTCACGTCAATTCGTGTAGTCGAAAACTGTTTAGACCCCCAGGAAACAGTTTTAAGAGACATGTATATTGCCCATGGGCGATGCGTTTGCATGGTCGACCAAAATGTCGAAAATTACTACGGGGAGCAAATCGAGAAGTATTTCAAGCACCACGGCATTCACCTGGAGAAACTAGTTTACCGGGCCATGGAAGTGGATAAGGGTATTCATACCGTGGAACGTATGCTTGGCGATTTCAAAATGATTGGCGTCTGCCGTAACGAACCTGTACTTATCATTGGTGGTGGTGTTTTGACTGACACTGGTGGGTTGGCCTGTGCCCTTTACCACCGCAACACTCCCTATGTCATGCTTTCCACGTCCATTGTGGCAGGCATTGATGCAGGTCCTTCTCCTCGCACTTGCTGCGATGGATTTGGTTATAAGAATCTCTTTGGAGCCTACCATGCACCTGTGCTCTCCCTAACCGATCGCTCGTTCTTTAAGACATTGCGGGAAGGGTGGTTGCGCCACGGTATTGCCGAGATCATCAAAATGGCAACCGTCAAGAATATTGAGCTGTTTGAGTATCTAGAACAGGCTGGCCCTGAATTGATTGAGACTCGCTTTGGGACTCTCAACTGTGAGCCTGGCGCTGATATTAGCACTCTTTCTCAAAAAATTCTGGGTGCCGCCCTCAGAAGCTACGTTGAAGCTGAGTACGATAACCTTTATGAGACTCACCAGTGTCGTCCCCACGCCTACGGCCACACTTGGTCACCCGGTTTCGAAATTGAGGCTGGCTTGTTGCACGGGCATGCTGTAGCCATTGGCATGGGCTTTGGCGCGTATCTAAGCTACCGCGACAGCTGGATCACAGCTGATGAGTTCCACCGGATTCTTCGCCTGATCAGTTCCTTTGGGTTAAGTCTTTGGAATGACGTACTACTTAATAACGACACTCTCTGGGCTTCTCAAGAAAAGATTGTTCAGAAACGGGGCGGCAACTTAGCCGCGCCCCTACCCAAGGGTGGGGTTGGTAAATGTGGTTATCTCAACTCCATGACTCAAGATGAGCTATACGAAGCGATCAGCACCTATCGTGAGATCTGCCAAGACTATCCACGTCAGGGAGTTGGCATCGATCCACTTTGCAGCGATGTTGGCCTCGAAGATCCATCTACAGTGGGCCACAGCCTGATGGAAACTGTCAAAGCCCATTCTACAGAACCAACTGAACTGCTATCTCCTGTTTAAATGATTCTAGGAGATTAGTATAAAACAACGGTCGTGGCCTCTATTTAGGAGGTCGCGATCGCGTCCAGTTAATCCCAATGCTTTGAGAACCTATGGCACACCCACCTTTTGATATTGTCATCCCCCTCTTTCGTACTCGATGGAATACACGGGCGGTCATGGAAGGGCTCACCCATCATTATCAGCCTCGCTCAATACATATCATCACCCTACCTACAGAAGTAGCTAGTCTCCAGGAAAAGTCTCAAGGCTGGAAAACAGCCCCGATCCATATTCACAACGAAGAAATCTTTTTCCAGGCAAGTGGGCTGACCAAAACTGTCATCTGTGAAGAGCTTAATTTAGGCAAGTCTTTGTATAACCCTGGCTGGTTTTATCAGCAGCTTCTGAAACTAGGGGCCTTTGAAGGCATCTCTAATCTCAGCGAATGGTATCTAGTGTGGGACAGTGATCTACTCCCAGCCGCAACCTGGCCTGCATTTCGTGGTGAGGATACGACCTTAGAACATACCTTTGCACTGCTACAACACAACAAATATGGCAATCCTGCCATTGTTGGCAAATGGGATACCTGGATTCGCAACGTGTTAGGTGTAACACCACTGACAGACGAAACTGGCACGTTTATCCCCCATCACATGTGGTTTAAGCAAGAACACCTCAAAACATTTGCCCAGCGCATCAATTATCATTACACATCGACCGATCACTGGCTCTCCCTAATGATGCGTTCAGCCAATGGTTTTGGCACATTTAGTGAGTATTGGGCCTATGTTTCTTGGGTTGCTACTCAAGCTCCAACAGACATCGCATTTTATCCCTATGCTCAGTATGGTGAGACCACTGAGCGCTTCTTTGATGATGGCACTGGCATGTTTTCAACGTCTCTTAGAAAGTATCTCTCCATTAATTCCGTTGGACCAGATGATGGATTCTCCCCTTCCTATAAAGAGGTCAACACATTTATTCAAACAGAATATGGTGCAGATGCCTTACCCTCATCTCTAGCCTTTGAGAGCAGCCCTCGCCATTTAAAGAAAAATAGTGAAAATATGCACATTGAGGAACAACGTTCTCGTTGGAATCCTCGTATAGTAGAGGAAGCGGCTACAGTTTAATGAATGATGCAGTGAAGGGTAAAGAGTAGAAAGTCAAGAGTCACTCTTTATCCCTTTACTTTCCACCGCTTTACTCTTTATCCAGCTTTGCTGCTGCTTGCTTCACCCCATCTAACAGCTCCAAGGAAAGATGCAATCCGTTGAGATCAATGGCACCAGCCTTGGGCTTGGGTTGAGGTCCATGGTAATCACTACCGCCAGTCATGAGTAAGTCGTACTGTGCACAAAGTTCTTCGAGAACCCGCTCTTCACTAATGCTGTGCTGTGGGTGATACACTTCCACACCCATCAGACCTGCCTTAACCAATTCTGGCAATACCTCTTCTACAATACCACCTCTAAACAAATAGGGGTGGGCCCACACAGGCACAGCACCACAGCTTCTTAGCAACTCTATCCCTTCTTGAGCAGTAAATTTTTCGTAGGGGACATAGGCCGGACCATGATCGCCGATAAACCGCTGGAAGGCTTCTTGTTGAGATGTCACATGGCCCGCTGCCAGCAGTGCATTAGCGATATGGGGGCGACCAGGGGCCATGGTGCCCGGCATCGGTGGTAATGCAATGGGAAAGCCTAACTCAGCCAGCTTATCTACCATTTTCTGAGCCCGGCGATGACGGCCCTGAATACGCTCGCTTAAGGGTGTTGCTAGCTTTTGTGGATCTGGGTAAAACCCCAGAATATGCATAGAACGCTCGTTATATGTCGTACTGAGTTCAATACCAGGAACTATTTCCAAGTCGTAGGATTGAGCCGCTGAACGGGCTTCAGTCCACCCAGAAATTGTATCGTGATCGGTAATCGCCAACGCTTTAACACCTTTGGCCGCAGCCCGTTCCACCAGTTTTTGTGGTGTGAGGGTCCCGTCAGAAAAGGTGGTGTGGCAGTGGAGTTCAAGCATAAGGTATGGAAAGGCGGTGGGTAGTAGACTGAATGACGGCCTACCTTTCCTATTATGGGCAGATTTAGTGGCTACCGGCTCAGCCAAGAAAAATAAGGATTTGTTGATACAACTCGATATTCACTAAATAGCCTGTGTAGTATGTCCATAGGAAATCGTAGCGGCTTGCCCATGGATGTCCGAAAAGTCTTGATTTTGGCAGTGAACCCCAAGGATACGGCAGACCTACGTCTGGATGAAGAAATTCGTCAGATTAAGGAAGCACTAAAGCTGTCAGAGGGTCGGGCAAACTTTGAGGTGGTCATTGAGCCAGCTGTGCGCACAGGCGATCTACACCGACACTTGCTACAGCATAAGCCTCAGATTGTGCACTTTTCAGGCCATGGTGTCGGCGCACGAGGGTTGGCCTTTGAGGACAAGAACGGTATTTCTAAACTGATTAGTACTGCTACCCTGACTCGTCTATTTCGACTCTGCGGTGGTGTGGAATGTGTGCTGCTCAATGCCTGCCATTCTGTGGCCCAAGCTAATGCGATTTTAGAGCATGTGAACCATGTGATCGGCATGACCGATGCCATTGGCGATCAGGCATCGATCAAGTTTGCGGAAGGATTTTATGACGGACTAGGGTATGGCCGGAATTATGCCGATGCCTTTGAGTTTGGCCTGGTTGGAATTGGGGCAGAAGGGATACCCGAAGAAGAAACGCCTGTTTTACGGATAAAGGGGGAAGGGAGCAAGGAAAATGTGAAAGCCCCAGAAGTTGCTCACTGCATACCACTCGGCCAAACTAATCCCCAAGCTAAAATTGCTCAAAAACAAATATTTATCAGCTACAAACGCGATGTAGTCCCTGATGAAACCGTAGCTCTACAGCTTTATGAGGCGCTAGGACAAAGCAATGATGTATTCATTGACCAGCGCATGTTGGTAGGTACCCGCTGGGCAGAGCAACTGGAGACGAACATCCGTCAGGCAGATGCTGTGGTGGTTTTACTATCAACCCATTCAGTAAACAGCGAAATGGTGCTGCAGGAAATTGAGCTAGCGCACAAAGTGGCCGAGGCCAATGGTGGTAAACCTCGTATTTTGCCGGTGCGTCTAGCCTATCGAGATCCATTTCAGCATCCACTAAGTGTATATTTGAATCCAATTAACTGGGCGTTATGGGATAGCGAGGCAGATACTCCAGATTTGATTTCAGAGCTGCAGCAGGCTATTGATGGGGGAGTGCTATCCATTGATGAGCAACGGAAGGCCGATGTGGTTAAAGCTGCACCAAAGGTCAAGATTCCTCAGCCACTACCCGTGGCCCAACCGATTGCCAAGCTAGAACTCCCCGAAGGCACTATGGATACTGCATCGGACTTTTATATCGAGCGGGACTGTGACCGGATAGCGTTAAGCGTGATCCAACAGCAGGGAGTCACTATGACCATCAAAGGTCCTCGGCAAATGGGCAAAAGCTCATTGTTAAACCGATTAATGAAAACTGCTATTGAAGCTGGTAAGCAAGTTGTCTTTCTAGATTTTCAGCTATTTGACCGAGCAGCTTTGCAAAATGCTGATGAGTTTTACCAGCAGTTTTGCTTTTGGCTCACAGATGAGCTGGATATGGACGATGAAGTAGAAGCATATTGGAAGAAAAATCTAGGCAATTCTCAACGCTGTACCCGCTACATAGGTAGACATATTCTGAAAAACCTGGACCAGCCCCTATTGCTAGCCATGGATGAAGTGGAGCGAATTTTTGATACGCCTTATCGCAATGACTTTTTTAGTATGTTACGTAGTTGGCATAATCAGCGCGCAACAAAGAAAATTTGGAAACAGTTAGATCTTACATGTGTAACCTCAACAGAGCCTTATCTCTTAATTGATGACCTTAATCAATCGCCATTTAACGTAGGTGAAAATCTTCGTCTGCAAAGTTTTACGCTTCAACAAGTTAATTCTTTAAATCAAAAACATGGAGCTCCCTTAAACATATCAGAAATAAAACTGCTAATGCAGTTAGTAAACGGCCATCCTTATCTCATTCGAAAAGCCTTGTATTTAATAGCCAGCAGTCGACTGTCAACGCATGAATTCTTTGCTAGAGTATATGATGAGAACGGCCCATTCAGCGATCATCTAAAATCTCATTTATTTCAACTATATAACAATCAGATATTAGCCAAAGGTTTTTTAAAAATCTTAAAACAACAGAGTTGTGATGATGAGGTTCTTTACTCCTATCTATATGGGGCAGGCTTAGTACAACGCAAAAATCAGAAAGTTTTTGCAAAATGTCCCCTCTATCAAAATTACTTTGAAGAACATCTTACTTCTTCGATCAAATAGCCTACTAATACTCTGACTATTGCTGTATCAATTATGAGTAACAAATCTTCTATTTACACAACTGGAGGGACCGTTCAAGCAGGTGGCGGAATCTATTTAATACGCAAGGCAGATAACGAACTTTTACAGTTATGCCGAGATGGTAAATTCGCCTATGTGCTAACCTCACGACAAATGGGTAAGTCTAGCCTAATGGTAGAGACAGCCAAACGGCTAGAAGAGGAGAGTATTAACTCAGTAATTATTGACCTAACAAAAATTGGAACCGCAGTCACAGCGGAACAATGGTACCTAGGAATTCTGACAGAGATTGATGAGACCCTAATGCTCAACACGGATATTTTTGAGTGGTGGGAAAAATACAAGCACTTGGGGATAACTCAGCGACTGACACGTTTCTTTGAGGAAGTACTCCTCGAAGAAATTGAGGGTCGCATTGTTCTATTTATAGATGAGATTGATACAACACTAAGTTTGAATTTTACAGATGATTTTTTCATTGCAATTCGGTACTTTTACACAGCTCGGGCTCAAAAGACAAAACTGAAACGATTTTCCTTTGTTCTACTCGGTGTTGCATCCCCTAACGAACTGATTCAAGATCCAAAACGAACCCCTTTTAATATAGGAACACAAATAGAATTAACTGATTTTTCTCAGAAAGAATTACTTCCTCTAGCAGAGGGATTAAATATCGAGCCACACAACAAGACTAATACTATAGATGAGGTGGTATTGTGGACAGGAGGTCATCCTTACCTCACACAGTACCTGTTTCAAAAGCTTTCAGAAAAACCTCAAAAATCCTATTCAAGAGAGAAAATCACTGAGATTGTTACACAAAGCTTTTTGCTGCCCAATGAAAGCCAAGATAGTAACCTTTCATTTGTGAGAGATATGCTAATCAAGCGGTCCCCCGACAAATGGATGACTCTTAGGGAATACAAAACAGTAGTTAACAATAGAGGTATTGATGACGACAAAAGATCACTCATCAAAAATCATCTGAAGCTGTCAGGCATTGTAACCAACAGAAATGGAAAGCTACAGACACGGAATAGAATATACCAAAAAGTCTTTGACAATAAATGGATAACAAAGCAATTATCTTTAATGCGCCCATCTATACGTACCATTATTGGCAGTAGCTTTTTAACATCAATAGCTATCATAATAATAAAATCACTTGGCGCATTTGTACCTTTAGAGTTGGGAATACATGACGTAATTGTCTCTTATGCTTACGATAAGGGTCCTGACCCTCGCATTTTGCTCGTTGAGATTAACAAACAGGATCTCGATAATCAACTGAGTGATAGTCCTTCTGATCAGTCCATTGCAGATGCCATTGAGATTATTCAAAGCCATAATCCGGCCACCATTGGTCTGGACTTGCACCGTAATTTCCCCATCGGTGAGGGACGACCGGCCCTGGCTCGCAGCCTGGCTGCCGACAACATTATTGGTATCACTAAGCTAGGAGATTTTCAGAGAGAGAGGATTCCACCTGCTCCAGAGTTAAGGCCTGAACAGGTGAGTTTTAACGATTTTCCCCTGGATGCGGACGATAAAATTCGACGTAATCTTTTGTATGCCAGCCTGAGTACGGATGAAGATGCAGAGGTATTCATCTCATTTGGTCTGCTGGTGGCCATGCACTATCTGGAAAAGCAGCATGGTTTGCAGCCTGCACCCGGGGATACAGAAGATGAGTTTTTAAAGTTGGGTGACACTGCGTTTAAGCTAATGAATTCCACATTTGGCGGCTATCAAGATGTGGATACCTCAGGGTATCAGATACCGATGGCATACCGTTCACCGACACAAGTGGCTAGACGAGTTTCATTGACTGACATTCTGACAGGTGCGGTTAATCCTGAGTCGATTACCAACAAGGTGGTTTTGATCGGCATAACAGCCTACACCAGTAATGAAAAGTTTTTTACCCCTTACAACATACGTAGCGATACTTTTCACACATCTGGGGTTGAAATTCATACACACATGGTTAGCCAAATCTTAACTGCTGTACTGGACAAGCGTCCTCTACCATCATCCTTATCTGAGATTTATGAGGCTGCATACATAACTGTTTTAACAGTAGTCAGTGGCTTACTCATTCGACATATATTCTTTTATAAATTCTACGTACTATGCACTATTTTTATCACAATACTGGGAGTCTTATTTTTGACACATGCTCTCTATTGGGCCATTTGGACATATTGGATTCCCCTATTTGCACCAGCTTTAAGCCTTTCTATGGTCAATGTTGTTGTAGCAATATGGATGAGGACTGAAAGGTTACTGATAGTTCACTCATCATCCATAGGATAATTTATAAATTATAAGCTCATCCATAGCCCTAGAAAATCAAAGAAAATGAGAGGCAAACATTGGTAGTGCTTACTGCATACTGAGTAGCCCTTCCAGAATTCAAAACTTACGCTCAAGTCAACTCACCCGGAACAACTCTTCCCTTGATCCTTATCTTTTTGCCTTTTCTCTCAATCATTAGATTAAATTATATCGTTCAACCGAACAACGACCCAATAATCATTCCACCTAATAAAACAAAACCCAAAATCACGTTTTGCCGAAAGATTTGTCCATATACGTGGCCGGGCTGACGCTTATTCCGTAACTTTCGATAGTGGGTAAACCAAACACCACAGGCAATGGCCCAAGCCAACATCCCAAAATTTGAAATCATGGAGATTCATCGACCGGATTAATAACGAAGGGTATCGATTGTTGGGTTTCATGCCTTAACCCAACCTACGTCTCCATGGCATTTCCGTTGTACAACCTAATCAATTGCTAAAATAAGCAAAACAACACCCTTCCAAACATATGGGTACTGCACAATCATTATCAAACACCTCAGAAAAGAAAATACTTACCCATAAAGCAGTTGCAGCATCCATTCAAGAAAACTTGCAAAGCATTCAAAGTTTTGATGTCAAATCTCTAGAACTGTTTGGGTCAGTGGCACGCAACGAAGCCACAGAATCAAGTGACCTGGATTTTCTAGTTGATTTCAATAGTCCTGCGACCTTTGATCGCTATATGGATCTAAAGTTTTTCCTTGAAAATTTATTTAAATGTCCCATTGACCTTGTGACCAAACGTTCTCTGAAACCTGCACTACAAGCAACTGTCTTAAAGGAAGCCATCCGTGTCGCGTGATATATCTTTTTACCTGAACGACATTCTCAGAGGGTATCGATTGTTGGGTTTCGTGCCTCAACCCAACCTACGCAAACATCATCCAATCAAAGAGCCTGTAATCATTCCACCTAACAATACAAACCCTAGAATCACGTTTTGACGAAAGATTTGCCCATATACATGGGCAGGCTGGCGCTTATTCCGTAATTTTCGATAATGGGTAAACCAAATACCACAGGCAATGGCCCAAGTAACCATATAGGGTGCACCTAATGCCTTATAACTGCCTAACCACAACAACAATATTGCAGTCCCCATAAAGAGTAACCCAACAATTTCAGGGGTATTCGAACCGAAAAAGCGAGCACTAGAATTCACGCCGAGCTGAGCGTCATACTTACGATCGGGAATTGCATAAACTGTGTCAAAGCCAAGGGTCCAAAGCACGGTTGCGCCCCATAACAACCAGGCAGCAGTATCTAAACTGCCAGTGACAGCACTCCAGGGAATCAATACTGCGAACCCCCAAGCAATGGCCAATACTAGCTGCGGCACTGGAAACACACGCTTGGCTAATGGATAAAGCAAAATAACTGGCGATGCCAAAAAACACAGCAAAATACTCAACGGAGTAAGATATAGCGCAAAGCCAATGGCACAGAGAAAGGTTACAACTGCGATCGCAATCCCCGTTTTCACCGTCAACGCCCGCGAAGCTAGAGGCCGATTACGCGTCCGCTCCACCTTTGGATCAATATTCCGGTCCCACAAATCATTAACGACACAGCCACCTGCACTCGTAGCCAGGCTGCCACAAATAATCACTGCCAACAGCACCCCATCAGGCCGACCCTCTGCCGCCAAAAACAAAGCCCACAAGGCTGGCACCATTAAAATCAAACGGCCTGTGGGTTTATCCCAACGCATCAGTCGGATGACTGTTTTCCACGTGGGTTCAACAATTGGCGAAGACGGAGCCATGGGGGACAGGGATGTAAGTTTAATATTCTTTTTTAAGAATATCTTTCTAATTGTTAACAAGGAAGGGGTCAGAGGAAGAAAGCAGGGACGCAGGCGGGAATCGAGGAGTTGCCCCCTAGCACTTATCTCCACAGCAAATCACAAAAAATGCAGACCTTGAACACCAGTAATCAGACACTTACTTATATTTAAGGACACCAAAAATCATCCCTCATCTGTCACCTATTTAATTATCCCTATTCGCTCTCTTTGTCCACAGACTCTGAAATCAACTGGAATCTGCTAACGAACAAACTTGAATATCCCATCAGGCCGCTCATAACCAATATTTATCGCCAGAAAGCTTAGCTATAAATTTATAAATCATCTGAAATCAGCAAGTATATTTTGGTTAAAATAACCATAACTACAGGATAAAATTCCGATGACCAATGATGCATCACTGTTAATGAAGTCTGATGAATACGGGCTCCTGACCGATTTGTATCAGCTAACCATGGCTGCCTGTTACGTAGGCGAAGGGCTAGATCAACGTCGGGCTAGTTTTGAACTGTTTGTGCGCCGTTTACCCAAGGGCTTTGGCTATCTGATTGCGGCAGGGCTAGCGGCAGCCCTCGATTATCTAGAAAACTTTCGATTTACGGCAGCCCAGCTAGCGGCTCTTAAAGAGACCGATATTTTCCCAGGGGCACCCCCCAAGTTTTGGGACCTTTTGGAAAGCAGCCAGTTTTCAGGAGATGTGTGGGCCGTGCCAGAAGGCACAGCCATATTTGCCAATGAGCCCATTTTGCGAGTCGAAGCCCCCCTATGGCAGGCCCAGATCGTGGAGACTTATTTATTAAATGCCATCAATTATCAAACTCTAATTGCCACCAGGGCAGCTCGACTGCGAGATGTCGCTGGTTCGGAGGCCATACTCTTAGAATTTGGCACCAGACGGGCGTTTAGCCCCCAAGCTTCCCTATGGGCGGCACGCGCTGCATTGGCCGGGGGATTGGATGCGACATCCAATGTGCTAGCAGCACTCAAGCTGGGTCGTAAGCCCGTGGGCACCATGGCCCATGCCTTGGTGATGGCGATTTCTGCCTTAGAGGGGAGTGAGGCAGATGCATTTGAAGCATTTCACCGCTATTTCCCTGGGGCAGCACTGCTGATTGACACCTACGACACTGTGGCAGCAGCAAGATTACTAGGGCAACAGACCGATCACTCTCTAGCAGGTGTGCGGATTGACTCTGGGGACTTGGTAACGCTATCTCAGCAGGTACGTCACGAATTACCCGATGTGCCGATTTTCGCCAGTGGCGATTTGGACGAACAAGAAATTCTCCGCTTAAAACAAGCGGGGGCCTGCATTGATGGATATGGGCTAGGGACTAAGCTAGTCACAGGGGTTCCAGTCAATGGGGTATACAAAATAGTGGACATTGATGGTGTTCCAGTCATGAAGGAGTCTAGTGGCAAACTCACATATCCAGGTCGCAAACAGATATTTCGGTCTGCGGCTGGCGACCGGCTAGGGCTGGCAGAAGAAGCCACGTCTGCGGATAGCGGCGGGCTATTAAACCCCATTATGCGAAACGGAGTCCGGCTAGTCCCTGACGATCCATTAGAGACAATTCGAGAACGAGCCAGCCAATCTGTGGCACAACTGCCATTGTCGGTACGTGATGTGTATCAGCCTGTCGTACCCCAGGCAGAAATTTCGACTGCGCTGCGGGATCTAACCAATTGCACTCGCCGTAGTCACCTCGCTACTGTTAATTGAAACTCCTGTGAGGTGAGTTTTGCCTATTTTGCATCTAGCACCCAATGCAAAACTTACAAAATTCGTATTCACTATGCAGCATCTACCTAAGGATATGTCGAATAATCTCATAGGAGACTTCTTTACCCTGCGACTGCCAGTGACTATTCCCCCTGCCAACCAACTCCGCGTGGCACTTTTTGGGACCAGTGCCGACCCGCCCCACAATGGCCATCGCAGTATTGTGGCAACGTTGGGGCATCAGTTTGATCATGTGGCAGTGTGGGCGTCGGATAATCCATGGAAAGAAAACCAATCTCCCATTGAAATGCGAATGGATATGCTGGAACTTGCGATCGCAGATCTCAATACCCCCGGCACCATCAAGCTACATCGGGAACTAAGCCACCCCTATACCGCCGTTACCCTAGAGCGGGCTCGACGCATCTGGCCCCACGCCGAATTTACCTTTGTGATTGGAGCCGACTTAGTTAAACAGCTACCCAGTTGGTATCGCTCAGAGGATGTGATGCGGTGGGCCAAGATATTGGTCTTTCCACGCCCCGGCTATGGGCTCAATAAAACTGAGTTAGACCATTTGCGATCGCTGGGGGCAAATGTGGCGATCGCCACGCCCCTAAGTCAACATCACATATCCTCCAGCACGCTCCGCCAGGGCTGCCTAGAACAACCCGATGAAATCCCCGCTGTCGTGCAAGCCTACATCCACCAACACAACCTGTATCCATGCCCGGAAAACACACCAACCATCCCTTAGCCGACTTTAAAGTGGGCATTGATAACGTTATTTTCTCGGTCGATACCGAGCTCAATCGGCTGTTGGTGCTGTTGGTGATGCGCCACGAAGACCCCTTCTTAGGACAGTGGTCGTTACCGGGCACCCTGGTAAGACAAGGTGAATCGTTAGAAACAGCATCCTACCGAGTCCTCTCTGAAAAAATTCGGGTCAAAAATCTCTATGTAGAACAGCTTTATTCCTTTGGGGGGCCTAAACGAGACCCACGTGAAGCCGAAGATGCCTACAATGTGCGCTATCTCTCAGTCAGCTATTTTGCCCTTGTACGGTATGCAGAAGCCGAGCTCATCGCCGATGGTGTCAGCGGGATTGCCTGGTATCCCCTAGACCATCTACCGGACCTTGCCTTTGACCATCAAGAGATTCTCACCTATGGCACCATGCGCCTGCGTAACAAGGTGAAATACAGCCCCGTTGCCTTTGATGTACTCCCCGAGATGTTTACCCTCAGCGATTTATATCAGCTGTATATTACGATCTTAGGTGAAGATTTCTCTGATTATTCAAATTTTCGTACTCGTCTCTTAAAGCTTGGTTTCTTGGAAGATACAGGTATTAAAACCTCTCGCGGAGCGGGACGCCCTGCCAGCCTGTATCGGTTTGATGCAGAGGCGTTTGAACCACTCAAGGATAAACCAATGGTCTTTGTTTAAAACGCTCCATTTTAATTCTGCCATGGTGGGCCGTGCCCACCCTACAGGATCACTCCCCCTGTATAGACGTTCCATGGAACGTCTCTCCATTAACACCCCCCTGTACAGACGTTCCATGGAACATCTCTCCATTACCATTTAACTCACCATGAAATTCGCTATTGCTCAACTCGATCCCACTGTCGGCGACCTTACTGGTAATGCCCAACAGATTTTAGCCGCTGCGCAAAATGCGGCAGAACAAGGGGTCCATCTTTTACTCACGCCAGAACTCTCCTTGTGTGGCTATCCACCAAGAGACTTATTATTGCGTCCTGGCTTTATCCAACAGATGCAGACTGTTTTAGAAAAACTGGCCAAAGACTTACCCCAAGGCTTAACCACTTTAATAGGCCTGGCCCAACCCAATACTGACGCAGGTAACAAAGGGCAAAAACCTCTTTACAACAGCATGGCGTTGTTAGAAAACGGCACCATTAAAACTGTGTTTCATAAACGTCTGCTGCCAACCTATGACGTTTTTGATGAAGATCGCTACTTTGAATCGGGTACCGACCCCAATCATTTTACCCTTGAAGCCGGTGGCAGCTCATTGCATATTGGCGTCACCATTTGTGAAGATCTTTGGAATGAAGATGACTTTTGGGGACAGCGGACCTATAAGGTCAACCCCACAGCCGAGGTGGTGGCAGCAGGTGTAGATCTGGTGGTTAATCTCTCGGCATCACCCTTTACGGTGGGTAAACAAGCATTACGAGAGAAAATGATTGCCCATGCGGCCCGTCAGCATAGCTGCCCGATCATCTATGTCAATCAGGTGGGGAGCAACGACGACTTGATTTTTGATGGCTGCAGTGTTGCCATGGATCGTCAAGGAACTGTGGTCAGCCGTAGCACCAGCTTTCAACCAGCGGTTCAGATAGTGGACTATGACCTGGAACAGCAAACTCTGGTCCCTGGAACTATTCACCCGCTGCTAGATACTCCAGAAGCAGAGATATGGTCGGCCTTAGTTCTAGGCGTTAAGGACTACAGCCGTAAGTGTGGATTTAGTAAAGCTGTCGTGGGTCTTAGTGGTGGCATTGACTCCGCATTGGTGGCTGCGATCGCAACCGCTGCCCTGGGTCCCGATAACGTTCTAGGCGTACTCATGCCCTCGCCCTATAGCTCTGACCACTCCATTAGCGATGCTGAAAAACTCGCCCATAATCTAGGCATCACCACACAAAAACTGCCCATTGGCGAACTCATGGCGGGCTACGACAACACGCTGCTTGATCTCTTTACCGGCACTGAACCCGGCGTTACCGAAGAGAATCTTCAGTCCCGTATTCGGGGCAATTTGCTCATGGCCATCACCAATAAATTTGGTCATTTGTTACTCTCCACTGGCAACAAATCAGAAATGGCAGTGGGTTACTGTACCCTGTACGGCGATATGAATGGCGGCTTAGCTGTCATTGCCGATGTGCCCAAAACCCAAGTTTACAGCCTATGCCATTGGCTGAATCACTGTATTCAAACAACAGACACTGCCCTAGGTCTAATCGAGTGCGATCGTAAAACAGAAATCATTCCCAACAACATTCTGACAAAACCCCCAAGTGCAGAACTACGTCCTGACCAAGTTGACCAAGACTCCCTGCCCCCCTATGACATCCTTGACGATATTCTCGAACGCCTAATTCAACGCCATCAGTCCACAGACGATATTGTCACCGCAGGGCACGATCCCACTGTTGTCGGTAAAATTGTGCGCCTACTAACCCGTGCCGAGTTTAAACGAAGACAGGCCCCACCAGTACTAAAAGTAACCGATCGGGCCTTTGGCCTTGGCTGGCGCATGCCCATCGCCAGCCGCTGGAGCACCTAATCAAGTGCTGCTTATTTTGGATAGCAGCTACTGCCGGGGAGACGTTGTCCAGGGACGGTAGCCAGCTCGAATACATTGGTCGAGGGCGGCATCTACCGATAATTGAGCCTCATCACTAAGATCGACAACACATTGGCCAAATCGTTCTGGCAGTAAGCTGCGGCTACAGTGTTCTAAGGCATTGACTGACGGCTGTGTCAGCAACGCTCGGTGAATATCAACAGTGCAATCAGCAACGTCATCAGGGCGACGGGAACGCTCACAGCCCTCTAGAGCATCCAACGCGCCAATGCCAGCGTCCTGACTAACATCTACAACACATTCGCCAAGAGTACCTGGGAAGCGAGCACCAGCACAGCTAGCCGTTGCTTGCTCTGCACTCACCCCGCTGTCTTTAAGAGCGGCCACACATTGACCATAGCTATCATCTTCTTCTGCATAGCCAGGCAAAGCCACCAGCGAAGCCGTGGCCAAACCAAGGGTCACTGGCATAAGTAGTGAACGCACTAAACAACGATGCAAAACTGAAGTAGCAGTCATATTAATCATTATCAATAGGTCTAATAGAACAGAGATTGCTAATTAGCATTCGATGCGCCTAAATTGCTGCCAAAATCACCATGCCATGCATAGCAATGCAGTGAATGGCAAACAGATTACCTATGCATATTAATCGTTAAATAAGACAACGGTAATTTTGTAATCATTGTCCTTTGAAACCCTGATCTAATCTACAGTGAATGAGTGACAAAACATGAGCCGTTTCTGAGTTCGGAAATAATCCAGGTTATTCTTTCAGACTCATAAATGAGCGGCACTACAAAAACGCCACACATAATTACAGCAAACGATCTAGAGGGTCTTTAACATGCATCTGAGTGAAATCACCCATCCAAACCAGTTGCATGGCTTGTCTGTGAAACAGTTAGAAGCCATTGCCCAGCAAATTCGAGAAAAGCATCTTAAAACGGTATCCGCCAGCGGAGGGCATCTGGGACCGGGGCTGGGCGTGGTAGAGCTAACGTTGGGTTTATATCAAACCCTGGATTTAGATCGTGACAAAGTCGTCTGGGATGTAGGGCACCAGGCCTATCCTCACAAATTAATTACAGGCCGTTACAACGACTTTTCATCCCTACGACAGAAGGATGGTGTGGCTGGCTACCTCAAGCGCTGCGAAAGTAAGTTTGATCATTTTGGGGCTGGCCATGCATCCACCAGCATTTCTGCCGCATTAGGCATGGCGATTGCCCGCGATTTACAAGGGGATGACTATAAAGTCGCTGCCATTATCGGTGATGGGGCGCTCACCGGAGGTATGGCCCTAGAAGCCATCAACCATGCCGGGCACCTACCCAACACCAACCTGGTGGTGGTGCTTAACGACAATGAAATGTCCATCTCTCCCAACGTCGGTGCAATTCCTCGTTACCTCAATAAAATTCGCCTGAGCCCACCAATACAGTTTCTCAGCGATAACCTTGAGGAGCAATTAAAACAAATACCCTTCGTCGGTGATTCTTTCTCACCGGAATTAGACCGAGTCAAGGAAGGGATGAAACGGTTGGCAATGTCTAAAGTAGGGGCTGTTTTTGAAGAACTCGGCTTTACCTACATGGGTCCGGTTGATGGGCACAACTTAAGTGAACTGATCAACACGTTTAAAGAAGCCCATGCCAAAGGGGGACCTGTATTAGTACATGTGTCTACGATCAAAGGCAAAGGGTATGAAATCGCTGAAAAAGATCAGGTGGGCTATCACGCTCAGTCCCCCTTCAACTTAACGACTGGCAAGGGGTATCCATCTACGAAGCCAACGCCTCCAAAATATTCCAAGGTTTTTGCAGAAACTCTGGTCAAACTGGCAGAAGATAATCCGAAGGTTGTTGGCATTACAGCAGCCATGGCCACCGGTACTGGCCTCGAGAAGCTCCAAGCCACACTCCCTCAGCAATATATAGATGTTGGTATCGCCGAACAGCATGCCGTTACCCTGGCAGCAGGTCTAGCCTGTGAAGGAATGCGCCCAGTGGCCGCTATCTACTCCACCTTCCTGCAACGCGCCTACGACCAGATTGTCCATGATGTTTGCATCCAAAACCTGCCGGTATTTTTCTGCCTAGATCGCGCGGGCATTGTCGGTGCTGACGGTCCTACCCACCAGGGCATGTACGACATTTCCTATCTGCGCTCTATCCCCAACATGGTGGTTATGGCCCCTAAAGACGAGGCCGAGCTTCAGCAGATGATTGTTACGGGCATTGAGCACACTGATGGCCCCATTGCAGTACGTTACCCCCGAGGCAGTGGCTATGGCGCTCCGCTCATGGAAGAAGGTTGGGAAGCTCTACCCATTGGCAAAGGAGAAGTTCTACGCCAGGGTGATGACCTACTCTTGCTCGGCTACGGCTCCATGGTTTACTCAACCATGCAAACGGCAGAGATTTTAAGTGAGCATGGCATTGAAGCGACTGTGATCAACGCACGCTTTGTGAAACCTCTAGATGAGGAATTGATTGCGCCGTTGGCTCAGAAAATCCAACGGGTCGTCACCTTTGAAGAGGGCTGCCTCATGGGTGGGTTCGGTTCAGCCGTAGCAGAAGCCTTACTAGATAACGATGTCAACGTACCCATTTTGCGTCTGGGCATCCCTGACATCTTGGTGGATCATGCTACTCAAGCTCAAGCCAAAACAGCCCTAGGATTGACCCCTGCTCAGATGGCAGACAAAATCCTCAAGCGGTTCGCCTTAGCTCAGCGTGAACTGGCCAGCATGGGTTAACCATATACACTCACATCTAATATCATTACGCCCCTGCCAGATTGTCCTAGCAGGGGTTTCTTTTTGAAAATCTTGCTGATTCTGGTTTTCTGATTACCGTCGCTGTCTACGCTGGACGCGACGACGACGAGTACCCGTTGCCATCGAAGCAGGTAGCAGAGCTATCGGCGGGGCATGAAGCAGATCACCCTCCCTAGACCGCCGACCGACCGGGACAGCAGGCAGATCGCTACATAGGTCAACAAACCATAGCCCCAAGGCTATTAACAGAGTAATCACACTTAACAAAAAAATAGCCATTGCCCCAACTACCAGAGCATTAACAGCAATCATGGCACGCAGGGTCAGCACACCTAAACTGGTCAACATGCCCAGCAGCGTGGCGACTGTCAGCACAAAACTAAGGTAAGCCCACCGACACCGCCGTCTTATTCCTCGGGTCACCGTACTGCCTGAGCGCAACCAGCACCACCGCAGCCAAGCAGCTAGAGTCACCGTCATCACGATGATCACCATCAAGACGTTATTGACCAACAGTGAGATGAGTTGACCCGTTTGGACAGAAGACATCACAACCAA
This sequence comes from Adonisia turfae CCMR0081, assembly GCF_011009555.1. Lineage (GTDB taxonomy): Bacteria > Cyanobacteriota > Cyanobacteriia > Phormidesmidales > Phormidesmidaceae > Leptothoe > Leptothoe turfae. The sequence goes on along the minus strand of NZ_QXHD01000004.1, from coordinate 3,594,795 downwards.
ACTCCACTTGATTTAATGGATATTAGTTCAATTGTACTATTTTATTTTGCTCATGACTCCATCATGGGAGAAAAGCCAGTCGAGTGGTATCGTTGTTGGCGTGTTTGTCACCTTCTAGGCAGAAAATGATTTTCCATAGGCATTTTTAGCCTGACACAAGGCGTTACTAATCCTCTGTTTCGGTTGTTCATGCAAGTGAAGTCACGTCCAAGACACATTGGGATTTATTTTTTACTCGGCATCCTTGCCTGTGTATTGGCTATCGTTTCCAAACTTGCCATTGTTTGGAGTGTTGACTCATACGTATATTCCTTGCCCATTGTGGGTGGTGTTCTCGCGTCTCTTGAAATTGCTGAACTTGCTAGCCCAATCCTGTTAGCGCTGTTAGGGGTCACCCTGGGTGCACTCACCTACTATTTACCCACAGCCAGCAACCTCAACCTGCGCTTGGTGCTACTTGGCATCACTCTACCGTTGGTTCTGATGCTTGGCCACCGAGTGCGTTATAACGCTTGGGTCAGACAGGTCGCCAACCAAGAAAGTTTATCGATCACTCACGCTCAACAGCTCACTGACGATTTTTTGCGACGGGAGACGGCAAAGTCTGGCAATGTGGGATTTTACTGGTATACGGCCACTCGAGCGACCCCACCGACTCGATTAGACAATCTGGAAAATCCCAATGATACTAGCCCACTGCAAACTCAGTTGACTGATTTAGGGCAACAGCAGACGGGGTTATTAAGGTTGGCTTTCGATATTTATAACTGGCTTTTCAACAATGCGGGCTGGGGCATCCGCGTTGCTTATGCAGTGCTGTCTGGGTTTATGGGGCTGTCATATTTTTATAGAGGGCAGCTGTGGGCTAATCGCCAACGTCGCCAATGAACGGAGACTGTGACGTCAATCAATCAGTTCATGATGGGCATAGGACTGCTGCTTTAGTATTAGCCGGGGGGCGAAGCAGCCGCATGGGGCAAGATAAGGCCCTACTGACATTACCGATGGCAGGGCAAACAGGGGAGGCATTAACGTTACTGCAGCAGACTTGCTCCGTGGCCGAAAGGTGTGCAGCTCATACCTATGTATTAACTCCTTGGCCAGCAAAATACGCCAGTCGCTTGACGTCAACTGTCATTTTGCTAAAGGAAGAAGCTGCTGGGGCTGGCCCACTGGTTGCGTTAGCTCAAGGTTGGTCCATGATTTTGGCCCAAAGTCAGAGACGGGACCAGGAAATTCCTGACTGGCTGCTCCTGCTGGCCTGCGATATGCCCGCTCTTGATACAACCACAATCCAGCAATGGCAGGAGCAGCTGAAAACGATAGATGAGAATGCGATCGCAACCCTACCGAAAGCAGGCGATCGCTGGGAACCCCTCTGCGGGTTTTATCACCGTCGCTGCATTCCTAGTCTAAACAAGGCTTTGGCAGATAATATCCGATCATTCCAACGATGGTTAGCAACCGAAACAATTGTGCCGCTATCCAGTGCAGATTCTAATATGTTACGAAATTGCAATACTCCGGTTCAATGGCAGCAGTTTTTAGATTTTATAAACGCCAGAAACCCATAGGTAGCTTGACAAACGGTCCTTTTTTTCAATGTTAAGCTGTGTATTATTTTGCCCGACAATATCCGGTGCCGATCCCATAAACCCTTATAGTTATGATTAACGTTTGTTAAATTTCCTCATATTCTGGAGATTCTCAAGTGGCGATTCCTCTGCTGAACTATTCACCGGTTACTCAAAATTCTCGGGTTGAGGGCTATGAAATTCCTGGGGATGATCAGCCTAAGATCTATTCGACTCAGAATATTCTTTCTTCGACTGATATCGACGATCTGATTGAAGCGGCCTACCGTCAGATCTTTTTCCATGCATTTAAAGCTGACCGGGAAAAATTCCTAGAATCTCAGTTGCGTAGTAACCAAATCACCGTACGTGAATTTGTACGTGGTCTGCTGTTGGCTAACACTTATCGCAACAGCTTCTACAAAATGAATAACAACTATCGTTTTGTGGAGCAGACAGTTCAGCGAGTTCTGGGCCGTGACATCTTTAATAAGGAAGAAACTTTAGCCTGGTCGATTATAGTAGCGACCAAAGGTATTGAAGGGTTTGTTGATGCTCTCCTCGATAGTGATGAGTATTTAGACAACTTTGGCGATGACATTCTGCCCTATCAGCGTCGTCGTGTTCTACCTACTCGTAATCAAGGTGAACTGCCTTTCAACATCAAGTCACCTCGCTACGACGAGTACTACCGGTCTATCTTGGGTTTCCCCAAGCCTGTCTTCCAATCTTCTGTCCGTCGCTTTACACCGCAAGAGAAGCAGCCTAAGGCTGGTAGCCCAGCGTTGTTTATGGATATGGCTCGTGGGTTAAGCAACAGCCAGCCCCTGCCTTCCCAGCGAGTATCAGCTGTGAGCGTTAACTTTACGTCGGGTGTGCCCTACCGTCGAGTTAATTTCCCCATTAATGATCCTGTAGCAGCTGCCGCTGTTGAAAAAGCTAAGCAAGGTGCTTAGGATTTTTTATAACTCTTAAAAATTAAAAAGGGGGTAGATTTTCTGGATCCACTCCCTTTTTTATTAGCACGTAGATATTTCTAGTATTTCTAGCGTTGTCGTAATCTTTGAAGCAGGGTTTCAAACTGTGGGGGGAGAGGTGCGATCGCAACCACATCTTTTCCCGTTATCGGATGAGTCAGCGTTAGCTGGCGAGCATGCAACGCCTGACCTGGTAACTTTACCCCTATGGAGCGTCCTGAGCCGTAGGTCATATCCCCCACAATGGGGTTCCCCAGTAGCGCACTATGCACTCGAATTTGGTGGGTGCGCCCCGTTTCCAATCGATAATGCACTAATGTGTAGTTGCCCAAACGCTCCTGAATACGCCAGTGGGTAACGGCTCGCCGCCCTCCTTTCTCAATGGGCACCACCGCCATTTTTTTTCGATCCCTCGGATGACGTCCGATGGGAGCATCCACAATCCCAACATCCTGATTTTCTGGGAGCTTCGGCACTCCAAAAACGACGCCAAGGTATTCTCGCTGGGCTGTTTTCGCCTGAATTTGTCCCTGTAGATGATGCAATACCGGCTCCGTCTTAGCCACCACCATCGCCCCAGTTGTATCTTTATCCAAACGGTGCACAATCCCAGGGCGTTGCACACCGCCCACCCCCGTCAGCTGATCGCCACAATGGGCCAACACGGCATTGACTAACGTGCCTTTGGGATGACCTGGAGCTGGATGTACCACCATGCCTGGAGGCTTATTTACCACCAGCAGGTATTGATCTTCGTACAAAATATCGAGGGGAATCGCCTCTGGCGTTAATTCAAATGCCTCAACCTCAGGAATTTTTAGCTGTAGCCAATCCCCTGAACTAACGATTACCTTTTTATTGATACAGGGCTGATCATTAATCCTCAGGGCCCCTTGCTCAATCAACTTTTGAATACGATTGCGGGATAAATCACAATTCTGGGAGAGCCACCGATCAATTCTTTCATTAGCAGCATCCGTAACCGACAGCTCAATTACGCTCCCATATTGCTCCCCATTGTCCATTTTGAATTACCTATCCCCATTCATTGCAATCAGGACAGACCCAATATTCTCCCGATCGGTTATCTTGCCTGAACCGTTTGCCAATGGGGAGAATGCATCGGCGATGCAGAGGCCAATGTTTCATACAGATCGACAACACGACCAATGATTGCGATCGCAGGTGCTTGAAACTGCTGTTCCTCAACTTGCTGAACAATTGTAGCCAATGTTCCAATCAACTCTTCCTGGTCAGGTCGCGTTCCCCATCTCACCAAAGCCACTGACGTTTCCTCAGCCATGCCAGCTGCCGTAAGTTCCGACACAATGTTCACTAAATTGTGCACACCCATGTAAATAACAATGGTTTCCGAGCCATGGGCCAATGCCGACCAATTGACCTGCGGGCGATACTTACCCGCAGCCTCATGGCCAGTTACGAACGTCACCGACGAACTGTAATTGCGGTGCGTTACTGGGATACCCGCATAGGCAGGAGCCGCAATGCCAGCCGTAATACCTGGCACCACCTCCACATCAATCCCAGCTTCCAGCAACCCCATCATCTCTTCACCACCTCGGCCAAACACAAACGGGTCCCCCCCTTTCAGCCTAACCACCACAGCATTAATTTGCGCCTGCTCAATCAAAAGCTGGGTAATATCTTGTTGCACCATAGAATGACGCCCGCGACGTTTACCCGCATCAATCACCTGAGTATGCTCACTAATCATGGCCAAAATTGGCGGACTCACTAGAGCGTCATGAATCACCACATCCGCATGCTCTAACAGACCCTTAGCTTTTAAAGTTAGAAGGCCTGGATCACCAGGACCAGCCCCCACCAAATAGACTTTGCCAAACGTATCTTGAGTCAGGGAATGAGACATGTCAGTTGCAATGGGATGGATATGATTGATCAATTCTGGCAAACCTAACCCAGCATTGATTGCCAAAATCGATACAACAGCAATGATGTACCTGCTTAATTTTACTTAAGATATCCTTAACCTTAAGTCATATTTGTCCCATTGTTGTCCCATGGATCGTCTGAATCAAGGGCTAAAAATCGTACTCTTCAGCACAACCATTATGAGGATGTGCTGTGGCCCAAGGTCTGCACAACTATATTAGCCACGTCAAACGTGGCCCCTAATGGTGGCAATAACCGGAAATTGGTGCGCGGGAAGCGCTCAGCTAACTCCTCAGTCAAATGAGCCACTGCATCTGTAATTCCACCAGCAAACAGAAAATAGGGAAAAATAGTCAGCGTCGAACAGCCCTGCTGCATTAAATGAATCGTTTGGTTCTGAATATCAGACTCAGTTGTCCAGTAAGCAACCGCTGTCCCCAAAGACTTCGCCAAATTATCCACAGCTCGATTTCCCCTCACTCGTCGACTACCGTGGGCAACGATTAAACGCCCTGACTTCGGGGAATGGAAAAATCGATTTTGAATCAGTTCATGCATGCCTGGGGCACCGCCAATATGATGACCCAGTTCCAACTCAATGACATCACCCAGCTCGTGGCGAGCTAGATCCACTTCATCGGGTAAATCTTGCATAACATGCTTACCCTTCAACAAAAACAGCGGCACCAAGTGTAAGCGATCGATACCAGCAGAACTCAGCCGTCGACCAAATTCACAAATCTGCTGATGTAGCGGCAAAAGTCCACAGTCTAAAACAGCAGTTCCAACAATAAAGCGGTCCTGAGGCAATCGAGTGGTAGTGGCAGTCACAGTCGACCTAAACGCTGGCGCAACCGCTAATACCGTCGCCTGTTGACGATTAGCACCTAAAACCGTTTTAGGAGTAAACCGATTGTCTGGCACCATCACTGGGCCACAAGACTGACTGCTCCATGGGCTCACTAGAGACGGGTTAAGTCGCTCTCTGATTAGCTGAGCCAATCGATTTATAGCGATTTGATGCCGTGGATCACGACTGCCATGGGAAATCAAAAGATAGGCTGTAGATGTCACGAGAAGTTTTAAATGAGATTGTTAGGGTGAGACGAAATCAATAAATCCCCGGGACACTGTCCCGATGTCTGTCTTTAGGAACCAAAGCTAATGACGCTGGAATAACTAGTGAGCGCACTAATCTAGCAGCAAACCGATGCTGTAGCTGTAGATTCACTAACTTTCCAGCGGGTATAGCGACCTACCAATATGCCTCTAGAACAGACTTGGAAACTATTCAACACACGTTATGTAGTCCACACATTCTTGATAACGTTGCCGGAATAACGCTGCTGGGCATAATCAAGGTTTTCACTCTCAACTTGACCCCAAACAATTTGATAATCGGCTTACACACCAATTGTTATAAACACTACTTACTTTAGTAGTATCCACGGAATCATGCCAGATTTCTGTTGTGGTTGATGCTATTTCCATCCTTATTTAATCAACTCAATCTATCATCAAGGGTGCATTTAGTAAGCCCAACCCAGTCATCGGTTAAACTTTTAATTGCAAAATATTCAGGAAAACCATGTAATCGCTGAACAGGGGTGATATTATGGAAACTCGAACACGGCGAGCGTAGCCAAGTGGTTAAGGCAGTGGATTGTGGTTCCACCATTCGGGGGTTCGAGTCCCCTCGTTCGCCCTCCTTTCAGCGATTGCTAAAAATAACTAGCCTAACTACTAGCCTAAATTTATCGGCTAGTAGCTTAGGGTGATGAGGGGGCTCAACCCCTCACCTCGCATGTACAATCCATCGCTAAAAAGTCGCTCACTGGCTTCCAAGAGATTTCACTGAGGGAATGACAAACAATTCTTTTCAAAAGTTTGTGTATGTATTAGCAACAAC
>NZ_QXHD01000004.1:3519313-3588411 GCF_011009555.1 Adonisia turfae CCMR0081 | reverse complement strand
GCACCTCCCTGGGCGACCCGATTGAAGTGGAGGGACTGACCCAAGCATTTCGAGCGGATACAAGCGCCACGGGGTTCTGTGCTCTGGGCTCGGTCAAGTCCAACCTGGGCCATCTGGAGGCGGCAGCTGGCATTGCTGGTCTGGTGAAGATTTTGCTACAGATGCGCCATCGACAGCTGGTGCCCAGTCTGCATGCAGCCCAGTTAAATCCCCATATTGAGTTTGACGATACTCCGTTCCAGCTGCAACAGACATTGGCAGATTGGCCGCGACCCACCGTGGGCGTCAACGATGCCACCCAGGAAGTCCCGCGCATCGCTTGCCTTTCATCCTTTGGTGCGGGTGGGTCTAACGCCCATGTGGTGGTGGAAGAGTATCCCGGTGGACCTGCCGCTACAGGTTCCCCTTCCCCAATCAGGGCTACTCCCCAGCCGGGCCGCCCGGTGGGCATCGTTCTATCGGCGAAAACCCAGGAGCGGTTGCAGGTGTATGCCAAACGCCTCAAGGATTTTCTGGTGGACCATCGATCAGCGCTGGACGGGCGACTGCAAGACATTGCCTATACGCTTCAACTGGGTCGCGTCGCCATGGATGAACGGTTGGCCATGGCGGTGTCGACCCTGGATGAACTCTTGGACAACCTGGATGGGTTTTTGCAGGGGCGGAACCGGGGGGCGAATTGTTTTCAGGGGCGTAGGGGGCGCGATCGCACCCCCCTAGCTTTAATTAGCAACGACGAGGACTTCGGCGAGACGGTTGACCGCTGGATACAACGGGGCAAGCTGAGCAAATTGCTGGAACTCTGGACCCAAGGTCTGAGCATCGACTGGACGCGGCTATACCAGGCCACCCAACCCGGTATCGTCAGTTTGCCCACCTATCCCTTTGCCAGGGAGCGCTATTGGCTGCCAGAACTAAAACGGTCGAAGCCAGCTGTCCATGACATCGCCGTGCATGACACCGCCATTCATAAAACCGTTGCTAAGGAGCTAGATGCCCAGACGGTGACCGAGTGGACGTTGCACCCGGTGTGGGATGGGGTTTGCCCCAAAGCAGTGGAGCGATTTCCCGATGGCAATGCCGCCATTGCCATCATTGGCGGCACGCTGGATCAGCTGAGGGCCGTACGCCAGGAATATCCGTCGGCACAGCCATTGGAGCTGCCCAATACCGCCGATTTGGACCCGTGGTCTGCCGTCTTGGATCGCCTACCAGGGTTGGCTCATATCCTCTGGATTGCGCCTGAAACTGAGCCATTATCGCTAGTGGACGACCGGGTGATTGAGGCCCAGGACATCGGCGTCATTCAACTTTTTCGGTTAGTCAAAGCGTTGCTTTCCCTGGGCTATGGTCAAAAAACTCTGGGTTGGACCGTAATTACTGACCAGGCCCAGGCCGTGCTTCCGACGGAGCCCATTCATCCCATCCATGCCGGTATCCATGGATTTGTCGGCAGTATGGCGAAGGAATTTCCCCAATGGCAGGTGCGGCTGCTGGATCTGGACGCCCAGCCCTGGCCGGATGACCTGTGGACCATCCCCCCCAACCCTCAAGGGGAAGCCCTGGCCTACCGGGGAAACCAGTGGTTCCAGCAAGCGCTAATACCGGTGCAGGATCTGGCGGTCAACCCAGAACCGTTCCGGACCCAGGGTACGTACATCATCATTGGTGGCGCGGGAGGGCTGGGGGAGGTGCTGTCTCGACATCTGATCCAGCATTGGCAGGCCCAGGTGATTTGGGTGGGACGGCGGCCCTTGAATCCGGATATTCAAACCAAAATCGACGCCCTGGCAGCGCTGGGGGCGGCTCCCTGGTATCTTTCGGCGGATGCCGCCAACGTCAGTGACCTGGAGAGGGTTCGCAACGCCGTTCAACAAAAGTACGGCTCGATTCACGGGGTGGTGCATTCGGCCCTGGGCAGCTATGACCAGAGTTTAACGGCTATGGATGAGGCCCAATTCCGCTCCGTCCTTTCCTCCAAGGTTGATATCACAGTGCGAGTTGCCCAGGTGTTTGCAGACGCGCCGTTGGATGTCATCCTTTTCTTCTCGTCCCTGGCCTCCTTTGGCAAGGTGCGGGGCATGAGCAGCTATGCGGCTGGCTGTGTCTTCCAAGATGCCTTTGCCCTGGGGCTCTCCCAGATCTGCTCTATCCCTGTCAAGGTGATCAACTGGGGCTTTTGGAGCATCGGCGGCGGTGCCAGAATCTCGGATACCCTCAGGCGGCATCTCCAAGAGACCGAGGGAGTACAGCCGATCAATGCTGACGTGGGCATGGGGGTATTAGAACAGTGCATCAGTAGCAACCTCTCCCCATGGGCCTTTATCAAATCCGATGCCTCAAGGCCCCCTCGGGGTGTGGTGTTGGATCAGACCATAGCCCAGGCACCCAGAGTTGTGCCGTCATGCTTGCCGACCCTGGCGGACTTCTCACCCGCAATTGCAGTTCCAGCCGTGCATCCGCTTCTGGCTGAGCTGGATGGCTGGATGGTGAAATTATTGTTGGCCCAGTTTTTGCAAATGGGTGTATTGCAGAACGGCGTCATCGAAAACAGTGCCACATTGCGACAGCGCACGGGGGTGCTGGCCAAGTATCAGATTTGGTGGGATGAGGTGATGTCGGCCTTTGGCCAACAGGGATGGGTCCACCTCAACAACGGCACCATCACCGTTGAGGATGCCGCATTGCTTGAAAACCCTGAGCTGATCTGGCGGCAATGGCAGGCGTTTTGTCAACAGACCGATCAGGATGATGAGATGCGGCCACTGACCGCCATCATTGATGAATGCTTTCGGGCACTGCCTGCCATTGTGCGCGGCCACACATTAATTACGGACATTCTATTTCCGGCAGGTGCCGTGAACAAAATGGAAGTCCTCTATAAGGACAACTCCATCGCCCATTTCTTTAATACGGCCCTGGCGGAAGTTGCTGCTGCCTGGTTACAGCAGCGCCTGGACGTCGATCCTCAAGCCCAAATTCGCATCCTCGAAATTGGTGCGGGGACCGGTGGGACCACATCCACAGTGCTGCCCCACCTGGCCCCGTTCAAACAGGCGATCGCAACCTATTGCTACACGGACATTTCCAATTCGTTTTTGATGGATGCCGCCCAGCGGTATGGTGCGACCCATCCCTACCTGGAATACAAAATTTGTGACATCGAGCAGCCCTTGGCGGCACAGGGTTTGGAGGTGGGGACCTATGACCTGGTGATTGCCACCAATGTATTGCATGCCACTCACTCCATGGGTAATACGGTGCGCAATGCCAAGGCCGCCCTGGCGGAAAATGGGGTGCTACTGCTCAATGAGATGACCGCCAAAACGGTATTTGCCACCTTAATTTTTGGCTTAATCGACGGTTGGTCCCTGGCCCAAGATACTCACCTGCGGATTCCCGGTAGTCCCGGCCTGACCCCCGATGCTTGGCGGCAGCTCTTGGCGGAGACTGGCTTTAAGCACATCCAACTGCCGGTGCCCTCGGCCCAACCCCTGGCCCAGCAAATTATTGTGGCGGAAAGCGACGGCGTGATTAGACAGAAGCGATCTCAAGTTGCCCCTGAACCGATCGCCTTGCCCGTGGCGGAGCGTCACCAGCCACTAGAGAGCCACACGGTGCCAACCATAGACAAATCGGCCTATGTGCAACAGCAGATCGTCGCTTGCCTGTCTCGGACCCTGCGGCTGGATGACAGTCGGTTCGAACTGGATGTGTCATTTTCCGATTACGGTGTGGACTCCATCTTAGGGGCGCAGTTTATCACCTTAGTCAGTGCAGCGTTAGATATTGACCTGAATACGACGATTATTTTCAATTACCCCACCGTGGAGCGACTCAGTGCCCATGTTCTGGAAGCCTATGGCGATCGCATTACCCCGCCTGCGCCCGATCGAGCCCCCGAGTTAGAGACACCGGGTGCCCAGGAACCCCTGGGAACCCAGACTACCCCCGCCTCCAGCCCTGGGCAGGCACCCAGATCAAGGCCGCAGACAACACCGACCGTTTCCCAATCCCCTAGCACCTCCCCAGCTGCCACCGACATTGCCGTTATCGGACTTTCCCTACAGGTCCCTGGTGCCCAAACCCCCCCCGACTTTTGGCAACACCTGCTCAGCGGTCAGAACGCGGTGATCGAATTGCCGGCCCATTATCTGGACCGTGAAACGTACTACAGCCCACAGCGGCAAAAGGGTAAAACCTACTGCCACCAGGGCGGTGTGCTAAAGGATCGAGATTGTTTTGATCCTTTGTTCTTCAATCTTTCCCCCCGCGATGCGGAATCCATGAATCCGCATCAGCGCTTGATTATGCAGGAGGGCTGGAAGGCCCTTGAGGACGCAGGATACAATCCAAAATCTTTGGCTGGCGTTCAGACTGGCATCTTTGTGGGCTCCGAACCAAACGGCTATTTCCATGAGACCTTTACGGGGGCATCGGAGGCCATTATTGCCTCCAGGCTATCCTACTTCCTGAATCTGCGGGGACCGGCCCTGGTGGTTAATACAGGGTGTTCTTCTGCGGCGACGGCCCTGCATCTGGCCTGTGAAAGCCTCAGAAATGGCGAGTGCTCCATGGCCCTGGCGGGGGGCGTCTATGCGTCGATGAACCAGGCCCATCTAATTTCACTATCGGAAATTGAAATGCTGTCGCCGTCGGGTTGCTGCCGCACCTTTGATGCCGAGGGTGATGGCATGGTGTTGTCGGAAGGCGTCGGTATGGTCACACTGAAACGCCTGGCAGACGCCGAAAGGGACGGCGATCCCATCTACGGTGTGATTGCGGCCTCCGGGCTGAATCAGGACGGAGCCAGCAACGGCATCACAGCCCCCAGCGGTGTGGCCCAGGAAGAATTGCTCACCGATGTTTATCAGCGTTATGGCATCAACCCAGAGGATATCAGCTATGTCGAGGCCCATGGCACGGGCACCCGTCTGGGGGACCCGGTGGAAGCCAATGCCCTGACCCAGGCATTTCGCAGATTTACAAATCGGCAGCACTATTGCGCCCTGGGCAGTGCCAAAGCCCACATTGGTCACACGGCTGCCGGGGCCGGGATAATTGGCTTGATCAAGGTATTGCTATCGTTGCAACACCGCAAACTGCCGGGGTTACCCCATTTTGAAACCCTCAACCCCCGGATTGAATTTGACCATGCCCCCTTCTTTATTCCTGCTCAGACAACGGATTGGTCGAGGGATGATGGCAAGCCCTTAATGGCGGCTTTGAGTTCCTTTGGCCACAGTGGCACCAATGTCCATTTTGTGATTCGTGAGTATCAGCCGCCGCTGTCGGCACCCACGGATGAGTCGGTTCAAATGCCATCGAATCCTGCGATCGTGCCGCTTTCCGCCAAAGATGAGCGGCGGCTCAGACAGGTGGTGCAACAGTTGCGGGGGTATTTGCGTGACACTCTGCGGGCTGCCGGGCCAGGGACCCTCAGGAATCTTGCCTATACGCTACAAACGGGCCGCGAAGCGATGAATTGCCGTATGGCATTGGTCGTCCATAACCTGGCTGAACTACAGCAAGCGCTGACTGACTGGTTAGCGGATGGGGCCTCGGGGAGAACTGATGGCAGCCTGGCAGCTAACTCTCCTGACCAACTGTCTCAATGGCTGGCAGAGGAGAGGTTTGAAGCCATTGCTGATTATTGGTTCCAGGGAGGGTCAGTGGATTGGCAGCGGCTGTATGGCGATCGCAAACCGGTCCGCATCCATTTGCCCACGTACCCCTTTGCCAAGGAACGCTATTGGGCAAACGGAGCCACCCAAACAGGCATGGGGGCTGCACCTGTCTTGGCGGCTACAGCGCCTACGCCCCTTGATGGTGCTGACACCAGCGACTACCTGCTCGCATCTCCCACCTGGCAAACGGCCCCAGTTCCCTCCGGTGTGCCTATGCCTGAAGGGATGCAGCGACTGATTATCCTTTGTGCTGAAACCACTACTGCCATAGAACGGAGCTGCGAACGGCTGGCGACAGCCAATGCCTCGGTCATCCGTTTAGACCGGCACTCAACCCCGCTGGATACCGCCTATACCGACTTTTCCTTGCAGGTCTTTCAGCACGTCCGCAATAGACTGCAATCCCATGGCAGAACAAAAACCCTGGTGCAGGTGGTGATTCCTGACGATGCAGAGGCCTCGGTGTTGCTGGGCATTGCCGGGTTATTGCACACTGCCCAGCAGGAGAATCCAAAACTGGAGGGGCAGGTGATCGCCCTGGATGTCAGGGACACCGACCAGGGACTGCTGACTAAAATCGAAGCTAATGCCCGCTGCGCCCAGGACACTCTGATCCGCTACGAAAATGGGGTTCGACAGGTCCTCCGATGGCATGAATTAAGTCCTGGTGACCTGTCTGCCTCTGGCCTGCCCTGGAAGGACCAAGGCATTTATCTGATTACCGGTGGGGCCGGTGGTATCGGTTTGATTTTTGCCAGTGAAATTGCCAGTCGGGTTAATCAGGCCACCCTTGTGCTCATTGGCCGATCACCCCTCACATTAGAAAAGGAAGCCCGCCTTAATGCGATCGCACAGAACGGCACCCGCATTGACTATCGCCAGGTCGATATCAGTCAACCGCAGCAGGTACAGGCCCTGATTTTGGATATTCAGGCTAACCACGGCCCCTTGAATGGCGTAATCCATGCAGCAGGAATTCACCGGGATAATTACCTCATCCACAAGCCAGATGACGAGTTTAGAGCTGTTCTAGCCCCTAAGGTCCAGGGCACCGTTAACCTTGACCAAAGTCTGGCCGCTACTCCTTTAGACTTTTTTGCCATGTTTTCTTCCGGGGCGGCGGTGACCGGCAATTTGGGCCAGGCCGACTATGCCGCTGCCAATGGGTTTATGGATCAGTTCGCCACCCAGCGACAAAGACTCGTGGCCGCAGGGCAACGATTTGGCCAAACCCTGTCCATCAATTGGCCCCTTTGGCAGCAGGGGGGCATGCAGGTGGATGCGGCCACGGTGGCGCTGATGCACCAACGGACCGGCATGAAGGCGATGCAGACCACCATCGGCATCCAGGCCTTTTACCAGGCACTGATGGCCAAACACCCCCAGGTGGGTGTGGTTACTGGAGATCTTGCCACCATTCGGCAGCGGTTGTTTGGGACACCGCATAAGGCTGAAACAGTCCGCCAGACTGGGCCGATTGATCAGCAGGCCCTGAGGGCCGCAACGCTACAGCAACTCAAACAGTTGTTGGGCGCACGCCTTAAACTGTCACCGGAACGGATTGCCTCCCAGGAGCCCTTTGAGCGCTATGGCATTGATTCGATCCTGATCACAGATCTCAATCAAGATCTTGAAGCCGTCTTTGGGGAAATTTCCAAGACCCTATTTTTCGAATATCAAACCTTGAGTGCCCTGACGGATTATTTCGTGGCAGACCATCCAGAGGATTGCCAGCGCTGGTGTGGTTTTGGGGGTAAGTCTAGTGGTAATCCCACACCAGCTGTCAGTGCAGCGGTCCCGACCGCTTTGGCCGCCGGGGCTATCAAGGCAACCGGCGGACCCCGCCAGGAACCGATTGCCATCATTGGCATTAGCGGTCATTATCCCCAAGCAGATTCGCTAGCGGCCTTCTGGTCCAATCTGTCTGTGGGCCAGGATGGTGTAACGGAAATCCCACCCGAGCGTTGGTCCCTGGAGGGATTTTATCTGGAGCAACCGGAGGAAGCGGTGGCCCAGGCCATGAGCTATGGCAAGTGGGGCAGCTTCCTTGACGGGTTCGCGGAGTTTGACCCCCAGTTCTTTAACATTTCGGGGCGCGAAGCCATGAGTATGGACCCCCAGGAACGGCTGTTCTTGCAATCGGCCTGGGCCGCGCTGGAGGATGCTGGCTACACTCGGGAAACCCTGCAATCTCGGTTTGATGGCAATGTCGGTGTGTTTGCTGGCATCACCAAGACCGGTTATGACCTGCACGGGGCGGAGTGGCGTCAGCATGGAAAACTGTTTTATCCCCACACGTCCTTTGGATCCGTGGCTAATCGGGTCTCCTATCTGCTGAACCTGCATGGCCCCAGCATGCCCATTGATACCATGTGCTCCTCCTCGTTGGTTGCCATCCATGAGGCCTGTGAGCGATTACGTCAGGGTGTTTGTCCAATGGCGATCGCAGGTGGGGTCAATCTTTACCTGCACCCCACCAACTATGTTGAGCTATCGGCCCTGAAAATGCTTTCTAAGGGCGGGAAATGCCGCAGTTTTGGGGAGGGGGGCGACGGTTTTGTCCCCGGCGAGGGCGTCGGCGTTGTGATCTTAAAACCCCTGGCCCAGGCCTTGCAGGATCGGGACCATATCCACGGTGTGATTCGGGCGACGGCGGTCAACCATGGGGGTAAGACCAACGGCTATACCGTTCCTAACCCCAAGGCCCAGGCCGAGTTGATCCGCAAAACATTAGATCTAGCAGGCATCCACGCACGCACCGTCAGTTATGTGGAGGCCCACGGCACCGGGACGGCGCTGGGGGACCCGATTGAGGTCACTGGCCTCACCCAGGCCTTTCACCATGACACCACAGACGTGGGCTTCTGCGCATTGGGGTCGGTCAAGTCCAATATCGGTCACCTGGAGGCCGCTGCCGGGATGGCAGGGCTGACCAAAATTCTCTTGCAGATGAAGCACGGAAAACTGGCACCCAGCCTGCATGCCGATCGCTTGAATCCGAACATTTCTTTCGAGAACACCCCCTTCCAGGTACAGCGCTCACTGGCGGACTGGCACCGTCCCCAGGTCAACGTTGATGGCACCCCCAGGGAATATCCCCGCATCGCCGGGTTGTCATCATTTGGGGCAGGAGGAGCCAACGCCCATGTGATTCTCGAAGAGTACATGGACGAAACTATCCATCCCCCGCAAGCCGATGCCGACAACCCGCCAGCGGTATTTGTGCTGTCCGCTAAAAATGAAGACCGTCTCAGGGATTACGCGAGGGCGATGCGGGACCACCTGCAAACCCATGTGTCAGCCAACCAGCTACCCGATTTCCTCTACACCCTACAGGTTGGCCGAGAGGCCATGGATCAGCGGCTGGCCATGGTGGTTCATTCCCAATCTGAGCTGGTGGCCAACCTTAGCCTTTTCATTGATGGCCAACCCCTGGGTAAAGACTGTTGTCGGGGACAAGTGGATCACGAACAGGAAATCTCGACCGGGGCAGCGACCACTATCAATCCCAGCAGTCTAGACCCGACCAGGCTGGCCCAGGCCTGGGTGCAGGGGCATCCGGTCAACTGGCATCAACGTTATCGGACCCTACCACCGCGCCGTCTGGCCGCCCCCACTTATCCGTTTGCCCGAGAACGGTATTGGATTGCACCGGGGGAACTGTCCGGTGATGGTGATCGGCCAATCCTGACCCATGCCGTTTCCAGGCCAACGCCCACAGGGTTCTCGACGCCGCCATTGCAGAAGATCCAGAGAGTGCTTGCTCAAGCCCCAGGTAACCAGATGAATTTTGTCAGCCCTGCTGCCAAACCCAAGAATCTCTTACTGCGTAATCTGAGCGTTCCGGTGGCCCCGGATCTACAGGATATGGCCACATCGCCCTTGTCCAATAGCCCTGAGCCGCAACTCTCCGAAGGAACGCTAATCCGTAGCTTAAAGAGGAGTCTGGCCAAGGCTCTGTTTATTGATGAAGGGGCGATCGCAATCAATCAACCCTATATCGACATGGGCCTGGATTCCATCGTTGGCGTTGAATGGGTCCATGCCATCAACAAGGAGTTCGGACTGAGCCTATCGGCCACCCGAGTGTACGATTTTCCCACCATCCGTCAATTGGCCACATATTTACGGCAGGCCTTAGCCGACACAACCCAGGCAACAGAACCTGCCACCCCCAGGGTCGCCAACTCCGATGGGGCAACCGCCAACTCCGATGGGGCAACCGCCAACTCCGATGGACCCGTATCCGAGGCACCCATATCCAATGGGTCAGCACCCACACCGACACCCATATCGACACCCACATCGACCGTGCAAGAGCCCGCCCATGGATTCACAACGACCCAATTAGAGACCTTCTTAGTCACCAGTTTAGCCAAGGCGCTGTTCATTGAACCCAAGGCCATCGACACCAAGAAGCCTTTTGTCGATTTTGGCCTAGATTCCATTGTCGGTGTGGAATGGGTGCACGCTATCAATACGGAATTTGGCGTGAATTTATCGGCAACTCGGGTTTACGATTACCCGACTATCCAGGTGCTGGCGCAGCACCTCAAGAACATCCTGCCTGTCCCACCCACCGTGCCGCCACCGGCCCCCGCTTCCCTCTCTTCTCCGTCTCCCCCAGCACACCCATTAGAGACGTCCGTTGCTAGTCGCGATCGCCAGCCGTCATCCCCCCCACCCCCCGAACCCATCGCCGTCGTCGGCATGTCAGGCCGATATCCGCAGGCTAAGGATCTGGAGCAGTTCTGGCAGAACCTGGCTGTCGGTCAGAATTCCATTCGTGAAATTCCTCGCGATCGCTGGAATGTGGATGCCTATTTTGATCCTAATCCTTCCACACCGGGCAAGATCTACTGCAAATGGTTGGGTGCCCTGGATGAGGTCGACTGTTTCGACCCATTGTTTTTCGGCATCTCCCCTGCCGAAGCCGAAGGCATGGACCCGCAGCATCGGTTGTTTTTAGAAGAAGGCTACCGGGCCTTTGAGGATGCGGGCTACGGTCCCCGCCTGCTGAGCAATGTCAACTGTGGCGTCTACATGGGGGTGATGAGCTATGAGTACGCCTTTTTGCTCCAGCAGCGTCAGGCCGAGTTAACCAACACTGGCAATAGTTTTGCCATCGGCGCGGCCCGAATTCCCTATTTCCTCAATCTAAAGGGACCGGCAATCCCCGTTGATACCGCCTGTTCTTCCTCTTTAGTGGCCATTCATCTCGCCTGCCAGGCCCTCAGACAGCGGGAGATTGACATGGCCCTGGCGGGAGGTGTCAGCCTGTATCTGATTCCAGAATCCTATGTGGGCATGTGCGCCGCTGGTATGGTGTCGCCTGACGGCCAATGCAAAGCCTTTGATGATGATGCCAATGGGTTTGTCCCTGGAGAAGGGGCTGGCAGTGTGGTTTTAAAACGTCTTGCCGATGCAGAAAGGGACGGTGATCACATTTATGGACTGATCATCGCTTCTGGCATCAACCAGGATGGCAAAACCAATGGCATCACCGCCCCCAGTGCCCAGCGCCAGATCGATCTATTGCAGAGCATCTACACTACCTATGGCATCGACCCCAGCACCATCAGTTATGTCGAAACCCATGGCACCGGCACCAGGCTAGGCGACCCAATCGAGCTAGAGGCCTTAACTACGGCCTTCCGTCAGTCAACCGATGGTCAGCAATTCTGCGCCCTGGGCTCGGTGAAGAGCAACATTGGTCACACCTCGGCGGCGGCTGGTGTGGCAGGCGTACAAAAGACACTGCTGGGCATGCAGCACCAACAACTGCCCGCCAGTTTGCACTTTAAAAAGCCAAATCGCCACTTCAAGTTTGCCGAGTCGCCGTTCTATGTAAATACCGAACTCAAGGCCTGGCCAACGGAGCCGTCTTCCCCTCGTCGGGCTGCCGTGAGCGCCTTCGGATTCAGTGGCACCAATGCCCATCTGGTGTTGGAAGACTATGTGGGACCACCCTCTGCGTCGCCAGCACCGAGTGGGCCATCCCCCGTGGTCATCGTGCTTTCCGCCAGACGAGTAGACCAATTACAAACAGTAGTCCGTCAGTTACATGATCATTTAATTGCCACCGAGACCCCAGATGCCATCGAGTTACCGTCATTGGCCTACACCCTCCAGGTAGGCAGGGCTGAACTGGAGGAACGGCTGGCTTTTATTGTGGATTCGATGGATGAACTGATTCAAGCGCTACAGGGATTTCTGGCGGATGCGCCCGGTCATGCCCGGTACTTTCGGGGGCAGGTCAACCCCCATGATGAAACGGTCCAGGCCCTCGTGGATGATGATGCCTTTATGGAAACTGTTGACCAGGGGATGCAACAGGGCAATCTCGATAGCGTTTTGCAATTGTGGGTAAAAGGCCTGGATGTGGATTGGCACCGTTTGTATGGCAGTGCCAGGCCAAGGCGCATCAGTTTGCCCACCTACCCGTTTGCCCGCCATCGCTGCTGGGTAGATGCAGTGGCAGAAAACCCAGGGGGCAGCAGTACCCTGCCTCAATCCTCAGCCACGCAACGTCCACTACTCTCCCCCCTGCAACTGCCAACGCTGACTCTAAAGGACCTTGATCCTCTCGGAGTTGCCAGGGACTTTGTGCCAGCTGCTTTAGAAGACTTGTTGGCCCAATTGCTATGGGGCATATTGCAAGCCATGGGGCTGTTTCAACGAGGCTCTTTTGACTTGTCTGCAGCCATGGCCGCTGGCAAGATTCGTCAGGGATACGAACGTTGGCTACAGGCAGCTCTCCAAGACTTTGTCCGGCGGGGGCAGCTGGATTATTCTGCTGGCAAGTTTGTCACCCCCGATGCTCATCCACCCAGCCTTACATCCCTCTGGACTCTGTGGGACTTGCAGCAGCAGATTGAAAGCCGTGATCCACTCAAGCAGGCCCAGTTTCCCTTGATTGAGGCTTGCCTGCGCTCCTTGCCAGAGATTCTACAAGGCGATCGCACCGCCGTGGAAGTGATGTTCCCAGATGCTTCACTAGAGCTGGTGGAACCGTTTTATCAAGGCAATCCGGTTTCAGACCTGTTCAACGAGATCCTCAGTCGCACACTGACGAGTTGCATCGAACAGCGTATTGCCGCCGATCCTGAGGCTCGCATTCGCATCCTTGAGATCGGTGCCGGTACCGGTGGCATGACCGCTGCTGTATTGCCATGCCTCAAAGCCTTTGGTCAGCATGTGGTCGAATATTGTCACACGGATATTTCCAAATCGTTTCAGTTCCATGCCGAAGAGCAATTTGTTCCAGACTATCCCTTTGTTCGTGCTCAACTGTTCGATGTGGAACGACCGCCTACAGAACAGGGTGTGGCCCAGGGACAATACGACTTTGTTATTGCTAGCAATGTGTTGCATGCCACGCGCAACATCCGGCGTACCGTGGGTCATGCCCGTTCGGTGCTACGGTCCAATGGGCTCTTGTTAATTAACGAAATCAGCCGCAAGTCTTTGCTCGGGCATCTCACCTTTGGGCTGCTAGATGGCTGGTGGCTGAATGAAGACAACGAATTACGCATCCCTGGCTCACCGGCTCTATATCCCGAGACTTGGGAAAAGGTGCTAAGAGAGGAGGGCTTCGCATCGGTGGTGTTTCCCTGTGGGGAATCCCACGAATTGGGGCAACAGATTCTGGCGGCTTCCCTGGGCACACCCCAAAATATTTCTGGAAAAAAAGAGTTTCTGGCTTACCAGGAAGACTGGGGTGCGGCCCCGCTTGAGAAAGAGTTTTTGACTTGCCAGGAAGACTGGTATGCGGCCCCGCTTGAGGTGGCTGATTGGACGCCAAGAATCGATGCGGTCAAGACGAACGAAGTGCTGGTTATCAGTGCAAAATTAGAAGATGCAGACGCCATCACGAAGGTTTGCGAGACCGTCGCCAGGCTGGCTGAATATCCAGCCAATACCTGGACGGTGAGGCATTTATCCCTTGACACCCATGGGTTGGATGAAACCCTGTTGGCTGCCATTGTTCGGGGGGATGTCACTCAACCCCTCACCATTTTTCTGTGTGTGCCACCGATAGTCGATGACGGCATCGATCAGCTTGCTCAGGTGTTTGCCGCTGTTCAGTCTGTGATGCGGGTGATGCATGCCAGGTCGACACGTTTCTATTGTTGTTATACGGAACCCACCGCTGCACACTGGTTGTACGGTGAGGCCTTGGCGGGATTATTTAAGTCCGCGATGGCAGAGTCGGTGAACCATCGCTATCGGGTGGTGTCCCATGACGCCGCATCAGCTACAGACGGACGCACAGCTTTGAGAATAGTCCAGGAATGGCTGTGCGATGAAACCCAGGAACTGCCAGTGGCGATGGTGCCCATGGTCCGTTACGAACAGGGACAACGTTACGAATTGCGGGCGGCTGAATCAATGCCGCCTGCGGATGAGCTTAATGTATTTCGTCAGGGGGCCACATACCTGATGGTGGGTGCCCTTGGCCCTGCTGGATTGCAGGTTTGCGAAGAATTGGGCCGTCGGTATCAAGCGCGGTTGGTGATCTTTTCTCGGCGTGGGGAACATCAAGCAGAGGCAGCGTTAAACCGGATCAGGGCTGCTGGTGCCACGGTGTTCTATCGCTCCGTCGATATTGTGGACCAAACTGCCTTGAGGCAGGCGATGGCGTCCGTCAAGGCCGAGGGGGTAACACTCAACGGGGTGATCCATATGGCGCGGCGGGTGGCCGATGCCCCGATTGTTCAGAAGAATTTCCATGATTTTATTGATGTGATGGCGGCCAAGGTCATGGGTGGTTTAAACCTTGATGCCGTGACCGCCGATGAACCGTTGGACTTTTTTCTGATGTATTCCTCAATGGCGGCATTTGGTATCCAGGGCTCGCCGGATTATGCCTTCTCCGCAGCGTATCAAAATACCCTGGCTCGGTTTCGCGACCAACAAGTCTCCCAGGGACGACGTTCAGGGCGGACCCGGTCCATCTGTTGGGGACAGTGGGATGTGGATGGTGTGGTCTCCTCAGAACAGTTGCCTAAACGACTGGAACGCCTGCGCGGCATGGGTATGGATGCCATTGATGCGGCCTCTGCCATGGCCCTGATGCAGGCCTCTGTCAGGTATGACACCAGTGTGGTGGGCTTTATGGCCGTTTTTGATCGCGAGCGGGTGCGGCGCACGCTGGGGCTGGGGGCGGATAGCCATGTCAGTGAAGAGGCGATCGCAAACGGAATCAAAGCTTATGAGCACCAGCAATGGACGGATTTGGATCTGGCTCGGTTCTTGGATTCAGTTCCCGACCAGGATCTGACTGACTCCATCCAAGCTGAAATCATTCGGGTGATCCGTGCTGCTGATTCGTTTTCACGACCTGCTGAACGGCCTGCTGGAAAGAAACGCAACAGCAACGGTGCTCGTATTGATACTGGGCAACAGCCCTCTAACAGCCCAATCCAAGTCGCAATTAGCCCTAAGCCAGCGTCTAAAGACTCAAATCCATTACGAGCGGCCATTTTGGCCAGTATCAAGAAGACCCTGAAGATTCCGGAAAGTGAACTGGATTGGAACCATCCACTCCAGGATTACGGATTGGATTCGATTATTGCCATGCAACTGGCCACCACATTAGAAAAGCATTTAAATTGTCCAGTGCAACCCCGATGGCTGATTGAGTATCCGACGCTAAATTTACTGATGGAAAAACTAAATAAGGAAGTGAAAGACAATTCATCAAATTAATCCCGTGGCAGCTGCACAACCGGCTCCAAAAGAGAGGACGCGAATCGACTGGTTCGAAAGATGATGACAATCATGACAGAACCAAGCAGATACCAAGCATATGGGTGAATAGGGGGAATTGAATCGAGCCAATGGGTGAACCAGTTGCTCGTCAGGTGAAGATTTCCCACAATAGAGTAGTGGTATTGATAGAGATAGATTCCAAAGCAAAGGATCAGAACAAGCCACATGGCGAGGGTAATACTTTGCAATACCATGGCCGCCAAGCGAGATTCGAGCGAGACTTCTCCTTCAAACTCAAACGCTCGTCTGGTGAGTGCAGGTGTCAGTAGTTCATACAAGTCATTGATGCGTTGCATCATGTCCGGTGGCTGTTGTATTTGCTTACATTTCATCCGGCGAAATTTTCCTTCCAGATACATCTGTATTTCCGCTACAAAATCAAACCCTGGATTCAGAATGCTGATGTTTTGGTCTAATGTGTCAAAAGTACGTCTCATCCTCAGGTACTGCCAATTCACACCAATTTTGAACTCGGCCATGATTTGACCGAGTTCGGCTGAAGAGCTGCCAATGGACTTTTCGTAGTAAGGCAGATTCTTGATCATGCTGCGGGCTGCCTGTTTGTTGAGTACTCGGACAATTCGCCTTTTCACTTTCACGAGGTCTATCGGTGGCAGTTGGCCCATGGTGAGCAATAATAGCTCGGCTGCCTTGTCAAATGCCCCTTCGGCCATAGCTCGGAAATATTGATCGTACTGGGCAGCAAACTTCGGATCGAGTCTGCCAACACTGCCAAAATCAATCAACGCCAGCTTGCTGTTTCTCAGAAGAATAATATTGCCCGAATGTAAATCACCATGAAAAAGTAAATCTTCATACAGTTGTCTGAAAGCACTTTGTAAGAGTTCCTGGGCAACTTTACAGGGATCAATGTTATTTTCTGCAAGCCAGTGCTTGACTCTTTTAGGATCGTCCCTTAATACACTGTTGAAATCACTAACAAATACACCGTCAATGAATTCCATGACAAGAACACGGTCGGTGTTGAACTCCAGATAGACATCAGGCACATAGATTCCATGATCAGTAAGTGTTTGCTTGAGCCTGAGCATGTTGCTGGCCTCCAACCGATAGTCCAACTCCTCTTCCATGCTCGCCTGAATTTCCTGAAGCATTTCATCTAACCTTAAATACTGTAGGGCCTTGAATTGACCCAGAAGATTGAATGCCAGGTTCAACAAGTTAAAGTCATATCGAAAATATTCGGCTGCGTAGGGACGTTGAACTTTAATGACCACCCAGTTACCTGCCTGTTTGCGCCTCGCCTTGTGCACCTGAGAGAGAGAGGCGGCGGCAAACGGTTCCAGCTCGAAATCATCAAATACTTCATCGATAGAAGTTCCCAACTGCGCCTCAATGATCTCCATAGAAAGTTGGGGTGAAAATATCATGGCGCGATCCTGAAGTTTTGCAAGTTCCCTACAAAACTCTAGTGAAAACAAATCGGTTCGCATGGCGAATATCTGCCCCACTTTGATCCACATGCCGCCTAAGAGTTCTAGAAACTCACGCACCTTGGCTGCTCTGCCCTCTTCAGAACCTTGCAGAACGATGTCACGCAAAAAATTGAGCACCAACAGCAACAGTCGACCTAAGATAAAGAAGATCCGCCAAAATTGCGGTTTACTGACCGGCACTTCTTGCAACGCCTTTTTCTCCGATGGTTGTAGTAATGGCGTTGTACATTGGCTTTTCTTTAGCATGGTGGCATTTTAGGGCTCGACGCAAGATAACATTTACCATTTGACGGAGCATCAGCGATGGTTGATCGGCTACAGCGATTCATTCCACTCTGAAATCTGTTGGTGCGATTCGGATGACCAAGCACATGCGGAGAGCGACTATTTCTTTTTAAGAAATAGTTTCTTTCTCTTGTCTAATTACATTGGATAAACCGTGATAAGAAAAATTTACACTCGATTGTGAAAGGCATTCTACTAGCTTCCCAGGAAATCGGTTGCAATCTCCCTGTATTATTTTGTATTATTTAGCACGTTCTGAATTTAGAATGTCTGATAGACGTAATAAATCAAATTTAGCGTCTCAAATCTCACGTCTCAAATACACCCATGGGTAGCTATGCTCAAATGTCGAGAGTCTGAAGGGTGAGGTCGTAACGTTTAAAGTTGTCATCGAAACGGTTCAGAAGTACGATAGAAATTGTGGCCATGATCTTTTTGATCTAACCTTCAGATATCTTCATAGTTGTAGTTAGCTCATATTTCGAACAATTCACGCTGCTTGGCTCACGCTCCTATTAGACAAGCGATCGCGAGTTGAGATTTGATACAGAACCTGCAGAATTGAAGGGTGATCGATGAGCACGGTTAATCAGCGATTAACAGATTTGTTCTCTAAGAACATTGTTGTGGAGCCATCCAGGTCTTCAACGTCAATGTTGTCCCAGGACGCTGGTGGTGGCTTAACCAACGTGACCTTCAGTTGCATATTTTTCTCTGATGTCCGTAAGGCCATTTCCAATCGCAGCAAGTATGCATTTGTGAGAGAGCTGGTTGAATTTGCCGACCATGCAGGATTTGAAGCCGTCTGTTTTCCTGAGAGGCATTTCCATGAGTTTGGCGCGATCTATGCCAATAATGCGGTTGTGGCGGCATACTTCGCCCCATTGACGAACCATGTGCGGTTGCGGGCGGCTGCGGTTTCTGTCACGTTGCATCACCCTGCTGAAATTGTTGAGAATTGGGCCATGGTCGATATCTTGTCGAATGGTCGAGTGGATTTGGGATTCGGTAGCGGCTGGAATAAACCCGATTTTGTCCTTTCCCCTGAAACCTACGAGAATCGTTTCAAACTGCGTGATCAGCGGATTCCCATCATTCAAAAACTCTGGCGTGGAGAAACGGTTGACTTTCCGGGACCCGGTGGAGAGATGTTCCCCATATCAGTGTATCCGCGCCCCATTCAGCCAGAACTAAATGTTTGGTATTCCACATTCTCTGAACAGGGATTTGAGCGTGCTGGTAGTATGGGCTACAACATTTTTACGATGCTGCTGCCCGACAATGTGAATGCGTTAGCCAAAAAGATTGGCCGCTATCGCCAGGCGCGTGCTGCTGCAGGTTTTGATCCAGAAACCGGAATTGTCTCATTGCTGATGCACACCTTTGTGCACCCGGACATGGACTGGGTGCAGCATGTCGTTTCCGGACCATTTAAGGAGTATATTGCTAGCAGTGTTTTGCCTCAGATGAAAGCGGTAGGCAAGCATTTTAACGATTCAGAAGTTGATCGGATTGTTGATTATTCTTATGCCCGGTATTTACAAACGGGCGGTATTTTTGGACCGTTGACAGATTGTCAGAGACAGATCGATCAGGTGATCGCTGCCGGGGTGAATGACATCGCATTGTTGCAGGACTTCGGTGTTGAATACAGTGCGGTGCAGCAATCACTCGAATATGTGGGGGAACTGGTTAACCGTAACCGAGAATCTAGACATCTAGCGGGCTAAGTCATGCAGGCTGAAACAGAAAGATTGGAATGGATCCGGACATGGATAAAGGCCAGGAAAGCGGCTACTCAGCCGCCAGCTTCTGTCACGGCTACTGATGACGCTGTTGTTGTAACGGGGGTCTCTGGCTATTTTCCTGGCTGTATGAATGTGGCTTCATTCTTCAATCATATTGATCATGATCAGCCTCTGATTACGGCTATTTCTGATCACCGCTTGGACCTGATGATTCATCAAGGGGGTGATCAGCTGGGGTTTATGCGGCGGCAACAGGGTGGATTTATCCCAGATATTGTTTCTTTCGATGCTGAATTATTTGGGATCCTGCCCATTGAAGCTGACGAGATGGATCCTCGGCAGCGGTTGTTGTTGATGTCCACGTGGCGCACCTTGGAAGATGCCAGTATAAACACTGAATCTCTCAAGAAAAGTGCTACAGGTGTGTTTGTTGGCTGCGAATCCAACGAATACGCGCAGTTAATGGCCCAGCATGGTTTTGTTCCGACCATGGGGTTGAGCCAGGCCGACAGCATGATGGCCAACCGGATCTCCTATCATTTTGATTTTGCCGGTCCCAGTGAGATGGTCAACGCCACCTGTGCTGGGTTCGCGGTGGCACTGCATCGGGCGTTTACCGCCGTTAGGCTAGGGCTGATTGAGCGTGCCATTGTGGGAGCGGCGAATCTCATTCTGTTGCCTGATCCATTTAGGATCTTATCCGAGGCCGGTCAGTTGACTGCTGGTTCATCGGTCAAGTCTTTTGGCCATGGTGCAGACGGGTTTCTCCGGGCCGAAGGTGTGGGGACAATCTTGATTGAACGATTGTCAGATGCTGAAGCGGCGGGTCGCTCTGTGTATGCGGTGATCAAAAACGCTTCGGTCAATTTTAACGGCCAGGGTGGTTTTTCCATGGCTGCCCCCAACATTGAAGCCCATACGGAGTTAATTAAGGCGTGTTACCGAGAGGCGGACATCGATCCGAGGAGAGTTGCCTATGTGGAGGCCCAAGGTATGGGGCTGCCAGTGGCGGATATCGCGGAATGGAACGCCATTAATCGGGCATTGACGCAGCTGTGTGATGAAAAAGGGCTGGCGTACGAGCCTGGATTTTGCCGAGTGAGTACGCTCAAGCCTCTGGTGGGCCATATGCATGCCGCGTCCTCCCTGGGGGCGTTGTTAAAGATTATTCGGAGCTTTCAGACCAATAAGATTCATAAAATCCCAGGCTTCGAGCAAGCCAATGAATTCTGCGACAAGGAGGCGATGCCATGTCGCTTTACTCGGGAAACCGAATTGTGGGAACAGTCCTCAGAGCCAAGGTTGGCAGCATTACATTCCTACGGATCTGGTGGTAACAATGCCCATGTACTTTTAGAAGACTATCAAGGTGCATGGCAAACAACGGCGGATCGTCAACAAAATTTTAAGGGAAGACCCTTTGAACTTAAACGTCATTGGTTCCCTGCGATCGCGAAGCCGTTGTTGACGGACATCGCCCCAGGCGACCTGAAAGAAAAAGTATTGGCCGTAATGCTGGAGGCTTTGGGGCAAAAGAATAAAGCCTCCACTATTGATTTACCGTTTGCCGAACTCGGTGTCGATTCACTCTCCATCGGCTCATTGGTCTCCAAGTTGGAAACCACGTTTGATGTTTCCATTCGCAAATCCGATCTGTTCAGCTACTCAACACCCGATCGCTTAGCCACCCATGTCGCCACATTGAGGCGTGCGTCCAACGGAGGTGTGAGCGTAAAATCTCGCCCTGCTAAGACGTTGCCTGGCCCCAAGGACAAGGCCGCCACGGACGGGCAGGCCGATGATGATATCGCAGTTATTGGCATGCATTTGCGCGTTGCCGGGGCTGAGGATCATGCAGACTTCTGGCAGCTGCTGAAGGAGGGCCAATGCGCCATTACACAGTTGCCCGTGGCCCGAGCTAACGGTGCGACGGATGGCCCAGATATCCGGGGGGGGTTCTTGCCGTCCATCGATACCTTTGACCCGCTCTTTTTCAACATCGCTCCTCGGGAATGCGAGGCCATGGACCCGCGACACCGCCTGCTGTTGGAGGCGGCCTGGTCCGCCATTGAGGATGCTGGCTACAACCCGGAGGACTGGAAAGGCAAGAATCATGGCATTTTCATCGGCATCGAAGAATCGGATTATCCGGTATCGACGGCATCCCAGATCACGGCCATCCATGGCGGTACGGCACCGGCACGCATTGGCTATTTCCTCGATACTAAGGGGCCATTATTGGCCATCAGTACGGCCTGTTCCTCTTCCCTGGTGGCTGTTCATTATGCCTGTAAAAGCATTCTCGATGGAGAGAGTGACTGTGCGTTGGTGGGAGGATGCAATATTATCTGCCAGCCGGAGCGCACCCACGCTGCTCTGTCCCAAATGGGCAACATGCTGTCACCGGATGGAACCTGCTACGCCTTTGACCACCGGGCCAATGGCATGGTGATCGGCGAGGGCCTCGGGTTGGTGGTGCTCAAGCGCCTATCCCAGGCCAGGCGGGATGGCGACTCTATTTATGCGGTGATTAAAGGCAGTGGCATTAATTATGATGGCCGTACCAATGGCTTGACCGCCCCCAGTGGCGAACGTCAGCGCGAACTGTATGAACGGGTACAGCGTCAGAGTGGTGTTCGCCCGGAGCAGATTGCCTACGTCGTTACCCATGGCACTGGCACGACTCTGGGGGATCCCATTGAATACCATGCCCTATTGGATGCCTTTGGAGCCAATGGAGAGCATCCGCCTTACTGCGCCCTCACTTCCCCCAAGACGAATATTGGCCATACCCAGGCCGCCTCGGGCATTGTCAATTTGATCACGGCCACCCTCGCCTTGCATCATCGGGCGATTCCGCCGTCCTTGAATTTTGAAGCGGTCAATCCGGACATCGATCTTGACCATGGTCCGTTTTATGTAAACACGGCTTTGCAGGCTTGGGACGCTGAGCACCGTTTTGCTGCCGTTAGTTCCTTCGGCCATACCGGTACCAATGCCCATGTGGTGTTAGGCGACAGTGGTGAGCCGTTGGTTCAGTCCGCTGACGACGAGCAACAACCGTTGATGATCGTGTTGTCCGCCCAGGGGGAAGACCAGCTCAGGCAAGCGGCAGAAAGGTTGCTGCACTATCCGGTTGGACGCTTACAGGACCTGGCATACACACTGCAAGTGGGCCGCCAGGCGATGGCCGTGAGGCTGGGTTTTCTGGCGCGATCGCAAGCCGAACTAAGATCGCAACTAACCGCCTTTTTGAACGGCACCATGGACAAAGCGCAGGTCTTTTACGGCGAAGCATCAGAGTCAGACGCTGTGCTGGGTGCGTTAGTGGATGATGAAGACATCGGCCAATGGGTGCGCCATTGTCTGGAAGCGGGCCAGTATTCGAAACTGTTAAAAATGTGGGTTGGCGGGGTGGCGGTTGATTGGCACAGACTTTACGGCCAGGAAAATCCCAGGCGTGTTCATTTGCCCACCTATCCGTTTGAGAAAGAGCATTTTTGGCTGGATGTAACCGCGCCAGACTCCACCCTGGCCGCTCTGCCTACTCCAGCGCCCGCTAAACCCAGTGCGTCAAATGTCGCCGAGGAGGCACCCCATGAAATCCTGCTCTTCGAAGAGACATGGCAGCCTGCAGCGCTGGTTCGGGAAACGGTTTCTAAACCCAAGAAACCCAAGACAGCAGTATGTGTGCTGGGCGATGCTCCCGAACAACGGGCGGTGGCGGATGTTTTGCAATCCTTAGCAACCGATAGCCATTGGCAGCTGATTCAGGATAATGGCGCAGGTGCCCTGGAAAAGGCATTCAAGCAAATCCGTGAGGAGTTTGGATCCCCCGATGCTCTGTTCGATCTGCGCACCATCGGTAACCCCGCCGGGCTTTATAATCCCGCCCACATCGTCCCGCTGATCCAGGCCCTGGCAAAAGCTGCGCTCAACCCCGCTCGCGTGCTAATTATGTGTCCGTTCCATAGCGACCTGCAGCGTTGCTATGCAGACGCTTGGGTGGGGTGCGAAAAGTCCCTGGGAATGATTTTGCCAAAAACCCTGGTCGTGGTTGTCGGCATGCGCATTGCCGAGCCATCCCTTGCGGTTGAGCAATGTGCCCAGGCGCTACATGATGAATGGCACGCCACCGTAGCTGAGAGTGTTCTATATGAAGGAGAGCAGCGCCTGGCGGCGCGCCTACAGCCTGTAAATTTGCCAGAGCACACGGTGCCTCCTGTGGAGACTGCGCTGCCCTTGAAACCAGGGGGCACCTATCTAATTACCGGCGGCGGCGGCGGCTTAGGTTTGCAGTTGGCCACACGTCTGGCCCACAAACACCAGGCAAATCTCGTGTTGACCGGGCGTTCGGAGCTAACACCGGAGAAGCGATCGCAACTGTATGCCTTGATCAAACAGGGCGGCGGCGTCATGTATTTGCAAGCAGACGTGAGCGATGCTAACGCCATGACGTTAGCCGTGGCCCAAGCTAAAGAACGCTTCGGCACCATTGATGGCGTCATCCATGCGGCAGGGGTGGAATCGACCCACACCATTCTGGACATGGAGATGACTGATTTTCAGCGCGTGACCGCACCAAAAATCAATGGCACCCGGGTGCTCGATCAGGTGCTCCAGCATGAGCCCCTGGATTTCATGGTGTATTTCAGCTCCAGTGCCGCCATCCTGGGGGACTTTGGTGCTGGCAACTATGCCATGGGCAATCGATTTCAGATGGCCTTTGCCCGGCATCGCCATCAGCTGGTGGCCCAGGGGCAGCGCCAGGGCAAGACCGTAGCGATCAACTGGCCGGTTTGGGCCCAAGGAGGCATGGGGGCAGGCAACCGTGAACAGATGGACTTTTATCTGAAAACTAGCGGTCAGCGGGCGCTCGAAACCCAAGAGGGGTTTGACCTATTTGAACAGTTGCTGGCCCAGCCTGACCCGCAGCATCTAGTGCTGGTGGGCAAGCGTCACCGGGTATGGCGGTTTTTAAACCTGGCGGGCACGGCATCTGATACAGCCTCGGAGCGTCCCGCAGAGCCCGCTCTTGGTCGGGGGCGTAAGCCTGAAATGAAGGGATTCAGCGTTGAGGACTGTGTGCTGTGGGATCTGCGCGAGCTGGTGGGAGCCCTATTGAAAATCAAGCGAGAGCGCCTCAAGGCAACTGCAAACTTTGCAGATCTCGGGTTTGATTCCATCAGTCTGGCCGAATTCGCCGAGGCTCTGACCAGACATTTTGACATCGAAATCACACCTGCGTTGTTTTTTGGGCATTGCACCCTAAACAAGCTCTGTCAGTATTTTATGGACGAACATCATCAGGCGGTTCATGGGTTTTATTCCCAGGCACCCCAGACCGAGGTGAAACCCCAGACCCCTGCTCACCGCCTGACCCCAGACCGTCTGACCCCAGCCGCCGTCCAGGCATCAGCGCCCCAGCCACCGGATCGATACCCTGGGGAACCGATTGCCATTATCGGCATGAGCGGTCGATTTCCCCAGGCCCGGAATATCGACACCCTGTGGGAAATCCTAGCCACCGGCAGGGATGCGATTGAGGAAGTGCCGACAGAGCGGTTTGACTGGCGTCAGTATTACGGCGACCCCCAGGCGGACAGCCGCAAGACCAATGGTAAATGGGGCGGCTTTATTCCTGGCGTTGCCGAATTTGATCCCTTGTTTTTTGAAATTTCGCCCCGCGAGGCGGCAGCCATGGACCCCCGCCAGCGTTTGCTACTGCAAGAGGCCTGGAATGCCCTGGAAGATGCTGGCTGTGGCCCACGACATCTGCAAAATCACAAGGTGGGGCTGTTTGTTGGGGCAGAGGAGGGTGACTATGTGTTTCTGGCTGGAGACGGGCAAATCACCGCCAACCATAACGGTATCCTGGCCTCGCGGTTAGCCTATTTTCTTGACCTACGGGGGCCAGCCATGGCCATCAACACCGCCTGTTCGTCAGGATTGGTCGCGGCCCATCAGGCCTGTGTGAGTCTGCGCGGTGGGGAGTGTGACATGGCGTTGGTGGCGGGGGTGAACCTGCTGCTTACCCCCGCCGGTCTGGTGGCCATGGGCCAGTCGGGCATGTTGTCAGACGATGGCAAGTGTTTTGTTTTCGACCGGCGGGCCAATGGCATGACCCCCGGCGAGGCGGTGGTGGCGATGGTGTTGAAACCGTTGGCCAAGGCTGAAGCTGACGGGGATCCGATCTATGGGACGATTCGGGCTAGCGGTGTAAATTATGACGGCAAAACCAATGGTATTACGGCCCCCAGTGGCGTTGCCCAGACCGAGCTGCTAAGGGACGTTTACTCAAAGGCCCACATCCGCCCTGGGGATGTGGACTACATCGTCACCCATGGCACTGGCACCAAGCTGGGTGATCCGGTGGAAATCAACGCGCTTTACGATGCGTTTAAGGGCACCAGCGAGAACCATGGTCATTGCGCCCTAACCTCAACGAAAAGTAATTTTGGCCATACCTTTGCTGCCTCCGGTTTGCTCAGTGCCGTCAGCCTGGTCAAGGCGTTTCAAAACGACCTGATTCCTGCCAGTCTGCATTGCCACACTGAAAATGACTATATCCATTGGGATGAAAGCCCTTTTTTCGTCAACAAGACTGCCCGACCCTGGCCGCGCCATCACACTAGAGAACGCCTGGGCGGGGTGAGTGCTTTTGGCATGAGCGGCACCAATGCCCATATGGTCTTTGCAGAGTACTGTGAGACAACCTATTCCCCATCACAGGTATCCCCTTACCATTTATTAGTTTTATCGGCCAAAACATCCGTCGCACTCAAAGCCAGGGTCCGTAGCCTGATCCAGGTATTGCAGATGGAGGCGACTGCCGAGGCCGGTCTGGACAGGATCAGTTGCACCCTATGGGAGGGACGCCATCATTTTCGTTACCGATTGGCGGTGGTGGTGGCGGATTATGATGACGCCGTCGCTGCCTGGACCGCCGCCCTGACTGGGGAACCTCATCCCCAGGTGTTTCAGGGGTTGGTGCCGCCGGATTTCAAAGGGCAGACGGTGATCCGGAAGCATGCGGAAGACTTAATGGGCCAATGTCGCGATCGCACGATCGAAGACTATGGCGACGCCTTGCGGGCATTGGCTGATTATTACTGTCAGGGATACCAGCTGGACGGTGCTCTTTTGTGGGGGATGCCCCTGCCGCCACGCCTGCATCTGCCCACCTATCCGTTTGAGCGCAATCACTACTGGGTCAGTGACGGTAGTACGTCCTCGGTCAGGCTAGCTGACAGGCCAGTGGTCAGGCCAGCAATCAGGCCAGCGGTTCATCAACTGCATCCCCTGGTGCATCGCAACACCTCTAATTTTTCCCAGCAACAGTTCAGGTCTATGTTCACGGGGCAGGAGCCATTTCTGGCCGACCATGTGGTCCATGGCCAAACAGTCTTGCCAGGGGTTGGCATTTTAGAAATGGCCCGTTCCGCGTTCGAGCAGTCAGTCGCTCACCGAGACCATCAATCTGGCTATCAATCCGGCTATCAACTGCAAAACGTTGTATGGCTAAGGCCTTTGGTGATACCGACAGGGGGGCTGGAGGTGGAGCTGGGTCTTACAGAACAAGATGACGGCATTGACTTTGAGTGCCGCACCGACGGGGCGATGCCCGTGATTCACGCCACGGGACGGGTATCTATGCTAGCCACATTGCCGCCGTCGCCCTTGGACATTCCAGCCATCAAACAACGCATGCAGGGGGGACAACTCTCAGCCCAGCAGTGTTACCAAACGTTTGCCTCCAGTGGTTTGAACTATGGTCCCTTCTACCAGGGCTTGCAGGAACTGCTGATCGGTGATGAAGAAACCTTTGGGCGCATTGACCTGCCCGAGGTGGCGACCGTCGGAGCTGATGCCTTTGTGCTGCATCCAAGTTTGATGGATACCGCCTTCCAGTCCATGCTCGGCTTGCAGTCTTTTGTCCATGGGCAAGGGAGCCATGGCTCGTCGCCGCCGTTGGTACCCTTTGCCATAGAGCGCCTCAGCGTTTTTGCGGTCTGTCCCGTCCCGTCCTGGGTTTGGACACGTCGCTCTCCGGAGAACATGACCAACAGCGGCGTGATCAAACTGGATATTGATGTGTGCGATGGGGATGGCCATGTGGCGGTACGCATTGAGGGGTTCTCTGTCCGGGCATTTGCCAGGGCAGTTGGCGATCGTTACGTGCGCAGATTAACGGGGAAAGAGTTTTTCCTGAAAGATCATGGTGGACTGTTGCCTGGGGTGGTTTCCTTAGAATGGGCCCAGGTGGCTGGCACGTCGGTGGGTCCAGTGACCGGATTAAAGCAGATAATCTGGAGCGATCTAATTCGTCTGGACGGCAGCTCTCGTGATGTTTGTACCTCGCTAGAACACCAGGATGGCAATGTTCTTTATCGGGTGAGCGCCGACGATCGGGTGTATGCCCAGGGCAAGATCGCCACCGAAGAATTTGCTGGCCCCATTCCCCACATTGCCCTTGATGAAATTCGGGAACGGTGCGGTGAGAGGCTTTTGCCATCAGAGTGCGATCGCAGGCTAGCAGCGGATCTGGGTCCGAGTTTTCGCAGCCTGGTAGATTTCCGTCACAATCAGGTAGAAGCACTGGCAACCCTGGAACTGCCAGCCTGCGTGCGGGATGACTTTCAAGACTACCGTCTCCATCCCAGCATGATGAATGGGGCGGTACAAGCGGCCAATCTGTTGTCCCTGATTCGTCGTCCGGGTGGGCGGCCAGTGCCCTTCAGTGTGGATGCCTTATGGATCCATGGGGACCTGCCTGAGCAGGCATTTGCCCATGTGACCCAGGTTGTGGAAGATGATGCTAATGGGCCCAGCGATCGGGCCATGAAGTATGACATTGCGATCGCCGATGACCAGGGCCAGGTGGTGGTTTCGATGCAGGGGTACTGTGCCATCCCAGCGACTCAGCCAAGTAACGCAGCCCCAATAGATATTCCAGCAGATATCCCAGCAGACATTCTTTATGGGGTACTGGACTGGAGGCCCCAGGCGATGGCCGCCAGCGACGGCCCTGAGCCTCAGCGGCCATCGGCGGCCCCAGTGTTTCTGCTCAATGGGGATACCGCCCATTGGCAATCTTCTCTACAGGCCCAATGGCCTGGGGCGCGTTTCATCCAGCTCTCATCCATTAGCGACCCGGCAGAGGCAGCACAATCCAGTGTTCTGGAGGTCCTGCAGCTGATCCAGGCCGCCCTCGGACAGGCCTCGGACAGGATTCAGCCGGTTATGTTGGCGGTGCCAGACGGTGCTTTCTCCCCCATGCACGCTGCCCTAGCTGGGCTATTTAGGACAGTGCGGCTGGAGCAGGGGGACGTGGATGTCCGGATTTGCCACTTGCCCGCTGCTGTGCAAGGCCCATTGGATGACCGCTGGATAAGGATCTTGGCCACCGAACTCAGTCATCCGTTTGGCGATGTTGAGACATTCTATGACGCTGAAGCAACTCGGTTTGTGGCCTCGCTGGCCGAAATTGTGCCTGCCACATTGGCACCAGCGTATGAAATTTCGCCCGGTGATGTGATTTGGATTACCGGGGGGCTTGGCGGTGTCGGCCTGCAACTGGCCCGACATCTGGCGGTGACTCGTCAGGCCCGTGTCGTCTTGAGCGGTCGGTCGCCCTTGTCTCAGCATAAGCGCCAGGTCTTGGATTCCCTAACCCAGGCAGGGGCTACTGTGCGCTATCTGCAATGCAATGTGGCGGATCGTGCCGACGTCGAAAAAAGCCTGGCTTCGATCCTGGAAACTGAGTCAGCCTTAAATGGCATTGTCCACTGTGCAGGGGTAATTGAGGACGCCCATTTACTGAAGAAATCCACCCAGGAAGCAGTGCGGGTAATGCAGCCCAAGATTGCTGGCACCCTGGCCTTGGATGAAGTCACCCGGGATATCCCCTTAGATTTCATGGTGCTGTTCTCGTCACTCACCGGCACCTTTGGCAACCCAGGGCAGGCCGATTATGCTGCGGCCAATGGGTTCATGGACCTGTTTGCCAGGGAACGTAATCTCAGCGTTCAGGAAGGGCACCGTTGCGGTCGCACCGTTTCCATTGGCTGGCCCCTCTGGCGTGACGGCGGTATGCAGCTCGATGCAGAACATACCACCCTGCTTCACCAAAACTCTGGTCTCACCCCCATGGATACGGCCAGGGGAATAACAGTATTTGAGCGTTGTTTGCAAAGTGATCGCGACCATCTGTTGGTGCTCCATGGTGAGGGTTCAGCCATCCGAGCAAAGTTGTTTACCTCAACGGACAACACTGCGAGTGAAGAGTCTGCGGCAGGCACCGACACTGTTTCCTTTGAACAAACGCTCCAGGCCCTAATTGCCATGGTGGCGGATCAGCAAAAGGTGCCCTTAGACAGAATTGAACCGGATGTGGAACTTCCCCAATATGGTTTCGATTCCCTGGCCTTCACTGAGTTTGCAAATCGGCTCAACCGCCGCTTTCAGCTCGACCTGATGCCCACATTATTTTTCGAAAAATCTTCCCTGAGATCCCTAGCCAAACACCTGCTGGAACGTTATCCGGAGACCCTAGCGGCGCAGCTGGTCCCACAACCAACACCAGATATGCCAACCCAGGTTTTGGCAAAGCCGCCTGAATCCACCAGTCGTTTTCGCAGTGCGCCAAAGGAGACCGTCGCTGCCCCCATTACTAGAGCAAATGAGAGAACCAATGGGGATATGGCAGACCCTCCTACGGCTCCCCCCAACCCTGGGGTTGATAGTTCGCAGGCGATCACCACCATGAATAGTCAACCGTCCCCTGAGCAACCGTCGCCCGTTGCCATCATTGGCATCAGTGGTCGTTTCCCTGGTGCCAAAGACGTGGATGAGCTGTGGCGTCATCTAGAAGCCAACCACGACCTGATTTCAGACGTGCCAGTGGAGCGCTGGGACTGGCAGAAATACTACGGCGATCCACTGGAACAGCGAGGCAGAACCAAAGTCAAATGCGCCGGTTTTATGGAGGATGTGGACCAATTTGATCCGGCCTTTTTTGGTATTTCCCCCAGGGAGGCGATTGGCATGGACCCGCAGCTGCGCCTGCTGATGGAGACCGTTTGGTCCGCTGTCGAAGATGCTGGCTATCGGGCCAGTGAGTTTTCCGGTCGTCCGGTCGGTGTTTTTATGGGGGTATCCACCTCTGACTATAAGGACGCCTGGCTCCAACATGCGGTCTCTGATCAAGAACTGGACGGCCCTTTACTCGTTTCCCATTTTGTAGTTGCTAATCGCATCTCCTATGCGTTGGATTTACACGGTCCCAGTGAGCCCATCGATACCGCCTGTTCGTCCTCTTTAATTGCTATTCATCGCGCCATTGGGGCCATGCGGATGGGCCATTGTGAGTCCGCCTTAGTGGGCGGCGTCAATCTGATCTTGACCCCAAATATCACCATCGCCGCCAGTCGCGCTGGTGTGCTTAGTGAGGATGGTCGCTGCAAGACCTTTGATAAAAGCGCCGATGGCTATGGACGGGGTGAAGGGGTGGCCGCGCTATGGCTAAAGCCCCTCGATCAGGCCTTGGCAGACGGTGACCATATTTATTGTTTAATTCGCAGCAGTGCCGAAAACCATGGCGGCAAAGCGGCCTCTCCCACAGCCCCCAATCCGGTGGCTCAACAGGCGTTGCTCGTCGATGCCTACACCCGGGCGGGGATTGATCCAAGCACCGTGGGATACATCGAAGCCCATGGCACCGGGACGGCCATGGGCGATGCCGTTGAGATCGACGGATTAAAAGCGGCCTTTGCCGAGTTGTATCAACGACAGGGCATTAACGTCGGTGAACCCCATTGCGGATTAGGGTCGGTCAAGGCCAATATTGGCCATTTGGAGGCGGCGGCGGGGATGGCCGGGGTGATGAAGGTGATCCAAATGCTGCGACATCAAAAGATTCCGGGTAACCCCCACTTGAAAGAGCCCAATCCCTATCTGGGACTTCAGAAAACGCCCTTTTATTTGGCCGATGAAACCCAGAATTGGTCAGCACCGCGCGATGCCCATGGGCAGGAACTGCCCCGTCGGGCGGGTGTGAGCAGCTTCGGCATTGGGGGGGCCAATGCCCACGTAGTCTTAGAAGCCTATGGCCATGGGCAACCAGCGATCGCTGGCCCGGAACCACCTGCGGATCATCCCCAGGTGATGGTTTTATCCGCCAGGAATATGAGCTGTCTTAAGGGATACGCCGAGAAACTGCTGGCCTTTTTGACGCAGACCGCTGGCAGTAAGTCTTCCAGACTGAGAAATGTTGCCTGGACGCTACAAACTGGGCGGGAGGCTATGGCAGAGCGGTTGGGTTTCGTGGCCGCTGACCTGAACGAGACCGTTGAGAAGCTCACATCATTTTTGGCAGGTGAAAAGGCAGAGACCTATTACCATAGTCGAGTTCATCGGGGGGGCGCAAACCGGCAGCCTGGCCCCAAGGACACCCCTGAAAGCTGGCTGGCTGCCTGGATGGAGGGGGCCGACCCCGACTGGTCACAACTCCACGGAGACATTACGCCGGAACGCATCAGCTTACCCACCTATCCATTCGATCGGAAACGATTCTGGTTCGCTAAGAAAAATGAGGGCGGAAATAAATCAGTAGCTGACAACGGTGTGCAGCCACTAACGCAGCTGCAGGACATTACCCTCTCCCCACCATCATCTGAAACGGTCTTTAGTCAGAATCTGCCATCGATCGTCAAAACTGAGCTATCTGAAGTGGCCCAACCCAGTGTGAACCCTCAGCTCAAATTAGCCTCGCCGTCAGGCTCAATCGAGTCAATTGTTGATGTGCTTGTGGATATGTTAGCCGAGATTCTCTACATGGGTGTGAGCGATGTTTCGACCGATGAGTCGTTTACAAATATGGGCCTGGATTCGGTGATCGGTGTCGAGTGGATTCAGGCAGTCAATCGACGTTTTGACGTTAAGATTCCGGCTACTAAAGTCTACGACTATCCCAATATTCTTGCTTTCGCTAACTTTCTTGCCGACACCCTGGAGCAGCAGTCCCCTCCGCAAAATCAAGAAAAGGAGTCTGCACCTGCAAAATCAACTTCTTTGGACGAAGTTCTTCAGCACGTTCAGCGTGGTGAATTGGAGGTCTCAGAAGCTGAACGCCTGATTGAAAAACTTGACCTGGCCGCATTAGAACTTGTTAAACCATGAGCTTGAAACACATCCTACAGTCCCTGCAAGATGGTGATCTCAGCCTGGAAGAGGCTCGACGTGACATACGCGCCAACAGCAACACTGAGGAATCGAATGGCCACCTAAAGGGTAATCAATCAGAGGCATTGGGTTCCCCGGATGTGTTACAGGAAAGCCTGCGAGAAAGTCTCGCTGCTGCCCTCTACATGGACAAGGAGGATGTGGACCTTGATGAGCCCTTTAGTGAAATGGGGCTTGACTCAATTGTCAATGTGGAATGGATTCAAACGGTCAACCAACAATATGGGCTTAAGATTCCAGCAACTCGGACCTACGATTACCCAACCATTGTTCAATTCGCAGATTACCTGGGCACGGAACTTCAAGGAAAGCTCCCGACCCAGTTGCACACTTTCACCTCTGCGATCGCATCATCAGCTGATACTGTTGTTACTTCGCAGGCAATACAACCAACACGGCACTTCGATGAGCAGACTCAACAGCCCCTCACTCAGACCGAAAATCACCCCCCTGTAGCTGAAGGTATTGCCATTGTTGGGATGTCCGGAAGGTATCCAGGTGCCGCCGATCTTCAACAGTTTTGGGACAATCTGAAACAGGGTCGAAACTCTGTGGCAGAGATCCCGAAGGATCGCTGGGACGTAAACGAGTATTACGATCCCGATCCCGCCAAACCTGGCAAGATTTATTGCAAATGGCTGGGTGTTTTAGAGGATATTGATTGCTTTGACACGTCGTTTTTCATGATTCCGCCCGCCGAGGCAGAACTGATGGACCCACAGCATCGGATTTTTCTTGAGGAGGCCTACAGGGCGTTCGAAGATGCTGGCTACAGTCCTCAGGTGCTGGATGGCAAAAAGTGCGGTGTCTATATGGGAATCATGAACAGCGAGTACGTCCACTTGCTGTCTCAGCAACAGGTTGGAGGGCTGAACACGGGCAACAGTTATTCCATTGCCGCTGCCCGGATACCGTATCATTTGAATCTAAAAGGACCGGCGATCCCTATTGACACCGCCTGTTCGTCATCTCTGGTGGCCGTCCATTTGGCTTGTCAGGCGTTGCGTAGCGGTGAGATTGACATGGCCCTGGTAGGTGGTGTCACCCTTTACCTAACACCAGCGTCTTACGTTGGCATGTGCGCGGCGGGAATGCTGTCTCCGGATGGTCAGTGCAAGTCGTTTGATACTTCGGCCAACGGTTTTGTTCCCGGTGAAGGGGCGGGGCTTGTGGTATTAAAGCGGCTTGAAGACGCAGAGCGCGATGGCGATGGTATCCATGGCGTGATCATTGGTTCAGGCATTAATCAGGATGGCCGCACCAACGGCATTACTGCCCCCAGTGTTCAGAGCCAGATCGAACTGGAACGCACTGTTTATGATCGGTTTCAAATCGATCCAGCCACAATTAGCTATGTAGAGACCCATGGCACCGGTACCCAATTGGGGGATCCGATCGAATTCGAAGCCCTAACCAAAGTGTTTCATGAAAAGACTGATCAACAACATTATTGCGCTCTAGGATCGGTCAAAAGCAACATAGGTCATACCTCGGCGGCGGCGGGCATGGCCGGTATTCACAAGGTGTTATTGTCGCTGAAACACCAGCAACTGGTGCCTAGTTTGCACTTCAAGCATCCCAATGCGCACTGTGATTTTGAGAATTCTCCCTTCTATGTAAACACAGAGTTGAAAGATTGGAGCGCGCTTGCAGATCATCCCAGACGGGTTGCGGTGAGTTCATTCGGCTTCAGCGGCACCAACGCCCACGTTGTGATCGAAGAATACGTTCAGGCTAGTCCCTCTCCTAAATCATCAGATGTTAGCTTGCCAACTCCCGTGGTCCTGTCGGCGAGGGATGAAGATCGTCTGCGTGATGTGGTGGAAAATCTCCGCGCTTTTTTGACGTCGGGCTCGCAAACGCTACCTTCTTTAAAAGATTTTGCCCATACCCTGCAAGTTGGGCGTGAAGCCATGCAAGAGCGTTTGGCATGGGTGGTGTCATCCCTTGACGAGTTGATTGAGAAGCTGACCCAGTTTCTTGAAAATGAGGCTGCAGGGTCGAGGACATTTCGCGGTCGAGTTCAGCGCCAGCGTGGTCGACTGGCATTGTTTCAACCTGACCAGGAGACGCTCCAGCGCATTGAGGCGCAATCAAACGTTGGTGATTATTCGTTGTTGCTGGAACTTTGGGTGACGGGGCTCGTATTTGATTGGGACCTCATTTGGCCGCAACCCAAACAGTGTCGACATGTCAGTTTACCGACCTATCCATTTGCCAAGGAAAGGTATTGGGTGCCAGCATCTCCAGAGCCAACTGCAAGCGTTCATGCTGGGAGCCGTCCATTGATAGGTGATGGGACACCCCCGCCTGCAACGATTTTGGCTAAGCCACCTCGCCTGGTGGCCTTGGGCGATCCAACCATCATGCCTAGTGCGTTTCCTGCCCCGGCTGTAGCCAAGGTACCAAGGCTGTTGCATCCACCCATGAACTGGTGGATGCAGCAGCAGTCGTTCAAGGAGCCGTCGCTATTCAGTGTGAATACAGAGGAGCACGGAGACGGTGTGGTGTCGGTTCTAATCGATAGCCACGACGGTTGTAATCAATTGACCCAGGCATTGCTCGATGAATTGGCACAAGCATTAGCGATCGCATGTGACCGGGCAGATGTAAATGTAGTATTGCTGCGGGGCAATGACGATGGCTTCTTGACCAGTGCCCCCT
The DNA here is from genome assembly GCF_011009555.1 of Adonisia turfae CCMR0081. GTDB lineage: Bacteria > Cyanobacteriota > Cyanobacteriia > Phormidesmidales > Phormidesmidaceae > Leptothoe > Leptothoe turfae. The sequence goes on along the minus strand of NZ_QXHD01000004.1, from coordinate 3,553,554 downwards.
CGGCGGCAGTTTCGCCCTTTGACCAACAACTTAGTCGGTTGACGCTCGATCAGCAGGTACCGATCATCGCGGTCATGAAGGGCTCAGCCTCTGGGGCAGGATTAATGGTAGGAGCACTTTGCGACTTGATGATCTGCGGTGAGGAGAGCGAATTGCGATTGTTGGAGTCCGGTGCCGAAGCATCCGTCTCCCAAGCAGCTATGGATTTTCTAACAGAGCGCTTCGGTGCTGCGATCGCTAAGGCCCTGATTCAACCCAGCAATCGTTCCACAGGTGGCGAACTGTACGACCTTGGTATTGGCTGCCTGGTATTGCCTCGTCATGACATTGATGAGTTTGCATTGGATCTTGCCCATCGAATGGCAGGTGCCCCGCGCCAATCTCTAACCTTGTTGAAGCGGCATCTCTCCCGCCCCATTGCAGCTACATTTTATCGAACGGTCACTGCCATAACGAGGGTAGAAGATGCTGATTTACCCTTAGACTCTGAAGCGTCCGAAGCACTGTTGCAGTCGGCATTCAAGGCAACCGCAACAACCGAGATGGCAGCCCCTGAAATCGTGAATCTTCAGTCCAAGGTTGTCAAATTAGAGATTTTTTCCGATGGCGTGGCTGTCCTGACGATGGATGACAGAGACAGCAAGAATACATTTACCGAAGCGCTTGCCCAAGGTCTTACTGAGGCCTTTGCATGGGTTGAAAAGACTTTCTCAATCAAGGTGGTTGTGCTGACCGGGTATGGCCATTACTTTGCTTGTGGTGGCACGCGTGAGGCGCTGCTGGCAATTCAGGCAGGACGGGCGCGTTTCACTGACTCACGGGTTACCAGCCTACCGCTGGAATGCAACATTCCGGTGATTGCCGCGATGCAAGGCCATGGTATCGGTGCTGGATGGGCGCTGGGGATGTTCTGCGATGGGGCCGTGTTTAGCGCTGAAAGTGTTTATCACAGTCCCTACATGCAATATGGATTTACGCCCGGTGCCGGTTCAACCCTGATTATCCCGCATCAGTTCGGGCATGATCTCGGGGGGGAAATACTGTTTGGTGCTAGGGAATTTAAAGGCCATGAGTTGAAGCGTCGCGGTATTACCATGCCTGTGCTTCCACGTTCAGACGTGTTGGCGGGTGCTATGGCGGCGGCGCATCATCTAGCGTCTGCTTCCCGCCAAACATTGATGGACTGGAAGCAGACGCGCGTTCGTGTATTGAGGCAACGCCTGGAATCGATCTACGCCGCAGAACTTGCCATGCATGAGCAAACCTTTGTGGGGAGCCAGGAGGTGCGCGCAAGAATTGAGACCTTGTATGGTGGTCCATCCACCGCCATGGCAACCCAAATGGAGCAGACTGAGGCACAGTCTGACTACCAGGCTGCCGAAACCTCTGCAATGGGTGACGAGGTCTTACGCAGCGAAATCTTACGCACCATTGTTCATACCCTACGCGAAACCCTGGCCGCCGAATTGCACATGGCATTAGGCAAGATAAAAAATGACGTAGCGTTCATTGAAATGGGGCTTGACTCTATCAACAGTGTGACCTGGATGCGCGAAGTCAATCAGCGTTATGGACTGTCCATCCCCGCCACGGAGATTTACAACCACCCCACAATCAATGAACTGGCAAGATATGTGCGGCATGAGGGTAACAAGCTCGGGCTCTTCTTGCCGGATAACAGATTGCCGGATAACAGATTGCCGGATAACAGATTGCCGGATAACAGGCATCTGCCCCATCCCCAGCCCTCTGCGGTTAGCACTGCCACTGTTGAAACTCCTCGGGTATCTGCGGATACCGAACAAATGGGTGGGTTCGAAACAACGACGCGATCTCAAACAGTGTCCCGAGACCGTGAGCTAACGCGTCACGACATCGCGGTGATTGGCATGGCCGGTCAGTTTCCAATGGCCCGCGACATCACTACATTTTGGAATAACTTGCTCGAAGGTAAAGACTGTATCTCGGAGGTGCCGCCGACTCGTTGGCCGCTTGAGTCTTATTACGACCTCAACCCAGAGGTACCCGGAAAAACCTATTCCAAATGGATGGGCATGTTGGAAGACGTGGACAAGTTTGATCCACTCTTCTTTAACATTTCTCCCATGGAAGCGGAGGCAATGGATCCACAGCAACGTCTCTTCCTGCAAAGCTGTTGGAGTTGCATCGAAGATGCCGGTTACGATCCGTTAAAGTTGGCGGGCAGCAAGTGTGGAGTCTTTGCGGGGTGTGGACCTGGCGACTATGGTCTGGGTTTCGAGGGCGCAGAAAGGGACGCGTCTACTCTGATGGGTGGATCCATGTCGATTCTGGCGGCCCGCATTTCCTATGTGTTGAATTTGCAGGGGCCTTGCGTGGCCATGGATACGGCCTGTTCGTCATCGCTGGTTGCCATTGCATCAGCCTGCGATAGTCTGACCCTTGGAAACAGCGATCTTGCCTTTGCGGGCGGTGTTTCCATCATGGCTGGACCTATGATGCACATTATGACCAGCAAGGCTGGCATGCTCTCGCCGGACGGACGCTGTTTCACCTTTGATCAGCGGGCCAACGGCTTTGTGCCGGGTGAAGGAGTCGGCGTTATTCTGTTGAAACGTCTGGAGGACGCCGAAAGGGACGGGGACCGCATCGACGGTGTGATCCGGGGTTGGGGTGTGAACCAGGACGGAAAAACTAATGGAATCACTGCGCCCAATGGCGATGCCCAAACCAGGTTGGAAAAGTACGTTTACGATCGCTTTGGACTCAATCCCGACAGTATTCAAATGGTCGAAGCCCATGGTACCGGGACGAAACTGGGCGACCCGATTGAAGTGGCGGGTTTGAAAAAGTCTTTCCAAGACTACACGAGTCGCAAGCGTTATTGTGCTCTCGGCTCGGTTAAAAGCAACGTTGGTCATCTACTTGCAGCAGCGGGTATTGCTGGTGCGATCAAATCGATACTGGCTTTGAAATACCGAAAACTCCCTCCGACCATACATTTCGAAGCACTTAATGAGCACATCGATCTGGAAAATTCTCCGTTTTACGTGAATACCTCCTGTCGGAATTGGGAGATTAAGGACGGTGAAGTGCGTCGCGCTGCGGTGAGCGGGTTTGGATTCAGCGGCACGAATGCTCATGTGGTGTTCGAAGAGTATGTGCCGTCTTTCCAAAAGGACACGACCAACGCACCCCTGGCACCAGCTGTCATTCTGCTATCAGCCAAGAATCGCGATCGGCTCAGGGCAATCGGCGAGGATTTACTTCACTACATGGACAGCCAATTCAAGGCGTCCGGGTGCAGTTTGCACGACCTGGCGTATACGCTCCAAATCGGTCGTGCTGCGATGACTGAACGTTTAGCCTTCGTTGCCAAATCAGAGGCGGCGCTGAAGACAATGCTTCAACGCTACCTTGCCGGAGACGATGTGGTTGGGCTTTTCCGAGGGCATCTGCAACGTGATCAGGATGCGTTGTCACGGCTTGCTGCCGACGGTGCCATGCAAGAATTGGTCGCAAAATGGATGGCACAGGAGGATTATGCCAAACTGATGGAACTCTGGGTCGATGGCCTTGACATCGATTGGCAATGCCTACACACAGGGAAACAGCGACGCCGTGTTTCCCTGCCGACCTATCCCTTTGCACGGGAGCATTATTGGCGGCAGCTTACTGTTGCCATGCCAGGGGATGAAACCGTTAGCACCTCAAGGGTGCTCCCTATACTTGCAAGCTCAGGGCTGACTCCTTCTCTGGCCTCTTCGACGTTGTTGTGTCGGCCAGTGTGGAAAGCGGCGGCGGTTTCTGTCGATGAGCATACTACTGAAAACACTACTGAACCCTTTATCCGCCATGTGATTCTGCTGTGTGGCAGTTTTGAGTCCCAGGCGGCGGCTATTGAGTCTGGTTTACCGGGGGCGCGTTGCACTGTTTTACACTGTGATGCGACTGACATTGCGGTCCGCTTTGGGGATGTCAGTTGCCAGGTGTTTGAAACCATCAAGGCCCTACTGCTTGAAAAAGCTGAGGGTAAAACCTTGGTCCAGGTGCTGATTGACAGCCAGGGTGAGGGGCAGATTTTGGCCGGTCTTGCAGGACTGCTGCAAACGGCGACCCTTGAAAATCCTGCCATGTTTGGTCAGGTGATCGAATTACAGCCAGATGGCGATCCGGTGACCACCTTGTTGGAAAATCATGCGCAAGCAGAGGATGTACGGATCCGCTATGTCGATGGCAACCGCATGGTGCTCACCTTCGAAGAGCTGACTGATGTGTCTGAGGAGCCATCACGATGTTGGCAGGATGAGGGCGTTTACCTAATTACTGGCGGTGCTGGAGAACTGGCCGCGTTGTTTGCTGAGGAAATTGTTTCCAGGGTTGCGACTCCCAATATCATTCTGATCGGTCGGTCGGTGCTCAATGATCCAATGCAAGCTCGGTTGGACCGGCTGGCAACTGCAGGTGCCCGTGTGGACTATCGGCAGGTTGATGTGGCAGACGAGACTGCCGTAACAGACTTAATGACAAGCATTCGACGTGATTTTGGACGGTTGGATGGCGTGTTGCATGCCGCTGGCATGATTCGTGACAACTTTTTAACGAAAAAAACAACTGCCGAATTCAAAGCTGTTTTGACAGCCAAAGTGAAGGGGACCGTGCTGTTGGAGCGCGCTTCCCGAGAGTTAGCTCCCAAGCTGATTGTTCTTTTCTCGTCTTGCTCTGGGATAACCGGTAACCTGGGTCAGGCAGACTATGCTGCTGCTAATGCCTTTATGGATGCGTTTGCCCATGGGCATGGGCTCCAGCATGGAGCGAATGCTCGCCCGACCCGGATCGTTTCTGTCAATTGGCCCCTCTGGAATTCCGGGGGGATGAGGGTGGATGATGCCACTTTGGCAGCCATGCATGAAAGGACGGGGTCTATCCCTTTGGAGAGCGACGCGGGTCTGAAAGCCTTTTATCAAATAATTGCCAGTGGACTTACCCAGGTCATGATTCTGTCCGGAGAAACAAAACGTCTCCGTCAGGTCATCTTGTCAGGGAATTCAAAACAGTCCGCCAATGATGTCCTGGAATCAGCGGCGGCTGTGGACGAACAGGAACTTTGCGATCGCACATTAGATCAGGTGAAATCTCTGCTGGGTGAAACCATCAATCTTGCTAAAGACCGGATTGACGACTATGAACCGCTTGAAAGTTACGGCATCGATTCAATTCTGGTGACCCAACTCAACCTGAAACTGGGGCGTGTTTTCCCAGAGGTTTCCCAGACCTTACTCTTTGAGATCCGTAATCTGCGGGATCTTACCGATCATTTAGTCGATACGTTTCGCCTGGACTGTATCCGCTGGACAGGTTTGGACACGGTAATGGCACCTGTGACTCGACCAACCACAACCCGTAATGCCAAGGACGTCGGACCTTCGGCTGAGGATGTGAACCGAGTCGGCAACAACGCAGATTCCTCACTTGTAGGCAATGGCCCCCGTCAGTCGATTCAGGAGCCGATCGCCATCATTGGCATCAGCGGTCGTTATCCCCAAGCTGATTCCCTTGACACTTATTGGGAGAACTTGAAAACCGGCAAAGACTGTATCACTGAAATTCCCGAGGAACGCTGGTCCCTGGACGGGTTTTACCATCCGGATCCACAGCAGGCGGTGGCCCAGGGCCTGAGCTACAGCAAATGGGGGGGATTTTTAAACGGGTTCGCCGACTTCGATCCGCTGTTCTTCAACATCTCGCCCCTCGAAGCAATGGGCATAGATCCCCAGGAACGTCTATTTTTGCAGGCTGCCTGGGAGGCGGTCGAATCGGCAGGGTACTCACGAGCAAGACTGGCCCAGACCGTGGATGGCAATGTTGGTGTGTTTGCTGGCATTACCAAGACAGGATTTGATCGATATGCACGGGATTGGGCAAACCAGGGGGAAACCGCAGTGCCCAATACATCGTTCGGTTCAGTTGCCAATCGCGTCTCGTATTTGCTGAATCTCCACGGCCCCAGTATGCCGATCGACACGATGTGTTCCTCCTCTCTGACTGCCATCCATGAGGCCTGTCAGCACTTGCGTCAGGGGGATTGTGCCATGGCTCTGGCAGGTGGCGTTAATCTGTATCTCCATCCGTCCTCCTACGTGGGTCTATGTGCCCAATATATGCTGTCTAAAACTGGGCAATGTCGAAGTTTTGGAGACGGCAGCAATGGTTTTGTTCCAGGCGAAGGCGTCGGCGTAGTATTGTTGAAACCCTTGTCTGATGCTCTAGCGGACGGCGATCCTATTCATGCCGTCATTCGGGCCACCCAGGTTAATCATGGCGGTAAGACCAATGGCTATACCGTCCCCAACCCCAAAGCCCAAAGCGAGCTGATCAGACAGGCGCTGGACAATGCTGGTATTGATGCTCGCAGCGTCAGTTATGTGGAGGCCCATGGCACGGGTACGGAGTTGGGCGATCCCATTGAGGTGAGCGGCCTGACCCAGGCGTTTCAAACGGATACTACAGACACCGGTTACTGTGCCTTGGGTTCGGTTAAGTCAAACATCGGTCACTTGGAGGCCGCTGCCGGGATTGCAGCGTTAACCAAGGTGGTTCTGCAGATGCGGCACGGCGAACTGACGCCCAGTTTGCATGCAGAAACCTTGAATCCTAAGATCCCATTTCCAAAGACCCCGTTTAAGGTGCAGGTGCATCCGGAGCCATGGGAACGGCCCCGGTTAAGGCTCGATGGTCCATTGAAAGAATATCCCTATGTGGCTGGCATCTCGTCGTTTGGAGCGGGTGGTTCTAACGCCCACGTGATCCTGGCTGAGCCTCCCAGTAGAATTGCGATCGCTAACGACGACAACAACGATCCTGTGATCATCGTCCTTTCTGCCAAAACGGAGGACAGTCTCTCCGCCTATGTCGAAAAGTTGTTGCACTTTTTGAGTCGGGCTGATGCTTCTGCGTCTCCGGCGTTACGCGATATCGCCTTCACTCTGCAAACGGGACGTGATGCCATGGAGGAGCGGGTTGGTTTTATTGCCCGCACCAGGCACGAGCTGATCGAAAAGCTCCAGGGCTTTCTTGCCGTCGGGCCAGATCAGGTTAAGGACTGCGTGCGTGACTGTGTCGCTCGCGGTCACGATAGTTTGACACGACTGGCCCATGACGAGGACGCCCAGGCGATGATCCGAGCTTGGCACAGCAAGCGAAAGCTGTCTAAACTTCTGGATTTGTGGGTCAAGGGGATGCCCATAGACTGGGAGCAGCTCTATGGGCATCCCCGTCCAAACCGGGTCGTATTGCCCACCTATCCATTTCAGCAGGAACCCTATTGGATTCGCGTGGGTGTCTCCAAAGCTAATGAACGACAGAGTGTGCAGCCCCTGCATCCCCTGCTTCACCAGAATACGTCGGACCTGGATGGATTACGCTTCAGTTCAGTGTTCTTAGCCGACGCGCCCTATGTCGCAGACCATGTTGTGGGCGGTCAAAAGCTCCTGCCGGGCGTAGCCTGTTTGGAAATGGCACGGGCGGCGGTGGAGCAGATCAGCGGCCCATGTGAAGGTTTGTCAGTTCGGTCGATCAACCATGTTGTTTGGGCTCGACCAATTGTTGTGGCGGAGCGTCCACAAACTTTTCATGTCGGCCTTTTGGACGAAGGGGAGGGCAAGGTACGGTTCGAAATCTATTCGTCATTGGCGGATGATTCTCCTGTGCTGCATGGCCAGGGGGTTGCAATGCTCCAGGCTGTGAAGATGGAATCTGAGACGCCTGTGCTGGACTTGGATAGGCTCAAGGCGGAAGTTGTTAACGCGCCGCGATTCGATGCCGCCCAGTGCTATGCCACATTCCAATCCATGGGGGTGAATTACGGACCATCCCATCAAAGCCTGGTGGAACTGTTTGCTGACAGCAAGCATGTGTTGGCACGACTGCAACTGCCTGATGCGGCATTAGCAACCAGCGACGCCTATCTACTGCATCCCAGTCTCTTAGACGGCGCGCTCCAGGCGGCGATTGGCTTGGCACTACAGGGGGGGCAGACGGTTGTCGCTGACAACCTGGTGGCAACCGTACCGTTTGCCCTGGATGAATTGCAGATCTTCGCCCCATGGGTGAACGACATGTGGGTCTGGATTCAGGTGAGTGAAGCGACATCCCCGTCAGCAGGAGGGCAGAAACTTGATTTCGAGCTGTGCGATGCCCATGGGCAGGTGTGCATTCGCATGAAAGGATTCACATTTCGCCCATTACCATCCGGTTCTTCTCACCCAGACGCAGCGAGTAACCTGCTGCTTGCCTATCCTGAATGGCGCGAGCAATCCGTTATGGCTGCGGATCCCTCACCTAATTTTGAGCACCGTCATCTCCTGGTCTATGGCGTTGATGGGCTATCCGACGACGTTGTTCACGCTAAGTTACCAGGGGTTACATGGCAACAGTTGCCGTTTGACCAAGACGATGTCGCAGCTGCTTTTGCAGGGGTCTCTACGCAAGTCTTTCGTTTAACGCAGGAGTTGTTGGCTAAGAAACCCACCCGTAGGGTGCTAGTGCAAATCTTGATTCCGTCCAAAGGGACAGGCAATCTGTTCAGTGGACTCGCGGGCTTGCTGCACACGGCTCGGTTAGAGAATCCCCTGTTTGCGGGTCAAGTGATTGAGGTCGATGTTCGAACATCGGCAGACACGTTGGTGCAGATTTTGGCTGAGAATGCCACTGGTCTGGAGGATGTCAGGATCCGATATGAGCGGGGTGTCCGGCAGACGATACATTGGTGCGAATTTGCATCGCCGATGCCGACAAAGCTATCGACTGTACCCTGGAAATCTGGAGGTGTTTATTGGATCACGGGGGGCATGGGCGGTCTGGGACGCCTCTTTGCCAAATATATTGCCACCGAAACGCAGGATGTCACGCTGATATTGACAGGCCGATCAGCCTTGGCTGCCGAGCAACGAGAATGGCTTGAAATCTTGAATGCCAATGGTGCCCGTGTGGACTATCGGCAGGCCGACATCAGCCTGGAAGCAGACGTTGAACGCCTGGCCCAGGAGATCGTCAGGGATTATGTAAAAATCGACGGTATTCTTCACGCGGCAGGGGTTTTACAGGACGCGTTCATACTTCAGAAACCGGTTGATGAGTTTCAAGAAGTCCTGTCCCCTAAGGTTGCCGGAGCCTGGAATCTGGATCGGGCAACGAGGCAACTGGATCTGGATTTCTTTGCTCTGTTTGCAGCGGGTGCGGGATTACTCGGCAATCCGGGCCAAAGTGATTATGCAACGGCCAACGCATTTTTAGACGCCTTTGCCCATTTCCGCAACGGGCGTGTTGAGCGCGGTGAGCGGAGTGGACGTACCGTCAGCATCGATTGGCCACTTTGGCAGGACGGTGGCATGAAGATGGCCGCCGCCGCCCAAGCGACGATGACAGATAAGCTGGGATTAACTTCCATGGCATCTGTGGTCGGACTGGAGGCGTTTGAATGCATATTGGCATCGGGCAAAGGCCAGATGATGCCATTAACAGGCGACCTGTCACGGTTGCGATCGCTGCTTAAAGTTTCTGTTGAACCCGACAGGACCTTGGTTGAGGTTGACCATGGGTCGACAGCCAGGGTCGATGAATATTCTGAGCCAGAAGCGGTAGCCATCGATTACTTAAGACAATTGATTACCTCCGCACTCCATATACCGCCCCATCGCTTACGTCCGGATGAGTCATTTTCACAATTTGGCATTGATTCGATTGTGGTGATGAACCTGACCAATCAACTGGAGGAAACCTTCGGATCATTACCAAAGACACTCTTTTTCGAATATGACAACATTGGTTCGCTGGCACGATATTTTGTTGAAACCCATAGGGCAAAACTGACATCGGTCATTCGCGGAGACCGAATGGCAAAGGGCAGGACACAGGCGGCAACTACCGAGCCGTTGACAGCACTGACAACAACCGTCCCCATAGCGAACAGTATGTTGCGAACTCGACGGCATCGCTCCGCTGTGCAGGACACTAAACCTCAGGAAGCTCTTTCAAGCCGTGCCCTTGACATCGCTATTATTGGGTTGTCCGGGCGTTATCCCATGGCAGCCGATTTGAAAGCGTTCTGGGCCAATCTGCGGGACGGTCGCGATTGCATCACAGAAGTACCGCCTGACCGTTGGAACTGGAGGGACTATTACTCTGACGAATCCGGTAATGGTGCTGGCCACAGCAGTAAGTGGGGAGGGTTCATCGACGATGTGGACAAGTTTGATCCCCAGTTTTTCAACATCTCGCCCAGGGTTGCTCCATTCATCGATCCGCAGGAACGGCTGATTCTAGAGGAGACCTGGAAGGCACTAGAGGATGCTGGATATCGTCCCCAGGATCTTCAAGCAAAGCTTGGTGAGGATACGGTTTCACCGGTCGGTGTCTATATCGGTTCGATGTATGGCGAATATCAGTTGCTGGGTGCAGAGTCGACGATGGTCGGTAAACCCGCAGCTTTTGCGGGCAATTTGGCCAGTATTGCCAATCGAGTCTCCTACGTCCTTAATCTCAACGGCCCCAGCATGATTGTGGACACGATGTGTTCCAGTTCACTCACTTGTGTGCACCTGGCTTGTCAGGATCTAAAGTCAGGTCGGACTGACCTGGGCATTGCTGGCGGGGTCAATCTCACCGTCCATCCCAATAAGTATCTGATGCTCAGTGGCGGTCAGTTTATTTCCACCCAGGGTCGATGCGAAAGCTTTGGCGAGGGCGGTGATGGTTATATCCCCAGTGAGGGTGTTGGCGTCGTATTGTTGAAACGTTTGGCTGATGCCCAGCGCGACGGAGACCACATTTACGGCGTGATCAAGGGCAGCGCTTTGAATCACGGTGGTCGCACCAACGGCTATAGCGTGCCGAACCCTAACGCGCAGAAGCGAGTGATTGTTCAAGCCCTAAACGAAGCGGGCATTGACCCCAGAGCCGTTAGCTACATTGAGGCCCATGGCACCGGAACTAAGCTTGGAGATCCAATTGAAATTGCAGGGTTGACCAAGGCATTTGGTCTGGAGCCTAACAATAGGCAATGTTGGATCGGGTCGGCAAAATCTAACATTGGCCATTGCGAGGCGGCGGCGGGTATTGCTGGCCTGACCAAGGTGTTATTGCAAATGCAGCATCAACAAATTGTGCCGTCGATTCACTCCAGTGTCCTGAATCCCCATATCGATTTTGCATCCACGCCCTTTGTCGTTAATCAGGAATTGCGCGATTGGCAGCCTGCCAATATTGACGGCAGGCCGATGAAGCGCATTGCTGGCATCTCATCTTTTGGTGCTGGCGGGTCTAATGCCCACCTGGTAATCGAAGAAGCCCCCAACGTATCCATTTCGCAACCGCTGGAGGATACCCCGAACGCGAATTTCAAGGCCGGTCAGCCTCCACGCGCCCTCATCTTGCTCTCGGCCAGAAGCGAGGAACAACTGCGCCAAGCGGCTCGCAACCTACGCGATTTTGTGACTGATCCATCACGCGCCTCCGATACTCAATTACATGACATCGCCTACACGCTACAGGTAGGACGGGAACCTATGACGGAGCGTTTAGGTTTCGTGGTGGATTCCATGGGGGAGTTACGGGACCAACTTGAGATGTTTCTCAATAGTGCTTTGCCCGTGGAGGGACAGCTTCGTGGCCGCGACGATCAGCAATTGTCGGATGGCTTCAAATCCTTGTCATCAAATTCGGATAGTAACGCCATGGTTGATCGCTTCGCTGGGGGGGGCGATGGGCAAGAAATCCTTCAACTTTGGGTTTGCGGACATGAATTTGACTGGACTAGACTCCACCGTGCCATCAGCCCAAGCCCCCGACGTATCAGCCTGCCGACGAGCCCTTTTACCCACCGTCGATATTGGGTTGAAAGACCCGGCACTCCATCTGGTGGTCCATGGCCAATGGCCGCCCAAGTCGCTATTCCACCGCGGACGGCACCATCACCAATGGCCGAGTTGACTGGACTTTCCCAACCATTGGCCACCCTTGATGGTATGGAGTCCCGCTTCATGACGGCGATGCCGAACAAGCCTAATCAACTCGTCGAATTGACGCCGTTATCGACTAATCCACAATTCTCCAGGAACGTTGTGTCCAGCGAGCAGTTGGCGACCGATGATGCCGAACCTATTAGACCGGCTGAATCTATCAGTGAGCCGGTCGCGGCACCACGTTCAGTGGCACCTCCATCGGAGCGTTCAGTGACTGAGCTTGAATCCCTCCAGAAAAAGCTGCTGACCAGTCTGGCTGAAACACTCTTTATGGGAGTGGATGAAATCGGGCTAGACAAGCCATTCATGGACTTGGGGCTTGATTCGATTGTGGCGGCGGAATGGATTCGGTATATCAACCAAGAGTTTGGTTTGGACATAGCGGCGGCAATCGTCTATGAGCATGGAACCCTTCGAAAGTTTACGGCATTCCTTGATAATGAAATAAGCGACCTGAGCCCTTCGGTGTCCCCGTCACCCGTACCGTTGGCCGAACCATTGCCAGTTACCAGCCGCGAGACACAGCCTATCGATGCAGCTGTTTTGGGGCAGCCCAGCGTGGTTCAGTCCCATGAATCAGAGACAGCGGCACCAGATTCTTTGGCGATCAACTCAGCGCATCATCGTTTGGAAACCTCCCATAAGCAGACGAGCGATATTGCCATTGTCGGCATGTCAGGGCGGTTTCCCGGTGGACCGGATCTGGATGCGTTCTGGCACCTGATTGAAAGGGGAGAAACTGCATTCTCTCCCCTTCCACGGGATCGAGATTGGGATTTGGAGGGGATTTATCACTCGACTCCGCACCCCAACAAAACCTACGTGCGCCGTGGAGGGTTTCTGCAGGGTATCGACTGCTTCGATCCATTGTTTTTTGAGATTTCGCCCAAAGAGGCGATGACGATGGATCCATGTGAACGTTTGTTTCTGGAGGAATCATGGCGGGCGATTGAGGATGCCGGTATTGACCCCAAGAGTCTTTCTGGGTGTCGATGGGGTGTGTTTTGCGGCAACGGCGGTGATTACTCGCTGCGGCTAAAAGAGGTCTTGGGATTCTCGCCCCATGTTACCCTCTCCCAGGTTCCAGCCCGAGTTGCACACTGTCTGGACTTGAATGGACCTTGCCAATCGGTGGATGCTGGCTGCGCCTCTTCCCTCCTGGCGATTGCACAAGCTTGCGATCAACTGGTGATGCACCGATGTGAAGCCGCGATCGCAGGCGGGGCATTGCTCCACTCAACCCCCAATCTTCTGATCAGTGCTTGTCAGATCGAGCTGCTTTCAGCGGCTGAGACCGGTCACGCATTGGACGCGCAGGCTAACGGCATGATGCCCGCTGAAGCAGTCAGTGTCGTTGTTTTGAAGCGGTTGGCCGACGCGTTAGCTGATGGGGACCGCATTCACGGTGTAATTGAGGGTTGGGGCAGTAACCATAATGGTAAGACAAATGGCATGGTTACCCCAAACGCAGATGCTGAGGTGGCTTTATTGGAAGACGTCTATACTCGCTTCGGCATTGATCCTCAAACCGTTACGCTCATGGAGGCTAATGCGTCCGGTATGCCGTTGGCGGACACAGTTGAGGCTCACGCTCTGACTCGTATTTTTGGAGGCGCTACTACGAAACGCCAGCAGCCTTGTGTTCTGGGGACGGTAGAAAATAATGTCGGGCATGCGTTTCATGCTTCGGGCATGAGCCACCTTATGAAGACGTTACTCGCGATGCGGTATCAGCGAATTCCAGGCACGCCAAACGTGCGAAGACCATCAGACTCATTAGACCTGGAGAATAGCCCCTTCTCGATTATCCAAGAAACCCTCCCTTGGGAGGTTGAACCTGGGCAGTTACGTAGAGCAGCCATCAATTCGTTTGGAGCCACTGGAACCAACGTGCATTTGGTACTTTCTGAATCTCCTGCGGCGACAGCGGCGGCAGAGCCAATTTCAGTTCGCAGTGGGCCTGTGCTGATTCCGTTGTCTGCTCGCACTGCTTCTGGCCTGCGGCAGCGATGTTGCGATCTTCAGCATTGGCTGGATTCATCCTCAGAGGGTCTGAACTGTGATTTGCAACGTCTCTCCGCAAACCTATTGATGTACCGGTCGCACTTTGAGGAACGCTGTGCCATTGTGGTCAGCGATGTTGCCACGTTGCGAACACAGTTATCTCGCATCGGCGATGGCCATCCGATCGAAAAGGGCTTTCTTGGCAGGGTGGACGCCTCCAGTCCTTTGAGTCCTGCCTTGTCCACACTTGCGGCTGCCACCATTAAAGGCCTCCAGGCACCGTTGCAACCAACGGAAGAAGACCTAATAGTCCTGGCGGATCTCTATACGAAAGGCGTTAACCTGGACATGTCAGCTTGTTTTACAGCGGCAGAGCAGGCTGTCTTGTCACTACCTGGATATCCATTTGAAAAACGTCGATGTTGGGTATCCGGCACCGGCTCAGGCGAAACATCCCAGGGTGTACAGAAGATTACAAAATCCAAGCCTACAGCTGAGATTGTTGAGCATCTAAAAGTTTTTGTGGGTGAGTTGACCGGCCTGTCACCGGATGAGATTGAGAGTGGAAAACCGCTTAGTGCCTACGGTGTGGACTCATTGATGGGCATGCGTTTACTAAATCGAATTAATGCCTTCTCTAGCGAGGACTTCGATGCATCACTTTTGCAGAATGGCAGCCTAGATGAAATGGCGGCGACAATTCAGACAGGATCTCAATGGAATGGTGACGAAGTACCCTCAAGCCTATCACCCTTGCGGACTTCGGGCATTGAGCGACCTTGCCCGGCATTTATTGAGCGGTTAGAGTTGGCGATTTCACCTGGAACGGACGTGATCAACACCGACAACGGTGAGGCCCAGTTAGAACATTTAATACAACATGGGGTCGGTGTCTGGTCAGTGAATGGACGGCTATGCTTCGAGTTCCTCAAGGGCACGCAAACGCGCGAGTCGGTTCAAAGTCTCTTGAGTCATCCTCGCTCACTGCTGTCGCTACTCACGGAAGGTGTTGGCTATTATCCGACCAGTCAAATGCAGCGATTTGCACTGGATGCCTCTGAAGTTCACGGGAAGACCGCTCTCAATATTGGCCAGGCATTTTGGATCGATAGTCCTGTCAATATGGAATTGCTCCGCCGGGCTTTCAACGAGATGACGCAACATCATGCCATTTTACGCACTGGCATTCGACGCGCAGGCGAGCAATGGGTTCAAGTTGTGTACGAGAGAAACGAAGTCGACTGTCAGGAAGAGCTTTGGCCTGATGTCGAAGATCAAACAACCTTCCTTGACGCTCTAGAGACATTTCAGCTAGAGCAGATTGGTGCAGGGTTTGATGCTGCTCAGACAACCTTGCTAGACCTGTTCGTGGTACATAACGGGAAGGATTTGGGGGCAATCTATTTCCAAACGCATCATTTTCATGCCGATGGATTCACGTTATTCCTCCTTCAGCAGGAACTGTATCAGCGGTATCGAGCTCTGGTGGAAGGAGCAGATTGGACACCTCCCACACTGCGGGCTGAATATGCGCACTTTTCGCTTTCTCTATTTGAGTCGGCTAATGCCGAGAATACGCAATTTTGGCAGGACTACCTGAACAGACAAGCCCATGGGCCAATGCTGCGGGACCGGGCGGAGTATTTAGAAAGCGTATCCCCGAAAGCTGGTGTCTTAACCATCGATACTTCAATAGACCTCTTGGACGTTGCCCGACGATTCAGGGTCACCCTGACACAAATGGTCGCCTGTGCGGTTGGCGTGCTCATGTACCGCCTGACGGGGCAAAATATGGTAGTGCAAATGGTTTACAATTTGCGCGATCGCTACGAGTTTGAGAATGTTTTCGGAGACTTTTCATCATCGGCACCCTTAACGCTGGATATCCAATCAACCATGACGCTCCGTGATGTCTTTGCATGCTATAGCCAGGCATCCTTGGAACTCCAGATGCACAAGCGGTTTGATTTCATGGATGTGATTGGTCAGTTGGGTAGCTCAGGAAAGTGGAGTGGTATCTCCATCGACAGCAATGATCGAGACGCCCTCTGTCAGGTAACGGACTTTGCCGAGCGAATGATTGACATGCCGCTGGAGGAGCGTGACCCTGTTGGCCCCTTGGTCGTATGTCTAGTGAAAACGGCAGGACAACTAACTCTGCAGCTTTTGTACGACAAAACCCTGTTGTCGTCTCACACCATCGAATTGTTTGGTGAAGCCATGCAAAACCTGCTGGTGAAGATGATAAACGAACCGGAGTTTCGGGTTCTAGATTTCCAACCCTCGCCCGAATTACTACAGAGATTAGACCTACAGCTTTAGGGTTATTGGTAGGTAAGCGTCCCCTGAGCGAAGTCGAAGGGGATGCTGGCTAGGAGTGTTGGCCTAACTCCGAAGGAGACGCTTCGCTCAGCCAACGGTGTCGGTGGAACAGTTACTATTGGCAGTATTTGCAGCGAGTGTCTAAAAAATAAAGGCTGCATAGCTCCTTTAATCTAAAAATGACATCTCGTAATCTGGTGGCTCCACCATAGAGGCAAAAATTGAGGCGCGCGTTGGGTCAAATCTCAATTGGTCTAATTCTTGATTATCATCAAGCCATGACTGAATTAGCTGAATTTCACTTGCAATATCCTCATCCATCTGATGATTCAACGGGGACGAGATTTGTGACATCGCCTCGTCTCTGGTCTGGCAGGCATTAGCTACCAGGGCATTCCATTGTGGATCTTCAATCGGCTCAATGTGCACCTGCTTGAACTGGCGATAAACCTGAATATACTCCTCAAGAAAGGGTCGATAAGGTTCCTTATGTCGCATGTCATTAAAGAAGTGCCGTTTGACGGTGTGCAGCCATGCCGGACGTTTGTCAGGTTCTTTGATGCTACATTGCAACAGATAGGCAAAGCTGACGATAAAGTTCTTGAACTGCCGATTTACTTTCCCAATTAATCTATCGACACCTGTCACCGCATACTCTCCCCTCAGGCGATACTTGAACGCATTGTTTGGGAAGGCATAGTAGAACATCAAGTCCTGTATCGATTTGCAATCTTGAGGTTTGTAATCAATACCAAGCAATCTCGCCACATCATCGTTGTAAAAGCCGTAGTAAACCAGATGGTCATGCCGACGAGGCTCGCTATCACCAAAATAATGCTTGTTATAGCTTGCGATGCGAGCATCTAAATTGCGATGGATGTGATAGTGAAAACCCGGTTGAGTAACAAGCTTGTGAATAAACAATCCCTGCATTTCTATAATATTCGCTAACCCCCCACTGTATGGTCGCGTATAGCCAAGCATGTAGATATTGTTCAGCGTCTTTGGGATCACTCCCATAAAGTTATCGCGATATTGATATTGATAGGGGTCTGCTCCGTCAACCATAATGGTGGGCAGCCTTGGTGCTTCCGTATCGCCCTTGATGTAATGATCGAAAGCTCTTTCAATCCCAGCGTAGGTAATCGTTTTCTTTTCAAAATCGATTGGGGTATCTTTGGGGACAACAATGGCTCGGCCCGTATGCAACCACATGCAAATGTCATTCAAAAAATAGCCCTTTGAAAATGCATCGGGCAAATTGTCGCTAAAATTGCGGCAATATTCATCAATGGGCCAGTATTTTATGGCAACGGCACCACTGGCTGGACGTGACTCGCTGGTGTTCCAACTATCGTCCCGTAGGCTGACTGGAAATTGATCGCCGATCAAAATAGGAATTCCAGTACCAGCGGTTGCACCGTAAACGATGTCAGCGTAATGACGATTGGAGAAGTAGCGAAAATTTTGAAACTCCAGCTGATCTAAGGTGTGGGTCGTTTCAAACGCTGGCACGACCTTATCCCGTGGGTGAAACCCATTCGTGCGAATGATCACCTTCGCATCATGGGGAATTAAATGGGAAATCATCAGGTTGGCAGAATCTCCCATTGTGTCAAACACAAACGTCTTATTTGGCGCGTTGTAATCGGTGGTGGTGAGGTGTGAAAAGATGGCTCGACTAAACCCAGTTGCGAAGACCACATGCCGTGCGTTAATCGTAGTGCCACTCTGGGTATATACAACGCTGTGATCGGCAAAGTTATCGACCCTGGTCACAATGTCTCGGATAACTCTTTCTCCGTAGTGCTTCTGCCACTTCTGATGCATTTCATAATACTGAGTAGCACAAGGGTAATGATCCCTTTGGAATTCATCTACGAGGTCAAACGAGTAAAAGCTTGTTAAGTAACTGGAAACTAGATCAAAGTCTAATCTTCCACTCTTATTAAGACGGTCCCAGACGCTGTTGCCATCGGCCGAGATTATCCTAAAGTCTATACCTGTGGAGATCAGTTCGCGGATCAATGGAATCGCACTGAAGCCAAAGCCTACAACCACTACATCGGCCATAATTCATGCTCCTGATAATCCGGATTTTTGGTGAGATGTAACACGTTCAGGTGTTTAGATTCAAGATATATCCTTAGATTGTAATCTCGACAACCGTCAGGCCTGCCATTCCATGAACATCTTTGTTTACAGGGAATTATACAGTTTTTAGATTTGGTAGTAATAAGAAAATATGAGACTTACTCACCTGAAGAAAGATACTTTCAGTCAGCTGCAAGGTGTGCCTAAATGTCAGAGATTATTATGATTAAAAATTGTTATTCTTAGCCATTCACTGTATCGTGGTACCTGTTATAGGCCATAAAGTATTAAAGAAATAGAAGAAGACAACGCAGGATTCCTTCTCAAAAGTGTTATTTCTTACTTGATCTCAATGACTTGCCAGGTTATTGTGGCGAACTTGTTCGAATCGGTTATCAACTTAGTGCATCTGTCAGCTCGCTAGAGATATCGTGAACATTACCCAGTCAAAACCGGTCTCCGGGACTATATTGAAATACTTGGAATCTGTTAACACTGCCGTTAACAAGATTACGGATCCAGCAACTGGTGAAGCCGTTCAAATTCCGAACTATGAGGTCCTTCAAAGGGCTGCTCGTGGATTGGATGAATCTTCATATCCATCGCAAACAGCGCTAATTATTCAACGACTTCTCGGCAGAGGTGCCAGCTTTGATATGGAGACAGCTGGGCCTGAGCAGCCCCTCAGTTTTCCGAAGGATCACCATTTACATCCAAAAATGGGGCCCGAGTGGCATTATTTGAGCTGTGATCTGAATACCAAAGGCCCA
The DNA here is from genome assembly GCF_011009555.1 of Adonisia turfae CCMR0081. Taxonomy (GTDB): domain Bacteria; phylum Cyanobacteriota; class Cyanobacteriia; order Phormidesmidales; family Phormidesmidaceae; genus Leptothoe; species Leptothoe turfae. Next base: position 3,534,365 of record NZ_QXHD01000004.1, on the reverse strand, counting down.
AATGGTGAATCGCAGCGCATTGGTGTAATGATTTGGCTGCAAAAGAATCGCATTGTCGGTACTACGGCTCAAACGGAGGCGAATTGGAGCGATGAGGAATCCCTTATTTGCGCCTCTAAGGTGACTGTGGTTATGAAAACAGACAATGGCAAGGGACGACTCATTCGGCGAAATCGAAACCTTCAGTGGCCTCTTAAAGGCGGGCATATAGCTTACAGCAAACCTGGTGAGAATTTTCGCTTTGTGTGTGGTCCAGATTCTTTCTCCGGCTCGAAGAATGTTCTGCCGCTGCGAGCGCAGGTCAACGATGGAGACCGTATGCGTTTGGACCTGGTGGCAGACTGTCAGGATGCGCTTACCCCTGAGACCGCTTTTTTCCTTCGCGGTGTTAATGGTTGCGGATTCACCGAATTACCCGCTCCTGGCTTTGAGTATGGTTGGCCCCAGATCAAGGTGTCTGGTACGGTCATGGTGGAGGGCAAAACGTATCAGGTAGAGTCTGGCTTAGGTTGGATTGATCATCAAAACCTGAATGGCAGTTTGGAAAATCCGCCTCAGCAAACTCCTGGTTATGACAGTATCCCCTTTGTTGACGATGGCCAGCCTTTTCTCGGTTGGTGTTGGATGTATTTGAACCTGGCCAACAAAGATACTCTAATGACCATCGGTTTAAATGTTGGACCAAATCCGATAGGCCTCTCGCCGCAACTACCTATAATCTCCACATCTAGCTACTATACATCGATCAAAGAGGGTAAGTTAGACGTAACCATTCTTAGTAACCCTGAGAAACCTCCACTCGTCGGAGAGATGAAAATCACGAATTTTCAAGTATTGCCAACGATTACGAATGCGTCCGGCCCCTATCCCCCAAATGCGCTCATCCCTAATGGTTGGACCCTAACTAATGTTAAGGATCATTCCTGGGCTCATGCCCTGGCAGGTAATGTGACGGCATGGTCAGATGACGCTACATTTAATGCAGAGGATTGGAGCCTTGCCAGTGAGATGCCTGTAGATTTTACAGATACCAGTGGCCAATTTGCCAACGGCACGGGCTATGCTGAGGTTATTGGCTATGAAAACTCGTTTAGTTTCCAGCAGCGCGCCTTGGTTTTCCTTGAGACTGGAGTTTTACCTGGCGCGATTCCCGAAGTGAGTCTAGCCGCGACGAAGCCAATTTTGGTAAAGCTCGGGAAAAAGCCTCGCTCACATATTACCCAACTAAGGGAAAACTTTGATGGCCCCATCATGGATAAAATCTCAGATATATTGAAGGGGTTGGAAGCAGAGGGAAAAGTCGAAGACGATACTCAAATCGTCATCGCAATGGTGAAGTAGGGGGCGGATGCCCCATGGCACAATCAGTTTTCAACGATAGGTGATACCACCTTAGATAACGGTCAACTTAAACACACTAGTCAAATAGGAAGTAATTATCATGTCTGACCAGAAAAATAATGATGTTGAAGTAATTGATGCATCCGATAACGACGATGATAAGCCTGCCACCGATAAGCTTCTCGGTGGCCTGACGGACGAGATCAAAGTCTTTTCTAAAGCTGCTGCTGTTTATTTCGAGAAATTAAGCGAGCTGCATGAAGAATCGGAGAGTAATAAGAAGCACAGCTCTCTCGTGGATATTTTGACTAATAACCACAAAGCCCAAAAGGCTGCTTGGAAGCATGTAGTTGAGAATTCTGAGGCCCACAAAGAGAATGAAAGACAGGCCAAGAGATTCATGCCGAAATCAGCTATTGATAGTCTTCATGACTGGCTTGACGATTAGATGAATCGAGAGTTGCCATATCGATTGAAATCGGCTCTGCAATGAGATCATTGACTAACAATCTTGCAAAGATTTGGGTAGTCGATGTCTCTCAGCTTAGTGGAGTCGATATTCTGCGCTGCGAAGCTGCACTCGTGCCAGCAGAAATTGAGCAAATGCGACGGTTCCAGTTCGATCTGGATCGGGATGCTTATCGTGCGGCCCATGGCCTTGCCCGACATGCTCTCTCATCATTTGAACTGGACGTGGCACCGCAGAATTGGGTTTTCAAATCCACCCCCTACGGTCGACCGGAAATTGCTACAGGGTATGGCTTTCCACCCTTGCGCTTCAATATTTCACATACACGTGGCATGGTGGCTGTTATCGTAGCGCGCGAGTTAGATTGTGGTGTGGATGTGGAGTCAGTCGAGCGCTTTAATTGTTTGGAACACTTGGCTGCAAATGTGCTTGCCCCTGCCGAGTTGGCTAGCTTGTTGACGGTGCCAGACTCTGAGCGACCTCTGCTTTTTAGTCGGTATTGGACACTCAAAGAGGCCTATTCAAAAGCCCTCGGACTTGGTCTGTCAATGCCATTTGAACGCATTGCATTTGAACTACGAGAAGGAGGTCCTCGACTGCTTAACCAAGCTGGTGACTGGTTTTTTGAGCAATGGTTACCCTCACCAAATTACATTGTGACGACAGCCCTTCGCAGTAGCCAACCGATACGTCTGGTTCGTCACTGGGGCTTTCCAGCCGTATCAACCCTATAGCAGTCTGATGGGGGCTCGCTGGTTTTAGTCATCAGTTGTCCAAGCTCATTAAGGCTTGCTTTGAGCCATGGTGTTGCTTCCCTGTGCCACGGCCAGTGCCGTTGTCTTAAATCGGTGCTTCAATAGGGCAGCATCCTCTCCACTGAATTGTTTCTCGTTGTAACTCAGGTGAATATTTAGTAAGTCTTTGAACAGGACAGCGCTGAAAAGAGCAGTGCCAAGGATCGACGGAGCTACGTAACCACGGGCATTGGTGACCGTAAAATTGCCAGTCTTAGTCGACATTCTTGTTAGATTTAGGAACGTCAAGCTGGTGGAACTGTACTTAGCCATGCTGACAATGAACCGAGCCGCTCGATCAACACCTTTGCTTCCTTTTGGGAAAAATAGTTTCCAGTCCATGATGGCCGCAACCGTTGGCATCACAAACAACCGGGGAGAATCTTTCTTCATGGCGGATTTGATTTCGCGTCTAATATCCTTGGCCATCTCGGGGATATTTTTTTTATCCGTTAGTTTGCGAACCACATCCACGGTAGAGGAGAATAATCCAAAATCATTTTTGGGAATGGACAGGAAAGGACGGAGATTGATGGGCATGGGCATGGTAATCACCCGCTCGGTTGTATCTTTTTGCTTTGGGCTCTCGGCCAGGAGCGGGTGAATGACATCCATGGTGATGGCGATGAGCAGCGCGTAAAGGGTGACCTGTTCTTGCTTGGCATATGCAATTAGGGATGCTGTTTCAGCAGCATTAAACGTGAAGGTCTCGACGATGGGCCGTCGCTCAGCAAACGGCACATCTGCGTCGTTGCGCAACGGTGCTGGCATGTCGCCCAGCTGATTGAGTTGCCCCATTACCTTGGATTGACAGCTTACCAGTTGCAACAGACCTTTAATTCCCTTGAAACGGGAGGCCATGCCATCTTCCAGCATCGGCGGGAAGGGAAGCGGTTCCGGTGATGGTAAGCTTTCACCGGAGGAGACTGTGCCAAGTAAATTGACAATGTCCACCAACAGGTTTGCATGGGAAAAGCCGTCGCCGATTAAATGCTGAAAGGTTACGAATACGGAGCAGTAATCCTCGGAAAATCTTACGAGTTTTACCCGGATCATTAACTCATGATAGCCGTCAAATGGTCGGCGCAATTCTTCGGTGGCAATCCGATCTCGATTCTCCTCGGTGCTTGAACACATTTCGATGGGGATTACCGGTGCTTCTGCTGGCTCATAACAGGCAAAGTATAGTTTCTGATGTTCCTGGCGTAGGATGCTGCGAAGCATCGGATACCGTATTTGGCACCAACGAAGCACCTGCGCTAAAGCATCCTCAGTCACATTGCCATGAATATCCACAGCCGCACCTATGTTAAATGGGCTCGCTTGGTCAAAGATCCAGGCGGAGTATTCCATTTTGCCGAGCGGTCGGGCAATGGTTGGTCTGTTATCAGGGGATGTAGGCGCTTGAGTATTCAGCTTGCGTTTAAATAAGGTGAGCAGATCATTCATGGGTCAGGTGATGTTATTTGCCGAATAAAGACCGAATGTTATCTCTTACTTCTTGCTGATGGAAGGTGATGCCATGCATGGTTACTTCTTGTTCAATGAACCGGGGTAAATCCTTCCGCAATTGCTGCACAAGATGATCCTTCAGGGTGATCAGGGAAACACGCGGTATCCGAGCTAGGTCCCGAGCTACGTCCAATGCCTGCTTCATGACCTCGGTTCTTGGATAAACAGGAAAAACAGCGCCTCGCTCTTTTAATTCTGCCCCCCGGTAGCGACGGGCTTGAAGCAACATTTCTGGCCCCAGGACTGGTCCTAACTTATGGGGAACGATCATAGTGGCCCCCATGCCTGGCGTGAATCCGTACTTCATAAAATTGGTTGTGTAAATACTCTCCCTGCTTAAGATCACAAAGTCGGCAAATAAACCCATCACAAATCCGCCGCCAATGCCATGCCCCTGCATAGCTGAAATTACCGGGATCCGGCAATCGAGGGCGAGGCCATAAATGTTGTTGTCTGAAAATTTTCCATTCCCTTCCTGGAGGGTCAGTAAATCCTCTTGTGTGCCACCGCTGGCAAAATAACTGTCAAAGCCAGTCAGGATAACGGCCTTAAATGTGTTGTTGGTTGCGATGCTTTGGAAAGCAAGAATCAGTTCACGGCTCATTTGATGGGTGAAGGTATTCTTGTGCACGCGATCGCACATGGTCACCTGGACAATATAGGGTTCCACCTCCTTAACATTGACCACTGATTCCGATACCGTGCTCATTCCTCCCATGGGAATACCCCTGTTGTAACATAGCGGGCAATTTTATCAAGATTGTCCATGTCGGTGAAAACCTCTAGATTGGCCGCCAAAGCCTGGGGTCGTGCCTGGGCGAGCGAGCCATCGAGATCGCCCATGTAACGCTTATAACGGGTGATGCCCTTTTTAGAAAGCCGTCTCAGGCGAAGCAGATGCTTACGCAGCAGGTTCTCGCTGTTGGCATCATAAGCGTCCACTAACCCCCAAGCCTCAGCTTTTTGAACGGAGATGGGTTGGGTCATCAGGGTCAGGTAATGAGCCTTTTGAAAGCCAATGCGACGGTTTAGAAACGGCAGCACACAGGCAGGCATGAGTCCGAACAACAGTTCGGACAAGCTGAATATGGCGGTTTCATTGGCCAGAACAATGTCGCAGGCCGCAACAAATCCCATACCGCCTGCGTTGGCTTTTCCCCGAACATGGGCCACGCTGACATAAGGCCCAGTGGCCAGATCTAACCAGACATTGTACAGAGGTTCAGGATCCTGCCCCTTTGCTTCACCACCCGCTAGACTACGCTCGATCGCCTGGAAATCTGCCCCAAAACAAAACACTTCAGGCAATCCCTCAATTACCAGAACGGTAATTGTGTCTCGATACCTCCGAAGCACGTCTTGGAATTCTGCTATCAGTAGATCGTTGATAGTATTATTGGCTTCTGGACGGTTAATCTGCAGCATGCAAATTGGGCCGTCAAACCTGATGCGTATGGTATCGTATTGCTCCATTACGATACCCACTCATATTCACGATGATATTCTTGAATCGCTTTGAGAAACAACAGTGGTTTCCCATTCCTTGCTGATCTTGCTGCAGGCATAAAGTTGGGGTCTAATGTCGCGTTGCGGGTGCCAAAACGAACCGCGTGATTACCCAACAGCATCTTGTCGTATTCCTCCATGGATAGCTCGTAACGCCGATTCAATTGCGCCTCAATCCCCATGCGACGAAGACGTTGCTGTCCCTCACTGGTCACTACTCCACTAAAAAATTCAGAGCAACAGCCAGACCCATAGGAAAAACATCCGATCCGTTGCGGTGAATCAAAACTCGCGCAATCGATAGTGCTGGCCAGGGACAATGCCATTGTTCCCCCCATAATGTTGCCGACCCGTTGACAATAGGTGAGACCCGGTGCAACCCGACGGCTGAAATCTTCCTCAATCTGCGGTAGCTTAGCCTTGGCCATCTTGCGCATCATGTTGCGGTGAGCCCCTTTGACCATGCCACCAAACGGGGTGTGAAACGAGAGATAGCCAAAGGAGCTGGTATAGTCGACATCTTTGACGCGTTTTTGGTATTCCAGATAGGCCTTCTCACAACACTCTAGATAGGACAATAGCGATAGGTCCGCATCACCCGCTTCGCTGTCGGGAACCGGACGACAGGTGTCCATGACCTCAAACCCGTAATAGCCATTGGCACCGATATCGACCTGGAAAATATAGGGCATTTCGCTGACTAGCATGGCAACTGAGCCAGCCCCGCTACTAGGCTCGGCAAATGACCAGTCGTGCGTCAGCTCTTGACCACCCTCCGCGACCAGAAAACGGGTGATATCTGTTGCCACTACCAAGGCTTTTGCCCCGGGCGATGTTTGAGAAAGAATTGTATTGACTGCCATTTGCAGACCAGCAACCCCGGAATAACAGGCATTTTTGAGTTCAAACAGGCGACAGTTTCGATTGAGTTCAAGATAATGGTGTATGTAGGTACTGATCGATTTACCAAAATCGATCCCCGACTCCGTACACGTGATGAGCAGTTCGATGCGATCTTTTTCAGCCGGACTCAACGCGTCCACAATCGGTTTAGCTGCATTTACTCCGAAACTGATCGGATCCTCGTAAGGCAAGCTTACGGTCTTTTCCTTCATCAGAAGGTTCTCAAAACGATCAACATCCAGTTTGCGATGCACAGCCAATTTACTTACATCCAAGTAGGCCGTACCTCCGAAAACATTCATTGCTTCAATGCCAACGTGTTCCACAGTGTCTCCTTGGATAGCATCGTATGGAGCCATATTTCGAGTCGACATGGAATTCGACATCAATGGCTCGTTAAACAAGAATATCTATGTAGTATCAAGATATCTGTGTAGAGTATCACCTTAATTTGACTTTATCCATCAAGTCGCATGGTGTGAAGTAATTCTCAGTGGTTTTATTGTAGGCTTACAATTTTCTTCAGGTCTTAACCTGTTTATACAGGTTAACAAATTCCGCAGTGCCTATCAGTGGCACATACTCGACATCCTCTTTTAGGAGAGTCTCATATTCCTCATTAATAAACTCCCTCCTGCCTAGACTCAATTTATCCGTTACAAAGACAGCGTCAAAGCATTACAGTTGATTCCCAAAACCTAAAGATTAATCAACTTTCTGCTTATTGTTCAAAGGGTTATGAGGGTGGGTAAATCAGTTACCTTGTACTAGTCGGTGAGATAACTGCTATATAAGAAATCCCACAAGTGCTAAGACCCATGGGGGCTTCGATTTAGATATAAAGGGTTAAGAAATATAGTGCTCTTTCTACTCAGATGTAGGGGTTGAAAGACGTTATGCACTCACTTGCGTTGTCTGTGAATTCACAGTAAGCTAGCCATGGGTCATGTCATTCTCTTTATCCGATATGCTTATGGTCTGCTTATACAACCATCAAGGTTGCTTGGTTTGTGTCGGCGATCACTGCGGTGTAAGCGGATTAGGGATTGAGTCAGGGATTAACGGTGTATTCCTGTGTTAGCCCCGGATGTTGTAGCGATGGATTGAGTGCAGGTTTAAAATACAACAACACCCAGAACACTCAGCTGAGGAACTCTTCTAAAATAAACAAGACTTTTTAGAGGTATTTAATGTCAGGCGAACTGACTATAAACAGGGCTCTCTAGTGCAAGTAAGAAGAAATATCAGTGATGTGCTTGGGTGTTGTCTTTGAGCCTTCTGATGATTCTATCGAAATATCTATCGTTAGACCTCCCTGTGTTGTGGCTATGAGCTTTTCAACTCATGTGTACAGCATATTCCTGTAGTGCTTCAAAATCTCTTCTCTGATACAAACGTTAACGTTGTTATTTTTCACTGTTATCCTTGCTAATCAGTGGCTTAAGTCTATGGATTGCTGTGGTTGAGGACGCAGCTAGTGGTAATGTCATCCGTACCAACTAGACTTCTGGCGTCTCACCAGTAAAGTGGCACATCTTCTAAGGATGGTATCCTCTTTGATCGCTATAACTTGAAAGGTGTTACTAATGAATGCGACATCGACAATGCTGCCCTCCATCACCAACGCCATTGACAAACAGGTCTTGTCCTCTGAGTTGACTGTAGACAAGCTGATTCGGACCCATAAAGGGTTAGAGATCTATCTGGTAACGGCGGATGATGCGCCTCGGGTGATGACCGAAATTGGCCGGATTCGAGAAGTCGAATTTCGCCGGGAGGGAGGTGGCAGTGGAAAACCGAAAGATATCGATTGCTTTGATTATGGACCGGTTCCCTATCGTCAGCTCGTGGTATGGGATCCCGTTGCTCAAGAAATTGTCTCCATGCATCGTTACATTCTCTGCCGTGATGCTCTGCATGTGGACGGTAGGCTGGATCTGGCCACAGCTAAACTGTTTGATTTTTCCCAACGGTTTCGAGAGCAATATTTGCCTAAGACCATTGAACTAGGGCGCTCAGTTGTTAATCGTAGTGCCCAACGACGCAGACTAGGACTATTTGCAGTCTGGTGTGGGTTGGGTGCTTTGATACGAGAGTATCCTGACATGGACTATTTTTTTGGCAAAGTGACTATTGCATCACCCCATTATTACTCTGTCCAAGCGCTATTATTGCCGTTTATGCAACGTTACGGGATGACTCAAGACAGGTTGGTTGTCCCTAAGATCCATTGTCGAATTCATGACCCGGCTACCCTTAATAGTTCATTTCCCCATTTTTCATGGGCAGAGGGCTCTGATAAAACTGCCCTCAATTCTCTTAGGGTTCAACTTAAGAAAACAGGACAGTCAATGCCATCATTGCTCAATAGTTATCTAAAGACAAGCGATCAGCTTCGTTACTTTGGCAGTGTTTGTAATCTTGAGTTTGGCAATGTGATCGAAGCCGCTATTTTAATTCCCATCAACTCAATTAAGGAAAAATCCCATCGGCGATTTATTGATTCATACGTCAGCATCAATTCTCAACGATTTCGGATTCTGGATCGACAAAGTAGGGAAAAAGGGCTTGCTAGAGATATTGCTGGCTTACAAGATTTTATTCACACAACTATGACTAAAAGCAATAAACCCCATCCTATGTACGTTTCCATAGGCTAGAGTTAAGCTCTCCGACATCAGCTCCATTGTTTCTTTCAGTCTTGTTATTACTAGCATTCTTCCTATCTCGGAAAGATTATGGTAATAGAATCCTAACCGTTACACAGTTGGCGAGCGTTCTCATCCATCTCCACATTGTTGTGCAAGTAAAACCTTGCCCAATCACAACCATGTTTCATCAGGTTCTCTAGCTCGAACTGTAATTTCCAGAGAATGACTTTTCCATCTGCACTGGCAGAAACAATTTGTGAGTGTTCTGGATGAAATGCAACATTAAATACCCAGTCATTGTGACCTGCCAAGGTTAATAGTAACTTGCCATCCAGATGCCACAGTTTAATTGTTTTGTCGCCACTGGCGGAGGCAAGTAACGTGCCATCGGAGTTAAAGCTGATGCCATACACCCAGGCACCGTGACCGGTTAATGTATGTGATAATTCTCCCTCTAAACTCCACAGGCGAATAGCTTTGTCGTAGCCTGCCACTGCCAGGGTTTGGCCATCGGGACTAAACTCTATCGCTCTATTCCAGGCACGGTCTTCTTCATCTAAGGTAAGCACACGAGCAGGCTCATTAGCGAAGCTACCATCCATGTGTCGTTGCCGTAGGTGAACATGGGTATCTCGTCCTGTGGAAGCTAACCATTGGCCATCGGGGCTAAAGGTGACGTCATAAACCCGATCGCTATGACCAGAAAGAGTTTGTAGCAGATTACCAGTTTCCAGATCCCAAAGCTTAATGGTGGTGTCGCGACTAGCCGTGGCCAAGGTTTTACCATCGGGGCTAAAGCTAGAGGCATAGACGCGTCCTTGATGACCAGACAATGTGTGTGCCGGTTGATTAGCACCCACCTGCCAAACTTTTGCTGTTTGATCGTAACTGCTGGAAACCAGGGTTTGGCCATCGGGACTAAAGGTCACCGAATGCACGATATTGTTATGACCTTTTAAAGTTTGCAGCAGGGTACCGTTAGAGTGCCAGATCTTAATATCGTTTTTCCCCTCAGCTACGGCCATTAAGGTCCCATCGGGGCTAAAGCTGACATCCCGCATCGGTTCTTTGTGTTCATCCAGGACTGTTACCAGGTCTTCCTGAGTGTGCCAAATGCGAATGGTGTTGTCTGCACTGGCTGAGGCTAGTTGATGATTTGGACTAAAGGTGACTGTCTGTACTTCATTTTCGTGGCCCTGTAGTGTTTTTAATAACTGGCCAGTCAAACTCCATAGTTTAATAGTGCGATCGCGACTGCCCGATGCCAGCCGTTCACCATCATGGCTAAAGGCTACACTATCCACTGAGGCCGTATGCCCCTTGAGTTCTTGCCGGGCAGTCCCATCAGAATTCCAGAGTCGAATAGTGCGATCGCGACTGCTAGAGGCAATGGTTGCCCCATCGGGGCTAAAGACAATACTGGAGATTGCCTGGCGGTGACCGGACAACAGTTTTGCTGGTTGGTTATCCTCGACGGACCACAACTTAATCGTGCCATCTCCGCCGCCAGAAGCCAGGGTTTGACCATCAGGGCTAAAAACCAGTGTCAGCACTGGACTGCCCCCATGGTGCGCTGTGAGCGTCTGGCGCAGAGTACCATCCCGATTCCAAATACGGATATCGCCATCATCACTAGCGGAACCAAGCAGCTGGCCGTTGGGACTAAACTCAACGGCCCGGACAGTCTTGCGGTGGCCGCTGAGAGTTTTGAGCAGGGTCCCCTCGATATCCCAGAGCTTCACAGTGCGATCACCACTGGCAGAGGCTAGGGTTTGACCGTCAGGGCTAAACGCAACGCTATAAATTGCTTCATTATGGCCCTTAAACACCCGTAAAAGTTTGCCATCCCAGCGCCAAAGCCGTAGGGTATGATCCCAGGAGACTGAGGCCAAATGTTTACCATCGGGGCTGTAGCTAATATCGGAGACCAGGTTGGCATGGCCTGAAAACCGATTGGCTTCATGGATACCATAGAGCACCGAGCCCAATGCCCGAATGACGGGAATAGTCTGTTGGTCAGTGGGATTGATCATTGTTTCTAACTCTCTTCCAGCTTGCAGAGCTGCTTGCAGGGCCTCCAGCTGGTGATGGGAGACAAATAGTGCTTCTGAGGTATGGCTGATGGCCTCTACTTCATTGGCTTTAGCCTGTTGCTCACTGGTCTTAGCCTGTTGTTCACTCACGCGAGCCCAACCAAACAACATCAAGGCGACCACGCCTAACCCAGTGGCGACGATTAAGGCAACACTCAGCACTCCAACAAACCACCGTTGCCGTTTGGCATACTTTTTCTGTTCAGCGAGCCGGGTTTCTGCTTCTTGGGTACGCTCTTTTTGTAGCTGAAGTAGGTGGATCTGGCGCTGCTGTTCAGCAGCCTCTTCAGACATCTGGGCGGCACGGCTAGCATGGATAAATGCTTGTTGTAATGATGTGGCAGGAGGCTGTTTTTTGCCAATTTCGGCTTCCTGTAGCCAGGCTTCAGCAATCACTAATTCACTGCCTCGTAACAACAGATCGGCACTGCGATCTTTCTGTTCCCACTCAATGGCCAGTTGACACCACTTTGTATGGCTTTGCACGTGGTTGCGGTCGGTATCCAGGGTACGTACTAGTTGGCTAAAACTAGTTAAAAAGTCGTGGGTTTGGGGTGAAAAATCAATCCAATGTATTTTAGCTAACTCAGGAGGCAACTGTTGGGTATCGACAGACTGATACAATAGAGGAATAAAGCGCTTATTTAGGCTGGCTGCATAGGCGACCTCATCAGCACAGTAGGGAGAGTTTACGGCCTGTGGAGAAATCACAAACAAGAAATTATCCGTTGAGGCAATGCCTCGATAAATCTCCTGCTGAAAGTCTACCCCAAAGCTAATACTTTCTTGATCAAACCAGGTGGTTTTACCCTGAATTTGAAGGGTATCATTGAGACGACGAGCAAATTCTGAATCGCTACGGGAATAGGAGATAAAAACGTCTAGTGACTGGGCCGGAGGCTGGCGTAAGCTTTCTTTAATAAAGGTGGTCTGTAATTTTGTAGGCCCTTGTTGGGGACGGTCTTGAGCGACTTTTAGCCAGGTTTCAGCATGGCGTAAATTGTAGCCCCTTAACAAAATGCTGGGATTGCGATGCTGGCGTTTCCACTTTAGAGCTTTTGCTAGTAGTTGTTTATGCTCGCTGTGGTAATCGGCCCCATGGCGCAAAATTCGTAATAGCTTGGCAATATCATCTTCATACTGTTCGAGGCTGGTGTTGTCTGAAAAGTTAATAAACTGAAGGGAGCGTTGGCGGGGAGGAAGCCGCTGCATATCCAACGGTTTAACCAGCAGGGGAATAATCCGTTTGTTTAATAACTGGGCATAGGCAATCTCTCGCTGACAATAGGTGGACCCTAAGGCTGCGGGGGAAAGAATATAAATTATATTGTCTGTTTCTTCAATGCCGACTTTGAGGGCTCGTTTAAAGTCTGTGCCAGTGAGAATATCGGTTTTGTTGGTCCAAACAGTAATGTTCTCCCGCATTAAACGCTGACGCAGTTGTTCCCGAAAAGAAATGTCTTCTTCGGCATGGGCTAAAAACACCTGAGTCATCAGATTATGGGCGTTTTTAGTGCTCTCAGTAATAAACTCACAATGTAAATTTGTTGGTAGGCAAGGAGGCTGCTCATCTTTAAATGGTTGAGTGAGCCAGGCTTCTGCGGTTTGCCGTTCTTTTCCAATTAGCAAATAGCCAGATTGCTTTTGATGATATTCCCAATAAAGCGCTTGCTTTAACAGGATGGTGTGGCGGCGTACATATTTTTTCTGTTTTTGTAAGATCGCTAACAGTCCTTGAAAGGACTGGTCAAGATCATCAATGCCTTCGCGATAGTAAATCCAGTTGATTTTTTCGATCGCAGCATGCATATTTAAAAAACTAGAATGTTTCCCAGCAGCCTTATAGCCTTCCCAATCTGCATCTGCACCTTGGGGGTTGCGCTGTTGCCAAATTTCTCGGCTAATTTCTTCGACGTGTAAGATCGGAATAATCCGTTTCCCTCGCGATATGGCCCGCTCAATTTCTAAGCCACAATAGGATGAATTAACAGAATGAGGTGAAATGATAAAGAGAAAATTGTCAGCCCGGTCAATACCGGTGTCAATCTGTTTTTGATAGTCTACGCCTAGAGGAATATCCTCAAAGTCAAACCAAACATCTAATCCTTGATCGACCAGCTGGTCATTTAGCTTTGTAGCGAAGGCTTTGCTATCTGCCCGACCATAGGAAATAAAAGCATCTTGGTAATGAGTCATAATACAAGATGTATTGGTGTTAGACGTATTTAAACTATATCGTTTCAATAGAGCTGCAATCTATACTTCTTTAACGGCGTGCTCTAAAAGGCTGAAGGAAATACCACCAGAGTGCTAGATTGCCCACAAAACCGTCCCAGGCTAGGACTATGGATGGGTAGATGGGTGCATGGGACGTGGTGGTTATTTAGCTGCAAGTGCCTGAGGGCCGTAACGCTTGGTTGTAAATGGGGAGGTACTAGGGGCTGTCGGCGTGTTCATTGCACCATACTATTTGTCCTCACAATATCCCCAAACTTTCTCTGTATCTTAAAAGGTGTTCGATATTAAACAATCAGGGAGGGGGGTAGCCAGTGTTCATCTAGAAAACTCGCTTGGAGCATGTAGGGATGCTTTTATGGCGTTATCTGAACCAATCGCTGTTTGATACAAGCAGCAAGATAATTCTTCTAGAGCCATAGCAGTTTTGCCTAACCATAGAGTTTAGTCTTTAGAAGACTGTTGGGAATTGCAATATTCCTACAAAGAAAAGCATTGCTAGATCAATTTATCTGCATTAAGGGAGCTTTATTATGAGCGCATTACAAAGAATGGTAAGCACGGTTGGTCAGTCTATTCAGCAATCTACAGTTTGGATATTTGATGCTGCTAAACGACTCTTCTCTCCCAGTGATGATAACTATCCTGAAACGGGGGTACAGCCCTTTGAAGGAGATATTTCAGAGACTAATCAGTAGGCCATAGCAGGTGGAACTGTGGTTACAATAAGGGGTCAGCAGCCCATCTGGAAAATGCAGGTGGGCTGCTGGCTCTGCATACCTAAGTAACGATTGGTAAGGGATGTCCTGTGGCCGTAGTGAACTATTTCTTGACGGGAGAAATGACGTCGTCCCCAACGTTGTTATGACTGATATTTCGAGCATTAAATCACGTCCAAGGTGTAACCGGCTGGGTCCTCTACGTGAACACCTGCCGGTTCTGGGTATGGATAAGGGAGGGCTCTCATACCCCCTCAAGCATGGGGAATAATGTGTGGGGGGACATCTAAGATGTCAGGGGTATGAGGGTGTGGCACAAGCCAGAGATTCTGGGGCGGCACCAGGGGGTGCGCCTCATCCGGGACAAAGATCGGGAGGTGGTTGCCCTGTTCAGCCGGTACCGTGTCCCCCCCAATACTGATGGGAGTGCCCACGACCGTCGCCTGGGCGAGGTTGAGGTTCTCCATAGAGGCCCCCGTGACATCCACATAGTAGAGCTGAGCCTGTGCAAAATTCCCATGGTCTAAGTTGGCGTTGACCAGACTGGCATTGGTCAAAAAGGCCCCCGTCAAATTGGCATGGGTCAAGCTGGCCCCGGTGAGGTCCGCGCCTTCGAGGTTACTCCAGGAGAGGTCCGCGCCTCGGAGGTCTGCGCCTCGGAGGTCCGCGCCAATCAAATGCGTTTGACTGAGGTCAGCCCCGACCAAATAACAGCGTTGACAGTGGTTGGTGATGAGCAGTTGTTGTACATTGTCGGCCACCCGTGCCTCCAAGCCTGACTCAATCGGTGCCTCTGCCCGACTGGGGGGAGCGCCCATCAAAAGGGCCA
>NZ_QXHD01000004.1:3514053-3519303 GCF_011009555.1 Adonisia turfae CCMR0081 | reverse complement strand
GTGAGTCTTGGCGCAGATTTTTGGCTTTCACAGTTCTGAGCTCAGTTTTGATCGTACTGACCTCTTTCTGTAGCGAGAGCGCTGTATCTCGGGTGGCCCCCTGCTGAATCGTCAACTGGTCTACTTGCGTTGTCAGGAACTGTATTTGCTCGTCAGAGTCCTTCAACTCCGCTTTCAAACTATCCACATCTTCAAGCCCCAGGGTGGGATAGTCAGTGCTCGGTTCAGTGACGGGCCACTTCAGGAGTAGCCCATAGTCCCCTGTCCTGGGCACGAGCGCATATTCACAGCCTTCATAGATCCGCACAGGACGATTCAATTGCACCCCATTTCGCCAGAGGCCGTTGCGACTCGGTTGGTCGCCCCCATCTTTGAGCATGATTTGGTCGCCCTCGCGGTACACCGTGGCATGGATACGAGAAATCGAGCGCACAAATACGAGGCGTGGATCCATGCCGACCGCCACTGGGTAGGTCGCCTGGTCCCATCGCCCAATGGTGGCCGGTAGTCGGGCCAAATTGATCGTGTGTCTAATGGGCTGATCTCGCCCTGGCCTGTACTCAAGGATTTGTAGCATTGCCATGTGCCACTTGAGCTTAATCGTCTGGCTGTAAACAGGAGCCAGCATAAAAAACCGTGTGGTCAGTGAGGTTTTTTATTTCCAGAAATCCATCATGGATAGAAATCTCAACCGCCTGATTGTTAAGGCTAATCAGGAGCGTTTGCAGCTGCTTGACAGGCAAGGTTGCCGTCCCCATCGGGGCAATCTGCCCAGGGGGAAGGCTGCCAATCATCGCTTCTTGATATGACACCAGCATTCCCACCAGCTCAGCCGTTTATCCTCAGTCGAATCTGCGTACTCAACCCCAACGCTAATGGTGATCGGTGACGTCACAAAAAAGACGGCTCGGCCTATGGATTCCCGGATTTTGCCGGGTTCTTTGCCCGGTTCAGCCACACCCACCGAGCTTTTGTTCAGTGGCTCCAAGGTGCTGCTATCCAAGATGGCCATCACGGCATAGCCTTCCATGGTGGAAAAATGAATTCGATACCAAATATCGAAGGTGCCAATCGGTAGCGTGATGTCTTTCCCATCTGGCGATAACGTGATGTCGTCACCAATTCGATAGCAAACATCATCAGAGGCTCTCGGGGACGCTGTCCACGGTATTTTTCGATTGGTCTCTTTCGTCGAGATAAACAAATCGCTTGCCTGCTCAGGGACCGTTAAATAGACCTCCTGATCGGGGCTAGTGCCGGGGTCTGTCGCCGTTTCACCCACTTCATCGGCATAGCCCAGGATAGTGATGTCGTCGGTAGGCGATCGGCGTTCGGGGGTCGCCAGGGTGGCCCCTAGAATGACATTGGGGGAGACCCGTAGCCCTTCCCCGCCGCCCAGCAATTCCAATAAATCAACGCGCTTGACACTGGGCTTTAGCCTCAGGTTTTGAACCAGGGTGAAACGTTCCCCCTCTGAGTCTTCAATCCAGATGTTAATGTCCTGTAACGTTTTGAGGCCGGTAAAAATAGCCAGCTCAATAATTCTTCCGCTATAGACCGTGTTAAACCTCAAACTTGAGCTTTCAAGCGTGCCAGGTTGGTAGAACCGTAGCTCAGCAATCGGTACGCCTGGTCGAAAGGCTTTGATGATTTGGACAGACCGGGTAAATGTCATAGCAAGTCAATCTTGGCCTCTATGGTCACAAGTTGCGCTCTGGCGGCGTCGATTTTCTCCTCAATGCTGTTTGTGGCCTGGCCCCGAAAGGCATAGATGCCAAAGCTGAACTCAGGTATCCACGGCAGGGGAGAGAAACTAATGCGTAAGTCGGATGAGACTGGGGGGAAGACAAAGAGCTCTAAGGATTGGTTGAGCCGGAGTCGCTGACGGCCTATGACAATCGACTCTACACCGGTACTACTTTCCCAGATGTCTGGATCATCAATGGTGGCCCCAACAGCGACTTGAATGATATCCGCGCAGTTGTACCAAGTCGCTGGAGCTTGGGCATAACTAGCGGCAACTGCCAGAATGTGCGTGTCAAAGACTATCGGGATGTCGAACGTGTCTATCAGTCGGCGGTGGTTCCGTCTAAACCTCAACCGCTCTGGTTCTGCCACAACCGTATCGAGATAGGCTAACTCCCATTTTCCAGTTCCCGTAACGTCAAGTTTAAGCGTCATAGGTAGGTGATGCCGTTGACCCAATCGTCGTGGGCGTGGATGGCGTCTATTCCATGGTCATCCAGCAGCATGAGATAGTCATCCCAGTTGAGCTGTCCTTGGATGAACTGCTGGAGTGCAAATGACCGTTGCACCATTTGGTCCGCCGCTATCATGACTTCCTCCGGTGTTTGGTGGTCGAAGATGATCATCGGCGTGGCCAAATGGTTAGCTAGTTCTTTCCTGTCTAGCTCAAGCGTTTTCATTAGTCGGTATCCAGGGTGTAGTCCTCACTTTCGGGCTGCATCCACATCCGACCGTTTTCTTTAATTTCAGTTCGGATGTTGGCAAGAGAGGCAATTGCTTGAGCCGCAGTTCTGAGGTCAGCAGCCGTGAAATCCCCAGTCTTGACTGAGATGGGTGCCGTATAGCTGCTGCGAGCGGTGCCCTCACCGGACTTTGTGTACGAGAGGTACCGGGTACCCCAAGCTGTACGTTTAGCGGTGGGTGTGGTCGCCCCCAAGACCGCGTGTATTTTGGAAATCTCAAATTTAGTGACCTCGATATAGTCTGCTAAATCTGCGTATTCCAACCCTAATCGGGTGTTGGCAGCGGTCAGCTCGCCGGTATCGGCAACCCCTTCAAACCACTTGACAGCGGTTTCTGATGCACGCACAAGAAGGCTGGCATGGACTGGCGTTGCACCAATTTTTTGATTCAGTGAACGATACCCAACCTGGATTCGGGGCAATGATTCCACATTGGAATTAAACGTATCGTTACTATCGTTGCGCGTCGCGTAGTAGTTCTCTCGGGCTTCAGCTTGAGCAGCGCGACGGCGCAATACCCAGCTTGGTTCTCGTCTGGCCATAGTGAATTATCTGAGGTGAATCACCCCCGTTATAGCCCTTGAAATATCGAAAGTTTTTGGTGCTAAAGGTTTAGCCTTTGTAAGTAAAGTTTTCTATTTTTTGACCTTGCGTTAGTTGGCAAGTGAATTTAGCAAGATGCCGGACCGGTCTACCAAAATAATCGGAGTTTGCATACCATGCACAAATAGTTTTGCCCATTGAAAGCGTACGTCTGCAATTGGTCGAACACGAGCAAGTCGGCGATTTTTCCCGTACACGCGATCCATTTCAGGAACGGTAGGATAAGCGGTCGCTGGTTCAGCATTCACTTCGTGATTAAAGTAAGCCCACTGTGGTGTGTCCTGCTGAATATCTAAGACTTGCTCAACGACACGACGACCTTCGGCTTCAGACCGGCACAGCAGCTGTAGCTGATACCCTTTTTCCCAGTCGGAATAAGAGCAGAGTTCCTTTCCTTTTTTCCAAACAAAGCCACCGCCTGTTGCAAAATTGGTTTTAATGCGGTTTGCGTAGGTTAACGCAATCGGTTCTGTGATAGTGGTTGGATCGTGACTCATGAGTCTGAATGAGATACGACCGTAGACGGGGGCGTAACTGGCTTCAACATCGCTAATATCTTCTGCAAACCTGAGTACGATTTGAGGTCTTAGCCTGCGATGGACATTAGTCTTGTAACGACTGACCCCAATACCATCTGAACCACCACTTAGAAGCTGTTCTGCAAATCGCCCGCGCAATGTTTCAAACAGCACTATTCGACCGATGGTCATGTTGAAGGAGTCATCATCACGATGTTCACAGGCCAAGGCAAGGCTGCTCCGAGGTGTATTGATGTCTAGATCGCCATCCAAGTCGATATCTCGAAACCATTCGCGAATCTCGGTTCGAAAGGTTCGGCGGATGGTGTCTTGGAGGTGTTCAACTGGGCTGAAGTTGTCAGGGAGTGGCATCGTCGGGTAAGTCTCCTCTTTGAGCATCGGTTGCGATAGTGACAGCTGGGCTTTGGCTTGCCACAGCCGCCGCGTCTTCTGCTATGGATATAGGCACGTTCTCTGGTTGCCCTGGGATATCGTCGGGTCCCACATCTGCGATCGCATCTTTAAACCGCTGTCTTGCTTCTCCCAGTTCGGTGACTTCCTCTTGAATTTCACGAACATTGGAGGTGACGACGGCGAGACTATCAGCGGTGTCTTCGACGGATTCAAGGCCGTCAAACACACGGCTGAGCTTATTGCGATAGGCATCTTGCACCCTGGCACGCTCAGCCATCCAGGGATATGAGCGCTCTCCTACGACTCCATATTTTTTAAGCGCATTGCCAATCTTGCCGGTATTCTCGGCAGTCCATTCCAGCAGGTCTGACGTGGTGTCGCTGATGTTGCGAATGGTCCAAATGATGTTACTACCAGCCTGAAGCACGCGGTTTGCCTTTTGCCAGCTGGTGCGGGTGTCTTCATAAACGTCTTCACCCACCACGGATTTAATGAAATTGGTAACGCTGTCACCCACCAAGCCATTGATATCCAGGGCGTTGCCATCCTCGTCCTTGACCCCAACGGCGGCTAAGGCATTACTCACGACATAGCCCAGCGTTTCGCCAATGTCACGACTGATCATCGCGCCATTGTGGAGCACGGTGACGAGGGTCAGTAGATTAATGAGCTTATCGAGATGCGTGTTTTGCCAGGCCTTCTTAGCAAAATTTTCCATCTCCAACAACTTAGCTAAAATAGCTGCCAGCTGAGCGTTTTGAGACCCTTGCTGAAGCGCGTCTAATTTATCGTTTAGGCGTTTATCTAATTGTCCTATGACATCATCCGTATGGGCGTTTATGCCCCCATTGCATCCACAAGAACTCGATGTACCTGTTTGCGGCAAATTAGTGCCTGGGTTGGTTTTCCTTTCGGGTACTAAAGGAGTGCCTGGATTTTGTCTTAGACCTGGAGTGATTGCCAGGCCTGGAATGAGTAAATCGGTTAGTGGATTACGTTGCTCCTCTTGAATCCTTCTTAACCTCTCAATAACCGTATTTTCTTTTACGGTTTCTTTCTGCAAAGGGTCTGTACTAGGGGATGTTGTAGGGTCATTTGGTGCTATAGGGTCTAGCTCTGATGGGCTAACTTTAGACGGATTCCCCGGTATCGTCCTAGCGGGTGCAAATCTACGTGTAGGAGTCGTTGGGGTGCCTTCTGGTGCTTGAGTGGGTTGGGGGCTTTCG
>NZ_QXHD01000004.1:3486724-3514043 GCF_011009555.1 Adonisia turfae CCMR0081 | reverse complement strand
TATGTTCAATCTCAAATGGATAGTAGCCGTTCTAAGTACCAGGTTATTATCTTAGACTGCTGTTTTAGTGGTGCTTTCGCTAATGATTATATTCCCAAAGGGGAAGCTGACTCTACAATTGACTGTATCCCAAGCCTTGGAGGCAAAGGACGAGCCATTCTTACTTCATCCTCATCCATAGAATCTTCTTTTGAAGATAAGTCAATTGGTCTATCTGTCTATACAAGATACTTTGTTGAGGGTATAGAGTCTGGAGATGCCGATTTTGATAGAGATGGACGTATCTCCGTCGATGAACTACATCGCTATATTGAGCAAAAAATTCGAGCCTATCATCCCCAAATGACCCCTAGGTTATACCCTGTTGAACAAGGGTATAACATCTTTATTGCAAAGTCCCCAAGAGAAAACAGTATTGCCTCCATAAGTAATGCACGATTTGGATTGATGTTGGTTGGTAATGTTGTAGATTTCTCTAATCTGAGGGGAGTAGATCAGCGTCATGTGCTAAAGGTGCTTTGGGATTTTGTGATTCAACATCCGTTGCTAGCGCGAAACTATTCTGCTGAAACTGATGGAGCACTGGATAGGTTTATTGCTGTTTGGCCTGCTGTAGAGCACCAGCGTTTGATTGATTTTGCTTGTGAACTGATAGAACATATGCAAAATCAACGACCTCCGACTGATCTTAAAATTGCTCTTCACCAAGGATGGTCTGAAAGTATTACAAGAGCTGGGGAAGATGATAACCACTTAATTGGTGTAGAACTTAATGAGTGTGCCCGTCTAGCTCGTATTGCTGACGCTGATCATATTATCCTTGCAGAAGAGTTCGTTAGATCCTGGGCAAATCAGCAAGGTCCAAGGGTATATGCTTCCTTAAGGCCTAAAGATCCAGAAAACCCTTTTGAAGTTTTTGCTAAACCATATGTACCCCAAAAGATCTTTGTATATAGGCGCAACAGAAATCTGCAACGCCCTCCCAAGCTACCTAGAGCACTTAGAGTTATTGACATTGTTCGGCAACAGCTAGAAGAGGTTTTGTCAGAAATTGATGATGTTTTTCTTGAGCTACTTCAGTCGAATAACCCTAAACTTACTTGGGAGACGGTACGTCCAAGAATATCAATTTGGGTTCCTGATTTTCAGGATAAGAATGCTCTGCGCTCCACCAAATATCGTTATCTAAAGCGTTTGGATCCAGATGATTTCAATGGTTTACATAAGAAACCTAGTAGTACTAAATATCGCCTAGAAGGACAGGGACAAGGGCCACCAGGTCGATGTTTTAAGTCTTTACCTCTGAAGCCTATAGTTACTCATCGTCTGGCTGATTATAAACAGAACCCAGAAGAGTATATTGAGGGGCTCCAAGATTTCGATCTTCCTCGGCAAACCATTGAAAGTTTAGGGCGTCATGCCAGAGCATTTATTACGTTTCCTTTCATGTTGGCAGATGATGGGCAACCTGGTGGTGTAGTGTGCATTGATACTTTGTCAAGCCTTGAGGAAATAGATGAATCAGACTTGAAGGATATTGCAGATGACCTTATGGATTTTTATGGATCATTCGTTGCAACACTTTGGGAATTAAGAGTAGGTATGAGCCTTTAGAATTATTTCCCCCTGTTACAAAGCAGTGTTATATTGGTGACCGTGCCTTACTCTTGTCCACCTTATAGGCGTACGTAAAAGGATATCTTCATGAGCGAGAGTAGTGATCTGAAACGCCCTAGCGACGCTGATGATCAACAGCCAAACTCAAAAGAGGATGAGACCTCTTCAGTTAAGTCTAAGGCGCGTATTATTTCTATAAGACGTAGACATCAGAAAGCTGCATTCAGAAGATCCCGTAAAGTCTTTGAGCCCAAGGATATTGACGATATTAAGATCAGCTTAGTTTTCCCTCGAACAGATCCTCAAAACGCTTAGTGTACAAATCCTAGAGGTTGTTTCTAATATTTTTATTGTTTGTTTTGACAACAATCTCCCCAGAAAGCTAATTGACTTTTTGGCTATTATTCATCAAGAAATATCCGCATATCTTGGAATGATATAATCAGCGTTTTAAGAACTTCAAAATTAGAATTTTAGTGATGTCATTAGCTACTTGAATTAATATCAACTCCTCTTGGTTGCCCATAATTACAGCGCCTAAATCACAGGGTTTATAAGTATTTTTATTAATGGTAAGCATCCGGGCTTGATATGCCCTCCTTAAAGGATCTTCTTAAACACCACTAACTCGAACAACGTCCTTGGCTATATTAGTAGCTGAGTTAGGGGCCGCAGTAACAGTTCCAGTAATTTTTATTCTGTACAATAGCACTAGCCTGCTAATGCTGTTTAGCTGATTGTGCCACCTCATGCCCTTCACCACTGGCTATTCCGTCCCTCAAACCGAGCAGCCTCGCTCCCCGCGCGAGACACTGCCTACTATGTATGACCTACCTAGCGAATTTCCAGAGGAACCCGGTTTGCCAGACGAATTTCATGACCTACAACCCCAACTGCTGAGCCGTACCCTGCGCCTACAAGATTACGCCGCCGACAACCGCTTTACCGGCTCTGACCTTAACCTTTATTACGATGTTCAGCACCCCCTCTGGCACAAACGCCCTGACTGGTTCTTAGCACTCGACGTCCCTCGCCTCTACGATGGCCATGACCTACGCCGTAGCTACGTCGTCTGGCAAGAAGGCCCAAGCCCCCACCATCGTTGTAGAATTTTTATCCCCCCGCACAGAACAGGAAGACCTGGGTCGATTTTTCAAAGATAGCGATCAGATTCCTGATGACGATAATAAAATTCCCGAAAGCAGAGTGGGCAATGCCCACCCTCCGGCCAATGGTGCCGAACGTCCTCCCAGCAAGGTCGACGTTTATGAAAAATATCTACGAGTTCCCCATTCCCTGGTCTATAGCCGTTATACCCAGCGCTTGCGCTATTTTAAGCTCGTTGGTCGCCGTTATGAAGAGCAATCCATCCAGGATGGCACCCCTATGATTTGGCTAGACGACTTAAAAATCGGATTGGGCCTATGGGAAGGCTACTTTGAAGGGTTGCCTGGCCCATGGCTACGGTGGTGTGATGTAGACGGTAACTGGCTGCTAACAGATACCGAGCAAGCAGAAAAACGGGCAGAACAATTAGCAGAACGTCTTAGAGCGATGGGGGTTGATCCAGACACAGTTTAA
Organism: Adonisia turfae CCMR0081; assembly: GCF_011009555.1. Lineage (GTDB taxonomy): Bacteria > Cyanobacteriota > Cyanobacteriia > Phormidesmidales > Phormidesmidaceae > Leptothoe > Leptothoe turfae. The sequence continues at coordinate 3,510,845 of NZ_QXHD01000004.1, read as the reverse complement.
GCAAGGAGACCATCAATGTCGCTTATTGAGCCAGGACCTAGGGGGAATTGTAACGATGGGCAGCACATTCACCCGATGGGTCATGCTGAGAATTAAACCGAGATGGGTCATGGGTTTTAGCGGCTAAAACAATTTGACCGTTGTCGTTAACCTGGGCGTAGCTAGCCTCAAGCATCGGTTGAGAATTTGAGATTGTTGGTCCCTCGATGATCACAGTCTCGCTTTCAGGTGCTGATGTTGTTGCCGCATCAACATCATTTAAAAAACGTAAATCTTGCCAGCCACCTGATGTTTGTAGTCGCTGGGTAGGATTTGTCGGTAGTCCGTTTTGGCCACCAATAACAAAACTATTGTTACTATCAGCGGCGCAACCTGCAACAATTTGATCTGTCGGATCGTTAATGGTGGCAGGTAACTCCACCAGGCCGCTGTCGGGTTCTAGCTCAGGTGTGTTGAGGTCGACCACACCGCTAAACTCAGGCCCCAATGCTGATGTGGCTGTAATGTCACTTGCAGGGGTTAGGTTTTCTCTAAAGGCTGTGCCGAGAATATTTTGGGCAGTGATGCTAACTCTTCCCCCTCTACCTTGTTGGGCATTGGCTGTAATATCGCTGTTTTCTAAGGCGATGAGAAAAACAGTATCAATGTCAATGTTGCCACCGTCGGCATTACCAGCATCGGTGTTAATGTTGCTGCCCTGTCTCAATAGCAAAATAGGCGTTTGTAGCTCAATGTTGCCGCCAGCACCCGTGGTGGTGGCCGCGTTAATGGTGCCGCCATTTTCTAGCCGAATCAGATTGGCGGTGGCATTTAATGTGCCCGCATCACCAGGCCCTTGACTATTGATTGCGATCGCACCCCCATCTCGAATAATCAGCTCACCTGCAGTGACCTGTAGCTCTCCCGCTGCCCCATTGCCCACCAGCCCCGGAAAATCGTCTCGCCCAGACGAGGAGACCAGGCTACTGGGCAATTCGACAATTACCCCTAAGGGTTGTCTTGTACCAGTGCCGCTGATTTCTAACACATCGGTCACATTAACGGTGAGTGTGCCCCCTAGCCCATCGCTAAAGGTAGTGGTCGAAATATTGGCCCCATCTCGAATAAAGAGATTACCGGTGTTGAGTATTACATCACCGGCAGGAGCCCCGCTAAAGCTAGATGTACCCGGACCACTGCCAAAGCGACCATTTGGGGATAAGCCAATGATTTCAGTGGTGCCGCCGACATTGAGAATGACATCTCCAGCAGGACCGCCCAATGGAATCACTGCGTTCCCCAAAAAAGCCCCCGTTTGATTACTCACCTGAGCGCCCCCTGTCATAGTGAATTCCTGGGTATTGACCGTAATATTCCCCCCCGAGCCGGTACCAAAAATGCTGTTGGCAAAAATGCCCGTAGGCGCAACGGCTCCTACTGGGGTATCTAGCAATTCAACTGACTCAGTGGCATTGACGATCAATTCACCGCCATCTCCTGCGCCAAAGGTGATTGTTTGTAATAGTCCGCCATCGCGCAATACCAGACGCTGAGTATCGAGAGTTAAATCACCGGCATCCTGGGTGGTGCCTTGGAGAGTGCCCGTTAAGATAATTGAACCGATGATTTCAACTGACTCAGTAGTCTTGATAAACGCATCGCCACCCGCACCATTGCCACTAGTCGTGGTTGAGATTAATGCTCCGTCCTGCAGGCGTAACTGGGGCGTATCAATCCTTAGTTGACCCGCTGCTCCGGCTCCATCACTGCCGGCTAATAGTCCACTTTCAGCAGCAGAAATATCTAATGTGCCTTGAAGGGCACCGATAATCAGGGTTTGTAGTGACTGAAACCCAGTCCCGCTAAGTTCAATCGAGTCGCTAGCCCGCAGGATCAGATTACCTCCAGCTCCATTCCCTGCCGTGGAGGCCGATAGCAAACCGCGATCGCGAACCTGAAGCTGCCGTGTATCCACAATCAGGTCGCCGCCCATGCCATCACCAATGGTATCCGTACTCAAACGGCTGATAATCTGACCATTGGCCGACTCTCCTTGCACGGTGACCGAATCAGTGGCCCTTATCCTTAAATCTCCCCCTGATAATGGCCCCTGGGTTACCGCTAATACCTGGGAACCGTCTTCCACAAGAACTGTTTGTCCCCGTAGGTCAATGTCTCCGGCCCCAGGGCCACTGGTGTTAAGTAAGGCTCCCTGACTCAGGTCAATTGCGCCAAATCTTGAGACGGTGTTGTATTGCAGATCAAAACCGTTGGTAACAGGCCTTAGTCTGACTGTCCCCTGGGCCGCACTGCCAATTTCTAACCGTCCCGATGGTGCCGACACAGTGCCACCGACTACCCTGACATCACCTCCCAATAAAGCCAGGGTATGACCAGGGGACACAAATAAACCAGGCCGTGTGGGTGGAAAGTCACCTGAACCTTCCACAAGGATATCTCCTGGCGTTGTTCCTAGCTGCAACCCCACAGGGGTACTCACGGTTAATAACGGTGGAGCATTGGCTGTAGCAGCGCTAAAAACATCGCCATTGGCAAAGACAACACTGTCAGCGCTGCTGGCAATAAAAGAACCCGGCACCTGGAGCACGGCATTGGGACCAAAGATGACGCCGTTGGGGTTAAGTAAAAACAAATCAGCGTTGCCCTGGGCCGCGATCGCACCGTCAATATCCGAGCGTTGCCCCCCTGTCACCCGCGTGATGATCGTGCTCAGGGACGGATCATTCAAGAAAAGAGCCGCCCCGCCAGTAGGTACTGAAAACTGTTGAAAACTGTGAAAAAGAGTTTGACTATCGTCGCTGAGGATACCGCCCGTAATCGGGCATGTAGTACAGCCCTTGGGCACCACCGAGTTAGTCGTGTTGTCAGGCACAATCGGGTCCTGGGTCTGGGCCTGGGCTGCTGGGACAATCCCTGAGGGTGCCAACGCACTCAGCAGCGTTGCCATCACCCAGCTGTAACCCGTCAGCTTAGTAGACCAGTCTAATCGGGGTATTACTCGTCGGGGCATTACCAGTCGAGACATGATAGGGAGCCTTGCTTCTATGAGCGTTCATAACATGATTGGCTTGCCCAAAGACAAACAACTTTGTCTTCTTGCCATAGCTTACAAAACACAGCTAGAGCGATCGGGAGAATTGTTGAATCATGGGTTTTAATTTACGGATCATTCACTATAGGGTTAAGTCGGTCTTTAAAGGAGCACCTGGATAGAACAAGGCGTTAGCTACCCCATAGAATTAACTGGTCAGGGCTTAGAATCCTGGTAGATTCTAGCGTTCTGGTCTAATCAAGGGAACTTGGCTTGAGTGGATATCCCCTTGCGACCTGGGTGGTTAAGAAATGTATTTATCACCCCAATTATCTGATGGATATCCCGATTTCTACGGAGACAGGTTGAATGACCTTATTAGACATCGTTGCCTAGAAATGTCACAGAGGCTAAACGGCGATGCGACTTGTGCAGATATGTAACAGACGGTTTTGGCGACGTAGCTGGCTAATGATGTTGGCCATAGTCAGCTGCTGGCTATGGATGTGGGGGACGCCCGTGATAGCAAGGGGAGAGCTTTATCTCCCCAGCCCCATTCATCAGGCAAAGACTACTGTAGGGGAACCATTAGCTGAGGGCATCAACCTTGCGGGTCCCAATCTTGAGGATCCCAACATCAGTGCCCTCAGTCAGGGCAGTGCCTTATTTGCAGCGGGTCAGTTAGTATCAGCCGCAGATGTTTGGCAGCAAGCGGCCAAGGACTATGAACGCCAGGGCCAGCAACTACACCAGGCCAGGGCACTACACTATCTGGCGCTAGCTTATTTTAATTTGGGCCAGTGGGCATTGGCCCAGCAAACCAATCATAAGAGTCAGACCCTATTGGCGGAGACATCCCAACGGGATGCAACACTGTTGGCCGCCAGCTTAAACCTGCATGGACAATTGCAACTGGTTTTAGGACAGCCTGAGCAAGGAATCGAAACCTGGAAGCAAGCGGCAGCTACCTATGCTTCGGTAGGCGATACCACTGGTCAACTAGGGGCCCAGCTCAATCAAGCGAAGGCACTACAAACTCTGGGATATTATCAACAGTCTCAGCAATTATTAGAACAATCTCTGGCAACAGTAAAGACCCTCTCAGAGCCAACGGTAAAAGCGACTAGCCTCAAACTTTTAGGCACAGCCCTACAGGCGGTGGGAGATTTAGAGCGATCGCAATCCCTACTCACCGAAAGTCTGGAAATTACCCAGACACTGGTGGCCACCACACCAGTCTTTGCGGATGAAGCCAGTGCCACTTTAGTTAATCTAGGTAATACTCTGGCTGCCCAGGGTGACTATGAAACTGCCCTATCCCACTATCGGCAAGCGGCGGATAGGGCCAGTCAGCCGATGTCTCGCATTGAGGCCCAGCTTCATCAGCTGCAACTGTTGGTCAAAACAGGGCAGTGGTCGTCAGCACAGTCTCTGTTATCTACGTTGCCTGATCCATTAGCGACCCTACCACCGGGGCGGGACACCATTTATGCCCAGGTCAACTTTGTTGCCAGCTGGATTCGGGCAGCCCAATCGCCCATCGGCCAACAATTATCTGGTCAGAGGGCAACCATGGCCCAATTGTTGGCCAATGCGGTGCAATCTGCCCAGATGCTATCGGATACGCGGGCCGAAGCCTTTGCCTTGGGACAGCTGGGCCACCTCTATGAGGCCGCTGGGCAATGGCAAGACGCTCAACAGGTGACACAACGGGCAATGCAGGTGGCAGAAGGTCTGAATGCACCTGATTTGAAAACCACCTGGCAGTGGCAGTTGGGCCGCATTTTGAAACATCAGGGAGCGACTAAAGCTGCGATCGCATCCTACAGTAATGCGGTTAAATCCCTCCAGTCCTTAAGACAGGAGCTAGTGGCCCTCAATCCTGAGCTACAGTTTTCCTTTCTTGAAACCGTTGAGCCAGTGTATCGAGAACTTGTCTCACTCCTCCTAGAGCAAGACCCTCAGCAGGCTCAGCTACAACAGGCCAGGCAGTTGATTGAATCTCTACAGCTGGCGGAACTGGATAACTTTTTTCGTCATGCTTGTTTACAAGCAAAATCTCAACTCATTGACACCGTTGATGCGACAGCGGCTGTCATTTATCCAATTATCTTGTCCGATCGTCTGGCGGTGATTGTTTCCCGCCCCGACCTACCCCTGTTTTACTATGAAACGCGTCTGCCCCAGGCCGATATTGAAACCGCCATTGCCCAGCTACAACTTTACTTAAATCCTCACTTTTTCGAAGCCGATCGCCTACAGGTGTCACAGCAGCTCTATGACTGGCTGATCCGCCCGGCTGAGTACTTCTTAGGGGATACCCAAACACTGGTGTTTGTGCTGGACGGCACGTTACGCAATTTGCCCATGGCGGCACTGCATGATGGTAAACGCTACCTCATTGAGCGCTATGGCATTGCCCTCAGCCCAGGGTTACAGCTGCTTGAACCCCAGTCCCTCGATCCGGGGCGGCTGGATGTGCTGACGGGGGGATTGAGTATTTCTCAACAAGGGTTCTCCGCGTTGCCCGGTGTTAACACAGAAGTCAATCAAATTGGCTCTACACTGCCCACCACCACGCTACTCAATCAAAGCTTTACCACCGATCGACTCCAACGCGCCCTCAACGATATACCCTTTTCAGTGGTGCATTTAGCGACCCATGGCCAGTTTAGCTCCAAGGCAGAGGAAACGTTTCTGGTGACATGGGATGGTCGGATCAATGTTCAAGATTTGGAGGCCTTACTACAGCCCAGAAAACGAGACCCGGACCAAGCCTTAGAACTCTTGGTACTCAGTGCCTGTCAAACGGCTACGGGAGATAAACGAGCTGCCCTAGGGTTAGCTGGCATTGCCCTGCGGTCTGGTGCCCGCAGTACCCTGGCAACACTTTGGCAAGTGAAAGATGAATCCACGGCCACCCTGATGGTGGAATTTTATCGCCAGCTGGCAGAAAACCCAGACATGAGTAAAGCGGCGGCCCTAAGAGCGGCACAGTTAAGCTTGTTAAAACACCCCCAGTATCAGCAGCCCTTCTACTGGGCTCCGTTTGTTTTAGTGGGTAATTGGTTGTAGTGGGAGGTGGTTTATGAAGTGATGCTAAACCTGGAGGAATGAAACAAAAAAATTAAATAAGGAGGCATCTCAGGCCATGCCATATCTCTCATAGGGAGGGATAACTGATTAGGCACATGGTGCAAACGGCTTCATTCAGATACCTGTTTAAAATCTCCTTTACTTAAAATCTTTGCTGTTGATGATTTAGAGGGTAAATCGATCTAGCAGGATTATCCAAAATCCTTGATTTTTCAGATTGAATCCTTCCAAGAATCAGTACAGCCAAATCTTTTTCATTTTCCATTGATATCAGATACCTATGAAACGTTCTCTACATAACCGCTTGTGTCTGGCTCTACTAGGAATCTTGTCGTTTGGGTCAGTGATTAATTTTGGGTCAGTAATTAATACGATAGCCCAGGCTAGTCCTGCGCCATCCCCTGGTCCCATGAGGGCGTCGCGTCCGGCAACCGCCACTCCCCTAATTATGTTTGAACCGCCTACTGATGAAAAGGTAGATAATTCTCGCGGTGGAGCCTCTCGCCCTGCAGACATAAAATGTATGCAGGATGAATCCTATGCGTTTCCGATGACAGCACTGGTGCCCCAGTCTGGGGTAGGGTTGACGACGTCTTCCCACCCCACCCTGATGGTTTATGTGCCTCCCACAATGGCCACTCAGGCCCATTTAACGTTGAGAGATGACGAGCAAAACGGCGTATATCAAAGCCGTCTACAGATTCCTCAAACCGGAGGGATTCTTAGGATTTCTTTACCGATGGATAGTCCTGAATTGGTCGTGGGGCAAACGTATCATTGGTCCCTGGCACTTCTCTGCCAGCCCACGCAAACAGATCTGCCCATCACCAGTGGTCAGATTCGTCGCATTGACCTGTCTGATAATGACTTGCCCCCCCAGCAGCCCTTGTTGTCCCAGGCGGTTATTTACGGACGGGCTGGTGTTTGGCATGATATGTTGTTAAGCCTGGCACTGCTGAAGGAACGCCAGCCTGAGAGCAATGCTCTCAATGAGAATTGGATTGAGTTGCTCCGGTCTGAAGATTTAGGTGCGATCGCAAACACCCCATTTCTTAACTAGCATTGCATTACCCTATAAAAACTCAGATAAGTCTCCCATCAGTTAGGCCATGGAACTGGTAGAGACTTGAGTCATGGGTTTTCTTGTTTCTCATTGTTTACCCTACAATTTGCGCTTGAGTGACCACGATACATTCGCTAATTTGCCTCCTTGCCTGTATGAAAACACATCAGCTACCCTGCTCTGCAATAATGCAAGAGTCGCGCTGATAAAAAGAAGAGAATGCACAGTACTTTTCAGATGACTTAGATGCGATGGATTGCTGCACTGTTAACAACGCCAATTGTGGCTGGTGTCGTCATCGCCATACGCTTTACAGGCGCGCTACAGTTATTAGAGTGGGCGATCTATGACCAATACTTTCAACTACGACCAGTAGACCCCATTGACGAACGAATTCTGCTGGTCACCATTGAGGAGTCTGATATCAGTCGTCTCGGTCAGTGGCCTCTCTCTGACGCCACACTGGCCCAGCTGATTCAAAATCTCAGACAACATCAACCTGCTGTCATCGGTTTAGACCTATATCGCGACCTACCTGTGGAGCCGGGGCATCAAGACTGGGTTGAGGTGATGACGTCTACCTCTAATCTGATTGGTGTCGAGAAAGCCATTGGCCGCACAGTGGCCCCCCCCGCTGAGTTAGAGAGCCAGGGACAGGTGGCCCTGACTGACTTGCTGGTGGATGCGGATGGTAAGTTTCGGCGAGGATTGTTGTCCCATGCCAATGCCGACGATGAGCTCCGACTGGGGCTGGGGGCAGAGCTGGCCGTGCGTTATTTAGCCATGCAGGGAGTTCCCCAGGAAGTGGTGGATGCGGACCAGAAAATTTATCGTTTGGGACAGGCGATCCTCAGGCCATTGCGCGGTAACGCTGGTGGCTACATTCGCACTAACGCTGGTGGTTATCAGATTCTGATTAATTTTCGCGGCCATGCAAACCAATTTCCCCAGATATCTGTAACTGAGGCCCTGAATAATCGTCTAGAGCCAGATTTGGTTCGCGATCGCATCGTACTTGTCGGCGGCATGGCCACCAGTCTCAATGACTTGTTTTATACGCCCTACAGCAGTCGCCTGATCAATACACCAGAAGCGACGGCAGGAATGGTACTCCATGCCAATCTGGCCAGCACTCTAGTGAGTGCAGCCCTGGATGGCCGGGCAGTGCTGCGGGTGTGGGCTGACCCCATAGAGGCAGTCTGGATTTTGATCTGGTCTGGGGTGGGAGCCCTGGGATACCAGTGGCTATTGGAATCCAAACGAGATAGTACCCGGAGGTTTACCCGTCTGGCTATTTTGATCACTGCTGTAGTATTGGCAGGGGGTGTTTTGTCAGTCAGTAGCTATCTAACATTCCTCGGTGGCTGGTGGATTCCGGTGGTGCCTCCATTTTTAGCGCTGATTGGGTCTGCAAGTGCGATCGCAGGCTACGAAATCCTCAAATTGCAACACTATCGCACCGAGTTAGCCCAACAAAATCTCAAACTTGAGAAAGACAAAATTCGAGCTGAAGCCGCATCCCAAGCCAAAAGTCAGTTTTTAGCCAAAATGAGCCATGAATTTCGGACACCGCTTAACGCGATCTTAGGCTTTACTCAGCTAATGGGACAAGATCCATCATTAACGACACAACAAAAAAAGTCTTTAGACATTATTAATCTTAGCGGCGAGCATCTTCTCAATTTGATTAACGATATTCTTGAGATTTCTAAAATTGAAGCTAACCGGGTTGTATTACATGAAACCAACGTAGACCTGTACAGTCTGTTGGATATGCTCAAAGCCATGCTAGAGCCTAAGGCCATGGCTAAGGGGCTAAAACTCTATTTTGAACGAACCCCCAATGTGCCCCAGTTTGTGACGGCGGATGAAGGCAAATTACGACAAGTATTAATTAACCTATTAGATAACTCAATTAAATTTACTGAGGCCGGCACTGTTATTCTGCGCCTTTCAGGCACCATGAGCAAACAGTCTCAACTTCTGTTACACTTTGCAGTAGAAGACACTGGTCCCGGTATCGCTCAGGAGGAAGTGTCTACTCTGTTTGAGATTTTTACCCAAGGTAAAGTAGGGCGAACTTTTTTAGACGGGGTAGGATTGGGCTTACCCATTAGCCAGCAGCTGGTTAATTTAATGGGAGGAGAAATTACCATTAGTTCCGTTTTAGACCGAGGAACAATATTTAAGTTTGATATTCCAGCCAGTCTAGAACCGTCCCTTCAGCATCAACCCCCCCCTGCCTACCATGTCAGTAGTCTGGCTGCGGATCAAGCACCTTTACGCATATTAATTGCTGATGATGAGCCGATTAGTCGTAAGTTACTCAACAAACTATTGACATCGTTAGGATTTCAGATCCGTGAAGCCACCAATGGTCAAGAAGCCGTTGCTCTCTGGGAAAGTTGGCACCCCCACTTCATCTGGATGGATATGCAAATGCCCGTGATGAATGGCTGCGAAGCCACTCGCCAAATTCGGCAGAAAAGCCAAGAGGCCAATATCTCTTCGCCTACTATTGTGGCACTGACTGCCAGTGCTCTGGCTCAAGATCGAGAAAAAAGCCTGGGAGCTGGTTGCGATGATTTTGTCAGCAAGCCATTTCGCCGCGATGAGCTGTTGGATAAATTGTCCCAATATTTAGGTGTTCGTTATCAATAGATCGTGTACGGGCGGGTCGACATTACTCACCCGTAAAGAAGATTAGACAACCAGCCAGTAGCAACGGGAGCACGACCTTAGAAGGGCTTACCTATTGTAAATAATTGCAACTGCATGTAAATGCGTTGCAATCCTACCGTCTGATCAGGTGTAATTGCCCTGAGATAGTGGGTTCGCTTCATTGACTGTCACCGACTACGGTTTTCCCTAACGGATACCTTGAGACTATCGACTACTATAAAGTCACAGCAAAAAAGAAACGTAAACATCATGGATGCAACCTTTGATAGCGATAAGCGCAAAGTCTTGTCAGCCCTGGCCCATGGCTCCATCTTTCTAAGTCAGCTAATATTTTCAGCTGGCATTCCTGCTGCGCTTTGGATTGTTTCTGATGACCCAGTTGTGAAGGAAAACTCTAAAGAAGCCTTGAACTTCCACCTGAATATCTGGATCTATAGTTTTGTCGTAGGTATTTTGGTATGGATCCTGATTGGCTGGCTGCTTGTCATTCCCCTAATAATTTTTCAGTGGGTTATGCCAGTGCTCGCAATTTTGGGAAGTTTCAGTAACCCTGATAGTGCCTTTAAATACCCATTTATTATTCGCTTTCTGTAAGTCAGCGTAGACATCTCTGCTCAAGCTCTTTACAAATCAGAGCTTGAGCTTGAAATATTTTTTCGTGTCCGAGTAAATACTGAGACGATTTCATCATTTGTTGACACTTAAAGACTTGACTAATCTCCTGATGGGTCTATGGCCAGGATGAATACTGTAATAAGTAGTCCAACATCTTAGACGGACTGCTTTTTTCGTAACCCATTCGGCAACCCCTGTGAATAAAGATCGCTGGTTTAATTGGACTGAATACGCACTGCTCGTAGGCTCTGGTGCTGGAACAGTTGCCTCCATGGCTACACAACAGGCACTGTTAGCTGCGGCCCCCTTGTCACTACTAGCTGGTTTAGGGTTAATCAGCCGCAGACAGCTACAATCGAGGCTTTCCCAGAGCGAGTCAGTGATGTTGTCGGTCAACAGCACCTTAGATAACCGGTTGCACGATATGCAAGAGCAACTGGAAGATGTGCCCACCCATGAACAGCTTCAGGCCGTGCGGCAGTCAGTCGTTGCTCAGAACCAGCAAGATATTCTGAGTTTATCCCAGTTATTTGAATACACGCGGAACATGTTGCTGGAAAAAATTGAACAGCAAGAAGTTCCAGACTTACAGGAGCTGCACCAGGACATTGGGAAACTGAAGGAGCACTGCACCAAGCTAGGGATTAACCTCAAGGATGTCAGGTCTCGCTGTCAGCAACTTGCAGACACCAGCCGCCTTGAAACAGCCGAGTCGATGGTGACAAAGCTCAAGGCTGAGTTGATGCAGTTGCGAGTTCATCTGGAAGTCTTTGGGGCAGATACAAAGAATAATTATTCTGGCCTAAATGACAAGCTTCAATATTTGAAACAGCAGGTGCTACAGCTCACAACTGATGAGCGCCAATCGTTACTCAAAGCCGAGGTGCAGGAGCTGGTTAAAACGGTTTCAGATATGGTCTCTCGGGATGAGTTTTTGGCACTATCAGCTCGATTGCAGGAAATACAGGCTGATAAATCAGCCATGCTACAGGCAGCTCCCAGCTTTACTAATGAGCCATCAGTCCCGGTAGCGCGATTACAACGGCGGGTTGATTCCTTAGAGCAAGAAATGAGCACAGTAACTAACTCTGTGTTGGAGGCTGTGGCTGAAACATTAGGTCCCTTGCACAAGCCAACAGGTGATGTCTTTGCCCAACTGCAAGAGCGTTTAGACGCTACGGATCAGCAAATGAGCACCATCACCGAAACGGTGCTACAGGCGGTGGCTGAAACCCTGGAGCCATTCCAAACATCACTGTCCTCTGCGGCTGAGAGTCAGTGGCTATTCGACTTTGACAATGTGGAAGGTAAGTCAAATAGTCGACGGGCCCTAGAACAACTTTTGGCCAAGGCTCAGAAAAGAGTTGTGTTGGTTTGGCCTTGGGCTGACAGTGTTAACCTTGATGCCGATCTGCTACAGCAACTACGTCAAGTACTCGATCGCAACTGTCGCTTGGATATTGGCTGGTGCCACCAAGGAGAGAATCGTGAGCATCCTTTACTACGCAGCATTAGCCAACGTTGGAGTGAAAGTAACGCTCGCCATCGTCAGCTAAAACATGCCCTTAATCAGTTATTACCCCTCAAGCAAGATTATCCAGATCTGTTTTCTTTTAAGGTTTTGGGTACCACCGAGAACTTTATGGTGTGTGATTCCACCTCTGCCTTGATTGGCATGCAGGCCCTATCTACCCAAACCAGTCTCTTTCCCACCGTAAAGCTTAAACTGCACACGACTGATCTCGGTGTGATTCAGCCCCTGATTCAGCGTTTTGAGAATCCTGTCATTAACGCTGAAGATACCGGTGCTTACTTTAATCGCGGCATTACTCGCTACGATATGCGTGACTTTGCCGGAGCAATTGACGACTTTACCCACGTGATTGCCAGTAGCCCTAGTGCAGCTGCCTACAATTGTCGTGGTGTTGCCTGGATGGAGATGAATGACTATGCCAGAGCTCTTAAGGACTTTGGCGATGCCATTCACTTGAACGCTGGATTGTTTGCCGCTCGCTGTAATCGAGGCGTACTGAGAATAGATATTCGGGACTATGATGGTGCCCTGGATGACCTGGCCGCTGCTTCTGAGCTTTGCCCCCAGAGTGCTATTCCTTACTTTTATCAAGGGCGAATTTTCCAATTTCAGGGAGAGCTCCGCCAGGCGGTGGGAAAATTTGGCTTAGCAATTGAGCGACAGCCTAAGCTAGCACTGCCCTACTGCTACCGGGGCGCAGTTTATCAAAAACAGGGTAAGGTGTTGCAGGCAATTGCTGACTTAGAAACAGCTGCCCGTTTACTGCGGGCCACTGGCGATTGGAATAATCTGAAACAGGTAGTGCGCAAGTTAGCTCGGCTTAAGCAAGTACTGCAGATAAATGCGCCAGTGGCAATCTAGCATTATGAACTTTCGGGGCCCTGTTGGGGTTGTCTATGTTTAAGCAACAACGGCATGGGCAAGCTGACCCATTAAGCCAATTTCACTGCAAACTTCGTAGAACTTTACGTCTGGTGGTGCGGCAAATAGACCGGATAGCTCCCTAACAATTTTTTGATAGGTAGGGTTCTGATGGGCATCCATATCTTCGACGTTGTCCCACAAAATTACGGCAATGCCTCTATCGGTGCCTGGCTCTTGGAAAAGATAGGCTCCTTGAAAGCCATCACCATTACCATAGGTGGCAACAGCCTGTTCATAAAGCTGTCGGGCCTCAGAGAAACGACCGGGTTGGAATTCGCCAATGGCAATGTAGGCCTGTTTATGTTTAAGAAAATCGGTAAAGTCGCTCATAGTCATCTCACGGTTCAGTTGTAGGGAACTTCTAGTGTGGAGCAACAGTTATGAGGTGCTGCAAATTTGTGACGTTGGTTTGTGATTCTTAGGGTTGATTTACGGTTTTGTTGATTTGGTAGACAATAGCGCTACATCAACCTGCTGGTAGAGACATTTTCTATCCTTAGAATTATCGAGCACCCAATCAGCCTGGGCGACTTTCTCACTGAGGGGAAGCTGATGGTTAATGCGTGCTGTTGCTGCACTTAGGGAAAGTGAATTACGGGACATCAGTCGCTGTTTTTGTTGTTCAAGGTTACAAACAACTACCCAGACTTCGCTAACTAGATGGGTTAGTTTAGCTTCAAATAACAGTGGAATAGCGTAGACCAGGGTTTGATTAGCAGGATACTCACGACGCACCTGGTTGAATCGCTGGCGGACAAAGGGGTGGATTTGCTGCTCAACCCATTGTTTCTCATCGGGCTGATTAAAAATAATGGTGCCCAGCTGTGGACGATTGAGGGAACCATCAGCGAGCAAAAGGTCATTCCCATAGCGCTGGGCTAAGGTACACAAGATGGGAGAGCCGATGGCCACTGCTTCACGGGCATAAACATCGGCGTCAAGAATAGGCAGGCGGTGGGTGGTGGCAAGATAGTCAGAAACAGTCGTTTTACCGGTGGCGATGCCTCCGGTCAGACCAATGATGCGCTGGTTTATCGATCCATTCATGGGCCATCAGCCCAGGCGACTAGGGCATCGGTCAGACCCTCTAGGGTGTAAGTCGTGGCTTCAATATCTACGCGTCCCAGGTCTTCCAGGCAAGTTTTTGTGGTTTGGGGACCAATGGATGCGATCGCAACCCCTTCCATATATGTTATCCACCCCTCACCAAACTGAGTCATCATCAGCTGTTTAAAATGTCGCACGGTTTTAGAACTGGCAAACGTGACAGCATTAACCAGACCTTGCTGCAGAGCTGTTACGGCCTCAACAGCCATTGTTTCAGGACAGCCCGACTCATAGGCAGCCACCTCTGTGACGATGGCCCCCTGACTGGAGAATTCTTTAACCAGAATATCTCGCCCCCCTGTCTCTACCCTTGGAAACAGAATCTCTAAGCCATCTACAGGCACCGGAAAACTCTCTACCAGATCATCAGCCACATAATTAGCTGGAATGAAATCAGATCTTAACCCCCATTCAGTCAAAATCTTGGCCGTTTTTTTACCCACAACGGCCAGTTTCAAATGGGCCAATTGCCGCAGATCGTACTTGTTCTCTAACAACCGATCTAAAAAGAAATTAACAGCATTGGCAGAGGTTAAAATTAGCCAGTCAAACCGCTGTAAGTTTCCCAATGCCTGATCTAATGCAGTCCAGTTGGATGGTGGTCGAATTTCTAACGCAGGCATATCAATCACCGTGGCACCTTGGTGATTGAGCATTTGAGTAAACGCGCTGGATTGTCCCACAGCACGAGTCACGAGAATTATCTTGTCATCTAGGGACAGCTTGTCCTGGGATAGATTGTTAGTCGTCATCGGCGGATGCAAAAACTCTCGCAAGCGTACCACCTCACCGATGACAATAATGCAGGGCGATAGCCGTTCACCCTTTGTAAGCTGGGTAATGTTGAGCAAGGTCCCCTGCCAACATCGCTGTTGCGGCTGACTAGCCCATTGAATGATGGCGATGGGGGTATCACCATGTCGTTCGTGGATTTGCAGCTGATAGCAAATTTCCCCCAGATGTCGCCCACCCATTAGAAAAACCAAGGTTTCTAAATTGGCCACCTTAGCCCAGTCAAGGGCTTGCAGGTCATGGGCGGTAAAAACACCAAACCCATGGCTGAGAGCTGGATCGGTCAATGGAATGGCATTTAGCAGAGGAGCTGCTAGCGCCGATGATACCCCAGGAATTACCTCAAAATTGCAGCTGGCGCTTTTAAGGGCCTGAATTTCTGCAGCTGCACGGCCAAAGATAAACGGGTCACCACTTTTGAGCCTCACCACCTGTTTCCCCTGTTGACAGTGGGTGACCAGTAACTGATTGATCTTAGTCTGGGGTGTACTAGGCTGACCGCCGCGTTTGCCCACATGGATGGTTTCGCATACAGGAGATAGCTGCAACAAGAGTCGCCTATCCACCAAGGCATCGTAAATTAAACAGTCCGCTTGCCGCAGTACCTGTTGTCCCCGCACAGTCAGGTAGTCGATATTGCCTGGCCCTGCGCCCAAGAGATAAACCTTGCCGCTCACGTTTGATCGCCCCCTCTTAACAGACCTCTCTTAATAGCCCCCCTTTCAGATATCTTGCTGGCGTTTTACCCATCGATGCCTATGTATTTTTTGGTGTAATACCAGGCGTGGCAATGCTTGGAGTCCCCTTAGCACTATGCCCCATAGCTTGTTGACCAATGCCTTGGACCGTTAGCACTGAACAAGGGGCATGGTGCATAACATAGTTGCTGACGCTACCCAGTAACAACTCACTAAAGCCAGTGCGACCGCGGCGACCCATGATAATCAGGTCAGCCTGCCAACGGGTTGCGACCTCGCATAGGGCCGTACCAGCGGTACCCAGCGGGCAATCGTATTCTGCCTTGAGACCCTGGCGATGGACAAACTCCGTTTGCGATCGCAGCCAGTGTTCAATTTCCTGTTTGCGCTGTTGCCAGCTAACTATATGACTTTGATATAACTCGCTGGTCCAAACACCCTGCATGCCTTCCATACTTAAATAGATAGGCTCGGGATA
This sequence comes from Adonisia turfae CCMR0081, assembly GCF_011009555.1. Taxonomy (GTDB): domain Bacteria; phylum Cyanobacteriota; class Cyanobacteriia; order Phormidesmidales; family Phormidesmidaceae; genus Leptothoe; species Leptothoe turfae. The sequence goes on along the minus strand of NZ_QXHD01000004.1, from coordinate 3,494,825 downwards.
GCCAACATCCATAGGTGGAATGACCGTAACAAGGTTTAGCCGAGCGTTGGCCTTGGCTAAAGCAATAGCTTCTTCCAGGACGTTACGGCTACTGGTACTGCCCTCTAAAGCTACTAAAATTCGTTGAAACATAGCGACTATTCTCCTATACACGGACGGCGTGGGGGTAAACAATCGTGCCTTTATTATCGATTACTTATTACTCAAAGATTCTAAAAAATTCTGTAGTTACTAAAAAAACTATCAATTGAGAAATATTAAGTTTTTAAAGATCGTTTATGCCCCTAGACAGCGACAATGTTTGGGCAAAACATAGGATCTAGCATCCTTTAGATTAAATAAAAATATAATCAACATAAAGGATAGATTGCATCCATAAAAATAGCTCTCAAGAGTTGTAACCACCAAGATTTCTAACTGTTAATTCTATCAATACCGACTATGGAACTTGCTATCAATGCTTGATAAGTAATATGAACAATGCTTTCAAGTCTTTGCTTACCGTTGTTTAACGTGGAGCTGGAACCCTAGAATACAAACAGTTCAAATGGTCAAGAAATTATAGTAAAAGAGTTCCATTGCTCTAGATTACTATTCCTTAAAACTGATCTTTTGCAACTCTCGTTTCCTTGTTTAGCCACAATTAGTGATACCCCAAACTTCAAGTTGCTGAATTAACTAAAAGCTAATGACTTGATTTGAGGTATCTACATATTTCCCACCCCAGTTAATACTCATTGAGAGGTTAGGAATCATGCATGTTCTTCGTTGGTTAGCGACTAGTTTTGACTATATTTTTGGCGCAGCCATTCGTATTTTCGGTCCAAATGATGATGCCTATCCAACTATTGGTGTGCAGCCCTATGAAGGCGACCCCTATTCTTCTGGTTGGATCTAACTAATCGGTTGCTGTTACCCAGCTCATTACGTCAAGCTCATCGAGAATCGATATGCTCCTCTAGGGCTCTGGTATTACTGCCAGAGCTTTTTCATTAGTGTTCAGCATGGGCTAATGCAGGTGTGACCTAATTTCCTAAGCGCTGCAACGGTGTACTGTTCGCGTTACGATAAGGTTGTCGATTAAAAAATCTTAAATATCCATGGGTTGGCAATGCTGACGGCAAACAAGTGGATGGAGTAACGCTTAATGACGCTTTCTTTGCCTATGGGTTTAATGGGGCCTCAGTCCGAGTTAGATAGCCGCGTAACCCTAGATGTTCAACACCTGAAGAAATCCTATGGTCGCGGTAAGCGAAGATTTGAGGCAGTGCGGGATGTCTCGCTGCGCATCTGTGCCGGTGAGGTGCTGGCGTTTTTAGGGCCCAACGGTGCTGGTAAAACAACGACCATCAAGATGATTGGCGGTCTGGTGCGACCTGACGCTGGGCAGGTCAGCATTGATGGTTTAGATCCCCATCGTCAGTCAGCCGCACTTAAACACGTTGGGGCCGTTTTAGAAGGTAATCGTAATCTTTACTGGCGGTTAACGCCTTTAGAAAATATTGAGTACTTTGGTGGTTTACGGCAGGTACCTCGGCGTTTGGCACGACAGCGCGGTGAACAACTGTTGGAACAGTTTGGTCTCATTGAAAAACGTAAAACACCTGTGCAAAAACTGTCGCGGGGGATGCAACAAAAACTTGCGATCGCAGTTGCCTTAGTACATCAGCCTACACTGTTATTGTTAGATGAACCCACCCTGGGACTGGATGTGGAAGCTAGTGAAACTGTGAAAACCCTAGTGCGAGATATTGCGGCAGCGGGTTGCGCTATCTTACTGACTACCCATCAGTTAGATGTGGCTGAGGAACTTTCACATCGGGTTGCCATTATTCGTCAAGGCCAAATTATTACAGAGCAACCCACACTCTCCCTAATTCAACAGTTTTCTGGAACAACCTATCGTATTGACTGTGGCCAACCCATTGATGTTGGGCGCACCCAGAAAATTGTGCACCTTGGCGGTACTGTGCATGATAATCAGGTGCATTTTCCAGGCGAGGCCCTCTATGAATTACTAGATATTCTTCGGCCTTTACCCATTAGAGAGATTCGGCAAGATCGGGCTGATTTGACCGATGTATTTCTGTCGTTGATTCGTGATGCTAACGATAATCGCGATGAACAAGGGTTGCTAACAGACCAATGACGAGCACGCTAATCATTGGGGATGATTCGGGTATATCTTGAGCGCTGTTGCTGTGATCAATTAAGCGGCCATAGCCATCACCCCCAACCCCGTCATTAGCCGCATCAATGCTGTAGGTCCAACCCTGGTGGAAGGTACCCGCACAGGCAACATGGACAACAGCTAGACTGCTTAGGGTACAACCAATGAGCAACAAAAATGGTTTCAATGGTTTCATAGGCGATCGCCAGTATTCATGTTTAACCCTGATGTCAGTGCTATGGTGCAGATATGATCACGCATTCCAAACGCTGCACGGTCTTAATGCTACTGATGGTTGGCGATAGCGCTCCCGCAGAATTACCGACTTACCTTACAAAATAAGGACTTTAAATAAATATATGCCTGCAAAAGACTTCTACAATGATGTTATGCGCAACAGCCTAATGAGAGATGGTTGGACGATTGCTTACGCTCCCTTTCGTTTGCCGGTCGGTAGTTTAGCTAGTTTTTTTGAACAGAGAAAGGGTTAGGATTTAATAGACTTTGAACTTAATCGGTAATCGCTATAATTATCATCAGGCTTGTGATTCAAATTCAAGGTTTGCCCCTTGGTTTGCCCGTAGGCCACAATGGATCGGTTTTATCTGAGACAACATTGCCATGGTAGCCATCAAGCAGTCTAATTATTTTTCACCAGAAGACTATCTTGAGGCAGAGAAATCAAGCCTGGTTAAACATGAATACCATGATGGTGATGTTTATGCGATGGCGGGTGCCAGCGATGAGCATGTCACCATTGGAATTAATATTACGTCCTTACTGCGAAGTGCTTTGCGAGGTAGCAACTGTCGTACCTATGGATCTGATATGAAAGTTCAGATCGATGCGGTCAATCACTATTATTATCCTGATGTGATGGTGAGCTGCGATCAGCGTGATCGAGAGTTTAAATACTTTAAAAAATATCCAACTCTAATTATTGAAGTTCTTTCAGAGAGCACTGAGGCTAAGGATCGGGGTAAAAAATTTGAGCATTACCGACATCTGGAAACATTGCGAGAGTATGTTTTGGTAAGTCAAGCTCAGCAACAGGTTGAAGTGTTTCGGAAAAATGAATCAGGATTATGGGTGTTGCATCCGTTTGGTAAGGATGATGAGGTTAAACTGATGAGTGTAGATATAAGGTTTTCCATGGCATCCCTATACGAAGATGTTGAATTTGTAGCCACTTTCAATGATTGATTTTGCGTCATATTATGGAGGCGAGTGGGATTATCAGGAAAATATAGACAACCTGTCCCATATAGATTTTGCATGTTTAACCTACTCATCGGCGAGCTGAAAAGAACGTGGATTCAGTTCCGAAAGTCATGCTTTATCTGACATGCAACCATAGATCAGTTTATTTTGGAGTCGTTACACCATTTGACTCGATTCTTCTCCTAATTGTTCAGTAATGCTGGAGAACAACTCTAGTGCAGTTTCTAAGTCTTCTGCAATTTCTAAGGCCAAAACGTCTGGATCAGGCAGGTTCTCTGCGTCTTCCAGGCTTTCGTCACGAAGCCAGAAAATATCCAGGTTGGCTTTGTCCCGTTGTACCAGTTCATCATAGGTGAAGGCTTTGAATTGTTCGGTTTCTTTGCGATCGCAACGGTTCTCAACGTTATAGCACTGGATAAAGTCTTGCAGGTGTGGGTAGCGGAGAGGGTTGGTTTTGAGGGTGAAGTGTTGGTTGGTGCGCAGATCGTAGATCCAGAGTTTTTGGGTCCAGGGGGTATCGCTGGCGGGTTTGCGGTCAAAGAATAGCACGTTAGCTTTGACTCCCTGGGCATAGAAGATGCCAGTGGGCAGACGCAATAGGGTGTGGACGTCACACTCTTGCAGGAGCTCACGGCGGACGGTTTCGCCTGCACCGCCTTCAAAGAGAACATTGTCAGGAACAACAACAGCGGCTCTGCCATGCATTTCTAGCAAGGTTTTTACGTGCTGTAGAAAGTTGAGCTGTTTGTTGGAGGTGGTGGCGTAGAAGCCGTCGCGTTCGTAGGTAAGGGTTTCTTTTTTGGCTTTGCCTTCTTCGTTAAAGATGGTGATGCTGCTCTTTTTGCCGAAGGGGGGATTGGTGAGCACCATTTTGAAGTAATCGCCAGGGTGAGACAGCAAACTGTCTTTGGCTACGATGATGGTTTCGTTGTCTTTGCCTTCGATGCCGTGGAGGTAGAGGTTCATGGCGCAGAGACGGACGACGCTGTCGGCGACATCGTTGCCGCGAAAGGTGTTGTAGCGGAGGAAGCGTTTTTGGACTTTGTCCAGGGGGTAGGTTTTGGTGAGGTAGTCGTGGGCGACGAGGAAGAACCCGCCGGTACCGCAGGCGGGGTCGCAGATGGTTTCACCGGGTTGGGGGCGCATGACTTCGACCATGGCCTGGATCAGGGGGCGGGGTGTGAAGTACTGACCGGCACCGCTTTTGGTATCTTCGGCATTTTTCTGGAGGAGGCCTTCGTAGATGTCGCCTTTGACGTCGGTATCAAGGCCGATCCAGGTTTCTTCGTTGATGAGTTTGAGCAGGCGTTCGAGTTTGGCGGGGTCCTGGATTTTGTTTTGGGATTTGCGAAAGATGACGCCGAGGAGTCCCTGGGATTTGCCGAGGGTTTCGAGGGTTTTACGGTAATGGTCTTCTAGGGGTGTTCCGGCTTTGGTTAGTAGGGTTTGCCAGCTGTGTTTTTTGGGGATGATGGCGGTTTTGCCGAGCAGGGTGGTTTGCTCGTCGGCCATTTTGAGGAACAGCAGGTAGGTGAGCTGTTCAACGTAGTCGCTATAGCTGACGCCATCGTCGCGGAGGACGTTGCAGTAGTTCCAGAGTTTTTGGACGATAGAGGCAGATTCGTTAGGCATTAGGGGCAACTAGCTGGCGGTACGGGCGACTCTATCAGATGAGTGGACCTGAGTGGTAAGAAATGTGGTGATGTCTTGGATTAGGGAATGCTGGCGCAGAGTCTGACGTGTTTGCTCAGTTAGCTGGCTGAGAGTAGTTTGGATAAACTGAATAGCACCTTCAGGGTGTTGGTTTAATAGTTCTCTGGGTTGCTTTTGGCCGAGTTGCCATTCTAAGTCAGTGAATTGACGACCGATAAGTTGTTCAAACAGGGGGCGATCTTGTAAGAAGACGGCCTCAATCGTTGGTATGGCTTGCAAAATTTTATAGGGGGTACCCACCGCAGCACTGCGGGTTAAAAATTCCAGGTCTTGCTGATAGCTATGGATGGCGTCGGAGTTACTGGTGTCGGCATCGATAACTAGTAAAACGGGGAGATGCCGATCTAGTAGAAGGCTGCGGGCCATGGTTTCTGCGCCATACTTGCCTTCTCCGTTGATAAATTTGACATCCTCTAACAGCGTTTCATCTAGCAGTGCTCGGAGGATTTCGGCATCAGACGGTCCTTCAACAACGATATATGCTTTAGTCATAGGGTTTTGGCTTCCTCCGGTCTGGGGTCGTAGTCGGGTTTACCTTTTTCGATGCAGACGCGATATTTTTTGAGCAATGATTGCCTCATGCAGCCTTGTTCTAGAGCGTAGGTGATTTCGCTGCCGTTCCAGAGTAAAACCATTTGAGGGCTGAGGTACTGGGCCAGGATGGAGGCGGGTGGTGTGAACCCGCTGCGGCTGAAGACTACTCCAATTGTAGAAGCATGACGACGGAGTAGCTGATTGCGCATTTTCGCGATGGGCTCGACGTTGAGAGGCTCGGTCTGATCCTTGGCTTCGATCAAGCAGGTAAGACCATCGCAATAGACAACACCGTCGATTTGCTCGACGGTTTGGTTTTCGTCAGTGAATGCATACTGCGAGGTCATGTCGCTTAGTTGGACACCGTAGGGATAGGTGATGTCTGCTCCTTCGAGTTGAAAGGCACGTAGAATGAAATATTCGAAGGCTTTGCCAGGTGACCAATCGAGGGTGTTGCGATCTTGGATCGATTGCCAGAACTGAAGCAGTTCCGTCCGTTCATAGGTTTCAATTCTGGCTTGGTAGTCAGCAGCGGTGGGCATGGGCAGAGTAATGCTCTACAAGCTCTCCTGATTCTGGGTTTCTAGACTTTGATCATCTGGATTATTCCCTGGCGTGCCAACCTTTATACTCAATTGCACCATTAATTCATCGTCATAGATTGCAGCTTGCCAGTTGTGTGCTGACTTAATTTGCTCAATAGTTAAACCGCAAGTACCTTTGAGGTTAGCTCCTTTCAAATTCGCACCTTCTAGAAGGCAATTACTAAAGTCAACACCTTTCAAATCGGCCTCTTCAAGGCTAGCTCCATTTAGGTTGGCTTTATTGAATTTAGCGTTGGTCAGTATCGCTTTCCAAAAACGAGCATTTCGTAAATTTGAGCGATAAAAGTTAGCTTCTCTCAAGTCAGAGCAGACGAATCTTGCATTGCTATGGTCATCTTTATAAAAAGAAATACCCCTAAGATCAGAATAGCTAAAGTAGAGAGATAATCCTTCTGGATCGAGATCGGTGTTGCGTCGACCAATAATCATGATCGCTGACTCAATATCTTTGTCATAAGTGAGCGGGGTTTCAGCTATTTTTTTATCAGCCCCTAAGCTTCTTTGATCGCGCACGAAAGCGGCTAAGATTTCCATGATGCTCCAGTGGTCGCGAGGAGAGTCTTGGGCGATGCGCTCCAGGGTATAGATGCCGCCGATACGTACGGCGGTTTGTTCGTGGCCCAGTTGTTCTACGGCGATGGAGAAGCGTTCGGTGATGTTTTGTTCTTGGGAGGCGGCTAGCTGACGGCGGGAGAGGACGATATTCCAAAAGATGGCGATGCCGCCAACAATGGTGGCTACGGTTTGAATCAGGGTAATGCCTGCTTGGGAGCGATCTTTGGGGTCGAGGTTTTGCCAGTTTTGGTAAATGTCAATGCCGGTGGGGATGCCGATGGTGACGGCAAAGGTAACACCCAGGATAAAACCGACTGGGCCAATCCATTTGTCAAAGTTTTGGGCTACTCTCTTGAGGAATCGGTTGATGCTTGATGATTTGTGGTTCATGACGCCTGCCCCTCATTCGACCCATCGGTGATTTCTAGTTGTTTTGTTTTAGTCGTTTTTCGAGATTTCTTTTTCTTAGTCGTTGCCTTTCGCTTCTTACTTTTTGCTTCCTGCTGTACTTTTTCTGCCTGGATACGTTCTAGGAGTAATGATGCTGGCTCATCATTGGGGTCTTGAGGTACTAGTTTGCCTTCAAAGGCTTTTTTAAGAATGCTTTGACGGAGTTTTTCAGCACGCTTGAGATTTTTATCGAGGAGTTGCTCTATTGCATTGATAATTGAAAACTCTTTTTCGATTTCGTCAACAATGAATTTTTGTGCAGATAAAGGGGGCAACGGGATAGGTATTGAGGCCACCTTTGAAAGGCTTAGTGTATGCAGACCAGAGGTTGAGCTTGCTACACGTGTAATGTGTTTCCGTCCATTGATAGATAACATCCACCGAAGAGCATATTGTCCTATCTCAGTTGGAGAAAAGCGAATCTTAATCAGGTGATTTTGATGCAAACACGGTTCTATACTCCCATCCCATATTGCAACTCGGCCAATCTGGTCAATACTTCCGTTCCCTTCAACAATCAGTAAATCACCAGCCTGAAGCAGTACTCTATCGATTTCTGTTTCGGCGACACCAATTTCCTTCATTTCTTGCAAACGCAGTTCTCCTGAATATACGTTTGCTACACGTAAATACGGCATTTGAAGAGGAAATTGTTTACGCTTCGAGTTTTTAGTTACTCCTCCACTGATGCTGCCTAAGCAATCCATACTGGTCCAAGTCCAGTGCTCTGGCAACTCTGGTAACGCTTTCGTATCTGGCGCAGGAGGTTCCTTGTATTTCAGTTTCCACTTGTCATTTTGGGGAACTTTGCCTTTGGCTTCCATCTTTGCCAACTGGTCGGCTTCCCACTTTT
>NZ_QXHD01000004.1:3424283-3486714 GCF_011009555.1 Adonisia turfae CCMR0081 | reverse complement strand
TGAGGGGGTTGCCCCTTGTGAAAATAGCTCGGTGCCAGGGTCCTAATCTACAAAGCGCGTCTTGTTCTATGCAAGACGCGCTTTTTGCTTTTTTTAAAACTTGATGCAAATATCTTATAAATGATCTTACAGTTAGGATTTCAGGAACAACTTAAAGGGGATATGAAGATCCTGGAAAACTTATGTATAACTTGGCGCACATAGCTGTGTGAGATCGCACACTTAAACCACCAAGCTAAACCCTAGTGTAGGGAGCATGAAAACCAATGGGATACTTTGAAAAAATAGCAAACCAATATTTTGAAGAAGATCTCGAAGGCAATAAACTTTTCTATCGTCAAGGTATTTGGTTTTTAATCGAGAGCCGTTATTATATTGTTCCAGATGAAAATAAGGAACTAGAACTTCGACGGTTTCTAATTCTTTATCATCAAGTCTTAGCGATCGTTGTTTCCATTGCTTTGATTTTCTTCTGTATTTTTACGGACATAGATGACAATCTTCTCTTATTTTTTCCTGGTGTATTTATACTTTGTTTTCCGTTTCAAATCTGGCATTACCTTTCAACGGTCAGACTGATCAAGAATCTAGCTGTATCTAGTAAACAAAAAACACTCAAAGAGAAGCTTGGAAAACTGCCTGGACCACGCTATCTCAGTATAGCCCTCGGATGTTGGAGTGTATTTCTAGGGTTTTCAGCAGTCCTAACTGACATTAGTCAATGGGATTTCGGCGTAATGTTGATTCTTATGGGTGTTTATTTACTAGCTTATACTGGCTATCAGGTTAAGCTAAATGAAATATCTAATCCCAATAGGTCTAGTAATTTGAGGCAGTTATGGGTAGGAATGTTATTCTCATTTGCAGGATTCATATCTAGTATTATATTCGTTGTTTATCGACCCCATGCATGGCCAATGGGCCTAAGCCTGATTATCTCTTGTGGCTCTCTTTGTCTTTTTATTGGATATTGGATACAGATCAAAAACAGAACACATCGTTTTTATTTAAAGTGCTTATTAGCTTTGGGTGGTGCTCTGTCTCTAATTTATCCTTTCTCAGTTATTAACATCCCTTTCCTAGAGGGGAGAGGAGTCTTAAAATATGTTGGCCTTTATCCTAAACAACAGAATTGTGAATCTGGTAAGGCCCTTGGAAGGTATTTAAGCCGAGGTGGTTCCTTGAAGACTCAGGTGAGTACGAAAAATATTCATAAACAGCTTTATTTTCAAAACGTAGGTGCTCAACCAAAAGAGATTGCAACTAGGTCTATATTGGAGTGTGCACTCCAATATGGAGATCGTGAGGCAGCAGTGATTCTGCTCTCTCAGGGTATTGATCTTCATGCCCGAGCTACCATCGGTGGAAATTTTCAAGCAACCTGGCTCCATTTTGCCGTGGCTAGGAATGACATAGAGGTCATAGAAACTTTAATAGCTGAGGGAGTGGATATCAATACAGCCTCCGATAACTATGGCTCCTCACCCCTACAATGGGCCGTAATATTTGGCAGTGGTCGAGCCACCGCTGAACGTTTGATCAACCACGATAGCCAGATAGATCCAGGTATATTGAGCCATATCACCTATAGAACTAATCCTGAAGTTGTCGATTTTTTAGTTGACGAGGGTGCAGACATAAATTTTCGAGATCAATCAGGACTGACACCGCTCCATCGGGTAGCCAAATCTCATAACATTGAGCTATCAGAACGCTTACTCGCCCATGGTGCTAATGCCAATGCTAAAACCTCTCAAGGCTCTACTAAAGGCTCCACTCCGTTACATTTAGCCCTGAGCAGCTTTGAAATCAGAAAACCTTTATCGAAATCGCAACGCCGCCAGGTTGCCCAACGTCGGGCACAAGACTTTGCAAAATTCTTAGCAGTTTTCCTGGAGTATGGTGCTGATATTAATGCTCAAAAAGATAATGGAGCCACACTCGTACATACAGCTACTGCCTACACCAGCACAGATCGACTCCAGCAAATTTTGGACCATGGAGCTGACCCCAATATACCCAGGCATAGTGACACCTCCGAATTTGTGACTCCTTTGCAGCAGGCATTAGTAGGGACGTTATGGGAAAAAGCAGAGGTACTGATTAATGCAGGGGCAGATGTTAATATCCCAACTACAAGTGGTGACACCCCGCTAACAGTATTCAGAGCAAATCGCAATGCAAATCCATATCACCAAGCTCCATCATTTCACAGATTTTTTCGCAGAATGCGCTCAACCCAAAGAGTAGAAAACCTCCTATTAGAAAATGGAGCAAAGTAGCTGTCAAATAGAAGAAGATTAGATTGCCCCTACTGGTCTATTAGCCTTCTTCAACAAGTGCTCCACTACGGCAGGCAGTATTACCAGATCATAGGATAAAGCTAATGTCGAATTTGTATCAAAGCCTTTCATAGTTGAGGATAGCTTGCAAAGTACTCTGTCATGTTTTATCGAAATATTGTGAGCAAGTGACCTTTCTTCGAGAGTTAAGTAGGTGTGCAAAACCTCTTACAAAAGACTTTGACTGAATGGCCTGAATTTACGTAGCTATATAAATTGATCTAGCGGGACTGAGCAATAGTTTTTGATGATTCGAAATGGGCGCTAATTTATTTGTAGTAGGTTATAGCGAGAGCGGGGCGCTCTATTGACAGAGGTTGACGCTCTTTTTTGGCATAGTAGCCATAGGTAGACGTGAAAATTCTTTGCCGTTGGATATTACTTGGGGTGATTGAGCTCCTGGTGTGTCTTTTCTTGATAGCGACGATCGCACCTCAATTTCTAAACTCCAACTATCCTTTCTTGGGAGTATTGATCTGGTTAGTTGTGTTGGGTTTACTAAGTCTATCGGTGGGCGCTGTAATTATGCGCTGGATAGATGCCCGTATAGCTCGTCGGTTGTTTGTTCACCACTTTCCGGAGTATTACCAGTTAACTTGGATAGATTTTATCGGCACGACATCGCTTAACGTTCGTCGAGACATTGAGACATTTTCAATACTGAGTGTTGAACCTGATGCCTACCGTTTTCAGCTCTCCGCTTCGGATTTACTTAGGCAATATCAAAAATGAGATTCAAAACGTTTCTGAAATTAGTTGCTTCCTTAGGGGTGTTGGGAGCAGTAACATCAAGCTGTGGAGTTGTTCCAGGCACTAGTATAAGTACGGTAGAACCCGGCTATGCAGGTCTAAAGATTCGCCTCTATGGTGGTGACAAAGGTATTGAAAATGCCCGTTTAGTCAATGGCCGTGTTTGGTATAACGGCTATACGGAAAATGTGGTGGTATTTCCCACATTTATCAATACCTATCCATTTACACGGGATGCTACAGAGGGGTCTCCCAATGATGAATCGGTGATTTTTTCTGTAGGGGGTAGTCCTGTCTCAGCGGATGTAGGCGTGTCCTTTGGGTTTACAACTGAACAAGTTACTGAAGGGGCTCCTAAAACAAAGCTTCATGAGTTTTATGAAACCTATCGTAAGACTCCCAATGAGTTTCGTGCTAGTGAGTTACGTAATGGGTTGCGTAACTGTTTTGGCAAGTCTGCTGAAGACTTGCAGTTGACGCCCTCAATGCTGCCAACGAACCAGCAAAAGCTTGTAGATGCCGTACGTACCTGTACTCAAGAGCGTTTCCCATTTATTGTTGTACAGGATGTTTCTTTGTTGGGACCATTACGTTTACCTGAGGAGATTCAGGCCAGTATTGATGAACAGTTTGCAGCTCAGCAAGCGGCTCAAACGGCTGAGTTTAATCGTCGTAAGGTAGAGGCTGAAGCGGAGGCCAATGTGGCTCGTGCAAAGGGTGAATCCCAGGTACTTATTGAGGAGGCAAAAGCGGAGGCGGAAGCGAATCGTTTACGGGCTGGTTCAGTCACCCCCCAGCTATTGGAATTAGAGCGCCTACGTAACGAGCGGGCCCGTGTGCAGAAGTGGAATGGCCAGCAGGCCCCTGTGGTTCAGACGCCCAATGTGCAGCTAGGGGCTGCGCCCGCAGCTGACGGTCAATAACCTGTGTGAACAGAGATATTTTCAACCGAGATTGCCTACCGACGACACTGATAAATGGAGCATCAACTTTAGCCAGGAAATTTTAGCGAGGTGGAGAATCGGGCGTCAGGATCTGGCACCACACTGGCTCCCGATTCCTGATGCCTGACCACTTTTGCTAGGGAGATCAGTTGAGTTTTACGCCAATGGGCATCTGCTTTGCGATTGGTGCGAACTTCTAGGACCTGTAAGGGTGGATAGTTGTTAATGGCAAGATTTTTGATGTATTGAATCAGCTGTTCCCAAGTATTGATAAGCGTGTGCTGAACGCCATAGGCACAACACAGGTTTGCGATATCAACTGTTTGGGGGGCGGCGAAGTACTGCTCAAAGGGAGGTTCAAAATCGGCAATGGGGAGCATTTCAAAGATGCCTCCGCCTTGATTATTAATCAGGATAACGGTGAGCGATCCGTTTATGTGGCGAGCGTTTAACAGGCCGTTAGTGTCGTGGAGAAAGGCGAGATCGCCAGTGAGTAAGAGACTATTTTGGTTGTTATGGGCAATACCCATGGCAGTGGATAGGGTACCGTCGATGCCATTTGCCCCGCGGCTAAAGTAGGGTTGAATATGGCGATCGTTGGGTTGCCAAAAGGATTCCATATCGCGGATAGGCATGCTATTGGCGATGATCAGGGGTGTCCCTTCTGGCAGATACTGGGATAGTATCCAGGAGATTTTTCCTTCAAAGGGCGTTTGAATTGTTTGGAGTGTTTGAGAGATATGTTGTTCGAGGGTGCGATCGCAATTAATCCATGTTTGGCAATATTGGTTAGTTTGGCTGTCACACTTTTCAGCGTACTTCGCCGTAGCAATTAATTCTCCTAAACACTCTACGGAAATTTCCAGCCGTTGGGTTCTACCGTGAAGAGGATCCACATTTAGGGCATAAGGCGATACCTGATAAGTGTAAGGCTGTTGTTGCCGTAGCCATTGACGTAACACTTTACTGGTTGGCAAGGGGCCTAGCTGGATAACTTTTTCAGGGATTAGCTTCTCCCCATGATGGCGCAACAAAGTATCATAGGTACTAACCAGGTAAGGATTTAGGGATTGGTAGTTACGCAGGGGAGAAAGACTCTCTGCAAGCACTGGCCAACCGAGTGTCTGAGATAACTGAGCAACGGCACGGCAGTAGGCTTCAGGATTTTGTGGCAGTGCTGGTCCAGCAACAATGATGCCCCGATTGTTGTTAACCCAACTGTCTAACAATGTTTTGGGAAGAACATTGGTCGTAACCTGTCCCAGGATAGGAGGTGAAACAGCTTCAAAAAAGCTGTTTTCCTCAATATTGAGGTCTAGGGTTTCACTTAAGGGAGCAAGGGGATTTTGAAAGGGACAGTTGAGCTGGATTGGACCTGGAATAGGGTATAACACCTTCACCCACGTTTGAACTATGGTTTGCCGAGCATAGTTCAGGAGACCGATGTTGGGGATAGCCATTTCGGTATAGCTATTAACAAAATCACCAAATAATTTTTGCTGATCAATAGTTTGCCCTGATGCACAGGCACGCATTTCTGGAGGGCGATCGGCAGTCAACAGGATTAAAGGAACATGACTTTCTTTGGCTTCAATTACGGCAGGATAAAAGTTCGCGCCGGCTGTTCCTGATGTACATACGAGGGCCACAGGTTGGTGCGATCGCTTAGCACGGCCCAGGGCAAAGAAGGATGCCGAACGCTCGTCTAGAATTGGCAGAGTTTCGATTTTAGGATGGCGAACCAATGCGACGGTCAGTGGTGTAGAGCGAGAGCCTGGACAAATAATCGCGGTGGTTAACCCAAGTCGACTAAGGGTTTCTACAATGACCGATGCCCACAGGGTGTTTGTATTACGATAGTCTAATGTATTCACACCAAAGCCCCTAGCAGTGCTTGTAATTTAAGCTTAACTTCGGCTAGTTCACTACGCGGACTTGACTGTGAAACAATTCCAGCTCCTGCAAATAATCTTGCCTGGCGACCTTGAATTAAAGCAGAACGAATACCCACAACAAATTCACTGTTGCCTTTTGCATCAATCCAGCCAATGGGAGATGCATAAAGCCCTCGATCAAAGGATTCTGTTGTCTTGAGTAGTTGACTGGCACTAGGTCTAGGTAACCCGGCTACAGCAGGAGTAGGATGTAGTGTTTTAACTAAAGTTAGGGGTTTAATATCATGGGGGAGAGATGCCTGGATGGGAGTGTGTAAATGTTGAATGTTGGCTAAGCGGAGTATTTCTGGAGAGACTGCAAACTGAGGATTCAGGCCTAATTTGATTAGTTGCTCTATAATAAATTCGACAACAACCTGATGTTCATAACGCTCCTTCGGGTTGTTGAGCAATTGTTCAGCGATGAGCTGATCACTGTTAAGAGTGTCTCCTCGAGGTGCAGAACCTGCTAGGGCATCAGTTGTCAGCTGTTTACCGTTCACTGATGTCGTGATACTCAATAATCTTTCTGGGCTGGCACCTATAAAAACGGGCCCTTCGCCGTTGCTGAATGAAAAGATGCAGCAATCACTATAGGCTATACCTAAGGTTTTCAGAGAGGCTGGGATATTAAAAGGACTGGCTGATAATACATCTAAAGCATCAGCAAGGACTACTTTGTGGAGCGTAGATCGTTTCAGGGCAGGGAGTACACTGCCCACCATCTGTTCGAAGTTGCCTACATCTCTGATCACCTTTGGGGTTTGTAAGGTCCTAGAGGACGTTGTGAAGGTTGTATGGGAAGTCTTTTCTGCTGCTGTTTCAATTGCCTGGATCTGTTGTCTAATGTCATCAACTACACGAGTGATATTGACAGCATCGTCGATGAGATAGTTTAAGCTGGCGGTTGTTTGTCCATTACGCTGAAGAATTTGTATCTGTGGGACGAATACCTGAGCTGGATCAAAGAGACCATGGGCTTGCTCAAAAAAGGTAAATCCACAAAGGAAATAGGGTTGAATAATCGGCCCACTCTGGTTTGATGAAAGAATGCGACGTTTCCAGACGTCTACAAACTGTTGCATACGCTCAAACCGATCAGGCCCAGCAGCTTGCTGAGCAACAGTTATGCCTAATCCTAGAAGGGTATATTGAGGGGTGGAGTAGTAAAAATGTATTGGGTATGTTTTTTCTAGCTGTTGTAGAACTAGCCACGGTTCAATGGAGCTAATGGGAACTGTAAAGTTAGCTAGCTTCGCATGCTGACTATAGGTTGCTTGTCGCTGGCAATCTGACAAGAAGCCATAAATTTCTTTACACCTTTTGAATAGATCAGACTGATACGGCGCAACGGTCATAAATTAATATTGAACAGTGTAATTTTAAGGGAATGAAATATTTCTACAGGTAACATATTTTTAGGCGCATGGGCTAGCTTGCCAATTGACATGTAAAGAGTCATGAATCCTTGTGAGGAATACTAGCCAAGCATTGAATTTAGTGCTTCTACCCTAAGGGGAAACCTTTGTAGGCTTAGGTCTCTGGAAAACTTTGCGTTTCAATAGATTGCTTGTTGCTATGCATATCTCCAAAGGAGAGGCTGCACCAATAGCAGTTTGCTGCGCACATAGTTATAAGCAATAGCAAAACGTGCTACGTACATGAAGATAGGGATGCAGCTCAATAATCAATGACTCTCGTTTCTAGGCAATGGGAATTTCATCTTTTGGTCGGCCAAGAGATGCTGGAAGAGAGTTGAGATGTTAAAGCATACTCCTTTTCTTAGAAAAGTGCTTAGCAGGTAAGAAAATCAGAGCTTTGGTAAGAGTCTCGACTGATCCTTAAGACTCTCGGTGTTAGCTTCTAATGCAAGATTAGTAATGGTTGCCGGATTTGCGATGGTGAACAGCCGTCTTAGCATTGTTGTCGAGGACCTGGCCGCTATCAATTGTGGCATAGACAACCCAGTGGTCTCCACAGTCCATACGATGTTTGACGGTACATTCTAGATACGCGATCGCATCTTTGAGAATGTAAGCGCCATTATCGGCAACTTCAATATCAATACCCTCAAAGCGGTTTTCACCGGGGGTGAAGGACTTGAGAAATTGTTTCATGGGACCTAGATGCTTGCCTTCACCCAAGATATTGAGCACAAAAGGATTGCCTGGATAGATCAATGTTTCGATGGCGCGCTCCTTGGCGACAGCAACGGTGAAACCAGGCGGTGTAAATGTCGCTTGGGCGACCCATGAAGCCAGCATGGCGCTGGCAACTTCACTTTGTTTAGCCGTCATGACACATAGGGAGCCGACTAACCTACCAACGGCCTTTTCAACGTTGCTTGCGGGGGTACGGGGTGCTTTTGCACGTTTTGCTTTTTTCAAAGCTTGGGCAAAGTCGGTACCCGCTTCTTCGCAATACTTGAGGGTGACTTCGTCCGGTTTAAATTTGACACGGATGGGATCAAAGCCAAAACTATAGCCGCCATCCCGCAATTTACTTTCGAGGAGGTCGATGGCTTCGCCACTCCAGCCGTAGGAGCCAAATACACCGGCTAGTTTATTTTTAGAGGCCGTAGAGAGCAGCAAACCCAGTGCTGTTTGAATTTGGGTCGGTGCATGACCACCGAGGGTGGGAGAACCAATGATAAACCCGGCACAGGTTTCGGCTGCGGTTTTGATGTCACTTTGGGGAGCCTGTTCAGCATTGATAGATTCAACTGCGACACCCGCCTTAGTGATGCCTCGGGCAATGGCTTGACCAATGGTGGCAGTGTTACCGTAGGCCGACGCATAAATTAAAGCAACACTAAGGGTTTGTTGCTTTTGCTGGGCACACCATTGTTGATACTGGTGGGTGAGTTCATGGATGCCATACTTCACCATGGGGCCATGACCAGCTCCATAAAGGTGGGCTGGAAACTCACTAAGCTTTTCCAGAGCGGTGGCAACCTGTTTAGCGTTAGGGGCCATCACTGTATCAAAGTAGTAACGACGATCGTTTAACAAATCTTCCCAGCGGAGATCGTAGGCGTCATCATTACAAATATGGGCGCTAAAAAATTTATCGGTATAAAGGGTGCAACTGGCAGGATCGTAGGTAGTCAGTCCGTCAGGCCAACGGGGGGTGGGCACTGGCATAAATTGCAGCTTATGGTCCTGACCGAGATCGAGAACCTCGTCGGCATTCTTGATAACAAATAAAGGGTTTTGTAGGGACAGCTCCGCTGCTTTGATGGCGATCGCACCTGGATTAGAACAAACAATTGTTACCTGGGGGGCTTCATTAACCAGGTGTTGTAAGGTTTCCAATCGGTTGGGATTAATGTGACCCAGGATAATGTAATCAAGTTGGTCGAGGGCAACGTGCGATCGCAACGCGTCTAAAAAGATAGTGGTAAATGAGCCCCCCGGAGGATCGATTAATGCGATTTGATCAGCATTAATCAAATAAGAGTTAGCCGTTGTTCCCTTTTCGAGCGCATACTCAATTTCAAAACGCAGTCGATTCCAACTGCGGGAGCGCAGGGCCAGTGTATTTGTTGCGATGGGCAATACCTGAACATCTCTCTGCTTGGTCTCGGTCATAGTACGCCTCGCTATCCCCAGTGATGAGTCTGAGGGACTAATCAACTCATCAGTAAATGATTCTTAATCTATCTTAAAGGTATCTACCACTCACCACTATTGATTCCTTTAATAGCAATCTGCCTTAAGTTACATGATAGTTATCATCTGCCCCTATAGAGCGACTCCATGAAGCAACCTCAAGCCATTAATCATCCTGAGTTGGGGCAGCAGCGTTTCTGGTACTGGCGAGGATGGCGTATTCGCTATACCTACATTCGCCCCCATGAACTGGAGGCCCAACAGCGGACGCCGATGCTATTGGTTCACGGCTTTGGGGCCAATTTGGAACAGTGGCGATCCAATTTACAGCTATGGGGCCAACAGCGACCGATATACGCTCTGGACCTTCTAGGATTTGGTCATTCCCAGAAGGCGGCAGCGGTTCTAGGGGCGGAGGTGTGGCAGGAGCAAGTCTACGATTTTTGGCAAATGCTCATGGGGCAACCCGTAATTTTGATGGGACATTCCCTGGGAGCTTTGGTGGCTCTGACGGCAGCTGCTCGGCATCCAGACATGGTAGAGAGGCTGATTTTGCTCACACTGCCACTGGCCCGTCAGGAACTCGTATCTGGGTGGGCAGACCGTCTATCACGGGGCGTGGAGGGGCTATTTTCAACGCCATTACTATTGCGTCCTTTATTTGCACTAGTGCGTCAGCCTTATTTTATTCGCCGGGTGCTCACTAACATTTATCAGCAGCCTGAGCGAGTAGATGATGAACTTGTGGAGATATTTACGCGACCTACCTTGGAACGCGGTGCAGCCCGTACACTTTGTTACTTAGTGAAATCTCGCACTAAAGCAGAGTTTAGTGATGTTACCGCTGATTTAATTCAGCAGGTAGCTGCCCCAATTCTCCTGCTATGGGGTTCGAAGGATAATATCTTACCGACGGCGTGGGCGAAGCAAATCCTGGCGGCAAATCCAGACATCAGCTATCGAGCCATTGATGATGTTGGCCACTGCTTGTATGACGAGGTGCCTGAAGTCCTTGATAGGACCATCCAGGCCTGGTTCAATCATTTGGCGGATGTGGAGGCTAATTAAAGCGGGAACGCAGGCCCCGTGCTCGGTCGGTTTTTCATATGCTGACGTTGGCGTAGTCGACGAATAGCGGCTGCTCGGCGTTGAATTGGCGATTTATTTTGATCCAACTCGATGACGTTTTCTTTGTTGGATACTTCTTGTGTCTTGGGTACGCGATTGAGGCAGAGTTCTAAATTGCTGTAGTGGGCATCTAATTGGAGGGCACGCTGCACTTCATCAATGCGTTTGAATCGCTCTGATAAGTCAGTGGTCAGCATTTTAGCCAGTAATCGTTCAAAGGATGTACTGATGTTGACAGAGCGCTGCCAGCTGATTTCTTGGGTATTGGGATCGATGTCAAATTCTAAAGGTGATTTACCTGTCAGTAGATATAAACAAGTAACACCTAGGGCATAAATATCGCTGCTATAGGTGGGACGTAGTGCCAATTGCTCAGGTGGAGCAAACCCCATGGTGCCCACAAAATGTGTCGTAGGACTCGCGGCATGGTCCCCAGGGTCATCATCATAATGAAGACATTCACGTACGGCCCCAAAGTCTAGCAGTACCAAACGATTGTCATCTCTACTGCGAATGATATTAGGGGGTTTGATATCCCGATGGATCACTCGATTTCGATGGATGTAGCGGATTGCTGGCAGCACTTCGATGAGGAACTGCTTAACGGCAGGTTCCTTTTGAGCACCGTTTTTGCGAACTTCGCGACTCAGGGTATCTCCATGCACATACTCTTGTACTAGAAAAAACTCCCCCTTAAAGGTGAAGTAATCCAGCAGCATTGGTAATTGAGAATGGCTGCCTAACCGTCCGAGAATTCTAGCCTCACGGCGAAATCGTTGCTTAGCTCGCTCTAGGGCAATGGGATGGCTGACTTTTGGAAATAGCTGTTTGATCACACAGAGTGGTGAACCTGGCAGCATGCGATCGCGCGCTAGATGGGTGACCCCAAAACCACCGCGCCCCAAAATGCGCACAACCTCATAACGCTCCCGAAAAAGCTGACCTGAATCACACAGCTTTTTACTAAGGCGAGGATCTTGACGACCTGGGGAATTGGATTCAGACATGAGCGAAATGAAGCGGACGATTACTAGCCGCGGTTAAGAAGGGCTCAATTGGATAAACCATGATGCTAGCAATAGTCTCTCATCAATTGAGTGTCCGCAGTCACGGTCATTGATAATAATTATTATGGCCTATTGGTTGAAGGATTGTAATCGGTGGGTTGGCTATCTACGTCAAAACTTAGCGGGTTTGCGTAGCTTTGGGTAACCAAAATTCAAATGTGCTGCCCCGATTGACTTCACTACTGACATAAATTTCGCCACCCTGTAGTTCGACTAGACGTTTGCAGATGGCGAGGCCAATACCGGTACCACCAGAACCACGACTGCGGGAGCGGTCGGCGCGCCAAAAACGTTCAAAAACATGGGGTAAATCAGCAGCAGCGATGCCTATGCCAGTATCCTGGACCGCGAGCCAAACCTGACTTTCATTTTGCCAGGTTTTGACAGTAATTTGCCCAATTTCGGTATATTTCAGAGCATTGCTCAGTAAATTAACGAGAACCTGTTCGGTACGGGCGGGGTCAGCTTCAACGGCGGGTAAATCAGGAGTCGTATCTACGACAATTTGCGGTTTGTCTGATGCTAGCTGCTGATCGAGGAAACGCTGGGTGACCTGCTCCGTCAGGGCTGTCAGATCGGTGGATTGCCGTTGAATGGGTAGATACCCTGCCTCTAGTTTCGAGAGTTCTTGTAAATCTTCGACGAGACGTTGCAGACGTTGGGTTTCACCCATGAGCTTTGCATAGGTTTTAGGGGTGGCAGGCAATTTTTGATCGCTCAGGGCTTCCAGGTAGCCCCGGAGGATGGTGAGCGGTGTCCGCAATTCATGGGATAAATCGCTGACTAAGTCCCGTCGCTGTTGCTCTACTTGTTCCAGTTCGCTAGCCATGCGGTTAAAGCTATGGCCAAGCTGATGGAGTTCTGGGATATCGGATGGAGGAACGCGGGCTGCCCAGTCTCCAGCGGCAAATCGTTGGGTAATTCCCTCCATCCGCGTCAGTGGACGAATAATACGTCGCGATAGCAAATAACTAATACCACCAGCGGCTCCTCCTCCTAAGAGAACTGACCAGACCATCCCCCGAGCCCAAGCATCGGTGAAACTTTCTAAAATTTGGCCGCGCACCTGCTGAATACGAATCCCCCGGCCTTCTAAACGCTCAAGCGTCACCACAAAGTATCGGGGAGTGGACAGACGGCTGACACCGGCCAAAGCGATGATTGCAACTGCCATGACAATCAGGTGGGACAGCAGCAATCTGGTGCGTAAGCTAATGTTTGTTGGGACTTTGGCCATGGACTAAAGGCTATGGGGAATTTTGGGTTTTGAATTTTGAATTGAGCCTTGAACTCAAAACTTAAAATTCAAAATTAAGAACGTTGATGGTTATCTTCAAACCGGTAACCGACACCGACAACGGTTTTGATGAATGTAGGCTGAGCCGGGTTCGGTTCAATTTTTTTACGGAGACGGGCAATGTGGGTATCGACTACCCGCTCATCGCCAAAAAAATTGTCTCCCCAGAGCTTTTCGATGAGTTGTGATCGGTTCCAAACGCGACCAGGGTAGCTCAAAAATGTGGCGAGCAAGTCAAACTCTAGCGGTGTGAGGTCAAGGGCAATGGAGTCTGAAGTTTGCTCTGAATCTTGGTACAGTGCAGAGCGCTGATCAAAGTCAATGGCAAAGTGGGCGGTTCGATAGGTGTGGCTGGCAGGTGCCCCACGCAGACTACGGCGTAATAAGGCTCTTACCCGCGCAACTAACTCGCGGGGACTAAAGGGTTTGACCATGTAGTCATCGGCTCCGGTGGATAGGCCGATGATGCGATCCAACTCTTCCCCTTTGGCTGTCAACATTAAGATGTAGGGATCTTTGGTGCCAGGTGTTTGACGGATGCGGGCGCATACTTCTAGGCCGTCTAATCCGGGAATCATTAAATCCAAGATGATTAGGTCTGGTTGAAAAATAGGGAAACGTTCAAGGGCCGCTGTGCCGCTGCTACAGATTTCGGTGGTGAAGCTCTCATTGGTTAAGTACAGCTGAATCAGGTCAGCTATGTCAGTTTCGTCTTCAACGATTAGAACGTTCATGGGGTAATCGATGGAGCCATCAATGATATTAGGATTCTACAAATGGATGCTGAACAAAGAAGAAAAGGGCTTGCGAAAACGTAAACAATAGGCCACTATTCAATAGCTTTAATACCCCCTTGCCCCTCTGAGCCCAAGGAAATTATGGGGGTAAGCTAAGGCCTAATGATTGCATCATAGATGCGTTGTGAATAGTTGTTTATTAGGGCACTTGTCCTGTTGGTTAACTTTGTGGAGGCGTAGAGCATGAGTCTAGCGTCGGCGTTTACTCTAAGTCGCCTATCGGCTGATTTGACTTACGATTTAAGTCGCTCACCGGAGGTCCCTGAAGCAGTTGCGATACAGTGTGCTGTTAGCCGAGGCAAGCTTATGGTGCTGGTGGAAAGCCCTAATGTGGACACAGTGCCTGTCAACTATGTCTTTGCGGAGGTAGAAACCTCGATCCGCCATCGGTTGGAGATTGATGGGTTGCCTGTTGAAGCAGAGCATCTGGGTGCAACGGGAGACCCCATTCCAATTAAAGTCTATTTAAAGCAGCCATTTATGGCGAAACCCATTGCGGTGCATCGGTTTAATTGGCTCTTGCAAGATAGTTCAGGTCCCATATTGTTGGATGATGTGGTGCTTGACGATCAGGTGTTTGAACCTTTGTTGAACAATCAGCCGGAAATAGCTTCTGAGAGCCTGTTTGAGGAGGATGACGGAGAGGATGAGGCAACGGGTGATCTATCAGAGGAAGAGTTTTTATCTGGAGAAGAATTATTATTTGGTGAAGAACTGCCCCCCATGGAGGGGGACCTGCCGGTCGATGAGCCATCAGTCGATGAACTCTTAAATTTGGATGGGTTTTACGAGAAGTCTCCAGAAGATATCTCAGAGGATGTGGGAGAAGCGGCGTCAGTCGCTGTGAATGAAACACCTGAGACTGTTGCGGATGCGCCTGCGGTGAGTCGTGGTTTGATGGCGGCGGGTATTGGCATGGCAGCTGTATTTGGCGCTTTGGGGTACGGGTTAAGTCGACCCTGTGTGATGGCTGGATGCGATCGCATCCAGCAAGCCCAAGCCTTAGGAGATGCTGCCTTAATCGCTTTGCAGGATCAGCCGACTCCGCAAACTGTACTGGATATGGGGGACCAGCTGAATACCGCTGTGAATACCCTCAAGCCAATTCCCCCATGGTCAAGGCATCATGCCAGTGCGCAAGCGTTATTGGATGACTATCAGGGTGAGGCTGACCTGCTTAATGCAGTGGCTGCCGCCCAGGAAAATGCCCTGACCGCTGCCAAGGAAAGTCAAAATCCACCCCACCCCATTGCCCATTGGGAAAGCATTGCAGAACGCTGGCGTGCAACCATTGCCCAGCTAGAGGAGATTCCTGCCGGAAGCCCTATCTATGAGGTGTTTGTTTCACCAAAGTTGCAGGAATACCGCAATAACTTAACTACGATTGAAGGACGGGTGACGTCGGAGCAGCAGGCAGAAGAAAACTTGAATCAGGCACAGCTGACGGCCTCTTTAGCTAAGGACCAAGCGGAAATTGCCAATACAATGTCTGCTTGGAAAACGGCGTTAGACTCTTGGAATAAATCTGTTAAACAACTAAAACAGATTCCCAGAGGCACCATGGCCCATGGGGAGGCGAATGAGCTGTTAACTAATTATGAGACTGATTTAGCCAAGGTGCGTACCCGCTATCAACAGGAGCAGGCTGCCGACCAGTTTTACAACGAAGCTGTGCGCTATGCAGCTACGGCCCGTCAATATGAATCAGAGGAACAGTGGACCCTCGCTATGCTGGGCTGGCGCGATGCGATTACCCAGGTTAAGGGGGTGCCGGTGGGCACGTCACGCTATGCCGATGGTCAGACCCTTTTAAAAAACTATGAACCGGCGCTGTCTCAGGCTCAGGAAAATCTGCGTTTAGCCCTTCGATTCGATAAGGCTAAAGAGGATTTCTCTAGTATTTGTAAGCCCACGTTTTGTCAGTTTGGGATGAAGCGGGGGGCAGTACAGCTCAAATTAGCCAAAGATTATGATGCATTGGCAGATTTCTCCATTGCCGATCCGAATAATCGTGTGAGTGTACCGGCCTCTGATCAGATGATTGTTGAAGTCAACCAGCTGTTGCAAGAGGTGATCAATATTGGCAAGCGCACCCAGCTACCGATTGAACTGTATGGTGCCGACGGCGGTTTTATCGCTCGGTTTAGCCCTGAGTTAGAAGGCTATGTCAAAACGTTAGTGGTGAAATAAGACTTACACTGCTTCATCTAACCAGGGTGTTTCCAGGGGTAACACCTGAGCCTGTTCTGAAGGCATCGCTTGACGGAAGGACTGATAATAATCCTTGCAAGACTCTTCAAAGGCAGTGCGCAGGGTAACCAGGGGCTGCTCGTCATGGTCGACCCGCAGATCAAGATGAGGGTAGCGGTCTCGATCTATAACGTACATTGCCGCAAATTGTCGTCACCTGAGTATACCCGTTGCCGAGCAAGTACAGATTGATGCCATGATCAATCATCTCCTTAGCGTTCAGATCCTTCATGAACAATTTATTGCTGCAGATGTGCCTAAAATTGCCCAGGAGCGAGCCCGCACTCTGGGTTGGCAAGTAGCAACAGTCACAGCTTAGGATGCATAGATAAATAATGACCTATCGGTTTCAGTTTCAAGTCATTTGGGATAATTGGGATTTGTTATTGGCAGGAGTGGGCCTCACCCTGCAGCTGTCAGCTTTGGCCATTGTTTTAGGGTTAATGGTAGGGATAGTTGGTGCCCTTTGCCGTACCTCTGACAATCGTTATTTTGGTATGTTAGCAGCTGCCTATGTGGAGACCATTCGCAATACGCCCTTCCTGGTGCAACTGCTGTTTATTTTCTTTGGTATTTCTAGCTTGGGGCCACGGTTGGGCAGCAGTCAGGCCGCTTTGCTGGCGCTTACCATTAATTTTGGAGCCTACTCCACCGAGATCATTCGATCCGGCATTCAGTCCATTGAGCAAAGCCAGATTGAGGCAGGTATGTCCCTTGGGTTAAACAGATGGCAGATTTTTCGTCTGGTGATCCTTAAGCCCGCCATTGCCAATATTTACCCGGCACTCACCAGCCAAATGGTGTTGCTATTGCTACTAACTAGTGTAGTGTCGCAAATTTCAGCTAAAGAGCTCACGTTTATGGGAAATTTTTTGCGATCGCGCACCTTCCGAGACTTTGAAGTATACTTTGCCCTGGCTCTGATTTATGTAGTGCTGGCCCTCAGCTTTAAACTCGTCGCTCAGCTCTGTCACCGTCGCCTTTTCACCTTCACCCGCTACATTTGAGGGATTACATGAGAGATTTTAGTCACCTAGATATTGTCTTTGCTCTATTATGGGCCGCCCGCTGGACGTTGCTGTTATCCACCATTGCGTTTATTTGTGGAGGAGTAGCTGGTTTCCTCCTTATGCTGATGAGAATCTCTCCATTTCGCCCTCTTAAGGGCATCAGCTGGGTCTATCTAGAAATTGTTCAGGGCACACCCCTGCTCATTCAATTTTTACTGGCGTTCTTTGGCATCAGCATCTTGGGCATTGACATTAGTCCTTGGATGTCTGCAACGCTTGCCCTAACTACCTTTACCAGTGCCTTCCTGGGAGACATCTGGCGCGGCTCGGTGGAGTCGATTCCCTCTGGCCAGTGGGAGGCATCCAAGGCATTAAGTATGAATTACTGTCAACAGTTAGGGTTAGTGATTTTGCCCCAGGCTGTCCGTCGCTCCATTGCTCCCACTGTAGGTTTTCTAGCACAGGTGATCAAAGGAACCTCTCTCGCTTCTGCCATTGGCTTTGTTGAACTGGCCCGTTCAGCTACCAATATTACAAATGTGACCTTCGAACCCTTTTTTGTATATTTGGTTACTGCCATTGTTTACTTCGGCATTTGTTTTCCAATTTCTGTTGCCAGCCGAAAACTAGAGAAATCCTTAGCATACTGAGATAAAAAAGTAACCCAGGATACAGTGATTGCTATTCAGCCTGCTACGGTGGGCCTATCGTACATTCCTTAGCCCCATAAGGATTTGAGTGAGGATTCTTTAATCATGGGTTTTTCTATCCCAAGACGGTGGCTGCAAACCATCTCCATTGCAGTGATCGCCTGTGTGTTTTCGTTGGTTGCTGTAGCCTGTGCTGGTGGTGGTAACTCCCCCAGTGTGACAGCTCAGGACGATGCTGCTGTTGTTTCCAGTCTGGACCGCATCATTGAAGCAGGGACAATTAAAATTGCGGTACCCCAAGATTTTGCCCCCTTTGGTTCTGTGGATGCTAGCGGTAATCTGGAAGGCTATGACATCGATGTGGCCAACTTGATTGCTGAAGATTTGGGCGTTGAGCTAGAGCTGGTGCCAGTGACCAGTGATAACCGGATTCCCTTTTTACAAACAAATAAGGTGGATTTAGTCATCTCCAGTATGGGAGCTAATCCTGAGCGGGCTAAGTCTATTTTCTTCTCCATTCCCTATGCTCCATTTTTCTCTGGAATTTACGGCTCATCGGAGATTTCTGGTGTGGGTGAATTTGACGATTTAGGTGGTTATAAGGTCGGGGTGACCCAGGGGACTTTAGAGGATCTGGAACTGACCGATGCGGTGGGCGATGATGTACAGATAGAGCGCTTTGCTGACAACAGCCTGACAGCATCGTCCTTGATTTCTGGTCAGGTGGATATGATTGCCACAGGTAATGTGGTTGCATCTGAGCTATCAAAGAACAACCCCGACAAGACTATTGAGGGCAAATTTATCATCAAAGAATCCCCCGCTCACATCGGCCTACGTCGTGGTGAGGTTGACTTACTCCAATGGGTGAACACATTTGTCTATCACAAGCGTTTAGGTGGTCAATTAGATGACTTTTCCCAGAAATGGTTAGGAGAGCCGTTGCCTGCTTTACCTGCGTTCTAGGGAATTCATCGCTTTTGTAACAAGTCAGTCATAAAAACACCGGTTGCTGAGTACAGTATTCTTCAGCAACCGGTATTTTCTTGATGTTGTTGTATGGAAAAATCCGAAATATAATTCTGAAGGTCTGTAGATAACAATGGCTCTTCAGGTGATCGTAACTATGCTTAGTAGACCTAACATGCCTGTGCATTGGATGCGGCGAGGGGTGATAGTGACAGTGGTTGCGATCGCAACCATTCTATTCTCTCATCTTAGTGTGTTACCATCCTGGGCTCAAACGGGGTATCCCACAGCCAGCGATCCATACCTCAACGACTATGCTCAATTGATGCGCCCAGAGGATGCGATCAGCATTCGGCAATCGTTGGCAAACCTGGAGGCTAACCATGGCATTGAAGCTACGGTTGTTACCCTTAATTCAATTCAGGACTATGGGACTGGGGACAGTACGATTGAGTCGTTTGCTACCAACTTATTTAATACCTGGGGCATTGGTGATGCCGAAAAGAATAATGGCATTCTGACGTTGGTGGCTGTGAATGATCGAAAAGTAAGGATAGAAGTGGGTTCTGGCTACGGCACATCTCTGGACTCTGCAATGAAGTCAGTGATTGATGAGTACATGGTGCCGCGCTTTAAGCAAGACGACTACAGTGGTGGAATTTTGCAGGGGACTGAAGCAATTATCCGGCGTGTAACTCAGCCTGAGGAGACAACAACAACAACATCACCAGCGGCAGCATCTCGGTCAAGTAGCCCTGTCGTCAGCCGTGACACTGCGCCTTCTTACGATGGCCATGGCAATCATAAGAACTGGTTAGTGGGGGGTGGTCTGACTGGTTTGGGTGGTGTTGGTTTGATAATGAGGCAATTTTTACGCTACCGTCGTCGTCGTTGTCCGGACTGTGGTGCTGATATGGTGCGTCTGGATGAGAACAGTGACAATCAGTATTTGGATCAAGGGCAAAATGTGGAGGAACAACTAGGTTCTGTTGATTATGATGTTTGGCAATGCCCTAGCTGTCAAAGCCATAATATTAATCGCTATGGTAGTTTGTTGTCTCAGTATAAAACCTGTAGAGGGTGTCGCTACAAAACTCTTTTATCTAGGCGAGATATAATTCGCCCAGCCACTTATTCCTCTTCAGGAACTGCTCGGGTAACTGAGACATGTCAGCATTGTTCTTATGAGAATACCTACACAGTGACGATTCCCAGAAAGCAAAAGTCAAGTAGCAGTAGCTCGTTTGGAGGAGGTTCTTCTTCAGGAGGAGGGGGAGGTCGTTCTTCAGGAGGTGGAGCCAGTGGGAGCTGGTAATCACCAGTAGGAGCTGGTAATAAAACGTCGCAAGTTGCCTAAAACAGGTTTGTATGGTCCAAGTTGACTTTATTAAAGCTTTATCAATATTGGAGCATTTATGAAATCAGTCTTGTGGACTGGCATCATGTAAGCCTCAAGCTTCAAAATGGTAGTGAAAATACTGAATTGATGTAAACTTTTTCGATTTTTATATCCGTAATATATGGGCAAAATGAATTGCGTAAAGCTTTACTCCAGTAAGATTTTTAACAATACATAGCGCTCAGTTCATACACCCTGCCTCATTAGTTTCCTGCTGATCTTTGTATAGAGTTGATAACAATCAAATTTTGACTCAAGGAATAGGTTTATGAGACCAATACGCCAGGGAGATGTCATTCTATTGCCAACCTCACATGTTCTTGGTGATGAACTGCCCCATCTTACCTTGCTAGAAGGCATGTCTACGGGGCATTCACATCGCATCAGTAAAGGCATTGCTACTTTATTTTCCCATCAGGGGGAACTTTATCTCAAGGTCCGCTCTAAGGTGGCGATTTTGTCCCATGATGAACATCGGCCCTTAAAAGTTCACTACGGTAATTGGAAGATATATGTTCAAAGGGAGTATGTCCCACGCAAAAATGGTGCCTTTTCATCCCAACTCAACCAAGAGTTTATTACTGAAGAAAATGCCGATCAAGAATTTCTAAAGAAAATTGTTGATAGTGTGAGAACTAGCTCTAAGCAGCAATTGATGGCTGATGTGCTGGGATATAGAGACAAGCAATATAGCACTAGAGATGTTAATACATCTTCAGCAGTTACACCCTCTTCCCAAACGACATCCAAACGTCAACGTAAAACTACCTCAAAGAAAGCTGGAAAGCGAAAATCTTTAAGTAATTGGAAGTATGTGGTCGATTAATCCCTGTTCTGAGTGTAGATAAAACGCACATTTTAGAGGGCAGCAGATGTTTTGGAAACAACCGACTCACCTAATATCAGAACAACTTAAGAAGGCATCACAGATAGAGAAAAAATGGGAATCCCATATCTTTCCCGAAAAAGCGATTGATCCAAAACATGCAACTGAGGCGATTACGACAGCCTATGCAGCTGTAGGCCTACCGTTACCTCAAGTTGTTTTTTGTGAGAGTCCTTATGCTGCCCTGGGACATATCCTTGAAAACCTGGTTGGAGACTTGGAGCAACAGCTGATTGAAAGAGTTGAAATATATCTCAATCAATGTGGCCCCGATCTAAATAGCCAACTTGCCCAGTTTTTGGTGCATAACTTAGGCATTTCATTAAGAAAACAGAGCAGTGAGACCTTAGGAAAACCACAAAGCGATCTCCTGAAAAAACTGCGGCAACCACTGATTGATCGGCCAGAACGCCGTTTGTCTGTGGACAAATTATCTTTAATCAAACAGAGGCTTTCTAATCCGCCCTTAAAACATTCTTTGACTGACTTAGTAGAAAAACAAATTGGGCGGCTTCATATGCAAATGGTGGCTTGCTTGGTGCGTAAACTACGCCATCGTATCAATGATAAGTCGGTATTTTCTCAGCTGAAACGGTTAGAGATCTTGTTACAACATCAACAATTTAGCCGCTTTGTGCATCGTTTGGGTAAGCAACTCAGCCAATATATTGCTTACGATCAGTGTATTTATCCAGAGCTATGGGCGGTTCAGGCAGTTTGGTGGGACTTTTGTATCAATATACTAAATTGTAAATACGACTCTGAGAAATGGTCTGCTTTTCACGGTTTAACCACCCGTTGTGGTTGGGTTTTACCTTATGAAAAAGTTTGCTTTGTTTGTAGTCGTCCTATTAAGCTCTCCTTTGATGTAAATGAGCGTCTTCATGGAGAAGGAGAGTTTTCTGTTTTATATGAAGATGGGTATGGTCTTTACTTTCACCATGGGGTCGCTCTGCCTAAAAAATATGGACAGGTTAAACCTGAAAACTGGGTTGCAGAATGGGTATTGAATGAAAACAATGCTGAACTACGGCGAATTTTAATTCAGGGTATTGGGTACGAGCGTATTTGTAAGGAACTAAATGCTTCGGAGGTGGATTCCTGGCAAGAGTATACCCTACTTAAATTAAACGAGTTGGTTGATGATATTGATGGTCAATCTATTTCTTTATTGAAGATGATTTGCCCCAGTACTAACTTTATTCATACTATTCGTGTGCCTCCTAACTTACAGTCGGCAAGGGAAGCGATTCGGTGGGTGAATTGGGGAATTTATCCTGAACAGTTTGCACAACAGTCTTAATAATCCGGTAAAGTACTGGCATGTGGATGATTCAGGCTACTGATGTTATGCGAGTCATCGGGATTATTTGGGAGAACTAGGGGTGTTACCAATTGCTCCCTCTAGGTCCCAGGCCCTGCCTGGACCGATTTCCAGAGGCTCTGCCTCTAGTATTCGTGGCGGAGCCACCAGTAGAGCTGCCCAGGCAGAGCCTAGGGGCGAGTAAGCGCTTCGCGCTAAAAGAGTAAATATTATGTCCTGGCGGAAAAACAGACTACCCGAAAACCGAAGCTGTTGAGACGGTTCCCAAGATTGGCCCTGCGGCGCTTAGTAGAGCGACAGTAACCTGGATTATAGTTCCAGGAACCACCCCGCAGTATGCGTAGAGATGAATCACCACCAGTAACCCAAGCGTTACCATTCGTCGGTGCTCCAGTATAGCTATCATGCCAGTGGTCCAGGCACCACTCCCACACGTTGCCGTGCATATCATAGAGCCCAAATGCGTTTGCGATCGCAAAGCTGCCTACATCAATTGTCTCCTGACGATACTTTTCTCGTGAAGCACTACCATAGCTATAACTCCAATAATAAGTGCTCCCATCATAGTTGGCTAACTCTGTAGTGATTGCTAGCCCAAAATGGAACGGTGTTGTGGTTTCAGCCCGACACGCATACTCCCATTGAGCTTCGCTGGGCAGCATATATTCTTTCTCTGTCTTTTTTGACAACCGCTTACAAAACTCCTCAGCATCCTGCCAAGACACGCATTCGACCGGTCGCTTTACTCCTTTAAAGTGTGCCGGGTCGCTCTCTAAATCTCGCTCAACTTTTTTGAGTCTTGCCACCGCCTGCCATTGCTCCTGAGTGATCGCAAATTTCCCCATCCAAAACTCAGGCACTGTCACCTTATGTTGCGGGTACTCATATCCACTCGCACCTGGTTCTCCTTCGGCAGCTCCCATCATAAACGTGCCACTTGGGATGTGCACCATTTCTAACGTAATATCATTACCCAAGTCTTCGGCAAAGCATTCCGCCTTACTTTGTTTAGTTTCAATGACATTTCCTTTGTTATTTACTTTTACTGTCTTGAAAGAAAATTTAGGATGCTTTAGCTTCTGTTGTTGTTGTTGTTGTTGTTGTTGATATTTTTGAGCCGATAAGTCTGATACAGGCTTCTTATTAGGTAGCGTAGACGATTCAACTGGTAGCTGTTTGTGAGGCTGTTGCTTCAACCAGTGGCCTAGAATCTTATTCTCCACCAACTGCACATCGTCATCTCGTAAATTGAGCAGTTGCTTAGATTCCTCTAATTCCTTGATAGCATCGTTATCAAGGGGATAGCCATAGTCCTTTTCTGCTTTTAAGCAATCAGCGTATTTAGCTAAACTCTTAGTTTTTTCCCTGTAGGGCTTAAGAAATTCTTCTTGTATCGCTTCGGTAACTTCATTTGTCAAACCTAATTGTTCTTTCAACAAAGTCAAATTATGAAAAGCTGTAGGACGAATAACGTCTGCCAGTGTCCAATAATTACCGTTAAGGGCAAATTCATTCAATGTAATATTGCGTATATTTTTTATTTTGGTTTGTACCTGCTTGCGATAGCGCTGTGAGTTATCCAACTGCACTCTGGCAATAACAATCTCTTCTCCTTGCTTTGCGTTAAAAATTGTAGGCTCCATTGCCGGAGCTGCGGCTTTTACCTGGATTTGCACATAGCTATGCAAATCTCTGATACAGATTAGTTCTTGTCCGTCGGGAGCAGCACCACCAGTCTTTAAACCCTCCACTAAGTAGCGGGTATACACTGATAGGTCTTCACCTTCTTGCTCTAGGGCATATTTAGTCGATGTAGATGCTGTCAAGACGCACCAACCTTTTCCACCTAGCTGAGTTTCTACATCAATACTGCTATCATCCATGCCCAAAAAGCCCTTGGCAAAGGCTGCCCCAAAGCAACAGTCGAGGATGACTACCTTTCGTTGAGCCAAGGAATTACCAATAACACCTTTCACAAAGTCTGCTGAAACAGCAGTGCCCGGGTTGAGGGTGCCGCTTTCAAACAGCTGAGTCTGAGCCGTAGATAGGTAAAATTTACCGGTCATATCCTTGATGCCATGACCGGTAAAGTAAAAAAGCACCAGGTCATTTTTGGATAGCTGACCAAATACCTCACCAATGCGGGCCTGCATCGTCCCCACATCCGGATTAATCAGCGGTACTACTTCGTCAAAGCCGCCAATATCAGGATTTCTCAGTAGCACTTGCATCGTCTTCACACCATTGGCTGGACATCGCAGTGGCTTCAGCCCATTGCCATACTCCCCAACACCAATCAGCAATGCAATTTTCTTAGCCATTCACCCAGCAATTAGCAGCACCTTATAGTTCTTTCAGCCCTAAGCCAGTCAATCCCCCACTGTTTGATTAACTGTCCTTAAGTTTCTGCGCTGCTGCAACCAGTTTTTCGAGCGTCTCCTCGAAATTATCTGGACGGATGTTTTTAGCCTCAATATTCGTTTTCTTGCCGTCAACCTCCAGGGTGAACTCAATGGGCTTTCCTGGTAGTCGTTCATAGGCATCCTGACAAACCTGTTTAATCCCCTCAATGGTGATTTCTGCTGTAAGGACACTCCATAACCATTTAGCTCCCATGCCCCCATCGGGAACATCTGGGTCAGCTATCCGCTTAACGTCCTCCACCTCGTCTAGTGCCCGTAGCTCCTGAAATAATGTTTGGGTCAATACCTCTTGCTGTTCCTCGGGCATATCGCTATCAGCATCACGCCAGTCAATCACCAGCAAAATCGTATCAGTCATGGGGGGAGATATCATTGCCACCGCTGTATTCTAGCCAAACTAAAGGTATCTACTCAGATTTGTAGCATTGCCTTAATAGAGCAGCTATCCCCTCGCTATACTAGACCCAAACCAAGTTGCAATTTCTATGGTTACCAACCCCATACGCTGGACAGTTCGAGACCTCGACGTCATGCCCGACGACGGTGGTTGGAAACGTTATGAAATCATCAATGGAGAACTACTTGTGACCCGCGCTCCCCATATTCGTCATCAAAGCGCAGCGGGTAAAATACAGGTCCGATTAGAAGTCTGGTCAGAAGAAACTGGTTTGGGTAGCGCTTTCCAAACACCAGGTGTAATCTTTTCCCCTAACGATGCAGTCATTCCAGATGTGGTGTGGATCAGCAAAGAACGTTTAGTCAATGGTATTGACGAAGCTGGTCATCTAGTGATCACTCCAGAGCTGATGGTAGAAATTTTGTCCCCTGGCGAACGCAATGAACAACGTGACAAAGAGTTTAAACTGAAGCTTTACTCACTGTATGGAGTGCAAGAATACTGGATTGTAAACTGGCAACTCCAGACGATGGAAGTTTATCGCCGCAGTGATGCCCAGCTGGAGTTAGTTGGGACTTTATTGTCGAAAGATAGTTTGCAATCGCCGATTTTGCCTGGTTTTTTGATGCCCATGGAAAGAGTTTTTGTGTGATGTCGGAGATGTAGTGCCGCTGACTTCGGCTTTGCTCAGCCAGCTAGGTTCATTACGACTGAGTAAAACCGAATTGAAAGAACTAAAAGTTGCTCAAGAGAAGTGAGCGAAGTCGAGAGGGGTGAGCGAAGTCGAACCCCAACTCTAATCCTCGCCAAAATCAATCGCCTCAATCATCTCTGGCGGCGGCTGCCAGCGATACTTGCTAAGGTTGATCTTGTTGCCCTCAAACTCAATCCCTTCTTCCTCCAGTAATATCCGCTGTAGGTCGTCTGAGCCATCGCGAAAGGCAGATGTGGAAATCTCTCCCTTTGCATTGATGACCCGCTGCCATGGGATTTCATCTTCAGGCGCTACCTTATAAAGTGCATAGCCGACTACCCGAGGTTTGCCCATAAGCCCTGCTAGCTCGGCCACCTGACCGTAGGTGGCGACTTTGCCTGCGGGAATTTGGCGCACCACTGCATAGATTAGATCGTAACTATTAGCCATATGTTACCCTCGCTTTGGTAACGTGCATGTAGCCCCATCAGCACCGGAAGTTGTATCAAAACAGTGGGGACAGGCTAGTAAAACCAGGGATCGAGCAGCAACCGGGACGTTCTGGGTATGATCATATGTGGGGCCATCATCTACAAACCCGGTGGGATTTTTGGTGTCTAGGATAACCCGCCATTCTTTGCGATCGACTGATGGTGGTAGGGAGAACTCTTGAAACTCAGGATAGGCATTGAAAAAGACAAGAAAACTATCATCAATAATGCGCTGACCTTGCTTATCGGTGGTGAGAATTTCTTCTCCATTGAGAAAGATGCTGATGGCTTTGGAGCTACCATCGTGCCAGTCTTCCTCACTGATAATGCTGCCGTCAGGATTGAACCAACCGATATCAATGACGCCGGAGCCATGGATCTCGCGACCCAGGAACCATTGACGACGACAGAAGATAGGGTGCTGTTTTCGAAATGCAATCAGGCGTTGGGTAAAGTTTAGTAGCTCTTTGTTTTGGTGACGTAGATTCCAGTCAAACCAGGCGATCTCATTATCCTGGCAGTAGGTGTTGTTGTTGCCACGCTGGGTACGGCCCATCTCGTCACCCCCCAATATCATGGGTACTCCCTGGGAGAGAAAGAGCGTTGTGAGAAGATTCCGCTGCTGTTGCGATCGCAACGCCAAAATTTCCTCATTTTGAGTCTCACCTTCAACACCACAGTTCCAGGACCGGTTATAGCTCTCACCATCCCGATTACCTTCACCGTTAGACTCATTATGTTTTTCGTTGTAGCTCACCAGGTCTCGCAGGGTGAAGCCATCGTGGGCGGTAATAAAGTTGACGCTAGCATGGGGGAGTTTCCCATTCGCTTGATAGAGATCAGAACTGCCCGTAAACCGAAACGCAAACTCTCCCAGGCGACAATGATTGTCTCGCCAGAAGTCTCGCATGGTATCACGATATTTGCCATTCCACTCAGACCAGAGTAATGGGAAATTACCGACCTGGTAACCGCCCTCACCCAGGTCCCAGGGTTCTGCAATCAGCTTTGTGGTGGACAACACTGGATCCTGGTGGATGATGTCAAAAAAGGCCGCGAGGCTATCGACTTCATACAGTTCGCGCGCCAGGGCTGACGCTAAGTCAAACCGAAAGCCATCTACGTGCATTTCCTGCACCCAGTAGCGCAAACTGTCCATGATCAGTTTGAGTACCTGGGGATGGCGGACATTGAGAGAGTTACCGCAGCCGGTAAAGTCCATATAGTGGCGAGGACTGCGCTCAACTAATCGATAGTAAGCTTCATTGTCGATACCCCGCAGAGACAGCGTTGGGCCAAAGTGATTGCCCTCGCCCGTGTGGTTATAGACCACATCTAAAATCACTTCAATGCCTGCCTGATGGAGGGCTTTGACCATTGCCTTAAACTCATTGACCTGGTCACCCGCATCCCCACCGGCACTATAGCTTGCAAAGGGAGCAAAGTAGTTAATGGAATCATAGCCCCAGTAGTTGTGGAGCCCCACAGTGACAAGGTGACTAGGGTGGGCATTGTAGTGATGGATTGGTAGGAGCTCTACCGCAGTAACCCCTAATGTTTTCAGGTGCTCAATGGCGGCAGGGTGACCTAACCCTGCATAGGTACCCTGTAGGTCTGGTGGAATGTTTGGATGCTGACGCGTAAACCCTTTGACATGCACTTCGTAGATAACTGTTTCATGCCAGGGTGTCTCAGGATGGCGATCATCCCCCCAATCAAAACTTTGATCCACCACGATACCCTTGGGCACGCATTGCATATCATCCAGCGTGGATTTCTCTAAGTCGCGATCGCTATTGGCAAAGTGCTCCATCGGATAACCAAAAATAGCGGGGCTAAATTGCATATCGCCGCTAATGGCCAGAGCATAGGGATCAAGCAGTAATTTATCAGCATTAAACCGTTTACCCTGTTTAGGTTTATAGGGACCATATACCCGATACCCGTAGCGCTGACCGGGGCCGACGTCTGGTAAATATCCATGCCATACGTGGTTTGTTACCTCTGGTAACCTTAGCCGACGCTCATTTCCATTAGCATCAAAGAGGCACAGCTCGATTGCTGAGGCATTTTCTGAGAAAACTGCAAAATTTGTTCCCTGACCGTCCCAGGTAGCTCCCAAGGGATGAGAACGACCGGGCCATAGTATTGCCGACATGGTGGATCACGCCAAAACTGTCTTATATAGTAAGCCCCCTGCGTTTTTCGCCGCTACCTTAAACGCATAAGTCTTGACTTGAGAACATGATTCTGACCCGATTATGTGGGGATGGCAGAGTGATTTTGCACGTAAGGAATGAAGGCGTAAGTGCCTATAGACCGCTTTGATGAGCTTTCTAGGAGAGACTCATTCATCAATTCCTAAAAATCTTCTCTTAAATGAATGCCCATGCCTTATTAAACTTTGAGCAATAAATTTTCTGGGTAAGCTATCTACAGGATGTGGCTAAATGATCAGGGGTGTCTGCGATTGAGTTGACGCCCAAATTGGTTAAGTCACTGGCTTATCTGGTTCTGATTGATTTGATTATGTCATTGAAATTGCTAAGCTTAGACTCATTTCAGGTGTAGACCGACACCTGGCACTACTCTGTAAATCCTGGATACAATGGGGAAACCACCAGGATTTTTTGTTCTTTTGTGACAAAAATCACATGGTACTTAAGGATTGATCACTCAATTTTTTTGGGAAATCGGGCCACAATATGTGAATTGATCTATACAAGAGTCGTGAAAATCGCTAAGTCAATGCCCAAAACTTGCACTAAACCGCTGAAACAACAGCCGTTTCAAACCTATCGTGATCCAAAAACTGGGCGTTGGTATGTGGTGCGGAAGCCGGTTTCTGTGAAATAAACGGAATCGGGGGCAATTTGGGTGCGACAATGACGGGGCAAATCGTTGCTAAGCCCCTCTATGCGTCAACCCTATCCTCCTATCGAGCCTTACCGCACCGGTCAGTTATCTGTCTCTTCAATCCATACCCTTTATTTTGAAGAAGTCGGAAATCCTCAGGGGAAACCGGTCGTGTTTTTGCACGGTGGACCAGGCGGCGGCACGGTTCCTATCTATCGACAGTTTTTTGACCCTGAACGTTGGCGCATAGTTCTGTTTGATCAGCGGGGCTGTGGTCAGAGTACACCCCACGCTGAGCTTACGGAGAATACCACCTGGGATTTAGTGGATGATATTGAAAGATTGCGATCGCATCTCGCCATCGATCAATGGACGGTCTTTGGTGGCAGTTGGGGCAGCACCCTGGCGTTGGCCTATGCTCAGCGCTATCCGCAGCAATGTGCAGGGCTAATTTTGCGGGGTATTTTTATGCTGCGCCCCCAGGAAATCCGATGGTTTTACCAGGAGGGAGCAAGTTATATTTTCCCTGATGCCTGGGAGCACTACCTTGCGCCCATTCCTGGAGAGGAGCGCCATGATCTGGTGGCAGCCTACTACAAACGTTTAACCAGCCCTAATCCTGACATTCGACAGCAGGCTGCCCGTGCCTGGGCTATTTGGGAAGCAAGTACCAGTTATTTAATTCAGAACCCCCAAGTTATTGAACGATTTGGCAATGATGAATTTGCCGATGCCTTTGCCCGCATTGAGTGCCACTACTTTATCAATGGGGGCTTTTTCAACCCACCTGATCAGCTGCTGCAAAACGTCGCTAAAATTCGCCATATTCCAGCGGTGCTCGTACAAGGCCGTTATGACGTCGTTTGTCCCATGACGTCTGCTTGGGAGTTGCATCGTGCTTGGCCCGAAGCTGAATTAATCATTGTCCCGAATGCAGGCCATTCGGCTACAGAACCAGGCATTTTGAGTGCTTTGGTGGAGGCAACTGATAAATTTGTGCGGATGTAGAGATGTCTACACAACTGCTCATCCAAACAAGACTACAGCTACAGAAACCATTGTTATTACTAGGGCCAGACTAACAATGCGCTTGAATGCCATAGCCCGTCGATAGTGATTCAGGGTTGGTAATGGGTCATCTAAATAGCCGAAACGTTGATGAGTAGCCTCGCAGTGGTGAATCGTTTGATTGGCCCAAGGATCGACACTGTATAAGCAGGGTTTAAGCAAAGAGTCGAGTTCTCGATCTACCCACCCAGCCGCTTCTAGAAGCTGCCGGGCTCGGAAAAGGGTAGTTGGCGTAACAGTTGTAGCTTTAATTACATCGCTATTAACTATTGGATGATTTTTACTGCCTAACTGGTAAAAAGCAGCGCTAGGCAGAGGAAAAACTAAAATTCCGTTGATTTCCTCAGGAAACCATCCTTTACTTAATAAAAACTCTGCGACATCCAATTCTGTTTTCAGCGAGAGAACGGTCATTGACCATGGTGTGTAAGTGTTCTCACTGACGCTAACATAGGCTTATTTTGGGCTTCCATGCCTGTTCATTCGAATTACATAGGTTTCATCGAAGTGTCTGTAAAAACTGACGAGGCTTCATCGCCATTTCATAGCAATGGATTTCTGGAACTTCCCTCTACGCCAATTGTCGTAGGACTTTAGGTGCAATGGCATAGGTGAATTTTTCCCAGAAAATAATTTCGACATTGGAAAGTTTTTTAGGAAACAAGCAAAATTGGTGTGAAGGATTGGGTAATCGCCATGAATCGAACTGCTTAATTTTGTAACGGTAAGTACTGAATCAATTCTTTATTGACTATTCAAGCTTCCGTTATCACTCTGACTTTATTTCCTCTGAAGGATGGTTAGGCTACGGATAGCTTGGGATTAATAACGGCAGGGATAAGTTTAATTAATTATGGATAAGCAAAGTTGGTACGCACGGCAGCGAGCACGTTTAGCCTATCGACGTGGGTGTACGCTAGCACGACAGGACAATCATCAGAGTGCGATCGCAACCCTATCCAAAGCATTAAGTCATCATCCTGATGTGGCTGCGGTTTATATTACACGTGGCTTAAGTTATCGCGCGTTAGACCAGTTGGATAACGCCCAACAGGACTTTATTGCTGCAATTGAGTGTGCTGAGAATCCCGCAGTTGCTTATTTTGAATATGGTCAGCTTGCCTATGCTCAAGGCAATATGGCAAATGCTCTGAGCAATTGGCAACAGGCAATTGCGGTGAATCCTAACTATGCCCGAGCCCACTATCAGGTGGGCGTCATTCAAAGTCAGGTAGAGGACTTTGATGCGGCGCTTGTCAGTTTTAACCGAGCTTTAGAACTCAACCCTAATGCAGCAGAGGCATATCTAAGGCGTGGCAACGTACGCCAACAGCTGGGCGATATGGAGGGTGCGATCTCTGATTGGCAACTGGCGGTCCTGAATGATCCAGCCTTAACTGAATTGGTCCCACCCCCTGCAAAACCAGATGGTTTAGCCCCGATTAGAGATTTACTGCAGGATGCCTTACAGCCTGTCGAGGTTGATGTAAAACAACGGGGTAAAAACCTAGAAATCTTCCTCAAGCGACAGGTGGGTGAAGGTATTAGCTATTTTTCGCTACCCAATCAGATTCGTGACCTGTTGTTGCCCCTGGAACTCTCAGAAATCACTGAGTTTACCCTAATTGGCTATGTCGGTAAGGTCCGTGGACCTGAGTGGGAAAAAACATATGATCTCTATAAGGATCAGCCCTGCCCCCCCAGTCACTGGTCAACAGCTTTAGCTGCCCTCATTACGTTTCCACCCCTTGGAGTAACGGCGTTACTCTATGCCTGGCAAGTTAGACAATTCTACCGTCAGGGACAATATCCCGATGCTCGTCGAGCTTCCAAAGCCGTGAGACAGCTATCGTTGGTTGGGACTGGTGCGATGTGTTTGCTGGCGTCACTGCCCCTAGGATATACAGCGATCAAGGCCATTCAAAACGAACCTGCTCCACCTGTGAGAACAGCCCGAGCAATTGACTATGACGTTATTCAATAATAGATAACCCTCAATACTGTTCAATATCAGGGCCTGACTAAACGACCTACAGCTGATGAAGCTCAAATGATTAGCGAGGCATGGCGACCCTGGCGGGCTGTAGCTGCGAGGCTGCTATGGCATTTTTACTTGGGTGAACGCAAGCAATCGTATCCTGAATATTATCCAAAACTAATTTTGAGATACATCCGGAATCCACAACTGTTAAGGTGTTGCTGACTATAGCTCTCCCAGAGAATGTAGCTCTAACAAGCATGAATAGTTTTAATGTAGGCTTTTTTCGTTAAAACCATAAAGTTACTCAAAGAGGGTAGACATTCTTGTATTACATATGTAGTATAAGAAGTAAGACAGAAAGGCAGTCAGGTCGAATTGCTTTGGTCAAGTGCACTAGAGGCACTTTTTAATTGTCACACCAGAGGTTTAGATACCATGAAAAACTCTATGGAAACCATAGTCGTGAAAAGATATTTACAATTATTTGGCCATGTATCCATGGCGCTGGTGGTGCGGTGTCTAGAATCTAGTAACGTTCCCACGATTATGGGTGGCACTATGGCCAAAGCGATTTCTGGCGCTGGTTTAGATCGTTTTGCATTTAGCGAAATAGGCCATAGCTTGATTGGCGATGATCTCAATCGACCAGAACTAACAAGATATAGACGAAGCGGGGGATGCAGGCGCTTAGCCATGTTACCTACCTAACTCCAAAACTAGTCAGGTTTTTGGCCCCCGCTTCCCGAACCCGGAAGCGGGGGTCATTGTTTGTGGACTTTTTTACGAATTTCAGAGCTGTAAGGGCTTAACCATGACATTACGACCATATAAGTACGTATTGCCTACGTATCGACCCATCGTACTTTTTTCCAGAAACTACTTACCCATGGTGCGAATTAACCTAAAGCGAGCAACAGTTCTTTTAGTAACAGGCCGGGCAGAACCTGTAGACCTACTGGGGAAAACCTGGCAGATGCGATCGCCCAGCCTGACCCTTGAGATTCCTGAGCACCTTCGTCTGCGGGCTGGGGATAGCGAGCACATTTGGAAAACACCACCGGTTAACCGTCGCGAAGTTCTGCGGCGTGATGGCCATAGTTGTCAATATTGCGGTAGTAAGCGACAGCTCACGCTGGACCATGTGGTACCGCGATCACAAGGTGGTGCTCACACGTGGGATAACGTGGTTACCGCGTGCGCCCCCTGCAATTCTC
Organism: Adonisia turfae CCMR0081; assembly: GCF_011009555.1. Taxonomy (GTDB): domain Bacteria; phylum Cyanobacteriota; class Cyanobacteriia; order Phormidesmidales; family Phormidesmidaceae; genus Leptothoe; species Leptothoe turfae. Next base: position 3,453,232 of record NZ_QXHD01000004.1, on the reverse strand, counting down.
GCAAGGGTGCCCGTACCCCTGAGCTTGCCAATATGCCGCTCAAACAACAGCCTAAAGCGCCCATGCATCCAGTAGTTGCTTTTGCAGAGCAATTCTGGAAAGAACAAAAAAATTAACCCTATGCCGCCGTCGGCATGTGACTGACCCAACCATCCATGGAGATTGTCAGCCGTGTTGAAGCTGAACTATACCGATTACGGCTTATTTCTTGAACAAGTAACTGCATCGTTGGATGCGGTTGCTACCCAACGAGTTATGTTAGCAGTTCATGTTGGTGAACCCTTACATCTAGAACCCAGTCGAGCTTCCTTTTTACTGCCTGTTAAATTGCCTGGTATTAATCAGCTTGAGTATCTACTACGGCAAAATGTAACAGATGTCATTGATCTAGCAAGTGTTGATGACGAGTTTGTTGAAGTAAGCCTTAAGGGAACCTGGATTGCAAATAGTGCTAACGCTGAATCTGGCACTTTTATAACTGCCCTTACACCTGAAAGTGAAATGCTTATCTACGAACTGTGGCGAGTAACCCACCGACAGACGGCATATTTCATGTAGTTGTTGCATGGAGACTTAAAAATAGTCTTTTGCTGTGAAAATCAGTAAACGTTGTGCCACGTTGAGTAACACTTTGAGTCTCCCCCTTTGGTAAAAGTCCTTTTGTAAGGCCCCTTGCCAAAGGGGCTAGTAGGGCTTGTTAATCACTAATGTAAGGTGAGATCCCTCCTACATCTCCTTCATAGAAGGGAGGCTTTGAGCTGGGCTAAATTTGCTCTGTGTTGGGCATATGGGCTGTGAAACAACGGCTTACAGCGCCAGAAAATAATCGAGAAATATCGCTATACCTTGGAATTTCAAAATTCTACATTTTCCAATTCCACAGATTTCATACATCTAGTTTGTCGATCGCATAACTGTAAAAATCTGCTTTCCCACCAGGAGCATTACCATGTATTTTGTCTCACCATTTTTTCTCGCTTGGAGTCGTAAGTCATTTAAATATTGGCGATTTCCTCGGCGACAACAACCATCCAATTTCAGTGCATCTAATGAGAGAAACTTGACGGTGTCTACTGATAAACATCATGTTGACGCCGTAAGTGAAGTGCAAAAAGTAAAACGGCTTTATTTCCTTGAGCGTGGCCCCTTTGTGTAAAATTCGAGAAGATTCCAATAAGATTTTTTGTTATCTTGTTGATTTTTATTGAAAATCCTTAAAGGCGCTCAAACCCTTTTTGTACATGACTTCAAGAATCTCTCTAAAAATCTCTCGAAAACTCTTGACGTTGTGTATTATGTTTTGTAGTATATAAATAACGCAGGAGTGCTACGAATTTAAGTCTCAAAGATAAGTGCTTAACACGTCATCAAGACTCAAACCAGAACCTTGAAAACTAAATATTTCCCTTTCTGGGGGTGTAACTCAGTGGTCTAGAGTGCCTGTCTGTCGAACAGGACGTCGCGAGTTCAAATCTCGTCACCCCCGTCCTGGACTCCACTGCAGCGTAACCTAAGTGGTTAAGGTGCTCGCCTCATAAGCGAGAATATGTGGGTTCGACTCCCATCGCTGCAACCAGAAGCAGAGATGGTGTAACGGCTAGCACCTCGGTCTCCAAACCCGATGATCTGAGTATCTTTCGGGAAGCCTGTCGTCTACGAATTCTAGTCTCTGCGGTTTAGGGTGGCGTAGGCAAATTGGTAAAGCCCCACGACTTTCACTCGTGTGTTTGCGGGTTCGACTCCCGTCGCCACTGCCAAGGGTCGGCTCCTATGGGCGCAGGTAAAGGTCTGTAAAACCGGAGTTCTTTAACACTGTGGGTTCGACTCCCACCCGACCCTCTTTGGAGAGATCGTCATTGGTAAAGCAAACTGCCTGCTAAGCAGTCGTGGGATAGCAAATCTCACTATGGGTTCGACTCCCATTCTCTCCTCCAGAGAACGTGGTGCAATGGATAACACGTCGGTTTGCGGAACCGAAGATTGCAGATATCCTTCGGGAAGCCTTACGTCTACAAGTCCTGCCGTTCTCGTTGTTTTTCAATGAGTTTGAAAAACATATATTGAATCCCCTGGTAGCTCAGTCAGGTAAGAGCGCTTGTCTGAAAAACAAGAGGTCATCCGTTCAAATCGGATCTGGGGGGCTTGCACTCAATCATGGGTGCTCAATGGGGTGTAGTTCAATTGGCAGAGCGCCTGGTTGTTACCCAGGAAGTTGGAGGTTCGACTCCTCTCGCCCCAGCCATTGATTGTCGGGTGTGGCTGATCCCCGATTAAGTCTAGTTCCAACTAAGTTTGTTTGGATATCATAAGGTCATCGAGTTTGGAGGCCAAGTATGATGGCCAAACGCAAGCAACGAGGGACAGCAGGGGATAAAACGATCTGCCTGCCCATCGCCGATAGCATTGATTATGACCAGTTGGTTGAGGACCGTGAGGCCTACCGAGAGTACCTGAACGAGCAAATAGCCAGCTATCCGGAGCTGTTCCCCAAGGGAATTGAGGAGGGATATCGGTTTCATGGGTGGGTGACCTCAGCTCGTCAGCACCTGAAAACACGTCGTATATATCTTCCCAAACAAAAAACAGCCTATCAACTGCGTCCCGATTTCGTCACGCCTTATATGAGTGAAACGTCTGAGCTAGCAGGCAAAGCAATGTATTTGAGAAAGCATGGCCTCTCTTATGATGGGATTGCTTACGTATTGGGCCGCTCGGAGATGCATTGGTATCGGTTGTGTCAATCTCTTGGCCGAGCATCCATTGTCGGAACAACGTTGAAAACAGAAGAGTCGCTCCCCCCCATCTAGTGGCCGATGAAAAGCATGGTAGCCATCAAGGAGAGCGTATCTATTGGGTGGTGACAGCGGCTAAGGGGTGTATTGTGGGCAGTGGTCTGAGCCCAACGGCTGGATACGAGGACTTGCAAGCGGCGTATGGGGACTTTGAGCAAGAGATGAGCGAGCATGCCCCTGACTATCGACCTGAGACAGTCACCACCGATGGATGGGACGCGACTCGTCGAGCCTGGGAAACCCTATTTCCTGGCATCACCTGGATTCTATGCTTTCTACATGAGGTGATTAAAGTGCGTGATTGGTGTCGCTCTAAGCCTGAGTTACGCACCTGCTTAACCGACAAGCTTTGGCATATCTATCACGCCACCAGCAAACGTCAATTTGCTCAGCGATTGCGTCGTTTTCTCGAATGGACACAATCGGTGGAGCTTCCCGACGCCATCCATGACCGGTTACAACGACTCAGAGAAAAATCTCTATTTTTCCAGAGAGCCTTCGACTTTCCTAATGCCTATCGCACCAGTAATCAGGTGGATCGCCCCATGAACTATCTCGACCGGGCACTCTATGCCATGCAAGATTTTCATGGGGCTTGGGAGGCTGCTGAGTTATCCGTTCGCTCCATGGCGATGCTGTGGAACTTTCATCCATTCTGTCGTAAAACTCAGCAGCAAAATGGAGGCTGTTTGTGTCCCTTTGAGAAACTCAATGGCTTCCGATATCATGACGACTGGATGCGTAATTTGTTAATTGCCTCTTCTCTCAATGGACGGAGACCGTTGATTACATCCCCTCACACAAACTGAGGTGGAATCAGGATTAAGTCAAGTTAAACATATTCCGCTAGTGACGAGGTTAATGACAGAATATGCTTCAAATCAGCAGCAACTATTGCCGAGTGGACGAATTAGCAAGTCGCCTGACTCTGAATCAGGAGGTTGTAGGTGCAAATCCTACCTCGGCATCCAGTCCCCTGTGGTGTAACTGGCAACATCTCGCACTTTGACTGCGAAGATTCTAGGTTCAAACCCTAGCGGGGGAATTGGAGAGATTTGATCATGCTTGGGTCGATTTAATTTCTCCATTTCTTGCTCCTGTAGCCCAACTGGAAGAGGCGGCTGATTCAAAACCAGCTTACGTGTGGGTTCGACTCCCATCAGGAGTACCAAATCCTACCATCCCGACCATTTGCCCTTGTGATGCAACTGGTAGACATGCCGTGCTTAGAACGCGGTTGTTGTGGGTTCGATTCCCACCAAGGGTACCAAATCGGGATGTAATTCAGTGGTCAGAAGCCTTGTTTTGGGGGCAAGGAGCCGCAGGTACTCTTCGAGAAGCCTGGCGTCTACAAATCCTGCCATCCTGACCATTTGCCCTTGTGACGGAACCGGTATACGTGCTGGCTTCAGAGGCCAGATTTTGTGGGTTCGACTCCCACCAAGGGTACTGGGCGTTTGCCCAAATATGCTCTCGTGGCGGAACGGTATACGCACTAGACCGAGGATCTAGTTTTTGTGGGTTCGACTCCCACCGAGAGTACCAGGGTCGTTAGCCCAATGGTAGAGTGGCTGCCTTTTAAGCAGACAGATCAGAGTAACTCCTAGCGGAGACGCTTTGCGAACGAATCTCTGGCGGCCCACCAAATTTTGGATGGTGGACATTGCCCACTCTACATATGTTTTCTGGGTTGTTAGCTAAGTGGTACAGCAGCCGTCTCTTAAACGGAAGAGCGTAGGTTCGAATCCTACACAGCCCATGGACTTTTAAGTCCCTTGCCCCTGTGATGCAACTGGTAGACATGATCCGCTTAAAACGGATTTGTTGCAGGTTCGACTCCTGTCAGGGGTATGGCAGTAATGCCAATAGCAACAAACTTACAAAAGGAGGTGAATCCGATGAAGCTTGCAGAAGCCTTAATGCAACGGGCAGATTGTCAGAAGAGAATTGCTCAGCTGCGTCAGCGTTTGACCCGCAGTGCCAAGGTCCAGGAAGGTGAACAGCCTCCCGAGAACCCCCAAGAGCTGTTGTCAGAGGTGGATACTGTAATTACTGAACTTACCCGTTTGGTGCAGCGGATCAATCAGACTAATGCTAATACAGCATTTGCTGAGGGTTCTCTGTCAGATGCCCTGGCTCAGCGGGATACTCTATTCACTAAGCGAAGTGTTTTGGAAAACCTAATCCAAGCCGCCTCCATTACCCATGATCGGTACAGCCGTTCAGAGGTGAGATTTGTGAGTACAGTAGATATTGGCAGTCTACAGCGTCAGTTAGACGGTATCTCACGGGATTATCGTTTGCTAGATGCCCAGATTCAATCGCTGAACTGGCAGATTGACCTGTTAGGTGGTTAAAACAAATAGTCGGTAGCTAAATTCAACAGAAGCGAACACAACCCGCCAACTGGGCAAGTTGGAAACGTCGTATACCAAACGACCCTTGGATGCGCTGGGGCAGTGCAAATGGGTTCGATTCCCGTTTATAAATTACGCCCAGCATTGTGACAAGTGCACATCCTATTGTGACTGCTTACTACCTTGTGTTGATCGGTTGAATTTAGTGAGGGTGGGTTCGGGGACTATTGCTGGTGTAGCTCAATTGGCAGAGCAGCTGTTTTACCCACAGAAGGTTACGGGTTCGATTCCTATCGGGACTACCACTTGCTTCCATAGCCCAGCGGATTCAGAGCAGCGCCCTTCGAAGGCGATGGTCCTAGGTACTTTTCGAGAAGGTAAAGCCTACAAAGGCTAGTAGAGGTGCTTGTTATTAACCAGTAAGGAGGTTGTTTTTATTGAAGTTTATGTTATTTAGAAATTACCCTGAAGAGACGTTCCATAGAACGTCTCTTCAGGAGGCCAGGATCATAATGCGTGCCCTCACGGTTAGAGCCTACATACTTTAAGGACGAGAGGAACGGTAATACCAAAACGATGTGCGTTTGCAAACAGGGATCGCGAAGAATCTGAAAGGTCGGCTTTAAAGTAGCCATCCTCTAAGGAGTGTGTAAAAACTCATCACAAGATTCTGCAACAGGGCAGGCACAAGGCGTTGCCCCTACAAGGATTTCCTGAATGAAGGTGGAGGTTTTTATGACGATTTATTTTTATAGCAATCGCGAAGAACCTTACGGGTGTTTCTCAAATTTTTCGAGACATGGTGTGTTGTTAGATGGTCGATGGTGGCCGACAACAGAACATTACTTCCAGGCTCAGAAATTCATAGAAACCGATCCAAGCTGGGCCGACAAAATTGGCAATGCGAAAGCACCCAAGGATGCGGCTGTGATGGGTCGAAACCGAAGCCATCCCCTTCGTCCTGATTGGGAACAGGTCAAAGATGACATTATGCATCGAGCCGTGCTCACTAAATTTCGCACACATGCGGATATCCAAGCTATTTTGCTAGGGACTGACAATGAGACATTGGTTGAAAATGCTCCTGGAGATTACTATTGGGGGTGTGGAAAAGATGGCAGCGGTCTGAACAAATTAGGTCAAATTTTAGAAGTTGTGAGGTCAACAATTCGAGCAACAGCTTAGCAAGGGAGTGTCGCCTAGAGGATGGGCATCGATCTTCTAACTCGATCTGTGTAGGTTCAAATCCTACCACTCCTGCCACTGCAAACAATGGGCCTGTAGCTTAACTGGAAAAGCATCTGCCTTGCAAGCAGAAAGATGTCGGTACTCTAGCGAGAAGGCTTACGCCTACAATTCCGACCAGTGTCCACCCAATAATCTCTTCGAATTTATTATGTTGGCCGAATCCGAAGTGGACGAGGAGCTGGTCTGTGAAACCAGTGTTAGCGGGTTCAAGCCCCGTCGGTCAACCCAAGGGGAGGTAGCCTAAATTGGACAAGGCAGCCGTAAAAACGTTGGAAGACGGTTCCCATCAGGACGACCAGGTTTACCAAAGTAGGGTTCATAGTTGCATCGCGACGTTTCCCGAAAACCGTAAACGGATAACAGGTTGCAGAAGCACTGAAAGGAATTCATTGTCCGAGATGGGGGAAGTTCCCATCTGCCTGCGGGTAGTAAGGAAGCGCGTTTCCTGAAAGTTATCGTTGGTCGATGCGGGTTCGAGTCCCGTCCTCTCCATTAGTTGTTATCGTTGGAGGCCGAAATGGCCCATATTCGGTTGAAAGTCTTACCTGGCATGGGTGTAATAAAAAATGCCCAGAAGGAAAAGCCTTACATAAGATTGTTATTGAGTTTGCATTATGAGCGAACATCGACTGAGTGAAATTGTGATTGAGCGTCCCCGAGGTGGGATGCGTATTAGTTCTAAAAAACTCAAAGGATATCGCAAAGAGCTGGAGCAGATTACGCGGGTAGCAACCGAAGATGGGTTGCTGAGCCCATATCTGATTAAGCCACGACGGAAATCGAAGTGGTTATCGGATCATCTAGGACCGTTGCGTAAGTTGTTGCAATCGCAAGTGGGTCAACCCTGGGACCAGGTGTATAGTCGTCTCTGTCGTGATCTTAATCCTCGTACCATGGCTGGTCAGCATGTGATTGATCACCTTTGGGATTTTGTAGAACAGCATGTGGAAATTATTGATGGTCTACCGTATGCCAACAATAATCGTTGGTCCTGGCGTGGCGAACGGCCTTCTTTAGCAGACAGCTATGGAACAAAATTCTATGTGCACCCTGAAACGGGATTGCTGTGTGTGGCTCCCCTGACGTGCCGTAGATTGGAACCTACCCCCCCTAAACGTGAGATTGAAATCAGTGCTTATGAACAGTATCGTCAAATAAAGAATATCTGGTATCGCATTACCTTTGAGGTACTATCATCTTCCTTTGTCTGGGATATGTTACTCAAAGAGACAATTGATGCCAAAAAAGCTTTGCGAACATATGGTCGAAGGATCTACGCTGCAAAGAAACGTCAGTGTAGTAAGCGAGACCTGAAAAAAGTTCGTGACTTACTCTCTTAGATGGAGAACCTGAGGGCTTAGTTATGAGTTTTGGATTTAGCATTGTGGGTCTTACATTTAGCTTTATGCCATGCACCTTAACCGCACACCTAATACCCAATAACTAATAACTTCTAGCCCATGCTTTTATTGGCGACCACGTTATTTTGGGGCAGTGAAGAATCTATAGAAACTGTAGACAAGCAGCCATAGATAATGAAATGCTCAAACAGAGAGCTATCTGGAAGCAATTCTATGGACCGTGAATCCCTACTAAAATTTCCTCGTTATGCGTTCTATACGGTTTTAGTATGTGGTTTATTGTATATCCTGATTCCGATGGATCCCCCTGCACTGCAGGGTTCTATTCTTAAGATTGTTATCCAGCAGCTGACACTATTAATAGTTATAGCTCTTTTTTTAGAGCGTGCCCTAGAGGTATACAAGCTTTCATATTTATCACCGGAGAAAGAGCGATTAGCTGTTCAGGTAGAGCAGATGCAGCTAGAGCTTCAGGGGCTATTCGCTCAGGCTGAGGCGAGTTCGAAGAGCGTAGTTATTGAAGCAACTCAGCTGCGTTTATTTAATGCAGAGGAAAAGCTTCGGGTTTATAGAACCTACATGCGCCAGAATCTTTTGCGAGTGGCTATTATTTTTGGAGCGCTGATTAGTTTAGTGGGTGTGCGATCTCTAGAAAATGCATTCAACTTTCCAGTACCAGAGTCTGTGTTGGAGATCTTTCGCTTCTATTTGTTTCGAGTGTTGGATGTCATATTAACAGCCGGTTTAATTGCTGGAGGCAGTGAGGGCATCCATAACGTTATTAAAAAACTCGGTAGCCTTTTTCCGGACGTTCCGCAGAAAATTGTGGAATTTGTCCAGGCAATTAAGCAAGATCCCGTATAGCTTGGGATATCCGTTAGGAATTCACACCGGGGTCACTGTTAAAGATATTCAGGAGGTGACCCCATGGTAAGTATCCATCAGCTACTGAATCACTTAATCGAGACTGAACAGACTGTTAGTCAATCAGACTTTTTAGCCCCCTGTGTACGCCAGGGCTATTTGCGTACCCGTGTGAACGGATTGGTGTATACATTTACATTAAAGGGATGGCCTTTTGAAGGTTGGGGACTGTTTCGCCCGACGACCTATGAGACTGTTACCTTGGTTAAGGAAGCAGGAGTACCTGAGATAGCGCAATATTTACGGCGATTGCAGCCGTTTCGATTTTATTTAGTGCATCGGTTATATCATCGTAGCTGGTTAGCTTATCCAATTAATGAAGCTGATGTGCACCGGCAGCTAGGGGAAGTGAGGCCTGTGGTGGTGCATTTGGTGACTGATGCGTTTGCCTTTGATCAGGTGATTGCTCGCTGGGATGGCAATGCTTTCTGGTTTGAGCAGGGAGAGCGGTCAGCAGAGCATGCAATCTCACCCTACCTTTGTCAATCGCTTGCTGAGGGTACTGCGCCCGATGAGCTGCATATGGCAGGCTTAACCCCAGAGGCTCTTACGGCCTATAGCTTAGCGATTAAAACTGGCGATGGTAATTTGCAACATTGTCAGGAGCAAGGAGACTTTTGGTCAGCTCATTGGACTACGGCGGATGGTGAGTCTCATACGAGTACCCTTGCTAAGGATGATCTAGCGGTGATTAGTGCGGGAATTTGCCTGAGGGATTGCGATCGCGACTATGACTTGCAATCCTTGGTGGGGATTTCTGCGCAGACCTAGGGGTGTGGCGTAAGCAGGGCATGATGCTTTTGGGACAATGGTCAGGCCTAACCGCTCCCACGATCTGCCATGGGCTGAGGCTGTAAATTCATAGATCAGGTTTAGTTTTGCAACACTGGAAATTCTAATGGCTGAGGCGTTTCCATCGATGTTTTCGGTTTGTCAACCGGGCCAATGCCTGCCCGGTCCAAAATTTCTGGAATCAGATCTTCGCGACGAATGGCCATAATATGCACACCCTGGCACAGACTTTGAGCCAGTTTGATTTGCTCAGCCGCGATCGCAATTCCTTCTTGCAAGGGTTCTTTCGCTGTGGCCAGACGGTTGATAATGTCATCTGGAATGTGAACGCCAGGCACATTGCGATTTAGAAAAGCTGCATTCTTAGCCGACTTGAGCAGGAAGATGCCAGCCAAAATGGGCTTTTGGGCCTGGGCTGCAATCTGGGTCATAAACTTTTCTAGACGCTCAAAGTCAGAGATTAGCTGGCTTTGGAAAAATTGGGCACCAGCTTCGACCTTACGCTCAAAGCGCTTTTGTAAGCCAGACCAGCTGGGGCTCTGGGGATCAATGGCGGCTCCGGCAAAAATGTTCAGGGGACCGTCGGGTAATTTTTTCTCGTTGAGGTCAATCCCCCGGTTGAGCTGGCCAATGGTTCGCAACAGCCGCACAGATTCGAGATCAAAAACGCTTCGCGCTTTAGGGTGGTCGCCCGCTTTAACGGGGTCACCGGTTAAGGCTAAAACATTGTGAATGCCCAGGGCATGGGCTCCCATCAGATCAGCCTGGAGGGCAATGCGGTTGCGATCGCGACAGGCCATCTGACAAATGGGTTCAACATCCGCTTGCTTAAGCAATACTGCCGAGGCTAGCGAGGACATCCGCAACACGGCCCGGCTGCCATCGGTGATATTGACACCGTGCACCCGTCCTTTTAGCAGCTGCGCCATTTTGATCATGTGGCTGGGGTTTCCGCCCTTGGGGGGCATCACCTCGGCGGTAATGATAAATTTATGGTTTGCGATCGCAGACCGCAACAGCGAAGGGGCTGAATGGAAGCCGTTAGATGTGCTCATCGAAAAAAATTATTTAAGCAAGATTGTAGAGAGATAGAACATCGCTCCCCTGGGAAATGCTTCACCTGGGGAATAGTCAACAGATGTCCAGTGGATATCCTCCATGGTACGGGACAGTGGGACAGTAATCTTTATAGCGGTTTTGAATAGCCTAACGCGTCCTTAACCTTAGCTAAGGTGCTATTGGCAATAACTGTAGCCTTCTCATTACCCTTTTTGAGCACCGATTCAAGATAGCTACGATCATCCATCAGGGCCTGGTACTTTTCTTGAATTGGCTGTAGGGCTGCGATCGCAGTTTCCGTTAATAACGGCTTAAACTGACCCCAACCCATATCGGCGCATTCCTCTGCTACGGCTGCTTTTTCTTGACCCGATAACAGCATATACAGCGTCAGTAAGTTATTACATTCGGGACGCTCTGGGTTACCAAATTCCAACCCACGCATGGGGTCAGTCTTACATTTTTTGATCTTCTTCTTAATCAAATCAGGGGTATCGCCAATTTCAATGCGGCTAAGTTCAGATGGGTCTGACTTGGACATTTTCTTAGTGCCATCGGTTAAACTCATGACCCGTGCTCCATCAGTACGAATCAAGGCATCGGGCACGTTGAGTACCGGTTCTTTTTTCTTGCCAAACTGATGGTTTAGTCTGACCGCGATATCGCGGGTAAGCTCAATATGCTGCTTTTGATCTTCACCAACGGGCACCAGGTCGGGTTCGTACAACAAAATGTCTGCAGACTGTAGTACCGGATAATCCAGCAATCCGACACTAACGTTTTCTCCCTGCTTGACAGCCTTTTCCTTAAACTGAATCATCCGTTCCAACCAGTTTAGGGGGGTGATGCAGTTGAACAGCCAAGCCAGTTCACTATGGGCACTGATGTGGGATTGCACAAAGACCGTTGAGCGCTCTGGATCAATGCCGCAGGCCAAGTAAGCCGCCGCGACTTTATAGGTATTTTCTGCCAGCAGTTTTGGATCGTGGGGAACGGTGATGGCATGCAGGTCGGCCAAAAATAAGAAGCAATCATACTCATCCTGCATCTCTACCCAGTTACGAATTGCGCCGAGATAGTTCCCCAAGTGCAAGTTGCCAGTGGTTTGAATGCCTGAAAGGATACGCTTTTTAGTCATGGATGAGGGGATGGAGAAAATTGCGGTTCTGATCCGTGGGTAGTCTTTGGCAGGACAAGACTTAAATGTCTACGACCAAGATAAAGGGGGTACCCAACATTAGAATGTCGTCAGCTTGACCTAGCATCAAGCACTTCTGAAAGATTCTATAAGACCACCGAGGGTTTCAGGCATAGAAATTCAGCTTTGGGTCTGAGGGAAGCTTTGGTTGCTCAAATGTTGGTGTCTAGCTCGACGCTAAGATCTTGATGTGGAATGTAGGCAAACGTTCAGCCACATCGCTTAGTCAACACTCCGTTACCTAGTCAAACAAATGTAAAAATTTTATGTAGTTTATCGTTTGCCCTTGACAGTTGACGGATTTTTTACTTTTTCTGGTGAGTACGGCTGAGCGTTGGCTCATGCTGAACGTATAGTTGTTGAAAACTCTATGTATCCATTGTTTTCGCTGTAACTGTTCAATTTATAAGACGCTAATGACCCCTATATCACCCATGCACTTACCAACACAAGAGTACGTATTTGCGAATACCTGGTAAAAATTCCTGATAAGTATCTAGTTAAATTTGCTGATGCTTTTTAGTTACTTTGCAAAGATTATGTGAACAATGTTGCCTAAAAAATACGCACGCATGTGGATAATCACCACGATTCTAGACGGTGGCGATATAGAAGAAGCCATTATTAAAGCAATGGCTATGAATGCCAAGCGCCCAAGCCATCTCCCTCCCCAAGGGTTTTTGCTGGCGATGTTGGCCAGGATCAGTAAGGCGAGGCCAGAAGTTCAGGAGTCGATTGAGGTTCCCGTGGTTGAAGGGGGGCAAGCGCCTTAATCTTAGGTTCTACAAGAATTCCAGGTAACTGACGACGTATCCTTTAGGTTCCTTTTTGTGACTGGGTTTGGTAAAAAACTTACTTTGTGGAGCTAGATCTCGTAGCCGCTCAGCCATGGATTCTAAGGTGTCTTTTACTTGCTGGCTGTAGCCTTCTTTGGCTCTCAGTTTTGTTTCTATACCCATCCATTCGGCGACCGCCATCATTTGTTCTGGCGTCAGCGAGTTGAGCAGTACCTGCTCGCTGGAATGAAGAGGGGGCTCTGTACGCATAGTTCAAGGGGAAATTAACGGGGGATTAAGATTAAGTCTAGTTTTTTGAGTCGTTATGTTTGGAAAAATAGGAAGAATGTACGTAAAAAGTACAGTAAAACTACGCAAATTATGTACTTAGGATGTTGCTAATCTTTGCATTTGCCAACAATAAATCCCCGATAGCTGACCGCATATAGCTATTGGGGATTTTGTTTGTTAGATGACAAGATCCAAAGCTTGTGACTCATCCAGGCTAGTGACCAGACCATATCAGGATGCCTATAGCCTTCTTCAAACCGATGCTCTAATTCGGATAATAGCCAGGTTGCTACCAGGGCTAACTGTTGCGAATCTAACGATTGGATTAACTGCTGTTCTGCCAGGTTTTTAGGTTCTTGATTTACCATGCTCGTGGATACTTTAGATTTCTTGGATTTTCAGCGTCTGATATTTTCCTTACAACTCAGGTTGTAGTGATTTCTGAATTATCATGGGAAACTGCCTATCAGTTTTCCAGCACCCATGGCCAAGTGGACTCTCAAAACAGAATTTACCTTTGATGCTGCGCACTTCATCAAAGACTATGACGGCCCCTGCGGACGTATGCATGGCCACACCTATCGAGTTCGTATGGAAGCGGCTGCCGCTAAGCTCCACAGCTCTGAATATTGTCCCCATGAGGTGATGGTGACAGATTTTCGGACCCTGCGTTGGGCTAAACGCGATGTGGAAAAAGGGGGGCTGGATCATTGCCTACTCAATGAGGTGCTGCCGGAGGGGTATGAAACGACCGCTGAGATGATTGCCAAATACATCTACGACAAGACCTGTAAGTCGCTACCTGTCGGGGTCACTTTAAAGGTGGCGGTGTCCGAAACTCCCGATTCTTGGGTTGAATACGATGAGGGTGCATGATGCTGAGCGAACTAACCTTGTCTCCTACGGCAGATATTGCCGAAACTACTTACCCGATAGTTGAAACCTTTCACTCTGTGCAAGGCGAAGGAACCTGGTGCGGGGCCAGCGCATTTTTTATTCGTTTGGCTGGGTGTGATGTGGGCTGCCCCTGGTGTGATACCAAAATTTCCTGGAGCACCAAGCCCCATCCGCAGCAGACCATGGGTGAGTTGGTCAAACAGGCGCACACAGCCCAGCCCTTCATGGTGGTCATTACTGGGGGCGAACCCCTGATGCACGATCTGGCCCCCCTCACCCAGGCACTGCGACAGGCAGGGTTACGCATTCATCTAGAAACCTCAGGGGCCCATCCCTTTAGCGGTGAGTTTGACTGGGTCTCATTGTCTCCGAAACGCTTTAAGCCACCCCAGTCCAGTATCTATGCCCAGGCAGATGAACTGAAAGTGGTGATTAGCACCGAAGACGATCTGATTTGGGCTCAAGAGCAAGCGGCCCAGGTGCCGGTGACCACCATTAAGCTACTGCAGCCGGAATGGACCAGTGACCATAGTCAGCGGCTGGTATTTGACTATGTCAAACGGCATTCTGGCTGGCGTATGAGCTTGCAAACCCACAAATTCTTGGGAGTTAGGTAGGAGTAGGGGAGATGAGATGAAAAAGGCCGTTGTTTTACTCTCCGGTGGGTTAGATTCTGCCACTGTCGCTGCCCAAGCGATCGCAGATGGCTATGGCGTCATTGCCCTATCGTTTCGCTATGGTCAGCGCCACAGTCGCGAGTTAGTGGCGGCTAAGGTAATTGCCAGTCATCTAGGGATTAACCAGCATTTCATTGTGGATGTGAATCTGTCCCAGTGGGGGGGCTCTTCCCTTACGGATACTCAGCAAACGTTGCCTCAAGATGGGGTGGCACCGGATGTGATTCCATCTACCTATGTGCCAGGGCGCAATACGGTGTTTATTTCCCTGGCCCTATCGCTGGCTGAAGCTCAAGGGGCTGAAGCGATTTATCTAGGGATCAACGCGGTGGACTATTCAGGATATCCAGACTGTCGACCTGAGTATCTAGAAGCATTTCAAACCCTGGCAAATTTGTCGTCAAAGGTGGGTGTAGAGGGAACCCCGATTACGCTGAAGGCACCTTTAGTGATGGATTCTAAAGTTGATATTGTGAAGCGGGCGGTGGCGCTAAAGGTGCCAATTCCCCAAACCTGGTCTTGTTATGCCGGTGGAGATACCCCCTGCGGAAAATGTGATTCCTGCCGCATTCGCGATCAGGCCCTGATTGAAGCAGGCTATCCCCAGTGGACCAGCCCCTCGTAGGTTGGGTTGAGCTCCCCCACAATTCCCCTCGCCTCTGCCCGAACCTATCATGGGAAACCCAACAAGCGATATCCCTCGCCTCTGACCAAGCCCAATCAACGCAAAACCCAACAAGGCCAACGAAATATCACAATGTCGATTTGTTGGGTTTCGCGGGCTCAACCCAACCTACAATGATGAATTCTGCACTACTTGCGCTATGACGGATCACCCTACAAAACCTATCCACGTTATTGGCGGTGGCCTTGCCGGTACTGAGGCCACCTGGCAAATTGCCCAGGCAGGAATTCCCGTGGTGCTCCACGAAATGCGTCCGGTCAAGCTCAGTCCGGCCCATCACTCAGAGCATGTGGCAGAGCTGGTGTGCAGTAACTCCTTTGGGGCCAAGGCCACCGATCGCGCGTCAGGATTGCTGCATGAGGAGCTACGACAGCTCGGCTCAGTGGTGATTGCCCGGGCTGATGAACATGCGGTCCCTGCCGGCGGTGCCCTGGCGGTGGATCGGGGCGTCTTTAGTCGCGACTTGACAGAAACATTAGAGCAGCATCCATTAATTGAGTTGCGTCGTCATGAGGTCACAGCTATTCCGACCGATGGCCCGGTGGTGCTGACCACAGGGCCACTGACCAGCGACGCCCTGGCGGCGGACCTGCGCCAGTTTACAGGCCAGGACTACATGAGCTTTTTTGATGCGGCCAGCCCAATTGTGGTAGGCGAGTCCATCAATCGCGATGTTGCGTTTATGGCCTCCCGCTATGACCGTGGTGAGGCGGCCTATCTCAACTGCCCCATGAATAAGGAGGAGTACCTGGCGTTTTGGACAGCCTTATGTGCGGCAGAACAGGCAGAACTAAAGGACTTTGAGCAGGAAACGGCAAAGTTTTTCGAGGGCTGTTTGCCCATTGAGGAAATGGGACGTCGCGGTGAAGACACCATGCGCTATGGGCCTCTAAAGCCTGTCGGTTTGTTTGATACTCAGCGTTATGGTGCGTTTGATGCACCGGAAAATAAAACTAAAAAACCCTATGCGGTGGTGCAGCTGCGCCAGGAAGATAAAGGTGGTCAGCTGTGGAATATGGTTGGGTTTCAGACAAATCTGCGCTGGGGCGAACAAAAGCGAGTATTTCGCATGATTCCAGGTCTGGAGAATGCTGAATTTGTCCGCATGGGGGTGATGCATCGCAACACCTTTATCAATTCACCGGAACTGTTGAGCAGTGCGCTGCAGTTTCATCAGCGGGCCAACTTGTTTGCAGCCGGTCAGCTGGTGGGAACTGAAGGGTACACAGCCGCCTGTGCAGGGGGCTGGTTAGCGGGCACCAATGCCGCTCGGTCTGTGTTGGGGCTGCCCCTGGTGTCGCTGCCGGTGACGACAATGATGGGGGCGCTGTTTGACTTTATTAGCTCTGCAGAACCTAAGCATTTTCAGCCGATGCCGCCAAACTTTGGTATTTTTCCAGCATTACCCCAGCGGATTCGTAATAAGCGAGAACGGTATGGGAAATATCGCGATCGCAGCTTCTCCGATCTCCACACCTGGGCCGAGGCTAATCAAATTCACTTAAAGAAACCGATACTGGCAACAGCATAGGAGGGGGATAGGCTCACCCAACACCAGACAATGGGCAAACCCCAATTCATTCTGTTGTTTTTAGATGGTCTAGGTTTAGGCACCCCTGGACCCCATAACCCTGTGAGTAATCCTGCCGCGATGCCCCACTGGCAATCCCTGTGCAGCCAACCCTTGCTGGCTGGGGCCTATGCCCAACGCCCTAACCTATTGCTCAAACCCATAGACGCCACCCTGGGGGTGCCAGGACTTCCCCAGAGTGCCACCGGACAAACCACCATTTACACAGGCCACAATGCCGCTAAGTTTCGCGGGAAGCACCAGACCGGTTTTGCCAATGGCTCCCTGCGTCAGCTGATTGAACCCTATGGGTTGTTCAAACAGGTACTCGCCCTGGGAGAAACAGCCACCCTAGCGAATCTCTATTCTCCAGCTTACTTTGAAGCCATTGCTCAGCGGCGATGGCGCTATTCCGTCTGTACGCTGTTGAATATGACCGCAGGGCTGCCGTTTCGTATGCAGTACGAATATGAAGCAGGAGAAGCAATTTTTTGGGATATTACGGGAGAAATCGCCAGCTCTCGGGGTGTGGCTACACCACCCATTACCCCTGAGGTGGCGGGTAACTATCTAGCAGCACTGGGCAACAGCCATAGCGTCACCTTGTTTGAGTGCTATCTCAGCGACTATGCAGGCCATGCCCAACACTATGACCGAGCCGTAACCGTATTGCAGCGGATTGATCGGTTCCTGGCTGCCGTCATTGCAGCCTTAGCCGCAGATGCAACACTCATTGTGGTCAGTGACCATGGCAATGTAGAAGACTTATCTACAAAATGCCATACCCTCAATGCCGTACCGTTATGGGTGGTTGGCCCTGCGGCTAACAAATTTAGTCATGTGGATGATCTCACAGATATTACACCCACTATTTTGGATTGTCTGAGTCATGCGATTGCAGTGAGAGAGAATTAAATTAATGCAGGAATGGTTGGGTCGCTTTCCTGTAGGTACTTGTTAACGACCGTTAATAGTATTTCAGGATTGATGGGTTTAGATAAATAATCCGCAGCATCTGGAGAAACACCATGATTCTGCGCTGCTGTTGAAGTCTGTAAAATGATGGGCATTTTCCTGGGGTTAGAATTTTGTCTGATGGCCTCAATCATTCGCCAACCATTCATATCCAATATCATTGGATCCAGGATGATCAGGTCAGGTAAGAGCTGATCGGCCATTTTTGCCCCCTTGCGACTATTGTGGGTTAAAACAACAAAAAAACCTTGACTAACTAGAGTTTTCCAAATCAACTCACAGGTTGTTGTATCCTCATCGATAACCAATACACATCCCGAACAGGGTGCTTTTATTAAAGAGAAATTGAAAATGTCAGCGGTCGATTCTGGGCTATGTCCATTGGTATGTGGGGGCGGACTGGTGGATTCTATGGTTGGCTCAGTTATAATTTTGTCCGATAAGGGGCGGGTGATTTCCTGAATAGTTTTCGGGATTTGTATCGTGAATGTTGTGCCTTTGCCAACTTCACTTTGGACATTGACGTTACCTCCCATCATCTGGACAAATCGTTTAGTGATCGTGAGCCCAAGTCCGGTGCCACCATATTTTCGGGTGGTTGAAGAATCTGCTTGAGAAAAAGCATTAAAGACTTTTTGTAACTGCTCTGGCATCATGCCAATACCCGTATCTTGGATGCAAAAGTCTATGTAGCTGTTATTGTCAGTCTGGGTTGAAGTCACATTGACGGTAATGGTGCCATTTTGAGTGAATTTACTGGCATTACTCAACAGGTTAAAGAGACTTTGTCGGACCTTAACTGGGTCTGCATGCATCTTGTCAATATCATCTGAATATTGAATCTTTAAAGTATTGTTATTCTTTGCGATCATCGGCTGCATTGTTGCGGCTACATCCTGCACCAAAGGTTTGATGTTAAATGTTTCTAAATACATCTCCATGCGACCAGCTTCCACTTTAGAGAGATCTAGAACATCGTTGATCAGGCCCAAGAGATGTTTGCCAGCACCATGAATCTTTTGTAGTTCAGGGATAAAGCCATCTTGACCCAAATCCTCTGCATCTTCCTCAAGCATTTCGCTATAACCGATAATAGCGTTGAGCGGTGTGCGTAGCTCATGGCTCATATTGGCAAGAAATTCACTTTTGGCCTGGCTGGCTTCTTCCGCTTTTAGACGCTCTACTTCTGCTTTTAGACGCTCTGCTTCTGCTTTTTTCTGGGCTTCGTGAGCTTTTCTTAGGGCTTCATCATTGGCTTCAAGGCTCAGGGCCAGTTGAAACTCGGCCTTCTTATGGGTGCTGATATCTTTCCAAAATATCGAAAGCCCATCCATGCTGGGGCTAAGGCGGAACTCAAGCCAGCGAGACTTCAAGATGAGACGAGCCTCAAATGTCACCGTAGACTGTTGATTACACGCTTCTTTGTAGTAATGTTCCTGGTCTTTGCCAAGCTCTGGTGGTAATGCACTCCAGAGTGTTTGGCCGATGAGTTCGTCTGGTGACTTGTCTAAATCTTTTGCGGCATGGGCATTAGCATAGGTTATGACCCACTGATTATCGACATCGATAAAGGCATCATCCAGGCTCTCGGATAGAAAATTGGTGATTTTTTCAGCTTTATGGGATTGTTGCTTTTTCAGCTTGAAATAGATAGGAACCCCCACCATGCCGATGCTCCATAGCAGAGCGGCTAGTTGAAACAGTTTAGCCCTGGTATGGGCTTTAGAGTAAGCGTCTTCATAGGTATTAGATAGATTCTGTAACTGTTGTGTGGTGGGTAATGCTAATAGCGATTGGCTAAGCTGATCGATCTGAGGTTTCTGTTCTAAGATAATACGGGAGTAATTGAGCACCCTCTCGGCGGTGGCGCGATCGCGAACATTGCCAGCATCCACCAACGCCTGCAACTGGTCAATTTGGCCCTGAAGTTCAGTGAGTGATACCTCGCTTGGCGCAAAAGTATAGATCACGATCTGTTCGAGCAGGTCTGTGACAGCGGGATAAGTCTGTTTTCCCACCTTTTCAGAACCTGCTGTCTTAATGTCTTTATTTAAGGTGAGTAGGGCCGATAGCGTATCTTTTATAACTAAGTTCTGTGCTTGAAACTGTTCTGCAAGTTCAGCTTTTGCAGTGACACTGTCGCCATAGTCATCCAAAATTCCTTGCAGTTGCTGACTGCTCCGATTGCTCAGAAAGTTAGGAATATTTTGAAGCTCACCGTGCAGTTTATCTATCTGCTTTAATTCTTGGGCGAGTTCCTTAGAAGACGGTTGTAGCGATTGTCGGTTTTTAAGAACAGTTTCGTTGACACTTAAATCCTGTTGAAGTTGCTCCGATAGATGCCCTTGATAGAGCACATGGGGGGCACCATTAACTGAACGCCCTTTTACTAGCAACCCTATCCAAACTAGCAGTGCGCCAATTGCAGCTGACAGTATGATTGGTTTGTATTTCATACTCCATTCCCTAGGAGACTAATGAGCAGCGAGCATGGGGGTACAGAGTCCTAATCAATTCCTTTTGTTTCAGAATATGGACAAATGGACACTGGAACATGATTTTGGCTGCTTAAGCATGAACTGGCAAGCGCCTACTGTGAGGATCGGACTTGATGGGAATTACTTTAATTAGTGGTGATTGTGGTAAATACAAATATAAATACATACGACCCTGATAAATATCTGGAAAGAATCAAGAATACATAGATAAAACCCTATATTTACCCTTTTATTTGAGAAAATGTGCCGCTTGCTTAAGATTGTGAAGAGTCTAAGATTTTTTGTAGATCTGGGGAACAAATATAAATATTAAGTAACCGTCCCAGAAAATATGTTGGCTGAATGTTGGCTGAGCGAAGTCGAAGCCAACCCCCACGAAAAAGTCCCCTTCGACTCCGCTCAGGGGACGCTTATCCGCTCAGGGGACGCTTACAAAATGAGAGGCATTGGTTGATCAGATCAGGGGACGCTTACAAAATGAGAGGCATTGGTTGATCAGAAACTCATCGGCCAATGCCATTGCACCTATCTGATGTTGTTATGCGATGGTGATGTCATTGTCTAGATAGACATCTTGAATTAAGTGAAACAGTTTGATTCCTTCTTTGAAATCTCTCTGAAATGTCTTACGTCCAGAAATAAGTCCGCAACCACCGGCTCGTTTATTAATGACTGCAGTCCGCACGGCCTCAGCAAAGTCATTTTCCCCTGATGCACCGCCTGAGTTAATTAACCCAGCACGACCGGCATAGCAGTTGAGTACTTGGTAGCGAGTTAAGTCGATGGGGTGCTCCGTAGTCAGTTCTGAATAGACTAAATCGTGGGTTTTGCCATATTTTTCGCCGGTTGCCTGGGTAACTGCTTTATAGCCACCGTTGTTGAGCGGTAGCTTCTGCTTGATAATATCGGCTTCAATGGTGACGCCCAGGTGGTTTGCCTGCCCAGTCAGGTCAGCGGAGAGGTGATAGTCCTGATCTTGTTTAAAGACGCTGCTACGCAGGTAGCACCATAAGATTGTTGCTAAACCTAGCTCATGGGCGCGGGCAAAGGCCTTGCTAACGTCTTGAATCTGTTTTGCCGCCCCAGGTGAGCCAAAATAGATGGTTGCGCCAACGGCAACGGCTCCCAGATTCCAGGCTTGTTCCACAGAGGCAAACATCAGCTGGTCAAACTGGTTAGGGTAGGTGAGTAGTTCGTTGTGGTTAAGCTTGACGATAAAGGGAATCTTGTGGGCATATTTGCGGGATGTCATGCCCAGGACACCCAGGGTAGTGGCAACGGCGTTGCAGCTGCCTGCGATCGCAAGCTCAATAATATTTTGTGGGTCAAAATAAATGGGATTGGGCGCAAACGAGGCCGCTCCTGAATGCTCGATGCCTTGATCTACAGGCAAAATTGACAGGTAGCCTGTATTTGCAAGGCGTCCAGTACTATATAGCTGCTGTAAGCTCCGCAATACCTGTGGGTTGCGATCGGTCTGGGTAAAAATGCGATCTACCCAGTCAGCTCCAGGCAGATGTAGTTGACTTTTAGGAACTTTAGCTGTGTAGCCCAGCAGATCATCAGCTTCTGGACCCAGCCACTCAGCAATGGACGGGGATGACGAGGTTACAACCATGGTTATTTCACCGCGTACGATACCAAATCAGTTATGTCCCACGTTAACGTGACCCTCTAGATTTGAGATATAGGCCAGATTAGAATTGTCTTAAAAGTTGTTTACTATTGCGCTGAGCTGGCTGTTGATTAAAAAGTTACATTTGGAAATATCTAGGTGACAATTTATCAGGCTGCATCGGTACCCGATCAAGAGCGCTCTAATGAGGTAGATAAATGTATCGTCAATTACTAGCTAGCCTGGGGTGTCTGGGGCTAGCGGCCTGTAGCCATGTCTCAGCCCAAGAAATCACTTCCAGCACTCCGATGTTAGCGATAACGCGTTTATCTCTGGATACTTCCCTGGCAGAAGCAGGTTTCCCGGCGAATATTGATGGTGCGATCGCTACTGCATCCTTGCCCAGTCTCAATGATGAAACGCTGCCCTATGAGCTACTGCAAGTGCGTAAATACCATGGTGATGAAGTTGTCGCAGCATCTGGGGAGCAGTGGTGGAGCCTATTTGTCACCGATGATGGGTTTGAGTTGTTGCCGACAACCATTACTGTCAATACGATCCGAGATGGCATTCTGGATATGGAAGGAGATGAGTTTACAGGTAAGGAGATTGTCACCGATAACGATGCGATGTCAATGTTTCTGGTCAAAGGCCCAGACTTTTTAACCTCTGGCATGGTTAAAACAGTTTTTGCCGGATCCGTCACGGTTCCTAGACATTTACCACAGCAAGATCATCTGTCTTCGTTAAGCGTTGTTCTAAATGCCGATGAATCATCAAAAATACCCATTCACTATCGATTTCAATTGACTGAGGTTGACTCAGCAGACACGCTACAGACTATTTTGACGTTTTCTGAGGATGGGGAGGGCAAGAAGCAAGAATATCGATTGGAAAACTGTTGTGATTGGACTGGACCTAGTTTGCTTTGGGCTGGAGATTTAGATCGCGATGGCAGGCTTGATTTTTTGTTAGATACTTCTCGCCACTATAACGTTTCTGAACCTACACTCTTTCTCTCCTCATTAGCCCGAGAAGGGGAAATTGCTCGTCCAGTTGCGAGGAGGCATTCGGTCGGAGGTTAGTTGGCACACTAAAGTAAATGTTGAAGAGACGTTCCATGGAACGTCTGTACATCCAAAATATGGAAGTTGATTGATTTTGCTGCCTAAGTAATCAGACACAGATTTTGCGATAATTGGTGAGGCAATGATGATTCACTTAAAATTGGAGAACTATTAATAGATAGGCACTTCATGAGCGATGAGCTGTACACACTTGCCTATCTCACTCAATACCCTAAAATCAACCAGATTCTTCAGGGTGTGATCGGCGTATTTGAAAAAGTTTTTTTAGGGCGGATTCGAGGCTATTACTTGCAGGGCAGCTTTGGGAACCGGAGCACAGTCACTAACAGCGATCTCGATATGTATGTCATCTTCAAAGAGAACTTTAGCAGTTCGGGGGAAGCTATGACAGCGTTGAGCGTAAGTCGCTCCTGTGCTCAAATCAGTCCATTACTTTTGGAAATCAAACCTGGAGCTGAGCTTGATCTTTATCGGGTTGAACATGCAGGAATTGCCTTGAATTTCAAATATTCAACCCAGTTCCTTTACGGTGAGGATATTCGTGCCCAAATCCCTACTTTTACTTCCGATGCCTGGGTATGGTGGGCTATGAAAGCACCTCAGGCGTCCTTGAGAGTCACACGGTCGGCAAAGGTTTTGATTTTTCCTTTGCAACAACCAGATACTCAAGCAGAGTTTTATGGTTACGAGCGCCAAACAATTCCCAATGCCGACGGCGTTGACCGTCAAAGTAGTAAATGGTTAGTTGCGACTGTGGGATGGATCGCAACCGCGCTGGTAGCCCACCGAACAAAACAGTATGTCGGCAGTAAGGGAGAAGCAGTGCAATTATATAAAACACAAATCAATGATCAGTGGACAACCCTAGTCGAGCAGGTATATGAACAATGTCGAAATTGTTGGCACTATCTCATCCCTGAAGGAGAAGCAGACCGACAGATATTGCAATCACTATGTCAGGATGCCCTTGATTTCAGCAACCATTACTTAACTATCTATCGCAATTTTGTGTTGCATACGTTAAGTGAAGGAATGTCTCAGCAACAGCTTCTTGCTACTGAGAATCTTGCTCAAGTGATTTATCCAGACGATCAAGAAATTGTCAATGCCTTAGAGAAATTACAAAAATCGAACCACGAGAAACTTAGAAAAGCAGCTTGTAAAACTGAATATACAATCAAGCAGATTTTAGATGTAAAGTAATAAGTTCATGATGTTGGTAGCAGTAGTTATGATAAAACTGCAAAACTTTGGGAGGTAGAAAAGTGTCAGCGACGACCGTATTGCAAAGCTTTGGGATATTACATGCAAGAAGTTTTGCAAACTTTTCATGGTTATGACAGCGATATTCCTACTGTTGTATTTGCCGAAGGAGACAGATCTCTCATAGGCCAGCAATAAAAAAATCCAGCTTACAGACGTCTGAAACCCTTGATTTTTCGTTCAGCTCTGCCTCCTAAGAGAGATTCTGATCGGCTGAAACGACGCAAACTCGTTTTGAATTTGGAATTGCTGCTCATAGGCATTGAAGTGAATCAGTTACCCAAGCATCCTGCTTAAGTCTGGGTAGTAAGCTATTCTGCTAATGGTGAAACCATCGCTACAGCAAGCGATGATGGTGTCGTTAGGATCTGGGCTACTGATGACTGATATCAAGCGTCAAGTAATAGCAATGGGTGGAGGTGGGTTCTCTATGGAACCTGAGAACCCACTCCTTGATCAATATGTTGTTAAGCAAGCTCGTCAAACTAAGCCATCTGTTTGTTTTCTGCCTCATGCTACAGATGATGCCATCCGTTACACTTTCAAATTTTTTAAGGCATTTACGCAGCTAGACGTAAACCCTACCCATTTGTCCTTATTCGGTTCTGAGATAGTAGACCTTGAATCATTCCTGATAGAGCAAGATATTATCTATGTGGGTGGAGGCAACACAAAAAGCATGATGGCATTATGGCGTGAGTGGGAATTGGATAAGTTCCTACGTAACGCCTATGAAAATGGCACAGTTTTGGCCGGTGTCAGCGCAGGTGCAAACTGTTGGTTTGACCAGTGCAGTACAGATTCGCTCCCTGGTCAGTTTACTGTTTTGCCATGTTTAGGAATTATCCGTGGAAGCTTTTGTCCTCATTATGATGGAGAGACTGAGCGACGACCTTCTCTACATCAGTTGTTAAGTGAAGATAAGATCACGAGTGGGTATGCAGCAGATGATGGAGCAGCAGTCCATTTTATTGATGGTGAGTTTGCTTGTGCGGTTAGTTCACGCCCTCACGCTAAAGTTTATAAAGTTGCTAACGTGGATGGGCAGATTATAGAGGAAGAGATCGAAACACAATATCTAGACGCCTAGAAGATCAGGATACGGGCATCAACTGAAGCTAGGAAACCTAGGCTAGGTTAGGTTTCCGGTATCAGAATCAAGTCCCTCACCGGCACCTGATACCTGACTAATATCCTTGGGAAAACGTCCCGCTTTAGGTTGATCGCCCGCTATTGGTACTCCGCCCCTTGATATTGCGATCGCACTCTTTACATTTGAGTTAGACCCATGGCCAACTGCCTGCATGGTCAGTCTCAAAACTATTGACGGTAAAAAAGTTGATTCAGCTGTATGCATTAATGGCAAATGTTTGCCGTATAAGAGCCTGAGCATACCAAATGGAAGGCTTTTCTCACCAGCGATGGATAAGGCGCTTACTTACCGACCTTTGAACGTAACAGATACACGTGAAGTCAGTGAATTGGTGGCTCGTGGTTTCAATGAGTTTGTTGCCCCGGAATGTTCATCTGAAGGGGTTCAAGAGTTTTACCGCTATATTCAGTCGAATGCCTTTCGAACACGTGCTCAAACCAATCATTTCAGCCTCATCACTTTGGATCAAGACAAGATTGTGGGGGTGATTGAAATGCGAGACCATAATCATATTTCCTTGCTTTTCGTCACGCCAGAGTTTCAGCGTCGGGGAATTGCCAAAGAACTTCTGCGCCAGGCTTTGCAGATTTGCCGAGCCAACGAGCCAACGCTTTCAGAAATCAGCGTAAATTCGTCGTCGTATGCAGTGCCGATTTACGAGAAGTTGGGCTTTCGTGCAGCCGGGGAGAGACAAGTCAAAAACGGTATTGGCTTCATCCCTATGGTGCTGAAACTGCCAAATAGGCATGACAGCTAACATAGTCTCTGATGCTCACAGCTAAAGATTCCGCAAAATAGTGTCAATGAATTGACTCCAAATAGTTGGACAACTACTAACCTTAAACTTTAGTCAGAGTGCCGATGATGATCAGGGAAGCAACTCGAACTGATGTACCTGCCATTGCCAGAGTTCATGTAGATACTTGGCGAACAACCTATCAAGGTATTGTGCCAGATCAGCATTTAGCGAAGTTATCTTATGAGCGTCGAGTCAATAGCTGGTCTCAAATTTTGAATCGTGCTTCGGAAGATGGCACCTTTACTTACGTTGCTGAGGAAGAAGTTGGTGAAATTGTTGGCTTTGCAAGCGGAGGGGTAGAGCGTACCAATGATCCTGTATATGCAGGTGAGCTGATGGCCATTTACATTCTAGAAGGCTATCAAAGTAAGGGAATCGGGCATTGCTTAGTGCAGACAGTTGCGGAAAGGCTCCATCTGTTGGGAATTAATTCTATGCTGGTATGGGTTTTGCTCGATAACCCTGCGTGTCAATTTTATGCTGCACTGGGAGGTACTCCAGTGCATGAAAAAGCACTTGAAATTGGCGGAAAATCGTTGATTGAGGTGGCTTATGGTTGGACGGATATAGGAAATCTTAGAAGATTTGATTAGCTCAACAATCCCGTTGAATCTCTACCAATAGAGTCCCTTGGTTGGTTCATACAGTTGTTAGCGCAGGTTGTTATGCCGCTTTCCTGGATACGAAAACATTACGATAAGCTATGAGTCCCCATGAAGATGCATACCACAAATTGTACTGTTATACGCTTGCACACAGTGATCCATCGTTTATTCATCAGCATGTGGTTGATGCTTTTGGTGCACAAAATGCATCTGAGAATGATCGGTCCATCGGATTGACGTTTGCTCTGGTTGGCTTGTATTTGCATGTCGAGAAGGGATTCACAGGCAAACAGATTCAGCAGGCCCATGCGAAGCTTGCCCGCAATAAAATTCAATGGCCAGTCTTTCAAATCCCAAAGGACCGTGGTGAAATCAATGCTACCGATGCCCTAATGGCAGTAGCAGGGGTAGAACGCGATCAAATGATTCACAATTGGTGTGCTTCAGTCTGGAAGACGTTTGCGGTAAACCGAGAATTGGTCGATAGTCTTCTGCAAAGTGCCGATATTCTGTGAATGAGCTACCAAGGGATAATTGACGTATATAACTACTGTACCCGTAATGAGATCTGATTTTGTGTCTGTGCTTGAGGAGCTTGACCTGATGGCGAGGCTTCAAGCATTTCAACCATTTGTTATTGGCACTCCGCCCCTTGGTATTGCGATCTCATCCAGCGATATTGACATAGCATGTTATGCGCCAGACTTAGACCATTTCATAGCAAGCGTTACCGCCAAGTTTGGCAATTTATCTGGCTTCAAAACCAAAGCAATCAGTGCACAGGGCAAACCGGCTGTATGTGCTGTTTTCCAGTCCCATGGATGGCAAATCGAACTCTTTTGTCAATCTGTTCCGACTAGTCAACAATGGGGAGTAAAACACTTTTTGATTGAACGCAGATTGCTAGAAACGGAACCTCGTCTAAAAAGCGTAGTCAAAAAGCTAAAGCAAGACGGCATGAAAACAGAACCTGCCTTTGCCTTTGCGTTAGGGTTAGAGGGTGATCCATATAAGGCTTTATTAGCACTTGAGATAAAAACTGATGCTGAAATCTCAGACTTGGTCTCATTTAAGGCAGATGCCATCAAAGCCTAACGACTACCTTTGGGGTCAAGGGCATCTCGCAGCCCATCGCCCAGTAGGTTAAAGGCCAGAACGGTCAGAGTAATAAACAACCCTGGAAAAACAATGGTCCAGGGGGCTGAGAGGGAATAGCCACCCTTAAACGCATCGGATAACATTGTGCCCAGTTCTGGTGTAGGGGGCTGAGCGCCTAACCCTAAAAAACCTAAACCGGCAGCTTCTAAAGTAGAGGTGCCAATGGCCAATGTTGCCTGTACTACGAGGGGGGCTAAGCTGGCGGGCAATATGTGCAAGAAAACAATTCGGGGTGACTTAGCGCCAAATGCCCGAACAGTTTGGATAAATTCTTGTTCCCGTAGTGAGAGCACCATGCTACGGGTCAGGCGTATAAACTTGGGTACCTGAACAACGCCAACGGCAAACATGACGCTGAGGACACTAGGGCCAGTGACGGTGACGACTGCGATCGCAAGCAAAATTGACGGAAACGCTAGCAGTACATCCGTGATCCAGCCAATCACCGTTTCGACCCACCCCCGAAAGTAACCGGCTGATAACCCTAGCGTCACCCCGATCAATAAACCAATCAGAACCGACACCAGGCCAATCACCAGCGATGTCCTGAGACCGTACCAGACTAGGGTGAGAATGTCCCGTCCCAGACCATCCGCTCCAAACCAGTGCTCTAAGCTAGGCCCCTGTAACCGAATGGCATAGTTGCGATCGGAGGCCGGATCGTAGGGATTGAGCACCGGAGCTAATAGGGCAGCCAGCACAATAGAAATTGTGATGCCTAGACCAATGAGTCCAGAGGTTGATTCCAAGAATCGCTGCACGGCACGATTTTTGAGGAATTTGGGAATGCGTCTAGTGGCGGTAACGGGCGTCATGATGGTGGGATAAAACAGGGGGTTGGTACAAAAAAACTGATGGAAATGTCTCTACTTGTATTGAATTCTGGGGTCTAGGAAGGCGTAGGAAATATCCACAATCAAGTTCACCAAGACAAAAACAAAGGCCACAAATATAACACCACCTTGGACTACTGGGTAGTCGCGCTGCAAAATGCCCTCATAAATCCATTTGCCAATACCGGGCCAAGAGAAAATTGTTTCTGTTAAAATTGCTCCCCCTAAAAGGGTGCCAAACTCCAAACCCACAATTGTAACCACAGGCAGCATGGCATTTTTTAGGGCGTGTTTACCAATGACAAACAGTTCTACCAACCCCTTAGCCCTAGCTG
>NZ_QXHD01000004.1:3418864-3424273 GCF_011009555.1 Adonisia turfae CCMR0081 | reverse complement strand
GTGAGACCACTGAGACTGAGTCCCAGAACTATGGATACAAGTTTGGTCAGGAAGAAGAGACGTACAACATCGTTGCAGCCCACGGCTACTTCGGTCGTTTGATCTTCCAGTATGCTTCCTTCAACAACAGCCGTTCCTTGCACTTCTTCTTGGGTGCTTGGCCCGTTGTTTGTATCTGGTTCACCGCGCTGGGCATCAGCACCATGGCCTTCAATCTGAATGGCTTTAACTTTAACCAGTCTATTTTGGACTCCCAGGGTCGTGTCGTTAGCACTTGGGCTGACGTGATCAACCGTGCCAACCTAGGTATGGAAGTAATGCACGAGCGTAACGCTCACAACTTCCCTCTAGATTTGGCTGCTGGTGCTGAAGTACCTGTTGCATTGAGCGCTCCTGCAATCAATGGCTAAGTACTTTAGTCTTGGCTAAGTTGTAAGGCATAAGCTAAAAAAGAGGGGCTCCGTAAAGGAGCCCCTCTTTTTATTGATTTATAGCTTGATTGACAGCTAACTCACACCCTCCGCATGAAGAAGATGACGCACCAAACTTAAGCTAGCCTGACAGACGAATCAGTCAAGATTTGCCTAACCTGAGCGTGGGTTAAGTTCGGGTTTGCATCCAGCATCAGAGCAACTACACCAGCAACGTGCGGTGTTGCCATAGATGTTCCACTAGAGAAACCGTAGGTATTATTGGGTGTTGTGGAATAGACACGAACCCCTGGAGCAACTACATGCTGGAGATCGCTATTATTGCCAGGGCGATTGGAGAATCTAGCAATATCTTGATTAATATCAACAGCGCCTACAGAAATACCATACTGTGTCGCATATCGGGCCGGATTACCTGGGAACGGTAGCCCATTACCATTAGCATCCCCATTACCAGATGCACTCACCGTGATGACATTATTGCTAGCAGCATAGGCTAAGGCAGCTTGTATCTCCGGCGAATCAGTCCAGCCGAGGCTCATATTAATCACATCTGCACCGTTATCTACTGCGTAACGAATAGCTTGGGCCAGATTACCAGCATTAAGGAATCTGCCACCTGAAACATCTCCCATACGAATCGCCATGATGCTGGATTCATGGGCAACGCCTGTCACACCTATACCGTTATTAGCAGCGGCGATGGTGCCTGCCACATGGGTACCATGGCCCTGACCCGGATCGTTGGTTCCAGGCAAAACGTTGTTATTGTTTTGCCCCACGCCAAAGTTCCAACCGTTGATATCGTCGATGTAGCCATTGCCATCATCATCGACACCATTATTAGGGATTTCGTCAGTATTGACCCAAATGTTATCGCGCAAATCAGCATGATTAATATCTACCCCTGAGTCAATAACAGCGACTACCACTCCATCGCCGGTATATCCTCGAGCCCAGGCTTCCGGTGCATTCACCAAATCAAGGCCCCAGTTATTACCCCCTAGATTTGCAACATCAGGCAGGGAAGTAGCCTGGCCCAAAGCACGGGCTACGGCATCCGCTGCATTAACCAGCCCATAACCGTAGACATTGCTAAATGACGATGGGGATGCTGTCAATTCAGCAGCATTCAACGTCAAACGATAGTTAGTGTTCGCAGTTGCATAGGGAAAGACACGAATATAGTAGGTACCTGCCGCTAAAGACCGATTGATTGATTCAGAACTTGAACCCGGTGCCCAAGACTGCTCAACCAACTGTCCAAGGCTATTGAATAGCTGTACATCGGCATCCGCACTTAGCCCTGTGAGTTCTAAGCTGAAGTTGCTATTTTGGCTAAGGCTAAAGCGATAGAAATCGTTGGCATCGCCATTGCCGATAAAGTCTTGAAAAGACCGGCTGCTGCCCAGCGTGCCAATATTACGAGCAGTCCTAAAGGTATTCCCTGCATTGTCTGGTACTGATAGCACGTTAGCAGCCACTGCCAAACGATAGTTTGAATCTCCTCCGGCTGAGGAGACTCGAATGTAATAATCACCAGCATCTACAGCCTGCGTCATTTCCTCTGATGCTAGACCTTCACCATAGGAAGCTTCCAGGACTTTGCCATCACGATTGAGCAATTCGATATCCGCATTTGCCGTGAGGCCAGTTAATGCCAGCCTTAAACGACTGCGCTGCGTCAGGCTAAAGCGGTAGTAGTCATTTGCATCCGCTGCGCCCACAAAATCTTGAACTGTTTGATTACTACTCAAGACACCAAGATTATGGGCTGTTGTGAGCGTATTCCCAGCTCTATCAGCCTGCTCAGTAGCTATTGCATCCTCTTGTGTTGCATAGCCGCCGTTGAGCAAAGTATCGAGGGAGCCATCTATATTGCTTGTGAGTGCTCCCACCAGTCCCGTTAGCCAATCACCATCTGCCAAGGAACCGGATGAAGAGTCAATAGTTTGCTCGGACAGGAATTCTGCCCTTCTGGCCAACCCATTCCTCAACGTTTGATTAATGGAATCTAAAAACTCCTCATTCGTAATAGCAGTTAGAAAATCTGCGGTTTGATCCAAATTTATAATGTCAAGTGCTTCAGCTAGCTGAGTTAAGTTCTCTGGAGCAGGAGCGATAGTTTGTAAACGCTCTTGCACAAAAGGAGTAACATCAGCACTTAGCAGCTGTGTGAGATCGGCAGCAAGACTTTCAGGAGAAAACGTCTCATTCAAGAACGCCATAGTTCTTTACTTACAAGCATTTTTGATACATCAAGTGAAATCAGTAGATGAAACAGACATTCCCATGTGCCATATATTGCAGACGGGGCAATCCAGACAGCAAGGTTAACCAAAACAGCTAAAACTGGCTTTTGGAAACCCACAAATCTGTCAAAATAATATTTTGCTGAAAAGTTTATTCTTATACGCAGATTAGCACGCTCAAAAAAAGTTCGCCTTGCGGCTTTATGCAGACATAGCCGTAGAAACGAGCAAAAAAGTTCCGGATTTTACTAATCTTCGAAAAAATTTGGTCTAAAAAGTTCTGATGCAGGTCAATCCTGTTAGATCAATACAGGGAATCTAGTCTTTCTAACTGCCAAAAATCTTTGTCGGCACCATTGCCACCTACCTGTACAACAGACCAATTCCGCCAAGTCCATTGCGCTCCACGCTTAGCAATATCGCTAACGGTCTCATTCACTAGGTCGGCCAGTTCTTGCGTCGTGATTAGATATCCGTGTTCAGCCAACGTATCGGCCATTTGCAAACGGTTAAGGATGTGGCTAAGCCGCTGTAACGTATCGCCAGCTTCAGTATTCATTTGATTCTGTCGGTCTGGAGCCTCAGCTGCAATGCGATCGCAATCTGCCTCTTCACTTTTCGGCCCATTGTCGGCTGTACGGGTCGATGACAATTGCTTACTCGCTAAGACTTTAGCCGTAAGCTGCTTTAAGCGAATTGATTGCTTATGGGAGTAAGCACGGGCAATTTCATCGCAGCGTTCATTACCCACATTACCTGCATGCCCTTTTACATAACGCCAATCAATGTCAACGCCTTGGGACGTTGCTAGATCCTGCTTTAATTTATCCAACGTCATCCATAGGTCTTGGTTCAGCACCGCTTTGCCAGCAGATGTTTTCCAACCTTTGCGTTTCCAACCTGACATCCACTGGGTGATGCCTTGAATCAAATATTTACTGTCGGTATTCAGTTCTATGGGGCCGTCATAGTCGTTGTTTTGGAGAAACTGAAGCGCCGCGATCGCAGCCTGCATTTCCATGCGATTATTCGTCGTCCCCGAGGCGTGTCCTCCCATTTCATGCACTTGCCCATCAACAAAATAAATCACCGTCCCCCAGCCCCCTGGCCCAGGATTTCCTGAACAAGCACCGTCGGTGTATACCGCCTTAATTGTAGGCAAATCGGTCATCGTGAAATCCTTCAAGTACAGGGGAAATGGGGAGTCGGGTATGAGCTATGGCTCGATCATTACACCCAGCAGATAGTTGCCTTAAAAACCCTATGCATCATAGCGGTGATTTACAGGATTGCTCATTAAATCCACAGAAAAATCCCCCATGGAGAAATATTGCCAAAGCAATCTCCAGTCCCCATTGCCCCCTTCTGACCTTTCTTTTAATCACACTGATAAGTAAAACTTTGTACGCAGAGCTCTAAAGATATGGGATAAGGATTACAGGGTATTGTCAGAAAATGCCCAGGAGCACGTATGAAGGACGAAGGACAATGAAAAAATTAATGCGCGGTCTGCGTCAGTTTCAAGATACCTACGTTCCTTCCCATAAGAAACTAATGGCGACCCTGGCCAAGGGTCAAAGCCCCAATACTTTATTTATTACGTGTTCCGACTCGCGAGTACAACCAGAGCTCATTACCCAAGCTGAACTCGGTGAACTATTTGTCATTCGTAATGCAGGCAATATCGTTCCTCCTTTTGGCGCTACCAATGGTGGTGAAGGGGCGACCATTGAATATGCTGTCAAGTCCTTAAACGTTGATCACATCATTGTTTGTGGTCATTCTAGCTGTGGTGCCATGAAAGGACTGCTACAGATCGGTCAGCTGGAAGAAAAAATGCCTTTGGTCTACAACTGGCTAATCCATACAGAAGCTACCCGTCAGCTGGTTGAAGACAATTACAACGACTTAGAAAAGTCTGACAAGCTGGATATGCTGGTGGCTGAGAATGTCCTCACGCAAATCGAAAATCTGCGCACCTATCCAGCTGTTCGCTCTATGCTCCATAGAGGCAACCTATCTCTCCATGGCTGGATTTACAACATCAATGATGGCAGCATCTTAGCCTACGATGCTGAGCGTCATGCTTTTGTTGCACCCTTTAGCAATCTAGGCAAGGCCCTCAATAATAATGGAAGTGCCCATGGTGCCCATGCTGTATCCCATATGCCAGGGGAAAATCGGTTGGCACGAACACAGGCTGAGAGAATTTTTAAGGGTTCTTACTAAGCCCCCAATCTCTAAATGGATTCTTGACCAGGTTGGAATTGTAATACCGAGGATCTCCCGTTACCTCCTGGCCAATCCAAGTGGGCAGCTCTATTGTTTGCCCAACGTGGCTTAATTCTACTTCCGCCAGAATTAAGCCCTGATTCTCCCCTAGAAATTCATCAACTTCCCAAACGACTGCTGCCATTGGGATTCGGTATCGGTTTTTCTCGACAAAAGGCTTTTGGCATAGTTCTGCCAGCATTGCCTGGGCATCAACGGTAGGAATTTCGTATTCAAACTCCGAGCGACTCATACCCACTACGGGGCCTTTTAGGGTGAGATATCCCTGCTCGCCAATAATCCGTACCCGCACAGTTTGTTTTCCCTGGGTAGCAACATAGCCCTGGCAGTAATAATGTCCCTCCGCCAAATCACGCCAGGTGTCGCCCTGCACCAGAAACTTCCGTTCGATTTCTTTAGCCATTGAATTTCCGTTCGAGACGTAGGGACGTTGC
>NZ_QXHD01000004.1:3405630-3418854 GCF_011009555.1 Adonisia turfae CCMR0081 | reverse complement strand
ATACCAGCAATCTGAGAGAGGCCGATGAGCTCAGCACCTTAAGCACTCGGGTACATCCCAATGCATTCTCTTGAACCACAAACCCAATGCCCGATTCTTTGAGTCTGAATAACAACTCAGGATCATTGAGTTCAGTCGCTACTCTCTTCTTCTGGATAGGATCAATGTTTCGGTCTATCCGCCATCGGTTATTAAGTCGTCGTTTGATAGTGGACTGCGATCGCCCAACGGTTTTAGCAATGCCTGCCACTGAAGCACCTGGAATCTGAAACCCGTCCTTCACCACTGCCATGCCCTTTGCCCCTGGGAAACTGTCAGAGGATGCGGCGTCGTGTGGATCAAAAACTGATTTCTTCGCCTGGCCCTTCTTGGCTTTCTTGGCTGCCCAGTATGCCTGTCGTTGTCTGTACTCGGCTTCTAAGGCTGTCGCTAATGCTTTGCTACCCATACGGGTGAGTTCAGATAAGGGAACGTCTGCGATCGCACCCAACCCATCCACACCCAATGCACAGGCCACTTTGGTAATACCCGATAGATAAAGTTCTACCTGACCATCAATGCGTCGTCTGCTTCGCCACCAAACACCGAGGCCTGCCTTTAGCCATCGGTAAATGGTGTTGGTGCTGACGCCCATGAGGAATGCCATGTCAGACACACCAAAATAGACACGTCCAGTGCCCTCGGTATCCAGGGCTCGTAAGACGTGCCATAGCCTGGCCTGCTCACAGGTATCCAGCAGACGGCTATAAATTCGTATGGTGCTGAGTTCTGACATAGCACAACTCACCGGCCCCCGAAGGAACCGGTGTTGATGGCAGTGGATTAATAGCGGTCCATAATCTTCTGGGTGACTTCCAATGCCCCTTTGGCTTCATGCAGGGCAACGTCGGATAGCACCTCTTCCAGTCGAAGCAAAGCATCAATGATCAGCCCCGCCCCGTACTGTTCGATCACAGGTCGAACCGCATCCATCGCCTCACCGACCTGGCTATCCCAGTCGTAGTCATCGGTCAGACTCTGAACGGCCTGCTCTGGTGTGGGCCAGGGCAGAGACTCATAAGAAACCCCATGGTTCATGCGGGAAGGAAACGCCGCAATGTAGCCGTCTTCGGTTACCTGTAGGGTGAAGTGTGTCATCGTTACGCCCTCCCTATGCAGCTACTGCCGAACGACGGACGGGAGCCTTAGGCCACTTCAGGTAAAGCTTTCCATTGGGGCCATCCGGGCGATGAGGTACAACCACGCTTCCAATCCGTAGCTGATTCGCCAGACTCAGAGGCACCCACAACTCATCAGTCCAGCTGCCATCCAGACCGCCGATGGTGATGCGTTGGACTCGGTTACGGCTGATGTACTTGCAGTCGGAATAGAACCCGCTGGGACGACTCTTGGGGCCTTTGGTGATGACCTTGGCTAAAGGTTCGGGGTTGGGCATTAATTCATCGGTTGCCACATCCTGGCAGTACTCCAAGGTGCCGACGGCGCGGACCGGTTGGCCGTATGGGCTGTACTCCCAACGCATCGCCGTAATGTTGAATGCGATCGCGCCAACGTTCTGGCCATCGACAAATAGACGGTATTCCGTATTGTGGACCTGACGGAATTCGAGAGGGTTTTGAGTTAGAGTTTGCATTGGCTCTAATTGCGTAGTGGTTAGGGTCAGCGGGGCTCATTGCAGACTTTGGACGGTACGCAATGGGCCTTTGCTTATGTCTCTACTGTAAATTGTCGGTTGATAATTGTCAATTGATAGTTTATAACTTAATTGTAACTGTCAATTTATAGTGGAGTGGTAATTAATGGCCGTAATGATGAAGGTTCGCAAGGATGTCGACTTCCCTGGGCTTGGGGCTAAAATCAAAAAAGCTAGGGAAAAATTGCAAGACGAGGCACTGGGCAGGTTGTCTGTAAACAAAATCGCTACAGACGCTGGCATGACTTCTGCGAACTGGTACAAAATTGAAAGCGAAGAAACTAAGGTGTTGCCACTCGAAACACTAAGGCAAATAGAAAAGGTGCTAGGGGCTAATTTTGGTGTCTCTTTTGAAGACTCTGGCACTGGAGGCTAACCCATGATCATTTTCAAGCTCAAAGAAGTGCAAGCTCGCTACAACGTGCGCAACGTTGCCCTGGCCGAATATCTCGGCTTAAAAAGTGATGCTCTAATTTCTGAATATCGATCAGGAGCCAAAACCCCCAAGTTAGATCGCGTTGACCGGATTATGGATGCGATTCTTGCACTGGGCAACAAAGAGAAATTAGAACTTTACCCGCTGTCGTTTTCAGACCTGATAGAGTACCGCCCAAACAGCGCCCAAAAGTCAAAAGAGAATCAAAAAGAAAGCACTCTTTTTTGATTGCATTCCTCTCTCTTTTCCCTGCTTTCTCGCTATAATAGCGGCAACAGATTTTTGCAACGAAATAGAGCAGTCGGCAGCGGTCGGGGGACGTGCTGCTGGTACTGGAATTTTAAAGGGACAGAAGGAAAAAGAGTTTCGGAATGGTGAATGCAACACATTAATAATGAGGATTGAAGAATGACTGGAATCGTTATCGCAGAGAACATCTTTGAACGACTGCGGCATGTTGATGCTAATGGTCAAGAATATTGGATCGCTAGAGAGCTTCAAGAGCCATTGGAGTATGTCAAATGGCAGAATTTTCACACCTTAGTCAAGAAGGGTAAGATTGCCTGCGAAAACTCTGGTGCCAATGCTTTTGAACACTTTACTGACCTTAGTAATGAGATCGAAGGTGGCAATGGAGCAATGTTAGAGCAGAAGGATTATTACCTCTCTCGATATGCCTGCTACCTCACCGCTATGAATGGTGATCCACGCAAACCTGCGATCGCAGCAGCTCAAGCTTATTTTGCAGCCAAGACCAGAGAAGCTGAGACCGTTGTGCCTGCCCAGAATGCCGAACTAGAAAAGCTTCGTCTTCAGTTGGCGCTGTCTCAATCTCAGGAACGCTTAGCATCGGCCTCTCAGATGCTGGCTAACATCAATCCTGCTCTTCCTGCTATCACGTTTGGTAAGCATGATGCTGTCATTGAAGTAGAAAAACCCGTGACCGTCATTCTTGATGCTCATGGACGTGCCGAGAAATACGATGGTGTGACCATTACTGATCTGTCAAAGCGGTACGGCTTCGGTAAAGGTAAAAAAGCTAACGATGCCTGTCGTCAGTGGATTTCGTCTATGGGTATTAATGAGGCTCAATGGATTCATGAACCAGCAGCACACATCACCAAGAAATTACCCAGAGAAATGCTGAGCGTGTTGGATCAGAACTTCCAAGGTGCTAGAGGGCAGCGTCAAAGATTGGTGGGGGAGTAGTCGAAACCCCTATAGGTTGTTCATTTCAATCATGTTACTGACGTCAGTAACGGGTTCAAGTTTTCAGTCTGTATAGTTAATTCAGTGTGAGGTTTTTGCATGACATACGATCCAGAATCAGATACTTCTAGGTGGCCTGCATGCAGCAGGATGGACTGCGCTAATATGGCTAAACTTCGGAAGTGGACGTTGCTTCGCTCTGAGCCACTGCCTAGCGCTTCCATGCCTGGTGCGCTATTGAAAGTCAACTGCGTGTTTAAGGGCAACTGCCAATTTGGCCAAAATCGTATGGACCTTACCCAGGGAGATAGAGACGATGACTAATCAGCGGACATACCTCTTTTATGCCAACAGTGGTGACGATGCCAAGGACACCTCAAGGCTTATCGCCTCTGACGGACAGGAATCATTACACAGCTTATTAGCCCAGCATTTTGACTGTAGCCCTGACGGAGAAGCCCCGGAGGAGGGCTGCCGACTTTCTGAGTACAAGTCAGACCCATCTGCATATTCCCGTCCTCTGAATAAGCGTGAGGCGGCTGGATCGACACATCATCGCCCTGGGCCATGGGTAGTTACTCGGGTAGAAAGCTATCTTCCAGACCTTCCAGTAGGCACAGAGTATACGGAAGTCGTAATGTGTTGGTGCGATTATCAGCCGTTGCCTGAGGCTGATAATCCATGGATTGAGATGATTATTCCAAGCTTGGCTGACGCCCCTGATGAAATGTTGGAACTAATGGGACTCAAGCCTGAGCAGTTTGATGAAGTACGCGATCGCGAATCGGTTGGAGTATAGGGTGCGATCGCGTAATGGAACCTTCATCCTTTAGAGGACCAGTGTTTCAATGCCTAACAATCGTTATGACGATTATCGATATATCAATGAACTATCCTCATCTTGAATAAGACGGGGATAGTTCATTGTCTTGCTAATACATGAAGAACTAAATTTTATCGGGTATCAGACTGTTCATTTACATCCGACATGGCACTTGAAGAATGGAAATCATCGCTAGAACAAGCCATTTTGGTTAAGCTTGCCGAGATTGACCAAAATCGTACCCTCAAGCTTTTGGATGTTGGTGTTTTTCCCTGGCATACCTCTATTGAGCTTTCCGCTTTTTATGTCGGAGATGATTCAGAAGATGCTTTTGAGGATGATATCGCCAGTTGGCCCAACTATAACTTCTCACATCAGGAGGATGGCCAATGGCCTGAAGTTGAGGACTTGTGCGAGGCGATGGCGACAGAATATTCCGAAGCAGGCGACATGTCGGATTCATCAGAAGAATCAACGATAGCAGCAATGTATTTCCAAGCAGCGGCTGATGTGATGAAACGACCAGCGATCGCTGAAACCTTAAATACCAAGCATCTAGCCGATGGTTTCCGGATCATGGTACTGGATCCGGACGATCCAGATACTGATTATATGTAAGTAGATATGTGACTTACCGATGAAAAGGTGAGTAGAATCAGGGTCTAAGTTGGTAGAGAGGTTGGGAATCGGTTTGGGTTTAGAGTGCGATCTCGCTAGTCATACGTCGCACTTAAATAAGGCAAGGGATTAACGTCAGTATTGCTATTTAGAGTATGTATCTCACCAAAAGGCCACTGCGTAGTGCATCTTTGGGAATCCTCCTCCTCCTTGGAGCCGTAACGTTCGTTAGTTTTCTAATCGAGGCGTTGGGATGATTAGCATGACTACCTACCAGCATCTGAAGTGGTCGGAGAGGCTGCTGGGGTTGTTGAAGTAAGAAAGGATTCGTGATAGTTTTTCCTATCCCGATTACGCTGCGATTCTATTCTGTTACTACGCAAAGACTGATTGCCAATCATTCTGACCACCTCCGATATTGTCAAATCCTCTTTTCTGGATGTCCTCTATGACTCGTGATGGAAGACCGTCTGTGATGTCCCAATGACGCCAGTCAACCTGACTGTTTACACCAACTGGTAGGGCTGCCAGTAGCCCCAATGCCCAATGACGCAGGGTAGGATCAACATATGATAGACGATATATCAGTTGCATCATTAGTCGTGCCACTGGAGAAGTGTTGGCACTTGGGCCAGCGCTACTGGTGGAGACAGCAACGGTTTGGGGCAACTTTATCCAATGTGATGTAGTCCAAAGAGCAAGATCTGCGATACACGTAAAATCGAGAACTTCACGTGGCGTCAAAGCGAATTTGCGATTAAATCTTTCAAGGTTGGCTTTGGCGTTTTCGAAGGGAGTCGAACCATCAGCCTTCCAGTCGTGAGAATGCGCCAATAGCCCGACAGAGAAGGGACCCTGCAGGTGCAGCCTCGGGGTATTGAGACGAACGGTTGTGGATCGCTTGAGTATCGCGGCGCGGCGCGAAGCGTCACGTATCCCATCGGCATCTACGGTCAAACGAACAAAAAAGGCAGCAAGAATTCCCCCGGGAAGTACCTCGGACTTTTTGCGTAATGGCTTTGGGTAAGTTGGGTTAAAAACAACTATGTCTGTCTCAAAGCATTTACGATCGTCGCCCCCTTCAACATTGGTGTCGGGAAGAATATACTTTCGTGTTCCGACTTCGTAATGAGGTGGCAGCCAAAGCTCAAGGATGGACTTCCAAGCAGCTTCTGCCTCATGCCCTGCCTTTTGTGGGTCACGACGTGCCGCAGCATGCAGTCGAATGTAATCATCTTGGATTTCTTGAGTTGTCTTTGCGAACCAACGCGTAGTGGCAGCTAGTGAGATGTCGTCGGTGTCTGCGTTGGGACTCATGCTTACCTGTATAAATATTATTCAGTGTCGGATCTGACGCATAACAATTCATCAGAGAGAAACTTTCTCCCTAATCCCCTGACTCAATAGATCAGCTAGACATCGCCCAACCTAGCATGCAGATTTGGGCGATCGCCTGAAAGCTTCTGTATATTTCCTCAAGCTTTTAGATGAGCGTTGGTGTAATGGAGGCAACCAATCTAGAAGGCTAACTTAAGTAATTCTGTGCTTATGGTGAATTTATTGGAGTTATGCAGGGGATTAAGAGATTTTTCTCACTTCTTTGAGAGAATTGAGAAAAACATCAAAATTTGTATATAACTTCTGAAAATCAGCAAATGAGGGTTTTTTATGCGAAATAAACATCTAAAATCTGAAAATATAGCAGGCAATGCATGCCATCTATGATACTTGGTGTATTGCTTGATACGATTTTGCTTGTCAATTTCATAACTGAAAATGGCTTTGGTGCGTGAATAAGGTAGCTGCGGAGCCATAGAAGCCGGTAAAGTGCAGTTACCACACAAACACGGTACCGATGAAACGCCCCTACAAACTCCGCAACTGGTCTGAGTATAACGCCGCCTTGGTGAAGCGAGGAAGTCTGACCTTATGGCTGAGTGATGAGGTGATTGCCGGGTGGAAAACCACTCAAAAGACAGAGAAACCTGGAGCCTCCAAGGAGTACAGTGACTTAGCCATTCAAACGTTATTGACCTTCAAAGTGATTTATGGGCTGGCCTTACGTCAAACAATTGGCTTTGCGGGGTCTATCTTCGAGCTGATGGGAGTATCGGTCGAGTTACCGGTGCATACAACCCTGTCGCGTCGCCAAAAGACGCTAACGATTGACGTACCGACTAAGCCTGCATCCGGTGGTCGTCATGTGGTGGTCGATAGTACGGGTATTAAAGTGTATGGAGAAGGGGAATGGAAAACCCGTCAGCACGGGGTGAGTAAACGTCGTACCTGGCTCAAACTACATTTGGGGGTCGATGAGCACACCGGAGAGATTCTGGCTGCCGTCGTCACCTCAAATTCAATGAGTGATGGCGAGGTGTTGCCAGATCTATTGGACCAAATTCCAGACGATATTGACCAAGTGAGTGCCGATGGGGCCTACGACCGCACCTATTGCTACGATGCCATTGATGAGCGCGAAGCAACCGCAGCCATTCCTCCCCGGAAGGATGCCAAAATTTGGTTCCATGGCAATCGCAAGGGGGACCCTCATCCGCGCGACGAAAACCTACGAGCTATTCGCAAAAAGGGACGGTCTACCTGGAAAGAAGAGATTAACTATCATCGACGGTCTTTGAGTGAAACCATGATGTATCGACTCAAAACCATTTTCACAGGTGACGTGTCTGCACGATGTATTGAGAATCAAACGACAGAATTACTGTTGGAATGTTCAATTATCAACCAGTTCACTCACTTGGGGATGCCGGACAGCTACCCTGTTGAAGGCTAAGATCGACCTCCTAAAGGACTGATCTGTCTGACAGAATATTCACGCACCAAAGCCGAGGGAATATATAAAATTTGCAATTTCTGTGTGTCGGTAATTTGCCAATGGTTGAGATACATGCAATCTCAATTCATCGGTTAATGATCGCGAGAACAATTGGCGGGG
This sequence comes from Adonisia turfae CCMR0081, assembly GCF_011009555.1. GTDB lineage: Bacteria > Cyanobacteriota > Cyanobacteriia > Phormidesmidales > Phormidesmidaceae > Leptothoe > Leptothoe turfae. The sequence goes on along the minus strand of NZ_QXHD01000004.1, from coordinate 3,411,122 downwards.
TGTTGGGTTTCGCAGGCCCAACTATCATTCTCGATTGAGACTTCAAGAGGCGTTTTGCCCTTTTTGTTTTCAAGATTTGTGTCTGCACCATTGTCAACTAATATTTTTGCAACCTCATCATGATTTGACATAGCTGCATAATGCAGTGGTGTATTTCCTCTATTATCTCTGACATTAATATCGGCTTTAACATCGATCAGGAACTCAACCATCTTGACGTGATTTAATTTAGCAGGGAGGTGAAGTGCAGTTTGTCCTGTTCGACTATTTTTTGCATCAACAGAAATGCCTTGCTCATATAGAAAGTTGACGAGTTGTATATGATTTTTAGATGCCGCACCTGCTAATGCAGACTCATGGATCCTTTCCAGATGAACGCCTTTTTCAAATAGAACCCTGAATATCGCCAGATTTCCGTCAAGGGCTGCGCCAACAATTCGACTTTCATCAAACTCATAGATAGTATTTTCATTCTCCAAAAACAATGTTAAAAACTCGGGTCGATTGTATACGATTGTAAGATTGAGAGGTGAAGCAGATACATTGTCTGCCCAGTTCACATTTGCTCCATTCTCAAACAACAACTTTGTGATTTCAAAATTTCCCGCTCTGACTGACACATCCAAGGCTGTTGTTCCAGTACTCGAATCCATAATAATCGGTACATATGGACGTTTTTTGCCAGCATCGACATTAACTCCTAAGTCAATCAGCTTAGACACGACTTCATAGTTTTCCTTTTCTGTCGCACACATAATTAATGGTGTACGACCTAGATAAGCTGAGGGACTTCCACCAGTGCTCAAATAGGTATTGAGCACTTCTATGTTTTCACACGCCTGGGAGAGTGGCCCAATATTGACGAGGCCAAGTATTCCCCAGCGAAACCGATAAAATCCGAGGACTAGGGCAATGAAGACCAGAAAGACAATCCGTCTTCTAGTAGCTTGAGATACTGGCATATCATGAAGCCTAAAATCAATTTAGAACTACAGCTAAGCAACAGCTTATACAAGCCTAGTTATAAACTTAGCACCCACGGGTAGCATTTTCCTTCACATCGCACCATACACCCCATAGGCAACAATCTTCTCTGCCAACCGTTGCGCCAACCACGCATTCGGCTCCCCCAACGCCTCCAAAATCATCTCTGCCTCAACTCCATACTGCCGAATCTTTTCCACTCCCCAATGCTTCGGCGGTTTCTGCAAATTACTAATGCGATCCGCCAGTTTCACCATCCATACCGCCTCAGGTTGCTGCCGAATCCGCTGCAAACTATCTGCCATCTGCGCCTCCTTCGGCAGCGCAGCATCCTTACTCAAGGCTAACACCCCAGCCGCCACGTCTGGCCCAAACTCAGCCGCAATCACCCCATAGGTCATCGCCGTATCCTCAATCGTGTCGTGTAACAATGCACACTGCACCGCTAAATCCGGCTGCTGCACCGTCGGTGTGGTCGCAATGGCCCGCATCACCTCCATGGCCACATTTCCCAAATGGTTAATGTACGGTCGTTCCGTCCCCGGTACCCGCTGCCCCCTATGGGCATCTGCCGCAAAATTCCATGCCTTGGTATACATATCCGGAGTCCATAGGGTCATTACGAAACACCCACAATGCAAATAAAGTTGATAGGTTCGGGGCACACTACCTACAGACTAGTTACAACACAAGTATTCTCCATTGAGGAAACTACCATAGTGCCCCCCATAACTCAGCGTGTATCTCCTGTATCATTACTCGCCCTGGTCCTGGCTATGCTGATGGCAAAACCAGCGGTCTCCCAAACCACCCTGCGCATTATGGCTGCCAACACGAGCAGTGGCAATCGCCAATCGTACGATCCAGGCGAAGGTACTCGCATCTTTCAAGGATTAACACCCGACATTGTTTTAATCCAAGAATTTAACATTGGCAATAACTCTGATAGCGACATTACAGCCTGGGTTAAAAGCACCTTTGGAGACGAGTTCTCTTATTACAGAGAAGACGATGCCCAAATCCCCAACGGTGTCATCAGCCGCTATCCCATCCTTGACTCGGGGGAATGGGATGATCCCGCCGTCAGCAACCGTGACTTTGCCTGGGCCAAGATTGATCTGCCGGGGGACCAAGATCTATGGGCCATCAGTGTTCACTTTCTCACCCGGAGTGCAAATACACGCAATATTCAAGCCAATGCTTTAATCAAGTTTGTTGAAGATAATGTGCCTAACGAAGACTTATTGGTCATTGGTGGAGATCTAAATACTCGTAATATCACAGAAACCGCATTGCGAACTCTAGGAACGGTGGTCAATACTCGCCCTCCCTATCCCGTGGATCAAAATGGGGATGGCGATACTAATTCAAGCCGTCGTCGTCCCTATGATTGGGTTTTTGCCGATGTTGATTTGCAAGAATATGAAGTGCCCGTCACCATTGGAGAGAATACATTTTCTAATGGCCTAGTCTTTGACAGCCGTGTTTATTCTCCCCTATCAGATGTCGCACCTGTTCGTCGCAACGACAGCGGTGCTCGCAACATGCAACATATGGCTGTTATTAGAGACTTTTTGATTGCTGAAGAGACCGGTATTGCACCTCCACTGATGAGCTGCCAACCAATCACAGGCAGAGTTAGCAACGACGAATGGCAACATTATTATATTGATGTACCTGATGGGACCGCTCAACTGGAGTTGCAAATGCTCGGCACTGAAGCAGCAGCGGGTGATGTGGACCTGTATGTGAGGAAAGACGACAAACCTACCCTGGGTAGATATGACTTTCGTCCCTGGTTAAATGGTAGCGACGAAACGATTACCGTGAACAGTCAAACTCGGCCAGCATTGAGCAGTGGCCTTTGGTATATCGGCACCTATGGTTATTGGGGTGGAGAGTATTCGCTAACGGCAGTCGTCGACAGTTGCGAGGAGTAAACTGGAAAGTATTCGCTAACGGCAATCGTCGACAGTTGCGAGGAGTAAACTGGGCAAGGGAGATGGATGCCTTGCAATACCAGGGCACTTATTGGCCCAACATTTGTAACTTATACAAACTTGCATAGAGACCATCTGCGGCTAATAGTTCATCGTGGCTACCCTGTTCTGCCAGATGTCCTTGTTTCAACACTAAAATGCGGTCCACATTGCGAATTGTCGATAGGCGGTGGGCAATAATAATTGCTGTTCGGTTCTCCAATAGCGTATTTAAGGCCGACTGAATCTTCGCCTCTGTGCCCACATCCAGGTTTGCGGTTGCCTCATCCAACACCAGAATGCCAGGGTTCCGGATCGCTGCACGGGCAAAGGCCAATAGCTGTTTTTCACCACCGGAAAGATTAGTGCCTCGCTCTCGTAACAGGGTGTCATAGCCTTGGGGTAACTGTTCGATAAAGCTGGCCACATTGGTGGATTCGGCGGCATGGCGAATCTGCGCCGGGGTGTATTCTTCACCCAAGGTGATATTGCTACTTACGTCTCCAGAGAAGATAAATCCATCTTGCAAAATGATGGCCATGCGCTGGCGCAAATCGCTCTGGGCCAGGTCACGAATATCAACGCCATCGAGCAAAATTTGGCCATCGTTGACTTCATACAGGCGACAAAGCAAGCGAATAATTGAACTTTTTCCGGCTCCTGTTGGCCCGACCAATGCCACTTTCTCACCGGGGCGAATGGTGAAATCTAAATCACGTAAAACATATTCATCGGCTTTATAACCAAAGTTCACATGGTTAAAGCGAATCTCACCTGGTAAGACATTATCGTTCTCGTCAGTGGGTTCGGGCAACACTGCCGGATCATCACTATCTTTAATGTCGATCGGTTCATCTAACAAATCGTTCAAACGCTCAACCGCAGTAAATCCAGCTTGAATGGCGGTGAATTTATCGGCAAACTGGCGCAGTGGTTCGAATAACCGCTGAGCAAACAGGATAAACGTGGTTAGGGTGCCGATTTCCATGTTCTCGCCCAGCACTAGCCAGCCACCAAAACCAAGAACACTGGCGATCGCAACCAACGCGATCCATTCCAATGTGGCTGATACCGCCGAATCGTAAAAGATGGTGCGATCCACCGCCAGCATGTAACGTTCATTGGTAGTTCGAAACAGATTGGCATTAAAACTCTCACGCCGGAATAGCTGAACTACTTCAATGCCGGCAATATTCTCCTGTAAATTTGAATTCAGTGCCGACAGCTCCTCACGGGCCTGATAATTGGCTTTGCGATACTGTTGCTGAAAATAAATAATAATGGCTGTCACAGGCACCAGCAACAACATCAGCATCAAGCCCAAGCGCCAGTCGATCAGCAACATGAGCACCACCGACACCACGATCGAAAACATGTCGCTAAAGATGCCGATTGCCCCGGTGGAAAACACATCTCCCAAGGCATTGACATCGCTAGTCAAACGGGTGATCAGCCGACCCACAGGCGTGCGATCAAAAAATCGCATCGATAGGGCCATGACATGGTGAAACATGTCATTACGAATATTGCGGGTGATGTCCTGCCCCACCTTTTGCACCAAAAAACTCTGCCAGCCATCCAGGGCTAGTCGGGTGCCTATGCATAACAGCAACAGCACAATCAGGATATTTAACCCTTCTTGCAGAGACCGCTCTGTTAAAAAGCTCCAGGCTCCAGATTCTTGGCCAACGAGCGAAATCGCTTGACCAATTAGTACTGGCTGAAATGCCTGGGCAAAGGCCAGTGGAACCAGTAAAAGCAGGGGTAACACCAGGTGCCTTTTCTCCCGAAGAATATAGGGGAGAAGGCGCTGGAAAAGCTGCCAATCGTAAGTTGAACCCTTGCGGGGAGTTGTGACGGAAGGAGAAACCATTGGGGTGAGAAAGAAGGGAAGAAGGGCACACATCGGTGCGCCCCTACAAAAAACGGTCAAAAAACAGTACTTAAGCCGCCACCGTCAATTGCTGTCGAATCAAATCAACATACTCGCTCAAATTATCCACATTCAGACGATAGCTCAAAGGATGGGCCACCAACCGAGCCGTGCTTTCAAACAGCACTTCCAACTCCATCAGGTTGTTCTCTTTTAGCGTACGTCCTGTGGAAACCAAGTCCACAATTGCTTCGGACATGCCGGTGATGGGGCCTAATTCTACGGAACCATACAGAGGGATAATTTCAACGGGCAAGTCAATGCTTTGGAAGTAGCGACGGGCGCTATTGACAAATTTGGAGGCAACGCGGCAGTGGGGGGGCAGGTCCAGGGCAGAACGATAGGGACCATCTTGCTTAACCGCCACAGAAAAACGACAGCCGCCAAAGCCTAAATCAGCGAGCTGAGCTACATTGGGCTCTTTTTCGTAGAGCACGTCATAACCAACGATACCGAGCTGAGCCTGACCGTATTCGACATAGACTGGGACATCCTGAGCTCTTACCAATAGGCCTTTGGCGCGACCGCTGCTTTCAAGAATTTGCAACTGGCGGTTGCTGCTGTCTAAAAATCCACTGAAGTCTAACCCGGCCCCT
>NZ_QXHD01000004.1:3405084-3405620 GCF_011009555.1 Adonisia turfae CCMR0081 | reverse complement strand
CACTAACGCAACCAGTATTTCATTGATGCGGTCTAAGCCTGGTTTTGTCTTACCACTACGCCAATGGGCGATCGAGCTTTTGCTAATGTTTAGCTCATCGGATAAGGCATTTACCGAGACCTTATAGCGGGCCATGGTCTCAGTAAGGCGGAAGATTATTTGACTCATGGTTATTCCTCATTCTTGATTGTTCTCACTTGGAGGCGTCAACAACCTAGCCTCAATCGCTTCCCATTGCTTACGAGAAACACGAACAGCGGAATTCTTGCAGTCGATGATGAGTTTGGTAGCGTAGAGGTAGTTCGCTTGGGCTTGGGCTTCTTCAAGTGAGAACGTTATGAGCTCTTTTTCTAAGTGGAAGAAGGTTAGAAAGGTTTCAAGCAATTGATCAGCTAAACTGTGCCATTCTTCAGGTGTAGCTTCATCGGAAGGAACTTGTTCTTTCAGTTCTTCTAGCTTTTTGGAAAGAGCCTTGTAGTCGATGACGATGATGCTGGCTCTGCGGCTGACTTTGTCGATGGCGATGGCGATGGTGT
>NZ_QXHD01000004.1:3401962-3405074 GCF_011009555.1 Adonisia turfae CCMR0081 | reverse complement strand
GACCCACATGTAAATGTTTGAAGGCTTCAAAACTTCTGACTTCAGCAAACAGGTCTCGATAGGACTCGCAGTAGTCATCAATAAATTTGACGGTAGGTTGGGCAGCTCGGGGCGTCACCATGAGTACGGTTTGACCACCTTGGGTCGATAGTTACCCCTATTTTATACTGCCACAGTCATTAAAGAGCGCTAAAGCCAGCCATGCAGATGCTTGGGATGGCTGGACGAAAAAGGTAGAAGGGCTCACCTATTTGGTGGATGATGCCGGTGTGGTAGAAGTTTGGCAACAGGCCCAAGCGGCTGAGGTGGATGAGTCTCCAAGCCAGCGCGTTGTTTTATCATCTGTCTGCCGTTGCGTTAGCACGCACTGGCAGCAATTCCAAATTCCGACTTAAGAACAGGTGTCTGTGTCCTGGAGCTAGCAATCGAGTTGTGCACAGCGTGCCCCTATCCGATAGAGTCAATTCATTCGAATGGGTCTTGCCCTTGGCAAGATAGTCGTCATGGTCTCAAGTGTGCTCGGATTCGACAGTGTGCTCGGAAGTCTGACCTCATGCATAGGAATGATGAAGGATGGACGTCAGCCTAGTAACGCGACTCGTTATAGCCTTCAAGATGCGGTCTTGGGAGCATTTAGTGCGTTTTTCATGCAAAGCCCGTCATTCTTAGAGTACCAACGACAGTTGCAAAGCCGTCATGGTCAAGACAATGCCCAGAGTCTATTTGGCTTGACCAACATTCCGAGTGTCGAACAAATTCGTAATATTCTCGACCCGCTTCCTGCGAGGGGGCTATCGGGTGTGTTCATCTTGAATTATCAGGATTTAGAGAAACAGGGATATCTGCGTGGGTTTGAGGTACTTGGCAAGCATCTATTGGTCACCCTAGATGGAACCCAATACTACAGTTCGCATGAGGTAAGTTGTCCGTGTTGTTCAATCCAGACGCATCGCAATGGCCAGGTCACCTACAGTCATAAAGCTATCTTGCCAGTGGTGGTGTCGCCGAGCCAATCATCGGTGATTTCGTTGTCCCCTGAATTTATTTATCCTCAAGATGGTCATGAGAAGCAAGATTGTGAGCAGGCTGCAGCTAAGCGTTGGATAGCGACTCATGGACGGATGTTCGCTCAGCGAGATGTGATTTTGCTCGGCGATGATCTATACAGTCGTCTACCGATGTGTGAAACAGTCCTAGCTCAGGGAATGAGTTTCATCTTCGTGTGTTTACCGGAGTCGCATCCAGTGCTCTACGATTGGATTGAGTTCAATGCAGCCAAGGGTCAGGTCAAAACCATCGAGAAAACGCGAACTCAGGGTAAGGAGAACGTCCACTATCGGTACCGATATTTAACCGATGTTCCATTAGGTGGCACCCCGTCGGACCGGGTACTGAATTGGTGTGAGGTCACCGTCACTCGACAACGAGACGGCAAGCGACTCTATCACAACAGTTGGATCACTCCACTAGAGCTCAATACCCCGCAGCAGGTCATTGCTGTAGTTGAGGCGGCTCGCAGTCGTTGGAAAACTGAAAACGAAAACCACAATGTCCTCAAAACGAAGGGCTATCATTTAGAGCACAATTTTGGCCATGGGCAACAGCATCTAGCCTCGTTCTTATTGACCCTAAATCTGTTAGCATTCCTGTTTCATACCATCTTGGGATATGTAGACGAGCGCTATCAACGAATTCGACAGATTCGAGGTACCCGAAAAGGCTTTTTTCAAGATATTGTCGCCTTGACCAAGTACCTCTGGTTTGAGAGTTGGAACGCATTGATTGAGTTCATGCTCGATGATACCAAGCCGACGGGTCCCTTTCGAAATACCTCTTGATTCTCATCGTGACTGACATCCTCAACAGGAGTCTCTCTTACATACCACTCCTGTCCGTACATTGGAATTTGGAATTGCTGCAGGGAGAGGTTGCGCCATCGCTTCAGCTGAAATGGCCAATATACTCGCTAAAGATAAGCAAGAACTCAGGCATAGCTTAACACCTTTATTGCCAGTAATCCGTAGCTTTTGAAAACATTTCGAGAGACGAGATAGATTTTTAGCATCCTGTGTGGGGATAATGGTAACACCATTGACTGTCATGGGATTTTCCTGTCGTAAATTGTTGTGAGCTATAAATGGTTGAACCTTGGCCACATCAAAACCAGCGTCTTCTCCGAAGAAAACTCTCGGGCTTGAAATTGAGTTTGGTTTAAATGAATTGGTGCGCTCTTTAGATGTGTTTAGGTCCTTAAAGAGCCACGCAGAAGGTTACTTCCAGTTATGTTGTTTGGATTCCAGAAACCATGGAAAAATTGTTTTTGAAATCCAAGGTGAGAAGAACTTAATCGATAGATCTTTCTTGCTGGACAGGCTAAAGAAAGAGAGCATTGACACACTTAAACGCCTTTATCAGAGGCGTTTAAGTGTTGTTTTAAATATTCTTTTTTAGGTAGAGCACAGCAAATAAAAAGCAGTTGCTTTTCAATGGCAATTCCATACGCGAAAATCTCACGTATGCATAAAGCTAGATAAGAACACAATTGGTTGTCAGTTATGGATACGAATAACAGTTAAACTTAGATGACTTTAATTTTTAGCACTTGTCGAACTTTTTATATTTAGATTAGACAAACCACCACAAAGCAAGCGATCTATAAACCAATCCTTGATGTTCAACGTGAATCTCCTCATATCAATCAATATTTACCTACTTGACTATCAATACGAATGAGGGGGCGATTTGGATGAAAAATATTTAAATTGACCTAAAAGCTAGCAAGCGTAAGGGTCAGGCCTTGCTGCAGCTTCAATGTCTCACCCATAATTTTTGAGGATCGCGCCCTGCTCATAACTTCCTTGACGCAGGAGATCCCAGGTTAATTCTAAGGCGGACACGGACAAAGCTTCTGGCCTTGACGCCTAACCCTGTGCAGGAGCGAACGAAGTGTCCGATATATTCAAAGCTGTCGGATGGGGAGAAAGGCTTTCGGAACAAGTTAAACTTTCATTCGAAAGAAGCTCCTGAAGTCCAAACCGCTATGCGACCTTAAATCGCATTAGCATCGCATCAGTTATTTTGTTGCAATCTTAGCTTTTTCGATAACGACTAG
>NZ_QXHD01000004.1:3401084-3401952 GCF_011009555.1 Adonisia turfae CCMR0081 | reverse complement strand
CCGTCATCCCCTAGAACAGATGAGCAAATGTTAAGAACGGGTTTGTTTAGGAGTCTACTCAAATACGCTAAGCGTAGTAGCACTAGACCAGGTCCTCCCGTTCATGATAGCTCATCATAGTCCGACCGCAAGCAAGGTTACCGCTACTATTCATCTAACTGAGAGCTCGAAAAAATCGCCAGGTTCCCATGGGAGACCGGATCACGCAAGGTAGAGTGCAGTGGATGGAGCCCCAATAAAGACAAGCTGGATGTGTATGACCTGAGCGCAGAAACCTATAGCTCATACAGCAACGATGCGGCAGGTATCGAAGCGCTGAGGCAAAAGGTATTAGAACGAACGGATCCAGCCGTTGTATGCGAAGCCACAGGCGGCCACGAGGCACGAATGGCGCTGAGGCTACATCAGCATGACATCCGAGTAAGCGTGGTCAACCCACGTCCGGTCAGAGACTTAGCCAGAGCCCTGAGTAAGCTGACAAAGACCGACCCGATTGATGCCTATGTGATTGCCAAGTACGGTGAGGTGACCGAGCCTGCCGCGACAGTCTTTGCCTCTGCCGCCGAAAGCGAGCTAAAGCAGTGGGTCACGCGTCGGCAGCAGTTAGTTGAGATTCTAAGCGCGGAGAAGAACCGTCGGACACTGTTGGTGAAGGGTGCAGCCAGAGATGAAGTGAGTGAGCATATCGACTGGTTAGAAAAGAAGATAAAACAACTTGATGAGAAAATAGCAGACCTTAGCGATTCAGTCTCTGAGTGGAAAGCGCGCAAGTCTATTTTGCGTTCGCCCAAAGGCATTGGCCCGCTAATTTCGGCAAGCTTTCTAGTGTTGTTGCCGGAGCTAGGTACGCTCAATCGGCGACAGATTA